>NZ_CP064939.1 GCF_015679185.1 Pedobacter endophyticus
ACCATGAAGCGATCGAACAGCACAATTTCGGGGTTTAGGTTTTTTACCAAAGTGTTAAAATTGTCGTCGTTCAGCTTTATTTCTTGTTCGGTTACCTCGGTTGGAGCAAAGTTATAACTGAAATCGCTTTTGGAAGCGGCCGAGGCAAACGTAACCTGGTAACCTTGGCTCAAAAATAGATCGACCAACTGAATTATTCGTGTTCCGGCTGCCGAGGAGGTGGGCTCAGGCCAAACTAATCCAATAATCAATATCTTTTTTGCGCACATGGTTTAAAATTTTTGCAAAATAAGCGGTTTTTTTCAAGTTCTGCAGATTTAAAGTTTTTCAATGATTCACTACCGACTTAGAAATCGGGCTATAAAAACAGCGTCGCAATGTTAATCTGTCTCAAATATTCGTAATTTTGCAGCTCAATTACAAACACCGCATGTTAGGATTAAAATTATTGACAGACCCACGTTGGGCAAATATTGCAGAATCGAATTTGGAAGAAATTTTATCAGATCATGCCTGGTGCGAACAAAAAGCAGCATCGAACGCCATCACATTGATTACTCAAAACTCCGAGCATCAAGATTTGGTTGATGAGCTTACTGCCATTGCGATTGAGGAAATGCAACATTTCCAAATGGTAATTGAAATTATCAAACGACGCGGCTACACGTTAACCCGCGAACGCAAAGACGATTACGTGGGGCGTTTGGTTAAGTTTAGCAAGAAAGACGGAAGCAGAAATCAAGCTTTTATCGATCGTTTGCTGTTTGCTGCTATGATTGAGGCGAGAAGTTGCGAACGTTTCCGTGTGCTTTCTCAAAACATAACAGATGAGGAACTGGCCAAGTTTTATCATGAATTGATGGTTTCGGAAGCTGGTCATTATACCACTTTTTTAAACTTTGCCCGTAAATACAGCACGGATGTAGACGTTGATAAACGCTGGAAAGAATGGCTCGAATTTGAAGGAGAACTGATTCAAAGCTTCGGAACAAAAGAGGCAATACATGGATAGTCGGAAGACCGAGGTCCGAAGATAATTAGCCTTACTTTTTAACCGCCCTAACTTCCGACTTTCTGGTTTCCGACTTCGGACTTATGGATATTCCACAGCCAGATTACAATATCCTGATAGCTTTCTATTCCTTTAGGCTGGTTATTGAGCTTTAAAAAACTATCAAAGGCAGCGTCCATGTAGCCGAACATTTGTCCGTTATACTTTCGCCAAAATTCCTTTTCCGTCTTAAGATCTGCTAAAATGCCAGGTGAAAGTTTTTCGTAGATGCGTTTGTAATCGTCAGGAGCTTTAATTCTGATTTCGAACAAGATATACCGTAACATTTCGTAATAAGCAGAATACTGGTAATTGATGTCAGGGCTGTTGCTTGCGGTTAAATAACCTAAGAGATTGGCTTCATCTTCGTAAGAAATTCCCAATTGGTGCGCTATTTCGTGGCAAGAAACGTAAGGTTTTACAAAATCGGGAAGGTTTGTGTTCATATTTGCCTCGCCGGTTAAGGGTGTGTAATAGCCCTCGATACCTGCCTTGCTGGTTAACCACGGGCTTAAAACCGATTTTAAACATGGATTTTCATAGCGAAATAACGGATTTTTTTGCTCCATTAAATGGTAGGCCCTGACAGAATTTGCTTCCAGATCAGGGATTGAATAAACTGGTACGCCAGTTTGCTGCTGCTTTAATGCGTTTGCTTTCTCAACAAAAAAATCGCCAAGTGAAACAAGCTCTTTAACGGTATATTTTTCGTTTCCAATTCCCAGTTCTTCGCTAACGCTTGGGCGGCTGTAATTCAGTCCCCACACCATTTTGAAAATGATATAAAGAAGAAAAAAAAAGTTTAAAACTTGCAGCGGAACTGTAACTCGATCTTTTTTGTTCAGCGATTTTCGGTTTTTGTAAAACCTGATGATTTTGTAAACCACAAACGCAATTAATGAGGCATATACAATATCGCCAACGGCAAAGGGAAAAATTGCCGATATAAACCTTAATGATGAAGAAATATAAGGATAAATTCCAGTTGAGTAATATTTCTGAACGAGGGTAGGGAAAAGGCCGTAGAGGTAAACGAAAAGGGCTAAGCTGAAAAAAGCAATCAACTTACTATAAAACGGACGAATTATCATTGATTATTTGTAATGGCCTCTTAAGGAATAAATGTGCAAAACATTGTTTATTACATCATAAACGATTCGATGCTCTTCGTTTATTCGCCTTGACCATTGGCCCGATAAATTGTATTTTAATAATTCAGGTTTACCAATGCCGAGATATGGATCTCTTTGAATGCCTATAATCAATTGTTGAATTTTTTTTTGAATCGCCTTGTTACCCGATTTTTGCCAAAAATTATAGTCTGTAATTGCTTGCCCATGTAATTCTACTTGCATACCAATATATTATATTAAATTGGGATGCAATAAATAAGAATAGATAATAGGTTACTTCCACATATTTTCAACGTCGATTTTTTGACCAGGTTTGCCGGATTTTCTAGCGTTCACTCCATCGACAACTTTCTTGACAAACTCCGGATTATACGGGCTTTCCTCAGTCTCGAAATCGATTTTCAAAACTTTCATAACCGTTTTTAAAGCTGTAGCTTGTTCTTCGTTTTGAGGATGTGCGATTAAAGTTTCCATGTTCAATTCTGATTAATAAGCAAATATAATAAAACTATTCTGCAATATATTGCAGAATACTTGGGCATATAGATGTTGAAAAGCCAAGCTAGCTCAAAAAATTCAACCGTTTCTCAATTTAGCCATTAGTAAACTCTCCCTTTTTGCTTTTCAGAAAAAATATGCCGAAAGCTAAGAAAATCAGCCGCTTGAAAAATCATATAAAAAATGTAAATTTGTTATAAACACTAATCAAAAGCGATGGAAACGCAGGTAATAAATATAGACAAGGAAATTTTGGGCGGAACACCTGTATTTAATGGAACCAGAGTACCAATCAAAAATTTATTCGATTATTTAGAGACTGGAGAATCAATCGATACTTTTCTTAAGGATTTTGAAGGGGTTACAAAGGAGCAAGTGGTGAAACTGCTCGAAATGTCACAGAAATTAATTGAAACATCAAGCAACATATTAAATGAAAATATTGCTTGATGAATGTGTAACCAAGAGACTGAAGCAACATCTGATGGGATTCAGTGTTTTTACTATTTGGGAACTAGAATTAAGCGAGTTAAAAATGGAAAGCTGATGACTTACTGTTCTGAAAATGGGTTTGACATCCTCTTAACTATTGACAAAAACTTAGCATTTCAGCAAAATCTCGAAAAATACCCGCTAACAATCGTTGTATTCAATACTTTTACAAGCAAAATTGACGAGCTGCTGGAATTTTTGCCATCATTTAAAATGCAATTAATGCACTTTGAACGACACAAAGCTTACATTATTGAAAAGTGATTCAGGATTAGTGACGCACTAACCTACCTCAAAAAACTCAACCGCTTGCCGATTTGATCCGTCGTGAATTTGCCTTTAACATAAGCCAAATTTCCAGACACAAAGGTATGCGTAATGCTGGCCTGAAAGGTATCACCATCGAAAGGGCTCCAACCGCATTTGTAAAAATTATTTAGCTTGGTAACTTTCCACTCGTCTTTAAGATCAACTAACACCAAGTCAGCCCAATAGCCTTCGCGGATAAATCCACGCTTTTCGATATCGAAGCAAATGGCGAGGTTATGCGCCGTCTTTTCGGCGATTTTTTCTAATGAGATTTTACCTTGCAAATGCATTTCGAGCAACGCAGGCAAAGCATGTTGCACCAAAGGACCGCCAGACGGAGCTTGAGCGTAAGGTTGTTGCTTTTCGTCCAACGTATGCGGCGCATGGTCGGTGGCAATTACATCAATATTATCGTTTAAAACACCTTCAAGAATACCTTTTTGATCGTTTTCGGTTTTTACAGCAGGGTTCCATTTAATGAAATTACCTTTTGCAGCGTAATCTTTATCGTTAAACCAAAGATGATGAACGCAAGCTTCGGCGGTTATTTTCTTATCCTTTAACGGGATGCTGTTATCAAAAAGGGCGATTTCTTTTGCCGTAGAAATATGCAAAATATGTAACCGCGTTTGGTAACTTTTGGCAAGTTCAACAGCTAACGACGATGATTTGTAGCAAGCCTCGGCGCTCCGAATAAGCGGGTGCATGTCGATAGTTAAGTCTTCGCCATATTTTGCCTTAAATTCAGCTAAGTTTTGGCGTATGGTCGCTTCGTCTTCACAATGCGTAGCCACCAGCATTGGTGCTTTGCTAAATATATTTTCGAGGGTTTTTTCATTATCAACCAACATGTTGCCTGTTGATGAACCCATAAAAACCTTAATGCCACAAACGTTTTTTGGGTCTGTTTTTAAAACTTCTTCAATGTTATCGTTACTGGCGCCCATGTAAAACGAGTAATTAGCCAATGAGGTTTCGGCAGCGATATTGTATTTATCGTTAAGTAATTCTTGCGTTAAAGTGTTCGGAACTGTGTTTGGCATTTCCATAAAAGAGGTAATTCCACCCGCAACAGCCGCCATGCTTTCGGTAAAAATATCGGCTTTGTGTGTTAAACCCGGCTCGCGAAAATGTACCTGATCATCAATCATCCCCGGCAGAAGATATTGCCCCTCGGCATTAATTTCCTGGGCCCCGGCTACCGACAGGTTCTGACCGATCTTTTCTATCAATCCATCCTTAACAAATACATCGGCTACAAACTTCTGTCCCTCGTTTACAATTGTGGCGGCTTTTATCACGTAAGAATTCATGGTTTCAAAGGTAAAAATAGATTTGAGAAGTTAGATATGGGATTTGAGAATTGTAGCGAGCTAGTAAACTAAGCTAATTTGAGTTAATTGTATAATTGTAAAAACTAGCTAATTGTTTTTTGAGTAGATGAAAGATAAACTGACTTAGTTGGTACGGTTTTAAACCGAGCGAACCAAATGTAGTCGGCAACTCGATGCTTTAAGCTTTAGCCTTTCAGCTTTCAGCTTTCAGCTTTAGCCTTTGAGCTTTAGTCTTTCAACTTTAGCCTTTAGTCTTTAAGCTTTAGCCTTTGAGCTTTCAACTTTAGTCTTTAGTCTTTAAGCTTTAGCCTTTCAGCTTTGAGCTTTGAGCTTTGAGCTTTAGCCTTTAAGCTTTGAGCTTTAAGCTTTAAGCTTTAGCCTTTCAGCTTTAGCCTTTCAGCTTAAAAAAGCTATCTTTGTGCGCTATGGCAAAATCGTTTGAAGAATTTAAGTTAAACAGGCAAATTTTGAATGCAATTGCCGATGCAGGTTATACCGAGGCCACGCCGATACAGGAAAAAGCCATTGCACCGGTGCTTTCGGGACAGGATATTTTCGGTATCGCCGAAACCGGAACAGGTAAGACGGCGGCCTTTGTGTTGCCGATTTTAATGCAGTTGAAATATGCGCAGGGCGAAAATCCACGGGCGTTGATTTTATCGCCAACCCGCGAATTGGCCATGCAAATTGCCGAGCAGGTAAAACTGTTCTCCACTCATACCGATCTGCGCTCACTCGTAATTTTTGGTGGTATCGGGCCCAAAACACAAAAGGAGCAGATTGCCAATGGGGTAGACATCTTAATTGCCACGCCGGGAAGATTTCTTGATCTATACCTCGCCGGCGATATTAATACCCAGAGCCTTAAGTTTTTGGTGTTAGATGAGGCAGATAAGATGATGGATATGGGTTTTATCGGATCTATTCACCGCATTTTAGAGATTGTGCCCCGCAAGCGCCAGAACCTGCTTTTCTCGGCAACAATGAGTGATCTGGTACAAAAAATTGCGGGCGATTTTTTGAAAAACCCGGTGGTTATCGAAGCGTCTCAACAAGCCACGCCAGCGGCCAACGTAACCCAGCGTTTGTATTATGTGCCGAACTTTAAAACCAAGATTAATCTTTTACAGCATTTGTTGAAAGATGATGAGGCTTTTACCCGACTGATTATTTTTTGTAAAACGAAAGCAGTTGCCGATAACATTTTTAGCTTTATCGAACGCAGATATGGGAGCGAAAACGTTCGTGTGATCCACGCCAATAAAGGGCAAAACACGCGAATTAACTCTATAAACAACTTTAAGGAAGGTAATATTCGTGTTTTAGTAGCCACCGATGTAGCGAGCCGGGGAATTGATGTGAGCGATGTAAGCCATGTAATTAACTTCGATGTGCCGATTATTATCGAAGATTATGTGCACCGCATCGGGCGTACAGGCCGGGCGTTTGCCAAAGGCGATGCCATTACTTTCGCTACCGAAGCAGAGAAATATTACATTCGTAAAATTGAGAAATTAATCCGTCAGTATATTCCCGTTGCCGAAATTCCGGAGGGCGTTTACATTGATGAAACCCCATACGAAGAACGCCAGCAAATTGCTAAAGAAATCGATTTGCAAAAGCGCAAGGAAGATCCCGATTTTAAGGGTGCTTTCCACGAGAAAAAAAATGCCAAGGTAATTGAGCAAAGAGCACGCGATAAAGCAAAAGCCAAAGCAGGAAAGGAAATCAAGAGTTTTAAAAAAGGGAAACGTTTCGACAAGAAAAAGTAATGAAACTTAGAATTACACCCCTAAATATAATCTCGGCAATTGCTTTTGCCTTATTCGTGGTGAGTTTTTTCCATTCAAAGCCTGTAGGTCGGCACTTTGATATGAGCGGCTTCTACAAACTGATATTAGGGTTGTTAGTTCTCGTTACTTTTATCACCGATTTGATTTTTAGGTTTACGTTAAAAAATTTGAAAAGAATTTGGATCGTTGAATCAATATTCATTGTTTTCACCTTAGTATTGATGGTGATTATTCAAAAGCTAGCGTAAAATATTTGTAATCTTTAACAAAAATCTTCGTAATCCTTTTTACTCAGTATAATCAAATTTAAAAATTAATCATCTTTGCAAACGAAAAATTAACCTGTTGGAAGTGAAATCCAATTAATCGGTGTAATCATTCAATCGGTGTAATCAAGTTATAAAATGAAGACAGCAGAAATAAAGTTAACAGTTGAGTTAGACGAAGGGAACAATCCAGATAACATCCTTTGGGAGAGTACGGACTCTGGCAATGCAGATAAAGTGCCGGCAAAAGCAATGTTCTTATCCGTTTGGGACCATAACTATAAAAACACCTTAAAAATCGACCTTTGGACTAAGGACATGCCTGTTGACGAAATGAAACGTTTCTTCTACGAAACTTTGCAAACTATGGGAGACAGCTTTTTGAAAGCGACAAATGAAACCCTAATTGTTGAAGATTTACGCGATTATTGTGCACACTTTGCCGATAAAATGGGTATTATTGAAGGGCAGTAAGTAGTTCATTGGTTCATTGTCCTTCGACTCCGCTCAGGATGACAATTGGTTCATTGGTCATTTGGTCATTGACCTTCGACTCCGCTCAGGATGACAATAGGTTCATTGGTTATTGTCCTTCGACTCCGCTCAGGATGACAATTGGTTCATTGGTCATTTGGTCATTGTCCTTGGACTCCGCTCAGGATGACAATTGGTTCATTGGTTATTGTCCTTCGACTCCGCTCAGATGACAATAGGTTCATTGGTTCATTGTCTTTCGACTCCGCTCAGGATGACAATTGGTTCAAATCTCAAGCTGTCATTATAAACCGTACCGGTGTAAACACTTTTCTTAATCATGTAATTATATTCACAATGTTAGTATTAAATAAATTCAGAGCGTGGTTGGGCATTATTTTATGCGTAATTGCGGGTTTTTGTCCGATGTTAAAGGTGCCAATAAAAGGCAACTGGAACCTGTATCAATCTGATGCACGCTTATTTTTGATTACCTACGCCATTATTGCAATTTCGGTGCTTTGCCTGTTTATCAGAAAAGTTGGCGCCTTTAAATTTATGAGTTTTGTAATGGCAATTTGGTATGTATTGGCAGTAATAGCGGTTTATTTTACCGCACATAATTACACAAAATACGGCTTTGCGAATAAACTAATTGGCAAAGTGGTGCATTTTCAATGGGGGTGGATTGTGCTTTTAGTTGGTGTAATTTTTATGCTTTTCAGTACAAAAAAAGGAGCCAAGATATCAGCTTAACGCAATTATGTTGCTCTTTAGCTAATTTTTGCTTTTGTTAAAACCTCCTATGAAAAAAGGCTTATAAATCGCTGAGTAAAGGCACTTAATCTCTTTAGAACGAACATCATTTGTAGCTTATAAAATGCGTTTTCTCCAGTTTTTTTATTTCCTCACAGAGTTAGTAAATTAAATAATTTCAGCATCCGTTTGGTCATGAAGCAACGGTATCTATCCGGTTTAATTCAGGCTGTCTCTAACAGTCAGCAATATTAAAGGTAAAAAGGCCTTTAGTGTGCTTTGTTTACCTTATTTTACAATCCCTTTTCACATCCCTTCTTTTGTCCAGATCGCATATTTTCTGGAAGTAGCTTACTGGATCCAAGATCCTGGCTTCTTTTATTCCAGAAATAACGACGTCTCAAAATTTACCCCTTAGTTCAAATACTCAGGGCGAGATTCGATATGCCTAGACAAATAGTTTGTCCAACAAACCAAGGTTTGATGTTTTAGATTTCGAATATCCATAGCTCATGGTTTTTTACTTTTTCTGGTAGCAAATGTCTCGACTACCCGCAAAAAACAAAGGCTGATCTTTTAGTTCATAGCTAAACCAGTCATGATTTTTTAGTTCGCACTACCCCTTTTTCGGGTCTTTTGTGTCTTTACTATAAACCGTGATAATGAACGTCATTCGATTCTAAAAATGAAGGAAAAAAGACTAAAATATCTATTTAACAAATGTTTTCAAAATTTGGCAACGCCAGAAGAGCAGGAAGAATTTATGGCCTTGGTTGAAGACATTGCCAATAAAGATCTTGTAGAACAGGAAATGGAAAATTATTGGAACAACTTTGAACCGGTTGAAAAGCCATTTTTTGAAGCAGATAAGGAGGCAATGTGGTTTGAGATTATGCAGCATGGCGCTGTGAGGAAATATAAATTATGGCCTCGTATTGCAGGAGTAGCCGCCTCGGTGATCGCAATTTTTTTAGCAGCCTATTTCTTAAAAAATGATGGAAAGACTGAATTGAAAGAAGTTCAGAATGACGTAGCGTATAAAAATGACATTGCCCCGGGAAAAAATGCAGCAACACTGATATTAAACACGCAAGGCAAGACGATTAGCCTTAGTGATGGTAATGGCGGATTGATAATTAAAGACGATAAATTAGTGTATAATGATGGTAGTTTAATTGCTGATCTGCCTCCGGCGGAGAGCGGGCAAACTGCCAACCGAAAAAGCGATGAGCAAACTATCATCACCCCCCGCGGCGGTACATATCAGGTTACGTTATCCGATGGCACCAAAGTATGGCTTAATTCCGATTCAAGGTTAACCTATTCGCCAAGATTAAACCAGCAAGCTGTTCGCCGGGTAAAACTGGAAGGTGAAGGGTATTTCGAAGTCGCGAAAGACAAAAAGCGTCCCTTTATTGTCAGCAGTAAAGGCCAGGAGGTAAGGGTGCTGGGAACACATTTCAATGTAAACAGCTATGTTGATGAAGTGAGTGTAAAAACAACCTTGTTAGAAGGGTCAGTTCGTGTCTCCTTTCGATCGGGCGAAGCGAAGGCGCATAATGTGATTCTTAAACCTAACCAGCAATCGATTTTAAGCAGCTCTGATATAACGAAAAAGCAAGTAAATGCTGAAGCGGCCGTTGCATGGAAAACAGGCAATTTCCGGTTTGAGAACCAAAACATTAGGGATATCATGAAGCAGGTAGCCAGGTGGTATAACGTAGAAGTAGTTTATAAAGATGAGCTGCCCGGTGTACGGTTAAATGCATCTGTATCGCGGAACCGGAATATCAGCCAGTTGTTGAAAATGATGGAACAAACCAATGAAGTTCACTTTAAGATAGAAGGAAGGAGAATAATAGTGCTCAAATAACGCTCTTAAAAAATTTAGCCAGCCCCGATCGAGTCAGAACTGGCTGGGCCTGGCTAAGTTAATTTTATTTATCAATAGAACCGCAGGAAGACAGGCTTCGAAACACAGCTTTCTGCAAAACAAACCAAGCTAAACCAAATGTATAGATTTTATAAGAAATTATTGCTTTTTATGCGATTAACCACCGTAATAATGCTATTATCTCTTTTGCAGGTCAGCGCAAACAGCCTGGCCCAAAGAGTTACTTTATCTGAAAAAGGCACTAGCCTTTCCGGTATTTTTGAGAAAATTAAGTCGCAGGCCGGGATTGATTTCATGGTTAGTAGCGAAATCATCGAAAATGCTAAACCTATCTTTATTCAGGCAAAAAATATGCCCTTAAACGAGGTTTTAACAGCCATTTTTAAGGATCAGCCCTTGGATTACTTTATTGGAGACAAGTATGTTGTGGTGAGCAGGAAAAAGGAAAGCCTGATCGACAACGAAAAATCTGAGCCGCTAAATGTGATCTCCGACCTGGTAGTAAAGGGCAAGGTTGTAGATGATAAAGGGATGCCACTTTCAGGAGCTATTGTAATTGTTAAAGGCCAAAGGCAGGCAGTAAGAACTGCAAAAGATGGTTCATTTACGTTGCGGAACGTTAAAGAAGGTTCGGTACTAATTATCAGATATGTAGGGTTTAAAACTAAAGAGATTAAATCATCAGATGATGTTGGTGTAATCCGTATGGAAGTTGCTGTAGAAGAACTGGCAGAAACCAGTGTAACTGTTAACACAGGTTATCAGCGCATCCGGCCAGAACAAAGCACAGGTGCTACTTCACAGCTAAACACAGTAGAATATGAATCCAGGATCAGCACCAATTTTTTAGATGGATTAACCAATAGGTTACCGGGCCTTATGATCAATAATGATGTAACGTTTACCAGTAATACTCCTGGAACCAGAGGATCAGACTCCAAACCATTATTTAACATTCGCGGTATCTCAACAATGTCTGCTAATCAAAGCCCTTTAATTGTTATTGATGGTTATCCTACCGAGCTTACCCTGGAAATGATCGATCCCAACGAAATCGAATCCGTAACAATTTTAAAAGATGCCGCTGCTGCTACCGTATACGGCGTTCGGGCATCAAACGGTGTAATTGTAATTACCCGTAAAAAGGCCAGGCGTGGCCTCCCAAAATTTACCTTCAGATCGACATTTGGAATGACTCCGAAGGAAAATTACAGCCGCTACAGATGGGCAAAGGATGGATCTGCTTTAGTAACAACCTACCAGATTGCTACAACACAACAAACTGTCAACGAGTCATCATGGGCACTGTTAGCTAAAAATCAACTTGGCGGGGGAGGCGAAACTTCGCGCAACGCTGTGTTTTATATATTGGCCCAGCAAGCGGCCGGACTGATAACGCCGGAACAGGCAGCCTCAGTTTTTGCTGAGTATAGCAATTACAACAATATTGAGGATTACAGCAGGCTGTTTCTCCGTAATTCGATGAACAGTACTTACAATTTTAACGTTTCAGGTGGATCAGACAATGCGCTTTATTACATCACATCTAATTATAGCAGCAACCGCAACACGCAAAGAGGAAACGATAACAATAGGTTTTTACTTTCAGGGCGCTCCAGCCTAAAACTAGGCAAGAAGCTTTCACTGGAACTAACAACCGATTACCAGGAGCAGCGCAATAATGGCGCACCTGTTCCCGGTATCGGAACTTTTAGTCCTTACGAAAGGTTTGAGGATGTGAACGGCAAGCCCTCTTTTCTGATCGGAAAAAGCATCGCTACCCCCTTAAACGATGTATTAATGTCGTACGGTTTAGACGATTACAGATATTATCCACTGATAGATATGAATGAAATCAGTGACCGAACGCATACAGTAAATAATCGCATCACCGCTAATTTCAAATACGGATTTGGTGCTGGCTTTAACCTTTCGTTTGGTGGAATATATGAGTCATCTCGTTCCAAACAGAAACACCATGCTTCTGCTTTGTCTTCCGAAGCGATCCAGCTTGTGAACGACTTAGTTGTGCGAAATTCGGACGGAACGCTCACCTACAATATACCAAAGGGAGGATTCTTAAGCGAAGAACAAGATAGTAAAAAGAGTTATACGGCTCGTATGCAGCTGAATTATAATAAAGTAATAGCGAAAGACCACTCTATTAACGCTATTCTAGGTTCTGAAATAAGGAATCTCATCACAGAAGGGAGTAAAGCAGCGTATTTTGGGTATAACGATGAAACCTTACTGCATCAGCCTATAAATTATGAAGGCATTAATTCATCAACAGTAAGAGGTAACCTCCTCATAGGGCTCAGAAACGGATTGTATGAATCAAATTTCAGGCAGCAATATGTAGAAGACCGTTTTTTATCTGCTTATTCTAATATCGTATACGCCTATAAAGGCAGATATTCCCTAACAGGCAGTATGCGTATAGACCAGTCGAATTTTTTTGGTACCAATCCTAAATACAGATATAAACCGCTTTGGTCTGTAGGTACCGGCTGGAATATCCATAGAGAAAGCTTTATGAAAGACTTGAGTTGGGTTAAGCAGCTGAAACTGCGTATGGCTTATGGTTTTAACGGTAATGTGGCCAAATTATCGCTTCCGGATGTAATTGCCCGTACCTGGTTGAACAGAAACACTGTTCCCAGAGTTCAGTCGTTGGAGCTATTATCGTATGCAAATAGTAGCCTGCGATGGGAGCAAACCAGAAATTTCAATCTGGGCCTGGATTATGGTGTATTCAAAAAGGTAACTGGAACAATAGACTATTACCTGAAAAAAAGTACAGATTTAATGGGGAGTGCGCAAATTGACCCCACCATAGGGGTGAGTCCGGCATTGATTAACCAGGCAACTATCGTAAATAAGGGTATTGAATTTAGTTTACGTGCCGATTGGATTACAAAAGACAAATTTAACTGGAATACAGGAATCGTGATAGCACGAAATACCAGTAAAGTATTGGAAGTTTTTCAGCAAGGCAATTCTGGCCCGCAAACGCTCAGTTCCTTAGGCTATGTGAAAGATTATCCTGTTGGTGCGATGTTTTCTTTCAATTATGCCGGTCTCGATAATGAGGGCTTCCCCTATGTAATAAACAATGAGGGAACAAAATTTCGCACCATCAGAGCTGCTGCCGGTAATAGTGTTACCCAAATGATGAACAGCAGTACCAGCGGCTTAAGCCATTATTCCGGCTCGTCTATACCCACTATCAATGCCGGATTAAGTAATCGGGTAGACTTCGGAAGCTTCTACGTTTTTGCTATGATCAATTATTACGGAGGCTTTAAGGTAAGAGTGCCTCGCCCACACATTGGGATAGCCCGACCGCTTGAAGGTGCAGGTGCTTATTGGAAGGAACCCGGAGACGAATTGACAACGGATGTGATGGGAATAGCAGGTTATGGAAGTTCAAACGCCTTAATTGCGTATAATTTTTCAGATAAATATGTGGTGAACGGAGATTACCTGACATTGGCCGATTTGACCATATCCTATAGCATGGACAAAAGCAATTTTATCAAAAAGATTGGTTTATCGCATTTCGAACTTAAGGGTCAGGTTTCTAATATCATGACTATTGGGTTAAATAAGGAAAACTTTAGTATGGCGACCAGAAGTTACCAAAAGCCTTTTCTGACGCCTACTTACACATTAGGACTATTTACTAATTTTTAAATCATATAAAAATGAAGATATATCTATTTAAAGGTATTCAGCTTATCGTTTTCTGCCTGATTTTGTCAGGTTGTGATCGTTATCTGGATATCCCCGTCAAAGGCAAGCTGGTGCTTACTACCACCGCCCATTACGACCAATGGTTAAATAATGATGAACTTTATATGGGCAATCCAAAGTGTAATTATCTGGGTGATAATATAGACATCGTTGAGGTCAGAAATCCTCCTATGGCCGAAAATCAACTGATTTACACCTGGGCGCCTCAGTTTAACTTTGATGAAGAAGCAGCCCCCGCGTTTTGGGGTAGCCATTATGCGAAGATCAATTTGTTTAATACGGTTTTAACAGGGATAGATCGGGCTACTGGCGGTACACCTTCTCAAAAACGGAGCCTTAAAGCAGAAGCATTGCTAGGCAGGGCATTTGAGTACTTATATCTGGTAAATGAGTACGGAAAGCCTTATAACGCAGCTACTGCAAATCAGGATTTGGCAGTACCTTTCTTAACTTCGGGCGATGTTACGCAAATCGTTCCACCAAGAAGCACCGTCGCCGAAATCTATAAGCATATTATTGACGACATCACAATGGCTATACCCGACTTGCCAAAAGACAACAGCGCCAACCGCTTCAGAGGATCTACCGCGGCCGGATATAGCGTGCTGGCGAGGGCCTATTTGTATACCGGCAATTATCCGGAGGCGCAAAAAAATGCAGAACTTGCTTTAGCATCAACGCGTGCCGTGATGATGGATTATAATGATGGTTTTCCGAAAACAAGTTTCATCAGTATTCATCCCGATATCATCTATGCCCGGTCAATTGCTGCCAACGGAGTTCCTATGACATTGGATTTTATGCGTTCATTTGCACAAAATGACCTCCGTGTTAAAAGATTTTATATTAGTGCGGATAACTACAAATTCACAACAAGGGGCGCAACCAGTTATTTACCTGCACGAGTACATCCTACATTGGGTACCACCAATAGCGGCCCTTATTACCAGGAAATGAAGCTTATTGCGGCTGAATGTGCGGCACGCGCCAACAATTTAACAGTAGCCCTTAAGCACCTGGATGACGTTCGTAAAAACCGGTTTGCCAAAGCTACGTATGTACCTTTTCAATCTACCGATCAGGAAGCCACCTTGCAGGAAATACTGAAAGAAAGGCGCCATGAACTCCCGCTAAATGAATTGCGCTGGTTTGATATGAGACGTTTAAGTCAGGAAAACAGGATGCAAACAGTAACCCGGTATGATGCAAAGGAGGTTGCCGTTGCTACGCTCGAGCCCAACAGTGTGCGCTATACTTTGCAGGTTCCTTTGCAGGTAATCAACTTCAACCCCAATATGCAGCAGAACCCTTAATTAAAAAATAACATGAAAAATTTCAACATCTTAATTGCTTTTTCATTGGTGCTGCTGTTCGCAGCATGCGGTAAAGAAAAAATGAAGGAAGCCTTACCAGATGGCAGTGTGGCGATTCAACAGGTTGCTGGAAAAGACACGATTGAGGTAAATGTGTCTGTTGATAAAGATATACCAGTAGTGATCAATCTGACGGCAATACTGCTCGGTGAAAAATCAGTGGATGACCATTGGATAACATTTGGTGTAGACACTACCAAAATAGCTGATTATTCGCTCAAATATGGCGACACGCCTCTATTGCCAAGCAGCTCCTATCTTTTTCATAAGCCAATAACGCTCATGCCTGCGGGCGCTACGGTTTCTCAACCGGCCGAGTTTAATATTGGTGCTCAAACCAAACTCGAACAATCTAGCACCTACGTGTTGCCCCTGGTGGTTAAAGCGGTAGATGGCGATATTGATGCTGCTGCTACAGATCGGGTAGTATATGTTGTAGTAAAAACTTCAGCCAGCACTTTAATTGTGAATAGGGAAGAATGGACAATTAAAGATTTCTCTTCGCAGGCCACAAACCTGGGCCCTCCAGGTCACCAGGCCTTTAAAACCTTTGATGATGATAACCTGACCACCTTTTGGGCTACCAGTAATGTCCAACAAATGCCGCAGTGGGTTACTATTAATTTTAACAAGGTAGAAAGCTTTAAAGCCCTGACTTACTATATCCCTCCAAAAATGGCTTATCCTACATTGGGGGGCTATCCAACATCTATAAAAATAGAAACCAGCATGAACGGAACCAATTGGGTAAATAAAGGGGTGTTTGCAGGCAAAATTGCAAACAATATGCAAACGATAAATCTTGGTTCTACAACCGCCAAGTTCCTTCGTTTCACCTGCCTATCGAGTGTGAAATTCCAAAATGTAGTCGAAACAATATGGATCAGCGGTATAACGCTGCCGAAATAATCCAAAAGCGAGATAGCAAAATAAAATGATTACAGAACACCAAATCAATTTTTGAAAAACATGAAAACAATATTATTAATTGCAACGTGCGTGCTGCCTTTTACTGCTATGGCACAGCAGAATTTTACGCTAAAGGGTAAAATTGGCAACCTTAGCTCACCAGCTAAAGCTTACCTGGCGTATGGCGATCCATCTAATGCACGTAGAGATACCGCTAACATTGAGCAAGGTAAATTCACATTTACCGGTTCTGTAGCAAAAGCAGAGTTCGCCAGCATCAGGATAGTGCATGAAGCAAATCCTGCTAAAGATGATAAAGGAGATAAGCTAAGTTTTTTTCTGGAACCCAGGGAACTGGAGATTATATCCGCCACTGATTCGGTGAAAGATGCCATACTAAAGGGTGGCTCAAAATTGAATGACGATTATGCTCAATACGCTGCCATTGTAAATCCGCTTGAAGAGAGAAGAAGGAACTTAATGAAAGAATATGCGGGAAAAACTGCAGAGGAGCGTAAAAATAAAGGTACCGGGGCGCAATTAATTGCTGAGCTGAATGCAATTAAAACGGAAAAGACCAATAGACTTAAAAAATTCTATAACGAACACCTGGATTCGTTTGTTGGTTTGATCGCTTTCAAGGATGTCGCAGACCTTAAAACCAATCTGGACGCAGCAGAGGCTGAGTTTAACAAATTTTCGCCCGAGGTTAAAGGCTCAGCTCCAGGCAAAAAAATTTCGACTTTGATAATGAACGGCAAAAAAACGGCAATCGGTGCGATTGCTAGAGATTTTACCCAAAATGATGTGAACGGTAACCCCGTTAAACTGTCTGATTTTCGCGGGAAATATGTATTGCTTGATTTCTGGGCTTCGTGGTGCGGCCCTTGCCGTGCAGAGAATCCAAACGTTGTAAAGGCATACAATGCTTATAAAGATAAAAACTTCACTGTTCTGGGCGTTTCACTGGATCGGCCAGGAAAAAAAGAAGCCTGGCTAGCCGCTATTAAGAACGATGGCCTAACCTGGACCCAGGTGTCTGACTTGAAGTTTTGGGATAATGAAGTTGCTAAAATGTATGCCGTAAGTGGTATTCCCGCCAATTTTCTGATTGATCCATCAGGGAAGATTATTGCAAAGAATCTTCGGCAAGAACAATTACATGAAAAACTTGCAGCGCTTTTAGGCCCACCAAACTAGAAATAGTGCAACAAGGAAAAAAACTGAGAATAATACCCTGATCTTTTTATATTATAAAATCTAATCATTAACACATGCAATTCAAAAACAAAACACGAGTGTCTGCCATACTAATTATAGGTTGTTTCCTATTGTCGTTTGGCAAAAGTTACGGCCAGCAAACTGACTCACTTCAATACCGTAATTTTAATATTAACTTTCAACAGGGTCTTAAACAAGAACCAATATTTACTGAATTCTTCGAGGCAGTTAAATTTCAGATAGATCTGTTAAACGCGTTACGCCTTTCAGATCAAATATTAAATGCACTACAAAAAGTTCCGATAGACCTTGTTTCAGAAACACAATCCAAACGTCTTTCACCCGGTTCTTACAGTCCGTTGAAAAACAGAATGAACATTAGCAGCAAAATTATCAAAATGCGGAGTAAACCTATTTTAATACATGAATTGATGCATGCCTACCAACATAAGGTTTTACCCGATGGTACTAGTAACACCGCGGTTACTAAAGCCTTTGATCACGCCTCGAAGCTTAATATGTACAACGCGAAATCGCATATGATGAAGAATATTGGTGAGTATTTTGCCTGTTTTGCCACAACTTATTTATATGGAATAACCGGACAGGAGCCTTTCACAAGAGAAAAAATTAAAGCTTCTCAGCCAGATCTATATGAATTTATGCAAAAAACCTTCGGTAAAAAAAGTGGTAATTATGCCGGTAAACTAGAATAAAAATAAATATGCTCTTCGCGAAAAGAAGCGTAATGCCTACATGCTTCTTATGCGCTGAGTGCAATAATTTCGAAATTGGAGGTTTAGCATTGCGTTAAAAATACAACGGCTTGAAGAGGTGTTGCGGTCCCTTGAGCTAATAAACCGCCACCTAATTCTATTCTGCAAAAATGGATAAATGCAACAGAAGGTATGCCGAATGAACATGAGACGCATTTTTAATAAGTTATTTTTGATTAAAAGGGATTGGCAGTTAAACCAAGCCCTTTTATTTTTCTTTTCCTTTCAATGGAAAGCGATGTAGCTGAATCAGAAGTCTAAAAGCGAATTTTGCTTCTCCAAATCGGGTGTGAACACCTGTAGAATCTGGCGATCGCGCATCAAGAGCACTGCCTATAAAAAAAATCGGTAATGAATTTCAAATCAGGTTAAGAACGGATTGTCTTTCAATCAGATAGACGCTGAATACAGCAAAAAACTCAAAATTGATCCAAATATCAACATTGTTATTCTAATTTAATCGCCCTGATTATCATCTCTCAATTTGCAGCTATCAAATAAAAATTCTTACATTACAACCTAAAGTTGTATGATTAATTATGGCTGTTAAACCTCTTTTGAACGAAAGCGAATTATTGGCTAAAATAGCCGGGGGCGACGAACGTGCTTTTAAAAAACTATTCGACGGTTATTGCAACCCGCTTGGAGCCTATATTTTTAAATTAACTGGTTCTATGTTTTTATCGCAAGAAATTGTGCAGGACGTTTTTATCAAGGTTTGGATGAAAAAAGAGTCGCTTTTGGGCATCAAGAGTTTTAAAAACTATATTTTCATCCTTTGCCGAAATCAAACCTATAATGAAATGCGTAATAAAGCTAAACAAAGAAGTTTGTTTGGGGAAATAACTGAATTCGAAAACAATACGGCTAACGCAGATCCTGGCGATGCTTTGCTGGCTGAATATCGTGAACTGCTTGATGCAGCAATAGATAATTTACCTGCAAAAGCACAGCAGGTGTACTTACTTAGCAGAGATGAGCGCATGAAACATGAGGAAATTGCCCGGATGTTAAATATTTCTGCAGAAACGGTAAAAAAACACATTCAATATGCTACAAGATTTATTACCGACCAGGTAAAATCAAAAATTAATTCAGCAATTTTAAGCGTTTTACTTAGTTTTTTAGATTCCTTGTAGCTTTCTATGCTTCATCCTTCTATTCTGGAAATCTAAATTTTAAAAATACTATTGTTTGTTCACCAACTGATAGACGTTGTATTTCGACAGTAACATGCCTGTTTTACGTTTTTTTGGATGTGCACTACCCCTTTTTCCGGGTTTTGGTGTCTTTAACATAAGATCACTACCATAGTGCCGAAGATAGATTTGATCTGCGTAGTGCGTATTTTATCGCAAGTGCACTTTAGTTGCATCGCCCGTAGGCTATCAACAGGCAGGTAGCTTCATTAAAATTAAAATTTACGAACAATCACCTTTAACAATAAAAGCTATGTATTTAAAATATTTTTTTTGCATCACATTGGTATTAATAACGTTTGCCTTTAATCTCCGGCAGGATAGTTATTCAATTACCGGAGATATAAAAAACATACCAGATGGTTTTAAAATTGCACTTTATGAGGAGGGAGAAACGACATCACCTTTAGAGACGAAAACAATAAAAAATGGACATTTTGAGTTTTCAAATAGTTTAAAGAAAAGCCCCTTAAAGCTAGCGCTCGTTCTGTTAGATAAAAACTCAAAAAAAACGAGTGCTACCACTTGCAAAATCTGGGCGGGTACCAGCCCGGTCGTTGTTTCTGGAGAAGGTGTTAAAGCTGCAGAATGGTTCGTAAGGGGCGATGTTAAAGAGCAGTCGGTGCTAAACGAAATTCAACAAATCAAAGCTGTAACAGAGAACTCCGAGAAAAAAGATTCGCTAATATTTGAGGTAATAAAGCAACATCCCGTTTATTCAGGCACTTTAAATGAGCTTTCATCCATTGCATACAGAGCATTTCGCTCAAAATCGGAATCCGTTTCAAAAAAGGAGATCATCAGTTTGTTTAATCGCTTAGAAGTAGATAGCGCATATCAACAATCCAGAGAATATAAAAGGTTAGCGGTTGACGTAAAGTATGGATTAAATTATGTTTCAAAAGGAAAAAAAATGGTTAACGTTACTGCCTATGATGTTGACAACAAAAAATATGAACTGGAACAATTAAAGGGCAAGTATATTTTATTAGATTTTTGGTATGCACATTGTTCTCCATGTAAAAGAGCCTTTCCTAAAATAAAGAAGTTTCAGGAAGAAAATAAGGATCTGGTAACTGTTGTGGGCATAAACACAATGACAAGAGAAAAGGACCTGGAAGATTGGAAAAAAGTATCGAAGGAGTATGCTATTTCCTGGTTAAATCTTACAGATGATAAGCGTAATCCGGTTCCAATAAATTTGATCTATAACGTTCCTGCTTACCCTACCTATATACTAATCGGTCCGGATGGCATTGTTCTCGATAACTGGATGGGTGGCAACGAAAAAACATTTACAGCGAAAATTCGAGAACATATTAAAGGTGTTAAGCTCGATTAATAGCTCCTTAACACCGTTGTAAACGTTAAATAATTTCACCATCCTGATAGGAACAAAATTGACAGCGATGTAAATGCGTTGTTTTACTGGGATGCTGCCCAATTAAACATCACGCTTTCAGCTTTTAGTATTGATTAATTTAACTGGGCTTAAGTAATTCGGCTTCTCGATTTGATTTGATAATTCGTTCAGATTAAAATTTTAATTCTGTTTGTCCCTGCTGTGCCACTTCGCGTTCATGCTGTAACAACCATTGTTTTCGCCATAAACCGCCCGCGTAACCCACGAGTTTTCCATTGCTGCCAATTACCCGGTGGCACGGAACAACAATTGCAATGTTGTTTTTGCCATTTGCTGCGGCTATGGCCCTGATGGCCAAAGGCTGGTGTGCCGAAAACTTAGCATACGAAACGGTTTTGCCATAAGCAACGCCCAATAACTTTTGCCAAACTGTTTGCTGAAATGCTGTTCCTTTTTGCTTTATCGGGAAATCAAAAACGGTCAAACGGCCTTCAAAATAGTCGTGCAACTGCTTCCAAGCCCGTTTCGTTAAGTCATTTTCTGTTAAACCAATAATATCCTTTTTGGCAAATGTAATGGCATAAACAGAATCATCATCCGCCATAATGGTCAGTTGGCCAACCGGGGAAGAAAAGACCGATGCGTAATCCATAATGTAAAAGTAGCAGTTTAATCGCTACTTTTTATGCTTACAGGGTCTCAAATTATTGACCGAATCCATCCGGATCGAAATCGAGTGAAATCGAGTTCATGCAATAACGTTTTGTAGGTTGGCGGCGGGCCATCGTCGAAAATATGGCCTAAATGCGAGTCGCATCGTCCGCACCGTACTTCAATTCGCTCCATGCCCAACGAATTGTCTGTTTTGTAAATAGTGCTTCCCTTGCGGGTGGTTTCAAAAAAGCTTGGCCAACCGCAGTCGCTCGCAAATTTTGCTGTCGATCGGAACAGTTCATTTCCGCAAACGGCACAATAATACGTTCCTTTTTGCTCACTATTCCATAACTTGCCGGTAAATGCCCGCTCTGTAGCATTTTCTCTTGCAACGGCGTAAAGTGCCGGCGATAAGATTTTTTTCCATTCCGAATTTTTTACCCTGATTTTTTTAGTATCCGTTCGGGAATAATATGGGTTTGTGGTTTGCGTAGTCTTTTCCTGGCTCGTTGCTGTTAAGCTGAAGCTTAGCATAAAAAGAACAACGGTTGCAATAATTTTCATGTGATTTCCTTTTGTATGTAAATTACGTTAAACCTGCCAAGTTGGATTGGTTAACGTTTAACTATTCGTTTTTGCTGTTGATAGGCGATGCAAGATTTTAAGTGTCAGATGAAAACCGCTTACTATCCACCATAGTATCGAAAGGAGAAAAACCAGAAAAATAATTTCGGGCTGATATCATTTGGCGGCAACGAGTGAGTAAATCTTACGGCGATACCTGCCGAGATCAATAATATGGGGTAGGGGATCTTGAGTTTATCTAATCTGGCCCATCATCGCTGCCAAATAAATTACGAAACTGTAGTTTTTCAGTGCTAATTTCCCGATTACAGAACCGTTTAAATGTCCATCTTTGTGCAAAAAGAATCTTAAGGCTTACTGCATAAGCACGATCGAACAAAAAAAGCTTTGCAACAATACCTCTTTAGCGCATTGGCTAACGTTGAACGCGAGGTCTTTTATTTTTTACATTTTGGCCTTGGCTCTGTCCGGATGGTTTCGGTTTGAACGTTTTTTTAGGAGCTTCCTCCTCACAAAGCTTAACCGTTATTACATTGCCTTTAAAAGTTTCTCCATTCAACATGGATATGATGTTTTTGGCATCGGCCAGGCTAAGTAGCTCAATAAAGGCATATCCCTTACATTTACCAGTAGCCCTGTCTCTAACTACTTTAATTGTTTCTATTTTGCCGTGAAGACTTACAAAGATAGCCAGGTCCATTTCCTGGATATTGTCTGCCAGACCACCAATAAATATTTTTACCATTGACTAAGCGTTTTTTAGAACTACCCGAATTAAGGCTGTTTTTAGCACTACATCAGGCGATTAATAATAAGCGCAAATTAAGCAAAATGCCGCTGTAAGCCAAAATAAATTATTAAAACCCGTATTATTTTAGCACTTTTTTGGTGCAAATCATAAAAATTGTCATTTAACTGATATATCGATGGAAGTAAGCAATATTTTTCGAAGGCATTGCTGAGCGAATGCTATGACGAATTCCCCCAACTTACTAAAACGTTTTATTGTTCTTAACTAATTTGTATTTTTAGCAAAAAAATCTAACCTACTTACTTTTATGAGCACATTAAAAGCCCTTTGCTTTTCAATTCCCTTTTTCGCTGCAACAGCATTAAATGCCCAAATACGAACAACCGAGTTTAATAAGGCGCCGTTAAAGCAAGGCGTGTTTGTACAATTGCCAATGGGTAGCATAAAGGCTAAGGGCTGGCTTTTGAAGCAATTAGAACAGCAACGAAGCGGCGCAACGGGCATGGCAGAGGCGCTTTACCCTGAAGATGATAATTTAGGAAAGAATACCGATTGGCTGGGCGGAACGGGCAATGGCTGGGAACGGGTGCCTTATTACGTTAAAGGTTTAGTTGCACTGGCCTACACGTTAGATGACGATAACCTAAAGGCAAAGGCGCAGAAATACATCGACTGGACGCTGAATAACCAACAAAAAAATGGATTGTTTGGCCCGCCGAAAATGAAGGACTGGTGGCCACGCATGCCGATGATGTATGCCCTGCAAAGTTATTACGAGGCCACAGCAGATAAAAGAGTGATTCCATTCTTAACCAAATACTTTAAGTACGAACTTGCTAACCTCGATGCCGATCCGTTAAGGGAGTGGGGCAAATCGAGAGCTGCAGATAACATGGAGATTGCAATTTGGTTGTACAATAAAACCGGCGACGGCGATTTGTTGAAGCTTGTTGAAAAGCTCAAAAACCAGGCTTATCCGTGGATTGATATTTATACCAATAACCAATTTTATTATTTCGGCGACGATTTTCAGCCGAAGCACATGGTTAACGTAGCGCAGGCCTTAAAGTTTCCTGTTGTTTACGCACAACTGCACGATACACCGGCAAATTTAAATGCCCTTGAGAAAGGAATAGCGCACATCATGCACGACCATGGTCAGCCAGAGGGCCTGGGCTCCGGAACAGAGTTTTTATCGGGCAGAAACTCAACTAGCGGTGTAGAAACCTGCACGGTGGTAGAATGGATGCAGAGTTTGGAAACTGCGGCACGGGTAATTCATAAAGCAAGCATCGGCGATCAGTTGGAAAAAATTGCTTTTAACGCATTACCCGCACAATTTAGCAGCGATTTCAAAAATCACTCGTATTACACGCTTCCGAATCAGGTAATTAGCGCCCACGGCAATTTGGGTTTTAATCAGGATTACGCTTCGGGAATAATTTCCAGTCCATATTCGGGCTTCGGTTGCTGCCGTTACAACATGCACATGGGCTGGCCGTATTTTGTAAAGAACAGTGCAGTTGCTACGCCAGATAAGGGCCTGGCCATCATTACTTACGGGCCCATGGAAATAGAAACCCTGGTGGCTGGGAACCGGACGATCAAAATAATCGAGGAAACGAATTATCCCTTTGAAGAGCGAATCAAATTAAATTTAACGTTGAGCCAGGCAACAGCTTTTCCGTTGGTGCTGCGAATCCCCACATGGAGCAATAATCCGACGATTAAATTAAACGGAAAGCCGCTAAAAGGTGTAGCCGCGGGCGCAATGTTCACGATTGATCGCGAGTGGAAAAGTGGCGACCAGCTGGAACTGAACTTCCCGATGACTGTAGCAACAACAAGCCAGGTAAACAATTCGGTTAGTGTAGAACGTGGGCCAATTGTATATGCGCTCGAAATAAAAGCTGAGAACAAAATAATCAAAACGCATCCGGTTAGTGGTTTTGCCGATTACGAAGTTTTCCCCAAATCGGCATGGAACTACGGCCTAATCCTCAATAATAACGACTTAGCCAATGGCATTGAGATTGAACGGCGTGCAATGCCCGAAAACCCATTTATCGCCAAAGAATCGCCTGTTAAACTGAAATTAAAAGGGAAAAAAATACCATCATGGAAACTGGCCTACAATCAACTTGCTGCCTTTGATGTGCCTTTTAGCCCGGTAATTTCTAATGAGCAAACTGAAGATATTACGCTGGTTCCGTACGGATCGGAGCACATTCGCTTAAGTCTTTTTCCAACAATAGGGCGCCCAAAGAAAGTTGAAGATCGTTTGGTGGAGAATTTCGAAAACGGCATGCCCGCCAGCTGGGTATTTTACGGCGGAGGCTGGTTTTGGAAAAATGGTGCCGCTCACGCTGCTTCAAACGCCGGCTCTGGCGGTTACGGCATGAATGGATCAAAATATGTGGCAAACGAAACCGATTTCAGGGATTTTAATTATCTGGCAGATGTTACAATTACTTCTGATGGAGATGCGGGTTTGATCTTCAGGGTAAATCAACCGGCCATTGGTCCCGACGCTTACCAGGGCTACTATGTCGGTTTAAGTGCAGATATGGGAACGGTGCAGATTGGTAAGGCCAGCAATCAGAAATGGCTACCGTTAAGCACGGCAAAATACCCGGTTAAGTTCAATACTGTTCATCACATCAAGATTAAGGCGAATGGCCCTCAAATGGAGGTTTATGTAGATGGATCGGATAAACCTGTGGTTGCAATAAACGATAGCGAATACCAATCTGGAAGCATTGGCCTTCGTACCTATAAAGCCCTTGCATCTTTCGATTCGGTTCAAATTAACAGGCTTTAACACCGCTTAAAGGGCTATTGAAACATTACGGCAAGGAATTTGTTAAAGTATAATCAAAAATATACAAGAATATGAAATTTTACAAATCAATCCCGATAGCGCTCTTTTCATTGGCTCTTGTTTCTGGCTGTGTAAGCAATAAGAAGTATACTGAGCTGCAAGATACGTACTCGAAGTTGCGAGAACGAAACCAGGAACTGAGCAATAAGTATCAAGATAGTCAGCGGGAGCTTTCAGGATCTACCAGCAGGGTAAAAAGCTTAGAAGAGCAGATCGCATCAGAAAAGGCCAATGTTGCTGCATTGCAAGATGCGTTGAACAAGTGCCTGAATTCCAGCAGTCAAGGAAATGTGAACATCTCTAAACTAGTCGATGAAATTAACAGTTCGAACAAATACATTAAACAACTGGTTAATGCGAAGAACAAAAGCGACTCGCTTAACATGGTATTAACAAATAACCTTACCCGCTCATTAAGCAGAGAAGAACTTAGCGATGTAGATGTACAGGTGTTAAAAGGCGTAGTTTATATCTCGTTGGCCGATAATATGCTATACAAATCGGGTAGCTACGAAGTTTCGGATAAGGCAGGGGAAACGTTGAGCAAAATAGCAAAGATTATTAAGGATTACAGCTCATACGATTTGCTGATTGAGGGTAACACCGATAACGTTCCGATTTCGCAACCAAACATCCGCAACAACTGGGATTTAAGTGCCTTGCGTGCATCATCGGTTGTTCAGGTACTGCAAACCAAGTATGGGGTAGAGCCTAAGCGTTTAACAGCCGGTGGGCGGGGAGAATACAACCCAATTGCCGATAATGCCACGCCAGATGGAAAGGCAAAAAACAGGCGTACACAAATTATCATTACACCTAAATTAGATCAGTTTATGGATCTGATTGGGAAAGCGCCCGAAGCATCGCAAAAATAATTTAAAAGAAACTGAATATTTAAGGGGCCAAATTGGTCCCTTTTTTTGTTTGACCCGGCCGGGTGAAAAAGTTTAGATGTGGGACAGATACCCCACCATAGGCTTTTTATCTTCCGACCCCGGTATTTCGGACTTTCCGACTCTTAATCTTTCAGCAATAACTCGGCTAATTCCAGGTCGATAGGGTAGGTAATTTTTATATTATTTCTTTCGCCCTCCACAATATTTATTTCATAGCCTGCAGCTTCAACAACGCTTGCATCATCAGTAAAATGCGCTTCGAAATCTTGTTGATAAGCGGTTCTTAAAATAGCTAAGCTGAACGTTTGCGGAGTTTGAACAAGGTAAATTTCATCGCGTTTTAATGCCGAGGTTATGTTGTCTTTAAGCAAGCGTACACTGTCGCTTGATTGAACCGCTGCAATTACATTTCCACGTCTTTCTGCATGTTCGAAACACTTGTCTATCAGTTCTTTTGAAACCAAGGGGCGTACCGCATCGTGAATAGCTACCAAACATTCGTCTCCTATGGTTTCCAGCGCATTTTTAACAGAATAGAACCGTGTGGATCCTCCATCGATGATTTCGTGGGGAATACGGAAATTAAATTCTTCGCACAGGCGTCGCCAGTATTGCTGTTGATCTTTGTTTATAACCAGTAAAATTCTGGGTTGAGCGTTGCTCTGGGCAAAGGCCCTTAAAGTGTGCATCAAGACCGGGAGGTCTTTCAATAAAAGAAATTGTTTTGGGGTTTCTGTCTGCATCCGATTACCAGAACCGCCTGCTACAATTATAGCGTAGTTTTTCATATTATAAGATGTGAGACTATAGATTTGAGATGTAAGATTCGAAACTCGACATACGATAATCTCATATCTCGCCTCTCATATCTCACATCTCATACTCAAATCTATATGATCAGCATGGCATCGCCGTAGCTGTAAAATTTGTATTTCTCTTTAACCGCCACTTCGTAAGCATTCATTACGTTCTCATAACCGCCAAAAGCACTAACCATCATCAACAAAGTAGATTCTGGTGTGTGGAAATTGGTAATCATCGAATTGGCGATGCTAAATTCGTATGGAGGAAAAATAAACTTGCTTGTCCAATCGTTCGCAGCCTTTAGCGTTCTGTTTGCCGATACCGCCGATTCAATCGATCGCATTGAGGTAGTCCCAACTGCACAAACCCTGCGTTTTTCTTCGAGCGCCTTGTTTACGATATCAGCATCTTTTTGCTCGATAATAAACTGCTCCGAATCCATTTTATGTTTGGTAAGGTCTTCAACCTCAACCGTTCTAAAAGTACCCAAGCCAACGTGCAAAGTAACTTCTGCAAACTCAATACCTTTAAGTTCGAGGCGTTTCATCAACTCGCGGCTGAAGTGTAAACCAGCAGTTGGAGCCGCTACAGCACCTTCGTGTTTTGCAAAAATGGTTTGGTAACGCTCTTTATCTTCGGGTGTAGCCTTACGTTTAATGTATTTTGGAAGTGGTGTTTCTCCTAAAATCTCCACGTTTTTTCTAAACTCTTCGTCCGTTCCCTCAAATAAGAAGCGAATGGTACGACCGCGGGAAGTGGTATTATCTACAACCTCGGCAACCAACAAATCGTTATCGCCAAAATAAAGTTTATTGCCTACACGGATTTTACGGGCCGGATCAACCAAAACATCCCATAAACGTAGTTCCTTGTTTAATTCACGCAATAAGAAAACTTCGATAGTTGCACCGGTTTTTTCTTTATTTCCGTATAAACGAGCAGGAAAAACCTTGGTGTTGTTCAATATCATAACGTCTTTGTCGTCGAAATAACCTAAAACGTCTTTGAAAATTTTATGCTCAATTTTACCGCTGTCTTTATGTAACACCATTAAACGTGCTTCGTCGCGTTGTTCGGCTGGGTTGTTAGCTACTAATGATTCGGGTAAGTTGAATTTGAATTGTGATAATTTCATTCTTGATGAATTTTTTGAGGTGCAAAAATACGAAATTAATTTTTCTTTTCCGTATTTTATCAAACGCAATTGGAGCGTATAATGTTTTAGGAGAATTTATTCGAATTAAAGCACCATTAAATAGCGGTTTATACATAAAACTAGCTAGTTTTAAACTTTAATTGTAACCTTTTTAAATGCGCTGCATCTAACCAGTAATTATGATAATTTTTAGGCTAATAGGCGAGAGTTTCCGCTTTGCATTTGATGCATTGCGTCAAAATAAATTACGCACCATGTTATCGCTATTGGCAATAACGATTGGAATATTTACCATCATTACCGTTTTTTCGGCGGTAGATACTTTCCGTGGTAAGCTGCAGGCCAGCGTAGATAAATTGGGTTCAAACACCATTTTTATCCAGAAATGGCCCTGGAGTTTTGGCGATAATTATCCCTGGTGGAAATACATGAACCGCCCACAACCCTCACTTCGCGATTTCGAGGCCCTAAAAGAGCGTATGGATAATGCCCAGGGGATTACTTTCGAGATTTCGACCAGCGATAGAACGATAAAATACAGAAGCAGTTCGGTTGAAGGCATTACAGTTTCTGCTGCCTCACAGGATTTTAACAAAACATGGAATTTTGAACTGCAGGCCGGACGTTACTTTACCGAAAACGAGAGCAACAACGGTGCTCCGGTGCTTTTAATGGGTGCCGATATTGCCGAAGGCTTGTTCGGTACCGATGATCCCATTGGGAAACAGGTGCAGATTTTGGGAAGGAGATTAACAGTAATTGGTGTGTTTAAAAAAGAAGGTGAAGATATTTTTGGTACTACATTAGATAAAAATGTAAACATCCCTATAAATTTTGCCAAAGGGGTTTTGGATATACAGAACGAACGTTATGGGCCACAAATCACCGTTAGGGGAGATGATAATATTTCGCTTGAAGAGGTTGAAAGCCAGTTGCAGGGTTTAATGCGTTCTATTCACAGGATCAGGCCAGGCGAGGAAGACGATTTCGCGTTGAATAAAACCACTATCATTTCTAATCAGCTCGATTCGATGTTTACGATGGTTAACCTGGCCGGCTGGATTATTGGCGGTTTCTCTATTTTAGTGGGTGGCTTCAGTATAGCGAATATCATGTTTGTATCGGTTAAAGAAAGAACCAATATTATCGGCATACAAAAATCGTTAGGGGCGAAAAATTATTTTATTCTGCTCCAGTTTATCTTCGAGTCTATTTCGCTTTGTATTTTGGGTGGTTTGTTAGGACTTGTGCTGGTCTATTTAATGGCGCTTGGCATCGGTGCAGCTACCGATTTTCATATTATTCTGGGCTTAAACAACATTGTGTTGGGTATTGGCATTTCGATTATTATTGGAACAATTTCAGGGTTTTGGCCTGCATATTCAGCCTCGCGTTTAGATCCTGTAGAAGCGATAAGAAGTTGATTAAACTGGTTGATGTGGGCGGCCGAACCCCATTACGTTAACTACCAAATTTAAGACGTTTAATTTAGCGGAGAGACGTGAAAATAATTTAAATTTTCTTCAT
Source organism: Pedobacter endophyticus (assembly GCF_015679185.1). NCBI lineage: Bacteria > Pseudomonadati > Bacteroidota > Sphingobacteriia > Sphingobacteriales > Sphingobacteriaceae > Pedobacter > Pedobacter endophyticus. The sequence continues at coordinate 29,852 of NZ_CP064939.1, forward strand.
TTTGTTAAAATCCAGCGGCTTCGAAAACTCGTATGTTTTTCATGGATTACATCATTAAGTTACGGATCGACACATACAACGAGGTTTTTGTACCGTTTATGGCGAAATATAAAATTGATTTTCCTGCTGAAATCGGGAATGAAAAGGCGAGTATTCGGATCAACAGCGATCATGACCTGAACCGCTTGAAATATAATTTATTTGCAGAAATCGACAGCTTTGAGGAAATCTTATCTGCTTTACACGCTAGGGAGTTCAATTTAAACAGCGGCCTTGAGCTTACGAACGAAAACACTTAATGTATTGGTCGATGCCATGCTCACCAGGAACGTAGGATTAGGAATGTTTAAGAAAAAAGATTTCTCCTCCATAGGAGCTCCTCTGGAGCGCTACGGCCGATCTGACGGATTGATTAGTCATCCGATGAATATATGCACGTCCCCGATATTCATCGGATGACTATTGGGCAAAACGATGAAATATATGCACGTCGCCGATATTCATCGGATGACTATTGGGCAAAACGATGAAGATTTCTCCTCCATAGGAGCTCCTATGGAGCGCTACGGTCGTCAACACGATTCGCTGCAAACGCTCACACCAACTTCTTTTGTTCTTCAAAAAAGCTCCTTTTGTTATCGATGAAAAACAAAACCGCAATTTAGCGGACACAAAAAAAGCTTCCTGATCCTCTCAAAAAGCTTTACCCTTTACTTGTTTCCAGTTTACTTATTGGCTGCCATTTTAGTTTCAATTGCTGCAGTTTCTATCGAGCTAATGGTCGTTTTCAACGCTGCGAATTTATCAATGGTAAGTTTTTGTGTTTTTCCCATAACCAGGGTGTGGTCGTCTGTAGATCCGCTCAATGTTAAGTAGGCATTGTCCTCAATCACCGTATATAACCCCTCTGTGTTGCTATTAATATCTGCTTTGGCGCTTCCTTTTAAAAAGACCTGAAGAAATTGGGTGTCGAGTTTGCCTTCGGTTTTTACCGTCGCATTTTCGGAAGCCTGAATTCTGTACAGCTCTTTCACATACACAATCATTTTTGTTACGTCTTTGCCTGACGATGAAATTTTAAGATTATCGCCTTCCTGCATCACTTTTGCACTGCCATAATTATCATCTGCATAGGCGATGCTCGTTGTGCTGCCCTGAATAATGGTGAGCTCTACATTTCCTTTTACAGTAATTCTTCTGAAGTTATTTGTTTTCGGACTATTAACCGAAGCAACTCCCGATGTAGAAACACTTGCGGTAGCTACCGATGTGGACATTACCATGGCAGTTAACGAAATTGCGATTAAGGTTTTGATTGAGGTTTTCATAACGTTTTGTTTTTAATAAAATAATATTAATTATTGTAATTGAAAAGTTTAAGTCGATTTTGTTGTTGTTTGTAGATAAGACGCCGATACGGCGAAAACGTTGCAGGGGTTTTCAGGCTATTATACTATTGGCAAGTAATAATCGACGAACGGGCATTAATTCAAGACGAAATTTTGCAACGTATCGCATGGTCAGTTTTTGGCACTTGACAGGGCTGTAAGCCTCGGATTTGTCGATTGTCTGATTTAATTATCAAGCGCACATTTAAAATTTTGCAAGGGCAACCGTCAAAAGATCGTAAAATCACGATAAAGTAATCACCTTCTCGTCGCATAAAAGTCGTTCTAAGCATACGCATTAATTATTTGCTCATCGCTAGGTGTTTCAATAAAATAGTGCAGTTACAATTCGTAATCAGCATATGCTAAGCGGGTTGTATAACAAAGCCACCTTAAGATGGTAATTTTTGCACAAGTTTTTTAAGCCATAGCTTGCAGAAAGGGTGTTGTGAAACCGTCTACAATAAAATAGTTGATGTATTGTACATCTGTACTTTTTCTTATATTTATAGCATAATATCTCTAAGTTTTTATGAAGAAAAAGGTTGTACTTGTTCAGGATAATAAAGATATCCTCGATATAATGGATCAAGTATTGGAGGAGGAGGGCTTTGATGTAACCGCGTCGTTAACGACGGAGCCCATTGAAAAAATTGACAAAATCGATCCGAGTTTGGTGGTTGTAGATGACCACATCAAAGGCAGTAAAAAAGGATCGCAGGTGATTAAAGAATTAAAATCTACACCGAAAACAAAAAAGGTATCGGCCGTTTTAACTTCAACTTCAAAAGACATACCAAAGCAGGCCGAAGAGTGCAAGGCCGATGATTACATCGAAAAGCCCTTTGATATTGATCACATGGTAGAAGTAGTAAAGAAAAACGCCTAATTAACGGTTCAATGTTGGCTCATAAGTGTCGGTATTAACCATTGCTTTTAGTTCATGCAACATTTGGTATAAGCCAAAATTGGTTCGGTTAACATAAATAAAATGCTTTACGCCCCGGGCCTGCTTAAATTCGGGCATTTTCGAAATTTTTTCGCCGTACGCGTATAACTGGTCAAAAAATTCTGGTTTACTAAAATCGAAAATCTTACTGGTGTATGGCCTGGCAAAAAGGCTAATCATTTCTTTGTACGCTTTGTAATAAAACTCCACCTGTTCGTCTGTGTCGTCAGCATGAATCATATCAAGTTTCCTGAAAGCATCAATCGTTTTGTGCTTGTCGCTGATTACATCTGTAGAAATCAGCGAGAAAAAAGGATAGTAAAAATCGTTTGGCATTTCCTTAATGCAGCCGAAATCGATCACGCCCAGGTTTTCATCGGGTGTAAAGATAAAATTTCCGGGATGCGGATCGGCATGAACGGCCCTTAACTCATGTTGTTGAAAATTATAAAAATCCCACAGCGCCTGGCCAATTTTATTTCGCAGCTCTTGCGAAGGATTTGTTTTCAAAAACTCTTTCAAATGCAAACCGTCAATCCAATCCATGGTAATGATTCGCTTGCCCGATAACTGAGGATAATATTTCGGAAATACCACATGATCGAGATTTTTACAATCTTCCGAAAATTGAATTGATCGCCTAACTTCCAGTTCGTAATCAGTTTCTTCGAGCAGGCGCTCCTCAACCTCTTTGATGTAAATGTTCAGCTCACGTTCAGACATGCCAAGCAATCGGAAAGCGAATGGCTTAACGAGCTTTAAATCAGACGAAATACTATCGCCAACGCCCGGATATTGAATTTTTACGGCAAGCTTCTGTCCGTTAAGTGTGGCCTGATGCACCTGACCAATTGATGCCGCATTGCTCGACGTTAGATTAAAACTGTCGAAGATCTGCTCGGGCGTTTTGCCAAAGTTTTTGGTAAAAGTTCTTACAATTAATGGTCCGGAAAGGGGAGGGGCGTTGTATTGCGATTGTGTAAATTTATCAACGTACGATTTGGGAAGTATGTTTTTATCCATACTTAACATCTGGGCAATTTTTAAGGCACTACCTTTTAACTCACTTAACGATTTGTAAATGTCGGTTGCATTATCTTCATTAAGCTGATCCCGATCGAGGTCAGGATTAAATAGTTTTTTCGAATAATGCTTGATATAATTGCCGCCGATTTGAAAGCCTGTTTTAACAAATTTCGCCGATCGTTCTACCTTGGTGGTAGGAATACTTTGTTGTGTCTTCATTAAAATTATAGTCCCATCTTTTCCTTAAACATTCCATTTCTCGAAAGGAACTTTCCATAGTCGATGATATTATCAATTGGAGAGTGCTGAAAGAGATCAAAAGTCACGTTGATTCCTTTTTCAATCGCTTCGTCGCTTTTTTCAAATCCCTCGCTATCGTCGTTAATCCAAAAATTAAGGATAAACGCAAACTGAACCCAAAGTGCATCTTTATATCTTTTGCTGAAGAATTTACGCTCAGCCAACTCACCGCTTTCCAACCCCTCATCAATGATCTCTTGCGCAAAATTTTCGAAAATTGGTTTTACACCAGCCAAAACATCGGGCGTTGAGAATTTGCCGCGGTTGTTTTTTAAACTATAAATTACAAAACTGCGTTCACTTTTCAGGTGTTCAAGATAGCTGTAAAAAAACGAAAGCATTTTTTCTCTCGATGTATATTGATTCCAAACTTCTTGTGCTTTAATTCTGCTAAACGTTTCGAAGGTGAGTTCGAACCAAATTGTTTTTTCTATACTTTCAAACGATGAAAAGAACTGATAAAAATCGGCTTCGGTTATTTTGAGTTTTTTGGCAAAACTGTAAACCGATTTAGGCTTCGAATCGTTGGTTAAAACAAAATCTATATATGCATTTCTAATTTGCTGAGCGGTTGCCATAATACTGTTTTTGTACAAGTATAACGATTTTAACACCTTCTTGTTTCAAAAGTTAGTTTATTGTTAATCATGTCATTGTAATAATTACTTTCAAAAAAAATGAAAGTTTGTGCTCAACTAATTTATTTAGTTGTATGCCAATAGGTTTGAAAATTTATTTCATTTTAGCTAAAAATATTAGTAATATTGTTTAGTTTTATTATCCCACTTAGACACGACCTATGATTGAGCTTAACGATTTTTTATACGGCAAAATGGAATTCCCTGCAATATTTGATGCACTTTTAAATACCGATGCCTTAAAGCGTTTGAGTGGGATTCATCAGAGTGGAGCAATATTTTTGGTAAATCCCGATGTGTGTCATTCCCGGTTAGAACATGCTATCGGCGTAGCAATGCTGATAAAAAAAATGGGCGGATCAGAACTTGAGCAAATTGCAGGTTTATTGCACGATATTTCGCACACCGCTTTTTCGCACGTTGGCGATTATGTGTTTGATTATGCTGACGAAGATTACCACGAAAAAGTATTTGCGCAGATTTTGTGTCAGTCTCAAATTCCCGATGTACTGCTGAAATACGGATATAATGTAAACCAGATTTTATACGGAACATTCGATATTTTAGAACAAGCTTCACCGTCGCTTTGTGCCGATCGGTTAGATTATACCTTGCGTGATGCCGTTTATGGAGGAATAATTTCCAGACAACAGGCACGTGAGTTTCTTAACTCAGTTGTATTGAGCGAGGGTAAAATTGCCGTTAACGACGATGAACGGGCCGCGTGGATCAATGGCGTTTACGAAAAGCTAAATAATGATTTTTTTAAGCTTCCACTTCATTTATACGCTAACGGAAAAATGGCGGAGCTGATAAAATCTTTCTTAAAAAAAGGGCTGTTAACAGAAAGTGATATGTTTAAAACTGATACGCTCTTGCTCAATAAAATAAGAACCAACTATGCCGGGTATGAAGCGGTAAAGGCGATAAAACAGCTTCGTGGACTTGCAGAATACACGCGGCAAGGCGCAATGCCCAAAATAAAACAGCGAACCTTAAATGCGCTTTTTTCTTGATAAGTTGCAGCTGTGCCTCCTATCTTTAAATGCCCTTACCTTTCAAAAAGGAGATGCCCAATTTATTTTTTGTACATTGTGATAAAAAAAGATATGTCGATAATTGAAATCATTTTAATAGGAGCCGTAATTGTATTAATTTTTGGAGGGAAAAAAATACCCGAATTGATGCGTGGGATAGGTAAGAGTGTAAAGGAATTTAAAGAAGCCAAAGATGAGCCCCGAAAAAAGTAGCTCTTGTTTTTAAAACATTCTCTATTGTTCAATGTTGTTTTATAAAATTGAATTATGGAACCTAAAAATCACGATCAAGACAAGTTAAAGGCAGATTTTACTGAAAAAAATGCACAAAATCCTGAGAAGGGATTAGACAACTGGAATGAACGCTTAGACGAAAATCTGGAGCCTAAAGACCATAACGACCCAGTTGCGGACGAGCACGCGAAAGATTTCTCAGAAAAATATGGCAGCGGCGACCAATCGGACAGCGGTAGCAACAATTAATTTTATCTCAATTCCGCACTTCTGCGTCTGGCCTGATGCTGGCGCTCCGATCGAGGTTGTAGCCCGATAAAATAAAACTAAAATGACTGATCACTTCTAGCAATCGGTCCATATTATAGTGAGTGTTTTCAAGTTTCGTCATATTGTGTTCAAACTGGATCGTATCAAAATCATCCAGCTCATGCTTTATCATCCTATAAGCATCATTTACTGCATTATACACATGGTTTTTAAAGAAAAAGAACGCATTTCTATAATTCAGTAGTAAGATTTCGTCATCTTTGTCTGAATTTACAAGTTTAAAATGAGCCTCGACCAATTCTTCATAATAGAGCAGGTTTGGCGCATCGTTGACCCTTGCAGGATAAACCTTATTCATCAGGTACAGGTAAGCAATCATAGGTGAAAAGCTTTAGTGGGATGAGTAAAACTTATTGCTGAGGGATAGTGCAAATAATTGGCGTCAAAGTAGTAACATGGTGTAATTAAGTGCAATTTTTTTACACAAACCTTGGGCTTTTTTTACACCAAACAGTTTTTTTTAATGATAAAATGTGTTAAATCGAATTTCGTTGTTTTTGTTAGTTGCCATAAATAGTATATTGCATTTCTTTTAACGAATTCAATATAGTGTCTAAAACGAACAAACAAACTTTAGTAACCAGGGGCAGGTTATTTTTAACCACTTTAATTTTATTTTTTTCGATTAGCGCTTTCGGTCAAAGCATATCTAACGAAGGGCTTGACTTCTGGGCGGTTTTCCCAAGTCATGTACCTTCCTCTTCCGATGCGAGGCTGGCTGCTCAGATTGTTTTATTTGTAACTTCTAAAGAAACTACTGAAGTTAGGGTTACCTGCGGGTCGTTCGATAAATTAGTGAAAATAGAACCAAATATCGCTGTGCCCATTGAGGTGCCAAGAGCAGACTCGTATGTCGACATTTACGAAGCCGATAGGGTATTAACCAACCGCGGAATACATGTTGCTGTTACGCCTGGCAAGCCAAAAGTAGCTGTTTATGCGCATATTTATGCCGGCAATCGCTCTGCAGCCTCACTGATATTGCCATTTGATGCGTTGGGGCAAAAATATTTTTCTGCTAATTATACTCAGACTTCTTCCAGCGGTCGCAATTTTTTAACCCTGGTTGGCGTGATGGACAACAGCAGGTTAATTATTAAACGTAAAGACGGAACAGAAGAGCCGCCAATCGATTTAAATGCCGGCGATGTTTACGAATACACCTCGGGCTTAAGCGATTTAACGGGCGTTTCGGTATACGTAGATCCAACATCGCCAACGGCCTCATGTACCCGGTTTGCTGCTTTTTCGGGCTCATCAACTATAGTAATAGAGGATTGTCATCCAATAAATTCAAGCGCCGACCCTTTATATCAGCAAGTCTACCCGATATCCAGTTTAGGTAAATCGTACGGAATTGTGCCCTTTTTTGGGCAGTCTTATTTATATAGAGCCATTGCAACCGAGCCTGATACCAAGATTTACCAGGACGGGGTTTTGGTTACCACGTTGGTAAATGCCGGCGATTTTTACCCGTCAGATCGACTAAATGATGCCACCCTGGTAACCGCTGATAAGAAAATCTTAGTGAGCCAATACATGTACTCTGTTGCTTGTGCATCAAGCTCGGGCGGCCATGCGGGCAATGGCGATGCCGATATGGTGTTGTTAAATCCCGTCGAATTTAATGTGAATAATATCACCGTATTTTCCTCTGGTAAAGAAAATATTTTCGAAAAGTTTCTTAACATTTTAATAAAAACCGACCGAACAGCTACATTTAAAATCAATGGAACCGCTCCGGCGGCTACATGGACACCGCTGGCCGGCAATCCACTCTATTCTTACGCCCAAATACAGGTAACAGACGAACACTTAACCCTGTCGGCCGATGTGGGTTTTAACGCCATTGCTTATGGATATGGCCGAACCGAATCGTACGCCTACTCTGCAGGTACCAATTTGGCCGCAAACAATTATTTAACGGTTGTGAACACCGAAAGCGATGAAAAAGGCCCTGATGGCTGTGTCGGCGTTCCAGTTGCTTTAAGGATTACATTGCCCTACCCTGCGAGTAGTATCGACTGGACGCTTGATGATGGAGTACCTCAATCGCTTCTCGATCCTGAGGAGCCAATTCGCCAGGCTGATGGAACCTATCTGTATGTTTATAACTCACCTTTTCCGGTTGCGGCTTATCCACAGGGTAAGCATAAGGTAGAAGTTTCGGCGCCTGCTTCTGACGTTGATTTATGTATAACTATCGATCCGAACATTAAGTATCAATTTACCATTTACGATTTACCCGTGGCTGGTTTTACAACCGATGTAACCGCTGCTTGCGTAAACGGAGATGTTAAATTCACTAGCATTCCTGACCCATCAGGGATTGTGATTAGCAACTGGTATTGGGACTTCGGCGATGGAACGCCGTCTGTTGATGAGGCGAATCCCATTCATCAATATGCAAACGAGGGTAATTATCAGGCTACACTTTTGGTAAAATCGGTTAACGGCTGTTTGTCTGACCCAATTCCTAAACAAACACTTCAAATCCATCCGCTACCACAAAGCGACTTCATTTTGCCGACTAATGGTTGTAAAAATACCGCTGTAGTGATTGCCGACAATTCGGAAATTAGCACTGCTGTTTTCCCAGCGTCGAAAATTGTAGAATGGACATGGGACTTTGGCGACGGAACTGCCCCTGAAGTGCGAACGGATAAATTGCCCTTTGTGCATGTTTTTGCGGATAAGGGAACCTATTTTGTAACATTGACTACCAAAAGCAGCGAAGGCTGTGAAACTACGTCATCATCCAAACGTATTATTATCAACGATTTGCCGGTCGCAAATTTTACCCTGCCGGATGTATGTTTCGCCGATGCATCAGCAACTTTCACCAATACATCAACCGATGCTTCGGATGGCAGGGGAGTGTTAAGTTATCAATGGGATTTTGGCGATGTAAATGCGACTGCTGCAAACCCCAATACTTCAAATGCCCCAACAGGCAGGCACCAATACAATACGGCCGGTACCTATGTAGTAACCCTTACCGTTATCAACTCCAATGGCTGTCAATCTGTTTCCACCCAAAATTTTACCGTAAACGGGCGGGTAGATTTGGCCGATTTTACTGTTCGTAATGAAGCCGATTTATGTAGTAATAACGATGTAATTATTACCAATGGATTTACTGCGCTATCTGGTCGCATTGTGAAACTGGAAATTTATCAGGATGCTGCCAGGCATCCAGGTACGATTTCGAAAACGGTTATGTACCCGAAAGATAATGAAGAAATCCCTTTAACTTATGAAGGGTTTGGTGGCAATGAAGATGAAAAATTTACGATAAGAATTGTGGCTTTTACGGGTGATAATTCGGATTGTAGCAAGGATATCTCGAAAGAAATTACCTTAAAGCCGGCTCCACAGGTTGTTTTTAACGATTTGGTACCTGTTTGTGAGGCCGATGGTTCGGTTTCGGTTGCCTTGGCTTCAGAAACTACAGGCATTGTTGGCAACGAGGCTTACACAAGCGATGGCCGCGGTTTGGCGCCCGATGGGAGGTTTAATCCGAAGGTAGCTGGTGCAGGCTTCCATAACATCACGTACACCTTTACGGCCTATAATGGTTGCTCAACTTCGATTACAAAAACAATTGAGGTGTACAAATCGCCGCTAGCCGACGCAGGCGAAACCCTTTACATTCTTTCTGGCGACAAAATAACGATCCCTGCAAAGGCCAGCGGTGAAGACTTATTGTACCAATGGGCTCCGGCGTTGAACTTAGAAACAAGTGATGTATTGAACCCAGTGGCTTCGCCCGATATAGATACCGAATACACGCTAACCGTTACCACTCAGCCCAATGGTTGTACGGCAACATCGAAAGTGTTGGTTAAGGTTTTGCAGCTTGTGAAGCCACCAAACGCATTTACACCAAACGGCGACAATGTGAACGATGTTTGGCAGATAGCGAATTTAGAATCGTATCCGAATGCAACAGTTGAGGTTTTTACCCGCAATGGCAGCAAGGTGTTTTTTAGCAATAGATATGCTGTGCCATTTGATGGAAATTATCAGAATGAGCCCTTACCGGTAGGGGTTTACTATTATGTCATCAATCCGGGAAATGGCAGGAAAACAATAACAGGATCGCTTACAATAATTAGATAGAAATTGAAAAAGCTTATTTTTTTAATTGCCATTTTTACTTGGGCTAATGGTTTTTCACAGCAAAAACCTCAATATACGCAGTACATATTTAACCAGTATTTGCTTAATCCTGCGCTTTCCGGTATAGAGAACTATGTTGATTTTAAGGCCGGTTACCGAAAGCAGTGGGCCGGAATAAACGATGCTCCTCAAACTTCTTTTGTGTCGGCACACTGGGCCCTGGGCGATAACCAATTATGGAGCAACGCGTTAACATCATTTCCTGAAGAAACCGGAAACCCGATGGATAGGAATTACATGCAAAACTACATGTCGTCGCCCTCGCATCACGGGGTGGGCGTTACGGCCGTTTTGGATAAAACAGGACCAATTAAAAGATTGGATGCCAACGTAACCTATGCCTATCACCTTCAGCTCAGCAACGATTTTAACCTGTCGGCGGGTATTGCTGCAGGCATATCCAGTATTTCACTCGATTTAAATGCTTTAACTTTTGATACGCCTTACGATCCGATTTTGAACAGGGCGCTTGTTAATCAGGTTAAACCCGATTTGAGCATCGGTTTGTGGCTGTATGGCGCAAGGCTTTTTGCCGGAGCTTCTGTTCAGCAGATTCTCCCACAAAAATTGAGCTTTACCGGTGATAAAACTTATAACATGGGAAAAGAGGTTCCGCACTATTTCGCCACTGCAGGGTATAAATTCTTTGTCGATGAGGAGATTTCGGCAATTCCGTCGGTGATGGTGAAGTATGTTCAACCCAGCCCCGTTTCAATAGATTTAAATATGAAAGTGGCATTTAGAGATAAGGTTTGGCTGGGCGGAAGTTACCGCAAAAATGATTCGTTCGCCGCCATGGCCGGCTTTAACATCGGCAAAATGGTTAACCTGACTTATTCGTACGATTTTACCACTTCCGAATTAAACCAGGTAAGTAACGGAAGTCACGAAATTGTTTTGGGGCTGTTGCTTAACAACATTTATAAAGTACCGTCTTATATCAGGATGTGGTAATTCAGTTTTCGGTTTGCAGTTAATAATTAGCAGTTCAAACTGTCAACTGAAAACTGTCAACTGCCGACTGAAAACTGTTAAAGTTCCTTTCTCAACCTGGCCACCGGAATGTTCATTTGTTCACGGTATTTTGCCACAGTTCTTCTGGCGATGTTGTATCCTCTTTCTTTTAAAATTTCGGTCAGTTTCTCGTCGGCCAAAGGCTTGCGCTTATCTTCGTTACCGATACAGTCTTCAAGAATTTTCTTAACTTCTTTATTCGAAACTTCTTCTCCGTTTTCGGTCTGAATAGCTTCTGAAAAGAACGATTTTAACAAAAATGTTCCGAATTCCGTTTGCACGTATTTTGAGTTTGCCACCCTCGATACCGTAGAAATATCCATATCAATTTTATCAGCAATATCCTTTAATATCATCGGGCGCATTTTACGCTCGTCGGCAGTTAAAAAATATTCGTACTGATAATGCATTATGGCATTCATTGTTTTAAGCAAAGTCTGTTGGCGCTGTTTGATCGCATCGATAAACCATTTTGCCGAATCGAGCTTTTGTTTAACAAACTGAACAGCTTCCTTAAGTTTTTTATCTTTTGAGGAAGCCTTGTCGTAATGCTCGAACATTTCCTGGTAAGAGCGGCTCACCTTTAACTCGGGTGCATTTTTAGAGTTCAGTGTCAAGATCAAAACACCATCATTATTGCTGATATGAAAATCAGGAATAATTTGCATTTGCTTTGTGGTAACCTGATTGGCATCGCCCGGTTTTGGGTTCAGTCTTAAAATCTCGTTAACCACCTCTTTAAGCTCTTCGCTATCTAAACCAAGGCTTTTTTCAAGTTTATCATAATGTTTGCGGGTAAACTCGTCGAGGTAATTCTCAACTACGTTCATCGCCTTAATAATAATCGGGTTATTGGGGTCTTTCCGCTTTAGCTGAATAAGCAAGCACTCTTTTAAGTCTCTGGCGCCAATGCCCGGAGGGTCGAAACTTTGAATCAGCTTTAGCATTTCCAAAACATCCTCTTCTTCAACCATCACGTTTTGCGAAAATGCCAAATCATCAATCATCGACATCAGCGGACGACGTAAATAACCATCATCATCCAGACTTCCGATAATCTGCTTACCGATAATAAAATCCTGATCGGACAGGGGGATCAGGTCTAACTGCTCTTGCAGGCTCTCGAAAAAAGTACTTTCAATTGCAATTGGCGTTTCCTTTTTCTCTTCATCGTCATCGCCATTATTATAGTTGGTGCTATAATCATTTGCCGTGTCGTCTTGCAGGTAATCATCAACATTAAATTCGTCGAGGCTTGTTTCTTCCTGCGAGCTTTCGAAATCGTCTGGCCCATCATTTAAATCGTCATATTCGCCTTTGGGTTCTTCCTGCGTCATTAAACTCGGATCTTCAAGCGCAGGATTATCTTCCAACTCCTCTTTTACCCTTGTATCTAAAGCAACGGTTGGCACTTGCAACAATTTAATGAACTGAATTTGTTGAGGTGATAACTTTTGTAATAACTTTTGTTGTAAATGTTGCTTTAGCATATTGTTTAAACGATTCGGAGCAAAAATAAACAAATCATTTCAGATATTTCTTGCAATTCATCCAAATGCTGTTTGTTATGTTTGGTTTAAATTAATTCGTAAACGTTTGTATAAAGCTAAATGTTTGCTACTTTAGTAAATAAAAGTCATCCAAAACATAACTTATGGGATTTATAAAAGAGTTTAAGGAGTTTGCGATAAAGGGCAATGTAATTGATTTAGCTGTCGGTGTAATTATTGGCGGTGCCTTTGGTAAAATTGTGCAATCGCTTGTAAATGATTTAATTATGCCGCCAATCAGCTTGTTAATCGGCGACAAAGGCTTTACTAACTTTTATCTTCCGTTGAACGATAAAGTTAAAACTGCATTTCGGGCAAATCCCGATCTTTCTTTAGAGGATGCAAAAAAACTCGGTCCAGTTTTCGCCTGGGGAAACTTTATAACAGAGGTAATTAATTTTTTAATATTGGCTTTTATCATCTTTTTAATGGTAAAGGCAATTAACGCCTTAAAACGCAGAGAAGAAGCCGCTCCATCTGCTCCGCCAGCACCAACAAAAGAAGAAGTATTGTTAACAGAAATCAGAGACCTGCTGAAAACGAAGGCTTAGTTTCTAATCAATAAATATAAGCGTCAAGAACGTGCTTTGCTACAGGGTAGCTGCACGCTCAGGTTTATTTTACGGGTTTTTAACAATCTCGGGGTTTGTAATGATCACATAATCTCCAAGATCTTTGAATTTTTCCCAGTCGGGGTGCTCAAAACTATCGTCGCTGAAGGCGGAAATATTTAAGGTTTTTATTTTTGGGGCGTAACGTGCCAACTGAGCGGGAATTCCCAACTTTTCGTCACTATGAAAGCGCCCATTAATATGAAGGACTTTCGCAGATCGCTGTGTTTTTAAATATTTCGCAATCGACCATGCCATTGTTGCATCCCAAAAGTTCTGCGTTTGGTAAACTTTCATCGATCCCATGTTATGCCCACCCAGTAGAGCGTTGAATTTTTCATAGTATCTTCCTGACGCTGTATCAATTGGTAACGGTGGCAGAAAGGTAAAAGATGACCGCGGAAGTAATCTTAAAGCTTCCAACCCGCCCTTTGTAACTGCATTACTGTATCGTGCTGCGGCGTTTGCCGCAATAACACGCAATTTATTGGCTTTCGCATATTCAATTAAGGGACGGTAATCGCTGTAGTTTGACCATGCTCTCCCTTCTTTTATAAAGTTGCTCTCCGATATCGCTCCAGCTAGGTATTCGTCGAGCTCGGGCTGCACATCCGTATAAAACATTTCGAGGCTAAGCGCCGTTTGTGCCGGAAACCGCTCATTCATTTTTCGTAAAATCATCAGCTCCAGAGAATGTCCTATCGAGTCGTTGTGTTCCTCACCAAAGAAAAGGACGGTTGCTTTATCCATATCCGCTACAATATCGCTGATCAATGCAAGCCTCTGTCGTCGTACATCGTAAACCTTAAAGTCTGGGTTCATTTCTTGTCCACGCAAATTTGAAAAGGCGCAAAAGGCGATCAAGAATAATAAATATTTCATGCGCTGAAATTAACGAAATATTTTTCACCGATAAAATGCGGTTGCTTACCGCTGTTTCGGAAAGTTTTGAGGAATGATTATAGGCTATTCATTTCCTTTGTCATACTTTCGGTTGATAAACATTCACAAATGGAAAATTTAAATATAAACGAAAAAAGTTCGTCAAAAAGTTCGGGAAGGGTTTGGATGGGCGTAATAATTGTAGTTATTGGCGTCGCATTTTTACTCGACAATATGGGATTAGATATTCCTAACTGGGTATTTACTATTTGGACATTTTTGCTTGCGTTGGGTTTATTTATAGGCGTAAAGCGTAATTTCAAAGGAATTGGATGGCTAATATTGGTTTTAATCGGCGCTTTTAACACCATTGACGACATGCGTCTCGATTTTGATGCCTCCAAATATGGGCTCGGATTTGGACTGGTCATTATCGGCGCTTTCTTGATTCTGAGACCAAAACAGTCGAAAAGAAAAATGGGTTTTAAAGATCGTTTAAAAGGTGAGTTTGGCGTAGAAAGCGGTAGCCTGCCCACCGATGCTCCGCAAAATACTGCTGGGAGTAACGATAGTATAGATGTCATCGCGGTTTTTGGTGGGTCGCATCAAACGGTGTATTCAAAAAACTTTCGCGGCGGCGACATTAGCGCAGTGTTCGGCGGAGCAGATATCATCATGACCCAGGCTGATTTTACTGACTCCATCTCGCTTGATGTTACCGCCGTATTTGGTGGTATTAAATTAATTGTTCCTCCCAATTGGGCAATAAAATCGAACGTTACTGCAATATTCGGCAGCGTTGAGGATAAAAGAGGGCATATGCTACCCGTTGACCAAATGCACAAAACCTTAGTTTTAGATGGTACGGTGCTGTTTGGAGGCATTGAGATCAAAAGCTTTTAAATTAGCTCATTGGTTCATTAGTTGAATTCGTTCATTGGGCATTAATTCCTGACCACCTGCCCGGCAATTCAAAAACAATTAACCAGTTGGCCGATTAATCAGTTAACCAGTTCAGCAGTTCACTAATCTACAATCATTTACTAAACAAAAACAAGTTGACAACTAGACCGCTTTCCGTACCTCAAATACAAAAAATGTCGACTGCAATTGCTATTGCATGGTTTCTTTTGTGTACTGTGGGGTTACACTATATGGTAAACTTTTCGTGGCTAATTTCGCTTGCCGATAGTTTCATCAGCAACTTTCTGCTTGTATTGGCCTGTATTGTAATCAGCAATATGTTTGGGTATTACCAGCCCAAAAAGGAGCGTATTCTTTATGTGCTGATCATTACCCTGGCGTTAACCGTCGTAATTATTTACCTCGCCAAATTGATCATCCTTTATATTTTCGCCGATTTTAAGGAATATCAGGATTTTTATAACTTTTCGTTTTCGTTCCGTGGCCTGATCTCATTTATGTGTTTGGGCTGGTGTGCGCTCGCTAATATATTGTGGTATAAACTCGAGGAACAATCAGAAACACACGAGCGGCTTTCGGCAGCCAAAAGCCTGGCAAAAGAAGCAGAATTGAATAAACTTCGGCACCAGTTACAGCCACATTTTTTATTTAACAGTTTAAACTCTGTATTTGCACTTACCATGGTTAACCCCAAAGAGGCTGGCGTTATGATCACCAAACTGGCCTCATTTCTTCGGGGGACATTGAAACGTGATGACGAATTGTGGGTTTCGGTAGAGGAGGAGATGGAATACATTCAGCTTTATCTGGATATTGAAAAGGTGCGTTTCAGCCATCGGTTAAATATTGAGGTTAACGTGGCCGACGACACCTTAAATTTATGCTTGCCCGGAACATTGTTGCAGCCCATTGTCGAAAACGCGATCAAATTCGGCTTGTACAATACTTCTGCAGGCATTACCATCAAAGTTGATGTTACCGTAGATCGAAATATATTGGAACTGCGTGTACAAAACCCGTTCGACCCCGAAATGAAGGCTGCAGGGGGTACTGGGTTTGGCTTAAGTGCGATTAAGCGACGATTGTATTTGTTATTTGCCAATCCACATTTATTGCAAACCGAAATTCAGGCAAATAATTTATATATTACCACCTTGAAAATTCCACAAAAAAATGATCAGAACGATACTAATTGATGATGAACCTTTAGCTAGAGATATTGTTAAGTATTATCTTGCAGATCATCCTGAAATAGAAGTTGTTGCTGAGTGCTGCGACGGCTTCGAGGGGTTAAAGGCGATACATATGCATAAGCCTGATCTTATTTTTCTGGATATTCAAATGCCAAAAATAAGTGGTTTCGAAATGCTCGAACTCGTAGAAGATAAGCCGGCAGTCATTTTTACAACCGCCTTTGACGAATATGCAATTAAAGCCTTTGAAGTTAATGCCGTTGATTACTTGCTTAAGCCAATCGATCAGCTTCGTTTTGATGCGGCCATTAAAAAGCTACCATCAAGATTAAACCAGAAGGATAATACCGAGGCCGTTTTAGCTGCCGCGGCGCTAAGCCCTGCCCAAAACAATAGGGTAGTGGTAAAAAAAGAAGGTGTAATAAAGATTATTCCAACCGGCGATATCAATTACCTTGAAGCGGATGACGATTATGTGAAATTAAGTACGGTTGACGGCGTGTTTTACAAGAATAAAACAATGAACTACTTTGAACAAACGCTGGATTCTAATTCGTTTATCCGTATTCACCGTTCGTACATAATTAATTTGGCGCAGGTTACTAAGATTGAATTGAAGGAAAAAGATAGCTATGTGGTTTTGTTAAAATCTGATATTTGGTTGCCAGTGAGCAAGACCGGTTACGTGAAGCTAAAAGCAGCTTTGGGATTGTAAGTAAAAGTTAAATCGGATTCATTGCCCCTAACTTCAGTCAACGGTTTAAATACAAATTTTAATTCTTTTCCGTGATTTCTCTATTTCCGTGGCATTATTTTGCAAAGTAGCCATGTTTAAAAGCGATTTTCCCTGCATTGCCGTTGACTTCAGTCAACGGTTTTAAAAAGAATAACTGCATTTGCCAATTAGAATTCCTCCCAAACTTTTCAAATAAAAATAAAATTAAACACATTTGCATTTGTAATCAAATCGCTTTATATTTGCACCTCTTAATTTTGAAATTAATAAGATAATATACAGTCATGAAAAGAACATACCAACCTTCGCAAAGAAAGAGAAGAAACAAACACGGCTTCCGCGAAAGAATGGCAACAGCTAACGGCAGACGAGTATTAGCATCACGTCGTGCTAAAGGAAGAAAAAGATTAACAGTTTCTGACGAACGCAAGCATAAAGCATAATTTTTGATTGCTTTTCCGAGTAATCGGAATCGGCAGATCAGAATCTGCAAATATGCCACAGGCATCCCGTTGGGGACAATCAAAAATAGATGTACACATTCAAAAAAGAAGAACGGTTATGTAGCAGAAAACATTTAGATCTGCTATTTAAAAACGGTTCTTCTTTTTTATTATATCCCTTTCGAATTTCCTATCTTTTTATTGATCAGCCCGACAGCGTTCAGGCTCAGGTGGTAATCAATGTTCCGAAAAAGAGATACAAGAGAGCGGTCGATCGCAATACCCTTAAGCGCCGCATTCGCGAGGCTTACCGTCTAAATAAGCAAGAAGAATTTTATTCGAAACTCCCATCTGATAAGGGTTTGCTGTTATTTTCCATTCAATTTGTGGGAAAAGAAAAGTACGAATTCGCATTTATTCAGAAAAAGTTAATCGCCACTTTTAAGCGCTTTAAAACCTTAATTGAACCGAATGAGAATAATTAACAAAATTTTCGGCTGGCTTTTTTTGGGCTTAATAAGGATTTATCAGTATGGCATTTCGCCTTTATTGGGCGCAAATTGCAGGTTTACACCCACCTGCTCGCAATACGGCATTGAAGCAATCCGCAAATATGGTCCGTTTAAAGGCGGTTGGATGGCGCTGAAACGCATAGGTCGCTGCCACCCCTGGGGAAAACATGGACCAGATCCAGTGCCCTAAGTTATTAATTATCAATAATCAAATCTCAATTATCAAACGTTTCAGGGGGATAAAAGAGAATTACCAATAATCACATCTTAATTATCAATAATCAAATTTCAATGATCAAACTTTGCAGGTTGCGAACTTCGTCATATGGGATTGCTAGTCGCTAGTTTGTTATTGCTGATTGGTCATTCGTGATTGAGTCATCCGATGAATATAAGCAGCATGTCGATATTCATCGGATGACTTCTTGATTATTTGATTTATTGCTCATTGCAAATTGCTAATTAGTCATTTCTCCCGACTCCGGACTTCCGACTTCAGACTATCTTCTTATCTTTGCGGCATGGCTAAAATACTTCAGATAGAAACTGCTACTCAAGTTTGTTCGGTTGCTGTTTCAATTGATGGAAAGACGGTTTCAGTTAAAGAACAGAGTGGTCAGAATTTGCATGCCAGCAGCCTTACCCTTTTTGTTGAAGAAGCAATTAAGTCAATTGGGCTAAGCTACAGTGAAATAGATGCAGTTGCGGTAAGCAAGGGGCCGGGCTCTTATACTGGTCTGCGCATCGGCGTTTCTACTGCGAAAGGACTTTGCTACGCGTTAGAAAAACCCTTAATTGCCATTGAAACACTCAAAATGATGGCCGCGGGATTTTTACTTGAAAACCGCGATTACAAAGGCTTGGTTTGCCCAATGATTGATGCCCGGAGAATGGAAGTTTACACTTCGGTTTTCGACGCAGCGTTGAATGTGATCGAGCCAACATCAGCCAAGATAATCGACGAAAACAGCTTTTTAAATCTGCTGCCGAACAATCAAATTACATTTATTGGTGATGGTTCATCAAAATGTGGCGACGTTTTGAACCATGCAAACGCTTGCTTTAGCGATTCGAATTTTAACTCAGCGGCCTACATGTCGGGTCTGGCCGACAGCGCTTTCAACAATGGTCAATTTGAAGATGTGGCCTATTTTGAGCCGTTTTACCTCAAGGATTTTGTAGTTACACAACCAAAAAAAGCCCCACCCAAACAAAGCTAGTGATTTGGCTTTTTTATGCTCGTCCCTCCCCAGAAGGGAGGGTTTTGAAGGACAATGATAAGCCCAATACTACTACTTCAAGGTTAAAAGTACTGCCCCTAAAAACCCTCTCTTCGGGAGAGGGCGGCGCTGAGCCATAGATTACTTCTTACTTTCAAAGGGTGAGGCTCTTTCAAAGGGAGACGCTCTTTACCTCTTCTTCTTAAATACAGAAAACAGGTTTTTAAAGAAACTTCCTTCGTTCTGATCGTTTATGCCAGGCATTACGTCACTAAATTGAGGGTGGTTAACCACATTGCCAAATTTTATCCCCACACCCATATAAAACGACGCTCCGTTTGGTCCGGAGCCAACAGTTGCATCTTTTTTTATTGTTCCAATGGTTTGGAAACTTGTGGCAATTAAATTATCGGTACCTAAAAACACTTCAAAATTAGGTGTTTGGTACTTGGCCTGAACGCCCAACATTGCCACGTTATTGAAGTTGTAAATCGGCGTAACGCTTCCCGAAAAGTTGTTGACGCTAAACTCATTCACAAAAGCAACGTCGCCACCTTTATAAAATAGGTTTTTCGAAATGGCTAGCGCCGGTTTATAAAAACCAAATCTTTTAGAGGCATACACGTCAAGTTTGGCATTTGTAGGTTGTAAAAACTTTTTACTGTGCTCGGCAGCTCTAAAAATATCCTTGATGCGCTCATTCGTATAATCCTGCCCAAATCTTGAGTTTTCAATTTGCTCTACCTGATTTATCGCAGCGGTTTTGGTTTTGCTCCGCCACCAGATGAAGCCCAAATCCTTAATATGCGTCATTAAGAACAATCCCTTTTTAGTGGTATAGTTGGTACCAAAACTTAACGAAAGCCCCGGATTTTTGAAGTTGGGGATAAATGTTTTCTTATTGATCTCGTCTGTACGAGAAAAACTTCCATAATAAGTTCCTGCCAAACCTAAATACAAATCTTTTGTGTCGGGATCAACGTACAGATAAGAATCGTCAACCTGTACCTCATTATAGGCAATACCACTCAACAAGCTTACCTTTGCGCCGAAAGCCAGTCTTTTGTCCCAGTTTTCTCTGTATGTAAAGCTAAACTGGTGATACGTTTGTTGATATCCTTTCGTATTAAAAATATCAAAATACTCTTGTCCTTGGGTAAATCGGCCATAATTATCAAAAACAACTAAAGTCTCGTTGGTATAATCTACGTGGGCATCAGATCGGATTTGCCAGGCGAAACCCATTTCCTTTTGATATTTGTACGATTTGAACAACCTAAAGGCGGCTACATAAATATTACTGTTTTCAAATAAAAGATTGCGTTCGCCAGTACCAATTGGCAACGATCCTGTATCGTAAACACCTTCTTGCGTAAGCTTTCTGATGGTAAATTTAGATGAACCCTTATTGATAGCGTTCGACCCAAAGTAGGGGAGGAAAAAATTAGATGAAAACTTTCGCGACGAATCTAATGTAAATGACTTTTGAGATGGATTTTCGAAGGCATCGAACATGGTTTTGCTGCCGAATAAGGCGTATTGTTGTGCCTGAGCGATCTGAAAGCCTAAAATGGCGACTAACGCAAGTAAAAGTTTCTTCATGTAAAGGTGGTTGGGACTTATAGTTCTTATTAACGATTGGTAAGCGAATCTGGTATCTCTTGCTTTAAATATTTGTTTAATAGTAAGTTAGTAATGAATTTTGATTTGTCGGCGCTCATTTGATAACAAAATGTATCGAAACTTTTCAGACCGCTATCGGCTCGCAAATGTTTATAATAGGGCGAAAGCACATTGCGTCTTAAAATGTCAACCGAGTTTTTGGTATTAATGTAATAGGTAACGTTGGAGGTGTTGGGAATCTGGTTTATGGCATCCAAATATTCGGGCAGCTGAATCAACAATCTATTATTTTTGTAATCGTTTAAAAATACCTGAACAGTGCTTGCATTGTTTGCCACAACCAAATTGTTATCAATGATCGTATAATAAGGCCGTTTGAACTTTTTAAAAGGCTCACCGAAGTAACTGAATAAGATATCCGATGATTTAAAGATCTTGATATCTTCATTATAATCGGCACTTACATCCAGCAGCAGTTGCTTTACCTTTTCGCCGTTGCTTAAGGCAATAGCACCCAACTTTTCTCCCGTCTTTAGCTCAAATGCAACGAATTGATTCTGCATATAAGTCGAAAATACAGCATTTAAATCAATCCTGTACTGGTCTCTAACCCTTTTTATGGCCGATTGAACGTTTTTGTTTTCGTTGTTTTGAGTATGCAACAGCTGTAGTTTTTTAAACCAGTTTTTATATCCATCAAAAGCGTACAATGCATAATTAGCCGTATTATTGGGCAATATATTTTGAATTGAAGTTTGCTGCGCCTCCATATTTTCGAAAAGCTTAATAAAATTTCCTTCATCATTTACCACCGTATTTCCATTAAAAAGGATTCTTTCTTTGCTGAAATTGTAAGTAAGTGTTGCAAAACTATTTTGCTTGTTAAATAACGAGAGCTCGCCATTGAGGCTGCCGGCAATAATATTTTTGAGCAACGCGGGCGACTGGTTAAAATTTACGTAAAGCGCCAAAAGTACATTTTTGCTGTGGCGGGTGCTTTCCTTTATGTATTCCGTAAACGGATTGCTGGCTAATCTGGTTCCCGCATCCTTAACCAGCTTTAGCGAGGTAGACAAGGTAAGAACCTGATTTTGGATGCCTAAAAATGTGCGCAGGCTGTCATTCAACTGTATCGCATAAAGGCCTTTTTCTACCTCGGTTATTTTCTGTTTGCCCTTCAATTTGCTGTACAATTGCGTAATATCTAACTGTGGCTGAATTTGTACCGTAAGCAGATAGTTTAACGTTTTGTTCGAATCGGGCAAGATACTGATGTAAACAGGCTGATCTTGAATGAAGTGATTGATAGACTTATCATCAACAATGCTTTCCTTCAGCTGTTTCAATAAGGCCGTTTTTTGTTCGCCAATTACTTGTTGCAGCATGTGTTGGCTTCCTATTATTTCGTAAAAGCTTTTATCGTTGTTAAATGACAAAACCAGTGCAGCGTTGTTTGTGGCCGATTGCAGGGCAAGGTCTTTCGCATCATTTTCGTTGCCCAGTTTCGAGAAATAGTAATAGGCCATAAAGGCGATTCCTATGAATAATGCGGTTACTAAAATGAGTATCTTTTTCATCTGCTTTGAAACAAATTTAATTTATTACATTGATTAGTGAGAAGTTCTTTGTCAATTTATTAATTTAGCAACTGCTATAAGCGAAAATACATGAACAACCCCAATGAGATGAGCTCATGAATACAAATAAAAATATCATCAACTAATGAACAAAAGAATAATACTTACCGCCTCTTTTTTAGGTGCAGTTGCTGTTTTATTTGGCGCATTCGGTGCTCATGGTTTAAAGGCCTTAATTGATGCGCCATCGCTCGAAATTTGGCAAAAAGGCGTTGACTATCAGTTCTATCATACTTTTGCCCTTTTATATCTCTCTACCTTTGCCAGATACAGGAACAAGCTAATTAACATTGCCTATTTTTGTTTCACTTTCGGTATCATTTTGTTTTCGGGCTCACTTTATCTTCTGGCAACAAAAAACCTGTTAAACCTCGATTTTGTAAACATCATTGGCCCGATTACGCCAATGGGCGGACTTTTGTTTGTGCTGGGATGGATTATGTTATTCTTTGCTGCTGTAAAAGATAAATAATGGATCATTTTGAAAGCGATATTTTTACAGAGAGAGAAACACTCTTTGTTGAGGTTATTTTGCCCTTATCGTTGGCAAAAAACTATACCTACCGCGTTCCGTTTGAGTTAAATAATCAAATCGAGATTGGCAAGCGGGTTGTGGTTCAGTTCGGGAAACACAAAATTTACGCTGCCTTAATCAGTGCCATATCAACCCGGCCACCCACCGCTTACGAAGCCAAATATATCATCGATATTATCGATGCCGAACCCGTAATTACGCCCACCCAGCTTCAGTTTTGGGATTGGATGACCAATTATTATATGTGCAATGAGGGCGATGTAATGGCGGCGGCATTACCAGCAAGCTTGAAACTGGCCAGCGAAACCATTCTTGTGCTTCGCGATGATTTTAGTGACGAAATTGCGCTTACTGAAAAAGAGGAAATTATTATCAGCACACTTAAAAAGCAACAAAAATTAACAGTTAACGATGTTTCGAAACTTTTAGGGCAGAAAACCATCTATCCCATCATAAACAATTTGTTAGAAAAAGAACTCATTCTGGTAGCCGAAGAAGTTGTTCAAAAATATAAGCCGCTGCTAAAGTCGTTTGTTATGCTAAACGATTTCTATGCCGACCAGGAGAACCTGAAAGAACTTTTTTCGGTTTTAGAACGGGCGCCAAAACAGCTGGATGCATTGCTGGCTTATTTGAAGCTCCAAAAAGCCAATCTGCCGATTGCTAAAGAACAGTTGCTGGAAGAAAGCAATTGCGGCCCCGCCGCCTTAAAAGCGCTGACGGACAAGGAGATTTTTGTTATAACCAAACGCCCGGTTAGTCGCCTGGCTGCTCACGATGAAGAATTTAGTGTAAACTTTCAGCTAAACGATGCGCAACAAAGTGCGCTGCATCAGATTAATAAAGCGTTTGAAGAGAAAGATGTAGTGCTGCTTCATGGTGTTACCGCGTCCGGCAAAACCCAGGTGTACATAAAATTAATAGAAGAGATTGTTCAAAACAGCACGGGACAGGTTTTGTTTCTTTTGCCCGAAATTGCGCTCACCACACAAATTGTAGAACGCATAAAACGTTATTTTGGCAACGCAATCGGGGTTTACCATTCTAAGTTCAACAACAGCGAACGCGTTGAAATCTGGAACAAGGTTAGAACCGGGGCATACAAGGTTATTTTGGGTGCCCGTTCGGCTGTGTTCCTTCCATTTCAAAACTTAAAATTGGTTGTGGTTGATGAGGAACACGAACCATCGTACAAACAATATGATCCTGCTCCAAGGTACCAGGCACGAGATGCTTCGATTTATCTGGCACATCTTCATCAGGCAAAAGTTATTTTGGGCTCTGCAACGCCATCTTTAGAAAGTTATTACAATGCGCTGCAAGGCAAGTACGGCTTTGTTACCATGAAAGAACGCTTTGGAGGTGTACAATTGCCTAATCAGCAGGTCGTAAGCATAGCCGAAGAAACCAAGAGAAAAACAATGGTTTCCTATTTTTCAAGCGTCTTAATTAAAGATATCGATCAGGCGCTGTCGAAAAAAGAGCAAATCGTTCTTTTCCAAAATAGGAGAGGATATGCAACAATTCTGATCTGCGCAACGTGCGGTTATACCCCAAAATGCGTAAATTGCGATGTAAGCTTAACCTACCACAAAAGCAGCGGTAAATTGCATTGTCACTATTGCGGCTTTCAGCAAAGCAGCGTAAATATATGTCCCGCTTGCGGTTCCGTTCATGTTGAGCAAAAGGGCTTTGGCACCGAGCGCATCGAAGAGGAATTGAAGTTGTTATATCCTGATGTCAACATCGCCCGACTGGATATGGACAGCACCCGAACCAAAAATGGCCTTCAGCAAATTTTAAACGATTTTCAGGAAAAGAAAACTGATATTCTTATTGGTACGCAAATGGTTGCCAAAGGACTGGATTTCGATAACCTCAACTTAATTGGCGTAATTAATGCCGATACGCTGTTGGGTTATCCCGATTTTAGGGCTTACGAGCGAAGTTTTCAATTGCTTGCACAGGTTGCAGGTCGTGCAGGCCGGAGGGCCGATCAGGGAAATGTTTGCATTCAAACTTACGACGCTGAAAACAGGATTATTAAGCAGGTGGTAAACAACGATTACGAAGGCATGTACAATGATGAAATTGCCGAACGCGAGCGGTTTTTGTACCCACCGTTTTCGAGAATGATATTTTTGTACGTTAAGCACAAAGACGCTCATATTCTTGATCACGCTGCACTTAATTTAGCCAATATTTTAAAGGCAAAGTTTGGAAAACGTGTACTCGGGCCAGAGCAACCATTGGTAAGCCGGGTTCGGAATATGTATATTAAACAGATTATTATCAAAGCTGATAAACATACCGCTATTCAAAAAGTGAAGGATGCGCTGAGACAAACACTCACAGAGTTTAATGCTACAAAGGAGTTTAAGGGCGTGCTTACGCAAATAGATGTTGATCCCTATTAGGAATGACCAATTAGCAATAATCAGTTAGCAGTTCGCAGTTAGCAATTAGCAATAATCAGTTAGCAGTTTGCAATAATCAATCGAACAATTAAGCAGTTAACCAATTCAGCAATTAACCGATTAAACCAATGATCAGCGAGCCAATAAAATTCTGCCCGTTGATTTTCTGCAACTTATAAGAATGTGGATTTTTTTGCCTTGAATCACCATTTAAAAAAGCTAATTTTGAGGCTTCATGGCGTATAAATTTGTTGATAATTACCGAGAGCGTGGTGCGAGAAAGAAGCTGGTTGAATTACTGAAGTCTCGCGGAATTGAAGATGAAAATGTATTAAAGGCGATAGGGAAGGTTCCCAGGCACTTCTTTTTTGACGAAACTTTCTGGAATCAAGCCTACAAAGACATTGCTTTCCCCATCGGCGATGGACAGACTATTTCGCAACCCTATACTGTGGCCTACCAGAGCGAACTTTTGCACATCAAAAAAGGAGATAAAGTGCTGGAGATTGGCACCGGTTCTGGCTATCAAACCTGTATTTTGATGGAGCTTGGCGCAAGGGTTTTTACTATTGAGCGGCAGGAAAACATTTACAACAGAACTATTCAGGTATTACCCGGAATGGGATATCGACCAACCTTTTACTGTGGCGATGGATCAAAAGGCATTGCCGAACATGCACCCTACGATAAAATTATTGTAACAGCAGGCGCCCCACTTGTGCCCGAAATATTGCTTAAACAACTGAAAATTGGCGGCATTTTGGTAATTCCGGTGGGCGACGAGAAGACGCAGAAAATGGTAACTGTAATAAGAGTGAGCGAAACCGATTACGACAAAATTGTTTTAGATACTTTTCGCTTCGTCCCTTTGGTGGGCGATCAGGCTTGGTAGTCAGTTAGTCCACAGTCGACAGTCCCTAGTCTAATCGCTATATACCCTAAATTTCTGACTTCTGACTTCGGACTTAAGACTATCTCTTCATCGCCCGGTCTAATTCGCGTTTCGTATCCCTGTCTTTAATGCTGTCGCGTTTATCAAATTCTTTTTTTCCTTGGGCCAATGCAATTTCGATTTTCGCAAAACCACGTTCATTTATAAAAATCCTTAACGGAACAATGGTGTAACCTTTTTCTTCGCCCTTTAATTTCAGCTTCCTGATTTCCTTTTTTTGCAACAGCAATGCCCTGTCGCGTTTAATATCGTGGTGATAAAACGAGCTGTGGCTGTACTCAGAAATGTGAAGGTTCCTTACATATAGATTGCCGCCAACAAACATGCAAAAAGCGTCTGTCATATTCGCCTTGCCTTGCCTGATCGCTTTAATTTCTGTACCCAGGAGCGCAATACCCGCTACGTATTTATCGAGTAAATTATAATCAAAATAGGCTCTTTTGTTCTTTATGTTGATATCGTTTTTCAAAATTTTTCTTAAATATAAATCAGCAAAAAATGCTGGGTTGCAAATATCTTAAAAATTGACGTTAAAATCTGGTTTTTGCCATAAATCTTAACATTGAGAGGTAACAAACTAAACTTCATCTGTTTGTAAAAGGTTCAGAATACATTGCTAACTTCGCATATAAACGTTTATGTTTGAAAATTAAACACTAAAAATGAAATTCAAAAGCCTAATTTTTATTACGTTACTCATCGCTGTTTTCCAGGTCAAAGCGCAGCAACCTACCGTTTTGCCTCAATTTACGTTTTTTAAGTTAGATGGGAAACCATTTTCTAACAAGGACTTAGTTCAGGGAAAGAAAAACCTGTTTATGCTTTTCGATTGTACCTGCGAGCATTGCCAGAGAGAGGCCAAGCTTTTGAACGAAAACCATGCGCAATTAAAAAATACCAATATTTATATGATTACCCTGGATGAAGCGTACATTATTCCGCAATTTTTCACCTCTTATGCAAAAGGATTAAATTCGAAACCGAATGTTACCGTATTGCAGGATAAGAACCGAACCTTTATTCCAACCTTTTTGCCGAAAATGTATCCGGGTATTTATCTTTATTCTGCTACTGGCAAATTGTTGGTTTACAATGCTGGCGACGGAGGTATCAAAAAAGTGGTAACCGCGTTGAGAAAAATTAAATAATTCCGCTGGCTTCGTATTTCGCAATCTGCCATTCTCTGGTTTAATTTGTTGCATAATAACCAATATGAGTGGCGTAAAATACTTAGTGGTTAAATTCTCTGTCATCCTGAGGCACGAAGGATCCCCTAGCAATGGAATACTAGCTCCAATAAGGAACAAACCCAAATGGCGAAAGCGTGTAGGTAGATCAAGTTTGGTGCTGGTAGAAAACACCTGCCTACAGCAGGCGGGGATTCTTCACTGTGCTCAGATCTAATAGTTATCGGTTGACAAACAACCGAAAATAAACCTATCGAATAATCAACACCGGAATACTTACTTTGTGGCGCACAGCATTTACAGTAGTTCCAAAGATCAGGTCTTTGAGTCCTTTATGGCCATGGGCGCCCATTACCAATAGCTCGATTCCGTTTTTATTGGTGATATCGGCAATCGCCTTTGCCGTGCTACCGAAGCCAATAAACGTGGTTGAATCGTAACCCAAATCTTCTAAATTAACCTTATACTTTTCGAGATTATCGGCGTCACTTTGTGTCTCGTGGTCCATAGTCTCTTTACCGTGGTACCTTGCAGCGGCGGTTTCTACCACATGAATGAGGTAATAATTGGCATCCTTACCGCCTTGTATTAGCGCATGCCGAATCGTATTTCTGTCGTTTTTAGAGAAATCGACCGCGATGCCGATTTTTTCATAACTAATCCGCTCAATCTTCCCAATGTCAAGCGCATTGCCATGCGGAACCATTTGCCTGTCGCGATTCTTTTTTTCGATCAGCGGATGGAAGAACACGTACAGCAACAAAAGTACAATGGCAATTAGTGCCGGTATTACGATGACAAAAATCCACCAGGTGTTGCCATCTTCTTCTTTTACCCAGCCGGTTACTTCCTCAAATACCAGTTTTACGTTTAACGCAATAATGGCGATTGCACTCGTCCATGCCAAAACTTTTACCCAGGGCTTAATCGCGAAATCCTTCATCAGTTTTTTATCTGATGTAAAATGAATGAGCGGCACAATGGCAAAACCGAGTTGTAAGCTCAAAACAACCTGACTGAGCACAAGCAAACCTCCCAATGCATCGTCGCCATAATGGATTATGGTAAAAAAAGCGGGAATAATGGCCAACAAGCGGGTGATTAATCGGCGAAGCCAGGGTTGGATCCGTAAATTGATATGGCCTTCCATTATAATCTGGCCGGCAAGCGTTCCGGTAACTGTTGAACTTTGGCCTGCGGCAATTAACGCAATGGCGAACAGGGCAGGAGCGATGTTACCGAAAATATTCGATAATAGTTTGTGGGCATCCTGAATCTCCGCAACCTCATGCAACCCGTTCTTATAAAATGCTGCAGCGGCTAAAATCAGGATTGCAGCATTCACAAAAAAGGCTAAATTCAAGGCAACAGTGGTGTCAATTAAATTGAATTTTAATGCTTCCTTAATGCCCTTATTCGTGCGTTCTATCTTTCTGGTTTGTACCAATGAAGAGTGTAAGTACAAATTGTGCGGCATTACGGTTGCCCCGATGATGCCGATGGCAATGTACAGCGCATCGCCGCCTAAAATGGAAGGCTCAAAACCTTTGGCCACTTCTTTTAATGATGGTTCTACGATAAACATTTCTACCAGAAACGAAATCCCGACGATGAAAACCATTGAAACAATGAAGCCTTCCATCGCCCTCATGCCTTTATTAAGAAGGAACAAGAGCAGAATGGTATCAAAAATGGTAATCGATATCCCCCAGATTAGCGGCAGGCCGAAAAGCAGTTGTAAGCCAATGGCCATACCGATAATTTCGGCTAAATCGCAGGCAATGATTGCCGTTTGGGCCAAGCCGAACAACGGAATATTTGCCCAGCGGGGATAAGCGTGTTTGGAGGCCTGTGCCAGATCTAAACCTCTAACTATCCCGAGGCGAGCACTTAACGATTGCAATAACAATGCAATCAGATTTGACATTAACAGCACCCAAAGGAGCTGATAGCCGAACTTACTTCCGCCGGCCAGGTCTGTTGCCCAGTTTCCCGGGTCCATGTAACCTACACTGATCAGGTAAGCCGGACCAATGAAAGATAAAATTCTACGCCAACCTTTTCTCTTATCTGTGCTTACGCTTTGGTGTACCTCACTTAGCGATTCGGTTTTTGCCATTACTGCTTATTAAAATATGTTTTGCAACTTCTCTACTAATCACAATTTGTTTATCGGCCAACAGAATTTCTACTGAACCATCGAAATCCGTAACATCAATTACCTCGATTTGTTTTCCAAGCGTGAGCCCTAATTTTTCAAGGTGCTTTAAAAACGGCGAACTGTGCTGACTAACCCCCGTTATTGTTCCGGTTTCGCCAACTTTCAGTGCTATCAATTTTATGAACTGAGTTTGTGCAAACCGCCCGTTCTTATCCGGAATAGGGTCTCCATGGGGGTCTGATTTCGGGAAGCCGAGAAATTCATCAAGCCGCTCTATTAAATCGTCTGATTTGATATGCTCCAACTCTTCAGCAACGTCGTGCACCTCATCCCATTTAAAGTTCAGTTTATCTACAAGGAAAACTTCCCAAAGCCTGTGCTTTCGAATGATGTCAATCGCTGCGTTTTTGCCCTTCTCAGTGAGGGTAACGCCCTGGTATTTGACATAATCTACCAATTCTTTTTCAGCAAGCTTCTTAATCATATCTGTTACCGAGGCTGGCTTGGTTTGCATTTGTTCGGCAATCGCATTGGTTTGAACGCTGTTGCTTTTTTCTGCAAGGTGATAAATAATTTTGAGGTAGTTCTCTTCAGTAAAACTTTGCATTTAAATTTATCTAATTTTATTTTTAGGTAAATCTAAAAAATAATATTTAAAATTTACAGGATAAATTTTGTTAAAATTTAGAATTTAATTTGGTTATGTTTGTGATCTCATTTCCTTTAACTATATGGCAACAGAATTAGATAAAATTGATTTTAAAATTTTAAGAATCTTACAAGAGAATGGTAGAATTACCAACTTGCTTTTATCACAAGAAATTGGCTTATCGCCAGCACCAACATTAGAGCGTGTTCGCAAACTCGAAATGGCAGGTTTTATTAAAAGTTACCATGCATTAGTTGACGAGGAAAAACTGGGACTGGGAATTAAAACATTTATTCAAATTCAGCTCGATTTTCATAAGAATAACACCATTCAGATCTTTTTGGATGAGGTGAATCAAATTAGCGAGATAACCGAATGCCATCATGTAACCGGGCAGGCAGATTTTCTGCTGAAAGTGTATGTTAAGGATATCAAGTCGTATGAGCGTTTGATTATGGAGAAAATCAGTAAGATTTCTGTTGTTAAAACGTTCCAAACGATGATGATTATGTCGACAACGAAAAAAGAGCCGATTGTGCCTTTGGAATATTAAACGCAAATCAATCTATTCTTTTTGTCATTCTGAGGTACGAAGAATCTGTTCCCCACTAAGCACGAAGCTTTGATTCAGCACAAATCCACAATTTAGGTTTGTGCTTTATTGAAGGTAGTGTTCTATCGCTTGGAGATTTACTTCGTAGCTGCTTCGCGGTCTTCACTGCCTGCCCGTACCAATGCTATTAAGTTAAGGATAAAACGAAAAAATATTGTCATCCTGAGCATTTCGACTACGCTCAATACAGGCTCAGTCGAAGGACAGATATTTTTCGTTTTATCCTATAGAAAAGGTCTTCGACTGAGTTTATCTTGAGCATTTCGACTACGCTCAATACAAGCTCAAGTCGAAAGGCTCAGATCCGATAGCTATCGGATGACAATTGACAAGCTTAACTTAATAGCATTGCTGCCCGTACCGTCAGGCGGGCGTTCAGAATGACAGCGTAGCTGTTTACAAACTACTAATAAAATACGTATTCATTATGCCGGTAAATTCCAGTCAATTGGTGTTAAATTATTTTGAACGAGCAATTGATTTGTCTTTGAAAAATGCTTCGACCCTAAAAAGCCGGTATGCGCCGAGAAGGGTGATGGGTGAGCGGCCGTAAGTACGTAATGCTTTTGCTGATCGATTAAAGTACTTTTTGCCTGTGCATATTTTCCCCATAACAGAAATACCACGTGTTTTTTCTTTTCAGATAATGCTTTAATAATTTCGTCGGTAAAGATCTCCCAGCCGCGGTTTTGGTGCGAGCCGGCTTCCGAAGCCCGAACCGTTAACGTGGCATTTAAGAGCAGTACACCTTGCTCTGCCCAGTGCGTTAAGTTGCCGTGATTTGGCGTTTTGAAACCTTCAATATCGGTTTCCAGTTCCTTATAGATGTTCTTTAGCGACGGCGGAACAGCCATACCACGCTGAACTGAAAACGATAACCCATGCGCCTGTCCTACACCATGATAGGGGTCTTGACCCAATATCACTACCTTGACCTTATCAAAAGGAGTAGTATTTAAGGCGTTGAATATATCCGATCCCTTAGGGTAAACCGTTGCACCATTTTCTTTCTCTTGTTCTAAAAAAGATTTCAGGTTTTTCATGTAATCTTTTTCAAATTCATGATCTAAAACGGCCAACCAACCCGGTTCTAATGCTGCAGACATAATTGTTATTGTAATATTGGTTAATTGTTGAAATTGTTTAAACGGTTAACTGCGTATTGCCAATTGCCAACCGTAAATTGAAAATTGCTAACTGTAAATTGCCAACTGCTAACTGCAAACTATCTACTTCTTATAAATAGCAAGCAAATCGCCTTCCAGCGTCGTGTTAGGTCCTTCGGTAATTCTGCCGAGTTCTTTTCCTTGCTTATCAAACAGAATAAAAGTAGGTACCCTTGTAATGTCGAGTCCGTTTAATAAACCATCTTCCGCTTTTTTATGACCGTCGACCGCAATTATTTCGACGTTTTTCTCTTTGAAATCCAAATCATCCAAGATTTTGAAAAAGTGAGGAACGTTTACCTTGCTATCACCACACCAGGTACCAAAAACGATTTTTATTTTCTCTTTCTTAACCAGCTTCTTCAGTTCAGCAATGGTAGCCGGATCTGGTGTATAAGAAGCATACAAAGGATCGTACATTTCTTTAAATTCGGGGAAAGTCATCATCCCTTCGCGAGAGCAGGTGTTGATAAGGATGTCCTTATTTTTTGCCTGATCGTGGATTTTTTTGTTTACTTCTTGTGCTGAAACATTCATTGCAAGTACGATGAGGGTTATTGAAAAGATAATTTTCATTTAAAATAGTTTAATTGTTGAGCCAGTGAAATTTTTTATGAAATTATTATTTTAAAATCTAATTTCTGCCATTTAAAAACGATATTTGCAAAAAAAAGAGATTTAAATTTATGCCAAATTATATCAGATTAATTGCGGGGTTTGCTTTACTAGGTGGCGCAGTAGCTTTATTTATTTTCGGTTACTGGCCCTGGGGTATTTTAGCCATTCTTTTGGGCTTAATTGTATTAGTAACCTATTTCTTTAATGAAAACATGCTTTTGGCGCAATGGTTTCTACGAAAAGACAATATGCCAAAAGCTAAACAATTTTTAGATCGCATTACCAATTACGAAAAACAATTGATCAGTGTTCAACACGGTTACTATAATTTATTAATCGGTTTGATAGAAAGCCGGACAGCACCGATGCAGAGCGAAAAGTACTTTAAAAAGTCGCTTTCCCTGGGTATGCAGATGGATCATAACATCGCCTTAGCCAAGCTTAGTTTAGCTGGTATTGCAATGGCCAAACGTAATAAACGCGAAGCCACAATGTATTTAGCCGAGGCAAAAAAGGCAGACAAAAATAAATTGCTGGCCGATCAGATTAAGCAAATGAAAGACCAAATGGGTATGATGGACAAACAACAACAAGTTCGATACCGATAACGATTCAAATACGATTTTTAAAAGCCATTTCTTAAATGAAATGGCTTTTTGCGTTTTATGGGAATTGCCTTTTAGCCTAGATAGCGTTTTTTAGCCTGTCGAGATTAAAGCATATCGAATTCTATCTAGTGTTGCTGGCACCTACAGAGCTGTAATTATTGATGCGATCTTTTTAGAAATAACCAAAAACTAAAATCGCATTTAAATTGTACTATAATAAATAAAAATTTATATTATGTCGACATCTCAAGAAGGAAGTACCAATAACACGCAAGAAGAAGGTAACATTAAAGATTTAGGTGGTGAAACGGCCATCGAAAAACTCAGAGACCTGGCCGGAAAGGCTGAAAGTTGCTTTTTTTGCACCAATATAAAAACAGGCGTACCGCTCTCTGTTCGCCCAATGGCCATACAACAGGTAGATGACCAAGGAAACATTTGGTTTATGAGCTTGTCAGATAGCCATAAAAATGAGGAAATTTCTGCTGATCCATTTACACACCTGCTTTTTCAAGCTGGCGCACACGCTGGATTTGTGAATATTTATGGAATTTCAGAAATCAGCAGAGATCAGGCTAAAATTGATGAACTTTGGACGCCGCTTCTTAAAACATGGTTTCAGGGAGGAAAAGACGACCCAAATATTACATTGATTAAAGTAGTTCCATCAGAAGGATACTATTGGGATACCAAGCACGGAACAGCGGTTGCATTCTTAAAAATGGCGGCTTCGGTAATTACCGGAAAAACCATGGATGATTCGGTAGAAGGTACTTTAGATATTGATTAGGTCTCGGTTCAATAGTTCACTAGTTCAGTTGTTCGTTAGGTTAGATGGTTAACTGTTCGATTGTTGAATTGGTTAATTATCAACTGCCAATTGTAACTGAAAAATTCCAACTGAATACTGTCAACTGAGAATTGTCAACTGAAAACTGAACCATCACTTATCGCCGAGATAGTCGAAGCCCTCAAGGTCTTCACGCAGGTTTCTTTTGCTCAGGATATCATCTTCCTCAGTTTCGGCTTTTTTGAAGAAAAGTGCTTCCGCCTGGATTCTTTTAATCAACTGGCGAACGAGTGTTAAGTCGAAAGCATCTTTGCTTAGTTTAATGCAATATTCTCTTTCGTTAATTTCTAAGCTTGAAGTATTCATAAAGCAATCATTTTTAAGTTTTCGATTGCTGTAAATATAGAAAAGGCTTGCTAAAGATTTGTTAGCAAGCCTTTTAAATTTATGTTATGTTTGTGTTAACGATGATAGCAGTTGTAAGCTATGCAAACTGGCAGTTATTGCTATTTCTGAGATAGAAATAATCCATCATCAGTTTTAGCAACCTTTAAAATACCTTTGCTGGTTAATGCTTTAAGTGTAGTATCCCATTTTTTGTTGCTCCAATCAGAGAGCTTCGCCTTAACATCAGCTAAAAGATATTGTTCTCCTGCCGAAACCAACGAAAACAACTCCGTTTCCTCTGCTGTGAGCTCAATTTTTTTCTTCTCAGGACGCATCTGCGGGAAGAATAACACTTCTTGAATCGTGCTTTGGTTGGTCATCAGCATCACCAATCTATCAATACCGATGCCCAGGCCCGAAGTAGGCGGCATGCCATATTCAAGGGCACGAACAAAATCATCATCCATTACCATGGCTTCGTCATCACCTCTCGCTGCCAACTTCAACTGATCTTCGAAACGCTCTTTTTGATCGATTGGGTCGTTCAACTCCGAATAAGCGTTGGCAATCTCTTTACCATTTACAAAAAGCTCGAAACGCTCTACCAAGCCTTCAGCCGAACGGTGTTTTTTGGCCAATGGCGTCATTTCTAACGGATAATCAGTAATATAAGTAGGTTGGATGAGGTTTGCTTCGACCTTTGCACCGAAAATTTCGTCTATTAATTTACCACGACCCATTGTAGCATCTATTTCGATGCCTAAATCTTTACACGTTTGCGCAATTTCATCTTCTGTCATAGCCGAAACATCAATTCCGGTGTATTTCTGGATAGATTGGTACATGGTTAACTTTTCGTACGGACCTTCGAAATTAATTTCGTTCTGGCCAACTTTAACCAATGCCGAACCTGTAGTTGCAATGGCCACTTTCTCCAGGCATTCTTCAACCATGGCCATCATCCACACATAATCCTTGTAGGCTACATAAATTTCCATTGAGGTAAACTCAGGGTTGTGCGTACGATCCATGCCCTCATTGCGGAACATTTTACCGAACTCATAAACACCGTCAAAGCCAGCAACAATTAAACGCTTTAAATACAATTCATTAGCAATACGCAAATACAGCGGCATATCTAACGTATTATGATGTGTAGCGAACGGACGTGCCGCCGCACCCCCGTGAATGGGTTGTAAAATAGGTGTCTCCACTTCCATCCAGCCCTGATTGTCAAAATAACTGCGCATGGTATTAATTACCTTGCTGCGTTTAATGAAGATCTGTTTGTAATCTGGATTTACCGTTAAATCAACGTAACGCATGCGGTAACGCAATTCCGGATCGGTAAAGCCGTCGTAAATATTTCCATCATCATCACGCTTTACAACAGGAAGCGGACGTAACGATTTTGCCAAAACCTTAAACTCAGTAACATGTACCGAAATTTCGCCGGTTTGAGTAGTGAAAACATAACCTTTAACGCCGATGTAATCGCCAAGGTCTAACAGTTTTTTAAAAACGGTATTATATAAGGTCTTATCTTCATCAGGACACAGATCATCACGCTTTAAGTACAGTTGAACACGCCCTGTAGAATCTTGCAGTTCGGCAAAAGAGGCGCTGCCCATAATGCGGCGGGTCATCAATCTTCCGGCAATACTAATCGTTTTATAAGCAGTTTTATCTTTTTCGTAGTTTGCATTAATATCTGCAGCATACGCATTTACCTCGTATGCTTCGGCAGGATAGGGCTCAATGCCCAGTTCGCGTAATTGTTGTAACGACTCACGTCGCAATATTTCTTGTTCTGATAATCCTATACTCATTTCAGGTATTTTTTGCAAAAGTAATAATTTTTTCGAGGAGTAGTGTGTAGAATAAGCGTAGTACTAGCTACGGTTGCAAAGTAAGTGCTTTACAACTAGACAAGCCATTTCCGTAGAAAAATGAGAATCAATTCGTTAATTTTCGTATATTTAAGTTTCAAGCAACCAAATGATCAATGGGTTTATCTTAAACGCTTAAAATTTCCCTTCTATTTATAATCAGTGTTTTTCCGGATCGAAAATTTACAAGATGCTGAAGTGAGGTGTGGAGTGTGGAGTGTGGAGTGTGGAGTCCGAAGTCCGAAGTCTGAAGTCTGAAGTCTGAAGTCTGAAGTCCGAAGAAAATGCCAAACAAATTAGCAAATAATTATAGTTAGTCCAAACCGAGAAGGAAACGTGTGGTAGCTCCATATTACGGCTGATATAGCCCCAGTTTTGAGATAAATTTAAAATCTTTTATGTTATAGGTGAAAGTTGAAGCTCCGTTTGTATAGCAGTTGCGGCAATCACCGCGTCAGCAAGCGCAAGCCCACGGCTAAGCCTGTAAGTGTGAACCAAATTATAGCCCTTAAATTTATAGCGAGAATTGAAGTTTAGATTTTGGTCGTACATTCCTAACATACTTACAATCTCAACTAAAAGCTAATCTACTCTGCCTCTACATTTTCTTCATACATCTCATTGATGGCTTCAGCGTATTTCTTCTCAACTACACGACGCTTCACTTTCAAGGTAGGCGTAATCTCACCTTCGTTGATATTGAATGGATTTCGTTTAATTTTAAAGTTCTTAATGCGCTCAAACTTCGCTAGCTCATTAGATATCTTTTTAATGTCCTGCTCCATCCAGTCGGTAATTTCCTTATCGCGGATAAAGGGGTCATGCTCTTCAAAAAAGGCGGCCTTAAGCTTAAAGGTTTCTTCCAGTGTTTCTTTGTTGGGGATAATAATCGCCGTGATAAATTCACGTTTATCGCCGATCAAAAACAACTGATCTATTTTCGGGCTTTTTAAATAAATGTTCTCTACAGGCGTAGGATAAACGTTTTTACCATACGCATTTACGATCATATTTTTCAACCGGTCGGTAATTTGCAGATTTCCCTTGTAAAAGCGTCCAATATCTCCCGTATGAAACCACATGTCTTTATCAATTGCCTCAGCAGTTTCGGCGGGCTTGTTAAAGTAGCCTTTCATTACACAGTGGCCACGAACAATAATTTCACCCTCCGCACATTCAAAGTCCTCATCAAAGGTGTTATGCGTTTGAATGTTGATCATTTCTTTTGTATCTACATCTTGAATACCCACTTCAATGCCGGGAATTATACGGCCAACCGTTCCATAAACCTGCCTGTGGTATTCTGTTACGGACATTACGGGCGACGTTTCTGTGAGGCCAAATCCCTCGAGTATTTTAATGCCGAGGTCGCCAAAGAATTCACCGACGTTTTTGGGTAGCGCAGCTCCGCCCGAAATCATAAACTTTAATCTGCCACCAGTTTTCTCTTTGATTTTGCTAAACACCAACTTCTCTGCAATTGCCTTTTTAGCGGTTAAAATCAGGCCCGGGTTTTCTCCCGATTCCCGAGCAACACGATATTTATTTCCGGTAGTTAAAGCCCATGTAAAAATTTTGGCTTTTGCTCCGCCACCGGCAGTTCCAGATTTTATGGCCTTATCGTGTATGCGCTCTAGTAATCGTGGCACGCAACTCATCACGGTTGGACGCACTTCGCCCATGTTTTTTGCCAATAACTCTAAACTTTGGGCAAAAGCAATTTTACAACCCTGGGCACAGCATACATGGTAGGTTGCGGTACGCTCAAACACATGCGAGAGCGGTAAAAACGACAAAAAAGTTTCTGTTTGGTCAATCACCGGAATTTGCTGCAGGCACACTTCAACATTTTTAACAAAATTATAGTGGGTAAGCATCACACCCTTCGGCGTTCCGGTAGTTCCAGAGGTATAAATCAGCGACGAAACATCGTCAGGCAACACCAAACTTCTGCATTGATCAATTTCGGCTCGTTCGGCTGCCGTAACCTGATGTTTCAAGGCCAGGATATCAGAAAATGCAATCAGCTCCACATTTACATCGGCGGGTACGGCTACTTTCTCAAAATCTTTAAAGGCCGGAATAATATATTTTAATTCTCTGCAACTTGCGGCTACCTTTAGTACTTTTCTGTAGAGGAAATTATTTCCAACCAATATGGCCTTTATGCCGGAATCGTTGATTATGTAAGAAACTTCGTGTTCGGAAAGGGTAGGGTATATTGAAACATTAATTGCACCAATTTGCTGTATGCCCTGATCATAGTAAACATACTCGGGCGAATTCTCTATCATTAACCCTAAACGATCGCCTTTTTTTATTCCTTTTTCTAAGAAGAAAGCAGAAACTGCATCTGCCCGTTTTAAGGTGTCTTCGTACGAGATTTCAGCCCACTCGGAGCCTTGTTTATCAATTAAAAACGTTTCCTCAGGCTTATGAATGTTCTTTACAACATTCCTTAATAGTGTGGGAATAGTAGAAAATTCGTTAATTAATGGCATTTGCTCTATTTGGTATTGATTATAATTAACAATTATAAGTCTTTTTGGTTTAAAAACGCAAAAGGCCCCGAATTTTTCGGGGCCTTTAAACTTAATTTTTATTGATGTTAAACTGAAAAACTTTCTCCACAACCGCAGGTACGGCTTGCATTAGGGTTTACAAAGTTAAAACCTTTACCGTTTAAGCCATCTGTAAAGTCTAGCTCTGTGCCGGCTAAATAAAGAAACGATTTCATGTCTAAAGCGATTTTAATCCCTTTATCTTCGAAAAACTGATCGCCAACTTTTTCTTCGTTATCGAAATCGAGGTTGTAAGATAACCCAGAGCAACCTCCACCTTTTACCGAAACACGTAAAAAGTAATCAGCACCCATTTCAGAATCCTGCATCAGGTGATCAATTTTGTCTTTTGCTTTATCAGTTATTGTAATCATAATAATTAGATTTGAGATTTGAGAAATCAGATTTGAGACGTTTATGAGAACCATTATGATCTCACCTCTCATATCTATGTTCTCACATCTATTTTAATGGTGCGATTTTTCTAACACAATTGCTTCTAAGCCATTTTTAACGCGGTAATCGTTAATAGCCGATTTAATTGCATCTTCTGCCAACACCGAGCAGTGAATTTTTACCGGTGGCAAAGCCAATTCTTCAACAATATCCATATTGTCGATAGATAACGCCTCGTCAATCGTTTTTCCTTTTAACCATTCC
Source organism: Pedobacter endophyticus (assembly GCF_015679185.1). Taxonomy (NCBI): domain Bacteria; kingdom Pseudomonadati; phylum Bacteroidota; class Sphingobacteriia; order Sphingobacteriales; family Sphingobacteriaceae; genus Pedobacter; species Pedobacter endophyticus. Next base: position 69,474 of record NZ_CP064939.1, read on the forward strand.
GTAGCTAACGAAGATGATGCAATTGCAGATCCGCAACCAAATGTTTTAAATTTAGCGTCGGTAATTACGTTATCTTCGCTAACTTCAATCTGTAAGCGCATTACGTCGCCACACTCTGGTGCACCAACTAATCCTGTGCCAACAAATTTACTGTCTTTGTTCAATGTGCCCACGTTGCGTGGGTTATTGTAATGGTCAATTACTTTTTCTGAATATGCCATGTCTTATGTTTTTTTAGCCCCACCCCAACCCTCCCCGGTAGGGAGGGAGTAGTAAAACAATGTAATTAATATTTCTGCTCTTGGTAATTAGCGCTGGGTTTTACCCTCCACCTTAAACCTTAAAGCCTTTTGCCTTATTTAGTGTTCAGCCCACTCAATTTTACTCAAGTCGATACCTTCTTTAAACATTTCCCAAAGTGGAGAAAGTTCTCTTAAGTGATTAACCGCTTTTTGTGTAATTTCAATTGCGTGATCAATATCTTCTTCAGTGGTAAATCTTCCGAGGCCATAACGAATTGACGAATGTGCCAAATCATCAGATAAGCCCAGGCTTTTTAATACGTACGACGGCTCTAAAGAAGCCGATGTACACGCCGAACCGGAAGAAACAGCCAAATCGCTCATTGCCATCATTAAACCTTCACCCTCAACATATTTAAACGAAATGTTTGCCACGTGCGGTAAACGATGTTGTGTATTACCATTAACATAGCTTTCTTCCATTTGGTTTAGCGTCGACTCTAAACGATCGCGAAGGGCAGATAAACGTTGTGCTTCGCTATCCATTTCCAAGCGGCAAAGCTCGCAGGCTTTACCCAAGCCAACAATACCCGGAACGTTTAATGTACCAGAACGCATTCCACGTTCGTGGCCACCGCCATCCATTTGAGAAGTTACTTTAACGCGTGGGTTTTTTCTGCGCACATAAAGTGCACCAACGCCTTTTGGGCCATACATTTTATGTGCCGAAAAGGCCATCAAATCAATTCCATCAGCATTTACATCAACCGGGATTTTACCCACGGCCTGCGTAGCATCTGTCATAAATAAAGCACCATGTCTGTGTGCAATAGCAGAAATTTCTTTTACAGGCTGAATAACACCAATTTCGTTGTTGCCATACATAATAGAAACCAAAATGGTTTCAGGAGTCATCGCTGCTTCTAATTCTGCTAGGTCGATTAATCCATCTTCTTTAACGCCTAAATAGGTAACGCGTGCGCCATTTTTCTCGAGGTGCTTGCAAGTATCTAAAACGGCTTTATGTTCAGTAACCGCAGTAATAATGTGGTTACCTTTTTCTTTGTACATTTCGAATACCCCTTTAATGGCCAGGTTATCGGCCTCAGTTGCACCCGAAGTAAAAATAATTTCTTTTTCAGTACAGCCGATCAATTTGGCCACTTGCTCACGAGCATAATCCACACCCTCTTCTGCAACCCAACCAAAAGCATGGTTACGACTTGCGGCATTTCCAAATTTCTCGGTAAAGTACGGTAGCATCGCTTCCAACACCCTAGGGTCGAGAGGTGTTGTTGCGTTATTGTCTAAATATATCGGCTGTTTCATCTTATTCTGTTAATTATATCACAAAGATACAAAAAAAGTTTCCTAACAATTATAGATATTGCCTATGAGGTTATAAAGAAAAGCTGCATTTTTACATTCAACAAACCGTTTAAACGATGAATAAGATAGAACATGTTGGTATTGCCGTAAAAAACCTCGGTAAGTCGGTTCCGCTGTACGAACTTTTGTTAAACGCCTCGTGTTATAAAACCGAAATTGTGGCCTCAGAACAAGTGAACACGGCATTTTTTAAAACGGGCGAAAATAAAATTGAGCTCTTGGAGGCAACATCTGATGACAGTTCAATTGCCAGGTTTTTGGAGCGAAAAGGTGAGGGGATTCATCACATTGCTTTCGCCGTAGATAACATTTTAGAGGAAATGGAACGCTTGAAAGCCAACGGATTTACGTTGCTGAACGACACGCCCAAAAAAGGTGCCGATAACAAGATGGTTTGCTTCGTTCACCCGAAAGATGCCAATGGCGTTTTGATAGAGCTTTGTCAGGAAATTAAGTGGGTTTAAGGCGAGTCCGAAGTCGTGAGTCCGCAAGTCTGGAGTTTTAGTGCAAAAGCTAAAATGCTGAAGCTGAAAAGCCAAAGAATAAAGAATAAAGCGAAAAGCATAGCCGTCTCATCATTGCGGGCTACGGAGCAATCTTTTGGGCTAAAGCCCCTGCTTAAATATAAGGCTCCGTCGGTTTAAAACGACGGCAAATGGCATACTAAACCGGCAGCAAGAATAGCTAGTCCAATCCTTGAGGTTATTTGTATCTCATTGCCGTTCGGCTTCAGCCAACGGCACAAAGCAAGAGGTTATTCAATTAAATTCTCATTGCCGCTCGGCTTCAGCCAACGGCGAATGTTTAGTTAGATCATAATAATAATTAAAAGATAAGATTTTGGTATTTAATGGGCTGTTCTTCCATCTTTTTAAAGCAAACATCCCCTGAATTAAATATTTATTGAAAGTGTTGATTGTTTTAAAATAAATTAATACATTTGCATCCTCTAAAACTAGAGATAGAAAAGACAAATAGAAAGTGTCATAAGCGTTGTTGCCAGCAAATTGCAAAAATGTTCTTGATGTTTTCACACAGATAACTAAAAATAATATTCAAATGAAAAAAGATTTGCACCCATCAAGCTACAGACCAGTTGTTTTTAAAGATATGTCTAACGAATATGCTTTTTTAACAAAATCTTGCGTTGATACTAAAGAAACTATTAAATGGGAAGATGGTAATGAGTACCCTCTTTATAAATTGGAGATTTCTCATACTTCACACCCTTTTTATACTGGTAAAATGAAATTGGTTGATACTGCAGGTCGTATCGATAAATTTAAAAACCGTTACGCTAAGAAATAATCAAGCGTTAAGAACTTTTTTAAAGTCCCTTTGCCCAAAGCATCGGGACTTTTTTTATTTTTGTTGCTTATGACAATCAATCTATTTGATGATTCTAGCTGGAATTCCCTTCGTCCGCTTACCTTTACACGGCCAGTTGGCGATTTGCGTGTTGGCATTTTAACCATAGCAGAAAAATGGGCCAGGCATTTAAATGCCGAATTTGGCTTCAAAACTCAAGAGCATCTTTTAAAAAAATATCCCGAAAAAACCGCGGCAACCGTTTTTATTAACGGATCGGTTTGCCCCGACGAAGCGCTGTTGGAGGCGATTGATAAACTAAAACAGGATGAAGTACTGGTTACCGATACCTTGCTTTTGGCTCATAAGTACGATACTACGCCCGATAAGTTGCTTTACGGCGATTTTAAAAAAATAATTTATACACAGGCGTTTACTCGAATTACTTATCCCGAAGATATTTTTACACATAATGGGACGGAAATAAAAAGAGATTTTGCCCTCATAACCAAGGGAAGAAGCTCGGCAAGCTTAAGTTCTACTAACACTTTTTTGGGCGATAACATCTTCATAGAAGAAGGGGCGACTGCAGATTGTGCCATTTTTAATAGCAAACAAGGGCCAATTTACTTAGGCAAGAACAGCCAGGTTTGGGAGGGCAGCATCATCAGGGGAAGCTTTGCCTTGTGCGAAGACTCCTCGGTTAAAATGGGGGCCAAAATTTATCCCAATACCACTATCGGGCCATGCAGTAGGGTAGGTGGCGAAATTAACAATGCCGTAATTTGGGGTTACTCATCAAAAGGACACGAAGGTTACCTGGGGAATTCGGTAATCGGACAATGGTGCAACATTGGCGCTGATAGCAATAACTCTAACTTAAAAAATAATTACGGCGAAGTAAAGTTGTGGGAGTATAAACAACAAAGTTTTAGGAAAACAGGACTGCAATTTTGTGGGTTGATTATGGCCGATCATGCTAAATGCGCAATTAATACAATGTTTAATACGGGTACCGTTGCGGGCGTTAGTGCCAATATTTTTGGTGCCGGCTTTCCGCGAAACTTTATCCCCGATTTTGCCTGGGGTGGTGTACATGGTTTTGAAGTATACAGTTTGGCCAAAATGTTCGAAACCGCCGAAAAGGTTTACGCCAGACGGGATTTACCGTTCGATGATGTTGAAAAGGAACTGCTTACCAGCGTTTTCGAATTGACCCGGGAGTTTAGGAGATTCTAGAAAAGGCCGAAAGTCTGAGGTTCGAAAGTTGGAAGATAAAGAGGCATAAAGCGTGTTCTAAGAGAATGAATTAATGAATAAGGCATTAGCAATGTCTTGATACTGAATACTCGATACTTAATACTATAAACTAATAAAATATGAGAAAAAAAATTGTTGCCGGAAACTGGAAAATGAACCTGGATTACAACGAAGGTGTTTCGTTGTTCAGTGAGATTGTAAATATGGTTAAAGATGAGCGCAAAGGCGATCAATTGGCTATTATCTGCGCCCCTTTCATTCATTTAAATAGTTTGGCAAAATTGGGCGGAAACGATGTTAAAATCGGCGCTCAAAATATTCATGATAAAGAAAACGGTGCTTATACGGGCGAAGTTTCTGCAAAAATGGTGAAATCTGTTGGTGTAGAATATGTAATCTTAGGCCATTCTGAGCGCAGACAATACCAAGCCGAAAGCGACGAATTATTAGCTGCAAAAACCAAAATGGCTTTGGCCAACGATTTAAAACCTATTTTTTGTATTGGCGAAACGCTGGATGAACGTAACAACGGTAGCTATTATGAGGTGTTGAAAAAGCAGTTGATCAACGGTATTTTTAGCTTAACTGAAGAAGATTTCAGAAAGGTTGTTATTGCTTATGAGCCGGTTTGGGCAATTGGTACCGGTTTAACTGCTTCTCCTGATCAGGCGCAAGATATTCATGCATTCATCCGGAGTGAAATTGAGGCTAATTATGGTTTCAATGTTGCTGATGATACGACTATTTTATATGGCGGAAGTTGCAATCCGGGCAATGCAGCGAGCTTGTTTGCACAAAAGGATATAGACGGCGGTTTAATTGGAGGTGCATCGTTAAAATCTCGCGATTTTACTGATATTATTAAGGCATTAAATAGCTAGTTTATATCGATCGTAGATTTTATCTCGTTTGTCACCTTGAGCGTAGTCGAAAGGTCGTTAAAGTGGGCTTCGACTCCGCTCAGCCTGACATCGATCTTCTGATTTTTGGTGAGAAATACATAATCCAATCATTGAATTGAATAAACGCTACTAAATTTATACGAAAAGGAATAATGCAATACACAAGGGCAATATTTAAATTCGAGCATATTGAAGATTATCAGCAAGATCTACTGATCAGTGATCTTGCTGATTTGGGCTTTGATACATTTGAAGATAGCGAAAAAGGTTTTACCGCTTTCGTAATTAAAGAAAATTTAGACGAACAGCGGTTAAAAGAACTGCTGGCCAGCCATGAAGATGAATTTGCAACAACCTATCATTTGGAAGATGTTGCCGATGAAAACTGGAACGCCGAATGGGAAAAGAATTTCAGTCCGTTGGTTATTGATGATGTTTGCTACGTTAGGGCTACCTTTCATCAGCCACAGCCATCATATCCGTACGAAATTGTGATCGACCCGAAAATGGCTTTCGGTACAGGGCACCATCAAACAACAACGATGATGATGCAATATATTCTGGCTGCGGATTTAAAAGACAAAGATGTTTTGGATATGGGCTGCGGAACGGCAATTTTAGCTATTCTTGCTTCAAAGTTGGGCGCCAAGAGTTTAACGGCTATCGATTACGACGAGGTTTGTTATGAAAGTACCATTGAAAACGCCGCATTGAACAATGTAGATAATCTGGAAGCACTTTGCGGCAGTAAGGAAGTCATTCCCGACAGCAAATACGATGTAATTTTCGCCAACATTAACAGGAACATTCTGCTCGATCAGATTCACCGCTATGCGGAGGTTTTAAAAACTGATGGCAAAATCTTTTTTAGTGGATTTTATTTAGAGCCGGATTTGGCCATGATTACCGCCGAATGTGCTAAATATAACATCAAATACCTCGATAATAAACAAAATGGCGATTGGGTTGCGGCACAGTTTGAGAAAAAATAATGAAAGAGTCGTGAATGAGTGAGTTGTATGCAACGCTATTCTTTCATCAAACATTTTATCATTTAATAATTTTCTCATCCAAACATTCTCTCACTCAACAATTCACTCATTAAAATAAATGCGAATACATTTTATAGCGATTGGCGGAAGTGCCATGCACAACTTAGCCATTGCGTTACATAAAAAAGGCTATCAGGTTACAGGATCGGACGACGTGATTTTCGAGCCCGCAAAATCCCGGTTAGCTAAATACGGCTTGCTTCCGAACGAAATGGGATGGGATGAAGGCCGCATTTCTGGCGATATTGATGCGATCATTTTAGGGATGCATGCGAGGATCGACAATCCAGAACTGCTGAAAGCTCAGGAATTGGGCATCAGAATCTATTCTTATCCAGAGTACATTTACGAACAAAGCAAAAGCAAGCTCAGGGTTGTAATAGGAGGCAGTCATGGTAAAACTACCATTACCAGCATGATTTTGCATGTGCTGAACTTTTACAAACGTGATTTCGATTACCTTGTGGGTGCGCAGTTAGCAGGCTTCGAAACTATGGTGAGGGTTACAGAAGAGGCGCCTGTAATCATTATCGAAGGCGATGAGTACTTATCGTCGCCGATTGACAGGAGACCTAAATTTCATCTTTACAAGGCCAACGTTGCTGTAATAAGTGGCATTGCCTGGGATCATATCAACGTGTTTCCTACCTATGCAGATTATATTGCTCAATTTGATAAGTTTATCCACACGATTGAAGCGGGTGGAACCTTGATTTACTGCGAGGCAGACCGTGACTTAACGGAAATTGTAGATGGTTCGACTGCGGAAGTTAAAAAGATCGGCTATGAAATTCCGGAGCATACTATCGAAAACGGAATTACCTATTTACTCCCCGAAAAAACGCCTTTGAAAATCTTTGGCGATCATAATCTGATGAACCTGAATGCGGCAAAATTGGTTTGCGGGCAATTGGGTATCGATCAAAAGGACTTTGATAGCGCTATTGCTTCTTTTACGGGTGCTGCCAAACGTTTGGAGGTAATTTCTGCCAACGAATCGACAAATGTTTATAAGGATTTTGCGCACTCACCCTCTAAATTAAAGGCAACAATTGATGCGGTTAAAGCACAGTTTGTTAACCGAAAGTTGGTGGCTTGCATCGAATTGCACACGTTTAGTAGCTTGAACAAAGATTTCTTAAAAGAATATACTGGCGCAATGGATAAGGCCGACGAGGCGATTGTTTTCATTGATTTAAAAAGCTTTGAACAAAAACGTATGGAGCCATTCTCCGAAGAAGATGTTCAGTTGGCTTTTGCCAATCCGAAGCTTAAGTTTTTTAACCAGGCAGAGCAATTAAAAGCCTATCTACTGAGTTTAAATTATAAAGATACCAATTTGTTGATGATGAGTTCAGGTAATTATGCTGGTTTTGATTTGCCTCAATTGGCTGCGGCATTAGAAAAATAGATGTGAGACAGGAGATTAGAGACGTGAGATATGAGAAACGGCTTGTTCTCAAATTCTCATGTCTAACATCTCAAATCCCAAAAAAATGAAAAGCATAGGCGATCGTATAAAGCAGAGTAGGATAGGGCTCGGTTTGAGTCAGGCCGATGCTGCAAAAATGCTGCAAATTTCTACTCCGGCATTCTGTAAAATCGAAACCGGACAAACAGATTTAAATGTTTCTCGTTTATTGCAAATTGCAAAAACCTTCAAGGTTCCGGTAATGCAGCTGTTATCTGCCGAAGAGGTAGAAGCTAGCGCTGCTGATGACGTTTTAGCTTTGAAGAAAGCGCTGATCGAAAAAGATGAAGAGATCAATAAACTCCGCAAAAAGGTTATTGATCTTTACGATAAGTTGGGCATGTAGAAATGAGCCTATTCGTAAACGCGGGTTCGTCGCTTCGTCGCTTAGAGATTCTTCGCTGCGCTCAGAATGACAACAAAACCGAATGACGAATAGCCGATTAAAAGATCTTCCTCATGGTTAAGTGCTTTTTGCCAAAAGTAGCGCCTGTAGCTTTATGTATCGCTAGCATTTGTTCGTTAAAATCGCCAACCCAGCTTAATTCCAGTTCTTTATATTGATTTTTCGGTAAAACATATTCGCCCAACCTAATAAATAGCACGGATTCGAGACCGTGTTTCTGAAATTTTGGTTTTGTGCCCATTACAATGGCCCGCATACGGGTTACGCCAACCCAGCGGCGATAAGCAAACTTAAGTTTTTCCAGCAATCCAAGTTTTCCGTCAAAACCCTTAATCATTTGGTTGGCGTCAGGAATTAGCACTACAAACGATGCCGGTTCGCCATTAAAGTAAGCAAATTGAATTAAGTGCTCGTCCATAATTGGCTCCATACTCTTAAAGCTCGCTTCTAATGTTTCCTTTTTAATAGGCACAAAGTTTTCAAAGTCTTGCCAACCATCGTTGTAAATTTCCATCAAATCGTCGATGTACTTTTCTGCATTTGCCTTGTTAAAATACTCAAATGTATAACCCGGTTTATTGCGTACCCAGTTGGCAATTTTGGTAAAGCGCTCAGGAAAGGGAATGGTTAAGTTGATGTGATTGGTAAGCTGCTCATACTCGGTTGTGAAGCCGTAGGCATCGAAAAACTTTTTGTAGTACGGAAAATTATAGTTCATCCCGAACGATGGCGGCGTAAAACCCTCAACCAATAATCCCCAAAAAGAATCGTTCTCTCCAAAGTTAATGGGCCCGTCCATCGCTTTCATGCCGTTTTCAGCCAGCCAAGCCTTAGCTGTATCGAACAGCAAAAATGCCGATTTTTCATCGTCAATGCATTCAAAAAAACCCATGCCGCCAGTTGGCTGCTCGTAATTGTATGCCTTTTTCTCATTTATAAAGGCAGCAACGCGACCAATAAGCTTTCCCGAACCGTCTTTCAAAATCCATCTCGTACACTTCCCGTGCTTAAAGAAGTCGTTTTTTGCCGGCTCGAACACATTTTCTACTTCCGTATCTAACGGGCAAATCCAATTTTTATCGTTTTTGTACAGGTGTTTTGGAACCGTTAAAAAATCTTTTTTTAGTGAAGCACTAGTTACGGGTATAATTTGCATGGATAGGTTTTAAATTAAAAAGCATCCTACCAAGCGGAGGGATGCTTTTTCAAATATATTTTTTAGTGATTAAAAATCGTCGTCGTCATCGTCAAAGTTTTCAAAATTGTCCAGGTCGTCTAACGGCATGTCAAAATCATCTTCATCCTCATCTTGGGGCTTCTTTGTGGGTTGAATGTCGTCATCTTCAAAATCATCATCTTCGTCTACCTGTTTTTTGGTAGTTGGCTTAGTAGGGAGTTTCTTTGGCGCTTTCATAAGACAAAAATAAAAATTGCTTTGATAGTTTAAAAGTACAAAAAAACTTTTTTTAATAACAACCTGAAAGCAAATTAAATAATTATTCTAGTCATTGTTTTCGCCGACTGTATTTTCTTCCCTGGCAATATCTTTCAACTGTGGAAGTTGATTTAGGTTGTTTAAACCAAAATAATCCATAAAAAGCGTGCTGGTGCTGTAAAGAATCGGGCGCCCAGGTGTTTCGGCTTTTCCATCTATGCTGATGAGTTCTTTCTCGAGCAACCGCTGTACGGAGTAATCGGAATTGACACCTCTGATTTGCTCAATCTCAAGCTTGGTTATCGGCTGGCGATAGGCAATAATAGCGAGGGTTTCCATAGCGGCCTGGCTCAACTTCTTTTTAGATCGATGCAGCTGCAGTTGATTTACGGTTTCATGGTAATCTTTCTTGGTTAAAAACTGATAGCCGTTATTTAAGTATACCAATTCGAGCGCAAAATTTTCGTCGTTATATTTAGCTTTTATTTCGTCGAGGCTTTCAAAAACCTGTGTCTCGATAAACTCCTCTTCAAATACGGCATTTAGTGCCAAGATAATTTCCTGCACGCTTATACTTTGAACAGATGAAAATATTAGCGCTTCAATATGTTGGGTAAGGTTTGGCTGCGGCATTTACAAAAATAAAATTTCTGGGCATAAAAAAAGCGGTCTCGCTTTTTAAAAAACAAGACCGCTTTCAACACACAAATGAAACCTGAATTAAGATATAGCTTTAGGTTAGGTTATTAAATATCTATATCAATTCTATAAGAACGTTTTTGATAAACACTATCGTTTATTTCTAAGACAAGTTTAAGGCTAAACGGGCTGCGATGCGAGTTCTATTTAGTGAGTGGTATTAATAATTGAGTAAACGGTAAAAAAGCTATCTTAACGGTATAGAAATAGATACGGTTGTACCGCTTGTGGCATTTTGCTGTACACTTAAGTGTATGGGTTTTGCTCCAATTTGGCCCAGTAGGTTTAACCTTTCCTTAGTGAGTTGCATTCCCTTACTGATATGCGTGTCCTTTTTATCTTTCAACGAGTTTTCAATCCCGATGCCGTCATCAATAATTTCGATGTTCAGGTAAAATTCACCCTGCAATTTAATGCCAATCTGGATTTCACCACCAGTTTCTTTTGGCATAATGCCGTGCCAAATTGCATTTTCTACATAGGGCTGCAATAGCATAGATGGGATCATGGTTTCTTCTCTATCAATGCCCTCATCGATATGGAAAACGTACTTTAGCTTGTCTCCGAACCGATTTTTCTCTAGTTTTAAATACAGGTTGAGGTATTCGATTTCTTCCTCTAATGAGATGTAGCTTTTTGTACAAATCTCGAGATTCTTTCTAATCAACCGTGCAAAACCCGTTAGCACCCGGTTAGCGGAAGCGGTGTTTTGCGTGTTGATGTAATGCTGGATAGAGTTCATTACGTTGAACACAAAATGAGGGTTCATCATGGCCTGCAGCGCTTGTTGCTCGAGCATTAAAACCTTGTTTTTAACCAATAGCTGAGCTTGTTCTTTATCTTTTTGCTTGCGGGTAATGTTTACGGCAACCTTGTAAAAAATATAGGCCACCAGCAATATTAAAATGGATAAAAACCACAGGCTTTGCCAGAAATGCTTTTTAATAACGAATGAGATTTTTGCCGATGGTCCCCAAATTCCATTCTGGCTTTTGGCACTCACTTCAAACACGTAATCGCCGGCTTGCAGCGACGAAAAATCGAGCCGGCGGGTTCTCGTTTCCAGCCATGCCAAATTTTCGTTTAAGCGGTAGCGGTAAGTAATGTCGCTGGTGGTAAAATCCACAGCACTAAAAGTGAAAAGAATGGTATTGTTGCCTGTTTCGAAGGTGAAATTGCTTCTATTGATCGGCAGCCGCTCGTTATCTTTTATAATTGAAGTAACATATACTTTAGGCAAATTCCGGCTGATATTTTTGTTATTGTACTTGAACAAAATAAGCCCCTTATTGGTGGCAAAGTAAGCGGTGCTATCATCAATAAACAAACTGTTGATATCATCGCCTAGCAAATCTTTACCATAATCGAAATTGGCTACGCTTAAATCCTTTGGATAATCGGGAATCTTGTTCACACCCTTGTTCGTCAGCACCCAAATTTCGCTGTTTTTTAAAAAAAGCTTGGTGCAAATGTTATTTGTGAGGCCGTCTTTTTGGGTAATTTGCCTAACAATTTTATTGTCCTTATAAAAAATCAATCCATAACCGTCAGTCGCCAGAATTAAGGTGCCGTCGGCCAGCTGCTGTATATCGTTAATGCGCTTAGTTAGCAAGGGATGTTTTTCGAAATGTTTGATCAGTTTTCCATTGCGGAGCTGAGAAAGCCCGTAGATGTTTGAAAACCACAAATCGCCCGAACGATCGTAAAAAACATGGTAGGAGCGATCTTTAAAAAAGTCTTCTTTCTCGCGGTATTTGAGCGAATTAAATCCGAAATTGTCTAATCTATCAGAAAGAAAAACTACGCCAGATGAGAGGGCAAGCGCCAGGTTGTTGTTGTTTTGGCCGAGGCTGAAATGCTTGATTACGAACATGAAATCGTTCGACTCTTTTAAATATTCTACCTCATTTGTCGATTTGTAGATGTTTTTGAATACGCCCATCCCATAATCAGATGAAAAGTATATCGACTGGTTTTTTGGGTCGAAAGTGATCTGCTTAACGGTTTTGTACTTTTTAAAATCGTCGAGCCCAACCTCCTCAACTTCATAATTGTTAATCGTCAACACATCAATAACAGCGTCATCTGTACCGAGCCACAGTCGGTTTTTTCCATCTTTGGTAATGCTTTTAATGACATTGCTGCTGAGGCCCGATTCGGCATCAATAATAGACAGCCGGTTGTTCACATTCGGGAGCATAAAAATTCCAACGTTTGTGGCAAACCACATATTTTGTCGATTGTCTTTAATTACCTGATTAACGGAGATGTCTTGTAAATATTGAACCGTTTTTCCACTTTTGTTCAACGCAAAGGCACCGTTGGCATTGGCCAGCCAAACCTCTTTCGTTGTTGTGTCGTAATAGAAATAGCCCGACATATTCTTGATCAAATTTGGCGGTACGGATATCAAATCCTGAATGTTTCCGTTTTTAAACCGTTTTAAGCCGCCATTATCAAGGTATATCATCGACTTATCGACATGGTTATCTGCTGCCATAAAAGAAACCGGCTGAACCTTTGATTTGATGATGGAAAACGTTTTTCCGTCGAATTTTTGAACACTTAAATCGCTGTAGGCATAAATGTTGCCTTGTTCATCTTCGTGAATAAAGGCATTAATAAATTTGTCGTTCGGATTTGGTGATACATATTTTCTAATTGTGCGGCCATCCCATGATACGATTAGATTGGAGTTAGTTCCGAGCCAAATTCTCCCTGATTTATCCATCAGAAACGAAACAATAACGGTATTGAAACTTAGTTTTTTTAAAAGCTCGCTATTCTCCTGATTATAAAATTTACCGTCTTGCAGATAGCTCAACTGACCATTTAAAGCAAAAAACCAGATTCTGCCTGCTCTGTCTTCTTTCATGCGAAGAATCTGGGTGTCGGGCAGGCCGTCTTCGATGGTAAAATTCTGGAAATTTGTTCCGTCGAACCTGCTTATTCCGTTATCAGTAGAAATCCAGATAAACCCCTTTCTATCTTGTAAAATATAATAGCAGTTATTGCTTGCCAAGCCGTTTTTAGATGTGTAGTGGGGTAGGTACGTGGTTTGCGCAGTGGCCAATCGGGGGCTGACAAAAAGTGTTATTGCCGAAATAAAGAGGAAAAGAATCTTCTTTATGCCCGCTTCGAGTAAGCATTTTTCGATTAATCTTTTCGGGTTAGTGATCACCTGCCTTTGTAAATAACTTTATCTTCTCAAAAAAATCACTTGCTCTTCTTCGCGAGATATTGATGCTTTCGCCGTTCTTCAGGAAAACCTGAAGGCCATTTTTTGAGTTATACTCTTTCAAATGATTCAAATTAATGATGCTCGACTTATGAATCCTTACAAACTGATCTGTAGGGAGCAATTCTTCAAATTCTCTGAGCACTTTTGAAACAGTAATCTTTTCTTTATTGCTAAAGTGTACAACAGAATAGTTACTATCGGCCTCAATATAGATAATGTCATCAACATCGACCATTTTAAAGCCCTGTCCGTAGGGAAGTGTGAGTTTTTTAATCTCCGATCTTCCGCTCAAACTGCTTGCAAGGTTATTAATCCTTTCATCGATTTCATTCTGATTTTGGAAAAGCTTAATGTGTTGGGCTACTTTTTCAACGGCGGTTTTTAATTCATCAATATCAATGGGCTTTAACAGATAATCTAATGCATTCGCCTTAATGGCCTTTAAGGCATACTGATCGTAAGCGGTTGTAAAAATAACGGCGGCTTTGTGTTTTTGTGCATCGGGTATTAAATCGAAACCATTACCGCCGGGCATGGCTATGTCCAGAAAAATCAGATCGATGGGGTGATGGCTTAGTATATCTCTTGCTTCGGCTACAGATCGTGCTATGCCGGTAATTTCTACTTCGGGGCAGTTCTGCTGCAGCAAAAAAAACAAGGAAGATCTGGCAAACTCCTCATCATCAACAATAATGGCTTTTAATACATTCATGGCAATAGGTTGGTGAATGTATTAAAATAGCCCCATAAAAAAAAATGCAATGCAAAAAAACCGTTATCGAAATTGTCACGTATGTATCATCAAACGAATACTAAAACACTAAACATAGTTACTATGAAAAACAATGAACTAGAAACAAAAAGTAAACTTCAAGACGAAAGTTTATTAAACAGCACTGTGGGCAGGAGATCATTTCTGCAGTATGCCGGTGCAAGTGCAGCAGCTCTGGCCTTGGTTGCCGCAGGTTGTAGAAAAGACCGCAACTTTACAGACATGGATATGTCGGCAGGCGCAACGCTTGATTTTAAAGATGATTTCGGTGTGTTGAATTATGCGTACGCGTTGGAACAATTGGAAGCTGCGTTTTACGTAAAAGTTGCCTCTGCACCACCATCGTCTTTTACTACGGCTCAGAAAGCTTATTTTCAGGATATTCAATTCCACGAAATTGCGCACAGAGAGTTCTTTAAAAACGCATTGAGCACAGCGGCTATTGGAAGTTTAGAGGTTGATTTTTCTTCGATTGATTTTACCAGTGGAAGTAGCGTTTTAGCAGCAGCGATGGCTTTTGAAGATTTAGGTGTTGCAGCATATAACGGTGCAGGTGTACGCATTAAAACAACTGATTACCTGGTTTTAGCAGGCAAAATTGTTTCGGTTGAGGCACGCCATGCTGCTTATATCAGAGATATTATTTCTAACGGATCATTCGCAGATTTAAATTCACTTGCCCCGCTTGGTGCAAATAATGCCGGTGGTTTGGATGCAGCACTTACTCCTGATAAAGTTTTAGGCATCGCTGGAAAATACATCAAAACTAAAATTAACGTAATTAACCTTTAATCTTTAAAACTCAACAATCATGAATATCCTAAATATATTAGACGAAATAGAAAAAGTTGATGGTGAGATCTATGAAAGATTAAACCCGAGACGTAAGGCCATGAGAGATTTTTACAATATTGGTAAAAAAATCTCGTTGGCAGCATTGCCATTAGCGATGGGCTCAATGTTCCAAAAAGCATACGGACAAAGCAATCCAAGTTCGGTAACTGATGTTTTGAACTTCGCATTGGCATTAGAATACCTGGAGTGGAACTATTATAATCATGCATTAACACTTGCCAATGCTACTTATATTCCTGATGGTGCGCCTAGAGCTGCAATTACAACCATCCGTAACCACGAACGTGCGCACGTAGATTTGCTAAAAGGTGCTTTAAATATTACTGGTGCTGATGGTTACGTGTATGCTGACTTTGATTTTACAGCAAATGGCGGATTCGGCGATGTTAATACAAACTATCAAACATTTTTAAAAGTTGCTTTAGCTTTTGAAGATACTGGTGTTAGGGCTTATAAAGGTCAGGCGCCAATTTTAAAAGGTAACGCAGTGTTAACAACGGCATTGCAAATTCACTCGGTTGAGGCTCGCCATGCTTCACACATTCGTCAGATGGTTGCTGCCAACGTTACAGGCGCAGGATCGTTAAAACCGTGGATTGCTTATACAGCAAATGGAAACGATACTGGTGTTAGCGCTGTTGATGCGGTTTATGCAGGTGAACAAACTACAACCCAAGGACCGAATAATATCCAAATTACAGGAATTAACGGAACAGCGGTAACGCAAACTGCAGCTGCAGAATCGTTTGATGAATTTTTGACCGGATCGGCCGTTAAAACTATTGCCAACTTGTTTATCAAAGCTGGTAAGAAGTTAACATAAAAAATTACCCGAATTAGTGATTAGGTAATGTTTAGTTTAAGGTAGGGAGGTAGAACTTAGTTCTGCTTCCCTTTTTTTGTGGCAGGATGTTCAGGATTGAAGGATTTTGAGGATCGAGTGGCATAAAAACACCAGTCAATTTCAATTTGCTGTCATCCTGAGGGTTAATTTTTGGGCTAAATTCAATATGAGTGACGTTTATTATTCTTGCCGTCTTTCCCGCGCAGGCGGTCCCGTACGTACGGGATTAATGCTAAGTTAAGACCGCCTTTCTTTCGCTTTAGGATTCCCAATTAAATTGGGAATGACGACCGTTCAGAGTTGGTGTTTCATTATTTGGCTAGCATATAGGTTAAGTATATGTATCAGTTAAATAAAAAGAAACGTCAGTGGTAGTCCAACGCGTGTCCCGATGCTTCGGGGAAGAATTCCCAGGCTATGCAATATTAGCTTCAACAAAGCACAGGCCCCGTTGTTAGCATCGAATTTTACTTTTAAGGCAAAAAAAAAGCCCCCGCGTATAACGGAAGCTTGTTTGTTTAATCTAGTGCGGCACATTCACTCATTGAATCATTCACTCATTGAATCACTCACTCATTCAATTTAATAAGTAATTACCTGCTCTTCTAAATGTTCTGGCAGGTCTCTGTAGTTATACTTTTGTCCGCGAAGCTGCGGTTCAAATCCTGCGGCCCTTATCGATTGTTGAATGCCATTGGCGGTAAAACGATGTGGTGCGCCTGCGGCAGAAACTACGTTTTCTTCGATCATTATCGAACCGAAATCATTAGCACCTGCATGCAGACAAATCTGGGCGGTGGTTTTTCCAACGGTTAGCCAGCTTGCCTGAATATTTTTAATATTTGGTAACATAATCCTGCTCAGCGCAATCATTCTGATATATTCATCGGCGGTTACATTGTTACTGATGCCGCGAAGCCTCTTCAGCAGTGTTCCGTCATCTTGAAACGGCCACGGAATAAAGGCCAAAAATCCGTTTGCTCCTTCGGGCTTTTCGCTTTGTACCTCACGGATCCAAACCAAATGCTCAAAACGTTCTTCAATGGTTTCAACATGGCCGAACATCATGGTTGCCGAAGTGGTAATATCCAATTGATGACATGCCCGCATAACATCGAGCCATTCTTTGCCACCACACTTTCCCTTAGAAATTAATCGGCGAACGCGATCGTTTAAAATTTCGGCACCGGCGCCGGGCAAAGAGTCCATTCCGGCGGCTTTTAACGTGCTCAGCACTTCTGTGTGGCTAATGCCCTCTAACTTCGCTACGTGGGCAATTTCTGGCGGACCAAGCGCATGCAGTTTTAAATCGGGATAAAGCTCTTTAAGTTTCCTGAATAAATCGGCATAGAAAGCCAGGCCCAAATCGGGATGGTGGCCGCCTTGCAGCAGTAACTGATCGCCCCCTAAGCGAAACGTTTCCTCAATTTTAACCTTATAAGTTTCAATATCGGTAATGTAACTTTCATCGTGGCCGGGGCGACGGAAGAAATTGCAGAATTTACAGTTGGCGATACATACATTGGTGGTATTTACGTTCCTGTCGATTTGCCAGGTCACTTTACCACTCGGAACCTGAATTTTCCTCAACTCGTTGGCAACAAACATCAGCGATGCTGTATCGGCATGATGATATAAATGCACCCCTTCTTCGAGGCTTAAAAAGTCGAAGTGTAAGGCCCGTTGTAGTAAATCGGCTGTATTCATAATGCAAAGATAGGCAAAAGTCCGTCGTCTGAAAGTCAGAAAGTCCGCAGTCCGAGGTCGGAAAGTCCGAAGTCGGAAAGACCAAAGCAAAATGCCGGGTATTTCTCTCGTAGCGAAACTGGATAGGAGCGTGCCGACTTGTGCAAATTTTCATCGTTAAGCAATCTCTACTTCTTTCAGCTTCCGGATACGTGATACTCAAATCTTGATACTTCTAGCTGGATACTAAACGAAACTAATCTTTTGACATACCTTCAACCGTCCGCCTTCAACCTTCATCCCTTTTTATATATCTTTACGATTCTAAAAATTATTATGGTAGATTTTAAACGTTTCACACTGTCTAATGGATTAAAAGTTCTGGTGCACGAAGATGCAACAACGCCAATGGCAGTTTTAAATATTTTATATGATGTGGGTGCTCGCGATGAGGACCCCGAAAAAACAGGCTTTGCTCATCTGTTCGAACATTTAATGTTTGGCGGTTCTGTAAATATTCCAAATTACGATGAGCCCTTACAAAGAGTAGGAGGCGAAAACAATGCTTTTACGAGTAACGACATTACCAATTATTATATTACGCTGCCTGCTGAAAACATCGAAACTGCATTTTGGCTGGAAAGCGACCGGATGTTGAGCCTGGCTTTTTCTGAAAAGAGCTTAGATACGCAGCGCAATGTAGTGAGCGAAGAGTTTAAGCAACGCTACCTGAACCAGCCTTATGGCGATGTTTGGCTAAAGTTGAGGCCCTTAGCTTACAAAAAGCACCCATACCGCTGGGCAACCATTGGTAAGGAACTTTCGCATATCGAAAACGCTACGATGGATGATGTAAAGGCATTTTTCAAAAAGCATTATACGCCTCAAAACGCAATAATGGTAGTTGGCGGAAACGTCAAGTTGGAAGAGGTGAAAAAACTGGCCGAAAAATGGTTTGCACCAATCCCCGCCGGTGATAAATATGTGAGAAATCTGGTTCAGGAGGAACCACAAACAGAAGCCAGAACGGCCACAATTAAAGCAAATGTGCCATTAAACGCGATTTATATCGCCTTTAAAATGCCGGAGCGATTGAGCAAAGATTATTATGCGTTCGATTTACTTTCTGATATCCTTTCTCGAGGCCAATCATCGCGTTTGTATCACCGATTGCTTAAAGAACAACAGCTTTTTAGCGATATTAATGCCTACATTTCGAGCAGTCTCGATCCCGGGCTTTTTATTGTTGAGGGAAAATTAATTGAAGGCGTCACTGTAGAAACTGCCGAAAAAGCAATTTGGGAAGAATTGAATAAATTAAAGACTGAATTGGTTTCTGAGCTGGAGCTTACAAAGGTAAAAAACAAAGTGGAGTCGGTTTTGGTGTTCTCAGAAATGAACCTGCTCGATAAAGCGATGAATCTTGCTTATTACGAACTGCTTGGCGATGCAAGTTTACTGAATCAGGAAACGGAAGAGTTTCTTAAAGTAACGCCCGATGACATTCAACGAATTTCGAACGAAACCTTTAACAAAAACGCCTCGTCAACCTTATATTACTTAACTGAAGAAAATGCTTAACAGAACACTGGCGCCTGATTTTAAACAGGTATCGACTATAAATTTTATTCATCCGCAGAAGCGCGAACTGTCTAACGGCGTTCCCGTTTTCACTATTTACTCTCGTGAACAGGATTTAGTGCGAATTGAATTTATTTTTAATAACGTAAACTGGAACTTAGAGAAGCCTTTACAGGCCATTGCCGTAAGTTCGATGCTAAATAACGGAACCAGAAAATTATCCTCGAAGGAAATTGCCGAAAGGATTGATTTTTACGGGGCATTTTTTCAGACCGAATACCTGCAAGATCAATCGAGTGTAACGCTTTATACGTTAAATAAGCATTTGCCTTTCGTTTTGCCTATTGTAAAGGATATTTTGTCTGATAGCCAGTTTCCGCAATACGAATTGGATATTTACATTCAAAATCAGAAGCAAAAGCTGCAGGTAAATCTACAAAAGAACGATGTGCTTTCGAGGAAGGCGTTTGCAAATGCCTTGTTTGGGAACACTGCTTATGGTGTGGACATTCAAGAGCGGCATTACGACGCCCTGAAACGCGACGATTTAATTGAATATTTTAACGAGGCTTATACCGCCAACAACTGCACCATTATTGTTTCGGGAAAGTTTGACGATGAAAGTCTCGAGCTTTTAAATGAGCAATTTGGTAAGGATTGGCGTGAGGGAAATGCCGTAAAAAACAAGTTCGCTTTTGCGGATACCCAAAAACAAGTTATTTATAACGAAAGGCCCGAAGCCATTCAGTCGGCCGTTAGAATGGGCAAAATTGCCGTTAACAGAAAACATCCCGATTTTCCGGGTTTGCAGATTTTGAATACGGTATTAGGCGGCTATTTTGGTTCGCGATTAATGAATAATATCCGCGAAGATAAGGGCTATACTTATGGCATCGGATCGGGTATTTCATCATTGCATGATGCGGGTTATTTTTTCATTGCTACCGAAGTGGGTACTGATGTTTGTGCCGATACCTTAACAGAAATTTACAAGGAAATTGACATCCTTAAAAACGAACTGGTAGAGGATGAGGAGCTCGATTTGGTACGGAATTACATGCTCGGGTCGATGCTTGGCAGCCTCGAAAATGTGTTTTCGCATGCCGATAAATTTAAAAACATTTATTTTGCGGGTTTAGACTACGATTATTACACCAATTATATCGAAAAGGTAAAAACCATTACCGCCGACGAACTTAAGGCTTTGGCGAATAAATATTTTACTACCGACGATTTTGTAGAGGTGGTAATCGGGAAGAAGTAGGATGAGAGTTACTATTAACCTGAGTTCGATTAATAACGTCTTTTTTAGGTTATATCTGCTATTAAACGTGACCTGTCGTCATCGTCAGCTTGACTGGGGATCTTAATGCAAAAGGGGGTATCACAACGCTTTAGTCCCGATAATCGGGACCGCCTGCGCTAGAATGACGTGGTGGCTTGGTAATGGGCTTAAGGTTGCTCCTTCAGCGGAAATAATAATCGAACTCAGGTTATTAGAGTTACTAACTTTAAAAAGTTGGTAACTCTATATTTAACAGAAGAAATGGGCTTGTGATGGCGTAAAGCAATTTCTGTAAAACAATTATACTAGAAGGATTGCTTCGACTCGCTCGTATCCCGTCTCGCAATGACGACTCTGCCTATTAATGCATAAATGTTAATTAGAATTCAGGATGCTGAACTTGGCACTAAACCTGCTTTTTTTCCAAAACTCTTATTAGCTGTAGCTTTTTTTATTGCATCCGGGTTTGTGCTTCAATCTGTTCGTTATACCAAAATTTTTGAGTGGTAAAATCTAAAGGCCAATCTTGTTGTGCTTTTGCTTTTATTGAATTATTTTCAATAGTAAGCATATATTCGTAAGCATCAATTTGTTCGTTTACCCAAAATTCTTGAGTAGTAAAATCATTCGGCCAATCTCTTTTTGCTTTTGCTTTTAATTTTTCAATTATTGCTTCTTTTTTTGTATCGGCTTTATCTTGTTCTCCATCAGCAACCGTTTCAGTTTGTGTTGTATTTGATTGTTCAGTTTCAATCACATTTTGGGTTTGAGTTGAAGTTGCAGAAGTTTCATCTTTACCGCCTAAATTTACAATCACAATCAAAGCAATAATTACAGTTACTCCAATCTTCCAGCCTTTCGAAATTGATGAGTTTTTCCAAAGTGCGTAAAGTCCAACCGGGAAAAAGATTATACATAAAATTACAACCAACCAAGTTCTTTCGTACCAAGCATTAGAATTTGGATTGTTTTTTCTGTAGAATTTAAAGTTATAGTTGATTGATAATTATTTGTTTGTTTTATTTCGGAAGTATTTATTTCACTTTCAGAAGACAATATTTGCGAAGTGCTAGAAAGAATATTTTCAATATTTTTCCTGTTTTTCCCCATATCGAATGCTCCTCCAAACATGATTCCTGTTTTTGGTGAAGAAGTAATTTGAACTTTTGTCCTGTTCTCGGAAATTTCAGATAATTGAATTGGAATATTTTCACCCCAACTATACAAACTAACCCCTGCTTTTACTACAAATCTACCTTGTAATTTATCTGCGTTTTCAATTTTCAATCCCTTAATTGAAGGAATTGCTCTTCTCATTGCCTCGAAGACTCTGTCTTTCGACATTGGAAATTCACTTTCACCATTGTGGTCTAAAAATGCCATAGTTTATTATTTATTTTAATTTTAATTATACATAGTTTGCAATAACGAATTTTACGGTTTTCAGTAATTAGAAAAAATATCTTGGTCTTTTTACGTTTTTCGAGCGATAAAGTTACAGCTAGCTCTAAAATAGACACAACAATTCATTTCAAACGCTTATAAACCTTAACGAATAAGAGAGTCGAATATCTAACTAAATCCTCGCCTGTATAAGCCCAAATCTTCCGTTTGTGCCTTTGCTCATTTAGGCTTCTTTAATCCACCACTACAACGTTTTCGCCAAAACCGCCTTTTGCTTATCAGCCTGATAAATTTTTTTAATAAAATCCACGTAGTCATTGTATTTCGCTGGCGGATATTTTTGATTACTCATGATTTGCGTCCGCGTGTACACAATTGTATTATCCTTGGCTGCAAACTTTGCGGTGTAGGTGCCAAATTCAGAAGTGATGGTTACATCTTGTGGAATAAATTCAACTTTGTAGCCAGTTGGTAGTGTATAAATAATCTCGTCTTCATCGTTATAACTGAACGGAACCGAGAAATATGTTTTCCTATCTTCCACCTTTAAGGGCACATGCTCTTTTCTATTGATCTGATTGACTACCAAAAACAGCTTATCGCCGCCCTTAGTCAAGAGTTTATTTGTTTTAAAACTGAGTTCTTCGGTAAGAACCGGCAAACTTTTATCTGGCTGAGTGTATTTGATGTTGATTAACTCATTAACAGGTATGGGGCTTCCTTCAATAATGCGCTTGCGGAGTGTAACAGGTTCGAGCAAGGTATTGTCAAAATTATCTTCAAATTGCGCATTGCCGTATACCGATTCTAATTTCAACAGGCCAGTTCCGTCTTCGTTCAAATCAATTTTTGTTTTCCTAATTTGATAGTTGTCTTTTGCGGTGTAAACAGGCGTATGTACAATTTTTCCACCATCTTCCGTAATCATTAAAACATCCCTGTCAGAATTGCTGTTGCCAATAAATCCCATCGGCTTGTACTGGCTTGTACACTCTAAAAAGGTGGTATCATTAGTCAGCGGTACACACAAAATCATGTGGTTGGCCTGGCCCATGCTTGAGTATTCTCTATTCAAACTCGGCATGTCGTTTCCAATTACAATCAGGTTCGATTTTATTCCTGCTTCCGAAAGCAGCGCCTTCATGTAATTCGAAAGCGCTTTGCAATCGCCGTAATTAACCTGAGCAACTTTCTCGGCCAGTATGGGCCTAAAGCCGCCAATTCCTAATTGAACACTCACATACCGGGTATTTTGTTGCAAATGATTGTACAATGCCCGAATTTTTTCTTTCGGTGTTTTGGCATCTTTAATTAAGTTTTGAACCAGTTGTTTGGTAGCATCGGGCAGCTTCTCACCACCTTTGTTCAAGTCGTAAATCCAGGCACCAAAGCTTTTCCAATTGTTGAAATTGCCGGTAGAGCCATCGTATTCAAACTGATCTGGCGAAGCCTTAACCCACGATGAAATTTTGTCGATACCGGTAGCTAATGGCTCGTAAACTAAGGCCGGTTTATTTGCACTTGCCCACTTGTATTGCACTTTATCATCTGCGGTGACGGAATCGGTTTTTAGGCCTTTTGATGTAAGATACCGCAATTGATAATTTTTGTCTTTTTGAATGGTATAAGACGATTTCTCAACCGAAACGTTGTAGCCCTTAAAATCTCTCCACGATGGAAAGTATAAAAGACCCTTAAAATCTTGTTTGTAACTATATTCGATGGTGTAGGGGTAATTAACACTCACAAATTTTAATCGCTTAACCCGGTTGTCATCAAATATAGAAAAATCCGAAAGGAGGCTTTGATCCTTAATTTCAGAAGATCGGTAATCTTTTACCTTTTTGCCACTAGCATCGTACAAGGTAGCTTTGATGCTATAAATGTTCGAAAATTTATCGTACACCTCGTTCATTTCAGCAAAGTCATCGCCTGCTTTGTTTAGTATTGTAATCGCTATTTTATATTCAAACTGTCCGGCACCCAAATTCTTGATGTCGAAAAATTGTTCTTCATTCCGTACCACCGCAATTGCATCCTTTTTTAAGTTGGCAGGAATTTTTGCAACATGATAGGCGCCCTGGCAGGCAGCGGCAACACCATAAAGGGATAGCGCTAAACTCAATAAACACTTTGTCATGCTTTCTTTTTAAATACAATTTGTTCTGCCTGTCTCTCTACAATAGCTTTAAATAGCGCTTGTAAATCGAAGTATTCTTCCGGTGTATAAAACGACTTATTAATGTTAATTATGCTTTTCACCATTAAGACTTTTCCCTGTGCAACGAAGTTAATGCTGAACGCTCCCTTATCATCTGGCAACTTATAAATGCCGCCCTTGGGCAACTTTTCAACCTCATATTCCTCCGGAAAATTTAAAGTAATCCTGAATGTCTCCCGAAAAGGATAGGCAAAATCAACCGGAAATTTGCGCTTGTCTTGCTTAAATAGGTTTTCCTTTGTCCGCTCGAAAAGGAGCGGGGTGAAATAAACCAGATTTCCAGCTTCTTCAACGTTGTCTTCGATAACAACGTTGATCGATTCCGTCAGGAGATTATCAAGACTATCAAGATTTAAAATCTCATACTTCAAAACTTCCAGTCCCGTCTTGTCTGTTTTGAAACCTTTAACAAATTCATCCTCATTATTCGTGTTTCTGTATCGGTTCCTCAATCGCAATGCAGAATATCCTTTCGAATACTGATTAATTACACCAGTGAGTTTATTATCGGTGCCTAGCGTAAAATTGTAAGCGTATATTTTTTCGTCTATAGCCTCGGGCTCTAACGAAATCCATCTGCCGTTTTTGTTTTTTAAGTCTACATAAAAACCCTGGTGACTGAGGTTTTCATAATCCAACATGCCAACAGGCAGATCGATATTCGTCGCATCTAAAAAGTAGGTTTTTCCAGCAATTTGTATCATCCCGACCACGTTATCGAACGCCGACAATATGGGATAGCCAGGGTGCATCCCATTCGAACGTGTGCTGATCAAAACCGGGTGAGCGTTTAAGTTAGCTTCTTTCAATAGGTTGATCAGGGCAAGGTTGATGTCTGCTGATGATCCGGTTTTCTTTTCAAAAATCACTTTTGGATTCATTTCAGATGTGTACCTTTCATAACTTTTGTTCCATTTCAAGCTGTGCTTAACATGGTTGGTAATTAATTTTACCATTGCCAGGGTGTCTTTTTCTCCTTTTAGAATCTGTGGAAGTACCGATTTTGCATAACCGCCTTTATCGATATATTCACCAAAGTTCTCGTGCTCTGCCAGGATGCCAACAATTTTTGGCCAGGTTCCGGTATGGTCTCTGTAAACATCGCCGGGAAAATTGGTTGCCCTCAGCTCAAACTCTATCTTCGGGATGTAATCGTCCATTGTGGTTACATACCGCTCATCTTTCAGGGCAGGTACGTTTTCGAGAAAGTACGTATCTAAAGTCGCCGTCGATGATAAGCCTGCTGCATAGGTTGCGTTTACTACCTTATGAATGGGGTGATTGACCAGATAATAGCCGGTTAAATTTTGCTTGTAGTGGTAATACTCAGGAATTCTGACGTTGAATTCGGTATAGAGGGTTGGCACTCTGGATTGAAACTTCCAGGGGCGCAGGGTAAAGATAAAATCAGATTTGATTTTGTATTTAAATTCGATTATCGATTCCTCTTTAACATTGGGCAATGCAAACTTTTTGATCTCATGGTTTTTATCAAAATCTTCGGTAAACTTGGCATCTTTGGATAATTTACTGGTTACCATTTTTCCATTTACCATGTTATAGGTAGCGGCATCCATGTAACTTAAATCCTCTTTTTGTGAGTTACTGCTTCTGTAAAGTTGTAGTTCGAAATTTGCCAGGTCGTAACCACTTTTAGTTAAAATTTTATAGCGGATGTGCCTTTCGAAAACGGATACGAAGCGACCTGAAAAAGATTCATATTCGAAATAGCAGTCGCCGATGTCGAATAGCTTAATGGCAGATGCGGCAGAGTCTACGCCTGTGGCTTTTGTTTCAAATTCTTCCGGCGAAATTTTTCCGAACTTGACTTCTCGTCTCTCGAAGGTAGATTTTTGGGAATAGGCAGTTTGGATTCCAATGCAAAGCACCAGAAAGAAGAGTTTGAGGGCGTTTTTGGTCATAATTAAGATCCCTAAGTTTAAGTTTTAAGTTAAATTGGGATGTTAATTAAAGAGAGTTGATGGACGAATATAGTAAAAGTAATGGTATCTTCAATGCATATTTGTTGCGTATTTGTTCCTTAACGTAATCACAAAACGAAAAAATCGTGCGATTTCATCATTATCTTATTCATAATCAGCAAGGTAAAAAGGTAGTGTTTTTTTGCCTTGCAGGTTAAAACCTAAAGCTGGTGGCTTAACGGCTTTCTAATGTTGTGCCTTCTTAAACTCCATTTGTCAGCGAAGCTCAATATTTATCTATTTTAGATTTTGTACTTTTATTTTCCTTGTATTTTCGTATCTTTGCCTGGCAAATAATAACTCCTAATTTATTTGCTATGCAACTCGACCCCACAAAATTTATTGCTACAGGTTTAACTTATGACGACGTACTTTTAGTACCCGCATATTCCGAAATCCTGCCTCGTGATGTAAATACAAGCACTTTCTTAACAAAAAAAATCAAGCTTAACGTACCGTTGATTTCTGCAGCAATGGATACGGTTACCGAAGCTGAACTGGCCATTGCTATTGCGCAAAACGGAGGTATTGGCATGTTGCACAAAAACATGACGATTGAAAGACAAGCTAATGAGGTGCGCAAGGTTAAGCGCTCGGAAAGTGGAATGATTCAAGATCCGGTTACGCTATTGGAGACTGCAGTTGTAGCCGATGCTTTTAAAATTATGAAAGAGCATAAAATTGGCGGTATTCCGGTGGTAACGAGCGACAATAAATTGGTAGGCATTATTACCAACCGCGATTTACGTTTCCAAAAAAACATGGCAAGGCCGATTGCTGAGGTAATGACCAGGGAAAATCTGATCACCGCCCCAGAAGGAACAAACCTTGTACAAGCAGAGGAAATTTTACAATATCATAAAATTGAGAAATTACCCGTGGTTTCGACGGATGGTTACCTAAGCGGTTTAATTACTTTTAAAGATATTTCGAAGGTGAAGAATTATCCTGCTGCCTGTAAAGACGAACGCGGGCGTTTGCGGGTAGGTGCGGCCGTAGGGGTAACAGCCGATACCTTGCAA
The DNA here is from genome assembly GCF_015679185.1 of Pedobacter endophyticus. Taxonomy (NCBI): domain Bacteria; kingdom Pseudomonadati; phylum Bacteroidota; class Sphingobacteriia; order Sphingobacteriales; family Sphingobacteriaceae; genus Pedobacter; species Pedobacter endophyticus. The sequence continues at coordinate 96,531 of NZ_CP064939.1, forward strand.
CGTGTTGATGCATTGGTGCACGCTGGGGTAGATGTAATTACGATCGACACGGCTCACGGCCACTCGAAGGGAGTTGTAGATAAATTGAAAGAAGTTAAAGCGAAATATCCCGATCTTCAGGTAATTGTAGGAAACATTGCAACGGGAGCAGCAGCTAAATTTTTAGCCGATGCAGGCGCTGATGCTGTTAAAGTAGGTATTGGCCCAGGCTCAATTTGCACAACAAGAATTATTGCCGGTGTTGGTGTTCCTCAGTTATATGCCGTTTTCGAATGTGCAAAGGCATTAAAAGGCACAGGGATTCCGGTTATTGCCGACGGTGGTATTAAGCACACGGGCGACATTGCAAAGGCAATTGCCTCGGGTGCAAGTACTGTTATGGCAGGTTCGTTGTTTGCCGGAGTAGAAGAATCGCCGGGCGAAACCATCATTTATGAAGGTCGTAAATTTAAATCTTACCGCGGTATGGGATCTATCGAAGCCATGGAACAGGGATCTAAAGATCGTTATTTCCAGGATGTAGAAGATGACATTAAAAAACTTGTCCCTGAAGGAATAGTTGGTCGTGTGCCATTTAAAGGGACCCTAGCCGAAGTAATGTATCAGTACATTGGCGGTTTGCGGGCAAGTATGGGTTACTGTGGTGCTGCCAGTATTGAAGCATTGCAAGAAGCACAATTTGTACAAATTACCGCTGCGGGTATGCGTGAAAGTCATCCACACGATATTACAATTACCAAAGAAGCGCCAAACTATACCAGGTAGTTGGGAAGTCTGAAGTTGGTTTAAAAGTCCGAAGTCGGGAAGTCCGAAAGTCGGAAGATTTTAACCCATAGAAAGAAATACAGCGGAGCATCGAAAACGATTGCTCCGTTTTTAATCGTTCAGTCGTCAATTCGTGCGCATCCGAGAAATCTTTCACCATAAAAACGTTAACAATAGATAACGGAGCATCGAAAACGATTGCTCCTTTTTTAATCGTTCAGTCGTCATTTCGAGCGCAGCCGAGAAATCTTTCACCACAAAAACGTTAACAATAGATAACGGAGCATCAGAAACGATTGCTCTGTTTTTAATCGTTCAGTCGTCATTTCGAGCGCAGCCGAGAAATCTTTTACCATAAAAACGTTAATAATAGATAACGGAGCATCGAAAACGATTGCTCCATTTTTTCGTTAGAATTCTCCCTATCACCCTGAGCATTTCGGCTGGAGTTCATCTTGAGCGTAGCCGAAAGGGTCAAAACAGGCTTAGTCGAAGGGCAGACGTTAATAGATTGTTCTATAAAAAGAAGTCTCCGACTCCGCTCAGACTGACACCTGAGGCTAAAAAATTGATAGATAACGGAGCATCAGAAACGATTGCTCTGTTTTTAATCGTTCAGTCGTCATTTCGAGCGCAGCCGAGAAATCTTTTACCATAAAAACGTTAATAATAGATAACGGAGCATCGAAAACGATTGCTCCATTTTTTTGTTAAAATTCTCCTTGTCACCCTGAGCATTTCGGCTGGAGTTCATCTTGAGCGTAGCCGAAAGGGTCAAAACAGGCTTAGTCGAAGGGCAGACGTTAATAGATTGTTCTATAAAAAGAAGTCTTCGACTCCGCTCAGACTGACACACGAGCCTAAAAAATTGATAGATAACGGAGCATCCGAAACGATTGCTCCTTTTTTAATCGTTCAGTCGTCATTTCGAGCGCAGCCGAGAAATCTTTCACCATAAAAACGCTAACGATAGATAACGAAGCATCAGAAACGATTGCTCCTTTTTTTCGTTAAAATTCTCCTTGTCACCCTGAGCATTTCGGCTGGAGTTCATCTTGAGCGTAGCCGAAAGGGTCAAAACAGGCTTAGTCGGAGGGCAGAACTTAATAGCTTGTTCTATAAAAAGAAGTCTTCGACTCCGCTCAGACTGACACACGAGCCCATAGATCCACTGGTGACTAATCAATCTATCAATCCAACAAAAAACCTGCTCCTCCGATACCACGTTCAATCGTGCTCTCATCGCAAATAAAATATCTTCCGAAACTTCGTAAAATAAATTATTCAAAATAAAATTTGGCAGTAACCATTTTTTAATATATTTGTCGACTAAATCTATAGATTTAATATAGTAATGAAATTTTGAGCGCTTTAACCGCTGTTAATTAGAAAAAATTATCCCGAATCCATCAATCAAAACACTCGCACACATTCCTAAAAAATTATGAAACAAAATTTATTTCTCCTGGTGTTTTTAACACTTTCCGCAAAATTTGCCGTCGCTCAAACTTCCATAAAGGGCATTGTAAAAGGCGCTAACGGCATCACGATCCCCAATGCGACTATCAAAATCAGAGGAACCAATATTGCTGCAATCGCCGATGTCGACGGTGCATTCACAATCGATGCCAAACAACAACCTCCATTTTATATACAGGTGAGCTCGGTAGGGTACAAGCCACAAGATTTTCAGGTATTGGCATTACAAGATACACCACTCGAGCTTGTTTTGGTAGAGAATACGCTGCTCGATGAAATTGTGGTAACCTCGAGGCGGCGATCGGAAGTATTGCAGGATGTACCGATCCCGATTACGGTTATTGGCGGCCACGCAGCAGAAAATGCGGGCGCTTTTAATGTAAACCGGCTGAAAGAACTGGTTCCATCGGTACAGTTATATGCTTCCAATGCAAGAAACACGACATTGAATATCAGGGGCTTAGGTTCTACCTTTGGTTTAACCAACGATGGGATAGATCCCGGAGTAGGGTTTTATGTAGATGGAGTTTACCATGCCCGTCCGGCAGCCACCTCTACCGATTTTCTTGATATCGAACAAATAGAGGTAATCCGCGGTCCACAAGGCACGCTGTTCGGCAAGAACACCACGGCAGGAGCATTTAATATTACCACTACCAAACCCACCCAAACGCCAACTGCAAAAGTGGAGATGAGCGTTGGAAATTACAATTTTATTCAGGCAAAAACCTCGGTATCCGGAGGAGTAGCGAAAAATCTGGCTGCCAAAATATCCATTTCGGGCACGCAACGCGATGGTACCATTTGGAATACTTTGGAGGAAAGAAAGTATAGCGGCCATAATAATCTTGGTTTCAAAGGGCAGCTTTATTTCACGCCATCCGATAGGCTCAAAATATTACTCAGTGGCGATGTAAGCGTTCAGCATCCGGCGGGTTATCCCCTGGTTATCGCTGGCGTTACAACAACCGAGCGAAGTGCCTATCGCCAGTATGCGCAAATCGTTTCAGACTTAGGCTATCAGCAACCCAAAATCGATCCGTTTTCGAGGGAAATCAACACCAATACACCGTGGCGACATAATCAATCCATCGGCGGACTATCGTTAAACGTTGATTATAAAATTGGCAATGGCACATTAACTTCTACAACCGCATGGCGATTTTGGAACTGGGATCCAACTAACGACCGGGATTTCTCGCAGCTTTCGGCGCTCACCAAATCGCAGGGCAATTCCCGTCACGACCAGTATTCGCAAGAGGTTAGGTACGCCGGCAACATAGCCGAAAAATTAAGTGGTGTAATTGGCGTCTTTGCGCTTGCCCAAAACTTACAGGGCCTCGATCAAACGGAAGAAGTTGGGAAAGATCAATGGCGATTTGTACAAACCAGTAATACAGGTTCTCAGGCTTTGTACGCAACGCCCGGCCTGCTTGATGGCTTCGGTATTAAAACCAACTCTACCATCAAATCGTTAAGTGCCGCCATATTTGGGCAAGCGGACTGGGAAATTGTAGAGCACCTACATGTTTTGCCGGGTTTGAGGTTCACATACGATAAAAAGGATGTTGATTACAACAGAAACACTTATGGCGGCCTGCAAACCACCGATGCCGCTTTGCTTGCGCTCAAAGCTGCGGTTTACAGCAATCAGGAATTTGCAACCAATGTAAGCAACAAAAACTTATCCGGAAACATCACGGTATCTTACCGCCCCACGCAAAAACTGAACGTATTCGGAACGTTTTCTACCGGATATAAGCCCGTTGGCGTTAACGTTGGCGGCTTGCCAACTACCGCAAACGGACAGGCCGATTTATCGTTGGCTGTAGTAAAACCAGAATATGTAGAACACTACGAGTTGGGCCTTAAAACAAAACCATTTAAAGGTGCAATATTGAATGTTACCGCTTTTAATACCGATATTAAAGATTATCAAACCAACGTACAATCGCCGCAGTTGGGCGTAAACCGAGGCTACCTCGCCAATGCCGAAAAAGTAAACGTTAAGGGCCTCGAAATTGACGGAACCTATCAGTTAGAACAATTTTTAACGCTAAACGCTGCGCTGGCTTACCTCGATGGAAAATATGTAAAGTTCACCAATGCGCCACTGCCGCTTGAAGAAACCGGACACACAGAAATCATTAACGGCGTTGCCACGCAAGTGGCCTTTAAGGATGCATCAGGAGGCCGATTGCCGGGCATTTCAAAATGGAACGTTTCAGGCGGTGCCGAATTTAGCAACCCAGGCAACCTGGCAACAAAGCCCGGAAGATATTTTATCGCCGGCGATGCAAGTTATCGTTCAACCTACTCATCAAACCCAACCCCATCAAAGGTGCTTAACGTTCAGGGTTATGCCTTACTGAACGCAAGGTTAGGGTTTAGGTCTGAAAAATTCTCCGTATTTGTTTGGAGCAGAAACCTGACCAACAAAAATTATTATGAACAGCTACAGGCAGCCGCTGGCAACTCTGGCTTATACGCAGGCGTACTCGGCGACCCAAGAACCTACGGTGCAACATTCCGTTACAGTTTTTAATTTTTAGCTTTTTCTCTCTCTCTATATTTGGTTAAAGGCGTCGGAATTTTTCGGCGCTTTTTTATTATTTTATAATGATGTTGGCGCTGCGCAATCGTTTTGTTCCCAATAAAAATTTATAGAGCGGCGATAAAATATTAACTTCGGTAAATTTTTTAGCCCAAATGAACAAATTAAAAGCAATTTGCGTGTATTGTGGATCGAATTTTAACGGCGATCCTCACTTACGCAGCGGTATAAAGCAGCTTGCAAGCATCTTGGTAAGCGAAAAGATCATGCTGGTTTACGGCGGCGGAAGTGTAGGCGTAATGGGTGTGCTGGCCAACGATGTTCTGGAACTGGGCGGAAAAGTAACAGGCGTAATTCCACAGTTTTTAATGGACAAGGAAGTGGGCCATAAAGGACTAACAGAAATGATCGTTACCGAAAATATGCACCAGCGGAAACAAAAAATGGCCGATTTAAGTGATGGTTTCGTTATTTTGCCGGGAGGCTTTGGTACATTAGAGGAATTTTTCGAGGTACTTACCTGGCTGCAACTGGGGCTCCACACTAAGCCAATAGGTGTGCTGAATATCAACGGCTTTTACGATCCCTTGTTTGCTCAGATGGACATGATGGTTAAAAGCAAGTTCCTGAAGCCAGCGAACCGCGATTTGGTGTTTAATGAAGACAATGCGGAAACTTTAATCAACAAAATGGACAGTTTTTCTGCTACACCTGATGAAGTGTGGTTTAAGGAAAGAAATTTGACGTAGTTTTTAGTTTCCAGTTTACAATTACTAATGAATTAGTAAACCAATTGTCATCCTGAGCGGAGTCGAAGGACAATGAACCAATGACCAATGAACCAATTGTCATCCTGAGCGGAGTCGAAGGATATGAACCAATGAACTAATGAACCAATTGTCATCCTGAGCGGAGTCGAAGGATAATGAACTAATGACCAATGACCCAATTGTCATCCTGAGCGGAGTCGAAGGACAATGAACCAATGACCAATGAACTAATGACCAATGAACCGATTCAAACAATAAAATATACTCCGATGCAAATCATAACCTCACACGTAGAATTTGAACAACATTTAGGCAAGGAACTTGGTGTTTCCTCATGGCATACCATTACACAGGAGCAAATTAACAAGTTTGCTGATGCTACTTTAGATCATCAATGGATTCACATCGATGAAGAAAAAGCAAAAAATGAAGGACCGTTCGGCTCTACAATTGCACATGGTTATTTAACCTTATCGCTGATTCCGTACCTCTGGAAAGAAATTGTTGACATTCAAAACCTAAAAATGGAGATCAACTATGGCATCGAAAGCCTAAGGTTTGCTCAGCCAGTAACGGTAAACAGCAAAATCAGGTTGAAGGCCAAACTGGCATCCATTGTTAACCTTCGCGGGGTTACCAAAGTGCACATGGGCATTGAAATGGAGATAGAAAACCAAAAAAAACCTGCTTTTACAGGCGAGGTTGTTTTCCTGTATCACTTTATCACTGCATAATCCTCTTTTTTCGTCGCTATATTTGCTTTGTTTCCATCTCGCTGACAGAGGGATTGCAGAGACTAAGTCGAACTTCTTTCTCTAATATGGAGAGGCCATAGACCGGAAACCGTTTTAGTCTCAGCGCTTTTTCTAAAAATAAATTTAAATTGCCCTCATGAATATCGAATTCAACAAAAACGAGGATGTAAACAAACAACTGGTTTATGAGCTAAAAACAAAGCTTAAGAAAATATACCAGGGGGGTGGTGAGAAGAATGCAGCGAAACAGAAAGAAAAGGGGAAATTATTAGCTCGGGAACGCATTAAGTATTTAATTGATGACGGCTCGAACTTTTTAGAAATTGGCGCTTTTACTGCCGATGGCATGTACAAGGAGCAAGGCGGATGCCCCTCGGCGGGTGTGGTTTGTGGCATCGGCTATGTGAGTGGCAGGCAGTGCATCATTGTAGCCAACGATGCAACGGTTAAAGCGGGGGCGTGGTTCCCGATGACTGCAAAGAAGAACCTTCGTGCACAGGAAATTGCCATGGAAAACCGCTTACCTGTTATTTACCTCGTAGATAGTGCCGGGGTTTATCTGCCCATGCAAGACGAGATATTTCCTGATAAAGAACATTTCGGGCGGATGTTTCGCAACAATGCAATCATGTCATCTTCAGGAATCGTTCAAATTTCGGCCATTATGGGAGCTTGCGTTGCCGGAGGTGCATATTTGCCAATCATGAGCGATGAAGCCATGATTGTAGATAAAACAGGCTCCGTTTTTTTAGCCGGCTCATATCTGGTGAAATCGGCCATTGGCGAGGAAGTTGACAACGAAACTTTGGGTGGCGCAACTACGCATTGCGAAATATCGGGCGTTACCGATTACAAACATCCAAATGATAAAGCATGTCTTGATAGTATTCGCAACATCATGAGCATGCTCGGAGCGCCAGAACATGCTGGTTTCGACCGCATAAAGCCCGCTAAACCTAAAGAAAAGGAAGAAGATATTTATGGTTTAATTCCCGAAAACAGAGATCAGCCTTACGAAATGATGGATATTATTAACCGGTTGGTTGATCATTCTGAATTTGAGGAATATAAAAAAGGTTACGGACAAAGTATTGTGTGTGGCCTGGGCCGTATTGATGGGTGGGCCGTTGGCATTGTGGCAAACCAGCGTAAGGTAGTAAAATCGAAAAAGGGAGAGATGCAATTTGGCGGCGTAATTTACTCCGATAGCGCAGATAAAGCCACTCGGTTCATCATGAACTGTAATCAAAAGAAAATTCCGCTGGTTTTTTTGCAGGATGTAACCGGTTTTATGGTCGGAAGCCGATCAGAGCATGGCGGAATTATTAAAGACGGCGCTAAAATGGTCAATGCAGTTGCTAATTCTGTGGTACCCAAGTTCACCATTGTAATTGGCAATTCTTACGGTGCGGGTAATTATGCGATGTGTGGCAAGGCTTATGATCCTCGCTTAATTTTCGCCTGGCCCACTGCAAAAATTGCGGTGATGGGCGGCGCACAGGCAGCCAAAACGTTGCTGCAAATTCAAGAGGCATCGTTAAAAGCCAAAGGAGAAACAATAACCGCTGAGCGGGAAGCGGAACTTTTAAAAGAGATTACCGGTAAATACGACGAGCAAACTACACCATATTATGCCGCATCGAGACTTTGGGTAGATGGAATTATCGATCCTCTTGAAACGCGAAAAGTGATTTCAATGGGCATTGAAGCTGCAAATCAGTCGCCAATAACAAAAAAGTTTAATGTAGGGATTATTCAGACCTAGGCAGAGGAGAAAGCGAAAGCTTTCGAAAATTTTGTCATTCTGACGCAGGGAGAATCCCCAGGCGATGAAACGCTAGCTTAAACGGCTTTAATGCTTGCAAAGATATTCTGCAATTCGAGAGCGAAGGAATGAAATAGCACGATTTCTGATTAATTCAATTGGCGCTGATCTTTTGATTAAGTTTAAATCCCATAAAGCGTTCAAAGCAGTAAAACAATTTATATTTGAAGCATGAAAATCATCCCTATAATAGTCCTATCCATTTTCTTTCATTTTAAGTTATTTGCACAGAAAAAGATTCATGATGACGCCATCGTTATTGATACCCACGGCGATATTCTCTTCAATCAGATCAAATCAGGAATTGATATCGGCAAGCTTCAACCCAAAGGAAACTTCGACCTGGTAAGGGCCAAAGGCGGCGGATTAGACGTTCAGTTTTTTTCCATTTGGTGCGATGAAACAGGAGGCTACGGCGTTGCCAACCAGGAAATCGACTCACTTTACAGTTTGATAAATAGGTATCCGCAGAAAATAAGCTTGGTAACAACTGCGACCAAGTTGGAAAAAACTGTAAAACAACAAAAGATGGCCGCCATGATAGGCGTAGAGGGCGGTCACATGATTGATAATCGTTTAGATTATGTTGATAGTCTGGCCAAACGCGGAATGGCCTATCTAACCTTAACATGGAACAACAGCACACCGTGGGCCAGTTCTGCGGCCGACGAGACCTCGGGAAAGGTAAAGCCGGAGAATGCGGGTTTAAATGCCTTTGGAAAGCAAGTGGTGCATCGCTTAAATAAGCTTGGCGTTTTGGTTGATCTATCGCATGTTGGCGAAAAAACCTTTTACGATGCAATTGCTATAACCGAAAAGCCCGTAATTGTATCGCACAGTTGCGCTTACAGTTTGAATCCCGTTCCGAGGAACTTAAAAGACGATCAGATTAAAGCGGTTGGTAAAAACGGCGGCGTTATATGCGTCAATTTTTATAGTGGTTTCCTCGATGCTACATTTAGCAGTAAAGAAAAAACATTTCTGACCAAATATGATGCTGAGCTCAAATTGCTGACTTCCAAATACGGCAGAAGCAACGCAATCGATACGCTGATCGCCAATCATAAAGCCGAGGCAGAGGCTATCCGGCCACCCATTTCTTTAATTGTGAAACACATTAGCCACATTGTAAAGCTCATTGGAATCGACCACGTTGGTTTGGGCGCTGATTTTGATGGGGCAGAATCGTACCCGATAGGGATGGATAGTGTTGCCGATTACCCAAAGGTTACAGCAGCGTTAATTGAAGCGGGTTATTCAGAAGGCGATATAAAAAAAATCTTAGGCGGTAATGTAGTTAGGCTTGTTCGCGAAAGCAAGGGCAGGTAGCTATGTACTTTGCGCTGCGAGTTACTTTGTCATTCTGACGTAGGAAGAATCCCCAACCGATGAAACCCTGGCTCAAGCAATACACAGGTTAAATTGTGTAAAGGGTACTGTTTAATAGGTTGCAGATTTTTCACGTTGTTCAGAATGACAAGTTAGGTTGTTCAGAATGACAGCTTAGTTAAACAACCATTCCATCACCCTAAACCCGAATGTTAATAAGTAAACTATGTTGACAATGCACTATTGCCAACAAATGTTTAAAGCATTAAATTTGCTCCTTAATTAAGAAATTTCAAACGCACAATATAATGTCACAAGAAAACGAACACGTTCAGTGTTTAATTATCGGTTCCGGCCCAGCCGGTTATACAGCAGCAATTTACGCAGCTCGTGCCGATCTAAAACCTGTTATGTACACCGGAATGCAAGCTGGCGGTCAGCTTACGCAAACAACTGATGTCGAAAATTTTCCAGGTTACCCCGAAGGAATTATGGGACCAGAAATGATGGAAGACTTTCGCAAACAGGCCGAGCGTTTCGGTACAGATATCCGTTTTGGTTATGTAAGTTCAGTCGATTTTTCTTCTGCGCCACATAAAGTGGTTGTTGATGAGATTAAAACAGTTACTGCCGATACCGTAATTATTGCCACTGGTGCAACCGCTAAATGGTTGGGCTTACCCAGCGAGCAACAATACAACGGTTTTGGTGTTTCAGCATGTGCAGTTTGCGATGGTTTTTTCTTTAAAGGACAAGATGTTGCAATTGTAGGCGCCGGCGATACTGCTGCCGAAGAAGCAACGTATTTGGCTAAGCTTTGTAAAACCGTTCATTTGCTCGTTCGCCGCGATGAGTTTAGAGCTTCAAAAGCGATGGTAAACCGTGTGTTGGCTACCCCGAATATTGTAGTTCATTACAATACCGAAACCAAAGAGATATTGGGTAACGGTAAAAACGTAACCGCGGTAAAAGTGGTTAACAATCAAACCAACGAAGAGCATGATATTGCGGTTGAAGGATTTTTTGTAGCCATTGGCCACAAACCTAATACCGATATCTTCAAAGGCCAGCTAGAAATGAACGAAACGGGGTATTTAACCACCAAACCGGGCACAACATTTACTAATGTGGAGGGCGTTTTTGCTTGTGGCGATGTGCAGGATATGTACTACCGCCAGGCTGTAACCGCTGCGGGCTCGGGCTGTATGGCTGCTTTAGATGCAGAAAGGTTTCTTGCTGCCAAAGAGCATCCTGTAGAAGCTTAAAAATTCATTTAAATAAATAAAAAAGGGAAATCAATAACGATTTCCCTTTTTTTGTTGAAGCAATTTTCGCCGAATAGGCCAAGTTGGACAAGCTGTGGCGCTCGCCGATTAATCAAAGAAAAACGAGGGCAACACGCTACTATCAAACGTTTGATCTGTGTTGTAACGAAAATGTGATATTAAAAATCTTTCCATAACCTATATCTTGGGTTAATAATACAAACTAAAGCAAAACCAGTTATGAATAAAGCATTATCGATCCTTGTTGGCGTTTTAATCGGTACAAGTGCCTTTGCCCAAAATGATCCCAATTTGGGTATTATTCCGGCGCCCGTAAGTATCACAAGATCAAACGGAAATTTCATTTTAGACAAAACAACGGTTTTAATCAACCAAAGTATCGATGGGGCCAAATCTGCAGATCTCCTAAACGCATTTATCGTTACCAAAGCGGGCTATGCCTTAAGAGAAGCGAAGGTACAGCAGCCAAATCAAAAAAGCATTTTATTAACGTCCGTAGGGGCCGAAAAGTTGCCAGCAGAGGGCTACACTATTACGGTAACGCCGAAACAATTTGTAATTAAGGGTAAGGGTGCCGGATTGTTTTATGCGGTGCAATCGGTGATGCAAATGATGCCCGATAAAGTAGGAGATAAGATTACCGTGCCGGGCACTACCATTAACGATTATCCTCGTTTTAGTTATCGCGGAACAATGCTTGATGTTTGTCGTCATTTTTTCCCGATATCATTCATTAAAAAGTACATCGATCAGCTGGCCTACTATAAAATAAACACTTTTCACTGGCATTTGACCGACGATCAGGGCTGGAGAATGGAAATTAAAAAATATCCGAAATTAACAACCGTAGGGTCAGTTAGAAACGGTACTATTATTGGCCACTACCCCGGTACCGGAAATTACTTAACAGAGGTTAGGGGTTTTTATACCCAGGAAGAAGCTAAAGATTTGGTAAAATATGCGGCCGAACGTCATATTACAATCATTCCTGAAATTGAATTGCCGGGCCATGCCTCTGCTGCAATTGCCGCCTACCCTGAATTGAGCTGTTTCCCCGATCGCGATACTTTTGTGAGCGATAAAACACCATGGGCAGGAAGTAAAAAGGGCAAGCAGGTACAACAAACATGGGGCGTTTTTGATGATATTTTTGTTCCCTCAGAAAATACCTTCACCTTTCTCGAAAATGTACTCGACGAAGTAATTGCAATTTTCCCTTCGAAATATATCCATATCGGAGGTGATGAAGCGCCTAAAACTTATTGGAAAGAATCGCCATTTTGCCAGTCTCTGATGAAAGAAAAAGGATTGAAAGACGAACACGAATTGCAGAGCTATTTTATTCAAACCATAGAAAAGCATGTGAATGCGAAAGGTCGTTCAATCATCGGCTGGGACGAAATTTTGGAAGGTGGTTTAGCGCCCAATGCAACGGTAATGAGTTGGAGAGGTGAAGCCGGCGGTATTGCTGCGGCACAACAAAACCACGATGTAATTATGACGCCGGGCTCAATGGGACTGTATATAGATCATAAACAATCTAATTCTCCCGATGAACCCGTAACCATCGGCGGTTACGCTCCTTACCAAAAAATTTATGCTTACAACCCAGTTCCAAAGGTATTAACAGAAGACCAGAAGAAACATGTTAAGGGCGTACAGGCCAATTTATGGACAGAATACATTAAAACGCCTGCAAAAGCAGAAAATCATGCTTTCCCGCGTTTGTTGGCTTTATCTGAGATTGCCTGGTCGCCGGTTGACCGCAAAGATTCAGTAAACTTTTCGGAAGTGCGTCTACCGGTTCACCTTTCCCGTTTAGATAAAATGGGCGTGAACTTTTGGGTACCCACACCAATCGGTATCAGCGATAAGACTTTAAACGGTGGCAATTTTACCATCGATCTTAAAGCACCCGTAAAAGGCAGCAAAATCTATTATTCTCTCGATTCTTCGCGTCCATCTGAAAATGCATTTTTATATAATTCGCCAATAAAAGTTACCGTTCCGCAGGGCGAAAAAAGAGTATTGAAAACGATAGTTGTGGCCCCAAGCGGAAGACGAAGTGTAGTTACCGAAACGCTTTTGAATAACGGCGCTGCTGACGTTAAGAAATAGTCGGGAGTCTTTAGTCGGGAGTCTAGAGTCCATAGTCGGGAGTCGAAAGCCCGAAGATTTCAGTCATCCGATGAATGCCAGGCAACATGCTGATATTCATCGGATGACTTTTTTAAAATCGGCGTAATCACTTTAATCGATGGAACCACATTTATATGGAAGAGAATCAGAAATTTTCGCTAATTGATCGTTTAAGAAGCTTTAAATATGCTTTTAATGGGCTAAAGCTGTTTCTGCTCAACGATCATAACGGAAGAATCCATGTAGTAGCAGCGGTTATAGCAATTGCACTTTCTTGGTGGCTGCATATTTCTAGGCTAGAATGGGTAGCCATTTTATCAGTTATCGCAATCGTTCTCGCCGCAGAAATTATTAATTCGTCTATCGAAAAGCTTGCCGATGTTGTTTCGCCCAGTTACCACCCGCAAATTAAAATAGTAAAAGATTTGGCTGCAGCCGCCGTCCTAATTGCGGCATTTTTGGCTTTGGCAGTTGGCGCAATTGTGTTTTTGCCGCCGATACTATCCGTCATCCGATAGCTATCGGATCTGAGCCTTTCGAGTTCGCTCAACATAAACTCAGTCGAAGACCTTTTTTATTGGATAAAACCATTAACATCCGCCCTTCGACTAAGCCTGTATTGAGCATTTCGACTACGCTCAATACAAGCTCAAGTCGAAATATTCTGGGTGACAATGTTTTATAGTTTTATCCTCAACTAAATGACATTGAACGCCTGACCGGACGGGCAGGCAGTGAAGGATCTCCAAGCGATGGAACACTGGCTTTAACAAAGCACACGCCTTTGCGCCGCCACTTGTAGGAGCAAATATCTCTCCCGCTAAAAAATCGGGATTCGATATGACAGGTGTTTTAACGGTTTTACTGTAAATCGGCTGCCGTAGCTGCTCTGGATTCTTCGGCCTTATCCTGAATAATTTTATCCCAGCGGGCCTGCATTTTATGATTCGAACCGTGTTCCGTTTCCGCGTCATAATTACGCTGCATCGTATCAAAATAATCGCTTATTTCATTGGCGAGTTTAGAAATCTCAGCTTTGTAATTCCTTACCGAATAGTTTCTATTTTTTAAAACCCGCTCAGCTTCCGACAGTAAAATATACTGAATGTTTACATGGCCTTGCTCATGATGCAACAAATCGGCACTAACCTGCGGATTTTTAATCTTGTCCCACTTCACCCATGAACGTTTTTTGTCGATACTTACCTCGTTTTTAAGCTTAATGGCCACGCGATTGCGATAAACCGTCGATTCGTAACTGTACTTCCACGTCATCGCCGTTAAGGCAAAAAAAGGCGATTGCGTATCAGCCGGGCCTTTAAAATAAGTTTCCCAATCGAGCCGAACAGGGTCATTAAAACCTTCTTTAAAACCAAAGCTAAAAGGTAGCGTAATTAAAAGCAATGCAACAATAATCAGTTTTTTCACGTGGTCTAATTTAACTCAACACTAATGAATCTGTACCGATTTATCCCATTTCCGGAATGTAAATCACGATAGTTCATGTAAAAAATACATCGAAAAAATCGTGCCTAAATTCGTTCGGGCTGCGAAATTTGGCTACTAATGCGCTCAAATTTTTCTATCAGCAAAGCAATTCGCTCCTTTTCGCGTTTAATAACCGCTTTTCGTAGCAATGTTGAGCAGAACAACATCCACAGGACCGTTAGCCCAACGGCAATTACTTTTTGGATCAGGCTAAGGTAGCTCAGCATTTCGATGAAGTAGAAAATCATCCCCAACGAAAGGGCAACCGTGTAAAACCAATAGAGCGAATCGTAAAGTTTATAGCGGTTTAACTGATAAATTTTTAGCGCACTTAAGTAGGCCGCAGGATGAACGGTATAATCGCTCTTGGCAATTAACCGGTGGTCGCGGTAAAGAATAACTGTGTAAACGCCAATGGCCGCCAGCGTAATACTGATGCCAACGTGGGTAGTCCACGAGTCGAAATGATAAAAAATCCATAACGCAGCAATTGCAATAAAAGATAAACTCATGCCCAAAATATTTAAGGCCGATTTCAGCTTTAAGCCATTTACTTCTTTTTTTACCTGTTGCAACATTTCATCAGCAGAAACCTTAACTTCTACCTCGTGCTTTTGCCACAACTCCTGTATTTGATCAAACGCTTGCATACTGGTTATATAGTTCTGTTAATTTTTGTTTAATGCGATGAATTTTAACCCTCAAATTGCCCTCACTAATGCCCGATATATCAGCAATTTCATGATAGGGTAGCTCATCCAATACCATAGTAATAATTAAGCGGTCGTTTTCCTCAAGTTTTGAGATGCAAGTATAAAGCAGGGCCACCTGTTCATTTTTTTCAGATACTTCCTCTATTTTGCTTTCAATAATGTTATCCGTTAGTTCGTCTTTTGCCTGCCTTTTCTCCGACCTCAAGTACGTTAAGCAGGTGTTAACGGCGATTCTATAAATCCAGGTAGAGATCAGCGATTTGTTCCTAAACTTATCCAGGTTTTGCCAAACCTTTAAAAAAGTTTCCTGCAAAAGATCGTTCGCAGCATCGGCATCACCGGTATAGCCATAACATAAATGGAAAATTTTTTTTGAATTCGAATCGAAGATTTGCTTAAATAACTTGTCTTTTTGCTCCATTTAGGGTTTGATCGTGTTTTTTAGATGGTCGAAAGTCGATAATGTTACAGAAAAGCTAAAAATAATAATTGTTTGCTTACTAGCTTCAAATAATTACTTTTGTGCTTAAACCAAACTCGATATGAAAAGAAACAAACCGATGTTAATTGCAGTAATCTCCCTAGTTCTGTTGGCTATTTTACAAAATGCACTCGGTTTTTTTGATGTTATAGGTGCCGGAAAAGAAGGTAACGTACTTTTGGCGCTTAAAGATTATATTCCTATGTATGCGCTGGCATTTGGAGGATTTCTTTTGTACATTTTGCCCAAAAAACTGAGCTTACTTACCTTCAGCTTGCTGTTGGTTGGGTTTTTGTCGTTTAGTGCTTTCTTGTTCTTAAACGCCCAGTTTACCTGGAATATTAGTCTCTCCCCATCAATAGATACCGCCTTTTTTATTTTAAGATGGGTCATGCTGGGCTTCATCGTTTTTTACGGATTTGTAAAAAAGACACTTACTTTTTGGATTCTCGTTGCATTGCTCGTAGGTATTTCAATAGGGCACGATTTTCCCTTTTTCGGACAAAGTTTACAGATATTCAGTCAAATTTTCTTAAAATTAATCAAGGTAATTATTGCCCCGTTGCTTTTTGCAACACTGGTTTACGGTATTGCCGGCCATTCAGATATTAAGCAGGTTGGGCGTATGGGGTGGAAGTCGTTATTATACTTCGAAGTGGTAACCACCTTTGCCTTATTTATCGGCCTCGCTGCAATTAATATTAGTAAGGCCGGAGTGGGCATTAAACAAGCCGACGCCGTTGTGCACGATATCCCGAAGGTAGAGCCGCAAACCGCAAAAGAAGTAATCCTGCATATTTTTCCTGATAGCATTGCCAAAAGTATGGCTGGCGGCGATGTACTGCAAATAGTAATATTCAGCGTACTATTTGGTATTGCGTTAATCATGGTGCCAATGGCCCAACGAAAACCGCTGATCAGCTTTACCGAAAGCTTATCGGAAACGATGTTTAAGTTTACCAACATCGTGATGTATTTTGCCCCGATTGGCGTAGGGGCCGCAATGGCCTATACAGTGGGGCACATGGGCCTTGGCGTACTCGTTAATCTCTTTCACCTGCTCATTACCTTATACATTGCACTCATTGTGTTCTTATTGGTGGTACTGTTGCCAATTGCGTTAATTGTTAAGCTTCCAATCAGAAGATTTATACAGGCCATTGCCGAGCCCGTATCCATCGCTTTTGCAACAACCAGTTCAGAAGCTGCCTTACCACGGGCTATGGAAGCTATGGTAAGCATAGGCGTACCGCGTAAAATAGTGGCCTTTGTAATGCCAACCGGCTATAGCTTTAATTTAGATGGAACTACGCTGTACCTGGCCCTGGCATCGATTTTTGTTGCGCAGGCAGCTAATATTCATTTAAGTTTTGGCCATCAACTGGTTATTGTATTCACGTTAATGTTAACGAGCAAGGGCGTGGCCGGCGTGCCGAGGGCCTCACTGGTTATTTTATTGGGTACTGCAGCATCATTTGGCCTGCCAACATGGCCAATATTTATCATTTTGGGCATAGATGAATTAATGGATATGGCCCGCACATCGGTAAATGTAATCGGAAACTGCTTAGCTTCGGTAGTAGTTGCCAAGTGGGAAGGTGAATTTGATCCAAACAGTGTTGAAGCAAAAGAAATAGAAATATGAGTTCGAGAGGAAAGAAGATATTCTTAGCCATTACAATCATCGTTCCGATGATTATTTATTGTTACATTTATTACAAACCGATTATTCAAAATGCACCGTTCCGCAAAGATGACTTTGTATCAATGCAGTTTAAGTATGGATTGAAAGATCCATTGGAAAACAGTTACGATTCGTCAACCGGTGCCTATCAATATGTTAATACCAAAGATTCGGTGGTTAAAAAAACCGTTCTCTTAAAAAGCGACGATATTTTGTATATGCACAGAAAAGCAAACGAAATTGGTCTTTGGAATTTCCCTGACACAATCGGCAAGAAAAGCGATAAATCGAGGATGGTGCCGCGTTACGACATCACTTTTAATTACAAAGAAAAATCGAAACACGTAGTAATTTATGGCGATTTCGATGGAAACCCGAAGCTGCTCGATGCCGCCGTGCAAATGAGGAAAGTAATTCAGGAAACCTTAACCCAGGCAGAGCGGCGATCGGGGAAATAATTTCTTAGATGAACGCCGCAATGAGCAGGGGTTGAAAAGGGACAGCGTTTATAACAAAGCGTTTACTTAGGGTTTTGAGTAAAGAATCTGAGTATTTGTTTTTTTTGGAAACGTGCGGTTTAGTGTCAATGGCGGGCCGTAGTCCTGCTGCAAGCCTGTAGTTCCAATAACAAAGAAAAATTGTTATCGGAAGCTACCTGGCAACATCAGGTTTAGGTACAAGGGTCTTTCTTTCGAGCTGTTTACCGAAAACATATGCGGTGGTTAGCGGAAGCAGGGCAGGAGCTACCTAAGCACTACCGAACTAGCTGTTCAACAAAATATAACAATCGATCTTAAAAACCCTTAAACGCTGTAAATCTCGGTTAAAAATAATTTTCGATATGTGTTTGTGTGTTAATTGAAATTATTCTATATTTGCACCTCGTTAAATAAAAATTAAAAAACTAATATTTAAACAATGTACGCAATAGTAAATATAGCAGGGCAGCAATTTAAAGTTGCTAAAGACCAGCACCTTTTTGTACACAGATTGCAAGGAGATGAAGGCGCTAGTATTGAATTTGATAATGTATTGTTGGTTGATAATGGTGGTGCTATCACTGTAGGAGCTCCTGCAGTTCAAGGCGCTAAAGTTTCGGCTAAGATCGTATCTCATTTAAAAGGTGATAAAGTAATCGTTTTCCACAAGAAACGTAGAAAAGGTTACAAAAAGAAAAACGGTCACCGCCAGTTCTTCACTAAGATTCAGATCTCTGACATCACGTTATAATTAATTGTTAACCAATAATTCGCCTTTAGCGAATTACAAAATATAAAATCATGGCACACAAAAAAGGAGCCGGTAGTTCGAAAAACGGACGTGAATCGCATAGTAAGCGTTTAGGTATTAAAGTTTTCGGTGGTCAGTTAGCTATCGCAGGAAACATTATTGTACGTCAACGTGGTACAAAACACCACCCTGATAAAGGTGTTGGTATTGGTAAAGACCATACTTTATTTGCATTGGTTGATGGAACAGTTGTTTTCAGAAAGAAAGCTGACAACAAATCGTATGTTTCTATCCTTCCTTATGTAGAAACAGAAGTAGTTGCTGAGCCAGTAAAAAAAGCACCAGCTGCTAAAAAAGAAGCTGTAGCTCAAGAAGTTGAGGCGGCACCAGCGCCAGCAAAAGCTAAAAAAGCATCTGCAAAAAAAGAAGAAGCTACTGAAGAAGCTGCACCAGCAGAATAATCAGCCGCTAAACAATATTTCGAAAATCCCGATGAAAATCGGGATTTTTTTTTGTCTGAGATTTCAGAAAAAACCGCCTTCACAACCGCTGTTACAAGGCTTTAGCCTAAACAGAAATTGTTTCCATACGAGCCGTTTGCGATTCGTGTTTTCATGTCATTACAATATTGAATTTGCTATTTATCTGAAAAAAATATTCAATTAAATTTTTATACTAAAAATTTTAGTATAGATTTGCTTAAAGAGGACGTTAATATTCTCTCTGATATTTAAATAGATTTTTTCGAACAAATTGGCCCCGTTGTCGATTGTTTTGCTTATATTTTTGTTCTATGACCGTAACCGTTTTAGCCATATTAGAAACCGACTTTAAACCAGACACCTCCTTGGGAAAAATCATGAATGAGCGGCTGAAGATTGCAGCAGCAGATTTACAGGATATTCACCTCCAACCGTTGCACGCCATGGGCCAACGTAGCGATGATGTGGTTGTTTACATTAGCTATAACCCCAAATATAAAATCAGATGGCGTGTGGTGAACGATGTTTCGGAAAATGTAGAGAACTTTGTTGCCCAAACCTGTGGTGAATTAGGTTACATTCAGTGGAAAACCAATGCCATCAATATTTTCAGGGGAAGTGAGTAGACAGATTTTTGATACTAAGTCCTTATAGTTCTTTTTTCATTACAAAATGAACAATTTGTTTTCTTGAATGTTCCTTAGTTAAAAGTAATTAATCTTTATGGTAGAGTTAGCTTATAGGTGCAATTTGCCTGGTCACGAGAAACATGTATATACGCTCATGCAATATGGAAACAACGAACCATTTGCCTATATGATAGACGGTGTTGTAATTGGAAGATTGGATAAGGTTGATGGCAACTGGAAACAAGTAGAAGGAGAGCAAACACCAAAAGAAGTAATAGCAGATATAGCTTATTTTTTGGATCATCGGGAATAGTTGATGCAATCCTGAAAGGAGTCGTCTTTTCGAGGGGATAATTTATTGGATAAAACTCAATATGATTCGATAGCTATCAGACGACGTTAAACTTTGCTGTCATCCTGAGGGGTAATTTTTAACAAAAAATCAATATCAAGTGACGTTTTTAAGGCGGTCGTCATCCGATAGCTATCGGATCCCGCGCAGGCGGTCCCGAAGCTTCGGGATCAAAGCCTCAGCATAACAAATACCAGCATTTCAACAAGTTGCATAAATACATTAATGGTATCACCTGACCGGATGGGCAGCAATGCTATAAGTTAAGGATAAAACAAAAAATATTGTCATCCTGATGGGGTAATTTATGGGATAAAACTCAATATGAATGACGTTGTTTTTTAGAAAAATACGTTAAGAGGCGTCGTCATTTCGAGCGTAGCCGAGAAATCTTTATTCAAGGTTCAAAGATTTCTCCTCCATAGGAGCTCCTTTGGAGCACTTCGGTCGGATCCGATAGCTATCGGATGACGATTTTTTTAATGTTTTCAGAAAACGTCAATGGTAGCGTAGTCGAAGAACTGATAATTTTTATTTTATCCATAGAAAAGGTCTTCGACTGAGTTTATCCTGAGCATTTCGACTACACTCAATATGAACTCGAGGCGAAAGGCTCAGGCTGACATTTATAAAATAGACTTCGGACTTAAGACTCCTGACTACAGACTAAACCAAAAACCCTCCGCCCAGCAGATCATTTCCTTCGTAAAATACGGCTGATTGACCGGGTGCGATCGCCGATACATTGTGGTCGAAAACTACACGCATGTTGTTTTTCTCCTGAACAATAGTGCTTAACATTCCAGCGTCCTTGTAACGAATTTTGGTAATCACATCGTTCATCGGTTCTTCAATGCTCGAATATTTAATCAGGTTTACGTTTCGAACAAGTGCTTCTCTACGTTCCAGTTCTTCTGCACGTCCTAAAACTACAGTGTTGCTCTCGGGCAATATCTGTGTCACAAACATAGGCTCTCCGAAAGCTACGCCCAAGCCTTTGCGTTGCCCGATGGTGTAAAACGGATAACCCTTATGCTGTCCAACAACCATTCCGTTACTTAAAACGAAGTTGCCACCAGCAACACGATCTTCTAAATCTTCAACTTTATGTTTCAAAAAGGCTCTGTAATCGTTATCAGGTACAAAACAAATCTCGTAGCTTTCTGATTTTTTTGCCAGTTCCTCCTGGCCCATATCCAATGCCATTTGTCTTATTTCGGCTTTGGCAAAGCTTCCTAATGGGAACTTGGTACGTGCGAGGTTTTCTTGCGAAACACCCCAAAGCACGTAAGACTGATCTTTGTTTTCATCTTTCCCTTTCGAGATCACGTAGCGTCCGCTATCCTGTTGGCGAATATTGGCATAATGCCCTGTTGCGATAAATTCACAGTCTAGTTTGTTTGCCCGTTTTAACAGCGCTTCCCATTTAATGTGGGTGTTGCAAAGCACACAAGGGTTTGGCGTTCTGCCCGCTAAATACTCATCAACGAAATTATCGATCACATAATCGCCAAATTCATCGCGTATATCCAAAATATAATGCGGAAATCCGTAGTTTACGGCAAGCGTTCGGGCGTCATTTATACTATCTAACGAGCAACAGCCGGTTTCCTTGCTGCTACCTCCCGATGAGGCATAATCCCAGGTCTTCATGGTTAAGCCAATTACCTCATAACCTTGCTCGTGCAACATTACAGCCGCTACCGAACTATCAACCCCGCCACTCATGGCCACCAGAATTCTACCGTGTTTACTCATCTTTAAATAATAGGATGCAAAAATAAGGTTTATTTAATTGAAATCATTTAAGGCAAGTCAGTTACTTGTAAAAACAAATCAACGGTTTAACAAATCAATTAGAAGCTATAAAAGGGTATTTGTAAACTTCATTTTAATGCCGCTCTGGAAATTTTGAATCGTTTTGAAAATTTCGATCAGCGTAACCTTATCAATCTTTGTTAAACTGTTCACCTCGATAAAGTTATTGGGGGCAATTTGATTATTTAATATTTGTTGCGCCTGGTTTTTTAGTCTCAAACCCATTAAGTAATAGTACGATTGCATCAGCTCGTTATATTGAGTTTCATTGAAAATGCCAAGGTCTTTTAATGCACTCAGCCTTTCGCCGGTATTTTCTTTCTGAAAAATTCTATTTTGAAGTGCATACACGCGAACCAAATCTACGATAGGTGTCATGGCCGTTTTGATATCGAAGCCTTGCTTGCTTTCGAGTTTTTGCGTTTTAATGTTCTTGAAATAGGTGAGGGGCGGTTCGTACAAAAGCGCATTTTTGGCCAGATACAGATAGAATTTTTCAATAGGTTTTTTCAGTTCCTCATCTACAGCGAGCCTCAACTGCTCCATAATATCCGGGTCGCCGTAAATTGCCCGGCAGTCGAAAAATGCGGCAAATTTAACAGCAGCTTCCGGCACCGCTTGTTCTATCCAGTTTTTGTAGTTGTATATCCAGTGCGAAAGTGAATGCGTCCAATTGGGGTTTGTGGCCATGTAATCGCCATCGCAGTACACAAAACCTACATAATTTAGCCGATCTGAAACCTGAGTGGCCAGATCAAGAAAATACGCTCGAACCATTGCCCGCTTTTCTTCGGGCGTATCTTCGTAAATGATCGCATTATCCTGATCAGTTTTAAGGCTCAATTCTTTCCTGCCTTCACTGCCCAACACCATAAAGACAAACTTTGCGGGCGGAGGTCCCAATTTGGAAATCACATCGTCGATAATTTTGTTCGAGATCGTGTCGGCAATGGTGGTAACCACTTCGTTAACAATTTGCGCATGTACACCTCTGCCCAGCAGCTGGGCCACAATTTTGGGTGCCTTTTGCCATTTAGCTCTTAAATCAGCGATGTTTACTGCCGATTTAACGGACTGAATGAATACCAGCGGCGATTGCGCCTGCTCACTCAAAAGCCTGTTCCGGCTTAAAAAGCCCACATAATCACCGCCTTGTTTTACCAAAAGGTAACGCGATTTGCTGCTGAACATGAGTAAGATGGCCTCGTAAACATATACGTGATCGAAGATGCTAACAATGTGTTCATCCATCACCTCACTAATTGGTGCTTGCGGATCGAGCTTGTTGGCTATCACGCGGTCACGCAGTGTAATGTCGGTAACAAAACCCAGATATTCATTATTGTCTTGTGCGACGAATAAACAACTAGTTTTATTGTCGGCCATTTTTTTTGCCGCCTCGAAAATTGGCGTTTCAGGTGTGCAGCTAACTATTTTCCGGTAGGTAATATCGCTTATCCGGGCACTGTAAAGTTGATCGGTAAATAAGTAATTGTCTTCTAACGAGCTGCTTTGGCGGTAGCGTTGCGCAAATTCCTCATCGAGCATTTTTTTGCCAAACTCTGTTGCAAAATAATCGAAGAACTCGCCGAAATCGGTACATAGTTTTTTGAACTCTTTGCGTGCCAAAAAGTAGGTTTTGGTTCCTTTTTTAGCTTCAACCTGTGTTAACGATTTCTTTTTGTTGAACAGGATGGATATTGCACCAAATGTTTTGCCCCGATGATAACTTTCTGCATTTATTTTATGCTTCGCAGCATCTAAGAAGTAACTTTCGAGCGTTCCGTATACCACAATTTCAACGCCTTTCATTTTTTGCGATGATGCATACAGCTTCGTGTCTTCTGCAAATTCGTTAACTTCTAAAACTGCGGCCAGCTTATCAAGTATTTCGTTGGGAAGATTTTGATAAGGTGCGGTATTTTTTAAAAAGATCAGTTTCTCGTTCATGCTTTAAAAAGAGAATAAGCGGCTCAAAAAGTTTTTTGCTGGTACATTTTGGCTGATGTCGAATTCATTGTTCTGTCGGTAAATTGTTTCTTCGGAAATGGCTCCCGTTTCGAGCAGGTAGAAAAATATTTTAGCGGTGTTTATGGCATCGGCCATTGCATTATGAAAGTTTTCGGGCGGCTGGTTAAAAAGCTCTTCATAAAATTGATTTAACTTCAAAAGTTCAACGCCAGGTGTTCTCACAAACGGGGCGCTGGCTTTCATGGTGCAAAACGTGGGTAAGTTTTTCAGTGGACTTTGCATACCGATACGCTCAAACTCTACGTTGATCATGTGGTAATCGAACTCAATAAAATGTCCGATAACCAGTGGTTTGTAACTCAGGAGGTCGCGATTTAGCGAAGTGAAAGCCACCTCTTTTGACGTGCCATTGGCCATCAAAAACGCTTCGGTAATATGATGTATTTTTTGCGATGATTTTTCAATCTTAAAATCGGCACACTTGATATAATAATTTTCCCTTTTTACCTCCTTGTTTTCGCTATCGAAAAGAATCCAGGCGATTTGAATAATATGAGGCCAGTTTTTTTCTTTGTAATAAGGTGCCGACCAGTTTTTTGGCAAACCAGATGTTTCGGTATCTATTATTAAGAAAAAGTTTTGCAAGGTGATATTTGTGTTAGTGTTCGAAATCAGGATGAACCAATCAGCTAATCAAATATAGAAATAAAATATAAGCGAACGCTATATTTTAACGGGGGGGAGGCAATTGCTATTTCAAACCTATGAGGCGTTTACCTCCCCATAGGTTTACAAGGGTGTGTTTACATATTTAAGGCACAAAAAAGCAGTGCGGCTAAAATGGAGCCAATTATCGGGCCGATTATTGGCACCCAGGCGTATCCCCAGTCGCTACCGCCCTTGCCTTTCATTGGTACCAGGGCATGCACAATTCTTGGCCCCAGGTCTCTTGCCGGGTTTATTGCGTAACCTGTGGTTCCGCCGAGCGATAGACCAATAACCCACACCAAAAAGGTTACCGGTATTGCGCCCATTGAGCCCAGGCCAATTGGTGTAGCACTTTCTTTTGGCCCCATACTGGCATCGGTAAAATGAAAAATCACCAAAATTAATACGAAGGTACCGATGATTTCTGAAAGGAGGTTCGACATTTTATTTCTAATTGCGGGCGCAGTGGCAAATGGTGCCGCTTTTAATGCCTGCTCTTCGGTTGCGTCGAAATAATCTTTATACATTATCCAAACCAAAAAAGAGCCCAACATTGCTCCGCCAATTTGCGCAAGGATGTAAAAGGGAACCAAATGCCAATCGAAACCTTTTCCGATGGCAAGGCCAAGTGTAACGGCAGGATTTAAGTGTGCGCCGCTGGATGGGCCAGCAATTACTACACCGATAAATACCGCTAGTGCCCAGGCGGTTGTAATTACCATCCAACCTCCTCCGTTTCCTTTTGTTCCTTTAAGTACTACGTTGGCCACAACGCCATTTCCAAGAAGAATCATCAACGCTGTGCCAATAAATTCTGCTAGATATACATTCATGTTCTTATATTTTAAGCTTCGACCTTAAGATCTTAAGCAGTAATTAGTGGATGTTTTAATCTTCGGCGTTTACGCGTGCGGCCTTCACTGCCCTGTTCCAGCCTTTAATTCGTTGCGAGTTATCGATTCCATCTTCGGCACTAAAAGTCTTGTTAATTTTCCATTGCGATCTGATCTGATCAATACTTTCCCAATAGCCGGTAGCCAAGCCAGCGAGATATGCGGCTCCAATGGCGGTAACCTCTGTTACTTCGGGCCTTACCACCTTGCATTTTAGCAGATCGGCCTGAAACTGCATCAGTAAATTGTTGGCGGTTGCACCACCATCAACACGCAGTTCGGCAATTTCTACGCCTGCATCGGCTTCCATTGCCTTTAGAACGTCCATGGTTTGGTAAGCAATGCTTTCGAGGGCGGCACGGGCGATGTGCGATTTGTTTGTGCCACGGGTTAGCCCGGTTATCGTTCCACGGGCATGCTGATCCCAGTGTGGTGCGCCCAAACCTGCAAATGCCGGTACAACATATACGCCATCGGTATCTTTAACCTTTTGCGCCAGTGTTTCTACGTCGGCCGATTTGGAAATCAGTCCCATTTCGTCTCTTAGCCATTGTACCACCGCTCCACCGATAAAAATACTTCCCTCTAAGGCGTACTGAATATCATCCTTTATTTTCCAGGCGATTGTTGTGAGTAAGTTATTGTTCGAAATTTTCGGTTCAGCGCCGATATTCATCAACATAAAGCAACCCGTGCCATAGGTGTTTTTCACCATGCCGACTTTTGTGCACATTTGGCCAAATAGTGCCGACTGCTGATCGCCGGCAATGCCTGCAATTGGGATTTTAGCTGCAAGGATTTTGCCTGCCGTTTCGCCGTAAACCTCACTCGATGATTTAACTTCGGGCAGCATCGATTTGGGAATGCCGAATTGAGCCAATAATTCATCATCCCAACTCAGCGTGTGGATGTTGTAAAGCATGGTACGCGATGCATTGGTTACATCGGTAACATGTACTTCCCCGGCAGTTAGTTTCCAAATCAACCAACTATCAATGGTACCAAAAGCAAGCTTTCCGGCTTCGGCCATTTCTTTGGCCCCTGCTACGTTTTCTAAGATCCATTTGGCTTTGGTTGCCGAAAAGTAAGCGTCGATAATGAGACCTGTTTTTTCCTGAATTTTTGGTGCCAGTCCTTGCCCTTTAATTTCATCGCAATAAGCAGCCGTTCGTCTGTCTTGCCAAACAATTGCATTGTAAACCGGTTTTCCTGTTTCTCTGTCCCAAACCACGGTGGTTTCTCTTTGATTGGTAATGCCTATTGCGTCGATATCTGTTGCCGATAACCCTGCTTTAACAATTACCTCGGTAGCAACGGCAAGCTGAGTTGACCAAATCTCTAACGGATCGTGTTCTACCCAGCCGGGTTGAGGATAAATTTGGGTAAACTCCCTTTGTGCTATGGCAACAATCTCGCCATCGTGATTAAAGATAATAGCCCTCGAACTTGTGGTTCCTTGATCGAGTGACAGAATGTATTTACTCATATTGGGATGATTTGGTTAGTATGATGAGGTTAAGATTTCCGCCTGGTTGTATTCATTTGTAAGATGGATATAACCATCGGCTAATTTATTAAATGTTTCGATTTGATTCGTTTTCCAGGCATCATTTGTTGATAACTCGTTCGCCAGAAGCGACGCAACTTTTGGCGCCATTTCTTTTGCGGCACGTGCATCGATAAACAAAACCCTTAACCTTCGACTTAAAATGTCTTCAACGGTTTCGGCCATTTCATTTCTAACAGCCCAAATTACCTCTGCCAACTGATAGGGGAACTTTGGATGGAGTTTTTGAGTTAGCTCGGGATTGCTTTTCATTAAACTTTCGATTCCTCGTCGATCCGAACCATAAATATTCAAATGATGTTCGTCGGTAGCATCCGTACAACCATGAATAGGCAGGTTTTTAGTTGCGCATGCTTTCGGCTGCAACGCGGCATGCGTAATCGCAAGGTCCACTGTTTCCTCTGCCATTTTTCGGTAAGTTGTCCACTTGCCGCCTGTAATGGTGATTAATCCCTGGGCTGAAACAACCAGTTTATGATCGCGGCTAATTTCTTTGGTGCTATTGCCATCGCTGTTTGTGGGTGCAGCAAGCGGCCTAAGGCCCGAGAAAACACTCAAAATATCGGTTTCGGTTGGTTTCTTATTTAAATAAGCCGCCGCCGTGTTCAAAATAAAGTCTATTTCCGTTTTAAGCGCCCGCGGTTCCAGGCTGTGTTCGTCCAGTGGTGTGTCAGTTGTTCCCACCAGCAGATGTTCGTGCCATGGCACAGCAAAAAGTACCCGCCCATCTGAAGTTTTTGGAATCATCAATGCCGATTCGCTATTTAAGAACTCTTTTTTCAATACAATATGTACACCCTGGCTTGGGCGCACCATTTTCTTTGAGCTAGGATTACTCATCTGCAAAATATCGTCAACAAACACACCTGTTGCATTAATTACCACTTTACCAGTAAACTTTGCTTTCTGCGCCGTAATTAAATCTTCCGTTTCTATTCCCCCAATACTTTGATCGTTGTTTTTTACAAGCCCGATTACCTTGGTGTAAGTTAGCAGCGTTGCGCCTTTTTCTACCGCCGTTTGTGCAATGTTTACGGCCAGCCGTGCATCATCAAACTTGCCATCGAAATAGCTTATGCCACCTTTAAGCCTTTTTGCTTTAATTCCGGGCATTTTAGCAAGCACCTGCTCTTTTGATAAGAATTTAGATTTGCCAAAACTGTATTTTCCGGCAAGCCAATCGTAAATAGAAAGCCCCGCCAGGTATTTGGCTACTGAAAACCAGCTGTAGCAGGGGATAACGAACTCTTCCTTGTTAACCAAATGTTTTGCATTTTGTTGCAACAATCCACGCTCTCGCAGTGCGTGTTTTACCAAACCAACATCACCTTGTGCCAAGTAACGAACGCCGCCATGAACAAGTTTTGTGCTTCGGCTGGAGGTGCCCTTTGCAAAGTCTGATTGCTCTACCAACAGCGTTTTATAGCCGCGGGTTGCGGCATCTAAAGCAGTGCCTAAGCCGGTAGCGCCCCCACCAATTATAATGATGTCCCAGGTGGTGTTTTCAGCGATTTGATGTTGGTGGAATCTTTTCATTGTCGATAAAAGTGTAATAAAACGAAACAATACGCAATTATAAGAAATCATTATCGAAATAATATTATATGTAGGTTAAAAAAACATTAAATATTTAAGTAAAATATCTGATAGACTATTTTTATTGTTATTTTGCACTACCTTAATTAAATAAGATATGATGAATTTGGCTGAAAGGCACCAGTTTATTTTAAGTCGCCTGCAACGAGATCAGTATATAAATGTGGTTGATTTGTGTAAGGAACTGAAAGTTTCGTCTGTTACGATAAGAAAGGATTTAAAACTACTTGAAGATAAAGGCTTACTTTTCAGAACACACGGCGGGGCTACAATAAACAATCCTTACACTATTGACAGACCGGTAAATGAAAAGGAAAAAATTCAGTCGACAGAAAAGAACAAGATTGGGGCGGCGGCGGCAACTTTGCTTAATGACAACGATTCTATTGTAATTGCCTCAGGAACAACGGTGCTTTATTTTGCGAAGAATATTGTGCCTCCAACCAATGTAACCGTGGTAACATCGGCGCTTAATGTGGCTCTGGAGCTGATGAGGGAGCCGAGCATCGAAGTAATTCAATTGGGCGGCCTGCTAAGAAAAAGTTCTTCTTCGGTAACAGGCCCATACGCCGAGCAGGTTTTACAAGGCTTTTATTTTAATAAGTTTTTTTTGGGTGTAGATGGTATCGATTTAGATTTCGGTTTAACCACTACAAATGCCATGGAAGCACATTTGAACCGTAAAATGATCAGTGTTTCGCAAAAGACAATCGTGCTGGCCGACTCTACGAAATTTGGCAAAAGAGGCTTCGGTAAAATCTGCGGATTGGAAGAAATTGATCATATTATTACTGATAAAGGAATATCTGAACAAATTGTAAAACATTTAGAGGGTTTAGGTGTTACTGTTACTATCGTATAGCAGCACCCCTGCAATGCGATTAATCCCAAACGTATAATTGAAATGGAAAAAAAACGAATTCACATCCTGGAAGACGATCAAGAGATTAGAAATGTAATTGAAATTTTATTAAAAGAAGAAGGCTTCGAACTTCAGCTTTCCTCATCATTTGCCGAATTAAAAAAGAATATTCAAGACGCTATGCCCGATCTTTTTTTGCTGGATGTAATGTTGCCTGATGGTAACGGAGCGGAGATTTGCGAAGACTTAAAAACAGATGTTTTTACAAAACATATTCCAATAATTGTAATGTCGGCACAAAATAATAGCGAGCAAAAAGCAATAGATGCCTTTGCAGACGATTATATTAGCAAGCCGTTTGATATTTATAATGTGTTGGAGCGTATTAATGCGCAAATAGACAAAAGCAAAGCGAATAGAATTGCAAATGTTTAATAACATTGAAGCTGTTGGTTTAGTTTAAACAGCCGGTTTGGTCATTTTATGTTCAAGTAGAATGGTAACTGCGATTTAAATTACAATATGCACTTAAAAAGCCCTGATGAAAATCAGGGCTTTTTTTATGGTTAAAAGCACTTATACTAAATGAATTGAGGAGGCTTTTAAGTCGTTTTATAAGCATAGTTGACGAGTCATTTTTTAGTATATTCTTATTTATTTTGGGGGTTTCGTCCTGTGTTCTAAAAGGTTGGTGTAATTTTCCAATTTCGGTAGGCTAACCTAAACCCTTTGATTGGTGCCAAGAACCCACTTTAAATAGTTGTAAAGGCAATAAACATCAAAAATGTACCTTTCCTGACCAAATTAGCCTCATTTGGAAGTAGCTAATTAAGTAATACATTTGTTACGAATCATCCGTATTAAAAATTGGAATACTAAAACAATTATAATATGGAACATAAATCCACAAACAAAGCGAAATTATTGTTGCTTGTATTAGTTTTTGCAGTACTTTTTATAGGGGGTTGTAAGAAAGATCGAGGGGAACAAGTTGATAAATCACCAAAAACCTTTAATTCCAAACAGGAGGCAAAAGTTTACATCAATAAAAAATTGAATGAGTACGGAAAAATTTTAGCAAAGTATGCCGTAAACGTTGAAATGCGTAAGCTGGTAAACAATAAGGTAGCCGAAAAGTTCGATGGAGATTATAATGTGCTCTTAAAAGACTTACTAAAAAATAGCCCTTCAGAAAAGCTTCTTTTAAAGTCAAATTTAAAAATGACTATTACTCCCACACCAAGTGGACAAGCAATTGAGCCGCTTAACTTACAGCTGTTAGAAGTAGCACTTGTCGAACCGTTTATTGTAAATGGAGAAATCCTGTATCCACAAATTTATATCCCATTTTTCGAAGAACAAGAATTAGAGCCAATAGAGCCAGGAGATCCTGGAACACCAATCGATCCAGATCCATGCTCGCATGTCGTTGTTAGTTCTTTAGAACCCGTTTATCCGAATCCAGTTATTGTGGCATATGATGGAGAAGAAGGCCCAGGTGAAGAAACGTTTACTGGTTACACATACGATCAAAACGGATTGCTTATAGAAAACATACCTGTAGATGAATGCTTCGCTAAAAGACACAGAGTTTGGGCTGTAACGTTAAACGAGCGTGCTAATAGGTTAGGAGTCACTCCTCAACCAACAAGTGGACCAACACCCGCTGCTCCAACAACCGCAATTGGAGCAGATGCATATTTTCCAAAAATGACAATCAAGCACCATAAGGAATCTTGGATTAAAGGGGCAAGCGAAGTGTACGTGATAGCGGCTACAAGCTGGGAGAACGGTATAAATCCGTCGACCAATCAAATAGAAGCTTCATTCAGATGTAATAAATTGAGACAAATTGGTGTTTATAACGAAGTAAATGATTTAGAATACAACTACTCGATTAGAGATTTCGAACGGAAAGAAATAAAAAAGGAAAAATCAATTGATATCGATTTTACATACTTTGCTTTCAGTAGCGAGTTATATTCTTACTATGATGCGTGTACCCCTTTACTATACGCAACAAACAATCCGATAGCTAATTATAACAATTACGAAAACTGTAAAAAAACGACGCCGAGCGTTAAAACACTTTATTATCCAGATAGGGGTGATTATGTGTACTTTCTTATTTATGAATACGATACTGGTTTTCTCAATCTAAATGGCTACAAAACTGAATACATACCAGCTAACAATAAAAGTATAAAGTTTACATTTAGATCCAACGAGGGCCCATACTTAGCCGCACGACTTAAAATATCTAATAAAAACCAAGCTAGCACAGGCAATTTTACCGCCTCGGCCAATTTTGATAACAACGGAATAAATGTTTCGTCAAGAACAAGATAAATCATGAGAAAACACCTGCTAGCTATATCACTATCTATAGCGTCTTATAGTGCTGTGGCACAAACCAAAAAGAATAGTATTTACCTGGAAGGATTAGGAAATGCCGTAGTTTATTCTATTAACTATGATAGAATTTTCTCCATATCTGATTACCTTAAAGTGGCTCCCAGGGTCGGAGTAGAATATATTCCCAGACGCAACCTTAATAAATATGGAAAGTTCACTTTTCCTACCGAAATTAATTTTCTATACAATCAAAATAAAAATAACGCAAACTTCATAGAAAGTGGCTTAGGCCTGGCATTATTTAACCTGCTTGACGATTACGAATATGGGATTGATGGCAACATAAGCGATAAAAACTATAAACTTGGCGTAATTACAACGCTTAGATTGGGCTATCGCCATCAAAAGCCCAGTGGTGGCTTGATGTATAGAGCAGGGCTCTTGGTTCGACTATCGCAGGATGATTTTTCAAAAAGTAAGGTTGGCGATGATCTCTTTTACAGAATATGGCCGGGTTTTAGTATTGGTTATACTTTTTAATAGAACAAAGTAATTAACCATATAGCAAACTTGCTTAAGGTCGATCAAGGTTGGCATCAGGTTGAAATCTAAAACAGAGAAATTATGAAAACGACACGGCACCTCGTTTGGATGCACTTTTTGCTAATTGGAATTAGCGCAATGTTAAACGTTGGCTGTGGTAAAGTCGACTATATAAAGGAAGCAGATTTTTATTTTACAAATAATACAGACCATAGCATTACCTATAAACAAGGTTTTGAGAAATATAGTATGACGCCGAATTCGACTATTGTAATAAATAAAACACAGTCATCCTCGAAAGATGTTAATAGCAGTTTCGATGTTCCTTTCTTCGATGAAAATGGAAGCATTGATCCTTTTATTATTAAGTTCGACAATACGAAATGCCTTTTAAACACCCCTGACACACCACATAGTTTACTTAATATTAACAGCTATCAGAATGACGGTAAAATAGGCGAAAGAAAATACCAATTCACCTATACCTTCACAGAAGAGGACTATGAGCGAGCTATAGATTGTAAATAGCTCCTAAGTACGCAAGTGAAATTCAAACACACCCACCCTAAAAACCAAAAATTTTAGGGTGGATTTTTAAAAAGCAGGTTAAAAGTAAATCAACATGGCCACTTACCGCCTCAGCCAGTTTTGATAACAACGGACTAAATGTTTCATCAAGAACAAGATAATCATGAGAAAACACCTGTTAACTATATCACTATTTATAGCGTTTTACAGTGCTGTGGCACAAACAAAAAAGAATAGTATTTACTTGGAAGGACTAGGAAATGCTGTCGTTTATTCTGTTAACTATGACAGGATTTTTTCCATATCTGATTACCTAAAAGTGGCTCCTAGGGTCGGAGTAGAATATATTCCCAGACGCAACCTTAATAAATATGGAAAGTTCACTTTTCCAGCTGAAATTAATCTTTTGTACAACCAAAATAGAAGTAACTCAAACTTCATAGAAGGTGGTCTAGGTTTGACATTGTTTAGCCTATTTGATGATTATGAATATGAGGTTGATGGCAACATAAGGGATAAAAACTATAAACTTGGTATAATTACCATGCTTAGATTGGGTTATCGACATCAAAAGCCCAGTGGGGGGTTGATGTATAGAGCAGGGCTATTGGTTCGGCTATCGCAGGATGATTTTTCAAAAAGTAAGGTTGGCGATGATCTCTTTTACAGAATATGGCCAGGTTTTAGTATTGGTTATACTTTTTAATAGAACAAAGTAATAAACTATATAGCACACTTGCTTAAGGTAGATCAAGGTTGGCACCAGATTAAATCTAAAATAAAAGAAAAATTATGAAAACGACACGGCACCTCATTTGGATGCACTTTTTGCTAATTGGAATTAGCGCAATGTTAAACGTTGGCTGTGGTAAAGTCGACTATATTAAGGAAGCAGATTTTTATTTTACAAATAATACAGACCATAGCATTACCTATAAACAAGGTTTCGAGAAATATAATCTGAAACCAAATTCGACTATTGTAATAAATAAAACACAGTCATCCTCGAAAGATGTTAATAGCAGTTATGATGTTCCTTTCTTTGATGAAAATGGAAGCATTGATCCTTTTTTTATTAAGTTCGACAATACGAAATGCCTTTTAAACACCCCTGACACACCACATAGTTTACTTAATATTAACAGCTATCAGAATGACGGTAAAATAGGCGAAAGAAAATATCAATTCACCTATACCTTCACAGAAGAGGACTATGAGCGAGCTATAGATTGTAAATAGCTCCTAAGTATGCAAGCGAAATTCAAACACATCCACTTTAAAACCAAAAATTTTAGGGTAGCATTAGCAAAAGTAAATATGACCTGGTGTTTTATTAATGGTAAAATGCCATAATAGATGTCACCCTGAGCGGAGTCGAAGGGCAAATGCACTAGGCTTCGACTCCGCTCAGCCTGACAAAGTATCATCAACTTAAACTACAAGATAAAGCAAAAAAAAGGAGCGCTTCAAACAAAAAAAAGCCTGTAATTTACTTACAGGCTTTATACTATTCTACTGAATCTTCTGGCGGAAAGCGAGGGATTCGAACCCCCGGACCTGTTACAGTCAACAGTTTTCAAGACTGCCGCATTCGACCACTCTGCCAGCTTTCCGGAGGCAAAAGTACAAACTCCGGCGAAAACTGCAAACTATGATTTGCTTTTTTTTATATAAAGTTTATAATTGCTTAACGCAGAGTGTAATAAAAATCATTTCTTATGAATATTTCCCTCAATTGGGGCCGATTTCTTAAATAAATTGAAGGTAGGGCGAATAATTTTCACACTTCTTTTACTTACATCTACGCTGGCATTTAACTCAAATCCGATTAACAGAATAAGCGAGTTGAGGTACAGCCAAATCATTACCACGATTAATGTACCAATGGAACCGTAAACCTTGTTGTAAGACGCAAAATGATTAATATAAAACGAAAATCCCCAAATGGTAACAAAGGCCAAAATAGTAGCCAGCCATGAGCCTGCGCTAAACAGTTTCCACTTTTTTGCGTGCGAAGGGCCATAACGATAAAGGATCGAAATGGTGATAAAATACAACACGCCAAGTAAGGCCCACCGTGTAAACTGGATGGCATAAACCGCCAGGCTTTCTTCAATGTGCAAATAACTTAGCAAGATTTCGCCAAAGGCCATTGCGGCAATGCAGATTACGATCGAGAAAAAGATGACCATTGTTAAAATGAGTGCAATTAAGCGCTGTTTTAGCCAACTACGCGTTTCTATCACCAATGATGATTTGTTAAACGCCTTCATCAGATTGGTAACCCCATTGGTAGCAAAAAAAATAGCCGATAAAAACCCGAAAGATAATAAGCCGCTATTTTGGTTCTTCACAATATCTTTAAGCGTGGTTTCGAAAGCCAGAAACGCATTGTGCGGCAAAATAAGTTGTATCAGGCTCAGCAGCTTATCCTGAAACCCATCCACTGGAATAAACGGAATCAGCGTAAACAAAAAGATGATGCTCGGAAAAATTGCAAGCATAAAACTGTACGCCAGCGATGAAGCCTTATTGATGAGGGTATCTTTTGCAATTTCTCTGAAAAAGAAAGTAGAAACGGTATAGAGCGGTAGGGGACTAAACCCGGGTAAAATACAAACCTTTGTCCATTCGATAAATTTAGAATAGAGCTTAACGTGTAATAATTGCCGGTGTAACCATTCCATTTATTATTTGTTAAAAAAAGTACGAACGTTTTTCATAAAACTTTCTGGCGGGTGGCATGGCTTTCGCGTTGCCTTATCAACAAATACCAACGTAGTGGATGCCACATTGATCAGCTCATTGCTTTCATTGTAAACTTCGTAATCAACCTTTATCCGCACGGTTGGCAGCGTTTTCACAATAGATTTTACAGTTAAAACCTGATTGTAGCGTGCTGGTTTTAAAAATTTAGATGTCATCTCCAAAATCGGGAGCATTACGCCTTCGTCTTCCATGGCTTCGTACGACATGCCGGAACAGGCTTCAAAACATTCGGTTCGTGCAATTTCGTAGTATTGCGCATAATTGCCATGATGCACAACGCCCATTTGGTCGGTTTCGGCATAGCGAACCCGAACTTTAGTTTCGTAGGTAAACATTATTTAAAGATGTTTCTTTTATTTAAAGCCTCACGGTATTTCTTGGCGTTTGCCTCATGTTCTGCCTTGGTTTCAGCAAAATTGTGGTATCCCGAAAAATCCTCTTTGGCACACATATAAATGTAATTGTTCTGCTGGCGATTTAGCACCGCATCAATAGCGTTTATGCTCGGCATCATAATTGGGCCGGGAGGCAAACCCGCATATTTATAGGTGTTATAAAGCGATTGTACCTGCAGCAGCTTGTTAGTTACCCGCTTTACCGTAAAATCGTCGTTGGCGAAAATCACCGTTGGATCTGCCTGCAACAATATCCCCTTGTTTAACCTGTTGAGATACAAACCGGCTATAATGGGCATTTCTTTATCGTAAAGTGCCTCCG
This sequence comes from Pedobacter endophyticus, assembly GCF_015679185.1. Taxonomy (NCBI): domain Bacteria; kingdom Pseudomonadati; phylum Bacteroidota; class Sphingobacteriia; order Sphingobacteriales; family Sphingobacteriaceae; genus Pedobacter; species Pedobacter endophyticus. The sequence goes on from NZ_CP064939.1 coordinate 132,819, forward strand.
CATCAACTATAGACGCCAATGTGTAAACCTGCGATTGGGTTAAATTTAAGCTTTCAGCCTTTTTTCTGCGCTCTGCATTCCAAAACTGATCATACTCCTTATTCATCCGCACAAAAAAATCAGCAGGAGAAATATTCCAGTAAAGCTCGTACGTATTGGGAATAAACATGGTATAAACGTTATCTGTTGTGAAACCGTATTTGCTTAGCAAAGCGGTAGAATCCAGCATGTTCATAAAGCTTAATGAATCGGCCTCTAAATTGCTGGCCAAATAAGCCGCAAAGTTTTCTTTCTTTCTGATGTTATGAAACTTTAGTTTAACAGGTTCTTGGTTACCCGCCTTAATTGTATTAATCAACGTGCGGTTCGTCATTCCCTTTTTCAATAAATACCTTCCCGGTTTTACGTTTGCAGGCAAGTTCATTTTCTCCGCCGCCGTCTCAAATGAAGACACGCTAACCACAATGTCTTTTTGTTTTAAATTGGCAATCAGATCATCAAAATTGCTTCCGGTTTTAATGTATAGGTATTTCTGGTTCTGCGTTATGTTAGCCGCAAAGTACAGTCGGTAAACGTTTAGCGCAAAATATCCTCCACCAACAATAACCATCAGCACAATGGCAATAATCACTTTTTTTGCAGCACTCATTTTCTTTTTTTCTGTATCGGTCATTTTATTAAGGCCCGTTTATTGGTTAGATAATGTAATATTGATTTTTGTGCCGATGGCCACTTTCGTTAATGAATCTACGGGCATTGGGTCTTGTTTGGTAATTACTGCATTCGCACTATCGGTAATGGCGCCTTCGTAAATAATTGTTCCCAAACTCAGGTTGGAGCCCTTCAAACTAAATTTCGCTTCATCAACGGTTAAGCCAACCAATTGTGGCACATCTACCTCGCCATTACCGCGGCCATCGCCCAAAACCAGGTTAATTCGCGATCCGACCGGAATCTCATCCCCGGGCTGGATGGGTGCGCCGCCAAATGAAGCCTCTAAAACCACATCGCGGCTTACATCAGGTTTATAAGTTGTATCGCCAAGCTTCAACCTCGAGCTTTCGATAATTGCCTGTGCTTCTCTCAGCGTTTTAAAGGCAATATCAGGAAATTTGGTGTTTGGTGTTTTTCCTGCATTAATCGTGAGATAAATTGTTCTGTTATCCTTAACAAAAGTATTTGGGTCCGGATCCTGATCAATTACAATGCCGGCAGGCTGATCTAAAATGAACACAGAATCGACCTCGTATTTTAAGCCGGCAGCCTCAAGCTTTTGCACGGCCTGTTCGAAAGACAAACCCTTTACGATTGGAACATCTAAGCCCTGGCCATGTTTCGTGTAATACCTTAAGCTAAAAAAAGCAATGGCGAGTAAGCCAATAACGGTTAAAAACGCGGCTAAGAGATTGTTTCTGAAGGATTTTGTTTTTAAATAATCAATAAATTTAGACATGAATGGGGTGTTATGCTTATAAATTCAAATGTAGTTATTTTAATTAACGACTGAATGGGCGTTTTTGTTGATTGACAATGGGACTTTTAGCCGGCAGGGCAATCGCTTAAATTCATCCAAAATTAAATAAACCACAAAGATATTTATATTTTTGAGGATATATTTACAATCAATTTCTATTTATACTCGACGATTTTCAACATGAAGAAAACTATTGCTTTATTAACGGGCGGCACTACGGGCGAATGGGTGGTATCGGTAAAAAGTGCGGCCACTATTGCGCAACATATGGATACGGATTTGTATGAGGTGTACAAAATTATGCTCAACGATAAAGGCTGGTTTTACGAGCCTGCGGATTCGGTTAAAATTGAGGTTGATAAAAACGATTTTTCTATCTTGCTCCAAGGTCGGAAAATTAAGTTCGATGGTGTTTTTATTGCCATACACGGTTCGCCGGGCGAGGATGGAAAGCTTCAGGGCTATTTTGATATGCTGAACATTCGGTATACGACCTGCGATGCCTTAACATCATCTATAACGATGAACAAGGGCTATACAAAAGCTATTGTTAACGGAATCGAGAATTTGAAGATTGCGAAATCGGTGCAGATTTTTAAAAATGGTAACTATGATATTGCCAAAATAAAGTCTGATTTAAAACTCCCGTACTTTGTAAAGCCAAACAGCGGGGGAAGCAGCATTGGCATGAGCAAGGTTAAACATGCCGACGACCTGGAAGCGGCTGTTGATAAAGCTTTTAAGGAAGATAACCAGGTGTTGATTGAAGAATTTGTAAGTGGTAGAGAATTTTCTATTGGTGTTTTTAAGGCGAAAGGAGAAATCATTGTGTTGCCGACAACGGAGGTGATTCCGGCAAATGAATTTTTTGATTTTGAGGCAAAATACACCCCGGGCGCTACGAAAGAAATTACCCCAGGGGCAATGAGCGAGGAAGAATTTGCCCGGGTACATCAAATAGTGAAAGATATTTACATGAAATTAAACTGCAGGGGAGTGGTTCGGATTGATTATTTCCTTGAACATGAAACAAGTAACTTCTATTTTATCGAGATAAATACGATACCGGGCCAAACGGCTACGAGTTTTATTCCACAACAGGTTGCGGCCATGGGCTTAACATTAGGCCAGTTTTATACCGACTTAATTACAGAAACCTTGGGTTAATGCCACGACTTTTATGGATATTGAGCAACTTATAAAAAGTGGTTTTTCGGTTCGTGAATATCGAAAAGATAGCATTATTTATGAACCTGGTGGGTTGCCGCGATATGTTTACTTTATAAAGTGGGGCGAGGTAAGAATGGTAACGGTGAGCGACGAAGGGAAAGAGTTTATTCAGGGGATATTCAAAAGCGGGCAATACTTTGGTGAACCAGCGATGATTGTAAACCGCCGATACCTGGCCTTTACTATTGCCAACAAAAATTCGCAATTGGTTGCGGTTGGAAAAGATCAGTTTTTTGATCTGATTAAACAAGATCCCGAATTTAGTACGGGGTTGATTCAAACCCTCAGCCACAGGTTGTTCTACAAATCGATGATGCTCGAAGAACTGGCGAACGAAAAAGCTGAACACAGGCTGCTTACCATAATTAATTACCTGCTTATTGATGTTAAAGCGGGCGAGCCTTTAAAGGCCACAAGGAGGGAATTAGCAGATATGACCGGGCTGCGTGTTGAAACAGTAATTAGGGGTGTAAAAGTACTGGCTGATAAAAAAATGATTACTGTTGAAAAGGGAAAAATTGTTAAAGCCGAGGCTTTTGCCGGATGAGATTTGTAATTTCGACTGATAAAAAAAATCGTTATTTGGAGCGCAGCGGAGAAAACCTGCGTTCGATTAATAAAACTCCTTTTCCACGCTATTAATTGGCGATTTGACATGATGAACGGTCGTCATCCTGATACCGATAGCTATCGGTATGATTCGGGATCTCTATAGCATGAACACTAAGCAAGAAAGATGCTGAAATGGTTAAGCGATGTGCCTATAACACTTTCGCGATTGCCTAAAGGCTTTTAGTCATCCGATGAATACTGTGCCACTCGCCTATATTGATCGGATGACTGGCTGCACAAAATAAACAGGGTATGCAATAATTCTAAATACAGGCGCTAATTCTTAGTTGCAGGTGCCAGGTTATTAAATGTAGGTGCTAGGTTATTAAATGAAAGTGCTAGGTTATTAAATGCAAGTGCCAGGTTATTAAATGAAAGTGCTAGGTTATTAAATGCAAGTGCCAGGTTATTAAATGTAGGTGCCAGGTTATTAAATGTAGGTGCTAGGTTATTAAATGCAAGTGCCAGGTTATTAAATGTAGGTGCTAGGTTATTAAATGCAGGTGCTAGGTTATTAAATGCAAGTGCCAGGTTATTAAATGCAAGTGCCAGGTTATTAAATGCAAGTGCTAGGTTATTAAATGCAAGTGCTAGGTTATTAAATGCAAGTGCTAGGTTATTAAATGCAAGTGCTAGGTTATTAAATGTAGGTGCCAGGTTATTAAATGCAGGTGCCAGGTTATTAAATGTAGGTGCTAGGTTATTAAATGTAGGTGCTAGGTTATTAAATGCAAGTGCTAGGTTATTAAATGTAGGTGCTAGGTTATTAAATGCAAGTGCTAGGTTATTAAATGCAAGTGCTAGGTTATTAAATGAAAGTGCTAGGTTATTAAATGTAGGTGCTAGGTTATTAAATGCAAGTGCCAGGTTATTAAATGGAAGTGCCAGGTTATTAAATGTAGGTGCCAGGTTATTAAATGCAAGTGCTAGGTTATTAAATGCAAGTGCTAGGTTATTAAATGTAGGTGCTAGGTTATTCTTCCGGGGTCTGTTCATTAAACTGTGTGGGTCTGTAATCTCGTCCTGGCTAATACTGGATTTGAAATCCAGAGCTAGGGGAGTCAGGATTACAAATTAGGAGTGTTCGAAACCTTCATTTTTAGAAAAACAGACCTTTTTCCACATTTTTTGTTGATAAGAACTTGATTTTGTTTAATTTAAGGTGCTGCGTTTTTTGTTGTATACCTTTTTTTGAGCCTATCTTTGTCTGACAGTGCCCATACCTTCAAACATATCTATTAAGCAGCTTCTTGAGCTGATTCCTGAAAGTGAACTTAGTGTTCTAGCTCAGGTTACCAACGTAGATTACCAGGTAAAAACCCTTTACGGGCGTAGCATGTTCTACCTCCTTCTTTATGGGCTGGCTACCTGTGAGAAAACAAGTCTGAGAGGCCTTGAGGACGTCTTCAACTCTAACCGTTTTAAAATACTTTTTTCGCTTGACCGTGACAGTACTGTCAAGTATAATTCTCTTTCCGACCGTTTGGCAACGATGGAGCTGTCCTTCTTTGAAAAAGCACACGGGCTAATCTACTCGGTATTCAGCAGGCAGTTCTCATCTAGCGAGTCCGAGTCTCACAATATTGTTAGGGTAGATTCGACCATGGTGGCCGAGACTGCCAGTAAGCTTGCGGAGGGATGGCGGTTGGCTGTAAGAAAAACGGAAAGAGACAGGTTAAATACACGCTGTGCATGGAAGATCTTTTTCCCAGTAGTGTTCAGGTATTCACTTCACAAAGCGAGCTGAGTGAAGACAAAACCATTCCCCAGGCGATCCTGAAGGTGACCGATCCGAGTCCAAACACAGTATTTGTATTTGATCGGGGGGTAAGCAGCAGAAAGACATTTGCCGCCATTGATGAGAGGGACTGGAATTTCGTCACCAGGATGAAAACCAATGCCCGGTATCACAGGCTGGAAGAACTGGAGCTGCCCGAAAGCCTGCTGATGGATAATATGGTGATTAGATCGGATGAACTCGTTGAGCTTTATGACCGAAACAGCAAGCGGTTGCCCAATAAATTCAGGCTTGTAAAAGGGCTGAATGCTAAGGGCAAGGAGTTTTTCTTGCTGTCCAATATGTTGGATACCCCCGTTTGGGAAATAATTGATATCTATAAAAAGAGATGGGACATCGAAGTGTTTTTCAGGTTCATCAAACAGGAGCTGAACTTTAACCATTTCATGTCAACCAATACCAACGGCATAAAGATCATCCTATACATGACCCTGATCCTCTCAATGCTCATCCTTATTTATAAAAAGAGCAATAAAACCGGCTATAAAACAGCAAAAAGGCGTATTTCGATGGAACTGGACGACCTAGTTACGATTCAGATAGTTATTGCTTGCGGCGGCAACCCAGACCTAGTTTTTAGAGGGCCTTAGGGTTTCGAACACTCCTAATTACAAATCCTGACTAGCGTGGTTTCCTAAAAATGAAGGTTTCGAACACTCCTAATTACAAATCCTGACTAGCGGGGTTAAATCCGATAGCTATCGGATTTGCACTGCTTTCATAACCTCTCCCTATGAACGTTCGGGTTAAAAGCAATGCCTCTGCGTTCCCTTCCGACTTCTTCGGAAGGGATGTACAGACAGCGCAAAAACCACCGACATTAAAAGGGAGAGGTTTAGGACGCCAAATTTAATACTGCGCTCAGGCTCTCGCTTTGCTTTTTGAGACAGCCTCAGCGTGGCCCAGCTAAGCGATGTGCCTATAACACTTCGGCGATTTGTAATCTCGTCTTAGCTAATACTGGATTTGAAATCCAGAGCTAGGGGAGTCAGGATTACAAATCCTGACTAGCGGGGATGCTTCCGCGATTTGCAAACTCGTCTTAGCTAATACTGGATTTGAAATCCAGAGCTAGGGGAGTCAGGATTACAAATCCTGACTAGCGGGGTGCTGAAATGGCTAAGCGATGTGCGGGTGTTACACTTAGGATGACAGCGAAAATAAAAACGCAGCCCGACAGTTAAAACAGATGCGCTGTTAACCTGTTTATAAAGATGATATAGGTCATAAATTACCAAAATACAAAAAGGTAGATTTGCACTATTAAATACAGAATTATGGCAGAGTTATCTAAATTTCAAGCTTTTTTACAATGTAAGTGCCCCAGATGCCGCAAAGGCAATATATTTACAGGTAGTGCCTACGCATTCAGGCTTCAAAAAACCAATGAACACTGCCCGCATTGCAACTTAAAATTTGAACGCGAACCGGGATTTTTTTATGTAGCGATGTTTGTGAGCTACGCCATGAATGTTGCCGAGATTATTACAATAGGTGTGGCCTCGTACATTTTAGGGCTAGATTTAGTTTACGAAAACCTTTGGTATTACGTAGGTCTGATCTTATTCGGGGTGCTCTTATGCTCGCCGATAAATTATAGATATTCGCGGGTAATTTTACTTCATTACTTAACGCCCGGCTTGCATTATATTCCTGGTAGCGGCGATAAAAAAGCTTAAAATGGTGTTAAAGTTCATCTCTATATAATAAACAATACCGCTTAATTACGCCTGAAGTTAAAGCGTCAGCATCATCCTTGTTTTCCATCTAAATCTACACAGCTACTTAAAAGAGTTAAGGTGAAATAAACGGTATCGGGACAGAAACTTTTAAAAAAAAATCCGTTTTTACAACTATTGGTTGTTAAAAAGAACTATATTCATAGATTTTTAAATTAAATCGTAGTTGTATATGTTCTTCCACTGTATTAAAATCACAAGTGCAACCTTCAAAATGTTGGCTTTATCCCTTTTCTTCTTTCTAAATATTTACGACGCATCGGCACAACGATCAAAGATAAATTTCAATCGCGACTGGAAATTTATAATCGGGGATCACAATGGGGCAGAGGCTGTTACCTACAAAGATGAAAGTTGGAGTAACGTTGCTTTGCCGCATTCGTTTAGCATGCCTTATTTTATGTCGACAGAGTTTTACACAGGCTATGGTTGGTACAGAAAAACGTTCGACATTCATGACGACATTAAATCTAAACGCTTTTATTTAGAGTTTGAAGCGGCTTTTCAGGATGCCGAGATTTTTTTGAACGGAAAAAAAGTGGGAAGACATAAAGGCGGTTATACTGGCTTTTTGATTGATATTACGGAAGCGGTTAAAAATGACAACAATGTGCTTGCCGTACGTTTAAACAATTTATGGAACCCTCGTTTAGCGCCCCGCGCTGGTGAGCATGTATTTTCAGGAGGAATTTATCGAGATGTTTACCTGCATGTTACCAGCCCCGTACATGTAGCATGGCATGGAACTTTCGTAACTACGCCTACGGCAAACCACGCCAGCGCAAATATTAAGGTACAAACGGAAGTAAAAAACGACGATGACGAATCGAAATCGATTGTTTTAAGAACAGACATATTAGATGCCAAAGGGCATTTAGTTTGTTCGGAAACTGTAAAAGAGCAGATAGATAAGGGACAAATGAAAACAATTGTTCAAAATATGAACGCATTTAACAATCCCCAGCTTTGGAGTCCCGAAAAGCCAGTTCTATATAAAGCAGTACAAACTTTGATGGATGGAAAAACAAAAGCAGACGAATATGAAACAAAATTTGGAATACGTTCGTTAAAATGGACGGCAGACAGTGGGTTTTTTCTTAACAACAAACATTATTACCTGAAAGGAGCAAATGTACACCAGGATCATGCTGGCTGGGGCGATGCGGTAACCAATTCTGGTTTCTACAGGGATGTAAAAATGATGAAAGAGGCCGGTTTTAATTTAATTAGGGGCTCTCATTATCCTCACGATCCCTCTTTTGCTGAAGCTTGTGATGAACTGGGAATGCTTTTTTGGTCTGAAAATGCGTTTTGGGGAATAGGAGGCTTTAAAGCGGAGGGTTATTGGAATTCGAGCGCTTACCCAACAAAAATTGAAGACGAGGAAGAATTTGAACAAAGTGTTTTACAGCAGCTTGGGGAGATGATCAGGATTTCTAGAAATCATCCTTCTATTATCACGTGGAGCATGTCGAATGAGCCATTTTTCAGCACAGGTGCTGTAATCTCGAAAATGAGGGGGCTGCTAAAAAAACAAGTAGCGCTCTCTAAAAAACTGGACGCTACAAGGGCTGTGGCAATTGGTGGTGCACAACGACCTTTGGACAGTAACAGAATAGATAGGCTGGGGGATATAGCGGGCTATAATGGCGATGGAGCCTCGATTTCTGTTTTTCAAAGCCCAGGGGTGGCTTCGGTTGTTTCGGAATACGGCAGCGTTACGGCGGATAGACCGGGGGTTTACAGCCCGCAATGGGGCGATTTGAGTAAGGGTAAAAATGGCCAAACACCGGCATGGCGAAGCGGTGAAGCCATATGGTGTGGTTTTGATCATGGAAGTATAGCCGGGCAAACGCTGGGTAAAATGGGGATCGTAGATTATTTTCGCATTCCTAAGCAAGCGTATTACTGGTATCGACAGGCTTATGCCGGTGTGCCGGCACCTGGGGAGCATACTGAAGCGGCGGCAGATTATTTAAAACTGGGCGCTGATAGGGTGTTGGTAAAAGACATTAACGGAGGGGAAGATGTACAGCTGGTTGTATCGGCATTGAGCAAATGGGGAAAGGTTGTAAAATCTGCACCGCGGGTGACGCTTACGGTAATTGCTGGCCCGGGGGAGTTTCCAACTGGAAGAAGCATCCGCTTTGAACAGGGTAGCGATATTAGAATTTTAGATGGGCAGGCGGCAATTGAGTTTAGATCGTATTACGCTGGTAAAACAACAATAGTAGCCACTTCACCGGGCCTAAAACCAGATACGATAAAACTTGAGTTTGAGGGAGCGGTTCGGTATAACCCTGCTCAAAAATATACAGAGAAAAAATATATTCGTTTTGAAACATCGGGCCAAAAATCGGAGATCAGCACGTTTGGGCCAAACAATCCGGCCTTTTCGAGTTCTTCACAACGAAACAGTACAGCAGGTTTTGGTGTAGATGCTAATCTCCTTACTTTTTGGAAGGCTGCTGATAACGATCCAACACCTAGTTTTACGCTTGATACGGAAAAACGTATTGCAGTTAAAGGTATTAACCTCACTTTTCCTAATGTAAAACAGCGAAACTATTCTATAGAAATTTCGAACGATAAAATAAACTGGCAAATTTTATCAAAGCAAGAAAATAGCACGGATAAACAATTGAATATTTCGTTCGATGGCAAAAAAACGGGAAGATTTATCAAGGTAACTTTTGAGAAAGCCACTTTGTCGGCAATTGCCGAGTTAGAAGTAAGCGGAGTGGTTTTGGAATAAGGCTCTTTGCCGTAAACTTATTTTGGGCACCTTAAATTGTGAACTAACATGCGAAATACAGGTAAAAAATTTTGGCTTATTACTGTTCTCGCCGTTAGCTGGATGTTGGTAATGCGCCCGTATACGCCCAATAACATTGTAGCATTTGAATTGGCAAAAGTACCCGAACGGGCATTGGCAATTTTGAGCGAATGGGGAGCGGCGGGCATTGCAAAGGCAAGATTAAGCATTTATCTTGATTTTGGATTTCTGATTTTGTACTCGTGGTCGATCAGCCTGGGTTGTAACATCGCCGGCAAATTCTCTATGCAGCCTAAGCTGATTGCCATTGGCTCATTTTTGGCTAAGCTAGTTTGGTTGGCGGGCCTGTTTGATGTACTGGAGAACGGAACCATGTTGATTACGCTGAACGAAGTTTACGACACAATGCCCGCCATCACCTTTTACTGTGCCGTAACCAAATTTGCCCTACTGGCGATAGCAATGGTTTATATTGTACTGGCTGCGCTTGTAGGGCTGCTAAATTTACTTCTGAGAACTAAGAATAAGGAACATTAAATACTATACATACCAATTTTAACCTGGGCAGCTAAGTGTGTTTAATGGCCAATTGCGCTGTTAAAGCCTTCACTTTTTCTACGGAGGTCAATTCGTAGCGGTATTCATCTTCTATACTACCCATTTTGGTTGTGGGGTTGCGGTATTGCATTTTACTTTGAACAAAGGTTTTAGCGGAAGCATGAAAGTCTGTAGCGCCAGTTTTGCTAATAAGTGTGCTAATGTTGTGTTCGTTAATTCCGGCCCCCGGCATAATTACTATTCTTCCGGCGGCTTGCTTAACCAGTTTTGCTAAAACATCGGCCCCATCAATGGCTGAAGCCGCTCCACCAGATGAAAGCACCCGAACAATTCCCAGGTCGATCAAATCTTCCAGTGATTTCTCCATATCATTGCTCATATCAAATGCACGATGAAAAGCCACGGGAAGAGGTTTGGCAAGTTCAATCAGTTCAGCACACCGCTTTTTATCAATCGTTCCGTCAGCTTGAAGTATTCCGATCACTACACCGTCGCAATTTAATGATTTACAAATGGCTATATCTTCTTTCATTAAGCTGAACTCGATCTCAGAATATAGAAAATCGCCTCCGCGTGGACGTATAATGGGCCATATTGCTATGTTAAGTTTTTGTTTAGATAAGGCAATTTGGGAATAACTGGGCGTAGTTCCTCCTTCGGCTAAATTATCGCAAAGTTCTACACGTTTGGCGCCACCATGCTGTGCAGCCAAAGCCGATTCGAAAGAATTACCACAAATTTCCAGTACACCAAAGGCGCCTTTTATATTATCGTTCATATCTTTTATGGAGATTTAGCTTTGACAATTCGTTTTTGTTATATCGTCATTGCGAGGCACGAGGCAATCTCTATTCGCAAATCAGATCCCTCCCGAAGAATCGGCATTGGAAATGATGACTCATTTAAATTAATAATAGCTTTTTCCTTTAATCAGTAAATCTTGCTGTTTCTCGTTGCAAACCGCATAACTAAAACCCTTTTGAATAGCGTAGGCACCATATTCGCCTTTTTTATTGATCGCTAAAAAGCCAACTTGGATGTTCTTTGCGGTTTCGGGTTTTTTCTTGATAATCCGCATTACGGCCTCCTTACAAGCTGCTTCAGGCGTATAACCCTGACGCATCAGCTCGACCACCAAAAATGAACCGACGTTTCTTACTACTTCTTCGCCAACACCTGTTGACGTTGCGCCGCCCACCTCATTATCAACATACAATCCGGCACCAATAATCGGGCTGTCGCCAATTCTGCCGTGCAGTTTATAGGCCATTCCGCTGGTAGTGCAGGCGCCTGATATGTTCCCCTTGGCATCTATCGCGAGCATACCGATGGTATCGTGGTTGTACTGGTTTCCCGGCAGTTTTTGCGGTGCCGCCTTATCGTAAAGTTTATTTTCGATGTTTATTATAGGTTGGTATTTAGCCGTTTTTAACCATTCTTTCCAGGCTTTTTCGCTTTCTGGAGTAAGGAGATTTTCCTTTTTAAAACCTTGCTCAAGCGCAAATTGTAATGCGCCATCGCCGGCCAGCATAACATGAGGCGTTTTTTCCATTACTTTCCGCGCTACCGAAATGGGGTGTTTAATGTGTTCAATAGCCAATACGGCGCCGCAATTTCCCTCTTCATCCATAATGCAGGCATCGAGCGTTACCCGGCCGTCTCTATCAGGAAGGCCACCGTAGCCAACAGATTGATTTTTTACATCGGCCTCTGGCACCCAAACGCCCTGTTCAACGGCATCGAGCGCCCGGCCGCCTTTGGAAAGCACTTTCCAGGCATCAGCATTTGCGGCAATGCCAAAATCCCAGGTCGAAATTACAATCGGAAAATGATCTGCCTGGCCAACTTCAGTTGGGATAACATGAGCAATACTGGTTTTATCGATAGCCAATAAACCCGCAGAAAGGGCAGAGGCTTTAATAAATTTACGACGGTTGAACATTAGTTAGTTTAGTTTGTATGGTTAATTGTTGAATTGTTAAATTGCTTGATTGTTTAGATTGCCTAATTGTTAAATTGCTTTATTGTTGAATTGCTTAATGGTTTAGGTTGCCTATTGCTAGTTTCCTATTGTCAACTGCAATCTCCCAACTGCAATCTCCCAACTGGAAACTCCCAACTGGAAACTCCCAACTGCAAACTCCCAACTGGAAACTCCCAACTGGAAACTCCCAATTGAAAACTGTCAAACCTAATCGATCTCAAACTGGTCGGCGTCCTTTAAAAACGGAAACTGGCGTCTTATTTTAACTAATTCCTCGTAGTTAATGCTAAAAGTGTACAAATCTTCGTCTTCGGGCTTGTAATATACGGTACCGCCGTAAGGGTCAATGCACATCGAATGGCCGCTGTGGTAAATCTGATCGCCATCGTGGCCAACGCGGTTTACACCAATCACGTAGCTTTGATTTTCGATGGCACGGGCAGGGATCAGTGCTTTCCAGTGCGAAGAACGCTTGTCGGGCCAGCTTGCAATAAGCAGTAAAACATCGTATTCTTCGTTTTTATTGCGTAACCAAACCGGAAAGCGTAAGTCGTAGCAAACCGCCAATCGTATTTTCCAGCCCTTTAGCGTTACAATGAGTTTTTCATTTCCTGCAGTGAAGTTTTTATCCTCTTCGCCCATCCCAAACAGATGGTGCTTGTCGTACTTTTTAAACTCGCCATCCGGTTCCATCCAAATCATGCGATTATAAAATTTACCATCTTCTTTAACAATTAAGCTTCCGGTAACCACGCAATTGTATTGATAGGCCGTTTTCTGCATCCATTGCATGGTAAAGCCGCCCATTTCTTCGGCAAGTGCTTCGGCATGCATGCTAAAGCCACTGTTAAACATTTCTGGCAAAACAATTAAATCTGTTTTCTCTCTAACGCCCATCGAAAGGCGCAAGGTGAGGTTCTGCAGGTTTTTTTCTATGTTCTCCCAAAAAAGGTAGGCTTGAAAAACGGTAACTTTCAGGTTTTCTATTTGCGTGTAAATAGGTGTTTCCATGTGTTTTGCTTTACGGGATGCATTAAACATTAATTAATTTCTCTGCGGCCATTTGTAGGGTTGAGTTTTCTTTGGCGAAACAGAATCTGATAATCTTGTAATCGGTTGCTTTTTGGTAGAAAGCGGAAACGGGTATCGTAGCAACCCCGAATTCTTTTATCAGCCTCATGCTGAAATCTGTATCTTTTTCTTTTGAAATTTTACTGTAGCTGGCACACTGAAAATACGAGCCATTGCATGGCAATAATTCAAAGCGGCTTTGACTTAAGAGATGCCTGAAATAATCGCGTTTCTGCTCAAAAAAGCGGGTTAAACCAGTGTAGTTTTCAGAATTATTGATGTACTCGGCAATGGCTTGCTGCATAGCACTATTAACGCTGAAAACGTTAAATTGGTGTACTTTTCTAAATTCGGTGGTAAGCTGCTCAGGTGCAAGGCAATAACCGAGCTTCCATCCGGTAACATGTAAAAGCTTGCCAAAGGAAGCTACAATAAAGCTCCTTTCCCTTAGTTCGGGAAAGAGCATAACGCTCATGTGTTTTTGCCCATCGTACACCAAGTGTTCGTAAACTTCGTCGCTCAGGATCAGTATATCCGTACCTTTAATCAGTTTAATGAGCGATCGCATATCGTCTTCTGATAAAATGCTTCCGGTAGGGTTCTGAGGAGAATTGAGGATAATCATCCGGGTATTGGCTGTAAACAGCTTTTTTACCATGTCCCAATCAATAGCGTAGGTTGGCGGCGCAAGCTCGTAAGTTTTTACCAGGCCACCCAACAGTTTTATGGTTGGTGCATAACTATCGTAAGCGGGCTCGAAAATGATAACCTCATCGCCGGGATTGATTATGGTAGCCAGGGCGGTAAAAATAGCCTGTGTTCCACCTGCGGTAACCGTTATTTCGGTGTTTGGATTATATTTTACCTGATAAAGATTTTCTATTTTCCTGGCAATTGTTTCTTTTAAAAACGGGTTGCCAGGCATCGGCGCATACTGGTTAAAACCATCTTTCATGGCCTTATTTACCAATTCGACCAGATGGGGATCGCAAGGGTAATCAGGAAAGCCTTGAGACAGGTTAATGGCATTGTGATCTGCCGCAAGTTTAGACATGACCGAAAAAACGGTAGTGCCCACACCAGGAAGCTTCGATATGATATTTAACATGTTATAAGCGAATGTATGAAAAAAAGCTTTAAAGCTTAAATAGCAAAGGTATTGATTCATTTTTATTGCTCGCCGATGCTGGTTACGATTGATGAATATTGTACCTATTCGGATCTTTCGGTACTCGTTATTGCACTATTTTGTTCAAGTAAACCTGAATATTTGTTTGCTATTTATAATTAATCCAAATAAAAAATCTTAATTTGGCATGCCAAATCAAAACTCGTTTCTATGAAATTTAAATATCTAATTGCCATTGCCTTGTTTGCTTTAACAACATCGGCTTTTGTTCTTCCGAAAAAAACGATCAAAACGTTTGTGTCCAACTACGAAAATGTACTGGGAACATCGTTAGAATTGAAATTTAAAGCAGCGAGCGAGGACGACGCTTATTTGGCTGAGCAAAACGCCGTAAATGAAATTGATCGCCTAGATAATATTTTAAGTGCATACAAAAGCACATCGGAGTTTAGCAGGTGGATGCGCAACGGAAAAACGACTACGCCAATTTCGGCCGAGCTGTTTGAGGTTTTACAACAATTTGAAAATTATAAAGGCGCAACAAATGGCGCTTTGGATGCTTCGGCAGCGGTTTTTGCCAACGTATGGAAAAAGGCAACTGCCGAAAATCGCTTGCCATTGGCTGCCGAACTGAAAACGGCCGTAAGTATGGTAAAAACAAAACACTATGTTTTGAATGAGCAGGATTTAACGGTAACACGCCTTGATGATGCGCCGCTGGCCTTAAATTCTTTTGCCAAAAGCTACATTATTAATAAGGCTGCAGAAAAAGCTATAGAAACTCCCGGCATTAAACATGTTGTTGTAAACATTGGTGGAGATATGGTGGTAAAAGGTTCTGGCACAGAGGTAATTAAGATTGCCAACCCCATGGCGGATGCAGAAAACGCTGCGCCATTGGTTACCGTTAAAGTATCGAACAAGGCTGTAGCCACAAGTGGCAATTATAGAAGAGGTTATCGTATAAATGGAAAGTGGTATTCGCACATAATCGATCCACGTAACGGAAACCCTGTTGCTGAAATCGTTAGTGCAACGGTAATTGCGGCTGATGCCAGTAAGGCCGGCGCGCTGGCAACCGCTTTCAACGTACTTTCGGTAAGTGAGATTGAAAAACTGATGTCGGCACAATCAGATGTTGCATATCTGTTGGTTACCAAAGCTGGCACAGAAATAAAAAGTAAGGGCTGGACGGCCTATGAAGTAGAAACAGCAACATCAACTGCTTCTCCCGATCGTGCTAAAGCAGATAAATTCTGGAATACCAAATTCGAACTGCTCGTCAATCTGGAACTTGCAAATGTTGAATCTACCGACGGCCGTCGCGTTCGTCGCCCGTTTGTTGCCGTTTGGGTAGAAGACGCCCAGAAAACACCTGTGCGTAACCTGGCGATTTGGTATAACAAGCCACGTTGGCTGCCCGATTTAAAATCGTGGTCGCGTTCAAATGGCGATGAATTTAAAAAAGGGGCAGAAGGCAGCCTGAGTTCAACAAGTTCGGCAACCCGTGGCCCCGGAAAATATACGTTGGTTTGGGACGGGAAAGATGATCATGGTAAGCTGGTTAAAGCAGGCTCGTACACGGTTTATATTGAAGTGGTTAGGGAACATGGCACTTATCAAATTATAGCTAAACAGATGAAATTTACCGGAACGGCCAGTAAGATCGAATTAACCCCAAATACAGAATTAGCATCAGCATCACTTGACTACAGAAAAATCGCAACCAGGAAAAAGTAATATTGTAGTGGCTCCAGCAGGCTTAGGTCGTAATACTTCGAAAAAACCTCAAGGAAAAAGCAGGGTAAAAAAACGCTTTGCAGGTTTGTCTCGTTGGCTTCATATCTATTTATCGATGGTAAGTTTTGCCATTCTGCTGTTTTTTGCGGTATCGGGTTTAACCTTAAACCATGCGGATTGGTTTACCTCGGGCAAAGAAGTGGTAAGGAAAGACTCAGGAACCGTAAACGTAAAATGGGTAAATGAAATTGATACCTCAAAAATTAATAAGCTTCAACTGGTAGAATATTTTAGGAGCAAGCACGAGGTTAAAGGTGCATTGAGCGATTTTAGAATCGATGATGCGGAATGCAGCCTAACCTTTAATGGCCCCGGATACATTGCCGATACATTTGTTGATAGGGAGACAGGTAATTATGAGCTAACAGTTACCCGTTTTGGTGCTATTGCGGTAATAAATGACCTGCACAAAGGACGAGACTCGGGGAAAGCCTGGTCGTGGATTATCGATATTTCGGCGGTGCTGATGACATTGGTTTCCCTTTCGGGCATCATCCTGATTTGCTTTATCAAGAAGAAAAGAATGAGCGGTTTGATCATTGCAGCGGTTGGAGCACTGGCTTGCTATATCATTTATAAACTGTTTGTACCTTAGGGCCTCACCCTTTGAAAGTAAATGCATTGGCCAGTACGTCGCTGCCTTACCCTTGTTTCCCTCTCTCCCGGAGAGGGACTTGCACTACAGAAAAATAATTCACAAACTTTGATAGGGAGCGGCCTTAATGCCCCACAACCGTCGCATCGGCCGAAGCTGCGATTTCTGTTTTGATGAACCTCGTACCAACGAACAGACAAAAGAGCGCAATAAAAGCGGCAAGCGTCATTACCAGGGGCATGGGCACTACTGAGTGTTCGCTAAAGAGACTAACAACAACGGAAGCGAGTGCGCCCAATCCCATTTGCAGCGCACCCATTAAAGCCGATGCACTGCCAGCATTTTTGCTGAAAGGCGCTAAAGATAAGGCCGCCGCATTTGGATTAATAAATCCTAAACAGCACAAAAACAGCGCAATAAAACCAATGGTTGAATATAAACTTAACCAATCGTTCAAAGCAAAAACCAGGAATATCAAGCTGAAGGCGCATTGCGCAAGCAAAGCCCAGGTTACTATTTTTTTGCTGGTAAACCATCTTAAAATTACGCTGTTTAACTGGCTCGACCCGATGAACGCGACTGATAGCAAGGCGAAAATCCATCCGTAACCGGTTTTACTTACTTCGTAAATTTTCATAAAAACGGTTGGCGATGAAGAGACGTAAGCGAACAACCCCGAAAAGGTTATTGAGCTGATTAATGCATAAGTAGAAAACTGCGGCTCTTTTAAAACACCTAAAAAGCTGTTTAAAATTGGTTTCGGCTTTAGGGAATAATTCGGATCAGGTTTATAGCTTTCGGGCAATTTGAATATCGATGCCAGCAAAATCAACACAGCCATAAACCCCAGAAAAACAAACACATATTTCCAGCCGAGCGCTGCAATTAAGTAGCCGCCGGCGGTAGGCGCAAGCATTGGCGATACGGCAATAACCAACATTAGTGAGGCAAACACTTTTGGGCTCTCTTCAACGGAAAACAAATCGCGAACCATGGCTACAGATGCAACGGCAGTGGCGCAGCTGCCAATAGCTTGTACAAACCGCAAAACAATAAGCTGGTTCACGTTTGTAACGGCCAAACACAAAATGGAAGCAACAATATAAAGTGCCAGACCAAAATACAGCGGTTTTTTTCGACCGAACTTATCGAGCAGGGGGCCGTACAATAATTGACCCGCAGAAATTCCGATGAAAAAGCTTGATAGCGATAACGCGACGGTTGATTCGGTGCTGTTTAAATCTTGCGCAATATCTACAAAACCTGGCAGATACATGTCAATAGAGAACGGGCCAAGTGCGGCTAACGAACCCAAAATTAAAATGAGGTAAAAGTGCTTTTTCTTAGCCATGTTCTTGTTCGATTTTTTCGGAGCGCAAAGATTGGGAGATTAAATTTCTTAACCTATTTTTAAGGTCGAATGATTGTAAAAAAGATTTCGTTTTTTAAAATGTTTTGAATTTTGGTTAAACATTTTTAATCTGGGTATCGGATAGCTGTTAGGGTTCGTTCCAGTGCGATTAACGTTAAGGGTGAACAAAAAATATTGTGTCATCCGGAGTTTTAATTTTCTAGGAAAAACTTAATATGAGTGACGTTTTTTAGTCGGCCGTCATTGCGAGGCACGAAGCAATCTATTCTGCAATAAGGTCGCTAATGAGATTGCTTCAATCGATTAAAAATCGATTTCGCAATGACGAAACGCCAATGGTAGGGGTAGTTTTTTAGCAAAAATCAATATGAGTGACGTTGATGATTATTTTAGGGCGTTCTGGTCAACCTCCTCGTCACCCTGTCTCCCTACGTACGGGATCAGCATGACGACTGTTCATCTAAAAAGCTAAAAACAACAGATTACAAAATAACGTCGATGTCAAGGGAGTCGAAGGACAAATATTTGTTTTATCCAAAAAAAAGGGTCTTCGACTCCGCTCAGACTGACAACTGAAGGGCTTAACTTAGTAACATTGGGATTAGTCCGTTTAGCATCGGCGTCAGGGGTACGCATTGAACGAAGATAGTTGGTTTCATGCGGATTATTAATTTAATCAAAAAGGCAACATTTATTTGATTTATCCCTAGATTTATACGCTATGACCTTTAAGACCAAAGAAAGCCGTCTGCTTCTCATATTAGGAAGTTTTTTTGTTGCTAATGCAATCTTGTCCGAATTTATTGGTGTAAAATTGTTCAGTGTAGAAGAAACACTTGGTTTCAAAAAGTTTGATATAAACTTGTTTGGCGTGCCTAATTTGTCGTTTGTAATGTCGGCGGGCGTACTAACGTGGCCTATTATTTTTATCATGACCGACATTATCAACGAGTATTTCGGAGTAAAACAGGTTCGCTTTTTATCTATCTTAACTTCAATTTTAATTGCATTTGCATTTCTGGTGGTTTGGGGCTCAATGCACTTAAGTGCAGCCGATTTTTGGGTTCACCAGACCATTAATGGTGAAGATTTGAATATGAATAATGCTTTTGCGGGCATATTTGGGCAGGGAATGTGGATTATTGTGGGCTCTATCATTGCGTTTATTGTAGGGCAACTTGCCGACGTTTTAATTTTCCATCGGATAAAGAAAATAACCGGCGAACGTGCTTTGTGGCTTCGGGCAACAGGTTCTACCTTGGTTTCGCAGTTGATTGATAGCTTTGTGGTTATATTTATTGCTTTTTACCTCAATCCCCAGTACCATTACAGCTGGCAAATGGTGGCCGCAATTGGCCTGGTAAACTACACTTACAAATTTGTAGTGGCCATTTTGATGACGCCAATCTTGTATATCGTTCATGCCATTATTGATGGTTACCTGGGCAAAGAACTGGCGAAAAAATTGATGGAGATGGCCGGAAGGGGATAAGTGTTTTGAATTAAATCAATCTATTGTTTTATTTCGAAACATCGCTTACCTTTGGTGATGGATTTTGAATTGTCGAAACAAGAAATTGGACGGAGAATTGTTCTATTACGCAACCGAAAAGGCTTGTCGCAAAGCGAATTGTCAAAAAGTATCAATATTTCCCGTCCGTCTTTAACACAAATTGAGTTGGGCAACAGGAGCATTAGTTTAAATGAGTTGCAGCGGCTTTCGCATGCCTTAAGTTTTTCGTTGGATGACTTTGTCGCGAAAGATTTCCAGCTTGGTCAGAATATTGATTCTACTAAGGAAGCGCAACCAGTAACGGAAGAGCGGATTTCTATTCCAACTTTGAATATCAATAAATTTAAGAACGTTTTACTTTACATTTTAGAACGGTGTGCCGGAAAACCGAACGTTGGTGAAACGGTTCTGTATAAATTGCTATACTTTTCTGATTTCAATTATTACGAACTTTACGAAGAACATTTAACAGGGGCGAAGTACAAAAAACTACCCTATGGGCCTGTGCCGCAAAAATTAGATTCTGTAATTAATCAGATGTTGGATGACAACGAAATTCAACGCATTAAAACAGCGTATAAAGGTTTCGCCCAAAAGCGTTTTTTGCCGTTGCAAAAGGCCGATTTAACACAATTAAAAGCCAGCGAAAAGGATGTGATCGACAAGGTTTTAGAGCAAATGAGCGATTGGTCGGCAACTGCAATAAGCGATTATTCTCATAAGGATTTGCCCTGGGAGGTTACTGAAGATGGGAAAGACATCAGCTATAATTTAGCTTTTTATAGAGAAGTGCCTTATTCAGTGAGGGTTTACGACGAGGACTTTGATCATTAGATATGCGCTTTGATTCGTTAAATGAATTTGACAAGGACTTAAAGAAGTTATTGAAAAAATATCGGAGCCTTAATTCTGACCTAGAGGATGTAAAGATTATTTTGAGAGTTAAGCCAGATGCTCAGAATCCATTTAGCTTTAGGATTGATAATCTGGGGATTTCATCCTGTATTATAAAAGTTAAGAAAATTGCGTGCGATAGTTTAAAAGGCCGTGGAGTTAACTCCGGATTGAGGCTGATTTACGCTTATTTTCCAGAGGAACAAAAGATCGTATTTATTGAGCTTTATCACAAGAACGATAAGGAAAACGAAGATCGGAAGCGGATTTTAGAAAACTTCGAATAATGCAAAAGGCCGGAATCGCTCCGGCCTTTGTGCTAACAACAAAACAAATAAAAAATTAACTTAAATTATATTCTTAAATCGCCGCCAGTTCTTCTGCGAAGATATTTTCGGCTATTTCAGTTTGCGCATAAACTTGTCTTCCGGTGTAGGCGATAAATACTTCCTTATCCAATAACAAGTCGCGGTTTTTAATGAGGCTTTCGAGCTTTACGGTACCGATTACGTACTTGTAATTACTGGCCGAGTAACGTTCGCTAATGTTGTCAAATTCCAGTAACCTAATTAAATCCTCGTCAGCGTAACGCAGGTAAACCTCCAACAAAATAGCCTCTGTATGCTTAACACCATTTTCTGAGTGGTATTTTTTATACTCATAGCGATAATCATATCGCAGCGCCGCAATATCAGATAGCACTGCTGCTCCTGTTGGGTGGCCCCCGGCTCCTTTGCCAAAAAAGAACTGTTTATCAGCAAATGCAGCCTGAACGGTTACCGCGTTGTATTCGTTCTCTACATTATACAAGAAATCATCCTTGGCAACTAATTTCGGCAAAACGTAGGTAACAATATCTTTCGTGTTAACCTTTCGGGCGGTTGGAACCAGCTTTATCTTAAAGTTCTTTTCACGGGCATATTTAATATCGTTAGCAGAAAGATTTTGAATACCGATGTTCAAAATGACATCAGGATTAACAAACAAGCCATAAGCATGTGCTGTAGCAATGGCCAATTTGTATTTTGGATCATAGCCTCCCACATCCAAAATTGGATCGGTTTCGGCAAAGCCTAAATCCTGTGCTTCCTTTAATGCCGAATCGTAACTTTGGTTCTCATTGAATATTTTGGACAGAATGTAATTTGATGAGCCGTTGAAGATGCCGCTCAAAGCATGGAAAAGTTCGTTATCGTAATATTCCTCTAAGTTTCTGATTATTGGAATACTGCCGCAAACTGCACCTTCGTAAAGCAAAGAGGTGCCATGCTTTTGTTGCAGATCTACCAGTTCCTTCAAATGGGTGGCAATCATTTTCTTGTTGGCCGAAACCACATTTTTGCCGTTTTTTAGTGCAGTAGTTACGATTTCATATGCCGCATCGGCATCATTTATCAGCTCTACAATGGTATTGATTTCCGAATTGTTCAGAATTTCGTCTTTATTGGTAGTAAATAAATCCTTGTTTAGCGTACGTTTCTTTCTTGGATCTTTAATCGCTATTTTAATGATTTCGAGGTTTAAGTTCTGGCTTTGGATAATATCCAATAAACCTTGCCCAACAACTCCAAAACCAAATAAACCAATTTTTAAGTTCTTACTCATTTTTATTTTTGTGATTACACAGATTAAACGGATTGCACCGATTTTATCTGTTTTGATTATTTAAGCCCCACCCAACCCTCCCCAGAAGGGAGGGCTTAGCGATGGGAATACTGTGCAGACGTTTATTTTTGCTTTGGTCTTTCAGCTTTGGTCTTTTGTCTCTCGAGTTTCGGACTCCGGACTCTTGACTCACGACTCCAAACTCCCTTCAAGCGGTGTACTGCAGTTTGATTACCTTTTTTTTGCGGCTTTCCTTCATAAAAGTGCTGATGATATTGGTTAAGGCATTCGTTTCAATCAAAAACCCGTCATGACCATACTCTGAATGAATAGATACAAATTCGGCATCATCAATATGGTCTGCCAGGTATTTTTGCTCCGAAATGGGGAAGAGAAAATCGTTCTCAATTCCGATAACCAGGGTGTTCGCTTTTATAAGCTTCAAGGCGTCGGTAATGCTGTTTCTGTTTCGCCCCACGTTATGGCTATCCATTGCCTTGGTTAAATAGTAGTAACTGTAGGCATTAAAGCGATTAATGAGTTTTTCTCCCTGATAATTCTGGTAAGATGACGCCCTGAAATGATCGGTTTTATCATTTACGCTTTCTACCTGCGTACTGCCGTATGCGCTGTAGGTTCTGTAGCTCAAAAGTGCAATCGTTCTGGCCGTTTTCAACCCTTTACTTCCGCCGTCGGGCTGGTTGGCATAAAAAGTGCGGTCGCTGGTAATTGCCAAACGCTGACTCTCGTTAAAGGCGATTCCCCAGGGAGAGTGCGCTGCATTTGTGGCGACCAAAATCAGGTTTTCAATCTGATTTGGCTCGATAATTCCCCATTCTACTGCTTGCTGACCGCCCAAAGAACCACCGATTAAGAGTTTAATTAAGTTAATGCCCAAATGTTTCGCCAACAGTTGATGCGCAGAAACAAAATCGCGAATGGTAAATTGCGGGAAAGAAAGGTAATAGGGCAGGCCGGTTACGGGGTTTTTGCTCAACGGATTTGTGGTGCCGTAGTTAGAACCCAAAACGTTTGCACAAACAATGTAATGGTCTTTCGGATTAAATAATGCATTTTGCCCAAACAAACCTTCCCACCATTCAAAAACATCGGCATTTGCGGTAAGTGCATGGCAAACCCAAATCACATTGTCTTTATTGGCGTTTAACTTGCCGTACGTTTGATACGCGATTTCGAGGTTGCGAAGCTTTTTCCCGTTTTCGAGCTTAAATTGCTTGGGGTATGTATATGTCGCTGTTGAGCCTCCGGAGGGAGAATTTGAAGCGCTGTTATTTTTTTTAGTCTGCATGTTGAATATTGAGAGGTTTTAAAGCAAAAAGTTTAGGATTATTACGCTATTTATGCGTTTAAGCCACGCCAATTGCAGTAAAGGCCTGTTCGAAATCGGCTTTTATATCATCTATATGTTCAATGCCTACCGAAACTCTCAACGAGTTTGGTTTAACACCTGCGGCCAATTGTTCTTCGTCACTTAGTTGCTGATGCGTAGTTGCCGACGGTTGGATGATCAATGTTTTTGCATCGCCAACATTGGCCAGGTGCGAAATCAGTTTGAGGTTGTCGATCAGTTCTGTAGCGTTTTCCTTGCTGCCATTTAACTCGAACGATAAAACGGCACCGAAACCATTGCTGAGGTATTTTTTTGCGAGGCTGTTATAGCTGCTGCTGACCAATCCGGGATAGGAAACTTCTTTTACGGCCGGATGGTTTTCTAACCAGGTTGCCAATTCAAGGGCGTTATCTACATGGCGCTGAACGCGGAGCGATAAGGTTTCCAATCCTTGTAACAAAAGGAAGGAGTTGAATGGCGAAAGCGCAGGACCTAAATCTCTTAAGCCCTCAACACGGGCACGGATGATGAATTGAATATTTCCGAAAGGACCATCAACGCCAAAAACATCACTAAAAACGAGGCCGTGGTAACCTGCCGATGGTTCGCTGAACTGCGGAAACTTTCCGTTGCCCCAGTTGTAATTGCCGCCATCAACAATTACGCCGCCAATACTCGTTCCATGTCCACCTATCCACTTTGTGGCCGATTCTACAACGATATTTGCACCGTGCTCTAAAGGTTTAAATAAGTAGCCCGCTGCACCAAAAGTATTATCGACAACCAAAGGCAAATCGAATTTTTTGGCAATTGCTGCAATCTTCTCAAAATCGGGGATACTAAAAGCTGGATTTCCGATCGTTTCTAAATAAATGGCCTTTGTTTTTTCGGTAATCTTCGCTTCAAATTCTTCTGGTACATCAGGATTGGCAAATTCTACATGAATGCCCAGGCGTTTAAAGGCCACCTTAAACTGATTATAGGTGCCCCCGTATATATGCGACGAAGAGACGATACTATCGCCAGCCTCCAAAATATTGTTCAACGCGATAAACTGTGCGGCCTGGCCGGAGGCCACTGCCAAAGCGGCCACACCGCCTTCTAAAGCGGCAATCCGTTTTTCGAAAACATCATTTGTAGGATTCATAATCCGTGTATAAATGTTTCCGAATTCTTTTAATGCAAAGAGGTTTGCACCGTGTTCGGCATTTTTAAAACCGTAAGATGTAGTTTGATAGATTGGAACAGCTCTTGAACCAGTTGTTGGGTCAATTTCCTGGCCGGCATGAATTTGTAGCGTTTCGAATTTATATGATGTTGACATAATTTTAAATGATTGAATTTGTGGTTGTTGAATGATGGAACTTCCGAATACTTAGTGAAATATGCTTCGTAAGTTCAGACAGGGGCGTATCCCAATTTACTGGGACCTTCCAATTTGAAAACACAATAGAGGAAGATTTTTTAAATTACTGCATGCAACAGCACATACAAGTAACCGCTTTGATATCAAAATAAATAGACAAAATAGGGGAAATTCGAACCTGCTTTGGATTCAAACTGTTCTCGCTTTGCGATTGAAGATTTAATATTTTCATCAGTTGTAATTTATATCTCCAGATAACACCGTGTTATCCGGTCAGGAATTGGCACCTTCTCTTTCTGAGGGTTGCCAGTGGGTCGCAGAGCCAGTCTCTCGCCACTTCTTTATAAATCAATCCGATTAAGATTGACTTTTATTCAGCTATCCGCCAAATAATATTTCAAATGTCTGAATTATTTTTTGAATGACAAAATTAAATTCTGAAATTTCAATAATTTGTTGAATGTGAGTGATTTATTTTTGAGCCAGAAATAAAAAAGCATCGCAATCCAGATTCTATTGAATATGAATTGCGATGCAGAAAGTATAATAGAGCGCTGATAACCTACGCTTTAGCTAACCAATTAATGCATTGGGACAAACGAGCTTACCTTTTTTTCGAAGTAACAAGCACTACAACCCCCGCCACCAGAATAATACCGCCAACATACGGAGGCCAGTTTACTGATTTTTCTTTGTCTGCCGAAATTTGGATCGGGCCGGCATCAACAACTTTTTCTCTTTTGGTGTAAGAAAACCCCGTCCAAACGAGCATTGCAATTCCTACAATAATCAATACAATTCCAACTGTTCTGTTCATATCATTTTAATTTACAGTTGAACAAATGAATTGGGCTTATGTTTTAAAATGCATATCCGATGGTAATTTTTCCAGAGTTGTTCATCAAATTGGAACCTGTGCCAACGATGCCATAAGCGTTTTTGATCTTGATGAAAAAGGAGAAATCGGCCGCGAGTCCCGAGATTTTTTCGGTGCTGTAGTTAATATTGCGCTTGAGGCCAATTGTAGAGCCGAGGAACAGCCGGAAGCCATATTGCCTGTCGGGGTTTTTTCGGCCATGCCAGATGAGTTCTGTAGATCCGCCCGTAGTAAACAGGGTTGTTTTGTTTGATGCAATGGATAATGAATCTGATTTTGCTCTTAAATCTTTTCTGAACGATGCGTAACTTCCGCCCTCATAAACAAGCGCTGTTTCCCAGTTTAAAATCCTAAATTCTGTGTTGCCCGACACTTGTGCAACGCCTGCCGATGTTCTCAATCCAAATCCTACAACACCCTTTTGATAGAAATCGTCGCTTATTTTACGTCGGGTGTTTTCATATCCTTCCGATGTTCCGCCGAAGTACCCAAAGCCTCCGTACGAAAAGTTAAAGTTTCCGATTACATTGGATCGGTTGTAGTTAACGAAACCCATCGACATGCTGCCTGTTTCGTATGGCAAGGTATTATCTGCAAAACTGGCGCTAACATAATTTCGGGCTTTCACGCTGTCAGAAATCATTGGCTTTGGTAGGTACGACATGTGATTTGAGGTTGCCGCGGGCGTGTAAAAAACGGGTAAGTTGCTTGAAATACCACCGCAGGAGGTGAGTACGACAGCCAAAAGCAGTATTAAAACCGCAAAGGAGTTTCGTGGGATGAGCATACGTTAATAAATAAGAGATAATTTACAGGTTCAAGATACAAAGTATTCCTGAACCTAGGAATTTATTCGTCAAAAAAATCGACGAGCCCACCAAGAAAATATTCTTCTATGCCCTCGGTAAAATCTTTATAATCTTCATCCGGAATGTTGGTTTGCTTAAACTCCAACGATGTTCCTTTTTTATCGTCATGAAGTTTGATAGTAACGATTGATGGTTCATTATTTTCGCCAAAGTACCATTGTTGCACAATCTTTTTGTTGGTTTCAAACTCAATGTTTTTTCCAACAATATCGCCATCCCAAAAAGAAAATTCGGTATCAGGCTTTTCTTCAAACGTTACTTCGGCACCTGTCCAAAGTTTAATGCTGAGATCTTTTGTGAGCGCTAAATAAACTTCTTCGGGAGAAGCTGGCAGGTAAGTGTATTTTTTATAGTCTTTCATCAATTTTTACTATTTCTTTATCGTTAAATGCTTGCTCATCATTTGCGCCATCATTTTTTTCAAACTGTTCATTCAGGTCTTTAACCATAGCCATGCGCCATGCGGAACCGGGGTACGAAAATACGAACGTTTCCTTAACCCGATCTGATTTAATGAAATAAACAATCCAGATTATCGCGAAAATTCCTTTTACCACTAGAAAACCCAGGTCGTTAGTGCCATTTGCAGCCTCGGTAGCTACAATCTTCGTTAAATAAGCATTGGCAAAATAATCGGCCGATAATACTACGAAGTTAAAACATAAAAATCCAATATAGTATTTTGGAAAAAAATCTCTTCGATTATAGAAAGAGATGAGAATAAAGATACTGGAAACAAACAGGATCGTATTTACTATAACGGTCAAAACTACCGACCAAACGAAAAAAACTGAATGTTCGCTGGTTTGCATTGCGCTCCAAATGGCTTGATTAAAAATTTCTAATTTGAATGTGGCAAACAGAATTGTTACTGGCGAAACCGTTATACCGATTGCCGGAACGATAAGCCAGCCCTGAATTTTACGTGCGTTTTTGATTGCTTCGAGGTTGTAGGCTGTATGTCTTGTGTAGACATACATTGCGATAAAAGAGAAAAGAATTAATGTAATAATGGCGATTGAAAATGGCATTGCAGCGAGGCCACCTAAATCACCAGCTACATCGCCATCCCAATAAATTCCGTAGCTCAGTAAAGCCGAAATCTGTTTGCTGTCTTTTATATACTTATCAAGTGCAATGGGTGGTAAAGCGGAGACAAAACTTTGATAATAGTAGTTTAACGTTAAGGTATCTTTTTTAGCGTTTGCTGAGTAAACAAATCTGTAATTCTCATCATCAATAGTTAAGTTTTCGTTTTGAAGATTCCACGTTCGTGGCAAAATAATTTTTATTTGCTGCTCAACAGTGCTTGGAAACTGCATACTCATTGGTGCGTTTCTAAACTTTTTCAAGTCGTTTATTTGGTTATTTATCAAGTCGCCATAGAAGTAAGCTATTTTCTTTGACTTTAAATTTTCATCCTTTGTCCAAAAGTTATTTATTTCATATTCCTCTTTTACCGTGATGACGTTTTCCAGCTCATCATCCTTAATTGTTAATGGCCCTTTCATGCTCAAGCCGGGATAAAAATTTGTATAATATTCTATGTAAGATTTTTCCAAACTTTCTTCACCTTTAGTATTTAAATCGTCTCTAAAAGTATTTGCGTAATTATTTGAATAAGTTGTAGTTATTATGAAGCTTGTTTTTGATTTTGTTGAGGTGTCTGCAACTTTAAAAACAGTAAAGGAGTGCAGTCTCCCTAAGTTTGGTCGCGGTGTGCTTATTAGGTCCTTTACACCTTTTTTAATGACCAAAACTTTTGCGGTATATGGATAATAATTGTCGAAAATAGGACCTCTTTGATTGGATATAGTTGGATCGATGTAAACTTTTCTGTCGTTGAGCTCAACAACTAATGTTTCGTGGTTAAATACATTTGGACTGGGCAGAAGCTTCGCCGTTTCGTTATTGAGGTACGTATCAATAAATACAGAATAGGCATCAATTCCATTAGCTTTAAGTAGGTAACAAAGCAAATTGGATTTATCCTTACAGTCGCCATACCGTTGATTTAAGACTTTGTCAGGCGTATTTGGGCGATTAGAATATTCTCCCATCTCTATACCCATGTACCTAATTTCATCTTGGACAAACCTCGTTGCAAGTTCTAAGTACTTCTCTTTATTTCCTTTTGATTTCGACTTCAAATCAGCAATTTTGTTATTGAGAAGTGTTGTGTTTTTGATATCGAAATTTTGAATGCTTAAGCCCCAGTCTACAACTTCCTCCCAACTCTGGTATTCAGAAATTTGAACGCGGGCAAAGGGGTTGTAAGATGAAGGTACAAAATCCTGATCGGGATATGTTTTGGACATTGTGTTTTGCCATTCGAAAACATTTAATCCGTTTACAACAGATTTATTTAAAACCGGAGTGTCGTTAAAGGTTTTGGTCCTCATCTTTCTGTTCGGATCGAAGATAATGTTGTTATAAACATTAACAATCTGGCTATTTCCTTCAAAATAGATCGTACTAGCGTATTTTGGAAATACCGGATTACTCCCTTGCGTGGTATAGGCGTATTCGATCCTATCACCTTTTCTAATGTCATCAAGAATTAAATAAGCGGTGAATAAACCGCTGTAAATAAAGCGTGAAAGTTCTTCTTCATTTTGCAGGATTTTGAAATTCTCGGAAACCAGCTTGTTGATTGGCTTGCCCGCCCGCCAAACTACAAGTTTGTGGAAAATTAGCTTTTCGTAACTTGGATCGTAGGACACAGAAATTTCGGAACCATTTTGAACGCCGCTCGAATTACTGATTTCTCTTATGATGTGCGTATAATGTTCTTTCGTTTCAAGGTTGTTTTGTCTTTCGAAAAGAAAAATATAATAACCGTCTTGAATGTTCTTATAAGGCGGTTTCTTGTTGATCACATCAACTTTTTGCAACCAACTGGGCAGTTGCTTATTGATGTTTACTTTGCCGTTTCCGGCAAAGCTTAAAAGAACTGTAAAAATGGTAAGGATGGTTGAGAGTGTAATTTTTTTTATCATGTTTTATTTAAAAGCATTTAATCCGGTGATATCCATTCCGGTAATTAATAAGTGTATGTCGTGCGTTCCCTCGTAAGTTACCACCGACTCGAGGTTCATCATATGTCGCATAATTGAATATTCGCCTGTAATTCCCATTCCGCCGAGCATTTGGCGGGCGTTTCTGGCAATATCCAGCGCAATTTCTACGCTGTTTCGTTTTGCCATCGATATTTGTTCGGCTGTAGCTCGGTTTTCACTTTTAAGGACGCCCAGACGCCAAACCAATAACTGCCCCTTGGTAATTTCGGTAACCATTTCGGCCAGCTTTTTCTGTTGCAATTGAAATCCGCCGATCGGTTTGCCAAACTGTACCCTTTCTTTAGCGTAGCGTAGCGCCGTATCGTAGCAATCCATTGCGGCGCCGAGCGCACCCCAGGCAATACCATAGCGAGCTTGGTTAAGGCAGCCCAGCGGGCCTTTGAGTCCGCTAATTTCAGGAAAAACATTTTCTTTAGGAATTTGAACGTTATCAAAAACTAATTCACCGGTTGCCGATGCCCTCAAGCTCCATTTGTTATGCGTTTCCGGGGTAGAAAAACCTTCCATTCCACGCTCAACTACCATTCCTCTAATTTTTCCCGCTTCATCCTTTGCCCAAACAACGGCGATATCGGCGAAAGGGGCGTTGCTGATCCACATTTTGGCGCCGTTTAAAATATAATGCGATCCAGCATCTTTAATATTGGTGGCCATGCCGCCGGGATTTGAGCCATGATCCGGCTCGGTTAAGCCGAAACAACCCATCCACTCGCCGGTGGCCAACTTTGGTAAATATTTTTTGCGCTGCGCTTCCGTTCCATAAGCGTAAATGGGGTACATTACCAGCGAGCCCTGAACGGAGGCTGTAGAACGGATGCCCGAATCGCCGCGTTCAATTTCCTGCATCAAGATGCCATAGGCAGTATAATCAAGACCGGCGCCCCCATATTCTACCGGAATTGTGGGGCCAAAAGCACCAATATCGGCCAATCCTTTGATTAAATGTTTCGGAAACTCAGCTTTTTGAGCATAATCTTCAATAACCGGACTTACCTCTTTCTTTACCCATTCTCTTGCTGTTGCGCGAATGAGTTTATGCTCATCAGTTAACAGTTCATCCAATAAATAGTAATCCGGTGCCTCGTAAAGGTCTTTTTTTACTGATTTGCTCATTTAGTTTCGTTTATCTGGTTAAAGAATCACGTTCATTTCAAAGGTAACAATTTACAACAATGGGCCTTATATTCATGAATAAAAATTTAATTTTGCACCACACAAAACAGATATGGGCCAATTCAAACAAACTGTAGCTTTAAAGGATGTTAAATGTTTTGCCTTACACGGATATTATCCAGAAGAGCAACTTATTGGAAATCATTTTATTGTAGATTTGGAAACCGAGTTTTTACCGAAAAGCTTTGATGATGAGCTCGCCCAAACCGTAAATTACGAAGATTTGAACGGCATCATTCAGGAGGAGATGAAAAACACTCAAAAGCTTTTAGAAACGGTTTTAAACAATATGATCTCAAAAGTGATTGCGCTTTATCCTTTCGTAGAAACGGTAAATGTGAGCATCAAAAAGCTAAATCCACCAATGCCGGGCCAAATCGGGCATTCATTTGTTAAACTGTCCTATACATCATTAAAATAGAAATGAATTTTACCAAAATAAATGCTGAAATATTAGCAGAGATCAAAGCTGCAATCGGCGAAGAAAAAATTTTTACGGATGCCGAAAACCTCGATCATTATAGCCACGACGAAACGGAAGACCTTCGTTTTCAGCCCGAGGTGGTGGTTAAACCCACTTCGCCCGAAGATATTTCAGCCTTATTGAAAATCTGCAACGCATACCAGGTTCCGGTAACGCCCCGCGGCGGTGGCACGGGCTTGAGTGGTGCAGCCTTGCCGATTTATGGCGGTGTTTCTTTATCGATGGAGAAATTTAAATCTATTATTGATATCGATACCGAAAATTTACAGGCCACTGTTGAGCCAGGCGTTATTACTGAGGAGTTTATCAATGCTGTGGCCGAAAAAGGGCTCCTTTACCCGGTAGATCCGAGTAGTAAAGGCTCGTGCTTTATTGGTGGAAATGTGGCGCACGGCTCCGGCGGACCGAGGGTTGTAAAGTACGGAACGATACGCGAGTATATTTTAAACTTAGAAGTGGTTTTGCCCAATGGAGATATTATTTGGACCGGGGCTAATACTTTAAAATATGCCTCGGGTTATAATTTAACACAGCTGATGATCGGCTCGGAAGGAACTTTGGGCGTAGTTACAAAAATCGTAACCAAGCTTTTGCCCAAGCCAAGTCAATCTGTTTTAATGATGGGGTCGTTCAGTACAAATGAAGCCGCCTGTGCTGCGGTTTCGGCAATTTTCAGAGCAGGTGTTACGCCGTCTGCGCTGGAGTTTATGGAGCGGAGAGGCGTAGAGTGGGTAATCAAATTCGACGACATTAAGTTCGATTTAAAAGATGATGTGGCGGCCTTGCTGATGATTGAGTTTGATGGCGACGATTTGGACGACATCTTTAAAAATTGTGAAAAAGCAAATATCGTTCTCGAAGAGCACAATTGTACCGAAGTTTTGTTTGCCGATACAGCAGCGCAAAAAGAAGAGTTGTGGCGGATGCGCAGAACGATGGCCGAATCAGTAAAATCGAACTCGGTGTATAAGGAAGAAGATACGGTTGTACCTCGTGCGGCATTACCCAAATTAATTAACGGCATTAAAGAAGTGGGCGCCAAATACGGCTTCGAAAGCGTGTGTTACGGCCATGCCGGCGATGGCAATCTGCACGTAAATATCATTAAGGCCGGAATGAGCGACCAAGATTGGAAAGACAAGCTGAAGTTCGGTATCGCAGAAATTTTTGAACTGACCACTGCGCTGGGTGGAACTTTATCTGGCGAACATGGAATAGGACTGGTTCAGAAAGAATTTATGCCGATCAAATATTCTGAAATTCATTTGAACCTTATGCGGGGAATTAAACAGGTGTTCGATCCGAAAGGAATAATGAATCCCGGGAAGATAATGCCTGACTAAAGAAGAGGCTGTGTCAAAAAGCAAAACGACACCCTAGCTCAGATCGGATAGCTATCGGATTTTATTTGGCGCCTTAAACCTCTCCCTTTTAATGGCGCTGGTTTTTGTTCTGTCTGTACATCCCTCTCCTCGAGGAGAGGGAAAGCAAAGGCATTGCTTTTAACCCAAACGTTGATAGGGAGAGGTTAGGAACCGCAAGGCAAAATTAATTTGGAAGGGAAATTTATGCAATGGGATCCCTTTGTACTGTAGGCATCCCTTTGGGAGGAAAAAGTCGACTGTTCGATACAGCCTCTTCTTTGATTATTGCAATTGCTCAAACCCCAGCATTTTCTGCTTAGCCGTTTCGGGTATTGCCGTTGGTCTGTTAGTGGTATAATCAACGGCGATGCAAACGGTTTTGCCCTTGCTGCAAATCACTTCTTCAGTGCCTTTTAGCTTCACAATTTGGTAATCCAGATCGAAGCTCGTATTGCCAATCCTCGACGTTTTTACATGTACGGCAATTTTATCGCCCATTACGATAGGTAAAATGTAATCCAGTTCTGCATGCGCAATCACAATCCCGGTTTTCTTCCAGTCCCATTTCACAATCTCCTCCCAGTACTTCGAACGGGCGATTTCCAGATAGGTAAAATAAACAGAATTGTTCACATGCCCCATTAAATCGAAATCTACAAAGCGGAGATGGATGTTCGTTTTATAGTTGAATTCGTCTGAAAAAGCTCTGGTTTCTGCCAATTTGTCTTTTATGGTTTGCTTTTTTTGCCAAAATGTCTTAAAAATCATATGTTTTCGCTTTGGTATGTAAGTTGAATAAGGGATAATATCAATTAAAAATTAAAAAAACCAGAGATATGACACTTGTAAATTTTAACAACAGAACCCGTAACACAGCTCCTTACTTTAACAATGTTTTCGATTCATTGTTTAGCGATGCAATAACTAAAAATAAAATGGTTGACAAATCGCCAAATGTAAATATTTACGAAAACGAAACAGCGTACGTAATTGAGTTGGCCGCACCGGGTTTAAAGAAAGAAGATTTTCAAATCAACCTAAAAAAAGATACGCTTTCTGTTTGGGCAGAAGTTAAAAAAGAAGAAACTGCGACAGCTAAAGATTTTACCCGCAAAGAATTTGATTATAGCTCATTTGCAAGATCATTTAACTTGCCAGAAACAGCTGACGGTGACAAAATTACTGCTGAATATAAAGATGGTATTTTAAGCATCAATATCAGCAAAAAAGACGATTCGAAATTACAACACAGAGAAATTTCGGTATCGTAAATAGGATATTCTCGAAAGAGGGTTTTTCATAATAGTTTAGTTTAGGAAAATGGTTATGAAGCTTGCGACAGCTTGTTGAAAGTAAGTTTGATTGATAACTGACGCAGGTTTCATAATAGTTTAAGTTTAGGTTTATAAGGTTAGCATCGGATGATGCTAACCTTATTTATTTGAGCAGGATTTGAAAGATTTAAGGATGTCCATGATAAAGCATAGGTTTCAAAAGCCAAAATGAATTAATTAACTAAATATTCTTCCTTTAGCCGGATTTTCAGGATAATGTGAGTATCTTACAAATGCAAAAAGAAATTGAACGAATTGGGTATTGATTTTTTTAACTGTAAGCCTGAAAATATAATCCCGCGTTGTTGTAGTCTTTCATTCCGTTAATTTAAATAAAATGGATATCGACAATTTAACTTATCGGGTAAATGGCTGTGCAATGAAAGTTCACAACGTTTTGGGAAATGGCTTTCAAGAGGTTATCTATCAACGTTGTTTAGCGATTGAACTGGAAAAGGCCGGAATTAAATTTAGGAGAGAAGTTGAGCAGGAAATTTTTTATGATGGCTTAGTTGTTGGGAAAAGACGAGCAGACTTTGTTATTGAAGGTATACTTACCGTAGAAGTTAAAGCATGTATCAATTTAGAAAACCAACATTTGTCGCAAGCAAAAAACTATGTTATAGCTTATAATTTCGATATTGGGTTATTGATTAATTTTGGTTCAACAAGTTTGCAATTTAAAAAGATTTACAATCAAAAAAATAGGATTTACAAGATTTGAATCTGTTAATAAAAATGTGTCCATTATGGAAAACAAAAAGAATAGGGTTTCTTAGTAGTGTCATTTTGAAAACGGCGCTTCTTTCGCGATCTATGATCTTGAAAATCCGTTAATCCTATAAATCCTGCTCCATTTTTGTTATTTTTGCACTATGGCACGAGAAATTCTGGATACTAAACGTAAAGCACTTAAAATAAATCTTGACCCTAGAATCTATGGTACTTTCGCCGAAATCGGAGCAGGGCAGGAGGTTTCGCGAAATTTTTTTAACGCTGGTGCAGCGTCTGGAACGGTAGCCAAAACCATGTCGGCCTACGACATGACCTTTAGTGATGCCATTTATGGGGCGGAAACCAACGGACGCTATGTTTCTCAAAACAGATTGCTGCAAATGCTCGATCACGAGTTTGGTTTGCTCAACGAACGCCTATCGGGCGAAAAGTACGAGAGCCGAAGATTTTTTGCGTTCGCCGACACGGTGACTACCTTAAACTACAAACGTACAAACGAGCCGCACGGGTGGGTTGGTATTCGTTTTCAGCACGAACCCGGCGGGTTGCCGAATGAAATATTTTTCCATGTGAGGTTACTCGATACCGATGTAAATATGCAGCAACGGGTGTTGGGAATTATCGGTGTAAATTTGATTTATGCTGCTTTTTACCATTATCAAGATCCTAAATTAATGGTCGAATCGCTGGCGGATAACCTCACCATTGGCTCCGTTGAAATAGATTTGATTTCGGTTAAAGGGCCTGCTTTTCCAAATGCAGATAATGTGCTGCTCAATCTTTATATGATTGTGAAGGATTTTTCGGCAGCAGCGATCTTCGATGCAGATGCCCATCCCCGCCAGGCCAAGGATCTTCTTTATAAAAAAGACATCATGATTTTAAGGACCAAATATGGTCAGAAATCGTTACCCAACTTCAATTTGTTTAATAAAGCCACCGACCAGTTTAAGCGAACCAATAAGGTAAACGACGACAACCTTGCGGTTATGATTGAGGTTTTATTAACTAATGTGTTAACTGATGACCAGGAAACGCCGGATGATATTGATTTAGAGGCGGTAGCCAAACGTACGCTCGAAATGTGCGATACCGGTAACCTGGTAATTGTATCAAACTTTACCCGTCATAACCGGCTAGCAAAGTATTTGGCCCGTTGTAAGCCGAAAAGCGTGGGAATGGCCACCAATATTAATAACTTAAAGTTTGTGTTTAACTCAACCAACTTTAAGGGCGAAAATTACTCAGGCCAATTGCTAAGCTACGTTAACGATATGTTTAATACGAACGTTCGATTGTTCGCTTATCCATTCTTTAGCAAAAAAGCCAATGAGGTAATTACAACCAAAAATATGCCTGTAACTGCGGAGGCCAAACCATTGTTCGATTTTCTATTGATTAATGGCTATATTACCGATATTGAAGATTATAACGAAAACGAAGTAAAAACGGCTTAATAATCTACCTCATTTCGAACCGGAGTTTTTTTTCCGAACGGATGCCTTTGGCACAGCTCAGGGAGAAATCCGTTAGCTAAGTACTACTGGCTTCGAGTCTGTACCTATCCGGGAGAGATATCTCAACCGATAAAGGATCGGTTTTCGATATGACGGGGAGTTTGAGGGGTCCGTACGACGATGCACATTTTTCGCGTCATTTTTTCGAGGTTGCTGTCATCCTGAACGCAGTGAAGGATCCCCAAGCGATGTAACACTTGCTTCAACAAAGCACAAGCCTTTAAGCCACTGCTATTAGCATGAGATATCTCAACCGATGAAGGATCCGTTTTTGATATGACGGTTTATGCTATAGACCAAGTCAAAATCGAAGAACTTCGGTTTCTAAGTAACGGGCATATCAGCTAAACTGTAAGCACCGAACCTGCATTAGTAACATCCAAAGTATGGTTTAGGCCACAGCGCAGTGCAAAATTATTCCTTTGATGGCCGACTGGAAAGTCGAAAGCAACAGGATAATCGTATTCTTTAATTTTTTCGATCACAATTTCATAAACAGTCTTTCCGAATTCTTCGCCTTCATCATCGGGCTTCACTTTAAAGCCACCAATAATCAGCCCCGCCAGATTTTTTAACTTCCCGCTTCGTTTCAAATTCCAAAGCATTCTGTCGATACTATACAGATATTCTCCCGTATCTTCAATAAAAAGGAGCTTACCCTTCGTGTCTAAATCCGAGCTGCTGCCGGACAGGGTTTCTATGATACTCAAATTTCCGCCAACCAAAATTCCATTGGTTCTGCCAGGCCGATTATTATTGTTCGGAGGGGCGTTATATGTCATCTGTTGGCCCAGTAAGCTGTTTTTTATCGAGAGGATTGTTTCAATCTGAATGGGCTCAGCAGTTGCCCAGTTGCTAGGGAAGCTGTTGCACATTTTAGAATGAATGGACGCAATGCCATAGTTTTTGGCCAAATGACAGTGCAGCACCGTTACATCGCTAAAACCGATAATCCATTTTGGGTTTTTCTTAAATTTAGAGAAATCGAGCCGATCTATTATTCGTACCAGCCCATAGCCACCTCGGGCACACATAATGGCTTTTATGTTATCGTTATCCAGCATTTCCTGTAAATCCGCTATGCGTTCCTCGTCAGTTCCACCAAAGGTGAAATCTCTTTTACCAATGGTGCTGCCAACGCTTATATTAAAACCCCAGCTTTGCATTTGTAAAACGGCGGGCTGTATTTCGTCTACGGTGATGAATCCCGCAGGACTGGTAATTCCGATGTTATCGCCCGATTTTAAATATTGTGGCGTTTTAAAAGATGAATTTTCGGTTTGAACGGTCTTTGCCAACACTTTGAAGGGAGGAAGTAGGGCCGAAGCAGCAGCTAATGAAGCAAGGAAATGTTTTCTGTTCATCGATATATTAAGGATGTAATTTGCAGTGGCCTAATATATGATTTAAAATTTTTGCGTAAAAGAAAAGGGATTTATATCCATAAATCCCTTTTTTTAAACCAAACAAATTAATCTGTAAAAGATTAGTATAATGTGAATTATATAGATAACCAAAAACCCAATAAAATGTTTGCGGATTTGAGAAAAATATTAATGTGATTGCAATTTATTGAACGATGAGCCTAAACAGAGTGGTACTCGATGAATTTAAATATCGATTGGAATAAATTTCCCTTATTTTTGCAGAAAATAATTTCCTTTTGAAAACAGAGATCTTTGCCATAACGCCGCCATTTACCCAGCTGAATACTCCATATCCGGCAACTGCGTATATAAAAGGCTTTCTGAACACAAAAAATATTCCATCTACGCAGGCCGATTTGGGCATCGAAGTTATTCTTCAGCTTTTCTCTAAAAATGGTTTAACCGATTTATTCTGTTACACTCATCGGAGTCGAAGTGTAAAACCAACAAGCGACAATGCGAAACGGATTTCTGCTTTAAAAGACGAATATATTAGAACGATTGATGCTGTTATTTCCTTTCTGCAAGGAAAAAACCCAACATTGGCGCTACAGATTTGCGGAGATGATTTTCTGCCGCAGGCCTCACGCTTTTCGCAGCTGGAGGAATTGGATTGGGCCTTTGGTGCAATGGGAACGCAAGATAAAGCCAAGCATTTGGCAACGCTTTATCTCGAAGACATTTCGGATTATATTGTGGAATGCCTTGATGAAAACTTTGGGTTTAGCCGCTATGCAGAGCGCCTTGGCCGAAGTGCAAATGCCTTCGACGAATTGTACGACGCGTTACAGCAGGAACCTACTTACATCGATAATTTACTAATATCGGTTTTAAAAGAAAAGATCGAAACCATCCAACCTCAATTGTTTTTAATTTCGGTGCCTTTTCCCGGAAATTTGTACAGCGCCTTTCGCTGTGCGCAATGGGTAAAACGCAACCATCCGGAAATTAAGATTTCTATGGGCGGTGGTTTTCCGAATACTGAATTACGCTCGCTATCGGATAAGCGTGTATTTGAATTTTTCGATTTCATCACGCTGGATGACGGTGAATTGCCAATTGAACTGCTAATTCAAAATACCTCTGGCAACGTGCCAATCGAAATGCAAACCTACAAACGAACATTTTTGCTCGAACACGAAGAAGTAGTTTATAAAAACGATTCGTTTAGGAACGATTATAAGCAGGCAGACGTGGGTACGCCAGATTATTCTGATTTGCTGCTCGACAGTTATATTTCCGTAATCGAAATTGTAAACCCAATGCACCGCATG
Organism: Pedobacter endophyticus; assembly: GCF_015679185.1. NCBI lineage: Bacteria > Pseudomonadati > Bacteroidota > Sphingobacteriia > Sphingobacteriales > Sphingobacteriaceae > Pedobacter > Pedobacter endophyticus. Next base: position 171,820 of record NZ_CP064939.1, read on the forward strand.
TGGAGTGACGGCCGTTGGAACAAGCTTACCATGGCACACGGATGTTACTGGGGCAAATGCACATTTTGCGATATTTCGTTGGATTACATTAAGGTTTACGAACCTGTTCAGGCAGGTCAAATTGTCGATCGGATTGAGGAATTATCGGTTAAAACGGGGCAAAACGGATTTCACTTTGTTGATGAGGCAGCTCCGCCGGCATTGATGCGGGAAGTGGCATTGGAAATAATCCGCAGAAAATTGTCGGTTACCTGGTGGACAAATATCCGCTTTGAAAAGAGTTTTACAGCCGATTTATGTTTGTTGCTGAAAGCTTCGGGCTGTATTGCGGTTTCGGGTGGGTTAGAGGTTGCTTCTGATCGGTTATTGAAACTGATTGACAAAGGCGTAACGGTAGAGCAGGTGGCCAAGGTTACGCAAAATTTTACCGCTGCAGGCATTATGGTTCATGCTTATTTAATGTACGGTTACCCAACGCAAACGGTGCAAGAAACTGTCGATAGTTTGGAGATGGTTCGTCAACTCTTCGAGGCGGGTGTGTTGCAATCGGGTTTCTGGCACCAATTCGCCATGACTGCTCACAGTCCGGTGGGCCTATACCCCGAAAAGTTTGGTGTAGTTAAAGAAACTGAAATCATTGGCGCTTTTGCCAATAATGATATCAACTACATCGATAAAACGGGTATCGACCACAACAAGTTCAGTTATGGATTAAAAAAATCGCTGTTCAATTTTATGCATGGCGTTTGTTTCGATTACCAGCTACAGGACTGGTTCGATTTTAAAATTCCCCGCACAACCGTTGCTACCGATTTCATTGAGCGTGCATTAAATAACGATGATCGCTTCAACATCAAGCCAACTGCAAAAGTGGTTTGGATAGGTGGGGAGCCGAATGCCGAATATTATAAGAAATCGAAAAAAGGCAACACCTGGGAAATGGCTGCGCTAACTTTTCACCACAAGAAGGAAACATTTACCGTTCAAACGAATAAAATGGAGGGAGAGTGGTTGGTTTCAATTCTAAATAAAATTCATGTCTCAAATAGAAAAGTACATACCTTCGCCGAGGTGAAAGTTGATTTTGAAACAGAAATGGATAATTTTGAGCTGTTTTGGTTTTCGAAACCAGTAAATACATTGAGGGAATTTGGATTGCTGGTGATTTAAGCCTCACCCTTTGAAGTTTGTGGTTTCTTGCCAACGCTAAATTGCTGTATTGGATGTCACCCTGAGCGTAGTCGAAGGGCAGTACAACGGGCTTCGACTACGCTCAGCCTGACAATAGCTGTATATTTTTAACATAAAAGTAGCTATGACACGACATTACTGCAAGTGCAGTAATCGCCCGCTCTCAATTCTAGTGAACACTATAACTTCATTTTAAAATGCGTCAGAAAATAAATGATGCAAATCGCTATTATCGAGTTAATAATAAGCAGAAACCAAGCGATAATCGATGTTCTATCTTTTATCATCGCGATGAATGAGGTAACATAAGCGATTACCATCATGGCCAAAAACAAATCGATTACGCTGACCCCCAGAAAAGAATATCCCGCCAAAAAGAATATTAATAACCCGAATATCAGGAATATTGATGAAGTAATAAGGTAAAATTTGTTTTGTTTCATTGGGTTGAGCTTGTATTAAGCGATAAAAATGTTTGGTCTGTTATCATTTCGAGGAACGAAGAATCCCTAAGCGATAAAACACAGCCCCCGATAAAAACAGTAGCGACGGTTCGACCTATAAAGTTTAGGCCGCAGATTTACTTCGTAGCTGTTTCGTGATCTTCGCTGTGCTACCATTAACGTTGTTTATCAATTATTTGAATTACAGTCATTTAAATTTTAGCAATGAAACGATTAACGCCAACTATGAACGGTCGTCATTCCCAATTTAATTGGGAATCCTAAAGCGAAAGCCTTAGCTAAGCATTAAGATTCCCTCCTACGCAGGAAAGACGGCAAGAATAATAAACGTCACTTATATAGATTTTGCTAAGAAATTAAGACTCTGAATAACAAAGCGTATAAATTTAATCGCAATGCGGTACGGTATAAATCCACGTTTCCGATTCGCTGTTTGGCACAATATAACCATTCCCCTTACTATTTTCGAACCATAACTTGCCACGAAGCTTTTCTCTTGTTCCAACCTCGTTCATGGTTGCGCTATCGAACAATCGCCCGTTGATCATCACATATTTTATTTTTTCAGAGTTGCGGATGTCATCCAGCGGATTGGCATCCATAATCACCAAATCGGCCAGTTTGCCCACTTCGAGCGAACCGATTTCCTTATCCATACCCAAATAATGTGCGCCATTTAAGGTGGCATTCCTAATGGCCTGCATAGGTGAGAAACCACCTTGCACAAACATCCATAGCTCCCAATGGGCACCTAAACCCTGAATTTGACCGTGAGCACCCAAATTTACTTTGGTACCGCCATCAGCAATTTGCTTGGTTGCTTTTGCAATGTCGATGTGGTTATAGTCGCTATATTCCGAAGTTGTTCTGCGTCTTGCTCTTGCATCGATAATCGATCTCGGCGTGTACGTCATCAGTTTTTCGTTTTCCCACACATTAGTGCGATCGTACCAGTAATTTTCTCCCCATTGACCGCCATAAGCAACAATTAAAGTGGGCGTGTAACCAACAGTGGTGTTATTCCAAAGGGTAGTTACATCTTTGTAAACTGGCAAAACGGGAATGCTGTGTTCAATACCTGTATGGCCATCTACAATCATGTTCATGTTATGAAAAAATGTAGAACCACCTTCGGGAACAACTTCCATTTTTAACTGACGAGCGGCCTCTAATATTTGCTGGCGCTGCTCTCTGCGGGGCTGGTTGTAAGATTTAACTGAAAAAGCACCAACGGCTTTCAACCTCCTTAGGTTTGCTAAAGCGTCGTCTAAACTATTAATCACAACTTTAAAATCGCCGTCGGCACCGTATAAAATGCTTCCGGTAGAGTATACTCTCGGCCCCACCATTCTACCGGCCTTAAGCATTTCGCTTTGACTAAATACCATTTCGGTGTTGCTCGATGGGTCGTGCGATGTGGTAACGCCAAAAGCCAAATTAGCCATGTAACTCCAATCGTTCTGTGGCGAAATTCCGTCGGGACTGGTTCGCAAATGCGCATGCACATCAATAATGCCCGGCATAATTGTTTTGCCAGCCACATCAATTACTTTGGCATCTTGTGGAATGCTTATTGCATCAACTTTGCCAATTGCGGTAATCTTGTTGCCATCAGTCAAGATTGTACCGTGTTCAATAATCTCATCGCCTTTCATCGAAATAATCCGTGCACCTTTTAAGGCCACAATGCCGGTTGGCACATCGCTTTTTAAAGTTAAGTTGATGTCGATAGCTGTGGCTTGCGTTTTAGGCGTTGAGCCGTCAAAATTGAAGGCGCTATTTACATCAATGCTAAAATATTGAGGCCCAAGCGTCCAATGTAATGTTTTGCTATCCGTTCCCCACTGCATATAAGTTCCGCCATCGGTAGTAATTTTGGCCACAGGAATGGCTTTGTTGCCTGCCGATGCATCTTGAGCGGTTCCAATATTGATCATTGGCGTAATGTATACGTTGAAAAGCTCGTTAAAGGCCAGCCATTTATTGTCGGGGCTTACCACAAACTGATTGGCGTATTGTGAAGTAAAATGCGTTCTTTCATTAGCACCATTTAAATCGATGCTTTTCAGGGCTTTTTTACCGTCGGCGTAACCCTGAAAGTAAATACGTGTATCGGTATTATTAAAGGATGGCTTTATGCCGTTATCTGAAACCAATGTTTTAGCGCCACCGTTCGCCGGCATGATAAATATTCCCGTGCCCCGGCCATAATTGTAGCCCAGCACATCATTGCCGTTCCCTTTTCTGAACACGATTTTATCGCCCTTACTCGAATATTGAGGCGAATAATAGAAACCCTTTTCATCGCTAAGCGTGATGGTTTTGCCCGATTTTATATCCGTTCTTTTAATTGCACCACGGAGTTCGTCGCTCCAGGTTGTATAAACCACAAACTTTCCGTCGGGACTAAAGCTGGGTTCAAATTCGTTATCTAAACCATTGGTTAACCTTTCTGGCGTTCCATTTGGCAGCTCTTGTTTATAAAGAAACCCGGCGGCATTAAAAACAATCGTCTTTCCATCGGGAGAGGTAGTTAATTGTCGCAGCATTTTCGCTTTGAAATCCGAACTGAACACCTGCTGCTCAAAATGCAACGCTTGCTGAACGGTTTGAATGGTATTTGCCTGAAACGGAATGGTAGAATTAATTAAAGTGCCCACTTCAACCTTTCTGATTTTTCCTTTGGCGTAGAATACAAGGCTCTTGCTGTCGGGCGTCCATGCGAAGTTTGGGTAAACCCCAAAAATGGCCCAGGTTTCTTGTTGGTCGTGTGATAAATCTTCGTTTACGGGCCATTCTTCGCCGGTTTTTATATCCTGCACGTAAAGTGTCGATTTCAAACGAACACGCTTAACAAACGCAATCAGGTTGCCATCGGGCGAAACCTGCGGACGGCAGGCACCGCCTTGCTCATCGATAAAGGTAGTTAATTTGCCGGTAGTTAAATCCAGCCGACGAATGGCATAGATGGTTCCGTTTGGGTCTTTACTGTATTCAAAATTCGGCCCGGGACTCACATCTTCGCTAAAATAAACGTATCGTCCATCGGGCGAAACATTTGGCTCGCCGGCATCTTGCTGATCGTTTTTTCGCTTGGTTAATTGAACGCCATCGCCTCCGTTTATATTGTACATCCACATTTCGCCGGCGCCCAACGAGCGGCCAGCGGTAAAGTGCTTACGAGCAACAATGTACTCACTGTTTGGCATCCACGTGGCATTGTTTAACAGCCTGAAAGTTTCTTTCGTAACTTGCTTTTTACCGGAGCCATCGCGGTTCATAATCCAAATGTTATCGCCACCGCTCTTATCGCTGGTGTACGAAATGTATTTTCCGTTCGGGCTAAACCTCGGTTGAACATCCCACGCAATGCCACCACTAATCAGTTTGGCAACACCGCCGGCAATTGGCATAGTATAAATATCGCCTAACAGATCGAAAACAATTTCTTGTCCATCGGCACTCACATCAAGGTTCATCCAGGTGCCTTCGTCAGTATTTAGCGTAAAATTTTTAGTTGGACCTTGAAATTTTTCTACGTCCCATTTTTTTTCAGGGGTGTTCTTTTCCTGGGCAATTGAAGTGAAAAATAAGAGTGAAAGCGCAGAGATGAAGTAAAGTTTTTTCATTTAATATAGGGCTGATGTTTTTTAATTAACTTTTAAAAGTTATTGTTCTCATTTATTTCTAATGTGTATCGGCTAAATATTACTAAGCCGTTCATTTTTATGTCATATTGAGTTTTAATTTCTTAGCGAAAAAAATATGAGTAACTTATAACCTTGTCGTCATTCCCGCGCAGGCGGGAATCCTAAAGCGAGCGCATTTGCATTAAGATTCCCAATTAAACTGCGAATGACGACCGTCATGTTGATCATTATTGTTTTCGGTTAAGTGGAGTATTTAGTTGATTAATAAACAAATAAATAAAATCAATGATAGCGTAACTAAAGTTCCTTGCAATGCCCTTCGACTCCGCTCAGGATGACATCCGATAAATCTATGTGCAACATAACGCTAACAAAGTTAACAATCTTTTAAAGATGATTTTTTCAAATTCTAACAATAATAAATGATGATTTTGGAATAAATGTATAGTTTTGATTCCGCCGATTTATGACAGCAATAGAGATTTTACAAAAGTACTGGGGGCACCCGGCTTTCAGGCCGCTACAACAAGAGATTATCACTTCGGTTTTAGAAAAGAAAGATACGCTTGCACTGTTGCCAACGGGCGGTGGCAAGTCGATTTGCTTCCAGGTTCCCGCTTTAGTGAATGAAGGCATTTGTATTGTGGTTTCGCCGCTCATTGCCTTAATGAAAGATCAGGTGGAGAACCTAAAATCGAGGGGAATTGAAGCCGTTGCAATCTATGCCGGAATGGGCAAGCGAGAGATCGACATTTTGCTCGATAACTGCATTTATGGCAAAATCAAGTTCCTTTACCTTTCTCCTGAGCGCTTGCTGTCTGATTTGGTTCGGGTTAGAATTTCTTACATGAACGTAAACCTCATCGCTGTTGATGAGGCGCATTGTATTTCGCAATGGGGTTACGATTTCCGTCCGCCGTATCTGCAGATTGCCAAATTAAGGGAGATTCTTCCCGATGTGCCCGTGTTGGCCCTTACAGCAACGGCAACCTCCTTTGTGCGTCAGGATATTATGGAGAAGCTGGAAATGAAAGAGCCGCAGGTTTTTGTTAAAAGCTTTGCCCGAGATAACCTGAGTTATGTGGTATTTGGGCAGGAAGATAAGTATAAAAAACTAATCGATATCTGCAAAAATGTGGGTGGAACCGGTTTAGTGTACGTTCGGAATAGGCGAGAAACGGCAGAGGTTTCGAACTTTATTAATCGCAATCACATCAAAGCCGATTTTTACCACGCCGGCCTTGAGCGTGCGGTTCGATTTCAGAAACAGGAAGACTGGAAATTGAACAAAACACGCATTATCGTCGCTACCAATGCCTTCGGAATGGGGATTGATAAGGCAGACGTTCGTTTTGTGGTGCATTTAGATCTTCCTGAAAGTTTAGAAGCCTATTATCAGGAAGCGGGGAGGGCCGGAAGAGACGAAAAGCGGAGCTATGCCGTTTTACTGGCCAATCAATCGGACGTGATGGGGCTCGAAGCGCGGTACATCGATACTTTTCCTTCGGCAGATGAGATTAAAAAAGTTTATCATTATTTGGGAAATTACTTTCAACTGGCCTTTGGGGCAGGCGAGGGCATCACCTTTACATTCGATATAGCTGACTTTTGTAAGCGATTTAACATTAGCGTTTTAAAAACGATTTCGGCGTTAAAGTTTTTGGAGCACGACGGATACATTGCCCTATCGGAAAGCGTTTTTCTTCCATCGCGGTTAATGTTTATCGTTGGTCACGAAGACGTTTATCGGTTTCAGATCGAGAACAGGGCTTACGATGGCGTAATTAAAACGATTCTCCGGTCGTATGGCGGTGCATTCGATGGCTTTGTGAAAATAAACGAGGCCGACCTGGCAAAGAAACTGAAAGTGTCGTTTAACGATATCGTTGCTCTGCTCAATAAACTGCAGTCGATCGAAATGCTTACCTATATTCAACAAACCGATCAGCCGCAGTTGCAGTACATTCGCCCGCGTGTTGATATGGACCATTTCGACCTGGATGTAAAATACCTCGCCTTGAGAAAAGAGATTATGTTAAAGCAAATCAATGCGGTTGTGGCTTATACTACATCGAACAAATGTCGGAGCGTGCAGTTGTTAAACTATTTTGATGAACATCACGCGGCAAAATGCGGTGTTTGTGATGTATGCCTGGCAGAAAAACGTGCAGAAAATGAAGTGCAGATTAATGATGAAATCGAATTTGAAATCGTTTCTTTACTCCAACATCAACCCTTAAGTTTAGATGAATTGGTACAGAGTATAAAACATGGCGCAGAAAATGAACGAATTGAGGCCATTCGCGAATTATTAGATGCAGGCAAGATTAAAACTGATGGGAAGAAGTATTATCTTTAGCCATCGAGATTTGAGATTTGAGATTTGAGATTTGAGATTTGAGATTTGAGATTTGATCAAAATGCCACTCAATTTAGCGAAAATAAATCAGTTAAAACAAATAATTAGTGAAATCCAATTATCGGTGTAATCAAACCGAAAGAATCATCTGTATAATCAACCGCCAAGCGAATGATAGAAAAAGACAATAAGAAAACCATCCGCTCATGGGCTTTCTTCGATTGGGCAAACTCGGCCTATAATTTAGTGATCACCTCAACAATTTTTCCCGTTTATTACGTTGCTATCACCACCACAAAACAACATGGCGATGAAGTAACGTTTTTCGGCAAAACATTTATCAACACCGTATTATCTAACTATGCGCTTGCCTTTGCCTACCTGGTAATGGTGGTTCTATTGCCCGTATTATCATCTTATGCCGATGCCCGTGGCAAAAAGAAATTCTTTATGCAACTGTTCACCTACGTTGGTTCTATCGCGTGTATGGCATTGTTTTTCTTTAAGCTCGAAACGCTGGAGCTTGGGATTGTTTGCTTTGTACTCGCTGCAATGGGATATGTAGGAGGGGTGATGTTCAACAACGCTTATTTACCGATAATCGCTTCAACAGAAAATCAGGATAAGGTTAGCGCACAAGGTTTTTCTTATGGCTATGTAGGCAGCGTAATTCTGCAACTGATATGCTTTGTGTTTGTTTTGAAGCCCGATTTGTTTGGTATAACCGACCCATCGCTTCCGGCCCAAATTTCTTTTTTATTGGTAGGTATCTGGTGGTTCGCGTTTGCGCAAATTCCTTTTAGGGCATTACCCAACGATGTGCCAAATGCCGCGTCGGTAGGCAAAAGCATAATAAAGAGTAGCTTTGGCGAATTTATAAAAGTATGGCATCAATTGAGGCAAATGCGGTTTCTAAAAACCTATTTGCTCGCCTTTTTCTTTTATTCGATGGGTGTGCAGACTATCATGCTTGCGGCGGCAGGTTTTGGTGCGAAGGTTTTGAAATTAGAATCCGGCAGCTTAATAGCGGTTATTCTAATCATCCAACTCGTTGCAATTTTAGGTGCATGGCTGATGTCGCTTTTAGCCAGAAAGATGGGCAACATCAACGTGTTAATTATTGTGGTGCTCGTGTGGATCGGTTGCTGCATTTACGGTTATTCCATTGTTAACGAAACTCAGTTTTATGCCCTCGCCGCAATAGTTGGCTTAATTATGGGTGGGATTCAGTCCTTGTCGCGATCAACCTATTCAAAACACATTCCAGAAAATACAACCGATACCGCTTCTTTTTTCAGTTTTTACGATGCGACCGAAAAATTGGCCATTGTAATCGGGCTGTTTAGTTTCGCATTTATCGAGGGGCTTACCCATAACATGCGGCAGTCGATTATCGCTTTGGCATCATTTTTTATAGTGGGATTAATCTTTTTGTTACTTCTTCGAAAAATTGAGCGCAAAACATCATCAAAATTGTAAGTTTGTAGCCTTAACCCTAATTTAATGAAAGTCGAGCTATTTGTCCCTTGTTTTGTAGATCAGTTGTATCCCGAAACCGCCTTTAATACCATGCGTTTATTGGAAAAATCGGGATGTAAGGTATCATACAATTCAAAACAAACCTGCTGCGGGCAGCCGGCCTACAACGCCGGGTATTGGGATGAGGCTAAAGAGGTTGGTACAAAGTTTCTGAACGATTTTAACGAAAACACTTATGTTGTTGCGCCATCGGCTTCGTGTGTTGGCATGATAAAAGGTGGCTATAACGATCTTTTCACCAATACAATGGTGCACAATAAGTGCCGCAACCTGCAATCGAACATTTGGGAGCTCTCCGATTTTTTGGTAAAAGTTGCAAAAAAAGACTATTTCGGTGCCGAGTTAGAAGGTAAGGCAGTGTACCACGATTCGTGCAGCGCACTTCGCGAATGTAAAATAAAGGACGAACCCCGTCAGCTGCTTTCAAAGGTACACGGTTTGGAAATGCTCGAAATGAAAGACACCGATATGTGCTGCGGCTTCGGCGGAACTTTTGCGGTTAAATTCGATGCCATTTCCTCAGCTATGGCCGAGCAGAAAGTGAATCATGCGCTAGAGCAAAAAGCCGATTATATTATTTCAACAGATTTATCCTGTCTGCTGCATCTTCAGGGCTACATCGATAAAAATAGCCTCCCTATAAAAACGATGCATATCGCCGATGTTTTGTGCAACGGATGGTTAGAAAGCACGGAGTATTAACAAATATTTTACCGTTGACTGCGAGCTTTTTAACACAATTTAACATGCCTGGTGTTTTCTGTGCACTATCTTTATTAAACCTTTTCGAACCGCTACTATCTAACAAACAAAACGAAGCAAAATGAAACGATTTATTTTCGCATTATTGGGTATTTTCGCAATCGTGTCGACAACAAATGCACAGAAGAAAAAAACATCTGGAGCTATACAATTCGAGGCCACAGTAGATCCTGCGGCGATGGCCTCGGCAAGTGGCATACAACTTTCCGATCAGATAAAGGCGAGAATGCCCTCATCGAGCAAAACGAACTTCGAATTGTTGTTTACTGCTACAAATGCCAGCTATATGCCTGTAGAAGAAATTGAGGACAGCAACGGTGCCGGCGGCGGCGGTGGCGGAATGGGGCGGATGATGATGCGCTTTGGCGGCGCAGGCGGCAATCGCGAATATTACTACACCTTTGCCGATAAAGGCTTAACAGAAGTTTTCGATTTAAACGATACCACCTATTATATGCCCAATAAATTGACCTTGTCTACATCGGGGCCGATTGGATCGATGAGGATGGGCGGTGGAAATTCCAGAGATACTACAAAAGCGAAGCCCACACCTCCGCCCACAGTTGAGGTAGTTAAAACTGACTCCACAAAGCAAATCCTGGGCTTTACCTGTCATCAGGTAATTGTGAAATCGACCCGAGCGATTAAGATTCTCGATATGGATAAAAATGTGGTAGAGGAAACGAAAATCTGGTACACAAAAGATTTGGGCTTCGATTTTTCGCCAAATCCAAAAATGTGGACGGAAGGCGCAGTTTTGGCAATTGAAGGGAGAGGAAATAAAATCGTTGCAACCAGTATTGATTATCGAAGCGTGAGTGCAAAGGATGTTACCGCACCCAAAAAAGCCCAGCTCATTACCGAAGAAGAGTACAAAACTAAAATGGATAATATGATGAAACGTTTTAGACAGAACAGACCCGCAGGCGGTAATTTTGGTGGGGGCAGGCCGATCATTATTGGGAACTAGCCTCACCGTTTGAAGTTAGCGGTAAGGCAAAATATTAGCTGCCCTCTCCAGAAGAAACCTCACCCTTTGAACGCTAAGTGGTTAGGAAAAAATTGTAACAGCCCTCCCGATTTTTCATCGGGAGGGTTTGAAGGGGCAGTGGTTTGAACCCTGAGGTTATACCTACAAGCTTAAATTTCCCTCTCCTTCGGAGAGGGACGAGCAAAAAAGAACAAAATTCACGCACTTTGATAGGGTGAGGCTTTCGCCTTGCTTTTCATAACCTCTCCCTATCAACGTTTGGGTTAAAAGTAATGCCTTTGCTTTCCCTTCCGACTTCTTCGGAAGGGATGTACAGACAGAGCAAAAACCACCTCCATTAAAAGGAAGAGGTTTAAGGCACCAGATAAAGTTTTGAGCTTAGGGTGTCGTTTTGTTTTTGAGACAGCCTCTGGCAGCCAACAACAAAAAGTACTCTTTTTTGATAGGGTGAGTCCGAACTGGATTTATGTAACAACTATAAACATTTTTTGAGTCGCACTCTAAAAATGTTTATTATTGGAACTCACTTTAACCCGTCATTTGTGATTGCAGAACCGAATAAAGCCCAACTTCTAATTACCAAACCACACTTTACACTATTAGATGGCTTACGGGGCTTAGCAGCTGTTGTAGTGGTGATATACCATTTCATGGAAATTGCTATTACCGATTACAGCAAAAACTTTATTGCACACGGCTTTCTTGCCGTCGATTTTTTCTTCTGTCTTTCCGGCTTTGTAATTGCCTACGCTTACGATACCCGGGCCGAGAATATAGGCATTACTCAATTCTTCAAGTTAAGGTTAATCCGCCTCCATCCGCTGGTGCTTATCGGCTCAATATTGGGCCTGCTTACCTTCTTGCTCGACCCCTTTAGCGATTTTTATTCAGTTTATGGCCTTGGCAAAACGGCGCTTTTATTCCTCACATCGGCATTTTTGATTCCCTACCCAATCATGCCCGAGCGTTACACCAATTTGTTTTGCCTCAATGCGCCCGCGTGGTCGTTGTTTTGGGAATACATCGCGAACATTTTCTATATACTTATATTTTTCCGGCTGGGTAAGAAAATGCTGTTTGCGCTGGTTCTGGTAGGCGCAGCTTTAATTTGCTACGTGGCCATCCACTCCACCAATTTATCCGGGGGCTGGGGCGGACAAAATTTTTGGGATGGTGGCGTAAGGGTTCTATACTCCTTCGCCGCGGGCATGTTGGTTTATCGTGCCAACTGGATTATAAAAAACAAGCTCGGCTTTGCTGGCATTTCAATCTTGCTCCTTGTGGCCTTTTTAATTCCCTATTCCGATCAATACAACTGGATTATAGAGCCGATAATTGTGTTATTTTATTTTCCTTTGTTGGTTGCTATGGGTGCTGGCACAAACTTAAGTCCATCTTTAACAAAGCTTTGTAACTTATCAGGAGAGATTTCTTATCCCTTATACATGACGCATTACCCGTTTGTATGGGTGTTTTTGACCTATGTTGCGGTTGTTAAGCCGTCAATGTCGACATTGTGGGTGGTTATTCCCGTTTCAGTAATCCTGCTTGTGCTGTTGGCGTATTTGATTATGAAATTTGTAGATTTGCCGCTGCGGAAGTATTTGAGACACAAATTCATTAAGGTTTAGCTAACTGTTTGGTGGCGACACCAACCGTAAGCGAAAGGCGCTTATAATTCTTGCCGTCTTTCCTGCGCAGGCGGTCCCGTACGTACGGGATTAAAACCTTAGCATTAAGATCCTCTACCGATAGCTATCGGTACAAGCTACCAATAACAGCACCGGTTTGTTATGCTGAGGAACAGCCTGTCCCGATTTCTCCTATCGTGTGGACACATCTCGTTTTATGCGCCGTCATTCCCGCGTAGGCGGGAATCTTAATGCTGGGCGCCCAATTTATTGCGCATTAGGATCCCCAGTCAAGCTGAGGATGACGACCATTCTTAGAAAACGCCATAAAATGTGTTGTCATTTTGATGATTTCAGCTCGTAAAACGATATTTCAAAAATGTGTCCACACGATAGGATTTCTCGGGAAAGCATCCGCAACCTACAGCTTACCGTCCTTGCCCACCCACTCACCTCTTTTGGCAGTGGGGTTTTGGCGTTCTGCGTTTCATCGCTTGGGGATCCTTCCTTACACTCAGGATGACAGCGTTAATTCTGAGGATGACAGCCGTTCATAAATAACGCCATACAAGTTTGCCGCCCTAGTTTCGACCATTCCATTCCGTATACCCCGATTCTTCCTTCGGCAGAATGACAACGCATCAAAATAATTTCGCTTTAGCGCAGTAATTTTTTCTACCTTTGCAGCTGATATAAAAATCACGTAGTAAGTGATTAATTAAACATTTTTTATAAACAACTTCAAAGTTCCTTTTTAGGGGATTTCGGGGTAAATCATAGTTGTAGATGATTAACATTACTTTACCTGACGGTTCTGTCCGTCAGTACGAAAAGGGCACTTCTGCCCATCAAATTGCACTGTCAATTTCTGAGGGCCTGGCCCGTAACGTTTTAGCTGCCGAGGTTAATGGCGAAGTTTGGGATTCAACCCGCCCAATTGAGTCAGATTCATCAGTAAAACTGCTAACCTGGAATGATGCCGCCGGAAAATCAACCTTTTGGCATTCATCGGCCCACTTAATGGCCGAGGCTTTAGAAGCTCTCTATCCAGGTACCAAATTTGGTATCGGTCCGGCAATTGAAACCGGTTTCTATTACGATGTAGATTTCGGCGAGAAAGAATTTTCGTCGGATGATTTCAAGGCTATCGAAACCAAAATGATCGAGTTGGCCAAGCAAAAAGAAACTTTCACTCGCGAAAGTGTAAGCAAGGCCGATGCAATTAAGTACTTTACCGAGAAAGGTGACGAATACAAATTAGATTTGATTGATGGTCTGGAAGATGGAAAGATTACTTTCTACACCCAAGGTCAATTTACCGATTTATGTCGTGGCCCGCACATTCCAAATACGGGTTTTGTTAAAGCTGTTAAACTGATGAATGTAGCCGGTGCTTACTGGCGTGGCGATGAAACCAAGAAACAGTTAACCCGTATTTACGGCGTAACTTTCCCTAAGGCCAGCGAGCTTACCGAATATTTGGTGATGATTGAGGAAGCAAAAAAACGCGATCACCGTAAATTAGGAAAAGAGCTTGAGTTGTTCGCTTTCTCAGAAAAAGTGGGCATGGGCTTACCATTATGGTTACCAAAAGGAACTGCCTTGCGTGAGCGTTTGGTTAATTTTTTAACCAAGGCACAGGCAAAAGCAGGCTACGAGCAGGTTGTTACACCACACATTGGCCACAAGAACTTATATGTAACCTCGGGCCACTGGGAAAAATACGGTAAAGATTCGTTTCAGCCAATAAAAACCCCGCAAGAAGGAGAGGAGTTCTTCTTAAAACCAATGAACTGCCCGCACCATTGCGAAATCTATAAAACCAAACCACGTTCGTACAAAGATCTTCCCGTTCGGTTTGCAGAATTTGGAACCGTTTATCGTTACGAGCAGAGCGGCGAGTTGCATGGGTTAACCCGTGTACGTGGCTTTACACAAGATGATGCACACTTGTTTTGTATGCCAGAACAGGTAAAAGACGAGTTTAAAAAGGTAATCGATTTGGTGCTTTATGTATTTAAATCGTTGGGTTTTGAGAATTATACTGCACAAGTTTCGCTGAGAGATCCGGAGAATAAAGCAAAATACATTGGCTCTGACGAAAATTGGAGACTGTCTGAAACTGCAATTATCGAAGCAGCGGCCGAAAAACGTTTGAACACCGTTGTAGAATATGGTGAGGCGGCTTTTTATGGCCCTAAGCTTGATTTTATGGTTAAAGATGCTTTGGGTAGAAAATGGCAACTTGGTACCATTCAGGTTGATTATAACCTGCCCGAGCGCTTCGAACTCGAATATACAGGTAGCGATAACCAGAAGCACAGGCCGGTAATGATTCACCGTGCGCCATTTGGCTCGTTAGAAAGATTTATTGCTGTTTTGATCGAACATTGCGCCGGAAACTTCCCACTGTGGTTAAGCCCTGAGCAATTTATCATTCTTCCTATCTCAGAAAAATATGAAGAATATGCAAAAAAAGTTTTAGATGAATTAAATAATTCCGATATTCGCGGGCTGATTGACTTTCGAGATGAGAAAATCGGACGTAAAATCCGGGATGCCGAAGTTAAAAAGATCCCATACATGCTCATTATCGGCGATAAGGAGATGGCTGAAGGAAAAGTTTCAGTTCGTAAACATGGTGAGGGCGATTTAGGCGAGATGACGTTGACAGAATTCAACGATTTATTGAGAAAAGAAATAACAGTTTAAATTAAAATAACACAAATTTGGCATTAGGAAGACCAGGATTTAACAGGGGGCCACGTCCACCTTTTAAGAAAAAAGAAGCAGAACATAACATTAATCAGTACATTAAATCGCCTGAAGTGCGTTTGGCTGGCGATAATGTTGAACCGGGGATTTATCCTTTGGCAAAAGCTTTGGCACTTGCTGATGAACTGGAGTTGGATTTAGTCGAGATCTCTCCAAATGCCGTACCGCCGGTTTGTAGAATTATCGATTACAGCAAGTTCGTTTACGAACAAAAGAAAAAGCAAAAGGAAATTAAGGCCAATGCTAAGCAAACTGTAATCAAAGAGATTCGTTTCGGTCCTAATACCAACGACCACGATTTTCAATTTAAACTGAAGCATGCCATAAGCTTTTTAGAAAACGGCGAGAAAGTTAGGGCTTATGTGCATTTTAAAGGTAGGGCAATTGTGTACAAAGAACAAGGCGAGATTTTATTATTAAAATTCGCTCAGGCTTTGGAAGATGTAGGAAAAGTAGAATTATTACCTAAGTTAGAAGGTAAGCGGATGTTCCTCACAGTTGCACCTAAAGTAGTAAAAAAATAAAAATAGGTTTATAAATTAAAAAACAGGTTATGCCAAAAATGAAAACCAATTCCAGTGCTAAAAAGCGTTTTTCGCTTACTGGAACAGGTAAAATCAAAAGAAACAAAGCATACAAAAGTCACATCTTAACTAAGATGAGTACTAAACGTAAACGTGCGCTTGGAAATGCAGGAATTGTAACAGATGCAGATTCAGGTAACGTTAAACGTATGCTTTGTATCGGAAAGTAATTTATTAATTCACCAGGTATCAGGCATTAAAGATCCTTAAACGGACGCCGCTTACCAAAAAACAACAACAACATGCCACGTTCGGTAAACGCAGTAGCTTCGAGAAGAAGACGGAAAAAAGTCCTTAATATGGCCAAAGGCTATTGGGGCGCAAGAAGTAAAGTTTTTACAGTTGCTAAAAACACAGTAGAAAAAGGTTTGCAATATGCATACCGCGACCGTAAAGTTAAGAAAAGAGAATTCCGCGGATTATGGATCCAACGTATTAATGCAGGTGCTCGTCAGCACGGTATTTCTTACTCTCAATTAATCGGTAAACTTGCTTCAAAAGAAATCGGTTTAAACCGTAAAGTATTGGCTGATTTAGCAATGAATCACCCAGAAGCTTTCAAAGCTGTAATTGATGCAGTAAAATAGAAATTCTCGCTTTGGCGATAATAATATTATAAAAAGGTCCCGATTCATCGGGACCTTTTTTTGTTTTTAATGCTTTTCAGTGAGGGCTTCAGTAAAGGAACGCTGTCATCCTGAGTTTTAATTTTTTTTTCTAAAAAATCAATATGGATGACGTAAATTATTCTTGCCGTCATTCCCGCGAAGGCGGGAATCTTAATGCTGAGCTAAGGCTTCCGTTTTAGGATTCCCAATTAAATTGGGAATGACGACCGTTCATGGTTGGCGTTAATAGTTTTATTGCTTAAAATTAATTAGCTGTAATACAAGTATTTGCAAAATACGTCAATGGTAGTTTTAATTTGTTGCATAAAAATCAATATGATCAGATAGCTATCGGATCATATTGATTTAGCATCAATCACGAAGATATGTCTAAGAGGTGTCGTCATTTCGAGCGTAGCCGAGAAATCTTTTATTTAAGGTTCAAAGATTTCTCCGCTTCGGTCGAAATGACGATTTTTTTAACGTCAATGGTAGGCACGAAAGATCCCCAAGCGATGGATCCGATAGCTCATCGGATGCCAAACGCCAACAACCCACTGCCAAAGAGAGCGGGCGAGGGGCAATAAAAAATAAAAAGTCATTCGATGAATATCTGCAAAGCGCCTGGTTATTCATCGGATGACTATTCCAAAATGATAAACCGTTTAATCGGTGGCTCATCTCAACAAACCAACGTTAGGCTTGATCATCGATAGTAGCATCGGGAGCATTTTTCTTAACAGATTCAATCCCATTGTCTCTTGAGGCCACACTTTCATACATTTGGCTCGTACCAATAATCTGTCCGTTGGTAGCTATTAAATTGAAATATGACTTATCATTGGTCGATACTTTTCTGTCAAACCGAGCATCATTCTGCGAATTTTTTCGAACTGATTCTACACCATTATCACAGTTGGTCCTTGTGGTATAACCTTGGCTAGTTAAAATTACCTGCCCATTTCCTGCTAATAAGTTAAACTGAAAATCGCCGTTTGTTCTTTTTGAGATTACAAATTTTCCCATCTTACTTTGTTTTTATAGGTTTAAAAATTAATTAAGTTGGGGATGATTCTTCTAAATTTATCATTATTAGGTTGGAAATCAAAATATTGCGGGTGATTTTAGTCTAGCGTCAAGTTTATTCCAAAGGCAGGAAGTTGAAGAAAATGAGACTTGAAGGCAGTCGTCATTGCGCCAAAGGGGCTACTCTGTAGCGAGGTACAGCTTGTCCTGATTTCTCGGGAAAGCAAGTAGCCCCTTCGGGGCAAAGACGGAATAAGAAGGCCGACTTTATTAACGCATGCATGGAGCGTGTGACTAAATTAAAAAATCAGCCTCCTTGCTTTTAATCAAAAATAGAATTATCTTTGCGCAATTCTAAAGGAATCTCTTTGGAACAATTAATTAATTTTTATCGCTTTAATATTATTCAAGAAATGTATTTAAGTTCAGAAAAGAAAGCCGAAATCTTCAAAAAACACGGCGAAGTAGAAACCAACACGGGTTCTGCAGAAGGTCAAGTAGCGTTGTTTACATACCGTATTGCGCACTTAACAGAACACTTAAAGAAAAATCGTAAAGATTTCTCTACTCAGTTGTCACTTCAAAAATTGGTAGGTAAACGCCGCGGTATTTTGGCTTATCTATACAAAAAAGATATTGAGCGCTATCGTGCTATCATCAAAGCTTTAGAGCTTCGTGATATCATTAAACAAAAATAAGCGAATTTTATCAGCAAGAGCCATTCTTCAGGGAATGGCTTTTTAATTTCCTGTTAAATATTTTAACGGGATTTGTTATAGATAGGGTTTTTTAATCTTATCTTCGTTTGCAAAAACAAAAATTATATAAACAACGATGTGTAGAAAGAGGAAAACACATCATAATTCTAATTAAATGAATGTAATAAAAAAATCGTTCGATTTGGGCGATGGCAGAACTGTAGAAATTGAAACTGGCAAATTAGCTAAGCAGGCAGATGGTTCGGTAGTGGTGAAAATGGGCGATACGATGTTGTTGGCAACTGTAGTATCAACTGTTGGTGCTAAGCCAGGCACCGATTTTTTACCTTTATCAGTTGATTATCAAGAAAAATATGCGGCTACAGGCCGTATTCCCGGAGGCTTTTTACGTCGCGAGGCAAGATTATCAGATTACGAGGTTTTAATCTCTCGTTTGGTAGATAGAGCTTTACGTCCAATGTTTCCGAGCGATTATCACTCTGATACTCAGGTGATGATTTCGTTAATTTCTGCCGATAAAAATATAATGCCAGATTGTTTGGCAGGTTTAGCTGCTTCGGCGGCATTGTCTGTTTCAGACATTCCTTTCAATGGTCCTATTTCTGAAGTACGCGTTGCAAAAATCGATGGTAAACTGGTAATCAATCCTTATGCTAGCGATTTAGAGCGTGCAACTTTAGAATTCATGGTTGCTGGTTCGGCAAGCGATATTGGCATGGTTGAGGGTGAGTGCGATGAGATTCAGGAAGACGAAATGGTTGAAGCTTTAAAATTTGCACACGATGCCATTAAAGTTCAATGCGCCATTCAGGTTGAACTGACTGAGGCTACAGGCAAAACCGTAAAACGCGAATATAGCCATGAAGACCATGATGCTGATTTAAAAGCTAAGGTTTATGCTGATACTTACGATAAAGTATATGCAATAGCAAAATCTGGCTTAAATAAAGATGAGCGTAAAGAAGGCTTCACTGCCATCATCAATGAGTTTTTCGAGGCAATGCCAGAAGATACAGAAGATTTAACCAAGGCAATGGCCAAACATTATTACCATGATGTTCAGTACGATGCCATCAGAAACTTGTTGTTAGATGAAGGCATCCGTTTAGATGGCCGTAAAACTACTGAAATTCGTCCGATTTGGAGCGAAGTAGGTTATTTGCCGGCAGCACATGGTTCAGCTGTATTTACGCGTGGCGAAACTCAATCGTTAACATCAGTTACTTTAGGTAGTAAAGATGATGAGCAAATGATTGACGGTGCTTTCTTTAACGGCTACCAAAAATTCTTGTTGCACTATAATTTCCCGGGTTTTTCAACTGGTGAAGTAAGACCAAACAGAGGCGCTGGCCGTCGCGAAATTGGGCATGGTGCATTGGCGCAACGCTCATTGAAAAAAGTATTGCCACAAGGTGAGGCAAATCCTTATACCATCCGTATTGTTTCTGATATTTTAGAATCGAACGGTTCATCATCAATGGCAACTGTTTGTGCTGGTACTTTAGCATTAATGGATGCTGGTATTAAAATCAAATCGCCAGTTTCTGGTATCGCAATGGGCTTAATTACCGATGAAAAAACTGGTAAATACGCCATCCTTTCGGATATTTTAGGTGATGAAGATCACCTGGGCGATATGGACTTTAAAGTTACTGGTACTGAAAATGGTATCGTTGCCTGTCAAATGGACTTAAAAATTAATGGTTTATCATATGAAGTTTTAACAAAAGCTTTGTTACAGGCAAAAGAAGGTCGCTTACACATCTTAAACGAGATGAAAAAGACCATCAGCCAGCCAAATGAAGATTATAAGCCACATGCTCCACGTATTGTTTCTTTAACTATCGATAAAGAATTTATCGGTGCGATTATCGGCCCCGGAGGTAAAATTATTCAAGAAATGCAACGCGAAACTGGTGCTTCGATCTCTATTGAGGAAGTTGAAGGTAAAGGAATCGTTGAGGTGTTTGCAGATAATAAAGCTGCAATTGATGCCGCTGTAACCCGTATACGTAACATCGTTGCTAAGCCAGAAATTGGCGAGGTTTACCAGGGTAAAGTAAAATCAATTATGCCATTTGGTGCATTTGTTGAAGTGATGCCTGGTAAAGATGGTTTGTTGCACATCTCTGAAATTTCATGGGAACGTTTAGAAACCATGGATGGCGTGTTAAAAGAAGGCGATAAGATCGAGGTTAAATTGTTAGACATCGATAAACAAGGTAAAATGAAGCTTTCTAGAAAAGTTTTATTGCCAAGACCTGAAAAACCGGCAGCACCTAAAGCGTAAAAAAGTCCGAAGTCGTGCCAGAGGCGTCCCTTTGGTACAAGTCCGCAGTCGGAAAATAAAAAGTTTGCCCTTTCAGTTTTAAACTGGAAGGGCTTTTTTACTTTAAAACGAACTTCAATCTTTCGAACTAAAAACTTTCAGACTTCTTTTGTAACTTGCAATTACAATGAAAAAGGACAAACATCTTTTAGAAAACTCCGCTGCCGACTATCATAAAGCAGAGGAAGATTTACTAAAAAGGGCCTTATCAACTTCATACACAGATCGTTTTCACGCTATGACCAGGTTGATGAAATTAAATATTATTTTAAAATCAGCAAAAGTTGTCCATAAAAAAATAGATAAGTAATGGATGTTTTTGACGATGACATACTAAAGTTGTGGCGGTCGCTTTTAAAAAGCGATGTTAGTTTTATCATGATTGGCGGAGTGGCAACCAATTTGCACGGATTTCATAGAACTACTGAGGATATTGATATTTGGATAAAAGACAGTCTCGAAAATAGAAAAAATTTGAGGAATGCTTTTAAAGATTATGGCTTAGGCGATTTTGAAGCATTGGAGACTACTCAATTCATTCCAGGTTGGACAGATTTCTATCTTGAAAACAGTTTGCGAATGGATATTATGACATCAGTGAAGGGATTGGAGGAATTTGGCTTTGATAAGTGCTTAGCGTATGCTTCCATTGCAACTATTTATGAACTGGAAATTCCATTTTTACATATTAATCAGTTAATAGAATCGAAAAAGGCAGCCAATCGTCCGAAAGATCAAATAGACATAATTGAATTGGAAAATATCAAGAGACTAAGAGATAAATAAATGAAATACATCATAGCCCCATCCATACTTTCTGCTGATTTCGGCAACTTACAACGCGATATTGAAATGATCAATAAGAGTGAGGCCGATTGGTTTCATGTTGATGTGATGGATGGTGTTTTTGTGCCCAATATTTCTTTCGGCTTTCCGATAATGGCGGCCGTTAAAAAGCATGCAGCTAAGCCATTAGATGTTCACCTGATGATTGTTGAACCGGATAAATTTATCGGCGACTTTGCTAAAGCAGGTGCGGACCGAATTACCGTTCATTATGAGGCTTGCACGCACTTGCATAGAACGGTACAGCTCATTAAGGCTTCGGGGTGTAAGGCCGGGGTTGCCTTAAATCCGCATACGCCCGTTTCGTTGTTAGCTGATATTATAGGCGATTTAGATCTGGTGTTGATTATGTCGGTAAACCCGGGCTTTGGCGGACAGCAATTTATCCAGAATACTTACAAGAAGATCCGCGAGTTGAAGCATTTGATAACCGGAGTAAATGAAAATCTGGTTATAGAAGTTGATGGTGGCGTAGGTGTAGAAAATATCGGCAATTTGGTATCGGCAGGGGCCAATGCCTTTGTATCAGGAAGTGCAATTTTTGCAACAAACAGCCCGACAGAAACGATAGCCAAGATGAAGGAATTAACAGGCAAGAGGTTAACTGTTTAGTCCGATGAATTGTTTAATTGCTTAGTTTGTTAAACTGAAGATTTCGTTAACTGAAATTATTAACTGTCAACTGAAATTGCTAACTGTCAACTGAAATTGCTAACTGCCAACTGCTAATTGCCAACTGCCAACTGCTAAAATGCTCAAATTTAAATTAATCCTCTTCTTGTTAATTGCTGGCTGCAGCTTAGCTGTTGCACAGCCGTTGGTGAGGGTTTCGGGCATAGTTTACAATCAGGAAAAATCACCATTACCGCAGGTTACCGTAATTGTTTTAGGGCAGGCACAGTCGACCGTTACCGATGAATTTGGCGTTTACACGATTTACTCAAAATCGAAGGTTTTCGCCATTAAATATTCGTTGCTCGGTTATGAGCAGAAAACCTTAAAATTTAGCGAACGCACAGGTGCGCGGATAACGCAACAGGTGACCCTTGCTGCTAATATTAATGAGCTTGAGCAGGTAAATATTACTAATAAACAAAATCAGCTCACTAACACCACAACTATAAATATTGCCGATATTCCATCAATGCCGTTAGTTTCGGGCAATTTTGAAACGATGCTCAAAACGCTGCCCGGCGTATCTACAAATAACGAACTTAGTGCGCAATACAGCGTTCGTGGTGGAAACTTTGATGAGAACCTGATTTATGTCAATGATGTGGAAATCAACCGGCCCGTTTTAATCCGTAATGGGCAGCAGGAGGGGCTAAGCTTTATAAATGCTGAACTGGTTAGCAAAGCCAAGTTTTCTGCGGGCGGTTTCGAGGCCAAATATGGCGATAAACTTTCGTCGGTTTTGGATGTAAGATATGATAAGCCCGATAGCAACCAAATTATTTTAAGCACAAGCCTTTTAAACACTTCACTGGCCGTAAAGCGGAACTTTAAGAATGGCTTTTTACTTGCTGGTTTGCGATATAAAAATAACTCGAATGTGCTGATCAAACAGGACGAAAAAGGTAGCTACAATCCAAATTATGCCGATGCACAGGTGATGTATCAATACAATTTCTCGCCAAAATTCAATGTTAATGTATTGGGGAATTTCAATTTAGGGCAATTTAAATTGACGCCAGCTTACCGCGAAACGGAGTTTGGTACGTTAAGTACAACGTTGCGATTAAATGTGGACTATACAGGGCAAGAAATTGATGACTATCAAACAGTGGGAACCGCTGTTACGGCAACTTTCGCTCCACAACCAAACCTGGTTATAAAGTTTATAAACAGCTACTTTAATACGGTGGAAAGAGAGCGTTATGATATTGATGGAAGCTACATTTTCGATGAGGTTGACAACACGTTTTCACGCGATGATTTTGGCCCGGTTACTAAAAACAGGGGCATAGGAAGTTATTATAATTACGGTCGCAACAGCTTGAATACCCAGATTTTAACTTCGGAACTTAAGGTTGATCAAAACTTCGACAACCACGTTTTTTCCTGGGGACTGAAGTTCAATAATGCAAAGTACAACGATCGCTTAAACGAGTACAATTACACAGATTCAGCTGGATATATTGTGCCGGGCAATTCGAAAAATATTGTGCTCCAAAACGTAATCAACGTAGATAATGATCTGGATATCAAAAACTACAGTGCGTACATACAAGATAGTTATTCGCTTTCGGATCATGCTGAGCTGCAACTTGGCGCCCGGGCCACGTACAGCTCGTTGAGCAGGCAGCTGCTCATTAGCCCGAGGATGCTTATTGCCTATCGGCCAAATTCGAACAATAAAATCTTAAGATTTAGTGCTGGTGTTTACAAACAGCCGCCATCTTATCGAACCATTCGCGATTTTAGCGGGCACTTAAATGTCGATCAAAAGGCGCAAAGCTCTTACAATACGTCTGTGGGGTATGATTATGCTTTCGATGCTTTCGGAACCCGCCTTAAATTTACTTCGGAGGCATATTTTAAATATTCAGACCGGTTGATTCCTTATAAAATTGACAATTTGAGAATCAAGTACCTGGCCGATGAGGTTTCGAGAGGTTACGCTTATGGGGCCGATTTTACTATCGGTGGCGAGTTTGTCAAAGATCTCGTGTCGTATTTCCGAATGTCGATCATGCATGCTAACGAAGATATTGTAGGCGACAGCTACGTACAAAATGGTAAAACGATATTTCCAGATTATATAAAACGTCCAACCGATCAGCGGGTCAATTTTTCTGTTTTTTTTCAAGACCGACTTTTAAACAGCCCGACTTACAAAGTTCACCTCAACGTGTTATATGGTTCCCGTTTACCAATCGGTCCGTCGGAGACGCCAAGGTATTTGGATAAGTTTTTTATTCCATCGTACAAGCGTGTCGATATCGGTTTTTCGAAAGATTTTCTTGATGATGCGGCTTTGCATAAACCCAGGTTTTTAGACAAGAATTTCAGTGCTGTTATCTTGTTTTTTGAGGTTTTTAATCTATTGAATATTAACAATACGGTTTCTTATTTGTGGTTAAAAGACGTTGACAATGTGCAGTTTGCAATTCCAAACTATTTAACAGGTCGGCAATTTAACTTAAAGTTGATTGTGAAGCTGAAAAATAAACCTTGATCACGGCAATATTGAAGGATTTTGAGATCTAATTAATTGATGTCAGTTGTCCGTTTCTTGAAACCAACGGCAAAGTGGTTAGCCAAACCCGACATTTATGCAGCCCGCTTAACGCTGTCATTCTCAGTGTAACGAAGAATCCCGAAGCGACGATATACCGAATCCCAAAAAACCGCTGTCAAGAAGGGTGAGTGAGTGGGCAAGAGCGGTAAAATATAGGTTTCGGATGCATCGTTCCTCAGCATGACAAAGCCAGGGTTACTTCATCCTTTGTATTGCAAAAACCGCAATAAAACCTTAAAAACAACCTTAATTTTTAACAAATTTTAATTATTTATCCTACGATTTTATAGGCATAACTGCTTTAAAAATTTTACATTTACGGCCATAAAACATTATATAATAAGATGAAGCATAATTTTGGCGCAGGCCCTTGTATTTTACCTCAAGAAGTGTTTAAACAAGCTGCACAGGCAGTTTTAGATTTTAACGATGGCTTATCAATTTTAGAAATTTCGCACAGAACAACGGAGTTTGAGGCAGTTGTTGCCGAAGCTGAGAAATTGGTAAAAGAGTTACTAAACGTGCCTTCGGGTTATTCGGTTTTATTTTTACAGGGCGGTGCAAGTTTGCAATTTGCAATGGTTCCAATGAACTTGTTGGGCGATGGGCAAACCGCAGGTTATTTAGATTCGGGCGTTTGGGCTTCAAAAGCCATAAAGGAAGCTAAATTTGTTGGCAATGTAAACGTGCTGGCGTCTTCTAAAGAATCGAACTATACGTTTATTCCAAAAGGCTACGAAATTCCGGCCGATAGCGCTTACCTACATTATACATCGAACAACACAATTTATGGAACTGAGCTTTTCGAGGTTCCTCAAACAAATGTTCCTGTAGTTTGCGATATGTCATCAGATATTATGAGCAGGGTGATCGATGTTTCAAAATTCAGCCTAATTTATGCTGGTGCACAGAAAAATATCGGCCCGGCAGGATTAACAATCGTGATCGTTAAAGACGATATTCTTGGCAAAACCGATCGTAAAATCCCTTCGATGCTAAATTATCAATCGCATATTGATAACGGCTCAATGTATAACACACCACCTGTTTTCTCTATTTATGTGGCCTTGTTAAACCTGCGTTGGTTAAAATCGAAAGGTGGCGTAGCACAAATTGAAAGCGAAAACAAACAAAAAGCAGAGGCGCTTTACAGAGAGATAGATCGCAATCCGCTGTTTAAAGGAACTTGTGCAGTTGAAGATCGCTCAAGAATGAATATATGTTTTGTAATGGAGAATGCCGAACTGGAGAAACCGTTTTTAAAGTTTGCAGAAGAGCAGGGCATCGTGGGAATAAAAGGCCACAGAAGTGTCGGCGGTTTCCGTGCTTCGATGTACAATGCGTTGCCGATTACCTCGGTTCATGCTTTAATTGAGGCCATGCAATCTTTCGAGGAAAAACAGGCAAAATCAAATTAATTTAAATTAAAAACGACAGATTATCGGTGAAAATTTCGTTAATCTGTGCAATCATAAAAAAATGATTAAGATATTAGCGAACGATGGGATAGACCCAATCGGAAAAGAATTATTAGAGAAAGCAGGTTTTCAGGTCGACACAGAAACTGTTCCGCAGGAACAACTTGCTGAAGCCCTAAAGAACTATGATGCCATTACGGTTCGTAGCGCAACCAAAGTAAGAAAAGAACTGATTGACGCTGTGCCAAACATCAAATTGATTGGCAGGGGTGGAGTTGGTATGGATAACATCGACGTAGAATATGCCCGCAGTCAGGGCGTTGCCGTTGTGAACACGCCAGCTGCATCATCGTTATCGGTTGCCGAGTTAGTTTTCTCGCATTTGTTTACCGGAATTCGTTTTTTGCAAGATGCCAATCGCAAAATGCCTGTTGAGGGCGCAACTCAGTTCAACAACCTTAAAAAAGCTTATGCAAAAGGAACCGAGCTAAGTGGTAAAACGATGGGTATAATCGGGTTCGGACGAATTGGTCGTGCAACAGCCAAGGTTGCATTGGGCTTAGGAATGAATGTTTTAGCGTATGATTTGTATCCGTCAGAATCCGAAATTACTTTGGAATTTCAAGGCGGTAAATCGGTGAGTATTCCGATTAAAACGGTTTCTTTAGACGAAGTGATTGCGGGAAGTGATTTTTTAAGCTTGCACACGCCATTTGCTGAAAAACCGATTTTAGGCTCCGAAGAGTTTGCTAAAATGAAAAACGGCGTTGGTATTGTGAACTGTTCTCGTGGGGGAACAATTGATGAGCCGGCATTAATTGAGGCATTAAACTCAGGAAAGGTTTCTTTTGCGGGCTTAGATGTTTTCGATAATGAACCTACTCCGCTGGCTGAAATTTTAACACATCCAAAAATTTCGTTGACCCCGCACATCGGTGCATCAACTAACGAAGCGCAAGAACGTATCGGTACTGAACTTGCCACTTTGATTATTGAGCATTTTAAGAAATAAAATCATCAGAGCTACTGACTTACAAGTTGGTAGCTCTTTTCATTTCAATCTAATGCATGCATTAATACCCAATACCGATAGCCTAAAATCGCTTTCTGCAAAGTAGTTAACCTGTTCGGGTCTTTTTTATATAAGCTTGGCAAAATTGCATTGTTAATCTTAACCAAAGCTTTAAACAGCGCTTTTTTCATTCTTTTTATATCGCTTGAGTTCCTTGTTGAAAAAGTAAAATCCGCCGGCCATTATCAAAATCAAAGCTATGATAATATAAGTGGATAAACTTTGATTATTTTTCGTCGCTTGCACTTTAAGCAGTTCGTTTTGATCTTGCAGTTTTTTGATCGCCCGCATATAGCTGTCGAGTTTTTCTTGCGAATGATCGGCAACGGCCACTTTTTGTTGATTCTGCAAATCTTTATATTCCATTAAAACTTTCAGCTCCTTAAAAATATTGTTATCCGTCAGTACAACCTGCCGCAAAATTTCGTTTGAGTTTTTAATGTCTTTCCTGGTTTGCCAGCCGAAAATACCCGTCCGCTGGTTTAAGCTCTCGTCATATTGACCAAATTTTGCACTTCGCTCGGCCAGCAACGCGTTTACCTTAACACGCTGAGCGGCGTAACTTGCGGTATCTTGTTGTGCAGCGGCATTGAAACTTAAAAATAAAATCAAAAAAAGATAAAAATAGGTTTTCATGCGATATAAACGTCCAAAGGCTCGAAGTTGTTTTATTTGTTCATTAGTTCATTGGTAGCAATGGGCAATAGGCGATAAGCAATTGGGAATGAGCAAAGCAATAAGCAATTTTGCGAAGTGGCTATTCAGCTTTAGTCTTTTAGCTTTTAGCTTTAGTCTTTCAGCTTCCTTAAGAATGAAACTCTACACGTACAATATCGCCGAGGTGCAAACCAAGCAGGCCGCTCGCCTTGCCTTTGTTGATTGCGATTTCAAGGTGGTTGCTAATGCCGAACAAGCATAATTTTTCACCTTCTGAAACCTCGTTGTAATGCCAGCTCAGTTGCGTAATGGTTTCACTTTTTCTAAAATACAAGGTAAAATCGCGATTTTTCTGGATTCTGGTAAAAAGATCTTTCGTAATATTTGTAATTACGTTACAGAAAGTATCAATGTAAACTACGCTTCCGCGGATAATATCTCGCTCAATTACAGGATGCAAAAGTACTTTCTGCTCAATTTCTGATACAGGTAACCCAATATCCTTTAGCTTGCCGCCTTTTGCCAAATGTGTAGCTGCTTTTACAAAAATGTCAACCAAAGGGAAATGGAGATATTTCAGGTCTTGCATAATGTTTAGCTCCACAACATCTTCCGGAGTTTCGTCAAAAAGCAACGAAAAAATACCATTGTCGGCACCAACAAAATAATGGTCGCGGTGTTTAACGGCAATGTATTTCGTGTTTTCGCTATACACAGAATCTATACCAATAAGGTGCACCGTATTTTTAGGGAAATACGGATAAGCGTTCTTTAAAACAAAGGCGGCGTAAGAAATATTGAAGGATGGAACTTCGTGAGTGATATCAACTAAATTAACATTAGGCATCAGATTGAACAGGCTACCTTTAAGGGCGCTCTGATAAAAATCTTTTGAACCTAAATCTGTTGTTAAAGTAATTATCCCCATTAAAAATTCAATATTATTGCTTATTCTTGTGTATAGACTTAAGCGTCTGCAAATATTCAAATTTTAATTAATATAGCCCGATAACTTTTTAAAATACTACAGTTTGAACGAATTAAAATTATCCCTAGATACCGTAAATCCTGCTCACTTTTGGGGAGCAAATAACGAAAATTACGAAATGATTAAAGGCGCCTTTGCCAAGCTAAAATTGGTGGCGCGGGGCAGCGATGTGAAGGTTCTCGGTGATGAACAGGAACTTAAGGCGTTTGAAGACAAGTTTAATCAACTTGTTGCACACCTCGAAAAATACAGCTCACTTACCAATAACGATGTCGAAACAATTTTGGGCGCAAAATCGATCGGAGTTGCAAAAAAAGAAATTGATCAGCCAACAGGTGGGGGCGGAGAGGTAATTGTTTTTGGTACCAACGGATTGTTGGTTAAAGCCAGAACGGCAAATCAGCGGAAAATGGTGAGCAGCATTGCCAAAAACGATATCCTTTTCGCTATTGGCCCTGCCGGAACCGGTAAAACCTATACCGCCGTTGCATTAGCGGTACGTGCATTGAAGAACAAGGAAATTAAACGGATTATATTAACACGTCCGGCAGTGGAAGCAGGCGAAAACCTCGGCTTTTTGCCCGGCGACTTAAAAGAAAAGATCGATCCATATTTACGTCCGCTTTACGATGCGCTGGATGATATGATTCCCGCCGAAAAGTTGAAGTTTTATATCGAAAATCGCACAATAGAGATTGCACCACTGGCTTTTATGCGTGGCCGTACTTTAGATAATTGCTTCGTAATTTTAGATGAGGCGCAAAACGCCACCGACATGCAGTTGAAGATGTTTTTAACTCGAATGGGACCAACAGCAAAGTTTATTGTTACCGGAGATGTTACGCAAGTAGATTTGCCCAAAAAACAAATGTCGGGTTTGTTTAACGGTTTAAGGATTTTGGAAGGCATCAAGGGTATCGATATAATTTATTTGAGTGGAGAAGACGTTGTTCGACATAAGCTTGTTAAAGACATTTTGAAAGCCTACGGGGATATTCAGTAAGGCTGAAGTCCTTAGTCGGGAGTTCGAAGTCCTTAGTCGAAAGTCCGAAGATATTGGCGCTAAATAAGCCCGAAAGTCGGAAGTCTGTAGTCTGGGAAATGTCTTCCAGTTATGATAATGAAGTGTCAGTCTGAGCGGAGTCGAAGACTTGGGACTAAAGACTTCGGCCTATAACTTGGGACTAAAGACTTCGGACTTTTTCCGACTTTTTTCCTTAATTTTATGCCCTCATGAAAGCACTAAAAGAAACCCATTTTAATTTTCCAGGTCAAAGTAATTTCTACAAAGGTAAAGTACGCGATGTGTACACAATTGCCGATGAATCGATGGTTATGGTCGTGTCCGATCGCATTTCGGCCTTCGATGTTGTTTTACCAGAGGCAATTCCTTTTAAAGGACAGGTTTTGAACCAAATTGCTGCTAAATTTTTAGCTGCCACGCAAGATATTGTTCCTAACTGGGTGCTGGCCGTTCCAGATCCTATGGTCACCATCGGTCGCATTTGCGAACCTTTCAAGGTAGAAATGGTTATTAGAGGTTATCTGGCAGGGCATGCCTGGCGAGAATATAGTGCCGGTAAGCGTTCGGTGTGTGGTGTTTCACTACCTGATGGTCTCAAAGAAAACGATAAGTTGCCAAAACCAATTATTACGCCGACTACCAAGGCGTCTGTTGGCCACGACGAAGATATCTCCAAAGAAGACATTTTAGCCAAGGGAATAGTCTCCTTAACCGATTACGAAAAATTGGAGCAATATACGTATGCACTGTATCAACGCGGAACTGAAATAGCTGCAAAAAGTGGCTTAATACTGGTTGATACCAAGTATGAGTTTGGCAAGGCCGATGGCGTTATTTATTTAATTGATGAAATTCATACGCCAGATTCGTCACGCTATTTTTATGCCGATGGTTATAACGAACGTCAGCAGGCAGACGAACCCCAAAAACAACTTTCGAAAGAGTTTGTACGGAAATGGTTAATTGAAAACGGTTTTCAGGGCAAAGAGGGGCAGGTTGTGCCAGAAATGACACCAGAAATTGTAAATTCAATTTCTGAACGCTACATTGAGCTTTACGAACAAATTGTTGGCGAAACATTCATTAAAGCTGATGCAGATTCCATTTCGCAGCGTATAGAAAACAATGTGGTAAAGGCTTTGCAAACACTTTAAATTTTTATACTTTAGTAAACTAAAGATTAGAAGAGATGAAATTTTCTGTAGATAAACACGACAAATATGTAACCTTAAAGCTTAAAGAGCCAAAGTTTACCAACGATAACGCCCCAGGTTTAAAATCGGAACTTTATTTACTTAGTAATGAGGGTTTTAAAAATATTATTGTTGATTTAAGCCACATTAAAGAGTGTACAGATGCGCAAGATTTGAGCAGTTTGCTGGTAGGCGATAGGCTTTGTAAAGCGGCAGGCGGTTTGTTTATTGTAACAGGTATCAACGACGAAATTGCACCAATTATCGAATTATCAAACATATTTCAATCTGTAACGTTTGTTAATACATTAGAGGAAGCTACCGATTTTATTTTTATGGATGAATTGGAGAAGGAATTCAGAGGCGAGAAATAAGCAATTGCAATTAATAATATTCAGCCTCGTAGTTTCCAAAACCTACGAGGCTTTTTATATCACACCATTATGAAATTTGAAGTTACAATTCTCGGAAGCAGTTCGGCAACTCCAGTATTCAATCGGAATCCGTCGGCACAGCTGTTAAATTGTAACGAAAAATACTATTTAATCGATTGTGGCGAAGGTACTCAGCAGCAATTGGCAAGATATAACCTAAAAGCCGCCAGAATCGATCATGTTTTTATAAGTCATTTACATGGCGATCATTACTTTGGTCTGATCGGACTCCTTTCAAGCCTGCATCTGAATGGCAGGAGTAAGCCGATGCAAATTTTCGGGCCTGCACCGTTGTTGGAGATTCTTGAAATTCAGTTTAAATATTCAGACACAGTTTTAAAGTATCCGATCGAGTTCTTCCCAATTGAAGCCGATGAACCGAAACAGATCTTTGAAAATCAAGACTTAATTGTTAGAACGGTAGTGTTAAACCACCGTATTCCGACAACGGGCTTTATTTTTCAGCAAAAGCAACGACAAAGAAAACTGATCAAGGAAAAAACAGACGAAGTTCCAATGGCTTATTACAGTGCCCTAAAAAAAGGCATGGATGTAGAAATGCCTGATGGGAAGATACTAAGAAGTGAGGATTATACCTTACCGCCAGACCCACCGAGGTGCTATGCCTACTGTTCTGACACGCGATTTGATGAACGATATTTTCCTTACATCAAGGATTGCGACACACTCTATCATGAAGCAACTTTTATGCATGAGCTTTTAGATCGTGCAAACGAAACACATCATACTACAGCTTTGCAGGCTGCTGAAGTGGCAAAGATTAATGGAGCTAAAAAACTATTAATCGGTCATTTTTCTTCACGTTATAAAACCCTCCAAATGCTTTTAGATGAAGCGCAATCTGTGTTCGAAAACACCGAACTCGCAGTTGAAGGCAGAACCTTTCATTTGTAATTAATTTAAGATCATTGTCAGTGCGAGTGAATCGTCATTGCCGTATACTGGCGCAAGCGTCTCGGCTTGTGCCTAATTCAACCCATTAATTTAATATACGTCGTAGCGAGACGCTACGACGAGTAGCGGTTAAGGATAAAATTAAAAATATTGTCATCCTGAGCGGAGTCGAAGGACAGATATTTTTTGTTTTATCCTATAGAAAGGGTCTTCGACTCCGCTCAGACTGACAATTGACAAGCCTAACTTAATAGCATTGGAGACGCTACGACGAGTGGCGGGCTATCGGATTCGCCTTGCGTTTCATAACCTCTCCCTATCAACGTTCGGGTTAAGAGCAATGCCTTTGCTTTCCCTCTCCTCGAGGAGGACCTGTCCCGACTTTTCGGGAGGGATGTACAGACAGAGAAAAAACCACCGCCATTAAAAGGGAGAGGTTTAAGGTGCCAAATAAATACTTCGCTTTAGAAAACTCATCCGATGAATAATAGGCGTGTTGCACATTATTCATCGGATGACTAAGAACTCCAATGAAACCTCCTCCCACACAAAAAAAGCTTTGGAATCTTATTTCCAAAGCTTTCAGTTTTATAACAAGTTGCTTAACTATTTATCTCTATTTTTAGCTCCTCCAAATATTGAGAAGTGAACATAACGCCATGGATTGGCTTTCAAGTCGATCATTAAGGCGTCTAAGTTTTTAGAAGCATTATCCAGGTTGTTGTACATTTTGTCATCGTTCAACAACAAACCTAAACTTCCCTTGCCCGATTTAACTCCAGCAATTACACTTTGTAAGTCGGCAATGGCATTGTTCGCATTATCGAGGGTTTGTTTAAAGTTGGCCGCGGCAAATTTATCAGTTACGGTATTAATATTTGTTAAAATGGCGGTTATTTTCTGGTTGTTATTATTCAAGTTTGCAGTAATACCTTCTACATTTTTAAGGATGCCTTCAATACGTGCACTTTCTGAGCCAACTAAACCATCAACCTTTTTAGAGGTATTTTCTAACGAAGCCAAAGTTCCGGCAATACTGTTAAAACTCTTGTCTATATTCTTCTGGAAATTTGGATTCAAAATTGAATTCACACTGCTTAAAATCGAATCCATTTTGCCGATAATCAATTGTGCTTTCTTCTGTACGGGCTCAACCTGCTCCATTAAACCTTTCTCTACATTGGCGTTTAACATAAAGCCGTCTTCTGCCATCTTTTTCGAATTTCCCAACGACATTACAATCGCCTTGCTTCCTAAAAGATCCGTTCCCTCTAAACGTGCAATACTATTTTCAGGAATGTCATATTTACTGTTAATGCTTAAAGTAGCCAAAATAGTTCCTCCGGGCTCGAGCTGTAAGGCCTTTACGCGGCCAATTTGGTATCCGTTTATCAGTACAGGCTTAGACACTGTTAAACCGTCAACCCGGGTATAGCGGGCAAATAATTCGGTTTCGCTTGAAAAAATGGAATTACCCTTTAAAAAGTTATAACCAATAATTAACAAAGCAATGGCAAATGCGGCTAAAATACCAACTTTGGTTTCGTTCTTAATCTTCATGAGTGTTTTAATTTAATGGCTAAAAGCAATAAACCGTAAGCTATTACTTATTTGAGCGTATGTTGTTTTTTGATGCTTAAATCTAATAATTATTAAATAAATACAAACATCGTATATTTTGTTTGGTAATCCGTATGATTATTTTGTTTTGCTTAGATTCCTTTATCATTAATGGTGCCAGTTATTTTATTTCAACGTTCTTTTTATACGTTTTAATGGCTGCTAAAATCGAATTTGCAATTTCATTTTGCCCGTCTGCCGAGTTGATGTATCGTTCCTCTTCGGTATTCGAAATAAAACCTACTTCCGTTAAAATGGCCGGCATGCCACATCGTTGCAGCACCAGCACCCCTTGCTCTTTCACACCACGGCTCGAGCGCTTATCGCGACTGATGTAAGCGTTTTGTATCAGCTTGGCAAATTTAATGCTTTTATCCCGAAACGTGTTCTTTAATAATGATAAAAGGATAAACGAACTCGGATTATTGGGATCGTAACCGTCGTATTTGCTTTTATAGTTCTTTTCGAGCTTGATATCGGCATTTTCCCTAATGGCAGCATCTTGTTCTTTTAACCGGTGCGAACCTGCAACCAAAGTTTCTGTCCCTTTCACGTGCTTATTGCCCGGAGGCATCGAATTGCAATGGATAGAGATGAACAGATCTGCGTTGGCTTCATTCGCTATTTCCGCCCTTCGGTATAAATCCACATCGACATCCGTTTTGCGGGTATAAATGATTTTCACATCAGGCATGGCATCCTTAATTTTTTCGCCAAGCTTTAATCCAACCTTTAATGCTACATCCTTTTCTTTAGAAGTTTTGCCGAGGGCACCAGGTTTTCTGCCGCCATGTCCCGGGTCGATCACAATCGTGGTGATTTTGTAACCTTGAGCAGCTAAATTCTGTACAGAGAGCGATAATACAAGTGCAACTAATAATAATTTGATCTTCATTTAAAGCTATTTAGAAAGAGGTCTCTGCAATGCGTTTATAATTTTTAATGGCCTTGATAATTCCGCTTACAATTTCATCCTGCCCTTCAGGCGAGTTCATATAATTTTCTTCATCGGGATTACTGATAAAACCGATTTCAGTTAAAACGGCTGGCATAGAAGCCCTCGCCAATACCGCCAGGCTTTTTTCTTGCACACCACGATTAATTCTGCCATTGTTGATGTATTCTTGTTGCAGCATCGAAGCGAATTTTAAACTCCGTTCGCGGTTCGTTTGTTTCATTAGCGAAAGCATAATGTCGTTCTCTGGCGTGTTCGCAATAAAGCCTTCGTAGTTTTTCTGATAATTATCTTCTAAAAACATCGCCGCGTTCTCTCTTTTGATTACTTCGTCTTGTTCGCCCAACCGGCCTGTACCCGATACAAAAGTCTCCGTTCCCCGGGTCGAAGTGCTTTTAGAGGTTACAGTTTTATAAACGGGCACCTTTCTACCACGTACTTTTTTATAATAACTTACCACGCGGCTGCTACGAACCGGCATATCATTTAAGTGTATGGAGATAAACAAATCGGCTTTAGCCTCGTTAGCGATATTGATTCGCTCGTAAAGCGGAATAAAAACATCCGTTTGTCTCGTGTAAATCACTTTGATATCTTTTAAGCTGTCTTGAAGCGCCTTGCCCAGATTCAGGGCAGTTTTTAAGGCAACATCTTTTTCTCTCGAATACAGACCGTGGGTGGCGCCATCTTTGCCTCCGTGACCAGCATCAATAACAATTGTTTTGATTTTGTATTGCGCAACGGCTTGATTATCAATGGTATTTAATAAGACTGAACAAATAATAAATGTTAAAATGGATTTAAGATACATCAATGGTATATTTTTCACTAATTTTGAACGTTTTTGATTAAACATTTGTGCAAAAATAACATTCAAATACGAATTTGAAACTTCTTAAGAGCTCTATTTTACTAATTCCTGTCATTTTATTAACACTTGGTGTTAGTAAAGCTAACGCAATTTCTAACATTTCATTACAGCAAATTATTCAACAAGACACAACCAAGAAGGATACAACAAAGACCGGAGGGAAGAATAATAGCAGTCTTGATCA
Source organism: Pedobacter endophyticus (assembly GCF_015679185.1). NCBI lineage: Bacteria > Pseudomonadati > Bacteroidota > Sphingobacteriia > Sphingobacteriales > Sphingobacteriaceae > Pedobacter > Pedobacter endophyticus. The sequence goes on from NZ_CP064939.1 coordinate 207,866, forward strand.
GAAAGTTGAATACAAAGCGAAGGATTCTGTAAAATTTAGTAAAGACAAAAGCATTGTCTATCTGTATGGAAATGCGAGGGTTATCTATGGCGACTTCGAGCTGGATGCAGAATACATTAAATACGATCAGAAAAACAGCACAATTTTTGCCAAGGGTTTGAACGATCCTAAAACCGGAAGATATGCCGGCAGGCCAATTTTTAAATCGGGTACGGAAGGCACCGCAATTGCCGATTCGATATTTTATAACGCTACAACCACAAGAGCTAAAGTTTATGGCGTTTTTTCTGAGCAGGAGGGCGGATTTTTATCTGGCGGGCAAAGTAAAAAGCAAATAGACGACGAGGTACACGTTAAAAATGTGATGTACAGCACCTGTAATTTGCCACATCCACATTTTGGCTTAATGATATCGAAAGGGGTGGTTACCGAGAAGCAGGTGATTACCGGTCCTGTTTACATGATTATTGAAGATATTCCAACTCCATTTGCACTTCCCTTTGCCTTTTTCCCCAAACCGAACAAGCGTACTTCGGGCTTTATTTTGCCTACGCCGGGTGAGGATGCAACACGGGGATTTTTCTTACAAAACGGTGGCTATTATCTCGGTTTAAACGATTACTGGGATGCCCGGTTTCAGGGGTCTATTTACACCAACGGATCATACGAAACGAGCTTGCTGAGTAATTACACCAAGCGATATAAATACAGCGGGAACATCAATTTGGCCTATGCAAGCTTTAAAGATGGTCTTGAGGGAACGGAGGCATTTGCAAATCCTACAAAGAACTTTAGCATTGCCTGGAGCCACAGCCAAAACGCAAACGCCAATCCCGGAACAACCTTTAGCGCACAGGTAAGGCTGGTTTCAACAGGCCGAAACGGTTATTATAAGAATACTGCAGCAGGAACAACTTACGATATTAATGCCATTGCCACCAGTACCACAAGTAGTGGTATCAACTATGCAAAGGCCTATGCGAACGGAATGAACTTTTCGTTGGGTGCCTCGAGTGATCAAACAATTAGTTCAGGCGCAATTTCCGTTCGTTTACCAGAAATGACATTCAACGTGCCCACATTTAATCCTTTCGATTCGAAAACCCGCGTTAATGAGCAGAAATGGTATCAGAAAATTACCGTTGGTTACAGTTTGCAGGGTACAAACAGGATCGATACTTACGACAGTATTTTATTTAGCAACGATGGTTTGAAGCGATTGAGGAGCGGTTTTGCCCACAACATTCCCATAAACATGTCGTTTACCGCACTTAAATACCTCAACTTTAGCCTGGGTGGTACATATAACGAGGTTTGGAACTTTCAGCACATTAACAGAACCTACACTTCGTTTGCCGATAATACCTACACATTTAGAGAAGATACGTTAAGCGGATTTAGACGGGCTGGCAGTTACAACCTTTCTACAAGCATGTCGACCAAGATTTATGGCCGTAGGGATTTTAATCCTGCCGGCAAAATACAGGCCATGCGCCATGTGATTACACCAAGTGTTTCGTTCTCTTATTCTCCCGATTTCACCAAAGCGGGTTCAGGGCCCTTTAATGCTGCTGTAGATCAAAATGGAAGCCGAATTACAACCAATGGCATTCCCATCACCTATTCTATTTTCGAAGGTATGGCCCAACCCGGGTCATTCGGTGGGCCCAGCGCCTCCATCGGGTTTGGCGTAGATAACACGGTGGAACTGAAAGTCCGATCGAAAGGAGATACCACAGGCACCGGATCCAAAAAGATTCCGATTATTCAGGGTTTGAGCTTCAACGGATCGTATAATTTTCTGGCAACTTCTTACAAATTATCAACCATTGGCTTCAGCGGCCGATCGCAGTTTACCGACAAATTGGGAATCAACTACAACGGAACATTTGATCCGTATGCACTTGGGCTCGATACGCTGGGTACAGGCCGTTTGATCAGAAGAGATAGATATTTCTTTCAAGAAGGTAAAATTCTTCCACGCCTTACAAACTTCGGTTTTTCTTTCGATTACAGCTTAAATCCCGAGGCCTTGAAGCGAAAGAACGAAGTAAACGATAAACTGGGTGATGCAGCAAATAAAAAGGGCTTAAACGATATCCAGTCAGAACAACTTGCCGCAATCAGCCGCGATCCTAACGCCTTTGTCGATTTTAATATTCCATGGAATTTTTCAATTGCCTATAGTTTTCAATACACCAACGACGGCAACAATACCGTACTTTCTAATACGCTGAATTTTAATGGCGATGTTAACTTAACGCCCAAGTGGAAAGTTACCTTTAACTCGGGTTTCGATTTCAGAACCAGTAGTTTAACGCCAATGAACCTGGCAATTTATCGCGATTTGCACTGCTGGGACATGAGCGTAAACTGGGTGCCTTACGGGGCTTACAAAAGTTATTCGATTACCATAAAAGTTAAGGCATCGATATTACAGGATTTGAAATTGAGCAAAAGACAAGGTTATTACAGTACCTATCAGTAAATTATGCTAGCTGAAATCATAACCATAGGCGATGAGATTCTTATTGGTCAAATCGTCGACACCAATTCTGCCTGGATGGCAAACCAGTTGAATTTGATCGGAGTTTCTGTTAAACAGGTTACCTCGGTTTCTGACGATGAGGCACATATTTTACAGACCCTCAAAGATGCGGAACAGCGTGCCGATATCATTTTAATAACCGGAGGCCTGGGCCCTACAAAAGATGATATCACCAAGAAAACGCTGGCCAAATACTTTGGAATGGGCTTTCGCAGAGATGAAGCAGCACTGGAAATGGTGCGCCAGATTTTCGAAAAATACAAACGACCATTGATTGATATTAACATGCAGCAGGCCGATGTGCCCGATGGCTGCGAGGTTATTGTAAATCGGAATGGAACCGCACCTTGTATGTGGTTTGAGCAAAACGACAAAATTTTTGTTTCGATGCCTGGTGTACCTTACGAAATGATGTACCTGATGGACGATGAAATTTTGCCCAGAATCAAATCTCGACTCAAATTGCCGTCCATCATTCATAAAACCATTTTAACGGCCAACATCGGCGAATCGTTCCTTGCAAAAGAAATTGAAGAGGTAGAAGACCGCTTGCCCGCCCACATTAAACTGGCTTATTTACCCAAGCTGGGGCAGGTGCGTTTGCGCTTATCGGCCAAAGGCGAAGATGAATTGACCTTAAGGGCAGAGGTTGAGGTTTACGCAAAGGCGATCATCGCAAAGGTCGACAAATTTGTAGTGATTGATGAAGACATTCCACTCGAAAAGGCCATTTTAAATGTAATGAAAGAGCGAGGTTTAACCTTATCTACCGCCGAAAGCTGCACCGGAGGCTATATTGCCCATTTAATTACACAACATCCTGGCTGTTCATCAGTTTATTGGGGCGGGGCAGTAGCTTACGCCTACGAGTTGAAAGCATCCATTTTAGGGGTAAACGAAAAAACACTGGCCACATTCGGCGCCGTAAGCGAAGAAACGGTTACAGAAATGGCCGAAGGTGCCGTTAAGCACTTTAAAACCGATTATGCTATTGCAGTAAGCGGAATAGCAGGGCCCGATGGTGGCACGGAAGATAAGCCCGTGGGTACCGTATGGATCGCAGTTTCGTCGAAACACAAAACTGTTGCTAAAGTGTTTAATTTCAGCAACAAACGCATTCAAAATATCGAAAGATCGGCATCTGCAGCCCTTAATCTATTGTTAAATCTACTTAAAGAAGACCTTTAGAACGAATAAAAACCGTATTTTTGCTGCGTTACCAATACATAATACTGTAATTTAATATGGCTCAATACGAACTATTGTTACCAAAAATGGGTGAAAGTGTTGCAGAAGCAACGGTGATTAAGTGGGTAAAGCAAATCGGCGATTCTATTGATTTAGATGATACGATTTTGGAAATCGCAACCGATAAGGTCGACTCTGAAGTACCATCGCCGGTTGCCGGTAAACTGGTAAAGCAATTGTTTCAGGAAAATGATGTTGCGCAGGTAGGCGATGTTATTGCTATTATTGAAACAGCAGATGGAAGCAACGAAAAAGCTGAAGAGCCAGCTAAGCAAGCGCCGATCGTTGAAGAAAAACCTCAACCAATTCCCGGTATCGAACAGTTGCCAACGGAAAATCCCGCTGCCCAGGTCGACTTTTCTTCGTCTGATCGCTTTTATTCTCCCCTGGTAAAAAGTATTGCAGCACAAGAAAACATCACCATTGAAGAACTCGATTCCATTAAGGGTTCTGGGGCCGATGGGCGTTTAACTAAAGACGATTTATTGAATTATATCGCTAACAAAGGAGACTCCGCCGTTAAAAAAGCGGTTGTAGAGCTCGTTCCGCCACCACCACCACCGGTGGTCGAAAGCTCGAATAACACGAAGAGCGAAGCAACCCAGCCAGCAAATAAAACCCAAACAACAAGCGTAAGCGGAAGTGACGAAATTATTGAAATGGACAGGATGCGTAAACTTATTGCCGATCACATGGTGATGAGCAAGGCAACCTCGCCGCACGTAACTTCGTTTGTAGAGGCCGATGTTACTAATATGGTTTTATGGCGTAATAAGGTGAAGAGCAGTTTCGAAAAACGCGAAAACGAAAAGATCACTTTTACGCCGATTTTTGTAGAAGCAGTTGCCAAAGCAATTAAAGACTTCCCAATGATTAATGTTTCGGTAAACGGAACACAAATCGTTAAAAAACGCGATATTAACATTGGCATGGCGGCTGCTTTGCCGAGTGGAAACCTGATTGTTCCCGTAATTAGAAACGCCGATCAATTAAATTTGGTGGGTTTAACCAAGGCTGTGAACGATTTGGCAAGCCGGGCCCGAATGTCGAAGTTGAAGCCAGACGAAACACAAGCTGGCACATTTACGCTAACCAACGTTGGCTCTTTCGGTAATGTAATGGGAACACCGATTATCAATCAGCCACAGGTTGCCATTTTAGCCGTAGGTGCCATTAAAAAGAAACCCGCTGTTTTAGAAACCGAGCACGGCGACGTAATTGCCATTCGCCATATGATGTTCCTGTCATTGTCGTACGATCATCGTGTGGTAGATGGATCATTAGGCGGTATGTTTGTAAGGAGAGTGGCCGATTATCTCGAAAGCTGGGATTTAAACAGGGAAATTTAGGCCGTTTTTTAGTTAACAAGTTAACAAAGAAGGAACATTATAGTCATCCGATGAATATCGGCATACCGCATATATTCATCGGATGACTTTCAAATAATTAAACGGTTAACCAATCTAAAAATGTTAGAATCAATATTAAAATCGATAGTTGACGATCATGTATTGCATGCCAAATGGTTAAATACCTTATCGTATATGGAAAATGCTGGTGCCAAAAAAATCTCGGCATCGGAGCATAAAGAAAACGTAAACCTGATTATTCTTAAGCATGCTGCTGAAGAGCATCGTCATGCTTATTATCTAAAAAAACAAATATCAAAACTAAGCGACGACTTGTGTAAAACCTACACCAATGCCGAATTGCTTTCGCCAAATCAAACCAAATATTATTTACACGCCTTAGATATCGCGGTTTGCAGGTACCTCAAAAACAAGTTTAAGCTTTCGGGTTACGAGCTAAAGTTTGCCGCCTATTTATTTGTTACTTATGCGATCGAAGTGCGTGCAGATGAGCTTTACCCAGTGTACCAAACAGTTTTAGACGAGGCTAAAAGCAAAGTAAATGTTAAATCCATTATCCTTGAAGAAGAAGGGCACCTCGAAGAAATGATAAATCAACTGGTTGGCTTTTGTAACGATTGGGAAAACCATGCCGCCGAGGTGATCAAGATAGAAAAAGCCCTGTTTGATAACTGGGTAGGGGCGTTGGACGGAGAGTTTGTAAAGGTTAACTAAGTCAAGCCTTTACTATTATTATCAGATAAGAAGTCAAGTTTCAAAAACTTGACTTCTTTGTAGAAAACCATTTTAGATTGTTGCTGTTTTTAAACAAAGATTAAAATTATGGCCAAGTTTTCGGAATTAATAAATGGTGACAAACCCGTTCTGGTAGATTTTTTTGCAGAGTGGTGCGGTCCTTGCAAAATGATGAAACCCATTTTAGAACAATTAAAATCGCAGGTTGGCGATTCGGTTTCTATTATTAAGGTCGATATTGACAAAAATCAGGCTGCAGCATCGGCCTATAGCGTGCAAAGTGTTCCTACGCTAATGCTATTTAAACAAGGCAAACAGATCTGGCGCCAAAGTGGCGTTTTACAAGCTGCCCAGCTCAAGCAAATTATAGATTCGCATGCTTAACTAAACCTCAACAACATTACCCGGAGTAACCGCGAATATTTTCTCGTTTTTTTTAGGGTAAATGTTGTACAGCCCCGTAAATGTGCTAAAGGCTGGCAAAACTGCGTACTCGTTTCCGAAATAGAAGCACGGAAATTTTAGCCGTTGCTTTGCTTTGCCCACAATAGTTACGCCCGGGTGGATATGTCCGCTAATCGGATACAATTCTTCTTCTGTACATTTCGGTGCATCATGTATGAAGCAAAACGGCCCCATACAAAAACTCGGTTCGTGGATGTCTATCTGCATTGATGCGTAATCTGCGTGCGCTAGCCTATCGTGATTTCCTTTTACCAGTAAAAAACGCAGTTGACTGTATTGCTTTCGCCAGATCGAAAATTCGTCGATATCGGTGTTCAGGCCGTGGTGAAACATATCTCCGTTTATCAATAAAGTGTCCGGATTATATTTTGCAAGGAGTACATCCAACCGGCGTAAATCGTTTTGCGCAATGGTAGCCGGAACTTGTACACCAGCCGAACGGAAATGTGCCGATTTACCCAGATGTAAATCGCTAATGGCTAAAAGTTTGTGTTTCGGTAAATATAAAGCCCGTTCTTTATCTAAAATCAGTTCTTCACCGTGGCTTGTAATGGTCATTAATCTTATGCTATGTCATCCTGAGCGTCCCGAGAAACGGAACGGTTAATTTATTTAATCTTCTCCGATTCTGCTTTCATTCTTGCAATTCGTTGCTCCAGTTCTTCTGAGCTCATATTTTCCCGCAAACTATCAACTTTTATGGGGAACGACAGCGGCGTAAAGCTTTTCGGATTGGTAATCACGATTGCTCCGTTCTGAATTCTCTCCAACGCTGCCGCCAGTCTGGGCTCTTCCAACTGCTGATAAAAAACTTCGTCGTACGCCTGGCGCAAAAGTAAATTATGTTTGTCATAATCGCTAAAAACATTGAAAAACAAACCTGCCGATGACTGGAGGTGCTTGTTTGCTACATATTTTCCGGGGTAGCCCTGAAAAACCAGACCAGAAATGCAGGCAATATCCCTAAACTTTCGCCTGGCCATTTCTGTTGAATTGATGCTTTGCGTAATGTCTTCGGCCAAATTCTTTGGAGAAAATACTTCATAGGCAATTGATTCATCCATCGGAATCTCGGTTTCGCTCAACAGTTCAAAACCATAATCGTTCATGGCGATAGAGAAACTAATCGGCAGCAGTTTGCTCAACCGGTACGCAACCAGGGCGGCCAAAACTTCATGCACCAGCCGCCCCTCAAAAGGGTAGGCAAACAGATGAAAACCCTCTTTGTTGTTAATGAGCTCGATTAATAACTCATCATTTCGCGGCACATGAGAACGTTTCTCCTGCAGCAAGAATAAAGGATAAACCGAATCAAGCTCTTCATCCTGATGCGTCTTATCCAGCGCCTCATTGTATTTTTTTCTCAATACCGATCCCAGGTTTGAGGATAGGGGAAGCCGTCCACCGTTCCAGCTTGGCGAAATGGCGTTTTTTTGTTTGCTGTTGCGCACAATAACCGTCATATCCTTAACGTGCACAAATTCAAGAACCCGACCCGCCAACCTGAAATTGTCGCCAGCCTTTAACCTGGTAACAAAGTATTCTTCAACCATGCCAATGTAACCGCCCGAGAGGAATTTCACTTTCAGCATAGCATCGCTTACAATGGTGCCAATGTGTAAGCGGTGGCGCATGGCCAGTTGCCGGCTCTTTACTTTCCAAAGGCCATCTTCATCTTTGCTTACTTTTTTAAACTCATTATAAGCACTTAAGCTGTCGCCACCCGACGTAATAAATTGCATTACCCAGGTCCATTCTTCAGGCAGGATCATCTTAAAAGCATGGGTGTTTTTGATTTCCTCAAAAATCACTTTATCGTCGAAGCCATCACCAATAGCCAACGTTACCAAATACTGAACCAGCGTATCGAACACCATAATAAATGGTTCTCTGCTTTCGATGTTATTGGTTTTTGCGGCCTCTTTAATTGCGGCGGCTTCCACGAGCTCCAAGGCGTGGGTGGGTAAAAAGTATATCTTCGAAACCTCGTGCGGCGAATGGCCTGAGCGGCCCGCACGCTGTAAAAACCGGGCCACGCCTTTTGGCGACCCAACCTGTACTACGGTGTCAACAGGCTTAAAATCGACGCCCAAATCGAGCGAGGAGGTAGCAATTACGGCTTTCAACTGGCCGGTATGCAGCGCATCCTCGATCCAGTTTCTCAGCTCGAAATCAATTGAACCGTGGTGGATGGCAATCCTTCCGGCCAGCTCCGGATCTAAGTTGAGCAAGTGTTGATACCACATCTCCGATTGCCCGCGGGTATTGATAAAAATTAGCGTAGTTTTACTTTTTTCGATAATTGGCAGCAGCTTATACGCCAACTTTAAGCCCAAGTGGCCCGCCCAGGGCAATGTTTCAATATCATCGGGCAAGATGGATTTTATGACGATCTTTTTTTCTAGATCGGCCTTTACGATAATCCTTTTGGCCGCCGAATCGGGTTCCAGTACGTCCAGCGCTTCTTCAATGTTTCCGATGGTGGCCGAAATGCCCCAAACCCTTAAAAACTGACTTTTCTCTTTTTTTTGCAATCCTTTGATACGCGAGATGGCCAGTTCTACCAGTACGCCACGCTTACTGCCCAAAAGCTCGTGCCATTCGTCGGCAACAATACATTTCAAACTTTTAAATAGCGTCGACGAACCTTTTTGAGCCAACAGGAGGTGGAGGCTTTCTGGCGTAATCAATAGAATCTCGGGCATCGATTTTTTTTGCTGTGCCTTTTCAGCCTGTGATGTATCGCCGTTTCTAACGCCAACATGCCAGTCTAATTCCAGTTCGGTCAGCGTTTCCCGCATGGCCCTGGCAATGTCTTTTGCTAACGACCGAAGTGGCGTAATCCAGATTAACTGTAAGCGGTCTTTCGCCTTTTTACTGTGTGCTTCCGGTGCGTTCAATGCTTCGATGGCTACGGCCAGAAATAGAGAGAATGTTTTACCAAAACCAGTTGGTGCGTTTACAAGACCGCTGTATCCATTTAAATAGTGTTGCCAGGCATCTTCCTGAAACTTAAACGGCTTTCGACCATTTGCTTTAAGCCATTGCTTAATTTTTTTGTAGCCCTTGGTTTTTGTTTGGTCCATGTTTAATTTTTATCGTCATTGCCCCAAAGGGGCTACTTTGTAGCGAGACACAGCCTGTCCCGATCTGATAGCTATCGGATTCGTAAGAAATCAATCTTTAAGATTTCTTGCCTCCACAAGTATAGCATTATAAAGTCGATTGCAGCAACTGCCTTAAATCTTCCAGTGTATTAATTTCGGCGGCTTTTTTATCTTTTCTCCAGCGCAAAATCCGCGGAAAACGAAGCGCCAAGCCTGCTTTGTGCCGCTTGCTCTCGGCAATCCCTTCAAATGCGATTTCAAAGACCAGTTCGGGCTTCACGGTTCGTACGGGGCCAAATTTTTCAATTGCATTTTTGGTTACAAAAGAGTTTACCTCCTTAATTTCCTTATCCGTCAGGCCAGAATACGCTTTGGCGATGGTAACCAGATTTTCGCCATCGCGAACGGCAAACGTATAATCGGTAAAGAAATTTGCCCGTCTACCGCTTCCTTTCTGGGCGTAAATCATAACCGCATCAACGGTGTAGGGATTAATTTTCCATTTCCACCAGTCGCCACGCTTTCTGCCGCTGTGATAATGTGAGCTTAGCTTTTTAAGCATTATTCCCTCGCTGTTAATGGAGCGTGATGTTTGGCGAAGGGCGGCCAATTCTGCCCAGCTTTTACAGTTAATTACCGGCGAAAGTACCACAGCACTTTCCTGCAAATTGCCAATTAGTTGTTCGAGCACTTTTCTCCTTTCGCTCAGGGGCTGCTCGCGGAAATCACTGGCTTCAAATTCTAAAATATCATAAACAAAAAAGCCGATTGGTGCATCTTCAAGCTGTTTTTTGCTGATCGTTTTGCGGTTTAAGCGTTGTTGCAAAGTGCTAAAGGATAGCACCTGTTTATCTTGTACGGCCAAAATTTCTCCATCTAAAACTACGCCATCGGGCAAAACGTCGATCAGGAAATGTAATTCGGGAAACTGCTCGGTAACCAGTTCCTCGCCGCGGCTCCAAATAAATAATTCGCCGTTACGTTTTACTATTTGCCCGCGAATGCCATCCCATTTCCATTCGGCCTGCCAATCTGTAATATCGCCCAATTGATCTGGTTCTTGCTCTAAAGCATAGGCCAAACAAAACGGATAAGGCCATGAGTTATCGGTATTTACATGGATGCCATTGATGAGCTCATTAAAGGTAATCTCGTATGGATTCCATTTGCCCATAATGCTGTGCATAATTTGTGCGCTATCTAAACTGCTTTGTTTTGCCAGCGCATTTACGAGCATTTTGTTAGAAACACCAATTCTGAAATTCCCTGAAATCAGTTTATTAAAGATGAAGCGTTCTTGCGTTTCGAGCGTGTTCCAGGCATTAAGAATAAACTCTTTTTTGGTCTCATCATCTTTTCCATCAAGATCGTGTAAATCCTCAATCCATTTATGTAACTGAAAATCAGAAGTTTTTTCGGCCGGCGGCAGGAGCAGGGCAATGGTCTCACTTAAATCGCCAACATTTGAATAACTTTCAGAAAACAGCCATTCGGGTGTTTCGGTAATTTCAATGGCCCAGTATTTAATCAACGCCGATTTAATGGGGCGTTTAGGCTTTTTTCCGGTAAACAATGCAATTACCCAAACCTTGTCCTTATCGTCGGCATAGTTAAAATAATCAACCAATGCGGCAATCTTGTCGTTGGTTTTATTGCTCAGTTCGAGCTGTTGAATCAATTTGGCGAAACGTTTCATTCTGATTTTATATTTTCGATTTCAGAATTACGATTTTCAACGTCTGCTAAGTCCACTTTGTTTTCCTCGTCATCTTCCTGCCCAAACCTGGTCATTACCTCTTCTGATTCTATTCCGTTATCATTTAAAAAGCGGCTAAATGCTGCTGTAAAGCCGTGGGTAACGTAAACTTTTTCGGCTTGTGTAGCGGTAATGGCTTCCATTAATCCTGTCCAATCGGCGTGGTCGCTCAGTGCGAAGCCTGCATCGGCACTTTGCCAGCGTCGGTGTGCCCGCACCTGCATCCAGCCCGAACAAATTCCGGTAACTGGGTGAGAAAGATTTTTGATCCAACGACTATCCCGCATTGCCGGGGGCACAATCACAATTCCTTTTTGGAGTTCATCTTTAGTGGTTTCGGGAGTAATCCGTATGGTTTCGGGGAGGTTTACACCTGCATCAATAATTACTTCATTGAGGTTTGCAATACTGTTGTGTACATAAATCGGAACGTCGCCAGCCAGGTTTTTAATCAATCGCTGTGCTTTACCCAAACTATAGGCAATGAGTATGCTTGTTTTTTGATTGGTAATGTTATCGCCTACCCAGTTTTTGATTTTATCGAAAACGATATCCTGTTTCTGCCATTTGTACACTGGCAGGCCAAAAGTACTTTCTGAAACAAATGAATGGCATTTTATAGGTTCAAAAACTGTGCTTATGCCGTCGTCTTCGGTTTTATAATCGCCTGATATGACGCAGATTTCTCCTTTATATTCTAACCTTACCTGTGCAGAGCCAATAATATGGCCGGCAGGATGGAACGAAATGTTTACGCCGTTCCTAGTGATACTTTGGCCATAATCAAGCGTTTCTACATCTAAATCGTCGCTAATGCGGCGCTTAATAATGGGCTTTGTTAGCGTGTGGCAAAGGTAATGTTTGTTGCCAAAGCGTACGTGATCGCTGTGCCCATGTGTTGTTACGGCATAATCTACCGGCCACCAAGGGTCGATATAGAAATCGCCTTGCTTACAATATATGCCTCTTTTGGTAAATTCGATTAATGCCATGATTACTAAACAACGAACTCGATTTTAAGTTTTAATCAATTATCGGCTAAAAACCCGATAATTTGAATTATCGGCTAATTACCCGATAATTTGAAATATCGGCTAATTACCCGATAAATGCGATTATCGGATAAATACCCGATAATTTTTTTGTAATTTGGTGTTTTAATGCGATATTGTACTATGATTTGCATACTGACAGGCGATATTGTAGGCTCAAGAAAAATTAAGGACAGTTGGCTGCTCAGCTTAAAAAACGCCTTAAAAGTAATTTCGGGGCAAAACAAGTGGGAAATTTATCGGGGAGATAGCTTTCAGGTTGAGGTTGAGCCAGAAAACGCCATTAAATGGGCGGCTTACATAAAAGCTTGTATCCGAGTAAATAAACCTGCTGATGTAAGAATGGGCATTGGCATTGGCGACCTTAAAAGTAAGCGGAAAAAGCTGTCAGAATCGAGTGGCGATGCTTTTGTGAACTCCGGAGCTGCATTTGATGGTTTAAAACAGGCAAAGGTTAACCTGGCTGTAAAGACTGATTGGGCAGATTTTGATGAGGAAATTAATATTTTAATTAAGCTGGCCTTAATTGCAATGGATAGCTGGGGAGTGGTAGCCGCAGAAATGGTAAAGCTGGCCCTAGAGCACGAAGACGCAGTACAAAGTGAACTGGCTGCGCTGTCGGGCAGAACCCAATCGTCGGTAAGTGAAGCTTTAACACGGGCCCATTACTCGGAGCTATTGGAAATGGATCAGCTCTATCGTAAAAAATTGAACTTAATGCTTTCGAAATAATGGAAATTTATCTCATAAAAATAATTATTGCACACTTGATCGGAGATTTTTTTCTTCAGCCTACATCATGGGTAAAGGATAAGGAAAGAAAAAAGCTTAAATCGGGCAAACTGTACCTGCATGTTCTAGTTCATGTGGCTTTGATTTTTATTATTTTTATGAGCTTTAATGTCTGGAAAATAGCCTTGTCGATTGGTATACTTCATTTAATTATCGATGCGTTAAAATCGATCCTCCAGACAAGAAAAAATGCCAGGATCTTATTTTTTATCGATCAGTTTTTTCATTTTGGCTCAATTGTATTGGTTTGGCACATTTTCTATAAGGCATATATTAACGTTAGCTTTATTAATGAAACGCAGGTTTGGTTACTAATTGCCGGAGCGATGTTCTTGAGCCTGCCAACTTCTATTATTATGAAGGTAATTATTGCCAAATGGTTACCGGAGAGCGATGACGAAAGCCCGAAATCATTACAAAATGCAGGTAAGTACATCGGCATTTTAGAGCGGGTACTGATATTCGTTTTTATCCTTACCAATCATTTTGAGGCAGTTGGTTTTTTACTCGCTGCCAAATCTATCTTCCGTTTTGGCGATTTAAAAGAGGCCCACGATTTAAAATTAACCGAATATGTGTTAATTGGCACGTTGTTAAGTTTCGGTATTGCGATAATTGTTTCATTAGCGATGATGGGATTAGTGATGCACTAACTTGATGATTTGCCAGTTAAGCTAACAATGGCAGATTATAAAATTTGGTCGTCTTTTCAATGTAGCACAGTGAAACGGAGACATCTTTGAAGCATATTGATGCCAAGTTCAAAGATTTCTCGGCTTTGCTCGAAATGACGATTTTTGTAGTGTTTTCGAAAAACGTCGATGATAGAAACAGCCTGTCTCAACTTCTCCTAGCCAGGACGAGATTCAAATTCGACCAACACAGAATAACATCTCGTATAAGATTGCTTCAATCGATGAAAAGTCGATTTCGCAAAGACGGAATAAAACGTATCTGCACAAGTTCTCCTCAATTTAAACGATTTGTAACAAAAAGCGGGGCTATCGAAAACCGATTCCCCGCTATAAATTATTTTAAAAATATTTAATTTCTATTTCGCTCCCGGAGGGCAGTTATCCCTTAAAAACTTGGTGTAAGTTAACGCTAAATGCTCGCTGGTTCCTTCACCTTCAGAAATACTGTGGGTACGATTTGGATAACTCATTAACTGAAAAACTTTTTTGTTCTTAATCAATTCGTTAATCAACATTTCGGCATTTTGATAATGAACATTGTCATCGCCTGTACCGTGTATGTAAAGTAAATTTCCCTTCAGGTTTTTTGCATACGTAACAGGCGAGCCTTTTACATAAGCTTCTTTACTTGGAAAAGGGGTGCCCATGTACCGTTCCTGATAAATATTATCGTAGGTTAATTGGTTGCCAACAGCGGCAATTGCGATTCCGGTTTTGTAAATTTCGGGATATTGAAACATTAGGTTTAAGGTTGATGAACCGCCACCGCTCCAGCCCCAAACGGCTACCCGGTCTTTATCCATAAATGAATTGGTGGCCAAAAGTTTCTTCGCTGCCATGGCCTGATCGCGAATATTGATTACACCAATGTTTTTGTAAATTCCCTTTCTCCAGGCGGTACCTTTCGGAACGGGCGCACCACGGTTGTCCATTGAAATATAGATGTAGCCGTCTTTTGCCATATCGCCGGCATATAGCCAGTTTCTGCCGGCGCCGTAAGTATCTGCTGCCGTAGACGAGGCGGGCTCACCGTAAACATAAAACACAACGGGATACTTTTTTGCAGGATTGAAGTTTTCTGGTTTTTTCATCCAGCCATCCATTTCCACGCCATCTTCGGTAGTTACTTTAAAAAACTCAACCTTGTTTTTCGGCGCTTCTTGTTTTGATAGTTGGGTAGTAATGCTTCCGTCCATAGTGAAAGGATTTCCGGTGGTGAAATTCATCCATTCGGTTACCGGCCTTACCGTTGCGCTGTTGTAGCTGTGGCGGGCAAACGCAGCATTTGGAGAAATATCGTAACTGTGCGTTCCCGGAAGTAGGATGGACGGTGTAACCTGCTCCAGTTTTCCTTTACCGTCTAACTTCGTTTTGTACAAGTAGCGTTGCGTGGCGTTGGTTGGCGAAGCGATGAAATAAACATAATTATTTTTGTCATCGATCAATTTTACGTCAACAACATCGTAATTTCCTTTGGTTACCAACGTTTCTTTTTTTCCATCGCGACTAATCCTGTATAAATGACTCCAACCGTCTTTATCAGACTGAATGGTAAATTCGTTGTTGTCGTTTAACCATTTCCACTCGTCTTGAGCATCAATCCAAGCCTTCGCTTTTTCTGTGTAAACGGGCTTCGCTGCACCGTTGGCGGCATCGCATATATAAACAATACTTTCGTTCTGCTCTCTGTTAAGCTGCTGCAAAATAACTTCGTTGCTATTTGGTACCCATTGCATCCGCGGAATGTAATGCTGCACATCATCTCCCGGAACATTTAACCATTTGGTTGTTGCTGTTGCTATATCTACCACACCCACTTTACAGGCCGACGGATCTTCGCCAACTTTTGGGTATTCTACCGGAATGGTGTATGGATAAATGGAATCGGTATTGTTAATCATCAGGAAATTTTTGATCCTGGTTGCATCAATTTGCCAGTAAGCAATGGATTTGCCATCAGGGCTCCATCTAAAACCGTCTCTGCAATCAAATTCCTCTTCGTACACCCAATCAAAGGTGCCGTTAATCATTCGGTCGGTTCCGTTGGTGGTTAGCGCCTTACTTTCCGTTCCATCAACATTTTCTACATATAAATTGTGTTTACTTACATAGGCCACCTTGCTTCCATCTGGAGATAGTTTGGCAAACATTAACGACGATGCGGGCTTGTCTTTACCAATTTGGGTGATTTTATTGGCGCTTAAATCGGCCAGCCAATAATCGCCACGTGTCTCGTACCGCCAAACTTTTTTGCTGTTGGTGTAAATTAGTGCTTTGGTGCCATCGGCAGATAACTGGAAACTGCGAACGGCGATTGGGGCATCCTTTCCGGCGGGCGTTAATAAACCTCTCGAAACGATTGTTTTACGCTCAGTTTTTGGCAGTGTTACCGAAATAATCTCTCCGCTGGCCACCTGATAGTAGGAGTTTCCATCTTTTGCCCAGTTTAGGCCCTGTGCTTTTGCCTCAATTACCGAGCAGAGTGCAATGCAGGCAATTGATAATCTGAATAATAAATTTTTAATCATATAAGTTTGTTAATAAAAAAGGCTTTTCAACTTTTGGGCTAATTTAAATAAAAAGCCGGCAGTTAAAAAGCCTTTAATAGCAGAAATTAGTGAATTATTCGCCGCCGCCGCCCATAGACATCAACGCTTGCATAGTGGTTTCTTCGTATCCTGCAGGCACTGCGCTAGAGATTGCACCTACCTTGGCGTCGTTAATTGCTTTTAAGGTGTTAACAGTTTCGATTCCGCGTTGCACCATGGTGTACTTTACCGGAAAAGCAGCTAAACCTGGGAAATAAGTTTGTGTACCGGTGTTTGGCAACTCTACATCTTTTGTAGCCCAAAGCTCATGTGCACCACCTTTATCATCTTTGTAAGTATATTTTTCGGCGCTGTAACCGGCAATTGTTTGTTTTTCGCCAGTAGCTTTAAAATCCGAAAATTTGCCCATCCCGGCAAGTGCAGTTTCAACTTCTTCTTTAGATTGTTTTACGGCATATTGTTTTTGCGCAATAGGAACATCAACTAAAATTAAACCTGTTTTTTGATTGTTGTCAGAAATAATACTGATCATCGCCGGTCCCTGCTCCATTTCGATCTTTGTGAGGCCGTTATTAAATTTAACCTTAACTTCTGCTGGTAGTTCTTGCCCACCCAATGCCGATTTTTGTTCGTCGGTTAATTTATACTCCAGGCCGTAAGTTATTGTTCCCTCCGAAATCTTTTTCTGGGCGTGAACAATAATCGCTGTGCTAACCAATATTAGGGCAACAACGCTAGTTTTGATTGATTTTAACATGTTTTTTTCTTTAGTTAATGGGTTTTACCAAGTAATTTTTTCTTTGTTGAGGAAGGATTCAATACCTTTTTTAAAATCTGAACTTTCCCGAACGCGAGCGTTGATCTGCACCGCTGTTTCTAAGCTTTTTTCTAAAAGAGGATTGGTAGTTTGGGTAATCAGTTGCTTTGTGATCATTAATGAATTACCCGAACTTTCCTTGCACAAACTTAAGGCAAAATCTTGAACAGTTTGATTAATTTCGTTGGCATTTGTTACAAAATTTATTAAATTGTATTGAAGCGCCTGTTCGGCATTAAAAATCTTGCCCGTTAATAAGAGTTCGCTTGCGATGGTTTCGCTAACTTTCTGTTTCAAAAAGCACGAAACGATAGCCGGCACGAAGCCTATTTTAACCTCTGTGTAACCAAAGTTGCTCTCTGGCGTGGCGAAAATAATATCGCAAACCGTTGCCAGGCCGCAGCCGCCGGCAATGGCATGGCCCTCAACCTGCGCAATTACAATTTTGGGTAAATAATAAATGGTGGTGAAAAGTTTTTTCAGGTTGTTCGAATCAGTCACATTTTCCTCAAAAGTATTGTGCTGCAGTTGTTGAAGATAGGCCAAATCGGCTCCTGCGCTAAAGCTGTCGCCGTTCGCTTTTAAAACAACCACTTTCACGGCGTCATCTTCAGAAGCCAAAATGAAGGTTTCTGTCAATGCCTCTATTAATTGCGGATTCAATGCATTTCGCTTCTCTGGCCGGTTAATGGTAATGGTAGCAACTCTATCCGCTACGCTATATAAAACGAGGGTGTTCATTTAAATTTAATCTTAAGTCGATGAAGTTTACTCTTTTTGCAGAAAGCAGACTCCTGATGGTTCAATTTTACTGATTTAGGTAAACCAAATATGCAGGATTTTTCTTTAAAATATGGTGTTCAACGCTATTATTCTTTGCGAAATTGTCAAATTGTGCAATGTGGTAATCCTTGTTCGTACCGTCGATCAAAATGGACTGATATTTTACTTTCTTCGATATGTTATCAAGCTTGAATTTGGTGTTGGCAGTTATCCATAGCGCCGAGAACTTTCCGCCAGCTTCAAGTTTCTTATTATTGAAAGATGCATCGATTATCAGCAAATGGTAATTATAAAAAATGATCTGACTTTGGGTTTTCAAAAAATTGCGGGACGCGGTATCATTTTGCAAGTTCAAAAAATCGATTTCCGTAATTTTGGACTGTGCGAGGGCGGGTTGAACGAAAAACTCATAATTTCGATCGCCTGCGGATAAATCGGTTACCAAAATGGCTTTCTGGCCTTTGATAAAAGCGGCAGCGTAGTTTTTTCGCAAGGTAAAGAAGATAATTTTCTGCTGGTGCATCGCTTGCCAATCATCGTATAAAGTACATGACGAATAGACAATGTAGATGGAAAGCGATGCGGCGAGAAACCGTTTGTCATACCTTGCTAACCCGTAAACCAGGCTGCTCAGTGCCAGAATCAATAAGATCAGTTCAGGAATAGTTATCCAAACCGACGAGAAAGTGGAGTAGGGCAGATCGGCAATCTGTTTCAACGTTGAATTGGTAAATGCGATGATCCATTCGAAAACAGGAGCGAGCCAATGCAGGTACGGGACGAGAACAAGCATGCCCAAAATCATAATTGCCGTTAACGGAATTGCAATAAAGAGGTTTCCAAGTAAAAAATAGACCGGAAATTGGTGAAAGTAATAGAGGCATAGGGGAAAGGTAACCAATTGTGCTGCCAACGAAAGTGCAATGAGTTGCCATACCTTATCAAGCCATTTGTTCTTCATGTAGAGCCATTTATAAATTTTCGGCTGGAGATAAATTAAACCGAAAACCGATATATAGGATAGCTGAAAGCCTACATCCCAGATTAAAAACGGATTGTAAACTAATTGACAAAATGCAGCAAAAGCCAGCGTGTTATACCCATTCTTGTTTTTAGCAAAAGTTAATGCGGCGATAAAAATGGTAATCATTATTGCTGCACGCACAACCGTTGGCGACAAACCTGTTATTAACGCATAGCCCCAAATCAAGCTACATATCAAGATGAACTTCAATATCTTTAAGTGTTTGTTCTTATCGAGAAAAGCAAAGCAAATATTCAACAAAAAGAAAATAATGCCTACGTGGCTGCCTGAAACGGACAAGGCATGAATGGTTCCGGTGGTGGAGTACGCAGCCAGTGTTTCCTTACTCAAATCGGCTCGGTAATCGAAAATTAGGGTAGAGGCTACCGAAAATGCTTCTCTATCTTTAATCAGCTGTCGGTAAACTTCAATTTGACGTTTCCGCAGCCGAAGCGCAAATCTGATGATTGGGTTACCTATGTTTCGATTCGTCTTAAGTAGGTTTTTCTGATTGATAAAGCACTGCTGACGAATGTTTTTTGCTGCCATCCAGCGTTTAAAGTCAAATTCGGCTGGGTTGTAAGGAGGCTCAATGGGTGCGTAATTCGCGGAGATAATAAGTTCATCGCCATATTTTAAGTGAACTGGTTCAGCGCTGTTTACCTTTAATGCCACCAATAATTTACCGCTTAGCTTGATTTGCCTTGAATTTTCGTAGCCCGAAACCACGCTTGCTTTAAATCTGAGTATATCGTTGGTTTGCTGAGGCTCATCGTTTACCCAAACTTTTAGATAGGTGTAATGTCTTTTAGCAAAATAGTCCGATTTAAGCGTTTCGTTTTTTAACAGGCAAACCAACCCGCCAAAGAAGAAAAAGAATAGCAGAATCAGTATGCCTGTTACGCCCTTAAACCGATAACCATTCAGCTTTTTGTAGCTGATGTTTATGGTTATAATTAAGAGAAAGAGAAGGGTCGTTATAATGGCCAACAATTTGGAAATCAGTAAATTTGGATAGGAATAAAAAGCACTGATACCGAATAAAAACGGAATGAGAATTCTTACAAAAATGTATTCTGCCTTAAACATTAACTTACTTAAAATTTCCCAAGTTTAAAACTGATACCTTAATTGAATCTTCACTTCTGATTTTTTATTTCCCTGTATTTCATCAAGGTAGTTTCCTACGGTTTTCACATTCTGGTAAATGAACATGGCGTACCGGGCCCAAACGTTTAGTTTTTTGGTAATGCTATACTTCAGGTTAATGTAGTTTCTAAAGCCTTTTCCGCTGTAAACGCCGAAAGCAAAGCTGTAGAGTACGTCGTCTTCATAGGCATAAATTCTGCTGTTGTAACTTGGTGTATCGAAATAGGCTATTCGAAGGTTGCCCGTAATTTTAGAAAACATGGGAGAAAATGCCACGTCTTGATA
The DNA here is from genome assembly GCF_015679185.1 of Pedobacter endophyticus. NCBI lineage: Bacteria > Pseudomonadati > Bacteroidota > Sphingobacteriia > Sphingobacteriales > Sphingobacteriaceae > Pedobacter > Pedobacter endophyticus. The sequence goes on from NZ_CP064939.1 coordinate 228,241, forward strand.
AATCAGGTAACCAAATTCGCTATTGGCATTGCCTTTTTTGTATTGCGAAACCTCGGCACGGTTTTGAAAACTCCAGATATCATTTAGCTGCCAGCCAACTTCTACGCGGTAATTTTCCTTTTTTACATCATCAAGAAAGTTTATTGGCACATTTAAATCGGTGTTTTGTTGTTTGTTCTCGGTTCTGAATCGTGCTAACACCTTAAATGTTTTGGTAGGGGTATAAACGGCCTGACCTAAAACTTCGTAGCCTTTTGATGGCGCATCAACCCTGTATTTTAACCACGGAAAACGGAAATAATCGCCGTAAAAAGAAAACGACCAACGCTTGTTGGGTATAATATTTAAACCGGCGTACAAACCTTTTTCGTTTACCGCCTCGCTGGCCTCTGCTAATGCCTGATTAAAAAAACTATGGTAATTTCTGGCATAATTTCTATAGGTTAGGGCTGCCGAAACCGTGGGCGATAAGCTAATTAACGCACCATTTACATAGGCGAAGCCACTGTTCAGGCTTTTTCCGGCCTCACCAAAAAAGTAAACGTTTTTGTAGGTGTAGTTATAGTATGCGCCTAAATTAGTTAGCGAGCTTCCCGTAAAGCTAAACTGATCGTACACGGCTTTCTGCGGTATAAAGCTGTTGCCATACTTACTGTGGTAGGCAATAGTGCCAATAACAAGATCGTTTTTGGTGTATTGAATGGTTGCGCCCAGCACCTGTTGGCTCAGCGAATTTTTATTTTCAATTTCGGATGGTGTTCGATGATAACCCGCCTGACTGACCGTAGCCTGTACTAAATTTCCATTTATATCCAACGCCTGGCTGGTATCTAATTTTCTGAAAGAAACGAAAGGCGTGATGTCGATATCCTTAAATAAGTTGACAGTGGCCGAAATGCCTCTTAAGAAAGAATATTCGTTGGTAGATGTGTAGGGCCGTAAGCCCAAATCTTTTTTAGCTACGCTGGTAACCTCCGGCCCTTTGCCAAAGGCAAAGCCCGACCACATAGTTAAACCTTGCCCAAACTGTAAAATGTAATCGCCAATGACCAGTTTTTTTACCCGCCCCAGTTTGTAGAGCGCAATGTTGCCCGAGAAAAAATCGAACGGCTTGGCAATGAATTTCTCGCCGGCATCCTTTTCCAGCGTAACAGCAGCCGACGCAATTGTTCCAAAATGATAGCGATAACGCGTTTGAAACTTTTCTGGCGTGCCCAGATACCGATTCCCGGGCAGGTCGGTAAAACCTTTTTGCGTCTGCAATATCCGGCCGTAACGCATTAATAAGTCGTTTTCGCCAAAGTTGATCATATTCTTAAGCGTGAGTTTTGAATATTCGGTAGCGGCATTAAGCGTAACAAATGGCGACAAACTTTGAACCGTTCGAACATCAAAACCATCAATACTTTGTAATTCCAGCACATCAACAAATTGCCCGTTTTCCTTGGTATAGGCAAAAAAGTTGCTGATTTGTAACGGAGACAGGAAAACCAACAGCTTTAATTCGTCTGCCGATGTGTTGTTTAAATTAATCGGGTGTTTTTTAAACCGCATTAAAACATCAACCAATTCAGTCATGTCGTAATCGTCAGGAAGATTTTCGGCAACGCTTTCTAAAATATCTCTTAAATCATTTTCTGGTTCATTGGTTTGTGCGTCCGAAAGTAAACCCACCATCATCAATAAAATTGTTAATAGCCTAAAACGCATATCCGAGACCGATTTGAGGTGCATAGCCGAGATTGGCATCATAAGTTGTTGCCATATCTAAAAGAAGTTTTCTAAAGTTCAGCCCAAAGCCTGCATACTGCTTAAATGGTTGGCTGCTTAAACCGCCGCGTAAACTCAGCAAATCGATAATTTTATAATCGATTCCCACGCTCACATCTATGGCCCGGTGAAGTATTTTCGTGATGGTTGTTGCAATTAAAACTTTATCTGAAGCTAAATAACTGACGCCCGCTCCAAATGAACTTGCAATTTCGGAAGCAATGATTTCGCTGTTGAACTTTTGCCTCGATGGATTGCTGACAAAAGCACCGAACGTAAACTGGTTATTGAATTGATAAAGCGCTCCGACATCTATCGAAAAGCCCGTTGACGATCCGTAGTTCGCGATTTTTAACTGATGGTAATTGCCGTTTAAAGCGATAGACAGTTTATTGCCAAACTTTTTCGCGTAGGCCAAACCTACTTTGCTTTCGTTGTATTCAGAAAAGCCGTAGCGCTGAAAACTGGCGCCCATAAAATTGTTTTTAAATGGGAAAACTGCAACCAGGGCCTGGGTGCTAATTTCATTGCTGAAAAGATGTTTGATGTAGTTTATGGCAGCGGCAGGCCGATCAATTGAGGTAATTGCCGATGGATTGACCTGTAACGACCAAATATCAGTAACGGCAGCGCCATTGTTGCCCATAGCCGTTAAGCGAGGCCCTAAATTGTTTTGGGCAGGCAAATAAATCGGGGCAAAAAAAAGTAACAATACAATCCAAATTTTCATAAAAGAGCGTTAAGCCGTTAAAAAAATAGGAGTGATTGTTCTTTAATTGATCTAATATATGAAAATTAAATCCAAATTAAAAAGGTTGTGTTTAAGATATTAATTGGTTAAATTTGAAATATGGATGAATTAAATGTTGATTTCAATACGCTTGTTGATACGATGTACAGTTTGCCTTTGGAAGATAGGTTAGAGCTGAAAGAACTTCTTGAACACAATATTGCTGATTCGCGAAGAGATGAAATTACAAAGAACATCAAGGCTTCGAAAAAGGCGCTTAAAAATGGTTCGCTCAAATTTTCTTCGGATATTACTGAGTTAAAAAGAATGGTATAATGGAAGTTGCGTTCAGCGAACCTTTTAAAAAAGCATTTAAAAAGCGTGTCCTTAACAAACCTGTCGAAACCGCGTTCTGGATTAAATTAAATTATTTTACTGAAGACCCGTTTAATCCGAAATTAAAAACACATAAACTTTCAGGAAAACTCAAAGGCTCATGGAGCTTTTCTATTGAATACGATTTACGAGTAGTGTTTTATTTTACAAGTGATAAGCCCGTTAAAGCTGTGCTGGTTGATATTGGTAATCATGATGAAGTGTATTAACAACAGAACGCCTGGAGAGGCAATTAATCGAGCAGCTTCTTATATTTACAACTGTCTCAAATAAAAAAAACAACTACAGTTCCTGCGCCAAATTCACTAAAAATCCCTTTAATTTTTCCAATGAATCGATAATTTTCTGGTTCTCTTTTACGTCCGATTTATTATTTTTTAAGTACTCTTTAGCGCCTTTTAAAGTAAAGCCTTTCTCGTCGACCAAATTGAAAATAATCTTCAGATTTTCAATGTCCTCCGGAGTAAATAATCGGTTGCCCTTTTTGTTTTTCTTAGGCTGAAGAATATCGAATTCCTTTTCGTAAAAACGGATCTGCGATGCGTTTACGTTAAACATTTCAGTCACCTCGCCCATGGTATAATACATTTTATTAATGTCTCTTTCTTTATACGGCATAATTTGTGCTTGATTATGAGTGTTTTATATCGGTTAATTAAAGTATTCAAATGTAACTCGATTTTTCCTTAATAACGTAATAAAATTTTAATTTTGTTCCTCCAATATTTGAATAATGACAGCTAAAGAGATCAGACAAGCGTTCCTAAGTTTTTTCGAACAGAAACAACATCATATTGTTCCATCGGCACCAATTGTGGTTAAAAACGACCCAACCTTAATGTTTACCAACGCGGGGATGAACCAGTTTAAAGACTTGTTTTTGGGTGAGGCGGCCATTAAATATTCGAGAGTGGCCGATACACAGCGTTGCCTGCGCGTATCGGGAAAGCACAACGATTTGGAAGAGGTAGGTATCGATACCTATCACCACACCATGTTCGAAATGTTGGGCAACTGGAGCTTTGGCGATTATTTTAAGAAAGATGCAATTGCCTGGAGCTGGGAATTACTTACAGAAGTTTACAAAATTCCGAAAGATAAATTATACGTTACCTATTTCGAGGGCGATGAAAAGGAAGGCCTGGCTAAAGATCAGGAAGCTTACGATCTGTGGAAGCAATATGTTGATGAAAGCCACATTTTACCCGGAAATAAAAAAGATAACTTTTGGGAAATGGGCGATACCGGCCCATGTGGCCCATGTTCGGAAATTCACGTAGATTGCCGTACCGATGAAGAAAAGGCATTAGTTGATGGTGCTACGCTGGTAAATGCCGACCATCCGCAGGTTATCGAAATTTGGAACAACGTATTTATGCAGTTCAACCGTTTAAAAGATGGCTCGCTGCAAAGTTTACCAGCAAAACACGTTGATACGGGCATGGGTTTTGAGCGCCTGGTACGGGTATTACAAGAAGAAACCTCAAATTACGACACCGATATTTTTCAGCCAATGATTCAGTTTGTTGCCGAAAAATCGGGGATTGGGTACGGCGCTGACGAGAAAACGGATATCGCCATGCGTGTTATGGCCGATCACATCCGTGCCATTGCTTTCGTAATTGCCGATGGGCAGTTGCCATCAAATAATAAGGCAGGATATGTTATCCGAAGGATTCTACGCCGGGCCGTACGTTATGCGTATACTTTCTTAAACTTCAAAGAACCGTTTTTAAATCAGTTGGTTCCGCTATTAGCCGAGCAGTTTAAGGGCGTTTTCGATGAATTGATCTCGCAGCGAGACTTTGTACAGAAAGTGGTTTTAGAAGAGGAGGTTTCCTTTTTGAGAACTTTATCTACAGGCATTCAGCGATTTGAAAAATACCAGGCCCAAAACGGCGTCGTAGAAGGCAGTTTCGCTTTCGAGTTATCAGATACTTTCGGTTTTCCGATCGATTTAACTGAATTAATGGCACGTGAAAAAGGGTGGAGCGTTGATTTAGCTGGATATGAACAAGCGCTTAAGAAACAGAAAGATGACTCGCGTGCAGCCACTGCAATTGATACTGGTGACTGGGTGATTGTAAATGCCGATGATCAAAGCGAATTTGTAGGTTACGATGAGCTAGAGATTGAAACTGAGATACTTAAATACCGCAAGGTAAAAGCGAAAGGAAAAGAGCAATACCAGATTGTTCTGCGCCAAACGCCTTTTTACGCCGAAAGTGGCGGGCAGGTTGGCGATACGGGCCGTTTAGAAGACCACAGTCGCCAGTTTTGGGTGGACATTACCGATACCAAAAAAGAAAACGGCTTAACAGTTCACTTCGCAGACCTACTTCCGGATAGTTTAGAAGGAAAATTTTGGGCAGTTGTAGATGAAGACCAACGCGTTTTAACAGCGGATAATCATTCAGCTACCCACTTATTACATGCCGCTTTGAAACAGGTTTTAGGTCAGCATGTTAATCAAAAGGGTTCGTTGGTGAATGCTGATTATTTGCGTTTCGATTTTTCGCACTTCGCAAAGGTAACCGATGAGGAACTTGCTCAAATTGAGGTTATTGTAAATCAAAAGATCCGACAAAATATCAAGTTAAAGGAGCAGAGGAATGTTCCTTATCAAGATGCTATTGAAAGCGGTGTTACCGCATTATTTGGAGAAAAATATGGCGATTTTGTGCGCATGATCACTTTTGACGATCATTTTTCGAAAGAATTATGCGGAGGTACGCATGTTAAAGCCACCGGACAAATCGGTTCTTTTAAAATCGTTTCTGAAAGTGCTGTTGCTGCCGGGGTTCGCAGAATTGAAGCCATCACAGCAGAAAAGGCCGAGCAATATTTCTTAGATCAACGTAAGGAACTAGGTCATTTGAAAGCGCTATTGAACGGTTCTAAGGATCTGTCGGCTTCTGTTCAGGCACTATTGGATGAAAATGCAAAACTTAAAAAAGAAATTGAAAAATCCATTTTAGAGCGTGTAGATGCTTTGAAACATGAAATCGTTCACCACGTAAGGGGAATTAATGGCGTGAATTTAATTGCCAGGCACATCGATTTGCAAAGTGCTGATGCCGTTAAAAATCTTGCTTTCTCGCTAAAAGATATAATCGATAATCTTTTTCTGGTTTTCACCACAGAAATTGATGGTAAGCCCGGTATTACGGTAATGTTATCTAATGATCTGGTTAAAAAAGGTATGAATGCGTCAAATATCGTTCGCGAGCTAGGAAAGGAAATTCAGGGCGGTGGCGGCGGACAACCTTTCTACGCCACTGCGGGCGGTAAAAATCCTGTCGGTTTGAAAGCCGTATTAGAGAAAGCTGAGGGTTTTATACCATCTTAAGCATTATTTCATCATCCGATTGTGATCGGATTTGGCGGTAGCGGAGAAGTGTTGCAATTTTTAATAGATCTTAGTTTGAAGTGACGCCAATGTCCGTCATGCGACTGTATTAAAGAGCAAAACGACACCCTAACCTAAGAATTTTATTTGGCGCCTTAAACCTCTCCCTTTTAATGGCGGTGGTTTTTGCGCTGTCTGTACATCCCTCTCCTCGAGGAGAGGGAAAGCAAAGGCATTGCTTTCAACCCAAACGTTGATAGGGAGAGGTTATGCGAAATTTAATTTGGAAGGGAAATCTATGCCAAAGGCATCCCCGTGGGAAAAGTCCACTTTTGAAAGAGCCTCATTCCCGCCTGCGTCGGGCAGGTCTATCCGATTAGCACTGAAAGAAAATAGTGCTTTCAGCCACCCAAGCACAAATATTGTCACTTCAAAAGAAGTTGTTATCACATTAATTTTTTTATTCCCAAAAATTGTGGAATTGAAACTAATTGATTAGTTTAGGCTAAAACATTCTAAATGAAAAAGACAATCTTAACCACAATTTTAATTAGTACCATTATTCTGGCTAAAGCTCAAACGGGCGAGACCGGAAAGGTAACCAATCCCATTAACGAAAAGGGTAAAAATGAGTTGAAAATCAATTTACTTACTTCAGTTTTAGCACTTCCGGAAATCAGTTACGAACGCATTTTAGAAGATAACATGAGCGTTGGGATTTCATTGGCAGCTGGTATTGGCAATGAAGATGATTTTTCTGAATATCGATTTTTAGCCATTCCCCATTATAGGCTGTATTTCGGTAAGAAGAGAGCCGCTGGCTTCTTTATTGAAGGAAATGCCGCAGTAGGGTCAGTTAGAGAAGATCATTGGGCTTACTATCAAAATGGCTTCAATGTAGCATACAGTTCAAACGTTGTAAACTTCGGATTAGGTGCCGCCGTTGGTGCAAAGTTTTTAACCCGAAACGGATTTTTAGGGGAAGTTTTCGGCGGAGTTGGTCGCTTTTTAAGCGGCAACAGAACTGTAGAAGCTTACCCAAGGGTTGGAATCACACTTGGCAAAAGATTTTAAAAAAAAAGAGTCCCGAATTCGGGACTCTTTTTTTGTTAATGTCTGCCATGCTTTTCTCTGTGCGATCGAGAGAACAAGCTCGAGTTAACGCGTTTATCGTGGTGCCTGTAATCTACACGCTGTGGTCTGTAGTTCCCTCTTGGAGCGCTGTACCGCACTCTGTTGCCTCCTCCATAAGATGAACGAACCACATTGCTATGTCCTGAATATTTTACTCTGTGCGTATTGTAGCTTCGGTAAGGGCTGTTACCATAAACAACAACCTTTCTTCCGTGGTGCAAATCGTAACCTCTGTATCGGGTAGGCAAATATCTCGACCTAATCCAACGGTTGCCGCTTAAATAAACAAACTGCCTTTGCGGAACATAATAGTAGGAGTGTACCTCGGGTAAATAGTAATAATTAACACTTTCATAACCTGCAGGAACCCACGCGGGCTGTGTACCAATGTTGATGTTAAGACTTACTTGAGCGTTAGATTGATTAGATGTTAAAGCCACGATACCTACAATCGCGGAAATGATTAATAACTTTTTCATAATCGGTTCTATTTTGTGTGTGGTAATTCAAATTCAAACGCTGTGCCAAAACTTCTATTGTAACAGAGATATAAAAAAAGGGAGTTCTCTTTCGAAAACTCCCTTAAAACAACTCTTTACCACAACTCACCATTATTATCGACGGCCGTTGCCTTTTTGTCCGCCATTTCTTTCCGGGCGATTATTATTGCTATTTTTCTCATTTCCACGGCCATTACCTTGAGCGACTCTTGAGTTTTGATTAACCCTAACAACACTGCCTTGTGTGCGGCTCGGACGGTTGTTGTTATTAATAACCACTGTTTTGTTTTTGTTATAATTCGGGTGTCCTTTTACAACATAGTATTTACTGTCGCGACTGTCTCTGATAATGGTTTGACGGCCGCCATAATTTTTAAATTTGCTGTACCTGGCCACATATACACTATTTCTTAAATATGGCTTTGGCTCATTAATAACTACTTTGTAAGCGTTGTATACATCAAAGTTTCGATATTTAGCAGGTAAAGTACTAGTCGAAACCCAGTTTCTGCCGTTCAAGTAAATGTACTGTCCGGTTGGAACATAGTAGTAGGCCTCAATATCCGGAAAATAGTAGTAATCTACATGGTTATAGCCTGTCGGACCCCAAACCGGTTGAGCGCCGATATTTATACTTAAGTTGACTTGTGCTTTTGCATGGTTAATGCTGAATAATGAAACCATCAGAACTGCAGCAAATAATGTTAACTTTTTCATAACCTTAATTATTAAATGTTCATTTGTGTGTTAATTATCGAAATAGACAACAGTAGCCAATGGTAGTTTAATTGAAGGCGTTCGTTTTAACATTCTTTAACTAAAGTTTTATTTACTCAGTATATTGAGTAATTTTACTCAATACACTGAGTAATTTGTAGAATATGTTTGAACGATTTGAATTACAGCGATTTATAAAGGTGATGAACGAACCAAACAGGTTTATTCAGGTGTTAGTTGGGCCTCGACAGGTAGGTAAAGCCACATTAATCAATCAATTGGTTAAGCAAATTTCGATGCCTTACACATTTGAATCAGCAGATGCTGTTGTTGCAACTGATAACACATGGATTGAGAAAATCTGGAATAATGCACGTCACAAATTTGGGGGGCTTACCACTAATGAATACTTGCTGGTGATTGATGAGATTCAGAAAATTGATAACTGGAGTGAAATCATAAAGCGATTATGGGATGAGGACAAACGCAACGGGGTACATATTAAGGTAATTTTGCTGGGCTCATCGCGATTATTAATACAACAAGGATTAACTGAATCATTGGCGGGCCGTTTTGAATTAACTTATCTAGGACATTGGACTTATACAGAGATGGAAAAGGCCTTTGGTTTCACAGCAGACCAATACGTTTGGTTTGGCGGTTATCCCGGATCAGCTGCGCTGGTTAATGATGAAGAACGTTGGAAAAATTATGTCTCCAATTCGTTAATAGAAACAAGTATTTCTAAAGATATCCTCATGCTCACCCGGGTAGATAAACCCGCTTTAATGAAAAAACTATTCGAATTAGGTTGTCTTTATTCTGGGCAAATTCTCTCTTTTACAAAAATTTTGGGTCAACTCTCTGATGCCGGGAATACAACAACCTTATCGCACTATCTGCAGTTATTGGATACGGCCGGATTGTTGGGCGGAATTGAAAAATTCGCCGCAGATGTAGTCAGAAAGCGTTCATCCAGTCCTAAATTTCAGGTACATAACAATGCCTTGGTTACCGCACAACGAATTGAGTTTTTTGAGGAAATAAAAAAGAAACCGGCTGAATGGGGACGAATGGTCGAATCGTCGATAGGAGCGCACCTATTAAATTCTGCCTTTGTTGAAGGTTATAACGTATTTTATTGGCGTCACAGAAACGATGAAGTAGATTTTGTTTTAGAGAAACGTGGCAAAATTATCGACATTGAGGTTAAAAGTACAGGTTTAATAACGGAAACTTCGGGAATGGAAGTCTTTAGTAAAATGTATAATCCTGATAAGGTTCTTATGGTTGGCGCAGGAGGCTTACCTTGGCAAGAGTTTCTAAAAATTTCTCCATCGAGCCTTTTTTAATGAAAGTGCAAATAATGACTATATTTGCCAATAAGATCAAAAACAGATAACACCCCAACACGTGCTTGTCTGTATTCACCTGTGGTTAATAAAAAATAGATGCTTTTAGAAGAAACAAGCCCACAAACCGATTTCGAACTGGTTTCAGGACTGGAAATACACGTTCAGTTAAACACAAACACCAAAATATTTTCGGCTGATAGTGCATCTTTTGGAGCGCTGCCGAACCAAAATATATCTACCGTTTCTTTGGCCTTGCCCGGTGCCTTGCCTAAATTAAATAAAGAGGTAGTATCAAAAGCGGTTCGCATTGGGCTGGCATTAAACTGTACAATCAATCAAATTAATCACTTTGATAGAAAAAATTACTTCTATGCCGATTTGCCCAAAGGCTATCAGATTACGCAAGATAATCAACCGATTTGTGTAAACGGTTTTTTGGAAGTTGATCTGGCTGATGGTTCCACAAAGAAAATCGGTATCAACAGAATTCACTTAGAAGAAGACGCGGGTAAAAGCATTCACGATCAGGATGATAACTATTCGTTGGTTGATCTCAATCGTGCCGGTGTGCCATTAATTGAAATTGTAACCGAGCCCGATATTCGCAGTGCTGAAGAAGCATCGGCCTTATTGAGTGAAATCAGGAAACTGGTTCGCCATTTAAATGTGAGCGATGGCAATATGGAAGAGGGCAGTTTACGCTGCGATGCAAACATTTCTATTCGCCCCAATGGGTCGGACGAATTTGGAACGCGTTGCGAGGTAAAAAACCTAAATTCTATGCGTAATGTGCGCAGGGCGATGGATTTTGAGTTTGGCCGTCAGGTTGAAGTCGTTTCCGCTGGCGGGGAAATTATCCAAAGTACGTTGAATTTTGATGCCGAAAAAGGAACAACATCGCCAATGAGGACCAAAGAAGAAGCCAATGATTACCGCTATTTCTCTGACCCCGATTTGCAGCCTATTTTCATATCCGACGATTGGCTCGCCGAAATAAAATCGGCCATGCCCGCTTTACCGAACGAAATTTCAAAACAAATGGTTTCCGAATTTGGCATTGGCAAAACTGATGCCGCTATGTTTGCCGAAAATTTTGATTTGTTAAACTATTTCAATCGGGCTTTACCACTCGTTAACACTAAAAAAACGCTGATAAACTGGCTTATTGGCCCGGTTAGGGCATTGTTAAACGAGAAAGGAATAAGCATAGCCGAGTATAGTGTAGCGCCTGAGCAGCTAGCGGCCACCATTAACCTGGTTGATGAAAAAAAACTTACCCAGCAAATCGCTATCCAGCAGTTATTGCCCGCAATTGAGGTGCAACAAAATGCCGATGTTGCTGCACTCGCCCAATCGTTAAACCTGCTTATTTCTGAAAACAGCGACGAAATAACCGGCTTTATTGAGTCGGTATTGGCCAAATATCCCCAACAGGTTGAAGCATACAAGAAAGGCAAAAAAGGCGTTTTAGGGTTGTTTGTCGGCGATGTAATGAAGTTGGCCAAGGGCAAGGCCGATGCAAAGAAAATAAATGAATTGATACTTGAAAAATTAAAATAATGAGATTAAAAAATTTAAGCCTTATCGTGTTGATCGCGATTGCTTTTACAGCCTGTAAACCAAAAGATAGTTTTACCATTGACGGAACTTTTCAAAATGCAGGAGCAGAGAAAAAAGTTTTTCTATATGGTATGCAAAGCAGCCAAATGGTTCCAATTGATTCAACCAACTTATCCGAGAAGGGAGAATTTAAGTTCGTACGTAAAACACCGTCTGTCGATTTTTTTAGGGTTTCCATTGGCAACCACGAATATATGTTGATCGCGAAAAATGGCGATGAAATTAAACTGGAGGCCGATTTAGCCGATAAAACAATGGCTTATAAAATATCGGGTGCCAACGAGGTAGAAAAATTGGCGGAGCTGAACGACATCAGGAATAACTTTGCCAAGCAGGTAGAAAAACTTCAGGCAGATTTTGAGGCCAAAGTAGCTACACAGCCCCAAAACAGAGCTGCAGTTTTAGAGGAAATGAAACCGCAATATGAGAAATATATTAACGAGTTAAATTCATCGATTATCAAGTTTGCACAAGATAATAAGGGAACTTTGGCCAGCTTTTATGCAATGAATACCTTAAGTCCGCAAGAATATGAGGCCGAGCTGGTAAAGTATGCTGAGGAAGTTAAGAATGAAATTAAGGGCAATGCAACCGTCGATTCGTTTGTTAAGCAAATGGCCGTGCTAAAAACCGTGCAGGTAGGAGAGATAGCGCCCGGCTTTACAGTAAACACGGCAGAAGGTAAGCCAGTGAGCCTGTCTGATTACAAGGGCAAATATGTTTTGGTTGATTTTTGGGCCTCTTGGTGCCAGCCTTGTCGTCAGGAAAATCCAAATGTTGTTAAAGTGTATAACAAGTACAAAAATAAGAACTTCGATATTTTAGGCATTTCATTAGATACAGATAAAGATGCCTGGCTAAATGCAGTGAAAGCTGATGGCTTAACTTGGACCCACGCTTCGGAACTGAAAGATTTTAACGGAGAAACAGTTAAAAAATATCAGGTTCAGGCGATACCAGCATCATTTCTAATCGACCCGAACGGTAAAATAGCTGCAAAAAACCTGCGTGGAGACGAGCTAGACAACTTTCTGGCCAAAACGTTACGTTAAAAGAAACTCAATGTTAAAGTTATTTATGTCGTTAACAATTTCTTAACTTAGTGTTAACTGAAAATTACATCGGAGACAGTATTTTCGTAACAAATATTTAACTATGAATAACGCAGGTCAGAAAATATTAATTGTTGACGATGAACCAGATATTCTGGAACTGATTGAATACAACCTTAAAAAAGAAGGCTATCAGGTTTTTACGGCAACCAACGGGCAGGAAGGCATAACTGTTGCTAAAAAGGTTCATCCAGACTTGATCATCCTTGATATTATGATGCCGAAGATGGACGGTATTGAGGCTTGCCGATTAATGAGGGCCATTCCCGAGTTTAAAAATACGTTCATGGTTTTTCTAACCGCCCGGAGCGAAGAATATTCGGAAATTGCAGGCTTTAATGTTGGCGCCGACGATTATATCGCCAAGCCAATAAAGCCACGGGCACTGGTTAGCCGTATCAACGCGATTTTAAGAAGAAACGCCGGAACGGAAGAAGTTTCTGAAAATAAACTGGAGATAGGCGATTTAGTGATCGACCGTGAGGCATATCTGGTTTTTCAGGGCGGAAACAAGGTAATTCTTGCGAAAAAGGAGTTTGAATTGCTGTATCTTTTGGCATCCAAGCCTGGCAAGGTTTACACCCGTGAGTCCATTCTCAAAAATATTTGGGAAGATTCGGTTGTAGTAACCAATCGTACAATCGATGTTCATATCCGTAAACTCCGCGAAAAGCTTGGCGAAACTTATGTATCAACCGTAAAAGGTGTTGGCTATAAGTTTGAGCTTTCGTAAAGTAGCTTATAAAATATGGAGCCGCAGATTACCTGATTGATCAGTAAGTCTGCGGTTTTTTTGTTTTTGTCATTCTGAGGGGAATTATTGGAATAAAATCATATGAACGACGTTTATATTCTTACCGTCTTTCCCGGGCAGGCGGAAATCCTAATGCTAAGCTAAAGCCTTTCTTTCGCTCTAGGATTTCCAATTAAATTGGGAATGACGGCCATTCGTAGTTGGCGTTCCATCCATTTGGCTAACTTATATTTAAGTAGTTGTAATCTAGTAAGTTATCAAATAATATCAATGGTAGGCAAGAAGAATTTTTTACCTATTTTGTAGTGCTCCTGAATCATTCACTTTCCATTTTAAGCAGTGGTTTGTTAGCGTTTGACATCGGCTAGAGATTCTTCGCTGCGCTCAGAATGACAATGTACACGCCCACCACATTCCGCCAATTTATCTCCGCTTAGTTTCCAAACCATAAAAATAAATCCCTATTTTTGTACTTCATTAATCAATACCACAGTTGAAGTACCCAAATTTTAAAGACCTTATTCTTTTCGAAAACAATGATTTCATTGTAATTAATAAACCGCCTTTTTTAGCCTCGCTTGATGAAAGAGGTGGGAATGGAGAAACGAACGTTTTGCGCCTGGCTAAACAATACAGCCACGATGCTCAGGTTTGCCACCGTTTAGATAAGGAAACTTCGGGCGCTTTAATTATTGCGAAAAATCCCGAAGGTTATCGCCATGCTTCAATGCAGTTCGAACGTAGAAAGGTTAATAAAACCTACCACGCCGTTGTTGACGGACACGTAATCTTCGATAAATTATTGGTTGATTTGCCTATTTTAAACGATGGAAACAAAAATGTAACCATCGATCGGGCTGAGGGCAAAAGGGCTGAAACAGTTTTCGATTCCCTTAAATATTATAAGCATTATACTTTGGTTGAATGCAAGCCTATTACGGGCAGAATGCACCAAATTCGCATTCACCTTGCTACACAGCGTGCGGCGATTGTTGGCGATGAAATGTACAGAGGGAAGCCTGTTTTTCTATCCTCAATTAAACGGGGTTATAAGTTAACCAAGGGCGAAGAAGAACAGCCGATTATGAAACGCTTTGCACTGCATGCCAAACACCTCGTGTTTAAGGGACTGGATGATCAAGAAATTGTAATTGATGCGCCTTATCCGAAAGACTTTGCAACACTCATCAAGCTTTTAGATAAATTCGACGCTTAAACCTAACATCAGAAGAAAAATATAAATAACATGTATATCAGATTTGTAAATTACCTTGATACGATTAATCAATATCGAAAATCAAAAATATCAAACCGTAATTTCCTGATTATACTGGCTGTTATTGTTGGCGTATTAGCAGGTTTGGCCGCATCGGCACTGAAAAGCCTTACGCATCATATCGAAGAATTTTTACAATCAGATTGGCATTGGAAATATAAGTACTACCTGTATTTTGTCTTCCCGATGATTGGTATTTTTTTAACGGTTTTATATATTAAGTATTTTATCCGCAAGAGCAAGTTCGAAACCGGCTTATCGCCTTTACTTTATGCTATTTCAAAAAAATCGAGTAAGGTAGAAGCGCATAACATTTATTCTCAAATTATAACGGCTGCAATTACAGTGGGTTTTGGCGGTTCAACGGGGTTAGAGGCTCCAATTGTAACCAGCGGCTCTTCAATAGGCTCTAATTTAGGCCGGTTTTTAGGGTTGTCATACAAAGAGATAACCATGCTGGTTGCCTGCGGTGCAGCCGCAGGTATTGCAGGTGCATTTAACAGTCCCATTGCAGGGATTGTATTTGCTATCGAAATTTTATTGCCGGAGTTTACCATACCTGCATTTATACCACTTCTGTTGTCGGCCGCAACCGCCGCAGTAGTAGCGCGTTTATTTTATACACAACAATTATTTTTTCTGGTTACCGAAGGCTGGGAAGTTAATGCCTTGTTTTACTATGTGGTTTTGGCATTGCTAATTGGTTTGTTTTCTCTTTATTTTACCAAAGCTAACTATGCCGTAAAAGGATTTTTTTATAAAATTAAGCATCCTTATACCAAGGTTATTATTGGTGGGTTAATGCTGGGCGCTATGGTTTTTTTATGCCCAACACTCTATGGCGAGGGATATATCACCATTAAAAGCCTGTTAAAAGGCGATTACTTAGCCATTATTAACAACAGTATATTTTCAGATTATAATGATATTCCAGCCTTAGTAGTGCTGTTTACGGTGGTAACCATTTTCTTGAAATCGATTGCTACCTTAGTTACCCTCGGCGCTGGCGGTAATGGAGGAACGTTTGCCCCAAGTTTAATTATGGGAGGATTGATCGGTTTTATTTTCGCCTATCTAATCAATCTTTCTGGCTTCGCAGAGGTAAACATTTCAAATTTTATTGTTGCTGGCATGGCCGCTGCGTTAGGTTCTATTATGCATGCGCCATTGACGGGGATTTTCCTGATTGCTGAAATTACCGGTGGATATGTTTTAATGGTACCATTGATGATTACCACAGCTATTTCGTATGCAGTAAACAGAAGTTCGCAAAAACATTCGATTTATACCAAGGCCCTTGCAGATAAAGGCGAGCTATTATCGCATGAGGATAAGGATACGACGGTGTTAAATCAGATGAAATTGAAATACGTTACCGAAAAAAATTATCCAAAATTGATTATGGATGATTTAATCGCGACTAAAATGAATGAAATTATCCAGTCTCATAAAAATATTTGTGCCGTTACGGATGAATTAGACGATTTTAAAGGCGTTGTTTATGTGGAGGATATTTTTAGCGAATTGATAAGCAACGAAGATAAAGATAAAATCACGGTGTCGCATTTCGTTCAATCAGCACCTGTTGTCGTTAACGAAACCGACGATTTGAAAATCGTTCTGAAAAAAATGGAACAAGAAAATGCATGGATCTTACCTGTTGTTAACAACCAAAATCAATTTTTGGGCTTTGTTTCTAAAACCTTAATTTTTAACAAATACAGGGCCTTGTTAATGCGACAAGGAGATTACCTATAAGAGCCTCACCCTATTAACAGGTCTGCTTTTTGTTCTTTGCTGCTATCCATCTCCGGAAGAGAGGGAACGGAAATTCAGTGGTTTGAACCATTGGGTTAAACTTACCGAAACACAAAAAGGCCATGGTACAAAGCAAATCGATTATCTAATTGCAATACAATATTTTGTGCCAAAAACTTTTCGCTCTTAATGTCTGTGGTTTTTAGTACTGTTACGTACTTCTCTTTTCAAAAGAAAGCAAACAGAAATTAGGTGTTAACTATTTGGTTTAACCCACCAAACCACAAAAACCCTCTCTTTTGGAGAGGGCTGTTGCTAATTTTGCCTTAGTTCTGCCTTTCAGGGGGAGAGGCTTCTAACCGTTATCAGCCCTTTTTAGGCCAAATTTTTCAATTTTGCTATACAAATGGCTTCGTTGAATATCAATTTCGTCGGCGGTTTTCGATACGTTCCAGTTATTTTTTTCGAGTTTAAACTTAATAAATTCTTTCTCAGCGTGGTCTTTATAATCCTGAAAATTATTAAAACTGTCGAATGAAGAAGAAAGGCCGGCGCCACCCGAATTTGTAATCTGTGTGCTTGTTGCTGCCCCAATATTGGTGCCACCACCTGGGTTGGCGAAGGCATGCACATCGTTTTCGGTAATCACTTTATCACTGAGAATAATCAACCGCTCGATCATGTTATGCAGTTCGCGAACATTACCCGTCCACGGCAGCGACTGCAAGGCAGCCATGGCCCCATCGTGAATCTTTTTTACCGGCATGCCGTAATCGTTACAAATGCTTTCTAAAAAGTTCTGGGCAATTACCGGAATATCATCAACGCGTTCGGTTAAGTGCGGAACATGAATATTGATTACATTTAACCGGTGGTACAAGTCCATACGGAAATTACCAGCTTCAATCTCCTTCAATAAATCTTTGTTGGTGGCCGCTAAAACACGAACATTTACATCAATTTCTTTTTCGCCACCCACGCGAGATATTTTATGCTCCTGCAAGGCCCGCAGTACTTTCGCTTGTGCAGAGAGGCTCATATCGCCAATCTCATCTAAAAATAGGGTGCCGCCGTTAGCCAGTTCAAATTTACCAATGCGCTGTTTTACGGCTGAGGTAAACGAGCCCTTTTCGTGGCCGAACAATTCACTTTCAATCAATTCTGATGGTATTGCAGCGCAATTGACCTCGATAAGTGGGCTATCCGCACGGTTCGATTTTTCGTGCAACCAACGGGCAACCAGTTCCTTACCGCTACCATTTGCTCCGGTTATTAAAACGCGGGCCTCGGTAGGGGCAACACGTTCGATGGTTTCTTTTATTTTTGAGATGCTTTCCGATTCGCCTAAAATTTCGCGGGTTTTACTCGCCTTGCGTTTTAAAACTTTGGTTTCCGTTACTAAATTGCCGCGATCTAAACCATTGCGAACGGTAATTAAAAGACGATTTAAATCTGGTGGTTTCGAAATGAAATCGAACGCACCTTTTTTACTCGCTTCAACGGCAGTTTCAACAGTTCCGTGGCCGGAAATCATGATAAATGGCAAATCAGGTTTGATATTTTGCGCTTGCTCAAGCACTTCCATACCATCCATCTTATTCATCTTGATATCACAAAGAACAAGGTCAAAATTGCCCTTTTTTATCATTTCGAGGCCATCAATTCCGTTGTCGATATCTTCAACATCGTAGTTTTCGTACTCCAAAATTTCGCGTAAAGTACTCCTTATTGCTCGCTCGTCGTCGATTATTAATAATTTAGCCATTCGGGATTTATTTGTGTTATTATCGATGCGAATATATTACTTTAAAATTAATGTATAGTTTTTTATACAATAAATTAGCGTATAAACCCAAAAGCCCTCAAAAGGTTTGCAATCTATTGATAGTTTAACTCAAATTTGGTTAGATCTGGTTTGTGTTTCCTGGTGCGCTGCAATTCGGCTTCGTAGATCGATTTTCCAAGGTTTTTCATAAAAGGAAAACATACCGTTTCATATTCATACTTGTTATCGTTATAAATGCCATCTTCATTACTTTGCACCACCGCCGTCAGAAAGTACTCAATTCCTTTATCCAGATCAACAAAGTAAGAATTGTCGATAATGAAACCGTAACTATCTCCATATTTGTTAAAAATGCGAATATTCGGATCTGGCTGAACGTGCTCACGGCCGTAGTATAGCATCTTCGCGTAGGTTGGCCAAAATTCAGTTCCATCGTATTTCGGAAACTTACTTTCGGTGGGGTACATGCTCATGTAGGTATAAATCAGCTTATAATCATTGGCGGTAAGGTTAAACCGATCTTTAGCGGCAAAGGCTTCGGGGAAGATCAGTTTCTGCATCAGCTTTTGCTGATCATTAATGGCGAAGGCATTTTTCCCGGCCAGATTAAAAGGTTTATTAACCAACTTATCAGCGCTGTCTAAATAACCCTTTCCCATCACCAGATTAGTTAGTGGCAATTCGTAATCTTTCGGATCGTATTGTGGCGCTTGCTCATAAACAAGATTATTGTTGTTATAAAACCGAATCGGATTGGTATGTTTTGATGATTCGCCTGCATCGCCAATGGCCAACCGATTTAAGATTCTGCTGTTATTTAAGCCATTCCTTTTTAGCTTTTCGTTAATCTCGGCACGGCCGATAAATTCGAACAACCGGTTAAAGGCATCGTTATCGCTGGTGAGCAAAATTTTTTTGATGTAATGCTCGATAGATGGCAACCCGTTTTCGGCGCTGGCATCCTTTAAAACTTTCGTTTGTCCGCTAAATGCACTGTCGGTAATCATCGTACTCTTTGCCGTTAATCCGGTGTTTTTTAACCTGTTTACCTTTTCAAGTGCAAAAATAACGGCCGCTAATTTTACCGTACTGGCGGGGTAAAAATAATGCTGTGGATTTAAATTGTAGCTAAAGGTTTTAAAATGCGGTAGGTTCTTCGCGTCTCTGTTTATTTGCGTGTACAATATCTGCACTTGGTTTTTGTCGGGATGATTCAGTATCGAACCGAATAATTCTGGTTTCGATTCCATTAATTTTTTCAGAAATACCGTGTCGGTTTTTTGGGCATTTGCAGTTAAACTCATTACAATAAGGGCCGGGATGGTAAACAACTTCATAGTTCAGGATTGATTTTTAAAGGTAATATTTTTCAGTAGATTTTAAAGCCCCACCCAACCCTCCCCGGAAGGGAGGGCTTAACTGCTCGTAAAATAGCGCACGCGTTAACCTTTCGCCTTTTCTCAAAGGGATGCCGCTGGCACAGCTTTAGTCTTTCAACTTTAAGCTTTCACCTTTCCGCTTTCACCTTTACCCTTGCTCTTTCCGCTTATTTTACTACTTTTGCAGCGCTTTTGGTTTCCGGCCTTACAACCGGAATTAAAAGGGAATGCAGTGTAAATCTGCAACTGTCCCGCAGCTGTAAGCTCTATAACGGTTTTTCACTCTTTTAGCCACTTTTTCCGTTCCGGAATTGGGAAGGCAGAAACACCGGGAGTAAGTCAGAAGACCTGCCTTAGCGTAATTTCATAGCTTTCGGGGATTGAAGCTAGGATTGAGGTACTTAACGTTTTTCGTATTTTCATTTCCTTTCCTAATCTGTTGGCTGTGGGCAAAACTCACAATCAAATGAACAAAAAAAGAATTTTAATTGCTGCTGGCCTGGGGCTTGCACAATTAACAATTAGCCAATCGGCTAATGCGCAAAGTCAAGACAGCTTACAGCTAAAAGATGTGGTCATTTCGGCTACCAAAAACGATCAGAAACAATCGCAAACAGGCAAGGTCGTTACCATTATTAGTCGCGAAACCTTAGATCGGAGCAATGGCAAATCGCTGCCCGAATTAATCAGCGAACAAGCCGCAATAATTGTTGCCGGATCGAGCAGCAACCCAGGGTTAAACAAATCTGTTTTTGTACGGGGCGCCGGAAGCGCTTATGCCGTGGTGCTAATTGATGGTATTGTTCAAAACGATCCATCAGGAAATGGCGGTGCGTTCGATTTACGTTTAATTTCAATCGATCAGATCGATCACATCGAAATTTTAAGAGGTGGTCAGTCTACCATTTACGGATCTGACGCCGTTGCCGGGGTAATCAACATCATCACAAAAAAAGGTGGCCCCAAGGGAAACACAATTTACGGTGTTGCAAGCGCTGGTAGCTACGAAACCTATAAAGGTACCATCGGCTTAAACGGCGGCGTTGAAGGTTTTTCGTACAACATCAACTATACGCACGCAAAAACCGATGGAATATCGGAAGCGGCAAACCCTGCTGGCAATAACACCGCATTTGATAAAGACGGATTTAAAACCGATGCTTTGAATGCAAATTTTGGTGTAAAGTTAGATGAGCATTTCTCTATCAATCCATTTGTACGTTATTATTATGGCAACTATAAGTTCGATGGCGGCGCTTTTGCCGATGCAGACAACTATTCAATCTTAAAAAACTTTGCCGCCGGAACCAATGCCAAATACGAATTTGCTACCGGAAAGGTGACGTTAAACTACAGTTATGAGGCCACAAGGAATGATAGCTACAGCCAATATCCGGGTACGAATGAAGGGCGACTATCGATGTTGGATGTTTTTTACAACCAAAAACTAGGAAACAACCTCGATTTATTGGTAGGTATCGATAACCGGGTGATGAAATTATCATCGGCATCAAACAAACCAGAAACGAACATTTTTGCAGCTTATGGTTCGGTGTTTTTGCATGATTTGAGTATCTTCAATTTAGAGGTTGGTGGACGTTACAACAAGCACGAGCAATATGGCGAAAATTACACTTACGCCATTACGCCGAGTATTAATATTATAAAGGAAATTAAGCTGTTCGGAACAGTTTCAACAGCGTTCAAAATCCCAACATTGAATATGCTTTTTGGTCAGTTTGGAGCTAATTTGGCTTTGAAACCTGAAAAATCGCAGAACTACGAGGCTGGTGTTAACTTTAGCTTTGCAAATGATCAATTTACGCTGCGCCTTGCGGGTTATAAACGCGACTTAACTGACGCGATTATTTACGCTTATCCGGATGGATACATCAATCAGGTAAGCCAAAAAACGAAGGGATTTGAAGTTGAGCCGGCTGCAAAATTTGGCATGTTCAGCATTAATGGCTACTACGCGTATGTGGAGGGAAATGAATTTAACTTTGTTGATAATGCCATTGCCAATTACCTGTTTCGCAGGCCAAAGCACACCTTTGGCTTAACAGCTGGCGTTCAGGCTACCGAAAATTTGTTTGTTAGCGCCAATTACCGCTACTTTGGTAAACGTACCGACGGCAATTTTGATGCCTATACCGTTGATACCTTGCCCGCTTACAAATTGTTAAATGCCTACGCCGAATACGCGCTGGCTAAGAAACGTGTAAAGCTCTTCTTCGATGCAAAAAACATCCTGAATGAAAAATACACCGAAATTATTGGCTATAACAGTTTAGGTTTCAATTTTAATACCGGAGTGATTTTTAATATCCATTAAGAAAAATTAACTTTGTATAAATAACCCGATTAAGCAATGTCTGATTTAAAATTTAATCCACGTACAGTACTGTTACTATTGATGATTCTTGTAATTACAGGTTTCCGCTTATTGGTAACGTTTAACTCTGATGCACTTCAATTTGCAAATTTTTCGTCCATAGGAGCCGTTGCCTTGTTTGGTGGAGCATATTTTAAAGATAATGTAAAGGCATTTGCTTTTCCTTTATTGAGCTTGCTAATCAGCGATATTGTACTTTACACCACTATTTACAGCCAGTATGTTGATATGTTATTGATGCAGGAGCTATACACTTATCTGGCCATTGCCTTGATGGTGCTTGCCGGAAAAGCATTGTTAAAGAAAGTTACCGTAGCCAATTTACTATTATCTACACTGGTGATCGTTTTTATCCACTGGATTGTGAGTGATTTTGGATCGTGGTATCACAACCCGTTGTTTACCCAGGATTTGTCTGGTTACTTATTGTGCCTTGCAAAAGCAATTCCGTTTGAGATCAGGTTTTTAGAGGGTACGTTAATTTATGGCGCTATTTTGTTTGGCGCTTTTGAAATATTGAAAGCGAAATATCCGGTGTTGAAACTGCAGGCTCAGCGGGTTTAGTTTGTATTGTTATCCTGGGTCTGATTTCTTGCAAAAAATCAATAAGAGTCACGTTTATACATGTCGTCTTTCCCGCGTAGGCGGGAATCTTAAGCCTTAGAATTAAGATTCTCAGTCAAACTGCGGATGACAGCACTAGTTTGTCATACTGAGGAACAGTCTGGCCCGATTTCTCGGGAAACGGACGGCAGGCGCAACCTACATCTCACCGCCCTTGCCCCTTCACTTGCCTCCTTTAGGCAGTGGGGATTTGGCGTTCTGCGTTTAATCGCTTGGGGATTCTTCGCTATGCTCAGAATGACAGCTATGAAAAAATCCCATAAAATCCTCTTTTGAGTCAATTCAAAAGAGGATTTTTTTATCTTCATAAAATAAATTTCAAATCAACCATTACATCATGAAAGTCGTATCTTTTTTACCTGCTGCTACCAAAATGATTTACGATATGGGCCTGCAAGAATATTTGTACGGCGTAACGTTCGAATGCCCAAAAGAAGCGGCCGACCAACCCAAAATTGTGCGCTGCATTCTCGAAGGTAAAAACTATTCGAGCATAGAGATCGACAAAATTTTTTCTGCATCGAAGGCTCAGGGCAAAAGTTTGTACTGGGTTGATGATGCACTTCTGGAAAGTATAGCGCCCGATATCGTTTTTACACAAGATGTTTGCGAGGTGTGTAACATTGATACCGTTTGCACCGAAACGGCAGTAATGAAACTGAGCAAACGGCCAACGCTTGTGCCGTTATCGCCTGACAATTTACAAGATGTGTTCGAATGCGCCATTACCATTGCCCGTGCAATGGATAAGGAAGAGGTTGCCTTAAATTATTTGGCCGGGTTACAGCAAAAAACAGATCATATTCTAGATAAACTTAGGGCAAACAAAGCGCCGTTAAAGCGGGTAATGTTAATGGAGTGGATTGAGCCGATTTATAATTGCGGCCACTGGATTCCGTTTCAGATTGCGGCAGCAGGAGGGGTAGATATGCTTTCGAACCCTGCAGGCGATTCAATTGTTACCCAATGGGACAAGATTTTGAAGTACAATCCCGAGGTCTTAGTTATTGCACCGTGTGGATTCGACGTGAACAGGAGCGTAGCCGAAATGAGTTTGCTAACCTCAAAAAAAGGCTGGCACGATTTGGAAGCGGTTAAAACAGATCAGGTTTATATAGCCGATTTCGATCTGTTTACACAACCAAGTATTGGTACTTTGGTACAAGGAATTGAAGCGCTGGCTTGTATGTTTCATCCCGAGATTTTTGAGGCGGATGAAATGATAGCTCGAAAGTTTGCCAATTACTCGCAATTGGTTACTTCTTTAACTTCCATTTAAACCTTATTTATGAAATTAGTTGTATTAACAGGCGCAGGCATCAGTGCAGAAAGCGGTTTAAAAACTTTTAGAGATGCTGATGGGCTTTGGGAAGGCTACAACGTTTACGATGTGGCAACGCCCGAGGCATGGGAGCGAAACCCCGAACTGGTACAACAGTTTTATAACGAACGAAGGCAACAGGTAATGGATGCGAAGCCAAACCGTGCCCATGAAATTCTGGCTGAGCTGGAAAGTGATTTCGACGTTGAAATAATTACGCAGAATATCGATGATTTGCACGAAAGGGCGGGATCGACCAAGGTTACTCATCTTCACGGCATAATTACCCGATCGCAATCGGATGCGAAACCAAACTTGACATATCCGATTAAAGGAAGTGAAATTAAGATGGGGGAGCTGTGCGAACTCGGTTCTCAGCTTCGGCCGCATGTTGTTTGGTTCGGCGAGGCCGTGCCAATGATAGAAGTGGCAGCCACGATATGCCAACAGGCAGATCTGTTTGTGCTTATTGGCACCTCGTTAGCGGTTTACCCGGCCGCGGGGTTAATAGATTTTGTACCATCTGCAGTGAAAAAATATATCGTTGATCCCCGAACGCCCGACGTAAATCGCTATAAAAACGTAATTACCATTGAGGATGGCGCCGTAAATGGCATGGCTAAACTGAAGGCAATTTTATTAAATGAAAAGTAAGAAGATTTGCATCTTTAATTGGAGCGGTGGTAAAGATAGTACCCTGGCCTTGCATTACGTGTTGCAAGACCCAACGATCGAAATACGCTATCTGGTTACCACCGTTACCGAACAATATAACCGTGTTTCTATGCATGGCGTTCGCGAGGCTTTGTTAATTGCACAGGCAGAAAGTATCGGCATTCCTTTATACCAAATCCGCCTGGGCGAAATGCCCACGATGGAAGCTTATGATGAAGTGATGTTGTACCATCTTGAAAAATTCAAAGAAGAGGGCATCACCCATTCGATATTTGGCGATATCTTTTTAGAGGATTTAAGACTTTACCGCGAGCGTAAACTCGCCGAAGTGGGTTTGCACGCCATTTTTCCACTTTGGAAACAGAACACTAACGCTTTAATCGCCGATTTTTTAGCGTTTGGCTACAAAACCATTATTGTTTGCACGCAGCAAAATCTGGCTTATATATGCGGAGAAGTAATTGCGCCAAAACTAATTGCCGGTTTACCAGCTGGTGTGGACCCCTGTGGCGAGAATGGCGAATATCATACTTTTGCCTTTGCGGGACCAATATTTAGAAAAGAGATCGCATTTACACTCGGCGAGAAGGTGTACAGAACTTACAACACGCCGAACTCGTCTGGTAACGATTTTAATTCAACTGACTCAAACACAGACGTTTCAGGGTTCTGGTATATCGATTTGATAAATTAATTTAACTATTTAAAACATTTTGGCACTGTTTTTTCTTTAGTACTGTAATTAACAATTCACAGATCTTGAATTAAGAATCACCAAAGCGAGGTTAGGTAGCTAAAGCAGGTTCGATATTCAAACAATTATCCGATGAAAATGAGCGCTTTCGCTTTTCGTTTGGTGATTGATAAACTTAAAGATATGAAAAAGATATTTGTAGTAATCGCATTGAGCTCTATTATGTTCGCCTGTAACAACAGAGCAAAAGAAGAGGCCGCATTGAAACAACAAGAGGCCGAAAAGCAATTGGCTATTAAAGCCGTTAAAGACAGTTTAAGGTTAGATAGCTTTAAAAAGGCTGAAACCGCAAAGGCTGAGGCTGAGAAAGAAGCCCAACACCAGGCCGAATTGGCAGCGGCAAGAAGATCGTCTTCATCACGTTCTTCTTCTTCGCGATCATCTACCAGCTCTGGCACTAGCTCGAGCTCGTACGGAGGTACACAACCAACTGCGAAAAAACAAGGTTGGAGCGATGCAGCTAAAGGTGCAGTAATTGGCGGCGCAGCAGGTGCCGTTGGTGGTGCATTAATTGATAAGAAAAAAGGCCGTGGTGCCGTAATCGGTGGTTTGGTAGGTGCTGGTGGTGGTTACCTTATCGGTAGAGGAGAAGACAGAAAATCTGGACGTGTTCAGCCAAAAAATTAATTATTATGCTTTAAAGCAAAAGGGCTGTGTCGAAAACGACACAGCCTTTTTTTGTTTATTTGCCCGCCTATCATCCTGAAAAGTGCTACGCCGTTTATTACTCTTGCCGTCTTTCCCGCGCAGGCGGGAATATTAATGCGAGGTGCCTAATTTTGCATTAGGATCCCTCCCGAAGTTTCGGGAAGGATGACGACCGTTCATAGTTGGCTTTTTAGTCCTCCGCCTAACCCGCAAATTAAATAGCTGTATGGAACACTGGCTTCGAAACAGCACAGCCAATAACGGCAGTGGTTGCTTTTGGATTAGTGCTAATCGGTTAGGGATTCTTCGCGATGCTCAGAATGACAGAACTTTTAGCACCGCTGTCATCCTGAAAAGTGCTACGCCGTCTATTACTCTTGCTGTCTTTCCCGCGCAGGCGGGAATCTTAATGCGAGGTGCCTAATTTGCATTAGGATCCCTCCCGAAGTTTCGGGAAGGATGACGACCGTTCATAGTTGGCGTTTTACTCCGCCGCGTAACCCGCAAATTAAATAGCTGTATGGCACACTTGCTTCAAAATAGCACAGGCAATAAGGGCAGTGGTTGTTTTTGGTTTAGTGCTAATCGGTTAGGGATTCTTCGCGATGCTCAGAATGACAGAACTTTTAGCTACGCTGTCATCCTGAAAAGTGCTACGCCGTTTATTACTCTTGCCGTCTTTCCCGCGCAGGCGCGAATCTTAATGCGAGGTGCCTAATTTTGCATTAGGATCCCCAGTCAAGCTGAGGATGACGACCGTTCATAGTTGGCGTTTTACTCCGCCGAGTAACCCGCAAATTAAATAGCTGTATGGAACACTGGCTTCAAAACAGCACAGCCAATAAGGGCAGTGGTTGTTTCGCTTTTTGTGCTAATCGGTTAGGGATTCTTCGCTGTGCTCAGAATGACAGAACTTTCAGCAACGCTGTCATCCTGAAAAGTGCTACGCCGTCTATTACTCTTGCCGCCTTTCCCGCGCAGGCGGGAATCTTAATGCGAGGTGCCTAATTTTGCATTAGGATCCCCAGTCAAGCTGAGGATGACGACCGTTCATAGTTGGCGTTTTACTCCGCCGCGTAACCCGCAAATTAAATAGCTGTATGGAACACTGGCTTCAAAACAGCACAGCCAATAAGGGCAGTGGTTGTTTTTGGATTAGTGCTAATCGGTTAGGGATTCTTCGCTGTGCTCAGAATGACAGAACGCTGTCATCCTGAGGTACGAAGGATCTCCAAGCGATGGAACACTGGCTTCAAAACAGCACAGCCAATAAGGGCAGTGGTTGCTTTTGGTTTAGTGCTAATCGGTTAGGGATTCTTCGCGATGCTCAGAACGACAAACGGCCTAAAGATTTAACAGTTGGTTTGCATAGTCTTCAATAATTGTTAGCGATGGAATTGCGACTACAAACTTACATCCCCAGCGTTTTACCGCCGAAAACTCCTGTATAATCTCCGATTTCAAGTTCCACGGGAAGATGACCAAATAATCGGGCTTTTCTTTTTCGAGTGCTGATGATTCTAGCACGGGTATGTGGCTCGCGGGCAACCATTTGTTCTGCTTATGCGGGTTGGCATCAACTACAAAATCGATTTCGCTGGTGTTTACGCCGCAATAATTTAGAAACGTATTGCCTTTTGCTGCTGCGCCGTAGCCTGCAATTTTCTTTCCAGCCAGCTTTTGTTCGTTCACAAATTGCATAAATTCATCTCTAACCTTGAGCGTGCGCTGCTGAAAATCTTCGTAATATTCAATCGTGCGCATGCCTTTGTCTTCTTCTTTTTTCAAAAGATGATATACGCTGGGTAAAACCGCTAAGTGTTTGTTATCAATATGTTTTGCAAATATTCGCAATGAACCGCCGTGTGTAGGAATTTCTTCCACATCAAACATTTCGAGGCCACATTCCTTAAAAATAGACCATACGGTTGAAAACGATAGGTACGAGAAATGTTCGTGATAAATGGTGTCGAACTGGTTGTTTTCTACCAATTGCATCAAATGCGGAAACTCCATGGTAACCACACCGGTATGTTTAAGCAAAATCTTCAAGCCCGAAACAAAGTCTACAATATCGGGTACGTGTGCCAAAACATTATTACCAATTAGTAAATCGGCCTGTTTTTTTTCTTGTTTTAACCGTTCTGCAAGCTTCGTTCCAAAAAACTCGTTCACTGTTTCTATGCCCTTGCTTTCTGCAACGCTGGCGGTGTTCTTGGTTGGCTCAATGCCCAGCACGGGTACGTTTAATTCCTTAAAATACTGTAAAAGATAGCCATCGTTAGAGGCAATTTCTACCACATACGAATCAGGATTGTAAGCAAATCGCTCATTCATGCTGTGTACATACGCTTTGGCATGAGCAAGCCAGCTTTTGGAGTACGAGGAAAAGTAAACGTACTGATCGTCGAAAATTGAATCGTGACTCTTAAATTCATCAATCTGTACCAGAAAGCATTCTTCGCAAGTATATACCTTTAGCGGGTAGTACGCCTCCTGATCGTTTAACTGATCTTCGGTTAAGAATGAATTTGATGGGGGAGAAGTGTTTAAATCGACAAAAACACTTTTCAGTTCTGATTTGCAAAATCTACATTCCATATTGATATTAGTTAACTAGTAAACTCTCGGTAATGTTGAAATATTCAGCTTGTTCTTTGCGCAGGCGGTCTATCAGTCTTCCTTCCGGAAGAATCACATCATCGTAAGTTAATGCCTGGTCTTTAGGAATATCTCTCTTCAGAATACAGTTTTCTGCAACACCAATTGGCAATAGGTTCTCGGCCGCCGTAGTGTCTGCATTTTCGCACACGCCATAAGTCATGTATTCACCTATTCCATCAATTGTAGCGCCTGCTTTCAGGTCTGTTTTTGCAATCGCAATTACTTCTACGTAAGGCTTATCTAACGGGGTAAGTGCGGCGTCTTTAAATAACACTGCCCTGGCAACAGTTTGTGGCACCTCGAAGTGGCAAAGATGGTATGGCGTATAAAACAGATACAAAGGTCCTTCGCCCAGTTTATACAGATTGAGGTAGTGCTGCTGAATCGGATCGTCGTGCGTACCTAAAACGAATACGCCCGGAGCGGGTTCTGCACCTACAATGTAATCGACAATGCCCGGGCCTTGTGTCAGCTCTTCAATAGGATAAAGATCGAGCACATCTTTTAAATGTGTACCTGATGGAACTGTAGGTCCAAACATTCCGCGTTTTGCCACCCGCATTCCGGTTCCGTTTGCTACAATAGCCTGTTCAAAAGAGATTTTGCTTCCATCGGCAAACGAAGATACCATTATCGGATTCTGTCCCCATTTTTCGGCAAATGCCTGCTGTGTTGTTGGGTTACGGTACGGATCGTGTAAGCCTTTAATGTTACCAATTAGCACCGGCTTAACGCCAAGCGTTTTTACAAAGCGGTAAAGGTTCATCATTACCCCAGGCTGATCGCCGTCGGCATTGGTTACAATTACCCCTGCCTTGTCTGCATAAACCTTTAAAATAGGGCCAACCGTTCCATCAAGCTCGGCATCCATCAAAATAACATGCTTTTTATTTTCGATGGCGCTCATGGTTACCGTTGCTGCGTATTCTACAGCTCCCGTTACCTCAATGATGGCATCGATACCGGCGGCCTGGCAAAGCAGCAACGGATCGTTTGTGATGCTGTAACCACCGTTAAGTATATTTTTATCTAAATCGTTTGTTGTAGAAACTTCTAAAACTTCTTCAACACCCGCCTGGTTATAGGCAAACCGTGCCTTATCTAAATTCCTGTTTGCAATGGCTACAAGTTCCATTCCGGGAACGTATTTGCAAATTTGCAGGGCTATTCCCTTGCCCATAAAACCAGCGCCAACTAAACCAACTTTAATCGGTTTGTTTTCGGCCTGAAGCCTGGCAAGCGCATTATCAACGATAATCATAATTTTCTATTTAAAATTTCCTTGGGTTAGTATTAAGATGTAGTTAAGTCTTCAGAAAGGAAAGCATGTGCCTGGTCTTTCTCTGAAATTACCACAGGTTCAACGGGCCATTGAATGGCGAAGGCCGGATCGTCCCACCTAAAACATTGTTCAAAGCCCGGCGTGTAATATTGTGTTACCTGATAGGTTACATCCGTATTGTCTTCTAACGTAATAAAGCCATGAGCAAAACCTTCGGGCACGTACAGCATCCTGTAATTATCGGCCGTTAGCTCTACACCAATCCACTGTTTAAAGGTTGGCGAATCTTCTCTCATATCAACAATCACATCATAAATGGCTCCTCGCGTACAGCGAACCAGTTTGCTTTCGCCATAAGGAGCTTTTTGCATGTGCATGCCTCTCAGCGTGCCTTTTTTGCTGTTGTAGCTGATGTTGTTTTGTACAGCGTTGGTGTTTAGGCCGAATTCGGTAAACTCGTTGCTGCAATAAGAGCGGCCAAAAAATCCCCGTTCGTCTTCTATTCGCTTTACATCAATAATGTATGCGCCTTTAAGTTTTGTTTCTGTAAAGTTCATGATCGGGTTTAAAAAACTAGAATAGATTCGTTGGTTTTTTTGACTGATGGTCTGAATGTCCAATTCAACGTTTCATCCAAATGGCTTTTTTCCTGTAGCGAGTTTAATATTCTGAGCCTCATAAACGGCGAGTTATGGAAGTTGATGTTATCAAATTCCATAGCGATTAGGCCGTCGTACAATTCTTGAATGGTTTCGGCCAAATTGCAGATCGGTTGTGCATCTGGTGCCAGTTTTTCAAAAAGCTCGAAGTTTACCTTGTACGAGCGTTCATCGGGCGCTGCGTTTTTATTAATTTCTACCTGTACACCCTGGATAGCCAGCGATACGGCTTTTGCCAAATCAATTACCTGATAGTTCCACTTGCTGCTTCCGGCATTAACCGCTAAAAATTCGCCGCCGTTACTACTCGGACGGTTTATTGCCCAATTAATTGCACGGGCCATATCTTTGATGTGAATTAAAGGTCTCCATGGGCTACCATCGCTAAGAATCTTAATTTTTCCACTACTCACCGCACCTGCTACAAAATCGTTCAGTACCAAATCGAGCCTCAAGCGTGGGCTCATTCCGCAGGCTGTTGCAAAGCGTAGGCAGGTAATGTTAAAGTTTTCGGATGCCAGCGGCTCTAAATCACGCTCGGCATTCACCTTCGATTTTGCGTAAGCTGTTAAGGGATTAAGCTGCGATTGCTCAGTTTTTGCGGCGTCATCGGCCTTGCCGTACATGCTGCAGCTAGAGGCGAATACAAATGAACTTGCACCGGCCATTTTAGCCTGTTTGGCAATCTGTATCGCGGCTTTGTAATTGATATCGTAGGTTACACTCTCGTAACGGTTTCCCATTGCATCGTTAGAAATTGCGGCAAGGTAAATCACCTTATCTACGCCTGCCAACACGGTTGGGTCGAATGTTCTTACATCGCCGAATATTTGTTGATCTAACTGATTTTCGGGCAAAAACGATGGATGGGTTAGCGATGCTGCAAAGTAACCCATATCGTACCCGATGAGGTAGGCGTTAGGGTAAGCCTGGCGCAAATTGGCCGTAACTACCGGGCCAATGTAGCCCATATTTCCTGTTATAAGGATTTTCATGATTTTTGAGATTTATAGGTAAGCGTTAAATTGTTTAAACTTGTTCGGTTGGCACTTTCGCCGCATTGGCAATATTTTGCATAAGCGATTCTTCGTGCCACGGGGCCTGGCCTTTATGCCATAAATCCTCTAAAAAGGTCTTATCTCTTAAAGTATCCATAGGCTGCCAAAAGCCGGTGTGCCTGTATGCACTCAGTTGGCCTTCTCTGGCCAGCATTTCCATCGATTCTTTTTCCCAAACGGCGTCATCATCTTCGATGTAGTTAAATACTTCGGGCTCTAAAACGAAGAAACCACCGTTTATCCATGGCATTTCCGATCCGTCGGGTTTTTCCTGAAAAGAATTAACGAAGTTTTCGTTTTCGCCAAGGTTAAAAACGCCAAATCGGCCAGGTTGCTGTACCGCCGTAAGTGTAGCGTAAGATCCCGTTGCTTTATGCAGATTTATCGATTCGGTAATGTTTACATCGCTCAATCCGTCGCCGTACGTCATGCAAAAAGTTTCGTTGCCAACATATTTTTGCACCCTTTTCAGTCTTCCGCCCGTCATTGTGCTTAGGCCGGTATGTACCAGTGTTACTTTCCATGGTTCAGTTTCATTTTTATGAACTTCCATAGAATTATCTTGCATATTAAAGGTAACATCGGAGTTGTTGAGGCAGTAGTTAGCAAAATATTCCTTTATTACATGTCCTTTATAGCCGCAGCACACAATAAATTCGTTGATGCCATAGCATGAATATATTTTCATAATGTGCCAAAGGATGGGTCTGCCGCCAATTTCTACCATTGGTTTAGGCCGCACGCCACTTTCTTCGCTAATTCGGGTTCCTAACCCCCCTGCTAGTATAACTGCTTTCATAGTATTTGTTTTTATAGTTAGATTTTAGAGCGCAACAACGCTCAGTTAATTAATATTTTATCGATTTATTTTATATGGTGTGCTACACGCAAGCGTTTAACTGCGTTTAAAAAAAAGACATCTTCATCAAGGCTGTAAGCGTATTCCGGGATCGAACTTTGAAGCACAGGTGCTATTGAATTTATAATCGAAACCAATTGGTTTTTGTGGATGATTAAACAATAGCTTACTGTGCTTATCTACAGCAAATGTTTTGCTAACCTGAAAATGAATTGAGCGTTTTCTCATTACGGCTTAAAATTACAAGGTGTTTTTTCGTTTTGAAAGGCTTTCGGTTTTATGATGACCGTTTTGTAAACAAGTGTATAAAAGTGTAAACAATGCGTATATAAATTGAAAATTTGTTTCACCTTTATCGGGTAGAAATACTTGCAAATGCAACTTTATATGCGCTTTTGTTTATTGCTCACCGCTGCCGGCATTGCATCATCGAATCTTTCTTATCTAATTTTAATATATATTTGTACGCAATCCGGGGCAACCCAGGTTTGTTATTACATTCAATCGTTCCATCTTCTTATCCCTATGAAAAAACAAACGCTCTCGAGAACTTTCTACTTAAAAAGCCTTGTTTCTTCATATTTTTACGTCCTATTTATATGAATGTCAAGTTTTATCACAGATTTTTGAAAAGAAGTGATGCAAATTCAATTCCTCATCATTTTCTATTCGGCGCAGTAGATTTAGATCCTTACAATATAAACGTTTCATTTTGCGAGGATTCTTCGTTAGGTAACCGCATTTTACGCGGTATTAAAATTGCCTGTAAGATTATATTTTCGAAAGAACCTTACGATTTGCTCTACGCCTCATCGCCAAACGGTATTGAGCTGATTGTTTTATTAAAGTGTTTTGGTTTGTTCAGAAAACCCATTGTAGTTTGGCAACACCGTGCCCTTAAGCAACCTGCCAATTCTTTTTCCAAAGCATTACTCCGCTTTTATTATAGTGGCTTTAACAAAATGATTATGTTTAGCGACCTGCATGTACAAGAATCGCTTTCTTATGGCGTAATCGATAGCGAACGGGTTACCCAAATGCAATGGGGGCCCGATACGGCTTATTATGACAGGATAATTAAAAAAGCAGAAGAAACAAAACCCGAATCAAAATCTAATTACTTCTGTTCAACAGGAAGAGAAAACCGAGATTTTCCGACTTTGGTAAGTGCTTTTTCATCTTTGCCCGGAAGTAATTTAAGGATTTACACCACCAGACAGCATGGACGTATGCAAAACGAAAAAATTCTTTTGCAGGATGAAAAGGCTACACCCAATATACAGGTTACTATTGTAGAAAGCAGCCCTACGCTGAATACTTTCCTTTCTACCGAAATGTACAACGGAACCTGTGCGGTTATTAGCTGCCTGCAGTTTAATTATACCGTTGGTTTAACTTCGTTAACTGAGGCGATGGCGCTCGGTAAGGCCGTTATTGTATCCGATAATCCTTATTTTCCTATTGATGTTGCCAAAGAAGGCGTTGGGATTAAAGTTGGTTATAAAGATGTACAGGGCTGGATAAATGCGATTAAATATTTAACGGATCACCCAGAAATTGCCGCGGAAATGGGCCGTAAGGGAAGGCAGTTTATCGACGAAAAGTGCAACACTAAAATAATGGCGAAGCAACTGGCGGATTGTTTTTTTGAATTTACGGGGAAAGCTTAAAGCCCAAAGGCTAAAGCCCAAGTAAAAATTTGGTTAGCGCTATTTGCGAACTGCTAAGCCCTCCCTTCCGGGGAGGGTTGGGTGGGGCTTTAAAGTCTAAAGCCCAAGTAAAAAATTTGGTTAGCGCTATTTGCGATCTGCTAAGCCCTCCCTTCTGGGGAGGGTTGGGTGGGGCTTTAAAGGCTAGCCCAAACTAAAAAATTTGGCTAGCGCTATTTGCGAACTGCTAAGCCCTCCCTTCCGGGGAGGGTTGGGTGGGGCTTTAAAGGCTAAAGCCCAAACTAAAAAATTTGGCTAGCGCTATTTGCGATCTGCTAAGCCCTCCCTTCCGGGGAGGGTTGGGTCGGGCCCCCTCATTATCGCTGTAATAATAGTATTTAAGGGCTATTGTGGCGCCCTCCGTTAATAGATAATTTAGTGATGTTGATAATTGCGGCCGAAAACAGCATTCAAGTGGCCGATTAGTCAACTAGTCAACTAAATTATCCAAAAAATTAATGCGAATAGCGATTTTAGGTACGAGAGGGATACCAAGCAATTATGGTGGCTTTGAAAAAAGCGCCGAACAATTGGCTTTGGGCTTCGCCAGGCGAGGCCACGAGGTAATGGTGTACAACTCCCATAATCATGCTTATCAAAAAACTCACTGGAACGGCATCAAATTAATTCACATTCACGATCCGGAATACAAATTTGGTTCGTTGGGTCATTATCTGTACGATTATAACTGCATCAAAGACCTGCGTAATCATGATATTGATGTTGTTCTTCAACTCGGCTACACCACCAGCTCAATCTGGAATTGGATGGTGCCAAAAAAAACCGCCCTGATTACCAACCTCGATGGCCTCGAGTGGAAAAGAAAACGTTACAACCCCGTTGTACGAAAATTAATCAAACTTTCTGAGCGTTATACCGTAACTACATCAACCCACATCATTGCCGATTCTATCGGAATTCAGGATTACCTGCAAGGTGAATACGGAAAGGCAGCGCTATTTATTCCCTATGGTGCCGAGATGTTTTCAAACCCCACTGCACATTTTTTAAAGCCTTATGGCCTTACCGAAAATGGCTATAACATGTTTGTTGGGCGTATTGAAGAGGATAACAGCATTGAAGTGATACTCGATGGCGTAGTTAAATCCAAAAGCGAGATGCCCTTTTTGGTGGTGGGCAACCATTTGAGCAAGCTCGGCTCGAAGCTAAAACATAAATACCATGAGCATAAAAATATCTTGTTTCTTGGGAGTATTTACGACAACGAAAAGCTAAACAATCTGAGGTATTTCTCAAACCTTTACTTTCATGGCCACACCGTTGGCGGAACCAATCCCTTGCTTTTGGAGGCCATGGCAGCACAAAGTCTGATTGCGGCACACGATAACGATTTTAACAGACTGATATTGGAGGATGACGGTTTTTACTTTCGCTGTGCCGATGATGTTGCCGAACAAATAAGCCAAATAAAGCGTAGCTATCGGAGTCACGATACTTTTATAACCAACAACAGTAAAAAAATACTTCATACTTATAACTGGCAACGTATAGTGGATTTATATGAAGCTCATTTTATGAAAATAGTGAAGCAAGATCTTGCTTTTAATGCCCTTTAACCATCGTAGAAATCAATGCCGTTTAAATACTATAAATGAGGAACAAAAATAAGGAGCGAAAATCGACCGGGATTTTCCAAGATTGGGCCGATAACCCTGGGAATACGAAAGGAAGAATTGTTTTGGTATTTTATCGGCTTGCTGCTTTAATAAAAGGCAATCCGACATTATCGATTCTGTTTTTCTGGTATTTGCCAATTTATAAGTTTGTAATCGGCTGGTTTTTTAATATCGAAATTAACCCCGAGGTAAAAGCCGGCCGTGGGTTGAAGCTGGAGTATGGTTATGGATCTGTTATTAACGGCACTACCGTTTTTGGAGAAAACTGCACCTTAAGGCAATTGACTACAATTACCAGCAAAAAGCAAGACGACGGTAAGTTTGGCGCCTCTCCCAAAATTGGGAATAACGTAGATATTGGCGTTAACGTAACTATTATTGGCGATGTACACATTGGCAATAATGTTATCATTGGGGCGGGTGCGGTAATTACTAAAGACGTGGAAGAAAACTGCGTAATGGTAGGAAACCCGGCCAAGTTGTTGAAAAAGGTATATGGATTTCCGGATGTGAAAGAGCGGAGCTTGCTTTTAGGCGGGGCTTAATTTTATTGCTGTTATCATGAGGGTTAATTCAGTGTATAAAATCAATATGGAATGACGTTAAATGCTGAAAGAATCTTAAGCGTTCTGGTTAACCGCCTCGTCACCCTGAATTTTTCATAACAAGTTTATGTTTTTAATGGCATTCAAGAGGGCTGTGCCGTTTATTTCAGGGCCTTTATAGCATGACACCCGTTCCTGTTAAGCTTTGTAAAACAGTAGCTTGCAAAAAAAAAGTTAATGGTAGTACAACGCATGGCCAGATACATTCTACCGCTTGAACACATTTCCTTTCGGCCGTTCGTCATTCCCGCGCAGGCGGGAATCCTATTGCAAGGCACCAAATTTTTTGCGCATTAGGATCCCCAGTCAAGCTGAGGATGACGACCGTTCTTAGAAAACGCCATAAAATATGTTGTTATTTTGATTATTTCAGCTTGTAAAACGATGTTTCAAAGATGCGTCCACACGTTAGGACTTCTCGGGGAAGCAATCTCATTTCGTAAATCAGATTGCTTCAGCTTGCACAAACCCGGCCTCGCAATAACGATTCGGTGAAAACCTGTAATCCCAGCTCCTTTGTTCTTTTAAAACTTGATCTCTACCAAATTAATTCACCCAATAATGCCATTTAAATAGCATTCAGCCACGTTTCCAAACTTTATAGCCCTATGGGGCTATTGTTTTCAATGTCACAAAACATCAACTTCGTAGAAGTAATTAGTCATACACTAACGGTCAAATTTATTTATCCCATATTCTAATGAACAAACATTATTTTCTTATTCTCGTAACTTTGGTAGTACTGTTGAGCTCTTGTGGTTCATATAAAAATATCCCTTACTATCAAGATCTTGAAAGAAGTAAACAGACTACCGAAACGGTAGCAAACTTTTCTCCGCTAACCATTAGCCCTAACGATATATTGGCCATTAAGGTAAGTTCTAGAACGCCAGAATCATCGGCAATTTTTAGTTACGAGCCAAACAACAACCAGGATGCCATTCCGGGTTATCAGGTAGATGCGAATGGAAATGTTCATTTACCAGTTATCGGAACGATAAAAGCGGCAGGCTTTACTACAACGCAACTGCAAGAATCGATGAATAAGTCGTTACTTACCTATTACAAAGACCCGGTTGTAAATGTGCGCATTTTAAACTTTAAGGTGAGTGTTTATGGCGATGTTGAGCGCCCCAATGTATACACTTTGCAAAACGAACGAACTACCATTACACAAGCGTTGAGTTTGGCGGGCGATTTAAATATTACTGCGATGCGTAAAACCATCATCCTGGTTAGGGAAGAGGGGGGGCAGCGCAAATTCATCCCGATTGACCTTACTTCGAAAAAGATTTTCGAATCGCCTTACTACTACATCAGAAATAACGATGAGATTTATGTTCAACCAGATCGTACCAAGTATGCAACGGTAGATCGCGGTTACAGAACGGCTACGTTAGTGCTCTCTGGCCTTTCAATCATCGCTATTGTTCTATCCAACATCTACAGGTAAACTATGAATACACAACAAGCACAATTTACAACTTATATAATTGGCGAAACCAAAGGTAAAAACGACGATTGGAAAGTAACCGTCAAAAAGTATCTTTTCCATTGGCCGTTGTTTTTAATCGCACTCATTTTTACACTTTCGGTTGCTTTCGTTTACATGAAAAGGTTTAAACCTGTTTACGAAATCAAGGCCACCATGATTATCAAAGACAATTCGAAAACGCCTGAGGCAAAATCGAACGTACTGGATGAGATTGGTTTAACGGGTTCATCTGAATTGATCGAAAATGAGATGAAAGTATTAAAATCGAGGCAGTTGATTAGCAAAATTGTCGACGATTTTCAACTTTGGACTACTTACTATCGCAAAGACGGTTTGTTTACAGAAACTGATGGACTGAATGCAAGGGATGTTTATACCGATAGTCCGGTTAAGTTTGTTTTGCTAAAGCGTACGGGCGATCTGGAAAACCAGGGAGTGAAAATTAAAGTTATCGACGATAAATCTTTCACCCTCGTACTTGGGGGCGGTAAGTCGAAGCAGTTGTTGTTTGCCGACAGCTATAGCGATAAG
Source organism: Pedobacter endophyticus (assembly GCF_015679185.1). NCBI lineage: Bacteria > Pseudomonadati > Bacteroidota > Sphingobacteriia > Sphingobacteriales > Sphingobacteriaceae > Pedobacter > Pedobacter endophyticus. The sequence continues at coordinate 266,793 of NZ_CP064939.1, forward strand.
TTTGGGACGTGGAAGCTGGTACCGAACAAAAACATTCTTGATGCAAAGGGCAAAACAGTTTATATCGGCATTACGGAGCCAGCGATCAGAACCTTGGAAGTTCAACAATCTATCGAAGTGAGCCTGTCGAGCAAGCTCGGTACCTCGATTGATCTGGCAGTGTCTGACGTAAATGAGAAAAGGGGTAAAGACATTCTAAATGCGGTAATTGCCAATTATTACGAAACATCGACTACAGAAAAAAATCGGGAGTTAAAGCAGACCTTAGAATTTTTGGACCAAAGACTGGCTTCGTTAACGGGAGAACTTTCGACAGCGGAACGCGGTATTGAGGGCTTTAGAACGAGTAAGGGATTAACGGACATTAGTTCGCAAACAAAAATCAGCCTAGAGAATTTACAGGCGAACGATTCGAAACTTAACGAGGTAAATTTGCAGTTGAGCGTAATCAATGGTATCGATCAGTATGTAAACTCGTCGCAAAATATGGGCAAGATTCCTTCAACCATCGGAATCGACGATCCATCTTTATTGAGCTCCATTGAGAAGCTGAGCAACCTGCAACTGGATCACGACAGATTGGCGGCGAATATGCCAGAAACAAACCCTGAGTTTGAGCCCATTAACAGGCAAATCAGAACCACAAAAAGCAGCATCAGAGAAAGTGTTAAAAACATAAAAAACAACCTGCAAAACTCAAGAAACAAATTGCAGGCTTATAATAATCGGTTTGAGGCGTCTATCAGAGACATTCCTTCTGAGGAGCGTCAATTTGTAAACATTAAGAGACAGCAATCGAGCAAGGAAAACACATACACTTACCTGCTTCAAAAAAGGGAAGAAGTAGCGGTTAAATATGCTTCTAATTTATCGAACAACCGAATAGTTGACGATGCTTATGCAGAAACACCGAAAGACCCGAAAGCCCTTGTTTATTTTGTTTCGATTTTTATGGGCCTGGCCCTGCCAATCAGCCTGGTTTACGGCAGAGGCGCACTTTCGGATAAGATTATTGATGCCGACGATATTACTAACGCTGTAGATATTCCCATCGTGGGCGAGTTGCCTTATGATAAAAAAACAAGTCATATCGCCATAAAAGATAACAGCTTAAATGCGATAAGTGAGCAGCTCAGGGCTTTAAGAATTAAGCTTTATTACCTGCACGATAAGAAAGAAACGGGACGCGTAACGCTGGTAACTTCAAGCATATCCAAAGAGGGAAAAAGTTTTGTAAGTGTAAACATCAGCTCGGCACTGGCCATGGCGTTTAAAAAAACAATTATCCTCGAACTGGATATGCGGAAGCCAAAGGTTGCCCAGTATTTTGGCGTCACCGATCAGCATAAGGGCATGAGCGAATATTTGTTGGGTAAGGCAACGCTTCCGGAAATTATCAGAAACTCTGGTGCTAACGCTAATCTCGATATTATTTCCTGCGGTCAATTAGTCGATAATCCATCTGAGCTTTTAGAGCAAAAACGCCTTGCTCAGCTTATCGATACGTTGAAAGAGCAGTATGATGATATCGTAATCGATAGTCCTCCGGCGCATTTGGTGCCCGATGCTATTCTGCTTTCGCGGTTGTGCGGCGTAACCTTATACATTGTTAGGCAGGGGTATACTGAAAAAAGCGAAATGAAGTTTTTAAAACAACTGCAGGACCAAGACCACATGAAAAACATCAACATTGTTTTCAACTCTATTGAGCGTGTAAAATATGGTTATGGTTACAAATACGACGAGTCTTATTATACCAACACCAAGGCCGGCTTTTTACAGCCTATTTTTAGCGATTTCAGAAGTCGGTTTTAGCCACTGGCGCAAATTATATTTTTAACATTTAAAATGAAAACTGTTATACTGGAACCATTGGGGGGCCTTGCCAATAGAATTAGAGCGGTAGAGTCGGCGTACAATTTTTCCATAGCAAATAATTCGAAACTAATTGTTGTTTGGGAGCAAAACGGCTGGCTAAATGCCACCTATGAAGACTGTTTTGAAAGCTTGCCCAACGTTGAGGTTATTAATCTCAATTACAACGGCACCTCGGTGGCCAGTAAGGTAAAAAGGCGCCTATTGGATGGTTACAAATATTATTTAAAGAAACGCTACACATCGTCGGCAATTGGCGATGCGCAAATTGAGGAACTTTTCGATAAGCTGGGCGCTAACCCGCAAGCCATTAAGGCAAGTGTAGACAGCGCAGTTAATGGTAAAGGGATTTATATCAAATGCTGTTACGAGTTTTACCCGAACTTAAATAACCTTAACCTTAGCATCAAGCATTCGATAAGGGCATTTGCGAGCGACTTTTTGAAAAAAAATCAGTGTGATATAGGCATTCACATCCGAAGAACCGATCATGTGGAGGCCATAAGCAATTCGCCGCTGCATTTATTTAAGGATCAGATTTCGAATGCCCTGGCGCAATGGCCCGATTACAAATTTTATCTTTCTACCGATTCTGCCGAGGTGGCGCAAGAGTTGCAAACGCAGTTTAAAGATAAGCTGGTAACCGGCGTTTCCGATCGGAGAAGAGATTCGACAGAGGGGATCAGATCGGCATTGCTGGATTTGTATTGTTTGGGCAGTTGCAAAGAAATTTGGGGTTCGGATAAAAGTAGCTTTTCCGACCGTGCCGCCCGAATGAATAAAATTCCGTTAAAGATCATCTCATTGCAAACCAGTAGCTAATTTTAAATGGCAACCGATATTATCGTAAAAAAAATACAAGGCTTTAAGGTGTTTGCAAAAGAACAAGATCTTTTTAGCAAGCTCAAGTCAACTGGCCTGTACCTTTTGGTGCCTTTAATAAATTTTAGTGTATCTATTTTTACTTCGCCGATTTTTGCGCGTTACTTAACGGCACAAGAGTTTGGTTATTTGGGTTATTTTACCTCGTTGGCCACCTTTATCTCTTGTTTTTACGGCCTGCTGTTCCAAACCTATTACATGTCGGTTTATTTTAGAGAGAACGAACAAGAAAGGAGAGAGGTGCTTTCTACCTTAACCTTGTTTAACGTACTGTGGAACCTGGTTTTCTTTCCGCTTTCGTACGTTGGCCTCTATTTTTATTTTAAACTCACCCATTCAGAAATTCCGTTTTATCCATTTGCGTTATTTTGCCTTGGCGGTGGGGTTTTGGGTACTTACAAAGGGTTTATTCAGGTTAATTACAGGTTATCTAACAAGCCAATTGCCTTTGTGCTGCTCGTTTCGGGCTACAGGGTATTATCAACACTGGCTTCGCTGTATTTTGTGGCTTATGCCAAAATGGGATTGCAGGGTCGGTTGTTGGGCGCTTTCATTGTTGAGGTATTGTTTTTAATATTTTCGATGTATTTAATACTCAAGGGCACAAGTTTAAAAATCCATTGGTCGGTATTAAAAAAGGCGTACAAAATCATTCTGCCCTTGTTTCCTGCATCGTTTTTATTGTTACCACTCGGCAATTTCGATAACATTGTGTTAGAACGCCTCAATCAAAGTGCCGAAATGGGGTTGTACAACATTGGTAAGGGCATTGCCAGTTACGTTTATATTGCCTTGTTTCCTTTTTATCAAACTTTTGAGCCAAATATTTACAAAAATGTGGTTCAGGGTAACTTCCGATCGCTTAAAGTAACCGGTGGTGCCTTAATTGCCCTCATTATCGTTAGCGTAATCGGTTTTTGGATTGTTTCGCCCTACATTATCGATTACCTTACCGCCGGAAAATACTTGGCTGCAGTGCATTATGCCAATATTTTGGCGCTAACCAGTGGGCTGATGATTATTTTCTCGTTTTTCGATGCCATTATCAATGCGCTGCAAGAAACCAAGAAACATTTGTATATCAATTCCATTATCGCGGTTATTTGTGTGGCAACCTATTCTGTTTTTGGTCTTTACTTTAAACAGGTTGGGGTGGCCGTTGCAACAATTATCACTTATTGCCTGCTCATTCTGTTACAAGCCACCTTTGTGGTTCGGAAAATAAAAATTCTTTCAAGCGCTCACATTTAAATTATCAATATGTCAACCTCAAAGGCAGCAGTATTATTAATCACATTTAACAGGCCCGATACAACGAAAGTTGTGCTTGAAGCCATTGCTAAATACGAGCCTGAGCGATTATATGTTTTTTCTGATGGTCCTCGCGAGCACAATTTCGACGAAGACTCGAAAAACATTGCCATCACCCGGGCGCTATTTGAAAAGCTGAACTGGGGCGGCGAGCTCATTACCCGATTTATGGAACAAAACCAGGGTTGCGGTTTGGGCGTATCGGGTGCCATTAACTGGGCCTTTGAAACAGAAGAGCAACTGATTATTCTTGAAGATGACTGCGTTCCATCGATGTCGTTTTTTAACTTTTGCAACAACCTTTTACATAAATACCAAAATGATAGCCGCGTAATGCACATTACCGGAACCCGTTGGAACGATGAATTTAACGTTGATGAAGAAAGTTATTTCTTTAGTAAATACGCACACATTTGGGGCTGGGCAACGTGGAAAAGGGCCTGGGAAAAGTACGATTTCCTAATGGAAGACTGGAATGATTTTCGCCGTTCGAAAATACTGAACCATGTGCTCGATAACTATTTCCCTTTGGTTAAACGTTGGGACTTTATGTTCAACAGCATTTATGAGCTAAAACGCAAACATACCTGGGATTACCAGTGGCAATACGCCGTTTTTAAAAATAATGGCCTTTGTGCTACGCCGGTGCAAAATTTGGTTACAAACATTGGCGATGTTGGCGTGCACTTTAGCGAAACTACAAAAGCGCACCACCGAAACAGAGGCGAGCTGAACGAAAACCTCGTTCACCCAAGGTATTTTCACCCTCATTATCGTTTTGACAAATATCACGGAAAATCGTTCTTTCTTGAGGGGAGAAGCGTTTTTCGCTTAACGTACGACCAAACCATCGGCAGAATAAAATATGTTTACCAAAACAATCAGTCAAGCTAATTTTTAATGAAAGTTTTACACATCACATTTTCTGATACCGGAGGGGCCGGGGCTGCGGCACTACGCCTGCACAAAGGTTTGCTTTCTGTTGGCGTAGCAAGCAAATTATTGGTTATGGAAAAACGAACCGATAATGAAGAGGTGTATGCGTACCCAAAGAAAAATAAATACCTGATTTTGTTTTTGAGGGTGTTGAAAAAGATGCGCTTACCGCAAACGCTCGAACATAAGAACGACAATTTATATAAAGGCTTTAAGGGCAACTTCGAGTATTTTTCTTTTGCTAAAACTTCTTTCGTCGAATTGCCAACGCACCCTTTGGTGCAGCAGGCCGACGTAATCAATTTGCACTGGATTCCGAATTTTGTAGATTATACCTCGTTTTTTGATCAGGTAAAAAAGCCAATCGTTTGGACACAGCACGACATGAACGCCTTTCAGGGCGGTTTTCATTACAAGGATGATAATTTCAGGAACGATCACCTGCATCAATACAATAACGAGCAATATCAGCAGAAGCTGCTTGGCCTCTCGCGGATAAAAGAAAGCCAGCTGGTTGTAGTTTCGCCATCGAAATGGATGTACAACGAAGCAAAAAGTTCCGAAATTCTCGGCCGGTTTAAGCATGTTCACATTCCGAACGGCCTCGATCCGCAGCTCTTTTATTTCAAGGATAAACAAACTTCGGGGCCCGATTTCCGCCTCGATGGTAACAAAATTAAGGTGCTCTTTATTTCGGAGACTGTTAAAAGCATCAGAAAAGGTTTTACCCACATTCTCGATTTGTTGAACGATGCCGAAATTGCCCAAAAGTGTCAGTTTATTGCCGTGGGCAGTATTAAAGAATCAGACAAGGTAAAAGGCGTAAAATATTTGGGCAAAGTGAACTCGGAAGCGGCAATAAGCGACATTTACAACATGGCCGACATTTACCTGCTGCCAAGCCTCGAAGATAATTTTCCTAATGTAATGCTGGAAAGCCTCGCCTGCGGAACGCCCGTGGTAGGTTTCGATATTGGTGGCCTCAAAGATTTGATTACTAATGATGTGAACGGATATCTTTCTGAAAGTATTACCGTGAGCGGGCTTAAAGCAGCCTTGTTAAAATGCATTGATCATATTGGCTCATTCGATAAAAAAGCAATTGCTAATCAAATCGGAACACGATACAATACTAAAATACAGGCCGAAAGCTACCTTAATATTTACAAAACTCTTAACCCATCAACTGGTGAATAAAATTAAAGAAACTTCCGGATCGGTAGCCAGTATTCTGCTAAAAATTGCTGCGCAGGCAGTTATCGGGCAGTTTACTTACACCAAGTTTCCGTTGCCCGTAGTGGTGCTTGCACTTTTACTGGTCATCTTCTTGTTTTTTATCTCGCTTTACAAGAAAGATTATTTCTCGTTTTTAATGCAGCTTTTTATCTGCAATCACTATACTTATGGTTACGAAATAGGCGGAACGTTTAATCTGGCCGCCACCATAGCGCTGGTGGCTTACCTGCTCAACTATGGTTCGAGCTATTTTGCCGAAACCTCGTTAAAAAAGCCGATTTTATTATTGACGGTTATTTTTCTGTTTATTCAGTGCTGCAGCCTTATTTATAGTCGTACCCCAACCAGCCTGAAAATCTCATCGGCCGCCTGTTTGTTCAACTTTTTCTTTTTGTTTTATTATGCCTCAAAAATACAGCTCGATGCCGATAAGTACATCAAAATTATTCAGGTAACGGGGATTTACTTTTGCTTTATGTTTGTAAACGCACTTAATCAGCGTTACGAATATTTTTTATCGCCGTTTGATTTCTTTCCAAATGTTGGCCCTAACGCCACCTGGGAACTCGATATTCCACGTGCAGCCGGAACGCTGGGCAACTTTGAGTATTATGCCGAATATTCCATTTCGCTTATTGCACTATGCCTGCCCGGCGTATTAAGTGGGTCGTACAGTAAAGTAAGTAAAAAGTTCATGTTTTTTTGCATCGGTTTGCTCGGGCTCGCCTTGCTGGCCATTGTTTTATCAGGCACCCGATCGTCGATCTTGTTGCTGCCGTTTCTGGTAATATTAACCATCTTTTTGCTGGCTAAAAGAACAAGTTTTAAGAATCTGGCTATTGGTGCCGCAGGCGTTACGCTTTTCTTTATCATTAATAGTATACATACCATTGTAGATTTTAGCATCTTTACAAAACGAAGCGAAGAGGTTGATATGAAACATGTTACGTTAGAGAGTGTAATGAGTGGTAAGGACATGAACAGGGGTGAGATATTTGCCTATGGCTTCGAAAAAATGCAAAAGGCAAATCTGTTTCTGGGCGAAGGTTTTTTTACCAACCGCAATCAATATGTAATTACGCATTTTGATAAGATAGATCCCAACGGTATTCCCGATTACCATAACCTTTACATGAGTGCGGTGGTGCTTTGGGGGTATCTGGGCGCACTTATTCTGATATTTTTCTTCTTTTTTAGCCTATATCGTGGCTTCAGGCTCTATTTTAAGCTGAAAAAACAAGATTTCTTTCTGGTCGACCTGCTTTTGGGCTTCAATTTGCTTTTCTTGTTTTTTATGGTCAATCAGTTTAAGATCCAGTTTATCAGAGATGCAAACTATTTTATGCTTACGTTGATATTACTGGCCTTTTATAACTCCCTTATACATTTATTATCCAAAAAAGTGGTCGTTATCCCTACCCAACAAATTAAATTTTATGAAAATAGCAGTACTACTCACAACCTATAACCGGCGAGATAAAACGGTGGCCTGCATTAATAGTTTGAAGGCTCAGCACAATCTCGGCGATATTGAATTAACGGTTTTTTTAACTGATGACAATTCTGCAGACAACACCGTTGAGGCAGTGACAGAAATTTTTCCGGATGCCAGAATTTTACGGGGAAGCGGCTCATTGTTTTGGGCAGGCGGCATGCGAAGCTCGTGGAATGAAGCCCTGAAATCTCAGTTCGACTTTTATTTATTGTTAAATGACGATACCGTACTTGCCAACCATACACTGCGTACGCTGGTAAATAGTTACCAAACCGTATATAAGCAAACTCAAAACGAGGCCATTATAGTGGGCAGTACAAGCGAGTTTGGCGAATCGAAAGTTATCTCTTACGGTGGCAAAAAATTAACTTCAAAGTACGATATTAAGTATGCAACCGCTTTTAGCGAAACGGAGATTGTTGCCTGCGACCTCGGCAATGCGAACATTATGCTTGTTCCGCATGCCATTGTAAATAAAATTGGCATTTTATCTACCGTTTATACCCATGGTATTGCCGATTACGATTATACTTTGCAGGCAAAAAGAAATAAGTTTGGCGTGTATGTAGCGCCCGGGGTTTTGGGCCATTGCATCGATGACCACGGCAACAACTGGAAATCATCGCAAAACTCAACGCTTAAAGAACGCATCACGTTTTTAAAAAGCCCCAAAGGTTTAGCCTACCACGAACACCTGCACTTAATAAAAACTTTTTTCCCGCTTTCGTTGCCCATGGCTTTTGTAAAGCTGTGGCTAAAAACACTATTTCCCTTTCTTTGGGATAAATTTAAAACAACACATTAACGCTCAAAATTAAATGGAAAGAAAACCTGTTCATGTTTCCTATTTAACACAAGTTCCCGGTCCGTACCGCGAGAGAATGCACGAGTTGGTTTCCGAATTCGGCGATTTCTCTTACGATGTCATCTACTGTGCAAAGGTAGAACCGAACCGCAAATGGAAATTAAGCTATGGCGATTATCCCATGTATTTTTTGGCCGAAAAGGCCGAAACGTTTCGCCACAATAACCTCAACGTATGGGGGTTGTTAAATAAACTTAACCCCACAATTTTAATTATAACAGCTTTTAAACCAACAATGCTGTATGGCGTACTCTGGTGCTTGTTGAGGGGCAGGAAAATTATTGTGTACAACGATGGTACCTACGATTCGGAGCAACACCTTTCGTTTACCCAAAAACTGATCAGAAAACTGGTATATAAGGTAACGAGCGCTTTTATGGCCCCCGGCAAGGGAACCGTAGATTTGTACAAAAGTTATGGCGTTGCAGAAAAAAAAATCTTTAAGAGCTGTTTATGCGTAGATAATACCCAGTTCGAATACCAGCCCATGCAACAAAGGCCTTATCATATATTGTACTGCGGGCAGATTACCGAGCGAAAACTACCGTTTTTATTTACCGATGTGGCCATAAAACTTAATAAGGAAATCCCAAATTTTAAAGCTTTAATTGTTGGCGATGGGGCCTTAAAAGACGAAATGTTGCTTCGATTGGACAAAAACAACGTGGATTATCATTTTGCCGGCTTTTTAGATCAAAAGTCGTTACTATCTTATTACGCCAAAGCCAAAGTGTTTTTATTTACCACCATAGATGATGTTTGGGGCATTGTTGCAAACGAAGCCTGCGCCAGCGGAACGCCGGTAATTACCAGTAAAGAGGCGGGCGTTGCCGGAGACCTGATTTTAGACGGAGAAAATGGGTACGTTTTGCCACTAGACGCAAATGTTTGGGCAAACACAATTAAGGCGTTATTAGAAAATGAACAACAACTGGAAACCTTCGCCGAAAAAGCAATGGAAATTGTAAAGCCATTTAATCACCAGCAGGCGGCCGACGGGTTAAGGCAGGCAGTTAATTGGACACAACCGGCTAAAAAGAACCAAACCACACTTACACCGCTAAACTTATAATCATCCTTCAGCTATGGAGCCTCAAAGCAAAGAAAAATACAAGGTTTTGTTCGTGTTGCACTTGCCACCCCCTGTGCATGGCGCAGCAATTGCAAACAGCTACATAAAAAACAGTAAGGTTGTTAATAGCGATCATGAAACCGATTATGTGAGTTTGGCAACCAATACCGTATTGGATCAAACCGGGAAGGGAAGCTTTAAAAAGCTCATTACTTTCGTCTCTATCCTAAAAACGCTTACCAGGCTGTTGCGATCCAAAAAATACGATCTGTGCTACGTATCGCTAACCGCAAGCGGCCCGGCTTTTTATAAGGATGCCATTGTGGTAGCCTTGCTGAAGCTGTTCAAACAAAAAATAATCTATCATTTTCACAACAAAGGCGTTTCCTTTACCAAACAAAACGCAGTTAATGAAGCGCTTTATAAGTTTGTTTTCAAAAACACAAAGGTTATCCTGTTATCGAAATACCTTTACCCCGATATTGAAAAATATGTTAGCGAAGATGATGTCTATTATTGTCCTTATGGCATCCCCGCAAGCACAATTGTTCGCGATTCGGTAGGTTTTAAGGAAGCAGATAATAAACTTAGCCTGCTCTATTTATCAAACATGATGATTGAGAAAGGCGTATTTGTTTTATTAGAGGCCTGTTCGATCTTAAAATCGAAAAACATCGCCTTTAAATGCAATTTTGTTGGCGGATGGACCGACATTACGCCAGAAGAGTTTGAAAACTATCTGGTTAAGCACGATTTGCAGAATGTAGTAGTGGCCCACGGGCCAAAGTATGCCGAAGAGAAGCTGGCTTTTTTTGATAACTCCGATGTTTTCATTTTTCCAACCTTTTATCACTACGAAACTTTCGGCCTTGTAAACCTCGAAGCCATGCAGCACAGCATCCCGATTATTTCAACGAAAGAGGGTGGGATTCCGGACGTAGTTGTTGATGGGGAGACGGGTTTTTTAGTGAATAAGCAAAGCCCTGCCGAGCTCGCCGAACGCATTGAATACTTTGCTTCGCACCCAATGGAAGCGATAATTATGGGCGAAAAAGGAAAAAAGAGATTCGATGAGCATTTCACCATGGAAAAATTCGAAAAAAATATCTCCGAAATAATCACAAAGGCAATTTCAAACATTTAATTTTGTTGTATTATTTGTGATACAAAATGAAAAAAATAAAATTTCAAAACGGCGAAATTTTTAAAAAAAACGCGGTTTTTTATATTGTCATGTAAATGTCTTTAATTTTTTTCGTTAAAACTTTCAAAAATATTTATTGTTTAAGCTGCTCTTGTTTAGTTCTTTATAGGATATTAATTTGCTACCTTTGTGCCACACCAGCAAATTATTTCTATTAATGATTAAGATTCCCGTAGATCATTGTCTAAATTATTGCGTTCTCAAAATGGCACACATCCGATTTTTTCTCGGTGTGGTTTTTTTTCTAACTTGTAACATCTGCGTTGCAAGTACGTATTATTTATCTTCCATATCCGGCGATGACAACCGGTCGGCAAGTGAGGCGCAAAACCCCAACACCCCGTGGAAAAGTATCACTAAACTGAACGCATATTTTGCCAGCTTAAAGCCGGGCGATAACGTGTTGTTTAAAAGAAATGAAACCTTTTACGGCACCATTTCAATTAACGGCTCTGGTAGCGATGGCAATCCGATCACTTTCGGTGCCTATGGTACAGGGAGCAATCCTATTATTACCTCTCTTGTAACTGTAAGCCAGTGGCAAAGCGTGGGCAATGGCATTTACGAAAGCACCAACGCAGCCTTTGGCTCGAGTGTGGCTGTTGTGCTCATTAATAACAAGCCACAGGAAATGGGGCGCTATCCCAATTCTGATGCCGCCAACAAAGGCTACCTCACTGTCGAATCGAACAATGGGAAATCGTTAAGCGATAGCAAAATCAATTCGGGTAACAACTGGAAAGGTGCCGACGTGGTGATCCGTAAAATGCACTGGATTATAGACCGGCATCCAATTACTTCGCACTCGGGGGCCACTATTTCTTATACAGACCCAGTTGGACGGTATTTCCCGGCAAACAAGTTTGGCTACTTCATACAAAACGACATTCGGACGCTCGACAAGTTTGGCGAATGGTATTACAATCCGGCTTCGAAGAAAATATCCGTTTATTTTGGCTCAACGCCACCTTCGTCTTCAACGGTTGAGGTAAGTACGCTCGATAACCTGATTTATTCGGATCGGCCCGACGGCAGGTTCACCAATTTCACTTTCGAAAATTTGACACTGCGAGGCGCCAACGCCCATGGGGTTTCGATCAGCTTCGGTAAAAATTACACCTTAAGAAACTGCAACATTGAATACCTGGGCAACTGTGGTTTGAACGCCTATTCGGTTTCTAATTTTACAGTAGAAAATTGCAATTTTATCGGTGCACAAAATAACGGTGTTTATTTGAACGAAAAATGTAATGGGGCAGTGGTACGGAACAATACCATTCAAAACACCATGGCTTTTCCGGGCTTAGGGCAAAATGGCGACCACAAAGGACTTGGAATGTATGTAGGTGGCGATAACATTCTGGTTGAATACAACAAGGTGATGAACACCGGCTACATTGGAATTTATTTTGCCGGTGAATCTATCAACGTGAAAAACAACCTTGTTGACGGTTTTTGTTTGCTTAAAGATGATGGCAGTGGTATTTACACTTTTAGTGGCGATTCGAACTATGCTTATACCAACAGAAAGGTTACGGGCAACATTATTTTAAATGGTATTGGGGCAAAAGAGGGAACTACCTCAACAACCCCGCCCGCCAAAGGATTTTATGCCGATGATAATTCTGCGGGCATCGAGGTTTCTAATAACACCATTGCATCAATTACCGACCAGGGAATTTTTGTTCACAACGGCCGGAACATGAACATTACCGGAAACACCGTTTTTAACAACGGTACGCAGGTAGCTTTCGCCCATGATGATTATGGAAATGCCATTACCAATGTGTCGTTAAAAGGAAATATTCTGTTTTCGAAAACTGCAGATCAGAACATTCTGAAAATGTCTAACAAAGATGCAGACATTGCCGGAATGGGAAAGCACGACAACAACTATTATCCTCGTCCTTTCGATTCAAGTAACATCATCAACGTTGAGCAGTTTACCAACACCTCATCTTACAGTTCAAGGTATTACGATTTGGCCATGTGGCAATCGAACTTCAAACAAGATTTGAGCACGGTAAATAGCCCGGTTAAGCTTTCTGCTTATAAAGTAAATAACCTTGTGGGGGCGAACAGATACCCGAACGGGAAGTTTGACGGGAATGTTGGTGGAACAGTTTTTTACGCATCGTCTGGCGCTGCTGCAGCCACCTGGGATAATTCAAACAAACTCGGTTCCGGAGGCTCGGTTAAGCTTGCGGCTGGCAAACCATCATTTCTCCTGCTGAATATTGGCGCAGTTGACGCCTCGAAGAAGTATATTTTAAAATTTAACGTAATTGGAAACAAAGAAGCCAACATTACCGCTTTTTTAAGGCAGTACAACAGTCCCCACAGCACAATTTCATCGGTAAGCACCGTAAAAGTTCAAACCAGTGCCAACACTTACGAATGTTTGTTTTCATTTCCTAAAACCGAGGCCAATGCCTGCATCACTTTTGGTTCTGATAATAATGATTTAACATACTGGCTGGATAATGTAGAGCTTTACGAAGCAAACGTAACCAACACCAACCCCGATGATCATATCCTGTTTGAATATAATGCCAGCCAATCGCCTAAATCAATTTCGCTAAACGGCACCTATGTTGATGCTAAAAATGTGCGGTATTCGGGTTCGGTAACTATTGCGCCATATGCTTCTATTGTTTTAATCAGAACATCGGCTGCACCGGCAAATGTTACGCCAGCCGCACCAGTTGTTACCGGCGACGACAAAACCAACATCTTGTCGGGTAAGCACGACTTATACGGATCGGATATTGTAGTAAGCGAAAACGGCGGAGCATTTCAGGCTTACACTGCGGCAATAAATGTAGGCAATGTTGACAGACCTGCCGGCTACTGGAAATTCAAGATCAAGGCGGCCGATGGCCGAAACGAAAGCGCCGAGGTGCCTAGTCCTGCATTTACAATGGAGATGATTACGCCCACACCTCCAGTTATGGTGGCCAACGATGTAAAGAACACGCTGTCTGTATCGCACGCCGTTTACCCGAACGAGATTATATATAGCGTAAACAACGAAAGCTATCAGCCATATGCCGGCGAGATAAATGTTGGCAATGCCTCCGTTCAGCAAGGTTATTGGAAATTTAAAATTAGGTCGGCAAAAGACAGAAACGAGAGTGAGGTTGTGGTAAGCCCTGTATTTACTCAGGTAAGCACACCAACTGCGCCCAAAGTTGTAGCTAATGATGAATTGAATACCTTAACCGCCAGCCACGATACTTATGCCTCGGGCCTGATGGTGAGCATAAATGATGGTGCCTACCAACCATACACGGGGCCAATTGATGTGGGCAACGTTGCCCGACCGAGTGGTTACTGGAAATTTAAAATAAGCGCTTCAAATGACAGAACGGAGAGCACCGTGGTTAGCAGCCCTGCATTTACCACATCAATCATAACAACAACCCCGGCTCCACCAAGCCTTACGGCAGATGACAATGCCAACACCCTTACCGCTACGCATAGCAATTACCCTGCTGACATAATGTTCAGCGAGAACAATGGCACGTACCAGTTGTATACTGGCGTGATCAACGTGGGTAATGTTGCCCGACCGAGTGGCTATTGGAAGTTCAAAGTCCGATCTGGGGAGGGGCGGACGGAGAGTAGTATAGTTAGCAGCCCCGCCTTCACCGAAACAATCATAACAACCCCGGCTCCACCAAGCCTTACGGCAGATGACAATGCCAACACCCTTACCGCTTCGCAAAACAATTACCCTGCTGACATTATGTTCAGCGAGAACAATGGCACGTATCAGTTGTATACGGGCGTGATCAATGTGGGTAATGTTGCCCGACCGAGTGGCTATTGGAAGTTCAAAGTCCGATCTGGGGAGGGGCGGACGGCGAGTAGTATAGTTAGCAGCCCCGCCTTCACCGAAACAATCATAACAACCCCGGCTCCACCAAGCCTTACGGCAGATGACACTGCCAATACCCTTACCGCTTCGCAAAACAATTACCCCGCTGATATTATAGTCAGCGAGAACAATGGCACGTACAAGTTATATACAGGCGTGATCAATGTGGGTAATGTTGCCCGACCGAGTGGCTATTGGAAGTTCAAAGTCCGATCTGGGGAGGGGCGGACGGAGAGCAGCATTGTCAGCAGCCCTGCATTTACCACATCAATCATAACAACAACCCCGGCTCCACCAAGCCTTACGGCAGATGACACTGCCAATACCCTTACCGCTTCGCAAAACAATTACCCTGCTGACATTATGGTCAGCGAGAACAATGGCACGTACCAGTTATATACTGGCGTGATCAACGTGGGTAACGTTGCCCGACCGAGTGGCTATTGGAAGTTCAAAGTCCGATCTGGGGAGGGGCGGACGGAGAGCAGCATTGTTAGCAGCCCTGCATTTACCGAAACAATCATAACAACCCCGGCTCCACCAAGCCTTACGGCAGATGACACTGCCAATACCCTTACCGCTTCGCAAAACAATTACCCTGCTGACATTATGTTCAGCGAGAACAATGGCACGTACCAGTTATATACGGGCGTGATCAATGTGGGTAATGTTGCCCGACCGAGTGGCTATTGGAAGTTCAAAGTCCGATCCGGGGAGGGGCGGACGGAGAGCAACATTGTCAGCAGCCCCTCCTTCACCGAAACAATCATAACAACAACCCCGGCTCCACCAAGTCTTAAAGCAGATGACACTGCAAACACGCTTACCGCTTCACATGATACTTATCCTGCTGACATTATGGTTAGTGAGAATGGTGGCGAGTACAAGTTATATACAGGTACCATTAATGTGGGTAATGTAGCAAGACCAATTGGTTATTGGAGATTCAAAATCAGTGCGGCAGCCGGCAGGAACGAGAGCATTTTAGTATCGAGCCCAGCTTTTACCCGGGCACAGGCGTTTTTGGAAGCTGACATTGTAATCTATCCTGTACCGGTTCAAACCACTTTGCATGTTAAATTTCCCGCTGCCCAAAAGGAAGGAACGCTGGAAGTGGTTGCTATGGATGGCCGGGTAGTGAAACGGGCAACCGTTGCCAACGGAAACACAATCACTGATATTGATGTGTCAAATTTGCCAACGGGAACTTATATTCTTCTTTTTAAGAATGGAAATGATAGATTTGCAAAAACGTTTATCAAAATGTAATTAGTTACGCTCTATATGTACTTACCAGTTATAATGCTTCACCATGTGCTCGATTCGCCACACCCAACACTGGCGGAATGGGCGCTTACGCGTTCGAAATTTACCGAAATGCTCGATTGCATTGAGGAGGCGGGACTAACTACAACTACATTTGAACAAATCGTTGAAAATAACTTATCATTAAGCGAGCTCCACAACCATATTGTAATCACTTTTGATGATTGCCCGGTTGCTTTATTCGACTTTGCGATTCCGGAATTGATCAGGCGGGGCATGAAAGCGGTGTTTTACATGCCAACGGCCCACATGGGTGCTTATAACATTTGGGATGTTGAAAACAATGGTGCAGAGCGGGTTGATATCATGAACGGTGAGCAGATCAACCAGCTGGTTGCCCTGGGTATGGAAGTGGGCAGCCATAGCCACCATCACGTTGAGCTTGGCAGCTTAACTGAGGAAGATGCGTACCACGAAATATACCAATCGAAAAAAATATTGGAAGAAACGCTCAACCGCAGCATCTATTCCATTGCCTATCCGTACGGCGATATTCCGCTGGGCTTTAAAACATCGTTAAAAAAGGCTGGCTATAAGTTCGGACTGGCTATTTATTCGCCACGACAACATATTTTTTCGTTAAGAAGAATTGGAATATACCAAAGCGACGATAAGAAAGCAATTGCGTTTAAAATCTCAAGGTCGTTTCACTCGCTCAGAAATCTGGCGTCGCCGATTGTTGCGCTGAAAAAGTTTTATCTGAACAAAAAGGGGTAGCCTTTCTTTCACGGGTCGTCATTCCCGCGCAGGCGGGAATCATAAAGCGAAAGTATAAGTCCTTTGCATTAAGATCCCTCCCGAAGTTTCGGGAAGGATGACGACCGTTCATAGAAAACGCCGCTCTTCCCATGTAATAAAACCCTTCTTCAAAGATGTCCCCGTACGATAGAAGGAGAGGGAAACAAAGCCAGAAGTTTGGACTTACCTAAACGCTCTGGCTTAAAAACACTGTCTATTCAAACCCTCCCTTCTGGAGAGGGTTAAGAACGAACATGCCTAACTTCTACTTATCAACGGGTGGGGCTTCCTTATCAAACTTCTCAATATACGATACCGTACTTTCGATGTTCTTTTTTGATGATGCTCCGAACAATATCGATTCTATATTTGGCAATTTGGAAACATATTCTAAAGCTTCGCTTGGTGGGATAGCACCGCCGGCCAATACCTGCATGGCAATAAAACGACCTTTTTTAGTTTTTAAAACATCTTCGTAGGCTTTTATTGAACCCGACATTCTAAAACCAACTTTATTAATTGATGAACAGATAATCGGGTTTTCGATTCCGTTTCTTTCCAATACTTCGTACAATTTGGGCATGTTCATGGTAATAAAACCGGCCTCGGCATTGTACTTCTTTTTGATGTGATTATAAAAAGCCACCAAAATTTCTTCTGCCCGTAAACCAAGCAACAAATCAGTGATTACATTCTGAAGAAAGATTACCGGAGTATTAATGCCTTTAAACATTTTCATTTCCGCATCAATCATCAATTCCATCAGCGAAATGTAGTCTTTAGACAGCAACGCCATACCACCCTTAAAAATCGACCCGAATAAATTCCCCGGCACATATTGTTTAATGGTTCCTGCAATACCCAACTCGGTTACCGCGTTGGCATATTTATGCGCATAAGGCATGCAAGGGTAAATCTTAAAATCTTTGTATTGCTCAGGATTTTTTCTGATTACATCGCAGATACCGATAATTCGATCGTGCGTGGTACACATAAAAGTATTTAATCCCGCGTCTTGCGCATGATTTAACGTTTTGATAATCGCATCGTCGCTTTTAAACTGAATGGATTGGGCACGCGATTTTTCGTCTGATATATGGTTAACGGCAAAAAACTGATTATCGCCAAAAAGTATTCTTTCCATCTCGTTTATTTATGCTTTTTAATTAATGCTATCGCCTTATCGGTTTCCCAGGCGTTTTCGAAAGTATTTATCGTGTTCGGTTTTCTTTTCATTACCGCATCAATAAAATAGTCTACCTGAGCGCTGTATTCTTCGCCCCGAAGGTTAAAGTTTACCTGATCAGTTAAATCGGTAATGTACTTAACGTTCCAGCCTTTGGTATAGCCGCCGGTTTTATCTTCCTTAACAAATACTTTCAGTTCGTTTGCATCAGAAATAATTTTTCCCTTGGTGCCCATAATGGTTACCGTTGTCGACATTTTGCGATAAGTTTCATCACTCCAGTTTACCGAAAGGATCCCGCTTACCTTGCTCGAAGTTTCTAATACCGCGTAAACGGCATCTTCAACGGTTTGCGAGTAAATCGACTTCAAGGTAGCGCCTTTAACCTCGGTAATGGGAGAAATAATATCGTTCACTAAATCGATCACATGCGAGGCATAGTCCATTAAACAACCACCGCCATCATCCGGATTGGAGCGCCACGAGCTTTGCTTGGCCTTGGTAACAACGGGGCCGTAAGATTCGGCAAGGAAATGATAAACATCGCCAATCACACCCGAGTTGATCAGGCGTTTCACCTCTTTAAATGTGCCCACAAACTTGTTGTGGTAACCAACCTGGTTTATAATGCGGTGTTTGGCAGCAAGCTTAACCAATTCTTCGCCCTGGGCGGTATTTAAGCAAAATGGTTTCTCGGCAAATACATGAATATTTTTTTCGATAGCGTACTTAATAATCTCGTAGTGAAATTTGGTAGGTACGGCTACAAAAATAGCATCGGGCGTAATTTTATCGAGCATTTTCTGAAAATTTGAAAAACACTCCATCTTTGAGTAACGGCTTAAAAAATCAGTGACAATTTTTGAGGTATCGCATACACCAACAATTTCCACATCGGGATGAGCGCCAAGTATTGAGAGATGGGATACACCCATTTTACCTGCACCTACTAATGCTACTTTTATCATTTATATTTTTTTTAATTTAAGGAATATTAATATTACGTCGCCAAAAAAGGTCATTTGATTTTTGATGTTTCTTCTGAAAATTTCCGGACGGTAAAAAATGCGGATTAACCAGGCCATTCTTATTTTAAACCAAAAAGGATGGATAACTTTTTGGGTACCCGCAAACCAGTCGAAAACATTGCCAATGCTAATGATGAGGCAGGGGTGAAGACTATTTTTGGCTGCTGTTGCCCATTTCTCCTGTTTCGGACACGTCATCCCGACAAAAAGGATATCGGGCTTAAAGGCGTTAATAGTGCTTACCATGTGCTGGTTATCTTCTGCCGAAAATTGCGCCTTGAAAGGAGGGGAGTACGTCATCACCTCAATGTTTTTGTATTCGGCATCAATCCGATTTTCGATTTTTTCAAGCGTCTGCTCACTCGATCCCAGAAAAAATACCTTCCCGCCAGTTTTATTGATCCGCTCCATAAAATGGTAGAAAACCTCTGGACCTTGATTTTTCCTAATGTTTTTACCCTTGAGCATTAACGAGGCAAAAGCAAAATACACACCATCCAAAACCAGATAATCGGTATCAACCAGTGCATCTTTAAATACCTCGTCTTTCAACGATAATCCGTATGAATTTGGGCTAATGGTGTTGATTATTCTGGCTTTTCCGTTATTGATCTCAATCTTATTCAAATCATCAGAAAAAACCTTAAAATCCAATACATCTACAAATTTGAGTGAGTTCATCAACTTATATTTTTTTATGATTAATTCTGGTGGTTGCACTTATTAAAATAGGGAGTAGATATTAATAAGTTGACGGTGCTAAATTGATGGTAATTACACGCTTTAACAATAGCCCCATAGGGCCATATTTTGTTTTATTGTCATTCTGAGTTTCAATTCCCGGCTTATCAGACGGGCGCTTGTTTATAAAATCAATCTAAAATGGCAGTTAGCTATCGGATGCAAACCCTCGCTGTCATGATGCGGAACAGCCTGTCCCGATTTCTCCTTTGGTGTGGACACATCTTTGAAGCGTCGTTTTCTAATTACGATTAATCTAAATAACGACAGAATTTTATGGCGTTATCCAAGGACGGTCGTCATCCTTCCCGAAACTTCGGGAAGGGATCTTAATGCGTAAAAATTAGGGCCCCGTATTAATCCCGAAGTTTCGGGACCGCCGGCGCGGGAATGACGAACAGGCGGAAGGAGATATGTCAACACGATTAGATTTTCTCAGGAAAGCCTCCGTAACCTACCTCTCACCGTCATTGCCCACTCACTCGCCCTCTTTTGGCGCTGCTTATTGGCGTTCTGTTTTTCATCGCTTGCAGGTTCGTCGCTATGCTCAGAATGACAGCAAGTGCCTAACGAACCTATTGCAGTGCCGTCTCCCAATCCTTTTTAGACTGTGGGTTTATTAACGTTTTGCGTTCCGTAGCCTGCAAATTCACTTCGTAGCTGCTTCGCGGTCTTCGCTTTGTTCAGAAATACAACAAGTAGGTATTAGCCCTACTTATTGTACTTCTTAAAATCCTTATGCTCAATCTTTTCGAGTGCATCTTGGGGTAAAGACTTAAAGTAATCGAAAGTGATTTTTAAACCCTCGGCACGATCTACCTTTGGCTCCCAGTTTAGCAACGCCTTAGCCTTGGTAATGTCGGGTCTGCGCTGTTTCGGATCATCTTGCGGAAGTTCCTTATACACTATCTTCTGTGTTGTACCTGTAAGTTTGATAATCTCATCGCAGAACTGCTTAATGGTAATTTCATCCGGGTTGCCAATGTTTACCGGTTTCTCGTAGTCAGACATCAGCAATCTGTAAATACCTTCAATCAAGTCGTCGACATAACAAAACGAACGGGTTTGGCTGCCATCGCCAAAAACAGTAAGGTCTTCGCCACGTAGTGCCTGACCAATGAAAGCAGGCAGAACACGACCATCGTTTAAGCGCATGCGTGGTCCGTAAGTATTAAAAATTCTAACAATTCGAGTCTCTACGCCATGAAACGTATGGTAAGCCATCGTAATCGCTTCCTGAAAGCGCTTGGCCTCATCGTAAACGCCCCTTGGCCCAACGGGGTTTACATTGCCCCAATATTCCTCGGGTTGAGGGTTGACATTCGGATCGCCGTAAACTTCTGATGTAGATGCAATTAACATTCTGGCGCCTTTTGCCCGGGCCAGTCCCAGCAAGTTATGCGTACCTAAGCTACCAACCTTTAGCGTTTGAATAGGGATTTTTAAATAATCGATCGGACTCGCGGGTGATGCAAAATGAAGAATGTAATCGAGCTCGCCCGGAATGTGCACAAACTTAGAAACGTCGTGGTTGTAAAACTCGAAATTCTCCAAACTAAACAAGTGCTCAATGTTCGCCAGATCGCCAGTAATCAGATTATCCATCCCAATTACATGGTAATTTTCTTTAATGAAGCGATCGCATAGATGAGACCCCAAAAAGCCGGCCGCTCCGGTAATTAATATTTTACGTCTTGCCCCAGATGGGGAATTTGAAATTCCAGTGTTCATGTATTTTTATTAACCTGTATAATAATTTTTCTCTAGGCGCTCATCTGGCGCAAGCGTCTTGCTTGTGCCTATTTAGTCTTCGACTCCGCTCAGACTGACAACGACTCCGCTCAGACTGACAACGACTCCGCTCAGACTGACAACGACTCCGCTCAGACTGACAACGACTCCGTTCAGATCCGATAGCTATCGGATGACAATAACCTCCGCTGGCGCAAGCGTCTCGCTTGTGCCTATTTAGTAATTGCCTGCATTTAGCTCTCTAGACAAGTCGGGCAGGCCCTTTTCTATAGGATAAAACGAAAAATATCTGTCCTTCGACTCCGCTCAGGATGACAATATTTTGACGAGTTAGGGTAAACTTACCGCTTAAACCGCCGGTGCTTCTACAGCGTCTGACGATAATTGAATGGGCTGAGCTGTATCACCATTTGTTGTAATTTTTTTCCTGCCTACGCTGTTGTAATAATAGCCCAGATCGATCATTTTCTGAAGATCATAAAGATTTCTGCCGTCAAAGATCACTTTTGATTTTAGCAGATTGTCGATCTTGTCAAAATCAGGATTTCTGAATACAGACCATTCGGTTGCAATTAGCAAGGCATCGGCGTTTTCCAGCGCATCGTACATGTTTTCTGCGTAAGTAACCTGATCGCCGATTACATTTCTAACGTTTTCCACCGCTTCGGGATCGAACACCGTTACCGTAGCGCCATGTGCTACCAAGCTTTTGATGATATATAAAGCCGGAGCTTCTCTGATATCGTCTGTTTCTGGCTTAAAAGCCAGGCCCCAAAGTGCAAAATGCTTACCCTGCAAATCGTTTTTGTAGTATTTTAGCATTTTATCAACGATGATGGTTTTCTGACGCTCGTTCACTTCCATTACCGATTTAAGGATCTGAAAATCGTATGCTGTTTCGTTTGCCGCCATTACCAATGCCTGAACATCTTTAGGGAAACAAGAGCCGCCGTAGCCAATTCCCGGAAAAAGGAAACGTTTTCCGATTCTTTCGTCAGAGCCAATTCCACGTCGCACCGCATCCACATCCGCACCAACCAGTTCGCAAAGGTTAGCCACCTCGTTCATAAAAGTAATTTTGGTAGCAAGAAAAGAGTTTGCCGCATACTTTGTCAATTCCGACGAACGTTCATCCATAAATAAAATTGGGTTTCCCTGTCTTACGTACGGACCGTATAATTCGGACATCAATTTTTTGGCACGCTCGCTTTTTGTGCCGATCACCACGCGATCGGGCTTCATAAAATCATCAACAGCAACGCCTTCGCGTAAAAACTCCGGGTTAGAAACCACGTCTACCTGCACATTTGTATTTTGTGCAAATACGGCGCTAACCTTATCGGCCGTGCCCACAGGTACGGTAGATTTGTTTACAATCACCTTGTAATCGGTAATGATTTTCGAAATATCCCCTGCGGCACCCAAAATGTACGATAAATCGGCAGCGCCATCACCGCCTGGGGGCGTTGGCAAAGCCATAAAGATAATTTGAGCTTCCTTAATTGCCGAAGCAAGATCGGTGGTAAAATGTAACCGCCCTTGCTCAATGTTGCGGTGAAAAAGCAGGTCGAGGCCGGGCTCGTAAATCGGCACTTCACCGTTCTGCATTTTTTCTACCTTCGATGCATTTACATCAACGCATATTACATCGTTTCCGGTTTCGGCCAGGCAAGTGCCTGTAACCAAACCTACATATCCTGTACCAACTACAGCTATTTTCATCTTTCTAGTTTTAATTTACGATCGGTTTAAAAGCCGATCAACACAGATATCTTATTAAGCGTACGCTTTCTTTTTGGTCAAATAATCTTGATAGGCGAGTTCAAGCCCTTTCTGAAGTGGGGTGGTGTGTTTCCAGCCAAGGGCATGCAATTTCGATACATCCATCAGTTTACGGGGTGTTCCGTCGGGCTTCGAGGTATCAAAGGCTAAATTGCCTGCAAATCCAATGGTTTCTTTAATCAGCAGGGCAAGATCCTTGATTGTCAAATCTTCGCCGGTGCCAATATTTACCAGGCTCGGGTCGTTGTAATTCTGCATCAAAAAATAGCAGGCATCTGCCAAATCATCAGCAAAAAGGAATTCCCGCATTGGGCTTCCCGATCCCCAAATCGTAACTTCGCTTAATTGCTGTTCTTTTGCCTCATCAAACTTTCTGATCAGTGCGGGCAATACATGCGAATTTTCGGGGTGGTAGTTATCGTTAAAGCCATATAAATTGGTTGGCATTACCGATATAAAATTGCAGGCATATTGATCGCGATAAGCTTCGCACATTTTTATGCCCGCAATTTTAGCAATTGCGTAAGGCTCATTCGTTTCTTCCAAGCGGCCCGTTAAAAGATATTCTTCCTTTAATGGTTGAGAGGCTAGTTTTGGATAGATACAGCTTGAGCCCAAAAACATCAGTTTTTTAACGCCATGCACATAAGATTGATGGATAACATTGTTTTGTATCGCTAAATTCTCGTATAAAAAGTCGGCTCTGTAGGTATTGTTCGCTACTATTCCGCCAACTTTGGCCGCCGCAAGGAAAACGTAATCGGGTTTTTCTTTTTCGAAAAAATCTGCCACCGCTGCTTGGTTTCGCAAATCGAGCTCGCCCGATTGTTTGGTTACCAGGTTGGTGTAACCCTCATTTTGAAGTTTTCTGTATATGGCTGAACCAACCATACCCCGGTGTCCGGCAATGTAAATTTTATCGTTCTTTTCCAATGTTATCGATTGAGGAGGTTAACTTATTTAAATAGCTTATTCGAATTGATTTTTAACTGCATATCCGGCTTCTTTCAGCATCAGCTCCTTTTTGAAGTGATCAACGTCTGTCGCCATCATTTCTTTTACCAGTCCTGCCAGATCGTACTGAGGTTTCCAGCCTAGCTTGGTTTTAGATTTTGTTGGGTCGCCGATTAATAAATCCACTTCTGTAGGGCGGAAATAAGCCGAATCTACCGCTACAACTTCTTTGCCCAATGGTAGCAGGTAATCAGGGTTTGAGCACGACGCCACGTAAGCTTTTTCTTGTGCGCCTTCGCCCCTAAACTCGAGTTCGATGCCCACTTCCTGAAACGACATTTTAACAAAGTCGCGAACGGTAGTGGTTACACCAGTGGCAATAACATAATCTTCGGCAACATCTTGTTGAAGAATCAACCACATCGCCTCAACATAATCTTTTGCATGGCCCCAATCTCTTCTCGCATCAAGGTTACCCAGGTACAACTTATCTTGCAAACCAAGGGCAATTTTAGAAACGCCACGGGTAATTTTTCTCGTTACGAAAGTTTCGCCTCTTAGCGGGCTTTCATGGTTAAACAAAATTCCGTTACACGCATACATGCCGTAAGCCTCGCGGTAGTTTACCGTAATCCAATACGCATACATTTTTGCTACGGCGTATGGCGAGCGTGGATAAAATGGCGTGGTTTCGCTCTGCGGAACAGCCTGAACCAAGCCATACAATTCTGAAGTAGATGCCTGATATATTCTGGTTTTCTTTTCAAGGCCCAATATTCGTAACGCCTCTAACAACCTTAAGGTACCTATGCCATCGGCATTTGCAGTATATTCTGGTGTATCGAAACTTACCTTAACGTGGCTCATGGCGCCTAAATTATAAATCTCGTCGGGTTGTACCTCTTGTACTATTCTTATCAGGTTGGTCGAGTCGCTTAAATCGCCGTAATGCAGTTTAAAGCGGATGTCGCTTTCGTGAGGGTCTTGGTATAAATGGTCAATCCGATCGGTATTAAAAAGAGAACTTCTTCTTTTGATACCATGTACCTCGTAACCTTTTTTTAGCAGTAAATCTGCAAGATAAGCGCCGTCTTGGCCGGTAATACCTGTTATAAGAGCTTTTTTCATTTTCTAGGGATGAGGTATGTTCCTCGTTAAGTTTTAATTTGTTACACCTTTTGATCAAAGTACAACCCACTATTTTAGTTGTTTTGATATGGTTACGAAATTATTCAAATCCAACAGTGCCAGCAATAGCCCTTTATTACTATAGGACCCGATCAGTTACAATATTTCGAAACGTTAATGTTTGTAATAGATTAAAAAAGAGATGACTTGGCTATTTTTTTTAAATGTGGGCAGGTGAAAGCAAAATTATTTTAAAAAATCCATCCAAAAAATGTTTTTTCTTGGGTTGTAAATGTTTAACTCCCTAAAAAGAATGCTGGTTCGGCAATTTTTGTGACCTATTTTGAACTTCCGAGGAAAGTTTTCGTCGATTTGCATAGATATTTCAGTCTCTTTTGCTACGCTTATAACTTTTTGAGCTAAAAAAATTGAAAAATTATGCCTGGGTTGATTTATGTTGACATATGTCATCGAAATAGGTAGTTAGCATGAATTTGTTGTTTTGTCTGTATATCTTTACAGAAATTCTTTAAAATTAAATCAACGGGACGATTTAGATTAAACTTAAAGGCTCTTCAGGATTGTGGACCTTAAAGACTTTTTAATGGCATTTTATGCCTTTAAACGCAGTTGGCACTAGCCAACTGCTTTTTTTTTGCCCAATATGATTTCAAAACCGAGCTAAAAGCCACTGTTTTAGCCATCTTTTATTATCTGCTCACTTTTTCTACTAAATCTTCTATAGAATAAGGCTTGGCAACATAGCCATCGAAATTAGAAAACAATGGGTTTTTAAATTCTGTGTCGTCCGTTACTGCCGCCGTAAACAAGAGCACCTTAATTTTGGCATTAGCCGGGTTCGATTTAATTTGGTCGCAAATCTTTCGTCCGTTGTGGTGCCCCATATTATAGTCCATCAAAATTATTTCTGGCTGAAATGATTCGATCTGGTCGAAAATGTTGTTCGCATCCGCTATAGCGAGCACCTCAAAGTCGTACATTTCTAAAGCAATTTGCGTTGCCTCCAATATTGACACTTCATCTTCAATAAGCATGATTCTTTTCATAGGATTGATTTTAAGGCATGAGTTTATTTAACTAATTGCGGGAACAATTGTTTGTCAATGTTTAAGTACAGATCAGATGTCTTCATTTATCGATTGGTTAAAAACAAGCGTTCTCTAACTGGATGAAAGCGATTGGAGGCTTAAAATTCGGCTTGGGCCATAAAAAAACCGTAAGCCAAACATTTGTTCAACTTACGGTTCTGCTTTTGTACCCCGGAAGGGATTCGAACCCCTGACCCACGGTTTAGAAAACCGTTGCTCTATCCAACTGAGCTACCGAGGCCCATTTTTTAAATGTCTGCAAATATAGAAGTTCTAATTAATAAGCGAAAATAAATTTTAAACTATTTGCCGATTCCTTTTAGCCGCTGAAATAAGTAATTAGTTACAAAGTATTTAAATTACGGATCGCTTAAATATTTCAGACGGAAATTGCAGCGTTTGAAGTTTTTTCGATTAAGTAAATCCGGCGAATACCGGCGAAGTGCAAATATTCTTCGAATAACGAATCGCCCCATTCTTTGAAATTTGCTAAAATTTACTCGGATTGCTGTCTGCTAAATAAATTTTTATTTGTTTAAAATATAATTTAGATTTGTCTAAAAATTAATTTAGATAAGCTTCAATCATGAAATCCCTATTACTTTCGCTATCCTTTTTAATCGGCATGCATGTTGCTTTTGCGCAAGTCGGAACAATTAACGGTATGCTAATTTCAACTAATGCACCACTAGCAAATATCAACATCAAGCTGGCAGGTTCCAGTCGAACCATTAAATCGAACTCGGAGGGAAGCTTCCAGTTATCAGGACTTAGTTATGGGAGCTATGTGCTTAGCTTCTCTGGCATCGGTTACGAGACCAAAACCCTGAAAGTTTCGTTGAACTCGCCAGTGATAAATGTTACTGCGGAAATGGCTCCCGCCAATGCGAATTTGAGCGAAGTTGTGGTAACAGGGGTAAACCGCGCCACCGAACTCCGAAAAAGCCCTATACCAATAGCGGTGCTATCTAAAAAGGCCATGGAACAAAACGGGGGCACCAACCTAATCGAATCCATTGTAAAAGGCGTTGCAGGCGTTACCGCGGTTACAACCGGGCCGAACGTATCTAAGCCTTTCATCCGGGGTTTGGGGTACAACCGGGTGTTAACGCTCTACGATGGTTTGCGACAGGAGGGGCAACAGTGGGGCGATGAGCATGGGATAGAGGTAGATGAATATGGAATATCGCGTGTTGAGGTGGTTAAGGGCCCCGCAAGCCTTAGCTACGGCTCTGACGCGGTAGCGGGCGTAATCAACATGATTCCAGCCAAGCCCAACTTCTTAGATAGACAACTAAACGGCGATTTTAGTACCAATTACCAAAGCAATAATGGCCTTTTCGGCGCCTCACTTGGGCTGGGCTATGCCATTAACAATTGGAAATTTACCTTGCGGGCCACCACAAAAGCTGCGCACAACTACGAGAATAAAATCGATGGCCTCGTTTTCGGTACCGCATTTAAAGAATACAACCTCTCTGCAAGCGCCCGTTTAGATGGCAACTGGGGATTTACCAAAACTGCGGTTACCTATTACGATAACAAAATGGAAATTCCGGATGGGAGCAGGGATTCGCTGAGCCGCCGTTTTACAAGGCAGGTGTTAGACACTGGCGACGATATCAAAAACCGACCTGTTGTTGACGAAGCCGATTTGGATCGATACGTGATCAATCCGTTGCACCAGCGCATTCAGCATTTCAGGTTTTACAACAACAGCCAGTTTAAGTTTAAAAGCAGCGATTTAAACCTGTTAATTGGTGCGCAGCAAAGTGTTCGGCGAGAATACAACCATCCTACAGCGCCAGGCCAGGCGGGGTTATACGTGGTTTTAAATACGCTTAATTATGATTTGAAGTATAATTTACCCGAATTTGCCGGCATAGAGAGTACTGCGGGCATTAATGGCATGTATCAAACCAACAGGAGCAGGGAGGCGACTGATTTTCCTATTCCCGATTATAATTTGTTTGATGTTGGGGGCTTTTATTTTGCTAAAAGAACGTTGGGCAAGGTGGCCGTATCTGGAGGACTGCGAATTGATCGGCGTACCATCAACTGGCCGGATTTTTACGTCGGTACTGATCCGCTAACCGGATTTGGGAAACAAAGCACAGTGAATGATGCGGCGGCAGATCTGCAGTTCCCAGCTTTTAAAAAAGCATACTACGGCGTTTCTGGTAGCGTGGGGTTAACATACAACGTTTCTGAAAAGGTGTTATTGAAAGCGAATCTGGCAAGAGGTTACCGGGCACCGAATATCACCGAAATCGGATCAAATGGGTTAGACCCCGGTGCTCACATTGTTTACCTGGGGAACCGGACTTTTAAGCCCGAGTTTAATCTTCAGGAGGATATCGGCGTGATGGTCAATTTGCATGATGCCGATTTTAGCCTTGAGGTATTTAACAATGATATTCAGAACTATATTTTTCAATCACGCCTTACCGATGTTAACGGCAATCCTGTAGTTATCGTTCCTGGTAATTTGACTTATCAGTATCAGCAGGCCAAGGCCCGATTGTATGGGGTGGAAGTGGCCGCAAACCTGCACCCATCAAACATCAAATGGCTCAGCTTTAATCATAGTTTCGCTTATGTTGTCGGCTTAAATAAAAGCGAAGAATTACTTAGGGCGCATGGAAAACAAGCGAAATATTTACCCTTCATTCCACCGCTGCAAATTCGATCGGAGGTTAAGGTTACCGCGCAACAGCCCATCGGGTTTTTGGCAAGTCCGTACTTTAAAGCCGATGTAGCAATATTTGCCGATCAGAACAAATTTTATGCACTCGACAATACAGAAACCTTCACCAAGGGCTACACCTTGTTCAACGCGGGGATGGGAGCGTCGTTCCGGGCAAGATCGGGAAAAGTTGTTGCCGATCTGTTTGTTCAGGTAGATAACATTTTCAACATTGCTTACCAGTCCAATTTAAATCGACTCAAATATTTCGAATATTACCAATCGTCTCCAAACGGCAAGTCGGGGATTTACAATATGGGCAGAAATTTCAGTTTCAAGCTGATTATTCCTTTTTAGAAAGGAGAGGCTCGCGGCATATGTTTCGGACCTGCAATTTTTTTGCTGTCATTCTGAGTGTTAATTTTTCAGGAAAAAAATTAATTGGAGCTACGACGCTTTTTAGCAGAGGACTTCTAGAAAAGTTCGTCATTTCGAGCGTAGCCGAGAAATCTCTATTCAAAGTTCAAAGATTTCTCCTCCAAAGGGCCTATAAAGCACTTTGGTCGAATCCGATAGCTATCGGATGACGATTTTTTTATTGTTTCGAAAAACGTCAATGGTACTACTATGTATGTCCCGATACTTACTATCGTGTGGACACATCTTTGAAACATCGTTTTATGAGCCGAAATAATCAAAACAACAACATTTTTAATGGCATTTTCTAAGAACGGTTGTCATCCTTCCCGAACTTCGGCAGGCATCCTAATGCGCAAAAAAAATGGGGTACTGTCAGGTTTATTTTGTGCGGCCTGTTCAGAAATCGTTCTAAAAATGCTTGTAAATGAATTGGAAGTTTCTTTACTCGTTCAAAGATCAAAATCAACCAAACTTCTCATTAATTTTGCAAAATGGGCCTTCCAAATTTAATTTTATCTGTAAGCTTAAACAATTAATTTTCAGTAATATAATTACCAATACTTAAACATAAAAGTTAGTTACAGCGATTTATTCACCATAAATTTCGCTCAAAAAACAAAATTATATTCTGTTATGCCGTGTAACTAACTGTTTTACAGCGGTTAGCATTGGTTTACTGATTCCTTGAGTAAGCAAGATTAAAATCGTGCCTCATGGTTTTAAACCTGTCGATTACCGTGGCAATAAACGCTTCATCGATAATGGCAAAAACATCGTTTACCCCACCTCCGCTCAGGTCCAGTTCCGATAATTTATAGCTCTGCTCAAAAGTGCCTTTTTCGAATTTAACGATGTATTTTTGGTTCATAGAAAATATGGATATTTTGCAATCCGGATGTGCTAGTTCTGCAATAACTCTCATGATGGTTTGTTTAAATTAATGTTTATTGAATGGAGACACCGTTTAGCGTGCCACTGCATGATACAATAGCAAAGCGGGCGAAAAGCTCTTCTGAATACCATTCTCGCTGACGGGTCATTTTAATCACATCGGCATGGTCGAACGTTCTGTACGCATAGTTCTTCATGCTTTCCGCATTTTCCCAAATGGAAAAGGTAGCCTGATCGAAAAAGGGGTTTTCGCCCATCCCGGCCGATAACAGAAAGCCCTCGGCCTGGCGCATAGCTGTTGCTGCCCGCTTAATATTGCTTCTAAACTCCTTCAGTTTAGCGGGCTTAATAGCGGCCCTTGTAATCACCGCTATTTTACCATTGTAAGTGTCATTTTTTGTTGTTATAAATGGTTCTTTATTAGACCATAATCCATGTGATGCTAAAGGTTTTAATAAAGTAGTAAATTCCTCGTTTCCAAAAAAGCGGAACCACTTTATTACAAAAGCGCTACTATAAAAAGCGTCACAATCTGCCTTGCTCTCCCAGGTGGTGAGCACGGCCCAATGTTTAAAATCAGGTGCTAAATCTACCTGCGCATTCTTTCCACAACCCATCAACTTCCAGAATGTACATTTTTTATTCAGCCATAAGGGAATGCGCAACAAGGCCATCCCTAAAAATGCGAAAGGAATAGTGGTGGTTTTAAACTTCGTAATGGTTAAAGCTACAATCATGCTTAGGTAGTCTAATTGCGTCAAAACTAGTGAAATTACCCCTATTATCTTTTCAAAATTTTGTCATTATCAACACGAAAGCGCGAAAAGACATAAATCCTTTTTAACTTTGATCGTTATGGCAGAAGATTTAACGATAAACAGAAGTACGAGCAAGCAAGCGCAATACGAATCGCTCATTCCACAAATTGAGGCGTTGCTGTACGGCGAAACCGATTTCGTGGCTAACATGGCAAATGTTGCGGCCGCCCTCAAAGAGCAATTTAATTGGTTTTGGGTGGGTTTTTATCTGGTTAAGAACGACGAATTAGTGTTAGGGCCATTTCAGGGGCCGGTTGCGTGTACAAGGATCAAAAAAGGCAAAGGTGTTTGCGGTTCGTCATGGGCTCAGTCCAAAACCCTTATCGTTCCCGATGTGGATGAATTTCCGGGCCACATTGCCTGTGCTTCCGCCTCCCGATCTGAAATTGTTTTACCACTGATTAAAGATGGTGAAGTAATCGGCGTACTTGATATAGATAGTGAGTTCTTAAATCATTTTGATGAAGCTGATGCTGTTTACTTACAACAAGTTATCGTAATTTTATTAAACCAATACATTAAGTAGTTTTGAAGCTATCATCCGCATATTATCTCAATCAGGATGCCGTTGGCGTAGCTAAAGATCTGTTGGGGAAAGTACTCTTTACCAAAATCGACGGCGAAATTTCTGCGGGCATCATTGTAGAAACCGAAGCGTACTTCGGCATTAACGATAAGGCATCGCATGCTTACGGAGGGCGCCGCACTAATAGAACGGAAACCATGTACAGCCAGGGCGGTGTAGCCTATGTTTACCTTTGTTATGGCATGCACCACCTGTTTAACGTGGTAACATCGGTAAAAGATGAGCCCCATGCCGTGCTCATCAGGGCAATTGAACCTTTAGTTGGCAAGGATTTGATGGAACAGCGTCGAAAAATGCCCGCTACAAAAAGTGCCATTTCATCGGGCCCCGGATCTGCAGCCAGGGCGCTGGGAATAGACCGTAAATTCAACACCAAGGATTTAACAGGCGAAGAAATATGGATTGAAGATCATCAGATTCGATATCGCGAAGATGAGATAGCAGCCTGCCCACGCGTTGGAATAGCTTATGCGCAGGAGCACGCTTTACTGCCGTGGCGGTTCTTTGTTAGAGGCAACAAATATGTGAGTAAGCCCAACAAGCTTTAGCTTTAATTAAAACATTTAAGGTGTTGCCCTGTTTTTCATTTAAATAATTACAAAATGAAGAACGAGAAAAATATATCAATTTTAAAGGAAATGGCAGAAAGTGTTCGTACCTGTATGTTTACGACCTTTTCATCAAACGAAGAGTTTGGCAGCCGCCCAATGGGAACAGCGAAAATTGAAGATGATGGCAGCATCTGGTTTTATACTAATGAATATTCGCCTAAATCGAAAGAAATATCCAAAGATAACAACGTGCTGCTCGCTTACAGCGATCCTTCAAAAAACACTTATCTTACCGTAAAGGGGAAAGCCGAACTGGTTGATGACAAGGTGAGAAAAGAAGCTTACTTTTCGCCATTTGTTAAGGCATGGTTCCCCGAAGGGATAAACGATCCGCAGCTTATTCTTATTAAGGTTACGCCCGATGAAGCCGAGTATTGGGATTCTTCATCATCCAAATTAGTGGTTTTGTTTAGTGTGCTTAAGGCCGTTGTTACCGGAAGTACGCCCGACATGGGAGAGCACGATACCATGAAGTTTTAAATTTTTATGACTTCGTATGAAAGCAGGATTGGAAACAATACCTGCTTTTTTTGTAATATTGAGCAATGAATTTAGAGAACAATTTAGCCTTTGCACGGGCACTGGATGAAGCCGATGAATTGAAGCATTTTAGAGATCAGTTTCTGTTTCCAAAACATAATGAAAAAGAATTTATATATCTGTGCGGTAACTCTTTAGGATTGCAGCCTAAAGTAGTAAGTGAGGTGATATCAGGGCAGCTAAACCGCTGGGCAAACCACGCCGTTGAGGGTTGGTTTGATGGCAGCCAACCCTGGATGCTTTACCATAAGGAGCTGAAAACACTGATGGCGCCAATTGTGGGCGCATTGCCCGAAGAGGTTTGCCCGATGAATACGCTAACGGTAAACCTGCATCTCTTAATGGTGTCGTTTTACCGTCCACAAGGTAAGCGCTTTAAGATCATTATGGAGGGTGGTGCATTTCCGTCAGATCAATATGCCATTGAGAGTCAGGTCAAATTTCATGGTTTTGATCCTAAAGATGCAATTATAGAGGTTTTTCCACGCGAAGGCGAGCATGTGCTTCGGACCGAGGATATTGTGGCTAAAATTAAAGAAAACGGCCATGAAATTGCTTTGGTGCTTTTTGGAGGGATAAACTATTATACCGGCCAGTGGTACGATATGGAAACGATTACCAAAGCCGGGCATGATATTGGCGCTACCGTAGGTTGGGATTTGGCGCATGCCGCCGGAAACGTGCCCGTAAAGCTGCACGACTGGAATGTTGATTTTGCCTGCTGGTGCTCTTATAAGTATCAAAACTCTGGTCCCGGGGGGATAAGCGCAATCTTTGTTCACAAGAAACATTTTGGCAATACCGAATTACATCGCTTTGCAGGATGGTGGGGCTATCAGGAAAGCAACCGTTTTAAGATGGAAAAAGGATTTGTTCCTGAGGCTGGCGCAGACGGTTGGCAGGTGAGTTGCACGCAGGTAATGCCCATGGCGCTATACCACGCTTCGCTACAAATTTTTAAGGAAGCAGGTTTCATCGCTCCCTTACGGAGCAAAAGTATTGCTTTAACATCATATCTGGAATTCATTATCAACGAGGTTAATAAATCGGTAGGGGAAGAGCAGTTTAAGATTATAACTCCTAAAGGCAGCGATGATCGGGGGGCGCAATTATCAATCATTGCCAAAGCGCATGGCAAGCAAATTTTCGACGGTTTGATGGAAAATCACATCCTCGGCGATTGGCGAGAGCCTGATGTTATTCGCCTGAGTCCTGTTTCGCTTTACAACTCATTCGAAGATATCTATCTCACCGGAGTAACCTTGCTCGATGTCACCACTAACGTATTAAAATCAAAATAATCCCAGATGATAAACTACAACCCGAAAGATTGGTTTACGTTCATATTCAGGCTGCATAAAGCCGATACCTTTAATAAACTCTGGCCGCTGATGCTCAGCGTTGCTATTTTCTCTGCAATTATTTCCTTTCTCGAGCTTCATGTATTTAAGCTTTCTAAAAGCGATTATGTAAGCAATATCGGGATGATGCATAGTTTACTCGGTTTTGTGATCTCCATGCTATTAGTATTCAGAACCAACACATCTTACGATCGGTGGTGGGATGGGCGGAAGTTGCTGGGTGGCTTAACCAACGTTAGCCGCAATTTCGCAATGAAAATAAAAGCCCTGCAGTTGCCGGAAGAAGAAACCCGGTTTTTCGAATACGGGATTCCCAAATATGCGTTTGCTTTGAAAGAGCACCTCAGAGAGAAAAAGTACTTTGGCAAAAACAGCTTCTTAATTGAAGTGAAAAAAGATAAGCATATTCCTAATCAGGTAGCTACAAGCATGATATCTAAATTATACGAGCTCACAGCCAAAGGCTTGATTTCGCAAGAGCAGCTGATTGTTTTAACGCAGGATGTAAATCAGTTTACCGACATTTGCGGCGGCTGCGAGCGGATAAAAAATACCCCAATACCATTTTCGTACAGTGTGTTTATCAAGAAATTCATATTCATTTATGTACTAACGATCCCCATTGGTTGGGTGTTTAGTCTTGGCTATTATCTGGTGCTTATCGTTCCTTTTATCCTCTATGTGTTAGCGAGTTTGGAGTTGATAGCTGAAGAAATAGAAGATCCATTTGGCGAAGATGCAAACGACCTTCCTGTGGATACGATTTGCAACAATATTGAAAAGCACGTAGAAGAAATTTTAGGAAAATGATAAAAATTGCCTGGGATCCGATTTATGCTCATCCGTTACCCGAGGGACATCGTTTTCCCATGTTGAAATATGAGCTCATTCCCGGGCAGTTGCTTTACGAGGGAACGATTGAACAGGGGAACCTTTTCTCTCCCGAGCCAACAACCGAGGAAATTGTGCTGCTCACCCATGCGTACGATTATTGGGGCCAACTTCGCGATATAACTTTGCCCGCTAAAGAACAACGTCGAATCGGTTTCCCACTTAATGCACAGTTGGTAGAACGCGAGTTACGGATTGCACAAGGAACAATAGACGGTGCGTTATTGGCCATGGAACATGGAATTGCATTTAATGTTGCTGGAGGAACGCATCACGCTGGCAGCAACTGGGGCGAAGGATTTTGCCTCCTTAACGATCAGGCGATTGCCGCAAACTATTTGTTAAATAAGGGTTTAACACAAAAGATCTTAATTGTTGATTTAGATGTGCATCAGGGAAACGGAACGGCAGAGATTTTTCAAAACAATGATCGGGTGTTTACTTTCTCGATGCATGGCGACCGCAACTTTCCATTTAGGAAAGAGCAGTCCGACATCGACGTGCCGTTAGCCGACGGATTTGAAGATGATGCGTACCTTTCATTATTACATACTCACTTTAAACAGGCACTTGAACGCTCAACGCCCGACTTTGTGTTTTACCTTTCGGGAGTTGATGTGCTCGCTACCGATAAACTTGGAAAGCTTTCGTTAAGTAAAGCCGCCTGTAAAGAACGCGATAGGATTGTGCTTGAGACGTGTAAAAATCGGGGCTTGCCCCTGCAGGTGAGTATGGGTGGCGGATATTCTGCAGATATTAAGGAGATTGTTGATGCGCATTGCAATACTTACCGCCTGGCATTTGATATGTTTATGTAATGATGGCGGCGCCCGGTTCGTCCCGATTTTTAATGGATTGAAGCAATCTGATTTACGAAATGAGATTGCTTTCCGGAGAAGTTGGGACAGACTTCACAATAGCCCCTTTTGGGCAAAGACGATCTTTCATAGGTCTGTCATTGATTTCAATGTGCAAACGCTGTCATCCTGAGTAAGCGA
Organism: Pedobacter endophyticus; assembly: GCF_015679185.1. NCBI lineage: Bacteria > Pseudomonadati > Bacteroidota > Sphingobacteriia > Sphingobacteriales > Sphingobacteriaceae > Pedobacter > Pedobacter endophyticus. The sequence goes on from NZ_CP064939.1 coordinate 303,095, forward strand.
AGGATCCCAAGGCGATGAAAAGCGAAACGCCAAAAACGCACGCTCAGCGCCCGGTTTCGACATGGATTGTAAATCCAAAGCTATTGGGGTCGAGATTTACAAATCTCGACCAACTGGTTTTCTGACATTGCACTAATTAAGGTTTTAACGCTGTCATCCTGAGTACGCGAAGGATCCCCAGGCGATGAAAGCGAAATGCCAAAACGCATGTTCAGCGCCCGGTTTCGAAATGGATTATAAATCCAAAGACGATTATATCAATGAAACAAAAAAGGCGAACCGATATGGTTCGCCTTTTCTGTATGGAAAAAACTGTTTTAGTAAGTAGCTGCCAGTTTTAACGCATTGTAAGCATTTACAATACCGCCGCTTACACATAAGTCAGCGAAAGGAACAGAAACTGTTTCTTCGGCACCTTCTTCACCTTTTTTGTATGAAACGTTGTGATTTACTTTGGTAACTGATTTCATGATAATTTCTTTCACCTGCACCGCAGTAAGTTTCGGATAGTACGAGCGGATTAACGCTGCCAAACCTGCAACAACCGGAGAGGCCATACTCGTTCCGTTTAAGTTTTTGTATTTAGAACCCGGAACGGTTGAGTAAATATCAACACCCGGGGCAAACACATCAACCTGAGTTTTACCAAAGTTAGAGAAACTGGCTTTCAATGTTTCGTCGTCTTTCGGGCCCGATGCACCAACCGTTATCCACGAACTTGCCACGCCTCCATCTAAATATTTTTGCGTTGGGAAATTGTTCTCCACTTCAAGGTCTTTGTTCTCGTTACCTGCGGCATGTACTAAAAGCACATCTTTCGATACCGCATATTTTACCGCCGCGTCTACCGCTGCTTTATCCCAGCTGTAGGCTTTACCAAAACTCATGTTAATTACCTTGGCGCCATTATCAACCGCATAACGGATGGCATTGGCAACATCTTTATCGCGTTCATCGCCGTTTGGCGTACAACGAACGCCCATAATTACCACATTATCTGCCACACCGTTAATTCCGATTTTATTGGTTCTATCAGCAGCAATAATTCCGGCTACGTGCGTTCCGTGCATGGCATCAGGGCCTGCTACGTCGTTATTTCCATAAAATTTCTCTGTAGCGTCGTTCGGGTTATCGCCAACGATACTACGCGGATCGTAATCAAGATTTAAATTGTATTCGGCCTGACGGGTGTAATAATCCAAACCTTCTTTAATTTGATCTTCGTAAAAATCCTTAAAGCTGCCTTTTTCCAATTGCTCGCCCATTATACCTTGAATCCTTTCCTCCAAATAGTTCGACGGCTTGAAGTTCTTAAAATCTTCGGCTGTTGGTTCTTCCTTACCAATTTTCTTCACAACGCCATCTAACGCAGCCTTAAAGCCATTAATATTGGCAAGACCCGCTTTTGCTTCGGCAAGTTGTTTTTCAAGATCAGCTCGTCTGGCCTTAAAAGCTTCCCAATCGGCCTTATCTTTCTCAGCTACATTGGCATCGGTAGTAGTGGCAAAGCGCTCCTGGTCGCGGCGAACCAAACGTGTTAGCTCAAGTGTTTCGAAATTGACCGATCCCTTTGGCCCGCCAATAAAGTTCCAGCCGTGAATGTCGTCTGCGTAGCCGTTTTTGTCATCATCCTTGCCATTGCCTGCAATTTCCTTTGCGTTCACCCACATCACACGTTTTAAGTCTTCGTGCGTGGCTTCTACACCACCATCGTTAACAGCAACGATTACCTTCGTTGATTTTTTGCCTTTCAGCAACTCCTTATACGCCTTTTCTGTACTGATACCAAAAGCAGAGTCTGTTTTTAGATCGAGATTTTGCCAATTTGCCTTTTGTGCGTTCACAAACAAAGGCAGTGCAACTACAAATGTGCCGGTTATTAGCACCTTGAAAAAATTATGCTTGTTCATTTATTTCTATCTTTAAAAGGCGAAAATAAGCTTTATTTCAATTTATAAGTGTTAAAAAGGTGTTAAAATTGCTCTTTATGCCCCGTGGTGGTAAAGAAACAAAACACACACAGAAATTTTTTCAGGCCCGATAAAATTTAAAACCTATACCCAACATTCCCTATAAACTGCCTTAAATTTTGGGGATAATAATTAATGTCCCAATATTTTTGGTTGCCCAGGTTGTTCACTTTCAGGCCGAGCCTAAGGTTGTTCCACTCGTAAAACACCGAAGAATTGATAACCGTATAGGCCGGAAGCGTAAAGGTATTGGCGTTGTTGCCGAAAGATTTAGCGGCATAGTTCCCACCAATGGCCAGGCCAATGCCATTTGCAAATTTATAGCTTGCCCACAGGTTGGCAGCGTGTTTTGGCGTAGTTACGGGAAGCTTGCCCTGTAATTGGGCTTCGATTTTTTCGTACTTGGGATTGAGGTAGGTGTAGCCCGCATTGATGCTGAGGCCCGGTATGGGCGTGGCGAACAAATCAAGTTCAACGCCCGAATGGCGCTGGCTACCATCCTGAATCTGCAGTCTTGTAACATCATCAAATCTGACCTTATTAGTTACCAGTATATTAAAATAACTGATTGAGCCGCTCAGTTTTTTGTCCCTCGTTTCTATCTTCATTCCCGCTTCGATCTGGTTGGCCTGCTCGGACTTAAATACACTCACGCTTCCATCTTGTTGCTGTACGGCTCCCTTGTTCACAAAACCATTCGAATAACTGGCAAACACAGAAAGACGATCTTTCAAAGCTTGGTAAACCAACCCGAACTTTGGCGAAAAGGTAGTTTGCTTATAAGCATCGTTCTCGCTCTTCACTCCATTATTTATAGGTGTCTTATTGTGAAAACGATCCATTCTCAAGCTTAACATCGCCGAAAATCGATCCGAAATGTTAATTACATCAGAGGCATATATGGAAAATGTACGTTGCCCGAAAGAAGAGGCATCTAACTGTTCGTTATTATAAAGGCTATCCAACTTCGCTTCGGATATGGGCAGTACCGCTTGCGAGGGAAGCGTCAGTATATCATAGTCTTTGTCGGGATACCCACTGAAAGTGTTATCATTATCATAGTAATCCAAACCAAACAACAACTTGTTTTTTAGCTTTCCGATATGAAATTCACCCTGAACGTTTTCCTGAATGTTGAGGGTATTAAAGGCCGCCCTGCTAACTTTTCCCACCGTACGGGTATATAAATTATCCGAATTCCATGATAGTCCATAAAAATAGCTTGGCTGCCAAACATTTTGCATCGAAGAAAAGGCGGTGATGGATTTCCAATTGGGCGCCAACTGATATTCGGCCCTAACTGCATGGTTTAAGGTACTGATGCGGCTCTCCAATCCCTCGCCAATTAAAGTTTGCTTATAGCCGATAGGCAATTGCGCTATTTTGGTTATATTGGATGGAAAACTATAATTATAATAGGTTCCTATCCAGTTCGATTGATAGATTTCGCTGTTCAGGAATATCGACAGCTTATCGTTTACCTTGAATAGAAAACTTGGGGCTACCGCAAAGTTCTTTTTATAGCCATAGTCCTGAAAACTGTTTTCGTTATGCAAGGCCGCGTTGATGCGGAAGAGCACGGTCTTGTCTTGGTTCAGCGGACTGTTAAAATCAACCGTTAAGCGGTTTAGGTTGTTGGTTCCCGATGAATAGGAAATTTCGCCGCCCAGAAATTCATAAGGTTTTTTGGTTACCCGATTAATGAGGCCGCCGTAAGATGCCGTGGAGCCGAACAAGGTACCCGATGGGCCCTTGATGGCTTCGATACGCTCCAGGTTTATCGGGTCGGTGCCCGCATTTTGAACTGCTGCCAGCCCGTCTACAAATCCGCCTGTCGAATAAAATCCCCTCATTTGGGCGTAAGCGCCTCCATTTCCGCCAGAAACGGTGCTGGTTACCACTCCCGGAATATTATTTAAGGCTTCCTGATAATTAACCTGCATCTGTTCTCTCATCATTTCTTTGCTCACAATGTTGTATACCTGAGCATTTTCTAGGTTTTTTAAGGGCATTTTAGACACCATTTCGCTCTGTCGGGAGTGCATTTTAGATGACGACACCACTACCTCCTGCAGTTGCTCTTCGTTTTCTGTCAGCACAAAATTTACCATTACCTCCTCGTTCGCAATTACTTTTACCTGCTTTTTTTGCGTAATCAAACCCGTATAACTTGCTATAAGCGTGTATGTTCCCGCTGGCACTTTAACAAAGGCGAAAGTTCCATTTTCGTCCACAACCGCTGTCCGTTTCGTTCTTTCAAACCTGATGCTTACCTGTGCCGCGGGCTTGCCATCGGCTGTGGTTACGGAACCTTTAATGCGGCCCGTTTGGGCAAATATGTTGATGGTAAATAGTAGGAGTAATGCAGTAAAAAGTGTTTTCATTGTTCTTTTATTTGTGTTTAACTTAAAATGGCCCGCTCGTTTTCTGTTTGTAGCGCAGCCGCTTGATTTATATATCATCCTGCTTCATCAATTGATAGCATTTACGCCATTATTTTTTGGAGCGCAAGGGCGGTAGCAGCACTTCGGTAAAGTTCCGTTTGGTGCCAAAGGCAATTCCTTATAGCAAGGCATAATTTTTTGGTTGTAGGCCATCTCCGGATTACCGGAAAGCTGCCATCAAAAGGATTAAGCTGTATGCCGGGGTTAGTTTTAACGATCTGGTAGCCAGGCAATAAACATCCCCGACAAGGACAACAAGCATTTGTTTTCAAATCGAAAAAATAGCTATTAGCTAATAACGCCTCAAGTTTTTCTTCCTTTTACGGCCCCACCAGATGTAAAAGCCCGTAACCGGCAACGAGGCGCAGATGAACGAGACGCAAAATGCCATCGTCATGCCGGCGTATCCCAAGGTTTTTCCAGTGTGCAGATCGTAATTGCTGTTGCGCCATTTTTGGCCAATGGTTTTGTTTTTTTGCAGCAGATCTGCGTATTGTTTCCCCGTTGTCAAATCGAACAGGTAGTAGTTATAACCCGACCACAGGCTGTTGTCTTTAAAATTTGCGACTGTTACCAGCATGTTTGCGCTTTTATTTATAGAAAGGAAAATGCTGTGATAGGATGGGTTCTGTGTGGTTAGCTTTTGTGCGGCGAGGTCTAAAACATTGGCCTGCTGGTGTTTTATTGGCGGCTGATTGGGGTTTGGTAGCAGTTCTACTTTGTTAATGCGGCCATCGAACATTTTGTAAACGGTGTTTTCCCACCAGGTAAAAGACCACACCATGCCTGTGAGGGCTATAAAAAGGCCAAAAACCAGGATATAAAACCCAAGTACGTTGTGCAGGTCGTAGTTTTTGCGCTTCCATCGGGTGGTGGCTTTCCATTTTAGCGAAAACCGCTGTTTAGCTGCAGCCCTGTTTTTGGGCCACCATAAAAAAAGCCCCGAAAGCAGCATCACTACAAAAATCAGTGTTGCGCTGCCCACAATGAGGCTTCCTATTCTGGCGTTGAGGTAAAGGTGTTGGTGGATGGCCCTAATGGTGGTAAAAAAATCATACCGCAGGTCAATTACGCCATTTACCTTGCCCGTATAAGGGTTTACAAAGGCCCTTTTCCACCTTACGCCAGTAGCTGCCCAAAAACCGCGGCTTGCCTTTTTCTTGTCTACGTTAAAGGCATCAAACTCCCAGGCTCGTTCTGGCTGGCCATACATAGTTACCCGCGTAACGGTATCGGCAACGCCGAGGGCTTGTTGTGCTGTTTTTTGGAGTGCGGTGAGCGACAGGGTTTTTGCGTTTTTTGGCAAATGCACATCCACCAATTCACGGTTAAAAACGGCGAACAATTCTTTCTCAAAAACAAAGATACAGCCGGTGATGGACACGATGAACACCACCAGGCCGGAGGCGAGCCCGAGCCAGAGGTGAATTTTGCCGATGGCCTTTTTAACCGTCATATCTTAAAACTTAAGCGTAAAATCGACCGCAAAATTTCGTGTAGGGTTGTAAATCCCGAAATAATCCCAATAATGCGCATTGCCAATATTATTCATTTTGAGGCCCAGCCGCCATTTTAAGTCGTTATAAAACAGGGCCGCATTTACCACATGGTATTGGGGAAGTGTGATGCTGTTGCTGTCGTTAAAATAGCTTTTGCCCACGTAGTTACCCCCAAAGCCTGCACCAACGTTTTTTAGCGCCCCCGATGCAAATTGGTAGCTTAGCCAGTAATTGGCGATGTGGTTTGGCGCCCCGGCCACAAAGTTGCCCTCGTTTGCGGCAGCCTTTACAATCTTGTTTTCGTTATATCCGTAGCCGAGTATAATATTTAAGCTAGCTATGGGGTTGGCCAAAAACTCAAACTCGAAGCCTTTACTTTGTTGCTGGCCATCCTGGCTGATGAAATTGCCATCGCTTCTGCGTAGGGCGTTATCTATATTGATGCTATAATAGCTTAACGTGCTGCTTACCTTGCCGTTGAAGATTTCGCTTTTTACCCCGGCTTCCCATTGATTGGCAAAAATTGGCTTCACGCTCAAAATGCTTCCATCGGGCTGCTCTTGTATGGGGTTGTTGTTCTGGAAACCGCTCATGTAGTTGCCAAATACCGAAACCTGGTTTTTTATCAATTGATAAACGAGACCCAGTTTAGGGGCCAAGGCATTCTGTTGATAATCATCCTGCCCTGTCTGTTTAGAAGTATACCGATCGAAACGCAGGCTCAGCATGGCGTACAACCTGTCTTCTACATTTAACACTTCCGACACGTAGGCGCCCATCAATTCGTTTTTGGTGTTACGCCAGTTGATTACTGCTGATGGTTTCAGCAAAATATCATTTGCCTGTATTTTATTGATGAGCTTGTTGGGCATCGTTACATTCACCGTGTCGAAATTTGGCGCCCTCTTGCTCGAACCGTTCGCATATAAATTGGTATAGTTCAGCCCCGTAAGCAGCGTATGTTTGATCGGCCCGGTTTTAAATTTGCCCACAAAATTCTGCTGCGCATTGATATAAGTATTTTTTATAGGCCCCCAAATGCCAATATACCTCGCCACCGTGTTTTTGGCCGTCCAGGTATTGTAAGTTTGATAACTGTATTCGGTAAATTCGTTTACGTACGAGAGATTGCTCGATGATGTCCAATGATCGTTGATTTGATATTTCGCCTCGACAAAATACTTCTGCGATTCCGTTTTGGCATCCACGTCGTTATCGTATAACGATGTTCGGTAGGGCAGCGGAAGGTCTTTGAAATTGGTATAGCCAGATTTCGGGTTGATGATGGTGTAGGTGGGCCTTGACGAAGTGGCATTAAAAATCTCCGCATCAAATAAAAAGGTAAGCTTATTGCTCGCCTTGTACAATAAGCTCGGCGCAAAGGCGAAGCTATTGGTGCGGCCAAAATCGCTGAAACTGTTTTGCCGATGTAGCGCCGTATTAACGCGGGCCAAAAGGGTTTTATCTTGATTTACAGGCGCATTCACGTCTGCCGTGATGCGGGCCAGCCCAAAACTCCCCACCGTTAAACCCACATTTCCGAAGAAATTTTCTATTGGCTTTTTGGTCACCAGATTTACCACGCCACCAAAAGAGGAAATTCCCGAGCCAAACAACACACCTGACGGGCCTTTAATAAATTCGATACGTTCGATGTTGGAAACATCGGCGCTGGAACGGCCCAAATTAGACTGTAAACCGTTACGGGCGCCAATGCTGGTGATAAAGCCACGAGATACCAAACCCACTCCGCCGCTTGGAAACGAAGTTGGCGCAACACCCGGCGCCATTTTTAAGGCGTCTAACATGGTAGTTACCACCTGCTCCTTTAATAATTTCTCGCCCACAACACTATACACCTGTGGGTTTTCGAGGTTTTTCAATGGCATTCGGGCCACATGCTCTGTGTTTTTATTGGCAAATTTATTACTGTTGCCCTGCACAAATACCTCGTTTAGTTGCTCCCGATTTTCAGTTAAAATAAAGTTTACGGCTGTTTCCGAGTTGGCGATGATGGTTACCTGCTGCTGCTGAGGGTTTAATCCGGTATAGCTAGCTACCAGCGTATAAGTTCCAACGGGCACTTTATGAAAGGTAAATGCGCCATTTTCATCCGCAACGCTGGTCCGCTTAATTTCCCGAAACTTTATGCTGACAAGTTCTGCCGGCTTACCATCGGCTGTAGTTACGGTGCCCTTAATGCTGCCTGTTTGAGCAAATGCCTTGATAGTGAATAGGAGGAGTAAAAAAGTAAAAGATCTTCTCATAATTTGTATTTAGACTAATTAAAAATTAGCCAAAAGTAACAAAATTGTGCGAATAGCCAAAACTTTTAGGAGTAATGGAGCGAAATGGTGCAAGAAGTTGGATTAGGAATTTAAAGGGAGGCCACAGCTGGGTGACCCTCAAAGCTAAAAACTTAGCTGGAATAAAGAAAAATAAAAGCGGAAATTTTTAACAGGATTGGTATAAGCCCGATAACGCGACCTAAAAAAGAGGCTGTCGCAAAAAGAAATTCGATTTAAATTTATCAGGTTGAGCCCAGGGGAAATTTTGGGGGTAGACACAACTCATTTCGCCCGTTCGCTCCCATGTAAGATACCACTGAGATACGTTAAAATTCGAACGTCGTTTCAACTGCAGCACAGTTGTTCAGATTTTTCATCGGTAGCGAAACGGAGAAATCTTTGAAGCATCTTTGGATGAAAAGTTTAAAGATTTCTCCGTTAAAGGAGTTCTTCGCTCGAAATGATGATTCGCCAAATGCGCTACTACTTTAGCGATGACGCAATTTCCTTTGCCATTTGATCGTGATGCTCAATGATGGCGAGTGTTTTAGAGGCCCATGATTTAAGTGCGGCATCGCGGTTGTTGGTCCCGTCTTTAAATATGGCTACCGTTTTGTCATGGTCCTTAACCATCATCTCCATATATGCTTTATCGAATGCCGCCCCGGTTACTTTCTTCAATTCATCTAGGCGGATTTGTTCTTCAGCAGGAAGTGTATTTGGAGTAATTATTTTCTTGTAATCGGCCAGTTCCTTTAATTGCTGATTTGCCTTGCCATGATCGGTAAGCATTTTATCGGCAAAATCTTTAACCGATTGATTGGATGCGTTTTTCTGGGCAATTTTGGCGGCTTCCACTTCCATCATTCCGCCCGCTGCTGCTTTTCTTAAAAATGTAGCGCCATCTTCATCCAAACCAGACTCGGTACTTTCCGTTCCGGCCACATGGTTTCCGGTAATCATATTCGTGTCGCCGGCAACACTGTCTTTTTCAGTTGATGATTTCTTATCGGCGGTTTGACAGCTCTGAAACAAGAGTGCGCCTGCAACAATGGTAGAAATTAAAAAAATCTTTTTCATGGGTTTCTATTTTTCGTTTGTATTGAAAACAAGAGACCAATGAAAAGGTTTGAAATGCTATTCGTTGTTGGTTTGGTAAGGGTTTTTGATGGCGATTCCCAGCTGCTGCTCGGGGTGCTCAATGGGCTTGAAGCCGAACTGCTCGTACAAGGCATGTGCATCTAAAGTTGCCAATTGGTAGCGACGCAAGCCTTGCAGGGCAGGGTGAAAGATCATAAACGACATGAGCTTTTTCGACAAACCCAATCCCCTGAACGCTTTTTCTATGTAAACATCGCATAGCCAGCCAAAAGTGGCCTCATCGGTTATCCAGCGTGCAAAGCCCACTTGTTGCTGATTTTTGTAGATGCCAAAGCACAAAGAATTATCAATTGATCGCTGAACAACATCCAACGGGATATTTTTGGCCCAATAAGATTCTTCGCTCAAATACCGATGGATTGCAGCAACCTGAAGGAGCTCCTTCTTATCTGAAAAAATAAAACCGTTTTCGCTGATCTGCATGGCTGGAGGTGAATTATTGAATGAATGAATTTAGAATGAATGAATGAATTTAGAATGAATGATGGTTAATTGTTGAACTGGTTAACTGCCAATTGAGAACTGCGAACTGCTTACTGCTAACTCCCAACTCCCAACTCCAATCTCCCAACTCCCAACTAAATCACGCTCTCATGTTAATAAATTGCAAAGGCTGATCGAAATCCTCGCCGCGGCAAAGACTGATAACGGCCTGTAAATCATCAATTTTTTTGGCAGTTACCCGAACCTGATCATCCATAATAGCTGGCTGAACTTTTAATCCGCTTGACTTAATTTTAGCCACCACCTTTTTTGCGGCTTCCTTGTCTAAACCTTCCTTCACCGTAATTTCCTTGCGGATCATGTTTCCCGAAGCAATAATTTCTTTCCCAAAATCGAGGCTTTTAGGATCAAGGTTTTGTTTCATCATCCGCGAAATAATTGACCCTTCAATGGCCTTCAAACGCATATCATCTTCAGTAAAAATGGTAACAACGTTTGTTTTTTTATCCAAATCGATGGTGCTTTTCGAGCCGTTAAAGTCAAATCGGTTCAATATTTCCTTTTTGGCATTATTGATCGCATTATCAAGTGTTTGCGCATCAACTTTACTCACTATATCAAAAGAAGGCATGGTTTTAGCTTTTAAATTAAAAAATAAGTAGATTTATTCAGTTCAATCCACTTTCACAAAAAAACAAAAAATAATATGAAAACCACTAAATCAAAGTCTCAAAAAAAAACCACCAGGAAAGATGCGAAGAAACAATTGGAGCAATCGTTGGCATCGCAGTTCTTAGAGGTGGTTAAAAGTTTAGGTCACGATGCCTCCGAAATTAGCACCGAGGTAGCCAGGGCCAGCAAACGTGTTGCAAAAAAACTGACGAAAAAATTTACAGTAATCAAGGCCGATGTTGGCCAGAAAATAGATGGGTTGTTAAGCTCATCGAAAGAGGCAAAGGAAGAGCTTACAAAGCCGGTGATCAAAAAGGTAAGCAAGGCTGAAAAAACTGCAGAAAAAGTGGTTAAAAAAGCCGTTGCAAAGGCAAAGCCCACAGCACAAAGTGTTAAAGTTGCGGCTATAGCTACGCAAGAAAAAGCGGAGAAAGTTATCACTAAGCCAACAATGCGGGCAAAACCAGCGACGAAAAAGGCTGCCGCTGTACCCAGTGCCGATACGGAAAAGAAACCTGCAAAACCAGCTACAAAACCAACAGCGCCATCCAAACCCGAAGCAGCACGAAAAACTGCCGGGTCCGAAAAAAAAGCAACGTCAAAAGCCGCCAACCTCGGTAAGAAAAACAAATTGCTATAATTGTTAATCGCTTAATATGAATAGTGGCCTAAGTTAACATAAACTTAACAAATTAATTTGCAGTTTTGAGCATCCCTGTGTTGACGGGGATTTTTTATTTTTTACATGAGCAAAAAGAAGATCCCATTTTTTAACCGCGAAATAAGTTGGTTATATTTTAACGACAGGGTTTTACAGGAGGCGGCAGATGAAACCGTGCCACTTATTGAGCGAATTAAATTTTTATCTATCTTTTCTTCCAACCTCGAAGAATTTTATCGGGTGCGTGTAGCCACCATGACGCGGTTAACCAACCTGAACGACAAGGCAAAGGCGCTTTTGGGATTTAATCCCAAAAAAATATTGAACGAGATAAAAAACATTGTGGTAAAGCAAGAACGAAAGTTCGACCAGCTTTTTCAGGCCACTTTAATTAATGAACTGGCCCAAAACCGAATCTTCATTTTAAACGATACGCAGCTTAATGTAAGCAGGGGCGAGTTTGTTAAAAATCATTTCAGAGACAAAATTCTTTCGAACATTGTTCCCATCATGCTCGATATGGAGAAACCCTTCCCCGAACTTAAAGATAGATATTTGTATTTTTTCGTTAAGTTATCGAAAACCGATACCAAAATTAGGGAAAAGTATGCGCTGATTGAAATTCCGCCTAATTTGCCACGCTTTTTGGTGCTTCCGGAAACGAACGACCTGAAATTTATCATTTTGGCAGAGGATATTATAAGGTATTGCCTCGACGATATTTTTTATGTATTTGCCTACGATAATCTCGAAGCCTATTCTATTCAGCTTACACGCGATGCGGAGCTGGATATCGACAAAAACATCAACGATAAATTTATCGAAGATTTGAAGAGCAGTCTCGAAAAGCGAAAAAAAGGCAAGCCCATGCGTTTGCTGTACGATTCGGCCATGCCATTGAATATGCTTACAGTTTTAGTGAATAAATTAAAGCTCGAAGCAGAAAGTCTGATTCCGGGAAATCGCTACCACAAATTTGGCGATTTTATTGCTTTTCCGAATGTGGGTAAAAAGGAGCTGGAGTACACGCCAAACGTTCCGTTAAAGGTTCATGGACTGCACAGAACAGAAAGCGTTTTCGCTAAAATTGCCCGCCGCGATTATCTCATCAATTTGCCCTACCAATCGTACGACTACATCATCTTGTTTTTGCGTGAGGCTGCTATCGATCCAAAGGTTACGGAGATTCAGATTACGCTTTACCGGCTTGCAGAAAACTCTAAAGTGATTAATGCCCTGATTAATGCGGCCAAAAATGGAAAGGCAGTTTCGGTGGTGCTCGAGCTAAAGGCCCGCTTTGATGAGCAAGCAAATATTTATTGGACAACGCGGCTGATGGAAGAAGGCGTTAAGGTTAACTATGGCCTTACGGATTACAAAGTACACTCGAAAATTTGTTTGGTTAAACGCATAGAAAAGGATAAACCGGTATATTACGCTAATTTGGCTACAGGAAACTTTAACGAAAAAACCGCCGGCCTGTACTGCGATCACAGTATTTTTACCGTTAAAAAGGAAATTACGAACGATTTGGTAAAATTATTCGATGCGCTTTCGAAAAGAACCGTTACAAAAGGCTTTAAGCACCTGATCGTTTCCCCGTTAGAAAGTCGCTCGAAGCTGATCAATTTTATCAATCGCGAAATTAGAAACGCCAGGGCCGGCAAGTTGGCTTACATTATGCTCAAGGTAAACAGTTTGGCCGATGAGGGAATAATTTCCAAACTTTACGATGCCAGCAACGCAGGCGTAAAAATTCAACTCATCGTTCGTGGAATCTGTTGTTTGGTGCCCGGTATAAAGGGCTTTAGCGAAAACATTACGGCGATAAGTATTATTGATAAATTTTTAGAACATGCCCGGGTTTACATCTTTAGTAACAATGGCAAAAACGACATGTATTTATCGTCGGCCGATTTAATGAGCCGAAATTTTGAGCACAGGGTAGAGGTTGGCTTCCCGGTTCTTGATGCGGATGTGAAGCAGGAAATTCAGGATATTATCGATCTGCAGCTGCAGGATAACACAAAATCGCGACAAATTAACGCAACCAACAGCAACAAATACCATAAAAACAGACAGAGCAAAAAAATAAGAGCCCAAGTGGATATTTATAACTATTTAAAAACCAAGCACCAATCGTAATGTTAAGATACGCAGCTATAGATGTTGGTTCGAATGCAGTGAGGTTACTCATTGCTGATATCAGTAAACAAGAAGGAAAATACAAGTATAAAAAGAACACGCTGATTCGTGTGCCGTTACGTTTGGGCGATGATGCCTTTCTGGATCAGCATATTTCGGAGCGAAAGGCAGGCGACCTCGTAAAAACGATGCTTGCCTTTAAAAATCTGATGGACGTTTATCATGTGTCTGAATATTTGGCCTGCGCTACTTCTGCCATGCGTGAAGCCCGGAATGGCGAAGATATCGTAAAGCAAATTAAAGAACAAGCCAACCTGAGTCTCGAAATTATTGAGGGCCAAAGGGAAGCCAACATCATTTATGCTAACCATATCGAAGAAAACCTCGACGAAAATAAAACTTACCTCTACATTGATGTGGGCGGCGGCAGTACAGAGCTATCGGTTTTTGTAAAGGGCGTTCCCGAAGCATCGAGGTCGTTTAACATCGGAACAATACGGATGTTGGATAATCAGGATAAAGAAGAAACCTGGGATGAAATGAGAGAATGGGTAAAGGAGCATACAAAGGCTTATAAACATTTGGCTGCAATTGGCACGGGTGGAAACATCAACAAGCTTTTTCGCATGAGCGATGAAAAGGACGGAGCGCCAATGTCGTTGCAAAAGTTGAATGCACTGTACAATAAACTTACCAGCTATTCGCTAAAAGAGCGCATTCATGTGCTGGGCTTAAATGCCGATCGTGCTGATGTAATTATCCCGGCCAGCGAAATTTATTTAACGTTGATGAAATGGACCGGAATTAAGCAGATTTTTGTTCCGAAAGTGGGGATGGCTGATGGTATTATTAATTTGTTAATTGAAGAGAATTTGGATTAAAGTGAGGTTTCTGCATTGCAGAGGCCTTGAAAGAGCGTTATTGCCCCAAAGGGGCGACTTTGTAGCGAGGCACAGCATATCCCGACTTATCCTATCTTGTGGACACATCTCCTTTTGCCCGTTCGTCTTTCCCGCGTAGGCGGGAATCTTAATGCAAAGCACCAAATTTTATTCATTAAGATCCCCAGTCAAGCTGAGGATGACGGCCGTTAATGGATGATGCCATACAGGTTGGGGCGTCATTGCCCCAAAGAGGCTACTTTGTAGCGAGGCACAGCATATCCCGACTTATCCTATCTTGTGGACACATCTCCTTTTGTCCGTTCGTCATTCCCACGTAGGCGGGAATCTTAATGCAAAGCACCTAATTTTTAGCATTAAGATCCCTCCCGAAGTTTCGGGAAGGATGACGGCCGTTCATATTTGGCACCTTAAACAGCTGAATTTAATAGCATTGCAGCCTATCCGGGCGGGCGCTCAATGTCGTTTAGTTAAGGATAGAATTATAGAACATTGTCACCCTGAGCATTTCGGCTGTAGTTTATCTTGATCGAAGCCGAAAGGCTCAATACAGGCTTAGTTGAAGGGCGGATGTTAATGGTTTTATCGAATAAAAAAGGTCTTCGACTCCGCTCAGACTGACACCCGTCGAGCTTAACTAATTGACATTAGGCGGGCGCTCTAAATGACCAACCGACTTTGAGTATATTCTAATATTATTCATTAGTAATGAAAGATATTATTCGTTACTAATGAAAGATGTTTTTAAGCTTACGATTCGAGCAATGAAACCGCCTTGTCATCCACAAAAAACGTTAGCTTTCCATCGATAGGATCGATTAATTGCGACGGATATAGATCGAAGTTTTTTTCCGTATCGCCAACAACGTGCTTAATTGCTTCGGCTTTATTTTCGCCGAAAACCAAAAAGGCTACGTTATCCGCTTTGTTAATTAATGGCGCAGTGAAACTGATTCGGTAAGTATTTAGCTTCTCTACATATACCGATGCTACATTTACTTCTTCATCTTTTACCAGGGTGGTATGTGGAAAAATCGACGCCGTATGTGCGTCGTCGCCCATGCCCAACAAAATCAGATCGAACACCAAATCTTCTCCATCAAAGTGCTTATCTAATGCCTTTTTATACTCAATTGCAGCTTTTTCGGGTGCCAGGGTGGTATCTACATAGAAAATGTGATCTTCCTTAATCCCCAGCGGATCAAGAAGCGTTTTCTTTGCCATTAAGCCATTGTAATTTTCATCATCAGTCGGAACATTACGTTCATCGCCAAAAAAGAAATAAACCTTTTCCCAATCAATCCTGTGTTCGCATTCAGTGGCTAAAAAAGTATAAAGCGCTTTGGGAGAGCTTCCCCCGGTGAGCACAAAGTTGAAACGATCGTTTTCCTCGATCGACATTTCGGCGATCTTGATCACATAATCAGCCAGGTCTTGATTTAATTCTTCGAGGGTTTTGTAGATAAGTAGATTCATTTTTATAAGTTAATCGTCATTGCGAGGCACGAAGCAATCTGTATAATAGGATTGCTTCGTGCCTCGCAATGACGAGTTGTGTTCTATTCTTTATTCTTTAACGGCAAATTAAACCAATGGAAACCGTCTCTGGCTATTAAAGCCTCGGCTTCTTCAGGGCCCCAGCTATCAGCAGGGTAATTGGGGAAGTTAATTGATTTTTTGCTTTCCCAGGTGTTTAATATCGGCATTACAAGTTCCCAGGCGGCTTCTACCTGGTCGCCACGCATAAACAGGGTTTGGTCGCCCATCATGGCATCGAGCAATAAAGTTTCGTAAGCTTCGGGGGTATCGCCTTCGTAAGTTCCCTTGTAATCAAAAACCATATCAACCGGGTTTAATACCATATCCAAACCTGGTCTTTTGGCCTGCACCTGCATACGAATGCTCATTTCTGGCTGTATGCTGATTACCAGGCGGTTTTGTTGCCAGTTTTCGGTTACACCCGATGAAAAAATCTGGTGCGGCACATCTCTAAACTGAATGGTAATCAACGATGATGTTTGGTTTAGGCGCTTCCCGGTTCGTAAATAAAACGGAATGCCCTGCCATCTCCAGTTGTCGATATGAAATTTAACGGCGGCAAAAGTTTCTGTATTTGAGTGTGGATCTACACCTTTTTCCTGACGGTAGCCGGGAACTTCTTTACCTTCAACCCAGCCTTTGCTGTACTGGCCCCGAACGGTATTGAAACGGATATCTTCTGGCGCAAATGGACGCATGGCTTTTAAAACCTCCACTTTTCGGTTCCTGATTTCGTCGGCATCAAAATTAATTGGCGCTTCCATTCCAATCAGGCAGAGCAATTGCAAAAGGTGATTCTGGATCATATCACGCAAGGCGCCTGCACCTTCGTAGTAACCACCGCGATCTTCTACACCAAGCTGCTCAGTTACCGAGATCTGCACATGGTCGATGTAAGAACGGTTCCAAAGTGGTTCGAAAAGGGCGTTGGCAAAACGGAAAGCCATCATATTCTGAACGGTTTCCTTACCCAAGTAATGATCGATGCGGTAAATTTGCTTTTCGGTAAAAATGGTACTTAATAAGGTGTTCAACTCCTTTGCCGATTCCAAATCGTGTCCGAACGGTTTCTCAATTACAATGCGGCTGTTGTCCTCGTCTTGAGTAAGCTTATATTTCTGTAAACATTCCGCAATAATTGGGAAGAAATTAGGCGCCACGGCGAGATAGAAAATTACCTGTGTTTCGGCACCGTACTCGTTCTGATATTTTTCTACCGCACCTTTCAGGTTTTCGAAGGTTTTCGGCTGGGCAAAATCGGTTGGGCAGTAATGAATTGTGTTTCCAAAATCGTCCCATTTATCGGCTTTCACCTTTCCAGAGCGAGAAAACTGATTCACAGCATCTTCGAGTGCATTTTTATAACTTTCGTCGGTAAATTCGGTTCTACCAGTTCCAATAATGGCGAACTTTTCGGGCATATAACCTTCAATAAACAAGTTGTAAAGCGCAGGCGCCAGTTTTCTTTTATTTAAATCACCTGTACCTCCAAATATTACAAATATTGTAGGATTTAATGCGGTTTTAGTCTTCATTTTATAATTGATGTGAGTCTTAAAATTACGAAAGTTTATTCCAATCTGCGTGGAATACGCCATCTTTATCAATACGTGCGAAAGTATGTGCACCGAAGAAATCTCTTTGTGCCTGAATTAAGTTCGATGGCATTCTGCCTGTTGTAATGGTGTCGAAATAGGTTAGGGTAGAAGCAAAAGCCGGAATACCAACGCCTGCGTTTATACAGGCTGAAATGGTTTTACGTGTTCCAGCCAGCGTACTTTTAATAATATCCTGAATATTTGCGTCGCCAAACAAGTGCTCTAACCCATTGTCTTTATCGTAAGCCTGATAAATATCCTCTAAAAACGTTGCCCTGATGATGCAACCGCCACGCCAGATTTTTGCAATTTCCTGTAGCTTCAAGTTGTATTGATATTCTTTTGACGCCTGAACCAAAAGGTGCATTCCCTGCGCATAAGCACTGATCATTGAAAAGTAAAAGGCATTTTCGAGATCGTCTACGCTAAGTTCAACTTTTGTATCTTTTTTGCCGAAAGCCTCCTCTAAAGAAACCCTTAATTTTTTAAATTTGGATAAATCGCGATTTGACACGGCTTCGTTAATGGTTGGGATCGGCAACTGAAGCTCCATTGAAACTTCCGACGTCCATTTTCCGGTTCCCTTTGAACGGGCTTCGTCCTTAATTTGATCTAAAAGATCGTTTTGCGTCTCCACATCTTTAAAAACGAAGATTTCCGCAGTTATTTCAAGTAGGAAAGATTGTAGCCTGCCCTCGTTCCATTTGGTAAACACTTTGCAAATTTCGTCGTTTGAGTAGCCAAGGCCATTTTTTAAGATGCCATAAACCTCTGCAATGAGTTCCATAATGGCATATTCGATACCATTGTGAACCATTTTAACGAAGTGGCCTGAAGCGCCGGGACCAATGTAAGTAACGCAAGGGTCGGAGCCAACTTTTGCTGCAACCGCGTTAAAAACATCCTCAACAACGGCATAAGCTTGTTTATCGCCACCCGGCATCATGCTCGGGCCGAAGCGGGCACCTTCCTCGCCACCAGAAATACCCATTCCAAAGAAATGCAATCCGTCTTTCTCCAACTCATCAACCCGGCGATTGGTGTCTGTAAAGTGAGAGTTTCCGCTATCAATAATAATATCGCCTTTGCTTAAAAGCGGCTTTAATTCGTTAATAACGCTATCTACAATTGGGCCGGCCGGAACCAGCAACACCAAAGTGCGTGGCGTTTGCAAGCTGTTGATGAAGTTTTCGATATCGTCAAACCCCACAAGGTTGTGCGCTTTCCCTTCTTCTTCCAGCTTGGCAATCATTTTATGATCTTTATCATAACCTGTTACCGAAAAGCCCTTATCGGCCATGTTTAACAAAAGATTTCGGCCCATTGTGCCTAAACCAATCATTCCCAATTTATATTGTTTCGAATCGTTATTTGCCATTTTATATTTCTTATTAGATATTCAAAATTAGGGTTTACAAATTAATATTTTATGTTGTGATGTTAGTACAGTGTAATAAAGCGATAAATAGTTTATTGGTTCATTGTCCTTCGACTCCGCTCAGGATGACAATTGGTTCATTAGTTCATTGTCCTTCGACTCCGCTCAGGATGACAATTGGTTTATTAGTTCATTGTCCTTCGACTCCGCTCAGGATGACAATTGGTTTATTGGTTCATTGTCCTTCGACTCCGCTCAGGATGACAATTGGTTTATTAGTTCATTGGCCTTCGACTCCGCTCAGGATGACAATTGGTTTAATGGTTCATTGTCCATCGACTCCGCTCAGGATGACAATTGGTTCATTGGTTCATTGTCCTTTGACTCCGCTCAGGATGACATTAACAAGCTTAACTTAATAGCATTGGAGACGCTACAACCAGTACTAAGTATTGTTATTGCTCAGTGCCAACTCCCAACTCCCTACTCCGGGTTCACCGTAAAAATGTTATACTTATCTGCCAGTTTCCAAAGTTTTGCGCCTCCTTTAATCCCATCTTTATTCGTAACCAATTTAATGTTATCCTCGAGCTTGAAGTTAATGTGTTTCGAGTTTCCTCCTCCTATATATAAAGTGTCGTAATTAAAAACAGTTTTATATATTTCGATAACCTTTTTTAAGCGTTTGTTCCAGCGTTCCGTCCCGATTTTTTCAAAAGCCCGGTTACCTACATAATCGTCGTAATCTTCCTCTTTGTTAATAGGGAAGTGTGCCAGCTCTAAATGGGGGAGCAGTTCGCCATCGAACAATAATGCTGTGCCGAAGCCAGTGCCAACGGTAAAAACAATTTCGAAACCTTTGCCTTCTACTACGCCCAGCCCTTGCTGATCAGCATCGTTAACCAGCCGAACCGGGGTTTTCAAAACATTTGCCACGCGTTGCGCAAGGTCTACTTCGGCCCATTTATTTTTTGCAAGATTAGGTGCCGTTTTAACGATGCCGTTTTTTACGTAGCCCGGAAAACCGATAGAAACCCTGTTAAAAGTTTCAGGAAATGGCTTAATTAGTTCAACAATGCCCGAAACAATATCCTTTGGAGTAGCTTCGCTCGGCGTTTTACTCTTTAAATATTCAGTAAGCATATTGCCACTTTCGTCAAGCAGAACCGTCTTAATGCTCGTACCACCGATATCAATTGACAAAATATTGTTCCCGTTGCCTTGTTTTTTAATCGCCATAGTTGTCTATTATTATAAGTCCGAAGTTCTACAAATAAATTAAAACCACAAACAATTATTGGCTTGAGTTTAATTTTGTTTTACAAGTGGCTATTCTGCAATGCGCTTGCACTGCTGATATGTTTCTAAGTATTTCGATTTATCCATATTAAGGATGTTACAAATCGCAGGTTTCGTTTTACTTCAATTTTTGGAAATCCCTTTTTTGTCAACTGTAATGAAATTATTACGCAGTACTTCCGCCAATGTTTAGTGGATTTCAATTTGACGCTAATACCGCCATAAGGGGCGTTTTTTGACGTTATTTACCAATTTAGTAGTACTTAAAAGTTGGTATTTCTTGTCCTCCAGCGTTTTCATTTTAAGAAATGAAGAAATTAGTTGAAAGTTTTTATTTTGATTATTTTTACTTTCGAATTGTTTTTATAATTTTAATTAACGAAAGGTAAGGTAATAAAAACCAATAAATCGTAATCTATAAGTTGCGTTTTCAATAGGTTAACAAGTCCTTAACATTCGTTTAACATAAACCGATTTACTTTGCCCCAAAATCCGGACGAAATAAATCGAAATTATGAACCCTATTGCTAACCGGATATATCCCAATTATGATTGAAAATTTTACTATCAAAAAATCTCGGCAACAATGCTTTCTGCATTCAAAGGAGCGCAGTCCTGGCCGCAACAAAAAGCGAATTGAATGCTTCAGACCCATTTATCTAGGCATTAAGTTTTGCACTGTTCTATTTGCATTGCATTTTTTCTGCATTAATAATGTGCAGGCTCAGGGTGCTGTGCAAAACATTACCATTAAGGGAACCGTACTTGATGATGAAGATGGACAACCTTTAGTGGGTACTACTATTACCAATAGCAGCCGCAAGGTGCTCGGTGTAACCAACGAGAATGGAAACTATACCGTAGTGATTCCGAAAGGAGGTACTTTGGTTTATAACATGGTTGGTTATAATGCACTAACAAAAACGTTTGCCAATACCGATAACAACGCCGTTGTGCGTTTATCATCATCTACCAGTCAGTTAAACGAAGTTGTGGTAACGGCGCTGGGTATTAAGCGGGAAGAAAAAGCGCTTGGTTATTCGGTAACGAAAGTAGACAGCACTGAGCTGACAAATGCGGTTGCGAGTAACTGGACAGAGGCCTTATCAGGAAAAGTTGCGGGCCTAAATTTGGTTCGAAATAGCGGTCCTGCTGCCTCAAACAAAATTATTTTGCGTGGAGAAAATAACCTTACCGGCGATAACGAAGCACTTATCGTAATCGATGGGGTGGTGGCCAGCAGTTCATCAAGGCGCACAGCCGCATCATCAGGAGGTGTTTACGGTACCTCGGGCGATATTATGCCTGCCGATTTTGGTTCGGCATTAAGCGATTTGAACCCTGATGATATTGAGAGCGTTACCGTGCTTAAAGGCCCGGGTGCAAGTGCACTTTACGGGCAGCGTGGTGCAAATGGAGCCATTATTATTACGACCAAATCCGGTAATAAGAATAAAAAGAAATTGGGCGTTACCTTTACTTCTAATAGTACCTGGGAAAGTGTAAATAAAAGCCCGGATATTCAAAGAGAGTACGGACAGGGGCAATTTGGCGTAAACTATTTCTCTTACGGCACTACAGAAGATGGCGGAAGTACAAACGGAACAAGTGCCAGTTGGGGAGCGCCTTTTAATCAGGGAACAAGCTTTTACCAGTACGATCCGGTTACGAAAACGAGAGGTTTAACAAGAACACCTTGGATGGCTTACGAAAATCCGGTGAAATCATTTTTTCAAACTGGTTTTGAGTCTTCTAACTCGGTTAGTTTAGATGGTGCGGTTAAAGGTATCGGCATGCGTTTTTCGGCTACCCACGGCAATAACGAATGGATTGTGCCGAATACAGGTTTGGAACGTACCTCGCTTTCATATTCTGCCAACGGCAATCTGACCAAAAAGTTAAATGTTCAGGTTAAAGCCATTTACAACAACAGGCATAGCGATAACTTACCCGCAACAGGTTACGGAAACCAATCGTTAATGTATTGGTTTATGTTTGCGCAGCCCAACGTAAATACGGATTGGTACCGCGATTACTGGGCGCCCGGCAGAGTAAACGAACAGTTTGTAAATATCACAACAACAAACCCCGAAAGTCCGTATGCTATTTCTGAGCAATACTTAAACAAGCAACGCAGAAATGGTATTTTGGGAAGCCTTCAGGCCACTTATAAATTTACCAGTGAGTTAAGTTTAATGGTTCGCGGATCGGTAGATTATAACCACGATGTTCGCGATACGCAACGCCCGTTTGATGCTGCAGGTAACAAGTTTGCGCAGGGATCTTACCGCTTAGCAAACGTAAACTCGTACGAAGTAAACGCCGATTTCTTGTTAAGATACGATAAAAAAATCTCTAAATCGTTACAGATGAATGCATCGGTTGGCGGTAGTCAAATGCGTAACGAGTACAAAAAATCGGAGCTTCGTGCCGATGGATTGGTTATCCCCGGCGTGTACAGTTTAGAAAATAACGCAAACCCGTTAATTTCTGTACCAGATACTGCAAGATATAGAATCAACAGTTTTTACGGATTATTATCTTTCAGCTTCAAAAATTATTTATTCTTTGATTTTACAGGTCGTCAAGATTGGAACAGTACCCTTGCAACGCCTTTCAGAACCGATAACGTGAGCTTCTTCTATCCATCGGCAAGTGCATCATTCGTGCCTTCCGATCTTTGGGAAATGCCTAAAATAATCAGCTTCTTCAAATTAAGGGCTTCAATATCGCAAGTAGGTAGCGGAGGTACAACACCATATCGTACCGCTTACAATTACAGCCTGGCATCAAACGGAATTTATCCGGATAGCGCCATGACGAACCCGAGCATATTGCCGAACCCGAATTTAAAGCCATTAAAAACAACAACAATTGAGTTGGGTACTGAGTTGCGCTTATTAAAAAGCCGCTTAAACTTCGATTTTGCTGCTTACATGGGCAATACCAAAAACCAGATTTTAAGTAGAATTGTAGATCGGGCAACCGGATATAATGTTGCGGTATTTAACGTAGGTAAGGTAGAGAACAAGGGGCTTGAGCTTTCGGTAAACGGTACACCATTACAAACCAAAAAATTCAAATGGCAGCTTACCGGAACATTTACGGCAAACAGAAATAAGATCATCGAATTGGCCGATAGTTCGGTGGTGCTAAGAACAGGCGCTTTGGGCGGTGGCCAGATTGTGGCCAACGTTGGTGGCAGCATGGGCGATTTATATGGCCGCGGTTATGTACGTTCACCTGAGGGACAAATTGTTTACGATGCAACAACGGGTAACGCCAAGGCCAGTACCGATTTGGTGTATTTAGGTAACACAATGCCAAAATTCAGGTTCAGCTTCGGTACAACCATTACTTACGATCGCTTTAGCCTTTCGGGATTATTTGATGCCCAATTGGGTGCGGTAGCGCACTCGTTAACATTTTCGAGAATGGCCGCCTTGGGTAAGCTTGCTTTAACCGTGCCCGGCCGTTACAATGGCGTAGTTGGCGATGGTGTTATTCAAAATGCAGATGGAACCTACCGCACCAACGATGTTGTAGCCACAAACCTAGAGAGCTTTTATACTTCTTTATACGGTTCGGACCAGGCTGAAGGAAGTGTTTTTAGAACCGACTATCTAAAATTTAGAGAGGCCAATTTAACCTACGCTTTTGATACGAAGTTTTTAAGAAGAATTGGTTTTACCAAAATGACACTTGGCGTGTATGGCCGTAACCTCTTTATCTGGTCGCCATGGCCAGCTTTCGATCCTGAGTTTGGTACCTTATCAGGAACGGATATTGTTCAGGGATTTGAAACCGGTCAGTTGCCATCTACCAGAAGTTATGGTTTCCGTTTAGTTGTGGGGATATAAAATAGAAATTATGAAATCGATAAATAAAATAACAAAATATATATTATTTGGAGCGGTAACTACTTTGGTTTTCTCTTGTAAAAAAGATTTTAACGAAGTAAATACCGATCCGATAGGAAAAGCGTCGGTAACCGCTAACCAACTATTGGCGCCAGCCCTGGTTGATGTGTTGTATGCCAACATGGTGCGTAACCGTAACTTCAACAACGAGTTGATGCAGGTAACAGTTGATATTAGCGATGCCGAAGGAAAAGTATTTAGGTATGATGTAAGGCGCACGTGGGCCGATTACACATGGAATGCATGGTACCCGGATTTAACCAACCTGCGTGATATTTATAATATTGCAAGCAAACCAGAATCTGAAAATTCATCGTACAAGGGAATTTCGTTGATTACTCAGGCTTGGGTGTTTCAATTGTTGACGGATGTTTATGGCGATGTGCCTTACAGCGAGGCCAATCAGGGCAAGGAAGGTAACTACGAACCTGTTTTCGATAAACAAAAAGACATTTACCTCGATTTGTTCAAAAAGCTTGAAGAAGCCAATACCTTGCTTGCACAGGGAACTGCAATTATTCCAACCGGCGATCCCGTTTACCAGGGCGATGTAAGCAAATGGCGCAGGTTGGGTAACTCCTTATATTTAAGGTTGTTGCTTCGTATTTCGGGTAAATCCGAAGTAAGCGCAGACGTAATTGCCAAAATCAAAGAAATTGCCGATTCCAACAAAGGCAATTATCCTATAATGGAAAACAATACCCATACCGCAAAAATATTGTGGAACGGAACAAACAGTACAACATCCGTTTATTCGTCACCCTTTATGATCAGTGTTAGAGCGGTTGATTTTAGAACTCCGGCCATTACGCAGTTCTTTCTTGAAAATTTAACCAGCTGGAATGATCCACGCGTGAGGGCCGATTATGGTGTAAACGGTTATAACCGGTTTGGCATTGCTGCAGGGCCGGCCGGATTAGTTGGCGTGCCAAGCGGCTACGATATGGGCACATCTATTATCAAACAATCGTACTTCTACTCTGATGCAACCAACGCAAGCGTAACACTACAAACCGATCGCTACACCGGTATCATTATGAACTGTGCCGAAGTAGATTTTATTCTCGCAGAGGCCGCCGCAAAAGGATGGATTTCGGGCACCGGTGAAGCTTATTACAACAAAGGCGTTGCCGATGCCATTAATTACTGGTTGCCAACACGTTTCACATCCGCTGCAGATCCTGCCGTAGCCGATTACATTACCAAAGCTGATATTGAATGGAACGATGCCTTACCTTTAGAAAATAAAACTGCCGGTACAGTAAGCAAAATGCAATTGATCCACCTTCAAAAATACTATGCCATGTTCCTTGTCGATTTCCAGCAATGGATCGAATATCGCAGAACGGGACATCCGTTTTTACCGAAAGGCACAGGCTTGGCCAACGGTGGTAAAATGCCCGCCCGATTAAATTATCCAATAGTTTCTCAATCAGCCAATCCAACAAGTTACGCAAATGCCGTTGCAGCGCAAGGTGCAGATGATATCAATACACTTGTTTGGTGGCAAAAACCTTAATCATATCTCAAGATAATATGAAAAAGACAATATTTTTAATCAGTGCGCTTGTAGTAATTGGTAGCACTTGGATAGGATGTAAGCGTGATACCGACTATATTGGAATAACCGTAAGTCCGTACATTTCAAATTTCGATTTACGTAAGCTTTATAAAAATGCCGACGTTGCGCTTACCAGCGAAAATTTAGGTGGCGCCGATTATGTGAAGGGCATTGTAATTTCCGATCAGTCGAATGGCAATATTCCGGCCGGCTTAATGTTTTTACAAAACAGCCGAATTGCAGGTAACGGTGTCGATTCGCTAAGGGGTATCGCCATAAACATTGGTACTGAGGCTGCAAAGTATGTTCCGGGCGATTCGGTGCATGTAAAAATTACTGGTTCGACAATGAAGCGAGTAAACGGAATTTTGCAGCTGGATGGCGTTGCGCCAACAAACGTTGACAAAAAGGCATCTGGCCGATCAATCATTTTAAGAGCCGTAAATACCGGCGCTTTAACCAGCAGGCCAATGTTTTACGAAAGCACATTAATTACCATTAGCAAAGGCAAGATAACGCCCGAACCGGTAAACGGCGACACTTACGCAGGCAACAAAACCATTAGCGATGGATTTGGAACCGCTGTTGTGCATACGGAAACCGCTGCAAAATTTGCTACCGACGAGCCGGTACCATTTGCCGATTTTACAGGGATTGTGATTACCACGGCTACAGGCGTTGAGTTAAGACCGCGATCGGCTGATGATATTTTTGCCTTACCGGAGATTAAACCTTCAGCGTTGATTATTACAGGTTATATGACCAATCCGAACGGAAGTGATGTGAACTACGAATATATTCAGTTTAAGGCCACCCGCGATATTGATTTTGCAGTAACTCCTTATTCTGTGGTTACTTGTAACAACGCAGGTATTTTAGCCCCACCAAACACGGGCTGGGCGTTTGGCGATATCAGAACCTACAAGTTTAATATCAAGAGCGGAACAGTTAAAAAAGGTCAATTTTGTTATGTGGGCGCCAATAAACGCATTTGGGGCAGCGCTTCTACCGATATTAGCAATGCCGTTTGGATTGTTAGCAAGCAATATTCAACCGTAAACGGCGACGATTTTGGAACAGCAACCGGAAACCTCCTCGCCAACAGCGGAAACGTGGCAGGTGTTGCGGTGTTCGAAGGACTTACTGTAACCGGAACTTCAACGCCTTTAGATGTAATTATGTATGGCGGAAACGGCGCAGTATATGCAGCTGGCCCACCAGAAGTAGGTTACAGAATAACCAATACCGATAAGTACAGCACAATTCAAAATAGAAAAGTTGTTGCTTTTTATGGTGGAGGTACAAATAAAAGCAAGTTTAGCTTACCAACTCCCGATGGTACTTTCACCTTATTGGGAGGTGTTTACGATGCCACGACAGGTATATGGAGCACCGGCAGAAATGCGAAGTTTATTGCTTTAAGCAACTCGTCGCCATTATCAGCTATTGAACAAGCAGAGGGATTTACAACAATTGAAAATTAAGAACCTCACCCTATGAAAGTTGGGTGTTAAATCCCAACTTTTCAAATAGGTTTGAGGATTAAATTTATAATTATGAAAGCTAAAACCGCTACTATGAGTGGTCTTAAAAAAACAAAGGATCTGCGATGGAATTTTTCAGCACTGTCATCCTGAGTATAACGAAGGATCCCCAAGCGATGAAATGCAGAACGCTAAATACCGCTGCCAACAGAGGGTGGGTGAGTGGGCAATGACGGTAAGGTATGGGTTGCAGATGCTTCGTTCCTCAGCATGACAGAGCTGGCGTATTGCTAAACTTCATTTTTATACAATTTCACGATCCTAGTTATTTATGATACAACTTTATTTTCCTTTTTCCCAATAATTACCCATGAACAGAAGATCCTTCATTCAAAAATCAAGTTTATTAACCACAACATTATTTGTTAGCTTAAAAGCATTTCCATCATCGTTATTTACGGTCGATGGCGTAGTAAGCGGAACGGTGACCAGCAAAAGCAAGGCCGTTGCAGGTGTTGTTATTTCTGATGGGTACAGCGTGGTGCAAACCGATAAGTCGGGCAACTACGAAATCAAGCTTCATGAGCTTGCCCGTTTCGTGTGGATCAGTACACCGGCTGGCTACGAATTCAAAACCGAAAGCAGCATTGCACGCCATTACTATAAGCCAGATGCGGCCGGTAAGCTGAACTTCGACTTAAAACCACTTAAACAAAACGATAACAAACACAATTTCATTATTTGGGCCGATCCGCAGGTAAAAAATAAGAAAGATGTAGCACAGATGATGGCTACTTCAGTTCCCGATACGCATGCCGTAGTCAAAAGTATGGGCAAAACTCCGGTACATGGCATTGGCGTGGGCGATTTGGTTTGGGACAATTTCGACCTTTTTCCAGATTACGATGAAGCCATTGCGAAGATCGGCATTCCGTTTTTCCAGGCACTGGGCAACCACGATCAGGATTACCGGCAAGGCGGCGATGATACATCAGACCGAACTTTCCAGGCGCATTATGGGCCAACGTATTACTCGTTTAACCGCGGAAAAGCACATTACGTTGTTTTAGATGACGTACGTTATTTGGGTGTAGAAAGAACTTACGACGGCTACATTACGCCAACGCAATTGGACTGGTTGGCCAAAGACCTGCAGTTCGTGCCTAAAGATGCGCTGCTGATTATCGCCCTGCATATTCCTGTTCATAATTCCGTTAAAAACAGAGACGATTTTTATGCGGTTTTAAAAGACTTCAAGAATGTGCACATCATGTCGGGTCATACCCATTTCAATAAAAATGTAATCAAAAATGGCATCTTTGAGCACAATCATGGTACGGTTTGCGGTGGCTGGTGGACAGGCCCGATTTGCGAAGACGGTACGCCACGCGGTTACGGAGTTTATGAAGTAGACGGCACCGAGCTGAAATGGTACTATAAATCGACCGGAAGAGACCGCAAGGAGCAGCTTGATATTTATGTAGATACTTTAACTAACCAGAAACGATTGATTGCCAACGTGTGGAATTACGATCCGGAGTGGAAAGTAGAATATTTTTTAGATGGGAAACCGATGGGAGCGTTGGCGCAACAAGATGGCTACGATCCTTTGGCGGTTAAATTGTACAAAGGCGATAAACTTCCCAATCCACGTCCGTTTGTTGAGCCGCGATCAACCGATCACCTGTTTATGGCACATTTTGCGCCATCGGTAAAAACAGTTAAGGTGGTGGCAACAGATCGGTTCGGAGAAAAGTTCGAGGCGGAGATTAAAGGTTAAGGGAGATTTTCACAAAAATAAGGCGGTTGAATTAGACAGCTATTCGGATGACAGATTACAAGCCCTGTCATCCTGAGTGTAACGAAGGATCTCCAAGCGATGGATCCGATAGTTATCGGATGCAAAACGCCAACAACCACTGCCAAAAAAGAGGGAAGTGAGTCAACTGAGAGTAGTTCGAAATCGGTCATTCCTGCGTCCGCCTGAACAGACGGGCAGGCAGCGGTTTCGAAGCTTCGGGATTAAAGCTCAAGCATTAAGATCCCCTACCGACAGCTATCGGTACAAGCTACCGATGACAGACATATGAAAGATCGTCATTGCGAGGCACGAAGCAATCTCATTTCGTAAATCAGATTGCTTCGGCTCGCACGAACCCGGCCTCGCTACAAAGTAGCCCCTTTGGGGCAATGACGATTCGCTGAAAAAAAACGTGATCCTAACTCCTTTGTTTTTTCAAAAACTGATCTCTGAGGATGACGACCGTTTATAGCTGTCGTCCCATCCATTTAGCTGAACTACAAATAGATAGATTAATAAAATAACGTCATGCCTAAGTCCTTCATAATTTAATATAACCAAATACCATGAAACTAATATCAATTGCACCATTAATTGCCGCTTTACCTTTGCTAAGCATGAGTTGCTCGGCCCAAAAACCTGCCGAATTCCCAAAGTTCAGCGCAGAGGCACATCGGGGTGGCAGAGGGTTAATGCCCGAAAATACCATTGTGGCCATGAAAAACGCCATGACAATAAACGGCATAACCACCCTGGAAATGGATACACACATTACTAAAGACGGCAAAGTTGTAGTTACCCACGATGATTACCTGAGCCCGGCGTTTATGCTTACACCCGAAGGCAACGAAATTGCAGGTACCGACGCCAAGAAATATCCCATTTACAAATTATCGTATGCAGAATTGAAGAAGTTCGATTTAGGTACCAAATATTACGATTTATTCCCTCAGCAAAAAAAGATCAAAACGCACATTTCCCTGTTATCCGATTTAATTGATTCCGTTCAAACGGATATCAGGGTAAATCACCGCAAGCAGTTCTTTTATAATATAGAGACTAAAAGTAGCGAGAAGGGAGATGGAGTTACCAATCCCGAGCCTGCAGAATTTGTGCAACTGTTGATGTCGGTTCTTCAAAAAAAGAAGATTCTTCCCTACGTTGTAATTCAATCTTTTGATAAGAGAACCATACAACTCATTACCAGGAAATACCCGAATGTACGAACCTCTTATTTGGTTTCGAACAAAAAAACATATGCCGAAAACATAGCCGAACTGGGTTACAAACCCTTTATTTTAAGTCCGGCATGGCAAATGGTGGACGAAGATATGGTTTCGAGAGCGCATGCCGATGGCGTAAAAGTTATTCCATGGACGCCAAATACTGCCGAAGATATCAAGAAGTTAAAAGCGCTAAATGTTGATGGAATTATTTCCGATTATCCTGATATTTTAGTTAAAACCCAATAAATAAGTTTTCCAGTCGGGAATTAGATTCATGTTCCCGATTTTCAATAATCACTAACCTACCCACTAACCAAATATGAGTTTTAATTTTTTCCCGGCGCCTGCCGCACATAAAGAACTATTGCCCGAAGATCGCGTAAATTCCAGCTATTGGAAATTGCGCTTGCAGGTTTTTGCAGGCATATTTTTGGGCTACACCGCTTATTATTTTGTAAGGAAGAATTTTTCTTTCGCCATTCCCGATCTGATTAAGCAAGGTTACACCAAAGGACAATTGGGCGTTGCACTTTCGGCACTTTCCATCGCCTACGGTTTTAGCAAATTTTTGATGGGCAATGTGTCCGACAGAAGCAACGCCCGAATATTTTTACCCGTTGGGCTGGCACTTTCGGCTATTACAATGGTAGTAATGGGTGTTTTCCCGTTCGCCACCTCATCCATTGCCATTATGTTTGTACTGCTTTTTATAAACGGCTGGTTTCAGGGAATGGGCTGGCCACCATGCGGCAGGGTAGTAGTGCACTGGTATTCTATAAAAGAGCGAGGCCGGGCAATGTCTATTTGGAACCTGGCGCATAACGTTGGTGGGTTTATGGTTGGCCCGCTAACCATTTGGGCAATAGAAATATTTGTGGGCTGGGAAAGTAAGCTGTATTTCCCCGGCATGGTAGCCATATTTTTTTCATTTATCGCTTACCTTTTAATTAGAGATACGCCACAATCCTGCGGTTTGCCACCCATCGAAGTGTATAACAACGATTACTCCAAAACCTACGATACCTCTCAGGAAAAAGAGTTTACGGCAAAGGAAATATTTTTTAAGTATGTTTTTAACAACAGGCTTTTATGGTACATCGCCATTGCCAATGCGTTTGTATATTTGGTACGAAATGGCATTGTGAACTGGGCGCCTACTTTTTTGGGCGAGGCAAAAGGATATACCACAACCGAGGCCGCCTGGGCATCGTCGTTTTACGAGCTCGCCGCAATACCCGGTACCTTGCTGTGCGGTTGGCTTAGCGATTATATTTTTAAAGGAAGACGAGCACCGGTAACCATCATCTACATGGCCTTAACATTGATTTCAGTTTTGATTTACTGGAAAAATCCTGTCGGGAACCAATGGTTGCAAAATGTATCACTTTGGTCGATAGGCTTTTTAATTTACGGCCCGGTAATGCTCATCGGTGTTCAGGCTCTGGATTTGGTGCCCAAAAAGGCCGCAGGTACAGCAGCAGGCTTAACAGGTTTATTTGGTTATTTTATTGGCGATTTACTTGCAAACGCAGCCGTGGGGCACTTGGTTGATGATTTCGGTTGGGATGCCTGTTTTATAGCGATCGTTGCCGCATGTGCGCTTGCTATTGTATTCACCGCTTTCACCTGGAGAAGAGAAAAACGAAATTTAATTGGTGCCAAATAATGATGAGCAATGAAACCTAAAAATGTTACAAACGCTAGCTTGCTCTTTCAGCGTTGATAAAATTTAATAAACGATGATCAATTATTCAAGGTAAGTCATCCGATGAATATTGGCAACATGTAAATATTCATCGGATGACTATCTGACCACTGAACAAATAAACTAGTGAACCAATAAACCTAATTTGTCAAATGAGAACACTTTTTAAAAGAACCCTAATCGCCTTAAGCTTATTGTTAGCTTTAAACAGTATTGCCGTAAATGCCCAAACGGTAAAGTGGGATAGTACATACAGGCCGGGTAAATATGCAGAGCTTGCGGCTAAGTTTAAGGCCGATCCGAAGTCGAAAAAAGACTTTGTATTTTTGGGAAACAGCATCACTGCGGGTACCGATTGGGCCAGGCTGTTGGATTTGCCACAAGCAAAAAATCGGGGTATCTCTGGCGATATTACCTTTGGCGTACTCGATCGGTTGCAAGATGTAATTGATGGCAAACCGGAGAAAATTTTCATTTTGATCGGCATAAATGATATCTCGAGAAATATTCCCGACAGCATTATTTTAAGGAACTATAAAACAATGATTGCCAGAATTAGAAAGGGATCGAAAAAGACGCAAATTTATTTCAACACGCTTTTGCCCGTTAATAGCTCCTTTGAAAAATTCAAGAACCACTACGGAAAGGACGAACATATCCTCTGGTTAAACGATCAGATTAGGAAATTTACAGCGAAAAATGTAACGGTAATTGATTTATATCCCGTGTTCTTAGATCAAAGCAACCACTTAAAAGCTGAGTTAACTAAAGATGGGTTGCATTTGATTCCTTCAGGATACCAGGTGTGGGCAGATTTTTTGAAAAAGAGCGGTTATTTGAAGTAGTGCTGTCATCCTGAACGCAGTGAGGGATCCCCAAGCGATGGAACGCTGCCTTTAATACAGCACCAACCAAAACGGCGAAGGGGGGCTGGGGGGCTCAGGTTCCTGTGGTAAGTGGGTTAAGGGTTCTTCCTTCGTCAGATCCGATAGCTATCGGATGACATTTATTCTTGCTGTCATCCTGAATGCAGTGAAGGATCCCTAAGCGATGGAACACTGCCTATAATACAGCACCAACCAAAGCGGCGAAGGGGGGCTGGGGCGCTCAGGTTCCTGTGGTAAATAGGTTAGGGATTCTTCCTTCGTCAGAATGACATTCATTCTTGCTGTCATCCTGAACGCAGTGAAGGATCTCCAAGCGATGGAAAGCTAGCGTCAATAAAGCAGCCGCCAAAAGAGCGGGTAGGATCGGGGTGCTCAGGTTCCTATGATAAATAGGTTAGGGATTCTTCCTTCGTCAGATCCGATAGCTATCGGATGACATTTATTCTTCCTGTCCTCCTGAACGCAGTGAAGGATCCCCAATCGATGGAATGCTGCCGATAATACAGCACCAACCAAACGGCGAAGCGGGGCTGGGGGTGCTCAGGTTCCTGTGGTAAGTAGGTTAAGGGTTCTTCGCGATGCTCAGAATGACAGAAGGAAAAAGACTATCAAATCAAAATACTTTCCCCAGCGGAAATAACCGTTTCCTTAGTTATCTCTTTCAGGTTTGAAATACTTCCAAGCTTCTTCGCCTCGCTATATTGAAGAATAAATCGTTCACTTTCTTTATTTTCATCACCATTAAAAATAACGCCCTTAATTGGGATTTGATATTGCTTCAATAAGTTGATGGATAATAAAGTGTGATTAATGCTGCCCAGGTAATTCTGAGAGACCAGAATCACTTCAACGGCGAGTTTCTTGATCAAATCGACAATCAAGTCTTTCTCATTTAGCGGAACCATTAATCCCCCTGCACCTTCAATAATCAAATTGTTACTGGTATTGGGCATTGCAATCTTCGCCATTTCTATTTCAATTCCGTCCAATCGGGCCGATAAATGCGGCGAAAGCGGTTGTGTCAGTCGGTAAACTTCGGGGTGAATAACCGTTTTTTGATTGCTGATCAGCGATGCAACGGCCAAACTATCGCTTGTTTCCAGATCTCCCGATTGTATGGGCTTCCAATAATCGGCCTTGAGCTTCTCTGTTAAAATGGCACTAACCAGCGTTTTTCCTATTCCCGTTCCAATTCCCGTAACAAAATATGTAGTCATTTTACTTAATCTTTTTAAGGTGTTTTACTAGCGATGCGATTTCTTCGTCCGAATTATAGTTATGCAGGCAAATCCTCAAACGCTCTTTGCCAAGCGGAACCGTAGGGCTCAAAATGGCACGAACATCGAACCCATTTTTTTGCAAATGCCCCGCAACTGCTTTAGTTTCGCTATTCGACGAAAAAACTACTCCCTGAATGGTGCTGTTGCTCTCCATCAACTGCAGATTATTTTCGTTTGCAAGCTTCTTAAACAAAGCAATTTTTTGATGAATAACTGTTTGGTCGATCTCCGGAAGCAACTGATATGCTCCCCAAATTAGCGCAATGTTGTGTAATGGTGCTGCTGTTGTGTAAATAAATGATCTGGCGAAATTGATTAGAAAATTTCTTAGGGTGTTGCTACCGAGCACAATAGCCCCGTGCGAACCCAACGCCTTACCGAAAGTTACAACCCTCGCAAAAACACGGTCTGCAAGTCCGAGCTGATTTACAAGGCCCGTTCCATGATGACCGAATATGCCTGTTGCGTGTGCCTCATCAACAATGAGGTTTGCATTGTAAGTTTCGCAAAGCGATACAATTTCTGTCAAAGGAGCGCAATCGCCGTCCATGGAGTATACACTTTCTACTGCCACAAAGATCTTTCCCTTAGCGATTTTTAACTTGCTTTCGAGGCTGCTCAGGTCGTTGTGCTCAAATCGCTGGCGGTCGGCGTGGCTCATTCTGCATCCGTCGATAATACTTGCGTGAATCAGTTCATCAGTGATAATTGTGTCGCCACGTTGCGGAACCGAAGAAAATAAACCCACATTTGCGTCGTAACCAGAATTGAAGATCAACCCCTTCTCTGCGTCGTGAAAATCTGCAATGTAGGCTTCCACTTCTTCAGTAAATGCCGTGTTGCCGCTTAACAAACGTGAGCCACCCGAGCCATTCGTTGTTCTTCCCAGATCGTTTATTTTGTTTTCTGCAAGTAATCTGAGTTCGTCCGATTTTGCGAAGCCTAAGTAATCGTTTGAGCAAAAATCGACAGGGGGGAAGTGGGTTGATAACTTTCTAATCGAATGATCTACCCTTCGCTGTTCAAGTTTACGGTCGAGAAACTGCTCAATATCGCTCATCGACCAAAAATAACGAAAGCGCTCCGATAATCGGAACGCTTTCTAAAAATAATCAATAATAAAAATAACCAATTATCGATAATCAATTAGCCAAAAAGTCATCGGATGAATCTAGCGAGTGTGCAAGGTATTCATCCGATGACTAACAAACTAATAACCAAATATCAGTGACCAATTAGCAAAAAAGTCATCGGATGAATCTAGCGAGTGTGCCAGGTATTCATCCGATGACTGACAAACTAATAACCAAATATCAATGACCAATTAGCCAAGTAGTAATCGGATGAATCTAGCGAGTGTGCCAGGTATTCATCCGATGACTAACAAACTAATAACCAAATATCAATAATCAATTAGCAAAATAGTCATCGGATGAATCCAGCGAGTGTGCCAGGTATTCATCCGATGACTAACAAACTAATAACCAAATATCAATAATCAAATAGCAAAATAGTCATCGGATGAATCTAGCGAGTATGCCAGGTATTCATCCGATGACTAACAAACTATTAACCAAATATCAGTATTAGCAAAATAGTCATCGGATGAATCTAGCGAGCGTGCCAGGTATTCATCCGATGACTAACAAACTAATAACCAAATATCAGTGACCAATTAGCAAAATAGTCATCGGATGAATCTAGCGAGTGTGCCAGGTATTTATCCGATGACTAACAAACTAATAACCAAATATCAGTGACCAATTAGCAAAATAGTCATCGGATGACCCTAGCAAGCGTGCCAGGTATTCATCCGATGACTGACCAATGAACTTTTTATCCTTGTGCTGGCGGATTAGAAACCACTGGCGTTTTATCTTTTTGATCGCGGTGACGCATTCCTTTTCTCATTCTTTCGCCTTTTTCTCTGGCCTCAGCACGAAACGCTTCCATTTTGGTTTTCTGTTCAGCTGTTAAAACTGCATCAATTTTTGCTTTCTGCGAATCGATCGCGGCCTTGCGCTCTTTCATCTTGCCCTTCATGTCGCCTTTATCAGCAGTTCGCCATGCATCTATCTTCTTTGCGTTATCCAATTCTATTGCATAAATCTTCGATTTTTGGTCTGCTGTTAAACTCAGTTGTTTTTCCATTCGGGCAGTTACCCTGTCAGCCCTTTGCTCAGCAGTCATTTTTGGCATCTGCCTTCTTACCCGTTTGGTAGTGTCTTGAGCAAATGCGGCACTTAAACCCATTACCGCGATTGCTATTGTTAAAATTGCTTTTTTCATGTCTATATGTTTATGTGTTTTGTTTAATAGATATGAAAAGCGCAAAAGAGTTTAATGGCGAGTTGTTAAATAAATGTTAATTCTTATTTAACTGGGAAATCGATTTCTGCATTTGCGACATCATTTGGGTTAGCGTTTCAATTGTTGGGTCGGGAGTAGGTTCCGGTAACGATGTAGAAATGTAGGCCTTTGCTTTCCAGATTTCTAATATATCATCTGCACTGATCGTGTATGGATCGTAAACTTTATTATCAGAAATGAGCTTTAAATCTTTGTTTTCCCTGAAACGATTACCCGCACGCTTATACACAACGCCCTCGTTTTTACTGATGACAACGTATGTTTCCCCGGTTTTAATCTCATTCCAGTTATCGAGGTATTCACCTATAATAATACTACCCGGCTGAACCGGAAGCATACTATCGCCCATAATTTCGAAGGCCCTGAAAGTGCCTTGCCTCAAAGCGGGCAGGGGCAACTGAAATTTCGGAAGGTCGCTGATATACTCCGGGTCAGCGTAACCATTAAGGTAACCGGCACTGGCCTTAACCGGAACCAATTCTATATTTTCCTGATCGTCTTTATCAACCGAAATGCTGAGCACCCTTAAGTTAGATCCAGAGCTTTTCGGCTTCGGTTTCCAACTGTCAGATATCTTTTCATTGATGAATTCATCGATCGTTAAGTCAAAATATTCAGCTATTTTTTTTAGTAATTCATATTTAGGCTCCGCACGATCTTCTTCGTAAGCACCAATCAGCGAGCGCTTGATTTCCATAATATCGGCGAAATTCTGCTGTGTGTGGCCTTTTTTCTTTCTGAGATACTTTAAATTATTTGAAATATTTGACATAAAAATAAATTTTATAATAAGTTTGTAATTACTAAAATAATTAGTAATTTTATGCTCATAAAGTTAGTAATATTATTTTGAATTGCAAGAAGCTATACTAAATAGTTTAGTTTTAATTTTTGAACCCATTATTATGAAAAAGTTTGTTTACATCGTTACCGACAGAAATCGCACCAGCATGCATGTAGGCATGAGCTCTGATTTAATTAAAACACTGGATTTTTATAAGCAGATGCCGAACTTATTTTTTGATAGTGGGAAACAACTTACCCGTTTGGTGTACTTTGAAGAATTTAAAACAGAAGCACAGGCGCTGGTTCGGTTCAAATCGATAAGTCGATTTACAAGGATGCAAAAAGAACGTTTAGTACGGTCTTGCAACCCCGATTGGATTGATTTAACCATTGGTTTAGATTTTGAAAACATCCTGCTTCATAGAAACCCAACGAATCAGGTTAAGCTGGCCTTTACGAGTTTGTCTTAATAACTTTAATTTGGTTAATAAAACTGCTCCTGATGCGAGTTATCGCTCCAGAATATGGCTCATCATAATCCTAAATTTTTTCATAGCAAGTTTATGTTTTAATGGAATGCACGAGGCTACGCCGTTTATTTCAAGATCTGTTTAATATAAAAGCTAGCTTAAAAAGATGCTGAATCAAGTTCAGCGAGACGACCGTTCATATAAAAAGCACATATGCCCAAAGGGAAGATGCCATTAGCCGAACTTCTGAGGTTATATTTGAATAATTCTTTTTAGAATGATAGAACGAAGCAATTTAGCATTGAATCTTTTAATAGTAAATTAATTTCGCAATTCACTAATTCTATTATTCAATAATTAACTCATTCTATCATTTTTACCCTTACCAGCCCGGTGCAAAAGTTAAACCGAAAACGCCACCCTTAACATCCTTTCGTTGAAACGGGAAAGCGTAATAAGGCTCTATCACAAAATAACCAAATATGTTTACCCTTAACGATAAGCCTACGCTCATTGCCGGAACGCGTTCGTTGGTGGTTTGGTACGACCCGACAACTTCGCCATTTTCATCTTTAACAGGAATCTCCGTATAAGTAGGCTGGTTTTTAAACACAACTTTCGTGTCGTTTGTCCATGCAACACCCGCATCAAAGAACAAATTCAAGTCTGAAAACAAAAATTTCGACGGAATTGCCGTCAATTTTTTAGGTCCGGTAAACGGCAGACGAACTTCAAAATTAAACACAGCAATCTTACTTCCGCTCAGTGAGTTAATATCGAAAGATTGTGATGCCGTATTTGAATTGGTCTTGTAGATGGAGTTTACTTCGTAGCCTCTGATCAAGTACGGATAACCGAGATACATCGGGTAGAGGCGATCGGCATCTTTACCTATTCTTAACATATTGTAAGATCTCACTGCAAGGGTAACCGGTTTCGCCCTCCAATATTTTCTCAAATCGACGGTAGCACCTGCAAAATTGTAAGTTCCAAAATACTTTTCTCCAGCCACGCGATACCTAAATCCATCGAGCGGACCAGTGAGGCCGAAAATCGAATTATCGCCAACAAAGCCTGCATTCAATTGATATAAAGTAAATGAATTGAAAGGGATGCCGTAATCGTTGCTTGCCTGTTCGTTAGACAGTTTACTACGTTCCGAACCGAGGTAATAGCCGTTGGGGCTGTAATAATTGCTGTACCGATCAACGCGATAGCTGTAATGAGAAAATGCGCCACCAAGTTCAAAGCGATGGATTTTACTGAATGGATAAGCGCCAAATACCTGCACCTGATCTTCGAAAGTTCTGATGATATCGGTGCGGTAATTTATTGCATCCGTTGTTGTGTTATTGCTTGTGGGCAGCTGCTCAAAACCGTACGAGCTAAAACCCGAAACGTAAGGAATATGCGAAATTGCCGCTCCCCAGTTGATCCTGCTCTTTTGATTGATATAACCCACCAAGCCGCCAAAGTCGTAAATTTCGCCGTTAACCGATAAATTTGCAATAATTTGGTTCGTGCCCAAAATATCACTGAACATGCCAACAATGCCTCCCGAAACACCTGTTCCGAAACGACTTGAAGATACACCCACGCCGCTATTGGCCAGATAATCTAGCCTGAACTTAGGTTTATATTGGACAGTCTTCATCGAATCGGCTACAATTTTTTCGAAACGATCGAAATTTCTTAGGTTTGAGTTGATAATGTTTACCCCGAAGTTTTCCATCGGAGGAAGAATTGCCGCGTCGAAATTTTCTTCCTGATTGCCAATGCGCTTGGCCTTAAAACTGTCGAGCTTAGCATTGTACAAAGTGTATCGTTGATAGCGGTAGTAGCTGTACACAATCTCGTCCGTAGTAGAGACGGATATGGCCGGAGAAAACTCGGTTATTCCACTGATTCCGGTAAAATAATCGGTCAATTGATCTACCGTATTATCGGCAAAGTTATATTTATACAGGTTTCTGAATCCATCTCTGTTTGATAAGAAGTAAACGTTCTTACTATCCGACGAAAACTGGGCATTTAAATTGTTTGCTCCCGGAAACACATCTAAATTCGTAACCGTTTTGGCTGCAATATCGTAAACGGCCAAATTTATCGGCAAAACAGCATTTGTGGTTTGCGCCTGTATCGCAGCTCTGTCTGATGAGAATACCAGTTTTTTCCCATCAGGAGAATAATTCGGTGCATAATCAGAGTAAATGTCGTTGGTAATTTGAGTAACTGTTTTTGTATCAAGATTGTAAGAAAAAATGTCGCTTTGC
Organism: Pedobacter endophyticus; assembly: GCF_015679185.1. NCBI lineage: Bacteria > Pseudomonadati > Bacteroidota > Sphingobacteriia > Sphingobacteriales > Sphingobacteriaceae > Pedobacter > Pedobacter endophyticus. The sequence continues at coordinate 342,858 of NZ_CP064939.1, forward strand.
CCTTCAACCATGCCCGAAAAAGCAATGTCTTTTCCGTTTGGCGCCCAGGTCAGGTTCCCAAATTGCGCTACCTGATCCATAGCGGTTTGAGAAACGGTTGCTCCGCTAGCTACATCAATAATCATCATCTGATTTCTGCCATGACTAAAAATACTAAATGCAAACTGTTTGCTATCGGGCGACCATGCACCGGCAGATTCAATGAAATTGAAATCGTCTATATGCCCGTTTGAAATCTGACTGCTGAGCTTCCGGATAATTCGACCGGTTTTCGCATCGGCCAGAAATAAATCAATTCCGAAGAGGTCTTTTTCAGACATAAAGGCCAAATATTTACCATCGGGGCTTAATGCCGGGGCAACATTCATATTTCCGGCGTTTTTATTATCGATAATTTTTGTTCCCGTAATCTTAATTTGCGAACTATCTGCCTTCAACATTGGTTTATAATGCGCATCAATGGCATTTTTCCATAAGCCGGATAAAGTTTTGTCATCATAACCAAATGTATAACGAATGGCATTTTCATAACCATATTTTGCAGTATTTTTAAACAAGGGAACAATAGTGGTATCGCCATATTGCGAGCCAATGTAGGTCCAGAATGCTTGTCCGTAACGGTAGGGGAAATACTTATTTGAGTTTGTTAAGTCTTTGAGCGATGGAATATCGCGATTAAGCATCGCATCTCTCATCCACATTGATGTAAATGCGTCTTTTTTACCGATTGATAAATACTCTGCCATGCCCTCAACCATCCAGAGTGGCGTTTGGCCTACATTTTCGAGGCTAATGGAGTCTTTTTCGAGCAGGGTGTGATATTGAAAGGCATGCACCAGCTCGTGGCCCAAAACATGCCGTGTTTGGCTGTTCAATTCCATTACCGGCATAATAACCCTGTTTTTTAGGGCCTCGGTAACACCGCCTGTTCCAATTCCTATTTCGCCATTTAAAACTGTAGTTTGCTGAAAATCGGGGTGGTTATTGTACAGGATTAATGGATTTTTCGTTACAAACGTATCCCTGAAAACCTCCTGATGCATTTTATACCAGGTTTCAGCATCTTGCGAGAATCTTTTAAGCAGGTTTTCGTTTTTTAGGTAATAGTAAATTTCAAAGTGCGGAGTTTGGAGCACCTTAAAGTCAAGCTTTTTATATCTTACCTTGTTCTGCCCGAAGTACTGCGCCTGGGCCGAAAAAGAAATCATAAACAAAAGCAGCATAGGGAAATATCGCTTCAAAATAGTAGAGCTTATTTTCATATAGGTTGTTTTAGTGTGCAATAAAATCTATCAAAGTACAGGAAATAAAAATAGCGAATGTTTAGTTCATTATCAGGAATTTAACATTTAATATAAACCAGTGTGAGCCTAGTTTTCGTTATTTTGTTTTTTCTCTCTTTCCTCTTGTCGTTGTTTTCGCCTTAATTCCCTTTCTTCTTTCTTGGAAAGCGGGGCAGTTGTTGCCGGTTGATTTTGAGCGGGTTCAGGCTTCTTTTCTTCTTTTTTAACCACCTTGGGCTGCTCTGTGGCCGGTTGATCTTCCTGATCAGGCGTCTCTGGCACAATAAATTCTGTCGAATCTACCGCAACACTATCGGTGGTGGTGGTATCTACAACAATGCGAGGACTAGGGCAATTATAGGTTCTGGTAATATCAACCGTAGCTTTAGGAAACGGTCCGTAAGTGTAGCCCGTTGATGGATCGAGGTAAACTTTCTCCATAAATTTTGCAAAAATCGGTAGGGCAGTCCTCGAGCCTTCACCTTGCTCGCCATTTTTAAAGTGGGCGGTTCTTTCATCGCAACCCACCCAAACGCCAGTTACCAGATCTTTGGTGAGCCCCATGTACCAGGCATCAACATAATCAGACGAGGTGCCTGTTTTACCACCAATTTGGTTGTTCTTTTTAAACAGGTTCGGCCATTCCCACAAAGCTTGCGAGGTGCCTCCGGGTTCTTCCATACCTCCGCGAAACATATAAGTCATTAACCAGGCAATTTCTTCAGTTAACGCCCGTTTGGTTTTTGGCTTAAATTCTTCGATCAGGTTATCATCCAAATCGGTAATTTTCTCCACCAAAATCGGGTCAGTTTTAATTCCCTTGTTCATAAAAGTGGCATAAGCCTTAACCATTTCATAAACAGAAACGTCGTTAGAGCCCAGGCTCACCGAGGGTACCGATTCTAAATGGCTATCTATTCCGCACTCGTGTGCAGCCTTTACCACATTATCCCAACCTACTTTTTCGGTAAGTTGGGCAGTAATTGTGTTTACCGATTTTGCCATCGCCCAACGTAAGCTCATTTCGCGGTAGCTAACGCTGTAATCAGCATTTTTTGGTTCCCAATATTTGGTTTCCCCTTTATCCTGATATTCAATTTTTACCGGTTTATCGGTCAGTTTATCGCAGGGGCTCATTCCTTGTTCAAGCGCCGTTAAATAGGCAAATGGTTTAAAGGTAGATCCGGCCTGTCTTTTTGCCTGGTTTACATGGTCGTATTTGAAGAATTTGTGATCGATACCACCAACCCAAACTTTGATTTTTCCGCTCGCCGGCTCCATCGTCATCATACCCGTATTCAAAATCTTACCGTAATAACGAATCGAATCCAGCGTGGAGAATAAAGTATCGCGGTCGCCTTTGTAAGTAAAGATTCGCATCTTCTTTTTCTTGTTGAAATAGGCCAGCACCGAGTCGGGATTATTGGGGAATTTTTTCTGCAGCATGGCATAAATAGGCAGGTTCTTCATGGCCCTGTCGGGATAATCGACCTTTTGCTTTTCCGAATCATACCACGGATCTTCGTTTCCCCAAACATTATAAAATCTACGTTGTAAAATTCTCATCTGATCGGCAACTGCCTCCTCGGCATACTTCTGTAGCTTCGAATCAATGGTGGTGTAAATTTTTAATCCATCTTCGTATAAATCGTAACCGTTATCCGTACACCACTTTTCGAGGTATTTGGCCACAGCACTTCGCAAATACGAATCGCCATCGCTGCCGTCCTGCATTTCGCCTTCTTTCAGTTTTATGGGTTCTTTCGAAAGGATCGACAAGCTGTCTTTGCTCAAATAATTGTATTTGTTCATTTGGGCAAGCACTACATTCCTTCTTTCAAGCGCCTTATCGGGGTTTTTAGTCGGGTTGTAAAGTGTAGTGCCCTTTAACATACCAACAAGCATGGCCGCATCGGTAGTAGAAAGATCCTTTGCTTCCTTGTCGAAATAAATTCTACTTGCCGTTTTTATTCCGTAAGCATTGTTACCAAACGAAACGGTATTGAGGTACATGGTCAGAATCTCGTTTTTAGGATAATTCGCTTCCAGTTTAACTGCCGTCATCCACTCTTTAAGCTTTACAATCAGTGTTCTTACCAAAGGGATTTTAACCAGCAGTCCTTGCGATTTGTTGTACCGGGTGCGATACAGGTTTTTGGCCAGCTGTTGTGTTATCGTACTTGCTCCACCATCTTTACCAAATCCGATTACCGCACGGCCAACTGCCTGAATGTCAATACCCCAATGTTTGTAAAAGCGAACATCCTCCGTAGCCACCAATGCTTTTACTACACTTGGCGAAATTTCATTGAAGTTAACAGGGGTTCGGTTTTCTTTAAAATACCTTCCAATTAATTTTCCGTCGGCAGTATAAAGTTCAGAACCAACACGAAGCGTAGGCTCTTTAATGTCCGAAACGCTGGGCGAGTAGCCAAATAACCATAAAAAATTGAGTTGAAGAGCGGAAAAGAAAATTATTATAAAAAATATAAATATCAGGGGATAGCGTAAGTACTTGTTTTTTATCTCTTTAAACATATTGGTTAAGATGATCTTGAGTAAATGCTGAAAAGGTTAAATATAAAAAACTCTAAATGCAAATCAGCCTATTTAATATACTATTTTTTAGTTCTATATTTAAAGATATTGATTCTGCAATTTTACCGAGACAAAATAGAAATATGAAGAACGAATTTAAAGATCTGATTGTATATGGCGACCACAAATTTTCGATCAAAAAAGCGAAGACCGATTTTACCGGAACTTACAGTAAGGAGAAAGCAAAAGACGCGTTAATTAAATCAAAAATTGAGGTCAATCAGCTTCAGGAAAGACTTTATGCTTCAGATACGCATTCGCTTTTAATTATTTTTCAGGCGATGGATGCTGCCGGAAAAGATAGCGCAATTGAGCACGTAATGAGTGGCTTAAATCCGCAGGGATGTCAGGTATTTAGCTTTAAAGTGCCCACATCAGAGGAATATGAACACGATTTTTTATGGAGACATTACAAGGCGCTGCCAGAGCGTGGGCGGATAGGCATTCATAATCGCTCCCATTATGAAAATGTGCTGGTTTGTAAAGTGCATCCGGAGTATATTTTAAATGAGAAAATTCCGGGTGTATCTGAGCTGAAAGATGTAAATAAAGCGTTTTGGAAACAACGGTATGAAAGTATCAGAAATTTTGAGCAGCATTTAATTGCCAATGGAACGGTGATTTTAAAGTTCTTTTTAAATGTGGGAATGGATGAGCAAAAGCAACGTTTTTTAGATAGAATTGACGATCCTGCGAAGAACTGGAAATTCTCATCGGGCGATATTAAAGAACGGGCCTTGTGGGATAAGTACATGAAAAGCTATGAAGAGGCTATAAACGAAACGAGCACTGCAGATGCACCTTGGCACATTATTCCGGCCGACAAAAAGTGGTTTGCCAGATTGGCGATAAGCGAAATTATTGAGGATAAATTGAAAAGTTTAAACTTAAAATTCCCGGTTCTGGGAGAGGAGGAACAAGCGAAACTGAGCGAAACGAAACTTGCTTTGCTGAATGAATGAGCAGGGAGTCCTCAGTCCTGAGTCTGGAGTCCTGAGTCCAAAGTAGGGAGTTTGGAGTACTGAGTCTGGAGTACTGAGTCTGGAGTACTGAGTAGGGAATACAAGATGTAGCAATACGCCTGTACCCTCAACCTTAAACCTTTCGCCCTCGACCCTTATTGGCGCTTGAATAAAAAAAATGCAGGTCTATAAGCCGGGTTCTGTTTCCTGAGTAATCAGGATTTCTATCATTAATCTACTGTAAACGTTGCCGTTTACCTCTAACGACCTACCCACTAACATCGGACGGGCCGCCCTTTATCCCGACGTAAAGCCGGAATGTTAGCCTATTTGGTCTTTCAACTCCCGGGGTTTACAAACCACTGCAGTCGCCTGCAATGCTCGTGCGCTCTTACCGCACGTTTTCACCCTTACTCCGATTTATCGGAGCGGTATATTTTCTGTTGCACTGATCCGTAATTCAGGTCTTCAATCCCGAATCCCTTTCCGTTAGAAAGCGAGATGCCCTGTGTTGCCCGGACTTTCCTCTCTCTCCATAATCCGATAGGAATCGAATCGAGACAGCGATAGAACAACCTGCATTTTTTTTGCAAAGATGGGCTTTTTTGAGCAAAAAGGTGTTAAAGTTTAGTCTTTATTGTTTCCCTCCATTTACCGTCATTTCGAAAGGGGCTTTTTCGCTCCTGAGAAATCTGTTACCTAGTTACACCGGTTTTGCGGTTAGTACTGGTACGAAATGTGATGGGTTATTGTATATAACGTTATTTTTTACAATTCTCCAAATCTTTCGAAACCTCGCTATAAGGCACGAAGGCTTGCTTATTGCCAAAAGAGTTGGTCACATAAGTGATTACCTGGGCTACATCAATATCCGCCATTTCGGGAAAAGCAGGCATTTTTTCTTTGTATTCCTTACCATGAATAACAAAGGTTTCGTTCGCTCCGTTTTTAACAATACAGGCCAAACGGGCTTTGTTGCTCTTTAAAAAAACAGAATCGGTTAGGGGCGGAGCAAGCAGGCCGAGCCCCTCGCCGTTTTCACCGTGGCAGTTCTGGCATTTGGCCTGATAAATGTCTTTTCCGTTCGACATGTAATTTTGCAGGTCAATTTCTTCCTGACTTTGACAGGATACAATTACCGCAATAACCGAAGAGACGAAAATAGAAGTAATGATGTATTTGCGCATGTATGTTTTGTTACTTAATGGGCCCATGAAGCATTAAAAAAGGCATGATGTGTGGTAAATCGTTTCGCTTTAGTCCTTCGGCTTTGGCCTTTAGTCTCTAGTCTTTTGCTTTCACCTTTCAGCTTTACTCTTTCAGCTTTTAGCTTTACCGTTCTACTTTTTATATTCGGCCAGCAAAACCGGAATATCTTTTTTCAATTGCTCAACCTGCTCTTCTTTGGTGCCATCGTAAGCGCCACGAATTTTTCGGTCCTTATCAATTAAAACGAGATAACCCTGATGTATGTAACCGTCTTTTGCGGTGCTATCTTCGCCAACTGCAACCAGATAATTTTTTTCGGCCAAAGTATATACACTGTCTTTAGTGCCGTACAAAAATTGCCATTTTGGTCCGTCTACCCCCAATTTTTGAGCGTATTTTTTCAAGGCGTGGGGTTTATCGTATTTAAAATCAATGGTGTGCGATAGGAACATCACCTCCGGATTATTTTTAAATTCATTATATACAGTGAGTAAGTTACGGTGCATAATCGGGCAAATAGTGCTGCAAGAGGTGAAGAAAAAATCCGCCACGTACACTTTTCCATCAGTAATTTTGTTGGTAACCACAACGCTGTCTTGATTTAAGAAAGACCAATCGGGAATTGTTTGATAAACGGTATCAATCCTCTCCACGCCCGAAGCATCCTTCACAACCTCTGTCTGGCGATCGCCATAAATTGGAAGTTTTTTTTCTTGCTGACATGAGGAAAGGATGCTCACAGACAATAAGCAAAGTGCAACTGAAGATATAATTTTGTTCATGTTTATGTATTAAAATGTAAATATACAACCTCCGCCCGGGCAGCGGGCATTTAATTCGGTTTTGTTACTTGCTCAAACCAGGACTTGCCCGTCAAAGATAGTAAACGCAGAAAGAACAACTAATCTGTCTGCGTAAACTTGTATAATCTGTGAAAATTTTTAGTGCTTATGGTGTTCCATGCCCATTTTTTTTGCTGGCACAACGTTAAAGATTTTCAAAACCGAATCAGATTGTCTGGTAACGTCGATATAATGATCTTCTACTGCCCTAATCTTAACCATTTCAGATTTATAATATTCAAGGGTTTCCTGTTCCGTTTTCCCCTTGAAATCATCGTTGAAAAAGTGCATCCAGTCCATCATGCCTTCGTCGGCAATATTTAGCTTTTCAATCAGTGTTACCAGTTCGCTAGAATCAGCAATGGAACTTACCTTGCCCGATTTTAAGATTGAATCGAGCCTCATTCTGTTTTTTACCACTTTTTCGCCATCCACCATCAACTTGTCGTGGATGTTTAACACTTCTTTTTTCACTGCTTTCGAGTCTGGCTCGGTTTTGCACGCACTAAAAAGCAATGCGAATAAGCAAAAAGCCAATGTTGTTGTATTTTTCATGTGTATTGGTTTAGAAATTATAGGTTACGCCTACATAGAGCTTTCCGGCGCTCATTGGGTGATCGGTTTCTCCTTCCCAAATGTTTTTTTGAATCCCGGCGTTTAAGGCAACATTCTTGTAAAACACATCCAGGCCAACGCCACCCATTAAGTTATTCATTACATGCTCGCCGGTTTTTACGCCCTTATATTTTTCTCCGCCTGAGTACTCGTAAAAAAACTGCGCCGATGGCATCACCTGCACGTCTTTACCGATACGCTGAACATAAAAGATGTTTAAAAAGCTGGTTGTACTATTGGCGATGCCCTCATCGCGGCTGTTGGTTCCGTTTACTTTGTACGATGTGTTCAAGCTGGCCCCGAACTTGCCCAGGCCGACCATATAATTGAGATAAACGAAACCGTCGGTACTGCCAGTTCCTCCCTGCATTAATGACGAATAGCGGATGCCTTCCATATTTTTGAAATCGTTCTTTCCTGTGGGCAATTTTATCCCCGCACCAGCGATCAATTGCTGTTTGAAGCCATCGTCGAGCTTTTGCACCAGATGATATCCTGCGTAAACGTTTACATCTCCGATGCCCGAAATTGACGAAGTGTAGCCGTTATATCGTTCGCTGTTTGCAACATAGGGGACAATTGCATTGATTTCGAGCCGACTGTTGATAAAATATTTGCCCCTGATTTCTAACGAACGGTAAAGTTCATAATCATCGGGGTTACCAGCATGGCCCGTTATTGGCGAATTTTGACTTCGGGCGGGGATGAAGAACTTGCCACCGTTAGGAAATAACGAATGCGACTGGCCATCGTAGCCGCTGAATGACCGGTAACGATACAACAGGCTGATGCTGTTGCGATTATAGTAGGGTGTAATGCCCATAAAGCATCCGCAAATATCGCAGGCAAAACTTTGGGTACCTGCAAAAACGAATAGTAAGATCAACAGCTTACGATTCGCTAAATAATGTATTTTTGATAAATTCATGATCTGTTAAAGTTTTTAAAAAGTCTTTAATCTGTTCTCTTTGCATTGAATTGAGTTGAATGCCGCTTTTAAGCTGTGCATCGAGATTTGCCGATCCCTTTACGCCAGAATTATAGTGCTCAAGAACTTCGTCGAGGTTGTAAAAACGCCCGTCGTGCATGTACGGTCCCGTATATCCTATGTTGCGAAGTGTGGGTACTCTGAATGTTCCGAAATCTGTGCTTAGGCCGGTGATGTGGGCACGTCCCTCGTCGGCACTGGTTAAGTCGAGCCCGTTGCTGCGATAAGAGCAATCGGTAAACAATGGTTCAGCATGGCATTTGGCGCACTTTTCCTTAAAAAGATTGTAGCCTGCGAGCTCGGAAGCGGTAAACGCAGCTCCATTTTCGTTGCGCATTACTTTATCGTACTTTGAATTGCCCGAAACCAGCACCGCCGTAAACTGTGTGATGGATTTTAGAAGGAGCTGCGAATTTATCTCCGACGAGCCGAAGGCATTTTTGAACAGGTCGGGATAAGGTGCAGTGTTCTTTAAAAAAGTGATGATGGTTTGGATATCAGTACCCATTTCGCAGGCGTCGGTAATGGCATTTAGGGGCGAAGTTTCGATGTTTTTAACGCCACCATCCCAAAAAAACGCTTTCTGCCAGGCCAAATTGAACAATGGCGGCGCATTACGCTTTCCCTGGCAATTGTTAACGCCGTGACTCACTTTATGGTCGAGGTTGGCAAAGGCTGCAAATTGCTGATGGCAACTTCCGCACGAAACACTCTTATCGGCCGATAAACGGGCATCATAAAACAATTTTTTGCCCAACGCGAAGCCCGCATTGGTTAATTTATTGTCCTTAAAATCGTAAGCCGGAGCAGGGAAGTTAGACGGTACGGAGAAAGCAATATGCGCTTCTTCCGGCTTAATCTCGTCCTCATTTTTACTACAGGCGTACATCAGTGCCATGCTGAGGAACAGCATGGCAAAGACGATTGCTTTGCTCGACATATTAATTGTGAATATGATCTAAACGGAACAAACCCTTTGAATAATTATCGGCAACAATTACTGAATTTGCGCCTCCCATTGTTAGGTTGAGTGTGGCAAAGCTTACATCGGTTGTGCCCGTAAAAAGCGCCGCAGCATTTACGATAAAGTGCATGTCGGGTTTGGCGTCTGTTCTAACACGTAAAGGGTTGGCCGCATTAATCGCCGCAGTGAAGGTTCTGATTGTATTATTTGGATCAACTACGCCGCCGATATGAAAGGTTAGTGCGTTGCTTGCCGCTGTAGACTGTGGCGAAGTTCCTTCTAATTTTACAAAAATGTAACCGCTGTTCCAGGTCCAAAACATGCCATTAACCGGATCGAGTGCACCGGTTTGTGCGCCAGCGAAATTACGGGCATAATCAACTCCAATGGTGTATTCTATTTTGTTGTAATCGCCTGTCGGGATGTCGTTTACCGTAATCAGTTTCGATGCAGGTTTCGATTCATCAATTAAAAAATAACTTTCAGGAACTAAAAAAACCGTTCCGTCAGCCTTGCTTAATTTTATGTTGCTCACATAATATTTAAATACGTTGATCTTAAAATCTTCGCCCTTTGCGTTTTTGTAAGTGTTGGTGTTCAACGTTAGCGGCGATCCGTTTACCTGATGTTCAAACTCCATTGTAAAACTAGATTTTGAATCTGCGGCTGGTTGGTCATCGCCTTTTTTGCATGATGATAAAAGTATAATCGGGCATAGCAATGCCAATAAGTATGATGATAATTTCATTTTGAAATCGATTTAAGTGAACTGAATATTACGCTGAGTGGAAACCCGATCAAATTTTTTAAGTATCGAATTTCTTTGGAAACGTCTCAAGCGTAGTTTCAGCAATTTATAGTGCTGCGCATAACAGATGGTTGTTTCAGGCTTTAGCTTTCGCTTTGCTCAGTTCCGATAACTTTCGGTCTGGAAATGCTTTAACCCAGCCGAGTCAATGTAAGCGCCTGAAAATAAATGACTTAAACCGTCTTGGGCGGATGGAAAATGGAAGCAGAAAGGTCTTTAACAGGTTTTTCGAGATAACCGCTTTCTGAGGTGATAATGAAATATGGAATGTTCGGATTGATGGCAAGAACCTGAAATTTAGGCTCAGCCTCGGCAATCCTTTTCAGGTTTTCTTGAACTTGCTTGTTTTTTCCGTCGAGGTCTTTTAGCTTTTTAGCCAAAAAACACTGACCATCGCAATGCAGTTCGGGGTGTTGTTTGTTAACGCAAAATACACTGCTGATGTAAGCTTTGTTGAGGTTGTATCCAGAATAAACCAATAAGGGCATCACTCCGTTTGAGATGGAGCAAATTACTAAAAGGTAGATCAGGATTCTCTTTATCATGGTATTGCTGCAAAAGTATTAAAGAAATTGGTTGAAGCAAAAGAAAAAATGAGAATGACGTTTAAAGAACAATGATTGCGATCAACGGGGGCGGGCGCTTTAGATAAAGAGCGAATGAATAAAGGCTTGAGGGATCTAAATTAAAGTAAGGTCCGATATAAATTTGAAATCCTTCAAGTTAAGTGTGTACAATTCTATATTGTGAACAATCGCTGTAGATGCAATAAGTGCATCAGCGAGGTTAAGATTATGTGAGAGTGAAAATTCATCTACCAACTTTACTGCTCTGGTAGAAATTATAGAAGAAATGGGAAGAACAATTAGTTTATTGATGTCCATTCTGATTAGATCAAACTCTTTTTTATTTCTTGCACCATAAAGTAATTCCGCACAAGAAACATCAGAGATGGCAACATTGTCTTGACCTAATTTTCTAAGCACATCAATGATCAAATCGTTTCCTTTGTAGATTTCAATAAAGATATTTGTATCACACAAAACCATTATTTTTTCCACGCCTTATGTCTAAGCTCTCGAGCCTCGATGTCATAATCGCTCCAAATGCCTTTAGAAAGAGAGAATTCTTTTGATTTCTCACCTATAACTGGTCGAGTTGATTTAATCTCAGCATCGATATCCCATGATTTAAGGAAGTTTAATAAGGCATCAATTTTACGTTGCTCTATATCGTCTTTTAATATTATTTCCGTCATGATATCATCTATTACTTGTAAATATAACAATTTGAAATTAGTTTACTCAATTCAAAATGCACACCAAATGCTGGTTTGATTAAAAGTACAAGTAGATCGCTTTAAAAACGTAGCTATTGATACAAAAGTAAACAAGACGGAAACATGAAAACACGGAAAAAATAAATTTGCATGCTTTTTTGCCATTGGCGATCTCCCTGATAAAAAGCACCTGTGTTTTTAGTTTACATCCATTATTGTTATCTTGCAGTACACAAAATGAAACAATATGAGATTATTAACAACAATTGCGTTAATGATGGTACTATCATCGTGCTCCAAAACAGAAACTTTAGCTGTTGACCCGGTCTTTAGCGATCCAAATTGGATAAGAATTGAAATTGCAGATGGGAAAGAGGCGCATGCTGTTTATGGAAGTATTGATGATACATTGCTGGTTTCGACCTTGTATGCTATTCATCAAACTACTGATAACGCCAAGACCTGGAATTTAACGAAAAAAGATCACCAGGCGATTTTTGGGTTTTTAGCTAAGGCGGATACGGTTTTTGCTTTATATGCACACCTCCCGAAAAGCCAATCCAATCAGGCCTTAGCTTCTTATTCAGATTATTTTACATTGGATAATGGTTCGACGTGGAAAAATGCTGACCAATTCAAGGTATCTAAACAAAGGTCGCAAGCGTACGGTTTAGTACGTCCGAATAACCAGGTTACGCTTAGAATAAAAGAAAATCTGGAGCCAATTAATGGCAGTCCAAACGCCTCTATTGTATTAAAAAGCGATGTTGAAATTGTTAAAAACGGAACTTCTGACTTGTTGGATCTACCGTTTAATAATCAAATAACCAACTTATATCTTGATAAAAAAGGAAGATTATACGTTTCGGCCACATGTTCAATTCACGATAAAATTTCAGGGAAATATTTAGATTACGAAAAGAGTCAGCCGGCAATAGTTTATATAAGCAAACGGCCAATTTTAGATGTGATTAATTAGGGCTTCGACTCCGCTCAGCCTGACAGAATGGAATAAAAAGCACTGTTAAAAGGGCACAAAAACCATTTTTACCGTCAATTTTAATTGGCGGTGAATGCTTTTAGAATACACTTCAAAATAAACCGGAGCAACGACTACAGGTTCATCACAAAAAAACACAGATGAAAACCATTCATCTGTGTTTATCTACTTTATCGTTATCAAAGTGTAATAAAAAAACTAACTAAGCCTGCAAATCGGCCATTACGGCTTTAATTTTAGCGCCTAGTTCCTCATTTACTTTTGCAAAATCAGAGCGATCGGCCAATGGCGCATTTACGCTGCAATAAAACTTTATTTTCGGCTCTGTACCGCTCGGGCGGGCAGAAACAATGCTACCATCTTCGGTTATAAACTGTAAAACGTCTGATGTTGGGTAATCTAATTTCGTAACTTTTCCTGTTGCTAAATCAGTTTCCTGACTCAATTCGTAGTCTTTCAACACCGAAACTTTCGAGCCGCCCAACGTTGCCGGAGGATTCTCACGGAACTTTACCATCATGGCCTTAATTTCCTCGGCGCCGGTTTTACCTTTTTTGGTAAGCGAAACCAAGTCTTCTTTGTAGAGGCCGTATTCCACATACATATCTAACAAGGCATTATATAAGCTTGCGCCTTTGTCTTTATAGTAGGCCGTCATTTCAGAAATAAAAGCTGCAGAAACAACCGCGTCCTTATCGCGAACTAAATCGCCGATTAAGTAGCCATAACTTTCCTCGCCACCACCAATAAAATACTTCTTGCCCTCTAACTCGGTCATTAACTGCCCGATATATTTGAAACCTGTTAATGTATTGTAGTAAGTTACGTCTTTCTTTTTCGCAATTTCCTCGATTAAATTCGAGGTAACAATGGTTTTAACAATAAATTGGTTTCCATCTAGCTTTCCGCTTTCTTGCCATGCCGAAAGCAGATAATTAATCAATAAACTTCCGGTTTGGTTACCGTTTAGTAAAACCCATTCGCCGTTGTTGTCCTTAACAGCAATACCAACACGATCTGCATCCGGGTCGGTTGCCAAAACCAAATCAGCATCAATTTCTTTTGCTTTGTTCATAGCCAAAGTCAGAGCTTCTTTTTCCTCTGGGTTCGGATAAACCACCGTCGGGAAATTACCATCGGGTTCACTTTGTTCTTCTACAACGGTTACGTTAGTAAAGCCAAACTGTGCTAACGCTTTTGGTACCAGCGTAATTCCCGTTCCGTGAATAGGTGAGTACACGATTTTAAGGTCGTGCTGTCTTTTTATTGCTTCTGGCGAAATTGAAAGCGCCGCAATCCCATCCAGATACAGCTTGTCGACATCTGCACCAATCATTTCAATATTTGCTTCTACGCGGTCAAACTTCACCTCGTCGATGCTTTTAATCTTATTTACTTCATCAATAACCAGTTTGTCATCAGGCGAAGTAAACTGGCCGCCATCGGCGCCATACGCTTTATAGCCATTATATTCTTTAGGGTTATGCGAAGCCGTTAACATGACGCCGCTTTTGCAACCGAAATGACGAACGGCAAACGAAAGTTCGGGAGTTGGCCTCAGCGCTTCGAAAAAGTAAACGTGAATTCCATTTGCCGAGAAAACATCGGCCGTAATCTTTGCAAAATAATCAGAATTATTGCGACTGTCGTGTGCAATAGCAACACTAATTTTCTCACCTTGATATTTGTTGTTCAAATAATTGGCCAGTCCCTGAGTGGCAGTTCCGATAGTATATTTATTGATGCGATTTGAGCCCGCACCCATAATACCCCGCAAGCCTCCGGTACCAAATTCTAAACTTTTATAAAAAGCATCAGTTAAGTCGGTAGTGGCGTTGTTATCCACAAGTGCCTGAATTTCAGATTTAGTCTGTTCGTCGTAATTTCCGTTTAACCACTGATTTATTGTGGCTTGTGTTGTTTGATCAATTGATTGCATTGAGCTGTATTTTAATTTAATATCTGGTGTTGAACAAAATTTCTTTAATGAAGTTTGGCGAAAGCGAAATAAATTTGCCTCCTCCAAATTTTATTTTGTTGAGGGTGTTGCTTTTAAGCTGCTTTTGTTTAATTTCACGCCCCGATACAATAATAAAGAAAATCCAGTATTAAACTGTGGCCACGGTAACTTTTTCGCAATATTGTGAAGTTATGACGCGTTTCTTTTAGTTGAACCAAATACTAAACCAATTGAGCCATTCGTGATTTTGTTGTTCAAACAATTAATTATGAAGGGCTCAAGAAATAAAAAACAATTAGCATCAAATGAAAATATTAAAATTTGGGGGTACATCTGTTGGTAGTCCCGAGCGCATGACGAAGTTGTTGGATATCATTAATCCAAATGAAGAACAAATTGTGGTTTTGTCGGCCGTGTCTGGCACCACCAATAGTTTGGTAGAAATTGCCAATTATTTTTTAGCTGGAGATAAGAAGAAGGGAAGCGAGTGCGTTGAAAATTTGTATCAAAAATATAAGGATTTTGTTGTTGAGTTGTTGCCCGCCGCAGAATTTCAGGAGCAGGGAAATGAAGTAATCGATTATCACTTTGGCTTCTTGGCGGGGTTCGCCAACGATCTTTTTACGGCAATTGAAGAAAAAGTGGTGCTGGCCCAAGGCGAATTGTTGTCGACAACGCTTTACCATATTTATCTAAAATCTATCGGTGTACCTTCGGTTTTGTTGCCCGCACTGGATTTTATGAAAACTGATGACGATAACGAGCCTGATATTCCTTTTACAACGAAGCATTTAACGCCGCTTTTGGCGCAACATGCAGATAATAAGCTCTTTATTACGCAAGGCTATATTTGCCGCAACAGTTTTGGCGAGGTTGATAACCTGCGCCGCGGCGGAAGCGATTATACGGCATCGTTGTTGGGCGCAGCAATTATGGCTGAAGAGGTTCAAATTTGGACGGACATTGACGGAATGCACAACAACGACCCGCGAATTGTAAAGGGTACTAAGCCAATTGCGCAACTTTCGTTCGATGAAGCGGCAGAATTGGCTTACTTCGGTGCGAAGATCTTGCATCCGCAATCTGTTTTTCCGGCGCAGAAATATAAAATTCCGGTTCGTTTGCTAAACACAATGGAGCCATCGGCATCGGGTACTTTGATTACTCACGATAGCGAAAAGGGAAAAATTAAATCTATTGCCGCAAAAGATGGTATTACGGCAATTCGCATTCAATCGAGCCGGATGTTGTTGGCTTACGGCTTTTTGCGCCGAGTTTTCGAAGTATTTGAACGTTATAAAACGCCTATCGATATGATTACAACATCGGAGGTTGCAGTTTCGTTAACAATTGATGAGGTTGGAAATTTGCCACAAATTATCGAGGAGCTTGAAAGTTTTGGCAAGGTAGAGGTTGATACCAACCACAGTATTGTTTGTGTAGTTGGCGATTTCGGTTCGGAAAAGCATGGTTTTGCAAGCCGCGTTTTAGAAGGATTAAAGCACATTCCGATTCGAATGATTTCTTACGGTGGAAGCAACTACAATGTTTCGTTATTGATCTTGAGCGAGTATAAAACGGAGGCTTTACGAAGCTTGCACAATAGATTGTTTGAATAAATTGATTTATATTAGCGTTATGAATGAGGTATTTTTTTTAGTGGAAGAAAGTTTGGAGGGCGGTTATGTAGCCAGGGCCCTTGGCGAATCTATTTTTACTGAGGCGGATAATATGGATGATTTGAAAATTAACATCAAAGAAGCCGTTCTTTGTCATTTTGACGAAGATAAAATGCCGAAGATTATCCGCATTCATTCTGTTAAAGAGGAACTATTAACCGTATAATGAAGGCACCTCGTGATTTATCAGCGACGGATCTAATTAAGGTTTTAAAAAGATTTGGTTATGAAATTACAAGGCAAAAAGGCAGTCATATCCGGTTATCACTCGTGGTTGGAGAAACAACTCACCATGTCACAATTCCGAATCACAATCCTTTGCGGTTGGGAACACTAATGTCAATTATTAATGATGTGAGTGACTTTTTAAAAGTTCCCAAAACCGATATCTTAAAGTAAATTATTCGAACAATAGGTAAAAAGCACCAATGATAACCAGCAGTCCAATCAGGAAATGAAAGGCGAGGAAAGTTTGAGGCAGTAAACCGTTTTTGTACTTTTTATACGAATTCAGTAATCCTATCGAAATGATTAAAACGATAAATATGGAGGCAATAATCTTCATTTGCGAATAAATAAGAAAAACAATGCAATCAAAAGCAGTACGATAAAAAACCGGACTTTTCCGTTATACTGTTTCCGGGTAATTCTTCCGTGCTTTAAATCGAGATAGTTACCCAAATAAATCAGCCCAAAAAATAGAATTAAAAATATAATAAGAAATTTGAACATGTTCGCCGATAAAGATATATCAAAGTTTAGCAATATAGAAACGCCTTTTTATTATTACGATACCGATTTGTTGCAAAAAACGCTGAGCACTTGTGCACAGGCAGCAGCGCCTTATCAATTTCACATCCATTATGCGTTGAAGGCAAACTTCAATTCGGTATTGTTGAACCAGATTAAGGAGATTGGCTTCGGAGCGGATTGTGTAAGCGCCGGAGAGGTGAGAAGGGCCGTAGAAGTTGGTTTTGATCATAAAAAAATTGTGTTTGCCGGGGTGGGTAAATCAGACAAAGAAATAAACGAAGCGCTCGATCTGGATATATTTTGCTTCAACGTGGAGTCGATTCAAGAATTGGAAGTCCTTAACGAGCTGGCCGCAGCTAAAGGCAAAACCGCACAGGTGGCCATCCGTATCAATCCGAACGTTGATGCCCACACGCACCACAACATTACCACGGGGCTGGATGAAAATAAATTCGGTATCAATTCATGGGACTTGCCAGAATGTGCCGATACCTTAAAACAGGCCCAAAACCTAAAGTTTGTTGGAATCCACTTTCATATTGGCTCTCAAATTACCAACCTCGATGTGTATAAAAACCTTTGCGTAAGGGTAAACGAGTTTTGCACCTGGTTTGAAGATCGCGGTTTTGTGGTCGAAGTTTTAAATGTAGGCGGTGGCCTGGGCATTGATTATTACAATCCTGATAACCAGATTCCAGATTTTGAGTCTTATTTTAAAATCTTTGACGAGTTTTTAGACGTTAAGCCAAACCAGGAAGTTCATTTTGAATTGGGGAGAGCGCTTGTTGGACAATCGGCCTCGTTAATTACACGGGCCTTGTACATCAAAAACGGTAAGAAAAAGAACTTTGTTGTTTTGGATGCCGGAATGACCGAATTAATGCGCCCAGCTTTGTACCAGGCATATCATAAAATCGAGAATTTAAGTCGGAAATCCGAAGTCGGAAGTTTTGCGCCTGCGACGATCAAATACGATATTGTTGGGCCGATTTGCGAAAGTACGGATTGCTTTGGTAAGGAAGTAGAACAGCCGGAATCGTTCAGGGGCGATATTTTTGCCATTCGCAGCGCTGGCGCCTATGGCGAGGTGATGGCATCAAAATATAATCTCAGGGATGCGATAAGATCGGTTTATAGTAACGAATTGTAGAACTTGTCGTTTAACTACAAGTCGCTCCAAGTTTAACAAGGGAGTCAAGTTTTTAAAATGCACTGCCCCCAGAAGTTAAACACTTTACGGGGGCATTTTTATGAGTAGAAAAATTAAATACAGTTTAGAGTTAAAACTGTTATTGGTAAAACAGGCCATCAAAGGAGAAGGCTCTGTGCGTGCGATAGCTAAAGAAAACCAACTTGACCACACCATTCTGGATCGATGGGTAAGTTTTTACAAAGTCTATGGGATAGAGGGGCTACGGCTTCCTGCTCGCCAATATGATGGTGAGTTTAAGTTAAAGGCAATACAGACATTAAGAGCGGGAGGCTTATCTTTGTACCAAGCCTGCATCCGGTTCAAGATTCCTTCAGTCAGTATGCTTAGCAACTGGCAGAAAAAATATGAAAGCCATGGTGCAGAATCACTTTTCAAATCATGTCGAGGAAAGCCAAAATCTATGAATAAATCTGATAAAATCCCAAAACAAGGTACTGCCAATGCGCGGGAGCAGGAACTGGAAAACAAATATTTACGTGCGGAAAATGAATACCTAAAAAAGTTGTACGCCTTAATTCAGAAGGAAGAATTAGAGAAAAGGAAAAAGCGCTGATTATCCATGAATTAAGGCGGGAATACGACTTAAAGGATTTACTTCAATCGGCAGATATGCCCCGAAGTACATTCTACTATTATCTTAAACAGGAGAAAACAACAGATAAATATGCACAGATCAAAACGCAGATCAGGAAAATATATGAGCGGCATAAGGGCCGGTTTGGCTACAGAAGGATAGTGTATGCTTTGAGAAATCTAGGGTTTCACATCAATCGTAGAACAGTTTTGAGGTCGATGAAAGTTCTGGGGCTGAAAAGTGTGATTAGGGCAAAAAAATACAGATCCTACAGGGGGCAGTTTGGAAAGGCGCCAGACAATATATTACAACATAATTTTAAGGCAAAATGCCCCTCTGAAAAATGGGCAACAGATGTTACAGAATTTAAGGTAGGCTCACAGAAGGTATACCTATCGCCGGTAATCGATCTGTTCAATGGAGAAATAATAAGTTACGAATTAGCGGGAAGTCCCAATTTCAAGCAGGTGACAGATATGCTCAAAAAAGCATTTAAAAGGGTGCCTGGAAAACGGACGAACCTAATCATACATTCGGATCAGGGGTGGCAGTATCAGATGAAAGCATATCAGGATTTATTGAGAAAAAAGGCCGTTGTACAGAGCATGTCGAGAAAAGGCAACTGTTTAGATAATGCAGTAATCGAAAACTTCTTTGGAACTATAAAATCTGAACTTTTTTATTTGAAAAAGTACCAAAGCATAGAAGAACTAAAAAAAGATATTAAATCTTACATTACTTATTATAATCACGACAGAATCAGGATTAACCTAGAAGGAACGAGTCCGGTAAAATACCGAACTCATAGGTTTAAAAATTAAATTATTTTTGTGCATACTTCTGGGGGCAGTCCAAGCTAAAATTATAAATTGTATAACCTTGCCTGTACCATACAAATCTAAATGACGATGGTGCTATTTAGGAACGCGATCCTCAATCCGAATGGACTTAAAACAGCCGCAACTGATCGCCTGGTGGTTTCTCCTTACCAAACACCGTCCGGCCGCCGTATTTCCAGCTGTCGGTTCGTTCGCGGGCTATTACTTTATCAAAATCCATATTCGGTATAAAATCCTTTTCCGCATTTTTGGCAATCTGATGAAGCGATTTAATCGCTTGCTGCTTATCGCTGTGGCCAATTTTCGCACTTTCTACTGCCTTTTGTAGCACGCTTATGGTTTCATCAAAAACGTTTACAGGCACCGGAAACGGGTGCCCATCTTTACCTCCGTGGGCAAACGAGTACCTCGCAGGATCGGAAAACCTCGATGGCGTGCCATAAATCACCTCGCTTACCAAAGCCATCGACTGTAGAGTTCTCGGCCCCATTCCCTGTAACAACAACAATTCTTCAAAGTCTGCTGGTTGCTTTTCTTGCGCCAACCATAAAATGCTTCCCAAACGCTTCAAGTCAACATCTTTTGCTTTCACGTCGTGGTGGCTGGGCATTACCAGTTTTTGAACTTCGGCCATCATGCGCACGGGCGACTCTTGGGTAATCGCCATCATGGTTTGCCTTGTGGTATTTGCCGCGCTGGCAGTTAGATTGAGAATTTGACCTTGATTTATTCCACAAACGCCCGAATGAGGCTCCTCAATAAACGATTTCAGATTTTCCGAATGCCAATGGTAGCGCCTTGCCGTTGAACTGGCATCGCTCATTCCTTGCTGAACCACTGCCCAATCGCCATCGCTGTTTAAGATAAAACTGTGCAGATATAGTTGAAACCCGTCTTGAACCGCAGTATTGTCAACCTTGGCACTTAATTTACTGGCCCGAACCAGTTCATTCCCATTGAGGCCGGTTTTATCGGCTATTCTTAACAATTCGTTTGGCGTTTCGCGGCTAAATTTTCCTTTGCCACCGCAGATATAAATCCCCAATTCCCGTGAGAGCGGGTTAATTGACTTCTTCAATGCGCCCATTACGGAAGTGGTTATGCCCGACGAATGCCAATCCATGCCCATTACGGCACCTAAACTCTGGAACCAAAATGGACTGCTGAGCCGACGAATCACTTCACTTTTACCATATTCTACCAATATAGATTCCACAATAGCCAGCCCGAGTTTGGCCATGCGCTGCGCCAACCACGGCGGAACATGGCCATAATGTAAAGGTAAATCCGCACTTCCTGATCTTTTCAATACTAACAAAATTAGTAATTTTATTGATAAACTGAAACCATCGTTGTGATCTTTTAAAACGTTTGACCCTTTATTTTGTTAATTTTGATCAACTCCTGATTGCATGCGTAAACTTTTACAACGGTTATTGAGTAAATGGGTAATTAAAATGTCGAACAAGTTTGGTTCAAGGCCAAACCGCGACCGTATTCACGATGCTTTAATCAAGCTGTTCGCCGAAATCAATGGCGAAAAAAGTAAACGGGGAATTACCCTCAATATCACCAGGAACGATAAGATTGTGGTTTTTTCGGACCAGCACAAGGGTGCGCGAGACTTTGCAGACGATTTCTCATTGGCTGAAAAAAATTATCTAGCGGCTTTAAAGCACTATAATTCGAATAACTTCCATTATATAAACTTAGGCGACAGCGAAGAGTTATGGGAAAATTTGGTAGAATCGGTAATCAGGCACAATAAGCAGAGCTTCGAGGCCGAAAAAATGTTTATTGCTCGGAAGGCTTTTACAAAAATATTCGGAAACCACGACCTTTATTGGGATAACGATCCACTGGCAAGCTTCAACCTAAAGCGGATATACGGCGAAAGCGTTCGCATTTATGAGGGTGCAATTTTAAAGCTTGCGCTCGACAACCAAAATTTAAATATCTTTTTAACGCATGGCCATCAAGGCGATTCTGCAAGCGACGGCAACTGGTTTAGTAAGTGGTTTGTAAGTACAATTTGGGCGCCACTGCAATCTTATTTGCAGATTAACCCAAATACTCCCGCTTACGATAACGAGTTAAAAACCGCCCATAATGAATTGATGTACAGCTGGCAGGCGCAACGGAAAAACACCATCTTAATTACGGGGCACACGCATCAACCCGTATTTGCTTCGCTTACTCACCTCGAAAGAATTTACATGCGGCTACAGGCTGCCGTTACGGCCAATGATGAAGTTGAAGTTGAAAAATTAAATGCTGAGTTAAAGATCAGAGTGAGAGCAGGCGCTTTAGCTCCCGAATTTAAAGCGTACGAGCCCGGTTATTTCAACAGCGGCTGCTGTTGCTTTAACGATGGCGATATTACCGGAATCGAAATTGAAGATGGCTTTATCCGACTTATTAAATGGTCATTCCAAAAAACAGGATCGCCCGCCCGGTTTTTATTAGAAGAAATGCGATTAGAGGAACTTACGGAGCCTACTTAATCGGTAATTCAACGAAAAACGTGGTCCCTTCATTTTGTCCCGCACTTTCTGCCCAAATCTTTCCTTTATGTACATCAACGTACATTTTTGCCAGCGTTAAGCCTAGCCCGTTCGACAATTCTTTGGCGGTAGACTTGCTACTGAGCGGAGCAAACTTAACAAACAAGCGATCGAGATCTTCCGCTGAAAGACCAACTCCGCTATCTTTAATGGCTATGGTAATTGTATTTTCAGCTTTTTGATGGGATATTTCAATCACTCCATTGGGTTGCGAGAACTTGTTTGCATTTTGTAAAAGCTGATAAAAAACAGTCGACAGTTTTTCTTTGTCGCCATAAATTATCAGCTCCTCATTATCATCAAACTGAAGTGCTTTGTTTTTTTTAACAGAATCAAATTCAATTGACTGCATAGCCGAACGTAAAATTGAACTTAAGTCGATTTTTTCCTTTTGTGGTTTAAACGAGCCGTTTTCTCTTCGGGCAGAACTGAGGATATTGTTCAGCTGATCGACGATTGTTTTCGATTGCACGTTGATTTTTTTAGCAATCGTCGCAGCTTTTTCGTCAATATTTTGCATTCTGCTCATCAACTCAGCCTGCAATGAAATCGTTGTCATTGGGTTTTTAAGGTCGTGAATAAGCACATGTAAGCGATCGTCCTGCGCCCTCATTGTATTTCGTATGGCTGTTCGCGTCGCTAGTTTATCAGTTATAATAACCGATAAACTTTTCAACATATTTACCTTTTTATCAGTCACTAACGCCTCTGTATCTGAATAAACACTTATCACTCCAATAAGTTTATCATCCAATGTTTTAATTGGTACAGATAAGCAGAATGTTGGCGCTGATACTTCGTTATTATTTGCTAAAAATACTTCCTCTGTTTCGAGCACCTCCACTGCACCTTTTAAAAATTCATCAGCCAAAATGCGATCGCCTAAGCGGGAGATAGTGAAAACCTCATCACCAACGAAACTAATACAGGCATTGTCAACTTCAAAAATTCCAGCGGCCAGTTTACAAATATTGTCAAAAGCGAGATCGGGGTTGAGACTTAAAATTTCGTAGGCGTTGCCATTTCTTAAGCGTGTTTCTGCGGATGTCGGGTGAATATGGGTCATCTGTTTAGTAACAAATAATAATAGGAATATTTAGACGTTTTTCGAATTTGATAAAGTTAAATAATATCTTTAATAACATAATTATTATAAACAATTATGTGCGTTATCAGTTAATACATTGAAAACCGTGTTGAGGATAACAACTATAATTCGCAAACAAAACAGCCCAAAAATGAGATTATACATCGAACGTAAACCCGTAAAGGTAAATCCCGATACCAAACGAGTAATTGCCCGTTTTTTTTTCAACGGAGAAGAAAGAGCTTTACAAGTAATTAAAAAAGTTTTAGAATTTTCTGATGAAAAAGTATTTGCATTAATTTCACCAATACTGCAAGAATACTCTAAAAGGCATAGAAACATCACCAAAATTTTAAATCGGCATAGTAAAAAGTTAAAAAAACAACTTGCCGTTTTGGGTACCGATCTCGAAGATTTAGACCAATACAAAAGGCTCTTGATCGGCGCTTACTTTACACACGAATATTCAATAGAATCAGCAGCATTTTTCAATCCGAGTATTGTTGATGATCCCGACCAAAGCGATTTGGTGGAAGGAGAGAAGCGGGTAATCATCAGTTTTAGGGCCGTGGGAGAGGGGCATATTTCGTCAATCGTATTCAGAAGGGCGCTCATTGATAAACACAACAACATTCAGGTTTTACCTGTCGGCAATTATGTAGATGAGGCCGAAGTAGTAAAAAATGCCATTTACGTAAAGAAGCTCTTTTTTAAGAAAGCGGCATACGCACAGATAGACCCTTCGGTTATTGAAGAGATTGAAGCACAGCTGGATGATAAGTTCGAGTACACCAGCCTCAGCAACATTATTAAAGATTCAAAGAGTTTACATAAAGGTTCGCCAGACAGACTGATAGAATACGACAAAGTGCTTTGGCTATCAGACACTTACCACACCATATCGTTCTCTAAGGACACCGATATCTCAGATCGTGTTATTTTTCCCATTTCGGAATTTGAGCGAAAAGGGATTGAAGATGCCCGCTTTGTGAAGTTTGTGAAAGATGATGGAAGAGTGCTTTACTACGCTACTTACACCGCTTTCGATGGTTCGCTAATTATCCCGAAATTGGTGCAAACGGCAGATTTCTACGAGTTTAAGGTGATACCTTTGTACGGCGATGGTGCGCAAAATAAAAACCTCGCTTTGTTTCCCCGCAAAATAAATGGAAAATATGTAATGATGAGCCGGATTGACGGATGGAACAACTACCTGATGTTTTCTGACAAAGTAAACGTTTGGGAAAACCCCGTGCTTCTGAAACAGCCGCGTTACGACTGGGAACTGGTGCAAATCGGAAACTGCGGATCGCCGATTGAAACCGACCGCGGTTGGCTGGTGGTTACCCACGGTGTAGGGCCTATGCGCAAATACTGCATCGGCGTTGTTCTGCTCGATCTTGAAGATCCCAGTAAAGAAATTGGCCATTTAAAAGAACCTTTAATTATGCCGAACAACGAGGAACGCGAGGGCTACGTTCCAAATGTGGTATATTCCTGCGGCTCCATCGTCAGCAACGGCGAATTGATTATCCCTTACGGATTATCAGACTACAGCTCATCATTCGCAACGGTAAATTTAGAACTATTGCTAAATAAGTTGCTGGAGAACGGTGAAAGATAAGCGTGCTGAAGTGTTTGTGAATAAGGTACATAAGGGCACAAAAAAGTCAAGTTTTAAAAACTTGACTTCTTAAAAACATTACAAAAAAACAATGGCTGACCAATAATTGGTCAGCCATTGTTGTTGTATCTCTAGCTATTGTTAAGCTACCTTTCCCGATTCAACAAGGGGGGAGGATAAAGTCTGAAATTCAGTTTCTGCTGCTTTCAAAACTGCTAAGTGCGATATAAAGTAGGCGAGCGTACTCTCGGCGCCTTGATTTCGGTTTACGCTGTTGAACTGCAAACCGTCGGCACAGCCGTGCGTTTCGAAATCGTACAGCGGAATATGCAAACTGTTTTTGCCCAAAAACCATTCGTAACTCGTATGCATTAAGCTTAAATACTTGTCGTCTTTCGTCAATTCAAAAGCCTTGGCATACAGCAGCACCATAGCCATGGTTTCAATTGCCTGCTGATCGTATATCGGGTTTTTGCCATGCTTTTTCATCCAGCCCGCGTTTCCCACGGGATTTAAATAGCCGTTTTCGAAAGAGAAAGTATTCAAAAATGCGATACTTTCCATAGCAGTTTCGTACGAAGTGGTATTTCCGGTAGCCTCAAAATGATGTAACAGGGCCAGCGGTAAAATTGCATTATCGTACGTTAGTATATCTTCAAACCAGTGCCAGTCGCCATCCTTGTTTGTACGGTAAGCGCTCACAAGCGATTCGGCAAGTCGGTTTACTTCATTAATCAAAATCTCATCGCCGGGATGCGCACATAAGAAATGTGAAATTCCGATAATGGTGTTAGCCATTCCACGCAGGTGTTTCAAACCTTTAAAATGCGGAATAGTGTGTGCAAAAAGCTCTCGGCCAAACTCGCGATAAGAGTTGTTAGGCGCCACGCAAATTAAATAGCCCAAGGCCCAAATTGTCCGGCCGAAAGAATCTTCGGAACCTATCTCATCAAGATAATTGCGATTGAAACTTAAAAAATTTCTGAAATTTCCATCCTCACGTTGCATGTATTGAACAAAGCTGAGGTAAATCGGCATCAATTGCAGCGCTTTTTGATTTTTATCCTGCTCGTAAGCCATCAGCGCCATAATCAATGCCCTTGCATTATCATCAATGCAATATCCTTCTTTTAAATTCGGAATCCCGAACCGGGCATGCTGAATAATCCCGGTGTCGTCGGTTAATAACGAAATGTGGTTAAGGTTCAGGGCGGGCATCCGTTCAATATCGATAATAGGAGGGATTGCCCGTTTGGGTTTTGCTTCTTTTGTTAAAGCCGCTTCCAAGGTTTTTAAATATACGTTTCCGATAGCTGGCCAGCGAAGCTTCAACCCGAAGCGATAGGCGTTTTGTTTCAGCTGTTGATGTTTGTCATCGTTATCAAGCAACTCGTTAACAATATTCGATAGCTGCTGGTCATTTTTGAAATCAAATAACCGACCTCTGTTTTCGGCGAGCAGTTCTTGTGCGTGCCAGTAAGGCGTAGAAACTACCGCGGCACCGGCGCCAACAGCATAAGAAAGTGTACCGCTGGTTATTTGCGCCTCATTTAAATACGGAGTAATATACAGGTAGCAGGCAGTTAAATATTGATGAAGTTCTTCTTCAGAAACGAATTTGTTTACAAAGGCGATATTCTTTTCTACGCCCAAATCCTTCGCAAGCGCCTTTAGGCTATCGCGATATTCCTCACCATTATGCCGCACAACCCCCGGATGTGTATTGCCAAGTATGACATACAATACCTCGGGGTGCTTATCTACAATTGCTGGCAAGGCCTTAATTACCGTTTCTAACCCTTTGTTCCTGCTGATCAATCCAAAAGTGAACAGCACTTTTCGGCCCCGAAACAGCTCGCTTTGCGACACCTGATTGTCAACAATAGGCTCAAGATCGGGCACACCATGCTCAATTAGTTTAATTGATGATTGCGGGATTTGGTAAATACTCGTCAAAAATAACACAGCCTTTTTGCTCATCACCACAATGTTCGAAGATTTTTTTGCAATCTCCTTAATGATGGTCTGCTGCATAAAACTCGGCTCTTTTAACACCGTATGCAACACCGTAATGAAAGGTTTTTCCAGTCGGTTAATTAACGACAAAAGGAAAACGCCACTGTTGCCGCCATAAATACCAAATTCGTGTTCAATAATACAAGTATCTATATCGCTGTTATTAATAAATTCAGCCGCCTCAATGTAGTCTTGCTGATTTTGCTGCCTGATCACAAATTTTACCTCCTTCGGATAGGCGTGTTCATGTACATCTTCCGATTCGTTCATCGCTACCACAAAACTTTTAGCCGCGTTATACGATGAATTTAAACTTAATGCATTAACTAAATTTTGGTTAAATGTTGCCAAACCACATTCGCGTGGCGGATAGGTAGAAATGTAGGCGATCTTCATAAGTATTTCTGTAGATAAATGTATCTGAATAACACAATAAGGGGGTAAATTGTTTTAAAATCCGAAAATTTCTATGGTTGATGACAAAACAATACGATTTTGTCCTTGTTAACTTATAAATTTTAAGCTTATGAGATCTATTTGGAAAGGTTCGATAGGATTTGGATTGGTTAATATTCCGGTGAAGCTGTTCTCAGGCGTTCAGGCCAGTCACCTTGATTTAGATATGCTGGATGAGCGTGACCACGAAAAAATCCGTTATATGCGGGTAAATGAAAAAACGCAGAAAGAAGTTCCTTTTGATAAAATTGTGAAAGGCTACTTTCTGAACGATAATTATGTTATTTTGGATAAGCACGATTTTGAAGAAGCATCTCCCGAAAAAACCAAGATTATTGAGTTGGAAAACTTCGTCGACATCAAAGAAATAAATCCCATTTACTACGAAACATCTTATTACACCGAGCCCGAAAAACAAGGACGTAAAGCGTATGCGCTTTTATTAAAGGCGCTCGAAAAATCGGGAAAGGCCGGCGTAGCACGCTTCGTTTTACGCAGCACCGAAAATCTTTGCGTAATCCATCCGCTCGAAAATGTAATTGTGATCACCAAGATCAGGTTTGAGCAGGAGATCAGAAGCCTTTCCGATATCAATAAGGTGGATGACATTACCATCACCAAAAAGGAAATGGACGTAGGCTTGGCACTGATTAAGCAATATACTTCAAAATTTGATTTAAGTGCTTTTAAAGACGATTATAGCAACGAATTACTTAAAATAATTAAGGCCAAAGCAAAAGGCAAACGAGCTACGGTGAAGAAAATGAAACCACAAAAAGCTACCAGCGACGATTTATATGATCAATTAATGCAAAGCTTAGGATCTAAAAAAGGAGCGTAGCGAGGTACACCCCGTCACGAACTTTCGGGAGAGAAATCTTTGAAGTATTTTTTACCGATTCTCCGATGGTGTGACACAGCTTTGGATGTATTACATGGCACAGAAGCATTCAACGAGAGCCAGTTTTTTGACATCAACTATCAACGGTCGTCATCCTCAGAGTTTAGTTTTAGGAAAAGGGGTTAGGATGGCGGGTTTTTTACGCTGTCATCCTGAGGGGTAATTTTTAACAAAAAATCACTATCAAGTGACGTTTTTAAGGCGGTCGTCATTCCCGCGCAGGCGGGAACCTTAAAGAGGTAGCATTAAGATCCCCAGTCAAGCTGAGGATGACGACCGTTCATGTATAGCCTCATAAAAGAGCGAAGTGCATAAAAACGCAATGGTAGTGCAACGAAGCATCCCCAGGCGATGAAACGCCGAACGCCAAATCCCCAATGCCAGAAGAAGCCGGGTGAAGGGGGCAAGGACGGTGAGATGAAGGTTGCGGATTCTTCCTTCGTCATAATGACAAAACTGGTGCTGTCATCCGCACCCTTATCTTTCGCCAAGCACTTCTTTACAAGCCTGATGTCTTAAATGCCGCTTTCAGTTGTTCTGCTGCGTACGCCTGGGCTGCTTTTGCCTCGGGCACTATAAGGGCCATCCCGAAAAACTCATGCGTAACGCCCTCGTAATTTCTACTATTTACCTTCACACCCGCATCAGCAAGCTTATTTGCCAGCATTGCTCCATCATCATGTAGCGGATCTATTTCAGCCGTAATAATAGTCGTAGCTGGCAGTCCTTTCAAATTGGCGTTTACAAGCGATATCTTTGGGTTCTGACTCTCAATCATTGTACTTAAGTACTGCTCAGTAAACCAGGTCATCATTGCTTTATTTAACGGTTTGGCATTGGCATACATTTTGTACGATTCGGTGTTCATGTTGGCTTGAGCAATTGGGTAAACCAACACCTGATGCACCGGAAGCATTATTTTATTGTCTCTTGCCATTATCGAAACATTTGCAGCCAGGTTGCCACCTGCACTTTCGCCAACAACTGCAATCTTTGCCGGATCGCCGTTAATACCGGCCGCATTTTTAACCGTCCATTCGTACGCCGCAAAAGCATCGTTGTGGGCAGTCGGGAATTTATCTTCAGGTCCTAGTCGGTAAGCCACAGAAACAACGATTGCATTTACCTGCTCGGCCAATGCTTGAGCCGATGCATTGTAAACGTCGATATTTGCAATAACAAAACCGCCTCCATGGTAGTAAACAATGATTGGAAAGGGAGCTTTACCCAACTTTGGCGTGTAAATACGCATATGCATTTTGCCGCCGTTAACCGCAATATCCTTGCCCACCGTATCAACCTGAGGCGCAGGCACGGTAATATTGTTTTGTTTCACCAAATCCATAACGGCATCCGTTGGCGTATGATTTTTCCTGGCATCGACAGCGCTTAAGGTCTCAATCGGTTTATCGCCATAACTTGCCAGCTTTTCGATCACAACCTGCATTTCGGGCTTAATTGTTTTGCCCCATTCAGGCGCTGGGCCCGCGGGCTTTAAGGCTACCACTTTCGGTGAATCTGCCATTACAGAATCGGTAGTGCTGGTGCTTTGATCGCCACTGCTGCACGCCGAAACCATTGCCGCCAGTGCACAGCCTGCCGACATCGATTTTAATAAACTGATTTTCATTGCGTTATTCTTTCTAATTAAATGATCATACTATAACACCAATTACAAACAAGTGTTTTTAATCGTTTACAACTGCTTAGAATTTACAGAACATGCAAACATCTTACTCCTAATCTTGTTCTGTTCTAAAACAATATTTATGCTGACAGAAATAACGGGTTTACCCGACAACGTTTTTGGCGTACGCGCAACGGGGCAGGTGACCAGCGATGATTTGAAATCTGTTTTATTAACGGGCCTGAAACGTACCGCCGACCGCTTTGGCGAAATCAGGTATTTGCTGGTGCTGGAAACCGATATCAAAAACTTTACTACCGGCGCATGGGTTCAGGATGCAAAAGCGGGTTTGCAAAACTTTACAAAATGGAAAAAAATTGCCGTTGTAAGCAACGAAAAATCAGTAGAATGGTTTTCGGATATTTTTACTGTAGTTACGCCGGGGACGTCGAAAGGATTTAAGCCCGAAGAAATTGAACAGGCAAAGCAATGGTTAAGTGAAAATGATTAATTAATAGGAAGAACATGAAAAATTCAAAAACACCGGCAGAAAATAGCAAGGCTACTGCCGCAAAAGAACAAAAAGCAAAGGGAGCAGATGAAAATATAACATCGGCAAAAGATGCAAAAAAAGTTGATGTAGCTAAAGATGATCAGGTAAAACATAAAAAACCCTAACTTACCCTTGCCGTTTTTATGAAAGTAGATGCTGATAACATTAATCGCTTTTATGATAGGTTTTACAGTTGGATTATTAACAAAGGACCAGCTGTATTATTAGGTTTCGCCGTACTATTTTTAGGGCTATGGCTTATTAAGTTGTTTAGCCGCTGGATGAAGGGCAAAATGGCACGAAAAGCCATCAACCCTTCGCTCGCCCCATTCCTGCTAAGTGTGGTAATAATTGCGCTCAGGGTTGTATTGGTATTAACCGTAATGCAAATTATCGGCATACAGCTTACCTTTTTAACCGTATTAATTGGTGGTATTGGCGTTGCAGCGGGCCTTGCACTTTCGGGTACGCTTCAAAATTTTGCCAGTGGCGTATTAATCTTATTGCTGAAGCCATTTATAGTGGGCGATAACATTATAGCGCAAGGACAGGAGGGCACCGTAACATCGATACAGATGTTTTACACCATTGTAAAAACATTTGATAACCGCACGGTGGTAATCCCGAACGGAAAACTATCTAACGAAGTAATCATTAACATCAGCCGGGAGGGTAGCCGTAGGCTCGATATTGAAATTAAATTTAGCTACGGTATCGAGTATGATCAAATACTCAAAGTATTTAACAAAACCGTTGATGATTTTAAGGACTGCCTGAAAACGCCCGAACGCAGAATAGGGGTATCTACCTTAGAAGATAGCGGATACAAGGTAATTATGAATGTTTGGGTAAACGCCCACGGTTTTACAGATACAAAACTGTCGTTTCAGCAAGAGTTGATGAAAAATTTCAGGACTAATGGGGTAAACCTGCCGGGAATGACTTAATTATCAGCTTTCAGTAACAGATATATTTTATCCATCAACTCATCAATATTAAATGGCTTTGCCATAAACTCATCTGCCGATACGCCATCGAGCGCATAGTTTGTAGCATTGTATCGTGCAGAAATCATTAACACGGGAATATGGCTGGTTGACGGGTTTTCTTTAAGATCTTTTAAAAGTACCCGCCCGTCAATATCTGGCAACATAATGTCCATAATAATAACGTCAGGTCCGAACTCTTGTACATGGTTAATTAAATCGGCGCCTTTATTTAAGCCAGCTACATTGAAAGCCTCGCTTTCTAAAATAAGGGTAATAACATCTAAGATCGCATGGTTATCTTCTATAACCAGAATGTTTTTCTTTGCCAAGCTTCAGGTAGTGTTTAAATTTATGCAAATATAACAGAAAAAATAAATCCTTGAACTGAATATAGCAAATTAGAGTGATTCTAAAACGGGCGTGATATTTGTTAATTAGAAAAATCTGATATTTTTGTAAGATCTTATCTTATTATGACTAAATTTTCCGTTGACTTAACCAATTGCGACAAAGAGCCCATCCATATTCCGGGGAAAGTTCAATCGCACGGTTTCTTAATTGCCGTTAACAAATCTAGCTTTAACGTTTCTTACGCGAGCGAAAATATAATCAACTTTCTACAGCTTTCGGCAGCAGATGTTTTGGATAAACCTATTGGTGTGCTGTCCAGCCACATTAACCAACAAGAGCCCGATTTTAATGTTGCCGATCTCCTCAAACTTGGCCTCGTAAAGAAAAGTTTCGATGCCATAAGCCCTTATCCGCTGGAAATTAATGGAAACCCGTTTTACTTGATTATCAACGCGTCGCAAAACGACTGGTTGCTCGAGTTTGAGCCCGTTACCTTGCAGTACGATATACAGAGTTTGGTTGGCAGGTCTGCTTCATCCATGTTGCAAGGCAAAAACGTATTGGCCTTACTTAAAGGGGCAGCCAAAGAGGTTAAAAACCTGATCAGTTACGATCGAATTATGATTTATAAGTTCCAGGATGATGGACACGGGGAGGTAGTGGCCGAAGAAAAGGAACAAAACCTTGAACCATTTTTCGGTCTTCATTATCCTGCATCCGACATTCCGAAACAGGCGAGGGAGTTGTATAAATTAAACCTTACCAGGTTAATTGCCGATGTAAATACCGAGGCTTCGCCCATTTTGACTTTTAAAGAGGATGAGCCGCTGGATTTAACAAGCGGTGGTTTGCGTGCGGTTTCGCCCATCCATATCCAATACCTCAAAAATATGGGTGTTCGCTCTAGCTTCAGCATTTCGCTGATTGCGAATGGGGAACTTTGGGGGCTAATTGCCTGCCACAATTACAGTCCAAAATTTATCGACTTTAAAGCCAGGGAAGGGGCCAAGCTCATTGGCGAAATCCTTTCATCGGCACTGGAGTATCGGCAGGCCGAAGAAGATTCTGAAACGGTTGAACTGTTTAAAGATACCGCAAGCGTGCTTTCCGAGCATTTAAACAGAGATAAATACTTACTCGATGCACTTACAGGCCACAACAGGTCGCTATTAGAGGTAACAAAGGCTGCTGGTGTGGCTATTATTTTTGAGGGCACTTTGAGAACGATCGGTATCGTACCCGAAGAAAACGACATTTGGGAGCTTGCCGAATGGATAAAGGCCAATAGCGACGAATCGATCTATTACACCCATCGGTTATCAGAAATATTCGGTGCAGCGAAAAAATATAAAGAGGTGGCATCGGGCATACTGGCTTGTTCGGTGAGCAAAAACCCTAATGAGCTCATTATCTGGTTTAAGCCAGAACAAATTTCAACTGTAAACTGGGCCGGAAACCCCGAAAAACCTATTGCTACGGCAGAAAATGGCCTGCAAAGCCTATCGCCACGAAAATCGTTCGAAATCTGGTCTGAGGTGGTAAATAATACCTCTGAAAAATGGTTGCCCGAAGAGATCACATCGGTGCTCCGCATTCGCGAAATTATCGTTACACACATTAATAAAAAGGCCAACGAAATCAGGCTGCTCAACGAAAAACTACAGGCTGCCTACGAAGAACTCGATACTTTTAGCTACACCATATCGCACGATTTACGAACGCCGCTGACCTCGATAAAAACCTATGCCGAATTAATGTTGAAAAATAAAAGCATTGATGAGAACGGAAGGAAGATGTTAAGTCGTATATTAACAGGTGCCGATAAAATGAATTTTCTGATTAAGGAAATCCTGCACCTGGCAAGGGTTGGCCGATCGGAAATCAATTTCGAAACCGTTAACATGCAAGCCTTGTTAAAAGAAATTGAAACCGAGGTGTGGTCGGCTTTTAAAGCAGACAAGGCCGAACTTATTTTAGGCCAATTACCTGATTTGAGGGGGGATAAAACAATGATTAACCAGGTATTTACAAACTTGATCAGCAACGCTGTAAAATACTCATCGATGGTTGCAGCGCCCACAATTGAAGTTTCGGCAACGGTTGATGCCGGTGAAACGGTATATGCCGTAAAAGATAACGGTATGGGAATTGATAATCGTTATTACGACAGGGTTTTTGAGCTTTTTAAGCGGATGGACAATGCAAGAGACATTGAAGGAACAGGAGTGGGGCTGGCTATTGTAAAAAGAATTGTAGAAAGGCACAACGGACGAGTATGGTTTGAGAGTAAACTGAACGGTGGATCTACTTTTTATGTAGCTTTTAAAAACAGATAAAAATGAAAACGCCAGATATATTTTACGTAGAAGATGATATAGACTATGCTTTTTTTATGCAGAGTGCTGTACAAGAGGTGCGACAAACATTAAATTTAACCATTGTAGAAGATGGGAGAGAGGCTTTATTGAAATTGCAAAATTTTGCAGATACCAAAACGAAGCCTAAACTTATTTTGCTCGATTTAAACCTGCCGGGTTTATCCGGTCTTGATTTGCTTAAATTTATTAAAGACATTCCCTACTTAAAGGGGATTCCGGTAATCTTATTCTCCACTTCCGATAACCCTGATGATGTTAAAGCATCGATAGAATTTGGGGCAAATGCCTATTTAACCAAACCGGACGGTTACGATAATCTGGTTAAATGCATCCACTCGGTACACGACTTTTGGTTTAACCAGCACTTGCGATTAAATTAAAAAGTCTCCACATTTTTTAAAAATTCGGATTTTTCAATTCGAATTTTTTGTTTTAAACCTAATTAGAAAAATATACATGATTGCCAATTTACTGAAAACTGCAACGTCCGAGCGCCACAACGAGCTCGAATCGCTAATGTTTGTTAACAACATTATGAACCACACGTTGAGTGTAGCTGATTATAAGAAACTGTTGACCATTAATTATATTATACATCAAAAACTCGAAAATAACCTCGCCAATATGCTCGATGCCGATATTGCTGAACGATTGGAAATGAGCGAACGGTTAAAGCTTGGTGCGCTGGAAAAAGACCTCGATTATTGGCAGATTGATACCCTTACTTTGCCGGAGCTAAACTTTGATTTGTTCATCCCCAAAAAAAATAATGCAGCGGTGCTTGGCGCCCTTTATGTGCTTGAAGGCGCTACATTGGGTGGTAACGTTATAAAAAAACATATTCTGGCCAATAAAAATTTTGAAGGCCATGAAGCAGGTTTAAACTATTATGGCGTGTATGGCGAAGCGCTTGGAGCCAAATGGAAAACTTTTGTTTCCCTACTGAATGAAACGGTTACCGAGGCCGATTATGAAGTGTGCATCGACAGTGCAAACCAAACATTTAACAACCTGATCAGCTTGTCAAAGCAGCTCGCGGAGGCGGTATAAATCGTACAAGAAAAAGACAAAAAATTGTCCTATTCTATCGCCAAGGCATTTTTCGAATGTGAAAATGTGCAAAACTTCTTTCAAATTAATATTTGCTTTCTGTTGTTAATTCAAGGTAAATATGTATTATTGAAAAAAAATAAATTTTTTAAACCTTAAAAACATCAATTAGCGATGGAAAAATTCTCAAAAGTTAAAGCTGCTGTTGCTGCAATCGAAGCAGATGTAGAAAAATTTTATAACGCTGGCAATGCAGCTGCTGGTACTCGTGTGCGTAAAGCAATGCAAGATCTTAAAGTTTTAGCACAAGAAATCCGTGCAGAAGTAACTGACAAGAAAAACTCTGGAAAATAATAATTTCGCGAGTATGAAACAAAAAGGCCCCGATATCGGGGCCTTTTTGCTTTATTAAATTGTTGTTAAACACTCAACATGTAGTAAACAATGTAATTTATACTACCAGCAGGCACTAGTCGTTGCCCTTTGCATACATTTTAAGGTATTTTTTTAGCATTTCTCTGGCCACATGGATGCGGGTTTTTACTGTACCAAGCGGTATACCAAGCTCATCGGCAATTTCGTGGTATTTAAAGCCCTCAAAATACTTTATAAAGGGAACACTATAACTATCGGGCAGATGATTTAGTGCCTTTTGGATATCATCGACAATCATTTTGCCAACGCTTCCGTTGGTTTGAGCGCTCATCATCAAATTCGCCGACGAAATCTCGTCATCTTGTGTAATCAGCGTTTTCGACTTTGCATTTTTGCGATAATTATTGATGAAAGTGTTTTTCATTATCACAAACAGCCAACCTTTAAAATTGGTGCCTTCTTGAAAATTTTGGTAAAACCTAATTGCTTTTAGCATGGTATCCTGAACCAAATCATTTGCATCCTCCACATCTTTGGTAAAATTTAAAGCATGCATTCGAAGCGATAATGAATGGCTGTTAACCATTTTGTTAAATTCAATTTGCGTCATGATGTTCTAGGGTTGATGAATCTATGTTTGAACAAATGTTATACCAAACGAAACGTAAACAAGTACACAATTTTGCTACACAACCCTAAACTGTACGATTAAAGGGGCTCAGACTGCCTTTATCGGGTAAACCCGCTATCCTGCGGTTTAATTTCGGGTATAAATACATTCAACGTTACGGGACGTTGATTTCCAGGCGCTTAAAAAAGCGTACACTTATGTCAAATACGCGAAACGATTTCCCCCTCAAAACGCACGCTGGTCGAGATTTGTAGTCTCGTCTTAGCTAATAGATTGCTTCGGCACGCACGGTCCCAGCCTCGCAATGACGAGTTATTTTAAGCGCTGGTCGAGATTTAACGCTGGTCGAGGTTTGTAACCTCGACCTAAATAGTGCTGGATTTAAAATCCAAGGCGAAAGAGATCGGGAAGTGGAACGAAGCAATGCCTTTAGTTAGATTGCTTTGGCTCGCAGAGTCCCAGCCTCGCAATGACGATCTCTGTCAAAGCGCTGAGCGAGGTTTGTAATTTCATCTTCGCTAATAGATTGCTTCGGCTCGCACAATCCCAGCCTCGCAATGACGAATATACTAAATTCTGACCTTCCTGTTTAATACTGGATTTCAAATCCAGCGCCGGAGCAGTCGGGATCGCAAATCCTGAATACAGGAAGTTAAATAGGCGAAACAATTTTCCTGTTCAAACGCTTTCTTAATTAGAAAATGAGAAGTATGGAAGAATTAATTAATCAGCTTAAAGCATTTTTAGGCGAACGTGCGCAACGCATCGAAGCCAAAGGTGCGGCAGAGATCGACATTGTGGTAACCGAAGGCTACAAAATCGATCAGCTAGCGCTCGAACTGGAAGAACAAATTATAAATTTGGTAAGCGAAGATACCCTCGCAAAGATCAATCTATTGGATCAAAGCAAAACCGTAATCCGAAGTTTCTCGCTAAATCAATAGGTGCTTAAGGTTTTCTCATTGGTAACGTAGGCGAGGTTTGTAATTTCATCTTCGCTAATAGATTGCTTCGGCTCGCACAATCCCGGCCTCGCAATGACGATTTATTTCAAGCGCTTGTAGAGATTTAACGCTGGTCGAGGTTTGTAACCTCGACCTAAATAGTGCTGGATTTAAAATCCGAGGCGAAAAAAGTTGGGAAGTGGAACGAAGCAATTCCTTTAGTTAGATTGCTTCGGCTCGCACAGTTCAAGCCTCGCAATGACGAGTTTACTAAATTCCGACCTAACTAACACTGGATTTAAAATCCAGGGCTAAACAAGTCAGGATTGCAAATCCAGACTATAACGCTGGTCGAGGTTTGTAACCTCGACCTAAATAGTACTGGATTTAAAAATCCAAGGCGAAAAAAGTTGGGCAGTGCAACGAATCAATGCCTTTAGTTAGATTGCTTCGGCTCGCACAGTCCCAGCCTCGCAATGACGAGTATACTAAATTCCGACCTAAATAGTACTGGATTTAAAATCCAAGGCGAAAGAGGTCGGGAAGTGGGACGAAGCAATGCCTTTAGTTAGATTGCTTCGGCTCGCACAGTTCCAGCCTCGCAATGACGAGTTTACTAAATTTCGACCTAACTAGTGCTGGATTTAAAATCCAGAGCTAAACAAGTCAGGATTGCAAATCCAGACTAACGGATAACGCTGGTCGAGGTTTGTAACCTCGGCCTAACTAGTGCTGGATTTAAAATCCAAGGCGAAAGAGGTCGGGAAGTGGAACGAAGCAATGCCTTTAGTTAGATTGCTTCGGCTCGCACAGCCCCAGCCTCGCAATGACGAGTATACTAAATTCCGACCTAAATAGTACTGGATTAAAAAATCCAAGGCGAAAAAAGTTGGGAAGTGGAACGAAGCAATGCCTTTAGTTAGATTGCTTCGGCTCGCACAGTTCCAGCCTCGCAATGACGAGTTTACTAAATTTCGGCCTAACTAGTGCTGGATTTAAAATCCAAGGCGAAAGAGGTCGGGAAGTGGAACGAAGCAATGCCTTTAGTTAGATTGCTTCGGCTCGCACAATCCCGGCCTCGCAATGACGAGTTTGCTAAATTCCGACCTAACTAACACTGGATTTAAAATCCAGGGCTAAACAAGTCAGGATTGCAAATCCAGACTAACGGATAACGCTGGTCGAGGTTTGTAACCTCGACCTAAATAGCGCTGGATTTAAAATCCAAGGCGAAAGAGGTCGGGAAGTGGAACGAAGAAATGCCTTTAGTTAGATTGCTTCGGCTCGCACAGTTCCAGCCTCGCAATGACGAGTTTACTAAATTCCGACCTAAATAGTACTGGATTTAAAATCCAAGGCGAAAAAAGTTGGGAAGTGGAACGAAGCAATGCCTTTAGTTAGATTGCTTCGGCTCGCACGGTCCCAGCCTCGCAATGACGGTCTACGATCCCGACCAGCGGAAACTCAAAACCATTCTATTCAATTGCTTGTTTCCTGTACGTATTACCTAAATAGAGAACATATGATAAAGGCAGAGATTAAAAAGGGAAGTGACAAAGATAGGGCAATTGCTGCCGTCGGAAATGAAGAAGAAATTAAAACCGACACACCGCTGGCCGAAAAGGATGAGGAAAAACAAGTTGAGGATGAAATGCGAATCAGAATGGCCAACAAAAAAAAGACTAAATAAGCCACCAACCACAGTGCGCTCTTAAAAACTATAATTGTATAATCTGCCAATCCGCTTTCTTACCTCGAAAGCAACCTGCTTGTATCGAGTTTTGTGAGAAGCTTAGCGTTTTAGCCTTAAAAATATATGGAGATTGATATCCGCAAAAGAAAAGTTGGATTAAACTTTTTAGAAGACGGCACTGCCGAAATATGGCTCTGGGCGCCATTTGCAACTAATGTATCTGTGCTGATTACCGAAAGCGAGCTGAGCCTTAAAATGCAAAAAGAATCGCTTGGTTATTGGTATCTTAAAAGTAATGAAATAGCCGAAAACGCCGAATATTGCTTTGCACTCGAAAATAAAGAAGCCGAACAGCAAACTACAGATAGCCAGCCTTTACTGAGGTCTGATCCTGCATCTGTATATCAAAAAAACGGGGTTTCTGGAAATTCGACTGCCTACAACCTCAAATCTTTCAACTGGACTGATTTGGGTTGGCAAGGTGTTAGAACGGAAGACCTGATTATTTACGAATTGCACACAGGCACTTTTACACCGACCGGAGATTTTAATTCGATAACAGAGAAGATAGACTATTTATTGGAGCTGGGCATTACTGCAATCGAAATTATGCCAGTTGCACAGTTTCCCGGCAACCGCAATTGGGGTTACGATGGTGTGTATCCGTTCGCGGTACAGGATAGCTATGGAGGGCCAGAAGCGTTACAACAGCTCATAAACACCTGCCATGAGAAAGGGCTCGCTGTAATTTTAGATGTTGTTTATAACCATTTTGGACCAGAAGGCAACTACCTGAAAGATTTCGGGCCGTATTTTACGGCGAAATACAATACGCCATGGGGCGATGCGATAAATTTCGACGACGCAAATTGTGATGCGGTTCGGGAGTATTTTATTGAGAATTGCTTAATGTGGTTTCGCGATTTCCACATCGATGCACTGCGACTGGATGCCGTGCACGCCATAAAGGATTTGAGCACCACACACATTTTAGCCGAAATTAAGCAGTATGTAAATCAGCTTTCAGCACATACAAAACGGGAATATTTGCTTTTGGTAGAGCTCGATTTAAACGACAATACATACATAAATCCATTAGCGGATAAAGGCTATGGGATGGATGCCCAATGGATTGACGAGTTTCATCATGCGTTAAGGGTAACTACCGGAGAAGCGAAAAACGGGTACTATGCCGACTTTAACGGTATTGAGCATCTCGCTAAATCGTACCGAGACGCTTATGTGTACGACGGGCAATATTCGCCTCACCGGCAAAAGAAGTTCGGCATAAAAGCCGAGAGAAACCAGGGAAATCAGTTTATCGTTTTCTCGCAAAATCACGATCATGTTGGCAACCGAATGCTTGGCGAGCGTACATCCACATTGGTAAGCTTCGAAATGTTAAAACTATTGGCAGCAGCAGTGCTTTGCAGCCCATACATACCGCTGATATTTATGGGCGAGGAATATGGCGAAGCAAATCCCTTTCAGTTTTTTATCAGCCACACCGACGAAGACATTATCGAATCGGTGAGAAAGGGTAGAAGATCAGAATTTGCTGCCTTTCACCATTCAGATGAAACGCCCGACCCGCAAAGCGAAGACACCTTTAACCGTTCTAAACTGAATTGGGAAGCGCTGAACGAAAACCAGCACAAAACGCTTTTTGCCTATTACAAGGCATTGATCGCGCTTCGAAAATCGAACCCTGTCCTTAATAAGCTCGATCGGACGGGTGTATTGGCAGAGGCGCTCAAAGATCAAAATTGTTTAATACTTACTCGAAGCAACCAAAACGGAAAGGTTTATTGTTTAATGAATTTCTCCAAAGAAACGCAAGGTTTTCCAGGTCGCCATGTAGCAAACAGCAAGGTAATTTTTAACTCTGCATCAGTTGAATGGGGCGGAAGCGATGCTGAACAGCCGGCAATTAACGACACCATTAATGTTTCACCAGAATCTATTTTAATTTTAGCAAGCGCAAATGTATAATCCAAACACCACTTATCGCATTCAGTTCAACAAAGACTTTACGTTTAAATCGCTCAGCAAAATTATTCCATACCTAAAAAAGCTGGGTGTTGATACGATATACGCTTCGCCGATTTTTGAGGCTGTACCGGGGAGTACCCATGGTTACGACGTTACCAATCCGCTTAACATTAATCCCGAAATAGGCACCGAAGAAGAACTATTTGCCATTTCAAAAACGCTGAAAGAAGCTGGTATGCAGTGGTTGCAGGATATTGTTCCCAACCACATGGCTTATCATCCGAACAATGCCTGGCTAATGGATGTGTTGGAAAAGGGTTCAGCTTCTGAATTTGCCACTTTCTTTGATATCGATTTCTCTGATGATCAGAAACTGATGGTTCCGTTTTTAGGCAGCGATCTGGATGAGGCAATTAACGATTC
Organism: Pedobacter endophyticus; assembly: GCF_015679185.1. Taxonomy (NCBI): domain Bacteria; kingdom Pseudomonadati; phylum Bacteroidota; class Sphingobacteriia; order Sphingobacteriales; family Sphingobacteriaceae; genus Pedobacter; species Pedobacter endophyticus. Next base: position 384,078 of record NZ_CP064939.1, read on the forward strand.
ACTGATTGAGATTAAGGAAATTGCTGGCCGTTATTACTTAAGTTATGCCGAAAGTAACTGGCCGCTTAACGAATCGTCTAAAGCGGAGTTGGCAGGAAGAAAACTCGAGGAAGTTAACAGTGATAAAAGGCTGATAAAGAAAATTGCTGATGAGCAACATTACAGGCTTTGCAATTGGAAAGAGACAGACAGCCAGATCAATTACCGTCGATTTTTTACCGTTAACGGGCTTATTTGTCTCAACATCCAACATCAGGATGCATTTGATCGTTACCACGAATACATTTTCAAGCTCGTAAAAAAAGGCATTTTTCAGGGCTTAAGAATTGATCACATTGACGGGCTTTTTGATCCGAAGCAATATCTCGATCGGCTTTATAAAGAAGTAGGCGAAGACGTTTATGTTGTTGTAGAAAAAATTCTGGAGAGCGATGAGCAAATGCCGCAGAGCTGGCGAACACAGGGCAGCACCGGTTACGATTTTTTAGCCATGATGAACAATCTGTTTACCAACAAGGCAGCCAAAAGTGCGTTCAACAAAATTTACAAAAAGGTAATTGGTAAAAAGCTCGATCCGACCGCAATGATCCATGAGAAGAAAACGGCAATTTTATTCGATCATATGCAGGGCGAACTCGATAATTTGGTAGACTTGTTTACAAACCTCCAACTTGCCGAAGGAACAGTTCCGGATCGTCAGCTCTTGAAAAAGGCCATTGGCGAGATGATGGTGCAAATGCCCGTTTACCGATACTATAATTACAATTTTCCGTTGAGTGGCGATGCGTTAAAAAACGTAAAATCACTGCTCAAACCCGTAGTCGAAAACGCCGAGCTTGCGCCTGTTGGTGAGTTGCTATGGCAAATATTCATCGAAAATCCGGTAGCTGCTAACGCAGAATATAACCAGCGTTTAACCCAATTTTTTCTGCGCTGCATGCAATTTACCGGCCCGCTAATGGCCAAAGGGGTAGAAGATACGCTCATGTTTACTTACAATCGCTTTGTTGGCCACACCGAAGTGGGCGATGCGCCGGATGCTTTCGGTTTAACGGTAGCAGAGTTCCATCAAAAAATGGTCGACCGGCAACAACATTGGCCGCTTGCCCTGAATGGGAGCGCAACACACGATACAAAAAAAGGGGAAGATGTGCGGGCAAGGCTAAACACGCTAACCGATATTCCGAAAGAATGGGAGCAAATGGTTACCAGGCTGATTGCGCTTACCAACAAACTTAAATCGAAAGATAAATCGTTTGCGTGGCTTCACGACAACGATGTTTATCTCATATTTCAAACAATTTTGGGCACAATGGCCATGCCTGGCGAATCGGACGAGGGGCTACAAGACCGTTTGGCGCTGTACATCGAAAAAGCACTTCGCGAGGCTAAAAAAAGATCAGATTGGGCAGAACCGAATGAAGAATATGAGCTTTTGGTGAAAGATTTTGCCAATGAGTTGTTGGATCAGGAAGCAAAAAGTTATCAGGCGCTGAATAAATTTTCGACGCGAATAGCCGATTTCGGAATCGTTAACAGCCTGGCACAAGTGCTCTTAAAATTCACTTGCCCGGGCGTACCGGATTTATATCAGGGAGCGGAACTATGGGATTTAAGTTTGGTTGATCCCGACAACAGGAGGCCGGTTGATTACACGAAACGAGAGGAGTTTCTTTCGCAAATTGAATCAGAAAAATCGTTAAAAAAAATCTGGGGCGAGCGTTACAACGGCAAAGCCAAGTTATGGCTTACCCACAAGTTATTGGGCGTACGCAAAACGCACGCAACCGTTTTTGAAAAAGGTGAGTACATTCCGTTAAAGGTTAAGGGAAAATACGCTAAAAATATTTGCGCCTATATCAGAAAGTTCAACGATACCTTTTTATTAATCGCCGTACCGTTGGGCATGGCCGCCATTGCTAAAAATGAGGAGTTAAATGCGTTCGATTGGCTCGATACTGAGGTTATTTTACCATCGGGCGTTCCTACATCGTGGCAAAATCTGATGGCGGAAAAAGCCGGAGCGAAGGATTTTTTGAACGATGGAATATTAATTAGCCAAATTTTTAGCGAAATTCCACTGGGCTTGTTGCAACTGAAATCTCCGGAAGATGCCCGCAGTGCCGGCATATTAATGCATATTAGCTCCTTGCCCTCTGAATATGGCATTGGCGATTTTGGCAAACCGGCTTATCAGTTTATAGATTTTTTAGCGGCGGCAGGTCAGCAGTATTGGCAAATATTGCCATTAAATCCAACCAAATCTACAAATGGCCATTCGCCGTACTCCAGCAATTCTGCAATGGCAGGCAACTATCTGCTCATTTCTCCGGAAGCGCTGCTGCATGACGGCCTCTTAGATGCATCCGACCTTGATCAATTTAAAATTAAAACCACAAGCCGCGTCGACTTTGAAAAGGCAGAAAAATCGAAGTCGAAGTTGCTCTCAAAAGCCTATAAACGTTTTTCTAAATCGGCTGATCACACTTTAGCTGAAGCTTATAGCACCTTTTGCGAACAGGAAAGCCATTGGTTAAATGATTTTGCACTTTATGCGACAATAAAACAGCAGTTAAAAAGCTCTGCCTGGTACCATTGGCCTGCAGAATTAAAAACCCGCAAGCCCGATATGCTTGCAAAATTTACAAGTGAGCATGCCGAAGAGATCGATGAAATTAAGTGGCAGCAGTTTATTTTTTATCGCCAATGGCTTGCGTTAAAAGGTTATGCAAACAAAAATAGCGTCAAAATAATCGGCGACCTGCCGTTTTATCTCGATCACGATTCTGTTGAAGTTTGGGCCAACCCTGAACTTTTTAGTCTTGATAAAGGGCTCAACGTCAAAATGGTAGCGGGGGTTCCGCCCGATTATTTTAATGATAAAGGCCAGCTTTGGGGGATGCCGGTGTTTAACTGGGCAAATATGAAAGCGACTGGCTACGACTGGTGGATCAAGCGACTGAAGAAAAACCTCGAACTTTTCGATCTGCTCCGCTTAGATCACTTTAGGGCTTTTTCGTCATATTGGGCCGTTGCAGCCGCAGAACAGGATGCTGTTAACGGAACCTGGCAGCAAGGACCGGGCGCCGATTTCTTCAATGAAGTAAAAAAACACCTGGGCAAGCTGCCTTTTATAGCCGAAGATTTGGGAGAAATTACGAGCGATGTGGAAGCGCTGAGAGACGAGTTCGACTTACCCGGAATGAAAGTATTGCAATTTGCCTTTGGCGAAGATATGCAGTTGTCGCCACACATTCCTTATCGTTACCCTTCAACCAATGCCATTGTTTATTCGGGCACGCACGATAACAATACCGTTGTGGGCTGGTACAACACCGAAATCGACAAGCGAACAAAACAGCGCATTAAGCTGTATACAGGCATTTCGAGAAATCATAAAAACATCCACGAAGCGATGTTAACACTCGCCTATAGGACCAACGCGTATATCGCAATTTTGCCTATTCAGGATGTTCTGGGTTTGGACGAAAACGCAAGGATGAACGTTCCGGGCAATGCCAACGGCAACTGGAACTGGCAAATGGACGATGATGCGATAACCGCCAAAATAACAAAATATCTATCAGCGCAAACTGCCATTTATGGCAGAAGCCGCTGATAGCGCTGTTTAAATTGACAGGCTGAAGTTACGCGACCTTTTTATCGCCTATTTTTTCGTTTAAATACGCGGCAATTTGGCTTAAAGTAATACTTTTTGTGGCACGCACCGCCGATTTCAGAACCTCATGGCTCACACCAAGTCGATCGCACCAATAGTTTCTATCAGATTCTTCAGATAAAAGGATAATTTCGTCGTTTTGTACGTAAAATGAATTCAAATTCATGATCAGGATGTTTAGTTCACTTTGTGAAACAACATTCCCGGACATTTGGTTTTACAAATCGCTATTTATTTGCGATTAAAAATAGAGTAGGGGTCGCGGTCATGAAGTAAGCATCCGTAAATCGAATTTAAAATGCTGAATTGAGGTCCTGAACTTTCTCTATTGGTTTCATCGATTGGCTTAACATCAAAGGTCGTCTTGCTGAATTTATTTCAGCATCTTAGATATTGGGCAGTAACGATGTAAAGATCCTGATCCCAAAGCTTCGGGACAGATGACGGAATGACCGAGTAATGTGGAACAGAAAGTTGCGACAGGGGAGTGGCATTAAGTCGAATCACTACCGATATCCATCGAATATTTAAATTAATCTATTTTTTATCTGAGCTTATCTACTTTGCTTCTTTGCCCAATAACATAGCGTTACCTTTGTTTCATTATAGGTTTACGAAAGTTAAACCTTTAACACGGGAACGGTGTCATATCAGTCAGGATTGAACTATGATGCCAGAATCTTGCGATTGGTGGTCGCAAAATTCATTATCTACTTTACTGTTTAGTAGATAGTCTTAGTTATGATTAAAAAAATGCAGAACTGTCAATTCTGCATTTTTTTTTATAAAGGTAAACTGAAATAAAATGTGGAGCCTTGTTTCAATTCACTTTCCACCCAAATTTTTCCACCGTGTTGATTAATGAGTTCGGCGCAGATGTACAGACCGACGCCAAAGCCCGAAATGGTTTTTGTGTCAGGGCTATCAACCCGGTAAAAACGATCAAACAATTTGTCGAGGTCGCTGGCCTTGATGCCAATTCCTTCATCTTCAATACTAACAATCACTTCGTTGTCATTCGTTTCGCACTTTATTGCAATCAACGATTCCTTTTTTGAGTACTTGGCGGCATTTCCGATCAGATTGTTCAATACATTTCCGATTTTTTCCTTATCAGCATTCACCATTACATCACATTCGCCTACAACCTGGATAAAATGACTCGGCAAAATAATCCTGTTTTCTTCAGCGATAACCTCAATCAGCTCCATCAGGTTAAATTGCACCTTGTTCAGATAAATCTTTCCCGCCTCTAACAATGAAACATTGAGGAAGCCATCAATCATTAGCGACATGCGCTTAAGTTGAATGCCAACTTTGTTAAGGGTATCAACAGCATAAGCGTCCTTTCCGTCTTTGAGTTTGTATTGCAGCAGCTGAATGTAAGCACTTAATGAGGTTAATGGCGTTCGCAGTTCGTGGCTCACCATGCTGATAAAATCGTTCTTCCTGAGTTCATTTTGCTTAACTGCAGTAATATCCAGTACGGCTCCTGCGATGTAAATTGGTTTTCCGTCGGGATCGTAGTAAGCCTTACCAGTCGATCGTAACCACTTGGTATGCCGCGTACCATCAATCCTGATTTCGTACTCAATGTTGAACGAAGTTTGATGGTGCAATGCTTTTCTAATGGACTGACTTACCGTTTCCATATCTCGTTCCATCACAAGCGACTTTGCTTCGCTTATGCTCAAATTGTTATGGTCGAGCGTATAAATTTCTTGTGCTCTTTCAGATAAAAAACACCGCTTACTGTTCAAATCGACATTCCACGAACCCATGCCCGAAGCATCCATGGCCAGCTTTAAAATATCTTTAGCTTTCAGCAACTCCTTTCTGAAGTTTACCTGCTCGGTGATGTCGTTGACAATAACGAAGATGCTGGTAACTGTTCCCGTTTCGTCTTTGAGTGGTTGATATATGGCGGTTAGATAGGCGTCGCCTGCAGAGGTCGAAAACTGTAGTTCGTTTAAGGTTAACTGCTGACCGGTAGAGAAAATGCTCCTCACTTTAGTTAGAATATCTTCCCGGTCAGCCAGTTCTGCATGAACAATTTCCTGAGGCTTGTTTATGATTTCGTCTCTTGTTTTACCCCACAAATTCAGCATGTTTTCATTGGCATATTCGGTGGTAAGTTCCGTGCCCTTTAAAACGCACATCCCGACCGGGGCCTGATCAAAAAAGTTTCTGAATTTGGTTTCTCTTTCTAGCAACTCCGAAATTAAATCGTGAATGCGGTCATCTGTCTTTTTGAACGAGCAAATTACCATCGTAGTCGATTCTGACGCTTCAAAAGCTATCGGCGTCATATCTACTTCCCAATATTCATTTGGCTGAACGCCGTTTAAGTTGGTTTTGAAAGATGCTTTTTCGTTATCCTTAACGGCTGCCGCTATTTCGAGTTCAAACTTTTGATATTCAATTTGATTGAACAGTCCCAAAAAAGGCTCATTTTCAACTGATTGCCCGCCAGACAGCCGGTTTAACAGCGCTTTAAACTGCTGATTACACTCCAGCATTTTTAATTTGGGAAAGGTATCAAAAACAGCTACAGGATCTTGTATATGTTTGAGAAAAGCGCTTCGTAGGACATTAGATGGATCAAGCATAAATAGGAATAATGGCTTTTCTCAAATATAATCTATAAACCTGCAATTATCAACATGTTTCGCATTTCTTCCAAAAGACAGTTTCTGTTTGCCTTTAAAAAAGATCATTCCAGGGACAAATAAATACGAATGAGTTGACGGACAGCCAGCTTTGCGACTTATTCTTCACAGTGGTTTACAGATTTGAGATTTATATGCTGTTCATCATTTTCTGTCGGTGTTACTGCGCAGGGCAAACGCAGCTTTTCGCGGAGTGCCGACATAATATTATTATAGCTGACAAACGGTATTCGAAGTTCGTTTCTTTGTGCAGTTCCGTTAACCGTTTTGTCCTATAATTAATATTATGTTAAGTTGACTTTTTAAACACCTCGCCTCTCACCAAATTCTCGCTGATTTTTACATTTCTCTTAACCGGCGGTTAAGCTCTTCAATTTTGTCGGTTTCGTTCTTTTTAGAATAGATATCGATGAGAAGCTGAACGGTTTTCTTGTCGTTTGGATTAATTTCATTTGCACGCTGTAGCGCAAACTGTGCCTTATCAACCAGGCCGGTAAATTGAACGGCCTTATCAGCTTGATTTTTTCGCAGCGTTTCATTGGCGGTATTTAAGTACGCCAAACTAAGTTGATATAGTGCATCGAAATAATTCTGATCAGATGCCAGGGCTTTATCATAAGCCAATATTGCCGTTGCATTGTTGCCGCCAGCCTGCTGTATGTAGCCGTACAGAAAATACAGAAGCTTGCTGTTTCTTTCTAACTTCAGGTTTTTTTCGATCAATCCCTGTGCTTTCGTGAAATTCTCGGTGTCGAGCAATAAATTGATGTAATCGTTAGTCAAAAAACGATTGTACGGATTAAGCAGCAAACCATCTTCCAGCGTTTTTATTGCTGCTTCGTTGTCAGATTTAACAATGTACATTTGTGCCATTTTCTGATAAACTGACGGATTTCTGATTCCATTTTCTTTGGCCCGTTTAAAATAATTCAGTGCTTCATCGTACGATTGAATGTTCAGGGCGCATATTGCAGTATTTAAGGCCAAAGCCGTATCGGCCGGAAAACTGTCGCTTACCTCCTTAAGATCAGTAAATGCTTCATTAAAATCGTTCGCAAAATAAGCCTCGTTGCCTTTGTATTGCTTCTTAATCAAAATGTTATGATTCGACGCCTTGATTAGTCCTGAGTTATCATCGTACTTATCCAGTTTTTTCGCCTGCTTAACCGCATCTACTGCCGAATCGTAATATTTGTTTGAATTGTTGGGATCAGTATCTATCAACGAAGCAAAAGATGTTAAATATGCCTTAATAGACCAGGTTTCCGACCATTTTTTGGTCTTATTATCTTTCTCTGCCGATTCTATCGCCTTTAAGCCTTCGGAAATGAGCTCTAATTGTTTTTTCGGCTCTTCTTTATTGGCAATTGACGCTTGTAATTTACCAACCGAGTTTCTGGCAATAAGGATCTGGCTTTTTTGGGCCACAGCATTAACAGACAAAAAAACGAGCGTAACAAGTAATATTTTAAAGCGGTATTGCATAGGAAAGAATTTGGTACAGTTATTAAAACCATAAAATTAAACAAAAAAAAAGAGTCCCGATAAAATCAGGACTCTTTTTTTTAGATCGGTGTTTATTGCTTAGGAAGCGCGTCTAAACGTTTTTTAATGTCTTCGTAATTTTTGGTGTCGTTTCTAAAGGCGTATATGGTTTTTAAAGTTTCCAAAGCACCCTGGTTTTTCGAATCTAATTCGAGTGCTTTTTGATAAAAGGGCAAAGCCTTATCCAACATGGCATTCATTTTTGTAGTAACTTCATTAAATTCCTTAACTTTTTTAGAGTCGATTTTATTGCGATCTTTTTGCAAAGCAAGTGCCTGCGAAAAATAAATGTTACCTAACAAAACCTGATAATTTGGGTTTGTTGGCTCTTTTGCAGCTAAAGCAACAAGCATTTGTTCTGATTTTGCAGCATCTCCCCTGTCGATATAAATTTGTGTTTCAGTTTTGATCCAGTCTGTATTGTCAGGAAATTTCGCTGTAGCTTCTTTAATAATAGCAAGTGCGGCGGTAGTATCTTTTTGCTTTGCAAGCGCTGTGCTAATAATTTCCGAATACAAATCTTTCGACTGCGGCGAATTTAACGAAATCACTTTTTTAAATTGGGTAATCATCCCCGGATAATCTTCGATGTTTCTGGCCGCGATACCTGCATTTAAGTACATGGAAGTATCTTGTGGATTAATTACAGTAGCTGCAACGAATTTCTCGTAAGCAGTTTTGTAATCTTTCCTGTTATAGGCAAGCACGCCACCGTTTCTAACCGCATTTGTTACATTAGTTTCGGCTAAAGCGATATTGTCTTTCTCGGCGCCTTTAGTATCCAGCTTTTTTGCTTCCGCTATTGCATCCTGAGCAATTTTTAGGTTGGCATTGGCATTGGCCATATTTACGGTATCTAACAGCGCCGCAGTTGATGCGAATAGTGCACGGTAAGACCATGCCTCGGGCATTACTTTCGATTTCTCATCAGCAATTGCCTTTTCGGTGTGTGCTAAACCAGTGTTAATCGATTCTAACTTTTTCTCTAACGGTCCGGTTTGATTTTGAAGCAAAAACTGCGTCACATTCCAAACTTTCTTGGCGTCGGCTACCTCGCTTTTCTGAGCAAATGCAGTGCTTGCTGCGCCTGCTAACATTATACCTAGAAATATTTTTTTCATAATTTTTATTCTAATCTTTATTTAATTAATTTTCTTCTTCGGTTTCGTCATCTGTATCAGCTTCGTCATCAGTTTCTTCCGGCTCGGTCGTATCTGCTTCAACCTCTTCCCCATCTGTAACCAGCACGCCTTCCAAATCTACCGTTTCCTCTTCATCTTCCTCATGATCGATTTTAGTAACCGATGCAATTTCATCATCTCCTTTTAACGATATCAATCGAACGCCTTGCGTGGCACGTCCCATTACACGTAAAGCGGCTACCGGAATTCTGATTACAATTCCCGAGCGATTGATGATCATCAAATCTTCGCTGTCTGTAACGCCTTTTATCGAAACTAATTGTCCTGTTTTTTCAGTAACATTAATAGTTTTTACACCCTTACCGCCACGGTTTGTTACACGATAATCTTCAATATCGGTACGTTTTCCATATCCTTTTTCTGATACTACTAACACTGTAACTTCAGGATTGTTTACAGCAATCATGCCAACAACTTCATCCTTATCGTGTGCCAGTCGTACACCCCGCACGCCAGTGGCTGTTCTACCCATCGGGCGAACCGTTTTTTCGTTAAATCGGATGGCCCTGCCCGATTGTAAGGCCATTACAATCTCGCTTTCGCCATCAGTTAAGCAGGCTTCCAATAAAACATCGCCTTCATTAATGTTAATTGCATTTATACCATTAACACGGGGACGGGAATAAGCCTCGAGAGAAGTTTTCTTGATTGTACCTTGTTTAGTACACATAATAATAAAATTGTTCTCCAGATACTCCTGATCTTTAAGGTTCTTCACTTTGATGTAAGCCTTAATTTTTTCTTCTTTCGGAATATTGATAATGTTCTGAATAGCCCTGCCCTTGCTGGTACGCGAGCCTTCGGGAATTTCGTAAACCCTTAACCAGAAACATCTTCCGGCCTCGGTAAAGAACAACATATAGTTGTGGTTAGAAGCCACGAGCATGTGCTCGATGAAATCCTCATTACGCGAGGTGCTACCTTTCGACCCCTTGCCGCCCCTGCCCTGCGCTCTAAACTCGGTTGCAGGTGTACGTTTCACATAACCTTCGTGCGAGATAGTAATGACTACTTCCTCATCTTCGATGAAATCTTCCATGCTCATATCTTCCGCAGAATGAACAATGGTAGTTTTACGCTCATCACCAAATTTCTGCTTCACTTCTTCAAGCTCATCTTTGATAATCTTCATACGCAAACCTTCATCTGCCAAAATAGATTTCAAATAATCGATGGTTTTCATCAGTTCAGCATACTCCTCTTTAATCTTATCACGCTCTAGTCCTGTTAAACGACGAAGCGTCATATCCAAAATTGCACGTGCCTGAATATCGCTCAGCCCGAATTTCTCCATCAAGCCCATGCGAGCCTCATCTGGTGTTTCAGAAGCCCTGATTAGTTTAATCACTTCGTCTAAGTGATCTAACGCAATAAGGTAACCTTCTAAAATATGCGCACGCTTTTCGGCTTCGGCAAGTTCATATTTCGTACGGCGGATAACAACATCATGTCTGTGATCAACAAAATGTACAATTAAATCCTTCAGATTTAGCATTTGCGGCCTGCCTTTTACCAATGCAATGTTGTTTACACTGAAAGAGGTTTGCAAAGCCGTATATTTATATAGGTTGTTGAGCACGATCGATGCATTGGCATCGCGTTTAATTTCGTACACAATCCGAATACCATCTTTGTTCGATTCATCTTTAATGTTAGAAATTCCTTCGAGCTTTTTCTCGCCAACCAGTTCAGCAGTACGCTCAATCATTTGCGCCTTGTTTACCTGGTAAGGGATTTCGGTAACGATGATTACTTCGCGATCTTTAATGTTTTCGATTTCTGCCTTTGCACGCATTACAATACGGCCACGGCCAGTTTCGAAGGCTTCTTTAACACCGGTATATCCGTAAATGATACCACCTGTCGGAAAATCGGGCGCCTTAATAAACTTCATTAACTCTTCAATAGTAATCTCTCTATTATCGATGTAGTTAACAATACCATCAATAACTTCGGTTAAGTTGTGAGGGGCCATGTTGGTAGCCATACCCACCGCAATACCCGATGATCCGTTTACTAAAAGGTTGGGAATTTTTGATGGTAAAACCGAAGGTTCCTGTAACGTATCATCAAAGTTTAGTTGAAAATCTACCGTATCCTTATTAATATCGGCAAGCATTTCTTCGGCAATTTTTGCAAAACGTGCCTCGGTGTAACGCATTGCAGCCGGCGAATCGCCATCAATGTGGCCAAAGTTTCCCTGACCATCTACCATTGGGTAGCGTAAGCTCCAGTCCTGGGCCATACGAACCATGGTAAAATATACCGATGAGTCGCCATGTGGGTGGTACTTTCCTAAAACCTCGCCCACAATACGGGCCGATTTTTTATGTGGTTTGTTGCTGGTTACACCTAGATCGAGCATACCATACAAAACGCGGCGGTGTACCGGTTTTAATCCATCGCGTACGTCAGGCAAGGCCCTTGATACAATTACCGACATTGAATAGTCAATGTAGGCCGATTTCATTTGCTCTTCTATATTAATCTGAATGATTTTGTCGTTCTGCTGATTCTCTAAATCTTCTGCCATAAATTATTATCCTCGTTGTTTAAAACGATATTTAAAAAAGGTATTATTATAACCTTGCGAATTTAACAAAAATATAGCGAATTAAGGCATTGTGGAAAAGTTTTACGCTTGTGGACAGCGTTTTTAACCTCTTTTTATTTTTAACTGATTGAAGCACAGTTTTAGCGATTTTAACTTTTGTCAATTGTCGTCGTCATTAGCGATCCGTTTTAGAAAAACCATAAGGAGCTAGGATGACAGGTTAAACGCTGTCATCCTGAGCAGTAATTCATTGCATAAAAATCAATATGAATGACGTTTATATCTTCTTGCCGTCTTTCCCGCGCAGGCGGGAATCACAATGCCAAGTTAAAGTCTTTCTTTCGATTTAGGATTCCCAATTAAATTGGGAATGACGACCGTTCGTAGTTGGCGTTCCATTCATTTGGCCAACCTATAATTAAGTAATTGTAATCCAATAAGTTACTAAATAACGTCAATGGTAGTTTTTATTTATTACATAACATTAATATGAATGCCGTTTTTTAAGGCGGTCGTCATTGCCCAAAGGGACTACGTTATAGCGAGGTACAGCCTGTCCCGACTTTTCGGGGAAGCAATCTTCTTGATTAAATAATATCTCCTATGAGATTGCTTCCATCGATGAAAAATTGATTTCGCAAAGACGGAGCGCTCCAAAACGTAAATCGTTTAGGATTCAGCCGCTTTACACATTTCGACTATTACTCTTCCAAATAATCTAAATCTTTATCAAAACTTTCTTTGAGCTGGCTCAATCCGAACATGGCAATTAAGGTAAGCACGCCCATTACCAGATATCCGGCGGTGATTAAATCGTACTTACTTGCTAAAAACTCAAAAAAGAAAGTGATTGGAATCAGGGCGCCGCGAACAAAGTTGGGTGCGGTTGTAGTAACGGTAGCCCTGATGTTGGTTCCGAATTGCTCGGAGGCTATGGTTACAAAGGTGGCCCAATACCCTACCGAGAAACCCATAAACAGACAAATCCATATAAATGAGCTGCTACTTAGGCCAAAACTACTTAAGTAAACCACTACGCTGATAACGGAAAGCAAATGGAAGATGAAAACCGTTTTTTTTCTCGATTTCAAAACCTGAGCCAACAGTCCGGTAACTACATCGCCAATGGCAATGCCAAAGTAAGTAAACATAATTCCGGTACCTGCTTTTAAGGGCTCGGTTGCACCAAGGGCCTTTCCAAATTCGGGCGCCAGCGTAACCAAAATTCCGACTACGAACCACAAGGGAACGCCTATTAAGATGCAATAGAGGTATTTTAGAAACCGCTTCTTGTTATTAAAAAGCATAAAGATGTTTCCTTTGGCTATTTCGGACTTGGCGGCGTGCTTAAACATGCCCGATTCGAAGGTGCCAACGCGAAGCAGCAGCAGGGCAAGCCCCATTCCGCCGCCTACAAAATAAGATGTTTGCCAGGTGTAATGCGACGCAACGGTTGCTGCAACTGCGGCCCCCAAAAGGCCGATAGCGCCAACAATCATCGTTCCATAGCCCCTTTTCTCTTTATCCATGGTTTCGGCTACAAGCGTAATTCCGGCGCCTAGCTCTCCGGCAAGCCCAATCCCGGCAATAAACCTGATTATTGCATAGCTGTTAACGGTAGTTACAAAACCGTTGGCGATGTTGGCCAAAGAATATAAAAGGATCGATCCGAAAAGCACTTTTATCCTTCCGAGTTTATCGCCGAGTACGCCCCAAAGTATTCCGCCCAGTAAAAGGCCAAACATTTGTGCATTGATAATGAGAAAACCGTCTGATTGCATGTCTTTTGCGGAGACACCGATTTCACCCAAACTTTGGACGCGAACTACCGAAAATAATACAAGATCGTAGATATCTACAAAATAGCCTAGAGCGGCAACAATAACGAGGAAAATTACATTGCGGTTTTTGGCTTTTAGCTGGGAAGGTTCCATTTCAAATATTTGGTTTAAAGTGCTGAAAGTACAAATAAGCACAAATAAATAAAATAGAATTTAAAAATAAAAGCCACTCTGGTTCTTGAGTGGCTTTCGGATCCTACATAGGAGGCATTTTCTTTGTTGTATCTGGCGGCATCGTTCTCGATGTGTCAGGTGGCGTTGTGGTCGATGTAGTATCCATCGGGGCCGTTGTAGCGGTCGAATCCGTCATTGTACTATCTGAAGAACCAGCCATGTTCTTCGACGAATTGCATGCTGATGTGGCAATCATCAATGTGCCAGCAAAAGCAAGACTTAAGATTATTTTTTTCATAGTTTTTTAATGTTATCTCAACTCTTAACAACCTCTTAATCATTTGGTTTTAACTTTTTAGGTTAAATCGTAAAAAAGAGTAGTTAAAGCGCTGATTAACAAATAAGAAACTACTATTCATGGTGAATCTTCAGCTTGTTGAGCAGCTCGGGCGATACGTTTTCTGCATAAGCGCCATAGGCATCAACAAGTACACCTTTTAAATTGCCCACGTTTGATGATATGGCGTACACTACCGAGCTGTCTGCAGGATCGGTCATCCCCTCAAAGCGGTATACTTCGTCGATCTCAAATTCTTCGGGCATCAAAAGTAAATCGATCTCCTTACATTCCAGCGCATCAGGCGTTAAATTAAAATCGAGGTTATAGCCGCGGCTATCTAAATCGGCCAGGGCAGCCGTAACAGTGTCGAAAATATGCATGCATCTAATTTACTAAAATATTACGGAAACAAGGGCGTTAAAACTTTAAAAGGTGATAAAACTTTCTGATATTAGTCTATATGATTATTTCTCAAAATACCCTTAAATGGGTGATGCGATTTTATCCTCCCTTATTTTTTCAGCGCATCTGGGTTCAGAGATTTGAAGATGATTTTAGAAGCTGCACAGTGAAGCTGAGCAAGAGTTTCCTGAACAAAAATTATAACGGTTCTATTTTTGGTGGCACCATTTATGCCGCAACAGATCCTTTTTATGCCTTGCTATTTGATCAGCTGATGCAGCGAAGGGGCTTTAAGGTTCGGGTTTGGCTCAAAAGTGCTTCAATTCAATACTTAAAGCCGGGCCGTACGAACCTTTACTTCACGATTAGGCTTACCGACGAAATGATAGCGGAGGCTGAGGAAGCATTAAGAACGGTCGGGAAATTTGTGAAGGCCTACCCCATGGAAATTACCAATACAACGGGCGAACTTTGCGCCACTGTAATGAACGAAGTATATATCAGAAACCTGCATCAGGGAGAAACACCCAGAGTTGCTTATTAAAATATGTTATGCCAAGTATCAAGAATCTTATTTTGCAGGGCGAAGGTGTTAACCTCGATTTTAAGAAAACGATTACCAGCACCGAAAAAATTGCCAAAAGCCTGGTGGCCTTTGCCAATAATAAGGGTGGCAAATTACTGATTGGTGTTGCGGACGATGGTGCAATTAAGGGCGTAAAATCGGAAGAGGAAGAAAAATACATGATTCTAACCGCTGCCCACCAGTTTTGCAAACCTGCGATCGAACCTTCGTTTGAAGAAATTTATGTTGATGATAAGTTGGTGCTGGTGGCAAATATCCCCGAAAGCGATACAAAACCACATTATGCTTTAGACGATCAGAAAAAATGGTGGGCTTATATCCGCATTCACGATAAAAGTGTACTGGCAAGCAAAATCATTATTGAGGTTCTAAAAAGTGAGCATAAAGATAATGGCGTGCTGATATCGTATTCTGACAATGAGAAAAAGTTATTGGAATTTTTGGCCCAAAACGAAAAGATTACCTTAAAGGGGTTTAGTAAGTTACTTCATTGTTCGTACCGCAAGGCGCAGAAGATACTTGTGGGCTTAATTCTGGCCAACGTAATCAGAACACACACCAGCGAAAAGGAGGAGTATTTTACTGCGGTTAGCTGGTAGAAGTAGCTTGCCGTTATTGCCCCCCGTCATATCGAATCCCGATTTTTTTATCGGGAGAGATATCTGTTGCCTCCGTCGGGAAGGTGTTTCCTGTAAGCAATAAAGAAATCACTTTTTTGAAAAAATACAGGCGTTGGGAAGATAGGTTTAACGCTGTCATCCTGAGTGCAACGAAGAATCCCCAAGCTATGGAACACAGAACGTCAAAACCGCAGTGCCAAACGAGGGCGAGTGAGTGGGCCAGGACGGTAAGAGTAGGTTACAGATACTTTCCCGAAAAATCGGGACAGGCTGTTCCTCAGCATGACAAAGGATGACGAACGGGCCAAAGGAGATGTGTCCACACGATAGGAAAGTTCGCGACTGGAGCCGAAAGCGAACTGTTTAAAATTAACTCAATATCGCATCACTTTTTAAGCCTCAAAAAAACGATCTTTGCACCCCTATGTTTTCCAGAATTTACGCTAAATACAAGCCTTATTATAAAGAAAATCTCCATCTGGCGCTACCCATTGTTGGTTCGCAGATTGGCCATACGCTGGTTCAAATGGCCGACAGTGTTATTGTCGGACATTTTACCGATGCTACACAACTTGCGGCAGTGTCGTTGGTCAATAGTATTTTTATCCTCGTTTTGGTTATTGGGCTGGGTATTTCTTACGGCCTCACTCCGCTTATTGCGCAAGAAAACGGTCGGCAGAACTACGAAGAATGCGGAAAACTTTTATCCAACAGTTTAATCATCAACATTTCGGTAGGCTTGTTTCTATACGTGCTTGTTCACTTTGGTGTTTTACTCGTCATCGATCACCTAAACCAGTCGCCAGCAGTGGTTTTTTATGCCAAGCCTTATTTGGGGCTGCTCTCGGTGTCGATTATCCCATTACTTATTTTCCAAACCTTTAAGCAATTTGCCGAGGGGCTGGGCTTCACCAAACAGGCTATGTTTATATCCATTTGGGGCAATGTGCTAAATATTATTCTTGGGATTATTTTTGTGCGGGGCATGTTCGGCATAAAATCGATGGGCGTTAGCGGCGTGGGCCTGAGCACACTCATCGATAGGATTTTAATGGCCACAGTAATGGCCATCTATGTGCTGCGCTCTGAAAATTTCAAAAATTACCTCATTAGTTTCAAGGCCACGTTTATCGACAAAATAAGAACGATTAAAATTGTAAAGATCGGCGCTCCGGTAGCGCTTCAATATTCGTTCGAAATCAGTGCTTTTAGCGGTGCGGCGGTGCTTATTGGAACCATCGGCGCCATTGAACAGGCGGCGCACCAAATTGCAATTAGTCTTGCAGCGATGACTTATATGATTGCCAGCGGCGTAGCTTCGGCAGCCACCATTAAAACGGGAAACAATTTAGGCCGCAACCGATTAGACGATCTCCGCAAATCGGCAATTGCCAGTTATCATGTTATCCTGGTGTTTATGAGCTGTACTGCCGTTCTGTTTATTGCTGCGCACAATTTGATGCCTTACATTTATACTTCTGAAACAAAAGTGATTGAAATAGCTGCTCAACTACTGATCATTGCCGGCTTTTTTCAACTCTTTGATGGCACGCAGGTTGTAGGTTTAGGCGTGTTGCGGGGCCTGGGCGACGTGAATATTCCAACGGTAATCACCTTCCTGGCCTATTGGGTAGTTGGTATTCCGGTGGGCTACGTATTGGGCTTTCATTTTGGCTTAGGCGCAAACGGAATTTGGTACGGATTAACCTTTGGCCTGCTAACAGCGTCTATCTTATTGTTTTTAAGATTTCAAAATAAAACAAGGGCTCTGGCGCAGTTACCTAGCGTGTAATGTGGTTACGCTTGTTGTATAGATTTATCGTTTGCCTTAGGTTCTTGAAACTATAACTGTTTTTTGCGTGGAATTTATTTTGTAATTCTTTATCATCTTCAATAAGCTCAGCAAAATATGCACGTCTTTCTTTCTGTCAGTTTTTATTTATAAGCGATGTGGATTTGATTAAATAAAGCGAATCGCTATCTTTCTTTTGAACATAATAAAAGCATGAAGAACCGCCCATATAGCCGCCTCCACCGGGGCCGCCGGCTGAACCCGCAGTTTGATAACTTAATTCGTATAGATTAATTTTACCACGTTCAAGTAAAGCTAAAAACTCCAAATCGCCGTTTGGCAACTTCTTGGAGACAAAAGGCGTTTTGTCTTTCCTAAAAAAATATTCTTTAACGGCATCGGGGCGAAGCCTGATCGACTCACCTCCGTTTACGGTATATGAAATATTTCCAAAAATAGACCGTGTCATTTTACAGAATACAGTATCCCCCGAATTTAGTATCGCATATTCGCGTTGCTTCTGGGCGTGTAATTGTTTGGCGGTTAGAATTAGCAGCACGCTAGCTAATCCTAAAAGTATTGGTTTTGAGAAACGCATTTTTTGTTTTTTTCAAAAATAACATTTCATTTCATTCTGCCAATTATTTTCCTCCTACATTAAAAATTATACCGATAGTGAAAATCGAGTTGCCCGCCGTCATGTAATCCCTGTTTTTTAACCCAATGTTGCTGCTTGTAGTGTACTGGAGCTGAAGGTTTTTATTTAATCCCATTCTGGTAAAGAAAACCGGTTCGAAGAAAATATTATCTTCCTTGGGCTGCACCACGCCGTTTATGAAGAACCGATCCATTTTTACATGACTGATTCTCAGTGCTGTACCATAATTTATCGGAAAATCTTTGCCGAAAAGCCTTAAATTATCTTTCTTTTTCGAACTGTAGTTTACTTGTAAAAAGGCTTTGCGATAATCTACCTCCTGAAGTTCGCTGCTTAGCAACACGTCGTTTTTGTAATCGCGAAAAGTGATGTCGCTCCACCCCTTTCCAACGCCACCATAAATTTCTATAATCCTGTTATCATCAGGGCCGAAGGTGTCGTAGTAACCGCCGCCAATTTCAATCAACTTGTGGCCAAAGTCTTTGCTTTTTCTCTCGCTGCTCATGGTTGAACCGCTAAACAAAACGCCGATGTGATTAGATACGGCGTATGCACCATTAATGCTTGCATTGCCTTTTAAAGAAATGTGTCCACCACCACTAAATTCGCCTTGCTGGCTTAGCATTGGGGTATTTGGAACGTTTGGCATGTAAACTGAAGAACAACTGCTGGCAAAAAGGGCCAACAAAGGGAAAACTAAAGGGATGTATTTATTCATGGATGATTTTATAAACTGATTTTGTTGACAAAAATTGTGCTAGAGTTGCATATTCAAAAAACTCATTACCCTTTTAAATTCATCATGTAAATTGGCTTTGAGACAAATTCGTTCGGAAGTTTTGGGATGAGTAAAGTGCAGTTCGGAGGCATGCAACAACATGGTCGACATATTCCATTGTGTTAAGAAAAGCTTGTTTTGCTTGTTGCAACCGTGGGTTCTGTCGCCGATTATAGGATGAAGGATGTGACTAAAGTGCCGCCTTAATTGGTGCATCCGTCCTGTTTTGGGAACGGCCTCAACCAGCGAATACCTTGATGTGGAGTGCTTACCAAAAGCTACATCAATTTCTGCTTTCTGCAACGTAGTAAACGAAGTAAATGCATCCTGCAAGGTGCCGTTCTCCTTAACAAGCGGATAGTCGATATCCATCGCATCGGGGGTAAAGCCCCGCAATACCGCCAGGTATTTTTTATCGGTTTCTGCATTCATAAATTGCTGGTGCATAGCAATTTCAGACTCCTTATCGAAAGCAAACAATAAAATCCCACTAGTCTTTCTGTCGAGCCGATGCACGGGACTAACATGTTTGCCCACCTGATTGCGCAACATTTGCAAGGCAAACTCGGTAGCGTCTCTGGCGATAGACGATTGATGCACTAATAAGCCGTGGGGCTTGTTAATTGCAATCAGATGCTCGTCCTGATAAATAATCTCTAACATGCCGCGAAGATAAGGGATATAGGTTTTTGTTCGAGGCTTTTCTTAAATTTAAAAAATGTATCGATTTTTTGGCTAAAGCCACCATTGGCATTCTTTTTAGCCGTTGACTGAAGCCAACGGCGATGAACTTCCTGAACCAACTTTGTTTTTAAACCCGATCGAAGCGAGATGCTCCCCAGTTCATTACCGATCAATCGGCACTGAACAACCCCTGGGAGCAGAAGCGGGAGCGGGACTGCAGTCCGCCATAAGCATTGATCATTCGTTTCCAAAAAAACACATTAAAAAATTCACCACAATAATTAAGGCTGAAGCCCCCATTGGCATTCCTTTTAACCGTTGACTGAAGTCAACGGCAATGGGCTTCCTGAACAAACTTTGCTTTTAAACCCGATCGAAGCGAGATGCTCCCCAGTTCATTACCGATCAATCAACACTGAACCACCGCTGGGAGCAGAAGCGGGAGCGGGACTGCAGTCCGCCACAAGCACTGATCATTCGTTTCCAAAAAAACACATTAAAAAATTCACCACAATAATTAAGGCTGAAGCCCCCATTGGCATTCCTTTTAACCGTTGACTAAAGTCAACGGCAATTCAAAAAAAACAGTTCAATCCAGTTTAAACTCAGCACTCCCGCGAAGAAGTATTTTTATGCCAAAATTTTATCTGGCGTAATCGGCAACGTTCTGATTCTTTTTCCCGTAGCATTAAAAACCGCATTGGCAACTGCTGCTGAGAAGCCGATCAACGCAATTTCGCCCATGCCCTTCGCTCCCATTGGGTTAATGTACGGGTCGGGCTTGTTGATAAAGTGAACCTCAATTTCCGGAATATCGGCATTTACCGGCACATGGTAATCGGCAAAATTATTATTGATGTATCTGCCAAAGCGGTGATCGACAACTGCTTCTTCGGTTAGGGCCATGCCCACGCCGCCAACAGCGCCGCCTACCATTTGGCTGCGTGCCGTTTTCGGACTCACAATGGTACCCGAATCGCCAACAGAAACAATCTTATCAACCTTAACCACACCCGTTAAGCTGTTTACCTTTACTTTTACAAAATGAATGGAAAATGAGTAAAGCGAATAATCTTCGCGTTCTTTGCCTGCCTGACTTTGCTTGGTTACTTCGATAGCTGGCAGGTTGTTTTTCTTTAGTACGTCGACAAAATTCGAGGTGGCGTCCATGTTTGAGTTGGCCGCCAGTTCGGCAACCGTGGCTTTTAATGCAACGCAAACATCATTTACGGCAGAACCGACGGTAGAAAGTGTAGCGGAGCCGCCCTGGCTTGGCGCCGGAGGCAGCGAGGAATCGCCCAGCTCGAACCTGATTTTATCTCCGGGCATATTTAATATCTTGCTGGCTATCAAAGTCATTCCCGTTCCGGTTCCCGGGCCGATATCGCTGGTTGCACTTTGCAGCACCAACGTTCCATCTGCCTTTAAAATTCCCTTTACAGTCGCCCTGCCTCTATTTGCATTAAAAACACCTACACTTACCCCAAATCCGGTTTTCCACTGGCCATTAGCCAAAGCGCCGGGTTCATTCTTCCGCTCATGCCACCCAATTTTTTGAGCGCCAACACGATAGGCTTCTTTTATATTCTTATCCGAAAAGGGCTTGTTCCGCTGCTGATCCTTTTCGGGATCGTTCTTTGTCCGAAACTCAAGCGGATCCATATTAAGCGCATGCGCCATTTCATCAATCGCACTTTCCAGTGCAAACGCACCCGTGGCTTCGCCCGGTCCCCGCATCCAGATCGGCACCCCCAAATCGACCGGAACAACAGTATATTGCGTGTTTACATTATCGCACTGGTACATAAACTTAGCCATATTTACCAGGCCTTCGGTAAAGTTTTCATATCTGGATGTTTCGCCGAAAGCACGGTGCGTAATTCCGGTGAGCGTTCCATCTTTATTAGCGCCCAAACCTACCGTTTGAATTGCTGCCGGTCTGTTGCCCACCATAGTAAACATTTGCATGCGGGTAATTACCAGCTTTACCGGCTTACCAATGTGTTTTGAGGCCATAATGGTTGCTATTTCCATCGGCCATGTGCGCAGGCCCATTCCGAAACCACCGCCTACAAATTCAGAATTAACCTGTATGTTTTCTGTCGGAATTTTAAACACGTTTGCAATTGTGCCTTGCGTTGATTTAACGCCCTGCGTTTTAGCATAAACCGTTAACTGATCATTGGCACGCCAGTCGGCAATTATACCCGCTAACTCCATTGGGTTATGGGTTTCGATAGGCAGGTGATATTTTGCCTCTATTTTCACTTCTGCTGTTTGGTACGCGTTCTCAATTCCGCGTTTATAATCGGGCTGGCCCTGCAGCTTCTTTGCCTTCGGGTCGACCACTGCTTTCTCGAAATTAGTATTAAAGTCTTCCTTGGCATAAGTGGCCTTAACCAACGATGCGGCATGAGTGGCACGCTCAAAGGTATTTGCAACAACAATGGCGATTGGCTGGCCGTTATAAAAGATTTTATCGGTATAAAAAATCTTCATTGGCGAACCACCTTCTTGCTCATATCCAGGTGTCGATGGTTTATTTAAATGTGAAAGCACAGCAATTACACCCGGCGCCTTTTGTGCGGCTTTTGTATCGAGGGCAGTAATTTTGCCCCTGGTGATATTACTTGTAACCAGCGCTGCGTAGGTGATGCCCGGCAAATCATACTCTGCGAAATATTTTGCCTTTCCGGTAACCTTGTAAACTCCATCTACACGGTCATTTTCATCTTTTAAAACTCTTTTTTCCATGGTTACACTTTAGCAGTTGCGAGGTTTAGGGCCTCAATAATTGAATTTGGAGACATTGCGAGCTTAAAATCGTTTTCGCCGAAGCCTTTTGCTCCACTCATGGCTAATGATGCAGCTTGCTCAAAATTTTGGGCATTGGCTTCCTTGCCTTTTAAAAAGTCCTCTGATGCCGTTAGCCGCCAGGGTTTGTGTGCAACTCCGCCCATCGCCAAACGAACATCTTTAATTTTGTTATCGCTAATTTCAACCGCCGCGGCTACCGATACCAGCGCAAAGGCGTACGATGCCCGATCTCGCACTTTAAGATAATGGGAATGAGCCGCAAGATTATTGGCCGGGATTTCTAACCGGATAATCATTTCATCAGCCTTTAAGTTGTTGTCTAACTGGGGTGTATCGCCGGGTAAGCGATGAAAATCTTTAAATAGAAGCTTGCGTTCTCCTTTGGCGTTCGCAATTACCACTACAGCATCCAGCGCTGTCAGTGCCACACACATATCGCTCGGATGAACGGCAATACATTTATCGGATGTTCCAAAAATGGCATGCATTCGGTTAAAGCCACCAATGGCACCACACCCAGAACCCGGCTCACGCTTATTACATGGCATTTCTGTATCGTAAAAATAACCACAACGGGTGCGCTGCATCATATTGCCGCCAACGGTGGCCACATTACGCAACTGCGCTGATGCCCCGGCGTTTAAGGCCATCGCGAGCAGCGGAAGTTTCTCCTTAATCAATTTGTTTTCTGCAACGTTGGTATTAGAGGCCAGTGCGCCAATAATAATGTTGTGGCCCACAAGTTCAATCTGACGTAAGGGAACATGGTTAATATCTATTAATTTCTCGGGCGAGGTAACGCCCCTTTTCATTAAGTCGATCAGGTTTGTGCCGCCAGCAATAAACTTTGCATTTTTATCTTTTTGCAACAAGGCCAGTGCCGATTTGGCGGACGTTGTTCGGAGATATTGGAAGTTGATCATACCTTTGCGCCTCCTTTCGAAACTTCAATAATCGCATCAACTATATTAGGATAAGCACCACATCTACAGATATTTCCGCTCATATATTCGGCAATTTCTGCTCTCGAACCGGTATGCCCCTCGTTTACGCAGGCAACTGCCGACATAATTTGCCCGGGTGTGCAATAACCACATTGAAAGCCATCGTGTTTAATAAATGCAGCCTGCATGGGGTGTAGTTCCGCTCCGCTGGCCAAACCCTCAATGGTGGTAATCTTTTTTCCTTCGTTCATTACTGCCAAACTGAGGCACGAATTAATCCGTTCTCCATCGGCATGTAGCGTACAAGCGCCACACTGGCCATGGTCGCAACCTTTTTTGGTTCCGGTTAAATGGAGTTCTTCGCGTAAATAATCTAATAGTGTAACCCGCGGCTCTACCGATGTACTGTAAGCCTTGTTATTTACGGTAATATTTAGCGGAATCTTTTCAAAAAGCTCGGCAAAACGTTCGTCGGCCTGGTTTTCGGCCGCTTTTACTGCCGCCGCAGGGGTAAGCGCAATGGCAGTAATTACGGAGCTCTTCTTTAAAAAGTCACGCCGCGTATCGCCACGATTTGATTCCTTATCAGATGATTGCATAAAAATAGGTTTTGAGGTAATCTTGATTTTAAAGTTCGCTATTCTAAACCTTAAAAACACTTGATTTTATAATTCAGAACAATTCTATCGAGTAACAATAATGTAGTTAACTTGCTTCGATGATCATGTTGATTCTTCTGCCGTTTTATTGTTTTAGAATAGTAGAACCGGTTCGCTCAAATACTGTGATCGGTAGTTACTGACCAGTTTTTCCCTTGAAAATAAGCGCAAAAAAAGTCAAAAAAAAGCTTATTTCGACATATTTGTACCAAATAAGCATGTTTCAATCGGCTTATTTTACCATATTTGTATCAAATAAGCGAAATGATGACCAGTTTAAACCTTATTCCGAGAGAGAAGATTATCGAACGATTGCGGTATGAAAACCCGTGGTGGCTAAATAAGCAAATACCACAATTGTACAGTGCCATGTCAAGACGCTTATACTTTAACATTTTTTATCCAAATGTAATCGAAAGAGAGGTACACAGGGCAGTTGTACTTATGGGGCCACGACGTGTGGGCAAAACGGTGATGCTTTTTCATAGTATAGGGCAACTGATTGCTGAAAATGTAGATCCGAAAAAGATCTTTTTTATTGGCATAGACAACCCGATCTATATCCACCTTAGTTTAGAAGACATTTTAAGCCTTTGCAATCAATCACTTAATCAAACTAATTTAAATGGCTGTTACGTTTTCTTCGATGAGATTCAATATCTGAAAGATTGGGAAAGGCATCTAAAAATATTGGTAGACTCATTCCCCGAAACTAAATTTGTGGTGTCGGGTTCGGCTGCGGCAGCATTAAAATGGCATAGCACTGAAAGCGGTGCAGGAAGGTTCACCGATTTTATGCTCCCCCCACTCACCTTTCAGGAATACATCCATCTTAAAAACATGGATCACCTTATTTACGACGGTAGTATCACCTATGGAGAAAAAGAAATACCATATTGTTTAACTCATGATGTAAAAGCACTCAATAAAGAGTTTGTTCATTATTTAAATTTCGGGGGATACCCAGAAGTAGTTTTGTCTGAAAAGATTCAAAGTGACATGGGTAGATACGTTAAGAACGACATTGTGGACAAAGTGTTGTTGCGTGATTTACCCAGCTTGTACGGAATTAAAGATGTACAGGAATTGAATCGCTTTTTTACATACATTGCTTATAATACTGGCAACGAATTTTCGTATGAAACCATGAGTAGAGAGAGCGGAATACAGAAAGATACGCTCAAAAAATATCTGGAATATTTAGAGGCTGCTTTTTTAATAAAAGTGCTGAATAAAGTCGATGTAAATGCCAAACGCCTAAAAAGAGTTACCAGTTTTAAGGTGTATTTAACTAACCCATCGTTAAGAACTGCATTGTTTTCGCCTATTTCGGAAACTGACAGTGAAATGGGTAATTTGATAGAAACCGCAGTGCTATCGCAATGGATGCACCGCGAAAAGTTAGATTTAACTTACGCACGGTGGAAGGATGGTAAAAATGAAGGTGAAGTGGATTTGGTTTTGGTTGACGATAAGAAATATAAGCCCGTGTGGGGTGTAGAGATCAAATGGAGCAATCGTTACTTTGACAAACCTCACGAATTGAGGAGCTTGGTCCAGTTTTGCAAGGCCAATTCATTTGACAAGGCTTTGGTAACCTCCATCGATCAATTCGGAATAAAAACAGTAGATAACCTATCATTTTCTTTTTTACCTGCCTCAGTATACAGTTATAATGTTGGAGACATCACTTTAAAAATGAAAAACAGCTAAAGTCAAGAAATAAATATTGTGAAAGGTTTGTATCGACCAGGAAAACCGCCTGTAGAACAGCTTGCTTTTGGGTCAACCACGCGGTAGGGCGATGCGCTATATGCAAATCATCTGCATATGTAATCTAAATCCCCCAAAGTTTATATTCTGAACCTCCAACCGCAGGTAATAGCAAATTAATTTCGAAAATGTTAAGCCAATTTCTATTTTTATCGAATGGAAGCCATCAAACCACTACCCAATTTATCAGCAGAGGAGCAACGCGTGTTAGGCTCGTTGATTGAAAAGAGCCGCACCACTCCAGATTATTACCCGATGACCTTGAACAGTTTAACAGCTGCCTGTAACCAAAAAAGCGCTCGCAGTCCGGTAGTTAATTACGACGAGGAAACAGTAACACTTACCTTAAATTCGCTGAAGATAAAAGGTTTAATTTCAACTGCTACAGGCGGTTCGAGTAGAGTAATTAAATATAAACATAACCTTGGGGTTGTTTATCCGCTTGTGCCCTCTGCCCTATCAGTTATTTGTTTGTTGCTTTTACGGGGACCGCTTACACCCGGCGAGATCAATAGCAACTCGGGCCGGCTTTACGAATTTGAGAGCATAGAAGAAGTGGTTGAGCAACTGCAGCAACTGGCAAATGAAACACCTCCATTTGTGAAACAGCTACCGAAACGAACGGGGCAAAAAGAAGCTCGGTTTGTCCATTTGCTGGGCGATTATATAGAAAGCCAGGAAGCAGAAACAAGCACCCCGCAAACAACAATTTTCCAACCCAGTGAAGAGTTGGAAAATCGCATTGCAAACCTCGAAAAAGAGGTAGAAGAACTAAAAGAACTTGTTAACTTACTGATGGACAAGTAAGCTAGCCTTCAAATTTTTTAAAAATAGTGCTGGCCACGTGTCCGCCAAAACCGAAAGTATTGTTAAGCACGTAATTGATTTCTTTCTTAATCGGTTTGGATAACACAATGTTGAGGCCCTTTGGAATATTTTCATCGAGCTTTTCGGTGTTTATTGTTGGCGGCACTATCCCATCTCGTATGGCCAGGATGCTGATCAAACTTTCAACGGCACCTGCCGCACCCAATAAATGGCCCGTCATTGATTTGGATGCACCAATTACTACGGGAAGCTCATTAAACACCGTTTTAATGGCATTTAACTCGCTCAAATCGCCTAAACCTGTAGAGGTTGCATGGGCGTTAATGTAATCGATTTTATCGGGCGAAATGTTGGCGTCGCTTAGCGCCTTTTTCATGCCGAGCGTTGCGCCAATACCATCAGGCGGAGTTCCGGTGAGGTGATACGCATCGGCAGCCATACCGCCACCTACAATTTCGGCATAAATATGCGCACCACGGCTTTGGGCATGTTCCAATTCTTCTAAAATTAGCGCACCCGCTCCTTCGCCCATTACGAAGCCATCACGCGTTTCATCGAACGGTCTCGATGCCGTTTCGGGGCTGTCGTTCCTTTTGGACAACGCCTGTGCGGCGCTAAAGCCGCCGACTGAGGCTTCGGTTATTGCAGCTTCTGAGCCACCGGCGATCATTACGTTGGCCTTTCCCAGCCTGATGGTATCGAATGCATTAATAATTGCCGTATTGGATGATGCGCAAGCGGAAACGGTACAATAATTGGGCCCGCGAAGTTTATGGCGAATACTGATGGCCCCTGCGGCGATATCGACAATCATTTTAGGGATAAAGAACGGACTGAACCTGGGCGTTCCATCACCTTGATGAAATTCGGCCAGCTGCTGTTCAAACGTAGAGATGCCTCCATTGCCCGTTGCCCAGATCACGCCTACCTCCGCCAATTCATCGTCGTTCATGGTGGTAAAGTCTAAGCCTGCATCTTTAATCGCCTGATCGGTCGACGCAATGGCATATTGGGTAAATGTATCGTACTTTCTGGCCTCTTTTTTATCGAGGAAAGATTCAGGGTGAAAATCCTTTACTTCAGCCGCGAAATGTGTCTTAAACTTGCTCGTATCAAATTTCGTAATCGGCCCGACGCCGCTTTTTCCAGCCAAAATATTTCCCCAAAAGGTTTCTACTGTGTTTCCCAGCGGCGTAATAGCGCCCAAACCAGTTACAACTACTCGTTTCATTTTATTAGTTTTATGTTTTCGTGCGACATTCTCGCCTGTTAATCTTTTGGCCGCAAAGGTGGGCATTCCAGTTGTTAAAATTGCCATGTAAAGGCAAAATTTCCTAGCCATAATGCTTCGCAACGCGATCTAGGTTCTTATTGTACGTTTCTGGTTCCGTTGATTAAGCTCAGCGCTTCTGCAGGTGCCTTGCGAAACAACTGGTAAATTTTTTCGGTATCGCCAACCCTAATTTCAAACTCATTTTTGGCCAATGCAGCAATAAACTCGTCGGCAACAACAGCAGGCTTAATTCCATTATGACCGCCAATTTCTTTCGAGAAGGCTGTATCAACCAATGGTGGCATCAGCTCGAAGACCTTAACCGATGTTTCTTCTAAACTCAGCCTTAACGATGTAGTATAGGAATGTAAAGCGGCCTTACTCGCCGCATAGGTAGGTAAATTGATTCCCGGAACAAAAGCAACTACTGACGATACATTTACAATGGCCGATTCGTTTTGCGCTCTGAGGATGGGCATGAGCTTCTGGTTCAATCTGATGATAGCAAGATAATTGGTCATCATTTCTTCTGCGGCGTTACCAAAAGCATCTTCCGCTTCATCTGCTAAGTGATAGACAAAGGCACGCCCGGCGTTGTTAATAACCATGTTTAGCTGCGGAAAGTCAACTTCAATCCGTTTCACAAGTGCAGTTACGTCCGATTCTTTACTTACGTCGAACGCAATCGGCGTAACATTTTGCAATCCTGCCAAAGCAGTTTCCAGGCGTTGCTTATCTCGTCCGGTAACAATAACGTAGTTATTTAATGCCACAAGTTGCTTAACGATTTCGAGACCAATGCCCGCTGTACCGCCAACAATTAATACGGTGTTGTTTGATGTTTTCATTTTTTCGATTTTTTATACCAATCGGTATATTTTAGTTTAAAAATTTTTAGCTTAATGTATTGATGTATTTTTTTAACGAGTCCATAATTGAATTCCAGTTAGACAATTTGTTTGTTAAGCGGGCAATCATTATTCCGCCCTCAATCATCGCGATCATTGTTAGCGCAATTTGCTCAGGGTCGCTTCCCTCCTTGATCTCGTTTTGCGAAATTCCCTCGTTTACTAAATTTATGATGTTTTTTTTCCAGGACAAAACCGCCTGCAGTGCTTTTTTCCTCAAGGCTGGATGCGTATCGTCGGCATCGGTAGCCGTATTCAATATCGGGCAGCCGCCATTAGATATTGAGCCGATAAGCCCTTGATAAACGTCGATATAAGCCAACAGTTTGCCTTTGGTGGTGGTTTGACAGTTCATTTCCGCCTCAATCTTAGAAAGATTGCTCTTCAGGTTGAAGTCGAACGCAGCAAGTGCAACTTCGTCCTTATTGGCAAAATTACCATATATGCTGCCCTTTGTTAAACCAGTTGCAGCCGTAATGTCGTTTAGCGAAGTTCCGGCATAACCTTTCCTATTGAAGATAGGTGCTGTCTTTTCTATAATTAAATTTTTGGTCTTCTCTGCCTTGGTCATTTTTACTGGTTTCGACACTGCAAATATATACCGATTGGTATATTGCACAAAATTATTTTATCACGCCAGTGTCGTTTTTAACCAGGCAAGGCGCCAAGGTTATGCGGTTCTTATGTCTCTTGGGATTGAAAATCGGATTGTATTACGGGTGACGTCGGGATATTTGATATTCGTTTGAATTTTGTAACTTTGAGTTATGAGTACGATTGAAACCTTAGAAGAGTTTTACCAAAACAAGTTTAGCTTTTTACCAGAGAACCTTCAAAATGGCGTCGGCCACTTTAACGTTTTCCGCCTGGAAGATTGTTTGCGTGATGACCGCAAGCAAATGAGCTACAACCGGAGAGATTTCTATAAAATTTCGCTCATCCGCGGGCATAACGTTTACCATTATGCCGATAAAAGCATTGAGGTAAATGGCACAGCACTTATTTTTTTTAATCCGTTTGTTCCCTACACCTGGGAACTGGCCAGTGGAACAAAAAGCGAGGTAACAGGTTTCTTTTGCATATTTACCGAGGCTTTTTTCAAGGAAAAGATTCGCGGAAATATTGGGGACCTACCAATGTTTGCTCCAGGTGGGAACCCGGCCTATATATTGGATGCCAAGCAAGATGCCTACGTGGTGTCGGTTTTCGATAAGATGCTTGAAGAAATCGATGCCGATTACGTTTACAAATATGATTTGTTGCGAAATTACATTACAGAAATAACGCACTTCGCTCTGAAAACCCAACCTTCGGAGGTTTTATTTAAGCATACCAATGCCAACACCCGAATTACCTCGGTATTTACCGAGCTGCTTGAACGCCAGTTCCCGATTGAAACAACATCGCAGCGATTTACCATGCGCTCGGCAAAGGATTACGCCGAACAGCTTTCGGTACACGTAAACCACCTTAACCGGGCGATTAAAGAAACAACCGGCAAAACGACAACACACTATATTACCGAACGCTTGCTTACCGAAGCGAAAGCCCTGCTTAAACATACCGACTGGAACATTTCGGAAATTGGGTACTGTTTGGGCTTTGAGGAACCAACGCATTTTAACAACTTCTTTAAGAAATTAACCAACCATACGCCCACCGCGTACCGAATTGTTTGATTTTCGTAATCATCAGTTTGATTCACGTAATGCCCGAACTTCGCAATCGCCTTAATTTTGTCTTAACAAAAAGGATAAAATTATGGGACTTAAAAAAGTTTGGTTTGTAACTGGTGCATCAAAGGGTTTAGGCCTAAGTTTAGTCAACCAGCTATTAAAAGCAGGTCAGTCGGTAGCTGCTACGTCAAGAAATGTTGACGAGTTAGTTGCCGCCGTGGCTTCGCAATCAGAAAAATTCCTCCCCCTGGCAGTAAATCTTGGCGACGAACAGAGCGTAGCAACCGCTATCGATGCAACGGTGGCCAGGTTTGGCCGCATCGACGTGGTGATTAATAACGCCGGGTATGGAATTGGTGGAAGCATTGAAGAATTAACGGATACGGAAACAAGAAACAGTTTCGACATCAACGTGTTTGGAACTTTGAACGTCATCCGAAAAGCCAGTCCGCAATTAAGGGCGCAACGGTCGGGCCACATCATCAACATCGCTTCTATTGCTGGTATTGTTGGCGCCACAGGCTGGGCGATTTATGCTGCAACCAAAGCAGCGGTAATTGCCATGTCGGAGGTTTTAGCTGAAGATTTAAAGGCTTTTGGTATTAAGGTTACGGCTGTTGCACCGGGAGCCTTTAGAACGAGTTTTCTCACCGAAGAGTCGCTTGTGCTGGCGAGCAATCCGATAGCTGATTACGAAGATGTTAGAGCGGTACATGAGCGGTATTTAAAAATGAACGGCGCACAAGCAGGCGACCCAGAAAAGGCTGCTGCGGCAATGATTTCGCTGGTAAGCATGCCAAATCCACCTATTCATTTGCTGCTTGGAAAGGATGCGTTGCAAAGAGCAACCACGAAAACAGAGGCGCTTACAAAAGAATTTCAAGACTGGAAAGCAATAACCATTTCAACAGATTTTTAAACTGGCGACGGTTGGCTTAAGGCTGATCAACGTCAAAACAGCTAATTAAAACACGATCAATTACGATTAAGCAAAAAAATATATATCATGGAAAACAAAAAAGTATGGTTTGTTACGGGTGCATCTAAAGGCCTCGGACTAACATTGGTAAAAAAATTATTGAGCAAAGGTTATCAGGTAGCGGCAACTTCAAGAAACTTAAACGACTTATCGACTGCAGTTGGCGAAATGGACAACTTTCTGCCTTTAGCGGTAAACTTGATGGATGAGAACAGTGTTGAAGAGGCAATTGGGCAAACGATTACGAAATTTGGGAAACTAGATGTAGTGGTGAACAACGCCGGCTACGGAATGATTGGTGCGCTTGAAGAATTAACCGATGCGGAATCGCGTGCAAATTTCGACGTGAATGTTTTCGGTTCGCTAAATGTAATCAGAAAAGCGCTGCCGCAAATGAGAAAGCAACAGTCGGGACATGTTTTCAATATCTCGTCTATCGGCGGTTTCTCCGGAAACTTCCCTGGTTTTGGCATCTATTGCGCTACTAAGTTCGCTGTTGCCGGCTTTACCGAATCGCTTGCTGCCGAGGTTCAATCGTTCGGCATTAAAGCAACTGTTGTTGAGCCAGGTTATTTTAGAACTGACTTTTTAACTTCTGGTTCGCTTGCGGTTCCCCAACATCCTATCGATGCTTATCAATCGGTACGCGATACACAGGCTGCCCACCAGCACGATATCAATAACCAACAACCGGGCGATCCGGCAAAAGCCGCCGATGTAATGATTGCCGCGGCAGAAAGTGACAGCGCTCCGCTACATTTATTTTTGGGCCCGGATGCTTATCAAGTTGCAGATGCAAAAATTGCTGATGTACAAAAAGACATGGTCGCTTGGAAAACCCTGGCCACATCGACCAATTTTGATGCAGTTGAAGTGTAGCTAGAGCCGCACTCATTTGCCCTTCGACTTCGCTCAGGGTGACATTCATCATGACGTTCTATCATTACATAACATTGGCACAAGTTGTTGATGCAAATTGAAATATCAAGTTTTCAAAGGGGATAAGAAATTATCCCCTTTGCCATTTTATACTGCAGCCAACGGCCTTTGTTGCGGTTACCGCGGGCTTTTTACCAGAATTTAAAGCGTCAATTGCGTTTTCTACATAGTTTACTTTGGTAGCGTTGCCACCTTCGGGGTCGTTATCTATAGCGCCGATATACTCCACCGTGGTTCCGTTAGCTGTTTTGCTTAATACAAAAACATGCGGTGTTTTTAATGCACCGAACTGCTTTGTAACTACTTGATTGGGATCGAACAGGTATGGGTAGTTAAAACTTTTTTCTTTCGCCAAAACCTGCATCTTCTCGTAGCTTTCATCGGGTGCGGCTCCGGCGTCATTTGGGTTTATGGCCACCACGGGATAGCCTTTAATGGCAAAAGCAGCGTTTAGGGCGGCCACCCGATCTTGGTAACCTTTTGCCACGGGACAGGTGTTGCAGGTAAATACAACGATGTAGCCTTTTGCATCTTTGTAATCGGCCAGCGAAACTGTTTTGCTGTCGATATTTTTAAGTGCAAAATCTTTAACTACATCTCCTACCTGATAACCTGTGGTTTGACCAAATGCCAAGGTCGAGATCAACAGCAAACCTGTTAGAAATAAATTTTTCATAATCGTGTTATTTTAAGTTGAACAAGGTATTTTTCAATTCTGTTTCGGTAAACTCTTTCTCGTAAAAACGCCGCACTTGCTTATTTACGAACAGGGTTGCCGGTATTGCGCCAGACCACTTTTTATCTATCCGCTCAATGTATTGTTGCTGATCTGGCTCATCTAAAAGAAAAACTTCCGCCTTAATTTTATTTGCTGAAACGAACGGAACGACCTGTTTTTGTAACTTCGATTTAAAATCTAAACTCACCAATAGCACCTTAACGGGTTTTTTGATGTTTTCGGCACGCAACTTCTCAAAATGTGGTAGCTCTGCAACACATGGACTACACCACGTGGCCCAAAAGTTAATTACGTAAGTGGTGTCTTTCCCATTTGCAATGCGCTGATTCAAATCGTCGAGCTTAAGCAGTTTTACCTGTGCATTAACAGAATAAGTAATTAAAGATAAGCAGATTATAACAAATACACGCATAGTTTTATAACGAAGACTTAAAGGGTTTAGTTTTGGCTTTTATGAGATTGCTATCGGATCTGGATGGAGCCGCAGTCCCGAACTTTCTTGAGGGTGATCAATTAAATATTTTTACAAAGATTTCTCCTCCGTAGGACTCCTATGGAGCGCTTCGTTCGAAATGACGGGGAGCCGATTTTGGGCAAATCGGTCAATTTACCGAACCCGATTTAACCAACACGTTTTGATAGGCGGGTAAATTCAAATCATCGACAATGACGCCCCGGGTTGTGCTTGCGTGCACAAAGAAGCCATTATTGAGATAAACGCCAACATGATCTACGTCATTTCCGCCGAATGAAAAAAATACAAGATCTCCTTCTTGCAAGGCGCCGTAATTTTTTTTCCTGGCAAAATTGGCCTGATCGCGGGAAATCCGAGGCAGGGTAACACCGTAAATTTCCTTTTCAAGCAGATAAGCAAATCCAGAGCAATCGATGCCGTTTTTATCGAGACCACCGAAGCGATATTTAACGCCCGTCCAATCGGTAATGAATTTATAAAGCGGTTTGCTCTTCAGGTTTGCCATCGCATCTGCGGCTTTTGATGCATTTGTATTGCCTTTAACGGTATATTTTCGTGTTCCGCAAGAAGCAACGAATAGCATGATGACGATAAGGCTTGAGGTGTAAAGTACAGGGTTTAACGTTCGTTTCATCTTCTTCTCGTGTTAAGTTTAGCGTTTAAAACCTTCATCTTAAACCCGAAACCTTTTAGCGTTTTCTAGTTTTTGATCAATCGTTGTATTTCATCCAATTTCAACAGCGCTTCAACCGGTGTTAGCGCATTAACGTCTAAATTGTTCAGCGTGTCTCTGATTTTCACCAGCACCGGATCGTCAATGGCAAACATCTGCAATTGGTAAGCCTGGTTTTGAACTTTTTTTATACTGTCTTTAATGCTTTGCCCCTCTGTCCGGTCGATCTCCAGTTTTTTCAGAATCTCATTTGCTCTGCCAATCAGTTTCGGCGGCATGCCGGCCATTTTTGCCACATGGATTCCGAAGCTATGCTCGCTGCCACCGGGAACGAGTTTCCGCAAAAAGATCACTTTATTCGTCATTTCTTTAACAGAAACGTTAAAATTCTTAATCCGCGGCATGGTATTGGCCAATTCGTTCAACTCGTGATAGTGCGTTGCAAAAAGTGTTTTCGGCCGCGATGTCGGGTGCTGGTGCAAAAATTCTGCTATGGCCCAGGCAATGGAAATGCCATCGTAAGTACTGGTACCGCGGCCAATCTCATCCAACAAGATCAAACTGTTATCTGATATGTTGTTCAGGATGCTGGCCGTCTCGTTCATTTCCACCATAAAGGTACTTTCGCCCGATGAAATATTGTCTGACGCACCAACACGGGTAAAGATTTTATCAACCAAACCGATATCGGCGGTCTTGGCAGGCACGAAGCTTCCCATTTGGGCCATAAGGACAATCAGGGCAGTTTGCCTCAAAATTGCCGATTTACCGGCCATGTTCGGCCCGGTAATCATAATAATCTGCTGGGAATCGGCATCGAGATACACATCGTTTGTAATGTACTCTTCGCCCACGGGTAACTGCTTTTCGATAACCGGATGCCGTCCGCCTTTAATATCAATTGCCTTATCTTTATTCACTCTGGGCAAAACATAATGGTTTTTTTCGGCGAGCTGCGCAAAGCACAACAGGCAATCGAGTTGCGCAATCAAGAACGAATCGAGCTGAATTGGCTTAATATAACTTGCCGTTTCGTACATCAGCTCATTGTAAAGCCGAATTTCGATTGCCTGAATCTTTTCCTCAGCGCCCAAAATCTGCTCTTCGTATTCTTTAAGCTCAGGCGTAATGTACCGCTCTGCATTAACCAGTGTCTGCTTCCGAATCCAGCCTTCTGGAACTTTATCTTTATGCGTGTGGGTGACCTCCAAATAATACCCAAAAACGTTGTTGAAGGAGATTTTGAGCGATGGAATACCTGTGGCCTCCGATTCGCGTTTTTGAATTTGAACCAAAAAATCCTTGCCTCCAAAAGCAATTTTGCGTAAGCGGTCTAAATCGGCGTCAATTCCGTCGTTGATCACATTACCCTTCATTAATACCGCCGGAGGATCGGGCTGAACTTCGCGTTCTATTCTTTCGCGAATAGGTAAACAGGGGTTCAACTGATCGGCAATTTTAATCAGGAACGGATTCTTAGAATCGGCAGCGAGTTTTTTAACGGCTTCAATATGGGTTAAGGCTCTTTTTAAAGCGACCAATTCCCTCGGACCTACACGTTGTAATCCCACTTTCGATATGAGCCGCTCTAAATCGCCTATTTGTTTAATGTTGGCCAGAAACTCATCGGCAAGCGCTTTATTTTTAACAAAAAAATCGACCATGCCGAGCCTTTCCTGAATGGGCTTGAGTTCTTTAAGCGGCATAATAATCCACTTTTGAAGCAGTCTTGCCCCCATTGGCGTGCAGGTGTGGTCTAAAATATCGAACAAGGTAACTGCATTATCGTTTGGAGAGTTTACCAGCTCAAGATTGCGGATGGTAAACCGATCTAACCACATGAAACGGTCTTCCTCTATCCGGCTAATGGAGGTAATGTGCTGTAAATTGCGGTGTTCGGTTTCGCCCAAATAATGTAAAACAACGCCAGCAGCTACAATTCCACTTTGCAGGCGCTCAATTCCAAATCCTTTTAACGACGTTACATCGAAATGCTTGGTGAGGGTTTCTTCGGCATAATCTGAAGTGTAAGGCCACTCATCTAAACCAAAAGTATAAAACCGATCGCCAAAATGCTCGGAAAAAACCTGCCGTTTCGATTTTTGAAAAATGACTTCCGTGGGTTTAAACCCCTGCAAAAGCTTATCAATATAATCGCTGTTTCCCTGAGCGATTAAAAATTCGCCGGTTGAGATATCAAGAAAGGAAACGCCGATAAGCGCTTTATCAAAGAAAACCGACGCGAGGTAATTGTTCGATTTTTGATGTACAATATTATCGCCATAGGCCACGCCGGGTGTTACTAATTCGGTTACGCCACGTTTTACAATGGTTTTTGTGGCCTTTGGATCTTCTAATTGATCGCAAATCGCGACGCGCTGTCCAGCCCTAACTAATTTTGAAAGGTAATTATCGAGGGAATGATGTGGAAAGCCAGCCAGCTCTAAGGCGCCGCCATTAGGGCCAGTGCCGCGACGGGTTAACACGATGCCCAGAATCTGAGCGGTTTTAATGGCATCTTCGCCAAAGGTTTCGTAAAAATCGCCAACCCTAAAAAGTAAAAGTGCACCCGGATACTTTGCCTTTATGGCATTGTACTGCTGCATTAACGGGGTTTCTTTATTCGTGTTTTTAGCCAAAACTGAAATTAATTTGCAAAAGCTATAAAGATAACACGATTAAGCGTTCTATTGCTGTTTTGTTGAAAAGTTGAAAGATTGTTAGCGTTTAATCGAATTACCAAATCCAAGCACCAATTACCAGGGCCTACGGGATAACGATTCGGACCCGGAACCGATCTTCATTTCGACCGTATCGCTCCGCAGGAGCTCCTTTGGGGAGAAATCCTCGAATACAGTGTATCAAATCCGAAGAGTTTCTCTATCACCATCAAACGGTTCACCATGTGCCACTTGCGATTAAATGCGCTCTTTTTCCAAACGTTTTATTATATTGTGTGTTTAATTTATAAATACTTAACCTAATATAATTACTATGACGATTCAATTGAATACCGACAAAAACTTAACAATCCATCAGGAATACGACGATAAGATCCAAAATCAGATCAAAGATGCCTTAAACCGTTTTAGCGATTTAATTATGCGTTTGGAAGTACACCTATCTGATGAAAATGGCAGCAAAGAAGGCCTGGAGGATAAGCGCTGTTTGCTTGAAGCAAGAGTTGCCGGAAAAGAGCCAGTGGCGGTAACCAGTTTTGGAGCCAATTATGATTTAGCGATAGCCGGCGCCTTAACTAAACTGAAAAGCGCAATGGAAACCATAGCCGGAAAAATGAAAAGTCACTAAACAGTTGATTTAGAGCACAATATAGAGAAGTCAAGTTTTAAAAACTTGACTTCTCTTCGTTATAGGTAATAGCAAAACTCAATCGGACCAATTTTTTTATCAGAAGGACTGCGGCAACATGACTAAAAAAGGCAATGCTTTGGAATAATCGAGCTCTTCATATTCGAGCCCTAAAACTCTCAAATTTTCATAGTACTCTTGATGGTTTTGATAGTACATCTTTTCGGACTGTAAAAACCAAGATTTATCTCCCAACTTTTGAGCTAAAAACCATTTCTCCAGTAGTCTACCCGTGCGACCGTTTCCATCATTAAACGGATGGATTTTCACAAAAACCAGATGAATTATCGCCGCAAAAAAGAAAACCTCTTTAATATTCAGCGTTACAGATAATAAGATGGCTAAATCATGATTAAGCTTCTCCATTTCTGCTCGAAGATTAAACGGCGAAACCGCCACGTATTCAATCCTACCATTAGGTGTAGAAACATACATATTGCTATTTCTCAGCTTTCCCTGATAATTTTTGGCCACAATATGCCTGCTCAGTAGTTCGTGTGCCTTAACAACATTTTCTGCATTTAATGGGTTGTTCTTTGCAAAATCGTAAGCAAAATATAAATCGTCGATTTTTTTGGTGTAATCGGGTAAAAACTCTATTCCAAACCGCTTATGCTTGATGTAAGAATCCAAGTCAATATCCTCACCCTCAATTTTACTTGAATAAACCGAGGACACAGAGGTATAAAAGTCAAACGATTCCGTCGAAATCTCTGCATCTTTTAACTTATCGAACTTTTGATCCAGGTCATTATCAACCTGCGAGCAATACGCTTCGAGCAATTCAACAGGTATAATTTTCAGTTCATCGAACATGCTGGCGAATAGATTTTAGACTAAGTTAAGATTAGATTTCGTAAAAAGTCTAACTAAAGCTGATCAATATATTCCAAAAATAGTTTTAGCGCCTTCCTTCTGTCATCCGTAACCTCAAACTGCAGTTTGTTGTACAAGTAGTCTTCCAAATCGAAATTTTCGGTCTGAGGCAGGCTCTTAAGAACTTCTTTTCTGTGATCGAGGCCAAATTTTAATGCGGCATTAAATTCGTTTTTAAATGCTTGCGAAATCTCTTTATTGGCTACCCAGGCAGCATACATAAACGGCAGCCCGGTAAAGTTTTTCCATTCCTCGCCCATATCATAGGCAAATGGGTAATCATTCTTTTTACCAAATGTTCGGTCGCCGATCAAAACGATGGCGTCGGTTTTTGCACTCACATCAGTGGTAAATTCCACTTCCTGCTTCCAAAAGAATTTAAGCAGCACCTTGGCCAAGTTATTCGAGGTGCGGGAATGAGAATCCAAGCGCAGCGTTCTGATTTCGTTTACAGGAACATCGCTAAAAATGAACACCGAGTTTACGGCGCCATCACTACCGATGCAGTAGTCGGCAATGATGTTTGCATTGGGCACCAATGGAATAGCCGCCACGGGCATCAAACCTATATCTGCCTGACCGTTAATTACTTTAGCTGCGCAATCCGTCGGAATGTCTAAGCTTAAATCGATTTTATTGATGATGTCGGAATGTGCTATTCCGTATATAAAAGCTTTGGTGTTGGTGTAGGCAACAGCCGATATTTTTATTTTATTCAAGGTGTTATTTTATTTCAATTATTTGTCATTCTGGCTGGAGGAAGAATCTGCAAGCGACTGGCAATGAGTATTTAATTTGGGGGTATCTTAACAAAAATGCTGCTAACCAGAAACAGGTAATTCGTTCATCAGTACTACATTCACGTTAGCCAATTATTAAACCATCTAAATGAATGGCACTATTAAATTCGAGAACAGAAAACTCACCATTTTCGAAGCCCATTTTGTACAGTACCGTGTTCTGGTGCGGGAATTCGGTCATTTGTTTTAGCGGCATGCCGAGCAGCAGACATAGAAAAACCCGCATTGCCCTTCCATGCATACACAGAAGCACCGTTTCTTCTTCTGGTCTGTTTGCCAGCAAATTCATCGGTTCTTTCAAGCGATCGTATACATCCTGAACGCTCTCTCCACCTTCAAAATGAGCACGGTAATCGCCGTTTTGCCAGGCCTCAAGCATTTGCCGAAAAGCTTCTCTCGATTCTTCGGTATTCGGTTTTCCCTCCCAAACACCCCAGGCTAATTCATCCAGTCCAGAAACCTTTTCCCAGGGCAACCCAGAGTCGATAAACTTTTGAACGGTTTGCCAGGTTCGCTTTAAGTCAGACGTATAAATTTTATCGAAACCGACATCTTTGTATTTTTGATAAAACGCCTCCGCCTGTGCCCTGCCAGTATCATTTAAATCAGAATTTATACCTCTACCTTGTACTATGCCCTGTCTGTTAAGTTCCGTTTCGCCGTGGCGGATGATATAAATTTGCTTCATATTAAGAATGAGTGAATTTTTAATTAGTGAGTTTTGAATGAGTGAATATTGAATGAGTGAATATTGAATGAGTAAATTTTGAATGAGTGAGTTTTGAATTATTGAATGAAGGCATATCAAACGGAAGAGCATCATGTAAACATTCACTCAATCTGTCATTCTTTCATTCATTCACTCAATCTCTCATTCCGTCATTCAACAATTAATTCACTACCGGTAGCTTATAATATTGTGGCTTTTGTTCTTCCTCAAAAACAACATTTTCGAAGTCGGTAACCACATTGTACAACGTATCTCTTTCTATCGCTTTCCTGCCCACTTGCTTAATCAGGTTCACCAGTTCGCGGGTGCTCATCGCCGGGGTTTGCTCCTCTGCACCAGCCATCGAATAAATTTTTGTAGTATCATCCAAAGTACCGTCTATATCGTCGACACCGTAATTTAGTGAGAGCTGGGCTGTTTCGCGACTAATCATTGCCCAATAGGCTTTGATGTGGTCGAAGTTATCGAGATAAATGCGGGCAATGGCGTAATTTCTTAAATCCTCTACTACAGACGATTCAGGAACATTGCTCATCTGGTTGTGCTGATTTCTGAACTTAAGCGGGATAAATGTTTGAAAACCACCGGTTCTATCTTGCAGCTTACGGAGTTTCTCCATGTGATCAACACGGTGCCAAA
Organism: Pedobacter endophyticus; assembly: GCF_015679185.1. Lineage (NCBI taxonomy): Bacteria > Pseudomonadati > Bacteroidota > Sphingobacteriia > Sphingobacteriales > Sphingobacteriaceae > Pedobacter > Pedobacter endophyticus. The sequence continues at coordinate 424,639 of NZ_CP064939.1, forward strand.
ACTTTTCGATATGCCCATAAAGCATGGTAGCGTTACTTCTCATGCCCAGCTTATGCCATTCCTCGTGTATGGCCAGCCATTGTTCACCTGTACATTTGTCTTTGGCAATCTGATCGCGAATCTCAGCGTGGAAAATTTCAGCACCTCCACCCGGCATCGATTGTAAGCCTGCCTCTTTCATTAGCTTCATACCCGTGGCGTAATCTACTTTCGCCTTTTTAAATATGTAGTGATATTCAACCGGCGTTAATGCTTTTACATGCAACTCTGGGCGATGTGTCTTTATTGCGGTAAAAAGTGCCGAATAAAAGGACATATCGTATTGAGGCAACACGCCGCCTACAATATGAACTTCCGTCACCGGCTCGTTATCATACTTTTTAACAATGTCGAGCATTTGATCCATCGTTAATGCCCAACCTTCTTCTTTTTGCTTGATTAGTCGAGAATAAGAGCAAAATTTACAGTCGTAAACGCAAAGGTTGGTGGGCTCTAAATGGAAGTTGCGATTGAAATAAGTTTTATCGCCATGTTTTTCTTCGCGGATGAAATTGGCGAGAACCCCAAGGTAGCCGAGTTCTGCGTGCTCGTAAAGATAAACGCCCTCATCAAATGTAATTCTTTCTTTTCGGAGGACTTTTTGTGCTATGCTTTGTAGTTCAGTTGATAATGAGGTATCAGCTAATATTTTTTCAACTTGCTCAGTTGTATTCATTCCTGATTATTTTCTACAAAAATACGATATTGAGCGGATTAGAAAATCATTTTCTTGTAACAAACAAGGAAAAGGTTTATTGGTTCATTATCCTTCGACTCCGCTCAGGATGACACTTGGTTCATTAGTCATTGGTTCATTAAAGTCATCCGATGAATATCGGCATATCGCATATATTCATCGGATGACTTATTGCTATTGGTCATTGGTTCATTAGTCATGGGTTCATCAAAGTCATCCGATGAATATCGGCATATCGCATATATTCATCGGATGACTCAATTGCTAACTGCTAATTGGTCATTGGTAATTGGTCATTGGTTCATTGGTTCATTGGTCATTAACAAAAAAAACACCTCTTTTCAGAAGTGCTTTTTTTATCTTTTTGCTAGTGTTATGTCAAACATTCATGTCACGCCGATGGTCACCTTGAGCGGAGTCGAAAGGCCGGTAAATTGGGCTTCGACTCCGCTCAGCCTGACAAAGTATCGTTGATACGACCATAATAATTAGTTTGCAGCGGGAGAAAAAGTTAACACAATATTAGCTGTTTTTCCGCCGAATTCTATTGGCGATTTCATTACCATACTCCCCTTTGAAAGTTGAGTCAATACCAAACGGTAACCCTCAGTTACGTTCTTCGCCTTATCGCCTTCGTATATTTTCTTAAATTGAAAGGTTTCTTCAGCTGGTGTTGCCGACCAAAAGATGGTTTGCATTACCGATCCGCACTCGCTGGATGTAGGCAAAGTGTACGAACCGTTTCCACTGTTGGTTAATTTCCATGTACTGCCCTCGAAACATTTGTATGATTTTTCGCCAAATAAACCTTGTACCGCCTGATCTGGCAATCCCTCCAGCGCTATATTGTTTAACACCCAGGTACCGGTGATGGTACCTCTGCCGCCGTTAATGCCTGTTGTTGCATTTTTTGTAGATGAACAACTCTGTAACATTACTAAAGTAGAGCATGCTATTGCGATAGCTATAAATAATCTTTTCATTTCAGTTTAATTTTAATTTCGGGAAACTGATTACATAAATCTTGCCAAAACAATTACGAAGCTTAAATTAGCGGCGAATTATTAAATTGCCTCGCGAATAATCGATTAAAACAATAAATCATCATGAAACCCGAAACCCTTGCTATTCACGCCTCTAATCTGGTAAAAAATACCACCGGAGATGTTACTCCCCCAATAAATTTATCGACGACATTTTTTCGCGACGAACATGGCGGTTATCCGGGCGGGCACATGTACAGCCGTGTAAGTAACCCAAACCGGTCTGCTTTAGAAAACACTGTAGCTAAATTAGAGTACGGTAAAGACGCTGCGGCTTTTGCATCGGGCAATAATTGCGGGTTAAGTCTTTTTCAGGCACTGCGGCCCGGTAGCCATATCCTGGCGCCCGATGATATGTACTGGGGAATTAAAAAACAGCTGCTTACTATTTTTAATGAAATACTTGAATTTGACTTTGTCGATCAAACGGATTTAAACCTGATAAAATCCAGCATTAAGCCCAACACGCAGCTCATTTGGATTGAAACACCGTCGAACCCACTGTTAAAGATCACTGATATAGCCGAAATTGCGAAAATTGCAAAAGCACATCAAATTACCCTGGCCTGCGATAGCACCTTTGCCTCACCGATTCTGCAAAACCCAATTCTGCTTGGCGCCGATATTGTAATGCACAGCAGCACAAAATACCTGGGTGGCCACAGCGACATTTTGGGTGGAATATTGGTTACTGCCAGGAAAGATGAACTTTGGGAAAAGATTAAAAATATTCAGCAAACCGGCGGCGCTGTCCCCTCTCCGTTCGATTGTTATTTACTTTGCCGAAGCATTAAAACATTGGCTTACCGAATGAAGGGGCACTGCGAAAACGGTCGCCTTGTTGCACAGTTCCTCGTTAATCATCCAAAGGTTGAAGCCGTTTTTTATCCCGGTTTGGAAACTCATCCGCAACACGAAATTGCCAAAAAACAAATGAAAGATTTTGGAGGCATGATGTCTTTTTTAGTTAAAGGCGATGCAGAAGCAACCAGCAAAGTTGTAAATAAAGTAAAGTTGTTTGCCCAGGCCACCAGTTTAGGGGGCGTAGAAAGCTTAATCGAGCACCGTTATTCGGTTGAAGGGCCCGACAGTAAAACACCAAAAAACCTGTTGCGGATTTCGGTCGGGCTTGAACATGTAGATGATATAATTGCCGATTTGGAACAGGCTTTGGGTTAAGGGTCTTGTATTTCTCTCAAACAGCTCTTCGACTCCGCTCAGACGGACAATCGCGGCGATCGTCATTCCTAGTGGCGACAGGTATCTCTCCCGATGAAAAATCGGCATTGGATATGACGGGTGTCGTTACAAAGTAACCACCTGCCCCGTCTTTACCGATTCATCGCAAGCAAACGCAATCTTCAAACTATTTATCGCATCTTCCGTTGCCTGGTTTAAATCCAAATCTTCGTTCATGGCCTTTAAAAAGAAACGTTGTTCGCGGTTACAAAGTTCCTGATGATCGGGTTCATCTTGCAAATCCAAATATTCGTCAGGGCTTAAGAAACAGTCGTCATCGTTTAAGGCTGCGTGATGGATTTTAATCGATTCCGTTTTGGTATGCGAATCAATGTCATCAGAATTACCGGCTTGTGATGCTTTTTTGGCAACTATGGAAACGGCTCCCTTCGGACCAAAAACATCCTTGATAAAAAAAGCATTATCACTTACCATCGGGCCCCAGCCGGCTTCGTACCAGCCAATAGAACCATCGGCGAACCGAATTTGCAGCTGGCCGTAATTGTAGTTCCATGCAGGAATATCATCTGTTAGCCTTGCACCGATGGCACTTACCTGAACGGGCTTCGAGCGGGTCATCTGGCACATTACATCGATATAATGTACGGCGCAATCTACAATCGGGCTTAAGCTTTTCATTAAATTACGGTGAACCGTCCATTTTGCACCCTGACTTTGCTGGTTCAGGTTCATGCGCATAACCAGAGGCTTACCCATTTGTTGTGATAATTCTATAAACTTCTCCCACGAGGGATGGTAACGCAATATATACCCGACCACCAGCTTTTTATTTGCTTTCGTTGCCGCCTCAGCCACCCGAACGGCACCCTCAACGGTATCAGCCAAAGGTTTTTCAATAAATACATGACACCCTTTTTCGAATGCCTGCACAGCAAACTCCTCGTGTGTATCAGGGTAAGTAGAAATACAAACCGCATCAGGTTTGGTGGCCTCCAGTGCTTCATTGTAATCGTTAAAAAGTGTATAGCCGCCACCAAGCCGCTGGTTCAGTACCACCTTGCTGTTGCCGGTTGAGACCAGACCACAGATCTCAAAACCGGGCAAAGTGTGATATGCCATCGCGTGAGACGCACCCATATTGCCGCAACCGACAACCAGCACCCGTAAATTTTTATTTGTATTTAACATGAGGTCAATATCGTTATCATTTTTGTACAAGGCGTTTTAGCCAATTTATAATCATCAATTATATTAAACGCTAATTTAACTTAGCTGCGCAATACCCTGTAGCTTTTAAACACCCAGACTCCAGCCCGCACGGTATTCGCGTTTTACAAACTGGTTTACCTCGTCGAAGTTGGTTACCCGTAAATTTTGTTTATCCCATAAAAGCTTGATGTCCCTCCCCGGGTAGGTAAAACCCTTGCCGTCTGCTTTAGGTTTTTGCACATCCGTACCCCGAATAGCCAGGTTCGCAATTAACAGCGTTTCAGTAACCGGGCCGGCAATTTCGAAAGGCGAGCTCAGCTGAATTTTTCCATAGCCCGCAATAGCAGCCTCTGCCCATTGCCAATAATGCCCATCAACACCACCCTTAACCCGTTCAATTTTTGGTTTAACATGTACCTCGTTCGTTCGCGATAGGGGCAATAATCGTGGGTTTGCACCATAAACGTCGCACATCATCTTTCCCTTTGTTCCCTCAAACAACACGCCGTTGGCGCCGAAGCTTTCGTTCGGGCCCAGTTCTTCGGGACGGGCAGGTTTAATTCCTCCGTCCATCCAATGGATCTGCAAGTTGCCTTTCGTCTTCTTTGTTTTCTCAAAAGTAAGAATGACATGGCTCGATGGCGGACAACTATCAGGAAAATAGCCTCTTTTAAATTCGTCTACATAAATGCTTCCAACGCTACACTGCACATCAATCGGTGTGTCCAATCCCAAAACCCGGATAGGTGGTTCGATCAAATGACAACCCATATCGCCAATGGCGCCTGTTCCGTAATCCCACCAGCCCCTCCAGTTAAATGGAACCAATTTTTCTACGTACGGTTTATAGGGAGCACTACCCAGCCATAAGTCCCAATCCAGTTCCGGAGGCACATTTCCGCCGGTAGAAGGCCACAAAATGCCTTGCGGCCACGATGGGCGATCAGTCCAGCAGTATACCGTGTGCACCTTGCCAATGATACCCGCATTGCACCAGTCTTGTAACTGCCTTACGCCATCGCCCGATGAACCCTGGTTTCCCATCTGCGTTACCACCTGGTAGCGGTTAGCGGCTTCAGTGAGTTTACGTGCTTCGTAAATGTCGTGCGTTAAAGGCTTTTCTACATACACGTGTTTACCCATTTGCATCGCAGCCATGGCAATCATGGCGTGGTTATGATCGGGAGTTGAAACCACCACGCCATCGATGTTTTTGTGCTCTTTTTCGAGCATCACACGATAATCTTTGTAATATTTTGCCTTTGGGAAGCTCTTTACCGAGTTGGCCGCCCTCCTATCATCAACATCACACAAAAATGCAATGTCCGATTTACCGCCTTTGTAAATATTGGCCAGGTTGCTTTGTCCCTTGCCCCCTACGCCCACGCCAGCAACCATTAACCGATCGCTGGGTGCCAAAAACCCCTTGCCTAACACGTGGCGGGGCACAATCATAAATCCTGCGGCTGCAAGGGCCGTCGCTTTAATAAAGTTTCTTCTTGACTTGGAGTGCAATGATTCTTTTGTCTGTTCCATTTTATCTGATTGTGTGATAATAATCTAATTTAACATTGAATGTATGATAAGGGCTTTTTGTTGCCGTTAACTAAATTACAGCCTTTTTTTTCTGAAAATGAGCATTTAGCGCAAGTTGGCTGCCTTAGTTTTGTTGTTGTCATTCTGACGAAGGAAGAATCTCTGACCTACCAGTCACCAAAACTTGCCTTACTGCTGCCGCCCCTGGCCATTTTGGTTTGTACTTAAATTGAAGCCAGCTTCCCTGCGCTCAGGATGACAGCAGTTACTACTTCTTCTTGCTCAAATCCTTAATGCGGATATTCCTAAACTGTACAAAAGAGCCGTGTCCTAAAAAGCCGATATGCCCACTGTTGCGTAATAGGCCCGGATGTTCCTTTCCATCTGCTGCCCCGTTTTTACGAGCTTCGGTAATATCGCCATCTAAAATGACCTCGCCATTTAAAATCACCTTAATTTTCGGCCCTTTAACAATTACTTCCTGGTAGTTCCATTCGCCCACTGGCTTAAGAAAACCCCTTTTTGCAGGCAGCGTACCATACACTGAGCCATGATATTGATACACATGCAGGTTTTTATAAATTGGTGCATCGTTATCCAAAATCTGTAGTTCCATTCCCGTATAAGCGGCATCGCCCGCTAACGGTGCACGAATGCCCAAACCATTGTTTGCGCCGGGGGTGAGCTGAAATTCAAACCGGAAGATAAAATCACTAAATTCATCTTTGGTAAATAAATTGCCACCAGAGCCCTTGTCGGGCTTCGGTCGAATGGCGATGTTGCCGTCTTCAATCGAATAATCGACCGTGTTCCCGGTCCATTGATGCATATTGGTGCCGTCGAAAAGGACTTTATAACCCTCTTTCTTTTCGGTTGCACTCAATTGGAAGGGTTTAACCCGCGGCAGTTCACGAATGTAAATATCGCGGTAAACCACCGGCGAACCGTGTGCCTGCAGTTCAATCTGCTCTTCGGCAAAAATCGGTAAATTTCTGTCCCAGTAGTTCTCTAAGATGATATTGTCTGTTACCAGTTCGCCGTTAAGGTAGACGGTCACCCGATCGCCTTTCATCAGTATTCTAAAGGTATTCCATTCGTCAATTTTGTTGTCAGCTACCTTTAACGGTTTGCTTTCGTTCACTTTATTATTGTATAAACCGCCCGAGCCTACCTGGGCGCCAACGTTGGTGCGGGCATTGTCCCAAATTTGTACCTGCGGTGTCCCGCGAAGGTATATTCCCGCGTCTCCCTCACCTTTTTTGTCGTCAACAATTTTCCAATCAACCAACATCTCAAAGTCGCCATATTTTTTCACCGTTGCCAGGTTGTTTCCTTTGCCCACGAAATGAAGCTCGCCATTAATGGGTTTCCAGCTTTGCTGCGCCTCGGCATCTGCCTTTTCTTGTTCGGCAGCAAGGGTTTTTGCATCCATTTTCGAGCGCTTAATCGGGTCGGCCACTAAACCCTTCCATCCCGTTAGGTCGGTACCATTAAAAATGGATACGAACCCTTCTCCCGGGTTCATTTCGTTGATGTATTTGCGCATGCCTTCTTTTTGGTAGCCGCTATCAGGCCCTGTTATTACGGCAATGGCTTTGTTTAACAGGTTTTTAACCAAATCGCCATTATACGTTCCGGAAAGGGTAATATTCATCACAGACTGTGCTGCGGCTTGCTGCAGCGCAGGATCATCGAGGTATTTGCCGGAAAAAACGAGCGAATTGAAACACTTGGCTTGCGCTAAATCAGTTAAGATTTGCTGCTTTTGTCCGTCCGTCTGCGCCACGTCCATCGCATTGCGAAGCATCAGGAACTTTTGTTCTGCAGTTGCATTGCTTGTTCGGATCTGTTTTAGATATCCCTCAATCGCCATCGCTAAAAAAGACGGATTCTTTGTCTGTCTTGCAATCGCGATCAACGCCGCGGATGCTGTGGCATCTTTCCATGCTGCAAGGGCTTCAATAGCTGCTTTCTGCGTAGTTTCGTTTCCTGCTTTATAAGCATCGGTCACTGCGGTGAGCGACTGGTTGCCGCCCAGACTCGCCAAAACTTTGTAAAAAAGCGCCTTCTTTTTTTCAGGAGCCGTGTTCATCTGCGCCAATACAATTTCAACGGTTTTTGTACTGTCGCCGCTATTTACAGCAGCAACCAGCGCCTTTTGAACGGCAAGTTCATCGGCGCCGGTACTCTCATTCAGCAGATTGAACAGCTGTGGAAGATTATCGCTTATGGCCACCGAACTCAGTGCTGCGTAGGCCGCTGTTCTCACTTCGGGATGCGTATTTTTTAATTGTGCATAAACGGCTTCCAACTGTACGTTTGCAGCCCGAGACGCCAGCAAATTCAGCAATACAATTTGAGTACTGGGCTTCGATGACGGAATGGCGGCGGCAATTGGTGCGGTAATGTCGGTGCCTTTCATGCGTTTTATGGCATCTGAACTGGCCTGAAGCGTCGTAGAGTCAGCATTTTTCATTAATTTCAGTAACTTGCTCAATACTTTATCCTGACCGATGCTTACGGCTGCATCAATTGCAGCAAGTTTTACTTTGGGATTTTTGTTGTTGAAGTGTTTAACTATTGCATCGAGCGCCTGCCCGGCCGGTACTTTACCGAGGGTGTTTATGATATCGGCTTTTACCTCATTGCCGGCCTTGTTCATGGTATTAACCCAGGCAGCGGTATTGCCACCTTTAATATAGGGTATTGCAAAAGCCAAAGCAGCCTTGCGGTAACGGGGGTTGGCATCGGTAGCGGCGGTTAACAACAACTGCTGATTATCATCGGTGGCCTCAACCAACAATTTTAATGCAGCGATATGAACATTGATCATTTCTGCGGCATTCGTTCTTGTCCAAACGTCTTTTGCAATTTTTGAGGCAAGTTCTTTATTTCCGTTCTTAAGTTGTTGGTTCGCAAAAACGAGGTAGCTGCCTACGGCGTTGGTGTTTTCGAATTTGTAGCCGGCTTTTTCTGTGGCTGCGGCCAGTGTTTTTTCCGAAGCGGGATCGGCTATGTAGGCCAAACTGTAGAGGGCCATTTTAGCCAAGGCCGGATCTGCATCAGTGGCTAACGGGATTAATTTCTCTGCGGCTTTTTGATAACGGATGTCGCCCAAAGCTTCTACAATTGCAATGCGGGCATTTCCCTTTGCATTGCTTAATCCGTTTAAAAGTGTAACCTTGGCGTTTTCTGTGTTGATTTTTACCAAAGCCCGGGCTGCTACATCTGCAAGGAAATCGTTGGCCAGGTAAGGCGCCAAGCAAGAAACGGCGTCGTCTTTTCCTACCAAATCGAACTGGCTGATTACAAATGCCCTGTTTTGAGGGTCTGTCAACTTTTGTAGTGCTTTGCAATAGGCATTCACACTCATTTTACGGAGGCTCTCCTGGCCGGACTGACTTACATAGGCAGAAAAACCGCCAATTGCATATTCGAGCTGCGCATTGTTGCCTTTGCCGGCGGTTAAGCCCGTAATCAGTTGTACATAACCAGCTTCGCCAAGCGCTGCAATATCATCAATATTGTTTTTTAGCAGTTTAGCATCTTTGGCGGGCATCTGCGCAAGCAAATCGGCAATTCGCGTGGTTATCGTTCGTTGGTCTGCCTGCTCCTGGCTATAGGCCATGTGTTGAAGTGCGAACACCACGAGCAGGGCTAAAAATATTTTTTTCATTTGGTTATGCAGTCGGTTGAAATGGTTGTTGAGAAATTGTTAAATAGAAAAAGGTGCCCGCATTACGGGATTAATTAATCTGTTGGCACCATCATCATCGATAAATTCTTGTTTTACCGGATCAAACTTCAACGAGCGCCCGAGTTTGAGTGCGATTAACCCCATGTTTACAATGTTGCACGATCGATGCCCGTTTTCTTCGTTCAGCGCAAATTTTTGGCGGGTCTTAACTGATTGCGTGAAATCGGTGATTTGCAGGGCCGGATCGGGAAAGGCCGCCAGTTTACGCTCCAAATCCGGAATATCCGACTTAAAACCGGGATATAGCTTTCCTTTTGGCCCTTCAATATAGGGTACGTTGGTGTCTTTGCCTTCGCCATCTAAAATAATTTGGCAACCATCTGCATAAGTGTAGGTAATTCTCCGCCAGGTACCTACGGCATCGGTGTGCTGCTGCGGCGCATCTATTTCAACCGAAACCGGGCTGGTATCGTCTTTGCCCAAAAAGTATTGTATGGGGTCGATATAATGCTGGCCCATATCACTCAAACCGCCTCCGTCGTAATCCCAATAGCCTCTAAACGTGGTGTGAACGCGATGCGGGTTGTAAGGTTTGTATTGTGCGGGGCCGAGCCACATGTTGTAATCGAGTTCTGCCGGAACGGGCTGCGGCGTGAGGTCGTCCTTTCCTACCCAATAAAACTTCCAGTCGTAGCCCGTGTGTTTGCCAACGGTTACTTTTAAAGGCCAGCCCAAAAGCCCGCTATCTACCAGTTTCTTAATCGGTTTTACGGTGGTGCCCATTCCATAAAAAGTATCTTTAAAGCGGAACCAGGTGTTTAATCGAAACATGGTGCCGTGCTTTTGTACAGCTTCTACTACCCTTTTACCTTCGCCAATGGTATGCGTCATGGGCTTTTCGCACCAAACATCTTTCCCTGCATTGGCGGCTTCTACGGCCATAATGCCATGCCAATGCGGCGGAGTTGCGATGTGTACAATATCAACTTCGGGCAGTTTGAGCAATTCGCGGTAATCGCCAAAAGTTTTTACGCCTTTATCGAGCATCGCACTGGCTTGGGCCAAATGTCTGGTATCAACATCGCAAATGGCCACTACCTGGGTCCCGTCATAGCCGAAATGTCCTCTACCCATCGATCCGACACCAATTACGGCCTTGGTTAGTTTATCACTCGGGGCAATAAAACCGGTGCCGCCCAGCACGTATCGCGGTACAATGGTAAATGCAGACAATGCAATTGCCGATTTCTTAATAAAATCCCGACGAGAACCGGAGTTTTCGGTTTGTTTAGTTTTCATGTAGCGTAGGATATATTTGGTTTCCTTAAGGTTACTAAAAATAAGGTCGAAAGCCTACGAAAACAAATAAAAAAATCTACGCAAACGTTTGACTAAGTATTTTGTTACAAAAGATCCTCTCCCTTTGAAAGTTTGTGAGGCGTGTTCTGGGGTGCAAGTCCCTCTCCGGGAGAGAGGGAAATAAAGGTCAGTGGCTTGAAGCCTCTCCCTATCAGTGTCTGTGGTTTGTTTTTCTTTTAGTAAATCCCGTCGGGTGAAAGGGGTTCATCCTCTAGAATTGAAGCTTTATTACGGCACTTTACGATTAATACAATACTAAAACGTTGCTCTTGAATACAATACAATGTCGTAGTGCGACGCTACGACGAGATAGTCTCACTTCCCCTTTTGGGCAGTGGGTTGTTGTCCTTTGGCATGCCATATTGATTTTTTTCCGAGAAATTAAAACTCAGATGACAGCATCAAAAAAAAAATAATCAACTCCCTTGTTTTTGCAGAAAACTGGCTTCTGAGAATGAACGTTCACATTAACGCCCGATACGCCCAATCAAAAAAAAGGTTGCGAGTTTCCTCACAACCTTTTTTTATTGAATTATTTAACCTTCGACTCCGCTCAGAATGACACCGAACGGGACCTTTCGCTTAGGCATAAGCAATGGCATCTCTTGATGCCAGTTTTGTAGTTCCCATCAAGTATTCATCTACTTTACGGGCGGCTTCTCTTCCTTCGGAAATTGCCCAAACTACGAGCGATTGACCACGACGTACATCGCCGGCTGCAAAAATTTTGGCGATATTTGTTTGGTAGGTATGTTCGGATGCTTTTACGTTACCTCGGTTATCGAGCTCAACACCTAATTTTTCAATTAAGCCTTCTTTTTGCGGGTGCAAAAAACCCATTGCCAGCAATACCAGCTCGCAGGGCAAATCCCTTTCAGTGCCTTCTACCTCTTTAAAGCTAAGCGGCCTTCCGTTTGCATCGATTTCCCACTCCACATCAACCACTTTTAAGGCTTTCAGGTTCCCGTTTTCATCGGCTATAAAGTTTTTGGTGTTTACCGACCATGCTCTCTGAGCACCTTCCTCATGCGAAGAAGTGTTTTTTAACAACATTGGATAGGTTGGCCAGGGCATGTTTGTGGTACGCATTTGAGGCGGCATTGGCATAATTTCGAACTGCGTTACCGATTTTGCGCCATGACGGTTAGAAGTTCCGATGCAATCAGATCCGGTATCTCCACCGCCAATAACGATTACATTTTTGCCTGAAGCCATAATGTCTTCGGTAACAACCGCACGATTGGCCACACGTTTATTTTGTTGCTTTAAGAAATCCATAGCGAAGTGAACACCTTTGGCTTCTCTGCCCGGTATCGGTAAATCTCTCGGAATGGTCGACCCTCCGGCCAAAACAACGGCGTTAAAATCGCGCAAAAGCGTGCTGATTTCTACATTTTCGCCTACGTTGGCGTTGCATCTAAAAATGATGCCTTCTTCTTTCATCAGATCAATGCGGCGATCGACCACATTTTTTTGCAGTTTAAAATCGGGAATACCGTATCTCAAAAGCCCACCCGGTGCATCATCACGTTCGAAAACGGTTACTTCATGGCCAACCTTATTTAACTGAGCAGCAGCGGCTAAACCAGCGGGACCTGAACCAATTACAGCAACCTTTTTGCCCGTTCTAATTAATGGTGCCTTTGCCTTGATGAAACCTTTTTCGAAAGCAATTTCGATAATGTGCTTTTCAATTTCCTCAATTGAAACCGGGGGACGATTGATGCCCAATACGCATGCAGATTCGCATGGCGCCGGACAAATTCTTCCGGTAAATTCTGGAAAATTGTTAGTGCTCAATAAGATATTTGCAGCTTGCTCCCATTTTGCCTGATAAACGGCGTCGTTAAATTCTGGAATAACGTTTCCTAATGGGCAACCCGATTGGCAGAACGGAACGCCGCAATCCATACAACGGGCAGCTTGATTATTTAATTCTTGTGCGGGCAATTCGTTCAAAAATTCCCCATAATGTTTTATACGAGTTGTAGCCGCTTCTCTTGTGGGCGCAACTCTATCGTATTCTTGAAATCCTGTTACTTTTCCCATGGCTTAGTGTATTTTAACTTGTTGATTACGTTTTGCTAAAACTGCTTTGTATTCTTTAGGGAACACCTTTACAAAATGATTCGATTGTGTTTTCCAATCGCTTAAGATAAACTCAGCAACCTTACTGTCTGTAAGTCTGATATGCGTTTTTAGCAATGCCATGATTCGTTGTTCATCTTCGGTTTGCAGGGGATCCAGATCGACCATTTCCCTGTTGCACTTGCGGGCAAAAGTTCCATTGGCATCGTAAACCCAGGCCACGCCGCCACTCATACCAGCAGCAAAGTTACTTCCGGTATCACCAAGAATTAGCACCTCACCGCCAGTCATGTATTCGCAACCGTGATCGCCAACACCTTCTACAACGGCCGTAGCGCCCGAGTTACGAACTGCGAAACGCTCTCCTGCTTTTCCGCGGGCATAAAGCTCACCTGAGGTAGCCCCGTAAAGCGCTACGTTGCCGATGATGATGTTTTGCTCGGGTACGAATGTTGAATTTGAGAATGGATAAACGGCTAAACGAGCTCCTGATAAGCCTTTACCGACATAATCGTTCGCTTCACCTTCTAACGATAAGGTAACACCACGTGTGTTAAAAGCACCAAAACTTTGCCCGGCAGAGCCTACAAACTTAAAGTTGATAGTATCTGGAGGTAAACCTGCGCCCAAATGTACTTTCGAAATCTCGTTCGATAACATGGTACCTAGTGACCGATCGGTGTTTTTAACATTGAAGCTTGCAAAAACAGGCTCGTTATTGGTAATTGCGGGCTGTGCCGCCGCAATTAACTGATGATCTAACACATTGGCCAAACCGTGATCTTGTTCTTCGGTATTAAACAATGGCAAACCATTATCTTCTGCTTTAAACAAGATCGCCGATAAATTCAAGTGCTTCAATTTCCAGTCTTCAGCAGGCAATTCGCGTACTTTTAAAATATCCGACTGGCCGATCATTTCGTTTATGGTTCTGAAACCGAGTTCAGCCATAATTTCACGCAGTTCTTCGGCCAGGAAATAAAATAAGTTTACCACGTGATCAGCATCACCAGTAAATAATTTTCTCAATTCGGGGTCTTGCGTAGCCACGCCTACAGGGCAGGTATTCAGGTGACATTTACGCATCATAATACAACCTGTTGTAACAAGTGCTGCCGTTGCAACGCCCCACTCTTCGGCACCTAATAATGCTGCAATAGCAATATCTCGTCCTGTTTTCAATTGTCCATCGGTTTGAAGCACAATACGGTTACGCAGCTTGTTCTTAACTAAAGTTTGATGTGCTTCGGCCAAACCAAGCTCCCACGGTAAACCTGCATGTTGGATTGAGGTTAGCGGTGAAGCACCTGTTCCACCATCGAAACCTGAAACCAAAATTACATCGGCGTGTGCTTTTGCAACACCTGCGGCAATTGTACCTACGCCTGCTTTAGAAACCAGTTTTACGTTGATTCTTGCTGCACGATTGGCATTTTTTAAATCGTAAATCAACTGCGCCAAATCCTCAATCGAATAAATATCGTGGTGCGGAGGTGGCGAAATCAAACCTACACCGGGCGTAGAGTGACGCACTTTGGCAATCCAATCGTCTACTTTGTGGCCGGGTAACTGACCGCCTTCGCCCGGTTTTGCGCCCTGAGCCATTTTAATCTGCAGCTCATCGGCATTGGTTAAATAATAACTGGTTACACCAAAACGACCCGATGCTACCTGCTTAATGGCCGAACGCATGCTGTCGCCATTCTCCATTTTAGTGTAGCGCATTTCGTCTTCACCACCCTCGCCGGTATTGCTTTTTCCGCCGATGCGGTTCATGGCAATCGCCAGAGTGGAGTGTGCCTCGTGAGATATGGACCCAAAAGACATTGCCCCTGTTGCAAAACGCTTCAAAATGGCTTCTGTAGATTCGACCTCGTTTAATGGAACCGACGGGCGGCTGTAATTAAACTCAAACAAACCCCGAATGGTGTAAGCTTGTTGTGTCTGCTCATTTACCAGTTTAGAATATTGTTTGAAGATGTTATAATCGTTTTTACGGGTTGCGTTTTGCAACAAGTGGATGGTTTGCGGGTTAAACAAATGCGCCTCGCCCTTGCGACGAAACTTGTAAGTTCCCCCTGCAGGCAATAGGTTATCGGTTTGTGTTGTGGGACCGAAACTGCGGTGGTGCTTAATTAGGGTCTCTTTAGCAATTTCATCTAAATTTAAACCACCGATACGGGATACTGCACCTGTGAAATAAGTATTTACCACTTGCTTATCTAAGCCCAAAATTTCGAAAATTTGCGCTCCCTGATACGATTGCAATGTGGAAATACCCATTTTAGAGAATATTTTAAGCAAACCACTATTTACGGCATAGATGTAATTTTTAGTAAGCTGCTCAACAGATAAGCCACTTTCTTTTTGGAAACCGCTAACGGTTTCTAAAGCTAGGTACGGGTTAATTGCCGTAACGCCGAAGCCAAGCAAGGTAGCAAAATGATGCACCTCCCAAATGTCGCCCGCCTCAATTACGATCCCCACAGCACCGCGGTAGCCTTTGCGGATCAGGTGGTGGTGAACGGCAGATACAGCCAATAATGATGGCATTGCCGCGTGTTCAGAGTCGATTGCCCTATCAGTTAATACGATTACCTGAAAACCATCTTCTACGGCATCAACGGCATAGCGGCACAAACGATCTAACGCTTTTGCCATTGCACCCGGCTTTCCATCGGCACGAAAATAAGTTTGCAAGGTTTTCGCCTGGAAAACGCCTGTATCGATACTTCGCAGTTTTTCTAATTCCTGATTGGTTAAAATCGGGTGTTTAATGGCTACACAATGGGCCTGCTTTGGCGATTCATCCAACAGGTTGCCCATGCTGCCCATAAAGCTCGCTAAGCTCATTACCACTTTTTCGCGGATGGGATCGATTGGCGGATTGGTTACCTGCGCAAACAACTGTTTAAAGTAGTTCGACAAGTGTTGCGGGCGCTTTGAAAGAATGGCAAGCGGTGTATCGGTTCCCATCGAGCCGATTGGCTCTTTGCCCTCAATAGCCATTGGTTTAAGCAACAGATCTACGTCTTCGCTGCTATAGCCAAACACTTGCTGGTATTTAAATATCGATTCTGACGACAAGCCAGTGAACATTACACGTGGCTCGGGCAGTTCCTCTAAACGGATTTGATATTGATTGATCCAATCGGCGTAAGGACTTTTGCCGCACACCTGCGTTTTAATTTCATCATCGCTGATGATTCTTCCCTGCTCCATATCCACGACGAACATTTTGCCGGGTGTAAGGCGGCCTTTTTCGATAATGGTACTTTGATCGATGGCCAGTGCACCAGCTTCTGATCCCATAATTACGCGATCGTCTGAAGTGATGGCGTAACGCGAAGGGCGCAAACCGTTACGATCGAGGGTGGCGCCAATCAGCTTACCATCGGTAAAGGCAATGGCAGCCGGACCGTCCCACGGTTCTATTAAAGTAGCGTGGAACTCGTAAAACGCCTTTTTAAGCGGGTCCATATCCTCATTACCATCCCATGCTTCTGGCACCAACATCATCAAAACGTGCGGTAAGGTTCGACCGGCGTGAAGTAAAAGTTCGATTACGTTATCCAAACAGCCAGAATCGGAGTTCGTCTCATCAATAACAGGCAATAACATGTCCAATTCTTCTGGCGTAAAATAAGCCGAAGCGAAAGATTTTACACCGGCCCTGAACCAGTTCAGGTTTCCCTGCAGGGTGTTGATCTCGCCATTATGCGCTATAAAACGGAAAGGCTGAGCCAATCTCCACGATGGAAAGGTGTTGGTTGCAAAACGAGAGTGAACTAGGCCAAGGGCAGAAACCATGCGTTTATCGCTCAAATCGGTAAAGTAAGTGCGAACTTGTAACGAGGTCAGCTGGCCTTTGTATATAATGGTTTGCGCCGATAGCGAAACCACGTAGAAATCTTTACCGCCATTAACCGTGTTGGCGATAAGTTTAATGAGATAGTTTTTAAAAACATAGAGCTTGCGTTCGAAATCGGCGCCTGCTGCAATGGCGTAAGGGCGGGCAATAAACACCTGCTCAATTTCGGGTTCAACCGAAAGCGCCATGTTGCCAATATCGGTCGTATCAACATCAACTTTTCTGAAACCCAAAATCTCCAATCCCAATTTTTCTGCAGCACGGTAAATCAGTTCTCTGCATTCCTCTCTCGATCGGATATCCTTCGGCATAAACAGCATCCCAACACCATAATTATTGGTTTCGGGTAAGCTGAAGCCTGCTTTGAGACATTCGTCATATAAAAATTCGTGAGGAATCTGAATCATGATACCGGCGCCATCGCCTGTATTTGGTTCTGCTCCACATGCCCCTCTATGATCTAGATTTTCTAAAATAGTAAGTGCATCGGAGATAATTTGATGCGATTTTCGCCCTTTCACATGCGCAACGAACCCAATACCGCAGGCATCGTGTTCAAATTGCGCATCGTACAATCCACTGTTTGGTGTCATTCTTTGCTCGTTAGTTGTTAGTGTATAGGAAACACTAAGATACGAAAAAGCATTTTTAAATTACCGAGTTGTTATTATTTTTTGAATTATCTTAGTTTATAAACAAAATTTGGTGCATTAAATATCAAATTGATAAATAAATGAAGTCCCTGTTAAGAATATGTTAACCGAAGATTTTGGTAAATAAGCATATACTGACATTAGGCAAATGGCCCAAAAGTTTAGTTCATTGATTTTAAATGTGAATAGTTTCTTTACTAGTAAATAACACAAATCGGCAAGCTATGCAATTTTGATAATGCTGAGCTATGTTTATTGGTCTGATCTGATCTTGCTCTCCAATCGTCGTTGCACACGTTCAGTTCGGCCGTTTATTGAATTGATAATTAAAAAAAGTGAGAAGACTTATTCGCCTGCCCGGCTCAAAAAAGATGCCGTTTTACAGCTAATTCATCATTCTTATGAAACCGTTGCAACCACGGAGGAAAATTATTAATTTACTAATCAACAAGATAGCGGCAATAGCTGAGAAATTAGAAAAATGCATTTTGCAAAACAACATCTTTTCCTACCTTTGTGACGGGCAAGTCTTTTACGACCAGCTCCCTTTGAACTCCCCCAGGATGGGAACATAGCAAGGGTAGAAGGTTGTAGCGGTGCGATAGAAGGTGCTTGCCCTTTTTTTTTACCCCCTAATCCCCTGAAGGGGGAAGCATTAAATTCGTCAGGGTTCCCGAAAGATAACCTAATAATCATTTTAAGAATTTAAAACCATGAAATTTTTTATTGACACAGCAAACCTCGACCAAATTAAAGAGGCGCATGATCTTGGCATTTTAGATGGTGTAACTACCAACCCGAGCTTAATGGCTAAAGAAGGCATTACCGGCGAGGAAAACGTAATTAACCATTACAAAGCCATTTGCGATATAGTTGAAGATAACGTAAGTGCCGAAGTTATTGCAACCACATTTGATGAAATTGTTAAGGAAGGTGAAGCTTTGGCAGCACTAAATCCTAAAATTGTAGTGAAAGTGCCGATGATTAAAGACGGCGTTAAGGCCATTAAATATTTCTCATCAAAAGGCATTAAAACCAACTGTACATTAATTTTTTCTGCCGGGCAGGCACTATTGGCAGCTAAAGCTGGTGCAACTTATGTTTCGCCGTTTTTGGGTCGTTTAGATGATATATCAAGCGATGGCCTGGTGCTAATTGAAGATATCAGAACGATTTTTGATAACTACGGTTACGAAACTCAAATTTTGGCCGCTTCTATCCGTGGTCCGTTGCATATTGTAAATTGTGCAAAACTCGGTGCTGATGTAATTACTGCTCCATTGGCTGCTATTGTTGGCTTATTGAAACACCCGTTAACCGATACAGGTTTGGCAACGTTTCTGGCCGATCATGCTAAGGCAGCGGGGAAATAGTCTTTAGTCCAGAGTCCTCAGTCGGGAGTCTCCGGATATGAAGCCCTAATTTTTGAGTTGAATTTTCAGCTTGGAGATTAGGGCTTTTTCTTTTCACTTCAATTACTCGTCATCTCGACCGTAGCGGAGAGATCTTTTTACTAGCTGACAACTTTACGGAGAACTCTTGTATGTTATGTAGATTGCAAAGGGTGATTACATTTTATGAGGGAATTTGTTTGTTTGGAGAGCAATTACAGTGCACATCGGTTGCTTCTGCCCCGCTTTCCATTATAGCTCCGATTGAAGGAATCGGAGGCTGCCATTACAATCGGGTCTAAATCGGAATGGTAGTGTAAGCGATGCGTATAAAACTACCCGTCATATCAAATGCCGATTTTTCATCGGCGGAGATATCATTTGCCCTTATGCAGTAGCGCTGATCAAACAGATTTCTCCGTTACGCTTCGCTCCAGTCGAAATGACGGAAAGACTTCAGACTAACGACTCACGACTCAAAACTTCCTTAATTTTATCGTAACTGATCTGCTCATCAGGTTGAATTAATATTCCTTTCACTCCTGCCCCATTAGCGGCCTCAACGTCTCGGGGCTTATCGCCGATCATTACCGATTGTGCAGGGTCAATTTCGTACATATCAATGGCATCTAAAATCATTCCCGATGCAGGCTTGCGGCATTTACATTCGCCACCAACGGTTGGATGGTGCGGGCAGTAATAAAATCCTGCAATATCGGCCCCCTTGGCAATAAACGCATTTCGCAGCATTTGATGCATAATCGCCAACTCTTGTTCACTGTATCTCTTTAAAGCAATACCGCCCTGGTTGGTAATTACTATTAAAAGGTAACCTTCATCGTACAGTTTTTTTAAAACCGGAATCTGATAATCAAGAATTTTGAAATCTTCAACGCGGCAAATGTAATCGTAGATCTCGTGATTCAGAACGCCATCGCGATCCAGGAAAATAGCTTTATTCATTTTGTTGAGATATGAGATATTAGAAATGAGAAGTCACTTTCCTAATCATGCGCCAAAATAAGTGAAAATTTATGGCAAAAGAAAGCCCAATCTTTACAGACCGGGCTTAAGGGTGTATTGATTTTTTGGATTACTTTAAGTTCAAGCCTACTTTGTGACCTTTTATTGCAAAGTAAAGAATGTATAAATAGCATGGCAACACGGTTAACAGATAGGCCATTTGAAAGTTGATATGTAACTTTTCGTTTAAAAATGCGTACATCAACGGCATTATGGCGCCGCCGGCAATACCCATAATCATAATTGCCGAACCAATTTTGGTAAACTTGCCCAGGTGGCTGATTCCCAGGGGGAAAATTGCCGGCCACATTAACGAGTTCGCCAATCCTAACAAGGCAACAAAGATCACTGCAAACCAGCTGGAAATAGCAAAAGATAACACCGTAAACACGATACCTAAAATTGCGCAGATGCGGAGTGCCTTTTGTTGTGATATATACTTTGGAATGGTTGCAATGCCGATAATGTAGCCTACCAACATACTAAACAGCGTAATAGAGGTTAATTTTCCGCTAATTTCTGCACTGATGCCGAGCTCCCTGCCGTAGATACCGATAATATCGCCCGCCATTACTTCGGCGCCTACGTAAACAAAGATGCAAAGCGCCCCTAAAAACACATGTGGAAATTGAAATATGCTGGTATGTTTTACAACAGCGCCCTTGGTTTCATCAACAACATCTTCCTCAACTTCCACTTCGGGCAGGTTGGTAAACTTAATAAGCAAAGCAAAAAGGGAAAAAACAATGGCCAAAACAATGTAAGGCATATTTACTCTTCCTAAAACATCATTAAGTAATTGCTCGTGTACGGCTCCGGTGGCGGCTTTTATTTGTTTTTCTACTTCCGAAGCATTTTTTAAAAACAGCGTGCCCATAATCAAAGGCACAATCATTCCTGCAAATTTATTGCAGATGCCAGCTATACTGATGCGCTTTGCTGCACTTTCTATCGGCCCGATAATGGTTAAATAAGGATTTGATGCCGTTTGAAGCAAGGCCAATGCGGCTCCCTGAACGAAAATTCCGGTGAGGAATAAGCCAAAAGTTCTGGTTTGGGCAGCGGGGATAAAGATGAGCGAACCCAAGCCAAGAATCAACAAACCTAAAATAATGCCATTTTTGAAACCTACTTTTTTAAGTATCCATGAGGATGGTAAGGCTAAAAAGAAGTAAGCCATGTACGAGGCAAAGGTTACAAAAAACGCCTGAAGATTTGTTAATCCGAAAGATAACTTGAAGAAAGGAATTAAAGTACCATTTGCCCAGGTTACAAAGCCAAAAATAAAAAATAGGGCGCAAATAATGATAAGGGGTTTTAGGCCCTGCCCCTGGCCTGGTTTTGTTGTCGATTGCATAAAGTTTGGTTCGGTTTAATTGTTAGGACCAAACTAAGCAAATATTTCAAGAAATATGAGGTCAAACGTTTGCGTGATTTTTACTAATTTGAACTTACGCATCTAAAACCGGTATGTTCGAGGCCCGTATCAGTTGAGGTTTTCATTCTCGAGGTTACCCTATACCCTTTACAGTACGAAGCATTACACATAAAAGAACCGCCTCTAACTACCTTTTTGGGTACGGTTGGTTCCATTGGGTCGTAACTATCGGGTGGCCCCTGTGGGTTGGTGCTTAATCCGTTCAGTGTGCTGTAGTAATCGGGTCGGTACCAGTCGCTACACCACTCCCAAACGTTTCCGGCCATATCAAACAATCCGTACCCATTCGCTTTAAACTGCTTCGTGGCGGCCAGCCCGTTAAATTTATCCCAATCTGTGTTCTTAACCGGAAAATTACCCTGCCAGGTGTTTGCTTTTGCTTTTCCTTTCTCAATATCTTCGTTGCCCCAGGGATAGAGGTTATCTTTCAAACCGCCCCTTGCGGCATATTCCCATTCTGCTTCTGTTGGTAATCTTTTTCCCGACCACTTGCAATACGCCAGCGCATCATCCCACGATAGGTGTACAACGGGGAAATTTTCTTTCCCTTTAATGTCGCTCTTTGGGCCATGTGGGTGCTTCCAATTGGCACCTTTTACCCAGCGCCACCATTGCGAAGCATCATTTAAGCTGGTTACCGACTTCGGCTGATAAAATACTAAAGAGGCTGCTACGAAAACGCTATCGTCGGGCTTGGGCGTTCCGGGCGGCAATTGCTTTTTCATTTCTTCCCAATCGGGCTTGCGCTCGGCTGTGGTAACATAGCCTGTTGCATCAACAAATTTCTTGAAGCTGGCGTTGGTCACTTCGGTAGCATCCATCCAAAAGGAAGCCAGTTTTACCCGGTGCTTTGGATACTCATCCTCCCGCCCTTCTTTATCTGATGCGCCCATCGTAAACTCGCCCCCCGGAATTAAAACCATACCATCGTGACTTACGGCATTGCTTGCAAAACTCGATGTATCTTTGACGGCTCCGAACCGTTTTGGCAAATTTTTCTCGCACGAAGCCATAGAATCTTGCTTGAACTTTGCCTCTGCAGCGGCTTTTTTGGAATCTGAGTTACACGAGAACAAGAAAAAAAGTGGCAAAATAGCGCACGATAGGTTGATTTTCGACATGAAATGATCTTAATAGTAGTTGCTAAATTTATCAATTATGTTTAAAAAAGCGAAAGGAAAAATTAATTCGCCTATAAATCAATATACTATGACATTTCCAGAAATTTTATTTGCACGCAATTGTTGTTAACCCTATATTTGCACCACTTTAAAGGAAACGGATATTGTTTCTGATAAAGAAGATTCCGTAGCTCAGCTGGTAGAGCATTACACTTTTAATGTAGTGGTCCTGGGTTCGAATCCCAGCGGGATCACAGAAGATAGTATCAAAACTACGTAAAAGCTTGCAAATCAAATGATTGCAAGCTTTTTTGTTTTAGTAGAAAAACCAAAATACTCACCGAATCTCATATTAAAAGTGTGTGATTCGGTGAGTAATTTAGGTACCAGAAGTACTCACCGAATTATACATAACCACTTGTTTAGCAAGTCGTTCGGCCATCGAACATCTTGACGTTTTCAGACTGCAGGGCTAATTTTGTTAACCTTAATTCAGTTTATATGAAGACTAATTTTAGCCTGCTTTTTTATCTTAAAAAGCAGAAAAACTATCGTGGCGGCCATGTCCCAGTTTATCTTAGGATAACTGTTGGCGGAAAAAGGGCAGAAATGACCAGCGGGCTTGAGTGCGATCCTGAAAAGTGGAATACCAAATCAGGCAGACAGGATGGAAAAAAGGAAGATGTCAGAAGCTTTAATGCTTACCTGGACAATCTCCAGGCAATGATCAACCAGGTTTACAGGGATCTTTTTGATGCAGGTGAAATTATTACCTCCGAAAGAATTAAGTGCAAATTTATCGGGCGGGAAGTCCGGAAGCATACCTTGATGGAAGGGATCAAAATACACAACGAAAAGATGGAAGCCCTAGTTGGACGTGAATACGCCATTGGTACTTTGAAGCGCTTTCAGGTCTTGGAAAGGCATCTTGTAGCTTTCATGAATGAAAAATACAAGATAACAGATATCAACATCAAAAATATTAACCATGCGTTTATAAGAGATTTTGATTTTTTCCTGAGGTCAGTAAACGGTTGTGCCAACAATACCACAGTAAGGTATCTGAAAAGTCTTGGTAAAATCCTACGTATTTCTTTGAGCTTAAAATGGATAGACAGCGATCCAATGTTTGGATACAAACTAAAGAGTAAAAACGTAGAGCGTTCATTTCTTACAGAGGATGAATTAACTAAAATTTCAGAAAAGCAGTTCTTAACCGAGCGACTGAGTCAGGTACGGGACGTTTTTATCTTTTGCTGTTTCACGGGACTTGCTTATTCTGACATAGAAAAGCTGAGCTTATCTAATATTAAAACAGGTTTAGATGGCAAAAAATGGGTTTATATAAACAGAACCAAGACGGGAACGCGTTCTGCTGTTCCCCTATTGACTCCTGCAATCGCAGTATTGGAAAAATATATCGATCATCCCTATTGCATCACCAAAGACAGAGCATTGCCAGTCTCGAGCAACCAGAAGATGAATGAGTATCTAAAAGAAATTGCTACTGTGTGCGAAATTGATAAACCCTTAAGCTCACATATTGCAAGGCATACATTCGCTACCACCGTTACCCTTCTTAATGGAGTGCCAATGGAAAGCGTATCGAAGATGCTTGGACATACCAATATCAGGACTACCCAGATATATGCAAAGGTCTTGGATATAAAGGTAAGTGCAGATATGGCGATTCTAAATGATAAATATTAATAGACAAATAAACAACAACTGACAAATATTTAAAAATATTAGGCATTAGTTCCTGTTTTAGTTAAATTTGTAGGATGTCAAAGGAATTGAACAAAAGAGTAATCGTTGTGCACTGGAAAAGATTTGCCAGTACGGATATCGATGTGTTTTCAAGTCTGAAGGGATTTTGCGACAGCTACCCAACCTATAACTATCATACATTGAACAACTATCTTTCCAAAAAAAAGGTTCCGTTCGAAAACGATGAAATCAAGATTGAAAGACAGCCACTGATACAAAAGATCAGAAGACCCGACCTTCCAAAGGTACTGTTCTGGGACTTTGATTTCGAAAAACTGGACTGGAACAGGAGTTACAAAACCGTTATCGAACGGGTGCTTGATAAAGGCAATACAATGGATTGGGAAGAGATGATCAGGTTTTATGGTAGAGAAAACGTAATCCGAGCCCTCAATGAAGACATCACCTATCTTTCTGATATGACCATGGAGGCCGTTTGTAAATATTTTCAGTTGAGCAAAGAAAAACTCAGATGTTACACAAAGAAACAGTTACACCAGGGACACTGGATCTAATCCAGACACTGATGCAAGACCATCAGCTCAACTCCTTTTACCTTGTTGGAGGTACCGCACTATCTTTAAGGATTGGCCACAGGGAATCCGTAGATATCGACCTTTTCAGCTCGTCAGACTTTGATGGTGATGGACTCGCTGTACATTTAAGGAACAGCTATGGTGCGGATGTAAAACGCCACAAGGGCAATTATGTAAGTGGTAGCATTGGCGAAGTTGATTTTGATTTTATCTCGCACAAGTATCCATCTATCAGACCAATAGAAACAATCGAAGGCATAAGGATGATGTCCAATCAGGATATATCTGCCATGAAGATCAATGCAATTGTGAATAGCGGACAAAGGATCAAGGATTTTATCGATATGCATTACCTGTTAATGGAAATGCCTTTAGATGAAATATTGGATTACTACTGCCAGAAATATCCAAATGTCGACCCTAACACTGCTAAGTCGTCTCTAATGTACCATAACGATATCGACTTTAATGTTCCCGTAAAACTGATGGATGGAAAGCTAAAATGGCAGGATGTGCAGGGAAGTATTTCAAAGGCGGTACGTGAATATACCAATCTACTAGAAAGCAGGGAATTGTACCGTAAGCTTCAGGAAACAAAAAATAGCCAGAAAAACGATCGTGGCAGAGGAATGAGTCGCTAGATTTATACAAATACCAGGGATAGGTTATCACAATTCGTGATAACCTATCTTAAGGTACCAAATTGGAACCTTAAAATATGAAGGTATTTTAATTGGCTCATTATTGGTTCAGATACAAAATGAGTTGCGGTTGATGGAGAGCTATTTTCCTTTAAACGTTTTTTTATCCAACTTTAGAATTCCCCATTTTAATTCATCAGGAATGTTTGTCCAAATAGTTTTATCACTCAATACCAGCTTGTAACCACATTCATCATTTACTACAGCTACAATATGAATATACCAATCAAGATAAGTCAATTCTCTCGGTTTCGGTGAAAAAAGGAAAAGTCCGTTTGCATCCCAATGTACTTCTGTGGCTGTTCTATAAATGAGATCAAAACGAGCTATTGAGGGTTTTATGCACAGCCTTTCTTCGATGTCTATTCCAATCTCTGATATTTGGTCAATTTTCATAGGTAAACTACAGTAATTATTTGCCACTTCTAAAAATCGATAAATCCAGCCCAGCCGATTCAACTTTTAACTCATTGAATTCTGCGGAATCAATAACCCCTATGCCACCTGCGGGATTTAGTTCTGTTCCATTTTCTAAGGTAATTCTAAAATTAAAATCTTCAATATTGGAAATGCCTTTCAACTGAAAATGTTGTTGAACGGTTAGTTTGTATTTTCCGTAATTTTCATTAGTAATTAGTTCGCCCGATATCGCTCCCATACTTTCATCAATTACTTTGAAATCAACTTTACCAATCTTATCATTGTCTATGTATAGATAACATTTCATATGGTTATTTCTATCGTTCTTTATATACAATCTTCACTCCATCTATTTCATCAGCTTTTTTAAATGCCCTCAATTTTGAATCAAATGAGATTTCCAAAGTTTTTTCACTTAACCAGGTTAAGTTTATCGCATCTGAATCCAGTTTTGCAGAGTTATGATCAGAATCTACGATAAAAACATTTCCTGACTCCGCCTCGGTTAATTCAAAATCTGCATTTTCCAGAATTACATGTAAGGAATTATCAGTTGTTGCGTTCCCATCGTTCATAAACACCATGGCTTTTTTTGTTTTCTTATGATTATAAACCTCTTTCAAGAGCGTAAGAGGACTGTCTTTGAAAATCGTAGCACATGAAATAAAGCAGAATGCAAAAAACAGCATTATGAAATGTTTGGCTGATTTATACTTAAATAACATATAATTTATGTTTATAGTGGCTCTAACAAAGCGTGGTTAATTGGAAACAATTATGATTTACCACTGATTTTTTATCATTACTCTCTTAGGGACACGAAACCCCGCCATCTGGGTAGGTGCTGTTACCAGTTGGCTTTTTCAAGTTTGTCATTTACGATATATTTTATTTCTCCTGTCCCAATAACTGTCTCACCTTCTCTAAATTCAAACTCCATTCCTTCTGTCAGACAACCCGAAAAATAGTCTGGTGATAATATTTTAATTTTTGCGTTAACTGTGTCACCAGGAAAAACAGTTTCCTTGTCAATAAAAGTTTGTTGTCCTGATGTCTGCATTTCTATCAAGTCAAACTTTATTTGTGGTCTGTAACCGCTTTTAGCTGGAGTCTGTCTACCACCTTGTTCTGTTGTCCTATATTTCAGTTGTGCAATAAAGTCAGTCCTTTTAAATTCCTGTTCATAGAAATTAAGAATATTTTTTAATATATTATCGAAGTTACTTTCATTCCAAAATCTTCCCGAAGTGTCAATGACTTCAACTATTGAACTGCCCGCTTCAACCTGCCAAGCATTTTTTCCATTAAACTTCTTTAGTTGTATTTTCTCAATTGTCAATGGTGAGCCGAAATATTCTTTAAGTTCTTTGTCAAAGTCTGCAATTTTGTACTGGTCTTGTGTCGGCCAGTCGTTCATTGCATTTAAGAAGAGAACCGCGATTTCCTTCAGTTTGTGATCTGTCTGGTCTAGGTCAACCAAACTCCAAAGTGTCGAATATGTCTCAATTTTGTTGTCCAATGTATTCTCCTCTTAAGCCTACCAGTAACTTATATATACCAGGCGTAAACATTCTCCAATGCAGCTGTAAGCAGTGGTATTTGCGCCATAAATTTGCTGGTTTTGTATTGCTAATATATTAATTTATAGCTAAGCATATGACTTGTATATCTTTTTTGTTTTGGGTGCTCATATAATCTTCTTTTCAACTGACATACTTATCCAATAAATTCCCATCTGTCCCCTGTTATCCATTACGCCTTTTGGCAACTGATTTTTAGGACAGCTTAAAATGGAAGTATCTACCCCTTTTACAAATGCAGTTAAGGCTTCAAGTTTATTTTCTGAAAATGGAAGTATCGTGTAGTCCCAACTGGAATAGAAAGACAACATCCACTTAAATTCTGAATCGATTTTTCCATCGATTAAATATTGATCTAAAATGGAATATGATTCAGATGCGGTTGCATTGTCAAGATCTTCAATTCCTGTATAACAACTCGGCTCTACCAGAGCGTACCAATTTAAAAATATCAGCCGCTTTAAGATTTCAAGCTTTATTGTTTCTTCATCAATGCGGGAATAGAGTTCAAGATAAGATTTATGGATATTCCGATATTGCTCAAATATTCCTTCCGCGGAAAGTTTTTCGGTTAAAAAGTCCATCGTTCCATTTTGAGACTCGGCATAATTCCAAATTTCTACTTCTTTATCGGATAAAAAATCGATTTCTGTTTTCATAATTTACTCCAACCCGTGCTTTTTAGATAAACAGGACTCTGCATAACCGATAATCCCAGCATTTTGCAGCTCCGTTAGCCTATTCTGTACAGCTGAATAGTCCAGACTACTAGGGACATCAATTACAAAATATCCTTCATTATACTTTTCGCTAGTGCAGCCAAGCGAGTCAAACATTTCTCTAATTTCATTTGTATCAGTGCCAGAATCCAATATTACAACCTGAACAGTAGAATTACCAGACGCTTCAACTGTGTTCCTGTAGGTTAACCGTTCTTGATCTTCATCAAATTCTGCATAAATAATATCATCAGCCGCGACGTCGGGAGCATAAAAGGGAATACTGTCCAATTTGTAAAGGCCTTTTTCTTTATCAATTACTACAGCCCACATTGTCTCGATGGTTTCTTCATCAAGGACATCACTGTGAAATTGGAAAAGTATTTTTTCGTATTCTTCTTCTGCCATTTTAAAAGAGGTCAAATATTTATTACTTAATTTAGGGTTCAGCAAGTTTGGTTAAATGTATCTATTGTTCTGCAGCCACGCGATTGCTTTATTTGTTACCAATCCTTCTATATTATCTTTGGTAGCCTCTGGAACATAATCTTGATAATTCTCGCCATAGTCTAAATCGCCCCACGCCCAGTACAGTAGATAAAAATCGAAAATTGGTTTTTCATAATCAAAAGCCAGACCTGTCGAATACAAAGCTTTTAGATTGCTTTTAACATCTATCGATTTAGCCATTTTTTCAATGAAAGTTCTACAGTACCCAACAATTGCTTCTTGTTCTTCTGGCAACACGATAACAAGCTCATTAAATGAAGAGAGTAGATATTTTTCTGTTTCAAAAAAGTTTGCTGGCTTAGAAATACCTGCTAAGATCAGTAAAGACGGTGTTTCGTAACCAAGCGACAACATTTCAACAGCCCAGTCGATGGATTGATCGATATCGAAATCTTTAAGATATCGATATGCAAGTATCTTGCTTGTCAAATCACTTGTGCGCATTGGTAGTTGAGCATTCTGTTTTAATGAATTGTAAAATCGTTCTACGATCCAATCAAGTTCGGCTTGTTCACATGCATATTTGCTAATCTGTCCGTAAGCTGTATATGGTGAAATATTAAACCCATCTTCGATATCATTATAAAAAACTACTGTATTCCCGAAAACTGCGACAACCCAAAATCCTCCACCCTCAACTCCATATTCTGTTTCGTGCCATTTTTGAGGTATAATTTTAATCAGATTCCAGAAATTCAGCAACTCACCGTCAAGTTTTAATTCAACACGTGAAATGCATTCTTTTAATTCTGTTAATGAAATCGGTATCCACATTCTAAATGTCGTAAACTATATTGATGCCAATAGTTGCAGAATTGGTGGCATCACCTTTTAAATAATTTATCTCCATTATTTTGATTGTTCAATTCCATCATAGTCTTCATTAAAAAATTCGCTCAAACTCACGCCAAAACAATTTAAGATGTTGATCAATGTGCCAATTGTGATATTGGTATTACCTGCCTCATATTTACCGTACTGCGAACGGTTCAGGTTGTTCTCATAGGAAAACTTATCTGGACTAGTATAACCTTTAGATTTGCGGAGGGCTTTTAGTCTTAAGCCTATTTTCCTCAATTCCTTTTCGCTTGTTAGAAGATTGCCTTTTGCCATGAAATAAAGTAACACAAATACTCCATTTTAACACACTCCATAAAAAGAGTATTTTTATTTGGAGTATTGCAAATAACTGATTACCTTAGGGTATTGGATAATCGGAATATATAAGATTAAACAACGACAAAATATTAATGGTCTTGCGGTTGCATTTCTGAAGCCGTAGCGCAAGACAGCAGATTACCCAGCCTATTTATTAATATGCTATATTTGCGTATTCCTAAAATAGGTGCGGGACTGCTGTACACTCGTGTTACGTAAGGCTTCAGAAACTTTTATGCAACCACGAGATGCAGTTCCGCACCTATTTCTGCATCTCCAAGACTCATTTAAACGCTACTAACTAAATGAGATCAATATGGAACCAAAAGTATCACCAGAAGCCGAACACGCTGTCCATTTTAGGGAGTTTATCCATCGGATCGCCCAGAAGTTCGAACCACTCCAGATCTTCAGCTTTTCGCAGAACAGCTACACTCATAATTCCCAAGGCTGCTTTAATGACAATCAAGGCTATTTTAAATGTGACCATTGCCTATTGGTGGTTACCGAAACGGCAACCCGAGTTGATTACGAAATGCAGGATTTTGCCAACACCTATTATCAGCATGGAACGATTACGGTGATCTCCCACGGCCGGCAATCCCTTATCGACGCAGTACAGCAAAATAGCCGCTTTTTTATCGGGGTGCTTACCTATGGAAAACTGCTCTATAGTAATGACGGGCTGTTAGACAGTGATCCAATAGCTGCGTTTATCCCCACAATGGCCGCAATAAAGGCGCTTAGACATTATCAACATCGCATACCACTGGCTGACGGATTTCTAATGTGCGCATCCGAATGTCTGGAGAAGGAACAGTTCGGGATTTGTGCCTTTATGCTCCATCAGGCTGTAGAACAGACTTGTATCTGTCTTGTGAGGGTTAACATTGCTTACCGCTCGGAGTTCCATAACCTTTACCGCCTGCTCCGTTTGTGTACTTGCTTTTCCGAACGCCCTTTTCAACTTTTCCTGTCCACTCCCGAAGATGAGCGCTTATTTGATGTAATGGCAAAAAGTTATTCTGGTTCACGTTATAAAGATGATTTTACGGTTTCCCGGCAGGACGCGGAACGTCTTTATCAACGGGTAGCATCTTTTCTTTTGTTGGCAAAGGAGATGTGCAACGAGAAAATAGAACTGCTTGCTAAATCGGCATCAGATTATGCGGTCTTAAAAAACGCCGATGATGTACAGATCGAAAAAATATTACAGACCAATACTTGAATTATGAAAAAGCAAACAAAAAAAACATCTGATAACAGGATCGTTTATCTAAACAGTGATGAAATAACAGATCAGATAAAAGTGGTACACGATTTTTTCAGTCACTCCTGGTTGCCCAATCATTTGAAGATGCTGAAACGCTGGAGAAACGATGCAGCGCTTGAATCCGAAGAATCAAAAAAATGTAGCCCAGACAACCTTGTCTATCATTACGAACTGACCATAAAGCTGATAGAGGCCGCCTGGCTCTTAAAGCGCTACAAGCTTGGCAGACTTGACTTCGATGACAAACAGGAAAGGGATATCGCAAAATGGTACATCAAAACGGAAAGGAAGAAGCTACGGGACTATCCTGAAAATCTGAGCATTCGGGAGATCGTAAAGCCTTCATCTGTACTAAAGAAAATGTTCAAGATCTATAAACTGGACGGCTACAAAAAAATCCTGCACACATGGCTTCACAATGCGCTGAGCACCTCCTTCATGGAAGAAAGCCTTTCCAAATCTGAAGTAATTACTGTTTACGAACAATTGGTCAAACTTTTCGAGGCTACGTGGCTGATCAGTCAGCGCATTGAGACAAAGGCTTAAATTCGTTTTAACACCTTCCGGCCTAAAAAAAATAGCTCGGTTTTCAGCGCATTCAATAACATGTCATACTTTATAGCTGTTAGGTTTGCTCAACTGTAACATCTAATAATAGATATAAACGAGTATATTCGTTTATAGATATATAGGGAAATAGGATTCACAAGTACAGAAATTTTATGCCATCCAAAATGCATACCTGACTATACGTATACTTACTCATATAAATGATATAAAAATAATTAAATGGGAACTTGGGGAACTTCAATAAAAGACAACGACGCATTTGCTGACATATATAGTGAATTTTTTGACCAATATAATAAAGGTGCAGAGCCACATGTTATTTCAGAAAAAATAATCAATGACAATTGGGAAATACTGGAAATCGAAGAAGAGAAAAACAGCCTTTGGTTTGCCCTTGGTCTTGCGCTTTGGGAAACTAATTCTCTCAATCCCCAGATATTAAATAAAATTGAAAAAATAATTGAAAGTGGCGAAGAGTTGAAAATCTGGCTTGATCTTGGCGCAAGCGCAGTAGACATTAAGAAACGCAGAATTTCATTAGAAAAATTTATAGACAAATTAAGAACAAACAGGCTTAAGCCAAAGCCTCGTAAAAAAGCTAAGTTAAAAACCCCAGTATTTTCTACTGGTGACTGTATAAGCTTCAAACTGGACAATGGAAATTTCGGAGCTGCAATAGTCTTGGCTTCGGATCAAAATCCTGAAACAGCTTACAATTTAGTTGCTACAACGAGAGTGAATAGTTCAACAAAGCCAACTTTGGATGACATTAGAAATTCTGAAGTATTAGTTCTCAATTTTGCCAGCTGGGAAGATAAAGTTGAGGTGACTTGGTACATGCCAGACTTGTATTTCAAAAATTATTCAATGCTATATGAAGTAATTGGACAAATCGATATTGATTTTGAATATGATGTGAAAAACTGGAGTGGAAAGGGATACCACTTCAAGCCAACATTTACATCTGGATGGAACATGAATGAAATGATGGACAAACAGTTGAAATCTGAAAAAACAAAACCACAACCATTAAAATCCTTATACGTCAAAAAACTAATTAAAAAGGACAAATTCTGGACATTGTGGTAAGGGGTTTTGACAAAAGTTGAATTCAGTAATAGCATTCACAGCGATTACATCAAGGCGTAGGATCAAATAGAATTATCCCGACCAACGGAACAAACGGCAGGAAACGGCCAAACCTTTTCCGTAGACACCAGAGCAAAAACAGCGGGGCTGTGTGGGCTGGCCGTTTTTGCAGGCCGCAAATGCGCAGGGGGAAAATCTGAGACTACCGCCCAAGGCCTTGATTTTGTTGCATCTGTCGCTTCCGCCTTTTCCGTGCTGCAAGCTCCACTGGATTTACATCTGGCTCGATAGACTGCACTGGTTCCAGCATTGCCTCGATAAACCCACTTATCGATTGGCCTGTTACCAAGACCATATCCGCAACCGAGTGAAAAAGCCCATCTGCTACATCCCGTGCCAGTTCATTAACATGCTTTAAATTATGTTGCTGATTTGTTGACATTGCAAGAATATCCATCTGTTCCTTCTGTGCGATACTGCCATTCTTCTGTACGTTGGCATGCGCAAAAGTCTCCTTTAGCCCCCTGTCAAAACCAAAGAGCCTATCAAAGATGCTCTCTCCCGATTGCTTGAACGCCACACGGTTGAACTGCCCCAGTTTTTTGGAATGTGCCTGGTTCTTGCCCTTTGAATTGTTCATCGGGCTTAGCTTGATTTTGTTGCTGGCATCCTTTCGGCTTACGATAATCTGAACGTGCATTTGTCGTCCTTCTTTTCGATCGCCCTTTTGCTTTATTCCATTTTTTACTTCTTTGTCTGTGTACTTGTAGTAACGATAGTTTTCAACCTTGCCAAACCATAAAAGATCGGTATTGGTATGGATACTTGGTCTTTTAAAATTCTTAGCGTATTCGTCCATAGCATTCACCGCAAATTCTTTGAGTTTCTCTTTTGCACCACTCTCTTCATATTGTTTAAAAAGATGTTCCAGCTCCTTTTGGCTTGGACTGATATTAATCAGGAAAAACTTATTGTCATCACGGCCAAGCTTTGCAATATTATTATCGATTTTTACCCGGACTTCCTGTCTCCTAACATCGTTTCTAACACCATTGAACCAGTTTTCGTAATCCGATATGGAATTTTTCCCATTCTTTAGATCATTCTCCTTTTCCAAATAATTGACCAAAGCTCCACTACTGCCTTTGTTATTCCCCGTTTCGGATGCCGTGATATTGATATACATAGGCTAAATATTTTCAAGGGATTTTCTGACATGGCTTTGCAATTCCTCCTTTTTGGCGGCAGATACTGGCCATCCTAACGATTCTCTTTGATTGATGTAATAGTTCAGTATTTCTCTAAAACTAGATTTTAGTTTACTTTTTTCATTGTAGTATTGGTGCGTTCTGGCAATTTCTTTTTCCAATTGTGCCATGCGGTTATAAATTCCGTCACTTTTCTTTTCCTCTCTCTGTAGATGCTGCCAGATTATTTTGAAATATTCCGTATGCTCTTTTGCTATAATGATGAGTCCATTACTATCGGTAAACATTGGTAGCAGAAAATCTTTCTCCTGTTTTTTAAAAAAGGAAATTATTCTATTTACTCCGTTAACAAGCTCTTTTTTAAGTAGCTCATCATTGAAATCGACGGGATCTTTTTTTGTACCATAAAAATAATTTACCATCTGTATAACCACCAGTTTTTTTGTTCTCCCCAGTTTCAGCGAAATTTTTTCCAGTTTTTCGTCCGTTGCTTTTGGGTATCGCACAGACTTGATATTGATATCTTCCATTACCATATCCTTAAAAGTTTTTCTCCAATTCTATATTAAGTTTCACTTCACTTCCCAGCTTTGGATGCCACGAGGGTTTATATTTAATAAAACCGCTTTC
Source organism: Pedobacter endophyticus (assembly GCF_015679185.1). NCBI lineage: Bacteria > Pseudomonadati > Bacteroidota > Sphingobacteriia > Sphingobacteriales > Sphingobacteriaceae > Pedobacter > Pedobacter endophyticus. Next base: position 459,168 of record NZ_CP064939.1, read on the forward strand.
CTTCAATTCCCTGATATTTTTGTGGTATGTAGAAACAGACTTTATCCTTGAAAATCGCATAAGCTTTTTTCTGCTTACATTAAATGGGAGCGTTATATCCTGATAATTGCAACACTGAACCAATGCAATTAATATGCTTAAATGCGTTGGAAAAAAATGTGGCTGTTGTGACGCCTGCTCAAAGTATCTACGCAATCCTTTGTGGTAAAAATTTTCATCTTTATTCATTTTATTTCCCCTCCATCATCTTTTCAATTTTTTCCCTACTGTAAAACATAGTTCCCCCGACCTTACGAAATGGCAAATTGCCATTGATACGCAGGTTCTGTAATGTTCCAGGTGAAATATTTAGCATTTTCCTTACCTCAGAACTCCTCAACCATGATTTATTTGAGGCGCCACTATTAGTTTTCAAAATATTTTTCATTTCATTTAGCATTTCTGTCTTGAACTGCTGTAAGTCGTCCATTGTAATGATGTCCATCTTCATAATTTACTCCTGTCGTGCTGATATATGCATTAATGCACATATACATATGTTTTTACATTTAATTATTCGGTATACTTCAAAGTATACCGTTTACTGTCTTTATCGGCCTGAAAGGCCAACAAGTATCCCCGGAGGATACTTGAAACCCCTGTAGCGATAGCTCAGGGCAAGCAAGTAGGGCCACTGCCCAACTTCCGCTTGCTCAGCCCCCGGAAAGGGGACTGACTGCCTGAACAGCCTTTCTACCGCCAATGACAGCTCCCCTGAAAGCCCCACAGCCTTTTCGGGCAGTAGCGAATTAGCTGCTGTGCCAGTGGTTTCTGTTACACATAAACCGCTGCTATGTGGATATATATCTATGTTGTTATATGGATACATATCTGCTTGGCTATAGGGATAGATAGTTATGTTGGTGGTGGGATACCGTTCGTTGGGGGATAGATTTCTTCAGTGGTTTTCTTCCTTCCCGACTTTACCCATTCTGACAGTTCCACCGAGGAAAAATAAAGTCTTTTGCCCCGCTTGTTCACGGGGATTTCCTTGCGGCTCACTTTGGTGTAAAGCGTGGGTATAGACAGGCTGAGAAATTCGGCAGCCTGTCTGATGGTCAATAAATCGTCTCGGGGACGTAGGGAATTTTGCGACCTGTTTTCCAGCAGCAGGTCTTTAATACGGTCTACCTTTTCGTGCAGTGTACTAATGGCCTGCGGTAGTTCTTCAAATGTGTACTTCATAAGCGGTATCTTTTGTTTTGATACCGCAATTTTAGTGGCTTGTTTTGTAGGGTTACAACACGTTAAACCGCATCCTTACTGTTTCCCTACTAATATTTACTGTTTTTTTTGTTTCGGACTGTTGGAACCAGAAAAGGAACTTTGTCTTTTATCCTTACCTCTAAAATCGGTGATTTGCAGACCTTGGTATCGGAAGATATTATCGCACTGAGCCAGCCCTCCGAATATTCGTTTACTTTATCTCCATTGCTATATAAGAAGTGTTTTAGAATCCATTTTTCAAGTTCTGCTTTATTGCATCCCACAATCAGGTTGGCTTCATAAAGCTGCTTAAAAGCATCGGCCAGTTTATTACTGTTTCCGTTGAAGATCAACTGGCTTGCAGGTTGTTCGTCCGCTTTTATCAGTGCGGCAAGTTGGTTGAAATGTTCTTCTGAAAAATAAGTCCTTATCAGTTGCAAGAAATCATCTACATATTGATGATTGAATTTTGGCCGACCCGCATCGGGATTATATGGGATTTTTGGTGGCTGCTCTGCCGTGGCTTCGTCAGTTTGTTGTGGGTTTTTCTGTTTAGCCATCCATTCCTCGAAGGTTTCACGGGGATTTAGAATTTCATCTACTTCGCTGATTAGCTCACTTAAGAACTTGTCCCTAATCTTCAAAGTATCGTGCAGACTTTCCACAAACTCATCACCTATATAAATATCCTTGTAGTCTGATTGAAGGTTGTTAACGATAAACAAATAATTGAGTTGGATCGAAAATATGAAGTTGCCGGGATATTCGGCTTTAAGTTCACCGTAATGCTGGTGAAAATTTGTCCATATGAGTTTAAACCTTTCCTTTAATTTTTTGAGCTGTTCAAGTTCTCTTTTTAAGCTGACGTCGTTAAGCGACAGCAGATCAATTAATGCCATGTCTTTTAATAACCTGATCTCGCTTTTATAAGTGAACGAATCATAGTAATGTGTTTCATGGGCGAGGCTATAAGCAGGCTTATTTGGGGCCTCTTTTATGGTGCTTTTTAATTCGGTCTTATTAATGAGTCGGAGTTCAAAAGTTTGTATTTTAGTTAAAAATTGAATTAAGCCCGTCATTTTTAGATAATTATTTCAATACTAAAATAGTAAAATTTTATATTATCTCATTCACCCTAATTGGTATGGTGCAGAGCGGGTCTGGCTATGCAGAATGCCGTTTGTATTTTGCTATTTAGTTCTGCGGGTTGGCTTCTGCCATTTGTATTGTTCGTCACGCTATTTTTAAATCAATCGGTAGAAGCCTATTGGCCTTTCGATAACCCTCTTAATTGATACAATCCAATAGGCAAGGCAAGACTTTGCGAAAAAAACTACCCGAGCAATCCGAGGTGTGGAGATTTTTTTCAGCAAATTCAACGAGGAAGTCTTGACTAGTCTAGTGGATTGTCCAGAATCGGTTTACAAAAGGTCTAGGGGGAAATTTTAATCTGACATGGATAAATCTAAAAAACTGTTATAAAATTGAGTGTAGTGGTATTCGTTGAGTATATGCGAAGTTTTGATTACTTTTAATAAATAGTAAAAAAACGCTCATTATGTCCAAACAACTACATGACCAATTCAAAGATGTTCCTTTCCGCAATTTGTCGCCAATGGCAATGCCACGTCCAAATTATGCAATCGAGATCCATTCAGGCTGTTTTTTCAATTAAGAATAATAACAAACATTTGTTATTTTCTGGGTTCAGTAAATCAGGCTTATAGAATTTAACATTTTAATGAAGACAAATCCTTTTGTAGAAGATGAAAAAGTGCTCCATTCCTTAAATGAATTGGTAAGTGCTAAAAATTATATGGAAGTTTTAGCCGGGTTCATATTCCGGGATTTTATGGGTTCAGCGGAAAAGATAGCAAATGCTGATGCTCAGGAAGTGCTGAGCTATAATGAATTTTTGATGCTGGTGGGGCTATGGATTAAAAATCAGCACAATCCTTCGGCTGCAAATGACCCCTCGATTTTGATGAGGCAAACCGATGAACTGTTAAAACAATACCATACAAGCCTATTTTTTAATAACCTGGAGAAAAGAAATCAAGGGCAAAGCATTTACGATGCTTTTGTGAACGGCCAGCTTTTTAAAGAAGCGTTCTTTTATTCTTCTACTGCAGGTTATGATACTCAGTACGTGGAAGTGCTGGCTAAAAAATATGGAGCCGATGCAGATTGGCTACTAGCGCATAAGGGAATAATTTTATCGGAACTGCCTGCATTTTTTGAGAACATCAGACGAATGATTAATGGCCGCTTACAATTGGTCAGAATTTCGAAAAGGCAAATCAGACCAAACGAAAAAGTTGGGGTATTTCTCTTTACAAAGTCAGATTTGGTTGGAGAACTATCCAGTGGGGCAGCGATATTGGAAGCTTTTAGCTTCGACCTTTATGCGGGACTGAATTCCACTTATCACGATATTGCTGACTTTAATGTTTTTACTGAGCGGCCAATTATTGGCTTAACCCATGAAGATTATTTTATTCCACTGCCCTATTTTGTGGCGGAAGCAATGTATGAGTCCCCTTATTACTGGATGTTTGCAGACAAAGCTTATTGTGCCAAGGCAGCTAAAAACCGTGGAAATGCGGCAGAGGATTTGGTATCCGATTACATTTCAGGTTTTTTTGGAGCAGGAAATGTGCAGCGGAATGTGAACATAAAAATAAAAAAATCTACCACCCTCACGGATGTGGATATCCTGGCTTATAGCGAGGATACCGCCTTCATTTTTCAGGTTAAATCCAAAAAGCTGACCCAGAAATCCAAAAAGGGAGATTTAGAGCAAATTACCGCTGATTTTGAAAAAGCGGTGCGCATTGCCAAAGACCAGGCCGATTTATGTATTATCGCTTTACAAAACCCGGAAGACTATAATTTTGAATTACCTGGTGGCGAAACATATTCACCAAGGAAAGTATCTAAATTCGAAACGGTCATTGTTTTGCTTGACCAGTTTCCGGCGATGTCCCATCTGACGCATATTTTGTTTGGGGATGAGCTGGATACTACACCAGTCGCCTTTGGTATTTTTGATCTGGAAACTTTGCTGGCTTACCTTAAAACCCCGGGGCGGTTTATTGATTATATCCACCGCCGGACGCTTTACAGTAAGCAATACCGGGCGGCCAATGAACTGCAGTATTTGGGTTATTATTTAAAGCATGGATTGGAGAAACTTGAGGAAAATGCTTTTGTTTACATCACGCCGGAGTATGGGCAAATTATGGATGCCATGCAGCAACAAGCGAATATTCATGAAGTAAAACGGGATTTTCCATCGAAAATAGGCCGCAATGAGCCATGCCCCTGCGGCAGCGGGTTGAAGTTTAAAAAATGTCATGGCTAGCTTTCCTCATACAGGTTACTGCTATAGAGCATCAGCAAACGAAATTTTGAATTTACATTAAAACAAGAAAAGTCCTCAATATACATACCAAGGACTTTTCTTCGGTAATCTTCGAAAGTCCCGAAGTTTTCTGTACTCGATGTCAACTTCACGTCCAAACAACTCTTACAAGATTTGAAAATGTTATCGTATATAGAATTAAATTTAACACCATTTCCAGAATCCTTTGGAGATATCTTAAGAAATCGACGTATTTAGTAAAAAGTCGGTAATAGGTGAAGATCCATTGATTTTTTTGGATTTTCCACCGAAAAAAACCACTCCGCTAGCGTCTACATATTACGGGCAAATCGACACAATCGTGCCGATTTGCCTTATTTTAGCGGCTTAAATTAAAACGATAAGCATCCCCTATTTTTCGTCGGGATTGTTGCCCATGCTGTCGAGGTCAATAAAATGATGAATTAAAAACGCTTCAACCAGGGAAAGTGCATAGTTGCGGTCAATCGGCAACTTATCAGGTATGATCACCTGATTGATGTAGACCTGTGGATTCCATAACTTGCGTATCGTTTCAGGATGTTCAGGTTCAATCGTCTCCATCAAATCCTCGAATTTCCAGTTGGCTGCTTCAATGAACTTTTTAAGACGTATTCCTTTCATTGGAAGCGTGGTAATTTCAACAGCTTTCTTTTTTTTCTTTTTCCTGGGTTTAATTTTTTTAACCTTAGTCGAGGGTTTTAGGTCACGAAATAGACGATAATCCCAGCCAGTAGTTTCATGGCCATCTACATCTGCAAAAACCTCTTTAAAGATGTCGAACTTACCCTCATCTGTAAACAATACGCCGTTTTGGTTCTCTAGATTCCGGATGTAATATTCCCAGTCTTCAGGCCTGATTTTGTGCATGTTGTTGAAGAGCATCTTGCCTAGTTCCAGGGCCCATTCTGAGGCTTTTTCCATTTGTGCCCACTTTATAAATCCCGCCAGTTTTGCAATGATGTGCTGGGCGTTCATTAGGGTAAACTTTTCTTCATTGATTTCGAAGTCCGTAATCAATGGGTCGATGTCGAAAAACTTAGGCGCATACTCAAATAGGTTGCGTTCCAGTTCGGAATCGAAATAGGTTTTTTGGGTTTTGAAATCTTTGTGAAGATTTTTTGCTTGGAGTTTGAAATACTCAATAGTTTCCATAATACAATCCTTTTGTACCATCTTACTATCCTGATTTTATGCGTCCGTAATCTTGTTAGGATAATAAGCGGTTGGTTTGCATTATTAAACTAAATTGGCTGATGAAAATCTTTGCACGAACGGGCTAGCTTGCCAACAAGCGTGCACATTTATAGAAATATTTTTTTTAATGTCAATACCTAGGTTCATTTTTCAGAAATGTTAAGTGTTGAACGACTATTAAATATGATCTTTTATAAAATCCAAAAGAAAAGCATCCCTATTTCCATTTTCTCCGACATGAAAGTCTTTAATAGTAGGGCCAAAGAAAGTAAAAGCTTGACGCTAGTATTTACGTAAGGTGGTTACCTATTTTACATTGTTTTTCAAGAAATTGTTGCCTTAATACCCTTTTTTTTTGAATCTCAGAACGTACGACATGAACCTGCTCCTGATTAAAGATAAACGGCGTTTCAATATCGTAGCTCAACCTGATATATCCATTCACATATTCCACTGAACCGATAATGTTTTCATCGGCAGCATGAACACCCAATCGTGTATTGGAAACTTCAACTAAAATGGAGCAACTTTTTAACGAAATATAACTTCATATACTCCTAATCTCACTACTATGAAAATTATATACCAATCTACCGGTACCATCCTGAATTTACTGTTCGTTTTGTCAATTCGGTTAATCCTTTCATTATTCTAGAGTTTATACTAATTTGTGGCTCTAATTGTGCTCTTATGAAATCTAACTTAATCCCTCAATATTACCAGCGTTACAATACCTTCGATGATCTGTTGAACGATAAGCCAACGGAAATAAATGTTTTTGGTTCTGCAAGGAAACTGGAGACCAAAGATCTACTCGAGTTTGATCAGCTTTTTGTCATCGCTGAACCAGGGTATGGCAAAACCACGCTCATCACACAGGTACTTGAACTCCTTGAAAAAGAGCAGATCTCTTATTACTATGAGAACGGTATCCGGAACGATCTTGAAAAAAATGAACTTCCAAAGGATCGCCCCTATTTCATATTTGATGCGTTGGATGAAAATAAGGATATCATCGCGACCTTTCTGAGGGTCTTTAACCATTGTAGAGAGCATGGGATCAAACTTATCATCACCAACCGTACGCATTATTTACCGCTGATCGAGCATTTGCTAATTGAAGCAAATTTCAGTTTTATCAGGCTACTGGCGTTTGAAGACTTCCAGATCTCCGAGTTCATGGAAATGAATTTAAAATCATTGGACTTTAGCCGGGATGATATTGAAAAAATCGTGCAAAACTCCAAGGCCGACACCAGAAAATCCATATTATCGGTACCCAGGTACTTAAGTGAATTCTGCAAGTATATCTTGCACCATAAGAAGCAGCCCAGTGAGATCACTGAATTGCGCAAGTCAGAACTATTTGAAAGGGTAATTTACTATAAATTGGAATATGAGGATAAAGCTGACAAATCAAACTCCAACCAAAAGTACCTGACTAAACGTGTGCTGGAAAGGCTCTCGCTGGTGATGGAGATCCATGGACTCAACCAGATTTCCAAAGAGGATTTTATTACACTACTCGACCTCACCGATTCCAACATCAGCCTGATTTTCCTCAATTCTATTGATCTGGACACTTTACTGGAAAGGGTAATGAAAACAACCGGTGATATGCTGCAGTTTGAAAACTCAGAGTTCCAGGAATATCTGGCCGCAAAGGAACTGACCCGTTTGGGTTACCGATTTCAGACCATTTATGACCTGATGATTGAACCTGAACTTCAGATCATGAGGCAGAACTGGATTGATGTGCTTAGCTTCGCGGTGGACATGGAACCGGAATTTGTGCGGCCGATCATCACCTTTATCCAGACACGAAAGCATGAAGGAATTGATGACAAGCTTATCTCCATTTTAATGGATGTTCCCTCCAAGCGTTTTGAAACTGTCTTTCAAGATCAGTTCTTTCAAACAATCTTTAGTTATTATTCCACAAAAGGCAAGCTAATATACCAGATCTATACCCAGTTGTCAAATTTTATCACTCCCGCTAACACGGCGATCCTTAGCCCGCTATATGCTGAAAACCGGCTTACCGACCCTGTACGACACATCCAGACTAATCAGATCCTGTTGATCGAGGCGCTCGCCAAGGGAGGGTGCTTAAATGATGAACAAATCGATACATGGGTGAGCTACCTGACCAAACTGGTCCAGAAAGACGAACTGTATTCGATCCATACGACTATATTATATGCGCTAATTGCCTTACATCGACCAGAGCCCTTATTAAAACTCATTAATAAGTTTGAAGGTAAGAAGGATTATCTGCTTAATAATCTTTTGCATGCTTTGACCAATATGGCTCCTGATGAGCCGAAAGTTATCCAACTTATCAAAAGGATCATTATACAAGGCAGAAACATCAACAATCTGGAAAGTGCAATAAACAACATCACGATTGCAGAAAATATTATTGCTGTTTTTGATACGTTTTGCAGGATAACTGATGGACTTAAAAACGATAACTTCCAATATGGAAATGGGTTCTATCGCCTCTTTGAAACCATAGAAGCATTAGATGACAGGAAAGTGGACAATGCCGTAAGGAAGTTCGTGCTGGCCACTTATGCGCAGGACCAATATGCACATTACCTGCCTAAGATCTGTGAACAATCGCTGATTTATCTGATCAAAAAAGACAGGATGGTCCTTAAACAGATCATGCCACTAAAAACTTTCCTTTCTTCAGTGGATGAGCTGGTAAGATCAATGGCGATCCATATCGATGTGCCGACTTTTCAGCTGATCGAAGCTTTTCTGCTCAAAAACAATGCAGAATGGCGGCTTGATCGGGTGGTACATATGGCTCAGAACCAGCTTGAAAGAATGATCAATCATCCATTGTTTACTTATCTTGATAAAAAATATATCCAGGTCTGGGCCAAAAATAAAACGCATTATGTCGGGAAAAAGGAGAAAACCAGCCTTGAGCAGCTCAGGGATTATTATTTGGAGGATAAAAAATTCTTTAACCCTGCCCTGATTCCCTTTCTGGTCAATAAATTTGATGAGCTCGAACCCCAGCTCGGTACCGATGACAGAGCGGAGCTCATCGAGGTGATTGCGATGATCCTTGAATCCTATAAACCGGATGTTTTCAAAATCGAAATCAAGGAAGTAAAAGAAAATCAGACTAGCTTCAGTCATAACCAGGATACCTGGTTTCATATTGAGCTGTATTTTAAAGCGGCTTACCTGTTGGGTGAAAAGAAGCTGATCATTTCCTATCGGGAAAAATTGCTCAAGACTCTACCCAGGATCGATATCTTTGAGCACCAGCGCAAGGACATGCTGCAGAACCTGGTTAAAACGATCAGCCCCATCACCCCTAAAGATGTGAAATTGCTGTATGATTTCTGCATGTCCAGAACGGACGACATGCTGGCTTTAAGTGCCCGCTCACTTGCAGAAGTGGCAAAAACATTTAAACTCGATGCACTTAACCCAGTACTTTTTAAACTGGTTCAAGATCCCAAAGTCAAATCCTGGGAAAAGGAAGAGACGCTTGCTGCCTTCGGTGAACTGGCCAGAGATAAGCAGGACTTCGCTAATCTAAAACTGATTTTTGAGGCCCCTGCAAGCAGCCTAAAGCTAAGGGATGTCGCAAATGCGGCATTGATTACCAGGTTTAGAGACCGGGATTCTATTTTGTGGCGTTTCAAGGAACTGCGGGATCGCGTCCGTCCATTTGATACCGATCACCAGTATAACGGAGCAAGGGGCGTAAGTAGCTTTGAGAGCGAGATGGATAGACCGGAGTTCCCGGTGTGCTTTTATGGTATTGAGGATCCACTGATTTATGCCCAGATGCTTGAGCTGCTGACCTATTCATTTTCTTTGAGAAATGGAAAACTGAATTTCCGTTATAGTGTTTACCTGCAACAGGTTATCTATTCTTATTTCAAAACGTTTGTCACTGCCCAGGTCATTTCAGATCTCAAAAAGGTTGTAGGTAAATTTCCAGTCACGGAACAGACCTTTTCCTTTAGCCTGCAATTGGACGAACTCATCAAAGACCTGCAACAGAAAAAGAAAAATCCTGAGCCTTTTATTGTGGCAATTCAGGAACTTAACCTCATTCTTTCTAAAGTTTATTTACCAATCAACAGCCACAGTGAGCTCCGGGAACTAATCTTAAAGGTGATCAACACCGAAATCAAAAACTTGATCGAAAATGAGGGGTTTTACCGGGTTTCTGATCAGCTTAAATCAAGCTCGGCGGGATCTGAGCCCAAACTCGGGGAAGTACTCATCCAGAAAACGTTGAAAATAGCACTGGAAAAAGCACTGATGGAGAACGGTTTGCGAAAATCTGATATTTATAGGGAAGTTGAAAGTTATGAAGGATTAAAATATGATTATCTGATTTCTTACGGGCTTTATGGGCCCATAATGGTCGAACTAAAACTGTTGCACAATTCGGAGATCCAGAATGAAAAGCAGCGCCAGGGATATCGCATCAAGATGACCAAATATCTGAATGCCAATTTCAGACAAGGCATCTATCTGATCTTTCAGACCCATGATAATCCAAAGCAGTTACTGGCCTATGATAAGCTCCTGACGGAATACCAGGGCCTGCCCGATTTGGATATCCCTTTGCTTAAATGTTATAAGCAACTAGAAATCAGCGAACAACCCGCCAAAGACAAAAAGATTGTTATTAAAAAACATCATAAAAAAACGTAGCTAAACCTAAGAAATAATCCCCAGTTTGTTTTGTTAGCTACTTTTTGCAATCGCAATGGAATTTGCAGGAATAACCTCACCGTAAACGCGGTCGAGCTTTTTCATCAGATTACAGGTGGCGATTATCGCAGACAGGTAGCTATTGCTTTTCCATTTTTTGTTGTAGGATTCATAACCGCCATGGATCATCTCATTGCGATCTTCCTTGAACCTGCGGACCAAAAACTGTAGTTCAACTTTGATTGATACGTAAACGGGCTGTTTTTCAAAATCCACCCATGGCACTATATCATCCATTGCAGCATTGGTGATCGTCACAGCACGATCCTGTTTATCCTGATCGGTTAAAGTTGGATCTGCAAGAATCTCAAGGACGCGGGCCGAGCGGCTGAGATTTCCTTTCGAAATTTTTCTGCCGCTCTGAATTTTTCTTTGGCTTGTTCGAGCTGTGGATCGTCAATGTGTTTGGCGAGATTGATAGCAGCAAAAAAATCGTAGGGGATATCGTTTTTCCAGTCGGGTTTGATGATCAGGGATTCCATTGACTGGAATTTTTTGATGAACTTTGTGGCCTGTTGCTGAGTAGCTGAAGGATTCTGACGGAGGTAAAGCTTTGCGCACATAGCCCTTACCATGCCTTCAATGACCACCATTAGTAGGATGTTGCTGTTTGCGGGCTGCTGCTGATCGAAGTTTGTAACAATGCTCTCTAGTAAATCTCCATCATAGTCCAGATAATCTTTAAGGTATGGGAGCACAAATTCGCGGATATTGGCGATCTTTTCGCTGCAGTAAACTCCAAACGTTTCGGGATCCCGGATTCCCACGGCAACTTCGTAGTGATCTCCTATCGTGCCATCTTTGGTCCAGTAAAAATCATTATCAATGGAATAGTTGAGGGAATATTTGGCGATTTCATAGGGAAGCATATTTTCCGTGAAATTTTTGAGCAGGTTAGCACCCATGGACTTTTTTTTTGCCTTTTTGTGAGACACCAGCTCGATCAAGGTCTCTTGTACGTGATCTTTGATGGCCTTCTCGCTGAGTTCTTTATTTAAGCCGGCAATAATTTCCTTTAGGTGGGCGATGTTGCTTTCCACCCGCTCCTGTTCCCATTTGGCGGTCAGTTTACTTTTGATGGATATATTTTCCTCGAGAAAACGGTTCGCCATTGCCCTGGTTTCTCTGAGCTTGTTTTTCCTTTCGTAGAATAGCGTTTTACTTAGATCCATAGGACTCTAAAATACGAGGTAAATACATAGATAAAAACATGGGGTAGCACAATAGGGCTATTAGAATGCTCTAGGTGATCAAGATTTTATCCTACCACCAAAGTGGGGAAGAATCGCTTTCACCGAAAAACACAGTCAAGCTTATTTCATAATTATCGAGAACGCCCATTCAACTGTAGCCTATCCAAAAGCCATTGATCTTCCTTTTTTATCATCTCGCTCACTTCACTGTTCAGCTGCGTCCTGTAGGGAGATGTATAAGTAACCCATGCCCCATAACTTTCCGCCAAAAACGGTACGCGTTTTTTCAGGTAAGTCCGGAATGCTAGATTGCTGATCTCAAGGCAGTGGTTCACTGTTTCGGAGGCCCGCATTTTGTCACGTAAGGGTTCAAGATTAACCTGCGGACCATCCGAAAAAGAAATTTTACCAGGCACAATATTATTCCCGTGGCTTGAAGGTGAAAACCCCCGGTATAGTATGTCATAAAGGGCGGGATAACCAACCCTGGCTGCAAGACCTTCAAGTGAGCCTGGACCATTAAATAAATTGTACCATGCAGGGGTTTTCTTTATTATTTTCTTTGTTCTTTCATACTCTAGCCAGGTCTCCCGGTTGGGTTTTCCGTTCAAACCCGTATCTATCCGTTCGCAGATTTTATCCGCCATGGGGAAAGACATTACCGGGCTATCGAAAAGCCGTTTGTCCTGTTTAAATTTTTTGGACAACTGTGCATGTTCAGGGCTATTCACGTCGCCCTTTTTGAGCAATTTGCGCCGCTCAACATAATCCCAGACCATAAAGTTTCTTGAACGCTGCCCTGATCCGGAATTATCTTCAAGAAGGTATTCCAGCGAAAGGAAGTTTTCCAGCAATGTTCTTAATAGCGTGTTACAAGGTTCAATGATGGAGTTAGCAACTAAGACCGAAATACCATCTATATTGCTTATCAGGTTTTTAAGAAACAGTATTGGTGGCAGATCTAATTCATCTCCACCCCTTGCTAAGTCAGCTTCGAGTATCGCTACCCCTAAATCCACCGTCCTATCCAAAATGGATGAAAGTTCTATTAGTTGAACTTTATCTTCGTCAATGAGCATGCGTGAAAAAATTGTTTCTCTTTTGGTATCCATATCGATAACGTCGTTTATTGATTAACTTAACGAATCTACATGCAAACTGCGCAATCTATCTGCGTAGCTGTATATTTTTTTTATAATCTTAAAAATATGCGGCTAGGTACTGGTGTCATAAACTATTATTCAAATCCATTTCTGAGATATGCAGGTATATTATTATTGCATAGTTCACCAGCCAAGTACTGTCAGTAATATATGAGTGCGGAGCGAAGCTGGCGGGTTTGACAATTCCTATCAAGTGTATTGTTTAAAAGGTCACGACAATTTTGACTACAAATACAGTAAAGATTATCTTTACAGAAAATAATTAACGCTATGAGTATACAAGAATGGGGCAATGCCCTAAAAGCCCAGATACATGACCCTCTGGATTATCCATTATTTGATGAAATTATCGGTTGCCTGAATGCAAATTTTCTGCGCTCAGCTTATATCATGAGCTGGGTAGGTATTTCTGAGAATCTGAAAAATAAAATATTGCAATCTTCCAATCTGGGTGATGCTGCTGCAACAACGGCATTGGCAGCTATAGGGGAAGCGGAAAACAACAAAAAATCAGTTGACAAAATTATTCTGGAGAAAGCCGTTGGGTTGAACCTCGTAGATGCAACGGACAAAGCTACTTTAGAATATCTCTGGGGCCAAAGAAGTATTTTTGCACACCCTTACCAACTTGCGCCCAATTTAGACGAGACTAAATTTATCATCAATAAATTGGTAGAAATTTGCGTCGCAAAACCTTTATTATACAAAAAGGGCTTTCTTGATGAGATGATCAGAAACCTGGTTGACAAGCCTTTCTTTTTGCCTAATAACGAAGTGGAAATACTAAAGTATTATAGTGGAGTTTTGCCCCGTATTACGCATGATCTTCATCCTTATCTGTTTAAAAATCTGTTGGCTGAACTGGGGGGGATAGAAAACAATGAGACAAAAAAAGACATACAGCATAAGTTAAAACTCTTTCTGACAAAATTGCTGGCTGAAAGTGCACTCCGGTTGGACGATCCAAATTGGACCTTGGAGGCTAAAACAGTTCGATACCCCTTTACCGTATTATTTGGATGTGCGACAACCCAAACCTGGATTAAATTTCCAGCCAGGATCAAACAACTGCTTTTTGATTATGCACTAGCTGAAGTTGATGAGACCAAACGCTACCAAATCAAGTGTACGTTTTTTGAATTAGTTGGATCCGGTATCTTGGAGCCTGACTACCGTACACGATATTTCGCATTCCTGGATAACATCCAGTTCAGTTACGCGATCAATTTTTATGCAGATAAGCCGCAGATGCTGACCCGGATTTTGGCTGGCATGGATACGGGCAATTACGATAAACAAAATCCGATAGTCGATTTTATAAAGTCAGAAAATGGCCGGAGATTGTTGGATGGATTGGACGGCACTGGCCAGGCGGCTATCGGAGCTAGTCTGACCTATGCGGCAAGAGGTAATAACTGGAATGCAATTGGTTATTTTGATGCCTTGCCTGGGCAGACAAACCTGCCAGCTGGTTTTGTCGATGGGGTATTAGCAGGTACGTTGTTTAACAGACAAAATGGTTTCCATATTGACCTGTCACGCTTTCAAACAGGCCTTAAAACCCTCGAAAAACTTCCGCCCCAGGAGGCACTTGATTTATTGGATGGATTGAAAGCCCGTGTAGCGGAGGTTGGTACGGCTAGTACACATCACCTTGAAGATGCACAGATCGATGCAGCTAAACTGGCATTTCAGAACTTGCAAATTGAAATTCGCGATAAGGCAGAAGAGGTTCTTGAAGAACTAAGGCCATTTAAATATGTTTGGCCTGAGTTATGATAGATATTGGTTATCCGTATTATTTTTTTGGTTCACCCGATTCGGTTGATATTGATGTCATGATCGATCATCCAGAGGCCTCTTCTAAAGAAGGGGATTCGATGATCGCCCATGCTTTAAAACTGAAATTTCCTGAGATCGGCCAATGGAATATAAATATAATCAAGATCAGAGACGGCATTGTAGCGGAGTCGATTCCCAACAAGGGACCGGCTGACGGTGTGAATAACAGCCTATACCATACCTATCGGCATCATGAGCAGCCCTTCGCTTTTCCGATCGACCGGTTAGTTCTCAGGAACCGACCACTCGCGGTGGTAAAATGTGTGAATGCGTCGATCCTTTGGTTTAAAAATAATGAGCGGCACCAGGAATATCAGGAACGGTTAAGACCAGCTCTTATGTCGGGAAAATGGAGTGATAGTATTGGCTTGTTGTCTGAATTGGACTTCGAAACACCCTTTACAAACAATGCTGTAACGAATGGTAATATATATAAAAGTTTGGCTTTTAACATCGGTCAAACTCTAGCACTATTTGACGGGGTAGAGCTTTATACTAAGGGTGAATTGGCAAACTATTACCCGGAATTGAAGCCCCTGTTGATGAGGCAGGGCATTAACCCACATGCGATATTAAACGGGAAACTTTCTGAGTTACACAGACTGATCAGTCAAGAGACTTTTGTACAGAAAGATAGGCATTTGATTGAATGGGATAATATGCTTATCGACACTAAAAGGTGCGTTCTAATCAAAGAATGAACATCTCCAAAAAAAATGTTAATCGCTGGAGTTATTCAGCATATCCCCGTAGGGAAATTTTGTACTCGGTTAATAGTTTGGAATAATCCTCATTCCAAACTATTAATTACTTTTCCCCAGGGGCGATCCCTGATACATCATTACAAGTGGTCATTGGTATCAACAATTTTCCAATCATGTACTGGACTGAAAAGCTTTGCGGATTAGAGAATATCTAATGGTCTTAACGCAAAAGGGGGGGTGTGGAAAACTTGACAGTCCAATTACATTAGAGATTGAATGCGAACTTACCTAGAATGTTTAAATTCACCACATGGCAAATAAGTCAAATTGGAAAGAGCATTTATTGAAAAGTGGCATCCCACTGGAATTTGAGATCAAAAGGTATTTGGACGCTAAAAATTGTGTTAGCAATTTTGAATACACTTATTTCAGAGAAAATGAAGATAAAAATCTGACGGAGTTTTCTTATGACCTGGATAGTTCCTACATTGTAACCCCCCATTTCGCCGATTTAATGATCGAGTGTAAATATAGGCACGAAAGCACTAAGTGGGTATTTCTACCTGAACAGTATGATGGAATTGACAAAATTACTCATACCTCCTTTATGCATAAAAACGCGCATTTTAATACTGCGCCACACTATCAACCGCCCTTCCCAATTCCCTTTGCACCTTTATGCTCAAAAGGTATTGAGCTTACAAATTACGGAAATAATCCGAAGACCATAACGCAGGCTATTCATCAACTTTCCTATGCGATGGCCGGGCGGATCATCAATGGAATGCAACATCAGGTTGATAGTGTTTTGCGTGAACATTTTGAGAACACGATCTTTTATAATATTCCGATTATTGTAACCACCGCTAAACTTTTCCGAATCCGGGAAGATGTAGATATTGACAGGATAAAACTTGCCGATGATATTGAGGAAATTTCCACTAATGAAACCTGCCTGGTAGTGAAGAGTCCAGCGGGAATTGATCTGGAAACTTATAACAATACCATTTTCAATAACTTTATTACGGAAAATGAGCGGGAAACCCTCAACAAATATTTAAACTCTTTTAACAAAGAGATTGATTTTGTAACCTCTGTTATCGCAAGAAACTACAGTCCTTCGTGTATTCTAGTTGTGCACTATTCCAAGGAAAATAATGGTCTTGATCAGTTTTTTGATTTTATAGACCGTGTATTCAATCCCGACCAAGAGGTAAAAGACCTCATAGCGAAAAGACAGAAAGAAATGAAAGATTTTTTATTGAAGTTTAGATCTGGTAAAAAGGATTCTTAGATTTGGGCCAGAATAGTCTAAATTTAACATATTTACAACATGGCAAAATCGTTGAGTGTTCCATCTGGTAAGAACTGAAAAGTAAACCGTCCGCAATTATATTTCCGGCCAATTCCCTTCCAAGATTTATCCCATTCATAGCGTCCAAAATTGATGCTTCTGAATTCTTCTTCGGTAATATCCTGATCATAATGACAAACCATTAGCATATAGAAATTAATACTGTCGTTAGCATAGCGGTGCAAAAAGCAATATTCATTTCCACGGGCTCCAGGAACCATCGCCCATGCTTCTGACTGCTGGTTGATTTCTCTAGTTTGCATAAAAATATCATCTGGCCGATACCTTTTGGCAATTTCTGAAATGCCATCAAACACAGTCTGGTTAGCACTTCGAAGCTGTCTGGCTCCTGTGCTAAAACCATCATCAAACTGAAAGTCCGTCAAAATCCCATCAGTTATCTGTAAATAAGTCTTTATTTTTTTCGCATAAAAGAGCCCAGAAGTTGCTCTGTTCTTAATATTGAGTACGTCCGACAAAAAATCAATTCCAAGCGCACTATTATCAACGCCGGCAGTTAAAATATCCTGAACTCTTGATGGACTATATTCGTAATCATAAGAAAATCCAGTCATTGCCTTCCTAATATCCTTTTCAGTGATGAAGGTGACATGTTTGTGGGTCAGTACAAATATTACATTGCGGCTAAAGATTTCCAATACGATATGATGGATCTTTTCCGAAGTTCCTTCTGAAAGAAAATAGGAATGCACTTCATTGAGATCGTAGTCAAGTGCAACTGCTATGGAGTTGATTGAACCATTTCCCACATCCGCCTTATATTCCCGATAAATGCCATCGTCATACACAAATATTCCAGTTGATTCTCTTCTGTTTAAATAATTCATGGCGATTGAATTGATGAGATGTCAGTAAAATGATTTTGAATAAAGTGACGTACAGCACTAATTTCCGCATCAGTGAACTTAATTCGAAAAAGCCGTTCAAAATTGCCCAGCTGTTGGGTTAGATTGGTACTATTCTCGAAAAGCTCCCAGATATTTGTCAAACCTTTGAATCTTTTGATCACTTTCCTATCCTGATGCCAGTTGTAAGCACCCTTGACCAAGTTCACACCTAGCTTACCCATGTTCAGGTCAGTAAATGCTTCTGCTGGACTCTTTTTATCAATAAAGGTATCCACAGACTTATCTGCATCAATGCCCTGTCCAAGATCAAGTGCTCCATAAAATATCCGATTGTTTTTGTTGAGGTATTTTTTGTTAAATACCGTCCAAAATTCTGTGAACTTATAATATGCATCAGATTGCTCTTTAATACTCTCTGTTCCATAAATATTTCTCTCCAGTTCTACAAATTGTGTTCTGAGCTCTTGGTAATCAGCTCTCAACTGAGTGAGTTTAGCCGGTATATCAGCTATTGAACGTAACTGGCTCAATAAAATATTGGTAAAGGGTGGTATGGGGAGATATTTGTAGCCAAGGCTTTTTTTGAGGTTATCAATTTTTTCATCAAAAATTCTCGCGACATTTTCAAGTGCCTGTATCGAATAAGGCGTTTTGGTTAATTCATTAACCTGCCTGTTAAAGAGATAGATTGGTAATGTGGTTTGTATACTATTGTGGTGTGAAACATTCAGCAGGTTTGATACAAGTTCACTTGAGGTACTGTGCAATTCAAAAACAGAAAATTCGCCATTTTCAAAAGTCGAAGTCATTAGTGGAATAAACTCTGGAGTCAACAAGATATTGCTTTTAAGCAGAAACTGTTCCAACTCAAGCTTATCCAATTTGGCAATGAACTTTTGGTGTGCTTCCTTTCTAGTGAGCAGCTGATCATAATCTGAATAAATTGTTTTTGCCGGTTTTTCTACCACACCGTTTACAAAGCGAAGACCCGTTTCTTTGACAATCATATTAAGTATGGGCCGTCCATGAGGAAACAATGCTCCAGAAGTCAGGTTAATATGGTTGAGTTCAGTTAAAGACGTATAAAATCCTGAACAGGCAATAAATGACTCAACAAATGTATTTAGGGAAAATATAAATTCAGCATTTGGCTTAGCATAACCACCTAAGTAATAATCAAGCTCATCGATCAGATTCATACTGATATAGGTACTGTTGTAATCGATCTGATTTATTTTTGGAACTTCCATAGCCTTAAAATTAATACAAAATCTTTCGCGGCTTCAACAGAGTTTTAAACATTTATAATCGTTGCCAGAATTTTTGAGTTACACACTCAAAATATTAACTTGGTCCAGGTGGATAGACAAGCATCACCCTTCATCAATTATTTATTTTGAAACACAATGAATTCAAACTGGGTTGAAACGTATTGGAATGCAATGTTGAAAAGTGATTTTGAAACGGCTATGCCGATTAAGGAACAACACTTCCCTAAATCATTCTTTAAATATAAGGGACTTAACGAATGGACAATCAAAAGCCTAAAAAATAAGGAGATCCATTTGGCAGAGATGGGCTCATTAAATGACCCGTTCGAGTGTATGTTACAATTTGACAATGATGAATGTCTTAGAATGTATTATGCCAGTAAAAAGTTTCAAGATGGTTTTGCCGCAAAATTCTCAGATTTGACCAAACACGAAATAAATCTGTTGTGTACTAATGAGAAACCCTACGAAGCCTACAGACGAATTTGCATCTCCAGAAATATTATCACTATAAGCGCTGTAGAGCAATTAGAAACGATGCAAAAAAGATTCACTGAAATCAATGAAAACGAGAGTAAAAAACTTAGAATCACCTGTTTTACCCAGCGAAATGATTCTCTGCTGATGTGGCCTCACTACGCGCAGGAGCATAAGGGAATATGCCTAGAATACGATTTTAGGGATGTCGACCACGTAAGGCCACTTATCCAACCTGTACGCTATTCCGATGAGGTATATAAAGTTGGTGTTTTGGAAGAGCTGGATACGATGGCACTGGTTTGCTCTTCTTTGGTAAAAAGCAGTGATTGGAGTTATGAGCAAGAGTGGCGCATTACTACTTTTAAACAAGGGGATTTTTTTCCAAAGCAGGTCAGTGTACCTGATCCAGTTGCCGTTTATCTTGGAAGTCGATTTGACCAAAACAACAAAGAAGAGAAGGAAGAACTTTTTGACTTTTTGAGAGATAGAAACATACCATATCATGGTATGTTCAGACACCCTAACCAATATAAGTTGATCAGCGGGCAATCGCAGGAGATCTAAAACGACTAGCGAATAACTCATTAATGATTATGGTATTTCACCAGAAAATAACAGTACTTATTTGCAAACTCATCTAGTACAGATTTTCATATTGAGCATAATATTTAATAAATATCTCACCCATCTTCTATAACAACTCCCCTATTTGCTCCCCAGTTTCCGGAACTTCTCCTGCCCACCTTTGGTTCGATCAAAAACATAGAATCATGAACAATATATTAGAGTCAAAAGGTCGCAATTTTAGCGGAAAACATTCTCCAAAGATTAAAAGAATTGTAACTGCACCGCGCAAATTTATCCGCACAAAACTTAGGGTTTTTCTTCCTTTGAACCTGGAGCAGTTTATCGAAAACCTACCAACAAACCAACCGATCAATAGGCGCAGACCAGGATTTAACTCCGGCCTTTAAACATCAAATTGTATCACATTTTTTTAACCAGTACTGTCCTCTTGGAAGAGGGTGACTCCGCCTGTTTTTTTGGCGGAGTGAAATGTACGTTTGTGATACAAACGGATTTCATTCCCTTGCACCGAAACTCAGGATGGTGATAAGAAAAACACTCGGAACTCAGTTTTTCTGCTACCTGTAAAATTTAGATTAGTTAAGCAATTAGCGCCTATGAGTGACGACAACACAAAAAATAATAGTTCGAAAAGAATACTTAATCGGCTCAAAAGATTGACAGAATTGTATTCTTTAGGTACAATCGAAGAGAATAGATATATTATTGGTTCGTTCTTTTCAGAAAAATGGAGAATTTTAGATTTTGAAGGTCGAACCGCAATTACAAATCCAGCAGCACGCTTAACATATCTGATAAACAAGAGTTTGGTGCATAAAAAAAACAGAAAGAATGTTCCTGAAAACTATCTTTCTGGCTTTGTACTCGGTATAAACTTCAATCCATACCAATTGGAGGAGGATTTGAAGATTTTTTGCAGAATACCAATCGATTCACTGGAAGATTCTGAAAATTAGGAAGTACACTAATCGAACTTCTAATTACCTAATAATATATTAGTTATTTTGTTGATTCTATAGCTAGGACATTAGTTACAAATGCTTTCCCTTTGTTTTGCCCGACTGTTACTAAGGTCAGGTATTGCATTATTAAAAAAATGATGTAATAATATACTAAAGGCGCTTTTGCAAAAAACAACATTGGAATACCAGCAAGAATTAAATATAGAAAAGCCATTGAAGTCATATCTCTTGCCAATAAAAAATCCTTATGGCTTTTTAAGATTGCAATATCTTCACGATGACTTTTGTAAAGCTTAAACCACAATCTATTTTGATCAGTAGGATCAATAGGGAGTGGTGCATGGAGAGCGCCGAGCCTATTCATGTTTACCCGTGGGTCTCTCTTTCCGTGTTTTGAAAATGCCCTTGAACCTGGTAAGACATTCTTTAACCTCCAAAATATCAAAATCGCTTTTTGTTCGCTGGATAAAAATCCATTAACAATAAACAATACTACCGGTGCAATAAGTACTCCTGACGTTCTTGCCGACAGCATCAACTTAAAGTCATTCAGAATCGAATCATAATAACTGGTAAAAAACAACGAGTTGAAAACAACAAAGTTGAAAATGAAGAAAGCCCATAATGAAGCCGAATTTGCAGCTTTTAAATTAGTTTCTGTACTCATAACTATTTAATTAAAACACAAAAGGTAAAATTCCCGCAGGGGCAACAACCGTCAAAAACACTGGCAAGGGGGTAACAAGTCCTGAAAACTCATCCTTAAACCTGTATATACTGTTCATATCTACGCTGCTCAAACCATTGGGTCCATCTGGGTGAGAATGCCACTCCCCAATGTAACCGAGTTGACCACCGGCACCTTCGGTGACATTTTTGATTTCTTCTGGCAAGCCCGAATAGCCCCTGTAAAAACAAATACTGTTTGCTTTACTGTCAGGTGGTGCCGATATGAGGTCGGTTACATGGATAGTCTTTGTCTTGTAATTTATGATTCCAACAAATACGCCCCCGGTTTCCTTTCTTTTTGCTTTTTTGGCCTCTAACTTAATTTGCTCAAGTATCCCACTCTTGAACCTAACTGACCAGGAAGCATCATTTTTTGCCGCTATAATGTCAAATGGGTCAACATTCAGGACAGAGGTTTCAATATTGTAATCTTCATCGCCGATAATGCGATTAAGGTATACCTTGCCAGTTTGAACATCCTTGGGAATCTGCCCCTTTAGCACACCAGCAAAATAAGCGCTATGTGATGAAATCTTATCATCGGATAGAACAGTCGTTTCCGAATTGCAGCCAATACCAACCTGTACAATGAGATTACCATTTGAAGTAGCCAATTGTTCCCTGCGAAGCCAGTCAGAAATCTTCTGGTCTGTTTTATAAGTACTGTAAAGGGCTGCCTGTAAATCGTCAATCCTCGGATTCCTGTTAGCGCCTTCTTTGAGCAGGATGCCAAGATTCCCGAAATCGGAAATTCCACCGCTTGCAATTTTTAACGCCCCCATATTACTAGCGACAGTAATCTTATTGAAAAAAGCATCTGAAGCGGTAAAATCCATTGCCCATCCATAATTTTTAAAAGTTTCCTCCTTTTCAAAAACATCGTCCTTGAAGGATGGCCCGCTAATAGTTCTTACTGAGCCCATAGGATACATTTTCGTAATCTTTGCTGACAATGCAGAAGCCTTGTTATTTCCTTCATCGTCTGCAAACAACGCATGCCTAACCAGATTATGTGGAGAAATGTGGTCTGGATCGATCAAGGTAAGATTAGTTTGACCTCCCCTTGTAAAATGCATCACGACTTTAGAACCCAATGCACCACAGCCAAACACCACATTGCGCTCTTTCCACTCATTTTCATCGCCAGAAATCGCCCGTGCCTTTGCAGTGGTAAGCGGCTGGTTGTGCGATTGGATTTTCACAGGGATGTTGTTTATGATTTTTCCATCCGAGACATCGGTGGTATCAACCCAAAAACGAAAATTGACAAACTCAACAGTTGAAGAATAGCCAACAAGCGTCGAGGGTCTTTTTATTCCCAAAATCACTGGGAAATGAACAAAATAATTTGCATCGCCAGTCGCAACCATATCCTCAAACTTTGAGTGGTCAATGCCGAAATTATTACAGAACAATTTGAAGCCTTCCCAATCTTCGGGAAACTCGATCTCGTAATTTTTATAAGTTGTATCGTCACCACTCCACAGCACATACCCAAAATGGTATTGCTTTCGATCCAATGCCTTCTTATCTTTTTTCTTTTCGAGGTCTACCTCTTGGATCACTTTTAGGGCATTTGTCATTGTTACAAATTTTTGGAATTTGTAAGTGCTGGATTCACCGTCTTTGATTCTTTCAAACAGTGCAATTGAATAATGTTCACCCGGAATTAAAGCCTTGTCCTGTAGTACTGTTTCGGCAAATCGGTCGTAGTCATAAATAATAGTATCCTCATAGCCCTCCAACCTCAAAGGTTCAAACTGATCACCGTTTTCTGTCAATTCACCCGTTGCAGCATCCCTAAGCCAATTACCGATCCGGATCAGCAAATCGTTAATACGCTTATTGGCATACCATTCATTACTATCACCCCTAACGTAGCAAAACGCTGGCGGCCTACCATTTTTTGCAATATATAGGTGCGCAAGCTTATCTTTTGGAAAATCCAGACGGTCTGTTAATACAGTTGGTGAGAAAGCAGGGTAGTGCCTAAGACTGAAAGTAAAGATTACCGGCTCAGAAGGACTGATATCGATACCATCTTTATTTCCCAGGCTAGGCAATTCCACGGCAATATCTACAGGCACTGCAATCCGGTATTCATCCCATTCCTTTATGACGAACTTGTCGCCCAGAACGTTTTTTAAATATAAAAGTGAATCCTGCAATGCAGGATTCACAATCTCACCGGTAAAATCCGGTAAGCTATTACTAAACTTTTCCGCTTCCATACTTTGAAGCAGAATTAACAACTCCTAGTGCTGCACTGCCTGCGGCTCTGGCAGTACCTTCCTGCACTTTAGGCTTTATTGGTCCCTGAGTAGTAATTTCAAACACTATCGGTTGCGGCGTGTCATTTTTAACTTCATATACCGTGGTGTTCAGAAAGTTAGCGTCACCAACTTTATCCACATATTGCTTTTTGGCAGCATTATGGGGTGGATTAGGTTTAGCTTCCACAATCTTTTTACAAGAAGCGATTATTTTAGGACTAGCACCTCTTTTGTAATCCAGCACCTCTAATGAAGTTTTCTTTGGTTCTTTGTTATCCACCTGCGGACGATCATTGAAAAAAGACCAGGAACAATGGTGAGGAGAAAGGAATATATCCCAGTTCAACGCACTTTCACTTTTATCCTTGCCTGATTTCTTTGTTTCCTTTAGAATGGTATCCCATGAATAATGGTCAGAGTCCCCACCAAACATGGCAAGCGTAGAAAATGTAGCATCTTCTTTTTTCTCCTTAAAACGAGCCTGAAATACAATACTGGTAGAGTTTTTATCCTTGGTAGCAGAAGTCAAATGCTGTTTAAAAGGAGAATGCACAAAAATTGAAAACGTATCCTGATTTTTATCATTAAAGCGGCTTACTATATCTCCGGGAATTGATCTAAGGTGATCGAGGTCCTCATACTTTGAGTTGCCATCATAACCGATGATCCTGATCCTGTTCCCACGGTCATCTTTTTTCGAGTTTTTATCGCGATGCAGCTTCAATCTTCTTTCTGCTTCGGTTTGATAAGCATCTTCATCAGTATTGGTGTGTTCTTCAGCAATCATTGGCGAGAACCACATAGCCTCAACGCGGATCAAGTTGCTTTTCTTGTCGGTCGAAGTATAATCTTTTGGATTTCCCTGATAGAAATTCTTATCGAAGCCACGGCAATGGTCCCAATCTCCATGTGTCAGGATGAAAACATCAACAAAGGGAATGCCGTCAGCATCTTTTTGAAGAGATTTAAGTAGATCCTCATGAACATCAAAAAGATTCTCGTCATCATCACCTTTAGCAGATTCACGAATATTACAATCTACAAGAATTGTTGTTTTATCTGCCAGCGTAATCAATGTCATATCGCCATTGCAAACTGGATAAAATTTGATTGTGTTTTTAGTAGAATCAGCCATTAACCATCCCTCCTTTCGAAAAGTCAGCATTTTGCTGTATATACATTAAAAACGAGCCTTGTTTAA
Source organism: Pedobacter endophyticus (assembly GCF_015679185.1). NCBI lineage: Bacteria > Pseudomonadati > Bacteroidota > Sphingobacteriia > Sphingobacteriales > Sphingobacteriaceae > Pedobacter > Pedobacter endophyticus. Next base: position 484,400 of record NZ_CP064939.1, read on the forward strand.
AAACAGGCAAAATGGAGGTGGGTATCCTTACCGCTCCTGATCGGTGCATCGCATCCGAATTTGTGTGGTTCTGCATAATAGTTTTAGTTTGCAAAATCTACATTTACGCCCATTCTATTTCGTGTCAGGGCAACTTACTCCGGAATCAGGTGGTTAAGATATGAATGATAATAATACTGTTACAAAGCGAATAAACTATGAATACATCAAACTTTTTTTACTTTTGCGACGTAAATAACAAAAACCGTCATATTAGCATGCCAACGGTGGTTAACCGTTTCCTGAAACTGATGACATACTTTAAAGCTTGCGTGGATCACTACTCCAGCAGGCTTTTCTTTTTTATAAAGAACAAACCATAAACAAATCCATCATAATTGTGCCACAGTTTTTTACTCCACAATAATGTCAACATGTTGACGCTTATTTAAGATTAATGTCAACATGACATGTTAAAATTCTGCCAGCTGTTCATGGTGTTCTGACAATTTTGCTGTTTTTTTTAGATTATTATACTTGAATTATATTTTTTGCTATTATTTTTAGGCGGAAATCTTCAAATTCAAAAAAATAGAGCGCATTCGAGTAATTTAAGTCATTTTGCTATAAACTTTAGAATTAGCTTTTGGTGCATTAAGTTTTGACGTATCATTTTGTCAGTTTGTGTATACTCAGAGTATGGAACGCAACATTACACCTGAATAAGCTCAGCAAATCCTTGCCGAAAAAGAGATAGTAGTTTCGCTTGAAGAAGCAGAAAAAATACTCAAAATAATGTAGGATTTTGGCGAAATAACAAGCAAACAGATTAAGAGAGAAAGAGAACTTGCTACTTCAAAAACAAAGAGGAAGCCAAAAAACACTTAATATATCTTTTTGCCTAGCAAAACTTAATACATCAACAAATAAATTCAATCCTTGGGTCTATGTTTGTGTGGCTTTAAATCAGGGTGTTTTGGCTTTGTCTCAGGTAAAACCCTTCTTCTTTTATCATCTTGTCCATTATCTTTTTTAGGCTTCGGACCAGGTTTAATTGCTTGAATTTGTTCCATAATATTAGTAATTAAAATTTTATAGTTCAAATCTAGCAATCCAATCCTCATTTAATTTACGGGTTTCCGTAACCGTGAAGTTAGGTATCTTAGGGCCCCGAAGACTTAACAATTTAATTGTTAAAATTTAACTTTATAACGAATTTGATTTTGTGAATTAAGCTTTGATTCAAGCCTCCCTTCATCCATCAACTTATCAATGATTGGCTGTATTTCAGATTTTTGTTTGTTAAGATTTTTAGCAATACCAGAAATAGATCTCCAAATATATTTTGAATCTCTAATTGAAGTTATTATTTGATCTTCTAAAGAAACTATTAGGTTAGGAGCAACATTTTCAAAATCATTGTTATTTGTGCTACTACTTTCCTGAATATCTTTTTCCGTTAATGATGCTACAACATCTTCGGCCTTTTCATTTGCCGCTTCGGCCTTATGTACTGCTTTTTTTGCATCTTCTTGTGCTTTAATTACTTTCTCGTAAAGACTTTCTAAAAATTGTTTAGATAGAACTGAAGCAAGTAAACAAAAGCCTACTAATACGAAGTAATTGGAGTTAAATAAAATGCCTCCTTGATTTGTAGAAACAGGTTTGTCTAATAAGTTACTTGATATTGTTTTCAAGAAAAGTGGTACACAAAATGAAGCTATTAGTCCAAGAACAATTGATCTTATTAATAAGTTTTCTTGATGTGGATTCTCACTTTTTTGTTTCTTCAGCATCAAATAATTACCAAATCCACCTAAAAAACCTGAGAAAAGCATAATACCAATAATTATCCAATAGTGAGCGCAATTTTCCATTACAGATAGTTTTAATTGAGTTTATGAATATAGGGGATTTTTTTATCTTGAAGATATCAACTAATGTTTATTTTCTTATTAAAAGAAAGGGCTTCAGATAAAGGAAGAGTATTTTCTTAGGTAATCTTCGGGAGTCCCGAAGATTTTTGTACCCATTGCCGGAGTCGAACCGCACAGTGATTGGTAATTTAAATTTCTTTTAATTTTTAAAGGGAATGATTATATTTACACTATAGCAATTGCAGCTAAAACGTATCGAAAAAAATGGTGAGAGATTAGGTGAGTAAAAATCAAAAATCGCATAAAATACTATTTAAACGCTGATTTTAGCACCAGGTGCAAATCCCAGCGGGATCACGAAAGGCGCAAGAGATTGCGCCTTTTCTGTTTAAAAGATATTTTAAACCACAATTCTCAAAAATTATAAGTCATTTCAAAACATCTTAAACCATACAAACTGGTGCCCTAACTGGTGCCCAATTGTAATCGGTAAGTTTGGGCACCAATCATCCCAAATCAAATTGATTTAAAGTGCAAAGAACAAGATCATCTTTTATAATTAAAGTTTGCAAATTTTATAAAGTTGGTCCAGTCGTAAACGTTCAGGTCGTGTTTGCCATCTCTAAAATGGTAACCGATGGCGGAACGAATAGTCGGACTATTGGTATCTGGAAATGATGCCGGGAGCATGGTTTTCTTTTTATACAGATCATAAACGGGTTTGGCGTTCACCAAAGAAAGGAATGAACCTCTTGGGTCCGCCCATCGATCTTCCGTTGCATTGGTCACGTAAACCGGCCTTGGAGCGATCAATCCGATGAGCATGTGCTGATCTACAGGCAAACGATCAACCTGGTTGTTGTATTTTTTATAATTGTCATTAAACCAGTGCGGAAATTGCCTGTTAATTAAACTCACTGTTTCGCCATAACGCCGACGAGCCAGCGCAGCGCCTGTGCTTCCGGAGCAACTGCTCAATACCATGGCAAAACGCTGATCTTGAGCTGCAGCCCACAATGCAGTTTTACCACCTCGGGAATGCCCCACAATGGCCACTTTATTAAAATCAATATCATTATCCGTTTGAAAATAATCCATTACCCTGCTGGCTGCCCAGGCCCAGGCACCAATGGCTTTAATCCCGTCAGGCTTCTGTATCTCTTCAGGAAATATTTTTTCTAATAAACCTTGTCGATAGCTGTCTTTCCGGTCTGGAGTTACATCGGCGTTGTGAAATGCAGCAATGGCATATCCACTATCAATGATCATTTCTGCAGGCCAGAACGTACTTTTTTCCACTCGAGTGGGATCGGTATTTTTTTTACTCCGATTGTTGATAAGTAAGAATGCAGGCGCTGGTTTCGTTCGGTTTTTGGGAATAAAGAGTACAAGCGGGAAGCTTAAAAAATTTCCTTTCCGCCATACCGTAATCTGGATTTCTTTTAAAAGTGCCTTTCCGTTCATTGCATTCGAATCAATATTGGAAATCATAAACTTCAGGCTATCTAAACGTGGAGGCATTTTTCCATAAATATTTTCTTCGAAAAGGGATAATATTTCAGGTCTACGCTTTGCTTCCCAGTTTTTACGACTCGTGATTTTTTTTCCATTGCCGGTCTTTAAAACATCCGGAAGTGTATATGCAGGCACAGCCTCCTCATCATAATTTACTGTTTCGCCCATAAATTTATCTGTTTTTTGCGCCTGCGATTTTGCTGACATTAACAGAAATAAATGCAGTAAGAAAAGTACTTTGACTTTTTGCTTTGTATGCCTGAATACTGCCTTATGGATAGATTGTATTTTATTCATTTTGAATCTCAAAAAAATGAAGCTGCGTATCGGATATGAATAGCGACTACAAATGTTGATTTCATCTTTACATTTGTAGCCGCAATAATTTAATAACCGGGATTTTGAACAAGGTTACTGGCTTTGTTCAATTCGCTTTGCTGAAACGGATACCAATAATTTTTGCTTGTAAATACCCTGTTTTCAATTACAAAGGGTGTGTAGGTTAATGCGTTTCCAGTTTTGGAGATTTTCATTCCTTTAACTTCACCGTTAAAGTATTTTTCTCCTTCTTTCCAACGACGAACATCAAAAAAGCGTTGCTCTTCGAAACAAAACTCGACTCTTCTTTCATTTTTAATTCGTTCACGCATTTGAGATTGTGTTAATCCTGATAGCGAAGGCATGCCCGCACGATTCCTAACCGCATTAATGGCATTATAAACGTCTGCATTAGGTCCTGAGAATTCATTTGATGCCTCTGCAAACATTAGCAACACTTCAGCATATCGAAAAAGCACCCACGGCCTGCGTACACTGGTTGTACCGGTAATGTTGTATGTCGAATTTCCGCTTAAAAATTTTCTTAAGTAATAGCCAGATTTGGTGTTATTGATATTAGACGGCACATTATCGCGGCCACCTTCGTAAGTTTCTACGGCACGACTTAAACTTCCTGTTTTAAAGGTTGCTCCGTTGTAAACAATAAATTGATTTAAACGGGGATCTCTACCAGTGTACGGATTTTGCGGATCATAACCAGATGTAGGGTCGGTGATCGGCTTACCATTTGTCATTTCGAAAGCATCAACTAAATTCTGTGTCGGGTTGGTTCTTCCTAATCCACCTGTAAAGCTAATTGGTGCATTATTAGATTCAATAGCATTGGTATTACTGGCAGGCGTTGCGAATATCACTTCATTATTGTAGGTTGTTGCAGTGGCTGTGTAATCCCATAAACCTTGGAATAAAGCATTACTCAGCAAGCTATGCTTGTTTAAATCAATCAGATCCTTTGCCGCTTTCGCAGCATTTTGCCACCGCTCTAAATTATTGCCTGTATTGTACAGGGGGCTTGCATACACCAAAAGCGTTTTCGCTTTTAATGCCATTCCTGCGGCCTTTGTTGCTCGTCCGTAATTCGCAGCATCCCAATCTTTGGTGGAAGCGGCCGGAATTTGGTTAATTGCAGAATCACAATCTTTTACAATTTGCTGTACTACTTCATCAGGAGTATTTCTTGGAATGTTAAGGTTTTCGGTTGGAGAAAATGAACGTGTTGCCAAAACCACACCGCCATATCTTTTAAAAAGCTCGTAATGAAATAGCCCGCGAAGGAAGAAAGCTTCCCCTCTTAATCCACGCAAATCACTTGCCGGAAAAATAACCGCCGTTGGCGATCTCTCTAGAAACGTATTCACCACCCACAAACCGTTATAGAGGTTGGTATATTGTTCATCAAAGGTTCTGGAACTGCTCCAGTTACCATTGTTAAAAATATTGATGTTACTGTTCAGGTTTGAATTAACTGCCTCATCGCTTCCGCTCGCCATTAATGCGCCGGAACCATCAACATTATACCTTGCCAGCATATAATTATAGCCATTATTCAGGTATTCTCTTACTCTTCGGTCGGTATTCCAGATTGCCTCTTCAATTACAGGTCCTTCACTATATGATGGCGTAAAGAAATCCTTTTTACAAGCGCTAAAACAGATTAGCAAAAAGCCAAAAAGGATTTGTGCACAAAATAATTTTGTCTTCATCTCAATTAAAATTTAATATTAATACCTATTGCGAATGTTTTAACGTAAGGATAAGAAGAGAAACGACCTGCATTTGGTGTTTCAGGATCTATACCCAATTTGTTAAGTGATGAAATGGCAAACAGATTGTTACCGCTAACAAATATTCGGGCTCCTGCAAAACGCAACCTTTGATTAAGTCGTTCTGGTGTAGAATAGCCAAATTCTGCAGATCTCAATTTTATAAAATCTCCAGAACGTAACCAAAAAGTAGAATTAGCTGTATTGTTCCCATTATCGGTAATGCCAATACGCGGATATTGTGCCGTTGCTGCATTAGCAGGTGTCCAGCTTTCCAAACGCAATTGATTTAATCCATTAGGACCGGCGTATACAATGTCAGAAACATCGACCGTTCTACCTTCAATTCCCTGAAACTGTGCTCCTAAATCAAACTGTTTGTATCTGATGTTAAGCCCAAATCCATAGTACATTTTTGGGATATCGGTATAATCGCCAGCGACAGCATCATTGGCATCAATGATATTATCGTTATTCATGTCTTTATATTTGATATCGCCGGGAACAACTAAGCTGGCCAAGGTTTGCTTCGGACTGGCGTTAATTTCAGCCTGATTTTGAAAAATACCCTCCGCTATATAGTAATTTCCACCCCCAATGTAGCGCCCAATGGTTGATTGATTAGGCAAAGTATTTTCTGTTCTTTCGAGGATAATATTTTTGGCATAAGTAAAATTAGCATTGGCGCTCAATAAAACATCACCAATTTTTTTATTAAAGGTTCCGCTTAAATCAAACCCTTTGCTGCTTACTTTACCCGAATTTACCTGAGCAATGGCAATCCCTACGATACCTGGTAAATTAGGCGGCCCTAATATGTCTGTACGTTCTTCATTAAAATAATCAACTGAAAACGAAAAAGCGCCTTTGAAGAAATCAACATCTGTTCCGATGTTCAAACGATCAACCTTCTCCCAGGTGGTTAACAGATTTCCTGCCGGACTTACCAAACGTGCTGTTGTTGAAGTTGAAAAGGTGGAGCCTAAAAACGGACCGGCATCTCTGGTGAATAAGGTACGATAAGGAAGCCTTACAATGTTGCCACCGGTGTCATAAGTGGGGCCGATATTGCCTGATCTGCCATATGAAGCGCGTAACTTCCAGAAACTGATAAGCTCAGAATCTTTCAAAAAATCTTCTTTTGAAAGCAACCAACCGGCTGATACTGCGGGGAAGAAACCAAACCGACGATCAGGTGCATAGTTTTCCGAACCAGAATAGCTTCCTGTAAATCCAAGCATGTACCGTTGCATGAAGCTATAGTCGAGCCTGCCTACTAACATCCGTGAACGATAATCAATTCTATCCACCGCGGAACTTACATATTGCTGTGCTTTTACGCTGGCATTCACCTGATGTTCGCCAAAACTGCGTTTGTAATCCAAACCAAACCAAAGTTCATTATTCTTGGTATTGGTTTGAAAAGCTGCTGTACGATAAGCAATTACCGCAGGCGTACGATACGTTTGGGCCGGTGTTACTGTTTGATTAAATACCGCATAATTTTCTGTTAAACCATCGCCATAATTGCCATAACCGTCGTAAGAGAAGAATAAATTAGCAGATAAACCTTTGGTAATAAAATCAAGCTTTTGATCGGCCATGATACTGGCTAATAAAATATTGGTAGTGGTTCTGGAAAAACCAGTGGCCTGTAACTGACCTAAAGGATTGTTTTGAAAAAGTGAGGTACCACCATAAGTGCCATCGGCATTTAAAATGGGAAATGCGTTTGGCGGCAGGTTGTATAAATTATTTAGAACCGTACTTGTTCCATCGCCTACGTCGTTTCTCACCTCACTTCTTACACCAGCTAATAAAGAGAGCGTTAATGTTTTAGTTACATCATAATCTAAATTAATTCTGAAATTGTAGCGCTTATAACCATAGTTTGAATTGTAATTTGGAGTTTCTGTTTCCCTAAAAAGACCTTGCTGATTGAGGTAACTTACCGCACTAAAATAACGTACCCTTTTGTTACCGCCACTAAACGTTATGGCATAACGTTGTGTAGGCGCTTGTTTTTTAATAAATCTCTCGACGTAATTATTATCAGGATACAAATAAGGGTCAGTGTGATTTTTGTATCCATCCAAAGCTGGAGCGTTGTATGCAGGAGTCTGACCAACATTGGTTAAACCCTGGTTATAAAGTGTGGCGAAATCATAAGAATTTAATGGTTTAATGATGTTACTGGCAGATTGAAAGCCACCTTGAGCATCTAAAGTTATAAAATTCTGGCCTATTTTTCCACGTTTAGTGGTTACTAAAATGGCTCCATTGCCGCCATTTAACCCATAATAATTTAAAGCAGCAGCATCTTTCAATACGGTCACACTCTCAATCTCTGTAATATCCATATCTTCAAAGTCACGCTCTATACCATCCACTAAGAAGGTTGGTGTAGATCCTTGTGCGTAGGATGATCTTCCGCGAATCTGGTAGGATACATTCCCCCCTCCCGGCTGATTACCAGTCCACCTGAAGAGAAAACCACTTAATCTGCCAGCGAGCAGGCCCGATAAGTTACTGATCGGAACCTGTGTAAGCTGGGTAGAACGTAAAGCGCTTACCGCATAATTCAATTCTTCTCTGCTTCTTGTTCCGAAAGGAATTTCAATCAGTGTATTTGTTGAATCTGGCTGAGCAACGCGGTTTACATTCGCATTGCTATTTTTTGTTGTATCAGTTTGATTAGTGCTTTGAGCCGAAGCAGTGACGCCGATAGCGCATACCGTAACCCAAAGCAAGCCCAAACTTTTAATATATTTAGTCATTTCGTGTCGTTTAAATTATGTAACTGATCATTACCAACCTGGATTTTGCTTTAAAGCCCCACTGGTTTTATTCATTTCAGAACGCGGTATCGGATACAGATACATTTGATCATTAAATACCTTACTAAAAGCAGGTAACTCTACTACACTGTAGGTAAAAGTTCCATTTGCATTTTTAATCACTTTCATACCTTTCATGGGCTGAGCCACAATTTCAGCGCCCTTTTTCCATCGCAGAATGTCCCACCATCTCATATCTTCAAAAGCAAATTCAACAGCTCTTTCGTTCCTGATCCGGTCACGCATCTGCGCTTGTGTTAAGCCAACGGGTAAAGCAGGCATTTTGGCTCTTAAACGAATTGCATTTACAGCATTATAAACATCTCCTGTCGGACCACTTTCTTCATTTAAAGCTTCGGCGTAATTTAACAGCACCTCTGCATATCTATAAAAAACATAATTTAACAAAGCTGATGCGTTTGAACCAGAGCGTGAAGTTTCGGGCCAAAGTCGCTTTAAATAATAGCTGGTTTTAGTAATAGAAGTTGCAGAACTGATATCAGTGCCATAGGTAACAATGCCTTGTGCATTTGGTTCAGTTTGCCAGGTTTGTACTGGTCTTCCCTGCCAGGTTACGTTATTATATAAAATATTGACATAAAAGCGGGGATCTCTGTTTACATAGGGGTTTTGTGGATTATAGCCAGATGTAGGGTCAGTAATTGGTTTTCCATTCGCCATTTCATATAAATCCACATGGTTTTGAAGTGGCGAAAGGTTAGATTGTGCTCCGCCATAACTGGTAGGAATTAAAAAATCGCTCAGGTAAGTGCCAATGAAGCCTCTTCCGCCTCTTGGCCAAATTCTGATGTATTCGCTGGAGTTGGCTACGGTAAGCACATTTGCATAATTAGCTTCCAGCGAAAACTTATTTAAATCTATAATGGCTTTTGATGCAGCTGAGGCTTTTTTCCATTTACTCACATCGCCATCAGGATTATTAAGCGGACTGGCATCAAACAATAAAGCCCTTGCTTTTAACGCCATTGCTGCTGCGCCGGTAGCCCGATTAGATTGCGCCGCCGAATTAGGCCAATCGGAATTTGTGAGCGGCAGAAGTTTGATCGATTCTTCAATATCCTTTAGTATCAAGGCAAGTGTTTCGTCGTAGCTGGCTCTGCTTAAGTCGGTCGATGCTTCTGTAAAATCCTGTGCTTCTGTTAACAGCACTACTCCACCAAAACGTCTCAATAACTCAAAATAAAAATACGCTCTTAAATATAATTGCTCTCCTTTAATATAATTAGGATTATACAACTCAGTCCATGGGGTTTTGCCCATATTGGAAAGCATTAAATTTGCATTGCGGATACCTCTGTACATTTGCGAATAAATACCGGTCACATCAGATGCTCCTGGATCAAGAAACTGGCCGGTATTCATCGCTGCAACCTCAATCTGGCCATTGTTGGCAATAGATTCATCAGTAAACTGAGATGTCATTCCTTTATATCCGCTTAAGCGGCCATAATCTGTTATAGAGAGCGTGTAGGTAAAATCTCCAAATCTGGAAGCCAGCAACGGGTCTTTAAAAACCTCTTCCAAATCACTTTGAATGCCTACATCTCTTTGCAGGAAATCTTTTTTGCAGGAGTAGCTGGCTGTTATGGTAATCAATAACAAAAGACTTATGATTTTTTTCATGATTTCGTTAATTAAAATGATAAATTGAGACCAAGGTTAACCACTTTAGTAGTAGGAATAGTTGTAATTGATGAAGCATAGGCATTTCCTGACAAACTATTTTCCGGATCGATGCCGTAAAAGTTGGTCCAGGTTTTTAGATTTTGCCCGCTTACAAAAACGGTTAAGCTATTCACTTTTAACCGGGAAAGCCATTGCCTGGGTAAAGTGTAGCTGAGCTGCACATTTCTAAGCTTAATGTATGAGGCATCCTGAAGGGTAAAATCATTCAAACTTTCGTTTGGATTTGCGTTTAATCCCGGGCGAATGACAGGCCAGCTGGCATCGGTGTTGGTAGGGCTCCACCGGTCTAACATCGGTACATAAAACTGATTGGTGCCTCCGCTCTGGAAAACCACATTTGAACTTACATTGGTTACGCCATTAAATAATACCGCTAACTGAAATCCTTTATATCCCAATTGCAGATTTAAACTGGCGTTATACTCCGGAATGTTTGGATGGCCAATTGCCATGACATCCTGATTGTTAATAATACCGTCGCCATTGATATCCTGATATTTAAAATCGCCGGGAATAGATGGGTAAGCGGTAATTTTATTTTTAGGGCTGCTATCAATGTCTTTCTGATCAGCATAGAAGCCCAGCACATGGTAGCCAAAAAAAGTTCCGATTGGTTTTCCGGAAGCCCTTAAATTTTCAGCCAGTCCAGGTGCTTCGTCCAACACTCTTCTCTCGTTACGGGCAAAACTTAAGTTTCCGGTAATGGCGTAAGTAAAGTCTTTCACCTTATCTCTATAGGTAACCGAAAGTTCATAACCATGATTGTAATTTACACCGTAATTTGTACTTGGAACTGTTGCCCCATAAGTGGCAAAGCTTGTGGCAGAACGCGTAGATAGGATATCAGAACGTTTATCATCAAACAAATCGGCAGTAATATTCAGCTTATCTTTAAAAAAAGCTAAATCAAGACCTAAATTCCGCTTGGTAGAAATTTCAAAAGTAATGAAAGGGTTTCCGTATTGCGACTGGATATAGGTAGGTGCACTAAAATTACTGTTAGGATTACCAAAAACAGCGTTTCCACCTGCTCCGAACCGGTTTTGGTAGTAAAAACGACTGGTGCCCGGACTGGGTATCCCCACCCGTCCGATTGATCCGCGAATTTTGAACATGCTCATCCAGGATAGCTTTTTCATGAACTCCTCATTTGCTAAATTGTAGCCTACCGTTGCCGCAGGAAACAAACCGTACCGATAACCTTTGGCATAGTTTTCAGAGCCATTATATGTGGCACTTGCCGTTACAAAGTATTTATTTGCGTAATTATAGGTGGCCTCTGATATTACACCTTGATTAGCATAAGGCGCTGCCGCTGCTGCAGAGCCCTGCAATTCTCGCTGGCCGATTAAATTTGCACTTAAATTATGCTTGCCAAATGTTCTGCCATAGGTTAAAAACAACTGTAAATTGGTTTTGGTAAATCCACTTCTTGAGTAGGCCGGTGCACCAAAAAAGTCGTTGTAAGTTCCTCCTACCGGTGTAAGCGCTAACGTTGTACGGTTCAACTCCAAATATCCGGTGCTTCCTCTTTGCAGCTTTCCGGAAAGTTGCGTGGCATCGTAACCAAATTGCGCTTTAAAGCTTAAACCTTTGGTTACAAAATCAAGATTCTGCCTGAGTGTAAAAATTGATTCTGCAACGTTATTATCAGTGAAAGCATAACCACCATAGGTAAGTAATGCGTAAGGATTGACGGAGTTAACGCCACCCAAACCATAATTTACCAGGTGATTGTAATTACCATCCAATGCGATAATTTTTGGATCATCAGAATTAATATATTCCTTAAAGAAAGGCGCTGCCCAGGTTGGCATTTTTAAAGCCCTGCCCACCAGGCCCTCAATACCATTGCTTACCACCCCTGCCGGATCATTGTACTCACTCATCCCGGCCGGACTGTAGCGATGTTCGTTTCTACCAGCCAAATTCACTTCAAAGTTGGTCGTTTTAGTCAGATCGATACTTACACGAGCCCTAAAATTGTAACGGCTGTAACTTGGCGAGGTCGAATAATCCAGTGGTGTTTTAAATTCTTTGAAGTTACCTTCCTCATTCAAATGACTGAAAGATGTAAAGTATTTTACTTTTTCGCTACCACCAGAAACTGTAACATTCTGTTGGTTTTGCATCCAGTTTTTCTTTACCAGTTCATTGTACCACATCACGTTAGGATATAGCAAAGGGTTTCCGGTACCTGATTTAAATATGGCTAAATCGTCATCTGTAAATGTTCTCGGATCGCCTACATTAATTTGTCCCTCGGTTAGCAATAATGCACTTTCATAGGCATCTAAAATTTCCGGACGAGATGTTGGACTAACAAACCCCAGGTTACTGGAAAGTGTAACTCTGGCAGGTCCTTCAATGCCCCGCTTGGTGGTGACAACAAACACACCATTGGCACCTTTCAAACCATATAATGCTGTAGAAGAGGCATCTTTTAATACGTTAATACTTTCAATTTCATTGGCATCGATATCACTAAACGAAGTTCTTTCCACCCCATCAACAATGATCAAAGCTGTTGCTGTTGGCGAAACCTGCCCGCGAATGTATAGCGCTGCAGAGTTAATTCCCGGACGACCAGAGGTTTGCTGAACGACTAATCCCGGTACGCGACCAGCCAATGCATTATTAACGTTTGTTACGGGAGATTTAAGTAAATCCTGACCCGATACCGTGCTAATTGCCGCCGTTACAGCAGATCTTCTTTGTGTTGAATAGCCGTTAACCACTACTTCACTTAAGGCACTACTGGTAGCAGGCAAAATTACATTGATAGCGGTGGAACTGCCCACTACTACTTCCTTACTTTCAGAGCCGATGAAGGAAAACACAAGGATTTGACCCTGGTTAGCGTTAATTTTAAATTTTCCATCCACATCGGTTTGAACGCCAATAGTTGTACCCTTAATTTTAACACTTGCTCCGGGTATCGGAAGATTTTTCTCGTCTTTTACTGTACCAACAATTTCCTTAAATCGTTTGGTTTCTGGCTTAGCGTTGTTATTGAGCGTTATTTCGATTGGCTTGGCATAAAGTGAATTTATACTGCCCCAGGATAAAATAACAACTAATAACCAACCCGCAGATTTGGTATGTAGCTTTTTTATCATCTAGTTTTATATATGGTTAGCAATTTATCTTAAAATGAATCACCTGTGAAGATGTTTAAATACTCATTTTGTTATCTGATTAATATTAAAGTGCTGGTTAAAAAATAAGGCGTCCCCTAAATTGTTAACAGCATTTTAATAATCGAATCCGGCTTATTTTCTTCCGCCCGCAATCAGGCAAAAGACTGCAGGGTGATTAAAAAATGGAGCGTAGCTTTTCTTTATTTTTGCTGTGTTTAGCGGTGCATCGGCAAATGCCGACTGTGGTAGGTAATTAGTTTTCATATTTGGTTAGGGTTTATTGATTTCGTTATTACAAATCTATAGCAGATCAGCACCTTCTAGGGTTCACTTTTGTACGAAAATGGTTTGCTTTTGTACAGAACAGCAATTAAAAGCACTTTTTGATCTTTACATTTCAAAAAAGCCCTTTTTTTGAAAGCTTTTATTTCCTGATATTTTTCACATTATCGATCGCTACACTTTCGCTTGGCGTAACATTTATCGGAGCACCCTCACCGGTATAAAAGATATCTCTAAAACCAGCATCTGAAATTCCTTTGGCTTGTATTTGAAAATTACTCACCAGATTTCTCACGAATAAACCTTTGATGTTCTCTGCAAATTCAACTTCCAATCCTTTTTTGGATAACGGACTGATGATCATATTTTCGATGAAGACATTGCTGATTCTTAGTTTACCTACAGGCATAATACGAATAGCACGATGGGATAGCGAGTAGAAATCCTGCCAGTTTTGAAGGTAGATGTTAGCAATATTATCTTTATCTCCGGTGTAGACGGAGCCACTTACCACATTTACATTTTCGTTGCCTGCCGGCACACCGGTGTCTGTTAAGCCTATATTGATAAAATCGTCGCCACTTTTTCCTCTGATATTAGAGATGATGATGTTCTTACAACCAAAACGCACTCCCATCCCATCCTGATTAAGGATTTGCTGCGCCGTTCCGTTTATATTTACGGCCTGCCTAACATCAAAAGTGATATTTTTCACAACACCATTGGTACTGCGTTCTAAAACCAAACCATGCCCGTGATAATCTTTTAACGTGATGCCGCTAATTTCAAATCCATCTACGTGTGCAAATATAATGGCATGGTTCCTCCAGCCGCCTTTCTGGTTTTCGTTGGGTTTGTCGGCATCGGTACCAAAAGATTCGCTGAAACCATTTGGATTGAGCGATAATGTTTTGTTGTGATCTCCCGTAGAACGTGGATGATCTGCACCTTCGAGCAATACATTCCCTACGCCTATTACCCTTATGTTATTTAAAGATGCTACAGCCGTTATTCCCAAACCCGAATTTGCAGAACGGATAAAGTTATCTCTGCATCGATCTGAGAGTTTGATTTTACAGTTGTTAAGTTCCAATTCGAAATCAGACGGCAATAAAATAGCCTCATCTATCAACCAGACATCCGTTTTTGTAACCACATCATACCTGGGGATTACAACTTTGCCTGTGGTTTTCTTCGCTTCGTTTATGGCCTTTTGTATGCGTGCTGATTGTGTCCCCGTTTTATAATGGTTCGGAGTGATAGCAATATCTTCCGTTTTGTGGTTTTGTTTGGCTGATAAAAAATTGATGCTGCATAATAAAATACAGCCTGTGAATAATGCTTTCCTGAAGATCGCCATTGCAATGAATTTATAGAGATTTTGAATTGAATACGCAAGATTACTTGTTTTTACTGTATTTTAAAGCCTTTTTTTCAGTCTTGTTAATGCTTCCAGATAATAGTAATCTGCATAGGTTAATGGCGCATCAACTTCGGCCTTGAAAGGAAAAGCTCCGGTGCTGTGTTTCAAGATGAAATTGCCGTTTTCGCCTGGCTTAGCGGTGTATTCATCAGATGCCAGGGTTCTAATCTGGGTATCTACCACTTTCATATATTTCTTCTTCAGATCCGCATCTACAAAATCGCTCAGTTCAATTAATGCCGAAGCCATCACCGTTGCCGCAGAAGCATCGCGGGTGGTATTTGGAATTTGCGGTGCATTGTAATCCCAGTAAGGAATAAAATCCTTTGGCATCTGAGGATGATTGATTAAGAAATTGGCAATGTTTTTAGCTTGTTCCAGATAACGTTGATCCTTAGTTTCGCGATATAAGTAAGTGTAACCGTACAAACCCCATGATTGTCCTCGGCTCCAGGCAGAATCATCTGCGGCACCCTGGTGTGTTTGTTTTTTATGCGGCAGGCCCGTTTTCTTATCGTAAGAAACTACGTGGTAAGAGCTGTGATCCGGACGAAAATGATGAATCATCGTTTTATCTGCATGTGAAACTGCGATTTTTCGAAAGCTATCGTCCCCGGAATATTTAGCTGCCCACAACATCAGCTCCAGGTTCATGAGGTTATCAATAATTACCGGATACTGCCAAATTGCGGTGTTATGATCCCACGAACGGATTAATCCCACTTTAGGATCAAAACGGGTAGCCAAGGATTTTGCACCAGTTAATAATACTTCCTTGTAATGTTCTTCGCCGGTTATGCGCAAACCGTTGCCGAAACTACAGTAAAGCATAAAGCCAACATCATGGTTATCGGTGGTGTATTTTTCCCGTTCTACCCTATCTGTAAATAATTTAGCGTACTTAAGCAATTCGGTATTTTTATTGTTTTCGTACAAATACCAGAGCGAACCGGGGAAAAACCCACTGCACCACCATCGGGAGTCTGATGAAGTATCTTTACCTCCTTCAAAAGATTTAGGCAACCTGCCCGGCTGGTTTTCATACTTTCTGGCCATCAACAGGCTTTGTTGCTCCGCATTTCTAAAAGCTTTATCGATTACATTTTTAAGCGACTGCGCCCTGACCTGACCAACACTAATTAAAGCTATTAGCAATAGCAATGAGATGTGTGTTACTTTTGTGTTCATTGATTTTAGGTTTGAATATTTGGTATGCTCAAAACTAAAAAAACACTCAATCAGGAAGGTTTACTTTTGTACAGAAATGGTTCGCTTTTGTACTTTAACAAGGAATTTTTGAGGTTTTGGTACCTCTGGAAGTTTCACCTCCCCTGCAACAAGAACGTCATCCCAGATTTATTCCGGGATCTTAATGCAAGGAATAAGCCAATCCTTTAAAGAGATATATACGCTTTACAATCCCCGCATACGCGAGGATGACGGCGTAGGAACGACCAAACAATTTGACAATGCCACATCGCCGGGAAATACTATTTCTTCAAACTCCCGGCTGTTTTCTTTTTAAACTCTGAAGGACTTAAATCGAACTGCTTCTTAAAACAAACACTAAAGTATTTTGCATTATTGAAACCCGTTTCATAGGCTACTTCTGCCACCGTTAAATCTGACTTTTCCAGCAGATAGGCACTTCTTTTCAGACGGATGTTAAGAATAAACTCCTTGATAGACATGCCTACAATGTCATTAATTTTCTGGTATAGGATTGTCCTGCCCACATTCATATCCGATACGAAACCTTCGACAGAATAATTAGCGTTGGCAATATTCTCTTCAATCACCTTCATCGCTTTCCTCAGTAACTCCTCATCCATTGAGGTTACCGTCACATTTGAAGGATCTACCTGAATACGTTTACTGTATTTTTCTTTCAGTTCCTGTTGATTTTTAAGAATGGTTTCTGTTTGCTGCAACAGATAATCAACATCGAAGGGTTTATCAATAAACACACTCGCACCGTATTCCAATGCCTTTATTTTATTCTGATTATCATCGCCATTGCCCGAAATCATAATAATTGGAATGTGACTGGTTTTAAAATTCTGCCTTAAACTGCGGCAAACATCCAAACCATTTTTTTTCGGCATAATCAAATCCGTAATAATCAGTTGAGGATAGATTTTTTCTGCCTTGGTCATTCCCTCTGCGCCATCGCTGGCCGTATACACATGGTACTTTTCAGCCAGGCGTTGTTCCAAATAGGCCCGCAATTGCGGATCATCCTCAATCAGCAAAATATTATCTGCCTTTCTTAAGCCTGTGGCACCATTTTGTGGTTCTTCAGTATCTTGCATAACAATATCGTCGATCTCCGAAATGGTGTAATCATAAACCGTAGATTGCATATCTCCCGTACCAGCCTGTTTTTTGAGCGGCAGCATAATCGTGAAAGAAATTTTATCTGTTTTATTTACCATCCAGATTTTTCCGTTCAACACATCAACCAATTTTTTTACAATCGCTAAACCCAATCCGGAACTTTCTTCAAAAGTTGGCCGGTGCGATGATAAGCGATTAAACGAAGTGAAAAGTGTTGCAATCTGTTCTTCGGAAAATCCATCACCACTATTTAAGACTTCGATTGAAATATATTCAATTTCCTGTTCATCTAATTTTAGCGCTAAACGTTCTTTTTCCTCATCGGTTGAGCTATAGATCCGAACACCGACATAACCCTTGTTTGGTGTATATTTTAACGCATTGGAGAATAGGTTGGTCAAGATTTTCTCAATCACATCGTAATCAAAAGCAACCATCAGGTTATCTTTATGGCCAGCAATATTGGTTTCAATTTCTTTCTTGTTAGCGTAGAGCTCAAATAATCCAAAAAGATCTTTAACGAAGGTGATGAAATCGCCGATTTGCGGATTAAGCGTAATTTTTTGACTTTCAATTTCGCGGAAACGCAACAACTGGCTGATCATTCTTTGTATTCTGGATACATTTTTCTCAATCAAACCCATATAACCCACCGCACTGTCGTTGGTAGCTAACGTTTCCTTTAACTGCTTCAGTGGCTGAATTACCAGGGTGAGGGGCGTTTTTAAATCATGCGAAATATTGGTAAAAAAATCTGTACGAGCCTGGCTTAATTCCTGCA
Source organism: Pedobacter endophyticus (assembly GCF_015679185.1). Classification (NCBI taxonomy): domain Bacteria; kingdom Pseudomonadati; phylum Bacteroidota; class Sphingobacteriia; order Sphingobacteriales; family Sphingobacteriaceae; genus Pedobacter; species Pedobacter endophyticus. The sequence goes on from NZ_CP064939.1 coordinate 502,380, forward strand.
TATTTTGCTCTTTCAAAGCTTCTAAAGCTAACCTTTCCTGGAAAACCTTCTTATTGGTGTAATATCTGGTAATGAAAAAGAGCAAAGAAGCCACTACAATAAAGTAAAAGCAATAGGCCCACCATGAAAGAAAAAACGGGGGATCTACATGAATATACAACCTCGAAATTTCATCGCCCCAAAGTCCGTCATTGTTAGAAGCCTTAATTTCGAAAGTATAATCTCCGCCAGGCAGATTGAGGAACTGTACCGATTTTTGATTGGCATGGCTGGTTTGCCACTTCTCTCCTAAACCTATCATGCGGTAGGCAAACTGGTTTTTATCTGCAGATAAATAACTGTCGGCCGAAAACCTGATTTCTACATTCGATTGGCTGCTCGAAAGTTGTATTCTATCTTCTTTTTGATTAGAAAGACTGGCAATATCTTTTTCTAAAGGAGAATTTTCTGAGTGTGCCGTTACCAGATTGTTATTCACTAAAAACCCGGTAAAGAACACTTTCGGCTTTTGTGGGTTTTTGTTTAGAAAAGCAGGATCAAACAGCATGAAACCATTGGTTCCACCGAACAACATTTCGCCTTTGCTTGTTTTATAGGCAGAGCGGATGTAGAAAGATCCGCAGCTGTTTTCCTGGTAAAACCTGGCTTTATCAAACACCCTGGTTTTACTGTCGTATAAGTACAAACCATCATTGGTGCTTAACCACATATTCTTCGAAGCTTCGTCTTCCAAAATCGCGAAAACCATTTTGGCAGTCAAACCATTAGCCGGACCATAATTTAGGTAGGTTCCATCCTTTTTGAGGACATTTACACCCCTGCCCAGTGTTCCAAACCAAAAATCACCATTCGATGCCTCAACAAAGCTACACAAGTAATTTGCTGCATAAGACGGATCTTTGATCAGGTAATGTTTTATTACTTTGAGGTTGTTTGGATCGACAATAAAAAAGCCCTGATGCGTAACTAAACAAAGTTGGTTTTGCTTGTTAATAAATACTGCTTCTACTTCTGAAGTCAATACCTTTCCATCGGCACCCGTTACCCTCACTAACTCAACGGGGCCATTTTGCTTTTTTCTGTAAAAAAAAGACCGGTCCGGATCACTCATCCACCAGGTTCCTTCATGATCACGAACAAAATCGTAAACTGTTAACGGCTGTTTACTTTCCGGAGAAAAGAAATCCAGGCTGCTGAAAGATTTGCTATTCATATCGTGGTAGCCGATGCCACCGCTGTATGCCGAAATAGCCAGTTGTTTATTCGTTTGATCGAACTTTAAACGCTTGATCATATTAGAATTGGGCGAATTGCCCTGCGATTTGAGGTAGTGATTAAAAGCATCGGTTTGTCTGTTCCAATAGTTCAGTCCACCACCTTCGGTTCCAATCCAGATGTTACCCAAATGATCTTCCTGAAAGCTGCTTACAACGGGATGGTTGAGCCCACCGGGACTGGGATTAAAGTAACGTACCCGCGAATCGTAAAGCGAACAATAGGCGATTTTTCCACCATAAGTCCCTATCCACGCACCCTGGTCGGGATCTGCATAAATCGTCCAGATAGAGTTTGTTGGCAGCGAAAAAGCATCGTTAAGGTTCATGCGCAGGTAATTGCTTGTTCCAGCTACGGGATCGTAAAAAAACAAGCCCGCCTGCGTAGCTACCCACATTATCCCTGTTTGATCGATGTATAATTTTTTGGAAAGCATAGATTGACTGCCCGCCACCACCACCGGAATTTTTTGCTTCAGATTTCCGGCTTCATCAGTAACGTAAATTCCTCCTCTCTGCGTAAGGAAATAATACAAACCGCGATAGGATAAACCATCATTAACGGCATTGGTAACCGCCCCAAAATTGGCAAATGGCACCAATCTTTTTCTGTCCATATCTACCTTTTGCAATACTGCATCCTGGGTAAGAAATATATTTCCTTTTACGCTTATCAGGTTATTAGATGACTGATTTTTAGGAAGAGGAAAAAAATCTGTTTTCTTCGTTTTATCATCATAGCGTTTCAGTGTATCGCCCGATAAAATATACAGCTTACCATCATCGTGTAAACAAACTGACCGTATTCGGCCACTAACTACTAAATTGAATGCGAATTTTTGATAATCGAATTTCAATAAACCATTTCCGGTACTTACAAAAAGACTCCCTTTTTTATCTCTAACTACCGAACCATATCCCCACTTTACTTTGGGCTGAATGGCAAAAACAATATCGTTTAACTGGTAAAAACTATTGCCATCGTACATAAAAAGCGCATCAGGGCCTGTGTACCACATCCTTCCCAAACTATCTTTTGCGATGCTCTGTATCCCACCGTAGTAAGAAGTTTCTGGCATTACATGAAATCGATATTTGGAGAGATCGATTGCGGAGACACTTTGAAAAAGCACCGTAAAAAAACAAGCGACAAGGATGTATTTTTTCATTAGCAACGATTGCTGTTCATCATTAAATTATTAAAAAGTGCTTAAATTCTGATTACACTTTTTCCAGGCCGATCTTTCCGAAACATGCTGCCAAAAGTAATCTTCGACTACCTGTCCCGATACTTCAGGAAGCTTAGATTGTCAAAGAAGGGATAATTGAAATTTAAAGCAAAATCTTTATTAAAGAGCGTTAATCTACGATTTCTATTTTAATTTTCTTGTCTTTAACAATGATGTTGTAATCACCAGCTTCTAAAAATCGCTTGCCATCTCCATCCACAAAGCTCAGATCGCGTTGTAAATCCACTTCGAATTTATAGGTTTTCGTTTCGCCCCTTTTCAAGAGTTGTTTTTCGAAATACTTTAACTCCTTAACCGGACGCGAAATGCTTGAAACCGGATCTTGAATAAACCAATGTACAGTCTCGATACCGTCTCGATCTCCGGTATTTTTAACCGGAATTTCTACCGTTAATTTTTCGTTGCGTTTTATCTGGGTTGATGAAACTTGCAGCTCACCGTATTCAAAAGTGGTGTAGCTCAAACCGTGTGCAAATTCATATAATGGCGTACTTTGAATGTCTTGATACTTTCCTTGCTGCGGACGGGCACTCTGCCTGTGGTTGTAATAAATTGGAATTTGACCTGTGGAAAAGGGGAAAGTCATCGCCAGCTTGCCAGAAGGATTTACACGACCAGACAACACACCCGATAATGGCCTACCGCCGGGTGTTCCCGGTTGCCACACGGTTAAAATCGCATCGCTAAGGGGCTCCAGTCTGTTCAACTCCAACGGACGACCGCTGGACAATACCAGAATGATCGGCTTGCCCAATTTCTTAAGTTCCATAGCCAATTCTTCCTGTATTTGTGGTAAAGCGATGGTTGAACGTGAAGCATTTTCTCCACTCCATTCTTTCTTTTCACCTAAACACAATACAATTACGTCAGATTTTGAAGCTAAGGCTATTGCTTCGTCAAAACCTTTCTTGTCCTGCCCATCAAAATCAGCGCCCAAAGCATAAGAAACCTCGGCTTTGCCTTTATATTCTGCCTGCAAGGCGTCATAAATACTAATAACATTGTCGGGTTTGCCTTGAGCAGCCCAGGAACCTAATAAGTTCCCCTGGCTTTTCGCCATAGGGCCGATCAATGCAATTTTTGAGATGTTATTTAGTGGTAGTGCTTTATTCTTATTTTTAAGCAAAACAATCGACTCTTCAGCCAATTGTTCTGCAATTTTTAAGCTCTCGGGGCGATAAAACCTTTGTTTTTCGGTACTGGCTAGTGCGTACGGGCGATCAAATAATCCCAATTTAAATTTCACCCTCAGCACACGCTTTACGGCATCATTCAATAAATCCTGAGACACTTTTCCTTCTTTAACCAGCTCGCCTAAATAGTTATCGTAACTTCTGTTCATCATGTCCATCTCTACGCCTGCCGTAAATGCCTTTAAAGCGGCCTCTTTTTTGTTAGCGGCTACGCCTTGCGGACGAAGCTGCTCGATAGAACCCCAATCCGAAACTACGAAACCATCGTGTTTCCAGCGCTTTTTCAATACTTCGGTTAAGGTATAATGGTTAGCCGAACCCGGCGTTCCGCTGATATCGTTGAACGAACTCATCAAAGTTGCTGCACCAGCCTTCACGCCTTCTTCATAAGGCAACATGTAAGTATCCCAAAGCGTCTGATTAGAAATTTCTGAGTACACATAATCGCGGCCAGCTTCCGAAGCGCCGTAACCAATATAATGTTTCAGGCAAGCCGCAACGTTTTTATCGCCCGACAAATTTTTACCCTGGTAACCTTTGACCGAAGCGACAGTAAAAACGGCATTCGTATAAGTATCTTCGCCATAACCTTCTGCAACACGGCCCCAACGGCCATCTCTGGCTACGTCAATCATGGGTGAAAAAGTCCAGTCTATACCAGACATCCGAGCTTCCTGCGCTGCTACGCCACAAGCTTTTTCGACCAATACCGGATTCCAGGAACAAGCCTGACCTAAAGAAATCGGGTAAATGGTCCGAAAGCCGTGGATGACGTCGTAACCGAAAATAATCGGAATACCCAGGCGGCTTTGTTCCATGGCTTTCTTTTGTACGGTGTTCCGTAAATCAGCATTGCTGCCAAAATAAATGAGTGATCCAATTTCCGCCGGAATACCCTTCACCGGATCGGCCATATTGTTGCTATTGTCGTTTCTGCCAAGGGTGTACTGGTTCAGCTGCATCACTTTTTCTTCCAGGGTCATCCGAGCAATCAAATCTTCTATTCGCTTCTCGATAGGTTGTCTGGCATCCTTATAAACCGGTGTATCTTCTTTATAGCCCGAAAATAACGTAGCCGAAGTAAGCGCCAGCGCTAAAATTGTCTTTTTCATCATCTCTATTTAAAAACAGGAATTGGCGATAATTTCATTGTCTTTTGCTGATTGTTTTTGAGCTCGAAAACTACAATTTCGTTTTCTCCTTTTACCAAATCTTCAGATGGAATTAAGATGGATTGTTGTTTTTCCTCTTCCCAGTAAGAACCGATGTATTTTTGGTTTACCCATACTTCTCCCATTCCCCATCCGGTAATATCCAGGTAAGTCTTTTTCAGCTCGTCAATGTTGAAATTCCCTTTATAAAATCCGGGAACAGAAGTTTCTTTACGGTCTTCAAATACAAGGTCTTTAACCGGATACTGTTTGATCATCAACGGGATCATTTTCCAGTTTGAGACCTTATTTCCAGCTAAAGTGACCTCTCCAAACAAGCCTTTCGAGTTGTCTGTTATTTCTGGCCCGTAGGTAATTCTACCGATGTTTTCTACATAAATTTGCAGTAAATATTTGCCGGGAGTAGTTTTGATATCGATTTTCTTATGGTTATCGGTTAACCTTCCCAGCAACTTTCCATCTATATAAACAGCAGCATAATCACGAACGTTTTCCAGTTCTAAATCTTCACTTTCTGCCTCGGTGGTGATTTCGGCTTGATATAAAACGTATCCAAACTCCATGTTCAGATCGTTCATTGGCAACAAATTTTCTGCCTCCACTGCCTTTTGGTAAGCCTGATTCAGCGAAGCTTTCTTGTTAAATACGATCTCCTGCGCCATTAAAGCCTGGCTACCTATTAACGTTAGCCCTAAAGCTATTTTTTTCCACATCACGTTCCTTTATTAGTTCGTTAAAAATGATTGGATAAAAGTTTCTTCCACAGAAACCTGCGGCGAAAATTTATCGCTTTTTACATAATTATCTATACTGTACAATAGTTGCTGTGTAGCCGGACGTTTATTCATATCCATCTTCGTATCTACCGCCAAGACCAACAGTTTTCCGCCGTTTACCTTAGCTTCAAAACCGATACCCAGTTTCTGGTTGTTATCGTAACTATCAATCACCTGGATAAACGGGCGAAGTTGTTCCGGAGCACCTTGCATTTCAATTACTTTGGCGTTGTTTAGGATATCCCACCATTGCCAGTCGGTATGGTATGAGGTGGGAAAGTCGTTAAACATGAGTTGTTTATTGTGTACTAAATTTCCAATAGTCATAGGCGCCCAGGCGAACATGATGGGATTCCAGAAATGGTTATGGAACATTGATTTACGTCCTTTTACATTTTCGGGAGCAGGATAAAGCACCACCGCTTTACCCGCTGATAATTGCTTTTTAGCCACATCGTCATAAACAGTAGTGTACAAAACCTGATCGGTAGACTGCATTAACTTTTCATGGCCTGGATAAACCCAAATGTCCCAGCTGTTTTGGATCTGATCGTTAACTGATAAATGTACCGTTAGCTTTTGCGAAACACTGATGCCTTTTAACGGGATCGAAAATTCGCCAACCGGCGAAACACTATCATTTGCAATAGTCTGGCTTTTCAGATTTCCTTTTTGCAATACTTTGCCGCTCTCATCAGTTAACCACCATTTTAACTTTGCATTTTTTAAGGCGGCATTACTATAATTATAAACTTCTGCTTTACCCGAAAACGTTTCTGAATTGAAAAAGCTACTTTTTTCGTAGCGCAATAAGGCCACTGTAGGCGCACAAAACGCTCTGAACTGTTCGGGTGTAACTAAACCTTTGCTATCCCAGAATGGATCTAAGATACCGACTGGCGCATAACCTTGGCCGGGAAAATCGTTAATAGACAATAACTGAAAACCAGCAGATTTGGATGAACGCAACAATGCCTCAATTACAGCTTTATACTCTAAAACCGTTAATGCCCCGGAAGCACGAAAGAAGTCATTGGCCTGATCTAGCATGCCGTTTTTCTGCAGCATATCTCTGAATACTTCAAAATTTCGGGCTTCTACCGGGCTATTCGCGTATTTTTTGATCTCTTCAAAGTTCGGATATACACAACGTTGTCCAGACTCGTGAGAAATTACCGGCACATCAACATCAGACTCGGTGCTCCTATCCCAGTTTGTATTCGGTAAACCTTCGTAAACTTTTACCGGACCTTTATTAGTTTGCTGCGATACATAATACTGATCGGATTTTACACGGGTGCGAGCGGTAGAACCACTGTATAAATGACGGGGATCTAACTTGATTCCTTCGGCTGTCAACTCTTCAATAAAATCGAAATTCCCTGTGATTTCGTTGCCGTTGCAATACAAAACAAATGACGGATGGTTACCATATTCTTTCAAAATTGCTTTAATTTCCCTGCGAAAGAAGTTGTACCTGTTTTCATCAGGTTCGGCATCCTTACCCCACATTGGCATTTCCACTTCAAAATAAATCCCATGTTTATCCGCCATGCGAAAGGCCGCTTTTGGCGGGCACCACGAATGGAAACGCAGGTGGTTCATTCCGTAATCTTTCATTAATAACATGATCCGTTCCCACGAAGCATCATCAACCGGCACATGACCAGTTTTTGGAAAAACCGCATTCTCCACATTGCCTCGCAAATGCAACGGACGGTTGTTCATCACGACATGATTTTTGCCTTGCTTTACTTCGCGTAATCCAAAAGTGGTCGCTTTTTCATGCTGATAGTTTATTTTTCCATCAGAAGTGTTTAACTGACAGGTAATCTCGTAAACATTCGGGTTAAACTCATCCCAAAGTTTGGCAGTTTTACCCATTGGAATATTGGCTTCTACAAAAGTTACCGAGTCTTTGCTCACTACCGCAACTTCATTTTTGAGGTTGTAATTTTTACCATTTATAGTGAAGGAAGCCTTGCCTGTAAATTGCTTTTTGGTTTCGTTATTGATCTGTAAGCGTACTTTTACCGAGCGGTTTGCAATGTTGGGGTATACCTGAAGGTCTTCCAAATATACGGGATCAATTGCCACCAGCTTCATTTCTCCCAAGATCCCGTTCCAGTTAATCTGGGTAAATTCGGTATGGGCATGGTTCCATTTATGGGTTTTGTATTGAAATCTGTTATCGATACAAACAGTAATCCGATGGGTTTTTCCTGGTTTAACGAAATTGGTTAAATCGTGGTTGTGTGGTACACTGATATAATCAATGGCACTTACCTCTTTAGTATCAACATAAATTGAACTTAACCAATGCGTACGTTCAAAATACACGAAAATCTTCTTGCCTTTCCAGGCTGCAGGAATTTCGATGTCGCGTTGGTACCAGGCCGGCCCCATGTACTCGTATTTTCTGGTTAAGCGATCAATGTATTGGTATGGCACTTTATAGCCAATTTTATAATCGTCGGTAATGCCTGGAAGCTGGATTTCTTCCGGTAAAATGTGGTTATACCGGGGAGAAAGAGATCCTCTGCGAAAATCCATTACATCGGTTTGAAATCTCCATTTACCAGATAAATCTATGGATGCAGTTTGCGCTTTTAGTGTGTAAGCCTGCATCAAAAAAAGCAGTAACAGTAATATAGTCAGGTTTTTATAAGGGTTCATTTGTGGGTGTGCTAATTTTCTATTTCATTATACTTTGGTAATCCTTCCATAAAAGATTGCTTCGTCGTTCCTCCTCGCAATGACGAAAATAGTGGCGTCGTTGCGAGGCACGAAGCAATCTTAAAGCGATAGGGCGCTTGTAAACAACCGTTGTAGGGTTGCTTCGTCATTCGTCCTCGCAATGGCGGTTTTTCTATTTACTATCGTAATATTCTTTCATTAAGTACCAGGCTTTCTTTCGGTAGCCCTGGTCAGAGACCAAACCTTTTCTGTTCCAGTCTTCCTGGTTAGTCGGATGAAAACGGAATGGTGAACGGAAATCAAAAAGCACCCATGGCGAAGTGCCCCTTAGATTTGGGATATGTTTAAACATTTCTAAATTCTTTCTGTACAAGGTTGCCTGGTAATCTTCGCTCCATGAGCTCGCTACATCTGCATCTCCGGTTTTTCCGTAAAGTGCTTCACCACCAAATTCAGAAATTATTAATGGCTGCCCTTTAGCCACATCCCAGGTTGCTTTATCTGGCGTAACGGGCCAGGGATGGTACCAGCCCAGGTATTTGTTGATTGCTACAACATCCAACGCTTTGATAAAAGGATCGTCCATTACAAAAACCTGCTTGTCCTTGTTAAAACGAACCAAATCAAAAGCCGCAGTAATCAATCTCGTAGTATCAATCGATTTGGTAATGTCAATTAGTGATTTAATGAAAGCGTTACGAGGTGCCGACGGCTGCGTTTCGTTGGCTACACCCCAAAACGTTAAAGCAACACGATTTTTATCCCGCATGATCATCTCACGCATCATTTTGCCAGCTTTTTCTTTGGTCGACTCGTTTTTAAAGTCGATCCCCTGCCAAATCGGAATTTCTTCCCATAGCAAAAAACCCATTTTTTCGGCCAGCCTAACGGTATATTCGTTCTGTGGATAGTGCGCCAAACGGATCATATTACAACCTAAAGCTTTGGCTTCTGATAACAACATAACCGCATCTGCTTCGGAAAAAGCACGACTTTTACGTTGCGGAATTTCTTCATGAAAGGAGATGGATTTTAAGAAAACAGGTTCATCATTCAGATAAATATCCTCTCCTTTGACCCAAACATTACGGAAACCGATTTGCTCTTCTACCCGATCGCTCTTACTGGAAACTTTAACCTTGTACAAAGTAGGCGAGCCCGGCGACCACCGCTTTATTTTCTTCGATGCAAACGAAGTTTTCGCTTCGCCGTTGGCATCTGTTCTAACTGTTTGCTTTAACTGAAGTTCAGGAATTTCGATAGTTACCGATTGGCTAACCTTTTCAGAAAGTTCAACGCTGGCATTAATTTTATCGGCTTTGGTTTTATCCAGCTGGATGAAATAATCTTCAATGAACACTTTTGGTGTGCTTACTAAAAACACATCACGGGTAATCCCACCGTAATTCCACCAATCGAAAGCCATGGCCGGAATAGCATCAACCTGACGCGTATTATTAACTTCGACCGCTAAAAAGTTATCTTTTTCTTTTATAGCATCAGTCACCTCGATTTGAAAAGGCGTAAAACCTCCTTCATGCCGACCAATTTCTTTACCGTTCAGATAAATTCTGCAACGGTAACTTACCGCTCCAAAATAAAGGAATGAACGATTGTCAACTTCCTTTGCTGCATCAAAATGACGAGCATACCAAATGGTGCCTTCGTAGTATTTAAGTTCGGGCATTTGGCTGTTCCAGTCTGAGGGCACATTTAAGCGAAGTCCGTTATCAAAAGAATATTCGTAAAAATCAATTTTGGTTTCAGGCTTTTTATTGAGGAAGATTTTGTTTTTTCTCCCCTGGTCGTATAAATCAATAATCGCATCCCATTTCCCATTTAAAGATTGCACATTTCTGCCATAAACATTGGTCATGGTTTGCTGTGCCATGGAATGTGAAAAAATCAAATTTAAAAAGAGCGACAATGCTAAATAAAAGGTTCTCGGCTTCATTATTTTGTGTATTTATTTCTTAGAAATTTTCATGGCGACACCGCCGCCTTTAGCCATAGAAATGGTCATTTTACGATTAGCAGGAATAGTGATGGTTTCTTTTTTATAATCGGAGGCGATCCGATTGGCGTTAACGCCGTCTCGATATACCTCCGCTACGTAGTTCCCTTCTCCAAGGAATGATAAATCGATATCAAGCTTACGGTCATCCCAGTTGGTCATTGCGCCTACATACCAATGATTTGCTTTTTTACGGGCAATGGCGATGTACTTCCCGATCTCACCATCCAAAGCAACCGTCTGGTCCCAAACGGTTGGAATTGCCGAAATAAAATCGGTGCTTTCCTGCTCTTTTTCGTAATTGGTAGGGCTATCGCAAAGCATGTTTAACGGCGATTCGAAAATGACATATTGTGCCAGCTGACGGCAGCGTGTGCCCTGGCTCATCGGTTCATCGTTTATCCCCCGGTGGGTTCTTTTGGTGGCATTACGCATCGCACCCTGCGTGTAGTCAACCGGTCCGGCCACCATCCGAATGAATGGAAAAGTAACATCATAAGTCACCTGATCTAACTCCGGGCCAGTCCATTTCATTTGTTCCAAACCATGAACTGCCTCAAAATTGATCACATTAGGGTAAGTTCTGTTGATGCCTGTAGGTTTATAAGTTCCGTGAAAATCCAGCATCAACTTGTATTTAGCCGCAACTGCGGCCGCACGGTAATGGAAATCGACCATTTGCTGGTCGTCACGATCCATGAAATCAATCTTGAAACCCTTTACGCCCATTTCTGCATAGTGCTTACACACTTTTTCCAAATCTCTTTCGAAAGCGTAATAGCCGGCCCATAAAATGATGCCTACATTTTTAGCTTTTGCATGAGCAATCAGCTTTTTCAAGTCTATTTCGGGCACAACCTGAAACAAATCGGCTTTTTTATCGACAGCCCAGCCTTCATCCAAAATCACATATTCAATTCCATTTTTAGCGGCGAAATCGATATAAGCCTGATAGGTTTTGGTATTGATACCTGCTTCAAAATCTACTTTTGAGAGACCCCAATGGTTCCACCATTCCCATGCTACTTTACCAGGTTTAACCCAGGAAGCATCTGCCAGTCTTGATGGCGCTGCCAGCTTGTAAACCATATCATTATCTGCAAGTTGTTTATCGTTAGTAGAAACAATTACGATACGCCATGGAAACTGAGCTTTAGCTTTACTTTTGGCCAAATAAGGTTGGCGAGCCGTAACCAATTGCTGCAACTCGTTATGTCCGCCTTGTTGGGTTGCCGTTGGATAAGGCGCAAAATTTGATTGTAAGGAGTTAGAACCGTTAGCGTTAGTGAGAAACATGCCTGGATACTTTCCAAGTCAGCTTCTGCTAAGCAAACCTTTTTACCATGATCTAGACTTACCACTAAAGGCGAAAAAGCCAGTTTATCAGCATTGATTTTACTCAATGACGTGTAAGTATATTCGTTCTCAAAAGAATTGAAATACTGGCTTTCGATATTCTTAAATTTTCCTTTTACATAGGGCACATAGGCGTTGAAATCTTTCGAAAAATTGAAAACAGCCTCCTCGTTTTTTACAGTTATTGGATGATTGCCGGTAGATACAAAGCGATAAGCGATACCTTCATCATAAGCTCTGAAAATGAGGTTAAAGTTCTCCCTGAAATTCAAAACCAGCTCGTTGTAATGGTCATCAATCTGGCTTCTTTTATAAAACAATGCCTTAATCTGTTGATGGGATGTAGTTGTTTTGGCACTTTTTAGCCGGGAGCCTTTGCCCCAGGTCACGCCGTTTTCTAAGGCCATGTTCAAGGCAGAAGGTTTTAAAATGGTATCTCCCTCATGGGTAATGGCATAGCTAATCCTGTCATTCAGGGAAATAGTGGCTACTAATTTCCCATCGGGGGATTTTAACTGGTACTTTTTTTGTCCCCAGGAGCTGATGGTAAGGGCTAGTAAAAATGTGGTTAGAATAATTCTCATATATAGTCTCAATTGGTGATTTCGTAGCGGTACATTACGAAGTCGTTTATTTTTGGAAGTGTCACTTCAATCGATCCGTTTTTCGCAATCGTCGTTTTTATGGCCTTTCCGTTTCCTAAAACTGGTGTACATTTCACTGTAGTTCCGGCGGGCAACCAGGTTTTTACGGTACCAACTGCTTCGGCCGTATTTTCCCTGTAAAAAATGAAGTAACCCTGGTTTCCTTTCAACGATTGAAAGCCAGTCCAGGACCTTCCGGAAGGTTCATCGCCAATGGGCAAAATGATTCCCAAATGGAAATCGTGCTGTATTTTGCGGTAAGCTTTAATCAGATCTTTGATTTTTAGTGCTTCAGCTGGCAAACCCGTTCCCTCAAACCAGGCCAGTGGTTGCCCTGCCATTGTAGTGGCAAATAAGTATTCGAAAGAATGATTCCCCGGCGCAAAAATATCTTTACCATACCGATCAGCATTCCGCCATTTATTCAGAAATTCGATTTGTAATTTCTCTGCGGGCACATATTTCGCTAAAGCCCATAAATTTCTTAATGTCCAGTAGGGATAATAATTCTGCCAGTCGGTATAACGGTTTTCTAAGAACACATTGCCGTATTCATTAAAAGTGTAGTAGCCTGCCCTCCTGCCTGCGGTAGCATCTAAATTGAACACCGCTTTGTTATTGGTTTGCGCTAACACGCCATCGAATAGCCTACGGAGATTGATTTCTGATTGTTTAGTGGGAATAGCCAAACCGTCGATTTTAAACGTACGGATGCCGTATGTTTTGTATAAACTCACCAAAGCGTTCACATCTTTCTGCCAGTCTGCATAGTCGTTTTGCACACTCGGATTAAACCATAGACAGATTTCTACCCCTAATTCTTTTCCCCGCTTTACAATTGGATGTAAACCATTTGGGTACTTTTTGGGGTCTGGTTTCCAGTAATCAGGGTTATCCCAAATGTTTTTAAAAGATCCTTTTGCTACAGCTGAATTCGGACTTTTCCCGATCTGCCAGCCATCATCAATCTGAAAGTGTGAAATTCCTAATTCGGCTGCTTTTTCTACCTCCAGTAAACTAAACTTTTCATTTACTTTCGCATCCTGACTGCGATCCCCCCAGGTGTTCATCATCACCATTTCATCACGCTCAGGCAATAGCTTGCGGATGTTTTTTTGATAACTACGCAAAGCAGTTAATTGCTGCAATTCGCCACCGCTGTACACACCGATTACGCTGCTATAGGCTTTGGTCCATTCCTCAGCTTTGATATCTTTGGCAGTCAATCCTAATCCGGCTACGGTAAAATGGCCGAACTCGGTGGTAAAATCGTAACCTTGATAAGCCAATTGAACACTTGAGGTCGGCGCTTCCTTCAAAAAGAAAAAGCCTTTGTTATTTTCGCTGTTGTGCGCTACCAATAAATTCCCTCTGTAATTCGTTTTGCGATAAGGAATGATATTCCTTTCTTCAATCAGGTTGTTATTCCAGTCGGTCACATCAAAAAATTCAACGATCTTGGTTTGCCAGTGAAAACCATCCAGTTTAATTTGATCTAAAATAGCCGTCATTTGCTGCGACTTCATATCTTCAGCAAACTCGATGTTTTTCCGATCCGCGGCGTTAATGGCACTGGCATCCGATGCTAGATTCGTACTACCTTTTAAATAAATATCGCAGGCAATTACAGGGCTATCGTCATAAATCCGATAAACCTTTTTAACAGATAAAGTACCCAGCGAAACATTGATTTCTACAGCCAGATAAGTGGGATGAATGGCCGTTTCCTTCACTTCTTTCGAAGTATAAGTTCCATTTGTTGGTTCATCTTTAGTTACCTGAAAATCAGGGCTTTTTAACCTGTTCAGCCAGATTTGTTTAGTGGCTTTATCGGTTAAACTGTAGGTAATCAGGTTGCCTTTATTCCAAAGAAATTTTCTTTCTATCCACTGGTTCCCCACTACCAGGGTATCCTTTTCCAATCGACTGTAAGGTGTGTCATTGGAAGCATAAAGAGGTAAAGTGAAGACCGATAATATGAATGTAATGAGGTATTTATAACTTGTTTTTAGCATATTGATCACGCTACTATTTTGAAATTTCTACTTAATTATAACCTGGCTTAATTTGTTCCAGCCCGTTGGGGTAGCTTTGCCCTTGATGGCCAGTTTTATTCCCGGACGATTATTTTTCGTTGTATCAACAATCGCTATCGCCCAGGTATATTTACCCGAAGGAAGTTGGATGCGCTGGTTAAAAATGTACTTAGTGGGTTGGTTTTTTATCCAGTTTGAGGGTTCGCTTTTTAAATCTACGAACGCTTTAACCACCTCATCACGATCGTTTAATAAAGCAAAAGCCACTTTGTATTTATAATTCCACTGCGGAATATTATTCGGACAATAGCCCCAGCCCATATTTTTCCAACGATGCGAGATGTTAACAACATCTCCGGAACTCAACTCAACGGGAAGATTTATTTCATCCGGATACAATCGATATCCACCCTCCGAGATAAATTTTTGAACATAAGGAAATGCCTTTGTAAACCAGGATGCGGTTTCACCACCGGCCCGGAAGTCCATCATGTTCACCTTTGCCTCAGCCGATGCTTCATATTCTCCTTTTCTAACATCTTCATCGTGACCTTCCCGATACTGATTACTCGGATCTATCCAATACCGATGCGTACCTGAAACGATCCAGCCACCTTCCATGATAATTGGTCGTTTGAAATTCCATGATTTTGCAAAATCTTTCTCCCATTGCTGATAATATCCGGTCATACCAAATGCATCATGCCTTAAGCTGTACCCTTTATGTATAGCCTTTTCTAATAATCTCCGGCTGTTTGGATTTGCTGCTGCCCAGCTTTTCGGGTGACCAATTAGCCGATGATAATTAATTACCAGCGGAACCTTAGTAAAGTTGCGGGTGTATAAATCGGTTACCCAATCCAATACTTCTTCCTTGTATTGCTCAGTTTTAGCGGAATCGGAAGATTTACCTGGGTCCTGATACACTACATTGTGCGCTTCGCCCCATTTACCAAGCCCGTAGGCATCAATAAATGATGTTTTTTCAGAATCATTATATTCTTTGGCAAAAGCTTCAATAAATTTTGAGTAATATTTCCTAAAAACAGGATCCTGGGGATATGGTGTTTTTCTATCCGGATTTGCTTTATTTTCTAAATAAAATTTTGCGCCGGCAGCGTAAACAAAAGCTGGTGTATTCGCTCCCTGATCGCGTCCATCAACAACGATACGAAAAGCAATAGGTAATCCTCTATTTTGAGCACCCTTAATCAGCTTTGCAATTTTAGAATTTGGATCGTTCCAGGCATAAACGTTTTCTGAGGGGTTTAAAGACGCCCAACTCGTTCTTACATAACATGCCGACGCATAATCAATTGGCTTAATTTTCTTCCCTAACTCCGGAACAAAAAAAGTGGTGTCCCAATACGAAACGTCCGCATTTCTCGAAGCATACATTACCCATCCATTTAGCGGATTTTGAAGTACAGTATTGCTATCGTAACCAGGCTTAACAAGATGGTACTGTTTATTATCAATGGTATTAAACCTATTCCTTTCCTGCGCAACAACCCACGTTGATAATAGCAGGCAAAATAGAAACAAAACGATTTTAAAAGTTACTGCGGTATGTTGATGTTTTAAGTTGGAAAAACTAATTTTCATAATGATTTGGTTAGACTAACTGTACTTACTTATTGTGCGCTACAGTTGTATTGGCTTTTAAATTCCTTTTACAAGGCAAAAGTAATCATCAAGAAAGTGCAGGATGGTATTGTTTTGTTCAGAAATGGTTTGTTTTTGTACAACTAATGGTCATTTTGAGGTGAACGATTATACTTTTTGAGTTCTGCAAATACGACGAGGCAAACGCCAAAACGGTGAGTTATATATGAAAGGGGAATGTTTAATGCCAGATGGGTGAAAAGGCAACGAATCGATTACAAGGCTTTTTTTGTTTTTGAAGTTGCTCAAAGATTTTCTGGTGAATCCAAGACATATCATCGATTGCATCGATCAGTTTTTCCAATATAGCGTCAGCCTAGTTCTAGCTTGTTTCTAAGCCGAATCACGAATCTTTTTTATTTCTGACTTACCCTCGGCGCAGCCTGATGCGATTAAACAAAACGCCTGCAAATGGTGTTATTTCATTAGCCGCAAGTCGGTTTCGTTTCTACCGCTTACTGCTTACCAAAAAACCCGGCAAAATCTTGGTCGCCGATAAATTTGAAACGGAGAAAAATGTAATCGAAAATCTCAGAACATATTAAATTCAGAAAAATGAAAGCGAATCACTACAGAAAATTTGCCTTGATGCTGGCCTTGTCCTTTGTAATTATGTATGCGGTAATGTACCTCAATGTATACCAAGCGGATCACATCTACCTGAGCATGACCCGGTTTTATATGACTTTGTTGATGATCTGCCCCATGGCCCTTGTTATGCTTATTGCGATGCGATCGATGTATAAAAACAAAACAGTTAACACAATAATTGTGGTATGCAGTATCGCTGTGTTTGGGCTGGCGCTGGCGGGTGTTCGCACCCAAACGCTTGTTGGCGATGTGCAATATATGAAAGGAATGATTCCCCATCACTCGATCGCCATTATGACCAGTACCCGTGCAGACATTAAAGATCCCGAAGTAAAAAAACTATCTCAAGGCATTATCGAGGCACAGGAAAGGGAAATTGCTGAAATGAAACGCATCCTTGCACGAATGGACAAGTAAGAAACCTGTTCGGTTGTCTCTCGCCCACAATTAAAAATTAAAAAAGGACTACCGCCGAACGGCTAGTGGTAAAAAGGCATCCTCATATTGTCGCAATTGCACCCCACAGGTGTTATTCTGCATCTTTAAATTTGAAGAACATTAAATCATTAGACAAATGAGGAAGATCAGAATATTTGAACACATTTCGCTTGACGGCGTGATCGAGCACGACGGCGACTACATTTATGGCGCCTGGACAACGCCTTATCGGAGTCCTGCCGGAGCAGCAATGCTTTTTGAGGCTTATGGAGGCGATTTCGACCTGTTGCTCGGCCGTAAAACTTACGATATATTCAGCAGCTTCTGGCCAAATGCCGGAGATTTTCCGATGGCAAATGCCATAAACGCGGCTACAAAATACATTGCAACGCACAGGCCCGATAGCCTTGGGTGGGGCCCGGTAAAAGATTTAAGTGACGATGTTATCGATGGGATTCGTAAGCTAAAGGCCACCGAAGGACGTGATGTGATTGTGATAGGCAGTTCAACCCTTACTTCGGTTCTACTTAATGAAGGGCTCGCCGACGAAGTAGTGCTCATTACCTACCCTGTTTTACTTGGTCGCGGCAAACGCCTGCTTGCTGACACGATAGATGCAAGAGAACTCGAATTTGTCGACTCGAAAAGTACTGCCACAGGCTTGCTGATTAATACTTACAAACACCTGGGGCCACTGAAAAAATAAAGCTTCTTCGAAACCGGCATCATTGTATTTAAATTAAAATATTCAGGGCTGTCCTTCCGGCAGCCTTCGTTAAGCTTTTCACTATTTATTTATTATTAAGTTGTTCTGCCAGGCCGACCAAAATACCTTCAGCTCCCCGAACATAGCAAAGGCGATACGAGTTTTCATATTTCACCACTTCGCCAACTATTTCAGCACCGTGCGCAAGCAGTCGTGGAATCAGTTCATCAAGGTCATCAACAGCAAACATTACCCGCAAATAACCCAGGGCGTTTACCGGCGCATTCCGGTGATCGGAGATTACCGCCGGGCTGATAAATTTTGAAAGTTCAAGCCGGCTATGGCCATCCGGGGTAACCATCATGGCAATTTCTACCGATTGTGCACCCAATCCGGTTACTTTTCCGGCCCACTCTCCCTCAATCTTCGCTCGTCCCTCTAAGGTCAAACCGATCTCGGTGAAAAACGAGATTGCATCGTCGAGCGATTCTACAACGATGCCGATGTTGTCCATTCTTATCAACTTGCTTTTTGCCATCTGTTTAGTGTTTAATTTTATCAAGGCAATGAACCTCAATAATTAATGGGTAACTTCATATCAAGTCAAAGTTTTAAACCGTCACTTAAAATTAACATGCACCAAATTTTCACTTATCCCTTCGAATGGTAATCGTGCCCCCAATTTTTTAGCGAATAATTCCAGTTTGTTTCAGAAACGTCGCCATCAGGCCGCTGTGCCAGATGACGTTTGATATAACCATTCACTTTTTGCATGTGTTTGAAGTCGGAAGTAGTTAAATCTGCTTTCTTTTTTTGCAGGATGCGAATAATCTTTTCTCCTGATTTGTGCCCAATCGACTCCCCGTCGCCACTGTCCCATCCAACAGATTTAGACTGCTCAGTGTCCAGCCATTTCTCCAGTTTTGAGGGGCTCATATTTACATTTTTTTTAAAATCTGCGTAGATTTCTTGTGTTTCATCATTTTCCATACTCAATTACCGGTTACTGGTTGCGCAAGTTGGTTGGCGTAATCGCACAACCTATACCATACAACAGATTACACTTTTATTGGTTTGGGTACGTTTTTCATTTGCCACTATTTCCGACCAATGGAAACTTCGAAGCTCAACCTATTAACAATAAGCATACGATTTAATAAACAGTAATTTCTCCGATGAATTAAATGATAAATACAATCTTTATGATTCCTATTTCGAGGCAATTCCATTTGGGTTTAAATTCAAGTCATTCTGCAGGGCTGATGTTTAGCTTTTGTTCCTTCTTAATGCAAAGGGTTGGTGTTTTCGGTAATATGGCCCCTAAACCATTTAATTTTCAATTAATTCAATACCCTGTTTTTTCGAATAGATGGGTAAAATCCCGACAATAAGATAAGGTTTAAGAGAAAAACCGCTTATCTTTTTGATGATGAATTAAGCATGAAGTTTTGCGTGGTAAGCATCATTGAATTATTCAAACTATAATTGAGGCAAAAATTCGAATGAACTAATTCGCTAGTTATTTTTTTAAAAAAAGGGTAGTTATTTCGTTTATTGTAATATATTTGTGACCTAAATAACAAACTTTAAACAATTTTTAAAAAAAACATGAAATCCAAATTAACTTTTTTAACTCTCCTTTTAGCAGTGCTTTTTTCTTGTAAAAAAACCACAAATGTTGACCTCGAACTATCTACAAGTGGAAAACTCGCCTACAAATTAACTGACGATGCTGGCAAGGCAATCCCAAATGTTAAGGTATCGTTGCTTGTCAATAACGACCATTATTCGAATTACGTTCTTTTAGACTCAAGGGTAACAGATGGCAACGGTCAGGCTGATTTTGGAGATCTTAACGCTGGAAATTACCAGGTCGTTTCAGATTCTGCCAGGGTGAATAACATCCCGTACCTGGTTAAGGAGCTCGTGCAGGTAACTGCTGGCGCTGCTAAAACCAAAGAAACCAAAGTGACAGATTTTTCGGGAACGTATGTAATGTCAGTTAAATCTTCTAACAATTCTCAGCCATTGAAGAATGTTGGTGTATTACTGATTCCATCAGCGAGGTATAGCTATAACTCGACCACGGCTAATCAATTGAAAGTTGCTCATTTTTCAGGGCTGACCAATGATGCTGGTGTAGTTAGCTTCAAAGTTCCATCCGATATGGGCTACTATGTGTATGTTTATAATACGGTAACTAATGCTAGCTATAGTGGCTATGGTGGCTATTATTCAAATTTTACCGTTCAAAGAGGTGCCACTGTTAACAACACCTACACCATCTATTAATTTGAATAACCCATAATAGCAAATGCCATTGATGACGATGAGCCTCCACCCGGAGGCTCATTTTTTTTTGCACTTTAATAAGCGTACGGACGCTTTTGTCTCTCTACCTCCTCGTAGCGTCTCGCTACGATAATACAATAATGCCGCATAAACAGACGACAGGTGCAAGCGAAGAAACAAACGCCCAACCATCCATTGCCAGAAAAACGGCTTTACAGGTGCTTAAAGCGTGGTCAGCCAGGTCTTTAAGGCCGCGAACCCCGTGGTATAGGTGGTCGACCACGTTATACTACCCATTTACCATGTTGGTATACCTGCCAGAGTACGTTCAGCACCCCATTGACCACGTCGGTACACGCGGTAGAGCACGTTCAACACCCCGTTGACCACGTCGGTATACGTGGTAGAGCACGTTCAGCACCCCGTTGACCACGTCGGTACACGTGGTAGAGCACGTTCAGCACCTAGTTGACCACGTTACCCTACCCCACCAACGGGGTAAACAACGTGGTTGACCACGTTGCACACCCCACAAACGCAGTAAACAACGTGATACACCACGTTACCCCACCCCACCAATAGGGCAAATGACGTGGCACACCACGTAGCGCCGTCTTACGACGCCACAAACATTAGATCGTAACTCAATAATGCCTTGCAGAAAACCCATCGCTATCCGATTAAAGCTACCATTGACGTTTTTCGAAACAATCCAAAAATGAGGAATTTGGCGCCCTAGACCTCTTCCTTTTAATGGCGGTGGTTTTTGAGCTGTCTGTACATCCCTTCCGAAGAAGTCGGACGGGAACGCAGAGCCATTGCTTTTAACCCAAACGTTGATAGGGAGAGGTTATAAAAGCAAAAAAATTACCCCTCAGCAGAACAACCTATTTCCGTGTTTTCCCTATTCCGTGGCTAAACTTAAACAATCTAAGCTAACTTACTACACAAATTAACTCCCATCGAAACGCAACAAAAAACCTTTCCTTAAAAATGCAACTAAATTTTTTATTTCAAAAAAATAAACGTTAATTAGACGATTATAAATTGTTATGAGCACAGCAAACTATGTAATTGGCGTAGATTACGGAACGGACTCTGTTCGGTCTGTTTTGGTAAATGCCGAAAACGGCGAAGAAATTTCGGCCTCCGTATTTCTTTATCCCCGATGGAAGAAAGGTTTATACTGCAAACCGTCCATTAATCAGTTCAGGCAGCATCCATTAGATTATATCGAGGGCTTAACCCACACCATTAAAGAATGCCTGGCTAAAGCAGGCGGATCTGAAATTGCTCATTTAGTTAAAGGAATCTCTATTGATACCACGGGCTCCAGTCCCGTTGCGGTTGATGCCTCGGGCACTCCCCTGGCGCTAACACCCGGTTTTGAAGAGAACCCAAATGCTATGTTTGTGCTGTGGAAAGATCATACCGCGGTTAAAGAAGCTGCCGAAATTAACGAGCATGCAACCAAATTCCCGGTCAACTATTTAAAATACGTCGGCGGAATATATTCTTCAGAATGGTTTTGGTCGAAATTGTTGCGCATTTTACGGATAGATTCAGGCATTAAAAATAGCGTACAATCGTGGGTTGAACATTGCGATTGGATTCCATTTTTACTTTGTGGCGGTACTGACGTGTCAAAGATGAAAAGGAGCCGATGTGCCGCGGGCCACAAGGCGTTATGGGCAGAGGAATTTAACGGGTTACCGCCAGAACATTTTTTCAGCAGTCTTGATCCGCTGCTGGCAGGGTTTAGAGACCGATTATTTACTGATACCTACACTTCTGATGTTGCCGCAGGTACCTTGTGCCCCGAATGGGCAGAACAGCTTGGCCTAAGTACTGAGGTTGTTGTAGGCGTGGGCGCATTTGATGCACATATGGGCGCTGTTGGCGGCCAAATTGAACCCTATTATTTAAGCAAAGTAATGGGTACAAGTACCTGCGATATTTTAGTGGCACCAAACCGCGATTTACATGGCAAACTGATCAACGGAATTTGCGGGCAGGTAAATGGATCGGTAATTCCGGGCATGGCCGGTTTAGAGGCCGGGCAATCGGCTTTCGGAGATGTTTACGCCTGGTTTAAAAACTTAATCAGCTGGCCATTAGCTAATTTACTGACCGAATCTGATCTAATAGATGAAGCTACGGCAATTGCGCTAAGAGATGAATTAGAACATAAAATTATTGCGAACCTGAGCAAGCAGGCTGACGCACTGGATGATGAGGATTATGCCGAATTGGCCGTCGACTGGTTAAATGGCCGGAGAACGCCAGACGCTAATCAGGAACTTAAAGGGGCAATAACAGGTTTAGGATTGGGCACTGATGCACCGCGTTTTTTCAGGGCACTGGCCGCCGCAACCTGTTTTGGCGCTAAAGCTATTGTAGATCGTTTTAAGGAACAGGGCGTGCCCGTAAAAGGAATAATTGGGATTGGTGGTGTGGCCAAAAAATCGCCTTATATTATGCAAATGATGGCCGATGTTTTGGAAATGCCGATTCGGATTCACCGCTTTGAGCATACCTGCGCTCTTGGTGCTGCCATGTTTGCGGCCGTTGCGGCGGGTATCTACCCCACCATAGAAGATGCAATGGCGACCATGGGAACCGGTTTCGAAAAGGAATATAAGCCAAATATCAAGAAGCAGAAGATGTACAGAATGCATTACCAGCAATACCTTGGTTTGGGGCGATATTTAGAACGTTACAACAAAAAAGACATCAAACCTTATCTGTCATGAGCAATTACGAAGACATAAAAGAACAAGCTTATCTGGCCAATATGCAGTTGCCAAAACTGGGTTTGGTGCTGTTCACCTTCGGAAACGTAAGTGCCGCTGATCGAAATAAAGGGGTTTTTGCGATCAAGCCAAGCGGTGTTCCGTATGAAGAATTATCTGCTGAGAAGATGGTGATTGTCGATTTTGACGGGAATACCATCGAGGGCGATTTACGACCATCGTCGGATACCAAAACGCACGCCGTTTTGTACAAGCACTGGGAAGATGTTGGCGGCATAGTGCACACCCATTCAACTTACGGAACGGCCTGGGCGCAAGCGCAAAGGGCTATACCAATTTACGGAACCACGCACGCCGACCACTTAACGGTCGATATTCCCTGCGCACCGCCGATGGATGACGCCATGATTAAGGGCAACTACGAATATGAAACTGGTTTTCAGATCATGAATCATTTTGCCGATCTGGGTTTGAGCCACAAAGAGGTAGAAATGATTTTGGTAGGTAATCATGCGCCATTTACGTGGGGCAAAACTGCCGAAAAAGCCGTTTATAACAGCGCAGTTTTGGAGGCCGTGGCACAAATGGCCCTGTTAACGCAGCAAATTAATCCCCAGGCGCCTAAATTGAAGGACTCATTGATAGAAAAGCATTATGAGCGAAAGCATGGTGCAGGAGCCTATTACGGGCAGAAGTAGGTTTGGAGTTTGGAGTTGAGAGTTTGGAGTGTTGGATGCAGAGGTTTCCTGTTTGTGGTGCGATAGCTATCGGATCTGAGCGCAGTGCATGTTCTGATACTTCGGGGAAGAATCTGTTACTAATTAACAGTATTTAGAAATAAGCAGGAACCCTCCGTTCGCAATCCGCCGATGCCATGTAGTTAAGCATGGGGGTGTCAGTCTGTGCGGAGTCGAAGACCTTTTTTATGAAATAAATCTATCAACATCTCCCTTCGGCTGAGCCTGTATTGAGCATTTCGACTACGCTCAATACAAGCTCAAGTCGAAATGCTCAGGTGACATGTTTTTTAGTTTTATCTTAACAAATAACATCGGGCTGGCGCTACTGTCGGTTTAAGATAGAAAGGATTGCCCGAGTAAACTAAACCTGATTATAGTGCGCATTGTGGAACTTTTCCAGGCCGAAAGAAAACGGAAAGCAAGGCTATTGCAAGCGATGAAAAACCACAACCTGCTTCACCAAAAAAGGAACAAAAAAATGGGCAACTGCTGACTGCAATTAACCGATTAAAACGAATAAACAATTAACCTAAATAAAAAATGATTGATTTAAAAAAATTACAAGTTTGGTTCATCACCGGAACACAACATTTATATGGCGATGAAACCCTAAAACAAGTGGCAACGCATGCACAGCAGGTAGCCGATTCGTTAAACGAGAACGGAAATATCTCTGTTTCGGTGGTGTACAAGCCGATTGTGAAAACTACTGAAGAAATTTTTGAAACTTTACAGCAGGCGAATATTGATGAAAATTGCATTGGTGTAATTACGTGGATGCACACTTTCTCGCCCGCTAAAATGTGGATCAGAGGTTTAAACATCTTGCAAAAACCCTTGCTGCATTTACACACGCAGTTTAACCGCGATATTCCGTGGGATAGCATCGACATGGATTTCATGAACCTAAATCAAAGTGCACACGGCGACAGAGAATTTGGCTTTATGGTTTCGCGGATGCGTAAAGACCGCAAGGTGGTGGTTGGCCACTGGCAGGATGAAGAAGTGGCGAAGCAAATTGATGTTTGGGCTCGTGCTGCTGCTGCGTGGAACGATTGGCAAGGTGCCAAGTTCGTTCGTTTTGGCGATAACATGCGCTTCGTAGCCGTAACAGATGGCGATAAAGTTGAAGCAGAAATGAAATTTGGTTTTTCGGTAAATACTTATGGTATAGGCGATTTGGTTGCTGTAATTAATGAAATAAGTGAAGATGCCATTCAAACGCTGCTGAAGGCATACGAGCAGACTTATGAAATGGCTGATGACCTGAAAACTGGCGGCGCCAGACATTCGTCTGTTTATGAAGCTGCAAGAATTGAATTGGGCTTGCGGAAATTTCTTGAGGATGGAGGCTTTAAAGGTTTCTCTGATACCTTCGAAGATTTGCACGGCATGATTCAGTTGCCGGGAATTGCCGCCCAGCGCCTAATGGCCGATGGTTATGGCTTTGCTGGCGAAGGCGATTGGAAAACTGCTGCTTTGGTGCGTGCCTGTAAGGTTATGGGCGCTGGTTTGCCAGGGGGAAATGCATTTATGGAAGATTATACCTACCATTTTGATCCTGCAAATGCAATGGTTTTAGGCTCTCACATGCTCGAAGTAGATGCTTCGTTAGCCAAAGGCAAGGCCAGCCTCGAAGTTCATCCGTTGGGCATTGGTGGCAAGGCCGATCCTGCACGTTTGGTTTTTAATGTTTCTGGTGGCGATGCGCTAAATGCATCTTTAATTGATATGGGCAACCGTTTCCGCTTATTAGTGAACGAAGTAAAGGCCGTTGAAGCCGAACACGATTTGCCTAACCTGCCCGTTGCCCGTGTACTTTGGAAACCGCTTCCGGATATGAAAACCGGCTGTGCAGCATGGATATACGCTGGTGGCGCACACCACACGGCCTATAGCCAAAACCTAACTACCGAGCATCTGTCAGACTTTGCTAACATCGCTGGTTTAGAATATGTAAACATTGGTGCTGATACAAAAATTAACCAATTCAGAAATGAATTGCACTGGAACGAGGTTTTTTATAAATAACGTAGCTAATAACCAAAGAAGTCAAGCTTTAAAAGCTTGACTTCTTTTTGCGTACATCTTAACGCCAATCAACCGATAGCCAACGTCCTTTCGGAAACTTTCCGTTAGTCGAAATTTGCAATCTCGAGTGGAAAAATTGTGGATTTCAAATCCACCGATGATAAAAGCCGAGTCGGGATTACAAAATCCAACCAGCTAGCAGAGCTGGAGGAGAAATCTATTAAACATTTTCTTATAGCTAATAACCAAATAGACTCTCAGAAAACAAGTTCAATTTTAGATTTGTCACGTTGAGCCTATCGAAACGCCCTTTCACGCATTTAGGCTAGTCTTTCTACTACTTGTCCCCACTTTTCGGGAAGCTACCATTAACGTTTTTTGACAACAATACAAAAATCGTCATTTCGAGCGTAGCCGAGAAATCTTTGAACCTAGCGCAAAGATTTCTCCCTCCGTAGGAGCTCCTATGGAGCACTTCGGTCGAAATGACGACTCCTTTTAGAGAAACTCATGCGACTCATTCCGTTTGAAAAATTGTGGATTTCAAATCCACTGAAGATAAAAACTGAGTCGGGATTACAAATCTACGGCTAGCTAGCGGAGAAGTCTGATAAACATTTTCATAACTAATAACAAAGAAGTCAAACTTTTAAAGCTTGACTTCTTTTTCCCGTTGCGCCGCAAATACCTTACGCTATTAGCCGTTCAGTAAATTCGGTTTTTCGTGGTAGGTCTTCCACAGCAGCTCACCGAACAGGGTGTTCGACCATGCAAACCACGATCTGGTAAACTTTGCCGGGTTATCTTTATGAAACGATTCGTGCATAAAGCCTTTTCCGGCATGTGTTTTTTGCAGCGTTTCAATGCAGTATTTAATCTCAGCTTCATTGCTCGAAGTAAGCGCCCTCATGGTAATACTCATTGGCCAAATCATATCCTGACCAGCATGCGGACCGCCTATCCCCTCTGCCGCCGTTCCTTTAAAGAAGTATGGATTGTCTTTAGACAGCGCAAATTTCCGGGTATTTTTATAAATCGGGTCTTCGGCACTCATAGCGCCAAGGTAAGGCAGGCTCAGTAAGCTTGGCACATTAGAATCGTCCATTAAATAAGCACTGCCGAAACCATCAACCTCAAAGGCGTAAACTTTACCGTATTTAGGATGGTTAATTATAGCATGTTTCTGCAAGGCTGCACTTACCTCAGTGGCCAGATTAAGCAGGTTGCTTTCTAAAGCCTTATCAGGGTGCATTGCTTTGATCATTTCTGCAGCTTGTTTTAAGCTCGATACGGCAAAGAAATTCGAGGGCACCAGAAAAGGAAAGATCGTTGCATCATCGCTTGGGCGGAACGCAGAACAAATTAAGCCTACCGGGTTTACAGGGAAACCATATCCGGCCATTGGAAGCGAATCTGTAGGCTGCGTGGTTTCACGTTGAAAATGGTAAGGTCCCTTGTCTGTTTTTCGCTGTTGTTCCTTAAATGTTTTTAAAGTTGCCTCAATGGCCTTTTTCCAATCGGCATCGAAAGGCGCTTTGTCTCCGGTTTTTTTCCAGTAGTTATAGGCCAGCCTGATGGGATAGCATAGAGAATCGATTTCCCATTTGCGCTCATGCACACCGGCCTGCATGTCTGTTTTATCGGTTTTCCATTCGCCTACCTTATTCGGGTCGCCATAAAAAGCATTGGCATACGGATCTTTTAAAACGCATTTGGTTTGATGGATAATTACCCCTGCGATTAGTTTCTTAAGTGGTTCATCTTCGTTAACAAACTGTAAATACGGCCAAACCTGCGCCGAGCTGTCGCGTAGCCACATGGCATCAATATCTCCGGTAATTACATAGGTATCAGGTCTGCCATTTTTTTCCTCGTAATAAACTGTGGTATCGAGTGTATTTGGAAAACAGTTTTCAAAAAGCCATGCCAGTTCGGGATTTTTAACGTTGGCCTGGAAAGTTTTAATTGCCGAATCTACAGCTTTACTCTGGAAATGCCTCTTGCCGGCGGCAACCCGCACAACAGGAAATTCCGGAACCAGATTTGCGGCAAAGGAAAATTTCGACGCGACTACGCCTGCACCAAGCATTCCTGTGCTTTGAATAAATTTTCTTCTTTTCATTATTTATGTGTTATTGAGATTTTTAAGGTTTCCGTTGATGCAATTAACAAGGTTTATGGGCAGAATCAAACCATCGGGTTGGATTTTGATCGCGAACATAATCTGGTTAGAGCTAAACAAATATTAGGATTATTTTGATAACATCAAAATAAAATAGTGATTAAAACGATCGCTAAATCGATTTTGTACAGTATTTGGATCTGGTATTTTCAAGCGGCTAAAGCAATGAAAGGTGAACGATCGTCATTGCCACAAAGGGGCTACTTTGTAGCGAGGCACAACTTGTCCCGATGTTTCTTGTCATATGGACACATCCTTTCCCCCGCTCGTCTTTCCCGCGCAGGCGGGAATCTCAATGCGAAGCATCAAATTTTTGCCCATTAAGATCCCCTACCGATAGCTATCGGTACAAGCTACCAATGACAGATTTAAAATTTGCTCGTCTTTTCGACTGCAGCGCACTTGTACGTTTTCAAAAGAAGCTCTTTAGGGTCAAAATCTATGACAGCGTAAAAAAAACTGTCCTCACAATTCCTGCGTTTTTGCCTCCACAATTGCTCGCAGCACGGTTTCAGCGACAAAAAAAAACCGCCAGCAAAAAGAGCCAGCGGTTTAAACCATAACAATTGGGATGATAGGTTATTTCTTTGGTGTCGCACTCATATAGAACGTCAGTTTACCACCATTTCTTATATCACTATGTTTAATTTGGTGATTAGTAATTTCCTTGCCGTTTAAAAGCACTTTTTTAACATAAACGTTTTTTTCGCTCTGTTTGATTGCTTCAATGGTAAAAGTTTTTCCGTTCTCTAAATTAATCACTGCATTATTTACCAGCGGGCTACCCAGCGAATACACATCAGAACCTGGCGCTACAGGATAAAATCCCATTGCCGAGAACATGTACCAGGCGCTCATTTGGCCACAGTCGTCGTTTCCGCCCAATCCATCCGCAGTAGGTTTGTATTGCATATTTAAAATGTGGCGTATTTGCGCCTGCCCTTTGTAAACTTCATCAGTCCAGTTATATAAGTAAGCCACATGATGCGCAGGCTCGTTTCCGTGAACGTAACCACCGATAATTCCTTCGCGGGTGATATCCTCGGTATGGGCAAAAAATTCATCGGGCAAATGCATGCTGAACAAAGTGTCTAAACGGGCTGCGAACTTCTTTTTACCGCCCATTACTTCAATTAACGAAGCTGGATCGTGAGGTACAAAAAAGCTGTAGTTCCAGCTGTTGCCTTCAATAAAACCCTGTCCTTCCGTATCTTTAGGGTCGAATGTTTTCTTGAAACTACCATCCGCTAAGCGGGGACGCATAAAGCCCGAAGCCTTATCATAATTGTTCCGCCAGTTTTCAGAACGTTTGATAAACTCGTTGTAAACATCCATGCGGTTTAATTTTTTAGCCAGTTGTGCAATCGCCCAATCATCATAGGCATATTCTAATGTATTTGAGACAGATACACCGCTTTTTTCTGCAGGAATGTATCCTTTATCCATGTAATAGCCAATACCCTCATAATCGCGATGTTTTGCAGTTGTAACGCAAGCATCAAGGGCTTTGTTGGCATCGCCCGTGTAAGTCCCCTTTATAATGGCATCAGATAAAACTGAAACACTATGGTAACCGCTCATGCACCAGTTATCGTTGGCATAGTGCGACCAAATGGGTAACATGTGCAGGCTGCTTTGATCAAAGTGAGCCATCATCGATTTGACCATGTCGTTACTGCGCTTTGGCTGCATAATATTAAAGAAAGGATGCAAAGCCCGGTAAGTATCCCACAACGAAAAGGTGGTGTAATTGGTAAAACCATCTGCTTTATGTACACCTTGATCTAACCCTTTATACTCGCCGTTAACGTCGGTGTAAGTAGTCGGGTTTATAAAAGCATGATAAAGGGCGGTATAAAAGTTGATTTTGTTAGTGTTTGATGTGCTTACCTGAATTTTGTTGAGCTCGTTGTTCCATGTAGCTTGGGCCTGGGTTTTTACTTTTTCAAAATCCCATCCCGAAATCTCTGCACGCATATTTTCGAGTGCATTCTCCTGGCTAACTGGAGACAAGGCAAATTTGATCTTTACTTTCTCGCCTTCCTTCGTATCGAAATCAAAATACATCTTCAGCTTTTTACCAGCAATTTCGGGGAAGTTTTGATCCTGGTTAAACTTGCCCCAAAATCCTCTGTACGCCTGCTTGGCATCGTAACTCTTACGGCCATAGTTTTTAAATGGTTTGGAGAAGCTCATGGCGAAGAAAACGGTTCTGGTTCGGGCCCAGCCGTTGGTTTGGCGGTATCCGGTAACCAAGGTATCGTTAACCACACGAACGTAAGTCCAAACGGTTTTCTCGTCGTAGTTATAAATTCCGGCCATGAGATCGAGGATGATGTGCGATTGATCGGATTTTGGGAAGGTGTACTGGTGCATGCCCACCCTATTTGTTGCCGTTAACTCGGCCGTAATGTTATCATCGTCGAGCTTCACTTTATAGTAGCCCGCCTCAGCAGTTTCGTTGGTGTGCGAGTAAGCCGAACGGTAGCCTCCTTTTGGATTGTCGGCCGTACCCGGGTTTAACTGCAGTTTGCCCTGTGTAGGCATAATTAAAAAATCGCCCAAATCTGAATGACCTGTGCCACTAAAATGCGTATGGCTGAAACCCGTTATCGTTTTATCTTCATATTTGTATCCTGCGCAGTATTTGTAAACATCGCCGTTATACTTGCCGTTAACCTCGTACGATATGGTATCGGTTTCGGGGCTTAATTGTACAGCACCAAATGGAACCGTTGCACCGGGATAAGTGTGCCCCATTTTTGATGTGCCTATAATCGGCTTAACGTACTGCACCAAATTCTGCTGTGCCGATGCCAGTAAGGACGAAAGCATAAAACAAGGCAGGATAATCTTTTTGATCATGTTTTAAAAATTAGCTTTTATTTTAAAAATTCTAAGGTATTAATTTAATTGCAAATCTGTAAAAATTCTATAACTAAATCGTTTAATCAACTAAAAAAATACAAAGGTAGTAACTCGAATACTAAAGTGGAAATTAAGGAAGTCCGAAAGTTGGGAGTCTGCAAGTTCGAGATAAAGCGCAGGGCTGATAGTTTACATGCTTTGCGATTAAATAATCTGGTTGGCATAGCCTAGGCCCTTGCGCATTGAGCTTCTACAAAGCCCCTCATTGCCTTGTCGGGGCGCTGAATCTCCATGCAAATAAGAAAATAACAGCGTAACAAACAATTGGCAAATAATACGCTGTTGCAACATCGTGCACGGCAACCAATCCCATCAAAAACGGCAGCACCGCACCTCCAACTACACCCATTGATATAAAGGATGAGGCTTGCTGTGTTCTTTTCCCGAGGTTCTTTATCCCGAGGGTAAAAATAGTGGGGAACATAATGCTGAAAAAGAAATTGATCATGAGTAAGGCGATGAAAGAAATCCATCCCAAATCCTGGGCAACAATTAAACACATCAGTACATTACCGGCTGCAAAAGTGGCGAGCAATTTATTTGGCGAAATAAATGTCATGAGGTATGTTCCTAAGAACCTTCCGGCAAGCATCATGGCCATAAACACGATCATGAAATAGCCGGCTTTCTCATTAGAAAATCCCATTTTTTCGGTGGCGAAATTGATAAAAAAGGCCCATGTTCCTCCCTGCGCTGCTACATTGAAAAACTGTGCTACAACTGCGCATTTGAAGTGAGTATGTGCAAAGAGCGGTTTATCAGGTGCGGTATCCTTGTTTAATCCGTCGGTTGGTAAATCAGCAGTAACATGCGGATCAGTTGTGTCCGGCACTTTAACGAACGAAAACGAAATGGCGATAAGGGTAATTACGATGGCAATTGCCACATATAGCATTTTTACTGAGTCGAGCCCGCCCCCCTTGTTATCGACACCAAAAATGAAGTAAGAACCCAACGCCGGGCCAATTAATGTACCAACTGCATTAAACGACTGTGCAAAATTTACCCTTTGATCGCTGGTTCTTTGATCGCCAAGCGAGGCCATAAAAGGATGTGCAACGGTTTCTAAGGTCGACATGCCGCACCCCAGGATAAACAGCGCAAATCTAAAAAAACCAAATGAAGCCGCATTTGCCGCCGGGAAAAACAGAAAAGAACCAATGGCATATAACGACAAACCAAGCAATACCCCTTTCTTGTACCCGAATTTCTTCATGAAAAGCCCGGCTGGGATTCCCATTACAAAGTAGGCGCCGAAAATGGAAAACTGTACAAGCCCCGATTGTGCCCTCGATACATTTAACACTTCCTGAAAGTGCTTGTTTAGCACATCGCCCATAGTCATGGAGATTCCCCACAAGGCAAACAACGAGGTAACGAAAATTAAGGTAGTCAGGAATCTTTTCTCGGTAAAGGGAACCTTTTGCATAGTTGATTTTGGTTAGATAGTATTATTAATTGCGCTTTCTTCTTTTGACGAAAAAGATCGCAGCGCTTATCATTGCAATTTGCGATAGAAAATTATTTTTTAGCAGGATCATAAATGGCCACCGCCACCCTGCTATCTGCACATCCATAATATAAATACCATTTGTGCTTAAAATAGGCCAAACCTTCGATAAATACGGTTCCGGCGGGATATTGGCCACTTTTTTCGAAAGGTTCAGCCGGAACTAAAAATGGCTTGTCTAATCTCGCAATCAGTTGCCCGGGATTTTCGGCACTGAATAGCGCCTGGCCGGCACAATAGGCATTTGCAGTATAATTTTCATCGCCATTTTTACCGCCTGAGTTTTTGCCGTTGTACATTAACACAATTCCGTTGGAAGTTAATACTGCCGGTGGGCCACATTCTGTAAACTGGCTGTCGAAATAACCTTTTCGGGTTGAGAACAACACTTTTAGATCGCCTTTTTCATCAACGATGGGTGCCCAGTTAACCAAATCATCCGATGTGGCTGCATATACTCTCGCCTCGCCCCAATACATCCAATACTTTCCATTTATTTTGGTTATAACCAGTTTATCGTTAACCAGAGTGGTTACAATGGAGGCCGATTTTGTGGGCAGGTTAAAGAACTTGCCATTATGGGCTTTCCGAAAGGCAGGGCCATTCTTTTTCCAGTGAATTAAATCTTTAGATGTTGCTGCCGCTAATCTCGGCACTTTTTTGTTCCATTGTGTGTAAAGCATAAGGTAAGTCCCATCGGCCGTTACCGCAATCCGTGGATCTTCGCATCCGCCTGTCCATTCAAATTCCTTTTGATCATCATTGCCCGGAAAAACAACCGGTGTTTTTGACCTTTTCATTTTCAATCCGTCTTTGCTTTCTGCCAAACCAATTCTTGAGGTCCTTTTTCCAATTCCTATCCCCGATCTATCTTCGGCACGGTATAAAACATAGATCTTACCATTTTTTACCGTGGCGCCCGGATTGAAAGTGTCATTGCTTTCCCAATCTACCTGCTCTTGCTTTATCGGGTCAAAAAACTTGCTTGTTGTATCGGGCGAAATTACAGGGTTTGCGCCTGGTGGCCTAACAAAGGGACCGAAAGACCAGCTCGGAAGTTTTGTTTGCGCATCGACCTGGATGAAGACAAACAATAAACATAAGGTGAATAGCTTTTTCATGTATTTATGTTGGCAGATAATGTTTTCGATACTTAAAACGGATTTGATCTATTGACCGCATCCTCGCCTTCCAATCAAAAAGCATTACAGCGGTACTGATATTTATATTTGGTTTGATTTTTTAAAAATAGCTATATAAAACGATTTACCAAATTCGTGATGTGTAACAAAAACAAATACGCACTTACAGGTGGATCTTTATCGTTCTTATGCCCGACTTTGGTATGGAAAGAGAAATAGTAGCCGGTCCCTTTTGCTTATTCAGCATGAAGATTTTTTTCAAAAAGCAAAAAAAAACCTCTAAATGCTATATTTAGAGGTTTCAAAAAGAAATTGTATTCTTTTAAGTCGGGATGGCAGGATTCGAACCTACGACCTCCTGCTCCCAAAGCAGGCGCGATACCGGGCTACGCTACATCCCGAACTGTGGTATCACCTTTTTAAAACCTTTTGTTAAAAGTGGTTTTGAACTTTTTGTCGGGATGGCAGGATTCGAACCTACGACCTCCTGCTCCCAAAGCAGGCGCGATACCGGGCTACGCTACATCCCGAACTTGGTATCTTCTTTTTTTAAACCCTTTTTCGAGGGTGGGCAA
Source organism: Pedobacter endophyticus (assembly GCF_015679185.1). NCBI lineage: Bacteria > Pseudomonadati > Bacteroidota > Sphingobacteriia > Sphingobacteriales > Sphingobacteriaceae > Pedobacter > Pedobacter endophyticus. The sequence goes on from NZ_CP064939.1 coordinate 536,345, forward strand.
AGTTATAATTTAATATTTTATAATCACAATGTTTTGCCACTTTTTTATTTCAGCGGAGAGGGCGGGATTCGAACCCGCGGTACCGTTACCAGTACGACAGTTTAGCAAACTGTTCCTTTCGGCCTCTCAGGCACCTCTCCGTTTCCTCAATTTTTTTGTCCTACCGACCTTGTTTTGAGGTCTGCAAATATAGTAAAACAACCTATTCTACAAAAAAAAATTACAAAACTTGTTGATAATCTATTCGCACATGATAGATACTCATGAGCATCGTCTTGAAAATCAATTTGATAGTTTCAATATCTTTTAACGTTAAATCGCAATCATCAAGCTGATTTTGTTCTAATTTGTAGTTAATTATCCGTTCAACGATGTCATTTATGTTCTGCGCATCGGGATTTTTCAGACTTCTTGACGCTGCTTCGACCGAATCGGCAAGCATTAAAACCCCTTGCTCCTTACTAAAAGGTATGGGTCCGGGGTAACGGAAAATGTTCTCGTCGACGAATTTTTCGGGCGTGTTTTTTAAGAAAGATTGATAAAAATAATCTACCCGGGTATTGCCATGATGCGTTCTGATAAAATCGATAATGGCTTCGGGAATTTGATTTTTCCGCAAGATCTCAATTCCCTTATGCACATGCTGAATAATAATCTGTGCACTTTGCTCATAAGGCAACTTATCGTGCGGACTTACCGCGGTGTTTTGATTTTCTATAAAATATTGTGGATTGTCTACTTTGCCAATATCGTGGTACAGCGCCCCTGCCCTTACCAAAACGGAGTTTCCGCCGATTTTAAATATTGCTGCCTCGGCCAAATTGGCTACCTGTAAAGAGTGCTGAAAGGTTCCGGGGGCTTTAAAGGCAAGTTCTCGCAGCAGCCTGTTGTTGGTATTGGTCAATTCAATTAAGGCCACATCAGAGGTGATTCCGAAAATGCGCTCGAACAAATAAATTAATGGATAGGCCAGCAACGATAGCAAAACGCTAAAAATAAAGGGAACGAAGTTGATCCATTCGATCTCTCGGAATGAGCCCTCGCGTAATAAGGCTATGCCTACAAACGCCACAAAGTAGGCGAAAAGGATAAACATGGCTGAAACCAGAAATCGCTCTCTTTTTACAAAATTCTTAATGCTGAATATGGCCACCATGCCTGCTGTAACCTGATAAAATACAAATTCGAAACTATTGGCCACAAAAAAGCCTGCAATAAGTATCACGAGCATATGAAGGTAGAGGGCCAATCGGGTATCGAACAAGATCCGGATAATAATCGGTACCACGCAAAAAGGAATGTAGTACAGGCTCGGAATCTCCAGATTGATGGCCCAGGTAAGTGCCAGCAGCATGCCCGTGGTTACAATTAGTATTAACGAAAGCTGGCGGTTATCGGCAAAAATATCTTTCCTGAATAGAAACAAAAACGACATCAGTATGGCCAGTATAAAGGCTACCAAAACCACCTGCCCCAAATAAACCAGTGCCCGACTGCCGATGGTTTTGGTTTGTGCATCGTAATTGGCCTTGTACGATTCTAGTTTCTGGTAAATCTCCTCGTCTATTACATCATTCTTTGCTACAATCAACTCCCCTTTTTGCACCATTCCACGGGTAGTGGATATGTTGTTTATAGTAGTCTCCTGTATCGTTTGGGTTAATCGTTCGTCAAAAATGATGTTAGGTGTGATGTGATCGAGCGCTAAATTATTGATCAAGTCGGCAATTACCTGGTTCGACGCCTTAAATGTGTCCTTAAAATGGTTTAAGGCCGATTCGGCGGTGTATACATCCTGTGTGTTCACTTTCCGCGAAACGTTATTTTGTACCAAAGAGAAATCGTAATTCTTATCTCCCGCCTGGTGTTTAACATTTAAGCCAATAATTCCCTTTTGATAAATAGCTTGCAGGATCTTGTACGCCTGTGTTCTATAGTTGAGCCTATCTTTCTCGCCCAGCTGGGTTGATTTCCACTTGATGTCAAATTCATTCAAAAATTCCTCAAGCGAATTTTCCATCACGTCGCTTTCAAACTGATACACCGGAAGAATATCTTTCAATGCATTTTTCTTATCGATACTAACCTGTGGGTTGGTTTTTAATATCGCAAAGCTAAAGGGCGAAATCAAATCCTTGTTCTTCCACACCGTATTCTTTTCAAACTCGTACCTAAACCGTGGTTGTTTCGGTAAAAAGAGCGTAATGATGAAGACAGTAAATATCATCATCACATATTTTAGATTGGATGAATACTTACGATAAAGGATTTTGTGTGAATTTCTTTTGATTTTTGCCAAAGCGATAAAATTATTGTGCTTTCAAAATTAACATTTTTATCTAATAACTTGAATTCGTTATTGTTCAACGCTTACTGCTTAGTTGTTTTAACTGCTTAATTGGTGAATTGTTTGATTGATGAATTGCTTAATTGCTAATTCCCAACTGAAAACTGCTAATTCCCAACTGAAAACTGAAAACCGCCAACTGAAAATATTTGTAAATACCAAAACTTTTATTTTACTTTATGATATCAAATTAATATCAATCATGTATCAAGAAAAAATTATCAATCCTCCATCGGGGTATGTTACCTTCGCCTTATTTTTAGGCTTGCTAGGTGTATCTGTTTTTTGCTTTGTAACCGAACGCTTCATCTGGGGCGGCAGCCTCCTCGCCTTCGATTTCTTTCTGGTTCTTCCGGGGCTGATCATCAATAACCCCAATGAATCTAAAGTACTCACATTGTTCGGAAAATACGTGGGCACGGTGAAGAGCGATGGGTTTTTCTGGGTAAATCCGCTAACTGCAAAAAGAAAGGTTTCATTAAGGGCTAACAACCTCAATGGCCAACAGCTAAAAGTGAACGATAAGCAGGGAAACCCGATAGAAATTGCTGCCGTTGTGGTTTGGAAGGTAAACGAAACGGCAAAGGCTATTTTCTCTGTCGAAAACTACATCCAATATGTAAGCATCCAAAGTGAGGCCGCGGTTAGGCATTTGGCCAATATATTTCCTTACGACCATGCCGAGGGCGAAGAAGAAAGCATTACCTTAAAAGACGGTGCAGAGAAAGTGAGTGCGCTGTTAGAAAACGAGTTAAACGAGCGCCTTTCGCGGGCAGGAATTGAGGTGTTGGAGGCACGTATATCGCACCTTGCCTATGCCCCCGAAATTGCCAGCGCTATGTTGCAGCGTCAGCAGGCCACAGCTGTTATTGCCGCTCGAAAGCTTATTGTTGAAGGCGCCGTAGGGATGGTTGAAATGGCGCTCGAAAAGCTTTCGGAAAAAGGAATTGTTGAGTTGGATGAAGAACGCAAAGCGGCTATGGTAAGCAATTTGCTGGTAGTGCTTTGTGGCGATAAACACGTACAACCGGTGGTAAACACGGGCACGCTTTATAACTAATATGGAATTTGAGGAAAAACAAGCGTTAAAAATCTGGTGGCTATATTTGGTTATGGGCGCAACCACTTTGCCCACCATTGCCATCCTTTTTTCGAAGTATGGGCCCGGCCTTGAAGGCATGAAAGAAATGTATTTTGCTCCGGTTTTTGCCGCTCTTTCTCCTTTTTTAATTGTTTTTCTCATTCAGAAAAGTAAGCTTAAGTTAAAGCTTACTGAGGCTGGCTTCTCCTACCGATACTTCCCTTTTCATATAAAAACAAAAGTTTTGGATTGGGCAGCTATAGAAAAGGCGTACATCAGAAAGTACGATGCATTTTCGGAATATGGCGGCTTTGGGGTCGGAATAAGACTTTGGTTTAAGTTTAGCGACAGAGCGTACATTTTAAATGATAAGAACAAAGGACTACAACTCGAGCTAAAAAACGGCAAGAAGTTGTTGTTCAGTTCGAATAAAATTGATGAAATGGAGCTGTTCCTCATTAATTTGAAAATAAAGTATAATATAGAAGCAATACGATAGCATGGCGGAAAAAGAGAAAGATAAAAAGGCTTTTGTATTAAGGATTAACCCGGCGTTGTTGAGGGAAGTAGAAACCTGGGCTGCCGAGGAATTTAGAAGTACCAATGGGCAAATTGAGTTCTTGCTTACACAGGCCATTAAATCGCGAAAAAGGGGGAAAAAGTCAGAAAGTCCGGAGTCCGAAGACCGATGTTGAGACGTAAGTCTTATAAATCTGGTCGTCCGGTGAATACTTGCGTATTGCCTTTGTTTATCGGATGGCTCGACGACTAACCAGTGAACCAATAAACCAGCGAATATCATAAAATGACTTATTCTTCGTTACCTAAACGGTTAAAAATTGATAACTTAGTAGCCTAACCAAAAGTTCATAAGAAAAATTAATTCATGAAAGAAGTTGTAATTGTATCAGCAGTAAGAACCCCTATTGGTAGTTTTGGCGGGTCGTTGGCCCAGTTTTCGGCTACTCAGTTGGGCGGTTTCGCTATAAAGGCCGCTATTGAAAAGGTTGGCTTAAAGCCAGATCAAATTCAGGAGGTTTACATGGGCAACGTGCTATCGGCAAATTTAGGACAAGCACCGGCTACGCAAGCTGCAAAATTTGCCGGCCTGCCCGATCTTCCCGCAACAACAATAAACAAGGTATGTGCTTCGGGTACCAAAGCCATTATGCTGGCTGCACAAAGCATCGCCAATGGCGATAACGATGTAATTGTGGCGGGTGGAATGGAAAGTATGAGCAATGTTCCTTATTATTTGGATAAAGCCAGAAATGGTTATCGCCTGGGCCACGGACAAATAACCGATGGTTTGGTGAAAGATGGCCTTTGGGACGTTTACAATGATTATCACATGGGCTCGGCCGCTGAATTATGTGCAACAGATTGTAATATTTCTCGAGCGGATCAGGATCAGTTTGCTATCGAATCGTACAAAAGAGCGCAGGCCGCCCAGGCAAATGGAAAGTTCTCAGAAGAGATCGTAGCCATTGAAGTTAAGGATAGAAAAGGCGAAGTTACCCTGGTTGATACTGATGATGAGCCTACGGCAGTAAAATTCGACAAAATTCCATCCCTGAAACCAGTTTTTAAGAAAGATGGAACAGTTACGGCTGCAAATGCCTCTACTTTAAATGATGGTGCAGCGGCATTGGTATTAATGAGTGCCGATAAGGCCCGGGAGCTCGGAATTAAGCCGTTGGCAAAAATTTTAAGTTTTGCTGATGCTCAGCAGGCACCAGAATGGTTTACAACGGCGCCATCTAAAGCCATCCCACTGGCGTTACACAAGGCCAATATTGATATTAAGGAGGTAGATTTTTTTGAGATTAATGAGGCTTTTTCGGTGGTATCGATTGCAAACAACCAAAAGCTGAATCTCAACGAAGCACAGGTAAATGTTAATGGCGGTGCGGTTTCGTTAGGTCATCCGCTGGGTGCCTCGGGTGCACGAATTGTGGTTACGTTGCTTTCGGTTTTACAACAAAACAATGGTAAAATAGGTGTTGCAGGCATTTGTAATGGCGGTGGTGGGGCAAGTGCGTTGGTTATTGAAATGAGGTAGAGGATGGAAAGGTTTATGGTGATGGATAATCATCTGCGAATCGATACACACCAAGGCCAAAAGAAATTTTGCGAATGAAGATTAAATATTATATCCTTTTGGTAGTTGCTTTTCTTGGAATGCGTGCGTCTGCTCAGCAGAAAAATAAACTCGATGTTTTTCAGGATTCATTGATCAAGCTTTCTACATCGACCATTGCCGCTGCAACTGACGAAAAAAAGGCTGAGGTGAACGGCCGTTTTGTAAAAACGATGGTTGAAGCTTTAAAAACGCCGAACTCATTCACCTACGGTTTCGATTCACTGAAAAACGTTTCCGTAATTAAATCGCCCGATCAGGCTTTTCGCATCCTCAGTTGGTACATCCAACAAAGTGACGGAACTTACCGTTACTATGGCACTATTCAGATGAATACCAATAACGGCCCGTTGAAGCTGTACCCGCTGATCGATCAAACGGAAAACCTTGCCGACGAAAATAGCATCACCGATAACCAAAAATGGCTTGGTGCCCGGTATTATGAAATTGTGCCCATAAAAAGTGGTAATAGGCTTCCGTATTATATTTTACTCGGCTGGAAAGGCAATACTGAAAGTACTACGAAGAAGATTATAGAAGTTTTGACGTTCAACAACAATAACGTGGTGTTCGGCGCTCCGGTGTTTGATGGTAAAGCGCTGAAGGGCAAGAACCGCATCATTTTTGAGTATACAAAATCGAATGCGATGTACCTCAAAACCGACCAGAAGGCCGGAATGATCGTTTTTGATCACCTTGCTCCTTTCGATCCCGAAATGGTTGGTCGGTTTGAGTTTTACGGCTCGGATGGCACATTTGATGGTTTCAAGGTTATTGGTGGAAGATTAAAGCTGCAGGAAAATTTAACGCTTAATAACGACCCAACGGCTATGGACGAGTTGTACGCTGATCCAAGCAAAAATCTGAAACCCAACCGCAAATTTTAGCATTTAACAAAACTTAACAACTTCATTACCGTTCGGCCAAGCCAAAAATTTGTGAGTTTAACATTCACTGACTATATTGCGCCTTGCAAACTAGCTTAAACAACACACAGATTCTGAATTCATAAACTAAAACCAACAAATGTTTTATGCAAACATCTATTGAAACCAAAGACGATTTCTTTAGTAACAAAGTATTGGGTCATCCCGCAGGCCTTTTTGTGCTTTTCTTTACTGAGATGTGGGAAAGATTTTCGTATTACGGTATGCGGGCATTGCTCGTTCTGTTTTTAACATCTACAATTGCGGCCGGTGGCTGGGAATGGAGCAAGGCCGATGCCTTATCGCTTTATGGCACCTATACCATGGGCGTATATCTTACACCCGTTATCGGTGGTTTAATTGCCGACAGGCTGTTGGGCTACCGTTGGGCGGTAATTTTAGGGGCATTTATTATGACCCTCGGTCATGCCAGTATGGCGCTCGAAACGCCAATTTTCCTTTATATCGGTTTAGGATGTTTAATGCTCGGAAACGGTTTGTTTAAGCCCAACATGACATCAATCGTATCTAAAATGTATAAAGATCATCCCGAAAAAAAGGACGGTGCTTATTCTATTTTTTATATGGGTGTAAATGCAGGAGCGTTTTTGGGAATTATGATTTGTGGTTATATCGGCGAGAAAGTTTCATGGAGCTGGGGATTTGGTCTGGCCGGAATTTTCATGTTTTTAGGTATGTTACAATTCTATTTTACCAAGAATATTTTTGGCAGCATCGGGTTGCTACCCAGCGAAGAAAAGAAGTTACAGAAGGCACAAAATGTAGTTACTGATGTTGTTGAAGAAGAAAACGTGCCAAAAAACATTGCCAGAGACCGCTTAATAGTGGTTTTTGTATTCTCAATATTTACAGTATTCTTCTGGGCTGCATTTGAACAGGCAGGCGGAAGTATGACGATTTTTGCAAAGGAAAATACAACCAGAATATTGACGGGAGGTGCTGGCTTGACGTTTAAAATTGTCGATGCCTTGCTAACCATTGTGCCGCTCGGCATCATTTCGTTTGTACTAATTAAGCTTTTCTCTAAAACCATTTCACGGTTTAAGCTTGGCAATCTGATCCTCGCTTCGAGTTTTCTAATTATTTGGGGCATTGTTTTGTGGAAGGTGGAACGCGAGTTCTCTGCAAATACCACAGAAATTGCTGCATCGTGGTTTAATATCTTAAACTCGTTATTTATCATTTGTTTCGCTCCGGTGTTTTCGAAATGGTGGGAAAGTAAATACAATTTGCCCGGCTCGCTAAAATTTGGCTTAGGCCTTGTTCTATTGGGTCTCGGCTTCGGCTTCCTGGCATACGGTTCAACAGCCATTACCTCGCCAGAAATAAAGGTAAGTATGGCATGGCTTGTTTTTGCCTATCTGTTTCACACCCTTGGCGAACTTTGTATATCACCCGTAGGTCTCTCTTACGTTAGTAAATTGGTACCCGCAAAATGGATCGGCTTTATGTTTGGCGTTTACTATCTGTTTTTGGCAATGGGTAATAAGCTGGCGGGCGTATCTGGAAGTATGATTGAGGAGATTACACATAAATACAGTTTGACAACATTTTTCTTAATTTTTACAATTGTGCCTATCGCAGCTGGATTATTAATCGCCGCTTTGCATCCAATTTTGAAAAAACTAATGCACGGCGTGAAGTAAGATGGAACTGAGCACAGAAAAAACGATCACATTAGAAGAAATACAAAACTTCGAAGGCAAGTACCCCAAACAGTTGTGGTACCTGTCGCTGGTTGAAATGTGGGAGCGGTTCTGCTTTTATGGAATGCGTGGCGTGTTGGCCTTTTTCATGGTCGATCAACTCGGATTAAGCGATCAAAGTTCCAATTTACAATACGGGGCCATACAAGCTTTCGTTTATGCCTTTACATTTATCGGTGGTATATTCGCCGACAAAATTTTAGGCTTTAGGAAATCGTTGTTTTGGGGCGGCTCGCTAATGATTGTCGGAAACCTGATCCTTGCTTTTTCGCCGCACGATTTGTTTTATATCGGCATCACGTTGTCTATCATCGGCACCGGCTTTTTTAAGCCCAACATTTCTTCGATGGTTGGCGAGTTATACGATGAAAAGGATAACAGACGAGATGCAGGCTATGGTTTGTTTTATGCCAGTATTAACGTTGGCGGTTTACTGGGCGGCGCCATGTGCATCTATCTTGGCAAATATTACAATTGGCATTTATGCTTCCTATCAGCGGCCGTAGTAATGGCCTTTGGCCTGGGAACTTTTCTTGTTACCAAAAAACATTTGGGGCCCATTGGAAATTCACCGCTATTGCACCTCAAAAAAACAAAGCAAAAAGCGTCAGAGATTGCTGTTTATGTCGGTTCGCTGGTTTGCATTCCGTTAATCTACATCATGGTTAGAAATACGGATTACACCGATTATTTCATGTACACCATCGGTGTAATTGCACTGATTTACTTCCTTTACGAAACTTTTAGCATCAAAGAAATCAAGGCCCGATACAAGCTGCTTGCGGCGTTCATTTTTATCATGTGCTATTTTGTGTTCATGGCCATTTCTGAACAAAGTGGCGGTTCGCTTTCCCTTTTTGCCAAAGATAACCTCGATCACAATTTATTGTTCTTCTCAGCCGATCCGAACGTAATTAATAACAGTGTAAACTCCTTCTTCGTTATCGTTTTTAGCCCCTTGGTTGGTTTGTTGTGGATTGGTATGTACCGAAGGAAAATTGAACCTAATACCGTGGTTAAGTTTGGTTTAGGCTTCATTTTGCTGGCCCTAAGTTTCTATGTTTTCTACGCCACAAGGTTTTTCGTTAACGATCAGGGCATAAGTTCATTAAATATTTTTACGCTTGGTTACTTATTGCTCACTTTAGGCGAGCTTTGTATTGGGCCAATCGGGATGTCTATTATCACCAAGCTGTCTCCTAAAAGAATGTTCGGCATGATGATGGGCTTGTGGTTCCTGTTTAGTGCCTTTGGGCAGCTTGCTGCCGGAAAACTGGGTGCAGAAATGTCGAGCGTAGAGAACGCATCTTTAATGACAAAACTGTTGTCGTACACCGAAGGCTATAAATCGCTCGCAATCTATTCGTTAATTGCCGGTTTGTTCTTAATTGTATTTTCGCAGTTGATTAAAAAGCTGATGCAAGAAGTGAGGTAGAGTGAATAAGTCCGAAGTCCGAAGATGAAGTGCAAAGCGGAAAGACTATAGCTGAAAGCATAAAGCGAAAAGTGAAAAGTGAAAAAGTCCGAAGTCGGGAGTCCGGAAGTCCGAAGATGAAGTGCAAAGCGGAAAGACTAAAGCAGAAAGTGAAGAAGTCCGAAGTCGGGAGTACGGAAGTCCGAAGATGAGGGAGAAAGCTGAAAGGTTAAAGCGGAAAGACTAAAGCGGAAAGTGAAAAAGTCCGAAGTCCGAAGTCGCGAGTCCGAAAGGCCGAGGATAAAGTGCAAAAGCAGCGCACTGAAACAGAAAGTGAAAAGGTCGGAAGATAAAGCTTAAAGACTAGATTTTACACCCGAATCAACGTGAGGTCGATACGGGTTTTTTCATATTTAATAGCTACTTTCGCAGTCAGAAAGCAGACTATAAACGAAGAAATTAATAACTACCATAAACGTGTCAGACAGCTTAATAATTATCCCTACATATAACGAAAAGGAAAACATTGAAAAGATTATCAGAAAAGTATTTTCTTTAATCCAGCCTTTTCATGTATTGATTATCGACGATGGTTCTCCTGATGGCACTGCGGCGATTGTAAAGTTACTGCAACCGGAGTTTGAGGGCCGTCTTTTTATCGAAGAAAGAGCAGGAAAACAAGGTTTGGGTACCGCTTATATTTATGGATTTAAATGGGCGCTGCAACGCAGTTACCAATACATTTTTGAAATGGATGCTGATTTTTCTCACAATCCGGATGATTTGGCCCGTTTGCGTGAGGCCTGCGTTCAGGGAGCAGATCTTGCCATTGGCTCGAGGTATGTTAAGGGAGTAAATGTGGTTAACTGGCCAATGGGCCGCGTTTTAATGTCGTACTTTGCCTCAATGTACGTTAGGTTTGTCACCGGAATTGGCATTCAAGATGCAACCGCTGGTTTTAAGTGCTACCGCAAAATAGTGTTGGAGACAATTCCCTTAGAGAAAATTCGTTTCGTGGGCTATGCTTTTCAAATAGAAATGAAATTCACGGCCATTAAATTTGGATTTAACGTAGTCGAAGTTCCGATTATCTTTACCGACAGAACGGAAGGAACTTCGAAAATGAGTACCCGTATTTTTAGAGAAGCATTTTTAGGCGTAATTCAAATGAAGGTGAGCAGCTGGTTCAGGGATTATCGCCGTAAATCGGTTCATTAATTTATTGGTTAATTGTTTGATTTGGTTAACTGCCAATTGCAACCTTCAGACTAACGACTTCGGACTCTTGACTCGAGACTTCAGACTCTAAACTCCTTCCCTTCCTTAATCATTGCACCAAAATCAAGCTGCTTTTCCATTGCGTTCACAGTCATTACCAAACGTTTGGTTCGGGTAGCCTCCGTTTTTGCTTCGTTAATCCACCTAATGAAATAATTTTGATGAGATTTCGGCTGTTTCAAAAATTGGGACATGAGCTTTTCATCGTCCGCAAAGCAAAGCGCCAAATCATCAGGAATTTCCAACTTAAATCCTTTGTCTTCTTCTAGCCAAACCTCTACCTTTGCCCCTGCTTCTTTTTTGAGTTTTTTGCGCAATTGCGCCTTTAATGCAATGATGAAATCGCCCTCTCCCATTGGTATTGTTGCCATTCCGTCAATTGTTACCTCATCAATCTTACCTTTAACTCTAAAACTTGTTTTACAACCGGGTTTGATTGCGTCGGCAAGCGCAGCAGGGATAAAAACATAGCTCCAGCCAGTTTTTTCGCCCATTTTTTCGAATTTTTCTATTTCTGCGGTTAGGTGAATTACGATTTAAAGGTAAGAAAAATATTATTCGGCTCATAAAATAGCCAAATTATGAGCCGATTAGCTTAATTATTCGGCTCACGATTTAACCGCTAATGGATTCATGTGTATATCCAGTTTGGCAAACTTTAAAACCTCGATACTTGGAAAGCCAAATTCGGTTACAACTTTTCCTAAAATTAAATAGCAGCCCTTGCCCTTAAACGGATATACTGGTGTCGTATTGGGAAAGTGCGTGGTATCAAAAAAGTCGCCATTGGCATCTAAAAAAGTTCCAAACCACATTTTTGTGTTTTTTACGGTACGCACTGTTTTTTCGCAGACATAATTGCCAACCATTTTAACGGTTTTGCCTATATGTTTATCCATTTCGGCAGCCATTACGTCGCCCCGGTAATTGGTTTTCAAAAAATCGAACATGTTATAGTTTAAAGGATAACCCAACAACTCCAGCTCGAGGTAAGCATCTTCCATTGTCGAGTTTTCGAGTGCTGGCAAAATGTACTCCTTATGTTCTACATTAAAAAGCTCGGCCATATTGGGTCTTTTTTGCTTATGGCCAAGGTAGTTGTAAATATCCCACAACAATGTTTTTTTATCTTTTCCAGTAAATCTGAAGGCACCCAAACGAATCAATAAAATCGCCTGGTCCAAAGTGATCTGCACCCTTTTTACAAAGTGCTCCAAACTTTTAAACGGACCATTCATTCTCCTTTCGCGTGGAATTCCGTCGATAAATCTATTTTCGAGCCCTTGTACCCCAACAAAGCCCAAATACACTTCATCGCCTCGTATCACTACCGCTTCGTTGCTGTGGTTTACACAAGGCAAGTGCACCTTTGCGCCCGTTTTTTGCAATTCGTGAACGTAGACCCATCTGCTGTAAAAACCGCCGTAATTATTCAGTACAGCCACCATAAATTCTTTGGGATAATAGGTTTTTAGATAAAGGCTTTGATAACTCTCTACCGCAAACGACGCTGAATGCGCTTTTGAAAAACTATACCCGGCAAATGATGAAATCTGCCTCCAAACCTCGGTAATCAGTTCTTCGGAATGCCCTTTTTTACGTGCGGAAATAAAAAATTTGTTTACAAGCTCGTCAAACGCCAGTTTCGATCTATATTTTCCGCTCATTGCCTTTCGCAGCACGTCGGCATCGGTCAGGTTTAAGCCCGCAAAGTAATGGCAAACCTTAATCACATCTTCCTGATAAACCATTACGCCATAGGTTTCTTTTAGCTGCTCTTTCATTTCTTCGCATAAATAAACTACGCGGTCTGGCGCATGGTAGCGCTCAATAAACGATTTCATCATTCCAGAACTTGCTACGCCCGGACGGATGATGGAGCTGGCCGCAACCAGAGTGAGATAATCGCTGCATTTCAATTTTTTAAGTAATTGCCGCATCGCTGGCGATTCAATGTAAAAACAGCCGATTGGTTGTCCATCACCCAAAATCCGGTTCAGGTTTGGATCATCCTTAAATCGTTTGAAATCGTGAATGTCAATATCAACATTTCGGTTTTGTTTGATGATCTGCACCGCCTCCCTGATATGCCCGATGCCCCGTTGGCTTAAAATATCGAATTTCTCGTAGCCGATGGCTTCGGCCTCATACATATCCCATTGAACGGTAGGAAACCCTTTTGGGGGCAAATCCAATGCGGTGTAATACGTTATGGGTTCTTCCGAAATCAAAATCCCTCCGGCATGAATCGATCGCTGGTTTGGCATATCCTTCATATGCTGATGAACGGCAAGCAGCTTATGGTAGGTGGCGTTTTTTTGATTCTCCCGCTCCTTCGTTGGGTCGGTAAAACTGTCAATCTCATCTTTCGGCAAGCCAAGTACTTTTCCAATCTCGCGAATAATAGCCCGGTCTTTAAACGTGCTGATTGTTCCCAGAAATGCGACATGCCATTTCGGATATTTATTAAAAATGTAGCGCTGAATGGTTTCGCGTTCATCCCAGGCAAAATCAATGTCGAAATCGGGCGGGGTGGTTCGCTTTTCGTGCAAAAACCTTTCAAAATATAAATCCAGATCAATCGGGTCTACATCGGTAATGCGCAGGCAATAGGCAACAATGCTATTGGCGCCCGAGCCCCTGCCCACATGATAGAAATTGCATTTTCCCATTGCATAACGCACAATATCGAAAGTGATGAGAAAGTAAGCACAGTAATTTTTAAGTTCGATAATGCGCAGTTCCTTTTCCATGCGCTCAGTGGCCACTTCGTTATGCTTGCCGTAACGATATTCGAGGCCTTTAAAAGCAATTCGTCGGAGTAGTGCCCTGTCTAACCGCTCCCCCTCCCTGCAATACGAAAACCTGTTTTTTGACTGCGTTTCAGGTTCGAAGTACATGCTCAGGTCGCAGGCATCAATCAGCCGTTGCGTGTTGTCGATAATAAAAGGAAACTGTTTAAATTTAAGCTTTAATTCTTCTTCGGGAATCAGAAATTCATCCTTCGCACACTTCGCTTCATCCGGCACCATAGTTAAAAGCGTGTTTAGTTCAATGGCCCTTAAGTACTCGTGTAAACGATAATCGATTTTATCGTTCACGGTAACGGGATGCCAAACCACCAACTTATCTCGTTCATCAAGCAACGGGTGCTTGTAAAGGTAATTGAGTTGCGAACTCCTGATGCCAACAAATTCATTGGCTTTTAAAATTCGTTTAAACGTTCGCCCAAAGGGATAAACAAAAAAAGTATTGTCCAGCTGGGGCGCATCTTCGGGCAATGGCATGTTCTCGATGTTATGATGACTCAGAAACTCGTTGAGCGCCCGCATTCCCTCTTTATTCTGTGCAATCCCGATATACAAAAGCCTTGTGTCTTCGCGAAACTCAATCCCCGCAATTGGTTTAATTTGGTAAGGAATGTTACCTTTTTGAACCTCATCTGCTGCCTTAAAAACTTGCTGTTTAAAACACGTTCTGATAAACTCAACTGCACCGGTTGACGTATTGATATCTGTTAGAACCAACTGGCGGATGCCCATGGCACGTGCAGTTTCAACGATTTTCGGAATATCCATCGTCCCGTACTTTAGGCTGTAAGTAGAGTGTACGTTGAGGAACATGTTCGGTCTGTGGTTTGATGATTTGGATGTTTTGCTAATTTATTATTCCCGCTGTCAGGCTTTAACCCGCTACAGCTGCACTATTCGGTATTGATAAATGTTCTTATTCGCGATTTTTTACTAGCTGGAGGATGCTCACTTTCATCTGCCTTTTTTTTCCTCGGATTATACTTTATAACCTTGCCATTTTCATCACGCTCGGGCCGTTTAACAATGCAGGCTTTCACTACCGATTCTATCCCGTAGTGGTTGCGAACTTTATCCATGGCCTGATATAAATCATATTCTTCTTCGGAGGTTTGATACAGACCAATTTGTTCGAAACCGCTGACGAGATGCGATAATTTAACGCCGATTAGCCGCAGTAACATCCGTTTTTTGTATAGTGTTTTAAACAAATCGTGCGCCTTGGCAATCAGAAACGAATCGAGCGATGTGTAAGGAATGCGTGATTGCTGAGTTACGGTTTCGAAGTTTGAATAGCGAATAGTAACGGTGATGCAGGCGGTTAACTTCTGCTGACTTCGCAGCTCGTAAGCCAAATTCGTAACCATTCCGCTTAAAATGGCTTTCATTTTCGAGATATCCATGCTGTCGTTCTCGAAAGTAGTTTGCGTACCAATGGATTTCCGTTCGCGATAGGGAACAACGTTGGAAAGATCGATGCCATTGGCTTTTTGCCAAAGCGCCAGCCCGTGTTGGCCCAATATTTTGAACATTAAGTCTTTTGGGATCTCGGCCAGTGTCTGGATTCTTCGAACACCCATTTCACTCAGTTTTTTATAAGTGGCCTCGCCAATTCCGGGTATTTTATGTACCGCCAGCGGATTTAAAAAATTTCTGACGCCGGGAAAGGGAATCTCGAGTTCGCCGTTTGGCTTGCATTCATTGGTGCCGATTTTGGAAACCGTTTTATTTACCGAAAGGCCGAATGAGATGGGTAAATGGGTTTCCTTTATAATGGTTTGCCTCAGTTCGGAAGCAAATTTCATGCAGCCAAAAAATTTGTCCATCCCCGTCATGTCAATATAATGTTCGTCGATGCTGGCCTTTTCAAACAACGGAACACGATCGGCGATGATTTGGGTAATCTCGTGCGAGGCTTTTGAATAATCATCCATGTTGCCCCGAACAAAAATTGCCTGTGGACAAAGCTGTTTGGCCATTCTTCCCGGCATTGCGGCATGCACACCAAACTTGCGAGCCTCGTAACTGCATGAGGTAACCACACCACGATCGGAACCGCCGCCAACAATTACAGGCTGTCCAATTAGTTTCGGATTTTTTCGTAACTCTACCGATACGAAAAAAGCGTCCTGATCCATATGAATAATATGTTTGTTGTTGTCAATCATCCCGTTGTCGTTTTATGTAATCGCAGTAGAACAAAATTACTAAATATATTAGTTTTATAATGATGTTGTGCGTGCTGATTTATCAACAGTTGCTAATTAAATTAGTTTTTATAAATTATTGAGGTGAAGCGGAAAACATCCCCCGTCATATCGACAACGGTTTTTAACGGGAGAGCGATGTGCCTACTGGCAGCGGTGTAAAATTTGTGCTTTGTTGAAGCAAGTGTTACATCGGCTGGAGATCCTTCCCTGCGTTCAGGATGACAGCAAACCGTTAAATGACGCCCCCCTCATGTCGAAAACGTTTTTTAACGGAGAGCGATGTGCCTACTGGCAGCGGTGTAAAAGTTTGTGCTTTGTTGAAGCAAGTGTTACATCGGCTGGAGATCCTTCACTGCGTTCAGGATGACAGCAAACCGTTAAATGAAGCCCCCGTCATGTCGAAAACGTTTTTTGTCGGGAGAGCGATGGTCCTACTGGTACATTGTCACGCTGAGCATTTCGGCTAGAGTTTATCTTGAGCGTAGACGAAAGGCTCAATACAGGCTTAGTCGAAGGCGGATGTTAATGGTTTTATCCAATAAAAAAGGTCTTCGACTGAGTTTATCTTGAGCGAAGTCGAAAGGCTCAGATCCGATAGCTATCGGATGACACCCGTCGAGCTTAACTAAATGGCATTAGACGGGCGTTAAGGAGACAGCAAGCCGCTAAATGACGCCCGACGCTACCCCGACATTTCCAAGATCTTAAAAATCCGAAAAAAAAAATGCCCCGGCGTTTTGCCGGGGCATTTTACGATGTGTAATACAATTACTCTTTAACTATTTTGAATTCAGTTCTTCTGTTTAACTGATGCTCTGTTTCGCTACACTTTACGCCATTGGCACAGCGGTTTAAAAGCTGCGTTTCGCCATATCCCTTTGCTTCGATACGGTTTCTGTTGATACCTTTCGAAATGATATAGGCTACAGCAGACTCGGCCCTTTTTTGCGATAAGCTTAGGTTGTAAGCGTCTTTACCACGACTATCGGTATGAGAACCCAATTCGATCCAAATGGTTGGATTTTCGGTCATGATTTGCACTAGTTTATCGAGCTCAATGGCCGCGTCGGGGCGAATGTTCCACTTGTCGAAATCATAATAAATATTCTCCAACCTGATGGCCGCGTTGCGAACAATTGGTTCTAAATATAAATCTTGTTTAAGTACCTGCGAAGTAGTTAACCCTATCGTGGCCAAATTTTCGGTATCGCTACGGTAGCCGGTTTTATCGGCCGATACGTTGTACTCTGATTCTTTGGCCAGATTGAATTTATATCGACCGTTCTCGTCGGTTTCAGTTTTTACAACCGATCCATTTACCTTTGCTAAGCTAACCAACGCACTGGTTAAGGGCTGATTGGTCTTTTTGTTATAAACGGTTCCTTCAAGTTTGAAAGCTAAAATAGCGGTCTGATCGATGGAATAAATGTCATCACTTCCAAGTCCGCCTTCACGGTTTGATGAAAGGTAAACAATGCCACCTTTTTCATCAATGCTGAATCCGAAATCATCTTGTGGTGAATTGAACGGATAACCGAGGTTCTCTATCTTGCTGATGCCACCGCCTTCTTTCAAAGCCCTGAAAACGTCTAAACCGCCCATTCCTAGTCGCCCATTACTCGAAAAGTAAAAATTATCCTGATTATCAAACACAGGACACCGGTCGTCTCCGGCGGTATTCACTTCTTTTAGGTTGGTCGGTCTTCCCCAATCTCCGGCATCGGTTTTTAAGGTTACATAAATGTCTGTTCCACCCAAGCCGCCCGGCATATTTGAGCTAAAATACAAGCTGTTACCATCGGCAGTAATAAACGGATCGCCTACTGAATATTTATTGATGTTGTTGTATGCGAAAGCAACCGGTTCGCTCCAGGTGCCATCGGCCGCCTTAGTGCTGCTGAAAATCTCAATGTTTACGGTGCTTGGTTTTTTCTTTAAACGCTCTAATTCGCTCGTTATACGGGTTAAGGTAAAGTACATCGTCTTGCCATCGCGGGTGAAGCTTGCCGAACCAACATGATATTTCGTTCCGGTATTTAAGGGGAACAATTGTACGCTATCTGCGGCTGATGGCTTGTAATAGAGTTTTAAATAGCCGTTACCTGTCCAGCCGTAAACTGTTGTACTCGGTTTGTTGGCGCCGTCGAACTTCAAAAATGGTTTGCCCTCTTTGGATTCGGTTCCGGATTGAGGTCGATCTGAGGTAAACACTACGCCGTTTTCGTATTTAAAAGCGCCCCAATCGGATTGACTGCTATTTAACTCTTTTTTGTTGGTCAACTCAACCATTTTCGGATTTTTAATCCATTTCAGGGCAGAGTCGCACGAGTTGAGCCACATTGCTTGTTCCGCAGCAGGTGCATCCTTTTTCAGCGCAATGTAATTCTGGTATTGAATTTTCGCCTCGGTATATTTTGAGTTTTGCTGTAAAGCTTTGGCATAGCCCAGAATATTCTCAGGGTCGGTTTTTGGAAATTTTGAAGCAATGGCAAACCAGCTTTCTGCCTGCTTATAATTGAACATGTAATTATAAGCATTGGCTAAACGCTCTGCGGCATGTAAGGTTTCTTTCTTTTTATAGGCTTGTTCATACAAATCTACCGCCTTGCTATAGTTAAATAATTCGTACTGCTTGTCGGCCTCTTTAATCACAAACTGTGCTCTTACCGGAATAATTATGGCAAGCAAGCACAACATGAAAAGGCATTTAGTGAGTAAATTTTTTCCCATTATATGGTTTGATTTGAGTCTAAAATAAAAAAATAAATTTTAAAATATGCGATAAGTTACTAATAATAAGTGAATTCAACGAATTCTAAGCATCAAAATAAGTCTCTTTTTCCCGTTAAGGCACCCGATATTACGATATTTCTTTCTACTATTGATCGCTAACTGATACAGCAACTTCCACCCGCTGCAATCGTGTTCAGCGTACTTTTTCCTCGGGCAGAGTAACCGTTTGAAATTTACGTTGCTGACTGCGGCGTTCAATATTGTAGTCGTTTACAAAAACCATAATTGCTTAAAATGTGTTTATAAAGCAAATACATAGCACTATGAGCACTTCAGATAAACAAAAAACAGATAAAAAAACCAAAGGTACGTCAGAGGAGAAAGCGTCTTTTGACCAAAATGGTAAGGGAGCATCTGATAAGTTTGGGCAGGCTGGATCTACACCGAACGAAGCGGGAGAAGATGATGCACCTGGCACGACAAACGTTAACAAGAAAAATAAAGGATAAGTTACTTATCCTTTTTATTTTTCGTAAATGCTCATCTTTTCGGCTAATTCGATGATGCTCTTGATTTTTAGTTTTTGAAACAAGCGCAATTTATAGGTACTTACTGTACCCATGCGTAGTTTTAGCTGGTTAGATATTTCGAGTACGCCAACACCTTTTGTAAGCAATTCAGCTACCTCGAGTTCTCTGCCCGAAAGTTTGGTAAAAGGGTTATCGGCATCGTTACCTAAAATGCTGTTGAACATGTTTTCTTTAACATTTCTGCTCGAGTACCTGCTTCCGGCCAAAATGGTCGTAATTGCAGTTACAATTTCAGATTCTTCTGCGTTTTTTGTAAGGTAACCGGCTGCGCCTGATTTTAGGTACGGTACGGCGTAAATGTTTTCATTCAACGATGAGAACACCAAAATCTTAGCATTCGGTTGAATCAACTTAATTTGCTCGATCACTTTCAGGTTATTTCCTCCAGGTAAGTTTACGTCGATAATGACCAGACTGGGGAACTTTTCCGTCTCTGTGAGCGCTTCTTCCAGTGTTGAAACACAAATGATATCGACTCCGGTCCAAAAGTCAGAAATGAGGCTTTTTAAGCCCCTACGAATGATTTCATGGTCGTCGGCAATAAGGATGGTGAATGTACTAACTGTGTTCTTCGTTTTCATTGTTTGTTTGAATATTTTGCAATTTACTAAAAAGTTAAACTAAATGACGTGAATGTAGTGAATTTTTTGTCTTTTTCTGTAAATGTTATTATACACTTTTTCACGTTTTGGTGTTTTTTATTTAAAAGACCCTCGGCGTGGCCATCCTGAAATTGGGCCTGCTGAAAGCGTACGCAATAGAAATTTCGTGTGTTCCGCCGCTGTAACCCTGAAGCGGCCCCACGGAGAAATCGTAGCCATAACCTATCCTAACGCTGCTTGAGGGAAAGATTTGTATGGCCGCAACTGCCGAGTTTCGCGAACTGAGGTCTCTTTGAAGGTAGTTTTTGTTATAGAGCTTTACCCCTGTTCGGTATGAACCGCCAATCCATACGAGGTCTCTAATCATTAAAAAGACATTTACATCCAAACTTGTCGGCCCGCCCCTATCATCTTTCAGTAAAAACGACGGCTTCAACTGAAAATCTTCAGATAAGGGTACGAGTGCGCCTGCGGTGAGGTAATAATGTGGTCGTGGCTGTGGAATAAACGCAAACCGATCGATGTTAATGAAGGTAGCAATGAGGTTATCGGCCGAGAAGCCGGCATAAACGCGATCGTTGGCGAAATAAACTCCTGCCCGTGCATCAGGCACGATGGTGCTCTGAACGCCTACCGGTTGAAACGGCTCGGGATCGTTCGGGTTAAGCATGGCCCCATCAATACCTAATTGTGCCATACCCACGCCAAGCCCAAAGGCCAATCGCGAGCTGCCATCGTTGTTCATGCGGATGCGGTAGGCATAATTTGCGTAAACATTCAGGTTAGATTGTGCCCCGAGTTTATCGCTCGCCACCTGGAGTGCAAGGCCCACATTTCCGTTGTTTGCTATGGCATCTACAGCCAGCGAAATGCTTTTCGGGGCGCCGTTAATACCTGTCCATTGTGTGCGGTAAAAGCTGTGCAAATTTAACACCTCTTTGTAGCCCGCATAGGCCGGGTTAATGTAAATCCCGTTGAACATGTACTGACTAAATTGTGCGTCTTGCTGTGCCGAAGCCTGCTTAACGGTCAGTAGAAAAGAGGCTATCAGTAGTAATATTAATTTCTTCATTGTCTTTTCTATTGTTTAAAAGCCCTAATCAGCGTTATATATCCTTTAAATACCTGCCACGGTGCCGAAGCGGTTTCTTTTACCCGAAGCAAATAATAATAGGTGCCCTCATTTAAGCCCTCGCCACTCCACGAGTTTTGATAGTTCTTCGATTTGTAAACTTCATTTCCCCATCTGTTTACGATAACCAGATCGTTTTGGCTAAACAGACTAATTCCGCGAATCTCAAAAACGTCATTGATGCCATCGCCATTTGGCGTAAACAGGTTCGGAATAAAGACATTATTGCCAGTTACGGCGTGTTTTGTAAAGTAGGCGCCGTTGGCCGCCATATCGGCAGCAATTAACACATTGTTTCTAGCGTGTACGCCCGAACTAACCATCCCGCCTGCAGTAAAATCCCATTTGGCATTTCCGAGATATTGGGAAACGGTGGCCGTTTCTTCTTTAAAATCGATGCCATCGGTACTAATATTGTGCTGAAGGGTAATGTTTGTGGCCACAGGAACGGATGAATAAATATTCCACATGCGATCGATGTTTTGCCTTGTGGTAACACCCGGAATGTTTGCCGCCGCGTAATCTTGTACGCTTACGCTGATTTTACTTGTTTTTGTGGCAGTAATAGTCGCCGGTGTGTAATCACGCTCGGCAATACCCACGGGGAAAACGAAGGTAGTACCCTCAGCAAATTCCTTGGCCATATGCCCAATAATGCTGTTGCCGGTAACCACCATTCGCGATTGGCCATAGTTGTTTATTTTGCCATCGGTATTGAACGAAAGATTATTGCCATTCAAAATAATATTGGCCTTGTTTACTGCTAAATCTAAAGTGCCGCCAATATTTAGGGCAGCAGCCTGCGCACCTGTTGGGTTGGTGGTTTTGTAACCCGGATCGGCAATATCGCCCAAAATCACGTTGTTATAGTTTCTGTGTTCAACAAGCAGATTAATGAAATTGCTGTTGTTTCCATCAATAAAGGTTGAACTTGAAGGCATATCCGTATAAAAAGGATTGTCGCCGGGATTATAAATTACAATTTTTCCGCTTCCGGTAAACGACGCTTCTTTGGCAATCCAAACGTTTTTGCTATATATTTCGAGCGTGCCGTTAATTATCCATTTTGCTTGGGGGCCAAAATAAGTGTTTTCAGAAAAACGAATTTCGGTTGTTCCTGCGGCCACATTAACGTTTGAATCGTCAACCGTCATACTTCCCGCTCCAGTTTGCCCATAGCTTTCTGATCCGATAATGATCAGAAAAATAAAGAGCAAAATATGTTTTATGTTCTTTTTCATATCAGCAGGTTTAGTTTTTCTTAAATTTTGCAGGAATCATCGGGTTGGTCATAATCATGCAGTTTTTAACCTGAATAATGGCCTCGTTTGTGTAAGCAACACAACCACCTGCGGAGGTAAACATCGCCCTGATTTTCAAAGCATCAATATCGATTGACGCACCTGTAATATTAAGGTTGTTGCCGCCTGGGCTAATTGTGCCTGAGAAAGTGCTGTTGGTTATGGGCGTCCATCCTTTGGCGCTCTTGTTATAATATTGCCATTCGACCGATGCGCCATTTGTTGCCTGAACGCTAACCGTTTTGTTGCCTTTATTGCACACGTAAAAATCATCGATGTTTTGAGTAATCACCGGAACTGCATTTACCGTAATGATAAACGGAACCTTTGAACCGATACACAAAACATTATCTCTTAAAATACCTTCGGCAACATAATAGGTGTATGTTCCTGCGGCAGTGGGCGCCGGAGCGGCCGAAAGTGGCGTTGGCGTTGAGGCATCGGCAAAGTAAAATAACTGATAACCGTTGGCCGAGCCAGTAGCAGATAGTTGATTATTTAACGGTGCTGTGCTGCCAAAGCAATAATTAATATCTTGTGCGGTTGGCTGGGTGGTTACCTTATCAATAAGCGTTTCTAGCTTGAGGTAACAATTGTCTTGTGCGCCTTCTAAAACTGCATAGTATTTGGTCGATGTTCCGTTTGCTGCTACAGCAAAATCGCCCGTTACCAAACTGCTGGTATAGCCTGTGGTACCAGGAACCTGTGCATAAAATTTAGTGCCTGCCGGATAGGCTGAAGCAATCTGCAACCGTGGTATTACATTGCCTGTGGCCGAACAAAATGCGGCGAATTGCCTTACACCATTGGCGGTTTCACGCGGACAGTTTTTAAGTTGGGTTCCGCCTACTTTAATGTTCATTGTAAAGGGTTCTCTTATGGGGTTGCCCATGCAAGCGCCGTCGTTATAACCAATAATAAAGCTGCCGCGAACATTGCTGTTTGATATTGCGCCTTGCCCTGCGATGTTTCCATTCAGCTCTACCGATAATTCGCAATTGCTGTTGCTCGTGGTAAGTAAGGTACAATCATCTGTTACCTTAAGCTTATATTTTAAGGTGGCTACAATCGCCGATGGATCGGCAGGCAACGGAATAGTGCCCAGGTCCCAAACAATTTTGCCCCCCGGTGTAGCAGCTGGATCGGTACTGTACGGATGCGTCCATGTAACGGTTCCGCCACCAAGCGCTGAGGTAGCCTTTACAAAATGAAGATTCGGTGGGATAACCACTTCAACCTTTCCGTTCTTTATCGCCTCGGTTCCCTTGTTGTACACATTTAAATCAAAATCCAATACCTGCCCCGGCGCAACGTCTCCTTGATTGGCTACGCCACTTTTAGAAACATTGAGTAACTCAACCTGTGGCACATAGGCATCAACTGCGAAAGTGATATTGAAAATGTTGTACACATCCTGAGTAGTTCCAAAACGGAACGATGTGCTTGTTTGGTTGTTGCTGATGAGCGAATTGTTTGTATTTGGTAAATCGAACATGCTAATATCGATACCATAATTGTTGGTACGATTTGGCATGCGTGTATTGCCTCCGGTATATACCGATGAATTGAAGAAATTGCCCGCGGTGTTTCCGCCATGGGATAAAGATTGGTAGGCCGACGAATTGCGCATTTGAATCTGAAAATAATCGCCTGCAAGATCTCTATCACCCTCGCCTGCCATCATGCCCATTCTAATATGCACGCTACCGTTTTGGCAAGCCCTGAAACCGGCAACATCTAATTGACCGTATGCTCCGCCGTTGGCATTTTTAATGTGTGCAAAGCCATCAAAAACGGTTATATCTCTCCATTTTAAAGAGGTGTTTTCGTAAACAATTACCAGGCCCCAGCCACCGTAATAGCCAATAACGGGATTCGAGAGATTGTCTTCGCCTTCAAAAGTGGCGATGTTTGCCACACTGTAGGTTCCTACGCCAGCATTGCGAACCAAATTGGTTACATCGTAATAGCCGGTGTACATTCCCGAAACATCAGACGAACCGTAAAAAAGATCAGTAGCTGTAATGTCGGTGTAACTTGCCATGCCCGGAGCTTTAAACTTGATTTTCTTTTTGTTCATTCCGTCGCCGGCATTTCCGCTTTTGCTTAAAACATCGGCTGAGTTGTTATCTCCGCGACCGGCCCAGTACAAGCCTGCAAATACAATTTTGGTGCAGGAAGAATTAAGTCCCGCTGGCAGCTTAAAATCTGCTGCTGATGAATTTCTAATGGCCGGGTTGTTCGCGTCTGCAGGCAATTTGTAAAATTTCATTGCGCTTGAGTTGTTCTCGTCATCGCTGTAGGGATCGACAAAGGCGTTTGAGTTTCCAAGCATCGTAAAATCGCCCTGGAGGCTATACGTTTGCTTGTTCTTGAAATCGCCCGGAGCCATTGCCGATATCCGCTGCGAAAACGGAACCTTTATTGTAGCCTGTGCAAATGCCTTGTTTCCCAACAATGAGCATATGAGTACGATCAGGAGATTGACGCTCCACAATCGTGTTGTTGCTAAGTTTGTCATTGTTTATTTATTTAACAACAAATACAATGTTCACAAATGATGACATTTTGGCGTTTGCGGTAACCTTGTAGGTTAAAGTTCCATCGGCCTGTACGCTTACAATTTGTATCACCGTGTTATCAAAGTAGGTAACGTAATAATCGAGCTCTGCTGCCGTGGGTATAAATGGGATGTTGGATGTAGCTGAGCTGCGCTGCGAAGCCGGAATATTGGTAAACTGCGATTTATACTCGTTGTATAAGTTTACCGTGTAAGTAGCACCAACGGTTTCGGTATTTAACAGCATCGATGGCATGTAGAAAAACCTCGGCATTGCAGCCTTCACCACTCTCAAAATTCCATTGTCATCGGCTGCTACTATTTTATCGGTCATTGTGCCGGGTTGCAGGCCCGCAACGGCAAGGGTATTATTTGCTGTTGTTGTAATGGTGGTTGCCTGGTTTAACTGGCCACCCAACTGTACGTTTGCATTTGCTACTGTTAAGCCGTTGTTGGCGTTTGCAACCAGTTCTCCGGCGGCATTAATGGTTACTGCCGCGTTGGTTGGCGCTTGTTTAACAACACCCAATGTTTCTATACAGGCCGTTGGCACGTTTACCTTATAATCGGTAACATTACCTGTTGTGGTGGATGCCACCGAAGTGTTTGTACCATTAGATAGTGTTGTGGTTTTCTGAGTGGCCGTAACCACTGGCGAAATATCAATTGCACCGCTTATATAGCCATTTACAATACTGGTAAGGAAGCGCCTTGTTGAATCTAAACATAATGCGTTCGAATTAATTATTTCAACTCCGTTGCCAGTAACCCCATTTACGGTTGTAGTAAGTGTATTTACGGCTGATAGATTAGACACGGTTGTAGCAGGAATTAACGACGATTGAGGTACCCACGCTGGCGTTCCGGCATCGTCTGTAGTCATTACATTATAAGGCGCTGCGTTTGCAATTTTATTGATCGTTACCGCACCATTGGCTATTTTATCGGTGCATATACCACCAACGGCTACTTTTACATTGGCATCAACAAGGGTTGCGCCCGTTCCGGTGCCGATAACGATTGATGCATCGCCAGCAGTAAGGTTTTTGCCATTAATTACATTAGCTGCGTTTACGGCTTGATAAGTAACTGTTCCATCGGCATTTGCTGTTGCAACATCGCCTGTGGCCGCACCCGCTGCCGTTAAGTTTGTAGCGGCAACTGTTTTAAGCGCAATATCGGTTCCGGTAACGCTGCCATCGGCAATTTTATCGCTGTTAACGGCACCGCTTTTAATATCTACAGTTACATCCTTTAATAAAGAAGTTGCACCACCTGCAGAAATTGAAAGATCGGTAGAGTTAAGCGCCTTTCCGGAAGTGATTGTAGAAACCTCGACAGATAAAGTACCATCGTTATCAATAGCAAGCCCCGAACCCGGTTTAACAGCACCAGTTGTAGTTGCGCTTGCATTGTTTACATTTACTTTGTAATCCGTTACATTTCCGGTTGTTGTGCCTGTGGCTGTGGTATTTGTGCCGTTTGATACCGTTGTGGTTTTTTGGCTTGCAGCTATGGCCGCCGACAGATCTAACGCGTTGCTTGCAACACCGTTTACCGTACTGGTTAGAGATTTGGTTGCTGCATCCATTGTTAAAACATTTGAATTAATGATTTTAACGTCCTGACCAGTTTTTCCGTTTACTGTCGTATTTAATGCGTTTGCTGATGAATTGTTGCTTACCGAAGTAACGGCAGATTGATCTACCCAGGCACCTTTAAGATCGGCACCAACAACCATTACCTGGCCTGCAGTACCGCCTTTAATCTGGTTGGCATTAAGGTTCAGTTTGGTTTCATCTACATCAACCGAAAAGCGTTTTAGTGCTGCGCCGGCAGGTGTTCCGCCCAAAATGATCTTGTTGCTTGCTGCCGTAACATCTTCGCCAGCAATCGATGTACCCGGCATGGTGTTTGAATAACTCACATTACCCGCGGCATCAGCAACGGCAATGCGGCCATTTGTTCCGGTTCCCGCATCGAGCTTGGCGGCAGTTACTGCCTTGTTATTTATTTTTTCGGTACTGATTGCAGCATCTGCAATATCAGCAGTTTTAACTTCTCCGTCTTTAATTTTGTCGGTTGTAATGGCGTCTGCACCGATTTTACCATTAGTTACCGAAGCATCAGCAAGTTTTTCGGTAGTTATGGCTCCGTTTTTTACCTCAACCTTGTATTCCGTATTGCTGGCATTCGAAGCCGAACTGGTCGAGCTAACTTCGGTAGTAATGCCGTTGGTCAAACTCGTAGTCAACTGATTTTTGCGTACCAGCGTTACAATGTCGATCACGTTGGCAACATGCGCTTCATCTGTATAGGTAAGCGTGTTGTCGGTAGCATTATAAACCAAACTGGTAACGGTTTCCGACTTGTTGAACAGGTTTTTAATGGTTGTATATAAATTGCCGAGGTTAACAATATTGTTTACCGCATCGCCAATTACATCGATGTTTACTTTCTCGTTTTTCTCGTTGGTGTAGGTGTAAGTACCGTCAGTATTTTTAACCAATGTGGTAACTGTTTCGTTAGCCTGTACCAGTTGAGCGATATTGATGATTTGTTTAACACCATTAACATCAATGTAGGTAAAGTTTGCACCATCGTAAAATACATTTCCAGCGGTGTTTTTAACAATGTTCTCGATAATTTGCTTTACCGAGTTGTCGTTAGCAATCGATTGAAAATTATTGATCACTTCGGCCGGTACATTAATAACTGTTGTTTTGCCATTTTCGGCAGTGTAGGTATAAGTGCCGTTATTGTTATTTACAAGTGTTGTTATGGTTTCGTTGTCTTTAACAATCTGCGCAATGTTGATGGTTTGCGTTACCCCGTTCTTGTCAATGTAGGTAAAGGTCTTTCCGTCGTAGTAAACATTGCCACCTGTCTTTGTTACAATGCTTTGAATGATTTGCCGTACCGTTGTATTATTGGCAATTTGCTCAAACTGATTGATTACATCCGCCGGAACATTTATAGTAGTTATTTTACCATCTTCAGCAGTGTAAGTATACGTGCCATTCTTATTATCGATAAGGGTTGTAATGGTTTGATTTTGTCTTACTACATCGCCCAGATTGATTACAACTGGCTTATTATCTGCATTAAGGAATGAAATTTCGAACGTAGTCGGATTGTAGCTAATGTTTGAGGCTTTACCAGCACCCGCTAAAATCCACCTCGATCCGGTGTTGTAATAAATGCCTGGTACCACATCGGAGGTTTTGGCCGTGTTGTAAACCATCATACCTGCAACGTGGGCAGACAGCGGTGCCGAAACCATCGTAC
The DNA here is from genome assembly GCF_015679185.1 of Pedobacter endophyticus. Lineage (NCBI taxonomy): Bacteria > Pseudomonadati > Bacteroidota > Sphingobacteriia > Sphingobacteriales > Sphingobacteriaceae > Pedobacter > Pedobacter endophyticus. Next base: position 564,484 of record NZ_CP064939.1, read on the forward strand.
CTTCGAGTGCAATTCTGGAGAAGAGCATACCTTTGTTAGCACTTTCTAACTCAACAATGGCATCTTTGTTGGGTAAATTGGTTGTCGAAATCGAGCCATCTTTAACTTTTTGCTGAGCTACAGCACCAAATACGGTACACGTAAGCGCAAAAACTAATAGTAGCGATTTTTTTTGAGCACAAAAATTCCGGATACGGCCTCTGTTAGGAGACACACAGATTGAGATGCGTTTCATTTTAATAAGGGATGAGTGACTAAATTTGTTTACTTGTTTTTAAAGCTTAATCCGGGAACTACTCCACAGAAACAAAGCTTTTATATACAATTTCGATTATTAGTTTAAGTTCAATTTCCTAAGCAAGATGATTTTAGGTTAACATTTTATTAGCTACAACTCGTTAGTTAGGGGCTTAATGAAAGTATTTTAAAAATCTTTTTTAAAGGGTCGTCGGGAATACGAACCGAACAAAAACTTTATTAAATCGTATTATATATACTACAAAGTAAAGCAATATGAATTACTTTTAACGAGCCGCTGGAAATAAAACCGAAAAAATGGCCGCTTTTTTGATATTAATCAACAAGTATCAGTTAAATTGTATTATTAGACATACATTATTAGAGTTAATTTGAAAATTTTCCCATAAAAAAAGGTCGACCTTTTACGATTGACCTGTGGAAAAAGTTGCACTTGTTGTCTTATATTTTAGCTCTTATTCTGCTCAGTGTTTCTAAACGTATGGCCAAAAACGAGGCAATGTGTTTTAGCGACACGCGATTTATCAGATCTGGAAAAGAAATTAGAAAACGCTTGTATCTTTTTTCTGCAGATGAAATTCTACATAAAAAGGCACGTTCTTCGGCAGATCGATAATATAGTTCCATCATTTTTCGGCCTACAACATTTGCCTCGGCGAAATTTTCATATAAATATTCTGAGAGAACATGTGGTATTGCAATGAGGTCTACGTCTTCTAACGCCTGCAAGTATTCTTCAGAATCGCCGTCTACCCACAAATTTCTTATCGTTCCAACAATTTCATTCTCTTTTGCAAACCAGGTGGTAATCTCTGAGTCGCCATCTTTTATGTAGCCCCTTACCACTCCTTTTACAATGAGAAAAAGATATCTGTTCCTATCCAGCGGCGATACGAGGAATTTGTTTTTTTTATAACTGATCGGAAAAGTATGCTGATTAATACGTCGTTCGATCTCATCGTTGAGCGGATGAAATTTCTTAAAAATTGATATCAAGGGAGAAAAATTGTTATACTTCTTCCACCTCTCTTCATCAGATAGAGTAACTGCAATCATTTGTAATAAACTTAGGGATAGACTTTTCTGTACTGGCGCACAGAATTATATGTAATGATATGAAGATAGATTCAAAAAAAAGAATTTTGAGTTACTTTTCGTTATAATCATTCCAAAATAGTTACAAAATGCCTTCAACGCCAAGTCCAAAAAGCGCAAAGTCGTACTTTACCGGATCGCCGGCATCAAACTGTTTTAAGCTTTGGGTAAGCTCAACAGCGGTGGTCCAGTCGGTTTGCTTCCGTTTAATAAGCCCAAGCAAACGACCAACCCGATCTACGTGAACATCGCAAGGACAGATCAGGCTGTCGGGTTTAATGGTTTTCCACAGGCCGAAATCAACGCCATTATTGTCTTGCCTCACCATCCACCGTAAAAACATATTCAAGCGCTTGCAAGTCGATTTTTGCAATGGCGATGAAATGTGTTTCTTTGTGCGGTGCGGATAATCATCGAGCGAGAAAAAATAGCTTCTGAAATGATTTAACGATTGTTCTAGGGTGAAATGAAGCTCGCTTTCAAAACAAACACCCGAAGCAGGCGAACCTTCGCTCGCTAATGATGCGCTGTCGAGATAACCCGGCTGATAAATGTTTTCTTGCGGAATAAATGCATCTTCGAGGCTGTGGTATTTGGCGTAATGCGCTTTAAAAAAAGCAATAAAATAGAGCAAATCGGTATCGTTAAAGGTACGATGCTTAAAATCCAGCAGGCCTTTTAAATCGTGATCAGTATGGTTAAGCACAAAATCGAATGGCGCATTATCCATCCGATTAAGTAAATCGCGACACTTACTGATGATGGTTTTGCGTTGCCCCCAGGCCAAAACCGCGGCTAAAAAGCCCGAAATTTCAATATCCTGTTTTTTGGTAAAAAGATGGGGAATGCACACAGGATCGTTCGCAATAAATCCCGGTTGATTGTACTGCGCTACCTTACTATCCAGAAAATTCTTCAACTCCAGAAACTGCATTTTATAATAGATAGGAGACAATTGAGGTGAGATATGAGCTATAAGACAATGGATATAATGTCGCTATTCTATACACCTGGCATCTCAAATCTCATATCTCCCATCTCAAATCTCAAACCTCAAACCTCAGCCAAAGCATTGCCCAAATCTTCTAAAAGATCTTCAATATCCTCAACGCCAACACTCAAACGCAGTAAATTATCGGTAACGCCCACTTTTTCTCTTTCTTCTTTCGGAATTGAGCCGTGTGTCATCGTTGCCGGGTGGTTGATTAAAGACTCTACGCCGCCCAGTGATTCGGCCAGTGTAAAAACCTTAAAGTTCGATGCAATCCTGAATGTTTCGGTAAGGTCGGCGTTTTTTAAAGTGATTGAAATCATGCCGCCGAAGCCGCGCATCTGCTTTTTGGCCACATCGTGGTTGGGGTGATCTTCAAAACCGGGCCAATAAATCTTATCTACCTTCGGGTGGTTCTTTAAAAAATGGGCAATGCGCTCTCCGTTTTCACAGTGCGCCTTCATACGCAAATGCAGTGTTTTTATTCCTCGTAGCACCAGAAATGAATCTTGAGGACCAGGTGTAGCGCCACAGGCATTATAAATAAACCAAAGGTCTTTATACAACTGATCGTTATTGGTGACCAATGCGCCCATTACTACATCTGAATGGCCGCCAATGTATTTGGTTACTGAATGAATTACAATGTCGGCACCCAAATCTATCGGGTTTTGTAAATAAGGTGATGCAAAGGTATTGTCGACCGTAAGAATCAGGTTTTTCTCCTTTGTTATTTTGGCAATCTCCTCAATATCGATAATTTGCATGGTTGGGTTGGTAGGCGTTTCAATCCATACCAATTTTGTTTTATCGTTAATAAAAGGACGTATGTTTTCGGGATTGGTGAGGTCTATAAAGTGGAACTTGATGCCGTATTTAGTGAAAATTTTGGTAAACATGCGGTAAGAGCCACCATACAGGTCGTTGCCCGTAATTACTTCATCTCCAGGTTGTAACAACTTTAAAACGGCATCGGTTGCGCCCATGCCGCTCGAGAAGGCTAAACCATATTTTGCATTCTCAAGTGCCGCCAAACAGTCTTCCAAAGCCTTCCGGGTAGGGTTTGTACCTCTCGAATACTCAAAACCCTTGTTATCGCCAGGCGATTTTTGCCAATAGGTAGACGTTTGATATATCGGCGTCATTACTGCGCCGGTTGTAGGGTCAGGCTCTTGACCTGCGTGTATTGCTTTAGTTGCGAATTTCATTTCTTTCTTTTTAAGTTGTGAGCTAACAGATATGAGATGTGAGACATGAGGGATTAGTCTCCTATCTCACATCTCGTATCTCAAGACTAATTAATATGCTCTCGCGAAAAGTACCCTTTGTATTGATGGCTTTCCGGAATAAATACATTTGCCTTCTTCCAGTTTGTTATCCAATGGAATGCAGCGAATGGTGGCCTTTGTTTCTTCCTTAATCTTTTGTTCCGTTTCTGGTGTTCCATCCCAATGGGCGGCAATAAAACCGGCTTTACCATCAAGAAGCGCTTTAAACTCCTCGTAAGTGTTGGCCTCAGTAATGTGCTCGTCGCGGTAGGCAAGCGCCTTTTCGAACATGCTGGTTTGAATTTCCTCGAGCAATTTAACAATGTAAATATCCAATCCCTCCTGAGGAATGGTTTGCTTTAACTTGGTATCTCTCCGGGCAATTTCTACGGTTTTGTTTTCCATATCGCGGCCGCCAATAGCTATGCGCACGGGAATACCTTTCATTTCGTAATCTGCAAATTTAAAACCCGGGCGTTGCGTGTCGCGATCATCGTATTTTACCGAAACGCCCATGCCTTTAAGGCGCATCGAAAGTTCGTTTACATAAGTAGAAATCTTGGCAAGTTCTTGTTCGCCTTTGTATATTGGAACAATAACTACCTGAATTGGTGCTAGCTTTGGTGGAATTACTAAACCTGAATCATCGCTGTGGGCCATGATAAGTGCACCCATTAAACGCGTAGAAACGCCCCACGATGTAGCCCAAACGTGATCTAACTTTCCATCTTTTCCGGTAAACTTAACATCGAATGCCTTTGCGAAGTTTTGCCCCAAAAAGTGCGATGTTCCGGCTTGTAGCGCCTTACCATCTTGCATTAGCGCCTCAATGCAATAAGTATCAATTGCACCGGCAAACCTCTCGTTTGGCGATTTTCGGCCCCTTACTACAGGAACGGCCAGCCAGTTTTCGACAAAGTCGGCATAAATATGAAGCATGCGCTCGGTTTCTTCAATAGCTTCCTCTGCTGTAGCATGGGCTGTGTGCCCCTCTTGCCATAAAAACTCTGCGGTTCGTAAAAACAGACGTGTACGCATTTCCCAGCGGACAACGTTTGCCCATTGGTTGATCAAAATCGGCAGGTCTCGGTAAGATTGGATCCAGCCTTTGTAGGTATTCCAGATAATTGTTTCTGAGGTAGGACGAACAATGAGTTCTTCCTCTAGTTTAGCTGTTTCATCAACAACAATGTTGCCGTTTCCGTCATTTTTAAGGCGATAATGTGTCACAACGGCGCATTCGGTTGCAAAACCTTCTACGTGAGAGGCTTCCTTAGAAAAAAATGACTTTGGGATGAACAACGGGAAGTAGGCATTCTGGTGTCCGGTATCTTTAAACATTTTATCGAGTACAGCCTGCATTTTTTCCCATATGGCATAGCCGTTGGGCTTGATTACCATACAGCCACGAACGGCCGAGTGCTCAGCCAAATCGGCCTTTAAAACAATATCGTTGTACCACTGCGAATAATCGGCTGCTCTGCTTGTAATTTCTTTGCTCATATAATGTATTTGGAACGTAATTTGTGTGTTAAAAACTGGAAGATTAGCGCACAAATTTATAAATTTATGCCTAAGAAACGATTAAGATGCCTTAGCTAAAAATTTATATCATTTTATGACTTACCGATTAGTTAATAATTCTTTAGTTTTGAAGTTATTTGTTAAATTAGTGCACACACACTACTAAATATAAACACAATGAAACCAATTAAATTTTTACCTATTGTTATGATCGCTGCCGCAGGGTTGGTGGCAGCGTGCAGTACATCGAAATTGGCGACAACCAGCACCTCTGACGATGTTTACAATACCGTAGCGAAAGCTAAGGAGGTTGAGCCATACATTCCGCCTCAAAATCAGGCGCAGGCACAACAGGGCCAGCAGGGGCAGCAAGAATATGATGAGTATTACGGTACAAGTAACCCGTATTACGATATGGATTATTCTTCGAGGATCAATCGCTTTTACAACGGCTATAGCTGGCAAGGCTACTACGACCCCTATTTTGATAATTATTATTATGGCAACAGCTACGGCGCTACCAACTATCTTGGTTACGGCAATGGCTGGTATAACGGCTACGGCCTAGGTGGCTGGGGCGGCGGCCTTGGCATAGGCTATGGATACGGAAGTATTTGGAATAATCCTTTTTATTATGGCAATTTCGGTTACGGCTGGAATAATCCTTACGGTTGGAACAACTGGGGCCCCTACTCTTATTACGATCGTTATGGTTGGGGAGGCGGCTGGTACGGTGGTGGCTGGGGCGTAGGCGGCGGCTACTATGGTGGCGGCGTTTATAGCAACACGAATACCATCCGGAGAGCTAGGCCTGGTGGTGTTGACAATCGTATGCCGAGAAACGGAGGGGTTACCTCGACTCCAAATTATGGCAGACCAAGCAGAAGTGGCTATGTAGATCAAAACGGAAACAGAGTATCTCCAAATAATAATGCGAGCAGCAGACCTACAAGAAACTCGGGCTATACGCCACAACAACAAGACAGCAGACCTACAAGAAATCAAAACTATACTCCGCCAGCAAGAACGGAAAGTAGACCTACTTACTCACCTCCACCAACAAGTAGCGGAGGTGGCAGCGGGTCATCAGGTGGCGGCGGCGGTGGCGGCGCATCAAGACCAACAAGAGGCGGAAGAGGTTAGGTCAATTTAAATAAACACACACAACATGAGAAAATATATTTTGTCGATACTAGTGGCAACGGCAGCCACTTCGGGGGCATTGCATGCCCAAACCATAGCAGGAAACGCATTTGACTTTTCGCAAATGAACTATGGAAGCACTGCCCGTTTTAAAGCAATGGGTGGTGCACAAATTGGCGTCGGTGGTGACATTGGGTCAATAAGTTCCAATCCTGCAGGGTTAGGATTATTTACCAAATCAGAATTCAGTTTAACACCAGAGTTCAACAGTGTATCAAACAAGAGCACATTTTTGGGCAATACTACAACGGGCGATAAAAGTCAAATTAATTTAAACAACGTTGGCGTAGTATTTTATAGTCCGGCTTATAAGGCAAAGGGCGCTGATGTTTCTAACGGTTTGGTGAGTACGGTGTTCGGGTTAAGCTATAATCGCAATAACGATTTCCTAAACAATTTCCAATATGGTGGAACGAACACAAATACTTCGATTAGAGATTTTTACGTTGAAGATGCCGAGCGTAACGGCATTGATGGAGGTGTTGGAGGCGAAGCTTATAGAAGCTATTTGATTAACAGGGATGTTCCTGGGTCGCCAACAAAATTTTCTGCCGAGCCATATTCTGCTAATCCAGCATTTGATCAAAATTTTGCTGAAACTAGATTAGGATCAACTTCTGAGTTTAACGTAGCAGGAGCACTTAATTTTTCAAACAAACTGTATATCGGTGCAACTGCGAGTTTCGTTAATGTAAAATATATTAGCGATATGGTATTTCGCGAATCCGGAATTCTAAATTTCTATGATGAAGATGCCGACGCATTTGGTGGTGACGAAAGTTATTCGATGATTCAATCGATGAATCAGGAAACTAAAGGTTCGGGCTTTAATATGAAACTTGGTTTGATTTTTAGGCCAGTTAATGAATTGCGGATTGGGATTAACTTTCAAACGCCAACCTGGATGAATGTAGAGGAAAACACCTTTGCCCAGGTTAACAATACGCTGATTGATTATCAGTCGGACAACGAGCCTATTAATTTCTATTCGTCATACAATTTACGTACTCCATCAAAGGCTTCTGGCGGTATCAGTTACATTATTGGTGGTAGAGCATTGATTTCTGCAGATGTTGATTATATCGATTATTCATCTATTCGGTTTTCTGCAAATGATAATTCAAATATTTCGGAGATTAACAGCAGTAATGCCTTGATAAAAAACTCATACAAAGAAACCGTTAATTATAGAGTTGGCGCCGAAGTAAAGGTAAATGATGCGTTTAGCGTAAGAGCAGGTTATGGCGTTAACGGCAACGGAATTAAAGATGAATTCCTTGGCAACTCTAAAGCCGAAATTTATAGCGGTGGTTTAGGGTACCGTTTTGATAATTACTATTTTGATTTAACGTATCAAAATTATCAGATCAAATCGCTCAACTCGAGCCCATATATCTTAAACGATTATTCGGAACCTATTGCTGAAACCAAGAATAACAGAAACAACGTATTCTTAACTTTTGGAGTAAGATTTTAAAACAAGTAAATACTATAAAAGCCGATTCAGTTAAGAATCGGCTTTTTTTATGCGACATTCATCTGCATTATCGACCTCCCCTGCTACCCCGGTCGGTTCCCGGTACGTAACTAGATGAAGAACCTTCTTGCGTTACTTTGAAAGTTGTTTTGAATAAAGTATGATCAGTAAGATAATTCAAACTAAAGAATAATGGAACACCCGGTGTATTCACTGAGAATTTTCCTCCGCTAATAATATAATTTACAAACTCATCGTATCCTTTGATCGACTTTACAACTTCCTGTCCTTCTCCTCCTCGGGCGTAGATGTTAATTTGCGATTCTTCAACAATCTTTCTCTGACTTGAGGTGATATTGATACTGCCGCCAGCCTTTATAAATGACAAGGTAGCATTAAAAGCGGTATAAACGTCGTTATAATCGTAGTTAGATTCTATAGCCATAATTGCCATTCTTCCGTAAGTAATTGAGGAAACGTATACCGGAGAATAAGCGCCGAGCGTAGCAGGATCGACGTTGTTTGCCAGTAATTGGCCATTAGTCGGTATATCCATATCGAGTGTAAAGTTTCTTTGTACAAATTTTGCAATTAATCCAGTTTTCAAGCTTATACGAGTTGTACTATCCTTAAATGCCGCTTTGAAAATAGTTCCAATACTTACATTGGCGCCAAATGATAATTTCAACTCATCATAAGTGGTAAATTTGTTTAAATCAAAGGTGAATGACGATAGTTGGTCGCCGCTTATGTTCTGGTTTAAGATCTCGTTAATTGCTGTTCTGGATGTGGAAAGGTTAGGATTCGTGATTACTTTGCTTACCACGCCATTTATGGCAGGGATCGAAACCGAAACAGTGATTGGTAGTTTCTCAAACCCGACAACTGGATCGAAATTCAGATTAGCTACTGACGCACCTTTTATAAGTGAACCAGGGTAAATTAACCTTTGATGGTTATCCAAAACTACCTGCTCATCTGTTTGCACAGTTAATCTGTTGTAAGTAGTTGAACCGTTATTTCTACTAGGCCTGCCAGAACCGGAATAAACATTAAATGTTTCTGTATTAAGCACAGTTAAGGAAGAAAATAGATTCTGCTTAATTGAAAAGCCTACATCACCTATTGTAATTGCTTCTGGTTTAAACTTAGGTAAGTTGCCATAACTGTTTTGTAATTTTGTTGGGGCGAGCGCAGTTGATGTTGATTCTTTTTTGCAGCCAACTAACACAACGGCTGCGATTAAGGGCATTAATAATGTTTTTTTCATATCATTGTTTTTAAAGATATCGCAAGTATAAAGACAAATATTTTTGAAGCAAATTCCTTCCGGATATCCTATTTCATTGCACATCGCTCTAATTTGTAGTATAAATATTACATGGTTATTCTTTAAAACACGCTAATCTCGGAAGGAATACTGATTGCAATAATTCATGCTCGGAAATTGCAAGTGCAGGGTAGAAAAAATAATACAGAATTCACGTGGTTTTGGTGAACGATTTTTTTGCCAGTTCCTGGTTCATGTTTCCAATGCCTTGTTCTTGTGAGGTATGCTCTTGATAGATTGCGAACGATTGCTGGCTAGCGATGAAGTTGGTGCTATAAAAATGCAATCTTGAAAAGCACTAAATGTGATCGTCGCTAAAATATGTTTTACGATGCTAACCTCACCTGAAATTTCCTGGTTTAGCAATCCCATCCTGTGGTATCCGCTTTTTTCGGCCTGTCAATTTATCCTTTTCTCCATTCGAGCATCTTTGATCAACTCTGTTTCCTGATGCGGTTTTTTCGGCCACTGATAAATCAATGACCACGAAGCAACGCTTCGAGGATATTTTAGATAAAAACAGACTGCTCAGTAATAATAATCATAAAAAAAGAGACCGTCTTGCTGAGACGGCCTCATTTTTTAATTACGCTATCTTAAACCATGGTTACTAAAATTTAAATAGTCAAACCCGTTTATTCTGATAAAAACCAAAATCGGAACCTTAAGTCGCGATTTTGCAAGTACTAATCGCGATATTTTTCCTCAAGAAAATCGATTGCTTTGTATGCTATCTGCTTTATTCTCTCTTCCTCCGCACTCCATTTGGCCTTCTGCGCTTCACTTGCATTTAACTTTTCTTTATAGCGGGCACTAAAATCAATGCCGTATTCAATAAAAAGCTCGTTTTCATAATTTGGGTTTAACACGAACAAGCGTTCCTGATTGACATGCTTCTCGATCAACTGGTCGCCAGAAGCACTACGTGAGACGTAGTCATAAAAAACATAAGTGGGATCGGTCCATTCTTTAAATGACTTTGTAACTTGATCCATCGTAGACCGGAATGCTGAAACCTTAAACACAACCGTGTTATCACCAAGCGCCAAACGATATTCGCACCTCACATCAGCACTTCTGTTGGCAGGAAAAACTCTGGTCGTAATCTTACTAGCATCCACATCAAAGAGGTTTGCTACTTCCTCGGTCGTAATTTTGCACTCATTGCCCATGGCATAAAGGCGGGTATAGTCACCTTTTTGCGTTTCGCCCGAAGGTGTTTCTTTCGGTGTTTCAGTACCGGTTTTATCACCTTCGCCTCCTGTAGAACCGGTACAGCTATAGCATAAAACGGCGATTAAAAGCGTAAATAGTGTTTTTAGATTTTTCATAATGTTTATTTAATGTTGAATAAAAATGCCGGTTAAAAGGCCGTAAATCGCTGTTCTTTTTTAATCTGGTAGTTACGAGCCTGTTAACCGTTTGCATCGGTGCAAAATGTTAAATGTCTTTTTCGTCACATGGGGCTGAATCTATCTTGTACCTGTAAAGGATAGGGCGTTTCGAGCATCAAGTCGCCAAGAAGGGAAAATTTAGTGAGTAAATCGGTAGTAGGTGCCTCGCCAAAATAACGTTTGAAATCTTTATTAAAGTGCGAAATATCATAGTAATTGTACAACATTGCGGTTGTTTCTGCTTTTTTGCAGCCCTGTGTTAACATCAAACTGGCAAAAGCATTGTTAAAACGGATGGTTTGAATGTATTGTTGGGTGGTTACTCCAATTCGCATTTTAAAGTGTCTTTGTAAATAGCGCTCGTTTACGCCCATGCGTACACACAATTTTTCCATTGTGATACAACCTTTCGAATCGAATATAAATTCAAGCGCCTGGTTAACCAAACTATGTTCAAATTGTATGGTGCTGTTTAATTCGCGGTAAAAAGCGATCAGCCGTTGAAGCCGCGTTTGTACATCGTTGGCTTCTCTGAAATAGGTTATAGCCGGTTTTAATAAATTATAGGCAAATAATTCGCCGGTTTCTATTATGGCTTGTGTATATTGTTCAGCGGGTTGTTTAAATATCTGCCATAATGTTCCTGGCTGCAATGCAGCGCCTATAATGCCTGTATGTTTTGTTGTTGCCGTTAAATGGTAACAGCTGGTTTGCTGCCCTGCAGTATAAAACTCGGGCAGTAAAAAATCGCAAGGTTCATATCCATTACAATATTGAACTCGCCAATGTCCGGCGTATTGCCAGCCCATAATTTCGGTACCAGACGGCAGTATAGGTTGTAAAGGCTCATCGAGGCAGCTGTATTCCATCATGTAAAAAAAACAAACCAGATGTTTTAAATCATCAGGCGGGTCGAACTGTTTGTACATAGTTGAAGTTTGGTGTTGAATAAAAACTTAACAATGGTACATAAATGTGCCCTTACATGGCTTATTTAGGGATATTTAGCAGATATTTGTGATGAATGGCAAAAATTTGAGGCCAGTCGTTCCTTAAATTCGTTAGCATAAGAGCGTGAAACAGGCACCTGTGGCAAATCGGGATGTAATGTTAACTGGTAGCCCGCTGCATTTCCATCTACCTGTAATATTGAATTCAAATTAATGATAAATGCTCTGTGGCAACGGAACAAGATGAGGTTTTCCTTATTGTTTGTTTCTACCTGCGCCAAAGTGCAGCGGATGTTGTGTTGCTTAAGTTGATTGCCCACGCCTTCTATGCAATGAACAGTGACATAATTGCCGTGCGCTTCCATAAACAGAAAACCAACTATTCGTAGGCTATCAAACGATTTCGTTAAATATAATTCGCCGCTTAGGGTAACATCGTTGTTCGGCAAGTTGTTGTTTATTAATATGGCCTGGCGTATGTACTTACGAAAATGGAAAATGTGTTTTACTGAAGTGGCCAGCAAATAAGGAATGATACCCGTAATACAGACCGTCCACCATGTAAAAGCATAACTCCGTTGCGGCAATCCCCAATAATGGCCGAAAAAGTGTCTTGCCAGCCAAATAAACGCTGATACAACAGTGAACTGATAAATGATCAAAAGCAGCTCTTTCCCGAGGCTCCAGTTTTTTTCGTCAAAGAAATGTGGAAACAACCAAAACCACAGGTAAAGTAGCAATAAGCCCAAAAATGTAGCGCCGGACGAAACGAGCGCTGCGATAAATAATTGTGCATCTGCTATAAAAGCCCAGTCAAATGGCCTAAAAATATACAGGATAAAAAAAACCAGTATGCTGATGATCGAAATGACACGCAAATAGGCAATCGGGTTAGTGTGTGCGGGGTGATGTTGATTGAAGAACGCAGTGATTTTGTGCATAAAAAAAGCTAGATCCATTTAACCCAATTAATGAGCCTACATTTACAAAAAGAGCTTTCGCAATAAAATATAAAGAGAGCCCCCTCGCTACCTAAAGTGGCGCAGTAATTGGTTGTCAGTTAATAAATTTGATAATTGTAGGGACCGAACCACCGTTAATGATCAGTAAATTTTGGCCTTAGTTACTATACTGCATTGAAACGGCGAGTTCACGTATAATATAGCTATTTTTTTTTATATTTTCAAAGTTTGAAACGTTTACCAGAGAAATCCGCTCAAAAACAAGGCTACCGTATAAATAAATTAACCTTCGAAATATTATAAATCACGGCAACGAGTTAAAATCTTCATGTTTTTCGTGCTTCGGTAGCAAATACAAATGCATAGTTTTGGGGTTAGCGTAAACAGAACAGAAAAAAGTTAACGAAGAAAAGCGCAATTCCCCTGCAATACTTCTACGGCATTTGGTAACGCAAATAAATGTTTTAATTAGGAATGGCTTTTAACAATTGCATAATGTTATGAGGCCTATTCGCTCGGTTCGGCCAATTTTGTTTTCAGCAATGGAACTTTTGCCCTCGAAACTGGTATTTGTGTTAAATCATCTCCTAAAGTAACGAGGTATCCGGCGGCATTACCTGCTATTTGATTGATGTGTGCCAAATTAATTAAGAACATTCGATGGCAACGAAACAGGTTTGTAAAGCTCGAGTTATCGGCTTCAAATTGCTTCAGCGTAAGCCTTACGGTGTAGTTGAGTAATGTATTTGAGCGGCTAACATGGATTTTCAGATAGTTGCCATCCGATTCAGCAAAAAGAAATTCATTAAAGTTTACTGGTGGCAACAAATGCGGAATATGGAGCCGCTGCTCGGCTACAGAAGCCTTGTGTTCAGTTACCTGCTGCTGCATAAGTTCAGCATCCTTCACATGTTTCTTAAGTAAGTAAACATGCTTAATTGAGGTAGCTACAAAATAAGGCAAAATCCCCCCCTTGGCAACCATAAACCACGTAGTCCAATAGCTCTGGCCCCCTGGCTTCCAGCCACCCAAATATCGCGTCAACAACCAAACTGTAAATGCAATGGTGGTAAACTGATAGCAAATTATTAACAATTCTTTACCCAGGGTCCAGGTTTTTGCCTCAAATATGCGCGGAAAGGCAATAATCCAGATCAAACAAATCAACATCGTAACATAAGCAGTACCGGCATAAAGTAGCGCCATTACAAATATTCGATCCTCTTGAAGGTGGTGGAAGTTAAAGGGTTTAAATACCCACAAAATTGCAAACAGCACGATGCCGATGATGGTAATTGTTTTTAAATAACCAACCGGATTATCATGGGCAGGGTGAGTTTCGTTTAGTAGCTTGATAAGCCTTCGCATGGTTCAAAAATAAACTAAATCGATGTTTTAACCAATAAATCTAGTATTTGAATTCATTCCGTTTAAGCTGGCAATGTAATTTCTGTCGGCTATTTACAGGTCGGTTTCTTCCATTTTTATTTACTTGCCAGCCAAGTATTAAAGAAAATTAACCAAATCGAGGCGTGAAAAAAAACATTACCATTATACAAATATTTTTATTTATTCTGGCTCATCATTTAGCTAAAGGACAGGATTTGGAGCGCCTGCCAGATCAAAAACCGATCACTTTTAACGGCTCGCTAACCGTGGGCACCAATTTTTATAACTCCTGGGGAATTGCCAACCGCCGGCAACCGTTTTTCTGGAATATTACAGGTGCTCCGGTAGTTACGCTCTATGGCATTACGTTTCCCTTTTCTTTTGTAATTAGTGAACAAGAGCGGCGGTTTTCGCAACCCTTTAATCAATATGGTGTAAGTCCTTATTATAAGTGGATAACTGTACATGCCGGCTATCGGAATGTAAAATTCTCAGATTATACACTAGCTGGCGCTAATTTTTTAGGGGGCGGCGTTGAGCTTAATCCCAAATGGCTTCGTTTCGGTTTTATTTACGGGCGGTTTAGCCGTGCCGTACAAGAAGACTCCTTAGCAATGGGTTCATTCGGGTACATTAGGCCCACCTATAAACGAATGGGTTATGCTGCTAAATTAGGCTTTGGCAGTAAAAGCAAATTTGTAGACTTGGTTTTTTTCAAAGCCTGGGATGATGTCACTTCAATTGATTCAGTTTCTTCGAAATCGAAGATAAAGCCCGAAGAAAACATTGCCATCGGCCTTAAATCGCACCTCGCCTTTTTTAAAAATCGCTTAAACTTCGATCTTGATATTGGCGGAAGCTTCCTTACCAGAGATACCCGGCAGGCTTCAATTCTCGATTCGGCAAGCATTCCGCTGGCTAAATTTTTAGATCGTTTTGCAACTGTTAATGCAAGCAGTGGCTTTTACAAGGCCATAAATACATCGTTGGGCTACAGCTTTGGCCTCGGCAATGTACGTGGGGTTTATAAGCGGATAGATCCCGGGTACCGTTCGCTGGGTGCTTATTACTTTCAAAACGATATGGAACAATTTACTATTGCGCCATCGCTTAATTTATGGCAGGGAAAAGTGTCGGTAAACCTTTCATTTGGTGGCGGGCGAGACAACCTAAACGATACACGCTACGCAACTACTGTACGCAAAATTTATTCGGCAAACGTAAATATCGTCGCCACCGATCGCTTGAACATCAACCTGGATTATGGAAACTTCGGAACGAGCCAAAATCAAGGCGTGGGCGATCTGTTTAACGATTCTACAGCCCTAAAAGTGGTAAATGCCAACTATGGTGCCGTAGTAAGTTACCGCATCAGTCCTAAAAGTGGGCTTTCTCATCAGTTTACGTTAAGCAGCAACTATCAAAACACCAACGATCTTAACCGTTTTACCGAAGCGTACACCAATGCCAATACGTTTATCGGCTCGTTAAATTATAATTTATCATGGCCTAGCCAAAAAATTAACGCCAGTGCCGGCGTGGCTTATAACAATACAGCGGTTTACAATGGTAAAATCATCAATGTTAGCCCAAATTTAAGCCTCACGAAAATGTTTTTGAACAATAAGCTACGTACCACGCTGAGCGAAAGCATCCAGTTTAGAAAAAGCGAGGGCCAGGGAGACGGCTTAACATCAAACACCTCAATAGCTGCTGGCTATACTTTTAAAAGACACACCGTCTCTCTTAACAGCGGCTACCTCACCAACCGCTATAAGGCGGGCATTGGGCCCTACCCCAATTTCTCTGAATTTAGAACCAACTTAAGTTACTCGATACGCTTCTAGCCATGAAAAAAATAAAATTTATTATCAGTTTACTGCTTGTACTTTATGCGCCTGTTTTAGTAGCGCAGCAGAACTCATTTGTACAGATAAATACAACGTTGACGGGCGGGCATGAAATTGCTGCGCAACTTAACGATTTGAATGGATTAGTAGATCGTACGCTATTGCGGGTAACCAACCAAAGAAACTACCCCGTAACAGTTGTGCTGGAAGGCAGGTTGACGGGAAGTGCGCTCACCGTACAAACAAAACGTAGCAGCACCACGCCCTCAAATTATATTAACCTCGGCCCTAACGCCACAGAGGTATTTACAGGCGATCGTTTACGCTCCATTTATAGTTTCGATAATGTAGAAATTATTGAAGGTGGGCGAAGTGTTCCTCCCTCAAATTACTTTTCGGTGGCCGATGGTAGCGGACGTATTCCCGAAGGTGCCTACGAGTTATGCTTTGAGGCTTTTGAGGTAGATCCTCAAATAAATATGCCCAATTACCAAAACCCCGTTAATACAGATGCCAATCAATGTGCTACTATTTTGGCACGAACGTATGAACCTCCCCTGTTGCAAAGTATAAATACCGTGAGCAGTATTTTAGATGCCTCAACACAAATAAAATTAAAGCCAAGCGCAGACGGGTCACTTTTGCTTCGTTGGCAGGCACCTGCGGGTTTGCCTCCAGGGAAAAACATTGAGTATACGGTGTTAATGGCGGAGCTTTTGCCGAACGACCATCGCGACCCTAACCAGGTAATGCAGGCCATCAACATTCCGGGCGAACCATTGGCTTTTTATCGTTATAGCTTTCCCGATGCCGCCCGAGTGGTAACCCACCAAATTATGCCTGTGGGCTTTGTTTCTCCACTTCAGGTGGGCAATACCTATGCCTTACAAATTATTGCCAAATCAACAGACCCTTTTAACCCCCTGCCTATTCAAAACAATGGCCAAAGCCCTGTTTACGCATTTGTTTGGGGCGAGCAAGCTTCCTCACAAGCACTTGAGCTCAAGTCTTACCCATCAAACACCGCCTATATGCCTTTCAGGGGGATGCCTGTAATTGTGGTATATTCGCCATATAGCGATGATTATCGCAAAGCGAGAGCACAATTTGAGATCACAAACAGCACAACTGGCGAAACTGTTTTAAATGAAGGGGTGAACAACTGGCCTTTTGGCCCGCTTATCGCTCAGCGAAATGCCACCGGCAACCTGTCGATGACGCAAGAGCAAGCGCAGCATCTGCCAATAAGCCCATCTACATCTAAACCAGATAGATACCGCTATTTTGATTTCGAAGACCGTGGGGTTACACATCACTGGAATGCGCAACTTAGCTTAGAAGATGCTGGCGGACGAAGCCTTTCGCAGCGCATAAATGGTGAGTTTATTGCGGGTATGGGAACTCCGGTACTCAATAATCCCAGAAACAATAGTACTCAAAAAGCCGGCACGATAGCATTTGACTTTAAAACGGCGGATCCACCTAAAATGCAAACCCTTTCGCCGTTTGATGTTGTTCAGGCGAGCCGTACATCTGGCGAAGGAAGCTTTAACATCAGTATTTTAGAAAAAGGTGTATTGGAGGTTTCAAAATCACAAACATTTGAAGAGGTATTAAACCATTATGAGTTTATGCTAGATAAGCAGTTCTTATCTTCAACTGCTAATAATGAAAAAGTTGACTGGAATACTGTGTTAGCCGAAGTGTACCGCAATGAGCGGGTACAGTTTAAAATTTTGGATACTGGCACCTATTACTGGCGTGTGCGTTGGCTTATGTATCCAAAAGGAACGTGGAAAGGAAAAGAATACCATCAGAGCCCAACCTGGAAATTTACAGTTGGCCCTAATCCTGACGGCGAACAGATAGCAGCAAGCACACCGCCAATTGGAAATGCCTGCGAGTTAAATTGCCAGCAAGTTTGGAATTATGAAAGTACAACGCCAACAGCCATTGCCGTAAACGTTGGCGAACAGGTAAATGTAGGTTTGTTTACCATGGAGATAACCGAAATTTCTACCAGCAACGCAACAACTTATAGTGGCAAGGGCGTTATTACAAATTTTGGGTTCATTGTTAATCGGGTATTGGTTAATTTTACCAACATCAAGGTAGCCAACAGCACAACCGGCAAGCGGATTTTCAGTGGCTCGGTAAAAGGGAGTGGCGGCGGACTGGCCTCCAATATCTTCCATATTGCAGGCGCCTCAAAGGTTGGCCCGGCCGGGTTGGCCGAAATCGGTTCGGGGCCTTCAACCCTATCGGTTCCCTTTGGCTGGGACCAATCCATTCAAGGGCACAAAATTACCGCCCAGATCGATTCAATTGGCTTTAGCCCAACCGAGGCACGTGCCAAACTGGTGTTAGGCTACGAAATGCCCGGCGAGTTTGCGGGCCATCCAGTTGTTTTTGCAGGCGAAGCCTGCATTGTACCCGGTGGGTTCAGTGAATCGTTCGATATCTATTTAGAAAAGGACCTCGTTATTGGCAATGTAAGTGTTGATAAGCATTCGTTGGTATTTAAAGGCCGCACACGGGTAGGCGAAGGCGCAGCGAGCGACCCAAGTGAAATAACCAAACTATCTTGGGATTGTCAGGGTTTTAAGTCGCTTAAACTGGCTATGGAAGTACGTTTCCCACGAGAAACTGTTCTTCCTGAAGACGAGGCAACGGGACAAGTGGAAGCAACGGGCCAGGTAGCCGGGCAACTTTCGCTCTCGTTAGATCGGGAAAGGCTTACCAGGGGCGAACAGTGGGGTTTTATTGGAACTATTAATTTCCCAAAATCTTTCCAGTTTAGCTTTTGGCCGGGCTGGGGCTTTAAAGTTCAAGATGCCGTATTCGATTTCTCTGAGGGCCTCAACGACGCGAGCATGCGGTTCCCCGCAGGCTACGACATGGCGCTGTTGGGCGGTAGCGGTGCTACTGGAGACGAACGTTTGCGCAACACCTGGAAAGGTTTCTACCTAAAAACGATTAAGGTAAGCACACCAAAAGCACTTACCGATGGCGAAGATACCGGCGGCCCGAGGCGAAGCTTTAATATTACCGATATGCTTATTGATAATAGCGGATTTACCGGCTTTGTAAGCGCCGTAAACATCGCAGAAGCATCCAGCAGCGGCTGGCGGATCAGCTTAGATACCGTAAGCGTAGGAATTGTGCAAACCCGATCAATTAATGGCCGTTTAGCAGGAAGTTTGGGCGCCCCATTTTTTGAAGAAGACAGCCGATTGGATTATTCATCTATGTTGGCGGTGGGTACCGACGGCAAAATAGCCTACAATTTCCAAATAAATGTGCCCGCGGATAAACCACTGAAAATGAAAATGTGGAAAGCCTCCATGACTTTGGAAAGTTCCTCGTTTTTGCGTTTTAGTTTGAGCAACCAAAACATTTCTGTTGCCCGATTTGAGGGGTTATTTAATGGACATATCAGCCTCGATAATACCCGAATTAGCAATGTACCCGGCCTAAACTTAAAAGGAATTAAATTTGAGAAATTTGGTTTCGACACCGAGGATCCAAACTTCTTTACCTTTGAGAATGTAAGCAAAAAAGACAGCGCTGGTGTAATGGTATTTTCTTTCGCTTCGCCACAGCACAGTGCAGGAGGTTTTCCACTCAATATCCGAAATATATCGCTTGGTATGGGACAGGAAGATGGAAAGGTTCTCCCAAAGTTGGGCTTCCTTACCGAATTAACGCTTTCCAACATTGGGTTTAAGGGACGTGCGGGACTAGAAGTTGTTGGCGAAATGACACTATCGCCATCATTTAGCTTCGCCGTTCGAGATGTAAATGTTACAGAGATCGGTATAGAATGTGAGTTTAGCGGCTTTAAGTTAGTCGGTTCGCTCAATTTCTATCAAGACGATGCCACTTACGGCGATGGTGTTCATGGTAAAATTTCAGCAACACTCCCCATGGGTATTGCAGGCCAATTAGAAGCTCGTTTCGGTAGTAAGGGCAATCCGGCAATCAAAGATTCCTATTACAATTACTGGTATGTAGATGGGCTTATCAAATTTGACCCGGGAGTTACAATTTTTAGTGGTTTTGCCATTTACGGCTTTGGTGGAGGGGCATATCACCACATGACCTTGAATAGAGCACCGCAAGCATCGGCCGCCCAGGCTACACAATTACCCTCTGATAGCCAATCCTCCGGAAACATATACACCCCTAATAAAGATGCCAGTTTAGGCTTTATGGCTACCGTTTTATTGGCCACCCAACCAAAAAAAGAGGTGTTTAACATGGATGTTACCTTACGTGCCGAATTTAGCGAAAGTAACGGGTTAACGCTTATTGAATTTGAGGGTAACGGTTATGTAATGAGTGGGCTGAACGAGCGTAACGGCACCCCGCCAGTACGGGCCAACGTGAAGTTTGGATATTATAATATAGAAGGCAACAAACAAGTTCGAGGCAATTTTGATGTGTTTTTAAATGTGTATGATGTAATAAAAGGTGCTGGAACAACAGACACTGGTGAAAAAGATTGGCTGGTAGGTGCCGAATTGTTTGCCTGCATAAGTGGAAAAGACGCTGGTAAATGGTGGTTTCACATGGGCAAAGACAGGCCTGTGAATGAACGAGCTGGGCTTTATGTTGATGTAAAAATATTTCAAACAGAAGCCAAATCGTATATTATGGTAGGCTACGGCATACCGGCCGATTTACCTCCATTGCCCGAATTTATCACTACCATTTTAAATGGAGGAGAACAGCCGTTGGATAATGGCTTAACGGAAGGTGATGTTGTGCGGGTACGAAGCACTGCGACCACCCAATCCGGGCAGGGCTTTGCCTTTGGGGCAAGCTTAGATATAAGGGCAGAATTTTCATTTTTAATGTTTTATGCCAAACTGCGGGGGATGCTGGGCTTTGATGTTAATATTTCGCAAAACAGTACCCGGGTTTGTGCCGAAAGTGGTAGGCCACCCGGCATAAACGGCTGGTATGCCCAGGGGCAGGCCTATGCGGGCATTGAGGGCGATATCGGCATTAAGATAAATCTCTTTATCAAAACCTACAGAATTAGCATATTGAAAGCGGCCGCAGCATTGGTTTTAAGAGCTAAACTACCAAACCCCAACTACTTTCAGGGCAGGGCGGCATTTCAGTACAGCGTACTCGGCGGGCTTGTAGAGGGCCGTTGCAATTTTAATATGGAATTTGGCGACCCATGTACCATTGTAAGCAGTGATCCATTAGCGGGCATTGAGTTTATTAGCGATATGCGAACCACTGAAGAAGGCACGCCAACCAATGTGTTTACCGATGTACAAACGGCCTTTAACTTTCCGATGGATAAGGTAATAGAAATTGAGGAAGAGGCTACCGAAGGTTATGTAATTAGAAGGTTTAAGCCTTATGTTTATGCACACATCCTGAAAAAAGCCGATACCTCGAGATTAACACCGGTTGAGACAATAACACCCGAAGACGGCTATACATCTACTCTACAAACTACAGAGGCCCTGGAGCCACTTAGCAATTACAAAGCCTACGTTGAAGTTAGGGTAAAAGAATATGCTGCCAATGGCAGCCAACACGATCTGGTGGTAAACGGGCAAATAGCTAACGAAACCCGCGAACTAGAATTTAAGACCGGAGAACGACCCAGCCATATTGTGCCCGAAAACTTAATAGCTACGTACCCAATTGTTCGTCAACCAAATTTCTTGCAAAACGAAGGAAAAAACCCCAAACTTGGCAGCCGTGCGGGTAAGGGTCATGTGTTAATCAAGAAACAAGATTACTTGTTCCAAACAGAGAGCAAGGTAAAGACTGGTGCAGACTTTTCTAGCCCATATGTGCATAGCTTTTTGGCTAGATTTATTCCCGTAAACGGAGGCCAAACACGCGAAACGCCAATTGAATATAATACTGTGGCAGATTTGGTGAGCTTTAAGATACCTACGCTGGCAAACGACCAAACCTATACCCTGCAAATTGTAAAGCAAACCACGCCAAATCCAATGCTTGATGTTGTAGAAAAGTTGAAATTCGTTCGCCCTTACACTACTATACAGCGGCTTGAGCAGCGAACTGTTGGCCTCATTAACATAGAGGAGCTTGACGAAGAAGGAAATGCAATATTAAATAACTACCAAAGCACCGTAAACATCGCTAATCGCGAATTTGGGGCAACAGCAACCAGCAAGAAAACTACAATCACCTTGTTGTACGAATTTCCTTTCCGTACCAGTACCTTCAACTCATTTGCCGAAAAAATGAACAGTATAACTTTTGGAACCTCAATCTCCAGTTATGGGATGATTGCAACGAAAATAGATATGGGCCGGGAAGGTTTTGATGTACTGGAAAAACCAGGCTTTGATAATGAGTCGGCGTTAATTCAGGTTTCACATGCTACCGAAGGCAATCGCTTCATCTCAAATGACCCTCGACTTAGCGTTATGAACAACTTTTATCGCGAGTTTAAGGAATTGGGCAAAATGCAAGCTAGGACCACAAATTTGCCCCCGACTCCTAGGAATAGGAGATACAAAGGTTACCTAAAGCCCAACAAAAACATGATCATTTCGATGAGTAACAGCCCCCGGGAAGCTTTAACTCTGGTGTTTATCCCCGAACTTGGAAAATATAAGTTGCCGGCGAAAACGCTTAACATCAGCGGCGATTTTATTCCATTATTAGATCCAAATGTAGTGCCCGCAAGCAGTAATGAACCAAATTATAGTAGCCTGGGCTATCAAACAGTAGGAAACTTATCACAGTTTGCCACAATGCCCAATATTTCTGTGCACAATAACCAGTACACTTTGAATGATGCCTACACCTGGTTGGCCGCTTCACAAATGAGTAAAATGAAGCGTGAAGCAAATGATCTTTTTTACAATTCTGTTGTTACTACCCGCCAAACCGAGTTACAAAATGATGTTAGAATTGAAACGGATATTTTAGCATATCTAACAAAGGTGCGTTTTGACGGGATTAATCCACCACGTCGTGCCCAACTCCAGGGTTTTTTATCTCGCCCGCTTCCATCAATGGTTATTGGTAGTAGACCTATTATGTATCCATTAGATTTTGAATACCGCATACCGGTGCCATCGCGCTCCCGTCCAACCACTACGTCGACAGTGCGAAAACAATTCACCTATAATCCATAGAAAATGAAACAATTGCTAAATATCATATTAACAATTACGCTACTGGCCGGTGTATCGCAACTGGCCCAGTCGCAACAAATAGATACTGCGCTTATCAATCAGCCCTTTAACGATAGTGCATCGGTACACATTGCGCTCAGGGCCATGTATACAGGAGATTCAGTACTGCTGCGTTGGGGGCCTACCAAAGCAGGCGCATGGTCACTGCTTAATCGCACCGGATATATTGTACAGCGTTCTGAATTAAACACGGATTCAACAGCGGCAAAGTGGATAAACCTTAGCCCAAAGCCGTTAAAACCACGGCCATTGGATGATTGGAAAAGGTTTGATAACGAAAGTAGCACAAATGATTACCCTTTGGTTGCCGCACAGGCCATTTACGGCAAGGATTTTGGCAACCAGCCGGCGGTAAGCCTGGCCGATAAAGCTGATGAACTAACCAACCGTTTCTCGTTTACCCTTTTGGCAGCCGATTTATCGTACGAAACAGCGGTATTTGCCGGATTAGGCTTTACCGACCACACAGCAGCGCCGGGAAAATTATATACTTATCGGGTTTTTGCAGCAGAACAGCCAAAAAACTATTTCCCAATAGATACGGGCTATGTTAGCCAACAAACTCAAAAAGACCTAAACGAAATAAAACCCCTTTGGGCGCTGGCCAATGAAGGAGAACATGTGGTTACACTTTCCTGGAGCAGGGCTGTTCACCAGGGTATATATACTGCCTTTTACATTGAACGATCGGACGATGGGAAAAGTTACTACCGGATTAATGATAAACCTTACCTACAATTTGATAATCCTGCGCTGGAGGCAGACAATGAAAACTTTACATTTGCCGACTCGTTGTCGAAAAATTACGTGCCCCACTGGTACCGTTTGGTGGGCATAAACAATTTTGGGCAGCTTAGCCAACCCAGCCCAGCCGTAAAAGCCATGGGTAGAGATAAAACACCGCCAAAGCAACCCGTAAACCTTAAAACTGCTATTTTGAAAGATGGTTCGGTAGAACTTACTTGGGAAGCCGATAACAACGATGCCGATTTGGCGGGATTTCTTATCGGGCGGAGTGCCGAAAACTCGCTAACGGGTTTCAAGCCATTAGTAGATAAGCAACTACCAAAAAACACCAGGCGGTATGTAGACACCGCACCTCGTACAAACGCCCCCAATTATTATATTGTGGCCGCTACAGATACCGCGAAGAATGCTTCAATTTCTATGGCAGCGCATGTGGCTTTTTTAGATAGCATACCCCCTAGTGCCCCTACCGCATTGAAGGCCGAAATAGATACCCTGGGCATTTTGAAACTTTCGTGGAAACCAAGCATTGAAAAAGACGTTAAGGGATATATTGTATCTTATGCGAACGACTCGACCCACTTTTTCACTTCTGCTGTAAAAGAAGCAATTCCTGACTCTACATTCACCGACTCGTTAAGCCTATCGACACTTACCGAGGATATTTTCTATCGGGTAAGGGCTGTAGATCATAACGACAACACCTCTAAAGAATCAGCGATACTTAAAGTAAAAAAACCAGATCGCATACCACCTGTAGCCCCCCAGTTTAGAGATTTTAAGGTCGAAGAAAACAAGGTAACCTTAATGTGGGTTCCAAGCAGTAGTGAAGATGTTGTAGTACATGAAATTTCGAGACGGGCGGAAGGAGTTGAAGCCTGGGAAAAAATTGCATCTTTACCTGTTGAAGCCATAAAAACGCAATTTGTAGATACCTTGTTTAAGGCAAATACGAAATATGCGTATAAAATACAGGCAACAGATGATGCAGGCTTACGTTCTCCTGAATCGGCAATTGTAAACCTACGTACACTGGCAAATTTGGTTGCCAAAGGGCCGAGCAGCTTCACGGTAACGCGATCTGCAAATGGCAATGCACTAATTAAGTGGACCTTAAAAGAAAGTGATGGCGTTCGCTGTGTATTATATCGGGCTGTAAATGGCGCTGCATTCGAAACTTTAGCAACCCTTAGTGATTCGGGTACACAATACGAAGACAAAAATACTGAACCCGGAAAACAATATGAGTATACTTGTAAATTGTTTTATCAGGATGGCAGGGTTTCGCCGTTCAGCGCCATCCGAAAGGTTAATTAAAAACCTAAGTTCGATTAATAAAAGTGTTTCTTTTCATTAATTTGATAGCATTCATGCCCAAAGTTCCATGATTGATGCCCAAAGCTAAGCGATTGATGCTCAAAGCCAGGAATAGCCGCTCCGGAGAAATAGCAAACAATTAAATCACTCCATGGAGCGGCATTCCGTTTTCTGCCAATTTATTTATTTTTGCTTCCACCGCTGCATCTCTGATCAACTCAGGTGCATGATGCGGTTTTTTCCTCGCATCAATAATCAGCGGCCCTTTGCATCCCCAATGTTTATTGATCGTAAAATCGTTAACGCCATAAATGTCGGCCGCCGGGTTGCTTCTGGTAAAGCTAACCCACACTAAATTATCAATATTGGCGGCAGTAAATTTGGCATCGTCGGCAATAATTATTAAGGGCAGGCCGCTAAGGTCTTGATCTATAAGCGAACTGTTAAGCAGCGCCATTTCTACAGCGGTTTTGTCGTGATTAATATATTTATCACATTCTAATACCATAATTCCGGGAATGGCAATTTCTGCCTGATAGCAGCCATCACCAAGTTTGAGGTTTTCGGGAACTTTTGCCCACAAATCGCGTCTCTTCTCCCCTGCTGCAGCGATTACCACTTTGGAGCCGCTATTTAAACCGTCGCCACTGTAATCGAGCGTATCGATGGTTGTGTTGGTGTAAAAATGAACGTCGCGGCTCAAGTCTACCCGTTGTAACATGTGGGTCAGAAAATTCTGAATACTATGCGTACTTAATTTTTCATCATCTTCTTTTGCCGCTATAAAAAGATATTTTGCCAGGCTGAGCTGGTTTTTGCCTAGAATGTGATTGGCAATGGTCAAGATTTCCTGCGGTCGGCGTTGTTTTAAGTAAGGTGTATAGCGTTCGCTGCCGATGGCAAAAAGCAAGGGATGAACGCCTGCTGCATCAACGGCATGCACTTCTTTTAAGCCGTGAATTTCTTGCGGAATAGCGCTGCCTGTAATTTCGTGAATTAAAGCGCCAAAACTGGTATCTTCTTGTGGCGGACGACCGACCACGGTAAATGACCAAATGGCATCTTTTTTATGGTAAACGTTGTGCACTTTCATTAAAGGGAACGGATGAGTTAAGCTGTAATAACCCAGGTGATCGCCAAAGGGCCCCTCGGGCTTATTTTCGTTAGGGTAAACCGTTCCCGTAATTACGAAATCAGCATCCGCAGAGATACAAAACCCTTCCTCATCGTAAAAATACCTGAAACGCCTGTCGCCCAGCGCACCCGCAAACGTCATTTCCGATAATCCCTCTGGCAAGGGCATTACTGCCGCAAGTGGATGCGACGGCGGCCCGCCTACAAATATGCTCACTTTTAAGGGCTGGCCGAGCTTATTTGCCTTCGACTGATGAACGCCAATGCCGCGGTGAATTTGATAATGTAAACCGATTTCCTGATTTTGAATATAATCGTTGCCCGCCAACTGAATGCGGTACATGCCCAGGTTGGCATTTAAAACACCCGGCTTTTCTACATCTTCAGTATAAACCTGCGGCATCGTAATAAAAGGACCCCCATCCATTGGCCAGTTTACAATTTGTGGCAAACTGCTGATGTTGGTTTTTAAGAATTTGCTTTTAGCAGATGGCGTTTTCATGGGCAATGCCGAGAGTGCCGACATGGCCGAACCTGCATATTTAAATGGATTTTTGAGCGCTTTTATCGGGTCGTTACGCAAGGCGACCAACTGTTGCACCTTTGGTAAGGTATCACGAAAGATAAATTTTGATCGTTCTAATGTGCCGAATAGATTAGACACCGCCGGAAAGGGACTTCCCTTCACATTTTCGAATAAGAGCGCCGGGCCTTTGTTTTCGTAAACCCGTAAATGGATGGCTGCCATTTCCAGGTGGGGATCTACCTCGTGTTTTATCCTGATTAAATGAGCGTTCTTTTCAAGGTCTGCTACGCATTCTGCTAAACTTTTATAAGCCATGGGCCAAAGATAAATAAAAAGCCAAAAAGCCCCACCGTTTGAAAGCCAGTAAGAGGGCTAATCTTTCTAATCCCTCCCCGGGGGGAGGGAGTGAACGGCAGTACTTTAATCCAAAGGTTCAACCACTTACTTTGTTTCCCGCTCTTCCGGAGAGGGACTTGCAGTAAAACAACATACGCTTCAATCTTTTATAGGGAGAGGCTTAGCTTATTTTTTTCCTGCGAAGGAACGTAACATCCAGGTGTTCTTTTCCTTAAACTGCATAAAGCGGTTTACCATGTCGTTTGAGCCATCATCGCCTGCATTGGCAGTAGCATCGAGTATTTCACGCTCCATTTCAATTAATTTTGCCATATCATCTAAAACGGCATCAACCATATCAAGATCTTTCATTCCGATGGTATCAATTTCCTGAATCTGCGATTCGCTGATGTAATCGGCAAAACGGCTGTGTGGTGGCTTGCCCAACGTTAAAACGCGTTCGGCAATCTCATCAATCGTTAACTGCGCATTAGTATATAATTCTTCAAACTTAACGTGAAGGGTAAAAAAGTTTTGTCCTTTAATATTCCAATGGCAACCACGCAATTTTTGGTAATGGATGTGGTAATTTGCCAAATAATCATTTAAAAGATCAACAACTGGTTTTACTTCTTTTTCGTTTAAGCTTATTTCTTTAGCGTCCATTTTATTTAGTTTATTTCTTGTGATATGCAAAGTAACAATTAAAATATATAAATGTTTTAATCTAAATACGCGTATTAAACAATACCTTAAATGTTAGTTCGTTTAATAACAATAACACAAAAGGTTAGCTTTTACAAATAATTGTGAATGAATAAAATACAAATTGGATCGGTTTTTAGCCATCGTTTTTTTGATAGCGACCGTTTGTTTGAACTTAATCCGTTAACAATATTATTCGTATAATTGCTTTCTTGACTTAGAAATTTATACAATTTAAATGCATAAAATATACTTAAGTGCTGTGGCTTTATTTGCTCTGAATATAGCAGCCGCCAAAGCAAACATAGCTAGAGATTCGATCGGTGTAGAGAATAATAATGGCAAGAAATTAATTGTTCATCAAATCGTAGCAAAAGACACCTATTATTCCATTGGTAGAAGATATAATGTTTCGCCCAAGGAAATCATGGCTTTTAACAACAATAAATACTTACAGATTGGTGTAATTATTAAGGTGCCGACCAATATTCCGTGGCAAACGGGCAGCGGTTCGGGGCCGGGCGATGAAACGGTTATTGAACATACTGTTAAGGCGAAGGAAAACCTGAACATGCTAGCCGAGAAATACGGAACCACCGTAAATGAAATTAAAAAGCTAAACAACCTTTCGGGAAATGGCCTGAGCATTGGCCAGCTATTAAAAATACCAGCTAAGAAGAATACAGAATCGGCCAATAACGAACAAACCGAAACCCGTACAGCAGCAACACCTAAAGACGATTCGGCTACGACCGGTGCAATGGTTGAACATACGGTTGCCCCTAAAGAATTTTTGGGCAAAATAGCCGAGAAATACGGAACTACGGTTGAAGAGGTAAAAAAAGCAAATCATTTAACGACTAACCACCTGCAAATTGGCCAGAAGCTGATTATTCCCGCTACAAAAAATGTTGATGAGCGTAAAGTGGTGAGCGTTGCCGAACAGGCACCAACCGAAACGGCAAAAGGAAACGATGTGGCCGGAAAGCACACCGTGTTAAGAAACGAAACTATTTTTACCATTGCCAAGCAATATGGTGTTACGGCTTATCAATTAAGAAAACTGAATAATCTGCCAGATAATGCGATCTCTATTGGTCAGGTTTTAATTGTACCCGGTGGCGTTGTTACCGATGTACAGGTACCGTTAGAGAAACAAGCAGAGCAGGCAAAGGAGGCGCCGGCAACAACAACGTCAACTTCGAGCGACGAAGGTTTTATCCATACAGTTGCCCGCGGAGAGAATATTTTCACGATTGCAAAAAAATATAATTTAACAGCCTATCAAATCCGAACTGCCAATAAGCTGGATGATAACACGATAAAGGTGAATCAAAAATTGATTATTCCGAAGCCGCCAGAGCCCCGCTCGGTAAATGAACAATCGAAAGCCGAACAGGTGAATGAGCCAGATAGCACTACGATTACTGATCCTAAGCTGCGCCGCGACCCAAGTGTTTACGGTTTGAGCCAAATTGAGGAAAAAGGAGCTGCAATGTGGATTGCCGATGCAGATTTAGACGGCAGCAAAATGTTGGTTTTACACCGTACGGCACCAGTTGGCAGGGTAATTAAAATTACTAACCCGATGACAAATAAAACGACTTTTGCGAAAGTGGTTGGTAAGTTTACTGAAAACGAATCGACAAAGGATGTTATTATTGTAATGACCAAAGCCGTTGCCGATTCTTTAGGTGCTTTAGACAAGCGTTTTTTCTGCAACTTAACTTATAGCGCTCAATGAGTTTAAACAAGAAACCTTTTATAATTGGTATTGCCGGAGGTAGCGGTTCGGGTAAAACATTTTTTTTAAACTGCTTTCTGCACCATTTTAAACAAGACGAGGTAACGTTGGTTTCTCAGGATGATTATTACATCCCTGCAGGGGAAATGACTCAGGAAGAAAACAAGTTGTACAACTTCGATCTTCCGTCGACAATTGACAGTGAGCAGTTTTTAAGAGACATCAAGCAACTGATTAACGGAGAAGTAGTTTACAAAAAGGAATATAACTTTAACAACCCGGTTGCGGTGGTTAAGATTCTTGAAATTAAGTCGGCTCCAATCATCATCGTTGAAGGCTTGTTTATTCTCCATTTTAAAGAAATTGCGGCCTTATTAGACCATACGATTTTTGTTGATTCGGAAGAGCAGATTGCACTGGATCGCCGAATTAAGCGTGATGGTTTGGAGCGTGGTTACCCCGAAGATGATGTGCTTTATAAATGGCACAACCACGTTGTTCCGGCATACAAAGAATATTTATTGCCTTACCGCGAGCAGTGTGATAAGGTGGTAATGAACAATACGAACGAACCGGATGAAATTATCGCTGTAACAGAGGAGATTTCAAACGATCTTCGGCAAAAATATTTTAGTTGATCGATTTTAGTAGTTTTTAGCCATCTGAGCGATAATTCAAGCTACTTTCCTGATCGGCCTTGTAATCTGGCTGCTCTTTTTGTGGCAAGGTTCGGAAAACGTAATCCAAAAACGTTGAGCTAACCCCGAAGCCTTTTTCGGGATATTTATAGTGATGTAAATGGTGGATTCGCCATAACGCTTTCAAATATTTGGGCGGCTTATAAGCATGGATGGCGTAATGCATTGAAACGTACATTAAATAGCCGGTTATAAAGCCGGGAAAATAGATAAGGCTGTAATGGCCTGTTCCGGTAAGGATGTAGCTAAATACGTAAAACACCGAAAATACAACGCCCGCAATAATTACACTGGGCAAGGGCGGCATAAACAGCCGCATTTTATCTCGCGGGTATTCATGGTGATTTCCGTGAAAAATATAGACAATCCGTTTGCCCATTTTTGAGGAAGCATCGAAATGAAAGAGATATCTGTGGGCCAGATATTCAAACAACGTCCAGCTAAACATAGCAAAAACAAACAGCCAGCCAATAGTAACGGGATCGATTTCAAGAACGCTGTGAGCGTAATAAACCATATATGAACAGAGGGGAATATACAGCCCGTAAATTACCCAGGGACGTGTTTTTGTTAAGCGCTCTAAGAAGTTGTTTGTAAATAATCGTGCTTGTCCCCTATTGTCAATTTTGTTGTAGCGCATCATCTTTCTCTGTTTGTTTCCGACAACTAATAAAACAAGTTTCATTTTTTGTTGGTTTTGTTGAGGTCGAAAAATTATGCGGCTGAGGTTGTTTTATATTTTGGTAAGCAGCGAAGAATTTGAGTTCATTTGTCTGCGGGTTGCGTCACTTCTTGTTGGCAATCCCTAAACTAAAGATCTCTCCACTGCGGTCGAGATGATGACAAACATCAGGTCAAAAGCGATGTCACAAAGATATGTCCACACCACATGAACTGCCAGACCGGGTGATGCGATGGTTACCAACTGCCGGAGCCTTGAAACATTCATGTGGTTTTTTATTCAAAATCTGCCAGTCCTGTCAGGAGAAATTAGAACTTAGGCTTATAAAACATGCTAAAACAACCGTGCTTGTATTTGAAGCAACTAATTTAGGCTGATTTCAGGGATTTCGCCTTCCACAATCAATTTGCCTGCGGTCGATTGCTTTATGAAATCGATGCTCACACCCGGTGCACGCTCTAAGAGTTTAAAACCGCCCTGCGGTAAAATAGCTAAAACAGCAAGTTCGGTAACGATTTTTTTGATGCATTTTACGCCAGTCAAAGGCAAAGTGCATTTGGATAAAAGCTTACTCTCCCCTGCCTTATTTACGTGTTGCATGGCAACAATAATGTTCTTGGCCGAGGCTACCAGATCCATTGCTCCGCCCATACCTTTCACCATCTTGCCGGGTATTTTCCAGTTGGCAATGTCGCCATTCTCCGATACCTCCATAGCGCCTAAAATAGTCAGATCTACTTTTTGCGCCCTGATCATGCCGAAGCTCATCGCTGAATCGAAAATTGATGAGCCGGGCAACGTGGTAATGGTTTGCTTGCCTGCATTGATGAGGTCAGCATCTTCTTCGCCCTCGACAGGAAAAGGTCCCATACCTAAAAGCCCATTTTCTGATTGAAGCACAATATTAATGTCTTTTGGAATATAATTGGCCACCAAAGTGGGTATGCCTATCCCGAGGTTAACATAATAACCGTCTTTTATTTCTTTAGCGATACGCTGGGCAATTTCTTCTTTTGAAAACGACATCTGTTTTGAATTATAGAATGAGTGAGTTTTGAATGAATGAATGAGCAAATATTGAATGAGTGAATTATTGAATGATAGAATTAGAGAATGATTGATTTGAAGAGTGAGTGGTAAATATACCTTTGACTTAAGACTTGAGACTTTGGACTCCCGACTCCCGACTCCGAACTCCCAACTCCCAACTCCCAACTCCCAACTCCCTACCTACTTCCTAACCGTTCTTTGTTCTATTCTTTTTTCGTAGTTGTTGCCCTGAAAAATTCGATGCACGTAAATTCCGGGTGTGTGGATATGATCGGGATCCAATTCTCCGGCCTCAACAAGTTCTTCTACCTCAGCAATGGTGATTTTGCCAGCCATGGCCATTACCGGATTAAAATTTCGGCTGGTGGCCCTGAATATTAAGTTTCCGGCGGTATCACCTTTCCACGCTTTAACAATGGCAAAATCGGCATCAAAAGCGTATTCCATCAGGTAATCCTTTCCATTAAAATTGCGGGTTTCTTTTCCCTCAGCAACCTCCGTACCCACTCCGGCAGGAGTAAATATGGCTGGCATTCCATAACCCGCGGCCAGGCATCGAGTGGCGAGTGTGCCTTGGGGAATCAAGTCGACCTCGAGCTCACCACTCAATAGCTGTCGTTCAAATTCTGCATTTTCGCCTACATACGATGAGATCATTTTTTTTACCTGCCGCTGCTTTAACATCAGCCCGATACCGAAATCATCAACGCCGGCATTGTTAGAGATACAGGTAAGATTTTTAACGTTTTTTGTTACTAAGGCAGCAATGCAATTTTCGGGTATGCCGCACAGGCCAAAACCGCCGAGCATAATGGTAACACCGTCTGATAGATCTTTAATGGCCTCATCGGCACCCGATACTACTTTGTTTATCATTTTACGAATTTTTGGTTAGTTCGCTAAAATAACAATTGCCTTTAAAATTTGTGCATGTTTACCTTTAAATCTTTCAGGAATGATTTTTAATTGGATTTGTTCTAAACAAGGCTTACCTTTGTTTTGCAATGATTTACGAGAGAGACGAAGCAACATTTATCCTACCCACCGACCCTGAGTTTCAAAAAGGCATGGGATATATTTTTAGCTGCACAGCAGAGCACAAAAAATGTTGCGAAAAGTTTAAAAAAGGTAAGCGCTGCAAAAAGTGCCCCGCCAATAAAAAGAAAAAATAAAATTATTTTGCAATCTCCACGATTTTATCGTCACTTCCATTGCTTGTACAGATGTAAATCTTTCCTTCCGGCGATTGACAAACTGCCCTGATCCTTCCAAAACTGTTTACATAAAAATCTTTCGTTTCCGCTATCTGCGTTTGGTTATCGTTCAGCTTTAGCTGCATCAATTTTGTCCCTTTTAATACCGCGAGTAACAACGAATTTTTAAATTGTGGAATGTAATCCGAATTATAATAAGTCATTCCGCTTGGGGCGATGGTTGGTGTCCAGTTAATTAACGGCTCCGCTACGTTATTGCCCGAACAAAATGTCTGCTCGCCCGGTTCGTTGCAGAAACCTTTTATGTTTGGCCAGCCATAATTTCTTCCTTTTTCGATGATGTTGATTTCATCGTCAGAATCGGGCCCATGCTCCGACGAAAATATTTTCTCTCCTACCATGGTCAAACCTTGTGCATTGCGGTGCCCTAACGACCATACCGGACTGCCGGCGTATGGGTTATCTGTCGGAATGGTGCCATCAAGATTTATTCTCAAGATTTTCCCCGCCAGTGAATTTCGATTTTGAGGTAACGATGTATCGGAGGCATCACCTGTACTGATAAACAGCTTCCCTCCGCTGATCATCAGGCGTGATCCGTTGTGGATGGAAGATCCGGGAATTTGATCGAGTAATATTTGTGGGCTTGACAGTGTTCCGCCAGCATAGGTGTAGCGAACTACTTTGGCTTTGTATGCACTTCCGTAACCATAAATAACATACACGTATGGATTTGTGGAAAAATCGGGGTGTAATGCCAGTCCCAATAATCCGCCTTCGCCGTTTACGCGAACATCGGCGATGGTAAGCACTGTACTTACCTGACCGTTAGCGGGATTTAACCGGCTGATTTTACCCGCCTTTTCTGTAAACCAAATGAAGTTATCAGGTCCATAAACGATTTCCCACGGAAAGGACAGGCCCGAAGCCAATACTTTTGTTTTAAGTGCTACATCGGGCAATGTTCCGGGTTGGTCATTACCGCCGCTGGTGTTTTTTTTGCAGGTTGCTGTCAATAACACGGCAAAAAGGCAGATCAGGATTCTTTTCATAACCTTGGTGATTTTATAAACAACACACTTAGAGTAAGTTGGTTTTAAAATTGTTAAGAAAACCGCTGGTTGGGATATCTGGCGCAGGTGTTTCGGTTGCGCACATTAAATTATTCATCGATAAACTTGTCTATTATCATAGCGAGACGCTACGACTAGGGTGTTGTTTTTCAAAAGAATGCGCTAAGAAGCGTCGTCATTTGGAGCGCAGCCGAGAAATCTTTATCCAAGGTTTAAAGATTTCTCCTCCGTAGGAGCTCCTACGGCGCACTTCGATCGAAATGACGATTTTGAATTGTTCCGAAAAACGTCAATGGTAGTTTTGATTGTTCAGGAAAAAGATTTAATACAAGTCCTAAATTCAATGGCTTGCATTGCGATTCCTACCTGCGTGGGAATGACGAAACATCAATGGCAGCTTCATGTTTCGGTTAAAACAAACACCCCTAATCAATCAGCATCTCAAAATGGATCGGGAATTTGTTTATCCTTTTTCCTGTGGCGTGGAATATTGCGTTGGCTATTGCTGGTGGCATCCCTACTAACCCAATTTCACCCAACCCTTTACTTCCAAGTTCGTTCACAATCTCATCTTTCTCTTCTACGAAAATTACATCGAGGTCGTGAATATCTGCATGAACCGGAATATGGTATTCGGCAAGATTCTGGTTCATGTACTTCCCAAACCGGTGATCGGGAATGGTTTCCTCTCTAAGTGCCTTACTGATGCTCCATACCATTCCACCCAATATTTGGCTTCTGGCCGTTTTCGGGTTGATAACTGTTCCTGCGGCTACGGCAGTGATGGCCCGGGTAACGTTTACCATTCCCAGTTCTTCATCTACTTCAACTTCTACAAACACTGCGCTGTGGGCTGCTCTTGTATGTTTTTTTAGTTTTAAGGGATTTGGAACATTTAACTTCTTTGTGCTGATTACCTTTCCCTTATTTGCGCTAACAATTTGGAAAAGAGAGAGTTTTTTATCGGGCGCATCGCTTGCAAATACATATCCGTCGCTAAATGTTACTTCATCCAGTTTATAGCCGTCGAGCGGAGAGTTGGTTATTCCTGCGGCAATTTTAAAGATCTTTTTGCGCAAGGCCCTAACGGCCGCAGTTACAGCCGAACCTACTGTAGAAACTGTAAACGAGCCTCCTTGTATCGGTGCAAACGGCATCTTGCTATCGCCATATTCAAATGTTACCAATTCCAGCGGCAAGCCCAGTTCGTCGGCGGCAATTTGTGTCATTACAGTTAACGTTCCTGTACCAATGTCGGTAACGGCACTTTTCACCAACAGGCTGCCGTCGGTTCTTATTGTAGCCTCTGCCCTTGCAGGTAGCGTCATCGATTCCCAAACACCTGTCGCCATTCCATAGCCCACCAGTTTATTGCCTTTTTTCATGCTTCTCGGCATCGGGTTGCGCTTATCCCAGCCAAATTTTTCGGCGCCCTGGGCAAAGCATTCACGAAGTTCTTTGCTCGAGAATGGTCTGCCGGCACTCTCATCTTTTTCGGCATAGTTGATCAGTCGCATTTCGAGCGGGTCTTTTCCTACTTTGTAAGCAAGCTCGTCCATGGTGCTTTCGATGGCGTGCAGGGCTGTGCTTCCTCCCGGCGCACGCATATCCAAAGGCGAAAACACATCGAGCGGCACAAGCTGGTATTCGGTAGCGAAATTTGGGCTTGGATAAAGCATGGGCGACCAATTGACAACTACCTCGGTATAATCTTCGTTCCTTGATGTTTCTGCAACGGCTTTATGGTAAAGTGAGGTGATTTTGCCATCGGCATTTGCCGAGAAGCGAGTTGTTTGTATTGTTGGCGGCCGATGCCCGAACGTGAACATCTGGCTCCGGCTTAGCGTTACCCTAACGTTTCTTTTTAACTCGAGCGCTGCCATAACCGATAAAAACAGTTGGTATTGTGGCCGCAGCCCTGAGCCAAATGCACCACCAACGTAGGGCGAAATTACCCTTACATCTTTAAAATGAAGCCCGAAAACGTTTCCAACGTAAAGCTGGCAATTAATCGTTCCTTGCGTTTTATCGTAAATGGTAACTTTGCCCGGCCCATCATAAACCGTTGTCGTAGCAAAAAGCTCGAGCGGGTTATGGTGCTCTGTTCCATGCACAAAATACCCTGAGGCACTGTGAGGAGCCAACGAAGCAGCTTCTTCGGCGTTTCCTTTATCTTTTGGTGGCAGCGGCTTTAATGCGGTGGCCATGCCTACTTTCGGATCGCGGGCGGTTGAAAGGTTGGCTTCAAGATCAGTGTTAAATTCTTCCGTTTCGTAGGTTACCTTTAATACCGATGCCGCGTGCCTGGCCTGTTCAAAGGTTTCGGCAACAATTAGCGCTATGGGTTGCCCGTTATAAATCACATCTCCCTTGTGCAAGGGCCTGAACGGACTGCCGGGCGGCGCATCCATATCTGAATACTGAATGTCGAACCAAGCTAAGGAAGGGCGGTTTAGGTGAGAAAACACCGCTACAATTCCGGGCAGTTTCTTTACCTCCTCGCTGTTAATAGCTGTGATTTTTCCTTTCGTAATGGTGCTGTTTACCACGTAGCCGTAAAGCAAATCGGGTACGTTGTATTCGCCCGCGTATTTCGCCTGTCCGGTTACTTTTAAATGGCCCTCTAAGCGGCTGATGGGCTGTCCCTTTAATAATTTTGACATGTTCTTGCTGATTAAAGTGATGGTTGTGCACCGGGCAACTGGCTCGATGGATCGAGCGCCATCATACAGTTTCTGATAATGGCCTTTTTTGCCAGGCCGATTTTAAAATCATTAAACCCATAACCTTTTGCGCCTTCGAGAATAATATCTGCTGCGAGTGAAAAATTTGCTCTGGTAGGCGATTTGCCCTTTAAAAATGCTTCAGCTTCGCCTATCCTCCATGGCTTATGGGCAACCCCGCCAAGCGCTATCCGGGCCTCGGTAATTGCATCGCGTTCAATTTCTAACGCCGTTGCGACAGAAACGAGTGCGAATGCGTACGAATTTCTATCACGAAGCTTTAGGTAAGAATAATATTTATTAAATCCACGATTGGGAAGTTCGATACCGATAATCAGTTCGCCATGTTGCAGGTTATTATCCAGATGGGGGGTATCGCCGGGAAGGCGATGAAAATCGGCAAATTGCAATATTCTGTTACCGTTCGGGCCTGCAATATGAACGCTTGCATTAAGTGCGGCGAGTGCGACACACATATCCGACGGAAATACGGCTATGCAGTGTTCGGTGGTTCCTAAAATGGCCATGTTTCGATTATACCCGTTTAGGGCCGAGCAGCCAGATCCGGGTTCGCGCTTGTTGCAGGGCGTATTGGCATCGTAAAAATAATAGCAACGTGTACGCTGCAACAGGTTGCCTCCGTTTGTGGCCATGTTGCGAATTTGGGGCGAGGCTCCGGCGAGTATGGCCTTCGATAGCAATGGATATTGATCTTCGATGGTTTGGTGGTAGGCCAGATCGGCATTTTTAGCAAAGGCATCGATTAAAATCCCATCGTCGGTTTTGGTAATTATTTCTTTTTTAAGGCCGTTTATATCGACCAGGCTCGAAGGAAAAAACAGGTTGTATTTGATCAGATCGATAATATTTGTCCCGCCGCCGATAAATCTCGACTGCTCATCGGCTGCTACTTGTGCAATGGCCTCGGCGCTGCTATTGCTTTTAAAATAAGCTAAATCATTCATTATCGATCCTTTCTTTAACTTCCATTATGGCATCAATGATGTTGGTGTTGGCTCCGCAGCGACACAAATTACCGCTCATCAGTTCTTTTACATCTAACCTGTTTCTGGCCTTACCTTCTTTAAACATACCCACTGCGCTGCATATTTGGCCGGGTGTGCAATAACCACATTGAAAAGCATCGTGATCGATAAATGCCTGCTGAAGCGGGTGCAGTTCTTCGCCGTTTGATAGTCCTTCTATTGTTGTAATTTTCGCACCATCGTGCATTACGGCAAGGGTAAGGCAACTCAGAATCCGCTTATCATCGCAAATTACTGTACAGGCGCCACACTGACCGTGATCGCAGCCTTTTTTTGTACCCGTTAAATCGAGCCGCTCGCGAAGGCAATCTAATAAGCTTACCCAGGGTTTTAACCTTAGTTCGGTTGATTTTCCATTAATTTCAAGCGTAATATTTTGCGCATTGTCGGTAGAATCTGCGTCGATTTGGTTCGCAATTGCCATAAATCTGTTGTTAGTTGACTTGTAATGAAACACCATCTGTTGGCGATATGTTTAGGTTGAAGCATTAATTCTTTGTATTATTTTGATGGATGTTGTTTGGCGGCGCTGAAAAGGTACGCTTTTAGGGTTAATGTTTCCAGGCAATTACCACTTCCTGATTACCGTTTAGCTGATATTCTAAATGGCCATCTTTCAAATTTGTTGGCGCTAATTCCTTACTTTTTTGCGTACGTACCGAAAATTCCGGCAGTTTTGTTTTTCCGGTTTTAAGAATCATCATCCGGCAGGTCAATCGCTCATCGCCTAAAACCTTGAAATGAATATCACTTCCTTTTCTTGCTGTGAAATTCGACGTTGGATAATCGACATACACCATAAATTCTTCGTCGGGAACGGGGAGATAGTGACGAGGCAAAATCCCGAAGGCATTTCCGGCGCCATAAACCTCCTGACCCACGGTGCCCGATTTTAGCCAACCGTCCTGCAAGTCTTCCAGGGCGATCCACAGTTTAGGGTCTACCTCTCCCACTTTGGGTTTTTCTTCGAGCATCTCTTTCGGCAACATTACCGGATAATAATACTTGGCCCTGTTAACCAGTTGGCGAATATATTCTGCAATTAGCAGCCGTACGGCGGGTAAAACTTCTACACCATCGGCATGCATCAAATAATCGTGGAAAGCACAAAATACTTCCTGCTCCTCGTAAACCGCCGTGTAGGGCGCATCGTTCAACGGAAACAGCGCAAAAAAACTTGGGAAATTTTTGCCATAGCCGTAATTGCAATCCCAAAGCTTGGTGTTCCTAAAAATCGAAGCGAGGCACATGTAACTCAGCTCGAGGTAAATATCCTTGTTGGTAATTTTATATAAGCGAAGCAGCGCCCCGGCAGAAAATGCCGTATTGTTTGCCTGGTAAAACACCTGAAATCCCTTGCCTTTTAAGGTTCTCGCCGATTTTTCTGCTTCGTTCAAATAACGCTTTTCTTTGGTAAGCTCCCAGGCTTGCAACATCACATGGGCATAAATTCCGGCCACGTCTTTTTCGCCGCCCTGCCCCTCTGCGGTTTCTGCCTTAATTACCTCAAGGGTATCCATTTTGTAAAATACAGGCCATTCGTAATTGAAATGATGGGCAACTTTTATCGCATATTTTATCGAATTTAAGAAGAGTTCCTCGCAAACTTTATCGCCTTTTAGCGCCAATCGTGATAAGTTTAGCAAGGGATGATGAAGGTACCAGCTATCCATAACGCCCGGCTTTTTCTGTTCTTCTTCCATCTGGAGCTGATCTTCTGATGCTGGCAACCAGCGGTTGATGGTGCCCAGTTTTTCATCGTAAAATGCAGGGAGACCATCTTTAATGGTTTTCGTTACTTTTAGCGTTTTTCCGCTCCATTCCTCGTAATCGACTAACGGCAGCAGCACGGCCAACTGAACCATTACTTCGGGCGGCGTTTGATAGTCGCTTACATAGGCATTGAAGTATTGATGCCCTGCTACCTGTGTCCAACAGCCTGGGCTATCGAGCAGGTCTTTTTGGCTAAGTCGCAAAATCTCAGGCCAGTTTTGATACTTTGTTTCGGGCAACGGCAAAAGCAGGTAAATTTTCGATAACAGGTTAAGGTATTGCCTGATCATTTCACTTTCCTTTTGCGGTATCTGCTCGTCTAAGGCGATGATGGCATCGTTAATTACAAAGCGTTTTCCGGCGGGCAAAGGCGCTTGCATAGCAGATGGTAAGGAAAACCCCAGCTCCGGCCAATTGCCGCCGACAGTATCGGCGAGGCTCGTTTGAGTCTGTTCGCAATAATCGTTTAAAGCAGTTAAATTCTGCAGATAAAGTACTGACAGGGCGTTGGCTTCTGGAAGGGTCATGTAAATAAAGCCCGACCTCGTACCCCACTGGCTGGCGTGAATTTCTCCTTCGTCGTTGGTTAATCGTCCGCTTTTTCCGGTCGCTAAAATGTCTTTTGGCCAAAATGGAATAAACAGATCTTTTTCTGGCTGCAAAGAGGTGGTGTAGCGGAGAATGGGTGTATCTCCGGGTTCGACATTGATTGTGCACTGCAAATTGCCAATATCGCTGGCGAGCTTAAGATCGACACCCGTTGTACGTTCGCTGATTTTAGTGATTTCTAAAAAGGCACCGGGACTAAAGACCGCCCGAAAGCAAATTTGCGAACCAGTTGACGTTAAAGCAACTATCCAAACAGAATCGTGCGTATTGTATAATTTGAAGCAGAAATTATTAACTGAAAACTCGTAGAGCGCCTCATCTATTGCCGCTAGTTCGGTCGACGCTGATAAAGCCCAGGGTGATACTCCATTCATAATTTTCTCAATTTAGATGCAATAACATTCGAATAAACATGCGCTGTTGCGGTTTTGTTTTACTACCCGCCTAACGATGACGCACAAAACCTTTCGCCGCTTAAGGGTGTTTTTATGAGGAATTAAAACCTTAAAATTATGATAGACCCAAAAGAAGAACAACCGGAAAAAGCAAACGAGGAAATTGAAATGCCAGATGAATCGAATCAGGACGAAAATTCGGCTGATGATAATTGGGATGAGCACATGCAGATTGATGAAGAAGGCAACGAGGTTGATAGCGATGACGTTTAGCCGATTAGAAGCTTTGTTCGATCCCGATTTGTCACGTTGAGCTTGCCGTGGACATTCGTCCGGTTAATGACTGGTTTAACGCTGTCGTTCTGAGGAGTAATTTATTGCATACAAATCAACATGAGTGACGTTGTTATTTGGTAGATACTCCTAAGAGATTTCGAGCGTAGCCGAGAACCACGAGTGCTCAGCGAAGCTAAATCTCGATCCAAGGTTCAAAGGTTTCTCCTCCGAAGGAGCTCCTATGGAGCACTTCGGTCGAATCTGATAGCTGTCGGATGACGATTTTGGATTGTTTTTTATTACCTCTCCCTATTAACGTTTGGGTTAAAAGCACAGCCTTTTCTTTCTCTCTCCTCGAGGAGAACCTATCCCGACTTTTCCTATCGTGTGGACACATTTTTGAAATATCGTTTTACGAGCTGAAATCATCAAATCCGATAGCTATCGGATGACAACACATTTTATGGCGTTTTCTAAGAACGGTCGTCATCCTTCCCGAAGCTTCGGGAGGGATCCTAATGCGCAATAAATTGGGCGCCCAGCATTAAGATTCCCGCCTGCGCGGGAATGACGGCGCACAAAACGAGATGTGTCCACACCGTAAGATGCTTCACGGAAGCATTCCAAGCGATGAAACGCAGAACGCAAAAGTCTTTGAGACAGCCCCCTATCGTTAATGCATGCAAAACACGTTATTATATTAATCTTCTCTTATCCAGGCGGCACCATAAGGCACCAACTGAATAGTTTGCTTTCCGGCAGCAAGTGATTTGTTGTTATACAGATCAGTAGCTTTTGCAGATAATGCCAAATTTACCTGGGCTGGTTCGGCAGAAAAGTTATGCAAGACAATTAGTCGCCCTGAACCTGGCTGATATTCGAGGCCCATTACATGCCTATCTCCGGTAGCGATTGAGGTCCACGTAGAAGTGCCAATTTCGGGACATTTCTTCCGCAGGTCAATTACTTTTTTTATGTGGTTCAAGATCGAACCACTGTCTTTTTGTTCCAGCTGCACATTAATTTTCTTATAGCCGTAATCGCCGAGGGAAATCACCTGACGAAACGCCTTTTTGGCGGTTGTAAATCCTGCGTTGGCCGTGGTATCCCACTGCATCGGCGTGCGTACCGAAAGTCGCTCTCTTAACGTCAGGTCGTCGCCCATTCCGATTTCCTCGCCCGAGCGAATTACGGGCGTTCCGGGCAACGAATAAAGCAGGCTGTAAGCCATCTTCAGTTTGGCATCGTTGTGGAGCATCGGTGCCAGTCTTCTTCTTATTCCGCGGTTGTAAAGTTGCATATTGGGTTCGGGCCCCATATCATCGTAAACGGTTTCACGCTGCCTTTTGCTTAGCCGCCCGAGGTCGATTTCATCGTGATTTCGTAAAAAGAATGCCCATTGCGATGCTCC
Organism: Pedobacter endophyticus; assembly: GCF_015679185.1. Classification (NCBI taxonomy): domain Bacteria; kingdom Pseudomonadati; phylum Bacteroidota; class Sphingobacteriia; order Sphingobacteriales; family Sphingobacteriaceae; genus Pedobacter; species Pedobacter endophyticus. The sequence goes on from NZ_CP064939.1 coordinate 606,839, forward strand.
TGGTTTACTTCGGGTATCTTCTAATGCCTTTACAAAACTCGATGGTTCTTCTTTCGAAAGTGAATAAAACAGAAACTGATTGGCATAAAAATTAAACATCATCGAAAGTCGTTCGCCTTTTGTGCCAAAGTATGCAACGTTTTCCTTCGTCTCAACATTGGCCTCGCCCAAAAGTAAAACCTCGGGATTTGCTTGCTTTGCACCCCTAACCAGCGAATCGAGTACGCCATACAAATGCGATGGCTTGTCGGCCCCATCTTCAGGTACATCAATAATAAAGGGTACAGCATCGAGCCGGAATCCTAAAATGCCCTTTTTTGTCCAGTACGCTAAAATTTTAATTGCCTCTAACTGAACGGCCTTGTTTCTGTAGTTTAAATCGGGTTGAAAATCGTAAAACCGATGAAAATAATAGCGCTTTGCGATCTCATCATAAGTCCACGTTTCTGTTTGTACCCCTTCAAATGCCATGCCCTTGTCGTAATCTTTTGGTTGCGTATTGCTCCATACATAGCGGGAACGCAGTTTTCCGCTGCTATCTGCCCGGGCTGCCTGAAACCATGGGTGATCGATAGAGGTGTGGTTCAGCACCATGTCCATTACAATCTTAATATCATGTGCGTTTGCGGCTTTCATAAAACGCTCAAAGTCTTCCATCGAGCCCAGTCGTTTGTCAATGCCATAATAATCGCTCACATCATAGCCGTCATCCCGATCTGGTGTGGGTTGAAACGGCGAGAGCCAAATTACTTTTACCCCTAGCGATTCGAGATAAGGAAGTCTTGAAATGAGCCCCTTAAAATCGCCTATTCCATCGCCGTCACTATCCTGATAGCTGTCTACATCGAGGTTGTAAATAATGCTGTTGCGATACCACCTATCGGGGATTGGCGTTTCTTTTACTTCGGGTTTTTGTTTACATCCGAAAAGTGATAATGATAGTAAAAACGAATATAGGAAAGCTGATCGGCGGCCGGCCAGCAGAATGGTCATAAATTTAATAGTCATAGGCTTGGAACAAAACATCAATTTGGTGGTCTGTAATTTTATTAGAATTTAAATACAGTAATGCATTTTTATAAAACAGAGAGTCAATTGCCATTCCGTTTCTTTGTTCTACCAGATTTGCTTTTCCTTTTTAATGAATCGTTGCGGTTTTCAATTGTTTTTAGGCTGTCTTTTTTTGGCCATTGCGTGGCGTTGGGGTCATATTTTTCTGGTTTTGGAACAGCGGTACGCTTCGCTGTGGTATCCATTTTTTTCTTGTTTTGTTTTTTTGACGGCGTTTGTGCAAACAGGTAAAATGGCGCCAAAAACATGATCGCTAGCAAAAGTCTCTTTCTCATATCTCGAATTTTAGGGATTAGATAAATCGGGAACATTCTTTCTAAAAAACAGCTTAAAAAAAAGAAAGTTCTTTCTATTTCAAATTCGCCCAGTTTAACTCCCGCTAATCAGGATTTCTAATCCTCTCATTAGATAGGATTTGTAATTGTGACTCCCTTAGCTCTGGATTTCAAATCCAGTTTCAAATAGGGCAAGATTGGAAATCTCGACCAGCATTGTCGCAACCCAGCATTGTTACAACCGCTAGTCGGGGATTTCCAATCCCGACTGCTCTAGCCCTGGATTTCAAATCCAGTTTTAATTAGGGCGAGATTGGAAATCTCGCCAGCATTCGCGCTAGCTGCCCCTAGCTAGGCAGGGTTTGTAATTCTAACTCCAGTCAGCTCTGGATTAGAAATCCAGTATTAATTAGGGCGAGATTAGAAATCTCGCCCAGCATCCGAGCTAGTCAGGATTTGTAATTGTGACTCACTTAGCTCTGACTTCCATAGCTCTGGATTTAAAATCTAGTTCTAGCCAGGACGAGATTACAAATCTCGACCAACACAGCTCTCGGAGATACATTAATCTATCTAAAAGATACTTCTTTGTATCTCGGAGATACCTTTTTCTATCTAAAAGATGCTTCTTTCTATCTCGGAGATACCTTTTTCTATCTTGGAGCACTAATTTAGTGCTCGGAGCAGCAAATTAGTCCTCGGAGCACCAAATTAGTCCTCCGAGGTACTTTTAAATGCCCGTGGAGGCACTTTTATCAAAACTCAACAGCTATTAAACCGCTTCTGATTTTGTTAATTTGAGTTCGATAAGGTGTGTCCACACCCGCTGGATTTCTAATCCTGACTCCGATAGCTCTGGATTTTCAATCCAGCGTTAGCACAACACAGAGACGCTCCACGGCGCCAGATGAAGTAACTCGTCGGGCGAGACACTCCGCCCCTGCTTTCCATCGACATTGCCATTAGAAGACAGAATCGTATCAAAAGCGGCAAATTTCTTCCCAATGGGATATTCGTTTTCTGTGGCCGAAATATTGAATACGCAGGTTATGGTTTGTTTTCCATCATCGCTAAATCTAACCACTTCAAGCACCGCATCACTTAGGATATTTGTTTGCAGATTTTGCCTGTTTTTACTCTGTAAAGCCGGAAGGGATTTCCTCAACGCAATCAACTTTCTGTGCCATGCCAGTAAATCGCTGCCTTGCTCGCTTTGGCGTAATTTCCAATCGAGTTTACTTTGTAAAAATGTTTGCAACGATTTTGGGTCGGCCGGTTCCTCGTTACCGTTCAGGCGCTCAAATTCTGCTTTTCTCCCCGCTCTGATGGCTTCTAATAAAGTAGGATCGCTATGATCGACGAAATACTGGAACGGGGCGGTTTCGCCATATTCTTCACCCATAAACAGCATGGGCACATAGGGTGAAAGTATGCACACCGCCGCTGCAAGTTTTAAGCGTTGGGGATCGAGAAAGGAGGCCATTCTTTTCCCTTGCACCCGATTGCCCGTTTGGTCGTGATTTTCGTTAAAAACCACAAAATGATCCGGTGAAATGCCTGCAGAAGATGCGCCGTGCCGTTTTTTCCTGAAGTTGACAAATTCGCCGCTGTGTACAAAACCATCGCGGAAAGCTTTGGCAAGCTGACCAATCGAGCCAAAGTCTGAATAACGGCTTGCGCCTTCGGGATCGATCAATACGTATAAGGCGTGTTGAAAATCATCAAGCCACTGCGCCCGAAAACCCATTCCGCCCAACTCAACGGGCATTACCACCCTTGGGTTATTGGAGTCGCTTTCGGCAACCAGATGAATCAGCCGGCCGTGTTTTTCCATTAGCGTTTTTAATCTGCAATGCGCCTTTTCCCACAAATGTACTGCGCTGGCATCGTAAATTTCGTGGATTGCATCGCACCGCAAGCCATCGATGTGGTAGTGCTCAAACCAATGCTGCATGTTATCGACAACGAACGCAGAAACGCCGTCGCTCCATTCTCCGTCGAAGTTGATCGCCTCTCCCCAGGGGGTACAATATTTCTTGCTAAAGTATGGGCCAAATTCTTTCAAATAGTTTCCCTCTGGCCCCAAATGGTTGTAAACCACATCTAAAAACACGGCGATACCTTTTTCGTGGCAGGCATTTACGAGTTTTTTAAGCCCAATTGGCCCGCCGTAACTGTTTTGTACGGCATAAGGGTAAACACCGTCGTAACCCCAATTACGCGTTCCCGAAAACTGTGTAACAGGCATCAGCTCAATTGCATTAATGCCCAGGTCAACAAGTTGATCAAGCCGTGGAATGATGGCTTCGAAAGTGCCTTCGTTGGTAAAGGTACCCACATGCAGCTCGTAAAAAACCAACTTATCAAAACAAATGCCTTTCCAAAAACGATCGTGCCAATCGAAACTTTCATGATCCACTATTTCTGATTCGGCGTGGACGCCCTCGGGTTGAAAATGGGAAGCTGGGTCGGGCAGAAACTTTTCGCCGCCGTCAACACTAAACAGGTATCGGGTACCGCCGGGAATATCGTCGAACTCCAATTGATGATAACCGCCGTCTACCTTGACCATTTGAAACTCTCCCATAAACGGGTGCACAATCTTTAGTCGTACCCGCTCCCTTTCTGGTGCCCAAACACGGAACAAACAGTGCTGGTCTTCGTAATATATCCCTGTTTCCATCGCTATGGCCTTTCTTTTATCTCAACAATTGTGGCATCGTTTGCTCCCATTTCGAAACCTTGTGTTAAAAATTCGCCGACCCCGGCATCGTTTGTAGAAAATATGATTTCGCCTGATAGGTTAACCGGAGGCAAAAATGGCGCAGGACTATCGCTCAGATTGAGGATAATCAAGTAGCCGGGAGCGTTTTCTGCTTGCCTGATATAAGCCAAAAGTTGGCTGTTTGCCAGCACTGGGCGATAAATTCCATATTTTAAAGATGGCGAACTCTGCCTTAAAGCAATCAGTTTGCGGTACAGGTTTAACATTGATTGGGGGTAAGCCATTTGGCTGGCTACGTTGTTGTCTTTGTGATCTTCGGCAAGCCTGAGCCATGGCTGACAGGTACTGAATCCGCCAAAAGTAGTGCCATCCCATTGCATTGGCGTACGAGCAGGATCGCGGCTGAGGCCCTTTTCGGGCATATTTAATCCCTGCGGGTCACGGATTTCATTCGGTGGTATTTTCACATCGCTCATTCCGATCTCGTCGCCGTAATACATTGTGGGTGTTCCCCTTAATGTAAGCAATAAAACCGCGGCCACCCTGGCTTGTGCGGCGCCAACTCTGCTTAGCACGCGGTGTTGATCGTGATTTCCTAAAACCCAGTTGGGCCAGCCACCCGCGGGTAGCGCTCCTTCGTATTGGTCTATCGCTAAGCCAATGGCCTTAGCATCCCATGGTGTTTCGAGCAGGGTAAAGTTAAAGGGCATGTGTGCTCCACTGTCGTCCTGCCCGTAATAGGCCATTAATCGCTGTATGGGCAGGTAAATTTCGCCGATCATTACCTTGTCTTTATAATGATCTAACAGGGTGCGCATTTTGTTTATAATTCGATGAACTTCAGGCTGGTCGGTCGAAAACACCGGCAGTAGCTGGTTGTAAGTTGCCATTTCGGGGGTATAATCAGGATTGACAGGATTATCGCGAAGCAGTTCATCTTTAACCATATGCCAAATCACATCTACCCTAAAACCGTCTACGCCCTTATCGAGCCAAAATCGCATTACGTTTAGCATGGCTTCTTGTACCGCTTCGTTTCGCCAATTAAGGTCGGGTTGTTCGCTAAGGAAACCGTGATAGTAATACTGACTGGTGGTTTCATCCCATTGCCAGGCGCTTCCGCCGAACATGGCCAACCAGTTGTTGGGCGGCCCACCATCGGGTGCAGCATCCTTCCAGATGTACCATGAACGTTTGGGATTGTCTTTTGACGACCTGGACTCGAGAAACCATGGATGGAGATTTGAGGAGTGATTGGGCACAAAATCGAGAAGCAGTTTCATGCCCCGGTTGTGCACCTCGTTCATCAGCCTATCAAAATCTTCGAGGGTACCGAAAAGAGCGTCTACACCGCAATAGTCTGAGATATCGTAGCCAAAATCGGCCATTGGCGACGGGTAGATTGGTGAGATCCAAATGGTTTCAATTCCTAAATGTTGAAGATAATCGAGCTTTTCAATTACTCCGTTCAAGTCGCCCACTCCATCGCCATTACTGTCTTTAAATGATCGTGGATAGATTTGATAGATGATTGTTCCTTTCCACCATTGCGCATCGTTGTGTGTATCCATATTATAATGTTGTATTCTTTTCTTCCAAAGGGATCGTTATCTAATAACAAGAGTTTAACGAGGCAGTTTGTATTGGCACTACCTTTTTTTTATTTCGGTAAATACGCAGGTACGTTTTTTTACGCGGAACAAATACCTAAAAATTAAGTACGCTAAACAAGTGGGCAAACCGGGTGGTTTATATTAAAAAAAGATTATGGAACAGCAAAGGAAGCTTGCTCGAAGGGATCGGATGTCCATAGCAGAGCAAGTCGGTACTGACAACCGCGGCGATGATAAACAGGAACTTAACGGAAAAGATGGTAAGGAGGCAAGTTGGCTGAATGAGGTTAGCAATGCTCCACAGGCAATGCCAGCTGACGATCGAAAAATGGATGGAGCCAACTCCGTAAAGGGGAAAATTTCAACATTGAGATGGCACGTACCTACGAACGGAATTTCGAAGCTTTTGTAGGCGGCAGACTAATATCGAAAGTGAGGGGCAGCGATGAAGAATCGCTGCCTTTTGTTTTAGTCTGGCTCAAAATAGATCAGCGTGGTGGGGGCTTGGTTCGACACTTACGGCGTAGCTTTGCCTTTGTGCTCCCAATGGTCTTTAATGATGCTTCCGGCGGAATTAAACTTCAGGGTTCTGGCGTACCGCTCGCCACGAACGAAGCCATTTTCGTCCTTTTTGCCCATAAACAACAAAATGGGCCTCCCCTCAATGTCAGTTTTTATGCTTAAATCGTATCGTCCAAATTTCTGCTCGATCATGGCAGATGGTTCGTAGTTCTTTTTGAGAATGTTTAGTATCGGATCTTTCAGTTTCATATCGGTTACTGATTTTGGATGTGTTTTTTTATGGCTAGGTACTGAAGTTCTGGGTTATTTTTTTGTTACGAAAAACCGCGGCCGTTTTGCAATTGTTTTAATCGTAACTATATCGAAAAAACAGTCGCAACTAATTAAAAGTTTAAGAAACTAAGAAATTTGGAAGCGCTCAGCAGTTCCCAATGTGTTTAATGAATAAAAAAGATCTTTAATTCGAAAATGAAAGCAATAAAACATGCCTGCTCACTGAAACTGTATTTGGCAATTGCATTATTGAGCATTACCGCTGCTTGTAGCCCTTACAAGCGAGATCAACAGATTAAAGCGGATTTGGTGCTAAAGGCAAAGGAAGACGCAAGCTTCGCGGGAGTTCAATTTACGGTGTACAATAGAAACGTTACGCTATGGGGCATTTGTCCTACCGAGAAATCGAGAATGATGGTAAAACAGAAGCTTTCTACGATTCATCTAATCAAAAAAATCGACGATAAGATGATGATCGGCCCGGTTGAGTTAAACACAAATTATATCCTAAAACAACAGCTCGATAGCGTTTTGGCCGAATATCCCCGGGCCACTGGAAAGATAGATACGAATAGCATTGAATTAAACGGCGTGGTTAAGCAACAGTATCTGGCCAAACTACTCGAGTCGGTTAGCCACATTAAGCCGGAGGCGGTAATTATTAATCGATTAGCGGTAACAATGTAACTTTATTTTCACTGCATTATTCATTATGAAACAAGAAGAAATACACTGGGGAGACTGGCACAGAATCCTTTTCGGGATGGTTCCTGCCGAATTTTTGATTGAGGTACTGGTAAGAACGGTTATAGTTTACATTCTTTTATTAATCACTTTGCGGTTTCTTGGCAAGCGGATGGGCGGCCAGCTAACGATCTCTGAACTAGCGGTTATGCTTACGCTTGGTGCGATCATTTCGGTGCCAATGCAAATTCCGGAGCGAGGACTATTACAGGGTTTATTGGTGCTGGTTTGTGCGGTTGTATTTCAGCGTGGCCTCAACTATTTTGCTGTTAAATACAACAAAATTGAACGGTTTACGCAAGGTAAGGAAAGCCTGTTGGTTCAGGATGGTGTGATTGCCGCGACCCAACTTGCACGGATGAAGATTTCGAGAGAACAATTAGCAGCGGAACTAAGATGTCAAAATATTTACAACCTTGGCGAGGTAAGGCGTGTATATCTGGAGGCGTCGGGATTGTTTTCTATCTTTAAATACCCGAAACCCCGGCCCGGACTTTCGCTCCTACCGATTGGCGAAGAAACTGCTGAAAAACAATTTTCGGACATTGCCGGCTCCATGGTTTGTTTCGATTGTGGAAACCGTGCTTCAACCCACGATGAGGCGCAAAACAACTGTAAGAACTGTGGTTCTAAACACTGGACTAACGCTGTTATTTCTAAATTATCATGAGAGAGTACGAAATTAAACTTGGTGATCTTCACCGGATATTGTTTGGCGATGTGCCCTATCACTTTTATATGGAGGTGATACTGCGGATTTCGGTTGTTTACCTTTTGTTGATGGTTTCGATGCGGTTAATGGGCAAGCGAATGTCGTCGCAACTGAGCAGAAACGAAATGGCGGCGGTTGCCTCCTTAGCCGCTGCTATTGGCGTACCTTTAATGAGCCCGGAACGCGGGTTGCTACCTGCGATTGTTATAGCAGCCGTGATTATTACCTACCAGATGGTTATCGCCCGGAGAGCCGCAGTTGACCGGAAGTTTGAATCCATTACCCAGGATAAATTTGATATAATAGTTAAGGATGGTGTGCTAAATGTTAAAACAATGGTGGCCACGCGAATAAGCAGGGCCCGTGTGTTTGCTCAATTGCGCTCTCAGGGAATCAGCCATTTGGGCTTGGTGAGCCGCTTGTATTTTGAGGCTGGTGGTTTTTTCAGTTTCGTAAACAATCCCGATCCACAACCGGGCTTATCAGTATTGCCTGAATGGGATACACAATTCAGTGACGAAGTTCATGCGATAACGGATGTGATGGTGTGCAATTATTGTGGAAACAGGAAGGCCGAGCACACTAATGATGAGAATGTAAGGTGCGAAAATTGTAATAAAGATGAATGGACCGGTGCAGTGAGATTGGTGGAAGTTTAATGGCGGAAAGATGTATGATTGTACGTTGTTCGTGCGTGTAAAAGAACAAGTTTTACGGCTTTATCTAACAACTTATAATTGCCGCCCTAATCCCAAAAAAAAAAACGACTACACCGAGGAACCGCTTCCCCAATGTAGTCGTTTAATTATAAATTGCAATAAGCTTAATTAACAGGCTCAATAACGGCGGCGAAACCGCCATCCTTAACCATGTTAATATCGAGCGTTGAACCCGCTTTAAGCGATTGTTCGATTCTTTTAAAATCCATGGCCTGAAAGTCGGCATTAATACCATCTTTTATCAACGTAATTTTATAATTTACATTAGGTTTCAAAAAGTCGGTTTTCACTTTCAGGTCGTGTTTTTGATCGTTGCCCATTGCGCCAATAAACCACTTTTCGCCCTTGCGCTTGGCCGTTACGATGTATTCGCCCACCCGGGCATCTAAAACTTTTGTTTCATCCCAGGTTACTGGTATGCTCGTTATAAAAGCAGTAGTTTCAGGTTCCTTGAGGTAGTTAAAGGGATTATCGGCCAGCATTTGAAATCCACTTTCAAAAACGATATACATTGCCAGCTGGTGCGCCCGCGTGCCAATACTCATGGTGTTTACCCAACTTGGCTTATAATCTTGCTTATGTGCCGAACGCATAGCGCCGGGCGTATAATCCATTGCGCCAACTGCATTTCGAAGGAATGGCAAAAAGAGATTGTTGTTGGGCGTAGCCAAGCCGCCGCCAATGTTTTGTTCCATCCCGATCACCCCTTCGTACGAAAGTACATTGGGATAGGCCACTTCCAATCCCGCCGGCTTAAATGCACCATGAAAATCGACAAGAATGTGGTGCTTTGCAGCTTCCTTAGCCACGCGGGTATAATAATTTACCATCCACTGGTCGCTCCTGTCCATAAAATCGATTTTCATTCCCGCTATTCCCCATTTCTCCAACGTTTCGAAAATGTTGAAGTTGTTTTCAACCGCCAGCCAGGTAAACCAAAGTACAATTTTTACGTTCTTTTGTTTTCCGTAAGCAATGAGCTCCTGCAGGTTGATTGTTGGATTCGGCTCAAACGGGTTCAGTGTAGTTTTTGCCCATCCCTCATCCATAATAATATAGGGAATACCAAATTTCGACGCAAAGTCGATATAGTATTTGTAGGTATCCTGATTATATCCCGATTTAAAATCTACACCGTAAACGTAAGCATTATGCCACCACTCCCAGGTTACCTGACCCGGCTTTATCCAATTTACATCTTTCAGCTGGTTTGGCGTGCTGAGTTTATAAACCATTTGATTGGCGGCGAGCTGTGCATCCTGATCAGTAATCACCATAAAGCGCCACGGAAAGGATCGCTTACCCGAAGTCCGGGCGATATAATCACCCTCCTTTAAAATTTTCTGGCTTCTGTCTCCGTCCTCACCAAATGCCAGAGGAACTTTTGGAAATACAGCATTTATTGTTTTATCGTCTGACGCTTTTACAAACAGGCAAGGATAATCGTATAAATCTGCTTCAGATAAGAGCGCTTTATATTTGCCATTATCAAAAAGAATGGGCAGAACGCTCATCTTTTCCTTATTCAATTTTCCAAGTTCGTTCTGACGGTAAAGAATCTCGTAAGACGTTTTGAAGCTACCAGTTTCGAGATAGGACGCTTTTACCGGATCACTAAATCCAATGTGAACATCTTCATTAGTAACCGTTATCGAATCTTGTCTATTGGTGATAAAACGATAGGCAATCCCATCATTGTAGGCACGAAATTCAACGCTAAAATTACCCTTAAAATCCAGGCGCAATAAATTATAGTGATTATTTACCGTTGCATTTTTTAATGGAACAACCGGATTGGAATTTACGTTTACTGTTGACAAAGTTTTTTTGAGCAGCTTTGCGTTGGCGCCCAACTTTTCGTTACTCAGATTGAGTTGTAAATAGGATTCGGCGATGAACGGGTTTCCATTAAAGGTAACGCCATAACTAATGCGGTCTTTAACGTTTATTGCAACTTTAATCCTTTTATCGGGCGATGAAAGGTCGATTGTTGCAGCAAAAAGCATGGCCGATTGCAAGAGGAGAAAGACAAGTAAAAGGTTTTTTTTCATTTGTGTTCGGATAGGTTAGGTAATTCGATCATTATCGATCGTCTAAAATAGTAAATCGATTTAGATTATAAAGCGAAAGCTATTTAGAAATTACCAAAATCCAGTACCGAAACACAAATGTGACGTATATTGGCGGAGTCAGCCCACCGCTTATTTAATACAATTGTTTAACTGGCTTTTTCAAAATGGTAAGATACTTTGCCGCAAATTTCCTGACTGCGGTATCCGACGATTTGGAGGCGTTTTGTAGCAACGGTAAAGCGTTCTGCCTATCGAGCGCAATCATATTTAAGTAAGCCTCATCGAACGCCGTTCCCGAAAGTTTTTTCAAATTGTCTATCGATTTCAGCAACGCTACATCACCAGCTTCGTTGGCTGCAGTTACTGATTGACCTGTGTTTCCGGCCTCACCGCCGCCAGTCTTATTTCTGGTTGTATCTTTAAGGTTCTCAGGCGTTGCATCTACCCTCCCATCAGGGCGCTGGCCTTCGTTGGGGCTGCTCATCGGCAGTGCAACATTCTTGCTTTTGGCCAGCGTTCTAATTTCTTCATTCACCTTCGAGAGTTGAAGCACCATCGTTCTGCCGATTTTCTTGGCTCTCGCACCTCCTTTTTCAATCGCAAGGTTGGCAGCCAGCAGCTGTTTTGTGGTGATTGATGATGCCCGCCGTAACAAAACCTCATTGGTAAGGCTATCCGTTTGATAGCTGGCGCTACCGTTAACCCGCCCATTTGCAAAGGCATTGTCGCTGAAAGCAAAAGCAGATAAAGCCAATGCAATGCCCGCTCTTAAAGTTGTTCTTATATAAAAATTCATCGGTGTTTACTTTTGATTATTACTGAAAGTACAACCGCAATAAACGCCAAAAGTTTTTGTTATTCCAAAACCATTACTCAGGCTTTATAAATAATTTTTGTTAAAACCTATTTCGAGAATGCCTTGTTCTTCTATTAAAACACTACTATGGAAAATCAAGAAAATAATCAACCAGAAGAAGAGATCAGCAACGTTGATCAATTCCAGGTCGGACGCTCAGAAGGAAATGCAGCTGATGGCCACGCACCAGAAGAAGATGACCAGTACACCTCAGATGAAATACAGTATGCAGATGGTGAAGGTACTGCCTTAAACGATCAGCTTGGACCGGATGATGAGGATGAAGACGACGATGATGATTTGGATGTGGATTTGAACGAAGATGATGATTACAACGAATCGGATGTGGAAGAATTGGACAAAGATCCTAACGCCTACGAAGAAGATGATAGTGAAATGTTATAATGAGGTAACAATTACAAAAAAGTCAGGTTGAATAAAACCTGACTTTTTTTTGCGCTTGCCTCGTCGCTCGCCTATCTAAATAACGACGACCCGCAAAACTTGCAAAACATCGCATCGCTTTCGTGCCCCTCTCGGCCGCAACTCGGGCAGGCTTCCTGCAGCTCCTTTTTCTTGCTGGCGGCAATCGCAATGTCGTGCGTTAAAATACCTGTTGGCACCGCAATAATTGCATAACCGATTAGCATGACAACGGAGGCTACAAATTTGCCCAACGGTGTAATGGGCGATATATCGCCGTAGCCAACGGTTGTTATGGTAACAATTGCCCAGTAAATACTTTCAGGAATGTTTGAGAAACCGTTCTCCCGCTGCTCAACCAGGTACATGATCGACCCTAAAATTACCGTAATGGTTAACACCGTAAGCAGAAAAATACTGATTTTGCGAAAGCTGTTTTTAAGCGCCTGAGTTAAAAAATTGATCTCGGTTAAAAACTGACCAAGCTTAAAAATCCTGAATACCCGTAATAAACGAAGCGCCCTGAAAACAAGTAACGATTGTGCGCCAATAAATAATATACTTAAATACGATGGAATAAGTGCAACAAAATCGATAATGCCAAGCGGACTTATTACATACTTTATGGGCCTGCGGATGCAAATTAACCGCAAAATATATTCTATGGTAAAAAGTACCGTAAAAACCCACTCTGTAATGTGAAAAAGCCCGCCATAATGTTGATGTATGCTTGCAACACTATCGAGCATCACCACCGTAATACTCGCGAAAATGGCAATTAACAAGCTTACATCGAAAGCCTTGCCTGCAGGCGTATGCGTTTCGTAAATAATTTCATGAAGCTTAAAACGCCAATCGTCAGCACCCGGTCTTATCATTATATGTTGCCCTTAATTTTCGGCAATATATAAAATTTAGCCGTTAACAATATCGCCTCCGTTTACGTGAATTACCTGGCCTGTGATGTACGATGAGTCTTCAGACGCCAGAAAAACGTAGGCAGGACCTAATTCAGAGGGTTGACCTGCTCGTTCCATTGCCGTTTCGGTACCAAACGACTTAATTTTTTCCTCATCAAACGTCGAAACAATTAGCGGTGTCCATACCGGGCCCGGTGCAACCGCGTTTACCCTGATGCCCTTTTTAGCCAGGTTGGTTGCAAGCGATCGCGTAAATGAGGTAATGGCGCCTTTTGTCGATGAATAATCGATCAGGTTGGGCGAAGAGCGATAGGCCGTTACCGAGGTGGTATTAATAATTACATCACCAGTTGTAAAATGCTCAAGCGCCTCGTGCGCAAAATAAAAATAGCCAAAAATGTTCGTCCTAAACGTATCTTCCAGCTGCTTGTCGTCTATTTTCTTTGGATCTTTTTGTGGCACCTGCATGCCTGCATTGTTTACAAGGATGTTTATTTTGCCAAATTCTTCAACCACACGTTCAACTGCGCCTTTACAAAATTCGGGGTCTTTTACATCGCCCTTAATCAACAGGCAACTCTGTCCTTCATTCTCAACCATTTCTTTGGTGGCGTTCGCATCCACATCTTCATCTAAATACACAATAGCAATGTCGGCACCTTCTCTGGCAAAGTGAACAGCCACTGCCCTGCCGATGCCGCTGTCGCCGCCCGTAATAAGGGCCACCTTACCCGAAAGCTTTTCCGATCCTTTATAAGTTGATTTTATGACTTCAGGTGCCGGATTCATCTCTGCTTCAATACCTGGCTGTGTATCCTGCTTAGCTGGTGTTTTTTGTTCTTCCATAATTCCGTTTTTAGCTAAAACATTAAAAAAACATCGAATGTTTTGCTTAGGCATAATTTGAATTAAATCAATCGAACCAACAACAATACAGGTGATGAAAATAACAGGAACGCATATCAGAACATTAAATACCGGCGATAAAGTGTTGATTTTGCTGGCAGAAAACAAGGAAGAGCAAAAAAAGCTCCATCATTATCTCTTAATCGATGCTTACCAGTTTAAGCAGGATGTTGCTGAAGATATCCCCAAGGTCGATTTTATTTCTGCGGGCTACAAAGATGAAGATGACAAAATTATTTACGATCGAAACCTGATTGAAATTCCGAAATGGTTTGAAAAGAACTGACGCCAGGGATTATGTCGGCTGCTGCCAAACATAGCAACAAATTAAAGTGTTAAAGCTTTATGAGAATTTTGCTGATTTTTGTTTTCGTCATTTCGCAGGTAAATGCCTTTTCACAATACAACGATACCACAAATTACCATCTGCTTGTTACTTCGGGCGGCTCAATTAATAGGGCCAACAACGAACGGGCCTATTTGCTCAACAATGCCCTAAACTTTGGCCTTAAGAAGAAAAGCATTGTTTTAAACTCATCATCAGCCTGGCTTTACGGCAAGCAAAACAACATTTTGAGCAACAACGATTTTTCTACCACGCTCAACTTTAACCTTTACAAAACATTTCCGCATTTTTATTATTGGGGCCTCGCCAACTACAATACCAGTTACTCGCTAAAGCTGAAAAACCAATTGCTGGCCGGGGTGGGCCTGGCTTACAGCGTTGTTGATCGCGAGCACATTTATGTAAACATCAGCGACGGGGTTCTTTTTGATCAGAGTAGCCTTATTGTGGGCGAAAGTTACCACACGTACCGCAATTCGCTCCGGTTGCAATATCATTTCGATGTGCGGGAGTGGTTAACATTAGATGGAAATCATTTCCTTCAAAATTCGTTCAGCAGAAAAGGCGATCATATCATCCGGTCGAACACCTCATTAAACCTTAAGCTTCGTAAATGGCTGAGCTTTACCACAACATTAACTTACAACAGGTTAAACATTACAAACAGCGAAAATTTAAACCTAACCTACGGTTTAAGCCTCGATAAGTATTTTTAAGTGCAACGCTGTGCTCACCTAAGAAATCTTTGTGGAAAAAAAATAACGCATTAAAAGCTATTGGTTATCAGTAACTAACGGTTTTATTTCCATTTTTTGCCATTGCACACTTTAAAGAAGTGAAAGCCATGTAGTAATTTTGTGGCTATGGCAAATACAAACGTTAGAAAATCGATCCAAAATAAAATAGAATCCTTAGGTAAAGAAATTGAAGCCCTGCAAGCCGAATTGAAAAAGTGGGAGAAAATTGCTGCTGATTATGAAACCAATTCAGAAAGCATCGATTTAATTTTATCAATCCAGCTTCCCGAAAAAGCAGAAACTAAATCAAAAAGAGCAAAAATTCAAAGCAATTAATCAGGTCATCGCATCCTTGCCCACACAGAGCACCCTTTTTTAGTGCTGGGGTTTTGGCGTTCTGCGTTTCATAGCTTGGAGATTTGCTTCGTAGCTGCTCCGCGGTCTTCGCTATGCTACCATTAACGTTTTTCGAAACAATCTAAAAATCGTCATTTCGACCGAAGTGGAGAAATCTTTGAACCTTGCATAAAGATTTCTCGGCTGCGCTCGAAATGACGAGCCTTTTTAGGAGCATTCTTCTAAAAAAGAACGTCATACCATATTGATTTTTTTTAACAAAAATTAAAACTCAGAATGACAGCATTGAAACCTGTTACCTTAACTCCTCTGTTTTTCTAAAACTTACCTCTGAGGATGACCGTTAATCGCTGGCGCTTGATGGGTACCTTAACTGCACACCGTCCGTTTTAATCATTTAAAAACTATTTCAAATTGGTGTTGTTTCCCTTAATATAACAAAAACCAATAAATATGAAAAAGTTAATTTATGTAATGGCCGTTTCATTATCGGCGCTAACATTTCAGGCATGTAACGGAGGCAATAAAGACGCCAAGGAAACTGCCGACAGTTTAAATATGGCTAAAGATACCTCATCGAGCACAGCCTCAACCGGTGGTATTGCGGTAGATGAGGGCGACTCGAAATTTGCAACTGAGGCCGCCGTAAGCGGAATGGCCGAAGTAGAACTAGGCAAATTAGCGCTTGAAAAAGGCACTAGCCAACAAGTAAAAGATTTTGCCAGTATGATGGTTAAAGACCACGGAATGGCAAATACCGAATTGATGACACTTGCTCAGCAAAAAAACATTACGCTTCCGAGCACTGTTGATGAGGAGCACAAAAAGAAAATGGATGATTTAAGCAAAAAAACTGGTGCCGATTTTGATAAGGCCTATGTTGATGCGATGGTGAGCGGTCATAAATCGACTTTAAAATTAATGGAAGATGAAGCGAGAGACGGAAAAGACGCCGACCTTAAGGCCTTCGCCAGCAAAACCGCTCCGATTGTTCAGGGTCACCTGACCACAATTAATAAAATTGATGACAGTATGAAATAATATACACTGCGCATAAAAAATCTCAGCTCCGCTGGGATTTTTTTATGCGCTAAAATGCCGTTATCTCCTTTCCTTCATCAAAATTTGATCAATTGCCAGCGAGAACTTCTCTGGTGTAATGGGCTTGAGCAAAAATTTATCGCCGTGAACCTTAAAAGCGTCGATGGCGTACCGCTCGTATGCGGTTACAAAAATGAGGTACCGCACCTTATCCCGTAGTTTTCTGGCAACATCTATGCCCGAGATTTCCATTTGTATGTCAAGGAACAAGAAATCAATCTCTTCCCCAACCAACATTTCATTTATAGCCCTTGCCGGGTTAGTATAAGTTGCCAACGTGCTCATGGCGGGATGTTGGCTAATCAGTGTTTTTAATATGTCAATACTTAATTGATCATCGTCGATAATTACACAGTTATACATTTTGAGTGTTTATTTAGCGTTTTTGGTAAAGTAAATGGTTAGCTCCACGCCTGTAGTTGCGTAGGTATTTGGGCCGAAAATACGAAATTAGTATTCAGGTGGAGTATAACGATAGATAAATGTTTTGCGATGAAGTAGTTTTAGGTAGTAATAATCGCCAGACAATTGATGCCTTGTCTTTAATTCGTACAGGAAATGGCCGCCCAAATCGATAATTATGGGTACAGTAGCCTCGTACCAAACACTATGCGAATTTTTCCAGCAAAAAGAGTAATAATTTGAACTGAATTTGATGTCCTTTAGTTCAGGGTGATAAAAATTAAGCACTTTCAGGGGTTGTTTTCCGCTTAAAACATCACATTTTCTCACTAATGAGAGATGATCAGCGCTGCGAAACTCATAATCTTTCAGTCTCGGGTCGTCGATATCAGGCAGGTGCTTTAAAATTTTGAAGCCCTTAAATTTTTTGCCGTTCAAAACCCAGATCAGGTTGGGATAAAACGCTTCTCTGCTCCGCAGTTCCGCCAAATTAATGGGTGAGTTCTGAAATTCGATGGTGTGCCCGGAAGGCGTGAATATGTCGGCACGATGAAAATCGCCTTTATGTACATCCCTAAAGCCAACTTCTCTGAACGACTCGGGGAAAGCCAGCTTCCAGTTTCTGTGCCAAACGGTCTCCTTCCGGTAAAAGGCTACGGTAAGCACCTCGTTCTCGGCCACTTCCGAAACCAATGCCTGTTCCTTTATTTCCCTGATCTCCATTCCAGCTTGCTGTCGATAACTAATTTCGCTTTATTGAGCACCAGCAAATTTAAGTTAAATACAGCATTCCAAAAAAAAATTTTCAATATCAGCCTCACTGCGTTCAGGATGACAGCAAGAATAAATGTCATGCTGAGCATCCCGAAGAATCCCTTACCTATTTATCACAGGAACCTGCGCACCGCAAGCTCCATTCGCCGTTTTGGTTGGTGCTGTATTTCGTTCTTTATAAAAACTACTTAGCGCATGGCCAGTTTTTTGTACCTTGCTTGTTGGTTGTGCAGCTTTGCATAAGCCACGAGGCTGGCCACTAACGTTGCGCTCAGGAAAACGCCTTTTACCAACGATGACTTCTTTCTTTCCCTTACTCCGCGGTAAACATTATAAAAAGCCATTAAGCCCAGGGCCGTTAGCTCCACCTCTCTTTTGTTATTGTTACCGCGTTTAGTAAATAACATTTCGAGCAGTTGGTTTACTATACTCACGCCCACTTCCATTTCTTTTTTAATTTTTGGCCTGCTTGCCTTTACGCCCGCTGCGTCTCCTACCGCTTTCAATCCATCAAGCACTAATCCCCCTTTAACAGCTTTTTTTGTATCGTTTGTTGTCATAATCTTCTTTTTAAAATGAACAATATAAAAAAAATAAGGTTTTGCAAAGCTTCTTTTTTTCTCAACTGAGGCGTTTTTTTTATAGTTTTAAGCCCAATTCTCTTTAAAACTAGTAGGCGCCCCCTGTAACGGGTGGAGCTGAAAAACAAATAAATGAGCCCAACATGAACAAGGTATTGAAAACACTTCTGATTGCAGACATCGCTTGCCTTGTTTTAGTCGCTGTTTTTTTCCTTTTGCTTCAGGGTAAGCTATTTAAAACGCCAACATCGTACGTTGTTGAGGCCAGTAACGGGCATTTATTGAGCGCCGCAATTGCCGCCGATGGCCAATGGCGTTTTCCAGTTGTCGATACTGTTCCTGCAAAATTTAGAGATTGCATCATCGCTTTTGAAGATAAGCGCTTTTACAGCCACTTTGGCGTCGATTTTTTAGCCATGAGCAGAGCCATGCGGCAAAACCTTAAAGCGAACGGGATTGTGAGCGGTGGCAGCACTTTAACCATGCAAGTGATTCGTTTATCGCGAAAACAAGACCGAACAGTATGGCAAAAGGCGATCGAAGTATTGCTCGCCCTGCGTTTAGAACTCAAATATTCTAAACAGGAAATTTTGGCATTGTATGCCGCAAATGCACCTTTCGGAAGCAATGTTGTTGGTTTGGACGCGGCAAGCTGGCGCTATTACGGACGGGCAGCCAACACCCTGTCGTGGGGCGAAACCGCAACATTAGCCGTTCTGCCAAATAGCCCGTCGCTCGTTCATCCCGGTAAAAATGCCCCTCGACTGATCAAAAAGCGAAACGACTTGCTTGATAAATTGGTTACGCTGCATTTCATAGATCAATCAACGGCAAACTTATCCAAATTAGAACCTATCCCGGGGAAGCCATTGCCATTGCCTCAAAATGCGCCGCACTTGTTAAACCGCTTCAAGGCCGAACGCACAACACTTCAGGTTGCCTCAACGAGAATAAAATCTACGCTTGATGAAGACATTCAGCTCAGGCTAAATGCAATTTTAAAACGATACAATAACCGTTACCGCGCTAATGATATCAACAACATTTCTGCCCTCATCTTAAACGCAAAAACCGGTACCGTGGTTAGTTATGTCGGCAATAGCTATCAACCCGAAAATGCCGATTTGCAAAGCCATGTAGATATGATTAAAGCGCCGCGAAGCCCCGGCAGTACACTTAAACCATTGCTTTATGCAAGCATGCTTAACGATGGATTTATTTTGCCGCATACCCTTATTCCCGATATTCCAACCCAGATTGCCGGATATTCGCCACAGAATTACGATCTGGGCTACGACGGTGCAATTTCTGCGGACAAGGCGCTCAGTCGTTCATTGAACATTCCGGCGGTTAAAATGCTGCAGCAATACAAGTACGAGCGCTTTTACGATAAATTAAAGAAGCTTGGAATAGGAACGCTAAACCAACCTGCAGATCATTACGGTTTATCGCTTATTTTGGGCGGAAGCGAAGTTACAATGTGGGATTTGGCCAATACCTATATGGGCATGGTGCGAACGCTGAACCACTTTAACAGGTACAAAGGCTTGTATGACCCAAATGATTACCGGGCTGCGAATTACATTGAAACAAACGAAAGGGAAAACAAAAATTACCAGCTCAATTCGCTATTAGATCATGGCTCGATTTGGGCCACCTTTAATGCCATGGAAGAAGTGATGCGCCCCGGCGATGAGGGCCTTTGGGAACAATTTTCGTCATCGCAAAGGGTAGCGTGGAAAACGGGCACAAGTTTTGGCTTCCGCGATGCCTGGGCAGTTGGCGTCACACCCGATTATGTGGTTTGCGTTTGGGTAGGCAACGCCGACGGCGAAGGTCGGCCCGGATTAGTAGGCGTTGAAACTGCAGCGCCGGTATTGTTTGATATTTTTAAATTACTGCCTAATGGAAAATGGTTTGCAACGCCGGCTACAAAGCTCAGGCGCATTAAGGTTTGCAAACAAAGCGGTTATAAAGCGGGTGAATACTGTGTGGATGTCATCGATGAACTTGTACCAACCTCGGGAGAGAAAACCAGCGTTTGCCCTTTCCATAAACTTGTGCACTTAAACGCCGAGGGAACCCTCCGCGTAACCGACCAATGCGAAAGCGTAACCAAAATGCAACATAAAAGCTGGTTTATTTTACCGCCAGCAATGGAATATTATTATAAGATTAAAAACGGAGATTACAGAAGCCTGCCTCCCTTTATGCCTGGTTGCGATGTTTCGGATGCAAATGCTTTGATGGAGCTGATTTATCCTAAAAACGGTGCAACGGTTTACATTCCGTTAGAACTCGACGGTAGCAGAGGCAAAATAGTTTTAAATGCCGCACACCGAAACCAAAGTTCAAAAATTTACTGGCATATCGATAATGAGTATGTGGCCACCACAACAAATTATCACCAATTGGCGGTAAGTCCATCGCCAGGGAAACACACCTTAACGTTGGTCGACGAAAATGGCCAAAGGCTGGTGCAATACTTTACGGTTTTAGATAAAGAGAAAAAGGCTCCGAAATAGTGCAATTGAACGGCCAGGTAATCGGGCGAATTGCTCAATGGCAGGTGCTTACCAAAAGGCGGTTGCTACTTTTGAGCAACTTCGGCAACCATAACTTGCCTATTGTTAGCAAGGAAAACATCATTTGATGGACCTTCAATTTTTCTGAGCGCCAATTCGATGGTAATAGAAGCGTTGCGTTTTTTGCTCAACTGTGCAATATGCTGTGTAATTTCGGTAAATTGATTGAGCGCAGAAAAATACTGCCGATCGAGGGTTTTAATGTATTGCAGATTCCGATTGGGCTGTGCATATTCGGCGTTTACCCTATCTGCACAGCGGTGCTGGAAACGATCGAGCAGATTCAATTTGTCGCTAAGCAAAGCAAGCGTTGCGGTAGAAAGTACAAGCCCCTTAACCTGTGTTACTTTTTTATTTACGATAACATAATCGTACCCGCCGAAGTTAATTGTTGCCTGAGCATCAATGATCGATTGCGGCTTCGGAAGCTCCAAAGGCTGCTTTGTATGGCTAATCAGGCTCTTGTTATAAAGATAGCGATTATTAGCCAGGTCTTTGATTATTTTGTCGCCATCTATACCCTCCATTTGTACGTATTCTTCACTCACTGGCTGCCGTTCGGTAACCTGTGCCACAACAGTAGTACTCATAAAAATGAGGCTGGTTGCATAAAAAAGTGCTGATAAGTAGTTTATTTTCATGGTCATATCATTGGCACAGTAAAATTAGGCTTACTGTTGTTTCCTTTGCGTAAAATCGTCGTACAATCATGTTTACAACATCATTGTCAACTGGTTTCATATAAAATTAATGGTGTAACCAAGCTTGCAAAAATCGTCGGCCACTTTTTAGTGGGATGAACTGCATAGAATGATTAAATTAGGGAAGTATTTTTCTGATGAACTTGAAGCGCTCATCAAATGTGTAAAAAATTCGGATTGGATTTATAACATACAATTGATTTGCATGCATGCTTTCAACGTCAATTCACTCCCAATTTAACTAAATAAAACAAATAATCAAAGTCAAAGGAACCATAATCGCTGAAATGCACTTAGCTTTTATAAAAAATGCAGTTAGTCTCAATTTCTAACTGCATTTAGTGGCGCATAATACGTCGTAATTGATTAAAGGTCAACAATCCTGAAGAGCCGTTAATTTTTAATCTAAATCTTCCCGTGATTTAAAATATATGAAGTCTCAAAAGTATACACAATAAAGGTGAAATGTAATAGCCTTTTTGGGCTATACCCCTTTGCAAGTGCGCTGAAACAACATATAGCCTATGTTATTGCCGAAAATAATTGTTGAACGAGGCATAATACATTTACTCAACTGGAATGGTAGCGGATAAAGCGAATATTCAAGAACAACGTTTGCCTCAGTACGGTATTTAACGCCTGACCAAAATGAATAGCCTTGAAACTTACATTCTTGCTATTTTGCGAATTGGGTTTTTGTTGGGCTGAAGACGCCAGGCGTTTCGGTATAATTTGCCAGCGAAGTGGCTTTTTGCCAGAAAGGGTTTGTGTAGCGTTTTAAAAAGAAAATGCAGCCAGTGTTTAGCTGTCTGCATTCCTGAGAGGTTGGTTTGTAATCTAAATCGTCCCGTTGATTTAACTTTACAATGCAAACTTATTGAGAAAAACTGCCGCCGGCAATAGTACTTTTGGGTCATAAAAAATGCGGGTAGTAAACTACCCGCATTATGGCTTGTAAAAAAAGATGAACTCTTTTTTAAGTACACTTATCCAAGTGACTACAATTCAAATCTAAATCGTCCCGTTGATTTAATTTAACTGTGACAAAAGTAAATGAATTTTAACTAAGTTTTAAGTAAAAGGTAATAATACGGTAGCTAACGTAGTATATATAATACTACAAATAGACACAAAGTTGAATACAAACGATGTTTTACCAGGGGATGTGGGCGTTGAAAATTTCTGTTGCCATGTTCATTAAAAATGCCAAAAATAGCTACAACGTGTAGCGCTGAACAAACTGAATAATTATATAATGGTAAAATCTTATTATGTTTGCATAACAAAACAAATAAAGATATTCGAGGTTGACACATATATCGTTCCCGTGATTTACACCACGTTAACCTTCACACGTTTTCAATATGGGGCGTGTGCGTTATAAAGAAGCAGGTAGTTAAACTACCTGCTCTTCTTTTTAATCTAAGAGAAATCAATTCCTCCTAAAGTTGTAAAACAAATGTTCCCGTAATTTGAGTTACACATCGAAAAGACAATATTCATTTGCAATTGTTTTGTAGTATCAGCAATTATTTTGTGTATTTTGATAAGATGTAAAGCGCATTGTAGAAGAAAGAATGCAGATAAGACTTCTTCAACTGTCTGTTTTAAAAATCACACTCAGTAATGGAAATTGACTGTCTCCTCTCCTGCCCGCGGTAAAGATTGTGAATTGCCGCTAAAGTGCAGGTTGGTACCACCGCAAAAAAGCAGCTGATTGGACGCGGTTCAAATACTAATTAACATTGATGTCGAGATTAACGATTGCGCCGTTGCCATCGAGGATGGTAGTTACGTTCACGGCTCTCAAACCATGATTGGTAAGGGCTACTGAATAATTAACTACATCGTTCTTTCTGAAAAAGATCGCTGAATTTTCGTTGTAAAACCTGATTTTTTGATTGTTAGAATCTTTAATAAGTCCGATTCTTTCAATTGTATTATAAGAAACCACTATTCCTGTTCTCATGAAAAATAACTTAGTGGGGACGAAAAACAGATTATTAGCATGAATTTACATCTTCTAACCTAAATCTACAAATAAGATAGAATTTTTGTAAAAAAAGCTACCGTAAAAACGATAGCTTTTCCTGATTTCAACTAACCAAAGTTTTAAATCACCTAAAATTTGAGTAATGTAGAATGTAGACAGCAATTTGAATAATTTGTTTTAATTTTTTTTGCTTTTCCCGAAATTTTATCTTTTTCGTATTCTGAAACAAATAGCATAACAGACGAATGAATTATTTTTGATCGAAAAATGATGTGTTTTATGCGGATCGAGCGTGCCTTGCCATACTGGATGGCACTATACAAAAAGAGCCTCTCCAATATCGAAAGGCTCTTTAAATTATTCTATTCTCCCGAACCGAATAAGCTTATGTTAATGGAGCTCTAAGAGCTTTCTTTTGAAAGCATTCACCCAATCCTGGCCTAAATGCTCCCTAGTAAATATGAAGTGCCATTTTTAAATGACAATGCTAAATTACCTCCTTTTGAACAGCTATAAAATAGCCTTTTAGTACTACTCACTTTCTTAACTTAGTTAAATGAAATAAAAGTACCTGGCTCAACTTCAAAATTTCATCGAGCTTGTGGTTTACGCTGCTCACACCGTCGCTATTAAAATAATCATCACTAATGGTAAACTTTTGGGCAGGTTGTTGTTTATTTGTGGCCGTTACCCCCACTTGCTTCAGCATAGCGTTCACCTCTTGAAGCTGTGGATATGCTTGCGGCTGCTCTTTACTAAGATAAATGGATGTGGTTAGCGCCATAATTTGGTAAATAGAAAACTGGATGGCATTAAGCGAGGCAAAATCCATCGAGCCACCAACAGGTTCCAACCTTGCCGAACCAATTGCATCTGATAATTCTACCAAACTAAGGTGGGCGTTTTTTCTGGCCATTCGACCCGTGGTCGGGTCAATGTGCGCCTGGCTGGCACGTGCAACAGCGATATTTAGATAATGCACCGTGGCCCTGGCTGTTTTTGCAATATAACTCTCGAGCTTTTTGCTATCCCATACCGGAAAAAGGTAGCTGGCCAAAATGGCAATGCAGCAGCCCAGGATCGTGTAAATAATGCGTTCTTGTATAATGTGATCGAACTGCCCGTGGTAGCTGCCAAGTGTTAAAATAACCGCTGCAGTTATAAAGGCTACGCAAACGCCGTAATTTAATCGGTTAAAAGCATAAAAACCCAGCAGAAAGATTACGGATAGCGAGAGTAAAATAACCGGTTGTTTTACCAAAGAAACTATAATTAAACCGAGTGCAATGCCGGGGAGCGTTCCTAAAATCCTCTGCACATTTCTTTTCCAGGTGAGCGAAAAGCGTGGACGGGCGACAATCAGCAGGGTAAGAAAAACCCAATAACTGTATCGGCTTGGTGCAAAAAACGATAGCAGCACATAAGCGCTAAAAAACGAAAGTGCCAGGCGCAACGAGAACCGAAACACGGGCGATGCTAACGAGAATTGGCTCGCGATGGAGGTATTTTCGTGCGCTACAAACAACGGATAGGCAATATCTTCTTGTAAGGGAACAAACTTATCTTCGCCAGACTCCAGATTATCCCGCATTTTTGTAATTAGTTTCGCAATGGCATTGGTATTTGCCTGGATTTTTAGCACAACGTTCTGTTGAACCGTCGAAAGCGTGGCGCTTAAATCGGCAAGTTCTGTTTCCAATGCATCATATTCTGGCATTTCGTAATGCCCTGTGCCATTCTTTTTGCGGAAATCGCTGCTTAATACTTCGAGTTCGTTGGCCAGACAATTAATGAGTAACCCGATAATCATCAGCGTTTTTTTTGGTAAAATTTGGCGAACAAACTGGTAATCGTAGTGCACGGCGCTTAGCTGTTCGTATAAATCGATAATCAGGCCCGCCCGCTTTAGTAAAACTCGTCCTTTTTTGTTTTCAGGATGCATTGCCCGGTTATCGGTAAGAAGCAACTGCCTGATTAGCTCGTGCCTTTGGTTAACCCTGATGTGTAGCCTGATCGACGACGACTGGAGACTTTGAAGAGGTATTTCGGGATCGTAATGTGTGGCACGCGAGCGTAAAAAGGCTGCACTGCTGATCAAACATTCAAAAATAGCATGGTGAAGCGGACGATACGGTCGCAACAGAATCTGGATTAAGCTTAAGGCATAGTACCAGCACCCGCCTAGCAAAACGTATATGCTGAACATAAACGGATGTGCTGGATGTACACCAATAATGAAAGTACACAGCGCAAGACACATTGTACCAATGAGGCCCATTCTGGCCCCAAATGCGGTAAACATGGAAAAAACGAAAGCAAAACCGATCAATATTGCTGCCGAGAGATAAAAGTACGTTAGGCTGGCAGCCATAGTGAGCGATGATAGAAAGAACAGCGCAATACTGTAAATGGCGGCTTTGACTTTGTTAGCACGATGATCGGGCAGATCGGTTAAACTGATTAGTAACGCCCCAATGCCTATGCCGGTAGCGGCTTCGGGCTTACCCAGATAAAAAAATAAGGTGATGGGCAACACAACCGAAAGGGTATTTCGCACCGCATCGGAAAAGTATTCGCCAAGAAAAAAAAGTGAAATATGTGTTCGAAAGGCCGATTTGCCCATAGATAAAAAATGAATAGTAAGGATTAACCTGGTGTAATCGGCAGCAAAGGTACACTCTTTGACGGAAAAGCGAGTGATTGCCCAATTTATTAATAATCTACATAAACGGTAGCGATGCTTAGGCGAGTTTCTAAAAAAAATAAAGAGTTGGGTTCAGAGTCGTCATTGCAAGGTCGGTATGCACCACAAGCGAACCACCTCCGCGCCTCTTAAATTAGCAGGGAAGTAGCAACTACAAAGCCCTTAAGCTTCTGAAATATTCAATGACAGCACTGCCCTGTTCTTCCCAATTTGTTATGGAGGCAAGTGCCAAAGGCATCCCTTTGGGGAGGTGTTTTTTATCAGGCCATATTGATTTTTATCCAGCTGGTTAAAATTTTAGCGTCACTGCATCAAACTCTTCTGCTTTTATCGGCAGAATATGGTATATTAACTACTTAACGAAGCCTTAATCCGATTAGAAATTATTACCTTAAAACATTTTTAACCACATGGTGTTTAAACCTCAAACCATACTAAACAGATGACGAACAATTTGCCGCTAACAGTTAAAAGATCAATTGAACTTTTAGGATTAATTGGTTTGATTGCCGTAATGGTGATCGCCAGAGATATAATTATGCCGATACTGATGGCATTTTTTATCAGTATTGTATTATTGCCAATATATCGTTTCTTAAGGAATAGAAAAGTTCCCGAAACGCTGTCGATCGTATTGCCTATATTACTTGTGGCTGTTTTTGTAGCATTAATTGTATGGTTTTTCTCGCACCAGATTGGAATTTTGGTGAAGGATTTTCCCCAGATAAAGGAAAACGTAAAACAGCACATCGATTCGCTAAGCGATTGGATCAGCAGAATTACAAATTTCGACGACAAGCAGCAAAAGGCGTTTATACAGGACAAAAGCGACGACATTATGAACATGGCAACATCTTTGGCGGGTGGTGCTGCACTTACATTGAGTGGTGTTTTCGTATTTATCGGCTTATTGCCAATTTATATTTACCTGATGCTATTTTACAAAGATATTTTATTGCGTTTTGTATTTATGTGGTTTAAAGCCGACGATCATCCGAAGGTTAAAGAGGCCATTTACGAAACTGAATCTATCATAAAAAGCTACCTGATCGGTTTGCTCATCCAAATCACTTACATGACGATTTTGCTAGGTGGAATTTTATTGCTGATCGGAATAAAGCACGCACTTTTAATCGGTGTCATCTTCGCCATTTTAAACCTGATTCCTTACGTGGGCGCCCTTATTGGTAACCTGATCGGTGTACTGCTTACCTTAACCTCGTCTCAAGAATTATGGCCAGTGGTTACGGTGCTCGGTGTAATTGCTCTGGTTCAATTTTTGGATAACAACATTTTGATGCCACGAATTGTAGGATCGAAAGTTAAAATTAACGCACTATTTGCAATTTTGGGGGTATTTATCGGTGGAAGCATCGCTGGTGTATCGGGCATGTTTCTTGCCTTGCCTATTGTTGCGGTGCTAAAAATTATATTCGATCGCACCACGATGTTTAAACAATGGGGCATTTTGTTTGGCGATGAGCGCCCGGCAAAAAGTCCGATGTCGTTTGCCAAGTTCAGGCGGAAGAGAAATGTTGAGGTTAAGCCCGGCAGCGAAAAAGGCTAGCTGAGTGATTAGCAGCTCCAGGAGAACGCTTGATTTACGAACTGAGCTAGTAAAAAATAAGATTAAGCAAAACCTTTGTTACCTATTTGCTGTTAATAGTATATAAAACTACAGCAACATGGGACTATTAAAAACAGCAATAATAGGCGCCGCAGTTTATGCGGGCTTCAAATATTTAACTAAAAAAGATCCAGCTACAGGTAAATCTATAGTGGATGATGTTAAAGAAAAAGCGCCTGAATGGATGGAAAAGGCAAAGGATTATAAACGCGAATTCGACGGCCGATCGCCATACGCAGGCGAAAACCTGGGGATTTAACTTCAGGTCTCGATCAAAAGACAAAAGCATCGTTGGGTTAACCTAACGATGCTTTTTTGTTTAAAATATTCATCGGATGAACCGACAAGAGTTTAAGTGGCCGTCCGATGCATTAAAGGCATTTTGCCGATGTGAGAACTGATGATTACATCCTTTCCGGAGAGGTAATTCCCAAAATCGACATACCGGCGTTTATTACATCTGCTGCTTTTTTGCAGAGGTTTAATCGAAATTGCTTTACATCTGCCTCCTCTGTTTTAACTATTGGTGGTATCTCGTGATAAAATTTATTGAACAATTTGGCCAGCTCGTACAAATAATTGGCGAGGCTTGCGGGACTGTAGGCTTTTGCTGCAATTTCAAGCTCGGCTGGATATTTGGCTAGCTGCAAAATCATTTCCAGTTCTACAGGAAGCAACTGTCCCGAAGCTGGACTTTGTATTTCGGACTTGTACGCTGCCTTTGCCAACAACGATTTGATTCTGGCGTGTGTGTATTGAATAAAAGGGCCTGTATTTCCCTGAAAGTCAATACTTTCGGCAGGATTGAACAACAAGCGTTTTTTAGGCTCAACTTTTAACAAGAAGTATTTTAATGCACCAAGCCCAATGTTTTTGTACAATTCTTCTTTATCCTCTTCTGGGAAATCGTTTGTTTTACCCAGTTCCTCCGTTTTTTCGCGAGCGGTTGCAACCATGCTTTCGATCAACTCGTCGGCATCAACCACTGTTCCCTCACGACTTTTCATCTTTCCGTTTGGCAAATCGACCATACCGTACGAAAGGTGATACAAGCCCTTTGCCCATTCTTTACCTAGTTTCTCTAATATCAAGAAAAGCACCTTGAAATGATAATCTTGCTCATTACCAACAACATAAATGGATTCATCCATTTTGAAGTCGTCGTGCTTCATTTCAGCAGTCCCCAAATCCTGGGTAATATAAACCGAAGTACCATCGGCACGTAAAACCAGTTTTTCGTCAAGGCCATCGGCAGTCAAATCAATCCAAACCGAGCTATCTTCTTTTTTAAAGAAAACACCTTTTTTCAGTCCCTCGTCAACGGTATCTTTCCCTAATAAATAGGTGTTACTTTCGTAATAAAATTTATCGAAATCTACACCGAGGTTTTTATACGTGATGTTAAAGCCAGCATAAACCCACTCGTTCATCATTTTCCATAACGAAACTACAGCCTCATCGCCCTGCTCCCACGCCAGCAACATGTGTTGTGCCTCTCTAATTAAAGGCGCATTTTTCTTTGCTTCTTCCTCAGTTGAGCCCTCGGCTTTTAATGCTTCAATTTCCTTTTTGTATTCCTTATCGAAAATAACGTAGTACTTGCCAACCAAATGATCGCCTTTTAAGCCAGAACTTTCGGGCGTTTCGCCGTTGCCCCATTTTTGCCAGGCCAACATCGATTTACAAATATGAATACCACGATCGTTAACCAAATTAACTTTCACCACATCGTAGCCGTAAGCCTTAAGCAGTTCGGACACCGAGTAGCCCAGTAAATTGTTTCTAACGTGGCCCAGGTGCAGCGGTTTATTGGTATTTGGCGAAGAATATTCTACCATTACCTTTTTGCCATTTGAAGGGAAAGTACCAAAAGCTGGCGCTAAAATTTGATTATTAAATTGATCTAAAAAGTAACTTTCGGCAATGCTTAAATTTAAAAAACCTTTTACTACGTTAAATTTGGTCACATTTTCTACGTGTGATATCAAATATTCGCCAATCTCAGTAGCGGTTCGCTCAGGCGACTTTTTAGAAATCTTTGTTATAGGAAAAACAACGATGGTAGCCTGGCCCTCAAATTCTTTTCGGGTCTCTTGTATATTAATCACACTTTCAGCAACCTCTTCTTTATAAAGCTCGAGAATAGCTTTCCGTGTTTCGGAAATAATAAAATTCATGGCGTAAAAATAGTAAAATAGTCCGAGGTCGGAAAGACCGAAGTTTGCTTAAAAGAGTCCGGGGTCGGAAAGTCCGAGGTCAGAGGTTTGGGTGCTGAAGCCAGCTGTAAAAGCACTTGTTCCTATTCATTATATCTTTGGCACTTGATTTCGCACAATATCTTCGGACTTTCCGACTTCCTGACTTTCGGACTAATCGACTTTCGGACTAATCGACTTTCAAAAAAATCTAATAGCTTTGTACAACTAACTTATTTATGAACGAGCAGAATCCAAATTTCAGAGTGAACGTTAATACCGAAATCGGTAGATTGCGAAAATTGTTAATTCATAGCCCTGATAGTGGCTTGGGAAAGGTAGTACCTTCGAAGGCTCAAGACTGGCTTTTTGAGGATATTGTGCACTTGGATACCATCCGTAAGGGAGAATACGATTACTATATCAAGTTGTTGATGTATTTTCTGGATCCTGAAAAAATTAAGGGCAAACTGGCTCAAATCGATTCTGATGAAGCAAACCGAAGCTTCTTTAAACCTAATCATCCCGATTTTCACAATTCTGATTCAGTAATCGAAATTCAAAACCTGCTAAGTGAAGTACTGGAAAATGAATCGATTCGTAAAAAGTTGGTTGCTGCCGTTTGCGCAATTGAGGGCTGTACCTACAAAGTGCAATTGGAGTTAACCAACACCGACCCAAAAGAACTGGCAGAAATTTTTATTTCTGGAACTTTGCGCAACGACACGATGATTTTTGCGCCAATACCAAATTTAATTTTCACCAGAGATGTAGGCACAACCATCAACAACCACATTTTATTAAACAAACCCGCAAAAAAAGCTCGAGTACGAGAAACGCTTTTGATGCGGTACATTTTTTTTAATCATCCGCTGTTTGCTGATTATCAAAACAACGTACTCGAGATTCCTGATGTTACGATGCACTTTTTGCGCCCGGGAGATGAGCCGGCATTTAGCACTACGCTTGAAGGTGGCGATGTGATGATGGTGAGCCCGAACCACGTTTTAATTGGTTGTAGCGAAAGAACATCTGAACACGGGGCTAACGAAGCGATAAAACTGCTGTTTGATAACGATGTGGTTGAAAAGGTAACGGTAGTAAAAATACCGAGCAAACGCGATTATATGCATTTAGACACGGTTTTTACTCAGGTAAAACGCAACACATGGGTTATTTTAAACTCCATTGCACACTCGCCTAAATTTAATCCGTATGAGCCGATCAACTTTTTAAAGGAGCCTGAGAAACTGGAGTCGACCACGGCCATCCAGTTTACAAAAGCAAATCCGCAGGAGCCCAAACATTTTGAGCATGTTGAGGCTTTATTAAATGATATTAGCCAAAACGATTTGAAAAGTACCGAACCTACCCGCATTATTTATAGTGGCAACAACATGTTCCCTTACGATTCGAGAGAACAATGGACGGATTCTTGCAATCTGTTGGCTATTAAGGAGGGCGTGGTTTTAGGCTACGATAGAAACGACAAAACCGTTGAGGCTTTTAAAGCTGCTGGTTTTAACGTGGTGGATGTAAAGGATTTGATTCAGGATTTGGAAGGTGGCAAAACTGATATTGAAACGATAACGGATACTTTAATTCTAATGCCCTCGGCCGAATTGTCTCGTGCCCGTGGGGGTTTCCATTGCATGAGCTTGCCAATTTTGAGAGACAATTTGTAAGGTTTGAGGCGTAAGGTATAGGGTTTAAGGCGAATGTGCTTATACCACGCCAATAACTTATAAAACTAAAATATCATTTCAGGCGTTGTGCTACCTTAAACCTTACGCCTTTTAGCTTTTACCTTAAATGCAGACAACCAATCACCTTTTAATGATTCGCCCGGTTGATTTCAAATTCAACGAACAAACAGCGGCAAACAATAAATTTCAAGAAGCGTCAACCGAAAACGACGTTCAGGATCGGGCCTTAAAGGAGTTTGATGGGTTTGTGAAGTTGTTAAGCGCAAACGATATCGATGTTACGGTAGTTGACGATACTTTGCAACCTGAAACACCT
This sequence comes from Pedobacter endophyticus, assembly GCF_015679185.1. Lineage (NCBI taxonomy): Bacteria > Pseudomonadati > Bacteroidota > Sphingobacteriia > Sphingobacteriales > Sphingobacteriaceae > Pedobacter > Pedobacter endophyticus. Next base: position 638,795 of record NZ_CP064939.1, read on the forward strand.
GATTCTATTTTTCCGAATAATTGGATCTCACTTCATGATGACGGATCAGTTTACCTTTACCCCATGTTTTCGGAAAACCGTCGTTTGGAACGGAGAAAAGAAATCATCGACGGCTTAAAAGAAAAATTTGAAGTAAATCATGTCGCCGACCTCAGCTTCTACGAGCAGCAACATGCGTTTTTAGAGGGAACGGGAAGTATGGTTTTAGATCGTGATCATAAAATCGCTTATGCAGGTTTGAGCGTTCGCACGGATGAGGAGGTGTTAAATAACTTTTGCATGCTTACGGGTTACGAGCCTGTATCATTTCAAGCAGTTGATGGCGCAAATTTTCCAATTTACCATACCAATGTGATGATGTGCGTAGGCGATCGGTTTGCTGTAGTTTGTTTAGATTCGATACCTGATCAGGAAGAAAGACTAGCAGTAACACTGAGTTTAACGAGCACAGGCAAGGAAATTATTGCTATCAGTTTAGATCAAATGAACCATTTCGCTGGAAATATGTTGCAGGTAGCCAACACAAGTGGCGAAAGTTTATTGGTTATGTCAGAACAAGCTTATTTGTCGCTTACTGAAGAACAAGTCACCGTGCTTGAAAAGTATTGCCGCATTGTTTATAGCCCGCTTTATGTTATTGAGCAAAATGGTGGTGGAAGCGCACGGTGTATGCTTGCTGAAATTCATTTACCTGCTAAATGATATAGATGACCGTTGACTGAAGTCAACGGCAATGAAATACAGGGTGCTAAGCCGTTCCTCGAATCCCCTCAAGGCGCTTAATTTGCAATCCGCTTGTCAATTCATTGTTATTTCACCGTTGACTGAAGTCAACGGCAATGAAGTACAGGGCATCACTGGCTATGAACCTCAATCAGAACATCGTCATGCTGAAGAATAATTTTTGTACAAAAAGATCAATGAGAGTGATGTTGTTTATTAGAGAAGAACTACTAGAAAAGGTCGTCATTTCGAGCGCAGCCGAGAAATCTCTTTCACTTCATTGCCGTCAGTTTCAACTGACGGTCCAAAAGTCAGCAATGATGGGAACTTATCAGCTACTCCTCCATTTTCACCATTGCCTTAATCACTCCATTTTTAGGATCTAACCAGCTTTCAAATTCATCTTTCACATCTTCAAACTTTACCTGATGCGTAATGTAGTTTGTAGGGTTCACAGAGCCCGCTTTCATTGATTTGATGACATGCTCAAAATCTTCGATGGTTGCGTTTCTGCTGCTCATCAAAGTTGATTCCCTTTTATGAAACTCGGGGTGATTAAAAATCAAATCGCCTTTTTGAAGGCCAATCAATACAAATCTGGCACCATGAGCCATGTAGTTTATTGCGTTGTTTATCGCTTTCTGATTGCCCGTTGCATCAATTACAACGGTTGGCATATCGCCGCCGGTAATTTCGCTAAGCTGTTGGGTTACGTCATCATTAAGCGCATTTACCACGTGTGCAACCTTAAGTTTTTCCTTACAAAATGCCAAACGGTCTTCGTTAATATCCAAAGCAATCACATTTGCTCCGGCAATCCGGGCAAATTCCATTGTTCCTAAGCCAATTGGTCCGGCGCCGATTACGAGCACACACTCTCCCGGTTGAACATCTGCCCTTCGAACGCCGTGTGCACCAATCGCCAAGGGTTCTACCAAAGCAAGCTCATCATAAGTTAAGCCCTCGCCATGTAAGAGCGTCTTTGAGGGCACCTGCAAATATTCTCGCATGCCGCCATCAACATGGACGCCACAGACCTGCATGTTTACACAGCAATTCGGTTTGTTCATGCGGCAGGCGATGCACTTACCGCAGTTAAAATACGGGATAAAAGTAACGGCCTCTCCTATCTCAAAACCGTCGGCGCCATCGGCTTCAACCAATTCGCCAGAAAGCTCATGACCTAAAACACGCGGATAATTAAAGAACGGTTGTGTGCCTTCAAAGGCGTGTAAATCGGTTCCGCAAATGCCAATCCGTTTTATTTTAATGATGGCGTGATCTTTCTTCAATTCAGGTTTTTCAGTTTCCGAATAGTCAAAAGTTCCGGGGATGGTACAAGTTAGGGTTTTCATTTAATGATAATTGTTCTCGGGTTAATTGGTGAATTGTTGAAATTGGTGAATTGTTGAATTGTTGAATTGTTTGCTAATTGCCTATTGCCCATTGTCTATTGCCCATTGCTAATTGCCTATTGCTAATCGCCCACTGCTGATTGCTGATTGCCTATTGCAAATTGCCCACCTGCAAACTATCTATGCATTCGCTAAAGCCCTATCTAAATGCACATAACCGCCATCAACGTATACAATTTGCCCAGTAGTATGGCTCGATTTTGGCGAAATTAAGAAAGCAACTGTATTGGCTATTTCTTCGGCAGTTGTCATTCTGTTCTCCAACGGAATTTTAGAGGTAATTTCCTTTAATTTTTCCTCCGCATTTGGTAAAGTCTCAATCCAGTTGGCATATTGAGGCGTCCAGCATTCGGCAACCACAACCGCGTTCACACGGATACCATATTTCAATAGCTCAACGGCCCACTCTCTTGTTAACGCATTTCGTGCGCCGTTCGATGCCGCATAAGCCGAAGTATTTCCTTGTCCGGTTTCGCCCGTTTTAGAAGTAATATTTACGATTGCACCTTTACTTTCGATCAGTTGAGGCAAGGCATAGTGAGCCAACAGGTAATAATGTACTACGTTTCGGTGCAGAGAAGCCATAAAGCCCTCGTACGAGCCATTTTCTAAACCGATTCCGTCGTTCAAACCTGCGTTGTTCACCAAAGCATCTATGCGGCCGAACCGTGCAACAATTTCCTTAATTACTTTTTCACATTCTGTGGGCTCCGATAATTCGGCCACAAATTGAGCCGCTTTTCCACCGTTTTGCTCAATTAGCTCAACAATTTTTTCATTATCGGCCGCTTTCCTGCCTACAATTACTGCAATGGCGTCTTCTTGGGCCAAAACTTCTGCAATACCTCTACCAATGCCCTTTGCGGCACCTGTAATCACGATAACTTTTTCTTTTAATTCTAAATTCATATCTTTTTTTTAATTATTGAATTAGAGAATGAGTAAATTTTGAATGAGTGAATTTTGAATGGTAAATGTCTTGATGCTATTCAGCTGATTTAAGGTTTCCTAATTCAGTCAATCAATCATTCTTTCAATCAATCATTCTCTCATTCAGCCACTCTCTCATTTAAATCATTCTCTCCCAATCATATTTATTACATCCGCTCTTCTAGCTTCGGGTACAACCTTTAAGTCTGTTAAATTACCATTTTTTAATTTACCCTCCACTATTGTTTTGTAAGGTGCATGCAACTTAAAGTGAACATCCCAATCTTTTGGCCATGCTGGAAACAAGTAAATCTTTTTACTATCAACCTGCATTAACATTTCCTGTAAACCAATCATTCCAGATCCGCCCCAATTGTGGTCGGGAGTCCAATCGAAGCCCGGCCCCCAAAATGCAGGAAACCTTCGTCCCGAATCTTTCATTTTGGCCGTGGTTAACTTTGCCGCTCCATCGGTCAACCCTAATCTGGCCGCGAAAATATTATCTTGTTTCCACCCTACATGGCTTCGGAACTTTAGCACGTCCGTATCGTATTTAAACGTATTTATTGCCGTATCCAAACCGGGTTTGCCAATACCATAAAGCCCCCAAGGGTACACGGGATATAACTGCGGACTTTCGGTGTTGTTAATTCGTTCCCAAAGTTTTGCAGGCGATATCGTGGTGTGGCCATCAAAGGTTCTAAAATTTATCGGCGGGATCAACTTCAACATCTCGCTCCAAGCGGCTTTTTGTTTTTCGGCTGTGCCCGGGCGTTCGATCAATCTTTCTAACACTGTTTTTAAGGCCGCAATGGTTGATGTTGAGTTATAGGCCATTTTATACGTTTCGGCTCCCGAACCGGGGTACAAAACCAAATGCCCATTGGCATCTAAACTTTTTGCGCCCCTTTGCTTGGCTAAATAGGTATAATGTTCCTTAAAAAAAGTGAGCGAGCTTGCTATCAAGGGGAGATACTCGTCGATGTTGTTGCCATTATACCGCTCGGTTTCTAAAATCATCATGCAAAACTCTAAAACCGTATCCCACTCGTATTCAAGCCATGCATTATGTTCCATGCCCTTGTTAAAATCTGCCGGGCGTTTCCAACCATATTCAGCAGGGTTCGGCAAACCAAAATTTTCCAGTTGTTCGGTAAAGCTTGCGCCCTGATGCCCCCAAGCGGCTTCTGTTCTAATTTCTGCATTTTTCAGGTTATGGAGATAGAAATCAAATTGTGGCTTCATCATCTCAAAATCGCCGCTCTTTAGCATTGGCCAATATACCAAACGCTGGTTTTGCGCAGTGTGCGTCCCACCGCCCCAATTCCTGAAATCAGGCGTGTATTTAAGCGTAGAGTCTGTAAGCTTAGGATCGAACGTAAACAAGCCGCCGTTAAATTTCGTGGGATAAGAACCGAATGCATTGCAACCCAGCATGTACCTAAACAATTGATAATTTTGGGCGGTTTGATTGGCGGCTTCATCTTTAGAACGGATAAAAATGAAGCTTCTTTTCCAATACTCATTCCACCATTTTATACTTGCTTTATGGTTGCTTGCCCGAGAAATTTTGTTCAAATCCCTTTCCCAAATCGCTATTGATCCTACTTTCGAGGTATTTAAGGCAACGGTAATCTGAGCAGAATTAGATGGCTTTTTGGTTTTGATTGTCCAACCGTTAAATGGGGTACCCAAATAAGTTCCTGTGTAGTTTCCTGCTGCAACCATGTTATCGCCTTGCATTACACCGCCGAAAATCAGGTTTTTCAACGGATTCATTAATTCAGATTTACGATCTTCTAGGCCTTGTTGCTTTACGGCCACATCGAAAACAGTTTCAGGTTTATTCTGATGATAAAACTGAACCGCGTTGTTGTTAAAAGCTATTTCATCCCTACGGGTTTTTACAATGCCCTGTGGTGCCCATTTGTACGAATTTTGATTGTTTTCCTTGCCTTTGGTGATTCGATCTTCAAAGCGCCAACTTTCGTAACTTGCCTCGGTTGTTATTTTTTGATTGGAACTTACATCTAAGTGAATCACGGGATTAAAAACATCAACCCAAACGTTAATCTGAGCATTCAGCTTGCCATTTGTGCCCGAAATTTGGGCGTAACCATCGTTAAGGATGAGTTCTTGTTTAAAGGTTTCTCCCGCAAATGGATTTGGGCTCAATTTTAGCTTCACACGCCCGAGCTTAAGCAAGGTATTATTTTCGTCAAATGTTCCGCTCTTGGATAGGTAGAGGTACACTTCGCCACGCTCTACCCACAAATTTAAACCGATATCGCCCCCGCCAACAGGCATCGATTCGGCGGAATTTTTGCTTTGGGAAGTCCAAAGAACATTTTGTTGTGCTTGCGTCGAAGTTGACCACAAAAACACAAAAAGCATGAAGAAAAAACTTCGGATTTTTAGGTGCGAAATAGTCGACCACATCAGATATATAAGAATGTTTAAATTCTTAATCAAAATATTTGTAGGCCTTTGTTTCTTGGTGGTATAAATCATTAATCCAATTAATTTTTCTATGCATTAATTAAAAAAGTCGTCATTGCGAGGCTGGACATTTGCGATCCGAAGCAATCTTTTATTTCTATTCCTATAGAGATTGCTTCACGCCACCACAAATGCCATTTCTTCGTTCGCAATGACGAATTCTATCAAACAGCGCATTGCCGAGTACTATTTCTCCCAATCATCGGTTCTGAAAGATGAAACCGGCAAGCCATCGTTTCCGAATAAGTCGCCTGTTACGAAATCATCAAATGCATAGCGAACCGCAACCGGAGCTTTCACTTCATCTGCCGAAACCGTTATGCTACTGCCTTTTATGGTTGCTTTTGCTGGATAAAATTTTTGATCAGCGCCTGCAATTTTAAACAAAGACAATTCATTGCCGAACGACGTTAGCCCATTTGGTACGTTGTTAAACTTTATAATTGCGCTATTGTTTTCTATCGTCATCGATTCGTAGCCCGGGCTTACAGCGCCGAAGCCATTGATGCCATAAGTTTGTGAAAGTGCCAGATAGGCCAGCCGCTCACCACCCTGTCTTTTATTTGCCGGATGAATCGATTTTTCTTCTCCGATATCCAATAAAACGGCCATCCCCGAATTGGGAATTTTGGCGAGTGACTTTCGTTGGGCATCTCGCAAGAAGGCAGAATTGTATTTCCCGCCAACGTGGTAAGGCGGCAACTGAGCATAATTGTAGGGCGCAATTTGAGCATAATAGAACGGAAAGTTGCCATTATCCCAATTTTTTCGCCACGATGCTACCATGGCCGGAAACAGCGCTTCATAGCGATCAGGGCGTTCATAATTTGATTCTCCCTGATACCAGATTGCACCCTTTATTGTATAGCCGATTACCGGGAAAAGCATGCCGTTGTATAGCGTTGTGGGCGTTCTGCTTACTTCTTTAATCGGATCGCCTTTTAACGGAATTTTTACCTCTGGAAAGGCTTTCAAATCTTCGGGCGACATCCACGCTTCAATGGACGAGCCGCCGTAACTATCGTTGATCATTCCGATCGGAACGTTTAACAAGTCACTTAATAAAGCGCCGAAATAATAAGCGGTTGCACTGAAATTGGCAACGGTTTCTGGTGCTGCCAGTTTCCAAGGCGAGGGCTTGCTGTTATCTTGCCGCTCGGTAACCGACGACCGGGGAACGGTATAAAGTCGCAATGATTTATTGGTCGATCTTAAAATGGCCTCGTTTGAACCGATAATCGGCTGCCCCTTGAAACCTTTCATCGGCATTTCCATATTCGATTGACCACCGCAAAACCATACTTCACCAATCAGCACGTCGGTTAAAACCAGTTTTTCGCCATCGTTAAATTCAATCTCGTACGGTCCGCCTGCGGCTGGAGTTGCTACCTTTGTTCGCCATTTTCCATTCTCATCGGAAATAACGGAATAGTTTTCCTTATTCCACGAGGTGGATATTTTCACTTTGGTTGATGGTTTCGCCCAGCCCCAAATGGCCACATTGCTTTGTTGTTGCAGCACCATGTGATCGGTAAAGATTGATGCGGGTTTAACCGTTGCCGATGCGATGATGCAGCAGGCAAGGTTTAATAACAAGAGGATTTTTAGTTTCATTTTTTCTTTTTTTTGCCGTCATTGCGAGGCACGAAGCAATCTCACTCACCAAATAAGATTGCTTCGTGCCTCGCAATGACGATTGTTTACCTACTCACCGGCAGCCATACCGACATTTCTGAATGCCCGCGGTTTCCCCAAGCAAAGTAAGGCACCAGCTTAATTTCTGTTTCTGTGTTTTTATTCGCAATTGGCCTGTAAAGCACATTTTTCCAACTATTCGGTGCTAAAATTTTTGCATTGCCAACCAAGCTCATCATTTCTGCACCATCAATAGTAATGGGCTTAGCCTCAAATTGCGTAGTTGTGGGTACAAATGCATTGAAAATATCTTTTCCCGGCAAATCAGTCGATTCAAGGCAATAAACAACCGGACCGCGTTTTACCGCGATTTGATTTCTATTTTCTTCTACCAAGGGATTCGCCTCGATCAAGGTAGCTTCCATTGGAAGATTTAACTCCACAATGTCGCCTTTTTTCCAAACGCGGTTTAGCTCCGCATAAGTTCCGGAATTGGCTTCAACTTGTGCTGTTTTTCCATTTACCGACAGCTGAGCGTTGTGCGCCCATGATGGGATTCTTAAAAACAGTGAAAACGCTTTGTTGCCTGTTTTTTTAAGGATGATTTTAATCTTGCCATCCCATGGGTAATTGGTTTCTTCAACTAATGAAATCTGCGTTCCATCAGCTAATTTGGTTGTTAAGTTGTTACCGCCGTATAAGTTGACCCACAATCCTTTATCGGAAATGCTGTAGGCATAATCACTTACCTCGGCAATGGTTCGCACAACGTTGGGCGGACAGCAGTTGGACAGCGCAATATAAGGTACGCGATCTTTAGACCAGCGTTGCTTGAAAGGTAAATCATCAGATTGTGCCAGCGGATTGGTGTATAAAAACTTCTTTCCATCTAGGCTAATGCCCGACAAAACACTGTTATGCAAGGCCAGTTCCATTACATCGGCATACTTGGCGTCGCCCGTAATTTGCAGCATTCGCCAGTTCCAGAGTACGTTGCCGATGTTTGCGCAGGTTTCGTTATGGGCGGTGAAATTTGGCAACTGGTAATCGCGACCAAAAGCCTGATGGATTTTTTGCACATCGGTAGGATTGTAGGAAGTTCCATCGGGCGAAGTGCCGTCGTAAAGGGAACCGCAACCGCCCGTGATGTACATTTTATGCTGATTTACATCATCCCACATCAGGTTTAGGGTTTTCAACAAGGAATCTTTTCCTGTTTCGGCGTACAAATCGGCCACACCTGCATAAAGGTAATTGGCCCTTACGGCATGCCCCATCGCCTTGGTTTGCTTTAAAAATGGGATTCTATCTTGATTATCGTCTGTTCCATCATCAATTTTACCTTTTATGGCGATCAAGTGTTTAGCGAGTTCTAAATATCGTGAATCTTTTGTGGTACGATACATTTCTACTACGCCCATGTAATGCGATGGGCAAATGGCGTTCCGAGCCAGAGTGGGCGAAGCGGATTTATAAAAGTTGTACAGATAATCGGTTGCTTTTTTGGCGATGTTTAGCAGCGTCGTTTTGCCCGTAGCACGATAATGAATGCAGCCCGCTGTCATTAAATGGCCAATATTGTAGGCTTCGAAGCTTAACCGATCTTGAAATTGATTTTTATCGCCGGTTTTACGCTGCTCAATCATTGCTTTGGTGTAAATGTAGCCATCTTCGCGTTGCGATTTACCAATTACTGCAATGGCATCATCCATCATTTTAGTCAGTTTCGGGTTTTTGGTCGACGCGTACAGCACCGCCACAGCCTCTAAGGTTTTGTAATAATCGCCATCGTGGAAAGACGGGCCAGCGTGCGAGCCGGTATCTAATCCGGCGGCAATCCTGAAATTTTCGAAGGCGTGACTGATTTTTGGATCGTTGTAAATGGCCCACATATTCGGCACCATGGTTTCAGCCGCCACTTTAAATCGATCTGCCCAAAAGCCTTTCGTCCACGTTACATCGGTCATATTGATGCTGTGCAACTTGGCGTAAGGTGAGGCCGAATTGTTGACCAATGCTTTATCTTGGGCCTTAACCTGCAAAAAGGCTGTGGCCAAAGTGATGATGATTGCAATTTTTTTGATCATGTTCTTTTATTATTATTAATGATCAGTTTTTACACTGAACTTATTTTTTTATCATTCTGAACGCCTGAATGCGAAAGGCTAGAACGCTAACCATGAACGGTCGTCATCCTCAGCTTGACTGGGGATCTTAATGCTACGGCTTCTGCTCTCGCGTTAAGATTCCCACCTGCGCGGGATCCGATAGCTATCGGATGACGACCGACTTAAAAACGTCACCTGCATTGATTTATTCAATAATCTACCTCGGGATGACAACAGCTAATTTTATTTCTCTTCCACCTTTAACACCACAGGCCCTAACAACCCTGCTGGGTTTAACGGTTTACCCTCCAATCGGAAAGGTGCAGTCGTATTTGTAATTCGTTTATCCTGAGTTAATTTACTATCGCCAATTAAACGGTTAGCCCAAGTGTTTGTAACTTCAATTTCGATCTTGTTTTCGCCTTTTTTTAAGGCTTTGCTAATCTCCAACCGATGCGGTGTAGTCCATAAGGTACCGCAGTTTATCCCATTGATTTTAACTTCAGCAATGCTCGCGAATTCGCCTAGATCAATCCACACTTTATCTTTCGCGTTACCATTAAAAATGAAGTTCTTGGTATAAACCGCCGTGCCCGAATAGTATTTTACCGAACTGTCAGCGTTTTTTGTCCAGTCGCTTAATTCGTTGAAGATAACTTGTTTTAATGGCCCTCCGTAGGCTGTATCAAATTTCGCTTGCCAGTTTCTGGAGATATCTTGAGTGGTCTTAAAGTTGCTCCAATTCGACCCGGCTTGCAATTGTTTTGATTCGGTTTGCTTTTCGAAGATCACGAACACCGATCCATTTGCTGGTAATTTTAAAACAACCTCCGTTCTTCCATTGTAAATAGACCACTGATTTAACGGTATGGTATCATTGGTAACTGGATCATAAAGTTGCGGCACCCTCCCACTTATCCTGAATGAAAAATTTAATACACGCTCTTTATCCTCCTGATTTGAAATGAAGTATATTTCCTTAGTAGAAGTTTCTCTATGTACGTAAGCCACGTTTTTTGCCTGCTGAAAGACAGAACTGACTACAGATGGTAGATAGCGTACTGCTAAATCCTTTTCAACTCCAAACGGCGTAAAATCATCAGCATAAAATGGCGCTTTAATCACTTGCCCAAGGCCACGTTTCTTCATTATTAAGGAATAACCATTGCCTTTTATGGTCTCAAAAGCTCCGCCCCAAATTTCATTTACAACTTGATCAAAATATTTTGTATTAACTTGCTTTATATCATATTGATACAAGGGTTTATCTGCAATAATCACTTTAGCTCCCGCATTAACAAGTGCTGAGAGTTTTTCAAGGGTTTCGTAGCTAATAAATTGATAATTCGGATTCATTTTCATGTCGCCCGGAAAAACCAAAACTTTATAACGTGCGCCACTTGCAAAAACCACTTCACCATCTTTTACTGTCGCCGTGCTTAAGGCATCAGGATTGAAGCTATCGTATGCGTAGCCACGCAAAGGATTTACCCAGTTCTCGGGATCGGCCATGTTTGCTGAATGTGTTACGCCAGCAGGAATTTGCCGTAATGGCTCGCCCACGTTTGCCAAACGCTTCTTTTCGGCCTCCACTACATCGGCACCAAAAATACCCGGTAAGGTACTAACCAGCCTGTTGGGCAACACAGATCGGCGGGGCAACTCTTCTCCGGTAAAAACGGCGATATCTACAACGGGCTTGCCTTGCTGCAATAGGTTTTGCGTTCGGGTGGCGTAGTCTATCCATGCCTTGCCTGCTTTCCACCAAGTTTGATCACGTTGAAAGTACAAGCCAACGCCATCTAATGTTACTCCGGGTTTACGGTCGGTAAATGGATTTTGTACAAAAACGTGGTAAACCAGTTTATTTATTCCCAAGGCGTAATTTCGATCCTGCAAAGTCTTCATATTGCTGGGATTTTCGTTCCAATCCATGCGTACCGTTGTAAAAGCTTCGGCCTGAACGATGTTTTTACCGTAGATGTGAGCGCCCGAAATAGCATCGAGCATATCGTTTGGTTTATCGTGGGTGGGACTATTGAGCCAAAACTCGCCCATGGGCACATCAACCGTTTTGTAGTGCATTAAGCCGTCGCTCATCATGGTTGGCGCAATACTTTCGGCGGTAAAGGTTACGCCTTGCTCCTTGGCCAGCTTCGCCAACGTTTTGTAAAACTGATCGACAACAAGTTCAGAAATGGTTTTTCGAATGTCGTACAGGAAGTTTTCGGATAGCGATGCGCTTTCGACTGGCAATCCTGTCATTATGGCTAAATAAGGTGTTAAATCGTAGCCTCTGCGCTTTAAAAACTCGGCCTTAAATACTGGCGACCAATTTTGGCTGCCACATTCCCAACTATCTACATGGAAAACGCTTAATACTTTCTTGGCAATTTCTGGCCCGCCATGCTTTATGGCCTGCCCATACCAGTTATCGAATTGGAGCTTTACGGCTTCGGGATTAAATTTATCGCATTCTAAGCCCATTCCACCGCCTGCAGTAGCATTGGTATGTCCGGTGGAGGTATGTCCAACCCTTAAAATGGTCCAGTTGCCTTTTGGAGCCTTCCAGTTTAAGGTTCCGTCTGCGGTAAACTTGTTGGTTAAGTTGATGATTTTATTGAGCGGAACGCACAGGCTCTTCGCTATTTGTTCGTCGGTGGTTCTTTTACTTACCCGCCAAACTGAGCCGTTTTTGCCCTCAAATTGATTAATCTGTGCCGCAGAACTGAGCTCGAGATTTACAAGCTTTAAGGTTGGCTTCCACTTGGCTGCATCTAAATCCTCTGCACCGGGCTCGGATCCTTTTTTATCGTAAACGAACCTGAAAAACCTCGCCGTTGTGGGTACAATGGAGTGCGTTACATCTTCATCGGTATCTTGCCAGCCGTGCCGAGGCGGCGCTAACCGCCCGATTGAACGGAAACGCTTCCCGTCATCGCTCACCTCAATGGCTAAGCGTTGCGCCTGGTAATTATTCCCGCTGATTTTTATCGTTACCGTTCGGCAAGTGAACGGCTTCTCAAACTCATATTGGATGTAACAGGGCTCGTTTGCAGTAAAGTTTTTCTTATTGCCGGGCTGCACCAATCTAGTAGCATCGGCACCGTTGCTGGCGGTAACTTTCGGTACGATGGTTCGGGTTGAAACTCCTTCTCCAATCGGCGATGGGTAGGCATACACCGCAATATCTTGATAATAATTTTCCTTTGTTTGGGGTTGAGGTAAAGTTATTTTACTGGTTGGTTTGCTAATATTTATCTTCGACCAAACTACTTTCTGCATGGAAAGTTCGGGCGTAATCCAAGGTCCGCCGGCAAGGGCAAAGCCATCGCTTACATGCATACCGATTTTTAAATCGAGACGCTTAGCCTCGCTCATGGCAAACTCGACTAATTTCCACCATTCGGGCGTAAGTTGAACCGCAGGAGGCGTGTAAACGGGCGTTTTATCGGGCCCTTGTATGCTCATCAAATATGCACCGGCAATTCCATTCGATTTCATCGCCTCTAAATCGGCCGTAATGCCAGCTTTTGAAACTGCTCCCTTAACCCAATACCAAAATACCCAAGGCTTTGCATTTTCATTCTGCTGTGCAGAAACGCCTGTTGACAATATAATACTGATCAACAGGAAAAAACATATAACCTTGTAATATTTCAATCTTTGCATTATTTATGAGCGATTTTGTAACCTCTGATTCCGAAATAGAGCACGAACAAGAAGCAAACTAATGGAATAGTGTAGCCGATTTGAATATCATCACCATATAAGTCGATTAGGGTTCCCATACCAAACGGTAGGATTGCGCCGCCAACGATGGACATAATTAACCACGACGAACCGGGTTTGGTGTCGTCGCCAATTCCTTCTATTCCTAAGGCAAAAATTGTTGGAAACATAATCGACATAAAGAAACCAAGTCCTCCCAAAGCATACACCACGTAAGCGCCTTGACCTAAAATAGCCACCAAACATAGCAACACAGACACTACTGCATAAATTGTGAGTAATTTGTTCGATGAAACGAATTGTAATAAAGCTGTTCCTGCAAAACGACCCAGCGTAAACAATAAACCATATATTGCTAAATAAGATGCGGCTGTTTTTTCGTCGAATCCGCCACCTTGTTCTGCCATCCTGATAAAGAAACTCGTTACGCAAACTTGTGCGCCAACATAAAAAAATTGCGCTATTACTGCCCATTTCAGGTGCTTGTGACGTAATGCGCCAAAAAAGCTTCCTTTTGCCTCTCCGTCTATACTTTTTGTTTTAATCTCGGGAAGATGAATGAAATAAAATATTACAGCGATAACCACCAAAATAACTCCCAAGGTGATATATGGTGTTTTTACGGCTGCTGCTTCTTCGAGAAAGTAATTATTTCGGTTGACTTCTGTCATAGCGGCCAACTCGGCCTCCGTATGCGATTTGCCAGAAAGGATAAACATACCGCCGATAACGGGTGCAATCATTGCCGCTAAACCATTGAAGGATGCTGCTAAATTTAGACGACTGGTAGCCTTTGCAGGATCGCCCAGAACGGCTGCGTAAGGATTTGCCGAAGTTTCGAGCATGGTTAATCCGCAACCGATAATGAAAAGGGCAATCAAAAATGTGATATACGATAGGTTATTTGCTGCCGGAACGAAAAGGAAAGCGCCGAAAGCAAAGGCCAGTAGCCCGGCAATCATCGTTGCTTTATACCCCCATTTCTTTAAGATCATTCCCGCTGGAATAGCCATTAAAAAATATGCGAAAAATACAGCAAAATCCACTAGCGTCGATTGTCTGTTGTTTAGATTACACGCTTTTCTTAAATGGGGAATTAATATCGAATCGAGATTATGTGCCATCCCCCAAAGGAAAAACAGACTGACTACAAGTATAAAGGGCAGTAGATACTTCCTACCAGCTGATGGATCGCCTTCAGCTACAATTTCTGGTTGTGTGTTGTGGTTCATTATTATATTTGGTTTATTATTGGTTCATTAGTCATCGGATGAATACCTAACCCAATCGCTAGATTCATCCGATGACTTAGTTCATTAGTTCTTTAGTCATCGGATGAATACCTAACCCAATCGCTAGATTCATCCGATGACTTAGTTAATTAGTTCATTAGTTCATTAGTCATCGGATGAATACCTAACCCGATCGCTAGATTCATCCGATGACTTTATTTCATTAGTTCATTAGTCATCGGATGAATACCAACACGCTCGCTAGATTCATCCGATGACTCAGTTCATTAGTTCATTAGTCATCGGATGAATACCTAACACGCTCGCTAGATTCATCCGATGACTTAGTTCATTAGTTCATTGGTCATTAGTTCATTAGTCATCGGATGAATACCTAACACGCTCGCTAGATTCATCCGATGACTCAGTTCATTAGTTCATTGGTTACTGCAAACCGAACTATTGAGCTTTCTTAACTACCAGCAGATGGTCGCACACTAAAACGACTTCTCCATGTTGGTTAATAATCTCTACGTGTTCCGTCACCGTTCCATATTCGGGTCTTTTGCTCTCTCCTTTTTCGGCAATCGTTACCTCTGAATGGATCGTATCGCCAATGAAAACTGGTTTTACAAAGCGTAATTTATCGTAGCCTTTGCTCATGGCCTCGGGATTGATCTCTGACGCAGTTAAGCCGATGCCAATGCTAAAAATCATCGTTCCATGTGCAATCCGCTGCTTAAAGGGCTGTGTGGCGCACCATTCTGCATCCATGTGATGCGGAAAAAAATCGCCGGTATGCCCTGCATGAACCACGAAATCCGTTTCCGTTATCGTCCGCCCCAAGGTAACCCGTTTATCCTCTAATTTATAATCTTCAAAAAATATTGATTTGAAATACATCTTGATTTTTTTTTTAATTTAAAAATCCGTCATTGCGAGTTTTCGATTCTTCATCGAAACGAAGCAATCTCTCTTGTTATACAGATTGCTTCGGCTCGCTCATTCCCTGCCTCGCAATGGCGAAGTGGTTAAAAAACCTTTATTCCTCCATTATCACTCGATTGATAAGCACTTTCTACAACCGCCATCGTTTGGATTACATCTTCAACACTGGTATGCAAAACGTCTGTCGAACCCTCGTTATAGCGCATTAGGTTTGCCATTGTGCCGATAAACGCTTCGGGAAACCAAGAACCTTCGAGTTTAACGGTTTGCCATCCGATAGTTATCGGATCAGGTACTTCGCCTTCCTTCGAAATACAATACTCAAAAACGTCGGGCACGCCGTGCGGATAATCCATCAACAGACCCATTTTTGCTACAATTGCGCCTTTAGTTCCTTCCCACTTGATGAAGCTTTCCTGATGTTTGGAGCCGAAATCATGGTCGTGGTTGGCATTAATCACGGCATGCAGGGTATCGCCATAATCCAATAAAATGGTCGAGCGGGATGAAGATAAATTCTTAGCAGGATGTTTTAAGGTTTTTGCCAAAACACGTTTCGGATTGCCCAAAAATGAACGAATTAAATCGACGTAATGAATGCTGTGGTATTGAATCTCCAGCCGAGGGTGAATAATTACATGTGGAAAAATCTCCCAAGGTGTTTTAATCGTTACGCGTACTTCCATATCGTACAACTCGCCAATTAACCCCTGAACAACCAAATACCTTGCAGCGCTTACAAATGGCGCAAAACGCAGTTGAAAGTTGATTGCAGCCTTTAAATTCTTTTTTCTACATAAATCAAGAATCTCGTTTGCCTGCGCAAAATCATCGCCCATGGGCTTCTGAATCAATACTGCGCTTCCGTCGGGCAACTGTTTCAAGGTTTCGATGTATTGCTCAGGCATGATCGTTAAATCGTAAACGGCGTTTTCTGGCGCCAAATTCACGGCCTCGGCAACCGAGTTATATACATTCGGAATACCAAAGGTATCGGCCAGTTTCTGCGCCCGTTCCTTGGTTCGGTTTACAATTCCATGCACTTCAAAACCAGCAATCCGATATGCTGGCAGATGGGCGTCGGCCACAATTCCGCCTGCGCCAATAATGATAATCGGCTGCTTCGTTTTCGGTAATTCGGGCTTATATTTTATGTCAATACTCATTTGTCAATTTCATTAATCCTATACTGCGCCTCTTTAATCAAATCTTCAGTTGGTGTGTCGGTATTCATTGCCTGCAAAACCATTTGGTCGATTATTGCGGCTATTTCGGCCCAGTTTTTTTTCTGGGGCAACATATTGGCTACTTCATGTAAGGCTTCCAATTTATGGTAATACGGAATGATTTCGTTAATCTCCTGATCTTTCCAAGTTGAGATTCTGCAACCAATTCCTCCCGCTAGCGTCAGTTGTTTATCTTGCTCCTCAGCCAATGCAAAGCGAAGAAAATCGTAAGCAATAGCTTTGTTTTTGCTTCCTTTTCCGATGGTATAAAGCCAGTAAACGTTTAGCGACGCTGATTTTTTCCCCTCAGCGGCTGGCAGGAGTTCAACATCGACCTTACCTTTTACTTTCGAATTTGAATCTACTTCGCACATAGCCGCAAAGCCAAACCAATTGATCATCATAGCTGCTTCGCCCTGCATAAAAGCATTTCCGGCGGCAACGGACTCAAATTTGGGCGACTGTGGATGTACCGCGGTTTTATCGTTCACAATTTTACGGTAAAAATCTAAGCCATCGATTGCTGCCCGTGTATCAATTTTGATAAATCCATTTTGATCAACTAAGGCTCCGCCCCTCGTCCACAATTGCAGGCAAAAGTCGAAAACGGTGTTATGCCCATCGGGATAACAGGCGAAAATACTTCCGTACAGATTATC
This sequence comes from Pedobacter endophyticus, assembly GCF_015679185.1. NCBI lineage: Bacteria > Pseudomonadati > Bacteroidota > Sphingobacteriia > Sphingobacteriales > Sphingobacteriaceae > Pedobacter > Pedobacter endophyticus. The sequence goes on from NZ_CP064939.1 coordinate 655,902, forward strand.
CGCTGGGCGATTGAAGAACTGCGCTACCTGATGAAAATCTTCCCAGGTCTTCGGCACTGCTAAAGCCTTGCCAAATTGGGTTAAATAGTTTGCCTTTTCGGTCTCATCTTCAAACAAATCCTTCCGGTAGATGAAACATTCGGGGCCATCGTGAAAGGGCAATCCCACTACTTCCCAGCCGAAGCGCTGCAAGCCTAAAAGCGACTTACTCCATCCTCTTGGGAAACCTTCGGGAATATTTTTATTGAGATAAGGATTTAAAACCTCGAAATCGTGATTGGCGTAGCCCTCTAAAACCCAATCGGTGCTGATGTGGGCAATGTCAAAGTCGCCGTTTGCCAATCCTTTTTGTGCAATTGTACGAGCATGAAGTTCGTGCAAATCCATCACCACAAGCTCCAACTTTAGTTTACAGCCCGAAATTTGGCAATATTGATCCCAAAAATACTGCATAGCAGCTTCAAAGGGCGCAAATTTGCGAACGGCTATTTTAAAGGTTTCTATTTGGTTATGCATTTGCAGTGCTATTCTGTGTTATAAATTCGTTGATAATTTTTTCATTATCCTGTCCTAATTTTGGCGAACCTTTTGATGAAGTTAACAATTCTCCATCAATACGAATCGGGCATCTGGTGGTTTGGTAGGTATAACCATCAACCATTTTTACTTCTTGCACCATGTTCAGCACTTTAAAACCATCATGAGCCATTAACGCATTCCAGTTCAATACATCGGCACACCAAATATCGGCAGGTTCTAATACCGAGAGCCATTTTTCGGTAGTTGCCAATAGCAGGTGTTCGGCTAAGATAGCTTTAATTTCATCCCGTTTATCAAATGCCTCACTCACTTCAACGTAATCTTCCAATTGCTCGCATCCCAACAAGTTTCCAAGCTGGGGAATTGAGCCCATTGCCAAGGCTAAATATCCGTTTTCTGTTTGATATATCCCATACGGAGCGCCCAAATATGCGTTTGCATTGTTCTTTTTTGATCGCTCGGGCAAGCTCCCACCATCGTTCATAAAGGTGGTAATGGTTTCAAACTGAAAATCGTAGGCCGATTCCATCATACTTACCTGCACAAAACCGCCCTCGTTTTTAATCGCCCTGCGGTATAAACAGGCTAAAAGTCCTTGCGCCAAATGTGCGCCAGCCAGCATATCAACGATAGATAGCCCCATTGCAACAGGGCCGCTGTCGGCATTCCCGGTTAAGGAAGTTAAGCCGGTAACCGACTGCAAAAGCAGATCCTGACCGGGTTTGTTTTTCCATGCTGTTTTTGTGCCGTAGCCCGAAATTTCGCCATAAACAATTGTTGGATTTAAGGCGGTAACTGAAGGATAATCGAAACCTAAGCGTTGCATTACGCCGGGTCGGAAATTGTGAATCATCACATCGGCCTTTTTCAGCAGTTCGCGAACCATTTCGCAATCTTCCTCGTTCTTCAAATCGACTTCGAAACTTTCCTTATTTCTATTGATGGCATGAAAAACCGACGATTCGCCATTCATAATCAGGTTTGAAGTATAGAGCGTACGGCAAATATCGCCCACGCCCAAACGCTCAATCTTGATTACCCGGGCGCCCATATCGGCCAAGCGTAAACTTGCCGATGGCCCCGAAAGAAACTGGCTGAAATCGATAACTAAATAATCTTCAAGCGGTCTCATAATTTTTGTTTATTTAAAAAAATCGTCATTTTGCATGAAGCGGTCGTCATCTCGACCGTAGCGGAGAGAACTTTTAAATAAAGTTCAAAGGTTTCTCCGTTTCGTTGCACTCCAGTCGAAAAGACGACCGATTTTTTATTTCATTCTATTAATTTGATTCCATTTCCCCCGTTGACTAAAGTCAACGGCAATGAAATGCAAATTGCCAATCCATTCATTAGCCCCTGCTGTCATGCTGAGCGCAGCGAAGAATCCCTAGACTCAGCACCACAGCCCCTGCGACGGCTACTACATTATTAAAGGAAGTATTTCATCGCTTGCAGATTCTTCACTGCGTTCAGAATGACAAACCGTTTATTTTTAAGTCTCTAACTCAAACTCCTTATTAATATCTGCCGTGTTTCCGCCTAATTTTGGTGCGGACTTGGCGGCAAATAATTTCTTATTATCCAAGCGAATAGGACTAACCGTCGTCTTAATTTTTAAACCGCTGGTTAAATCTAAATGTTGCTCTATTTCAAGGTCTTTGTACGTACTCAAAACAGTCGCCGTTTGGTAATTCAACACTTCGGCACACCAAATTCCGTGCTCTTCTAACAGCGTAACCCAATAATTTGTAGGCTCTTGCTTAAATCGTTCTGCCAAACGCACAATTAATTTATCCCGATTTTCAAACGCCGAACCTGCCTCCACATACAAATCGGCGATATCGCATTTAATGATCGCACAAATATTCGGGAGGTTGCCCATCGCCATCGCAATATAACCGTCGTTCGTTTCGTACATGCCGTAGGGTGCGCTCAAATAAGCGTGTGCACTACCTTTTGCGCCGCTCCTATCGGGTAATTTCCCGCCATCGTTTAGGTAGGTGGTGAGTACTTCAAATTGAACATCTAAAATCGATTCGAGCAAGCTCACTTCAACCAGAACGCTCTGATTTGTTTTTGCCCTTTTGATTAGCGCCGCCATAATACCTTGCGCCAAATGGTTTCCGCACATAATATCCGAAACCGAAAGCCCGAAAGGCACTGGTCCATCGATATCAACGCCCGATAAAAAGGTTAAGCCTGACACGGCCTGTACCAACAAATCCTGTCCCGGTTTATTTTTCCATGGGCCTTCGTTTCCATAGCCTGTTACCACGCCGTAGATTATCCTAGGATTGATCTGTTGTACCGTTTGATAATCCAAACCTATTATTTCCATCACCCCGGGGCGGAAATTATGCGTCATTACATCGGCCTTAGCAATCAATTTCTTAAGCCTTTCTAAATCTGCTGGATTTTTTAAATCGGCGGCATAACTTTCCTTATTGCGGTTAATGGTATGAAAAAGCAAGCTGTCTTCATCAACAAAAAGATTTTTGATGGATAGTTGACGGCAAGCATCTCCCGTTTTTGGCCGCTCGATTTTAATGACACGGGCGCCTAAATCGGCCAGTTTTAAACCTGCGGATGGGCCTGCCAGAAACTGGCAAAACTCTAAAACCAAAAGTCCCTCTAATGGCCTGTTCATGATTGCACTAAACTTTTAGATTTTTTATAAATTTCGTTCAAGGTGGATAAAACCTGAAGTTCATCGCCTCCGTTCATTAAATAATCACGAACGACATCGCCTGCATGATCTTGAAAATACATGGAACCATGGTAGCGTGGACGAAGAAATGCTCTTTGCAAAGCGGGCAACGTATTGAGGAAATAGTTTTGGCTTTGGCGATTTACTTCTTCATTTTTCCACGCGGCTAAATGGCCGGGCTGGCCACCACTTTCGAAAAATAGGGTTGATTGGCAGCATGGTGAGCCTACAAATTCAACATATTTGGCTGCAACATCAAGCTCCTCACATTTCGATGAAATAGCCAAGCCCGTCCCCCCCAAGGTGCTTCTTAAATTGGTTTTTCCATCTAGTGAGATCATATCGTGAAAATGCAACGCCTTGCGTGCATAGCCATTTCGCGAGTAGTTTGAATACCCATAAGCGAAAGGGCAGTAAGCAATTTCATCCGTTAGCGTCATGGCCTCGTAAACCTGAATGGGATTTCTGTCGAAATTTGCTTTGTCCATTTTGGATGCCAGTTCGCGGTACATTTTTAACGCTCGAATGCCGGTTTCTTTGGAGATAACTTCTCTGTCGCCTTGACAGGGATCTTCGCCCAAAGAGCAGCAAAGTGTGTAGAAATTCATCAAAACATCTATCGGGATGCCTGCAAATGCGACAAGCCCTTGCTCGGCCAAGGCCAATAAATCTTCAAATGATTTCGGCAATTCCAATCCTTTTTCTGCAAGTAAATCTGGCCGTGATGCCGCTACCGGGGTCGCCGCATCAATGGGCAACGCCCATAAATGTCCGTCGTAGAGATAACTTTCGTACGATTGGCCCACGGAATTGCGCCCCTGATCTGCCAAATAGGCATCGGACAGGTAAAAATCTAAGGGCACAATTGATTTGGTTTTGGCGGCAAAACCTGCCCAAGGATGATCGATGACCAATAAATCGAACCGTTCTGCTAATTCCTGAATGGAAAAATCGGCAAATTGCTGTAAACTTCGCTTTTCCCAAGTGATTTGAACATTTGGGTATAATTCAGAAAACCGCTGCGCCGTTGCCACCATCGGCAAAAGCCCACGACTGTGGTTCCACGTTATTCCTTTTAAATTAATTATCTTTTCCACTTTAATATTTTGTTTAAATCTATTATCCGTTGACTGAAGTCAACGGCAATTGAATTCACTAATCCATTCCTTGCATGTCATTCTGAGCATTCGCGAAGAATCTCTAACCCAAGCACCGCAAGCCCAGCGCCAGCTACTGCATCTTTAAGGCCTGTGTTCCATCGCTTGTGGATTCTTCACTGCGTTCAGAATGACAAACCCTTCACCGTTGACTGAAGTCAACGGCAATGAAATACTTTGTCATTCCATTCATTGCATGTCATTCTGAGCATTCGCGAAGAATCTCCAATCCAAGCACCGCAAGGCCAACGCCAGCTTCTGCATCCTTAGAGCCTGTGTTCCATCGTTATCCGTTGACTGAAGTCAACGGCAATTGAATTCACTAATCCATCCTTGCATGTCATTCTGAGCATTCGCGAAGAATCCCCAGCCCAAGCACCGCAGGCCCATCGCCAGCTTCTGCATCCTTGGAGCCTGTGTTCCATCGTTATCCGTTGACTGAAGTCAACGGCAATGAAATACTTTGTCATTCCATTCCTTGCATGTCATTCTGAGCATTCGCGAAGAATCTCTAACCCAAGCACCGCAGGCCCAGCGCCAGCTTCTGCATCCTTAGAGCCTGTGTTCCATCGCCCAGAATGACAAACCCTTCACCGTTGACTGAAGTCAACGGCAATTGAATTCACTAATCCATCTTTGCATGTCATTCTGAGCATTCGCGAAGAATCTCCAATCCAAGCACCGCAAGCCCAGCGCCAGCTTCTGCCTCCTTAGGGCCTGTGTTCCATCGCTTGCAGATTCTTTAGAATGACAAGCGCCTAACTTTACCACTAACATCCTCCTTTTTACCCTCAAAAGGCATCAGATAAAACCCATAATTATAATCCTTCGCCGGAATTTGATACTGCGGCAATGGCGCTGCAACATCGCTCCAACTGTCATTTCCACCAACACCCATTTGTATCAAATCTACATTTACCGTTAAGTAGCCTGCCTCTTTTAACTTATTGGTGTGCTTGGCCGTTTGCACATTTTCATCCGTATAAGGGCTTGCGCTCATGCTCAACAAACTGTCGGCTACGAAAACCAGGCCTTGCTTTTTCGTTGGGTTTGAAAAGTACATCCAACGCACATCGGTACGGTTTCCATTTTCTTGCGGAACGGCATAATGTTCCATAAAATCGTTTATCGGTTGACTGTAAATGGCGGCGTCAAAGCCATAATTTTTATCAATATAGTTTTCCATCGGGCCCTTCCCGTACCAAGCTATCTGATCGTAATCGCGAAGAATACCCAGCTGCATGCCCACTTTTGGGATGTTTGGCAAGCCCGGCTTCACCTGTAAAGCATAATCAACCTTAATTACGCCCGTTGATGTAATTTGGTAGCTTACTTTAACCTTTGCGCCATCGTTAATTAAACTGTACTCGCTCGTAATCGTCAATCCCGAACCGTTTTTATCATCAAATCTCCCTGTTTCGCTCGATACAAACTTCAAATCATTGGCGTACCATTGTTTTAGTTTTTTATTCGATTTCCAGCCGCGTTTGTCGTTATCTGTTAACGGACGGGTAAAATGCGGTAGCAAGGGCGCAAATAATTGTTCCTGCCCTTTCCATTTGTACGAAACCAAGGCACCATTGTTTTTGCTGATTCCGATCTCAAAATTTTGACCAGCATAAATATTCAAATCAGCTTTAGTGGTATATTTCGGCGGGCTGATTTTATCTTTCATTTGTGGTACAGCCAAACCTGTTAACGCAAACTGATTTGATGCCACTTCAAAACCTTTCTTTGCCCAAAGTTCATCTTGCTTTAAGGTAAAATGGATATCAGCCAAATATTCAGAACCGGCTTCCATTTTTGGTAAATACTTCGAAATAGCTAATAAAGTATCCTTTCCCGCTGCTAAATTGATGGCAGGCAGCACTTTTTGACTTACAATGGCTCCATCTTTACGAATGAATAACGTAACGGTATAATTATTCAGATTTTTAACCGCATGGCGATTGGTAATCTTCACAAGTCCTTTTGATTGGTCGACCAATTCGGTTTCAGCACCTTGATAAACCCGCTTGCACTCGTACATAGCAGATTTTGGTTTTCCATCCGAATTTACAACGCCCTTTATGGTGAAATTATCAAAATATTTCTCGCCAAAATCGCCACCGTAGGCGTAAAACTTATTGCCTGCGCTATCGGTTTGCAAAATTCCCTGATCTTTAAACTCCCAAATTGCGCCGCCAATAATACGAGGCGTAGAACGGAACACATCCCAAAAATCTTTCATGTTTCCTACTGAATTCCCCATCGCGTGTGCATACTCCACAAAAAAAATCGGACGGTTATCGCCATTCTTCTGCTCGGCAAGCATTTTTGGTGTGTAAATGCTTGGGTACATTCGGCTTACGATATCAACATAAGGTTCGTCTTGCGGATTTTGTAAACGGTGCGAATGGTCGTTCGCTTTTAGGTAGGCCGGATTGCTCGGATCGATGTAGCCCTCTAAACGTGGGTTGCCCATCGCTGGCTCGTAATGAACGGGTCGGGTAATATCAAAATCGTGAATCCACGCCGCCATTGCCGCATGATTTGGCCCTCTGCCCGATTCGTTGCCCAAGCTCCAAATAATAATACTCGGATGATTTTTATCACGCATCACCATTCGGCTGCTGCGTTCCAAATAGGTCGAAGTCCAAGTTGGATCGTTGCTTAATTTGCCCCCTAAACCGTGGGTTTCGAGGTTGGCCTCATCGATTACTAAAATTCCATACTCATCACACAAATCGTATAAATAAGGATCCATTGGGTAGTGACTGGTGCGAATGCAGTTGAAGTTGAAGCGTTTAATGGTGCGCACATCTTCCAAAATATCTTCACGACTTAAGGCTTTTCCTTTAGTTGGATGGTGATCCGGGCGATTGACGCCGTATAAATAGGTTTCCTTTCCATTAATCAAAAGTTTGCCATTTGTTTTTGAAAATTCGATGCTTCTAAAACCTACTTTGCAACTTTTAACCTCGAGAATTTTGCCTAAACTATCTTCTAGTGAAATGGTTAGCGTATACAGATTTGGTACTTCATCACTCCATTTTGCAGGGTTTTTAATCTTAGTTTCGAGCAGGCCAAACTTCACATTATCCAATCGCGGCCAGATTTCGTTGATGATGCTCTCGGCGCTTCTTTCTAAGGGTTTATCTAAAACTGCTGCACCGTTTTTATCAAACAGCGCTGCTTTAACTTTATAGCCTTTAACTTCCTTACCCGTTAAGTTTTCAATTCTCGGGCGAATGCTTAATGTGGCGTCTTTATAATCTTTATCTAACTTGGTTTGAACGAAGAAATCGGCAATCCGCAATTTTGGTTCGGCCAAAAGCATTACTTCGCGATGGATGCCACTTAAACGCCAATGATCTTGATCTTCGAGGAAACTTCCATCCGTCCAACGCATCACCTGAACCGATAAAATGTTTTCTCCGGCTTGCAGATATGGCGTAATATTGAACTCTGATGATAGAAAACTATCTTCGGCATAGCCTAAAAACTTTCCATTTACCCAAATTTTATAGCCCGAACTAACACCGCCAAAGTGCAAGGTAATGTTCATATCCTTCCAGTTTGCAGGGATAGAAAATGTTCGCTGATAGCTGCCAACACCGTTATAATCCATCGGCGGGTTGGGTGGGTTTACGGGACGGAACGGGTAAACGGCGCTTTTATAAATGGGTTTATCGTAGCCTTTCATCTCCCAATTTGAGGGAACTTCTATCTTTTTCCAACCACTTACGCGAGATTTATAAAAATCTTTTGGTGCATCGGCAGGTTTAATGGCAAAGGAAAAATCCCAATTACCATTTAAGGAGATCATTCGGGTTGATTTATCGCGATTGCCGCTTTTGGCCTCTTCAATGGTCGTAAATGAATAAGCTGTTGCCCGAGAGGCATCACGGTTGATGCCGCTTACGAGTTGATCTTCCCAAGGCTCTTTATTGTAAATTTCAGGAACTTTTTGAACGGCCGTTGGGGTTTTATCAACAAGTTGGGCGGAGGCTTGTTTGGTAAATAGCAAACCGCAAAGGCACAAGCCGCACAAAGAAAGAATCGTCACTGCCCCAAAGGGACTACTGTTTGTCGCGAAGCCGGGTTTGTGCGAGCTGAAGCAATCCAACTCGTCTAATGAGATTGCTTCGTCGTACCTCCTCGCAATGACGGAATGAGCGGTCGTCATTGCCACTAAAGCAAAGTCACCAACCTTTGGAAGAGAAATTGTTGAACGTTGTGGGACAAACGACAAAGATTCCTCCACTGCGGTCGGAATGACGGAGGATGTTAACTCGGTCGTCATTACGAAGCCGGGCTTGAGCGAGCTGACTTGTGCCGATTTTTCATCGGTAAGCAAATCTGTTTTTCTGGAATGAGATTGCTTTCCCGAGAAATCGGGACAGGCTGTACCTCGCCATGACGAAAACCGGAACATCATTGAAAGGCACGGAACAATCTTTCTTACATTTAAAGCTCTTCTCATCATTTCGCTGTATTAATTGTGATTGATGATGAAGATAAGCCTGCTGAACTTGCCGTTAATTTAATTGTTCCCGCTTTTTCGGTTGCTTGAAGAATGGCCAAGCATAAACCGTGAAATGCCTTGCGGTAAGCTGCTTTGAAGGGCTCGAGACTAGCCTGAAATCCGTTATCAACGCCAGCAATAAATCCGGCACCTGCTACTTTAAAATCGACCATATTATCGGCGTTAGGCACGATATTTCCGTCTTTATCCAAAATCCGAACCGTGATGAAAGATAAATCGGTACCATCGGCTTTGATGTTTTTTCTGTCAGCAATCAATTCAATTTTTGCAGCTGCACCCGCCGTTTTCACTTCTCGAACGAGCACTTCTTTGCTGTTTTTTCTCGAAACTGCCTTTAATGTTCCCGGCTCGAAATCCACATTCCATTGTACGTGCAAGTCTTCGCCTTGTTTCGATTTTTTGCCTAACGATTTTCCGTTGAGGTACAATTCCACTTCATCGGCATTACTATAATAGGCCCAAACTTCAACGGCTTTTCCTTTTTCCCAGTTCCAATGTGGTAAAATGTGCAGTACAGGCTTAGTTGTCCACTCACTTTGATACATATAATAGGCATCTTTTGGGAAACCCGCTAAATCCACAATTCCGAAATACGAACTTCTGGCTGGCCAAGGATAAGGTAAGGGTTCGCCCAAATAATCGAAGCCCGTCCACACAAATAAGCCTGAAACATGATCGTATTTTTTGGCTTCTTTCCAAGTTTCTTCGTGTGTTGAACCCCAGTAAGCCGACACGTTATCGTAAGCCGAGGCAGACCATTCTTTATTGCCTTCGGCAAATTTGGTTTTTCCATCTTTAGGCCAGCGGCGAATGGTATCTGCAGTATCGTAAAAACCTCTGGTTGCTAATGCAGAAGTGGTTTCTGTTGCCAAAAACTTAACGCCCGGATAGTTTTTCGGAAAATCTTTATACAGTTTATGGTTGTAATTTAACCCGTAAATATCGAGCGCATTGGCTTGATAAATGAAGTTCTTTTTGGCATCGGTTTCGGTTAATGCCGAAAGTACAGGACGTGTTTGATCTAAATTTTTAACAATGCCAACGAGTTCCTTGGTAATCGCCACGCCTGTGCTGTCAAACTGCTCGCGGATTTCGTTGCCGATGCTCCAAAGGATAATTGATGGATGGTTGCGATCTCGAAGAATCATATCTTCCAAATCTCTTTTGTGCCACGCTTTGAAGTGTAAATGGTAATCGTTTTTGGTTTTCTTTTTCGCCCACATGTCGAAAGCCTCGTCCATAACAAGGAAGCCCATTTTATCGCATAAATCTAAAAATTCGGGCGCTGGCGGATTGTGCGCCGTACGGATGGCGTTTACACCCATGGCCTTCATCATTTCGAGCTGTCGTTCCATGGCCCTAACGTTGATGGCAGCACCCAATGCACCCAAATCATGGTGCAGGCAAACGCCTAAAATCTTCATCGGCTTGCCATTTAACGAAAATCCTTTTTCTGCGTCGAAATTGAATGCTCGAACGCCGAATTTGGTCTCATAACGATCAATTATCTGATTATTTTGAAGAATCTCAGTAACCAATTTGTATTGATAAGGATTTTGAACAGACCAGAGCACAGGGTTATTAATGCTCAAATCGCCGGTTACGGTTGTTCCCGAAGTATCGATTTTTAGTGCTTGTGCTTGGCCTTTGACCACTAACTTTCCATCGGCCGAATACACGCTGTTTACGATCGCGATAATTTGCGGCCTTAAAGTCTTGTTCTCAATTTGTGTACGCACATTAACCTTTCCGGTGTTTTCGGTTGTTACGAAAGTTCCCCATTTTGCGACCGCCACCTTCGCCGTTGAGGTTAACCAAACGTTCCGATAAATGCCCGAGCCTGAATACCAACGTGAATCGGGCTGAGCGGAGTTATCAACCTTTACCGCAATAATATTCTTCCCCGGTTTCAAAAAACGACCAATCTCGTAAAAAAATGAGGTGTAACCGTAAGGTCGCTTGCCGAGGCAGTTGCCGTTAACCCAAACTTCGCTGTTTTTGTAAACGCCATCAAATTCGATGGTAATTAATCGGTTTTGCAAATTGGCAGGCGCCGTAAATTCTTTTCTGTACCATCCAATTCCGGTTGGTAAACCACCGCCCTCGGGTTTTGCGGGGGTTTTCTCGTCAAATTTACCTTCAATGCTCCAATCGTGGGGCAAGGTGAGTTTGCGCCATTTTGAGTCGTTGAAATTGGTCGATTTTGCAGTGGGTTCATCGCCGAGGAAGAATTTCCAGTTTTTGTTGAAGTTGGTTCGGGTGCGGGGTCCTTCGGACTGAGTCGTCATTGCGAGGCCGGGATTGTGCGAGCCGAAGCAATCTATATTGTCGAATGAGGTTGCTTTCCCGAGAAATCGGGACAGGCTGTTCCTCGCAATGACGCCGCCCTTGGCCACAAAATGAAGCGACAAAAGCGCACTCAATTGCGCCATCAAAAAAATTAAGACCTTATATTTATTGAACACTTTCATTCCAATTATTTAACAAATTCCACTTTACTTTTACCCAAATCCTTTGATGTGGCTACGGCAATGCCACGTTGATCCTGCTTGTTTACTGCACAATAAAAGTGGTAAACCACGCCTTTATATTTCAGCACAAACGATTTATGGGCGTATAATTCATCGTACTTTTCTGATGATTCAATCAAATTATTGCCTGTCCAATCCGTCCAGTTCACCAAATCTTTTGAAACTGCAAAACGGTTAAACGAACCTTTTCTATCTTGCCAAAAAGCACCGAAATAAAACATGACATAGTTTTTGCCAATTTGCTGAATAACGGCGTCGCCGGTAATTCCCGCCGGATGATGCACAACAGGATTTTTATTAAAGCGCTGCCAATGAACCATATCATCAGAAACTGCCATACCGATTCGCTCGTACCACCGCGTTTTTTTATTGTTCGCTAGCGAATCGCCAACGGCGTTATAATACATCACAAAACGATGTCCGGTTAATCGCTTCTTATCTTCAATCACCGTACTTTTAAACAACTTATTTCGGTTTTCCCACCAACGCACATCAGCATCAACCGAGCTTAATACGGGTTTATCTAAGCGCTTCCATTCTTGAACAACAGACGGAGGTTCGGTCGCATAAGCCATGCCGATAGATAAGGGCTCCACTTCGTAACCTTTTTCCTTTCCGCCAAAATACGACATCCAATATTTGCCGTCGTAAGGATTAACGCCGTAACTTCCACCCCATTTGATATCCAACAAAGCGTTGTAACCTGCCTTTTGGTTATCATCCCAATGGCCTGCATCGCCAAACGACATTAGTTTTCCCTGTTTTTCCCAATGCAATAAATCCTTACTTTTCGCCAACCAGGTTTCGTAACCCCGGCCGCTAAAAATGAGGTAAGTCATGTACCAATCTTTACCTTTTCTAAATACGGTTGGGCAATCCATTTTATGTTCCCGATCATTTGGTACCATCATCAAGCCATATTTATAAGGCGTTTTTACATCCTCATATATCTTTTCCATCTCTTCGGCAGAAACGGAATTGGCATTTTGCGCATGTGATTTAAAAGCACAAACAAAAAGGAAAAGAGCGAGGATTAAACGAATCATATCACGCATCGGTTGTCCCCCAGAGCATTTCGGCAAGCTCAATGCAGGCTCTGTTGAAAGGGTGTTATAGCGGGCTTCGACTCCGCTCAGCCTGACAAACTGAATGAAAAAGCGGTGTTGACGCAATATTACCATTATCTCCCTCATTGGTACTTTAAATTAAATTTGTAGTGCCCTGAACCTATTGAAACTTTTGCTTTCCCATTTTCGATGCCTGAGTTTGCAAAAGCGACATTGTTTTCTTCGGAAATGATGCCATTCGGCAAAGCCGGAAAATAAACGACGGCTTTTGTGTTTGCGGGAATATTTACCTCCAACGTAAAGTTCGTACCTGTTTTCTTCCATTTGGTTGATATTTGGCCATATGGAGCATTATAACGCACATCGGCAGAAGTTAAATCGCCCAGCACTTCTGGTTCAATTTCAATTTGATTAAAAGCAATTCCGTTTTCTGCCTGACGGATGCCGCCAACGCCGCTATACAACCATTCCATTAAGTGCCCAAGCATAAAGTGATTGTTTGAAACGGTTGGCAATGCTGCCCAACTTTCGGTTAAGGCGGTTGCGCCTTTGGCAAGTTGCATGCCGTAACCGGGCACATCTGAGCGACTGTTCATATCGAAGATCACATCCGATTTTCCCGCATCTTCCAAAACCCGCAGCACATAGCGGTAGCCAATATCGCCTGCTGTTAAACTGTTTTTCCGATTGCGAATATCCTGAACCAAATTATCAATTACGGCACTTCGATCTTTTTCTTCTACCAAGTTCATGTAAACCGCCATTGCATTTGCGGCCTGCGAACCTGTTGCATATTGCTTGGTTTTGAGATCGAAAAACTTGTTATTGAACGATTTTTTAACCTCAATGGCTAATTTTGAATAGGCCAAGGCATCTGCCTTTTTGCCTAAAAGCGCCGCTATTTTGGTTATAATTTCTAAGTCGTAATAATAAATTGCTGTTCCGGTAACACCCATTGGCGTCAATTGAGAAACGCCCGGCGGTTTGGGGCCTAAGTCGTACCAATCGCCCAATCCTTGCGATAAAACGTAATTATCGGCCTTTGTTGCCAAATAATTAAGGTAGCGTTGCATCATCGGATAATAATCGACCATGGCCTGCTTATCGCCATACCATTGATACAAATACCAAGGCAACAAGATACCGCTGCTTCCCCACTCTGGCGAATCGCGAAACATATCTCCACCCCATTCAAATTTTACATATTCGGGCGCAATTTCTGGAATCAACCCGTTGGGCAATTGCGAATTTTTCATATCCGCCAGCGCTTTTTTAAACAATGGCGCTGCGTTGTAGTTGTAAACTACCGAGTTGCCCATTAAATGCAGCTGCTCTAGCCAACCCAGCTTTTCGCGGTGCGGACAATCGGTAAAAACACTTACCATGTTGCTTTTGATCGACCAATCGATCAAGTTGAAGGTTTTGTTGAACAGCTCGCTCGAAGAGGCAAATTGACCAACTTGTTCGGCAGCATTTCTGATGTGCAAGGCTTTTAAATCGTCGATTTTCGTCGTAGAAGAGGTATTTTCCCTGCCGCTCGGAACAGCGCCCCTAACTTGCAGATAACGGAATCCGGTATAAAAGAATTTTGGTCGCCAGATTTCCAAGCCATCGCCCTTTAGTATGTAGGTGAAATACGATGGGCCGCCAATATTTTTCTGTGTTACCGAACCATCTGTTTTTAGTAACTCGGCTGGTGTAATCCGAACGGTGTCGCCCTTTTTACCGCGTACCGTTAATTCGATAATGGCTGATGAATTCTGCCCCATATCGTAAACCCACTCGCCATTGCTTGTAACGCTGATGTTTTGAGCCGAAAAGGTTTCGAAAGTTTTAATTGGCTCTTCCTTTTGTGCATTCAATTTTGGGCCCTCAACCAATAAGGCCGACTTCCATTTTGAATCGTTAAAACCAGCGGAATTCCAACCTTTTTGCTCGAGGTTTGCATTATAATCTTCGCCGCCATAAATACTTGAAAAAGTAACTGGCGAAGGGGCAGTTTTCCAAGTTTGATCGCTGATGATGTTTGTTGAAGTTCCATCTGAATATTCGACTAAAACGCGACAGATCATCTTTGGATAACCGTTGGCAATCTTTAACTTTCTGTATCGTGCTTTAACTGGCGGAATATAGTAAAATCCGTTTCCAAGCATTACCCCTATCGCATTTTCGCCTTTTTTCAGCTGTTTGGTTACATCGTAAGTAACATATAAAGCCTCTTTATCATATTTGGTCCAGCCGGGCGCAAGGAAATCGTCGCCCACTTTTTCACCGTTCAAGCTCATCTCAAAATGACCGAGGCCAGAGATAAAAGCCGTAGCCTTTTTTACCGTTTTGGCAACCCCAAACTTTTTGCGAAACATGGGCAAGATGTTGCTGCCTTGGTATTGATCCTTTTTGCCATCAACAGGCAATACGTTTACGTTTGAATCGGCCAGCTTTTCGTAAGCAATCCATTTGGCTCCCTTCCAATCCTCAGTGCTTAGTAAGCCCATTTGCCAAAAATTGGAATCGCTCCATGCCGATTGACGACCGAAATTATCCCAAACCCGAACTTTCCAGTAATAGGTTTTGGTTGGTAAAAGCTCAGTTCCTTTATATTGTAGCTGAATAGATTGATTGGCATTTACTTTTTTGCTGTCCCAAACATCGCCAACGTTCTTGTTCAATTGACCTAAACTGCTCGAAACTAAAATTTGATAAGCCGTTTGCATCACATTGTGCCTCGCCGATTGCAACTTCCAACTCAAATTGGGTGAAGTAAGATCGATACCAATCGGGTTTTTCCGGTAGCCACAGGTCAAGTCGACAACCTTAATCTCTTGCGCAAAAAGCGAAAGGCTCATGAAGTAACACCACGAAAAGATTAGGATTTTGCTCATCGGTTTTTAACTGGCATTGTGTTAACTTTTTTACACACATGCGAAACTAAATTTGGGTTTATAAATGGTTAATGATTACTTTAATTGCTGTAAAAACCGATTTTAATACCGATTTAGTGCATTAAGCAGCATCAATTCAAATATAAATGTTTTTTTTAAATATGAAAACATATATTCGTTTTTATATTCGTACAAGATGTTGTAATCGCTAATTAAGAAAGCATTTTGTATGTTTGAAACTGTAAAAAATACGCTACAGCCAAATTTAAACCCGTATGAACGAAAAAGAATCAAAGTATCAGGCGCCCGCCTTGGATAAGGGACTTGATATATTGGAATATTTATCTGCGCAATCTATCCCATTATCGCAAACTGAGATTGCCATTGGTATCGAAAAAACGCCAAATGAAATCTATCGCATGCTGATGAGCTTAGAAAGTCGGGGTTATATTTTACGTGATGAGGTTTCGGGAAAATACAGGCTTTCGCTCAAACTTTTTTACCTTTCGCATAGGCACTCGCCGATGGACGAGCTGCGCAAGGCGGCCCAGTTTCCGTTAGAGGAATTGGCCAATACGGTGCGCCAATCGTGCCATTTGAGTATTTTGTACATGAACCAGGTGATGGTTATTATTCACGCCAAAAGCCCGGGGCCGATTGCGCTTTCTATTGAAGAAGGGAATTTATTTCCGCTGCCTTTAACGGCATCTGGCAAGGTTTTGTTGGCTTTTATGCCCGAGGGAGAACGTAAAACGACGTTGAAAAACAACAGCATTTATAAAAAATACAACAAGGCGCAACAAGAAAATTTTTTAAGTTCGTTAACCGAAATTCAACAAGCAGGTTCGTATTTTAAAAACAGTGATACGGTATCTGGCGTAACCGATATTTCGGTGCCGGTTGGCATTGAAAACAACAGCGGCATTATTGCGTGCTTAACCATTTCGATGTTAAATGCATTGAATGCGGATAAGGCTATTCAAAGCGAGGTGATTCTTGCTGAGGCCTACAAATGTGTGAAGAAGATAGAGCAAAGGATAGGGGTTTAAATCCCCCAAACCCCCAAAGGGGGCTTTTTACTTTTTATCGCACATTCTTTCCGTTGACTGAAGTCAACGGCAATGAAATGCGTTTCGACCGTCCCCCATGGGTGTCATTCTGAGCGTAGCGAAGAATCTGTCTCCTAAATGCTACTTACCCAACGCCTCCTGCTGTCTTATAAAAATAATTCCCGCCCGTTGACTGAAGTCAACGGCAATGAAATGCGTTTCGACCGTCCCCTCGTGGGTGTCATTCTGAGCGTAGCGAAGACCTGCGAAGCAAGCATGAAGACAATTGAAAAACAACAACAATTATGAATAATCCCCAGGCTATGGAATGCTAGCTTCAATGAAGCACAGGTTGCAAACTTGGCAGCTATGTTGTATGTATTAGGCTAAAAGCTAGGTCCCTCTCAAATCACTAAATCTAATTTAACGAACCCTTCCACCATGTATAAACGCTAACAACTCACTTTGATCTGTCTCTTTTTATGAGTTGCTTTCCCGGAGAAGTAACATTACACTACCAATAAAAGAGTTTCGTTTTAACGAAACTTTAGTTATCTTTATAACGTTAACGCCCAATAAATGACTAACCGTTTTGAAATTATATTTTTAGAAGAAGTTCATGCGTTTTTGAAAAGTTTGGAGATAAAGCATTATAAAAAGATACTTTACAACATTGGTAAGGTACAAATAGAAAATGACCCGGAGCTTTTCAAAAAATTATCTGATGACATCTGGGAATTTAGAACCATATATCAAGGGTCGCAGTATCGACTTCTTGTCTTTTGGGATAAAACTTCCACTACAAAAACATTGGTAGTTTCTACACACGGATTTATCAAAAAACGGAGCGATGTTCCCAAACAGGAAATTCAAAAAGCGGTTCAAAGTAGGGCAAAATATTTTGAGGAAAAATTAAAAAAGTAATGAAAACATACACATTTGACGAGATAAAAGACGAACTCATTGGGAAAGTAGGAACAGCAGAACGCGACCTTTTTGAGTATGAGCTCCAAATGGACTTAATTGGCACCGCAATAAAGCAGACAAGAAAGGAGCGTAATTTGACACAGGAAGAACTGGGCAAACTTGTAGGTGTTCAGAAAGCACAAATTTCACGGCTTGAAAACAATGCCGGCAATGTAACTCTGGATACATTGTTGAGAGTTTTTACAGCATTAAAAGCAAAAGTGAAATTTAAGGTTGAGCTTTCCGATATGCAATTCCAGGTAGGATAAAAAAGGCATATTACAAGGTCTTTTTAAAAAAGGGCTCAACGGCTTAAATTGGTATTTGAGCAAGGTTCGACAATTCGATCTAACTTTGTGCTATAATAATAAAGTCGAAATCAACAATTGAATAATCGTTTAATTAACCCACTCTCCACCATGTATAAACTCTTACAACTCACTTTCATTTGTTCCCTTTTTATGAGTTGCTCCTCAGCTCAAGAGTGTAACGAAGGCATCAACTTGCTTCCCATGTACGGGAATGCGCCTAAATGTGAAGAGCAGATCAAAGCGGACGAAAAGTTCTTTGCTTTTATTGATTCGAAATTCAAGGATAGAAAAACCGCAGCACTGTCGTCCGTTCAATCGGGTTGGAACTATTTCTACAAAAACGATCTCGAAACCTCAATGAAACGCTTCAATCAAGCCTGGCTTTTAGACAGTTTAAATGCAGATGTTTACTGGGGTTTTGGTAATTTATTAGGGAGAAAGAATCAATTTGAGGCTTCTATTCCCTACTTCGAAAAATCTTTAAAACTTTCACCCAATAACCCCAAAGTTCATGAATCTATGGCAACAAGTTATGGTCAATTATTTGTAGCCACAAAAAAAACCACCAACCTCAATAAGGCCATTGAAAGTTTGAAAAAAGCAAATAGCTTAGATAAAAACAATGCCAGAATATTGGCGCAACTCACCACCGCCTATTTTTATTTTAATCAAAAAGACAGTGCGAATAAATATTTAAATCTAACGGATAAGATCGATCCAAAGGCTATTAATCCTGAACTTAGAGCATTGCTCAAAAAGAAATAAATGAGGTTTAGAACTGTCTTTGCAACCTATAAGGATTTGAAAACCTTATAGGTTTATAGTTTATTTAGATTTACAAAAAATTAACGTATCTGATATTAATATTAAGGCGGTCTTATAAATATTGACTTGTCATCCTGAGTTTGTCGAAGGACTTATCTAAGACCTTTAAAGGGCGTTTCGACTACCTGTCCCCACTTTTCCTATCGTGTGGACACATCTCCAATGCTATTAAGTTAAGCTTGTCAATTGTCAGTCTGAGCGGAGTCGAAGACCCTTTCTATAGGATAAAACGAAAAATATCTATCCTTCGACTCCTTTGTTTTTTCAAAAACTAAACTCTGAGGATGATGACCCGTTTAGACTTCTCGGGAAGCTCAACGTGACGAATCCGTATCTTGAGTTTCCAGGCAGCCCAATAACGGAAACCGAACCTACCCTGAATATTTCACATTGTATTCTTTACCTTTCTCGATAACGATTTCATAAACACCCGTTGATACCACTTTTACAACGGCCCCTTTTAACGATGGTTTCGTTTTGCTTTTGAATCTGAGCTTTCCTGTTCCGACAGCGGATGAAACCTTGATTTCCTTTTTGCTGCAATACACTACAATATCGCCATTTGCGGTTGGCACTTTTCCTTCCATCCAATCCAAACCGCCTAACATGGGTTCAATGGTGTATGTTGCGTAACCGGGAGCTGTGGGTTGAACGCCCAAATAATATTTCCCCAACAAATAAATGGGACTTGCACCCCAAGCATGGCAAAGGCTTTTGCCAAACGGGCGACCGTACATGGCCAAATGTTCGGTTCCTTGTTTATCGGGATTGTATTCTTCCCAAAAGGAAGTTGCGCCAAGCTTTAACATGCCGCCCCAATAGTTTTTCATTTCTTTTAATACGTAAGCTTGTTCACCCATGGCGCATAAGGCTTCAAGTTCGTAGAAACGCATGTATGGCGTGGTAATCTTCGCTACTTGATCATTTAAGAGCACATTCTTTTTTACAGCCAGCTTTTGTTCAGGGCTGAAATAATCGAAGAAAATACCGAACATATTGGCATATCGGGTTACGTTGTCGGTTTGCTTGCCATCAATTCTACTGTGCACCAATGCGTTTTTGTTTTGGTTCCAGTAGAGTTCAAAAATCTTGGTTTTTAGCGCTTTTGCCTGCTTATCGTATTGGGTTGCACCACTCGCATCGTTTGCAAGTTTAGCGCATAAGGCCATTGTTTCTAAGCTTCGGGCGTACAATAACTGCTCAAAACTCACCTCGCCTTCCTTGCTTAATTTATCAGCCCAATCTATAAAGATCCAATCGCCGGGCATCCATTCCAACAAGCCGTTTTTGTTCTTACGACCGTCAATATATGTCATTAACGATTGCATTCTAGGGTAAATATCCTGCACAAATTTTTGGTCGCCAGTAAACTTATAATAATCGTAAATACCTAAAAACCAATAAAAAGAATAATCCATAATGGTGTTGATGTGGGCCGTTACAGGATCTTTGCCACGTTGAGCGAGCAATGTTCGTTTAACTGTTGGCGCATCGAAGAACGAGTAATAATTCATCAGATAACTTTGATAAGCATCGCCACTCCAAACCCAGCGGTCGCGTTTAATACCATCGATAAAAAACTCTCGTGTGTTCAGCTGAAAGGTATATTTTGCTACATCGTAAATCTTGTTCAACTCCGTATCGGATGATTTGAAACTACCCCGTTCGGTAACGGGCGCATACTCGTAAAGCATGGAAACGGAATCAGCCGAAACGCCGTTTTCCGGCTGAAAATTGACATACCTAAAAGCCTTGGATAAGGGCATAATGGAATCTTTTTTTACTGGAAGATTAATATCCAGATAATCCAAAGTTTCACATTTATCGGTTGATAAAGCTTCTTCTTTCGATTCGCCGTAGTAAATACTAAAACGTCCTTTACCCTTTAAACCGTGAACTTTGATGAAGCCGAAAGTTTCCTTTCCGAAATCGACAACGTGGCCCTTGTTAACTTGCTCTTTTTTTACGGCAAATTGGGCTACAACAGGCAACTTAAACTGCGATGGCAGCTGATTTGGATCGGTTAAATTCCACGAACCTGCTGATACGAAAGTAGTTCCCGATTTATCGGAGGTTTTTCCGCTGGCATCAATCCACTCCTTATCTTCAAAAGTGGTTAACCAGCTTTCATCAGAAACCACCGTTTTACCTTGAACAAAAATAGCGGGTACATGGGCTTGATTGTACACTTTTAAGCTCAACTTGTGCTTGCCGGCAGGGATTTTGATCGTTTTTGGAAAACCTGAAATCGCTTGCCCATCAATTTTGACATTATAAGTTCCTTCTACAAAAAGCTTCACTTCTTCCGGTTGGGCGAGGGTAAACTCTTTGTGGAAATCGACCAAAACGTAGTGGCTGTCCATTTTCCAAAATACCGGAAAAAAGGAACCACGTTCTGTTCTTCGGTTCTGCATTACATTGCTCATGTAAATGTCGAAGTCGCCCGGATACCAAATCCATGATGCTTCTTGGGCGAAAACCGGAGCCACCAAACAGCTTAGGATGGTAAGTAAAAGTAATGTTTTTAAATTTTTCATATGTCGGTAATTAGTTCATTTATAATTTGTTAGTTTGCCAGTATCATGTATACTTTTTCCTCTGCTATGTCAGGGTGACAACCGATGCGACATTTATTGCCACCTTACATCAGTCATCGGATGAATACCTAGCCCGTTAGCTATATTCATCCGATGACTATTATTGCTTTTTGCTTTAGTCTTTAAACTTTAGACTTTACGCTCTTTATCTTCGGACTTCCCGACTTCCGACTCCCTCAATGTCCGTTAAAGAAAATATATAATCCAACCATTACAATGGCAAGTGCTATCCACGAAATCCATACAGTTCGATCTGGCTTCTCGATGTTGGCCTGGTGTTCTTCATTAATCAAATAAATACTCGGTGTTCTATCCAATACTGAAATCAAAATTGCAATAATCAAAAGCCCGGCAAAAATCAAAAAGGAAAGCATCAGGTAATGCGGCCAAAAGGGATATTCGCTTGGCGGCAAAACCCACAGGTAAGTAACGCCGACGCCCAGGCTCAAAATAGAACCGATTGAAAGCGTGAAGTTTACCGCCTTTCTAGTTGTTCGTTTCCAAAAAACGGTTAACAAGAACACGACGGAAAGTGGCGGCGCAATGAAGCCTAAAACGGATTGAAAAACATCAAACAGATTTAGTCCTTTAATGTTATCGATGGCCAAAACCACAATGACAGCGAAAATACAGCCTGCAACAACGGACCATCTTCCAACTTTAATAATCTCTTTATTGCTAGCCTGCGGATTGATTTTTTTAACGTAAATATCCATCGTAAAAACGGTACTTAAGGAGTTTAACGATGAGCCGATGGTACCCACCAAAACGGCTATCAAAACCACGATCACCAATCCATTCATGCCCGGCGGAAAAAGGCTCGTAACCATGGTCATGTAGGCTTCATCGGGATTTTTTAGGTCTGGAAACAACACGTAGCAAAGTATTCCCGTTCCGATAAATAAGGGCAGCGACAGGATTTTTAACCAGCCGATAAAACTCACGCCCAGTTGCCCCTGCTTCAGATTTTTAGCGCCTAAAACCGATTGAACCATCGATTGGTCGGTACAGAAAAACGCCACTGCTGCCACGGGATAGCCCAATAAAATAGCGTACCAAGGATATTTCGGGTCGCTGGCGGGCTGAATCAGGTTCCAAAAATGATGCGGTGTTTTGGCATACAGGGCAGAAATTCCGCCGACTTTGTTTAAGCCCAACAACATCAGTGAGAGCGAAACGGCAATGAGTAAAATCATTTGGAAAACGTTGACTTTGGCGATGGCCTTTAAGCCGCCAAAAAATGTAAAAAGCCCCGCAAAGGCTACCAAAACCGTAACCGATTGCCACATGGGGATGCCCAAAATTTGACGAACCAAGAAGCCTCCGGCGAACAAACCTAACGATAACCAAGAGATTAGAATTTTAACCAAAGCGTACCAAGCTAGAATATTCTGTGTCGAATCGCCGTATCGGTTGCCCATAAATTCGGGCATGGTACTCACTTTTGCAGCGAGGTATTTCGGTGCGAAAACGATTGCCAGTAAAAACAAAAAGATGAAAGCATACCAATCGAAGTTTACAGCAACAATGCCCGTGCTGTAGCCAATACTAGCAAAGGCCAGCAACATGGACGGCCCAACGTTTGTGCCCCACATGTTAAAACCAATGCTCGACCAGTTTAAGGATTTATTGGCCAAAAATAAGGTTTCATCTTCGGCCTTTTTATTTTTCTTCGAAAAACTGGCCTGATAGCCGATAATCATCAAGATGATGAGGTAAGCGACTACGATAAGGTAATCTAAGCTGGTTAAACGCTCTATAATGTTATTCATTTAGTTTTGGTTTTATCTTTCCGTCATTGCGAGGCCGGGCTAGTGCGAGCCGAAGCAATCTGATTTGTCGAATGAGATTGCTTAGTACCTCGCAATGACGACTTTTCTTATTTGGTCTTCAGGTTATTTCTTGAGACTTTCCTCACTCCCGACTCCCAACTCTCTACATCCCAATCGATTCCCTTGTAATAGCATTCGCTTTCAATATGTCATCAATTTTTACCGGCACGCCAGTTTCCATCGATTTATCCATGGCTTGCAGCAATGCAACCGTTCCAATTCCTTCTTTCAAATCGGGGTAAGCCGTAAAATTGTTATTGATGCTGTCCGCGAAATAGTCTAGGTAGTTTTGATACTCTCCAGCATGGTGGCTCTGTCCTTCGAAGCGGAAATAATGCTTTAAAGCCGCATCTCCCCAGGTCACAATTTTTTCCTCGCCAGTCTTATCGGTGATGGCGTAGCGCAGCTCGTGGTAATCGGCCTGACTTGCGCCTTCCGTTCCGCGTAAAATAACGCTCATTCCACTATCGCGACTTGCAGGCTGCGTTGGCCCAGTATAAGCACCACTCACCCTTGCAATTCGACCATCTTTCCCCTTAAAAATGAAGTGCATGGTATCTTGGTTCTTTAACCCAGCCTTTAAACCGTTGCTGCTCAACATGCCGTAGCCCATTACTTCTTCGATATCGGGCATGTACCAACGGATAAAATCGACCGGATGACTTAAACCGCCATAAAGCCATTTAAACGATTGCTTTAGTGACCAGCCTTTCTCTAAAAACCAACGATGATCGGCATGGTAATGACTTTCGATGGTGATCAATTCTCCAATTAAGCCTGTATCAAAATCCTTTCGTTGGCGCATAGCGGGCTCAAAAAAACGTGAGCTTTGTCCTACAAAGATTTTTTTCCTCGATTTCTTCGACAGTTCTAACAACTCATTTGCATGAGCGAGATCATCAATGAACGGCTTTGTGCAAACTACGTGTTTACCATGTTCTAAGGCCAGTTTAATGTGTTCAAAATGCAAATGGTCGGGCGTGTAAATCGCTATCATATCGATTTTATCACTGGTTAACATATCCTCGTAACGGGTTGTCCAGTTTTCAAAATCGAATTCCAGCGCACGTTCTTTACAAAGCTTTTCGTTGGCATCGCAAATTTGAATCAGCCTGAACTTTTTGCTGGCCAGTGAAGCGGAGATGGTGCTCCTGCCCTCTCCTAAACCTAAAATTCCTAATCTTAACATGTTGTTGTTTTTTTTTCTATATTTTCTTGCCGTCATTGCGAGGCACGAAGCAATCTTTCTAGTGAGATTGCTTCGTGCCTCGCAATGACGATTTTTTTATCATTCTATCGGTTTAAAAAACACCCAAACCTCATCCGGTTTTGTGCCTTCAATTCCTTCCTGATAGTTTTTCATAATCGCATTCCATTCATCCACTTTCGGATTGTTCTCCGTTGTTTTTGGGTTTAAATCATCCAGGCTTTTCCCTTTCGGGATGCTGATAATCAGCATCAATTGCCTGTCCTTTTTAAATATTGCCAATCGCTGAAATTCTGCATTGCAAAATCCCTTTGAAATTTCTGGCCACTTTTCAAACTGCGTTTTATGGTAACCCAAATATTCCTTTTGCATCTTTTCGTCCTTAACCAAATTGGCCGAAAGGATGATATTATCCCATTCTGCCACAGCTTGGTCGCCACAATTCTTTTCCCTGTTAAAATCGTAGAACATGTTATCGTATAGCTTAATTTCCGTTGCACCCAAACGTTTTAAGGTCTGTTGCAAACTTTCGACCTTTAGGCTTGAAGTATAGAAGACCAAGCGATTGTCCCATTTATATATCGAACTTGACAAAAGATTATTTTCTTCCGCAAAGCTTTTCAACGCCTTATCGCCCGGTAATTTATCCTTGAAAATCAGCTCGAAAACGACTGATTTATCTTCAGCTTGATTGATTGTACGATTTGAATGCGCAGCTTTTTCTTTAAGCAGATAATGAAATGGTTGCGCTAATCCTGCGTTTTGTTTGATGTATTGACTCACTTTCGGGCCATTGCTTTTCCATAAGTTACCCGGCCCATTTGCATTTTGTAAATACTTTTCGGTCGGTGTCCAATTGTTTTTTATTGTAAAATCCGACGAACCCTCATCTGTATAGAGGTAAAACCAATGCTCAGGAAGATGGGCATAAGGCGCCTTATAAATGCTATCAACTACATTTTCCGTTATAAATGAATTCGGCTGGGCCGATAAAGTGTAAATCCCGGCCACATCGTACATGTGCTTTCCGTAATGATGAATTTTGTTGCCACGGATGGTATTATTCTTCATCGCGTTCTGCGTTTTCGTCCAGCCCCAACCCATGCTGATGCCCGAATAGGAAACACCGCTAATTTCATTGTGCGAAATTTCAATACCACGAACGTAGCCTGCTCCAATACCAACAGCGCCCCAGTCTTCGTTCGTAACGTTGGTAATCAGATTGTTTTCAATTTTATCGTTGGTTGATATTTCTCGCTCATCCGATGGATTGTAAGGCAAATGCACTTCGGTTGCCTCGTCAGAAAAAGTGCCGATCAAGATGGCCGAACCGCCAATATCCTTAAACAAATTCCCTTTAATTTGGCTGTTTGAAGTTCCTTTTTTGTAATCTAAGCCCGTTGAGGCCAAATGTTCGAAACGGCAAGATTCAAACGAAGTATTGTGTGCGTAGGTTACCTCAACCGCCGAGGCTGGTCGACCCACCCAAGCCTGATTTTCTAGAGTTGGCTTATCTGGCGTTCCCGCTTTTTCGAGGGCATAAGCGTCGAGCATATACATGCCCGCCTGATGCGGCACATGGCCTTGTTGCGATGGCCTCAACCATGTTGAATGTTTAAACGAAATACCTTTAAAATGGACAAAGGAAACCGGGCGATCAATTGTTCCCTCAATTTTTACAAGTGTTTCCAAAGCAGGAGCAATAACCTCAGCATCCAGCATATTTTCGCCTGCTTTTGGCCAATAATAGAGCTTGTGATTTTTTAAATCCTCAAACCACTCGCCGGGTTCATCTAAAAATTGGATTGCGTTTGATAAATAAAATGCAGAATTTCCTGTTTTTTCCGAAATCCATGGCGCCGGCCAGGGGTGTTCAGATTGGATTCTGCTTTCGGGCTGCAAAAAAGAAAGCTCAGCTGAATTACCACTGATTTTAACCGATTTAACACGGAGGTTAGCAATGGCCCACCACTGGTGAATCAGCATTTCCATACCTTTGATGTTGGCAATATTGATGTTCTTCTGCAACGGAATTTTACAAGTTTGGTTTTTTTTATCCCACGAAAGAATGCGACCCATTGCATCGCCATTGTAACTTTTGGCTCGAATGGCCTTGGTTCCGTTCACCCAAAGTTGGCGAAATTGTAAGTCAGTGCCACCGAAATTCGGAACGTCGGTTACCCAAACCTTTCCGGCAGATGTTTTCGGCAATCCGGCAACTATTCCATTCAATTTTTTCCAGCCTTTTACATGCACCCCACCGCTTAAAACCACGTGACCATTGCCTATAATTTCCGTCGGACTTTCTTTTGTCCCAGAATCTTCGGGACGCAGAACAACTGGTTCGTACAACTGATAAAAGCCTTTTTCGATGAATATATTTATTCCGTTTTTAATAGCTGGATCGTTCAATCGCCTTAATTCTCTCGCTTTTCTGATAGCCGAGTGCAACGTTGCCAAGGGCTTTTCTTTGGTACCTAAATCAGTGTCAGCACCATTCATCGACACGTAAATATCTATTGCACTTGCCCTGAAGTACAGTAAAGTGATCATCAATAAAAAGGTTAAACTAATTTTTTTCATAGTTATATTTTCAACAAAAAACGTCATATCGATAACCGATCCTTCATCGGTTGAGATGTCCCCAACCTATTGGTACGAACTTGAAGCCAGCAGTGCTTAGTGAACAGATTTCTCTCCCGATAGAAAAAATCGGGATTCGAAATGACGACGATTTAACTCCTGTCTTTGCAAAAAACCGACTTTAAATACCTTGTATTCGCACTAAAATTGTATTTCACATTTGTAGGCTGTTTTGCATCGCGACTTCTTTCCACTACGAGCCAGCCGCTCCAACCCATATCATCGAGCGTTTCTTTTACTTTGTTTAAATCGATTTTTGGGTCGTTTTCAAGCCATACTCCATCTTCATTAGTAGCATGGATCTGAACAATGTTCTTTCTACCTAAAATCCTTAACTCCTGATGTAAATCTCTTCCATTTTTTATGGCATTAGAGAGATTGAAATAGCTTTTAACGTGTTTACACCCCACATCTTTTAGTAATTGTAACTCCCCGTTTGCATCTAAAGCACTCTCAATTCCGATTACAATTCCAGCTTTTGAGGCCATTTTACCAGCCACTTTTAAGCGTTCAACAATCGGTGCACGTAGCTCAGGGTTTTTAACTAAATCGCCTTGAATGCCCAGCGGAAGAAAAACCACTTTAATGTTCATCGCTTTGGCCGTGTCGAGGCAATCTTGAATCATTTTTTTGTAGGTCGGTCGTTTAGCGAACGATTGTGCGTAAAAACCTGTCATAGCCAACGAACAAAACTCGATGTTCAGTTCCTTTGCTTTAGCTATATACTCTTGTCTAACTGTCGGATCTGACAGTCTGTTATCAAAAGTTTCTCTATTGCCCAAACCGCCCATGTCAATTTCCAAACCATCGGCACCAATTTCTTTGGCAAGCGGTAAAGCGCTAATCTTTTGACGCTTCAAAATCATCAAATCAATTACAGCAATTTTGTACCTGCTTTTCTTCCCTGCTGCCGAAAGCAATTGACTGGGAAGCATCAACGCACCAGTGATTAGCGCCATGTTACCGATAAAACTTCTTCTATTTTGATGTTGCATATTCTATTATCGTGTAAATAATCTTTTATTAGAGTGATAAAACACCAACTATGACCGGTCGTCATTCTCAGCTTGACTGAGAATCTTAATGCCTGGTTTGTTTTGGGTTTTAGGATTCCCACCTGCGTGGGAATGACGGCAAGAATTAAACTTTATTTTATTGTGCTTAAAGGAAACAACTTCTCTAAATTTTCAAATCCAATTACTGCATTTTTAGGTAATCTTTCGCCGTTATCGCCAAAAACATATAGCGCTTTTTCCTTTTCAATAGTTACCTTGCTTTCATCGTATTTTCCTATTTTGTCTTTAACTGCAGCACCGTTCAGTTTGAAGTTCTTGATTAAAAAATCGTAAAGGGCAATGCGCTTGTTGATTCCGAAATCATGTTTTTCTTCGGGAAGATGAACGTTTTCGACTTTATCTTTCACCCCATAGTAACCATACATTTTTTGTAGATAAGGAAAATCGTGTTCAGGCGTGTGAGCCGTCCAATCGCTTCCATCTGAAACCAATAGCTGTGGCCGCGGTGCAGCCATTGCCGCCAATTCTACGTTATCCGTTCCACCGCCACATTGATGGATCGGCATACCACTTTCGCAAGGGCAACCGCCATAAAAGTATGAGGACATTGCAACCACGGGGGCGCTGAGTTTAATCCGATCATCCATTGCGGTCATTAAAATCGAATGACTTCCGGCACCCGAACCACCGCTGATGCCAATTCGGGCTGTATCGGTTTCTTTTAACGAAGAAAAATAATCTAAAATTCGGATTCCGCCCAAAGTTTGAACAGTTTGGGCTAAGCTTCGCCGGTGATCTTCATATTTAAATTGAAGCATCGATTCTCCCCAGGCAAACAAATCGTAACTGAAAGCCATCGCTCCCATTCGGGCGACCGTTGCGCAACGGATTTGGCAATCGGGTCTGTAACGCTGCTTTTCCCAGTGCCCATCGGGACTTAAAACCACTGGAATTTTGCCTTTGATTTTTAAGGGTTTGTACAACGAGCCATTTATCCAAACACCGGGGAGGATTTCCAAAGCAATATTTTCTACCGAATAACCATCAAAAACTCTTTTCGCTGTGATAATCGGCTTCGAATTTGGTTTTGCAGGCAATGGCGATAATAATAGCGCTTTATATAATTCGGGCTTAATTTCTGCCTTGCGTTTTTCCCAACTGGCTTTATCGTGGTATTTCGTCGCTAAACTGTCGAGATAAGCCCAGCCATCCTGAACCTCCCAACGGTAATATTCATATTCTTTTAGTTTGTATACGCCGGGTTTTTCCTTGTTCACTTTCATATCCAGCGGCGCAAGCACGTTGGCAAGCGTTTCATCAACATTTGCCCGAAAACGCCACTCCGCATAGTTCACCCATTTGTCTTTTACCTGCGGCTCGGAATACTTGATTTGCACCTTGAACTTGGTTTGGATTTCCTTTAACACATCTACAAGCGGCTTTTTGTAAAGCGCATCGCTATTTTGCGTTTGTGCGGAGAGGTTTGTGAATGAAGTAAAGCCCACTAATACGACCAGAAGAAATTTTTTCATGAATCCTCCCCCTGCCCCTCCGATAAAAAATCGGAGTGAACTCTCCACAGGGGGACAGCATGGCGTAGATAAAGCACGAACAAAGGGAGTAGCCGTCATTTCGAGCGACAGCCGAGAAATCTTTGTACCTAGCCTAGAAGGTTTCTCCGCTACGGTCGAAATGACGAACCTTAAAAATAAATCTTTTACAATTCTCATGGCTCTTCATTTTTAGTTTCCGTAAGCACTGGCGCTGTGTAACCTTTTAATTTTGGCCAAACACCATTTTTGATTTTCTTCAACTTCAACTTCGACGGATCAACAACCACGTGTTTAATCTTTTGTCTTCTCCAAGTGTAAATAAAGTGCAATAAGCCATCGGAGGTTTGAATCACCGCTGGATAAGAATACTGGCTAATCGGCGAATCTTCTAAAATTAAGGCGGCACACCAGTTCTTTCCATCTTTAGAAATAGATACGTTTAATGGCGTGCGAGCTCCCTTGGCTAAGTCGCCGGGAGGCAGAACGTGGTTGTAAACCAAAACCTGACGACCATCTTGCATGGTTACTGCATCTGTTCCGGAGTTGTTATTTGGCAAGGAAGTTTTGCTAAGAGGCGACCAAGTCTCTCCATTATCGGCAGACCACGACTCTACGATTGCCCTGTTTCTTGAGCGTGCCAATATTTGCAGTTTGCCATTTTTGTGATGCAAAATACTCGGTTGAATAGCATCTAAGCCATTGCCTGCAATTGGGCCAATTGTGCGCCACGTTTTGCCGTTATCTTTGGTTACCTCGAAATGAACCTTCCAACCATCGCCCTCTCTGCTCGATGGAGCAAAAAGATTCCCATTGCTTAATAAAACAGGTTTATTTTTCACTGGGCCGATATTTCCATCAGGTAATTTCGTGGCATCAGACCACGTTTTACCTCCATCTTTTGATGTTTTCATCATTCCCCACCATTCAGAGGGTTTAGGCCCAATTTTGTAGAACAGCAGCAAATCACCACCCGGAACCTGATAGAGAACCGGATTCCACGTGGGTAATCTTTTTCCACCGGGCTGAATACCGTCTGCAACCGAAACCGGCGCTAGCCATTTGTCACCAACATAGCGACTGATATAGATTTCCACATCGGGATTTCGCTCTTTTGTTCCTCCAAAAAATGAAGCTACCAAACCAGTTGGCGTTTCGGCAATGGTTGCCGAATGACACGACGGAAACGGTGCTTCATCGTACAGAAATTCTTGTTTTACGACGCCTGTTTGCCATTTTTCTACTTGGGCTTTGGCGGTTAACGTAAATAAAACGATTGATACTGATAAAATTGTCTTTAACATAATTGTACTTTTTTTTTAAAATCCTCCCCCTCCCAAATCACCGCCTTACGCTCCCCCCTCCAAAGGGGGACAAAAACAAGGCGCCTTAAAAGTGCTGTCATTCTGAGCAGAGTGAAGAATCTGTTCCCTTTACTTACTACTTTTGCCTACGCACTTGCTTTTTTGGCAGTGGGTTATTGGCGTTTGGTTTTCCATCGCTTGCGGATTCTTCACTGCGTTCAGAATGACAAACTGCGGACTCCAAACTCCCTACTGTTTCTTCGCTTTTTCTTCCTTAATTTTCTTCGTATAAGCACTATAAAGCGCTCTCCAACTGCGACCATTGTTGTTCAACATTTGCTCTGATTTTGTTTTATAAATCTCAAAAATTGCTGAGATCTGTTTCATGTTTTTGTAATCTACCGCCTGTTCTCTGGCCTGTTTCAAAAACGCCAAAATTTTAGCTTCCTCATCAGCTGTTAAATCAGTAACGATCGCTTTGTACCCTTTCATCGTAAAATCTACTTTGCCGATGGTGTATTTATCTAAGATGGTTTCTACCTGCTCGGGCGATAAATTTTGATTTAATCCATTCATTAAACTTTGATGAACCGTTGAGGGCATCGCAGAATCGGCGATGATCTGTTTATCCAAATCGCTCAACTTGTTTCCGGTAACCGGATTTATTCCGTCGGGAACCGTTGAGGATGGGTGCTCGTTATGCCAATCTCTAACGGCAGTTAAATGAACGGCGATAACGTTTTCTACGGCCGATTTGTTAGCTGCATTGGTTAAATTTAACGCCGAAACCCATTCTTTTGCCTTAGCCAATATTTCCTCAGGCACGACAACACCTTTGGTTTGACTGAACGCATTTACCGTGGTTAGCAGTAAGGTGAGTAGCATTAATGTTTTTAAAAAGTTTTTCATAATTCGTGTTTTTTTATTTTGCTGTCATTCTGAGTGTAACGAAAAATCTGTTACCTATTATTCGCTGCGTTTGCCTACCCACATCTCTTTTTGGGCAGGGGGTTATTAACGTTTTACTTTTCATCGCTTGCGGATCCTTCGTTCCTCAGGATGACAAGGCCTTTCTGTCATTCTGAGTGTAACGAAGAATCTGTTACCTATTATTCGCTGCGTTTGCCTACCCACTTCCTTTTTGGGCAGTGGGTTATTAACGTTTTGCTTTTCATCACTTGCGGATCCTTCGTTCCTCAGGATGACAAACCATCTTGTTCTTATGTCATTGCCCCAAAGGGGCTGCTTTGCAGCGAGGCCGGGGCTGTGTGAGCCGAAGCAATCTGATTTATCTAATTTTACTTCTAGTCAACCACAAACTCATAATCTCCAGATCCAATCTCATAAATCGCTCTTTTTTCTTCCATCTTTATAAATCTTATTTCCTTAATTGATTTCAACTTTTCTGAAACTGCATTTTTATTATTAGCGGGAATGTAAACTACGGCGGTTGTATTTGGCGGGATGGTTACTTTCCAATCAAACCGATTGCCTGTTTTATTGTAACTGCTTTTTATCATTCCGTAAACTGAGTTATAGCTGGCATTTACTGCATTCAATCCGTTAATCATTTCAGGCTTCATAATAATCCGCTTAAAAGCCGAACTTTCAGATTTAATTCCGGCGAGGTTTTCGTAATACCAGATCAACAAATCGCCCAACATCATCACGTGATTTTGCGAGTTCATTTTCGGGTCGGCGGTGTTGCCGTTCCACAGTTCCCAAATTGTTGTGGCACCGTTTTCGATCATGTAACCCCAGCTGGGGTACGTTTTCTGCGTGGCTACGGTGTAGGCCAAATCCGGGCGACCGTAATCGTTTAAACAGCGCATTAACCATTGAATGCCAACCAAACCATTACTTAAATGCCCCTTGTTGGTTACCTCAACGGTATAAGTAATGTTCTTAAAAACCGTCGAAACTTTATCCTTCGGAACCATACCAAAATACAGCGGAATGATGTTATCCGTCAATGCGTTCGAGGCATAATAACCTTTGTCGTTATAGTATTTCTGGTTAAAGGCATCCTTAATTTTGTCGCCTAACACTTCATAGCTTTTCACATCTTCCTCATGCCCAGCCACTTTAGCAAATTGAATCATCAACTGCGTGAAATGATAATAATAGGCGGTCGAGATCAATTCTGATGGATATTTTTTATCGGCGCTTTTGCCTCGACCGAACTCAATTGTGATGGGCGGCATACACCAATCGCCATAACTATCTTTGGTCAAAATGTAATCTTTCATGTAGCGGTCTTGCATGTAAGCGAGCCACTTTTTCATCGCCGGATAATTATCCTGAACCGCAGAAACGTCGCCAGTTTGCTTGTACAGCATCTCTGTAACCAACAACATAGCGCCCGGCCAAGTCATGTTATCGCTGTAATACCGCCAAAAAGCAGGCGCAACATCAGGGATGGCACCGTCTTCTTTTTGCGAATTCCGAATATCCTGTAACCATTTTGCATAAAACCGACCGTTGTCAAAAAGGAAGCTTTCACCGTAAGCAACTGCGCCCCTATCGCCCAACCAAGGCATGCGCTCGTTCCGTTGCGGGCAATCGATTGGGATGCCTTTGTAATTCCCTGCGATTCCCCACCATGCATTTTTAAAGATCTGATTGGTCAAAGCATCCGAAGTTTCAAAAGTGCCAATTGTTTGCATGTTATCGTAAACCATTTTGCCAACAAAATCGCTCAACGAAGGCCGATACGTGTAGCCCGAAAGCTCGACATACCTAAACCCACGATAGGTAAAAGTAGGCTCCCAGGTTTCTTGCGCTCCACCTTTCAAGGTGTACAAATCGGTGCATTTCGCATTGCGAAGATTGGCCGTAAAAAGCTCGCCGTTATCTTGCAACGATTCTGCAAAGCGCATTTTAATCTGCTTGCCCTTTAATCCTTTAACTTTAATCTGCAACCAGCCCACCATGTTCTGTCCCATATCCAAAATATATCGGCCACCCGAAAGTTTGGTAATGGTAACTGGTTTCAGCGTATTCATCACCCGCATGTTTTCGTTCATCTGCGCCTCTATCGTTCCGCTCGGTTCTTGCACAAATTCGGCCTTTAGCCAGCTTTTATCATCAAAACCGACCTTGTTCCAGCCCAAAAATTCTTTTGTTGCGTCATATTCTTCACCATCGTACTCGTTGTTGGTTCTAATTGGCCCATCGGCGGTACCTTTCCAGCTGTTATCGGTATCAATGTTTGCGGTGGTTCCATCCGTGTACACGATATTGATGTTCATCAGCATTTTGGGGAAACCAAATGTCTTTATTTTATAAGGCTTTTCATTTTGGCGCATGGCGAAGAAACGTCCATTACCTAAAACTGCACCAACCGCATTTTTGCCTTTTTGGATGTAATCCGTCACATCGTAAGTGTTATACTTTACGTTTTTGTTGTAATCTGTAGGCGACGGCGACAATACATCTTTCCCTACTTTTTTGCCGTTGATGAATAACTCATATAAACCTAAGCCAATGATAGATGCCGTGGCAGATTTGATTTCTTTTGTGCTCTGAAATTCGTTTCTAAAATAGCGGGCCGATAAACGCGAAGCAGTTTGAATGTTATCCCATGGGAAAGCCCGATCGAAACCAATCCAGCCCTTTGGCCAATCTTTGTAATAAAGCAAACCCATCGAAAAATAGTTGGTTTTAGACCATTCACTTTCGCCTGCGCTTGTCCAAACTTTAACTTTCCAATAGGCTTTCATGCGGCTTTTCAAAGCCATTCCGTTATATCGCAAATGGATTGATTCCGCAGAATTTACCTTTTCAGAGTCCCACAAGTCGCCTTCGTTAGCGTTTAGTTTTTCTACTGAAGATGAAACCAAAATTTGATAAGCGGTTTGCATTACATTGCGTTCGTTTGAAACGATATGCCATGCGAAACGAGGTTTTTGAACATCAATACCCAAAGGATTTTCGAGCATCTCGCAGGTGGTATTTTGCAACGAAATCTGCCCCACCGCCTTTGTAAAAGGTAGCAAGGAGATGATGATTGCTATGTAGATTTTAATGCTCATTTTTTTGTTTTATTTATTCAATTTGCCAGTTAAGGCGGTCGTCATTGCGAAGCTGGCCTTGAGTCTTTCGACTTCGCTCAAGATAAACTCAACTGAAGCAATCTTATTTGTCGAATGAGATTGCTTCGTACCTCGCAATGACGGCAAACTAAGCGCTCCTTTGCTCTCGTACTGATGTGCAGCCTTTCCCCATTTCTTTATCTGCCGACTTTCGGACTTTCTTCTACTTGCCAGTAGGGCGGTCGTCATTGCGAAGCCGGCCTTGAGTCTTTCGACTTCGCTCAAGATAAACTGAGCTGAAGCAATCTTATTTGTCGGAATGAGATTGCTTCGTACCTCGCAATGACGGCAAACGGAGGTCCCTCGCATCCGATAGCTAACGGATGCCGCACTATGTCCCCGAAAAATCAAAATACAACGTCATATTCAATGCCCTGCTTGGCGCCTTATCAAAATCGTAATAAATGTTTTTCATGCCCATCGGTCCTGTTGTTTCTGGTTTCTGCGTTTTCGTCCCAATTGCCGAAATTGCGTTCATAAACGAAATATCACCGTCAGGAAAAGTCGGGCTCATGTTATCGTACTCCGTATCTTTCGACTTTTTAGGGGTAAACAACCTTAAAAATACATCTTCCCGATCGGTAACCACTTTGAACGATTGCTGCTTGCCCACAAACTCGCACCAATACATATTGGAGTAATAACCTTTAAATTCGGGGTATTGCCAAGGCGCTTCGCCCGTTGCCGAGTTGTTATAATCCTTTTTCCAAATGCCAAATTCAGTGCCTTTCATTCTGTTTTTCCAAACACGGTACGGACCATTCCCTTTATATTGCACCGATTTCATTTCCGCTTCCGGGTAAGAGAAATTTAATCCGACAAACGTTGTAAAATAATCCGATGGAAAGTAGTTTACCTCCATCTTTAACCAACCCGAGGGATAAATGGTCCATTGCAGGGTGTTCCAACTCTCCTTTTTATCAAATTTGGATGAAATTATAAGCTTTTCGCCATCCATTTTGGCTGTAAAACCTTTGAAGTTATTTACGCCCTCTTGCAAAATCGGGCCGTTTGAGAATGGAATTATCCCCTTTGCGTTTTTTGCTTGCTGCAATAATCCTGTCGTTTTATCGAAGATCAAATCAATTCCATTTGCAGATACACGATAATTCTTGGCATCTTCTTTCACAATCACTTTCGATGTGCCCGTTGTCGTTACCATTTTCGCTGCATCTTCTTTAGGCAAGGCAATCGGGAAACTCCAGGTAAATAATTCCTTACCGAAATGATCTTTAATGGTGAGGTACAAAGCATCGAAAGTTCGCCAATCAGTCGGAAGATTGATTTGCAGCTTTCCCTTTTCAAAGGGCTTCACATTTGGTGCATCAGCTTTTCCGGCTTTAAATTCAGCATCATCGCCAGTCTTAAATCGCTTTAGTTTCCACTCAAAAGTACATTGATTAAGGTTGGTGAATGCGTAACGATTCTCTAACAAAAACGAACCGTCGAAACCTGCGGTCATTTCTCTTTTCTCTACAAAAACCGGGCTCCAAACCTCTTTAATGGTATAGAAACTTCCTTCTTTTTCATGATAAGGACCAACAATTCCGTCGGGTCCGTGATTTCCATCAGTATCAAGTTCACCATTTTTATCTGTACGCACCACCGCCTGATCGGCAAAATCCCAAAGGAAACCACCTGCAGAAAGTGGATTGTTCCACATCGCGTTCCAATAATCTTCAATACCCGCACCATGCCCGCCGTCCCACATGCCATGCAGAAATTCCGTCGGCATTAAAACGTTGTGGCCGTGGTCGTAATTGCCAATTCCATAATTAAATTCGCGGTAATGTGTGGTTTCAAATCCACCAAAAACTTCCCATGGATGAATTAAAGGACGCTTTTGAATGTCTTCTTCGGAAAAAAGATGATCGAGTTCGCGGTTATGCCCGCCCTCATTTCCATTTGCCCAAAATACGATCGAAGGATGATTCTCATCATTCAGCATCATTTCTTTCATCAACTTCGTTCCGGTTGGCGTATCGTAAGTGCCATGCCAGCCCGCCAATTCATCCATTACAAATAAGCCGAGCGAATCGCAAACATCCAAAAAGTGGCCATCGGGTGGGTAATGCGACATGCGAACGGCATTCATGTTCATTTCTTTCATCAACAAAACATCGGCAATACTGATCTTTTTGCTCGTTGTTCTGCCCGATGATGGGTAAAACGAGTGGCGGTTTACACCTTTAAATTTCATTTTTACACCGTTGATGTAAACGCCATCGCGTTCTTTAACCTCAACCGTTCTGAAACCAATTTTTTTAGATAACTGATGAATTTCTTTGCCGTTTTTAATTAAGGTGAAAGTTGCGGTATAAAGATTTGGAAATTCTGATGACCACAATTCAGGATTGGAGAACTGATGATTTAATACTATTTTTTTCGGTGATCCTTTTTTTATTGAAACCGTAAATTTATCGCCAAAACGTTTTCCGTCCTGAGTTGCAAGTTCAACTTCAACTTTATCCGCATCACCCGTGTAAGTAAGCGCTGTATTTAAAGTGCCGTTGGCTTTTGCATCAATCTGAACTCGCTCGATGTGCGTTTGTGGTAATGCTTCGAGATAAACTGGCCTGAAAATACCGCCAAAGATCCAGAAATCGGCTTTACGCTCGGCCTCGTTAACGGATTGGTTGGCCGAATGTTTTGAAACCTTTGCTTCGAGTAAA
This sequence comes from Pedobacter endophyticus, assembly GCF_015679185.1. Taxonomy (NCBI): domain Bacteria; kingdom Pseudomonadati; phylum Bacteroidota; class Sphingobacteriia; order Sphingobacteriales; family Sphingobacteriaceae; genus Pedobacter; species Pedobacter endophyticus. The sequence continues at coordinate 693,380 of NZ_CP064939.1, forward strand.
TTATCGCTACCAAACTTTACCAGCTTAGAAACATCGTACCTAAATACATAAAATGAGCCTTGGTGCGTTTCTCCGGCAGATTTTCCATTGATTTTAACTTCGGTATCCGTCATCGAGCCCTCAAAAACGATATCAATTTTTCGGTTTTTCCAATCGGCCGGAACCTTAAAATTAAATTTGTAAAGCCCTTGTTCTTTTCCCTTGTTTTCCTCTTTGTTGAAACCGTAATTATATTTCCCAAAACCCTGCAATTCCCAGTTAGATGGTACCGGAATGGTGGTCCATTTACCCGAATTTGCTCCTGCCGTACAGAAAAAATCCCAGTTAACAGTATTGTCGTTTCCGGTTCCTGATAGATATAATTTCTCTGTTTGCTGTGCTTTTACGAAGCAAAACATGGTCATTAAACCTAAAAAAAGTATAAATCTGCGTTTCATTAATTGGGTTTAAATTGGGCGGTTAAAGGATTATCGGTCCTAAATGGCAAGGCGGGCAAACCATAGGTGCTAAAGTTTCCGGTTGGGCTTTCTGTCCAGTTATAACGAACAGCTGTTGGCGCTGAAATTCCTTTTGAAGAAACCACAACCTTACCATCCCTTACAATAGCGTTGGCATCGACGAATTTGCCGTCTTTTCCGGCGATTGTAAATCCAGTAATGGGTTCGTTGTTTAATTCCAAATTTTGAAAAGTGAGCGCCGCTTTTCCGTTTTTAAAGGAAGCCGATTGGTAAACGGGGCCCGAAAAAGGAATGTCTTTATTATAGGTTTTAGCCAACGCCAAAAGTGCCAGTCTCCTACCCACTTCCCATTTGTAGGTTGGGTGCAAATCGCCGCCATTATCGTTTAAATCAGTTGTCGACACCATTCCGGTGTTGGGCATGCGCAAAATTTGCTGCTGTGCCTCCCAAAACTTCGGCTCGGTATCAGCAGTTAAAACCACCTTATCACTTTTCTGCTTGCTATAATCAAAAGGCGCAATTTGCACATAATAAAATGGCAGTTGCTCGCCCCAGGTTTTGCGCCAAAGGTTGATCAACGTTTTCATTTTATACGCATAGCTGATGTCTTCATTTAAAAAGCAATTGGTTTCGCCTTGATACCACAAAAATCCGCGGATCTTAAATTTCGAAAGGGGCTCAATCATTGGGGTATAAAATTTACCGGGATCGTTGCTTACTTTCTGCGTTTTAAAATACGGCTCCTGTGCAAAGGCCTCGGGCGAAATCCATGGTTCAATTGCACTACCCGAAACGGCAGAACAGATCATCCCAACAGGAACGCCCAGTTTTTCCTGAACTTCTTTCGCAAAGAAATAGCCGGCAGCGGAAAATGCCCGCAAAGCAGAATCCTGTGCAACAGCCCAGCTTTTATGAATGGAATCGGGTTTTGTTAATTGTTTACGGTTCACCAGAAAAATCCTGATTTGCTGATTATGCGCTTTGGCCACTTCATCAGATGGGAAACCCATTGCTTCGTTTTTAGGTTTCGGAATTTTTACAAGCTTGCGCATTTCGTAAACCATGTTCGATTGACCTGAGCAAACCCAAACCTCACCGACCAAAATATTTGTCAGTTCGATTTTGTTAGCGCCGGAAATGGTCATCGTTTGTGGCTTTGCCGACGTTTTCAATGGCGAGAGAACAACAGACCAATTTCCTTTTTCGTTGGTGATAGCTTGTTTCTTTTGACCAGCAAAAGCAACTTCAACCTTTTCATTTGGCGAGGCAAAGCCCCAAATATTGATCGCCTTATCGCGTTGCAGCACCATGTCGCTTGACAGGATTTGCGGCAATAAGATTTTTGCGTTTGCGGAAAAGGAGAATAGGGAAAATAAAATAATTAGAGTCGTCATTTCGAGCGAAGTGCAACGAAGCCGAGAAATCTTTTCCACTAGGTTCAAGGATTTCTCCGCTACGGTCGAAATGACGGTATGTTCTAAACACAAGGTCGTCTTTCCCGCGCAGGCGGGAATCTTAAAGCTACTTGCATTACGATTCTCAATCGAGTTGGGAATGACGAATGGAAAGGATTTCTCGGCTGCGCTCAAAATGACGGTACGTTTTGACAACAAGGTCGTCTTTCCCGCGCAGGCGGGAATCTTAAAGCACTTTGCATTACGATTCCCAATCGAGTTGGGAATGACGAATGGAAAGGATTTCTCCGTTAAGGCGGTCGTCATTGCGAAGCCGGGCTTGTGTGAGCTGAAGCAATCTGATCTGTTGAATGAGATTGCTTCCTCGTTCCTCCTCGCAATGACGATATGTTTAAAAACCGAAAACTCCAAACTATTAACTGCTAACTGTCTCAAAATCCCTCCGTTTTTAAGTACTTAATCGAATAAACTGCTTCCTTTTGCTCTTGTTCACCAGCATTGGGCAAATCGTAAGTTTGATCGGCAGGCGTATCAACATCAGGAAAACGACGTACATCACCAGTGCGGAAAACAATCCGCGAAACTGCTGTAACGGGCTGAAATGCCAAGCTGGTTAAGGCGTCTTTTCCATTTACAGTTACGGTGTAAAAACGGCTATGTGCATCAAGCTTCAACTTAATGTCGTAGGTTTTACCAGCTTCGTATTTCATAAAGTTTTTATAACGGGCGCCCGCTTTTCCGCTTAAAACGCCTGCGGTATCAAAAGTCAAACGAACAGTTGCTGTACCTTTTTCATCTTGTAATTCAATTTCCAACAAACCGAAATCTTTCTGCTTTGGTGTTACCGAAAACGAAGTAACTACTTTTTTTGAGGCTGGAAACAATCGTTCAGCTTTTGCATAATCGAACGGGTCTTTATCTCGTAAAATCAAACTACCATTCTCAACTTTCACTGGCGCCCAAAGCGGACTGTAAATGTTCCAGTTTTCGAGCTCCTTGCCTTTCGGCAGCTTTCCGAAATCGTCATTTACATGTATTGTGGCTTTATTATTAACCGGAACAGGCACCGAAGAAACCCAAATATCTTCTTTGTTCATGCTGTAGGTAACCCATAGTTTCCCATCGGCGGGCTTTCCGTTACCTTCAATAATGCCACGAACATACTGCGGGCCGTACGATTTGTAATTTCCTCCGTATCGCATCGGCGTGATTTCCCCGTTAACCAGCAACAAAGTGGTATAATTCAATCCATTTTTACTGGTCGAAATGGCTAAAGGCCAACGATATTCTGATGGATTATAAACGGTAGCGTAATTTCCATCCGAGGTTTTTTGCCCCCAAATTTTAGCGTTGCTGTTAACAAAACCGGGCGCTCGGAAAGCACTTTCTGGCCAACTTTTTCCATTATCAGTACTGATCGCCGTTAATGCATTTTTCCATAAGCCAACCACTCTTCCATCGGGTAAATGGTAGTAACTAAAGGCTTTGTATTGTTTTTGCAGCGTAATCAAAGGGTCTTTGCGGTCGGCTTCTTCGTTCCACTGCTGCGTCATTAACCTGTTTGCTAACAACTCTTTACAAGCCTCAACAAAAGCTTGGTTTTTGCTTTTTGTGAAATATGGATACTTGGTGTTCTTTTCTGAATAACCCGGATTGTAATGAATAAAATAAATCGGGCCGTATTTTCCGTCGGCTTGAATTTCCCTTACTGCTCTACCAATCCCATTACCGTCGTTCGGGTCGTCTTTAGCATCGAAACTGATAGCATAAAAGCCCAAAACCAAAAACACATTTTTAGTGGAAACGTAAAAGCCCATGCGCTGGTGCATTACGGCATCAAGATCTTTTGCTACATCGGTTCTGCCTTTTTTCGTCGTTCCATCAGGAATGCGGTAAATCGGGAAAATAACGTCGGGTTTGGTCCAGGTGTAGCCATCTGACGAAGATTGCAGAAATGTTTGCCCCGGCGGAATGCTCTCGCCCACTTTATCACTTAGATATTCGACGTAAAATTTATTATTCCAGTAGGCCAACATTGGGGCGTGGTTATACGTCCAACCGAAGTTTTCGGCCAGTTCGGGGTGTTCTCTATTCGCCCTAAAAGTTTGGATGTTGTGAACGCCCATTACCGGCGAAAGTTGCCCATGATGGTAATCGGCATTGACCAATGTTTTTCCTGTATAACGCACTGTATCTTGCGCTTGCGAAGAAGATATCGCAAAGGCAAAAGGCAGTGTTAAACAAAGTATTTTAAATTTATTCATTTTTAACGTTTTTTGAGTTTCCTTAACCGTTGACTGAAGTCAACGGCAATGTAAACCACTTGTTGTCATGCTGAGGTACGAAGCATCTATTCGTTTTTATCTACTGCCCTTGCCCACCCACTGCCCTTTTTTTGGCAGTGGTCTTTTAACGTTTCGTTTTCCATCGCCTGGGGATCCTTCGTTCCTCAGGATGACAAACCGGGGGAAATGACGGCACTATGTTAATTTCCATTCTTCTTCAACTCCTCAATTACTTTTCGTTTCACCTTTATTATCGTTCCGTGTTTATGCCCTTCGGGAACTGAAACCTCGGAAGTCACATCTTTAAACGTTTTAAAATCAGCCGTTTTGTAAGCTGAATAAACCTTTTGCCCGTAAGCATCAAAGTAAATCAGCCATTCTTTACCAACTTTAACAACTGTCGGCCCTTCCGTTAATTTAGGGCTAAAAGTCTCAGAAACATTTTCGTATGGCCCTAAAGCATCTTTCGCAAAGGCGACCTTTAAATTCCGGTTTGGCCTTGTGTTATCCTTTAAAACTAATACATAATCACTCGGTTTGCGTTTCACAATTACGGCGTCAATCACGCTGAAACCCGGATCTAAAAATAACTTCGGTTGAGAAAAACTCACAAAATCCTTCGTTGTGATGCTATACATCCGGTGGTTGTTCTCTTCTTCTTCAATTCCTTTGTCAAAGCGAAAGGGTATTGTTGATGCCCAAATGATCACATATTCCTTTTTCTCGTCATCATAAAAAATTTCTGGCGCCCAAACATTTACTGTTTTAGGTTCATCTTTCATTACTTCGATAAATTGTTGCTTGCTCCAATGGATTAAATCCTTCGAACTGGCATAACCAAAGCCTTTGTCGCCTTTCCAACTGCATGTCCACACCAAATGGAATGTTCCATCGGGCCCTTGGACCATTGACGGGTCGCGTAAAACTTTCTGCGTTCCAACTTCGGGCTTCAAAAACGTTTTGTTTAAATCGGTCCAGTGGTAGGCGTCGTAGCTGTATAAAAGTCGTAGGCCCTCGTTTGCAGGTTCATGAAATGAGGTAAAAATGTACGCTTGTTTTGAGCAAGATGTTAATCCGCACAAAGCCAGGCCAATAATGGCTAAGCGTAATGTTGATATGTATTTTGCTTTTAACATGTTGTTTTTATTTAAATCTCCGTTGACTAAAGTCAACGGCAATGAATGCAATTCGTTTAGGTGGTCGTCATTGCGAAGCTGGGTTTGTGCGAGCTGAAGCAATCTGACTCCACTAATGAGATTGCTTCGTGCCTCGCAATGACGACTTTTCTATTCTTCAAACCGTTGACTAAAGTCAACGGCAATGAAATGTAATTGGCTCAATGATGTTCGCTAGTCCATTCATTGCCGTCAGTTTCAACTGACGGAGAGCCAAATGAAATGTATTTTATTCACTACCTTGCCTACCTGCTTTTCTTTGGCAATGGTTCATTAACGTTCGTTTTTCATCGCTTGCAGGTTCTTCGCTATGCTCAGATCCGATAGCTATCGGATGACAAACTTGGCAAATCGTCATTGCGAAGCCGGACTTGTGCGAGCTGAAGCAATCTGATTTATAGAATGAGATTGCTTCGTGCCTCGCAATGACGATTTAGTCTTATATCTTATCCAATACCAAAACCCAATCGTTCCCATTTGCAGGTTCGCCCGGTGGGTCAAATTCCTTAATTCCTTTATTCTCAAATTCACCAATTGTTGTAAACTTTCCCGTTCTTGGGTCAAACCATGATGCTTTTACATCATCGCTATCAACCTTGCCCATCTGCACACTAAAATTTCTTCCCGTGTACGTGTAGAGCATAGCAAACTCTTCGCCTCTTGTTGCCATAACACGATCATATTTCTCGCCGTTTTTACCTGCAACCAATGTTTGATCTGGAATCCGATCAAAATACGAGCGAGATAGCATCAGCTCTTTTAAATACTTCATTTGCTTGGCACCGGGAGCATTTATCGCCGTTATCCACTGGTCTTTAGGCCCGTAAGCGGGTTTCGGATCGGTTTTCTTGTACATCTGCATCACCGAATTGTGGCCATAGGTGTAGCCGAAAGCACCTGCAAAAACCGACCAATAACCATATCTTCTCACATCGGCATCCGTCCAACGCAGCTGCAGGGTATCGTGCAGGCCCTGCGGAATATCTTCGTACGAGGGTTCGCCATCAATCGTCGGTTTCGTTGGCTTCAGTTTATAATCGGCCTCCATATACCTCCAATTGTCCTCTCCGTAATGTAATTTTTCATTCTTGGATGTGTCTTGATCGTAACGGCGGTGACCGGATTGCACCATATCGAAGTCGTTCCATTTGGCGTTATGAAACCATTGCGATGAAGCCGTCCGTCCTCTTGGATGGAAAGTGATTAAATGATTGGGATCGTTTGCCCTCAACGTTTCGCCAATGGTGTACCAAACCTTCAAGCCATCCGTTCCTTTAATATCGCCTCCGTTCAGCCAAATGATGTTCCATTTATCTTTGTATCGTTTAGCCAAAAATGCCGCATAAGCCTTGGCCTGCGCCTCATCCACTCTCTTTTCCTTTACGTTTGTTCCCCAAACGGGTACCAAAGCCATGTAAAGCCCTTTCTCGGCAGCTTTATCAACCATATAATCTACATGGTCCCAATAATCATAAGCCACCGAATCTTTTGGATTATTCCCTTCGGTTAAAAGGGGTTTCGAAACATCACTCGTTACCAAGGCAGAGTCGCCATACACATTTTTCGCGGCTACATCGTGTAACACCATCACCTGAATAACGTTGAAACCTTTCTGTTTCCGATCCTCTAAATAGGTATTCGATTCTTCGCGGGTTAATTTACTAAACAGCAACCAGCCCGTATCGCCAAGCCAAAAAAACGGCTTTCCGTCCTCCGTTTCCAGATATCTGCCATTTTTGGAGACCGAAAGGCTTTTATCGCCGAATTCGGTTTTTTCCTTGCAGCCAAAAGTGAGCAAAGCAACCACCGCAAACAGAAATATTTTATATTTAGTGTTCATAATTAAATTTTATTGATGACGATCACCTCGTCGCCCGATGCAATCTTATTCAGTTTAACCACAGCGCCACCGTTAATGCGCTCCTCTTTAATGACTTTTCCCGTATTTGGATTCAATACTTTAACATTGAATTTGCCTTTCGATTGACTTAAATCCAGCTGAATAGGGCTTGAAGATGCATTGTATAACAAGTAAGCCTTGCCTGCGTTTTCCAGTCCGTATTGTGCTGTATTTTCACCTGCCGGAAGAAACGGCTTTAGCGTTGAGGCAAGGTCGAGAATCGAGGCATCTAAATTGGAAATATTCGACAATGAACCGCCAGCCATTAAAATCGCCCATCCGTAGCTGTCGAAATTGTCGCCAGAATAAATAACCGCTTTTTCAGGAAACCTGATTTTATATTCAGCAACAGCGTGATACACTTCTTGAAATGAAGTCTTTTTGGGTTTTAGCAAACGAGCATGTTGACGAGGTGCCAAATTTAAGCCGCCTTTAGGGGCATAAGCGATTCCGTCGGCCTGATAATGCCAATATCGGATGTCGATTAAATCGACAACGTTTGCCCGATTTGGATCAGCAAGAATGGCATCCTGAACATCTTTGGTTACACTTAAACCAATAATTGGGTGTTTGCCCGTCTCTTTTTCCCACTCTTTTATCGTGTCAATCCAAAACTGAACGAAATGCAAAGGACCTGTAAATTCAGCGCCAATTAGCTGGATTACGCCCGTATTGCCATCAAAGTTTTCTAAGCATTTCCGGATATAGGCCTTATGTATCGCTTTGCGATGTTCGTTGCTGATATCGTAAAACTGCTCGGCCATAAAGATTCGCTTATCGCCCGCATAAGGTACGGGCTCAGGAAAACCAGTATTGTTGATGTTGTTGGCCGTACGCCAAGGGAAATCGGCATAATGCGCCCCGGCCTCGATAATGTTGTGTTGAAAGTAGTTTTCGTGAATAAGCACCAGTCCTTTTTGATCGGCCAGATTGGCAAATGTTTTTAGCCTGTCCCAATACCAAAGGTTGTACTTCGTAATGTCGTATTTGCTCAGCCCGTCCCAAGCCTTATCCTGTCCGCTACGGGCAAAAGGCAGCTCATAAAATGGCGCCCAAACTTCGCCATCCATGCGGCGAATACGCTCGTGATCATCTCTTCTTCTATCGTACCAAAGGCCATAATTGTGATCGATGATTTTAACCGAACCGTTTTCCATAGCATCGGTAATGGCATCTAAATTATCGGTTAAGCCATTGCCTTCACGGCCGGGAACGAAACGCGTAATGTGAAACCTTGTGTTTTTCAATCCATGCGGACGGGCGCTTCCGTTCCACCATGGAACTTCCTGTCTATTGCCCACCACCAGTTCGTTGCCTCGCACCAACCAGCCATTTCTGATGGCCATTGCGGCTGCATTTTTAGGCTGGATAACTTGATCTAAACCTATTTTATCAATGGATTTTGCTTGATTTGCTGCTGTCGGAATTTTAGTTCTTGCCGCTGCCGAATCAATATATGCTGAAACGGTTATAGCAGGCGTATAGGCCAGTTTGGTTAGTTTCATAGCCACATCAACGGGCGGACTGCTTGAAGCTTCGGTTTCAACGGGAAGCACAAATGCCCGCCTGTCAATTTCTTCGCCAACTCGATCTTTTAGCTGCGCATAATAAAGGCTTCGCGGTTGAATCTGCTCGTTCGACATGTCCCAATAACCGTTTCCGGAGAATTGGGCCCAGGTTCCGAAAGCCCAGTTTTGTGCGGTTGGTGGCTGTGGATTATCTACTCGGGCAGCGCTACATTGCCAAAAAACACTGTTTGCAGCACTCCAGCCCGCTCCTTGCCCATCCTGCCCGCGGTTTAAATAACTCAACGCGTTGCCATCTACATTTACAATATCGAACAGCACACCCGATGCCCAGCTATCAATTGTACCACTAAAGCTGAAAGGTAAATACGATTGGCATTGCACAAAAACATTGGGCCCCGGAGCGCAAAAACCGACGGCAAAATCGTGATAACCATATTCGGCGTATAACCTTTGGAAAAGCGTTTGCTGCCCTGTGGTTAAAAATGTATAACGGCGTTCGCCACCAATTTCTGAAATTGGCGCAAGCGACTTACAGTCTTCAACGGTAACTCTTTTTGCGGTTTCTAAAACATTTACGGCCGAACCTGCAAAATGCTCAAAAACTACCTGACGAACCCAGGCATCTGCAACATTTTCCATGCAAATGGCTGTCCAGCGATGGTATTCATCCTTAAGATTCTCTTTGTGGTAATCGGATTCTAGTTTTAGGTTTTCTACGCCCGATTGCGAAATTCTTCCGTCCCACTGATATTTTGAAACTGCTGCGCCACCAAATTTTGCATCCAAAGCGGTTGTTATTGGCGCATCAAAGGTGATGCTTGATCCGTTAATTGCTGTTACGGTTCTATCCCAATGGATGTCTCTTGTTCCCGGTTTCCACCCCAAGGTACTTTCGCCACCGCCAAATTCCACCGTTTTAAGGGTTTCGATCCATTCTTTGGTTGATGGGCGATTGATGATAATTTTATCGCCAACTTTTAAGCCACCGATATTGGATAGCGTTATTTTAGTGGCATTAACCGGAACATAATTATCGGCAATAGCAATCGGCGTCTCTTCTTTGCGATCCTTTTTGCCCAAGATCCGAATTACGCCGATTCGATCTAAACCTGTGGCGAAGATCTTTGTGCCGTTTTCATCCATTCCGCTTCCACGAAGCACCACGCCCGAAGCCGATAATTTTAAGGTGCCCGCTACTTCGTAAGTTCCTTTTTCTAACAATACCGCACCACGCAAACCATCTTTCCCAATGGGTAATTTCGATACATAATTTATGGCCGATTGAATACGCAAAGTGGCATCGCCTGTTGTAACGGGCACAATAACTTTTATCGTTGCATCGGGAATCGCCTTTTCGCCTGCCATGTACCCAGCATAAGAAAAATCGGGAATTCGATCGCCTTGCCCGTCAGGCGTGTAAGCCATTTTACCGTCCTTGCCTTTAAAAATTGGCTTCGGTGGCTCAACGGGCTTCGTGTTCTGAGCGAAAGAAAAGTTCGCAACAAAAAGCAACGCGACCAAAATTGGTAGGGTTTTTAGTTGTGTTAATATGTGGTTAGTTTTTGGCATTAAATACTTATTTTTTTAGTATGGTCGTCATTGCGAGGCCGGGTTAGAGCGAGCCGAAGCAATCTAACTTTGCAAGTAGAGATTGCTTTCCCGAGAAATCGGGACAGGCTGTTCCTCGCAATGACGAGACGGTTTTGTCATGCTGAGCATAGCGAAGCATCCCTTGCCTACTTCTCACTGTCTCTGCCTACGCACTTCCTCTTTTTAGGCAGTGGGTTATTGGCGTTTTGTCTTTCATCGCTTCGAGATTGCTTCAGCTCACACAGCCCGGCCTCGCAATGACGGGTTTGCTAGACCGTTTGTCATTCTGAGTGCAACGAAGAACCCCTTGCCCATTTTTACTGTCTCTGCCTGCTTACTTCCTCTTTTTAGGCAGTGGGTTATTGGCGTTTTGTTTTCCATCGCTTGGCTATTGCTTCAGCTCACACAGCCCGGCCTCGCAATGACGGGTTTGCTAGACCGTTTGTCATTCTGAGTGCAACGAAGAACCCCTTGCCCATTTTTACTGTCTCTGCCTGCTCACTTCCTCTTTTTAGGCAGTGGGTTATTGGCGTTTTGCGTTCCATCGCTTAGAGATTGCTTCAGCTCACACAGCCCGGCCTCGCAATGACGGGTTTGCTAGACCGTTTGTCATTCTGAGTGCAACGAAGAACCCCTTGCCCATTTTTACTGTCTCTGCCTGCTTACTTCCTCTTTTTAGGCAGTGGGTTATTGGCGTTTTGTTTTCCATCGCTTGGAGATTGCTTTGTTCTTCGCAATGACGAGATGGCTATACTATGCGCCTTGTTTCCTCTTCGCTTTCGGCTTTAACCTTTAAGCTTTCTTACGGTCTCACCTTACTTACATCCACTAAACTATTCAAATAAACCTCGATATTTGCATAACCCGATTTAGTAATTTTTGCCGCATCGGTAGCATCTTTTGGGTTTAATCCGTTTTTCAGCTCATAAGCATCAGGCATTCCATCGTTATCCGAATCCTTGTATGGCGTTCCATTATATTCAGGATAGCCACCCACTTGTGCGATATCCGAAATGATGCCTTTTTTATACGAATCGGCGGGTAAACGACGCTTTACGTAACCTTGCTTCGCTGGCAATTTTCCATCTTCAACATGCTCAATCTTACCAGTAGTCACTTGTCTTATGATACGTTTATCCACAGCATCGCGAACGGGCAAACTTGCTCCGGCATTGGCCAAAACATAGTCGTAAGCTTTTTTGGTATCGATGATCGAGATCTTCGCCATTGGCAAAGGTTTATCGGTACGGATGGAATCCAACAGCTTCTGCTTGTCGCGTTTACTTTCGGGCTGAACGCCGCCATCCCAGTTATTTTTGGTTACTTTTTCGTTGCCCTCGATGATATTTCCGGTAACGTAGGCACGACCAAATTCATTTCTGAATTTAATGTCTCTACCCGATTCTGGCTTCAAAATGCGGTAAGAAATTGGCTCGCCCGCTGGCGTAATCGGCCCCGGTTTGTAATAATTGTTAATGAAACTGTAAAATGAAGCATTATCGCCGCCATCGGCACTGCGATTCCACCAGTTGAAGATGACGTTATTGGCAAAGCCAAAATCGCCATACATGCCAACAGACGGGTTGCGACTAATATTGGATGCCCACAGATTGCGCATAAACGTAGAGTTCAAACCGCCAATGGTACTACCAAAAGCATGGTTATAGGTATCTAAAGCTTCTGAAAAGATCGAGTTTTGGATAGTGACATTTACAGTAGGCAATTTCACTGGTTTCGAACCGTCTTTCGGATCGTAAACATGGCGGTAAATCGACATGTTTTCATCTAATCCCCAACTTGCCGAAACGTGATCGATAATGATATTCCCAACGGGATTACCGCCAATGGCATCGTCTCTGCGGGTTACGTCGGTTTCTCCGCGACGAAAACGCATATAACGAATTACTACATCGTGCGTGTTAATCCATACCGATTCGCCTGCTATACAAACGCCATCGCCCGGAGCGCTTTGACCCGCAATGGTGATATAAGGCGCACGGATAATCAACGGTGTTTTCAGCTTGATAATTCCGGCAACGTTAAAAACAATAATTCGGGCTCCTCCTTGTTCGCAGGCTTCCCTTAAACTTCCTTTTCCAGAATCGTTCAGGTTCGTTACTACATAAACTTTGCCGCCACGACCACCAAAAGCATGAGCGCCACCGCCCTCGGCACCGGGAAAGGCCACCATCTTAGCTTGTGGTAAATCGCTTGGTTTTGCTGCCCACGGAATATACGGCTTACCCTGTTTTGCTTCTGCATCAACAATCGGCTTTACCTTTAGAAACTGTTGTTCTGATTTATCTTCAATGGATTTCAACAGCGAATCGGCCCTTTTTTCCATCGCCTCCGGGATTACGGGGTATTGGGCAAAAGCCGAATTCGCCCAGCCGCAAGTGGCTATTAGTAGCGCTATATAAGAATATTTTTTCATTGGAAAAGTCTTGGTTTTATATATAAAGACCTTGATCATATATATTAATTATCAGGATCGTCATTTCGACCGAAGTGGAGAAATCTTTGGACTTTTACTTATTGTAAAAGATTTCTCTCCCGAAGCCTCGGGCCTTCGCTTCAGTTCGAAATGAAGAATACTTCTTAAATAGGCTTAACAATTGAAACTGGAACTACACTATTTAAATACACTTCGATATTTGAATAACCGCTTTTGGTAATTTTCGCTGCATCAGTCGCATCTTTTGGATTTAAGCCATTCTTCAATTCGTAAGCATCGGGCATGCCATCATCATCGGCATCTTTGTATGGCGTTCCTTTATATTCTGGATAACCGCCAACCTGCGAAACCTCGGTTATGATGCCTTGTTTGTATGAATCGCCCGGCAAGCGACGGTGCTCAAATTGAAATGCCGACGGTTTGGCATCTGGATGTACTTCAATTTTGCCTGTAGCCACTTGTTTGATTACACGGGTATCAACCGGGTCTCTTTTAGGCAGTGTTGCGCCGGCATTTGCCAAAACGTAAGCCTTGGCCTGTAAAGTAGGAATGATTGAAATTTTAGGCATCGGAAAAGGCTTGCTTGCTTTCATGGCCGGGAAATATTTGCCCGCTTCTTCTAAACTCATTAAGTTGCCTTTTTTATTTTCCATTTGCACGCCGCCGTTCCAGTTATCTTGGGTTACTTTTTCGTTTCCATCGATAATGTTTCCGCTTACATAAGCACGGCCAAAAACTACATAAGGCAGCTTGCTTCTTCCCGATTCAGGCTTCAAAATCCGATACGAAATCGGATCGCCAATATCGGTTACAGGTCCGGGTTTATAAAAATTGTTGATGATATTGTATTGAGCGGTGTAATCGCCGCCATCTGTCGATCGGTTGTTCCAGTTGAAAACCACGTTATTAGCGAAATTGAAGATGCCGTTCCAACCAATTGATGGATTACGGGCGCCGTTATCGGCCCAAAGGTTGCGCACAAAAGCACAGTTTTCGCCACCCAGCGTTGAGCCGAAAGCATGGTTCCAATAATCTAAAGCTTCAGAAAAAATTGAATTTTGAATGGTGATGTTTACCGTTCCCAATTTCTCTTCGGTTTTGCCCGTGCTATCGTTATACATGTGGCGATACATCGACATATTTTCATCTAAGCCCCAGCTTGCCGAAACGTGGTCGATCATAATATTGCCTACCGGATTTCCGCCAATGGCATCATCTCTGCGACCAACAAAGGTTTCGCCTCTTCTAAAGCGCATAAAGCGAACAATCACATCGTGGGTGTTTAACCAAACTGATTCGCCAGCTACACAAACGCCATCGCCCGGTGCAGTTTGGCCTGCAATGGTAATGTATGGAGCACGAATAATTAATGGAGTTTTTAGTCGGATGATTCCAGCCACATTGAAAACTACAATTCTGGCACCACCTTGCTCACACGCATCACGCAAAGAACCCGGTCCGCTATCGTTTAGGTTCTTCACAACAATTACTCTACCGCCATGTCCACCAAAGCTATACGCGCCACCACCTTCGGCACCCGGAAAGGCCAACAATTCTGACTGTGGCAAATCGGTTGGGCGACCTGCCCACGGAATATAAGGTTTTCCTTGTGCCGCTTCTTTGGCAATAATAGGTTTGGCTTTTTCCCAAGCGATATCAGATTGGTGATAAGCTGCCTTCATCATCGAATCGGATGTTTTTTTAACATTATCGGGAATGTTGGGATATTGGGCAAAGGAAGAATTTGCGGAGAACATTAACGCCGTTGTTACCAACAGGTTTAAAAATTTTCTTTTCATTTGTGTGTTGCTCGTTGAAGATGTAAAAAAAATTAAGCTGAATATCTAAATTTTACAGATCAATTTTATCCGTAATTTAAAAATTTAAGCGCATCTCTTTTCCGATCTTTGGTTACTAATTTTGGTTAGAAAGTATATTGTTTTTCAAATTTGCAATCTAAAATAGGGTATTTACTGTATAATTTTCGCCATCTATTGTACAATATTATCAACGGACGGAAATCATGGTAACAATCTCAGTTGATTATCACAGCCACGTTACAAGGTAGCCAAAATTTTCATATATAAATGTAACATTCTTAAATGAAAAAATTGAGCGTTTAAACGTTCTCCTTTTCACTAAGCCAGCCTATCATTGCTATCGGTGAAAGGTATCAATAACAGCACTGGTTTGGTTATGCTGAGGGTGATTTTTTGAAAAAAAAATCAATATGAATGACGTTTAGTATTCTTGCCGTCTTTCCCGCGAAGGGGGGAATCTTAAAGCGTTCTGGTTAAGCGCCTCGTCACCCTGTCCCGTACGTACCTATTGTGTGGACACATCTCGTTTTATGCGCCGTCATTCCCGCGCAGGCGGGAATCTTAATGCTGGGCGCCCAATTTATTGCGCATTAGGATCCCCAGTCAAGCTGAGGATGACGACCGTTCTTAGAAAACGCCATAAAATGTGTTGGCATTTTGATGATTTCAGCTTGTAAAACGATATTTCAAAAATGTGTCCACACCATAGGTACGTACGGGATCAGGGCCTTTATAGCAAGAAAGATGCTGAAATAAATCCAGCAGGACGACCGTTCGTATAGCGACTTACAATACAGCGGGTTGCAAAATAACCTCAATGGTGGAAAATGAGCATCCGCAACCTACAGCTTACTGTCCTTGCCTACTCACCAGCCCTCCAATGCTATTAAGTTGAGCTTGTCCATTGTCAGTCTGAGCGGAGTCGAAGACCCTTTCTGTAGGATAAAACAAATAAACATCGCCCTTCGACTCCGCTCAGGGTGACAATGCTTTTTGTTTTATCCTTAACTAAATGACATTGGGTGTGCCTCGCTACAAAGCAACCCCCTTGGGGCAATGACGACTTTACTTTTTTTACTTAACGGATATCCAAAACCACACATCTATAACTCACATCAATAAAAAAAGGATGCCCAAACTTTCAGGCACCCTTTATTGAAACCAAACAAAATTAAAGGTGGCGAGCTACCACCTTTAAAAAATCATTGTATTACCGCAACGGATCAAATGGTCCGCCCCAGGTGTTATTCTGTAACAGATTAATATTGCTCTGCATTGATGCCGTTGGTATCCCGAAGAAGTAAACGCCCGGTTGATAGTTGATGTTATAAGAATCGAGTGTCTTCGTTGTTACCGTGAAGCTCGATGTGTACAAAGCATCCAAATCGGTATTCGCGGCTGCATCTCTGGTGGCTAAAATGTAATCGCTATTGGTGCCGGTATTTTTTAAGGTGATGGTTACGCCAGTTCTTCTCTTGCCGTTCAATGTCGATTCCAGCAATTTTCTTCTTCTCAAATCCCAAAAACGTTTGCCCTCAAAAGCCAGTTCAATTTGTCGCTCTCTCATAATGGCAGCAATTAATTGATTTTTAGACATTCCGGCGGTTAAACCGTACAAACCATCGGTACCAGCCTCAATGCCCGCTCTTTTTCTTAAGGCAATTAAGTTGGCGTATGCTTCTTGACCCTGCCCAATGTTGCTTATCTCTGCCGCACATTCTGCAAGGTTTAACAATACCTCTGCGTAACGGATCTCAATCCAGTCGGTGCCCGCATTCGGGAAACTGGTTAAGGTTAACGTAGGGTCAATTCCTTTTCTAAGGTATAAGCCTGATGATGTTGCAGCGCTTTCTGTAGAGGTAAGCCCCGTGGTTTTGGTGTAGTAATACGTCCATAAACGGTAGCTGGTATTGCCCAACAGCGGCCAGTTTGCCCCATTGTAGGCAATGGTTTGATCGAAGCGTGGATCGCGATTTTTATAAAACGTGTTGATGCTGTACGGATATTTCGTCGAAGTGCCAACATCCTTACCATCCTTCATCGGGAAAGCCATAGCCATATCCCACGTTGGCAGATTTGAGCCGCCACTGGTACCAATATACTTTGGAACGGTTGAATTAGGATAGGTAGAATTGTTTTGACCGATATCGGTTTGGCTGGTATTGTATTGGGTAGCTAAAACCGCCTCGGGGTTACGTGGGGTGCTTCCACCAGCGCTACCTTCTGTAGTCCACATCGAGTAATCCCATTTGTTATAAAGGCCGAATCCGTTTGCAGTTAGGTTGGCTACCGCATCGGCGTTGGCTTGGTAGGCCGCCTGCCATCTGGTCATATCGTTGGTTGGGTTAAACTCTGGGCTTGCCCAATAAAGTAGCACCCTGCCTTTGTAGGCCATCGCTGCACCTTTAGTTATGCGACCGTAATCGGCATTGTTGGGCCATTTGTTAGGAAGGTACTTGATACAGGTATCGAGATCCTTTACAATTTGGGCAAAGGTTTCGCTTGTGGTGTTGCGTGGTAAAAGTGCGGCTTGTTTGGCCTCATCGCCAACAGCATCTAAAGGCGTTAATACCAGCGGCACGCCACCATATAGCTTAACGAGCTCAAAGTAGCGGAACGCCCTCCAGAAAATGGCTTGCGATGCAAATCTATTCTTTACGGCAGGCGCCAACGTTCCGGCATTAATATCGCGGATAAACATATTAATGGTACGGATTTTAAAGTAGTTGCCCTGCGTACTTACATTCCCCAAATCGGTAACCGATTCGATGGTTGCGGTTCCTCTTGTAAATACGTTATCGCCCGATTGCTCATCGGATAGGGCATTAACCGAAGCGCTCAAACCACCAACGTTGCCAAACCAACCGGGCTGATTTTGGCTATACACGTAATTAATGCTCAGCGTTGCGGTGGTAGAATCGTTATAAACCTGATCTTCGGTGAAACTGCCCAGATCTTGCTTTTCTAAAACCTTTTTGCAATTAGCGAAAAACATAACGGTGCTTAGCGCTAAGGATGATAATATGATAATTTTTTTCATGACGATGTTTTTATAAACCAACATTTAAACCAAATGAAATGGTGCGTAAGGTAGGATAAGCACCCATTGGCGTTAGAAAATCTCTGTAATTGTTCGGGAATGGATTAATAAACTGTACGGGGTTGGTAGCTTGTGCAAATACCCTGATGCTGTTGATACCGATTTTACTGGTTAGCTTGTTGGGTACGGTGTAGCTTACGTTGGCATTGGTTATACCCAGTTGTGTGGCCGAAACGAGCCAGAAATCGCTATCCTCTAATGCGCTTGAGAAATATGGGTTCGGGTACGCGGCATTGGTGTTTGTTGGTGTCCAATGATCAACCCAGTACGAAGCCCTGTTGTTGTAAACCGTTGAGCCGTTACCGCTCGCCTTTAATCCGCCAATGGAGGTATATCCGCCCCATGATAAGCCCGCAATTACGTTCACATTTATCGGTCCGTAGCCCAAGCTGAAGTTTAAACCGAGGTTATTGTGGTTATTTTGACGGTTGGTTACATACTTTTTATCGGCCACAGTAATCATACCATCGCCATTTACATCCTCGTAATTAATCATTCCGGGTTGTAAAAAGTTATCTAAAATTTTCACCTTATTTGCACCGCCAGCTGCTGCCGCTCTTTGCGCAATAATGGCATCGGCATCGGCTTGGGTTCTGATAATGCCTAATGATTTATAGGCGAAATAGCCTGCATCGCTCGATTGACCTGTTAAATCTTCAAGTGTACCCACTTTACCCGAGGCGATATCGTATTTGATGATCTTATTATCGTTCCATGTATAAAACGGGCTAAAGCTATAGGTGAACTTGTCTCCTATTTTATCTTTCCATGTGGCCGAAAACTCGTAACCAAAATTGTTAACCTCGCCGTAATTCTCGGTTGGTACGGCTGCACCGATCAGGAATGATACCGACGATTGTAAAGTGGCCAACATATCGTAATTGTGGTTCCAGAAATAATCTCCTGATAAGCTCAGCTTTCCACCTAACAATTGCATATCGAAACCGTAATTGGTTTTCAAGGCATGATCCCACACTACAGCATCATTCGGTATGGCTACGTTCGTTTTAATGGCAATGGTTCTATCGGCTTCGTTAAATACGGCGCCACCGCTACTGCCCGTACCCAAATTGTACGAACGTAAAAATTGGTAGGCCTTGGTTGCATCGGTTCCGGTTAAGCCTACGTTTGCCCTAAATTTTAAGAAATCGATCCATTTTACGTTATCCTTAAAGAAGTTTTCTTCGGAAATTACCCAACCCACTGATGCTGCCGGGAAGCTTCCCCAATTGTTTCCGGGGCTAAATTTTGCACTACCATCGGCACGATATACCAACTGTAATAAGTACTTATTGTCGTAATCGTAGTTAATACGAGAAATTACGGATTGAAATCCGTCTTGACTCAATTGCGATGATTGGGTTGAGGTTTGCGTGCCCACGGTAAAGGTTTGATAGGGTAAACCTCCCGCAACTACGCCCTCCGTCATGGCTGCAACCCCTTCCGAGCTGCTTTCTCGTTGCTCAACCAAGGCTAGTGCCGAAATGTTGTGCTTACCAAAGCTTCGGTTATAATTGAAACCTGCGTTCAATTGATAATTTTCGGCAAAAACAGGATTTAAACGTACGCGATCGCCGTTTTTAATGGTATAGGTTCCTAATAAAGCGCCTCCGGGGATGTGGTTGTTGGCACCTTCGCCCGCATATTTATAATAGGTAAAGGTGGTGCCGAACTGCTTGTTGTTGGTTGAGTTGATATTTTTATTTCCGGTAAAGGTAGCCTGTAAGCCTTTTACTCCCGGAATATCGTAAGTAACCTTACCCAAAAAGTTCATGTTGTACCGTTTGCCCCCGGTAAAGTTGTCGGAGTTTTGCACGAGAAAGAAATTTACGTTATCTAAACCGCCGGTATTGCTTGAGCCGAGGATAACGGGATTGCCGTTGATGTAATATTCTGACCATGGGTTAACGTTTTGCAAACTGGCCACATCGTTATCCAAACTCTCTGATGTGCTGTTCAGTTTATAGAAATAACTTTTTGTCGAGTTCACATCACCACTAATTGAACCCGAAACGGTTAAACGCTTTGATAGCTTGGCTTCGATAGATGCCCGCAAACCGTATTTATCTGAATTGATACCTTTAAAGTTTGAATTTTGCGTAACGTAATCGCCACCAATAAAATAGGTTACCTTATCGGTACCGCCGCTAATGTTAACGGCGTTTCTTAACAAGGTTGAGGTTTGAAAAGCTTCTTTTAACCAGTTGTGATTGTTGTTGGTAAAATATTCAAGCTCATCTGGCGTGTACCATTGTGTTTGACGTGTTAAATCGGGCACACCGTTAATTACGCGGTAACCATCGGCGTTGATATAATTGTTATTTGGCGTGCCAGAAGCGGTTTGTGCATAAACTGAAGCATTTAAATAATCGTTAACGTAGTTACCCAATTGTAAGCCCGACATTAACTCGGGAAGCTTTGTGGCGTTAGAAAAACCAACGGTTGAGCTGAAATTGATGCGTGGCGCACCCGTTCTACCGCGTTTGGTACGTACTAAGACTACACCGTTCGATCCTGAAACCCCAAATATTGCGGCTTCGGCATCTTTTAACACCGAAATACTTTCGACCATGCTTTGATCTAGTTGCTCAAAATCTTGCTGACTTCGAACTACATCATCAATTACGTAAATTGGATTGGTACCTTGTTGGCTATCTTTTGAAAGTACCGTCGGGTTCCGTACCGTAATTGTAGCGGCTTGCCCGGGGCGCTGAACGCCACCACCAACGGTTACACCCGGCATGGTACCACGTAAAACGGCACTTAAGCTAAGGGCAGGTACATCTTCTACCTTTTTCAAATCGGGCTGAGATATGGCCGCCGTTAGCGAGGCTTTTTTCTGTGTTCCGTAACCTACAATTACCACATCTTCCAAATCGTTGTTCTCCGAAACGAGCTTCACTGCGATGTTGGTTTGCGTGCCTACAGTTACCTGCTGGCGAATATAGCCAATGTAAGAGAATACCAATACATCGCTATTGCTTCTTACCTGAATGGTAAACTCGCCGTTGCCATTGGTGCTTACATTGCTCGGAACACCTTTTAAACTTACATTTACGCCGGGAATGCCCTGCCCATCTGCCTGATCTACCACCTTGCCCGTTACCTTACGGTCTTGTGCAAACAGCGCTGTACTTGCTACCAATAGGAGTAGTAAGGACATAGAAATTTTAATTAAAATTTTAATGTTCATTTTATTATTTGGTTAGTTGTTAATTCAACTCGGTATCACCCGATTTTTATCGAATAATGAATTTTACTTGATTAAAGATTTTGATTAATGGAGCGTTTTGCTCAAGATAGGTTTGCGCTTAGCGATTTTTGATCGATGGGGATGCATAATAAGGCTCATTTTAGGGTTGATTATTATAAAATATTTTTTGGTTAGATTATATTGAAAATCTACTTCTTGTGTTAGAATATACTCTTGAAATGTCTTAGGAGAGGTTTTTTTAAATTATTTAGGGATTAAAAATATTTAAAAAAGACAAACAGGGTATAACTAAAAACTAGCATACAAGGTAAAAATAATTATTCATATATAAATACAACATTCTTAAATAAAAATGTTAAATCGTAAAATTGTTACTTTAGGTGGGGTTGGGCGTAAAAAAGAGGAAGCGATTTATTGTCGGCGGGTGATGACACCAGCCGGTAGGAAAAATATAAATTCACTTGTATCTACAAGCGGAACTTGATTTCACACAGCTTATAACCAAAAGAAGTCAAGCTTTAAAAGCTTGACTTCTTTATATTGGCTTTTTAACCCAAACGCTCATAGGTACAGGTATGTAAAGCTATGCAATACTACACCTGAGAGGAATGATAAAGGGAGGCTTGGCTACAGCCTCATTAGCATCGTTAGCTTTGAATTTCGATAATCGATTATTGAAGACAGTAGACAAGATGAATAGCAACACTGTAATTAAAAAAATACCTCTTTTAGGAATATTTAATTACATTTAGATCGGTTTTTAAAATCGAAAACCAATTAAACCAAATATAAAACCTTATGGCATTTAACAATTTCGACAGCCGTCATTTTTCCGCTAAGGAACAAACGGCATTAACAGCGGCTATGAACACGCTTGAGGCCGCCTTAACCGGCAAACTGGCCAATCTATCGGCCGATGAGCGCCGCCAGTATGGCAGCGTGAATGAACAGAACAAACTTATCATCAACAAGGTAAGGGATTACCACAACAGCGAAGCGAACCTGAGCAGCAACGATGTAGACTGGGAGGAATTTGAGCGTGACTATAACACCCGCATGGTGCTACAAAATGCTATACAACGGCTTCAAAGTACGATTGACGGCCTGAATGCCGCCAAGGTTTTGCACGACTGGGACAATTATCAGGCGGCGCTTACTGATTACGAGTTTGCCAAGTACAAAAACACGAGGGGCGCCCTTGGTTTCAATACCAAGGTAAGTGAGCTGGCGCAGTTTTTTGCTGGCGGCGGTAGTGGTTCTGCCCAATCGCCTATACCTCCAGAAAACGGCTTTACAGGTGCTTAGCACTTGGTGAACCACGTTCAACAATCCATTAACCCCGTAGTATAACGTGGTGCACCACGTTATACTACCCGTTTACCACGTTAGTACACGAGGTACACCACGTTCGGAACCCCGTTTACCACGTTACCCTACGTGGTAGAGCACGTCCGGAACCCCGTTTACCACGTTACCCTACGTGGTACACCACGTTCGGAACCCCATTTACCACGTTACCCTACCCCGCCAACGGGGTAAACGACGTGGTTGACCACGTTGCACACCCCGGCAACGGAGTAAACGACGTGGTAGACCACGTTGCACACCCCGGCATTGGAGTAAACGACGTGGTTGACCACGTTACCCTACCCCAACAGCGGGGCAAATGACGTGGTAGACCACGTTCCAATAGTCGAGGGACAAGAAATCTAAAGTTTGAGTGCCTAAACTGCTTCTATCAAAGCTTTTTCTATGTTGGCGGGTGAGTACACCAGCCGATAAGAAAAAGTATCGGATTCATTGCCGTTGACTTCAGTCAACGGTTAGCAGCAATATTATAAACCACAAAGCACAAAAAAAGGAAGCGATAAATCGCTTCCTTATCTAACCAAACTGAGGTTACCTCTTTAGTTCTGGATTTTCACATCGATATTGAGAAAAACGCCTCTTGATGAATTATTGCTCGATACGGAATTTACATAAATTGCGCCGTATTTTCCTTCGGGGGTTAAAAAGTAAAACAAACTTCCCGATATTAAACCTGTTGTAATTGCTTTAAGTGTAGGCTTGGCGCTCTTACCAGCACTACCGATTTGCGCTCCGGTTCTGAGATTTGTAAAAGCCGATAGCTGACCGGTTTTAGGGGCAGCCACAAGGGTCGCCCTTTTGTTTGTCCATGAGCTAATGTCGTAAGCTGTAAATGGCAGCGGATTGGCATCGAGGGCATATACGCCGTAGATAAAGCCATTGGCCACTGTACCGCTACTACCGGTTAAAACAGAACGGTAGAGACCCAAATCAATTTTACTGGTATTATCCCTCCCGTTGGCATAGCTGAACAACTCGCCACTAGTTAACGAAATATAAGAGTTTGATGTTTTGCCTACCGAATCGGGAATAAATATTTCTCTTGAAGCAAAGTATTTGTAATCGGGCAGTACATTTAAGGTAACGCTTTTGTAGCCGTCGCCCAGGTAAATCCCCGCCTTATCCAGCGCCCACACCCGGTACGTGATCTTACCCACCCGGTTGTCCATCTTAAGTTTAAACACACCAGAGTATTTTCGTCTTTGCGAATCGTTCAACGGTATCTTTGTGGGTATTGCAGCGGATGTTTCAAAAACACAAGCTACGTACATGTCCTCTTTTGCCGATTCGATAGTGTACTCAATATATACACTATCGCCAACATTTACATCCTTATACTCGGTAACCGCATAAGGGCTGTTTGCGGTGTAGGTTACACTTAATTCATCAAACATATTAAATATGTTTTCGGTATCTTTTTTGCAGGCCGAGAAGCCGAGTGCTCCCAGAAACAACAGGCCAACGTATTTTAAATTTCTTTTCATTTTCATTTTATTTATGAGTGATACGTGGTTTACAAAGGATCGAAAGTGCCGCCATCCCATCCGATAGTTTGATCTAGCAGCGGGCTCGAGTTCATAAATGTAGATGGCAGGGCGTAAAAGTAGTAGGTATCTAACGCTCCAAAACCAGTTGCACCGAGGTTTACATTGGCAGTGGTAAAATACTTGTTAAATGTAGTTTTATCATTAATGTTGATGCTTTCTCTAAAGCGAACACCATTTGAATTTACGGTTTCCAGTTCGGTTTTTAATGCTGCAGTTTTCACACTCCATTGTATGGTTTGCATGTTGCCGCTCAATAAATGCAGCTTACGGGTTCTGCGCAAATCAAAGCTTCTTTTCCCTTCAAAACAGAACTCGACCATGCGTTCGTTCAAAATCAAATCACGCATTTGCTCTTTAGAAGTGGCCAGATCCAAACCATAGTTTCGCGTACCCTGCACAATGCCTGCCCTTATCCTGATCAGTTTAATCAGGTCTTTTGCTTCCTGAAGGTTGCCTATTTCGTTTGCACATTCTGCATAATTCATAATTACCTCGGCAAAGCGGAGTTCTACCCAGTCGAGGCCATTGCCACCGAAATCATTGGCATAAATTACCGAACCTTTCGCCAAATCGGGATCAGTAAACTTTTTTAGATAGAACCCTTGTGGCGATGCTTCTGTTACCCCGCTAACATAGTTCCATTGGCGTCTGTTGGCAATGCCGCTCAGTTTCCACGTGCTTCCGTTATAAGCTATCGTAGCATCGAAACGCGGGTCGCGGTTGGCCCAAAAAATTACCGGATCGTATGTAAAAGAACTGGCCTGACCAACTGGCACACCATCTTTCATCGTATAAGCATTTACTAACTGTAACGTCGGGGTATATGCCGATGCGTTTCCGCCCTCTTCAGTTGGTCTGCTTTTTTGTTCTACATTCTGCCCTCGCTTGGCCAGCTTACTCGAATACGAGCGCACAATTATAGCTTCGGTATTTGTTGTGCCTTCTTTTAAAAATACATCCGAATAATTGGGCATTAACGCACTTCCCGAGGCTTTGCAAATGTCGTATGCCTCTTTGCTGGCCGCATAGGCCCGCTGCCACCTGCTCTGATCAAAAGGATGTGTCGCGTTATCGAGTGGGTTAAATTGGGGACTTGCCCAGTACAACAATACGCGGGCTTTTAATGCCGCCGCGGCACGCCGTGTAAATTTGCCACGTTCAGTGGCATCATTCCAGGTTACGCCATCTAATAATTTCATCGCCGAATCTAAATCGTTAACAATGGCATCGATACACTGTGCCGCTTTTGCCCTTCCGGTTAAGGTAAGGTTATCGGGGTTCTGTGGCTCTAAAACCAATGGCACACCGCCATACAGGCGTGTTAACTGGAAATAGGTTAATGCCCTGAGCGCAAAAAATTGCCCGCGAAGCTTATCTTTCGCGGTTTGAGGCAGCGATCCGTTGCTGATTTCTTTAATTGCGGTATTGCAACGGGCAATGTCGAAATAGCGGTTATCGCCTTTGGTTCCCTGGTATTTAGTGGCTATATATTTTACGTCGTTTGAAGTGAGCACCCCGTTAACGCCAATGGCCTTCCTCATAATCGATTCTGACGAAGAAAACTTGTCCTCGTCGCTGGCAAACAGTACGTTATCTGCGGTTACCTCGTAGGGATAATCTGGCATGATCACATCGTAGGTATCGTTTAGCAGAAACTGAATTGAGCCTTCGTTGTCCCAGATTCTCGAGTCCATTCCATTTCTATCTTTCAAATCGAAGAAGTCCTTTTTGCAAGAAGAAATGCATATGGTGAGCATTGCCATTATCCCAATAAACAATGTCGGTTTATTATAAAATTTCATTTTTACCTTGATTAAGTTAAACAGCATTACAAACTAATATTTAAACCTACAGATATGGTCCTCAATGTAGGGTAATCATAAATGGTCGACGAATATGGGTCTTTGTAGTCGAGCGGATTAATAATCGTCCAAAGGTTGTTGCCTGTTAAAACCAGTCGCGAGTCGGCTATGCCGATCTTGTTCATAAAGTTCCTTGGCATCTTGTAGGTCAGCGTCATATTGTTTATTCTAATTAGCGTACCACTTCTTGCCCAGAAGGTAGAGTTCCAGCCGGCGGCAATTGAGGCGTCGTCATAGCGAGGAAATTCGGCATTCGGATTTTCTGGTGTCCAGTGGTCTTTCCAATACGCAGGTACGTTTACAGATGTACTTGCAGGCGCTTTCGATTTTGCATCGAAGAATACTTTACCTCCGAAACGGGTTACAAAGTTGGTATTTAAACTGAACGATTTCCAGGTTAGCCCTACGTTAAACCCAATGCCGAACGAGTTTGTTCTGTCGAACATGATGGTTTGATCCTTTTCCGTAATCTTGCCGTCGCCGTTAATATCTTCGTAATACAACCAACCCACTTGTGGCACAGAACCATTAATGGTATAGGTTGGATATTTGTTCAACAGCGCATCTAGATCAGCCTGCGTACGCAACATCCCTTTGGAGATTAAGCCGTAATTGGATGAGTTGTAAGTGTTCGGGTTGGTACCGAACTGGTACTTCAGGTCGGGATAGGTAATATCCCACAACTGAAACTCATTATAAAACATCCTGTTGATCCTACTGTTGCCGAAGCCAAACAGCACATCAGTTGAGAGGCCCCAATCTTTACCCAATTTGGTTCTGTATCCGATTGAAATCTCATGTCCCCATGCCGTTCTTTCCTGATAGTTAAGAATTGGCGCTTCGAAACCTGCATACATCGGGAAGTTTTCGTTGTTTCCCTTATCGAACATATCGTAAGAGTACCTGTTGTAAAACTCATAGGTAACGTTTAACCTGTTGTTGAACAAGCTGGCATCGACACCGAGGTTCAATGTTCTCGACTTTTCCCAGCTAATATCTGGATTTGGCAATATAGATGGGTTTAATCCGCCAAAAAGCGATTCGTTGTATGAATAGCCGCTAGGATCTACCTTGTAGCGCGACTGCCATAAACGGGCATCTACCCTGGCCTCTCCCACCAAACCGTAGTTGGCACGTAGTTTCAGGCTGTTTACAAACTTTATATTATCCTTAAAAAAATCTTCCTGACTAATTACCCAACCTAAACCTAAACTGGGAAACAATCCCCAACGGTTTCCGGGCGCAAAATTGGATGAAGCATCCCACCGGGCAATTCCTTCAACCAGATATTTCTTGTCATAATCGTAGCTAAACCTGCTGATAAACGATCGCTGAACGGCCTCACCGAAGGTATTTTCCTGCATGGTAAAGGTCGACTGGTCAAAGCCCCAATACTGATCTACATTGGCTAACACCTGGTTACGCCAATAAACTGTTAGCGACTCGCTGTTATTCTCCGATTGATCGAAAGCGGCCAAAGCACTAATGCTGTGCTTGCCAAACTGCCTGTTATAGTTTAATGATCCGATGGCCTGATAGCTCGATGCCATGTCTGTACTTTTTAACAACAAGGTGTTGGCCACGCCAACAGCAGTTAATGTATTTAATACCTCATTTGTATACAACAGGCCATTTTGCCCGGTCATTTTGAAGTTATAAACCGTATATGGTGGAATGTACTGGCCACCACTTCCGCTACGGTTATTTTTACCAAAGCGAACGCTTGCGGTTAAGCCTTGTATAAAAGTAGGGCTATAGTTTAAGGATGCATTGATGTTTAAACCTTGCGATTTACTAAAAATGTTGTTGCCCGAGCTGGTAACTGCGAGCGGGTTGGTGTTGTTATTGTAGTTTACGGGTTTGCCGTCAATTTGAATAGGAACCCACAGCGGAGTAGTAATCAGTTGCTGAAAGAAAGCCTGATCGTTTTCGCCACCGTTTTTATAGGTATCGCTATTTTTTTTGTTGAAGTCGGTGTTGAGCGTTACATCCGCGGTTAAGCCAGGAAGGATTTTCGCCGTCATACCCGATCTAAAGGCATACTTACTGTAGGTAATACCGCCATAATTTCCGGTTTCGTTGTAATAGTTACCTCCGGCAAAAAATGTAATGGCATCTGAGCCGCCTGATATATTAATGTTGTGACGGTTGGTGGCGGCAACTTTCCAAAGTTCATCAAACCAACTTTTATTCGGATTGTTTTTTAGGGTTTCCAAATCCTGATCTGAGAACAAAGATGAAGTAGGGGCATTTTTAATGATGTTGGCATCGTTCAATAACATGGCGTGCTCATAGGCGCTCAGCATTTTTACATCGCTGGTATTATCTTGAAAGCCAATATAACCTGTATAACTGATTTTTGGCTTACCTTTCGATCCTCTTTTGGTGGTAATTAAAACTACACCTTTTGCACCCGAAGCGCCATAAATGGCTGCCGAGGCATCTTTCAAAAAGGAAATATTTTCGACCATTGATAAATCGATGTTATCAAACTCATCTCTGGTAACAGTTATCCCATCAATTACATAAAGCGGTTCGGAAGTTACGCCGTATAGTTGCGATTGCTCTGAAGCAGCCGAGTTTCTGATGTTGATCGTAATGGATGAGCCGGGCTTACCAGATACGGTATTTACCCCTACTCCGGGCAGTTTATTTCGTAATGCTGCCGCGATGTTTGGCACCGGTAAATCTTCAATCTCCTTGGCATCAATTTTAGCAACCGAGCCCAATATCTCGCTCCGCTTTTTGGTTCCGTATCCAATTACAACAACATCTTCGAGGTCCTTTTTATCTTCGGCAAGGCTGATGCTTAACGTAGTTTTTCCTGAAAGTGCGATCGTTTGGCGCACATAGCCAACGTAGGAGAAAACAAGTTCGTCGGTTGCAGGATCTGCAATTAAAGAAAACTCACCCTTATCGTTTGTGCTCACATTATTGGTTTTGCCACGAATGCCGACACTTACCCCAGGGATGGGATTGCCGTCTTGCTGATCGACAACCTTACCCGTAATCTGCCGTGTTTGGGCAATTACCGAGGCACTGATAATTGTCATGAGTGTTAAAACCCAAGCAATTTTGCGTAAAAATTTTAAGTTCATAGTTTGTTATTTGGTTAGTGCCATTTTTAAGCAAAAGAGCTTGTAAACAGCGATTTGCAGTGCTAATTTTATTTGAAACCATACACCAAATTCAATCGATAATTGAGATCGACTCCGCGTATAATTGATGATAACGTGATATATCTGAAAGGGAAGACGCTAGGGCAAAATAGGTAGCCACACTGATAAAGGCAGTTTCTTCTTCATAATTTTGTTTTTTAGTTTTTGGTTAGAAAGGTATTTCGCTCTTAGTTAGAAAGCAAAACGAGGTTAATTTATCCTTACAAGTAAATTTATGGCATAGGCATATTTTATAAATGTTACGGTTATTTTTTTTGACGATTTAGTTGCTCGCAGCCTTGGCTTTCCTTCTTTTCTCCCATTCTATCCCCTCTTTTTTGAGGTCGTAGCCAGCAGCCGATAAATAATTATTGATGCGTCCCTTATATTTTCCGAACCAGGCATGCTTTTTATCTGATGATTCGGCATCAATGGCGTGCTCCCGTGCCTCGGTTAACCAAATCAAGATCTGTTTTTTCTGTGCCTCAGTAAGGGTTAAAATTTGTTCCTGATAAGCTTTATACGTAATCGGTAAAACATTGTAGGTCATTCCGTTTTTCACCAAATCAACCTGTTCAGTGCTCAGCTCCGCAGAAAGTTTACCAATGTACTTTTTGTGCAGCTTCGCCAAGGCAGCATCAGTCGCACGGCTTTGTTTCGCAATGGCCGTGTCGCGTTCAGCTTTATTATCCTGATGTTTCGCCTTAATTTCCTTCAACCTCGCATCACGCACCGTATAAATATCGTTCAGGTTGCTGTATTGATCTCTGATGATGTTTCGTACCTTCTCGTATTTCTTCGTATCGGCAATGTTCAGGTTGGCCACAATTTTATCGGCACGTTCGGTAATTACCTTCACATACTTTGCTTTTTCGTCAGGCGTCATCTGTTGGGCAAAGGCCGTAATCACACTCGAGCAGGTTAATAGTAAAATTAATATGGATGCTTTCATCATTTTAATATTTTATAGTGAATTACTTTTCTTAGTTAAGTTAACGTCGCCACAAAAATGAACCTTTAAGCCAAGTTCGTCCATGGCGGCGGCCTTAATGCGGCAGGCCTCGTGGGCAGCAGCCTCATAATTGGTGTATACCACCTGAATGTGATTGGCCTTGTGCCGGGCCATCAACTGATCTCTACTTACGCCCTTTAAAATGGCATGCATAATCGGCCATTCAGGAGTTGTGCCGTTCCAACGCCTTTTGGTTTCCTCATCGGGCAGGGCAACAACTTCGCCCACGCCTAAATCGCAATGAAGCTCGTTTTCCATCACATACACCCTACTCCACACGATAAAACCCGGCCGGCTGATTCCCTTTAACGATCCGCCGCCTAACCTAAAATACATGGCCGGCTGCCTATCGCTGCTAGCCCCGGCATAGCCGTTAACGAAATGTGCGGCGGGCGCTGCCCCCGAAATCAAGAACAACCACACAAAGCCATCTACATTTTCGTCCTTATAATATTCGCCCCAGCGGATGTCGTGCAAAGTAGTTTCGCCCGTCATTCCCAGCTCATTCCACAGTTTGTAAGTTAACAAAGCATCCAATCCGGCACATTCATCAACCTCGTTAAAATGCGGCAATGCTTTTTTGGCATAAAGTTCTTTCCCCGTTTTGGAAAAAGCCGGCGGACGGTCTTCATTGTTCAACAAGCCCTCAACCAAATCGCTCGCAACCGTTAAGTCTTTTAATCCCTGTTGATATTGGATGCCAATGGTATCGCAGCTAAAATCGTCGGCAATCCTTAAGGCGGCAATATACATTTTACACTGTTCGAGGGTTTGCCCCTTGGTCAGTTCGGTGGCTTCATTCTTGCCCCAATTAAAGGTCATTCCCTTGTCCAGCAGCCAATTTAAAACGGCTTCGGCCTCTTTATCGGTTACCTCGAGCATGGCGGCATATAGCGCCGATTGACTCAAGCGCTCTTTAAAGAAACCGGTTTTATGCAACAACTCATCGGGAATAATGGCGTTATACATGCCCATGCAGCCCTCATCAAACACGCCCATAATCACCTTCTGCTCTCTTAATGAGCGGGCAAATGTTCTGCCTATTTTATCATCGGCCTTCGGAATCTTACTTAACATAAAATTCCTCACGTGCGTTTGATCGTAACGCACCTTTCCGGTTAACAACCATTCTTGCAGGTTATCGGTAAAAAACTCATCGGTAAAATCCTCGCTCCATAAAGTACTGTAGGGTATTTGGGCCTTGGTTAAGCAACCATTCAGGTTTAGCATGCCCACTAAGCCGGGCCATTGGCCGCTCCAGTTGGCTACCGTTAAAATTGGGCCCTTGTGGGTAGTTAAGCCCGCCAGCACGTGGTGCGAGTATTGCCAAACGCTTTCGGCAACGATTAAAGGCTGATTTGGATCGATATTTCTGAAAATATCCATCCCCATTCGTTGCGAATCGATAAAGCCATGTTTTTTTGATGCATCATAGGCATGGGCACGCTTAACCTTACGCCCCAGCTTTTCGATAGCCGAGGTTAATTTCTTCTCCATCTCAACTTGTGCTGCCCAACAGTTTTGATTTGCCGAAAGGCGTAAATCGCCACTTGAAACCAATAGAACTTCTTCTTGATTGCCTTGCCTCATAATTTATTAATGAACAAAAATTTTATATAAAAATAATTTGTCTGTTTATATTTGGGTCGTCGCCTAGTAGGCTTTATACAAAACTCAACAATCAAAAACACTATTTTCTGGTAGTTTTTATCAAATTAATATAGGATATTAGCATAAAAGCTTTTAACTTTAGCGCCACAAGGGATATGATTCGCAATTAGCACATCGCTTCCTTGTTACAATTTCTAACCAAATATTTTTAGCTTGAGATGAAACCCCATTTTCATAAAGTTCCCATTACGCTGCAAAGCTCGTTTAGTATCAGGCATGATATTAAGCCCGATTTTGGCAACATTTGGCATTACCATCCCGAGTTGGAGCTTCATTATGTAATTAAGGGTGAAGGGGTGCGCTTTATTGGCGATAACATCAGCAATTTTGAACCTGATGAAATGATTTTATTGGGCGAAAACTTGCCGCACACCTGGCGCTGTAAAGACGAATATTTTCAGCATAACCCGGATTTGACTACGGAGGCGATGGTGATTCACTTCTCTCCCGATTGTTTAGGAAAATACCTGCTCACCTTACCTGAGGCTTACCTGCTTCCGAAATTGTTTGAAAAGGCCAAGGCCGGAATGGTTATTCATGGGAAAGCAAAGGAAAAATTGATTGATTTAATGCGAACAGCGGTTGATGCCACCAATTTGGATCGCATCATTATTTTGCTTTCGATATTGAAAACCTTGGCCGAAACGGATGAATTTGCAACCATTGTAACCAGTAAGAATACCTTTTACCAATCGAACGAATCTGAAACGTTGCGCATTAATAAAATTTGCAACTATACGCTCAGTAACTACAAGAAAGAGATTACACTGGAAGAAGTTGCCTCGTTGAGCAATTTAAGCGTGACTTCTTTTTGCAGGTATTTTAAGCTAATGACGAAGAAGACTTTTTACGATTTTTTAATCGAAATTAGGGTAAGTCACGCTTGCAGATTTTTGATTGAGAACAAGTTACCTACTGAAATGATCTGTTTCGACTGTGGGTTTAACAATGTATCGAACTTTTACAGGCACTTTAAAAAGGTAACCGGAATGACGCCGTTGGATTATAAACGGAAGTATTTGAGCTAGCAACTCAGGTCGTCATTTCGAACTGGAGCCTTTTCGGCTACGGGAGAAATCTCTTGGAACCAATCACTTTCTGCTAATCAGGAACACTTGCCCGACGTGGGCAGAGATATCTCAACCGATGAAAAATCGGTTGAGATATGACGAAGGTTGGCGAAGGACATGACGTCATTTCGAACCGAAGCTTTTTTCCTGAGGGGATGCCTTTGGCACAGCTCAAGGAGAAATCTCTTACCTAAGCACTACCTCCTTTCAGCATGTGCTAATCGGAAACACCTGCCCAACGCAGGCAGAGACATCTCAACCGATGAAAAATCGGTTTCCGATATGACGGATTATTTACGGTTGAGACCTGACGGGCTAATTTATATATAAACCTGAATATTCAAATCACTTCGCAAAGCGGTATAATCCTCAAACAGTCGATCAACATTTTTTGCGACTTCTGGCGTAAATGAACCCACGTCTCTACGGGTAAAAGTTGAAATATTTAATCCCCTTTTTTGTAGAAAATACTTGGAAACGATCGGGTAAACATTATGCATTACATCCATATTATCGATCATAAATTGCTGAACGGCAACAACTTCATCTTTTAGGCTTTCATCGTTATAATGATCGCATAACCAAACAATTAACTCTGGAAAGTAATTACCCTGAATGCATGATAAGCCCGAAGACCCTGCTTTTAACGAGTCTACAGCGTGAACCATATATGCATCGTACAAGCCAAAAGCGTGGCCATCGGTAAGGCTCAACTTTTCCTTGATTTGGCCAAGATCTAAGCTCGTATCTTTATGATAGATCACTCGCCCTGTTGCAACGTAGTCGGCCAATTGTTGCGGTTTTAACACCCTTTTGTATGGCACCGGACATTCGTAAAAACCGATAGGAATATCCTGCGTTTGATCGAGCAATTGAAAAACCCGTTCGTTTAATACTTCGTCAGCTTCATGTTCATCGGCCAACAAACTGGTGATGGCAATCACGGCCTCAACCCCCAAATCGCCTACTTTTTTCACAAAGTCGGCTTGTTGTGCTATGGGGCCGCCAAAAGTGCCCGTGGCAACCACCGGAACAGCGCCATCTACCACTTTAAGCACATGTTTGATGATTTGGATGCGCTCCTGATCTGTAAGTTCGAACATTTCGCTCGACAGGCAGTTGGCAAACAGACCTGATGAGCCAGCTTGCAGATAAATTTCGGTTAACTGGGTCATTGCGGGATAATCGATATCTCCGTTGTTTAAAAAAGGCGTAAGCATTACCGGGATGAACCCT
Source organism: Pedobacter endophyticus (assembly GCF_015679185.1). Classification (NCBI taxonomy): domain Bacteria; kingdom Pseudomonadati; phylum Bacteroidota; class Sphingobacteriia; order Sphingobacteriales; family Sphingobacteriaceae; genus Pedobacter; species Pedobacter endophyticus. Next base: position 727,245 of record NZ_CP064939.1, read on the forward strand.
TTTTGTGAGTTTTCCATTGTGTTTTATTGGATAAATTTTTCTTTAGCTAATTGATTGGATGTTGGAGAGATCAAGAAGTGTTTTGTATGTGCTGTTTTTTTATTCTCGTCAGAAAAATCCCGACCAAGAAAATGGTTAATGTGCCCATTACAATAATCATGTTTTGATGTAAAGGATTTTTAAAGGCCTCATATTCTGGCGGCAGCAGCGCCGAAAAAGTCATCCATATAATTACCAATATCCCAATGATGGTGGCGATAATGGCTTCGTGGTTTTTGGTCTTTTTACTTACAATCCCCAAAAGGAATAAACCTAACATGCCTGCTGCAAAGATGCCCGACAATTGCCACCAAACATCCAAGATGCTTTTTACACCGATCATGGCAATGCCCGCAATCATTCCCAGCAGGCCAAAAACGACTGTTGCGATGTGCAACAGCGATAAATTCTGTTTTTCGTTGATGTTTGGCTTAAAATAGCGCTTGTAAATATCGACCGAGAATACCGTGGCCGAGGCATTCATGCCCGAGCTTATGGTGCTCATGGCTGCTGATAAAATTGCTGAAACAATTAAGCCCACCAATCCCACCGGAATCTTTGTAACCATAAAGTGCGGCATGATCTTATCGCCGTAATCTGCCGGTTGCAAAGCGTTCTGAACTTTCAAAATCTCGGCAGCCGAAGCGTTTAAGGGCAAACGCTCTATTGCTACCTGATGCTTGATAGATTGCACCAGTTCGGGGTTAACCTCGTAATAGGCAAATAAGCAAGATCCTATAATAAAAAACAGTAACGACGCGGGAATGTATAACCATACGCATAACCAAATTGATTTGGAAGCGGCTTTGCTCGATGATGCGGTGTGGTAACGCTGAACATAGTTTTGATCCATCCCAAAGTTGTTGAGATTGATAAAAAAGCCATATAAAAGTACCACCCAAAACGACGAGCCTACGAAATCAAAATTGAACGTTCCTAAGCTAAATTTATCGGATGCCTTTCCAATTTCGATGATTTTTGAAACGCCACCGTCCATGTTGCTAACCACCAGATACAGAATAAGTAAAGCGCCAAAGGTTTTCACCACCGCTTGTACTACTTCTGTCCATATTACCGCTTCAATTCCGCCCAGAACGGTGTAAATGATGATGCAGATGCCCATTACGATCATGATCATCTGCATAGAATACCCGGTTAGGGCTTGCAAACTCAACGCAATACCAAAGAAAATGGAACCCATTCTAGCTAGCTGTGTGAGCAGAAAAAAGACTACGGCATAAACCCTTGCCCATGCGCCAAAACGGTGCTCGAAATGTGTGTAAGCCGATATTTCGCCCGTGTTGCGGTAAAAGGGAACGAAGTACTTTGCGGCTATCCAAGCGGCTAAAGGCATCGAAATGCTGAATACAAATGCATTCCAGTTGCTTCCAAATGCTTTGCCCGGAACGCCCAAAAAGGTGTTGCTACTTAAAAACGTGGCATATATGGATAATCCGATTGCCCAGCCAGGAATCAGGCCGGAAGCTTTAGTAAACTGTTCGGAGTTTTTATTCTTCCTCGAAAAATAAACCCCAACCAATATCATTCCAACAAGGTAGATGAAGATAATCGCAAGATCGAAAATTGGAAGACCTTTCATTATTTGTTGGCTCGGTTATTAATTTGGTTTAAGCAAATATGCATGACTAAGTTTCTGTATTCATATAAGATTTTGGCTACATCTTATAGGATTTTATCTTGATAGTGAATTCTATCAAAAATCGTCATTGCGAACAAAGAAATGGGCTTTGCTACGGAGTGAAGCAATCTAATTCGAGAGAGATTGCTTCGGCTCGCTCGAACCCAGCCTCGCAATGACGAAAAATCTTACTGCACATCCAATGCATCAATATACAATCCTTTCGCTTCCGTTGCAATTAGCCGAACTTTATAACTTCCGGCGTTAATCATGCTACCTGTGTTTGTATTTAAATAGTTCCATTTTCCGGCTTTTGTGGGTGCAAACTCGGCTTCTTCCGTTTTCATTAACGTTCCGTCGGCGGCCAAAAATTCTAGTTTTCCTTTTAAAACTTGCTCAAACGGATTGTGGTATTTAATCGTAAGCGAATAGGTATCGGCCACACCAACGCCTATTGTCCATTCTAAAACACCACCTTGGGCAGCCTTAAAAGTAACGCGTTGTTTATCCATTAATTCTTCCCTTACGATGCTGATACCCCGCAAAGTTGCATCGACCGCTTTGTAGGTGCTCACCGTTTTTAAATCATAGGCCGGTGGTAAATCGCTTGGCGGGATGATGGCAATGGTAGCAAAATCGCCATTCAAGCTGACGTCATCGTGCTTTTTATAGCGTTTGCGATAAACGGTAAACTTCTCACCAGCACTATTTTCGATTTGCGTTTTGGTATCTTCGTAACCTTCCAATGGTTTCGTATTTGCATTCACAGCAACAAAAACATCCGCTTCATCGCTCACGGTAAACTTCAAATCCGTCTGGCCTTTCGCCGTCGACTTTTGGATCCATTCGGCACCATACAAATTTGGTGGAAGGGATGTAAACTCGATTTTATCGGCTGCAAATTGCTTGTTGCCAATATCCATCCAGCTGTTGAGCTTATAATCAGCTGTTAATGTTCCTTTTACAATCGAATCGCTTTGCTGAGCGGACTCAATTTCCGCATTTAAACTGGCTATAGCAATGGCCGAAATAACTGCTTGCCCAACTTTGATTTGTGGGAAAGAAATATCTAAACTTCCGCCTTTAACGGTCGCCTTTACCGTTTTTTTCAGCAGCCGATTTGTACCGACTTCTTTCCAGATATCCAGATCCTTCAGAACGGTTTTCCCGTTGATAGCTACATCAAATAGCCGCATCTTTTCTGCATTCATGCCGCCGCCGATGCCCAGCCACGGCTCGATAAAGTACAGCTCCACTAAATACTCGCCATCGGGAACGGGAAAATGGTATTTCAATTGGTCTCTCCCGTAGCGAAACGATTGAAAAAGCTTCCAGTCGGATGTGCCTTTAATTGGATCGAAAGTTCGCCTTTGGCTTGCGAAAAAAGCAGGAATACCGGGAAAATTTGCTGACCACGAAGTTGAGCCAAACCGAGTTTTCGCAGTCAAATTGCGGTCAGCCGACCATTTGTTTTGGTTTTGATCAACAAAATCGGCCCCACCACAATTCACGCGATACAGATAATTGTAGCCCTTTACAGGTTGCGTAATGCCATGCTTTTCTGTGTATAGTCGATTGAAATTGGGCGATTGCGGCAAATTATTCAACACGATCTGATCTTTCGCCACGGCTTTTCCATTTACATAACCCACCGCATAAAGCACATTGTATTTGATATTTGGCTTCTCCCACTGGAAATGCGTTCCGATTGTGCCACGCTTTTGCTTACCTAGAGATTGTCCATCAACATCATTAAACAGTTCCACTTCATCGCAATTGGAATACACCACAACGCTATCTTTAATGCCGGGATTTTTCCAGCGATTTGGCCACGTATGTGATACGATATAGACCATCGGCTCGGTTTGTTTCGGTGCATAATTAGCTCTGAACATGTAAAAAACATCGGTCGGTTCTTCCCATGGGGTAAACATTCCCTTGTAATTTACGGGTCCAACACGATCTAAATCGCGTAAGCCCTCGCCGCCCTGCACCCGACCGGGATTATCGTGCGAACTGTACAACCAAAAGAAATGCCCGGCAGTTTTATCTTTGGCGGTTTCGGCCAAGCGAACTTTGGTTTCCATTAAATCGGTCATTTTGTTTTCAGTATAACCCTTTCCGTTGGCATCAACATCATGCAAATCGATGGTGCGCCAAGCCCCGTACTCCCCTACCAAAACCTGCCTTTGTAAATCTTCTGCGTAAGTTTGCGGGTTGCCACCGTAAGTGCCTGTCCAGTTTTGCGGCACGTCCCAATCGGTTCCCTTGCCGCCGTTGCAGGTGGTTACCTTTCGCTGCGATGATGCTGTTGGGTCGAGCTTGCGGATCAGTTCGGTGCATTCCTTGGCAAAATCCTCGGGCAAGGTACTTTCATTTTCCAAGCCCCATAAAACCACCGCCGGACTGTTTCTGCGCTCCTTTACCCAGTCGATCAAAAGTGTCTTAAAATTCTTTCGAAACTCGGGCGTATCATACCAAATATGCGCCGCCATTTGCGTCCAGCAGAGGATTCCTTCCTTGTCCCAATAATCAGAATACAGTAAGTTATGTGGTTGATGGGCATCACGGAATGCATTGAAACCGGCTGCCTTGATTTGCCTGACCCTTGATGAAACCTGCTCGTTTGTAAAGGCATGACTTTGCCCGATTAAATGTTCATATTCGGCAATTCCGTTAATAAAAACGGGCTTTCCATTGAGCAGAAACACTTTCTGGTTGGCCTGCTCGCCTATGGGCCAGCTAATCCAACGGATACCGTAGGGGGTTCTTACCTCGTCGACTACTTGTCCGTTCTCACTTATCGACGTTTTTAAGGTGTAGAGATACGGGCTTTCTAACGACCAAAGTTTTGGATTTAAAATTTCATCCGTTTTTTGCGAAATCTCAACTACTTTTCCTGCGGCGATATTAAAGTTACTTTTTAATGATTTGATGATTTTTCCATTGGCATCGAGTAGCTGGTTCGAAATGGTGATCGATTTGGGCTTGTTTCCATAATTTTTAACGGTTGTAGCAAGATTTAGCACCGCCGATTTCTCAGAAATTTTGTGATCATTCCAAATGTGAACGCCAAACGGTTCAATGCGTGTTTCGTTCGTTGTAATAAAATGAACGGGGCGGAAAATGCCCATTGGTTGCGAACCTTCTGAAAAGCCACGTTCGGTTGAACAACCGCCATCAACCCAAGGCAAATCTTGAATATTTGCGGGATGATCTGCCCGAACGGCTAAAACATTTTCCTGATTGTTGAGCTTAATTGCATCCGTCACATCTAAGGTAAAGGTTGTCCGTCCGCCAGCGTGATAGCCAACTTTTTTGCCATTTAGCCAAACTGTAGCATATGAACCTACGCCTTCAAAATAAAGAAAAAACCTTTTCCCTGCTTTTACTCCGTCGGTTTTAAAGGTTTTGCGGTACCATGCGTAACCATGTTTGTTACCGTGTAACTTACGTTGATAGCCTTCGTATTGATCCCAATTATGCGGAACATTTACTGTTTTCCAGTTTGATGGCTGATAGCTGCCTAATTCGAAGCCTTTGTAAGCGTCTTTGCTCTTTTCATCCGCAATGGTTTCCCAGTTTGAGTTTAAGGAAACATCTTTCCGAATGCCTTGAGCATATATTCTCGTGACTAAAAACAGTAAAAAAGTGATTAGGAATGTTTTATTCATATTAATGTATCATATTTTTTTCAGGGAAGTCAAGCTTCAAAAGCTTGACTTCCCTTTTTTGCATCGGCTGTGTGCCTGTGCCCACTCGCGGGCTCTCTTTGGCAGTGGGCCTGTTCGCGTTTTGTGTTCCGAAGCTTTTTGTCATTCTGAGTTGTAATTTATTGCATAAAAATCAATATGAATGACGTTAATGTTATGCGCTCTGATTAACCGCCTCGTCACCCTGTCCCGTATGTACGGGATCTAGGGTCTTTATAGCAAGAAAGATGCTGAAATGAATTCAGCAGGACGACCGTTCATGTAGAGGCTTATAAACAGCGAGTTGCACAAAACCGTCAATGGTAGGTACGAAGAATCTGTTTACTACCTCTCACCGTCCTTGCCCTCTCACTTCCCCTTGGCAGTGGGTTAGCGGCGTTTTGTATCTCATCGCTTGGGGATCCTTCGTTACACTCAGGATGACAAAACCAACCACGATTTATTTTAGTTTCAAATCCCCATTCATTTTATAACTTTCGCCAGCTTTTGTATTAAACTCAATTTCTTTGCCCTGATATTTCACCTTGCACTTTCCGCCAACAATCGATTTAACAGTTAAAGCAGTCAACTTTCCATCCTCCCAACTTAAATCCAACTCAAAACCTCCGCGGGCTTTGATTCCCTCCACTTTTCCATCGGCAATTGCGGTTGGCAAAGCAGGCAAAATATCAATATAACCCTGATGGCTCTGAACAATCATTTCGGCAATTCCTGCTGCGCCGCCAAAGTTGCCATCAATTTGGAACGGCGGGTGGGCATCAAAAAGGTTAACGTACGATCCTGCGCCATTGCGGGCTGGTTTTAACAGCATTTTAATCATCTTCATGGCGTGGTTACCATCTTTAAACCTTGCCCAAAAGTTTATTTTCCATGCCAGGCTCCATCCTGTAGCTTCGTCTCCACGGTAAATGAGCGACTGTTTTGCTGCATTCATCATTTTTGAGTCGGCATCCCACGTAATGTCGTTGCCCGGGTAAACGCCCCACAAATGCGACACATGGCGATGCTTGTTTGTGGTGTCGTCTTTATCTTCAAGCCATTCTTGCAACTGGCCGTACTTACCGATTTGGTTGGGCGCTATTTGCTTTACCTTTTCTTGCAGCGATTTTTTGAATGCCTCATCAACATTTAACACGTCGGCCGCTGCAATGCAGTTTGTAAATAACGAGCGGATAATTTGATGATCCATCGTTGGGCCTGCAACCAGCCCGCCATTTTCGGGCGAATTTGACGGCGTGCTAATCAACCAACCCGTTTTTGCATCTTTCACCAAAAAATCAGTATAAAATAAAGCCGCTTCTTTCATTAAGGGATAAGCCTCGTTTTTCAGGAATTTTTGGTCTTTGCTAAACAAATAATGTTCCCACAAATGCTGACTCAACCAACCGCCGCCACCTACCCAAATGCCATGATTTGACGCATTAATTGGCGCTGTTCCGTTCCATAAATCGGTATTGTGGTGCAACACCCAGCCTTTTGCGTTGTAATAGGCTTTCGCCGTTTCAGCCCCGTTTTTTGCCACTCCTTTTATTTTAGTGAACAACGGTTCGTTCATTGCCGACAGATTGAGGATTTCGGTTGGCCAGTAATTCATCTCCATGTTAATGTTGGTGGTATACTTGCTTCCCCATGGCGGCGTTAATAAATCATTCCAAATGCCTTGTAAATTAGCGGGTTGTGTACCCGGACGAGAGCTCGAAATCAACAAATACCTGCCATATTGCATGTAAAGTGCGGCAAAAGCAGGATCGTTTGAGCTTCCAAATTTTTCCAATCGCTGATCAGTTGGTAGGTTTTCGTTTTCCGATTTTCCAAAATCGACCTTAAAGGTATTGTAATAGCTTTGATATTCGTTGATATGATCTTGCTTGGCCTGAGCAAAGGATTTTCCCTGAAGCGATTTAATCGAATTGATATTGGCTGTTTCTGGTTTCCCTGAAACGTGATGAGCGTCGATAAAATTCGTTCCCGCCGTTAAATATAAGGTTACTTCGTCGGCTTTAGCAATGTTGAACTGATTGTTTATCACTTTAACCGAGCCATTTTTAACAATTGCTGTTAACCTGCTTTCGCCTTTCAAAATACCATCTTTTACCTCCACCGAAAGCGCAATGGTATTGTTGCCCAAAGTTTTTACGCTGGAGTTTTGGTGAAGACTGGACAACGCGGCATTGAAACTGATTGAACCCGTTTTATCGGCCGTTAGATGAATAATTACAGCTTGGTTCGGCTGGCTGGCAAAATATTCGCGGGTGTAATTTATGCCGTTTATGGTGTAATTCGTTTTTGCAACGGCCGTAGCCAAATCAAGCGATCGTTTATAATTAGTGATTTTTCCACGATGAGAAAACTGCAAATTCAGATCGCCAAAGGGCTGATAACTGGCTTGGTACTGCCCAATTGCTGGCGGATTTTGATCTTGAATCTTGTATTTCCAGTCCTTTACCAGCGAAATTCCCGCATCAACATTTGAACCTGCCGGATAAATGCCGATTTTTTTAGAAGTATCTTTGTACCCGCCAATTCCGCCCCGATCGTAATAGTTGAGCACCTGAATGGCGATGGTATTTATCCCCTTATGAATCAAGTTTTTAGAAACGCTGTATTTCCGTGGTTCGGCGCCCTCGGTATTGCCGAGCAATTTTCCATTGATGTAAGTAAAATCCTGATCGAAAATCTTGTTCAGCTCCAAAACCAAATCTTTGCCTGACCAATTTTCGGGAACGTTGAAAGTAGTTCTGAACCAAACTGCGCCGTCTAAATTCTTCAGGCCAACGGTTTCCCAACCCTCATAAGCCGGAACCGGAATCGTTTTCCAAAGCTTATCGTCGTAACTTGCCGAAGCAGCATTGCCGTTCATTCCCTTTGCGGCTTTCATTGCGTTTACCCACGCTGCACGGTCGCCGGTTTCACTTTTTAGCCCCATAAACTCTTTTTGAGCCAACTCCTCAGCTTCCTTTTGTTTTCCCTCCGCTAGTAATTGTCTAATTTGGGGCAAATATTGATAAGCACCTGTTTTGTTAAAATCTCGTGGCTTATCTGTCCATAATGTTTCCTCGTTAAACTGAATATGCTCATTTTCCGCACCCGCAAAAATCATCGCACCCAATCTTCCGTTCCCGATAGGCAAGGCATCCGTCCATTTTTCGGCAGGTTTGGTGTACCAAAGCATTTGATTTTTATCTTGGGCAAAAGCTGAGAAAAAAGCTAAGCTAAACAAGACTATTAATACGGTTTTGAGGTTCATGTTACGGTGTTTTATCGCCAGCAATTGAGAAAACATCTTCGGATACTTCCTTTTCTCGCTTCACAGCTTCTCTTATGTTTTTGAAATAATTGTTCCCTAATATAATATTCTTTGTTTCGTTACCGCTAACTTTAAGGTAATTAACCGTTTCCTTTGTTGGAAAAGCGTTGTACAGAAACACATCAGAAACATTGTTAAGCGCTACCACAGCCGAATTTGAATGCGGTGTGTAGGTTTTGACGCCGTCGATAACTAATCGATTGACCTTTGAAGCTTGAATTGATGCGCCCAACTCGGTGTTTACCTCAACGTTATGAAATTCGATTCGATTGGCATTTTTGATATCGAAGCCTGTTTTGGCCTCCAGATTAATGTCGTTAAACGTGATGTTTTCCACAGGCATTTCTTCCAACCCATTAATATAACCTGCTTGATTCACTTGCCCGGTGATGTTGCTCAAATGAATATTCCTAAACTTAGGTGTCCGTTCAGAAACGGGCTCAACTTCCGTTTTAGCGTATTGCATATCTAAAACGATGGCCTGTAAGCCAATATTTTTCATGATGATGTTGCTAACCCTGATCTCTTCAACTACACCGCCTCTTCCCCTCGCCGTTTTAATACGGATGCCACGATCGGTACCGTCAAACACGCAATTTGAAATGGTAATTTTACGAACATCGCCACTCATTTCGCTGCCGATTACTACTCCGCCGTGGCCGGATAACATGGTGCAATTGGTGATGACATAGTTTTCTGCGGGAACACCCATTTTTCGACCGGGCACATCTTTCCCTGATTTAATGGTAATGCAATCGTCGCCCACGCTGATGTGGCAATCGGATATGTGTACGTTTTTGCACGATTCGGGGTTGATTCCATCTGTATTTGGCGAATGTGGGTTGTTAATGGTGACTGCATGTACTTTCACGTTTTCGCAAAACTCGGGGTTTACCGTCCAAAAGGGCGAGTTCCGGATGGTAATGCCATCAATCAACACGTTTTTGCAGAACATTGTCTGTATAAACGGCGGACGCATAAATCCCCGCTTCATTTGTTTGGGGTCGTCGGGCAACAGAATGTCCTTGTTCAAGCCGTCAAACATAGTTTGCCATTTCGATCTGGCTTGGCCCTCTTTGTAGCCCTCAACAAAATCCCACCATTTTTTGCCATGCCCATCAATTATCCCCCGACCGATAATGGAGATATTTTCGGCTTTGTAAGCATAAAATAAAGGCGAAAAACTGGTTACATCAACACCCTCGTAACGGCTTTTTACCATGGGTAAATAATCATCGAAGTTATCGCTGAAATGGAGTTCGGCCCCGGCATCAATAAAAATGGTGATGTTGCTCTTTAAGTGAATTGCGCCCGTTAAATACTTTCCCGCAGGAAAATAAACCGTACCACCGCCTGCTTTTGAAGCGGCCTCAATGGCGTTTTTTATCGCTGTTGTAGCGAGTTTACTGCTATCGTTTTTTGCACCGTATTTTAATACATTGTAAAAGGTTTGCGCATCGGATTTTAATGCCGCGAAAGCGATGGAGACGAAAAAGAGGAACTTGAAGATGTGTTTCATTTGTTTTGTTTGTTTAAAAGCCTCACCCTTTGAAAGGCAGTAGTGAGGCAACTATTGTAACCTCCCTCTCCTGAAGAGAGGGTTTTGATGTCTCTGGTTTAAACCCTGTGGCTTGTCATTCTGAACGCAGTGAAGACCGCGAAGCAGCTACAAAGTAAATCTGTCGCCTAATTGCCACCGGCCGCCCTTTACCGTTGACTGAAGTCAACGGCAATGAAATGCAGGTTGCTTACTTGTGAAGCGCTACATACATCTCGCTTGTCCATTCATTGCCAGCCCTCACCCGTTGACTGAAGTCAACGGCAATGAAATGCAGGTTGCTTACTTGTGAAGCGCTACATACATCTCACTTGTCCATTCATTGCCAGCCCTTACCCGTTGACTGAAGTCAACGGCAATGAAATGCAGGTTGCTTACTTGTAAAGCGCCACATACATCTCGCTTGTCCATTCATTGCCGTCAGTTTCAATTGACTGAAGACGAATCTTGTTGTCATTCTGAGGCACGAAGACCGCGAAGCAGCTACAAAGTAAATCTCTTTCCTATTAGCACTGCCCTCCTTTACCCACCTACGCTCGCTTTTGGTTTGTGCTGTTTTAAAGCCTGCATTCCATCGCTTGGGGTTTCTTCGCTATGCTCAGAATGACAGCTCATTTTTTTACCCACACATTTTAGCCCTATTACTTACATTGATGGGGAGAGGCTCATCTCCACTTTCACAGGCTTTATCTTATTGCCATGATAAATCTCTTTCCCATCTACAAAAATCATGAAGCCTTTTCCCTTATTGTATTTTTCACCGGTTTTATCCCATACTATCGACACTGCTTTATCGTGATACGTCAAGTTATCTAAGGCAAACCAATCCCATTTATTTTTCGGAATTAGGGGCTCCACCTCGAGTACATTATCCTGACGGGGCTTTATCCCTATCAAATCGTTAATAATCAAATCGTTAAATGTAGAATGATTGTAAAAAGTACTTCTTGGGTTATCCCCTTTTAGCCAATAGCCCGTTTTTTCGTCTTGATATTCGCCGATGTATGGCTTATCATCCTTAAAATGCGATGCAGCGTATTGATGCAATTTATCGTAAAACACATTTGCATTCATTTTACCGTGCTTTTTATAATTGGTAAGCAAATTGGCAAGGCCCTTTAGCGTTTGTGAGCTTGCAAAAGGCCATAACGCACCGTCCCATTCGCAGCTATGCCCCGTTCCCCGGGTTCTAAAAGTGGGGTCTCTCCTTTCGGCAGTGGTTAAGCCCCAAGGTGCATTAAAGCCAGCGGTATCTAATATTTGATCCCAAGCTTTGGCATACATCGCTTTATCATCAGGTAAGTTGAAATCCCATGGCGTAAAACCAATCGCCTCACGTACATTTGATGAACCGCCTTTTGCCTTTCTCGTCTCAAAGAAATTCGCTGAAGTATTCCATAAACTATCTTGCACCAAACTTTTAATCGTTAAGGCCTTGTCCCTGTATTTTGACGCCAAGGGTCGATTGCCAAACATTTCGGCGATTTTACTTAAGGCAACCGCGTTTCCGTACATATAACTGTTAATCGTTGGGCGCTGGTTCTGATCTCTTCTTGAACCGCTGATCGATTCTTCCATGCCATCCTTCACATCATTTTGCCAAAACAAGCCATTTTTAAGCTGCCTTTGCGTTTCCCATTTGGCATAATCCTCATCTAATGCCGGAAGTATCTCTTTCAAAAATGCCTGATCGGGCTTTACCAGATAATTTTGATAAACGGCATCATCAATCCAGCTGCTAAACTGATGAAACCGCTGCTTAGTTTGCCCAACATCGGCCTTATAAAGCCAAAATTTAATGTAATCCTTTAAGTAACGGTTATCTTTCAGCCACCGCCCTTCGTAAATATGATGCCCCAAGGCACAACTTATCGAATTGTATTTTCCGGCATGTTTTACAGGCTCAATAAACTCGGTAAAAATAAATCCATCGGGCGTTTTAACGAGGTGCTTTCTAAAAGTCCACCATCGATAGTAATAATTTTGCTCCAATACCGAATCCGGACATTCGAACATCGGTGCCTGCTCAGCCAGCCAATTAAACGCCTCACTATTTGGAACATAATTCTTCACAGCTTCGGTATCAATTGAATTAAAATACGTGACATATTTTTTCAATTTAGCTGTTCCTAAAATGGCTTGCTGTTGCGCAAAACCCGTCATGGTCATTACCGACAATGAAACGGTTGCAATTAAATTTCTTGTATTTATCATCATTCAAATAACCAGTCTATATCCTTTCCGCGTCCATCCAAACCTGCATTAAAAATGCGTAGTTCTTGTTTATCATCAATAAAACCCAATACCAAACACTCGCCCTTGCCCAAATTTAAGGTATGTGTTCCCGCTGGGAAAGAGTAAGCATGAACATTGGCAGGCGGATAGCCATTTAACACGAGCGCATTCGAGATCTTTATTTCCGACTGGCCGTAATTATTGGCGCTTGCATCGGTTTCTAATTGTGGTGGCGCTAAAAACTTAGCGTCTTTTTGATTGAAGAAACCTACCAATAACTTTACCGGAACTTTGGTAGTAAACTTGATCTCCGTTCCTGTTTTAAGTTGTTTTTGCCTCGAAAGCTTCACTCCCTTTAAACCGATCAGTTGCTCAGCCACTTCCTTAATTTGAACGGTTGTATCGGCAAAAACATTTACGCCTTTATTAACACCATAGCTTTCGGTTACGTTAAGCACATTTACATTGGCCGCTTTGTAAGGTACAATCTTAGCAACCGCACCTCCTTTTATCGATTTTAGTGAATCGATACTTTGCTTAAAATGATTGAGCTCGCGGGTAAAAACGGGCAACATTTCTCGCCAGTGGATAAAGGTTTTATCTACGCCACGCATCGGTATTTTGCGCTGCTTGGTTTGCATGCTATTGGCGTATAAGTAGCTGCTATCCGTCAACTTAACCAATTTTGCATAATGATCTACACTTTTTTGAATAAACGGCAAGGCTTGTTCTAAATCAGCCACATTGTTCGAATATTTATAACGCAATACCCAAAGTGCCGATTTTACCTTCTCGGCATAAAAGTTGGCCATTTCGTCGTAACAGTACATATCGTTTTTTAGGCGATTAAACTCCTCAACATCTTTTGTGGCCTTAACCGAATTGATTGATACCAAGGCCTTTTTTCCATGTTCAACTACTTCTTTTGCAATTTGAACGGGCGTTTCGCCGATGTGGCCTTGCTTCTTCCATTCTTTTTCGGCATAATCGATAATCATTTCGCCCTCAGGCGCTTCCGACTCGTACATTAAAGTAAATAAGCCGTATCTAAAGGGGTTAATCAACTGCGTCATCAACATGCCCAAGGTCAACGTTTGCCTGTTGCCATCGGTAATGCCATATCTGCGCAACAACTTTGGCGATATCTCTCCCGATTCTTCGTAAGCATTCAAAATCGCCTTGCCGCCCGCTAAATCAGCGCCGTACTTATTGGCCAGTTCCTTGCCCCAGTAATTAATTTCCTCATTCCGATCGCGTTGCGATTTCCACGCATAACGTGCCCATTCCTTGTACCAAATCCAATCGCGATCAACCTCCAAAATTCTTCCCTGTACGTTATCGGCTGCGTAAGGCCAATCCCAATAGCTATGTTGCGGATATAAATGCAACCCTTTGGCATTGTATATTTTGTTCATCGCCTGAACCGATTTCTGGATAAAATCGGCCGATCCGTATCTAAAAGGCTCCAAGTTGGCCAAAATATGCACGTTCGAAATATTAATAGTTCCGATAGCGGCCAGTTTTCTGTTCAGTTCCGCCCAATCGCCACGTGGTTCGTATGTGGTTAAAGCTTCACCATTAAATTTATTTTCGGTATAAAGATTTTTGTATAAGGGCAAGGCGGCTTTCATCACGCTCGGTGCATCGGTATCGTGCGCCCGCAACACAATTGGCGGTTCTTCCTTAATTCCGGCGGCTTTCAAACCGTCTTTTACACCGGGGATAATCGTCTTCGTAAACCAATCGATATCATCCTGCCCCACGCCTTCCATTGCCTCGCCCAAAGCAACCATTAAGCCTACATTCGGGTATTTCTCTACAAAGGCCGAAATCGATTTCTTGGTGTAATCGGCAATCAGCGGAATAATCGGGCGATTGCGATCTTGTGTTTTTAACCCATGTTTATCTGCAAAAGGCTTCGGAATAATGATGTTGTAAAACATCTGAATTACCCAAATGCCACGTTTATCGGCCTCGTGGGTTAAAAACTGAAAAATCTCCTCATTTTTCTTCAATGTTGGCTCATCAACCTCTACCGCATAGGGATAATCCTTTAACCTTAACAGCGACGAAAATGGATGTCCGTTCCATAGGTAAAGCGAATTGTAACGGTTTTCGACCATCATGTCGAGATACTTGATCCACAGTTTTTTATCGTAAAGCCACGGAAAGGTTTCGGATGTGTAGGGATATTCGTAAACATCGTGCCCGGGAAGATAATCGGGCTTCTGGAGGCCGATGCAAGTGCCCCGCAAAACCATTTCTGGGTGATCGGCCAGCGATAAAGTTTCGGGCAGCTGCTTTTGCGCTTCAATCTGATTTATCAGTTCCATACAGCCGTAAAGTGCCCCCGAAGTATCGTAACCAATAATATATAACGTACCGTTTTGCGTTTTCGAAATCACAAAACTTTCTTTTTGACTGGCAACCTTGCTTTTTATGGCCTGCGGAACACCAGCCATAAAACCGTTATCTGTTAAAACGCCAACCACAATCAAGCCCTTCGCCTGAGTCGATCTTTGTTTTTTCGCAATCTTTATTGTATAACCGATGGTGGATAGCGCTTTTGATAGCTTTTCAACGCCAAAACTTATCCGCGAATGATCCTCGTTGGAAATAACGATTGTTTTTTGCTTTTTATCAATGGTAAGTGCTTCGGAAAAAATGGGAAACGTAATTAAGCAGATGGTAAAGATCAGAAAATTTCTCATTCGCATGGCTTTAATAACAAGCTCCGTTCAGAAGCTTTTTTTAAAATATTTGGTTAAAATTTTTTGTAAAATAGTCATCGGATGAAGATTAGCAATGCGCCCAGATTCATCCGATGACTTCTCAGTTATTCTATGCAATAGTCATCGGATGAATATTTGCAATGCGCCTAGATTCATCCGCTGACTTCTCGGTTTCAATAGTCATCGGATGAATATTTGCAATGCGCCCAGATTCATCCGATGACTTCTCAGTTATTCTATGCAATAGTCATTGGATAAATATTTGCAATGCGCCTAGATTCATCCGATGACCCCTCAACTATTATTTACATATAAAAACAACATTCAAATATAAGAAAAACAGATTAACCATTGTGTAAAATTTCTGCAAGGTAAAGCCCGCTGAAACGCCAGAAACGGATTTGATAATATAGGCTCAGATTTTGATAAAAACGGAAAGGTTTTAATCAACAATATTTATTTTATTTGTATTCCAATTCTAATCAATTATAATCTTCGGCTGGTGCAACATGCTGGCAAACGCATTTAAATTTATAGTTTTTTGGAAGACGAACCATTTTAATTCATATATTTCATCATACAATTGAACATTATTTAAAGCAAGAACATGTTTTCATTAACAAATAAAAAAGCAGTAGTTACCGGCGGTGGAAGCGGAATTGGAAAGGCCATTGCAACTACCCTTGCAAAGCAGGGCGCCGAGGTTCATATTATAGAGCTGGGTATTGAGCAGGCAGCATCTACCCTAGCCGAAATCAGCAGCGCTGGCGGACGAGCTTTCAGTTATGCCTGCGATGTGGCCGACCACCAAGCTGTTAAAAATATTTTTGAACAAATTGGCAAGATAAATATTTTGGTAAACAACGCCGGTATTGCACATATTGGCAAGGCCGATACCACTGAAGAATCTGATTTTGACCGCATTATGCTGGTAAACGTAAAAGGGGTTTATAACTGTTTATACGCTGCCATTCCGCAAATTAGGGCAGCAGGCGGCGGTGTAATTATTAACATGGCCTCCATTGCCTCGCTAATTGGCCTCCCTGATCGCTTTGCTTATAGCACGGCAAAAGGTGCGGTAAAAGCGATGACGATGAGTGTGGCAAAAGATTATATCGGAGAAAATATTAGATGTAACTCCATTTCGCCTGCCCGGGTGCATACTCCGTTTGTAGATGGCTTTTTGCAAAAGA
This sequence comes from Pedobacter endophyticus, assembly GCF_015679185.1. Lineage (NCBI taxonomy): Bacteria > Pseudomonadati > Bacteroidota > Sphingobacteriia > Sphingobacteriales > Sphingobacteriaceae > Pedobacter > Pedobacter endophyticus. Next base: position 743,661 of record NZ_CP064939.1, read on the forward strand.
ACTATCCTGATAATATTGAGGAAATGTTTGAGAAACTATCTAAAACACAACCCATCGGCAGAATGGCCAAACCCGAGGAAATTGGTGCATTGGCCTTATACTTATGTAGCGATGAAGCATCGTTTATTACTGGTTGCGACTACCCTATTGATGGTGGTTTTACAACTTTGAATAATTAATGCCGATAAGGGCTAACGACACATTTTTAGCAAAAAATCACTATGGAATGACGATGCTTATAGAATCAATCGCGGGGGTTTCTATAAAAGAAGTCGTCATTTCGACCGAAGTGCTCCATAGGAGCTCCCACGGAGGAGAAATCTTAGCGCAAAGTTAGGTCCAAAGATTTCTCGGCTGCGCTCGAAATGACGGTTTTGAATTGTTTTTAAAAAACTCAATGGTAACTTCCCGAGAAGTCGGGACAAGTGGTCGAAAGGACTTGTATAAGTGCTTAAAAAGGCGTTTTGGAAAACTCAACATGAGAAATACAAATCGGATTGAGCTTTTTAAAACAGCCTTACGTTACTGGCCTTACAAACCGAAATTAATCGGTTTGAAGAACTTAACAACCCCAAAAAAAATAAGGGCTTTAATTTTTTGTTTTAGCACCAGCACCTTCTTATTTTAACGAATACAAATTTAAATCAATATAAATACCTTTAAAAATGAAATTAATACGATTTGGCGAGCCGGGATTTGAAAAACCGGGTGTAATTATAGATGAGAAATATTTTGATGTTTCGGCATTGGTAAACGATTACGACGAGGCATTTTTTGGCGGCGATGGACTTGAAAAACTAAAAAAGGACATCGAATCGGCCACTTTAACCGAAGTAGACAAAGGCGTTCGCTTAGGTCCTGCCTTGGCTCGTCCATCTAAAATTATCTGCGTGGGGTTAAACTACAAAGATCATGCTGCCGAAACCAATGCGCCGATTCCGGCCGAACCCATTTTGTTTTTTAAGGCTACTTCGGCCATCGTTGGTCCTAATGATGATCTTATTATCCCAAAAAACAGTAAAAAAACCGATTGGGAAGTTGAATTGGCCATTGTAATCGGTAAAAAAGCGAGCTACGTTAGCCAAGAAAACGCCTTGGATCATATTGCCGGCTATGTTTTGCATAACGATTATAGCGAACGCGAATTTCAGATTGAGCGAAACGGACAATGGGTAAAGGGCAAAAGCTGCGATACATTTGCACCCATCGGGCCATTTATTGCCACGCAAGATGAAATTGCCGATGTACATAACCTTCGCCTTTGGTTAACCGTAAACGGAGAAACCTTGCAAGATGGAAATACATCGAACTTGATCTTTAATGTGCCTTTTATGATTTCGTACATCAGCCAGTTTATGACGCTTTTACCGGGCGATGTTATTACAACAGGAACTCCTGCTGGTGTAGGCTTAGGCCAAAAACCCGAACCTTGGTATTTAAAAGCTGGCGATGTGGTGGAGTTGGGAATTGACGGATTGGGCAGCAGCAAACAAACGGTTAAGGCCTATCAAGAAAACTAATATGAAAAGATACTGCTTTACACTCGATTTGATCGATGATGACGAACTTATTGCTGCGTACAAGCAGTATCATCAAGCGGTTTGGCCTGAGATTTTAGACAGCATTACCTCCGCTGGCATTACCGATATGGAGATATACCTCAGTGGAAACCGCCTCTTTATGATTATGGACACGAACGAGGCTTTCTCTTTTGACGAAAAAGCGAAGGCCGATTTGAAAAATACTAAAGTGCAGGAATGGGAAACTTTGATGTGGAAATACCAGCAAGCGCTTCCCGGTGCAAAAGCGGGCGAAAAATGGAGAATGATGGATAAAATCTTTAAACTTTAATTTATGATTGACACGCACGTACACTTCTGGAATTTTGATCCCGTTAGAGATAGTTGGATTACCGATGACATGAAAGTTATCCGAAAAGATTTTTCGCCCAAAAACCTGATGCGAATTTACGGTGAGCTTAAAATTTCGGGATGTATTGCCGTGCAGGCCAGTCAGACAGAAGCAGAGAACGAATTTCTGCTCTCCTTAGCTAATCACAACGATATTATTAAGGGAATTGTAGGATGGATTGATCTGAAAAACCCGAATTTGATTGAGCGATTATACTATTGGAACAACTTTAAGAAAATTAAGGGCTGGCGACATGTGCTTCAGGCCGAAAGCGCTGAGTTTATTCTCGATCCCAAATTTATCGATGGTATTAAACAGCTGAAAAATTACGGTTACACATACGATTTGCTATGTTACCACAATCAATTGGAAAGCATCATTAAAATGGTCGATCAAATTCCCGAGCAGCCTTTTGTGTTAGATCATTGCGGCAAACCTGATGTAAAATCGCAGGATTTAAGCGCTTGGGCCGAGAATATTAAAATACTTGCTCAAAATCCACGTGTGTACTGCAAAATCTCTGGCCTGTTGGCAGAAGCTGACTGGAAAAACTGGAAAGAGGTAGAAATTTTTAATTGCTTCGATGTTATTTTCGAAAACTTCGGTCCAAACCGTGTTATGTACGGAAGCGATTGGCCTGTAATGCTAATTAGCAGACCGTATTTAGATTGGTTTAACTTGGTAAGCAAATATGTTGAGCGATTTACCGAGCAGGAAAGGAAACTAATTTTTAACGCAAATGCCAAAGCTTTTTACAAGGTGTAGCCTGTTCAAATAGCAGATAGTGCAGGATGGAAAGCTGAATACAAAATACTAGTTTTCGCCTTTCAAACAGATGTCTGAGTTAGATAACCAAATAAATATGAGTAAAAAGATTACATTTCCTTACCATTCACAATACCCTTCCGTTGCCGATTTAAGAAAAAAGGCAAAAACGAGAATTCCCAAATTTGCTTTTGATTATTTGGAAGGCGGCTGTAATGAAGGCCTCAACTTAGCCCGAAATGAGAACGATTTCGACGATATCTACTTAAAACCAAATTATTTACGCGTTGGCGGAGATATTGATATGTCTGTCGAACTATTTGGTCGTAAATATAGCGCCCCATTTGGAATATCGCCCATCGGTTTACAAGGATTGATGTGGCCCAACGCACCAGAAATTTTGGCCAAAGCGGCTGCTAAACACGATATTCCGTATACTTTAAGCACCGTATCAACCAGCAGCATTGAGCGGATTGCAGAAGTTTCAGACGGAAAAGCGTGGTTTCAATTGTACCACCCAACGGAAAATAGTTTAAGGGACGACATTTTGAATAGATTGAAGGCTGTTGAATGTCCTGTTTTGGTTGTTCTGGTCGATGTTCCCGCATTTGGCCTTCGCTACAAGGAAATTAAGAGCGGATTATCTATTCCGCCCAAAATGTCGATAAACAACATCTTGCAGGCCTTTGCTCGTCCTTTATGGGGAATTAAGACCTTGCAACATGGCATTCCATCGTTTGCTACGCTAAAACCTTACATGGAAAAAGGCATGGACATGTCGCAACTCGGGCAGTTTATGAACAAAACTTTTACCGGAAAGGTTGATATTGAAAAAGTGTCGGCCATACGCGATCTGTGGAAAGGTCCATTGGTGCTTAAAGGTATTGCCACCGACGAAGACATGCAGGCGGCTATCCAAATTGGCGTAGATGGTGTGATTGTTTCAAACCACGGAGGAAGACAAATCGATGCTGGCGAATCATCAATAAACTCACTAATTAAACTAGCCAACAACCCGTTGTATAAGTCAAAGCTTAAAATAATGCTCGATGGTGGCATCCGCTCAGGTGTAGATTTGGCGAGAGCGCACGCCGTCGGGTCGGAGTTTAATTTTATGGGTCGCCCGTTTATGTACGGTGTTGGCGCCCTGGGCGATCAGGGAGGAGAACATACGATCAACATGTTCAAAACCCACCTCTACCAAATTATGCAACAATTAACCATCGAAAAAATTACTCAATTTCCTGATCGGCTATTAACGCCTTAAATGAGGGCTTAAAGAAATACTAAGTCGAAAACGAAGGTCAAGTTTTAAAAAACTTGACCTCTTTCTTTTAAAACTATTCTAAAATATCAAGCAATCGACCATCAAAAATCCATCTTTCGTCCAAAGCTCACACAAATAAATTAGCGTTGTTATAACGATTATAGATTTAATTCTTTTAATATTGGGCTGTTTTTGACGTGTTTAAAAAAATCATATCTATTTTCGCATTCGATGCAAAACTTCAACTTTAAACCAAAGGCATTTCTGTTCGATTTGAACGGGACCATGATTAACGACATGGAATACCACACGCTGGCCTGGCAATTTGTAATGAACGAAAGCTTAGGCGAAAATCTCGATTACGAAACGGTAAAGAGAGAGATGTATGGAAAAAATCACGAGGTTTTGGAACGCGTTTTCGGTAGAGGTCGGTTCAATACGGAGCAGATGGACAGGTTGTCGATCGAAAAAGAAAGACGTTATCAGCAAAGCTATTTACCGCATTTAGCCCTTTTAGATGGCTTGTCAGCATTTTTAGCAAAAGCAAAAACACATGGAATTTTAATGGCCATAGCTTCTGCGGCCATTCCCTTCAACATCGATTTCGTTGTCGATGGATTAAAGATTCGCGATTACTTAGCGGCGATTGTGAGTGCCGACGACGTGCAACATAGCAAACCCGATCCAGAAACTTTTCTAAAGGCGGCCGATGCGCTTCATGTTTCGCCAAATGACTGTTTGGTATTTGAAGACGCCCCGAAAGGTGTAGAATCGGCCTTAAATGCGGGCATGAAATGTATCGTACTTTGCACAACGCATTCTGCCGCCGAATTTGAAGGGTATCCGAACATTTTAGGCTACATTGTGAATTATAACGATCAAAAATTAAACTCTTTATTTTAGAAATGGCTAAATACTTAAACCAGAAACCTGTTCTTGTTGCGGTAGATTGTATCATCTTTGGTTACGATGGCGAAGACCTAAAGTTACTGATTATTAAAAGAGCCATAGAACCGGTAAAAGATCAATGGAGCTTAATGGGCGGGTTTATCGGCGAGCAGGAAGACCTTGACGGGGCCGCTAAACGCATCTTGTTGGAGCTAACTGGTTTGCACGATGTTTATCTTGAACAACTCCATGCCTATGGCCGCCCCGACCGCGACCCAATTGAACGTACGGTTTCAGTGGTTTATTTTGCGCTGATCGATATCAACAAATACAGCAAGCAAATCAACGATCAGTTTCATGCGGAATGGTTTAAACTGAAGGAGGTGCCGGCGTTGATATTCGACCACAATGAAATGGTTAAGGCCGCAATGGACAAAATTCGTTACCAGGCGGCTTTACACCCCATATTGTTCGAGCTGCTGCCAAAAAAGTTTACTATTCCCCAACTTCAGGCTTTGTACGAACAGGTGTATGACGCCCCCGTTGATAACCGCAACTTTATCAGGAAAATTACCGCAAGTGGACTATTAATTAAACAAACCGAAAAAGACAAATCAAGCTCGCGACGCGGTGCCTTTTATTTTAAGCTCGACAAGAACAAACACAAGGCCCAATTTCAGTCGTTTTTAAATTTTATACCGAAGTCGAATAAATAATTTTAAAAAAAAATCATTTTTTTTTTCGAACCTACAAAATTATAAATCAACCACTTGTTAAATATTTTTTTTCAGCTTGTAGAAAGCACTGCAAACAAATGGCAAAAATATTTGCACGATTAATTTTTATCCCTATATTTGCACCTCCTTAAACAACAAGGAAATGATTCCGTAGCTCAGCTGGTAGAGCATTACACTTTTAATGTAGTGGTCCTGGGTTCGAATCCCAGCGGGATCACAGAAAGCTTCACAGAAATGTGAGGCTTTTTTGTTTTTTAATCCCAACGCCGCACACCCTAAATCCCCCCCCAAAAACCTACCGAAGTACCCGATCTTTTACATTAATCAGCAATAAAAACGCTAATTCAGGGCAGAATTTCGTAAATTGCGAAGACAGATTTGCAAGGCTTCTGCCCACATTTCAACCATCATCACCTACATAAAATGCCTCCAGAAATCGTTCCAATTATCATCATTAGTTCTGTTGCAACACTCGTACGGTCGACCTTTAGCTTTGGCGAGTGATTACGCTATTCGGAATAAAAAGCTGAAAGAGCAAAAAAAATACTACACCGCATTTTACCCACTGTGCCTGACTTGTAAATCCTTACAAAGCTGTAGTATTAAAGGGCTATTGTTCGCCGTCGTTATTGTCTATAATTTCGCTCATAACCTGTAAATAAATATCACTATTTACCTACTGGGTTAACAGAATTTAAAATTTGGACTATCGATCATGAATAAAATTAACCATGAAGAAATCGCTTCAATTTATGATCTAGTATGGCAATTATCACCAAAATATAAAGATCCGCTTACTTACAACACGCTTACAGACTTAACAGATCAACTTATTGCCGCTTACAAGGAAAATGGCAGATTAGATGAGAATCCTTTCGCTACCACAGCCGACAGAACATTAAGTCTGCCCCAGGACGAAATGAAGTCCCTTCTTGACGGTCAGGTTTGCTTAGTAACCGGAGGGCTTGGCTGCGTAGGCAGCAACCTGGTAAATAAGCTACTCACGTTCGGCGCAAAACGAATTGTTATCATTGATAAAACAAAAATATCCGAAAATCCATTCTCCGATGAAAGCGTAACAATCATCAATTGCGACATTGTTGATCGAGATCACCTGATCGAATGTTTTAAACAACATCAGCCCGGCCTGGTGTTTCATACTGCAGCGCAGCGCAACCCCGGTTACGCCGAAGATCATGCGTTTGAAACCATTAACGACAACGTAATTGGCACCTTAAATGTTGTTCAGGCGTGCGAGTTAAGCGGTTCTGTAAAACATTGCGTTTTCTCATCTACAGGTAAGGCAAGCAGATATTTTACCAGCGAGGTTTATGCGGCAAGCAAAAAAATATGTGAATTTATTTTCGACCATTATGCAAAAAGGAGCGAAATCCTGTATTCAATGGTACGGTTTACGCATATCCTCGATAATAGCCTAATGCACACCGAGCTAAAAAACAATGAAGAAGTTGATCATGTGGCCATTCATAGCCCCGGCAAATATGTAACCGCTCAAAATGTTAACGAGGCGGTTCACCTCATGTTAAACGCGGTTATTTGCGCTAAGCCGAAAAAATCAGCTTTTCTCATTGTCAGAAATCTCGAGTGGCCGGTAGAAAGCCTCGAAGTGGCCCTCTATTATATACAAAAACGAGGCAAAACCATACCGGTAATATTTAGGGGAAATCCGCCCGGATATAAAGAAAAATTCTTTCGCGGGCAATTAGACTGGTCTCAACCGCACGATCTAAACCTCTTGATCAATGTTTACGAAAACAATGAGCGTAGTATCAGCGGTACAGAAGATATCATTACATCGTCTATTTTACCCATTGCGGATGACATTCTAACCGCCGATCTGGCTAAATTATCGTCCCTTCAAAATAACGCTGACGCAAAAGCCTGGCTTACTTCAACGCTGTACCGTTGTGTAGCGTCGTCGCTCGAGAAGGCCGATGAAACTGATACATTGAAGATTTTAAAGTGGGGCCTTGATGAGAATTACCTCTCTCACGAGCAGTGCGAAGTAGAAAGCTTTAAAGAGATTATTCAGATACTGACCGACAGCATACAAACGGTTACACTAAAAGAAGAGGCACAAAATTTAAAGGCAAATTTCGAGCATGCACATATCTATTGATGAAGAAGCGCTCTCAACCATACAAATTAGCGCTAAAAACAGTTTTCCAAATGAATGTTGCGGGTTCTTGTTCGGCAACGAATCGAATATCGCCTTTGCAACAGAAGTAATCAATACGAGCGAAAAAAGAAAAACAGTATCTTTTCAAATCAGCGCAACCGATTATATAGCCGCAGAGCAACTGGCCCTGGAGAAAGATGCGAAACTGCTTGGTGTGTATCACTCCCACCCTAACGAGCCAGCAATGCCTTCCGTTGAAGACCACGAAGCTGCCTTTCCCAATTTCCTGTACCTTATACTATCACTATCAAAAACTAAAATTAATGAACTCAAAGGTTGGAAACTCAATCACGAAAATGCCTTTGAAGAACAACTTATAAAAACAATAAATTAACCATGGCAACTGTTTTAATTCCCACTCCCCTTCGAAAATACACAAACAATACCGCAAAGGTAAATGCCTCTGGGCATACTGTCGCTGAAATTATGAACGATTTGGTGTCGACCTATCCCGACATGAAAAAGTATTTATTCGACGGCGCAGGCACCATCAGGTCGTTCGTTAATATCTTTGTTGATCAGGAAGATGTAAGAAGCCTCAATCGAACCGAAACCGAGGTTGAAACGAACTCCATCGTCAGTATTGTACCCGCCATTGCTGGTGGCATTTATAAAAAATAACCATGTCTAAAATTACATTTTCAGCAGCTGAAAAATCGCGGTATAACCGCCACATCATCATGCCCGATTTTGGAATTGAGGCACAGGAAAGGCTCAAAGCTTCGAGCGTACTCGTAATTGGTGCTGGCGGCTTGGGCAGCCCCATGTTGCTTTATCTGGCAGCCGCCGGAATAGGCAAAATTGGCATCCTCGATTGTGATGTTGTTGACGATAGCAACTTACAACGTCAAATTGTTTTCGGGATAGATTGCATCGGCAAACCAAAAGCCGACGAAGCCAAACAGCGACTCGAATTGCTAAATCCGTATATCGAGATCAAAGTGCACAATACTCAGATCACCGCTTCAAACGCAATAGAAATCTTAAAGCAATACGATGTTGTTGCGGATGGTACTGACAACTTCCCCACCCGCTATTTAGTGAACGATGCTTGTGTAATTTTGGGAAAACCCAGTGTATATGCATCAATTTACCAGTTCGAGGGACAGGTTTCGGTTTTCAACAATTTAATGGCCGATGGAAGCCGTGGTCCGAATTACAGGGATATCTTTCCCTTTCCACCAGAACCAGGATCGGTACCCAACTGCTCGGAGGCCGGCGTACTTGGCGTATTGCCCGGAATAATTGGCAGCATGCAGGCGCTCGAGGTAATTAAAGTTGTAGCCAATGTGGGTGAAACGCTGAGCGGAAAGCTTTATACTTTTAATGCATTATCGTTCGAATCGATGACGTACAACATCAAGAAGAATTTTGATAACGACGAGATCATCAAAGGTGGTTTAATTGATTACGAACAGTTTTGTGGCGTACCGGCAATCGAAAAAAAGCTAAAAGAGGTTTCGCCCGCAGAACTCATAGAATGGCAAAAAAGCGGTGAGAAAATACAAATTATCGATGTACGAGAAGCCTACGAATACGATATTGTAAATATAGACGGCGAGCTGATTCCGCTTTCAGCCATCGAAAAAGAGTACGCCAAAATCTCTACCGATAAAAAGGTAATTATTCACTGTAAAATGGGTGGCAGAAGTGCAGCCGCTATTAAATTAATAGAAGAAAAACACGGGTTAACCAACCTGTATAACTTAAAAGGCGGAATTGTTAACTACATCCGGGAGCTTGAATTAGACATGCCAATTTACTAAAGCAAAGTAGCCTACATCGATCCAGCAAGCGGTTTAACTAAGGTTTTTTCTTGATAAAAGCATTGTAAAGGCAGTTGATCGCCGCCCTGCTAAAATCCGGAAAATCGCCGGTATAGGTTGCATTGATTCCATTGGTGATGGTTACGAAACCAAATTTATCCTTGGGCGAAAAAAACATGGTGCTATACAAGCCGTAAGCAGAGCCGCTGTGTCCCTTTAGCTGTACGTTGGGGATAAGGTCGTCAGCACTGCGGATGGCCAAACCATAACCCTCATCATCAGTAAGAGCGGTTTGCATTTGTTTTGCGCTTTTCTTACTTATAATTTTAACCCCATTGCTGGTGCCGTAGTTCATGTGCATGATCATGTATTTCGCCAAATCGGTAGCCGAGATCTTCATACCGCCAGTGGGCGAGAAAATTGGCGTCGAATACCCCATTACGTAGTTTTTAATCTCCGCTCTTCTCGGTGCATAAGCGGCCGCGGCGAGTGTAAACGATTTATTATCGGGGTGATACTCGTACAAATTAACAAAGCGGTTACTATCCAACGAGTCTACACAGTAACCTGCATAAAGTCCAAGCGGGTTTAAAACGTGTTTTTTAACATAATTATCAAAGCGTTCGCCAGAAGTTTTTTCAATTATAGTCCCAATTAAATTGAAGTTCAAATTGCAATAATCGAATTTGGTGCCCGGTTTATAGTCGTTATAACATTTAGCCCAGTTCGGATTTTTCTCAGGATTAATAATGTCGAGATTAAGATATCCCTGACTGTCGTTTAAGCTCGAGGTATGAGAAAGTGCCATTTTCAATGTGATCTTCTCGTCCGGAAATTTTGGGTTTCTGATTTTAAAACCCACTAAATCGCCGAAGTCATCATCAAGATGTAACTTGCCCTGTTCTACCAATTGCATGATCGAAGTTGCCGAGAATGACTTGGAAATAGAAGCGATCCGGAAAATATCGCTGTCTGATAAAGGAGTCTTATCCTCGAGATTCTTCACGCCGAACGAATGCGTATAGATAATCTTACCGTTTTTTACTACCGCAACCGAAGCGCCTACGGCGCTATATTTTTGCATTACTTTTTCAAACTCCTGCTCAACAGTAGTTTCCTGTGCAAATGAGGCAAGGTTTAAAAAGATAAATGAAAACGCAACAAGTACTGCTCTTGATAATTTTAGTTTCATATTTAAGGGACTTAGCGCTAAATATAGCATTTGATCGACCGCTTTAACACACGTACTAAAAAAATTACTTGTCGTCGTTTACTTCAAGCCAATGCCCATCAGGATCTTTAAAGTAAATTTGCTTAACGCCATCTACCCTTTTCGTTACCGCACCCGCTTTACCTGGCCAGTCTTCAAAAGCAATTTTTTTCGCATTCAATTTTTCGATAAAGCGATCGATTGATTGCACACTAAAACACAAGTGATTATTTTTATTAAACGTAGCACTGGCCCCTTCGCCCGATATGAGATGTAAGTGCCCAACGCTACCCAACGAAAACCAGGTGTGCTTTCCATCTTTAAATGGCTCGGGAATAATGTTCAGATTAAAAAGTTGCTGATAAAATTCGGTAGATGTTTGAAGATTATCAACGTAAACCGCAATGTGGTTCAGCACCGCCGGTTGATCTTGTTTGCTTTCTTGAGCCATGCTGGTTTGGAAGATTAAAGAAATAATGGAAGACAAGATTGTAATTTTCAGTCTTTTCATGAGCTGAGTTAAATTTAAAATTTAGTGGAAAATATATTACTTTTTACTTGATAGTATGTAAGTTTTCCTGGTTAAAACAGTAGAAGGATAATTCATCTGAACTAAGCATTCGGACGACGGATGATGATGCCTTTTCCCTGAGGGACTTTAATGGCCGACCACCGTTCATCATTACTGCAATACGGTTCAGCTCCAACAGACTAAAAAAGCGTTGCCTGGCTGTACGGTTTAAATAAACGCGGTCACGCTCTTTAACAATGCTTTCGTGTGGAATATCAGTATCGTAAAATGTAAGTTTTCCCATCCTATCAAACATACGAAAATGCAAGCATTAATACACTTTGCCAACATTAAATACCTTACTTTTGCAAAAAACATTTACCCTTGGAAAAGAATCAATTTAGCATTTTCGAAAGCGAATTACGCGTGCGCCCCGATGATATCGACATGTTTAACCACGTACATAACAGCAAATATTTAGATTATGTATTGGCGGCACGTTACGAGCAGATGGAGAAATTTTACGGCATGCCCTGGGAACATTTTACAAAACAAGGCTTGGGCTGGGTAGTAAGCCACGTTAATATTAACTTCAAGCGTCCGCTTTTAATGAATGATCAAATGGTGATTAGAACCGGAATTTTAACCATGCACGATAAAGGCTGTTCCGTTCAGTTCGAAATCATCAATAAGAAAACAGGTAAAGTGGCATCAGATGGCACCTTCGATTATGTGTTGATTGATTTGAACACCAGCCGCGGAACAAAAGTTACCGAAGAAATGATTAAGGCGTATAGCATTTAGTCGGTTAAATCGATTTAAAACGCCGGATTTATTTAATTTGATCTTGAAAAATAAAAAAATCCTTTAAGAACTACGAAATCATTCCCTATCTTTAACTCCATCAAAACGACAGCCCCATGATAGTACCAGCAATCCGTTTGAGGTTTTAACTAACCGAGGGTTCCCTCCTGTTTAAATTTTCGATACCTGCGGCCAGTTCGCATGTATCCATTATTATTCACATCAATACTTCATTTTATGTCACAGTCTTTAAAGGCACAGGGCAAGCTATCTTCTTTTGTTGCTGTACTTCTACAATCATTAAAGGGACACGAGGTCGATTTAACCGCCATAAGTATAAAAAGAGCCATCATTTTATTAGCCATCCCGATGATGTTGGAAATGGCTATGGAATCTGTGTTTGCGCTTGTCGATCTCTATTTTGTAGGGCATTTAGAAAACAGCAGCTACGCCATACAAACCGTGGGTTTAACAGAATCTGTTTTAACCATTATTTATTCGCTGGCCATTGGTTTAAGCATGGCGGCAACGGCGGTTGTTGCCCGGCGGATTGGCGAGAAAAATCCCGAAGCTGCATCGCGTGCGGGGATGCAAACCATTGTAATTGCGGTTTCTATTAATGTTCTGATCAGTATTCTGGGTGTAATTTACGCCCGCGACATCTTGATTTTGATGGGCGCATCGGCAGAAACCGCTGCACACGGAACGCCGTTTGTCCGCATTATGATGGGCGGAAGTATCATCATTGTGCTGCTGTTTTTAATTAACGGAATTTTTAGGGGTGCCGGAAATGCAGCTATTGCCATGCGGAGTTTATGGATTGCCAATTTGGCAAATATTATTCTTTGTCCCATTTTTATCAATGGCCTCGGCCCTATTCCTGCCTTCGGGTTAACTGGTGCTGCAATTGCAACCACCATCGGCCGCGGCCTGGGCGTTTCTTATCAAATTTTTAATTTATTTAACGGCAAAAACATACTTAAAATTCACATTAGCCATTTCATCCCCGATCTGGGACAGATCAAAGCGATTGTTAAAGTGGCTGCACCAGCTATTTTTCAGTTCGTAATTGCGAGCTGCAGCTGGGTATTCCTTGCCGAGCTTGTAGCTACAACAGGCGGCGATGAAGGATCGGCAGGTTATCAAACGGCACTCCGGTTAATGATGTTCTTTTTATTGCCTGCCTGGGGCTTAAGCAATGCCGCAGCCACTTTGGTTGGCCAGAATCTGGGCGCCGGCCACATCGACCGTGCAGAAAAATCTGTTTACCAAACCATGAAATTTACATTAATCTTTATGGCTGTTGTAAGCGTGCTTTTTTTAACCTGCGGACATTTATTTGCCTCATTTTTTACAGCCGATGTTAAGGTGATAGCAATCGCCAGCCGTGCCCTCAAAATCTTAAGTTTCGGCTTTATCATTTACGGTATGGGAATGGTGTTAACCAGTGCCTTTAATGGTGCCGGAGACACGTGGACACCAACCAAAATCAATGTTTTCGCTTTCTGGCTGTTTCAAATTCCCTTTGCTTATTTCCTGGCAAAATATTTAGAAATGGGCCCAACAGGGGTGTTCATTGCTATACCCACCGCCGAGGCAGGCATCGCTTTGGCGGCCTTCATTTTGTTTAAAAAAGGCAAATGGAAGAAAACGATTGTTTAGCAACGCAATAATGATATTTTTGAAAAAACTTTCGTAAATGGCAGCACAGAAAAAATCGGCAATGAGCTTTATTATGGTTACCCTGCTCATTGATTTTACAGGATTTGGAATCATTATCCCCGTGTTGCCAAAACTGATTCAGGATTTTACCGGCGGTGGCTACGGTTTGGCCGCAGAATATGGTGGTTGGCTCACGCTTTCATATGCGGCTGTACAATTTGTTTTCTCGCCAATTATTGGCGCATTGAGTGATCGCTTTGGGCGAAGACCTGTTTTGTTAAGCTCGCTATTCGGGTTGGGAGTCGATTATATATTTCTGGCATTTGCTCCATCAATCGCCTGGTTATTTGTGGGGCGCATTATAGCAGGCGTAACAGGTGCAAGTTTCACCACCGCACAAGCCTATATTGCCGATATTTCGGCCCCTGAAAAAAGAGCGCAAAACTTTGGCCTTGTAGGCGCTGCATTTGGTGTGGGTTTTATATTGGGGCCTGTAATTGGTGGTGCATTTAGTCATTTCGGCACCCGTGTTCCTTTTATGATTGCCGCTGGTTTATCATTAGTAAACTGGCTTTACGGTTACTTTATTTTGCCCGAATCGCTCCCAGTCGAAAAGCGCAGAGCCTTCGATTGGAAAAGGGCAAACCCCATTGGCTCCCTCGTTAGCATCGGTAAATATCCCGCCTTGCTCGGCCTGATGGGAACATTGTTTTTACTGTACTTCGCCAGTCATTCCGTTCAATCGAACTGGACTTTCTATACCATGGAAAAGTTCGACTGGGATGCTGCTTGGGTAGGTTATTCGTTGGGTTTTGTAGGCTTGGTAATCGGTATTGTACAGGGCGGGCTTATCCGAATCATACTCCCGAAAATTGGCGAAAAACGAGCTGTTTATATTGGACTAACTTTATACATCATCGGCTTCGCGGCCTTCGCATTTGCAAGCGCAGGCTGGATGATGTTTGTATTTATGCTCCCTTACGGCTTAGCAGGCATTGCAGGTCCCGCTATGCAGGGATTAATCTCCAACCAGGTTGAAGGTAATGCGCAAGGAGAAATGCAGGGCGTATTAACAGGTTTGCAAAGTTTGGCAGCCATTATTGCGCCTTGGGTAATGACACACATTTTTGCCTATTTTATTGAAGGCCATGCATCGGTTTACTTCCCGGGTGCCCCGTTTATTTTAAGTGCAGTTTTAACGTTCGTGGGGCTTCTAATTGCAATAAAGTCGTTGAGAAAGTATCATTAGCGGGGGGAGGAAAGGATTTAGCACAAAGTGAGATGAATTTTTGAAAAAACAAATGAGTTGGGATGACAGGTTTCTCAATGCTGTCACCCTGGGTTCTAACTTTTCAAAAAAAATCGGTATGTGTGACGTTTGGAATTTATTCGGCCGCTATTTGCGCTATGCGTCCCCCTTGAAGGGGGCAGTGCCAAAGGCATCCCTTTGGGAGGGGATGATTCCCAAAAAATCCTCTCCCTTTGTATGGATTCCTGTGTTTTTCGGTTGTTCAACCCTCTCCAAAGAGGGACGATGAGACAGTACGTTAAACCCAAAGTAATAAAACGTCAATCGTAGTTTTAATTTTTCAGGAAAAAATCAATGTGGCATGACGTTAAGGGTTGAAAGAATTTTAAGCGTTCTGGTTAACCGCTTCGTCACCCTGTCCCGTACGTACGGGATCAGGGCCTTTATAGCATGAAAGATGCTGGTCCCGAAGTTTCGGGACAGCAGGACAACCGTTCGTGTAGAGGCTTATAAAAACCGTAAGTTGTGGTATCATGGTCGTGAGCTTTATTTTTCTACAACAGCTCGTTCGCTAAATCAGATCAATATTAGCCACATAGGCCCATAGAAAAACATAGCTTTGTAAGCGTTGTCACTATGTGTACTATGTATCTATGTGGTAAGCTTTGTTTTTCTACAACAGCTCGTTCGCTAAATTGGCCAATTCGCTTCGTTCGCCCTTTTGTAAGGTAATATGTGCATATAGCGGATGATTTTTTGCATTCTCGATCAGGTACGATAAACCGTTACTTTCAGCATCTAAATAAGGTGTGTCTATCTGATAAATATCACCAGTGAAAACAATTTTTGTATGTTCGCCAGCCCTCGAAATAATCGTTTTAACCTCGTGAGGCGTCAGGTTCTGTGCTTCATCAATAATAAAGAAGATTTTGGCCAATGTTCGCCCTCTGATAAAGGCCAGCGGTGCTATCGCGATCTTCTCCGTTGCAATCAATTCGTCTATCTTTTCCAGCATCTTCGCATCACCCACAAACTGATCTTTAATAAACCTGAGGTTATCCCAAATAGGCGCCATAAACGGATCCGTTTTCGATTTGGCATCACCCGGCAAAAAGCCAATATCTTTGTTGCTTAATGAAACAATAGGTCTCGTTACGAAAATCTGTCTAAACTTTTTGCGCTGTTCCAGTGCGCTGGCCAATGCCAGGAGCGTTTTCCCGGTGCCCGCGTTTCCCTGAATGCTCACAAGCTTAATTTCAGGATCTAGCAGGGCATGGATAGCAAAGGCTTGTTCGATATTTTTGGGCTTAATTTTAAAAACCTGATCTGTAGAAACCGCAGAAATGGTGTTTAAGCTTTGATTATAAAATACGTTGGCCACTTTGCGCTTATGCTTAAGCACATAAAAGTGATTGCCCGTACGTGGTAGAATACCACTGTCAGTAGCATCTAAAAACCGCTGTTTTTTCACTTCCTCAATAATCGCCTCCGGAAAGTTGGTCAGTTCTGTTTTGCCTGCGTAAAGCTCATCAACGTTTTTGATTTTGCCCGTTTCATAATCCTCCGCAAACAAGTTTAACGCCTTGGCCTTCAATCGTAAACAAATGTCTTTCGATACCAAAACTACCTTTTTGCCGGGGTTTTCTTCTTTTAAACCTAAGGCCGCATTTAATATCTTATGATCCGTTTTGCCCTTTCCAAAAACCTCTTCTGCATTAATTTTAAGCTGAGCTTCATTTAGAATCACTTTAAACATGCCCAGATTTTCCGATTTAAGCTTTACCCAATTACTAATCAGCTGTTGCCGCGAAAGTTGATCAATCAGCCGGATAAAACTTCTTGCCTCAAAATTACGCGTATCATTGCCACTTTTAAAATTATCCAACTCCTCTAACACCTGAATCGGAATGGCAACATCGTGTTCGTGAAAATTGTTTATCGCATCATGGTCGTAAAGTATAACAGATGTGTCTAATACGAATATCTTTTTTGAGCCGGAAGCAATCTTACCTTTTTTGGTCATAAGGTAAATTTATGGTTTATACTGCAATTATTATGAGACATTTAAAAGGTTAAAATAATCAGCACAGCGCAATATAGTAATGCCGACATTGCCCGACAGCGTTAAAACAAAAACGGGGTTCCTCGTCTTTCGATTCAGTTCCCCGTTTTACCCTTAAAAACAACCATAGTTGCATTTAAGGAATCTAATTCTTCGTACTTTGATTTTTCCGTTATCGATAAGTCTCGTGATCTTTTCGATTCGTGAAAATTTATTTCCAACCATCCGTTCGTAAACTTCAGCGTTATGAATAATCTCTGTTTGGGCCTGTGCGATCTTCTTATCTCCTTTCTTTCCAAAAGAGCTATATATTCTTATTCGGTTTCACCCTTTCAGAAACTAATCGTTTTCCCTGTAAACAAATCCGAAACATTTCCCCTTTCGGTTCTTTGTCTCTTTTGGACTGCTTTCTCAGAATTCAAAGTACTTCGTATTTGATATCATCTAATTTACGCCATTAAACCTCCACTGTCAAGTTAATAGTCACCAATTTTACCAACAAAGTTATTCACCTAAAAACACTGGTTATCAACAGCTTATAATTACAATATCCACCCTTAAGCGCAACAGCGAGCCTTTTCTGTAGTTTGTTAACATTTGGGCAAAACAACCTTACTAACAATTTTTAGTTTTTTGATAATCAGGCGAATAACTAAAATCGGCACAAATGGTTACCCCTCAAACGAAAGTTAGTTGTTTAAGTAACAAAAAAGCTAGCGATTATGTTATTTTTGTAGTATGCAAATCAGGCGACCGATCAGAAATATTCAAGACTTTTTATTGAGTACCTATTTTGCGGATGGTCTTCGTATCACAATTGGGGTGCTCCTGCCCTCTTTAATTTTCGCCCAATTCGGGTTGCTAAAGTATGGCATGACCTTATCTTTAGGCGCCCTTTGCGTAAGCGTGGTAGATAGCCCCGGGCCGATGGTACACCGCCGGAATGCGATGCTGGTAACAACGGCGTTGATTTTCATCTTCTCTATTTTAACAGGACTAACCAACAAAAACCATTATTTTATTGGCTTTCTTTTGGCGGTTTCGAGCTTTGTTTTTTCGATGTTCTATATCTATGGCATCAGAGCAGCATCAGTCGGCACCGCCGTATTGTTGATTATTGTACTGAGCATAGACGATATTCGCCCCTGGCAAGATGTAATGATGCATGCGCTTTTGGTTTTGGCAGGAAGCGTCTGGTACACGGGTTTAAGTTACTTTGTGTATCGGCTAAGGCCGTTTCGGCTTGTTCAGCAATCGTTGAGTGATTCGATTTTGGAAGTGGCGAGTTTTCTAAGAGAAAAAGCTAAATTTTACCATGAAAACACTGATTATGAAAAAACGTTTGCCGATTTGTTGCCCTTGCAGGTTTCAGTACACGAAAAACAAGATGCCGTACGGGAATTGCTGTTCAGAACAAGGGAAATAGTTCGGGATTCGAGCCCCGAAGGCAGGTTTTTAATGCTGGTTTTTGTAGATATGGTCGATTTGTTTGAACAGGTAATGTCGACTTATTACAATTACCAGCAGCTGCACGAGCAGTTCGATAAAGCCGGGATTTTGAAAGATTACGAAATGGCCATCAAACGGATTTCTTATGCCCTCGATGATGTGGCCTTTGCCCTGAAAAGCGGCGGCAAGCCTGTGCTTTCCAAAAGGCTCTTAATCGAAATTGAACGGCTAAAAACAAAAATCAATAAGCTAGAGAGTGATAACGTTAATCAGCAATACAGCACAATTGGCATCATTGCACTGAAAAATATTGAGGTAAATATCGAGAACATTCTGGCCAGGGTCAAAACCATATACAGTTACTTTACCATCAGGAGCAGCAAAGATATTCAATCGGCAGATGTTGATACCGAACGGTTCATAAACAGACAACGGCTCGACATAAAACTATTTACCGAAAACTTAACGTACAGCTCTTCTACGTTCAGGCATTCGCTCAGGGTAACCGTGGTGATGCTTTTGGGTTATGTGGTTGCCGAAGCGTTAAATTTTTCGCACAGCTATTGGATCCTGCTTACTATTCTGGTAATCTCCAAGCCCGGGTTCAGCTTAACCAAACAACGCAACTATCAGCGTTTAATCGGTACCACAGTCGGCGCTTTTGTGGGTATGGGCGTGCTTACCTACATCCACGATAAAAATACGCTGTTTGCCATCCTGCTCCTGTGCATGATCGGCAGCTACAGCTTTCAACGGAAAAATTATGTTGTAAGCGTACTTTTTATGACGCCCTACATCCTTATCCTTTTCGATTTTTTGGGCATGGGCTCAATCGCCTTGGCACGAGAGAGGATTTACGATACCTTTATCGGCTCAGGTATTGCACTTTTGGCCAGTTATTCGCTTTTTCCGACCTGGGAATATGAAAAACTGAAAGAAGCCATGCTGAATGTTTTAAGCGCCAACAAAGCTTATTACGGACAGGTTGTTGGCCTGTATTTCGATAAAAATTATAATCGTACCGAATATAAACTTGCCCGCAAAGAAGTGTACGTGAGCACCGCAAACTTAGCGTCGCTGTTTCAGAGAATGTTTTCTGAACCTAAAAGCAAGCAGCTTTTTATAAAAGAGGTTCATCAGTTTACAACGCTGAACCATTTGCTGTCGTCGTACATTGCTACCCTTTCCCTTTATAATAAGGAGCATCGATTCACTTTCGAAAGTTTTGATCCGCTGAAACCGATGTCGAAAAACACCAATTATCTTTTCGATATGGCCATAGAAAACCTGGAAAAAGATAAAAACGCCGTTGATAATGTGCCCCTGATCAGGGTTGCCGATACAGGATTTAAGATAAACAAGGATCAGGATCTGGTTCCGCAACAATTTGATCTGATACAAAAGGCGGCCTACGACATTTATAAGCTTTCGGCGAAAATCAAATTCTGATCGCTTTTCAAAATTTCATTAATCAGGCACACATCAAAGGGTAAACTGTAAGCTGCTCCGTTATCCAGTTCGAAAGTGATTTTGGCTTCACAGCTCAGGACGTTTGCTGTAACATCGTTCCAAGCAATAACGATCGGGTAAAAATTCAGCGCCGGATTGTCTGTTTTAATCTGCTCTTCGCGAAAGCCGAACTTTAGCTTAAATTCTTTAGAGCCGTCGCTCAGCGTAATCTTTTTTACCTTCTTAAACGCATCGTTAGCGGCGAAATCTATAAATAAACGGCTGTCGACGCCAAAAGTATCGCTCTCGAAAAGTTCAAAGGCATAATATTTTTCTTGTTTGCGTTCGTATTGATAATCGATACTTCTAATCTGTTGTGCAAACAGTAAATTGGTGCAAAGTGCAAAAATGGTAATTAATAGGGTTTGTTTCATTATTTAAAATCTGGGACAAGGAACCTTAAATCCCTTGAAGTTATTGTGTCTGTATATTAACGATAATTCATACGTACGGGGTGTCGAATCAATTACCTTGTTGCCATACAAGGTGTAATTTATGCCAGCACTAAAGTCGCCGATGTTAATGCCCAGATATGGGTAAAATGAAGATTGATTTACTTGATACCACATCCCCAGGTTAAGCTTAAATTTAGTCTCCTCGTTGGGCATTAAGCCTAAAACGGCCCCAAACAGGATATCGTTATTCTTTTTCTGCGCATTATAAATACCGGTGAAATTCAGATCGGTAAATCTATTAATCTGATGAAGTGCACCAATGTGTATCGTGCTCCTTGGCGCCACCACCTCAAAACTGTTGGTTAACAGGCTTTGTTTTGGCCTGGCAAGATGATAATGGGCAAAGCCGAGGGCAATGCTCCAGCGATCGAATGTGCCCGAAAAGTTGGCGCCAATATTTACATCAAAATAGGATGCTTTATGACTGTTCAAATCGAGGTGATTGGGCAGAGCAGAATCAAAAGAGCCATTGCTGGTATATTGCGAAGCAAAGGTTAAGGCGTTATGATCCAAATAACGCGAGGCATAAGACACCTGCGGGGCCAAACCGAATTTGAATTTATGCGCTACATCCAGATATTGGTAGTACGAGAAACTTGCACTGATATATTGCGTTTTTAAGGCTTTGTTAAAAGATTCATCAAAAAGGCCACTCAGGCCTATACTGAATACATGATTGGTAAAATTTTCGTCGGCCACCAGCTTAACATCGCCCGAAATGCTGTAGGTGTTGTAGGCATCGCCCACATTACCCCACTGTTGCCGGGTGTTTACGGCAATTCTATACTCACCATCGAAGAAACCCGTATAAGCAGGGTTTAATGTTAGCGGTGAGGCAAAATACTGCGAAAATTTTGGATCTTGCGCCGAACAACATAATGCTGCAAAGCACAGGAATGAAGTTACTAGCTTTTTGTACATTATAATATTAATATAGTTTTTCCTGAAGTTTGATATTTCTGTCCGAATACATCAATGCCCTCGGCAAACCACGAAAAGGTTTCTAAAGGCTGCATTTTACTTTTAAACTGTCCATCCCAACCTTCGGCGTGCATATCGGTGGTGTGGTAAACCAAAATTCCCCATTTATTAAATATTTTAAAGCTGTTTAGCTTCTTCATACTCACCAAAAAGGGGTACAGTCTGTTGTTGTTTTGTTTTTGTGGGGTAAACGCGGTAGGTACAACAATTTTTGGTTCGGGCAAAACGCTAATCTGTACGGCTGCCGATGCAGAACAACCGTTGTTGTTGGTTATCGAAATATAATATTGGCCAGCCTTGCCAACTGATTTTGGATTTTGGAGCGGCCGCTTTAAATTCCGATCTTCAAAATAGGCCACTGTCGAGTAATTCTCGCTACCCGCTAAAATCTCTGCCGCTGTTAAGTCTGCAAATGCGTTAGACAAGATTGGCTTCGGCACATTGACTACAATTTTGGGCAGGCCATAAATAGTTACC
Source organism: Pedobacter endophyticus (assembly GCF_015679185.1). Lineage (NCBI taxonomy): Bacteria > Pseudomonadati > Bacteroidota > Sphingobacteriia > Sphingobacteriales > Sphingobacteriaceae > Pedobacter > Pedobacter endophyticus. Next base: position 765,564 of record NZ_CP064939.1, read on the forward strand.
TCAACCTGGCCCGAAACGAAACAGCCTGAAGCGTTGGTTGCCTTTACAAAATAAGTTCCCGATTTGCTTACTGCTTCTGGCCGGACAACCTTGTCGGTAAGTAATTCATCATTAAAAAACGAATATTCTAAATCAGCGGCCGAACCGGAAAACAACTGCGAAGCTGTAAGATTCACTGTTTCCGGGTAGCACACCTTTTCCGGGTTTTTAACAACGAGAACCGGCAAGTCGTTTATTACAACCTCAATTTCGTGGCTTACCACACATCCATTTGTGTTTATGGCGCTTACATAATAAGAACCAGCTTTTGCAATTTCCTGTGGGTTAGTAACAGCGATTGTAAGAAACTGATCCTCGAAAAAGCTTAACCGAAGATCGTCGTCGCTACCTGTAAAAATGTTGGCGGCTGTAATATCAACGGTACCCGGGTAGCAGGCCGCAGCTGGATTGGTAATTTTTAGAACTGGCTTGGGCACTACGCTAACCTCAATGGGAACCATGTTACTGCATCCGAATGCGTTGGTAAGCTTGACATAATAAATGCCCGCGACGGAAATATGTACCGGGTCTCGAAGCTTTTTCTTCGCATTGGCATCCGTAAAATACGATCTTTCTATTCCCTCTAAACTGCCCTTATAAAGCGCTTCGGCAGTAATGTCGACCGTTTCGCCATAACAAACTGCTGGAGGATTGTGGGCGGTCATTTTTGAAATGTCATCAACAGATACATCGATAGTTGCAAAGCTTTCGCAACCCTCGTAATTTGTAGCCACAATGTGATAAGTCGAATTTTTGGTCACAATTGCTTTTCCCTTTACCTGGCGGGTTAGGTCTTTATCTTCAAATACCAGATAACTAAAGTCATCTGATTTGTTCAAAATAAATTCATCGCTGGCAAAATCAATAGCGCTATTCTTACATACCGTTTTTTTCTCCAGTACCTGAAGCTGATAATTTATCCGCCGCACTACACTGCTAATTGTGCTGGGGCAACCGAAGCCATCGTATGGAATCAAGTCGAGCACTATTTTCGATCCATCTGCAGGCGCCGGCTTAATATCAATAGACTGACCGGAGCCATATTGAATGGAGCGATTTTCGTTATACCAATTGTAGGTTTGGAAACCGCGTGGACCTGATACGGATAAATGATCTGCACTTTCGCACAGGTTATTGCCAATAACCATATCGCCGCAGAGGTTGCCAACATCGACATACGCATACCCGAAATGGCCACCAAGCGTACAATCGGCACTTATAAACTCTAGCTCAAGTTTTTTACCCTGATAGCCAGAAAGGTTCATGGTTACCGGTGTCCAGTCTTTATAAATGATACTTTCTTTCGGCTTGCATTTTTGAAAACCAGGCAAACTGGATGTGGAGATGTACTCAAATGATACACAACCGATATACTCGTTCTTCTCCACATCTTTTACACGTGCTACAAATCGGGGCTGCTCGCTAGGTAAATGATTCGGTTCCTCTAATACAACCGCATATTGGTAAGTAAGCGTAAATTCGGGCCGGTTTTCGGGTACTGTAATTAGATAAGAGATGCCATCGGCCTGATTACCTGTACCATCATTACCCAGTTTCACCACAAAATTACCAGCTGTAGGCGGAATTACCTTAAATTTTCCATAAGGGTCTATCAAGCGTTTATCACTTATCATGGCATGTCGGGAATTAGCAGGGCGGCTTACCCGATGGGTTTCTATCGAGTTAATATGATTTACAGCAGTTGTTATGCCTGTGTAAAGTTTCCAGTTTTGGAAATTACCATTTTCGAAACCCACATTTTCAGGACAGGGTTGAGCACACAAGTTCGCGGAAATAGCGAACGCGGCAATTGCAGTTCGTAGGGATAATCTATTAATCAACGGGATGGATTTTAAATAGTTACATAACAAAAATACAATTTTGATGTATTCTTAAAAGGAGTATAACAGCTTTTTTACACAAAATAGGAATATTCCTAAAAAGTGTCTATCAGCTAAAATGGAGTCAAATCGCTGCCGAACCGACCCTTTCCGCACGTAGACGAGCTTTTTCATGTCCGTATTAGCACAAAATGCAATTGCACCAACAATTGGTTTTTTACACGAAACGAAATCGCTATTGTAAAGAAAAAAGGAAGGGAAGATCAATATCGAGCCGTCTGCTAACAGTAATATCAAACAATAACGAGGTGATAACGTTACTTTAGTTTACAAACAAGTCACTATACAGAAATTATGGAAAAGTTATATACCGCCGAGGTTACAGCAACCGGAGGCAGAGACGGACATGTTAAATCGAGTGATGGAGTATTAGATCTTCAACTTAGAAAACCAAAGGAACTTGGCGGACAAGGTGGTGCCACTAACCCCGAAGAATTGTTTGCGGCAGCCTGGGGCGCCTGTTATTTAGGTGCACTCGGAACAATTGCTGGCAAGGCGGGAGTTGATGTAAGCGACGCAAATGTTAAAGTTTTGGTATCGTTTAATAAAGATGGCAACAGTTACGGACTCTCGGCCGATTTGGATGTGCATATCCCAGGGATAACCGCCGAGGAAACACAATCGTTGGCCGATAAAGCACATGCCGTTTGCCCGTACTCTAAAGCCACTAAAGGAAATATCGAAGTACGCGTAACAGCGGTTTAGAAGGATCTGCTGTGGGGTGCACACATCTCTTTTCTTACGATAAAACACAAAAAGCGGCTTTAGCCGCTTTTTGTGTATAACATATGGTCTATTTTAAACAACCGCTTGTTCAATGCGGGTGTTTTCTGGTCTACCGTTTTTAAAAGCATCTCTGGTTTTGAGCCCCAGCAATTCAAACATTGCCATATCATCAATAAATGCCGGGTTTGGTGTGGTTAACAACTTATCGCCCGCAAAAATAGAGCTTGCACCGGCCATAAAGCAGAAAGCTTGTTCAAGCGTGCTCATTTCGTTTCTTCCCGCAGATAAACGCACCACCGAATTTGGCATTACGATGCGTGCGGTGGCAATCATTCTCACCATATCCCAAATCGGTACCCGTGGTTGGTTTTCTAAAGGTGTGCCCTTTACCGGAACCAGCGCATTCACCGGAACAGATTCCGGATGTTTTTCCATGTTTGATAAGGTTTGTAACATCGAAACACGGTCTTCCACCGTTTCACCCAGGCCAATAATACCGCCACTACAAACAGTTAGTTTGGCCTTACGCACATTTTTAATGGTGTTTAAACGGTCGTCGTAAGTTCTGGTAGAGATAATGCGTTTATAATCATCTTCAGAGGTATCAATATTGTGGTTGTAAGCATATAAACCTGCATCGGCGAGGCGCTGAGCCTGGTTTTCGGTTAGCATACCTAGGGTACAACAAACCTCCATGTCCATATCGTTAACAGCCTTTACCATTTCAATAACGCGGTCAAAATCGCGGTTATCGCGTACTTCACGCCATGCAGCGCCCATACACAAACGCGATGCCCCACCCTCTTTAGCTTTAACTGCCGCACTTACCACCTGGCTCACCTGCATTAAGGGTTGAACCTCCAAGTCGGTATGGTAACGTGCTGCCTGCGGGCAGTATGAACAATCTTCGGCGCAGCCACCTGTTTTAATGGATATTAACGAACTGACTTGTACTTCGTTATAATCTTTATTTTCTCTGTGAATGGTTGCCGCCTCATAAACCAAATCTAGAAATGGCCGGTTATAAATTTCGTATATTTCTTCTTTTGTCCAATCGTGTCGTGTTGTTTGCATCGGGATCAAGATTTCTTTTTATGCTATAATAATAGTTTACTGGATAACCCTAAAATTAAAAGGAAACCAAAAACATCGGTAAAAGTAGTAATAATAATAGATGATGCAATGGCCGGATCAATTCCAACACGTTTCAAAATTAGTGGAATGCCGGCGCCGGTTACCCCTGCTATCACCAAATTCCCTGTCATTGCCAAAAAGATAACCAATCCGAGCATGGGATTTCCGTCGAACAAAAAGGCAAACACAAAAACAATTATTCCATTTGCGGCACCATTGATCAATCCAACGGTAAATTCCTTTAACACGGTTCGATAGGCTTGTTTATCAGTCAAATCGTAAAGTGATATACGCCTTACTGTTACCGCAAGCGCCTGAGTGGCGGCATTTCCGCCCATCCCGGCAATAATGGTCATATAGGCCGCCAAAGACGGAATCAGCTTAATGGTGGGGTCGAAGTAACGCACAACCGACGAAGCTAAAAAGGCCGTGCCTAAATTGATAATTAACCATGGCAAACGCGATTTTACGGCCTCCACCCAGTTACCGCTCAGTTCCTCATCTTCTGAAACCCCTGATATTTTTAAAATATCTTCCGTACTTTCAGCCTCAAGTACATCGATCACGTCATCGAAAGTAACGCGGCCCAAAAGTTTTTCATAATTATCAATAACCGGGATACTGGTTAAATTGTATTGCGAAATGAGATCGGCAACTTCCTCCTGATCGGTATCGGGATGGACGTAAACGGCATCCATTTTTACCAGATCTACAATCTTGGCACTGTGCCTCGCCTTAACAATATCTTCTAACGATACAATTCCCCTGAATTTTTGCTCGTCGTCGATTACATAAATGGTGTAAAACTCTTCCATCTCCTCGCTTTGACGAATAATTTCATCCAGGGCGTCTTTTTTGGTCAGGTTAATGTTTACACAAATTAAATCGGTATTCATTAAACCACCCGCCGTTTTCTCGTCGTAGGTTAAGAGGTTTCGAATTTCTGAGGCGTGATCATCTTCTAAATCTTCGAGAATTTCACGCTGCTCATGATCTTCAAGCTGCGAAATAATGTCGGTAGCATCGTCATAATCGAGCTCCTCAACAATTTCCGTACGCTTGTCGGGGTGAAGTTGAAACAGTAGATCCTCGGGGTGCGACTCTTCATCCATCTCCGAAATAATTTCGGAGGCAATTTCGGCAGGAAGCAGGTTAATAATATATTGTTGCTCTGACTTGGCTAAACGCTCAAATAAGATGGCGATCTCTGAGGCATGATATTCCTCTAAAACTTCCTTTAAAGTTTCATCGCCAGCTAAAATCGCTTTTTTAACCTTTTGTACGTCGGTTTTATCTATCTCGAATGACTGCATTGATGTGTGTTAAATTGGGCTAGATCAGTCTGGAGCATGGCGAAGTGAATAAGCCATTATGATGCTGATCATCCGATCAATTTAATAATTTTTCTAGATTTTGCATAAGAACAGGCGCATTTGTTAAAAATAAAATCTATTTATCCGTTGACTGAAGTCAACGGCAATGAAATGGATAGCGTTATACGCTCAAACTTCCTTAACCGTTGACTGAAGTCAACGGCAATGAAATGGATAGCGCCTAAACACGCGGGTAAAGGTTATGCGCCTAATTCCTTAACCATTTATCCGTTGACTGAAGTCGACGGCAATGAAATGCAAAGCGCTAAGCACTCGGGCAAAGGTTATGCGGCTATATTCCTTAACTATTTACCCGTTGACTAAAGTCAACGGCAATGAAATGCAAAGCGCTAAGCACGCGTACATAGGTTATGCGCCTAATTCCTTAACCATTTACCCGTTGACTAAAGTCAACGGCAATGAAATGCAAAGCGCTAAGCACGCGTACATAGGTTATGCGCCTATTCCTTAACCATTTACCCGTTGACTAAAGTCAACGGCAATGAGCGGCAACGAAATACAAAGCGCTAAGAATATGCTCCTAAAATTCCACCCCCGGGACTCTGGACTTCCAACTCAAGACTGCCGACTTAGGACTCCCAACTCCCAACTCCGGACTCAAGACTCCCAACTCTCAACTCAAAACTCCGAACTCGTCTTCTACTTAAACCAGCCTTTTCGCCAGAAATAAATAATCTGAACAACTGCAATTACACCCATCACTACCCAGGTCCAGATGTAACCGTGGGGGCTATAAAGCTCCGGCATATTAGCGGGCATTACCTTGCCTGTTACCGGGTCTTCCCTGCTAAAGTTCATGCCGTAAATACCGGCTATAAATGTTAAGGGAATAAAAATAGACGAAATAATGGTTAGCACTTTCATAATCTCGTTCATCCGGTTGCTAATAATCGAAAGATTCATATCGATATTGGCCGAGGCAATTTCCTTTAGCGATTCAATAAAATCGATGGTTTGGATGCAGTGGTCGTAAGCATCTTTCATGTACGTTTTGGTCAGCTCAGAAATTAAGGGGCTGTCCGATCTGATAATGTCATTCAACTTGTCGCGTTCAGGCCACACCGCTTTCCTAATGGTAATCAGCGATCGTTTTATGGCCTGCGTATCGTGCATAATGCGCTTATCCGGATGCGCATACAGTCGGTCTTCAATCGCATCCAGTTCCTCGCCCCAAAAATTCAGCAGCGAAAAATACTGATCCACGATTACATCCATAATGGCATACATTAAATAGCTGCTTCCGCCAACCCGGATATTGCCCTTACCTATTTCCAGGCGTTTCCTAACCGGCTCGAAACAGTCTACATAAGTCTCCTGAAAAGTGATTAGCGTATGATCTGAAAGAATAAACGAAACCTGCTCATTAATCAATGTATCATTTTCATCCAAATATAAGTGTCTGCTTACCGCAAAAATATAATTGTCGTTGTCGTATTCATCTATCGTTGGGCGTTGGTAAGAGCTCGTAATATCTTCAAGTACCAATCTGCTAATGTCAAACTTCGAGTAAAGTGTTTCGAAGATATTCGGGTCGCCCAGGCCCCTGATATCCAACCAATAAAAAAAATCTTTGTCCTCAATTAATTTATCGAGATTACTGATATTTTTTATCTTCTCCTTTTTGTAAGACTTATCATTATAGGTATGCAGAACAATTTTGGGTTTAAGCGCTTCGCCATCAATAATATATAAACCAGGACTGGTGCCGGGCTCGGGTATTTTATAACGCTTACGTTTACTGCTTGGTTTCTCCTTTTTCATTGTTTACAAGTACAGTTTGGCTTGCGGGCCTTGGTTAAATAACAAATCCACTACACTTAAGTTGGGTAAAAACTCGTGCCGGTCTTCAAATACCTGGTAATATGGCTTATTGTTTACAATATCCTCTTTCCGTTTCGGGTTCATCATCGCCCTAAAATCAAGCTCGGCCGCAACATTGTCTTCATAAGTTGCAGTGGTTTCCAAGTTGATAGTTAATTTGAGCTTTTTTGTAAGCCATTGCAAGAGCTCGAAATTATAATCGAACAAAAAATTGAATGTTTGCGTATAAAAACGCGACAGTTCATCTTCGTAATATTCAAAATAAGCCGAACTGCGGTAACACGTTTCCAGGCTCAGCCAATGCAGGCGCTGCCAGTTATAATCGTTGCTAATCTTTACATCCTTCATTTTCGTATGTGTTTTAGCGCCTTTTACAAGCGGCACAGTCAAATCCAATTTCCCGTTGGGCGAATAAATGCTGGCCCGGTTGCGGTACGTTTGCTTAACCAGATGTTCGTTTTTTTCGATCAAAAAATCCGGCGCAACTTGTTGTAATAAGCTAAAGTAACCAACCGGCGGAAGATAAAATAAAGGAAGTATAGCTGTATTATGCATTTGAAGATTTATGTTTGTAGCTGAAACGTGTTAAAAATAATGATTAAAAGAGGGATTGCGCATTTAGGCGTATTTTTTTTGTACCTGATATCGCTGTTACCACTGCCCCTTTTGTTTTTTTTTGCAAGATTACTATATTATCTGCTTTATTACGTAATTGGCTATCGAAAAAAAGTAGTTCGCGAGAATTTGGTTCGCTCCTTTCCTGAGAAAACGACAACGGAAATCGCCGCTATTGAAAAGAAGTTTTTCAAATTTTTGGCCAACCTGATCTTTGAGATCATTAAGCTCACTTCTATTTCTGAAAAGCAGCTGTTAAAACGCGTGAAGTTTTCGGGCCTCGATAAGTTAGAGCATCATTTTAAAGCCGGCCAAAGCGTTTTGGCTTGCACCGGGCATTATGGAAACTGGGAAATGGGTATGTTGGCACTCGGCGCAAGTATTTCCGCAAAAGCACTCGTTATTTATAAACCCATTAACAATAAAGTTTTCGAAACCTGGTTTGATAAACTGAGGACACGTTATGGCAACGTCTTTATCGCCATGAAACAAACCTTAAGAGGAATGGCCGCCTATAAAAACGAACCCACACTGTTATGTTTCGCGAGCGACCAAACCCCAAAACAAGAGAAATCAAACTGTTATGTCAACTTTCTAAACCAGCCCACAGCCGCATTTCTCGGTATCGAAAAAATTGCTAAGTCAACCAATCGGCCCATTTACTATTTTAAAGTCAACGTAATTGAAAAGGGCTATTACCATGTCGATATTTTGCCGATGTGTATGGAGCCCTCGCTAACGAAAGACTATGAAATTACTAACTTGCAGTTTAAATTTTTAGAAGATATTATAAATGAACATCCCGAATATTGGCTCTGGAGCCACAAACGCTGGAAGTTTAAGCCCGAATAACAAAATGAACCCCTCAGTAGCTGTTGTTATATTAAACTGGAACGGAAAAGCGTTTTTAGCGCAATTTTTACCATCCCTTTTACTGTCATCGTACCATAACCTGCAGATCATTGTGGGCGATAACGCTTCAACAGATGACTCAGTATCTTACCTCGAAGCCAGTTTCCCAACGGTTAAGGTGATAAGGAATGAAGCAAACTACGGTTTTGCCGGTGGCTACAACAAGGTATTAGAGCAAGTGGAGGCCGATTATTTCGTGTTGTTAAATTCGGATGTTGAAGTACCGCCCAACTGGATCAAGCCCGTAATAGACCTGATGGAAAGCGATGCCAAAATCGCAGTAGCACAGCCGAAAATTAAATGGCAGGCCAACAAAAACCAGTTTGAATATGCTGGCGCCGCCGGGGGCTATTTAGATATTCATGCATTTCCATTTTGCCGTGGCCGGTTATTTAACGTTTTTGAAACCGATAACGGTCAGTATAATCAGCAAACTGAAATATTTTGGGCAAGCGGAGCCGCATTTTTTATTAAAAGCAAGTGCTGGAAAGAAGCGGGCGGATTAGATGCCGATCTTTTCGCCCACATGGAAGAAATTGATCTTTGTTGGCGATTAAAAAACATGAACTACAAAGTAGTGTATTGCCCGGCAGCTGAGGTTTACCACGTTGGCGGCGGCACCTTACAGGCTGAAAACCCGTTTAAAACCTATTTAAATTTTAGGAACAACTTAATTATTATGCAAAAGAATCTGCCTGCGGGCGATGCTTTTTTTAGGATAATGATTAGAATGGCGATCGATTTTGTTGCCTGGTGGCATTTTCTTTTATCGGGCAAGCCAAAGTTTACATTAGCGGTAAGCAAGGGGCATTGGCACTTTGTTAAAGCGATTGCTAAAACAAACAAAAAGCGAAGCGGCCACCAAAAAGCCTTTGCAGCACATACAGGCGTGTATCATAAAAGCGTAGTCTGGGCGTTTTTTGTAAAGAAGATTAAATACTTTAGCCAGTTGGGCAAAATTTAATCGCCTTGTGAACTGGCAAAGAAGTCAAGTTTTTTGAAACTTGACTTGTTTATTAGATCCTTCAGTGTTGGTCGAGATTTGCAATCTCGTCCTAGTTAATGCTAAATTTAAATTCAGAGTATAAGGAAGGTCCTGAAACAAGTTCAGGATGACGTACGTTCATAGTTGGCATTTAATTGCGCTTTGGCTCGTCATTTCGCCTATCCACCTCGCCATAATGGACTTGATCCAGCATCCTTCCAGCTTGGCGTTATGCTATAGAGATCCAATCAACATTCCAGACTCAGGACTCAAGACTCAAGACTCAAGACTCAATTTTTTAGCTTAGCCACCTCGTCATGCTGGACTTAATCCAGCATCCTTCCAGCTTGGCGTTATGCTATAAAGATCCAATCAACATTCCAGACACAGGACTCAAGACTCAATTTTTTAGCTTAGCCACCTCGTCATGCTGGGCCTGATCCAGCATCCTTCCTACCTAGCGCTATACTGTAAGATCAATTCAATATTCCAGACTCGCAACTCCAAACTCACAACTCCAAACTCCAAACTCGCAACTCCCAACTCAAAACTCCAAACTCCCAACTCAAAAACTTCACTTCGCCAAAGCTTCATCAATCGATTTCTTTATCCAATGAATGGTATTCGGCGCCAAACCCACAGTGCTAAATTTTATCTTACCATTGTTTACAACCACATGCGTTGGGTATAGCCTCACATTAAATTTATCGGCAATGTAGCGCCCTCCATCTACAACATTGTACGCGTAAGGGTTCGACTTTAAAAAGTTATTCAGCTCATATTTGCTGTCGGTTGCAATGGCTAAAAATATCACGTCTGGATTATCCTTATATGCCGCAACCAGTTCATTAAGCTGTGGAATTTTCTGCCTGCATGGCGGGCAATTGATAAACCAAAAATTCAAAACAATTACCTTGTCCTTTGCTGTTTTTAAATCGAACTTGTTTCCGTTTATATCGGTCACCTTGAAACCTTTAAACTCATCTTCTTCTTTAAAAGATTCACTTGGTTTTGGTTTCGGCATTCGGTTAAAGTAGGCCACCTTTTCCTCCTCGTTCAATTTATAAATCAGGTATTCCGGTTTACCGCTATCAGTAACCGTTTTCCGGTTTTTTATCGCATACTTGCCTGTTTGCATCAACTTTCGCCATACCGCATACGGATAAACCATTCCATCTTCGCCCCTAACAACCGTAGCTTCGTTTAATACGGTTTTTGTGGGTGCAGACTGAGCGTTGACCACTAAAGCACTGAAAAAAAACAATAGGGAGAACGTTAATTTTTTCATGATATTAGATTTAAAGGTTATTAAGCTGACTACATCAACAAGCTTTCAATGGCCAATCGGTAGCCCTTCATTCCGAATCCGGTAAGTACGCCCTGGCAGTTTTTCCCGGTTAACGAAATATGGCGGTATTCCTCGCGGGCGTAAATATTTGATACATGCACCTCTACCACAGGCGTTTTAATGGCGGCGATTGCATCGGCAATTGCTACGGAGGTATGCGTATAGCCCCCCGCATTCAGCACAATACCATCGTAACTAAATCCCACTTCGTGCAGTTTGTTAATGATCTCGCCCTCAACATTACTCTGGAAGTACTCAATCTCTATAATCGAATAAATCGACCTCAACTCCTTCACATAATCTTCAATGCTCGTGCTGCCATAAATTGATGGTTCGCGTACACCAAGCAAATTTAAGTTCGGACCGTTAATAATTTGTATTTTCATGATATCTTGCAACATTATTTATTGTAACGTTGCAATGTTATAAAAAATCTTAAATAAAACATGCTTTGGCAGTCACATATTAAAGGGTTTACAACTTATTTAAAGCTCGAGCGTTCCCTATCGTCGAACTCGGTACATGCTTATTTAAGCGACATTGATAAATTGCAACAATATTTTCAATCCATAAATCAATCGCCTTCGCTCGCTGCGATAAATGTCGGCGATCTACGGTCCTTTTTATCGTGGCTGAATCAATTGGGCATGCTGCCCAGCACCCAGGCAAGGGTAATTTCGGGTTTAAAAGCTTTTTTTACCTACCTGATGTTGGAAAATGAAATTCAAAACGATCCAACGGCTTTGATCGAAGCACCCAAGTTGAGCAGAAAGCTGCCCGACACCCTCAACATACACGAAATTAACGATCTTATTTCTGCCATCGATGCCTCAAAGCCAGAAGGAATGCGCAACAAGGCCATTATCGAGGTATTGTACGGTTGTGGGCTTCGCGTTACCGAACTAACAGAACTTAAAATATCCAATATCTATCCGCAAATCGAGTTTATAAAGGTTATCGGTAAGGGAAACAAGGAGCGCTTGGTACCCATTGGCGGCACGGCGTTGAAGCTCCTGGATATTTATCTTAGTCAGGTGCGGGTACACGTTAAAATTAAGAAAGGCAATGATGATTACGTTTTTTTAAATCGGTTTGGGGCAAAGCTCTCACGAATTTCGGTGTTTAATTTAATTAAATCGTTGGCCGTAGCTACCGGATTAAAGAAAAGCATCAGTCCCCACACCCTCCGGCACTCGTTTGCTACCCATTTAATTGAGGGCGGCGCCGATTTAAGGGCAATACAAGAAATGTTAGGGCATTCGAGTATTACCACTACCGAGATTTACACGCACGTAGATCGAGATTATTTGAGAGAGGTAATTACCCAGTTTCACCCAAGGTCTTAAACCTTCGCCTTTATCATTCTATCTTTCCCATGCATATCTTTCCGTAACACAATATCATTAAATCCTTTAGCCTTTAGCAGCTCAACTGTTTCCTTACCTAAATATTCGTTTATTTCGAAGTAAAGTTGTCCTTTAGCTTTGAGGTTCGTTTTAGCAAAGGCTGCGATAGCATTATAAAAAACCAGCGGATCATCATCAGCAACAAACAAGGCCAGATGCGGCTCATGCTTTAATACATTGGCATGCATTTCAACTTTTTCTAAAGCTCTGATATAAGGCGGATTACTAACAATCACATCAAATTTTTGTTCACTTTCGTAACCAAGAATATCTGCCTCAATAAAATCGATTTCCACCCCAATGGCTTTCGCGTTTTGTACAGCAACAGCTATCGCTTTTCCAGAGATATCTATTGAAGAAACAGCAAAGTTGGGCAAGTGCTTTTTCAGGGCTATTGGTATACAGCCCGAGCCGGTGCCGATATCGAGCAGGCCTTTTTGAACCCTTACATCCGGCAAATTTTCATTAATGATCCAATCTACCAGCTCCTCCGTTTCTGGCCTCGGGATCAATACACTTTCGTTAACCTTAAAAACTGAACCGTAAAAATGAGCTTCGCCCAAAATGTACTGTATCGGCCTACCGATTTTCAGATCGTTAAGTACCGTTAACAGCTTTTGCACCTGCAGGTAACTCAAATCCAGGTCGCCAAGCAGTCTGATTTTATTATAATGAATTTCCAGAACGTGTTCAAGCGCCAAACCGAACAAATTCTTCGTTTCATCCACATCGTACAAAGGCTCCAGTTCGATGATAAAATCTTCCTTAAGTGCTTCAATTTTCATTTTTGCAAAATTACTTATTTGCTGCGATAACAATCCTATTTTATCAGTTCCATCGGCCATTTTTTACTACTTTTGCCCCAATGAGCGATGAATTTTACATAACACGCTGTTTAGAACTGGCTGCACTTGCGATGGGCAATGTGAGCCCCAACCCCATGGTGGGCTGCGTAATTGTTGCCGATGGGCAGATTATTGGCCAGGGTTACCACCAACACTATGGAAAACCACATGCAGAGCCCAACGCCATCAGCTCAGTAATTGAAAAATACGGCAACCAGGCCCAGGAGCTGCTGAAGAAAGCCACGGCTTATGTAAATTTAGAGCCCTGTGCCCATTTCGGAAAAACGCCCCCCTGTGCCGATTTATTGGTAAAACACCAACTTAAAAAAGTGGTTATCGGCAACCGCGATCCCTTTGCCAGTGTCGACGGAAAAGGGATTGAAAAACTTAAAAACGCAGGCATTGAGGTGGTAAGTGGAATTTTAGATGCCGAATGCCGACACTTCAACCGTCGCTTTTTTACCCGGATTAAACAGCAACGCCCTTACATTATATTAAAATGGGCCCAAACCGCCAATGGCTTTTTTGCCACTGCCGATGGCCATCAGAAATGGATAAGCGGCAATTTGGCAAAACGCCTCGCTCACCAGTGGCGCACAGAAGAAGATGCCATTTTAATCGGTAAAAAAACCGCATTGATGGATAATCCGCAATTGACTGCACGAGAATGGCCGGGGAAAAACCCGATCAGGCTCGTAATCGACAAAAATCTGCAGGTTCCACAAAGCAACCACATCTATAATAACGAAGCCAAAACAATCATCTTTAATGAGATTAAAACCGATTTAGTGGATAACATTCACTATATCCAAATGGAAGACATGCATTTCTATCTCGGCCAAAAAATTGCCTTTCAACTGTATCTCATGGATATTCAATCGGTAATCATCGAAGGCGGCGTTAACATTTTGAAACAGTTTTTAGAAACCAATCTTTGGGATGAGGCCCGCATATTTTCATCTGCCAACAGCTGGACGGAAGGAATTGCCTCGCCAAGCATAGGCGGCAACCTCACCGAACAAATCCAGATCGGGCCCGATAAACTATCGATTTATATTAATAGCATAAACCCATGATTTTTATCCTTTTAAGTATTTGTTGTAGCGTTACAGTAGCTGTATTATTAAAGCTGGCGAAACGTTATCAAATCAGCATTATACAAGCCGTTACCGTAAATTACTTCGTAGCATTAATTCTTTGCTTCCTCTTTTTTAAGCCCGAAGTGTCGGCGATAAATGTCGATTCCCCGTGGCCAGTTTACATTTCGCTTGCCATTTTACTTCCCTCCATATTTCTGTTTTTGGCCGCCTCAATAAAAAATCTAGGCATCGTTAAAACCGATATTGCCCAACGGCTTTCTTTGTTTATTCCAATTCTCGCTGCCTATTTTATCTTTAAAGAAGATTTTAATAACCTTAAAATAATTGGTTTAGCTATCGGTTTTCCGGCCATAGTGCTCACCTTTATCCGAAAATCCGATCAGGGCAATAACAATCGCAGGTGGCTCTACCCCATTATGGTTTTTGTTGGTTTTGGCGTTATCGACGTTCTTTTTAAGCAAATAGCACTTTATAAGGCCGCACCCTACACCACTTCGCTTTTTCTTGTTTTTTGCCTGTCGTTTATCCTATCGCTATTCATTGTTACTGCAATGGCAATTACCCGAAAAACTAAACTTCAACTGGTAAATGTAGCCTGCGGCGCAATATTGGGAATTTTTAACTTCGGCAACATCTTGTTTTATATGAAGGCACATAAAGCACTGGCGCAGAATCCATCGACGGTTTTTGCTGCTATGAACCTCGGCGTAATCATTGTAGGCACCTTAATAGGCGTGCTGGTGTTTAAAGAGCGATTGACGAAATTGAATTACGCCGGAATTATCCTCGCCCTCGTGGCCATCATCTTTATTAAACTATCGCAAGATGCTGTTTGACGACTCCTATAAAACTATCCAAAGCCCATCAGAAGGCATATTTCGCGATCGCGGAAGCAAGTTTATCGCCTACGCGTACCCCATTCGCTCAGAAGATCAGGTAAAGCCAATTTTAACCCATTTAAAGGCCGAGCATGCAAAAGCACGACATTGGTGTTACGCTTACCGGTTAACGCCCGATCGCTCCGTTTTCAGGATAAACGACGATGGGGAGCCATCCGGCACCGCTGGCAGGCCAATTCTCAATTGCCTGCTCTCAGCCGACATTACAAATGTATTGGTTGTTGTGGTTCGGTACTTCGGCGGAACATTGTTGGGCGTGCCAGGTTTAATCAATGCCTATAAAAATGCGAGTTTAGAGGCCCTCGCATCCGCAAATGTCATTACAAAAACCATTAACGATGTATATGAGATTACTTTCAACTACTTGCAAATGAACCATGTGATGAAACTGGTCAAAGACGAAAACCTTGATGTATTAAAACAACAATTTGACGTGGACTGTTTACTGCGAATTGAGATTAGAAAGGCGCAACTCAATCATGTTTTGGCCAGATTCGATAAGCTCGAAAACGTAAAACAGAAGTATATACAAACGATTTAAGCAAACCAAAGCCGTTACAACCTATGAAAATAGCTCAAAGTGATTTGATCATCAATCCCGATGGCAGCATTTACCACCTCAACCTATTGCCCGGCGATGTAGCAGAAACGGTGATTACCGTCGGCGACCCTGATCGTGTAAGCCAGGTAAGCAAACATTTCGACACTATTGAGCTAAAAAAGGGAAAGCGTGAGTTTATTACCCATACCGGCTTTGTCGGCAAAAAACGGGTCACTGTCCTGTCTACAGGTATAGGAACAGATAATATCGATATTGTTCTTAACGAACTGGATGCTTTGGTTAATATCGATTTCAACGCTCGCCAAATTAAGCAAGAACTTACTTCATTAAATATTGTCCGCATTGGCACTTCCGGTTCAGTACAGCCCGATATCCCCATGGGAACCATTTTGGCCTCCGCTTACGGCCTTGGTATGGATGCCCTGATGAACTACTATCTACCCCCCGAACTGAATAGTAACGCTGCCTTGCTCGAAGAGATTAAAGTTCATTTTAAAGGCTTTCAGAAGATTAATCCTTATTTAAATGCTGCTGATGAAAACCTTTTAAATACCATCGGAAAAGATTTACCCACGGGGATTACTGTTACAGCCCCCGGTTTTTATGCACCGCAGGGTCGCCTGGTGAGGGCGCAAAACGCTGTTCCCCATTTTATAAATCTCGTAAGCAGTTTTAAAAGCAACCAGTATCGAATTACAAACCTCGAAATGGAAACCGCAGGCATCTATGCCTTAGCCAACGTTTTAGGGCATAAAGCACTATCAATTAATGCCATTTTAGCCAGCCGCGTAAATTTCCAGTTTAGCAGCGAACCCGATAAAGTTGTAGAAAACGCAATAAAATTGGTTTTAGAAAGGCTTTGATTTAGTGGCGATGCCACCCTGAGCGCCCGCCCAGTGTCATTTAGTTGAGCCTGCTCCGTGTCATCCGATAGCTATCGGATCTGAGCCTTTCGACTTCGCTCAAGATAACTCAGTCGAAGCCCTTTTTTATTGGATAAAACCATTAACATCCGCCCTTCGACTCCGCTCAGGGTGACAATGTTCTATAATTTTATCCTTAACTAAATGACATTGAGCGCCCTGATGCATTAAACTATCACTCCGGTTCATTAAACTGCCATCCCGGTTCATTAAACTATCACTCCGGTTCATTAAATTGCCATCCCAGTCCATTAAACTATCACTCTGGTTCATTAAACTGCCATCCCGGTTCATTAAACTATCACTCCGGTTCATTAAACTGCCATCCTGGTTCATTAAACTAACACCCCGGTTCATTAAACTAACACTCCGGTTCATTAAACTGAAATGCCGACGCAGCGACCACCTAAAAACTGATACACGGCTTGTACTTTATAAGGAAACATTACCCCCAAAGCTTGCTCCACCAACTTTCTTCAAAACCGATATACAAACCATCCTCACGCACCTCGGTAGGGTAAATATCGATATAATCGCCTTGCCCCTCCGCTCCTCTTCCCGTTTCCAAATCGTATTCGTAGCGGTGAATCGGGCAAACTAAATGGCCGTTCTTGCACCATCCACCAGAAAAGTGGCCACCCGCATGCGGGCATGAAGACTGCGTAGCTATCATGTTATCCTCATTATTAATAATACAAAGTTGTTTACCGTTCACATTTACGGTCTTAATGGCATTCAACCCCGGAAGTTGGACTTTATTCAGCGCTTTAAACCACTTCATAGCGCTAATTTAAGTATTTAAATATCAGTGTTATTTCATCTTTCCACTAATTTTTGAAAGAGAAACGGCTACACCATATTTTTTTAAGATATTTGCATCCTCAAAAATGAAACAACACATACCAGACGACGGCACATTGCTTCCTTTAATGGAAGAATTCTACACCATTCAGGGCGAGGGATTTAACACGGGGAAAGCGGCTTATTTCATTCGCTTAGGTGGTTGCGATGTGGGCTGCCACTGGTGCGATGTAAAAGAAAGCTGGGATGCCGAGATGCATCCGTTAACCCCAGCCGACATAATTGTAGCTAATGCCGATCAGCACCCCGGTAAGGCCGTAGTAATTACAGGCGGCGAACCCTTAATTTATAACCTCGATTATTTAACCGCGAAACTTAAAGAGCGTGGAATTTTGACCTTTATTGAAACCTCTGGCGCTTATCCACTTTCGGGCAATTGGGACTGGATTTGCCTATCGCCAAAAAAGTTCAAAGCACCTCGGCCCGATATTACACCAGTTGCCAACGAGCTTAAGGTAATTGTTTTCAACAAAAGCGATTTTAAATGGGCAGAGGAATATGCCGCAATGGTATCGCCGAACTGCAAATTATATCTTCAGCCAGAATGGTCTAAATCGAAGGAAATTACGCCCATGATTATCGATTATGTAATGGCCAACCCCAAATGGGAGATATCTTTGCAAACCCATAAATTTTTAAATATTCCTTAAAAACAATACATTAGCTTTAACCAAATGTTAATGTAATGAAATACTGGTTTTCTTTAGTTTTTTGCATCTCGAGTATTTTGTGCCTTGCGCAAAGCTCAACAAACAGAAAAGCGCAAATTGCTTTCGAAAAAGCAGGCCAGTTTGTTCAGCAACAGGATTATGCTTCCGCAGCTCAAAACCTGGAGAACGCAGTTAAAGAAGATCCGCAATTTCAGTCCGCACATATTCTTTTGGGCGACGTGTATCGCATTCAAAAAAAATATAGTGCTGCAAAGAATGCGTTTGAAAAAGCAATTTCGATAAATAAAAACGTTGCACCCCCCGTAATTTATAACCTTGCCGAAATGGAATTTGCCATGCAGGATTATGATAAGGCCAGGCAACATTTCGATGAGTTTTTAGCGCTCAATAGTGCTTCAGACAGAGTAAAAAGGGCAAAAAAATACTTGCTCGACTGCGATTTTGCTAAGGTCGCTATTAAAAGCCCTGTGAAATATACGCCAACCAATTTGGGCAATGGAGTAAACACAACCGATGCCGAATATTTTCCCGCCTTAACCGCCGATGGCGAAACCTTGATTTTTACCCGTCAGGTAAACGGAAATGAAGATTTCTGGACCTCGCAGTTTAAAAACAATGCGTGGACGCTGGCCAGCCCCTTATCTAACAATATAAACACTGCACGCTATAATGAAGGTGCTCAAACGATTTCGCCCGATGGAAAATATCTGTTTTTTACCGGCTGCAATCGACCCGATGGACTTGGCAGATGCGATATTTATGTGTCGCACCGCGAAGGAAAAGGCTGGGGTGAGCCGTATAATGTTGGGAAGCCTGTTAATTCAGAATATTGGGAATCCCAGCCCGCCATTAGTCCCGATGGCAGAACCTTGTATTTCATTAGCAACCGGCCGGGAGGATCTGGCGGTTACGACATTTGGAAAAGTACCATTACCGACGATGCAAAATGGGGCCCCGCAATCAATCTCGGCCCCGAAATAAACACCGCTTACGATGAAAATACCCCGTTTCTACATGCCGATGGAAAAACGCTTTATTTCTCGTCAGACGGCTGGCCCGGATTCGGAAACAAAGACATTTATTACAGTAGAATGGACGATGCGGGAGCCTTTAAAAAGCCCGTAAACATGGGCTACCCACTTAATTCCTTCGAAGATGAAAACGGGTTGATTGTGAGCGCCAACGGAAATTTTGGGATGTTTTCTTCCAACTTAAAGGATGGCTTCGGCAGTCAAGACATTTATAGCTTTGGGATGCCCGAAGCCGCCAAACCGTTAAAGGTTTCGTATGTTAAAGGGATTGTTCGCGATAAAGACACTAAGAAAACAATTGAAAGTAACGTTCAGGTTATCGATTTAAAAACCAATAAAACCGTGTTTGATGATTATACGGATTCGGAAACCGGACAGTTTTTAGCCGTGATGCCAATCGGAAGCGACTATTTGTTCAACGTTAATGCCGACGGCTATTTATTTTATTCCGAAAATTTTGAATTAAAAGCCAGCGACATCAGCAAGCCGTACCAACTGGAGGTGTATATCGAAAAGATAAAAGAAGGTGGTAACGTAACGCTAAGAAATATCTTCTTCGATACCAATAAATTCAACCTTTTGCCCGCATCAATCAGGGAGCTTAACCTACTGATCGATTTCTTGCAGCAAAACACAAATGTAAATATCCAAATTCAGGGGCATACCGATAACGTCGGCGATGCAAAATTGAACGAAAAACTGTCGCTACGCAGAGCAAATGCCGTTTACGAATACCTGATCAAAAACAGCATCCAACCAAACAGACTTACCTTTAAAGGCTTCGGCGCAAGCAAGCCAATTGCCGATAATAAAACTGAAAGTGGCAGAAAAAATAACCGAAGAACTTCGTTCGTGATTACCAAGATCTAGAAAAAATGGATATAGTAATAAGAAGAATATGATGTTGAACTTATAATGGCCGACCAATACAAAAACTTGTATATTTTATTTGAAAATTCATATTGTTCAACCTGCCGGGGAGCATCGACGATTGTTGATTACAAACCTTTTTTAAATAACTTGAATGACATTATACTAAAAGGATTTTGTGCAGAATGCGAGGGAAAAGTAAATCGATATATTGAAACGGGTGAAAGCCGGCAAAATGCGGAAGTGGCAAAGCATATCCGGAACGTGTTGGCATTATTCAAAAAAAGGAAGAAGTAGAATTCGTTTTTACCTTTTGAGCGCAAGGAAATTAAAATTCACTGATAAATATAAATGGATTAGCGTGGAACGCCAACTATGAGCGGTCCTCATCCTCAAAGGTCAGTTTTAAAAAAACAAAGCAGTTGGGATACAAGTTTTTTTGGCGAAGCGTCATTGCCCCAAAGGGGCTACTTTGTAGCGAGGCCGGGTCTGTGCGAGCCGAAGCAATCTAATTTACGAAATGAGATTGCTTCGTGCCTCGCAATGACGAACTTTTATTCATTGGTAGCTTGACTGCGGCGCCTTCGCAATGACGACACTTCAACTCAACGGTTTAAAACCCTAATTTCAGCTTATATAGAAAATATCATGTACCAGACTTGAAAATGAGACCTGAGTGGCAAATTCTCTCAAATCTCATATCTAGTATCTCAAGTCCATCTTAATTTCCTAGCTCAGACATAAATTTAATGCGCATCAACTGAATCTCTTCCCGCGTGTAATCTGTTTCTCCAAGTTCGTTAAGTGCAGCATCTATCGAATCACTTTCGGCCGCCCTGAAATAATCAAAAACCTCATCCTGCCGATCATCATCGATTACTTCGTCGATAAAATAGTTTAAATTAAGCTTTGTGCCAGAGTTTACAATCGATTCAACCTCTTTCAAAATTTCCTCGTAAGTAATGCCCTTCGAATCGGCAATGTCCTCTAACCCAATTTGTCTGTCGATATTTTGGATAATAGAAACTTTCATCTGCGATTTATTGGCCTGGGTTTTTATTATCAGGTCAATCGGACGCTCAATGTCATTATCTTCCACATATTTCTTAATCAACTCGATAAAAGGAGCACCAAATTTCATGGCCTTGCCCGAGCCAACGCCCGAGATTTGTCGAAGCTCTTCCATCGAAATCGGGTAATGCGTACACATTTCCTCTAACGATGGATCTTGGAAAACCACAAACGGAGGTACATTTTTCTGCTTCGCAATCTTCTTGCGCAAATCTCTAAGCAACGATAAAAGGTTGGTATCTAATGCAGCCGTTCCGTGCTTCGCATCGTCATCCTCTTCCTCTACACCATCGCCAATCGGTTCATTTAAAATGAATTTGAGGTGATACGGATTAGCAATAAATTCGCGGCCCTGCTTGGTAAGCTTAAGCAAACCGTAGTTATCGATATCTTTAAATAAGAAATTATTTAAAACGGCCTGGCGGATGATCGACTTCCACATCAACTCACCCTCTTGCTTTCCTATTCCAAACTCAGGAACTTTACTGTGCTCATAAGCAATGGTTTGTGCCGTTTCCAGCCCTAAGAAAACGTTTAAAAGATGTGCATCATCAAATTTTTCTCCCGCCTTATCAATAAACTGAAGCAAAGTTGATAATTGCGTTTCCGCATCGAACTGCTTTTTCGGCTTCTTACAATTATCGCACATGCAGTTGCAGCCCGTTTCATTAAAATTCTCACCAAAATAGTGAAGAATCTGCTTCCTACGGCAAACACCAGACTCGGCATAATCAATTACCTCTTTTAAAATCTGCGTACCAATCTCACGCTCAGAAACAGGCTTGTCTTTCATAAACTTCGCCAGTTTATCAACGTCTTTCTGCGAGTAGAATGCAACACAAACCCCTTCGCCGCCATCGCGTCCGGCCCTACCCGTTTCCTGGTAGTAACCTTCCATGCTTTTTGGCACGTCGTGATGGATTACAAAGCGAACATCAGGCTTATCGATCCCCATACCAAAGGCAATTGTTGCTACAATAACCTCAGCATCTTCCATTAAGAACTTATCCTGCGTTTCGGCCCTAACTTTTGGCTCAAGCCCCGCATGGTAAGGCAGTGCACTAATGCCATTCAGGTTTAACGCCTCTGCAACCTCTTCCACCTTTTTGCGGCTGAGGCAGTAGATAATGCCCGATTTACCCGGGTTCGACTTAATGTACTTAATAATTTCCTTGGTTACATCCCTTTTCGGGCGGATTTCGTAGAACAAGTTTGGCCTGTTAAACGACGACTTAAAGAGGGTCGCCTCAGACATGCCAAGGTTCTTCATAATATCTTGCTGAACCTTCGGCGTTGCCGTAGCGGTTAAAGCAATAATCGGAATGTTGTTGCCTAAGCCAGCAATTACCTGTTTAATTTTACGGTATTCCGGTCTAAAATCATGGCCCCACTCCGATATACAATGCGCTTCGTCGACTGCAACGAACGAAATTTTGATCAGGTTTAAAAACTCAATATTATCTTGCTTTGCCAGGGATTCGGGCGCCACATATAATAACTTCGTTTGACCGCTTAAAAGGTCAGATTTCACCTGAGTAATTTCAGATTTGTTTAGGGATGAATTTAGAAAATGAGCAATACTGTCATTTCCACCAAAGGCCCGTAATTGGTCCACCTGGTTTTTCATTAATGCAATTAATGGAGAAATAACAATTGCTGTTCCTTCGCTCATTAAAGCTGGTAATTGATAGCAAATAGACTTTCCTCCGCCCGTTGGCATGATAACAAATGTGTTATTGCCTTCTAAAATATTTGTAATGATCGACTCCTGATCACCTTTGAAATTATCAAACCCGAAGAAATTTTGCAGGTTATCAAATAACGACTTTTTCACGTCCATTTTGTGTATTAAAATATGCGATGCTATTTTTCTATCCAAAATAACATAATTTTAGCATAATTTCAAGCATCGGCCAACAATTTTTTTCTCTGTTAAAAGTAAAAAATGCGTCATCAGGTCCGTTTACAGGCTGCTTATAGGGCAAACGATCAAAATTTGGAGATTTGCAATTCAACCAACCTAAAACTTTTTGCAGCAATTGTAACTACTATGTTGCAGCAACGCCGAAACCGCAAGGAGCGCCAATTGGGACTGTTGCGATGCAAATACGCACAGAAAAATCACAATACCGTGTGGCGTGTACAGCATACCAAGCCGTCATACCAGCACACTTTACTTCAAAGCAGCGCACTAAATCGAAACACCAGAAAAACATCGGGTTCACATAATTAAACAAAATAACATTACACTGTTGCCAGTTCTAAAACAAAATACTTACTTTGGCATCATCCATTTGCACCACGCCCAAGCAGGGGATTAGTGTAACTTAAAAGCTAAAATGAATAAAGATTATTACGCACTTATTATGGCGGGCGGCGTTGGAAGCCGTTTTTGGCCAGTTAGTAGAACAGAGTATCCGAAACAGTTTATTGATTTCTTTGGTGTTGGAAAAACACTTATCCAGAGCACTTATGAGCGCTTTTTGAAGGTTTGCCCGCCAGAAAACATTTTTATAGTTACGAATGAAATTTATTCGGACCTGATAAAAGAGCAATTGCCGGACATCGGCGACAACCAGATTTTGGCAGAGCCGCTGATGAGAAATACAGCGCCATGTATTGCTTACGGAAGCTTAAAAATATATGAGCTGAACCCGAATGCCACTATTGTTGTTGCCCCTTCCGATCATACCATTGCCAATGTTGATGGTTTTATTGCCTCTATCGAACAATCGCTTGATGCGGCCTCGAAGAACGATTGCCTGATTACTTTAGGAATTAAACCAAACCGCCCCGATACAGGCTATGGCTACATTCAGCATACCGACTACGTGCTTTCTACTGATAACGACCTCCACAAAGTGAAAACTTTTACCGAGAAACCAAATTTGGAATTGGCCAAATCGTTTCTTCAAAGTGGCGATTTCTTATGGAACGCGGGGATTTTTATTTGGTCGGCAAAATCGATTTTAGCTTCTTTCGAAAAGCACCTTCCCGATATGTACGAAATTTTTAATGTCGGAAGATCAGAACTGAATAAGGGCGGCGAGAAAGAGTTTATCAACAACGCCTATTTTCAGTGTACAAACATTTCTATCGACTTCGGCATTATGGAAAAAGCGGAAAATGTTTACGTGCTGCCCGCCGATTTTGGTTGGAGTGACTTGGGCACCTGGGCCTCTATTTACGAAATGGCCGAAAAAGATTATGTGGGCAATGCGGTTATCCCATCAGAACAGGTGATTATGTTCGATTCGTCAAACTGCATGGTTAACGTACCGAAAGATAAGCTGGTTATTTTAAACGGCTTACACGATTATATTGTAGTTGAAAATAACAATATGTTGATGGTTTGCCCGAGAGATGACGAACAAAAAGTAAAAGAATTTGTGGCCGAAGTAAAATCGAGATTTGGCAACAAGTTTATTTAGTATACAAAGAAGTCAAGCTTTATGCAATGTGCATAAAAGCTTGACTTCTTTTAAACGTTACCAAGAATGGAGAGAGGAAAAACGGAAGACTAGATTTTGCACGCTGTAGACAGGCTTTTCTTAATAGGCCAATTTCTCATTATTTAACTCTACATTAAAGCTCACTTTAGCCCCTAACGCATCAAATACCTTTAAAATGGTTTCGAACCTTGCATTTTTCACACTGTTTTCAATTTTAGAGATTTGAGCCTTCTGTACACCAACAATTTCACCTAATTGTTCTTGAGTTAAGTTGCGTTCTTGTCTAGCCTGTTTAATAGCTTGGCCTAACAAGTCAATTTTTAATTCGTTCTCAAACGCCTCACGCCGTTCGGTGCCACGCTCACCTATATGCTTGTCAATCAAAACATCGATTGAAACGGTTTTAAGTTTATTTGCTGTCATTGCTATCTGTTGTTCGTCTTATTATCGAAGTACTGATTTCTTATCTCTTCGGCTTTTTTAATTTCCTTTGCCGGCGTTTTTTGGGTTTTTTTCAAAATTCCGTGCGTCGCCACTACCAAAGTTTTGTTCCCATTTACTTTATCCCAAAACGAAAAAAGCCGGTATGACTTACTGTTGCTTAACGTTCGGAATTCCCAGATGAAGTCGTTCAATTTTTTGAAAATTTCACTATCGCTTAAAAACTGAGCCTTTTTCATATTGTAGTAAATCTTTTCTCTCGCTTTGGAATCAAGGTTCTCTAAAAACTCAATTGCTTCGGGCAATAACTCTATCTCAAAATTCGGCTTCATTTGTTTGTTGTTAAAGGTAAAGATTTCCCAATAAGGAAACAAATTGTCGCCTGAAATTTTCTATCTAATGGAGCTGAAAACTGGAAACTGATAACCGAAAACTGAAAACCTACACCGTACGCTGTCTTACCGCTTCGTACAAGATTACGCCTGCAGAAACCGAAACATTTAGCGATTCAATTTTGCCCGCCATCGGTATTTTCGCCAAATGATCTGCAATTCTTAATAAATCGTTCGAAATACCCTCATCCTCCGAGCCCATAATGATAGCCGTTGGCATCGTGTAATCGGGTGCATAAATCAAATCATTTGTTTTCTCGGTACAAGCCACAAGTTGCAATCCACTGTCTTGCAAGAACAAACACGTTTTATGGAGATTTGCGTGTCGGCAGATTGGAATACTAAACAGCGCCCCCGCGGAAGTCTTAATTGCATCGGCGTTAATTTGAGCAGCATTTTTAAGCGGAACAACAATGGCATGAACACCCACGCATGCAGCCGTACGGGCAATAGCGCCCATGTTGCGCACATCAGTTACACTATCCAGCACCAAAATAAGCGGAACCTCCCCTTTCTCGAAAATCGAGGGAACAATGTCTTCGATATTTTGATAGGTTATCGGCGAAATTACCGCAATTACACCTTGATGGTTCTTTGTCGACATTCTGTTCAGCTTTTCTACCGGAACCGAGTTTAGCGGAATAAGCGTGTCTTTCAAAAGGGCTTTCAGTTCAAGAAATAAATCGCCACCCAGGCCGCGTTGCTGATAAATTGTTTCAATATCTCTACCTGCTTTAACCGCTTCAATAACGGCTCTGATACCAAATACAAATTCATTGTTCTCTTTTGCGCGTTGTGGTCTTCTAAATTTATCCATGTTTTGAAATATTAGGCAAAAGTATTCATTTAAAAACTTTAGCCCTAATCAATTTTGGCTTATTAACAATTACTTGTTTAAAAGATTTTCGATTTTCTAAAAGTTCGAAAATTAATCCGATTAACGATCAATTTGTTAACAAACTACTAGTAACTTGTTAAAACAATGGCGTTAAAATTTAACTACTTTTGTTGAATGAGTATTGATAATGAACAAGGCGGAAAAAACAGTATATCTGCCCGAAAAGCAAGATTAAACACCACAGTAAACACAATGGGTAAACTTCCGCCACAAGCGTTGGATTTGGAAGAAGCCGTTTTGGGTGCGTTAATGCTCGAAAAAGATGCACTTTCTGCGGTAATCGACATTTTAAAACCAGAGGTTTTTTATCAGGAGGCACACCAAAAAATCTTTGCTGCCATACACATGCTGTTCGAGAAATCGAAGCCCGTTGATATTTTAACGGTAACAGCCGAACTACGCCAAATGGGTACACTCGAAATGGTTGGCGGCGCTTATTATATTACTAACCTCACCAATCGTGTTGCTTCGGCAGCAAACATCGAATTTCATGCCCGTATCATTTCCCAAAAATATATTCAAAGGGAACTGATTAGAATTTCGACAGATATTATTACGAATGCCTACGAGGATACAACCGACATTTTCGATTTATTAGATCATGCCGAAAAAGGCTTATTTGATATTGCCCAAAATAACTTGCGTAGAGATACACAAAAGATGGATGATATCATCAAGCAATCGCTGGCCACGCTTGAAGAACTGAGAACAAAAACCGACGGTTTGACGGGTGTTCCCACTGGTTTTACAGGGCTCGATAGAATTACCGGGGGATGGCAAAAGCAGGATCTGGTAATTATTGCTGCCCGTCCGGCGATGGGAAAAACGGCTTTCGTACTCACCTGCGCCAGAAATGCAACGGTCGATTTCCAGAAGCCAACCGTGGTATTCTCGCTCGAGATGTCGTCTGTACAGTTGGTGAATCGTTTAATTTCTGGTGAAGCCGAAATTGAACAGGAAAAAATTAGGAAAGGCAATTTACAAGAGTGGGAATGGCAACAACTGCATAGCAAAATTGGGCGTTTAACTGAGGCTCCGCTGCTAATTGACGATACGCCAGCATTAAACATTTTCGAATTCAGGGCAAAATGCCGTCGTTTAAAGTCGCAATACGACATTCAATTGGTCATTGTCGATTACCTTCAACTGATGCACGGTAAAGGTGAAGGCGGTAAGGGCGGCGGAAACCGTGAGCAGGAAATTGGTAGTATTTCAAGAGCCTTAAAATCGGTAGCAAAAGAGCTTGATGTGCCTGTACTTGCCCTCTCGCAGTTAAGTCGTGCGGTAGAAAGCCGTCCTGGTTTGCAGGGTAAACGGCCAATGTTATCCGATTTGCGTGAATCGGGTTCAATTGAGCAGGATGCGGATATGGTTTTATTCCTTTACCGACCTGAATATTACGGCATTACTGAAGATGAGCAAGGCCGCTCGCAAGCTGGTATTGGCGAGGTAATTATTGCGAAGCACCGTAATGGTGAAACCGGGATTGTGCCGCTGCGTTTTGTGGGTAAGTTTGTAAAGTTTACCGATTTGGAAGAAGATTTTACCGCCCCGAGTTCGTTTGCAGCTGCCGATCCATCGGCGGGAATGTACCCCTCACAAGATTTCGAAAAACAAAGCAATGTGATCATCCGCCCATCTAAAATGGACGATTATAGCGACGATGAGCCGCCGTTTTAACCGCGATAGGTATAAGTCATCGGATGAATAGTGCAATCTGCTAAGATTCATCCGATGACTAATTGCTGGTAACAGGTACCATTTACATACCGTAAACCAAACCTACGTTGAAACTCGATCTGGAATTTTGTATTGTACTTCCCTGATTATTTCGGACTAAATCAGTAATGCCAGCCTGTCCGTCCAATTCAAACAATACCTTCAGTTTATTTGCCACGGGCACCTTTACCCCAATCCCTAAATCTATCCCGATATCGGTAGTGTTAAAAAAATCTTTAAAGTCTGTACCTAACTTCGTTTCGGTAGCATTTATTAAGATGCCTACATAGGGTCCGAAGTTTAAGTACCAGTTTCGTTTTTTACCAAAATGCCAATTTGCCATCACTGGGATGGTGATATAATCTGTTCGGTAGTCCGTTTCGAAGGTATCGCCGGTATCAAAATTCTCTAGATAACCGTTATCCCACCCTTTCTGGTCGTAACCAATTTTGGCCTTGATGCTCCACCGATCCGAAAAGAAATAATCGCCCACGGCGGTAACGTTGAAACCGATTCTGGAATCGCTGTTTACAGCGTTGCTGCTTGATACGGTTGCGGCATTGAGCCCAACGTGCCCGCCAAATTCGAAACTGTTTTTTTCTTGAGCTTGCGCACTAACTCCAAGCCCGCTTAATAATAGAAGCGTTAATAGTTTTCTCATAATCTGTTTGGTTAATATGGCGGCCAAGTTAAAACTAATTCTTAATTTTTTACTACTTATGAGAATATTTTGTGTCAGAAATTCGTTGTATGCCTTTTTCTGATGCGCACGCGTGAGGAGCGAAATACTATTTATAGTTTATCCGGCTATTAATTATTATGCAACAGCGGCAGAAGCAAGCTTTTTTTATAAAGAGTATTTGTTAGATACCTGTCTTACTGCTCAGGATGATTATAAGGTCGTTCTTCGGTATTTCGAAATAGCGTTTAAATCGATTGCCGAAAAATAAATACTTAAAACAAAAACCCGATCACTATTCCAGCCAAAACGATTACTGGCGGACTGATTTTGGTAAAGGTGAGTAATAAAAAAGTGGCAAGCATAATCCCAAGGAAAATCCAGTTAAAGCCCATGGGAATGAGCAGAAGAATAAACGCAGCAATGATAAAGCCAACACTAACCGCGTTAATCCCCTTTAAACTGTGGCGAATCCTGCTGATTTTCTTTAAGTCGTCCCAAAACGGGACGATAAAAAGGACCAGTATCAATCCGGGCAAATTG
This sequence comes from Pedobacter endophyticus, assembly GCF_015679185.1. Lineage (NCBI taxonomy): Bacteria > Pseudomonadati > Bacteroidota > Sphingobacteriia > Sphingobacteriales > Sphingobacteriaceae > Pedobacter > Pedobacter endophyticus. The sequence goes on from NZ_CP064939.1 coordinate 794,802, forward strand.
ATGCCGATAACACCGATTAAGCCACCCAATACTTGGCCCCACATTCCGTAGCCGAAGTTTTTCATACTCAGTGCACCAAGATAACTCGTAAATGAAAAGGTTGGCCCTGGCAACGCCTGTTGCAGTGCAAACCCTGATAAAAAGCCCGGTGCATGCAGGTAATGTTTCATTTCTACAAACTCGGTAAACATCAATGGAACGAGCACTTGCCCGCCACCGAAAACCAAAATTCCGTTACGGTAAAAGTTTTCTAGTAAACGAATGGGTAAACTAAATGGCGACGTTCGGTTAATAATGGCCCCCACCAAAGCGAACAATAACAATACACCCAAAAAGTAAATCATTTTTCGCGGGTTAATGTTCGAAAACAACCTTACGCGAAGGTCTGTTTCTTCTTTTGGTGTTTCTATGGCCGATGAAATAATGCCACCAACTAAAATGGCGAGTGGAAAAACATAAGCATTTCTGAGTACAAATGTGGCAACAACAGAACCAACTGCCAAAAAAATAGATACTTGCGATGATAACACCTTTTTGCCCAACTTCCATGCACCGTAAGCAACAATACCCAGCGCTATTGGCTGTATGTATTCCAACACATCATTAAACTTTTGCTTTTGATCAAGCAACGCATAACTTATTGCAGCAAAAGTCATTATCGTCGCTGTAGGAAAAATCCAGATCAGAAATGTGATGATGGCCAATTTTAGTCTACCTACTTTCCAGGCAATACCAACTAACGTTTGTGTAGATGCAGGGCCGGGCAGCACCTGCGCTAATGCATTTAGTTCCAGCAATTCCTCTTCAGAAATAAACCTGGTGCTTTGAACGAAATATTTCAACAGCAAGGCCAGGTGGGCTTGTGCGCCCCCGAAAGATGTAAAAGTAAAAAACACAACGTTTCTAATAAATAGCCACTGCCTTTTGGCCCCAATCGGTTTATTCTGCATTTAGTACGGTAACTGGTTGTTGGTTAAATTGTTTAATTGCTGGATTGTTGAATTGTTTTAATTGGGTATTGTTAATTGTCCTTCGACTCCGCTCAGGATGACAGTTGGTTATTGCAAATTGTTTTAATTGGGTACTGTTAATTGTCCTTCGACTCCGCTCAGGATGACAGTTGGTTATTGCTAATTGTTTTAATTGGGTATTGTTAATTGTCCTTCGACTCCGCTCAGGATGACAGTTGGTTATTGCAAATTGGTTATTGCTAATTGTCAACTGCAAACTGAAAACTGCCAACTGCCAACTGAAAACCGCCATCAATCATCCTCATAATCTAAACCTGCAGCAGAATTATAAGCGCCCTGCAATTCCGAAAATGCATGCATATCTCTTTTGTTTCTGGCTGCAACCATTCCTTTTTGATAAATTTCAATCGCTTTGTCTTTCTCGCCATCCTTTTCCAAAAGTTTTCCCAGGTGATAGTAAGTTCCCACATAATCGGGATGCTTCTCGGTTAATTGAAGGTAAAAAGAATAGGCTTTTTCCTTATCGTTTAGCGTGTTATACTCTGTGGCTAAGGCATATAGTATAAAGGGATCGTTGGGGTCGCTTTCTAAAAACTCCAATAACTTGGTTAAACGGGTAGATGACATTTTATTTCCTTGCTTTTTTAATTAAATTTGCAGAAGACCTTAAATATAATTCAAATAATTATGAAACTTGATAAACGTGGTTTATTTGGCTTCATGATATTTAAAATCAATATTAAAATATGAAAATATTAGTTTGTATCAGTAACGTGCCCGACACGACGACAAAAATAACTTTTACCAACGATAATACCGAATTCAATACGGCCGGTGTTCAATATATTGTTAACCCGTACGACGAGATCGCTTTATCGCGGGCAATTGAACTTACCGAAGGAGGTAAAGGTACCATCACGGTGATTAACGTTGGTGAAGCGGCGAACGACCCGACCATTAGAAAGGCCCTGGCTATTGGCGCCGATGATGCCGTTCGTGTTAATGCTGCGCCCCGCGATGCCTATTTTGTTGCGAAGCAAATTGCAGAATATGCAAAGGACAAAGATTTTGATATGATTTTGATGGGACGCGAATCGATCGATTACAACGGAAATCAGGTTGCAGCAATGGTTGGTGAGTTTTTAGATATCCCTTCTATCTCTATCATTAAAAAACTTGAGATCGACGGCGGTACGGCCACCTTAGAAAGAGAAATTGAAGGTGGAAAGGAAGTGGTTTCTGTTTCGGGTAAATTTGTGGCAAGCTGCGCCGAAGGCGTTGCTGAACCAAAAATACCAAACATGCGTGGTATTATGAGTGCAAGAACCAAACCTTTGAATGTTGTTGAAGCCGTTGCTATTGAAGAAGTAACTAAAGTGGTCAAATTTGAAACTCCTCCCCCACGTGGCACCGTAAAATTGATCCCTGCCGATCAGCCCGAATCGTTAATTGACCTTTTACACAGCGAGGCGAAGGTAATTTAGTTGGTATTTTGAGTTGGAAGTTAAAGGCCAGCTTCCCGAATAATTAAATAATAAATAAGTTAAACACATCAAAAAAGTCGCGATTTAAATCGGGATTTAAAGGGAAAATATATGTCAGTATTAGTATATGTAGAACAAGCTGAAGGTAAATTTAAGAAATCGGTTTTCGAGGCGGTTTCGTATGCCAGGGCAATTGCCGATCAGCAATCAACTAATTTAACCGCGATTTCTATCGGCGATGTAGCTGAAAGTGAATTGAAAGAACTGGGTAAATACGGTGCAGCGAAGGTTTTAAATGTGAATGCCGATCAGTTAAAATCTTTTGTAAACCAAGCCTACGCCAGTGTAATTGCTTCAGCGGCTGAGAAAGAGCAGGCTGATATTGTTGTGCTATCTAATTCATTCTCTGGAAAAGGTTTAGCACCTCGCATTGCCGTAAAACTTAAAGCCGGCTTAATTGATGGTGCGGTAGAATTGCCAAGCACCGACGGTGGTTTCAGGGTTAAGAAAACAGCTTTTTCAGGAAAGGCTTTTGCCATTACCGAACTAACTTCGGCCAATAAGGTGATTGCCTTAAACCCAAATGCGTTTGGAGTAAAGGAAAATGCCACTGATGCAACGATAGAAAATTTTGCAGCAGATATTAAACAATCAGACCTGGCAACGGTTATTAAGGATATTGTACGGGCAACGGATAAAGTATCGTTACCCGATGCAGAACTGGTAGTTTCTGCAGGCAGAGGCTTAAAAGGCCCCGAAAACTGGGGAATGATTGAAGAACTAGCTGGTTTGCTGGGCGCCGCAACGGCATGTTCGAAACCGGTTTCGGATGCCGATTGGAGACCGCACTCAGAGCACGTTGGCCAAACGGGTATTGCTATTAGCCCTAACCTTTACATTGCAATTGGCATTTCGGGCGCTATTCAGCATTTAGCCGGCGTAAGTTCATCGAAGGTTATTGTGGTAATTAACAAAGATCCGGAGGCGCCTTTTTTTAAGGTTGCAGATTATGGTATTGTTGGCGATGCTTTTGAAGTTGTTCCGAAACTAATTGAAGCATTAAAAGCGCACAAAGGATAAATTTTGTCGTTCAGGGCCTGTCGAAGATTTACATAAAATGTTTCGACAAGCCCAACATGACAGCAGCAAATATGAAAAAAGTTAAGTTAGATATTGTAGGTTTATCTTACAGCCAAACGCAATCTGGTGCTTATGCCCTTGTTTTGGGCGAAGTAAACGGGCGAAGAAGATTGCCCATCATTATTGGCGCCTTTGAAGCACAGGCTATTGCGATAGAAATTGAAAAAATGACCCCCAGTCGGCCGTTAACCCACGATTTATTTAAATCAATGGCCGACACTTTTCATATCAATATTCAGGAAATAATAATCTATAACCTAGTTGATGGCGTTTTCTATGCCAAATTAATGTGTAACGACGGTAAAAATATTCGTGAGATCGATGCCCGCACTTCAGATGCCATTGCTTTGGCAGTTCGGTTCAATGCGGTAATTTATACTTACGAGTTTATCCTCGCCTCGGCGGGAATCGTAATTGAAGGAAACGATTTTCTGTTTCTGGAGAATATGGATTCAATCGCTAAAGAACCCGATGCCGATACTGTGCCCACCTCAGGCAAACAGCAAGGTTTTGGCGATTTCACCACTGAAGAGTTGCAGCAGAAGCTTCAGGAAGCGATCGCTGATGAGGCTTACGAAAAGGCGGCCAGATTACGTGATGAATTGAACAAAAGGGGGCAATCTTAATGAAATTTTTTGTCATCCGATGGGTATCGGATGACAAAAATTAATGCCGCGACTGTCATCCTGAGCGCAACGAAGGATCCGCAAACGATGAAATCCGAAACTAAAACCAGGCACAGGCCCAAAATTATGAATGTGTGTGGGCTAGCTAAACCCCTACTGAATTAGCTTTCATACTGACTCGTAACCTCTTAGCAAAAAAAAATATGAAGTTTTCAAGGCTTTCGTCATTCCCGCGCAGGCGGGAAGCCTAAAGCGAGCGCATCACCATTAAGATTCCCAATTAAATTGGGAATGACGACCGCTCATATTAGCGGTTTAGTTGTTTCCTGTTTCAGATTAAGATATCTTTAATTCAAGTGATTACAATAACCTCAATCATAGCGCCACGAAGGATCCCCAACCGATGAAACCCAAAACTTAAACCCATGCACCGTTCAAAAAACATAAATGTGCGTTGCCTAGCAAGTAACGACAAATTACACCTAAAACGGTTAAATTATTTATACGCATTCTTCAATAATGTTTTAAAATAGTTCTATATTCACGCCTTACTTTCAAATCAAACTGAACTGCTATTATGAATGTTAAGTTTCGCTTAACTATAATGAGTTTCATGCAATTTTTTGTGTGGGCTGCCTGGTTAATTACGATTGCAAACTATTGGTTTGGCACCAAACAGTGGGACGGTGCAAACTTCGGAATCATCTTTTCTACAATGGGCATCGCATCTCTGTTTATGCCGACCATCACCGGAATTATCGCTGATAAATATGTCAATGCCGAAAAGCTTTACGCCGTTTTACATCTGCTTTACGCGGCAACCATGTTTTATCTGCCACAGGTAGATGATCCTCACGCGTTTTTTTGGGTAATATTGGTGGCCATGTGTTTTTACATGCCAACCATTGCATTGAGTAATTCAATTAGCTACACCACGTTAAAAAACAGCGATTTAGATGTGGTAAAGAGCTTCCCTCCGATACGGGTTTGGGGAACGGTAGGTTTTATTGTAGCCATGTGGATTACCAATTTAACGGGCAACAAGGCCAGTGCGAACCAGTTTTATATAGCAGGCATAAGTGCCTTGTTTTTAGGTTTATATTCGTTTACGCTTCCGGCTTGTAAGCCGTTGAACCTGATTGGCGAGAAGAAAACATTTGTACAAAAGCTGGGCTTAGAGTCGTTTAAGCTTTTCGCCGATTATAAAATGGCTTTGTTTTTTGTTTTCTCGATGTTTTTAGGTGCCGCGTTACAGCTTACCAACGCTTACGGCGACGTTTTTTTGGATGAGTTTAAACTATTTCCGGTTTTTGCAGATTCGTTTGTGATCCGCTATTCAACCATCATATTGTCGATATCGCAAATCTCCGAAACACTTTTCATTTTGGCTATCCCCTTCTTTTTAAAGCGTTTTGGGATTAAGTGGGTAATTGCCATTGCCATGTTTGCCTGGGTGCTTCGTTTTGCACTGTTCGCATTCGGCGATCCATCTACAAACTTATGGATGATCATTATCTCGTGCATTGTGTACGGCATGGCTTTCGATTTCTTCAATATTTCTGGCTCGTTATTCGTTGAAACCTCAACTGCGCCGAAAATCCGTTCGTCGGCACAGGGTTTGTTTATGATGATGACCAACGGTTTTGGCGCTATACTTGGCAGTTTGATATCAGGCTGGGCCATTAACGAATATTTTACTACTTACTATACCAATATCGGTCCTTTGGCAAAGCATGTTAACAGCGATGTGAACAATGGGCATTTGCTAACTTTTTTGAAGAACAAAGGAATTAGCGTATTGCAGAATGGCGATCTAAGCCGGGCGCTGGATGTAAAAGACTGGCATAATATCTGGCTGTCGTTCACGATTTATGTGCTCGTTATCGCCATCGTTTTCGTAATTATATTTAAGCACAAACATACCAAGGCCGAAGAAAAGGCCATCGACGCGATCATCCATTAAAATTAACCTCCCACTCCCCTATGTCTGCCGGAAAATATAGAAAAGAACACAACTGCTTAAACTGTGGTTCGCATGTAGAAACGCATTATTGCAGCAGTTGCGGTCAGCCCAATCTCGAACTCAAAGAAAGCTTTTGGGCTTTTATCAGTCATAGCATTGCGCATTATTTTCATTTCGACAATAAATTTTTCCAAACGCTTACACCGCTGCTCACTAAACCGGGGCAGGTAACGCTCGATTATCTGGCGGGAAAACGTGCTCGTTACATCAATCCGGTAAGCATGTACATTTTTGTATCTATTGTTTACTTTTTAGTGGCCTATTCCCCGAAGCATATAACGAAAAGTGAACATAACGTTGCCAAAACTAACACCGAACAAAAAGCTACTTTAGATAGTGTTGACAAAGTGCTAAATGCCGTGGGGATTAATCGTAAAACAAACCCGATTGTAAGCATTACAAAACAAGGTATTCAGGAAGAAATGGACAGAGAAACGTTTAGGGGATTGAGCTTTCAAAAACAAGCTTTGATCTTAAACGATTTAAAAAAACTCAGCAAAACAAATAAGTCAGATTCGTTACGCAAAATTATCAATAAATTTAGCATTGTCCATAATAATCGTCAGGATAGTACTTACGAAGCATATTTAAGCAGACAAAAGAATTTGCCTCTACTTGAAAAGGACAATTGGTTTGAAAGAATAGTAAAAAAACGTTCGATAAACCTAGGTCAAAAATCGGAAGTGATCCAGGAAACACTCGAGCATAACCGACCAAAGCAATATTTTCTGTTGATGCCGCTTTTGGCGCTCTTTATTATGTGGAATTTTAGGAAAAACCACATTTATTACCTCGACCACCTTATTTTTACTATACACGGAATGACGGCCTATTTTGTGGTGTCAATTTTTACCAAGCCGTTTATTAAATACGTTTTTGGTGCAGATTCGGTGATGTCGACCATTATTCAAGTGGGTGTGTACATCTGGATTTGCTGGTATATGTATAATGCGCTGAAGGTTTTTTACAACCGCAAAAAAGTAATCGGTAAAATGGTGATGATTTTTATCTTGTACGCTTTGGCGCTGGCCTTAACTGAGAATATCATGTTAAACCTGATTTATTACGTAGCGACGTAACGGGCTGTTCTATCCATAATGATGCTGAATCGAGTTCAGCAGGACGCTCCATGAGCTGTCAGTCTGAACGGAGTCGAAGACTTTTCTTTACGATAAAACAAAAATATCTGTCCTTCGACTTCGCTCAGGATGACAGTATCTTTAGTTTGTCCTCAACTTAAATGTTTTCCCACTGAAAATCTGCCGTCTTAATAGCTAAAGCGTAAAAAAAGCCCCAGAATTTCTTCCGAGGCTTTTTAAAAATTTATATTTTAATTATTTTCTGTCTTTAAGTTCGACGAATTCCCTATCCGTTTCGCCTTCATAAATCTGGCGTGGACGGCCAATTGGATCGTTATTTTCGTGCATTTCTTTCCACTGCGCAATCCATCCGGGTAAACGGCCGAGTGCAAACAGCACGGTAAACATTTCTGAAGGGAAGCCTAATGCTCTGTAAATAATACCTGAATAAAAATCTACGTTTGGATATAGTTTTCTGTCGATGAAATACTGATCGGTTAACGCAGCGGCTTCCAGTTTCTTGGCGATTTCTAAAATCGGATCGTCGATGCCAAGGTTTTCTAAGATATCATCGCAAGCTTTTTTGATGATTTTTGCACGTGGATCGAAGTTCTTATAAACACGATGTCCGAATCCCATCATACGGAAAGGGTCGTTTTTATCTTTCGCTTTGTTGATCCATTTTTCTGTATCTCCACCGTCGGCCTTAATTAGTTCCAACATATCAATAACCGCCTGGTTTGCACCACCGTGCAGCGGACCCCAAAGTGCAGCAATACCGGCAGCGATAGAAGCGTACAAGTTGCAATCTGATGAACCAACAATACGAACCGTAGATGCTGAACAATTTTGCTCGTGATCTGCATGTAAGATCAACAATTTATTCATTGCATTAACAACGATTGGGTTTACATCGTAATCTTCAGTACGTTGCCCAAAGGTCATCCAAAGGAAGTTGGTAACGTAATCGTATTTATTTTTTGGATAAATAAGTGGGTGCCCCAACGATTTTTTGTAAACAAATGAAACGATGGTTGGGAATTTTGCCAACAACTTAATGATAGTTAAGTTTTGTTCTTCGGCAGTTTGATTGGGCTTTAAGCACTCGGGATAAAAAGTTGATAAAGAAAATATTAAAGAGCCCAGCTGTCCCATTGGGTGAGATTTCGACGGATAGCCATCGAAAAACTTCTTCATGTCTTCATGAATAAGCGTATGCTTGCTAATTTCGGCTTGTAAGTCGGTTAATTGCTTTTCTGTTGGCAGATCGCCGTAAATGATCAGGTAAATTACTTCCAGGAAACTCGATTTTGCGGCGAGTTCTTCAATTGAATAGCCTCTGTATTTTAAGATGCCTTTCTCGCCATCTAAAAAAGTGATTTTACTTTTAGTCGAACCTGTATTTTTGAAACCTGGATCGAGGGTAACAAAGCCGGTAAGATCTCTCAGTTTCGAAATATCTATCGCTTTCTCGTCCTCTGTTCCTGTGATTACTGGCAATTCAATTGTCTTACCATCAACTTTAATCTCTGCAATATCTGACATATTATTGTATTGTGTTTATAGCTTTCTAAATTAGATAAAATTAATATACATGCATAACAAATCTGTTAAATTAATATGAAATAACCGTCAGAATGACGTAACAATCATGATTAACAAACGGATCGGAACCTTATTTTTTTGCGATCTCCTCTACCACGCTTCCACACTCGAGCATTTCATCGCCATAATAAGGATTGCGGATTTTTTTATCCACTGATAACCAATCGCCTCCATCGCCGTTATTGGCCATAGGGCAATGCTGAACATAGATTTTGCCATTTTGGATCTCTGCGTTTTTGAGTAGGGCTATCACATCTGCGCTGAGTATGGTAAAATGTTTTCGTTGTGCGGCCAGATTGGTATCTAATGCAATTTTACCGGCAACTTCTGCGGTGGGCTCGCAACCTTCGTAATTGGCCAGGCTGGTTTTAAGTGTAGCGGCTGATTTTTGCACAGCAGCGGCATCAGACTTTACGAGTTCATCTTTAAGGGCAATGTACTGGGCTAAAATTTCTGATTTTTTACTATCCTTAATCTTTACATCGGCGGTGCTTTCTGCGTTTGCCTGTGTAGTATCTGCGCCATCGGTTGATTTCTGTGCAGTTTGGTTGCAGGCCATTAAGGCAGCTAATATGGCAATTCCGAAAATTCTTTTCATTGTATTTGGTTTTCGGGTCAAAATAGCGATTTTAATATTAAATAAATAAAAAAAGCCCCGCAATTTGCGAGGCCTTCAAAATATATGATGTTTTAATTATAATTTGAAATTATAGCCGAGGCGAAGGGCATACTGACCTGTTTTGGCAAAATAGGTTGTCGAACCACTATCGTTGGTATAACCTTCGTAGCGTAAACCTAAATCGAAGCCTCCAAACTCATATCCTAAACCACCGCCGTAAATGAAGTTGGTTTTTGCGCCATCCTGAATGCCAAAACCAGCACCCAGTTCGGTAGCTAAGTACATTCTTTTAATTGGAAACACCTTAACACCACCTTTTACGGGAATAAAATCAGGATCAACAGTGTTGTTTTTGGACATTAATTTGGTGTAACCACCAGAACCTGTAATGGCTACGTAAGGGGTTAAATCCCACTGTAACCTTAGGTCGGCACCATAAGCGTAATCCATTGGAGATTTATCTCTAAAAATACCGCCGCTAACCCCTACTCCTACTTTAAAGGCCATTCCGCTATCCATCATGGTTGCGTCGGTTGTTGTCATTGTTTGGGCATTTACACTTGTTGCCGAAAATAAAGCAACTGCAGCCGCTGCTGCAGCAAAAAATTTAGTAATTGTTTTCATGTTAGCTATTTTAAGTTAATATTTAGGGTTTTTGAAATATATACGATAATGGTTGTCGCTTGGATTTAATATTTTCATTTTTTTCAGAAATGACTATAAAACAAAAAGCTTCAGCGAGCGCTGAAGCCTTTTGCTGAGTATAATCTGAGCTTATAATTTGAAGCCGTAAGCTAAACGTAATCCCACATAACCTGTACTTGTGCCATCTTGAGCTAAACCTTCGTATTTAATACCTAAATCCAATCCGTTGCTCCAGGCATAACCGATTGCTGGTGAATATACGAATGAAGTTCCGCTACCTTCGTTTGTACCGAAACCAGCACCCAATTCTGCCAGGCCATAAGCACCTGCGCCTGAATCGTTAAAGAAATATTTAGCACCTACTTTTACCGGAATGTACCCGAAGCTAGGATAATTTACACCGCTATCCCCGATTTCTTTTCCGTTAAGATGAGTATAACCAGCTGTTACCGGAATTGATAATTGCTTATCTACATTGAACTGATAACGTAAATCGCCACCGATAGCAACATTATAAGCATCGCTTGTTGGCACACCAACATTAAGTCCTATTCCAAAGTTTCTAGATTGTGCATTTGCATTAGTAGTAAAGAATAAAGCTACAACAGCTGCTGAGGTAGCAATAATTTTAGTAATTGTTTTCATTTTAAGATAGTTGTTTTTTGAGTTAAACTATATGTCCTCATTTACAAAACGTGTGCCAAAATACTGCCTTTGAATAGCGGAATGGCCATACAAGCCTTTAAATTAGGTGTTTAAAACGAATTAAAATTATTCTAAAACTTTATTAAGAATGTACTGTTTTAACTGGTTAATGTTTTGGCCGGCATGAAGCCAAATAATAGGCACACCGTCCTTTTCCATCTTCCTGAAAAATGTGTTTTGACGCTTGGCGTATTGACAAATTGCTATGCCAAGCCGCAGTTTCAGCTCATCGTAACTTAAAATTCCGTCGAGATAGTTTACAATGAACTTGTACTCCAAACCATAAAAGATTAGTGTTTCTTTATCAACGCCATCTTTCAATAACTGCTCCACCTCTTCAATCATGCCGTTGTTCAGTCGATGATGCAGCCTGTTTATTATTTTCGCCCGCGTTTCTTCAACCTCCGATTTCAAGCCGAATACGATTGGCCTCAGTTGCGGCCGGTTTTGAATTTGGAGTTTATTGAATTTCAAATAATCTGCAATTTCAATGGCTCTGATTAACCTTTTCTTCGAGGATCGGTCGACGTGTTGGGTGGTTTCATCAGGATATTTGTGAAGTTCGGCGATCAGTTCTTCTTTGGCTAATGTATCTAAAGCCATTCTTAATGCCTCATTTACCGGAACTGCGGTAAAATCTTGCTGTTGCAGTAAACTGTGGATGTACATTCCGGTTCCACCACACAGAATTGGCATTTTATTGCTTTGCGTAATGGATTGGAATGCCTGGTAGAAATCGTTTTTAAATGCATCGACGTTGTAGCGCTCGCCCGGTTCTAAAATATCGATAAGGTGATGGGGAATTTGTTTTTGCCGGATGCTATATTCCTGAAGATCTTTGCCCGTTCCAACGTCCATGCGTTTGAAGATTTGGCGACTATCTGCACTGATGATTTCTGCATTTATATCGGCCGCCAGCTCAACGGCGAGTTTGGTTTTGCCTGATGCAGTGGCACCTAAAATGATGATTAGGTTGTAATCGCTCATATTATAAGGGTAAAACAAACTTTATGCTTCCGGTATTGAAAACCTGGGGTTTTGCCGTACGTCCGCCTTTATTTATGCTTCTACTGAGCGATTGATCTAAAGAAAACCATTGGGGCACCATGCTGTCTTTACACACAAAACCCAGCTTTTCATATGCTTTTCCAGTCGACCAATCTTTATCTGCATAAGTCATTATATCTTGTGGCTGGTAGTTATTCTTAAAGTGCTTAAGTAATTTGCTTAAGCCTCCGGATACAGAATAACCAGCTTTAACGGCAAAGCGAATAAGTTCTGCGGAACGATAATGCTCGGCAAAGTTCATTTTTCGTAATGCTGAAAACGTGGCTACAGCGATCAATTCATCGTTTTTGTATAAACCGAATTTATAGCGGCTACTCACAGCGCCCTGAAGGTGGTTGTTGTTGAGAAATTGGTCGGCGGTGGGCTTATCTATTTTACGGATTTCCGTTTGGCGGCCATGTATTTTAAGGTTTAAACCGAGTAATGATTTGAGCCGGGCAAGTACCTGTTTTGCGCTGCTGCACCAAACATCTTCCCACAAATGCACAAGGTGGATATTTTCGTTCTGATATTGAAGTTGAAGTGAGGTTAAATCGTCGGGCGTAAAACCATTATTGATGTTTACAAGGTGTATGGCCAACTGGCAGTCGTGTACCAGGATGATGGCGAACGGCCCATCATAAATAGCACGGCAAGGTACTTTTAACTCTGCCAGCGCAAGGGTTAACGCTTTATGCCAGTAGTTTTCTAATGGGGTTTCTATTTTCAACAAGCTAAATTTTTTCTGCTATCGGGGTACGATGGGCAAATTTAGCCAAACATTATCAAATCCAGTCTTTTTCCTTAAAGTTCTGGTGAATGATCTCAACAAAGGTTGCAATTTCTTTCAGTTTGGCATCATCGAGCTGAGTAATGGTCATGCCAGCGCGGTTATCGCCAAAATTGATCAGTTCTTGATTTGATGTAGTGAACTCCTCAGTATTCAATTTTACATCAACGGCCTGATCATTAATATAAATGCCTACAAAAAAGCGTTCAGTGGTTTTACCGTTTTCGGTCTGTACATTCTTTTCGCTGTACAAATCGTATCCTTTTTCAGAATTCTCGTGAACGGTGTACCCTAGCACGCCGTAAGGTTGCACGCTGGCTCTTATGCTTTGGAAAATTTCTACAGGATCGGTTTTCATATGAGTTTAATTTATGGGTTAAACATGTAAATCGTATAATTTGTTTTTATGCCGAGCGCCACCACTGTGTTGTTGGCAAATGCTTGTTTAGTATCACCGTTTCGCCGAGCCTGGGTGTTACAATGGGCAATGCTGCTTTTTCGGCGGCTTCGACTAGCCTGTTGATGGGTTCATCCCACGGATGGGTAGCCAAACTGAATTTACCCCAATGCACGGGCATCAGTATCTTTGCGTTCAAATCTTTTGCCGCCTGCACTGTTTGCTCAGGAAACATATGAATATATGGCCAATAGGCATTGTACTGGCCGCACTCTAATAGTGCTAAATCGAAGGGGCCAAACTCCTGGCCTATTGCGGCAAAATGGGTATCATAGCCTGAATCGCCGCCAAGGAAGAGCTTATGGTTTTCACTTTGTAATATAAACGCGGACCAGAGGGTTTGATTTCTTTTAAACTTGCGGCCGGTAAAATGCCTGGCAGGTACGGCAGTAAACTTTAATCCGTTAGCTAAATCACGCGACTCGTTCCAGCACAATTCCTCAATCTTTTCGGTAGCGATTCCCCATCTTTCTAAGTGGGCACCAACGCCTAAAGAGGTAATGATTTTTTTAGATTTGGGCGCAATTTCCCGAATGGTTTTATAATCTAAATGATCGTAATGATCGTGGGTGATTACGAGCACGTCGATATTTTGAAAATCACCCGCTTCTACAAAGTCAGTACCTTTAAATGCATGGCTGCCGATAAACGAAAACGGTGAAGGTACTTTGCTAAATACGGGATCGACGAGAACGCGTAAGCCTTTGATTTTAATGAGATAGGAGGAATGGCCAAACCAAATAATTTCTGGCAAATGGTGGTTGGGCATGCTGTTTACGCTGGGCTGCACGCTCGGAAGGGCGGTTTGAGGTATTTTGTTTGGGTGGTTTTCGAAGAAAAACGCTTTCAAAACGGTGAAGAAACTTACTCCCTCGGCTTGCATCTTTGTAATGGAAAGGTTTTGTATTGCGCCATCACGATAGTTTTGGAGCTGATGTATTTTATCGAGCCTTAAACCCCGGGGCAATCGGCCAAATACGGGCAGGTTGATGATGATGAGAAAAACTGCCACTACGATGATAACAATATAAAGGAAGGTCATTCTGAAAAATTAGTTTGCTAATGTACGAATTAAAAAGCCGCTCAAGCCTCACCCTATCAAAGTTTGTGCTTCTCACTTAAATGAGTTAAAAAGGACGAATTTTTATTCGTTTGGGTTAAAAGCGATGCCCTCCCTTTCCCTCTCTTCAAGGAGAGGGAGGCACCAAAAGTACAAAAACCACAGACGCTAACAGGGAGAGGCCTTGTTTAATCAGGACATGCTCTTGTTTAATCAGCGCATGCTCTTGTTTAATCAGTACATGGCCTTGTTTAATCAGCACATGGTCTTGTTTAATCAGCGCATAGTCTTGTTTAATCAGCACACGGTCTTGTTTAATCGGCGCATGGTCTTGTTTAATCAGCACACGGTCTGTTTTACTTTTGCCGAGGAGGTATCTATAATCAGATAAAAAATTTATTCCATTTGTAAGAGGCTGTCTCAAAATGAAGACTTGTCATCCTGAGCTTGTCGAAGGACTAGCCCAAATGCTTGAAAGGGCGTTTCGACAGGCTCAACGTGACAAATTTAAATTGAATTTGTCTTTTTGAGACAGCCTCCAATGAATACACAACGCCAACCGATTCCCCGAGACCTTTCACTACGTGCTCAGTTTACAATTTGCCTGTCAATTCATTGCCGTCAGTTTCAACTGACGGGGGCAATAACATACACAACGCCTTGATCGCTGGTTGCGGCTGCCGTATTTTCCGAGCACAACAAAAAAAGCCCTGATTTTCATCAGGACTTTCTTATGCATTAATTTTGGAAATTATTTCAACAGCCACATGGCTTGATTTTGGTCGTCGCTACCGCCGTATTGACTCGCCACCGCAGCGGCCAGGTTATCGCCGTTATAGCTTAACTCGTTCGAGGGATAGAGCCACCTTAAGGGGAAGTTTGTTGATGGGGTATTCAGGTTTGTTGTGGTGTTCAGCTTAAACACCGGGTAGCCGGTTCTGCGGTTTTCAAACCAGCCCTGATACTTGCTGCCCTGTAAAAAGCTTGCTAAATACTTCTGTGTAATTACTTGCGCTATTTGCTGTTCGGTTGTGCCCGCCAATGCTACGCCAGGTGTAGATGGAAATGCGGCAATGTAGGCGGCGTCCATTTTCATATTGTGGTTATAATCTACATTATCTGGCGTGTAGGTAGCTACAAACGTCATTGAACTGGCTATACCTGCGGCATAATAGGCTTGGGCTGTTGTTCCTGTTATCCATCCGCGGAGCGTGGCTTCTGCAAGGATGAACTGCAAATCCCAATAATTGAATACGCCAACCGGTTCGGCATTTACGAGCTGCACATACCGATTGTTGATATCGCTGTAATCTTTATTTACTCTACGTGTTTGGAGGCTCGAGAACGAGTCAGATGGCTCGATACTCGGGTAAGCGGCGTTGTCTGCTGCTGATACACCAGCGGCAATTTTTACGGGCGAGGGCTTGGCATAATAAAACAACCGCCTATCGTTTGTGGCTTTCAGCGGCTCTAACAAAACGTTGGTGAGCATGGTATAATTCGATTTTACGAATGAATTGCCTGAACCGGCAGGAACATCGCTCCATGGGTAATTTTGACCTGCAACAGCATTGTACGCCAGGGCAAAATTATCACTGTAGTTGCGCATTAACGGGCGATTGGCTACAATTTCTTTAAACCTGTCGAGCACTTTTAAATCGGCATCGCCGGTCTTTTTGTACAGGTTCATCAGTACATGTAACTCAAAACTGTTGGTAAGCCTTCTCCATTTATCGGTATCGCCAGCATAAATTGGGTCGCCCTCAAAGGTGCTCCCTGCTGCAAACAGCGTATTTGCCTCGTCTAATTCGTTTAAGATGCCTATAAACACAGCTTTTTGTGTATCGTATTTCGGTTGAAGAACAGCATCTGATTCGCCTTTAACGGCATCAGTGTATGGAATGTCGCCAACTTGCATCGTTGTCATAAAAAACTGCCATGCCCTGATGAAGTGCCCCAATCCCTGATAGGATTTTTTTAATCCTTCGCTGGTTGCATAGTTCTCCATTGGCGCAATGTTGCGCAGCAAAGTAATCCGGCTAAAATCTGTTCGGCTGATTCTGTTGTACTGGAAATTCTCCTGCCCCTCGCCCCATGTTAAATATTTGCCGAGCAAAAACGGCTGCATAAAAGATTTGCTTGTACTGATATCGCTCCGGGTGATATTCAAAATCATAGTTGTGGCGAGCATGGCCGAGGTAACCTGCGTTGTTGCATTGGGATTCGTGTTAATGGAATCGAATTTGGAACAACCGTTATTTATCATTACCAAAACTGGCAACAGGATAAAATATCTTAAAAATTTACTTTTCATAAAAATTCCTTTAAAATAATTAACTAGAAACCCACTCTTACACTAAATCCAACCATTCGTGTTGAGGGCGAATTGAGATCTTCACCGTCTACATCAGGGTCTGAATATTTAAAATTTGTCCACATGTACAAATTTTGTCCTGTGAGGGAGAAAGATGCGTTTCATAAACCCAATTTGTTCACAAATTTTGAGGGCACATTGTACCCTAACGACACTTCGCGGAGTTTGACAAAAGATTTGTTTTGCACGCGATCATCGCCACCGCGATACCACTGGGCGTAGTCCTGATATCCAATGGGCACATCGTTAACGGCGTATTGCCGGGTATCGCTTGTAATCTGCCCATATTTATCGTAGGTTACACCTCCCGAAATCACCTTTACCCCTGCCCCCACATAGTTGTTCTGGCCTAAAACTACCTGGTTATACCGGTAGATATTATCTGTTTCGGGTGCCGTTCCGGAATCGAACATCTTATCGTACACGTAATTGTACATCAAACCACCAATACGGCCATCAATATTAACGCCAAGGCTCCAATTTTTATAGGTGAAGTTATTAATAAAGCCAAAGCTAAACTTGGGGTCGCTGAGCCCGATTTGTTTTTGATAATCGCTCCACACCGGATAGCCGCTTTCGTGAATTACATTCCCATTGGGGTCTTTTACCCAATAGTTATCGGTGTAGGCATCTAAACGCTCGCCTTTTTTAACCCATAAATTATCTGCTGAGTAAACGGGATCTAAATCGACATAGTAGCGGTGTTGTTGAGACCAGTTGATGGTTGAGTACCATTCAAAATTCTTGTTTTTCACAACCGATCCATCAACCGTAATCTCAAGTCCTCGCCTTTCGTATGTTTCTTCTGTATTAACGAGTGTAGATGAAAAACCTGATGAAGATGGAATAGGCGTGCTTACCTGACGGTTGTAATAATACTTGTTAAAGTAAGCCACATCGAAATGCAGGCGTTTTTTAAACAAATAGGCCGCAGCACCGACCTCGTAAGTTCTTTGTGAGCTTGGCAGCAAGTTTAAACCCAATAACGATGACGGATAGCTGGCGGAGTTGAGTGTATTCCATGCTGCTGTGGTGGTGCCGTAAGTCCGGTTTGTTGCATAAACATCTAAAGCAGTTTTAAATACGGCCCATGAACCGCGAATTTTGAACATATCAATAACCTGCGGTAGTTTAACGAGTTCGGAAATCACGACGCTTGATCCGATGGATGGATAAAAATAGGATCTCGATTCTTTGGGTTGTGCCGAGTTCCAGTCGTTTCTGCCTGTAAAATCCAAAAAGATGGCATCGTTATAGCCGATTGAGGCTCTGCCGTATAAACTATTAATTTGTCTTGAACTGTACGATTGTGAAACTGTGGGTGCCTCAACGGAGCCTTGCAACGAATAAAAAGTTGGCGAAATGAGTCCGTTTTTGGTAGTTCCGCTCAGCGATTCATCTATCCAATAATAAATGGTTCCGCCGGCAAGGGCATCGATGCTGAACTTGCTTATTTTCTTTTTATAGTTGAGAATTACATCATCATTGGTGCTAAATCCTCTCGTATCTTGTACCGAGTAAAGTCCTTTTGCGTTCCATCCGCTTCCGTTTACTGCTCCGCCTCTTGTTGAGTAAATGTTTGCTGTTGGGTTGCGAAAAGTAGTTTTATTATTGTAGTTATCGTAACCTAAACGAAATAATAAACTAAAATCCTGATTAAACTGATAAGTGGCGGTAACATTGGCGTTAACGGTGTTGGTTTGGATGCCATTCAACTTTTCATAAGCAATTAAATACGGATTATCGTACCAGTTGCTGTACAGCCAGTTTTGTGTTTTGTTAGGTTCTTTCCAATAATCCTGATAATCGCGAATGTCGTATTCCGAACCTGTCCACATGACTAATTGGTAAAGGTAGCCCTGGTTGCCGTAGCCGCTGCCCCAAATTTGATCGGCCCAGCGCCTGCTTACGCCCATGTGTCCTTCGAGCTTAAACTTATCGTTTATCTTCATCTCGCCAGACATGGTCAAATTAAGCATGTTGAGGTTTTGATTGGGAAATTGCCCTTTATTGTAAATGTTGTTTAAGCCGATTCGAAAGCCACCGTTTTCGCCAGACTGGGCGATGCTCAGGTTGTTATTTAAAATAATACCGGTCGACATAAAGTTTTTCAGGTTATCTTTTCCTTTAGAAACCAGCGGCATGTTATCTTCGAACTGTTTTGTAAAGGGATTATAATCGCGAGCGGTATTGCCTGCATCGAGCTTCGGTCCCCATACATAATCATTATCAATTACGCCGTTTTGGCCCCTGGCATAAGAGCTTTGCACTTTAGGAATGGCCAAATAGCCCAGGGAGGCCATGGTGTTGCTATTGAGGTCGATTGCGAGGCCCTTGTTTGCGGCTCCTTTTTTGGTGGTGATTAAAAGTACTCCTCCTGATGCTCTTGATCCGTATAAGGCCGAGGCAGTTGGGCCCTTTAGCACATCCATACTTTCAATATCATCAGTCGGTACATCTCTTAGTGTCAGGTTTCCGTATGGAACACCGTCTATTACCAACAGGGCACTTTCGCCCCTTAGCTCGATGGTGGGACGGGCGTTAAATTCTGTTGAGTTTTTTATGACCAGGCCGGATACTCTTCCTGTTAATGAGGTGGCAACATCTACGCCCTTAACGGTTTGCAAATCTTTACCAGCCACCTTTTGAACGGCATAACCCAGCGATTTTTCTGATCGTTTAATACCCAATGCGGTAACTACCACATCGGTTAAACTGTTTGTGGCCGGCTCTAAATTAATGGTGTAATCTTTGCCCTCGCCAGCAACAATTTCTTGCGGGGTATAGCCAATATACGATATTACCAATGTTGAACCTACGGGTGCGTTAATCGAAAACACACCGTTTACATCGGTTGTAGCGCCTATTTTTGTACCTTTTACCATCACACTTGCGCCAACAATGGGCAAGCCTTTTTCGTCCAAAATTTTACCGCGAATTAAATCGAATGCAATTGGCTGGCTAACTGCATCTTTCTTTTTAAGTACAATCGTTTTGTCGAAAATTTTAAAACTTAAGGGTTGATCTTTAAAACAGAGATCGAGAACACGGCCAATTGGTGCATTTTTTACATCGATAGATATTTTCTTGGCTTTGGAGAGTTCTAAATTATCGTATAAAAAAACATATTCACTCTGTTTTTCAATGGATTTAAAGATGGCATCCATCGAAACGTTTTTTTGTTTGAGGGTGATATTCTGGCTATAAACACTTGCACTGACCTGACAGAGGGCTGTGAGTAAAAGTATTGTCGTTAGCTTCATTACCAATAGGAATTGATTTGGTTTATACGGTATCTTAAATACCGTATTAAAGAATGTACTAAAATTCATAACTTTGAATTTGGGTTTAAAAAACATTATAGCTTAGATAACTTATTGTTTTCCTGCTGCCGAATTATTGGCACAGGATGGTTAATCCCAATTTTATAACGGGAAGTGGTACGAACACTTCTCGTTTTTTTTGTTTGTGGCAGATTAACTTGATTGGCTGTTGGGTATTATTTCTTCATAATTGGTTGTTGTTTTTAGAGATTAGTTTGTTTATGGTTGTTATTTAGGGTTTACAATGATTTTGCCCTGATAAACTTTGCAGTGAATACCAGTGTAGGCGAGCATTTCAATGAGCTTGTTTACCTCTGCGTTTCTTGGCATTTTTCCGCTGTATTCTTTGGTAGGTATTTTGCCGTTGTAGGTAACTTCGGTATCATACCAGCGAGAAATTTGCCTCATAACAGATTGCAAATCTGCCCTTTCAAATTGGAAATATCCGTTTTTCCAGGCGATTACGGCGTCGAGGTCATCCACTTCTTTAAGTTTAATCAGATCGGATGTTTTGTAAGTACTCGCTTGTTGGCCAGGCAGTATAAGTTGCTTTTCTTTGCCTTTGCTCAGCTCAATTGAGCCTTCGAGCAGCGTTGTGCGCTGGCATTCTTCATCGTCGTACGCATTAACATTGAAATGGGTTCCCAGTACCTTAATGCTTGTTTGATTGGTATTAACGATAAACGGTTTGGACTTATCTTTAGAAACTTCGAAATAAACCTCACCTGTTATTTGCACCTTACGGGTATTGTTTGCAAAAATTGTCGGGAACTTGATCGATGAATTGGCGTTTAACCAAACATCGGTACCGTCGACTAAAATTAAATGATATTGCCCTCCCCTTGGCGTTGTTATGGTATTGTATTTGACTTCTTGTGTATTGCTCTGCCCTGTAAATTTGTAAATGAGTTCGCCGCTTTTTGTTTTTGTAATCTCAACGCCGGGCTGATCGGCCACCTGCCCATCGGCGGCCTCATTTAAAACGATCTGGGAGCCATCGGCCAAATGCAAAATGGCATTATCGCCCCCGGGTTTAATTTGTTTGGTTTTTGAGAATTGATTGGAGGCTACAAAGTTTGTGTCTGTTTTTGCAAAATACAGGTAAGTACCGCCAACCAGAACGAGAAAAAGAATGGCTGCTTTAAACAACCATGACTGGTAAAGTTTGAAAGTTCTTTTTTGCGGAGGTGTTTGCCCTGAACCTATTCTTAATTGTACGTGATCAAACATCGTTTCTTTAAGCGCCGAAAGTTCGAAACTTTCGTTGTTTGGGGTATCTCCATTTACACGCTCATACCAATCTTCTACCATCCTCCTTTCTTCGGGGCTAGCTTCGTGATTGTTGTACTTGCGCAATAAATGTTGTAGTTCTTCTTGGTTCAAAATAGCGGGCGTTTATTGGTTATCCGATATTGAATTGAAAAGTACTATATGAGGAGTTGATTTTTTTTGAATGGATTGAAAATCCATAGCCATTTGGTCGAGATTGCAAATCTCGACCAGCAACAGGATGAGAACGATCGTCATTGCGAGGCACGAAGCAATCTCATTTTGGTCAAGATTACAAATCTCGACCAACAACAGGATAAGAACGATCGTCATTGCGAGGCACGAAGCAATCTCTTTATCAGATTGCTTACCGATGAAATGTTGGCACAGGTCGGCCGGCGCAAGCCCAGCCTCGCAACGATGAAAACACGCCGATCTGGTCGCCATTTTGCATTCCATCGCTTGCGGATCCTTCGTTATACTCAGGATGACAGCGTTAAACTACGCTAAAGATATTTGGTGATCAAAATTGTGAGCAAAGCCAACGATGAATCATAGTCTTTCACTCGATTCCTTAACCGATTGTAAGCACTTTGAAGCTGGTTCTTTATGGTCTGTTCGGAGAGCGACAGATTGTCGGCGATCTCTTTAATAGAAAGCTCATCTTCTTTTTTGAGGATGTAAATTGCCTTCATTCGCGGTGGCATGAGCTCAATCTCCTGGTCGATTATTTTCTTAAGCTCCTTTTCGAGCAGTGTGTTTTGCGAATAATTATCACAAGCCACTTCCTTAGCGGTTACATTAATAGCATAACGTAACCTAACCTCGTCCTTTTCGTAGATTTTTAAAATCTTGTTCCTTAAAATGGCATAAAGATAAGCGAGTACACTTTTTTCAGCATCCAGCAGGTCTATCTTGTCCCAAAGGCAGATAAAAACATCTTGAACCAAATCTTGTGCGAGGTCACTGGAATGAATTTTTTTATAAGCCTGCTTGTAAAGGCTTTCCCAATAGGCATCAAATACGAGTTGAAACGCTTTTGCCTTATCCGATCTTACCAAAAGGAAAAAATTACTTTCTAATTCTCCATTCATATCGCGCTACAAACTGCAGGTTAAACAACATATATTTGGTAACTGGGAAAGACTTAATCGGAAAATTGCCGGGTTTGTTATCATTAAACAAATTAACAACCCCGGCATTAACCTATTGTAAATTTAATAAAATATTTGACGATTAAGTATTTGTAAAAAATTAACCTGAAATATTTCCTGCGCCGTGTTGTAAAGCTTACAGATCCGTTATCCAACCATCGACGTTATATTGCATCTCTCTTAAATTCAATAGCTTATCGTGTTGAGGCACAGCCCGTCCTAATGAAGTTAAGCCCCTTAGCTGTCCGTCTGAGCGGAGTCGAAGACCTTTTTTATAGAATAAAAGAAAAGTATCTGTCCTTCGACTCCGCTACCATTGACGTTTCAGCACAACTTTAATAATCGTCATTCAAGGCAAAAATCGGTTTTCTGCTCATCCATTTCCCTCCGGTAAAATCAGGGAAATCGACGGTTTCGTTGCCCATTTCAATCGATTGCTCACTTAATGGAGTAATTGCGCTCCATGCTGCTGCATCGTAAACATCCAATGGTGTGGGCTCATTTCGTTTTGCCGCCTCAATAAATGCATGTATCACAAAAAAGTCCATACCGCCGTGGCCTGCGCCTTGCGCATCGTTGCCATATTTTTTCCAGAGCGGGTGATCGTATTTCTCCAACCATTGTTTGGCATCATCCCAGGTATGCGGTTTGCTTACACCCTCAACATATACGCTCTTGTTTACATCCATCCACAAACCCTTGGTTCCCTGAAAACGGAAGCCTAACGAATACGGACGTGGTAAATTTGTATCATGCTGTAAAATAATCGTTTCGCCATTG
The DNA here is from genome assembly GCF_015679185.1 of Pedobacter endophyticus. Classification (NCBI taxonomy): domain Bacteria; kingdom Pseudomonadati; phylum Bacteroidota; class Sphingobacteriia; order Sphingobacteriales; family Sphingobacteriaceae; genus Pedobacter; species Pedobacter endophyticus. Next base: position 817,953 of record NZ_CP064939.1, read on the forward strand.
GCGCAACCAATTGTTGTGGTAACAATATCCCCCAATCTAAAATTAACCTTTGCATTTGGATGTGATGCACCGCCTTTCTCAACGATATAATTATGCAGGCCACGAGATTTAGTGGCGAAAGAGTTCAATTTCAAAAATCGGTTTCCTCTGTTTATATCGATGCATTGCGCAACAGGGCCAATGCCATGGGTAGGATAAAGATCGCCATTGCGGTAAACGGAATGATTGGTTCTCCACTTGGCCTCAGAAAAGGCTTTCTCGCCAAACTCAACACCGTGTCCGTACGGGTGTACGCCATCATTAAATTTAACTTCTCTTAAATCGTGTTGGTAGCCACCCTGAAAGTGAATCATTTCGCCAAAAATGCCCTGGCGTACCATGTTCAGTGCAGCAAGAACGTCTCTGCGATAACAAACGTTTTCGAGCATCATCACATGTGCGTCGTTTTTCTCTGCCGCATGCACAACATCCCAGTGATCTTGCAGGTTTATGCCTAAAATAACCTCTGTAGCAACGTACTTTATGCCGGCATCAATGGCTGCTAAAATCATCGGCTTATGTAGTTCCCAGGGAGTAGCAATAATTACTGCTTTTACGCCTTTGGTTTCAAGCATCTTTTTCCACGCGTTTTCATCGCCCGTAAAAATCTTCGGCATCGGCTTTCCGCTTTTGGCAATTATCGCTTTGCTCATCTGCAACATCTTATCATCTACATCGCAAATGGCAACAAGGTCTACATCATTTCTTTTAAGTAAAAGGTCGAGGTGGTTCTGACCTCTTAGCCCCACTCCAATCATCACTACTTTAATTTTCTCAGCGGCCTGCGAGGCAAAGATAGACTGATCGGGAATGGTTGCAAAAGCTGCAGTGGTTAAGCCAGCATTTCTTACAAATTGTCTTCTATTCATTTTGTTTAGTTGTTTTTTTAAGGGATTATCTGGATAAGGTATCGAATATATTGATATTTAAGGTGGCTTTAAAGGAAATGAATCAAAAAAATCAACGCAAACGTTTGATTAATTTTGTATTATTACCAATAGAAGAAAATAATGTAGTTTAGCAACGAAATGGGGTCGAAACCAACAACAATTAAAGAAATTGCCAGAATCTTGAATATTTCTCCGTCTAGTGTATCCAGAGGCTTACACGATCATCCGAGTATTGGAGCTGTTACGCGAGAAAAGATTAAACAACTGGCCAAATCGCTAAACTACGAGCCAAACAACGCTGCTATTCTCTTTCAGAAGGGGAAAACGTATACCATCGGCGTAATCTTGCCCGAGCTTTCGGAGCATTTCTTTTCAATAGCCATTTCGGCAATTGAGGATGAAGCGCTTAAAAAGAACTATACCGTTATTTTTGCGCAATCGCACGATAATTACGATCAGGAAGTGAAACTGGTCGAAAAAATGAAAATGCAACGAGTAGATGGGCTGTTGGTATCGATAAGTAAAGATACTTCTAAGTTTGACCACTTTGAAAAACTAAACGCCTTTAATATTCCCGTTGTTTTTTTCGATAGAATACCCCCGTTTAAAAACGTACATTATGTAGCTTGCAGCCTCGAAAGTGCAACTATTGAGGCTATCAATTATCTCCTGAAAAAAGGACATAGAAATATAGGAATGATTAATGGCCCGACTACGTTGTACGCAAGTGAAGAACGCAAAGAAGGTTATATCCAGGCCATTACCTTTAACCGCTTAAAATTCGATCCCGCACTCGTTGTCAATTGCGATTTAACTGAAAAGGGCACTATTGATGCTGCCGACCAATTGCTTAATTATAAAAGAAAACCAACTGCCATTGTTGCATTTAACGATTACGTAGCGCTGTTTTTAATCAAGTACTTCAAAAAACTGAACGTAGTTAATGATTTCGATGTGGTAAGTTATGCCAATTTGCCAATTATCAGCTATTTAGATAACTCGCCCGTTGCCTCTGTTGAGCAACATCCGTATTTGCAGGGACAAAAAGCAGCAAACATTCTGCTAGACCTGATTAATAGTCCGAAACAAGAGAACCAGGCCTTCTATAATACCATTGTAGAATCGGAATTGATTGTGAGTGACGTAACGGACGGCTATTAAAACTGCTCAAACGTTTGCGTTGGCTTTATTTTTCAATGCGCCGGGCAGCATATTAAAATGTCTCTTAAATGCTGCAATAAAATGCTGGGCGTTTTTGTAACCGACTAAAAAAGCAACTTCGTTTACTGTTTTTTGCTCTTGAAGCAATAAATAATTGGCATTTTCCATTCGTAACTTAAAAATGTAACCAAATACAGTTAACCCGGTGACCTCTTTAAAGCCTTTTTTTAGCTTGTAATCATTTATTCCGGCCTTACGCGACAACTCGATCAAAGAAAACGGTTTTTGTAAATTATCCTCAACTATTTTTTTCGCCAAAGCAATTTTATTTAAATCCTCTGTTTTAAGCGTAGCTAATTTGCTCGTTCGCTTTTGGATAAAGAAAATAATGAGGCCAAGAATTTTAGACTCCAAATAAATCCGCTCTACCCTACCCGAATAATTACACTGGGCAAGCTTCTTTAAAATCATAACCATTTGGGGCGATGTTGCCTGATTGAAGAATATTTTCCGGTGGTCGTTAAAATTCTGGTTGGTTATTTTCTTGTAGTATTCGGTGGTAAGCTGTATATAAATGTATTGTGTGCTCTCGCTCACGCTAAACACGGCGTTATTCAACTCGCCGCAGGTAACACTATGTTGGTTCGCTTTAAGCGATAACAAATGCGTTGTCTTATTTGGCGTATAGTAATTTAAACCGCCGCTCAAACAAAAAAGAAAGCAAATATGATTTTGCGAAGCTTCGAAAGAGAAATCGACCACACCATTGCTTCTGATTTCTGCAATCGATAAATGGATTCCGGCAAACCATTTCTCTGTTAACTTGATAGCGTAGCCGTCCATAGTTAAATCACTAACCTTCACAGCGATATCAGTATCGGTTTCAAAATCTTTGGGCAACTCGTGGCTATAAATTAATTGGCCTGTTTGGTATTCGGAGAACTTTATTTTCATTATTAATCCGTATTACGGCATTAAATATCCGTTTGGCGTTATCTGGTTTGATTGATTATGCACAAATTTGCACAATTATTTATAATTAGTCTAAATAAATGAAGATATATTTATTATTTGCTTTAGTGTTTTGTGGATTTGTAGCTGCTGCACAGACTGGCAAGATCGATACCGCTCAGGCAAATGATTTGAAGGATGTAGTAATCACCGCTACCCGTACCGAAAAGACCATGATGAAAGTACCAGTACCCATAGTAAGCATCACAGCAGAGGAAATTAGAAACCGCGGCATGGTCCGTTTAAACGAAATACTGGCCGAGCAAACAGGTTTAACAATTGTAAATGATCATGGCCAGGGGGTACAAATGCAGGGTTTCGATCCTCAATACACGATGATCATGATTGATGGCGAACCTTTTATTGGCCGTACGGCAGGTACTTTGGAACTATCGAGAATTACGCTGGCCAATATCGAAAAAATCGAAATTGTTAAAGGACCCACTTCATCTCTGTATGGAAGTGATGCCATGGCGGGGGTAATTAACATCATTACCGCGAAACAAAAAAACGGGCTTAGCACCTCACTTGCTGCACGGTATGGCACAAATGATAATGCTGATGTAAGTTTAGATTTGGCTTCGAAAACCGATAAATTGAGTATTTCTACCTTTTTAAATCGCTACAGCAGCGGCGGTTATACCCTTGGAAATAGCAGCTCGCCAACGGTTGTGCCCTTCTCAAGTTATACAGGTAACGTAAAGGTTGGTTATCAAATAAGTAGTAAGTCGAACCTCAATTTATCGGTCCGCTATTACGAAACTGATCCGCATTACGATTATTTAATCAACAATCGACCAGTGAGTGCGGATGATTCAGAACGTAACCTCAACATTAATCCCTCGTTCAATATCGATTTCAACGAAAAGGTAAAAGCAGCTTTAAGGTTTTATTATTCCAGGTATGCCACGAGATCCGATTTACAATACAAAGACGACTATTCTACTTACGACAACAGTTTTTTTACTCAAAACTTTAGCCGCGGCGAGTTTCAAACCGATTATTCGGTAATAAGCAACCTGAAATTAACTGGTGGCCTGGGCGTACAATACGAAACGGTACAAGCAACGCGATACGAAACGTTACGATCTTTTAATTCGGGCTACGCTTACTTTCAGGCGGATTATACGCCAATTAAAAAATTAAATGTGATTGCGGGCGGACGGTATGATCTGCATAGTGTATACCAATCGCAATTTAGCCCCAAGCTTGCTGCCAGTTATCAGCTGTTAAATAACCTCACTTTTATTGCATCGGTTGGCAAGGGCTACAAAGCGCCCGATTTTAGGCAACTGTACCTCAATTTTACAAATCCGGTGGTGGGTTATAGCGTTTTTGGTTATGTTGATTTAGCTGAAAGATTGACGGAGCTGCAACAAGCCGGCAAAATTGACAAAGTTTTAATCAACCCGAGTACTTTTGAAAAATTAAATGCAGAAAGTTCACTGTCTTATAATGCCGGGTTTAGATACGCAATTACGCCCAAATTGAGGCTCAACGCTAATGTATTTAGGAACAATATTAAAAACCTCATCAATACGGTAACCGTTGCTATCAAGACCGATGACCAATCGGTATTTTCTTACCGCAACGAAGATCGCGTAGTTACGCAAGGGATAGAGGCGGATCTGAGTTATACGCCTTTTAAAGCTGTGCAACTCTCAGCTGGATTTCAGTATCTAGATGCTTTTAATCAAGATCATGTAAACGCGATAAAACAAGGAAACGTTTACACCCGTGATCCGGCTACAAATGAAACAACGCTGGTAAAGCTGAGCGATTATGGTGGTTTGTACAACCGATCGAGATATATGGCAAATGCGGCAATAGCTTACAATAACAATAAGCATGGCATTTTTGGCTCGTTAAGGGCAATATATCGAGGCCGATATGGGATAAGCGATTTAGACGGCAACAACATTGTGAATATGGATAGTGAATATGTTAATGGTTATACCCTGTTTAATGGCTCTGTTAGCAAGCTGCTAATAAAAGAACGATTACGTCTACAATTCACCGTTGATAACATCTTCAACTATAAGGATGTAAATTTCATAAGCAACTTGCCCGGCCGACTTTTTTATGGGGGCATTACTTACACATTGAATAATTAAAAATTAAATTAAATATAAATCAGATAACACAATGAAAACGTTTACAAAAATTTCTTCAGGATTAGTATTAGGTCTGTTAATTATGAGTTTTGCTTCATGTAAAAAAGATGAGGTTACTGAACCGGAGGTTAAGGCAGATTTAACGGTTAATAAAGTGGCCGACAAAACTGCCGATAAGAATAAAGGCGAAACCACAGTTTATTATAATTTGGCTTTAAATAAGCAAGTAAAAGATACAGACGCCTGGGATTTAAGCTTTAAGGGTACAACTATTTCAACGAGCGCCGGTAGCTCCGCTCAACTCGTAAATGGTGTTTTTAGCGCTTATACCACGGCTCCTACAACCGGCTTTGCAACTGGCGCTGTTGCTGGTTGGTACAAATATACTAGCACGGATGCAAAACCCAATCACGCCATTTTACCAATAGCAGGCAAAATTATCATAGTTAAAACTACAGATGGAAAATATGCAAAAGTAGAAATGATAAGCTATTATAAGGGGAATCCAGATACAAGTACTGCGGATTTTGCTGATTATATGACTCCTGGAAAAAGACCAGCATCTCAGTACTACACCTTCAATTATGTTTACCAACCTGATGGTTCAACCAATTTGAAATAAAATAGATAGCCCTCAAATTTTAAAAAAATATGTTTTGTTAGTTGGATAAATGCTCCCCGCGATGGGGAGCTTTATCTTTTTTGGGGGATGCTGATATTTTAGTCGCACATGACGGATTTCTTCAGACTCAGGGTTCTGCTTTTCATCGCTTAGGGATTCTTCCTTCGTCAGAATGACAGTAGCGTGCTAACAAAAAAAGGGGACTTTCTGTTAAGAAAATCCCCTTTTAAGTTCTATCGATCTTTAAGTAATCCTACTAATCAATATTGCTCGTTCTATATCTTACGCCGCTCTGCCAATTACTTTAAGCAAGATTGCGATAACTGCAATAACCAATAAAACATGGATTATACCGCCCACATCGCCGAAGCCGTGGAACACAAATCCGATCACCCATAATATTACCAATACTACTGCGACTAAATACAATAAATTTCCCATAGTGTTAATTTTTTAAGTAAATGTTGAAGTATTAACACAGTGACCAAACTTTTGTTTAAAAAATGTAAATTATATTTTTAAACGACTGTTTCACAGTACCTTGAATTTAAAAATAAGAACACAAAAAAACCGCTTAACAAAAGCTAAGCGGTTTTTATAGGTTGTAATGGCTAGTATTCATCCTCGTTAAAAAAGAAGTCTTCTTTAGTAGGATAATCAGGCCATATCTCTTCGATGGTTTCGTAAGGTTCGCCATCATCTTCTAATGCCTGTAGGTTTTCGATAACTTCAACAGGGGCACCAGAACGAATACCGTAATCAATTAATTCGTCTTTAGTTGCAGGCCATGGAGCGTCTTCCAGGTGCGATGCCAATTCTAATGTCCAATACATATATTCAATCTATTAAATTCTTGCTTTTAACAATGCGCAAAGTATATTAAAATTTTTGAGCAAAACAAACTTATTTTTCAACTATTAAATTCGGGGAATCCAAATGTTCTCTGCTGCGCCGAAATCCTTATTCAGTTTTCGTGCCAAAACGAATAAATAATCGCTCAAACGGTTCAAATAAACTGTTACACGCTCATCTACAAAGCTATTTTCTGCAAGTTCGACAGTTAAGCGCTCGGCACGCCGGCATACACACCTAGCAATATGGCAGTAAGAAACAATGGTATTTCCGCCGGGCAAAACAAAGTGCTTCAACTCGGGCAGCTGCGCATTCATTGCGTCCATCTCATTTTCGAGAAAAGTAATGTCTTCGTCGTTCAAATCAGGGATTTTCATTTTTGAACGCTCGGGATCCGCGGCAAGCGATGAACCAATGGTAAATAACCGATCTTGAATTTCCTTTAAAACAGATTGATAGCTGGGATCGATCGGCTGGCACCTAATTAAACCAATATGCGAGTTCAGCTCATCTACCGTTCCGTAGGTTTCAATGCGCAAATGAAACTTTGGCACCCGCGTACCGCCAATTAACGAGGTTTGACCTTTATCTCCGGTCTTGGTGTAAATCTTCATGTTTTAAGGTAAAAGGTTTAAGGTAAAAGGCGTAAGGTTTAAGGCGTAGGGTCTTAAAGACTTAAATTTAACGCTAAAGGGGTCGAAGTTTTATGATAATACGCGTAAGGCGCAGGCCTCAAAGCCGTAAACCCTCTACCCTATATTTCATACCCTCTACCCTAAACCCTAACTAATTTTTTCCCAGTCGCTGCCACTGTCTTTTAGTGCCTGCAGTCGCGGCGAAACGCTCTTAACATCGGTGTTCACGTAATCGTTTTCAATTAAGCCATCCCGCATACGCACAATTCGGTGGGCGTGTTGGGCAATATCTTCCTCGTGGGTAACCAAAATGATGGTGTTTCCTTTGCTATGAATTTCTTCGAGCAAGCCCATAATTTCGATTGAAGTTTTGGTATCTAAGTTACCTGTGGGCTCATCGGCAAGTATAATCGACGGATCGTTGATTAAGGCACGGGCTACGGCAACACGCTGACGTTGTCCACCAGAAAGTTCATTCGGTTTATGGTCCATTCTATTTCCCAGGCCAACGTTTTCTAAGGCTTTAGCTGCCCTGGTTTCGCGGTCTTTCTTACTATTACCAGCGTAAATCAGGGGCAATGCTACATTATCTAACGAGGTTGAGCGGGGTAGTAAATTAAAGGTTTGGAAAACGAAACCAATTTCCTGATTTCTTACCTCGGCCAAGGCATCATCGCTCATGTGGCTCACATTGGTGCCGTTTAGGATGTAAGTTCCGGTTGTGGGCGTATCTAAACAACCCAAAATATTCATCAGCGTCGATTTTCCTGATCCCGAAGGACCCATTAAAGCAACGAACTCACCTTTATTGATATCTAAAGAAACCGATTTTAAAGCATGGATAACTTCTGATCCGATTACGTATTTACGGCCAATTTCTTTAATGGTAATTAGGGGTTTCTCCATGTTTTTTCTTTTTTAGACACGCACAAAGGTGAAGATGTTACATCGGGCAATGATAATATTAACAACGAAGCGCCGGGTGACGGAAACAACAACTCCCCTCGCCACAATTTGATTGTTATTTCTCGATAATTTTGGGAACCATAAAAAAGCGATCGTTATGTTTTGCCGCGTTCTTCAAACCGTCGAAAGTCGAAATTTCCTGTTTCACCACGTCTTCACGCCAAACATTGGTCGCTTCATTCATATAAACCAGCGGCTTAACATTTGAAGTATCAAGTTCGTTCAGTTTCTCCATGAACGATAAAATCTTGTTCATTTCAGGGATCAGTGCATCAACCTCTTTTTCGTCGATATGGATGCGGGCCAAATCGGCTATTTTATATATCGTTTTTTCGTCTAAATTCATGCTATACCAGCTTACTATCAATCAATTGGAAAACCTTTTCTTTCAATACATCCGAATCTTCGATGGCTAAAACTGCCGTATTGATTGGCTTGTGGACGTAAATATCGCAAATTCCCGGCTTACTTCCATACTTTGCGCCGTCGTCCCAGTTTATTTTCCACACATTTGTTATACTTACCGGCACCAACTGAATATTCTTTTCGATGGCCAAACGGAAAGGACCATTCTTAAATTCGCACAACTTTGGCGGATAATGATCGTCAATTTTTCCTTCCGGGAAGATGATCAGGCTCATGCCCTTTTCCAAATTTTCGCCGGCCTTTTTAAACGCCCGAAATGCCGACATCTTGCTCTCGCGGTTTACCGCAAGGTCGATCGTTTTAAAAAATATCCCTAAAACCGGATTATTGCGCAACTCCTCTTTTCCCATAAAATGATACTTTCCACTGCACATAATGCAGAAGATCATGATATCGAGATTGGAGCTGTGGTTTGCGCAATAAATGTACGTTTGGTCATCGCTAAGCCTTTCTTCAAAGGTAAACGAAAAATAAACGCCCGAAAAAAAGCTGCTGAGAAAGCTGTTTGCTTTTCTGCAAAAGTTGAGTAACCCGTAATACTTCTCGTTACGAGAAAACAGGTAATAAAAAGGATAAAAAAGGGCAAAAAGAAGGAATATCAAAAACAGAAACCAAACTCTGTGCGCTTGTCGTAGAAAATGAACCATAACCATCCAAAAATAAAAAATCCCTTCACAATATCAATTTATCTGTTCTGTTTTTGTAGCAGACGAAATAAGATGATGTTATTACCGGCTAAGAAAAATTTACGGAATGAGCAGGCCGATAAAAATTGCCTACATCTTATGCATAAGAAGCTTTTTATTTTTAATTTCGTGCCATTATGAAAGAAACAGTGGTTAGCGGTATTCGCTCAACGGGAAAATTACATTTAGGGAACTATTACGGCGCAGTAAAAAACTTTGTGCAAATGCAAAACGATTATAATTGCTACTTTTTTATCGCCGATTTACACTCACTAACAACCCACCCTACCCCTGCCGATTTACATGGAAATATTAAGCATGTGCTGGTAGAATATTTAGCAAGCGGAATTGATCCTGAAAACAGCACCATTTATATTCAAAGCGATGTTCCGGAAATTGCCGAGCTCTATTTGTACCTGAATATGAATGCCTATATGGGCGAATTGGAGCGCAGTACTTCATTTAAAGATAAAGTGAGGGCAAACCCGGATAATGTAAATGCCGGATTGTTAACCTACCCGGTGCTAATGGCCGCCGATATTTTAATTCATAAGGCTACAAAGGTTCCGGTTGGGAAAGACCAGGAACAGCATTTGGAAATGGCCCGTACTTTTGGCAACCGTTTCAACCGATTGTATAACACCGAATATTTTGCTGAGCCTTACGCCTTTACTTATGCCGACAAACTGGTAAAAGTGCCGGGATTGGATGGAAAAGGCAAAATGGGCAAATCTGAAGGCGAAGGCAATGCGGTTTACTTGTCTGATGATCCCGAAACGATTCGTAAAAAGGTAATGAGAGCCGTTAGCGATGCTGGCCCGACCGAAGAAAACCAGGCCAAACCAGAGCCCATTCAAAATCTTTTCGACTTAATGAAAGTGGTTTCAAGCGCTGATACACACCAGCATTTCGACGACTTGTATAACAAAATGCAGATCCGTTATGGCGATTTTAAGAAACAACTGGCCGAAGATATGATTATTGCAACGGCGCCGATGCGCGAGCGCATTCAGGATATTGCCAAAGATGATTCTTACTTGAGGCAGGTGGCCAAGCATGGTGCCTTAAAGGCTCGCGAAAGCGCACAGAAAACCATTAAACAAGTACGCAGTTTAATAGGTTTCAAAAGTTTTTAATTTAAAATAGATTGGAGAAGCTAGATTGGAGATTTGAGACCAATCTCAAATCTCACGTCTCAAATCTCAAATCTCACATCTAAAAGTATGCACATAGCAATCGTAGGAAATATTGGCGCTGGTAAAACCACTTTAACTGGCTTATTGGCAAAAAATTATGGATGGGAAGCTTTATACGAAGCTGTAGACAACAACCCCTATCTGGAAGATTTTTATAGCGACATGAAACGCTGGAGCTTTAACCTTCAAATCTACTTTTTAAACAGCCGCTTCCAACAAATCACTGATATTGAAGTAAATAAACGCAATGTTATTCAGGATAGGACGATTTACGAGGACGCGCACATTTTTGCAGAAAACCTGCACGATATGGCTTTGATGACCACTCGAGATCATGATAATTACCGGGCTATTTTCGATAACATCACCTCGTTTATCAAACCTCCTGATTTACTAGTTTACCTTCGTGCTTCTGTGCCTACATTGGTAAACAATATTCAACGTCGCGGCCGTGAGTATGAAGCAGGCATCAGAATCGATTATTTATCTAAACTGAATGAAAAATACGAAGCCTGGATAAAGGGTTACAAACTGGGCAAATTATTGATTTTAGATAAAGACAAGCTCGATTTCACAAATAATCCGGAAGATTTGGGAACGGTTATTCAAGCAATCGAAGCTGAAATAAACGGATTGTTTTAAGGTAGTTTGGGAGTTGGCAATTGAGAGTTGGGAGTTGAGAGTTGGGAGTTGGCGATTGGGAGTTGGGAGTTGGGAGTTGGGAGTTGAGAGTTGGGAGTTGGCAATGAGCAATTAAACAATTAACCAATTCTGCGATTGAAACAATTTACCTAGTCTCTTCAACTTAAAGAAAATTTGTAGTTTTGATTTATGAGAAAATTACTGCTCTTCGTTGTTTTTAGTGCTTTATTTGCCGTTTCCTGCAATACGGATAGCAAAAAAGAAGCTGATGGGATCGAATTTAAGAACGTAGACCAGCGCATGGCTAAGTCTTTTTCGGATTTGGCGACGCTTGATACTTTCAAATTAGAATTAACAGGAAGAAAACCCGAAGAAATGGTGTTCAACTTCACCATCAAAAACGCTAAAGGGGCCGAAATATACAACACCAAAATAAAGGGTACCGATTTGCTCGGAAGTACCGACCCAAATGTCGATTTATCGAAAGAGAAAGACCAGATCGTTTTCTTAAAAACTATTGCCGATAACTTTTTTGCTGAGGATAATTTTTTAGAGCCAGCGGTATTACCGGATAATGAGGCCGACAACTATGTACCGGATAAAGGACTTTACGAGGAACTCAAAAAATCTGAATTGAACGGTTTCAAATATCGCCTGGGCAAAGAAAATAATATCTATATTGCCTGGAGTGAAAAAGATAAAAAGGTAAAAATCTATTACAAGTGTTGTTAGTGTTATTAACGATGCTTTGTTAGACTGAGCGAGTCGAAGCCTATCGCATTGGCCTTAACTCCGCTTAGGGCGACACTTATTAACGACATTTTACACAGATAAAGGCGCTTAATGCAATTGTAAACCCAATCATTCTAATATCCCTCAATTTCAACATGATATGTTCAAGTTGATCTACCTTAAAACATCCCATTAAAAATTATAACAAAAACACAATGGGAAAATTAACAGCTATTGAAATCCACGAAATTTTAAATAAACACAATGTTGAGCTAGCTCCAACGCAGGCCAAACTTTCAATACCTATTATCAACAGAATTTATAAAAAAATGGTTCTTGGGATAGACTTTAACAAGATTAAAGTTTGTGGTAAATTAATAATAGATGGTCATCATAGGTATGTAAGCTCCATTATAGCCAACATTGAAATCGGAAAAACCAAAACCCGGAAAAACAAGGCAACAATAATGTATAAATGGAGCGAAGTGAAGTTTGTTACTACAGATTGGGACCGTGCCAGCAAAATAAAAAGAATAAATTTAATGGATGCTAAGTACAACGACATCCCTCTGGAAAAGATCGTCGAAATGACGAAATAAAACGTAAATTTGAGTTATGCTTTTATTACTGGATATTGACGGAGTGATGGTGCCTGCTAACTCGTGGAGAAGACCTGAGATTTTAGAGGATGGCTTTGTTGAGTTTAGTCCGAAAGCAATTGAAGCCCTGAATAAAATTCTTAAAGAACACGTTTTTGAAATCGTTTTAACAACCTCGCATAAATTTAAATACACTTTGGCCGATTGGCGGGAGATTTTTAATAAGAGGGGTGTTAATGTAAATACGGTAAAAAGGCTAAACGATAATACCAACAACCTCAATAAAAAAAACGAAATCATTAATTGGTTCAACACCAAAGCAGATCTCGATAACTTTATTATTTTAGATGACGACAAATCGTTAAACGACTTACCCGCACTCATTAAAAGTCGGTTGGTACAAACAAGTGCCTCTGTTGGTTTAACGCAAGACATTGCCGATGAGGTAATAGCGCTTGCAAATCCCAACCTGGTTTAAGTATACGACATTTCAGAATCAAGCCAGCAATGACAGCGGAAGTTTTGTCGTGCTGAGTGTTCATTTTCCGAAAAAAAATCAATAGCAGTGACGTTAATGGCGGAAAAAATCTTAAGCGTCCTGGTTAACCGCCTCGTCACTCTGTCACGTACGTGCGGGATTAGCGTCTTTATAGCAAGAAAGGTGCTGATCTCGAAGCTTCGGGACAGCATGGCGACCGTTGGTATCTTATTCTGAATTACCAATCAATTTATTTCTAAGCATTTATAAATAATGATGACAGCGTGGGCTACTTCACCTCTACCAACTTAATCTATCCTTCACCTTTTTAAAAATAAACCTCATATTACTTGGATAACTAAATAAATAGTTTTAACTTCACTTAATCAAGCCAAACAAACTATTTATTAACGTTTCTTTAACAAAGCATGCTTAAGCAATTCCTCACTGTTGTTTTCTTGTTTATTTTTTTTCTTCCCGGTCTGGCTCAAAAAGCAAGTATTAAAGGTGTGGTAATTGATACGGTTGAGAAAAGGAAGCTACAGAACAGCTCCATATTACTCATCAGGAGTAAAGATTCGGTTTTAGTTAAAGATGTTCGGGCCGGTGCCAATGGTACGTTTCAGCTCGCCAACTTACAAAAAGGTACCTACACCTTGTTAGTTACCTTCCCTAAAATGGCCGATTATATAAGAGATATCCAGCTATCAGACACCTCAAAATTTAACCTGGGCGATATTGCAATGGATAGTAGGGCAACGCTTTTAAATGAAGTAGTAATTAAGGCGCAAAAGCAGGCGATTAGCATGAAGGGCGATACAATAACCTATCAGGCAGACAGCTTTGCCGTAAAACCGCACGCCAATGTTCAGGATTTGCTGAGGCGCCTGCCCGGAATTGAAGTTGATAGAGATGGTGCAATTAAAGCCGGCGGAAAAGACGTGAATACACTTTTGGTTGATGGTGAAGAATTTTTTGGTGATGATCCCCTCCTGGCCTCTAAATATTTAAAAGCCAACGCTGTTAAAGAAGTGCAGGTTTACGATAAAAAAACTAAAGAAGAAGAATTAACGGGCATAAAAAGCGGAGACTCAAAGGAAAAGGTGATGAACATCAAACTGAAGGATAACGCCAAGAATGGCTACCTGAGCACCATCGACGCAAACAGTGACCTCAAACATTTCAGAAATATTGGTGGAATGGCGGGCATTTATAAAGGGAAGCTCAAGGCAGCGGCATTTGGGTTTAATTCGAATACAAACCAAAACTCGAAAGCAAGTGCGGCAATGAGCAAGCTGAAAGGCAATGACTATGATGTTATTCAGGTAGGCGATGACGGCAGTACGGTGATGATCAGTTATGGCGGAAGAGATGACGATAGTTTTTCTCCTAGCAATGGCTTGCCTGATGTAACGAATTATGGCGCACATTTTTCTGACAAATGGAACGAAAACAAAGTCGGCCTAAAACTGAATTTTAGTGGCAACAGCAAGGATATTACAGATAGAACGACATCCAACAGCCAGTCTTTATTACCTGACGGAACCAATTTTTTCAGCGCCAGCAATGCCAACAGTAACGTTAAAAGCCAAAGACAAAGCCTTAAAGGAAGTGTCGATTTAAACCTGGATTCCTTATCTACTTTGAAAATATCGTTCGCCGGAAGTAAAAACAGAAGCCATAACGACTTTGCGAGCAATAACGAAACCAAAAACGGGACAGACCAGTTTGTAAACAACAGTAAGCAGCTAAATCGTAACGAAGATGATGATCAACTGTTCAACGGCAATATAAACTACACAAAGAAATTTCTAAAACGAGGTAGAACGCTGTCTGTCGATTTGCAACCGGAGACAAAAAGAGGTAACAGCTTCGGAAACAGCTTAAGTGTTACCAATTACTACGATGCAAACGGCGTAAACAACAGAACTGTAAATCAGGACTTTTTGAACGACAATTCGGGCAGCGAGACTTCGTTAGCTAGTAAAATATCGTACACTGAGCCCTTAAGCAAGCAGTTTACTTTGCAAACCGCTTACAGCTTTAAAACCGTAACTTCAAACAGCAGCAAGTTGGTTTTTGATAAATCGATGAACAACAAACGAATCGATTCGTTAAGTAATAACTTCGATTTCAATAATTTTTCGAACATTGGCAAAGCGGTCTTACAGTTCAGGGCAAAAAAGTTTACCCTCTCTGGCGGTACAGAAGCCATACAAACCACTTTCGAGTTTAACGATTTAGACAGAAACAATAAGTTTAACCGCAATTACATCAATTGGGCTCCCCAAAGCACCTTTACCTATAAGCTTGGCAGAAACACAAACGCCTACATAAATTATTACGGCAATACCCGCCAACCAAGCTTAGATCAGCTGCAGCCCCTCAGGCAAATTAATAACCCACTTTACGAAATTAAGGGCAATCCGAATTTGAAGCCCTCATTTAATAACAACGTCAACTTCAACCTGAATACCTACCAGCAAAAATCGCAAATGTTTGCCTCATTTTATGGTGGTTACAACTTCACAAAAAATGCAATCGTGAGCTCGAGGATAGTAGACGATGTGAATAAAACCACCAGCAGTTATATCAATCTGGATGGCACAAACAGCTATTATGGCGGTGCAAGCATTAATAAAACCTTCAGTAAATTACACTTTAGCACCGGTTTTAATGGCAGTTACAACAAATCGACGTCAGTTTCTATTTTGAACAGCCAACTCAATAAACAGGAAAGAAGCAGCTTGCGCCTGAGCCCTCGTTTTAGCTATTATGGAGATAAGGTTCGGATACAATATACTCCAACGTTTATGTTTTCAAACAGCAGCTCATCGATCGGATCTATAAATGACGGAAAAAACTTTAATCACGATCACGAAATTTCGGGCAATATACAGCTCCCATACAATTTCGAGTTCGATACCTCGATTTCATTATCATACCAGCCGGCAAACTCATCTTTTAGCAGGCCCGTAAATATTGCACTGTGGAATGCCTATCTATCAAAAAAGATGCTCAAAGCACAAGAATTGGAGCTCAAAATATCGATTTCGGATATTCTGGCCGAAAAAATTGGCTATAACCGCTATGTGGGTGGAAACACCATTAGTGAAAGCACAAATAGCTTTATTCCACGTTATGTTTTAATTGGGCTTACTTATAACTTAACGGGCAATTTCACTCAACAAGACAAAAAATAAAGGGATGAAACAACTAACATTGCTTATTTTACTGAGTTTAACAGTTACGATGGCCGAGGCGCAAACGGTCTTTATAAAAAGCGCCAAAATCACTTTTGAAAAAAAGATAAACCAAAAACAGCGGCTGGCCGCAAATACCTGGATTCCTGATGACGCTAAAGATAAGATGAACAAATATTTGATCTCTAATTGGGAGTACGTTTTTAACGATAGCACCTCTATTTACAAAGCCAAGCCTAAAGAAACGCTAAGTGACAACAGCTTCTTTTTTTCGAACGATAATACCAATGAACTTTATACCAACTTTGGTAAGAAGAACCGAATATTGCGAAAAACCATTAGAGGGGAAGATTTTATTTTGAATGATACGATACCACAGCTCCATTGGAAAATTATGCACGATGTACGCACTATTGCAGGTTACGAATGCCGCAAGGCAATAGCCGTAATTAATGATACCGTTACCGTTGTAGCGTTTTACACCGACGAAATGCTATTGAAAGGCGGCCCGGAGGGATTTACCGGTTTACCCGGAATGATATTGGGGCTCGCTATCCCAAGATATAATACCACTTGGTTTGCCACCAAAATAGAGGCCAAAAATGTTCCGGTATTAACCATTTCGCCCCCGGAGAAAGGCAGAAAAACAACCAGCGAGAAAGATTTTCAAAAAATGGTAGATCTTTACACCCGCTACGATGATAAAAAGAACCCTTCAAAGATAGAAGACATCAAAAAACAGATCTATAATCTTCTGCTTTAAGTAACATCAAGAGCCTCCCTGTAATCAAATCCCTTCTCCAAACATCTAATTTTCTGAAAAACACGCCATTATCATTTTTAAAATATCTCAATTTTAAATCTGTTCAAACAAGGAATTTTCCTACCTTTGTATCCCGTACAAAAAGCAGCAATTAATACAATCTGCTGTAAAAAATCACAAACATGACTAAGTATATTTTTGTTACGGGCGGTGTTACTTCCTCTTTGGGTAAGGGCATCATTTCCGCATCTTTAGCTAAACTTTTGCAGGCACGAGGCTATCGTGTAACCATTCAAAAATTCGATCCTTACATTAATATCGATCCCGGAACTTTAAATCCGTACGAGCATGGCGAATGCTTTGTTACTGAAGATGGTGCAGAAACCGATTTAGATCTTGGTCATTATGAGCGTTTCCTAAACGTTCCAACATCGCAGGCAAACAACATCACTACCGGTCGTATTTATCAAAACGTGATTAGCAAAGAGCGTAAGGGCGAGTATTTGGGCAAAACTGTACAAGTTGTTCCACATATTACCGACGAGATTAAACGCAATATGCGCATATTAGGCGAAAGCGGCGATTACGACATTGTAATTACGGAGCTTGGCGGTACCGTTGGCGATATCGAATCGTTGCCGTTTATCGAAGCGGTTCGTCAGTTTAAATGGGAAGAAGGCAGCTCTAATGCCATTGTAATTCACTTAACATTGGTGCCTTATCTGGCCGCTGCCGGCGAATTAAAAACGAAACCGACACAACACTCAGTTAAAGCTTTATTGGAATACGGAATTCAACCCGATATTTTGGTTTGTAGAACCGAGCACCACCTTGGGCCCGATTTGAGAAAAAAAATAGCACTATTTTGTAACGTTAACATCAATGCGGTTGTCGAATCGATGGATGCATCCACAATTTACGATGTGCCTTTGTTGATGTTGAAAGAACAGTTAGATAAAACGGTGTTATCGAAATTAAAGTTGCCAACCAAAAGCGATCCGGATATGGAAAGCTGGAAGGATTTTCTTGGTCGCTTAAAAAACCCGACTGCTGAGGTTAAAATCGGGTTGGTGGGTAAATATGTAGAATTGCCCGACGCCTATAAATCGATTATCGAATCGTTTGTACACGCCGGATCGAAAAATGAATGCAAGGTAAGGGTTGAATACATCCACTCGGAAGGGATTTTTCCTGACAACGTAAAAGAAAAACTTGGTCATTTACAAGGCATTTTGGTTGCTCCGGGCTTCGGTAGCCGCGGTATTGAGGGAAAAATCGATACCATTAAATATGTACGCGAAAACAATGTCCCTTTCTTCGGTATTTGCCTCGGCATGCAGTGTGCGGTTATTGAGTTTGGACGTAACGTTTTGGGCTTAACAGGTGCGCATACCACCGAAATTGATCCCGAAGCCGCAAATCCTGTGATCAACATGATGGAGGAGCAGAAGAACATCGTAAACATGGGCGGAACAATGCGTTTAGGCTCCTATCCTTGCGATATCAAAAAAGGCACAAAGGCGTTTGCTATATACGGCAAGCAGCACATTAATGAGCGCCACCGCCATCGTTACGAGTTTAATAACGACTATTTAAAGCAATACGAGGAAGCAGGAATGATTGCTTCAGGCATCAATCCACAAACAAATCTGGTAGAAATTGTTGAGCTTAAAAACCATCCCTTTTTTGTTGGTGGCCAGTTTCACCCAGAATTAAAATCAACAGTAGCTAATCCTCACCCACTTTTTGTTAAATTTGTCGCCGCTGCGATGGAGTTTGCGAAAAAGAAAACGAATTAAAAAGCAGTACATACATAAATAATGGATAGAAATACCTTTACAGGACTGTTCCTGATTATGATCATTTTGGCAGGATCATTCTACTTCTTAAAGCCTAACGAGGCTGAATTGAAACAAGCCCAAGAAACAGCGCATATAGATTCTCTGAAAAAAGCTGGTGTTGCACCAATACAAAAAGATACTACTCAGGTAGCAAGCACCTCCCCTGTTGTTGATTCGTTGGCTGTAAAAGGCCCTTTTGGCACAGCGTTGACGGGTACAGCCTCGAGCGTTCTTCT
This sequence comes from Pedobacter endophyticus, assembly GCF_015679185.1. NCBI lineage: Bacteria > Pseudomonadati > Bacteroidota > Sphingobacteriia > Sphingobacteriales > Sphingobacteriaceae > Pedobacter > Pedobacter endophyticus. Next base: position 837,045 of record NZ_CP064939.1, read on the forward strand.
GGAAAACGACAAATTAATCATTACTTTAAGCAATAAGGGCGGTAAAATTGCATCGGTAGAAGTAAAGGGCCAAAAAACCTTTACCGGCAAACCTTTAATACTGTTTAAAGAAGATCAAACCAGGTTTGGCCTTAACCTTAACGCAGCCGGGAAAGTAGTAAACACAAACGACCTTTATTTTACACCAACGAAGACCGGAAACACGGTAACCATGCGTGCAAATTACAATAATGGTGCATACGTTGAATATGTTTACGATTTAAAACCTTCGAGTAATAAAGTAGATTTTAAGGTTAATTTAGTTGGCTTACAGCAGGTTATTGCGGGCAATACTGTTGGATTAAACTGGCAAACCACACTGTTGCAACAAGAAAAATCAATTGAAAGTGAACACCGTTACTCTGCGCCTTATTATAAATATGTTAATGAAGATGTCGATCACCTAAGTGTTAGCAAAGATGAAAAAGAAGAATTAACCAAAGGCAAAATACAATGGTTTTCGTTTAAGCAGCATTTTTTCTCGGCTACTTTAATTGCAAAACAAGGGTTTGAAAAAGGTAGTTTGGAAGTGAAAATTCCTACGGCACCCGGTCAGATTAAGTTTTACGATGCTAATATGCAACTGCCATACGCCCACACAGCTAACCAAAGCTACGATATGGAGTTCTATTTCGGAACCAACAAGTTTTCTACTCTGAAAGCGCAGGGATACGATTTAGAAAAACAAGTAGATTTAGGTTACTGGCCGTTAAAGTACATTAACCGTTTCATCGTGTTGCCTGTATTTAACTTTCTTAACAATTTCGGATGGAACTTCGGCCTGATCATTTTGGTATTAACCATTTTGTTAAAGGTTGCACTATCGCCACTTACCTACAAATCGTATTTATCGATGGCGAAAATGCGGGTTTTGAAACCTGAAATGGATGAAATTAAAGCTAAAGTTGGCGAAGACAACCCAACCCTGGTTCAGCAAGAATATTTAAAGCTGTACAAAAAAGCTGGCGTAAATCCGCTTGGTGGTTGTTTACCGATGGTTTTACAGTTGCCGTTGGTAATGGCTTTTTTCTTCTTCTTCCCTAACTTATTCGAGTTACGCGGAGAGAGTTTCTTGTGGATGAAAGATCTTTCGACTTACGATGAGTTTATTAAATTTGGCGTTAAAATTCCATTTATTGGCGATCACTTAAGTTTGATGTGCGTATTGATGACGATTTCAACGTTGATCATGACTTATTTCAACAATCAAACTTCTGGCGCCACAGGACAAATGAAATATATTGGTTACATTATGCCAATAATCTTTTTGGGTGTGTTGAACAGTTACCCAGCGGGATTAAACTATTATTATTTCTTAGCCAACTTAATGACGTTCGGTCAGCAGATTTTAATCCGCAAAATGGTTGATGATGATAAAATTCATGCGTTGATTCAACAAAACAAGGCACGACCGGCTGATGAGAAAAAGAAAAAATCGAAATTTCAACAGCGTTTAGATGATTATATGCGTCAACAACAGCAAGCAAAAAAATAACAGAAAAATTTATAAAAAAGCCCCGATTGCGATGCAACCGGGGCTTTTTGCTTTTCATTATCCGATGAATAGCAACAACCTTCATCCGATAGCTATCGGATTCGACCGTAGCACTCCACAGGAGCTCCTATGGAAGAGAAATCTTTGAAGTACGGGTGGGCCTCAGCTCACCCTTGCCTCGGCTGGCCGCCGAAAGGCTATTTTCTTTTGGCTTGAACCAAAAGAAACAAAAGTTCAAGGCTTGGATCTGATGTTGGATAAATTCGTCAAAGCTTTAATGGCGGCAGCGCAAGCCCCGACAGAAAATGTCGGGAGGACGCGCTGCCTTGTTTCTGGGGGGTATGAAAGTTTGTGCAGAAGCTTTAACGTTTTCTCCTTCCATCATTTCCGAGGCTGGAGAGCAGGGTGCGGAACCGGGCATGTTTGCCAATTTAACTCATCAACCGTCATTATGGCCGTATGGGAGAAATCTGTTCCCGATGAAACCAGCCTGGCCCCAATTGTCATTCCGAACGCAGTGAAGAATCTGTTCTTGCGAGCACCGAACCTTTAATCTTATTCCATTTCCAATTTGTCATTCTGAACGCAGTGAAGAATCTGTTCACTACGAGCGCTGAACCGTTGAATTAGTCCCATCCGTTCATAATGTGGGACTGTGCTTTGATAAAGTTAACTTTCCATAGGTTAGAGATCCTTCGCTATGCTCAGGATGACAGCGATCGCCCAAGCACGTTCACAATTTAGCGTCGTGATTATTTCAAGATCGTCATCCGATAGCTATCGGATTCGACCGTAGCGCTCCACAGGAGCTCCTATGGAGGAGAAATCTTTTCAGTACCGGTGGGCCTCCGCTCACCCTTGCCTCGGCTGGCCGCCGAAAGGCTATTTTCTTTTGGCTTGAACCAAAAGAAACAAAAGTTCAAGGCTTGGATCTGATGTTTGGATAAATTCGTTAAAGCTTTTAATGGCGGCAGCGCAAGCCCCGACAGAAAATGTCGGGAGGACGCGCTGCCTTGCTTCTGTGGGGTATGAAAGTTTGTGCAGAAGCTTTAACGTTTTCTCCTTCCATCATTTCCGAGGCCGGAGAGCAGGGTGCGGAACCGGGCATGTTTGTCAATTTTACTCATCAATCGTCATTTCGACCGTAGCGGAGAAATCTGTTCGCTACGGGCGCTGAACAATGTGGGCCCGTGCTTTGTTAACGTTACTTTTTCATAGCTTAGGGATCCTTCGCTACGCTCAGGATGACAGTGCCCACCGACAGGCTACTCGTTTCCGCAATAAAAAACACGCTTAATTGTAATATTTGCCGTACAAGCTTTTAAATGACCTAAAAAATTCCAATTTTAGGAACTCAAAATTCAACCAACAAATTAACTTATTTATAAAGATGCAAAAGAGATTAACATTTATCCTGTTTTTCGTTGTCAGCTTTGCTTACGCACAAAAAAAACCATTAGATCATTCCGTTTATGACGCCTGGGAATCAGTAGGTTCTAAACAGCTATCGAACAACGGCCAATGGGCTTTGTACACCATTTTACAACAAGAGGGCGATGCGCAGTTGTATATTTCCAACTTAAAAACCAAGAGTAAATTAAACATTCCGCGGGGAATGAATGCCCAGTTTAGCAACGATTCAAAATTTGCGGCCTTTAATATCCGCCCGTTTTACAAGGACATCCGATTGGCAAAAATTAAAAAGAAAAAGGCCGACGAAACGCCGAAAGATTCGCTGGGAATTGCCAACCTCACTACAAATGCCATTACAAAGGTAGCCAGAGTAAAATCGTTCAAATTCCCAGAAGATGGATTTGACGTAATGGCCTACCTTGCAGAAAAACCCGATACGGCAAAAAAAACAACCAGCCCGTCGAGCAAGAAAGATGGTGAAGAAGATTTTGCCGACGATGAACCTGCCGGAAGAGGAAAAGCAGATGAGGGGACTGATCTTGTAGTGAAGAACCTGTTAACGGGAGCCGACAAAACGTATAAATATGTTACCGACTATTATTTCAGCAAAGATGGTAAACAGCTGGTTTTTGCCTCCAGCGGCTCCAAAAAGGACAAAAGTGCGCAAAAAGGTGTTTTCTTGCTGAATACCGAAAAGGGAACACTAAAAACACTGATCAACGGAAAAGGTAATTTCAAGAACTTTACTTTTGACGAAGAAAGCGAACACCTTGCCTTCGTTGGCGAACAAGACCCCGAAAAGCAAGAAATTAAGAACTTTAATGTTTATTATGCATCAACATCATTAGATACAGCGCAAGTAATTGTTGATTATGACATGCCGGGATTGCCCGAAAAATGGTCGGTAAGTGGCGACGGAAGAGTAACTTTCAGCAAAGATGGCAAGAAGCTTTTCTTCGGAATCGCCCCTGTTAAAAAGGCAAAAGACACTACAATTATTGATTTTGAAGTTGCTAAAGTCGACATCTGGAATTACAAAGATGATTATTTGCAACCAATGCAATTGAAAAATGCTGATCGTGATAGTAAAAAAAGTTATCTTTCAGTAATCGACGTATTTAGCAGCGATCCTAAAGTTATTCCTTTAACAGACTTCACCTTGCCAGATGCGGATTTGGTGGCTCGCGGCGATGCAGACTTCGTTTTGGCATCAACCGATTACGGTCATCGAATTGAATCGCAATGGAGCGGCTCCACCTCTAAAGATTATTATCTGGTTGACACGAAGAACGGGCAAAGAAAAAAAATTATCTCTGGCTTAAGCGGCTATGCCATGGCCTCTCCAGCCGGAAAGTATGTATTGTATTTCGATAGAAAGGCAGGAAACTGGTATACTTACACCATTGCATCGGGCAAGGTAACGAGCTTGACTGAGGGAATGAGCGTAAAATTTGTAAACGAGGAAAATGATGTTCCGGATTTACCAAATTCGTATGGCTTTGCCACCTGGACGGAAGATGATAAAGCGGTTTTATTGAACGATCGGTACGACATCTGGTCGTTCTCTCCCGATGGCAAGTCGCAGCCAAAAAACATCACGGCCGGATTTGGTAAAAGCAACAAAATTACTTTCCGCTACCAAAGACTTCAGCAAGAAAACCGTTTTGAAAGAAACGCAGACAGCAAGTTTGTTAAGGCCAATGAACTGGTTTGGCTCGAGGCTTTTAATAATGTAACGAAAGAAAATGGTTTTTACCGCACTAACGTTGGTTCTGTTAAAGCACCAGAACTAGTGGTAATGAGCAAACACAAATATTCTAACCTGTTAACATCAAAGGCCGAAGATGTGTTCATTTACGACAAAGGCAACTATGTTGAATCGCCAAATGTTTATGTAACTGCCGATTTTAAAACGGAAACCAAGCTAACCAATACCAACCCACAACAACAGAATTACAACTGGGGAACGGCAGAATTGGTAAAATGGACCACACCAAAAGGCTTCAGTGCGGAAGGGATTTTGTATAAACCAGAAAATTTCGATCCAAACAAAAAATACCCGATGATCGCTTATTTTTATGAGAAACTTTCTGACGGCCTCTATAGTTACCAGGCACCGGCCCCTACTCCATCGCGTTTAAACATCTCGTTTTTTGTAAGTAATGGCTATTTGGTTTTCGCACCGGATATTAGTTACGAAACTGGCCACCCGGGGCAATCGGCGGTAGAATTTATCAACTCTGGTGTTGAGCACTTAAAAAAGAACAGTTGGGTTGATGGCACAAAAATCGGTATTCAGGGTCAAAGTTGGGGTGGTTACCAGGTGGCTTATCTAATTACACAAAACGACATGTATGCAGCGGCATGGGCAGGCGCTCCTGTTGCCAACATGACTTCGGCTTACGGTGGCATCCGTTGGGAAACAGGTATGAACCGCCAGTTTCAATATGAAAAAACACAAAGTAGAATCGGCGCAACCCTTTGGGAGAAACCCGAATTATATATTGAAAACTCACCACTGTTTATGTTCCCAAAAGTAAATACGCCTGTGGTGGTTATGGCTAACGATGCTGATGGAGCCGTGCCTTGGTACCAGGGTATTGAAATGTTTACCGGATTGCGCCGCTTGGGTAAGCCTGTTTGGTTGCTAAACTACAACGGAGAAGCACACAACCTTGTTCAACGCCAAAACCGCAAAGACATCCAAATTCGCGAGCAGCAGTTCTTCGACTATTACTTAAAAGGCGCTAAAGCTCCGGCCTGGATGACAGCTGGCGTTCCTGCAACTGAAAAAGGAAAAACCTGGGGATTCGAATTAACCGACGATAAACCATAGGAAGTAGGGAGGCTTGAGTCTTGAGGCTTGAGTCGGGAGTCCTAAGTCTTAAGTCCATAGTCTTACGCCAGCGATTGTCACCCTGAGCGTAGTCGAAGGGCAAACGCTCAGAAAGGCACAAGCTAACATGTTGGTGAAAAACGTCTTTACATGTGTCACGATTTTCACCCTGAGCGTAGTCGAAGGGCAAACACTCAGAAAAGCGCCTAACATGTTGGTGAAAAACGTCTTTACATGCGTCGCGATTGTCACCCTGAGCGTAGTCGAAGGGCAAACGCTCAGAAAGGCTCAAGCTAACATGTTGGTAAAAAACGTCTTTACACGCGTCGCGATTGTCACCCTGAGCGTAGTCGAAGGGCAAACACTCAGAAAAGCGCCTAACATGTTGGTGAAAAACGTCTTTACACGCGTCGCGATTGTCACCCTGAGCGTAGTCGAAAGGCAAACGCTCAGAAAGGCTCAAGCTAACATGTTGGTGAAAAACGTCGTTACACGCGTCGCGATTGTCACCCTGAGCGTAGTCGAAGGGCAAACGCTCAGAAAAGCGCCTAACATGTTGGTGAAAAAGCGTCTTAGCATGCGTCGCGATTGTCACCCTGAGCGTAGTCGAAAGGCAAACGCTCAGAAAGGCTCAAGCTAACATGTTGGTGAAAAACGTCTTTACATGCGTCGCGATTGTCACCCTGAGCGTAGTCGAAGGGCAAACGCTCAGAAAGGCTCAAGCTAACATGTTGGTGAAAAACGTCGTTACACGCGTCGCGATTGTCACCCTGAGCGTAGTCGAAGGGCAAACGCTCAGAAAAGCGCCTAACATGTTGGTGAAAAAGCGTCTTAGCATGCGTCGCGATTGTCACCCTGAGCGTAGTCGAAAGGCAAACACTCAGAAAGACTCATGCTAACATGTTGGTGGAAAACGTCGTTACATCCGTCGCGATTGTCACCCTGAGCGTAGTCGAAGGGCAAACACGCAGAAAAGCGCCTAACATGTTGGTGAAAAAGCGTCTTAGCATGCGACTATAGATTGTAGACTACCGACTGCAGACTTTGGACTGCAGACTATTGACTACAGACTACAGACTAAAAATAAAACTATTGAAATAAAACCCTAATTTCATCCTTTTAAATTAAAACGAAAACCGCTAATGGCATTAAGCAGAATTTGGTCCGCATTTTTTATTGTTGCAATTGTAGTAGCCAGTATAAAATGTTTCTTTTTTGGACAAAGTGATATTTTCAACTGGATGGTTATTGGGAAGGCCGACGATCCGGCGAACCCCTTGAAATTGGATGGCATTATCGAAACCTGCTGGGTTGCTGTAGAACTTTGCCTAAAGCTGATTGGTATTTTGGCTTTATTTATGGGATTGATGAGCATTGCGGAAAAAGCAGGTGGAATCCGCTTATTATCGCGAATTGTTGCACCATTCTTTTCGAAGCTTTTTCCCGATATCCCAAAAGGCCATCCATCAATGGGTCATATGATTATGAACTTTTCTGCAAATTTGCTCGGTTTAGATAACGCGGCAACCCCGTTCGGTTTAAAGGCGATGGAAAGCCTGCAGGAATTGAATGAGAACAAAGCTGTTGCATCCAATGCGCAGATTATGTTTTTGTGCTTACATGCCGCAGGCTTAAGTCTCATTCCTGTTAGTGTAATTGCCATCCGTGCATCGCAAAATGCCTCCAACCCAACCGATGTTTTTATTCCCTGCCTTATTGTAACCTTTGTTGGTACCATGGCGGCCATGTTGATCGTTTCTTTTAAGCAAAAAATTAATCTCTTTCAGCCGGTTGTAATTGGGTGGGTGCTCAGCTTATCTGTTATCATTGCCGCCCTTGTACTTTATTTACATTCGCTAAGTGCCTCGGGCATCCAATCTTTTTCTGGCGTGCTTAGCAACGGATTGATCTTAATGATTTTCCTCATTATCATATTAGGTGCATTATATAAGAAAATCGACGTTTTCGATGCTTTTATCGATGGTGCAAAAGGCGGGTTTAACACGGCCATTAACATTGTTCCTTACCTTGTAGGTATGTTGGTGGCCATTAGCTTACTGCGCACAAGTGGTACTTTTGATGTTGTTATCAACGGAATTAAAAGCGTTTTCGTTTATTTCGGAACCGATACGAGATTTGTAGAGGGCTTACCAACAGCATTGATCAGGCCGTTAAGTGGTGGCGCCGCCAGAGGCATGATGGTAAGCACCATGGAAGCCTACGGGCCGGATTCTTTCGCAAGCAAACTTTCCGGCATATTTCAAGGCGCTTCCGATACTACATTTTATGTTGTCGCCGTTTACTTTGGTTCGGTACAAATAAAAAATACCCGATATGCTATTGGCGCCATGTTGCTGGCCGATTTGGTTGGCGTTTGTACCGCAATTGGAATCTGCTATTTGTTCTTCGGATAGGGATATTCAGAAATACCCTGTTTTTGATCCATGTAGAAATAAAGCAAGTGGATATAAGCAGGTGGTACAGAACCGGGAGCTACCTGGCAACATTAGGTTTAAATACAAATGGCCTCATTACCAAAATCGCTCATAGCATTGGCTGATATAAACCGCCCTGATAATTTGTGCTATTCTGTTTGTTAGCATGATATAAGACAAAAAATCCCTGAGAGAAAATTTTCTCTCAGGGATTTTTTTTATGAGCATTAGGGTAGATGAACCTGGCTTTAAGAAACCTGCGCCGGTAATGAAATTCTGTGGATAATTTCGTCAATAGCATCCGGATCGATCGTTACGTTTTTTGATGCACACCATTTTTCATTTTTGTTATCCAGCCAGATACAAAAAGAATGGTAGCCATCTAAAACCACGGCATAAGTTTCATGAAAGTCATCTTGAATACGCATGCAAAATCCCTTAAAGATCTTGCCTCTAACAATAAATTGCAGGGTTGAATAGTTTTCTAACATGGCTCATTTATATTTTCGGTTAAGTTACAACAACATAGCAATGAGAATGTTTTGTTAATTTAAAGGAATTAACAAATTTTTCTTAAGCCCGCCGAAAATGCTTAACCTATATTTAACATGTTCGAATATCCTCTGGCTATCAGTCGTTTTTTAGCTGGCAAAAATACTTCGCATTGCAGGTTCAAAATTGTTCTTCCTTTCTTTACGATTGAAGTTTCGGCCACAATCTCATCACCTTCCGAAGCCGGCGCAAAGTAATCAATGTAATTGTTAACCGTTGTGTATTTGCTGTTGAGGCCCATAGTAAACACCGTTGCGCCGATCAGGTCGTCGATAATGCCTGCGGTTACGCCACCATGTAAAATTTGGTAGGAATTGGTCATCTCTTTGCGGATGGTATATTGGCAGATTAATACACCGTTTTCGGCGTTAATAAGTACTGGCGCCAACCAGTTCATAAAATTAGATGGCGAGTTGGTAATTACTTTCCCGACAGATTGCCTAAGCACATTTAATCGTTCTTCGCTCAATGATTTTTCCATTAAATAAAGGTATAAAAATGGAATGGTCAAAAATCAAAGAAGTCAGGTTTTTAAAAAACTTGACTTCTTATAAATGTTATTTAGCTGTTTAAGCATCTTCACCATTCCAAACATCATCATCTGCATGCTTAATCTGATCATTATTAGCTGATGGACTTTTAAATTCATCGTGATGATAATGCCGCTCGGGGTTTTCTGGCAACACCTGCTCATGATCTGGAATAGATTTACGCAAATGTTCGGGCTTTTTAACCTCAGGCAAGTCATCATGGATCACTGATGGCTTTAATATTTTCTTTTCGGGGTGCTCATTTTCTTCCATATCAGTCAATTATCAAAATTCAAGCCATAGTTTAAGCAACGCATCAAATCTTTAAAACTATTGTGGATACAGCGCCCGCAAGCTTTAATAGTTTCCAGTTACACCCAGTTCTAAACCCCTAAGTTCGGCCAGGCCTCTTAAACGACCAATTGCTGAATACCCGGGGTTACTTTGCTTCGCCAAATCATCTAACATTTGGTGACCGTGATCTGGCCTGAAAGGAATCGGGATGTCGCGGTTTGCGTTCTCATTTGATATTGCTTTCATAATCTCATACATATTTACGTCGCCCCCCAAATGATCGGCTTCGTAAAAGCTTCCATCTTCATCCTTCGTTACATTGCGTAAGTGCGCAAAATACACCCGCTCTTTTACTACATCAAAAATTTCGAGTGCATTATTCTTCATACCAGCGCCGAGCGATCCGGTGCAAAAACAAACGCCGTTAAATGGTTGGTCAACTTCAGAAATAATGTATTTAAAATCTTCCAAAGTGCTTGCAATCCGCGGTAAACCCAAAATTGGATACGGCGGATCATCTGGATGAATGGTCATTTTTACGCCTTCTTCGGTGCATACATCAGCGATTGAGGAAAGAAAGAATTTTAAATTTTCCTTCAAACCTTGTGTTCCAATGGCTGCATACTCGTTGATGCTGTTTCTTAACGTTTCGAGTTCAATTTCCTTTTCGTTTGGAATTCCCATCAAAACATTAATGCGCAGGTCTACCAAATCCTGTTCGCTCAGTTGGGCATGTTTATCTTTGGCACGTTGTAAAATTGACTGATTGTAGTCGGCGGCTGCATTTTCTCTTTTTAGGATGTATAAATCGAAAATAGCCAGATCGATCCAGTTGAAATAAAGTGCTTTTGAACCATCGGTCATTTCGAGATCGAGCTGCGTACGTGTCCAATCTAAAACCGGCATAAAATTGTAGCAAACAGTTTTAATGCCGCATTGTGCCAGATTTTTTAGTGAAATTCTGTAGTTTTCGAGGTATTTTTCGGCATCTGCCCGGCGGGTTTTTATGGCTTCGTGAACGGGTACGCTTTCTACCACAGACCATGTGAGTCCTGCTGCTTCGATAATATTTTTGCGTTCCTGAATATCTTCAACCGGCCAAATTTCGCCATGCGGAATATGATGTAACGCGGTTACAATTCCAGTGGCTCCGGCCTGTTTAACGTCTTGCAAACTTACCGGATCGTTGGGACCGTACCATCGCCATGTTTGTTCTAATTTCTTATATTTCATATTTTATTTTGGTTAAATGTTTGATCCCGATAGCTATCGGGAGGTTAATTGGCAAAAATAGTCATCCGATGAATATACGCAACACGCCCAGACTCATCGGACGACTCGGAATTTGATAGTCATCCGATGAATATATGCAACACGCCAAGATTCATCGGATGACTAAAGAACTAATTCCCTTAAACTCCCGAAAAGGCGCAAAATCCACCATCAACGGTAATGCTTTCGCCGTTGACAAATTTCGAGGCATCGCTTAATAAATAAACCAGTGCACCAATTAATTCATTCGGCGATCCGAAACGCTTGAACGGTGTTTTATTGATTATGGCCTCGCCTCTCGCCGTCAGCGATTCATCGGGGTTGGTGAGTAAGGCCCGGTTTTGGTTGGTGATAAAAAACCCCGGAACAATGGCGTTCATTCTCACTTTATCGCCATACCTGTTCGCCAGCTCTACAGCCATCCATTTGGTATAACTATCGATCGCGGTTTTAGCCAACGAATAGCCCAACACCCTAGTTACGGCCTGGGTAGCAGAAACGGAAGAAATATTTACAATACTTCCTCCGTTTTTTGCTATTTCTTTACCAAAGATCTGCGTAGGTACAATGGTGCCAAACAAATTTAAATCGAAAGCTTGCTTTAAAGCGGAAATGTTTAAGCTGAAAACATCGCTTCCGGGTTGAACAACGGCTTCGGCAATGTTACCCCCTGCGCCATTTACCAGGGCATCGATTTGACCAAAATTTTTGATAATCTCAGCATGTGCGTCGATCAGGTTTTGCTCGTTCAACACATCGGCAAGAATGTAAATGGCTTCACAGCCAGCACTTTTTGCTTCTTCAACCCTTAATTTAGCGGCGTCCTCATTTCTGCCAATAACTACAATTGTTGCCTTAGCGGCGCACAATCCATTAATAAAAGCCTCGCCTAAAACGCCCGTTGCACCGGTTACGACTACAACTTTGTTTTTTAGCGAAAACAGACTTTCGATTTCTTTTACCATTTGTTTAGATTTTTTATTTGGTTACTCTACCACCAATGTGGCGATGGAATGCGGCAGGCTCGTTGTTGTAGCGGCCTTCCCTTTTATCCATAAACTATATTTTAATTTCTCATCTGACTGATTCATTACAACAACAACAAGTTTACCATCGGTATTTAAAAACGAGGTGGCCTGCAGCATATCGCGGCTCGATGCTGTACCTACTCTTTTTGCACCGGGGCGGATAAACTTAGAAAAGTGGCCCATGTAATAATAAGCATTTGTATAAACAATTTTGTCGTTTTTGGTATCTGCATGTACGGGTGCAAAACAAAAGTTGCCTACGTGGTTCGGCCCGCCTTTTTCATCTAAAAGAATATTCCAATCGGTCCAGGCTGCAGTTCCGGCGTTAAAGTCGTTAATCATCGAATAGCCGTAGCGTTCGCCCAAAGTCCAGTCGTCAAGCTTATTTACATCGTATTTTTCTTTACAGCCTTCGGTAAAAATCAGGGCCTTATCCGGGTAAGCTTCATGCGTTTGCCTCACGTTTCCGAACTGCATTCCACTTCCTGTCCAGGTTTCGTACCAGTGATAACCGATTCCCCAAACGTATTTAGCAGCATCCTTGTCATTTAAGATCGTGCTGGCCCTTTGGAAAATCTGATCGCGGTTATGATCCCAGGCAATTAATTTTTTTGAGGCTAAACCCGATTTTTGCAAAGTTGGACCTAAAAAGTTTTTAATAAAATCGCGTTCTTCTTCGGCGGTATAAATGCACGATTCCCATTTCTGCTTAGCCATTGGTTCGTTTTGAACGGAAAGCCCCCAAATCGGCATACCCATTGCTTCGTAGGTTTTAATAAATTTTACATAATGGTTTGCCCAGCTTTGGCGGTATTCGGGCAATAAATGCCCACCTTGCAGCAGGCTGTTGTTGTCTTTCATCCATGCTGGTGGCGACCACGGGCTTACATACAAAGTTAACTTTCCCCCGGCTGCAGCGGTGGCTTGTTTAATCAACGGAATTTTAAACTGCTCGTCGTGTGCCACGCTAAAAGATTTTAAATCTTTGTCGTTGTCTTGAACATAGGTATAACTTCCGCTTGAGAAATCGCAGCTGGCGATGTTTGTCCGGGCCAAACTGTAGCCAATACCTTTATCTTTGCTGTAATAAGCAGTAAGTAATTCCTGCTGATTTTTCTTCGAAAGTTTGGCGAATGTTTCCGCAGAAGCATCGGTTAAGGCGCCACCAATGCCCACTAAGGTTTGATATTTTACCGTCGGATCGACAAATATACACGGCTCTGTTTCAAAAGGTTGCTTGTTATCAACAAAAGTTAACGTTTCGGTTTTACTAATGCGGTAATCCGATTTTTCCGCCGTGGTATAAACCGTTACGTTCTTATCGGCCACAGTATAAGACTGAACCGTTTTTACTGGCGCTTTTGCGGGTTTTTTAGTTTGTGCAGTTGCCGTTAGGGCGGTTGCCAAAACCAATAGGGTGCTCAAATTTTGTTTCATCATCATTATGTATTTACGTTAAATACCTTTAGGGATATTTTGATTTGTTTTACGGTTCGAATTTCCGAATAAATCCATCATAAAACTCATAAAAACAATCATTATTACGTATATTTTTCCATTGCAAGTAAAAAGCCGGAGCTAACAATTTAGCGTTTAGCTGTGTAAGAGCGGTTTTGTCATGCTGAGGAACAGCCTGTCCCGATTTTTCTATCGTCTGAACACATTTCCTTTCGTAGGTCGTCATTCCCGCGCAGGCGGGAATCTTAATGCAAGGTTCGCAATCTTTGCGCATTAGGATCCCCAGTCAAGCTGAGGATGACGACCGCTCATACAATGTCCGGTACAAACCCAAAGGAAGCACGTTTTTAATCAGGCTTAGGTCAATGATGTCATCTCCTCCTCAAAAGCGCCTCCAAATAATAATAGTCGGCATAATTAATTGGTACATCAACCTCCGAATTTGCCGGCCTATGCCCCGTGCTGTGTTCCAAAATGAAACCATAATTATCGCCTAACTTACTGGTATATTTCGTACTCAACGAATACAAAATCTTATCGGCAGCTGCCTTGTATTTTTTACCGTTGCTACTGTACTTTGCCAGCTCGTACAATGCCGAAGCGGTAATGGCGGCTGCAGAAGCATCTCTGGATACATTCGGGATTTTCGGATCATTGTAATCCCAATATGGAACGCCATCTGCAGGCGTAATCTTATTATTTAAGATGAAACCCGCAATCCCATCAGCTTGAGCCAGGTATGCGTTATTTTTTGTTTCGCGGTAACACATGGTGTAACCGTAAAGCGCCCAGGCCTGACCGCGAGCCCATGCTGATTCATCGGCATAACCCTGAGCCGTATTTTTCTTGCGCACATCTCCGGTTTCCGGGTCGTAATCTACAACATGATACGAACTGAAATCGGGTCGGAAATGGTTTTTTATGGTAGTGTTGGCATGCGAAACGGCTATCTTATAAAACGCGGAATCGCCTGTTAATTTGGTTGCTTCAAACAGCAGCTCGAGGTTCATCATATTATCGATGATTACAGGAAACTGCCACTTATCGCCATTGTGATCCCACGACCGGATTACACCGGCGGTTTTGTTAAAACGGGTAGATAAAGATTTTGCAGCCTGAACAATAACTCCGCGGTAAGCGGTATCGCTTGTCAAACGATAGCCATTACCGAACGGGCAGTAGATCATAAAGCCCAAATCGTGTGTTCCCTTATTGTATTGTTCTTTTTTAATGTCTTCGGTATATTTTTTGGCCAGATCGCGCCACTTTTTATCTTTAGTATACTGATAAAAATACCACAGCTCGGCCGGAAAAAAACCGCTGGTCCAATCTTTAGAACCGACCATTTTAAACTGGCCTTTTTCTACCGTTCTGGGCGATACCTGTTTTGGATTGGCCAGCCGGGCAGAATCTACGTTCTTAATCAAAACTTCGGTTTGCTTGGCCGCGGCAGAGATAGCCTTTTTAACATCCACTTTTTGGGCCTTTACTACACTGATAGACAAGGCACTTATTATTGTTATCTTAATTTTTAAATTCATATCAAAACCAGATTATGGGATTACGGATTGGCAGGTTTCTGATCACCTCTTCTACCTGCGGTTGATGATCTAATTTAGCCCATGTGCTGTACCAGTTCTTTTGATCGAACTGAACGGCACCGAATAATAAAAATGGCTGTGCAACGGGCCAGTTGTTCCAGTACATTACATCGGGCTGCAATGTCCACTTGCTTTTATCGGCCACAAAGGGATAAAGGTAGGCAATGCCCTTTTTTATCGATTTTCCGTCTGGCGTTTCGAAAGTCCAAAGGTTATCTTGTGGCGTTGATAAGATCTGGCAAAGCATCGTCATGGCATCAAGGTTAAAGATTGAATAGCCGTAAGGTTTGGTTCTTGCGGTTTCTAAGGGAAAACTGCCATCTGTACCCATTTGATTGGGCAACAAAATAGTTTTGTACCTGTTTCGCAAAGAATCGAGCATCTTTTCGTCGCCACAAAGCCTGGCAAACGATGCTGCTTGCATGGCCCAGCAGGTGGCATGATTATTTTTCACCGTTTTTTCCTGAATGCCGGGCTTTGAGGTGTTTAGCCACAAAGTATAATCGGCAAACCACTGCTTTACGCCTGCTAATGTGTTTTTATCGAAAGTTTTAGCACGCTGCATCACGAGCGCACCCTGAGCCACCTCCATTAAGTGAATGGTGTCCATGATGCCGTAATTGCGCCCGGTAAACTTTCCTTTCACGGCCTGTGCAAACAGCAAATTGGGGTTCATTAAAGTTTTGGCATTGATAAACCAGGCCCTGAAATGTTTTACCGCCTGCAAAACGTACTTTTCGTCGCCGGTAAGCTTATATGCCGACGCGAGCGCCCCGATTACTTTGCTGAAACGAATCATTGCTTTGCGGTGCTCCACAAAATTATCCGGGTTGGTTAAACCATCTCGGTTGATGTATGGCCCATCGGGGGTTTTCGGATCGGGCCAAAAGTAATCGGCTTCTGAAAAGAAATCGTGTTTTCTTCCGGCGCTTCTTGGCGAAGAAGATGCGGTAACGGTAATGGGTTCTTGTTTCATTGCCCAGGCCGCTTCGGTTAAAATCTGCTTTTTTAACAACTTTTCTGCATCTTTCTGCATAGTGACGGGTGCAAACGGTTTTCCCGCCGAGAACGCGGTAACGCCCAGATACAAGCCCATCAGAACCAAAATAAAAATTAGTTTTCTCATCGCTATAATTCTAAAAATACTGTTTTTAATCCCTCAGATGCAACCGATACTACACTTTGTCCTTTGTTTAAATGCACCTTTATAATGGCTCTGCCGTTGTAGCTCTGCACTTTTCTCGATCCCGACGATGTGCCTTGATTATCAATTAATTTACCATCACCAGTTAAACCAAAACTTATCCAGTTTATGGCATCCAAACACTGCACGCCATTAGCATCAAACAGTTTTGCTTCTACGGTGGCGATGTCTGCTTGCTGATCGATTTTTGTTAAAGTCATTTTTACAGGTTTTGTCCATTTGGCGGTTTGATAGGTGAACTGAATTTCGTCGCTAACCGTTTCTTTCCCTTTTTTAGCAATCACCTTAACGATGTTTGCGCCTTTTACAAATGGAAGATTCCAACGCAGACCGGCAGCGGGGTAATCTTGACTGTTTCTTTTCTTTGTACCAAAGCTCTTTCCATTGAGAAAAATCTCAGCTTCGGTACAGTTCGAATACACTTTAACCATTTTTTCTTCTCCTTCATCGCCCCATCGCACCCGCCACGTGTGTCCATAAATATGAGCCATCGGCTTTTCCGTCCAGTAAGATTGAAACACGAAATAGGCTTCTTTCTTTGTAAAATCTCTTTCTATAACGCCTTTCTGGTTCATGTACGGCACGGGGTTATCCGGTCGAACAGGTGTAGAAAAATCCTTGAATGGCCAATACGCAGTTCCGCTGAGCCAGGGCATGTTTTCCTGCTCCTTTAAATGCCAGTCGATCAGGTTTGTAATGTAAGACTCACTCCAGTCGCCATCTTTCGAAATTCTGGCCGCACCACCATACAGCGAGGCGTCTCCTGCCCTTTCATCGGCGCTGCCGCCTGTTTTAATCTTACTTAAGGCCTTATCGGGGTTTTCTGAATGCCGCATAGCGTGACTGTCGCCGCCCCATTCTACATGCAAAAACCGCTTTACCTTTGCAAACTCGTCTTCAGTGGCTTTTTTATAATCAGTATAGGCGCCGCGGTACCAGCCTGCCCAAATGGATGGCGAATATACGTCGACAATGTCTGCACAAAAATCGCATCGCCTGATGGCAGTGTAGCGACTGGCATCTAACTGATGGGAAAGATCGTTGAGTTCTTTCATAAAGGCCTTGATTTTTTGCTTGTCAAACTCCGGGAAATCGCCTGGCCAATCGTTTTCGTTGCCCATTCCCCAAATGATAATGGAGGGATGGTTATAATGTTGTTCAACCATATTAGTAAGCATCCGGCGGGCCTGCTCTTTGTAAACATCGCCGCCAAGGCCGCCTCTGCACCAGGGAATTTCTTCCCAAACCAAAATGCCAAGGCTATCGCAAAGGTTCAACACCATTCGCGATTGTTGGTAATGACCTAGACGGATGAAGTTTACGCCCATTTCTTTCATCATTTTCATTTCAGTGCGAACCAAATCATCGGTCATCGCGGCAGCAACGCCTGCATGGTCTTCGTGCCGATGCGTTCCCCGCAGCAACAAGCGCTTACCGTTTAAGTTGAATGGCCCTTTCTCTACAAACTCGATGTTTCTAAAGCCGAACTTCTCTTCGCCCTTATAATTTCCTGCCGCAGCGCTGATTTCATATTGCAAAATGTATTGCAAAGGGCTTTCTGTTGACCATAATTGGGGTTTCTTAATTTCGGTGCTCCAAAGGTCGACGTCGCCAGAAAGATTGCTCAATTTCTTTGTGGTTTTGAGGACCAATTTCCCTTTCGGGTCGAAGATCTTGAACTGAACATCGGCATCATTCACTTTATCGGGATTATAAAAACGTCCTTTTATAGAGAGCTTACCGATTTTACCAAGTTGATCAACTTCTGCCTTAATAAAGGTTTGATCGAGCGAAAGCGCTGGGTTATAAATTAAGTTCAAATGCCTGTAGATGCCTCCATAAAGGTTAAAGTCAGACAAATCGGACGGGATCATTTCGAGATCCCTCGAATTATCGGTACGGATAGAAATGGGCACTTTACCTTTGAACTGCTTTTTAAAAGCTTCAGTCTTTTTAAATTCTGCCACGGCATCGGTAATATCAGCTTTCCATTCGTCGTAACCGCCAACATGAGTAGCTACCTTCATGGTGTAAACGTAAACATCGGTTTTTTGCCCTGCGCCTTCGAAATGCAAAATGGTTCGACCTTGTTTGTAAGGATTATCTATCGCTAATTGGGTTCGGTACCAGGCGGGGCCCTGATAGTAATTCACATCCGGATCTACAGCGTCTTCGGCGTTAACACAATGTGGTAGGTTTACCTTGCTCCAAAGTGGCACCGATTCGGGATTGCCCAAACCCACAGGCCGAACGGCTTCCCAGATACCGCCCAAATCTTGCTTCAAAAACTCCCAGTCCTGACTTAAACGGGCACTTTTCTGTGCGAATACTAATTGACTGGAAAACAGTGCAATTATGATAAATAGATATTTAGTTCTTTTAAACATTTGGTTAGTACACTTTTCTTAGTTGTATTGCATTTAAAACAGGCTTCCCTTCAATTGCCGTGAAGTCGATGGCGATGCCTTTTCCATTTTGTACGGTAATGCGGGTCTTCTTTTCTACCGCTGTGGTATAACCAAAATCGGCTGCGAGGTTTACGTTTTCCATAAAGGAAGAACCATTTATGGCAATGCTGAAAATCCGCTTCTCTTCTACTTCTTTTTTGTGGTTGTTATCGAGGTTGTAAGCCAATGCTTCTTTGGTTTCGCCGCCAACGAGCTCGGCAAAATGCATGGTAAGTTCGTATTCGCCGTTGGGAACATCGAATTTAAACTGCTTTATGCCCACTTGCTGTGTCTGATAAATGGGATCGTGATCCGTACCTAAAATGTTTTTATCGCTTCCATAGGTGATGCGATTGTTCGTGCCTTTGTAGGGTTCGCCGCCAATCCAACCCCATGCGCCCTTTCGGTAGGGCTGATCGGGCATCCACAAAGTATGTTCTTTTTCGTTGATATAAAACCGTTTGGCTCCCAAAAGCACATTCATATTTGTAAAAGGAATCTGCGAATCGGCAAAGGTAAAGGGCTGCAACTGGAAATTGATGTCTGCCTGATCGTTAAGTTCGCCAGAAACTACGCTTAACTGATTTTTGCCGTTTGCAAAAGGCACCTGCCAGGTGATAATGTGGTCTACAGCTTCTTTTGTACCGAGGCTTTTTCCGTTTAAAAACAGTTCGGCCAATTTTTGATTGGTGGCCACTTGAACGGGCTGCGTGCTAACCAGAAGACCTGAATCTGCTACACTGGTTCTGTCGTTCCATTGTGCCGAAGTGATTTTTAGATAGGGCTTTTTTAAAAGATAGGCTTGGTAAAGGAAATAAGTATCTTTCGGTTGGCGCCCGATGGTCAATAAACCTTTGTTGTTGATGTGCGGCATGGTTTCTTCGCGGGTTTCGGAGTTGAAATCGGCAAGGTTCCAGGCCATTCCGCCCGCTACAAATGGCCGGCTGAGCATGGCATTTAGGTACACCTGATGAAACTGAATGGCATATTCGATACTTTTATCGAAGCGGATTGGCGAAAACGACCGGATGCGTGGATCGGCATCTGCTCCGTATTCGGTTACCATAAACGGCGTATTGGGCAATTCTTTGTGATGACGATCTAAAAATTTGGCAAAATCTGCCGGAACGCCAGAATACCAGCCCGAATACAGATTCCAGCCAACAATCATTGGTATTTTGGTTAAGCCAACTTTGTTGTAAAGATCCCACGAACCGTGATTAACCAGTAAAGTATAACGCGATGGATCTAATTTTCCGGTCAATGAATCGAGCTTTTGTGCCAGTTCCCGAACATGATCGAAGTAGATCTGCTGGCGGGGCTTATCGTTGGAGAATTTCAGCCGCAGCAGGATTTCGTTCATATAGGCCCAAATAATCACGCTTGGATGATTGAAGTTTTGCCTGATCATTTCGGTCTGCATGTTCAAACAATTGTTGGTAAAGGCCTGGCTTTCTGTAATGGTGTTTACTACCGGAATTTCAACCGAAGCGAGGATGCCCAAACGGTCGCAGGTTTCCAAAATCAATGGGTCTTGTGGATAATGGGCTACCCGCAAATAATTGCCGCCCATGGCCTTGAGCAGCTCAATATCTTTAACCTGCAGTGCATCGGGTGTGGCATTGCCTAAGTTTTCATAATCCTGATGGCGACTGGCCCCCATTAATTTTACTGGCTTATCGTTCAAGAAAAAGCCTTTATCGGCATCGAATTTAAACCAGCGAAAGCCCAGCGGATTGGAAACCTGATCAATTACAGCTTTGGTTTTGGCGTCGATGATTTTCGTTATTACACGATACAGATAGGGACTTTCCGGCGACCACAATTCAGGGTTTTTAACAGATTTAATGTCTTGATTAATTGATGCTCCGTTGCCTTTATTTAAAGTTAGTGCAGAGGTTTGGGTGGCTACACTTTGCCCGTTTGTATTATAAATGGTGGTAACAATGTGTACTTTTTTGCTTTGCGCCGATGTGTTTTCGATAACGCTGTTGATTTTTACGTTTGCGCTTGCCGCCGATACTTGTGGCGTGGTGATGAACACCCCAGCGCTTCCCTGCTCGCTTTGCGAAAAATGAACGGGATTGGTTATCAGCAGGCTAACATTGCGATACATTCCCCCGAAAAAAGTAAAATCGGCTGTTAATGGCGGTATATCTTCGTTGAAGCGGTTGTTTGCACGCACCTCAATTTCATCATCTTTGTAATTAAGAAATTCAGTTATTGGAACGATAAAACGGGTGTAACTGCCAATGTGCTTGGCGGCGGATTTACCGTTTACGAGCACTTCTGTTTCTTGCGCAACGCCATTAAAAACGAGGAAGATATTTTTGTTTTTCGCGTCGTCGCTTAGCTTAAGTTTACGCTTGTAAATACCTAAACCGCGGTAGTAACCTGGCGTGTCGTCCAACACATCTTTATCATTCCACGTGTGGGGAATGGATACTTTTTCAACGGGGCCATTTTCTTTTTGAAAAGTCCATTGATCGTTTAAACTGATCGTTTTTCGACCGGCATCCTGGGCATAACTGGCTACTGTCGCAAGTGCGATGGTAACCAGCAATAAAAGTGATTTCGCTTTTAACATTTATTTAATTTTAATCTCTTAATGTCATTTCTGTACAAATTGCAGTCGTAATGTGCCTTTCCTTTTCTCTTTCATTGAGAGGCACAGCCTGACCCGACTTCTCGAGGAGACACTCTCATTTCGTTAATCAGATTGCTTTGGCTCGCACGAATCCGGCCTCGCTATAAAGTAGTCCCTTTGGGGCAATGACGATTCGGCGAAAAACCCGTCATCCCAAATCCTTCGTTTCGCTTTCTTTTCGCACAAAACTCTCCAACGGCACCACCACCTTCGTCATTCCCGCGCAGGCGGTCCCGTACGTACGGGAGTAATGCCTGTAACTTCCTACCTTGCATTAAGATCCCTACCGATAGCTATCGGTACAAGCTACCAATGACAGAAATTAGAAAGATCGTCATTGCGAGGCACGAAGCAATCTCATTTCGCAAATCAGATTGCTTTGGCTCGCACGAACCCGGCCTCGCAATGACGATTCGGCGAAAAACCTGTCATCCCAAATCCTTCGTTTCGCTTTCCTTTAGCACAAAACTCTCCAACCACACCGCTACCTTCGTCATTCCCGCGCAGGCGGTCCCGTACGTACGGGAGTAATGCCTATAACTTCCCCCCTTGTATTAAGATCCCCTACCGATAGCTATCGGTACAAGCTGAGGATGACGACCGTTCATGGTTGGCGTTTATGCGCTACGCCCTTTCCGTTTCGCTTTCCTTTCGCACAAAACTCTCCAACGGCACTACCACCTCCGTCATTCCCGCGCAGGCGGGAATCGTATGCTTATATCTTCCCCCCCTTGCATTAAGATCCCCAGTCGAGCTGAGGATGACGACCGTTCATGGTTGGCGTTTATGCGCTACGCCCTTTCCGTTTCGCTTTCCTTTCGCACAAAACTCTCCGACGGCACCGCCACCTTCGTCATTCCCGCGCAGGCGGTCCCGTACGTACGGGAGTAATGCCTGTAACTTCCCCCCTCGCGGTAAGATCCCCTACCGATTGCTATCGGTACAAGCTACCAATGACAGAAATTAGAAAGATCGTCATTGCGAGGCACGAAGCAATCTCATTTCGCAAATCAGATTGCTTCAGCTCACACAAACCCGGCCTCGCTATAAAGTAGCCCCTTTGGGGCAATGACGATTCGGCGAAAAACCTGTCATCCCAAATCCTTCGTTTCGCTTTCCTTTAGCACAAAACTCTCTAACGGCACCGCCACCTTCGTCATTCCCAGGCAGGCGGTCCCGTACGTACGGGAGTAATGCCTGTAACTTCCTACCTTGCATTAAGATCCCCAGTCGAGCTGAGGATGACGACCGTTCATGGTTGGCGCCTGCATTGCCAGTACAAAAGCCACTAACTTTTAAAGGGTCAGGCTGAAATCCTTCTCCAGTTTAATATTATTCGAAGCTGTTCCAATCATCAATTTGAAATCGCCTGCTTCGGCTCCCCATTGCAGTTTCTGGTTGTAAAACGACAGTTTCTCTTTGTCTATCGTAAAGTTTATCGTTCTGCTCTCACCCGCTTTCAACATCACCTTTTGAAAGTCTTTAAGCTCTTTCACCGGGCGGGCAACCGACGCAAACTTGTCTTGCAGATACAACTGAACTACTTCTTCGCCATCATATTTTCCTGTATTTTTAAGTGTAAAACTCACCTCAATTTTATCATTCATTCCCATTTGCGTTTTATTTAACGTTAGGTTTGAGTAATCGAAAGTGGTGTAGCTCAAGCCGTAACCGAATGCGAACTTCGGGCTGTTCGGCATATCTAAATAAGCCGAGCGGTAGCGGGTATCTTTATCGTTTTTAGCAGGGCGGCCTGTGCTTAAGTAATTGTAATAAATCGGAATCTGCCCTTCATCCCTCGGAAAAGTCATTGGCAATTTGCCACTTGGGTTGTAATCGCCGAACAGCACATTAGCCATCGCGTTTCCGGCTTCGCTTCCCAACCACCAGGTGTACATAATGGCGGGAACGTTGTCGGCTGTCCAATTGAAAATAAGCGGACGGCCCGCCATTACCAACACCACAACGGGCTTTCCGGTGGCTTGTACGGCCTTAATCAGATCTTCCTGAACGCCTGGAATGCGAATGTGCGCCCGGCTTTTGGCCTCACCGCTCATATCTAAAGTTTCGCCAACGGCCATTACAATTACATCGGCCTGTTTGGCCACCTGCACCGCTTCGGCAAAACCTGTTTTCGAAGAATCTGCAATTTCGCAACCTTTTGCATAAAGCAACTCGGTGTTGTTGCCAAGCTTATTTTTTAATCCCTGATATAACGAAACGAGCTGATCATTTTCCCAGGCAATAGACCAGAAACCCTGCATATCTTTTTCAGACTTGCCCAACGGACCGATAACGGCAATCTTCTTCAGGCTTTTTGATAAAGGCAAGAGCTGTTTTTCGTTTTTAAGAAGCACAATACTTTTTTCGGCCATTGATAAAGCAGCCTTTCTATTTTCTGTTGAGTTTAACTCTTTTTCCTGGCGGGCCTCGTTGCTAAAACGGTATGGATCATCGAACAAACCCAATTCGAATTTTTTGCGCAAGATTCTGCGAACGGCATCATCAATTAACGCCACGGAAACTTTTTTCTCGGCTACGAGTTTGGCAAGGTTCGGCAGATAACTTCTGCTTTCCATGTCCATGTCGCTCCCGGCGTTTATGGCAAGTTCTGCGGCCTGTTTCTTATCTTTTGCAAAGCCATGATCTACCATTTCGCCGATCGAGCCCCAATCGCTTACTACAAAGCCTGTGTATTTCCACTTACCTTTTAAAATATCACGTTGTAAATAGGCGTTTCCCGTTGCAGGAATTCCGTTCAAGGTGTTAAAGGAGTTCATAAATGTAGCCGCTCCTGCATCAAGTGCGGCTTTAAATGGCGGCAAATAGGTTTCCCAAAGGGTATGCTCGCTCATATCAACAGCATTGTAATCTCGCCCTGCAATTGCAGCGCCATAAGCGGCGAAGTGTTTTGCGCAGGCCATAATGGCGTCGAGATTACCCAAACCAGCACCTTGAAAACCTTTTACGCGGGCGAACGCAATCTTCGATCCGAGGTAAGTATCTTCTCCGGCGCCTTCCATTACCCTTCCCCAACGCGGATCGCGGGCAATATCAACCATCGGAGCGAATGTCCAATGTACGCCTGAAGCGGCTGTTTCTCTCGCTGCAACCCTCGCCCCGTTTTCCATCGCTGCCAAATCCCAACTTGCGGCCTCGGCCAAGGGAATTGGGAACGTCACGCGGTAGCCGTGGATAACATCTAAACCAAAAAGCAAGGGAATCTTCATTCTCGATTGCATAGCCACTTCTTGTACTTCGCGGGTTTCTTTGGCGCCACGAACATTGAGCATCGAGCCTAGTTTACCATCTCTGATATCTTTTAGTTTGTTCGGATTATTGGTTATCGGCCCCGTGGCATCCCGATCTCCTGTGTATTGGTTAAGCTGACCGATTTTTTCATCAAGCGTCATCAGTTTTAACACCGAATCCACTTTTCTTTCGATCTTTTTGTTTTGCGCCAAAGCAGCCGAGAAAGGCAAGGTTAATATAAAGGCTAAAGGAATATATCTTTTCATATTTTTTTCTATTTAATACCGTCTAAAATCCCCTGGTAAGCAGGTTTGCGTTGATATTGGGCATCAAACGGCAACGGCCAATCGGGGCGATTGTAGTTAGACGGAATCCAGCTGTCGGCATCGGTTACATTCCATTGGGTTATGCCAAATTGTTGTGCTTTTGGAATGGAATTATAGGCTTTTACGATGGCTTTGTATTTTGCGGCCTGCTGATCGGCCAACGCAGTTGTGTAGGTAGCTCCGGCTGTATTATCGGGGTTTAGGGCAATATCAATTTCAGAA
Source organism: Pedobacter endophyticus (assembly GCF_015679185.1). Lineage (NCBI taxonomy): Bacteria > Pseudomonadati > Bacteroidota > Sphingobacteriia > Sphingobacteriales > Sphingobacteriaceae > Pedobacter > Pedobacter endophyticus. Next base: position 862,096 of record NZ_CP064939.1, read on the forward strand.
ATATGGATTTTCAAACCTGTTGCTGCAGCGGTTGTAATTGCCGTCGCCAGATTGGCATCGGTTTGGGTAACCCTGGTGTGCATTTGCAGCCCGATTCCATCAATCGGAATGCCCTTGCTTTTTAAACTGTTTACCAGATTTAAAATCGCTGTGCGTTTGGTGGGGCCAAATTCATGTCCATAATCGTTATAAAAAAGCAGCGCATTCGGATCGGCCTCGTGTGCGTACTGAAAAGCCCTGCCGATATAATCTGCCCCGAGTTTTTGCACCCAAATGCTGTTTCTGATTGTTCCGTCGTCGGCAATGGCTTCGTTAACTACGTCCCAAGAGGCTACCTTGCCCTTAAAGTGGCCGACTACGGTTTGAATGTGGGTTTTTAAGAGGTTTTCCCATTCGGCTGTTGTGCCCTGAAAATTGTTTACCCAATCTGGCAACGATTTGTACCAGTTTAAAGTATGGCCGTGAACACGCATGCCGTTGGCGTTGGCGAAATCAATCAGGTAATCTGCATCGCTCCAGGTGTAAGTATCTTTGCTGGGGTGAAGCGATGCAAATTTCATGGCATTTTCTGCCGTTACGCTGTTAAATTCTTTTATTGTGAGGTTCCGATAATTAGTGTTCGACTTGAGTAAGCTTACATTTAACGCAGCACCCATTGGAAATGGCATGGCGCTTTTTAATGTAACTTCTTCGGTTTTGGTTGGCGTTACCGTGCCGGGATCGATGCTTGTACTTTTGTATTTGGCACAAGAGATGCTCAAAAGGGAAATAGATAGTAATAAACCTGAAGCGAGACTAATTTTCGTTGATGTTTTCATTTTTTTCCTGCGTTTTTGTTTCTCATTTTTTTGTCTTTGATACTATCTCCTATTGTTAAATCTTGTCCGAGCCTGAAACTTCCACTGACGTTTTTATGCGTCTCGTTGTTGTATAAGGCGCTACATGAACGGTCGTCATTCCCAATTTAATTGGGAATCCTAAAGCGAAAGGAAAAGCCTTAGCTTAGCTTTAAGATTCCCGCCTGCGTGCCAGTCCGTTCAGGCGGGCGCGGGAAAGACGGAAAGAATAATAAACGTCATTCCAAATTGTTTTTATCTAATAAATTAAAACTACCATTGATGTTATTTTGCAAAACACTGAGAAGCAGCGCTACAGGCTAACCACCCCTCCCAAAGGGATGCCTTTGGCACAACCCCTCCTAAATTAGGAGGGGAGTAGCAACTGCACAAACATTTGGTTCTGCAAAAGCTTCAGATTAGCACTGTCCAAGTCCTCCCGATTTCTTCGGGAGGCAAGTGCCAAAGGCATCCCGTTGGGAGGGCGGTTCCTTTTTACGTCATTCCATACTCATCTTATTTGTATTTAACCTGCATTTGATCGTAAAAATCTTTGAGCACATAAAAGGCCTTTTTCTTTTTACCGGTTTCGCTGATCAAACCTTTACGGTTCCAGAAATTCTGGTAAATGGGATGTTGTCTCCTTGGCGATCTAAAATCGGCCAAAATCCAGGGCGTCATTCCGCGTAAGGCACCAATTTTACTTAACATGGTGATTTGATTTTTGTATAAGGCCTCCTGATATTCCTCGCTCCAGCGGGTATTTTCATCGGCATGGAAGCCACCCAAAGCGTCGCCACCGAATTCAGTAATTACAACCGGCTTTTTGTACTTAATATCGAAGTTGTATTTAGTAATTTCTGATGGGTTTCCGCCCCAGTACCAGCCTGCATATTCGTTAAAGCTTACCAAATCGATTTTTTCGCCCAAAGGATCATTCAAAATAATGTTATTCCCTTCGCGGTGAACCTCCAAAGCGGCAGCAACCAAACGCGTATCGTCTAGCATTCGTGCGGTTTCGGCAAGGTTGGTCATAAAACTCAAACGTGGGCTGCTCAGCGGCGTTTCGTTGCCAATCGACCAAACAATAACACTTGCCCGGTTTTTATCGCGAACAATTAAATCGGTAAGCTGTTGTTTGGCATTGGCGTAAGTTGCAGGATTGGTCCAGCTAATGGTCCAGTAAACCGGCACCTCGGCCCAAACCAAAAGACCCATTTCATCGGCCAAACGAATCATTTCTTCGTTATGCGGGTAGTGCGCCAGGCGAACATAATTACAGTTCATATCTTTTGCCCATTGCAACATCATGCGCATATCGCCTTCTGAGCGTAAACGACCTGCCAACAAAGGGTTTTCATCATGAATAGAAATGCCACGTAAAAAAACCGATTTACCGTTTAGCAAAATGCTGTCGCCATCAACCTGAATGGTTCTGAAACCGATCTTATCGTTAATGTCTTCTTTATCTGTTTTGATGTTTACGGCATACAATTTCGGGCTTTCGGGCGACCAGAAGCTGAGGTTGTTCCAAGTGAAATCGTCGGCAATTTTTCCTTCGGAATCAGTTTTGTATTTCTTTTCCAACTTTAACTCCGGAATAGAGAGGGTTACATCTTGATTGGCGGTAGCATCGCTCAATTTTAGGGTAAAGCTTAGCAGATTGTTGTTTCCCTTTACCAATTGCAGTTTATAATCGCTGATAAAATGATCTGGAAATTCGGCCAGATACACATCGCGGGTGATGCCGCCATAGTTCCACCAATCGGTGTTTACGGTTGGAATTTCATCTTGCTTGCGGATGTTATCAACCTTTAGTACGATTGAGTTTTCTCCGGCTTTGAGGTTCCCGGTCACATCAAATTGAAACGGGGTGAAACCGCCTTTGTGTACGCCCAGTTTTTTACCGTTTAAGTAAACGTGCGCCTCGTAATTTACGGCACCAAAGTAAACGTAGTATTTCTTTCCCTTTTCGGGTTTTGCATCAAATTTCCGGCGCAGCCAGATATTTCCTTCGTAAAGCTCGAGTCTTTCCGATTGAGAATTCCAGTCGCCGGGAACGTTCATTTGTGGGGAGTGATCGAAATCGTACTCAATCAATTCCGACTTGTCTTTCTGCACTTTATCGTCGAAATAACCCCCGGTTCCCGTCTTCGATTGATCGAACGGGTCGTGCCTATAATCGTAATAACCATTTTCATACGGATCGATGATGTAGTTCCACTTTCCGTTTAAACTTTGGATTTTACGGCCCTGAATGTTTTGTATAGCAGCGACCTGTGCATAACTAGCTGAAGTAAGAAGCGATAAGCAAATTAAAAGTAGGCTATAGGATGATTTAAGCATAATGTATTTTTTAATATGTAATTAATTGATCGTTTTCAAAACTAACAATTAATTAAGTGTCTCGAAAGTTAATCAGAGCGCTGAATTATTTTGGTTTCACAAACTGTTAGTAAGCCGCTACGCGAACTAAAGCTAAATAACAACGTCAATGGCAAAACTATAATGAAAGCTTCCTGCTATCGGCAACGAGGTTTCATAACTACTATGAAAGCTTCCCGCTACCGGCAGCGAGGTTTCATAACTACTATGAAAGCTTCCCGCTACCGGCAGCGAGGTTTCATAACTACTATGAAAGCTTCCCGCTATCGGCAGCGAGGTTTCATAACTACTATGAAAGCGTCCCGCTACCGGCAGCGAGGTAGCGAAGTTGTTTAAGCCTCTCCCTGTTTGCGTTACAGCTTTATCTCTGTTGTACTATCCCTCCCAATAAAGAATCGGGACAAGTTATCCTTGAAGAGAGGGAACAAAGGCTCTTGCTTTTAACCCAAACTTTAACAGGGTGAAGTTTTAAACTCCTTGTCATTCTGAGCATAGCGAAGAATCTGTTTACTACTGCCACAGAACTCTGCCTGCCCGCACACGCTCACTTTTGGGCTTGTCTGTGAACGCACGGCTTTTACTCTTGTCTGTTCATCCCTCCCGAAAAGTCGGGACAGGTCCTCTTCAAGGAGAGGGAGAAGGAGTAACAAGCCAACCCAATTTCTTTAACAGGGAGAGGTTTTTGATAACCCCGATTCCGCCCCAAACCACTTTCTTTAACCTCTTCCTCTCTGCGTTACGGCTTTTTACTTCTGTCCTTTGTTTCCCTCTCTCCCGGAGAGGGACTTGTACTGCCAGAACAACAACCACTGTCTTTGTCAGGGAGAGGCTTAATAACCCGGGTTCTGCCCTAAACCCGGCGCTTTATTTAATTCGTTTTGTGCTATTGGAAAAAGATAGTTGTTAGCCGTAAAAACCCTGTTTTCAACCGTAAAGGGCGTATAAGTATAGGTTGTTGCGCCCGTTTTGGCAATACGCATTCCGGTTACCGGTTTATTAAAGGTGGTTTCGCCCTCTTTCCAACGGCGTACATCGTAAAAACGATGTTCTTCGAAACAAAGTTCTACGCGGCGCTCATTATGTATTCTTTTTCTCAGTTCGGACTGTGAAGAAATTACATAACCATTTCCTGCCGGATTGGTAGTTTGTAAAGCGGGCATAGCTACACCTGCTCGATTTCTGATCAAATTTAACAAGCGTAAAATTTCGGTCTGAGCCGCGGTGCCTTGTGCTTCGTTAAGTGCTTCGGCATAGTTTAACAATACTTCTGCGTACCTGAAGAAAATCCACGGGCGACGAACATTGGTTGTGGTTGAAGCCCAGGCGGCATTTTCACTTAAATATTTGCGCATGTAATAACCGGTTTTGGTGGCGTTTACATTCAAGTTCAGCCCATCTTTGCCACCTACAAAAGTTTCTACAGGTTTGCTTTTAAAGGTCGAACCATTGTACATAATGGCGAAATTTAAACGCGGATCGCGGTTGGCGTACGGATTGGTGGCTACATAACCCGAAGCACCATCAGAAATTAATCTGCCTGTTGTCTTCATTTCAAAGGCATCTACCAATTCTTGCGTTGGATTGGTTCTTCCGTTTGCGGCATCGTAACTGACTGGGGCATTGTTCTGCTCAATAGTATTTGTATTTAATGTTTGTGTTGCAAAAATGGTTTCAGAATTGAAGGCGCCATTGTTCCATAACCAAATGTTAGGATAAGAGCTGTAAATGCTGTGCTTTCCGGTGTCCATTAAACGTTTGGCAGCATCTGCAGCAGCTTGCCATTTGGTTAAATCGTTGTTTGGGTTATATTGCGGACTGGCGGCATACAGTAAAAGCCGGGCCTTTAAGGCCATTGCGGCGGTTTGCGTGGCCCTTCCCCTGTGGGCAGTGCTCCATTCAGAAGGCGACAGTGGCAAACGAGAAATCGCCTCTTCACAATCGGCAGAAATTTGCGCTACACATTGATCGAAGGTATTGCGTGGTAAATCCAAATCGTCATCAACAGTTAATGTGCGGGTAACGATAGGGAAACTTCCGTAACGCTTCAATAATTCGAACTGGAAAAATGCCCTTAAAAAATAGGCCTGCCCCTCTAACCGATCTACCTGTGAAGCATAGGTTTGGTTAGCAGGATTATTTGCCGGCAAGGTTTCATCGAGCGGAATAACAGCACTTCCATCAACGTTTTCTAAAAACATATTGGCCTTGCGGATGCCGACGTACATGTCTGCATATACATCATCAAATGTTTTTACCGGGCTCCATGTTCCGTTAGTTATGGTGGTTATCGATGAGTTTTGATTCGAATTTACCGCCTCATCTGATGCGGAGGCAAACATGGCGCCACCGTTATCTACATTGTAGCGATCGGAAAGTACCGAGTAAACGTTGTTGAGGAAATTTCGTGCATAATCGGGGTTTGCCCACAATTGCGCCTGCGTAATATCATTTCCCCCGCTAAAAGATCCATCTTGAAGAAATCCATCTTTTTTACATCCTGCAATTTGTAGTGCTACAAGGGCAAGCGCCAGATAAAATATATTTTTTTTCATTGTTTTCTCTTTTAAAATTTGAGGTTTAACCCGAATGAATAAATTTTCATGTATGGATAAGATGAGTTATAACCAGATTCTGGCAACTCCGGGTCGATAGGCAAATCGCCTAATTTATCGAATGTTAACAAATTCAATCCACTTACATAAAAGCGCAACTGTGCTATTTTTAATCGTTTAATAAACGCTGATGATAGTGAATAGCCGAGCTCAACATTTTTAAGCCTGATATAATCGCCCGAGCGGATCCAAAAATCGGAGTTGGCGGTATTGTTGCCGCGATCGGTTAGCAACAACCGTGGGTATGCTGCACCCGGATTATCTGGCGTCCACCGGTCTACACTAAACTGGTTTAAATAACCGTTGTTGGTGTTTCCGGCATTTACGAGTTGTTGAATACTGATTGAGCGACCGCTTGTACCCTGAAATAAAAAGTTTAAGTCGAAGTTTTTAACGGCAACCGAAGCACCCAAACCAAAATAAGCTTTCGGCACAAAGTTAAAATCGGTTCTAACCCTATCCAGATCATTAATTAAACCGTCGCCGTTTTGATCAACATATTTAATGTCGCCTGGTTTTACATCTCTCGATAGCAATTGTTTTGGTGATGCATCAATCTGTGCCTGATTTTGGAAAATTCCATCAGAGATCAACATCGTGCTGATGTAACCAGCTGCTGTTGTTGCGGTTGCTGCCGGAGAAATTACGCTCGAAATGGGGTGGCCTAATTGTTTTTGATAGGCTGGTAAGTTCGCCGCCTCGTTAATGGCAAGGATTTTACTTACATTATACGTGTAGTTTCCGAAAATGTTGAGGTCTACCGCTCCTATCTTTTTGTTATAGTTGATTCCGGTTTCGAAGCCGCGGTATTCTGCCTCTCCCTCATTTACATAAATTAAGCTCTGTCCCAATAAACTTGGCAAAAGCGATGTTGTGGTTAAGTCTTTTCTATCTTCGTAAAAGTAATCGGCACTGATTGATAACGCTTGTTTAAATAATTTTGCATCAAAGCCCAAACTGGTTTTGTAAGCTTTTTCCCAGGTTAAATATGGGTTTGCCAAAGCCAGTTGACCTGTTCCGCCAACCCCGGTATACGAGGTGCCGAAAGTGTAGCCTGTTGTACTTCTGCTAAAGAAATCGTTAAAGGCAAAACGTCTGGCCGAGCCAATGGCATCGTTGCCCACCAAACCGTACGATCCGCGGATTTTTAAGAAATCTAACCACGTGGTCGATCCCTTCATAAAGCTTTCATCAGATAAGATCCAGCCTGCAGATGCCGCTGGGAAGAAACCGTATCTCCGGCCCGGCGCAAAGTTTTCAGAACCTGAGTAATTGGCGGTCAAATCGACAAAATAGCGCTGCCTAAAGCCGTACGACAGGCGGTTAGACCAGCCTTCTCTACGAATATCTAAATTGCCAAAAGTAGAATAGTTGGCTCTTGAAACACGGGTTGAAAATTTGATGTCGCTTTGTCCAAAGGTTCTGTTATAATCTAAACCTGCCCATAACTCGCTTTTTTTAACATTGCCCGAAAATGCGTTGCCCTGGTAGTTTACCTTGCTTGCGGTACCAAATGACGAGTATGAACCATCGGCGTTTAATACTGAAGTGGCGTAGGTTTCGGCAAAGCCCGAACGGTACAAGCCAGCAATATCATAAGCGTAGAAAACCTCGGCCGATAAGCCTTTCAAAATGCCATCCATTTTTTGGCGGGCACTAATGGTGGCAATCATGTTGCGCATTAAATCGGTACTTGCACCACGTGCCTGCAACATGGCCAACGGGTTGCTCTGTGTAAAAATTGAAGTTCCACCGTAAGAGCCATCGGGATTTAAGATCGGAAAGGCGTTAGCTGGCGTTGAGTAAACGGTGTTTAAAAACGTTCCTGTTCCGGCATTGGGGAAGGTTAAATTGGTAATCCTTCCGCCGATATCCAAGGCTACATCCAAGTTTTTGTTTACGTGCAAATCAAGATTGGTGCGCAGGTTGTACCGGTTAAAATCGGTATTGGCATCGTAAGTTTCGTTATTTCCGCCCTTGTAAAAACCGCCTTGCTGGTAGGCGCTTAATAAAGTATAATATTTAATAAATGCATTTCCGCCGGTTACCGAGGCCACGTAACGCTGAGTTGGCGCCACTTGTTTTGTAAAATCCCTTACAAAATTATTGTTGGGGTATTTAATCGGGTCAGAACCTGTTTGGTAAGCCTGTAACGCCGTTTGATCGTAAACTGCTGTTCCGCCGCTGTTTATCGAAGCTTCATTATATAAGGTTGCGTACGAATAGGCATCCAAGGGTGCAGTTACTTGAAGCGGCGCCTGTAAGCCGGCCTGGGCATCGAACGTAACTTTGGTGCTGGTTGCACTGCCGCGTTTGGTTTTTACATACACTACGCCATTGGCGCCGTACATGCCATACCATGCCAGGGTAGCCGCATCTTTTAAAACACTTACGCTTTCAATTTCGCCCAAATCCATTGCTGTGAAATCTCTTTCAATTCCATCGACCAAAATTAACGGCTCTTGATTGCTGTTGTACGATGATCGGCCTCTGATTAAAAGACTCGATACATCGTAACCCGGTTGCTGCGAGCCGCTGGGGTAAACCGCAAGCCCTGGTAAGCGCCCGGTAAACACATTGGTTAATGATGATGATGGAATTTGAGGCAGGTTTTCGGTGGTAATGGTGCTAATGGTAGCGGTAACTTCCCTTTTTTTGCGCACACCGAACGGAATGTACACGTTATCGTCGTCGCCTGCGTTAATTAAAGCTTTAGTTAACACTACATCGGCTTTGGTTACTTCTCCGGCTGGCTTAAGTACAGTTCCGTAACCCACAAATTTAAACACCAGCACATCGCTCGAAGTGGCTTCGATGGTGAAGCTTCCGTTGGCATCGGTATTAACCGAGCGATTGGTTTTGTCTTCCTGAATAGAAATGGTCACTCCAGGTAACGGTTTTTTATCCTGATCTACAACCTTACCAATTACGGTGAGGTTTTCATCAGGTGTTTGCCCATAAACATTCAGCATTCCTGCCGCCATGAGTAACAGGCAAATCAAATATTTCGATTTTATATATTTCATTTTGAAAAATCTTTTAGCGTGATACGATACAATCAATTATTCCCAACCCGGATTTTGTGTTAATACACCTTTGCTTTTATAAATCTCGGCACGCGGAATCGGGTATAAATTTTGCGCCTCAGTCCACGTTTTTTGAAATGTTGAGCTTAACACAATTGGCGTGTACGTGAAACTTCCGTTTGCATTTTTAAACACATCCATTCCTTTCATTGGCACGGCGATGGTTTGTGCGCCAATTTTCCAGCGCATAATATCGTACCAGCGGTGATCTTCGAAAGCCAGTTCTATGGCACGCTCATGTCTTATTGCCGTTCTCATTTCATCCTGCGTCATGTTGGCTTTCAAGCCGTAAAGATTATTGCTTCCGGGTAAAATGCCTGCCCTTTTGCGGATCGCGATTAACTGATCGTAAACCGATTGATCGGGCCCAACGGCCTCGTTTTGCGCTTCTGCATAATTCAGTATTACTTCGCCATAGCGGAAATAAATGTAGTTTAGCAAAGTTGTACTGCCGCCAACAGTTCGGTAAACCTCTGGCCAGTATTTTTTGCAATAGTAACGTGTGGCGGTATAGGTAATGGTTGGGTTATAATCTTTACCGTAAACCGTTTTGCCATCGGCGGTTAGCGTCGACCACATTTCGATTTTGCCACCTTGCCACGGTCTATCGTTATAAATAATGTTATCGTAAAAACGTGGCTCGCGACCTTCGTATGGTTTTTGTGGATTATAACCTGAAGTTGGATCGCTGATTGGCTTTCCATTAGCCATTTCGTACATATCGACATGGTTCTGCGTTGGGTTCATTTGTCCCTGCGCACCACCAGAGCCGGGCGACATTGAAAAATCCTGCATCATTTCGCCCGAAAGCGGAGTATTTCCCTTAATTCTGATCATGATGTACTCGGGAGACGATGGCAGGTTCAATAAATCGGTGTACGATGGTTGCAATTCGTATCTTCCATCCATTAAAACTTTGGCAGCATCTGCGGCGAGTTGCCATTTCGATTTATCGTTCGAAGGATTATTTAACGGGCTTGCTGCATACAATAAAACCCGTGCTTTTAAGGCCTGTGCTGCGCCGATGGTTGGGCGGCCGTAGTTTGATGGGCCGTAATCGGCGTCAGTGCCTAATTTTGTCAGCGCTACTTCTAAATCTTTAAGAATAAAGTCCGTAACCTCTGCAAACGTGCTGCGTGGCAGGTTAATGTCATCATTTACGCTATACACCTTATCAACAATAGGTACGCCGCCAAACCTTTTGGTCAGTTCAAAATACGATAAGGCTCTTAAAAAGTGCATCTCGCCCTCTACCCTTTTCGGGTCGAAAATTGGCACACTTGCATTCGGAGATGGCGGCACGTCGCCAATTCTGGCCAGCATTTTATTTTGAACGGCAATGCCGGCGTACATCAGTTTCCATACGCCATAAATATCGTTTAACGATGGGCCGTTAGAATGATCGTGATATAAACCCCGATTTAACGACGTTACCGAACCTTCGGAGTTTCCTGAAACTGCCTCATCTGAAGCCTGTGAAGTGCTCCCACGGTGATCGTTAAATCGCACATATTTGGTAATCAGGTAATTGTAAGCGTTATCTGCGAAGCGGGCAGCTAAAGCGGGATCAGCAAAAATTTCATCCTCACTAATCGCAACGCCGGGTGTACGCTCGAGGTAATCTTTTTTACAAGAAAGCGAACAGAGCGTTAAAAGCACGATTGCTGTAAATATTTTGTAGTTTTTCATTTTCTTAGAATTGAACATTTAAACCAAAATTGTAAACCTTCGAAGTTGGATAAAGGGCCTGAAGCGGGAACGCCGTGTTAATGGTATTTACGTTCTCCGGGTCGACATAAAACCGGTACTTGGTCCAGGTGTAAAGGTTCTGGCCTTGCAAAAAGAGGCGAACGTTGCTGAGCTTTATGGCCGACGACCATTGCTTTGGCAGATTCCAGGCCAGCTCAACGTTTCTGATTTTCAAATAAGCAGAATTTTGCAGCGTGAAATCGTTAAGGGCATAGTTTAATGATGCCGTTCCGCGGGCGTGCAAAGCTGGCCAGGTTGCGGTAGCTGCATTTTGAGGTGTCCAGGCGTTGAGCATAAATTCATACATCTGTTGGCCGTTGTTTTGCTCGCTTAAAATTACGTTCGAACTTACGTGGGCCACGCCCTGAAATAATACCGAAAAGGTAAATCCCTTGTAAATAACCCGCGGGCTGAAACTGTACACATATTCGGGCGTGTTGGTATAGCCAATTTTATCCTGATCTAAACTGGTAACCACTCCATCGCCATCTAAATCCTTCATTTTTAAATCGCCGGGAATTGGGCTATAGCCCTGCAATTTTGGCGAAGCGGCAATATCGGCCGCCGATTGATAAAATCCATCGGTTTTATAACCAAAGAACTGGCCAACGCTTGTTCCTTTTCTGGCTGCAGAAAAAGGAAGGCCGTCAGGCTCATCGTTTTCCAAAATCTTGTTTTTGGCATAACTTACCTGCGCATTTAAGCCCACGGTTACACTTCCAATCTGTTTCTGATAATCGAGTTCAACCTCATATCCTTTGTTATATACAATTCCTTTGTTCAGGTTCGGATAAGTGTGACCAAACAGCGCCAGGCCGCTTAGCGATTGGGTTAAAATGTCTCTACGGGTTTCATCAAAGAAATCGACGGTTAACTTTAAATTGTCTTTCAACATTCGGGCCTCAAAACCAATGTTGCGCTTGGTTCCCGTTTCCCAGGTTACCTTGTCGTTACCTAAATCGTTGCCGTTTGCACCAAAAAACTGAGGGTCTCTGATTAACAAAGTTGGATAATTGGTAATTGAAAGTGGGTTACCGAAAGGTGCAGTTTGCCCCCCGGCGGTTGTTGTGGTATAGGTAGAATAATTCGTTAGGAACAAGAAACGACTTTCCGAAATCCTGTCGTTACCCACCAAACCGTAGCTACCTCTAACCTTAAAGTAGGTTAAAATGTTGTTCTTTTTCCAAAAAGCCTCGTTTGTTAAGGTCCATCCTGCCGACACCGCCGGGAAGAAACCATAACGCAAACCTGCCGCAAAATTCTCCGATCCATTGTATGAGGCGTTGAATTCTGCAAAATAACGCTCACCATAATTATAAGTAACACGACTGGCAATACCTTGCGATGCTCTTGGCGGCGCAGTAAACGCTGTTGTACCTGTAGATTTGATCAACTGCCTTGTACCCAAAAGCAAAGCGCCCACGTTGTGTTTACCAAAATCGCGGTTGTAATCAAAACCAACCTGTAAGTTCATGTTTGTACTTCCCTCGGTTACGCCGCCGTTCTGCACAGCGCCCAAAGGTTCATCACGGTTACGGGTATCGGTTGATAATGTGGCCTGGCCAGTTGCAGGATTATATACATAAGCAGCCCAGTTGGCGTTTCTGCGCTCAATGTTGTTGTAATAAGAATCGTAACCGAATACGGTTTTAAAGCCCAATCCTTTGGTAATAAAGCCAAGCTTATAATTTAAGTTAAAGGTACTTTCGATGGTGTTGTTGTCATCGTTACGGGTTCCAAAGCGGGTTAACACCGCGTAAGGATTCCAGATATTGGTACCAATATTCGGGTTTGCGGTAATCCGTCCATCCGGCAGCGTTACCGGATAAGCATACGCAGGCACCTGAAGAATACGAGAAATCATCCCCTCAATGGTATCGTAAGAGAAAGCAGATGATGATAACAAGCCGGCTGGCTGATAACGGTTGGCAAAGCGCCCGCCCAGTTTAATGCCTACGGTGAAATCCTTGTTCAAGTTTAAATCGATGTTTGAACGGAAATTATAACGGTTATAATTCGGTACCGTGTTTATTCCATACGGCGAATCGAACTTTTTGAAAATTCCATCCTGAAAGGCATAACCCGCCGAAACAAAGTATTTGGCTATTTTTGTACCGCCGCTGATGTTGATGTTATGTTGCGTTTGGCTGTAATATTTTTTGGTCAGATAATCGAACCATTGTACATCGGGATAACCAATCGGATCTGATTTATCGCGAAACTTCTGAATGTCACTATCAGAGAAAAACGGCTGTTTTCCGTCGTTGATATACGATTGATTGAGCAATGTAGCGTTCTCTAACGCAGGCAACCCAACGGCAAGCCCGGTATAGGTTTGCAGTGCATAATTTCCGGTATAGGTAACTCTCGGCGCACCAATTTTACCCTGCTTTGTAGTAATTACGATAATTCCGTTTGCGCCACGAATACCATAAATGGCAGTTGAGGCGGCATCTTTTAACACGGTAATGGTTTCGATCTCGTTGGCGTCAACGTCAGAAAAGCTCGGTCTTTCTACCCCATCTACCACAACAATGGCCGCATTATTTGCGCCATACGTAGCTACCCCCCTCACTTTTAGCTGTGCACCATCGGCACCCGGCTGGCCACTGGTTTGCGTAGCTAGTAAACCCGGCAACCTACCAACTAAACTGTTTGTTGGGTTGGGCGTTGGCGATTTCATAATCTCCTCGCTACTAATCTGAGCAATTGCCCCGGTCAGGGTCGATTTCTTTTGCGCACCATAACCCACAACCACCACTTCATCAAGCCCTTGCGAGTCATCGTCGAGCACAACGGTTACAGTGCTTTTGCCGGCAACGGCAACTTCTTTAGTTACATAACCAATATAGGTAAAGGTTAAGGTGCTGTTATCGGCAGCCCTGATCGAGAACTTTCCATCGTTATCTGTAACGGCGCCAACGGCCGTCCCCTTTACGCGAACGCTAACGCCCGGCAAGGTAATTCCCTTACTATCTTTTACCGTACCTGTAATTGTCGATTGCGCAAAGGCAGAAAAGGTAATGAATAAAAGGAAGGTTAACGAATACAGGATCTTTGACCGCTTAACCTTTAAGAGTGCGGCGTATGGAAAATCCTGCTTCAACATGTAAAGTTTATCCATAATTTTAAAAAAATATATTCAGTTAAAAGTTTAATGCGTAGTTAAAAAGATTGCGATCATTTGTACGGCGGATGAACCATTCGAAATGGGCAAAATTCTGTATTATCTTGCGGTTTGGAGCGCAACATCAAAGACAAAAAAAATTGAATTTAAGAATCGTAAAAATGATACGATTTTACCGTAGAAACGTAATATTCTGGATACAGAAAAACGCTTAGTGACTTAACAAGATCTGTTTCGTAAAACATGGAATTTCGTAAATCGGGATGTGCAGGTAATGATTTCATCATATTAATTTGGTTAGCATATGTTAGGGAAAACGAATTTAGGAAAGCTAAATACATAAAATCGTTTTAAAATAGCTTAAAACAGCACAAATCGACCTGAAACTACATTTCAAACGTTTGAAATAATTGCGTTTTTTTTCTTATCTATGCATTGAGATTGGAAAAGATGAAGAATAACACGCCCATTACCCTTAAATTTCTTGCTGAGAAGTTAAAGATGTCGGTATCAACGGTATCAAAGGCATTAAATAACTATCCCACCATTAACGAGTACACAAAGAAACGTGTTCAGGAAATGGCCAGGGATTTACATTTTACCCCAAATAAATCGGCCATAAATCTGAAGGAAAAAAAATCGCGGATTATTGGTATCATCTTACCAAATCTTTTGGATCATTTTTTTACGCGGAGCATTTACGGCGTAGAGCAGTTTGCCACCCAAAATGGGTATAATATTATCATCAGTCAAACGCACGATGACTTGCAAAAAGAAATTCAATCGGCCAATATGCTGCTCCGAAGTCGCGTGGATGGCTTAATCGTAGCCATTTCAAAGCACACACAAGATTTCTCGCACCTCGATCAGTTCGAAAACATGGGCATTCCGGTGGTTTATTATACCCGAAACCCGAGCTTTAACCTCAACTGCCACAAGGTGTTGGGCAACACTTTTCAGGGTTGTTACCAGGCAACAAAATTCCTGATCGACCGCGGACACCAGAAAATCGCGTATCTGGGCGGCCCAAAAATGATCAATTTTACGCACGACCGCTTTAATGGTTATATCAACGCATTGAAAGATAACAATGTACCTTTCTCTTCGGAACTGGTTGCTTACACCGATTTTGATAAGGAAAATACCATTTCGGCTATAAAAAACCTGTTCGCAAACGAAGATCAAAATCCCACAGCGCTGGTTGCTTTTAAAGAACCGATATTATTCGATGCCATTAAATACCTTAAATCGATCAATTACCCTAAGTTTAGCGACATTGAGTGCATCGGTTTTGGCAATACTTCTTTTATCAGCTATCTCGATTCTCCGCCCATCGCTTCCATAGAGGAAAACCCCGAATCGGTTGGCGAAAACGCCATGAGGCTACTGTTGCAATTAATTAATAAAGAAATACAAATAGAAGATTATCAAAAGGTAATGGTGGATTGTAAGTTGGTGGTGCATTAGTTCATTGATTCATTTGAAGTCATCCGATGAATATCGGCACGCTGTACATATTCATCGGATGACTTAATTGTGAATTGGTAATTGTGAATTGGTTCATTAGTTCACTGAAGTCATCCGATGAATATCGGCATGCTGTACATATTCATCGGATGACTTAATTGTGAATTGATAATTGTGAATTGGTTTATTAGTTCATTTGAAGTCATCCGATGAATATCGGCATGCTGTACATATTCATCGGATGACTTAATTGTGAATTGGTTCATTAGTTCATTTCGCTATACTACCATTGACGTTTCGTCTTTGCGAGATCGATTTTTTATCGATTGAAGCAATCTCATTAGCAACTTTATTGCAGAATAGATTGCTTCCCCGAAAGGTCGGGACAGGCTGTGCCTCGCTACAAAGTAGCCCCTTTGGGGCAATGACGACCGCTTTAAAAACGTCATTCATATTGATTTTTATGCAATAAATTAAAACTCAGGATGACAGCGTTACATTTCATCAACTGCGAACTGAAAACTGCTAACTGAAAACTGCTAACTGCCAACTGAATCATTCGTTTTTACTTTCTCATTACTCAAATTAGCTGTAACTTGCACACTTAATGGCACTTTATTTCACCTCTATAAATTCGGGCAGTAATGGCAATTGTTACTATGTGGGTAACGATAATGAAGCTATTTTGGTAGATGTTGGGCTTACCTGCAAAGAGGTAGAAAAGCGGATGGCCAGACTTGGCTTACCCATTGCGAAGGTTAAGGCTATTTTTATCTCTCACGAGCACAGCGATCACATTAAAGGACTGGCTGTTTTTGCCAAAAAGTATCAGCTACCCGTTTACATCAGCGCAGCTACGCTTAAAAGCAGCAGGCTTCTTTTAAGCGAACACCTGATTTATGATTTAGCCCATAGTCAGAACATACAAGTCGGGGCCCTGCAAATTACGGCCTTTTCGAAGTTTCATGATGCGGCCGATCCGTATTCGTTTACCGTAGAGCACAGCGGTGTGCGGGTTGGGGTTTTTACCGACATTGGCTCGGTTTGCGATCGCTTAATTACACACTTTAAAAGATGCCATGCCGCATTTTTGGAGGCCAATTACGATTCGGACATGCTATCAAACGGGCGTTACCCCTATTTTTTAAAAAGACGGATTATGGGCGGCCACGGACATTTGAGCAATGCACAAGCATTAGCACTGTTTTTAAACCACCGACCGGAGTATATGACCCACTTATTGCTTAGTCACTTATCAAAAGACAATAACGACCCCGTTTTAGTCGAAAATCTATTTAAACAGGTAGCTGGCGAAACGCTGATTAAGGTGGCCTCGAGGTTTGAAGAAACTGAAGTGTATTTTGTAAGCGCCAGTGTTGAAGCCAGTGTAGCTTATCATTTTAATCCGAGCGCATACCAACCAGAACAATTAAACCTGTTTTAATTAAAAAAAATCTTTCCCCGTCGAAACTTTTTTTCTCGTAGTTGGTTTATATCTATACTTCATAAATAGTTTGTTTGGTTTATTTGGGGCTTATGGATTTAGGCCCCTTTCTTTTTGCCTGTTTTTTTGTGCGGCAGCCTTAAACAAAGAATGGGCAAAGGATGTATCGCCTGTGCTAAAAAGCCCAACGCAACTCACCAATGCCCATTCGTGCATCACAAAAGATGCAATTAATAACTAAAGATTTTTTACAAGTGCTGCATCTAACGGTTTTGTTTTAGAGCGGAAACGGTGCACCAACTCCCCTTTTTCGTTGATCAAAAACTTCTCAAAATTCCATTTAATGTCGCCCTGCTCCTCTGTATTCGTTTGCGTAGTAAGGTATTTAAACAGCGGGCTGATGTCGTCGCCTTTAACGCTGCTTTTTTCGGCCATCATAAACGAAACGTTATACTTTCCAGTACAAAATTCCTTAATCTCCGTATTTGTCGAAAATTCTTGTCCGCCGAAATTTCCTGCCGGGAAGCCAATAACCACCACCTTTTTACCATATTGCTTATGCAATTTCTCTAAATCTTCGTATTGCGGGGTAAAACCACATTTAGAAGCTGTATTCACAATCAGGATTTTTTTGCCCTTAAATTTCGATAATTTGACTTCTTTGCCATCAATTGTTTTGAAGCTGAAATCGTAAACATTTTTTGGGGGCGCAGTTACCAAAAAGTTCAATAGGATAAGGATTGTGTTTATCATTTTTTTAATTTTTATATACGAAGATAGCTACAAATAGTTTTCACTTGTGTGGTTTTGGTGTAAATTAAAATAAAAACAATCACTTTTAAAGCCATTTCGAAATCTCATTGTTCAGTAAAACATCAAAAAATCCATAAAAATCTATTCAGGTTTGGATTTATCCTTTAATTATAGCTTTATTTGCACAAAATCGTATTTCATGGCCAAAAACTTATTAATCGTCGAATCACCCGCAAAAGCTAAAACTATAGAAGGATATCTCGGAAAGGATTTTCTGGTAAAATCTAGTTATGGCCATATTCGTGATTTGGCAAAGGGTGATATGGCTATCGACATTGAAAACGATTTCGCACAGAAATACGAGGTTCCGGCCGATAAGAAAGCGCTGGTTGCCGAGCTCAAAAAACTTGCCAAGGCAGCCGAAATGGTATGGCTCGCATCCGATGAGGACCGTGAGGGTGAAGCCATTTCGTGGCACTTGTTCGAAACTTTAGGGCTTAAGCAGGAAAAAACAAAAAGAATCGTTTTTCACGAAATTACCAAGCCGGCTATATTAAAGGCAATAGATAGCCCGCGCACCATAGATTATAATCTCGTAAATGCACAACAGGCACGTCGTGTGTTAGATAGGTTGGTTGGCTTTGAGCTTTCTCCTGTTTTATGGAAAAAAGTAAAACCCTCTCTTTCTGCCGGCCGCGTTCAATCGGTTGCCGTACGTTTAATTGTAGATAGAGAAAGAGAAGTACAACATTTTAACGCCACTGCTGCCTACAAAATTACCGCTCAGTTTACCACAGGTAAGGGTAAAGAAACCGTAAAGGCCGAGTTGCCGCAACGTTTCGAAAGCGAGGCTGATGCTGAAAAATATTTGAAAGACTGTTTAAATGCCAGATTTGACATTACCAGTCTAGAAACCAAACCCGCAAAACGCAATCCCGCTGCACCCTTCACCACCTCTACACTACAGCAGGAAGCATCGAGAAAATTAGGTTTTTCTGTAGCCCGAACCATGCAGGTTGCCCAACGCTTATACGAAGCCGGAAAGATTACATACATGAGGACCGACTCTGTTAATTTATCAGAAACGGCCTTAAATGCTGCCGCTGCCGAAATTAAATCTGCTTACGGCAACCAATACCACCAGCAACGGGTTTACAAAACCAAGTCGGCAGGTGCCCAAGAAGCGCACGAGGCAATACGACCAACTTATTTCGATAAGCATAGTGTTGACGGCGATATTTCGGAAAAACGCTTGTACGATTTAATCTGGAAACGCTCCATTGCATCGCAAATGAGCGAAGCCCTGTTCGAAAAAACAACTGCTCAAATCACGGCATCAACCCGAAAAGAATATCTTGTGGCCGAGGGTGAGGTATTGAAATTTGATGGTTTCTTAAAGGTTTATTTAGAATCGACAGATGATGAAGACAGCGATGATAAAGAAAGCAGCTCCATTTTACCGCCATTAGCCAAAGGGCAAGAATTATTTTTAAAAGAAATGCAGGCTACCGAGCGCTTTTCTCGTCCGCCGGCAAGATATACCGAGGCTAGCCTGGTTAAAAAACTCGAAGAATTAGGTATTGGTCGTCCATCAACATACGCTCCAACCATATCAACCGTTCAAAATCGTGGTTATGTAGTTAAAGAAGATCGCGATGGCAAGCAACGAAACTATACCTCTTTTGTGTTAGCTGATGGCAATGTAAAAAAGGAAATAAAAAGCGAAATTACCGGTGCCGAAAAGTCTAAGCTCTTCCCTACTGATATTGGCGAAGTGGTAAACGATTTCCTGGTAGAACATTTTAAGGGAATTGTCGATTTTAATTTCACCGCCAAAGTAGAAAAAGAATTTGATGAGATTGCGCAGGGCCTGCAAGAGTGGACCAAAATGTTGCACTCGTTTTATAACCCGTTCCATTCGGAAGTTGAAACCACCCTCGAAAATGCTGAGCGTGCTACCGGCGAACGTTTGTTAGGAACGGATCCGGCAAGCGGAAAAAACGTGTATACCAAGGTTGGTAAGTTTGGGCCGCTGGTTCAAATCGGCGAGCTCGACGAAGAAGAAAAGCCGACCTACGCCAGTTTAATGCGCAACCAATCGGTAGCAACCATTACTTTAGAAGAAGCGCTCGAACTATTTAAGCTGCCGTTTTCGCTGCCCGATTTTGAAGGCAAGGAAGTGCTTGTAGGTGTGGGCCGCTTTGGTCCTTACGTTAAATGGGGCGAAACATTTATCTCGCTGCCTAAAAATGAAGATCCGCTTTCGGTAACCTACGAGCGTGCGGGGCAGATTATTCAGGAAAAAATGGACGCTGATGCGCCTATTGCCTATTACGAGGGCTTAGGGGTAACCAAAGGAAAAGGCCGCTTCGGCCCGTTTATAAAATGGAACGACTTGTTTATCAATGTGCCCGCAAAGGGATATGATTTCGAAAATCTGTCGCAAGCCGATATCGATGCTTTGATTAGTAAAAAGGTTGAAAAAGAAGCCAATCGCTACATTAAAACCTGGGATGAAGAGAAAATCTCGATCGAAAATGGCAGATGGGGACCGTTTATCCGTTTCGGAAAACTGATGCTTAAACTCAGAAACAATGAAGCAACAAAACAGAAATACACTGCAGAAGAATTGGCCGATGTGGATTTGGAGGTGATTAAGAAAATGATTGTTGAGCAAGTGCCAAATGCTTTCGAGAAAAAGAAAAAAGCACCCGCGAAGAAGAAAGCTGTAGCGAAGAAGAAGTAAATGGAGTTCGGAGTTGACAGTTTTGAGTTGGGAGTTTTCAGTTGACAGTTTACAGTTTTCAGTTGGCAATTAACCGATTAAGCAGTAAAACAATTTAACAATAAAGCTATTAAACAATTAACCCATTCAATAATTTGATCATTCACTCATTCAATCATTTACTCATTCAATAATTCAATAATTACAACATTGAAAGCAGATTTACCAGAAAATACAGTTGAGGATATAGCGATGGCCGTCGTATTGATGGGCGAAACGCCAGAGGTAAAAAACTGGACGGTGTATTTGATCAACCTTAAGAACGAGCCAATTACGAATGTACTAATCAGTTCGAAAGGCTATGGAGAGAAAGATGGCAAGCCAGTGAAAACATCGGTATTGAGGCATTTTATTGGCGATATGAATGCAAATGATTTTAAAGGCGTTGAAGCGATAGATCCGGAGGTTTTTGGTTTAACAAACGAATATTGGTTAAGCTACTATATCGGATCGACGATTTACGACAAAAAATTCATCTTCCTACCAGAAAGTATAATCGATACCAATTTAATAAAAATCCCGCTGGTTAACCGGCCGGGTGTGATGATAAAATAGTTTATTGGTTCATTGGTTCATTTGGCAGGGTTGTGCATTTGAACCCTAGATTATGGACTAACCACTAAGGACTTAAATTATAGGCCAAAAGTCATTAGTTTAGATTAAGTGAGTTAAAATTCTGTATTATTCCAAGGATAAACATTTATTTTATTACTTCTTAACTGTTTTTCATTTCCTGCATATATAATCTGGCCGCCTGTGCTATCTGTTAATTTATTCCAAAACGCAATGCCCTTAAAATAATCGTTATTAATAGTTTTACCTGCTTTAATTTCAATCGGGTATAGTGCCCCGGCCTCGTCGACTAAAATGTCGATTTCATTTCCAACATTATCCCTCCAAAAAAATAAATTATCACTTAAGCCAGAGTTAAATCTGGTTTTTAGCATTTCTACAACAATCATATTTTCAAAAAGGCTTCCTTTCACCGGATGTGTATCGAGTTGAGATTCATTTTGTATGCCAAGCAATGCTGCAGCCAATCCACTATCATAGAAATACAATTTAGGCATTTTAACAACCCTTTTATTAAAGTTTCGGTGGTGAGGCTTCA
Organism: Pedobacter endophyticus; assembly: GCF_015679185.1. NCBI lineage: Bacteria > Pseudomonadati > Bacteroidota > Sphingobacteriia > Sphingobacteriales > Sphingobacteriaceae > Pedobacter > Pedobacter endophyticus. The sequence goes on from NZ_CP064939.1 coordinate 883,451, forward strand.
ACAGGTAAACAACAAAACTACTTTCTAAAATACTAATCCACGAAGCTATTGTTTTACTATCTACCCCTACTTCTATTCCTAAACTGTTCATATTTAACAGTTGCCCCACCCTACCAGCGCATAACCTTAGAAACCGTTCAAACAGAGACAGATTTATGATATTCTTAATTTGCCTGACATCTTTTTCTAAATAAGTATTGATATAGTTTTGATGCCATTTATAAGGGGGGATATTTTGGTCATAAATTGGTGGGTATCCACCCTTAATCAGAAAGTTATTTACATTATCAGGGATAATATCTGCGGCTTTCAACTCTGAAACTGAAAACGGTAAAAGTTTTATGTAAGCAATTCTACCGGCTAAGCTTTGAACAATGCTTTCTTGTAACAAAAAATTATTGGAACCTGTTATAATAAATTTTCCCGTTGTTGACGATTCATCAAGAATTTGTTGCAGATAGGAAAATAGTTGAGGTGTTTTTTGTGCTTCATCTAAAATTGCTCCGTCAGGAAATTGGCTCAAAAACCCACGAGGATCATCTTGAGCAAATAATCGAGTATCAGGATTCTCTAAGGAAACATAAGGCTTATTTGGAAAGGCATTTCTTGTTAATGTTGTTTTGCCCGATTGACGAGGGCCAATAACTGCTACGGCCTTAAATTGATCACATAATGCTAATAATTCTTTTTTGGCTATCCTATCAATCATATGCAATATTACAACTTAGGAATTGAATTCCGAAATTGTAAGGAATCAGCAATGATGTTCTGCACCCACAACTCCTCACTCCAAACTCCTCACTCCAAACTCAATACTCCAAACTCCCTAAGGCACCTTAACCGCCTGCCGACCGAGCAGCTTCCAGCCTGCCTTTTCTTTGCTCCAAACCAATAAAATCTGCAATTTAACCGTTCCCGGAACATTTTTATCGTTCGTTTTTGCATTTAACATATGGCGAACCAAAGCGGTTTTATTTTGAACAATTACCGTTTGATCGGTTAAATTAATATTTACAAAATCAGATTCTCCAGACAATAGCGAATGCATAAATTCTTGCTTCGTTTGCACCTTCCCGCTCGAGTGTCCGTAACTCAAATCATTTAAAATCAGTTTATTCAAAGCCACACTATCCGGTGTCACCATTAAGGCGGTCAACGCTTTAACGGCCGCTTCTACTTCAGTCTTTTGTCCGAACGATAGGTTTGAGGCCAATATCAAACTCGAGAAAATTAACAGTTTCTTAATTATCATATCAAAAATTGGGTTGATATTGTAAACATATCTAAATCGGAGTTAAGGAACAAATCGAAACAGTAATTTTCCACATCATGCATTTTAACGCAATTTTTAGTTAATTTCCCTACGTCAATCTAAAATCTCAAGATGGAACAACCCTCAACCTATCAATCGTCACCAAGAAAGAAATTCATTTTTATCGCTTTGTTTGCCTTATCTATCGCGGCAATTGTTTTTATCTACTTTAATAAAAAGAAAAAAACGAGCGATTATAACCAGGAATACGCGAAGTACATCGAAGCTTATACCTCAGGAACGATCTCAAAAAAGAGCTTCATTCGTGTTCATTTGGCCAATGCGGCAACTGGCATGCACGATTTGGGAAAGGCCGATGAAAGAAAGTTATTCGACTTTTCGCCCGGTATTTCGGGGAAAACGTACTGGATTGATCCACAAACCATCGAGTTTCGTCCTGATGAAAACCTGAAGCCGGGCAAGGAATATGAAGCTACGTTCAAGTTATCGGAAGTTGCGCCGACTGAGAAAGGGTTGGAAGATTTCGACTTTGAATTTAAGGTAATTACACCGGGTGTAATGCTTACCCAAAATGGCCTGGTATCACAAAACAACACTTCTTTAGATTACATGAAGCTTACGGGCGAACTTAGCACCGCCGATGTTGAGGAAACCGCGAAGATTGAAAAAACCATCGAACTCGATTTTGAGCAGAAATTGAACATCAAATGGCAACACAATCCTGCCAATAACACTTCAAAATTTACCATCGATAGCATCAAAAAAACTGCGGCAGACCAAACCCTTAAAATCAACTGGGATGGCGACGCAATCAATGCCGAGCAAAAAGGTTCGGAAGAAATCCGGATTCCCGCCTTGAACAAGTTTGAAATTCTGGATATGAAAGCCATTCAGGGCGAAGAAGATTACGCTCTAGTTCAGTTTTCGGAGCCCGTTAGCGTAAGTCAGGATTTGGCCGGACTCATTGCGCTTGGTAATTTGAGCGATCTCAGGTTTACGATTGATGCCAGCCAGGTAAAGGTGTATGCGGCCGAGGAGTTGAAAGGCAATTATACGCTGACAGTAAACAGCGGCGTAGAAAATATTAACGGCAAAAGGCTATCGGGTGGAAAAACCGCCCAATTGGTATTCGAAGATAAACTCCCGGCTGTAACCATTGCCGGTGCCGGAACCATTTTACCTAATTCAGAAAAGCTGGTGTTGCCTTTTGAGGCGGTAAATTTGAAAGCAGTTGATGTAACCGTAATAAAAATCTACGAAAACAACATCCCTCAATTTTTCCAGTCCAATGGCTACAAAGACGGGAACGAACTCCGCCGTGTTGCCAAACCCATTTTACAAAAAACAGTGCGTTTAGATGAAGATAAATCGTTAAATCTTCATAAAAAGAACCGCTTTACACTCGATTTGGATAAGCTGATCAAGACTGAACCAGGCGCCATGTATCGGGTTACCATTGCTTTTAGGCAAGAATACAATGCGTACAACTGCAAAGCTGGCGATGAAGAAACGGACAACGCGGAATACGATGACTACGACGGCTATGGCGAAAAAATTGATGAAGACGATGATTTTTGGCAGCGTTATAATAATTATTACCCCAGAAATTACCGTTGGAACGACCGCGATAACCCCTGCACACCATCATTTTACACCAATGAGCGCTGGGCAAGTCGCAATTTACTTGCATCAAATATTGGTTTGGTAGCCAAGCGTGGCAACGACAACAGCATGCTCATTGTAGCGACAGATTTACTTACTGCGAAGCCGCTGAGCGGAGTTGATTTGGAGCTAATGGATTACCAAAAGCAAATTATCTTTACCTCGAAAACAGATGGTGATGGCTTTGCTAAGTTTGATTTAAAACGCCAGCCATTCTTGCTAATTGCCAAAAAAGGCACCGAACGCGGTTACCTGAAGCTTGATGATGGAAACTCACTGCCATTGAGTCGGTTCGATGTTGGAGGCGATGTGGTACAAAGCGGTTTAAAAGGATTTATATATGGCGAACGGGGCGTTTGGCGACCTGGCGACAGCTTGTTCATTTCGTTTGTGCTTGAAGATAAGCTAAAGAAGTTGCCTGCGAATTATCCGGTAACCATGGAAATTTACAACCCAAAAGGACAGCTCTATAAACGCCTGATAAACGGCAAACCGCTGAATGGATTTTATGCATTTAAAACCGCAACAGAAAGTACCGCCCCCACCGGAAATTGGTTAGCCAAAGTAAAAGCCGGCGGCGCCACGTTTAGCAAGACATTAAAGATTGAGACCGTAATGCCAAATCGTCTAAAAATCGATTTCAACGTTGGCAACAGGTCGTATTTAACCACGGGAACATCGGCCGCTACGCTTAGGGCAAGCTGGCTATTTGGAGCCCCGGCACAAAACTTAAAGGCCAAGGTGGATGTAAACCTGAACACTACCGAAACAAAATTTAAGGGCTTTGATGGCTTTAGCTTCGATAACCCCACAGTGGTTTTCGAATCGCAGGTAAAAACAATTTTCGAAGGCACTTTAAATGCTACCGGATCTGCCCAGATTAATACTAATTTAAATGAAAACAACACCGCCCCCGGCGTTTTGCTTGCAAATTTTACCACAAAAGTGTTCGAACCGGGAGGCAATTTCAGTATTGACAATTTTAGCATCCCCTATCATGTTTATAAAAGCTATTTAGGCATTCGGCCACCGGCTGGCGATCGCCTGAGCGGCATGTTGGTAACAGGAAAAGACCATAAGATTGAAATTGTAAACGTTAACACCGATGGGAAATTAATTGGTGGCAGCAAAGCCGTTGAGATAGAACTTTATAAAACGCAGTGGCGCTGGTGGTGGGAACAGGATAACCAATATACCTACGCCAATTTTACGCAGAACCAATACAATAAACTGGTCGAAAAACATCAGATCATGCTTTCAAACGGCAAAGGGAGCTGGAATTTACGCGTCGACGAACCTGAATGGGGCCGCTATTTAATCCTCGTTCGTGATTTGAACGGCGGCCATGTTACGGGGAAATCTGTTTATGTAGACTGGCCGGGATGGGCCCAACGTGAGCAGGGCGCTAACCCTACCGAGGCATCGATGCTCTCGTTTACTGCCAACAAAGAAAAGTTTACCGTTGGCGAAGAGATTACGCTAACCGTCCCCACCGGTAAAAACGGCCGGGCGTTAATTTCCATTGAAAACGGAAGTCGTGTTTTAAAAACTTTTTGGATTGATACCAAGGCCGGGCAAACGCAATATAAATTTAAGGCCGAGAAAGAGATGGCACCGAACGTTTTTGCAAACATTACGCTATTGCAGCCGCATGCACAAACAGTTAACGATTTGCCGATCAGAATGTATGGCGCCATTCCCCTTTCGGTTGAAGACCCTCAAACTATTTTGAAGCCAACCATTAAAATGTTGGACAAGATTAAGCCAGAAACCGAAAACACCATTACCGTAGGCGAACAGAACAACAAAGCAATGACTTACACTATTGCGCTTGTGGACGAAGGTTTGTTAGATCTTACCCGCTTTAAAACACCCGATCCGCACAGTGCTTTTTATGCCCGCGAAGGGCTGGGCGTTAAAACATGGGATTTATTCGACTATGTTTTGGGCGCCTGGGGAGGTAACTTAGAGCGCATTTTGAGTATCGGTGGAGACGGAAACATTAACAGGAACCTCAACCCGGCGAAGGCCAACCGATTTAAGGCGGTGGTACAATATCTCGGTCCGTTTAGTTTGGGCAAGGGCGAACACAAAACCCATAAATTTAAGCTGCCGCAATACATCGGTGCTGTTAGAGCGATGGTTGTTGCAGGACAGGACGCGGCCTACGGCTTTGCCGAAAAATCTGTTCAGGTTAAAAAACCACTGATGGTGCTAGCCACGCTGCCACGGGTTATTGGCCCTGGTGAGCGCTTTACACTGCCCGTTACGGTTTTCGCGACGGAAAACAACCTGAAAAATGTTGCTGTTCAATTACAGGCCAGCAACTTAATCGTTCAGGGCACTAACAAACAGCAGCTTTACTATAAACAAAAGGGCGAACAAGTTGCCTATTTCGAGGTGCAGGCGCCAAATACCGTGGGCATTGCCAAAGTGAAGGTAATTGCACAAAGTGGCGCTGAGAAAACGGTTTACGATGTTGAAATGGATATCAGAAACCCTAATCCTTACGTTACAAATGTTGTGTCGGCAACCATTCAGCCGCACACCAAATGGGCTGTAAAGTATCAGGGCATCGGTATGGCAGGCACTAACTCGGGGTCGCTCGAGGTGTCGTCCATTCCGCCGATAAACTTAACGAAACGACTCAATTATCTGATACAATATCCTCATGGCTGCATCGAACAAATTACCTCGGGCGTTTTCCCACAACTCTATTTAGACCGCTTGAGCCCGCTGAGTGAACAGCAAAAGGCAAAAACTGAGGCGAATATCAGGGCAGGAATTAAAAGGTTAAAAGGGTTCCAAAGCACCGATGGTGGATTATCTTACTGGCCCGGTCAGGGCAGCGCCGATGAGTGGGGAAGCAATTACGCCGGACATTTTTTGGTTGAGGCGCAAAATGCGGGTTACACCTTACCTGTCGGTTTGCTCGATGAACTGTTACGTTACCAAAAAACCAAAGCGGCCAACTGGGTACCAAACAGCAATAATTTTTACGGAGGCGATTTATCGCAAGCTTACCGGTTATATGTTCTGGCGCTGGCCAAAAAACCGGAAATGGCAGCAATGAACCGCCTCAAAGCCTTTGAATACCTTTCTGTGGCTTCTAAATGGCGATTAGCGGCCGCCTATAAATTAGCTGGCCAAAGTAGTGTAGCTCAAAATATGATTGCTGGCCTGCCCACTGCTATAGAACCTTACAAACAATTGGGCGGCACGTATGGCTCGGATGTTAGAGATCAGGCCATGATTTTGGAAACGCTGACCCTGCTTGGTCAAAAGGCGAAGGCCGCAGGTTTATTACAGCCACTTGCCGCCAAATTGGGCGAAAATAACTGGTACAGCACACAAACTACCGCATACAGTTTACTGGCCATTGCTAAGTTCTGTGGAAGCACACAGTCTGCCAGCAAGTTGCAATACCAATATGTGCTTGATGAGAAATCGGCTGTAATAAACTCAAACCAGTACTTAAACAGCACTGCCATTAACTTTAAAGGAAATACCGCATCGGTTACCAACAACGGCAACAATGTACTGTTTGCACGCCTTGTTTTGGAAGGACAACCAGTTGCTGGTCAGAACGACTTTTTGCCGAACAGACCAGAGGTTTTGGATATGGATATTACTTATAAACGTTTAAATGGCAAACCGTTGGATCCAACAATCTTAAGGCAGGGAACTGATTTTTATGCCGAAGTAACGATTAAAAACCCGGGTAAAATGGGTTACTATGAACAGATGGCGTTAACACAGATTTTCCCCTCGGGATGGGAAATCATCAATACACGCCTTAACGACAATCAGAGCATTCTGGCCTCGTCACCGTACACCTATCAGGATATCAGGGACGATAGGGTGTTTACTTATTTTAACATTCGAGAAGGTGAAAGCTTAGTTTACAAGGTGTTATTGAACGCGTCGTATCTCGGCAAATTTTATTTGTCGGCAGTTCAATGCGAAGCCATGTACAATAAGGATATATCTGCCACACAAAATGGCAAGTGGGTTCAGGTAGTGAAGTAGGTTTTAGCTGAAACTGGTCGTAGCGTCTGAAAACTGGTCGTAGTGTCTCGCTACGACTAGTAACTGGATATTCGTCATTGCGAGTCCGGACTGGTGCGAGGCGAAGCAATCTGATTCTACGAAAAAAGATTGCTTCCTGCCTCGCAATGACGACGTTCATCAAAACCCGAGATTGTAAATCTCGACCAATAGCATAACGACAATCCCCAACAAATCGCATTTCAATAATCTTTTATAACTTTATCGCTCAAATCTGCGGACACATTGAAAATCATTAATATTCTTTTCTGCATCCTGTTTATCATTTCTGCAGCTTTGCAGTACAACGATCCTGATCCGTATGTTTGGGTGCCTATTTACCTGTATGGTGCATGGCTTTGCTTTGAGTATAGCAGACAGAAATATTATCCCAAGCTCTATCTATTGGGGATTTCTGTTTACCTCATTTATGCTGCATTTTTATTTTTTGATAAAACGGGCGTAATTAACTGGTATGAAGATCATCAGGCCGAAAACATTGCAATGAGCATGAAAGCATCGAAGCCTTGGATTGAAGAAACCCGTGAGTTTGGCGGCCTGCTCATCCTTATTGTTGTTTTGGCTGTCGATTATTTCGCGTCCAAACCGGACACGAAGGCAAAGTGAGTTACCGTCAAGATGACTCTTCAATTCAGCAACTAAACATCAAACACTTCTGCAAAAAGGCGATTGGAATGCAGTTTTGCCTGATGATCGTAAATGTGCGAGGTACTCATTACTTCATTTACGCCATGTTTGGCCACAAAACTTTTAAGGTTTGCTGCTATCGTTTCTTTACTTCCTATAAAAGAATAAAAAAGCATTTGCTCAACCGCATCTCTTTCGAGGTTATCCCATTGTGCATCAAAATTATCGACAGCGGGTTTCAGCATCTCTCTCCTACCCGTAATTACGCCGAGGAACATTCTTTTTACCGAACTAGATAACCGTTCGGCGGCGGCATCGGTATCAGCAGCAACCACATTTACACAAGCCATTACATAAGGCTCGCTTAAAAACTTCGAAGGTTTAAAGTTATTGCGGTAAATGGCAATAGCCTGCTCAAAATAAGTTGGTGCAAAATGGCTTGCAAAAGCATAAGGTAACCCCTTTTCTGCAGCTAACCTTGCACTATCGGTACTCGATCCTAAAACCCAGATCGGGATATCCAACCCCTCACCCGGAATTGCCCTTACGCTCGATTTGGCATTATCAGCAGAAAAATATTGATGAAGTCTGTCGATATCTCTCGGAAAATTGTGTACAGCCTGAAAGTTTTCTCCTCTTATGGCTATGGCCGTAACCTGATCGGTACCCGGGGCTCTGCCGAGTCCTAAATCGATCCGGTTGGGATAGAGTGATGCCAACGTGCCGAACTGCTCTGCAACAATAAGTGGCGAATGATTGGGCAACATAATGCCACCCGACCCTACGCGGATTGTTGAGGTACCGCCCGCAATAAAACCAATTAAAACAGACGTTGCAGAACTGGCTACCCCCGCCATATTGTGATGTTCTGCAAACCAATAACGCTTGTAACCTAATCGTTCTGATTGTTGTGCAATCTCCAAACTGGCTTTAAAAGTATCGGCGGCAGTGTGACCATCCAAAACGGTGGCCAGGTCTAAAACTGAGTAAGGTATATTTTTTAATATCGAAGTATCCATAAATGCGTAGCTATTCTATCCCACAAAAATATCTAATGGAAAAGCAATTACCGCCTCGATTTTTACAAATGACCTTTGAGCAACATTGAAATATTGCTATGACAAATCTAGTTCGTTCTATTGAAGAAATTGCTAAAAAATAGCATTTGGTAAGCAACAGCATTTTGCCAGTAATCCCAGGTGTGACCGCCCGGTCTCACCGTAAAATCGTGAGGGATATTTCTATCAAGCAATTTATTATGAAGATCGACATTTACCTTGTAAAAGAAGTCGCTGTAGCCACAATCGAAAATAATGGCCAGTTTATTCGGCGTTAGCAAATGCGTTAAATTGATCACTGTATTGGCCTCCCAATTCTGGGGATGTTCACTGTACTTTCCCAGTCTTTTGGCAAGATCCCAGTTTTCGGGAAACGGCCGAATGTCGACACCACCACTCATGCTACCACAAGCGCCAAAAACATCCTGATGCCTAAACGCAAGATACAGGCCACCGTGTCCGCCCATGCTTAACCCCGTAATTGCCCGACCGGCACGATCCTTTATTGTGGAGTAATGCCCATCGATGTATTCAACCAGCTCAGAAGCTACATAAGTTTCATACTTGTAAGTCGGATCCACCGGACTATCAAAATACCAGCTTGTTACGCCACCATCCGGACAAACAACCACCATATTGTATCGATCGGCAAGCCGTTTAACAGTTTCTTTATCAGGCGTTTTATTAATCCATTCGCCATATTTTCCGCCGGCACCGTGAAGCAGATACAGCACCGGAAACCGTTTGTCGTTACTATAACTTTCTGGTTTGATAACAACCGCCTTAATGTTTTTTTTCATCGCTTTGCTATGCGTGAGCACGGTATCGACAGTGGCCGCAGATGCAACGTTAGAAAAAATTGTTAAGACAAGTAAAAAGGCTTTTAAAAATAGGTTTCTTTTCATTTTAAACTTAGGATGTTTGTGCCATTAAATATAGAAAAACTTCAATTATCATGCTAATTTTCTGTGTAAACGCTGTTGAGCAAAATGCTGAACATATAGGGGTTTTCGTCCTATAAAGTCATCCGATGAGTGCTTGTTAGTTATCGCATGGTTGCAACGACCTATTAAAAAGAAGTCAAGCTTTTAAAGCTTGACTTCTTTAAGTAAAATTTTTTAAGCGCAATACGCCTGCTTTCTGCTGTGCAGGCCGCTGTTCTTAAACCCCTGTCTGCCCATTCCAAGCTAACTTAAGCTCTTTGGTTGTCATTATAAGAAAGATTTGGTATAAATTTAATATGAATGACCTTTATTTTTGCCGTCTTTCCCGCACAGGCGGGAATCGTAATGCAAATGGATGAGCCTTTGTATTAAGGTCCCCAGCCAAGCTGAGGATGACGACAGTTCATAGTTGGCGCCACCATTGACGTTATGGTATTTGGGTTTAAAGCAGCATCTTATTGTCCCTCTTTGGAGATCTTTTCGACCTTATTAGAAGGGTTGAACCGAAAAACGTGGGAACGACGACAGGTTGTGATTGGTTTGAGGGTAAAAGTCATCCGATGAATACCTGCAAAGCGCCTAATTATTCATCGGATGAATGCAACAATCTATTAAAAAGAAGTCAAGCTTTAAAAGCTTGACTTCTTTAAGTAAATTTATAAACAGTTGTTTTTAGAGCGCAATACGCCTTTTTATCGGCTAATACCCGCCATTATTTCCCGCGGCCCGGTTTTGGGAACACCTGGTTGGTATTGGCCCAATCTTTCCAAAGCGCTTTAAGTTCCGCAACTTTTTGTGGATTTTGCTTTGCAACATCGTTCACTTCTGTCTTATCTTTCGAGAGGTCGAACAGGTGCCAGGTGGTATCGTTACTGAGTGAAACCAGTTTCCAATTTCCAGACCTTGCATATCGGGCACCAAAATGTTCGTTAAAAAGCACTTCGTGGCCTGCATTGTCTTTACCTTCGAACGATGGAACAAGGCTGATTCCCGGTGTTGGCTTAATCGTTTTGCCTTTATAAGTTGCAGGGTACTTTGCCCCCGCCAAGTCGATAAAGGTTTTCATAAAGTCCATCACATGGCCGCGTTGGTTGCTGAAACCGCCTTTTTGAGCTTTTATACCTTTTGGCCAAAAAGCAACCATCGGCGTGTGAATTCCTCCCTCAAACGATTCGGCTTTGGCGTACTGATATGGCGTGTTAGCCACGTTTGCCCAAACCTTACCGATAGAACTATAGGTGGTTTGCGGACCCGGCATAGCTTGTTTTTTGGTGGCATAAATAATTGGTGAGCCAGTTCGCGTTTCGCTTGGGCGATCGAAGCCCGCACCATAGGCCGCCGCATTTTCGGGGCTTGCGCCATTGTCTGAAAGGAACACAATAATCGTATTGTCCAGCTTCCCTGTTTTACGCAAGGCATCGATAATTCTTCCAATTCCCTGATCCATTCTATCGATCATGGCGGCGTGAACAGCCATTGCCTCTGCATCCCAAACTTTATCGGGATTGTTTTCCCAGCTGGTGGCACGAGGCAAAGGTTTAGACAATTTGGTGGTGTTGGTATCGATCAGGCCAAGTTTAGCCATTTTTTTATACCGTGCTTCGCGAATTACGTCCCAACCGCCTTTGTAGGTGTCTTTATATTTTGCGATATCTTCCGGCTTAGCCTGCAACGGCCAGTGCGGCGCATTTTGAGCTACATAAAGGAAAAACGGCTTTTGCGACTTTTTCCATGAATTGATGTATGCAACGGCCGTATCGTTGATGGCATCAGTTTGATAATAATCTTTGGGAACATTTTTAATCGGCTTGGTTCCGCTCACCAAACTAAATGGATCGAAGAAATCGACCACGCCCCAAATGGTACCAAAAAACTGATCGAAACCTCTGCTGGTTGGATATTGGCTTATTGGCGAAAAATCGCCATAATCTTTTTGGTGATTTAACCAGGCCAGTTGTTCTTTCGGGTCGTTCTGTACAAATGTGTTTGAAACATGCCACTTGCCCGACATTGCGGTATTGTATCCTGCTGTTTTTAGAACTTCGGCAATGGTTACGCTATTATCTGCAAGGCGGCCTAAATAACCCGGCTCATTTTCCGCCTCGGTCATTTTGCCAATTCCGGCCTGCTGATTATACAATCCCGTTAATAACGAAGCCCGGGTTGGGCAACACCTCGAGGTGTTATAAAATTCTCTGTATCGCAGGCCATTATTTGCCAGAAAATCTATATTCGGTGTATTGATTTCTCCGCCGTAGCATCCGGCATCAGAAAAACCCATATCATCGGCCAGGATAACCACAATATTTGGCCTTTCTGCCTTGACTTCAGTTTTGGCTTTTTTCGGGTTCTTATCAAAAGCGCTCAGAAAAATCAAAGCCGATCCGGAAACAACCGCCAACGAAAGGAATAGTTTTTTTGATTTCATGTTTAGTGTATTTGTTAACGCAACTATTTCTTGCCATTCAGGGCTTTAATCGTTTTCACTTCATTTTCGCTAAACGGGGTTTTATCCTGTTTGTAAATGTCGTGAAACCACAATTCGGGTTCTTTGCCGCCTGGCATTGGTGTATCCCATGCATAAATAGTATTGGTTTTGCCCGATACAAAGCCCCAGTTAATGGCACCAACATTTTCAGCTTTTAACATCGGCATAATCGTTTGAAATAAGCTTCCGTTTCTTCGGGCCATATATTCGGTACAAACCAAAGGACGGTTGTAGGCTTTTAAATCGTTTATTTTACCAAGGTGACGATCTACATAACCGTAATGGTGGTAAGTGATCACATCAGAGTTTTCGAGCTGAACTTTATTCAGGTTAGCGAAGTTATCGTTGTAATTCCAAACGCCTGCGGTAATTGGCTGGCTCGGGTTAACGGCTTTCGCCCATACAAAAACCTGTTTCAACAAGTCGAGGCTTTTATCTACATAGCCGTTGTTTCCCGGTTCGTTGTATAAATCCCACATGGCAATGCGCTTATCATCTTTGTGTGTGGTGATAATATCTTTCACATAAGCCTCCAACATTTTCAAGCTGTCGGCATTGTTTCTGATGTCCGTACCCGGATCTCTTAACCAACCGCTGTTGTGCACACCTGTTTTTGGTTCTGGCTGCTTCCCAGCGGCGTATTTATCATTCCAGCAATCATCAAAAAAGACTAACATCGTTTTGATGTTGTGTTTAGCTGATATATCCAGATATTCGTTTAAGCGTTTTTTAAACCCCGCTTTGTCTGATGTCCAGGCCACATGGTGAAGAAAAACCCGCATGGTATTAAAGCCCAGCTCTTGCGCCCAACCCAGTTCTTTATCAATTTGTCTGGGATCGAAAGTATCGGCCTGAAACATTTCTAACTGGTTAATGGCCGATGCCGGCTGATAGTTACACCCCGTCATCCAGGGTTGCTTTTTGTACCAGGCATTCGCCTGTTCTGGTGTCCATCTGCTTTGCGCAAAAGAAGTGCTGATGCTAAAGCATGCAATAAAAATCAATAGGTTTCTCATAATTTATAATATTTGCTAATTTAACTAAAACGATTTAATATCCCGGGTTCTGTGTGCAAAGTTTGTTGGCATCAAGTTCCGACTGCGGAATTGGGAACAATACGCGGTGTTCTTTCGCATTGCTGATTCCACGGGCAATGGCATTACTGATCAATTTTCCCTGGCGAACCATGTCTTCGCGGCGTTTGCCTTCCGATACAAACTCCCATCCCCTTTCTCTTAAAATGGCATCGCGGAATAACTCTTTCGATGGAACATCGATTAAGATAAGATTTGCCAATCCTGCTCTGGTTCTTACCTGATTTATTAATCCCAAATTTTCGGTTGTTGGGCCGCTCAGTTCGTTCAGCGCCTCGGCACGGGTAAGCAACATATCTGCATAGCGCAAAACAGGCACATCCGTTCCGCTATTGTTACCAACCGTAGCATTATCCCAATATTTAAAACTCCGGGCATTATCGCCGGTTGCGAGGCTTACAGTTGCGTTGCTGGTATTTACATAGCTTGTTAAAATTAACGAAAGTCGCTTGTCTGTTGGCGCAAAAGTATTGGTAAACGCCGTTCTTAAGCGATACATGGTGGCAAAATTCGACATCGATGAAGTGTAAACGTAGTTGGGAAACTGCGGGCTGCTTTTATAAGCCGGCGGTAAAGCCCCGGCCTGAAACCAGTTGCCGAACGGATCTTCGGGGCGGCACTGCAAGGCCAGAATAATTTCCTTATTGCGTTCGTTTTCTACCCTGAATAATCCTTCGAAAGAAGGAAACAAGCTATAATAGTTAAAATCAATCACTGCTTTTGCAGCATCGGCTGCTTTTTGCCATTGCTTGCTATTGAGGTAAAATTTGGCCAAAATTGCATTGGCAACGCCTTTGTTGTACCTGCCAAACGCTGCTTCGGCACCCGGATTGGGTAAATCGGCAATGGCCGAAGTGATTTCAGATTCAATAAAATCCAACATTTGCTGGTTGGTTGCCCTTGCCAATGCCCCGGTTTGCGTTTCGGGAGTTCTGAGCGGAACAGGGCCAAAATTATTGTACAAAATGGCATACGCTTGTGCCCTGATTACCTTGGCCTCGGCGGTATATAGTTTCTTGTTTGCATCGGTTGTGTTTACGGCATCAATGTTCTGAATTACATTGTTTGCATCGCGAATTGCCCGATAGTTTGGTGCCCAAAGGTCGTCGAAAAAAGTAGCCGTGGTTGGGTCCCAGGTGTAATTGATCAGTGTGAGCAAGCCGCCGTTTTCTGCGCCGCCGGTATCGTAACCCACATCGGTACACATTTCTGCCCCGTTGATTACCCAACGCGAATTGGTTTGGGTTTGCGCCTGTGCATAGGCACTAAACAGTAGCGATTTAATACCTGCATCGGTACTTAAAACGTTATCGGGCGAAAACTCTGAGTTTGGCGACACTTCAAGCGATTTCTCGCATGAGCTGATAGAAAACACCATCCCGGAGATTAATATATAAGTGAATATCTTTTTCATGTTGATCGATTTTTAGGATTAAAGCTGAAGGTTGATTCCGAAAGTGTAAGTTCTGGAGAGCGGATAAGAATTGTAATCTACTTTTAGAATGTTATCTCCCAACGAGTTTGCCGCGGGATCAGACCCTGAATAATCAGTCCAGGTGTAGAGGTTCGATCCGTTTGCAAACACCGATAAGCTGCTTACAAATTTGTTTTTCGGCAGCGGAACCCTAACGCTCAATCTTACGGCCTGCAACCTTAAGTACGATGCATTTTCTACAGTGCGGGTGTTTACCTGACGTTGACCTTGTACATCATTTGGCAAGAAAGATGGATAATCGTTTGTGGCGTTGGTTGGCGTCCAGCGGTTTAAATAAGGTTCTGCCAACTTATTTCTGCGAAGATCGACCGGATAAAGCGCATCAACAAGGCTGCTGTTCAATAGTTTCGCACCATGCGATCCCTCGAAGAAAACATCAAGGCTAACCTTTTTATAACCCACGCTGGTGTTAAAACCGTAATAGAAATTGGGCATCGATTTACCAATAATTGTTCTGTCGTTGGCATCAATGATTTTGTTGCCGTCTAAATCGCGGTATTTTAAATCACCGGGACGAACACCGGTTTGCGCTGTAGAAAAATCATCGCCTGTTTGCCAAACGCCATCAACAATATAACCGAAGTAAGATCCTATCGACTCGCCCGGTCTTAAAATTCCGATTGAACCAATGGAGCCTACGCCGCCATAAATTACCTGATTGAGCTCGCCAAGGCTTAAGATTTGATTTTTAAGTGTGGTAATGTTGAAACCTGCATCGATGGTAAAATCGCTTTTGTTCAAGATCGATCCTTTTACCGAAAATTCAACTCCTGTGTTGCGCATACTGCCAACATTCTGCGTTTGCGAGCCAAAGCCCGTACTTGCCGCCTGTGGAATATCGTAAAGCAGATCGGAGGTTTTACGGTTATAGTATTCTATACTTCCGCTCAACCTCGAGTTGAAGAGCCCAAAATCGATACCCAAATCAATTTGGTTAGCCGATTCCCATTGTAAATCGGCATTAGCACTGCGGGTAGGATTTAATGAGCTATATCTCGTGCCACCAAAAATGGCGTTTCGCCCTGCCGAATAGGTACTGAAATAAATGTAATTGGCATTGGGCTGATTTCCGGTAGCACCGTAACTTGCCCGTAACTTCAACTCGCTGATGGTATTGTTGTCTTTTAAGAAATCCTCATCGCTAATTTTCCATGCCAGGGCGGCCGAAGGGAAATAACCAAATCTTTTATTCGGGCCAAATCTGGCCGAACCGTCAGCCCTTAACGAAGCAGTTAACAGGTACTTGCCTTTGTAGGCGTAATTTACACGACCTAAAAAAGAAACTAAAATGTTTTCCTGCCTGTTGTTGCTTACCCCGTTTAAGGTATTATCGCCTGTTCCCAATCCATCGTAAGTTAAATCTGGCAAGGCGAACGATCTCGAGTTTCCAATCAATACACTCGAAGTGTAACGCTCGTAAGTAGAACCAGCAACGGCAGCAATACTATGATCGCCAATGGTTTTATTAAAGTTCAATGTGGCCTCACCCAAATAATAAGCACGCTTACCATCACGCACATCGGCATAGCCGTTGTACGATGCACCTGTTAAAGTTGTTGGGTCGATCCAAAAGTAACGCTGGCTATCGTTTACATCTGCCCCTGCTCTCACTTTGGCCGATAAAGATGGAATAAAATAGTATTCAGCATAAATATTCCCGATGGTTCGGTAAGTATCGCTCATTCCGTATTGTCCGTTTATCACCGCCAGGGGGTTATCCATCGGATTCATTAAGGGCGAACGATTGTACCCGCCAGTAGCCGTATAAGGTGCAGCGGTGGGATCGTAGTTTTGAGCCATATACAGCGCACTTGCATTGTCGTTTAAACCCACGCCGGTTGCGTTGTAATCATCTCTGGTGTACGATGATTCGAGGCTGATGCCAACAGCATATTTCTGCGCCACCGCATGTTCAACGTTTACACGCCCGTTATACCGCTTGTTGCCAGAGTTGAGCATAATCCCATCCTGATCGTAAAGACCAGCGGAGATGTAAAATTTAGTATTGCCGCCGCCACCAGAAAAGGAAATATCGTGACTTTGCAGTGAAGCCCTCCTTAGTAATAACGACTGCCAATCGGTGTTGGCATTGTCGCCCGTAACGCGTGCGGTAGAAAGACTGCCCAAATCGATGATTCCGTTAATGGCCTGCGTATATTCGTCGCCCGTCATGAAGTTGAGCAAGCGAGTAGCCTTTTGCGTACCTACAGAACCGTTATAGTTTACTTTCAATTTACCCGCATCGCCCTTTTTTGTGGTGATGATTACTACGCCATTTGCACCGCGTGAGCCATATATTGCCGTTGCCGACGCATCTTTGAGGATCTCAATTGAAGCAATATCTGATGGATTTAAATTGTTCATCGCCGAGCGCAGGTTCGGGTTGTTCGTTGTTCCGCCCGGTGCCGATCCACCAACTGCCGCAGCGTCGTTAATGGGTAAACCATCTACAACATATAACGGGCTGTTGTTTCCGGTAATTGAGGTTACACCCCTAACCTGCACACTCATTGCGGCTCCGGGCTCACCACTTTTCTGATAAATTTGAACGCCGGATGAGCGTCCTACCAGGGCTTGCTGAACGTTTACGTTAGCCCCTTTGGTAATGTCGCCGGCTTTTAATGAAGTTACCGAGCCCGTAAGGTCGCTTTTACGCACCGTACCGTAACCCACCACCACAATATCATCCAGGTTTCCTGCTTCCGGTTCGAGCGTAACATTTACCGATGTTCTTTTATTTACTTCAATCTCTACATTTTTATAGCCCACAAAACTAATCTGTAAAACCGCAGTTGGCGCTGCTTCGAGCGTAAATGCCCCGGCGGCATTGGTACTTACCACAATGGGTTGGTTCTTCACTTTTACGGTAGCCCCAACAATGGTTTCGCCTTTTTCGTCTTTAACGGTACCGCTGATGCGCGAAGTTTGCGCAGTAACCTGGTTTGATAAACTGCCGATGAGGATAAGCAGCAAACTCAACATTTTTAGCAGCTGATTTTTGCTTTTTAGCGGACGGACAAAATCCATTGGCGAAAAACTAAACTTTCGGATTTTTATTTTTTCTTTCATTTTTAAGGATGGTTAATTGTTTGGTTAATAATAAATTGGCACAAACAGCCTGTTGCAGCACAGTGGATGCAACACGAAACATTGATTAATAAAAAATAACTTGGCTTAACTGGTCAGTAACCGATAATTAATTTCGGAGGGAAATAATTTGCAGGTGGCCATCGGCAGATCGAAAATGTTCATATAAATAAGGATTGATGCGCAAATATATAAAAACAATATAAAGTCTACCGATTTAATAGATTTTATTTCCGATGGGTCCATTCGTCTGAACTTCCCTCCCAGCTAAACCGATTTTACTTTAAATTAATTGGGTTTCTTTCTGATTGCCATTAAACCTACTTCATCGGGTTGGGGCCTGAAAGCAGGCCGCTTAAGTAAAGTTCTTTTCATAACTGTTTAATATTTGGTTGTAATTTGTTACTTCAAATAAAAACATTTCGACGGTGACAATCTGATCATTTATTAGCGGAAATGTCTCATTTTTCAGCCGGCCATATGCACAACTCTTCACAGGTGAGCATTGCACGGCTTTACAAGCAAACCGCGTTTGGAACTTTGGTAGCAATTTTTAACTTTGGTTACCTATTATGAGCCAATGCAAATGAGAATCTTCCTCTTATCCCTTTTCTTGTTCACGGCATCAGTGGCTTTAGGTCAACCGTACTATGTTAAACGTTATCAGGTTGACGAGGGCCTATCGCACAACACCGTTATTAGTCTTTTGCAGGATCGCAATGGCATGATCTGGATTGGAACGAAAGGTGGTTTGAACGCTTACAATGGTTACAGTTTTAAATCCTATGCCAACAAATCGAATAGCTTTGGCACGATAGGCAACAACTTTATCAATTCGCTATGTGAGGATAAAAAGGGTATGATCTGGATTGGAACGGGTCGCGGCCTTTTCCGCTTTAATCCGGTTACAGAGGTATTTTTTCAACTTCCGTTAAAGGGTTCGGAGGGTATCGAAAACATTCTTGTAGATGTAAACGACAATGTGTGGTTTT
The DNA here is from genome assembly GCF_015679185.1 of Pedobacter endophyticus. NCBI lineage: Bacteria > Pseudomonadati > Bacteroidota > Sphingobacteriia > Sphingobacteriales > Sphingobacteriaceae > Pedobacter > Pedobacter endophyticus. The sequence goes on from NZ_CP064939.1 coordinate 902,239, forward strand.
TAAAGAGCTTTATGCTTTACCGATACAACCAAAGGCTTAAAAAGCTCACCTATTTTAGTGCGGTAAAGGGAACCTGCATGCGGTTTAATAAAGCCGGCGAATTGTGGATAGGAAACGAAAAGGGACAGATGTTTAAATTTGATCCTCAAACAAATACCATCAACAAAGTAGTTCAGCTGTTAGATCGCAGTCTGCCCGACAACCAAAAGCTAATCAGTAAGTTACTGGTGCTGGATAATGAAATTCTGGTGGGTACCAGAAAGAAGGGCTTGTTAAGCTACGGCTGCGAAACGGGGCTGGTTAGGCCATTATTAACCAAAACCGACGACCATACGGATGTATATGTTCGTGATATTATTGCGGCAGAAAACAACAATTACTGGGTAGCTACGGAATCGGGCATTTATGTGTACAATTTGCTCAGCCATCGGTTCGTTAACCTAAAAAAAACGCCTGCAGATCGTTATGCACTTTCTGATAACGCAGTTTACTGCCTGTTAAAAGATAAGGAAAATGGATTTTGGGCGGGTACTTTCTTTGGCGGCCTCAACTATCTTTCGCCAGAAAACGTAAAGTTCAATAAATATATCAGCGTTAAAGGAGCCAATTCGATTTCGGGCAATGCCGTGCGGGAAATTTGCAGCTACGATAATAAAAATATATGGATCGGCACGGAAGATGCCGGATTAAATAAGCTGAACACCGAAACCGGAAAGTTTACTCAATACACTTCAACGGGAAACAAGAACAGCATTTCTTATCCGAATATTCATGGTCTGTTTGCCACGAAAAACAGGTTGTATATCGGCCCGTTTTTGCATGGGCTAAACGTAATGGATATCAAAACAGGCAAGATCCTCAAAAATTACTCGGTAATACGTGCGGCGGATGGGCCAACGAGCGATTTTGTGATGTGCATTTATCAAACTTCGGATAAGAGAATATTACTGGGAACGGTGAATGGCGGAATGTTCGAATACCAGGAAGACAAAGATCGTTTTGTTCGTGTGTCGTTTATGCCGAATAATTCTAACGTTTATGACATTATGGAAGATCATAGCGGAACGATTTGGGCGGGAAGCCTGCAAAACGGTGTATTTTATCATAATCCAAAAACGGGTGTTCGGGGCAACATTAAATTCAGCTCGGGCCGCGACTATGAATACCAGATTCAGGGCATTTTTGAAGATAGCAGGCATTGCCTGTGGCTGGCTACGGAAGGCGGTGGCTTAATAGCAATCGATTCTACACGTACCAAGGTTAAAAAGATGACTACAAAGAGCGGTCTGCCGAGCAATTATATCTTCAGAACGTTGGAAGACAACCTGGGCAATCTTTGGATCAGTTCGCTGAAAGGATTGATCTGCATGAACTTAAAAACAAAAAAGTTAAAGGTATTTACCCGGGCCAACGGCTTAATTACGGATCAGTTTAATTATAATTCGGCCTACAAAGACGTAGCCGGAAACTTATATTTTGGTACGGTACAGGGCTTAATTGTATTTAATCCGGCCGATGTTTTGGCACGAACGGGTGCACCTGATATTTTTTTAACGGGGCTGCAGTTAAATAACGATGAGATGTTGCCGAATACAAAGGGAACGGTATTGAAGCGTTCTATTTTGTACACGGATACGGTAACGCTCAATTACAATCAATCGAGTTTCAACATCGAGTTTGCCGCATTCAGTTACATCTCTCCGAGAACAATTACCTATCAATATCAAATGCAGGGAATAGGTACGAATGAATGGACGCGGGTAAAAAATAACCAAAGAGCCTATTTTACCGACCTTTCGCCGGGCACTTATACGTTTGTGCTAAAGGCGCACGACGGTGTGGGCGGCTGGGCCAGCAAAGAGCGAAAGCTAGTCGTTAAAATCCTTCCGCCATTTTGGAAGAGCTTGCCGGCCTACATCATCTACTTTCTGTTGATTGCAGTGGCATTTTACCTCTCGGCGAGCTACTATCGCAAAGTGCTCGAAGCAAGGAACCAGAGGAAACTTCAGCTTTTTCAGTTTGAAAAGGATAAAGAAATTTACCAGGCAAAAATTGAGTTTTTTACCAACATTGCGCACGAGATACAAACGCCACTAACGTTAATAAAGGGCCCGTTAGAGCGGATATTGAACCGCATTGATGAAGTACCCACAATAAAGCGGAGCATAAACATGATTGATAAGAACACCAATCGCCTGCTTTCTTTAACATCGCAGTTGTTGGATTTTCGAAAGACAGAAATTGACCAGTTTGGCCTGAGCTTCGTGAAACTGAACATTACGCAAGTGCTTAAACAAGAAATTAGTGTGTTTAAACCAGAGCTGGAAAAGCGAAAGATTAAGTTTGAACTTGATGTGCCAAAAACAGGGTTAATTGCCTTTGTAGATTACGAAGCCTTTACTAAAATTGTAAGTAATCTGTTGTCTAACGCCATCAAGTATGCGGCATCGGGCATCAGGGTTGAGCTGTTCCTAGTCGAAAATGAAGATAACAGGTTTGTAATCCGTTTCGTTAACGATGGCGATCCCATTCCGTTTGAGGTTAGAGATAAGATTTTTGAGCCTTTCTACAGGGTTCATAAGGATACCGATAAGCCTGGCACCGGCATCGGTCTGCCCATTGCCCGATCGCTGGCGGAACTGCACACCGGATCGTTAACACTGGCCCACAGCGACGAATTACTTATTGTATTTGAATTAACCTTGCCGATACATCATTCTATTGAGTTCAGCCTAAACAAATGGAAAAAACTATAACTTATGAGCGATTTGATTTTAATTGTTGATGACAACGAAGATATATTGGATTTCTTGTCGGAAATATTTTGTGAGAAGTACGAGGTATTAACCGCCGAGGATGGCAAGCAAGCTTTAACAATGTTAAGCGAAAATGTGATCGATTTAATCATTAGCGATATTATGATGCCCGAAATTGATGGCTTCGAATTTTGCAAGGAAGTAAAATCGAATATCGATTATTGCCACATTCCGTTGATTTTACTAACCTCAAAAAACACGTACCAAGCTAAAATCGACGGCTTGGAAGTTGGCGCCGATGCTTATGTGCAAAAGCCCTTTTCGCCCGATTTTTTAATGCTACAGGCTGCCAACCTGCTTAAAAACCGGGTTAAAATCCGTGCGCATTTTGCCAGTGCTCCATTTGAAGATACGCGTGTAATGGCACACTCGAAAAGTGACGAGCTATTTTTAAAAAAGCTTGATGAGTATGTTCAACAGCACATCGACGATCTCAATTTAGATATCGATCAGCTGGCCTACCACATGAACATGAGCCGTCCGACGTTTTACAGAAAGGTGAAGGCCATATCCAAAATTTCGCCGAAAGAGCTCGTCAACATTGCCAGATTGAAGAAAGCAGTTCGTTTAATTGCCGAAAATCAGTACAAGCTATTCGAAATTGCACAAATGGTGGGCTACAGCTCGCAAAGTATTTTTGGTAAGAATTTCCAAAAGCATTATGGCATGACACCGATTGAATACGCGGCGCAGTTGAAGAGTAGGGAGTCTTGAGTCTATAGATCAAACATCGTCCAAAGTGATAGCTTAGTGGATAAAAAGTTTAAATGCTGTCATCCTGAGTTTTAATTCCCGCCTGACCGGACGAGCAGCAATGCTATTGAGTTGCCGATAAAACAAAAAATATTGTCATCCTGAGCACCAACTATGAACGGTCGTCATCCTCAGCTTGGCTGGGGATCTTAATGAAAGGCTCATAATCTTGAGTTTCCCGCCTGCGCGGGAAAGACAGCAACAATAGAGGTCATTCCTATTAAGCTAAGTCTAAATTTTTCTTATAATGACAACAAAGCTTAACGTAATAGCGTTGGGACGGGCAGGAAGGATCTCCTAGCGATGATACGCAAGACACCAACAAACCACTGGCCAACAAAGAGCGCCCTGCTAAATTTGTCGACCACATAGGCACATAGAAAACATAGTTTTTATGTGGCTAAAAGATGTGACCTATGTTTCCAAACCTGTCCGTTCAGGCGGAAATGTTTTCCTGAGCAAAGTTTTATTACCGCCACATTTTCCAAAGGCTGGCGTCGTTTTCCGCTATCTGTGCATTAATTACTTTCCAATAGGCACATAGAAAACATAGTTTTTATATGGCTAAAAGATGTGACCTATGTTTCCAAACCTGTCCGTTCAGGCGGGAATGTTTTCGTGAGGGAAGCTTTATTACCGCCACATTTTCCAAAGGCTGGCGTCGTTTTCCGCTATCTGTGCATTAATTACTTTCCAATAGGCACATAGAAAACATAGTTTGTATGTGGTTAAAAGATGTGACCTATGTTTCCAAACCTGTCCGTTCAGGCGGGAATGTTTTCGTGAGGGAAGCTTTATTACCGCCACATTTTCCAACGGCTGGCATCGTTTTCCGCTATCTGTGCATTAATTACTTTCCAATAGGCACATAGAAAACATAGTTTTTATGTGGCTAAAAGATGTGACCTATGTTTCCAAACCTGTCCGTTCAGGCGGGAATGTTTTCGTGAGGGAAGCTTTATTACCGCCACATTTTCCAAAGGCTGGCGTCGTTTTCCGCTATCTGTGCATTAATTACTTTCCAAAGGGCTTGAGAAATGCGTTCTATCCCTTCGTTTGCAAGGCCACTTTGCTGACCAGATGGGGCTTTGTTGGCTGATTCTGTTTGTAAATTCGACGAATCTTTTTTCGATGTATGTATTTCCATAATTAGCATTCTAATATATTTTGAACGTAGCAGTAATAAAAATGTTTTCCAAAGGGGGCGTCAGATCCTTTATCTATCAGGTATTTTACAAAACCGCTCGCAATTAACAGCTTAGGAAGTGTGGAGCAGTTCGTCCATCAATTCAATGAGCTCATCCATTTCAAAGGGCTTGTGCAAAATGGCATCGGGGGTACAATGTACATCGTCGATATCTATTTTAACTGCTGAAATTAAAATAATGGGGATGTTTACGGTTTGCTGGTGACTCTTTAAATAGTTGCACACCACTCTGCCATCAACCTTCCCGATCCAGATATCGAGCAAAATGAGGTCTGGCTTAAAATCTGCCAATATCTGATCGATATCCTGAATGTTGAGCAGGGCCTTGAGCTCGTATTCCTTGTGCTGAAACATCAATGGGAATACTTCCTGCAACTCATTGTCATCATCAATAATAAGTACTCTTTTCTTCATATTATTTTCTATTAAATAGGCTTTTCCTGCGTACGGGGGCTTTTGCGGGGCCAATTAAAAAGCCGTAAGGTTTAAGCACTTCTACCCTATCGCAAATAATTTTAACAATGCCAAGGATGGGAATAGCCAAAATCATACCTGCAACGCCCCAAATAAACTCGCCTAAAACAATGGCCAGAATGGTAAACAGGGGGTTAATGTTTACCTGCTCGCCAACAATTAGGGGCTCGAGGATATAGGTTTGTACCAATTGCACTATTCCATATACGAGTAAAACGCCAATAATCATTTTGGAATCGCCACCTTGCGCTATAACGGCCAAAACGGTTACTGATGTTCCGGTTAGGTTACCCACAAAGGGAACAATTTCGAGAATGCCACAGAGTACGGAAAAAAAGATAGCGCTTTCTACACCTACCAGGCTAAAACCGATTCCGTACATTACCCACAATACGCCGATCATAGCACCTAAACCGCTGAGGTATTTCTGGGCTACCAGGCCGCTTTCGTGTACAATTCCGGCTGCCTTATTTTCGTCGCCGTTTGGTACAAGTTTTAAAATAAACTGTTTAATGTGTGCCCGATAATATAAACTGAGGTACATATACACGAGGACCAAAACGGTATTTACGGCAATGCTCATCACATTCATTGCAAAACCGGCCAGCATGGCTCCGGTTTGGCTGTTGCCCTGCTGGATAATTTCTTTTTGCTGCTTTTTATCTATGCCGACTTTTTGATTAACCCATGATCGGAGCTGTTCTATCATTCCCGTGAGTCGCGATTTCATGGCATCGAGGTTTTCGGTCAGGCTACCCATTTGCCAGTATAAAAGGCCGGCAATTATGGCTACGGCAGCAATAAATACAAAAATACAGAGAAAGGCGGCGAGGCCACGGTTCATTCCACGCCTTTCGAAGAAGTTGCATAGTTTGATAAACAACATGGAGAAAACGCCTGCAAGTGCCAGGGGAATAAGGAAACTACTGCCAATATACAGCCCGCCGAAAACGAGTACTAAGAGTAAAACAATGTAAACGCTTTGTTGAAGTTTATGCATGATGGTTTAACAGGAAAAAGGCAAAAAAGTTTAGGGACTGGCGAGCTCGCTTTCTTAATGGAAATTTAAGTAAACTGTAGCGGGTAGAAAAATGTTGTTTAGGTATCAATTGGATAAAAAATGAGCAGCACGAAAAAAACAAGCAAAAAGTGGTCGGGAGAAGTAACAGAACATAGTGATGCGCTAGACCTTAAGGAACATATTTTTGAGTCGAAAGATCCAAAAAAGATTGCCCGGTCTTTAAAAAAGTCGGCCGAAGATAGCGATAGGCGGAAGTCATCTCCTTACCGCTCGGCGATGTCGATGTTAACATTTTATATTAACCGTGCGGGGAAAAACCTGCCGGATAGCCAAAAGAAAGTGCTTGAGGATGCGAAAGACGAGTTGAGAAAAGTGTTTGACCGTGAACCGAAAAAATAAAAGAAGATGAAAACGAAATTTTTAATGGCCGCAATGGCGGTAGCTGTTGGCATAGGCGCCTGTACGTCTAAAAGCAGAGAGGGCGAAACTGGCCGGGTAGATGTTGATACCACGATTATTGATTCTGCAAGTACGGATTCGTCGGCTGTAAGGGATACCACCAACCGGAACATGCAAGACAGCTTGGGGAATGCGAAAAATCCGCGGCCTTAATGGTAATTGTTGCGAATAAGTCGCTTGTCATCCGATAGCTATCGGATCTGAACGCAGTGAAGACCGCGAAGCAGCTACGAAGTAAATCCCTAACCCAAGGGCACCGAACCTATCGTAACCGCAGGATCATTCTGGTGCGAAGTCTTACCTCGATAATTCGTCATTGCCCCAAAGGGGCTACCTTGTAGCGAGGTTGGGAATCGTCAGTGCCTACCTGTGCCGATTTTTCATCGGTAAGCAATCTGATTAACGGAATGAGATTGCTTCGTACCTCGCAATGACGAGATTTGTGATTTCTGTCATTGTAGCTTGGCGGTGATCTGTTTAGCATGAACCCTAAGCAAGAAAGATGCTAAAATAGATCCGAGCTATCAGATGACAGTTCTTTCCGGCAAATCGTCATCCGATAGCTATCGGATTCGACCGAAGTGCTCCGAAGGAGCTCCTTTGGAGGAGAAATCTTTGAACCTTATATAGGGATTTCTCGGCTGCGCTCGAAATGACGACCTTTTCTAGGGGCCTCCTCTAAAAAGCATTATTAAAAAACCAAGGGCTGTTCGAGGAAAAGTCTTTCATCCCCATTTTGTCATTGTTCCAAAGGGGCTACTTTGTAGCAAGGCAGGCGTTGTGCATGCCTACCTGCCCCAATTTTTCAAGGTGAGCAATCTGATTTGTCGGAGGTTACCCGGCTTTTAGTACTTTCCTTCCTCTACTCGTACTTTTTAAGGCCCAGTACACCAGCACAGGCTGAAAGAATAATCTGGCGAATCTTTTTCCGTCGGTATTTAAACCAAAGGCGCTTCTTTTGTTGAGGTATTGAGAAATATTGCCGGGAAAAACGGCCACAAATAAAGCGGCGGCTAATAAACCAACCTGGCTACGGTACTTTTTGGGGGCAAAAATTAAACTGGCACCCATTAGTATTTCTACGAAGCCTGAGTAAACTACGGTGTCATCTTTTTTTAATGGCACCCAATCGGGCACTTGTGCCTGAAATGGCTTTCTGGCAAAAGTTAAATGCCCTATTCCTGCAAAAATTAATCCTGCCCCGAGTAAAACCCTCGCTATGCTTTTCATTTCCATAGTTTTTATTGTCCTTTTAATTTGACGTTTGTTGTTCCAAATCAACCTAATAAGATTCCTCGTTAAGCATCTTCAGGTTATTATCAACATTGCTGGGGATTGTATTGTTTTCGGATTAACTTTGGGGCATGACAATGCAAGAGTTATTAGCGTTAGAAGATTTCTTTACCAAGGCAGGAAAGCAGCAGGTTCCGATTTTTCTGAATCAGGCCACTGAAATAACTGATTATGATTATTTTCTTCAAAGTCATTTTCAACCGCTCAAAGCGGATCTTACCTCGAAAGTGAACCAGCCATTGGTACACCGTTTAAAAATGCTGAAACTGCTGATTGAGGCGAACGGCTAAGCTTTCATTTGCGATCGCTGTGCCCCAAATCTTTATCTGGGCTTACATAATCGCGTACGAGTTGCTTTAATTCTTTTATTTCGGGGAACCGTTGTTCTTGTTTACGGTCGAAGATGATTGCCTGGTTTACGCTGACTAAAAACGTTCCGCCAGTTTCGCTGGGAATAAGGGTAACGCCTTTAATCTCGTCGGTAAAGGTGGTTAACAGTTCTTGGGCCATGTAAGCTGACCGGAGCATCCAGCCGCATTTGGGGCAATATTCTATCGTTATCAAGGGTTTGTTCATATTGTTTAATTTTAGAGCAAATTTAGGTTAAATGATTGTTTTATTGTTGAATTGCTTAATTGTTGGATTGTTTAATTGTTTAATTGTTTAATTGTTTAATTGTTGGATTGTTTAATTGTTTAATTGGTCCGTTGGTTGAAACCAACGGCAAAGAGCTTCATGATGTTCATTGTTCTCTCACCTGGTTGTAGCGTCTCCAATGCTATTAAGTTAAGCTTGTCAATTGTCAGTCTGAGCCTTTCGGCTTCGCTCAAGATAAACTCAGTCGAAGGCCCTTTCTATAGGATAAAACGAAAAATATCTGTCCTTCGACTCCGCTCAGGATGACAATATTTCTTCGTTTGATCCTAAACTTAATAGCATTGGTAGCGTCTCGCGACGACATCTAAGCCTATTTATTGCTGGCGTAACTAATTGACCATAAACATATAGATCTTATAGTTGCTTTGAGCAGCTATTTATTTGACCATTGAAGGAAAAATTTTACTTGGCAAACACGCTACATCTGTAGATTAGCTGTATTTTTGCCGTCTTTATAATCGCGACATGAACAATCAGGATACTATCATTGCTTTATCTACCCCGCAGGGCTCGGGTGCTATTGGCGTAATTCGCTTATCGGGGCCAGACGCTATTGCGCTAACAAACAGCGTTTTTGCAGGCAAAGATCTGGAACAACAAGCTTCGCACACGTTGCACTTTGGGCTGATTAAGGATGGGGAGCAGCTGATTGATGAAGTGGTAGCGGGTTTGTTTGTGGCGCCAAAATCGTACACGAAGGAAAATGTGGTGGAAATTTCGTGCCACGGCTCTAATTATATTATTCAGCAGATTATCAATTTATTGGTAGCAAAGGGTGCCCGGGCGGCAAAGCCGGGTGAGTTTACTTTGCGTGCTTTTTTAAACGGGGCTTTCGATCTGAGTCAGGCAGAGGCGGTGGCCGATTTGATTGCCTCTAACTCTAAGGCTTCGCACGATGTGGCGATGCAGCAGATGCGTGGTGGTTTTGCCACTGAACTGAAGGGCTTGCGGGAACAACTGATTCATTTTGCATCGATGATTGAGCTTGAGCTGGATTTTGCGGAGGAGGATGTTGAATTTGCGAATCGCGAGCAGTTGAAGAACCTGGTGAACAGGATCAGCGTTGTTTTGCGACGTTTGATCGGGTCGTTTGAGATGGGGAATGTGATTAAGAACGGGGTTCCGATTGTGATTGCGGGCAAGCCAAATGTGGGTAAATCGACGTTGTTAAATGCCTTGCTGAACGAGGAAAGGGCAATTGTTTCGGACATTGCGGGTACTACGCGTGATACGATTGAGGATGAACTGACGATTGGCGGCGTGGTGTTTCGGTTTATTGATACGGCGGGGATTCGCGATACGGCAGATATTATTGAGGCACTTGGTGTGGAGCGTACGCTGGAGAAAATGAAACTGGCGAAATTGATTATCTACATGGCGGATGCATCGCAAACCATTGCGGAAATTGAGGAGCAGGTTAAGGGCCTGAAACAATTGCAGATTCCTTATCTGATTATTGTAAATAAGGCTGATTTGATTGATGCAGACCGTCGCAAGGCGCTGGAAAGCATGGATGCGGTGCTGATTTCGGCACGCGACAAAGTGGGGATCGAAGAGCTGAAGGTTACTTTGCTTGAACAGGTGAATTTGCACCACATTAATACGGATGAAACGCTGGTTACAAATGTTCGCCATGTTGAGGCGCTAAAGCAGACGGAAAATGCGCTGCAAAGGGTGATGGATAATGTAGACAATCCGGTTACTTCTGATTTTTTGGCGATGGATATTAAACAGGCGCTGCATTACCTGGGCGAAATTACAGGTACAGTGACTACAGATGATCTGCTGGAAAATATTTTTACCAAGTTTTGCATTGGGAAGTAGAGAGCTGAAAGCGGAAAGCAGAAAGCGGAAAGCAGAAAGCGGAAAGCAGAGAGCGGAAAGCAGAAAGCAGAAAGCGTTAGGGCGGAAAGCGTAGGGCCTCTCCCTATCAGCGGTTGTGAGCAGGGTCGATTTGTGCTGGGATGTGGTTTGAACTTTTGCGGATCGTTTAGTCATCGGATGAATACTGTACTACACGCCTATATTCATCGGATGACTGGTTGCATAAAATAAACAGGGTATGCAATAATTTAAATGCGGAAGCAATAATCCTAAATGCGGAAGCATTAATCCTAAGTGCGGAAGCGATAATTCTAAATGCGGAAGCGGTAATCCTAAGTGCGGAAGCGATAATTCTAAATGCGGAAGCAATAATCCTAAATGCGGAAGCGATAATTCTAAATGCGGAAGCGATAATTCTAAATGCGGAAGCGATAATTCTAAATGCGGAAGCGGTAATCCTAAGTGCGGAAGCGATAATTCTAAATGCGGAAGCAATAATCCTAAATGCGGGAAGCGATAATTCTAAATGCGGAAGCGGTGGATCTAATTGATGAAATTTTTAAGAAGATCGCAAAATAGGGATGATTAAATCGTCTACGGTTATGCCGAAGTCTTAAATGCGATGTTCGAAATTGATAAATATTGTGGGTGTTGGGCGCCAAAGATCGATTTGACGTAGTTTTTTACGTCTGATGCCAGAGCCACAATTCCGCTTTCGGCGTGGTACAATATTTCATCTCGCTTAAGCCTCCCCTGGCTCATTGCAGCGGTTTGAGTTACTACGTCCAAATTTTTCTGAAGCAAATCATTGTACAAGCTGGTGAGCGATGCAATTTGCAGCTCAGCCTCGTTCGGGGCATACTCGGGTATACTTTGGAGCAGCTTAATTTGCTTGTCTAAAAAGTTTAGCTGGTTATCGTACCCCTGCTGCGATGCTGAAATGTTGTTTACCGTGGTTCCATCGTTGGATAGGGCTTCTTTTTCTGCTTCGGTGGGGATGGCACTAGCTCGTTTTCCCTGTAATTTACGGTTGTTGCCAGCGGCCGCCTCTATGGTGGCTTGGGAAACATTGGTGGCTTTGAGGGCATTAAGCAATCGTGTACTTAACTTTTTTAATGGCGCAAAACTGGTTGTTCGGGCTGCAATTGCATTGGCATAAAGTGCCTGCAAATTGTTGAGTTCTTCCATTACGGCTTGGGCTTTCTGGCTTTTCTCTAATAAGATGGCCAATGTAATGCTTTCATTACTGGGGTTGTAACTGTTACCAAAGCCCGTAATAAAAGTAAGGAGTGTTTTAAAATTGGCCACATTTTTGGCATGGCCGGTTTCGCTTGTTGATGACATAACGTTAATTTAAATGAGTTTATAATTGAGTAAATTGAGGTATAAGATAGGGAATGTTCTACAACTTTTAGGAGTAATAGCGAAATATTTTTAGCATATTTGTCTATAAGTAACGTTATCGTTAAGTAAAGTATCCTCATTTGCCAATAATATTCAGTCCAGTTTAAATCAATAAAAATTTTCGCAATGGTCAAAGTTCTATTTAAAGTACTTTCTCTTCTTTATTCTGCAATAGGAACAGACATTAATAGTGATATGGCGGCAAGTTTAAAACTTAAAGCGGAAAACAATTTCGCGCTGTGGTGTGACAAATGCAGTGAGAATCCAGAAATGCTCATCAAAGCATTCAAATCTTGTTTAATAATTTTATTAATTTTTGAAGTATTTATTTATAGCTTTTTAATTAGATACATCAACGATTATACACAAGACTTTTTTAAAGCCGAATTTCTCACTATTCTAACATTAACCATCTGCTTGAGAACACAAAATGATTTTTTTGTGGGTACCAAAAAATTCTTCAATAAAATATTTAAAAACCGGTCTATAATTTTGGCTTTAATGGCCATATATACGGCAGGTTGCCACTTGAAAAATGGAATAAACATACATACCCAATTCGAAGAGGAAATCATGGCCAAGTATATTCTGAATGCTTGGATTTGCACTATCGCGATTATTGTAATCCTGTATGCGGTTTGTCATCTGTTACCTTTCCTTGTGTCAAAAGCTATTGAATCCATAGCTAGTAAAATTATAATTAGATCGAATAGTTTCCCTGATAAAACACCTATTAAACATTTACTACGATATGGAACCTATCTATTTTTAATTTCGTCTATGATATACTGTTTAATAGTGTATATGCTAAATACTTTGTAATTTTGGCGCTCTAGTTGAACTTGCCATAATGACATTGCTTTCGCAAGCTTCTCGTGCATAGTTTAAATTTTTTATAGCGATCTTTAAAAAATCGATTTAAACGAATAATGTTCAATTTTAACCTGCATGGCAATATATGTAAGGAAAAATTACTTTCTTCATCCTGAAGTGAAGTGTTTAAATAGACAAAATATAACTAAATCTTTATGGCCTGAGATTTTCTAAATCAATAGTATATCCCTAAATTGGCCGTGATTAGCCTTATGACCGAAGAAATAACAGCAGCATTATTGAAGTTTAGAGATGAGCGTGATTGGGAACAGTTTCACAATCCTAAAGATTTAGCAATTGCCTTAAATATTGAAGCAGCAGAATTGCTCGAGTTGTTTTTATGGAAAGATCCTGAGCATGCAAACCTTGACAAGATTAAAGAAGAGCTTGCTGACGTTTTTTCTTATGCACTGTTGTTGGCTAACAAATACAATCTAGATGTGAACCAAATCATTCTTGATAAGATCAAACTTAATAACCACAAGTATCCTATTGACAAGGCAAAAGGCACTGCAAAAAAATATAACGAGCTATAAATGAATAACCGTTATTTAATTAGTCAATCCGATTTTTCCGAAAATAGCATAACAGATTTAAGCTTAAAACATAGCAACTATACCACTTGGCCATTAGTTTATTTTTTAAGTGAAGATAAAAAACACGAAGCCTATGTGGGCGAAACTACAGATTTAGTCACCCGCATGCGAGCGCACCTAAAAAGCGACAAGAAAAGCGATTTAAAATCAATCCATTTAATTTTAAGTGATCTCTTTAATAAATCTGCAACGCTTGACATAGAGGCCAACTTGATTAAATATTTGGCTGCCGACGGGAAATATCAGTTAAAAAATGGTAATCTAGGCATTGCTAATCATCAGTTTTACCAACAAAAAGAGGTTTATTGGGATTTATTTAAAGATATATGGTCTGAACTCAGGACTCTTGGGATTACTCGACATTCATTAGATCATCTCGATAATTCGGATCTTTTTAAGTACTCTCCATACAAAAGCTTATCAATTGAACAGGTTGAAGGTTTAAAAACAATACTTAAGTGCTTATTGGATGACAACGCAAAAGTGAGCTTAATTGAAGGCGGAGCAGGTACAGGAAAAAGTATCTTGGCAATTTTTTTATTTAAGCTATTGAATTCGGAGCTAGAAGATTTTGATTTAAGCGATTTTGATGAAACTGACTTAGAACTTTTTGACTTATTTAAACGAGTTAAAGCGAAGTATCTTCATTTGGAAATGGCTTTAGTTATACCCATGTCTTCGTTTAGAAAAACGATATCAAAAGTTTTTAAAGGGATTAAGGGATTAAAGTCCAATATGGTAATCGGTCCTGCTGAGGTGGTAAGAAAAAAGTATGATCTTTTGATTGTTGACGAGTCTCACCGTTTAAGACAGCGGGTAAATTTAGGTTCTTACTTTTATGCGTTTGACCAAAATTGTAAAAGATTAGGGCTTGATAAAATGAGTAGTAGCGAACTAGATTGGGTTTTAAGTCAATCCAATAAGTCTATCCTATTTTATGATGAGCAGCAAAGTATAAAACCATCGGATGTCGATTCAGAGCAATTTAAGAGATTAAAACAATCGACATCTACTCGTTATGAAACATTAAAAACACAACTTCGAATTAAAGGTGGTCCGAAGTACATAAATTTCATTCATAATTTATTCCATAAGGAAAACAAAATTTCGAAACCTTACCTCGGCGGCTTAAGTTACGAGGCTTTTCTATATGAATCATTGGATGAGATGGTTAGCGACATTAAATTGAAAAATCAACAATTTGGTCTGGCTAGGTTAGTCGCAGGATTTGCCTGGAAATGGATTTCACGCAAGGATAAAAGTAAATTTGATATCGTTATTAATGAAACCCGGTTGCAGTGGAACTCGGTAACTATTGACTGGATGCATACACCGAATGCCGTTAATGAGGTGGGTTGCATCCATACCATACAAGGTTATGACCTTAATTATGCAGGTATAATTATAGGACCAGAAATCGGATATGATCCCATAAAAGGTGAGATTATTATAAATGAAAAGTTCTATCAAGATAAAAACGGTAAAAATTCGATCAAGGATTACGAAGTTTTAAAAAACTACATCATTAATATTTATCAGACAGTTCTATTACGGGGAATTAGAGGAACGTTTATTTATGTATGCGATTTAGAATTGAGAAATCATTTCAAAAACTACTGGACTTTGAAACGTTTTGAAAGAGATGTTCAAGAACTCGTAACCTATAACTACAAACTTAATGAACAATGTATTCCATTTTATGATTTGAGCATTGCTGCAGGCTCTTTCTCTGAATACCAGCAGGTTGAGAATGTTAAATACATTGAGCTGCCTGATAACTTGAAAGCAAATACTGATTATTTCGCTTGCAAAATAGTAGGCGAATCGATGAATAAGGTTATACCCAACGGAGCTATAGCATTATTTAAAAAGTATACAGGTGGTTCTCGTAATGGCTTGATCTGCTTAGTAGAGT
This sequence comes from Pedobacter endophyticus, assembly GCF_015679185.1. Classification (NCBI taxonomy): domain Bacteria; kingdom Pseudomonadati; phylum Bacteroidota; class Sphingobacteriia; order Sphingobacteriales; family Sphingobacteriaceae; genus Pedobacter; species Pedobacter endophyticus. The sequence continues at coordinate 917,531 of NZ_CP064939.1, forward strand.
CTACAAATATATATGATAAAGATCTGGGTGGTCAATACACAATAAAGGAATACCGGAGTCGGAAAACAATCACTGAAGATAGCTGGCAGCATGAGGAAATTTCTCTACATCCACTATCTACAGACATGAATTTTGAGACAATCGTTTTAAGAGACGAAGAGACTATCGATTTTAAGGTAATTGGTGAATTCGTGAGGGTTTTGTAGACGAGTCCAGATGTCCTTTTAAAGCTAGGAGGCGCATTTTGACTTGAGCATATGTTCTTTACATTACTTTTGTAACCAATCAAATTCTTATTTTCGTAAAATGGGTACAGAAATCGATATCAATCCAACCATGCTTACCTGGGCAATTGCCCGGGCTGGTTATGCATTGGCCGATTTTTTATAGTGTATAAAAAATAAAATTTGAATAACGAGGTTACAATTTATTTAGGGCAAGATAGAATTTATACTGACGCTACAGGTATTCGCCAAATACTTCGCTTTTACTATGAATGTAAAGTATATCAAAATTATACCATCAATATCAATTTAGATAATATAGAATGGATAGATGGTAACTTATGTGCATTTTTAGGCGCATTGATGTATAGATTAAGTATTGAAAATAAATTAGCATTTTTGATGGATTCAAAACAAGTTTCCGCTAAATGCAACATACTTTTTGCTAATGATTTTCTTCCCATTACACAAAACGAAAACCATTATAAAATAAAATCATGTTTGCCGTTTAGAGGGTTTTTGCCTAAACAAAAGGATGAGTTTTACAATTATTTAGAAAACGATCTTTTTGCGCATAATGCTATGCCAAAGCTCTTGCCAGAAGTTCAAGAACAGTTAATAGATTATCTGGGAGAAGTTTACGGCAATATCGATAAACACGCAGAAACGGAACTTCCATTTTTTGTGTGTGGGCAATACTACCCATCAAAAAATGCTTTACACTTCACAATAAGCGATTTGGGTGTAGGTTTTTTTAAGAAAATTAATGCGCAAAAACCTATAAATGTAAAATCATGCGGTGATGCCATATTATGGGCCATTGCAGGCAATAGCACTAAACAAGATGCGCCTGGGGGCAGTGGCTTAAGAAACTTAAATGCATATTTACGGGATAACAATGGAGCAATGCAAATTTACACAGGTGATGCAGGCTGGTGCAGTAAAACAGTTAATAGTGTACTCTATCCTGATGGCATTAGTTTATTACGGAATAATTATTTAGGAGCTACAATAAATTTGGAATTTAATACAAAAAATCTTAATTTCAGAAATGTTTAAGGTATTATCAAATATTTATACCTTTGCAACCTCTTAAAACAAACCGATTTAACAATCGTTATACTATTGAAAAATAACCAATTAGAAATGAAAATCAGTGTATATAATATATTGAATAGCGGAAATGCTTCGTTGCATACCGATGGTATTCAGGTTTTCAATGCAATTAAAAAATCTTTCGACAATAATAGAAGTGAGCAGATTGAAGTTGATTTTACAAATATTAAACGTTGTTCGACTCTTTTTTTAAACGCTTCATTCGGAAAATTATTAGCCGAATATGGTGAAGAAACTGTTAAAAAATGTATTCACCCATCAAGTTATACAGAAATATTAAATTTCATGTACAAATATCAGGATATGTGGGATAATTTTATCAATAAAGATAATTATCAAGCATACAGAGAAGAAGCGTTCGCTTAACATCATCGATTTTGAACATCATCAATTTATATACAGATAGCAGTCCAAAAGACTGCTATTATATTTTAGACAGTAATGTTTGGCTCCCAATTTTGGGATTAGACGATGCACCAACAAGTATGCATTATCATGATTTTTTTGACAAATTAGTCAAAAAAGAAACCTGCCAAATATTGATGAGCGCAATTCAACTTAGTGAAATTTTAAACAGGTTATTACGTTTTGATGCAAGAAAAGTTTTTGACAGGCGATATAAGGGTAAGACTGGAAGTGTGCCAAATTTTACCTTTTTTTATAAGGAAGAATACAGGTGTAGCAACGATTTTAAGTTAAAATATGATGCTATCATTGATGATATTTCTGCATATTCGTCAGCATTTAAAATGGTAGAACCCAGACAATTCGAGTTTGAAGCATTAACAAGCTTTAAGGCAAATAAGATGGACTTTAACGATCATTATTTCTGTCTTTTAGCACAAGAGAACGACGCAACAATTGTAACCGATGATGCAGACTTTTTTGGATTAGAGGTTAATGTCGCAACATTTAATTTAAAGCTGTACAAAGCATTTAAAAATAGCATGCAGGCCAAGTAAGTCCACTGCCCTTTTTGTCCCTCAAGTATACCGCTACTACACGGTTCAATTATTTTAACAGCCCCTCACACCCCCTCAAATACTCCTCAATCGAAGTCTCCCCAACAACCGCATCCTCTGGATATTCAACCCCGCCTTTCAGCGTTATCCGCGTCATGTTCGTGTAGCTGTGGGCCGCCTGAGGCGAAAAACCCAGCGACTGATAAACACCTTCCCAGTCCTTTTCATCTATCACTTTAACTTTTATTTCCTTGTTAAATATGTTGCTTAAAGCAGCGGCCACATCTGCTGGCGAGTAGTCGGTTGGCCCCACGATGTTGCTGATTCGTTCGGACCGCTCCTGTGTAAGCAACTCGGCTGCTAGTTTGGCGATGTCTCTGGGGGCCACCATCGGCATGCGGAAATCTTCAGGATAAAAGGACGTAATAAAACCATTTTCCTTTGCGGTTGCAATGGCGGGTTTCCAGTTGCTTATGTAATAAGCTGGGCGAATGATATGATAATCGTGATGCATTGTTTTTATTCCCTGTTCCAATGCGTAGAGAACGCCAAGATCGGCGATGTGCTCGCCGGGCTGATTGCCCAAAGTAGATTGGACCACTACCCTTTTCGTCGGAATGCTTTTGAGCGCTTCGAGTATCGATTTGACTGTTTTTCGTTCCTCAAGATCAATGTCTGTAGAAACATCGGCTGGCGGATTGAGAATAAAAAGCGCTTCAGCCTCAGCAAACACCTCCGTAAGCCGTGGGGTATCGAGTACGTCAACTTCCTTTATTTCCGTAGAAACAGGAAACAATTCCTTTGCTTTTGAAGCGTCGCGGGTTAGGGCGATAACCGGCTTGCGCTGTTTTGCCGTCAGTTGATCAATTAGCTGTTGGCCGATATTACCTGTAGCACCTGTTATTAGCAGCATGAGTGTCTCCTTTTTCAAAAAGAACAACTCGGGCAAAATAAAGTTTGCATTTGTGCTAAGGCATAAAAAAGCAAAGGCAGCGGGGCAATTGAAATTTTTTTTAACCTTTAAACTACCCGAACAAATTGGGCGTTAATCTGTGCTTCGCTTTTAGTTACAAAGCGCCAGCATATCTCTTTTTACCCTTTTGTAAGTATTAAAAAGCAGGTTTTGGTAATGTTGAAGATCATCGTTGAAACGTTGTTTTTCTTCGGGCGAACGAGAACTGATGTTGTAATTTGCCATGGCCTGGGCGGTGTCGAAGTTAACAGCGGCACCTGGTTTATGGCTCGAGATAGAAACAAATTCTTTAAAACGATAATGCAGGGGCGCATTTTGATAGTAAAGGTAGGTCAAGGTTTTTTCCTTAATCGCTTTTGCAATTTCGCTATTGGAGCTGCTGTTGAAGTAATCCATATTATTTTTCGTTTTTCCGTTGAATCAATACTACAACCAAAAAAGATGTTTGTAGTTTCGTTTATTTTTGTCTTCCGTTGAAGGTAATCAAATGGCACGCCAAAATGAGACATCGGCACGTGAGTAATTGCACAATTCATATTTTTGCGCAATTATTCAACAACTTTCGCACTTTTTTCTCACTTATCAACTCCAACAATTACAGTTACAACTAAACTTTTCTTTAGTTTTTTGTCATTTACCGATTTTTGATAGGGTATTTAGTAAAAAACTCCTCTTTTGACTACATATTGCTTATTAAAGAAATTTTTCTCAGAACAAAAGTCATTTTGCAGAATAAAATCATTCGATTGTTAAGAAATTATTAAGCGTTGCAACTAAATTGTCGTTTTTATATTAGGGAATCCGATCTCAATCTATGGTGTGGACACATTTCCTTTCGGCCGTTCGGTATCCGATAACTATCGGCATGCCCGCCCGCTTTAACGGACGGGCAGACAGGTGGTCCCTAAACTTCGGGATTAACGCAAGGTGCCTAATCTTATGTATTAGGATCCCCTACCGATAGCTATCGGACAAGCTACCAATGACAGATTTAAAATGTGCTCGTCTTTTCGACTGTAGCGCAGCGGAACGGAGAAATCTTTGAAGCCTTTTTTCGATGCGGAGTTCAAAGATTTCTCCTCCAAAGGAGCTCCTGCGGAGCGCTTCGGTCGAAATGACGATTCGGTGAAAACCTGTCATCCCGACTCCTTTGTTTTTTCAAAAACTGATCTCTGAGGATGACGACCGTTCATGGAGAGCGCCACAAAATCCGTGACCATTTTCGAAATGTGTGCAGACTATAGGGTAGCCATGGAACAAAAAGCCTAAAAAATCTTTCATTCATCGCAAAGCTAAGTTGGCAAGCCAATAGTTATGAGACGATGATAAGCCCGAGCCGATCTTTTTTTTATCTTTACGTAATGAACAATTACCCCATTTCGGGCATCTTTATTTATCCTATAAAATCGTTGGGCGGCATCAGTGTCGATGCTGCTGTGGTTGAAGAAAGGGGGCTTCGCTACGACCGCCGATGGATGTTGGTTGACGAAAATAACACGTTTATTACGCAAAGAAAGTATGCGGAACTTTCGCTGTTAGATGTACAACTGAACGCCGATTGCTTGGAGGTGAGCCATAAAATGGAAGCCCGTAAAGCGGTTAAATTTGGTATTGACGAACATAGCGACGTATTAATTTCAGTTACGATTTGGGATGACGCGACTTTCGCTCATGAAGTGAACCCTGCGGTTAGCGCGTGGTTTACGGATTTTATGCAAATGAATGTGAGGCTGGTTAAAATTGCCGAAGATGCCAGGCGACTTGTGGACACCGACTATGCACATCATGATGAAGTGGTGAGCTTTGCGGATGGTTACCCCTGTTTGCTGATCGGACAATCGGCATTGGATGGGCTAAACGCGAAACTGGATAGCGCTATCGGAATGGACCGTTTTCGCCCGAACTTTGTTTTTACGGGGGGCGAGCCACACGTTGAGGATGATTTTGCCACTTTTTCAGTCGGCGAGGTTACATTTAATGCGGTAAAGCCCTGCGCACGGTGTGTTTTAACCACTATTGATCAGCAAACGGGAGCAAAAGGCGCCGAACCGTTAAAAACATTGGCCACCTATCGCAAGAAGGGCAATAAAATCATGTTCGGGCAAAATTTACTTCACCAGGGAACGGGTGTCGTTCGGGTTGGCGACGAACTTGTGGTTGAAAAATGGAAATAAGTGTTTAGGCTTCGATAAAATAAGCCTTTTGGCAACGCGCAACCGTTATACGCCTATCAATGCTATTAAGTTAAGTCCATAAATGCCCTGAAATAAACGGCGTAGCCCTCTTGAATGCCATTGAAAACATAAAGTTATATGAAAAATTCAGGGTGGCGGGGCGGTTAATCAGAACGCTTAATATCCCTCCAACCCCTTGTCGTCACTCATATTGATTTTATTCCAATAATTACCCCTACCATTGACGTTTTTTTTGAATACCGTAAAATCGTCCTTTCGACCGAAGCGCTCCAAGGGAGCTCCTATGGAGGAGAAATCTTTGAACCTTGAATAAAGATTTCTCGGCTACGCTCGAAATGACGACGCTTCTTAGAAGCATTCTTCTTAAAAATGACGTCACTTTATATTGATTTTTCCCGAAAATTAAAACTCAGGATGACAATATTTTTTCAGCGAGGCAACGTAAATACCTCAACTATTTTAGTGCCTGATAAACCAGTACCTTAAATTTATGATCGAGTTCGGTATGGGTTAAGGGCGATTGCTGCATAAAGAGCAAACCGGATAAGTGCTCGCGGGGATCGGCCCAGTAAAAGGTACCAAAAAAGCCGCTCCATGAAATGCTTCCGGGCGAGAGGCCGAGTTTGGCACTCCCCTTTTCGGTAGTAATTTGAAATCCCAGTCCGAACTTATCATCGCCCAGCGATAAATTGCCGATCTGGTTTTCTGTCATCAGCTCAACGGTATGGCGGGCAAGCAGCTGCTTTCCGTTAAATGTACCTTTGTTTAAAAAGAGTTGTAAAAAATTGGCGTAATCGCTCGCGGTGGAAACCAGCCCTGCCCCACCGGCAAAGTAACCGTTGTGGTTAATTGGGTAATCAATTGTACTGCCGGGAAAGGTATTTCTTTTCCATTTTACGGGCTTTCGCGAACTTCGGTCTTCTGTGTACACATTGGCCAATCGTGTCTGTTTGCTTTGTGGAAGGTGGAAGTAGGTATCTTTCATTTGGAGGGGTTCAAAGATTCGTTTGCTAAGAAACTGATCGAGCGGCATGCCGGAGGCCACCTCAACCAGCCGACCCAAAACATCGATACTTAAACTGTAGTTGAAACGTTCGCCGGGATTAAACTCGAGCGGCAGTTTGCCGAGCTTGTCGATGGAGTTGGCGAGTAAGCCTTTATGATCGAGAAAACCTGCCTCAATGCCGGCTTTGGCATAAATCGCTCTCATCTTGGCCGAACCAATCTGTGCATAGCCGAGCCCTGAAGTATGGGTTAAAAGATCTCTGATGGTTACCTCCCTTTTGGCCGGAACGGCGGTGTAGCTCGAGTCGGTATCATTAAATGTTTGGATCACCTTTGGGGCGGCAAAGGATGGAATGTACTTTGAAATGGGATCATCGAGTAAGAACTTTCCTTCTTCCCACAGTAGCATTACGGCTGTACTGGTAATGGCTTTGGTTTGGGAGGCAATTCGGAAAATGGCATCCTTTTGCATGGGTTTACGTCGCTCAGCATCGTCCATACCAAAAGCTTTATAGTAAGCCGGCTTGCCATCTTTCATCACGAGGCAAACGGCACCAACAATCCAGTTGCTATCTACCGCGGCTTGAAACACCTTGTCGATGCGGTTTAGGCGGTCGGCATAAAAGCCTGTATTGCTTGTTGCAACTTGTGCAAAGGTTTGCAGCGAGCCGATACTGATCAGAATGGTTAGGATAATGCGTTTCATGCGATCTCAATTAGTGTAAATTCAATTTCAAACTGCTTTGATTGTAAGCACTTAAACACTGGTTTTTGTTACCACCAGCTTTCTTTCTATTGTGCCGTAAACAATCAAATACTGCGCAATCATGTACGTGGCCATAATTAAAATGCCGCTTTGCGGTATCGGTCGTGCAAACTTGTTAACGGCCAAAACACTATCAGAAAGCAAAAAGAACAAAGCACCGAACAGAATGAGCTTGTAACTGAGGATATTTACTTTGCCGTAACGGTTAACGGCCATAATAGCCATAACGGTGATGATGATGGCATACATTAACACGGCAAATTGCATGGCACCAAGAAATGGCTGCAGGTAAAAGAATAAACCGACGCAAAAGATAACCAGCGCACCTACAGCCCATAAAAAGAAAGAATTTTTTAGGTGGGGGTTCGATTTATGGTCGAGCACAAAAGCACGAATGTAGTACACATGGCAGATTAAAAATGCGGCGAGGCCGAACATGAAATAACCTGAGGTTTGGGATTGGTACATCAGCAAATAATCGCCAATGAGTGCAAACACAAGACCAATGAAAATGCGTTTATGAAACCTGCCCCTTAACCTGGTTGCGGAATAAAGCCATACCAATAGCGAAACTGCGATTAACGGTTTGGAGAAGTTACGAAGGGGAATATTGCCCACCGCTTCGGCATACAATTGAACGATGAAGATTAACGCAAAAATGGAAGCAAATAGTTTAGTTTTCATTAATGGGAATTGTTTTTGTGTGAATTGTAAAACCAAAATACGGATATTAACTGAATGCACGCAAATGTTAGCTGATATTGGTCGCAAATGGTTAGTAAATGTGAGAAGGGCAGCCAGAACAAAGGTTATGCCGCCAGTTTTGTCATTCTGACGAAGGAAGAATCTGCAACCTACGTCTCACCGCCCTTGCCCTCTTTCACTTGCCCTCTTTTGCCAGTGGTTTGTTGGCGTTCGGTGTTTCATCGCCCGGGATCCTTCGATATTCTCAGGATGACAGCGTTAAAAGCAGTCATTAACCGGAAAGTTGTGTCTACACCATATGAAGTATCGGAACACGCGTTGCACTAACATTAACATTTTTTTTTGTAACACATTATCATTGAATTCTTTGTCATGCTGAGGCACGAAGCATCCCTTACCGATTCCGCATTGGTCTTAGTTAACCCACTCTCCTTTTTTGCCAGTGGTTTGTTGGCGTTCGGCGTTTCATCGCCTGGGGATCCTTCGATACTCTCAGGATGACAGCGTTAAAAGCAGTCATTAACCGGAAAGTTGTGTCTACACCATATGAAGTATCAGAACACGCGTTGCACTAACATTAACATTTTTTTTGTAACACATTATCATTGAATGCTTTTGTCATGCTGAGGCACGAAGCATCTCTTACCGATTCCGCATTGGCCTTAGTTAACCCGCCCCCCTTTTTGGGCAGTGGGTAATTGAAGTTTTGCATTCCATCGCTTGGGGATTCTTCACTGCGTTCAGAATGACAGAAAATTTAGCCATTCAGTATTTTACATAATGCCATATTGATTTTTTGCTAAAAATTAAAACTCTGGATAACAAGTTCAACAAACCCGTTTAGCAGCTTCTACGCTCAGTTTTTTCTTAAATATTTAATAACAGGCGTTGTTTTATATTTATTTGGTGCTTAGCTTTGTGACGCTAAATCAAAGTTTTTTTCGTTATTGGCATTTATACATCCCGTGTTATGAAAAAGTTATTCCTACTTTCTTTACTCGTTTCTGTAAGCTACGTTGCAAAAAGCCAAACGCTGGTTTTAGCGAAAGATGCGGCGCAGTATGTTGGCAAAACGGTTACCATTTGCGATTCTGTTTATAGCACAAAGGCGCTGGACAAATTAAGTTTGATTAATTTGGGGGGTGCCTATCCGAAAGAGCTGATTACGGTGGTAATTAATAAGGAAGATCAGGAAAAGTTTCCTTCTGAACCTTCTGCCATGTTTATTGGCAACAACATTTGCGTAACTGGTGTAGTTTCAGATTTTAAGGGCAAAAAGCAAATCGTGGTTACCGACCCGAAGCAAATTGTTGTAAAATAATCCGATAATGAAACTTCCTTTTCTGGATTCATTGTTAACAATGCGTTAACGGATTACGGAAAGCGGTATTTTTTGTGCCGCCTCACCAAAAGAGGACAACCTGGCTTACACATTTTGATAGGTTTTCCATTAATTTGTGTCCCGAAAAGCACGTCATGATGTAACCATTTCAGTTCGAAACTTCATTTACCTGCTACGGCGTTGCCTATTCCGTTCAATCGGGAACTCCGTATTTTTCTTAATCACCGATTTTCGGGCGGCCATCATCCAGCGCTTAATTGCCTGCGGCTAAAAAATTACGCTGATAATTGTTCGATTTAAGGTAATTTGTATAGTTTTGGAATTTTAGCAAAAACATGCCGACCATATTAAACCGAAACCTCTTAATAGCTGTATTGATTATTCTTATTGTTGCGTTTGGTTCTTTAAGCGTTTTCATTTATCACCACTTGATCTGGAAATTTGACACTCAGGTTTCTCTGGTTATTCAGCACTACCAGGCCAATTGGCTGGATAAGGTGATGGTGGGAATCAGCTTTTTTGGAGAGCTGCCTTTTTCGTTGATTTCGGTGTTAATTGTGGCATACATTTTTTACTGGAAAAAATATAAGCGTGAAGCCTTGTTTATCTCCACTACCTTGCTGTCTGGCTTGATTATTCTGGGCGTTAAAAACATCATCAATCGCCCGCGACCCACTTCGTTTTACGTGCGACTGGTAGACGTTTACCGCTTTCAGAGCTATCCGAGTGGCCATACGCTTTCGTATGTGCTGTTTTTCGGCTTCCTGATTATTTTAATGTTTCATTTAAAAGGGATACCAAAAACGACGAAGTGGATTGTAACCAGCATTTCGGCCTTTTTAATTGTAATGGTGGCCCCTTCGCGAATATACCTGGGGGCGCATTGGTTTACTGATACTTTGGGCGGCTTTTTACTTGGCCTGATTTGCCTTTATCCCCTTTGCTATTTCTATTTTAAACAGGTGAAGAAAACCCGCTAATGCATTTAGCACATTATGGCTCGGCACCTGTTAATCATTTTCGAATGTTAATTGCTGTTATGAAAAAAAAATCTAATATTTTCAACCTATGATAACTACCAAAGCAAAAGCATTTTTATTTGATTTAAACGGTACAATGATTAACGACATGGCTTTTCATAACCATGCGTGGCACAATATTCTTACTAAGGATTTAGGGGCAAGCATTAGCTTCGAGGCGGTTAAAAAGGAAATGTACGGTAAGAATCAGGATTTGTTAGAACGGGTTTTCGGCGCAGGCCATTTTTCGCAGGAGCAGATCGATCAGATTTCAATCGAAAAAGAAAGAAGATATCAGGCAGATTACAAGCAACACCTGCGGTTGATTGATGGCTTAGCAGCTTTTTTGGAAAGGGCTAAAGGACATGGAATATTAATGGCAATCGGTTCTGCAGCAATTCCGTTTAACATTAACTTTGTACTGGATAATTTAAACATCAGGCATTATTTCGGCGCAATTGTTAGTGCAGAGGATGTAGTAAACAGCAAGCCCGATCCGGAAACGTTTACTAAAGGCGCTGCTATTCTTGGGGTGTCGCCTGCGGATTGTATTGTATTTGAAGATGCACCGAAAGGGGTTGAAGCGGCAAAAAACGCCGGAATGAAGTGTATTGCGCTAACCACAATGCATACTCAGGAAGAGTTTACGGTTAGCGACAATGTTATTGCCTTTATTGAAGATTATAATGATCCTGTTTTAACTGATCTGTTTTAAAAGAGGTTGTCGTCTAAATTCAAAATAGCTTTGCTATAATCGATTTTTAGAAAAACAAAGGAGTTAGGATGACAGGTTTTTCCAGCAAATCGTCATTGCCCCAAAGGGGCTACTTTGTAGCGAGGCCGGGTTCGTGCGAGCCGAAGCAATCTGGTTTACGAAATGATATTGCTGCGTGCCTCGCAATGACGATCTTTCTTATTCTGTCATTAAGATCTCCTACCGATAGCTATCGGTAGGAGATCTTAATGCAAAAGATAGCCCCAACGCATTAAGATTCCCACCTGCGTGGGAATGACGTGGTGCTCAGTTCGGGGTTATTTAATCCCTTTTTACAAAAATAATTCGAACTGAGATTATTAATTGGAGAATTTATAAATCGAACTGGTTTTGTACACCTGACCGGGTTTTAACACGGTGCTCGGAAATGCTGGCTGATTTGGAGAATCTGGAAAATGCTGTGTTTCCATGGCAATTGCAGTTCTGAAATCGTCTTTTGCGCCGCTTTTAAATGTGTTTTTACTTTGCATAAAGTTTCCGCTATAAAACTGTAAACCGGGTTCCTGGGTGTAGATATCCATAACAACACCAGATTTATCGCCCTTAACGGTAGCTGCATGAAACATACCCATGCCCTTAGTTTTGTTTAACACATAGTTATGATCGTAACCTTTGCCAAAGGTAAGTTGCTCGTTTTTATCTTCAATTCGGGCACCAATTGTGGTTGGTTTGGTGAAATCGAAAGGCGTGCCAGCCACTTTCTCAATTTTTCCTGTGGGAATAAGGCTCGAATCAACCGGAGTGTACTCGTCAGCAAAAATCTGCACTTCGTGGTTTAAAATTGTTCCGCTACCATCGCCATTTAAGTTGAAGAAAGCATGATTGGTTAGGTTTACGATTGTGGTTTTATCGGTTTTGGCTTCGTAATCCATCTTCAGCTCATTATCATCAGTTAACGTATAGGTTACTTTAACATCTAAATTGCCGGGAAAGTTCTCGTCGCCATCTTTTGATAAATAGTGCAATTGGAGGGTGTTGTCGTTTGGCTGGGTAGCATCCCAAACTACATATTGATAACCCTTTTTACCACCGTGGAGTGTGTTTTGACCATTATTTGTAAACAACGAATAGGTTTTACCTTCTAAAGTGAATTTTCCTTTCGCAATGCGATTGCCAAATCTTCCGATGGTGGCGCCGAAGTAAGGCTCGGTAGATTTCTCATAGTCGCTCAGACTTTTAAAGCCCACCACAACATCAACCATCTTCCCGTCTTTGCCTGGCACAAGCAAACTTACCAAACGACCGCCGTAGTTTGTAAATATTGCCTCGGCATTGTTTTTATTTTTCAAGGTGTAAAGCCCTACCTGTTTGCCGTCTATTTCTCTTTTAAAAGAATCGGCGTTCAATTTTACTACAACTACAGAATCGGTTCCTGCACTATCGTTGGAAGAAGTCTTTTTCGTTTCAGATTGGCAAGCGGCAAAGCCAATTGCTGCAATTACGCCTAAACTGGCTAATGATTTAAATTTCATAGAAATGAATATTTGGTTGATTTTTATTTAATTTTTTTAAATATAAAAGATAACTGTCAAGTTTACAAATAAAACGATTTATGCAAAAAATCGAAACTGCAAAGCGTTGGCGAAAAACCTGGGTCTGGTATTATTGTTTCTGATATAAACTGCTTAATTTGTCGAAAAATTTAAAATGATATGAACAACAATATTTCGGCGAGCCGATACGCTACTATGGAGTATCGCAGGTGTGGGAGAAGCGGTGTAAAATTACCGGCAATTTCTTTGGGTTTGTGGCATAACTTCGGTCATGTAAATGATTTCGAGAATAGCAAGAATTTAATTTATACGGCGTTCAACAACGGAATTACCCATTTCGACCTGGCAAATAATTATGGTCCGCCTCCGGGTTCGGCAGAAGAGGTTTTTGGGAAGATCCTTTCTACAGATTTCAACGGTTACCGTGATGAAATGATCATTTCGAGCAAGGCGGGTTACACGATGTGGGATGGGCCTTATGGCGATTGGGGTTCGAAGAAATATCTTGTTTCGAGCCTGGATCAGAGCTTGAAACGGATGAAACTAGACTATGTTGATATTTTCTATCATCATCGGCCCGACCCTGAAACACCGCTTGAAGAAACTATGGGTGCACTGAGTTTGTTAGTTAAGCAAGGCAAAGCGCTGTATGTTGGTATTTCGAATTACGGTGCTGAAGAGGCAGAAAAAGCAATCCAGATTTTAAAACAAAATGGAACGCCTTGTTTAATTCACCAGCCAAAATATTCGATGTTTGAACGTTGGGTGGAAGATGGTTTACTGGATGTGCTAGATAATCACGGTGTAGGTTGCATTCCATTTTCGCCACTGGCGCAAGGATTACTGACTGATAAATACCTTCACGGAATTCCGGCGGATTCTCGCGTGGCCACGAGCGGAGTGTTTTTAAAGGAAAGCAACATCACGCCAGAAAAAATTGAGGTGGTTTCGAAGCTGAATGAAGTCGCAAAATCTCGTGGACAAAAGTTAGCACACATGGCACTTTCGTGGATCTTAAAAGACGAAAGGATTACAACGGTATTAATTGGTGCGAGCAAACCAGAGCAAATTACGGATTCAATTAAAGCGCTGGGCAATACCAGTTTTACCACTGAGGAGATTCAACTGATTGACCAAATATTGAAGTAGTACTTTAATTTTCATCGCCGTGAAGTGAACCATATAGGCATATAGAACATAGCGGCTTTTTTGATAAAACTATGTGAACTATGTGGTTGTGTGGTTGAAGATTGAGGGAAACCATATAAGGCATATAGAACATAGAGGCGTTTTTGATAAAACTATGTGCCTATGTGGTTAAACATTAAGGGAAACCATATAAGGCATATAGAACATAGCGGCGTTTTTGATAAAACTATGTGAACTATGTGTCTATGTGGTTAAAGATTAAGGGAAACCATATAAGGCATATAGAACATAGAGGCGTTTCTGATAAAACTATGTGAACTATGTGTTTGTGTGGTTAGAGATTAAGGGAAACCATATAAGGCATATGGAACATAGCGGCGTGTTTGATAAAACTATGTGAACTATGTGCCTATGTGGTTAAACATTAAGGGAAACCATATAAGGCATATAGAACATAGAGGCGTTTTTGATAAAACTATGTGAACTATGTGTCTATGTGGTTAAAGATTAAGGGAAACCATATAAGGCATATAGAACATAGAGGCGTTTTTGATAAAACTATGTGAACTATGTGTCTATGTGGTTAAAGATTAAGGGAAACCATATAAGGCATATAGAACATAGCGGCTTTTTTGATAAAACTGGTTGAACTATGTGTCTATGTGGTTAAAGATTAAGGGAAACCATATAAGGCATATAGAACATAGAGGCGTTTTTGATAAAACTATGTGTCTATGTGGTTAAACATTAAGAGGGAATGCCTATGTGGTCAATGCTTTGGGGATGTGGGAAGCTTCTTACGTTTGCCCTTCGACTACGCTCAGTGTGACACCTGAAATTGCGCTTCGACTGCGCTCAGGGTGACACCTGAAATTGCGCCTCGACTACGCTTAGGGTGACTACTTTAATGGTATTTTACAATAATCATAGCACTGACGGCTTGTTGAGCAAACTACAAAACTGATAACTATTTTTGTTTTATCTTCCCTGAAACCAAATGGTATTTATTTCGTTTTGTAGGAATAAATCTTTTACATCGTTACTATGGCCAGAGCCAATAAATCCATTTACAGCGCATTAGCGGCCAACCTTTTAATTGCAGTTACTAAATTTATTGCCGGTGCCTTTACAAACAGTTCTTCGATGATTGCGGAGGGCATCCACTCTACGGTTGATACGAGTAACCAGCTTTTGTTGCTTTACGGACTCAAAAAAAGTGTTAAACCGCCGGATAAATACCGTCCTTTTGGTTATGGTAAAGAGTTGTATTTTTGGTCGTTTATCGTTTCGATAATGATTTTTGGTTTGGGTGGGGTGGTTTCCATTTCGCAGGGCATCACGCATATGCGTCATCCCGAAACCTTAGTAAACCCGGGTTGGAATTATGCTGTACTGGCATTATCGTTTGTGTTTGAGGGCGCCTCGCTTGTTGTTGCGATCAAAGAGTTCGATAAGACGAGAAAAGGCCTGCCGTGGTGGAAAGCGATTATCAAAAGCAAAGATCCATCGGGCTTCCTTGTTTTGTTCGAAGATGGTGCGGCGGTACTCGGTCTGTTAATTGTTTTCGTTTTAATGGTGCTGAGTCATAATTTAAACATGCCCTTTCTGGATGGTTTGGCCTCGGTTTTAGTGGGTATATTATTGATTTTTGTTTCGTTTATTCTTGCCAGAGAAAGCAGAAGCCTTTTAATGGGCGAAGGCCTGACGCCTGAAACTCAACAGAAACTGAAAGTATTGGTAGAGGCGGATGAAGATGTAATTGCGCTTAAGAGCTTACTATCTACCTATCAATCGCCAAAAGAGGTGCTATTGCTGATGATTTTAACGTTTCAGGCGGATTTGACAACTGAGGATTTGACGAATGCGATCGATAGACTGCGTGACAAAATAAAACACGAATACGATATCATCAAATTCGTCATCATTCAGCCGCAATCTGTTAATATTCCGGAACGTGATCAATCTGAGGATATTTACATTCTGTGAAAAAGCAATTTAAACAAAAGGCTGGGATAAGTGCTGATTTAGTTCTGGTAACCAAATTCACGCTTTCCCAGCCTCTTTTCTCTGCCCTCAAGGGTAAAATCCGAGCGACAAGCTTTAAGCAATATGGTTTTAAATTACCTGCAAAACAATTTTCCCCCGGGTGTGTCCCTGCTCGCTGTCTATATGTGCTTTTTTTGCATCTTCGAGGGTTAACACTTTTTCGATAATCGGCTTTACCTTACCACTATCAATCAGTTTGGCAATCTCCGTCAATTGATCGGGTATCGATTGAGCCATAAAACCTACGAGGTGTAGTTTCTTAGCCTTTGCCTCGGCAGCATGGTCTGGTGCTAATGTGGTAATCACCCTTCCGCCGGGCTTTAAAACCTCGAGCGATTTTAACTGCGTTTCTCCACCCAAAGTATCTAACACCAAATCTATATCTTTTACCACGGTTTCAAAGCTTTCCATATTGTAATCGATGACTTCATCGGCGCCGAGGCGTTTCAGAAAATCGATATTTTGATCAGAAGCTGTACCGATTACATAAGCGCCTTTACATTTTGCGAATTGAACGGCGTAAGTACCCACCCCGCCTGCAGCGGCATGTATAAGCACCCTTTGCCCCTCTTTAAGCAAACCGTAATCAAATAATCCTTGCCAGGCGGTTAATCCGGCTAGTGGCACAGCCGCAGCCTCGGTATGGCCAATCGTGGTTGGCTTAATGCTAATTTGGTTCGCCTTAACCACGATGTACTCGGCATAGGCACCGTTTTTTGTTGGGTCGGGCCGCCCGTAAACCTCGTCGCCTTTTCTAAAGCCGCCCACTTTTTCGCCTACTTCCTCAATAACGCCCGAAACATCCCAGCCGAGCGTAAGGGGTAAATTTGATGGGAATTTCGTTTTCCGTAGTCCTTCTCTTATTTTCCAGTCTACAGGATTTACACTTGTGGCGTGAACCTTGATCAATACTTCATCTTTAGCTGGCACCGGTACAGGAATTTCATCGATTGATAAAACTTCGGGGCCACCAAATTCGTGGATTCTGATTGCTTTCATAGCGATTTATTTTGTAACACACTTTAATTTCTGGCATTAATAAGCTGAGCAGATTTGAACCGACGTTAATACGCCAATTGATGCTTACCGTAATGCTGTTTTAAAAAAAGAAGATTCCCCTTGGTGAGGGAGAATTGAAATCATGCTCATATGCATTTAACAAATGAGCATAATCATTTGTGTTAACAAAGTTTAATCGTTTGGTTAGATAAGCGAGTTCTTCATTAAAAATGAAAACTGCAATGATATTGGATTTTAGCTGATCTTGTACAACTTACAGCTACGTTATAAAAAAAATAGTTCCCGATTTATCGAGGTAAAAATAGTAGTGCAGTTCCTTTTTGTAATGAACCTTTTCTATATTATTAACTTTTCCATATTTGCCAAATTCATCGGCTATCAAATCACCAACTTTTATTCTTTCTAATTGCGTTCGGTTGGCTAAACATCTTTTAATTAACATGGGCGATTTTTTCATATATTGTAATAATACGATAATAAACGCTACAAAATATCTTCTTACTCTAAGTAGTTTTAAAAATACTTAAAAGTAAGTACATAATTATGTTGTTTAAAAGCCTCCCGGAGCCACAAACCGCTTTCTGTGTAAAAAAAATGCTGCATTATCGGCTAGCATCGCTTTTTAGCGATAACATCTACCACGCATAAGTAATCACTGGAAACAAAGCGCGAATAACAAGCGCAAATCACGAGGTATGCACTTGTGTCTGTTAACGCAGCAAAGGTTTCAAAGCGGTTATTGACGAAAAAAAGAGGCTGTCTCATAAAGTTAATCCGATCGCGATTTATCAGTTTGAGCTTTTAAAAAGAGTCGGGATAAGTAGTCGATGCGCCCTTTTAGGCATTTCGATAATCCTTCGACAAGCTCAGGATAACAAACTCTATTTAGGAGACAGCCTCTTGATATTAATTTGCGTCGTAAATGATTACCTTTTCAAATAGTTCTCTAAATTCGTCGAGAAAAGCCTTGTGTATGTCGTGAACCTGATAAACATCGTGTGCTTGTAAATTTTCGAAAAATAAGATCAGGCTAAAACTGTAAGTCGTATCTACAACAGCCCTTTCAATTGGAGCGGGGGTGCCAACATGAAATTGCTGAACAACTTCTATTTTCTCTAATGATTGTAATCCATTGCGAAAAGCTGCTTTTTGAGCTTCGGTGGTATCGGCCTTTAGCCAGAATAGTACGTGGTGAGCTATCATTTTTTATATTTTTCTCAAATATAATGAAAGTGATAACATCGAAGTCGGTGTAATGCAAAGTAAGCAAACAGCGTGGTACGCTAAATAAGTGATCCGATGAATACCTGTTTACTGCTTATATTCATTGGATGACTCGGTAAAACACCGCCCCAACTATGGTTGGAACGGCCAGTTTACGAATGTTTCAATTAACCAAACACCGTTTTCGCCTTTTCTATCGCTTTTTTGAGGTCAATTCCTTTGCCTAATACACCCTTAAATAAATCGCCCTCTACCCTTAACCGATCGATGGCATTAAAAATGTTAAAGTCTTTCATTTTTAGGCCCGGCTTCACCTCGTCCCAATGTAAGGGCATAGACACCGTAGCGCCAACTTTAGGTCTTAAAGAGTACGGCCCGGCAATAGTTGCGCCGGGTCTGTTTTGCAGAAAATCGAGATACATTTTTCCTTTACGTGCCGAAATCATCCTTTCGAGCGATGTATATTCAGGTATTTGCTGATGAACGAGGCTGACTATAATTTTGGCAAACATCTGGCTTTGATCGTAACTATATTTTGCGTTGAGCGGAATGTAAATATGCATGCCGGTTGAGCCGGAGGTTTTGCAAAAACTGGGAACATCAATGGCATCAAGAATTTTTTTGGTTTCCTGTGCGGCTTCCACAACCTGATCGAAAGTATGCTTATCGGGATCAAGGTCTATAACGCAATAGTCAGGGTTATCGGGGCTTTGAACGCGGCTAAACCAGGGATTCATTTCTATGCAGCCCAAACTGGCCATCCAAAGCAACGAGGCTTCATCAGTACCCACCAAATATTCTTTATCCTCGCCATCGCTGGTATGGTAAGGGAAGGTTTTTGCCCAATCGGGCGCTTTGCCCTTCACATCTTTCTGGTAAAAACTCGGGCCGTGAATGCCACCGGGAAATCGGTTTAACGACTGGGGCCGATCTTTTAAATAAGGCATTATATATTCGGCAACCTGATAATAATAATTAAACATATCGCGTTTGGTCACCTTATCCTCAGGCCAATACACTTTGCTCAGGTTGGTAAATTTAAGTTCGTGCCCTTTTATCTTCCTTACCTGCGTTTGTTCTTTAGGGTTTAAAAGCGTTTTCGGCTCTTTGCCTTTGGGGGGCTTTACGGCAGTATGGTGTTTATCTTCTTCCTTTTCAACCTGCTCGATAATTTCGTCGGTTTCTGCTTCCTTTTCGCGTACTACATCAGTGGCTTTTTTATCCTCACGCATGCCTTGAAAGGAAGGGTGCCTGAACACACCATCGTCGGTAACCTCGGTAAAAGCTACTTCGCAAACCAGTTCGGGTTTTAACCAGGTGGCTTTGGCCCGGGGCGGATTGGGCCTAAATCGCGATGGCTTATTGACATCAGGAATTTCTTCAAAAGGCGTTTCATCAATAATCAATGGCTTAAAAAGTTTCATCATTTCCTTTTGCACCTTATCTGAGAAACCCGTTCCAACCTTGCCTACATACCGCAATTTTTTTCCTTCGTAAACGCCTAACAACAGGGAGCTGAACGATTTAGACGTATCTTCATTTTTGGTAAAGCCGCCAATAATAACCTCCTGACGCTTGTGTACCTTAATTTTTAGCCATTCTTTCGATCTGCGATCGGGTGAGTACAGGCTATCGGTTTTTTTTGCAATTATTCCTTCGAGACCCATTTTTTGGGCTGCCGCGAAAAAGTCGATTCCACTGGCTTTAAAGACTTTGCCCAAGCGCACGCGGTCATCGTCGGTTGGCAATATTTCATTCAAAACAGCCTGTCGCTCCACAAGCGGAAGGTCCATCAAATTTTTCCCTTCGTACCACAGCAAATCGAAAATATAATAGACCAGCTCGCCATCGGCCTCGCTTCGCCAGTTTTGTAAAGCGCCAAAGTTTGAGATTCCTTTTTCGTTGAGCACCAAAATTTCGCCGTCGAAAACTGCGTTCAGTTTCCACTTGCTTAACAACTTATGGATGGGATAAAACTTATCGTCGAACGATTTATTGTTTCTCGAAAATAGCTCTGCATTGCCCTTATTTAAGAAAGCAAGCGCCCGGTAGCCATCCCATTTTACCTCATACTGCCAGTCTTCATTATCAAAAGGTTCGTCAACCAGCGTGGCCAACATCGGTTTCATTCCGGTTGGCATGGCCGATTTGGGCGCCTTTTTCAAAATATCCTGAACGTTCAGCTTAACATCAGCGCCAACGGCCTCTTCGTTTTTGTTATCCGTTTTGACTGCGGCTTTTGGTTTTTTTTTAACTTTCTGCTCTTTACCATCCTTCCAAACCTTTTCTGATGTTTTCTCCATCGTTTCTATGGTTTTGCCAGATAGAATGGATTTATCTTGCTTGGTAATGTCTTTAGTTGAGGCATAATCGTCTTTATGTTTAATTAACAGCCAGCCGTTTTCGCCCATTCCATGCGTTTTTACCAATGCAAATTCGCCATTGAGTTTTTCACCGTGAAGCTTAATCTTTAGTGAGCCTTCGTTCAGTTGCTTAAGCAAGTGTTTTTCCTGCGCTTTTTTGCCCTTAATCTCCTCAATAGGTTCGTACGTTCCTTCATCCCAAACAATTACGGTTCCACCGCCGTACTCCCCTTTGGGGATAATTCCCTCGAAATTTCTGTAATCAAAAGGATGATCTTCAACCATCATGGCCAGGCGCTTAACTTTAGGGTCGGTAGACGGACCTTTTGGCACCGCCCAACTTTTTAAAACACCATCCATTTCCAACCTGAAATCGTAATGCAGGCGGGTTGCATCGTGTTTTTGAATTACAAAAAGCAGCTTATTCTTGTCCTTACTTCGTCCGGCCTTCGGTTCGGCGGTTTTGGTGAAGTCTCGTTTTGCAGTATATTTCTCAAGGCTCATTGGCAACTATTTTTTTAGATATTCTTGCACCGCAGACGCAGAAGTACCCACCGTTTGCACAGCTGCCTTCAGTTTATCTTTACTCACACCGAATTTATTAGACCAATAATCTACTTCATACCCTTCGTTGATGTTGATCCTTCCGCGATCAGCAGCACCGGTTTTTAGTTTATTATCCATGTTTTACTTGATTAGAATTTATGTATGAAACAGCGAAAAAAGGCAAAAAGTTTTTGGTTATTGGTCTGTAGCTAAGCGGATGGGCTAAACGGGGCTGGTAAAACACGGCAAGTGCGTAGGGAGCCGGATGTATAGCAGCTTTTTTTGGGAAATGAACGGGCAGTGTATTTAGCTATCGGATTGGCATCCGTTCCAATCGGGTTTAGCTACAAAAGCCGCTGCGCAGAACCACTGTTAATAAACCCGACAGCAGCGGCAGCCCCGAAACCTTTTCGGTGAGGGCTACAGCGGATGGCTCTAAAGGAATGCCTTCGGTACGGGACTATAGAACCGATGAAATACCGACGCTCATTTCCAAATAAATTAAAAGCTTTTGGAGTAGCTGTTTCCTTAAAAACGAATCCAATTTATCGGTTATAAAAATTTAAAAAATTTGCCAGATTGGGCAAACCAAATATGAGCTAAATTGTTTTATCAATAACTAAATATAAACAGTATGGAACATCAACTCCCTTCAATGAACGCCAGGAAAGAGTTTATTGAGATTGCTGACGAGCAAGACAGAAATTACTGGGCTACCAGATTAGGTGTTAGTGGCGAAAAACTTAAATCGGCCATTAAAGCAATTCAAAGCATGGAATTTACGCGTTTAAAAGAATTTTTAACAATGGAGAAAATCAAATCCGGCAGTTCGTATCAACACTTTTTAAACTCGTAACGATGAGTACCTTAAAAAAGCAAAAAGGTAGCGAGCCAATTGTCGATTCTGCACATTTGTTAGATTTACCCCACAACACCGAAGTATTCAATGTGAAGGAAAAAGGGAATCCTTTAAAAAATCCGGCAGCAAAAATCCGGATCTTAAAGATTCCCCATCCAAAAAATGGCTTATCGAATTTACTTTAACATTTTTATTCCTCCGATTTTAATACCACCACCGATCTTCCACTTGTAATTATCGTTTCTGTGGCGCTAAAGGTTTCGAGGTCTGATGGTGAGATTTCGTTGTTTGCGGTATCTATTATTTTACGCCACGTTTTTCCGTAATCTTCTTTAGGCAATTTGTATTCCAACGATTCAAAATGGGCGTTGAATATAATGAAGAAATGATTATCGTAAATGTCCTCTCCCATTGGCCCCTTACTTTGAATGCCCTCGCCATGAAAATATATGCCTATCGATCTGGCGAAATCTTTTTCCCAGTTATGCCCTTTCATGGGGTTCCCATCGGGTGTAAACCAGGCAACATCTTTCACGCCGTCGTCGCCAACTTCTTTTCCTTTAAACCATTTTCGGCGCCTTAAACTAGGATGATTTAGTCTCAGCTTGATTAATTCTTTGGTAAAATGAAGTAAGGACTGGTCTACATTGCTCCACTCGAGCCACGAAATTTCGTTATCCTGGCAATAGGTATTGTTATTTCCGTGTTGTGTTTTCCCCATTTCATCGCCCGAAACAAGCATCGGAATACCTTGGGATAAAAACAAAGTGGCTAAAAAGTTCCGCTTTTGCTGATTACGGAGATTAATGATGTTTACATCGTCGGTTTCGCCCTCGGCACCGCAGTTCCACGATTTGTTGTGGCTTTCACCGTCGGTATTGTCATCTAAGTTTGCTTCGTTGTGCTTATGGTTGTACGAAACCAGATCGTGAAGCGTAAAGCCATCGTGCGCCGTAATGAAGTTAATGCTGGCGGTTGGCCTGCGGTAATCTCCTTCGTAAAGATCGGGACTACCCAAAAAGCGTTGCGCAAATTCACCGAGCATATTCGGGTTTCCCCGCCAGTAATCTCGCATCACATCGCGATACATGCCATTCCATTCGGCCCAATCGGGCGGAAACTTGCCAACCTGATAGCCACCCTCACCAACATCCCAGGGCTCGGCAATGAGCTTTACCTGCGAAATAATCGGGTCTTGATGAATAATATCGAAGAAAGCGCTTAAGCGGTTAACCTCGTGTAATTCCCTTGCCAGTGTTGAAGCCAGGTCGAAGCGGAAGCCATCTACATGCATTTCCGTAATCCAATAGCGCAAACTGTCCATCATAAAGCGCAACACATTGGGAAGCATCGAGTTAAGCGTATTTCCGGTACCTGTATAATCAGTATAATAACGCTTGTTTTCTTCTAAACGATAATAAGAGCTGTTATCTATACCCTTAAACGATAGCGTGGGACCAAGCTCGTTGCCTTCGCCGGTATGGTTATACACCACATCCAAAATTACCTCAATACCCGCCTTATGCAGCGCCTTAACCATATCTTTAAACTCATTTAGCTGGCCACCGCGAATATCAGACGATGCAAAACGTGAATCGGGTGCAAAGAAAGCGATGGTGTTATAGCCCCAATAATTGGAAAGGCCCTTTTCAACCAAATGATGATCGGAAATACATTGATGAACGGGCATAAGCTCAACCGCTGTTACACCCAGTTCTTTTAAATAATTGATGGATGTGGGGTGCGCCAACCCGGCATAGGTTCCCTTAATATTTTCGGGGATGCCGGGATGAGTTTTGGTAAACCCTTTAACATGCATTTCGTAAATAACGGTTTGATGATAATCGGTTTTCGGCGATCGATCGTCTTCCCAGTCGTAACTCGGATCGACAACGACAGATTTGGGTACAAAAGCTACATTATCGAGTTCGCTGAAACTTAAATCGGCTTCATCTGAGCCGAGCTGGTAGCCGAACAATGCCGGGTTCCATTGAATGTTTCCGGCAACCGCCTTGGCGTAAGGATCTAAAAGCACCTTATTGCCATTAAACCGATGGCCGTTTTGAGGCTTGTAAGGGCCGTATACCCGATAACCGTACAACTGACCGGGTTGAATATCGGGAATATAGGCGTGCCAGATTTGGTGTGAGCGCTCTTGAATACTGATTCGCACCGTTTCGGTTTCTGAGTGTTCGTGATCGAAAAAACATAAATCGACCGCAGTTGCATTCTCTGCGTATATGGCAAAATTTACGCCGTTGCCATCCCATGTAGCACCCAGGGGATAAGCGTCTCCAGGAAATTGTAAATATTCAGGCATCTTATTTAGATAAAAAATCGTTGTTAAATTGTTCTGTACAGCAATGTACACCTATATAAATCCGATGTTCTACAGAATAGTTTTAGATATTAGAAATTTAAACGACGCTTGCAAAATTGAGGCAGGCCCGAGCCGAGAAAACGCCGTTTAAGTTTTAATTCGGGTAGTTCTAACGTCAGTTTGATTGTTAAAATCTGAACAATCTTCATCCGATAGCTCTCGGATGCGAGGTACATCTTTTCTCGTAAAATCAGATTGCTTCTGCTCATACAAGCTTCGCCGAACTAAAATCTATGTTATCTATGTGGTGGAAATTTTTCCATAAAACAATATAGAAATCGTCCGCTGAACCGAAGAGTTCTACAGAAGCTCCGTTGGAGAACAAATCATTGAACGGTAGCCAAAGATTTCTCGGCTAGGCTGGAAATGACGACCCTTCTTAAGAGCCATTCTTCTAAGAAGCAACAACAGTTTTAAAAAAAATGATTAAAACTGGCAATGACAGCTTCCGATGAAGACGAATCTTCAACTATTACATAAACAACCCAAAAATCAAACCTCTATTAATCAACACGACTTATACAGCTAACTATTTCGTATTAATTATTATTTTTCCACCGTTTTTAAATAAATCGTGTGATACAAAGTAGCCGTTGTTTGTTTTGCCATCAACCTGTATAGAAGTGATTGCCCTGCCCTTGCCCGGTTTACTTATCGTAACTATTTTTCCGGTGCTTGTTTTCCATTTCACTTCATCAAACAGCGGAGCGGTAACAATGTAGGTTGGGTCGGTAGCGGAAAACGGATACAAACCCAGCGCCGTAAACACATACCATGACGACATCTCTCCGGCGTCGTCCATTCCCGAAAGCGCCAATCCCTCTTTGCCTATTCCATAAAGTTCGTTTAAGATTTTATCGATTATTTTTTGCGATTTTTCGGGCTTTCCAATAAAGGTGTAAGCAAATGGTGCTTCGTGGTCTGGCTGGTTTCCCTGGCAATACTGGCCAATCATTGTTTCTACGTTGCGTGCAATGTATTTGGGGTTCCACGGAACGGTAAACAACGAATCTAACTTGGATTCGAACCCTTTCGGCCCGCCGTAAAGTTCAATTAACCCCTTCATATCGTGCGGCGCATAAAAAGAAACCTGCCAGGCGTTTGCTTCGCGATACATATACTCGTAATACGGGTATTGCGGATTAAAGGGTGTGATCCAATCGCCATTCTCTAATCTTCCTCGCATAAATCGTGTAGCCGGATCGAATACATTTTTGTAATTCTTCGATCGGGCCATTAACGTTTTGTAATTGGCCGAATCGCCAAGTTTCTTCGCAATCTGCGCCAGCGAATAATCATCATAAGCATATTCCAACGTTTTCGATACGCCAGCTTTTGCCTTGGTTTCTACATGCGGGTTTTTAACATCAGGATCAGAAATATAACCCTTGGCGATGTATTCGCTGATAAAGGGACGGGCGCCACCCTCCACATTGGCATTTCGTAAAAAAACGCGGTAAGCACTTTTAATATCGAAATTGTCTATTCCCCTCAAATACGCTCCCGCAACCGACGATGTACCGTGGTCGCCATGAAAAAATGTAGGCATAAATCCGCGTTTCTCGCCAACGTCGATCATCGATTTGATCACGTCCAAAGTTACATCCGGTGTAACCAAACCCAGCAGCACATCTTTATTGCGGTAAGTATCCCAAAGCGATGGCTCGGTGTAATACCTAAACTCCCCTTTTACTATTTGTCCCTTGGCATCCTTATATTCGCCATTTACATCGCTCCTTAAAGCTGGCCATAAAAATGAGCGATATAAGCTGCTGTATAACAACTCTTTTTGTTTAGCGGTGCCACCTTTTACCTGGATGTTAGAAAGCAAGGCTTCCCACTGTTTAGTTGCAGCAGTTCTGATTTGCGAAAAGCTCTGCCCTCCGATCTCATCTGCAAGGTTTTGCTTTGCATTTTCTGTGCTCACGAATGATAAGCCAATTTTAAGCTCAACTGGTTGCGTTGCACCGTTTTCCAAATGAAGAATGGCATAGCCTGTTCTTTTGCCATCGTCAATTTTATCAAGTTTGGCAATTTTGGTATTCAAAACAGCGTAGAAATAAACATTCTCGCCACTTTGGAAGCCTTGAACGGCAAAGTCGCCATCCTGCGATAAGTTCCATCTTGAAACCCGGCTGTTGGCCTTGCCCATATCAAAAAGAATCTGCCTGTCGCTGTTATCCTTAAACTCATAACGATGATATCCGCAACGAAGCGTAGAGGTTAAGCTCACATCGATTTGATAATCATCTAAATAAACCTGATAAAAACCGGGTGCGGCATGCTCTTTCTGATGCGAAAACTTTGATCCGAATTTTGGCTTTGGTTTGGACATGGGCAAAATCGGAATGTTGCAAAGGTTCCAATGCCCCTTGTTGGTGTGCGTAAAACCCAAAATGGTGTCGTCTTCATACTCGTAACCAGCACCAGATCCGTACTCCGTCATCGGGCTTAGCTGTACCATTGCATTGGGCAACGAACTGCCTGGAAAACAAAGTCCCGCCCACGATCGCCATCCTTCCGGTAGCTCGTATCCTAAAATTTTGGGATCAGTTAGTGGCGCTGTTCCGATAAAAGTGTTTACATATTTCGTAAATGCTGTTTTTTGCTGGCTCTGCGCATTGCTCAATGCCAATAAAAGCATTAACAATGCGATAGAAAAATGTTTGGTTAGAGTTTTCATTATTCTAAATCGATTTAGTGTGTGTAAGCCAAATATAGAAATTCAAAAATTTAGCCATCAGAAAATATCATAAACGTTACTAACATGCCCCGCAGACAAGTAACGAGGAAAAAATCTCGTTTAAATAATATTATATTTGATTTTACTAAATATAAATCTATGTGTTTTTTCGCCAAACCTGCTTGTCATATTGTCCTGTTAATCTTTATTTTATGTTGCTTAAATGATGCTTTACATGCCCAAAAAAAAGCCAAGCTGGTTTTATGGGACGATAAACCTGCCAAAAACTGGATGACGGAAGCCTATCCAATAGGAAATGGCCGGATTGGGGGAATGATTTTTGGCGGCGTTGACCGAGAGCACATTCAATTTAACGACAACACGTTATGGACCGGCGACGAAAATGATAGAGGGATGTACCAGGCTTTTGGCGACTTGTTTATCAACCTTGAAAATGGTGGCGAACGGTTTTCGAACTATAGCCGCAAGCTCGATATAAAAAAGGCGGTTCATGAGGTTGAATATACCCAAAACGGAACAAAGTTTAACCGCGAATACTTTTGTAGTTTCCCGGATAAGGTAATGGTGCTGAAGCTTTCGGCAAACAAAAAACGGGTCTATAACGCAGTCATAAGCCTTACCGATTCGCATGAAGGGCTAGTCAGTGCAAAAAAGTCGACCATCGAAATTAAGGGAACACTTGCAAACGGAATGGCTTATCAGGCAACAGCGCTAATTACCATCGAAAACGGGAGCATGAAGGCAATAGATGGCAAAAAAATTAAAGTAGAAAATGCCGACGCAATCACGGTAGTCCTCACTGCCGCAACGGATTATAGTAACAAAAGGGAGCAAAATTGGAAGGGCGAAGCGCCCGCAAGCAAAATAGCAAACATCATCAACCCTGTATCGAAAAAGAAATATGCCGAATTATTAAAGGCTCATGTTAACGATTATCAGTCTTTGTTTAACCGAATGGCTATCAATATTGGGCAGACACCATTGGCCCAAAGTTCGTTGCCAACACAGCAGCGCCTTGTTAACTATAAAACAAAGGGCGACCCAGAACTGGAGGCACTGATTTTTCAGTACGGTCGGTATTTGCTCATCAGTTCATCGCGGGCGGGCGGCCTGCCGGCAAACCTGCAAGGACTTTGGAACGAAAGCAATACACCGCCGTGGGGAAGCGATTACCACTCGAACATTAACGTTCAAATGAATTATTGGCTTGCTGAGCCGACTAATCTTTCGGCATGCCACATCCCCTACCTCGATTACATTAATAGCATGCGAGCAGTAGGAAAAATACAAACGCAAAAAAAGTTCCCTAATACCCGGGGGTGGACGGTTAAAACGGAGAACAACATTTTTGGCGGAATGAGTTTTTTATGGAACACGCCTGGCAGCGCCTGGTATGCGCAGGCGTTGTGGGAGCATTATTCGTTTACAAGAGATACGGCTTACTTAAAGAATTTTGCTTATCCGGTTATGAAAGAGATTTGCGAGTTTTGGGACGATCACCTGAAGCGAAGACCAGATGGAACGCTGGTTTCTCCGTTGGGTTGGTCGCCCGAACATGGGCCTACGGAGGATGGTGTTAGCCACGATCAGCAGATTGTTTATGATCTGTTTACCAACTACATAGAGGCTGCAGAGGTATTGGGCATCGATAGCGCTTATAAAAATCATATTGCCGATTTAAAGGCGCATTTGTTAAGACCAAAAGTTGGAAGATGGGGCCAGTTGCAAGAATGGGAAACGGATCGTGATGACCCGAAAGATCAACACAGGCATGTTTCGCATCTTTTTGGCCTGCATCCCGGCAGAGAAATTAGTGTGGTAAAAACACCAGAATTGGCGAAAGCGGCCCGAATAACGCTAACGGCCCGTGGCGATGAATCAACCGGATGGTCGATGGCATGGAAAATGAATTTTTGGGCCCGACTGCTTGACGGAAATCATGCCTACAAAATTTTGCAGCATTTTATTACGCCTGTGGGCATAGGTGGAACAAGCTACACGAAGGGCGGTGGAATTTATTCGAACCTCCTTTGTGCGCACCCGCCTTTCCAAATTGATGGCAATTTAGGATACTCAGCAGGCGTTGCCGAAATGTTGTTACAGAGCCAATCGGGCGAGCTACATTTGCTGCCTGCACTTCCCGATGCGTGGAACAGTGGAAACGTACAGGGCTTACGCGGCAGAGGTAATTTCGAAATCGAGGATCTGCAGTGGCAAAATGGAAAGATAAAAGTCGTAATTATCAAGTCGCTATCCGGAGGGGATTGTACCGTTCGAAGCCCCAATAAATTATCTGCTTCGGCTAAATCATTTAAGGATTTAAGCTCCGAGAAAGGTTTTTTATATCAGTTTAACACAGAAAAAGGCAAAACTTATCAATTATCGGCAGATTAGCGGCTGTTGCAGCAATACAGAAAACAACAAACGTTATTATTAAATTTGTATATTACTATGGCTGTACAAACGCAAAACCTGAACGAACACAATGCAAAGGTTGTAGTTCAAACTTTTTTAAACGCATTAAACGATGAGGATTTCGACCTCGCCAAAGAACAGCTAGCCAGCGATATGCATTTTAAAGGTGTAATGGCCGAACGCAAGGGCGCTGAAGCTTACATAGCCGATATGCAAAAAATGAAGCTTAAATATCGCGTACAAAAGATTTTTGCCGAAGGTAACGATGTTTGTACGTGGTACGATATTGATATGGCGGGCAAAACCATCCGTTGTTGCGCATGGTATAAAATTGAAGATGAAAAGATCAAATCTTTCGAGGTAATTTTCGATCCCAGGCCCGTGCTGTAAAATCAGCAAACCTGCCTTATTTTCTTCACGGTGATCTCTTGCTCGTTATCGAGCAGAAACAAAAACATTAAATAGCTGTCGGTTTCCTGAATATCGATTTGCGAAATGGTACCGTTAATCAGGCCATTGCTAATTTGATGGCCAGCCTGCAAATCGAGCAAGCTGGTAGTTGGCGTATCTTCGTTTACTATAACCATTACTTTGAAGGTATTGAAAGTGTAAAACACGTTTTTTCTACGTTGGACGATACGGTTAAACCGCCGCCGTGTGCCTTTGCAATTTCTGATGCAATGTACAAGCCAAGGCCGAGTCCTTTCTGGCTTGGCTCCACCTCTCCTCTGGAAAATGGCTGGAAAAGGCGTTCCATAGCCGCTGGCGGAATGGCCTTACCGGGATTGGCCACGCAAAGATTAAATTCATCTTCGGTGCTCGATGCTGTAATTTCGATGGTGGCATCAGCCGGGCTGTAAGTTATGGCGTTACCCAACAAGTTCGAAAAAAGTTGTGCAATGCGTTTTCCATCAACACTAACCGGATGCACGGTATTAAAATCAATCTTGATTTTTCTTGTTGGCGATATCGCCTGCATTTCTTCAATTACCTGAATCAGCACTTGTTCTAAATCCTCATTCGGCGTTCTTGTAATCGAAATGCCATCGCCCAACCTGCCACTCGCAAAATCGAGCATGTTTTCAATTAAGCCGTTCATCCTGAACGATGAGTCTTTAATGATAGTGATCAACCGCTGCGCCCGATTTTCATGGCTAAGTCTGGCGAGTAACTGCGCACTGCTCGACACTGCATTTAGGGGATTGCGCAAATCGTGACCGAGAATGGCGATAAACTGCTCGCGGAAATCGGCCGTTTCCCGCTCCTTTTGCAAGGTTTGTTCGGAAATGGCAATTTGCTGCAAGGCATCTAGGTGAAAGGCGATTAAGTCTGCAAACATTTTGAACATGCCAACAACAGAAGTGTTCTTCAAATTGGCCGGACTGGGATCAATAGCACACAGCGTACCAAAAAATTCGCCGTTTTTTAAAATAATCGGCACCGAGATGTAGCTCTGAAAGCCATAAAGTAAAGGCGTGTGATGATTGGCAAACTCCTCATCTTCTGCAACATGATCAATCACCACCACTTTGTGATGTTCCCTTATTTCGTTGCAAATGGTGGTTTCGAGGTTTAACTCGCTACCAGGCAATAGCCCAAAGTTTATCTTATCTAATACCGCACAGGTAATCCATTGGTCGGAAGTAACCCGGGCCACGGCCGCAAAGCCCATGCCCGTACTGCGGCATACGATTTCTAAAATATGCGACACGGCAGGGATTTTACCGATGGATTCTATGTCTGCGAGAATGTTTTCAGGGAGATTTTGCAAAGTCTGTAATTATTATTGCGGTTAATTTACAAACATTTAAACACGAAAAGAACAAAATGGAAAGTTCTAACATTTGTTTTACATATCATCGTATAAATGCCGTGTAGAAATGCGGGAAAAAGAGCGTCTTCCGTTTTTGGTAACCAGATGTAGCGCACCAATTTAAACCTCATTAACTGAATTTAGATGCTGGTATTCGCAAAAAAAGAATACAATAGCACAAAAACAAAAAGAAGCTGCCTTTTTTCAAGACAGCTTCTATTGAGCGGAATTCTACTATTCCAGCTATATCTTCTTCACGTTAACAGCTTGTAGTCCCTTTCTTCCTTCAGCGACTTCAAATTCTACGCTATCATTTTCTCTTAAACTATCTATTCCGCCCAAAACATCTTTGAAATGGACAAATAAATCTTTATTGTCTTCTTGAACAATAAATCCAAAACCTTTTTCGGTGTTAAACCATTTGACTTTTCCGGTTGCCATAAAAATAAAAAAATTGTATAAAATAATTAAACCCTTAAGTTTTGATCAGGTATTTCATTCAATCGAATTATTATTTTCAGGAAAAACAACCAGATTAAGGACGAATATTGAAGCAAAACCTACCAAATATAATAATTTGCTTTAAAAATTCAACCCGGCCGAAATATTTTGAAAAAAATTCTCTTTAAAACGTAAAAAAAATGGTTTTACTTATTTGGTTGCGGCGTAGTACGCAGGTATGGTTTGATAACCTTGTGTCCTTTTGGAAATTTACCCGCTATTTCTTCAGTTTTTATGCTGTTTACCACAATTACATCGTCGCCGTCTTGCCAGTCGGCCGGAGTTGCTACGCTATAATTTGCAGTAAGTTGTAACGAATCGATCACCCTTAACACTTCATTAAAGTTTCGCCCGGTCGATGCTGGGTATGTGATCATTAGTTTTACCTTTTTATCGGGGCTGATTACGAAAAGCGATCTTACAGTCAACGTTTCTGAAGCGTTTGGATGAATCATATCGTACAAATTCGCAACCGTTTTATCGGGATCGGCGATAATCGGAAACTCAACATTCGTGTTCTGCGTCTCATTAATGTCGTTGATCCAGCCTTTATGCGATTCTGCCGAATCGACGCTTAACGCCAGTACTTTTACATTGCGTTTTGCAAATTCATCTTTTAACGAAGCGGTACGTCCGAGCTCCGTAGTGCAAACTGGTGTGTAATCTGCAGGGTGCGAAAACAAAACTCCCCAACTATCGCCGAGGTATTCATAAAAATCGATTGTTCCAATTGATGTATCGGCCGTAAAATTCGGGGCTACATCGCCTAATCTTATACTCATAATATTATTGTTTTAATGTTGATATAAACAAATCTAATCAATACCATACTAAATACATAGATATTCTATTATTTAGACAGAAAAATTATAAACCGTTATAATTGGCGCTAAATGTAAGCTTTGCTTAGCGGCCACGGCATGCAAAGCTTGATGCGGCATTTTTCTGGTTTGATGTTCATGATATAAAGATCACGAATCATGTTGGTGAGGGCGAGCGTTCATTGCAGGCATTTATTTGCGCTTTGCCTGGCTGCCACGCCGTGCTGAAGTCGATTAAGTATACCGCCGCGATTGGAAAACGAGCACTCCGCAGCGGTAGCGGCTTTAACAAAAAAACCCTGAAGATATTTATCAACAGGGTTTCAAGAATATTAATTATTGGGGGTTAAACTAGTTATATGCTTTGATCATGAAAACATAATCTTGCAATTTTTCGATTTGCTTGGTCCGTTTTAAACCTGATAAAGCGCTTTTCTTACTGGCCGAAAGCTTATTCTTACCTAACGAATCTTGAGGGATTGCCCGCATGGCCTCTAAAATGTACTTCGATTTGATGGCAAAAGCAGCACCCTCTGTCTGGTCGGGCTTTCCGCTAATAATTCCGACCAAATTTCCGTTGTTATCAAGAAGCGGCCCTCCGCTGTTTCCTGGGTTTACCGGGATAGACACCTGATATTGAGTCGTATCGCCAATAAAACCATTTTTAGAGCTCACATATCCTTCTCCCAAAACGGCATCATCTTTAGAGTAGCCGAGGGTGTAAACAACCTCGCCTATGCTGCTGGTGCTTCGCTTAATAGTATATGGAATGGCAGAAAGTGTACTGAAACTTTCGTCGCTAATCTTTAAAATGGCTATATCGTTCTGCGGATCGGTATAAGTGGCCTTAACCTTAAACGATTCGCCTTTGCTGTTTTGCACATAAAGTGAATCGGCGCCTTTAATTACATGCAAATTGGTTAAAATATAACCATTTGATGAAATAGCGAACCCTGTACCTCCGAAATTGGCGGGACTGGTGTTTTTGTTCTGTGTATCGTTCGAGTTTGTAGACTGTATGGTTCTGATAAGATCTTTTGTTGAGGTTTTTACCCGCGAAAGCTCCCTGCTCATTTGGCTATAACGAATATCTTGCTTGGTATTGTGCTGAATTGAATAAACAGACACCAAAGATAAAATAAGAAAAGATGCGGCAATGGCAATTGCCGACTGGTGTTTGCGCCACAACTGCACCACTTTAGATGGATGCGGTTTTAAAGCGTTTGCGAGTGTTTCTACATCGATTTCTTCGTGTATATTGTTCAATTGTTCTTTCAGGCGAAGCTGTGCGGCAAACATTTCCATAGCTTCTAAAAAGTACTTGTGCGAAACCACTTTATGGTCTACCGTAGCATCATTTCTGCGTAATTGTTCAAAGGCTTCTTGTTCCTGAGGATTAAGTTTACCCAAAAGATAGTCTTCAATAATTGCATCTAACTCCAAATCGTTTCTCATTTCAATTACTATGGTTGAAAAAATATTTTCTTTAATCTTTGCAGGCACTTATATTTCTGTGTTTTTGCGTTGTCGGTATTGGTATAGCCAAACTTTTCGCAAATATCCTGCATGGATAAATTGTGTATATAAAAGTCCTGAATAATGGTTTTGCAGGGCTCGCCTAAGTGCTCAAGCGCCGATTGCATTTTAACAAAGTGCAAATCCCGCTCCTCGTGCTGTTCTACATCTTCATCAACAATTAAAACATCTTCATAATCGGTAATGTTGCCGGTTTTTTTGCTGTTATGGCTTAGTTTCTTTAGCCAAATGCGCCTGCACACCGAATAAATGTAGGTTTTTAACTTGCTGCTTAGTTCGAAATCTCCTTTCTTAACCTTATTGTACAAGATGATTATAGCCTCCTGATAAACGTCTTTTGCATCATCCTCATCGCCATTGTTGTTAAGGATAAACTGCAAAATCATTGCATAATTGGCCTTATACAATTTGTTAAGTGTATCTTCCGAGTTATTTAGAATCCCTAAAATAACCTCTCTATCTGTTGGAACTGAACTCTTTAAACTATTATTCACTAGTTAATACATTTTTCTTTAAATAGTAACCCAATATTAGATAAAAAAAATATTAATGCTGCTATGTATTCCTTAATACATTCGGAAGGTTAACGGTAACCTTGTGGAAGCGAAAAAATATTTTCACTTTTTTTATAATTATCGGGTTACCTTTTTACCTTTGCGGCATTAAAACTAAAATTATCCACTAAAAAATTTCGAAAAATGAAAAATGCATTCAAATTAGGCTTCTTAGCATTAGCTTTATCTTTATCAGTTGTTGCTTGTAACTCAGAAAAAAAAGCTGATGGCGCTGATACTACTTTAACTGATTCTTCTACTATCGTTACTGATACTACTTCAGTTGATACAACTGTTAACGATTCTACAGTTAAAGATACTACTGTAAAAGCTACTACTACAACTACTGAAGAAGTTAAGCACTAGTTTAAACTTGTTATAAAAAATGGGCCTCAGGTTAACTTTGAGGCCCATTTTTATTTTATCGGTTTTTTTTAAAAAATTATTGGGTTACCTTTTCTTATTTGCGGCATTAACCGTTAAACTTATTACTAAAAGAAATTACAAAATGAAAAATGCATTCAAATTAGGCTTCTTAGCTCTAGCTTTATCTTTATCAGTTGTTGCTTGTAACTCAGAAAAAAAAGCAGACGGTGCTGATACTACTATGACTGATTCTTCTACTATCGTTACTGACACAACTGGTGTTGATACAATGGTTAATGATTCTACAGTTAAAGATACTACTGTAAAAGCTACTACTACAACTACTGAAGAAGTTAAACACTAGTTTTAAATCCAGTTATAAGAAATGGTCTTAAATTAATTTTTAAGACCATTTTTTTTTAGTTACTTTTTTTTATTTATCGGGTTACCTTTTTGCATTTACGGTATTAAGCTGTAATTAATTACTTAAAAGAAATTTCAAAAATGAAAAATGCATTCAAATTAGGCTTTTTAGCTTTAGCTTTATCTTTATCAGTTGTTGCTTGTAACTCAGAAAAAAAAGCTGATGGCGCTGATACTACTTTAACTGACTCTTCAGCTATCGTTACTGACAGCACTACTATGGACACTACTGTTTCTGACTCTACAGTTAAAGATACTACTGTTGCTGTAACTACAGAAAAAACTGAAGTTAAACACTAATTTAACTTACCAATACAAAAAGGCTTTAAGTTCGCTTAGAGCCTTTTTTGTTTATAAACATTTTCGTTTAGCTTTTTTTTCTGTGTTTGATCATCTTTTCAACGGTGATTTAACTTTTTTATGAACTTTTTCGGGTTACCTTTTTATTTTTCGGGTATAAACGATTAAGTAATTAATTAAACCCACAACAAAATCAAGAAAAAATGAAAAATTCATTCAAATTAGGCTTTTTAGCTTTAGCTTTATCTTTAACAGTTGCTGCTTGCGGTTCAGACAAGAAAGCTGATGGCGCTGATTCAACCATGAGTGATAGCACTGTTGTTGATACCACAATGCAAGATTCAACTACAATGGACACTACTACTACAATGGATACCACTGCAACCAAAATGTAGTTTTTAGCTCTTTAAACAAAAAGGCTTTAGGTAAAACCTAAAGCCTTTTTGTTTTTTACGGATATTGGTAGACCATAATTCAATCAAATAATCGTATTTTTGCGGCAAAATTATAATCCGCATAATGAATTTAACATCGCTACAAGCAATTTCACCAGTTGATGGTCGTTACAGAAAAACAACCGAGCAATTGTCGTCCTATTTTTCAGAAGAAGCGTTAATAAAATACCGCGTTTTTGTAGAGATAGAATATTTTATTGCATTGTGCGATATTAATTTGCCGGGCTTAGCGCAGTTTGATAAAAATTTATACGGAGAACTTCGCAGCATACACCAAAATTTTTCTGAAACAGATGCTTTAACGATCAAGGAAACTGAAAAGGTAACCAATCATGATGTTAAAGCAGTCGAATATTTCATTAAAGGCAAGTTTGATGGGCTTGGCCTTCAGGAATACAAAGAATTTATCCATTTTGGATTGACTTCTCAAGATATCAACAATACCGCCATCCCCTATTCAATTAAACTGGCTCTAAACGAAAGCTATTACCCGGCAATTGCAGCCTTAATTGAGAAAATTGACGCATTGGCTACCGAATGGAAAGATATTCCGATGCTGGCTCATACCCACGGACAGCCGGCCTCGCCGACTAAACTGGGCAAAGAATTTTTGGTTTTTGCTGAACGCTTAAAAATACAGGTTGAAGCGTTGAAGGCAATACCAAATAGTGCCAAATTTGGCGGTGCCACGGGTAATTTCAACGCACATCACATTGCTTATCCACAAGTTAACTGGGTAGATTTTTCTAATGGCTTTGTTAACAATACTTTGGGCTTAAAACGGGCCCAGTACACCACGCAGATTGAGCATTACGATCAGTTTGCGGCCCAATGCGATGCCTTGAAACGCATAAATAACATCATTATCGACTTAGATCGCGATATCTGGACGTACATTTCAAAAAATTATTTTAAGCAAAAAATAAAGGCTGGTGAGATCGGCTCATCGGCTATGCCGCATAAAGTTAATCCGATCGACTTTGAAAATGCGGAGGGCAACGCCGGAATTGCCAATGCATTATTCGAATTTTTTGCTGCGAAGCTCCCAATTTCGAGATTACAAAGGGACTTAACGGATTCGACTGTACTGAGAAATATTGGCGTACCGTTCGGACACACGTTGATTGCCATAAATGCAACCTTGCGTGGATTAAACAAGATTTTGCTGAACGAAACAGCTTTGAACGCCGATTTGGAAGATAACTGGGCGGTAGTTGCAGAGGCGATTCAAACGGTTTTGCGCAGAGAAAATTATCCAAATCCGTACGAAGCGCTGAAAGAGTTGACCCGCACGAATTCAAAAATAAACGCGGCGAGCATTGCTGATTTTATTAGCGGCCTGGACGTTGCTGAACCGATCAAGGCACAATTAAGAACAATTACTCCTTTTAATTATACGGGTGTTTTTTAGTGAGAGCAGCACCAATGTCATTTAGTTAGGAAAAAAACATTGTCACCCCAAGCTGAGTCCAAGGGCGAAGTTTATTTGTTTTTTTCTACAGAAAAGGTCTTCAACTGAGTTTATCTTGAGCATTTCGACGCTTAATACAAGCTCAAGTCGCAAGGCGAATCCGATAGCTATCGGATCTGAGCTTAGGGCGTCGTTTTGCCTTTTGATACAGCCCCTTGAGCGTGGTTATATGATGATGTTGTTTATCAAGTTACACGAAACCTCAATAGTGGTTTTAATCTGTAGCATAAAAATCGATACAAATTACGTTAAAGAGTTTTTTATGTAAATGTTTCTATTTTAAGCTTAGAACGAAACGATTAAATTGACGCTAAACAGACAGCGTGTACCTTTTTTGTTGGCTACTTATTATTAATTTTGTGTAATTCAAATTGATTGAGACATGACGATTAACGTATATACAGAGCAAACTCCGAATCCGGCTACCATGAAATTTATGGTGAACAAGCTGTTGATAAACGGAAGTGAAGATTTTGCGACTAAAGAAAGTGCAGAACACTCGCCATTTGCTAAAGAGCTGTTTAAGTTTAACTTCGTTTCGGGCGTGTTTTTCGCCAGTAATTTTGTAACGATTACTAAAACTGATGATGCGGAATGGACGGATATCGAAGCTATTTTAAAAGAGTTTGTTAAAGGTGCGGTAGAATCTGAACTAAAAATAAAGGAAGCAACTGCAGATGAGGCCCCGAATTTTGAAGGGTCGGAAACAGAAATTAAAATTCAACAGATTTTGCACGATTACGTGCGTCCTGCGGTTGAACAGGATGGTGGAGCAATTACCTATAAATCTTTTGATGAAGGAGTAGTAACAGTAGAGTTGAGAGGTTCTTGCAGCGGCTGCCCGTCGTCGACAATTACCCTGAAATCGGGCATTCAAAATCTGCTTCAAAGAATGGTGCCCGAGGTTACCGAAGTGGTTTCTGAGGCTTTATAATTGAGCATTTTTCATTTTTTAATAGATATGAAAAGCATGGCTGTATTTAGCCATGCTTTTTTTGTTTTGTTCAATAGTTACGAAGCTAAGATTGGCAGCTCCAAACTAAATAGCATTATTTAAAGTGCCTGGTAACTGCTTCTAGTATTTCGGCCGTTAGTTTGCCATTTGTTGCCAAAATTTCCCTTTTATCGAAGTACTGGTTACCACCCGAAAAATCGTACACTTCTCCGCCTGCTTGTTGAACGATAAAGCATCCGGCTGCAAAATCCCACTGCTGCAGGTTGTATTCGAAAAAAGCATCGAAGCGCCCGCATGCGGTATATACCAAATCGATCGCGGCGGCGCCGATACGACGCAGGCCATGCGTTTTTTGCATCATCTCTTCTAAAAGACGTAAATATTGCGCTTGCTTATCAAACTGATAATATGGAAAACCCGTGGCCAACAGGCTCGATTTTAAATCGGGGTTTACAGAGACCCTGATTTCCTTTTTATTCAAAAAAGCATTTCCGCCTTTATATGAGTAGAACATTTCGCCGCGGTTTAACTCGTAAACTACGCCGATTACGGGCATATTATCCTCATACAAGGCAACGCTGATTCCGTATGCCGGAATACCGTGGATAAAGTTTGTTGTACCATCTAAAGGATCGATTATCCACTGAAAGGTTTTCCCGGTCCTTGAGATTGTTTTTTCTTCTGTAATAAAACCAGCATCGGGAATCAATTTCTCCAGATTCTGAACCAATTTTTGCTCGGCTGTTTTGTCAACATACGAGACCATATCGTTTAAACCCTTGTACTCAATTTTCGTGGCATCGAATTGCAAAGATTCTTTACGGATAAAATTCCCCGTAAGCCTTACAACTGATATTACCTTGTTGCATAGTAATTCGTAATTCATAACTTTTTAACAAAAAACCGATTAAGGTTGTTGGCATAAATATGAAATTATGCGCAATGCTTAGGCCAGTTCGTTCTTATTTCTTAAGGCATAGACGCTTAAGGCAATCCCGCCGATAACCAGAAACAGGGAAATCATTTCCGCTTGAGTGAATGAAAGGCCAAAGACGTGGTATTTTGAGTTCACCCTGATCAGTTCGACGCAGAAACGCTCAATTCCGTTTAATATCATGTAGATTCCAAACATCAGTCCGGGTGCTTTTATGTTATCTCTGATGCTCCAAAGAAAAGCGAACAACAGCAAACAAACAATCACTTCATAAATTGGCGTAGGGTAAACACCCTGAGCCAGCTCATTACAAAACTTGCCTGTGCAGCCCGGTATAGGAATGCCCTCGCCTACCACATTGTTTGGATATTTGTACGACCATAGCCAGTCTGGCAACCACGTGAACGGTTTCGGATTGGGATTGACTATTCCCCAATCGCCATCGCCCGATAAGTGACAGCCTATACGGCCAACAGCGTACGCAAGCATCATTCCGGGGCCGCCCACATCGAGCATATGCAGAGGTTTTATACCATTTCTTTTGGCAATGATCAATACCGCAGCACCTCCGCAAATCAATCCGCCGTAAAATGTCAATCCACTAAAAGACAGTAATCGCTCTATCGGATGTTGAACAAAATCGTCCCAATACTCCAGATTATCGAAAAACTTAGCACCTAAAAAGCCCCAAATTGCAGCCCAAACAATTAAATTGCTCATAATTTGGTAAGGGTGAACGGTTACCTGTACCTCTTTAGGTTTATCGAGCTTATTTTTATCTTTTTCCTTGTAGTCCCAATAGGCAAACAACCCTGCGAAGAACAGACCGCCAAGAACGTTTCCTTTTGCCGACATTAAAATGCCCTGGGCATCGCTTACAAACATTTGATAGTTTACCAGGGCGTAAACGAGCTTGTAGCCGATTACAAAGCCAAAAATACCGTTGGTAATGAGCTCGGTGGTTGTTGCCCGCTTGCCTATGGTAATCATCTTTTTAATTGGATGCAAAATACCTAAAGCCTCTTTACGCTTTAACTCTTGTGTAAACGCCCAATAACCTGCAACGAACGCCAACGCTACAAAAACGCCAAACGTGTTAAATGGCAGGGGTAAATTGATGCCAAAAAGATACTCTAAAAAGTGCGATACAGTAGGAAACATACAAATAATTTGTTGCGAAGATAGCAAAGAAAGTTGAGAGACTAAAGGCTTAAAATGACGCTAAAATCAAAGGTTTGCCCTAAAAATGCAATAATCACCATATTTGCAATTTAAATGATGGACGACATGCAAGCTAATATCTTAAGTTGAAAAAATGGGATAAGCACGATGCTTTGAAAACCGGATTGAGTGAATAGCAAAGATTGTTGGAGCAAGATAACTGTATGAGCGGAGACTACGGGTTTTTTCGGTGGCTTAGCGGCAATGGCTTCACCGGAAAGGAATAGTGAACATAAATAGTGGTATTGAGCGTGGAAATTGGCCGGTCACCCGAAACAGTCTTTATCAGAACTATACCCGGGTGCCGGTTAGGCTGTTGTTTAAACTGAGCCGTAGTTTAGGTATTGCCACCGGCGTTTCCTGCCAAATCGCCGCTTACGTCTTCTTCATCGTCTATTTCGCCGGTGAGGCCGCGTTGCACATCGTTATCATCAGCATCTTCTTGCTGGTTCGGACTGTTTTTTAATTGACTGTTATCGTCGTCCTGTTCGTTTTCTCTTGGATCTGTATTCATATCGGTAAGTGTTTTTTATTTGATAACACGATTTGTTTGGGCATTGTTTCGGGTATTTGAACGATTTAATCGTAATTCTCGACGTATTGTTGGATAGATTTTAAGTTTTGATAAGCTGCTCCCATGGTATTGTTGAAATAAACAAAAACCTTTTTTTCTTCGGCCAGCCACTCATTGATGTAGCCGGCATACTCATACAGTACCTCGTCTGAGTAAGTTCCCCGATAGTTTCCATCAGGGCCGTGAAAACGAAGATAAATAGCGTCTGCTCCTGCGGCCGCCTGCAAAGGGCTCGACGCCTTGCCTTTATCATGCAATACACAAATGAATCCGGCGTCGTTTAATTCATCGTAAATTTCTTCAACGTACAGCGATTCATCGCGAAATTCAAATGCAATCTTCCATGCCGACGATCGCTCGTCTTCTTTTAATGTTTGTATCAACCTGTAAATCGGTAAAAGGTGCCTGATCTTTACGCTTGGTGGAAATTGTACCAGAATGCAACCCGATTTGTTTTCGACGTGCGATATAGCCGTCATAAAATCAGCCACTAACGATGGGTCAAACTCAAGGTTTGGACAATGTGTAATTCCTTTGAACAGCTTAAAAGTGAAACGGAAACGCGAGGGTACTTCTGTCGCCCATCTTTTTACTGTCGTCGCCTGCGGGATTTTGTAAAAACTGCTGTTTACTTCTATACTGTTCATCAACGAGGCGTAGTAGGTTAACCTCGATGTTGCCTTAAACTCGTCGGGATAAAAGCTTTTATTGGGTACGGGTAATACCAGTCCGCTTGTTCCCAAATACAAATTTTCAGTCGTATTTTCCATATCCCTTCAACCAAATGACATGGAAAAGGTTTTCGACCAAAGCAAAAATTAGGCTCTGTTTTGAGGCAGCCTAGCTTCATTAGCTGGAGGCATTTAAGTAGCATCCGCTGCATTTGGAGTCCGCTTTAGTACCTGCGGATGGTATCTTCGGGGTTTACACGCTCCTGTGGCTGAATGGAATCTTTTTTCTTTTTGGTCGTATCTTCTTCATCTTTGTAAGAATTGCCCTTAACCACCCGATCTGATGGATTTGTGCAAGCAATCGCTAAGCTTGAAGCCAATAGTGCCATTATTGAATAGGTTCTCAGTACTTTCATTGTTATTTATGTTTAGTTAAATCATTTAAAAAATGCTCAGCTTAACGCTAAGATGTTAAAAGAACCATACAGAAAAAGAAAAGGTTTTAAAAACTTATTGATCTCCACCTGATGGTGTAAGCAAGGCCAGCCAAACCAAAAAGCGGCAAACGATGTTGATTAAGCGGAAACAAATGAATTACTCTCATGGAAACTGTAGCAGAACTCATCGGACATGGAAAGGATCTATCTTCATTGCAAATGTGTGTAAGGGCGCTAATTGTTTTCTTATTGGCTTATGTCCTTATTCGAATTTCTGGACGAAGGTCGTTTGCTTTACGAAGTCCGCTTGATAATATCATTGTTATTTTGTTGGGCGCCATCCTGAGCCGGGGCGTTGTTGGGGCCTCTCCGTTTCTTCCGATCATTGTCTCCAGTCTGCTCATCGTAATCCTGCATCGGTTATTGGCCTGGTTAACCAGCGCTCATCCGCTGTTTGGCCGTTTGATATCTGGTCGGCGGATTCTACTTTACAGCAATGGTAAATTTTTAAATGAAGCATTAAAAAAGGGGTTAATTGGTCGCGACGAGATTATAGAACAGGTGCGCAACACCCTGCACACTGATGAATTGACCAAAATTGACCGCATTTATATGGAACGGAACGGCCGCATCAGCATTTTGATTCATTCGTAGGCTTTGAATGGGCAAGGCAATGATCGTTCAGTCAAAACAATGTTCCTTTTATAGTAGTTATACCTAAAATCGATGTTATGAAAATCAGCACTTTTAGCATTTGCCTTTCAGTTTTACTGTGCACCTGTATTTTTCAGGTTAAGGCGCAGCAGTATGTATCGCCAACAAAGCCAGTGGAACTGGGCAGGGCACCAAAAATGAAAGTAAAACTGCTCAGTACCAATGGCCAGGCGAAAACGTACATGGTAATTTTTTCTAAAGGGGATGAAGTGGTATCGGGATTGACGGAGTTTGCCCAGAAGTACAACGTAAAAAGTGCACATTATACCGCTATCGGCGATGCAATTTCTGCAAAAGCAGGCTGGTACGATTACAAACGAAAAGAATTTAAAATTATCCCAATCGATACGGCAGAAATTACGTCGTTTATTGGCGACATTGCAATATTCAACGGAAAGCCTGTTGCTCATACGCATTTCAGTGCCGCAACAAGCGATGGTATTGTGCATGGCGGTCATCTTTTGGAACTGATTATTGGGCCAACAATGGAACTGGTGATTACAACGGAACCCACAGCACTTTACAAAAAGCTCGATCCGGAGTTTGGCGCCGCCTTTATCAATCCTGATCAGGAAAAATGAATTACATCTGAAAGACAAATGAAATCATTACAACAAGCTACTCCCTTACAAACTGAAGATACGCAAGGTTAAACCCGCCGTTATCAATTAAAACCTTAACCTTCTGTACCCCTTTTTTAAGCGGAATATTCTGCACAACAAATGAATCAAATTTCTTTTCACTTTCTGTTTTGGCAATCTTGATCTGCGCTGCAATCGGTTTTCCATCAATATGCAATGTAATCGCTCCTGAGTCGGTATTTGCGGCGGCATTAATGCTTAAGCTGTACTTGCCCGCTTTGGCAACGTTAACGGTATATTGCAGCCACTCTCCTGTTTCAATTCTGGTTACATAATATTTTTCGTACTGTGTAGAATCTTTGGCAATATCTACTCCGTCGTTTCTGTAAATCCGGCCGCTGTTACCTACCGATCTTTTTCCTGTGGACACATGATAATCGGCTGTATCATGATCAAAATATGCCTGTCCGTTTCGTCCTAAATCGTAATCGACTGCGTAAATAATACTTCCATTTTTTATCAAATTCTGTTTATAAGGCTTGGTCTCATTGCTAAAAGGCTGGCGAATCATTGCATCAATTACATCCCTGTGAATGATTGTATTTTCTAATCTCGAATAAATGGCCAGTTCCATTAAGCCGCTATACACATTGCTATCTTTCGGTCTGTTGCCGCCATTATTTAAGTACCGCACCAATGCATCGTAATTCGGGTTAGATTTAATTTCCATGGGATTGTTAGAACCAATCTTTTTCAGTGGCCACCACGACCAGCCAATGTTGTTCTTTTCGAGCAGTTGAATCGCGTCTGTAAACCAAACGTTCGAGTTCTCGCCCGTTTCCCCAAGCCAAACAGGAACATTTTGTTCATCCCGGGCCTTTATAATATGCCCAATCGATGCCTGATCGTTAAAATTCCAGTATTTGTGGTAACTTAAAACCATATTGTTATCCCATAGCGGGAAAATGCCGTTGTAGTTATTCCCCCAACCGTTTCCTTCAATAATCACAATGTGGTTTTGGTCTACTTCACGAATGGCCTTTGTAATCTCTACCATCAGCTTCCTGAGCGGTGCATTCAGTTTTTCCTTCGTTCCATTTTTATCTTCATCAGGATTTTGAAAACCATAATTTGGCTCGTTCAGGATATCGTAAGCTCCAATATAGTGCTCGTTTTTATATCGCTCGGCAAGTTTTTTCCAAAGTGCAATGGTTTTTTGCTGGTTGGCCTCGCTATTCCATAAGTAAGGTTTTGAAGGGTTTCGATCGGCGATATTTAAATCATTCCCCTGACCGCCGGGCGCAGCATGTAAATCTAAAATCAGATACATTTGGTTCGCCT
Organism: Pedobacter endophyticus; assembly: GCF_015679185.1. Classification (NCBI taxonomy): domain Bacteria; kingdom Pseudomonadati; phylum Bacteroidota; class Sphingobacteriia; order Sphingobacteriales; family Sphingobacteriaceae; genus Pedobacter; species Pedobacter endophyticus. The sequence continues at coordinate 962,480 of NZ_CP064939.1, forward strand.
TGCACCAGGCGAGTAAGCTATCTGTAAGTGCAAATCCTTTTTCGAGCCACGTATTTTTACCCGGTACCGGTTCTTCATCAACGGGCAGCGTATACAGGTTATAGTGCATTGGCAAGCGAATGGAGTTAAACCCCCAACGTTTCATCGAGTCTACGTCGATTTTGCGCATATGGTTTGATAGCCAGGCATCATAAAACTCTTGCGTTTGCTTCGGTCCCATCAACGCCGTTATACGTTCGCGTATTCGATATTGCTGCGCTTCCTTGTTAATTTTTAACATGTACCCTTCCTGCAGCATCCAGCCGCCCAAACCAACCCCGCGAAGCAAGATGTTGTTGCCTTTTTCATCAACGATTTTCTTGCCATCGACTTTTAAAAAACCTTGACTAAACCCTTTTAAACTAAAGATGCTGCATAGTAAAATGAAAAGAACTGAATATGATCGAGACATGATTTTGTGATTTAATTACCAAATATAGGTTGCTACTGCGCCTTCATCGAGGCTCGTAACAAGGTTTTTGCCATTGTAGCTGATATTAAACGCTAAGACCTCTTTAGATCGGTTACTTACAATGAGTACTTTTTTACCGCCGGGCGTTTTAAACGCAACATTCGGCAGATTGCTCAGATTGTTCGAGCCGATGCGTACGGCGCCGGGACGCACAAATTTAGCAGCATGGGCAACAGAATAATACGCCAGATTTTTGGTGTATTCATCGCCGTTTATGGTTACCGCCCCTTGACACATGGAGCACCCTCCCCTATCTGTATAAGGCTTATTTTCAGGATCGGCAGCCAGGTTCCATTCCAGTACGTTTCGGCTCCAGTTTCGCGTTGCGCCGATAATAAGCCGCGCCACCGGATTGGCAATGGCAATGGTTTTGACGTTAGGCGGTTCAACCACCATTTGCTCAGAGAAATAAATGTTCTTATCAGGATGCGCCGTGTGAACATCCGTTAACGCTTCGATTTTACCACCGTAAAGATGAAAGGCCGAACCATCAATATATTTACTGGCCTCCGGATCATCAAAAATACTGATCGGATAATCGGGCCGGTCCGCATTGTGATCGTAAATAATGATCTTCGTTTTAATATTTTCCTTTCGAAAAGCCGGGCCTAGATGGTTTTTAATAAAGCTGGCCTGATCTGGCGCAACCATCAATAAACTGGGGTTATTACCCGGGTGCAGTGGCTCATTTTGTACCGTAATCGCATCGATAGTGATGCCCTCGTTTTTCATTTCCTGAATGTAGCGCACAAAGTATTTGGCATAAGCAGCATAACATTCTGGCTTCAACATGCCGCCCCGGGCGTCGTAACTGGTTTTCATCCACAACGGAGGCGACCACGGAGAACCCATAATTTTTATGGCGGGGTTAATAGTCAATATTTCCTTCATTACCGGAATCACATCAAGTTTATCGGGGCCCAAATCAAATTTCGACTGGTTTAAATCTGTTTCTCCTTCCGGCAGATCGTTGTAGGAGAAAACTTTCTCGTTCAAATCTGAGGCCCCAATACTTAAACGAATGTAGCTTACGCCGATATTGTTTCCATCAACACCAAAAAGCTCGTTCAATAATTTTGCCCGGGCCGGCGCCGACATTTTAACAAGGTGCTGTGCGCTTCCACCGGTTAATGCAAAACCAAAACCATCAATCGACTGAAATTTTTCGTCATCATCAACTACTATTGCCGGCAGGTTGTTTCGGGTGGCAGTAAAACTTAGCTTCTCATCCTGCAAAGCAAACAAAGCCGATCGATCTGCCTTCGTAAGCCACTGTTCAACCAACTTTTGGGCAAAAACAGGGCTGAAAAAATTAAAGAGAATGGCTGTTATTAAAATAGGGATTTTATGTTTCAACATGCAGATGGTATTAAAATGATTGTATCTAACTTAAATAACTTTTCGGATTTGAACCTTAGATAGAGATTTCTCGGCTGCGCTCGAAATGACGACCTTTTCTATGTGTCCTCCTCTGAAAAGCGTCGTCATCCTCAGAGGGCAGTTTTTTGAAAAAATAAAGGAGTTAGGATGACAGGTTTATTAACGCTGTCATCCTGAGTGTAACGGAAGGATCCCCAAGCGATGAATCCGATAGCTATCGGATGCAGAACGCCAAAACCCCAGTGCCAAAAGAGGGCGAGCGAGTGGGCAAGGACGGTAAGAGTAGGTTACAGATGTCCCAAAGGGATTGCTATGTAACTTAAATTACTTTTCGGATTTGAACCTTAGATAGAGATTTCTCGGCTGCGCTCGAAATGACGACCTTTTCTAGAAGTCCCCGCTTAAAAGCGTCGGCAGGAGAGCTCTTAAACCCTAGCGTCCACTAATGCAACTACTTAGTCCCTCCATATTCTTTATTCTGTTCCAGCTTGGTATTGGCCAACTCGGCTTGAGGAATTGGAAATATCTCGTTTTTACCCGATTTGAAGCCTTTATAAGCTAAAACTGTTGCCGCTTTGCCCCACCGCACGAGGTCGAGGAAACGGTGTCCTTCGCCCGCGAGCTCCAGTCTTCGTTCTCTGATAATATTATCGAGCGTTACCGCCACAGGGTTTAGGCCGACACGTGCCCTCACTGCATTTAACAACTGGTAAGCACGGCTTCCGGCGCCAACCGCGGCGTTGTTATTCAATAGTGCCTCGGCCTCTAATAAATACGTATCTGCCAAACGGATCTCGTAAGAATTTTGAGGAAAATTCAATTCTGTTTGACCGGTTGGTGCTTTGTCTGCTACCCTGCCGATGGTTTTTTCTAAAAAGTAGCCCGTATTCTGATAGCCTTTTTCGTAGGTTGCAATGCCGTTTTTCTCGAGGCTGTCTAAATTAGCAACCGTCGCCTTATTACGTGGGTCGAAATGGATGAAATCGAAGAATTCTTTAGTAAACAACAAGAAACTGTATCCCGAATAGTAATCGGGCGCACCCGGACCGGGCTTATAACCACGAGGTCCAACAATAATGTTCAACAAGTTTCCTTCCGAAGCACCTGCATCGCCCCAGCCACCATTTGACGAGTTGGCGTGTACAATTTCTAATATAGATTCGCTGTTAAATTTGTTAGCCACCTTAAACAAATCGCCAAAATTTGGTAACAATCTGTAACCGTAAACTGCGTTTGGCTGCCCCGGCGTGGCACCATTAACAATGGCCAGTTGTTCTGCGGCCTGTGCGTTTTTTCCTTGCCACAAATACACCTTGCCAAGCATAGCCTGTGCAGCGCCCTTGGTAATACGACCACCATCGGTACGGGCAACAACGGTATTGGGAAGACCGGGAATGGCTTCGGTCAAATCTTTTTCGATGAGTGCATACACCTCAGCTGGCGGTGCTTGCACTACATTATAAATCTCCTTGGGATCGACAGCTGACGTAAGCAAGGGAATATTTTTAAAGAAGCGTACCAAATCGAAATAGAATATTGCCCGCAGCGTTTTTGCCTCCGCAATGTAGCTGGCCTTGGTAGTAGCATCCATATTTATATCGCCAATTTTGGAAAGAAAAACATTAGCTCTAAAAATGCCAGCGTAGCCCTTGTTCCAAAGATAACCTTGCGGGCCCGTGGTTGCATTTAAAGTGAAGTTGTTTACCACCTGCAAATCGTTAATATCTGAAGGCCCGCCGCCGCCGGCAATCTGATCGTCAGAAGCAGCACACATAATGGCCACTTTATCGTACAAACCGCCAGTTTGGAAACCAAAACGATCATAAATAGCCACCAGTGCAGCTTTAGCCTCGGCTGGTGTTTTATAATAATTATCGAGCAGAATACGCTCCTGCGGACTTATTTCCAAGTATTTTTTACAGCCCCCGAATAATTGTAGCCCAGCCAGGATTACAATTGCGTAAGTTATTTTTCTTTTCATTTTAATTCTATTAAAAATTAGCATTGATACCAAATACAAAAGAGCGAGCCTGAGGATATAAACCCCTGTCGATACTGAAAGCGTTTCCACTGTTGTTAGACCCCAGCTCCGGATCGTAGCCTGTATATTTTGTTACCGTAAATAAATTTTCTGATAGTACATACACTCTAAATTTTTGCAGGCCAACTTTGCTTACAATAGTTTTCGGCAAGGTGTAACCAATCTGAAAAGTCCTCATTCTAAAGTAATCGCCCTTTTCGAGATAGAGCGATGAGAATTTCGTTAAGTTCTTGTTAGGATCTGCATCGGTTAAACGCGGTTGTGTAGTTGACGGGTTTGTGGGCGTCCAACGGTTTAATCGCGACGTTTGATAGTTTGCATTCGGAATGTCCAGACGTCTCAAGCCCTGAAAAATCATGTTTCCGGCAACACCGCTGCCAAAGGCAACCAAATCCCAATTGCGGTAAGATAGGTTTAAGGTAATGCCATAAGTAAATTTCGGCAGGCCGTTGCCAATAAAATCCCTGTCGTTAACATCAATCACCTCATCGTTGTTCAGGTTGGCAAACTTAACATCGCCCGGCTTGGCTAACGGCTGCAAAATGGTGCCGTTAGGACCTTTGTAGGCATTTATTTCTGCCTGACTTTGAAAAATACCCTCATTTACATAGCCGTAAAACTCATTATAAGAATGGCCAATTTGGGTGCGAGTAATGTTGCCCAGCGTTTGAAAAGTGGCCTGACTATCATCGATAAAGTTGACGCCCGGACTTAATTTGTCGATTGTATTTTTCAAGAACGAGCCGTTGCCACTGATGCCAAAATTAAACTCACCAAATTTTTGACGATAGCCGAGTTCGAATTCGAAACCTGAGTTAGACATATCGGCAATATTTGCTGCCGGGCTACCACTACCGATATAACCGGGTACGGGCGGGTTTTGAAGAATACCTACGGTTTTCTTTTTATACCAATCGAGCACGAGGGTAAGGTTATTAAATAACGTGGCGTCGATACCAATATTGGTTTGACGTGTTTCTTCCCACTTCAAATCCGGATTTGCCGAAGCAGCCGGGCTGTAGCCGATATTTACAATGTTCTCGTTTCCGAAAGTGTAATTTCTGCCGCTGCCAACGAGTGGCACATAAGCAAAATCGCCAATTCCATCGTTACCAGTAACGCCATAACTTCCTCTGATTTTTAAGAAGTTTACAATATTGTTTTGCGGAAAGAAATCTTCTTTTGTAGGTACCCACCCAATTTGTGCAGAAGGAAAATATCCGTATTTATTGTTTGCACCGAAGCGCGATGAACCATCTCGTCTGATTAAGGCCGAAAACAGATATTTCTCTTTATAATCATACGTTAAACGAGAAAACAACGAGAACACTTTATGATCAGTTCCTTCGCTGCCATCTGAAGTTCTATTGGCGGCAACGGGCTTAAACCGCATCGATGCCGAGTAAAAATCCTGCGCCGGAACATCATAGAAAGTGGTACTTACGCTTCGGCTGAAACCATCGCTGTACGAGCCCTGACCAAGTAATAAACTCAAATTGTGGTTGCCCAACGATCGGGTATACGTCAATGTGTTTTCGAGGTTATAGGTAATTATGTAATTGATGTTTCTCGCAAATTGTGTTCGGGTATTTGACGTTGATGAGTTTAAATAGTAAATCGGGTTAAAACCGTCGCTACCATAAAAGGCCAGTTTAGAGCCCAGTGTTGATCGGAAACGCAAGCCTTTAATCGGTTCCGCTTCTAAAAAAGCGTTTCCAACAATGTTGTGGTCCCAGCTGTAGTTACCAATTCTTCTGCGGATATCGCCAAGTGGATTCGTAATTTCCTGCGCTACCCGTGTCGAAATGCCGTAAGGATTACCGAATTGATCTCTGAAAACAGGTTGCGTGCTGTAAGGTGCGGCACCTGCTACGGCCGGGTCGGTAATAATGGCGGGCGTAATCGGATCTAAATTGATTGCGGAACTTAACGGACCGCCGAATTCGCTGTTTGTATTGCCTACCGCATTGGTAATAGCATGGCTGTAACCCAGGTTTTCTCCAATGGTTAACCAATTGTACAACTTGTGTTGAGAGTTGATCCGGATGTTTGCCCGGTTAAATTTCGAAACCTCTTTCGCCACAATACCATCGATTTTAAAATAGCCTGCAGATAAATAAAAAGTCGATTTCTCGTTGCCCCCGCTAATCGACAGTTCGTGATTCTGGCGTGCGGCATTATCGTTAAAAACATACGATTGCCAATCGGTTCCCTCACCCAGCGACTCCGGATTTGGATAAGGCAATGTAAATGTTCCCGAAACAAAATCGTTGGTGTAAGCTTCGTTTCTTAAAGTTGCATATTCGGTGGCGTTCAGCAGGTTTAGTTTTTTAGCCGCATTGGCAATGCCATAATATCCATTGTAACTTAACGAAACTCTGCCGAGCTTACCTTTTTTAGTGGTTACCAAAATTACACCCGACGCCGCCCTTGCGCCATAAATGGCCGCGGAGGCTGCATCTTTTAATACTTCAATCGATTCGATATCGGCCTGATTTAAATAGCCAATACCGCCATTATCCACCACAACGCCGTCGATAACCCACAAAGGATCGTTTTTACCACCGAACGAGGTGAAACCCCTTAACCGAACCGTTGCTGCTGAACCGGGCTGACCAGATTGGGCAGCAATTGTTAAACCCGACGTACGGCCTTGTAATGCCTGCTCTAAACGAGTGGTAGTCGGTTGGTTTTCCAGGTCGGCCGCCCTTACACTGGAGATTGCTCCAGTTACCACGCTTTTCTTTTGAACACCATACCCGATAATAACTACATCGGTTAAATCTTGTGTACTTGCCGAAAGGGCCACATTAATTCTTCCTCCGGCCGGAACAGTTACTTTTTTGGCCGCCATGCCAATTAAGCTTAGCGTAAGTGTACCGCCAACGGGGGCTTGAATAGAAAAAACACCATTAGCATCTGTTGATGCCGCTCGCGAAGTGCCATCGAGTTTTACAGTAACACCTGGTAAGGGCATACCGTCCTTTTCATCCGTTACTTTTCCTGTAACTGGAATGTCCTGCGCCAACAAAGTAAGTGGAAATGCCAGGATACAGCACACGAAGAATACGATCGTAAATCTTCTTCTCATAGAAATTAGTTTTAGGTTAATATTTGGTTAATTGAGTATTCGGCTGGGTGGCCAAATCCTAAAATCAAATCTATAGACGGAAAAAAAATTAGCACAATTTGCGGCTACTACACGAACCATACAAAAGCCCTTTTTTACTCAGAAAATGGAGAAATACGGCCCTACATCAGCCCTACACACAGATTTTAAGCTGCTAAAAATCAGATACATGCAAAACCTGGCCCATTAAACTGAAAATGTGACAAAAGCATAGGTTTACTAGGCCCGGTGGTTCGAAATATCGGTTAAAAATTCGTACAGATTGGTTTCGGGCTTAAGGTGAAGCTTTTTTCTCAGGCGATATCGGCCAACTTCTACCGCCTTGATAGTAACATTCATCAGTTGTGCCATTTCTTTTGATGAAAGATTCATCGATAAGTAGGCGCAAAACTTCAGGTCGTTCTGGCTCAGCTCAGGAAACTGATGTTTGAGTTTGTTGAAGAATTCGGTATTTAGATGGCTAAAATGCACACTTGGATGATCCAGTTCCTGATCTTTCTTTTCAACATCCCGAATCAACCGAATAAGGTGCCTAAAACTCGGCGAGCTTTCGTTTATATCGTGGTTTTTTACCACCGTAGAAATTACCTCCTTAATTTTGGCCAGCACCCTTCCGCGTTGTACCAGGTGTAAGGTCATTGTAGAGAGTTCTTTATTCTTATAATTTACATCCGCTTCCAATTTTTCATTTTGAAGCCTTACAATTTCTTTTTCATTCCGTTCCAGCTCTAACTGGTGCAGATACGTCATTCGGGCCTGCTCTTTTTTATGTTTTCCTTTTTGCCACTTGATTATCAAAACAACAACCAGCAAAATTAAGGCGATATAAATCATTTTCATCCAAATAGTATTGTACCATGCGGGCAAAATTTCAAAAGTGTAGCTTACCACTTTCGATTCGTTACCTGTTTCGGCTCGTGCCTTTACGTTAAACGTATAGCATCCAGCCGGTAAATTCGTATAACCTTTCTCTCTTTTGTTGCTCCAAACCGACCATTCGTTATCAAAACCCTTTAACTGGTAACTGAAATTCAGGTTTTTATCGTGCTCGAAAATGGTCGATGAAAACTCAAAATGAATGGAGTTCAAATTGTAGGTGTATACCGGTATTTTTGAGCGGTCTTGTTTGTCAGTTATCGAATCGTTTTTCACAAAATAACCACCAAAAACAAGGCTATCGGTTTTACCCTCCAACTTAACGGTACTGAGCACAACATTGGGCCGGGTTATATTCTGAATGTATTTACTATAATTAATATGGTAAGCCCCTTTATTGGCGCCAATAAATATATTCTTGCTATCCAAAACATAAATGGATTCAAAGCCACCCACCACTTTACCATCAAGCTGAGGCAAATAAATTATGCTAAAGGCCCTGCCCTTTGCCGGTCTGCTAAAATCGATAACGCCCACCTTTTTGTTGCTTACAAACCAAATGTTGCCCTCGTTATCTTCTTTCAGGTATTGTATCGAGGTTTGATTCAACGCGTTTCCTAACATCTTTAGTCGCACAAACCTGTTTTTACTTGCATTAAACTCGTAAATCCCTTTAACGGTGGCAATAACCACCCGGTTTTTTATTCGATAAACATAATTGTACAGCTTTAGCGGCAACCCATCCTTATCCGTATACATTTTGGTGCTTAGCACACTTTTATGGTCCGGACTCATAACAATTTTGTAAACGCCATGATAAGGATGCGATGCCCAGATCATATCAGGGTTATTGTTATCGGCTACAATAAAGCGCAGGGTTTCCGTTAGGCCCTCAATTTTACCCAGATTGTTGAACTTGTTGTTGCTGAACGAAAGTTTTTGCAGGCCATTGTAAGTTCCTGCGATGACATCGGTAATCGGGTAAACGTTTTCCAGAGGCTCGAACATCCACGTTCCGGGCAGGGCATACAAGGGCATTGCCACATTGTCTTTTATTATCGAAGTGCCATCTTCGTGAGCCATAAGCAGTTGGTTATTAAACTCATTTAAGCCCCACACCTGCCCCTTGGTATTTTTAACCTCCACAAAATTTGAGCTCGAATAACTTAAATCGCTGCTTTCCGACGAAAGTTTCGATACATAAAGGCCGTTAGACGTGCCGATGTAAAGCGATTGATCATATTTTCTGAAAGCATAACTCGTAACCTGCTTATTGCGGTCGGGATAAATATTTTTAACAGCGCTATTGATTGCAACAAAAGATACCCCATCATCCAGAGCCAGCCAGATGTTTTTATCCCTATCCAGCAAGATGCCGCGAACATTATTATTCTGCAGGCCCTCCCGGTAATTATACTTTTGCGCCAGTTCGCCAGATTTATTCATGATGTACATGCCGCCAGAGGTTGTTCCGATCGCGTACTGCTCTGCGTTGATTCCGCTGGCGAAGAAAATCCGGTCGTTCAGCAAAATTTGATCAAAATTTGTTTTAAAAGCCCTTAGCTTTCCATTAACGAACAGAAATAATCCCCGTTTTAATGTCGATATCAGCAAAGTGTCGCTGCCGAAAGGCATAATCGCCGTAGCCGATGCCTGTTTTAACACTTCATCCGTGCAAAATGTTTTCCAAACACCCTGGTTATAAACCATTAAGCCGCTCCCCCTAACCTGCGCAAAAATCGTTTTATTTACCTGGCCCAAAAACAGCCAGCTGGTTGCCGGTTTGTACTGTTTTACCACATCATTTTTATATTGAAGAACGGCATTGCCACATCGGAAGAAAACCTCATCATTCGCAACACAAATGTCCCAGATGTCAGCAAGTTTTCTGGCGCTTTCTGGAAGCAGATGCAGCAACGATGTGTATTTCAATATGCCCTGAGCATTCGGAAAAAAATAGCCGAATTCGTCTTGTCCACCAACGTAAATCCGGTTTTTGGCATCGATACCAATCGAACGGACAGCGGTAAAATTTGGTAAACGGTATAAATTCCAATAACGCCCATCAAAAGTGAGTAAGCCTTCATTATTGCCGAAGTACAAAATTCCGTTGCGGCCTTGCTTTACGTCCCAGTTCTGAACCCCTGCCCTATAATCCTCATTATTATAGTTTTTGATTTGTGGTATTCCCATCAAATCTTGAGCAACAGCGCTTTCTATGGTCAAAAAAGCCACCAGGAAAAAAAAGAATCTGATCATTTGGTTAGGGCATGATTTACACAATTATAAAGATATAATTTTAAACCACCTACCAAATAATTCCCGATGTTTTTACCTATTAAACTATGTGATACAATTTCGACTACTTTTAGTAAAACCAACAACTTATATTTTTAAATCGTAAAAATGTTTATCCAAATTCTGATAAAGTACTATCTTAGCAAACGGCGTACATCTTTTGTACGTGATTAGATTGTTTCAAGAATGAGTAGTAGTGAAAGGGTTGATCTTACCACCAAAGACCAGATCCATGTTTGTCGTTCATCCGTTTTAAATAACCAAATTAAAGACATCGACATCTCCCGAAGATGGCCGTATTTCTTTATTCTGTACGCACTTACCGAGGATGCACAGCACTGTATCGAGAATGAAAAGTTTACCGTTCCGTTAGGCCAGTTTCTGTTTGTAGGACCCGATCGATTTCATTCTTTTATCAATGCAGAAAACGATGATTTTTGGGTGATTTATTTCGACTATGGTTTTTATGCCCGGAGCCCGAATGATGCCTATTTTATTCAAAACACCCCATTATTCTTCGATTTAAGCAAAAATTACCTAAGCAGCCCATCCATTGATATTGCTGAATATGTAACGTTGCAGTTTGAGTTTTTAGAGAAGCTAATCCGCAGTTCTCAGGCTCCTTTGGTACGCGATATTGTACATAACGCCGTGCAGGCCATGCTGATCAGATCTGCATTTTTATCGCAGGGATTGCACAGTAAAGATGTTCATTTCGATAACCTCGAAGATAAAAAAATTGCGATTCGGTTTAGGGAACTTCTTCACCTTAATTACCGCAACGAAAAAAAGCTCGATTATTATGCAAATGCGCTGCACACAACTCCTCGGCGCTTAAATCAAGCCATTACCAACATATATGGCCGCTCGGCGAAGCAACTGGTAACGGAAAAGATTTTTGAGGAAGCGAAAAGTAAACTTGCCCATACCGACCTCACCATTAAAGAAATAAGCTTCGACATGGGCTTCACTGAAGAAAACAATTTCAGTGCATTTTTTACCAAGCATGCCGGCTTCAGCCCAAAAAAATACAGAAACCTGCAACACAGTATAAACGCAGAATAAGGGATTGGCCGCAAGGCTAAAATCATACCGATAGCTATCGGTATCAGGATGACGACGCTCATGCCAAATCGCCATCCCCGCTAGTCAGGATTTGTAATCCTGATTCCCCTAGCTCTAGATTTCAAATCCAGTATTAGCTAGGACAAGATTGCAAATCACGGAAGTGTTAAATTTGGCGTCTTAAACCTCTCCCTTTTAATGTCGGTGGTTTTTGCGCTGTCTGTACATCCCTCTCCTCGAGGAGAGGGAACGCAGAGGCATTGCTTTTAACCCGAACGTTCATAGGGAGAGGTTATGAAAGCAGTGCAAATCCGATAGCTATCGGATTTAACCCCGTTAGTCAGGATTTGTAACCCCGCTAGTCAGGATTTGTAATCCTGATTCCCTTAGCTCTGGATTTCAAATCCAGTATTAGCTAAGACGAGATTGCAAATTGCGGAAGCATCCCCGCTAGTCAGGATTTGTAATCCTGACTCCCCTAGCTCTGGATTTCAAATCCAGTATTAGCTAAGACGAGATTACAAATTTGTTGTTCTGACATAATTCCTGTGTTTAAAGTTATTAATTTTCTTTTTGACACAGTTTAATGAACAGCCCCACCTGGCACTTGCATTTATTAACCTGGCACTTTCATTTAATAACCTAGCACTTGCATTTAATAACCTAGCACTTGCATTTAATAACCTAGCACTTGCATTTAATAACCTGGCACTTGCATTTAATAACCTAGCACTTGCATTTAATAACCTAGCACTTACATTTAATAACCTAGCACTTTCATTTAATAACCTAGCACTTGCATTTAATAACCTGGCACTTGCATTTAATAACCTAGCACCTACATTTAATAACCTGGCACCTGCAGTTGCGAAACAGCCTCCACATACTGTACCACATTTGTTACTTATGGCTATGAGTGAAAATTTACGTGCATGTACTCGGATTTTACGCAGAAAGTAAGTCTATGAATAATAAAAAAAATGTCAAAAAACCGAAAAATTAGTATAACTAGATAGACAAATACACTTCTGTTGACATTTGTCAACAACTAACACAAAAAACAAAATCACTGATTATCAATAAGTTAAAAATAAATACAGACGTTTTTATAGCAACGGTAATTTTTAATACTTTTTAGGTGATTTTTAATATTTTTTGGAGATGGTAGCGACCATACCTTTGCGTCATAATTCTTCGGGAGTGCCACAAAGATGTTACGTTAGAAAGACAGACTTGAATAGCCTTTCGTTTGAGTAGAAAACAAACTTAATAAAAAATATTTTAAAAAAACAAACAAATTAATCAATTAGTCATGAAATCATCCCTATTAGTTTTTGCAACAGTAATTCTTTCTATCATTGGTAAAACCGCTTCGGCACAAACAGACAATGCAACCCTAAACATTCGTTTGTATCCAATTCAAACCATTACTGTTAACCCAACACAAAAAACAGTTAACTTAGATTATAAAACTACTGCAGATTATGCAGACGGAGTAAGTTTAGCTCAGGCCGATCACTTAACCGTATACAGCACAGGTGCATTTATCGTTAAAGTTAAATCTGCAGCTGCTACCTTAACTGGTGCAAAATCAAACATCGACGCAAACGACGTTAGCATTAGCCCATTGGCAGGTACAAGCAACCAATTGGCAAACGCAACTTACACGGCCCGTAACCTGAGCAATACCGATCAAACTATTATTTCAAGCAACACCGGTAGTGTAAATAAAAACTTCAACATCACATACAAAGCTGCTGGTTCTCAGAAATATGTAGATAAATATTTCAAAACTGAAAACCCAACAGTTTATACTACTACAGTTACCTACACTATCGAGGCTAACTAATTAAAAAATTAGTACAAGGCAATTTCGAGGTCTCTCGAAGTTGCCTTTTTTGTATATTTGCCCTTACAATCGTCCCGAATGAAAAAATCTCTTTACATCATCTTGCTTTCAGTTTTTGTGCTTTCGTTGCACGTAACTGCACAAACCGGTTTATCGGTTACCCCGCCAAGGGTTTACTTTACTGTAGCGGCAGGACAACAGCAGAGCCAAAAAATAACGGTAAGCAATGTAAGTAAAACCTCAACACTCGACCTCAGCATTTCGTTAAACGACTGGGCTTACGATGAAAGAGGAAATAACGAGATTTACGAAGCGGGCACTACGCCATCATCTTGTGCAAAATGGGTATCCATTGTACCTTCATCATTTTTTTCGCTCGCTCCGGGCGAGCACCGCGACGTTGAGCTCCAAATGGCACCCCCTTCATCATTAAAAGATACGCTTGCTGTGCATACGGCCATGCTTTATGTTAGCCAGCTTAACCCAATTGATGATGTAAACCAGAAAGGCACCAATATTAAAGTAGCCGTGCGTACGGGGATAAAACTTTACCAACGGTTGCCTGTTGCACGTAATCCCAATCTGGATATCCAAAATTTTTCCAAGCTGAAGAACGATTTGATCCTTCGCTTTGCCAATATTGGCAACGTATGGGCCGATGGTACGGCAAGCTGCGAATTATTAAACCGACAAACGGGCAAAAAGCAAACACTGAAAGATGTGATCTTCTATTCGTTGCCCAATAATAAGCGTGAAATACTTTTTTCTTTACCCACAACGCTCGAAAAGGGCGAATACGTAGCCTCGGCAGTGCTCAATTACGGCGATGAAGCTACGGTGAAACTTGCAGAATTGGAGTTTAAGAATGAATAGATTTATTATTTTTATTGGCACCGCCTTGTTGGTGCTTTTAACTTCATTCGCAGGCTTTTGTCAGCCACGGCTTACCGCAAGTAACCAGATGTATATGGAAATTGCCAATTCGCAAACCCATACCTTTAGCAATGCATTTCAGGTTCAGATTACGCTCGAGGGAAATAACAAAAGTTATTCTAACTGGAGCTTGGGCGCTATTCTCAATCAGCCGATTACTAACGCTGAAGGAAAAACGCTGCCCTATAGTAAAATTAAACTGAGGCTAAGCGCAGTTAACGGCGCTACGTTTCAACAAATAGGCAGTGGCACCACCGCAGTTCCCTTAAGCGCTCCGGGTAATACCGCATTGCTGATTAATACGTCAAATTACCCAATCAGAAATGGGCTGTACGATTATTATTCACAAATCGTATTTACTGTTGATGTAATTATCGAAGGAGGCACTTACATAGATGCACTTAAAACCTGGCAGGCTTATTCGCTTAACCTGGCGTTTAATTTACTCGATAGCCGAAAAGCAGAGCTTAGTCGGGCCAGTGCTACAAATGGCATTCAAATTCGCCCCGATGGAACTTACACCCCGGCGGCCACCTATGCCATACAGGTACAAGACAATGCCCGATCGGGCCTGCTCGAACTTAAAACCATGAACGATTATGTAAATGGTGCTTCGATAACCTATAGTAACGGATTAATTGTAACCGCCGCTACGCCCTATGCCATACAAGTGCGTACCAACAGCGCTAATTTTGTCGCTGGCACCAAGACGCTCCCGGTTTCGGTAGCCAACTTACAGCTTACATCGGCTACCACTTCCGCCGCTGTAACCGTTCCGCTGGCCGAAACAGCCCAAACCATAGGCCGTGGAAGCACAGCAACAACTAGCGCCGTAAGCTACAAGTATCATATCCGTTATTTTACAAAGGCCAACGACAGCCGCCTGATCAATGCTGTTCCGGATACTTATAGCGGAATTCTCGTTTACGAGATTATTCCGCAATAAATGAGCTGATGAAACTTATTCGCCTTAAGACATTTTTTTATTGCAGCCTTTTGGTGCTTGGTTTTTGCCTAACAGCGAAAGCGCAAGACGATGCTGCCGTGAAAATTAGCACGGATAGCGTAATCCATATCGGTACAGAAAAACTGGTTTCGTTAAGCATTCGGGTAAACGCTGGCGCCGCCGCTTTTAAGGGTCAAATTACGCCCATATTACCGAATGGATTTGGTCTTGTATCAGATCAGCCGATTAAGGTAAATGTTGCCAGAAACGACCATACTTTTTACCCCTTTAGGTTTTTGGTTCTTCAAAATGCCGATATCAAGATTAGCCAGATGTCGTTTCAGCTCGAAGACAGCACAGGCAAAGTTGTGGCCTTGTTTAAAGCGAAGGTAAATATGCTGCCCCAGCGTGCGGTTGAGTTATCGATACTGAGCCCAAGCGTCTTGCTTAAGCAGGTTGGCGATTCGCTTAACGTAAAGGTGATGGTCCGAAATGCAGGCAATCAAATAGAGGTTTTAAAGGTGGTTGCCTCTTTTCCAGGTGATAACGGACAGGGGAAACAGATGCTTCAAAAAGATGTTCAGCTTTCGCCGGGCGCCAGCAAGGAAGTTCAATTTGCAAAAATCATCAACAGAGACCTTTACCAGATGGGCAATTTTTACATTAACGTTGCCGGGCTGTATCAAAACGGAGAACTGTTTGGCAATGGCATTTGCCATGTGCAAAATGCTTCCGCTAACCGCCAGTTTGTTAATGCACAGGTTCAGCAGAACATTGTTAATATAGGCGTAGACAATCACGTATCGCTTAGCGGGCAAAATCTCTTTAGCGATTCGCAGTCGTGGCAACTGAACGGCCTCGCCACAACCCAGCTTGGAAACGGCGTAATGGGCATCAGCGTCGATGCGTATCAGTGGAACAGCATCAATAATAAGCCGCTGCTGAGCAATACGTGGATCAATTATGAAACCAAGAATGCGGGGATAACGGCGGGAAACATATCCGAAAACCTCGAAAGCTTTTTTAATGGACGGGGCGTTAAAGTATACTCGAGAAACGACGAGGACAACCATCGATTTGAGGCTTCTATGGTTCAAAAATCGTACAATTTACTCGGCGACAATTTGGATTATGGCTATTCGGCCTATGTTAAAACCAATTTAAAGGATAGCAGCGGTCGCGAATATAGCAATACATTAATTTTTGATTATGCCCCTTTAGAGCAAAGCCGAAGCTTGCTTTCTTCGAACTCAGTTTCGTTATTTAATAAACGGAATCTTTTAATGAGCGTAAACCTCGGCGCAGGGCTATCGCAGAATTTGCTTGACCACACCGACATCAAACCCTCCCTTTCTTTGGGAACCAATTTTAGTGGCAGTTACCGAAAATTCAATTTTAGCAGCAATAATTTTTATTCTAGTGGCTATTACCCTGGTATCCGAAGAGGCGTAATACAACTCAATGAACGTATTAGTCGCTATTTGGGCACGCAAAACATCTGGGCGGGCTTTAGTTATTACTCTTTTAACCCTGCCTATCAGCGCAACACCTTTTTCTTTCAAAGAGAATATGCTTTGCAGCGTGCAGAAATTGGCTGGGCCAAACCATTAAACACTAACCTGAACATTACAGTTACTGCCTCTAGAGATCAGGAAAGTGCCATTTATAATACAATAAACCAACAAACCAGTACAATGACGGCGTACCGGTTAAATGAATCGGTAAATTGGCACAGCACCAATTTTAAGCAAAATGTGTATCTCTCTCTTGATAACGGCATAAGCAAAGGGCTTGATGGAGATAGTAAACTTCAACTGCGTTTAAATGCCAATTGGTCGGGAAGCTGGTTTAACTTGAGCACGTACGTTCAAAAAGGCAACTTTCTTTTAGCCGAGGCTTTTAATGGTGCCGTAAATCAGGTTGAGATCTATCGTTACAGCGTTAACCCCTCGCTTTACAAGTACTTTTTTAATAAGAAACTGCGTGCCGATGCTGGGTTGATTTATTATCACGACGGCCTTTACGGAAGCAACCTCACTTATACCATTAAGGGCGAATACGCAATTACGCCAAAAACGATCTTTTATGTAAGTACTTACCAGTATCGATACAACACCTCATATATTAATTCTTCTTTTAGCAGTTTGCAGGCCGGAATTACACAAAAGCTGCCCACTCCGAAGCAGCAAACGCCTGGAAAAAAGGGTAATCTGGAAATCTTTTTCTTTAAAGACAATAACCACAACGGCGTTTTTGATGCTGGCGAAGAAGCGGCTCATTCGGGCACTTTATTAATTAACGGCATTATTTTCATCATTCCAGCCAACGGCACAATAGTGTATTCTAAGGTACCTTACGGCAACTATCAGCTGAGTATGCCCATGCAAGACGGTTACCAGATAAGCCCATTGACAGTGAATGTTGATCAGAAAAATAGTAAGATCAGCGTGCCAATGCAAAAAAGTGGCAACGCTGTTGGTAAAATTGCCATCGCCTTTAATACGCAAAAAAGCTTACAAACTGATGCTTCATTGGCGGGGATTACCCTTTTGGTTCAAAATGCCAGCGGTTCAATCCATACCGTAAAAACGGGAGAAAATGGAGAATACTCTCTACACCTACCCGAAGGCGCTTATCAAATTTATCCCGACAATTCGCAGTTGCCGGAAAACGTGTATTATGATGGTAAAAATGCAGCGGTTGTAGTAACGGCAGGCAAAGAAGCAACAATACCAACGTTAACGTTGAAGGTTCGCGAGAAAAAGATTGAAATTAAGCGTTTCAAAAATTAGACTTTATTTCTTGTAAAAAGCGGAGTTGATATTTCTCCGTCACGCTACCGAAAAAATTGGTTCAAGTACGCTGTAGTCGAAATGATTGCTGCATTGGGAAGAAGTAGGTTGATTTTACATTAATTCCTTGCCAGATTTTTCCGTTCCGCTACCGAAAAATCGGTACAAGTGGGGCACAAGGAAAGGACGGCTACTGAAAGTTAAGGCAAAAAAAAATCATATGTCAGTTGAAGGATTGGTTTTACGGAACCCGGCGTTTGACATATGACTTCTAATATTGTAAAGGCCTGGTATGGCCTATGTTTCTGAGTGTAAATATCCTGCTTTTACATCAACCGGTATATTTCTTTACATGAACCCCTCAGTTTTTTACACGAAACCCCTTTTTTTTTGGCGAACTGTCATTCTGAACGCAGTGAAGAATCTCTAACCTGGTAGCACTTAACCATTCGTTTATTACAAATGCTCAGTTGAGGTTTGTGCCTGCTCAGCGTTAGCATTCCATCGCTTGGAGATCCTTCGCTGCGCTCAGGATGACAACACGCCTCGACCACTTTAACCTAGCTTTCATTCTGAACCCAGTGAAGAATCCCCAACCTAGTAGCACTCAACCGTTCTTTACCCGCAAACGCTCAGTTTAGGTTTGTGCCTGCTCAGCGTTAACATTCCATCGCCTGGAGATCCTTCGCTGCGCTTAGGCTGACAGCAAAATAAGAACGTATTAAACCACTTAATTCAAATAAACATAAGTAATCCCATCGCCGCCCCTGTCGGCATGCTCATCTTCCATCCTATTTACCTGACTGTATTTCCGTAGGTATTCCCTGATCATTTTTCTTAAAATCCCATCGCCCTTTCCATGAATTAATTTAATGGACGGGAAACCAAGCATGATGGCCTTATCGAGATATTTCTCCACTTCAAACAGCGCATCTTCTGTACGCTTTCCGCGAAGATCGAGTTCGGCCCTAAATCCTGAAACAGCATCGTTCATACGCCCGGCAAAAGAACTGTTGCTGCTTTGAATAACCTTTTTCGCTTCTTTGTTGCTAATTTTCTGTACGCGGGTTTTCTTCACCGTTGAGCGGAGATCACCTATCGCTAAAACGAGTTCGTTTCTGTTGATCTCTAAAACCTGTCCTGTGGTTTCGCTATCAGTAAATTTTACCCAATCGCCCACCTCAATTTCGCCGCCTACAACTACTGGCGAAGGTTTTGGTCGCTCTTTCGGAACGGTATTTTTTACCAATTCTCTCTGTAAATTTTGGCGAAGTTCTTTGGTTACCGTTTTCTCAGCTTGTTTTTCCTTTATTTCGGCAATGGTATTTTCGACTAGCTTGTTGGCGTTCTTAATGATGTTTTGGGCTTCCTGTTTGGCTTCTTTGATTAAAACCTTTCTGTTTTCCTCTAAAAAAGCCTTTAACTTTTCATTTTCGGCAACAAGGTTTCTGGCCTTATTTTGCTGATTGGCCAGGCTTACTTTCGCATCGTAAACGTTTTTCTTTTCCCGTTCAAGATCTACCAGCATGGTATCTACGCGGTTTTGGTTCGAACCGGTTTTGTCTTTTGCCAGTTGAATTACTTCCTTCGGCAAGCCAATATTTTGTGCGATTTCGAACGCATAAGAACTGCCGGGCTTGCCCATTTCCAGGATATAAAGCGGTTTCATTTTGGCGTTATCAAAAAGCATCGATGCGTTTTCTAAACCGGGCGTGTTTCCGGCAAACAATTTTAAATTAGAATAGTGGGTGGTAATTACGCCCCTCACCTTTTTATTGTTCAGTACCTCTAAAACCGCCTCGGCCATTGGCCCACCAAACTGCGGATCGGTTCCGGTACCAAATTCATCAATCAGTACCATCGTTTTCGGCGTGGCGTGCTCTACAAAATAACGCATCTTTTTTAAGTGGGCGCTGTAGGTACTCAAATCGCTTTCTATCGATTGATCATCGCCAATATCGGCAAAGATGTTATCAAAAATACCGACTTCACTATTTGCATCAACCGGAATAAGCAAACCAGTTTGCAGCATAATCTGCAGTAAACCAACTGTTTTCATGCAAACCGATTTACCACCGGCATTTGGTCCTGAAACCAGGACTACGCGTGTTTCTGCGTCGATATGGATGTTTAAAGGGGTTACGGTCTTCTTTTCGGCAGCGAACGAAATTGATAGCAAGGGGTGTCTTGCATTAATCAGCTTCGTTTTTGGCTCTTTTAGCAATCCCGGCCTTTCTGCATCAATATCAAGGGCAAAAAGTGCTTTTGCTCGCACAAAATCAAGCTTTGTTAAAAAGCCATGGTAAGAAAGCAATAGCGGTGAATACGGACGAAGATCGTTAGTTAGGGCAATCAGGATTTTAATAATTTCTCTCCGTTTGTCAAATTCGAGATCGCGGAGTTTATTATTTAAAGAAAAAACTTCCTCGGGCTCAATGTAAACGGTTTGGCCAGAGGCCGATTCATCATGCACAAAGCCCTTTAACTTACGTTTGTTCTCTGCTAATACGGGAATACACATTCGCCCATCGCGGATGGTTAAACTTCCATCGGCAACCCAGTTGTTGGCAATGGCCTGCTTATAAATCGAGTCCATGCGCTTGCGTACATCCTGCTCGGCCTTTGCTATTGCGGAGGTAATTTCTTGCAATTCTTTTGACGCATTGGGCTTAATTTTCCCTTTTGCATCTATCACGGTTTCAATTTTGCGTAGGATATTCTTTTCTATTGGCAAGTGTTCAAACAAAGCCTCCAAGGTTGGGTAAACCTCTGCCCGCTCCTCGAAGAACCGCAAAACCGAAAAAACGGTCTGCAATGAGGTGTACACCTGAAACCACTCATCTTCTAACAGATAAGTGCCTTCTACCCTGATCTTTTCGATCAGCGATTTGATATCAAAAAACGTATTGATTTGTAAGGGCTCCTGATTTTGCAGGATACTTTTGAACTCGTCGGTTTGGCGTAAAAATTTATCGATTTGATCAAAACGATTCATCACTTGCATCTTTTGCACCATCGCCTGCCCCATCGGGCTCAAACAATGTTTGCTAATTAGCTGCCTTATTTCTACAAATCCTAAACGTTCTAAACAATTCTCGGGATATAACATATTATTGTACTGGTGTTGGAACAAGGCTCGCTGCTCCGGTTCTTTCTATATTTATTAATGAGTCGGCCTTTTTTTTCAGTCTGGCGATCTCAGCAACCGACCTTGCTTTGGACAGGGAATCAGGTTTCATTTTTTTCCTGATGGTTAAAGAATCAGCCTTGAATTTCTTAATAATAACGATCGAATCTGCTTTAAATTTCTTCTTCTTAATCATCAAATCAGCAATTTCGGTCGCTTTCTTTTGTTTACTCATTGCAATCTGAATGTTCTTGTACATTTTCTCCAGCTCAGTGGGGTTACTGTTGTACCAAACCAGGCTTTTATGGTATTGAACTGAGTCGATGTTAAATTTTTTGTAAATTCCGTTGTAATAAGAAGAAGCGATTTTTTTGGCAGAATCGGGAATGTAAATGGTAGACAGGTAACCGTCGACTATGTGCACATCGAATAAAATTTTCTCCATTTTTTCGGGCTTAATAATGCCGCTGGGGATGCCAGGCTTACAACCCACGCCTACAACGGCCACCATTAAAACCCATATTAATCTCTTCATTTTCTAATTTAAACTGTTATTTATTGCCCAAATTGCGGCAAGGTTATTAATTTTACCAAAAATAGTTATAAATGAGCATAGCTGATAATCTTAAAAAATATAAAAGCGAGGTTGAATCGGATGGCGTTAAACTGATTGCGGTTTCGAAAACACAACCTATTGAATCTATTTTAGAAGCTTACAATGCCGGTCAGCGTATTTTTGGCGAAAACCATGTACAGGAAATGGTTGAAAAACAAACTGAACTACCTGATGATATTGAGTGGCATTTAATTGGTCATTTACAGAGCAATAAGGTCAAGTATATTGCATCATTTGTTAAACTCATTCATGGGGTTGATAGCTTAAAACTGCTCCAGGAGATTGATAAACAGGCGCTTAAAAATAAAAGAATAATCGACTGCTTGCTGCAAGTTTACATTGCCGATGAGGATACCAAATTCGGATTGGCCTACGATGAGGTTATCGAAATTCTACGCTCAGATGAATTTCGCGAGCTAAAAAATATCCGTATTGTCGGGCTTATGGGGATTGCAACAAACACAAAAAACGAAAAACAGATTACCATCGAATTTAATGAGTTAAAAGTGCTTTTTGAAGGTGTTAAAGCTAGCTTTTTTGCCAATGATGATGCGTTTAAAGAAATTTCGACAGGCATGAGCGCCGATTATAAAATTGCTATTGAAGAAGGCAGTACCATGGTGAGGATAGGCTCAAGTATTTTTGGGAAAAGAGTGATTAAACATTTTAAAAATACTGACTGAGTCCGTCGGTTGAAACCGACGGCAATGGCTGGTTTGGCGAATTGCATGCATTGCCCCAGCTCCGTCGGTTGAAACCGACGGCAATGGCTGGTTTGGCGAATTGCATTCAATGCCGTTGACTTCAGTCAACGGACAATCAACCACCAACAAAAACCTCAAATTGACAAAAAGATAAAGAAATGAACCTAAATATTAGAACTGCAATTGCAGACGATTGTCCGAGAATACTCGAACTAATTAATGAATTGGCGGTTTACGAGCGTGCCCCAGAGGAAGTAACCGTAGATTTAAACCACTTTATTGAAGCTGGCTTTGGCGAAAAACCGATTTGGAAGGCTTTTGTTGCCGAAGTTGACGGTACCGTGGTGGGCTTTGCGCTTTATTACACACGTTACTCTACTTGGAAAGGCTGTAGATTATACTTAGAAGATTTTATCGTTACCGAAGAAATGCGTGGCAAGAGTATTGGTAAAATACTATTTGAAAAGGTGATTGCCGAAGCTAAAAACGGAAATTATAACGGCATGGTTTGGCAGGTGTTAGATTGGAATGAGCCCGCCATTAATTTTTACAACAAATACAACGCAACCTTAGAGAATGGCTGGTTAAATGCAGCATTATCTACCACTCAAATTAAGGCGTTTTAATATGGATATTTTTAAATTTGGAGGAGCCTCAGTTAAGGATGCGGCCGGCATCAGAAATGTAGCCAACATTATTCGCGATTATCAAAACGGGAAATTGCTCGTTGTAGTTTCTGCCATAGGCAAGATTACCAATCGATTGGAGGATTTAACCTACGCTTACCTATCGCATAGCGAAAATACAACTACAATTTTTGAAGAAATTAAACAGTTTCACTTTCAGTTAATCGACAAACTTTTTGGAGGTGAACAAAATTCCGTTTATGATGATGTGGCCAATACTTTTGTAGAAATTGATTGGCTGATTGAAGAAGAACCTACTGAACACCCAGATTATATCTACGACCAAATCGTTTCTATCGGAGAAGTGGTTTCGACCAAGATTTTAGCTGCGTGGCTCAACAAAACGGAAAATAAAACGCTTTGGGTAGATGCCAGAAATTACATCCAAACCGATAATACGTACCGCGAAGGAAAGGTAGATTGGCCTAAAACAAACCAGATTATTCAAAAGGATCTTGCGCCCCTACTGGAGGATAACATCATTGTAACCCAAGGTTTTATTGGTGGCACAAGCGAAAACTACACCACCACTTTGGGTAGGGAAGGTTCGGATTACTCGGCGGCAATCTTTGCGTCGTGTTTAGATGCCGTAGCGCTTACCATTTGGAAAGATGTGCCCGGGGTGTTAAATGCAGATCCGAAGTGGTTTGATGAGACCGAGAAAATCCCTCAGCTGTCCTACCATGATGCAATCGAATTGACCTATTACGGTGCTACTGTAATTCATCCCAAAACGATAAAACCGCTTCAAAATAAAGGCATTCCATTGTTTGTGCGTTCGTTTATTGAGCCAACCGGAAAAGGAACCGCCATCACAAAAGACAGCAATCCGCTGCCGACACCGTCGTTTATTTTCAAGATCAATCAGGCTTTAATCTCGATCTTTCCAAAAGATTATTCTTTTATCATCGAAGAAAACCTGAGCAATATTTTCGATCTTTTTCATAAGCACAAAATCAAGATCAATACGATGCTCAATTCAGCAATAAGCTTTTCTGTTAGTGTCGATGATCATGAGCGCCAAATAGAAAAACTCATCAGCGACCTGTCGAACGATTTTACCGTGAAGTACAATAAAAACCTCGAATTGGTTACCATACGCTATTATAATCAACAAACTATTGATCGCGTAACGGTTGATAAAGACATTCTGCTTGAGGTAAAAAGTAGACATACTTGCCAAATGGTAATGAAGAATATGTGAGGAAAAAGTCCGAAAGTCGGGAGTCCGGAAGTCCGAAGATAAAGTGCCGCAGAAAGCGGAAAGACTAAAGCGGAAAGCGGAAAGTGAAAAAGTCCGAGGTCGGATGTCCGGAAGTCCGAAGATAAGGCGCTAAAAAAGGTAAAAGCTGAAAGACTAAAGCGGAAAGCGGAAAACAGTCCGAAAGTCGGGAGTCCGGAAGTCCGAAGATAAGGCGCTAAAAAAGCTGAAAGACTAAAGCTGAAAGTGGAAAACATTCGGAAGCCCGAAGATAAGGCGCTACAAAAGGTAAAAGCTGAAAGACTAAAGCGGAAAGCGAAAAAGTTCGGAGTCTAAAGTCTAAAGTCCGACGAAAGACTAAAGCGGAAAGACCTATCCAGTTCGTCTTTGCGAGGTACGAAGCAATCTTAAAGCGACAGAAATGGGTGAAAGACCAGAGCGAAAAGAGTCGGAAATCCGAAATAGAAAACCTTACAGCAACCTGCAAAGTCTTGATACCTGCCCGTCCGGTCAGGCGGGCCTGATACTAAATACTTGATACTTAAATAATGAACAAAGCCATTTTAGCTCAACCCGTACAAGATTATATCCGTTTAAATTTGAACGCCGATACCAATCAAATCGCGTTAGCTAAAAGTCCTTTTGATGATGTTTCGTCTGCCGAATTGGCCAACCAGATTCTTGCAAGGAAAAAAGCCGAAAAAAAATTGCCCACCTGGTTCAATGCACAAAACATTTATTATCCCTCTTCCCTATCCATTGAGCAAACATCATCGGAGATTACAGCGAAATATAAGTCGAAACTAGCCGTCAGTAACTCACTAATAGATGTTACAGGAGGCTTCGGGGTTGATGCATTTTATTTTGCATCGCAAGTTCAAACAGTTTCGCATTGCGAAATCAATGGCGATCTTTCTGAAATTGCGCAACATAACGCCGAAGTGTTACAGGCTGAAAACATTACGTTTAAAAATACCGATGGCATCGAATATGTAAAATCTGCTTCCGCACAGTTTGGTACCATTTATATAGACCCGGCAAGACGGGCAGAAAAAGGCAAAGTTTTTATGCTGAAAGATTGCACACCAAACGTTACCATAAATCTCGACGCCCTTTTGCGTAAAACCGAAAGAATTATCATTAAAACAGCGCCGCTGCTCGATATTTCCGCCGGGTTATCCGAACTTAAAAACGTTAGTCAGATCCACATTGTAAGCGTTAAAAACGAGTGCAAGGAACTTTTATGGATAATTGACCGCCATTTTAATGGCAGGACTGAAATTGTAGCCTCTACCTTAAACGAAACCGAAAAAAGCCTAACCATTGGCTGGGCGACGTTAAATACCGAAACCGAGTTCGCTTCTCAAGTTGCCCCGGGCGATTATCTTTATGAGCCCGATGCCGCTTTGTTAAAATCAGGCGCTTTCAATTTTATCGGACAAACGTACGGACTTAAAAAGCTCGATCCGCAAACGCAATTGTACATTTCGCGAGAGATCAACGCTGAGTTTCCCGGTCGGATATTTCTAGTTAACGAGGTACTAAGTCCCGCCGAACTGAAAAGACTAAAAAACCCAAGCGGGAATGTAATCGTTAGAAATTATCCGGCGAGAGCCGACGAACTTGTTAAAAAGCATAAAATCAAACCGTCGAAAAGTGAATTTTTCATCTTTACCAAGGCTCACCAAAACAATTGTGTAATCAAATGCAGTATTTTGCAGTATTATTAATCGTTCGATTATTATTTATTGATAATTAGCATATTTCTCAATAAGATTGCTTCATTCCTCGCAATGACGACCGCCTTAACGTCATTGCGAGGCACGAAGCAATCTCTTTTTGTAGAAATCAGATTGCTTCGGCTCGCACAAGCCTGGCCTCGCAATGACGATTTGTCGAAAGAACCTGTCATCCCAACTCCTTTGTTTTTTCTAGAACTGATTTCTGATGATAACGGTCGCTTATATTCGATGTATTAAGCGTTATTTCACCTACATCGTAAATTCTTCAAAACCTTAAATTTCCCCTCGTTTAAAACAGATAATTTAAACACATTTGGCACCTCGTTGTTCAGATAGGGAAGCCGCTAAAAACGTATTGGCTAATAAAGCGTTTCTAAACGGTAAAAATATTCTTGATAAGGATTAATTCTCGATTTAAAATTACATTTTTGCAAAAATTATCTTAAAAGTAAATGCAGAGTTACTCAGAATTTCTCGATCTAAGCGTTGGCTTTCCGCAAGAAGGCTTTGATGTTATAGATGATGAGTTATATTTTCAGGATTTAAACCTGATGGAAATGATTGAAACTTACGGTACTCCCCTACGTTTCACGTACTTACCAATGGTAAGCAAGAAAATTCAGCAAGCCAAGATCCTTTTCCAAACTGCCATTTTAAAAAATAATTATCGTGGCGACTACAAATATTGCTATTGTACCAAAAGTTCGCATTTTAAGCACATTGTAGAGGAAGCATTAAAGAACAATATTCACTTAGAAACATCATCGGCCTTTGATATGCCAATGGTTGATGCGTTAGAGAAAAAAGGCAAATTAACCAAGGATACTACGATTATTTGCAACGGTTTTAAAACCTATCAATACAAGCAATATATTATCGATATGTTGCACGACGGTTATCGGAACATTATTCCCGTGTTGGATAACAAAGAGGAGTTTAACCTTTTTGATGATGAGGTGGATATTGATACACCTTGTAATTTGGGGATCCGTATTGCTGCTGAGGAACAGCCCGACTCGCAATTTTATACCTCTCGTTTAGGTGTCAGAATGGAAGATGTAATCGACTTTTACAACAATAAGATTGTTCATAATCCGAACTTCCGCGTAAAATTATTGCACTTTTTCATCAATTCAGGTATTTCTGATACGCCATATTACTGGAACGAGCTTGAAAAATATGTTACGCTTTATTGCAAGTTTAAAAAGATCAATCCTGATTTAGACACACTTGATATCGGCGGCGGAATGCCGTTTAAAGATTCGTTGGTATTTGATTTCGACTACGAGTACATGGTAAACGAAATCGTAAAGCGGATTAAGGAAATTTGTGCCATCCATGAGGTTATGGAGCCAGATATTATTACCGAGTTTGGAAAATATACGGTTGCTGAGGCTTCCGGAATTTTATACAAAGTTTTGGGTCGCAAGCAGCAAAACGACCGTGAGCGCTGGTTAATGTTAGATGGATCTTTTATTACGAACCTGCCTGATGTTTGGGCGCTTAACCAAAAATATATCTTACTGCCAGTTAACAATTGGGATGCGGAATACGAGCGTGTTAACCTCGGCGGAATAACTTGCGATGGCCAGGATTACTATAATCAGGAGGCGCATATGAACAGTGTATTTATGCCGAAAACGCGTAAAGTACAGTATTTGGGTTTCTTCCATACGGGCGCTTACCAAGAGGTTTTAAGCGGCTATGGAGGTATTCACCACTGTTTATTACCAAGTCCGAAACATGTTTTAATTCGTAGAAACCGCGATGAAAGCTTCAACTTTGAGGTTTTTGGCGAAGAACAAAATAGTAAGCAGGTGTTGAAGATACTGGGATATTAATTCAGTTCTCAGTTCTCAGTCTCAGTTATCAGTCTCAGTTTGGGAATACAGTCAACATTAAATTTAATATTATAACACATAAATGCCTCGGTTTTTAAACTGGGGTATTTTTTTTGTTGGGAGCATTAAGTATTACTTTGTGCTTTCTTTATTGTAAATAATTTACTAAATTTAAACATGAAAAGTCAGGAAAATCTTTTATTAGAACGAATCACGATTATCCCTGGACTGATGGGTGGCAAGCCCACCATTAGAGGCAATCGATTTACGGTAATTGACATTTTGGAACTTTTGTCATCTGGAATGACGAATGAAGAAATTTTAGAGGAACATCCCATCCTCGAAAGTGACGATATAAAGGCAGCATTGCTTTTTAGCGCTAAACAGATTAGGGATGAATATATTTACGAATGAATGGGAGGTTTGGGTAGATGAAAACACCTCTCCAATAATAGCAAAGTGGTTAATGGAGGAAATAAAAATCAAGTGTATTTCATTCCACTATTTAAAACTAAACAAAATACCAGACGAGGACATCTATAAACTCGCTAAAAGCAAACAGAAAGTAATCATCCTATCAAAGGATAATGATTTTCGAAATCTGGTTTCCTGGAAAGGATCTCCTCCAAAATTAATTGCGATTAACCTAAGCAATTGCTCAAATAGATACCTTTGGCAAACCTTAAGATCACAGATTTATGATGCAATAGATAGTCTAATTTTTGGAGATTTGGATATATTTGACATAAAATAAAATATTATGAAATTCGGCCAAGTAGACGACCCATCCATTATAGATTTTAAACTTCCTGCTGATGCACCGGAAACCGCAAAAATTTTAGTCGCAAACAAGCCTAAGCAAAATTTTCAGGCATTTGTTGGCTGCGCTAAATGGAACAAAACAGATTTGAAAGGCTTTTACCCAAAGGGAACAAAGGACGAGCTTAGCTACTACGCTACGCAATTTAACTCCATTGAACTGAACGCTACATTTTACGGTATGCCCAGTAGCGAACAAGTTATTACGTGGACGGAAAAGACGCCTGCCGATTTTAAGTTCTTCCCCAAAATAACCAATAGCGTTAGTCATTTTAAGCGACTGATCAACGTTAAAGAGCCCGTTGAGCAATTTTGTGATGCCATCAGCAATTTCGAAGATAAGCTGGGCATGGCGTTTTTGCAGCTGCACGATAACTTTAAGCCGAAGGATTTCGACCGACTGAAAACTGTTATAGAAGAGTTTCCTAAGGTAATCCCGCTAGGTGTTGAGGTGCGGAATGTGGAATGGTTCTCAAATGCAGCAATTGCTAACGATTTTGCGAAGTTGTTTGAAGATAACGGTGTTACAAATATCATTG
Organism: Pedobacter endophyticus; assembly: GCF_015679185.1. Lineage (NCBI taxonomy): Bacteria > Pseudomonadati > Bacteroidota > Sphingobacteriia > Sphingobacteriales > Sphingobacteriaceae > Pedobacter > Pedobacter endophyticus. Next base: position 991,576 of record NZ_CP064939.1, read on the forward strand.
TTGATACCGCGGGCCGAAGAGATATGCTCCACATGCGCCTGACTACACCAACTGCATTTATACGTTACGTTGGTGCAAACCACGAGAGCGATTACAATCGACTCGATGAATGGGTAGAGCGTATTGTTCAGTGGAAAAACGAAGGATTACAAAACCTGTATTTCTTTGTTCACCAAAACGTTGAACTTGCTTCGCCGCTACTGTCAGCACACTTTATCGAGAAACTAAATGAGGCGCTACAAACAGATTTAAAGATTCCGGTGATGGCTACGCCAAATCCGGCAACTTTGTTTTAAATCAATGCTTCATCCTGTACTGTCATTCTGAGCGTAGCGAAGAATCCCTTTGTTATTTTGCAGTGATTTTGATTCACTCACCTCTGTTTTAGGCAGACGTTTGTTAGCTTTTGGCATTCCATCGCTTAGTGAATCTTCGTTCCTCAGCATGACAGCAAAGTTTAACCGCACATTAATGCTTACACTGCAGTTAAAGCTTTGGTAGTGTCGAAGACCCTCTGTTAGGCTGAGCGGAGTCGAAGCCTAGTGTGATCCATTTGACTCCGCTCAAGGTGACAACCTATAAGACCCTTCAGGATTGAGAATACACAAACTTTCATCGCTTGCAGATTCTTCACTGCCTGCCCGTCCGGATCAGGCGGGCACTCACGGAGACAGCAAACTCCATTTTTCTACCGTTAATCTTAATTGGCCACCTGCAGTTTCTGCCGTTTATAGTATATGGCAACCGCTAAAAGCAGTCCCATTGCTACGATACACAAGCTAAAAGGGAACAGATAATTCATTCCGAAGCCTGTTGAAATCGCACCAAGCAACGGCCCGGTAATCCCTAAAGATAAATCGATGAACAAACCGTAATTTCCAAGAGCAGCACCCTGACTTGAAGCCGGGATCAAACGAACGGCCTCTACGCCAAGTGACGGAAAAACGAGCGAAAAGCCCAAACCAGCAATACCGGCGCCAATAAATGTAAACATTGGGTTAACGGCCATCGCAATCACACTTAATCCAATCACTTCCATCGCTAAACAGGCAATAGCCGTTTTCATGCCGCCATATTGGTTTATGGCTCCTGCAAATATTAACCTGCCCAAAACAAACATCGAGCTAAAAAGCGAAAGACAAAGTACAGCGCCTGTCCAGTGCAGATAAGAATAATAAAGCGTAATAAAAGTAGAAATTGCGCCGAACCCGATTCCGCCGGCAGCTAGGCAAAGGCCATAAGGGGTAACTTTTTTCAGCACATATAAAAACGATTGAGGTGCTTCCTTGCTTGCTCCGATGATATTTATTTTACCGTTTGCATAAACCAAGCCTGCAACCCCTATTATAATGATAAGCAAAGCAATGTAACCAATGCCCAAGTTATTGCTGATGATGACACCAAGCGGTGCACCGGCCGCCAGCGCACCGTAATTACCGATGCCGTTATAGCTTATGGCTTTAGCGGTATGTTGGCTACCTACTTTAAAAATTGCCCAGTTAATAGGACTGGCACCAACCAAACCTTCTGAGAAGCCGGTTACCAGGCGCATGACCACAAGCAGCGCCAGACTAAGCATTCTGTAGTCTTTCAAAAAAGCAACCGCCAATAAAACGACGCCACTTACGATGAATCCTGCCATACTCATTAAAACGGCGGGCTTCGGTCCTCTTCTGTCTACAATTTTCCCTGCGTAACCGCGAAACAAAAAAGTTGCCCCATATTGCAAACTGATTACCAAACCAGCGATCATGGTACTGAAAGCTAAATTTCCGTGGAGATATTCGGGAAGTACAGCCAATGTGAGGCCGATTGTAAAATAGCCAAAAAAGGTAAAGGCTACGAAACTAACGATTGTTAAATTAACATTTTTTGGGGAAGCGGACTGGGAATCTTTTTGCATGACTTTTACTTTGCAGTGCAAATGTCCAAAAAAATACAGCACCGCGGGCTTAAAAAAGCATACTTTGACTTTAAGCAAACACTTAGTGTAAATAACACACTAAGCACTCAAGCAACTACATCATAACTTATCGCACTTTCGGATAAAAGAAAATTGTTATTATTTACAAGAGGTTTTCTCAAAATATTAACTTTGATCCGAATTTGTCACGTTGATCTTCCCGAGAAGTCGTATCCTGTGGATACATCTCGTTTTTTGCGCCGTCATTCCTGCGCAGGCGGTCCCGTACGTACGGGATTACTGCTCGGCGCCCAATTTCTTGCGCATTAGGATCCCTCCCGAAGATTCGGGAAGGATGACGACCGTTCTTAGAAAACGCCATAAAATGTGTTGTCATCCGATAGCTATCGGATTTGATGATTTCAGCTCGTAAAACAATGTTTCAAAGATGTGTCCACATCATTTTAGAAATCGGGTCAGGTAGTCGAAACGCCCCTTAAGCATTTAGACAAGTCCTTCAACAAGCTCAGGATGACAGATCTTTATTTATGAGGCGCCTTTTTGGCTTACGCGTTTAAATCCGTTTGTAAACCGTTTCAATGGCCTTAACCTCTTCTTCGCCGGGCATAATGTTGTAGGCCCAGAAAACAATCTGATCATCATTTATTATTTCAAGTTCCGTGCGCCAGCCGAATAACTGTTCGCCGTACTCGGGATTTCCCCACGAACCTAAAATTGAAAAGCCATTTTCTGTAGCTTCGCCGCTGGCCTGCATAATTTGAGTGCCCATGTGGAAAGTGTCGATCCAGCTAAAAGTAAATTTTTGATAAGGAATATCGAATCCGATAATCATTTTACCGGATAACGGCTTACCCTCTAAGCTGCTTTGATAGTCGTACGATATAAAACGACCGTCTAAAATGGATGTAATCTCAGCGTGAGCGGGTGATTCGTCTGCCAAAACGTCTTTTTGGAACCAGGTTTTAGTTGTTCCCTCCCAGCTGCCAACCAGATTTTTGATCTTGCTGTGAGCACCATTTTCCAACGATTGCTCAAATTTGCTTTTTGCCATACTCAAAGCTAAAGATAATTGTTGAATTGTTTAATTGTTTAATTGTTGCATTGCTAAATTGTTGAACGGATTAACTGTTGAAATTGGTTAACTGGTTAATTGTTGAATTGTCAACTGTAAATTGCTAATTGCCAACTGCCAACTGTAAATTGCCAACTGCTAACTGTAAATTGCTTATTGTAATTTGATTATTGATAATTCTTCATTATCTTGTTTAATGTTAAAAACGCTAGATTTAAGTCAGATATGGATGTTAGATATTGAAACCGTTCCTCAATATGCATCTTTTGACGAGGTGCCTCCGGCTATGCAACTTCTCTGGGAGAAAAAAACGCATTTTCAACGTAAGGAAGGCCAAGATGCGGAAGAGTTTTATGAGCGTGCAGGCATCCTCGCCGAATTTGGCAAAATCGTGTGCATAAGTCTGGGGATTTTCAGTTATCAAAACAAATCTTATTCGCTGCGATTAAAATCTTTCGCCAGTCACGATGAGAAAGAAATTTTGCAGCAATTTATTTCATTGATGAACAAGCAGGCACCAACGTTAACCTTTTGCGCACACAATGGCAAAGAATTCGACTTCCCCTACATTTGCCGTCGCTTGCTGGTTAATGGGCTCGAGATCCCATCGCAGTTAGATATTTCGGGCAAAAAACCCTGGGAGGTGAACCACCTCGACACCATGGAAATGTGGAAATTTGGCGATTACAAACATTATACCTCACTCAACTTGTTAGCGGCAATTCTAAATATTCCAACGCCGAAAGATGATATTGACGGAAGTCAGGTGCGGCAGGTTTATTACGAAGAGCAGAATTTGGAACGAATTGTTACCTATTGTCAAAAAGATGTGGTTACCACAGCACAAGTGCTATTAAAATTTAAGGGAATGGATATAATTTCGCCAGAAAACATTACAATTGTATCCTGATGCTAAACGTTGAGAATTTAACTATCGATTTTTATAATCAAGATGAAAAAACTTGGTTCAAGGCTGTAAAAACAATCGGTTTTTCGGTAAAAAAAGGGTCTATTTTGGGTATTGTTGGCGAGTCTGGCTCGGGCAAATCGGTTACTTCCTTTTCCATTATGCGCCTGCACGATGAGCGTTCGGCCAAAATTGGAGGAAATATCGAATTTGACGACGTTAGCCTCCTTAACCTCAGTTCGAACGAAATTCGCCAGATCAGGGGAAATCAAATCTCAATGATCTTTCAAGAGCCGATGACCTCGCTCAATCCGGTTTTTACGTGCGGAGAACAGGTTGCTGAAGCGATTATGCTGCATCAACAGGTAAGTAAAGAGGCTGCAAAACGCCGCACCATCGCACTTTTTGAAGAAGTTCAGCTACCCCGGCCTGAAAAGATATTTGACAGTTATCCGCATCAAATTTCCGGTGGTCAAAAGCAGCGGGTGATGATTGCAATGGCCTTGAGTTGTAACCCAAAACTTTTAATTGCCGACGAACCAACCACGGCGTTAGATGTAACAGTTCAAAAAACCATCCTGCAACTGCTGCTGAAGCTTAAGGAAGAACGCCATATGGCGATGATCTTTATTTCTCACGATTTAGGGGTGATCAACGAAATTGCGGATGAGGTTGCGGTGATGTATAAAGGAGAAATTGTTGAGCAAGGCCCCGCAAAAGCGATATTCGAGAACCCGCAACATCCATATACAAAGGGCCTTCTGGCCTGCCGTCCTTCGCCTAGCCTGCAACTCAAAAAGCTGCCAGTGGTTGCCGATTTCCTTACCGGAAAAGTAGATGATGCGAGCGCACATTTACAAGCTTCGAATCAACTAACAACGGATGAGATTGCCAAGCGAAGAGCGCAATTGTACGCTCAAAAGCCGTTATTGCAAATAGACAACCTTTGCACTTGGTACCCTATTAACAATGGTTTATTTGCCAAAACCACCGACTACGTTAAGGCTGTTGATCACATCAGCTTTCAGGTTTTTCCGGGTGAAACGCTGGGCTTAGTGGGCGAATCTGGTTGCGGAAAAACTACGCTGGGGCGAACAATTTTAAGGCTTATCCAGCCGACATCGGGCAAGATTATCTTCGACGGTAACGACATTACAAACATCAGTAAATCTGCGCTCCGCAAACTGCGAAAAGATATTCAGATTATTTTTCAAGATCCATACGCTTCTTTAAATCCCAAGCTCAGCATCGGCCAATCTATTTTAGAGCCATTACAGGTGCATAACCTTTTAAAAAATGACGCGGAACGAAAACAAAAGGTTTTAGAACTGCTAAACAAGGTTGGGTTAAGAGAAGAACATTTTAACCGTTATCCGCACGAATTTAGCGGTGGTCAACGGCAACGTGTGGTAATTGCAAGGGCCTTAGCGCTACAACCCAGGTTTATTATTTGCGATGAATCGGTTTCTGCGTTAGATGTTTCGGTACAAGCGCAAGTGTTGAACTTACTTAAAGATTTACAGGCTGAATTTGGCCTTACTTATATCTTTATCTCGCACGATTTAGCGGTTGTTAAGCATATTTCCGATCGTATTCTGGTAATGAACAAAGGCAAGATTGAGGAAGAAGGATATCCGGAACAGATTTTTTATGCTCCAAAAGCAGAATATACGAAGAAGTTGATTGAAGCGATACCGGGGGCGTAGGCTGGGAGTTTTGAGTTGGGAGTTTTGAGTTGGGAGTCGGAGTCCAAAGTCCTAAGTCCAAGGTCTACTACCTCGTCGTAGCGTCTCGCTACGAGGTTACATAATTTAAGAGAATTGGGTAAGCACAAGCGAGGTGAGGTAGGCACAAGCGAGACGCTTGCGCCAGTGCTGGGAAAATTGCAACCAAACTCATCGCTAACGAAAAAGCATCTAAATTTGTCTGTTTTACTTTGGAAATGTTCCATTATTCGTTAACTTTGAGAAATGAAAATTATTAGAGAAATTGTTTTCTATAAAGACTACTTCGAGGACTTTTTCGAACCTCTGACTGAAAAAGTAAAGGACAAAATAGACGAAGTGCTTTTTATGATGACAATTCTTGAACGTGTTCCCACCAAATTTTTTAAAAGTATTGAAAATGTAAAAGGGCTTTTTGAAATTCGAGTTGAATACGGAAGTAATATTTACAGAATATTTTGCTGTTTTGACAAAGGAAATTTAGTAGTTCTTTTTAATGGATTTCAAAAGAAAACTCAAAAAACCCCATTAAAAGAATTAAGCAAAGCAGAAAAAATAATGGAGGAATATTTTAACGAACAAAGGGCAAATAAAAATGGAAACAAAAAACAAAAATATTAAAAGTTTCTCCCAACATCTTGATAAAAGATATGGAGCAACAGGAACAAAAGAGAGAATTGACTTTGAAATTAAAGCCAAATCTTTTGCCATTGGAGAATTAATAAAAGAAGAACGAAAGTTGGCTCAAATGACACAAGAACAGCTTGCCGAAAAAATTGGAGCAAAAAAGAGCTTTATTTCAAGAATTGAAAACGGACACAGCGACATCCAACTTTCAACTCTTTATAAACTTATCGAATTTGGACTTGGACGAAAAATAAACTTTACGATTCAATAAAAACGAGGTAGGCACAAGCGAGGAGTTTTGAGATAAGAACAAGCGAGACGCTTGCGCCAGCGCTGTGATGTAAAATTTCTGACTCCGGCTTTCGGACTTCTACCCTTCCCTTTCTACCCTCAACCTTTTTCCGTATCTTCGATAAATTCAGTTTTAGCGTATGGCAAGGAAAAAATCAGCAAATATAAAATTGGTTCTGAATCAATTGGTTAGTGATATTTTTGAAAAGAACAACAATCAGCTTCTTAATTATAAACAAGTTTCGGCAAAATTAAATCTCACCGATCCGGAGTCGAAAGATGCAATCTTAGAGATTTTAAAAGAGGGAAAAGGTACAGGCATTTTTCTTGAACCTGAAAAAGGAAAATTCAAGCTTAAAGACCTTCAAAACTTCATTATCGGAACGGTAGATATGACTGCAGATGGTTCTGCTTATATTGTTCCGGAAGACGAATTTGAAAAAGATGTTTTCGTGGCGCCCCGTAAGCTAAAAAATGCACTTCACGGCGATACGGTTAAGGCTTATGTGTTTGCCAAAAAAAGCGGTCGCAAAAACGACGGCGAGGTGGTGGAGATCATCAAACGTGCGAAATCTGATTTTACGGGCGTGATTAAAGTGTCTGATCGGTTTGCCTTTGTGATTGCCGACGACAAGAAAATGATGCACGACATTTTTATTCCATTGGCGGATATTCATGGTGCTAAAAATGGTCAACGCGTTTTAGTTACGTTATCAGATTGGCCTGAAAGTGCAAAAAATCCTATCGGGACGGTGAAGCATGTATTGGGCAATCAAGGTGAAAACAACACCGAAATGAATGCGATTTTGGCGCAATATGGTTTTCCGTTAGAATTCCCTTCGCAGGTAGAAAAGGAAGCCAATGCGATTCCGGAAGAAATTTCGCAAGCTGAAATTACGAAACGTAAGGACTTTAGAAAAATACTAACTTTTACCATCGACCCTGCTGACGCGAAAGATTTTGATGACGCCATTTCATATCAAAAACTACCCAACGGAAATCATGAAATCGGCGTTCACATTGCGGATGTTTCTCACTATGTTATTGAGGGAACGGAGTTGGATAAAGAAGCGTACAGCCGTGCAACTTCGGTTTATCTGGTCGATCGTGTGATTCCGATGTTGCCCGAACGCTTAAGCAATGGCGTTTGCTCACTTCGCCCGCATGAAGATAAATTGTGTTTTTCGGCTGTTTTCGAGCTAGATGAAGAAGCGAATATAAAAAATGAATGGTATGGGCGAACGGTTATCCATTCGGATAGGCGATTTAGCTATGAAGAAGCGCAGGAAGTGATCGAAAATAAGGCTGGCGATTATGCAAGCGAGATTTTGAAACTGAATGAACTGGCCTACATTTTACGCGACCGCAAGTTTAAAAATGGCGCAATAAGTTTCGAAAGCACGGAGGTTAAATTTAAGCTTGATGATGCGGGTAAACCCATTGGCGTATATGTAAAAGAGCGTAAGGATGCGCACAAACTTATTGAAGACTACATGCTTTTGGCAAATAGAAAAGTAGCCGAATTCATTGCGAAAAAAGTAAAAGGCAAAAACAAATTAACGTTTGTTTACCGGGTGCACGATTCGCCAAATATGGAGACTTTAAATACTTTTGCCACCTTCGCTTCGCGTTTTGGATATAAAATCAACACGAAATCTGATAAGGAAATTGCGAGATCGCTTAACCATTTAATGGCCGATGTGGAGGGCAAAAAAGAACAGAACATTTTAACGTCGCTGGCCATCCGATCGATGGCAAAAGCCATTTACTCCACAAAAAAGACAAGTCATTACGGTTTGGCTTTTGATTATTATACGCACTTTACTTCGCCAATTCGCCGCTACCCTGATGTAATGGCGCATCGTTTATTGCAGATCTATCTCGACGGGGGCAAATCGGCCGACATGGAAGCTTACGAAGTTGCCTGCGTGCACTCATCGGCAATGGAAAAACGTGCTGCCGATGCTGAAAGAGCGTCGATTAAATACAAGCAGGCCGAATATCTCGAAAACAATATCGGTACTGAGTACAAGGGAATTATTTCAGGTGTTACAGAATGGGGCATGTATGTTGAGATTGAGGAGAACAAGTGCGAGGGAATGATTCGCTTACGTGATATTTCTGACGATTTTTATGTGCTGGATGAGAAAAACTATTGCATCATCGGCCAGCGAAAAAAGAAAAAGTACCAACTTGGCGATGAGGTGATGATTCGTGTAAAAAAAGTTGATCTTTCTAAACGTCAGATCGATTTTACACTAATTCCTGATTAAAATTTAAGAGATTTGTGCCCGAAAGCACAATGTTACGTTAAGCATGCATACAACAGCGCAATTGCAAGAGATTTTAGATACAGCGATACAAAATTTAAGGTTTCCCGATCATCCTAAACAGCTATATGATCCGATAAGGTACATCATCAACCTTGGGGGCAAACGCGTGCGCCCGCTACTGGTTCTAATGGCCACTGAGCTTTTTGGCAAAGATGCACACGATTCTATCCATGCCGCAATGGCGATTGAGGTGTTCCATAACTTTACGCTTGTGCATGATGATATTATGGATAATGCTCCTCTGCGAAGGGGAAAGGCAACCGTGCATGAAAAATGGAGCACCAACACGGCCATTTTAAGTGGCGATGTGATGATGGTTGAAGCGAATAAAAACCTGGCCAAAGTTAATCCGATATTTTTAAAGGATGTTTTAGACACTTTTAATGCGACTGCTCAAGGCGTTTGCGAGGGGCAGCAGCTCGATATGGAATTTGAAAGTCGTGATGATGTTAGCATCGACGAATACATCAACATGATCAGGTTAAAAACCGCCGTACTTTTGGGCGGGGCATTAAAATTAGGGGCTATTATTGCTGGCGCTTCTGAAAAGGATGCGGATCTGATTTATCAGTTTGGCGAAAATATAGGAATTGCTTTTCAACTGCACGACGACATTTTAGATGTTTACGCGGATCCGTTAAAGTTTGGCAAACAAGTTGGCGGCGATATTATTGCGAATAAAAAAACGTTCTTGTTATTAAAGGCGTTCGAGCTGGCCGAGGGCGAAACGAAACAATCGCTAAACAGCTGGACGAGTTACAAAGACTTCGATATTAAGGAAAAGGTTGATACGGTTAGATCGGTTTACGATACGCTAGACGTTCAGAATATTGCGAAAGAAAGCATGAACAGCTACCTCGACCGGGCATTAGAGGTATTTGCACAAATTGAGGTGAGCGAGGAACGTAAGTCTGATTTGCTCAGCTTAACGAATCAGTTAATGGCGAGAGAATATTAAGACTGGATTTGAAATTTTTGTCATCCGATGAATAATTTGGCACAGTCATATTCATCGGATGACTTCAGTTTTCTAAGCAACTTTCGCGACTGCCTGTAACAACAAGCAATCATCACAGTCCTTGATTTTACAAACTCATTGCTGAGGATAACTACCGTTCATAGATAACGCGGTACAATATGTTGCAGCGGGATAGGCATGGGATTTAATTTGGCGAAAACACACTTAACCGTTGCCCTTGTTTTAACAGATTTAACTTTAGTTGATTATAATCTACCTGTTGAACAGCTTTTTTCCCATCAATGGCTAAAGATGCTGCCGTCGCCGCCGATTGGCCCAAAATCATAAACACAGGCTCCATCCTAATGGAACCATAGGCAATATGAGATGATGAAATACAAACCGGAACCAGCAGGTTTTTGCATTCAAAAGCTTTAGGCACAATTGCATCGTAAGCAATGCTGTATGGCTTTGGGGCTTTTACGCCAATATCACCCTCGTTTTGCACGTAGCCTTCGGGGGTAACGTAGCGTTGTACATTGTGCGAATCTAATGAATAAGAGCCCATCCCAATCGGTTTTGGCACTTCTTTTTGACCCAAAACTTCTTTTTCGGTCATTACAAAATTTCCAATCATTCGCCTTGCTTCGCGAACGTAGATTTGGTAAGGCCAGTTTCCGTTGTCTTTAAATTCATCTTTGGCCAGGCCCCAGGTATTTAATTTTTCTTGCAAACCTTTAGGAATTCTTGAGTCGTTGGCCATAAAGTAGAGCAACCCTTTCTGATAATTTTCGTGATCTTTCACAATTTCGGCTCTCCGTTGGTACGATGCTTCGGGGTAATCGTAATTCATGCCGATAAAATCGGTGCTAAAGGGGCCATGATTATTGGTATCAGTTTTATGGTTTGGCAGTGGATCGTATTTGTTAAACAACTCTTTCCATCCGCTGTTAAAAACCCTTACTAATAATTCGTAATCGAGCGGGTTATAGCGGTCGGGCTTTGGAAAGGCAACCCTGTTTTCGGGCACATTGGTTAAGCACATTCTAAAACAATAGGCTTGTAATTTTTTATCTGCAGTGCCATTGGCCCCGGGGGTTTCGGTCGAAATACCGGCAAGCAGCCCGCTTGTTTTATCGCCGGGGATTTTATAGGGATCTATTTTTGAGGCGAAGTGATGCCCGTGCTGAAAAACCAACGCCTGTACACCGTTCCAGGTTTCGCCATAGGTGGCATTTGCCTCGCGGCCTACGTGGTAACTTACGCCTGCGGCGGCCATTAAATCGCCCTCGTAGGTAGCATCGATAAATACTCTTCCATTAAATTTTTTACCGCTCAGGGTGCTAATAGAAACGATATTACCACTCTTTTTAACAACTCCATGCTTTCTGTTCAGCAGTTCTTTGCGAAACACCTGTAAATGGTTTTCCTTAACAAAATCTTCCATTATTTTTTCTGCAACATGGGGCTCAAAAATCCACATGGTTCTATCCTTTCCATCTATGGCGGGTGTACCCTGCCCCATGTTTCCATATTGTTCTTTTTTTTGCCATTTCCAGCCATTGTTTTCCTGATAATGAAGATAAACGCGGTGATAAAATTCTCTTGATAATCCACCAATTACTTCCTTATTGCCGGTATCGGTAAAACCGAGGCCAGAAGAGGAAAGCCCGCCCAAATGCTGATCGGGAGAAACAATAATCACTGTTTTATGCATCCGGGTTGCCTGTACTGCTGCTGTAACCGCAGCAGAGGTTCCGCCATAAATGATAATATCGGCCTTAAACTGCTTTTTAGCTGTCTGGGCATGGCTTCGGGGAATGATGATCTGAAGCTGAAAAAATATTAGAGCGATAAAAATTGAAACGTTTTTTTTCTTCATGAAGTTAAGTTAGGAACTTGAGACTGAATTTTATAAGAAGATGGTTATTTTAATCAATTCTCTTGCGATCGAGATTGATTAGGGTGGTTACAAGTTGATTCAATTTCGAGACGACCGTGCCGTAAAAAGATAACCCGGGACCAATGGCCCCAGGTATCGGAGCGTGCAGACACCAGCCTTATAAGGATGGCCAATGCTAACCAAATTAAGCACGCTTTATAAGTTAAAGGTTGACCATATAACAGCCTAAAGGCGGACCACATAGGCACATAGGTCATATAATTTGACGGCGTAGCCCTCTATGTTCTCTATGCCTATATGGTCACTTTATGGCCGCTGAATTCTATAAAGGCGGACCACATAGGCACATAGGGTACAAAGTTTAAAGGCGCAGCCCTATATGTTCTCTATGCCTATATGGTCACTTTATGGCCGCTCGAATTCTATAAAGGCGGACCATATAGGCACATAGGGCATATAGGTTTGAAAGCGCAAGCCCGCTATGTTCTCTATGCCTATTTGGTCATTTATATGGCCGCTCGAATTCTATAAAGGCGGACCACATAGGCACATAGGGCATATAGGTTTGAAAGCGCAAGCCTATATGCTGTCTATTCCTAAATGGTTACTTCCTGGCTCCTAAATCCTCAAATATTGATCACATAGTCACATAGGTCATATAGTTTGAAGGCGCAGTCCTCTATTGTTCTCTATGCCTATATGGTCACTTTATGGCCGCTAAATTCTTTAAAGTTGACCCTATACCGCATCCGATAAATTTTTGAGCCTGTCTTTGCGTAAAGATTTCTCCACTTCGGTCGAAATGACGACACCGTTCAGGGAGGAACCAAGACAAATCTTATTTTTCTAACAAGGCCACTGTACACCACAGATACGGCGATTGCCCATGAGAATCGCCAACATTTCGTGGGCGGTCGTAATAGTATTGTTTATCGTTTTTCTTGTTGGTGCCAACGCAAACCTCAGCAACATCGCCCTTGTCGTTGATGTATGGTACCAATGCCAGCCAGGCCTTTCGTGCTACGGGCGCATATTCTGCTTTGTTTAACCAGCCATGTTTTACGCCGCTAATCATGGCATAGGTAAACATCGCCGACCCCGAAGTTTCGGCCCAGCACTCTGGTTCATCAATCAATTGATTCCACATGCCAGTTGGCGATTGGTATTGTTTAAGGCTTTTCATCATAGTTTCATACCCTTTTAAAATGCGTGGGCGCTCCTCACTATTTTTTGGCAGCAGACGTAAAAGCTCAGTCATGCCAGCCGCCATCCAGCCATTGCCCCGGCCCCAGTAAAAAGGAACATCGGGTGCATGGTAAAACAGGCCGTTCGGGCGTTGTAATTCATCAAGGTAGAGCACCATTTCTTTGGCGGCACGATCAAGATATTTTCGATCGCCGGTAACCTTATAGGCCTGGGTTTGCACAATGGTAATCATGTACATATCGTCGATCCATAAACGGGTTTGCCACGAAAACCCTTTGCTAGCCCATTCTTTTTGCGTTGGCGTTGCGTTTTCCGGAACGGCCCACTGGGTATCGGCGTAGGGCATTCCCAACTCGAAATAGCGTTTATCTTTGGTAATTTGATACAGCTCTAGCGGCAGACTACCGAACATATTCAAATCAACATGATTCATAATGGGCAACAACTGTTTTTCTTCGGAGGTGAGTTTTTCAAATCTCTTTTCGAGCAACGATAGCAGGGTTTTATCTTTCGTTATCGCGGCATACTTAAGGGCACCTGTCCAGTTAAAGGTTTCGGGATAGCTAATCCATTTTCCGGCATGGAGCATGTGCTTTCTATCTACAAAGCGATAAGCAAGGCGTTTGCCGACTTCTTTCGGGCCAAATCCCTCTGGAAAGTCTTTGAGCAGATTTTTTTGGGCAAACAAGTGGCACGGAAGTACCAGGAGCAATAATGTAAACAGTTTTTTATACATATTGATAATATATTTGGTTTTTAAAGGTGAAAGGTGTGCCAAAGGCATCCCTTTGGGAAAGCTGAAAGGCGAAAGCTTTGCGAAAGGCATCCCTTTGGGAAAAGACTAAAACTCAAGACTAAGGACTAAAAAGTCTAACACAAGTTTTCTTTTAATAAAATATAATCAGAAACCACATTTAACATGGTTTGATAATAAATGTTCTTATTTGATTTTTCTTCATTGAAACAAACGGTATAGCCTACGCTCGGCTCTATTTTAGAGAAAATCATTTTAAAATCCCGCGAATAAAGCCAGGTGTGCCTTGCTGAATCGACAGGCTCGGTATGGCATTCTATGCTGTACGTGCGTGGTAATACATCGTTAAAGTTTAAACTATATGCCACCGATAACTCTACAATGCCATAGCCCAGGAGGTCGATAAGCACTTCTACATTTTTAGTTGCTTGTTTTTTCATTTTTATATGCGGTTAGCGGTCTATCGTGTGGACACATAATTAAAAGGGTGTTGTATGGCTGGATAAGTCAAAAATGGAAACCAAACCTGTAGGCGCCAGCTAAGAACGGTCGTCATCCCCAGCTTGACTGGGGATCCTAATACACAAAACGGATCAATTGCATTAGTCCCGTACGTACGGGACCGCCTGCGCGGGAATGACGACCCACAAAAAAGAAATGCGTCCATAAATAGGTTAGCGGTGGCAATAAGGGTAAAATTTTTACACTTTTAAGGTTTGTTTTCAACTTATAATTATTTAGTAACCAGAAATAAAAGGTTTAATACCCCGGGTTTTGAGCCAGTTTGGTGCCATTGTTCCGTTCAATTTCTGAAGCGGGAATAGGCCACAAATTGTAAGTCGGCAAAACATCGTTGTAATACGGATTGCATTTCTTCACCCTATCGTAAACCAGTCCCAAACGCATCAATGTTATTCTACGTTTTTCTTCGGACCCCAGTTCACGCATGCGTTCATCTAAAATATAATCGATGTTTACGTTTGCCGCTAACACAGGCGATGCATTCGATCTGCTGCGCACGGCGTTAATGTCGGTAGCAGCCTTATCCAGTTGGTTCAAACCCAAATAGGCTTCGGCCCGCAACAAATAGGTTTCTGCCAACCTAAACATGTACTGATCGGCGTAGGTGCCTCCGGCGCTGGCCTTGAGCAACAACTGCGATTTATCTTGAAACATGCCATCCGGATGATCGCCGGGAGTGGTTATTTTGGATTGAAAAGCGTAAAAATCTCTACGTGGTACGGTAACGCCCGCAGGCGGATTAATTGTAGAAATGGTTTGACCAAAACGGGGGTGCGCAGGGTTGGTAACCTTAAACTCGCGAACAAAATTGAAAGGCGCATTTCGGAGGTCGTTGTTAAAATCACTTTGCCAAATTACATCGCTAAAGTATTTGGTAGATATGGCCCAGCCGATGCCCCTACCCCCGGTGTAATCGCTAATGGGGTATAAAAACGGTTGCACATTACTTCCCGAGAGCCTGAAAGTGAGAAATTGCGGAGCAAAATGCCTTTCTTGCTGGTACGAGCCACTAATGCCTGTTGAAACCGCAGCGCCACCCGGAACATCGGTTTCGAACTGAATTACCCAAAGTGCCTCTTTATTGGTGCCATTTTTTCTGTTCTGGTTGCCTTTTTGAAAGAGATCCCAATACACATTTTTGGTCGCATCTGATGCCTTAACACCAAATCTGGCTGTCATTAAGCCAACATTGGGGTTGCTGATAACCGTAGAGGCGGCATCGGCAGCGTTCTGAAACTGCCCTGCGGCAAGATAAACCTCGGATAAGAGGTGATACGCTGCAAGGTTATTGATTTCGCCATCGCGAACCGCGTTTATGGCAGGTAAATTTTCGGCGGCAAACTTCAAGTCGGTAATCACCTGCTCGATTACTTCGGCTTTTGATGCGCGTGCATAATCTGTTTTTGCTGAAACCACTTCTGTTGTATTTAACGGAACGCCCCCGTACAGGTAAGCGAGTGTGCGATAGGCCATGCCACGGAAAAATTTAGCCCGGGCTTCCATTAATGTCTTATCGGCAGCCGATAGTTCAGAACCCGGAATGCGATCGAGAATGGTATTTGATTCTGAAACGATTTTATACAACGAAGTCCAGTGGATTAACGGGATTTCTGTACTTAGCGGCGAATAGGCGGCAACCATATTGGTGTGCCTATCAACCGACGGTTGGCCATCAAAAACCAAATCGCAGCCAAACACATAATCAAAAGGCCTTCTTTCGCCACTGTTGTAAAATTCTCTTCGTACGCGGTCGTAAAGATTAGTTACAGCAGCATCAAAATCCTGAGCACTGATGTAAGCGTTGGTTGTACTTAAAAAATCGAGCGGTTTTTCATCTAAAAAATCTTGTTTGCAAGAGAAAAACAGAACGGTAATTGCAATTATAATGGTAGCGGTTATCTTTTTCATCGTTTCTAATTTAAAATGTAACATTAAGCCCTACAGAATAGCCTTTAAATACCGGCCTTCCGTTGTTGGTTAAACCTTGATTGGTTTCTGGGTCCCAGCCATCCCAACTTGTCCAGGTAGCCAGATTTTTGCCACTTACAAACACATTGAGGTTTTGAAGTTTCAGGCGCTCAACAAACTTTCCGCTAAACTTATACGAGAGCGATACATCTTGCAGCCTTACAAAACTTCGGTTCTGAAACAGCGGTGGGTTTAATGTTGCGGATACGAAAGAGCGGGGATATTTGCCGTTGGGGTTGTCTGGCGACCAATAATCTATTCCACTCAGGTAATTGTTTCTGATGGCGTTGTCATCTCTAATTATCCTTGCAGTATTATTAGCCAGATAGGATTTATTTCCACCTTGGATAGAATTTAGGAATACGCTCAGCGTAAAATTTTTGTACTGGAAATTGTTGAGCAAACTCAACCTGTAGGCTGGTGCAGACGAACCTATAATTGTTCTGTCGTTTGCATCGATTACGCCATCGCCGTTTTGATCCACAATGCGATAGGTTCCTGCTGAGTAGCCCGTTGGGATTTGCTCGCCAACCTGCCAGATGCCGTTTACCCGATAATCGTAAATTACTGCAGTTGGCTGCCCAACAAAAAGTCCGCTCTGCGGAAGATCATCTTCAACACCATCGCCATTCCGATCGCCAAGCAGCTTAACAACCTTGTTTACGTTTCGGGCAAAGTTTAGGGACGATGTCCATTTAAATTCGCCGCTGTTCAGGTTTTTGGAGTTTAAAGACACTTCAAAACCCTTATTTCTCAGTTCGCCGATATTGGTTAAAATGTTGCCAAAACCTGTAACTACGGGAATGTTTACCGAATAAAGTAGATCGGTAGTTTTGGTATCATAATATTCGATAACACCTGATAGCCTGTTTTTTAATACCGTAAATTCTAAGCCCACATTGGCGCCTGTAGTACGCTCCCATTTTAAGTCGGGATTAGATAATGAGTTTACCTGCTGCCCGAACTGCGTTGAACCGCCATCGCCAAAAACATAAGCGGCGTTTACATCAACCGTTGCCAATGATGAGTACCTTGTGGTTTGGTTTCCGGCTACGCCATAACCAACTCTTAATTTCAGGTTATCTACCCAATTTACCTTAAAAAATGGTTCTTTCGAAATATCCCAACCTACTGATAGCGATGGAAATATACCGTATTTATTATTTTCTGCGAAGCCCGAAAAGCCATCTCTCCTGATTGTACCTGTAAACAAATATTTGCTTTCGTAGCTGTAGTTTAGGCGGAACATCTGATAGTTGAGCGCTTCATTCCAGGCATTTGATACGGCAAAGCGATTGGTTCCCTGCTGCAGGTTATTGTAACCGAGCGTTAGCCTCGAAAAACCCGTTGAGTACGCTCTGGTGTAACTATTCTCACGCTCAATAGAGCCGTACAGCAATGTTCCGGTAAAGTTGTGCTTGCCAAAGGTTTTGTTGTAGGTTAAAAGGTTATCAAAGGTATAATCGTAATACGTGGTCGTTTCTTTAGAAGCCTGTCCGGTCAGGTTAGCATCATACTCACTCGAAATGTATTTTAAATCGAGGCGGTAATTGTTGCCAAAGCTAATTCTGTAAGTAAGCCCTTTTATCGGCAATTGCACATTGGCGTATAGATTAGCGAAAAAATAATTATGGCGGTCATAATCATCGGCCTGATAGCTCAGCAGTGGGTTTGTTAAGTTGGTGTTGTAAGGGTTGATCCTCAGGTTTCCGTTATCATCCCAGGGCAAAATTAATGGCGACATGAGGTTAATATTTTCGAAGTTTGGCTCTACCCCATCCTCATTAATAAAGGTTCCGAACGATTGCAAACCAACGGTAAGCCAGTCTGTTGCCTTCGATTCTATATTGGCCCTAAGCGTTTTTCTTTTCTGTACGTCGTTATTAATAAAGCCCGAGTTTTTGGTGATACTCCCCGAAAGCAGGTAATTGATCTTTTCTGTTCCACCTGATACACTTAGCTGATTATCTATTATCGAGCCCGTTCGTGTGGCCTCATCGTACCAACTAAAATCGTTTGGCAGCAGGTTTCCCGATGCATCTTTCATCGATGGATCTACTTTGCTTACCAAATCAAAGGCGGGGTTGGGCTGGGTAAAATCGGGCGCCAGAAAAGCCTGATCGTAATACAAATATTTAATATGATCCAAATATTCGTCTCTTGCCATCGGCTTAAGATCTATATTCGGCTTTTGTGTAGCATACTGTGTCGAAAACGAAATCCGGGTTCGGCCGATGGTTCCTTTTCTACTTGTGATTAAAATAACCCCGTTTGCAGCCTGAGCCCCATATACGGCGGTTGCACTGGCATCTTTTAACACATCGATTGATGCAATATCATCCGGATTGATGGAAGTTAACGAGCTGTTGTACTGCACCCCATCCAAAATGATGAGCACATTTTGATTTCCGCCCAAAGTGTTTTGCCCCCTGATGTTGATAGATGGGGTTGCACCGGCACGATTAACCTGACCGACGTTTAAGCCGGGAACGGTTCCCTGCAAAAGACTGGCCACATTGGTAGTGGGTGCGTTTCTAAAATCCTCCAAATTTGCCCTTACTACGGAGCCGGTTACATCGGCCTTCTTTTGAGTTCCATAACCCACAACAACTACTTCATCTAATTTAGCCTGCGAGGAGCTTAAAACAATATTGATATTTTTAACATCGCCAACTGTGCGTTCCTGTATATCGTAACCCACATACGTAAACGTAAGTACCGCTTGCTGGTTCGGAACGCTTATTTTATATACGCCATTTGCATCGGTAACGGTGGTTGTTGTACTGCCTTTAACCTTAACGGAAACGCCGGGAATGGGCGATTTTGTTTCGTCATCTGTTACCTTACCGGTGATGATGATATCGGCCTGAAAATCCGTAGTTTTAAATGCCAAAAGCTTAGCGCCTGCAGGATTGTTACCGCCTACTCCATCGGCTTTGGCCTTGTTTGTACCAATTGCCGTTATGCAAATGGTGGCTACCATAACATGAGAAAAGGTGGACGAAAAGATTTTTTTTAGTAGAATTTTATATTTCATATTTGGTTAGGATTGTAGTAAAGATGATTTGTATTGGCCACATACATTTTGGCACCCCGGCTGAAATGTGAAATGTTAAATACCGGAAGGCACAGATTTGTTAAGGGCTCTAGGTTTATCTCATATTCATATTTGGCGACTAAATGCTACTTTTTTTGCGAGCAACTGAAACCGGTTACTTACCGTTGGCTTTTAAAGCAGTGGGTTTTACCGTGCTTTTGGCCACATCTTTTGCGCAGCAAGCGATTCGGCGTTGGATATTTGGTTTCTTAATTTCAAAGTAAGAAAATATGCGCCGCTTATATTGTTCATTCTTTTGTCGTTTTATATCAAGTTTGGTAAGCACCTAAAAAACTATGAGCGGTGGTCATGCGCAGAGATCAGTTTTCGAAAAAACACAGGCGTTAGGATGATAGGTTAAACGCCCTATGGGTTAGCCAACTGAATGGAACACCAACTATGAACGATCGTCATCCTTCCCGAAACTTCGGGAGGGATCTTACTGCTAATGCTTTAAGATTCCCGCCTGCGCGGGAAAGACGGCAAGAATATATAAACGTCATCCATATTGATTCTTTTCGCTAAAGAACTAAACTACCATTGACGTTATTACTCTGGGTTTAACGCACGGTCTCATTGTCCCTCTTTGGAGAGGGTTGCACAAACGAAAGATACCGGAATCCATACAAAGGGAGAGGATTTTTTTTTGGAAATCATCCCCCTGCCCCCTTCGAAGGGGGACGCATGGCGCAGATAGCGAACGAATAAATCCCAAACGTCACTTTATGTTGATTTTTTTCGCTAAAAACTAAAACTCAGGATAACAATGCTTTGTTATTTCCTTAACTAAACAACATTGAGTTCACTGTGCAGTTATCGAAAACCACCGAGCGGAAGGTTTAACTTTTAAAATTGTTCATCTTTTTGTCGATATGTATCAAGGCCGAAACTAAACACGCAATAACCAACTGAATATCAGCCAATAAAAGTAATAGAGATTGAGAACAAATTTTGCATAATTCAAAGGACAATACTACAACGCATCTAATTATATATATTTGGGATTAACTTACTATGCGGTCCCTATTATTATTTCTGTTGTTGTTTACTTGCGTTTTTGCAGTTTTTACCTGCAAAGGGCAATCTCATTACTTTAAGCAGTACCAGGCAGATGATGGGCTTGCGCATAATTCTGTAAATGCGATTGTCCAGGATAGAAAGGGCCTGATTTGGATTGGAACACGCGGAGGCTTAAATCGTTTTGACGGCTACACGTTTAAAACCTTCAAAAACGAAAAAAGCAAGTTCGGGAATATTGGCAATAACATTATTATCTGTCTTGCCGAAGATAAAAAAGGCATGTTGTGGGTAGGTACCGGCCGCGGAATAATTAAATACGATCCTTATAAAGAGGTTTTTACACCCCTGCAAACTGCACCGCAAAGCTACATCAACGCCATATTGATCGACCGCCACAATAATTTATTTTTTCTGGCTAACCGGGCACTTTATAAATACGTTCAAAAAGAAAATAAAATAATCGATTTAAAAACAACAGCTTCGTGTATTGCGGTTAACAATAACGGCAACATCTTAATAGGCAACGATGATGGGCAGCTGACTACCTATAACCCGAACAACGGATGGAGAAGTACGGTGAGAATTATCGAAAAAAATGTGCCTTCAAACCTTCGATCTATCAGTAAAGTATTCCCTATTGGCAACAACGAAATTTTAGTGGGCTGCTTTAAACGCGGACTTAAAAGTTACAATAGCAGCACCGGCGTAATCAAATCGCTCATTTTAAAAAACAGCGATAATACCGATATCTATGTTCGCGATATTACTGCGGGCGAGAAGCAAGAATATTGGGTGGCAACAGAATCGGGCATTTACATTTACAATTTGGCCACCAACACCAGTCAACTATTACGCAAACGCCCCGGCGATCCTTATTCTATTCCAGATAACGCCGTTTATACGGTTTGCCGTGATAACGAGGGGGGCATGTGGGCCGGCACCTATTTTGGCGGACTGAGCTACTTTTCGAAGAACAATGCGAGGTTTGAAAAGTATTACCCCCTGCTGGGCACCAATTCCATTTCGGGGAATGCGGTAAGGGAGATTTGCCCGGATAATAAGGGCGACTTGTGGATCGGTACGGAAGATGCGGGCGTAAACAAGTTTAACCCCAAAACAGGCCAGTTTACCAATTATACGGCCAACGGTAAGCCGGGCGATTTATCGTACCCCAACATCCACGGCCTGCTAGCATATGGCAACCAACTTTTTGTAGGGCCGTTTTTGCACGGAATGGAAATCCTCGACATTAAGAAGGGCACTGTGATTAATCGTTTTAAAACCATTGGCGAACCGAATGAAGAAACGAGCGATTTTGTGCTTTCTATTTATCTTTCAAAAGATAGCACCATATATGTTGGCACGGGCTATAATATGGGTTCGGGGCTTTTTATCTTTAATAAGGAGCGAAAAACTTTTAAACGGGTAAAACAAATCCCTACAAACTCGTACGTGTATGACATCCGCGAAGATCGGTTTGGCAATATCTGGACGGGTAGCGTATCTGACGGCGCCTATTACTATCACCCGAAAACCGGTAAGCATGGCAATATTACTTTTGGCGATAAGGTAAACGGGAAAAGCGTACACGAGTTTCCGGTATGCGGTATTATGGAAGATAGCAACAAGGCCATGTGGTTTACTACAGAGGGCAATGGTTTGATCAGGCTGAGTCCCGACCGAAAGGTGCTGAAAAAGTTCACCACCGAAAACGGCCTGCCAACAAACATCCTGTTCAGGGCTTTGGAAGATAATTCGAAACACCTGTGGATTAGCTCACTGAAAGGATTGATCTGTTTCGACCTCCAAACGGAGAAATTTAAGATCTATACCAAATCAAATGGCTTAATTACCGATCAGTTTAACTTTAGTTCGGCTTATAAAGATGCAACAGGCCGAATGTACTTTGGTTCGGTAAGGGGAATGATCTCTTTTAACCCGAAAGATTTTGAGCATAAGGATAAGGCACCACCAACGTTTATTACCGGTTTTCAGATCAATGATAAAGAGGTTTTCCCCAACGTTGAAGATAGCCCGCTAACGAGGTCCATTTCGTATACCGATTCTATTGAGCTTGCGTACGATCAGAATAGTTTCAGCATCGAATTTGCCGCATTGAATTATTCATCGCCCGAGGTTACGCGGTACGAATACATGATGCAGGGTTTAGATCAGGCTACCACGTATCTCAACAATAACAGAAAAGCCTATTTTACCGATCTATCTCCGGGCAATTATACTTTTTTGGTAAGAGCAAAAAGCAATATTGGCAGCTGGACAGGTCAGGAGCGGCGTTTATTCATCAAAATTCGCCCACCATTTTGGGAAAGTATTACGGCTTATGTGTGTTATTTGTTGCTGATTGCCACGGCATTGTTTTTTGCTATACGTTACTATCACCGTTACATCGAACGCAAAAACAGGAACAAGCTAAGGCTGTTTGAGCACGAAAAGGAAAAAGAGATTTATCAGGCCAAAATAGAATTTTTCACAAATATTGCCCACGAGATACAAACGCCCTTAACGTTGATATTGGGGCCGGTTGAAATGATGATTGAGGACGCGGAAGAACAACCTTTAAAAGACAGCTTACTGATGGTAGAAAAAAATGCCAATCGCCTGGCGAAGCTTACCAATCAGCTGCTCGATTTCCGCAAAACAGAGATGCACCAGTTCGGGCTGAACTTTGTAAACACCAATATAAACAAGCTGCTTAAAGAGCAAATAGATGCCTTTAGGCAAGAGGCCCAAAAGAGCAAAATTGTGCTCGAGCTTGAACTGCCTGAAAAAAACGTAATTGCATTTACCGACAGAGAAGCGCTGATTAAGATCTGTAACAACCTCATTTCTAATGCAATTAAGTACGGCAGTAGCGTTGTTAGCGTCATTTTATCTTTGCCTGATGAAAATGCCGGGCTATTTACCATTACGTTTACAAATGATGGCCGGGGAATACCGCAACAATATCAATCGCAGGTATTCGAGCCGTTTTTTAGGTTGTATGGCAAAGATAAGCCGGGAACGGGAATAGGGCTTTCGCTCGCGAAATCGTTAACGGAATTACATAACGGTTCGTTAAATTTGGAAAGTGAGGCAAACAAAGTGGTATTTAAGTTAACCTTACCCATTCACCAGGAGTTTGAATTTAAATTGAGTAGTTGGAAAAAGATAAAGTAAACATGAGCGATACGATTTTAATTGTTGATGATAATGAGGATATCCTTGAATTTTTGACAAAGGTTTTTACAAAAACCTACAAGCTGCACCTGGCCACGAGTGGAGAGGCTGCTCAACAACTCTTAGAAAAGGAAAACGTAGATCTTATCATTTCTGATATTATGATGCCCGGCATTGATGGCTTTGAGCTCTGCAAATCGATTAAATCGAACGTTGAGTTTTGCCATATACCGATTATATTGTTGACATCGAAAAACACGTATAAAGCAAATATAGAGGGCTTAGAAGTTGGCGCAGACCTGTATGTTAACAAGCCTTTTTCGCCGCAATTGTTGCGTGTACAGGTGGCCAACCTGCTTCAAAATCGCTTAAAAATAAAGGCCCATATTGCCAGTTCGCCCTTTGAGGATGTACGGGTGGTTGCCAACTCCAAAACCGAAGAAGCATTTTTGAAAAGACTTGATGAGTATGTGCGCAAGAATATTCAAGATCCCTATCTGGATATCGATCAACTGGCAGAGCACATGCACATGAGCCGACCTACGCTTTACCGCAAAATAAAAGCAATATCGTCGTTATCGCCGAAAGAATTGATCGATGTTACCCGACTTAAAAAAGCGACCAAATTGATTGCTCAAAATGAATTTACCTTTTTTGAGATTGCAAAAATGGTGGGTTTCGGTTCCCAAAGTCTGTTTAATAAAAACTTTTTAAGGTATTTTAAGGTATCGCCACAAGAATATATGAATTCGCTTAGTAAGGATGCCGGGGATAGTTAGTATTCTGTTGATCATAAATACAGTGATAATTGTCACCCTGAGCAGATTCGAAGTGCAAATGCACGAGGCTTCGACTCCGCTCAGCCTGACAAAGCATCATTACCATTACACTAACTCTTAAAATAGGACGCGGTCTGCTCAACATAATTAATCTCCTACCCTCCTCACCAAACGGGACTGAGTTACATGCCCCACAGCGCTTTGCCACAAACCTATGTTTTCTATGTGGTTGAAAATGAAAATATTATTAACCTCATCGGATCCTGCGCAGGCGGGAATCTTATAACCTTAGCATTAAGATCCCCAGTCAAGCTGAGGATGACGACCGTTCATGTAGTGTCTTATACATAATACACAATCACGTCAAAGGTAGAGGTAATTTATGGGGTAAAAATCAATATGAATGACGTAAATTATTCTTGCCGTCATTCCCGCGCAGGCGGGAATCCTAAAGCGTGGCGCTTTTTTTGCATTAAGATTCCCAGTCAAGCTGGGAATGGCGACCGTTCATGTAGTGTCTTATACATATTAAACAATCACGTCAATGGTAGGGGTAATTGTGGGGTAAAAATCAATATGAATGACGTTGTTTTTTAGAAAAATACGCTAAGAAGCATCGTCATTTCGAGCGTAGCCGAGAAATCTTTATTCAAGGTTCAAAGATTTCTCCTCAAAAGGAGCTCCTATGGAGCACTTCAGTCAAATGACGATTTTTAATGTTTTCAGAAAACGTCAATAGTAGGTACGAAAAATCTGCAACCTACATCCTACCATCCCTGCCTACTCACTTACCCTCTTTGGCAGCGGTTTTTTGACGTTCTGCGTTTCATCGCTTGGTGATCCTTCGTTATACTGAGGATGACAGCGTAAAACCCTGTCATCACAACGCTTTGTTTTTTTAAAATTAAAAAACGTTAAAACCCTCCCTTTTGGGGAGGGTTGGTTGAGGCGCTAATACTTAAAAACCTTTCCGTTTACCATCACCTCCTGCCGTTTTGCATCAAAGGTTGCTTTGCCGCCGGTATGTACCGCGGCGTTTGTCATGATGTTTGCTATGGAGTGCTGGTAACCTGCTTCAACGGGAGCGTTTGGTTCTTTTCTACTGCGTATGCATTCTAACCAGTTGCGCATGTGATTGGAGCTTAATACATCGGCGCCGGTATTGGCAGAAGCCGCGGCCGCCGATGGCGCTGCAAGTTTAATTTCGGGAAGCAAATTTGGCTGCATCTTCATTGCCGCTGCCGCTCGTGCTGTTAACCCACCTTGTGGCGATATAGTATTGGTAATGAGGTTTAACTCTCCCCCGTTCGAGTAATAAATTTCTGCAGGCCTTTCATCGCCGTTATGCATTCGGGATGTAAATACCACCTGAAAGCCTTTGCTCATATCATCAAGCGGACCGTAATCGAAAACAGCAGTGGTTGTGTCCCAATTTCTACGACCATCTTTCCATTGATAAATGCCACCGTTGGCGGTTACGCTACGCGGATGTGCGAGGCCGGTAAACCAATGTACGGTATCAATCTGGTGACTCATCCATTGCCCCGGCATGCCAGATGAATAAGGCCAGAAAAGGCGGTATTCAAGATAAATCCTCGGATCGAACGGCTCATAGGGGCGGTTCAACAAAAACCGTTTCCAGTCGGTATCCTGTTCTTTCAGCTTGGCTACCAAATCGGGGCGGCGCCAGCGGCCCGGCTGGTTTACGTTCCAGCTCAGCTCTACCATGGTAATATCGCCAAATTTTCCCTCCTTAATAAAATCAGCTGCAGCCTGATAATTTTGTCCGCTACGGCGCTGCGAACCAATTTGTAAGATCTGTTTAGATGATCGAACGGCTTTTAAGGCCGCACGGGCATCGTCCATCGTTTCGGCGAAAGGCTTTTCGCAGTATACATCCTTTTTATTCTTTACCGCTTCGATGGCGTGCGAGGCATGTGCAAAATCGGGCGTACTAATAATTACCGCATCGAGATCTTTCATTCCATAAAGCTCATCGTTGTTTTTAAAGGAAGTGATATCGTGACCGATCTTTTTAGTAATATACTCGGTTCCAAGATCGCGGCGATAACTCCATAAATCGGAAAGCGCAACAATGTCGAAGTTCAGTTCTTTATTATGGTTTAAAAAGCAAGGAAACAGGGTGTCTTTAAATCGATCAGAAAAACCCACTACGCCAACCCTCACCCGATCGTTGGCACCGATAATGTTGGCGTAACTTTTAGCCGACATCCCAAAAGTGCCTACATAGGTTCCAGCTGCCGCAATTGCTGCTTTTTTAATAAAATCTCTTCTTGATTCTTCCATAGCCTTGCTTTACTTAAGTTTCTTTATCTTAATGTTTCTGTACGATACCTTATTGCCGTGATCCTGAATGAGGATGTGGCCTTGTTTCGCTTCGCCAAAGTTTTTCCAGTTTTTGTATTTGCTACCCTCAACCAGCGTTTTGAATTCGCTCGAGCCGCGTTCGTATTCCACAACCTTTACACCGTTTAGCCAGTGCTCCACATGGTTGTTGGGGTAAACCCTCACCTCTCCACTGTTCCATTCGCCAATCGGCTTAATTACCGATGCAGGTTTATTAGATGGGATAAGATCATAAAGCGACCCTAGTTTGCGGTTGCCGTTTTTGCCGAGCTTAGCATCCGGGTGCTTTTCATCATCCAACACCTGAAACTCTAAACCTATGCCCGATAGGTTGGTTTTTTCTTCTTCTGTTACAAAATACTTTATGCCACTGTTGGCGCCCGGGGTTAATTTAAAATCGAACTTTAATATAAACGCCGAAAATTGGTCGCGGGTAACGATATCACCTCCCGAGCCCTGCTCCCTTCCGTTTGATGCCAATACCGTTAAAACGCCATTGTTCATTTCCCAGCCCTTGGCAGGAAACTGTTCTTTAAATATAGCACGCCAACCCGTTGCATCCTTTCCATTCCAGAGCAGTTTATAACCTTCCTTTTTTTCGCTCTTGCTAAGGGTATTCTGTGCATAAGCCAGGTTTACTGCGAACATACCTAATAGTAGCGTGTAAATTAACCTATTGTTTTTCATTAAATTTAGTTTTATATGTGTTTTAATTGTATTTCTTCGAACTCAGTTTAAAGGATATTACCGATCCAAAATTGTAGCATCAAGGCTAAGGGTTTATTTACTATTTCTATACCATGAAGTTGCTTTGGAATAGCGGTTTTGATACGAATAAGCATTGTTAGTATTGAGATTACGCCTACGATGAGCAAGACAAAAAATTTCGGCTTCATAAATATCCAGCAGCTTCTTAAACAACTAATTCTTGTTATTCAAACTCCGAAGCAAGTTTATAATTGGTTTCTATTTTCAAAGTAAGCCAATGCACATGGTAAAATATGTTCAATTTATTGTCGATTTGTCTCAATTGCATGAACAAAAAGCGATTGAAAAAACAGTTCGCCGAGTTCAATATTGACTTGGTTGCAAAGGCGTGAATTCAACTTTAATTCAACAAAAAATTAATATACAATAAGTTACAATTTCCAAAAACGATACATTGATCAACATTGCTTACGGTATTTGCAGCCTTGGTTGCTGAGCAAAACGATGTTGGCAGCCGATGGCTCGGGGCTGCCCCACCTATCTTCATGCTTATAATTGCTTACTTTCGAGAAAATAACACTAACAAAAAATAGCTTTTACATTTAATTACATGACCAGTTTTTCGTTATCCTTGCTTCGTGCATCTTTCAAAAGAAAGCTTCTATCCATTGAAACTAAACTAATAACTAAGGCTTCGAAGATGCTTACGCGATGCGGCTTGAGCCCGGCAACTTTAGGTTCGGTTTCAATTGATGCCTTGAGAAACAGCACTGTTTGCCTCGTTGCCAGCCTTACGCTTTTATCGTGTGGAATAAACAGAACGCAAACAACAAGCAGCGATGATGTGCCGATCGGAAGTGCACTGGTAAATCCGGCCCTGCCCGGCGATAATCCGGATCCATCAATTATCAGGGTTGGCAAGGTGTATTATGCCACGTCGACCACGAATGAGTGGGCACCTTATTTTACGATCTATAAATCGACGGATCTTAAAAATTGGAAATTGATCAACCACGTTTTCCCCAACGGCTTTAAGGATATGAAAAACCAATGGGGCGAAAACAATTTCTGGGCTTCAGAGCTGGTTTATGATGCAAAACAGAATCGTATTTATGCTTATTACACGGCGCACAACAGAGAAACCAAAGGCAATCCGGGTCTGCAATGTGGCATTGCCTGGGTTGATGCAGATAAAATAGAAACGGATAAATTTACAGATAACGGCCCAGTGATTATAGAGGATGAGTGCGGTGCAATAGACGCATTTGAGCTGCAGCACAATGGCAAAATTTACGCTTTTTGGAAAAACGATGGTAACGGCTGTGGCAAAGAAAGCTGGATCTGGAAACAAGAAATTAATGAAAGCCGAACAAAATTACTTGGCCAAAAAACTAAAATGTTTACCAATAGCCAACCCTGGGAAACGGGGCTTGTAGAGGGGGCCTGCTTTTTTACTTTGGGAGAATATGTTTACAGCCTGTACTCGGTTGGCGGCTGCTGCGATGCCAATTGCAACTATAAAACGGGCATCGCCAGAACCAAAGACTTAGCGAGCGGGGTTTGGGAGAAATACGGAAACAACCCCATAATGGCGAGTAACGATAAATGGAATTGCCCCGGACATGGTACGGTTGTAAAATCGGCCGATGATCGGTTGTTTATGCTTTATCATGCTTTTAATAAGGACTATGATGTTTTTGTTGGCCGGGAGGGTGTTATAGAGGAGCTTACAATTGGTGCAGATGGTTGGCCTGTGCTACACAACGCAACTGTTCCAAATCGTGCCAAGTCTGACCTGAATTTTACTGACGACTTTGAGCAGGACACCAAGTTGAATTTGGTATGGCAATGGCCATCAAAGTCTGAAAGGCCCCAAATGTCGTTCGAGAATGGCTTAAACCTTGCTGCCTCTGATCAAAACCATGGCCTCGGAACGTTTTTGGGGCAATACATTAAAACGGTAAATTTCAATATCGAAGCGAATGTAAATGTTAATGAAACAAACGCAGGGATTTGCCTGGGTGGCGCAATTTTTAAAAGCAAATGGCCCGGCGAACTCGGTGGAATAGGAATAACTGCTTCAAACGACGGCCTTGCGGTTTTTGACAATTTCGAGGGGACATACACCGTTCTTAAGGATTTGAAAATAAGCTTATCAAAAACGGTGCAATTACGAATGCAGATTGCTGATAACGGGAAACAGATTGAATTTTTCTATAAAAACGATGGTGAAAAATGGGTGAGCCTTTATCGCACGCCGTTCAACGCAGCTAAGTACGTTCCATGGGGAATGGGTTACAGAGCCGGGATTGTAGTGAAAGGCAATGCCCCACAAAAGGGATCTTTTAAAAGTTTTAGAATAGCGAATTACTGATGTGCTGATGGGCCGTTGGCTGGAGCCAACAGCAAAGTAAATCGCATGCAGGCTACTTGCCGTCATTCCCGCGCAGGCGGGAATCCTAATGCAAAGTAGCATTTTTACGCATTAGGATCCCCTACCGATAGCTATCGGTACAAGCTGAGGATGACAGCACCTATGAACGGGTCGTCATTGCGAGGTACGAAGCAATCTCTCTGTGGCGGCCATTCTAAGATTGCTTCAGCTCGCTCAAGCCCAGCCTCGCTACAAAGTAGCCTCTTTGGGGCAATGACGACTCGGTGAAAAACTGTCATCCCAACTTCTCTGTTTTCCCAAGAACTAATCTCTTAGGATGACGACCGTAATGCAGGGGCCTATAACTAGTAAACTGGAAAATAACGTCGATGGCGTTTTCAACTGTTAGGCAGTGCCTTATTGGCGTTTTGTTTTTATCGCCTGGAGATCCTTTCGCTGCGCTCAGGATGACAGCGTTAAACATATCGTCAGCCGATAACTATCGGATTCGAGCGCAGCCGAGAAATCTTTGAAATAATATTTATCCTTTCAGTTTCAAAAAGTATATTCTTGCAATTTGCTTTGTTTTAACAAAAAGAACTAATATCTTTTTTATCTTTATCAAAACGAAGACAATAATAAACAGAAGTTTATGTATACAACATATCATTTAACATCTGCACAGGATTTAAGCACCGACATTGTGGATGCTATTAAAACCACTTTTAAATCGAAGCCCATTACTATTATTGTGGAGGAAGATGACAGTGATTTTGAACTGACGACTGATGCAAAGGCCGTTTTAGACGAGCGCCTGCAGGAAGATGAAAGCACTTATCTTTCGGCCGAAGAATCTATCAAACAGCTTAATAAAAAGTATGGTTTATAAAATCGTGGTATCTCCTCGGGCTCAAAAGGAGATTGAAAATGCCATTGATTATTACGCATTATACAGCATTAATGCACCTTTAAATTTCGCATTGGCGCTTAAAGAAGCGTATGCCACCTTAGAAACAGCTCCCCTTGTTAGAGTTCGATATAAAAATATAAGGGCTTTAAAAATCAGAAATTTTCCATACGCACTCTATTTTACCATTGATGAAGATGAAAAGAAGATCCGGGTGTTATCGTGTTTCCACAATAAACGCCATCCGAACAAAAGACCTTGAGTGCAAGCTTAATCAAAAATAAATATTTAACAGACAGAAAATTATGTAGATCAGCTACCATAACAGCAAGGGTTTTGCCTTGCTGAGCATAGCGAAGTATCTGCAACCTATATGTTACCGCCCTTGTCCACTCGCCCTCTTTTGGCAGTGGGGTTTTGGCGTTCTGCGTCCGATAGCTATCGGATTCATCGCTTGGAGATCCTTTCGCTGCGCTCAGGATGACAAAGCTTACACACAAAAAACCACGAATTAACTCCCAATTCGTGGTTTTTTTTAATCAAGAGAAAGGCAAACCCTCTACCTTAAACCTTATCACCCTCTACCCTCTACCTTTCCCTTACCATTGTATCTGCTGATCTTCATCAGGAATCAAGGTATTTAAATCGCGTTGCATCGATAAAGTACCTTCTACCTTATACTTTAGTCGTTGGCCGGGTACTGTGGTATAATCCTCAAACTCGTAAGAAAGGTAAAGCGTGGTATAAATGTGTTTCAAATATGGGAGCTTTGCATCCATTGCCTCGTCTCTTGTATAATAAGATTGCGTTGCGCCCACCTTGAATTTGTTATTCGCGGTATTATCGCTCCAGATTTCCAGCTTTTTCTTTTGGACATCTAATTTCTCATCGGTAAATTTAATAAACACCTTATAGTTTTTACGGTCGAGGTAATCAATATCTCTGATGCCGGCATACAGAAATATGGTTTTATCATCTACAACAAAAGTTCTGTGGGTATTTAAGGTTAGCGGTTCGGTATCTCCGTCGAGGTATATTTTATACAAGGTGCCGCCATATTCGCCAGAGTAATCGTTAAAAGGTGTGATGCGCAACATTGTTCGCCGATAATACTTGTTCGGGTTGGCCTGATAATCGTATGAGGGATCGCTTAAAATTTGTAAGGGGAGCACCCATTTGTCGGCCTGATCGAGATTTCCCAGGGTAAAATCGATGGGTACCGTAACGGTGCTTACTCCGGCAGGTACGTTTACTGTTTGGGGCATAGCATAATAATTTGTACTCAATTGCTTGAAATACAACTCCTGGCGGTGGCCATATTGCTCCTGATTTAATTTCGCCAGTGTATCGGGGTCTAAACCGATATGGATGGTTCGATCTTTTACGTTGGCTGTTGAGCCACTAATGATAACCGGCAAATTATATCGCAATTTACCCTGTGCATTATAACGGATATAACACCAGGTTACTCCTTGAGCGGTGGGGTCTGATTTAAATGATGCCATTTGAACATATTGCTCTTCCTTCCATTCATCGTTACACGAAACAAAGCCTGCTGCTGTTGCTATCAGTAAAAACAGAAAATATAAATTCTTCTTCATGTTTGTAGATTCTATTAAATTATTCAGGATTGGTCCAACCGGGATTTTGTGTGAGGTATTTATTTCGTTTCAGCTCATCGAAATGTATCGGCCAGAACCACATTTTAAGAGTGAAAATAGAGGGCAGCGATGGCGTTTCTACCACGGTATGGAAAAGGTCGGCCTGTGCTTTGGTAGCATAAGCATTGTAGCCATAAACAGGGGCCGATTCTTCAGATTGTGCATCTGTCCAACGGCGTAAATCGAAATAACGCTGTCCTTCGGCAAACAATTCTACCTGGCGCTCCCGCTTCAATTTAATACGAAATTTGTTCTGGTCTGAATAAACATCGCTGGCGTAATCGGCAACACCCGCACGGATGCGGATAGGCTGGATTCCACGTTTCATTTCCGAAATATCTCTCGATATATTGTGTGTTTTGGTACCGTCCCATGATGGAATGGTATACGAACCGTTCAGCTCGTTTAGTGCTTCGGCATACATCAGCAACACTTCGGCATAGCGAATTGCAGGATCGACTTTCGGTTTCATCCGACTTTGATCGTATGCCGTAACGGCCACATTACTAATGTCGTCTGGATGGATGTACTTTTTTATCCCCACTCCTGTTCGCGGCCAGTACGACGTATTCTTGTACCCATTGGGATCGCCTCTGTAATAAAAGATCTGTACGTTACTTTTTTCATCCCGCACACTTTCGGCATTTAACAGGTTCCACGTTGAGCCGTTATACGATACTGAGGCGTAAAAGCGTGGTTCGCGACGAACGTACTGCTTGTTTACTCCAACGCCTAAAGGACCTAATTCGGGATATTTTGATAACTCTTCTTGTTTTACAAAGCCTGTTGCGCGTGGCAGCGTATTGTACCTGTTTTCGTAACCCTGTCTGCCAGCGTACATGCTGTTCATTCCCGGTATGTCGCTGCCATCGTTCATGCTATAGGCATCAACCTGTTTTTGTGTCATGCCGTGCGAGTTGTATCCTTTACCTTCTAAACGGGGCAATTGGTGCAATACCAAAACATTTATGCCTTCGCCGCCCTGGTTTTGGCCGTGTGTAAAAATGAGCTCTGGATTTTGATACGCAGGAACGGTTCCGTTAAACAGTGCCCGATAGGACTCGAAAGGATCGATATCGCTCCAGCCCGAGGGCCATGCACTGTTAGAAAAGTTGCTATCAAATGGAGGGGTAACTGTTGCCGGATAGGCAGCATCGCCAGTTGTTTTTTTGTAGGCCACATAAAGGCGATATTGCCCAAGGTCCATCACATCTTTTGCGGCGGCTGCAGCCCTTGCCCACCTCGATTCTTCGTACGTTGGCGAAAGTAAGGGCTTGCCGTCTTTGGTAACCATTGCCGCAGCCACTTCTGCCGGAGCTTTTCCGTTGGCCAATGGGCTTGCGGCGTATAGTAATACCCGGGCCCTGAGTGCTAAAGCAGCACCACGCGTGGGCCGTGCAAGCTGTTGTATTCCCTGCTGGGCAGAGAGCCCTTTTGCAGCTTCTACAAGTTCATTCGAAAGATAGGTTGCACATTCTTCATAAGTGTTCCGCGGCTGTGCGATCTCATCATATTCCTTTGTGTAATCAATACCTTCGTCGGGTACAATAGGTATTGGGCCATAGGTGCGCAGCAGTACCCAATAAAAGTAAGCCCTTAAAAACCTCGCCTGCGCTTTCATATCGGCAATTTCCTTTACAGAAAGGGTCTTATTGATATCAATATTGTTTATAAAAATCGAAGCCTGTCTAATTCCCTTGTAAGCTGTGTTCCAAATTTCCTTGCTTTCTCCGTTTAAGCCATTTTCGGTGTATTGGCCATTTTTCCATCGTTTATAACCGTCGCTTTCATCGCCGTAATACATGTCATCGGCAAAGTTAAAGGGTACCGATTTTTTGCTGCTTACGTCTTGCATGTAGTTGCTTCCTAGAAATGAATAAGCCTTTGCCAGCCATCGGTTTGCATAATCGGTATTGGTAAACACCTCTTCGGTGGTTAATCGCTCATCAAAAAGGTAATCCGAATCGAGATATTTTTTACAACCGCCAACAATGAGTATGGTGCTTGCAACAGTTAAGATTGTTAGTATTTTTTTCATGTTCTCTGATGCTTATAAATTAACTGATACGCCTACTGATAATGTTTTGCTAAGCGGATAAACCTTGCCGGTTGAACTTCCGAGTTCGGGATCCCAAAGCTTAAACTTCGAAAATGTGAGCAGGTTGGTACCTATTAAAAAGAAACGAACGTTATTTAAATGGGCCTTGTTAACAAAGGTTTTGGGCAGGGAGTAACCTATATCGAGGGTTTTTAAGCGCAGGTACGAACCATCCCGTAACCAAAAGGTAGATGCCCTGTAATTATTAGCATTGGGGCCGTAAGTTAAGCGTGGGTAATCTGCATTTGGATCTTCGTTAACGCCTAACGTCCAGCGGTTGCTGTCGGCAATATCGGTGAGGATGTTGCCCCAGTTTTGGCCAAGGTTAAACATATACACTGATGAACCGTTGATGAAATAGGTTGACTTGCCTACACCTTGAAAATGGACGTTGATATCGAGGCCTTTCCAGCTTGCTGAAACACCGAACCCGTAAGTAAGGTTGGGCCTGGTTGTGGCGCCAATAGCTACGATATCGTTATCATCGATTTTACCATCGCCATTAATGTCCTTATATTTAATATCGCCGGGCATCACTTCGCCAAAGGTTTGCCTGGGGCTGTTACGGATATCATCATAATCTTTAAACAAGCCTAAATCCATAAGTCCCCTTGCCTGATCTACGCGGTGGCCTTCTTGCAGTTTGTAAGCGTAAATCGTGTTTTCCTCGTCTCGTTCAATAATCTCGCTTTTGCTATAAGTGGCGTTACCGCGAAGAGTTAAATCTACATTGTATATTTTCTGCTTGAAGGTAAAGCTACCATCAATACCGTGCGCCTTTACCTCGCCCACATTGGCCGATGGATTGTTTTCGAGACCGACGAATCCCGGCAGGAAATTACGGCTCATATAAATGCCTTCGCGGCGCTCGTAAAAGTAATCGACAGCACCACTAATCTTATCGTGAAACAATGAATAATCAATGCCCAGATCTTGCTTGGTGGCAACCTCCCAGGTCACATTTGGCGAGGCTACAGAAGTGTATCCTAAACCTCCCCACGGGCGGGATGCCGATTCGTAATCGCCAAACTGATAGCCGCTGGCCCCAATTGGCGTTCCGTCAGAATAATATTGGATATTGCCATTTGCATCTCTCTGATACATTTGTTCTAAAGTGTACAAGTAAGGAAACCTGATGTCGCCCAGATTGTCATTTCCTGTTTTTCCGTAAGAATAACGCACCTTGAACATATCAACCCAACCCAGCTTTTTTATGATGGGCTCTTCGCCAATGTTCCATGCGCCAGAAATGGCAGGAAAGAACCCGAAGCGATAATCTTTGTGGAAATTCTCTGATCCGGTATAACCGAAATTAAAATCGACATAATAACGGGAGTTGTAGTTGTAATTTACGCGACCTGCCAAACCTTGATTTCGGCGGGCAATTCCGTTTTTAAGGTCGGTACCAATGTTCTGCGTAAACACTTTTGATGCCTGTGTGTATTTAAACACGCCGCCAAAATTATGCAGGGCAATGTTGCGATCGTAATGCATTTCCCATTCAAAAAACTCACGTTTATCGCCATCTGATCCCGCCGATTGGGTCATTTTTTGTTCTTCTTTTATTCGTTTAAAAACAAGGTCGCCCGAGGTGTTGCGGTAACGGTTGGCGCTCCACAATTCGGGAAATTTGTAACGTTTAATATAATTGTTATTGTAGGTATCGTATCCAAAGCGCCCCACAAACCATAACCCTTTGGTAATAAAATCTAACTTTTGATTGAGATTTAAAGTGGTTTGAATGTTATTGCTCCAGCTTTCGTTGTAGCCGGTCATTGTTCCCTGTACCAATGGGTTAAACCGGTCCATATCATTGTTCGGATCGTTATCTCCATCATCGCTTGCAGGAATTTTCCCATCTGAATACCGAATCGGCGAGGTGATGGCATTATAGCCCATTAGCGCTGTCCAGATGGCATTACTGCCCACGCCCGGGTCGTTTTGCTTACGCAATGAGCCCGATACGCCCACCGTTAGCAAGGTAGATTTGGTAATGTCCATATCCACACTTAGGCGATAGGTGTACTTATTAAAATTGGCATTGGTGTTATAATCTCCCAGGGCATCATCTACCTTGTACATACCTTGTTGGTTTTGGTAGCTTCCCGATAAATAATAGCGGGCGGTTTTACCGCCACCGCTGAGGTTAAGCATACTGCGCTGACTTTTTGCAGCATCGCGTAATACTACATCCATCCAATTTACATTGGGAAAGAGATCGGGATCGAGCCCCAACCGAAGCACCTCAAGTTCTGTTTTAGAAAAAAGCGGCTCCTGGTTGCGAACAATTTTGGCCTCGTTTGCCATGGAGGCATAAGTATAGCCATCAACAAATTCGGGCAGCTTGGTAAGCTGGTTGTAAAAGCCTTCTACCTTGGCGTTAATGTTAACTTTCCCTTCCTTTCCCCTTTTTGTTTTTATCAAAATAACGCCATTGGCTCCCCTGCTACCGTACATGGCAGTTGCAGAGGCATCTTTTAATACTGAAAACGATTCTACATCTTCCACATTAATCTCATTCATATCGCGTTCAAAACCATCGATGAGTACCAATGCAGCATTGCTTGCCCCAAATGTAGAAATACTGCGCACCCAAAACTCTGAAACGCTGCCCGGACGGCCAGAAGTTTGCATAGCCTGAATACCGGGCACAACACCTGCCAGCGCATCGGCCATTGATGTGGAGGGGTTCGATTTTAGTTGTTCGACGTTTACGGTTGTAATTGCACCTGTAATGGCTATTTTGCGTTCGCTACCAGTTGCGGTTACTACTACTTCATCGAGTACACTGGCCTCCGATTCTATCAGGGTAACATTAACCACGCGTTGCTCTTTAACCAATACTTCTTTTTTATCATAACCCATAAAGGTGAAAACCAATGTTTGGTATGAGGGCATTTTAATGCTGTATTTTCCATCTACATCAGTAATAGCGCCTAATCCGGGTACATTGCTAACTGATATGCTTACGCCGGGAATGGGTAGTTTTTTCTCGTCGGTAACTACTCCTTTCACTATCACTTCCTGCGCCATAGCGTTTAGGCAAATGCCAAACAACACCATGCACGTTAGTACAATAAATCTCATCATTATATAATAGCTGTTAAATAATTATTCTTCTTTTGCAATTTTGCGAATAAGCCAGTTGCCGGTATCGCCGATGTAGAATATTTTCTTATCCTCATCGTAGGTAATTGCCTGTGGATTGTTGAAACGTGCTTCGGTGCGCAAATCACCGTCGGCATAACCACTGGCGCCGTTATTGCCTCGACCGGCAAAAGTGCTCACCCGGCCCTGGGGCGTTAGTGTGCGTATGGCGTGGTTGGCCTTATCGCAGAAATAGAAATCGTATTGGTCGCCTCCCGCGGTTTCGTAATCGGGGTTTTTAACAAATACGCCTTGAACCGGATTGTTTAAACGGGCATTGGTGCCAATTCCATCTGAATAGCCCGAGGTACCTGCTGCACCACAAATGGTATAAGGTGTTTTAAATGTTTTCTTTTCGCGATCGTAATCGGTACGCATAATAAAATGCTTGTCGTATTCAACCAAATAAGCGTAATCGCCAGAGGGATGCACAACCATGTAAACGGCCACGGCGCTATACGGATTGGAGAACACCAACTTGTCTTCTTTGGTAGCAAAATCGTACCTGCGGATATCGCCAGCCCTGAACCTCGAATAGTACAACTCTCCATTTTGGGGATGAATAATTGTTCCGTTTACACCGCGGGCATAAACTTGTATGGGTTCGTTTTGAACGAAATTTGATGAGCGGTTAAATATATAATTGCCGTATTTGGTATCGCTTGAATGGTTATCTGAAGCTATCATATCCTGATTGCCATCAATTCTCCAATTGATGATTGAAGTTCTGGCAAAGCCTGTTCTGAAATAATTAACATATTGCTTTTCGAAATCGATGAGTCGACAACTGTTTGCATCGGCCGTAAAATAAAGGCGGTTGTGGTTTCTGGGATCAAATGTTAGCCAAAGCACGCCCTTAAATGCACCGCAATCGTTAAAAGGACCTTCTTTCTCCTCAAAATTGCTCGCTACTTCGTAATATTTGCCCAAAAAGGTAGAAACAAGTAATTTCCGGTTGTAAGAAAATGCTTCTTTGGATACTGCGTTTGCAAGCTCCTGACTGTTGCCGCCGATTATGGTAATCTTGATATCACCGGCATAAGCTTTCTCGGGAATTATGCAGTACAAAGCGTTATTTTTAACGCTGATTACCTTGGCTTCTTTACCACCGATCATCACTTTTATTTTTGAAATATCGTTTCCGAAATTATCGCCATAAATGACCAGATTGTTGCCTACACTTCCCTCTTTGGGGTAAAAATCGGCAATAAGCACTTCCTTATTAGGATCGTAGCCGGGTTCGGCCTTTAGCTCATCTTGCTTACAATTTGTTAAGGTAAGTGCTAAGAGCCCCAGCAACATCCAATGGATTTGCCAACGTTTGGTTTTAACATTGTTTTTTACTTTCATATACCTATTGCTTTTATCTGGGCAGCCCCAGATTTTACATGAATTAATTATTCATTATTTATTTGTACGATTTAACCGCCGATGGGCGTAAGTGATCTTATTAAGGTTATTTTAAGAATGCCCAAAAACGGAAGTGCTGTTGCGATTTGGACAAAGGTTTTCCATACAAGAAAATTAGGGTTCCTTGTTGCTGTATCTGAAAAAAGCTTTGCCTGCCTGCAAAATGGAATAGCGTAAAAACGTTAAACTGTTGCTTTGGCTTTGAGATTGTGTGGAATGATTTAACCGGTAAACCCTTATCTTCGGCGTTAAATTCAACAACTGTTATCTCAGTTTGATTTCTGTTTTTGGGATGACCTTATCTGTAATGTTCTTTGTGCTTAGCGTAAATGCAACCGATTATAAATGATTAAAACATGCGACTTATTTGGTTATTGCAAACGTATAATGCGTTCAAAGCTGGCTATTCGTAAACTGCTTTGTAGCCTTGTTGCATGCTATCATTAAAATGCCTGGCATTATCTGGCTCATTTATAAATGGTATGGTTGAGTGCGTTTAACTGATATGAATATTTACAGAATTGATAAGTATTTATTGACCATAATTTAGATTTAGTTTTTATTTCCTCATTGATTTGACTTAAGCAAAATCAAAAATGTTAGGCATCTGAAATTAATAAATTGTTTCTCATAAAAAGTTATTGCAACTGCAAAGCATTGTGGTGCTTTTTAAAGGGATTTGCAGTTAGGTTTATTATTTGGTTAATTGTAATCAAAGTAAAGAAATAGCCTCTTTATTATTTGTTCAACCTTTTGTCGATTTGTATCAAAGTCTGCCAGCGCTAAATTTCCTCAATTCGCTGGTGGTGAGATTGTTTTTCGGAGAATGCTCTTAAGAAGCGCCGTCATTTCGAGCGCAGCCGAGAAATCTTTGAACCTAACTTTAGCTTAAGATTTCTCCTCCGTAGGAGCTCCCATTGAACACTTCGGTCGAAATGACGATTTATGGTGTTTACGAAAACCGTCAATGGTAGCGGAGTCGAAGACTTTTATTTTGGATAAATATCTAAACATCCACCCTTCGATTAAGCCTGTATTGGGCCCTTCGGCTTCGCTCAAGATAAACTCCAGTCGAAATACTCAGAAGACCATGTTTATTCGTTTGTCGACTAATAAATAGAAGGTGTCTACACGACAAGCCTGAGTAAAAAAAAGTCGTTTATACCACAGCTACGCAATAGAAGTCGACTGTAAATTATCGAATCTTAAAGTTCCAAAATGGAATCTATAGTTAACTGAGAATATTCCTGTAACTCGTTCAGTTCAATTAAATTTACTCTTTCTGACTTGCTGAGTAAGCGAATGGCATTATCATAAGACTTAACCAAATCGGTTGATTTTGGTTTAGCAAGAATTACATCAAATAAATAGTCATTATGTACAGCTAAATCATGCAGATCTTCAAACTGACCGGAGTATTGCCAGGCTTTTCGCTGGATGGATTCTGGTCTTTGCAAATCAAAGCTAACAGGTTTTACCAAGTGGGTGTTCTTGTCTTCTTTCCAGGCAATATCAAATTTAACAGATGCTCCAGAATCGGGTTTAATGCTATAATTAAAATACAAATTATCGACCTCGTTTAAAGATGTGTTCTTAGTAAATTTACTCAAGTGATTTTTGTACTTTCTGAGTAAAATCGTTTCATCGATCTTTTTAATAGTGCTATCCTGAATCTTAAATACAGAAAAATAAAGATTGTAAAGCTGATCGCAAATTTGTTGAATGTTTTGAGTATAGAGCACTGAGTTACGATAATTACCAAATTGTAATGATGAAGCATCAGGCGCTAGAAATTCTTTTTCCAAAAATTGTTGGAGTCCGTGCTCCAAATCCTGATCATAAAATAAGTTCGGAGATTTATTCAAAGTAGCAACACGATCTTGGAAATACCTGAAATAAGATTTTATTGTTTTTTCAGGAATTTCGGGATAAGTGTACCTTAGTCTGATAAGCTTTTCAGGAAAAATAAATTCAAGTCTCTTGTGTTCGGGAAAATAGGCCACAAGACCAACATTCAACACCTCCCCCAGCAATTGTGAGTGATGATATTGCAATAAAGCATATTGGAACGTTCCTTTTATCATGAAATGAGACTTAACATAATTAAACAATATTTATTTGAATTTTGTTTAAGCTGATAAAGATAATCAATTAGTCGATCACTTTCGCCAACACCAATATCTGCAACTTTTAGCTGCTCAATCAAATCGGCGATTTTATTGATATCCAATCGGTCGAGATACTCTTTAAAAGTGTCAAAAAGGTTCTTCTTCTGGCCACGATAGGCTTTTAATTTTGAATAAAACAAATGGTGAAAGTAAATTCTTGGCCATCTGTTTTCAGCAAATTCATCTAAAATTACTTGTAGCGCATCATCAGATTCGCCATCTATAAAATGAAGACAAAGCTCATGATCAATTAAGATAAACCCATCATCATCCATCATTAGGTTTGCCTTGTTATGATGCCCGCCCCTATCGGCATTCATAATCATACAATCAAAGGCAAATAAAGTTGCACAATCGTTAATACTAAAAGTCGATTTTTTAAGCCCCTCGCTAACCAAGCTAGCATTAATAAGTTTACTGCAGAAAGTTGTGCCCTGATGTTTGGTTTTAAGTTCCTCAACATCTTCCTTTAAAAGTGTGCTAAGAAATTTTGGGTCGGTTAAATTTACCAAGTAACTCTCTGGCGTATCTAAATCGAATTCTCGGGCAAGTTCACTACAAATAAACTCTTTTGCAATGTGGCAACTTTGAGCGATGTGATTTGGGGTAAATAATTTTACCACACAAGGGATCATTGATAAATCGTTTGAATTCTCGTCGATACAGGTAACGCTCCAAGGTTTTGTTGAACCACCCTTAAGTTTACCATCAAATCGTATCGGAGTTAATTTAATCAAGTCGCTTCTTTTCTCTAAAATAGATATTTTTTACCCTAAAAGAAATTTCAGCTTATAATTCGATTAAATTAAACCTTAAAAACTAAACTCTACTCACTGCAAATTTTAATAAAAGGCACGTTCCCGACGTAAATCCATACGTGTTACAAGCTCCAAATCCTCGTTAAAATCATGACTATAAATTTTAAATGTAATTTCCCACTCATCTTTTAACAGACCGGGAATAAAGCGACTGAAAATTTTTGTAAAAGCGGCGAAATTGATATCGGCTTTACAGATTACCAGATAAGAATGATCTGATTCGGCAATTACCTCTGCAATCTGTTTTTCCCACCTTGTGCAAATCTCATTTGGTAGGCGGTTATACGCTTGTGCATCTATCAGGTTTCCTGCGGCAACAATAAAATCATCATTCACCCACTCGCCTGTAAGTTTCTTCCATGCATTATTTTGTTTCTCAAAACTGCCCAAAAGTTCGCCATCCAATAAAATCTTCCAACATGCTTTGGTATCAAAACAAATTAATTGATAGGCTAAGGCGTTCGGATCATTTAAAGGATAAAAAAAGTCAAGCTCAATCATAAAACGGGTTGGTTTAGAATTACGAACAAATATAAAAAAGTAATTTTACTAAAAATAATAGTATTTATCAACATATAAAACAAGCTTTAAATTGCATTAATTAAGCTTTTTCGATAACTTTTCAACAATGTTAAATTACTAATATTTTTAGTATTAGATTTGTAATTGATTTATGTTGCAGCAAAAAAAGGATATTGTAGAGGCGCTTCAAAAGCAGATACTGTTGCTACAAGGTGTTAAACCTTCTGGCGAGGGAGGATTGCAGGATATCGGTCTGCCCCAAATTTGTAATGCTTTCCCCAATGGCATATTCCCATCGGGAGCCATCCATGAATTTTTGGGCTGCAATATGGAAGATGCGGCGGCAAGCGGCGGCTTTATTACGGCATTGATGGCAACATTGATGAGAACAGGCACCAATTGCATTTGGATCAGCACTAAAAGAACCCTTTATCCAGCTTCGCTGAACGCGTTTGGCATATCTCCGGACAGGCTGTTGTTTATCGATCTAAAATCGGAAAAAGATGTGCTTTGGGCAACGGAAGAAGCCCTTAAATGCAGTTCAATAGCTGTGGTTGTTTCTGAGCTCGACGAAATCAGCTTTGCACAATCGAGGCGGCTACAATTGGTGGTAGAGAAAAGCAGGGTTACAGGATTTCTCATCAGGCGAAATGCAGAAAAACTCAGCAATACCATTTGCGTAGCAAGATGGAAGATTAGTCCGCTGCCAAGCAGGGAAATTGATGATTTACCCGGGCTCGGCTTTCCCAATTGGCAGGTGGCGCTGTTAAAAGTGAGAAATGGCCTGCCGGGAAGTTGGAATGTATCGTACTTAAACGGTGCGTTTTGTGAGGAAATTCCTCAGGCGGAAAAGCAGTTTATTGAAGAAAAAAGACGGGAGGCAATATGATGCAAAAAAGATATATGTCTATTTGGTTCTCTCATTTGTTAACAGATTGGATCTGCCTGAAAAGACCCCAACTTAAAGATAAGCCTGTTATTTTTTCAATTAAAGCAGGAAACAGGATCATAGTGAGTGCAGCAAGCAGGCAAGCGGAAGAACTCGGTATTAATGTCGGTATGCCATTGGCCGATGCAAGGGCTATCCTTCCCGAGCTTGAAGTGCTGGATGATAAACCCGGCAGAACGGCCAGATTACTAAAAGCTTTGGGTACGTGGTGCATCCGATATTCGCCAATTGTTGGAATCGATTTACCAGATGGCCTGATGCTGGAAATTACAGGTTGCACGCATCTTTGGGGCGGCGAAAAAAGTTACCTTAAAGAAGTGGTAAACAGGCTTCGGGGGGCTGGTTATCAGGTAAGGGCGGCCATTAGCGATACTGTAGCGACCAGTTGGGC
This sequence comes from Pedobacter endophyticus, assembly GCF_015679185.1. Classification (NCBI taxonomy): domain Bacteria; kingdom Pseudomonadati; phylum Bacteroidota; class Sphingobacteriia; order Sphingobacteriales; family Sphingobacteriaceae; genus Pedobacter; species Pedobacter endophyticus. Next base: position 1,035,358 of record NZ_CP064939.1, read on the forward strand.
CGTTGCGAGGTTCGGAAAGGTATCGCCAATTATTGCCCCGGGCAAACATATTGATGCTTTATTGCCACTTCCGTCTCCGGCATTAAGGTTAAGCGAACTGAATATACAAAAGCTGAGCAAGCTCGGCCTTTATCGCATCGGAAGTTTTATAAACATGCCTGCCTCGGTTTTGCGGCGACGCTTTGGTGAAGAAATGATCGAGCGTATAAGAAAGGCTATAGGCGATATGCCCGATCCTATTACGCCCATCATTTTGCCTGATCCATTTTCGGAGCGCCTACCGAGCATGGAGCCTATTAATACCAGGGTGGGTATCGAGATTGCAGTAGAAAAGCTAATGAACACGCTTTGTAAGCGGTTGCAAAGTGAAGGAAAGGGGTTGCGGCAAGCTACGCTGAGCTGTTATCGGGTTGACGGGAAAATAATCCGTGTACAAATTGGCACCAACCAGCCCAGTTCAAACGCAGTCCATTTATTAAAACTCTTTGGATTAAAAATTGGTGATATAGCGCCAAAAATGGGGATTGAGCTTTTTATTCTTGATGCGCAAAAGGTTGAAGATACGCAAGCCAGGCAGGAAGCTTTTTGGTTGCAGGCAGATAACGGCGGCAACCAGGAAATTGCCGAGCTTATAGACCGAATTTGCGGAAAGGTTGGCGAAAATACCATTCACCGTTACCTGCCGCAGCAACATTACTGGCCTGAGCGGGCTATTATGGCCGTTACCTCGCTTACCTTAAAGCCCGAAATTCCGTGGCGAAGCGATAAGCCCCGCCCTGTTCAGTTGTTGGGTAAACCTGAAGAAATTGAGGTAACAGCGCCAATACCTGATTATCCGCCAATGGTGTTTAGGTACCGCGGTAAGATCCATCAAGTAAAAAAGGCCGACGGGCCCGAACGTATAGAAAGAGAATGGTGGCTTGATGCTGGCGAGCACCGCGATTATTACAGTGTTGAAGATGAGCTTGGCAAGAGGTACTGGCTTTTCCGCTCGGGGCATTATTCTGGCGATAAGCCTTCGAAATGGTACTTGCATGGCTTTTTTGCGTAATAAATTAAGTTATTTTTAGTAAAAAAGGGAGTTGGGATGACGTGATAGTTACACAAAATATTAATATATCGCATGTCCAGATATTTCGGGAAGAATCACGAGGCGATGAACGTATAGCGAAAACAGCCCACCTAATGAGAGAGTGTAGTATAAGTTTACGAACATATAGACACATAGAAAACATAGTTTATATATGGCTAAGCTATGTGACCTATGTGCCTATGTGGTCAATTTTATATAAAAAAGGAATTGGGATTACATTTATCTATTCTTGCCGTCTTTCCCGCGCAGGCGGGAATCTTAAAGCCTTTCTTTCGCTTTAGTATCCCTCCCGAAGTTTCGGGAAGGATGACGACCGTTCGTAGTTGGTATTCCATCCATTTGGTTAACCGCCTCGTCACCTTGTCCCGTACGTACGGGAGTAGGGCTTTTTAGCATGAAACATGCTGATCCCGAAGCTTCGGGACAGCATGACAACCGTTCATATGTAACACTATAAAACAGACAGTTATACAAAAACATTAATAGTAATATATCGCATGTCCAGATATTTCTGGAAGAATAACCAGCGATGAATCGCAGAACGCCAACAGCCCACCTCAAGAGAGAGGGTTTTGTATAAGTTTACGACCACATAGGCACATAGAAAACATAGTTTTTTTTATATGCTTAGCTATGTGACCTATGTTTCTATGTGGTCAATTTTATGCTTACATATAGAAATACCGTTTTCGACAACATAGGCACATAGAAAACATAATTTTTTTATGCTAAGCTATGTGACTAATACCGTTTTCGACAATATAGGCACATAGAAAACATAGTTTTTTTTTATATGCTAAGCTATGTGACCTATGTTTCTATGTGGTCAATTTTATGCTTACCTATAGAAATACCGTTTACGACCACATAGGCACATAGAAAACATAGTTTTTTTTTATATGCTAAGCTATGTGACCTATGTTTCTATGTGGTCAATTTTATGCTTACATATAGAAATGCCGTTTTCGACAACATAGGCACATAGAAAACATAGTTTTTTTTTATATGCTAAGCTATGTGACCTATGTTTCTATGTGGTCAATTTTATGCTTACATATAGAAATACCGTTTTCGACAACATAGGCACATAGAAAACATAGTTTTTTTTTATATGCTAAGCTATGTGACCTATGTTTCTATGTGGTCAATATTATATGAATAGGAAGGAATTTAAAATATGAACTACAGCGAACTTCAGGTTACCAGTAACTTCAGCTTTTTAAGGGGCGCATCGCACCCTGAAGAATTGGTTGAACAGGCCGCTATTTTTGGATATGAAGCCATAGCCATTACCGATAGAAATACGCTTGCAGGCATTGTACGTGCGCATGTTGCGGCAAAACAGCATCACATAAAACTAATTCCCGCCTGTAGGCTCGATCTCCTTGATGGGCCCTCGCTCCTCGCCTTTCCTACCAACGAAGCGGCTTACGGGCGACTTTCGGCATTGCTGAGCGTGGGCAATATCCGGGCCGAAAAAGGCAGTTGCCACCTTTATCAGCACGATGTTTTTGAGCACAGCAAGGGCATTAAGTTTATTGCAATCCCGCCTGAATCGTTAAATAACCTATTCGATTTTGATGAAAGCTTCCGTTTGCAACTTAAAAACTACAAACAAGCGCTGGGCGATAATCTTTTTTTGGCCGCAAGCAGGGGTTATAGTGGAGACGATCATAAAAGACTTCACCGTATTGATAAACTTTGCTCAACACTTGGAATCCCCATGGTGGCCACCAATGATGTTCATTACCACCACCCGAAGAGAAGAGAACTACAGGATGTGCTCACCTGCACACGAGAAAAATGCACCATACATGATGCAGGTTTCCGCCTGCACCAAAATGCAGAAAGGCACCTGAAACCTGTTACCGAAATGGTGAGGCTTTTTCGTAAATATCCTGAGGCCATCCACAATTTAGCAACCATTACCAATGCATGCAATTTTTCGCTCGATAGCCTTAAATATGTCTATCCTGAAGAAATTACCAGTGAAGGACGCACGCCACAACAAGAGCTTGTTTACTTAAGCTGGAAAGGCGCAAGGGAAATGTTTGGTGAAGAAATTCCAGAAAAAATCATTAATAATATCAATTATGAGCTGGCATTTATGGAGGAAATGAATTATGCCTCTTACTTCCTTACGGTTTACGATATTGTAAAATTTGCCCGAGCGAAGGGTATTCTATGCCAGGGACGAGGTTCTGCAGCAAATTCGACAGTTTGTTATTGTTTGGGCATCACTTCGGTTAACCCAACAAAGTTCGACCTGCTTTTTGAGCGGTTTATCTCGTCAGCAAGAAATGAGCCGCCAGATATTGACGTAGATTTTGAGCACGAGCGGCGTGAAGAAGTGATTCAATACATTTATGAAAAATATGGCAGAGACCGGGCGGCTATTGTGGCCACAGTAACGCAACAACATCAAAAAGGAGCCATTCGTGATGTTGGAAAAGCCATGGGCCTATCGGTTGATACGGTAAACAAACTTTCGGGCGCCATTTGGGAGTTTACGGATGAGTGGTTTGAGGAAGCACGCATTATTGAAGCTGGCCTTAACCCAAAAGACCCCATGCTGAAAAAAGTTTTACAGCTTACTTCGCAAATGATGGGCTTTCCGCGGCAGCTTGGACAGCATACCGGCGGCTTTGTAATTACCCAAGGAAAACTGACTGACCTATGCCCTATTTTAAATGCCCGTATGGCCGACCGTACGAATATTGAATGGAACAAAGATGATATTGATGCGCTTGGTTTTTTAAAAATTGATGTGCTCGCCCTTGGCATGCTAACCTGCATCAGAAAGGCATTCGATTTGGCCAAACAGCATTACAACCTTGATTTAACTTTAGCCAAAATTAATAAAAGAGACGACCCGAAGGTGTACGAAATGATTAGCCATGCCGATACCATTGGGGTATTTCAAATTGAAAGCCGAGCACAACAATCGATGCTTCCGAGGCTTCGGCCGAAATGTTTTTACGATTTGGTTATCGAGGTGGCCATTGTTCGTCCGGGGCCCATACAAGGCGATATGGTACATCCATATTTAAGGAGGCGGAATGGTGAGGAGCCAATAGAATATCCCTCAAAAGAACTCGAGGAAATTCTTAGCAGAACGCTTGGTGTACCGCTTTTTCAAGAACAGGCTATGAAAATTGCAATTGTTGCGGCGGGTTTTACGCCAACAGAGGCCGATGAGCTGAGACGCAGCATGGCTACTTTTAAATTTAAGGGCCTTGTAAACAAGTTTGAAGAAAAACTGGTTAATGGCATGCTCGAGCGGGGCTATACACGAGAGTTTGCTGAAAGAATATTTAAGCAGCTGGAAGGATTCGGCAGCTATGGCTTTCCCGAAAGTCATGCTGCAAGCTTTGCCCTGCTGGTTTACGTTTCGTGCTGGCTTAAATGTTATTATCCAGATGTATTTGCTACCGCACTTTTAAACAGCATGCCCATGGGTTTTTATCAGCCTGCGCAAATTGTTATCGATGCGAGGAACCATGGCGTTACCGTGCGGGAGATTGATATTAATTATTCTTTTTGGGATAATACCCTTGAAGAAAAAACAGAGAAGTTTCATGTCATGCGCCTTGGTTTCAGGCAGATTAAGGGCATACGTATGGAAGAAATTGTAATGCTTGAAAAAGGACGGGGAAAGGGTTACCAAACGATTCATCAATTAATGGACGCAGGGGTTTCTATAGCTACGCTCGAAAGGTTGGCCGATGCCGATGCTTTCCGGTCTATTGGAATGGATAGAAGAAAGGCACTTTGGGAAGTTTCGGCGCTTGCCGATCGACCGATTGCGCTTTTTAAAGATCAGCCGTCGCAAGGCACTTATGAAACACAGATCGAACTTCCGTTGATGAGCAACTCAGCGCATGTTGTTCAGGATTACGCCACCACTGCCCTATCCATTAAAGCGCATCCAGTAAGTTTTATCAGAGAAAAACTGAGTCTTTTAAGGATCTTATCTACAAAAGAAACTTCTGAAGCTCATGATGGAAGATTGGTAAAGGTAGCAGGACTGGTTTTGGTACGCCAAAGGCCGGGCACAGCGGGTGGAGTGTGTTTTATCACTATTGAAGATGAAACCGGAGTGGCTAACCTTGTGGTATTTCAGCAACTTTTTGATAAATACCGAAAGGAGATTTTGGGCTCGAGGCTTTTAATGGTTGAGGGAAAGCTGCAACGTGAGGGCGAAGTTGTACACGTAATTGTTAAAAAATGCTTCGACATGACCAAAATGCTTGGCGAATTGACTGAAAACCGCGACTACGATCTCCCGTTACTCACCCTTTCGCGGGCCGATGAGCGTGCGCCGTTTCCGGCAGAAAATAAGCGGACAACTGTAAGGGAGAATGTAGAGAAGGAAATATTTCCGGCAGCACGAAATTTCAGGTAGGAGTTTTTGAAATCATATCGCTTGTCATGCTGAGTTTTAATTTTTTTTAAAAAATCAATATCGCATGACGTGAAAAACAACCACTCTCCCAAAGGGATGCCTTTGGCACTTGCCTCCCGAAGAAATCGTGAGGAGTTGGGCAGTGTGCGATCTTTGATGGTTTTAGAGTCCCAAGGGTAACGACAAAGATCTCTCGGTTGCACTCGAGATGACGGCCGCTATTAAATCACCCAAATTATCGTTGAAAAACAAATCTCAAAATGACGCATTAAAAACATTAAACAAAAAAGGAAGTAAGTGCAAAGCATCTTACCTCCCATCTATAATCGCATCTGCTGAGGCCAATACAAAATTGTTGTTATTCGGTACTTACGTTTGCCTGAGACATGGCTATCTCAGTGAGCTTTCCATCGGTTTGCTTTTCTTCTTCGAGCGTTTGGCTCAACAGGTCTGCTGCTTCCTGGTGTTCCATTAATTTGGCCCAGGTAACCAGACAGCCGTAGCTGGCAATTTCATAATGCTCTATCTTTTGTGCCGCTGCAACCAGTGCTGCATCCAGCACTTTTCCGGGCTCAAAGCTGTCCATAATTTCTTCTCCCTCGGCCAACAGGCCTTCCATTGCCTTGCATTTTTTCGATCGAAAAGACAAGCCGATTGATGAGAATGCCTCTTTTAAGCGATTGATATGCTCTTCGCTCTGCGAATAATGCTCCTGAAATGCACTTTTTAGCTCCTCGCCAGAAGCCGAATCTGCCATTTTTTTCAGTCCCTTTAATAATTGTCTTTCCGCACCTAGCACATCACGCAGCTCGTCGGTAAACAGCTCGTGCAGGTGCGAATTTGGCATATCCTGTAAATTGTTTTTTGTTGATGTTTCGATAGTAATAATGATTGTGTTTATTGCTTAAATGGTTACTTTTTTACCGAAAATGTGAGCACCGTATGCAAATCAAATTATAATCCGTTGATCTGCCTGTCGGTTGCCTGCGCATGCTGATCTGTTTCCGTTGTTTGCTCGTCGTTATTTAAAGAATCGGCCAGATCAGCTGTTATTGAGGTGCCTGCATCGTTGCCTGAATTGCCAATTGACTGCTCTGGCTGCACGCCAAACTTGTCTTGATCGATAGTTCGTTTCGACGAATCGGTTACATCGCTCGTTGTTGTAGCAAAATTCGATACCGCATCAATCTGTGCAGCATCGGCTTCATGCTGGCTTACAGTGGCATCGTTCTCCCTACCATGGCCAGCTGTTGAAGAATCGGCAGCGTTTTGATTGTTATCTTTTTCAATGTTCTCATTTTCCATATCGCTTCATTTTTTATCTATGTATTCACAAATGATGTGATCTTTAGCGTAAGCAGCGCTTATTTAAACAACCGCAACGAGCGCTTAAAAGTTTATGTGACAAATACCTGAATAAAAAATATAACTACTGAATAGCAACTGCGCCGGAGATAATGGGGGAATGCGGCGGCTTAATGCCACTGGCTGCTCACTGAATTTCTATGGTTTCTTATAATAGCATAACCCAGCCCTGCCAACAATATGGAAAGCCCCACAAATATCGCGTTGACCGAAAAGTGATTTGGGGTGTATTCGTACACGTTATGGAGTTTTAAAAGATGATGATCGATAATTCCTTCAACGATATTGAACAATGCCCAACCCATTAAAAGGCCACCAACAAGTAATTTCCCCGATCGGTCGATATCTTTCCGAAAAAGCAACTTCCAAAGCAGCACAATTCCTATAAATACTACAATGAGGCAAAACAAATGAAAAATACCATCCCAAAACATGTTTATGCTCTTACCCACATAATTGGTTGCGGGTATTTTAGCTGAAAGCATTTCGTGCCACTGCAAAATCTGATGGAGCACAATACCATCTATAAATCCACCGAGGCCGATACCCAATACCATTGACGCGGTTACCAGAGGCGCCGGTGAAAGCTGTGAATGGCCTTTTTGTTGGCGCAAAAGATGCCTCGAATGGCTCGCCCTCGATAGTATTAACACCATTACAGCCAGCACTACAAAAGCGGAGAGCATGGTTATTAAATTAGGATAAAACATGCTGTTGTAAATTCCGGTGCGGATTTCGTTATTGCACGAAATACAGGCCCTGATGGCGAACGAGGGAACCGGACTTAAGCAAAGGATGGCGAAAGTTAAGTGCTGTAACTTCATGGGTTTATTAATATTTACCTTTATTACTGGTTTTATGCTTCTACCGGGTTAGTTATAAGCAGATTTTCATTCCATCATATAGCGATCTAATTTCCAACAGGTGACGTTTCTCGAGCATCTCATCCCCAGCATGTGTTAAGAAAAGTTTTTTGCAGCTAAGTTCGCTTAAATGCGATTCTAACTCCAAGTAACTGAGATGCCCATCTACCTGCGTGCTATAAAAATTACATTCACAAATGAAAACATCGGCCATGTTACTCAACGGAATAAGCGCATCTGTCCACGAGGTATCTCCCGAATAAGCGATAACCTTGCCCGATGTTTCTATGCGCAAACCATGCGGCAACGTTTCTTCAACATGCACAACCGGAAAACCGGTAACCGTAAAGCCACGTCTTTCAATCGCCTCGTTTGGCGCATATTCAATAAAGCTGATGTTTAGTTTCTCTAAGATGGGGCTTCCGGGGTACAGTAACTCAAGCAAACTAATTAAACGTTGCTTTGCTCCGGGTGGAGATATGATATCGATATTTTTCTTTGTCTCGCTCAGCGAAGCTTCGAGCAGCAAAAAGGGTATACCTCCATAATGGTCGCCGTGAAAATGGCTAATGATGATGGCGTCAATTTCATCGGTGTTTATTCCGTATTTTTTTAAGCCGGGCAAAGTGCTCGCACCACAGTCGATCAGGAATTGGGCGTTACCAGTGTTAACATGGAAACAGGTATTCAGTCTGCCGCCACTTCCGAAGGCGTCTCCACTGCCAATTACCGTGATTTTTACTGTGCTTGTTTCCATGCTGTTATGATGATTATTAGTTTGAGCTTGTGCCCGAAACGTTCAGTAAGTTTTTTACTTGCGGGGCTGGTGCTTCAACAACATTCGAAACTTAATTGCGGTTTTCTACTTCTTTACTTCGCGTACAATTTTGGTTACATGTGTTTTATACGGATGAAATAAAATGGGTTGACTGAATATGCCATTCCGCTCCGCTACAGTCGAAAAGATGACCAAAATTAAAATCTGTCATTGGTAGAGGTTAGTTTTTGAAAAAGCAAAGGAATTGTGATGAGTGCTTTTGATGCTGTCATTCTGAATTTTAATTTTCAGGAGAAATCAATTTGAATGACGTGTGGAATTTGCTCGTTCGCTATCGGCGCCATGCGTCCCCCTTCGAAGGGGGCAGTGCCAAAGGCATCCCTTTGGGAGGGGATGATTTCCAAAAAAGATCCTCTCCCGACAATGGTACTGCTATTTTTTCGTTACTGCAACCCTCTCCAAACAGGTACAGTGCGACAGTTGTTAAACCCAAAGTAATGAAACGTCAATGGTAGCGCAATGCGTGTCCCGATGCTTCGGGGAAGGATCCCTAAGCGATGAAATACAAAATGCCAACTGCTCACTGCCTAAAAAAGGGCGGGTGTGGGGCAAGGACAGTGAGATTTAGGTTACGGATGCTTCGTTCCTCAGCATGACAAAGCGTTTGGGATACTTCGGCGCTCCAAAATGCGAAGCATTCTTAAGCACAATAGAAAACAAAATTAATGGCGAAACTACCATGCCCTCGTGGCGTCTCCTTGCCTGTTGCCTAGTAAACTACGGTGCAAACCCGGGCACTTCATGTAAAATTTCGGGTATTTACCACAAAAACCAGCGCATGGCGAAGCGGGTTCTATTTAAAAGATTTAGCTTATGAAAACAACAAAATCACTAATCATGGTAGTTGCTACCGTACTTTTTTTAAGTGCGTGCAAAAAAGACAGAAACGACAATCACGAAATGGACAATCAAATGTTTGTTACTCAGGCTTCGAGCAGTAACAACTTTGAGGTGCAGGCGGGTGCCATGGCGATGACTAAGGCACAAAGTGGAGATGTAAAGCATTATGGCGAACACATGGTAAGCGATCATACTGCTGTGGGCAACGAAATGAAGCAGCTGTCGGCTGGCAAGGGCTGGACGGTTCCGACGACATTGCAACCGAAAGAACAGGCAAATTTAAACTTGTTGGCGGCCACCGATCAGGCCAATTTCGACAAGGAGTTTATGCGCATAATGGTTGCATCGCATCAGGATGCCGTATCGCTATTTTCTATGGCATCGGGAGCAACGGGGGTTTATGATGCAGACTTAAGAACATTTGCTGCAAGCAAACTGCCATCGCTAAACACCCATTTAGAGGAAGCGGTAAACCTTCAGGCGAAAATTAAGTAGCCAATTTTCTAGGCTTCAACATTCCTTACTAAAGCAATTTGAGGTTATTGCCTCAATGGAAATCAGCGAATAAATAATCAATTACACCAAATACCTACAATTATGAAAGACGAAGAAGAGAAAACACACACGCTAAAGGATGAACCGCTCGGTACGGAGGGTATAGAGAAGAACGAAAAGCCTGTATCGCTTGATGATAAACGACCGGCAGATCTTGAGATTCCTAAGGGCGATCATCCGGATACAGACACGAGCCGGGCGCCTGGAGATTGGGAAAATGAAACTCCGGAAGCGAGCGATGATTAAGGATTTAAAAAATCCATCAACAGAAAGATTAATGCCACCTCACTCACTAACAAAACAAAAAAACCATGTTCCATCATTCAAAAGATCTACAATTTAATGCCCGGGTATCTAAACCTGACCCAGCATTTGCCAACATTTTACTTGAGCAATTTGGCGGCGAAAATGGCGAGCTTGCAGCAGCAATGCAGTACTTTACGCAGGCATTTAATGCAAAAATGCCCTACCCGGATAAGTACGACATGCTTATGGATATCGCTACGGAAGAGTTTTCGCACCTTGAAATTGTGGGGGCAACTATTCAGATGCTGCTAAAGGGTGTAAACGGCGAACTTAAAAGAGCCGCGGATTCATCTGAAATTATGCAGGTGCTTGAGGGTAAGGCGGCTATGGAAGACATTATCCACAATGCGTTGACGGCAAACCCGCAGTTTCCGATTATTACAGGAGGTGGCCCTACGCTGAGAAACAGTCAGGGAATTCCGTGGTGCGCCTCGTATATTCATTCAAACGGCGATCTTACCGTTGATTTGAGAAGCAATCTGGCGTCTGAATCGAGAGCAAAACTGGTGTACGAACACCTGATGAAATTTACGACTGATCCGTATGTAAAAGATACGCTGTCGTTTTTGATGACGCGTGAGGTTGCACATTATAAAATGTTTGAGGCTGCACTCGAATCTATTCAGCCGAACTTCCCGCCAGGAATTTTACAATCAGACCCTCGGTTTACGCAGCAATACTTCAACCTTTCGGATACGGAAAGTGTTAGAGGTCCGTGGAACCAGGGTGAAATGCCTGATATGAACAAGGAGTGGGACTACATTGCTGACCCGTTAGCGCATGTAGCCGAAACTGAGGGGCTATCGAAGCAAAACGAGGAAAAAATGACCGAACTGGACGAAGCCAACAGCATGAGCACCCAATTGGGCGAAATTCGCTCTCAGGAGATAAAAAGTGCTGAACCGGAAGGCGTGGCGCAATGGAGCAACTACGCGGGTAAACGATTTCCGGAACAGGAATTTTAGCTAAGCTTATTGCCCGATGCAGCATTTGCAATCGGGAAATTTTTTTTTAAAACCTGAAACAGACACAAAACTCGGTTATGACAAAGAATAACCTCCCCTTTATTAAATATGGAAACTGAACCGAAAAGGAGTTTTGAGATCCCGAATGGGAAACTGATATTAATTGGAGGCGCCGAGAACAAATCGCCCGTTAAAAAAAGAAGTGATACCAATAAAAAAGTGCTGGCAGCGTTTGTTGAGCTTTGTGGAAAATCGCCCTCAATTGAGGTGATTACGACTGCTTCTAACGAAGATGTAGATGAAACGTATCGGGTTTACAAGGCGTGCTTTGAAGAACTTGGCGCCAAAAACGTTGGGCACATTCACCACGATAATCGGCCACCAGCCGAGGCCGACCTGAACGAGCGTATTACTAAGGCCAATGGGGTTTTCTTTAGCGGTGGAGACCAGCTAAAACTTACAGCGGTTTATGGCGGAACGGAGCTATTGTCTTTGATGAAAGAGCGGTATGTTTACAAGGGCTTGGTAGTTGGCGGCACAAGTGCGGGCGCAATGGCCATGTCGACACCGATGATTTTTGATGGCTCGGGAACGGATGAAATCGTGGCCGCCGGGGTTAAGGTAACAACTGGCTTTGAGTTTTTGAGGGATGTTTGCGTGGATACGCATTTTGTACATCGGGGCCGTTTTGTGCGGATGGCGCAGGTAATTGCCACCAACCCATCCTCAAGCGGCATTGGTATAGAGGAAGATACGGCGATTGTTATTACCGCGGGCATAAAGGCCAGGGTAATTGGCAGCGGCGTAGTGATTATATTGGATGGGGCCACGAGCCACGGCACAAATATCACATCGTTTGATGACGATAAAAAAATTACGATCAGAGATTTAAAGGTGTCCATCCTATCAATGGGAGAAGAATTTACCATTCCCTGCAGAAACCTCCCCCACCTTTAACCATCCGAAATTGGGCCGGCAAACCAGGTGTTAAAACCACCAAAAAAGGGTATTTAGCACATGGATTGGGTTTTCGATATTGTTTAGATTAGTCTCATTAAACCACTAAAAAATGAACTCAAAAATTGTAAGATCTGAACACTGTGTTATACCTATCTCTGCGAAGCGACAACTAAAGATTTTATTGGTAGAGGATGACGCCGCCTTATGCGAAATTTTAAAAAGTATTCTCGAAGATCGTGGCTACGCTTGTGTGGCATGCTCAGACGCGGCCGATTTTGGGCAACTATTTCGCTCGTTTCAACCCGATCTGATCCTGATTGATTATCTTTTACCTACCTCAAACGGTGGTGAACTGTGTTTAGGCATTAAAAAGAACGAGGCCGCGGCCAACATTCCCGTTGTGATGATGTCTTCGCTCCCAGCCTACATGTTACCGCTCAATTTCTATAATTGCGATGCCTTTATTCAAAAACCATTTTCAATTAAACAGTTGCTTAAACCTGTCAGTTCGCTTTTAAGTAGTTGCGGCAAAATAACAAGCGACCAGAAAAATAATCGCTCCTCGCGGTTGTCGAATTAAGACAACATGAAATAGGAAAAATTAGAGCCTAGTGAAGTAAGTTGGGTTCAATTAGCATTAATTTCAAGGCAAATAGGCTCGAGTTCAAGGCAAATAGACTCGAATTTGATGCAAATAGGCTCGAGTTCGAGGCAAATAGGCTCGAATTTGAGGATAATAAGTTCAAACTTGAAGATAATAACATCTATTTTAAAGATAATAACCTCAAACTTGAAGACAATAAGTTCAAACTTGAGGATAAACAACCTTGATAACACTGTCATCCTGGGAGTATCGAAGGATCCCCAAGCGATGAATCCGATAGCTATCGGATGCAAAACGCCAAATCCCCACCGGCAAAAGAGGGTGGAGTGGGTTGGCAGAGATAGTGAAAAGTGGGTTACAGATTCTTCGCTATGCTACCATTGACGTTTTATTACTTCGGGTTTAAAGTAGTGTCTCATTGTCCCTCTTTGGAGACCTGTTCCGACCTTATTCGGAAGGGTTGCACAACCGAAAAACACAGGAATCCATACAAAGGGAGAGGATTTTTTCGAAATCATCCCCTCCCAAAGGGATGCCTTTGGCACTGCCCCCTTCAAAGGAGGACGCATAGCGCAGATAGCGAACGAACAAATTCCAAACGTCACTCATATTGATTTTTTTTCCGAAAAATTAAAACTCAGAATGACAGCACCACCTTTCAGACAACCCTCCTGTAAAAAAATGAATTTTTACTAAACTTCGTTTAAATGGTTGGTGTTTTCTAATCATGGAGAACAAATTTTCTTTTGACCAACACGGCCTAAACGATTATATGTTTAGTACAGCAGCTTGCTTAATACCGCGTGCAATTAAACTTTCGACTAATGCAGCACGACACTACACTGTGCTGGGCTTAAGCTTACTGACTTATAACATCATCAGTGATCACCGCTTTGCGGCTAAACGGATTATCGAACAGAAAGCACACAAGTGCCTCGATTTACTCAACCTAGGCGTTCTAATGTCGATGGCCTTTTTGCCAGTGGTAAAAAACGATCGAAAAACCCTCCTTTTCCACGTTGGTTATGCAACGCTCGCGGCACTTCATATTCAACTTTCAAAATGGAAAAAAGAACGAACACAACTTGATCATCTATTTATTTAAAACCTAAAAAATCGAAACTATGTTAGCAATGAACTACCGCGGCCCTTATCGGGTGCGAATTGAAGAGCGGCCAATGCCCAGGATTTTACATCCCGAAGATGCTATTGTTCGCGTTACCAGAACCTGTATTTGCGGCTCAGACCTTCACCTCTATCATGGCATGGTGCCTGATACCCGCGTGGGGTCTACCTTTGGGCACGAATTTACCGGTATTGTAGAAGAAGTTGGCCCACTGGTTACCAACGTTAAGGTTGGCGACCAGGTGCTTGTTCCTTTTAATATTGCTTGTGGGAAGTGTAATTTCTGCAAACAGGGGCTTTATGGAAACTGCCACGAATCGAATACCATGGCAACAGCCGTAGGTGGGATATTCGGGTACTCGCACACGGCGGGCGGCTTTGATGGCGGTCAGGCAGAATACGTTCGCGTACCGTATGCCAATGTTGGCCCCACGGTAATTCCGGCGGATATGGACCCGGACGATGCCGTTTTATTAACCGACGTTGTTCCTACCGGATATCAGGCTGCAGAAATGGGCGGCATTAAAGAAGGCGACACGGTTATTGTGTTCGGGGCTGGCCCAATCGGGATTATGGCCGCGAGATGTGCCTGGTTTTTCGGGCCAGCGAGGGTAATCATTGTCGACCATATCGACTACCGCCTCGAGTTTGCAAAAAATTATTCCAAGTGCGAAGCCTACAATTTCAAATCGATGGGCGACCCGGTGCTGTTTTTGAAAAAGCTGACGGATTGGTACGGTGCAGATGTGTGTATCGATTGTGTGGGCTGCGAGGCGGAAGGAAATGCCCTGCAAACATTTACGGGTAAGGTTACCTTAATGCAGGCGGGAACAGCAACGGCATTGCAATGGGCGGTAAATTCGGTTAAAAAAGGTGGAATTGTTTCGGTAGTGGGCGTTTACGGGCCGCCGTTCAATTATGTTCCGATTGGCAATATACTTAACAAGGGCCTAACCTTGCGGGCAAATCAGGCTTCAGTAAAAAGATTGCTGCCTAAGTTGATCGACCACGTACAATCGGGCAGGTTAGACCCGAAAGGACTGATTACGCATAAGTTTCCGCTTGAGGAGATTTCGGATGCGTATCACGTCTTTTCATCTAAACTTGATGAATGTATTAAAACCGTATTAATTCCATCTACTAAAGCATAACCGACATGAACAACGAAAATTTTGATTACAAGAGCATTCCGGGTTGGGGAATGGATATCGATTCGGAGAACGAACCAACGTATCCGATGAAAACTTATACTGGCGACGACCATAAACGGAGCAACTACGAAAAATCGCCGCCTCAGCCGGTAAATATCGAGCTGCTAAAATCGACCGAAAGGCCGCAAAACAGCATGGTGTTTGGCACGTCTGTGCCCCCATCGGGCCTGAGCGGAATGATACGCAGATATGCCTTTAAGCACAGCGAAGACAGGTACCGCCATTGGATACCTTTAATTTTAGCCGACAGGGTGAACGCCTGGGAAGGAATTGTAGAAGACCTTAAGAGCGGTATTGTACCGAACATTTTTGCCGAGCGGGGATTAAAAGCTGAATTAAAATATAATCCGGCAGGATTGGCAAAAAAAGTGGTGGTAGGTTTAGTAGTGGGCGGGCTGCTGATAAAATACTTAACGAAAAAGAAGTAGCCAAATCAATTCTTTAGGATTGCAATATCAACTGTCGCGTTAAAAATTTAACGCGATAACGTTGAATTGTGCAAATAAACTACAGGAAAATGAAACAGAGCAGCGATAGCAAGAACGTTCCGATGACCTCTTTTTCGAGCGGCCACGGCAAGGAGGTTTTGCCCGATCTTTACTATTATACCAACCAGATTGTTAATGTTGTAATGATCGGCAAGCCGGATGGAGAATGGGTTTTGGTAGATTGTGGCTTGCCGGGCAGTGGCGATGAATTAATTGAGGTGGCGGAAAAGCGCTTCGGCAAAAACAGGCCGCCGGCAGCCATTTTACTTACGCATGGGCACTTTGACCACGTTGGCAGCATTGTAGCATTACTCGAGAAATGGGATGTTCCGGTTTATGCACACGAGCTGGAATTTCCTTATCTCACCAATAAACAAGCGTATCCTGAGCCCGATTCGACTGTAGAAGGCGGCTTACTCGCCAAAATGGCCGGTATTTACCCGCACGAGCCTATTGATATTACGGCCTCGTTGAAGCCGCTTCCAGCCGATGGAACGGTACCTGAACTGCCAGCCTGGAGGTGGATTCATGCGCCCGGCCACTCGCCGGGACAGGTGGTTTTCTTTAGAGAAGAAGATAAGACCCTGTTATCTGCGGATGCCTTCATAACGGTAAGGCAAGATTCGTTTTATAAAGTGTTAATCCAGAAAAAGGATGTAAATGGCCCGCCACGGTATTTTACAACAGACTGGAAAGCCGCCAAGGAAACGGTACAGAAACTTAGAGAGTTACAACCCGCACTTGTGATTTCTGGCCACGGCCAGGCGATGAAAGGTGCGCCGTTGCGTTTGGGACTCAAAAATCTGGCCGACAATTTTGATGAGGTGGCTGTTCCAGATCATGGTAAATTTGTTTAGCGAAGTAAAGGTTGTTAACAACAGAAGGGATTTTTGGTAAAAAATCCCTTTTGTTGTTATTCGTGAAATTTACGAGTTCCGATCGTGGCCTTCGGTTTTTACAATTTTATTGTAAATACCTAATAGTAAAAACGGAGCCGCCCACTGGCCTACAAACAGCGCATTGTGTCTGCGACCAAGGCATTTTAATGTCAATGATACGCCCATTGAGGCAAGCGAGGCCCAAAGAAAAATATCAGATGGTAGTTTTGCGGTTTGCTCTTCGATTGCGCTGGCAACTTTGCCCTCTTTGTGTTCCTGATTCTGTGTTTCCATAATTGTAATTCTAGTGATTCTTATCGTTTTTACTTTTCCTTTGGCCGAACCTGAACAAGTTATTGCTACCAGCCCACAGCACTCGGCCTATTTAAAGAACAACGGACTGACTACAAATGTTCTATCAATATTTGGAAAACGTATCTCAGAAATTAGATGAGTATAAATACTGGTAACCTCTCCCTCTCAACGTTTGGGTTAAAAGCAATGCCTTTGCTTCCCTTCCGACTTCTTCGGAAGGGACGTACAGACAGCGCAAAAACCACTGCCATTAAAAGGGAGAGGTTTAAGGCGTCAATAATATCCGATAACTATCGGATCTGAGCTTAGGGTGTCATTTTGCTTTTTGATGCAGCCTCATAACGGTATGGTTGGTCGCCATTTCGTCATTTATGCGCATAATCGTTTATTGCCTTACAATTTTAAACGTTGTTCTTCTGTTTAACTGGTGCTCGGCGGCTGTACATTTCACACCATCGCTACACCGGTTTAAGAGCTCGTTTTCTCCAAGGCCTTTTGCTTCTATCCTATTTTTGTTAATCCCTTTGGAAACGATATATTGAACGGCCGCTTTTGCTCGTTTTTCTGAGAGCACCTGGTTATAAACCGCGTTGCCCCTACTGTCGGTATGCGAGGCCAGTTCGATCCAGATTGTTGGGTTATCGTTTAGCGTTGCCACCAACTTATCTAACGCCAATGCGGCATCAGGGCGAATCTCCCATTTATCAAAATCGTAATAAATATCTCGGAGTACAATCTCCTTGCTAAAATCGATAGGCTCAAGAAATAAGTCTTTTTCGATGGTTGTTAAACTCGATAATCCTTTTGTGTTGAGCTGAGCAACATCCGAACGGTAATTCCGTTTTTCGCCGCTCAAAGTAAAGTCGGCTCCGTCATTCAGTTTGAAGTTGAAAATCCCCGAGGCATCAGTTTCCACTTTTAAAGCACTTCCATCTTCCCTTTGCAACGTTACATTGGCATTGGCTACCGGCTGGTTTGTTGCTTTATCGTAAACCCTGCCGTTCAGCTTAAACGCAAAAATAGTTTTATTATCGAAACTGTAAATGTCATCACTTCCCAAACCGCCCGTTCTGTTCGATGAGAGATAAACAGCACCATTCGCACTGTTTATATTAAAAGCAAAATCATCCTGAGGTGAATTGATCGGATAGCCCATATTTTTCACTTGCTCCGCTCCTGAGCCGTTTTTCGCCAGTTCGAAGATGTCTAGTCCGCCCATGCCCACTCCGCCGTCGCTAGCGAAGTAGAACCTGTTTTCGCCATCAACAAAAGGCGTTCGCTCATTGCCAGGCGTATTTACCGATTGCATATTTACGGGTTTGCCCCATTCTCCTTCACTCGTTTTTTCTACATAGTAAATATCCGTTCCGCCCAAGCCGCCAGCCATATCAGAAACAAAGTAAAGACGGTTCCCCTGACTAGTTATAAACGGGTCGCCAGTTGAATATTTATTCACATTATTATAAGCAAACGCAACAGGTGCTGTCCAATCGCCACCGTTGCCTTTTGTGCTGCTGTAAATCCCCAGTTTAATGGTATCGGTTGCCTTATCAATCCTTTCAGGCAATCTTGTCGAGGTAAAATACACTGTATTTCCATCAGCGGTAAAGGTTGCAGCGCCAACGTGGTAATTCGTATTCGCATTTAACGGAAATGGTGCTACACTGTCTGTACCCTGCTTAATGTAGAGCTTCAAATATCCGTTTCCTGTCCAGCCGTACACTTTTTCATTTGGCAATCTGGCACCGTCAAATTTCAAGAAAGGCTTTTTGGTTTTGATATCGGCTTGTTTACTCGTGCGATCTGAAATGAAGATAAGGCCATTCTGGTAAGGAAAACTTCCAAAATCAGATTGGGCGCTATTCAAATCTTTTTGATTGGCAATTAAAACCGCTCTCGGATTTTTCATCCAGTTTATTGCCGAATCGCAGGAGGCGAGCCAGCTGCGCCGAAGGCTTTCTGAAACGTTGCCAGCTTTTTGAAAGTAACTGATGTATTGGGCTTTTGCTTCGGTGTATTTAGAATTCTGCTGAAGCATTTTGGCATAATTCAATGTATTTTCTGCCTTGCTATCGGGCATACTTACCGCCGTGGCATACCAACTTTCGGCCTGAACATAATTGCTCAGTAGCTGGTACGACTCGGCAAGGCGCTCGGCCGTATGTAAGGTTGCTTTCTTTTTATAAGCCTCTTCGTATAAATTGATGGCCTTGCTGTAGTTCAATAATTCATACTGTGCATCGGCCTCTTTAATTACATATTGCGCCTTTAGCAATTGCGATGACGAAGTTAAGGCAATGGTCAGGCTGAGGAACGTTACTATTTTATTCATTTTCCCTTTCATGCTAAAAATATCTTGGGGTCAACATTGTGATGGGTCTTCTGTTGAAGAAATAGCCTATAGAAATCTCGTGTGTGCCACTGCTGTAGCCTTGTAATGGTCCCATCGAAAAATCGTAGGCATAACCAATTCTAAAGTTCGACGAAGGAAATACCTGCACGGCCGCTACTGCCGAACTTAACCGCGAGAGGTCTTTTTGCAGGTAAGATTTATCATAAAGCTTAACGCCAGTACGATAAGAACCACCAATCCAAAGTTTATCGGCCAGGATAAAAAATGCATTAAAATCCAGACTTGTAGGCCCGCCGCGGTCATCTTTTAATAGAAATGATGGTTTAAGCAACACGTCTGTCGATAACGGAAGCAGCATACCTGCGGTTAAATAATAATGCGCTTTTGGCTGTGGGATGAATGCATATCTATCAATATCAATGTATTGAGAAACAAGGTTATCGGCACTGAAACCGGCATAAACGCGATCGTTTGAAAAATAAACCCCTGCCCTGGCATCGGGCACAATGCTGCTTTGCATACCAACAGGCTGAAAAGGTTCAGGGTCGTTTGGATTTAACAGAGCGCCATCAATTCCCAATTGTATGGCCCCAACGCCAACACCAAAGGCCAGCCTCGAAGAGCCGTCGTCGTTCATCCTTATGCGATAGGCGTAACTTCCGTATGCAGCCAAATTGCGTTGTGCACCAAGCCTATCGCTCGATACCTGAAAGGCAAGCCCCACATTACCGTCGTTTGCAATCGCATCAACCGCAAGCGACATCGTTGTGGGCGAACCTTCAATCCCTGTCCATTGGTTTCTGTAGAAAGCGTGCAGGTTTAGCTGTTCGCGGTAACCGGCATAGGCGGGGTTGATGTAAATGCCGTTAAACATGTACTGGCTGAATTGTGCATCTTGCTGTGCCAAGACAGGTCTACCCAGTAAAAGTACCAGTCCGCCGATTAAAATTATTAATTTCTTCATCTTGTATCCTTTGGAATAGAAGTGGAACCGATAACGATTCCACTTCAATCATTTCCTATTTTTTAAATGTTCTCACTAAGGTGATATAGCCCTTGAACACCTCGTATCCGTTACTTCCGCTTCGTTTAACCCTAAGCAGGTAATAGTAGGTACCTTCGTTCAATCCCTCTCCTGTCCAGTTATTTTGATAGTTCTTCTGTCTGAAGATTTCGTAACCTTGCCTGTTAACGATTGTTAATTCGTTTTCTGCATATTGGTTCAATCCCCTTATTTCGAACATATCGTTGATGCCATCCCCATTCGGTGTGAAAAGGTTTGGAACCCTGATATCGAAGAAGTTTGCATTAATAGCAGCCGTAGCCATATTGGTGTAATAGCCAAAGGCATCTTTTACCCGGTAGCCAAAGCTGTCGGCTCCTGTGTATCCTGGGTTTGGTGTATAAGTCACCGTTCCATCGGCATTAACTTTCACCTGGCCATGCTTAGGCTGCTCCATAATTTCTATCGTAAGCTTATCCCACGTTGAGTTGCCCGAATCGTCATTGTCAAGAACAGCGATAACTACTGGCGCATTGGCATTGGTTTCTGCGGTATCATTGTTTGCCACAGGCGATTTTGGAACCGTAATTACCGTTGGTGTGCTGTTGCCATCATCTGTTCCGGAAACATCCTGAATGGTGGCTCCTGATGGGTTTTTAGCTGTTACCGTTGCCGTATTGCTTACGCTGCCCAAATCTTTATCGGCTTGCGTTAAGGTGTACACTTCGGAAACTACAACCGTTGCACCCGGAAGTAAACCACCTGCCACTGTAACGGCTTTATTTGCCATTCCAAGTTTGGTATCGGTTAATTCCACTGTGTTTAAGGTTACGTTACCAGCGTTTTTGATGGTGAACTTGTACGTAATCTGATTACCTGCAAAAGTTGCTGTTTTAACCAGGGTGATTATACCTTTTTCTGGTATTACCGTTACCGTTGGCGTATCGTTGTTTTCTGCTGTCCCAGAAATGTCGCTCACCGTTTGTTTATCTGGTGTTTGGCCTGCAACTGCGGCACTATTGGTTACTCTTCCGGTATTTTTATCCTCTTGTGTTAAGGTATAAACTACGGTTTCTACTGCTGATTTACCAGGAGTTAAAGGAGCAGCAAGTGTTCTGTTAAACCCGATTTTTGCATCAGTAATGGTAACTGCAGCCAGGGTAACATTTCCTGTGTTTTTAACGGTGAAGCTGTATTCAATACTGTTTCCATCGGTACTTAACACGCCGGTTTTAACCATGGCGATTGCCGGTTGAGCCTTTATGGCAATTATTGTTGCATCGTTAACAGCAGGTGTATTCGGATCGTCAGATTTAGGGTTGCTGATCGTAGTTCCCATTGGGTCTTTACCCGATACCGCAGCCTGATTGCTGAAACTTCCGTTATCTACCTCTGCTTGTGTAAGCGTGTGTTTTGCTGTAACCGTTGCGGTTGCGTTTGGCGCAAGGCTTGCGATGCTAGCAGGAAGTATGGTTCCCGCATCAGCGCCAGCATCGGCAACTTCAACAGTGTTCAATGTAACATTACCTGTATTCTTCACCACAATGGTGTAGTCGATCACGTCGCCTGCTTTAGTGCCGGTATTGTTGGCCACCTTGGTTAAGCTCATTGATGCGTTTGGTACAATGGTTACTTTGGTTGCATCATCAACAGCAGGTGTATTCGGATCATCCGATTTAGGGTTGCTGATTGCAGCTCCCATTGGGTCTTTACCCGATACCGCAGCCTGATTGCTAAAGCTTCCGTTATCTACCTCTGCTTGTGTAAGTGTATGTTTTGCTGTAACCGTTGCTGTTGCAGCAGGTGCAAGGCTTGCAATGCTTGCAGGAAGTATGGTTCCCGCATCAGCGCCAGCATCGGCAACTTCAACCGTGTTGAGCGTTACGTTACCTGTGTTCTTCACCACAATGGTGTAGTCGATCACGTCGCCCGCTTTGGTGCCGGTATTGTTGGCCACCTTGGTTAAGCTCATTGATGCGTTTGGTACAATGGTTACTTTGGTTGCATCATCAACAGCAGGTGTATTCGGATCATCAGATTTAGGGTTGCTAATCGTAGTTCCCATTGGGTCTTTACTTGATACCGCAGCCTGATTGCTAAAGCTTCCGTTATCTACCTCTGCTTGTGTAAGCGTATGTTTTGCAGTGACTGTTGCTGTTGCAGCAGGTGCAAGACTGGCTATGCTTGCAGGAAGTATGGTTCCCGCATCAGCGCCAGCATCGGCAACTTCAACCGTGTTTAACGTTACGTTACCTGTGTTCTTCACCACAATGGTGTAGTCGATCACGTCGCCTGCTTTGGTTCCGGTATTGTTGGCCACCTTGGTCAGGCTCATTGATGCGTTTGGTACAATGGTTACTTTGGTTGCATCATCAACAGCAGGTGTGTTCGGATCATCCGATTTAGGGTTGCTGATGGTAGTTCCCACCGGGTCTTTACCCGATACCGCAGCCTGATTGCTGAAACTTCCGCTGTCAATGTCTGCCTGAGTCAGCGTGTGTTTTGCAGTAACCGTGGCCGTTGCGTTTGGCGCAAAGCTGGCTATGCTCGCAGGAAGTATGGTTCCTGCATCTGCGCCAGCATCGGCAACTTCAACCGTGTTTAATGTAACATTACCTGTATTCTTCACCACAATGGTGTAGTCGATCACGTCGCCCGCTTTGGTTCCGGTATTGTTGGCCACCTTGGTTAGGCTCATTGATGCGTTTGGTACAATGGTTACTTTGGTTGCATCATCAACCGCAGGTGTGTTCGGATCATCAGATTTAGGGTTGCTGATTGCAGTTCCCATTGGGTCCTTACCTGATACCGCAGCCTGATTGCTGAAACTTCCGCTGTCAATGTCGGCCTGAGTCAGCGTATGTTTTGCTGTAACCGTAGCGGTTGCGTTTGGCGCAAGGCTGGCTATGCTCGCAGGAAGTATGGTTCCTGCATCTGCGCCAGCATCGGCAACTTCAACAGTGTTTAATGTAACATTACCTGTGTTCTTCACCACAATGGTGTAGTCGATCACGTCGCCTGCTTTGGTTCCGGTATTGTTGGCCACCTTGGTTAAGCTCATTGATGCGTTTGGTACAATGGTTACTTTGGTTGCATCATCAACAGCCGGTGTGTTCGGATCATCAGATTTAGGGTTGCTAATCGTAGTTCCCACTGGATCCTTACCCGATACCGCAGCCTGATTGCTAAAGCTTCCGCTGTCAATGTCTGCCTGAGTCAGCGTATGTTTTGCTGTAACCGTTGCTGTTGCGTTTGGCGCAAGGCTTGTGATGCTTGCAGGAAGTATGGTTCCCGCATCAGCGCCAGCATCGGCAACTTCAACAGTGTTTAAGGTAACATTACCTGTGTTCTTCACCACAATGGTGTAGTCGATCACGTCGCCTGCTTTAGTGCCGGTATTGTTGGCCACCTTGGTTAGGCTCATTGATGCGTTTGGTACAATGGTTACTTTGGTTGCATCATCAACAGCAGGTGTATTCGGATCATCCGATTTAGGGTTGCTGATCGTAGTTCCCATTGGGTCTTTACCTGATACCGCAGCCTGATTGCTAAAGCTTCCGTTATCTACCTCTGCTTGTGTAAGCGTATGTTTTGCTGTAACCGTTGCTGTTGCAGCAGGTGCAAGGCTGGCAATGCTTGCAGGAAGTATGGTTCCCGCATCAGCGCCAGCATCGGCAACTTCAACCGTGTTTAATGTAACATTACCTGTATTCTTCACCACAATGGTGTAGTCGATCACGTCGCCCGCTTTGGTGCCGGTATTGTTGGCCACCTTGGTCAGGCTCATTGATGCGTTTGGTACAATGGTTACTTTGGTTGCATCATCAACAGCAGGTGTATTCGGATCGTCCGATTTAGGGTTACTGATTGCAGTTCCCATTGGGTCTTTACCTGATACCGCAGCCTGATTGCTAAAGCTTCCGCTGTCAATATCCGCCTGTGTAAGCGTATGTTTGGCTGTAACCGTTGCGGTTGCAGCAGGTGCAAGACTGGCTATGCTCGCAGGAAGTATGGTTCCTGCATCTGCGCCAGCATCGGCAACTTCAACAGTGTTTAATGTAACATTACCTGTGTTCTTCACCACAATAGTGTAGTCGATCACGTCGCCTGCTTTGGTTCCGGTATTGTTGGCCACCTTGGTTAAGCTCATTGATGCGTTTGGTACAATGGTTACTTTGGTTGCATCATCAACAGCAGGTGTGTTCGGATCATCCGATTTAGGGTTGCTGATTGCAGTTCCCATTGGGTCTTTACCCGATACCGCAGCCTGATTGCTAAAGCTTCCGTTATCTACCTCTGCTTGTGTAAGTGTATGTTTTGCTGTAACCGTTGCTGTTGCGTTTGGCGCAAGGCTTGCGATGCTTGCAGGAAGTATGGTTCCTGCATCTGCGCCAGCATCGGCAACTTCAACAGTGTTTAATGTAACATTACCTGTGTTCTTCACCACAATGGTGTAGTCGATCACGTCGCCTGCTTTGGTTCCGGTATTGTTGGCCACCTTGGTTAAGCTCATTGAGCCGTTTGCTGTGATGCCAACTACCGTCGGAGTATCGTTGGTTTCATCTGTTCCAGATTTATCTGTAACGTTTGATCCAATGGCAGGGCTAGCCGTAACCGTTGCAGAGTTAGCATACGTTCCGGCATCTACATCGGCCTGGGTTAACACGTGGCTTGCTGTAATTACCACGTTGGCACCTGGCGCCAATTGAGCAATCGGACTTCCTGAAACTACTGCATTTACATCCGTTACCACTAAATTGTTTAGGGTAACGTTACCTGTATTTTTAACATTCAATTGGTAGCTTAACACCTTACCGGCCTCATTTGGCACAGTACCTACCACTGTTTTAACAAGAGCTACACCCGGGTTCGGCGTAATCTGCACTATTGTAGGCAAATCATCGCTTGCGGTATTTCCAGAGATATCGCTCACTTCCGAGCCATCCGGAGCTTTTGCCAGTGTAGTTGCTGTATTGGTAAAGCTGCCCTGATCTACTTCGGTCTGGGTAAGTGTATGGCTCGCTGTTACTTTAACCGATGCCCCACTTGCCAAACTCGCAATTGTAGCCGGTGTGATGCTTCCTGCATCTGCGCCTGCATCTTCAATAACAAGGTTGGTCAGTGCAGAAGTTCCCGTGTTATGAATATCAAATTCGTAATTGATGATGTCGCCCGCCTTGCTTACTGTGTTCAGGGCGGTTTTTACCATCGTTAACGACGAACGATAAACGGTTGTAGAAACAGCAGAGTTTGCACTTGTAGCATCGCTTTCTGATGGTTGTGCAGCAACCGTGTTCAAAATGGTTCCATCAAAACTCGCAGGGATCTCTCCGCTTACATAGATGTTGACGCCATTGCCACTTCCGGCCGGGATGTTTGCTGTGATGTTGATATCGCCGGTTCCACTTGGGGCAGAAGTTGTAGCCAATCCTAAACTTTCCGTTTGCCAGCTTAAGTTAGTAAGCGCTACAGGTGCTACATCCACTATCGCAAGGTTTAGCGCATCGCCCGTTCCCTCGTTTACCACGTTGATCAGATAGCTGATCTTGTTGCCCGATCTTAATACCGCCGGACCACCTTTTGTAATTTTTATTATCGGCTTGCGGCTCACTGCTGTTACTACAGGAGTTGAATTTACCGCTGTGCCTGTTTCGGCTGGAGTTACACTCGCGACGTTACTTATATTTCCGTTAAAGGCGGCTGAAACCGTACCTTCTATGTCGATAATTACACGATCTGTTGATCCTGCTGGCAAATTCGCTGTAACAGATACGTTGTTTCCTGTGCCTTGCTGTGCAGAAAGAATTGCAGCCGACCCTTCCGTTGTAGCCGTCCATTGTACATTGCCGATTTCCGGTGGAACAACGTCTGCAATAACCGTGTTCAGTGCCGTACTTGGCCCGTTGTTTTTAACCACCACCTGGTAGTTGATGGTTGCGCCTGCCGATACATTGGTTGGCCCGCTTTTGGAAACGACTAAATCTACTGACGGCGTAACTGTTGTAGAGGCCGTACTCTGCGATTGCTGAATGCCGGGTTCTGTAGGCGCTGCCGTGGCGGTATTAACTAAAACGCTTTTGAATAGCGGATTGATTGTACCGCTGATCACTACATCTACACTTCCGTTTGCCGGGATGTTTGCGCTGAGCGAAACGTTGTTGCCCGTGCCTGTAGCTCCGGTTATAATAGTTGCACCATTAGCGGTTGAGCCTGTCCAGCTTACGTTTTCTACATTTCCGGGAACAGCATCTGTTAAGATGGTACCCAGTGCGTCAGAAGGACCTGAGTTGCTCAGTTTAAGCGTATAAGTGATGTTGCTACCGCCGAACGAAACCGTTGGAGCTGATTTAGTTAACAACAAGTTAGGCGTTTGCTTAACTATTGTAACAGCCGGAGTAGAAACTACCGGCGGATTGCCTGGCTCAGCTGGTGTAATGGTTGCCGTATTCGATACGTTTCCAATTACACTCGAAGCCAATGTTCCATTAATGGTAACATAGATTTTTCCACCAGTCGGAATGTTGCCTGTTAATGATAATGTATTTCCGGTTCCTGTAGCGTTTGCTGTAACTACGGCTCCTCCAGCAACAGTAGTAGACCACGTTGGGTTGAGGATTGTTGCCGGAATATTATCTGTTAATACTGCTGCCGAAGCATTACTTGGGCCATTGTTGCCCACCTCAATGGTATACACAACAGGTTGCCCGGCGCTTAAGCTCGATGGCGCAGATTTAACAATTGTTAGGTTTGTAATTTTATTTACAACGGTGCTCACCTCTGGTGATGACACCATTGGGTTTGTACCAATTTTAGCGGTTGCTGTATTTCTGATGGTGCCGGCAAAATCAGGGTTGATCGTGCCTTTTACATCCACAGTAATAGATGAGCCAGCAGGGATGTTTGCGTTTACTGCTACATTTCCTGAACCACTTGTTGCTCCAGTAATGGTAGCCAATGTTCCGCTGTTGCTGGCTGTCCACTGCACGCCTGTAATTTCAGCTTGCAAAACATCAGCAATGTTTACACCGGTTGCATCACTCGGACCAGTATTTTCTACCTTAATTTTGTAGGTAATCTGGTTTCCGGCGGCAGCCGTAGTAGGCCCTGTTTTTTGCAGTACCAAAGTTGGGGTACTCACCACATCGGTACTTACCGACGAAGTATTGTTATCAGTGTTATAATCGGTAATGTTCGATGGCAGCGTAACTGTTGCCGTGTTGGTTAATGCGCCCAATACAGCGTTTGCAGGTACTTTTCCGTTAATGGTTACCGTAATAAAATTGCCCTGGCCACCTGAAATGTTACCTGTTAACTGCACCATATTGCCCACTCCATTAGGAGTAGTTGTTATGGTTGCAGCACCCGTTGTGGTTGCTACCCAACTTACATTGGTAAGCAGCGTATTTACATTATCGGCAATCACTAAATCGTCAATATCTACCGAACCGTTGTTGTACACGTTAATGGTGTAGGTAACATTTTCACCTGCTGATACGCGTTGCGGACCTGCCTTAATTACGGCAATATCAGTAGAACGGTTAACACTTGTAGTTACCGAACTTTCTTTAACGGTGCCAGACGTAGCTTCGGCCTTGTTGGTGAAAGATGAACCTGCAGTTTGCTTGATAATACCATTTACAGTGATTAAAATGTTATTGTTACCTGTTGGGATATCGCCAACAGTTAAAATGCTGTTTGTTATGCCCGATGAACTATAACCAGATTTAATAATGGCCACACCGTTTACGGTAGCCGTCCAGTTTAACACTTCTACATCGTCTGGCACATTATCAGCAATAAACATGTCTGTAATGTTTCCTGCACCTGTATTTTTGATTAAGATAGTGTAGGTAATTTCATCGCCAACATTGGCATTTGCCGGACCCGATTTTGCGATCGTAAAGTTCGGGTCATTGTCTACAACAGTATTAAATGTCGAAGTATTATTCGCCGCCTCCGGATCTGTTATGCCCGAGCCAATGGTTGCTGTTGCGGTGTTGGCAATTAAAGTGCCATCAATCAAAGCAGGACTTACCAACGCCTTAATCTTCACTTCAATCACACCAGATATTGGTGCAATATCAGCAGTCAGGTTTACATTTCCTGCGCCCGAAGCAGTACTTACGCTCGATCCGTTGGTGGCAGTTGCCGTCCAGGTAATTGATCCTGCCATAATTCCGGCAGGCAAGTTGTCGATAATACGGGTGCCTATGGCCGTACTTGGGCCCTGGTTCGTAATCTTTAACGTATACTCAATCTCCTCTCCTGCCTTGGCATTTGCCGGGCCCGATTTTACAATCCGCAGGTTTGCCTTACGGGCAATGGCTGTGGTTACCGCAGCAGTTGCCGGACTTGGATCGGTAACGCCCGTTGGTGGTGTAGCCGTAGCCGTATTGGTCAGGCTGCTATTTTGATAGGCCGGATTTACCGTGCCGGTTAAAGTAATAATTACCTTATCTGTTCCGCCAGCTTTAAGCGAAGCAGTAATGCCCACATTACCTGTGCCATTGGCCGCACTCGCTGTAGCAGTTCCTTGTGTAGCAACTGTCCAACTTGCGTTGATGATTGATGCCGGAAGGATGTCGCTAATCGCTGCGCCCACCACATCGCCGGGACCCTGGTTTTCTACCGTAATGGTGTAAGTGGCCTGTTCGCCCGCAAAAAGG
This sequence comes from Pedobacter endophyticus, assembly GCF_015679185.1. Classification (NCBI taxonomy): domain Bacteria; kingdom Pseudomonadati; phylum Bacteroidota; class Sphingobacteriia; order Sphingobacteriales; family Sphingobacteriaceae; genus Pedobacter; species Pedobacter endophyticus. The sequence continues at coordinate 1,064,191 of NZ_CP064939.1, forward strand.
TTCGACGGACCTGTTTTCGAAATCCTTAAATCGGCTTGTTTACTTACCGAAGTGGTCGCTGTATTCGAATTAACTGCTGGGTTGCCAGTTTCCGAAGGTGTAACAGCAGCAGTGTTGCTTATCGAGTTTCCGCTGAATGCCGGGTTCAATTTACCAGTGATTTGTACCAAAACGGTATTGGCATCTCCCGCCGGAAGATTCGCTTTAATACTTACCGAGTTGCCCGATCCTGTTGCACCAAACGACACAGTTGCCGCTCCGTTTGCAACAGCCGTCCAGCTTACATTTTGAATATCAGCAGGAACAATGTCGCTAATGGTTGCATTAACCGCGTTGCTCGGGCCGGTACTTTTAACCAGTAAAGTATAGTTAACTATTTCACCTGCGTTAACAGAAACCGGAGCCGATTTCACGATCGAAATATTGCTCTTGTTCGAAACATTAGTGGTTACCGCATTCGAGTTTACCGTTGTTCCCGTTTCCGATGGAACAGCCGTCGCCACGTTCGAAAGGCTTGTATTTAACTGGTTTGCCGGAATAGTTCCCTTAACAGTAATCTGGATTTTGTTGTTGTTGCCTACGTTGAGGTTCCCGTTTACGGCTACGTTTCCGGTTCCCGAAGCTGTTGCCACAGATGAGGTTCCCGATGCAATTGCCGTCCAAGTAACATTGGTTAAGCCAGCAGGAATCGCATCTGCAATGGCTAGATTAGTTGCGTTCGATGGTCCGGCATTAACCGCATTGATTACATAAGTAATGGTTTCTCCCGCATTTGCGGTAGTTGGCCCGGTTTTAATTAAGCTAACCGACGGAACCCTGTTTACCTGTGTAGTAATGGTGTTTGATGTTTTTGCAACAGCAGCGGTTTCGGCTGGCGTTACCATTGCGCTGTTAATTAAATTGGCTGTTGCAGATGGATTGACGGTTCCGTTGATTGTTACCGAAATCTCGTTTCCTGCGCCGGCCGGAATATTTCCAACCAAACCAATTGTGTTTCCTGTTCCGCTGGTAGCGCCCGACAGTGTTGCAGCACCAGTTGTGGTTGCAGCCCACGTTACGTTTTGTATACCTGCCGGAACATTATCTGTAATGCTTGCTCCATCTGCATTTGCAGTTGAGTTATTCTTGATTTTTAAAGTGTAAGTAATGTTTTGACCAGCACTGATCGCCGCAGGGCCAGTTTTCTCTATCGCAAGCACAGGAATTTTCTTCACGTCGGTGCTTACTGTAGAAGTTTGTGGCGTGGCGCCAGTTTCAGCCGGAGTGGCCGTTGCACTGTTGCCTAGTGCACCATTGTACGCCGGACTCACTTTTCCGGTAATATTAACAGTGATCTTATTTGCTGCACCAGCAGGAATATTTCCGATTACGGTAATATCATTGCCTGTTCCGGCGGCAGGATTGTTAACCGTTGCCGAACCAGATGATGTAGCCGTCCAGTTAACGCCGCTAATCTCTGTTGACACCAAATCTTTGATTTGCAGATTCTGCGCATCAGAAGTGCTGGTATTAATTACATCGATACTATATGTGAGGTTATCGCCAGAAATAACCGACGACGGACCGTTCTTGGTAATCGATACCGTTGGAATTCTGTTTATTGTTGTCGTTACCGACGATTGTGGCGAAGGACTATTTTGTTCAGTTGCCGTTACCGTTGCCGTATTGGTTACACTGCCGTTAAACGATGGGCTGGCCTTTCCAATAATGGTTACAACCGCCTTGTGGGTCGACCCTGCCGGCACGTTTACAACCGTTGCAAGTGTATTGCCGCTGCCTGTGCCGCCGCTAATTACTTTGGCATTGCCCTGTAATGCAGTTGTCCAGGTTGGGTTTAATATTTCTGTTGGGATTAAATCTTCGATAGTTGCATTTAAGGCATCACTTGGCCCGGTATTCTCTACCTCAATGGTATAAGTAATGTTTGTACCTGATACTACTGAAGCCGGACCGTTCTTTGCAATCCTTAATCCCGATTTTGTAGTTACCGATGTGTTTACTTCATTCGAAACCACCGGAACAACACCTGCTTCAGCCGGGGTAACCGTTGCCGAGTTGATGATGTTGCCCAACATTCCTGAGCCCACTTTTCCCGTTACATTAATTTGAACGGTACTGTTGGCGTTGAAATTACCTGTTAAACTCAGGGCGTTTCCTGTTCCCGTTGCTCCGGCTGTAATATTCGCCGTACCATCCGTAACGCTACTCGTCCAGCTTACGTTGGTAATTCCCGAAGGAATGTTATCGGTAATCACGGTATTCAAACTGTTCGAAGGACCAGTGTTTCTAACCGTAATTGTATAATTGATGTTGTTGCCCGCAATGATTGTTGCAGGACCATTTTTAACTACTGTAAATACCGGTTTGCTATTGGTATTGGTTACTGCCTCTGCGCTCACAGGTGTGCTGCCCGCTTCCTGAGGTGTAGCGATAGCTGTGTTGGTGATCGCCCCCGTATAGTCTGGCCTGATCGTTCCGGTTACATTTAAAATAATTTTATGTTGTGCTCCGGCCGGAATATTGGCTGTTACATTAATGTTATTGCCATTGCCTGAGGCACCGTTTGTAATGGTGGCCCCGCCCTGAGCTTGCGAAGTCCAGCTTACGTTGGTTAATCCCGCAGGTACATTATCCGCAATTTGAACGCCTGTAGCGTTGCTCGGCCCGTTGTTGCCTACCTCAATTCTATAAGTAACCGCATCTCCGGCTGCTGCAGATGATGCACCGGCCTTTGAGATTACAATTCCCGAAGAACTTGTTATATTGGCATTTACTGCTGAATTGCTTCCCGCTCCTTGTGGCTCAGCTGGCGATACCGATGCGGTATTGTTTACACTGCCAGTTGCCGCCGGGCTCAAAGTTCCGGTAATGGTTACGTTGATATAATTATTGGCGTTTCCTGCCGGGATATTTGCACGAACGCTAACCGCATTGCTGCTTCCCGAAGCGCCAGATACTACCGTAGCGTTTCCGTTTGCAGTAGCTGTCCAGCTTACGTTTTCTACCGAAGCAGGCACCGCATCTTCAATAGCCGCGTTTAAGGCGTCGCTACTTCCTGTATTTACAACTTTCAATGTGTATTCTACCGTCGAACCAGCAATAAGGCCAGAGGCGCCAGACTTGGTGATGGCCAAAACCGGTTTTGCCACAACCGCAGTTACATCAGTTGCTTTGTTATTGGTTAAAACCGGATCGGTAATTCCCGTTGGCACGGTAAGTACCGCTTCATTGGTTAGGTTGCCCCTTACCGATGCAGCCACTTTCCCGGTAATGGTTAAGGTTGCATTTTGTCCTTTTGCGAGGGTTAAACCGTTCCAGTTTCCTGTCGAAGCATTGTAAGTTCCTTCCGAAACATTGTAGCTCGATGCTGTAAATCCATTTGGAAGCGCATCAACAACTTTCAATACATCGCTTGCATTCATCGACGATATGCCTTTGTTGCTTACCGAAATGGTATACGTTAAGGTTTCGCCCGCAACTGCCGGTTTTGGTGCGGCAGTTTTGGTGATTTCAAAATCAATCTCGCGGGTAATAGCAGTGCTTTCCGTTGCTGAGTTGTTTGCTGTGTTGTTATCAGTTGTACCCGTTGGCGCAGTTACGCTCACCGTATTGCTCAAACTTCCAACCGCATTTGTAGCAACCTGGCCAACAATAGTCAAAGTTGCACTTTGGCCCTGGCCGAGCGTTAGCCCCGTCCAGTTGCCTGTATTTTTATCAAAAGTTCCAACTGATGGCGTAAAGGTAGAAGCTGTATAGCCAACCGGAAGGTTTTCGTTAATTTTTACCACATCGGCAGCCAATAAACTCGTTGGTCCGTTGTTGCTTAAAGTGATGGTATAAGTTAAGTTATTGCCTGCAATTACAGGTTTTGGGGTTGATGTTTTGGTAACGCCAAGATCAACCAAACGGCCAACCGCCGTGTTATCGGTTTTGCTGTTGTTACCAATATTCGGATCAGAAACTGTAGAAGGAACCGCTATAGAAACGGTGTTGCTCAAAGTTCCTTTGGCGCTTGCCGCAACCGTACCAGAAATGGTTATGGTAGCCTGGCTGCCAGCAGCAAGAGTTAAGCCGCTCCAGTTTCCTGTAGTTGGGTTAAACGTTCCGGCCGAAGCGATATAACTGTTAGCCGTATAGCCTGCCGGAAGATTTTCCGTAACATCAAAAACATCGGTCGCCTTGGTTGTACTCGGGCCATTGTTTTTTAATGTGATGGTGTAGCTAAGCGCCTGCCCTGCAACTGCTGGTTTTGGTGTCGCTGTTTTATCCACCTCAATATCTATCGATGGAACAGGAACAACAGTGCTTAAACTGGTTGTATTATTTGTTGTAACAGGATCTGTTTCGGTACCCGAAATAGTAGCCGTGTTGCCGTAATTTGCCGTTGAAGCGTTGGCATTAACTCTGGCAATAATGGTAAGCGTTTGCGACTGGCCATTTTGAAGCGTACCAACCAACCATTCGCCTGTAGAAGCGTTGTAGCTGGCAGAAGAACTGCTAACAAATGTATATCCGGCCTTTAAAATATCGGTAACCTTTACCGCACTTGCATCACTAGGGCCGTTGTTTTTTGCTACTAACGTAAAGGTTACATTATCGCCTACAACCGGGGTTGTTTTATCAACGGTTTTTGTAATCTGCAAATCAGCACGCCTGGTGTAAGTAATTTTCACGTCATCAGCAGAAGCCGCACATGGCCCGTTGGTAACCGTCCACCTTAGTGTTGCGGTTGCATTTTCGGCAATTGTTACTGTCGTATTGCGGTCTGATGGGTCGCTAATAGTTGCTGTACCGCTAACCACCGACCATGTTCCGGTTCCTACCGTTGGAACATTTCCCTGTAAGGTAAACACGCCAGAATTAAACTGTTCTATATCAGCACCGGCATTGGCTGCTGTTGGCGCTTGGTTAACTGTAACCGTAACCACATTTGATGGAACCGAGCTACAAGCTACCGAGTTTAAGGTAGATGTTGCCGTTCTGCGGTATTGGGTAGTTACTGTTAAAGCAGCTGTTGGCGTATACGTTGCCGATGTTGCATTGTTTATTGTTGTCCAAGCTGTTCCATTGGTCGAGCTTTCCCACTTATATGCTATTGTAGCACCTGTCGATCCGGTTGCGTTTGCTACCGAGCTAAATGCCGCAGGAACTGATCCTGTGCAAATCGTTTGATCTGCACCAATTGAGCCCGGTTGAGTGATGTTTTGTACCGTGATAGTTACTGCGCCAGTGGCCGCCTCGCACGAAACGCCGTTTAATGTAGCCACATAAATTCTTCTGAATTGCGTAGTCGCAGTAAGTGCAGTTGGCGCATAAGTGGCCGCCGTTGCCCCAACAATTGGTGTCCATGAAGCACCTCCATCTGTCGATTTTTCCCAGCGGTAAGCCGCAGTCGATCCGGTAGTACCACCACTTCCAGCTGCCGAAGAACTTAATGCTGTTGGCGTAGCGCCATTGCAAATGGTTTGGTTGCTGGCAATGGTACCTGCATTTACCGCAGCTTGTACCGTAACCACAATCTCGGCATAATCACTCTCGCAACTGCCGTTGGTTTGGGTTACAAAATAGCTCGTATTGCCAGCAGCATTTGTTGTTGGCACTGGAGCGTTTACAGATGATACGCCACCTTTAGTACGGTACCACAACAACGTGTTTCCGTTTGTTGGGGTAGCCGAAAGTGCCGTAGCTGTAGAATTTAAACAATAAGTTACCTGCCCAACCACTGTTGGCTTAGCCGATATGGTTGCAATGGCATTGCTCCCAACATTATTACTTTGGTTGGCGGCAATTTCAATGTTCGAATTTGACGAGTTCAGATAGCTTACCTGCGCTTCATCAACGTAAGAGCTTACCGTTGTTGGCACCTTAATTCTGTAAGTAATTGGCGAAGCACTTGCGCCCGAAGCCAAAGTGGCCCCATTATACGTGTAAGTGTAAACGTAATTTGAACCCGAAGTAGTTCTTGTACCTAAGGTCCAATTTGGGTTTGAGAGTGGAGTGAAAGTATAACTTGTAGGATATGTTTTGGTCACCACAATTTTAGTTCCTGAATTTGTAGGTAGAGAACCAACATTTGAAACCACGAGACTGAAATCGTTTCCGGTGGTAGAAAGACAAGAACTGTTTACAGTTTTTGCAAGCGTTAAATCTACGTTCTCAGCCAAAACCGGAGTATTTACCACCGCTACGTTGTTATCGGGATCGAGGTCGGTAATATCCGTCGGATCGATGGTAACCGTATTCCGAAGCGTATTCCCGCTAGGCACGGCACTTAAAGTTCCATTAACAATGATTTTCCCCGTAGCCCCGGCCGCCATATTCAGGCTTCCCACAATCTCGTTTGAAGTGCCGGTTTTTGCTACGGTTGTTCCTGCTAAAAACCCCGACTGAGTCACGCTGGTGATGTTAAACGAACTTAACGGAACAAGAGTTCCGTTGGCATCGGTGATTCGATCTTTAAAATCTATTTTGTTAAGCGCAACATTATTGTCGTTTACGACCTCAACGGTGTAAGTTACCTGGTTGGCGCCGCCTGTAGAAATGGTTCTTAACACATCTTTGTCGGCTCTTTTACCAACACGAACGTTACCTGGGGTAGTAACTGTTAGGTTGCGGATCTCGTGGTTGTTAAATGAACCACCCGTTGCCGAAGTGAAACCGAGTTTTAATGTAGCCGGAGGTGTGTAACTTACCCCTGCCTGATCTACCAACGTATAACTGAATTGCTGTGTAAGCGCACCGCCTGCTGTAGTAGACCAACGAACAATAATATCGTACTTGCCCGTTGCATTAGGCTTAATTTCTACCTGAACCCTTCTGTAAAATGCAACATCGTTAGGACGGGAGCCTACCTGTGTAGTGTATTGAATTTGGCTGTTTCCCGTTGGGTTGGTTGTAGCCAAAAGCCGGTAAGCATCAGATTCGCGACCGCGAAGGGTGATGCTGTTTATCCGCCTGGTTAAACCCAAGCTTCCTGCCGATCTATCTGAAACACCACCAACCGTACCGTAGTTTGACGAGAAGTTTCCGTATTCGTCAATCCCGATACCGAGGTATGCGCCCCCCAAGCCGGCCTCCGATTTATCGCCCCTTGGTGCATAACCCAATCCGGCACCAGTACCACCAAGTCTGAAATTAGACTGGGTTACGGCGCCATCAAAAAGGAACACCACGATACCATCCGCACCATCGGTGTTATTGGCATGCCAGGTTTTGTACTCAAAATCCATGAGCACCCCCAAACTAGATGGAAAAGCCTTGTCGATGTAGGCATAACCACGCTGATCGCCCACATCGGTTGTGAGCCGGAGGTAGCCTTGATTTACCGGGTCGACGCCGCCCGAAGTCAGCGATGCACTTGGCGATCCCCCGAGTACAATGCCATTGGCTGTACTGGACTTAAAATTTTCTGTCAGGGTGAACTGCGCAAAACCCTTGCTCAAAATAAAAAATTGCGCAATAAAAAAAATCAGTAAACGTTTATTCATGAAAGTTACAAATACAGTGTTTGGCTTTCGGTGCTTACAGATCATTTAGTCATTTACTACTGCCTAACGTTAAAAGATAGACAGACATTAACGGATAAATGATGTAATTCCGATGTGATTTTCACGGCACAAAAATGTACTAATAAAACTACTTAAATGGCGTTTAAAAGGGGTTTAGTGCACTGATTTTGAAAATCAGGACACATCCTTTAGTCTGTTTTATTCTGCAGTGTTGTGATATAATTAGACGGCGTAACTCCTGTGGTTTTTTTAAACGCCACAGCAAAAGTATTACGCGAAGAAAAGCCTGCATCCTGAGCAATAGCTTCGAGTGTAAAGCGTTTCCACTCCCCTCCTTCGAGGCGCTCGCGAACGTACTGTACACGCAAATTATTGATGAAAGTATTGAAGTTAAGCTTGTAATGATTATTGAAAAGATCGGAAAGCTTATGGTTGGGAATATCGAGCATCGAAGCCAGATCGCTCACCGTAAGTCCCGTCTTTCTGTAGATCTGGGTCTCGGCCATAAAAGTTTCTACCTTGGCCACCTGAGCATCATTATACATTTTCGCTCCCATTGCCTGAAATTCGTTATCAGGCTTAAGCTGAGCAGCGGCAATTTCGCCTGCAACTGGCGGGTTAACATCTTTTTCGGGCACGAAACCGAAGATTAGCGTAGGACTTACAAAAAAAGAACCGCTAAGCAGGAGCAAACAGATCACAAGAACCGACACGAGTTTGCCTGATTTTAAGATGTTCCACGCCTCATCAAAGTTTGCCAGTACTGTGATGTTTACGGCGATCATTCCACCAAAAATCACACAACAAAGGATGGTAAAGGCAATAATCCAATTGGTCTTTGTTTTTTCGACGAGTTTTTTTCTCGCTGCCAGAATAGCCAGACGCAATTGCACCGCAGAATAAAACAGGGCCGACGCTGGAAATGCAAACCAATGTAAACGGCTAACAATATATTTGTTGCTGGAGAACGCAAAACTTACGTTTCTTTCTATCTGGTTTACAACCCATTGCTGCGTAGCGGCATCGGCCAAATTATATGGGATCACTGAGATGATAGCGGGCACAATAATTAAAAAATGCCACAAATGACTCTTCTTGAAAGCGGACTTGGCCGGTTCGAGTGAACCTCGGATGTAAAGAAAAAAACACGGCGCAATCAGGTAGTATAGAGGCAAACCCTTGTTAAACAGTAGCGGATACTGAGCAACAAGACCTGAGTTGGTAAGCAAATACATGAAATCGTACCAAATGACACCGATAATTGCTGTAGAAAGCAAAAGATTTAAATATCGTTTGTCGCCACCAAAAAGCAAAAGCTTCACAATGACCAACAAAAGGATAAAAATAGAGCCAATAATGGCGATAAATACCAAGTGCACGAGTTAAATAATAGGGACGCACAAATTTAAAACACATTCGAACGCAACTTTGGCCTAATTTCAGATTGAGGTTGATATAAATCAACTGTTGCCGCCGCCGGGTTTGGGCACCCGACAAACGATAAAATATAGCACTTAACAGCGAATTGACCGGTAAAAACGTAACCTCCCCATGCTTAGGCAGCAAATAAAAAGAACACTTTCAGCTTTTAAAGGCGCAGTGCAGGCACATCATCAGCTAAAACAGCGCATCGACGATTAAACTATTGCTAAAGTTTGGTGTTTCTCTTTCAGATAGGCAAAGTCGTCGCTCCTGTTGTAAACGATACTACCAATTGCATTGCCATTTACGTCTCTGATCGTTAGCAGCTCATAAGCCAACGAAATTACCTGCGCTAAGGCTGCATGATCTACTGCCTTAGCGATGTCCATTTTCCGATCTAAAAACAAACCGTAATCTAATATCGCACTAATGGAAACGGTACCGTCATCTAAAAATCGGCCATTTCGCTGCTGGTTTTTGTTAAGCAAAATCAACCTCAAGGCTGAAAATTTTTCGTTGGCTTCAAATTCATTTACCTGCTCATCAACCACCCATATCGCTTTTCTTAAATCAACTACAGCCTTAATAATCGTGTACTTCACATCGCCCTCTAAAATGCCGGCAAAGTCTTCTTTCGGACCAAGATATTTTTCAAAATCCGCAGCTAACCCGTTATCTCTGTTCTTCCAGCCTATCCTATCCCACCCAAAATGAAATAAATAATAACCCGTGTAAACAAGGCGTCTGTATTCATAATCCTTCGCCGATAAAAACTCAAACACCTCTTTATGCACGTCGAACTGCCTGTCATATTCGCCCATCAATCCAAGCGCCACGCCCTTGATCATTTTACTTATATTGATTGAGAGGTCGTTCTTATCGCCATTGATGGCCCACTTAAAAGCGATAGCCTCATCAAAAAAAAGAATGCTCTGCTTGTAATCCAGTCCTTCCTCCCACCAAACGGAGCCCAGATCATGTAAGAGGCCAGAATAGTTCTCTTTCTTTAAAAGGGAAAGTTCAGGTTTTTTCTGTTCAATGTGCTGGGCATCCTCAAACTGGTCAATCAGTTTTCTACTGGTCTCAAAAAGCTGCTTAGCCACCTCAAAATCGCCCTTACGCTGATAAATCTTACCCATAGCCTGCCTCGCCTTTTCGGTCATTTTAATTTTATCTGAACCGATATACCCCCCCGAAAAATAGTCGAAGGCATCAGCTGCCAATTGCATGGCCGCTTCACAATGATCGCGAAGGATAAGATTATGTGAATTGCTTAAGCCAATTTCGTGCAATAGTTTGAGGTTATCCGGCGCAATTGCAATTACCTGGGCGTTTAGCCGCATGGCCTGTGCCACACTGCCTATTTGAAAGCTATAATTGGCGGCAGATCGAATCAGGGCCACCAAATCAGCTGCCATGCCACCATGTTCTTTCTGGTTGTAATGCGATGCTAAGGTTTCGATATGGGGCAAAATTGATCTATAAAACGTATAGTCTGTGTGCTTAAATTCAGCAGTAGCCTGGCAAAGAATTTTGAGCGTACAATCAAAAACTTCGGTTAATTTTCGTTTTTCTACCAATAAATCCCTTACCGCCTGTTGCCATAGGCGATGGATTGCGTACTGCTCGTCGCCATGTTCTACCGTGATCAGCGCATATCTTTTCAACTGGGCCAGGCCCTTGGGCAAATTGAAGTCTACAACTTCAGGGCGATAAGCATGGTACTCCTTGTTGTGCAACGCATATCCAAGTAACTTGTTTAACGGTATTTCTGTGGGCGATAGCAGTGCGATCATATTTAAAAGCTTTAAGGCATCCTCACCTAAAGCCATATAGCTCACCTCGAAAGCTTTATTAAATGTAACGCCGTTTCTATAATTTTTATGCTCTATATTGAGCAGCTCCAGATACGATGCTGGTTTACATTTATTTTCTACCATGTAAGCGCAAGCGAGCGCAGTTGCCAATGGCAATCCATTCAACTCGTTAAACAGTTTTTCATCCGTACCCCCATCATTAATCAGAAGATTACCCTGATTTTCCTCATCCAGATATCTGGCTATGTAATACGAAAACTCATTAAGCGTCCACGGTGCCAGTTCCAGGCCGTTTCCCCAGTACTTATTTCTTGAGGTAACAATAATCCGTTGATGCTTATTTGCATTTGCAACGGGGAAAAAAGTATTTTTAAACTCTTTAATCGTTTTCTCTATAATACCATCTCCTGCATCACATGCATTATCAAATACCAATAAATAATTCAGATTGCCTAACGAAATAATGAGTTGCTGCAGCCAGGTTGAACTGGCCAGATCAATTCCGAACCGACCTACAATGGCCAATCGGTACAAATCGGAATTTTGGGCAGGTTCTGGTCCTATATTTTTTCTAGATAGATCTTCGGCATCTATCCACCACACCACATCAAATTTTCCGTCGCCGGGTTGCATTGTAGCGTAATGATAGGCCACCTCCAATGCCAGGAAACTCTTGCCCACTCCCGGCGGGCCAAATATCCCGATGCTCGTATCCAGTACATTTTTCGCTTCAATGGCGGCTTCTAATGTAGTTTTATAGCTTGGTTGGCCGGCATCGTTAAACTTAAGGATATCTTTTGTGCCGATTAAACTGGTTAAATTCTGAGTAATGTATGTTTCTTCAACGGGATCGTTCTTTTTCGATTTTTTGAAAGCAATTTTTCTAAACCAGGTGATCGAACCGACAATAATTCCGATGGCCGTGGCTATTGCGAAAATAACCTGAATTAACGGTAACTTAAAAAAATCATCAGCCTTCTCAATTAAGCTGGAATAATTTTGGAGTACCAAACAATGAACCATGAGCGGAAGGATAGAAAGCGACATAAGATGATGACTTTAAGCGTGTAGGGTGAATTAGAGCGTTTGAAGCGATGCCTGACGTTTAAGCGCCAGCTTGGCTAAAAATGATAAATTAATCTCATTTTCGCAACAGCATATCACATTTCAACACACTTATTTTTTTCGCTAAAATATTAGGAACGAAAACCTTAGAAAACATGGGCATCGTGAACCGCTATCAATCAAGAGGGATGATTGATTTTTAAATTATTTTCTTTTACCTTCCCGCATAACGAACTATGCAAGCACAACAGACAAAAGCCAAAGGATTGCCGGGTACAGTAGTTGCACATCAAGCAAGCCATGCCAAGGTATACATTGGTTCACCAAGCATTGCAATACTTCCAAACGGCGATTATTTGGCGGCACACGATTTTTTCGGCGAAGATAGTAGCGAGTGGACTGCGACCAAAACCGCTATTTACCGCAGTAAAAACCGCGGCGAGGCCTGGAAACTGGAAACCGAAATTATGGGTGCGTTCTGGAGCAGTTTGTTTGTGCATAAAAACAATATTTATTTATTGGGTACCGATAGGCACTTTGGCAATGTGGTTATCCGTAAATCGACTGATAACGGCACACATTGGACGGAGCCCAGAGATGAGAATAGTGGTTTACTTTTAACCGGTGAGTACCATACTTCGGCGGTGCCGGTGGTTGTATATGAAGGCCGTATTTGGCGAGCTTTGGAAACCGCATCAGGTGTTGAACCTGATTGGGGCAAAAGGTTCGGCGCCATGATGATCTCGGCACCTGCAAATACTGATTTGCTAAAGGCAGCCAATTGGACAACGAGCCATTCATTACCCTACCATTCGGCGTATCTGAATGGGAATTTTAACGGTTGGCTGGAAGGTAACGCCGTAGTTGCGCCTAACGGGGAAATTTACAATATACTTCGTGTTGATGATAAAACAAGCTTAACCGAAAAGGTTGCCTTAGTAAGCGTAGATAAAAACGGGCTGCTTGCTTCATTTGATCAAAATAAAGATTTTGTAGATTTTCCTGGTGGGAGTAAAAAATTTACGATTAGATATGATCAGGTGTCTGCCAGCTATTGGGCACTCGTAAATAATGTTCCAGAGCGACATAGGGAAGCCTATCACGGTCAAAATCCATCGTTAATAAGAAACACACTTTCATTGATCAGTTCGAGTGATTTAAGAAACTGGACGATAAGAAAAGAGGTTTTACATCATCCCAATGCCGATCATTATGGATTTCAATATGCCGACTGGGTTATTGATGGAAACGACCTGATATTCCTCTCGAGAACAACCTGGCCCGATTCAAATTTTGAAGCAGGGAATAGTCGGCAATCTAAATACCTTACTTTCCACAAAATTTTCGACTTTAGAGCGCTACTCAACGTTTAAAAAATTTTGACTGGTAAGTTTACCAATTGGTTTAAGTGTTCGCTTTTAGTGGTTCGGAGACTTTAATATAAACAACGAAACCTAGAGAAATTGTCACCCTGAGCGGAGTAGAAGGGCAATTAGCGGAAAATTACGAAATGCCCAGCCCCGCCACTCGCTGTAGCCCAAAAAAATACGCAATCTCATTAATGAAGGATAAAATCAGAGAAATTGTCACCCTGAGCGGAGTCGAAGGGCAATTAGCGCAAAATCACAAAATGCCCAGCACAGCTTACTCGCTGTTCAACCTTCAAAGATTTCTCCGCTTCGGTCGAAAGGACGGTTCTTAGAACACCGCAAAGGCTGCCATTTAAAGCTCAATTTCTCGGTTACAAACCCTTGTGTAAAGGCTGAAAGAATCTTATGCATTCTGGTTAACCGCCTCGTCACCCTGAATTTATTTCAGGGCCTTTATGACAAGAAAGATGCTGAAATAAATTCAGCAGGACGACCGTTCATGTAGAAACCTATAAAACAGCAGGTTGCCAAAAACGTCAATGGTAGCGGAGTCGAAGGGCAATTAGCGGAAAATGACGAAATGCCCAGCCCCGCCATTCGCTGTAGCCCACAAGAAAATGCGCAATCTCATTAATGAAGGATAAAATCAGAGAAATTGTCACCCTGAGCGGAGTCGAAGGGCAATTAGCGGAAAATTACGAAATGCCCAGCACAGCTTACTCGCTGTTCAACCTTCAAAGATTTCTCCGCTTCGGTCGAAATGACGGTTCTTAGAACACCGCAAAAGGCAGCCCTCTAAAGCTCAATTTCTCTATCACAAACCCTTGTTCTTAAACCCGATCGAAGCGAGATGCTCCCCAATTCTTTGCCGAACAATCGGCACTGAACAAGCATTGGGAGCAGAAGTGGGAGCGCAATGTCAGTTAGTTAAGGAAAAAACGAAAAACATTGTCACCCTGAGTATTTCGACTACGCTCAATACAGGCTTAGTCGAAGGGCGATGTTTATTTGGTTTTTCCTACAGAAAAGGTCTTCGACTGAGTTTATCTTGAGCATTTCGACTACGCTCAATACAGGCTTAAGTCGAAAGGCTCAGATCCGATAGCTATCGGATGACACCCGTCGAGCTTAACTAAATAACATAGAACGGGAGCGGGACGAAAAGCTACCACAAGCAGCGAACGTTCATTTCCAGAAAAAAAATATCTATTTATGTAACGGTTATTGCGCATCCAACAAGCAAAAAAAATTAATAAATCGAACAGCCCCCGGCCTCTCCTATCCATTAAACGGCCGTATATTGTTCATCAGAAACCGGCTCAAGCCATTCCGGCTTGCCAGCAGTAATTGCAATATGTTCAAACCAGCTGGCGTTACTTGCTCCGTGCCAGTGTTTTACGCCATCGTGCGTAGTAACCACGTCGCCCTGCTTTAAAAACCGGGCGGGTTTACCTTCTTCCTGGTACCATCCTTCGCCTCCCGTCACCAATAAGATTTGATACCCATCGCGATGAATGTGCCAGTTGTTCCGACAGCCGGGTTCGAAAGTTACCAGGCCAACGCTCACATTTACGCCAGGGTCGCCCCCAACAAGGCCATTTAAATAACTCTGTCCGATAAAATATTGAGCGTAGGCATCGTTTTTCGCTCCAATAGGAAAAATAACACCATCTTTTACCTCTTCATGCTTTGCCATCTTATAGCTTTTTAGTTATTGTAAGTGGTAGTATATTCGTTCGCCAATTAACCGTCATTTTTTATAAAATACGCTATCGAAAAACGACAGCATCTTTGCCGCATAAGGCACGCCGTATTGATGAAAGGTAGCCCTGGTTGTGGCATCGGGCTTCCAATCGAAAAAAGCATGTCCCGCGCCCTCAACCTGAATATATTCTGCTTTTTGCCCTGCCGAATTTAACGCATCTGCATAGCGCTGCACCATTGCATTTGAAACTATCGGATCTTTGGTACCCCGTACCAGGAAGTGTGGCAATTGGCGCTCATCAGTATTCGGAACGTGCCTGGCGGGCGAAATTGCATCCCAGTAGCCTTTGTCTTTTTGTTGAATCAAGCCAGCAAAATCAGCAGCTTCAGAAACTCCGTAGCTTGGGGCAACGGCCTTAATGGCATTAACAATTTGCGTTCTCACAGCAGCAACCGTTTTCCCCTTTGGTAAATAGCTGGGCATGTAGTTATAAATGCTATCGGTGAGGCCAAATCCCTGATCGCCAATCATGGGGCTAAGCGTTGCCGCGGCCTCTGCTAAATGGCCACCCGCACTGTCGCCTGTTACGCCCATGCGGCTTCCGTCGGCACCATACTTAGCGGCATTTTGCTGAATGTGCGCAATAGCACCAAATACATCTTCAATTAAATTGTGCATATAAACTGGTTGCGCATCGCCATCCAGTTTGTTTATCCAGCGGTAATCGATACTGAAAACCACATAACGACCGCCTTTCACCAATTCTCGGGCGAGGCCCCGCATAATATCCTCGTTATTTGACGACCAGCCGCCACCATGAATAATCACAATACAGGGCAGGTTTTTAGCCCCTTTTGGTGCGTAAACATCGTACTTTAGCGGCTTAATGCCTGGTTTGGCATAAACCACATCATGCGTTTCGTCAATTCCATTCACCAACGATTTTGGAACAAACGTTGCGCCAACCTTCATGTCGCTGTTTACCGTTATCTTCATTTTTGGCGAAAAGCTTTCGTGATTCGTTGTTCCCCACATACCTCCCTTAACGGTATAATAAATGGCATCTAAGGCATAATCAGCTGCAGGCGTGGCCTTCAACGTAAGTACCGTACCCGCAGCCACTTTTCCGTCTTCGGGTAATGCCGGTTCGATACTGTAGGCCCCGTTTTCGGCAGTAACAGGCACTACCGTAAACTGCTGTGCAGATGTTTGTGCATTTAAATCGGCAGGCAGATATAAAACTCCACAAACCGCCGCCGTCAATAGCAGCTTTGTTCTTAATATTTTCATCACATTAATTTTTAGCGTATTCCTCGTCCGTAACTTTCTGCAGCCAGGTTACAATACCTTTCTCTGTTTTCGGCAGGATGTATAGCTGCAGCATTCCAGTCTCGGCACTGGCACCATGCCAATGCGCTACATTTGGCGGGCACTCCACAATATCGCCTTTTTTCAGCATTTTTTTCGCTTGTCCCTTAATTTGGTGAAAACCTTTCCCATCTGTGATCATCAAGATTTGCCCAGCGGGATGGATGTGCCAATTGCTTCGGGCGCCCGGTTCAAAATACACATTGCCAACAACGGTGTTATAAACGGTGTCGTTAGCTACCAAACCCACATTCCAAGCTCTGCCGGTAAAGTTTTGTGCTGGCCCGGGTGTTCCCTTTTCAAAAATAAAGTTGAGGGCGGTCGTTTTGGTTTTGCCCGTTTGTTGTGCGTTAACATTACCGGCCAGCAGCATGATCGCTGCAAACATTTTGATCCATAAATTTTTCATATCTTTTTTTTAAAGTTAGCGTTGTAAGAATTGATCTTTTGATGCTTAAATGTTTTTGATGAATTTTGCCGGAACGCCGCCCACAACGGTATTTGGGGCCACATCTTTTGCTACAACGGCGCCAGCGGCAACCACGGCATTTTGGCCAATGGTTACCCCCGGCAAAATGGTTGCACCTGCACCAATCCATGCGCTTTGCCTGATGATGATCGGTTTAGTAATCAGGGCCCTCCGATCGGCCGGGTCTAACGGATGGTTTTCAGTAACCAGATTTACCCTTGGTCCAATCAAAACCTTATCCTCAATAGTGATTCCGCCCATGTCAAGAAATGAACAGGCATGATTGATAAATACATTTTTGCCTATGCTGGTAAACCTGCCGAAGTTGGTATAAAAAGGCGCAAAAATAACAGTACTTTCGTCGATCCTTTTACCGGTAATTTCTCCAAGTACATTACGCACTGCATCAATATCTGCGCTGCTGTTAAGCTGCTGCGAAAGCCGCAGCGTGCTGTTTACCACCTCATTTATCTGGTCATACTCCGGGTCATTCAGCCTGATCGGTTCGCCCGCTCTCAACCGTTCAAAAATAGTTGTGTTTTCCATTGCTATCATTGTTTTCGAAATTTATTTCTTTATCAATTTTACCTTCATCATTTTGGATTAAAAGCCAACAGTACAAATATCGGTAGCCGGGCTTGCTTACGCTTTATATAGAATACAGTATTGTTTACCACTTTTACTGATTTCTTTGCGTTGATGGAAATGCATCAATCCTTTTGGTTAAATTTGAATTACAAAAAGAGCATTATGGAAGAGGTGAAAAGAATAGACACTGTTCGCCAGTACAATGAATATGTCGGCGTAGACACGCTCCATCCGTTGGTAAGTGTTGTAAATTTTAATGAGGTGCCCACCATTCTGCACCACAGGCATTACATGGGCATTTATGCGGTTTTTTTTAAGCACATCAGTTGTGGAAATATAACCTACGGATGCCAAACGTACGACTACGAGGATGGCACGCTGGTGTTTGTATCGCCGGGGCAGGTTTACGGGGTGGATAGCAACGGCGTTGCTGTGGTGCCATCTGGTTATGCGCTTGTTTTTCACCCCGATTTGCTAAAGGGCACGCATTTGGGACAGACGATCAGAGATTATAGCTTTTTTTCGTACGAAGTAAATGAAGCGCTGCACCTTTCAAAAAAGGAAAAAACCACCATCATTGAATCGCTCAGAAAGATTGCCGCCGAAATAGATCAGAATTTAGATAAGCATAGTAAAACGCTCATCGTTTCCAACATCGAATTATTTCTCAATTATTGCATGCGTTTTTACGATCGGCAGTTTATTACCCGCACCCACGCAAACAAGGATATTTTGATGCGGTTCGAAAATCTTTTGTCCGATTATTTCCGCTCCGGCAAAGCTTCCGAGTTTGGGCTGCCAGGTGTGGCTTATTGTGCAGAAAACCTAAACCTCTCTCCAAACTATTTCGGCGACCTGATAAAAAAGGAAACCGGAAATACCGCATTGGATTACATCCAGTCGAAAATGATCGATCTTGCAAAATCATACATCTTCGATCGATCTAAAACCCTAAATGAAGTTGCCAGCGATTTGGGCTTCAAATACCAGCAGCACTTTACAAGGCTATTTAAACAAAAAACGGGCTTAACGCCGAATGAATACCGAAACCAGTAAGCGATTAAAGAAGGAATTCAGGCAGCAGATAATATAAAAGCGCAGGCCGATTGATAAAACTCATGCCACTTTTCGCAAATCATTCGGCGAGGTGAAGAAACCTGCCCATTTGCTTGCTTTCAATTTCATTTTTCTCATTGAGCCAATAAAAAACGATCAAGTTTGATAAAAATCAACTCGCATTGTTATCATTTTAACCTAATTATCTATTTATGTTCCAGTAATTCATATATTTAGCCAACCTAAACAACCAAATCATCGCTTAATGTCTATTTACAACCTATCAGCGGAGAAGATATTGCTGCAAAAAATTGCCGAAGGCGATGAGTTTGCGTTTAAGCATGTTTTTGAGCTGTATAAAAGCAGGGTTTATAGTTTTGTTGTTAAGTTTGTGCACTCAAAGGCCGATGCCGAAGAGATTGTTCAGGATACATTCTTCACCATTTGGCAAAAAAGAGACACCCTTCCAAATATCGAACATCCACGCAACTACATTTATACCATTGTTCGCAACAAAACTTACAATTATTTAAATCAGGCTTCGAAAAATCAGAAAATACTTGCGCAAATATGGGCCAACATGCAGGTAGAGGGTAACAATATTGAAGATTTAACTAATTTTAAAGATAGCGAGCTGCTTATTAAACAAGGTCTGCAAAATTTACCCCAGCAAAAACAGCAAATATTTAAAATGAGCCGCGAAGAAGGTTTAAGTCACGAAGAAATTGCGGCGCAAATTGGTTTATCCAAAAGCAGGGTTAAAAATATTATCGTCGAAACGTTGAAATATCTTCGCCACCACCTTTCCATTAACACCTTAAAAATCAGCATTTCAGCACTGCTTACTTACCTGTTTTCTCAAAGCTGATAAAAGTATTTGTTCATAAATTGGTTAATCACCTTCGAAATCGATTTCACATATTCTCCTCTTTTTGCATCATTCACTCTAACATCGCCATTAAACTCCAGTTGAATGGCCGATATATTTCCCGAAAATTTAGAACCATGCCTTGCCGTGTTATAACCGCCATTAAAATATTTTCCATCCGGAAAAACCTGTGGGTCGATCGGGTTCGGAATTGATTTTGACGGTGTAGCCACTACGCCATTGTTATTAAGCAGCGTACCCAGCGCAAAGTCCCCTTTTATCAGCTCCGTCATCGTCGCCTTTCCGCTCTTAACCATCGCCTTCACGCTCGATTTGTCTGCGAAACTTTCCAGGTCGCCAGCCGTAAAATCCTTACTTTTCAATAAAAGGCCAACCTCCGTTCGCTGTGGGCGGTGTGCATTTCCGTGAATATCCAACACCAATCCATCCCCGTTTATTGCCACCTGTTTTTTTGCATCGTCTATATATTGATGAAACGCTTTCCAGGCGGCTTCTGCATTTTTATCACCTTGTGCCGCCAAAGACATGGCCCTGTTTGCATCAAGCTTACTTCGATGTAAATGATTTAAGATAATGTGCGGCCTCAATCCTGTGGTTTGCTTTATTTCCTCCGCCAGTTCTTCAGTTAGTTCCAACGTTTTGGTGTCAGATACGCTTGCAAAACTTTCTGTATCGCCGTAGTCGTTATCATCGGCTGTAACCACAAAATCTTTCGTGCGGGTGTGCATAAACTCCGGTCTCAGGTCGCCACCATGCGGCGAAGTTAAAATCAATCTTGATTTTGCATCGCCGGCAATGTATTCAATCGCGTTTGCAAATTCGCCCGTTGGCGAACTCACTTTAAAAATATAGCGCTTCCCCGGCTCATAATGCTGAACACTATCTTGAAAGCAAACATTTTTAAAATCTGCTGCATTAATTTCGGTAGTAAAAAGCGTTATCGCTAAAACGGCAACGCCCATCATTTTCTTAAACATGGTGGTGAGGTTTCGATTTTAGATATAGACACTTACCTCGCCCAATAGGACCGCATAAAATTATTTTTTTATTTCTGCGGTCCTTTGGCTTCTTTTAACAGTCTCTGTATAAAAGGCCTTTTGTGCCTTAGCCGAACATGCCAGAAAACAACGATAGAATTAACCTTTTATTAGAACAATACATCAATAAGACCATTTCTGAGTCTGATTTTAACGAACTGTTTGATTACATCAGCAAAGATGAAAACAGACACATTTTCGACGACTTTATGAAAAAGGTTGACAAAATCAGTTTGCCGGATGCAGATGTGCACCATATTGATTGGCAACAGATGTACGATAATATTGTTGCGGGTAAAAAAGAGAAATCCAGATTTGCGATTCTGGTAACGATCGGAAAAACGATCACTATTGCGGCATCGCTCATCATGACTATGTATTTGGGCTATAAATTCTTCAATAAACAACCTGTAGATTACGCTGTACAAACAACAGCGAAGCAAGACCTGGTGCCGGGAAGCAATAAGGCGATTTTAAAACTGGCAGATGGTTCTGAAATTATCCTTAATAATGCACAAAATGGCGTGTTAACGCAGCAAGGACATTCGAAAGTGAGCAAAAGCAACGACGGTTTAATTGAATACAATGAGCAAACGGCCAACGGCGAAGAAACGGTTTATGTAAATACGCTATCTACTCCCCGTGGCGGCCAGTATAAGCTGATGTTACCCGACAAAAGCCTGGTATGGCTCAATGCGCAATCGTCGATCACTTTCCCATCGGCGTTTACAGGCAAACAAAGGAAAGTGTCTGTTACCGGCGAAGCTTATTTTGAGGTTACGAAAGACAAAACTAAGCCTTTTATGGTAGAAACCGGCAGCTCGAGCGTTGAAGTGCTTGGCACGCATTTTAACGTAAATGTTTATCCCAACGAAGAAAACGCAGCCATTACACTTTTGGAAGGATCTATCAAGCTCAATCACAACAACTCGTCAAAACTACTTTTGCCCGGACAGCAGGCTATTTATAATGCGCACAGCAGTGGCATAGAATTGAAGCGAGTTGATTTGGATAATGTTGTTGACTGGAAAAATGGGTTGTTCATTTTTGAAGATGCGAGCGTTGCGGAGGTAATGCGCCAGATAGAAAGATGGTACAATGTTGATGTAAAATATATTGGCAAAACGCCCGACATTAAGTTTAACGGCGTAATTAGCAGGAATAACAATGTATCGAAGTTATTAAAATTACTTCAGGCAGCCGGAAATATTGACTTTAAAATAAATGAGAAAACAATAGAAGTAAAACAAATCAACAAATAAACCATATGAAATAAGCGCGGAAATACCCATAGCAAAAAAATCTCCCCGGTTGCAGCCGAGAAGATTCCACAGAGCTGCAAGCAGCAGTTTTGGGCTATAAAAAAATCAACTTATCCCATAAACCAAAACCAAACAAACTTATGAAAGATTGTCTACAATCTGAAATGGGCACCCCTATGCCCAAAAACGTTACAAAACTAAAAAGAAGAAGTTATGCCTTTAAAGCTTTTTTGGTCATGAAATTTACAGCAATCATTATTTTTTGCCTGGCCCTGCAAGTTAGCGGTAAAACAATGGCGCAAAAGATTACCTTATCTGCAAAAAACGCCACTTTAAAAACTATTTTTAAGGAAGTGAGGAGGCAAACCGGCTATTATTTCATTTACACCAACGAATCCATCAGAGCGGCCGGCTTAGTGAACTTAAACGCCAGAGACTTGACCCTGGAACAAGTGCTTAAGGCAATTTTCAGTACGCAGCCACTCACCTACACTATTGAAGATAAAACGATTGTTGTAAGCGCCAAACGCGAAGTAAAATCAACGCGGGTTGATCGAATAATCTCCGGTACCGTTACCAGCAGCGACGATAACAGCACCTTACCCGGGGTTTCGGTTCGCGTTAAGGGCAAAAACGGCGGCGTGATTACCGACTCAGACGGAAAATACGCCATTAATCTGCCTGATGGAGAAACCACCCTTGTTTATTCGTACTTAGGCTATGCCAGCAAAGAGGTGATAGTTGGCGCTGGTAACACTTTAAATGTTCAGTTAACTGTAGAAAATAAGCAGCTCGAAGAAGTTGTTGTACAGGCTTACGGAACGGTTAGAAAAAGTGCACTGACCAATTCGGTATCAACAATTAGCGCAAAAGAGTTAGAATCGAGGCCAATTTCAAACCTGAGCACGGCGTTGGTTGGTGCTGCACCCGGCATTCAAACCACTACAGGTAGCGGGCAGCCCGGCGCTGGCCCGGCGGTGCGTATCCGCGGGTTCGGAACAATTAATGGTGGCTCTGATCCACTATATGTTGTAGATGGTGCCCCGTACGAAGGTGCCCTGAACAACATCAACCCCGACGATATTGAGAGCATTTCTGTATTGAAAGATGCATCTGCATCTGCTTTATATGGATCGAGAGCAGCAAACGGCGTAATCTTAATTACAACCAAAAAAGGAAAAGACAGCCCGCCAAGCTTAACTTTTAAAACAACACAGGGCTTAAATTCAAGAGGCTTGTCTGATTATGAAAAGGTTGATGCTTACCAATATTTCCCTCTGCTATGGGAATCGATGCGCAATAGTTTGGTGAGCGGCGGGGCAACGCTTGATGCTGCGAACACCCAGGCATCAAATAATATTGTGGGTTCGTTAATTTCAAATCCGTTCAATGTGCCCGATAATCAGGTAGTTTTAACAAACGGCGCTATCAATCCTGCCGCCAGCCTCGTTTATCCCGAAGATTTAGATTGGAGAGATCAGTTACGACGCACCGGTTTACGCAGCGAATACAACGTTAATTACCGCGGTGGAAGCAATAAAAGTGATTTCTTTGGCTCGTTAAACTATTTGAAAGATGAAGGTTACTCTGTGTTAACCGATTTCAACAGGTACAGCGGCAGGGTAAATATGAACTCGCAAATTAAGAAGTGGATAAAAACAGGCATTAACCTTTCTGGTTCGGTTCAAAAGACAAAAGTGGGTAATGAGGACAGTGGAATTTGGGAAAATCCGTTTTACACCGACCTTATCTTCGCCCCTATTTATGCCGTACATAAGCACAATGCCGATGGAACCTACGTTTTGGATGCACTCGGAAACCAGGTTTACGATGAGGGTTATACCCGCCCAATTGCACCCGGAAGAAACGTTTTGGCTGAAACGGAATACAACGACAACTTTACCGAAAGAAACTTTGTTAGCGGCCGTACCTATGCCGAAATTTCTTTCTTAAAAAACTTTAAGCTTACCACCAATTTCAGTCTCGACTTAAACAATTACAAGTTTAGTGTTTTCGATAGTCCGATTATCGGTGATGGGCTTACCTCAAACGGAAGAAGCAACCGCACCAACTCAACAACAAGGACAATCAACATTAATCAGTTATTAAACTACAATCGCTCATTTGGGCGCCACAACGTAGATGTGCTGGCTGGTCATGAAGCTTACCAACGTCGTTACGATTATAACTTTGGCAGTGCCGCTGGTCAGATTGTTTCAGGGTCTACCGAGTTGAAAAACTTTGCCAATATCCTGTCGTTAACTTCTTATCAGGATAATTACCGCATCGAATCTTACTTCGGACGGCTTCAATACGATTTCGATGGAAAATATTTTGCCTCGGCATCGTACAGAACGGATGGCTCATCGAAATTTTCGCCCGATTATCGCTGGGGTAAATTTTGGTCGGTTGGCGCCGGATGGCAAATTAGCAAAGAGGAATTTTTCAAAGTTGCCTGGATCGATAACCTGAAGCTTCGCGGATCTTACGGACAGGTTGGCTCCGATGATTTGGGTGGCTATTACTTATACCAAACATTTTACGATACAGGTTTTAAAAATGGAAATGAGGCCGGCATCAAACAATCGCTCGTCTTGGGAAATGAAGAAATCAGATGGGAATCGAACAACAATATGGACGTTGCGCTGGAGTTCGGCCTGTTAAAAAACCGCATATCCGGTAGCGTAGAATATTTTAACCGCTCTACCGATAATCTCTTGTTTAATGTTCCATTGGCACTTTCATCCGGTCTATCTTCTCAAAATCAAAACTTCGGCAGTTTGTACAATCGCGGTGTAGAGATTCAGCTAGACGGAACGCCTGTGAAAACCAAAAGTTTTAAATGGAATATTGGCATCAATTGGACCCGTCTTACCAATAAAATTTCCAAACTTCCATTTGATGAATACATCGATGGAACCAAAAAATACATGGTGGGTCAATCGCGATATGATTATTGGTTGAGAGACTATTACGGAGTAGATCCCGATACCGGATCGGAGCTTTTTGTTGCCAACGCAACGGCAACCGGCACCAAAACAATGCCCGATGGAACAGTGGTTACCACCAGCGGAAGTAGCGCTCAGTACCATTACGCAGGCTCGGCAATTCCTGATTTTTACGGCAGCATAAACAACACATTTACCTACAAAAACTTCGCTCTCGATTTCAGATTTATCTATCAGGTGGGCGGCGTTTCGTTCGATAACGACTATCAAACGCTAATGTACAACGGCACTTACGGACGTGCCCTGCATGTTGACGCCTTAGACCGTTGGCAAACACCAGGACAAATTACCGATGTACCAAAAAGAACCATTGGCGCAACTATGTACGATAGCGACCGTTGGCTGGTAGATGCATCTTATTTGTATTTAAGAGCAGCAAACTTTAGCTATTCACTTCCGAAAAAGTTTACCAGAAAATTAACGATCAGCAATGCAAGGGTATTTTTAACCGGCGAAAACCTGTTTATGAAATCGTACAGAAAAGGTTTCGATCCCTCTCAGGCGTATAACGGAAATTCGAGCTATACTTATGCGCCAACCAGAATCATTTCTTTAGGTTTAAACGTAACGCTTTAAAAATATAATCATGAAAAATTGTAAAATCACCTCAGTATTCATGCTTATCGTAGCATTGTTTACTTCATGCAAAAAAGACTTCCTCGAAACCTTTCCTACCGATCAGGTTGCTCAAACTACCGCATTCGAATCGGTTGCAAATGCAAAACTGGCGGTTAATGGAATGTACCGGTTAATGTATCTGCAAATCTCCAATCAATCGCAAGATGGCCACGGCGCCATGATGTTGAACATGGATGCCATGGGCGAAGATTTTGTGTGGTCGGGCAATACTTACAGCTATTTTAAGCCCGCATTAAGATGGGTTGATCACCGAAGTGCCTCAAGTTCGCTTGCTGCCTATCCTTACCTTTTATATTATCGCATTAACAGTAATGCCAATATGATTATCGAAAACATCGATAATATCACCGGTGCATCGGCCGAGAAGGATGCCATTAAAGGCGAATGCCTTGCCGTTAGGGCCTGGTGTCACTTTAATCTGGTTCAGCTTTACGGAAAACGTTATGAGGCCGGTAAGGAAAATACGCAGCCCGGTATTCCTATTGCGATATCAAATGATGGTGTAGACCAGCCGCGTGCTACCGTAGAGGCTGTTTATGCGCAAATAAACAAAGATCTGGATCAGGCCATTACGCTACTCGCCGCTGCGCCTGCAGCTTCTGCCAAAACACACGTAAACCTCAATGTAGCCAAAGGCTTTAAGGCACGCGTTGCTTTAACCATGCAAGATTGGGCAAACGCCGCAAAGTACGCCAAAGAGGCCAGAACAGGCTTTTCATTAATGACAAATGCCGATTATCTGGGCGGATTTACCGTAATCTCAAATCCTGAATGGATGTGGGGCGCAAATCAATTAGCAGATCAGGTACCTACCTACGGTTCTTTTTATTCTTACGTTTCGGGCAACTTCAACTCATCGT
This sequence comes from Pedobacter endophyticus, assembly GCF_015679185.1. NCBI lineage: Bacteria > Pseudomonadati > Bacteroidota > Sphingobacteriia > Sphingobacteriales > Sphingobacteriaceae > Pedobacter > Pedobacter endophyticus. The sequence continues at coordinate 1,090,254 of NZ_CP064939.1, forward strand.
GGAACCGACTGGAGCCAAAAATGATCAACTCGGTATTGTATGCAAAAATAGCGAACACCGATATCAGAAAAAAATTATGGTGGGATGGCACCACAGCAGATAAAGTGAACTTTCCCGGCGCAATTGATGCTGCAAAAGGCACAGCCGCATCTGGGGTAAAGGTAATTAAGTACATGCACCGCAAGTTTAAAGTACAGGATGTAAACAGCCGTGCGGGCGATATTCCGTTTATGCGGGTAGCAGAAATGTATTTGATTGAGGCCGAAGCATTGGCCAGAACGGGTGGACAAGATGCCGCCGCGGCGGCAGCGCTTTATCCCCTGGCCGTAAACCGCAATCCGAATTACGTATTATCTACGAAAACCGGCGCTGCGCTGATAGACGAAATCATGGTGCAACGACGGATAGAATTATGGGGCGAAGGCTTCCGTTTCTACGATTTGAAACGTACAAATTCCGATTTGGACAGAAATGGAATGGACAACCCAAGAGTAAGTACCTCAGTAACCTACACCGACATTGCCTACACCTTGTTTAAGGCCAGAGCATCGCAAAACAATCTGTGGGAATACAAGATTCCACAAGATGAGATTGACATTAACAAGGCCATGGGTCCCGAAGATCAAAACCCGTAACGCTCCTCAATAGCTAACAGGCTGGTTCGCCAGCCTGTTCATTTTTCATTCTAATCTTCATTCCGTGAATAAACCAAAAGATATCCTTCTGGGCATACTCTCCATCACCGTATTGTTTTCGTGCAAAACGCAACACTTAATTTCCAGTTCAAATCCTCCCGATTCAGCAAAAGCCACAATAAATTTTCAGCAAAAAAAGGTCTATCAGTTTAACCACGCTGAAGTGATGTTTAGCAATAATTTCGCGGCAGCTCGGGCCAACTCGATAACACAGCAGAATGATAGCACTTTCAATATTGCAATAGCGCCAGAAAACGCACCCATTAATCCTAGTCCGTGGTTTGCATTTAAAGTTTGGGGCAGCACTCAGAAAAAAGTGTATATCAACCTCAAATATCAAGGCACTTCGCATCGGTATAATCCTAAAACAAGGCAAAACAGCGGAGCCTGGGAAGATGTTGCAAACGTTGAAATAAGTAGCGATAAAAAGGTTGCATCTTTCAACATCAATGTTTCAACAGATACTACCCTGGTTGCAGCACAAGAGCTCCTCAGCGCATACGATAACTATAAATGGGAAGACAGCTTATCCAAGTTGCCATTTGTTAAAAAACAAGAGATTGGCCGAAGCATTTTAGGCAAAAAAATTAATGCGCTTAGCATCGGCGCAAACGCAAAACGATTGATTGTTGTATTGAGCCGTCAGCATCCGCCCGAAGTAACGGGTTACATGGCCATGCAGGAATTTGTTAGAACGGTAACCGCCGACACTGAGTTGGCAAAAAACTTTAGAAAACAGTATCAGCTGCTCCTGATTCCGTTAATAAATCCCGATGGAGTTGATGAGGGAAACTGGCGCCATAGCGTTGCTGGTGTAGATTTAAATCGCGATTGGGAGAACTTTGCACAGCCAGAAACCAGATCGGTGAGAGATTACCTGCTGAAAAAAACAGATCGGCAGCAGGCAAAAGTGTATTTCGGCATCGACTTCCATTCAACTTATTACGATGTTTTTTACACCAATGAGGATCAACCTACCAACAAGACGAATATACCTGGTTTTACAGCACGATGGCTGAATGCCTTCAGCGAAGCCATTCCAAACTTCAAGCCGAACATTAAACCATCGCCAAACGGAGGAAATGTTTCTAAAAGCTGGATGGGACGGGTTTTACACGCCGAAGCACTAACTTACGAGGTTGGCGACGATACGCCCCGACCGCTATTAAAATTAAAGGGCAAGGTTGCTGCAGAAAAGATGATGGAGTTGTTGTTGAAGGAAGGCCAGTAAAATCGGATACGAAAAAAGCCAAATACTAAACGGTTTTTACTTTTCGGGGCAATACAAACGTGTTGAACCATAATTGAGGTGCGTAATATCTCAAGGAATCAGATAATTTTTGCCTGGCTGTTCTTTCCCTGAATGTCTAACACCGTCAGATGATTTTCCCGAGTGGCTCTGCTTAGATGACTGCCGAACCCAAGTTCCTTGTACAGAATCACGAGAAAAGCCGACGCTTCTCGCCTCTTTCAATGGAGCCCATTTTAACCTTACACCTTTCGGTCTCTGTTTTTGATTTACTGCCATATTAGTGTTGATACACAAATATAATTGTATTTTTTGAGTATCACAAAACTCTTCCCGGCTTTGTATAATAAACAGTCGGCTATATTTTTGCCTTATAATGTTTGCAGTCAGTGACCAACCTTCCTAATTCGTTCCAATCAAATAAATAAGAAAGACTTCGAAGATATATACATTACCTAAACATTTCCACAACTTTTCCGCTTGACCTAAAGGTGCTGAGTATGGCTAAAAGACTACCGTATTTTACAAATTCTGTTTTTTAACCACTCTTAAATGTATACTAACTGACTTAACGAATGGGATTAATACACTTTAATTTTTTGACTCGTTCGAAGTCACTCAAATTGCGTGTATAAATTTCGAGATTATGTATTAAAGCAGTAGCAGCAATAAGGCTATCGCCTAATTTAAGATTGTATTTTTTTCGAATTTCGATCGCCTTGTTAAATATGTCTTGATCAGGAAGTATAATAGGCAGATATTCAAAGACATCTTTAAAGTACTCTTCTTCGTCTGTCTTCAAAGCATGGTAACCGAGCACTTCGACCCTGGATATTTCCGATACTGCGCTCGATCCATCAATGATAAACTTCCTTAGATATTCGTACTCGTTTGAATACGAATAAATGATCAAATTACTGTCTAAAAGAAAAGCCATACCTATGAAAAAGGCAACTCACGGTCACAGCGTTGGCTTTGTTGCCATTCAGCCGCATCGCCAAAAGACGACGATGCCGTAGCATTAAAATTAAGTATTCGGTTTTTAAGATCAACCTTGGCTACATTATTAAAGTCAATATCTTTCTTTTCGATAATCACATTTAACTGCTTTGCTAAAGCAATAATCTTGGCAAGACTTTCTTCGTTATTTGATTTTAAAACTAGCTCCATGGTCAAAACAATCATTATGAGACAAATACAAAGATACCAAAATACAAAGAAATTATTTAAATCCACACAACTTTTCCGCTTGATCCAAAATCGCTGTGCCTGATCGCAAACAAAAGAAAATCTAAAAAAAAAGCAGCTCTTTTCAGAACTGCTTTAAAAATTTCGGGGTGGCTGATGAGACGTAACTCGAACCATTTTGTGAACGAATTGATCGAACTAGCCGGGTGTTTCAAAAATTTTTGAAAAATTAATCGATTAAGAAAGTTTTGCCTAAGGAATTAATTTAGCTTCCTTGAGTTGCTCAAAGAGCTCGTAAAATGTATCTTCAGTATCCTGATAAACAAGAAAACCAAGTTTTCTGCTTTTAGACATATTGGTCATCACCTCTATCGGTCGTCCGAGATCTAAATCTGTATGCCAAGCAGTTGCAACTCTACTTAACTGATTCTCCTTTAGTTTGTATTTATCGGCAATTTTATGCCAAGTTACTGCATCATTCGCCATTTCTGTTTCTAATGGTTTAATTTGAGTGTCATATCCTACGGCTTCAACATCAAAATAGGCTGCTATACGTTTCCATAACCTACTCCAACGAAATACATCACCGTTAACTACGTTAAAAGCCTCATTTCTTGCGGCATCAGTAGTTGATGCCCATATCAGGTGTTTAGCTAGGAGTCTTGCATCGGTCACATCAGACAAGCCATTCCATTGTGCAGCAGATCCAGGCCATACGAAAGGGCGCCCCTCCTCTTTACAAATTGAGGCATAAACTGCTAAGGTAGTCCCCATGTTCATGGCATTACCTACAACTTTTCCAATAACTGTATGTGGACGGTGGATGCTCCAGGTAAAACCGTCCCTTTTAGCGGCAGCATATACCTCATCTTCTTGTGCATAGTAGAAGTTCTCCAAATCTAACCTGGAATGTTCCTCCCGCAAAGGAGTTTCTGGCAAAAAGCCTTCCTTAGCGTAAGCGTCAAATGGACCTAAATAATGTTTCAGTCCTGTAACAAGTGCAACATGTTTTACCGATCCTTTAGGGGAGAGCGTATCAAGAATATTCCGAACCATTAAACCGTTCACCCTAATATTCTCTTTTTCGGTCTCGTTCCGCATCCAGGTGGTGATGTATACATGGGTTGGCCTCACCTCCTTTAAAGCCAACTTCAGGTTTTCCAAATCCAAAAGATCGGCTGCTATGGGATTAAGACCACTGTTTTCGGTATTTGGATTTCTGGCAAGGCCATAGGTTTGCCAACCAGAACTCAACAATTGCGCTGTCAAATTGCTTCCAATAATGCCACTAGAGCCTACTACTAATGCTATTTTATCCATCTTATTTATTGCTGTTGATATGTTAATTTTTAATACAACAAAAATAGCTTAGCTTCTACTGCTGCCGAATGATATGAATCAACAAATACACTTAATCTAGATCAAATCTTTTAGAGCTAAGCAATGGTTGTTAAGAGTGAATAAATTATATTTGATGCGAAGAAGCCGAAGATGATCGAAATACTCTTAAAGCATATTGAAGAAAAGGTAAGCCTTACCGCAACTGATAAAGAGATGATCAGTCCTTTTTTTATAAGGAAAAGACTACGCAAGAGGCAGTACTTACTTCAAGAGGGAGATGTATGCAGGTACCTTTCATTCGTTGCCAAAGGATTACTCAGAAGCTATAATGTTGATGAAAAAGGCGACGAACATATGAGTATTTTTGGCTGGGAAGGATGGTGGATTTCTGATTTTAACAGTTTCCTTTCTGTAGTACCTGCAATGTTTTATATAGATGCCATTGAAGATTCGGAGGTATTGATGATTTCCAGATCTGATTATGATACATTAACGCTCCAAGTTCCTATCATGGACCGCTATTTTAGGATACTGTTTCAAAACAGCCTGGTTACCAAAGAGCGACGTTTAATGAGCTCTATTACGCACAGTGCGGAAGAAAAGTATATCCAGCTACTTGATTCTAATCCTGAAATCATCAATAAAATACCCCAAAACATGGTAGCATCCTATTTAGGTATTGCACCCGAAACATTGAGCCGTATTAAGAGAAATCTTACTTACAAAAAATAAATTTGCCTAAATTTCAAGCTAACAGCACTTAAAGCGCAATTTAAAGATAAAATCAATATTCAACCTCTGGTGATCAGGGCTATAAAAACGCTCTGTACTCTTCCTGGTCTCTATCAAACAGCACGATTGAAGAGAAAAAATACCTCGTAGAGATAATTTTTATTGGAAGGTTGATTTATGACAAAGATGGGTATCGAACCACAAATATCAATCCGATTGCAGCGATAACCTTTTTGAAAAACAAAGCGTTACAAGGACATAAAAAAGGGGAAAAGTATCTTTAAAAGACTCTTTTCCCCAGCTACGGGTCGCTAACCACACATTTCTCGCAGTCTGATATTGCTCAAATCGCTCAAATCGCATCACTTTTTGAAAAACTTGAAAATCCTGAAAATGGATCAATTTCATAAATTAAAAACTTTCAAATAATTAAAAAAAGAGAAGCGAATGAAAATAGCAGATTTATATATAAGAGTAAGTACGGATGAGCAGGCTGAAAAAGGCTACTCGTTGAACCTACAAAAACACATACTTGAAAAGTATTGCGAGCTAAATAAAATTAATATCAGACAGATCATAATAGAAGATTTCTCCGCAAAAACCTTCAATCGCCCCGAGTGGAACAAGTTCTTAGCATTCTTAAAAAGAAATAAAAAAGAGTCCGACCTTTTACTATTTACAAGATGGGACAGATTTAGTAGGAATACAAGTGATGCATACCAAACTATAGCCGTATTGAAAAAATTAGGCATAGAGGCTCAAGCTGTTGAACAACCCTTAAATCTCAATGTGCCAGAGAACAAATTAATGCTTGCTATCTATCTTACAATGCCAGAAATCGAAAATGATCGCAAGGGACTTAGTACTCAAGCAGGCTTAAGAAGAGCGAAAAAAGAAGGTAGATGGACAGGGCCTGCCCCTTTAGGCTATATAAACAAAACAACCGAGGAGGGGAAAAAGTATATGGCAATAAAAGAACCAGAAGCATCTATAGTGAAATGGATTTTTTATTGCTTGGAAAATTACGACTTTGCTCCAGAAAACGTATTGCATATAGCAAATAAAAAAGGCTTGGTTTGCAGCAAAAGTAACTTTTATTGCATAATCAATAACCCAATGTATTGTGGTAAAGTTAGTGTCCCGAGATACCAAAATGAAGAAGCCTATTATGTAATTGGAAGACATCAGCCACTCATTACAGAGGAACAATTTGATAGTATTCAAAAAAAACTGAAAATAAAATCAAAATCTCATGGCATTGGAATCCTAGAACCGGAGCAACTACTAATGCGTGGATTTTTATATTGCAGTAAATGCAATATAAAGCTAACCGCCAGCGCTCCAGGAGGAAGAAAACCAAGAACTTATTATTACCATTGTACCTCCAAATGCGGTCTGAGATTCAGAGCTAATTTTGCTAATGAAAAGTTTATTGAACAGATCCAAAATGTTTTTGTAGATAAGGAAGTGATAAGACTTTTCATCAAAATGATGATCAAGGCACATACCAGTCAGGTAGGTCCAATACCCGAAAAAAGAAAACAGCTGTTGTCCGAGATAAAAGCAGTAAACAGAAAAGCCATTAAGGCTAGAGAATTAATGCTTGAAAAACAATTAGAAATTGATGAATATGAGCTAATAAAAAATTCCATTAACAGAAAGATCAGGCATCTTGAATTTGAGCTGGATGAAATAAAAGCAGAGCAAATTTCCTGGAAAAACTTAAAGGCCGTATCAAAATCCGCCCTTCAATCATTTTCTAAATTAAGCGGCCTTTTCGCAGACGCAAATATAGGCGGGAAGAGACTGTTAATTTCGACTATCATAAAACCTAAATTAATATCTGACGGAAAAGAGTTTCACTCAAATCAATTTAACGAAGTTGTTCAGATTCTGATATACATTAATACTTTAATTAGAAAGAACTATACAAAAGATTGTCAGGAACCTACAATCATAATCAACAGCTCATTTGTTTCAAAACTCAAAGCTATCGGAGATTTACTCATAACAGTACCAGAATTTAACGGTTACGCTGAGTTGATAAAAGAGAAGCGAGAGCTCCAAAATCTAGAACCCAAAACAAATATAAAAAAAGCGAAAATTAGAAAGAAAAGACTGGCAAGGAAAATAATTATTAGAAAATGGTTAATGGAAAGTTCAGAATTTATGGAAGAATAAATGAAAATTCTTTTTTCACTTCTCTTCCGTCTTTGACAACCAGTTTTGTCAATTATTCCAAAAAAGAGTATACCAATATCTATTGATTCGCCTTGGTTGCATACGATAGTTGGAGTTTTACCACAACCTAGTACGGCGGTCTGTGCATTCAAAAGCACTATAATCATTCCCTAGCAACCCTGCACATACAGCGGCTATCAATATGTGGAGAACTGTTTGATATGCTATCTATAAACCCATTTATCAACTGCCATATTACGTCGTTCTTTTTTATTCTAAAACTAAGCTAATTTTCTTTCTGGTTTTAGCCATAATTAGATTTTTAAACTAATTAAAACCTCAAGATTTCAGTATGTCTGTCTCATTGCAGCTATCTGGCCTAAAAATAAAAAATCCGCAAAAACCAAAATGGCCATGCGGATTGTTAAATGTTATAGGCTTAATTATTAATAAACCAAATCCAGTTCATATGGATTTGAAATCGTCTTTTTCCCAAAACGCTTTAAAAGCTCCAGTTCATCTGTAGCATTAATATGCTCTTTTTCTATAATCTCTTTCACCGCCGGCTGCTTTAAACCCGGAATCCTGGTTTGGAAGAATGGCCACAAGACTTCGTTCTGATAGACTTTATCCAATTGCGAAAAACCAGCTATGTGATTATATTCATTTTTATGTTTTTTAAACTCTTCGGAATATTTAAATTCCCATATGCCTTTTTCACAATGCAATGTTCCAATTACCAATTTGTTAACTTTAAGTTCAAATGTGGCATTGGCATTCTCTGGGAGATGAACTTCTAATTCATTCTCCTCCCCTGATTTCGAAAAAAAGCGTTTTAAATAATTTAACATATTAAATCCCCCTTACTTTTTTAAATCGTTGTTGTACAATATACTCAATTAATTCGCATCTCTCACTGATAAAGAATCCAAAAAAATTCTTCCTCAGCATCTCAATTACTTTTTTTTCATTATCGACAGAGGCCATATCTGCTATAATAACGCGAAATTCATCCTTATAGTTTTTAAGATAGCTTATAAGGCCGAAATGATTTATTTCACTGTTACCGTCAATACTGATCCGCGGACACGCATTTTCAATATAGTGCTCAATTTTCTTCCCCCCGGAATTCATCGCCCGAAGATTGTTTACCATAAAATCATCCCTTCTGTTCCAAAGAAACCCCCTTGCAGAATCATAAAATGGCGCAAATCTGGGAACCTCACTGATCTTTTTGATATTGGTAATTACCCCCCAGTTATAAAAATGTCGATCGTTATTTCCTGCAATTGCATCAAATGTTATCATTTTGACAAGCTCTCTTATCAGATTGTTACAATGGGAACCAAACTTTGCAGCCATTGCCTTTTCGATAAATTGAAAAGTAAAAAGTTCTCTGGAAGTTGCCCTATCATTTGCTATTTCCTCAGCGAAAGTCATATCCTCCAAGTATTCCCCGGAAATTTCAGCTCCGTGAACCAGTGCCTCATTATTTTTCAGGAAAAACCTGCTTAGAAACCTGATCTGTCCATTGATTTTGTAGAGGGCTACCTCATTCATCTCCAGTCCCAACTGTACGCCTATACAGTTGATCATGTATTCTATTACAGATTCATGGGGATACCACTTTTCTGCTGTCTTTGCAATATAAGGAATCCAGGTCTTCGTATTACGCCGATGAATTCCACTATCGGGATGATAGGTATAAAGCCGTATAAATTGCTTGGGTGCATCTCCATCTAGAGGTCTGTTGTCTACTATATAATCTTTTTCCCTAATGACCGGAATATCGTCCTCATTGAGCAATAAACCTGAACATTTCATGGAACGTTCTTTTCTTAATTTATCGAGAGATGTGAACACTAAAAGAAATAATTTATTTACAAATATACGGGATAGTTTCTTTTTTTTTTGACAAATAACCTCTTGCGAACAAAAATGACAATCATTGATGAATTAAAAGCTTCCAAAAGAGCCTCTATGCCTATGCTGATAAAAAAGCTATCTGTTGAGGTGAATGATTTAAAAGATATAGCAGGAATGGGTCGGCTTTTATCGGGAGACCTGACGATCCACTATATTATTATTCAAGTTTGAGCTTACCAGGGTTCCGTCCCTGAATAGCTCAAAACCGGAAATTTTGGCTGTCGTATAAATAGCTAAACTTTTGGGAGGCCATTCGATACCTTTACCAATACTCTGCCAGTTTACCCCTATATCTGATGGATAATAATCCCAGTTTTCCCAAGCACTTTCTTTTATTAGAAGTCCATCAAAGCCCAGTTCTTTGGTCAGATATTCATTTCTGTTCCCTTCCCAATCCGTTCCATAACACAATAAATCTGCTGCTTTATTAAACTCAGTTATCTGGTCATCTTGGCGGTAATTAAGGTAGTTTTTCGAAACTCCAGCACGCAGTAAAATACTCCGGACGCGAGATGCGTCCAGAGCTTTATCAGCATCCAAGATGCTGAAATCCGCATTCAAGGATATTTTGTAGATTTTTGCAAAACCAAGATTACCGAAAGCCTCCTCGCCCATCAACCTTGATTTCTGGAGCACAAGATGGCTAAAGAGACAAGCTGCATCTTCGCTTAAAGATGTGTAGAATGCATCTCCAAGTGTGAGCCTGTTCCAGCCAACACCTTTACCGGATTGTATATTTATTTTGTCTCCAATAAGTCCTAAAGAACCATGATAAAGTTCCATAGCCCCTGGATTAAAAACCCTGATATTGTACATATAGTATAATTTAGCGGTCTAGATTTCCCCCTAATGCTTTAGGCAACTGAATAAGGCCAGACTGTCCGCCATCATGAACACGCTCTACTGAGCAGATTTTTTCTGTATTGTAAATTACAACTGTTGCAGGAGCGCTGACACACCAGTTATTCCAGCATCTCTCCCAATTTACGCCGATATGATCTGCTTCAAGATACAAAGGTAGATATGGCTTTTGAACAAAGAAGAGTCCATCAAAACCCATTGATCTAGTCAGATACTCCTTAGCATTCATTGACTGAAAACCTCCTATTTCGATGAAATCGACCACAGCTGGAAAAGAAGCAAGTTCAGAGCGAGTAAGCATATTAATATCTGATATCTGTATCCCTGCATGCTTCATGGCACTCACTGCGGCACCGACATCGAGTTTATCCGTTTCGCGAAGCAGGTACAAATCTTTTGCTAACGAAACGTTATAGACCTTTCCAGTAAGTGCTTTTTCGGGATCATGCCCTAGATGAAAAAGTTTTTCTCGCATCATTACATGGCTGTAGAAAAGGGCTATTTCCTTTGATGTTGTCGTGTAGAAACCGTTACCAAGAGTTAAATCATTTGAACCAATGCCGATATTTGAGCGAATCTGGATTTGGTTACCATCCAAATGATCGGTACCATGATACAGGGATAAATCCTTTTCAACCATTTTTCACTATTTATTCCAACCATCCATTTATATCCTGATGTTTATTAGGCTATTAGCTTCAGACCTTTGCCTTGTATTTCTGCTTTACACCCTTCTGCATTTTCCAAACCTGCCGCTTTACTGACCATTGATGCTAGCCATGCTCTTTTGCATATTGTTCAAGTTGTGGCGAAAGATATTCGGATAGCAAAAACTTATGCTTTTTTTGCTCAACAAAAAAAAAGCGCTTCGAAATTAGACTTAGAATAGCCGTCATAGTGACCGCATTCAGAATATTAATAAGGCAGATCACAATAAAAAAACTATCAATGGTATTTCTGCTTGGAATGACATAGTGTTCATCCGCCCATTCAATCTGGCAGTTCTGAAGCCTAATAGCCATTTCCTCGACAAAGGATTTTTTTTGGATTTATTTTTTGCTGTTGAATTTACTTACTTTATCACAGCCCCAACTGCTTTCAAGCAGCGAGAAAAAGCTCTGAGAGGAGATCAGCCAAACAGCCATGCTCTTTTACTGCGGCGGAATTGCCGAAACAATACGTCTTGCCAGTTTGTGTTTACGCCCATAATAGCCTATGGGGGTCTTAATTTCAGTCTGGTCATAATTTCTAATACAATTCATCAATGCTAAAATCAACTTTTTCACCCTCTATCATGATCGATATCCTGCATTTGACATCCGGCGTGGCCATACTTTCCACATGAAAGTGCTTGCCATTCAATTCGTAAAGCGGATGATCTCTCTTAAGGTCAAGGGTGACCCATCCGGTCGCCCGGATGTGGTCTATCTTCGCGAAAAGCTTTCTCATTGTTCTTTTGCTGTTAAAAGCGATTATCTCCCTATTTCCTCGCTTTGGGAAACATCACCACCTCGCTGGTTTTCCCAGGGAAACTGCTCTTCCGTATTGCGGGCATCGATTTCGCTATTTCGGGAAGTACTTTGTTCAACCGAGGCCCTACTTTCCTTTTGCTCTTCTTTTTTAGGAAAGATTTCATCCTGGCGGATAATAGCCATATTCTTATCATAAACATCAAGTCCCTTAAACTGGGGATTTGCGGTTACCAGTACAGCAACGGCTTTCTTACCTACCATCATCTCGGCCGGCGCCATATGACCACTTCGCAGCATTTTCATCATGCTATCCTTTCCAGTTTCTGAGAGACCCTTGAAAGGATATTTGTCGATAACATCAGATAGCTCGAACTTGAATTCAGGGTAAAACTTTTTCAGGGGATGGTTGCCATAGGCATCCTGCACGTCAAGATTGAGCTTGAACCATACTTTTTTCTTTTCCGGGCTTTCACTGTTTTCTGTTTTAGTGTAAACATCACGTTCCAGTGAATTCCCGTTGAGCAGTTTATATGCCTGCAAGGCTGTGATGCGGTTGTCCCTTTCCAGGTCAAAAACCTGTCTAACCGGGAGAGCGCTCCCGGCCTTGTTGAGAGTCACCTCATAATCGTTGAGAAAATACATGTCGCTCTGCTTGGAACGGTTGAAATTCAGCATGAATTTTACTTGGTCTGATCCAAAGACCGGGTTCTTTTTGGCTTGGGCAGATGTGTAACTTTGCGTTACACCCAAGGTAAAGGCAGGAAGTTCCCTAGAAACTGCGGATTCTAGGACATCGTTGAGCTTTGTTCCGAAGCCCAGGTAATCCAGGCTCTTTTTTAGGTAATCTAAATTTTGTTCATTCATAATAATAAGTTTTAATTAAAATAAGCTGAGCTGCTGCTCAGCCTGGGGAGGCTCATAGCCATTTTCTATGGCAAGGTGTTCTCCAAGCGCGACTGCCAGTTCCTGGATCGATCCATATCCGCACCTGGTTAAAAAAGCAGAAAATAGAAAATGTGACCGGTATCCGGTACCAGGAATGATCTGGGAATCTGAGCGGAATTCCAGGTGCACGACGGTTGGCTCTTTCTCATCAATTCTTTTGCTGGGCCAGTTGTACACATAGTTTACATTTACATCAAATCCAAATACCAGGATATCGAGATTTGTATCCTGCTTGAAAATTTCTGGAATCATGGTCTTAAATTTTACCGCATTCTCAAAGGCCTGACATTGGTCCTAAATCCGGTGACCTTGCAAAATCTATTAAGTGAAAAGCGTGATTCCGTACATGAAAATTCACATGACTTGAAAGTGAAGATCACTTTATCATTAAAGATTAGAAAAGTTGCATCGAGACCTTTGAGCCACAAGGAAATCTTGCAGAAGAGCACTATTGCTGACATATCGTTACCGAATGCTGTTCTAAACCTCGCATTCTGAAACATTGAACGGATAGCGCGTATGTTTTCTGGGAGCGGAAGAAAACCTACAGTGACCAAGGCGGCATGTTGAACATTAACTGCTGTGTCTTCGCCTAAAACTTTCAATGCCTCCCTTTTGTCATAAAAGGCATAGACATTTAGGATACTAACCGGAGGGAGTCCAGATGGAATTAAATAAGAAAAAATACCATGCTCAATCCAGTCTACATCCATTCTTATCTGGATACACCATGGCCATATCCCCTTGTATATTCACTTTTGAAGTTTATAAGTTCCATCTGCTGCAACTTTTCATCAGAAAGCGAACCGTCACTTTTCTTCATTTCCAGAAACGCGGTCTCAAAAGCAGGGGAAAAAGGAGTCTGGTGAATACTTACATCCATGATCGGAGAAATATTCTTTATTAAAAACCTTGTTGCGGCTCCATCTTTCAAAACAGTAAGGATTAAAGCTGTACGACTGGCTAAGATCCCCTGGGGTTCACTGGCCCTGTGCTGAACCATAGTCCCATCGGCGAGCTGGACAATTTTTCCAAGGGCGAAATCTTCTCTTTTGTTAGTATCTAATTGTTCTCCATTGATCTGAAAGGGAATCTCTACCGCTGCCGGATCATAGGAAATAAACTCCTTGGTCTCTCTATCATACTCAAACACAATGGTTTTGCTACCGCCACCCGGAAAATCAATGCTTTTTGCAATATTTTTTGCTTCTCCGGAAATCAGCTCATTAGTTTCGATATCCGATAAACCAACAGAGCGTTTTGGCTCTTTGTAGATAGGGTGCAATTTGATTTGCTGAAGACTATCTGGATCGGTATTTAAGGATAGTTTTGCATCAAGACTATCGATTGTGAAAGACTCGCTGACCAGGTTCTTAAGATTAACCAAGGATGTCCTTCTACCAGAAAGAAGTGCGGAAAGATCCGTTTCATCCAGTAAGTGCCTGGCTCCGTCGTATAGACCCAGCCTGGATAGCTCTGCGATCGGCAGCGCTTCTTCAATAATTAAATTTTTCATAAAATCCTTTTATCTGTTTAAATCAAGTTGTGATTGGTTTCCTTCCGGCATAATTTCGTTAGGCTGTTTCTCGTTTTGAAACTCAGCACCAACATGAGTTTTGAGGTATAAAAGGGCTTCATAAAGTTTGTCTTCCCGGCTTAAGGTAAATGCATTGCCATTGAGGCTTTCCTGCATTTTAAGCTTGCCTTGTTTTAAGTGCCCCATCACTTCATAGACAGAACCGTTATATGGGATTTTATCTCCAGTGGTGAGATATCCGGTAGTCCTTACCGGAGCGGGCTGCATTGCATTTAAGGAAACCTTTTCATTGGTGATCTCCTGTTTTCTTTCTATATCCATGATATAGCCAAGTATGCGCTCGGCATCCATTGCCGCCGAAAAGATTTCGAAGGGATTGTTCTTTAAGATCGATATCCAACTTTCCACATAGGCGTAATGCTGCCCGGGATCATGACCGATGCCAAGTTCCTGACCTAGGAGCATCGAAGCGATTTCTGCTTTGAGCTCTTCCCTTGCATACAATGGATCACCGAATCCGCCGCCCATCTCCCTGTTTAGGCGCTCTGGATGCCCGGTCCAGTGGCCCAGCTCGTGAAGCAGTGTCGCATAATATTTTCCGCTTTCAGAAAACCAGTCCTTGTAGGGTAGCGTGATCGAATCTTTTTTTAGATCATAAAAAGCATTGGCCGAATACTGATGATGAACAACCGCCTCTGAAGAGGTGATCAGTTTTTCTGCCCGTTCAATAGGCTCCCACTGGTTGCCGGGCTTTTCTTTTTCCAGCTTAGGCATGCCCTCGATCTGGGCGGCATTAAACACGTAAGCATTGCGGATAATGGCATGGGGGAGTTCCCTGGTTTCCTTAACCGGTTTTCCCAGTTCATCGTGCACGACCTTCCCCGAACTGTCTCGCTTTAGCTGTTCATCTTTGGTCTTTACAAACTGTATGAGCATTGATTTTTCTCCCTTTCTGACCTGCATGCCGCTTTCCTCTGCTTGTCTGTAGGTCATCCACCTTGGATCTTCCCTGCCTGCCATCAAAAGCGATAATGCATTGATCCCCTTATACCTATTGCCACTCTGAAAATTATAAGGTAGTAACAAAGGCATGCCAGATGAATCCCAGGGAATCTGCCATGGAGCGGTTCCTTGGCGAAGTGCATCGATTACCTTTTCGGCCACCTGGACATGCAGGGGTTTATGAACTTCTTTTTTATCCATCTTGCTCTTCCTCCATATCGGCAAAGCCAATTCCGTAGAGCCATGCCTCATCCAGGTTCAGCTCCACCTCTTCCACCATCGCGAGCAGTTCCAGCTTTTGCCTGAGGGTTAAATAGGCTGAATTTTCCATAAAATTTATTTGATTAATTTTGACCACCTGGTAGTAGCGGAGAATAAAATTTACCGGGTGAATGTAGACTCCATTGCTGCGAAGACTAAAGTGCAGGTGTTCACCAGTTACCCTACCGGTAGATCCCGTAACTGCTATCAGCTCCCCGGAATTCAACACTTGGCCCCTTTGAACCAGAATTATCGAAAGGTGGCCATATATGCTTTCAAGTCCGGAATGATCAATCCTGATGAACTTTCCCAGAATTGGATTAAAGCCTACACCTGATACCTTTCCAGCAAAAAAAGAAAATACAGGTTCATTCCTCGCGCGCAAATCAATGCCCCGATGGAAGTCATTTTCATGTGTTACCGGATGGATCCTTTTACCAAACGCACTATTTACCTTCATCGAATTTAGTGGCATGGAGATCTGGGCGTAAGCGGATAAAGAAGAGAAGACAGAAACGAAAAGTGCACTAGCCAGAAGCCTAACGCTCAAAAGAAACATTTTCACTGATATCCATAATCTGATTTCGGGAAATATAATCTTCCAGGGAGATCATGCTTCTTTTCATGACCTCCGGACTATCCAGGGCAATTTTCATTGCGGCAGAGACGTTGCCGAAACCAGAACGTTCCTGTTTCATATTGAGCTCCAGCAAGTCGTGAAATGTCTTAGCATCCATATCCTTTACCCCGGTCATGGTATCTTGGTAAAGCTCATTTTTATCTCTGAGCACAAGCAGGGCATCCGATGAATACTTGCCTATGGGACCGCCACCAAAGCCGACACTAATGGTATCCCTTTTTAGATCCACTGTTGCAATCACGCCGATTTGGCCCTGCCTGGAAACAGGATCTGTGGTCAGCTGTGGATGTACCACCAAAAGCTTTCCGGTTAGTTCTTCCATAAGAATTGATTTTAAGAATGAAAAAAATTTTTATCGCTTCATACCGCCCGCCATTGAGGCTTTGGGAGTTTCGCTACTTTTTGGACCGGCACTTTCGGTTCTGAATTTTGTCACCAGCATCTGTACTTCATTATTGATGCGCATGAAGTTTCTACGCAGTACCTCTTCTTTCTTCCCTGCGAAATCATAGTATATTGGCATATCCGGATAAAAGCTTTCCTCTTTAGCTATTACTTCCATATCCAAATTTACCCTGCAGTTGATAGCCGAGGTCTCATACTTCCCGGTGTATTCTTCTACCGCGTCTGCTGCCAGCATACCGACAAGCTCACCGGCTTTTAATGAGGCTATTTTACCGGCGGGTATGAGTGATTCGAGTTTTTCTGAAAGTGAAAGCGAGGTCTTGGTCCTGTCAATAGATAGGCTCTCGGACTGCTGCTTAACCTTTCCAAATAGACGCTCAAGCCATTCCAGCGTTTCTTTATTTCTTACCGATCCGGATAGCACATTCCCAACTACTGAGGTAATCGTGCTTGCCGTATCCTTTCCATACTGCTGCTGGAATTGGGGAAGCTCTTGAAGGCCCATGAGTACGGCAACCTTATTGGACCTGGCGGTAGCAATCAGGTTTTCTATGCGGTGGACAAACAGTGTAGGAAGCTCATCAATAATCAATGCTGATGGCCGGTTACCTTTTGAGTTGATCAGCCTGGTCAGCCTGTTGAGCACTACAGAATAGCAGGCAGAATTGATATTCTGAGTATTGGGATCATTGGCGAGGATTAACATAGAGGGTTCAGTGTGCGAAGAAATCTTTAAGTTGAAATCATCTCCTGAAAAAACCCAAAAAGTTTCCTTTGTAGCTAGCCTGGAGATGAAAACTTTTAGCGTTCCGATCTGCCCTTCCAATTGATTGAATGCCTTGGCTTGATAGGCAGTAGCAAAGGGAGAGAGCAGGCTCTTGAGCTCAGGATTGGAAAAGAGTACCGAAAAGATCTGCTCATAGCTGCAGTTCAAAAATGAGAGTACGTGGGGAAAAGTCGAATACTTTCCTCCTTCGTACTGGGAAAAGAAATAGATGCAGGAAGAAAGAAAATTTACCGCACTCTGGGTAAAAAACTGATCGCTACCGCCTGATTTATCTCCTTTCTTAAGCGCTTCTACCAGGGCTTCCGCCGTTTCGCCTGCATCGGCTAGTGTTAGGATATAATCCGGCCTTAATACATTTATTCTCCTGCTGCGTTCTACATGAGTTAGATTAATGACATGAAAATCAAACCCTGAGAGCTTTCCATTCTTTTTGCCAAGCAGATAATGGTAGTAGGCAATCTGCCCAAGGTCGGGGTCGAGTAAGTCAGCGGAATTGCTCCCGCCTTCTCCTCTAAGAACCGTACGTGAGAGTTTCCAACTCATACGGCTCAAGTAATTGCCATCTATTCACATAGACGGCCTCATCGAGAAGCCCTCTTTTTAAGGTAAACACTTCTGCGACAACCATCATGTACAAGTTCGTGAATTGCCTTGTTGTTGACAATACTTTTGGTAGTGCCCCAAGGTAATTCTCTGTCAATTTTGTTGCCGCAGATAGGGCATGTGCGTTTCTGTTTCTCCCATAACTTAAGGAGAGTCGTCTTTCCTTTTAATGTCTGTAACATTTTGTACGTTTCACGCTTTTCAAAATAGTACGTCCATGTAGGGTCGAAGGGGTTTGCACTTCCGTGGATCTTGACATTCCTGGTTATGTTTATATTGGAAAGATGTTTCAATGTCAGATAGTTTTTATCCTCATTTTCATTCTCCTTCCAAGTAAAACACCAGTCTCGATTGCCGATCTTTTGAAAGTACTTTTGTTTAACCCATTTCCTTCCCTTGTTAGCGGAATGGCGACGATTACACCATGACCATATTTTTTGAAAGATCAAGTGATCGCAGTTCTGAAATATATCCGAGGCAACGCTATGTTTATAGTAGTTGCCCCAGCCAGTAATAACAGGGTTTAGCATGCGTATAAGTGAATCCTGTCTCGTAGATTGATTGGACTTAATAATGTCCTTTATCTTTAATAGGAATTTCTTCATGCCACTCTTTGATGGTCTTGTAAGTACCACATGTTTAAATCTGCGGACATTGAAACCCAGGAAATCGAAGCCTTCGTCTATATGGGTTATCTTGGTCTTTTCTTCAGAAAGGATTAATCCTCTTTGTTTTAAGAATTCAACAACCACAGGCTTAACCTCTTTTTCCAGTGCTTCCTGCGTTTTTCCTGTGATAATAAAATCATCAGCATACCTTACCAACCTTACGGCTGGGTAATATGATTTGCCACTTACTGTAGTGCGTTGGAATTTATCCAGCAGCACGGTTTCTAAACCATCAAGAGTCATGTTGGCAAGCGTTGGTGATATGATACCTCCCTGAGGGGTTCCTTCCTCTGTTGGAAACAGCTCATCCTTAAAGATGAAACCACATTTAAGCCACTTTTTTAACATGGTTTTGTCCATTGGGATGTTCTCCAATAGCCATTGGTGGCTGATGTGATCAAAACAACCTTTAATATCTCCTTCCATAACCCATTTCGGGGAGAGTTTCTCTTTACCCAAAAGTGTGTGACACTGTGTGATAGCATCCATCGTGCAGCGTTCTCTTCTGAAACCATAAGAGTGTTTATCTGCCTTCGTTTCTGCTACCGGCTCCAATGCCATGAGATATAAAGCCTGCATTGCTCTATCTTTCATCGTCGGAATGCCCAGAGGGCGTAATTTCCCATTGCTTTTTTCAATATGTACCCGTCTTAAAGGCTGTGGATTGTAACCTTTTCTTTTCAGATCAGCAATAGCCTTTAATCTTTCAACAGGCGAATCCCAAGTTACCTTGTCAACACCTGCTGTGTTTTTCCCCTTGTTAGAGGTTACTCTTTTCACAGCCAAAGCTTTGGCGTAATAAGAGTGTGTTAGTACCCATTGTAAGGATTTTACCTTACCATGTTTACTTTCTTTCTGAGCTTTTACAATACGTGCTTGTAGCTTTCCAACTCCATTCTTGCATTTGTCCCAATCAATGTTGTTCCAATTGCTGAGCTCTTTGTCAGTAGGCGCACACGCTGTTTTACTTACGTTCATTTGCTTTCCTCCTTTAAAAAGTTCTAAAAGTTTCTTGTAAAATAATTACCATATACAGAAGTCTGCCCACTTTCGTGTGGAGTGACGTTTAAACTCCTATCCATTTCATTACAAAATGGCATTCGCTTTCTCTGTAATCCCATACCCGCACCACTATCGGCCTTCCTTACAGTCGGCTTTCCTGCATCCGCAGGAATGATACGGGCTTACAACGTTCCGTGTAAGTAACAACGAAGGGTTAGGTCCTATCTCTACGCCGGCAGTTCTGTTGTTCGTGTAATCCCAAAATCCCAGAGATTATCCAACTGCGTCACCTTTTGGTTCAAGCCTATCAGCATTGTTTGGCTTGCTCGATTTAACGACCTTTTAATGATAGTTCACTTTCGTTGACCATACCTTCAGCCTCGCCCCCAGACAGCATAATGCTTACCGTCGTTGTTTCCACCTCACGGCATCAACTTCTTCACCTGCCGGTGAAAGGGTTACTTTGTCAGGGCAGCTTCACACAAAACAATTACTCGTAATGCATGTGCCCTTAGGCTACTATTGACGACACAATAGGTTCAATCTCCGTTGAACAATTACTTACACAGCCTCGTTTCGCACAAACTTAAAATCGTAACAGCAGATACAAAATTCCTTAGCGGTAAGCTGCCGGATGAAGGGCATAACGACCCCAAAACTTTTTCCCGAGCCGGGCGTTCCGATCAAAAGTGTGCCGCGAAAGATGTTTTCGATGTTAATAAAACCCTGATGCACCCTCTTGCGATAATAAAACAGTGAGGGAATACTAATAGCAAATGGTCCTTTAACCGGCTTTTTTGCCTGCATAAAGGATTCTTCCTCGGTATTCCATTTATCCTTGCCTAAAGAAGAGCTGATAATCTTGGAAACATTGTCCATTGCGATGTGCACCAGAATCGTCCCGATTAGCAAAAGAGAGATATAGCCGACATCTGGCCAGCTGGTCAGGTAAAAAACTGCATTCCCCTCTTCTCCAAAAACGAAGATGCTCATGGCCAGTAAGGCCAGTCCCGAAAAGAGCGGATAAATGATTGCTTTTCTGGTATCGAGATCTTTGTCTTTTTTGCTCAGTGTTCCGATCGATACCAGCGAAATCAGCAATAGGGAGAAAAACCGGCTGTAGAGCGGGTGCTGATAAATAATAATACGCGACATTCCGAGCAAAAACCTGCTGAGTCCAATTTTCTCCACGCCGGCTTCGGTTAGCAGCTTAGGTGCATAAATGAACATAAGAACGTCTAGCAAAAGGAGCAGATAAATAGCAAATTGTAAGAAGCGGTGCAGGCTCTGTTGTTCCTTGCTTTCTTCCATAAGTAACTCTTAAAAGGTATTGGCGCTCAGGATATCAGCGTAGTGTAAGGAAAGACGAAGGTTTCTTCCTGAAATCTGCTTTTCGGAAAGTTCAATATTGAATACCTTGTCACCTGGGAATGTGGCCTTTTTGATTACATAGATGTTCCGATAAGATTTTGTAAACCTTTCAAAGGGATAGAGCTGAAAAACAGGCTTTATTTCTACAGACTGAACATTGGTTGATTTATTTACCTTTCTGTCCTCTATCTTAAAACGGAGCTCATCTACCTCAAATATAAGATTGGTGGAGTTGGTGAAACTCAGGTCCAAAAGAATACAATCGCTAAGGGTAAAAACCTGGTTTACCACCAGCGATATCCCAAAACCAGAGGCCTTCCTTACCGGACTTTTTCCGCGCCCCTTTAACAGGGAAAGTGCATTGCTCTTCATTTCGTTCTGTGATAATCCAATCCCGGAAATATCCAGTGGCCGCATCTGCGATGGGATGATATCTACCATAGAAGAAATCTGCTGCGGGCATGAAGGCGGTAAAAAGCAGATCCTGTATTGCGCAATAAAGGTCTCTCCAACAATGGTCACAAGGCCACCATCACCGCTGGAGGAAAGAGCGGCAATAGAGTCAGGTACCGCCTTTATCCGTAGAACGTTCTTTTCCGGGAGATCGCCTATGAGCGAGCTGCTGGAAAGGTCCACATAGGAAATTTTCTCGGGTGAGATGAAGTGGAGCGAAACTGATCCGGATATCCCGATCACCGGAATTTCGGTAAGGGCAACCGCATTTGGCACCTGCGCATAGAGCGAAAGTGCGCTCAAAAATATTTGAGCAAGGAACAATATTTTTTTCATAAAATTTAATAGGATTGTTGTTTTCTTTTTAGCTCTTCAGGATCGATGAGATGAACCTGGGTATTGTATTTTACCTTGACCTTATTAGACCTGATCAGCTTATTTACCGCTGTTGTGGTAGACTGGAACATTTTGGAAAGCACGCCCATCACCAGCTGGTTGTTGTTTTCTTCCATCTGCTGAATGGTAATCCCACCAGTACCTGAACTGCTCATATCCCTGGTAAATTCGCGGAAAGCGGATGATGGAACATAGATCCCGGCCATCCCGTCGTTATCATAGACCTGAAGATTTACCGGCAGTATTTCCCCGCCGTAAAATACTGAAGAAATTACCAGTGATACCCTTTGGGCAGAAAAGCCGGATATAGTAGCATACAAATAGGTTCCTTTACGGATTAGGAACTTCCCGACCAGGATATCATCAGTTAATCTGATGCGTAGGCGTGATCCCGAAAAACCGGTGACATCCTGATCAATGATCGCAGAAATCGGACGATGGGCGTCTCCTGATACTATAGTATTAAATCTGGTCGAATTACCGGACGCCCTTTTGACAGGCATACTTTTTTTGCTCTTGGCCTCGGCTTCTGCCGCTTTTAGGGAACGCTCTTTCTCCCGCCTTTCCATTTCCGCGGGATCGTTCGCTTTTCCCATGCTGTCCACAAGGGCCATCTGTGCCCGGAAGAGCTGCATGGGGTCGGATGAATTAGCAGAATTACTGACCTCCCTTTTCTCACCGCTTTCCTGCTGTTTGATCTTTGATAATGCTAAGGCGAGGGCCAGATCCTGCTCAGATCTGCTAGGGTTTCGGGACCTTACATAGTCCTTTCCGGCTGAAGGATAACTGCTGACAACATTTCCCTGTTGAGCTGCCAAACCATACTTTTTCTTCATTACCAGATCAATGGAGTCAAGCATCCGTTTCTCCCTTTCACTGTAGGATGAGTTTACCTGCGCTTGCTCCTGGTTTTCCTCGCCAATACTCCCTACAGCGGTATATCCATCCGCCTGTTTGAATTTGTTCCTAAAGGCATCCAGCTTTCCCGAAAGCTCCTGGCTCCTCACCTGTTGGGAAACATTCGCCACATTGGTCTGCAGTGAATCTTTTCCTACCACCAATTTACCTTCTTTTCCAAAACTGCTTTTATAAACATAAAAGAAAAGCAAAAGAAAAGGCAAACAGATCATGGGAAGCGCATACCGCGGCTTTTTGACATCTATTTTTTTCATATTTTAATTATTTTTCTCGTGGCTGGCCCGCTCAAGTTCAGTGATCATACCGGCCATAAGCAAACTATCCTGAGTGCTAAGGGTGTCCTTGGTCAATAAAACTTTCAGCGCTTCCCTGATTTCCAGAGTCCTTCGAAGCCTGCTAACGGTTGTTCCTATTTTATTGAGACCGCTTTCCACCTTTAACAGTGCTTTTTTCTCTTGCGGGGCTTTCTTAGATTCCATTCTCAGGAGCGTAAAGCATAAAAGGGTAGAAATGCCCAGCAGTATGACCATAAGAGAAAAAACAGGCCTGGGATATCTTTTAAAGAATCCGGATAAGGAGGAGGAGATCTGCCCGATTAGACCAGAGAACTCATTTTGGAGTGCTGAAAACACGGTTATCTTTTTCATTGGAATGCATTTTTTTCTGTTGTTGAAATATCCCTGTTCTCTAATGTCTTCCATCTGGTAATCAGCACCGCATGGGGATTATTGTCCGATCTGATTTCAAGATCGATAAGACTTCCTTCAGTGATCAGTGAACGGGTTACGCTGGAGCTTCTTCTGTCTATCTTCTGGGTACCATAGTAGCGGAAATACATTCGTTTTTCATCCAGAAAAATAGAATCGGTACGGAGCGTGAGTACAGCAGATGAAGAGAGGATGGAAGAGAAAAAACCTTTTTCTTTCAGGTTATTGTACTGAAGGGCACCGCTTTCATCCACCAGGTACATGGCCTGCTTCATCTGGTATTCGATAAACTTCTCATCGGGCACAAGGGAAAAGAAAAGGGAATGAAATTTTGCGATATGTGCGCGGTATTCTGCAGCTCTGTTTAATTGCACATCGGTCTGTTTTGCAAGGATCGGTGTGCCCGATGGGTCAAGGATATAAATACTCTTTCTGGAATCCCTGACATAGCCATAAGCAAAAAACGAAACAGTAGCCACTATAGCAAAACAGAGCACAAAACTCCCAAGGGAGAGGAAGGTAGCAAGACGGATCTTGGATTCGATACTTTTTATCATCATCATCCTATCCTCCCATCATGTGTCCTGCAGCCCTGGTCATGCTTGATGCGCCTCTTCCCATGGAACTGGCCGCCGAAGATACGCCCGAGGTAGACACTATCCATGTTGAAATGCTCGGCACGGTGAGCATGGTAAGCGCCCCGATGATAAAGGTTACGATCACCATCCCAAAGGAAAGAACCCCGTTACTTGCAAACCAGCCCAGTTTTTCAAGGCTCGCCCCGCCTGTCCCAACGAGTTCCTGATACCGGGTAATTTCTGCTTCGAGCGCATAGTGCTGGAAAAGGGAAGCTACATACATCACCAGATACGCAATACCTGAGTACAGGTTAACCGAGATAAACCTGGCGACCCAGGTTGAAAAGGAGTCCCTGAAAGCCGGCAGAATAGATACAGCGACTGAAAAGGGGCCTAGAATGATGAGTATCGTGGAAAAGATGATCTGGATAATAAAAATAATATAGGTACAGATCCTGAGTATCCAAATCGCAAGCGTTTCTAAAAGTGAGGTAGCTAAAAGCTGCAGCCCCACCTCCAGCCGGTTTCTCATTTCAACGATCGGGTTCCAGACCTCAGAAAAGCCTTCCTTTACCGAAGACTTTACAGATTCCCATGCATTTTCATACCAGGTATCCGCTTCTGTCTTTGCTGTCTGCGTCTCGGCCTGAATTTTATAGAGCTGATCGGAAACCTCTACCATGAGCTTCGCCCGCTGGAGCCTGAGGTCATTGATCTCTGCCTGGCTGCCATCGAACATCGCCGAGGTCTTCTGCTCAACCACATCGGTCGGATAGGCAAGGACCCGGGTAAAGATGCTCCACCATAAAATCACCATGGTCAGACCGAACGGACGGAGTAGCGGCATAATTTCAAGCTGTTTATCACCAGAAATCATTTCATAGCTCTTGATGGCAAAAAAGATGAGCATAAAAATTGCCGCCAGTGCCTGTGCATCTGCAATAAAGGCATCATAATGAGTCCAGATCGTACTTTTCATCTCATGCAAAAAGTGCATCATCCCCTCTTCATACACGCCGTTCCCCTGAAGAAAATTAAAAGTGTCCTTGAACGAATCGGGCACCGCCTGCACGAAAAAACCGGCAGTGCCGGTCATCATATTTAAAATATACATGGTTTACAGTTTTGATTTTTTAAGAATATCGTTGGCAATCTGGATATCGCTCTTTGGTGATGCTGGTCTTGGAACTTCACCGGCCCGTAACTTCTGGGCAGATGAGCGGATAGCGAGATAGGTTTTTGCCCTGGATTTCTTAGTTTCCCAACTTGCCGAGAGTTTCCTGAATTCAGATAGCATCCTGTGATAGGCCATTATCCTTGATCCCCGGTCTACGGTCGTTGACCTCGCGATTTCGAGCCTTTCAAGAAGTGCACGGCTTTCTTCGGTGTACCATTCCAGCAAACCTGAAGAGATCATATACTGTTTTTCAGTGGGCGAAAGGCCGGAAAGCATGTCAGCATCCGCCTGGTTTAATAAGCTATCAAACTCATTGCGATAATACATCAGCCACAGAGGGTCCGCAAATGCCAGATCCGAAGAATAAGTGGAAGCCTCGCTCAAAGCGGTATTGCGCAGGGTATCGGCATGCAGTTTATAGATATTATCGGTGTTCTGCATGGCAGCTGCCAGCATCAGTCGCTGCGTTTGTGGTCCGAGCGGGCCCAGTGGCCTTAAATCCGTTTTGGGATAATTCGGGTGAAGTGCCCATGTAATCCAATACTGCGGATTAAGCCCCAGAAAACCTGGGTTAGGCGTGAATTTATCCGCATCCCATTGCTTGAAGACCATGCGTTCCTGCTGGTAGGTGATGTGTTTGTCGGTAATCTTCTTCTGAGCGCCCACTACCCATGAGAGCAAACAGAGCAAAAGAAGCAAAAAAGATTTTTTCATGGTTTTAAAAATTTTGATTTGAATAAAATATCATTGCTGAGGCGCAGATCCTGATCGATAAAGCCCTGATAAGGATTAAGCGAACGGAAGACCCCGTTCATTTTTGCCCAGTACATGGATTTTTTCATGCTGAATATCAGCGCGCGGATCACCCGTAATTCCAGCGCAATTTTCTTAAGCAGCGCATCCCGCTTTTCAAAATCCATCAAAACGTCCTCCCCCTCTTTGAGCACAAAAGCAGAGACCTGTGAAAAAAGGCTTATGCCCCGGTCCTTTACCTGTCTGGAAATATCTTCTGCAAAAAGCAGTAGATGGGGATCTGATTTGGCTATAGCGATCATCCCGGCACTTTCCGATGAAATCTCGGCAACTAGCGAGCTGATCTGCTTAACTGCGATTGCACTTTTAAGGCCCTCGTCAACTTCTCTTAAAGAAGATAGGATTAAAGACTGTACCATTACCATAGCGCCCAGGTTGAGGTTAATGTCCGAAAGGCGGTTGTTGATCGTATTCAAATAACTGCCATAGGTGTTCTCAGCTGCCAGGCGAACTGCGCCGTTTTCATTGACGATATTAAAATGCCCGCGATCGAAGATAATCCGCTGTCCAAAACAGAAGATAGAATTTAGCATAAATCCAACGGCGAAGACGGCTTGTTTAAAGATTTTGTTCAACATATATTGTTTATTATTTCTTTATATTTGGACAACGCAATCAGCATGAACCAAAGAAAAGACGCACTGATCGATATACTCAAAGAGAAATACGAGTATGAGAATGAGCGGAAAAGATATTATGATAATGTCATCAACCTGCCAATTTCTCTCTTAGCCTTTATTATAACTGGCATATATTTTATTGTTACAGAGAGCAACCAAACTACCTGGTTTAATACAGCAAAACCCTTTATAATTTTCCCCCTATTATTTAGTTCAGTTATCAGTATGTTTTTCCTGTTTAGGGTTTTCTTTAAACGAAAACGGAAGTATAGTTCATTTCCAAGTAGCGAAACCGTTTTTGATGACTATCAAAAACTTTTAAACTGGCATATTATCAATTCGGCCCAAGGCAATAACAATTCTTTTAATGAGGATTTTGATGATTTTATCATTGAATGGTATAGAAAATGTAATAAAAACAATACTACAGTAAATGACGAAAGAGCAGCTGATTTTCACGCCTCTAAGATGTTTATCGGCTTATCCTACGCACTTGGTATCATGGTATTTATTATGTTCTGTGCAATTAAGATAAATCCGGCACAACAGCCTGAAAAATCACTTAAGGTTGAAATAATAGGCCAAAAAGAAAATAAGCCTCTCAAACATTAATCAAGAAATGAGCGACAGCGACATAGAGCAGAACGACGAAATTAATTCAGGTTCAGATAAACCTGTGCCTTCAGCGGTAAGAATGGAACATAGGTCGAACATAACATTCGAAACATCTTATTCATCTGGAATGTCTTTTGACAAATTATTACAGCAGTCATCTGATGATCTAGATATGCCTAGGCCAACTTCACGAAAAGAGAATTATCAAGAGCGACTATTCGCTCTGAATATGATTCTTAGAAGAAAGGAAAAGAGACTTAAACTTGTGATTGCTATTCTATCGATAGGCTGGCTGCTGACAATTGTCTATCTGATTATTAAAATAAAGCTGTAGATTCATATTAAAGTAAATCCTAATGAGCGCTGAGGAAAATAATCAAGACGAAACTTCTACCAGTACCAGAGAAAAACCAATTGCTTCGGGTGTAAGAAGCGAATATAGGCATTACGAAGGCGATGAACATTATGCACCAATTGTTTGCGAGTCTAAAGTATTCCCTTCCAAGGATGAAAACGACAAGCCAATGGCTACTACTGGCTCACGTCTTATTAAATGGATTATTTTTCTAATTGCACTAGCTCTTGCTGCATATTTCATGAGCAGGTAATTTCCATTCTGATATAACGCACTAATTTAAAACTCAAGAAATGATTATCAATCCGGACGAAATAGAAGATACTATCCCAGAGGCAAACGGAGAAAAACCGATTGCTTCCGGTGTCCGCAGTGAATATAGAAGAGGGGGAGCGCGCAAATGCCATAAAATGGCCACCCAAAAGCGTAAGAAACGGTTAAGAAAATCTGGCCGCGTTAGTCAGCATTCACTGGCAAAAATTAAAAAAAATCTTTCATCTGTAAAAAAGGCACATAAATTACGCCTTAAAAAGATCCAGAAGATTAAGGCAAAAAAAATACGAGCCTAAATTTGTTTCCAACCTTTGCCTGAGAATCTATTTCAAACTTTTTAATCTGCCCAGAACCTCATCTACCAATTTTTTATCGGTATTGATAAATCCTGAAAAAGGGTTCAGGCCCTTCAAGACCTTTTTTCTGGAAGAATATTGAAGGCTTACTGCAAGTCCCCTGGAAGCTCCTGATATCAGGCGGAGCTCAGTGAGCACATGGGAAAAAAGCATTTTCCGGTCGCTTTGCTTCATCTGGTTGATGTCTTGCATTGATAGGGTGAGTCCATATAGAAAATTCAGCAACGCATAAGCTCTATTCCCCATGTCCATCTCTGCCTGTATGGCCAGAATAGAAAGAGCGGGATCATCCATGCATAAATCATAAATTATTCCCTGGCTCTTGGCAATATCACTGATTAGTGGATAAGCCTCAAGACCGATCTGCGCTGCATCAATTGCCAGCCCAAGGGTCCTGAACCTCGACTGAAAATCCCTGTATTTATCCTTTAGTCTTATCATCAGGGTCTTGTTCGCCTCCTCAGTAATAGTAGATTCCGCCTGCCTGTCTCTGGCGTCCGACTGTTTTCCGTGTTCGGTTTTGCTATCTCCAACAAGCTGGTGCAAGAGTCCAACATTCAATTGCGCATAGCTTTGAGCTGAGAATAAAAGCAAAACAGCAACAACTATTAACCTTTTCATTGTTTGAGCATTTTCGCATTCCTGATGATATCGTCCGCAATGCGTTTATCGATATTGATATACCCACTGTACGGATTTAGGGAATTCAGTACACCTCGCTGTTTCGCCCAGTACATTGTTCGGTACATCCCGTAAGCCACGCCTCGGAGGATGGTCAGTTCGGTTACGATCCTATTGAGCAGTTTGGCCCTCTCCCCGGAATCCATCAGCGCCTCCCTTCCGTCTTTTAATACAAAAGAGCTAACCTCGGCTGCAAGATTTATAGACCGTGCTTTAAATTCCCTGGCGCCACCTTCGGCAAACAGCAATAGTACAGGATCACTTGAGGCGATATTTACTGCTTTATTTACATCGATGACGATATCCTGGGAAATCTCATAAATGTCTTTTACCGAAAGCAGAGACCTCATCACGCCAGAAACTTCAGACAGTCCCCTGTAAATAGTGGACTGTAGATCGTTTACGATTCCCAATTGCCCGGTTACCGCCAACTGCGCCCTTTGCACAACGGTCAGGTTATCGCTGGTTCGGGACAGGCCGCTGCTGATGACCCCGGCATGGGCAGCGGTGGCCGCTGCTGTTGTTGGATCAACATAGATCTGCGCAGAGGCAGATAACGATAACAGACCAAATAAAAAATAGATGAATATTTTTGGCATGATAACAAAGTTTAAATGGTGGATAAATTGACTTTTTTGACAAATTCAGCAAGCGAAAGCCCGCTGGATCTCATATCTGCGATGAATGCCTCAAGACCTGCAGGATAAGAACCAAATCGCTTGACATAGGATTCAACGGCAGTCTTTTCGGGCTTTTCGGTGGTGAAGGTCAGATATTGAAACATCGATACTTCTACCCCATAGACCTCACCGGTACTTCCGCGCTTGATATACACTTCCTTGAATTTCCCCCTACCGGCTTTATTTTCCAGGGCATTGATGGTAAAAATCTTGCGCTGCTCCACCTCACTCAAGGAAAGAAGTTTTGCTACCTGGGTATAATCCCCCCTGAACTTTGACTGGTCCATCAGACAGATGGTATCGGAACTGGCCAGAATGGAATCCTTGATGACCGCATTTCCGATAATATCGCCGAGTTCCTGAGTCACCACAATAGGCTCGCCCCAGAATTTTCTCATCGTTTTATAAAGGTAGAGGATGTAATTTGCCATTAAAGGAGAGGCAATTGCCTTCCATGCTTCCTCTAAAATCATTGCTTTCCGCTGCCCTGTGCGGTGCCTCATTTTCTGGAGGACCAGATCCATAATCACCAGGGTTACAATTGGAAATAATACCCGGTTTTCCTTAATCGAATCGATTTCATATACGATAAAACGCTGGGTAAAATCAGAAAAATCAGCATTTTCGTTGAGCAGTCTGCCATACTCTCCCCCGAAAGAGAATTTTTTAAGTACATAACGGTACTCATCCAGATCGAAACTGATCTTCTCGTTCTCCTTGATCTCTGCGATCTTATCAAGTGAATAATAATAGAAAGAATCAAAACATAGCGCGAAATCGGCCTTCCCCAAAAAGAAATCTGAATAGTAGGCCGAAAGTACATTTGAGAAAACCGTATCCTCAATCTGCGAAACGGTGCCATCTGCTCCTTTTAAAAGCAGGCCGATCAGTGTTTTCAGGAAATCCTTTTTTTCAATGTTATACTCTGCTTCAGAGATAAAAAAGGGATTCATTGTAATCGGATGTTCCTCGGTGTAAGTATAATACTTTCCGCCAAAGTAATTGCAAAGCCCGGAATAAGAGTGTCCTACATCAACAATCACGATATCGTAGTTATAGAGCATATACTGTTCGAGCAGACTGTTCATAAAAAACGATTTCCCGGTGCCTGAACTGCCCAGAACGAATTTGGATCGGTTGGTAATCCTTCCGCTATCCATCGGAAGATCCGCAAGGTCCACGCCTACCGGAATTCCCCTTCTGTCGGTAAAGCGCATCAGGAAATCCGAAGGCTCATCCTTCATCAACCGCTCTTTATAGAACAGGCATAGCGCCGCGTCCGCGGTAGTCAAAAACCAGTCGTATTTTTTCAGTCCCACCGCATTACCCGGCAACGCGCTTCTGAAGAGCTCCATCTGATTGTATGCATTTTTAGAGGGAATGATTCCCTGCTGAAATAGCGAAGCCTCAATAAAATTACAGCTGGTATCTAAAAGCTGAAGTTCGCAGCAGACCAGTAAAGAATAATGGGCATTAACCAGCAGCTGATTTTCCCTTGCCACATCTATAAGGAGCTTATCGATATCTTCCACACACATCTGATTGGCCGGATCCGGAACGCCCGAATACCGCTTTCGCTTTAGCTGCAGCTTGCTTAAGGTCAGGCTCTGCGAGGGAATTTCAATTAACTGGTTATAGATAAGGCTATGAATCCCCGGAACCGAGGACAAAAAAGAAAGATTGTCCATTGGAAATTCCTGAAGCCCTTTGCCGTTGCTGGTCGTTAAATATGGCCCGATAGATTCGGGCATGTCGATGGAGTCAATATTGACCAGGCTCATGCATCGGATCGCCTTCTCGCCAATACCAATTTCAGTATCCCCGGCCCTTAAGTTGTTTAGCGAAAAATGATCTGAGGAGAAATCCATGGCCAGCATCCGCGATACATAGCGCTCTATCTCAGCGCGCGAGAATAATTTTGGTGATAGCGATGCGCCTTCTAATAGTTCACAGACTTTAAAAATATTTGATACAAAATCCAAAAGCGCTTTCTTGTCATAAACATACATTGCCCTCCGTTTAACCTGACGGGTAATAATCAGATAGCAAGCGTGATCGATATATGCCCGCCCTGAGAAATGCTCATCATATTTCTGCTGCAGGGGCTCAGCTTGCGCTTTAGCCTGATATATTTTTCTGGCAAATACATCCTTTTTCTGGAGGATATACCCTTCTCCCAGAATTTTAATCACATTTAAGAGCAGATGGTGAAAGCCTTGATAGTCGTCGGGGTCTGCAGAATAGATAAGTACGGGATTTTCGATGGAAATGATGACCGAAAAATCGCCCGACTCACCGTACAGAATAGAAAGTCCGCTTATTTCTTCAATTCCGGCATAAGGCAGTTTAAATTCCTGTTTTCCCATAACCCCGCCTTAAATAAATACCGTGAATGAATATCCCCCTGGACCTGTTCTTATCATGAAGACCGGAGGACTGCTTGAAATGAGTATAGAAGAGGCCGCCGGCTATTGAAACAATGGTGACAAAGCCGCCGATATACATATTCACCAATGCACCGGTTAATCCTCCCAAGACCAGCCCAAGGCCTAATGAAGATATGCCATAGGCAATAAACTTTCCTTTGAAGCCGCGGTAGACAAGGGGCTTCTGCAGCCCCTTGTAAACTGGATACATTTTCATGCTATACGCCAAAAAATGCCTTGATTACTACCGATACCAGAACCAGAAAAAGACAGGAGCCACCCCAGCCCATAATTTCTTTATTGATGTCCTGATCTCCGGAGTTCCATTTGATGTACACACGTACCCCGCCGATAATACCTACCACGGCACCAATAGCAAGAGTGAGCGTAGAAACAGGATCTATATAGGACGTCAGCGAAGAAGTCGCTGCATTGATTCCCGTTGTTCCC
Organism: Pedobacter endophyticus; assembly: GCF_015679185.1. Lineage (NCBI taxonomy): Bacteria > Pseudomonadati > Bacteroidota > Sphingobacteriia > Sphingobacteriales > Sphingobacteriaceae > Pedobacter > Pedobacter endophyticus. The sequence continues at coordinate 1,122,618 of NZ_CP064939.1, forward strand.
CCGCCTGTCTGGGCGGAGACTGCCTGCGCCAAACCTATTAGCGTGGCCAATGACAAAAGTCTTTTATTTTTTACTGTCATATAAAATTGATTAAAACGGAATGAAAAATATTTTTACAGCCTGAAGAGACCTCGCAGGAATACGCTGATGAGCGATAAAAACAGGCAGGAAAAGAACCAGCCCATAACCTGCGCGTCGATGTGGTGCTTGCCCATCTGCCAGTTGGCATACACCCTTAAGCCCCCGAGGATTCCTGCAATTGCGCCGATGACCAGTACCAGGTCAGAAAGCGAAAAATACCAGCTCTTCACCTCTGCCGATGCGGAATAGAACTCTGAGATTCCGGGCTGGGCATTGTCAGAAAAAGCAGAGAGCAAAAAGTGAGCAGCTATTGCTGCTTTAAAAACAAAAGAGAAAACCCTCATAGATTTAATACGGTATTGCCCGGGTATGTTCAATGAGGTTGTCCTTGGCAAGCGAGAACAGCTGCTTTAAGCCTATGCCTCCAGTGGAAGAGACCGGACCGCTTGAGATAGCAACTGCTGGCTTTTCCTCTTTCACGGAACCCGCGACAGCTTCCTGTGTTTTCTCTTCCAGGGTGATCAGCTCCGGGCTGAAGGTCTCGGCAAAAAAATGCTCATCTTCAGAGTTTTCCTCCGTCGAAATCTTGGGAGATAAAAACAGATCAAAGAATAAGTTGAGTAAATAGTAAAGGAGATAAACAGTAAAGATTGTGGTCAAAAAATCAGTCCAGCTCATGGGTCATATTTTTTAGGGTTTGAGAAATGTATTCGTTTAGCCAGGGATGGCTTTTTAGAAAGCGGTCAAGGGAAAAAACAATTACCCTGCTCATATCAATATTAGAAGCGCTCTTTAGCTGCCTTAATTTGCTCATCGTGCGCTTATCGATCCTAATCAGGATTTTCTCCTGCCCGTCCATATTGAATTCCTGCAGTGAGGACAGGAAGTCGGAAAGACGCTTGGGGTCCACGGCCACTGTTTTTGCTTTCGGTTCATTACGGACAGGCTTTCCTTCTGCCTTAGTGCCGGGAGATTTTTGAGATAAGCCTTTCTGCTCTTCGAGCCTTGTTTTGAGCTGATCTGCGAGAGACTTAATTTCGCTCATGGTGATTTACCTTTCTTCATAAAGCTTTCGTAGACAAATTCCATTGCCGGCATAAAAACCGGTATCAAGGGCGCCGGGATATGTACAGTTCCCACCCGCTGAAAATCAATACGATCAGAAATGCAGGGTGAAACTTTCCCAAACCTGGATAGTACCCTGTCCACCTCTTCCCTGGTTTCATACTTTACGGTCGTTTTGATCCTGTTTGGCACATATACGACCGGAGCGAAACTGTTAATCTCTCTGCAGACCAAGGAAAAGATCACTGTACTATCCACCGAAAATTCATCATAATTAAACGGGCAGATGATGAGTTCCGCTGAGCTGATAATGGGAATCAATAGATCATCATCCATTTTACCAGGAAGATCAATGAGCACAAACTCGTCCCGGTTTTGGTTCAATAGCTCTAAAAGCGCCGGAAAATATTTAAGGTCTGAAGGAATAACTTCATAAATGGGATCATTCTCCAGGATCTTTGCCTTCTCAAATTTACCGGAAATCGATGCCTGGTAATCCATATCCAATACTGTAACTTTCTTTTTTTTGAGTATAGAGAGATAATAGGCCAATAACAGACAGAGCGTGCTTTTACCGGCACCGCCCTTCTGGTTTCCGATTAGTATAACCATAAGCGTAAATTTTAACGTGTATTTGTTCTTGCCTTTTTCTGCCGCCTTCTGTTTCGCCCTAGAATCTGCTCATCATCAATATCATCAGAGATATCAAATCCAAAAGATAAATCAGCTATAGAAAATCCTTCCGATGATTCGCTAATCAGGTCAGCCGCATTTACATCAGCCGGCGCAGATAGCAACATCTTCTCATCTGGAGCGAAACGATTTTCACAATGACTAGTCTTGACTTCCGAATCCTCAGCTGGTAACATCTCAAGCTGAAAACTAGGAGTAGTTTCCATAAATTTGCCAAGCGACATAATCTCGCTACCTTTGAAAACATTTTTTCCTGAATGGTCCAGAATGGTGTAACCATATGGAGGCTTGTCATTTTTGAAATGGAATACAAACTGCAGACCAAATGAGCTGGAAAGCTTCTCACAAAGAAGTGATGAATAGCCAAGTACCCTGCCCTCCCCCCCGCCCGCAAGCTTTTCCTTAAGGGGATAAACCCTCGAATCAGTGATCGGTCTATATTTCTCAAAGATCTGTTTCAACTGCGACCGCCGATCCTGAGAAGAATTCCCCATTGAAATATGCTCATCGATCCTTGATAACGCAATGCTTCCAAGCTGCTGGCCAAACTTTGAAATCTTATAAATCCCGTCTACTGGAGCAATGGCATACCCATGCTTTTCTAGAATCAATAAAAACTGCGCATGTGTAGAAAAGCGGTATTGGAGTGCTTTAGACAAAACACTTTCAGCATTTATTTCCTCGTCCTTGCCAATTAGCTTATTAAGCACTTTATAGGCCCTGATCTTTTCATAGCTGTCCGAAATCTTTTTTCCCTCATGGTCAATTCTAGAAGATACCATATGAATATGATTGTTCCTGGTATCCTTGTGAAAAATAAGAAGATAGGGTTGATCACCATATCCCATCCCTTTTAGCCAACGCTCCGCTAGGGTAACGAGTTCTTCTTTGCCCAGGGATCTTCCCTTAGGAGATATCATAGCATGGAACTGCGGATATACTACCCTACGGTTTCGGGCAGCTATTGAAGACAAGTAATTGATATAATCCTGAGGCTTTACTTCCGATAGTCCTTCAAGGGCACCAAATCCGGAAACTTTCAAAAGCTCTCCCTTATTTTTCTCTACCTTATTGGTATTGTACCTAACCGCTCTAAATGTTTTAGACTTCCAGAGGATTTTTACGATCATACCTTATCCCTTTAAAAGTCTGAGCAGCGCGCGCGTTGATTTCTCCATTTCCCTGAACAGGAAAATATAATCGGAAAACAGCTCATTGAATTTCTCGATCACATCATTAGAGAGCATCCCACGTTTATTTAGGAAGTTGGCATGCCGGGCTAACTGATTGATGTTATTGCCAGACCTTCCGATCTCAGCGCCAATGTCATCGAGGCTTTTCATAACCTCAGATGCATTTACTTTAATCGATAAAGAAGATGAATTCAATAGCTTAACGCGGAGAAAATCACTCTCTTTCAATCCCAATGATACCCAAAGCGAGCGGAGCAGGGCATATTCCGCTTCGCTGACCCTGGCCTTTATGAACTTTGTTCGTTTCCCCTCAAGCTTTAAAGGTCTTCCATTCTTTTTCCCGGTCATATCAAATGATTAAATGGTATCCTCCCTAAAAGAAAAAACTAGTTGCGACGTTTTTTCATCCCGCTCGCCCCCTTTGGGCGAAAAAAAGCGGGCAAGTTAAAGGGTTTTTGAGCAACAAAAACACAACTTGCAGGCTCAAAAACGAAAACATCCCTACATCAACCTCAGGTTAACTAGAGCATAAAATCCTCCCTTTTGCTTGCCTGTAGAAACAGCTCGCAAAACAGAGGAATTTTCGGGTTATCTTTTTAGCTGAAGTGGTCTATCAAGGTAGTCGGATTTATCAGGATTTCCCGTACCTTTAAAGTCAGCGTCTTATCTAGCTTAGCATATTCAAGATGAATATGACCGCGCCGAGATTTTTAGGTTTATCTACATAGCACAATATTCATACACGACCACTGTAAAATGCTAATAGGACTAACAAGCTATTGTAAATAGCATATCGCATTAACCGCTGCGAACGCTAAAGACTTTTCAGGACGAGACACATGCAGATATAGGCATATAGATATATCAATAAACCTATACAACTAAAAAAGATAGATCTTGATTAACATATTTGCATATATAGAAATCAACACTCACCGATATAGTGCTATGTAAATATATAAGTATCTAAATGTGTAACGACATAGTAAGGAACAATCTTGCCATTAATTATTGAAGCAATCCCTGGCTTCTCATATACCTATATTTATATAAGTAATAAAATCCCTGCTCATCACTGGCATAATTGTAGCTTTAGTAAAACGGTTATTAAAAGTTAAAACAAAAAAGGGGCAAAATGCCCCTTGCAAAACTTATCCCGCCAAACCCTGGGGCAGTAAGAAATTTATATAAAATGCGGAACTACTCACGTCAGATCCCCCGATCCGGGCCATAAGGCCTGCCAGTGCGCTTTCACCAAGTTGACGTTATCTCAAGGCTTCGCAGAATTTCCGGCTTTAGGCCGGATAATGTATCATTCCCAAATGTCAAAGACCAATCGTTTTGTTGGTCAAAATTCATAAGGAAAAAATTAGAGATTTGACACTTCAGCTAAAGTGCCTGCAATTGTTGTAAAAAATTTAATCATTCATAAGCATAAAATCACCAGAGCGACCCTACACCGAGCTGATTACATTCAGTGGCGTTTTGCCTTTTTAAAAGCCAAATTTTGGCAAAGGGGAATGAATTCTGCGCGAGAGTTCAATGGCGGAAAGCACCGCGCAGCACTTTCCCGTCCCCATACCTTTAAAAGAAGAGAGTTCGGACAGGCTCAATAGGGAAAGCTTTTGCAGATCACCACCGGCGCTGCAAAGCAACTTTTGTGCTAACTCCACTGCGCTTGCTTCCCTACTTCCCGATCCGATAAGCTCCTTTGTTTCCAGCGCCTGTGCGCCAAGTTCAGCCAATCTTTCCCTTGGGCGCAAAGCAGGATCCCATCCTTCTATTCCGCTTTGTCCTTTCTCCTGCTTCGGTTGCGAGAAAAGGGCATGGACACTGCATGCTTTATCTCCGGCGTGAGCCGCCGAATGGAGCAGGGAAGAAAACCCGGAGATCAACCACTCAAAATCATCCATAAAAACAGCCAGCCTTCTGGTGGTGAACGAGCCATCATTCTCCAGCTCCCGCTTTGTAATCTGGATATAATTGCTGCCAGTACGGGCAACCATAAAATCCAAAAAGAAGCTTCTCTTGCCGTAAGAAAAAGCTTCGCCTGCAATTGTTCTTTTTTCCATAACAGATACAACTAAAATTAGACATAAGGCCTATCCAGGCCCCTTTAACTATCACAGTTCCAAATTTGCATTTTGAGTTTTATTTAGTCGGTTGTATTTTTAGGTATCGGATTTAACCGCTTGTAAGTCGTATATAGATTTGATTTACAGGCCAAAAACTTAAATAATCATGGGAAATCAGATAAAAGAACAAAAATACTGCGCGTACAGCAAATGCGGGAGAAGTTTTGGGGGAAGGGCCGGCAAAATCTATTGCGGTGACCAGTGCCAACGCAGCAGGCAGGGAAAAGAAAAAAAAAGACAAATGGGAAGAACCCGAACATTTCGGGCAGACCAACCGCATCATCATGCGCAACTACCAGATCTTAAAACCATTATGCAACGAAAAAGGCTACCCGGTCAGCAACGGGAAACTGCGGGATGAGGGATTTGAGTTTGATTTATGACCAGCATTTAGGAAACGGAAGAAGGCCTGAGACTGACTAGGTGCTATGACTGCGGCTGGATTCAGCTGCCTGAAAACAAAGTCCGAATCTATCTTGTCCCGCTGCTAATGGTATTGGGCATAGCAAAAGCGAAAAAACATCAAAAATAAACAATACCACCGTTCTGCCTGGGGCCTAGATCGATATTGACCGTAAGCTTTTGCATATTACTCAATCATAGGGGGGTATCATTTTTATTGCAAAACATAAAATAATGCTCAGCACTTTATGGCAAGATTGCAGGTCAAAAAAATAAGAACAACCACTTAGCTCCATACACCTACAGCAGTAAAAGACTATTATCTCCACTTTGGAAGAGACTAGGAACAACTTCATGAACTTAATTCAGAACTCGAAGAGCGCATAGAGCGCAGAGTTATCGAACTTGCCGGGAGCTTAGAGCGTTTCCGGACCAGGGCAGAAGGAACAGCGCTGCTTATCTTGGTGGGGAATGAGGACAATAACCGAATATATTTCAATAAACGCTGGGAAACGGTCACCGACAGAAAGATGGGGAGCTGTTGCCCAAGGATTGGGTAGACCTTAGTCATCCTGAAGAAAAGCAGCAGTTCATCAACCCTTACATGGAAAGTTTCCAAAAGCTAAAATTTTTTATAGCGGGTTTCTTATGCCTGATAGTAAAGGCGAAAACCGCTGGTGTTATGCCAGTGCCCTCAAAGGTTCCGTTCCGACTGATCCATACAAAAGGAGAAAATACAACTCAGAAAAGATTAGGGACAATGAACAGGTAACCATTAAACCCGTGTGCAAAACTGCGGCAAACAAAAATCCTGTTTTCCAGTTTAAAACTAAAAGTCAAGATATGTTAGCAAACAAAAAACCAACCGATATCCAAAAATTCATTGAAAAATTTGAGCCTTCAAAATTCAAAATGCTCTCGCGGGGCATTGAGGTACGCGGAATTAAAGACCTAAACAAGAGCATCAGCTTAGCAAAGGAGGTCATAGAAAAGTTAAAACTAAGACTGGTCATCTCCCACAGCGCCGAAATGGCGATGTACGGCAGCTTTGAAGTGATTTATCCGTAACAACAACACATAAAAATGCATTCTTAACATCAGACATTCTCATCAGCCTTTTCCTTAAACATTCAGGCAGGAAAATCTGGTCGAGTACATGAAAAAGGTTTTAAAAGGATGCACTCGGTGGTAATGCTTTTAGGCGCAGAGACTAAAGACTCGAGATCGCGCAATAAAACATTCGGATCAATAAATGGAATTTTGCAGGGACAAAAAATCAAGCCCCCTCATCTGCATCTGGCCTGCACATACTCCTTACGGTTATAGCAGTAATTTTACACAGCATTAAATCCTTATCATGCGCCGTAAATCCGGCGAGAGGGATCGTCTGCCTGCCACCCTGCTGATCTTAATCATCAGAATGCTAATTCAGCATATACGGTATTCATACTTGAACATGCCGTATAATTTTTAATGGTTACCTCACGAGATACTCATACAGAAGAATTTATTTTCTGTTGGCTATCTTTACGATGTTAAATCAACGGGACGATTTAGATGAAACGTGAGCCTCACCTACAGTGGGGCTCCGTTTGTTTGACAGGACAGCTGTACTAATAGCTTCATTTATTCAAAATCATGAAATTACCAGATGAGCGTAAAGGAATTCTTACTAACCTGCGATAAGCTGAACATAGCGAAGATCGCAATCGCAATGTACCCAACCAATGCCTCGGCCGCTTCTTACCTAAAGAACAAATTAAATGGTACGAATGGAAGGTCCTTCACCGAAAAGGATGCTTTTAAAGCGATTAGGATTCTACATTCGCTAGCGGCGGAAATCAAAAACATCACCCTGTAGACCTTCGGGTTGCGAGTGTTGCGCTACCTATCGATTAGGCGTTTGCTTTTCGCTCACGAAACGTTTTTAGTTGAAGAATTGCGATACTGAAACAATTCGCCAAATGTCCCTGAGATAACTAGTTCTCGCTTTACATCGGCGAGGGCCCTGATCAGCTTTTGCTTAATTTTATCTGACAACCCGCGGGGATCCAATTCTATCACCTCAACGAGGTTTCTTTTGAGCATAAAAACCTTGCATTGAAGTGATGTAGTATATCCCAATCTTATCACCAAATGATCTACTCATACACAAAACCTTGAATAAAATCTTATTTGTTGCATATATAGCTGCAAACAGAGGAAATAAAAAAAACTAAGCTCCCAAATATTCGCAAATCTTTTATCTTTCAGAGGTTGAATTTCTCAATTAACTAACTCAGGATTTTAGGTTCATGATAGTGCACGTGATTCTATTTTACAAGTTTTGTAATATCCTGTTATGGTAACATTGCAACTTTACTCAAATCCCCAAATCAGGTCTTCCAACGCTAAATGTTCATTGCCCAAAATGTCAATAACACCCGTTTAAAAAAATATTAATTTACCTTCCTACCCCGATAAATTCTTTTTCCCCGCTTAGAAAAGAAAGTGCCCACTTCGCTACATAAATAATACCATTCGTGAACGCCATAATTTGCAGCATCTGACACGCGTTTATGGCCCCGGTCCCAAAACCGCAATCCGTCTACATTCATAGCTTCAAACACTTCAGTTGTTGTTATTTATTTGCGGGTTGCCGTCAGCGAAGTTTTTTATGATTTTTCAAGGAGTGTCCGACCAGTTTTACCTCCAAGGTTAATCAACTGACATTAGGAAGCGAAAAAATACAATTTTCAAAACCGACACTTAAAAATTTATGTTTATTCTTAAATAAAACGACCTATGAAATGACACCCGTTTACAAAATTAAAGTCCCGAAAGCGACCTACGAACAAATTCTCTTACCGATTGCCAATGAATTAGAACTAGAATTATCAGCCAAATATAAAAATGGTAAAGTAGTGGTTTTCATTGAAAATGATTCTATAGCACGCACCCTTAAATGCGTTCTTATACGAAAGATTGATGATTATGAAGTGGTGCAGTCAGCATTTTCAAGAATGCAGAATGCAGCACTAGACTAAATGACTCCGCGATCACTATCATCTGGGGAAATAAATAAATAAATCGTTGTCCCCATATAACTGCGCTGGCCAAGATTGCGGCAAGCCGGATCGTGACATGTTTCTAGTTCATCTCGTTTCGGTCCGAACCTTCAACTCTCCTTAATGCGCAGCGCAGGACATGAACGCAAACAAGCTCTTGATGGTATCAAGTAATGCTGCAAAACGACCAACCAATATGAAAGGCGCAAAGGGGATTGTAGCAGTCATTTTCCTACCGGATAAATAAATCGATTAAAAATAATAAAAACATTTACTATGCCCATCTGTTAATAACCCGGTCCCGGAGTGGTGCCCGGGATACATTAGTTTGGTTAGTTGATAAGGGACGCCCTGAGGCAGTCCCTTTCTTTTTAAATGTCCTTCTGATGGGAAATAGTTGGATGCAAAAGCGTATAATAGGTCTCTTTAGACTCTAGCACAACGTTAAATATTGCGCCTTTACCATTCCCAGGGGGAGATAATAATAACCATTCTTGCTATCTAAAACCTCAAGGGCGAACGTCCCAACAGCCAAGGGTCTACGACCTAGAAAACTGGGATCAAATGACCGGCAATTGTGATGCAAAATCCGGGAACGGGCTATTGCCCCAATTGGAAGACATATCAATCTCTGAATAATTATTTCCCATCCGCCATTTTGTTATAAACCTATTCAAAACATTGATAAGGACCTGTGAGCTGTAAGGAAAGCGAAAGAGGTGATCTACCCGACAGGGCCCATTGAACACTGAAAACGCCGGAAGAATCAGCCATTGGTAAAAAATAGGCGAATAAAAGACAGCATCATAAATTCATCTGGTCAATTCAATTCTAAAAGAGTTGACTGATAGCGAATAGAAAAACCATTTTCAGAAATACGACCATCGAATTTTCAAACTTACCTGTCCTTTGAACCCGCCCAATCAATGGGCATTAGAGGAATGCTTATCTTTGAACCTGAAAGACGCTGGAACATAACTGTTTTTTTCGGAAATATAAGCGACAATCTTTGCGCTCATTTCATCCAGATACTTGGTGTAGCTCACATTCTTCCTTCTTCCAATGGAGATAAATTTGCGATATGCCACGCCCAGATCTACGTTTAAGCTTTGCTCCAGCCAATGTACCACATCGGCGATCTCCAGCTTTCCGTTGTTTACAGCACCGGAAAGAAAAATCCCGTAAGCAAGTTCCACCAGCTTGATCTTTTCATCCGTCCATTGAAGTTTTCGCCGCAACAACAATACATCAGGTGGAAGACTCATTTCAGGCCGGATGTAGATCAGCCCGATCCGTTCTATAATGTAGTCCTCCAGTTTTTCAAGCGCCCTGAATCTGGCAAAATTATAATCCTGATTTGTAGAGAAACCATCATCAAAAACAGCAATTATGCCAGCTCCCGCAACATCCGGCGACAGGACATCTAAATTCTGGCGAAGAAAAAAAGCATCATCCATAGCCTCTTCTTCCCGCTGATAATAATCATACAAAAAACGATGCTGCGAATAAACACGCTTAATAAAAGCAAGCTCAGCGAGGTAATAATCCTTGACCAGATCATCTGTCCCGCGAGGTATAGCCGAAATCAGATTAAAGCGTTCTACTTCATAAATGTAAAGCATATAGAACCGCGGCTTAACGAACTTGAAAAACATCACCTCATCCCGGTCCGTAATAAAGCCATCAGTAATGGCGCGCTCCCTCAATTCCTTCAGCCCTTTTGAAATTACAGCCAGCCGAGCCGGATAAAATGCAGCGTCATTCCCCAGCGCGATTAATTCATCTTCAAGTGTAGCATACAAGTGATCAAAAAATTCAGTATCCATAAATAACATATTTGATTATCAATCCAACCATTGACCTAGGTCAATCCCCTTTTTTAACATGTTCAGTAAGGCATGTTTTAGCGATAGGTAGATATCGCCATTGCTGTCAATAGCGCTATGCCAATATCCATCAATGTCTCGCTCACCAATTACCGTTCAAACGGGAGCCCTAAATTATTGCTGCAGGAACTTAAAGCTGACGCTATTTTATGCTGGGCATTCAAGCTGGCTACCAACTTCTCGTTATAATCCTTAAAACCGGAATAAACCCACGAACAGTCCCGGCTCAGTTCAACCTCGGCTACAAATTCACACGTTGCCGCCCTGCCCGCCTTGTCATGGTCAAAATATAATTCCACAACATCAAACTTAGCTGCCCTTGCTTTGGCGGTCTGTAACAGAGAGAGCGAATTTAAGACCAGGATCGATGCAGGATCTTTCGCGTGCTCCACCCTCCAGCTCAAAAAATCAAAATATCCTTCGAACACGCAGAGTCTTTTGGCCGACCCCTCCAAAAAACTTACTCCTTTATGCCCAAGGCATCCTTTGAAATATTTATTCCTCACCTCCCATCCCCCATTCTCATTGGGCCAGCCCGCAGCAAAAAAGTTGCGTTGCTTGTTTTTACCATCCAGGACAGCATAGTAAAGCTCATAAAGATGTCCCTTCGCAACCCTCCCAATCCCCCTGCTGTCCAGATAAGCGCTTATCGCCGCATTTGTCCCCAGTTCTTCCATCCGCTCGACCGAATAACGGGGAATCTTTGTTGGCCTGCGGTGATCAACCCGGTGCGAGGCGATATTGACTGCGCCAGCTAAATCAACCTGCGCATATTCTACAATTTTATGCAGGACTTCAGGAAACCCTGAAGGATACCAATAGGCAAGCCCAAAATCAATTACGCTACCGCTCCTGATTCCGGACACTCCAGGTCCGCCATGATCAAACCATACCCCTAGTTCATCATTGACGCATAAAGAAGCCGTATATTCCTCGCGCAACATACTCAGAAAAAAATGTTCGCCACCGGAGACCTTCTGCGGGGTGAAACCCAGGTTCTTTAACAACTCCAGCAGCGAGACTTTCTCCTTGATCTCATTTACATTTAAAAAAGCAGACATCATCATTATTGTTTAGAATTTAAGCATTGGTTTCAAAATGCCAACCGGCAAAGACCCCTCAGCACTATTAACAGCCCAGCACTTGCAAAGCCACATTCCAAAAATCTTAAAGCCAGATGATAAGCCTTGACACTATCAATAAAGTGTCCCCGAAAAAACCGGAGCTCATCTAACCCGAGAATGATGTTAAGTATAATTTTCCATAGCTATCCCTACTCATCCCATCCGCGATGCCAAATACTAATACACCTCCTCCAGCTCATGCTCACCTACAAGACGAACGCAATACAAATTTTCAGCTTAAAAAGCATCCGGTCAAGTGGCCATAGGGTTGCGATAAACCGCAACCCCGAGGGAGTGAAAATAAAGCACGCAGAAAGCATGATAAGCTAAGACCAGAAACATGGTCAGGTTTATCTTTCGTCACGGTCATGCGAGGTTTTGCGTAAGTCAAACCCTGTTTTGCATAATAAATTTGGTCAGTTTAAAAAAAACGCGCTTATTTAAATACAGCGCAACCCTTGAATATGGAAGATGAACTTGGAAATATTTATCGCCTTTACCAATCTGTTGCTCCGCTAGCCGACCTGAGTGTAGGAAAAGCAAACGAAATTCTTGAAGCGTTAAAAATAACAACCAACCAGATCCATGGTCAAATCCAATCTTTCCATGTACCGTTTGCAGAGCATAATAGCGGGTTACTGATCTCGCGTTACCAAAGATCATTATACATGCTGGCAAACAGCATATGGAAAGAAATCGAAGACCTAAACTCATCACAAGTGGCCCCTTCACAGCTAAGCCAACAGTTCCTCAAAAAATTTTCAGATGAGCTCATACAGCTCATCGGGGAGATAAAGAAGTTTTTTCCTGATGAATTTGATAGCCTATATCCCGCCCCACTGGATTATCTTCACAAAGGGGCGGCACAGTTAAATCAAAAACTCAACAGGCTTCGCCCCCCGGCCTCAACAGCAGAAGAAAAAGAACTACTATCCATACTAAACACAGCCGTCAGTTACAACAGCCTCAAATCAATGAAGGCAGGACTGTTTCACCTGGAATTCCTCGAAGACCTCATAGCAGCCATGACCGGGATTATAGATGCAAGCGATGATAAAATACATCGATGGACGAACATGATGATTGAATTCGGTTTCAACTCCCCGGCATTCTATAGCTATTGCTGCATGGAAATCATAAAAAAACGTGATGACTGCAAGGACATGATGGAAAGCTACGGTGAATTGTACTGGATCAAAAAAAGGTTACAGCAATTGGTTTTATGGAGAGGGGTGCCTTTCCATTCAACACTTCCCGGCATCAAAAGCTCACTACTAAACTTTGTTGAGGCAGAAATCGCCCACCTTCAGAGCCTGGAAAAAATCGGCGGCGAGCTAGCCGGACACGGTCAGCTCAATGAAAACTTCAGGGTTTCCTTCAGCGTGAAAGAGCTGGCCTACTTTATCCATCTCCAGGTGGAATGCGGTATCATACTCGAAGAGAAACCAAAAAGAATACACCAGTATGTGATCGGACATTATAGCACTCAGGAGACTGATAAGATTTCAGAAAAAAGCTTTAAGAATGCCAGCTATTCCAGATTACCGAATAATGTGAGTAAGGTCATCACGAAACTCTCCCAGATGCTTGCCCGGGCACAGGATGACCTATAGCGCTTAAGCTGAGATCAGGTGGATGAGCCCGTTGCGCTCCAAAAGGCTGATGAGTTCAAAGTACCAGCGTTCGCTGTAATCCTCAAAGCCGGATACAACCTTAAGATCAGTGCGAACAATCTCGCCCAGACTGGAAAAGCCCATCAATTTGCTCCTGAGCAGAAAAGTCTCAGTAACCGGCAGCTCACTTAAGGGAACAGATAAAATAATATAATTGGGTTGTTGCAGATTTTCCTCCATAAAAAAGCGCGGGTTGACCTAACGCCTGCTTCAGAGGGCCGCAACGCCCCACAACACAAGACAGAAAGGCACCCACGCATGTCGTAGGCAACCAATCTATTTTTCCTGTGTTGTTAGAAGTGTTGCGGATTTCTGAAACAGTCAAATAGCTATTGCTACTATATCTTACTACTATTTTTTCTCTTGTTTTACATAATAGCGCAAATATAACCGATTTATCAGTTAATTTCCGGATTAAAAATCTGGACAATCAAGGGTGGCCCCGGGTTGCGGCTTCTGCCACTTGACAAGCTGAAAAAAGGCGCTTTCTTTGAGATAAAAACAATATGGACAAAGAAAAATTTTTACAGCAGATGGGCACTGATCCGGCTATATCGGTAGGACTCGCCGCATACATCAGGTATGTACTCGAAGAAGAAAAATTCCTCGCAAAAGACCGGATATATCTTTACATGAGCGAGCTAAATACATTGAGCTTCCTGTATAAAGGCAGCGCCAGGCTTTACCTTGAACAGGAAGACAGCAAAGAGGAAATCACCATCATGTTCTATCTGGAAGGGGATTTCCCGCTCATTGAACGGAATATGAAAATATATCCCGGCACGCGGCTGGCTCTGGAATTCTTAGAAGATTGCATCTTGCAGCTTATCCCCGATAAACATATCCACAACCTTTATAAGCTTTTCAGGGAATTCCATCAGATCCAGATCAAACTCAGCGCAGCGCTCATGCGAAAAATGCTTTTGCACCAGCTCAGGCAGAACCAGCTCAATGCAGACGAGCGCTATAACCAGTTTTTAAAAGACTACCAAAAGATTGCCCTACTCTGCGAACAGAAAAAAATTGCATCGTTTTTAGGGATCGATCCAAAAACACTAAGTCGTTTAAGGGGCAAAAATGCAAAATGGTAACATTTGTCACCCCCAAAAACGACTTTAGTCCTAATTATGTGACTTAAAGGTAGTAGCCAAACCAAAAGGTGTTCGGAACTTCATATCAAATTTCAGTTATGAAAGCCACCGCAATACATCAAAACCACATTCCAAAGGCCAGCGCAATACTGCTGATCATGCTATGGAGTTCTACCGGGCTGTCAAAAATCCTGGGATATACCGAATTTACTAGACAGCTTACCAGTATCCTGGGCGAACAGCTATCCCTGCCAGTCTCGATGGCCGTTCCTACAGTAGAGCTTATCGCTGCGGTAACTATTGCTTTTCAAAAAACCAGAGTATTGGGTCTTTATCTCTCGCTGATGCTGCTGACCGTCTTTACCGCTTACCTCGCCCTGGTCATATTGGGATACTACCGCACCGCTCCCTGTACCTGTGGCGGTATCATTACTGCGCTAAGCTGGAAAGGGCACCTGTTGGTGAATATGATCTTGCTTTTCCTAGTGCTTTATTTATTGCTCACCTTAAAAAAAGAAAGGAGTCAGCCGTGACCTTGTGACCAGAACCGCCTGCACCGGGACCAGGTTCCCGTAGCCGGCTAACCTAAAGCAGGCTGCCCATAAAAATGCCAATAACCTAGACTGAAACACATAGGGCGAAAAGTTCAGTTAGCAAAACTAAAATTTTTCAGTTGCTTTTTCGCGAAACAAAGCAGCAAACACCATGTTAAAACAAGTAAACTTAGGCCTTGTAGCCCTCGTATTGGGGTTCGGCCTTACAATAGTAAGTAGTGCATTTAAAGGCGCAAACACATCTGCAAATAAAAGAGTTCAGTACACGTTTAACTACACGTATAGCGGAAGCGACCCCTTCAGTGTGGCGAATGTCACCGATCCAGGCCATTGGGCCTACGCTCCGGATAGTGAAGGCTGTTCAGGAGAACAAAAAGCCTGCACCATTCGAATAGATGAGGATTATGTCGATTTAAGCGCCACCCCTACGCTGAAATCGACGGCCAGCCTCACCGCCGCGCTGGATCCAAGTACAAACACAGCTTACATTACAGGTTCTGCAGATGATTTTATGAGTATTGAGAATTCAGATCAACCATAAAATTAGTTAATACCATTTAAGAAAAGCAGGGTGGCTATATTGGCCTTCCCTACTTTTCTTTCTAATTCTGCTCAATGCCCGCCTGTTCAATAATATCAACCGGAATCGGCAGCGCGTAATAAGATGCATTTGGCTGGAGGCTAACGATTTTCCCATCAATCGTCCTCGATATCAAAATGTTTCCACCCTCCCTATTGTAACGTTTGAGATCTATCCACCTCAGCCCCCGCATCAGCAGCGACTTTCGCCGTTCCAGCCGGATCTTTGCCAGTGCATCCGCGCGGTCTGATGCGGTAAGGGGAACAAAGGCTACGCCACTCTTCCACCGGGATTTTACAAGCGCATTCAGGTCCGCCATCGCCGGCGACAGATTACCCAGAAAGGCATTGCATTCTGCCCGGGTCAGGTAAACCTCGTCATTGGCGATTCCGGAAAAGAAGATCGAAGCACTTTCCGCATAGCTGCCCTTATATTGCTGATAACCACTGACCGTTTTAAAGTATGCGGTTTTGCGAAGATCATTCGCCCGATAAGATGCATAGAGCACTGAATCGATCCTTGCCCTGCTTGTTGCGTGTATGTTGAAGGGCGGGGACATTTCTGCATAAAATAGCGTTTCGGAATTATATTTTCGGAAAGTGACATTTGCAGCCAAGCTCAACACACCGGGATCATTGTTGTAATCCATCAGCTTACCATTGATTTGCAGGGATTGAGTGCTCCACTTCAATCCAGCCTCATAATTGCCCATATAGAGATAAGCCCGCGCAAGAAGTGCACATGCTGCAGCCCTGGACGGCCTCATGGGATGTACCGCAAAATCAGGCAATAGTCCAGAGGACATTTCTAAGTCAGCGGTAATACGCTGGTAGCATTCCCTAACGGTGGCCCGCTTTTCTTTTAAGTTAAAATCTGAAGATGTCCTTAGCAAAATCCCAGGATCAGAGTCGGCAGTGGCCTCATTATAAACCCTGGCATAATCTGCACTGAGCAGCAGAAAATAAAAAGACCTGAAAAAAAGCGCAGCGCCTTTGACGTTGTCCCAGGAGGCAGCGTTAACAGTTGTCCTTTTAATTTTATCTAAAAGTTCCAGCGCAATATTGCAATTGTATATCGCCTGGTAAGCATAATTCCAGTCATTGCCATACCTCACATCCACAGGCAGCCACTGATAAAAGCGCTGCCCGTTAACCGCCTGCGCATTGTAGCTAGCAGGCGGCAGAAAATAGTCATCAGCAGAGGTTTCCGAGAAACCCGGCGTGGTACGGGTATTCATGATCGGGGAATCGTCCAGCAAAGCCTGAATATCGTCCAGGCTACTGGGCGTCACGATTTTCGCATCAGATTTTACATCCAGGTATTTCTTGCAGGAAAACATCATGGCCGCAGTCAGAGCGATGAAGAGATAAATAATTGAATTTTTCATAAGCTATACTGAATTAAAAACTTCCTTTTAAGCCAAAAAGGTAGGCCCGCGAGGGTGGGATATTAGACGAATAATCAGGATCGATACCAAAGCTGTTCGCCCGCCAGAGGATACCTGCGTTTTGAATAGCTGTAAAAACTTCCAGGCTGCGAAATACCTTTTTCACCTTCACCCAGTTTGGTTTGTAAGAGAGATTAATATAATCGAGCCTGATATTATCCGCCCCGAAAATATTTACCTCCGAAGAAGCATAAAACGCATCCCTGTTCTGATCAACCGGATAAATGAATGAAGGTATAGTCGTCAGCGATTCATCCCCCGGCTCCTTCCACCGCAGCGCATAATCACTGTGACCGATGCCATTGTTGACCAGTCCGGAATAGCTAATGGTAGGCTTCATGGCATAGTAGCCAAGCTTGTAGCTGATATTGACCGATAAAGCTATATTCCGGAATATAAAGGTATTAATAAGGGAACCAAAATGTACCGGACTTGCCGAGCCGTAATAAACAATACCCTCCCCGCTTCGGTTGGCAGCCGAAAATATCGCAGCGTAATCCTTACTCACCTGGCCGTTCAGATAGCCCAGCGGATTGCCCTCCTCATCAAGCCCTGCCCACGCCAGCCCCCCTATGGCATATAAGGGCTTACCTTCGATGGGCGTAATCCTTGTTCCCGGGTTCAGTAGCTGGCCAAGCCCCGCAGAGGCGGCATTAGAATACTTAACCGTTTTAGCTACACTGTAAGTAAAATAAGCATCGGTGTTCCAGTTAAAATCACCCAACTTCAGGTTTTTGGAATGCAGCTCAACCTCGGCACCCCGACCCCGCATATCCGCTACGTTCCTGACCAGCGTTTCACTCCTTCCCCACCCGGTATAATCATAAGCGGCCGGACCATAAAGGTCAGTACCTTTTTTTACGAAATAGGAAACCGAGCCTGACACCCTTTTATCCTTAAAAGCAAAGTCAGCACCCAGGCTAAGCTGCGAAAGCTGTTCCCATTTCAAGTCCGGATTGTTGATGCTTGAAATTCTGGAAGTACGCAAGCCGGTAATCGGACTGGTATTGTAGGTGGCAATAGGCAAAGCTGTTTTTGTCAGGTCAACATTGCCGCTGTATCCAAAAGTTGCCTTAAGCCTGAGCTCCGGAAGGACGATACTCTTATAAAACCCCTCCCCCGAAATCAGCCAACCCAGTCCCGCAGACCAGAGTGGCTTCCACCTGTCGTTGGTATTTGCCCCAAAAATATTCGACCCGTCTTTTCTTGCACTTGCTGAAAGCGTGTACAGGTTATGATAAGTATAGGCCGCATTGGCATAAAAGCTTAAAAACCGGTATTGCGTTGCGGACACCGATTGTCCGGAGCCGATGATCGACGAGGTACCCCTTAAAAAGTTCGGATAGCTGTTTACAACATCCACATTTACAAAGGTCAGCGGATCCTGGGTATACCCAAACCTGGTCAAAGATGATGAGGAGGCATCAGATCCCTTCGCCTCCCCGCCCAGAATGGCATTTACCTGATGCGCACCGAAAGAGCGGTTTAGGTTAAGCTGCGCCCTCGCCGTTGATGAAGAAAGCACGCCCTCACTGCTGTTGAGTATCCCTCCCTTGGGAATAACATAACGGATGACCTCCGTAGCCCGGTTAATCTGCGTAAAACTATTCACCAGGTCACGGGCAAAATAACTCTGCTCATCAGACAAGGCTGCTAGATCAGACCGCTGCCGCTGGTACTGATAACTCAAATCCAGGTTGAGTCCCGTTAGCAGGCGGTACTTTAAAGCCACCGTGGCAAAGATTTCCTGCTGGGTAGCGTTGTTTTTCCGGTGCAGATAATCTTCAGCCGGATAAAATTTCCAGTCCAGCAGCTTACCCTGGCCAGCGGTATCGGTATAGGCGCTCCTGTAGGCGGTTGCTACCGGTAAAGCATTCCCCTCCGCGTCCCGAAAGGAAAGATAAGGGAGGATACTTCCGCCAACAGAGACCGAACCGAAGGCAGGCCTACCCGAAGCAGTCTTGTTATGGGTAAAATAAACTTTTGAACTCAATGAAAGCCTACCCGTGAGCTTAAAATCGTTAGACAAACTGATATTGATCTTGTCCGATGATGCATGGGTTTCGCCCAATGATTTATCATAACTTACTGATAGGCCGAAAGCATGCTTACTGTCACCTCCTTTCAAATTCAGCCCATATTGCTGGGTCAGCGCGTGGGTGTAAAACTCATTAAGATAAGACTCCCTGGCGTCAATACCTTTCAGCTTGTTCAGCGCATCCTCAGCCGACTGATTAGAAATTGTTCCATTTCCTTTAGCCAGTAAAAGCTCAATTGCCGGGCTCAGCGCGGCAAAAGGCGTGCTGCTGATTCGGGCATCAAAAAAACCATTATTGAACATCGTGCGCTCCACCTCAATATAATCTGAGCTGCTCATCTGCGGAGACCTGAAAAGATCAGGGACAGCAGAGACGAATACACTCGAAGAAAAGGAAGTCTCATACCTTTGATTAAACTTTCCTTTTTTAGTGGTAATGACAATTACCCCATTCCCCGCCCTTGCGCCCCAGATCGAAGCAGCCGAAGCATCCTTTAATATCGATACGTTTTCAATATCCAGTGGATTGAGGTTTGAGATATCGCTATCATAGATAAACCCGTCCAGCACAATGAGCGGATCAAGCGGTCCGTTAATGGTCCCCAGTCCGCGGATGGAAATATTGGTTTTGTTCTGTGGATTGTTGGGGTTGGTCTTCCCGATATTCAGCAGCAAACCCGAGCTCTGGCCAACCAGCCTATCCAGCAGGTTTGAGCCGCCCCTTGCGTTCAACTGATCACTATTGATCACCGCCACAGCCCCGTTGGTTTCATTCGGCCGCAGCAGCTGGTAGCCTGTATTTACCCGCACATCTCCCAAATTAACCGCAGCGGAAGATAGCTCCACATTAATCAACTGATCTAAAGAACTTACCACTAGCCGCAGAGTCTTATATCCTACCGCAGAAAATGTCAATGTGTCAGGCAGCATGGAAAGAGAAATATTAAACCTTCCATCCTGATCTGTTTGTGAACGCCCGCCTTTTGCCCCCGTGACGCTCAAGGTAACCGCTTCCCCTCCCATTGCCCTGGCTTTACCCGAAATTTTAATTCCCGTTCTATCCTGGGAGAAAGCAGATAATACCGAAAACAACAATATCAGAACAGCTGAGATCATCAGCAAAAGGTTCCATTTAAATGTATGCATATTAGATTTTAAACCGCCCATATCACATCCCCTCCTTTCCGATCACAACCTGCTCACCGTCTAAAAAACGGCGCACATTCTGCTGATTCAGCGTACCGTATCCGCTAACAGCCTTTATCCTACCATCACTGCCGACCCATACATAACAAGGTAGCCTGCGGATTTTAAAATACTCAGAAAAAAGCTCGGGCTGCGCTACAAAAGGAACCGAAAACCCCTCGTGATCCTTCAAAAAGGAACTGACAAACAGAGCTAACTTTCCCTCACCACGGTCACGGGCAGATGAATTCACCAGCACAATCCTTAACTCCTGCCCATTTACCTTCAATAGGCTGTCCACATGCGGCAGGCTCTTGATACAGCTCCCACACCAGCTCGCCCAGAAGTCCAGTATCAAAGGCTTACCCTTAAAATCTGCCAGTCTCAAAGAAGTGCCTACTCGGGCGCCAAGTAACTTAAGTTCTGCATGAAACAGAGAATCAGGAAGAGCCTGGCCAACGGAAAGCCCAATGGCCTGGTCAGGTTCCTGTGCTGCAGCCCTATTTGCGGAAAGGGCCGGAACCAGCAAAAAAAATATCAATATCTTAAAAATTCCATCACAAAATTTGGAGCAGAAAAATCCCCTGACGATAGAAATCGTTGTTTGGTTCATAAAAAAGGTTGGTTTAAGTTGATTAAAAATTCCCGGTCTCTCTAAAAAAACAGAGACTAAATACAATGCAAGGGGACCGGATTACTGTTGCATCATTAAAGAACCCATTAAAAAGTCCCCCCGCATTGCCAAACTCTATACGGGATTCTTCGGTTTTAAGGCATACAGCCGATTAAAGGGATAACAGCTACTTACCTCCATGGCCAACTCCTCTTCAACTGTTAAATAAAACGGGACAATAAAACTGAGGTTACCAATAAAATCCCAGACCACATTGCCGTAAACCGTCCAGAAACAGGTAAAATCATCAGGCACAGGTTTCTCGCCATCTGAATGCTGCAATATCTGGTCAGCCAAAGGCTTCTCCACCGCAACCTGTTCCTGCCCACTACCACCTGTATGCCACACGCTCAATTCCGCAACCGGGCTATACAAAAAAGCCCAGCAGAGAAAAAAATGCGGCAGGTAGTGATTATTGGTTATCATGGTAAAGGGTTAGTTAGGGTAAAATGAATTGGGATCGAAAAAAGAGTACTCACCCTATTCCATAAATAAAGACAAAAACCAGCCCCTCCGCCTAAAAACAGGCAGATACGGCAAACCGAATTGCGAATTAGAAAAAAGATACTTACCTTGGGAATGCGAATAACCATTGTAGCACCCTTGCCTAAAATGCAATAAAGGGCTGGCACCAGGCTAAACTAACCCACCGGGAATAAGTGCGCTCTCTCACACCAACCTCCTGTTTTTTATTGGGCTATTTTATACCTGTAATTCCAGCGCGCATTACGATGGAGAACAAATTACGTTCTTTAATAATAGTTGTAGGGAATAATCCTTTATCACTTCCTTGAAATGATAACAATTGATGGCGCGTAATTTTTTCGTTTTCATAAACGGTTAACTTTTATGTAAAACGATGCGGACTCAAAAAGCAAACTGAAACCAGATTGATAAGGAACCAATAAGGCGGACTCCAATGCTTTTGCTAGTGGTACCGTCAAGAACCGCTCAGACCGAGATCTGAGTCCACAAAAGACTAACATGAAGTCCGCCCTATTGAATATAAGATATCACGAAGATAGCAAAACTCAATAGATACGGCGAACTCACGATCATCTCATGTGGAAAGTTTGACGGTTTTCTAGCATGAGTGACATCGTTAAAGCCAGGTTTACCCTAACTCTATTTGTCGCTATAAATAACTGATAACAAATATAGTAAAATAAAACAACGCTCCAAAAGGTCGGAGCAATTTTATGAAAAAATATTCAGCAATCATATCTGAGTTGGATTACAAGATTATTCTTAAAGTAAAACAACTAAGGGAACAAGAAGGTCTTTCTCAAAGAGATCTAAGTGAAGAAATGAAGCTTAGTAAAAGTTTTGTTGGAAAAGTTGAGGCTTTAGGACAACCAGATAAATACAGCATCAGGCATTTGAATTTGATTGCTAAAGCGCTAAAGATGAAATCAGTTATAGGATTAATCCCGAAAGGGATTCAGGAATATGATATGATTGAAATAACTTACGAAAAAATCCCGAAGGTTAATAAAGACGGTAGTGAAAGTAAACAATTTTTGGAAAAAATAATTCAGATTAGAGAGATATAAAAGGGAAGTAAATCTAAGATCAATCAAAGTGAAGAAGAAATAGGAAGTTTGTTTGGGGGAGTTGAGAGATAGGCTTATAAAAACAAACTCCCCGCTAACCAAAAAGAAAAATAATAACACTTTCTTCATTTATTTCTGCCTTTGCAATGTTTGTTCCAGTGGCAACTAAGGAACGTGTTATGTGGTCCAACAAAAAAGGACTAATTAGGTTCAGCTGAAGCTGGTGCCAATAGGACAATGAAGATTTAATTTCTTTTACTTTGTTTAAGACCTGATCCCTTTCTAAACCGTCTTGTATTTCATAGTTTGTCCTGATATAAATTACAGTTTCTCGCGGAATGCTCAATTCAATCGTCTTATGGGTTACTGGACGGAAAGCTCCCATTTCTATAAACCGGGAAACATGCTTTCAGGATATTTAATGTGATATAAGGGCTTGATTAACATTGAAAGACCAAAAGAAATCTTATTTTGTAGATTAGCGATGGCGCTTTCGATCTTGTCAGAATCCGAATAGGTTCGGGAATTTCGTTTTCATTTTCACTTTCCCATTCCCAATCAATCAATACATTCCCTTTTTCATCGGTAATACTAATCAGCAATTGATTGGGGTCTCCGTCACAATCAATTTCCTTGCAGTAAGAAAGTGTTGGCGACGCATTGTAGGTATCGGCTAATAGTTCACGATCGCCATTTTTAAGTACAATTTTTGTATGGGGTAAATGCCTGTGATCTAAACTTTAACGATCAATTTCTTATCAATCTGCTCTACGTTTACCATTGCGTTTTTAGAAGCATTTTCTACAACACCCAAATTGCGGTAAGGCATATAATATTGCACAAAATCCTTGTATTCGCCTGGCATTATCCACGAAAAATCGGGATGATTGTCGGTATACACCCCGCACATAAGTTCAATATAGGGACCATCTTCGTCGGTGAGGTTCCGATCCCAAGCCTGCCCGAAATCCCCGTTGCCCCAGGTCCATTGATTTTTGCCCGGAGAGATATGATGGTTGTCAACATGCAACAAACCGCCTTTACTGTCGTTTTCGTACCCACTACAAAATTGTATTTGGAACAAACCGCCAGATAAGACGTTGGAACGGGAATATTTTTATAGCGAGAATATCGGTACCCGGCGAATAATCTACTTTGTAATAAGTTCCCTTTGCAATCGAGAAAGAAGAAAACATCACGTTTGCCATGATCAAAAACAGCGTTCACGTCAGGTGGAAAAACAGACTGATAGTCATCATTAGCCTTTACCGCCGGATTTGCCCACCATAAAAAAGTTTGTGGAAATGGTGTTCTGTTGTATAATGGGCCTTTAATTTCAAGGTAGTTTTTATCAGGATAAAGGGTAAACCCGATCGTTCCCTTTGTTCTGAACATCTTTCTACTTCGTTGCACCAAACTGTTGCGCTGCCATCTTCGTTTTCCTCAATGTAGAGTCAACGGCATCGAAAGTGGAAGGGCGGTGATGCTGGGGCCAGTTAAAATGAGCCAAGCGACCACTTTTAAGCGAAACAGTGGCCATTTTGCAGAAAACAAGTGGCCACTTTTGGAATAATCTCCAATCCACAACCTGATTTTAATATCTTAAAATGTCACTATACCTCACTCATCCACTTCCGTGAAGGTGAACATCCATTTTTCAGGATTATTCCAGTTTTTGCCTGCGAATTTCCCGATAGGGGCTTTAACAACTACAGTGTTCCATCCTTTGCGAATGTGAACGGTTGTCGGTTTCCGATATTCATAACCTTCATCTGAAAGAGGAATCTCAAGCCCCCCCTGTTGCCCGGCGTGAAGCCAGTTAGGAGGAGGGATGATCTCCCCATTAATCAAAATTTGAGAATGATGATTATCCCATTGACCTAATGGTGGTGAATCAGTTGCCTGCGATCTTGAAAAATTGTTAAAACCAATCCAAAAACTTTTTACCGTATCCTTCTCAGACCATATTTTGCGACTTGCGTACCAGGTCGTATTTTCTTTTGGATCTTTTAAAACACCCTGTATTTTTGGGGCCCACCAGTGCCTGAAAATAATTGTTCCTCCAATTGTATTTTGAGAAACTTCACTATTTAAATCAAAATGATCAAGTTCAGGATCAAATTTTTGAGCGAGATTCCCACTATTATTATAAGGACCATACAAAGCCCACTTTAATTCAGTTTGTTTTGAATAAGGAAAAGGAAGTTCTTTAAAAAATTCTTTTTTATGATCCATTAGTCGGGCTTCAAAATCTTTAAAACTTTTCAGTGCTTCATGACCGTTCAAATCAATATTAGCTACCCACGGCTTGTATCCGTTACCCACCCAGCTCCGCTCGGCAAAAGCAAGAATTGCAGGATAAACGCCATTCATTTTGATCAGATCTATTTGCTCCGCCACCGCCCTGTCGGGCCAAAGGCAGAGCGTTGCGCCTAACGCCTGCTGGTTACCTGAATCCGCACCGGCAAGCTGTCTGTTAAAAATAGTAACTACGCTTTCCAGCGGGTCCATGTGGTTTAGGTACAGGTGACGAGAATCGATGTATTGTATGTTCGTTTTACTGGATGTTACCGGGGCATCGTCCATCCATAGCTGGCGTATAGTAGATTGATCGAAATTGCCTCCCGGTTCCCAGCCAATAACCTTTTTGTTTAAAGACTTAAGAAAAGCAGAAATAGCGGAAAGAAAGTTCTTTTGGGTAATTTTAACCTCATCGGCCCCAATATGAATATAGGGAATATCGTACGTTTCGAAAATTTCAGCCAGAATATTTTTTACGATTGTAAGGCCCGAATCGCTTTGCATATCCACTTTCATTGCCCGCTTAAATGCGGCACTGTGGCCAGGTATATCAATTTCGGGCACCAAAAGTATATGGCGCTCTTTGCAATAGTTTATCAGTTCCCTCATTTCGCTCTGCGTATAATACATGCCTTTGTTTCTTTCCATAAACTCGGGCCGGGTGAGTTGCGGGTATCGCTTTATTTCGAGGCGCCAGGCAATATCTTCTGTTAAATGCAAATGAAAAATATTCAGCTTGTACAACGCCATTTTATCAATCTGCGTTTTAAGCAGCGCAACCGACTGATAGTTACGGCCAACATCAACCATGTATCCCCGCCATTTAAATGCTGGCGAATCTTCAATGTCTACCGCATCTACATAATAGCCATCGCGTGCAAGTTGGGTTAAGGTTTGTACGCCGTAATACAAACCCACCTTGTCTTGCGCACCAATCACTACATCTTGCCCGGTTACGTTTAAGGTATATGAGCCAGGTTTTTTGATGTCTGTTTTTGAGCGATTGATTTCCACCTTGATGGAGTACCAGGCATCGGCCTGCATCTTTGTAGTAAGTGAAGCGACTATTCCTAGCTTGCTCAGCATCTGTTTGAGTGCAAGGGCTTCATTCAGCAGAGAATCAGCTTTGTAATAAATATACTTTACTTTATAAAGCGGGAACAAACCTTGCACTCGGGTCACCTGTTTTGGCCGCGGAATTAAAGAAGGTTCTTGTTCAAGGCCCTTTACATAAGGAAAAATCAGGTGCTTCCATAAAGCGTATCCGGCCCCGGTAAGATGGAGCCCATCATTGGTAAATTCACCTTTCAACATGCCGTTATCATCGGTAAAAGACGAATGCAGATTGATAAATACATAAGATGTTGACGTGGCATTTTTGGCCAGCATGCTATTTAACTTTTTTACCAGATCTGCTTTGGCAGTATGCCCGCTAAATGTTTTAAAGTTGTTGTTTACCGGAAGCAGGCTTTGTACAAAAATAGCTGTAGCCGGAGTTTCGTGTTTTAAATATTTGATGATCAGCGATAGCTTGGCAAAAATACTATCGACAGAGAGGCCCTTTGCAAGATCGTTTATGCCAATCATCAAAAATATTTTTTTGCGGGCGGCGTTTCGCTATTTCGGGTAAGCGGTTAATGATGCCTGCGGTGGTTTCTCCGCTAATACCAAAATTCAATAGGTTTGCGTCTCCGAAAAGTGCCGGCCATTCGCCGCCATCCGTTAAACTGTCTCCGATAAACAGTACCGGGTTTTTATAGCCGGGCAGCAGTTCGAACTCACTTTTTTGTTGCCAATAGTAAGTTGGGAAAGCACTTGCCGGATAAGATGGCAGAACGACCTGCGAAAATCCGCTGAGCGATAAAACAATAAAAAAGAGAATGGTTAGCGTTGTTTTCATTTTGTTATCATCAAGCTAATACCCTAAACTTTTTAACAGTTCTGCGCAGTACCATTCCTGGCGGGGAAGATGAAAAGGGCCTTTAAAAAGATTCCCTTTGGCAGTTTGTGCCAGTGAACCATCTTTATGGAGATACCCGAACCACTCGCCATTTTCTTTATCGTAAAACTTTTCGTACGAATAATCGTGAACCATTTTATGCCATTGCGCATACTTTTCATTGCCCGTTAAGGTGTAGGCAAGCAGTGTAGCAATAATGGTTTCGTTGTGTGGCCACCAAAATTTCATGTCGTGCCAGTATTCCTGAACAGGCTTACCGTATACATCTTTAAAGTAAAATATTCCGCCATGCGTTTTGTCCCAACCCCGTTCCCACATATAATCGAGCATTTTACAGCCAAGGCTGATCAACTCGGGGTCGTTGTTGCGGTATTTGGCTTCGTGAAGAATAAACCATGCGCCTTCTATTGCGTGCCCGGGGTTAAGGGTTCGGCCGTCGATATGATTGATGATCGAACCATCGGGGGCAACCTGCTCCATTACACATTTGATATCGTGTTTAACAAAATCATTTTTAATCTCTTCTATCCACCTCATAATCCATTCATCGCAGCGCTCATCGCCAATGGTTTCACGAAGCTGCTGAGCGGTATTGATCATAATCATTGGCACACCAATGCCCTTTGCAGGGCGGGTTGAAGTAAACTTGGCCGGCAGCAAATGGGGTTGGGTTGAATAGGCGATGCATTTACCAAACAGATCTCTGGCTTTTTCGGCAGCCTGTTGGTCGCCGCTAGCCTTTGCATACGCTGCATTGGCGATGATTGCAAAGGTTTCCGAAAAATAATAACGCCGCTTACGGATGGGCTTACCCTCGCGGGTGAGGTGAAAAAACATCCTTCCATCGGTATCAAAACCATGTTTATTCAAAAAATCGATGCCCGATTTTGCGCCGTCGAGCCATTCTTGTTTGGCTTCTACCGTGTTATAAAGCGTAGCGAGCAGCCATGCGCCACGTCCTTGAATCCAAACCGCTTTGTCATCGTCAATTAAGCTGCCGTCAGCATCTCGCATAAACAGGTAGCCACCATGCTCGCGATCAATTGATCTTGGAAACCAGAATGGAACGGTATTTTCTAATAATTGTTTCCTGTAAAATTCCGAAAGGTGTTTAAGGTGTTGGTTGCTATAACTCATCATCATTTAGTTTAACGGCATAGAGAAGGTAGAAGCGGGAAGCCCCGCCTCGTTAATTAAATTGGCCCTGGTAAACGGCTGCCACCCGTACAATACCAGCCTTGGTTTAAAATTGGCGGGCAAAGCCAAATAAACTTTGTTGCCTGCAATAGTTGCGTTCGGCTTTAAACGATTGCCTTTTTTATCTTCTATTTCGAATCCTTTGAGGGCAACACCGCCAGCAGCTTTAAGTTGACGGGCTTGACTGAAAGTAACCACAAGCGAGTTTTCGGCAATGGCCGCCTTCACCGCTACGGGCCCGCTTGATAGTATATTTTTATGATAGGTGTGCTGTAATGCCAGTTTGGCCAGGCGCTCGCCTACTTCCTTTTTTCTTATCGGATGAACATTTAACGAATCGCCCAGATCGGAAGTAACGGCCATTGCAACGTTCGGAATTAGCGATTGCATTTTGCGCTGGGCATCTCTAAAATATGGCCACGATGGCCTGTCGAGCGACGAAAGCTGAACATAGTAAAAAGGCAGGTTACTGTTCCATTTTTTGCGCCAGCTTTGAACCAGCAATGGGAACTCCTGATTAAAAAGTGCTACGTTATGGGCATTGCTTTCTCCCTGACACCAAATTACGCCCTTAACCGCAAAGCTGGTTAATGTAGCTATTCCGGCCTCAAAATTATAGGCTGGTTCGTACGGGTGCCGCTGTTTGGGGTTTAAAGCATTCTTTAAATTAACTTCCGCCCTGCCCCTTACCCAATCCTGTATAAAATCAGATTTTCGCCAGCCGTTCACCAAATCGACCAGTAAATCATTTCCTTCCAAGGTTTTTCGGTCCATCCACGATTCAAGTGTCGACCCGCCAACGGCCATTTGAATCAAGCCTACCGGCACACGCTCATCGCGTACTATTTTTTCGCCGAAATAATAGGCTACGGCCGAAAAATCGGCAACGGTGGCCGGTTCTGGTTTCGCCCAGTTACCCGAAAAATATTTTAGTGCATTTATGCTATCCAATGTTGCACCGCCCCAGGCAATATTATCCGTTTCGGCCAGCGCATTAAATTTTAAAAGTCGTATCGGAAGATTTCCATCCAAACTATTCATAGTCGCTTTTCCGGTTAAGGACGATTTAAGTGGAAAAGCCATATTGGATTGACCGGAGCACAACCAAACATCGCCGATCAGCACATCGTTAATGATTACTTTTTTGAATTTTGACGATATTTTTAACGAATACGGGCCACCAAATTTCATCGCGGGGAACAGCACTTTCCATTTTCCATTGGCATCGGGCGCTGTTTTTAGCCTGATGTGATTAAATTCAACTTCAATTTTATCGCTAACATCCGCATCGCCGAAAACGGCAATCGGCCTGTCTCGCTGTAAAACCATGTGGTCGGCAAATAATTGGTCAATCCTAAAGCCTCCATAATTACCGGTTAAGTGTTCAAAAACAGTTTTCGCTATAATTCCGGCACCGGTAACATCGGGATGCAGGTTATCGGCAAAAAGATCGGGTCGGTTTCCCAGTGCCTCATGTAGATCGATAACTTCTAATTGGTTTTCTGCCGCAAGCTGAACAATTTTATCCTGAATTTCCCAATACCAATCGCGTGTGCCCGATTTAAAGCGGGGGTGACCACTAAAAATGGGCGAGAGTCTGCACAGATAGATCTTTATTTTCGGACTTACGGCTTTTAGCGTGTCCATTAACCATTGATAATCTGCACTGAATTCGCCATTGTAATTTGGCCAGTTCCGCGGGTCGGTATCATTAAGGCCAAGCGCTATTACGGCAATATCGGGCCGAAAAGTCAGCGCATCTGTAAATTCTTTGGTTTTATAATATGGGTTATGTCCCTTTTTAAGCAGCGTTGCCCCGCTGTGCCCAAAGTTGTCGACTTTATAGCTATCGCCGAGCAAATTTTGCAGTTGCGATGGGTAAGCGTTTTTTTCTGGCTGATTGAGCAAATAACCCGCGGTTACCGAGTTCCCTATGCAAGCAACCTTTAGTTTTTGCGCATGGCCGCGAAGTGAGATGGAAACCAAAAAAATAACAAGTAGCCGAAATGATGGTTTCATACTTTATTTGATAATGTCGCTTACCGGAACCCGTACGAAGTATAAATCGCCAGCCCCCTCGTACAGAAAGCCGATTGTTTTATGATCAATTTTGGTGAGGGCAGAATACCCGTAAAATTTACGTTCATCAATCAACAGTTCGTTTTTTTTGTTCCATTGCTCGCCTAAATCCAAACTTGCCTTAATGGTTAAGTTGTATCGGCCAGATTGCGTATTGTCGTTTCCAAAAAACACCACATCTTTTGTTTTACCTTTTACCATTACGTTGGCTTTAATAAAACTGGCCATACAAACCGGATCGGGAAGCGTATTGTACGAGGTATGGTGCTCCGTCCACGTTTTGCCCATGTTATTTGTGGTTGCTACACTCCTGAACCCTCCCCGGTTATCTCTCATATTGAGCATGAGTGTTCCGGGCAGGGTTTCGATTACCTGACTTTCGGTGGTGTTCGACTTTGGGCCGTCTTCCGTTTTCCAGTTTTTGCCATGATCTGAACTGTAAACAATTGTTGAATGGGGCATGGCGTGCTCATCCCAATATTGAGCGGCAAAAACCAGTTTGCCATCGGCCATGGCTATTCCGCTGCCGGGGCCATTAAAAAAGAGGTTCCATTCCGGATCTTTTACCGAAGGGGTAATGCTTACCGGTGCCGACCAGGTACGTCCGTCATCATCACTGCTAACCAATACCAGTTGGCCGGTTACATCTTCGGACAGGCCGGGCTTTGAGCCAGCAATAGAACGGTTTCCTTTACTCCATAAAGCGGCCACCCAAATCTTTTTGGTAACAGGATCAAAGAGCACAGCCGGATCGCCAACGCCGTTATTCTCGTTCGGTGCGCCCATATCCATAATCACTTTCATGGGTTCCCAGCTTTTGCCCCCGTCGGTGCTTCGGCTCATTCCTACATCAATATTTCCGGGTAAATCGCCTGAGTTTTTGTAACGAACATCGTAAACGGAAATGAGCGTGCCCTGATCTGTAGTTGCAATTCCCGGGATGCGGAAAGTATGTATTCCGTTTTCCCCGGCTTGTTTAACCGCCACACCGAGCCGTTTAACATAGCCCGAACCTTTTTGGTTGGTTTTATAGGTTTTCTTTTCAATGTCTTCAATCTCGCTCACGTGAAATTCGACCTTTGAATCGAGATCAGCGTCATCGTTTAGTTTCCCGCTGAACCAAATGTAATGCAAGCCGGGGCCAATGTTGAGGTCGACATTTGCATCATTATCAGCTGCTTTAGGATTTATTGTTGCTATTTTATTTGTTGCCGAAAATAATGGCTCCTGATTGGTAAAATACACGTCGATTTTTTCAAGCGCACTGATGCCCTGCGAGTTCAGCTTAGTTTTGAGTTTTTTCAGCTGAATTCCTTTTTCGCCTGCGGGGATGTAAATCATAATGCGCAAAAGCGGATTTGAAGTTTCGCCTTTTATTATAGGAACAACGGGAGCGGTTGTAGTTACTGAGATGTTCTGCTGCGCTAAAAGTGGCAATGAAAACAGTAAAAATGCCAAAAGCATAGTTAAACGGCTCACTATATTTAAGTGTTTCATATTTTCTGGTTTAAGCTTCAAAGTCGTTAAATTTTGGGCGGAGAAAGTAAAGCTGCAGTGCAAGTGCAACGAGAACAATGCCTGAGAGCATGGCAAAATCTCTGCCCAGGCTTCCCGAATCGGTTGATTTGCCAAGCAGATCGGTAATAAACGCACCTGCAAAAACACCAATCATATTCATTACGCCATAAGCAGTGGCCCGTTGTTTTGCCGAAACAAACTGGCACAATATGGGCATATTGTTTGCATCGAACATGCCGTAGCCGAAGCCGAAACAAAATGCGGCCCCGATTACGTTTAAAAGCGAATGGCCAAAACCAATGAGCAGCAAGGATGGAATGGTGAGTGCCAGGCCGATGGCACTGGTATAAATGCGGCCTTTAATGTTTTTCTGAACCCATTTATCGGAAAGTATGCCCCCGAAAATTACGCCCAGAAATGATGAAGCGGCAATTGTAATGGTAGAGATTGGACCTGCTTTGGCCATATCAATTCCGAGGTTGCCTGCAAAAAGTGTTGGAAGCCAATTTTTTGTGGCCCACCCGGGCAGGCTCGGAATTGCAAAATAAATCAGAATAATCCAGAAAGAACCGTTACCCAATAGCGAACGCAAGCCTTTGATAAGGGGAATTTTCACCTGCGACAGATCATGCTCGTCAGCTATGGCAGGTTTCTTTTCGCGAAGAAAAAGGACCAAGATCAGTGCATAAGCAATGCCGACAAAGCCAAATGAATGAAAAGTGGTTTGCCACGAAAATTCGGAGGCGATAGTGGCACCAAACCCGCCAAGGGCTTGCCCCATGTAAAGCCCCGTCATGTGTATACCGATAGCCAGCGAACGTGTTTTTGAACTGTGGTAATCGGCAATTAGCGAAAGTGCTGCCGGAATATACAAAGCCTCGCTTACGCCCATTAGTGCCCTTAACCAGTAAATTTGGCTAAATGTTGTGGCGTAACCCATTAGGAAAGTAACGAGCGACCAAACCATTAAACTGCCAACAATGAGCCATTTGCGGTTTAGTTTATCGGCAATTATACCGGATATGGGGCTCATGAGGCCATAAATCCACAGAAATATGGACATCAGATAGCCGAAATTTGTTGCTGATCGCAATTCGGCCAAATCGATTTGCATGGCTGGTTTCATTGTAGAAAGCATTTGCCTATCCATATAGTTCAGCAGTGCGACAAACCACAACAGCCCCACTACAACCCAGGCGTATCGCTTTGAATCTTTCATTTCGTAAACTTTAATTTGCCTGTTAAAATATTCGGCGTTCTTACGCCAGCCCGAATTTCGCCACCTGCTATAAAGACCTGGTTTTGGTAAACAACGGCATTAACGGTTACTGTACCATAAGGCATCTGATTGTTCAACTGGCGCCAGTTATGGCCAAACAGGTTAAATTTCAGCATCTTTTTACTAAAACCGGGGTGGGTTGATTGAACAGTCGCTTTTTCTTTATTTAAAATTTCTTTCTTGTGTTCGTCCTTCTCGTTTTCGATAGCGATAATCAGCCGCTCTGCTTTATTAAAGGTTTCGCCAACATCTCCGCTAAAAATGAGGATATCGTCTCCGGCTATCACACCAGAGGCCGCTGAAAGCGGAAAAGGGAGCGGCGGCATTTGTTTCCATAAATCTTTTTTGATATCATAAGCGTAAAATCGATCAGAAATTTCGCTTACTGCTCCAGCAGCTTTACTCCTACCGCCAACAAGGTAAACCTGACCGCTTTTTTCGCAGCCGAGCAGCACAGCGTGCGAACATGCATTTGGCAAATCTGTTAACGCTGTCCAGCCCTGTGTTGTATGTTCTAAATTAAGGGTTAGAAATTGCTGCTTTGCACCAGAAGGCACTTCGCCCCCGGCCAGGTATAAAACTTTCCCAACAATGGTTAGCGAGGCATTGGTAATGCCGAAGGGCAAATCGGGCAAATATTGTATCGTTAAAATTTCATCTTGTGGTTTCCAATTGAGAATAAGCACCTTACTACTTAAGCCCTTTTCGTTCTCTCCGCCAGCCAAAACAATACCCTTTTCGGTACTGCAAGTGGCGGCATAGGCTAAATTAAATGGCAGTTTGTAGCTTACAGGCGATGCAGTTAAAGACTTTTGGGCCTTTATATTTGGGTAAACGATTGCTAAATCGTAATAATGTTTCTTTCCCCCAAGCCATGGCATTTTATCGGGAAAGTTTGTTCCACCGCCAACAATGAGCGCACCATTATGAATTCCAGAAGCTGCGCCCGCAAGTCCGATTGATTCTTGCTGGTTTAAAGTTGGTGGCAATTTTGCCGATATTTCCCAGTCAATACGCTCTACAGAGCGGTTTTGCGCTATAACGTTTGGTATTAAAATTGAATTTAACAAGAAAGTAAGGTGTATGATTTTCATTAACAATAATTAGCATTGTATTTGGCAAACCTGCTCGGGACAGTAAGGGGATGAACTAACTTTTTGAACAAAACTGATCAAAGCCAAGGGCAGCAACATCTGCTGAAAAAGCGGAGAACTGCTCGGGGCTCATATTACGCACCGGAAGCCGAAAGTTACCACAATCTATATTAATTTGCTTCATGTAGGCCTTACCCGTTGCAATTCCGCCGTATTTACCCAAAAGCCTGATGAAATCAATCGATTTTTGCTGCAACAGGGCGGCAGTTTCAAAATCATTTTTCTCAAAAGCTTTTAAAAGGTGATGATATAAGGGTGCAATATAATTAAATGTGCTGCCAACAGCTGCTTTTACGCCTAAAACCAGGGCCGAGAGCATATTTTCGTCTCTCCCCCAAAGCATATCATATTTGCCGTTATCGAAATTCATGCACGAAAGAAAATCCATAAAATCTTCGTGAGTATATTTAATGCCGGCAAAGTTTTCGATTTTAGAAACCGCAGCCAGCAGATCGATCATTGCAATATTTGCTCCTGTTAATACGGGAATGTGGTAATAATAAAAAGGCATTTGAGGCACTTCGGCGGCTATTTCTGCACACATTTCTGCCAGAACCCCGGCGTTGGCAGGCTTAAAATACGATGGTGCCGTAAACGATACCGCGTACAATCCTATCGAATAAGCATGGCGGGCAAGCACTTTACAATCTGCTATGCAGGTGCCTCCCAGCAGGGCCATAACCTTAAATTCAGCGTCGTTTTTGGTAGCTGCTGCCCAGGCTTCTGCAACCTGCATTTTTTCTTCTAAAGTTAACGAAACCCCTTCGCCGGTCGAACCGCAAATAAATGCGCCCGCAACGTTATTGGTTTTTAATAAATGGTAATAGGAAGGAATTAGCCCTAAATTTAACTTTCCCTCGGCATCAAAAGGTGTGAAAGGAGCAGCAATTAATCCCTTAAGTGGTGTGAAGTTCATTTCTTCGATTTAAAATTTAATAGATATTCTGTAATAGCTAAGCGGAGTGAAAATTAAAAATCCACTTAGCTATTATAAAGGTGATGTAAACACTGTTCGGCTTAGCGTGGTTTTGTTGTGGCATAACCGGGCGTTTGATTAACGAGCGGGTCGTTTGTCCATATTGCCGGCTCAATTGGCCAAAGAATTTTATAACCCTGCGTGGCCTTATCGAGCACCCCGTATTTTTGCGATGCGGATTTAAATACCAACGGCTCGTTGCCATATTTCATCCGTCGTAAATCATACCATCTTTTGCCCTCAAACACAAACTCTTTGCTTCTTTCAGAAAATATAGCCAGTTCGTTTGCATCCTTTCCACTGTTTACAAATGGCGTCGGGTCGGCAGCAGGCGCAAACGCCCTGTCGCGAATTTGTTTGATGTATGCAGATGGATCACCTCCCTCGGCATTAACAATTTCGGCAAGCATCAATATCCTGTCGGCTTCGCGATACACTGGCCAATCGTCGGTAAAATATTTTTTATTGGTAGTTGTTGCCGGATCTGGCCCAATAAACTTCACCAATGCCGTATTGCGTACAGTAGGCACACGTGGGTTTACGGCGGTATTCACTTTGTAATAATCGTAAAATGTGGCATTCCTCCTGTTATCGGTTAGCTGATAACTTTGAAACAACTCAAAAGTATAGGCGTACCGTTGTATAACCTGTTGCGAATTGGTTAATGCCAACTTTAACGGATCGACCAAAAAATTTCCTACTCCGGCTGTTGCCAGGGAGTCTTTGTAATGTTGCCCATCAAAATTAAAGGTTGAATAGGTAAATGCACCAACGTTGGGCATTTCGGCTTCGCCTACTGCGTAACGCACAGCAAAAATGATCTCGGCATTGTTTTTCGTTTTAAAAACATTGGCAAAACTAGCGGCCGTGCCCGTTAAAAGGCTTGGGCCTGTAATTGCATTAAGGGCGGCCTTGGCCTCGGCCAAATCAGCAGTTGTGCCATAAACCTTTGCCGACCACAGGTACACTTCTCCTTTTAACATTAACGATGCATTTGGCGACCATAACGTTTTATCTGCGCTGGTTACACCACTATAAAGGCTTACAGATTTATCGATGTCGGCTTTTATCGCAGCTAAAACTTCGGCCTCTGTTGCTCTGGCTTTGCGCAATTCGATCGGGTCTGTTTTACCATTAGAAACCTCGGGCTCTAAACGGATGGGAACGCCTCCATAAGTGCGCAGTAAATGGAAATAATAATAAGCCCTTAAACCATAAGCCTGCCCTAAAAATGCTTTCTTTCTGGCTTCGGTTAAAAATGTAATGGCTTCAACGCGTTGAATAAACAGGTTTATTTGCAAAATTGGCCCATAAAACCCTGCCCAGCTACCTACCCCGCTCGAATTTTCGGAAAGGTCTTGCTGTATAATCGGAAGCTCGTTTAACGAAGTATTTTGCCTATCAACGTTACTAAAGCTTCCGCCTCTCATTTCGCCGAGGCGCTCAAATTGAAACTGATTGTTTCTGAATTGGTTGTGTATCCCCGCCATAAAATTATTGACCTGCGCTTCGTTTTGCCAAAAATTTCCGTCGCCGAAATAATCCTCGGGACTGAGGTCTAAAACTTTCTTGCAGGATACTGTACTTACAATTACAGTAAATACCAGTATAATATATTTGAACTTGTTCATGATAATGCTTTAAAAAGTTAGGTTAGCGCCAAAAACCAATTGTGTGGGTATAGTGTAAGCACTATTTTGCGAACCGGTACGTTCGGGTAAATTAAGTTGCTTATTGGTGATATAGCCAAGATTTTGCCCGGTAACGGTGAATACCAGATTTGATATTTTTACTTTTTTGAGTAAATCGCGTGGAATGGTATAACTTAAAGAAACTTCCCTAAAATTGAGGTAACTCGAATTTACCCAGAACATATCGCTCGGCCTGTCGAAATTCTTTGCATTCAACTGATCTGCCCAGGTGTATCGTGGTAGTGAGGCGTTCGGGTTTTGCGGTGTCCAGGTATCTTTAACTGCTTCAGTTGCATTAAACTCGCCCTGAAAACTGCCAAGCGCCCACAATTGCATAAAATCCATTTGTTTAAAGCCGATTGCAAAATCCAATCGGGCAAACAAACTTAAACCCTTCCACGAAACAGACGTTGTAAAACCGCCCGTCCAACGTGGCAAAGTGTTCCCCAGTTTAACCATATCGCGGGTATCGATGGTATCATTCTGATCGATGTCTTTCCATCTTGCATCGCCCAGTTGTGTAGCAATAAATGTTGGTGCCGATGCATTTGGGTTTAAATTTTTGGCAGTAATCAGGGCCTGACTGGCTACTTTTTTACCGGCCGAGGCACCATACCATACCTGCCCCGCAGCTAAATCTACTTTATTGTAGCCCGCAAGATCGGCTGCATTTCTTATTATGCCGTCCTGCACAAAGCCATATATTGCACCGGGCTCCTGGCCTTCTTGCAAACCGCCTACCCAAATTAAACTATTGGTACGCGGGTCGTAAATTTGTTGCCCACCCTGTCTGTTGTTTTCATTTCCGTTATACGGAAGTTTAACAACCTTGTTTTTGTTCCACGATGCGTTTGCCCCAACTTCCCATTTTACGGCACCTTTTTGCAATACCTTATAACTGGCTTCTAATTCAACGCCGGTATTTCTGAATGTTCCGTTATTGGTACGAATTTGCGAAACGCCGGATGAGGTTGGAGTTTGCACAAAGGTGAGCTTATCTGATGTTACCCTATTGTACACCGCGGCGCTCGCTGTTAATCTGTTTTTAAAGAACCCGAAATCAAAACCACCTTCTACAGTTTTACTTATTTCGGGAGTTAATTTCGGATTTGCTGGCGTATTTAAGAAACCAATTACGCCATTGTAAGCGGTTTGCGGGCCGTAAGCGCCCTGAAGTTCGTACAAACCAATGGCATTTGATGTTCCAATACCTATGTTTCCGCTTTTACCGTAACTTGCTCTAACTTTTAAAAAGGATAGCCAGTTTGTGGTCGACTGCATAAAATTCTCTCTCGATGCTACCCAGCCAACAGATCCGGCAGGGAATACCCCATATTGATTATCACCGATCAATCTCGAAAAACCATCTCTCCTAACGGTAAGCTGAGCCAGGTATTTTCCGTCCCAATCGTAATTTACATTGGCAAACTGCGACATAATGCGTTCTCGCTGATGATAGGAATCAATGCTGCGTGCACCGATACCGGCAACATCATTTACCGTTAAGCCAAGATCCTGAAAATCATCTGTAGGTGCCAGTTTACCGCTGGCGGAGAAACCTTTTGCATAAGCATCAAAATATTCTGCTCCCAGTAAGGCGTCGAAGTTGTTTTTACCAAACTGTTTTTTGTAATT
Organism: Pedobacter endophyticus; assembly: GCF_015679185.1. Lineage (NCBI taxonomy): Bacteria > Pseudomonadati > Bacteroidota > Sphingobacteriia > Sphingobacteriales > Sphingobacteriaceae > Pedobacter > Pedobacter endophyticus. Next base: position 1,160,828 of record NZ_CP064939.1, read on the forward strand.
AAGAACGGCATTGTAAGTTTGGTTTGTAGTACGACCGAAAGATGCAGCCGACCCTCGGTCTCTGTTCCATCCTGTTGCAGAATTGGTCAAACTCATTATGCCTGTTCTAAAATCTTTATTGAAACTTTCGTTAAATGCTTCATCGTAAAATAAAACGCCTTTAACTCTTAAGAATAAATCTTTCGTAAAATTTATTTTAAAGGCCTGGCTCATCGTAATTTTATCTCGCTGATTGTTTACTTTAAACTTATCGATGTTAACTATCGGGTTACCATCACTGGCATCACGCCCCAAAATCAAATCGCCATTTTCGTTGGTACCACGCATGGTTGGCGGTGCAGAAAGCATGCGGCCCCAGTAATTACTTTCGCCATTAAAAAGCGATTCGTCTCTGTAATTGGCCCTGATAAACTGTAAACTGCTTTCTGATTTTAGCCAGCTTTTGATATTATAATCGCCATTAACGGTGAAATTTAAACGGCGGTAAAATGTGGCCAAAGAGAGGCCGCCTTCATTAAAGTACCCTAAGTTGGCGTAATATGCCCCCTTTTCGTTTCCGCCGGTCATGCTAACATTATAATCTTGAGTAAGTGAAGTTTTTTTCAAGCCATAATCACCGTAGTTAAAATCCTTATAAATCAAATCGGCAAAAGTTCCGTTCGGATCATAATTACCCGCAGCATTTGTAGGCACAGCGTCTTTCATGGTTTTCCAGCCTGGTTTGCCCAATAATTCCTGGTTCACTGAATTTAAGCGCATGGTACTCCAAATAGCCGCACTACTGTAGTTGCCATCCAATATGTTTCCTGCGGCGTCCTTATAAAGGTTTCCCGTACTTCTGGGCCCCACAGCAGATAAGGCTGTATTTGAGGTTACTGTGCCCAGCGTTCCATTTTTTATCGCTTCTACCACGCCTAACCTCGTCCACTTGATGTAATCTTCTGCATTTAAAAATTCGTAGGGAGTATTTAAATAATTAACGCCCGTATGCGATTTTAATGTAATAGCCGAGGTACCTGCCTTGCCTCTTTTTGAAGTAATTAAAATTACCCCGTTGTTGGCCCGTGCGCCGTAAATAGCGGTTGCAGCGGCGTCTTTTAACACTTCAATGCTTTCAATTTCTTCGGAGTTAATGTCGCTGAGCGATCCTCGAACCTGACCATCCATCAAAATCAGCGGGCTGCCGCTGCCGTCGAAATTAGTACCTCCTCTTAAAGTAACGCTTGCCGCAGAACCGGGCCGACCAGTAGCGGTAGAAACCCTTAAACCCGGAATAGTTCCGGCTAAGGCCTGAGCAGGATTGGAACGAACACCGGTTTCTAAAACCTTTGTATCTAGTTTTGATACCGAACCGGTTAATTTCGATTTCTTAATTGTGCTGTAACCCACAATCATCACTTCATCTAAATCCTTGTTATCCTGCACCAATGATACATTGATAACAGCGGCGCTTCCAACTGTAATTTCTTTGGTGGTAAACCCGGTTATCGAAACCACCAGCACGTCTCCGTTTTTGGCCGGAATTTTATAATTCCCGTTAACATCTGCCGCTACAGCAGTTTTTGTGCCTTTTAATCTGATGGTTGCACTCGGAATGCCTGTTTTCGTTCCATCAGTAATTTGACCCGATATCATACCGGTTTGTGCCATAGCTGCAAGCGTGGTTAAGCATGCGGCCAAGCTAAGTAGCAAGTACCTAGCAAATGTTTGGTAAATTTTCTTCATTTCAAGTTATAAGGTTAGATTATGTTATACATAATAATTCGAAATAACAGATTATTTTGTTTATTTGCAAATATTTAACAATTAATTTTTAGCGCTCAATTTGGCCATAATGCTATATTTGCGTTACAGGCCATTTAAAAGGCGCTTTACTTATAATACATAATAATGGATTCGATACTTGATTTTAATAAAGTGGATACCAGTTCGTTGGTCGATCGTGTTGAGGATAATCTGGTTCAGTTACTGCAAGAAAAAAAACTCAAAGTTGGCGACAGCATTCCCACTGAGCTCGAACTCTGCAACATTTTGGGTGTAAGTCGCACCGTTGTTCGCGAAGCCCTGCTCCGTTTAAGGTTGATGGGTTTAATCGATTCTAAAAAAAAGAAAGGGTCTGTCATTACATCGCCCGATATATTTGGGGTTTTGAGCAAGAGCATGAACCCTCATATTCTGGATCAGGAAACGTTAAAGGAAATTTTTGAGATCCGTTTAGTTTTAGAAATTGGAATGGCCGATTTTCTTTATCACAAAATCAGCAAGGAGGATATAGAAGAACTAAAGGTAATTGTTGGCAATGAACCAGCCGGGGCGAGCGATTTCTTATTCAACATTGAGCATGAAATTGCGTTTCACGGAAAATTGTATGAAATAACGGGTAATTCTACGCTGAAAAAATTCCAAAACCTGCTTCTGCCAATTTTTGATTACGTAAACAACAGCGGTCTTTTAAAAAAGAATGCCAAGCTTCATAAGTTCGTTTCGCACAAGGGTTTGGTTGATATTTTAGAAAACGGTTCTCCCGAAATTTTTCGCAATGCGATGAGAAACCACCTTGAAAATCATTTTGCACGGCTTTTTTCGGAAGACTAACGCATTTCTTCAGGGCAGACCAAATTTTGAAAGTATTTTGAGGCAGTTTAACGATGGTTCATCGCCTTAGCAACCTTGAAATTTTTTACAGGGGTAAACAACTGCCTTATTTTTCGGCAGTATCAGGGCCGTTGGATTTGTACACCCGCACCCAATCTACGGCCATTGTAAACGGCAAATCGAGCTTATCGATTGCTCCCGGCCAGCCGGCTCCGCCCGATTGATTTAAAATTAAATAAAACGGCTGATCGAATGGCCATTGCCTGGAACCGCCGGGCGCATCTCGCCGATAGGTATATTCATGAACGCCGTTAACGTGGAAAGTTATCGAATCGGGCGCCCAGATGATACTGTAAATATTGTATTTATTTTCTTTGTAACTGGCTTGATGTGTTGCCGAACTTCCGCCTTCGGCATCCGTAACCATTCCGTTGTGTATCGTTTGATGAACAACTTTCTCATGGTTAACATGCTCCATAATATCAATTTCGCCGCTAGCAGGCCAATTGCCATACAAAGGCTTTTCGGGCATCATCCAAATGGCCGGCCACGATCCTTTGCCTGAATTAAACTTCGCCCTTACTTCTACTTTTCCGTAGGTTAAATTAAATTTTTCAGCGGTTTGTATGCCACCCGAATGGTAGGGAACTTTATCGCCATCAATCGCCCGATCGTCCATTCGAAGGATTAGATTTCCGCTTTTTTGAAAAACATATTCCGCAGAAGGCGTTAAAAACTTTGCCCATGCCGGATTGCCCCTGGGCGAATAAGACCATTTATTTTCGTCAAATTTACCGGCGGCACTAAAATCATCAGAGAAAATCAGTTTCCAGCTTTTGTTTTTTGAAGTGGTTGTTTGAACCTGTTTTGCAGGCTGAGCAGTGAGACTGATTGGAATAAATAGCATCAGCCAGATAAATAGGGATTTCATATTATTTTTTAAGTGTATTTTGTTGTAAATAAAGCGCCTAAGAGTAAATAACTTATGCAAATTATGGGTTTAAAGGGTTTTGATAAACTCAGGCGTTAACACTTTATTGAAGACCACAATTGAAGCAATAGCGCCATTGAAGCTGTTAACTGGGGCTCCGATATATTTCAATGGGAAAAAGAGCGTTTGCACCGTGGCCATTTTATCTTTGGTGTTTTTAAACGTTTGCATAGTTCCTTCAAGACGTTCTACAAAAACCCCGTTTACGTAAAGCGACGTACCTTTGTTATCGCCGCTAATGGCAATTTTTGTCCATACGTTTTCGGGCACACTGTAGTTAAAATTAAAATCGTAACCGTCTCTTGAAAAACCAAGCTCACCCGTGTTTAATTGCTTAAGCTTTACTACAGATTTTGAAGATGAGAAGAGTACAGCATCGGCCGGATTATTGGTTGAGGGGTTCACCTCGAAAAAAACAGTATAATCATAACCAATTTCGTTAACAGGCGTTTCTATGTAGCTGTTACCGCCCTTAAACCTAATGGCTTTTTTGATCTTTTTTAACGATTGTGTATTGGTGTAGTTGAGCGGTTGCTGATTATTGCCACTTCTATCTTTAAAGCCAGTCTTCGAAGGAACATAGTTGATAACTACATCGTTTACACTCTTTTGTTTGCCCCGAAGGTTGAGACAAGCTCCTTCGCCACTTTTGCTGCTCAGTAATTGAAATTGTTGATATTGAAGGTTAACCTGATGCGATGCATTCTTCGGAGGAGGGATTGCAGGCTATTTTCGTTTTTGCTACTGCCTTCCGAGAGTTTCCAAACCAAAATGAGGCGTAAAGAGGAATCGACCTTTAAAAGACACCTGACATTTCACCTTTTAAAGGTCTTGTTAATATTAATTTAACATAACAGCTATTTTTTATTGATACCTTCGCCATGCATTTTAAAATGATCTGATTAGCGCCACTCGTTAGATATTTAAAAACAATGAAATTTAAAAACATCCTTATCTATTCAGGATTTATTGGAGTCCTGTCCCTGTCTGCCTGTTCAAAAAAAACAGCAGTTGAAGAAGAAACTCCAGTGACCCCACCAAAAGCGGCAACTGCGTACGCCATTACCGAAACATTCGAATCTGGAACCAAAGCGAGCTATGCATTAGATAGTGTACAGCTATTGACCGGTAAATGGGCATTGAGCGACGCCCTTTTAGGCAACCTTGCCGCGGATGCTAAGAATGGCGCAAAGTCTGTAAGGCTGAGAACAGGCTACCTTTCTATGAATTTTGATATTACAGGAACCAAAATGATTTATGTATCGCACGCCAAATACGGCACAGATGCCAATTCAACTTGGCAGCTACTGGCTTCAACAGATGGTGGAAAGAGTTATGCTCAGCTTGGGACAGATATTAACGAAACCAGTACCATACTCGTAACAGATTCATTTAAAGTGAGTACTACCGGAAAAATCCGCTTTCAGATTAAAAAAGCAGGTACCACCAGAATCAATATCGATGATATTAGCTTTAAAGGTACAGGTGATCCAGGTATAACGGTAGGTGCGCCAAATACTGATCCAACAGACAATGGCAATACCGGAACTGCTGCACCGGGAAGAGGTACCCCTGAAGCCGGTGCAGATGCACCCCCAGCAGGCGGCGACAATTCCAACCTATTATTTGGCAATCCTTCAGGTGCCCAGGCCACTATTGTTTCAGCAGAAAATTACTTCATTGATCAAAAATACTATGTAGAGAGCTATAGTGTGACACGCGGCATACCAAATTGGGTAAGCTGGCATTTGGACCCAAACAATTTCAATGGGGCCGTAACCAGAAAAGACGATTTCGCTTCTTTCACGGGCCTGCCGGCGAATTGGTATCAGGTACAAAGCAATAGCTATTCAGGTTCCGGTTTTGAAAGAAGCCATAATTGTCCCAGTGGCGACCGGACCAGTTCGAGCAACGCCAATTCAGCGACATTTCTGATGACCAACATGATTCCCCAGGCACCAAACAACAATCAGAAAACCTGGGAATCGTTCGAAAGTTACCTCCGTGCGCAGGCATTAAACGGTTATGAGGTTTATGTAATTATGGGTAGCTACGGCACTGGCGGAATTGGTTCAGCAAGCGCATCGGTAATCAATACCATCAACAATGGGAAAGTAACCGTCCCGTCGAATGTATGGAAAGTGGCCGTACTGTTGAAAACAGGCGATAATGATTTAAGCCGCGTAACGGCTTCAACAAGAGTAATTGCAATTAATACCCCTAATGTGAACACCATTGGTGCCAATTGGAAAAATTATATCGTAACGGTAAAAGATATTGAAAGCGCAACGGGATATAACCTGCTTTCTAATCTGCCACAAAATATTCAGGATGTAGTGGAGAAAGTTAAAGACCCTGGAAACTAATTTCAACAAGATAGATACCTAAGTATAAGCCCATTCAATACCATAACAGCCGAATCCCTAAAACGGTCCTGCTGTTATCATTTTGGTAACGTAGTAGAGTGCGATTTAAAAAGTGTTAACCGTTTTATACCTGTTGTCCATTAATCAAAAGAGGTTTGGTTAACCTAAGATTCTCTACATCCGGAAACCAAAGAGCGAAACTGCGTTAACATGAGCAGAGTCTATGTGGTAATGCCTTTAACAAGTAGTTTACTTTACAGTGGCCTATAAAAAAATAAAAAACGATCCAAAGGAGTGCACTTAAAAGGAAGGCGGCAGTGGATAAAAGGAGTATGCATTGTTCAGTTGTCTAGTTCCGATCAACGAACACGGTATCAAACAGTCCACTACATCGCTTGAAGTTAAAGGACTTTTTGCAACTGTGACTGTTGAGTTAAAGGCTACAGTGGTAAAGTAACAAGAACGGCAACATAAGTTTTATGCAACAAACCCAGCAGAATGGTTACAATGGTAAGAGTAAATCATATATGTCGCAACAATCTGTTTGGTTTGTTGTATACGTTTCTTTCCATACTTGCTTAATAGTGCTCCTTTTCATCTGCCCTGTAGATCTGCCATGTCTGGGGGATAGCGTTCTTCCTGAAGGCTGATGTTGTTCAAAGCTATAAACGAAGGCACCCTAATTACCTCGCTCATTTTGCTACCAAAAGCCGCAAGGGAGCGATTCGTTATACCCTGCTTTCTTATCATATGATAAGAAAGCAGCATTATGAAAACTATCTTGAACCTGGTGCGTTTATGGCTTTTTACGCCAAACAAATGAGATTAGGAAAGATAAAAATGGTTGATACCTCTAAAGGTATAGGATTTATAGAAGATGAGAATGAGCAGGATATTGCATTCTGCTTGGAGAATACAAATGATAGTTTATACGCTGGTGATAAAGTCGCATTTGAAATAGTTCTTGGCGAACATGGTCTGATGGCAACGAACATTAAGCAAATTTAACTGTGCTACAAAACAAGAGCCACTTCGTGTGGCTCTTTATACAATTTTAATTCATTCTCTGTTTATACATCTTTAACATTCTAGCCAACTGCTTGCGAGCCTCATGGATTCTTGTTTTAACAGTGCCAAGGGGAATATTGAGTTGTTCAGCTATCTCATTGTATTTATATCCTTCGACATATCTAACAAATGGTATTGAGAGGTGAATCGGAAGTTTGGCCAGTGCGCCTTTTATATCCCCCAATACAAAGCTCGTTTCTGAACCGTTTTTTGTAGCACTCGTCATAAGATTTGCATATGAGATCTCATCTTCTTGGGTTACTATTGATTGAGTCTTGATGTTTTTGCGGTAATTGTTAATAAACGTATTCTTCATGATGATATACAGCCAACCCTTAAGGTTTGTTCCCTCCTCGAATTTGCCGTAAAATCTTATTGCCTTCAAAATGGTATCTTGCAACAGGTCCTTTGCATCATCGAGATCATTGGTGAATTTGATTGCATATGCTTCTAATTCTAAAGTTTGCTCGTGAATGAGTGTCGTGAATTGGTTTGATGTCACTTTGATTTGATTTAAGGTTATCAATTTCACAGCAACTTTGGAGCCACCAACGCAGAGAGAAACGTAACGTCTTTGTATCAATTGCCTCAACGTTCTCTATAAAACGCATTACAAACATCATTAATGAAGCTAAATGGCCAATTATAATCTCTTTGAGGCGTTGTCTAAAGCAATAATTTTATTAAATTGCAATTGCGCAGATATTGGTGATATCCAATTATTAAGCCCTTCGTACTAAACAGTGAACACCTCACCCTTTCGTATATGGCTAAGTTCATATTAGGCATGGAATAATCATTTCATTCAGTAAGAAAGTTGGTTGGGACTTTATTAAAGACGCTAACGGACAAAAGATAAGATTCAAGGTGGAACCTGTTGACGGGAAACTTGATGTTAATGACTTGGTAAGTTATGATATCAGCTTAATTGAGACGGGTTAATTGCGGTTAATTGCGGTTAATGTGGTACTGTTAGCTGCTGACTTTTGTAAGGAATTCATGTTTAGACGCAGTCCAAAACTGAGGAACTGACATGAATACTTTGGAGCGGAACACTCGCTCAACAAGCGAGTCAACTGCAAACTAATTAGGATTGGTATCCGATTATCGAAAAATGATCAGATCACAAGATTACTCCTTATTTGATTTAATGCGCTTAAGCTCTTCGTAAATACCTTTTAAGATCTCGTTTCGGTGATAATTAGATTTACTTATATTATCTAGCCTGCTTAATACAAAGTATATAATAGTCACGACGACAAGAATTTGAACGGTGAAAATTGCGATTGACATGAATTCCATAACGAGTATTAATTAGTTTTATCAAATATAGGAAAAACCCACCATTTTCGCCAAAGCGAGAAGAGCGTAGAAACCGTAAATTCTAGATAACGGCTTAGTTTTCATTTAACAATGGTAGAGGTGTCAACCTTATCTCAATTTTACTTTCAGTGGTAGGAACGGCTAATTTCGCAAGCAGTGTTATATTAAATGATAAACGACTATTTTCTGAATGGACAGCCATACAGACCAAACTACATGTAGTATTGTCGAGTCGGAGAACATCCACAGCCGTACCAAATTCCTCATATATCGTTTCAAATGCTAAAGCATCCATTGCGTAATCAATACATTCATTAAAGATTGCTTCATCTGTCAGGTTAAATTGTACTTTTGTAGTAAAACCGTCCTTTTCTGTCAAGACAAAACTTCTGCCATGAGCTATGTACAGCGATAGGTTTTCAATCTTCTGGTGAAAAACGAATCCCAACTCAAATAGAAATTCATGTGTGTTATTAACAGGAATATTATATAAGTCCCAAAGATGTTGCGGTGTAACCTGCTCTTCATTCATACTTTAAATCTAAGCATTTGAATCAACAAATTGCTCTAGGCATCCTAATTCCCTCCCTCTCTCATTTAGTGGCTTACAGCGAGATAGGGAGGGTTTAGTCGTTGTAGTGGTGCAAGATGGCATTTGTAGTGCTTGCTTTATAAGGTACTGCATTCACTTTTCAGCCGGTGGTTCTTAGCAAAAGGCAGTGCTAGTAGGTAGGTAGATCGGAATTCGGCGAGGTTAAGCTCACGAAAAACAAACACGCCGTCACTACATTCTGTCATGGTTTTTCTTTTGAGCAAGCAGTCGCCTCATGAAAGCTCTCTTATATTTATCTAGGATTAGCTTTACTCATAAATTCATTCCGCTGCATCCTGGATAAATCTAATCGCTTTCTCAGTTCAGCGTACCTGCGTGATCGCTCTGGCATCAGCTTGTCATCATTGTTGAGGATTTACAAGACATGAATTTACCTTTCAACAATACCGCCAAGCCTCGTGTTTTATTACATAAAACATAACGTTGCATCGTCCTGCGGACTTTACTGCATCGACCTTCGCTCAATACGCATTACGGTATGCAACCAAATCTCCTATCGCGAATGCAATATAAATAGCACTAATTCTTAATTATGCATATTCATTTAATGGCAAATATTCACTATATTTAACAAACAAGTTGCTAACTATATTATATGAGTTTTATTACAACAATGTGGACATTAAATTCAGTGAACATTGCATTATTGGAATTGATTGCAACAGTAATTGGCGGACTGTTTGCATTGTTGCTGTTATATAGAGGTAATCAAGATAAAAAGCTTACTCAGCTACTTAATATATACGATCGGCTTTATAGTGATCCTGATATAGCAAAGGCTCTTTATGCCATTGATAAGGGATCTGGGTTAGAAGAATTGGCATCGAAACAAGTTTCCGAAAAATACCATGTTGCTGCTTTAGAGATGGAGACAGATAAGCTACTTAAGTATTTAGATTTTATTGGGGCATTAGTTAAAACAAAGAAACTTTCACTTAAGGATCTGAAGCCCTTTTCATACGAACTTTCTATTATAAATGATAACGTACAGTTAACTGCGTACAGGAACTACCTTAGTTCTATCAAAGTCAATCTTAACAATTTACACTACCTTTTGGAAGAATTTCCTTAAATCAGCCTTTCCTTCACACTCATTGTACGATCTTAAACTTAACATGTCAGTCAAAGGAACATAACATAGATCGAATTTCGCTGGTTCAGAGCTGCTGATACTCACATTTTCTTAGTGAACAATGCAGTTCGCATACCTAAATACGAGTATTTACGGTTTCCCGCATTGCAAGTCGCTATATCTTCTATATATTAGTGCAATCTAATTTTAAAAATTCTCAATGGCGCAAACTGTAACTCCCTTGATACAAAAATGTGCACACTTGCTTCTCGTTATAAAAGGTAAATAGTCGTCTGGGACGCATGTTATCTTATAAACATAACATCAATAATAAATCCATACATGTGAAAACCGGGCACCGCCTTTACTACATATGCAACGGATTCATGTACATTTTTGCCAGGCAATCTATAGGTGTCTCGTGCTGCAATGGCTCGTGGTCTTTAAAATTTTATCAGTATCAGTACAAAAAACCTCTTACATCATTAAATCAGTCATTTAGTGACATTTACGTATTCCTAATAAGCATAAAAAACCCTATTTTAGCAGGATCAACCTAATCTTTATGAAAAAGACCTTCAATTGCGCCATTGTGGACGATGATTGGTCAGCTATTCGTCTGCTCACCGATCACATCGGGGAATTCCCGAACCTCAACATTACAAAGACCTTCACAAAGCCCATTCAGGCACTTGCCGAACTCAGCATCGATCAAAACATTGACCTTATTTTTCTTGACATTAATATGCCCGGCCTTTCCGGCATGCAGGTCGCCGAAAACCTCCGCGACACTTCCCCGAACATTATTTTTACTACCGCGCATGACCGATATGCGCTCCAAGCATTTGATGTGAGGGCAAAAGACTTTCTACTCAAGCCGATAGAACTCGAAACTTTCACCAAAGTAGTCAACAGGGTCTTAAAAGAATGTTTTGTAAAAAAGCTGAGCCAATTCAGTTATGATGATCTTGCCTTTTTCCGCCCGGGAAACCGCGGAATAGTGGACCGGATTGACCTATCGGCCATCACTCATTTTAAAGGCGCAGGAAACTATGTGGATATATTCACAAACGAGGAACACTTTACCATCTACATGACCATACGGGAAATGTCAGACATCCTTACTGCGGATGATAAATTTTTCAGGGTACATAAATCCTATCTGATAAACGGTTCCTACGTAACGCGTATAGTAGGGAACGTCGTTTATCTGGGGAAGCACCCGATACCAATGACCAGTCCTTATAAGAAGAGGTTCTGCGACTTCATCGGAGAGAAGATTTGGATATCAAAGCGAATTTGATCTTTTGGAGGATAGTTTGCCATCCGGCGCAGCCCCCGTCCCAATGGTAATGATGGTCAGGCTCGTTTCTGTAGGATCCGTACTAGTCCCCCTTTTTTCTTCTTTGGAGCGGAAAACGAACACCGTTCTCTTGCTCAATTTAGTGTGGCTATAGTGTTTCATAGAAGAAACTTAGCCCTATTAAAAACCAAACTCGAACTTATTACGCAAGGCTTATGTTGACTTACGCAAAACCGGTACTTAACCCAAAAAATCCACTGGGCAACTGGCTCATTCACCTTGGTGCCTGGTTTGCCTACATGCTCTATGAGTCTTTTTCTGTAGCCCTGGCAACAGGCACCTTCAGCAGAATTACCATTTATCTCCTGCACTACGCGGTCAACATCCTGTTGTTCTATTTCCACGCCGGCGTAGTTCTTCCCTTGGCTACCTCGGTCAAAAGGAATAGTCCATGGATGCTATTGTTACTGATAGTATTTGAAATAGCCCTCTTTCTTGCCTTTAAGTTCGGTATAGATCACCTTATTGCGCTATTATATCCCGAGATGGCCCAGAATGAAATTATCCTTGATAAAAAGTTCATTGCAGGCGGTGTCTGGCGCAGCGTATACTTTATCCTTTTGGCATCGGGTTATTACTACCTGAGGTATTACATCAAAGAACGCGACAACCGCGAGCAACTAGAAAAAAGGGCATATGAGGAAGAATTAAATGCCAGGGAAAATCTCATTGAGCTCAACAATGCCAAAAATGCCTTCCTCAGGGCACAGATCAACCCCCATTTCCTGTTCAATACGTTAAACTTCATCTACAGCCGCATACATAAAGCAGACCAGCCGGCAGCAAAGACGCTATCATTACTGGCAAACATCATGCGCTATGCCCTCGAGAGTGGTAACGGACCCGGGCTTATCCGTGTGGAAGATGAGCTCGGACCAGCCGGGCTTCTGCTTGACCTGTGGAAAATCAGGCAGGAGGAGGAAAATACAGCGATTGTACTTGACGCCGATGATGAAGCTAAAAAAGCGAAATTTGTTCCACTGGTTATCCTTACGCTCCTTGAAAATATGTTAAAACACGGAAACCTGAGTGAAAAGCAACACCCCGGGAGGGTTAAAATCTGGGTAGAAGATCCGCAGATCATACTGATGACCAGAAACCTCATCAATACCGGCCTGAACGATTCAGGCCATCACACTGGTCTGAATAACATAAGGCAACGGCTTTTTCTGACCTATGGCGAAGAGGCAGTAATGCAGCAGCATGTCGAAGGAAATTATTTTACGGTAAAGATCAGCGCTCCACTGAGATGAAACCATAAAGCAAAGAAGTGGCCTCAATGTTCAACTCTACATCAGCGGCATGCTAACTGTAGCAAAAGCTGTCAATTATTATTTTATGAGTAATATCTTTTAAAATATTGTCCCAGTATCTTATTAGTTACTGATCGCTAAAAGAAAGACTGCTGACCCAAGCTGTCGATAAAGATTTTTGCATATACAGCATTGAATCCAAAAGACATATTATGGCGAGTGATGAAAAAAGAGCTGAATCCATTCCAGCGGCCAGTTCCCAAAACAGTGTATTGAATTTACTTATTGTTGTTTTTTTTCTCTATAACCTCAGCTCTGATTTCCTGAGCCAACACTTTTAGGTCCTGCATAGCCTTGCGGACACGTGTTCCCGCAGCTGAATTACCGCCATCATAGAATTTTGCCACATCTGCTTCTATCGAAGAGATCACTTCTTGTACTTTTTTGAATTTTTCCATTATTTTTTAATTTAGTTGGCCACTGTGCCATATTTAAACTATCTTACGCTATAAGCGGAAGCCAAAACTAATAATTTTCACAGAAAACAGGAATTTTCCATCAAAGTTTTGTGCGCGAGCTATTTTCTTCAATCTGACAACTATTCTGCAATTTTCAATCACAGCTTTCAAGTCGGGCGAGTACATAAAGGCTATACCTTTTGCTATTTTGCAGCATATTATTCGGGCCGGGGATAGGTTTGATCACCGAGAGCAATAATACGCTCGTGATTGATACAAGCTTCGAAGCCCTGCTTGCTGATCTCCAGGATCGACTTACCGCCATCACCGCCAAGAGCGGTGTTCTTGCCTTGCAACTATTGAAAAAGAGCAATAGCACCTACCTCGTTTATACCATTATAATTAGACGGGGGGGAAGTCTCGGTTAGACTCGGAAGTGAATATGACTGGTCCACAAGTTATCGGTAATCAGAAAATATAATTTTTAAAGTATAAATAAATATCCCAAAAAACTTTGATAAAAGATTGGGTAGTGCTACTTTAGTCCTCGAGAGCGTTAATTTAGATAGCGGGGAAATGGGCTTCGTTCATTCCCCGTTTATTTTTATACTCCTTTCCGGCGCCTGATGTAGTGAAGGAAAATTCGCCATCGACTTTTCTAAAAACCCTAAAAATTGACAATCGGCCAGTCGAGGGAAACTTGCATACTATCTGTCTAAGTAACAAACTTGGGTTTGATGACAGTATGAGTGAATTAAAGGAGCATATCTGTTAATAAACCCTAACTCCTATTAGCAGGAACAGAGTGCGTCCGCCTCTATTCAAAATTCAACGGAGGTATTCAGCTTTTGAAAGCACCAACTGGAACTCGTAATTATGTTCCAATTAAACCGTTGCTGGATGTGGTCGAAACCACGGCTTCAGTGACAACTATTAATTGTAATTAAAATATCGCATATAATTAACAAACTTCTAACCATCGCTATCCTCATTTTTATGAGCCTGATGGCAACAGCACAGGAACAAATCAAATTAGGCTCGAATGTTCCTTTGGAATTACCTTCAAACGCAGTAAAAGATATTGATACTGCATAGCTAATAGCTTGGCGAAAATTGACCAATCAAAAGCGCCTGCAGATAAATCACTATTAAATAGGTATCGATACAAAGTAGGAAATGCAAAATATCTGTTTTTTCCTCCCGGAAAAGTATCTGATAAACCCACCATGAATAGATTTACCACACACTCACAGTTACCAATCCCAAAAGGATTATAAAAAGTGATAGCAGGAAAATTAATGACAATTTTATAACTACTAATTACGCAGAAGGAAGTACGGGATCCATTTTTCGTTTTGTCTGTTATAACGAGAAACAAAATATGAGTTTCAGAGGCTTTATTACATTTCCAACTAATGAAAAAACAAAAACTTTGAAGGAAATAAATTCCCTTTTAGAAAATGTTAAGGTTTTGAACTAAACAAAAACTCCCTTTCATTTTGATTTCATACCAGTTTTACAAATAAATTCAGGTAGCCTCAATAAAAAGGGTGCCTTTTTTAAATTAAGGATGTATTAGTTTATTAGATGCCATAAGTTTCCATTGGAAAACTCAAAGAAGAGGCAATATTCACAAAGTCAGTTGATGATATTAATTTTTCAAAGTAACATCAGTTACCGGCCTATATGTTTCAAGATAGAGCGAATCATCTTTGAGCTTCTTGAAACATCGGAAGTATCGATCTAAAGGATAAATCAGCTAACTAAATCAGGACATATGGAAAAAAGGCACGAATTACCAGATTATCTAATAAGCCAATAGAGGTAGCTACATCAGACCCAAGTAACATCTGAGATTTAGATTTTCCCCAAATCACTACAAGAATGTAATTCTTACATAAGAGCTTTTACGCATAAATTTAAATGCACACCAATGGAAATTTAATATTTTGAAATTTATTCAAAAAAAGACAAAAGCGGTTACCATACGGATTTCAATTGCGTCTAACAGGTATAACTTAAATTTAATATCATGAATCTTTACCATCTAGTTTCAATCAGCCTAATATCTGGCGTATTTATTCTAATATTTGGAATCGCTTATTTAAAAAACAAAGAAAATATGGCCAGAATTCAAAACAATGAAAACTTAAATGAAATAAGAAAGCCTATATCATTGCTGACTGTAGGAATAATATTTATCGGTATCGCAATGGGTGTATTGTCAGGACTTTTGTTAAACGACCTCGTGTTTCATAAAACGACTTTGGTTATTTATCTGATCACTTTGCTCTTTTTTGTCGGTATAGCCATGGTTGTATCTGACCAAATAAATAAGAAGTCCGCGTAAAAATATATCGCTCTGAGATTTAAAAAACTTCTAAATTATGAAAAGGGGGTTAATTCTATTAACACTGTTATTATTTCAATTCAGCTTATCTTTCGCTCAACTAAAGCTGAAAAAGACCTTGCCCGTCAACGGAACGGTTGTTGACAGCACCAAGGTAGGAGCTACTGGATATGCATCTATATCGACAATATATAAATCGGACTCCGTATATCATAAGAGCACTAAATCTGACGAAAATGGAAATTTTACAATACCTGATTTAGACCTAGGAAAGCATTTACTCGTAATTTCACATGGCAGTTTTGATGATCACCATCAAAGTCTTGACATTGATAATCAATCCTCTTCGCTGATAGATTTAAAAAAAATAGTCCTGAAGTATAGAATGAATACCTTATAACATGAAGCAGGCAGCGGATGATAGGGATTTAATTGAGCAAATCATCAAGGGAAATACAATAGCGTTTAAGACGTTATTGGACACTTATCAAGAATATGCTTTTAACCTTGCTATGAAATTTACAGCGGGCAATAAGGAGCTATCCGAAGAAGTGACTCAGGATGTATTTATGAAGGTTATAAAATATTTACCATCATATAAAAAAGAAGCAAAATTTTCAACTTGGCTATACAAGATAATTTTTACAACATCTATGTCCGAAGTGAGAAAGAAAAACATTCTTGTTTCAAATTGGGATTTTAATGAAGCGTTTGAGAATTATGAAAGTTCGAGCGATTGGGATGTGTATGCTAAAGAAAAAAGCGAGTTGCAGATTGTTATTGCAAAAGCCATGCGACAGATTCCAACAGCAGATTCCTCCATTTTGGATTTGTATTACATTCAAGAACAGGGAATCGAAGAGATCACTTATATCCTAGGAGTTGAAAAAAGTGTGGTTAAAGTAAGGCTGTTTCGAGCTAGAAATAGATTACGAGCAGTAATGTTGGTGAAAGAAACTGAAAAAAACAAATGAAAAATATTACAGACCAATTGATATGGGATTATCTAGATGATGATCTCCCTATTGATCAAAAACGATTTATTGAAGAACTTGAAAAAACGAATGAGGTGCTTAAAGCTCGAATTAATAATATCAGGATCTTCAATCAATCTCTATCCGAATTATCGACATCTGCTTACTCTTTACAGGATGGTTCTAAAAGTCTTCTATTACAAAAATTGGAGAACAGTTATATACAACAACAACAACAAACAAAAACTCCACTACTAGAACGCATATTCCATGGGATTTGTATTCTCTCCATGCTTGCAATTTTATTTTTATCAACGAGTGCGGAGTTTCAAATGTTGTATTCGAATAACTCCGTCAGTCAACTCATGCTCATGAAAATTTTGATTGTAATATTTGTATTCCTATCTGCCTTATTTATCATCCAATTAAAAAGCTTTAGCGAATATAAAAGAAAGAGTCGAACAACAAAAAATGGCACGTAGAAACCATAATTAGTACTTATATTTAAGTACTTGACAGTAATCCGATAAAATTTATAGCTTTTTACAAACATTTGTATGTAGTTTAAACGTGCTTTAATCCTATTAGAAGATATAACAAAGCCTTGAGGTGTTCTCGATCAGCGAAACAAGGAATTTGTAATCATTCCAAGCACTGGGCTAAAATCAGTGACAAGCACTGCGAAAGACGAAATGCGGCGCAACTATTGGTCACCTTCAGACATCCAGGTCTGGAACAGGCGTAATATCCTATTTGCGCACGGAACATCAGGTAAAACCTATCTAGCAAAATTTTGTTGATTTGGTGAACCGGAAAAAAGGATTGCTTATAAATGATCGCAAGATATGAGGAAAAAGGCTGGCAGATTATTACCCAGCGGGCGCATGGGCTGCTCGCCGGACAAATATGCGCCAGGTGGAGGCTCGCGGACCGACCCGAAAAATGGGTGGAGACCGTCATCGCCACAGCTGAACATGATGATGTTTTCAATGAATTTGAACGCAATCCCCTGATCGATGATAACGGAGCGCCGATCAACTTCAAACAGACCAGATTTGACCTAGACTGCTCGACTAGATTGATGGATATGGCAACAACCAAGAGCCGGTTTACAGCTTTGCTCACAGCCCGGCACATCTGCTTTGTCCATGGAAGCGATCCATTGGCCAAAAAGTTTATTGTAGATCTAAAAAAGCAAGAGCGGCAATGGCTCAAGGATGCGGGAATCACAAAAAAATCTATTGATATGACCTATGCGCTTCTGGAATTTTGCGATGCCCTTTCATTGCTGATCTGTCAGTGGCAGATCCCGCCAGAGGGCCGGCGGGTGGAGATCAGCTCCGGGCCGGACGGAACTTCCTATTTCCTCTACCAAAAAGAAGCAGCGATCATTGTGGAGCCCTGGCCTTTTGAAGCAGAGCGTTTTTCAGTCAGTTATGAAATCAGAACGATAAAACAGCTCAGGTTTCGAAGTGATGAAGAGTTCAGGTCACAGCTGAAAGCTTCAGCTGCTGAGAACAATAATCAGGTAATTTCGCGTTCATAGCGAAACATAAAACAGCCAAAAACGGGGAAATCTTTACATTTTTCATGGGACTTTATACAGCGGGTTTAACAACTAGGCGGTCCATTCAATAATGTTACATATAGTATAATTATTCTACGCCGATAATATCTTACTTATAGGAAAACCTTAATGATGAAAGTTATCGATACGCCCTCAAACAATCCCGGAGATGTAAACAAAAGAAAGCATGAACTCGGGGGAAGCCTGGGCGTATTTCAACTATTGACCAGTCATCTCTCGAAGGAGAGTGAGCTCAAATGAGCGTACTTTGGAAATACTGGAAATACTGATTTCTCTGCTTGAGAGATCGCTGGAGCTGAACGACAGTAAGGACAGATGACCACTAGATAACTAATCTCTTCTGCATGTAAGCAATGGCGTGCCCCGAGTCTTCCGTCAAAACTGAACTTTTGAAAATGATATTGTACTATATTGGAATCTTTCCAGATTACACGAATGTTGAGCCGGGAATTTGGGCCACATCTAATTGCCTAAGTACTTAAAAAGTTTGAAAGCGAAGCCTATGTAAAAACTTTCGAAACATTTCGCCCAATCGACTGGACTGAAAAGCACTTTCTAACAAGCGGCACCAGATCCTTCCCAAGCATGCGATATGCGTCCACATATGGAATAATCTAAGGCGCATAAACAAGTCCAACAAAAACATCACATACTCTCCAGATGCAATCTATAATCAGTTGAAATCGAATCGTGCAGGATTAAGCATATACGACACCTAGACCGATTACTGGCAGACTTTTATTTAGAGTATTTACCGTCGATTTTGTTGCCAAATTAACATAATGAGCATTGTCGCAACAAAGAGACTCGTTACATCCAGAACATTTAAGGATAGTTCATTTGTTTAAATCACTAATTCCATAAATCTTTGGGTTACTGAATCCAAAGGCTACCGTGTACTGGTCGTGGATCCGAAAAACGGAAAGCAATATGGGAAGTGCTTAAAAACGCATTCATTGAAGCACTTATGCCGAGTATTGACAATGAGATCTCCATCGCTTCGGTAGAAGAAGTAGAAGGAAAAGGCAAAAAGAAAAGCTTTTTTGGACGATTGTTTTCAGGGAAAGATGATGAAAAGAAGAAAGGACGGTCTGGGTTAAAGAAATACAAGACCATTAAAAATCGATACTGCCCATCACCACCCATCAACGGAAAGGTATCCTCCCAGATCTTTCCTGCGGTAATATCGTTTTTGAACTTTGTGGCGACTCTTTGGGCATGTTCCGGATGACTGACTATCTCCCAGCCGCCATTGCGCATGCGCTCCAAGTCCTGTCCTGTAAAATCGCTCCAGCGTTTATTATACCAATAAATATCGCCCGTTGCATCCGCCATCCACGCGAGTTGGGACATATTGTCTGCTAAGGTCTGAAGGTTCATCTCGCTTTCTACCAGCCTACTATTTAGGCTAAAGAGATGTTCCTGGGTCTTGATGAGCGAATCGTTTACCAATATTACCTCGCGGTTGATTATGGCCAGCTCCTCATTCTTTGATTCCAGTTGATCGTTGAGTGCCTGTTTGGACTGCTGGGCAATAACCTGACTGGTGACGTCAACAGCCATATCGATCACGCCGGTTACTTTCCCATCCTCCATCAGCGGCGCATAAGTAAAATTGAAGTAGCTCCTCTCTATTTTTCCGTTTCTCTTCAGATCTACTGCCGTACCATCTCCAAATATAGGCTCGCCCGTTTCCAGAACGCTATATAAAAGGTCAAAGGGCCGCTGCCCCTTAAGTTCGGGAATAGCAACCAAAAGCGGCTTGTCAATTATATCCCCTTTTTTATTCAAAATCTCCAACATAGGCGGATTAACGGATTCTATCACCATTTCCTGCCCTCTGAACACGATAATAGCGACGGGCGCCTGTTGGATGAGTGACTGGACTCGGCTGCTGCTCAGTTCAAGATTCTGGAGAAGGCTGGCAGAATGCGCCTCAGCTTTTTCAAGGGATAAATTAAGCGCTTCCATTTCTACCAGCTGTTTCCGGAGTTCAAGCTTGTCCATCACCTGCTTGGCAATCACTTTCAGGGCGTACCTTTGCTCTTTACTTAATACCTTTCGATTGGGATCTATAATACATAGTGTGCCGAGGCTAAAGCCATCCTTGGAGATCAACGGGATGCCCGCATAAAAGGTTATATTTGGACTCCCCGTTACAAGTGGATTGTCCTTAAAACGGTCATCTTGATGCGCGTCTTCAACAATCATCATATCTGTGCCCGAGGCAATCGCATGTGCACAGAAAGATTGTTCAATTGGGGTCTCCGAAGCCTCAAGCCCCCTGTGAGACTTGAACCATTGGCGATTTTCATCAACAAGGCTGATTAGGACAATGGGAACCTGGCAGATGGCGCTTGCGACTGCGGCGAGGTCATCGAATTCACGCTCTTCTATTGTATCAAGTATATGATAGGATTGTAAAGCACGCAAACGGGCTGCTTCATCGTGCGCATCTGAAATTTTTGACATTTATAAGAATTGAGTTAGATAAATATAGTCATTAACCGACTAAGTTAAAACTTAGAGATATTGAGCAAGCATTTTTACGGACTTATAAGCTAGCGATGATCTGGCCTTACCCGTTTTCGAGACTTTCGTCTAAATAAAGAACGCTTGGTAAAAGCATATTGACAACGTCATCCAGAGAAAATTGATTCTATACCGAAACAGGAAAAATAAAGGCCTATTCATAATTAACAAAAACTGAACTATAAGAAATTCATGTCTTCATAAAATGCGATCAGCACACCCAGTCTTTCGGCAAAGGCGAGTTCTTCAGGCTAAAGGGATGCTTTTTACCATTTAATAAGTTAAAATCTGAGAGCGCTTACAGATAATGCTTTTCAGCAGGGATTGTCTAAACTTTGTCATTTAATACTTGAGATTCGGCATCTGGAAAATTGATTCCTCAACTGGAGAATTGCCTGTCTAATCCTGGTCTTTACTGTCCCAATGGGCATGTTCAAAAGTTCAGCAATTTCAGTGTGGCTATAGCCCTTATAGTAAAAAAGATCTAATAGATCGCAATGGCGGCTATCCATTCCATTGATCATATCGCGAAGGCCTATCGTATCAGTGTTGATCGAGTAGCTATGATGATCAAGTAAACCACCAGTTTCAATACCTGTGGTTAGCTGACTATCCCGGGTTGACCTTAGTCGCAAATGATCCATTGCTGTATTACGGGCAATATTGAGTAACCAAGTAAAAAGACGGGCACGTTCAGGTGCATAGGAGTGAAAGCTTCGTATGATCTTGATGAATACTTCTTGTAAAAGATCTTCAGCAGTTTCTCTGTGTTCCACAATTTTCATGATTACCCCAAATAGACTTGGCGCATACATTTTATAGAGATCATGGAAAGATGTAACATCAGCATTCCGCAAGCGCAATACCAACCCTCGCTCTACATCAAACAATTGAGTATGCTGATATTTTGATCGAAGATTTGGTTGAGTAAGTATAAATGCAATCATAAGCTATCGTATAAGAAAATCAACATATTTTTGACCCGTATGTTTGAGATATTCTTGATCGCTATAGAAAAACATAAGATAACGGATCTATGGGTATCAGGTCAAATGTTGGGAATGAACAAGCTTTTTTGAATGCCACGAAAACAAAGGAACAGAGATATCCTAAAAATGGCCGCCTGCAGAATACCCTTCAAGAAAAACAAATTTATTGGTATATGCATATAAGGATTTCATTTCGGAATATCTGGCGAGTATGAGAGAAGATATGGGTGGAGTTCTGGTCCAAACCGTACGGTTTAAGGATTTGGCCGCCTATGTTGTCAGGCAGTATCCCAATTCAAAATCTCAGGACGAGGCTTTTTTATCCAAATTTCTAGACATTACCTTCAGGCCGACCAGCGAAGAGGCCAAAGCTATGAATGTGCTATCAAACTCATATGGTCCCTATTTCCTTGAGGCAAGGGAACATCAAACTGTGGTAAGCAACCATAAAAAAATTCAGATCCAGAACTACGAGACCTGGGTACGACCAGGTATCTTTTCAAGCTGCTCGACCCAAATCACATCGAATATCTCAAGCCCGCTATTGACGCCTATGTGAGCGTTAACAAAAACATGACGTTTAAGAGCCGATTGTTAACAGCCTATCAAGAGGAATTAAAAAAGCTACATCAAGGTGAACTGCCCAAACAAGCGGTCCTGAATTCGAGTAGAGAACTTCATAGAGAAAATTTGCTGGCTGACATGCTAAAAAAACATAAGGGAAAGGTTGTGTACCTTGATGTATGGGCCACCTGGTGCGCCCCATGTATTGCAGCCATGCGATCTTCTGAAAAACTACGGAAAAAATTTAAGGGTCAGGACGTCATATTTTTGTACGTATGCATAAATTCGCCTAATCAGGATGGATGGAAAAGGATCATCGCCGCAGAAAGGCTGGAAGGGGAAAATTATTTCCTGGATGTCAAACAATCAGCGATACTTACAAAAACGCTAAATATAACTACCATTCCACATTATGCTTTAATAGATAAGAGTGGAAAAATTATCGATTTTAAAGCGCCTTCGCCGAACAAGGCGATACATTTCAATCGATAGGCCACTTACTAAATGATAAATAAATAACTATATGAACTAAATAGTGGCATCTTCTTTACATATAGCATAACCGATGCTAATACTGTGGCACTAACGTAAAGCGGGCTTAGTATATGCTGCAGCATATACTAAGCCAGTCAGTTTTGGACTACCGGATCAGACAATGACTTGGGGGGACTTTAACAGGTGTTGTTGCTAACTTTAACCCTGCACAAAATAAACATCAGTTAACAGTATTAGCAACTATTAGCACTTTATGAGAAAAATTAAACTGGCCCTTTGCGTACTGAGCCTTCATTTATTGTTCTTACCACATGTTACGGCTCAAGGTAACCCGCATACCTTAGATTCAGTACTCAGCAACTATTTGACTAATCAATTGACTTTGAACATCCGGAAATTTCACGACTCTGCCAACTTATATTCCTTTGCTATAAAAATCACCATCACAAGAATAAATAGTCAATCCATTAGAATTGACTCGATCAGCACAAATAACCCAGTGACAGCACAAATTTTGTTCGGTGACCTGCAAGAAATTAGAAAGCTAAAACATTTCGACCCATGGAATTACAAAAAACTACAAATTATCAAGCCCGTATCAATATTGATTGGTTCCAGCCAGCTGATAAATCCCTCGAAGATGTGTTCCTTCAAAATTGTAGACTATTCTATCTGAATGGTTCGAATAAGAACACCCCTTACTTCCATTATAGGCAGCTTCACCTAGCCCCGTTAATTTCTGTATTCGACCTTAAAGTTTATTAGTAGCCGATATTATCCAATGTCCTGTTTTTAAAAAAAAACAACCAATCGACCGATATTTGTCTACAATATTTTCAAAATGCGAAAGTTAAAGATTTTTTCACTAGGATCGTTTCCATGGGAATATGTTCCCCCAATACAATGTGCTGCAATAGACCATTCAGCCATTTCTTGAGTTGGCCGTCAGCCTGCCTATTCAAATCGTTTAAAAAGAATAGTAAGATTTTATTAGCTTATTTCGTAATGTTAAACGAGGAGTCATTAACTGCTTCCCATTAGTCAAACAATAAAGCCTCACAATGACTGTGAGGCTTACGTTTTAATGTGAATCATGTTATTATATTAACGTCATAAAGATAACTGATGAAATTGAAACTTTCTGTATGACTATCTATCGACGATAGTCTGATAATTTAGCGAGTGAAATTTATGTATGGCTCTCCAACTCCCTAAATCTTAACGACGCTGGTTATTTGTTCTTAGTGATATATTCTGCAATAATTTTGCGAGAAGATGAGAAACACTCCTTTGCCAGTCTTCGATATTCAGCAGCTGGCACACCAGCCTCCTGAGCTGCATAATTTACCTCATTTGGATCGTTCAGATCTACTCTAGCATCATCACGACCATCCTGTTTTGTTTTATCGTCCATAAAAACACAACACCCGTTTAGATGTTTGGTTTGCCTGAGTGCGAAATTTCTAGTTTCTTAATACGTCTGCATCGTCGATCATAACATCCAAATATTTTTTACGGAACGGATAGTTAAAACTGTTTGTCAGATTCACCTTGCCCACTTACAACCTCATTATTCTCGAGAATGCAATCTTACTTACGTGAGACATACGACTCTAATTTTTGACAAGGCGCCATTTGAAGCATTATCCATGGTTTTCGATAGCAGAGGCATTGCGCCTACAGTCTCTAAGCGGTGAATGAGAAGCCATTGCCACCAAAGAAAAGCGTCAACTAAAGGAGATTTTTGCAACGGCAACAAAATATGGAGCCGTTGTTAGGCAAAGGGCAGGCTAGTATTGGCAATAGTTACGAAATAAAAGGTTCGATAAACAGGAAGAGTCATTTTGGTAATATTGCTTAAAAAGGAAAGAGGTGCCGAATGCTACCGGAACAATCCATAACGCCCCTGCCAGAAATAAACTTGCGATTATTTTATAAGAGAATCCACTTTGAAACCCATGATCTTGATTGCTTCATTGTCAGATTTAAGAATGAAACGTTCACGAAGAGGTCTTTGATACTTATCTCTTTGTGAACGAAATTCAATTTTGTATGAACCGTGAAGCGCTTCTGCTTCCACAACAGCACTACTGTTAGAAACTAATTCAATTGATTTCAGGTCACCATACCGATTTAGAATATTCTGGAAGGTTTCAAGAAGGGCAACTCGCTTTGCTTGATATTGCGGTTGATTTGGAATTAGATTAAAAAGTAATAACGCACCTTCTTGATCGCGGTTTTTGAGGAACTGGTAAAATTTCTTCGTTAATTCCAAGGCTTTAGCCTTGTCTTCAGGTCTGTTGATATAGGTTTTTGTTTGCTTGCAACTAAGGATTATGACTGTTAATAGAAACAGACATGTTATTTTGTTTTTCATTGATTTTTATGTAGTTAATTAAAGATTTGGAGGTCAAGTTAGTGTCCGATTTTTTCACGGGGAAGCGTTAGCATGAAAACGTCCATCTTTTTTGCAAAGACTAACTTGATATTGACCTACCCTGACGAAAATCGCATCTTTTTATTGACGAATAGGATGCTGTGAGCTTACCTTAATGTGGCCAATGTTTACATTGGGCAAATATCTAATAATTTAACGCATACCATATGAAATATTTTTTTCTCATTCTTTTCTTGTTCATTAGTGTTAAAGTTCAAAGGGTTAGGCGTCTTGCTCATCGGCATTTCAACAATTATGACTACTACTCACAGCAGGATCTTTCATCCATCTACACTAAAACAAAACCAACTGCTTTTTTCGGCGAACCTTTGAATAAGAAGGACGCACAACATGTATGGGCTATTGGCGCAAAAAGCAGAATCTAGTACGCTTGCAACACAAAAACTCCAAATATAGCGGAAGAAGCCCTATAGAAACAATAGAAATCTTAAAAAAAAATCAATAATCAATAACCCTAAAGGTTATCGGCTGCAAAAAGTCTTAGTCCATGCCCGTTATCCAAATCACGACTTTTCAAATTGCCGCTATCAATATGGCAAGGTTAATTACTCAAATGCCCACGCTAAGGACATAAATGACAAATTGATATAGCGCTTTCCATGATTTAGAAACAGTCTTTATTTGTCAAAGCTCATCAGAATACTGTTCGATAAATGTCTCTGGAAGTAAAAACAAAGCGAAACAGCCTGCTGTAAAATAGTCTTTACACGATTTCTTCTTTTTCAGAAAATATTATCTTGAGGAAAAACGGTAAAATGAACAAGAGTATTTATGCAAACGACTTTCAAATTTTAAACACAGGCAAAGGCAGGTTGGTGCTTTTACTGGTGTGCACCGATCAAGCTGCATCTGAAGGCTTGTCATCATTTATCCTTTCCACAGGCAAAAACTTTCAAATAATCTTTGTTGTAGAAAAGGATGGCCTCCTTACCCTGAATTTAGACTTATATATCAAAGGGTATCTGGCTACGGTTGAAGTCAAATCATCAAAAAATGCACAGACGTATAAGCATGTCGACATTGTTTATAACGAACAGATAACACACCTGTCAACAGGTTGGTTTCATAAATCAAGATTGATGCATGACAGCATAATTAAAATCACTGACAAACCCGTTTATGCTAATCAATAGTTAACGCAGTTACTGTCCATTGTTAGCATCCTGTTTGCTGGTAATGCTCCGAACGATATGAATCATGGCATTGCTGCGAACATGGCCGTCCCGTTTGGATTTTTGATCAACCAATTACATCCTTTTTGGACAGCTTTCAGGAATAACCTTCTGATTATTCCGCTGAAAATAGCTTTTCCTGACTGCTTTATGGAAAAGGAACGTCTAACTTTTTCTTTAAACAGTTGTTTAAAAGACGACTATATTACATATTATCATGAATGACACAAAACATACTGGAAGCCCAAATGACCATCTGGCCAATGAGCGGACTTTTTTAGCATGGATCCGCACAAGCATTGCAGTAATGGGCTTCGGCTTTGTTGTGGTTAAATTTTCTTTGTTCGTCAGGCAAATTTCTGCCGCCCTTGGCACGAGTGTACAAGTCCACCAGACCGGAAATTCTCATAATCTTGGAATAATGTTAGTTGCACTGGGCGCAGTTATGATTCTCCTAGCTTACCTTCGCTATCACAGCACTAAGGTTCAACTTGAAGCTGGAAAATATCAATACGCTAGCAGGCTTATCTTGATTACGACCTTACTAATATTTGCTGCAAGCATATTATTGCTTATTTACCTGTTAAATTCTGTTTCTTAAAGCCCACAGTTACATAAGTTGTTTTGTTTGAGGCTCTAAATATTCCGCAAATCTGGCGTCGATTCTGCTGGTGGTTTTATACCACAATACTCAGCAAAGACTGCACGCAATCAATCTCAGCCGGCGAACTAATCGCGAAGTTCGCCGGACACACTTTTCGCGGGCTAGTTTATATCGCGGGAACTTCCCAGTCCGGCACGGCCGCAGACATCAAAGGCTCGCTGGGCTCGTGTCCTTGATCGGCCTGAAAAACGACAATTGTGTTTTTACTTACTCATAGGGAGCATACTCTCAAACAAAAGTGCTTATTTTTCTATGCATTGTAAAACCTCATACTGCATAAAACTTTTCGGACGTGGGTAGGTCCTTATGGGGATTTAACCATTGCGTATTAAGTCTTGAAGGGCAATCAGGCATCCTTATTGCAGATATATAAAAACGGTGTGTTGTTATGCGCTGTCAAGAATTTACCGGCCTCCGTTACGATGATGATAGCGATACTCTCCGAGTTCCTTTACCGTTTTGCCATCAATCCTGCTTGCTTGGTTCTTCAGATAGTAACAATGAGAATATTTGCTTATCCACCCACGCATCAAACGTATAAATAATCAGAGCCTTGCTGGTTGGGCACCGTTTTGGGTGAATACCAGATGTATCATTTGCCATGTGGGCCGTTTTATAGCATGCTGATCTGAAAGCGTCTCCGATTGTAAACTGACTTGCCAGCGTTACAACCAATTTGAAGATTACTTTGTTGCGCTTATGTCTCCTCGAGATTAATTATCCCTTGAATTTAGCAAATGGAACATACCGAAACAGTAATCCGATAGAAATCGGGGCAAAAAACTCCTTGACAATACGCCCAAGATAAATATTCGGAGCACGCTTAGCGCTACAAGATGACATAATTTACCGCCGCGGAAGTTCGATAAAAAAAGTACTTCCGTGGTCTTCCTTGCTTTCAAACCAAACTTTTCCTTGATGCCATTCCACGATTGTCTTGATGATGGACATGCCAAGGCCTGTAGACTGTTCTCCCTTCAGCCCGTTTCTTCTTGCACTGGTGAACTTTTCAAAGAGATCTGCATGATACTTTTTGGGAATCCCGATACCGCTGTCAGCCACTGAAATGACAATGTTCCGCCTGTTTTCACGCACATAAATATCAATACGGCCGCCATCAGGGGTAAATTTCAGGGCATTTGAAATCAGGTTGTTGATCACCTGCATAAACTTGTCCTCATCGATTTCTGCGAAAATGCGATCTTTGTTAGAATGGCACGAAAAACGAATCCGCAACTCCTCCTGAGTATCGAAGTATTCCTGGGTAGTCAGGGATATCCTGCTAACAAGTTCTACACGTTTTATCGCCAGTGCAACCCCGGCGCTTTCCAGAAACTCCTGGTTCAAAAAATCGTGGATGAGTTTTATGCTCTTTTTGGTAATCCGGTTGATCAGTCCGAGGTATTGGGGTATGGCTGGAGTTGCATTATCCCGGATATCCTTTGCGAGCATGTCTGATATGTTTCCAATCGCCCCCATTGGTCCCGCAAGATCGTGTGCCAGAATGTTCAGTATAGCGTTTTTTTTGCTATTATGGTTATTTAACATTTCAGTATTTTCCTTAGTAGCGGTGATGTCCTCCGCTATTCCAATCAAAAGATATTTAGGCTGATCATCGATCAAATATGGCGCGATGCTCAGCCAGCGCTCATGTTCGCCCCTCCTCACCCGGAACTGAACATCCGAGACGGTCTTACCATCTCTGCAATCGCACAGCATCGAGATCACATAACGCTGGTCCTCGGAATGTATTATTTGCAGGAGAACCTTTGGTCTGACATCCTTATTTCTAGACCAAAAAAAGTCCTGCAGGCGGGGTTCATGTATGCAAACGCGTCTCGCTTTAGATCGAAAATGAAAAACAGCCGATCTGCTCGTTCGGAAAGATACAATAAAACTTTTGGGATGTTCATAGGCGATGGAAACGCTGTAACCCGAGAGGCCGTTTCGCCAACAATGTAGGACATATTTCAATACTGTGTACCATAATTCAAGGCATTGAGGATAGATAACAAATAAAAACTGCTTATTCACGCCGCTGAGGCGTGAGAAGGGTGATTATTACATTTATTTCCAGTATTAATACGAAATCGATGTGTAAACTACGCAATTACGCCACAAAGCTCTTAAAATAGCAGTCAAGAACACAAGCGCCTCAGAAGCACCTTTTTGCCGATGAAAATCTGATAAGCTGCCAAATTAACACATGCACTGAGCAAGAAAATTACCTGTTGGATTTGCACAGTAAGCATTAATTTGACTAAAAAAACCCAGGATAACTGGATAAAACACACCCGGTTGATCTATGGCACCGGAGTCTAAATTAAATAGAGTCATTAGTTATTGTGTCCTTACCGATTTGGCAATACAGGATAATGTTAGTTTTTCCACCAATGTTTCCTCGTTGGAATTTTTGCCTTGCCATTGCTTCTCGTTGCCACTTTTAATTTTTAATGACAGCGATAGCAAAACTTGAGCGTTCGGACGGAGAGTTATTGACTTCCTAAAGATATAAAAGTATCCGAATCTTACAATCACAGCGGTAAGCGTAAGCAAAGTGTGCTATGATTAAATCAGTAAAAAAAATAATTTATCTAAAGAACCGGCACGAAAAGCGATATGTGAAAAGTAAAAATGACGCTTCTTTTTATCTTGCTCGATAACTTTGGCGTTGACCCAGACTGGGTAGCAATTTAGTCAATTTTCTTTACACCCATCAGTGGCGAGTCCTCGCTCGTTAAATTACCTTCTTTAACAACGGTAAACTGCCCATTTGATTCCATCACTACTGCTTCTATACTTGCTATGGAAACAACACCATTACTTCGCAGTATTGATCGCACTTCGGCTTCAGTAACTCTTTCCTTTTTTAGTGCCTCCATAAGAAATTTCCTTTGTAAAATATGAGCGTCGGTTCTGAGCTAATTAATTTTGAAAAAGTTTTCGATCGCACAGAAACGTAAGCTAGGATGTATTGCAGGCCAATCATCACACCCATCGCGATGACCCCATCCATCAGCGAAATCTCCTTTGTCAGCAGCACAGAGGCAAGGGTAGAGCCGAGCGCAACCGTAACAATAAAATCAAACTCCTTCATTTGAGACAGCGTCCTCTTCCCTGAGATCCTCAACATTAAAATTAAAGAAAAGTAGGCAAGAACCCCAACCAAAAAGGTTTGCCCAATACTTTCCCAATTGCTAAAAAAGATGTTTTCCATGATATTATTTTAATATATAAACAACTCCTTTTGAGCCGGGTTATTTTTTTATCACTGCTGAAGACAGCTCGGATGTTCAATATCCAATCGGTACGGTGGTCCTTACAACCAAACCTAATTGATCAGATCTTGACGAAAAGTAATCCTATTTCACATTTTAACAGCAAGCATTCCGAACATCAGCATGCTCCACATTTTAACATTATTTATCTTCGTTGAATGTGCGGAAAAAGACTAACTGTTGAGATGTCTGCACCCGCGATCCGGTTAGATTATCTTCAGTTGCTGAACATGATAACACAGGCTTAGAATTATTGGCTACTGAAGCCAGCCAGTTCGGCGAGCAACTTAAAGATTAAAAATATCCATAGCCGTTATCGATCTTCAATCGGGGCCAGAAATTTTGTTGAAGCTTGGAACAGTCATGGTCCGGCAAATCAATGCGCTATTGAAAAAGCAAGATAACTTCCAAGACTATAAAATTAAAACATATGTTAAAGATTCCAAAAATCAATATTTGCTAAATTTTAGATTATAATTTTCGCTGTCTGCTAGCGCCTATTCTTCACGTATCCCGTTCATCGCTAATCATCTGATTCAACTCGTTGCCTTTTTTTTTCAATGTCTTTTATTTTGTAGCCCTCTTCCCCATTCTTTCTGCTCCAGCAAGCAAGCGCCGTGCGTCTCAGGGCTGTTTATACTCCGGTCACTCCTGGATTCAACTAAAGAGGCGTTGGCTTTCTTTTCATTCTTCTCCTTGTAACGCGCAACCCTGCCTGGGCTTGCGAAGACAAAAAACAAACCTTCCCTCATGCACTTCGCTTTTTTCAAGTCTTTCCATATGTCTATGAACTCATGAAAGTTGACGTAGATAGGGTTACCCTTCTGCTGAAGCTTGGTGGTAAGACCGTATTCGACTTGTTCCTCTTCAGCCTGGTAAGTGGAAAAGACCCGGTCCCAAATTATAAAAGTGGCACCAAAGTTCTTGTCGATATACTTGTCCTGGGAGCCGTGATGGACACGATGGTTGGAGGGCGTGGCAAACAGGAACTCAATAACCCTTGGAAGTTTTTTGATATACTCGGTATGAACCCAGAACTGGAATAAAACAGCGATCTGATTGGCGACGAAAAATACAATGGGGTGAAAGCCGCATACTGCTACCGGTAAAAAAAAAACAATCTTAATGTGCTGTACCCAACTTAGACGGAACGAAACGGTCAGGTTATAATCCTCAGCACTATGGTGTACAACGTGCGTTGCCCACCAGAATCTTTGTGTATGGGAAACCCTGTGCGACCAATAACTGCAAAAATCTAATAGGATGTAACATGGTATCAACATCCACCAGTTTATATACATTCTCCAAGGCAGTAGATTATAAACCGCGATGACCAATAGAAACAGCCCAAACTTAATGATAAATGCAATAATGACGTTTCCAATACCGACCAACACGGAGGTGTAGGTCTCAATCTTATTATATAGCCCCCTTCGCTGGCGCCAAGAGAAATAAAATTCGATAAGTACAAACAAAAACATTATCGGTGCGGCATAAACAATGATCTCCGGCGCATTGTCGCTTAAATTCTTTGCATCTTCAATAGTAATCCTCGGTGCCCCGAACAGTTGCGTCATAAATGTCATAAAATGAAAACGCAGCTACGTTGAAAGGGTTTTCATTTTTCTGATTTTAAAGGTCCCTATACCCATCTTCCATGATTACAAACAAAAGGAAATAGTAAGTATGCAAACATCAGTAAGCCGTTTACAAGATTTCATTCTATCGGTTTGGGTTCATAGCTCATTTAAGTTGGTCATGATCTGTACTTTTGTTTCGGCTGTCATCGAGTTGCTTGTCGAGGTTATAGGCAGCGCTGATCAGGCCAAGATGGGTAAAAGCCTGTGGAAAGTTTCCGAGGTGCTCGCCCTTGAAACCCAACTGTTCTGCGTATAGCCCCAAGTGATTTGAATATCCCAGCATTTTTTCGAAGTAGAGCCTCGCCTTCTCCAATTGTCCAGATTTGGAAAGGCATTCGACATACCAGAAACTGCACATGGAAAAGGTGCCCTCCCGACTTAAAAACCCGTCAGGCGCAGCATCCTGACTATAGCGATAAACCAGGGCATCTGAGACCAAATCCTCTTCTATTCTTTTCAGGGTAGATAGCCACATTGGATCCTTTGGGCTGATGAACCTTACGAGCGGCATAAGCAGACAAGAGGCATCTACAGTACCAGACCCAGGATATTGCATAAAAGCCTTTTTTTCCTCATCCCAAAAATCAGTATATATGGTCTTGAATATATTGTCTCTTTCCCTAGTCCAATGCGGCATTAATGGAAAAGAACGCTCTTCAGCGATTTTGATTGCCCGGTCCAGCGCAACCCAGCTCATCAGGCGTGAATACAGGAAGTTCTGTCTGCCTCCCCGAACCTCCCAAATTCCCTCATCTGGCTGATTCCAGTTCGCTGCAAGCCAATCAACCTGTTTCTCCAGGTTTTTCCATAAGTCATAAGAAATAGGTTCGCCATACTTGTTAAACAGGTACACCGAATCCATAAGTTCTCCATAAATGTCCAGTTGCAATTGACCATAGGCATCATTCCCTATCCTTACAGGAGCGGATTTCTGATAGCCCTCAAAGTTCGTTAGGGTCGTTTCGTGCAACTTTGTATCACCATTTATTGCGTACATAATACCCAGGCGGTTTTCACCTTTTAGCCCTTCGCAAAGGCTTTCCACCCAGTTCATGAAAGCTCCGGCCTCTTTGGTGTAGCCCATCCGTATAAGGGCGTACATAGAAAATGAAGTATCCCGGATCCATGTAAACCGGTAATCAAAGTTGCGCTTCCCGCCAATGCTCTCGGGCAAACTGAAGGTAGCCGCAGCAATCATTGATCCGTAGCGATGGGAGGTCAGCAGCTTCAAAACAAGTGCCGAACGGTTCACCATATCGCGCCACCTTCCCGAATATGCAGACTGTTCCACCCATTCTTTCCAATAGTTCACCGTATCAAAAAGACACTTGGTCACGAACGCTTCAAATCCAATATTTTCAGGCGCACGTTCATCAATGTGTTCAAACAAAAAATCGGCGATCTCGCCCGGGCCAAGACTAAATTCGGCCTGGATCTTATTTTCCAGAATCGTTAGTGCGGCAGAACTGGTAAGCCGTAAAGATACCCGATCTTCGTCTGCAGTAGCCACGGTATTAAAAATCACTTCTGTCGGCGACACTCTTTCTATGGTATGTGCTGCTCTTCCATAATTGAACCTTGGCCCGCACGTCATCATATATTCTACTTTCCCACGGATCGTCGTTACTCTTCTGATCAGCTTCTTCCCTGCGGAAATCTCTTGTACAGGCATGAAATCGGTAATCTCAGCCACTCCCTGTTCATCGAGAAAGCGGGTCACAAGTACATTTGTATCCGGAAGGTACATTTGCTTTGACCTTGGATCTTGAAAAACGGGACTGATCTTAAAACTTCCGCCTACCGCATCGTCCAACAGTGCGGCGAAGATACTAGGGGAATCAAAGTTTGGAAAGCACATGTAGTCAATTGCACCATCAAGACCGACCAGTGCGACGGTGTTAAGATCGCCGATAATCCCATAATCTTCAATTGGTTTATATCCCATTATTCCATATTTAGTTTGCTGATCGTTTTTGGCTGGGGGCGGCTTTCTATCACTTCATTTAGTCCAACCCCTCCTTTGATGCCAAAATCCAATGTTCTGATTGGAAATGGAATCATAATACTGTTTTCATCATATGCTTTTTTGATCAATATGATCGCCTGGCTTTGAACTTCAAGAAAATTTACCTGCTCGGCGATACTGATCCAGAGACGGATCACGTAGTTTATGGAGCTATCACCGAATTCTGTATAAAACATGGTCACTTCATCATCGGTGGTTAGTCCCGGTATGTCCTTCACAGCCTCGATTGTGATATCTCTTACCCTTTCCAGGTCTTCGCCATAGGAAATCCCTATTTTCAAATCAATTCTGCGTTTTCCCAGCAAAGTGTAATTCTCTATCGGACTCTGGAAAACGTCTTTGTTGGGGATGATTACCATCTGTCCCTGGTAGGTTCTGATCACGGTATCCCTGAGATTTATTTCCTCAACCTTGCCCATATAGTCTTTGATCTTGACGATATCCCCGACATGTAATGGTCGTCTGACCGAAAGGAATATTCCCGAAATAAAATTGGCCGCGATATCCTGAAATGCAAATGCAAGCGCCAGCCCCAAAATTCCTGCACCAGCAAGTAATGAAGTTACTGCCTTATCGAGTTGCAACACGCTCAAGGCAATGAAAATAACGATACCGATTAGAAAAATGTAGATCAACGAGCTGAACAGATTATCCAAGGTTTCATTCTTGATGACTCTTCCCATTAACCTTTTCAGCCCGTTTCTGATGGATTTTGCAAGAAAAAAGCCAAACACGAGTATGATTGCCGCTAAGGCAATATTGGGCAAAAGCTTAATAAATTCCTTAGCCCAAAGGCTAAGCTTATCAACGATCAATTGATAGGCATGATTGATATCCATAGTATCTAATTTTGATTTTACATGATGAGCCTGACTCCTCCAAGTTCTGAAACATGGTATGGGAATTTGTCTCCTGGAGATCCAATGAACATAAAATTCTTGGGAATCTTCCATTTTTCTGATAAGGTGTTAACCATGTCAGGACCGAATTGCCCTTCTATTTCGACAAAATCGATATCAATTTCCGGATAAGCCCTGTCAAGCACTTCAATGTCTTTTTTGAGGTTTTCGTTGTTACTCCCCTCATTGGCTATATGAACGATCTTAAGTTTTCTGGTCGCTTCGTTTTCTTCCACATAGATCATGACCCTGTTGAGTGCTGAAACATTATCCCCACGTGTAAAAAAGACCAGTTCCTGTGCGTTTAATTGTATAATCGAACGGTGCAGCCTGAAGTTCTCAAGTACCATATTCTGGATGGGCTTGCCCATATAATTCAGCAAGTACAACAGCCACTTAATGATCCGTACCCTATTGAGCATTACAATAATAAATAACATTGCCGGAGCAAGATATTTGAGAAAGACATAAAAGGCCCGGGGATTAAGCTGCATATTTCCGGCAAAGGCGGCAACTACGAAACCAATGGCAACAATAACAGAAAGCACGGTGGCTCTTTCTGGCCGGGGCAGCTTGTTGCGCTTGATTTTTAGCATGAGGTTACCAATGCCAAAAAGGGCCATAACGGTAAGAAAAGAAAAAGTGTACACACCGGCCAGGTTCACCAGATTTCCCCGCGTAACCAGCAGGATAGAAACACAAAGTATAAAAAAACCAATCACTATGCGGTAATTCACACCCCGGCGGTTCTTTGCCAACAAAAAGTTTGGCAATATCCTATCCAAGGCAATCCGCTCTGCGAGTCCTGTTACCCCTACGAAAGATGTCAGGACTGCACCGCTCAATACCAGCACGGCATCAATGGAGATAAGGTAACTTAGCCAGCTTCCGCCTGCAGTTTCCCCCATAAAAGAAAGCAAAGATTCTTTATGTGCATCAATAGTTGTCAGGGGGATAATGCTTAAGGCCAATAGTGCGATGACAGGGTTGAAGAAAGTTACCACCCCCCACATATTTCTTAGGGTCTTGGGAAATACGCCTGGTTTTTGCTCTTCTACGAAGTTTGCAGAACTCTCAAATCCAGATATGCCCAGCATTGCTGCTGAGAAACCAAAAAACAATGCCGCGGTAAATCCTCCGGACCGTACGGGAAGATTCCAGTTGAGGTGGAACAAATCCATTCCATTATTAAATAGGAACCAGCAGGATGCCACTACCAGCAGGCCCAGTGAGGCGAGGTGTATAATAAAGATAAACACAGCAACCATTGCGGACTCTCCAATTCCAATTATGGAAAGCATCATAAAGATGAGCAACAAAACGATGGTGGCTGGGATAAGGGGTAGGCTATGAACGATGTCTTGAAAATAAAACATTCCCTCATATGCTGAGATTACCGCCGTTGCCATATAAGAAAGTATAGTCAGGCAGGCTGCAAAAGATGCTGTAAGTTTGGATGTAGTATTCAATAGTACGTTATAAGCGCCACCGTTCAGCGGAAGGGCACCAACAACCTCCCCGTAAATCTTCCTGAAAAGAAAAAGCACTATTCCGACGATGATCAGTGAAATCCAGGCGTACTGACCGGCGTATGCGATGGTCAACGCTGCTACATAAAGGCACGAAGAGCTAATATCATTACCGCAGATGGCCGTAGACTGTAGTTCATTAAGTTTTTGGTGTAAAGCGTTCGCAGATTCTCTCATGTGCAATAATCTAAGCGCAGACGCAAGATTCATCTTCTCGCTGTGCATTATCTTTATAGTGAACAGCGATTATACAAAAATGTTTTCCGTTCACTTCTCCCTAACCAATCGACCAGGAAGTACTTATCAACGGATTTTATTGGCAATATTATTGTGGCATTAACGCTGTATGAAACAAAGC
The DNA here is from genome assembly GCF_015679185.1 of Pedobacter endophyticus. NCBI lineage: Bacteria > Pseudomonadati > Bacteroidota > Sphingobacteriia > Sphingobacteriales > Sphingobacteriaceae > Pedobacter > Pedobacter endophyticus. Next base: position 1,197,446 of record NZ_CP064939.1, read on the forward strand.
AACTTCATCACTTCCCTCATCTCGCTCGTCCTTTTGTCGCTATCGGTAAAAGCAGATTTCATACTCAGTCCGGCACGTGGCATGAATGATAGTACCTCAGTCACGCTGTTTCATACGGACAGCAGCGCGGTAGCACATTTTATCCAAAGCAATCAACTCCAGGCGCCTCTAGCAGACCAGTTTAGGCAATTCTACAATGACCGGCAATATCAGCACGCATGGGTAATAGAAGATGGCTTGTCGGAACAAGCGCAGATGCTTTTGAATTTGTACAATCAATTTATATATTACTCAGGCGACTCTTCACTCACACATCGCGAATTGCTTGCCCAGACTGGACTTTTACAGAGTGAGGGGCCCAATAAACCACTTCAAAGTTATAGTGAGGTCGAATTACAGCTCACCAACTTTTTTATAGCTTTCTTAGCACGCGCATATGCTGGCAAAATCGACCCAAGCAACTTACAATGGCATATTCCACGAAAAAAAATCAGAATAGCAGCATTGCTGAAAAAGTTTGCGTCGTCCGAGGATGCAATCACCGATAATTGGTTGCCGATTAGTAAGGCATACCTTGACATGAGGGCCCATGTACTTCGCTTAAAATCTTTTGAGCAGGAGCAATGGAAAGAAATTTCGCTAGTGAAAAGAAAAATGTTGCAGGTAGGCGATACCGCACAAATTATCAAAACCATTAAAAGCAGATTGATCATGCTGGGAGATCTGAAGACCGGAGATACGACTTCTATATACAATCAAAACCTGATAAGTGCTGTGGAAGGTTTTCAGAACAGACATGGGTTGTCTGTTGATGCTATCATAGGTCCTGAATTTATCCAAGCGGTAAACATTCCAATACAAGCAAAATTAGAGCAGATGCTGATCAATATGGAACGAATGCGATGGATGCCGGTATATACGGAAAAGAAAACGGTAGTGGTCAATATTCCGGAGTTCAAATTACATGTATTTCAAGATGGTGACGAAGTTTTGAATAGGATGTCGTCGTAGGAAAAGCTGCAAGCAGGACGGTGGTCTTCTCAGATCGGATCAAGTACGTGGTTTTTAGCCCGTACTGGAACCTGCCCATGAGCATTGTTAAAAACGAGGCGTTACCGGGGCTGGAAACCAATGCTGACTACATCGAGGATCATAATATGGATATTCGCGGAGAGCAGAATGGGTTACCAATTGTTAGGCAAAGGCCTGGGCCCCGAAATGCGCTGGGAAGGGTCAAATTTATTTTTCCAAATAAATACAGTATTTATCTTCATGACACCCCTTCAAGGCAGTTATTTCACAAAACAGTAAGAGCCTTTAGCCATGGGTGTATCCGAGTTGAAGACCCATTTGCCTTCGCATCGAATCTCTTATCACCGCAAAAAGCTTGGACTTCCCAGCGAATAAAGGATGCAATGTCATCAAATTCAGAGCAATGGGTCACCCTGGATAAACCCACACCGGTTTATATCACTTATTCACATGCTGGGCAGATACAGCTGGAAACTTAAATTTCAGAAAGGACATATACGGCCATGACAAAAAACTTGCTAAGCGTCTGTTCACCCCCTAAAAAACAGAAAAGATCACCTACCGCTAATGCTCTTGCCTCATAAAATATGGTCGCAATAAAATATAGCTTTTCAAAGCAGCGTGAAATGTGTTAAAGCCCTGAGCATAGTTAATTCTTTGTTTGAAGTAAGATCAAGCTGATGATACCAATATTGAGCAATGGTATTACCTCAAGGCCCCTAATACAAATCGCGAGAATTTGATCGACGAATTAGCATCCGATTGCCAGACCTTCATTTTCGACAATCGTTTGGCCTAAATTGTTTCCATCTCTATATAAACGAGATTATCTGCAAGGAGATAAAAATCGTAAGAAAAATTATTATCTCGGATACCTAATGTGCGCACCGGGGGACATCTTTACTTCCGACTTTTTGTTCTCCCATATTCTAGCCGGATTTTGTTACCTGAAATTTGGCGGTGTTTAAGCAAAGGTAATACTGCAGCGAACGTCGTCAATCAAGCCAAAAACAAACATGGTAAAGGTGAATTGCCAAGTGTGAATGTTTCAATTGATGCAAAAATTCTTGACACTTTTACTGAGCATAAGTACCGCGATAGGCTAACATTAATATGGAGGTAAAACTATGGGAGTTCATTTCAGCCGTGTCTCTATGACAGCAATTAAGTTGAATTGTGTAAAGAAACAAAAAATAGATCCCAACAAATAAGCTTTTAGTCGGTTGTTAAAGAACGATATAAATGTGTGCGAATTGAGAATGAACGAACAACAGGAATCAACAGGTGAATATGGCTATGTTAAAAAAGTTTGGATAGCGGTAGGCATTGTGGCCTTAATAATAAGCTTATTGCTTATTTTAACCGCCACTTTTGGGGTGATCTTAGTGATTTTCGCAGGAATACTGCTGGCGGTGTTCTTCAGGGGCTGTACCGGAATGCTGAACAGATGGACGAAATGGAATGAAAAACTCTGCGTCTTTATTTCCATAGTTTTCGTGTTGGCCCTGGTAGTAGGTTTTTTCTGGTTGGTTGGCTCTCAAATAGAAACTCAGATTGCCGAACTTTCCGACACGCTTCCAAAAACCATAGAAAATCTAAAATCCAGACTCGGCAACAGTAATCTGGGTAACAAGGTGATGGACAGAATTTCAAGCGAAGATTCTGAAAAGAAAATACAGGCCTTCGCAACTGGATTCTTTACTTCTACTTTCGGTGGCTTCGGGGACATTTATGTTGTGGTATTTATAGGGCTTTTCATAACGGTTTCCCCCGAACTCTATATTGAGGGAATTATTGAGCTTGCTCCACGTAAGGCACGTCAAGGAACACGTGATTTGTTTTTCTCACTCGGTGAGCAACTGCGAAAATGGATCAAAGGAAAACTACTTTCCATGTTTGTGGTCTTCATACTTACTGCCATCGGATTATGGATTCTGGGAATCCCATTATGGCTCGTCCTTGCGATGATTGCTGGAATATTGAGTTTTATACCAAATTTCGGACCGATCGCGGCACTTATACCAGCAGTATTAGTTGCGCTTTTACAAAGTCCACAGACCGCGCTTTGGGTGACTGGTATGTATATCGTCATCCAGTTCATTGAAAGCAATTTTATCACGACGCTCATCCAGCAAAAAATGGTCAATATACCGCCTGCACTTATTATATCTGCACAGATGATGCTTGGAGCACTTACGGGAAGCTGGGGACTGGTGCTTTCCACCCCACTTACTGTAGTGGTGATTGTACTAATCAAACATCTCTATATAAACAGAAGAGAAAAGAATGATTGAGACAGATTTATTACGGACGTGCTCGACGAAGCTTATCCCTGTCCCAATTGCATTCAACTTATTATCTGAGACTTTTACGATCTGGTTATAGGTATTGTGACGAATCAATGGATGAATACCTGAAAATAACAGGTGGAGTTCATAATAGTATTTTGATAAAAAAATTTGTCAAATTCATTTTAAAAAAATTTTGGAAAATGGATAAGATTGGAGAAAGCCGAAGTGGACAGGATCTAAGCTTACGTTTAGAAAATACTTAGCCTGAAATTTTCCTAAGAAAGAGAAAGCCAGTAAGACCCGAGAGAACCGAGGCAATCAAGATCCCATATTTGGCCTGCTCCACAAATTCAGGTTTACTAAAAGCGAGTCCACTGATAAAAAGGGACATGGTGAAACCTACGCCCGCAAGAAGTGCAATCCCGGTTAAATGTTTCCAATTTGCGCCACTGGGAAGCCGGCCAATGCCAAGCCTTACCATAAGCAATGTAAAAATCATAATTCCGGCAAACTTTCCTATGACCAGTCCTGCTACCACGCCGATGGAGATGGGGTTGATCAATGAGCCAAAGAATCCACCATCGATGTGTATTCCTGCATTTGCAAGCGCAAATAAAGGCATAATCAGGAAAGCGACCCAAGGATGCAAGGCATGTTCTATTTTCTGTAGGGGCGTTTCTGCAGCCAGGCTCAGGTTTTTGACATGTTGGATGGTCTGATGTTGTTCAGGAGTGGTCAGAGTGCTATTGCTGGGAACTTCCTTTTCAAAATCGTATGAAAGCCTCCTCAAGTTTTGGGAATATTCATTTTCATTTATTCTCCTTGTAACCGGAATGGTAAAGGCTACAAGAACCCCGGCAATAGTGGCATGTACCCCGGAGAGCAAAAAGCCTATCCATACTGTGATCCCGATAATGAGATAGAAGGAACTGTTACGAATTCCCATTCTGTTGCCAATGATAAGGACTAAAAGAAATATCCCGGCGATACCCAGGGCGTTGAAATTGACCTGGTTGGTATAGAAAAAAGCAATCACCAGCACAGCACCAAGGTCATCGGCAACGGCGAGGGCAGAAAGGAAGACTTTCACTGAGGTAGGAATATTCTTTCCAGCCATGGAGAGTAGCGCGAGCGCAAATGCGATATCAGTGGCCATAGGGATTCCCCATCCATGCCTGGCACCTGAATCGATGTTGATCACGGTATATAAGATCGCGGGCACCACCATTCCCCCAACTGCGGCACCCATCGGCATAACCGCTTTCCTGAAGCTGGAAAGCTCACCATCCATAAACTCCCTCTTTAGTTCCAAGCCGATCACGAAAAAGAAAATTGCCATTAGGCCATCATTAATCCAAACGTGCAGGGGCCTACTGAAATGATATTCATCAAAGGTAACCGATAGGTCTAAATGCCAGAGATGATGGTAGCTATCGCTGAATCCTGAATTTGCCCATAAAATAGCGGCGATTACGCTCAGAAGCAATACAACGCCGCTGGTGTACTCAAGATGGATAAACCTGTTCACTGGGGCGATTATTCTCTCGATGGGAGTTTTTTCGGTAACTTTCATATAAGGGATGGATGTTTGGTAAAATTAGAAAAATAATCTTCGATAGGCGGATTTGTTAAAAAATGTGTCAGCATGGTTCCAAAAAGAACAATGCGGCACGCCATGATCTCAGGAAACAGGAAGGACATCAATGTTTACATGACATGAAAAGGAACAAGTAACCATGTTTTATACTCCATTTTGCGGATATCTTACTTATTTATGTGATCAAGCTATGGTATGATGTCCCTGTTTTTGTATCTTTAAAAAGAACCCTTAAAAGATGAATCAGTATATTCTATTAATGCTAATCGCGGGAATTGCTAGTATTGGCATGGCGTTTATTCCTTCGATGGCCAAGAAAATTGGCATATCCTATTCTATTATCTACGTGGCTGTTGGCGTGTTAATTTACCTGATATGGCCGAAAGAGCTGCCCGATCCGCTTCCACAAAAAGATAACAGTCTTGTGCTTCACCTCACAGAGCTGATTGTTGTCATCTCTTTGATGGGGACGGGCATCAAGATTGACAGAAGTTTCTCGCTCAAGAAATGGTCTACGCCGCTCAGGTTGATTCTTATCGCCATGATCCTGGCCATATTAATCTCTGCATTGCTGGGCGTTTTTGTCTTGGGACTTACCCTCTCGGCTGCGCTGTTGCTTGCCGCAGTTCTTGCGCCGACAGATCCAGTCCTTGCTGCCGATGTACAGGTGGGGCCACCCAATGAACGCGGTAAATCTGAGCCCCGATTTGCACTTACCTCGGAGGCGGGACTAAATGACGGAATGGCATTTCCATTTACATGGCTAGCCATTGTAGTGGCTTCCCAAGGGATTAGCACTTCTTCAATGTGGCATTGGACATGGTATTACCTTTTCTATAAGATTTCAGCAGGCCTGGTTATAGGCTGGCTTTGCGGCAAGGTGGTGGGATATTTGGTGTTCTCTATTTCTGAAAAATACCGTTTGTTAAAGGCAACTGACGGTTTTCTTGCTATTTCCCTTACGCTTTTTACCTACGCGATCACTGAATCATTTTATGCTTACGGATTTATTGCGGTCTTCGTTGCGGGGCTGACATTAAGGCATTATGAGAAAGGCCATGAGTATCATCAACAACTCCATTCCTTCACCGATCAAATGGAACGGATGCTTCTGGCGGTACTGCTGATTTTTTTTGGTGGTTCTTTGGTTGGTGGAGTGCTTGCTCCCCTGACCTTTAAAATGGCGCTAGTATCAGTGGCATTTGTGGTCCTGGTGCGGCCTTTCGCGTCCTACTTGTCTCTATTAGGAAGTTCAACCCCTTTAAAGGAAAAACTTGCGATCAGTTTTTTAGGCATTCGCGGTATGGGTTCGATATATTACCTCGCCTTTGCTTTCAGCCAGGCAACATTCGATCAGCAAGATGTGCTATGGCCAGTTGTATCCTTTACCATTTTGACATCCATCCTTCTTCATGGCGTGACCGCGACAACTATAATGGCAGGTCTTAGCAGCAAAAAGAATGACTGATAGCCTGATGTGCAAAGAAATTCTCGTGGTACTTATGAAACTTGATGTATAAGCTTTTAGTGATGAATCTTCAAAATGCTGAATGCTTCTAAACAATATTTGCTTTCTGGTGGGAATGGTCAGGTTCCCTTAAAGCCTAGTTCTATATCCTGATACATCGTTGATCGCCTTATTTCGTTAAGCATTTTATCAAAAACCGGCCTGGTTGTCTGCGTCCAAAGTAGTAAAAGAATATGATGCAGTTCCATGGTTAGCAGCCGATCATGCTTTCCATAGTCCCATATAGGATAAATGCATTCGGCAAAAATCTCTTCAAAAGTTCTTTCCTTGACGAAGATCCTGGACACGTTGTCTCGATCAACGATTGCATGTTTCGGGTAGTATTCACTTCGAAATTTTAGTAGATGACCAAGTACCTGTAGACTTAAAATCGCTGTTCCAGGATCATTAATACCTGGACTGAGTGCTTTCACGGCCACTTCCATCAACTGCCTGAAACCATAATAATAATTGGCATCAATATTTTGTCCGCCATGTATATTTGTGTATTTCGGTGAAAGTGACCCCTCTGTTTCGGGCCAAACTGGCCACCAAATTGATTACCGGATGATGCACATCTAAGTTCCTTTCCCTCTGAACAAATATACACTTCGGATCCAAATCCATTTTCCTCAGGACTTTTCGGTTTAATCCATCTTACTGCCGGATTTATCCTCAATTCAGACCTTTCTAGCGATCAAAATCCATTCGCAGGTATTGGAACGCGTAAAAAAACGCCATACCCCCTTCAAAACAGCGAAGTGACCGTAATCCATCCCGAATAGTAGATATGCTCCCAGGAGCCTTTATTTTATGCAGAAATTGAAAAATTATTCCCGAAAGCCAGTTGCGAAAAAAGCTGATCGAAAGATCAGAACGGCCAGTTTGCCCCGAAACAGGTGGTCACTTTAAAGCGAAATGGGGTGACAGTTTAAATGCGGAACGGCTGGCCATTTTTGCCGAAATGCCCAATATATGGAAAGATCTAAAAAAAGCAAATGGGATTAGAGAATGTCTATTTTTTGTGTTCGGAAGCCCAGGTCGGGTTGCAAGGTACAAGGAAGAAAAGAACAAAAACGCTAAGCATCATTTGCCAAATTAACAAGCAACCAGTGTTCAAAATCTGTTCCCAAGGTAAAAAGATTCCCAGCAAATCATGTAAATGCTGTTTGTGGTTCAAGGAAAATTTCTGGAATTTTGTTACTGAGTAACCATAGAAAAGATTGATTTAATGCTCGCCGACTTAGAAAGTGGAACATTGATAATAAAAACAAGTTTGATGGGAAACTAAGGAATAATTATTAATTGAATACTGCTCGACTTTGAAATTTCAAAGTGGAAATTGTCTCAAAAAAAGAAAATATTCTTTTCTCAATTTTGTTTTTAGCTATCATCTGTAAAACTGGATATGAGTGCACAAGGATACATTGATATCATTATATCATAATGTGTTAGTGCTCCTATTATCAGATCAGTAAGTTCTTATCTCAAAAAACGAAGATATGCGCCTACTCTAATCATTTTTGTCTTGCAGAATAAAGTCATGTAGAGAGTTAGGTTATACATAAAGGCATAATTGCGTAAAATATACTATACTACCCAGTCCCTTAAATGCATTATGAAGTTTCTACTTTTAAGCAGAAAGCAAAGTTCATTGATTTTCCTTTATTTTGTAAGATATTTCCTTTTTCTTTGCCGTATTTGATGCTGGATATTTCAGCTAAAAGAAAAAAAGCACAGGACATTCCTTTGTTTCTTGAGACACTTTTTCCACCGCAAATAATTTACTGAATACAATAGTCTTTAAAGCGCCTAACTTTTATCGAGCTCCGCTTGTATATGATTCTCTATCTTAATCATCAATTTAGCAAACACTCCTGCATATTGGTTTTTAAAGTCCGTTAATTTTAATTGTTCGATGATATGTAATAGCTCGTATTGGATGTACTCATCATTCTTACCATAATTCCAGATCGGGTATATACATCTTTCAAACATTTCCTGGAACGAGGAAGCAGGTATGTGTATTCTGCCAATATTTTCATCATCCTTCCTAATTTCCGGCAGGTTGCAATACAGTTTAAACGATAATATGTTTGATAATGAATTGAGCGCTATCACAGCTGTTCCGGGATCATTAATACCGGGGCTCAGTGCTTTAATGGCAATTTCTGCAAGCTGCCTGAAGCCATAATCAGCATTCTTGTCTATTGGCTGTCCACTATAAAAGTCCACTGCAGACGATATTTCCTGCAGACATTCCTCTTCAATGCGTTCTTTACTATAAACCCTTATAAATACCATCCCTTTTACCAGAAATGTTGCCTGCTTGTATAAAAAGCTGATATGCAAATTCTCTTTTGAGGCAATTTTCAATAGCTTTTTCTCATTAAAATTTTGAAAGTAATCAGACTCCTCCGATTTAATTTCTACATAAGGAAGCTTATCCCATCCTAATTTCTCCTCTTTGACCTGTTCAAATTTATTCTTCATCGTATGTAAGGTTTGCTTCCTTACGCGGTCAATAACCGTTTCATATTTGACAGTTTGGGTGACATAATCCAGAAAATAAATAAAGAGAAAGATATCAATAACTGTTAGGAAGATAAGGAGGTATATACTTAATGCGGGAACATATATACCGCTGGCAACATCCCTGATTGTACTCAGGAGGAAGAGTGCATATACGATTGTTCCGATGTAGAACCCTAAGACCATCTGTTGAAAACGATTCTCTATCATACTCGTCAATACCCGGTTACTCATTTGGGATGCTGCCTGATTTAAGACAATCATGACCATCGAAAAACTAAATACGGTAAGTGAAATTAATGCTCCGGCAACAGTAGAGATAATAGACCTGGCCGTGCTGGCATCTTTAAGGCTTAACCAGCTTAAACCTGATTTTAATTCTTTGCCCCATTCTGAAAAGTCTATTTCAAGCATTCCCCATGACAACAGCAAAAAACCGATGGCGATCAGAGCTGGGTAAAACGCAATACTTTCCGTTATTTTGTTATAATAAACCCTTAGCCACTTTGTTACGTTCATGTTCATTTAACGGATAGTTTAGTTTAAGTAATCAAGGAAGAAAAGCCAGTTGCGCGTAAAAAGGATAGTGGTCCGAACCAAAAGCAGACAATCTTTGCAAATTCACAACTTTGAATTCGTCAGACACATATATATAATCTAGCGGCCACTTAAATATAAAAGTGTGTGCACTAAAAGTGTTGTACAAGCCCCTTCCGCAACGGACATCGTTTAAATTGCTGATATCCGAAAAATTTGATGTCGTGTAAGACCAGCCTACATCATTAAAATCGCCGGCGACCACCGTTGGTATCTTTTCTCGGGCGACCAGGTAAGCAGCTTTCAGGAGGCCGTTCTCTTTTTCGCCCATATTATCAGGATGTAGGCTGGGCTTCGGAGCAACCGGATGAACTGTCAGTAGCTGAAACGTTTTCCCGTTGCGCAACCTCACCATACATTGAAAGGAGGGTACTTTTTTATTATTTAAGAATAGCACCTTGCTACTGGTTAGCGGGAGCTTGGAATAAAGAGACATTCCATAAGTATTATCAGTCGGAAAAAGAATTTGGTAAGGATAGCTTTTATCAAGTACACGGAGATCGTTCACCCATCTGCTATTTACTTCCATGGCTAATACCATATCCGGCTCCCTGCTATTTATTTGTTCAAGAAGGCCTTTTGTATTTCGATTACTCATTAACACATTTGCAATCAGCATACTGATAGAAGATTGACGGCTGACTTGATCTGCATCAACGGACTTCACTTTTTTTTGAGAAAGAGAGGTGTATGGTAAAATTATCCACACCTGTAAACACACAGATACCAGGAGGCACGCTGTGAAAATAAAATAGGACACCTGCTTTTTGGCGCTTAACAACAAACAGAGCACTCCGCAAGTCACGAGAGCTATTAAAATAGCTAAACGAGGAAAACCCAAGACCGCCAGATACCAGTGGGATGTATTTAAAAGCGATAGCAAGGTGACACCGATTAAAAATATCCCGCATCCCATGATAAAAAAGTAAAGGCACTTACGGATTAAATTCATAGTATATAAAAAATTCCTAAAGGCCCTTATAGACTCCAAACCAGTGGGCTTCCATTAATAATGCATTTTTCCAGCGTCCTATTGGTATTTATCAGGCAATTATGCGGAAGCTAATATACGCTATTCAGTGACATTATTTACAACTTAAACACGATGATCACGATATAATGGTATATTATCACCAGCAATGTATCGTGCGGCAACGTAAACATCAGGTTTCCGTCATCGGTTGGATTCTTCTGCCAATGAATTCAATTCAAACCGGTAAATAATGTGGTTAAAATAATAGAAGATGAGCAACATGTTTTTTGATGATTGGGAAAGCATTTCTCGTACTTCATTATTACGATACTGATATACACCGCCTTGGTCGCAGCCATACGTATTTCGGGCAAAAGGACTTTATTCCAAGATGAATGCCTTCGGTTTCATTGTCACCATTGCACTGGGATCCTGCCTTGCAGCCGTATCGTTAAATAAGAATATCGCGCTAGCCGAAGGCATAGTAGTCTACTCCACGCTTATCGGCCTCCAGCTTCTCATTATCTGGTTATCGGTAAGGATAAAGCAAGTAAAAACAATTGTGAGGGGCCAGCCCGTATTACTTCTTTATAAGGGAGAGGTATTAAATGATGTGACGAAAAAGGAAGCTTAAACCCTAGAATGTAAAGTATACTTGCACTATGGTAGTACTTCAACCTCTCGGCTCCTTCTCTTTTAGTTGTAGATCTAAAGCATTAAGCACGGCAAAGAGAAGACAATTTCCTAAACAAAGCGAATGATATTATGCAATGTACTATCAATGAAAGGTTGTCATTGGAACGAAATTATAAAATAAAGGATCCTTTATTTTATAATATAATTAGACGTTACTAACTAAATATAATGTTTTTAAGCCTATTAATAGTTAGGACACTATTTGTGTTATTAATTCCCCTATAGCTTTTGGTGTTAATGAATATTGTGCTTCCCCTATACCTAAAGCGCCATTTGGCATTGAGGGGTGTTGAGCGGTAATCGGTAGCTGGGCAATGGTTATGCCTCCCTGCTGACCGATCAACAGGCTTCCCTTTGAACCATCCCCATCCAAGCCGGATAAAATTACGCTGATGGCCTTGCTCCCTAATGGAAGTGCCATCGAGTTCATTAATATATCAATTGCGCGGTTAATAATTTCCTCTGGCTTTCTTTCCCTGAGCCACAGGCACCCATCGGCATAAGTCATCATCTGATTTTCTGGAAGAACATAAATATGGCCTTTTTCCAAGGGCATACCATTTTTTACAGTAACAACCGGCAGCGAAGTATGCATTCTAAGCAGGGATGAAGCCATACTTTTATAAGCACGGTGCAGATGCTGTACCACAATCACAGCGGCATTTAGTTCTGTTGGCAGATGGTTTAGCAACTCATGCAATGGATGTACCCCTCCTGCTGAAAGGCCTATAGCAACAATATATTCAGGATTTTTGGACATGATATGCTGTTACCTTAAGATTTTTAAGAACATTAGCTTATATATTAATCAATTAATTTTTCAGGTGATGTAAATAGCGGAAGGCTGAAACAGAAAGTGCTTCCCTTACCTAATTCACTTTCTACCCATATTTTCCCCTCATGTCGATGGATAATTTCAGCACAAAGGTATAGTCCGATCCCAAAGCCGTTTGTAGTTTTCATGTCTTCACTTTCGACCCGGTAGAAGCGGTCAAAAACATGTGGCTGATCTTGCTGGGCCAGGCCCATACCTTCATCTTTTACACTTACCTGTATCTGGTCCCCCACCGCTAAGCAGGTTACCTGTATGGTGGAACGCTGTGGAGAATATTTTACCGCATTATTAATAAAGTTTGTTACTACCTGACCAATTTTATCTTCATCTGCGAAAACAGGAGTATGATGTACCGGTGCAAAATAAACAGTATGTGATGTTACAGTGGCCAGTGACTCCTGTTCGGCTTCGCCTATCAGTTCAGCCATATCAAAGCAGGTCTTATCCAGATGTATCTTTCCCGCTTCCATCCGCGCAATGTCCAAAAATCCTGTGATGAGTTTACGCATTTTACCAACCTGGCGCTGGGTTTTTTCCAGGATGCTTTGTGTGGCGGTATCTCCATTCTTTTTGGCTTTGAGCGCAAGCACCTGAACATAGCCGTTTAAAGAAGTCAAAGGTGAGCGTAATTCATGGCTGACTATACCAACAAAATCTATCTTACGCTGCTCTTCCTCTTTCATCCTTTCAATATCAGTTGTCGAGCCGACCCACATGGCAATCTGTCCCTTATCATCCAGTACAGGCGAGGCGATATTCAAATGCCAGCGGTAATGTCCATTTATGTCCTTGAAACGCATCTCCATTTCAAGCGGAACCCCATTAGAGGCAGCTTCACCCAAACGGCGCTGAAACTCCGAGATTTCATCCGGATGCATCATCTGGTGATAGCCGAAGTCCCGCAAGTCTTCAAAATTCATCCCGCTATAATCCAGCCAGTGCTGGTTAAAGAAAGTTACCTCACCACTGGGCAACGCATTACTGATCTTTGCAGGAACAATATCTGCTAGTGAACGAAAATGCTTTTCACTGGCTTCAATCTTACTACGCGCCTCTATCTGGTCGGTAATATCAATGACGATCCCCGATAAGGATGGCCTTAAAGCATCTGCTCCCTGAAAAAAACGTCCCGTGGTACGTACCCATTTGAGCTTCCTGTCATGGTAACCAATCAGCGGATATTCCATATCATAACTTTCTCCTTTTGTAATTGCATCATTTACTGCTGTATTGATCTGTTCACGATAGTCTTCACGTACATGTAGCATTGCAGCATTATAGGGCATATCTTCCTGCTCGTAATAGCCAAAGATCTCTTTAAGTTTTGGTGAGGCATGCAGTACCCTGGTATCCGGATCAATAAACCATGTAGCTATTTTAGCAGATTCAATAGCCTGTGCAAGAAGTTCCTTCGCCCTGGCAGCTTCAGTTCGTGCCTCAACCAACTGTTCATTAGCGGCATTCAGCTCCTCATTTATAGCCATCTGCTCCTCAGTTGCAGTAGTCAGTTCCTCATTAATAGCAGCCATTTCGCTATTTAAATCCTGGAGCTGCAATTTATTTGCTTCCAGCGCCTGCCTGTCTTTTACCGCCTGGGTAACTTCAAAGGCCAGTACTATTATCCCGTCTACCTGATCTTTTACATTCAGCCTTGCCTGATATATGAAGTCAAAGTACCGCTCTTCTACAGGGCCGTCAGGAATATAGGCTAACGGGATCAGCTGGCCGCTTGCAGCAAAAGTTTCTCCACTTGAATAAACGTTATTAAGTATTTCTTCAATAGGTGTCCCTTTTATTTCTGGTAAGGCCTCAAGCACAGGTAAACCAAAAAATTTTCTTCCTGGGAAGAACTGCTGATAGCCTGCATTTACCAGTTCATAAATATGTTCAGGCCCGTTCAATATGCATATTCCTGTAGGTGCCTGCTGAAAAAACCTATTTAGCCGGTCCTGCTCTACCTGGAGCTCTTGTTTTGATTTAGAAAGTTCGTCATATAACTGCTGTTGGTGTTCATTAGCATCCTGCGCTTCTATAGCCTTACGTCGTAACTCTAACTTGTTAATTACCTGATGCGCCAGCGTTTTAAGGGCGGACCTTTGCTGCTGGGAAAGTTTTTTCTTTTCAGTATCAATGACACAAAGCGAACCCAGGGCGTAACCATCTTCATTTACCAGGGGAACACCCGCATAAGAAGCAATATTGGGCTCGCCGGTTACCAAAGGATTGTCTTTAAAACGATCATCTGCCTGTGCATCTTCCACCTCAAAAATTTGATCCGGGTTTAAAATCCCATGCGCACAAAAAGAATAGTCACGATCAGTTTGCGAAAAAGGCAAACCTTTTACAGATTTAAACCACTGCCGGTCTTTATCAACCAGGCTGATAAGGGCAATTGGCGTTCCGCAAATCACAGATGCAAGCTCTGTCAATTCATCATAATCCTGCTCGGTAGCAGTATCTAATATGTGATAGGACTGAAGGGCTTCAAGGCGTTCTTGTTCATCAGACGGTGTAATTGCAAAGGCCATATCTAACGTAAAAAATAATTCAATGTAAATGTATAAAATAAGATTTAAGAACACCGCTGATGAATGTAAATCATACAATCAATGAGTAGATCTAAAGGTTGCTTCAGTACATCATACAGTTTTAAGCTAAGAAAGTAGGATATGCTTGTAATAACAGTTACAAAAAGAAACTTTTAAAGCAATATATGAGATACTTGCAAGAAGTAAGATTATTATAAAATAAACCTTCATATCTGCCGTAATTATAACTAGGTAAAACCCAATAATGTTTTATAACATTTATTACTGTTAAAGTCTGTGGAAGACATTTTTATATAACGACACAAAGAAACAATGTCTCAAATTGAAGGATGTTTAACCCTACAAATGAATTAATCACTGGGCTCTATCTTATCATTAAACGGTGGAATAATGATAATGCTGCCTTACACGTATACCTTCGTTTTTTTGTAATCCAAATTATCAAAAACTCATCATCAAAAACTAAAATTCTGATTTGAATAATGGAATGGGTTTATGATAATCGGCAAAAAGAAAAAGAAATATTTAATGCTTATCTGGAACGGTTTACTTCGCTTAAAGGCATCGACATTTGCTCACAGTCGATTATCAGAAAAGAAGGGAATAATGATAACCGCCAAAGCAGATAAGCTTGTGGTGATCCAATCAGCGAGTATATGCTAAGACACTTGTGAAGTGTCCTAAAAACTTGTAGAATAAAATTGACAATTACAATTAGCGGTAATACTGTTATATAATTTTTACATACCTTGTGGATTATATGGAAGATAAATACATAATTGCTTTAGGTGCATCTGCCGGAGGACTATCTGCTTTATTTGAATTTTTCGACAATACGCTTCCTGATGCAGTCTCTTATGTGATCACAATGCATCTTTACCCATATCAAAAGAGTCATTTAACTGAGGTCCTCCAAAACATAGTGCCATTGTAGTTTGTGAAGTAGAAGACGCTATACAGATTCAGGCCAACACTGTGTATGTAATGCCTGAAAATAAGGTAATGACTATAGATAACGGCAAATTGATCTTAACACCAAGGAATCTATCTATTAAAGTCAACATGGCTATTGATATCTTTTTTAGGTCACTGGCAAAAGATGCATTGTTTAATAAAATTGCGATCATATTTTCCGGTATGGGTCATGATGGATCTGAAGGTATAAAAATGATCTCTGAAAGTGGTGGTTACATAATTGCACAAGATCCAAATTCGGCTGACCAAAGCAGTATGCCCTTAAGTGTCATTGCTGGAGGATATACCGATGAGATTCTTCAACCGAAACAAATGCCAAAATACATCCGTGAGTATTTAGCAAGACAACTTGCTATTAAGATTGCAAGTGAACAACCAGTCGACTGATGAAAATGAATTAGGATTATTTTTTAATATTCATCCATAAAAATCTGAATTTTTCCCGGATGATTCTGATTAATAAGCGTCCAAGTTCTAAGCCCCTTCTATAGTTTTAGGTAACTGGATATAGAAGTTGTTCCTTTATTCTCTTCGCTTACAAACCAGATATTACCGTCATGCCACTCCACAATTGTCTTGATGATAGACATTCCCAAACCCGTGGAATGCTCTCCTTGCAGGCCACTTCTGCGGGCATCAGTAAATTTATCAAAAAGCGTTGCGTGGAATTTCTCAGGTATACCTATTCCGTTATCTGCTACAGAAATTAAAACGTAATCCTGTTGCTCTTCTATATCTATCGTAATAGCGCCACCTGCAGGCGTAAATTTAAGTGCGTTTGAAATTAAATTGTTGATCACTTGAAGAAACTTATCCTGATCAATTTCAAGATAGATGATTTCTTTGTTGGCATGGCAAAAGAATTGAATGTTCAGCTCGTTTTGCATACCAAAATACTCTTGGCTGGCGACATTAATTTTTTCTACCAGATTTACCCGCGTTTTTATTAACCTGACACCAGCACTTTCGATGAATTCCTGATCCAGGAAATCATGAATAAGTTTAATATTACTTTTGCAAATTCTATTGATCATGCTGATAAACTGATCAATCTTAAGGTTGTTTAAATGTGAGGTTTCCCGGGCAAGCATCGTTGATAAATTCTGTACAGTACCAATAGGCCCCGCTAAGTCATGAGAAAGAATATTGAGTATCGAGTTTTTTTTGTTGTGGTTGTATAGCACTTTACTGTTCTTCTTAACAGCAGTAATGTCTTCGGCCTGCCCAATTAACAGCTGCTCCTTATTTTCGGTGGAAAGAAATGGGGGAATATTTAACCACCGTTCATGTTGGTTTCTTCTGATCCTGCACTCTACATCGGCTACAGTTTGGCCTTCAGTACAGGCATTTAGCTTTGACAGTACATACGCTTGATCTTCCGAGTGGATCATAGCCATTAATACTTCCGCCTTAATGTCGGTTGTTTCCAAATTGAAAAAAGAAATACAAGTCGGGTTCATGTAAGTAAACCGCTTGTCAGTCAAGCTATAAATAAAAAAAAGTTCACTGGACCGCTCGGCCAGGTGTAATAGAGATTTAGAAGAAGACATTGGATACAGCGAAACGCTTGCTATCCCTTGGGCCGCTCCGTTGCAAAAGTACTGATTAATAAACTAATATAATTTTTAGTATAATTCAACCCCTGGCTGGTTTCCTGAATAGTATTAACAGATAAGGCCAGATGGTAAATTCTGAAGTGCTCTATCAAAAAACGGTGGTATTAATTAGATAGGCGACTTGAATAGATGCGAAAGAATAAGTATTTGTCTCAAAAAAATGAACATTAAGTTACCTACCTTGCGTCGGTATCTATCTGGCTTGCAACCCTTCTGGAAAAATCCAATATGTCAAATGGCTTACTTATAAAGTCTTCCGCACTGCAGAGACCGGACATTTGTTCAGAGGTATAGTTGGCAGACATCATTATTACCGGGATATCACTTGTACTTTTATCTGCTTTGAGTTCACAGCAGACATCAATGCCATTTCCGTCTGGAAGCATCACGTCAAGAATAAAGGTGTTAGGCACCTGATTTAGTAGCCCCTTCCTAAAGGAAGATACGTCAGGAAATCCAACCACCTCATAGTGGTCAGC
The DNA here is from genome assembly GCF_015679185.1 of Pedobacter endophyticus. Lineage (NCBI taxonomy): Bacteria > Pseudomonadati > Bacteroidota > Sphingobacteriia > Sphingobacteriales > Sphingobacteriaceae > Pedobacter > Pedobacter endophyticus. Next base: position 1,215,125 of record NZ_CP064939.1, read on the forward strand.
AGTAAGCAGAAGTTCCAGAATCTCTCTAATGTCGTCGTTATCCTCAAGGATATAGATTAATTTGGTCGTTGAATTCATTAAAAATATAGCAAAGAGTTATTACAATCTTAATCTACTACTCTTAGTGATCCGAATTGCTTAGGGTATTAACAAAAATCTTTTAATATCAGTTTTTCAAAAAGTGAGATTAAGCCGTTTAATGAAGATTTTCGGATATCAAGGGTATGGTAAAGAAAAAGGTGGACCCGACATCCTGAACACTCTCCACCCAGATTTTTCCGCTATGATCAGATACTATCTTTGATGCTATATAAAGCCCCATTCCCAGTCCTGGATGAGAACTGGCTACCTCTTCCATCCTGTAAAACTTATCAAAAATTTTTGCGACACCATCTTTCGACATGCCTATCCCTGAATCAGACACCTTTATCAACACCACATCTTCCTCATCTGAGACACTTGTGGCAATGGTTATCACCGATCCCTTTGCAGAATATTTTGATGCATTACCGACAAGGTTCGTAAATACTTGTTCAAGTCGTAGGGGATCAGCCATGGCAACACATTTCCTACCTAACTGTAGATCGAGTTTATTGTGGGAATGAACATTTGACAACATTGATACCGTTTCGTTTAAGAAACGATTCAGGTCAACCTTTGCCATATCATATTGTAGACTTCCATGTTCCAGTTTTGAAACATCCATTAATTGGTAAGCAAGCAAGGATAGCTTATTAGTTTGAGTTTCCAGTTTCTCTACCAGCTTGCCTACTTTGTCAGAATATTCTGCCTTTAACAGTCTTAACATCTGCGTGTATGCTTTGATAACCGTGATCGGGGTTTTCAGTTCATGGCTTGCGACCGAGATGAATTCCTTTTTTCGCTCATCAAGTTCCCTTACAATTCGAATCTCTTTTTCCTGCTCGGCAGTAAGCCGATTTAGCTGACTGTTTTTGTTCTTAATTTCCTCGTAGGCATTCAAAGGTGACGAGGTATCGAAATATACTTTCAACAAACCGATTTTACCCTCATCAAGTTTTAGTGATCTTGGAAGCCCGAGCCCCATTCCTATCTTGTAAGAATTTTTGTTTACCTCAAAATGAAAATCAGGTAAAAGGCGTTTGGCATAATAGAAACCCTCATCTGTCTCGCGAAAAGTAAGATCACTTTCGAATGAAATGTTTGCGTTTATAGAAAAACGAGGTATCTTCCCAGAAATTACAATACTTAACTTTCCATTATCGGTAAGATCAATTACTGTTCTTACCACTTCTGATACAGCGGTAGCAAGCGTGGTGCGTGTAGCCACAGTCAGCCCAAGCTGTTCTCCCACCTGCATAGTTCGCTTGTGGGCAAGGATGAGATCCATTTCGTTTTCCAGTGAAATCCCGATAATCTCTTTCATATCAACGGACTTTTATAACAATTATCGACATATCATCTGTGAATCTTGCATGATCCTTATAAATAGCCGCTGCAAGTAAGGCCGGGTCATGGTTTAAAATACCCGGATATTTGGTTGTTTCCCATCGGGTCTTGATTCCATCTGAGCATAATACGAGCTGATTATATTCAGAAATATTGACAGTCTGATCATTCATGGTGTTTGGTATATTGTGGCCAACGATACCATTATAGGACATCTGGTTTTTAGAGCCAACCGGTCCAATCCACTTTGCAGCGATATTGCCAATTCCGGCAGAGGACCATTCACCCTTTTCACTGCTGAAAGTTGTAACATTAGCTACCATGCCCCTAGTCTTTTTAATCGAAAAATGCACGAAGCGAAGCGTTTCAACCGGACTGGAATCAGGAAAAACCTTAAAAGCTTTTGCCCCTTCATTTACAGCCTGGTTTGCAGCCGGGCCATGCCCAAGGCCGTCTCCAAGCATCAATTTGAAGCTTTTGCCATTGGTTTTATAGGTGAAGCCATCCCCGCTAGTCGTCTCACCTGGTTTACTGACTACAATAGGGCGAATGATCAAACCTCTTTTAACTAAAGGCTTGACCCCAATATATATCCTGCTCAACACAATAGTTCCCCAGTCCACGATGGAATAAAGATCAAAAGTATCAGATAAACGCCTGATACTTCCAAGACCCGCTCCTAGGGTGTTGCTTGTTGACATGCCGTCCTGGATCATCCTGGCAGGATTTCTCATTCCGGGCCCCTTGTCTATAGAAATAAGCTCGATGTAAGGGATCCCTTCTTCGCTAAAAATGCCAAACAGGATTTCCCCCCCATCAGCATATTTGAAAAGATTGCTTGTCATTTCGGCAGTGATAATATCAACTTCGGCAATCCGCGTCGTATCCATTCCTATTTTCAAAAGCCGCTGATGTATGTCCTTTTTAAGGAGAGAAAAATAACTTCTGTCATCAGCCTGTAGCCTTATATGTGTAGCGTCAACCATTTGCCCATTTTAAAATCATCACCACTGTCCCTTCTCCGGGCTTACTTTTTATATCAAATTCATTACTGAGACGCTTTGCACCGGGAAGTCCCAGCCCAAGACTTTTGCCAGTGGAAAAGCCATCTTTCATCGCTGCTGCAATATCAGAAATACCAGGGCCTTGATCCTTAAAGGTCAATCTAACTCCATTGTCCCTCCCGCGGGTTACTACCTCGATAAGGCATTCTCCGCCTCCACCGTAACGGAGCATGTTTCTTAAAAGTTCGCTTGCAGCAGTGATCAACTTGGTTTGGTTAACCAGACCCATTTTGATTTTGACTGCCACCTCACGGACACGGTTACGCAATAAGACCACATCCTGCTCTTTTTGTACCTGAATGTTATCCTTACTCAGCGAAAGTATCATCATCATCGGTTTCTTCCCCGTCCTGGATATCAGAGCCAATCATGGATTTTAAAAGATTCATTCCGCGTTCGACATTGAGTGCTGTGTGAACACCTTTCAATGGCAGGCCAAGCTCAATTAGAGTAATAGCAACAGCCGGCTGCATTCCCACTACCACTGTTTCAGCATCCAGAATCTTCGACATGCTGGCGATATTACCAATGATGCGCCCCATAAATGAGTCGACTATCGATACTGCGGAAATATCTATTAAGACACCTCTCGAACTTGTCTTATTTACCATCTGCACCAGGTCAGCCTCTAGATCGAGCGCCAGCCTGTCATAAAGGTCAACCTGAATGGTTACAAGCAGGAAGTTTCCCATCCGGAGAATAGGAATTTTATCCATAATTAGAAGTTGTTAGTTTTATTGATAGAACCAGCCTTTTTTACCTCAAGTCTCAGTATCTTGAAAGCATGAGCCAATGCACTTGCAAGGCTTGCCTTGGTGATAATATTGGAAAGGTCAATACCGAGGTGGACAACAGTCTGGGCTATTTCGGGTCTGATTCCACTGATGATACATTCGGCTCCCATTAACCTAGTAGCACTAACAGTTTTGATTAAATGTTGTGCAACAAGTGAATCTACCGCAGGTACTCCGGAAATGTCAAGAATTGCAATACTTGATCCCGTCTCTACAATCTCCTGAAGCAAATTTTCCATTACGATCTGCGTCCTGGAACTGTCAAGTGTACCAATTATGGGAAGTGCCAGGATCCCGTCCCATACACGAATAACTGGTGTTGATATTTCTGTAATCTCATCGGTCTGTCTTAAAATAACTTCTTCTCTTCCCTTAATGAAAGTTTCAAAGGTAACAACACTTAGATTGTCCATTACCCTATTAATCTTCATACTTTCTAGAAAGAGTTGTTGTGGATCCGTGATTCCATTTTGCAGAACTTCAAGGATAGCTTCTTTTAAGCTGAAGACGAAGCGACCAGTTTCCCGAGGAGAAAATCCCTGACGGGCCCTGGTAATGGCTATTCCCCCAAGAATCTCAATAACCGAATTCCAGCTATCTCCGTCCATGTCTTCCAGATCATCGTTTGAAAGATTAGTGATCAATGCGGCAACCAGTTCCCCTGATTGTTCCCTGAGATCTTCATTGCTGATCAGGTCTTCACGAAGCCCTTCATCAGATAATTGGTTTTTCATCCAAATCTCAAGGATGTTTGTTTTTTGTTTTTGTAGCAATTTTAGCGTATTAAATGACATGTTTCAATGAATAGTTAAGGTTGTTAGACTTACATTCCATATAGGATTAAAGCATGAAAGATAAGAATTTTAGTGCAATTTCTTATTTTTATCCACTAATGTACAATTGACATGACTACAAAATATCAAAAAAGGGTGGAATAATGATAATGGCTGACACGAATACCTTCGTTTTTTTGTAACCTAAATTATCAAAAACTCATTGGATAAACCGCTGCCGGTTGACCCCCAATATCCAAAAATATTTTTCTCATAACTAGCTACTAATCAATGAACTTATAAACATTAAAAATTGGTGCAAAGGGGTCATTCTATTCTGGTTTATCCACCTAACCACGCTGTGATTATTTGAAAAATTTACTTACTATACAGATGTGATGCATGCGTAGTTTCAATTTTGAATTAAGATAAAAACTTTAACGATAACGTATACCGCTAAGGAAACAGATTTTCTTCACCATATTTTTCAAAGTAAGCCTCCAGCCTGTGAATCGTGTCTTCGAAATCAGTATGAAAGTTAGATTTACGTATGGTCGACTCTACCGAATCGGCGAAAGAGGCATAATTCAGATCTAATTCTGGTATGCCTCTTTCCTTTTCAACCATAGCCTGTTGAAAATAGCCGAAAACCAGAAATGCTTCCTAGATATCTATAATAATGAGAATTAAAACACTCACTGCTGTTCAATTGTGCGTCTTCGTTAATAATGATAACTTTATCCATTACGGCACACCATATGGATTTTGAACAATTTTATAATCAGCTTCACTCACTAACTCAGGAAGCTAAAATGGATTTAGTTGATGCTATCAAAATATTCACAGCTAAAAAGGGACGCTCACTGCTGAGAAAAGGTGCGGTTTGCCAAAATATATATTTTGTTAAGAATGGACTGTGTAAAACCTTTTTCTTCAAAGAGGACAAAGAATTTATTATGCGCTTTTTCATTGAAGGATCCATTTTTACAGTGCTTGATAGTTTCCTAACCCAGTCACCTTCTAAATTTGCTATTAATGTTCTGGAGCCAACTACCTATATATGCTTAAGCTATACTCAACTACACTTACTTTGCAAAAAACACCATTGTATGGAAACCTTTTACAGAGAGCTTGTTTCAGGTGCATCAATTAATATGATGAAACGAATAACTGAGCTACTAGAAGATAATGCATCCGAGCGATATTTCAATTTTGTAAAAGAATATCCTGAACTGCTTCAGCGAATTAGTCTGGGTGATCTTTCCAATTATCTAGGTATAACGCAGGTTTCTTTAAGTAGGATAAGAGCCGTCAAATAATTTTTTATCATTTGATAAAAAATTTTATATCTCTCGCTGATAACTTTGGAGAAACTAAATCAGCACACGATGTTAAAATTCAGTCTACCTCAGAAGATAAGTTTACTTGCGGCACTATCATTTTGTATTACAGCTCCGGTGATGGGTTATATAAATATCGGGTTACCACCCGTAATTATTGTAGGAGGATCCGCTGTTATTGCCTTTTTTTGCTGGTACTTCACGTACCTAAGAAATCCTGTAAACCCTGCGATAATTCTTCCACTGTTTATATTTACTGTTGCAGCGCTTCAAATTCATATTTTAGAAGAATATCTAACTGGATTTGGCCCTGCTATGAGCCGTTTGTTTAATATACCATGGAGTGAAAAAAGCTTTTTAATAATCTTTGCCATTGTAGGGCCTACTATTTATACGCTCACTTCATTAGGTCTTTATTATAAAATACCATTTGCAGGATTCATTGCATGGTTTATATTCATAGGCCCAGGCGTAGCAGAATTTACCCATTTTATTTTCCCTTTACTAACACCAAAAATTCAGCCCTCAAACATAAATTCAATAAGCCAATTTATACGGGGAGTGCCAATTGAAAATATGCCTAACTATTTTTACAAAACAACAGGTAAATATTATTTTGCAGGGATGTGGACCGCCGCGTTACCCATGATACCAGGAGTTTATTCAATTTATCGACTTATTAAAGTGCAGGCAGGAGACCAAATACTATAACATCCATTTAATAATATCTGATAACTTGGCTTAAAAATGAATGTTGTTGTCACTACACGGTCGTTTTTATTGTTCATTAAAACTAGCGTTTAGCTAAGTAATCGTAATCTCCTCAATTACATATGTTGATTTCGTTTCGGCGGGTTTAACTTTTCATTATATTTTTTTTGAATGCAAACCTATAAAGGATTTCCTGTTAATTCGTCAAGGGTATATAAACGGCTGAAAAAGCCGCCCTTGACGAATTGGAAACCTTTACTAAACGGTGCATAAAAAAATATAATTATGGAAAATTATTAAATGCATCAAAAAGAATTAAAAAAGGCCTGGTATAAAATCGGATCACAAAACTATTGGATAGCGAAAACTGATGACCCGGTTTTTACTGAGGGATCAATCGCAACATGTCAGACAATAGAGTCTCTTCAAAAAGAGATTGGCTCTGGTAATTGGTGCTTAGGACAAGGATTTTCATTTAAGAACCTTTGTTTTATTAATCAAATTGATGGAGGTGACGAATGGCTAACAATCAAAGACGATTATTGCTTTGAGAGTATTACTTTCGGACATTTTATAAAATCGGGCAAATTTATTCCCATTATCTAACGGTTACTTAAAGCCTCAAAAGATGAATGTATCAGGTTAACTTATTAATTCTTCTAGCCCCTCGGGGCTTTTTTATACTGTTCAAAAAATCTAAGCTTTATGAAAATAGGGTTTTTATTATAATAATTACTTATTCAACTTAAAAACTCCTTGAACCCCTAACTTGTTAAAGTTAAGGTTGTGCTTATCTAATCGTTGATACATAATGGTATGGCCATAACTTATATTCAAGGCACTGTTTAAAACCTCAGGAGACGAAACATCCAAAGAAACACCAACATTGGTAAGTGAGAATTTTTTCTTCTCCAAAGCGTTTCCGTCCAAATTAAACCCTATAAAGGTTGAAACAAGCATATCTACTTTTTTATAGTCATCATTTTCGGGATTAAAAATCTGCTCACTGGCAAATTTATAGAAGTTAAAACCAAGGTTGGGGCCAACCTCAAAGAACGGGTTTTCCTTTAACAAAGTTAATGATGCCTTTGGCCCCAGATAAACATAGCTGCCCAAGCCAAAATTCAAAACTGTATTTATCTCAAATGCCGATTTAAAGTTGGCGCTTTTACCAAAGAGGTAACTAACACCGACCCCTAGCCCCATTTTATTAATGGCCTGTGCATTTCCAGTATGGGTAAAAATAATTGAGAATAAAAGCAAAAACAGCATTTTTTTCATAATTCGGTAATTTATTGAAGATAGGAGTTTGCATAAGAAAAATTGATATTGTCTGTGCTATTTTTGTTTTTTAATGCTGCACCATCTGGATCCTCGTCTAGTTGTAACCATTCGCCAGCCCATGTCAATGCATAACCGACACCCAATGCCGCCCCTGCTATCCCGCCGTTGTTAACAAAAGTATAAACAGAATTGTCAAAATCGGTAGTCGCTAGTAAATTTTTCATTAATAGTAAATTGTTGAGCACTGAAATTTTTTCTGTTGAGCTAATTAAAAAATCACTATTGATATTATTTTCTGTATTGGTCAATGCAGTACTAATTATACCCTTAAAATCGGTCAAATTTCCAGCAGTCAAGTCAGCATCAGAATGGATACTTTCAAAAATTATGGCTTCAGATTCTATTTCGTTCATTAAGGTTTCAATATGCGCATATGCGTCCGGGGCCAAATAATCTTGTACAACCTCAATAACATCTTGCATTGCATCGACTGCATCAACCATTGTCGGCGGCTGTCCTAGCTCATCAAATAAGGTTTTATGTATCTTAATCCTCGCGGAAATTTTTTTGTTTAATCCTAAAATTCCCGCTGCATGAAGTTTGCCTAGCACCTCCTTGTCTATTCGTTCCTTATTTGGATACTCTGGTAATATATCAGCAATCAAGTTATTCATGAATAAATGGGGAGAAACAGAATAGGACTGTTTAACAATGCCATTTGTAAAGCCTTTCATGATATTTGCACCAATGACTTCAAGCGACAATTTGGATATCTAGCTAAAAAAGGTTTTGGATGGAAAATGTATCTGAAGATTGACTCACAGAAATTGTATTATACTGGTTCCTTCATTGAATGCATTAAAAAAGCATCGGAGTTAACCGGTCTTACGTTTTAAATATGGACATTATACAAATAAAATTTCAATTAAAGAACATAATGATAGCGGAGAGACTATGACTGTAAATGGCCATGAATGTAGTGTAACAAGAAGTAAATAATCTCACTAAACGAACCTATATATACGTCCTCTTAATTTTGCAATTTACACAAAACCCTAATTTCATAAAACTCCTCTATATTTACGATATGAAAAAATTGCTCTTAGTATCTTTATTTTTAATTTTTACACTCCCTTGTTTAGCTAATGATTCCAAAATATCTAACACAGCTATCGGTAATGGTATTGGAATTGGTAGCGCACTAGCAGTTTCTATATGCTGGAGTAGGACACAATCCGTGTTGACTTCTGCAATTGCGGGGATATTTGGTTGGTTATACGTGATTTACTATTTATTTGTTAGGAATGATGAATAAACTAAACGCATAGTCCAATTAAATAGATTTATGCATCTTGAATCTAACTTAATTTGATGCATACATTTTAAGATTTTTAAAAATATTCTTCTCAATAAACGAACCTTATTTTAATGTTTAAAATAGTTTGCCACTTTCGCCAATTCCTGTAAATCAGGCAGGAAAAAATTCGAAATTTGTCCAGTAACCGCTAAGGTGTAAAAGCCATATCATCTGGCACTTGTCCAGAATAAATAACCCAATAACTACGAGTCATAAAAAAAGATCTGCGGCCAGATAAGGCCAGCAAATTTTGATTTTCCTAGTTAATTATTAGCCTCATCTTTGCTAACCCCTATTGCATTTGCTCGCCACAGGATATAGCCTAGTCTACCACAACATTCAGCAACAAAATATTCAATATCCGCAGGCACATCGTTTACGATACGAAACCTAATTTTATACTTTGGGTTGTAGCTGAGGTAGATTACCAGATCATCAGATTGAAAACCTCTACCAAGTAAGGATTTTAAATGAACATGTTCAAGATCTCTAGCTGCATTTTGCAACCTGTCGTTCATCACTTTGGCTAACGCTTTTTGAGGTTTAAAATCAGTTTCTAAAATGGCAACCACGGTTACAGTCATACAGCAAAAATATATCTATAAACCATATTAGCAAACACTGACCGCAAATTATACTGATAATGAGCGGAATAATTTTTATTCTATTCTGACATGATAAGTCGTTTCAACATAAGGTATAATAGACATCTTACCCAAAGTGTCAATAAAAACAATTGCTCAATGAGAACTTTGCACGAAAGTTAATTGTAGATGGATTATTTCAGAATCAAAGAAAAACGGAGCTTGACAAAAGATGCGGTGATCCGGCTCTTGGGAAAAGAGTTGAAAATTACTGAGGATGAAACTCTCAATAGAACCCTGGACTTTATTTATGCCCTGGCAAACCTGGCAGTAAAAATAGAATTGAAAAAAGGAAGACCGAAAAAAGAACGGATTATTAAAAAAGATCTTAAATAAAAAAAAGAAAATGGCAAGATTAGCAGATTTATACATCAGGGTCAGTACAGATGAGCAGGCTGAGAAAGGGTATTCATTGAGAAGCCAGAAAGATGTATTGGAAAGATACTGTGATATAAACGGAATTAGGATTAGAAAAATCTTTACCGAAGATCATTCGGCAAAAACCTTTAATCGGCCCCAGTGGAAACAACTCCTTACGTTTTTAAAAAGATCCAAGCGCGAATCAGACCTACTCCTATTCACTAAATGGGACAGGTTCAGCCGCAATACCAGCGATGCATACCAGATGATTGCATTTCTTCGTAAGCTCGGGATTGAACCACAGGCTATAGAACAGCCACTGAACTTAGACGTTCCCGAAAATAAGATGATCCTTGCGGTTTATTTGACTACACCAGAGATTGAAAATGACAGGCGGGGATTGAGTACAAAAGCGGGTATCCGTCAGGCTAAAAAGGAAGGACGTTGGACTGGTCCCGCACCATTGGGATATGTAAATAAAACCAAAGAGGACGGCTCTAAATACATTTGCCACAAATTTCCGGAAGCTGCGATAATCAAATGGGTATTCGACCAATTGGAAAGAAACGTTTTTTCAGGGGAGCAGATATTGATTGAAGCGCTAGAAAAAGGGCTTAAATGCAGTAAAAACAACTTTTATTGCGTTATAAAAAACCCGATGTATTATGGGAAGGTTACTGTTCCAAGGTTCAAAGATGAAGAAGAGGAACTAGTAGATGGGAAACACCAGGCATTAATAAGCGAAGAGCAATTCCATAAAGTGCAGGAAATCCTAGCCGCGAGGGGGAAGGTACATGGTAGGCAGGTTTCTGTTCCTGAGCAGATGCCTCTAAGGGGATTTCTTATGTGCCCAAAATGCACAAGAAAACTCACAGGAAGTGCTCCTGGCGCTAAGGTTACTCGCATTTATTACTACCATTGTCATTCCAAATGCGGGGCTAGAATTAGGGCTAATGTAATGAATGCCAGATTTGTTGAGCACATCGAAAACATTAAACTGGAAAGTAAATTTGTTCCTTTAATCTCAATCGCCTTAAACGACGCCTACGAAAACCAATTGAAAGACCTTTTGGAAGAAAAGAAAAAACTTAAAGCACAGATCGAAGGCACTCAATATAGAATCCGGCAAGCGAGAGAAATGCTTTTGGAAGGTGCGTTGGATAGTTCAGACTTCAGGGTCATTAAGTCGGAAAACACTGAGAAACTCGAGAAGCTCAGCGCTTTACTCCAAGAGCTAAAAAACAAAAACAAAATCATTCTAGACAGAGAATATATCATCGGACACGCTCTAGGTTCTATTGAGAATCTAAACGTGCTTTTTACAAAATCAGATATCGAAGAGAAAAGATTGTTGATTAGTCATCTCTATCCAGAGGGAATAAGTTACAAACATGAAAAATTTAGCTATCATCACTTCAATAAAGCTGGACGGATAATATTTAACTCTTCATTAATTTCTTTATAAAGGCTGTTCGAAAAACCCTTGTAAAGAAATTAATGCTTTTTTATTAAAGAATGATATTGATTTGGCTGAACATATATTATTTCATTTCCAAAACAGACCTCATATGGCTAAAAGTTTTGGAAAATACATCGCCCGCGATACTTGCCTAACCTTTAACTTCCCACCCTACCAAATGGAAACTTATGTGTACCGACCTGGATTGAGGTGCTATGGATCTCTGAATCGCTGCTAGTAGTTTCTCCATAGCAAAAAAACGCCTAACAAACCAGTTTAATTTTGCTAAAAAAAGGAATTTTTCTTATCTTAAATGAGATATAAAATTCACTTACAAAAACTGCAGAAGTATGAAAACAGCAGACCTATACATCAGGGTAAGTACTGATGAACAGGCGGAAAAAGGCTATTCCCTGCGAAGTCAACAGGAAGTATTGCGAAAATATTGCGACCTACATTCTATTGCTATCCGGGAAATCTTTATAGAGGACCATTCAGCCAAAACATTCAAAAGGCCTATATGGCAGAAATATCTGGTTTATTTGAAAAGAAACAAAAAAAAATCAGCATTACTTCTGTTCACCAAATGGGATCGCTTTAGTAGAAATACCAGCGACGCTTATCAAATGATCACAAAGCTCAACAGGCTGGGAATCGACCCTCAAGCCATTGAGCAACCATTGGATCTCAGTATTCCAGAGAATAAGATGATGCTTGCAATCTACCTTACCGCACCTGAGGTGGAGAATGACAGACGAGGGCTTAATACTAAATCAGGCATCAGGCAAGCCAAAAAGGAAGGCCGTTGTACCGGAAAGGCTCCTCTGGGATATATCAACAAAAGTTATGAAGATGGCAGAAAATATATAACACCAAAAGAGCCACAGGCGAAGATAATGAGATGGGTATTCGAGGAATATGCCAAAGGGAATTATTCGGGAGAGCAAATATTAAAGGAAATGAATGATAAGGGTCTGAGATGTAGCAAAAACAACTTCTATCACCTATTAAAGAATCCCATGTACATGGGGAAGATCAGAGTTCCAGCAGAAAGAGATGAGCCGGAAGGATTAGTGGATGCCCTCCACCCTGCCTTAGTTACTGAGGAAATATTTGAGCAGGTACAAGTCGTTTTAGGGCAAAAAACAAAAGAAGTCAATGCTATCAAGGTATTTGACCCTAACGATCTACCTTTGAGAGGATTTATCAATTGTCCAAAATGTACGAGAGTTTTGACTGGAAGTGCATCAAAGGGCAAAACCAGTTATAGTCTATACTATCATTGCAAATCATCATGCGGCGTCAGATTTAGGGCCCTAGAAGCTAATGACTCATTCAAGGATTTGTTAACAATGTATATTCCGAGAAACCCCGATGAATGGAAAAATGAATTTGTTGATTCTTTCAATCAACAAATTAAGTGTAAAAAGAAAGATCGTAAAATATTGAAAGATAAGATTGCTGCCCTCAATACAAGAATAGAAACGTCAAGAGAAAGGATGTTGGATGATGAAATCGAGCCATCTGAATTTCGTAAGATCAAGGGAGAGACAAATCTTGAGATTGAGGCCTTGGAAACAGAACTTTTTAGTATCGAGCCGGAAAAAAACACCGTGGCCTCTGTAAAACATACTATTGAACAAGCCATTCAATGCCTAAAAAATATTGACAAATATTATGATTTAGCAAGATTAGATATGAAAAAAGAGATCATAAGCACCATTTTTCCGCAAAAATTGCACTACTCTGAAGGCATAGGTCGAACCCAAAAGTCGAACTTTTTCGCAAGCCTAATTTATCTGAAAAACAGCGAGTTACGAGCAAAAAAAATGGGACAAAACCATTCGAAAATGTCTTTGTCCCATACGGGGTGGCTGATGGGGCTCGAACCCACGACCCTCGGCACCACAAACCAATACTCTAACCAACTGAGCTACAGCCACCGTGTTTTTTAGTGTGACAAAAGTACGACTTTTAACGTTCCTTGCAAATATTTTTTTCAAAGATTTTAACTAAAATTTTTAATTCGTTATCATTCAATAAATTGAAATGAAAATATTTTTTCAAAACCCCTTTCGATAAGCGATTACGATCCTAAAAACCTAACTTTGCTGCGTTTATGATAGAGATTTATACAGACGGAGCAGCGAGCGGAAATCCCGGCCCAGGCGGCTATGGCACCATTCTGAGAGCCGGAAAGCATTATAAGGAACTTAGCGGCGGATTTAGGATGACAACCAATAACCGAATGGAGTTACTTGCCGTAATAAAGGGACTTGAAGCTTTAAAGAGCCTCAACCAACAAGTAACCGTTTACTCCGATTCAAAGTACGTTGTTGATGCGGTAGAAAAAAAATGGGTTTTTGGCTGGGTAAGCAAGGGTTTTAAAGATAAAAAGAACAAAGACCTCTGGCTTCGTTTTCTCGAATTGTATAAGTTGCACCAGGTTAAATTTATCTGGATCAAGGGCCACAATGCCCATCCGGAGAATGAGCGTTGCGATAGACTGGCCGTTTTTGCGTCGCAAGATAAGCAGAACCTGGCCATCGATAGCGTATTTGAGGCTGAACGGAATAAGCAAACGCTGCTTTAATCAATCCCGCCAATTACACCTAAATTTTCTAATTTACGATCGACTTTTTCTTCAACCGACGCAGATTTAGCAGTATAAAGCAACATCATCTCTTCTGCCTTTTCAACCATTTTAGTAGAACCGATAAATATTGGAACTCTTTGATGAACTTCTTTTGGTTGGATTTCTAAAATTCGTTCAAAGCCTGTTGTCGCCTTACCTCCTGCTTGTTCAATGATAAAAGCTATCGGATTGCATTCATAAAGCAATCGCAATTTTCCTTCTGGCGAGCGGGCGGTTGTAGGATAGATATAAATACCTCCGTTGATCAAACTTCTGTGAATATCGCCAACCATCGATCCGATATAGCGAGAAGTATATGGGCGATTAGATGCCTCATCCTCTACCTGGCAATACTTAATGTATTTTTTCACCCCTTCAGGAAAGTGAACGTAGTTACCCTCATTTATAGAGTACGTAGCTCCGGTTTCAGGAATTTTCATTTCCGGATGAGAGAGACAAAACTCGCCTATCGATGGATCCAGCGTAAACCCATTGACCCCCTTGCCAGTAGTATAAACCAACATGGTTGATGAACCGTAAATAATATAACCCGCAGCAACCTGATCTACTCCCTTTTGTAGCACATCATTTATACTCGCCCTGCCTTGCAAACTTTTTCGCCTGTAAATTGAAAAAATCGTTCCAACCGCAACATTAACATCCGTATTTGATGATCCGTCCATCGGATCAATACAAACGATATACTTTGCATTCTGCGAAACTGGCGAATCGATATGAATAATTTCTTCTTCTTCTTCTGACGCGATAATGCAGCACTCGCCACCACTTGTAAGCGCCGCTATAAATTGCTGATCGGCATATACATCGAGTTTTTTTTGTTTTTCGCCCTGTATATTTGTTGTACCTACATGGCCGATAATATCAACCAAACCTGCTTTATTGATTTCGCGATTGACGATCTTTGCCGCAATTCCAATATCTCTGAGCAACCTCGAAAGCTCGCCCTTTGCGTAAGGAAAATCAGCTTGTTTTTCTATAATAAATTGCCCCAGTGTTTTCACGCCACAAACCATACTTAGTGTAATTTTTACATTATCTACCCGATAACTCTATTACCTCTAATGTATGAATAATTTCGTCAGTAATGCAAAAACGAACCAATGTTCTCACTTTATGCCAACCGTGTTTTCCTGCAGCACCGGGGTTAATATGCAGGCATTTTATCTTTTCATCGAAAACTACTTTTAAGATGTGAGAGTGCCCGGTAATAAATAATTTAGGCGGGTTAGTGTAAATTGCAGGCTTTACAAAAGTAGAATATCTGCCGGGATATCCGCCAATGTGCGTCATCCAAACATCTACGTTTTCGCACCTAAAACGATTTTGTTCAGGAAACTCAGCTCTGATGTCCGCAGTATCGATGTTACCAAAAACTCCGCGAAGCGGTTTAAATGCCGCTAACGGCTCTACAACACCTGGCCCGAAATCTCCCGCATGCCATATCTCATCTACGCTTTCGAAGTGCTTAAAAACAGCATCATCCAAATAACCATGCGTGTCAGAAATTAATCCTATCTTTTTCATTTTGTAAACTGAGTTGTATTCCTATTATACAAAAGCCCGCCGTTTAAGCATGAATGCTATCGTTGCCTTTCCAAGCACATATAAATTAACAGTAGCGATTAAACTTAGCGGAAAACGCTTTTGCCTAAAAAACATTTATTGTACAATCTTATCATTATTCCGAGACCAAAATTCGCTAAACACTTCTAAAATGCCAGAAAAAAATCCTTTAACAATGCCTTGTATTCCGCAGTATGAACCTTTAGCGAATCATAGATGTAAAAATCACTTTCTTTCAAAACGCCGAATTGCCTATCTAAACAGATAATTTGCCTGAAAGTAGGTTTAGATGAATCCGAATGCAGGTTGATTCTCTCGGCCAAACCGAGCCCAAACGTGGATGCCGTTTTTATTACCTCATCCGCAATTTTTACCGGTAAAATCAACCAAATTTTCCCGTTAGTTGTTAAAAGCTCGTCCGCTTTAGCTATCAATGAATTGAAAAACGCCTCGCTAGCATGCCTGGCAATGCCCTTTCTCATTTCGTCACTTTTCAAGTCGTTTACAAAAAACGGCGGATTAGAAACAATTAAATCGAATTTGCTGGCGCTGGTATATTGTTCAATTGCTATATTATTGATTGTTAAGCGTTCGTTAAAAACTGAACGTTGAAAATTTTTGGCAGCGGTTTCCGCCGCCTGTGCGTCAATTTCAACAGCTTGGACATTTGCTTCCGGAAAACGCTGAGCCAGCATCAGCGCTATTACCCCCGTTCCGGTTCCAATATCTAAGATGTTTTTTGGCGATGAATGATCTGCCAAAGCCCCAATTAACACGCCATCAGTATTAATTTTCATGGCGCAGCCAGTCTGATCGACTTCGAATTGCTTAAATTTAAAAATACTCATTCTACTTCATACAATTCTAGCGGCAGGCCATCCGGATCAGCAAAAAAAGTAAACCTCTTCCCTGTCCATTCATCAACACGAATCGGTTCGGTAGTAATATCCGCATCATTCAATCTGGCAATCTCTTTTTCAATATCATCAACCTCAAAAGCCAAATGCCGTAAACCCTGCGCCTCGGGACGAGACGGACGTGCAGGCGGATTCTCGAAAGAAAAAAGCTCAATTTGGTAAATTCCATTAACTGCTAGATCCAATTTATACAATTTCCTTTCGACACGAAATACTTCACTAACCACAGTTAAACCAAGCTTATTTACATAAAAATCCTTCGACTTTTCGTAATCAGAACAGATAATGGCGACGTGGTGAATGCGGTTGAACATCTTTAAGAGTGGATTTTGTGCCAAAGGCATCCCTTTGGAAAATGAGTGAATGTTAAGCAAAGATGAAAAAAATGATTGAATTGACCTAAGTGATGTTTATTTATCCTAACGTCTACCTGATCGAACTAACATGTGATATTTTTTATTAATTTTTACATGTAACTTTAAACAAATGAATACTAAACTGACATTAAATCTGAGTAAACATTTAATTGACAAAGCAAAGATATATGCAACGAGTCATCAAGTAAGTCTTTCCAAATTAATTGAAAATTACCTTAATTCTTTGACGAGTGATATACAGCAGAAATCGTCTGTAAGCCCATTAGTCGAAAGCTTAACCGGGATAATACCAGCCGATTATGATGAGAAAAAAGACCATCGAATTTATATCGATAAGAAATATTCGTAATGGAAAAAAATTTTGTCGATGTCAAGGTAATTATTAATCTTTTAGCTAAGCGTGAACCATTCTATATAGATGCCCAAGCTTTGTTTACCTTAAGCGATAAAAAGGAAATACAACTATGCATTTCATCTTTATCATCTGCAAATGCGTACTATTCAATCGTTAAACATCATAAAGAAGTAGACGCAAAAAAATATTTAGCAAAATTTAAGGTTCTCGTTACCGTTTTCGCTCTGGAGGATAAAGCGATTGACTTGGCCCTGGCTTCAGACTTTGAAGTTTTCGAAGATGGTTTGCAATACTTTGTAGCTATGAACAATGAGGTAGACATCATCATCACCAGAAACAAAAAAGGTTTCAAAAATTCAAAGATCCCTGTTTTGACTGCTGGAGAATATTTGAAAAAATAAAGCAATATTGAGGAAGTACGATTACCCCGCCATTCTATTCAATAAAATATCCGAAAACCTACTCATTCCATCCGCCACTCCTTCATTTGACATAGAACATTAAAATTAACTAATTCTGTCATTTATTCATTCTATCATTAAATTTAAAAACGCTATTTTTGCACTTTCAAAAAAAAAGCATGATTCATTTCTTCCTTAGTCAATCGCAGGCGATTTTCGTATTACAAACCGACACAACGCTATCCCCAGATGATATTACTAAACTTGAATGGTTATTTGGCGGTGCCAAAATCTCGCAACAAACAACCCTAACCGGTTTTTTTGTTGGACCAAGAGCAGCGATGATTACCCCATGGAGCACCAACGCGGTAGAAATTACCCAAAACATGGACATGCAGGGCATTATCAGAATAGAAGAATTTAAAGCCGTTGCCGAAGATTTTTCCGACTATGATCCGATGCTTTCTCAAAAATATGATAAGCTTGATCAGGAAATTTACACCATTAATATTAAGCCTGAGCCGATTTTAGAAATTACCGATATTGCCGCTTACAACAAACAAGAAGGCTTATCTTTAAGCGATGAAGAAGTTGAATATTTAAACTCCCTTGCTGCTCAAATACAGAGACCTTTAACTGATTCAGAGGTTTTTGGATTTTCGCAGGTAAACTCAGAACATTGTCGCCACAAAATCTTCAACGGAAAGTTTGTAATCGACGGTGTTGAACAAGAAACTTCTCTTTTTAAACTGATCCGTAAAACATCTGAGCAAAACCCTAACGATATTGTTTCTGCTTACAAAGATAACGTAGCCTTTATAAAAGGCCCGAAAGTACAGCAGTTTGCACCTAAACGTGCCGACGTTCCAGAATATTACACCACAAGCGATTTCGATTCGGTGATCTCGTTAAAGGCCGAAACGCACAATTTCCCGACCACGGTTGAGCCATTTAATGGTGCTGCAACAGGTTCTGGTGGCGAAATTAGAGACCGTTTAGCCGGCGGACAAGGCTCTTTACCTTTAGCCGGAACTGCGGTTTACATGACCGCACTTTCTCGCTTAGCTGATGACCGCCCTTGGGAAAACGGCGTTGAAGAGCGACAATGGTTGTACCAAACGCCAATGGATATCCTGATAAAAGCATCAAACGGTGCTACAGATTTCGGTAATAAGTTCGGTCAACCGCTAATTACAGGTTCAGTGCTTACGTTTGAACACGACGAACATCTCGACAAGCTTAATGTAACACCTAGAAAACTTGGTTTCGATAAGGTAATTATGCTTGCTGGTGGTATTGGTTATGGCAAGGCCGATCAGGCACAAAAACAAAAACCACAAGAGGGCGATAACATTGTAATTCTTGGTGGCGAAAATTATAGAATCGGGATGGGTGGAGCAGCAGTTTCATCGGCCGACACTGGCCAACATGGCTCAGGTATAGAGTTAAACGCCATCCAAAGATCGAACCCCGAAATGCAAAAGCGTGCGGCAAACGCCGTTCGTGGAATGGTTGAGAGCGATCACAACTCGATTATCTCTATTCATGATCACGGCGCTGGCGGACACTTAAACTGTTTATCGGAGCTGGTTGAGGAAACTGGCGGATTGATCAATTTGGACAAACTTCCGGTTGGCGACCCTACCCTATCTGCAAAAGAGATCATCGGAAACGAATCTCAGGAAAGAATGGGATTGGTAATCGGCAACGAACATATCGAAACCTTACAAAAAATCGCCGATCGCGAGCGCTCGCCCATGTACACCGTGGGTAAGGTAACCGGCGATCATCGCTTTACTTTCAAATCGGAAACTTCGGGCATTAAGCCAATGGATCTGGAATTGGCAGCCATGTTTGGCAGCTCGCCAAAAATCGTAATGGAAGATCAAACCGTTGATCGCAAATATGACGAAGTAACCTATAACAAAGCCGAGCTAAACACCTATTTAGAGCAGGTTTTACAATTGGAGGCCGTAGCCGCTAAAGATTGGTTAACCAACAAAGTCGATCGTTGTGTAGGCGGCCGAGTGGCCAAGCAACAAACCGCCGGGCCTTTACAATTGCCTCTAAATAACTGTGGCGTAATGGCTTTAGATTTCCAGGGCAAGGAAGGTATCGCCACTTCGGTGGGCCATGCCCCTATTTCTGCCTTGATTGATCCCGCTGCCGGTAGTCGCAATGCCATTGCAGAATCTCTATCCAACATTGTTTGGGCACCTTTAAAAGATGGTCTCAAAAGCGTTTCGCTTTCGGCCAACTGGATGTGGGCCTGTAAAAACGAAGGCGAAGATGCCCGTTTATATACCGCCGTTAAAGCTTGCTCGGATTTTGCCATCGACCTTGGAATCAATATTCCAACCGGAAAAGATTCGCTGTCGATGAAACAAAAATATAAAGACGGCGATGTAATTGCACCCGGAACCGTTATCATTTCTGCAGGCGGCAATTGTAACGACATTACAAAAGTGGTTGAGCCCGTACTTCAAAAAGATGGTGGATCGATTTATTACATCAACCTTTCCAGCGATACCTATAAATTGGGCGGTTCATCTTTTGCGCAAATCTTAAATAAGATAGGCTCAGAAACACCCGATATTAAAGATGCTGATCAGTTTGCTAAAGCGTTTAACACCATTCAACAATTAATTAAGGAAGATAAAATTCAGGCTGGACACGATATTGGCAGCGGTGGCTTAATTACAACCTTATTAGAAATGTGTTTTGCCGACCGCGAGTTGGGTGCATCGATTGATCTGTCTCCGTTGGCAGAGCAAGATATAATTAAGTTACTATTTGCCGAGAACATTGCCCTCGTTTTTCAGGCCGATGCATCCGTTGAAAGTGCCTTAACCAAGGCCGGTGTTGCTTTCCATAAAATTGGCGAGGTAACCGGATCAGCTACACTGGAGGTTAAAAATTCGACAGAGAGTTTCAGTTTTGATATCGACCATCTGCGTGATGTTTGGTTCAAAACATCATACTTATTAGATAGCAAGCAAACCGGAAATGGTTTAGCAAAAGAGCGTTACGACAATTACAAAAACCACCTTTTAAAATACAGTTTCCCGGCTCAGTTTGATGGTAAGAAACCTACGATCGATGCATCAAAACCACGCCCGAAAGCAGCAATAATCCGCGAAAAGGGAAGCAACTCCGAGCGTGAACTGGCCAATGCAATGTATTTAGCAGGCTTCGATGTAAAAGATGTGCACATGACGGATTTGATTACCGGCAGAGAAACTTTGGAAGACATTCAATTTATCGGCGCCGTTGGTGGTTTCTCTAACTCCGATGTTTTAGGATCGGCAAAAGGTTGGGCCGGAGCATTTTTATACAATGAAAAAGCAAAAGTCGCCTTAGAAAAATTCTTTGCTCGCCCCGACACCTTATCCGTTGGCGTTTGTAATGGATGTCAATTGTTTGTTGAGCTTGGCTTGATTAATCAAGATCATGAGGAAAAACCGAAAATGTTGCACAACAAGAGCGGGAAGCACGAAAGTATTTTCACTTCATTAACCTTGCAAGAAAACAACTCGGTTATGCTATCATCGCTCGCGGGCAGCACCTTGGGCGTTTGGGTATCGCATGGCGAAGGAAGATTTTCGTTGCCTTACGCAGAAGAAAAATATAAAATTGTAGCCAAATATGCCTACGAAACTTATCCGGCCAGCCCGAACGGTTCCGATTACAACACCGCAATGATGTGCGATGAAACTGGTCGCCATTTGGTAATGATGCCACACATCGAGCGCTCCGTATTTCAATGGCATTGGGCTAATTATCCAGCCGGAAGAAAAGACGAAGTTACCCCATGGATGGAAGCCTTTGTAAACGCCAGAAAATGGATTGAGGCTAAGGTTGAAGGAAGAGGGTAGAAAGGTAGAAGGCGTTAAGGTATAGGGTTTGGGGTTTTGAACCGATAAACACTTTTAAAATTAAGGCTTGGGTTTTCGCCCAAGCCTTTTTTAATTAATCCACCTCACTTTTTCCTGAGTTATTATTGAGCGTTAAATAAAATCGGATGTTAATACTTTTAGCCTTAGTGGCGTTTATTGCGTTCGTAGCCACCATGTCGTCATTTCCGCGCCAGCCTGAACGGACGGGATTAATGCAATTGACCCTTTTCGAGCATAAGGATCCCCAGTCAAGCTGAGGATGACGACCGTTCATGGTTGGCGTTCATGGTTGACGTTCGGTGATCTTCTCAAACCTCAAATCTCCCCGCTCAAATCGCTATTACATCATTTGAAAGTTAATCGCCATATTATATCTCACGCGAACAGGAACACCTTTATTTTTGCCAGGTTTCCAAAGGGGCGATTTTTTGATTACCTTAATAGCTTCTTCATCGCAGCCAAAACCAATTCCCTTTAAAACCTTAACATCAGTTACCGAACCGTCTTTTTCTACCACAAAGCTTACAAACACCTTTCCTTTCACACCTTCTTCTTGCGCCTGGTATGGGTACCTTAAATTGCGCTCCATGTATTTAGACCAGGCTTTTGGGCCACCCGTAAATTCAGGGTATTCATCTACCCCCGTAGCATCAATAATAGCATTCGGGTCGCCCCCGCCCTCTCCTTCTTTGCCCAGGCCAGTTCCTTCACCGCCACCCTTCGTATTGGCAATTACCGCGTTTGGTGCTATAATTCCATCTTGCGTTACATTGCTAACAACAGCAAGTTTAATATCATCTATTGTTGGTGGAGGTGCAAGATCTTCTTTATCCACTACCACAATATTTTGCGAAAGTGCCACGGTTTTAACTTTTACGGGCTCGGCCTTTGCCGGTTCAACCTTTTTTTCTGGCTCCTCAACGGGTTTCTTCATTTGGTGAATTACATTATCCAGTTCTACAACCGTTGGGGTCTTTTCTACCAATAGCTCTTTCGGAAAAAGCTTACCGTATATTAAAGGAGCAAAAAACAAGAGCAGAAAAAATGCCGACGATAAGAACAGCGCCTTGGTAATAATGGTTGATGATTTAGCCCTTAACTGGTAGGCGCCATACTTTTTGTTGCGGTCTGCAAATACAAGATCGAGCCACTCGGTTTTGTATACGTTAATCGATGAGTTGAACATAGTTGTTGAGTTTTCTACAATGATGCAACCCAATTGCCAATTCCATAAAACATTCGAAAAATCTGAATATTTTACGAAAAATGAAAAAATCAGACTAAAAATCTTTTTTTTATTTCAATTTCAAAAAAATTGATACAAATAGCAGATTTGTTTTATAAAAATTAATAAATTATACTATTTTTGACAAAAAACATAACGAATTAATGAAAAGCTTAAGAACCATCGCATTAAAAGAGGCTCAAAACAGAATTTCTCCTGAAGTTAAATCTCCTTCGTCGAAAATTTCTGACTTTTTCGGCGCTAATGTATTTGATAAGAAAAAAATGAGAGATTTCTTATCTAAAGACGTGTATGAGAAATTAATTTCATCTATCAATCAAGGTGAGTTAATTAATACCGATGATGCTAACCAGATTGCAACCGCAATGAAATCGTGGGCTATGAGCGCTGGTGCAACACACTATACACACTGGTTTCAGCCATTAACAGGTACAACTGCCGAAAAACACGACTCATTTTTTGAGCCAAGTGGCGAAGGTGCAATCGAGAAATTTGCAGGAAGCGCGTTAGTTCAACAAGAGCCAGATGCATCAAGTTTCCCTAACGGTGGTATTCGTAATACTTTCGAAGCACGTGGTTATACCGCATGGGACCCATCGTCTCCAGCTTTCATTATGGATAGCAAAGCAGGTAAAACCCTTTGTATTCCAACCGTATTTGTATCGTACACAGGTGAAGCTTTAGATTATAAAGCACCTTTATTAAAAGCATTAGCAGCGTTGGATAAAGCAGCTGTAGATGTTTGCCAATATTTCGATAAAAGCATTACCAAGGTAAACGCCTCGTTGGGTATTGAGCAAGAATATTTCCTGGTTGATGAATCGTTATTTAACGCCCGTCCTGATTTATTGTTAACTGGTCGTGCTTTGTTCGGACACATGTCTGCAAAAGGCCAGCAATTAGAAGATCACTATTTCGGATCAATCCCAGAGCGTGTATTTACTTACATGGTCGATTTCGAAAATGAGGCTTTAAAGTTAGGTATTCCTTTAAAAACACGTCATAACGAGGTTGCGCCTTCACAATTTGAATGTGCTCCAATTTACGAAGAAATTAACCTGGCTATCGATCACAATCAATTGTTGATGGATTTGATGGAAAAAGTTGCCCGTCGTCACCATTTCCGTGTTTTATTGCACGAAAAACCATATGCAGGCATCAACGGATCAGGTAAGCACAACAACTGGTCGTTAATTACCGATACAGGTAAAAACCTATTATCGCCAGGTAAAACGCCTAAAAATAACCTGATGTTCCTTGCTTTCTTTGTTAACACCATTAAAGCCGTTAGCGAACATGCCGATTTGTTACGTGCAAGTATTGCATCAGTAAGCAACGATCACCGTTTAGGTGCCAACGAAGCTCCACCGGCAATTATTTCTATCTTCCTCGGTTCACAATTGAACGATGTTTTGGATGAAATTGAGCACTCACGCATCAGCAAAAAAATTAAAGAAGATAACGCACTTTGGTTAGGTATTCCTAAAATCCCTCAAATTTTGTTGGATAATACCGATCGTAACCGTACCTCTCCTTTTGCCTTTACCGGAAATAAGTTTGAATTAAGGGCTGTTGGTTCTTCTGCCAACTCTTCTGCGCCAATGACCATCTTAAATGCAATTATGGCCGAGCAGTTAACTAAATTTAAGGTTGAGGTTGACAAACTGATTAAAAAAGGTGATAAAAAAGATATCGCTTTGTTAACAGTAATCAAAAAATACATTAAAGAATCTAAATCTATTCGTTTCGAAGGAAATGGTTACAGCCAGGAGTGGGAAGATGAAGCTGCAACACGTGGTTTATCAAACATCAAAACTACGCCAAAAGCTTTAGATGCTTACTTAACCGAAAAATCGGCCGAGTTATTTGCAACTACCGGAATTTACAGCAGTCGTGAAATTCATGCCCGTCATGAAATCATGCTTGAGAACTTCTACAAAAAGTTACAAATTGAAGCACGTGTAATGGGCGAAGTTGCCAATACTTCGATTATTCCAGCAGCAATTGCTTACCAAAATTCGTTAATCGAAAACGTGAAGGGATTAAAAGAGATTGGTGTAGACAGCAAAACTTCTATTGATATTGTTAAAAAACTATCTGAGCATTTAGATATCGTTAAAACAAATATCGACGCCATGCTTGAAGAACGTAAAGTAACCAACAAAATCGAAGATACACGCGAGAAAGCAATTGCTTACGATGAGAAAGTTAAATCTTACTTCGATACTATCCGCTACCACGCTGATAAATTAGAGCAGATTGTTGATGACAGCGTTTGGCCTTTACCAAAATTCAGAGAATTGTTATTCATGAAATAAGTTTAAGCCGTAAGGTTTAAGGTATAGGGCGTAAGGTAAAAACTTTACGCCCTTTTTTGCATCCTGATTTCGAGGATTTTTAAGATGTAAATTGAGGAGGCAATGTTCAACCTAACTGCCAACAACTAAGTTCGGATCTTTTTTGCCCCATGCTAAAAACCTTTCACCTTTTACCTTCCACCTTTTACCTCTATTCACTATCTTTGCGGCAACATGAGTGATAATAGGTACAATCAGCGTGGCGTTTCTGCCTCAAAAGAAGATGTGCACAATGCCATCAAAAACATCGACAAGGGAATCTTCCCAAAGGCGTTTTGCAAAATCATTCCCGATATTTTAGGTGGCGATGAAAACTATTGCAATATTATGCATGCCGATGGTGCGGGAACAAAATCTTCGCTGGCCTATGTTTACTGGAAAGAAACCGGCGATGCGTCGGTATGGAAAGGAATAGCACAGGATGCCATTATCATGAACATCGACGATTTAATTTGCGTAGGTGCAACGGATAACATTCTCTTATCATCAACCATCGGGCGTAATAAAAATCTCATTCCAGGCGAAGTTATTGCCGCTATAATAAATGGCACCGAAGAGATTTTAGCAGATTTACGCGAGCAGGGAATTTCCATCTACTCTACCGGTGGCGAAACTGCGGATGTAGGCGACCTGGTACGAACAATTATTGTAGACTCGACAGTGACCTGCCGCATGAAACGCGAAGACGTGATCAGCAACGATAACATCAAAGCTGGCGACGTAATTGTTGGGTTGGCCTCTTATGGTCAGGCCACTTATGAAACCGAATACAATGGCGGTATGGGCTCAAACGGGCTTACCTCTGCACGGCACGATGTATTTGAGAAATCGATAGCAAATAAATATCCCGAAAGCTTTGATCCTGCTGTACCGTTTGATCTGGTTTTCTCGGGCAAGAAGCAATTGACGGAGGAGGTTGATGTTTCGACTCCGCTCAACATGACAGACTCGACTCCGCTCAACATGACAGACTCGACTCCGCTCAACATGACAGACTCGACTCCGATCAACATGACAGACTCGACTCCGCATAAAATTACGGCCGGCAAGTTAGTGCTCTCTCCTACCCGTACGTATGCGCCTGTAATAAAAAAAGTATTGGAAAGCTATCGAAGCCAAATTAACGGCATTGTACATTGTAGCGGAGGCGCACAAACCAAAGTGCTTCACTTCATCAATGATGATGTTCACGTAATAAAAGACAATTTATTTCCCGTTCCACCGCTTTTTAGGTTGATACAGGAGCAATCGGGTACCGATTGGAAGGAAATGTATAAGGTATTTAATATGGGGCACAGAATGGAATTATATGTACCTACGGAGATTGCACAAAGCATTATCGAAATTTCGCAAAGCTTTAATATCGATGCGCAAATTATCGGTCGGGTCGAAAGCGCTGATAAAAAACAGGTAACCATAGAAAGCGAAAAGGGAACTTTCATTTATTATTAACCCTTTTTTTGATAACAGAAGGCTTTAGATTAACATCTAAAGCCTTTTTTGATGAATTAACATTTCGGATTATCGATGCGGCCTAATCCAGCGTTATGAAATAAATTCATTACAATGGTAACAATCGAAGCTAACAAAGAAAATGGCGTTATATTAGCTAGATCAAATAACAAGACATGTACTACAAAAAATCTCTGGTGCTGGCCTTATTGGTATCCTTTGCCTTTGGCCTAAGTGCCTTTATGCCACAGAAGTCAGATGAAAAGAAAGCTAAAAATCTAAAGGTTCTACCGAAAGACATCAGTCATGAAGATCTAGACAAGATCATGGACAACTTTAAGATGGCGCTGGGCGTAAAATGCGGATACTGCCATGCGCCAATGGCCAATAACCCACGAAAGCTAGACTTTGCAAGTGACGCAAAACCCGAAAAGGAAACCGCCCGCGATATGATGCGGATGACTGCAAAGATCAACAAGAAATATTTTCACAATGCTATGGAAAATGGCAAAACCGTCTCTAAGATAGCCTGCGTAACCTGCCATAATGGAAAAACAGAACCAGCAGCGAAATAAACCCGTTTCAATGGTTGCTTAACTGGCAATACTAACTTTAATGAGGGTAGCTAAGCGCCGACTTTCCTGAAGGGGTCACTCTGGCATAAATTTCCCTTCCAAGTTAATGCGATAGCTATCAAATTCGCATCGCTTTTCATAACCTCTCCCTATTAACTTTTGGGTTAAAAGCAACGCCTTTGCTTTCCCTCTCCTCGAGGAGAGGGACGTACAGAGTGAGCAAAAACCACTGCTATTAAAAGAGAGAGGTTTTTATTCTCTTTCTATAAACTTATGGAAAGTGCTTTCCTCTCCATCAGCTTTTTTGTCCTGATACAAAAAATCAAGCTTCTGCTCGTCGAAAGTCTTGAAGAAAGACTCCCAATCGACCTCCTTTAAGTCTGATTTTGCATCGCTATTTTTTGGGAAATGAATCCTTAAAATTCCACCACCCTTGCCGTCTTCGGTATCTGCAACTATGGCCGGTACGCCGTTGTGCTTTTCTGCCCAGGCCTTAATGGTATCGTGATCGTGCGTTTGTTTTGAACTGCTCATCTTTTTTATATTAGTTTAATAATTAGACCAATAGTAAAATTCATTTTAACAGAAATGGTTTTATCAAATACAAAAAAAGCTCGCGATTTTAGAGGAGAAAGATTCGAAGATTATAACTGAATATTTTCTAACAAACTTCCGTTGATGGTTTTGGCAAAGCAACGAACCGGACTGGCAAAGCAACGAACCGGACTGGTAAAACAATGAACCGGACTGGCAATGTAATGAACCGGACTGGTAAAACAATGAACCGGACTGGCAATGTAATGAACCGGACTGGCAATGCAATGAACCAGACTGGTAAAACAATGAACCGGACTGGCAATGCAATGAACCGGACTGGCAATGCAATGAACCGGACTGGCAATGCAATGAACCAGACTGGTAAAACAATGAACCGGCCTGACAAAGTAACTCGTGCTACTGCTAACAGGGTGATTGCAGAAGTAAATATACCTCGAGCCTTCACGCTTATGGATAGAGTTGGTGTTATAAAAAAGCTCCCGATTTTCATCGGGAGCTTCAGTATTAATTTTAATTCGGTATTAGTTGAAGAAGTATTTAACACCTAACTGGCCAGTCCATCTCGATGAGTTATAGTTCGAGAAATCTTGGATGGTAAAGGCGTTATCTTTAGCACTTGTCACCGTTGGGTTAAATTGATAAGACGGAACCCTTGTAGTTGCATTCACACCTGTAACTGTTAACAACGTATAGTTATCGTTGCTTAGGTAGTAAAATCTTCCCCAATCTTTATTAATCAGGTTACCAACATTATTGATATCAAAAGAAACTGCTAAATGTTGCTTCGAATTACCAACTTTCACATAAAAGTTTTGCTCTGCATGTAAATCAAACATGTTCACAAATGGTAAGCGAGCACCATTACGCTCGGTATATTTTCCTCTTTTGTCTTTCAAATAAGGGTCGTTATCGATAAACTTATCAAAAGCTGCAGCTTGTTCAGCCGGGGTATACGTTCTTGCCGTAGCGCCAGTTCCAACAGTTAGCGGAACGAAGTTCAATTGAGAAGCAGATTGCGGAACGAAAATAAGGTCGTTGCTGCTGCTTGTACCGTCATCACCAAGTATACTGTTTCTATAAACATAAGTATATCTTGTTCCTGATTGGCCTGTATAGAATAATCCAATTGAAGTTCCACCAAATTTAAACCAATCTTTGCTGTAAGATGCGTTTGCCTTCACCATGTGACCAAAATCGAAATCTGAATTTGATAACCTCAAATTGTTCTTTCCAAATGCCGTTTCCATATATCTCCACTGAGAAGAGTTTTGGCTACTGGTCGGTTCGTTCATCACTTGTGCTCTTGAAAAGGTATATGAACCTGATAGGTCTAAGCCGCTTTGAAACTTTTTAGATAAAGCTCCTGACACAACATATGATCTGCCAGCTCTACCACCATTTTTCACCAACATTACATAGGTGTAAGGGTTTTGTATACCAGCTGCACTAGGGTTAAAATCAATTTTCGTTGTAGAGTATAATGGCCTGTTATCAACACCAACTGCATTGCTACTAGACGGAAGAATATTTGCATTGTAGTACATGGTTTGATTTAAATTTAAGGTATAGTTACCTTCAATTGTACCTACAATGCCGCCAGGTAATTTTTGATCAACCGCGAAGTTGAATTTAATAACTTTAGGAGATTTAAAGTTTTTGGCCATAATATTCATCTCTCCGGAAGGAGAAGTTGTTGTACCGCCAAAAGCTTCAGCTGTATATTGATTGTTAACATCTGGTTGGAAAGGCAAGGTTCCATTAGGCAAACGTGGGTTACTATTATTTGTATAACCACCTATTAATACTCCAGCGTTAGAGAACATTCCTCCAGGTGTAACAGCAGTAATTCTAGATTGAAACAGACCAATACCACCTCTAAATTGAGTTTGACCATCGTTCATTGAATGTTTAATGGCGAAACGAGGAGATAATGAAACGTAAGCATCTGGAGCTTGACCAGAACGTGCTCCGCTCAAATCGTAATACTTTTGAATGTTTCCTAAAGCCGTATTGTTGAAATAGTTATCAACCGATGGCTGATTACCGTAGCCAATTAAATCAGCACGCAAACCTAATAAAATAGTTGTATTGGCGGTTACATCCCATTTATCCTGGAAAGCCAAACCAACACGGTAAGTTTTAAATTTAGCGGCAGCGGCAGATCCGTCACCAGCGATATCATCTACCAGCGAATACGAATAGTTGTACGAAGCAGGACCTCGATCGTTAACAAAATCACTTATGCTATTGTATACGTATGCACCGTATGCCTGGCGGATAAATAAATTGTAGTAATCGTTATACTCGGCATCTTCGATTAATGAGAGTGTATGATCACCAGTGTAAAACTTCGTTTCGTTAATTAAGCTGTAGGTTTTTTGCTTTAATTGGTTGGCAGCACTAAAAGCTTCCGTTCCGAAGTTGATGTTACTTGCACCGTCTCTAATTTGTACACTTGGGAAAGGGTTTCCAAGGCCTCCTCTGTCATCTAATACATTGGTATAACCTAATAATAAACTATTAGATAATTTATTAGAAAAGTTCGATTTTAACTCTGCAGTAAATTGATGCGTTTTATTTGGATAAACAACTGCACCATTATTAAAGTTAATGGCTGTTCTAGAACTTGCCGAAGTACTTACGTTTTCTGCATCAATATAGTTGTAAAACAAAGAGAATTTGTGCTTATTGCTAATATTCCAATCTAATTTTGCAGTTAAAGCCTTTCTGTCAACTGTTGCTGCATTATTTAAATATCCGCCCGGCTCGTAACCATATTTTGTTCTAAGCAAGTCTGCCAATCCATCAATATCTGCTTTCGTAGTTGTTGTGTTACCATAGTTTGCAAAATCAAAAACTTTTGGCGTGTTTGATTTTTGATATTCTCCAGCCACAAATAAAAACAGCTTATCTTTTACTATTGCACCACCAAGGTTAGCGCTATAGGTTCTAGCGGTAAAGTCAGGTAATTTAATTCGTGTTGCTGATTCATCGTTTGTTGGAGTCTTACCTGCTAAATTCTGATTTCTTAAGAAATAAGAGAAACCTCCAACAACCTTATTAGTTCCTGATTTCGTAACAGCGTTGATAGACCCTCCTAAGAAGCCAGAATATCTCACATCAAACGGACTTACGTTAACTTGTAACTGGTCTATAGCGTCTACCGGTATCGGAGATGAATTCGCCTGACCGCCATTCGTACCTGTTGCAGCCAAACCAAACTGATCATTCGCTGGAGCACCGTTAATGCTTACAGAATTGTACTTGTTGTTCTGACCAGCGATTGAAATACCTCCGTTGTAATCTGCTCTAGCTTGAGGTGTCTGTCTTAAAAGATCATTCAAGTTACGGTTTGTAGATGGCGTAGCTGCAAGTTTTTCTGCATCAAAAACTGTAGTCGTATTCAATGAATTTTTATCAAACACAGAATTTGATCTTTGAGCACCTTTTACAACCACATCATCTAATTGTTTGGTGTCAGAGCTCAACAAAAAGTTGATTTTCATGTCATCTCCCAAACTAGCGCTAACGCCGCTTTTAGTTTGAGGTTGATAACCTAAATAAGTGACGCTAATGGAGTACGGACCGCCAACGTTTACGTTTGGCAGTGTATACCTGCCGTCGCCACGCGTTTGAGTGGTGTACTTTGTACCTGAAGGCGTGTGAACAGCGACAACCGTAGCTCCCGGAACTCCTCCTCCATTGTCACTAACAAGACCACTTATAGTAGAGGTAGTGATCTGTGCATTTAGCTTTAAGCACAACAGCGCCATAAAAAGAAGTAGTAAAGATTTCTTCATGCTTTGTTTTTTAATTGTTTTTGTTGTTTAAATAAATCTTAAATCGATTTTACGGCGGCAAATGTACTTATTAAAATTTAACACATTTTAACATCTAATGTTAAATTATCATTAACAATGTCAGATTTTTTCAACATTTAACATCCTTTAACGGCGGCCTAACTGTCGCTTTATCAATACATTGAATTAAACAATAAATTTTTATCAAAAAAGCACGATTTTCATTACCAAAAACCTACTAAACAATCAACAACAGTGAAATTTTGAGAAAAAAGTTACTAACACTGTAAAATTTTCTGTGAAGCCAGTTGCAACAAAAAGTCAGCAGGATAAAACTTGCTAAAAAAAGGAATGTATGATAAAATTTACCAATGGATCAACATCAAAATTCTGACTTGCGGTAAAATTAAATTCTATAAATGTTTCGGAAGGGAATATAATTGATGTGAATTGTGCATGCTAAGTTATACACAATGTAAATTTTACGGATGATGCTGATTATCGGCTAATCAATTGACATTTTTTTTTTAGTTTTGGCAATTGTTGAACCTTAAAATTTAACTACGTAAGGTGTTTCGTCAGATTGCGATAAACACGAGAATTATCTGCCTTAGCAGAGACTCCTTCACCCGAAGATTACGGAACAAACTGATAAATAAAATCAAATCTCTTTAAACATAGATACGAACCATCCATAATTAGATTGTGATTGATTTTCGGCGATCATGGTTATGGTAAGCTCCATCTGAAGGAAAAGAAATAAATTAAAAAACAGATGAATTACGACGTTATTGTTTTAGGCAGCGGCCCAGGTGGCTATGTAGCTGCAATCAGAGCTTCACAATTGGGAATGAAAGTTGCAATTGTTGAGCGTGAATCATTAGGTGGTATTTGTTTAAACTGGGGCTGTATTCCTACAAAAGCACTTTTAAAAAGCGCTCAGGTTTTCGAATATATCAACCATGCGGCCGAGTACGGAATTACAACCTCAGGCGCAACTGCCGATTTTGCAGCGGTTGTAAAGCGCAGTCGCGGCGTAGCCGATGGCATGAGCAAAGGCGTTCAATTTTTGATGAAAAAGAATAAAATTGACGTAATTATGGGCACTGGTAAATTAAAGCCAGGCAATAAACTCGAAGTAAAGGATGCCGATGGCTCTCAAAAAGAACTCACAGCAAAAAATATCATCATCGCTACAGGTGCACGCTCGAGAGAGTTGCCAAACCTGAAACAAGACGGTAAAAAAATTATCGGCTACCGCCAGGCAATGGTGCTACCCGAGCAGCCTAAAAGCATGGTTGTGGTAGGTTCTGGTGCCATAGGTGTAGAATTTGCCTATTTTTATGCTACAATGGGCACAAAGGTTACCATTGTAGAGTTTATGGAAAATGTTGTTCCCGTAGAGGATGAGGACGTATCTAAACAATTGTTGCGCAGCCTTAAAAAAGTGGGTATCGATGTAATGACATCGGCATCAGTAGAATCGGTTGACACAAGCGGAGCGGGCTGCAAGGTTTCTGTTAAAACTGCAACAGGGATGCAAACTATCGACGCTGATATTGTGCTTTCTGCCGCTGGTATTGTAGCCAACATCGAAAACATTGGCCTCGAAGAAACCGGCATTAAAACTGAAAAAGGCAAAATCGTAACCGACGAATTTTACAATACATCAGTAAAAGGTTATTATGCCATTGGCGATGTGGTTGGCGGACAAGCGCTTGCACACGTAGCATCTGCTGAAGGTATTATCTGCGTAGAAAAAATTGCCGGCCAACATGTTGAGCCTTTAGATTACAATAACATTCCGGGATGTACTTATTGCACGCCTGAAATTGCTTCAGTAGGTTACACCGAAAAAGCAGCCAAAGCAGCCGGTTACGAGTTAAAGATCGGGAAGTTTCCATTCTCTGCCTCGGGTAAAGCCAGTG
Source organism: Pedobacter endophyticus (assembly GCF_015679185.1). NCBI lineage: Bacteria > Pseudomonadati > Bacteroidota > Sphingobacteriia > Sphingobacteriales > Sphingobacteriaceae > Pedobacter > Pedobacter endophyticus. The sequence continues at coordinate 1,248,420 of NZ_CP064939.1, forward strand.
CTGCCGGTGCAAAAGATGGCTTTGTTAAGTTAATTTTCGACGCAAAATATGGCGAATTATTAGGTGCCCACATGATTGGCGCTAATGTTACCGAAATGATTGCCGAAATTGTAGTTGCTCGTAAATTAGAAACTACCGGCCACGAAATGATCAAATCTGTTCACCCCCACCCTACCATGAGCGAAGCCATTATGGAAGCTGCTGCCGATGCGTACGGAGAAGTGATACACTTGTAGTTGGGAGTTCTGAGTTGGGAGTTGGGTGTGTGAAGACGCCTAAACTGCAAAAACCTGCCAGCTCACATCATTTAACATAATTCACCTAAATCCCTTTGGTTAGTGCCAAAGGGATTTTGTATTTTGATCACTCCAAAAAGTTAACCAAATCTAACAATTAAACAGTTTACCAACAATGAAACTTCACACCATAAACACAGGATTATTTAAATTGGATGGCGGCGCCATGTTTGGTGTTGTTCCAAAGGTGATTTGGCAAAAAACCAACCCGGCCGACGCCAACAACCTCTGCACCTGGGCCATGCGTTGTCTTTTAATTGAAAACGAAAACAAACTTACCTTAATTGATACGGGTATTGGCGACAAACAAAATGAAAAGTTCTTTAGTCACTATTACCTGCACGGCGAAGATAGTATGCAAAAGTCGTTAAGTACATCGGGGTTTTCGATGACAGACATTACAGATGTTTTCTTGACCCATCTTCATTTCGATCACGTTGGCGGCGCTGTTATCAGAGAGCATGAAAGGTTGCTGCCAGCTTTTAAAAATGCAACCTATTGGAGTAATGAAAAGCATTGGAAGTGGGCTACCGAGCCAAATGCAAGAGAAAAAGCTTCCTTTTTGAAAGAAAACATTTTGCCGATTGAAGAAAGCGGACAGCTCAAATTTGTTGAAGAAAAAGAAAACATAATATGGCAGGAGGGCATTCAAATCGGGTTCGCCTATGGACATACGGAAGCGATGATGTTGCCGAAAATCAGCTATAAGGGCAAAACCATAGTGTACATGGCCGATTTACTACCCTCGATTGGTCATTTACCATTACCCTATGTAATGGCCTACGATATGTTTCCCCTGAAAACGCTGACGGAAAAACAGGCGTTTTTAGAAGAAGCAGTTGAGAAAGACTACATTCTTTTCCTGGAGCACGACCCTGTTAACGAATGTTGCACTTTACAGCGTACCGAAAAGGGAATTAAAGTTAAAGACACCTTCAAACTGAGTGAAATTTAACAGGATCAACATTCAGCCAAACTATCGACGTCCAAAGTGTGCAGTCTGACATGAAATTTATTTCGAGATTTATTTGTATTTAATCTAAATAATGACAACTTTTGTAATCAATGGAAAAAGCTTGTATCGATATTAATGAACTGGTTAACGTATTCTCAAATAATCACGGCGCTGTTTATCAATCTGATAAGTTAAACTGCTTTTATATTGATTTCGGCGGGAAATTTGCCCGTTTCAATTGCCTTTCGCTTCAAAAGTTAAAGAAAGTTGTAGAGCAGATCGATATTGAAGATTTACTCCTAAACACAAAAAGAGCCGATTTTGAACTGGTTACATTTAACGGCTGCGAGCATATTTATCTATTAAGTGCATTAGAAATTGTTGCTTTAAAAGACTTACTACAGGGCACTTTTACCATGCTAAAGCTTAACCACCTAATCAGCGATTGTCTTTATCGGTTGGTTTACTAGTTTATTGTTCATTGGTTAATTAGTCAATTGTTCATTGGTTCATGCATTGCGTTAAGTCATCCGATGAATTTCTGCAAGCTGCCTATATTCATCGGATGACTGAAATAACTGCGAATTGCTAATTGCTAATTGTTTATCGCTAACTGATCATTGCCCATTGCTAATTGCATACTGCTAATTGCTAATTCTAAACATCTCATATCCAATCAGCGCTTATTTAAACTCATTATAAATAATTAATTATCAACAATTTAGACTAATTTCATATAGCAAATAAATTATAGATGTGAACAAATTCGCGTTACATTTGTATAGTTATTAAAGCACAGAATTATGAAAGATCTAATGCGTATTAAATGTTTAATATCACAGGATATTGAAACACTCTTAAATCAACAAATCAAAAAAGAAGCTCATTCTTCATCACTATATTTATCAATGGCATCATGGTGTAATCAAAATGGTTACGATTATTCTGCAGATTATTTCACCAAGCAATCTGAAGAAGAAAGAATGCACCAACTTAAATTGTTCAAATATGTATTGGACATGGGCGGCAATGCCATATCACCTGAAGTAACAGGTATAAAAACCGAATTTTTAGGTTTTAGAGAAGTTTTTGAAGATGCCCTTGAAGCTGAAATTGCCATTACCCAAAGCTTTAAGAACATCGCTTCCAGATGCCACAAAGAACAGGATTTTGTTACAATGGAATTTTTAAACTGGTTCCTGAAAGAACAACGTGAAGAAGAATACAAAGCACGTAGAGCTTTAGAACTGTTTGATGTTATCGGCGAAGAAGGAACAGGAAGATGGGAAATTGACAAACACGTAAACAAAATTACGTACTCAGAAGAATAAGAAACAACTAACAAAACATATATCAAAAAGCTATCTTTCGAGATGGCTTTTTTTATGCCCTGTTTTTTTTCCTGAATGCTGGTGGCTATACTGCGCATACCTCCCACCTCACTATTGCGACGCTCTGGTTTGCACTTGCAATCTCCTGCACGCTTTCGTCCTTTAGAAACCTTGACCTGAATGATAAGAAAAAAGAAAGCCTCCGAGAGTTTTCAAGGAGGCTTCTTTCTTGTTTAGGTGGTTTGGTTTATATAAATTATGAATAAGTCTTTAAAAGCTTGATAAAAAAGCGCCGTTTCCGGCGCTTTCTTAAACCAAATATATAATAATAATTAACGAGCGTCACAAAAATACACAGATTATTGTTAAAAGCAAGCTTTTTGGAAATAAAATTTAAAATATTTTCATCTTTAACAGCAAAACACAAATAATTTAAACAAAAGTCAATTTCAAAAAGCCAAAAAAACCATCTTTAATGAGAAATATTTGAAATATTGCGTCGAATACTATACAAAAACCACAATACTAAACGAAAATTGCCGATTTGTTTCAATAAAAATCAATTATAAATCAAAATATAGCTACAAACACCCTACGAAATTAAAAAATACGGACGATTACTATTAAGAATAAAAAAAGCAAAAGAATTTAATAGTAATCACGCTCATTGCTTACCAACAAAAAAAGCTCATTATCGCTTTGATCAGAAGAGGAAATACGCACATTCCGTTCTCAAAGTTTCTTTGAAGCTTAAATTGGCAATTGCTGGCTGAAACTACCCGTGCAATAAAGTTTTTTTCCTAAATTTGCGGCTTTTACAAACAGATAATATGATTAAGAGACAGCAAATTAAAGATTTATTGAAATCGACAGCATTTGACACAGAAGTAACGGTTATGGGTTGGGTTAGAACCTTCAGAAATAATCAGTTCATTGCTTTAAATGATGGATCGTGCATGGGCAACATTCAGGTTGTAGTCGATTTTAATAATCTTCCTGAGGAGCTGTTAAAAAGAATAACAACTGGCGCTGCTATTTCAGCAACCGGTAAACTGGTAGAATCTTTAGGAAAAGGTCAGTCGGTTGAGATTAAGGCAACCAATGTTGAAATCCTGGGCGATAGCGACCCTGAAAAGTTTCCGCTTCAACCTAAAAAGCACAGCTTGGAGTTTTTACGCGAAATTGCACACCTACGTTTCCGTACCAACACCTTTAACGCGGTGTTTAAGGTTCGCCACGCCTTGGCTTTTGCCATTCACCAGTTTTATAACGAGCGTGGATTTGTGTATATGCACACGCCTGTAATTACTGCAAGTGATGCAGAAGGCGCTGGTGAAATGTTTAAGGTTACGGCTTTAGATTTTGATAACACACCCCGTACGGATGATGGAAAAGTAGATTTCTCACAAGATTTTTTCGGTCGTGCAACTAACTTAACAGTTTCTGGACAGCTTGAGGGTGAGTTAGCGGCAATGGCTTTTGGAAAAATTTATACTTTCGGACCTACTTTTAGGGCAGAAAACTCGAACACTACCCGCCACCTGGCCGAATTTTGGATGATTGAGCCTGAAGTTGCCTTCGCCGATTTAGAAGACAACATGCAGCTTGCAGAAGACATGATGAAGTATGTAATTAAATATGCTTTAGATAACTGCAAGGAAGAACTAGAATTTTTAAACGCCCGATTAGCAGAAGAAGATAAACAAAAACCGCAAAACGAGCGAAGTGAATTTGGCTTGCTAGAAAAACTAGATTTTTGTTTGGCTAATGATTTTGAGCGCCTAACCTATACAGAGGCGATAAAAATATTAAAATCATCAAAGCCCAACCAAAAGAAACAGTTCAAATACCTTATCGATGAGTGGGGAGCGGATTTACAAAGCGAGCACGAACGCTATTTGGTAGAAAAACATTTTAAAAAACCGGTGATTTTAACGGATTACCCGGCTGATATCAAATCGTTTTATATGCGCCAGAACGAACCCGATGCCGAGGGCAGAAACACTGTTGCTGCAATGGATATTTTATTCCCGGGCATTGGCGAAATGATTGGCGGGTCGCAGCGTGAGGAACGTTTAGAGCGTTTAACAAAACGCATGGACGACATGAACATTCCACAAGAGGAACTTTGGTGGTATTTAGATACACGCCGCTTCGGTTCGGCACCCCATGCGGGTTTTGGCCTCGGCTTTGAGCGTTTAGTATTGTTCGTAACCGGCATGACCAACATACGCGATGTGATTGCATTCCCTCGCTTCCCAAAAAATGCGGAATTTTAAGAAAGGTATAAGGCAGAAGGTTGTAAGGTAAAAGGCTTGCGTGCAAACAAAAGCTTAGAGATTAAAGCTGGATGCCTACACTTTCAAATCGTCATTTAGAGAGAAGCGAAGCGCAATCGAGAAATCTTTAGCCCGTTGTACGAGGGCTAAAGATTCTCTCCACAGCAGCGCCTACGGAGCGCCACGTGCGAAATGACGAGCGAGCGGCACGTTAAACCTTACACCTTTTCACCCTCCATCCTTTTCACCCTCCACCTTTTTTCCGTATCTTTGCGGCTTATTTCTATTTACTTATGATTTCAGTTTCTAATTTATCATTACGATACGGCAAACGCACACTTTTTGAAGATGTTAACTTAAAATTTACGCAGGGCAATTGCTATGGCGTAATTGGGGCTAACGGCGCTGGTAAGTCTACTTTTTTAAAGATCTTATCGGGCGAGGTAAATCAAACTTCGGGTAGTGTAGCTTTTACACCAGGCGAAAGAATGGCGGTTTTAAAACAAAACCACTACGAATTTGATGAGTTTTCGGTGCTGGAAACGGTCATGATCGGTCATAAGGAACTCTATGCCATCATGAAAGAGAAAGATGCCATTTACATGAAGGCCGATTTTACCGAAAAAGATGGCGAGCGTGCCGGAGAATTGGAAAATATCTTTGCGGAAATGGACGGCTGGAACATGGAAAGCAATGCGGCAACGATGTTGAGCAACCTGGGAATTACCGAAGATAACCACTATAAACTATTGAAAGAGCTGGATAACACACAAAAAGTACGTGTGTTATTGGCGCAGGCGCTGTTCGGTAATCCTGACATCTTGTTGCTGGATGAGCCTACCAACGATTTGGACATTGAAACCATTGCCTGGCTCGAGAACTTCCTGGCCGATTATCAAAATATTGTACTTGTAGTATCGCACGACAGGCACTTTTTAGATGCCGTTTGTACGCATATTGTTGACATCGATTTCGCTAAAATGAGCATTTATACCGGTAACTATACGTTCTGGTACGAATCGAGCCAACTGGCGCTAAAACAACGTAGCGATCAGAACAAAAAGATGGAAGACAAGGTGAAGGAATTGCAGGAGTTTATCCGCAGGTTCAGCGCTAATGCGTCGAAATCTAAACAGGCTACATCCCGTAAAAAGGCTTTGGATAAAATCGATATTACCGAAATTAAGGCTTCGAGCCGAAAATATCCTGCTATTATTTTTAACAATCTAGGCCGCGAAGCTGGAGATCAGATTTTACAGGTCGAAAATTTGGGTAAATCTGGCAACGATGGCATCTTGTTCGATAAAGTTACCTTCATGGTGAACAAGGGCGATAAGATCGCTGTTTTATCTCAAAACAGTTTGGCCACCGCAGCATTTTACGATGTGCTTACCGGTCGAGATACCGATCACAAAGGCGAATTTAAATGGGGTGTTACCATCAGCACTGCTGATATACCAAACGATAACTCTGAATATTTCGACGGCAAGGATGAAAATTTGGTAGATTGGTTACGCGAATACTCTGGAACGGATGCTGACGAGCAGTTTGTGCGCAGCTTTTTAGGCAGAATGTTGTTTTCGGGCGAAGAAGTACTTAAAAATGTAAAAGTACTTTCGGGAGGTGAGAAAATGCGCTGCATGTTCTCAAGAATGATGTTGCAGCAAGCCAACCTGTTGATGTTCGATGAGCCTACCAACCACCTAGACCTGGAATCGATCGAAGCTTTGAATAATGGCATGAAAGATTTCAAGGGAACAATTCTTTTCACTTCACGAGATCACCAGCTAACGGAAACCGTGGCGAACAGAATTATCGAAATTACGCCAAAAGGAACGATTGATAAGCTAATGACTTATGACGAATACATTAACAATCCCGATGTTGCGAAACTTCGTGAGGAAATGTATGCGTAATTGATACAACATTTTTTTTAAGCCACATGCGATGCATGTGGCTTTTTTGTTTTTGTACATGAGCGTGAGAGACAATAATTGTTTGCTCTTTTTATCACTTCAGTCAAGAAAGATCGTCATCCTCAGGGGTCAGTTTAGAGTGAAGTGTTTTCGTCATTGCCCCAAAGGGGCTACTCCGTAGCGAGGCGGGCTTGTGCGAGCCGACTTGTGCCGATTTTTCGTCGGTAAGCAATCTGGTTTACGAAAAGAGATTGCTTCGTGCCTCGCAATGACGATGGTTCACACCGCTGCCATAGGTTGCTTGACTCGGAATTTTAATGTCAAAACGGGTTCTTGCATAGTCATCGCCGCGAAACATAACATGCATCTTTTTTTAAAAGATACTTTCTAAAAATCATATTGAGACGGTTACAAAAAAAAACAAACCATGCTGTAGCGTTTCTGATTCATTAATCGTTTTACAAGAAAAAGCGTTAATGGCCATTAACCAATTGTATAATTGAATTAACTACACATGAAATTTAAAAATTATCTCAGCACCAGCACCAAAATTTTCTTCTCTCTATTAGCACTAACTTTAACAATATCAGCCTGTAAAAAAGATTTTAACGACGACCCCATCGAGGCGGCGGGAATCGGTTTTGTGCATGCATCGCCCGGCACCGGACCGCTTGATTTTATTGTTGACAACCAAAAAGGTGGAACTTTTACCTACACGAAAGACCTGGGTTATTACTCGGCCTACCCAGGAACGCGTTTACTGGGGGTTGCGAAAAAAGATTCGTTAAAATATTTAACCAACTTAAACGCGACTTTAAAACCAGGCATTTTCTATTCGGTTTTTGTTGTAGACACGTTGAAATCGACCAAGCTTTTGGTTGTTGAAGACGATTTAAAAGCGCCGGAAACTGATAAGGCAAAGGTACGTTTCATTAACCTGAGCCCGGGCTCGGCGGCTTATGACTTGGGCGTAACCGGAACTGCAGCCCCGTTGTTTACTGCAAAGGCATTTAAAGAATTTACTCCTTTTATTAATATTGCACCGAACGATAATTACTCTTTCGAGCTGAAACAAAGCGGAACGGTTAAGGTAACCCTGCCAGCAATCAAAATTGAAAAGGGAAAAATTTATACCATCTGGGCGAAAGGCTTAACAAGCGCAACAGACAGCACCGCACTTGGGCTTTCTGTTCTATCGAACAATTAAAATGCTTTTCTACCTGTGAAAATGAAAATGACACCATCCAAAGTTTGGGTGGTGTTATTTTCTTAAATTTGTAACAATTAACATATGACAAACCTTTATTAAACAGTCCTTTACAGGGTGATCAAAAAAATACTCAGTTTTGAGGAAATTTTAAAAGGCTGTGTTAAAAACGACAATGGCTGTAAAGAAATGATGTACAAATCATTTTATGGCTATTTAATGGGCATTATTTTAAGGTACGTTAAAAATACATCGGATAGCGAGGAGCTCGTTAATGATACATTTATCAAGATTTTTAAGCATGTAGGCAACTTTAAACCGCCGAAGCACCCTGAAGAGCTGCATAAAACTTTTAAGGGTTGGATTGCCCAAATTGCTTCGAGAACGGCAATAGATAAGATTAGAAGTTCGAAAACGCAGTTTTACGTGGATGATTTGACGGAAAACGAGCATCCGGTAACGGCCGTATCTGTTGCCTCCGACCTGCATGTTAATGATATCTTAAATCTACTCAATCACTTACCAGATACACAAAGATTGGTTTTTAACTTATACGAAATAGAGGGTTTCGCCCACGAGGAGATTTCGAAAATGCTTGGCATTCCTGAAAGTTCCAGCCGGGTTTACCTTACACGATCTAAAAATAAATTGCGCACGCTTTACTTAAATACCACGGTTAATTCATACAAAAAGAATGGATAAGGAATTAATTGAGCATATAACCACCAAACTCCAAAACCACGAAGAACCTTATTCTCCGGGTTCATGGGAGCGCTTTGCTAAAAAAGAGGAGAAGCGCAAACGTCCTTTTTACTGGCCTTTGTGGGCGGCCGCAGCCATCATACTGATTTGCGGAAGTGTATTTTTGATTTTAAATGGCGATAAGAAAGAAAATGTACTCGTAAAGAACAGGCCGCAAATTGAAAATAAAAAACGCAGCATTGAAGATTCTGATGGGACATCGCAAAGTGCAGCGGATGGTGATTTGGCTAGCTCAAAAAATAACGGCATAGTTTTGGGAAAAAATAAATCAGGGATTTACGAGAATTTATCAGAAACCAATACTATTGAGCAACAGCCTCTTAGTGGCTTAACCGCCCGATTAAAAAATGACCAATTGGATTTAGAAGCTCAAAATCTCCTTTCAAGCAACTTAACGAAGATCGATATATCGTCAGCCATGTTTAAGAACTTCGAAATTGTAACAGCAAAGAAAAAAGTTGAGTCTTCAAAAAAGCGCACATTTGAAGATTTGTTAGCGCAGGATAGTAAGAACGATCAATATAAAAAGAACAGTAAAGCCGTAGAAAATTCTAAATGGCAGCCGGGTGTTTATGTTGCTCCATCAATGGGTAACGATAATAAGGTAAACATGAATTATGGTTTTTCACTTTCGTACAACGTGGCGGATAAGCTTTCTATCAATTCGGGCATTGCATATAGTGCCTTAAGCAGTACTTCGTTACCCAATGCTGGTGGATCGCCGTCATCGGCAGTGGCCGATGCGCCTGCATCATCGTCAATTGTATATTCGAATGTGCCTCAATCAACCGCTAAAAGTTTAGAATCGGTGAGCGCTAACGTTAATGGAATCAGTATTCCGCTCGAAATCAGGTACAGTTTTAGCAATAAGTTTTATTCGAGTGTTGGTGTTTCAGCCTTGGCCGTTTTAAACAGCAAGCAGCAAAACAATTATGTTTTAAATCAGTTCGAAAACAGGTCTGTTACGAACGATATGGGTGTGGCAGAGCAGCGAACACTTGTTGTGGAAAAGAAAGCTACGGAAACAATACCGGAATCGGCCGCCGATCCGGATAAGTATATTGGATTTTACAATTTTTCATTGGGTTATAAACAAAAGATCTCAAAAAAGAACAGCATGTCGGTGGAGCCTTTTTTAAGGTTGCCGATGAAGACATTTTCTAAAGAGAATTTAAACCTAACGAACGGCGGATTGAGACTAAAGATTGATTTCTAAGCGGTTTTTGTACACCTCGAATATAAAAAGTCTTCATACTACACACACATCTTTGGAACGAAAAAGAGCCCGGTTTAACCAGGCTCTTTATATTATTGATGAAAGATTTTAATTCTTGATAATGGGAATGGCTTAGTGGCCTGAATGTCCGTCAGCTCCATGTGCGTGGCCATGGGCCAACTCATCTTGAGTGGCTTCACGAACGTTTAAAATTACGCCGCTGAATACTAAATTTTTACCGGCCATTGGGTGGTTTAAATCTACAGCTACCGTTTCATCGTGAACTGCTGTTACGCCAGCCCGGAATTGGTTACCATTGTTATCTTGTAAAGGAATAACATCGCCAACATTTGGCACATCGCCGCCAGCGTCAGTAAACATCGATTTTGGAAGATCGGCAAAAGCTCCGGGATCAATTTCTCCGTAACCATCACCTGCTGATAATTCGAAGCCATATTCGTCGCCAGTTTTTAAACCAGCCAAATGCTCTTCAAATTTAGGTAACATCATGCCTACGCCATATAAAAATACTAAAGGATTTTGCTCATCAGCTTTTTCTACAAAAACTTGTTGTCCTTCTTCGTTAGTAGTGTGCAATTCATAAGTTAATGCAACTACTGAGTTTGGTGAAATATTCATTCAGATTGTTTTATTGTAAATACTCTGATGCTTCCTCAACAGCTTTAACTGGCAAATGGCACCTTATTTTGGCAATATCTTCAATTTTGATTTTACGCTCTGGCGCAAAGATAGCCTAATTATTAGTTTAACAAAAAAACTACCTAATTGTTGGGAGAAATGACACAAAGTTGGATCTGCCTCTAAGAAAGGTATAAAACAACGCCAAGGATCTGATTTGCTCAAATATGAGGTTCTATTGAACCACTTTCGATGCCTCGTCAGGAGATGGGACAGTTTCATTCATAATAACGACGAGATAACGAGTACACGAAATATAGTGTTTTTATAGGGTCATTTATACGAGTTTGTAGTTCTTAATTTAACTTACTGTGGGGTTTAAGTAAACGCCAACTCTAAAAGCTTAAATGACATTATTTTAGGTTCAAAACTTCATTTCTAAGCAAAACAACATCTTCTTCATTTTCCTTAAGTGATATTAAGTGAATATAATGATCAACTTCATCATTAATAATGATTAGCTGGTTGATATAATCACTATTGTTTTGTTTATCGAACATCGCTGAGAATAATTTGCTTCGATATTCCTGAGGGCTCATACTTTGTTTCCTTGCTCTAATAATTTCGGCATGATCGCAATAACAGTATAAAACAACATTGTTCTCTACAAGGAATTCTTTGAGAATTGACGCAAATTGACTAAGCGTTGAACCGTTATTGATACCAACATTGTTTTCAACCGATATAAGTACATCTACCACATCAGCTTTTACGCTTTGTGGAATATGTTCTTTGCCAATAAATTCGAACTGAATAAGATAATTATGTCCCTCTTTTGTTGTTAAAGGAATAATCTTTTTTTTACCCATTAAAACTATTTTTTTGTTCCGAAATATTTTTCACGTTCAGCGTCCAGTTGCTTCAATTTAGCCTCTTTATCTGATTGCAATTTCTTAACAAAAGTTATGAGCTTTACAGATGGTTTCTCGATATGTAATGTCTTAATTGTCATTATAGTTACAAATGTAGAGTTATTTATTTAACTATACAAGGGGATACCTAATTTGTCAATTGCAATGCCTCTTCAACCGTACTTACAGGCAACTGGCATACTTTATTTCGGCAAACATAAATCTTCGTTTCATTGCCTTGCTTACCTTCCAGAAGTGGCAACTTACTGTTTGCGCCGCCCAAAACAATTTTGTTTGGAAGATAATACTTACTCAGCTCCATTTTAACCAGATCTACTTCCATTCCCGTTATCGCAATCTCATTTGTTCCGTAAACTTCGTTAAGCAATAAGTTGGCCCAGTTAGAATAGGCCGAGCCATAGCCTTTTATTTTTGGATGCACTGCTGCGAGCATCTGCTCGGCTTTTTCCGTATAGGCTTCGTTATCAAAAAGCAAACCCAATTTTTTCAGGTTTGAGGCCATTGTAGAGTTTGAGGCAGGAATTACGTTGTCCATAATTTCGTGCTTACGGGCAATTAAATCTTCGCTTTTTGCGGAGGTATAAAAAAACATCGGAGAATTTACATCCGTAAAGTTTTCGATTACCGAATCGGTTAATTCTTTGGCCTGATCGAGCCAGCTTTCGTCGAAATCGTATTCGTATAGCGCAATTAAAGCTTCGATGAAGAATGCGTAGTCATCAAGGAATGCGGTGATCGATGCTTTTTTGTTTTTATAATTTCGGTACAAAACACCCGTTTCAGATTTCAGTGTCGTTAAAATAAATCGAGCTGCTGTTGATGCTTTTTCATAATAAACGTCATGATTTAAAACCTGGGCTGCATCTGTAAGTGCTTTGATCATCATTCCGTTCCAGGCGGTTAAGCACTTATCATCAAGGCCCGGCCTTACCCTGATGCTCCTTACAGCAAGCAATTTACTTTTTGCTGTTTGCACCTTGTTATAAAGTGTTTCTGCATCAATTCCGTATTGGGCAATTAAATCATCATCTGCTATCGTTTTCCGAAGAATGTTGGTTTGCTCCTCTTCCCAATTTCCTTCTTCGGTAATGTTGTAATAAGCGCCGATTATCTCTGCATCTTCCCCCAAAACTTCATCGAATTCCGTTTTGTCCCAAACATAAAATTTACCTTCTACCCCTTCGCTGTCCGCATCCAAAGCAGAATAGAACAATCCCTCGGCCGAGGTCATCTCTCTTAACACCCAATCGATGCTTTCAACCGCTGTTCGTTTAAACGAATCAAATTTGGTGCACTGATAGGCTTCGATGTATAAACTAATGAGCTGAGCATTATCGTAAAGCATTTTCTCGAAATGTGGCACATGCCATTTGTCATCAACGGAATACCGGGCAAAGCCCCCGCCAATCTGATCGTAAATTCCGCCACGGCTCATTTCTTCTAAAGTGTGGCAAACCGCCGTAAAAACGGATTCGTCATCACTTAAAAAGCCATAACGGAGCAAAAACACCCAGTTGTTTGGCAACGGAAATTTGGGCGCACGGTTATAACCTCCAAAAGCAATATCAAAATGATGTTTCCACGGCGTTACAATCTCATCCAAATGCTCCTGAGTATAATCCGTTGTTTCAACCGCCGGAACAATACTTTCGCTTTCTCTTATGCCTGCAGTAAGCCTATCGGCATATTCAACAGCCTTTTGGGGTTCCTGCGACCAAAGACCGGCTACATTTTCTAATATGTTTATCCAATCATTTTTTCGAAAATAAGTTCCTCCGTAAATGGGTCGCTGATCGGGCAGACAAATGCAATTTAACGGCCAGCCACCGCTCCCGGTCATTAACTGAATTGCATACATATAAATCTGATCGATATCAGGCCGTTCTTCTCGGTCTACCTTAATACAGATGTAATGCTTGTTCATTACTTCGGCAACTTCGTAATTTTCAAAACATTCCCGCTCCATAACATGGCACCAGTGGCAAGCCGAATAACCAATGCTTACCAAGATCAGTTTGTTTTCTGCCTTTGCTTTCTCAAGTGCTGTTGGTCCCCACTCGTACCAATGTACGGGGTTATAGGCATGCTGAAGTAAGTACGGCGAAGAGGCATTAATTAAACTGTTCGGCTCAGAATGGGTATGTGGCATGTTCATTTTATTAGAAGTGAATTTGTAAAGCTATTAATTATCTACAACCTGTTCAGTTTTAGTTTTGTTTTTATACTTTAGAGATCAAAATCTAAATGGAGCCAACAAAAATGATTTATTCAATTTGATAAAATGAAAATTACACATACCGAGATTTACCGCTTTAGCATTCCGATGGAACCTTTTGTAATTGCCACGGGGACCATGCATTTCGCACAAAATGTTTTAATACGAATTCATACTGACGCAGGTATCCACGGAATTGGCGAATGCTCTGCCTTTCCGATGATTGTTGGCGAAACGCAAGAAACATGTATTGCAATGGCGAAAGATTTCGCTGCGATATTGAAAGGCAAAGATCCACTTGAAATTCCTGGGCGCATGAACGATTTGCTTGGCTATGCCGACCACAACAACACGATTAAAAGCGCTTTCGACATGGCCTTATTCGATATTTCTGCAAAACACGCAGGATTGCCGCTTTACAAGTTTTTAGGCGGCGCAAAACGAACCATTGAAACGGACATGACAATCGGTATCGACTCTCCGGAGGGAATGGCGAAAACGGCTTTGAAGTATAAAAGTCAGGGTTGCCGGATTATAAAAATTAAGCTGGGCAAAAAAATTCACGATGATATTGACCGTGTAAAATCTATCCGTGAAGCTGTTGGCGAAGAAATGATCCTCCGTTTAGATGCCAACCAAGGCTGGAGCTTTGATGATGCCTTATTTGCTTTGGGAGAATTAGAGAAATATAACATTGAATTTTGCGAACAACCGATGCGTACCTGGTACGATGATAAGCTGCCTGAGCTGAATGTAAACTCGCCGATAAGCTTAATGGCCGATGAAAGCTGCTACAACCACCACGACGCCCGCAAGCTGATTAACAGCCAATCGACCACTTACTTAAATATCAAGTTTTCGAAATCGGGTGGAATTCTGGAAGCCCAAAAAATTCATGAGGAAGCGCTAAAAAGAGGTGTGAAATGCATGATTGGCAGTATGCTCGAAAGCAGAATTGCCTTAAGTGCCAACCTTCATTTTGCACTGGCCAGCCCGAATGTTGAGTTCTTTGACTTAGATACGGCTCTACTTGGACATTTGGTAGATCCGGTAGTTGGCGGCCTAACGTATAACGGCTATTTTCTTGATGTTCCGGAAGAAAACGGCATTGGCGCCGAACCGGATGAATTTTTCTTGGAGAAATGTGAAAGCTGGACGGTTTAGTCCATTGGTTCATTGGTCATTGGTTTATTAGTTTGGGCGCCTACCCCAGTTTACTAATGACTAGTGAACTGATGAACCTTGAATGAACTACTTTACAAGCATTTCAGCCAGCGATGTACTATCGCCATTAAAGGCATTAAAATCTACAACGTGGCCGATCCCGTTAATTTTTGCCTTATCAGAATGTTGCCAAAACTGCCATTTGCTCTTATCCAATCGCAACTTTGGTTGATAATAATGCGCAATCCATAATGGATATTCGTCTAATTTACCCTCAAGATTATCCTCGTAAAACTTTAGTCCGGTGTAAATGATTGGCCGAACCTTGGTTTTCATTTCAACATAGGTAAGGAAATCAGAAAGTTCAAGCCGCATCCTTAACGGCGAAACACCATCTAAAGTTTCAATATCTACCACGGGCGGTAAATCGCCTTTCTCGATGTTTACCACCTGCAAAAAGAATTTCGCTTGTGCCTTGCCGCTTTTTTTTGGCCTAAAGAAGTGATAAGCACCGCAAACAATACCTGCCTTGGGCGCTTCCCGCCAGTTGCGCTGAAAATACGGATCGACCTGTAAAAGTCCTTCGGTAGCCTTAATGAAAGCGAAACTGACCTTTACCTCGTCTTCTTTCATGGCTTTTACCTTTGGCCAGTCTATTTTTCCTTGATAATAAGAGACGTCGATACCGTGAACGGAAAATTTCTTCGGAATTTTAATGTTGAAGCTTTCGTAAGTGCGGTAGTTGGGGTCTTGTCCCCAATCTTTAATCCACCGCCAGGTGGCCACAAATCCATTTAATACATAGCCGTAATAGAGCGGAGAAAGCAGAATGAGCAGCAAGCCTGCAATGGCAACTTTCCATTGCATTGGAAAAGGCTTGGGCTTCTTTTTGCGTGGATTAGTTTTTCGGGTTACGGGCTTTTTTACAGCGGGATTTCTTTTCGTTGGCGGCATGATTATTCTAATGCTGCAAAGTTGGGGAAATTAAGGAGAAATAAAAATGCCCCGCAGATAGGCGAGGCGCTAAATGTTTTCACAACGGAATAATCCTTATTGTGATTTGCTTTCTTTCAATACCAAAGATAGAATTTATTTCGATACATGAGATACGGGAAACCATAATTGGATAAACTTATTTTTTGTTAGCTTTAAAAAACCGCTTAAAACAAACTATTATGAAAAATATTTTAGGTCTCGACCTCGGCACCAATTCCATTGGCTGGGCGCTTATTCAGCAAGATTTCGAAAAAAAACAAGGTACAATCCTTGGAATGGGTAGTCGGATTATTCCCATGTCGCAAGATATTTTAGGCGATTTCGGAAAAGGAAATTCCGTATCTCAAACAGCTGAACGAACCAGCTATAGAGGTGTGAGGCGCTTGCGGGAACGATTTTTGTTGAGGCGAGAACGATTGCACCGCGTACTCAATATACTTAGCTTTCTACCGCAACACTATGCTGCGCAAATCGACTTCGAGAAGCGCTTAGGAAAATTTATAGATGAAAAAGAACCCAAGCTTGCCTATAGAACAGAATGGAATGAAGCGAAAGAAAAGGCGGAACATCATTTTATTTTTAAAAACGCTTTTGAAGAAATGTTAGCTGATTTTCAGCAACACCAGCCTCATGTTTTAATTAACAAGGACGGAGACGCAGCTTTAGTGCCCTACGACTGGACTATTTATTATTTACGAAAGAAAGCGCTTACTAAAAAAATAAACAAGGAAGAACTGGCTTGGATTCTACTCAACTTTAATCAGAAACGCGGTTATTACCAGTTACGTGGCGAGGAAGAGGAAGAAAATCCCAACAAATTAATTGAGTTCCATTCGTTAAACGTTGTTGATGTTATTGCTGACGAACCGCAAAGAGGTAAAGCAGATATTTGGTACTCATTGGTTTTGGAGAATGGTTGGGTATATCGTCGGTCAAGCAAAACCCCATTGTTCGATTGGAAAGATAAAATTCACGATTTTATAGTTACAACAGATCTCAACGACGATGGCTCTGTAAAAACCGACAAAGAGGGAAATGAGAAACGAAGTTTTCGGGCTCCGGGAGAGAGTGATTGGACATTACTTAAAAAAAAGACGGAGCGGGAAATCGAGAAATCCGAAAAAACAGTAGGTACTTTCATATACGATACCTTACTTCAAGATCACAAACAAAAAATTAAGGGCAAATTGGTACGTACCATTGAACGCAAATTCTACAAAGATGAATTGGGTCAAATCATTCAGAAACAAAAGGAATTTCATACCGAATTGGAAAACGACGATTTGTACAACGATTGCGTACGTGAGCTTTACCGAAACAACGAAGCTCATCTGCTCCAGCTGAGTCAGAAAAACTTCACCCACCTTTTCATCAACGACATTATTTTCTATCAGCGGCCGCTTCGTAGTCAAAAGTCCTCTATTGGAAATTGTGGGTTAGAATACCGAACTTACAGGGATAACGAGGGCGTTGAACATAGGCAATATTTAAAGACCATCCCCAAGTCTAATCCCTATTATCAGGAATTTCGGGTTTGGCAATGGCTGTATAATCTTAAAATTTATCGCAAAGATGACGATACGGATGTAACAGATAAATTGATTGGCACTACGAAGGACTTGGAGCAGCTTTTTGATTTTTTGATGGACCGAAGAGAGATAGATCAAAAAATTTTGATGAAGTATTTATTTTCCTCTTCTGATTTGAAAGGAAAAGCACTGACTACAGAGATAAATCAATACCGCTGGAACTATGTATATGATGCTGAAAAAGATGTGTCAAAATCATATCCATGCAATGAAACTCGTGGTTTAATAAGCAGTCGGTTTGAAAAGGTAGACGGTGCTTCAGACAGCTTTTTAACCAAAGAAATTGAGCAACAGCTTTGGCACCTGATTTATTCCGTTACCGACAAAACAGAATACGAAAAAGCGCTACGATCATTCGCTTCAAAGCACGCTTTGGACAAGGATTCATTTGTGGAGGCCTTCAAAAAGTTTCCGCCATTCAAAAGCGAATATGGTTCTTTTTCGGAAAAAGCACTCAAAAAACTGCTTCCTTTAATGAGGCTGGGAAAGCATTGGGACGAAAAGCTCATCATTGCAAATAGCACAGCCTATTGGAATAATATTAGCAAGATACTGGAACGATTAGACAAAAAATCGAAATCTATTACCGAAAAAGATAAGGAAGATTGGAATAAAACCATCAATACAAATCTAGAAGCTGAATTAAGCGCTTTTTTAGATGGTGAAGTACAGGCATTTCAAGGGTTGCGCCTTCATATCGCCCAATACCTTGTTTATGGCCGCCACGCTGAAGCGGCTGACACCAAAAGGTGGAACACTGTAAACGACTTGGAGAAATTTTTGGAAGAGTTTAAACAACACTCGCTTCGCAATCCTATTGTAGAGCAGGTCGTTACCGAAACGCTTCGGGTTGTAAAAGACATTTGGAAAAAATATGGCAATGGGATTAGAAATTTCTTCACTGAGATTCATGTTGAATTAGGACGAGAAATGAAAAATACGGCTGATAAGCGCAAGCAGTTGACGAATAGAATTTCTGAAAATGAGAATACCAATTTACGCATTAAGGCCATGCTTATAGAAATGACGAATGATGACTCCGTATTCAACGTTCGCCCCTACTCCCCTATGCAGCAGGATATTTTAAAAGTATATGAAGAAGGCGTACTTAACTCAGCGATTGAAATTGATGATGAAATACTGAAAATCAGCAAAATGGCACAACCTTCTTCCTCGGATTTGAAAAGATATAAGCTTTGGCTGGAGCAAAAGTACCGTTCTCCTTACACCGGTGAAATTATTCCGCTAAATAAATTGTTTACGCCAGAGTACGAAATAGAACATATTATTCCTCAAAGCCGTTATTTTGACGACAGCCTAAGCAATAAAGTGATTTGCGAAGCGGCGGTGAATAAGTTAAAGGACAATCAGATGGGCTTGGCTTTTATCAAAAAATTTCCAGGCGAAATAGTACCGTTAGGAATGGGTAAATCGGTAAAGATTTTTAACGAAAACGCTTATGTAGATTTTGTAAAACACCATTATGCTAAAAATAGGGGAAAACGCAATAAGCTTCTACTCGAAGAAATTCCGGAGGCAATGATAGAGCGGCAATTAAATGATACACGTTACATCAGTAAGTATATTTCAGGTCTGTTATCTAGCCTCGTTCGTGCCGAAGAAAACGACGAAGGTCCAAATTCGAAGTACGTTATTCCCGGTAATGGTAAAATAACTGGTGAGTTAAAACAAGATTGGGGCCTAAATGACATATGGAACGACTTGATTTTACCTCGTTTTGAGCGTTTCAATCAATTAACAGGAGAAACTCATTTTACAGCTTGGAACGAAAACCATCATAAGTACTTGCCTACGGTTCCGTTAGCGTTGTATAAAGGTTTTTCTAAAAAGAGAATCGACCACCGTCACCACGCCTTAGATGCGCTGGTAATTGCCTGTGCTACAAGGGAACATGTGAACCTCCTTAATAATAAACACGCCAAATCGAAAAACGAGCGTCACGATTTGAAACGAAATTTAATGCAGTTTGAAAGAACGGTGTATAAACATCCGCAAACTGGAGAAAGAATTGAAAGAGATGTAGCTAAAGCGTTTGAAGTGCCTTGGAATAGCTTTAAAGAGGATGCCCGAAATGCTTTGAAAAAAATCGTCATCAGTTTTAAACAAAATCTCCGTGTAATTAATAAGGCTACCAATTATTACGAAAGTTTTAAGGATGAGGCTGGGAACTTGCGTGTTGACAAAGACGGCAAGGCTCAAAAAAGCTTTATAGAGCAGCAAAGTACCAACTGGGCAATTCGTAAAGCAATGCATAAAGAAACCGTATATGGAAAGGTTGATTTGCCACGAATCAAAGTTCCCAAAGGAAAAATTTTGACAGCTACACGAAAGTCGTTAGATAGTTCGTTTAACCTTAAATCTATTGAAAATATCACGGATACAGGGATTCAAAAGATATTGAGGAACTATCTGGTCAGCAAGGATGGTGATTCTGAATTAGCGTTTTCTCCCGAGGGTGTAGAAGATTTGAATAAAAATATTCAACAATATAATGATGGTAAGGCACACCAGCCTATTTACAAAGTAAGGGTATTTGAGGTAGGAAGCAAGTTTCCTTTGGGAGAAAAAGGAAACAAGAGAGCAAAGTATGTTGAGGCCGCCAAAGGCACTAATTTATTTTTTGCCGTTTATTGGGATGAAGACAAACAAAAGCGAAATTATGACACCATTCCACTCAACGAGGTCATTGAGCATCAAAAATGGCGAGCAACGTTGTCCAATGAAGAACGAAAAGACACGCCAATGATTCCGATAGATACTGAAAATGGGAAATTTCTGTTTAGTCTATCTCCTAACGATCTAGTCTACGTTCCCACCGAAGAGGAAAAGGATAGTATCGAACAGCTTGATTTTTCGAGTTTGAATACTGAGCAGATCACACGCATTTATAAAATGGTCAGTAGTACAGGAAGCGAGTGCCATTTTATCCAGTCAACAATCGCCTCTTTAATTAAAAGCTATGATGCAAAAAGCAAAGTTGGTGAAATGGGAAGCTTGAACAAATTGGAGATAACCATTGATACGAATCCGATTCGGATTAAAGAAACCTGTATCAAACTAAAAGTAGATCGTTTGGGCAATATCTCAAAGGCTTAACTAATGATTAAAAGAACGCTTCATTTCAGTAACCCTGCCTATTTAAGTTTGCATCAAAACCAGCTTGCTATCGATTTACCTCATTTAAAATCATTAGGAGAAAAGGAATCCAAAAAATCAATTCCGATTGAAGATATTGGGATAATCATATTGGATAATCAACAGATAACGATTACACACGGTTGCATTGCTGCATTGTTAGATAATAACGCTGCAATTATAACTTGCAACCAGAGCCGTCATCCCACTGGAATGATGCTCCCGATTGATGGGCATAATACCCAAAGTGAAAGGTTTCGTTATCAAATTGATGCTTCGCAACCACTTAAAAAACAATTATGGCAGCAAACCGTTCAAGCGAAAATATTAAATCAGGCTGCTGTTCTTTTTAATCGAAATATTGCTTGCGAAAATATGGTGTATTGGGCAAAGTCTGTTCGTTCTGGAGACCCAGATAATTATGAAGGAAGAGCCGCAGCGTATTATTGGAAAAATGTTTTCCCGAAAAAGCTCGATTTCTTCCGCGGTCGTGAGGGAGATCCTCCAAATAATTTACTCAACTACGGTTATGCCATTTTAAGAGCTATTGTCGCCCGTGGTTTAGTTTGCTCGGGCTTACTCCCTACCCTTGGCATCCACCATCGAAATAAATATAATGCCTATTGCCTCGCGGATGATATTATGGAGCCTTATCGCCCCTATGTTGATGAAATTGTACTGGGAATTATAGATAGAGGAGAAAACTTTCTAGAACTTGGAACATCGATTAAAACGCAACTTTTAGGTATTGCAACGGTGGATGTACAGTTTGAAAAGAGTACAAGCCCGCTCATGGTTGGCTTGCAAAGCACCACTTCTTCTCTTGCAAAATGTTATGAGGGAACAATTCGCCGAATTACCTATCCTATAATGACGAATTTTGATAACAAGCGAGGTTCCACTTATAAAGACAAAGAAGTTTTAAAGTCGATCCTCATAAATGAAATTACGGAATCTGGATTTACAAAACCTGAGGATGAATTACCCTTTTAGTTGATGCGCTTAAATGAATATCGAATTTTGTGGATACTAGTTTTCTTCGATTTACCTACCGAAACCAAAAAGGAACGAAGTGTTGCTGCTAAATTTCGTAAAGAGGTTTTAAGGGATGGGTTTGCGATGTTCCAATTTTCAATTTATTTAAGGCATTGCAGCAGCAGAGAAAATGCTGACGTGCACATAAAAAGAGTAAAAAAACTATTACCCGAAAAAGGTCATGTGGGGATCATGACTGTTACTGACAAGCAATTCGGGATGATGGAATTATTTTATGGAAAGAAGGAAAAAGAATTGCCTGATACGCCTCAACAGCTTGAATTATTTTAAATAAAGGCTTATTACAATTCAATAAATAATTAGAAAAAAAATCCTGATGTTGATTCATCAGGATTTTTTTAATTCTAAATCTTTGATTAATGAACTGATATTTAACTAATTGACTTATGGTATGTTGTGTTAAATATCAGTAAATCAAAGAATGAAAGCAAATCACAACTCTCCACCGCCGCTGCGTATTCTTTGCCGGGTTGTGTTAAATATCAGTAAATCAAAGAATGAAAGCAAATCACAACAGCTTTCAATCTCTGAATCTTTTTCAGATAGTTGTGTTAAATATCAGTAAATCAAAGAATGAAAGCAAATCACAACCATACTCACCCCCGCCGGCATCGCCTCCTTGTTGTGTTAAATATCAGTAAATCAAAGAATGAAAGCAAATCACAACGTAGCAAGTTACGCCCAAAAATCTTACAAGGTTGTGTTAAATATCAGTAAATCAAAGAATGAAAGCAAATCACAACTCAACATGGTGGCGCTCAAAAAAGACTGTAGTTGTGTTAAATATCAGTAAATCAAAGAATGAAAGCAAATCACAACTTAGCTATTGCCATAGTTTTTAAATGTTTTGTTGTGTTAAATATCAGTAAATCAAAGAATGAAAGCAAATCACAACAATCTTTATGAACAGAATCCAATCCATTCTGTTGTGTTAAATATCAGTAAATCAAAGAATGAAAGCAAATCACAACCTTCTACAACTCAAATTGGCACTGTTACAAGTTGTGTTAAATATCAGTAAATCAAAGAATGAAAGCAAATCACAACTGCGAGCGCTCCAGCTGGCAGAGCAGCGTTGTTGTGTTAAATATCAGTAAATCAAAGAATGAAAGCAAATCACAACTGGGTATCGCCCACCTTTACACCGATTTCAGTTGTGTTAAATATCAGTAAATCAAAGAATGAAAGCAAATCACAACGGCGTGTCGCCTTTCTTAAACCTGACATATGTTGTGTTAAATATCAGTAAATCAAAGAATGAAAGCAAATCACAACGGGGCGTGTTTTTCGCTTCTAATGCTTTATGTTGTGTTAAATATCAGTAAATCAAAGAATGAAAGCAAATCACAACATTGTTCAACCCAAAAGGCACGGTTTAAAAGTTGTGTTAAATATCAGTAAATCAAAGAATGAAAGCAAATCACAACTTAAGGGGCGGAAAGGTCCCGCCCCTGGTTAGTTGTGTTAAATATCAGTAAATCAAAGAATGAAAGCAAATCACAACCCGGGGATAACGCAAAAATTAACGACAACGTTGTGTTAAATATCAGTAAATCAAAGAATGAAAGCAAATCACAACCCAGGCCCAGGGGCGTTAAACCCAGCGGCGGTTGTGTTAAATATCAGTAAATCAAAGAATGAAAGCAAATCACAACCAGGATTTAAAAATCGAAAAAGGTAATAAGTTGTGTTAAATATCAGTAAATCAAAGAATGAAAGCAAATCACAACGGTTAACATTAGCCTTTGTTACAACGTTTAGTTGTGTTAAATATCAGTAAATCAAAGAATGAAAGCAAATCACAACTGGTGTAATCCTGTGGTTTGATCTTCAACGTTGTGTTAAATATCAGTAAATCAAAGAATGAAAGCAAATCACAACACGTTCCTGAAACTTCTTTAGCCCAGGCAGTTGTGTTAAATATCAGTAAATCAAAGAATGAAAGCAAATCACAACGGTTGATAGTAAATTAATTATGGTAACAAAGTTGTGTTAAATATCAGTAAATCAAAGAATGAAAGCAAATCACAACATTTAATAGCAGCGATTAGGCGTTGATATCGTTGTGTTAAATATCAGTAAATCAAAGAATGAAAGCAAATCACAACTAGTTCCTACTGGAAAGATTGATGACGCGGGTTGTGTTAAATATCAGTAAATCAAAGAATGAAAGCAAATCACAACAGAAGCAAGGTGTATCTGTATGTACCTGATGTTGTGTTAAATATCAGTAAATCAAAGAATGAAAGCAAATCACAACTATTAGCCGAGGCTGAAACGGCTGAAAGAAAGTTGTGTTAAATATCAGTAAATCAAAGAATGAAAGCAAATCACAACACTAAGGGATAAATGTTGTTTAAAAGCTATGTTGTGTTAAATATCAGTAAATCAAAGAATGAAAGCAAATCACAACAATTTTTAGGCAATGAACGTCGTACTCTTTGTTGTGTTAAATATCAGTAAATCAAAGAATGAAAGCAAATCACAACTTCTTTAAATTCCGGTAGGTTCAACTTCATGTTGTGTTAAATATCAGTAAATCAAAGAATGAAAGCAAATCACAACTACCAGTTAAGCGAACTTTATTTACGGATTGTTGTGTTAAATATCAGTAAATCAAAGAATGAAAGCAAATCACAACTTGGATAGGCTTTTGCGCCAGCCTTTTTTGTTGTGTTAAATATCAGTAAATCAAAGAATGAAAGCAAATCACAACGTAAAGCCTCATTAATATTTTGAGTGTCGAGTTGTGTTAAATATCAGTAAATCAAAGAATGAAAGCAAATCACAACGCGCCAGGCCATTTTAGCAGGCATGAGCGCGTTGTGTTAAATATCAGTAAATCAAAGAATGAAAGCAAATCACAACTGGCGGCTGGGACAACACATTCGCTTACCTGTTGTGTTAAATATCAGTAAATCAAAGAATGAAAGCAAATCACAACAGAAGCTGTTTAGTGCAACCCCCTAGCCCCGTTGTGTTAAATATCAGTAAATCAAAGAATGAAAGCAAATCACAACTAGATGTCGTTCAGCTTAATCTCGTTGGCGGTTGTGTTAAATATCAGTAAATCAAAGAATGAAAGCAAATCACAACGGGGCCAAGGTTAAATCGGGGTATTCGGACGTTGTGTTAAATATCAGTAAATCAAAGAATGAAAGCAAATCACAACTCATCAGGTTTAAAGCCTTATCAAATTCATGTTGTGTTAAATATCAGTAAATCAAAGAATGAAAGCAAATCACAACTAAGCTTGTTTTGATAAAATATTTTTTGTTGTTGTGTTAAATATCAGTAAATCAAAGAATGAAAGCAAATCACAACGAAACTCGGCGCTGGTATTGATTAAAAGTTGTTGTGTTAAATATCAGTAAATCAAAGAATGAAAGCAAATCACAACCGCTATCAGTTTCTTAAAGCTGCCAACGCTGTTGTGTTAAATATCAGTAAATCAAAGAATGAAAGCAAATCACAACAAGCGGGTAAAAGTGGGCTGAGCGATGTTAGTTGTGTTAAATATCAGTAAATCAAAGAATGAAAGCAAATCACAACGAAAGCGAAGCGGGCGAACGACTTTTAGTGTTGTGTTAAATATCAGTAAATCAAAGAATGAAAGCAAATCACAACGATAACCAACGAAACTAGCCCATATAGTTTGTTGTGTTAAATATCAGTAAATCAAAGAATGAAAGCAAATCACAACGATGCCCTGTTAAACGCTACAACTATATCGTTGTGTTAAATATCAGTAAATCAAAGAATGAAAGCAAATCACAACTCAACACTCGCAACGGTTGTTGATCCTGCGTTGTGTTAAATATCAGTAAATCAAAGAATGAAAGCAAATCACAACAAAGGTGGTGCGAGGGTTTGATCGATTATGGTTGTGTTAAATATCAGTAAATCAAAGAATGAAAGCAAATCACAACTGAAGATTATTTATCTTATACTAATGCTTAGTTGTGTTAAATATCAGTAAATCAAAGAATGAAAGCAAATCACAACTATTATTTGGTGGCGCCATTCGTGGTGGTAGTTGTGTTAAATATCAGTAAATCAAAGAATGAAAGCAAATCACAAC
This sequence comes from Pedobacter endophyticus, assembly GCF_015679185.1. Lineage (NCBI taxonomy): Bacteria > Pseudomonadati > Bacteroidota > Sphingobacteriia > Sphingobacteriales > Sphingobacteriaceae > Pedobacter > Pedobacter endophyticus. Next base: position 1,274,210 of record NZ_CP064939.1, read on the forward strand.
GAACCGTAATAACTTATCATATCCTTTTCCGTTGTGTTAAATATCAGTAAATCAAAGAATGAAAGCAAATCACAACAGAAAATGCCAATTTTGAATTAGAAGAATTGTTGTGTTAAATATCAGTAAATCAAAGAATGAAAGCAAATCACAACAAAAGGGAAATTCACATTTCCAAGTACGGAGGTTGTGTTAAATATCAGTAAATCAAAGAATGAAAGCAAATCACAACCTGTTGATAAAAATTGTTTTATCCCTATATGTTGTGTTAAATATCAGTAAATCAAAGAATGAAAGCAAATCACAACTAAAGTCTCCAACTAAAAATGTTCCAACAGGTTGTGTTAAATATCAGTAAATCAAAGAATGAAAGCAAATCACAACTAGCCGATGCTTGATGTTTGACTACCTGCTGTTGTGTTAAATATCAGTAAATCAAAGAATGAAAGCAAATCACAACAATAAACGGTTTTTTCGTCTATCTCAATATGTTGTGTTAAATATCAGTAAATCAAAGAATGAAAGCAAATCACAACCACATTCTGGGCATTCCATACTCGCATCATGTTGTGTTAAATATCAGTAAATCAAAGAATGAAAGCAAATCACAACCCTCCATGATAACATGCTTTAATTTGGTCAGTTGTGTTAAATATCAGTAAATCAAAGAATGAAAGCAAATCACAACTGTCCATTACCAAAGTAATAGTGTCATAGGGTTGTGTTAAATATCAGTAAATCAAAGAATGAAAGCAAATCACAACGCCGCGCTGGGTATTTTTGGGGTTCAATCTGTTGTGTTAAATATCAGTAAATCAAAGAATGAAAGCAAATCACAACGGCTGGTCCCAGGTACCAAAGCATCAATATGTTGTGTTAAATATCAGTAAATCAAAGAATGAAAGCAAATCACAACATTCGACGTTTGTTAACAACTGGTCGTTTTGTTGTGTTAAATATCAGTAAATCAAAGAATGAAAGCAAATCACAACAATCCAACGACCTGTTGTTACATTAGCTACGTTGTGTTAAATATCAGTAAATCAAAGAATGAAAGCAAATCACAACAGTTAATTCCGGTAAGATTAACATTACTATGTTGTGTTAAATATCAGTAAATCAAAGAATGAAAGCAAATCACAACGTCCTGAGTAGCTTTATTCGCCTTCTGTTGGTTGTGTTAAATATCAGTAAATCAAAGAATGAAAGCAAATCACAACTAATTTCAGAAGATGGTGTTGAAATTTTTGGTTGTGTTAAATATCAGTAAATCAAAGAATGAAAGCAAATCACAACGTTGTTTATTGACAAATTCAACTAGCCTTCGTTGTGTTAAATATCAGTAAATCAAAGAATGAAAGCAAATCACAACTATAACAAAAACAAAAATAAAAAGACATGGTTGTGTTAAATATCAGTAAATCAAAGAATGAAAGCAAATCACAACGGTAATCGATTAATTTGAATGGCAAGTTAGGTTGTGTTAAATATCAGTAAATCAAAGAATGAAAGCAAATCACAACCCAGGAGCGCAAAGCGTATTTAAGCTCATCGTTGTGTTAAATATCAGTAAATCAAAGAATGAAAGCAAATCACAACTCCCAAACTGGAAATGTTACCATCCCGGTCTGTTGTGTTAAATATCAGTAAATCAAAGAATGAAAGCAAATCACAACACTTCGGCATCTATTGGTAGCGGTTTATATGTTGTGTTAAATATCAGTAAATCAAAGAATGAAAGCAAATCACAACAACCTCGTAGCTGAATATATCGAGAAGAAGGTTGTGTTAAATATCAGTAAATCAAAGAATGAAAGCAAATCACAACAAGTAAAGGTTTTAGAAACCAAGCGTAAATGTTGTGTTAAATATCAGTAAATCAAAGAATGAAAGCAAATCACAACGTATCGAGGTAGATGAAAACGGTTTACATGGTTGTATTAAATATCAGTAAATCAAAGAATGAAAGCAAATCACAACCCAGTGGAGACAGCTCCTCATTCCTGAGTGGTTGTGTTAAATATCAGTAAATCAAAGAATGAAAGCAAATCACAACACTCAGCTTCGTTTTGCTTATTGAATTTGGTTGTGTTAAATATCAGTAAATCAAAGAATGAAAGCAAATCACAACTAGTGTTTGCTATTAAAGGATAAGCGTAATGTTGTGTTAAATATCAGTAAATCAAAGAATGAAAGCAAATCACAACCACGATTACCGGACATGCTAAAACTACTGCGTTGTGTTAAATATCAGTAAATCAAAGAATGAAAGCAAATCACAACCTCTTTTCTCTATAGGTTTTAATGCCCAAGGTTGTGTTAAATATCAGTAAATCAAAGAATGAAAGCAAATCACAACGCTGTTACGACCTCCAGTTATGACTACGGTGTTGTGTTAAATATCAGTAAATCAAAGAATGAAAGCAAATCACAACAAGAGATTCGGCTTAAATTATTAATTTACTGTTGTGTTAAATATCAGTAAATCAAAGAATGAAAGCAAATCACAACCAGTGCTGCATAAAAGATGAAGCTGCATAAGTTGTGTTAAATATCAGTAAATCAAAGAATGAAAGCAAATCACAACCAATACCTAATTGACCGCCGATGGTAGCGAGTTGTGTTAAATATCAGTAAATCAAAGAATGAAAGCAAATCACAACACCTGGTATATTCAGGATGGCAAAGAATCAGTTGTGTTAAATATCAGTAAATCAAAGAATGAAAGCAAATCACAACTCCAACTCGGACGATATGTTATTTCGAAATGTTGTGTTAAATATCAGTAAATCAAAGAATGAAAGCAAATCACAACATCCTCCTCAAAGCCTTTTCAACAGCCACGGTTGTTGTAAATATCAGTAGTTCAAAGATTGAAAGCAAATCACAACAGACATCACTTATGAATTTAACATGCCGGGTTGTTGTAAATATCAGTAGTTCAAAGATTGAAAGCAAATCACAACTAAAGCTGAACTTTTTCCCGCATCCCAGTAGTTGTTGTGAATATCAGTAGTTCAAAGATTGAAAGCAAATCACAACAAAGATAAGATAACTGCCTTATTAGCAAAAAGTTGTTGTAAATATCAGTAGTTCAAAGATTGAAAGCAAATCACAACAGAAAGATAATCTTGCTATTCGTGAAGAATGTTGTTGTAAATATCAGTAGTTCAAAGATTGAAAGCAAATCACAACTGAAACAGCAAAAACTATGAAGCCTATTGCGTTGTTGTAAATATCAGTAGTTCAAAGATTGAAAGCAAATCACAACACGCTTGTATTTCGGTGTCGTTTAAACCGCGTTGTTGTAAATATCAGTAGTTCAAAGATTGAAAGCAAATCACAACATGCAGGTGGTTTAACAGTATCGGGTAATCGTTGTTGTAAATATCAGTAAAGCAATACTTGAAAGCAAATCACAACCCGTATTTACTCATGTCATGCCTAAGTTCGGTTGTTGTAAATATCAGTAGTTCAAAGATTGAAAGCAAATCACAACGGGATGCCTTTACTACTTGGATAGCACGCTGTTGTTGTAAATATCAATAGTTCAAAGATTGAAAGCAAATCATAACAAAAAAGATGAAAGCCAGAAAGTTAACCACTTCATTACAAAACCCCGCCAGCCCTCAACACATCCATAATTGATGGAAACGTATTTTTTACGACCGGACCAACATGGTCTTTATCTAGCCAAACCGCCTGATCGATGCCTTCTTCCTTTTGAGGTATCAAATTCGGTTCGCCCTTAACCTTCATTCTGTACCAATTTGTTTTTTTGATTACCATTTTTGTGCCCATTGGGTAAACGTGGTAGGTTTTACAAAGTTTTTCTTCGCGTTTTGCCACTTTAATGCCGCATTCTTCTTCAACCTCCCGAACGGCTGTTTCTTTCATTTTTTCACCTTCTTCAAGCTTTCCCTTTGGTAAATCCCACTTTTTGTTTCGAAAAATAAAAAGATAATTTCCATTGGCGCTCTCTACCAAACCGCCCGCCGCTTTAATAATTTCGCAGTTCTTTTTCAGCTTTTTAAAAATTTCGCGTGGATTTTTAGTTAAGAAGATGTAACTCTTTTTCGATCCGTTTTTCAGTTTTTTGTAAAATGTGTGTAAATCAAAATCTTGAAATTCAAGCTGTTGAATTTTTTCCTTTTGCTCTGGTAAAACATCTGATATAAACAGGGTGTTATCGTTGATATAAATTCTGTATTTTTGCGCCATGTATAATAAAAGTGATATTGAATTAAAGGTAGCTGAATTTTTATTACAAATAAAGGCAATTAAATTGCAACCTAATAATCCTTTTACATGGGCGTCTGGTTGGAAATCACCAATTTACTGTGATAACAGGATCACACTTTCTCACCCTCAGGTTAGAACCTACATTCGTCAGAAGTTGGCCCAGGCCATTCAGGAAGAGTTTGGTTCGGTTGACGTTATTGCTGGTGTAGCAACTGCCGGTATTCCTCAAGGTGTTTTGGTGGCGCAAGAGCTCGGTTTACCTTTTATTTATGTGAGAGCGAAAGCAAAAGAACATGGAACGGGAAGCCTGATTGAAGGCGAAGTAGTTGAAGGACAGCGTGTTGTTGTAATTGAAGATTTAATTTCGACAGGAAAAAGCAGCTTACAGGCTGTTGAAGCGCTAAGAGCAGCCGGACTTTCAGTTGCCGGTTTGGCAGCAATTTTTACCTACGGATTTGAAAAAGCCGACGAGAATTTTGCAGCAGCCAAATGCCGTTTCTTAACCCTATCCAGCTATGCCGCTTTGATTGATTATGCCGCTGAACACAGTATTATTGCAAAAAGCGATATGGAATTGCTAGGCAAATGGCGATTAAACCCATCAGCGTGGGGACAAGATAAACTCGATTAACGCATAGTAATAAACACTAACCTAAAAACATACATGACCATTATTGAAAGTGCTGTAGAGATTAATAAACCCGTTGCAGAGGTTTATACTTTTCTTTCAAACATGAATAACCACCAGCAGTTGATGCCCGAAAATATTTATAATTGGGAATCGACAGAAGACGATGCCCGTTTTACCATCCAAAATATGGCGAAACTGGCGATCAAAATCTCCAACCGGGTAGAAAATCAGGAGCTTACTGCAATACCTACAGAAAAGGCGCCTTTTGAGGTAGAACTGAAGTGGACACTTGCAGATAATGGAAACGGAACAACGACCGCAAAACACATTATCTCTGCCGATTTAAATATGATGATGAAAATGTTGGCCTCTGGCCCATTGCAAAAACTCGTCGACCACGAAACGCAGAAGCTTAAAGAAATACTTGGCTAATTCATCATTACTTACCATTACTTGCGAAGAAACCCTTCGCTTTTTTTATGCACTAAAAGTGCTACCGCCGTTTCCTTTGGGCTTATCAATTTAATGTATTTAAGCTTACCTCCTTTTCTACCCCGTGCATCTAATCAGACAAAATTTCATTACAAACCATTAATTATCAGTAATTTAGTCACACAACAACGCTATATACCGACAAAATTTCCGATTAAAAAATCAAATTGGCTGTGGCATTTGTTTTGATTCAAAGCAAAGTATGAACTTCAACAATTTTACGATAAAAGCCCAGGAAGCTGTTCAACAGGCTTCTGAAATAGCCCAGGGCAACCAGCAACAGGCTATTGAAACGGCACACCTGTTAAAAGGTTTGCTCACTGTTGATGAAAATGTGGTTTCTTATGTATTAAAGAAGCTGAACGTAAACTTAAATACATTGAACCATAATTTAGATGCAGAAATTGCCCGTTTCCCGAAAGTGAGCGGCAGCAATGTTTACCTGTCATCAAATACAAATAATGTTTTACAAAAGGCGCAAACATTTTTAAAAGAATTTAAAGATGAATTTGTGTCAGTAGAACATCTGTTATTAGGAATTTTAGCCATTAACGATGCAACGTCGAAATTGTTAAAAGAACAAGGCGTTACCGAGAAAGACTTAAAAAAGGCGATTACAGAATTGCGTGGCGATAACCGGGTTACCGATCAAAATGCTGAGGCAACTTATCAGGCGTTGAGCAAATATGCACGCAATTTAAACGAATACGCTGAAAGTGGTAAGCTCGATCCGGTAATTGGTCGCGATGAAGAAATTAGAAGAGTAATTCAAATTTTATCTCGAAGAACAAAAAACAACCCGATTTTGATTGGTGAACCCGGTGTTGGTAAAACCGCCATTGCTGAGGGCATTGCCTTTAGGATAATTAAGGGCGATGTGCCCGAAAATTTGAAGAGCAAAACCGTGTACTCGTTAGATATGGGTGCGTTAATTGCGGGCGCCAAATATAAAGGTGAGTTCGAAGAGCGCTTAAAGGCTGTAGTTAAAGAGGTTACCCAAAGTGATGGCGATATTGTTTTGTTTATAGATGAGATACACACTTTGGTTGGCGCTGGCGGTGGCGAAGGCGCAATGGATGCGGCTAATATTTTGAAACCCGCACTGGCCCGCGGCGAACTCAGGGCCATTGGAGCCACTACGCTGGATGAGTATCAAAAATATTTGGAAAAAGATAAGGCCCTTGAGCGTCGTTTTCAAAAGGTAATGGTTGAAGAACCAGATACACAAGATGCGATTTCAATTTTACGCGGGTTGAAAGAACGTTATGAAACACACCACAAGGTTCGGATAAAGGATGAGGCCATTATTGCTGCCGTAGAAATGAGCCAGCGCTATATTTCTGATCGTTTCTTGCCCGATAAGGCCATCGATTTAATGGACGAAGCGGCATCGAAATTGCGTATGGAAATGGACAGCGTTCCGGAAAACGTAGATGCACTCGATCGGGAGATTATGCGTCTCGAGATTGAAAGGGAAGCCATTAAACGCGAAAAGGACGAGAAGAAAGTAAACGAACTTACCGAAGAGATTGCTAATTTATCGGCTGAGCGTGATGAGTTAAAAGCGAAGTGGCAAGGTGAAAAAGATTTGGTAGATAGTTTGAACAGGCAAATGGAGCTTATTGAGCAGTACAAATTAGAAGCCGAACAGGCCGAGCGTGCGGGCGATTACGGCAAAGTTGCCGAAATCCGTTACGGAAAAATTAAAGAGGCGCAAGATACTTTCGAAAAATTGAAAACTGATCTCGAAAACCAGCAAACCGATAGCCGTATGCTTAAGGAAGAGGTTACTGCCGATGATATTGCAGGCGTGGTTGGCCGTTGGACAGGCATTCCGGTTACAAAATTAATTGCCAGCGAACGCGAAAAATTGCTGAACCTCGAAGAGGAATTACACAAACGTGTAGCTGGTCAGGATGAGGCAATTGAAGCCATTTCGGATGCCATTCGCCGCTCGAGAGCAGGGTTGCAGGATAAGCGCAAGCCTATCGGGTCGTTCATTTTCCTCGGAACTACCGGGGTTGGTAAAACAGAATTAGCGAAGGCATTGGCAGAATTTCTATTCAACGATGAAAATGCGTTAACGCGTATTGATATGAGCGAATATCAGGAAAGGCATGCGGTTTCTCGCTTAATCGGAGCGCCTCCGGGCTATGTGGGTTATGATGAAGGCGGCCAATTGACAGAGGCGGTTAGGCGTAAACCTTACTCGGTTGTATTGCTTGATGAGATTGAAAAGGCGCATCCGGATGTATTTAATATTTTGTTACAGGTATTGGATGATGGACGTTTGACGGACAACAAGGGAAGAACGGTGAATTTTAAAAACACGATCGTCATCATGACATCGAACATCGGTGCGCATTTAATTCAGGACAATTTTAAGGATTTAAGCGATGAGAACCGCGATGAAGTGATTGCCAAAACCAAAAACGAACTGTTTGAGGTGCTAAAACAAACCATTCGTCCCGAGTTTTTAAACCGGATAGATGAGCTGATTATGTTTACGCCATTAAACCGCAGCGAAATAAGGGATATTGTAGCCTTGCAATTTAGGCAGGTGCAACAAACGCTTGCCGAAATGGGCATTGAAATGGATGCGAGCGACGATGCTTTGGATTGGTTGGCACAATTGGGTTACGACCCGCAGTTTGGCGCCAGACCATTGAAAAGAGTGATCCAGAAAAGAATCTTGAATGAGCTATCGAAAGAGATTTTGGCTGGCAAAGTAGATAAAGACAGCAAAATTAAGCTGGATATGTTCGATCACAAATTCGTGTTCTTGAACCAAAGGCAAGATTAAGCGAAGTGATCAGGAAAAACTCCCGTAGATTAATTTCTACGGGAGTTTTTTTTATATATCATTTCGAGTACCAATCAGGGTAGTCTCCTAAAGAAATGGCGTTTTAGACATTTTGAAATATATAAGCACCAACCGAGAACGGTCGCCGCCATCAGAATGAGTGTAAAAGACTAAGTAGTTGAGATGACAGGTTTTTCACCGAATCGCCATTGCCCCAAAGGGCTACTTTGTAGCGAGGCCGGGTTTGTGTAAGCCAACCTGTGCCAATTTTTCATCGGTAAGCAATCTGATTTTACCAAATGATATGGTTTCCCGAACAAACCTATGGTGTGGAGCCATCTTTAAAGTTTATTACATTGCACAGAAGCATCCAAATGAGAGCCAACTTTTTCAGACTTCAACGATGAACGGTCGTCATCCTCAGCTTGACTGGGGATCTTGGTGCGCAAAACTGAGGTGCCTTGCATTAATCCCCGTACGTACGGACAATGTCATTTAGTTAAGCAAGATGGGTGTCAGTCTGAGCGGAGTCGAAGACCTTTTCTATAGGATAAAGAAAAAAATATTTGTCCTTCGAATACGCCCAGGATGACAATATTTTTTGTTTTATCCTTAACTAAATAGCATTGGAGACGTGTCCACACGACGAGAAAGGCCGCGACGCGCTGTGCCTTGCAATTATTATCCTGCGTATTAGCGTGATGTATACGATTGTTTTTCATTTCAAAAATGATTAATATTGATTACACACAAAAACACACACAAATGAAACCTAAATTAATCATTATGGCGCTGCTATGCGTCTTTAGTTGGCGCAGCTATGCCCAAACTGAAAAGGGCGCTGGCCTGGCAGGAATAAGCGCCAGCTTTGGCACTTCGAAGCAAAATAGTACTACACCTGCAATTAACACCTTGACCTTAACGCCGCGAGGTGGCTACTTTATTAAAACCAATTTGGCTATTGGGCTAGAAATCCCTTTAAACCTCTCTAAACTTCGGAGCGAAGACTACACCAGATGGGATGAGGAAGACGGCGAGTACGAAGATGTAAGCGGGATAAAAGAATTTAGCTTCGGCATTTCTCCATTTATCAGAAAATATGTAGATGTAAGGCCACGCTTCAGGTTTTTTGCCCAGGCAAATTTATTGCTGCAAATTAACACTTTTAACCGGGTAGATGCGCAGGGCTACTTAATCCGAACGGATGTGCGACCAAAAGGTTTCGGTGCGAGCCTGACCCCGGGCTTTACCTATTTCGTTTCTGACGATTCGAGTATCGAGTTTTCATTCCCAATCTTAACCTTCTTTCATCAAAATTACTATGCTTCAGAGTCGCTGTACAATTTCGACAGGAAAAACAACCTGCGATTTCCGCTCGAGAACTTTACACCGACTTTTTCACTAAATTTTCATTTTTAAATCGGATAACCACCCCCAATCTGCCGAATCGGTCGGGATAAACTCCTTTAAAATGCAGCAACTAAATCTTACTTTGATCTTTTTGTGATTGATTTTCAATAAATTAAAACAAAAACAACTAATTATTTAGTTTTATTTCGATTTTTTATTTTAATATTGAATATATAAAAACTGGATGATACTGGTTTCTACAGCAAAAGCGAAAATACTGTGTTCAACTTAACAAGCCAGGGTTTATCAATAACCTCAGATTTAAGATCTATATTCTATTTTAACCTCTCAAAAACTCAACTTCAGGCCTATCCTCCTAAAAAAAGGATAGGTTTTTTTATTTCTTTTTGGTCTCTATGTTGGGCAAAAACCCCGTCAACAAACCAATTAAAGGCAAAAAGGAGCAAATATTAAAAACATAGGCAATGCTTTTCGCATCGGCAAGTTTACCCAGCAATGCCGATCCTATTCCTCCCATTCCGAAAGCAAAACCGAAAAAAAGACCAGCTACCAAACCTACCTTCCCCGGGATCAGCTCTTGTGCGTAAACCAGAATTGCCGAAAATGCCGATGAAAGAATCATTCCGATAGGCACAATTAATACACCGATCCAAAACAGATTGGCATAAGGCAGCAGTAAGGCAAAAGGTGCGGTTCCGAGTATCGAAGCCCATATTACGTATTTACGGCCTATCCTATCCCCTATCGGTCCGCCCAGCAAAGTTCCCGCCGCAACCGAAAACAGAAAAACAAACAAATAAACCTGCGACGTTTGAACGGAAACATGGAATCTACTAATGAGGTAAAAGGTAAAGTAATTGGTTAAACTGGCCATATAAAAGTACTTGGAGAAGATGAGCAACAAAAGTATGCACACCGAAAAAATTACTTTTCGCCTCGAAAATTGATTTACAACTGCTTCAATGCTGCTTTTTTTACTTCTCGATAAAACAAATCCTTTGTACCAATTGCCCACAAAAGTTAAAATAACGATGGCCATCAGGGCGATAAAAGAAAACCAGATTACGCTGAACTGTCCGTAGGGCACAATAATCCAGGCGGCTAGTAACGGCCCCAGCGAACTTCCTGCGTTTCCGCCCAACTGAAAAACCGATTGCGCCAAACCTTTCTTCCCACCCGAGGCCGCATGGGCCATTCGCGAGGCTTCGGGATGGAAAATTGACGATCCGATGCCAATCAATGCTACCGAAATCAACATGGTATAATAGTGTTGCGATTGAGATAAGGTGATTAATCCCGTGAGTGTAAAACCCATACCAATCGCTAACGAATACGGCTGTGGCTTTTTATCGGTATATAAACCCACAAAAGGTTGTAATAGCGATGCAGCCATTTGAAAAGTTAATGTAATTAAGCCAATCTGCGAAAAACTCAAGCCATAATTTGCTTTAATGATGGGGTAAATGGCGGGAATGAACGACTGAATGGTATCGTTTAATAAGTGCGAAAAGCTTAAAGCAAATAAAATCGGGAAAACGGTTCTTTCCAGTAACCCTTGGGTGGATGTATTGTTGATCATAGCGAGATTTGAGTGTCAAAAATAGCAATTAAATCTTCGTTTCGTTAACGCAGTGTCCTTGCGGCGCCAAAACATTTTTAGTAGATGTGGGTTTTATTGAAATGGAAAAGAATAAACGAATTGTGGGCTTATGCGGTAGTTTGCGCAAAGGATCGTATAACGCCATGTTATTAAAATTTGCCGGAACATTGGTACCTGAGGGAATTGATTTTGAAATTGTTCCTTTTGATGATGTTCCTGTTTACAATGCAGATTTGGATACGCCGGAAGCGGCTGAAAGACCAACAAGTGTTGTTAGGTTTAGAGATGCACTGGCCAAAGCGGATGCTTTTATTATTGCCTCACCAGAGTATAATTATTCCATTCCGGGCGGATTAAAAAATGCTATTGACTGGGCAAGCCGCGGAAAAGATGCGCCACTGATGCACAAACCTGTTGCCATGATGGGTGCCACGCAAGGGATGTGGGGAACTGTAAGGATGCAAACTGCATTTTTGCCGGTTTTTACTTTTTTAAATATGAACCCTGTTTTGCAGCCCGAGGTTTTAGTTGCGCAAGCTCAAAACAAATTTGATGCAGACGGGAATTTAACTGATGAAATGGCGGTTGGCATCATCAAAAAGAAAATTGAAAACTTGTTGGCGGCATGCAGCGTATAACCCGACAAATTTTCCCTCCGGTTGTAACTAACGCCAAACCTTCCGAATAAAATCTTCGCAAAATGATGCCAAAGCATCCGATTTTAGTCTGACATTTCTACAAAAAAAGTCAGATTGTCAATTTGGCATGCTTTAAAAATTAATCACTCGATTAACTTTTGGTCACGCAAAAATAATATTGATTTAACACTAATTTTATATCTAATTAGGCATTAAGCACTTGCTTAAAAACTGATTTTTTCATGACGTTTAAAATATTTTTTTGGCACTAGTGTTGACTTTTAGCCGAATATAGTCAGAAATTAAAAAAGTAAAACGACTATAATTTTTAACACAAATAATTAATAAAACGATGAAAAAACTATTATTATCATTAGTAGCAGTAGCAGGTTTAATGTACAGTGCAAATGCACAGACTGAAAAAGGAAAATTCATTTTAGGTGGTAATGTTGGCTTCAATTCTACAAAAGTAGAAGGCGCAGCAAAATCTGACGTAAGCTTTAGCATTGTGCCAAGTGCTGGCTACTTTGTAAGCGACAATTTTGCGTTAGGTACCGGTGTTGGTTACACTTACAATAAACAAGTTAGCAGATTACAATTAAACGAAGCGTTTGTTGTTGCCCCTTTCGGCCGTTACTATGTTGGCTTATCTGATCAATTTAAATTCTTCGGACAACTATCGGTTCCAATGGCATTCGGAAACAACAAAGTGGTTGATTTAGACGGTAATGTTGGCGAAAAATACGCTTCAACAACTTCAATCGGTGTTAACTTAGCTCCAGGTTTTGCATTCTTCCCAACTAAAAGAATTGGTATCGAAGTTTCGGTTAGCGGTTTAAGCTACAACAACCTTAACGTTAAAAATGAACTTACCGGCAACGAAGTTACTTCAAACTCGTTTGGTTTAAATGCAGATACTTTTGCACCAAAATTAGGCGTACAATTTCACTTTTAATCTTTGGCCCCGGCAGCTCATGCCTGGGCCAAATTTATTTTGCCTTTTTTTAAGAGAGCGTTTCAATTTAATTATTGGAGCGCTTTTTTGGTTTGTACCGAAGCATAAAAAAAGTCTGTTATAATGGTCTCACTTTTTCAACCATTGAAAACGCGATGAAATGAAACTCATTTTGAAGTCTGTTACGGCTTCCCGTAATTAAAAGTTGTTTTGATATTCTATTTTTGACGGATCTAAATATACTCGTGAATTCTACTGTAAAAAGAACCTTTACAAATAAACGGACAGACTCAAAATATAGATATATATGAACAAATTCAACATTTCACTTTTGTTGACATTAACAATTTTTCTGACTTCCTGTGACAAGTCATATAAATACATTGAAAAGGTTAGCGAAGAAAGTATTTTAGGTGGAACACACATAAAAGAGAAGGACGAAACGATTATAAAAGCTAAGGACGACTCGACTGCATACTTAGAAGCATTCCAGAAGTTTTGTATTTCTGTTAAAGTTAACAGGGATATGGCTCAATCAATGGGTAAGACATACTCTACGCCAATAAGCTTTAAGCTTTTAAATAACAAAGGGGAAGACATAACAAAAACGACATTGTTTGCAAGCCGAACAAAACGGGAAAACGAAATTGAAAACGAAATTTTTTCGATGAAAAACAGCATTCAAGATGCCGTTGATAACAACAAAAAAGAGAAAGCAGAAAAATTTAAGCAAACTGCAAAGTTAGATTCAGTAAAAATTAAAAAATTAAAGCAATTCTTTAGAGTTCGTAAAGACGAATTTTCTCCAACCCGAACAACTTGGTATGAACCTAAATCAGCTCCGAGATATATAAATAGAAATGGGTTATATTGCTATTTTCAATCAGAGAACGATATACCAAGCAATTTAAGATTTAGAATGCAATATTATTCGGACGATTGGTTGTTTTTTAGGAAAGTACAATTCTTAATAGGCAATAAAGCGTATGAGTATGTTCCTATGAACACAGAAACTGATAATGGTGACGGTGGACATATCTGGGAATGGTTCGACGAAAGCATACGTGAAAGCGATAAAGAATTAATTAATGCTTTAGCGAATGCGAAATCGGCTAAAATGAAATTGATAGGAAGGCAATATTTCGACATAAGAAATATAACAAAAGAACAAATGAAAGACATCAAACGAACCTTGGAATTGTATCAAGCGATGGGCGGAAAATAAAATGCAGCTACTGACATCGGTTTAGAAATATAATGACAGAACCGTCGCCAATCATAGTGTATAACACTCAAAACCACATAGAAAGTTGCAAAACACTAGCGTATTTAGTAAATTCGTAAGTGAGGAAACAAAAAGACATAGGTCTTGACTTTGAAATCGATGCGCTAACAAATTCTATTAGAAATACAATGTCTGGTGACAGCTTTCGAACAGATGTGTTACTCTGACAAAGTCGGATTTAAAACAATTAACTAAGAAAAACGGTTGGAATTTTAATTGGAAAAAGGAATTTAATGACAATAGTAAAGGGGTTTATAAACTAACTATTATTGAAAATCCGAATATCATTCAAGGTCTAATAAGTTTCACAGTGAACGCTGACCACATTTATATGGACCTACTCGAAAACGCACCCTTTAACTTAGGAAGTAATAAACTTTATGAAGGTGTTGCGGGCAACTTAGTAGCTTACGTTTGTAAAACCTCATTTGAAAATGGATTTGAAAGTTATGTTTCGTTTACTGCAAAAACGAGACTTATAGCGCATTATCAGAAAACATTGAATGCAATAGTTCTTGGTGGACAATTGATGATCATAAATACATTGGCAGCGAACATTTTAATTGATAAATATTTTAAAATTGCATAATCATGGGCTATATAAAAGAACCAGCTGGGATTGATTTCGTGATCAATGGAAAACCGCTGACAGATACACAAAAACAAACAATTAGCGAATTTATTAAGGCTGAAAAAAAGCGTTTGGCAAAAGTAAAAACCCTAAATTTGAACGACAAGAACATTCAGGTTAACACCGCTAACGGGTAACCTATTACCAAAGAAGTCAAGCTTTAAAAGCTTGACTTCTTCTTAATGTACGCCGCAGCCTTGCTCTCTGCATAACCTGAATCCACTCTTCTTTAATCGGCCAACTCCTTAACAAACTTACCATCGGCGGTGTACCAAACGTTAACATCGGGCGTACCCTCAATATCTACCTTGTACGAAATCTTCCCTCCGGTATTAATCAAATCTACATCATCAATTCTTCCTTGTGGATATTTAGCCTTGATATTCTTGACTATTAAAGCTGGCAACTGGCTATTTGGAATATCTTTTTCAAAGGATATGGCTTTCCCGGCTGAGGTGTAAGTCGCTTTATAATCTACTTTTGCCAGGTCAAAATCGGCTTCATAATTACTGCCTTTCATTTCCCAATCTACATCGGTTGCTTTTGGATAGGCTTTCATAAACGCTGATTTAACAGCCGCCGGAACCTTATTCTTATCTATATCTTGTGCATTGCTACTGGCTATTCCTGCTAACAAAAGGAATGCTGCCAAAAATGTACCCTTGTTTTTCATATTGAAACAACAGCATCAAGTTGGCAATTGTTTGAGCAGAAAACAATCGTTTCCTTTAAACACCTAAACGGAATGTTTCAACTAATAATCATTACATTTAAAATTGGGTTAGTCATTGTGTATATTTAACGTTAATTGCATCGTGCCATAATGCCCAATAATTTAAACAGATGAAAAAAACGTTATTAATAGTTCTCATAGTTACGGCATCTTTCATTTCGGGTTTTGCCTTTAAGGCTTTGATTGGCGGAGATAACTTAACGGAGCCGAAGCTTAAAAGGGTAACGGGCATTGGGGGTATTTTCTTCAAGTGCAAAGACCCAAAAAGGATAATGGAATGGTACCGCACGCATTTGGGATTAAATACGAGTGCCTACGGAGCAACATTCGAATGGTTTGAAAGCGCCGACAGCACGACGAAAGCACAAACACAATGGGCGCCGTTTTTAGAACGAACAAAATACTTTGAACCTTCGACAAAGGATTTCATGATCAATTACAGGGTTGATAATCTGAAGGCGCTTATTGCTGAATTAAAAAAAGAGAACGTAACCATTGTCGATTCGGTTTCTACTTATGATTATGGCAAATTCGTTCATATTATGGATGTGGAGGGAAATAAAATAGAGCTTTGGGAACCTAAGAAATAAGTGAAGGCGATGTGTTGGCAGCATTAAATATAACGCTTAAGAAAAATAATGAATTTTACAGCTGAACAAGTGGACATCATCAATTCGACAGGCAACATTAAAATAAATGCTGTTGCCGGTTCGGGTAAAACTACAACGGTTATCGCTTATGCTAAGGCGAGGCCAACAAGCAGTAAAATATTGTACCTGGCCTTTAACAAATCGGTAAAAATTGAGGCCGCTAAAAAATTTACCGAAAAGGGGTTGTACAATGTAAAAGTAGAAACTGCGCACTCGCTGGCTTACAAGCACATTGTATATCAAAACAACTACAAAGTAAGGGCGCAAGGATATAAGATCAACGAAATTGTGGATATTTTAAATCTGCAAGGCAATGATGAAAAACATACTGAATATGTTATCGCCAATCATATCAATAAATTTGTGGCTTATTTTTGCAATAGCGATAAACGAAAGGTGCAGGATTTGAATTACCTTGATACGGTAACGGATTTAAAGGCTCAGGCATTTGTTTCATCGTTCTACGCGTATATTGTTGCGCAAGCCCGGCTTTTGTTGAGTATGATGGATAAAGGTAAAATTGAGATCACACACGATTTTTATCTCAAAAAGTTTCAGCTTGCAAATCCAAAACTTCAGTACGATTATATTCTTTTTGATGAGGGGCAAGATGCGTCGCCTGCCATGCTCGACGTTTTCTTTAAGCAAAGTGCTACCAAAGTGATTGTTGGCGACACACATCAGCAAATTTACGGTTGGCGCTTCGCCGTTAACTCACTCGAAAAAGCCGATTTTAAAACCTTTCACCTATCAACCAGCTTTCGGTTTAGTCAAGATATTGCCAATTTAGCAATGGAAGTACTGCGTCTTAAAAAGCATCTCCATGCCTTTCAAACTGTGCCGATAACGGGGAAAGGTCGTGCAAAGAAAATCAAGACTAAAGCAGTTTTGGCGAGGACTAATCTTGGCCTCTTGCTTAAAGCTATTGAATACGTAACCGAGAAAAAGGATATTAAAAACATTTATTTTGAGGGTAACATCAACTCTTACACTTATGCTGACGAGGGTGCATCGCTGTACGACGTGTTAAACCTTTACAACGGCAAGAGGCATCTGATTAAAGATAAGCTGATCAGAGCGATGAAAACACTTGAAGAATTAGAGGATTACATCGAAAAAACCGAAGATGTGCAATTGGCGATGATGGTTGATATTGTTCGCGAGTATGGCAATAGGATTCCTGAAATCATCAAAAGCATTAAAGATAAACATGTTGATAATGATGAAAAAGAAAAGGCAGAAATGATTTTCTCGACCGTACATCGTTGTAAGGGCATGGAATATGACGCGATTCAGCTGGTAAACGATTTTATAACTGAAGAGAAGTTGGAGAAATACCAGGAGGGGAAGAAACCGGAAGAGCTAAACTTAACGAAACTGAATGAGGAAATTAACTTGCTGTATGTGGCGGTAACGCGAACAAAGAATAGTATTCACATTCCTGAAACCTTGATGCCGAAGGGTTTCCCTCCAGCTAAGCAAATTCATGTTGTAAAGGTTTCAGGCACTAATGAAAAACAACCAGCAAAAACTGTTAATGTTAGCAAACTTAAAGCTAAGGCCGAAAAAACCTACTCCGTTGAGGAAGCAAGAATAATTAATAAGGATGCTTATAAGCCATGGACTTCTGAACTGGATAACGAATTAACGGTGATGTTTTGCGAAGGCGTAAACCCGAAGGATATGGCCATACATTTTGGCCGGACAAGGGGAGCGATTTTATCACGGATTAAACAATTGGAACTTGAGCAATTGTACGGATAAAACGTGACGACAAACCGGACTCAGCAATTTTTTATTTCGCAAAGTAAAATTCCATCTTTTTACTAACTTTAAAACCATCGGCACCGAAGCACTGCTGATTTCCTATAACCGATGCATTACATAGGCGGTTGCAGGCAATAAAAAACGAATCTTAAATTAAACACTAAACCAAAACCAAACTATGGGCATTTTCGACAAAATAAGAGAAAAACTAAGTAATGAATTTATCGACATTATCGAATGGCTGGATTACACGCCCGATACGATTTGTTACCGTTTTGAGCGCTACCAAAACGAGATAAAAAACAACGCCAAGCTGATTGTTCGCGAAGGGCAAACCGCGGTTTTTATAAATGAGGGCAAAATGGCGGATGTTTTTGCACCCGGCACTTACACGCTTAGCACGCAGAACCTTCCGATTTTAGCTACCTTACAAGGCTGGAAATATGGTTTCAACAGTCCGTTTAAGGCTGAGGTTTATTTTGTAAACACGCATTTGTTTACTGATGAGAAATGGGGAACCAAAAATCCGATCACTTTAAACGATGATCGTTTTGGGCTGATCGAGCTTCGTGCTTTTGGAACTTATGCCTACCGGATAAAGGATGCCGGGAAATTTATTGTAGATATTGTTGGTACAGATAACAATTTCACCAATTTCGAAATCAACGAACATTTAAAAAGCCTAATTGCTACAAGATTTACTGATACCGTTGGCGAGGCAAAGCTTCCGATAGAGTTGTATGCCGCAAATACCAATGAGCTTTCTGAAACTTGTATGCAGGTAATGCAGCCCGATTTCCTTAGCGTGGGCATTTCATTAGAAAAATTCTTTATCGAGAATGTTTCGATGCCTGAGGATCTTAAAAAAGAAATTTTCGAATACAGCCGGATCGAGAAAGTTGATTTGGATAAGCTGACCAAATTTAAGACCGCTAAAGCCATTGAAGCTGCTGCTGCAAATGAGGGTGGCACCGCGGGCGCCGGTATGGGCATGGGCATGGGTTTTGCCATGGCACAGCAAATGGGTACGATGATGAACCCGCAAACCGGGCAACAGCAAACGGCTCAAGCGCACACAATGCCGCCACCTGTGCCTCAAACGGTTCAATATTTTTATGCGGCAAATGGCCAGCAGGCCGGCCCGGTAAGTTTTGGCGAGCTACAAACGTTGTTTGCAGGCAGAACGGTAAATAAAGATACGCTGGTTTGGAAAGCGGGACTTGCGGAATGGGTACCGCTGCAACAAGTAGATGAGCTTAAGCCGTTTTTAGGCGGCAGCACTCCTCCCCCGCTTCCACAGTAATAAAAAACTATCGATAATTTTGAATTAACAGCATACCTCCTTTAGCTATTTTAAGGCTGCACACCACTTTCATGGAAGATTACTCACCTCAAAAATCAGAGCTTAAAAAAACTTGCGTCAATTGCGGCGCTGAGCTTACCTACGCACCGGGAACTACGGAGCTGAAATGCGGATATTGCGGGTACAATGAATCCATTGCATTGCCAAAAAAAGATTTTGAGGAACTGGAGCTCAAGCCTTATCTGCAAAAAATGGGTTCGCAGCAGCATAGCGAAAAAATCAGTATGCTCAACTGCAAAAACTGTGGCGCCAATCAGCATATCGAAGAAAATTATAAATCGCTCTCCTGCATTTATTGTGGCATGCCGCTGGTTGTTGAAGACTCCTATGAGGAGGAATGGATTCTTCCCGGAGCGGTACTTCCATTTCAAATTGACCAAAGGAA
Organism: Pedobacter endophyticus; assembly: GCF_015679185.1. Taxonomy (NCBI): domain Bacteria; kingdom Pseudomonadati; phylum Bacteroidota; class Sphingobacteriia; order Sphingobacteriales; family Sphingobacteriaceae; genus Pedobacter; species Pedobacter endophyticus. Next base: position 1,293,753 of record NZ_CP064939.1, read on the forward strand.
AGCATTCGAGATTTTCAGAACCTGGGTTAAGGGGCTCTGGTTTGCACCAAATAATCTTAAAAAAGCAGCCCTCGATCCTGAAAAAACCCGAGGGCTTTACTTGCCCTACTGGACTTTTGATGCTGAACTGTATGCTAATTATACCGGCGAGCGAGGTGAATATTATTATGTTACGCGAACGGTTGGCAGCGGAAAGGACGAAAAAACAGTTCAGGAGCGGCGAACCCGCTGGTACGATGTATCGGGAAGTGTCTCGGGCTTTCTCGATGACACTTTAATAAAGGCTTCGAACCAAAGAACGGGTGTGGTTCCTCAAAAAATTGCTTTCTGGAATCTCGATTTGCTTAAACCCTTTGATAGTAGTTATCTATTGGGCTTTGTTACAGAAAAATACACCATCCCTCTTGTAACGGGGCACCAGCAAAGCAATGAGGTGGCTGAAAGCATTGCTGATGGCTGGGTTAGAAAAGATATCGGTGGCGATACACAACGGGTATCGTCGGTTGATATGAGGCTGACAAACGAAACGTTTAAGCACATTTTACTTCCTGTTTATATTAGCAGCTACCAATACAACGGCAAACGTTATGTGTTTTATGTTAACGGGCAAACGGGCGTAATATCCGGTCAAAGGCCACATTCTTTTTGGAAGATCTTCTTTTTTGTGCTTTTCATATTAGCCATAATTGGCGTTATAGCAATGTTTGCGGGTTAGATCGTCTCCGTCAGTTGAAACTGACGGCAATGAGCGCAATGAGCTTACAGATCACTAGCGAACTCGATGTGTTGGCACTTGCATTTATTGCCTTTTCCGTCAGTTGAAACTGACGGCAATGGAGCCGATGAGCTTACCGATCAGGAGCGAACTCGATGTGCTGGCATTTAATTTTCTTTCCCTTAGTGGAAACTGACGGCAATGAAGTTGGCTTGCAAAAAAATCAATATGAATGGCTTTTTATTGTTCCTGTCGTCTTTCCCATGCCCGCCCAATGTCATTTAGTTAAGGAAAATACAAAAAACATTGTCATCCTGAGCATTTCGGCCTGAGTTTGTATTGAGCCTAGTCGAAATGCTCAATACAGGCTTAGTCGAAGGGCGATGTTTATTTGTTTTTTCCTACAGATGAGGTCTTCGACTGAGTTTAACATTGTTAGGCATGACGCTATAAAATAGCCGCTTACGAACATTTAGTGTTTTTACATGTAAGCCTAAAGTTGACCACATAGAAACATAGAACACATCGCTTAGACATAAAAATCTATGTTTTCTATGTGCCTATGTGGTCAAAAATTTTTACTGTAAGCATTAATGTCACTCATATTGATTTTTAAATTAACCCTCAGGATGACAGCGTAAAACCAGTTGTCATTGCCCCAAAGGGGCCACTTTGTAGCGAGGCACGAAGCAGTCTGCTCTTCTACGACCTGAAAATGTTATAACATTTCATCGAAAAAGTATAACGGGCCTACCAAGTAACTATCTACTTTTGTAATTAAACAAACACCAGCATACACATTGAAACGTATTTTAATCATAGCTATTTTGACCGTTTATTCCATTGCATCATTTGGGATAAGCGTAAATCATTTCTACTGCTGTGGAAAACTAAAAGAGGTTTCACTTGCTGCCAATGTTGGCGCTAAATGTCTCGGTGAACAATCTTCAAAGGGCTGTTGTGAAAATAAAACGGTAACGGTAAAATTAAAGGCCGACCAAAAAAGTAATAGTCAATCTATTTTCCATTTCGACCCTCCTTTTCCGTCGCATTTGGTTTCAACAGCTTATTCTTTCTTCCCGAATGTGGCCATCGCTGCCCGTACACACGTTATTTATAGCGAGCCGAACCGCTCCGATCGACTTCCACGACATTTATTCTTCTGCGTTTTCATTATATAAGAACTGTTTAGGTCGAAATTCACCCCGTTTCCAATAGGCGTAAACGGGCATTATCACTATTCAATTACTTAAGATATTACGATGAAAACAATAAGATTATTGGCTGCAATGCTATTGGTGCTGGCTGGCCTCTCAAATGCAAATGCACAAAAAAAGAACATCATTACCGAAACCTTTAGGGTTAATGGCGAGTGTATACAGTGCCAAAACAGAATCGAAAGTGCACTCAGAAGCTTTGGAACGGATAAAGCCAGCTGGAGCATCGAAACCAAAATGCTTACAGTTAGTTACGATAGCACAAAGTTATCGAAAGCTAAAATCGAAAAAAGATTGGCTGATGTTGGGCATGACACAGAAGATTTCAAGGCAGATGCTAAGACTTATGAAAGCCTGCCATCTTGTTGCCACTATTATAGGAACAATATGCCCGTGAGCACCGGGTTAACGCCAAACAGTTCACGAGAGCAAGGTGCCGACATGCAGACCATTCGCGGTGTGATTTTGGAAGAAAGCAAGCAGGCCGGACCGGTACCGCTTGTTGGCGCTACAATTTATTGCATTGGCACAAACCACATCAGTACCACAGATAGCGAGGGTGCTTTTTCTTTGCAATGTGCCCTACCAACCCAGGTTGCGGTTAGTTATGTTGGTTATAAACCCGACACGCTGAACGTTAACTCAACGGATGATCTGAAGATCATTTTAAAGCCTTCATCGGCCGCAAACCTGAATGAAGTTACCGTTACCGGAAAAAACCCTACAACCTATATTTCATCGTTGAGTACGCTTAACACGCTTAATATTGGCAGCATGGAATTAACCAAGGCGGCTTGCTGTAACCTGAGCGAGAGTTTTGAAACCAGTCCTTCGGTTGATGTAACCTATAGCGATGCCGTTACGGGCATTAAACAGATTCAATTATTGGGCTTATCGGGCAATTACACGCAAATTACCACCGAAAACACACCTGAAATCCGTGGGCTGGCAGGCAGCTATGGCCTAACTTTTATCCCCGGGCCGTGGATAGAGGGCATACAGGTTACAAAGGGTACTGGCTCGGTGGTAAATGGCTTTGAGAGTATTGCAGGTCAGATTAATGTGGAAGAACTGAAGCCTGACAAAATGGATCGGCTTTTTGTAAATGCTTATGCGAACGAAGCCGGGCGACTGGAAACGACCACTAACCTATCGCAGGTTATTAACGATAATTGGAGCACGGCCCTGCTTTTGCATGCAAATGGCGTGGGCACAAGGAACGACAATAATGACGATGGTTTTTTAGATATCCCCAAGGGGAGGCAACTTAACGTGATAAATCGTTGGCAGTATGCCAACACCAAGGGCGTTTTTGCTCAGTTTGCCATTAAGGCATTAAGCGATCGCAGGCAGGCGGGGCAAACAGATTTTGATGCCGCTACGGATAAGCTGACTACAAACCAGTATGGTGTAGGCATCGATGTATCGCAATATGGGCTTTCGGGTAAACTGGGCTACATATTTCCGCAACAGAAATACAAGAGCATTGGCTTTATCTTTTCTGCCCATCGCTATAACAATAGCTCGTACTATGGTTTAACAAGCTACAATGCCAAGCAAAATTCGGTTTATGCCAATCTTATTTATCAATCTATTATTGGCACTACCAATCATAAGTTTCGTACGGGCTTAAGCTTTATTGATGATCGTTATAACGAAACCTATAATATCGAAAATTTTAAACGTAAGGAGATTGTACCGGGTGCCTTTTTCGAATACACGTATGCGGCTAGCGACAAGTTTACGGCCATTGGGGGCTTACGGTTCGATTATCATAACGCGTATGGTTTGATGACTACGCCCCGACTGCATTTAAAATATGATTTTACACCGCAAACAAATCTTCGCTTCTCTGTGGGTTCGGGCTTTAGAACTGCTAATATTTTTGCCGAAAACTCGGGCCTTTTTGCTAGTGCCCGGCAATACAGCATCTTAAATCCTACTTCTAATTATGGTTACGGCCTCTCGCCCGAAAAGGCGTGGAATTACGGCTTTAACTTTGTGCGTAAGTTTAAGCTGAATAACCGTTCTGGCGCTTTTAGCTTTGATGCTTACCGTACCAGTTTCACTAACCAAGTGGTGGTTGATGTTGATGCCAGTCCGCAGGAGATCAATTTTTATAACCTAAAAGGAAAATCGTTCAGCAATAGTCTACAGGCCGAATTTAACTATGAACTGATTAAAAAGCTGGATGTTCGCCTGGCGTATCGTTGGTTGGATGTGCGAACAAATTACCACGGTACGGTACTGGAGAAACCGTTGATTGCCAAGCATAGGGCATTTGTAAATTTGGCTTACGAAGCCTCGAAACAATGGAAGTTTGACCTGACTACGCAATGGCTGAGTAAAAAACGTTTGCCTTATACGGGCAGCAACCCGAGCGATAAGCAATTGGGGCTTTACTCGCCTGCCTTTGTGCAAATGAGCGCTCAGGTAACCAAGCAGTTCGGAGATAAATGGGATGTGTATGTGGGTGCTGAAAACCTGACGAATTTTAAGCAGCAAAACCCAATTGTTTCGGCCGACCAGCCGTTTAGTCCTTATTTTGATGGTTCGATGGTTTGGGGACCTATTTACGGCCGGATGGTATATGTTGGCATGCGGTTTAGGATTAAATAGGTGATTATAGTAAACAAGGCGTTGACGCACCTGATTTTTCGCAATGGGCTCGGTTTTTGAAAATTAAAACCCGTTTTTCATGGCAAGTTCAATCCCGTCTTACGCTCATACCTGCCCGAATGCTATTAAGTTAAGTCTCTGGGAGTTGTCAGTCTGAGCCTGTCGAAGACCTTTTTTATAGGATAAAACAAAAAATATCTGTCCTTCGACTACGCTCAGGATGACAATATTTTTTATTTATCCTTAACTCAATAGCATTGCTGCCCGTTCGTTCACGCGTGCGCCCGCAGGCTTTAAGCGCTGGGCCGGTATCCGCTGCAACTGGGTTTAAACAGTTAAACTTGTGGGGAGAGTATTCGTGATGTTGCCGCAGCAGATTCGTCGGGTAAAAACCAGTCTTTTCACCGCTAAATTGACCTTTAAATCCATCTTCGGGAGAGCGGGAAACGAAGCGTATGGTTTGGGTTAACTCAGTTTTAAAAGTCATTTTGGGTTAGGAGTCATCCGATGAATAACTAGCAAGATGCAAATATTCATCGGATGACTGTTATTTTAGCTTTAACTCAGCACATGGCTTGTTTAAGAACGGTTTGACGGTGTGAAATCAGTAAAGCAATATTGGAAAAGTTAGTTGACTTATCAACTAAAGCTTCAAGTGAAGATTAAATTATTGGGTGGGTTACGGTTTCCCGTAAGCGATTGTAATTCTGTTTTTATACATTAGCGTATTAATTCTGGTAATTGCTCTAGTTTTGAATTTTCCATAGAACAAGTGGTGGTGACTGTCAAAGTTGAAGTAATGACTAGTATAGTGACAAATGTATTACACCGAAAATTATGATTGAAGAGACAGAAAACATCGAAACCGTAGAGGACCTACTGCATTTCGAGGGTCTTCAAGAAGAAACTGATGATTATAACGAACTTCCTCCGGAAGACATTGTAGCTTATAACGAATTACGTTCTTGTGCTGACTTATTACGCATGTACCAAAGTGGTCAGCTTGAGATAAAACCTGACTTCCAAAGAGACATTGTTTGGTCGAATACTATGCAAACCAGATTGGTAGACTCCGTCGTTAAGCAACTTCCAATTCCCAGCCTTTGTATAAGCCTTGATTACAAAACACAAGAAAGATTTGTAATTGATGGATTACAACGAATTTCAAGCATTGTAAAGTTTTTAGATGCAGAAGTAACAAATGAATGGAAGCTTTCCAAATTGGAAGATATCGACGACCGCATTTCCGGAAAAACCAATGTCTTTATTAAAATAAGATATAACGACCTCTATACCAAAGTCCAAAATACTGTTTTACCAATAACGGTTTTGAGGTGTGATTATTCAAAAAAGAGCCATATGAACTATTTGTTTACTATTTTTCATAGACTAAATACCGGAGGTAGTAAACTTTCTAATCAAGAAATAAGAAATTGCATTTATAATGGATCATTCAATACATTTCTAAAAAAGGCGGTAACTTCAGATATTTACACTTCTGTTTTCGATGTACATCCTCAGCAAATTGATCGCTTCTCAAACGAAGAACTAGTTCTGAGATTTATCGCTTTTACATATAATGTTACGTCTTACAAGGGCCAGCTAGCTAAATTCTTAAATGAATTTATGGATCACAATAAAAGAGCTACATTAGAAAAAATTGATGAGTATATGGATCTTTTTACTCGGACAATGTCAATCTTATACGTAAGAATATTGCAAAATAATCCGATCCAAAGATTAAGTAAAGCCACAACAGAAGCTCTTTTCGTTGGCATTGCTAGAAATATAAATGCACTTGAACAGATTCAAGAGGATGACGAGCTAATGGCAAAATATCATGACCTTCTGGAAGACCAGCTATTCTCTTTAGACAGTCTTAAAGAAGGACTTGCTCAAAAAGATAAGGTTATCACCCGCATCAATAGAGCAATAGAAATTTTTAGTTAAGTTATGATTGCTAAATCCTACATCAGCGCATCTCTTCATGAACTTGAAAAGCTCTATCTACATTCTAAGAGCCAAAAGAAAACGATTTATTTTTCCAAAATGGCTTTAATAGAACTGTGCGGATGGATTGAGGAAACATTTGACGATATTGTAGTTCGTCATGCGAATAGAAATTTATTAAGCTCGCATAATAGGGACTATTGCAAGAAGTCAATAGTAAAAAAAAACAATGGATTCCATTATGAAAACAATGTACGTCCAATGTTTATCAGTCTCATCGGCCTGATTGAAGTCGAAAAGTTGGAAAATGAACTGGAGAAGACAGCAAGAATAACTTTACTTAAATCCTATTTAGAAAATCTGAAAGGAATTAGAAATGACGCAGCACATACCCATCTAAAAGGAATCACGAAGACATATAATGCTCCCTCAAAAATAATGGGGGATTATATAAATATCCTTTCAATTCTAGAAGAAATTGACAAATGGCTAAGAAATGCTTAAAAGCAACCTCATACCGAAGTTACGGTAAAGAGTAAAATTTACTCAAGATCAATCTTGTTAAAAAGCGTAACAAATCATTTGTATAGTTATTCGAATAATGTGCTAAAGCTTATGAAAAATCAGCATCAAAAAAAGATGCAGCATTTCAGAATCAGTTTCCTCCGTTTGCGGCGATAAATTAAATTATTCACCGCAAATTTGCGGTGAATAACCGCATTATTCTAATTTGCTAATAAACAAAGTTTGTCATAGCCGATGAAAATCGCCCTTAAATCAACGGTGCTTCCTATTCACTGCCATAACTAAACTAAACCTGATTGGCGTGGAAAGCTTTTTTGTTGTCGGGCCGAGCAGAGCTTGTGAGCAACAAAAAACTTGCAACAGAAAGCAGGGCTGAAATAACCGAAGCATTACAGAACATTGCTTTTCTAGAAAGAAATTGACTTATTTACTAACGCTAATTGGTGTGCAAAAGGAAAGGTTAGTAAATTGCTACAAAGAGATTGCCACAGCTGATGAAAAATCGGCCTCGCATCCGATAGCTATCGGATGACGGGTAAGATGGATGAAAATCGGCTTCCCATCGGATGACGTATTTGGTGAATAAAAGTTACTAACGCTAATCGCCGGTTTGCAAAGTAGCGTTAGTAACTTTGAAAACACTATTTCTGCGGTTTCCCGTTTTGTTCAATGTCTCTATCCATTTCTACAAGGTCGACCTCGCTTGGATCGGAGAAATCGCCAATCAGGTATTTATTAAAATGGTCGGCCAGTTTCCAGAACGCGTATTCTGTCATGTCGCCGAAGCCGTGGCGCTGACCGGGAATGATCAGAAAATCGAAACGTTTGCCAGCTTTCATGAGTGCATTTGCCACACGGATAGAATTTGCCGGATGAACGTTGTTATCAACATCGCCGTGCATCAGCAATAAGTGTCCTTTAAGGTTTTTTGCCAAATCGGGATTTTTATCGATGCTGTACTTGAACGAGGTATCGCCTTTTAACGAAATAACTTCTTTCACGCCATGGTGTTTTTCGCTCCACCAACGGTTGTAAATGCTGTTATCGTGGTTACCGGCATTAGAAACCGCAGCTTTGAAGAAATCGGGATATACGAGCATAGCGGCTGTCGACATAAAACCACCACCGGAGTGACCAGTTATACCCACCTTATCTTCGTCGATGTAGGGGTATTTTGAGGCCAACTGCTCAATAGCGGTTTTTTTATCGGCCAAACCGTAGTCGCGAAGGTTGCCATAACCAAAAGTGTGGTACCATTTAGATCGCGATGGATTTCCGCCACGGTTACCCACCGTAACTACAATGTAGCCAAACTGGGCCAGTCGATCGGTTCTATCCATACTTTTGCTAAACGCCTTGTTTACGGCCTCGGTTTGTGGACCAGGATAAACATACTCGATAATGGGGTATTTTTTGTTCGGATCGAAATCAAACGGTTTGTACATTACACCATATAAATCGGTAATTCCATCATCGGCCTTTACCTTAAATGGCTCAGGAAATTTGTAGCCAGCAGACATTAACAGCGATAGATCGGTGGTTTCAAGTTCCATCACCTTTCTTCCGTTTCTATCATATAACGACGATTTTGGCGCCGTATTTACCCTCGAGTAGTTATCTACAAAAAACGAATTGTTGTCGTTCATGCTCGATGAATGATCGAAATCGCCGGCATTGAGCAATTTCATGTTCGACCCGTCGAAATTAACGCTATACAAATGCACGTAATAAGGATCTTCTTTTACCTCGCGGCCATTTGCAGTGAAATACAATACGCGGTTTTTTTCATCGATGTTTACAATACTTTCGCAATGAAATGAACCATTGGTAATCTGGTTTTTCAGTTTGCCGTTTCCATCGAACAGATAAAAATGTGCCCAACCATTGCGCTCGCTCCAGTGAATCAGTTCCTTTCCATCGTTTACCAACCCCGGTCTGTTCACCTCAACATAAGTATTAAAACGCTCGTCGATTAACGGAGTTACCTTTCCTGTAGCTATTTCCACCGTGCCGATATCAATACGTTTCAAATCGCGGCTGGTACGCGAAAAATAGAAGTGACTATCGTTGCCTAACCAAATCGACGGACGGAATTCGTTGTCTCTGTCTTTGGCTAATTCTGGCTTGCTCCAAATAGAAACACTTTGATCTTTAAAGGCGGCAACGTTTAGTTTTTTATACGATTTAGCGGCAAAATCGAAGAGCAGAATTTCATCCTGAGGGGCCTCCGCTTCGCCAGGCATTTGATATTTGTAGGTTTCTAACGTGGGCCTGCCCGCTGTTACGCTGTTTATTACCCATAAATCTTTTACTTTACGCGAGTCGGTACGATCTAAAACAAAGTATTTAGAATTTGGCGACCACAGCACATAAGCGCCCCTGCGTTTTTTGTTGTTTTTCTCGTTCTCCACATTATTTTCGCCATCTCCATCGCTTCCGTACGAGTAAAATTTAACCCCATCTTTAGTCAGTTGGTGTTCTACAATTGTGCTGTCGTCTTCATTCTTAACCGCTTTTTTGTAGTTTTCCTTATCCATCCAATACAAATTATAATTGCGTGAAAAGATAATGGCCGAAGAATCGGGCGCTACCGACCCCCAATTGGGTTTCGGTTTTGGCTTGCTGTAGTTTGGTATTTCGGTAACCTTTGCCGTTGCCAGGTCGTATTTAAACGAAAAGATTTTTTTCTGCATCGAATCCGCAGCTTTTTTGTCTTTTCTATCTTTTTTCAATTCATCAATTGAGCTTTTAACCTCAAAAGTGATGCTTTTTTCATCGGAAGCAAACTTAACATTTTCGAGCGGCAGGTGCTCTGCATCGAATGGGTCGCGAACAACCAAAGTGATAGCTGAGGCAAGCTTTGCATTATCGAACATCGTTTTCTTCGACTTTGTTGTGGGATCTACAAGATACCAAAATTTGCCGCCGGGACTTTCAAAGGTGTACCAGAAACGATTGCTCAGTTTAAGCCAATGCGGATCTACAGAGGTGGAATACACCATCTTTTTTAGCTTATTGGGCGAAAACCGCGCAGCCAATTGATAGTTCGCTTTAGGCTGTTGCTGAATATTCTCGGTTATTGTAAAGGTTTTGGTTTGTGCCATCAGCGTTAGGGATAAAAACTGCGCACAAACTAGAAGTTTAGAAAGTTTGTTCATTAAGGTTTGTTTGAGGCGCTAAATTATTCAATAATAGCCTATTTTATCATTAACCATTGTAATAAAACAGTTATTTAAGTGTGCAAAAAAAGACAAATAAAGTATTTATCAACATTGCGCTCTTGAAAGGCGAATAATTTAGCGGAATTTTTAGTTTTGTAGCCTTATAAATCACCATGAAATACAAATTGTTCCCTATTATAACGGCTGCAGCGATTGTGCTGGCCGGTTGCCAATCAAAATCTCAAACAGAAAGTAAAACGCCTACAGATTCGACCGAGAAAACAGCCAGCGTTGCTGAAGATGCACCTGCAACAGTAGATGTTTCGAAAATTAAAGTGGCAGATGCCAAAACCATTTTAGCCAGAAAACAGGTGCCGATTTTATGTTATCACCAGGTTAGGAACTGGAAACCTACTGATGGAAAAGTTGGCAAAGACTATATTGTGGAAATACAGAACTTTAAAGACCAAATGAAAATGCTGGCTGATAGCGGTTACCACACCATTTTGCCCGATCAGTTGTATGCCTATTTAAACACCGGAGCGGCCTTACCAAGCAAGCCGATTATGCTTACTTTTGATGATACCGACATGGATCAGTTTACTGTTGTTCGCCCAACGTTAGATAAACTCGGCTTTAAGGCGGTTTATTTTATCATGACGGTTTCAATTGGCCGAAAAGGGAAATTTGTAGATTACATGACCAAAGAGCAAATTAAGCAATTGGCCGACGAAGGAAATGTAATTGGCTCGCATACTTACGATCATAAAAACTTTAAAAAATACGCTGGCAAAGATTGGGAAGAACAACTGGATAAACCAACCAAGAAACTGGAAGAGATTACAGGCAAAAAAATGACCGAATTTGCCTATCCCTTTGGCTTATGGAATGCAGAAGGGATTCCGGAATTAAAGAAACGTGGTTTCAGAATGGCTTTTCAATTATCGACAAAGCGTGATGAAAAGGATCCGCTGTTTACCATCCGCCGAATTATAGCAAGCGGTTACTGGTCGCCAAAAACACTAAGTAACAGCATTAAAAACAGTTTCTAAGAATTTAAGAGGGGTTGTCTCAAAAAGCAAAACAACACCCAAAGCTCAGAATTTTATTTGGCGCCTTAAACCTCTCCCTTTAATGGCGGTGTTTTCTGCGCTGTCTGTACACCCCTCTCCTCGAGGAGAGGGAAAGCAGAGGCATTGCTTTTAACCCAAACGTTGATAGGGAGAGGTTATGGAACGCAACGCGAATCCGATAGCTATCGGATTTAATTTGGAAGGGAAATCTAAAAGTCGACTGTTGAAACAGCCTCTTTCTTTTCTCTGTCAATTTGAAATTTAAACGTCGTAAAAACAAAAGCCGAAGTTAAACGTAGATTAACATAGTTATCAACCCAGATTATGAGAAACTTTCTATATACCGGCTTTCTTGGCCTACTGTTATTATCTGCTTGTAATAATTCAAATAAAAACAAAAACGGCGAAACCGCCGATAGCGCCAACGTTCACACAGAACTTAGCGATTCATTTTATAAAAGATTAGAGGGAACTATTGCCGGTAAACCTGTGGTTATGCATTTGCAACGGGTAGATGGAGATTATAGCGGTGTATATTATTACAGCGGTGCCTGGCTGCGCCTTTCTACCGATACAATAGTTAGCAAAGATAGTGTGGTTTTGTTAGAAAACGGCTTCTACGATTCTTATGTTGATAAGGATGCGAAGCAATCGAGAATTGGCCTTAAGTGGACTGGGAACGGCTTCACCGGCAACTGGAAAAACGATAAGGATAACAAAAGCTTTCCGGTTGTTTTAAAAGAAAACTATCCGGACGGAAGTTATCAGTTTGCGGCAGGGCGCTACCAGGATTCGGTTAAAGCAGAGGAGAAAAACCAAAAATCGCCTGTTGCGGAGATTAGTGTTACCTATCTTCAACCGAAGGAAAACAATGCCAATGCCAGCTGGTTAGATAGTGAATTGAAGCGCATTGCAGGGTTGGACAGTGTGAATGGAGATAGAAAAGCAGGTTTCGCAAACATCAGCAGCGCGTACTTTGCAGATTATAAAAGCCAAATTGCCGACCAGCAAAAAGATGGGCCTGACAGGGGTTTTATGCAGTGGATGAATTATACCAACAACAGTGCGCAATCGCTGGCGTATAATGATAATGGTTATGTGGTAATCGATTATTTTGTCGACGCCTATACGGGTGGGGCTCACGGCAATTACGCCAGCACGATGTATTGCCTCGATGTAAAAAACAAAAGGCGAATGGCTTTGAGGGACGTTGTGGAAATAGATTCTAATACTCTACAACGTATTTTAGAAAAAAATCTTCGGAAAAATTATCATATCAAATCAGGCGATCCGATTAGCACTGTACTGTTTGATGATTTCATTAAGCCGAACGATAATTTTTATTTTAACAGCTTCGGACTTGCGTTTATGTATAATCCGTATGAGGTGGCGAGTTATGCGCAAGGACAAATCGTTGTTTTTATTCCTTATGCTGATTTAAAAGGCTACTTAAAGCGAGATTTTACGAAAAGAATGAAGATTGGGTAGTGCTCAATAAAGCTTTAGTTTAATAAGAATGGCCGCAGGCATAAACGGCATTTACAATAAATCGACCACACAGATACATAGGCCACATGGTATGGAATAATACTACAAGGGAGACAGACCAATTATCTTCCCTCTGGTAAATTGCATTGACTTTTCTTGGTTCCTCAGAACGTAACCGCTATAATATTTCTTGAATCAGGTACTTTTTGCCGTTAAAGTTTAGCTCATCACCTACTTTTTTGCCGATAAAAAGCCTGCCAATTGGGGCCGCCTGCGATACTGCAAAAACGGTTTGCCCATTGGCCTTTAACTCGCCTGCACTGATGCTGATGTAAAAGTTTCCGCCAGTTGTAAGCACTAAACTACCATTCTTCACTTCCTTTGCCGCGTCTACATTTTCAATTTGCTGCAAAGCTATTTTCTGCTGACCAGCCTCGTACAACAATTTGCCGTTACGATCCATTTCCTGTTGCATCATTTCGCGGGTGGTTTCGTATTTATCGCCAGCGCTACTTTTGGTATCATCGTTTGATGCTTGCCGTGCCTGCTGCATCGAATACTCGATGTTCTCTATCCGGTTTTGAATAAAGGTTAAGCACTGTTGATATAACGTAGCTTTGAGATTAGAGATTGGAGACATTTAATTGGTTAATTGATGTGAATTGGTTAATTGTTTTGATTGCTCAATTGTTAAATTGCTAACTTGCCCTGCCTTTTTTCAAAGACTAAAGACTAAAGACTAAAGACTACCCCTCGATCCAACGCACTTTATCTTCCATTGGTGTACGATTTGGTTTCCACGGTTGTTCATTGTGATAGCCCATGTAAAACAGCCCAATGCATTTTTCGTTTTCGCTCAAATTGAGAAATTCTCCCAAGTCATCAATTAATGGCGGCGAGCTCCAATATGCACCAACTTTTAAGCTTTCGGCAGTTAAGGCCATATTTTGAACAGCACAAGAAACTGCGGCCAGTTCTTCCCACTCCGGAATTTTACCGCTCACCTGCATGCAAATGGCAATGATACAATCTGCCTGTTCGGTTTTCTCAGCAAAGCTGTCGAACTTTTTTTGAAGAAACTGCTGGGGCGAAACTAAGTTCTTATACAGCCTGCCCAACTCTGCCCCTAATCTGGCCAGACCGCCCTTTCTGATTACCACAAAGCGCCAGGGCTGCGTCAGTTTATGTGTCGGCGCATAATTGGCGGTGTCGAGGATTTGACTGATAACCTCAACCGGAATTTCTTTTTTGATATAACTCGCCGGGAAAATACTCCTGCGTTCCTTTATAATTTTAACGATGGTTTCGTATGCTGCGCTCATTTGGTAAAAGTAACTAAAAGCTGTTAAAAGCTGAAAGACTAAAGCAGAAAGCTCAAAGCTCAAAGCGTAAAGCTAAAAGACTAAAGAAAAAGTCCGAGGTCGGGAGTCAGTGCCAAGGGCATCCCTTTGGGAAAGTCCGAAAACAGGGCTATAAGCAACTTTAGGAAACAATAAATTAAAAATCTGCCACTTGAAAACTGTCAACTGAAAACGATCAACTGCAAACTGAAAACTATCAACTGCAAACTGAAAACTGCTTCCTGATCTGTTTCACCTTGGCGAAAAAAGCGATACTTTCTTTATCGATCAAAAATTCCATCGTTTCGATAAGCTCATCCTTAATCCAACTGTGTTTGCGATTAAAATTAGCCAGAATATTTAGGCAATGAGATTTGACCGCAACAGGGATTTTATCATCAATTAACCACCCAAAAACCACTTCTACAATAGATTCGGTATCGTAAGCTTCAATGATGTCCTTAATCATTGGAGACGCATTTTTCTTTGTCATAAAGGCTAAAATTTTGACGTAATGTCTCAATGCCGAAAGGTTGGTTTGCGAGGGCAGTTTCGCTAAAAAGTAATCTACATCTGGCAAAAATCTTTCCTGATGATTAGAATAAATGCGTTCCAAAATCCATGCCGCACGGAAACCAATCTGTTCATCGTCATCGAAGCTCAAATCGATCAAATCCTTAGCTGAAAAAGTTTCGGCAGATGCAATTGCGGCTAGTTGTTCAACCTTGGTTTTGGTAAGTGTCGTTTTTATGGCATCAATAAGGAACTGCATCATCAAAAATAAAAAAATGTCATTACTTTTTAAAGCTTGCACCAATGGCGATGATTTTTCGAAATGAAATAACAAAATTAGCTAAGTTTGTAAGGCATGAAACATCTGAGCAGATTAAATAAATACTTTTTAAAATATAAATGGTGGATAATTCCGGGAAGTATTTTTGTAGTTATATCGAATATTTTTGGTGTGGTGCCCGCTCAGGTAATTGGTTATGCAGTAGATTTAATTACCGAAAATGTACACGTTTACAATCTGTTCAGCGGCTTCAACCGCCAGGAAATTGTTTATGATATTTTTAGTAGTAACCTGTTGTATTTCGGCCTTTTGGTTGTTCTATTATACATTTTAAGGGGCCTGTTCCTTTTCTTTATGCGTCAAACTATCATCCTCATGTCCAGGCACATTGAGTTTGATATGAAAAACGACATTTATCAGCATTATCAAAAGCTGAGTCTCGGTTTTTACCGCCGAAACAATACCGGCGATTTAATGAACCGGGCCACCGAAGATGTAAACCGGGTTCGAATGTATGTTGGGCCGGCAATTATGTACACGATCAATACCTTTGTTCTTTCCGTGCTCATTATCTGGTCGATGTTTGATGTTAATTCCAAACTCGCCATTTATTGTCTTTTGCCACTCCCCTTTTTGGTGATTATTATCTACTATGTTAACACCCTTATTTTTAAAAAGAGCGGAAAAATTCAGGAGCGCCTCTCCGATTTATCGAGCTTTGTGCAGGAGCGTTTTTCGGGAATAAGAATTATCAAATCGTACGTGCGGGAGGATTATACACGGAATATGTTCGAAATTCAGAGTAACGAGTATAAAAAAGACTCCATGAGCCTGGTAAAAGTGTCTGCCCTGTTTTACCCAACTATGCTTTTGTTAATCGGGTTAAGCACCATTTTAACCATTTACATTGGGGGCATGCAGGTTATCAACGGTAACATCACCGCCGGAAACATCGCCGAATTTATCATTTACATTACCCAACTCACCTTTCCCGTTACCATGTTGGGATGGGTAACCTCATTAGTTCAGCGTGCGGCCGCCTCTCAAAAAAGAATCAACGAGTTTTTGGATATTCCACCAGATATTCAATCGAAGAGCAACGACGAAACGGAAATTAATGGACATATCCGGTTCGAAAACGTATCGTTTACCTACCCCGATACCGGGATTCAGGCCCTAAAAAATGTGAGTTTCGAAATTAAAAGCGGTGAGTTTGTTGCAATTATAGGGAAAACCGGATCAGGAAAATCGACGATGGCCAACCTGATGATGCGAATGTACGATGTTGAGCAAGGCCAAATTACCGTCGACGGACAGCCGATAAAAGCCTTGAACCTGAAAAACTATCGCGGCCAAATCGGATTTGTACCGCAGGAAGTCTTTCTCTTTTCAGACACGATTAAAAACAATATCGCCTTCGGACTTGATCAGGTTACTGACGATGAGGTTTTTGATGCAGCAAAAAATGCATCGGTTTATCATAACATCATCGATTTTGATGAGAAATTTGAAACTATGCTCGGCGAACGCGGCATAACATTATCTGGCGGACAAAAACAACGCGTTTCTATAGCCAGAGCATTAATAAAATCGCCCAAAATATTAATATTCGACGATTGTTTATCGGCGGTTGACACCAAAACAGAGGAAGATATTTTACAAAATCTGGGTAAGATTATGCAGGGAAGAATAACAATTTTGATTGCCCACCGCATATCCACAATAAAAAATGCAGACAAAATCCTGGTGTTGGATGACGGTAAAATCATCGAACAAGGCACACATAACGAATTACTTAGCTTAAATGGGGCCTATACAGACCTTTATAACAACCAACTTTTGGAGGAAGAAACAAAAGGTATTTAAATTGTGTCAAAATTGTATTTTGAACTTTAAATATTTGCTTTATATTTACCGAAACCAAAAACCACATTATTACCAACCATGGGAGAATTCGACAACAAGGAAAGAGAAGAAGTTTTTTCTAAGAAAGTAAGAGCAGGTAAAAGAACTTA
This sequence comes from Pedobacter endophyticus, assembly GCF_015679185.1. Taxonomy (NCBI): domain Bacteria; kingdom Pseudomonadati; phylum Bacteroidota; class Sphingobacteriia; order Sphingobacteriales; family Sphingobacteriaceae; genus Pedobacter; species Pedobacter endophyticus. Next base: position 1,310,649 of record NZ_CP064939.1, read on the forward strand.
TTTCTTCGACGTGAAGGCTACTCGCTCAGGTGATTATTATTTAACAGTTACCGAGAGCAAGAAAAGATTAGAAGACGGTGTATTTGTAAAACACAAGATATTTTTATACAAAGAAGATTTTGAGAAATTTACAGAAGGCCTCAACGAAACTGTCGACTATATTAAAACTCATCAAGATGTTGTTGAAAAGCGTTACGAATTCTCTGAAAATGGTGAACCATCAGCCAGAACAACTGATGATTTTTCTTTTTAATTAAATTTCAAGTAAAATATTGCTATACATTAAAGCCTTTGTTTAACCAACGGAGGCTTTTTCTTTTTTCGGAATTTAGCCGGTAAATGAATGGATACGGACTAAAACAATCCAAAGAACTGATTATCTTTCCTTTCTGAATTAATATTGTCGTAGTCATCCGATGAGTACCGTGCAACATGCTGATATTCATCGGATGACTTATAATTTCTGATGAATACTTAAGCTCCGGCCATTCCGCCAGCAACTAAAAAGACCAATAAGAAATAGCTGGCAATGACAATAATGGTAACGATTCCCCAAAATTTGAACAGCGATTTTAAACTGGCTATTGATGTATTAAGGCTTTCCTGATCGCCAAAAAGCACGCCTTGCTTGCCGTTGTTAGAAATTTTTGAAAGTAATACACTTGGGTAAAAATAAAAGAGGCCAAGCAGTACGTACAGTATGGTAATCATTGTTGATCCGCCCTGCCCTAAGGCGCCCAGTTGCTTTGCTAACCCAGGCGTACTTGACATTAACGACGGAATACTGAACGCAATCAAAATAAGCAATGCAGCAATTATGAAACCTATAATTGATAAAAATTTAGCCCATTTGGTAATATCATAAAGGTAGCTTCGCATTTCTTCAGTCACAATTAGCTTCACTTCAGCGGGTTCCTGCTGTTCAAATTCTTCGGTCATCTTTCTAATTTTCGATAAACTTAGATAAAATATCTATCTACCGCAAATCATCACCTTTAAATAAAGATTTTAAAAGCTTATCTTTGCCCGATTTTTAAGCGGAAAGCGGAAAGCGGAAAGCGGAAAGCGGAAAGCGGAAAGCGGAAAGCGGAAAGCGGAAAGACTAAAGCGGAAAGACTAAAGCAGAAAGCGGAAAGCGGAAAGACTAAAGCAGAAAAGCAAAAGCGGAAAGCAGAAAGGCGAAAGCGATTTGGCAACTGGCAACTGAGAACTGCAAATTGGCAACTGCAAACTTAATACTCTCGACTAAAGACTATTGACTAAAGACTAAGGACTAAAGACTAAATAAATGGCATTACAATGTGGTATTGTTGGCTTACCAAATGTGGGTAAATCGACACTTTTTAACTGTTTATCAAACGCGAAAGCACAAGCGGCAAATTTCCCTTTTTGCACCATTGAGCCTAACGTTGGGGTGATTACAGTTCCTGATGAGCGATTAACGAAACTCGCTGAGTTGGTGAAGCCAAACAAGGTTCAGCCAAACACGATTGAAATTGTGGATATTGCAGGTTTGGTGAAAGGTGCATCGAAAGGTGAAGGATTGGGCAATCAGTTTTTAGGAAACATTCGTGCTACCAATGCCATTATCCATGTTTTGCGCTGTTTCGACGATGGAAACGTGATCCACGTCGATGGCTCTGTAGATCCAATTCGCGATAGAGAAATTATTGATACTGAGCTACAGCTGAAAGATTTGGATACTGTTGACAAACGTATTCAAAAGGTTGAGAAAATGGCTAAAACGGGCAGCGATAAGGAAGCTAAACGCACTTACGAGATTTTAACCGTGGTTAAAGCGCACTTAGAAAGCGGAAAATCTATTCGTACTGCTTCCCTGTCTCAAGAAGATTTCGATTTTATTGAAGATTTAGGTTTGTTAACGCAGAAACCTGTAATGTATGTTTGTAATGTTGATGAAGCTTCGGTTGTTACAGGAAACAAATACGTTGATTTGGTTAAAGCGAATGTTGCTGACGAAAAGGCTGAGGTTTTGGTAATCTCTGCAAAAATTGAATCGGAAATTGCCGAGCTGGAAAGCTACGAAGAGCGTCAGGAGTTTTTAGCCGATTTAGGTTTAGATGAATCGGGCGTAAATAAATTGATTCGTGCAGCATATAAATTATTGAATCTCTATACTTACTTTACTGCGGGTGTACAAGAGGTTAGGGCCTGGACCATAACGAAAGGGTTTACAGCACCGCAAGCGGCTGGCGTAATTCACACCGACTTTGAAAAAGGGTTTATCCGTGCTGAGGTAATTAAATATAACGACTTTGTATCACTTGGCTCTGAAAATGCCTGTAAAGAAGCGGGGAAACTTGGTGTTGAGGGCAAAACTTACGTGGTTGAAGATGGCGATATTATGCACTTTAGGTTTAACGTGTAGAAGGGCGTAAGGTATAAGGTTTAGGGTGTAAGGTTTAAGGTGAATGTAGCCGATCTTAAAGCTCCTTAAAAAAGAAAACCTCGTAAGTTTTAAGACTTACGAGGTTTTTTTATGCTTAATTAATTTTTAAGGTTTAAATATTTAGCTACTGCGTTAGCATCTTTAATGTTGATGTTTTTGGTATTCATTTCGAGGACAATACCTGCTGGGATACAGACTACTTTGACGTCAAATTTAAAGTTCTTAAGCTTATCTCCCTTGGGATCCTCTGTAGATTGGTTCCCAAAAATTATGGTTTTGTCGTTTTGAATCATACCATCTTCATCTTCACCGCCATAAATAGAAATATTATCACGTCTCCTAGTAGTTTGATCATAAGGCAAGTTTTCAACATCGATTTCCGTGGCCCAATAACTGTTAGAATTTCCACTTTGCTTAATACGTATAATGACTATTCCAGTATTATAAGCGCTAAAATAATTTGGATGACTGATTTTGATTGTTTTGAAGCCCTCTAAATAATATTCGGTTGTATTGGGCGTGACATAAGTGTTTACCGTAGAATCAACTAATTTAACACTATCAAAACTTTGATTGTTATACAAAAATGTGGTGATTGAATTATCAGCCTTTAAACTGATGGCATTACCCCAGCTTGTGCTCATCTTTGGGCCATAAAAGGCTAGGTTAGCTGTATCGAAGTAAAAATCGCCCACGGCACCGATAGATAAGGCTGGCGCGGATGTTCCGCTTAGGATTTTTGAACCAGGTGCACCCGTTGCTCCTGTAGCACCTGTTGCACCAGTAGCTCCCGTTGCACCAGTAGCTCCTGTTGCACCCGTGGCCCCCGTTGCTCCGGTTGCCCCAGTACTGCCTTTTAAGCTAATTGGCGTTGGCCAGCTTGTGGCAGTTTTTGGTCCGTACAATTCGGCTGTACTTTTGTCGAGGTAATAATCGCCAGCTACACCCAAGCTTGCTGCCGGAGCTCCTGTACCACTCAACATGGTACTGCCGTCTTTACCTTTGATTCCTTGTTCGCCTGCGGCACCGTCAGCACCGTCTTGTCCTTTTTTGCAAGCGCTGAAACTAAGCGCTGTTAATACAAATAAGAACGTTAAAATTTTTTTCATAAAAGTTTAAAATTTAAATTAAATAACTAAGGACTAAGTTAGACAATTAAATTTATTGCACAACTTTTAGGAATATCTATTTGAGCAATTGGTGGGCTTAGTGCCACAGCAGGCGCTTTTGGGCGCATACTTTTTTGCCACGGAAAAGGGGGAAAGCACGGAACTGCTTCGCCGAGGCGGCAGCAACGGTTTTGTCATGCTGAGTTTCAATTTTTTAATAAAAGAATCAATATGAACGAAGTTTTTAAGCCGGTCGTCATCTAATAGCTAGCAGTACAAGCTACCATCGACAGCACCTGTTTTGTCATGCTGAGGAACGAAGCATCCGCAACCTACATCTCACCCTACTTGCCCACTTACTCCGCCAATTTTAAGGCAGTACATTATTGGCGTTTTGTTTTTCATCGCTTACGGATCCTTCGTTGCACTCAGGATGACAGCATTAAGATTTTCATCGCAACTCCTTTGTTTTTCTAGAACTGACTTTGGGAATGACGGAAACTTAGCGAAGCCCGCTTGCAAAACCTAAACTTCCAATCCAAAAGCCGCCAGCTGCGCTTTTGTATCTTCGTAAGTAGTGTGATGAATCCCTTTTAGGCCGAGGCCCTCTGCAACCTGAACAAACAACATCCTGTCGTCGATGTACAAGCTGGTTGCTACGTCGCTTTGCGAAATGTCTATTGCCACGTTGAATATATCGGCATCGGGCTTGCGGAAATGTACAAAGCTCGAGGAAACAAAAAAATCGACAAACTCATTAAGTTTAAAGGTCGAGATCCGGTATTGGTTAAGCTCCCTCCCCTCATTGCTTATTACGGCAACTTTAAGGTTATATTTCTTTTTCAAATCGCAAATCAAGGCAATCATATCAGGATAGGGCAACGACTTACTGAACATAAACTCCTTAAAATCATCGTAAGTAAATGTACGTTCTTCAAAAAAAACGATCCGTTCCAGATATTGATCCAACGTTAGCTTGCCAACTTCGTAGGTATCAAAAGTTAAATGGTGGCGTTCCTCCAAATCTACAGAGTCGAGGTTAAAAAGAACCGCGGCTTCTCCCCGTGCCTGTCGGTCCCAGCCATTGGTAAGTAAAACGCCCCCGATATCAGTAAAAAGTGTTGTTATTTTTTGTTGCATGAGTATGATTTATAGTAAAACGCCTTTTAAAAACAGGAGGGCAAAGCTGAAATAAATAATCAGTCCGGTAACGTCGACCAGTGTGGCTACAAATGGAGCGGAAGAAGTAGCCGGGTCGGCGCCGAGTTTTTTGAGTAAAATTGGCAACATTGATCCGCTCAGCGAACCCCAAAGCACTACAAAAACCAGCGAAACGCTAATTGTCGCGGCAATTAGCACCCAATGCTCGCCATATACATTTGGAGCGGCCCAGTGCCAAACGAAAATCCGCAAGAAGCCGATTAACCCCAAACAGAACCCCAAAAGGAAGCCGGAGGTAATTTCGCGGTTCATTACACGCCACCAATCTTTAATGGTAACTTCGCCCAATGCCATGGCCTGTATAATTAGCGTTGATGCCTGCGAGCCGCTGTTACCGCCACAAGAAATAATTAAGGGAATAAATAAGGCCAATACGGTTGCTTTGTGAATTTGCCCCTCGAAAAAGCCCATTGCGGTTGCGGTAAGCATTTCGCCGAGCATTAAAATAGCAAGCCATCCGACTCGTTTTTTTACCAGGTTAAATATTGATGTATCTAAATAAGGCTCATCTAAAGCCTCGGTACCACCAATTTTGTGCATATCCTCGGTATATTCTTCGTTAGCGATCCAAAGGATATCATCAACAGTTACAATACCCAAAAGGATGTTACTTTCATCAACAACGGGCAAAGCCACGCGATTGTTCATACGAAAAATACTAATGGCATCTTCTTGCGGATCGTTTGCCTTTAGCGCAATGAAACGTTTATCGGTCAGCTCGCCAATAATTCCATCGGGATCGGCCAATAACACCTCACGAATCCGAATATCATCAAGCAGAACGCCGTCTTTATTGATGACATAAACTACATCGATGGTTTCGGAGTTTTTGCCATAGCGACGAATGTGCGCCAAAACCCGACTTATCGTCCACTCTGGCTTAACAGCAATATAATCAGGCGTCATTAAACGACCAATACTATCCTCTTCGTAACCTAAAAGAGCAAGCGATTCCTTGCGCTCTTCGGCAGGCAAAAGTGCGATCATTTTTGTAACCACATCGCCTTTCAGTTCGCTAAAGAGTGCGGTACGGTCATCGGGCGGCAAATCTTTTATGATTTGGTTCAGTTTATTGCCCGAAAGTTTTTTGATTATTCGCTCTTGCGTGGGGAAATCAAGAATCCTGAAAACGTTTACAGCCCTGTTTAAAGATATGGTTTCGATAAACTTGGCTGCATATTGTGGAAGTTCATCGATCAGCTCTTCTACATCAGAGATATTCAGTTCATCAAGATAACGCTTCAAGCCTTTATCATCCTCCTTATCAAGTAGTTCCTGAATTTCATCTACAACCAGTTCTTCCATAAATAAATTCCTTAACGTTGTTACATGCCTAAACCTTTATTGCGGTTCGCAAAGGTGCATTTTTATTTTCGAAAAAGCCAATTTGGGGAGTTGGGAGTGTTGAGTTGGGAGTTGGGAGTTTGGAGTCCGAAGTCCAGAGTCCAGAGTCCGCAGTCGAAGGTCTGAGGTTTATTCTAAATAAATGAGTCGTCTTTGCGAACGAAGCGAAATGACGGTGCGTTGGGGTGAAGCAATCTTTTAGCGCAGTAAACATGAAAGGGTCTGTTCATTAAACTGTGTCAAAAAGAAAATTAATAACTTTAAACTACCTCGTCGTAGCGTCTCCAATGCTATTAAGTTAAGGATAAAACGAAAAAATATTGTCATCCTGAGCATTTCGACTACGCTCAATACAGGCTCAGTCGAAGGACAGATATTTTTCGTTTTATCCTATAGAAAGGGTCTTCGACTGAGTTTATCTTGAGCGAAGTCGAAAGGCTCAGATCCGATAGTTATCGGATGACAATTGACACAGTTTAATGAACAGACCCACGCTCTTTTCTACCTCCGAGCTACCTTTTAATACCTCCGAGCTACCTTTTAGTACCTCCGAGCTACCTTTTAATACCTACGAGCTACCTTTTTGTACCTCCGAGCTACCTTTTTGTACCTCCGAGCTACCTTTTAATACCTACGAGCTACCTTTTTGTACCTCCGAGCTACCTTTTAATACCTCCGAGCTACCTTTTTGTACCTCCGAGCTACTTTTTAGTACCTCTGAGCTACCTTTTTCTACCTCCGAGCTACCTTTTAGTACCTCAGAGCTACCTTTTTGTACCTCCGAGCTACCTTTTAATACCTCCGAGCTACCTTTTTGTACCTCCGAGCTACCTTTTAATACCTCCGAGCTACCTTTTTGTACCTCCGAGCACCAAATTGGTGCTCGGAGGTACTTTTAAATGCCCGTGGAGGCACTTTTGCCCAAAGCGAAATAATTGAGTCCGTCAGCTATTCACCGTAAAAAGTCAATGAAGCGGGTTATAAAACACACTTCAACGCCAACTAATTACCAACACCGTTCGCAAAAAGCCCTGAGAATTGTTATTTTTGAACCTCAAAAAAACAGGAGTCGACTTGGATTATTTAGAAGGATTAAACCCACAACAAAGAGCAGCAGTAGAGAACACTAAAGGGCCGGTAATGATAGTTGCGGGTGCAGGTTCGGGCAAAACGCGTGTAATTACCTATCGTGTGGCGCACCTGATTCAGACGGGAACTGACCCATTTAACATTTTGGTTTTAACCTTTACCAACAAGGCGAGTAAGGATATGCGTGAGCGTATTAGCAAGGTGGTTGGCGCTGAGGCGAAGAACATTTGGATGGGCACTTTTCACTCGGTTTTTGCGAAGATCTTACGTGTTGAGGCCGAAAAAATTGGCTATCCGAATAACTTTACCATTTACGATACGGATGATAGCAAAAGTGTAATCCGTGCAATTTTAAAAGAGCTTCAGCTAGATGATAAGCTGTATGCGCCAAACTTTGTTTACGGGCGGATTTCTTCTGCGAAGAACAACCTGATTTCGTGGGGCGAATACCAGGCAAACGACCAGATTCAGGCGGAAGACATTCAAAATAAGCGCCCGTTGATGGGCCAGATTTACGAAGCTTATGCCAAACGCTGCTTTAGGGCGGGGGCAATGGATTTCGACGATTTGCTTTTCAAAACGAACATCTTATTGAAAGAGCATCCGGAGGTTTTAAACAAATACCAGCAAAAATTCAGGTATTTAATGGTGGATGAGTATCAGGATACGAACTTTTCGCAATACACCATTGTTAAAAAACTTGCAGCCGCTTACCAAAATATTTGCGTGGTAGGCGATGATGCGCAAAGTATTTATGCGTTCCGTGGGGCGAATATTCAAAACATTCTCAATTTCGAACGCGATTATCCTGATTTAAAAGTATATAAACTGGAGCAGAACTACCGCTCTACCCAAAATATTGTGGATGCCGCAAGCAGCATCATCGCCAACAACAAAAATCAACTGGAAAAGAACGTTTTTTCGGAGAATGTTGAAGGTGATAGAATTAAGGTTTCGCGTGCGTTTACCGATAATGAAGAGGGAAAGTTGGTTGCCGAATCGATACTTCAGGAGCGTGGCCTGAAAGGTTACCAGTACCACGATTTTGCGATCCTGTACCGTACAAATGCACAAAGCAGGGCCATGGAGGAAGGCTTGCGCAAGCTGAATATTCCCTATAAAATTTATGGCGGAACCTCTTTCTACCAACGCAAGGAGATTAAGGATTTAATTGCTTATTTCCGGTTAACTTTCAACCCGAAAGACGAGGAAGCGATAAAAAGGGTAATTAATTATCCGAAACGTGGAATTGGCGATACTTCGGTGGATAAAATCATCGTTGCTGCCGATCAAAACAACGTGACGATGTGGGATGTGATATCCAATGCACATCAATATGTTGATGGCCGTTTGGCAAATCAACTGAACGATTTTGCCATGATGGTGCAGAGCTTTCAGGCAGAGGCCAAAAAGCTGGATGCCTACGATTCTGCGTTGTTTATTGCACAACACGCGGGCATTTTAAAAGAATTATACACCGATGATAGTGTTGAAGGACGTGCGAGGTACGAAAATATTCAGGAATTATTAAACGGTATAAAAGAGTTTGCCGAGCGTGAGGATATTGAGGAAAAAGGTCTTGATATTTTTATGCAGGATGTGGCGCTTTTAACCAACGATGACAAGGACGGCGATAAAAACAAGGATACGGTTTCGCTGATGACAATTCACTCGGCCAAGGGTTTGGAGTTCAAAAACGTATTTATTGTTGGTTTGGAAGAGAACCTGTTCCCGTCGCAGATGTCGGTTAACTCGCGTTCCGATTTGGAAGAAGAGCGTCGTTTGTTTTACGTGGCCATTACGCGTGCGGAGATAAAATTAACGATTACCTACGCTACTTCTCGTTACCGTTGGGGAACGTTAACCAATTGTGAGCCTAGTCGTTTCATCAATGAGATCAATCCAAGATTTTTAGAATTAGACGTCAAACCCGCCAAAAGCAATGTTTTTGAGGGGAATTTCGATGATGAGCGCAAAACCTGGACTTCGCAACCGCGTGATTTTTTTAGTAAGCCCAAGCCTGCAGGCACAACCTCTACCCCACCCGTTCGCCCGAAAACAACTTCGTTACTGGCCAAAGCGCACGTTCCGTCGCCCGGCTTTGCACCATCGCAGCCGCACGAGTTTCAAGGGGGTATGGAAGTAGAGCACGAAAAGTTTGGCTTCGGCAAAATTATCAGTTTAGAAGGCACTCTGCCCGATGTAAAAGCAACCGTGTTTTTTCAAGGATTGGGCAATAAGCAACTATTGCTAAAGTTTGCGAAGCTGATGATTGTAAAGTAATCCTCACCCAAGCCTCACCCTATCAACGTATGTGAGTGTTGCTCTAAAGTGCCAGTCCCTCTCCGGGAGAGAGGGAAACAAAGAGCCTCACCCTATCAACGTATGTGAGTGTTGCTCCAAAGTGCGAGTCCCTCTCCGGGAGAGAGGGAAACAAAGAGCCTCACCCTATCAACGTATGTGAGTGTTGCTCTAAAGTGCCAGTCCCTCTCCGGGAGAGAGGGAAACAAAGAGCCTCACCCTAACAACGTATGTGAGTGTTGCTCTAAAGTGCGAGTCCCTCTCCGGGAGAGAGGGAAACAACGGTAAAGTGGTTTGAACCTTAAATCCGAGCAGTGTTGTAAAAAGCGAATTTAACCTTTGGGTTTTGAGTACTGTCCCAAAAACCCTCTCTTCAAGGAGAGGGCCGCTACCAATTTGCCTTACCACTAGCTTTCAAAGGGTGAGGTATTTTACCCACCGAGCCCCAAAAACCCTCTCTTCAAGGAGAGGGCCGCTACCAATTTGCCTTACCACCACCTTTCGTAGGGAGAGGTATTTTACCCACCGAGCCCCAAAAACCCTCTCTTCAAGGAGAGGGCCGCTACCAATTTGCCTTACCACTAGCTTTTCAAAGGGTGAGGCTTTTTCATAGGGAGAGGTTGGGTGGGGCTCTTGAAAAACCCCAAAATTATGATTATTATTGGCCTCCGTTTTCCCGGACTCAAACCATGCAACTCACTAAGTTAGAAATTAAAGGATTTAAAAGCTTTGGCGACAAAGTGACCATCAATTTTAATGAGGGAGTTACGGCTATTGTAGGCCCGAACGGTTGCGGAAAATCGAACGTAATTGATGCTATGCGCTGGGTTTTGGGCGAACAGAGCACCAAAGCGTTGCGCTCTGAAAAGATGGAAAACATCATTTTCAATGGCACAAAAAACCGCAAGCAAGCACAGCTGGCCGAAGTGTCTCTAAGCTTCGATAACACTAAAAACATACTTCCAACAGCCTATTCGCAGGTTACCGTTACGCGAAAACTGTACCGAAATGGCGATAGCGAATACCGCTTAAACGACGTTCAATGTCGCTTAAAAGATATTACCGACTTATTTTTAGATACGGGAATTGGCTCGGACAGCTATTCGATTATCGAGTTGAAAATGGTTGATGAAATCATTACCAACAAAGAGCACAGTCGCCGTTCGTTGTTTGAAGAGGCTTCGGGAATTTCGAAGTACAAGCTCCGTAAGCGCCAAACATTTAATAAGCTAAAAGACACTGAAGGGGATTTAGAACGCGTTGAAGATTTACTTTTCGAGATTGAAAAGAATCTAAAAACGCTTGAAAACCAAGCCCGTAAGGCCGAGCGGTATTACAAGTTAAAAGAGCAATATCGCGAGTTGAGCGTTCAATTGGCCACTCATCGCATTGCATTTTTCCGTACCGATTTAAATGCGCTTGAAGCTCAGGAACAACATCAACAGGTTTTAAGAACCGAGCTGAGCACTAAAATAGATACCCAAGAAGCTGAACTGCAAAAATTAAAGCTTGGCAGCATTAATCAGGAAAAAAATCTCTCCGTTCAGCAAAAAGCTACGAATGAACTGGTTTCAAAAATCAGGGCTTACGAAAGTGAGAAGAAAGTGAAGAACGAACAAATGCGTTTCTTACAAGAAAAGGAAACTCGTTTGGCCGGAGAGCTGGAAAAGGATAAAAACCAAATCAATCACATTAAATACAACATCAAGCGTTTAAACGAAGAGGTTTTAACGGAAACAGAAGTTTTTAACAAGCTAGAATCGGACCTGAAACTTTTGAAATCTTCGCTTGACACCCTCCGTGAGCAGCAGCAAACTGAAAAAAACCGGATCGATAACTTGGTGAAATCGGTTAGCGATCTGCAAAATCAGGTTTACCAATCTCAAAAGGAAATTGACATTCTAAATATTCAAAAGGATGCCTTGGTACAAGAAACCAATAGAAATGTTGATGATACGGAAACCAAAACGTTAGAATTAAAGGCTTTTGACCATGCTTTGGCCGAGCTCGATATTCAGGTTGCAGAAAAGCAAAGCTCCATTAAGCAACTGAAAGAGGCCGAGGAGGTGCTGAAAGAAAAACTGGCGCAATCCGAAATCAACTTAAGCTCGAATAAGGAAAAACTAACGGCCGAAAACCGAAAAAAGGATGCCAAGCAGAACGAATATAACCTGACGAAATCACTTGTAGATAGTTTAGAGGGCTTTCCCGAATCGATTCGCTTCCTTAAAAAGAACACTGCCTTTGCCAAAAGCGCCTTGCTCCTGTCTGATATTCTTTTCTGTAACGAAGATTACCGAATTGCCATAGAAAATTACCTCGAGCCTGTAATGAACCATTATGTGGTTGAAAAATATGCCGATGCCGTACAGGCAATCAATTTACTTACAGATGCCAGTCGCGGGCGGGCCAACTTTTTTATTTTAGAGCATATTCCCGATAAAACCCCTACGCTAGGCGATCATGAAGGATTGGTTTCAGCTTTATCAGTTACCGAGGTTGATAAAAAGTATCAGCACCTTTGCAACCTCCTTTTGCAAAACGTGTATATTGCCGTTGCAGAGCAGGAAAGTATCTTTAAGGTTAGCCCGACTGAAAGCATTACCATTTTGGCCAAAAACGGCAAGTATGCACAAACCAAATTTACTTTGGCAGGCGGTTCAGTAGGTTTGTTTGAGGGAAAGCGCATTGGTCGTGCTAAAAATTTAGAGAATTTAGCCAAAGAGATCAAGGCATCAGAAGCGCTGATTAATCAATATAATGCCGCAATTACAACTGAAACGGATACTATCTTTAACCTGAAGGAAGCCTCAAAAGTTAATCAGATTAATACGCTGCAACAGGAATTGAACCGATTGAGCAATGAGCAAATTTCTGTACAAACACGTCGCGATCAATATCAGGAGTTTATTACCACAAGCGAAAACCGAAAAACCGATATTGCTCAAAAAATCGTGTCGATAGAAAAGTCGCTTTCCGAAAAGTTGCCCGCTTTGGTCGACTTGCAGAAAAGGCAACAACAAGACCACGTAAACCTGCAAGAGCAGCAACTCAATTATCAGGAACTTGCTGATCAGGTTAATGATTCTGCTGGAAAATACAATCAAGATAATATCCGTTTTCACCAACAGCAAAATAAGCTTTCGGGCTTAGAAAAAGATCTCGATTATCGCTTTGTACAGGAGGAGGCACTAAATAAACGAATTGCCCAAAACGAAAAAGAGTTGCAGGGAACGCTTGCACAAATTACCGAGACGTTACAGCATACCGATTTAAGCGACGATACGCTTCTCGAAATGTATCAGCAACGAGAGGAAATGGAAAAGGCGCTTGCAGAAGCCGAAAAGGCATATTTTGAAAGCAAGGGTAACATTAACGAGGTTGAAAACAACCTGACCACTATCCGTAAAAACCGTGAGGAAACCGATTTCCTTTTAACTGAGATTAAGGATAAGAAAAACGCCCTAAAAATAGATTTAAACTCGCTGAAAGAGCGTTTGGCTGTGGAGTTTAACATTGATATCAACGATCTTTTAGAGACGGAAACAGAAACTGAGGCTTTGGAAAGTGAATTTGAGATCCGCCAGAAAGTTGAAAAAATGAAACGCCAACTGGATGAGTTTGGCGCCATTAACTCGATGGCAATGGAGGCCTTTAAAGAAATGGAAGAACGTTACACGTTTATCCAAAACCAGAAAAAAGATCTCAATGCAGCTAAAACCGATCTTTTGCAAACGATAAAGGAAATCGACGATACAGCCAGAGAAAAGTTTATGCAGGCGTTTACACAAGCCCGTGAACATTTTATCGTCGTTTTCCGTTCGCTGTTTAACGAGGAAGACAGCTGCGACTTGATTTTGTCTGACGTAAACAATCCGTTGGAGGCCGATATCGACATTATTGCCCGTCCGAAAGGCAAAAGGCCCTTATCGATAAACCAATTATCGGGTGGCGAAAAAACGTTGACGGCTACTGCCCTGCTGTTTTCGCTCTATCTTTTAAAACCCGCACCATTTTGTATCTTCGATGAGGTTGATGCACCATTGGATGATACGAACATCGATAAGTTTAATAACATCATCCGCAAGTTCTCCGACCAGTCGCAGTTTATTATCGTATCTCACAACAAACGTACTATTGCAAGCACCGACATTATTTATGGTGTTACCATGGTTGAGCAAGGCGTTTCGAGGGTTGTAGCGGTAGATTTGAGGGAAGTAGCGGCGTAGAGGTGAAAGCGGAAAGACTAAAGACTAAAGCGGAAAGGCAAAAGCTGAAAGATTAAAGCGGAAAGACTACAGCATTTTGCTTGTGTACGTCCTGCCTCTCATTATACTGTCATCCTGAGTGCAACGCTTGTCCCGAACCTACGGGGAAGGACCTGCAGCCTATTTGCACAACGCTATAATATTACCACACACATTCGCAATCTAGGTTTGTACTTTATTAAAGTTAGCATTTCATCGCCTAGGGATTCTTCGCTATGCTACCATTGACGTTTTTCAAAAGCAATAAAAAAATCGTCCTTTCGACCGAAGTGGAGAAATCTTTGAACCGTGGATATAGATTTCTCGGCTGCGCTCGAAATGACGACGTTTTCTAGGAGTTTTCTCTAAAAAGCACCGTCATTCATATCGATTTTTATGCAATAGCTTAAAAATCAGCATGACAAAACCAGTGCTGTCATTAGTAACGACTGGCGAGCTCATTGAGAGTTACTAAGCCCTCCCTTTTTGGAGGGTTGGGTGGGGCTCACAAAAAAAAGGTTCAACTATCACTAGCTGAACCTTTTTATCACTCCTAGGCGAAAAGCAGCCTATAAATTATTTGGCATTGGCGAATCGCTAAGCCCTCCCCTCTGGGGAGGGTTGGGTGGGGCTTACCTTAAATCTACCACTTCAACACCTGGATATTTCTTTGCATCGAAAGCAAATGTAGTTTCTGGTACTTTTACATTTGGCGAAAAGGTTTTCACGTTGTAAGTGTACTTATTTCCGTTTTTATCAAATAAAACAACGTTTGCAATTTGCTTAGCTGCCTTATCAATGCTTAAACGTACTTTAAAGATCGATTTTTTCGCATCAACTGGCGTCAAATCAATCATTTGATAGGTTTTACTACCAACTTTTTGTTCGCCTGTATAAATGTATTTGAAGCCTTTCTCGTAAACAGTAAAAATTTTGGCTGGGTTTATTGCATCGCCGCTATTATCTACATTACTTACCTGAACTTCTTTATCTTTTTTAAGGTATGTCCATTGGCTTTTACCATCGCTAAACAACTCTTGGTTGGTCATGGCCACTTTATATTTATTCGAGTTGGCCTTAACGTACAAGGTTCCTTGTTGCGTTTCCTTCACCTTAGCCTTTGGATTTTCTAAGGTAAAAGTGAAATCTGTCTTTACAATATTGTACGATTTGTATTTTTTACTTACTTCCGCTAAAATTGCTTTAGCCTTTGCATCAGTTTGAGCATAAGTTGAAGTTGTGAAAGCCACAACAACCATTAATGCCGAAATTAGTTTTTTCATCTTGTGTTTTTTAATTGTCTCTTGAACATTAGATTAGATTTTTTAGTATTGGTTTAATCTAGTCCTTG
This sequence comes from Pedobacter endophyticus, assembly GCF_015679185.1. NCBI lineage: Bacteria > Pseudomonadati > Bacteroidota > Sphingobacteriia > Sphingobacteriales > Sphingobacteriaceae > Pedobacter > Pedobacter endophyticus. Next base: position 1,325,721 of record NZ_CP064939.1, read on the forward strand.
TCATCCATACCATTCAAGAACTGTTCCAAAGAATATTCATCGGGATACAAAACCTCGCGGGCCTTGCTTCCCTCAAACGGACCCACGATACCTGCAGCCTCTAATTGATCGATAATTCTTCCGGCACGATTATACCCGAGCTTCAATTTGCGCTGGATAAGCGATGTAGATCCCTGTTGGTGCATTACAATTAACCTTGCAGCATCTTCAAAGAATTTATCACGCTCATTCGGGTCAAAATCAGCCTTACTTCCCTCGCCGGCCTCGTCAATATATTCTGGCAGCTGATAAGCATCGGCATAACCGCGTTGGTTACCGATAAACTCCGAAATCCGATCAACCTCTGGTGTATCAACGAAAGCACACTGTAGCCTGATTAAGTCGCTTCCGGTTGATAACAGCATGTCACCGCGACCAATCAACTGGTCTGCACCGCCGCTATCCAAGATGGTTCTCGAGTCAATTTTCGACAACACCCTAAACGCTAACCTCGCCGGGAAATTCGCCTTGATTGTACCTGTAATAATGTTAACTGACGGACGCTGCGTGGCCAAAACAAGGTGGATTCCGATGGCACGGGCCAGCTGCGCTAAACGGGCAATTGGCGCCTCAACTTCTTTACCAGCCGTCATCATCAAATCGGCAAACTCATCAACCACAAGCACTATAAAAGGCAAAAAGCGATGGCCGTTGTTGGGGTTTAACTTGCGTTTGATAAACTTATCGTTATACTCTTTTAAATTCCTAACCTGTGCATCTTTTAACAAATCGTAACGTTGATCCATTTCGATACAAAGTGAGTTTAATGTATTTACCACTTTTTTAGTATCGGTAATAATGGCATCGGCCTCACACGGAAGCTTCGCCAAAAAGTGTCGCTCAATGCGGTTAAATAAAGTTAGCTCCACTTTTTTAGGATCGACCAGTACAAACTTTAATTGCGCTGGATGCTTCTTAAATAATAGCGAAACCAAAATAGAGTTGATACCAACGGATTTACCTTGCCCCGTGGCACCCGCAACCAGCAAGTGAGGCATTTTGGCCAAATCGGCAATGAAAACCTCATTGCTTATGGTTTTTCCCAGGGCAATAGGAAGGTCCATAGCGTTCGAAGTCCACTTCTCGGTGTTTAAAATGCTACGCATCGGCACCATTTCGGGGTGTTGATTTGGCACTTCGATACCAATGGTTCCCTTTCCGGGCATTGGGGCTATAATACGAATACCCAAGGCCGCCAATGAAAGCGCAATGTCATCTTCAAGATTTTTGATCTTCGAAATCCTTACACCCGGTGCAGGGATAATTTCATAGAGCGTTACGGTTGGCCCAATGGTAGCTTTTATCTTATCGATTTCAATATTGTAATGATTCAGTGTTTCTACAATTTTGTTTTTATTGGCTTCCAGTTCTTCGGCATTTACCGATATTTTGTTGGTTCCGTAATTTTCTAATAAATCTACCGTAGGGTATTTATATCCCGATAAATCGAGTTTTTCATCGTAATTACCAAACTGCTCAACCAAATCATCCGATTTTTTTTCCTCTTCGGTTTTTTCTATTGTAAAGGCCGGTTCTTTTTCTTCTTCAATTGTTGGCTCAACCGTTAAAGGCATGCTTGCAGCCGGAGAAGCAGCTAGCGGAAGGTTTGTGGCCATGGGCGATAAGACAACCGGAGGAACAACTTCTTCTTTTTCTTCGCTTTCTTCGAACCGATTTGGCCGCAGCACCACATTTTGAACTTTACGTTCGCTAGTTGCAGGCTGCTTTCCCCTATCAGCAAATTCAACCGGTTCAGCGCCATCCTCGGCTTCCCTGTTTTGCGAAAACTTTTCTCTAACCTCGTTTACATAATCGGGAGTTTCATTATCCAGATATACTTCTTTCTGCTTGCGCTCGGGCAGTTTAAAATCGATATTATAGGCAATAATCAAAATGGTTAGCCCAGCGAAGGCAATTAATCCGGCCACTCCTGCTGCGCCAATCTGTGCACTTAATAACTTGTTGCTCCAATAACCAAATTCGCCCTCAACATAATGCGGCGATTCTGCCCAGAAACTGTGGGCAAAGCCGAACGTTAACGAAAGAAAAAGTAAAAAGAAAAAGCTATAGCCTAAAGTTTTTGAGATCGAAAGGATTTTAACCTTAAATAATAAGCGGTAACCGATTATAAAAAAGGCCAGTACAAACAAAAACGACGCAACGCCAAACCACTCGTATATAAATTGGTGAGAAAGTAAGGCCCCGAATTTGCCAAGCCAGTTCTGAACAACGGGCGTAGTTACTCCGGCATCTTTTAACTCCTCGGCCGTTTTAAATAAGTTTCCCCATCCGCCGTTTGCATCTACCACATAACTCTGGTCATCTTGCCAGGTGAATAAGTAAGAGGTAAAAGCAATTAAAAAATAAAGTGAAAGAATGATAAAGAACAAACCCGCAATTTTCACCGCACGTCCATCTTGTAAGTCGAAAGTAGGTAAATATTCACTCCTTTCTTTCGGCCGGCGACTTGATGATGCTCTCCCTGAGGCAGTTTCTGATCCTTTATCTCTGAATGTGTTGGTTTTAAATTGGTTTCCCCTTACCGCCATTTTCTATCGTAATAATTATAAAGAACAAACTTAGATAAAACTGCGCAGCATTTATGAAAGCGTTATAAAAAAAATGCAATCTATGCTTTGGTTGCGATGCAACCCGATACGGAACCTTCCCTTTTGTATAATCAACTAACGGCGGCCATTAAATCTAAGTGTATCTTTGGTGTACTTTTTAAATCTGCTTTCAAATTAATAAAAATTCTTCAGCCGCGGGTTAAACCATCAGGAAAAAATGCAGTCTATCACTATACAACACACAAGTTGTACGTTTTGTAATGAAACGGATTTTGTTTTAGGTTTATCCCGTTTTGCCTGGAGAGGTTAAACGGGATTTTTTTTGGTTTAAACGACATGTCTTAGGGATAACCGCCTTTGCGGGGTCGATTTGAGCTAGCCGACCTGTGCCGATTTCTCCTGCCGTGTGAACACCACCCCTTTCTTGGGTCGTCATTCCCGCGCAGAGAGGCTACTTTGTAGCGAGGCTGGATACGTGCTTGAATATTTCGAACTTTATTATTTTTTTTGTTAATTTAAGTCGATTATTGAAATAAAATTCGGCATATGAGTATTGCGCAACTCGAACAACAAATTGAAGAAGGAAATTTACAAGCAGTAAAGGAGCTTTTAATGGAGGCGCCGCAGCTGGCAAATGTTAAAACCTCGCATCATATTTCGCCACTGTTATTGGCTTGTTATTATAAAAAGCGAGAAATTGCCGATTTAATAGCTGAATATGCCCAAGATCTCACTTTGTTTGAGGCTTGTGCCGCTGGCAAGTTTGATGTTGCAAGCCTACTCATTTTTCAAAGCCCGAAGTGCATCAACGATTTTTCGGAAGACGGCTTTACGCCGCTGGGTTTAGCCTGTTATTTCGGGCACGAGGATTTGACAAGATTTTTAATATTGAAGGGTGCTGACGTCAATCTTGCTTCTAAAAATGGGTTTAACGTATTTCCTATCCATTCTGCCGTCGCTGCCAACAGCCTCGCCATTACCAAAACACTGCTTGATGCCGGTGCTTACCCTAATGTTTGCCAAAAAGCGGGCCTGGCGCCATTGCATACCGCGGCACAATTAGGAAACATCGAATTAATAATTTTATTGTTAGAACATGGCGCAGAAGTAGGTTTGCGCATGGAAGGCGGAAAGTTACCTGCTGACTTAGCAGCAGAAAAGGGTTTCAATGAAATCGCAGCAATTCTCAGGGAAGATTGATCAGATTTCAGTTCTCAGATCTCAGTTTTCAGTGTTAACTGTTTACTGCTAATTGGTAACTGAGGATTGCCAACTGTTAACTGCCAACTGTTAACTGCCAACTGTCCATTGCTAATTGGTAACTGAGAATTGCCAACTGTGAACCGTAAACTCCTAATTGCTAACTGAGATCATTCCCAAATCCTCAACCTCATCCTTTTCATATACGTTCTGATATCCAGCACAACGGCGGCCAGAAAATAGAACAATATCGGAAATCCAACCGCGAGAAACGAGGAGTAAATAAAGAACAAGCGTACTTTTGCCGTGCTCATATTTAACTTGCTTGCTAAATAAGTAGAGACCCCAAAACTCTGCTGTTCGAAATAAGTAATTACTTTCTGAAACATCTTGCTTGTTTTAATCTTCGGTAACGCCCAACAATTTTTATGCCTTTTTTACGAAGCTTTATTTAAATCGAATATACAAATTAAAAACAAAAAAAGGTTACAACAATCGCTGTTGTAACCTTTATCTAAATTAACGCTCTCAATCTTATGATTGATGCAAGGCTCTCACCCCTTGCAGTGGCAAATATATAATTTATTTAGACATTTACCACTTTTTTACAAAAAAAATTATTAATATCGACAAACGAATTACCACTCAGCTATTCGATACAAAAGATAATGATCTGTTTCTGTACTACAATGATCGTTCTCTGGTTTCGAAGTTTTCGGTTGAGGGGCTTAGGTTAACTGAACTATTTCGTCCCAAATGATTTAATTAAAGTTAATCTGGCACGCCTCTCTTTGAGGCGTGTTTTTTTTTAAAAAAAAAGCAAATAGATGCCATGTCAAAACTTTTTGCAACCCATTTTCCAGTTTACGCCGATTTTTTGTACTTACTAAAACGTCGGCTTAATAAATGGACTATATACTGGTTAAGAAGCCTTTTTTTAAGACAGCCTCTCTCCGTTTTTAATCTAAATCGTCCCGTTAATTTATTTCGTCTGCAAAGATAGCGTTGCACAGGTGAGAAAAAAGTTTACACCGCCGCTGCCCGTCCTTTTATGATATAAGTCAACAAGTATTAGTTTGTCTTCCGTTTAACAGGCTAGCGGCAGAGTAGCTGGTTTTAGTGGTGATTAGACGATGAGCGCAAAATCTTCACGCCTACCCCGCACGAGAGGCATTTTTTCTCATCACAATATTGCTTTTTCAGCTGCAATACACCCTGAGAACCAAAGGCATTGTCTATTTTAACACCCGCTCCGGTAAACCTTTCAATAATTGCATTTTGTTCGGCCGGTAATGTTTCTAACAGTTTTATTGCGCTGTTGATGTAAGATTGTGTAGCCGTATGTTTTCCGTAGGCGAACAAAAATAATGCGACCGTATTTAAAAGCACGTTGTTTATAGATGTTTTTCCGAACTGTATACTTACAGCAGCTGCTTGTTTCTTAAAATGATAATGTGTTTTCCAATAGTCGTTTACGGGAAGGCCCTCGAAAAGCATTCGCAGTTTTGAAACATCGGTAATTGCCATTATTTTGGAGAACAGATGATTTGCCTTTATGATTAATGCAGCAAACTGGGCCAAACGAAGTGTCGGAAAATTTTGCGGACGCATCCGCATGAACTTCCACATCGTGGCGTCGATTGGCTTGATATTGTATTTTTTTTGAAGAAACTGAAATTCTGCTTTTAATTGCTTTGGATACGCTTCGGTAAACTCATCGTTCAGAAAGCCTGATGCGCCAAATACCAGCGCCTCAATTAGCAATGGGTTATCTTTGTGCTTCGCATAAATTTGCTGTGGCACCGCCTTTGCGAAAGCCTCAAACGGAAATGCATTAACCTTAAATCCGAAATTGCGTGCCAGAAAGCGATAAAACGTTTCGTCCCAATTGCCATTCAAATTGTTGAGCATCTCGATAACGGCTCCCGTTTTCTGCTCAAACCGCTCCACCAGCGTCCTCGAAAGAACGGCATCAACAACCAACTGATCTACCTCGCGAATTTGATTGATGCAAGGAAAATCGGTAAGCGTTAAAAACAAACGTTCGTACCTTGTAATTAGCTCAGTTGAGATTCTGTTCTTTAGTTCCAAAACAGGCAATGTGGTTCCATCTTTCCGTTTGATCGGCACATCATTTTCATAAACCACGTGCAAAACCACGCTATTGTAGGCGTCATCAATTTGATGATGATGCTTTAACCAATCTGACGACTTAATGTGGATCTCGACGTTACCAACCCAAATTGTGCCATCAAGCTGTATTTTGGCGTTGCTGAAATCAGGTCCGGCATTTGCGTTGAGAAAACCCTGATGAATGATTTTTAAGTTTTCTGATGCTGCTGTTTTTAGCTCAGCGCTATCAAAAGACCTGAAACGCCACACATAATGAAGAAAGTTCTCTGAGAAATCCATTATTGAAGTTAATAAATATTCCTAAAAGTTTTAACTATATTCCTATTTTTAAATCGCTGAAAATCTGTTGTTAATGGATAATTGATCGTTAGACCTGATTAAAAGCACGGATTAGAATCATTGATACACCAAAAAATTTTAAATTATTTTTGAAAGAAAGGTTTATATTTCTATATTTGCAACCCCAAAGGGAATACAGCGATTGTATTAATCATGCGAAAGTAGCTCAGTTGGTAGAGCACGACCTTGCCAAGGTCGGGGTCGCGAGTTCGAATCTCGTCTTTCGCTCTAAATGCCTTTCCTACCGAAAGGCATTTATTTTAAGACATTAATCAAACGGGTTTATCCGGATTGACTAATGCTCGGGTGGTGGAACTGGTAGACACGCAGGACTTAAAATCCTGTGCTTTCAAAGGCGTGCGGGTTCGATTCCCGCCCCGAGTACAAATGGGAGTTGCTCCCAACAAAAAAAAAGGGTTGCTCCAAACGAGCAACCCTTTTTCATTGGCGCTAAGTATCTTTAAAACACACATTGACTGCGCTGTTGGAGTGCCCGTTAGATAAGTGTAGTGTATCTTTTTGCTTAATCCTTTTGTTTTATGATGGCTGTGGCTGTAGTCGAGATCGAATGCATAGCTAAAGATAACATTTAGTTTATCTTGTTTCCTGGCTAGGCATAAGTTAGCTTAGCGGCACATTAAAACGATTAATAGTCAAATCTTCAGTGGTTAGATAGGGTTGTAAATGGGTTGATGGTATCAAATTACAGCACCAGGCTCAATCAAAATCAGATCGCATTTAAGGTGATTTAATTTTTTTTCATTTTGCTTTCGAGAAACTCCCACTCGTTGATATGTGAAACCTGATGTTCCTTTTTAACAATTTCGTCGAAACGCTTAGCGAGTTCCGGGTGTTGCGATGAGAGGTCTTCTGTTTCATTTCGGTCGTTTTTAAGGTTAAAAATCATCCACGGATTATTTAAATCCTTCCACAAGTTCAACCTCACGCCTTTCCAATTACCCATTCTAATGGCGAGCTGACCGCCTTTTTCGGGATATTCCCAGTAAATATATTCTCGTTGTTGCTGTTTCTCGTTTTTGCCGAGAAGCGTTGGCAGCAACGAAATTCCATCAGTATTATTGGTTTCAACGCCCGCTATTTCGGCAAAGGTTGCCATCATATCAAACTGCACGGAAATGAAATCGCTGGTGGTGTTTGCAGGAATTTTTCCGGGCCATCTGGCTATAAACGGCTCTCTGATTCCTCCTTCGAAAACATCCATCTTTAAGCCTTTCATACCATCAACGCTGTTAAAAAATTTTGCATTTACACCACCATTAAATGTGGTTCCGTTATCGCTCGAGAACATAATAATCGTATCGTTATCCAAACCGAGTTTCTTAATTTCGGCCATAATGATTCCAATCTGCTCATCGAGATAGGTAATCATGGCGGCATAGGTTGAATACGGATATTTTGCAGGGGCATAGCCTTGCTGGCCATAGTATGGCTGCTCTTTAAATTGCCCTACGTATTTGTTAGTATAAGCGTCTGGAACCTGTAAAGACACGTGCGGGATGTTGTAGGGCATGTATAAAAAGAAAGGCTTTTTACCTTGTTTGTTAATAAATTGAATGGCTTTTTTAGTGATCATATCCTGCGAATAGGTGCGTCCTTTATAATATTCGAAGTCTTTATCGGTAGCGTTGGTAGAATCCAGGGGCCTATGTACATTAATATAAGGGTTATCGAGGCTAACTTTGAGATCATTTTCCCAAAGGTGAGAGGGATAAAAATTGTGTGCCTGTTTTTGATCGAGATACCCGTAATAGTAATCGAAGCCCTGCTTTAGTGGAGAACCTGTTGAGTTATTCATTCCCAAGCCCCATTTTCCGGTAAGTGCACTAACATAGCCCGCTTTTTTCAGCATGACTGGAATGGTAAATGTTCTTTCGGGCAATGGCATTTGCCCGCCCTCTAAACTATCGGGAAAACCCCCCATTTCGTAATTGCCACGGATGTAGGAATGACCACCATGCTTCCCAGTCATCAGCATACAACGGGCAGGTGCGCAAACGGGCGTAGCGGTATAATGTTGCGTAAACTTCATGCCTTCCTTAGCCAGCTTGTCCAGGTTTGGTGTCCTGATTTTCTTTTGTCCATAAGGGCCAGTTTCTGCGTAACCCAAATCATCTGCATAAATATAAATAATGTTGGGCAGTCGCTTTGGGTGCAGGTTTTGCGCATATCCTTTTAAAGAGACAATGAGCAGGCAAAGAATTATCTTTAAGATTGTTTTCATCATTTAATTTTAACTATAAACCGCAAGCAGCAGAAAGATATACTGAGCTGAAACTCAATGAAACGCCGATGGGATGCACAGCCGCTGTAATTCAATATTTTGTCATGCTGAGGCAACTGCCTGTCCCGAGTTCTCCTATCGTGTGGGCACATTTTCTTCAGTAGGTCGTCATTCCTGCGCAGACGGGAATCCTAATGCAACTGATCCGTTTTTGTGCATTAGGATCCCGAGTTAAGCTGAGGATAACGACCGTTTGATATTACATTTTTAAAGTCTAGTGTTCATCGAGACGGATTAGTTCCACTGGCTCCCCATCTGAAATTACGGTGTAACCATCCATGCACATGTATATGCCTGGCCAAATTACTAAATAGCATATCACTTAAGTATGCAGGAAAAACAAAGCTGCAAAGACGGTTTCGGAATTGCTCAGGTGCGATAAGCAGCAAAAGATTGGATTTAGCCTGCTTTTAAAGTTAGGAATTCAACTAAGTGTTGCTCCAGTAATTCGGTGTCGTACGTTCCCTCAATAGTATGATCTGTAAGCTCAAGGTTATCCTCTCCTACAATAATTGTATAGGCATTGCCATCAATAATTTCTGGGAAGCTGATGTTGACAATGTCAGCAACATGTGCAAACTCAACCGCCAAATTACTCCTAAGCTGATCGTTTATGTAAGGTGGAAATTCTGCTTTTAAAAGGTCAAATAAATCTTGTGCGCTTAATGGTTGTACGTTGTTTATAGAAATCCTATATTTGGTTTTGTGATAATTTACTAATAATAGTGCACAAATTCAAATTATTCTCATAACAAATATTGAGCTATCCAATTATGTTTTCTCATTTGATCTATTATAACGACAACCGGCATTAAGCTCTGACCGAAACTTAACACCAGCCAAAGATCATGCAATAACTACTGCGGTAATACAATGCCATTTAACAACACTGCACTATTCACTGCTTTTTTTAACATCCTCTCCATCTTCGTAGGTTTTCTCTCCATTTTCGTCTTCGTGTACGATGAGCGAATTTGGAGCGGCAGACGGAGGGTTCGAGCCTGTTCCGGTGGTTTTAGGCAGCGATTGGTTATTATCATCGTCGTTGCTTATTGCCGTATTGCCAAGGGCTTGTTGAGTCAGTTTTTCCTGATCCTCTGGTAAATTAACATCTTCCAAAGGCGATTTATCATTATCATTATCCATCATATTCTTTTAGTGATAACAATATGGACGGGCGCAAGGTTTCGAAAATATATTAATTGATCGCTCCAACTACAGCAAATTACCCTAAATTGTTAACATTGCTCCCCTGCCTACCAACCAAATAAAAAAGGCCTTCTTATTAAGAAAGCCTCGTTCATTTAATTCTGTAAAATCTGATAGTTTACATTTACTCTTTTCGGATAATTGCTTTCCTCAAAGTTTAAGGAAATAAAGGCGGCATTTTGATGTACGCCATTTTTCAATGCATGTTCAAAATGAGTCTGAAACTGCTTTTGAAAATCTTCGGCGTAATGGTGCTTCGTTTCGGCCAATAAGTTCCGATCGCTTAAATTTTCCGGTAATAAAGTGATATCACAATTTCCTTCACTTATTTCTTTAACTAAGTATTTCATTGTTCTTTATCGTTCTCCCTTCAAAATATAATCAGGAAAACTTTGTCAAAAGTAGGCGAATACCATATTCGCTATGTAATCTAAAAGTTAATTTTAAATTGCTACTATCAACGTGCTGAAAGCCAGAACAAAACAAATAAAAAACCCCGGCATAAATGCTGGGGCTTAACGTTTTTCTATCAGTTGGTATTGTTATTTGTGGCAAACTACGGCTGTACCTTTACTTCTTTTTGAACCGGAGTATCGTCTATTCCTTCCTGTCCGTTCTTAAATTCCTTAATTCCCTTACCAAGTCCTTTCATCAATTCCGGAATTTTCTTCCCGCCAAATAATAGCACAATAGCGATCACAAGAATGATCATCTCCGGTCCGCCAAGTATAGCTGCAGTTGTTGTGTTTAACATTTCCTTTAGTTTAAGTGTTAAGTAATCTTATCGATTACAAAAAGATATACGGCAGATCCGCGTCAACGGTTTTTTACCAGCCATTATTTATTTTAATTAAGGAGTTGCCAACATAGCGACACAATTTTATGTAACCCAAGTTTACCAAGATTTTTATGAAGCGCAGGGTCTTTATTTCTTAGGTAAGGCTTAGTTGCCGTGCCAATGGTACTCCCTTGGAGCCAATGCTGCAATCTTTTGGTGCATGTTAACCAAACGCCTAAGCAGTCCGCCAATAATTACGTCATTCATAATGATTTTTATGCAATAAATTACACCTACCATTGACGTTTTTATGCACTTCGCTCTTTTATAAGCCTCTACATGAACGGCCGTCATCCTCAGCTTGACTGGGGATCTTAATGCTACAGCTTTAAGATTCCCGCCTGCGCGGGAATGACGACGGCCTTAAAACGTCCTTCATATTGATTTTTTGCTAAAAATTACAACTCGGGATGGCAAACTGCTTTTGAGCGATTCCAACTATATTAATCTTTCAGCTGCCGATCTACCCTTTTAAGCAGATCATAAATATCAAATGGTTTCGAAATAAAATCCTGGGCCTTGCATCCGTTTTTTACGTCGCTTAGTGCGGCATGTGCGCTCATCATCAGTACCGGCACATTTTCTGTCCGGGCCGACGATTTAAGTAAATCGCATACATCCATTCCACTGCCATCCGGCAACATTACGTCCAAAAGAAACAAATCGGGAATAACATTCCTGGCGTTAACCATAAAGTCGGCGATGTTTGAAAAGCCCGCCACTTCGTAATTCTCTTCACTAAGTAAAAATTCAATGATTTCTCTGATCCCTTGATCATCCTCTAACACACAAACCCTTTTTCCCATTTCAATGCTATTTACTTTTCTAATTTTATTTTAATGTTATTCTATTAACTATTAAGCTTTTAAATTGTTTTAAGATAATGATTCGACTTGCAATTATAGCTTTAAGGAATATTGCAGCGCTTTTGATAGTGGTAAACCGATTGGGAGATAGGCAAAATCTTTATGACAAGACCCGAAGCTTGGTTGAGATTAGTAAATTGCAAAAAATAATGTGTGGGTAAATGAAAGAGATCAGAGATATTTTGATTCGCTACGAAGCGGCATCCAAAGCGGGAAAAAAATCGGCCTTGGCTACAGTTGTAAAGGTAGAAGGTTCTTCGTACCGAAGAGCGGGTGCGCGAATGCTGGTTACCGAAGATGGTCAGTTAACAGGAGCAATTAGCGGCGGCTGCCTGGAAGGCGATGCATTGCGAAAGGCGTTAACGGCAATTTTGCAACAAGAGAATAAGCTCATCACTTATGATACCACTGATGAGGATGATGCAAAATTTGGCATCCAATTGGGATGTAACGGCATTGTACACATTTTGTTCGAACCGGTTAGCCCCGAGATGGAGTTAAATCCGATTAAGCTCCTTGAATTGCTGCAACAAAAGCGAGAAAATGCGGTGCTCGTTACACTCTTCTCTCACTCGAACAAGAACCAATTGGGAACCACACTGCTTTATCGGAAAGATGAAACCTATGCCAAATCCGCATCTGGTTTCGATAAACTGATACAGGGCGATATTGTAGCTGCGTTTGAAAACGAAATGTCTGCTTTTAAGCCTTACGAAAACGAAACCGAGGCTTTTATCGAGTTTATTCCACCTCCCCTCTCGCTAATTGTTGCCGGTGCTGGCAACGATGCCCAGCCATTGGTTAATATTGCCTCTATTTTGGGTTGGGAGATTACCGTTGTTGATGGCCGGCCGACCCATGCCAACAGTTTACGTTTCCCTAACGCACACCGAATAATTATGCAGAAGGCCGAAAACGTGTTGCCGCATTTATCAATCGACAATAGAACCGCATGCGTGTTGATGACGCATAACTACAATTACGATTCGACGCTCTTAAACGACCTGCTAAAAACAAATATCCGCTATATAGGCGCCCTGGGACCGAAAAAGAAGTTAAATAAAATGCTCGACGAATTAAACAAAGGCACTAGCGAAGCCTTTAAAAATTTGTACGGACCTGTTGGGCTGGATATTGGCGCAGAAACTGCTGAGGAAATCGCCGTTTCTATTGCTGCAGAAATTAAAATGGTTTTTACCGGGGGCACGGCACAATCGCTCAGGAAAAAAAAACAACCGATACATTTACATGTTGTAGAGTAAGATGGTACAAACCGGAATTGTTATTTTGGCAGCGGGCAGCTCCTCTCGTTTAGGAAAACCCAAGCAGCTTTTAGCTATTGATGGCAAAACACTTTTGCAAAGGGTTTGCGATGCTGCAACAGCCGCTCAACTGGCGCCAATTGTTGTGGTGCTTGGCGCTAATGCCGATAAAATATTACCGCAGGATAATGATAGCCAAATTAACTTTGTTGTTAACAGCAATTGGGCACAAGGCATGTCATCGAGCATAACGGCGGGTTTAAAAAGGATAGCGGCGCACGAAAGCCAAGTAAAAAGCGTAATAATATCGGTTTGCGATCAACCCTATATCAGTTCGGAGCTATTTACATCGTTAATTAATAAACACAACGAAACAAAAAAGGGCATTATAGCCAGCCAATATGGAGGTACTATTGGTACGCCAGTGTTGTTTGCCCGTAAGTATTTTGAAGATTTGATGCTGTTAACAGGTGAGAATGGTGCCAAGGGGCTGATAACCATGCAGGCTACCGATTTGGCAACAATAAGTTTTGAGCAGGGAAATATTGATATTGATACCGAAAGCGATTATCAATCGCTATTAAATAAACAACATGATTAAAGATTCTTTTGGTCGAGTACATGATTATTTGCGAATATCGCTAACCGATAACTGCAATTTTCGCTGTTTTTATTGCATGCCCGAGGAGGAGTACGACTTTACGCCCGCTTCGAGATTGATGCAGACCGACGAAATTATAAAAATTGCGACCCTGTTTGTGGCCCAGGGGGTAAAAAAAATCAGGCTAACGGGTGGCGAGCCCCTGGTGAGAAAAGACGCTGCCGCCATTATTACTGCCCTCGGAAAACTCCCCGTAGAATTGGTGATCACCACTAATGGAACACGAATTGCAGAAATGCTCCCTACTTTGATTGAGGCAAATATAAAAACCGTAAACATTAGCCTCGATACCCTGCAGCCCGAAAAGTTTATGTTAATTACCCGCCGCGATGTATTTCATCAGGTGAGAAGCAACATCGAATTACTGCTTCAGCACAAAATTGCGGTTAAGATAAACATGGTGGTTATGAAAGGCTTAAACGACAACGAAATTGTCGATTTTATAGCATGGACGAAGCACAACCCGATACAGGTAAGGTTTATCGAATTTATGCCCTTTACCGGCAACAAGTGGACAAGCAATAAAATGTTTTCGCTGGATGAAATTTTAGCTGTTGTAGCACGCGAATATACCCTGCTGCCTGTAGCGGCCGAGCCGAACGATACGGCGAAGCACTTTATGATTCCGGGGCATGAAGGTTCGTTTGCCGTAATTAGCACCATGACCGCTCCTTTTTGCAGTACTTGCAACAGAATGCGCTTAACTGCCGATGGAAAACTGAAGAATTGTCTTTTCTCGCAAGGTGAAACCGATTTATTAACGCCTTTAAGAAATAATCAGGAAATTTTACCGCTGATAGAAGCTTCTATCTGGAGCAAGGCCAAAGAACTTGGCGGACAACTCGGCAGTCACTTTGAGAAATTAGATGCCGAGTTGATAACTAACAGAAGTATGATCACCATTGGAGGCTAATTTAGACAATGATTACCGTAAATGAAGCAAAGCAACTTGTTGAAAATAACGTTTTACCATTACCTTTAAAAAGAGTACCTATTGCCGAGGCTGCCGGGCGCACTTTGGCGAGTAATGTGTACGCCATTTGCCATATTCCCGCATTTGCGCAGTCATCAATGGATGGCTATGCCTTAAAATTTAGCGATAAGGATCAGCCCCTTGACGTGAACGGAGAAATGGCGGCGGGTACAGCTGTAAAAATCAAGATTAACAGCGGTGAAACGGCCCGGATTTTTACCGGAGCGCCTTTGCCCGATGGCGCCGATACGGTGGTGATGCAAGAAAAGGTTACCATCATCGGCAACAAAATAAAAATCGAAGACGAAAAACTAACTCAGGGCTCAAACGTGAGAAACATGGGCGCCGAAATTAAAGCGGGCGAACTTGCAATGGAGGCCGGGAGTTTTCTTTCGCCCGCAGCGATAGGCTTTTTAGCCGGAATAGGCATTGCCGAAGTCGATGTTTTCCCAGCACCCAAACTTGCCATTATTGTAACCGGAAAGGAATTGCAAACACCCGGGAAGGATTTGGCTTTCGGCCAGGTGTACGAATCCAATTCCTTTTCGTTAACAGCGGCATTAAAGAACGAAGGCATTAATGAGATTGAGGTTTTCTCGGCAGATGATGATTTACAAGCACTGCAAAACGTGCTCGAAAAGGCGTTGGCCGCAAATGATGTGGTTCTCCTTACCGGTGGCGTTAGCGTTGGCGACTACGATTTTGTTTTAGAGGCTTCAGCATTGTGTAATGTGAAACAGATCTTTCATAAGGTAAAGCAAAAGCCCGGGAAACCGCTGTTCTTCGGCACAAAAGACGGCAAAGTGGTTTTTGGCTTACCCGGCAACCCTTCGTCCGTATTAAACTGTTATTATAATTACGTTGTGCCCGCATTAAAGTTATTGAGCCAGCAAGAAAGCAAGATAACAGAAATTGAAGCTACGCTTGCCGCCGATTATGAAAAGCCTGCCGGGTTAACACATTTTTTAAAAGCAACCTATACCCGGGGGCTAGCAACACCGCTAACGGCTCAGGAATCTTTCCGGTTAAGTTCGTTTGCACAGGCCAATTGTCTGATCATTCTTGAACAAGATCGAAGCCATTTTAAAAAAGGAGAATCGATTAAAGTTGTTCTTATTAATTAGAATTTGCTTGCGTTTTTCTGCGAGCGCCCTATTTAAAGGCCAGTTGTTACGTTGAAACCGGCTTGCCATTTTTGTATAATTTATTTTAGAGCTACATTTACAACATGCAGATACAATTGGTCACTTTCGGCAAAATCACCGAAATTATTCCCACCCAGCAATTCAAAGTCGGTACAATTTCGGATACCGATGGTTTGAGGGCGCTGCTTCAAGAAACATTCCCAGCATTGGGCCAAATGAAGTATGCTTTGGCTGTAAACAAAAAGCTGGTTCAGGCGAATATTGAATTTGCAGAAGATGCAGTTATTGCAATTATGCCACCCTTTTCTGGCGGATAAGCTAAACAAATGGAAACTGAACGCTACAGCAGGCAAATTATTTTAAAAGGTTTTGGGCTTTCGGCACAACAGAAGCTTTCGCAGGCAACAGTGCTCGTTATCGGGGCTGGTGGCTTAGGTTGTCCTGCCCTCCAATACCTTGCAGCAGCGGGCGTAGGGCATATCGGCATTATCGACGATGATACCGTATCGTTAAGTAACCTGCACCGCCAAATCTTATTCAGCACGGCTGATATTGATACTTTTAAGGCAGAAACTGCCAAACGGAAGTTGCAAGCACTAAACCCTGACATTAGCGTTGTAAGTTATACACAGCGCTTAAATCAAAATAACATCCTCGAGCTACTGGGCCGCTATGATTATATCGTAGATGCAACCGATAACTTTGAAAGCAGGTACCTCATTAATGATGCTTGCGCATTGCTGCAAAAGCCCTTGATATTTGCAGCAGTTTCGGGTTACGAAGGGCAGTTGGCGGTATTTAATGTGTTGCACGATGGACAAACGACCAACTACCGCGACTTGTTTCCCATCCCGCCGGCTCAGGGTGAAATACCCAATTGTGCCGAAAATGGTGTGCTGGGCGTTTTGGCTGGCACAATCGGCACCATGCAGGCATCAGAAGTAATCAAACTGATTACTGGCATTGGAAAACCGCTTATCAACTCGCTTTTAACTTACAATATGCTTGATCATCAGCTTTACGAAGTTGCCCTTTCTCCCGCAAGGGGAACCTATAAACTCCCGGCAACGGAAAATGAATTTCTAAAAATGAATTACGATTACACCAACGAAACACAAACGCATACGTTTATAGAGATCGACACCGATAAAATGGATGCGCTGATTGAAGCAGGCTCAACACTGCTTATTGATGTTCGGGAGGCACATGAGTCTCCGGCATTAGATCCAACGAAATACCAAAAGGCACCTATGTCGTCCTTTAATCAGTTTCTTAGCGGTGATGTTGAAGCAAAAAACCTCGTTCTGATTTGTCAACACGGAATCAGGAGCATAACAGCAGCCGAGGCACTGAAAGATAAATACCAAACAACAAAAAATATATTCAGTCTTAAAGGCGGCATAGCGAGATACAGACACTATTTTAAGAATTAATGATGGGCGATAAAAAGATCAAAAACATATTTGTTGATGGAGCAATACCAACGGCGCTAATAGCCGATAGCATTGCAAAGCACAGCAGTAAAACGGATATCGGCGGGCACAGTATTTTTTTGGGGCAAATTAGAGCCGATAAAGTCGATGGAAAAGTAGTATCAGCCATTGAATACACCGCTTACCAGGAATTGGCGCTCGAAAAAATGCATGCGATCCGCGAAGAAATTTTTGGTAAATATCCTTTAACCTGCATGCACATTTACCACAGTTTAGGCACCGTTAAAACCGGCGAAATTTGTCTGTTCGTTTTCACTTCATCAGCCCACCGCAAACCAGCAATAGCAGCCTGCGAGGAAATTGTAGAACGATTGAAAGCCGAACTGCCTATTTGGGGCAAAGAAATTTTTGATGACAGCACGCATCAATGGAAAGAGAATATTTAAGTTGGAGTTACTAACATCTATTTTCTAAAAAATATAAATGACATTAAAATTTGTAATATAAATCTGCGACCACATCGGCCCATAAAGAACGTAACTTTTATGTAGCCTATGCATCCATGTGGTCAATTTTAAGATTGCGCACTAATATAGCTGACACCTACAACAGAACACACATTGATGTGCTTTGACTATCTGCCATCAGCAGAATTAACACTTAAAAAAACATGGTAAATATCACCCATAAATCAAATACATTACGCATTGCTGTTGCAACCGCCACAATAACCGTATCGAAGCCAGAAACTATCGCGGCAATTGAGCAGCGAAAAGTACCCAAAGGTGATGTTTTTGAGTTTGCACGGGCCGCTGGTTTATTGGGCGTAAAAAAAACCAGCGATGTAATTCCCGATTGCCATCCGCTACCTGTAGAGTTTACCGCCATTACCTACCATATTGAAAATTTAAGCATCATTATTTCCGTTGAGGTTCACACCATCTATAAAACAGGCGTTGAGGTTGAGGCCATGCATGGGGCATCAGTAACCGCATTAACCATGTACGATATGCTTAAGCCAATTGATAAGGGCGTGGAAATATCGGCTATCAAACTCCTTAAAAAATCGGGAGGCAAAACCGATTTCAAAGTAAACGATTACCAACACATCAAGGCGGGTGTAGTGGTTTGCTCCGATTCTATTTCAGCGGGCAACGGAGAAGACAGATCGGGTAAAAGTATCATTTCTAAATTGGAGCAATACGGCATCGAAACACTCGCTTACGATATTATCGAAGATGATTTTGATCTCATTCAACAAAAAACAAAGCAGCTTGCCGCCAAAGTACAGTTATTGATTTTTACAGGCGGTACGGGCCTTTCTCCTCGTGATGTTACCGTAGATGCCGTTTCGCCACTGATCGAAAAAACAATTGACGGCATCATGGAAACGGCGAGAAGATACGGACAAGACCGGATGCCTTTTGCCATGTTATCGCGTGGTGTTGCCGGATTGATCGGCCAAACGTTAGTGCTCACCCTGCCGGGATCAGCAAAAGGTGCTGCCGAAAGCATAGACGCTATCTTTCCGCAGGTTTTACACTTGTTTAAGGTGATGGAAGGCGGCAGACACTAACCTGCCAATAATTTGAACGTTGTTATTTGCACCCGTATTTTGTCGCGATTAACCATTTTAGGTTGGTAAACATCCGCCTATCTTTATCGTATAATCTAAACATAAAACACATGGAAAAAATAACAGTAGAATCGACCATTAATGCACCGATAGAAAAAGTTTGGCAGTTTTGGAGCTCACCAGAACACATTAAAAACTGGACTTTTGCCTCGAGCGACTGGCATGTTCCCGCTGCAGAAAACGACTTAAGGACAGATGGGAAATTTAAAACCACCATGGCCGCAAAAGATGGCAGCGTTGGTTTCGATTTCGAGGGTTTTTATACCGCTGTAGAAACGCATAAATTAATTGCCTATACCTTAAATGACGGAAGAACCGTAACGATAACTTTTAATGGCGACGACAAACAGACAAAGCTTACGGAAACCTTCGACCCTGAAACCGAAAACTCGATAGAAATGCAACAAAACGGCTGGCAATCTATTTTAGATAATTTCAAAAAATATACTGAGGAAAATTAGGCTCCATTTTTTGTCATGCTAAGTTTAAATTTACTGCGTAAAATCAATATGAACGACGTCGTTTTTGAGAAGAGTCCTCCTAAGAAGGGTCGTCATTTCGAGCGCAGCCGAGAACCACGAAGTGCTCAGCGAAGCTAAATCTTTATCGCTTGGGGATCCTTCGTGCCTCAGGATGACAGCACCTGTTTTGTCAGGCTGAGTTTAAATTTACTGCGTAAAATCAATATGAATGACGTCGTTTTTGAGAAGAATCCTCCTAAGAACGGTCGTCATTTCGAGCGCAGCCGAGAACCACGAAGTGCTCAGCGAAGCTAAATCTTTATCGCTTGGGGATCCTTCGTGCCTCAGGATGACAGCACCCTGTTTTGTCAGGCTGAGTTTAAATTTACTGCGTAAAATCAATATGAATGACGTCGTTTTTGAGAAGAATCCTCCTAAGAAGGGTCGTCATTTCGAGCGCAGCCGAGAACCACGAAGTGCTCAGCGAAGCTAAATCTTTATCGTTTGGAGATCCTTCGTGCATCAGGATGACAGCACCTGTTTTGTCAGGCTGAGTTTAAATTTACTGCGTAAAATCAATATGAATGACCTCGTTTTTGCGAAGAATCCTCCTAAGAACGGTCGTCATTTCGAGCGCAGCCGAGAACCACGAAGTGCTCAGCGAAGCTAAATCTTTATCGCTTGGGGATCCTTCGTGCCTCAGGATGACAGCACCTGTTTTGTCAGGCTGAGTTTAAATTACTGTGTAAAATCAATATGAATGACGTCGTTTTTGAGAAGAATTCTCCTAAGAACGGTCGTCATTTCGAGCGCAGCCGAGAACCACGAAGTGCTCAGCGAAGCTAAATCTTTATCGCTTGGGGATCCTTCGTGCCTCAGGATGACAGCACCTGTTTTGTCAGGCTGAGTTTAAATTTACTGCGTAAAATCAATATGAATGACGTCGTTTTTGAGAAGAATCCTCCTAAGAAGGGTCGTCATCCTTCCCGAAACTTCGGGAGGGATCTTAATGCACAATAAATTGGGCGCCGAGCATTACGATTCCCGCCTGCGCGGGAATGACGGCGCAAAAAACGAGATGTGTCCACACGATAGGAAGTATCGGGACATGCGTTGCACTACCACTGACGTTTTTATGCATTTCGCTGTTTTATAAGGCTATACATGAAACGGTCGTCATCCTTCCCGAAACTTCGGGAGGGATGACGACCGCCTTAAAAACGTTACTTGATATTGATTTTTTGTTAAAAATTCCCCCTCAGAATGACAGCAGAGTTTTTAATTAGGCATTTTATATAAAATCTATATATTTGTTAATTGTTGCACGGGGTGCTTTTAATAAAATTAAAGGCTGAGACGAATACCCGCGAACCTGACACGGATAATACCGGCGTAGGGATGCACCGACTCGATATAATTGCGGCTATTCGGCTGTTTAAATATTAGTCAATGTTCTCCATTACGGCGATCCGGTAATGGCGGCAAGACTCATTAAATATTTAAACAAATGCAGTTAGAAAAAAAGAGTTTCAACAGTCTATCTCAAAACCTTGTAAACTGGCAGGGGCGAAAAGAATGGTTTTTCAACCGGGAACACACCGATACTTACGAACAGTGGTACGAAGGACGTTACAAACGGGCCGAAGTATGGCAAAAAAAGGTGATGGCCCAATTGGTTGGCAAAGATAAAAGCATACAGGAGCTTTTAGAATTTGGCTGTGGCACCACCCGCTTTACCCGATGGTGGAAAGAGTTGGGCATTGAAGCCACGGGCGGCGACTTATCTCCTTTTATGCTTGGTCAGGCTGTGCACCTTTTTGATGGCGACCTGGTTAACGCCGATTCGCACTACATGCCCTTTAAGGATAACACTTTTGATGCGGTAGCCTTTATCACCACTTTTGAATACTATCGGGATCCCGTTCAGGTAATTAGAGAAGCCGCCCGGGTGGGCAAAAGGGGCATTGCTTTTGGCATGATGAACCGAAATTCGCCAAAGGTACTTCGCAGGCGTGTGCAGCAACTATTTGGCAAAAATCCATTTTATGTAACCGCTACTTTTTATACGCCACAACTATTGATCGCTAAAATTGATGAAGCACTAAGCGGCCGGCAATACAGCATCGAATGGACATGTACGGGCTTGCCTAAATGGTTTCCGGTTCAGCAATGGAGTTTGCCAATCGGCGATTTTTTTGGTCTGTATGTAAAAATTCTCGATTAATATGGCCTCAGGAAAACTCAGCAATGAAGGTTTTGAGAAAATCATCCTGCAAAATTGTGGCCATCACCGCACTGAAGTTCGTCGCGGCCCCGCTTTCGGTGTCGATGTCTCCGTTATCGATCTTCCCGGAGGACTGGCAATGGCCATGACCAGCGATCCGCTGTCGCTTATCCCCTCTTTAGGTTTGCAAGAATCGGCCTGGCTATCGGTACATTTAATGGCCAACGACATGGGCACAACGGGTTTTGCACCAATGTATGCGCAAATGGTTTTAAACCTGCCCGCTTCACTCAGCGAAGCCGATTTAGTTACCTATTGGAGTTTCGTGCATCAGTATTGCAGCGAAATTGGCGTAGCCATAACCGGCGGGCACACCGGCAGAATTGAAGGGCAGAACTCAACAATTGCCGGCGGTGGCACCATGCTGCTTACCGCACCTGCAGAAAGTATTTTGCTAAGCTGTAATGCCAGCGAAGGCGATGTTATCGTTGTAACAAAAAGTTGCGCCATTTCCTCTTCCGCAATTCTGGCAATGAGCTTCCCCCAAACGGTCATCAACAAACTGGGGCGGGCCACTTATGCCGATGCCTGTAGCTTGTTTTATCAAACATCGAGCCTACCGGAAGCGCTTTTGGCAATAAATACCGACGGCCGGGCAAGCGCTGTTACCGCCATGCATGATGTGACCGAGGGCGGCGTTTTGGGCGCTGTATATGAAATGGCCGTGGCCTCGGGAAAGGGTGTGCAGATTGATGATGACCTTATTCCCATTAGCCATGTAGCTGCCAAGGTATGCGCTTTGTTCGGCCTCGATCCGCGGTTTTCAATAGGCGCCGGAAGCATGGTAATGGCCGTAAAAAGCACACTCGCCCCTGCCTTTATCGAAAAAATGCGGAGCAGGCACATTGAGGCCGCCATTATTGGCAAACTTACGGCAAAAGAAAGTGGCCATACGCTCATTACAAACGGAGAAGCGACTGAATTACCCTACTATCCAAACGATGCTTATTGGGGCGCATTCTATAATGCTCAAAAAAACGAATGGAAATGACAGAAGCACAAAAAAAGACCATCAGCGGGGGCATTTACCTGGTGATCGATCCAAGTATGGCGCTAAATGTATTGCTTCCGAAGCTTGATGCAGCTATTGCAGGCGGCGTACAAGTAGTGCAAATATGGAATAACTGGCCCGATGAAAGCAATAAGCTTTTACTTGTTACTGCAATAGCCGAGCGCTGTAAGCCTCGTGCAATACCATTACTGATAAACGAAGAATGGCATTTGCTTACCGAAACAACTGATTTAGACGGCGTACATTTTGACAGCGAGCCTGCTGATATTTTGTCAATTAAAAAGAGCGTAAACAGGCCGATAATTATGGGTATTACCTGCTCGGGCGATCTTGATACCGTGCGGTGGGCAGATGAAAACGAGCTCGATTATATTTCTTTTTGCTCCATGTTCCCGTCCGCCAGTGCCGGAAGTTGCGATTTGGTGATGCCTGAAACGGTACAGACGGCAAAAAACTTAACACAGATTCCGCTTTTTGTATCGGGAGGGATAACGCCACAGAATGCGCTTATCTTGAAGCAGCAGATTCCATTTGATGGTATTGCGGTAATTTCTGGACTACTGAATGCCGATGATCCAAAAACTCAGGCGCAAGCCTACCTAACAGCCTTAAACAGTTAAAGAGAAAGATTATGAGAACAAAAACAATTGAAAAACTATGCTGCCCATTCGATAAACAAGACCTTAAACTGGAGGTTTTTGTGAAAGATACTGACCAAAACATATTAGAAGGGATGCTTAGCTGTTGCAGTTGTGATAGAAAATATCCTATTGTGCACGGCGTTCCGATAATGGCGCCGGATGAATACCGCCAGAAGGAGCTCGAGCAACCAATTATTGAACAGTGGAAACTTGAGTTCGCCCCTGAAAGCAACCGCCAGTTACCCGAAATTTGACACACTCGGGTGAGCTTCGTTAGACCGACCGGAAAGTAAGACCAATGTAAAGATCTGCTATTATGCTGATGCACAAGGCGAACCAATGTAACTATGTGAATAGATACGCGCAAAAGTGAAGTGAAGTACTTATATTTAATCTAAATCAAAAATGTTATGGCAAATCCTAACAGAAGTGAAAAGGAGCCAACCGTTACAGAAATAACTAATGAGTTGGTAAAAAAATCCCAGGAACTTAGAGAAAAGCACCAGAGAACGCAGGAAGTATTTAATAAGCTTAAGGAAAGAACTGAACGGTTTTTAACTTCTGATAAAGCGATTAAATAACACCATCAGATTCTTGTGAGCGTTGATTTAAATCGGAAAGGGAGTACTTTATAATAATGCCCGACATAATGACGGGCAATAAAAAAATGCTATTTCCCGACAAAATGCTTGGTTTAAATAAATGCATGCTTTAATTTATTGGAAATTCTTATCTTCAACTTCCAGGTTCCGTCCTTCTTTTGGTCCTTTAGGAAAATAACAGTTGAAACAGTTGCCATATTTTACTAACTTTTCAATGTAAAACTCAGCAAAAAACATTGTAAAACTCGCATAAAAATCTTTTAAGATGTCCTTTCTTCGATTCCTAAAAGGCACAAAAAAGCCCTCCAGAGTATCTGAAAGGCTATTTTTATTTTGTGGGCCCAGCTGGGCTCGAACCAGCGACCAAAAAATTAGTGAGGTAACTTACTATTAACTGCAAGGCAAAATTGGGCCAAAACTGTTTCCCATAAAACTAATGAACATTTTTATTGTTAAAATCTTGAATTGTTTTATAAAGGAAAAAAAGGTTATCATCTAAATCGCTTACTTCTCGAATCTCACCATTAATGTCATAATCAATTCGTTTATTTCCTATTTGGCGAATTCGGCCATTAATATCATAATCAACCCGATCATCTCCTATTTGGCGAACACGATTATTAATATCATAGTCTATGCGTTTATCGCCGATTTGACGAACACGGCCATCGATATCATAATCAATTCGATCATCTCCTATTTGGCGAACACGATTATTAATATCATAGTCTATGCGCTTATCTCCAATTTGGCGAACACGGTCATTGATGTCATAATCAACCCGGTCATCTCCTATTTGGCGAACACGATTATTAATATCATAGTCTATGCGTTTATCTCCGATTTGACGAACACGGCCATTGATATCATAATCCACCCGATCATTTCCTATTTGCCGAACACGATTATTAATATCATATTCTATGCGTTTATCTCCGATTTGACGAACACGACCATTGATATCATAATCAATTACTAAACCGTCAATATCACTCAGTAGACCGTTCGGGTCATGTTTCACTGATTTATCGCTTTGAAGCGTACCTTTTGAGTCTAATCGTACATTCAAGCCTTCCTTTTGAACGATAAAAATATAATTTTTATCTTTCCCTAAAAGGTCAAGATTAATTTCTTGTGAATAAACAGTACCCGAAAAAATAAAAATAGAAAATAAAAAAATAATGGTTTTCATAAGCATTAACTAAAGTGACCCATTGCTCGCCAATGATAATGAAATATAACTAATTTTTTTAAGATCATCATCAGACCAAACAGATATGTTCGTTAACTTTTCCTCAAAGTCAGATGTATTGGCTTTTTTCCGGCTGTACAACAACGCCAAGCGCTTTGAGAAAGCTGTTTTATGAGAAAGCTTTTTGTTTCGGGGATAATGATGATTAACCTTTCCGTATTTAAACTTAAAAAGTTTCAGAACAATTACATCAACCGCAAACAACAAAAAAACCCTCCAGTATTACTGAAGGGTTTGTGGGCCCAGCTGGGCTCGAACCAGCGACCAAAAGATTATGAGTCTTCTACTCTAACCAACTGAGCTATAGGCCCCGGAAAAACTTTCGTTTTTGCGAGTGCAATGTTACAAATTTGAATTCAATTTTCGAAAATGTTTTTTGCTAAATTTCACAAAAGTTTGAGTTAAAGTCATTTTGAAATGTTCAACAAAAAAATCAGTGTATAATAATCCAATTTCCTCAACTCACCTGTCTCACTCCTATTTAGCACATAAGCCTTGTATCTAAAAGAAAATGTTGATAAATGCAATTGAAACCTATACTAAAATATTTAGCGAATAGGTTATTTTTGTCCAACTATGAATACGCCCGATCCGGACAACCAGCTTCTTTTTGATTTTTTAGATTCGACCAACCAGCCCATTTTCTTAACTGGAAAGGCTGGGACTGGAAAAACCACCTTACTAAGAAAAATCAGGGAAACTACTAAAAAGAACTTTGCAGTTGTGGCGCCAACCGCGGTTGCGGCAATTAATGCCGGAGGGGTAACCCTGCACTCATTTTTTCAAATTCCGTTCGGGCCACTGGTGCCGAATCCTGATGACGACAGCGAGCAAAATCAATTGAGGTATTCCGACGAAAAAATACGGCTCCTGCGGTGTTTAGAGCTGTTAATTATCGACGAGATTAGTATGGTAAGAGTAGATATAATTGATTTTATCGACCGGAAGTTGAAGCAGGTTAAGGGATCGAATTTGCCTTTTGGCGGCGTTCAGCTTTTGTTAATCGGCGATTTATATCAGCTTTCTCCTATTTTTCACGATGCCTGGCATATTTTGGGCGCACATTACAGCAGTCCGTATTTTTTCGATAGCTTAATTTTTCGCTCCACACCGATAATTACCTTCACACTCGAAAAGGTTTATCGCCAATCTGATCCCGTTTTTCTCGAGATTCTGAATGGCATGCGAGAAAACAACCTGAGCGAACAACTGTTGAATGAATTGAATAAAAGGTTCGATGCAAGTTTAGAACAAGAATGGAAAGAGGATTATATTACCTTAACCACGCACAACCAATTGGTATCGGAAATTAACCAAAGTTGCCTCGAAAAACTAGACGGCGAAATCTTCGGGTTTAATGCACAAATTAACGGCGATTTTCCGAAGGACGCCTATCCCACCGACGAAAAGCTTCTGCTTAAGTTAGGCGCACAGGTAATTTTTATAAAAAACGACTCTTCGGGAAAAAAGCAGTTTTATAATGGCAAGGCGGCCAAAATTACTGCAATCAATAACGACACCATCAAAGTGGCCTTTACAGCCGACCAAACCGAAATTGAGGTGGAGCGGGAGATTTGGCAAAATGTAAGATATAGCCTCAGCGCCGAGGAAAACAAAATAAACGAAACAAGTACGGGTTCTTTTTCGCAGTATCCATTTAAACTGGCCTGGGCAATAACGGTGCATAAAAGTCAGGGGCTAACGTTCGATAAGGCCATTGTTGATGTAAGTTCGGCCTTTACACATGGCCAGGCGTATGTGGCATTGAGCCGTTGCCGCAGCCTTGAAGGACTAATTTTAAGGTCGCCGGTACAGGTTCAGAACATGATTACCGACCAAAAAGTGACCAATTTCACTTCAACAAGTTATCAGCGAAAGCCTGACGCCGCTTTGCTGGCCAAATACACCAATGAATATGCGTGGAGATTAATTCGCGATTTACTCGACTTTTCTGCTGTGGCAAAGGATTGGGAAAAGCTTGGACGATCAAAATTGATCGATAAAGATGAAAAAATGGCCTTCTTATCCCTTTACGAACAAGGCAATAAGCTGGTAATTGAAGAGATTTTTAAAATCGCCCAGAAATTTATGGCTCAGGAGCTTTTAAAAGTAGACCTAAGCAGAAATCCGGAGACAGAAAGCGTATTTATGGAGCGGGTACAAAAGGCTGCTGGTTATTTCGTTCCCAAACTGCAACAGGCCATTGCCTTAATGGATAAAATTGTATCGATAAAGTTCTATAGCGACGTATACTCAGAAAAGTTGCTCAATAAATTAAAGGATTGCAAAGATGCCCTGCAAATTAAGCTGGCACTGTTCAACATTTCGTGGAAACCGTTTTCGGTAAGCAACTACATCCACACGTTTCATGCGGCCAGTAATAAGCGGCAACCTGAAAGCAAGCCCGTTCAAACGAGCATAAAGCCAAAAGAAATCGCCAATTTGCAGGTGTATAAAAATCTAACTGACTGGCGAAAAACTATAGCCGTGCAACGCGGCGTGCAAGATTATGCTGTTCTATCGGATGTGGCCTTGCTTGCCATAGCCGAGCGCCTGCCGAGAACGACCGACCAATTGGCCGCCATTAAAAGTGTAGGCGTAGGTAATGCAAAAGAACTTGGCCAACACATTACCAAAATAGTAAATTCACATTTGGGTACTAGCGAATTGTTTTAAAGAATTAAGTTACCAAAGCCGAAATTATAATGCTTTTAATACTATAAATTTTGAAACTGAAGAGCTTCTTTTGGAAACGAACAATTTGGTTTTCTTGGCGGCTAGCAGACCCACTCCCGCTCAATGTCATTTAGTTAAGCCTGCTCGGTGTCATCCGATAGCGATCGGATCTGAGCCTTTCGACTTCGCTCAAGATAAACTCAGTCGAAGACCTTTTTTATTGGATAAAGCCATTAACATCCGCCCTTCGACTAAGCCTGTATTGAGCATTTCGACTACACTCAATACAAGCTCAAGCCGAAATGCTCAGGGTGACAATGTTCTATAATTTTATCCTTAACTAAATGACATTGCACTCCCGCTTCAGCCGATAAATTCTATTTTTTTTAATACCTTCGCAACCCCCATTTTTACATGCCCCTAATACAGCAATCATGAGTAAGTTTTTATACGGAATCGATTTTGGAACCACCAATTCGGCACTTTCAATTTACGACGAAGAGAAAAAGGAGATCGTAGAAACGATTTCGATTCCATCGTTAATTTATTTTACAGAGGCGAAGACGTTTACAGCGGGCGAAAACCATATAATAGGCGACAAAGCTATCGAAGCGTACCTACACGATGGAATGAAAGGGCGGTTTATCAAATCCATTAAGCAAATTCTTTCGAGAACCACCTTTACCGAAACCCGAATCCATAATAAAAGGTACTCCGCAGCCGATTTGGTTACCTTGATCTTAAAAGATCTAAAAGCAAAGGCCGACGAAATCATCGGCGAGGAGTGCAAAAAGGCTATTATCGGCCGACCCGTCTTTTTCGATGACGATAACACGCAGAAAGACACGCTGGCACAAAGCAGGCTTAAAAAGGCTGCAGAAAATGCAGGCTTTAGTGAAGTCCGGTTCCAGTTTGAACCAATTGGCGCTGCCTTTGCCTACGAAAAAACCATTACCAAAAAAGAAAGGGTTTTGGTTGCCGATTTAGGTGGCGGTACAACCGATTTCACTTATTTAATTCTCGATCCGGCAAAAGTAGGCAGTAAAGATCGTAAAAACGATATGATCGCCTCGGGCGGTATTTACGTTGGTGGCGATAGTTTAGACTCGGCTTTTATGTGGGAAAAGGGAACGCCATATTTTGGCAAAAATACCATGTACGAAGCTACCCCGGGTAAAGTTTTAAATGTTCCAAAATCGCTGTTTGCCAATATTTGCACCTGGGATAAAATGAACTTCTTTAACGGCCTTAAAATTCAAAAGGAAATTGAAACCTATTATTTTTATTCAGGAAACGACCCGAAATTTAAGAATTTGATTACCTTAATTGAGAACAACCTCGGATATGCGCTCTTCCAATCGATTGAGAAAACCAAGATTGAGCTTTCAAATGAAGCTGCCTCAAACTTCGCTTATTCGAACATGGGCATCGAAATAAACGAGGACATTTCTCTTTCGCAATACGATGCGATTATAAAAAAAGACGTTGATAAGATTGAGGCTTACCTCGACAAATTTTTGGAAACACAGCAGATCACTTCAGACGACATTGACTGCTTGTTTTTAACAGGAGGAACATCAATGGTTTCGTCCATTCAAAAGTTATTTAAGCGCAAATTTCCGCATATCCCACTCAATTCGGGCGATAATTTTAAGAGTGTAGCCAAGGGCCTGGCTTATAGCGGCTACCTGTTTGAAGATTAGCGTTCGCCAAGCAACACCTTTACCGATTCGATAAATATAGAGTATGTAGGTTAAGCTACGTGCGCTAAAACGGATCGTCATCCGATAGCTATCAGATTCGACCGAAGTGCTCCGCAGGAGCTTCTTTGGAGGAGAAATCTTTGTACAAAGTCACCTTCAAAGATTTCTCGGCTGCGCTCGAAATGACGATTTTTAGACTGTTCTGTCTCCGATAGCGGTTATTTATTTGAAGATTAGAGAAAGCAACCAACAACTTTACCGATTCGATAAGTATAAAACATTTGGTGTCATGTCAATGGCGCATTGTCAGGCTGAGCGGAGTCGAAGCCTCGTGCGTTTGCCCTTCGACTCCGCTCAGGGTGACATTTGTTATGGCATTTTGCGATTAACACAACTTAGCATTAGAGAAGTCAAGTTTCGAAAACTTGGCTTCTCTCGGTATAATCAATACCAAATTAACCATTATTTTTCTACGGCAGACCAATCAAACCGAGGGTTTTCCGACGGCGTTTTCGCCTGTTTCATCAAAGCGTAAAGTTGTTTTACCGTTGCTGGATTGTTGCCAGAAATATCGTTTTTCTCGCCAATATCTTCTTTCAAATTGTAAAGCTCCAGTTTCTCGGGCGATCCTTCTTCCTTAAAACGAATCAATTTCCAATCGCCTTTTGTTAAAGCCTCTTTCAAACCGTTCTCATTAAATTGCCAATAGAAATATTCGTGTTGTTTAGCGGGCTTTTCACCTTTTAAAAGAGCGGCATAATTCAGCCCATCGATGTTTTTAGGAGTGCTTGTTCCGGTCAACTCGCCAAATGTTGGCAAAACGTCCCAAAACGCCCAGGGGGTTGCATCGCTTTTACCAACAGGCACCTTGCCGGGCGCCCTTACAATTAACGGAACTCTGATTCCTCCTTCGTACAAATCTCTTTTTACACCTCTAAATGGACCCGAACTGTTAAAATAAACCGGATCTGCCCCGCCCTCTTTATGCGCACCGTTATCGCTGGTAAAAAAGATATAGGTATCATTTTCGAGCCCCAGTTTCTTAACCAACGCTACAATGGCACCCACATCGGTATCTAACTTGTTCACCATTGCGGCAAACGCAGCGTGCGGCTGCGCCTGGCTATCATAATTTCCTTTCTTTTCGAATGGGGTTTCTGGTTGAAATTTGCTTGAGCCATCGGCATTTTGAAACTTTTTAAGCAGCTCATCCGGCACTTTGAGTTCTGCGTGCGGAATGGTTAGCGGTAGATACAAAAAGAACGGCTGATCCTTGTTTTCATTGATAAAATCGACGGCTTTGTTAACAATTAAATCTTCGGTATATTTTGTGGTATCAATCGGCACCTCAACCGTTTTGCCGCCAACAATTTCGTAAAGTCGGTTGGTATAATAATCATGCGCATGCGACTGATCCAAATAACCATAAAAACTGTCGAATCCTTTTAAATGTGGTGCGCCTTTGCTGTCTTCATCTCCCAGCCCCCATTTACCGAACATGCCCGTTTTATAGCCATTGTTTTGAAGCCTTTGCGCCAATGTTGTGTCTTGCGCCCGCAAAGCGGCCAAACCATCTTTGGCCTTCGCATTACCGCGCACCCATGCGTGGCCCATTGTAAAACCGGTCATCAGCGCACACCGCGACGGTGCACAAACCGTGTTTCCCGCGTAAAAACGGGTAAATTTTGTGCCCTCGCTAGCCAGCTGGTCTAAATTAGGCGTTGGAATTGGCGATTTGGCACTAAAAGCCTTGATGTTGCCATAACCCAAATCGTCGGCAAGGATAAAAATGATGTTGGGTTTTCTCTTCGTCTGGCCCTCCGCAATGTGATAACTGCTCAGCAGTAATGCCAGCAAGCTTAGTTTAAATACATTTTTCATATTATTTATTATAGTTGGGATTTTGTTTTAGCGATGGATTATTTTGAATGGCAATTGATGGAACCGGCCACAGATAGTCTTTATTTGCATCAAACAAACGGCTATCTATCCTTGCGCCAGCACTATTGGTAATGTTTCCGTTTAACACCTGCGGCGCAATGCCCCAACGGCGAACATCGTAGTAATAAAGCCCCTCGCCAGCTAGCTCCACTCTTCTTTCGTGCCTGATTTCGGCTCTGAGTTCGTCTTGTGTTAAGGTTGGCGAAATATTTGGCATCTTTGCCCGGGCCCTGATTAAGTTTAGCACATCAAACACCGATTGGTCTGGCCCCACATCTTCATTTTTGGCTTCGGCATACATTAACAACACATCAGCGTAGCGAAGCAAAATTAAATTTAATTCCGAAGTTCCGCTTGTTGGTGCGGCAACTGGCTTTTCATTATCCTTAAATATGGTGTATTTTTTCAACCCATAACCCGTACTCGGATATTGGTTTGCCGTAACCGTAGCGCCCTTAAATTGCGTTCCCGGCAAAATTACGGTCGCCTGCAATCGGCTGTCCCTGTTTTCGAACGGCTTGGCGGCATTATACACTGCCGAACTGGCAATTGGCTTGCCATCTGTGGCGTAATAGGCGTTAACAAGATCGGGCAAAGGTGCAGACCCGAGTTGCTGGTCTAAACTAATATCCAGCGAGTGCGTAAACTCAGGGTATTTGTATTGCACATCGAAAATGACCTCGCTGTTTCCTTCATTTTCGAGGTAAAACAAACCTCGATAATCCGGAAATAAGCTGTAGGTTTTCAAGTCCATTACTGCTTTTGCAGCTTCGGCGGCTTCTTTCCATCGTTTGGCATATAACAAAGCACGGGCTTTTAGTGCCAAAGCGGCGCCTCGTGTTGCCCTGCCTTTATCGGCACCAGAATAGCTTAAGGGCAAGGCCGTGCCTGATGAGGCTTCGGTTAAGTCTTTTAAAATTTGGGCCAGCAGTTCATCAGCAGTGTTTCGGGGCAAACTGGCCTGCGTGTCATAGTTGGTAGCTTCGGTAATTAACGGCGCACCGCCAAACAAGTTCCACAGCGGAAAATAGTAAAGTGCCCGTAAAAATTTGGCCTCGGCCTTGTATCTTTCTTTTAACATGGCATCCATTTCTACCTTATCGATATTGGCGAGCAGGTTGTTTGCCCGTCCAATGCCTTTATAGCTGCCATTCCACGTATCGTTAAAATATCCGGTTGCGGCATTGTGCAAACCTCTCGAAATGATGTTATAATCGTTATTGTATTGATAGGTATTGGGGCTCAACGCATCAAGATAGATGGAATTGGCCGAATAAACATTGTAATAAATTGCCGCGTAAGTGCCATTTAAGGCGGCTTCGGCCTGTATTTTAGTATTCCAATAGGTATCTTGCGTAAACCGATCGGTTGGTGTTACTTCCAAATAGTCTTTACAGCCAAACCAAAGGAAGGAAAGCATCACTAATAAAATATATTTTCTCATGGCTTGTTATTTAAATGATACGTTAATTCCGGCCGAGATTGTTTTGGCATTTGGGTATTCAATCAAATCGGCACGGGTTAAATTGCGTTCGGGATCGCTAAACTTGAAATTAGAAAAGGTGAGGTAATTTTGGGCATTTACAAACACCTTTAAAACATCGATACCGGCCTTGGCCGCCCATTTGGTGGGAAACGAATAGCTTAATTGCACGTTTTTCAATCGCAGATACGAAGCGTCGCGAACCCAGAAACTGGAAGTTTGAAAATTTTGGGGATAACCGTTCGAGGTGGTTAAGCGGGGCAACGAAGCGTTGGTATTTGTGGGCGTCCACGAATCGGTTAACCAATCGGAAGTTACGCCGGCACCATTTTTAAACGGCTGCGCCAAATTTCCCGTTAAGTAGGTATCAACATTTTGCAGACCTTGAAAAATGAAGCTGAAATCCCACCGTTTATAGCCTATACCACCCGAAAAACCATAAACAAATTTCGGAATGCTATTGCCGATAACTACCCGGTCGTTATTGTCGATAACGCCATTTCCATCTACATCCCTGTACTTTAAATCGCCGGGAACAGTGCCTGCATTTTGGAAAGCGTGTGCTTTTACTTCGTCGGCAGATTGAAAAATTCCCTCCGCCTGTAGCCCGTAAAAACTGTCGATCGCCGATCCCTCTTGAATAATCGTATTCGAAGCATAGTATTTCTGACCGTTTAAATTGGTTACCTTATTTTTTACGTAGGTAAGATTAGCGCTTGCGTTGTACCTGAAATCATTAATAGAATGGTTAAAACCCAATGTAACCTCAAAACCGCGGTTGTTAACCGCCCCGATATTTTTTACAGGACCGGCTAAGTTGCCCACCTGCCCGGGAACACTGATCTGCCTCAAGATTTTGGACGTTTGCTTATCGAATAAATCGACCTCGAAAGTGAGTTTATTATTAAAAAAACCACCCTCTAAACCTATATCGCTCATTGTTGTGGTTTCCCAGGTAATATTAGGGTCACTAAGCTGTGTAATTGCCGCTCCACTTACCACTGTGCCATTAAAATTATAGTTCTGCCCGAGCGAAATCGCATCTACATAACTAAAGAGTGCTACATTTTGGTTACCAAGCTTACCGTATGATGCACGAAGCTTCAAATTGCTGAACACATTGAGGTTTTTGATAAAATCTTCCTCGCTGATGCGCCAACCAGCAGAAAACGACGGAAAAAATCCCCAACGTTTGTCTTCGGCAAACCTCGATGAGCCATCGTACCTAAAGTTGGCTTCGAACAAGTACTTTTCGTTGTAATTGTAGTTAAACCTGCCAAAATAAGATTGCAACCGTGAAGCGCCCGATGTTCCGCTTACCTGTGGCGAGGTACTGCCTGCGTTCAGTTCGGTTAACTCATTTCCGAGGTAACCTTCGTTATAGGCGGAGAAATTTCCATCATTAAAACGTTCTAAACTAAAGCCGGCCAAAGCGCCCAGATGGTGCTTATTCAACTGCTTTTCCCAGGTTAAGGTGTGGAAATTGGTGATGTTGATGTTGTTTTGGCTGATTTGCCTGATGCCACGGGCGGGAGTATTGCCAATAGGCGTTACTACACCCGTTTTGGGGTTGGTGAGATTAATAGCTGGATAGGAATATTTGTTGATACCGTAAAGCAGGTTGGCACCCAGCGTAGTTTTATATTTGATGTTAAACGGTAACTGGTACTCGAGAAACACGTTTGCAAGGGTTCGGTACTGATTGTTTTTGTTGAAGCCCTCGTTGGCAAGTGCAACAGGATTTCGGAAAAAATTGTGCCCGGGTACACGAATCCACTGATCGGCATAGGTTCCATCTTGTGCATAAGCCGTTTGAAAAGGCAGCCCACGATAAATCAGGCCCATTAAGCCACCTTCGCCATTGCCATCATCGGCACTGTAGGCACTTTCGCGGCTGTTCCAAAAATTGGCCGACAAGCTGGCGCCGACCTTCAGGTTCTTTGTAATATCGGAAGTGATATTGGAATTGAGCGAGTATCGGTTTCCGGAAGAACCAATCATAATCCCATCTTGATCTAGATACCCGAGCGATATGGAAAAGGCCGTTTTTTCGGATCCACCAGAAATGCGAAGACTGTGCTCTTGAATGGCCGCATTCCTAAACATGACATCAAACCAATTGGTATTGGGATAAATATAAGGATCGGTACCGTTTCGATATTCGTTAATTAAGGCTTCGCTGCTTTCGGCAGGTTTGCCCTCGTTGGCGAGCGCCCGGTTTTTGCCAATCATGTAATCGACCGTGTTGGTTACGGCATCGGGAAACTGAGTTGCCTTTTGCGATCCGGCGTAAAAGCTGTAATCGATGTTAAATGTACCCTTTTTGCCTGTTTTGGTTTTCACCAAAATCACGCCATTTGCCGCCCTGTTGCCATAAATAGCAGCCGAGGCGGCATCTTTTAATACGGTGACACTCTCAATATCGTTCGGATTTACATCGCCCAGCGGAAACTCAATCCCATCGACCAAAACGAGTGGGTTATTGTTGTTCAACGTGCCGGCACCTCGAATTCGAATGGTTGCGGCATCAGCTCCCGGCCGGCCCTTGGTTTGGTTGGTAAACACGCCCGGCACATTTTGCAAGGCCTGTGTGGCATTGGTAATGGGGCGGTTGGCAAGGGTTTTAGCATCAACGGTGGCTACGGAGCCTGTTAAATTCACTTTCTTTTGTGTTCCGTAACCCACTACAACTACATCATCGAGCGGGTTGTAATCTTCCACGAGCTCAACGGTAATTTGGTTTTGGTTGACTACAACAGCGGTTTGCTTATAGCCAATAAAGTTAACCAATAAGGTAAAGGGATATTTTTGTCCGGTAACCAGCTGAAATTTTCCCTCGCGATCGGTAGCAGCGCCATTTGTTGTGCCTTCAATTTTAATCGAGGCCCCAATAAGTGTTTCTTTGGTCTTTGCATCGATAACGGTTCCCGATAACGTGGCATTAATAATTGGACTGGTGGGGTTTTGGGCAGACGAAAAAAATGGGGAAAGAAATAAAAAGATCAGGCCGATTAGCCTTTTATCCATGCTTGGCCTGGATATCATACTTCGTAAAGCCAAAGTCTCACACGTGAGATTGACTTTCTCAAAAATTTGCATAACTTTGAAATAGGGTGATTGATTGATTGAAACAGGTGCAACGCCAATTGAATTCCTGTTTCTTTAACTAGCCTGGGGAAAATACAATCTTGTATTTTCCTTTTTTTTTGCCTCAATTATTCTGAATAACCTGAGGCTAATTTCTACGCTAACTACAACAATATCTTCTATTTGAGGTTATAGACCGCTCATTCGCAGCCCAGTTCAATTTTGTAAGTTCTTGTTTCATAATTATTGTTTTTTTTGACAAATATAATTTATTTTAAATAGACTACAAGTTTACTAGACTTTTTTTTTGATAACAAAAAATCAACTTCGTCGTAGCGTTCCCAGTGCTATTAAGTTAAGGCCTCGTCGTAGCGTCTTGCTACGACATTTATCTATATCCGACATATATAAGGTATCGTCATTTCGACCGAAGCGGAGAAATCTTTGACCACCGAAGCCCCCACCTCGTCGTAGCGTCTCGCTACGACATATATAAGTATCGCAATCCGATAGCAATCAATTTCGTATCGCCCCCAACCTCGTCGTAGCATAGCTCCAACCGCTTCCAATACCCTCAGACAGCTGTCGCTTCATTAAACGCTCATTTTAGGCTTGTCTTTTTTAAAACAACGACTTCGTAGGTCTGAGATTCTTCCTACGTCAGAATGACAGAATTAGCGGATTAATAAAAACATCTTGGCCGCTTAGCGTCTATAGAAGTATGCGAAGTTTTACACGAAAGCGCTTTTTAACGACATTTAAAAGCACCATTCATTATTTACTGCAATTTGACATCACCTACACGAATATTTCTTTTTGCTTTGAGCCAGATTTTTTAAATTAGCGGTGTAAAATTGTTGCGTCTGGTAAAGTAGCTTACATTAAACAAGGCCTTACGCGTTCGGCGCTTTTGCAATGAATGTGGTGAGACCAGGAAAAATTGTAATCTAGAAGAGATGAAGTCGACAAGACCAGCATTTCTTTGACAGGCGCATCAATTTTCAAATTCCTTTTGCTTTTTTAAATTGAACAATGCTCATTCCCTTGTACCGTTTAAAATTATAGTAAAGGTGCTTAGTTTGCTCAAAGCCCAATATTTCGGCTATTTCATCTATTGTATAATCGTTGTGACTGAGTAAATGTTCTGCCTCTCTCATTACCCTGTCTCTTATTAGTGAGGAAAGGCTTTTGCCCAATACCCTTAATACAAAGTTTTTCAGTTTTTGAATGCCCATTCCCATTCCCTGGGCATAAAATTCGCCATATCGCTCGCTTTTGTAAAACTGTTCTAATATTGCCCTGAAACGAAGAATTTGTTGAAGTTCATCAAGAGATGATGCCGCCAGATAACCATCCAGACCGGAGGCATAGCCAAGAAAGAGCGAAATAGACTGCGATAAGAATGGCAAGTCCTTGTTTGCCTCAATATCTCTTTGCAGCTGATCTAGTAAGCCATACGCTTTTGTCGATTCGCCATCTAAATCCTCATAAGATAGTTTTAAAAAAAGCGTTTTTGCCAGTGGATCTAAATGTTGAAGCAGAAAATCGGTGTACAGCGAGTTGGTAAACGTTAACCAATAGCCCGCTTCAATTTGGGCATCGAGCCGCACCAAACCTTCTTCCGGAATAAAGAAAACCCTTGCGTCTCTAAGCTTGTAATCGCCAGAATTCATGCATAACCAGCCCCTGCCCTCTTTAATAACCAGTACCCGAATTGGGAATATGGCCTGTAATGCCCGCTCACGTTTAAAAGTCCCACTAATTGATTCTAGTTGTATCATATTTGTTTTTAAACACGTAAAAATTAACTACTTACAGGGACAGATTTTCACGATTCCGGTTACATTTTTGTGGTTTTAAAAGTACAGATGAACACAAAAAGCCTCCTAATTTATAAAATTAGAGGCTTTATTCATTATTTTTTTTTAAAAATAGAGGGTGAGCAATAAGCTGTTCAGCTTAAAGCCTGAAGTTGTATGCGGCGAAAAAGGCTAATTTAAAGACACAACTTTAATGGCGACAAGTCCGCCGGTTGTAAATTCAACATCGAACTTTACGATGCTATTCGATTTGATCTGGCCAATAATGCCTTCGGCAAATACGCTCACTTCTTTTCCGCCATTTGATGGGGTGATATATCCAAACCCCTTTTCCTGATTGTAGAATTTAACTGTTCCTAATCTCATAACCCAGCAACACTAAACAAGTTTAACATTAACAGCATTCGGTCCTTTTTTTCCTTGTGAAATTTCAAATTCCACTGCATCATTCTGATTGATTTTATCTTTTAAGCCTGAGATGTGCACAAAGATTTCATCACCATTGTCTACTTTAATGAAGCCGAAACCTTTGGATTCATTATAAAATTTTACTATACCTTGCATTTTAATTTAGATCTTTTAAATCTAAACATAGCTGGTTTCAAAAAAGTTTTATAACAGAATAGATTATGCCTCTAAAAAAATAGATAAAGCATGAGTTATCGATGATTTGATAAAACGAGAATATACAGATTGATTGATAAGCAATTGAAAAACAATGCGATAAAACCGATATTATTCCAGCATTTTTCATGCTACATAGATTCCCATCCAAGCTACCAATGACAGATCTATAGTTTGGTCGTCTTTTCGACTGTAGCGTAGCGGAACGGAGAAATCTTTTTGATGCGAGTTCAAACATTTCTCCTCCAAAGGAGCTCCTGCGGAGCGCTTAGGTCGAAAGACGATTTGCTGGAAAGAACCGTCATCCGATAGCTATCAGATCCAACGCCCTCATTTTTTCTAAAACTGACCCTGGGGACGACGACCGTTCTTCGTCGGTATTTATATGCTTAAGAATATTAAAAACCTGATCAACCCTTCTTGCCACTAAAAATTGCAACAAAAACACCTAATCCTCCCAGAATGAAGATTACTCCCAAAACAAAATTTAATTTATCGCCCATTTCGGTAAGGTAGAAATTATTTGGGCGATGACACTATTTTGACATAAATTACAACAATTAGTTGTGTTTTTCCGACATTAACAGACCGTGAAAGGCTTTAATGTGTACTATAACGATTTCATGAAGCTGAACTGCTTCGATAAGTAATTTAAAAGATAATCGTATGGAAACTAAACCACAGAACGAAAGCTGCGCTTTAACTTGGGTACACCCATAATGTTTTTCGCTACCCGTCCTTTCTTGGTGATGGCAATATCAAATTGCACCGAACTGCCTACGTATAGTCCTTTCGCTTTGCAATCGGCAATGTCGAAATAAATACTTTCGATAACTAAATATTGAGAAATCAGACCGAAGCCTCTTTGTTTGTTGTAAGCAGTTATTACACCATCCATAAGATCTGTTTTGAGCGTTATATATTTTGTGTTTGCTTAATACATTATGAATTAAATTGTTTTAAAACTAATGATAACAACTTGGGCTGCAAAACACAGTAGACGAACTTCACAGATTAATAGATTTCATACCAAATATTGTTGATTTAGTGAAAAATCGATCAAAGTATAGGCAATTTCGATCAAAAATTGTGAAAAACCAGTAAAACCTATTTAGAAACAATGTGTTGCATTAAATAGAACAGCTAACCTGATATTATGAAAAAAGTAACCAAAACGACTTCTCGAAAAGAACTGGAAAACGTAAAGGAAGGTGATGAAATTGAAGATGACACCGGGAAGCAAGGCGAAGTATCAAATATCGAGATTTTGCAACGCAGAAGCGAAAAACAATTCTATTACAAGTTAAAACACGACGGAACCATCCTCGTTATCAAATAACTTTGTTCCACCGGCACTGCATGCTTCAACCCAAAATATATCAAAGCAAACCTGCCTTTCGGTTTACACCCTGCATACGTGTCTATGTCAGCGTTTAAATGTTGCCTAACAATGAGTTCGAAAGCATAAATTTTGATACACGTTACAAGCTTGATGACAAATAAGTTATATTTATAGCGTTTACAAAAACCAAATAAATGAAAACCATCCTTAGTATATTATTCTCTGCTGTTGCCTTCGTTTTGATTTGTGCAGCTACCGCCAATAAAAAAATTACCGTTCGCTATTTAAGCAACCAAAATTATCATAAAATTGATACGCCCGACCAAGATCGGTTTGTGAAGGTGCCATTGGTGCAGGGCGAATTTACCGAACCCACAGAATTAACCGTGCTGCCCAATCTTGATATTTTAGTGGCGCAACGTCGCGGAGAAATAATGCTTTATAAAAACAACAGCAAAAAACTGATTGAAGCTGGTAAATTGAACGTTTATTTTAAAACAAACGTACCCGACGTAAATGCCGAAGAGGGTTTACTTGGCATGGCCGCCGACCCTAAATTTGCGATTAACCATTATGTTTACCTTTTTTATAGTCCTTTTGATAAATCAGTAAATCGTTTATCTCGCTTTAAACTGATAAATGATAAAATTGTAAAGGAGTCGGAGAAAATCGTTTTAGAATTTTATTCACAACGCGACATTTGCTGCCATACGGGCGGATCGATCGCTTTCGGTCCCGATAATTTGCTGTACGTTTCTACCGGCGACAACTCTACGCCGTTTGATGTTCCAAAACAAAAGTTTGTAAATAAAGGCTATGCCCCGCTTGATAACCGAAAAGGCTTGCAACAATACGATTCGAGGCGATCGGCCGGGAACACCAACGATTTACGGGGAAAGATTCTCCGAATTAAAATGAACGACGACGGCAGTTACAATATTCCCGAAGGAAATCTCTTTCCAAAAGAAGAGCCCAAAACGCGGCCGGAAATTTTTGTAATGGGCAACAGGAACCCTTATCGTATTGCTGTTGACCAGAAAACAGGCTACTTATATTGGGGAGAAGTTGGCCCCGATGCGAGCAACGACGATGCGCTACGCGGACCGAGGGGTTACGATGAGGTGAATCAAGCCAAAAAAGCCGGAAACTTCGGCTGGCCCTACTTTATCGGCAACAATTATCCGTATAAGGCATACGATTATACCAATGGCGAAAGTGGCGATGCTTTCGATGCGTCGGGAGCAACAAACAATTCGCCAAACAACACAGGGCTTGAGCGGGTTCCGGCGGCACAGCCAGCATTTATCTGGTATCCGTACGGCGAGTCGAAGGAGTTTCCGCAAGTGGGTTCTGGCGGCAGAACGGCAATGGCTGGTCCGGTTTATTATACCAGGCCGAACGCTTCCCCCTATCCCGAATACTATAACGGCAAGCTGATAATTTACGAATGGGTGCGCGGCTGGGTGAAAGCAGTAACGATGAATGCGCAGGGCGATTATTTAAGCATGGAGCCTTTTATGGCCAATATATCGCTTGCTGCACCAATTGACATGGAGCAAGGGCCTGACGGAAAGTTGTACATTTTAGAATATGGCAAGGGATGGTTTTCAAAGAATCCTGATGCGGGAATTGTAAGAATTGATTATTTAAAGGGTAATAGGCCACCTGCAATTAAAAACCTGAACATTGCTAAAACAAGCGGTTTGCTTCCGTACAAAATGACGGCAAAGGTAGATGCGAAAGACCCCGACGGCGATGCCCTAACTTATATTTGGAACCTAGGCAAAGGAATTACAAAAACCACTACCACGCCTACTTTACAATACACATTTACGAAAGCAGGCGAATATGCGATCAGTGTAAAGGCTATTGACCGCAACAAAGCGACGGCAAAAAGTAGAATTGTGCCCGTGTTTGCTGGTAACGAACATCCGCAGGTTAACATCAGCATTGCAGGAAACAAAAGCTTTTATTTTCCGAATGAGCCAGTAAATTATAAGGTGCTTGTGAGCGATAAAGGTGCAAAAGTGAATTACAGCCGTATTTTTATCTCGAGCACTTATACCGAAGGCCGTGATTTAGCCGGCGCACAATTGGGCCACCAACAAGCGGTACAAACAATGATCGGAAAAACGCTGATGCTGAAATCTGATTGCAGCACCTGCCATAAAGAATCTGCGGCTTCTATCGGTCCCGCTTTCGACAAAATTGCTGCAAAATATAAAAACGATGGTAAGGCGGTCGATTATCTGGCATCCAAAGTAATTGGGGGCAGTCAGGGCGTATGGGGCGAAGTGCCTATGCCTGCACACGCGGCCATGAAACAGGCCGATGTTAAAAAGATAACGGAATGGATTATGAGCCTCGGCAATAAAGAAACCGTTGCAGCCTCGTTGCCAACATCCGGAAAAATAGTGCCGCCTGCTAATATCGATAAGAAAAAACCAGTATTAACCATAAAGGCAAGCTACACAGATGCCGGTTCGATGGGCTTAAAACCGCTTACAAGCACCAATTTGGTCAACCTCAGAAATAATGAAATTGAGGCGGTGGACCTACAAAATTTTAAGGGCTTTGAAAAGAAAGACATTTACGGAGGCGATAAACTTGTGTTGAACAACGAAACCGCATGGATAGCGTTGAAGAATATTGACCTGACTGGCATTGCAAGCTTCAATTTTGCATTTGCTCGCTTAAACAGGGGCACAAACGGAAAGATCGAGATCAGGCTCGACAGCGAAAACGGCGCAATTGTTGGAACATCCACACTGGAAAGTGATGTGCCGTTAGCGCCAGTTATCGATGGAAAAATGCATACACTGTATTTCATTTTTAAAGTTGAAAAAGAAGCTACTAAAGATAAAATAGTGCTAAGTTCAATTACGCTGAAACAGAAGAATTGATTGCCATGCTTAACAATCGGTATGCGTGAGGGATGGATAAGTTTAAAGAAGTCAAGTTTGAAAAACTTGATTTCTTACCATCACTATCATAATAATTGGACTCTAAAAATTAAAATCGCGAAAAAACCATTCGCGATTTTTTAATATAAGTGTAAGCAGTTAAGCTGGTAATAATATCTTTGCACGAAATTCTTATTAAATGAAAAACATAAAAAACATCATTTTTGATTATGGCAACGTAATCTTCGAAATTGATTTTAAAATTGCCCAGGCTTCTTTCAAAAAACTCGGCATTAACGATATAGAAAACTTCTTTGCGCATAAGGCACACAATCAATTGTTCGATGATTTTGAGACGGGCGCAATTTCGCCAGCCCAGTTTCGCGAGGGAATAAGAAAGGCAGCGAACAACCCGGCGCTTACCAACGAGCAAATTGACGAGGCCTGGAACAGCTTATTAATTGGCACCATTCAAGAGAACCATGATTTGCTTTTAAAAGTGAAAGAAAAATATCGCACTTTTTTATTGAGCAACAACAACGAAATCCACTACGATTGGATTATCAATTACCTGAAAACAACATTCGAACTGAACAATTACGACGAATATTTCGAAAAGGCTTATTTTTCGCAACACATGAAGTTGCGTAAGCCCAATACAAACATTTTTGAACAGGTATTAAAAGAAAACGGACTGAACCCTGCTGAAACCTTATTTATTGACGATAGTCCGCAGCATATTGAAGGCGCTAAAAGCGTAGGATTAAACACTTTACTAATGACAGAAAAACCTGCTCAGCTGGAAAGCTTTTTAAAGGCGAACGGAATTTTGTAGAAAGCGCCACTCTGCCAAAGATCCCCTCTCTATGAAAGGCA
Source organism: Pedobacter endophyticus (assembly GCF_015679185.1). NCBI lineage: Bacteria > Pseudomonadati > Bacteroidota > Sphingobacteriia > Sphingobacteriales > Sphingobacteriaceae > Pedobacter > Pedobacter endophyticus. Next base: position 1,369,034 of record NZ_CP064939.1, read on the forward strand.
GAATCTTGGCTTGTTCCTCCTCGTCTCTCCCCAGAAGGGAGAGATTTAACGGACAGTAAGTAAAAACATTGCTACAAAAGTGCTTTAACCTCTGGGTTCAAATCACTGTTCTGTGTTTTCCTCTCTTCAAGGAGAAAGACAGCACAAAAGAACGGCTACCACTCCCTTTAACAGGTAGAGGCCTAAAGCGCCAACTATATCTGGCCGTCATCCTGAACTTATTTCAGGATCTGTTTAGCATGAAGACCGAATATGAGAGGTGCTGAAATAAATTCAGCATGACGTGTTGCCCGAGCCCCTCTCTATGAAAGGCAGAATCTTCGCCTGTTCCTCCCCGTCTCTCCCCAGAAGGGAGAGATTTAACGGACAGTAAGTAAAACCATTGCTACAAAAGTGCTTTAACCTCTGGGTTCAAATCACTGTTCCGTGTTTCCCTCTCTTCAAGGAGAGGGACAGTACAAAAGAACGGCTACCACTCCCTTTAACGGGGACAAGCCTAAAGCGCCAACTATGAACGCTTCGTCATCCTGAACTTGTTTCAGGATCCGTTTAGCATGAAGACCGAATATGAAAGGTGCTGAAATAAATTCAGCATGACGTGTTGCCCGAGCCCCTCTCTATGAAAGGCAGAATCTTGGCTTGTTCCTCCTCGTCTCTCCCCAGAAGGGAGAGATTTAACGGACAGTAAGTAAAAACATTGCTACAAAAGTGCTTTAACCTCTGGGTTCAAATCACTGTTCCGTGTTTCCCTCTCTTCAAGGAGAGGGACAGTACAAAAGAACGGCTACCACTCCCTTTAACAGGGAGAGGTTCTTTCAATGGGTCAGGCCCTTTTAACGGGTAAGGCTTTTCCTCCGCTTCAACTCTCTTTCAATCAAACCCAACTCTCTACCTGTTTGGCCGGCAACCGAGGTGTTTTCCTGGGCCCTTCTAAACAAGTAAGGCATAACCGCTTTAATAGGCCCATAAGGTACATACTTGGCTACGTTATAGCCTGCATCGGCAAGGTTAAAGCTCAAATTATCGCTCATTCCCAACAGCTGCGCAAAATACACATGCGGGTGGTTGTGTGCTATTTTTCGCTCATCTAGCAGATAGGTTAATAAGCGGCTGCTTTCTTCGTTGTGCGTTCCGCAAACAATAGCAATCTCCTCAATATGATCTACACAATAACGCAGCGATGCGTTATAATCCCTATCCGATGACTCTTTATCGGGCTGAATTGGCGAAGGATAACCCCTCTCCTGTGCACGCTTGCGTTCTTTTTCCATATAGGCACCGCGAACCATCTTTACACCTAAAATAAAGCCTGAAGCCTTCGCAATCAAATGGTCGGCTTTCATATCCGCCAATTTATCATGGCGATACATTTGGTAAGTATTGTAAACAATAATGCGCTCTTTGTTAAACTTGCGCATCATATCCAAAGCCAATTCGTCGATCGTGTCCTGAATCCAGGTTTCCTCAGCATCAATCATAACAGGTACGCCTTTGTCGAAAGCTGTTCTGCAGATTTTTTCACAACGCATTTTCACGCGTTCAAACTCAAAATTTTCTGCCTGTGTTAAATGGCCTTTAGCGTCTAATTTTTCCAAAAGTGCAAAACGACCAATGCCTGTGATCTTAAAAACCGTAATCGGAATGTTCAGATCGCCATCTGCACGAAGAATTGTTCTGATAATTTCCTCGCAGGTTTCATCAAAAACAACTTCTTCCTCCTCGCCTTCCACAGAATAATCTAAAATGGTACCTACACCACCCCTTGCCAATTGAGCAATGGCCTTATCACATTCCGTAATCGTTTCTCCACCGCAGAACTGTTGAAAAATAGTCGCTTTAACCGCACCTTCGATGGGTAAACCAATATTTAAAAAGAAATTGGTTATCGGCGGACCAACCTTAGTTAAAAAATTGCTGCCAATCATCTTGAAAAGCCAATAGGCTTTTTTTAGTTCGGTGTTGTTCTTTTGACGAAAGGCAACTTCGGTGTTATCGAAATTAGGTTGTTTATTGGGCGATAAATCCATTTATATGATAATTAATAAGTCAGATGGATGCAAAATTATAAAAACCATTGGTTGTAGAAATTAAAAACGGCTAAATAATCGTATTTTTGCAGCAAAATGATACAATTCAAATTAGAAGGCGAATTTATTCCGTTGATTCAATTGTTAAAAGCCACCGGCTTAGTAGGAACTGGCGGCGATGCCCAGGCTGCTGTGAGTGACGGACTTGTAAAATGTAACGGAGAAGTAGAACTTCGCAAGCGTTATAAGGTTCGGGTTGGCGATATCATTACCTTTGAACACGATAAAATCGAAGTAATATAATGGAAACCTTAACGAGCGCAGGCCATTCGCTTTATTTCGAAAGCAATTTAGACGCCTTAAAAACCCTTTTAGAAAGCAACAAATACAGTAAAGTGTTCATCCTTGCCGATGAGAACACAAGTGAAATTTGCTTGCCAACCTTTCAGTCGATGATGGATGACTTTGCCGATTTCGATTTGATAGAGACATCAGCAGGCGAAGAAAATAAGAATATCGATTTTTGTATCGGCATTTGGAAAACCTTATTGGATTTTGAGGCGGACCGCAAAAGCCTGATGATTAATTTGGGCGGCGGCGTGATTACCGATATGGGTGGCTTTATCGCATCGACCTACAAACGCGGCATCGATTTCATCAATGTTCCCACTACGCTACTCTCGCAAGTTGATGCTTCCGTTGGCGGCAAAACGGGTATTGATATCGACAATGTTAAAAACATGGTGGGTACCTTTACGCTTCCGCAAATGGTATTTATAGAAACGGAATTCTTAAAAACCCTGCCTCAACGCGAGCTTTTATCGGGCTTTGCCGAAATGATTAAACATGGGCTCATTTACGATAAGACTTACTACGAGAAATTAAAAACAACGGATTACTTAACACCTTCGGCCGAAGATATTTACCGTTCGGTACAAATTAAGAATGAAGTAGTAACGATAGATCCGCAAGAACAAAATCTACGTAAGATCTTAAATTTCGGACATACCATTGGGCATGCAGTAGAAAGCTATTCGCTGGCAAACGATGAAAATCCGCTTACCCACGGCGAGGCAATTGCTATAGGCTTTGTTTGCGAGGCTGCGTTATCAATCAAAAACAGCACTTTAACAAAGGATGAATTGAACGATATCAGCACTTACATTTTGGAGTTATATCCGAAATACCACATCAAAAAAGAAAGCTTTGATACGCTTTTAGCGTTGATGCAGAGCGATAAAAAGAATGAGGATGGCAATATTTTATTCTCTCTTTTAGAAAGGCAAGGAAAATGCACGTTTAACTGCCGTGTAAGCACCGCCGATATTTTGAGCAGTTTGGATTATTATAACAGTTTATAAAATGAATTTTACCGGAAGTGATATTTCTGTTGTCGGGCTGTTTAGTTTTGTAATCGTTTTAACCTTGGTTGAAATGTACTTCAGCTATGCTCACGATAGAAAGTTATATACAAAAAAAGATACGTGGACGAACATTTACCTGATGACAGCGGCCATTGTAATTAACCTTGCGACAAAAACAGGCACCTTTTTCTTGTTGGCATATTGTTATCAATTCCGATTATTTCAAATCTCAAACGTTTGGTTGTACTGGCTGGTGCTTATTTTGGCGCAAGATTTCCTGTATTGGTTTTTGCATACCGTAGGTCATTATGTACGCTTTTTTTGGGCAATGCACGTAACGCACCATTCGTCTGAGCATTTTAACCTAACTACAGGCTTTCGTTCTACCGTTTTCGAGCCATTGTACCGCGTTTTCTTTTATTTGCCACTGGCATTTATGGGCTTCACCGCTGTTGATATCCTTTTCGCTTATTTGGTAACGCAAATTTATGGTAACCTGGTTCATACACAGTATCAGATCAACTTTCCGAAATGGTACGAATACGTTTTCGTAACGCCGTCGCACCACCGGGTTCACCACGCCAGTAATGTTCGTTATCTCGATAAAAACATGGGCATGGTGTTAATACTCTGGGATCGCTGGTTTGGCACCTTTCAGGCTGAGCTGCCCGAAGATGAAATTAAGTATGGCTTAACTACGCAACCAAAAGACACCGGTCCGGTAAATATCATTTTCCACGAGTTTATTGCTTTAACTGCCGATGTAAAGAAAGCACCGACGTTTGCAGATAAAGTAAAATATATTTTTAATCCACCGGGTTGGAGCCACGATGGAAGCACCAAGATTGCGAAAATAATGCAGCAGGAATTGCTCGAAGCCGAGGAATTGGAAAAACAGCGTACCGATAGCAAAAAGGTGATGGATATTAACGATCAACGGGAGTTAAGTTCGGCTGGGTAACCAGAATAATCTGCATTTACAGGTAGCGAAATTTGTTGGATTGTTGTTTCAGTAAAAGATTACTTAATTAATTCGACAATTTAATTTTGTATTTTTGGATAAAGCTGATTTGTTATGACAACACTAACCATACAAGTAAAAGATAACGATACTCAATTCCTTTTGGAAGTTTTGAAAAGAATCGATGCTAAAGTGATTCAAAGTTCTAAAAAGCAGGAACTGCTTGATGGAATTAAACAAGGCATAAAAGAGGCCAGGGATATTAAAGATGGAAAGATTGCCCGTTTAACGCTGAGCGATATATGACCGGGGAAATTAAGATCATTTATTCCCCTATTTTCATTAAAAAAGCAAAACAATTAAAAAAGAAACATCCATCATTAGTCAATGATTTAACTCAATTGGCGGTAGCCCTTACTGCTAACCCAAAAACTGGCGTCGATTTAGGTAATGGTATTTTCAAGATCAGACTTGCCGTTAAAAGTAAGGATAAAGGAAAAAGCGGAGGTTACAGGATTATTACTTATCTGCAAACTGAGAACGAAGTCACTATGATTTATATTTACGATAAATCTGAAGAGGCAACAATTTCAAAAAAGGATATTCAAAAAATTATCGACAGCCTTTGATTAGGTTAAATGCATATTCCATACCAATCGTTAAAAACGGTCTAAAACAAAGAAAATTAAATTTTATTAAAATTATTTTCAATTTCCTATTGACAAATTAAATTTTGTTGCTACATTTGGCTCATTCAAAAACGAAAAATGAAATTATTCAACACATATTACTTTGGTTACTTTTACTATTTTAGTGAGAGCCGGGGCTAATATGCAAAATGATAGATAAAAATATTAAAAATGTATAGGAAAGTCCCGGGCGAAAAGCCGGGACTTTTTTGTTTAACGCAAAAATGGAAACGACGAAACGAGTAGCAATTCAAGGTATAAAAGCATCTTTTCATGAAGAGGCCGCCTATAAATTCTTTGGTAGAAGCATTGAAACAATTGAGTGCAATTCTTTTAAAGAAACTTGCGACAGGCTAGAGAAAAACGAGGCAGATTTTGTGGTAATGGCCATCGAAAATTCTATCGCCGGAAGCTTACTACCCAATTACACATTAATACGCGACTATGGCTTTTCGGTAGTTGGCGAAGTTTACCTGGCTATCCAGCTACATTTAATGGCCTTGCCAGGAGTGAAGTTTAACGATATTAAAACCGTAACCTCGCACCCAATCGCCATTCGCCAGTGCATCGATTTTTTCTACGATTATCCCCACATCAAAATTGTTGAAAGTAATGACACAGCAGCCTGCGCTAAACGCATTCAGGATGAAAAACTGACTGATACAATGGCGATCGCAAACACCTTAGCAGCTGAACTTTACGGATTGAACATTCTGGAGCGTCGTGTAGAGTCGAACAAAAAAAATTACACTCGCTTTCTTATCCTTAAAAAAGACAAAACAGACGAAGGTAAAAAGATAAATAAAGCATCAATCTGTTTTCAGGTTGGCCACAAAGCAGGTTCGCTGGCAACCGTACTGAATGTATTTGCTGAACAAGACGTAAGCTTAACAAAAATACAATCGATGCCTGTACTTGGAAAACGAAACGAATATTACTTTTATGTCGATTTAGAGTGGCCAAGTACCGAAAAGTACGATAAGGCGATCAGAAAGGCACTAAAATACACATCAAACTTCAATATCCTTGGCGAGTATCAAAAGAACGATAAAGTGTAATTGAGTCCGAAGTCCGGAGTCGGGAATCAGAAGTCCGAAGTTTTAAAAAAAAGAGTACAGCGTATAAAACCTTAGCAAAACAATCAAACAATTAATCAATATAACATTCAAAAGATATCATAATGAAACTTAATTTAAACATTCAGCCATTAAACACTTGGTTAAACACCAACAACGAACCTTTATTGATTTCAGGCCCATGTAGCGCAGAAACTGAAGAGCAATTATTAACAACAGCTCATTTATTGGCTGCAACAGGCAAAGTATCGGTTTTAAGAGCCGGAATTTGGAAGCCACGCACCCGTCCGGGAGAATTTGAAGGTATCGGAAGCATTGGTTTAGAATGGTTGAAGCGTGCAAAAGAAGAAACCGGCTTACCAACTGCGGTTGAAGTTGCAAATGCAAAACACGTTGAAGAAGCTTTAGCAGCAGGAGTAGATATTTTATGGATTGGCGCACGTTCTACAGTAAACCCTTTCACCGTTCAGGAAATTGCCGACGCCTTAAAAGGACACGATGTTCCGGTATTAATCAAAAACCCGGTTAACCCCGATTTACAGTTGTGGATTGGAGCAATTGAACGCATTAACGGTGCTGGCATTACCAAAATTGGTGCAATTCACCGTGGTTTCTCTTCATTCGAGAAAAGCTCTTTCCGTAACGAACCAATGTGGAAACTTGCTATTCAATTGAAAACACTTTGCCCTGATTTACCAATCATTAACGATCCAAGTCACATTTGTGGTAACCGTGAGTTGATCCCATACATTGCTCAAAAAGCATTAGATTTAGATATGCAAGGCTTAATGATCGAGTCTCACCTTGATCCTTCGGTTGCCTGGACTGATGCTAAACAACAAGTTACACCAGCCGCTTTAGCCGAATTAGTTGACCGCTTAACCGTTCGTGAGCCGGAAGCACCAAACGAAGCGTTCGCTGATAAATTAGCTGATTTACGTAAATCAATTGATAAAATTGATGATATTCTTTTGCAAAAACTAGGTGAGCGTATGTCGATCGTGGAAAAAATCGGCGAGTACAAACGCGATAACCAGGTAACCATTTTGCAGGTAAACCGTTGGGATGAGATCATTAAAAAAGGCCACGCTTTTGCTAAAGCCTTAAAATTAGATACCAATTTCACCGAGAAATTCTTAGAATTGATGCACGGCGAATCTATCCGTAAGCAAACTGAAATAATGAATGCAGGCAAAACTGAGAAAGGCATTGCAGCAGAACAACATACTGAAGTTGTGAAATAAGCTCAAAGCAGAAAGCTCAAAGCTGAAAGCTGAAAGCTCAACGACTAAAGCGCCATACAATTCCCCTCTCGAGGGGTGCCCAAAGGGCGGGGTGGTCTCGAAACGAAGCTTAAAGCTGAAAGCTCAAAGCTCAAAGCTCAACGACTAAAGCGCCATACAATTCCCCTCTTGAGGGGTGCCCTTCTCCAAAGGAACTCCCTTGGAGAAGGGCGGGGTGGTTTAGAAACAAAGCAGAAAGCGATAAAAGCAAACAGAAAGTAACAAGGTTAAGCAGTACATTATTGCAAGCCGGTAAGCCCTCGCCTTTCGCGAAGATTGGCTGAGGCTTATTATTTAACAGCACAGGCTCATTGCTCAGCCCTCTCCTTTTTGGGGAGGGTTGGCTGGGGCTTTAGGGAGAGACTTATATGTCAAAAAATGCCTTAGTTTCCTTTAAGGGAACCAAGAATATTAATACGGAAATACAACTGACAGGCTCGAAAAGCGAATGCAATAGAGCTTTGATTATTAGCGCATTGAGCGATAAACTCGTTAAAGTGGAAAATTTATCAAATGCCGCCGATACGGTTACATTAGATGGAATACTCAAAAAGTTGGGAGTTGAGAGTTCGGAGTTGGGAGAAAGCGCTACACTAAAAGCTCCAAACTCAACACTCGTAGATGTTGGCCCTGCGGGAACGGCTATGCGCTTTCTTTCTGCCTATTTATCTGCAAAAAATGGCAATTTCCTGCTAACCGGAACCGAGCGGATGAAACAGCGCCCAATTGGTATTCTGGCTGAGGCTTTAAAAACCATTGGCGCCAATATCTCTTACGCTGAAAATGATGGCTTCCCTCCGCTCAACATTGTTGGGCCCTTGAACCAAAAGACCTCCAAAGTAAAAATCAAGGGTGATGTAAGCAGTCAGTATATTTCGGCATTGCTGATGATTGCCCCTACCCTGCCAGATGGATTAACCCTCGAGATTGATGGCGAACTCACTTCTAAACCATATGTAGATATGACGTTGGATATGCTTGCCGAGGCGGGTATTAAACATTTGTGGAACGGCAACTCAATTTCGATTAGCGCACAGCCTTTTAAGTCTTCAACATTGGTGGTTGAGCCCGATTGGAGCGCAGCATCGTATTGGTACAGCATAGCGGCATTAGCTCATGAAGCTGAAATCAGTTTGCCAGCCCTTAAAGAAAAGAGCCTTCAAGGGGATAGCAAAATTCAAAATATCATGCGGATTTTTGGAATATCGACCGAAAAAACTGAGAAAGGCATTGCTATCAGCAATTTGGGCGTATCGCTTGATACAGACCAAATCCTTGATCTTAAAACCTGCCCAGACTTGGCGCAAACAATTATTGTGGTTGCGGCTGCATTGGGCAAAAACATGGCATTTACAGGTCTTGAAACCTTAAAAATTAAAGAAACCAACCGTATTGCAGCCTTACAAAACGAACTTGCAAAAATTGGCGTTACGTTAACCGAAGATAATCTGGTTTATACATTGAACACCGATGGACTGCATTTTCCTGATAAAATTACTATTGCCACCTACGAAGATCACCGAATGGCAATGGCCTTTGCTCCGCTGGCCTTGTTAATAAACGAGGTGGAAATTGAAGAAATGCAGGTAGTAGAAAAATCTTATCCTTATTTTTGGGAGGATTTGAAAAAGGCGGGGTTTGAAGTGAAAGAGATCTGAAACAGGAGATGTGAGACGCGAGATATGAAAATAAAAAGCAAAAGAATAATTTCCATGCAACCATATTTCCTAACACTGAATTAAATAATGATATAAATAATCCTAACCCGACCCGTTTGCAGTTTGATTGAAAAATCTCAAACCGATAGCTTAAATCAATTTAAAAACAACTTAACCAAACTAGATTTGACATTTGGAGGGAAGCTCTCAAATCGTAAATCTAAAATCATCAATCTAAAATAAACATGGCAGGCAACTCATTCGGACAACTATTTCGCATTACCACCTTTGGCGAATCTCATGGCGTAGCCATTGGGGTGATTATTGATGGTTGCCCGGCACAACTGGATATCGACATGGATTTCATTCAGTCGGAATTGGACAAAAGAAAACCGGGTCAGTCGAAAATTACAACCCAAAGAAAAGAAAGCGATACCGTACAGGTTTTGTCGGGCGTTTTTGAGGGAAAAAGCACAGGAACACCCATTGCACTGTTAATTCCGAATGAAGATCAGCGTTCCAAAGATTACGGCCATAATGTTGACGTTTACCGACCCAGCCATGCCGATTATGTTTACGATGCAAAATATGGCATCCGCGACCATCGCGGTGGCGGCCGTTCGTCGGCCCGGGAGACTGCAGCCCGCGTTGCTGCCGGCGCCATTGCCAAATTACTATTGAAACAACAAGGTATTGAGGTTTTTGCCCACGTTACAGCAGTTGGAACCATCGAAGCGCCCAACCTGGAAAGCAACGATTTAGCCGCATTGCTTAACATTAGAGAAGAAAATATTGTGCGCTGCGCCGATCCGGCAACCGCACATGAAATGATTGAATTTATTGATTCCGTTCGGAAAGATGGCGATACGGTTGGTGGTAAAATCGGCTGCGTAATTAAAGGCTGTCCGGCCGGATTAGGCGAACCTGTTTTTGATAAATTACACGCCGATCTGGGCAAGGCCATGCTAAGCATCAATGCTGTTCATGGTTTCGAGTATGGTTCTGGCTTTGCAGGCAGCGAACTGAGGGGTTCACAACATAACGACATTCCGCAGCCGAAAGCCTCAGATTCGAAGGTTTTTAAAACCACTACAAACTTCGCTGGCGGCATTTTAGGTGGAATTTCTAATGGGATGGATATCACCTTTAAAGTGGCCTTTAAACCTGTGGCAACCATTATGCACAACCAACAAACCATAAACGCTGCTGGTGACGCCGCCGAAATTAAGGGAAAAGGCAGGCACGATCCGTGTGTAGTGCCCAGAGCAGTCGTAATTGTAGAGGCAATGGCCGCATTGGTTATAGCCGATCAGCTGTTAAGAAACAGAGCAAGCGTGGTTTAATCACCGGATGACGGTTGTTCTTGATGTTCATCAAATAGTACTCAATTTATCAGTTGTAAAAAACATGAAAATCTTATCCGTTTTGCTTCTTTTTATCAGTTTAAACACTTTTGCTCAATCTTATTCTGAGCAGATTGCCAAGCACCGGGAAAATTATAAAGAAGATTTTTTAAAAGAAAAAAATTCGCCATTGAAGAAAGGCGACCTGCAGAACCTTCATTTTTACGATGCTGACAGCACTTACAATGTGCTTGCAGATGTTGAGCCATTAACTAACCAAAAGATTTTCAAAATGCCCACTTTCTCTGGGGCGAGCAGCGATTATTTGCGATATGCTTTTGTAACTTTCAACCTAAAAGGCCAAAAGCAGAAACTAACGCTATATAAAAGCGTTTCGCTCTCATCAAATCCAGATTATAAAGACCATTTATTTTTGCCGTTCACCGATGAAACTAACACGAAGGAAACTTACGGTGGTGGAAGGTATATAGACTTGAGTACCAAAGAAATTGTAAACAATAAGATTGGAATAGATTTTAACAAGGCATACAATCCTTATTGTGCTTACAGCGATGGTTACCGCTGCCCCGTTCCGCCCGAAGAAAACGATCTGCCATTAGCGATTAAAGCAGGCGAACAACTATATACCGGCAAAAAGAAGCACAGATAAAACAAATTATACACACGCACTCTTGAGTGGGCTACATTCGATGCGTTTAAGTGAACAATTTGCTTTAAATTTGAAACTTAATTGATGTTTTGGTGTTCTAATCTAAATAATTCTAGCCCTAAATGATATACAGTTGCCTGATCGTTGATGATAACGAGATTGAAAGAGACGTGGTTGAAATGCATCTCAAGAAAATTCCATCATTAAACATTGTTGCCATCTGCTCAAATGGTGTCGAGGCTTCTCAGATTTTATCAAATACACCTATCGACATAGTATTTTCTGATATTGACATGCCAGATCTTTCTGGAATGGAGCTTTTAAAAACGCTTAAAAATCATCCGCAATTTGTGTTTATTACCTCCTTTAGCGAATATGCCGCAGAGAGTTTCAATCTCGATGCAATCGATTTTATTGTGAAGCCAGCAAGTTTCAAAAGAATATTGAAAGCGGTAAATAAAGCGATTGAGTATATTGAGTTAAAAAAGGGAATTGCTAAGGAACCTATTGAAGAAAAGCCTATTGCAAAGGAACCGGATAGCGATTTTTTCTATTTTAGAGAAACAAAAGGCATCAGTAAGCTGCGATATGACGATGTGATTTATATCGAAAGCATGGGCGATTTTTCGAAGATTTTTACCAATAGCGATAAGCACATTATTTTAGTGAGTTTAAAGAATTTGGAGAAACAACTGCCCGAATTGTTGTTTTCTCGCGTACATAAGCAATACATCATTAACAATAACCATATTGTTACCCTTACCAACCACGAAGTGCACCTGGTTAACGATTTTATTGTTCCAATTAGCGCAGCCAACAGACAGGAGCTTTTAGAAAAAACGATTGATAAAAAGATTCTTTCGAGGTTTATTAAATAAAAAGTCTTCATCCTCAGAGGTCACTTTTTATAAAATATAGAGGAGTTGGAAGGCAGTTCTCATTGCTGCATCCTGAGCGCAGCGCATGTCCCGATACTTCCTATCGTGTGGACACATTTCTTTTTTTGCGCCGTCATTCCCGCGCAGGCGGGAATCTTAATGCTCGGCACCCATTTTTTTTGCGCATTAGGATCCCCAGTCAAGCTGAGGATGACGACCGTTCTTAGAAAACGCCCTAAAATATGTTGTTATTTTGATTACTTCAGCTCGTAAGACGATGTTTCAAAGATGTGTCCACACGATAGGATACTTGGGGGAAGGGTCTCCAAGCTATGAAACGCAGCACGCCAAAACCGGTGCTATTATTACCATTCCCATCAAACGGCTATTTCTTCAACAGAATTTTAAAATGGCTGCCTGTATCATTGTTTAAGTGTGCGGTAATTTCGCCATCCATTAATTCTATAAAAGTTCTGCAAAGGAGTAAACCAAGCCCGGTTCCTTTTTCTTTATTGGTGCCTGGCGAACTTACCCCTGCCCCGCTGTATCCCGGCTTGTTAAAATGATTCACCTGATCTTCGGTTAAGCCAATTCCCGTGTCCGAAATTTTTATTTCCAGCACATTATCTATGCCTTTGGAGCTGATGTGTATAGTTCCACCCGATGGCGTGAACTTAATGGAATTGTTAATGAGGTTCCGTATGGCCAACATCAACATGTTCCGATCGGCCTTACATAAAGTTCCCTCACTCACCTGGTTTTTAATTAGAATTTGTTTTTGTTCAGCTAAATCGCTTACCGAAGCAATTACATCGGTAACGAGCTCGCAAACATCAATTAGCTCTAAATACGGATTAAAGCCCTGCATCTGGCTCGCTGCCCAGGTTAATAGGTTCTCCATCATTGTTGAAGTGTGCGTCAGGTTGTTTTTCAGCGAAGCCGCATACTTCGTGAGTTTTTCCTGCTCAATTTTGCCTCCCTCCAAAAGTTGAATAAACGAAATCAACGAATTTACGGGAGTACGCATATCGTGGCTTACCACACTAAAAATCCTGTCCTTAACCCTGCTCAATTGCTCTAATTCGCGTTTTTGCAGGTTAATAATCTTGTTTAACCGCGTTGTTTTGCGTTGATTATAAAAAATTACAATGGCTATCATCAGTATCAGCGTAGCCGCAACGGTTAAAAATATTTTTACCCGCTGATCAAACTTAATCTGCTGCTCCTGCTGCGTAATTCGTCGGTCTTTTTCGTTAGCTGCTATTTGCGATTTAAAATTTTGCGAGGCATATTTACTCGCCTGCAGACTGCGTTGGAGACTGAATTCGGCCTTAGCTTTTTGAAAAGTCAACTGATCCAATAATTTTTCCTTGCCGCTCAACGTTAACTGCTGTTTCCTTAAAATCAGTTCCTGTTGTTGCCGTTGCAGTTCTCCTTCTGTAATTTTTTGATGCAACAGGTAATCCTTTTCCTTGAAATCAAAATCGAGCTGCATTTGTGTTCTTGTTATCTCCCGTTCCTTTTCACGGTTAAATATTTTGTCTCGTGCAGCAATATAATGTTTAAAAAAGGTTAGCGAATTGCTATAATCGCCTTGCTTTTCGTAAACAATACTCAGGCCAAGCGCCGAATTTCTTTCGAGTTCTAAAAACCCATGAGTTGTGGCAAGTTTCAGGCTTTGATTGAGTAATGTCATCGCGTTCGAGAAATCGTTTATCTTCTGGTAAAAATTCCCCAGCGCATATAAACTAGTTCCGTAAGCATCTTTGTTTTGATTATCGCGATTAATCTCAACGGCTCTTTGATAGCTTTTTAGCGCAAGCTCGTATTTCCCGACAGCTGCGTACACGTTTCCCAAATCTATTTTTATATCTGCTACAATTTCGTCGTCGGTATCGGCCACCAAAGTCAGCGCCTTGTTGTAATAAGTTAAGGCCAGGTTTATTTTCTGGTCGGGCAACACGTTCATTTCCATAAGTTCCCTGGTGGTAGCTTCGAAATAATTGGTACCAATCAGCTCGCAAACCACCGCAATTCCGCGTTTATCTTCATCTTTGGTAAAAATTTCGAGTGCCCTTTTCATGTAAGTCAAGGCCCGACTGCGGTTTCCAAGGTTGCGATAAGTAATAGAAACATTGGTGTAACAATTTGCCAAATCGGTCTCGTTTCCGATCTTTTCGTAAATAGCTATGGCTTTTTGCGATACTTCGAGCGACTTGATGTAATCAGGAATACTTGCATACAAGGCGCTTAAATTTAAGTAGTTGCCAGCAACATTATTCAGATCGCCAACGGCCGAAAACTCCGAAATGGCTTTGAGGTAATTTGCTTCTGCATTTGCGTACTCGGCCTTTGCATGGTACATCCTTCCGCGGCGGGAATAAGCCAAACCGCTGTACCTTTTAAGGCTCTTATCTCTGCCCAGCTGAATAGATTTTTCGATGTAGAAGTCTGCCATTTCTGGCTTTTTCAATAGAATGTACTGTCTGTAAATTGCCCCTAAAACATTGCCCTTATTCGTATCCTGTTTTACATAATCGTCGTTTACTTTTAAAAGACTATCTAGCTTATGCTGAGGCAAGTTGGTATGCTGGCCGCATGTTAACTGAGGGAAAAAAAGTGAAAATACGATTCCGCTCCATACAATAATCGCATAGTTGAATTTTGGTCTCACTCTGGCAGTAAGTTTTCCCATTTTCAAGGTAAATATCAAAGCTTGCCACTAAGAATACATAACTGAGGATACAGATTTTGCGAAAAGTTTAACTTTTTCGTAATGGTGAATTTATACATAGCGACTTCAATAGGGATCTAAGTATAAATGTAAATAAATTTCGGAGACAATTAAACCGCATTTTAACATTAATTGAACAAAGGGTATTTAAGCGCAAAATACACGCCCTGCTGTCAAAATCCCAAGTTCGAAATGACGAAAAAACCAAACAACCCGTCATATCCAAAGCCGATCCTTCATTGGTTGAGCTATCTTTTGCCGACTTGCATCAATTTGAGCCAAGCAACGCTTTGATTAAAGATTTCTCTTTGAGCAGAAAAAGCCTAAGTTTAAATGACGAGGAGGATAAAACACCCCTTATAAGCAGATAAACGCGTCATTGCGAGGCATGGAGCAATCTGTTTAGTAAGATTGCTTCGTAACTCGCAACGCCGATAGTAGGAAAAATCACACTAAAATACCAAATACCAATTGCTATGTTAAATATATAGCCGGATATTTCGACGGATTGGCATCATGCATCATTTGATAGATGGTCTCAATTACATCATCAACCGATGGCTTGCTAAAGTAGTCGCCATCAGAGCCGAAAGGGGGCCTGTGCGCCTTGGCCGATAGCGTTTTAGGTTGCGCATCGAGGTAAAAATATCCTTTTTGTGCTTCTAAAACTTGCTGTAAAATATAAGCTGAGGCTCCTCCTGGTACGTCTTCATCAACAACCAGCAATTTATTTGTTTTGGCAAGCGATGTAGCACAAACCATGGTGGTATCGAAGGGTAGAAGTGTTTGCGGATCGATTATCTCCACCGAAATGCCCATCATGGCCAGTTCTTCTGCAGCTTCTTGCACTACCCTGAGCGTAGAGCCATACGAAACTACGGTGATATCTGTTCCTTCTTCTAAAACTTCGGCAAGCCCCAGTTGAACGGTAAACTCGCCTACGTTAGTTGGTAATTTTTCCTTAAGGCGGTAACCGTTTAAACATTCGATAACAACCGCTGGCTCGTCTGCCCTGAACAAAGTATTGTACATTCCGGCGGCCTGGGTCATATTGCGTGGTACACAAAGGTGCAAACCCCGCAAAGAACCCAAAAGCATAGAAATCGGCGATCCTGAATGCCAAATGCCTTCGAGGCGGTGGCCGCGGGTTCTGACAATAACAGGTGCTTTTTGTATTCCTTTTGTGCGGTAGGCAAGTGAGGCCAGATCATCGCTCAACACGTTAAGTGCAAATATCAGGTAATCGAGATATTGTATTTCGGCAATTGGCTTTAAGCCTCGAAGCGCAAGGCCGATGCCCTGCCCCATGATAGTCATTTCGCGAATACCGGTATCGGTAATCCTGAGCTCACCAAACTTGGCCTGTAAACCGGCAAAACCCTGATTAACATCGCCAATATTGCCTAAATCTTCTCCAAAGGCTACTAAACGTTGATCTCGGGTGAAATTTTCGTTAAAACATGCGTTTAATATTTCCCTGCCATCAACCATTTTCGAAAGGTTGTTATAGGCGGCAGGTACAATCGGAATTGAAGCGGGGCTTTCGTTTCCATTGGTGTGCAGCTTAGAATTGTATCGTTCGCCGTTAAGTTGTTGCTGATTCTTATACCATTCGACCAGGTTATTGCGTTCAGCACTCGGGTGGTTGGCAGAAAGGCGTATAACCTTTCGTGCGGCAACGATCACATCTTTCCTCTGTACATCGGCGGTGGCAGCTAAATTAGCGGCGATTTTTGCCAGCTCGGGCTGATGTGCAGTCATTGCACCTATCAAATCAACTAATTGTTTTTGCTCAGGTTTGATGCTGTCCAAAAACTCATTCCACGCTTCTTTCTGCGCATTTCTAACAAATAATTTGGCCTTTTTCTCTACTTCGGCTATTTCTTCCTCGGTAGCAATAGCCGATTCGAGCATCCATTCACGCATCTTTAAGATACAATCGTGCTCATTTTCCCAGGTTAATCGATCTTTGGATTTGTAACGCTCGTGTGAGCCCGAAGTGGAGTGGCCCTGAGGTTGTGTAAGCTCGGTTACGTGAATTAAAACGGGAACATGTTCCTCGCGGCAGATGTTGATTGCTTTTTCATACACCTCGCAAAGCGCAGGATAATCCCAGCCCTTCACCTTGTAAATTTCATAGCCGGCGTTGTTGGTGTCGCGTTGAAAACCCTTCAACACTTCCGAAATGTCTTCCTTGGTAGTCTGATATTTTGCGGGTACAGAAATACCGTAGGCATCGTCCCAAATTGAGATCGCCATGGGCACTTGCAGTACTCCGGCCGCGTTTATAGCTTCAAAAAAAACGCCTTCTGAAGTTGAGGCATTACCAATAGTACCAAAGGCAACCTCGTTTCCCTCAACAGAAAAATGCTTTAAATAGGCCAGTTCCTTGTTCTGTCTGTACAGCTTAGATGCATAGGCCAGACCAACCAAACGGGCCATTTGCCCCCCGGTTGGCGAAATATCCGACGAACAGTTTTTAATTTGTGTGAGATCGTTCCAGCTTCCATCCTCATTAACCGATTTAGTTGCAAAATGGCAGTTCATTTGCCTTCCTCCGGAAAAAGGGTCGGCCCCCTCTGTCGGATTTGCATACAATTGGGCAAAAAATTCTTTAATGGTCGAAATCCCGGTCGCAAAGGCAAAAGTTTGATCACGATAGTAGCCAGAACGCCAATCTCCAGCTTTAAAAGCCTTGGCCATAGCTACCTGCGGAACTTCCTTTCCATCACCAAAAATGCCGAATTTCGCCTTTCCCGTAAGTACTTCTCTACGTCCTAAAACACTCGCCTGCCTGCTCTCGAAGGCAATCTTATAATCGTTTAAAACAATGGATTTGAAGTCGTTAAAGCTTAATTCAGAGGCATCGATAGCGTTGGTTACCAGTTTTTCATTCTGCATCGTAATCAATATTGGTTTTGGCAAATATATAGAAAATTAAAAGTTTGCCTTTATGTTGAAATGTAAAATTATATATGGAATTGTAAAAAATAGTTGGAATAGTTTTTGTTTTAGAAATAAAACAATAAATTTGTTTTAATAACTATAGGAAATATAACACCTCATAAAAATGAAAAAAATCTTAGTATTATTCGCTTTTGTATTGGGTTTAAGTGTTGCGGTAAATGCGCAGACTAAACCTGCAGAATTTAAATTTGAAGCTGAAACTCACGATTTTGGTAAAATTGTATTAAATAAACCGGTTACATTCGATTTTAAATACACTAACATTGGCGATGAGCCATTAATTATTACCAAAGCTGAAGCAAGTTGCGGTTGTACAGTTCCGAAGTACACTTCCACCCCGATTAAAAAAGGTGAAACAGGTGTAATCTCGGTAACATTTAACGCTGCTGCTGGTCCGGCTACATTTGCCAAAGCGGTTACCGTTACTTCAAATGCAAAAACACCAATTAAGGTGCTTTACATTAAAGGTGAAACTGTAACCTCGGTAACAGCATCATCAAAGTAATTTTTTAAACGATAATATGTAAAAAGTCCCGATTTTCATCGGGACTTTTTTATTTTTGCACCATGCCAAAAATTTCACAAAAAGGTTTGCAGATGCCTGCATCGCCAATCAGAAAATTAACTCCTTTTGCCGATAAAGCGAAACAGGATGGAAAAAAAGTTTTTCACTTAAATATTGGGCAGCCCGACATTGAAACACCGGATGTGATGTTGGATGCCATTAAAAATATCGACTTTAACGTTTGGGCGTACACGCCATCGGAGGGCACATTAGCTTACCGTTTAAAACTGACAGAATATTACAACAAACTGGGTTACAACATTACGCCGGAGAACATATTGGTTACAGTTGGCGGTTCAGAGGCAATTACCATTGCCATGCAAACCTGTGTAAATGAGGGCGACGAAATTATCATTCCTGAGCCTTTTTACGCCAATTACAATGGATTTGCCTGCATGAGCAACGTGGTGGTAAAACCGATTTTATCTTATATCGAAAATGGCTTCGCCCTCCCTCCTATTGCAGCGTTCGAAGAGCTGATTACGGAAAAAACGAAAGCAATAATTATCTGCAATCCGAATAATCCAACGGGCTATTTATACTCGAAAGAGGAGCTTGAGGCGTTAAAAACCTTATGTTTAAAATACGATCTGTTTTTATTTTCTGACGAGGCCTACCGCGAGTTTTGCTATGATGGCAGGGAATTTATTTCGCCAATGCACCTCGACGGTCTGGACGAAAATGTAGTGATTATGGATACCGTTTCTAAGCGGTACAGCGCATGTGGTGCCCGTTTAGGATGCCTGATTACCAAAAACAAACAAGTAATCGCTTCGGGATTGAAGTTTGCACAGGCTAGGCTCAGCCCAGGTATGGTAGAACAAATTGCCGGCGCCGCAGCCGTAGACACACCTGATAGCTATTTTGAAAAAGTAAATACAGAATACACGCTGCGTAGAGATACCTTGGTTGGCAGACTAAATAATATTGAAGGCGTTTTTTGTCCGAACCCGGGCGGTGCATTTTATGTGGTGGCCAAATTCCCGATTGATGATGCGGATAAATTTTGCCAGTGGATTTTGGAAGACTTTTCGCACGAAAACCAAACCGTAATGATGGCTCCGGCTACCGGATTTTATTCTACCCCCGGATCGGGAAAAAATGAAGTGCGTATGGCTTATGTGCTAAACACGTCAGAACTGAACAAAGCGATGGATTGCCTCGAAATTGCTTTGAAACAATATCCTGGAAGAACTAGTTAATTGGTGAATTGGTTCATTAGTCGTTTATAAGTGCTAATTGCCTATTTCTAATTGCTAATTGCCGATTACTGTTATATAACAACAAAGCCTGCAAATTAAATTTGCAGGTTTTGTTGTTTTTGGTGGAGCCGAAGGGGGTCGAACTATTATCAATTATACCTGGCTAAATTTTCCGTTTTCTTTTAGTGGTAAAAAATACCCCTTTATACAATTGGGATTTCTGATACAGATTTGAATATGATCTTTTTCTCTAAATCCAGCATTGGGATATAGTTCCTTGCCCTCCCAAAAAACACCGCGGACCGAATCAAATGGTCTCATTTTTTGTTCATCTCTAAACTGGTGAAGCGTTTCAATAACTGCACAATCAAGCTCTCTAAGAATTAAATCTTTGTTTCCTCCAATGGGCTTATTTATTGGTAGGTCCATTCCAAGAGCTGAATAGGAAGCAGATAGTAATTTGTATGATTCATCGAGAAATATGAGATTTTGATAATCTAACAAATCTAAACAAAATCCTAAATTGATAACGGCACCAATTACTGCAGGTTTTGCCATACGATTTTTTGTGTTTTTTGGAAGCGTGCTTAAAAAGGTTGCAATCTGTAAGGCACGGCTCGGACTGTTGTCCCAAAAATAACTACCATGACCAAGCCAATCATAATCATTTTTACTATTACGTACTGAAGACTTTCCTGCAAGAAGATTGGAAGTCAGACTTTCATCACACCCATGAAATGCAAGTACTAGCCCTGTTCTTGCGGAATACATAAATGCTTATACGGATCGCGTAGATTGCCTTTTTCAGTGATAATGCCAGTTTTGACCAGAAAAGCCTTAGAAGCACTCTTGTTTCTTGAGAGCTTTTCAGTATATTTTTTAATAGCAACTGAAAATTCCTTTAATTCTTTTTCTGACATAGACTAAATGTACATTTTTTTTCTAAAAAACATCAATAGAAATTCAATGCTTCAAGAATTGAATTTATAGAAGTCCTGCGCAAAACAACAGGCATCTTTTTAAAAAAGCAACCACCTGATTAAATGATCATCAGGTGGTTGCTTTTTTTTCCGGTGGAGCCGAAGGGAGTCGAACCCTTGTCCAGTTGTGAGATAAATTATACCTTCTACATGCTTATTTTTCAATTAATTTTCGAGAAATAAACGGGCTGAAAACCGACCTTGTTTATATCCTTAGGTACTTTGTCTCACTTCAAGTCGCACCTCCTTGAAGCCAGCTTTGTTGTTTCGATGCCCCAGATTCTAACCCAACAATGCAGCAGTTAGAGGGACAAAAGCTAAGCTAGTTCTAAACTAGGCAGCTAAGGCGTAAGTATTTTCGCCAACTAAAATGTGAACGTTCACTTTAAGTGCTCTCCGTACAACGCACTGCATGCTAACATAACCTTCGCCACCCCGTCAAATCCAAGAACGGCCCCAGTTTGTAGTTTTCAGTTTGCAACTACCAATTACAAAACAGAACAACAAATATACAAAATTTTGTTGTAAATGTTTAACTGTTTTATGGGCTTAATTGTTTGAATTGACACAAAGCTGGCATAATGAAAGCGGAAATTACTTTCATGGCCAAATTGTAGCGAATACAAAGCTGCGCCCGTTTAGTATATTATGAACGCTAAAAAGATTTTATTCTATTGTTGGTCGATACTGCTTTTGTTGGTATCGTTAACCATCGCCCACCTGTTAAATTTAAGTTTAGATTGGCAGCACTTTGTAAAATCAGCTACTGATTTTCTGTCAGTGATGAGTTTCATGCTTATTGCGCTGCTTGCACTAACTTTTGCGGTTTACTTTTTTAGAAAAGCACTGAATTGGGGAAAGAAAAAGGAGCATATCAGGTACCTTTAATTAACCAGTCAATCAGCTGTTGTTCGGTTGATAGCGTAAATCTTAATCAGAGATCTTTCTACGGTATTATGGTGCTATAAAAATTGCAGGCTGCATGAGAAAGCAACATCTAACATTAAATGCGCTCTGGTTTTGCTCAGAAGTCGCCAGAAAGCTACATATTTGTGAATCACCCTACTCACAGTTTTAAACCGATGAAGAACCTGATTTTATGCGCTTTTTTGTTCTTGCTAACAAAATTTACCTTACATGCTCAGGCCACTATTTTACCAGATTCCATTTACTCAGGAAAACAAGGAAGTTTTCATGTACAAGGCGCTGCCGTTGATCGGGCGAACGGGTTTGTTTACTTTTCCTTCACCGACAGGTTAGTCAAAACCGATCTTTCAGGCAAAATGATCGGCAGCGTTACAGGCTTTGTAGGGCATTTGGGCGATTTGGCGATTAGTGAAGACGGTACCGTTTATGCTTCGCTCGAATATAAAAGCGACGCCATTGGCAAAGGGATTAAAAAAGAACTTGGATTAGCCGCCAATAACCAGGATGGCTTTTACATCGCAATTTTTGAAGCCTCGAAGATTACCAAACCCGACATGCAGGCTGATAACGAAAATCTGTTGACAACGGTTTTTATTAAGGAAGCAGTTAAGGACTACTCGGCCACCGTGAAATTCGGCAAGGCAGAAAGGCCGCATCGCTTTGCTTGTAGCGGTATTGATGGTATTGCCTTTGCGCCAGCCGCCGGGGCACCGCCAGCGAGCAATAAATATTTATACGTAGCCTATGGCATTTATGGAGACCTCGACAGAAACGACAACGATTATCAGGTAATCTTAAAGTACGACATTGCGAATTGGAAAAACTATGCGAAACGTTTAACACAAGCCAATCTGCATCGCTCAGGCCCGAAAAAGCCTTTGGAAAAATACTTTGTAAAAACCGGAAGCACACGTTATGGGATCCAGAACCTTGAATACGATACTTTTACCGGAAATTTGTTCGCCGCTGTATATAAAGGCTCAAAACCAGAGTTTCCCAACTACGATCTGTTTGTAATTGACCTAAAAAAAACGCCATTATCGAATAAAATCTCAGTGGGAGAAGAAGTTATCAAAGTTAAGACTTTGTCTTTGCTAAATGCTGATACTAACAAAAAGCTTTCTGAAATTGCGGGCTGGCATTTTAAGTGGGGAGCAACGGGATTGGTTTCATTAGGCGACGGCCGCTTTTACATCTCACACAATGGAAAAACAAAAGATGGCCAACAACAAACTACGCTTTATAAATACAGATGGACCGCTGAGAACCGCAATCCGTTTGTACTTATTGCTGAAAAAAAGTAGCATTTAACAGAGAAACAACAATGGCTTAACCGTGGCTAAATGTGAAAGGGCTAATTTAGAAGATAGCTTCGTTATACACTTGCATTAGCGCATGAGCAAATGGCCGCGGCTGTTTTTTTACGACCATGATAGGCATTGTGTATAGAAAGGAAGGCTTTAACTGATTAAGCAAAAAAGACCAAATGCATCCGCAGATCTCTCCGGGCCTAATGTTTTACAGGGATGGCTATTTTGAGCTGGATTTTATAGGCAACTATTATTTTGAAATAAAAAGGCCATCTCAATGTTCCATCTCCGAGATCCATAGCTTTTACTTACAGCTGAGGAAGGGAAACAAAGTATCGCCGGTAAACCTTCACGAACGGATTTTTAGTGCCAAATACCTCGGCTTTTGCTACCACCGCGGAAACCTTGTTGGAATTTCTGCCATCAAGAAACCCACTGAAAACTATGTTGAAACCGTGCGCAAAAAAGCCGGCGTTGTACAACAAAGTGTAGAACCAATTTTAGAGATCGGCTTTTCATTTACCGAAGAAAGCTTTAGGCAGAAAGGAATTAGCACCAGGCTGAAAACCATGTTGCTGAGTAAGATTACCGACCACCGAGGCTCGCTCTTTTCAACCACCGCTACCCCAAGTAGCCAGCGGTTTCTGTTGGCCAATGGCTTTATTGCCTGCGGACATCCTTATCAGGGCCTATTTGATGATAACATCATCTATTTCGAACGGCGGTAACATCACAGCGGCTGACTTAATAAAATTACTTCGGCTAAGGCTTATATTCCAACACCGACAATATGGGCAGGTGGTCTGATGCGTAGTGCTCGGAAATTGCTTTGTGAGAAACAACCTTAAACGAGTTTGCAGGCTTGTAACCAATATAATCGATCGTTTTTGTTGGCTTGATAACCGGGATGGTAAAATCGCAATCTCGACAGGTACGTGTAAAAAGCGAATCGAAGATTTTTATCGATTCAGATTCCGCAGTTGCATTTAAATCGCCGCCTAAAATTACGGGTAGGGTTTCGTTGCTAAATAAACGGTTAATCTCTTTTGCCTGCATCATTCTATTTTCGTTTGTTCTTTCGGCATCGAGGTGCGTAGAGGCGAAACGGATAAATTTATTTTTATCAATTTCTACTTTTGCAATCGCCAAAACACGCTGTTCGGCCTTAAGATCATTGTTTTTAGGCAGCATAAATGTTTTGGCGTCTGATAGTGGAAACCGGGAAAGAATGGCCACTCCGTAATCACCTCCATCATGCGCTATTGCCTTGGCGAAATAAAAGTTCATCTTAAGTTTTTGGGCCAGGAGGACGGCCTCATTTATACCTCCAGATCGCCTCGTATTCACATCAACCTCCTGAAGTGCAACCAAATCCGGCGATTGTAGTTTAATTGCTGCCGCAACGGCATCAAGGTCGATAGTGCCCTCGCTTGCTTTAGAAGGTGGATTAGCGTGGTGAATGTTATAACTCATTACACGGATGTTGCCCGCGGCGGCAGTGCTGGCCGAATTATGAGTTTTTGGCGAGCATCCAAGCATAGTTATCGCCGACAGGAACAGAACAAGAGATTTCGTTTTCATATTTAAGTGTATAATAAATTCAGCGTATCCCACATCTTGGCCTCTCATAGTTTGAAATTGCAAAATATTCGCGGATTTATTTTCATACCGATTCAAATATAACGGCTGCAGGGCTTTATACGAAATCAATGCTGCTTATTTAACTGAAAAAAGCTTGCGAAGTTTAACATCAGGCACTGTTTCGATAACGAATTTGGCTAAATGAAAGCCCGATTCGGTTAAACATCTGCAGTTCAAGTTAATCACCTTTGCTATTGTTCGTCAGGTAATGCAAACCGGCTCCAAATGGACCAACTAAATACCATGCAGAATTATAAACATATAACATTACAACTATGAAAATTTTTGTTACAGGCGCCACAGGATTTGTAGGCGCTGCAGTGGTGGCTGAATTATTAAAAGCAGGGCATCAGGTACTCGGTCTCGCCAGAAATGAACAAGCCAGAGAAACAATACTTTCTATGGGCGCCGATGTACACAGTGGCGACCTTGAAGATTTGGGGAGCTTAATTGAAGGCGCAAAATCGGCAGATGCAGTTATCCATACCGGGTTTATCCACGATTTTTCGAGGTTCAAAGAAGTGTGCGAAATTGATCGTAAAGCCATAGCGGCAATGGGAAATGCATTGATCGGAAGCAATCGCCCTTTCATTGTAACTTCGGGAACATTGTTGATAAGGGGAAAACAGATGATAACAGAGGATATGCTGCCGGATTATGAACGCTCGCTGAACCCCAGGGTAGCATCTGAACAAGCTATTGATGTATTGGCCGAAAAGGGAGTTAACGTTTCGGTGGTTCGCCTATCGCCCTCTGTACACGGCGATGGCGACAGCCGCGGTTTTATCCCCATGCTAATTGATCTGGCCAAAAGAACTGGCGTATCGGCTTACATTGGTGAGGGCGAAAACAGGTGGACGGCGGTGCATCGGCTGGATGCGGCCGTGCTATTTAGGCTCGCACTGCAAAACACCGTTCCCGGAACCCGTTTTCATGGCGTAGCAGAAAGTTCCATCACCTTAAAGGCCATAGCCGAAGCCATAGCAACCAAACTCGGAGTGCCCGTGGTTTCAAAATCGGGCAAGGAAGCCGCTGAGCATTTTGCCTGGTTTGAGCACTTTGCAAGCGTTGACGGCCCCGCCTCGGCCGACAGCACCAGAGAACAATTGAACTGGCAGCCAAACCAGCCGACATTAATGGACGATTTGCAAGGAAACATATATTTTTAATACCTTGTCTCAATGGAAACTCCACATAGATACCACTTCAAAACCATTTCGGAATACCACAAACTGGCGGGCCTACCCAAACCGGGGCACCCGCTGGTTAGTGTTGTTAACATGGCGGATGTAAAAATGCCCATGGTGAGCGGACAAGTAAGTATGATTTATGATTTTTATTCGATTGCGCTGAAAAGGGTGCCCGATGCAACCATCAAATATGGCCAGCAGATTTGCGATTTTGATGACGGCGTACTCTTTTTTATGGCTCCGGGGCAGGTTTTCACAGTAGAAGTGACAAAAAACCGAGAACATCATCCTACGGGATGGATGATCCTTTTCCATGCCGATTTGCTTTGGGGAACACACCTGGCCAAAGTTGTGAAGCAATACGATTTCTTCGACTACTCCTTGTACGAGGCGCTGCATGTATCGGAACTTGAAGAAAATACGCTTAACGCCATAGCCGCACAAATTACCGCTGAGGCAAATACCAATATCGATGGTTTTACCCAACAGATCATTATTGCACAGCTTGAACTGCTGCTCAGCTATTCAGAACGCTTTTATCAGCGGCAATTCATCACCAGAAAAACGGTTAGCCACGAAATTTTGAATCGACTGGAAGATTTGATTGCTCAGTACTTTCGAAGTGGCGACCTGATAAATAAGGGGCTGCCCACCGTAAATTATATTGCAAACAAACTGAATATATCTGCCGGCTACCTCACCGCCATGCTTAAATCGCTCATCGGACAGAGCACCCAACAATACCTGCATGAAAAATTGATAGAACTGGCAAAAGAGAAACTTTCTACCAGCAGCAGATCGGTAAGCGAAATTTCTTATGAACTGGGTTTTGAACATTTACAGTCTTTCAGCCGGCTTTTTAAAACAAAAACCAATCTTTCCCCAAAAGAGTTCAGGGAGTCTTTTAACTAGTATAAATCCGAAATGACTAACGTTATTTAATGGTATTTTGTCAGGCTGAGCCGAGTCGAAGCCTCGTGAATTTGCCCTTCGGTTGCGGGTGGTTAGCTTAATATGTTTGCAGATTATTGCGTAAAAAGTCAATGGTAGGTGCAAAGCATCCCTTACCAATTGCGCACTGCTCTTACTTGACTCGCTTCCCTTTTTAGGCTCTGCGTTATTGGCGCTTGGCTTTTCATCGCTTGCGGATAAATATTTTTAATGGTGGGCGTAGGCTTTTTCCAGCTCTGCAACCTCTACTTCCCCATCGGCAGTAATTTCTAAAAGCTTAACCGCTTTGAGTTCATTTACCAGCACGGGATCGTATTTTGCACGTACCTTAACATAGTTTTTGGTAAACCCATGCATGAAGCCCATTTTCTGGTCGGCCTCAAAAAGAACTTCGGCCTCGCTGCCAACTTGCGACTGGTAAAAAGCCCTTCTTTTTTTATCAGACAGGCTGTGCAGCATTTTACTGCGTTCGTTACGTTCGCTACCGGGCACAACGCCATTCATTTCGGCGGCAACGGTTTGCTCGCGCTCCGAATAGGTAAATACGTGCAAATAGGAAATTTCGAGCTCGTTTAAAAACTGGTAAGTATCTAAAAAGTCGTCTTTTGTTTCGCCCGGAAAGCCAACAATTACATCAACGCCAATGCAGCAATGCGGCATCACTTCTTTAATTTTGGCCACACGCTCAACATAAAGGTCTCTGCGGTAGCGGCGGCGCATTAAACCGAGGATTTTATCTGATCCAGACTGCAGGGGAATATGGAAATGTGGCACAAAACGTTTCGAAGTGGATACGAACTCAATAATTTCATTGCTCAATAAGTTGGGCTCAATTGATGAAATCCTGATTCGTTCAATACCTTCTACTTCATCCAATGCCTTCACCAAATCAAAAAACTTGTCTTCGCGTTCGCCGTTACGGATACCGAAATCGCCCAGGTTAACACCGGTAAGCACAATTTCCTTAACGCCGCTTTCGGCGATCATTTTGGCCCGGTTTACCACATTTTCGATGGTATCGCTTCTGCTTGCGCCACGAGCCAACGGAATGGTACAATACGTACAAGGATAATCGCAGCCATCCTGAACCTTCAAAAATGTTCGGGTTCTATCGCCAATAGAATAAGAAGCAATAAAGTTATGATTTACCTTTTCGATATTCTGCTGATGAATCACTGCCTTGGGCTTCTTTGTTAAATCGGTAATGTATTCAACAATCCTGAATTTCTCGGCAGCGCCCAAAACCATGTCAACGCCTTCAATCTCAGAAATTTCTTGCGGCTTTAACTGCGCATAGCATCCAACAATGGTTACAAAGGCATTTGGAGAATATTTTAACGCCTCTTTAACTACCTTACGGCATTTTTTATCAGCGTGGTCGGTAACAGAGCAAGTATTAATCACATATACATCAGCCTGATCCTGAAACTCCACAACAGCATAGCCTGCATCGGTAAATAAGCGACCGATTGTAGAGGTTTCGGAAAAGTTTAATTTACAACCTAATGTATAAAATGCGACCTTTTTCATTGAGCCTGCAAAGATAAGAAATTTGTTCGGAGTTGTTGAACCCGAGATTGGAGATGTGACAAATTCAAGAGAAACAACATGCAGGTTTCAATTAACAGTTTTGAATTGGCAGTACCTCAGCTTGCAACTCAAAACTGACAACTATTTTTCCTGCCAACGGTAACTCTCCATCTCAAAACCAGCCAAATCGAGTACCCGGCTGATTACCGTGCCTGCAACTTCCTCAATGGTTTTTGGCAAGCTGTAAAAAGATGGATTGGCTGGGCAGATTATTCCACCAGCTTCGGTAACGGCTTTCATATTATTGATATGAATGAGGCTGAACGGTGTATCTCGAACAACGGCAATCAGTTTTCGGCGCTCTTTTAACACAACATCGGCCGCCCGCGAAATTAAATCGTTCGAAATGCCATTGGCTACGCGGCCCAGAGTCCCCATTGAGCAGGGCACAATAATCATGGTATCGTACTTCGCCGAGCCTGACGCAAAGGGTGCATTGAAATCGTTTTTATTATAGAAAGTAAAGTCAGGATAATTATTGTAGTTGCGATTGGCCAGCTCAAACTGCCAAACCTCTTTTGCATTATCGCTCATTACCACACCCACTGCCGCGAGTTGATCGGACAACTTCACAAGTTGATCAAATAAAACTTTGGCATACACCGAACCACTCGCACCGGTAACCGCAACAATCACTTTCTTTTTAGTCATAAACAAAAATAGGCTTTATCTGCAGATTTTAAACAAAAAAGGGCCAGAACAAAGTTCTGACCCTACATCTACCTATGAAAAACATACCCTCGAAAGGGTAAGAACAAATATATATATTTTTTTAAAAAAAGATAATTGTGAAGTGTTAAATACTTGAATTGCACAATAATATTTCACAACAAATTACAACATGCTGATTTTCAGTAGCATAATTTAACAAAAAATTAAAACAATTTTAACAAACATATACTAGAAAAACCATTTGTAAGCAAAAATGCAATCCGATTTGTATTATTAATAAGTATAATTTCACTGTTAAAGCACAAACTCATACCACAATGTTTCTTTTTTTTAATTTCATTGCAGACAATGAAACCGATTTATGTGTACGCCCACACTAAGGCGCACCAATCGTTTGCTCGTCGGTTACCTTAACTGGAATGCCGAAATTCGGCGAGCCATCGGGGTTCCAGGTGAATTTTTGAGCTCTTGGCGAGCGCTTACCGCCGCAACCCTGGCCGGGTGCAGAATTGGCATGATAAAGAATCCAGTCTTCCTTTCCATCAGGAGATTTAAAAAACGAGTTATGTCCCGGGGCGTAAACTCCATTCTCGGGCGACTGTTTAAAAACGGGCTGATCACTCTTAACCCACGAATTGGGGTCTAACAGGTCTTTACCTTTCAGGGTTAACATTCCCAGCGCATAAAAATCGGTCCAGCAACCGCTTGCCGAATAAATGAGGAACACTTTATCCTTATTGATCAGGATTTGCGGTCCTTCGTTTACATCTACATGCGGAGGATTACTGTTTTTACCTAAATCACCATGTTTTTCCCAGTCCAGTTCAGGGCTCGAGATCTTATGTCTTTCACCAGCTATTGTCCACGGATTTTTCATTTTGGCGATGTAAATTTCTTGCTTTTGGTTAATATCACCTTCCCAACCTGCCCAAATCATATACAACTGTTTTTTGTACACGAACACCGATCCATCAATTGCCCATTTATCCGTAGCGTCGGCCACCTTGCCCTTAAACACCCAATCGCCCTGCAATGGGTCGGGGTTGGCATTTTCGATAACGTACATCCGGTGGTTATTGTTGTCACCATCGTCGGCCGCAAAATACATGTACCATTTATTGTTGAGGAAATGAATTTCAGGAGCCCAAAGTTCCTTCGAATAAGGTTGGCCTTTCTCTGGCACAAACACAGTTTTCTTTTCGGCCGTTCGCAGGTTGGCCAGGCTTTTCGTTTTCCAAATCACTAATCTATTTCCCGACGAATTGGTATAATAGTAGTAGCCATCCTTGTAAATACTCCACGGGTCGGCGCCCGATGGCAGCAAAGGGTTGGTAAAGGTTTGGGCCAG
Source organism: Pedobacter endophyticus (assembly GCF_015679185.1). NCBI lineage: Bacteria > Pseudomonadati > Bacteroidota > Sphingobacteriia > Sphingobacteriales > Sphingobacteriaceae > Pedobacter > Pedobacter endophyticus. The sequence goes on from NZ_CP064939.1 coordinate 1,399,060, forward strand.
AGTCATTTTTGCGGTTAGTACAAAAATCAATAATAAGATATTCTTTTTTATGGTCATGAGATGATTTGGTATAGAAACGCTAAATATCTCAAAAAAAAGCATCGGATGGTAATCCTAAATCGATTTGTTACGCAAAAGGTTAGGCAATTAACTTCGATCTTATTCTGCTCAGCGTTTCCAGCCGCATACTTAAAAAAGAGGCAATATACTTTAGCGGAACCCGGTCTACCAGGTGCGGGTACGTTTTAATAAAGCGGAGATACCGTTTTTCGGCCGATTGAAGCCTCGATATGTAAGCCCTTTCGCATGCCGAGAGATAGTGCAACTGGGTCATTTTTCTCCCCACATAATTAGCGATATCGAAGTTGAGGTAGAGTTGTCGCGACATGTCATGCGGAACGGCAATTGCAACAACATCTTCCAGCGCCTGAACGTACTCTTCTGTCGAGCCATCTTCGTTCCAAAGGTTTCTGATGTTACCTACCAATTCATTTTCCGAGGCAATCCAGGTGGTTATTTCCTTATCATCCTCTTTCATGTAACCTCGGGCCACCCCCTTAACCAGCAAAAAAATGTACCGGTTATGGTGTAAAGGTGAAGAAATAAATTTGTGCTTTTTATACGCCACCGGAAAGGTTTGGGTATTGATAATGTATTCGATTTCGGGCGAAAGTTGATGGAAGTTCTTGAAAACGGAAATCAGTGGCGAAAAACCATTAAAAGAACCCCATTTATTGGGTTCATTAATTTTTTCGGGGTTCATAGCAATTAAAATTTAAGTTTAATACTTAAGCGGTATTAAACATTAGGGACAATGCAAATATATCAGATTAATAAATGAACAGCCTCCACCCTAAAAGGTTTCCAAAAATTGTGTAAAGCTACCTGCATAAATCTGAGCAATTTCTGCACTTTATTGTAAAACGATCAATGTAAATGATTTGAAATGGTTGCTGAACATCGCTTGATAAACCACATAAATGGAAATCAAAATTCAGCAAGCCAATAAATCGGCTAAAGAACAAAACTAAAAACATTGTCACCCTGAGCATTTCGACTTGAGCTTGTATTGAGCGTAGTCGAAATGCTCAATACAGGCTTAGTCGAAGGGCGATGTTTATCATTTTTCCTACAGAGAAGATCTTCGACTCAGTTATCTTGAGCGAAAATGAAAGGCTCAGATCCGATAGCTATCGGATGACACCCGTCGTGCTTAACTAAACGACATTGGGCATGCGTGATTTGTATGTTTCAGCGGCTACCTTTATTTTTGTGTGGTAGCCCTTTTTTGAAGCGATTCCCTGTGATGATAAGCCGACTTAGACCCACTTAATTCCTTTTTTCAGAAATTGCTGGGTTTGATATTCATCTGTGCCTATTTCTGGACGAATATTGTAACCCCAGTTGGCCTGTGGTGGCAAACTCATCAGAATAGATTCAATTCGTCCATTCGTTTCTAAGCCAAACTTTGTTCCCGAATCGTACACCAGATTAAACTCAACATAGCGGCTTCGGCGGAGGTATTGCCATTCCTTTTGCGCCTCAGTAAATTCCCTGTCCCTGTTTCTATCAATCAATTCAGTGTAAATAGGCAGGAACGTTTCGCCAATGTTGACAGAAAAATCTAAAATCTGCTCCCACGATAAGTTTGTGTTTTCGGGTTTTAAACGGTCGTAAAAAATTCCACCAATACCGCGGGTTTCCTCACGGTGCTTAATAAAAAAGTAATCATCTGCGTGATTTTTGAATTTTGGATAAAAGTCTTTATCAAACTCGTCGCACGATTGTTTAAGCTTATGGTGAAAAAACCGGGCATCGTTCTCAAAAACATAATGCGGCGTTAAATCAATTCCGCCGCCAAACCATCGCGTTTCTTCGTTTAGTTCGAAATAACGAATATTCATATGTATAATGGGCACCAGCGGATGGTTCGGATGAATAACAATCGAAACTCCGGTGGCAAAGAAATCATCCTCCACCACGTTAAACGCCTTTTTTACGGCATCGGGCAACTTCCCATGAACAGCAGAAAAATTAACGCCACCTTTTTCTATAACCGCTCCGTTTTGCATTACACGTGTACGGCCGCCGCCGCCCCCGTCTCTTTCCCAAAGCTCTTCAACAAACTTACCTTTGCCGTCGGCAATTTCCAAACCGCGGCAAATTTCATCTTGTATTACCTTGTACCGTTCTGCTACTTCCTCTTTAAACATGGTGGCTATTTTTTTAACACAAATTTAAAGCTATTAAAGCATCATCGCCGAATTAAGTTTATATAGTACATTTTATTGACATTGCCCGAAAAAAACGGACTTTATCGAATGGGAAAAGCTTCGATTCCGAGGCCTTCCGAGTAACACTTCGTTTCCTTTTCAACACCCGCCAAAAATCGAATTTTCGCTTTTCTCAATAGCTCTTAATTTCCATTAAAAAGCATATCTTTGCGCAAAGATGAAGCATATACGTAATTTTTGCATTATTGCACATATCGACCACGGCAAGAGTACGTTGGCTGATAGGTTATTAGAATATACAGCGACAATTTCGCAGCGTGAAGCGCAGGCGCAACTGCTCGATAATATGGATTTGGAGCGTGAGAGAGGCATAACCATTAAAAGTCATGCCATACAAATGAACTACAAAGTTGGAGATATAGAATATAACTTCAATTTAATTGATACACCAGGACACGTAGATTTTTCTTATGAAGTTTCGCGTTCTATTGCCGCTTGCGAGGGCGCTTTGCTCATCGTTGATGCATCGCAAGGCATTCAAGCTCAAACCATTTCCAACTTGTATCTGGCTTTAGAGCACGACCTTGAAATTATTCCGATTTTAAATAAAATGGATTTGCCGGGTGCGATGCCCGAGGAGGTAAAAGACCAGATTATCGACTTAATTGGCTGTAAACGTGAGGACATTATCCCCGCATCGGGCAAAACGGGCATGGGCATACCTGATATTATTCAGGCCATTGTTGATCGTGTTCCTGCTCCTGTTGGCGACCCAGAAGCGCCGTTACAAGCCTTAATTTTCGATTCTGTTTTTAACTCTTTTAGAGGGATTATCGCTTATTATAAAGTAGTAAACGGCGAGATTAAAAAAGGCGATAAGGTAAAATTTATTAACACAGGTAAAGAATATCTGGCCGATGAGGTTGGAATTTTGAAACTGGATATGGCGCCACGTAATGTGGTAAAAACCGGCGATGTAGGCTATATTATTTCGGGTATTAAAGAAGCCAGAGAAGTAAAGGTTGGCGATACGATTACGACTGTTGCGAGGCCATCGCTCGATGCTATTCAAGGTTTTGAAGAGGTGAAGCCAATGGTTTTCGCCGGGATTTACCCGGTAGATACCGATGAGTTTGAAGAGCTTAGAGAAGCAATGCATAAGCTGCAGCTGAACGATGCATCGATTGTTTTCGAACCGGAAAGCTCTGCCGCTCTGGGTTTTGGCTTCCGTTGCGGGTTTTTGGGCATGCTGCACATGGAAATTATTCAAGAGCGTTTAGAGCGTGAATTCGATATGACGGTAATTACCACCGTACCCAACGTATCGTACATTGCGCATACCACAAAAGGCGATGAAATTACGGTTAACAACCCTTCTGACTTGCCCGACCCGAGCAAACTGGATTCTGTTGAAGAACCCTATATAAAAGCAAACATCATTACAAAGGCCGAGTTTGTTGGCCCGGTAATGTCGTTATGTATTCAAAAACGCGGAATTATCGTTAACCAATCTTACCTAACATCTGACAGGGTAGAACTGGTTTTCGAAATGCCAATGGGCGAAATTGTATTCGATTTTTATGATAAATTGAAAACGATTTCAAAAGGTTATGCTTCTTTTGATTATCACCAAACAGGTTACCGAAAATCGGATCTTGTTCGTTTAGATATGTTGTTGAACGATGAGCCTGTTGATGCTTTATCTTCGTTAATTCACCGCAGCAATGCGTACGATTTCGGGAAAAAGATTTGCGAAAAACTGAGGGAGCTAATTCCCCGTCAGCAGTTTGAAATCAAGATACAGGCATCAATCGGCGCCAAAGTAATTGCCCGCGAAACGCTCAGCGCTTTGCGTAAAGATGTAACTGCCAAATGTTATGGTGGTGATATTTCTCGTAAACGTAAATTGTTAGAGAAACAGAAAAAAGGGAAGAAACGCATGCGCCAGGTTGGAAACGTAGAAATTCCGCAGACGGCATTTATGGCGGTTTTAAAATTAGATTAGAAAATAGATTTGAGATATTAGATTTGAGATGGGAATGCTAGCCATCCAATCTCAAATCTAATATCTAGTTTCTCATATCAAAAGAATGGAAATACTCGACGGTAAATACGTATCAGAAAAGGTTAAAATTCAGATTGCTGAAGAAGCGGCAGAATTTTTAAGCAAAACCGGCCGTAAGCCACACCTGGTTGCAATTTTAGTTGGCAACGATGGCGGAAGCGAAACTTATGTAGCCAGTAAAATGAAGAACTGTGAAAAAGTGGGTTTAAAATCTTCACTTTACAGATACGATGATTCGGTTACTGAAGCAGAGCTGTTGGCCAAAGTTGAAGAGATTAACCAAGACGCTGACGTTGACGGACTAATTGTACAATTGCCATTGCCCAAGCACATCGATCCTGAGAAAGTTACCGAGACAATTGACCATAGAAAAGATGTTGATGGCTTCCACCCGGTCAATCTGGGCAGGATGATGCGCAATTTACCCTGCTTTATTCCAGCAACACCTTACGGCATTTTACTCATGCTGCAAGAGTACAATATCGATACGACCGGAATGCATTGTGTGGTAGTTGGTAGAAGTAATATTGTGGGTAGCCCAATGAGTATTTTAATGGCTCGTAACGCAAGCCCAGGCAACTGTACGGTAACGCTTACGCACTCGCGAACAAAAGATTTAAAAGAGCAGGTTTTACAGGCAGATATTATCATCGCTGCAATTGGCAAAAAGAATTTTATCACCGCCGACATGGTTAAACCCGGGGCAATAATTATTGATGTAGGCATCAACCGCGAAACATCTGACAAAACTAAATCGGGCTTTAAGCTATACGGCGATGTCGATTTCGACAATGTTGCGCCAAAAGCATCGTACATAACCCCCGTACCGGGCGGAGTCGGGTTAATGACGATTGTTGGTTTACTAAAGAATACTTTGGCATCGGCAAGAAAAGAAATTTATTCTTGAGTTGGAGGGAGTCTCGGGAGTCTCAAGTCCGAAGTCTCAAGTCCGGAGTTTGGGAGCAGAAAGCTGAAAGAAGTATAAAGTCGGCAGTCCAAAGCCGGAAGATAATGACGCATAGCTAGAAGGTTAGAAAAAAATACGCCAGTTACTGAACATTCTCCGTCTGCCGTAGGTCGGGTGGGGCTTTTTTTTACGTATAGTTTTTTCGTTCTACACGTAAACGTGTATATTTGTTTATAAAAACAGTAGTATGGATGCGAAACTAACATTGAGCTTTAACCAGGAGGTGGTGAATAAAGCGAAAAAATACGCAGCGGATAACAACATCAGTCTTTCGCGTTTAATTGAGCATTTATTAACCCAGGTAACTGCAAATAACTATAAATCATTGGAAGATTATCCTATTTCTGATTGGGTAAATATGGTTGCTGAAGGCGAGGTAGAATATAAAAAACCTTCAGAACGACCGCGTAAATCATCAAAAGATGAATTCTTTTCTTCTAAAAAGCCATAAATGAAGATTTTCCTCGATGCCAACGTTCTCGTTTCTGTACTAAATAAGGAATATCCACTTTTTACTTATTCATCAAGGATTTTAAGCCTCGCATCGCATTCTAAATTTGAAATTTACACATCACCACTTTGCCTGGCTATTGCCTTCTATTTCGCCGAGAAAAAACATAACTCGCAACTCGCTAAGCAGAAGATCGATTTACTCTGCCAACACATCAACATTGCTCCAAATGTGTCAAACGATGTATTCGACACATTGGCAAACAAAGCTATTCACGATTTTGAAGATGGTCTAGAGTATTACGCAGCCCAATCTGCCGGCTGCAAACATTATTACAGAAGATATAGAGGACTTTTATTTCTCGGATATTGAAGTTTTAAGTTGCCAGAGTTTTTTCGATAGGCACTTGCTTAGTTGATTTACGCAACTTAACTGGGATCATATTTGTTGGTCTGTACTTAATTGTCGCCTAGCCTTTCATCGCTTGCAGATCCTTCGCTATACTCAGGATGACAACCATTGGCTACAAAAAGCATACGAATTGTTTTTAAACCGTCGGCACCTGCTCCACCACCAATTCATTTCCCTCGGCATCTAAATAGGTACAGGTCATTTCGTTTAAATCCGTAATCCATTTCTCTACTCCAGCATCTGCTGCCTGCTTGCAAAACGTAAAATAATCGCTTTCGCCCTGCTGATGTACTTTTAAAGCATGTTGAAGTTTCTCTTGCGACGATTCTTCGTTAATTACCAATACCGGATAATTTTCAGGACTGTCTTGCTGAACATTGTCTTCACTATCAAAGTAAATCGACAAACCATTACTTACGTACACATCGTTTCGCACCACCCCTATTTTCTTTATTTCATCAATAAATGCGGGGAAATCTGCGCCCGTTTCAATTTTCGATTCTGCCTTTTTAATATCCTCTATCGTAAACATAATTACCTGTTTAATGAAACTTTATAAATCGTTGTTTGCGTGTACAACTCGTCAGGGCGTAATATTGTAGTTGGAAATTCGGGGATGTTAATTGCATTTGGATGATGCTGTGTCTCCACACAAAAAGCACCGAACGCACTATAATCAATGCCACCCTTACCGTTTTTTACTTTCAAATATTTCGCTGTGTACAAATGGGCCACTGGCTCCGTTGTATAAACGCTCAATAACAACCCACTTTCTGCTTCAGTTGTTTTGCTTGCTAATGATAAGTCACCATAAATCTTATCCAGTACAAAAGTCTGGTCATAGCCCTCATCCGGGTTCCAATCTTTGCCAATAGCCTTCATGCTCGTAAAATCGAGCGGGGTTTGCGCAACGGGAACAACCTTTCCGGTTACACAATAGTTTTCATCTTGCTCAAGGTAATTGGAGCCAAAAATCTGTTGCTCGTGGCTACTTATATTTCCGCCCTTTGGTGCCAAATTAAAATAGCCGTGATGGGTTAGGTTTATTGCTGTCGGCTGATCTGTTTCAGCTTCGTAACTTAAAATAAGCTCGTCGTTCTCCGTAAGCTCAAATGTCAAATCAACTATTAAATTACCCGGAAAACCCTCCTCCCCATCAATGCTTTCATATTCTAATGTTACCGCATTACCTTCTTCATCAACCTCTAAAATTTCCCAAACTTTCTTATCAAAACCCACAATTCCGCCGTGCAAGGTATCGTTGCCATTATTTTTGGCCAAATCGTAGGTTTCGCCGTCAATTTCAAACTGGCCGTTCTTGATCCGGTTGGCGTAACGACCAACAACAGCGCCTAAATAAACACCTTCGGCAATATACTCAGCATCAAGGTATTGCTCAAAATTATCGAAACCCAACACAATGTCTTGATGCTCGCCTTTGGCATTTTTAACAATAAACTTGTTAATAATGGCGCCATAATTAAAAATTTTTACATAGGTGCCTTTACTATTGGTTAGTTCGATTGCGATTACCTCTTCGCCATCGATAAATTTTCCTGTTGGTTTTTGCTGAACGCTCATAAATTGTAACTTAGGGCTTTTGTTCCCTAAACAAACATACCATTATTAGTTGCTTTTAATAAATATTTTTAACCAAATGAAATTTAAACTAGAAGAGAAATTTATCGAACAATACCACCAAAATGCTCAGGCCGTATATTTTACACCCGGCAGAGTAAATTTGATTGGCGAACATATTGATTACAACGGCGGCCTGGTAATGCCATGCGCAATTACATTGGGCACCTGGGTAGCGCTGGCAACCAACAACGACAATAAATTTCGATTCAAAAGTTTAAATTTTGATGCATACATTGAGGTAGAAGGTAACAAATACCATGAAAAAGCTGATTCTGTATGGGCCAATTATCCTATCGGGATCATCAATGAGTTTATTAAGGATGGCAAGGAAATAACAGGTTTCGACTTTCTATTTTACGGTGATATTCCGATTGGAGCAGGCTTATCTTCGTCAGCATCGATAGAAATTGCAACTGCATTTGCCTTAAACGACTACTTAAGCCTTGGTTACGACAACCTTGAATTGGTAAAAATGGCTAAACGCGTAGAAAACGATTTCATTGGCCTTAACTCGGGCATTATGGATCAGTTTGCTGTTGCCTTTGGCGAAAAAAACAAAGCGCTGGTTTTGGATTGCGAAACGCTGAAATACAAAACCGTTGATATTGATTTGGGCAATTACATTTTGGCAATAATTAATACAAATAAAACACGGGAACTGGCAGACTCGAAGTACAATGAACGCGTTGCCGAATGCCAGGCGGCATTGAAATTATTAAACGCAGAAATTACATTGAACAACTTATGCGAACTTACAGCAGAAAAATTTGCATTGCACAGTCATTTGATTTCCGATGAAACGCTGTTGAACCGGGCAACCCATGTGATTAAGGAAAACGACCGCGTGCATTTGGCCGCAAAAGCCCTGAACAATGGATCTTTAGAAGATTTTGGCCGGCTAATGTACGCCTCGCATCAATCGCTGAAAGAACTTTACGAAGTTTCGGGCGATGAATTAGATGCGGTTGTAGATTTTTGCCTTGGCTACGAACACGTTATGGCGCAAGAATGACGGGTGCTGGCTTCGGCGGCTGTGCTATTGCCCTGTTAGAAAAAGGCTTCGAGGAAGATTTCGCAAAGCATTTTACCGACTATTATGTAGAAAGAGTCGGGTATCCGGCTGCAATATACGTAAGCGAGATTGGTAACGGCGCCAGTAAATTATAGTGAACTGTTAAAGCGCAATGGGGTAGAATAATAAAAAATCGTTACATGAGAAAATTAAAATTGGATGAATTAAATCGCCCGGATATTGAAGAGTTTAAAACACAAGAAAAGCTTCCCGTTGTAGCGGTTTTGGATAATGTTCGCAGTATGCACAACGTAGGTTCGATCTTTCGTACGGCAGACGGCTTTGCGCTAGAAAAGGTGGTATTATGTGGCATTACCGCGCAGCCTCCGCACCGCGAAATAGAGAAAACCGCATTAGGCGCCACACAATCTGTTGAGTGGGTACATTATGCAGATACCATCGGTGCGGTAAATGACTTAAGAACGCAAGGGTATGAAATTATCGCGATTGAACAAGCGGAAAATAGTACCATGCTTCATACCTTTAAGCCTGATACAAGCAAAAAATACGCACTGATTTTTGGCAATGAGGTAGACGGCGTAAGTGATGAAGTAATGGTGAAAATTGATGAGTGCATAGAGATACCGCAGTTCGGCACCAAGCACTCTTTCAACATTGTGATTTCTGCGGGAATAGTTTTCTGGGATTTCTTTGCAAAGCTGAGGTTGTAACCGCGGCACTTCAACTGAAAAACGATCGTAATACTCAATTTCATACACCTATTCGGCGTAAGAAATAGCCTTTCACTATAACCGTAATCTATCGCGTTTTAGCCACTGTACAGTAAACTATACAAAAATGCACCTACGCAAACGGTTTGCGTAACTTTTTTGCGAGACAATACCATTGGGTTAAAGTACTGATATGGGGTTTATTGCACATAAAACCATTGTTTGGCAAGGTTTTTTCTTATGGGAGTGTAAACAGTGATATAACTGTAACTACACATAATAAATATGAATATGAAATTTACAAAATCAGCGATGGTTGTAGCCTTACTAGGCTTATCATCGCAATTATTTGCCCAGGAAACATCAACTACATCTGGTAGATTTGGCCAACAATCATTTAGAACATGGAGCATTGGTGCGCACGGTGGTATTTTAAGCCAAAACACCTTTTTAGGTGGCGGAAGCGTTAAGGCCGACGAATTTAGCAGTATTGGATATGGTGGATTTATTAAAAAGCAAATTTTACCAGCTTTAGGTTTACAGGCTGATTATTTACGCGGAAAATTGAAAACAGCAGATTTCGAAGGAAGTGGTATTGAGCAAAAAACCAGCATCAACTGGTCAGGATCGTTAACCGCAGTATTAAACATTGCGAACTTCAGCTTCAACAGAGAAAATGCCGTTTTAATCCCTTACATTAAAGCCGGTGCAGGTTATATGGAGTCAGACGCAGATTTAGCATCAACTAGCATTGTTAATAACGCACAAGGCTGGTTTATTCCGACTGGAGTCGGATTTAAATTCGGTGTATCTAAAGGAATCAACATCGATTTAGGTTACGATATCAACTTTGTTAAGTCAAATTCGCAGGCTAAAGGCTCATACAATGAGGGCAGATTTTCTTATTCTCACATCGGGCTTGAGTTTGCCTTGGGTGACAAAGATAAATCGCAGTTACAAAACTATAGCGCTATTGCAGATTTACGCAAAAGAAGTGCAGAAGAAAGTGCCGAATTACGTAGGGCACTATCAACTGCTGAGCAAAATGCAGAAAGAGACAGAGCACAATATGCTAAAGACTTAGGCGATGATGATAGCGATGGTGTAGCAAACAAATTCGATAAATGCCCTGGAACTCCATCTGGTACTGTTGTAGATGGTTCTGGTTGTCCATTAGCTGCTCCAAAACCTCAAATTATCAGAGAAACCAAAACGATTGTTACTGAAGCAGATCGTAAAGTAGTTAAGGATGCAATCTCTAACTTAGAGTTCGATTTGGGTAAATCAACTATCCGTTCTAAATCATACGCTACTTTAAATCGTGTAGCTGCGTTATTAGTTGAGAAAAACTTCAGCTTAAAATTAGCAGGTCATACTGATGACAGCGGTTCTGATGAGTTAAACTTACGTTTATCTAAAGACAGAGCAGAATCTGTTAAAGCTTACTTAGTTTCGCAAGGTGCAAATGCATCAAGAATCGAAGCAATAGGTTATGGAGAATCTCAACCAATTGCAAGTAACAAAACTGCACAAGGTCGTCAAGAAAACCGTCGTGTAGAATTTACATTATACTAATCGATATTTAACGATTATAGAAAAGCCTTCCGATGAAAATCGGAAGGCTTTTTTTGTTGTTCAAATAAGGATAAAATTAATGAAAAGTGTCAGTCTGAGCGGAGTCGAAGACTTTTCTTATAAGATGAGTTTATTAACATCTGCCCTTAGACTAAGCCTGTATTGAGCCTTTCGTCTACGCTCAAGATAAACTCCAGTCGAAATGCTCAGGATGACAATGTTTATTGGTTATCCTTAACTAACCACATTAGAACGGGTCTATTTTAAGTTAGCCCCTTTTTGTTTTTATACGTCATTTTGGCTTTCATGCCAGCGCTATAATTGTAGTTTTTCAAGTTGCTGGCTTTCTTCTCATGAAAAGCGGCACCACGTTCTTCTTCATCCTCGGCGTCGTCTTTACTTTTCTTCTTTGCTTTTGGAGCAACATCTGCAATTTTCAATTCGTCGGGAAGTTCCATCAGTTCCATGCGCTGGCCAATGGCCTGCTCAATCTTCCGCACTTCAATTAACTCAATATCCGTCGAAAAAGTAATGGCAATAGCCTCGTCGTCATCTTTCCTTACAATCCGTTGAATTAAAGTTTCCTTTTGTTCTGGCAATTCAAAATGAAGAATGAACGAAATTCCATCTATGTTCAAGGCATCAAGATTCTCATTGGCGACAATCAACACCCTCGATTCGGGATTTTGCTTGAAATCTTCAATATCATCATAACCTTTATCATCAAAAAACAACGAGCGGTAAATGCTAATCTCTCCCTCTTTGGAATGATTGAAATTTTTATAAACGGTTTGGGCAGTTAACCGGGTATTTACGAAAACGACAACCTTATCAAATACCTCTACATCGCTCAGCAACAAGGTTAACAAATTGAGCTTTGTTCGGAAATTAGGCACCTGATACAACATTTGCGGATAAACTTCCGCTTGTTTTTCGCCAATTTCATCTACTTCGATCGTCGCGGCGGAGTCTTTCATGAAAGGTGAAATCATGTGGTTAAGCTTCTCGTGCAAAACCTCGGTAAACACCACGTGTTGCGATTTATAAGCGCTATTTGCCAGTTCGACAACGGGCAGTTGCAGTCCTTTTTTAACAATTAACTCGGCATTATCGACGATAAACAACTGTATTTTATTGGTATTTAAGGCCAGCTTTAAGTATAGCGCACGGGCCCGATCTGGAACGGCTACAATGATATCGCAACCATCAGTAATTTCATTCATTTGTGTTTCAACAGCGCCGCGGCTGTCAATGCCCAAAATCCTGAATGTACTGTTTCGGTTTAACAGCTTAAATTGTTCTAAAACATGGTCAACGTGCTCGGCATCGGGAACTAAAATCAACGCTCTGGGTGCTTCCTCGAACGCATACTTCAATTTCATTAAAGTAGCTAAAACATAAGTGGTTGTTTTTCCTGCTCCTTCGGGCCCTACCGCTATTACATCTTGACCGCCTAAAATACGCGACATGGTTTTGGCCTGAATCTCTTTTGGAGTGAGAAACCCGGCATCCGTCATGGCGGCAACAAGTGGTTTGCTAAGTTTTAATTTATCTAATGACACGATTTGATCTTTTAATGTTTTAAAATGCAAATATCCTTAAAATAATTAGCTTTTTGGAAATTGAATTTATGGCTCACGATGAAGGCAATAATCTTAATTAATGGCTCATTGTCGGTATTCGTTTTGCAGACATGCCTCGTATCGTGTACTAGAAACACCTTAGCACTTCAAGTAAAAAATAATAATTTAATAATCAACGTTTTAAATAAAAATACGCTTATTATCTATAAAGTCTATAGAATTTATATACTATTTATATATATTTGTCCAGTTGATCATTTATCACCCTGTAATGTTTTAAATAAGAAATAAAAATCATGTCTGTCTATTTTCAATATCCAACCATAAACGACTACCCAAACTTTGCCGAGCCGACAAGGGTAATTGAAGCCGAAAAGATTGCAGACGAAGTCGATCACTTGTCGAAAAAGCAATTACAAAAATGAAAGGGTTTACCCTTAATACGCATGGCCAGTTGACCGATTGGGAGGTTAAAGTTTCATAAACTTTTACAGAATGGTTCGAATCCATTACTAGGCCGCTAAGTGTTTCTCATGCACTTTATCTCTGGTTTCTTGCTCGAAACCGGGGAAGATTTGGTTATCATATATTTGTTTTGTTGTTAGCAAAGGCTACCCGCGATGGGTAGCCTTAACTTTTGAGCAGCTATTTTGACGTTTCGCATGTGGCTATCGTGCAAATCATTTAAACTAAAACCTCAATCAAAACGTTTTACTAAAACATCAACAGCATTTCTACCGTTAATGAGAGTTTTTTATCTTCTTTTATTTGTATTTTTTGCAAAAGGCAGTTTCGCCCAAAAAGCATTTTTGTTTCCTAAATTAAAGTCGCAAGGATCTTCCATTGAGCAGCTTACTCCCTCCCATTGGACTTTAATTGAGAATGCAAGCGGCGATTTAAACAATGATGGACTGGAAGATTTGGCCGTAGTTTTTGAATCGGATAAAATTACCGATGAAACCAGAACTTATGGCGACAATAATTCGGATATTATAAAGGAAACACAAAAACCACGAATTTTGGCCGTCTTTTTCAAAGATAGGGAATCAAATAATTATCGTTTATCGGTTCAGAATAACGATTTTATTTTGCGCTCGGAAGAAGGCGGCAAACTTGGCGATCCGCTTAACCAGATTGCGATAAAAGATCAGCAATTGTACCTCCGGTTTAAAGGCGGTTCTGAATGGCGTTGGGAACTGGGCTACACGTTTAAATATGAAAATAAAGACTGGTTTTTGACGAGTGCCATTAACCTGTATTTTAACCAAAATACGGGCGATATGACGGAAAGGGTTTATGATTTTAAGACCCGCGAGTTATTTACAACGGTGGGTAACTTGCACCGACGAGACATTGCAAACCGCAAAACAAGTGAGGTGCTTTACTTTTCTCAACTACGAACTTTTAAAACTTTTAAGAAGCCCTGGGCCTGGGAAATTTTGCCGAATGTTTACTTGTAGGTTGGTTTTGCCACGGAAAGGGAGAAGGCACGGAACCTCAAAAAAGCTTGGAATTTGAGCTCAAGCAGTCAATTTACTCGCAATTTTCAAAATGGTAAGCACCTGTTGATTAGCCAAACCCGGGAGATCCGCTAAAATTCATCTATGGTTATTCCTTTTTCAACATGGAAAAACAAAGTTTCGATCGGCACCCGCGTGCCCGCGAAAACGGGCATAGATTTGCCGTTCAGAAAGCTGCGAAGATTACCTGCTTTTTAGTCGCCAATTATCTGCTCTTGCATGAACAATAATTTTATCTTACAAATTTTGCGCTATAACAAATCCGCTTGCCCATGCCCATTGAAAATTGTAACCGCCCAACCAGCCTGTAACATCTACACATTCGCCACCAAAAAACAAACCCGGTATTTTTTTGCATTCTAAGGTTTTCGACGAAATCTCGTTCGTATCAATTCCGCCACGCATTACTTCGGCCTTATCGTAGCCCTTATCGCCCGCTGGCTTCACCTTAAACTGGTGAATGGTTTGTTCAATTAAGTCAACTTCTGCTTTTGTTAAGGATGCAACCGGTTTATTCAGCGGTAAGAACTTGCCTAACGCATCGGTAAATTTTCTGGTATAAAAGCGGTTAAGCAAAGTCGACAAAAGTGTTTTGCCATTCGATTTGCGTTCTTCATCTAAAAGCGAAACCACATTTTGGTGCGGCAACAGGTTGATGTTAACGACCTCTCCCCTTCGCCAAAATGATGAGATCTGCAAAATTGCGGGTCCGCTTAGGCCCCAGTGTGTAAAGAGCATGTTTTCCTCGAAAGACATTTGGTCGTTACTTACCTCGCAAAAAACAGAATTACCCGAAAGTTGGGCAAACCATTCTTCATCTTTCCCGGTAATGGTTAACGGTACCAGGGCAGGTGCCGTTTCAACAATTTTCAGTTGATGTTTACGGGCAAAGCGCAGGGCAAAATCGGTAGCGCCCATTTTCGGAATGGGTAATCCGCCGGTGGCAATAACCAGCTTTTCGGCTGTTAAATCAATATTCTTTCCATTCTTTTGATAAGTAACTTTGAAGCCCTGGGGCTGAACTTCAATTTCGGTAACATCGGCATTGCACCTGATTTCCTGTCCAAAATCGCTGCAAATAGACGTAAACACCTGAACCACATCTTTAGCGTTCTTATCGACGGGGAACAGTTGTCCGAGCGTCTTTTCGCCACCTTGGATGCCGTACGTATCAAAGAAGCTAATAGTGTCTTCGACCGTCCATTGACTAAGCGACGATTTTACAAAATGTGGGTTTTCGGAGATAAACTGCTCTGCCGAAGCAAATTGATTGGTATAATTGCATCGCCCTCCACCAGAAATCAAGATCTTAGCGCCGGGTTTTGCATTCTTTTCGAGCACAATTACCTTTTTGCCCAGGTAGCCCGCCTGCACCGCACACATGAGCCCACAGGCGCCTGCACCAATAATTATTGCATCAGCATTCATCAATAAAATTTATTATGGTTACTTTTGTGCAAAAATAGTATTATTTCAAGTCCATGGCAAAACAGATCAGCGAATTAAAATTGGGTATTTTAGGTGGTGGACAATTGGGTCGGATGCTCATTCAACAGGCAATTAACTACAATGTAACTTCCCTGGTTTTAGATCCAGACCCGGATGCGCCTTGCAAGCACATTGCGAATTATTTCGAAAATGGTTCAATTACCGATTTTGATACAGTTTATAACTTCGGCAAAAAAGCAGATATCATTACCATCGAAATTGAAAAGGTAAATATCGAAGCGCTTGAGCAGCTCGAAAAAGAGGGCAAACAAGTGTTTCCTCAATCGAGGGTAATTCGTTTAATTCAGGATAAGGGTGTTCAAAAGCAATTTTTCAAAGAAAACGACATCCCAACTTCTCCGTTCCAAATTGTAAATACAAAAGAGGACATGGAGAACAGCAATATCCCCTTTCCTTACATTTTGAAACTAAGAAAAGACGGTTATGATGGCAAAGGCGTAATGAGGATTGAGCATGCCGATGATTTGGCAAATGCATTCGATGCACCATGCATTATCGAAAAACTGGTGGATTTTGATAAGGAAATAGCCGTAATTGTTGCCCGCAATTCAAATGGTGACATGAAAACCTTTCCTATGGTAGAAATGGAATTTAATCCCGAAGCCAACCTTGTTGAGTTTTTGATTTCTCCATCTACCTACGCCGAAAGCCTGCAACAAAAAGCCGAAAGTATTGCAAAAAGTATTGCATCGGCAATGAATATTACCGGCTTGCTGGCTGTTGAAATGTTTGTTTGCCATGATGGAGAATTACTGGTAAATGAGGTTGCGCCGCGTCCGCATAATAGCGGGCACCAAACCATCGAAGGCAATTATGTTTCGCAGTTTGAACAGCACATACGTGCTATTTACAACTTGCCGCTGGGCGATACAACGAGCATTTCTAATGCGGTAATGATCAATTTGTTGGGCGAAAAAGGTTCGGAAGGCGTGGCTAAATATGAAAACCTCGAAAAAATACTGGCTGTTGAAGGCGTGTTTGTTCATCTATACGGCAAAAAATATACGAAGCCTTTCCGCAAAATGGGGCACGTTACCATTGTTGATATTGATAGGGAAAAAGCAATTGAAAAGGCCCGTTATGTACAAAAAACGCTGAGGGTGATTGCATAACCCACTAGCCGCCCGAAAGAGGGATTATAGGCAAGGTGAAAAATTCCCGACCACAAAGGGAAGTTAAATTGAATTAGAAAAGAATAAAGGATTATACATTATATATGAGTACTGAAAATTCAAATTTCCCTTCGGGAGATGCAAAAGTTGGAATTATTATGGGCAGTAAATCTGATTTGCCTGTAATGCAAGATGCTGCTGATGTTTTAAAGGAATTCGGTATTGATTATGAAATAACAGTTGTTTCAGCGCACAGAACGCCAGAGCGGATGTTCAATTATGCGAAAGAAGCGCAAGGCAGGGGTTTAAAAGTAATTATTGCTGGTGCCGGTGGTGCAGCTCATTTGCCTGGTATGGTCGCTTCGATTACCACATTGCCCGTTATTGGCGTTCCGGTAAAATCATCAAATTCTATTGATGGCTGGGATAGCATTTTATCCATATTGCAGATGCCGAACGGTATTCCTGTTGCTACAGTGGCTTTAAATGCGGCAAAAAATGCTGGTTTATTGGCTGCGCAAATTTTAGCTACCGCCGACGGCTCGTTAACGGAGAAAATGCAGGCTTATAAAGATGAACTGAGACGAAAAGTAGAGGAAAGCGCTGATTTGAGTAGTCAGTAGTGAGTGCTGAGCCGTGACTTAGTAAGTCGTGAGTCGTGAGTCAAGAGTGCTGAGTCGAACTGCTTGAGAAGGCTAAAGTTAGCTCCTACGAAGTACTGCCGCTCCTTATTGGTACCTATCGGCAACAGATATCTCGACTGATGAAAAATCAGTCGTCGATATGACGGGTTTATTTATGTGTCCTTTCTACCTTCAGGCTTTTCTGCACATAAGATTAAGTTATCTGAATTTATCTTAACCCAGACGGCTAGACATTACACTTCGCAGTTTCGCCCCACTATTGCAAAACGCTTGTTAGGCGATTGTGCTTTTATTCAGGCTTTATTTTCACGATTTTGTTATCACGCAAAATAACCAATTCGCTGTTTTTTAATTTTTTAAATTCTAAAAGTTTTTCATACACTTTTTTAAGTCCTTTTAGTATTTTGTCTTTTTCTTCTATATGTTTTTCAGTTGTTGTCATAGTAATTTTTCAAAAGATTAAACTTGTCTTTGTTTACAATATTTAGTGGAGTACCAATCAGTTTATCTGCTAAAAGTTCGTGTTTCGCTTCCGAGTTATCAAAAATAAATGCCCCGTCAACAATGGGAAGATATATGTCGAACAAATTTTTAACTCCTCTGATATATCTTCTTTCGATAACTTCTGGCTCGATGTTATGTCCACCTTCCCAAACCCTTATTTTTACACGTTCTTTAGCTAAATCAATGTTTTGAAGCCAAAAGAATAACAATGTTACTCGATAACCTTTACTTTTTGCTTCGTTGATTTTGTTTTTATAACTTTTGGTTGATAAAGTAGTTTCAAATGCAAAATTTTCGTTTTCAGAAAGCAGTTCGTTGATTCTATTTAGCATTATTCGCCCTGCTTCAAACGAAACTTTTTCAGGTTGAAAAGGAGAAAGTCCTTTTGCAATTTCGTCTGCATTGACAAATTCTTTACAATCTAAAATCTCAGGTAAAATCGTAAATGACGCAGTTGTTTTTCCTGCTCCATTGCAACCTGCAATTATGTAAAGTTTTTTGTCAATCACATCAGCAAATCTATAAATTATTTTCGTTAGTTTTTCAGCTCTTGCTTTTGGAGCGGGCGTGTTAGCATATCGCCTAACACTTGAATTCACTTTTACTTTTTGATAAACGGTAAACTCCACCAGCGTCTATTTTATCAAACTTATTTGCCATCGAAACGGAAAATCCGGTATCAAATAGCAATTTCTTGCTTTTTACGTTTGATTGCTTTAACAGACATGGTGTTTTTTCTTACTAAGCTAAGTAAAAGAGCTTATTTTTTACGCCTCTTACCGTTTTAATGACATTATAATTAATTCAAAACACCTTAGTTTGATAAAAGTTATGTGTTTATAAATCAGAATTATTCAGGTCTGCTCATGAAGGCTAACACGCTATATCATCGGACTTCCCGACTTCTAACTACCCTTTAATCCTTAAATCAAAAACAAACGTTATAGCCTGAACGATCTCAATTTGCGCTAGTTTAGATGAATTAGGGTTTATTAAATAATTATATTCATTAGGAACAATGGTTGATGGTACCGTAATGCCCAATACATCGCGATTGTTTAAATAGCTTGAACCAAAATCTTTTGTTGACTGTGGGCCTGGCATTTCTTTCCAATTTTCGGGAAACTGAGTTTCCTCAAAAGTTAGAAAATCTTGTTCCGGAATTTCGTATTCAATATTGTGCAGATCTCTAGGCATAGCGTCAAAATCAACGTTGGCCGCGTATTCTAAAATGGCTAAAGAACGGCTTTCGGAAGTGTAAACGCATGCTACTCCAACTTTATTCCATCTACCCCCAGCCATTTTTGCACCAATTCCCTCCAGATCGTTTTTATACTTACTTTTTGATAAACGATACACCCTCATTGTTAGGAATAAACGCCGTGTTCAATTCTTGTTATGATATTTTTCACTTCGTCGATTCCAAATATCGTATCCATAACATCTAATGGAACTCGATTTCCGAGCGCACGATTGTTACTCTGAATCCATCGGTTGAACTTCTCCCTGTCCTCAAAAACTTTATAACCGTAATTATACACCTCCATTAAAGCTATCGCTTTTTCACTAATCGAGGCATTAAACACCTCGTTATCTTGCTTTTTATGCAGCGTTGTTTTGGTTGTCCCCAATATATTGGCAAAGTGATCGTAATCTAAATTGATGGCCTTTTTAAACGTGACCAGAGCCGCCTTGCTGATTCCTCGTTTAACAGCGTCTATTTTATCAAAGTTGGTGCCCGTTAAAACGGATGCTTTAATATCAAATATCAGGTCGTGGTTTTTTAGACTTGATGTTTCCTTAACGCCCATAGTGTTTTTTCTTACTAAGCTAAGTAAAAAAACTCACTTTTTTTTGATCTGTTAGCAATTTAATATCATGGCAATTAATACTAAACGTCTTAATTTTATTGAAGTGATGTGTTTAAAAATCAGAATAATTCAGGTCTGCTCATGAAGTTAACACGCTATCATCGGTCTTTTCGTTTTCCCAGCCCCGGCCTTAACTCAATTCAAGCTCGGATCAACCGGAAAATTACTTACATGCGCATATTTGGGACCTAAATTTACAATTACGTCCCGCCAGAGCTTTTCCTCATCGTTACCGAAAATAATATCCGGATGCGAAATATTGCTCACCATCCACGCATTCAGCTTAATTTCTTGTGCCAACTGTCCGTAATCCCAGCCAGAATAGCCCATAAAAAACTTAATCTCACTTTCATCAATGGCATTGCTGTTAATCAGAATTTTAAGCGTTTCAAAATCGCCTCCCCAATAAATCCCATCACCAATTTCCTCGCCACTTTGCAGCCTATCGTAAGCGCGATGAATAAAGTGCAAGGTATCTGCAGCAACGGGACCGCCAAAATAAATTTGATTGTCTGCGAGCCATAAATCCTGAATAACATCTTTTAAAAGTAAGTTTCCGGCTTGATTTAAGATATAGCCTACCGTTCCTTCTTCACCATGTTCGGTTACTAAAACCACCGAGCGTTTAAAATTTGGATCGGCCATAAACGGTTCAGAAATCAATAATCGGCCGGTTTTTGGTTTTATATTGTTAAGCATGACGATAATCATTTGTGGCACCGTAAAAGATGCCTATTTTTGTTTTATGCAAGTTACTAATGAATTTCTACAAAACCTGCGCCAAGATTACAAAAGCGCCACTTTAGATGAGTCTGAAGTAGATAATAATCCGATCATCCAGTTTAAAAAATGGTTCGACCACGCCATTGAGGCTCAGGTTTACGAGCCTAATGTAATGACACTGGCTACGGTTGATAAGGCAGGCAGGCCTGACGCCAGAATTGTACTTTTAAAGGGAGTAGACGACGATGGTTTCCGGTTTTTTACCAACTACTTAAGTGCAAAAGGCAAGGAGCTGAAACGGAATCCTTATGCGGCATTGGTGTTTTTTTGGCCCGATTTGGAACGGCAGGTGCGAATTGAAGGAACAGTAACAAAGCTTGACAAAGAGACTTCTGAAGAATATTTTTTTACTCGCCCGAAGGCGAGCCAAATTGGTGCAGTAGCATCGCCACAAAGCCAGATTATTCCGAACAGAGCTTTTTTAGAAGAAAAATTCGAGGAATTAAATTCTAAAAGTGAAGGAAAAGACATTGCAAAGCCGGCACATTGGGGCGGATATATCGTTAAGCCAACGAGGATCGAGTTTTGGCAAGGAAGACGAAGCAGGCTGCACGACAGAATAAACTTCGAACTTGTTAAAGGGAGCTGGGTGAAAACAAGATTAGCGCCTTAAAAATGAAGCTGAAAGCTAAAAGCGGAAAGCTCAAAGACTAAAGCTTAAAGGCAAAAGCTGAAAGAGTAGCGGCGTTCCATCTCGGTACTTGATACTCCATTCTCGATACAATAGTAACATCATCAATTTCAACTTATCATAACAAATGAAGAACATTTCAGTTATCGGCTCGGGAACAATGGGAAACGGCATAGCGCATGTATTTGCCCAGTTTGATTACCAGGTTAATCTGATCGATATTAATCAGGTGGCCTTGGATAAGGCGTTAGCAACGATAACGAAAAACCTCGATCGGCAGGTTGCCAAAGAAACCTTAACGGAGGGGCAAAAAGCAACGGCATTACAAAATATTGCGACTTTCACTTCTATAAAGGAAGGAGTGGCTAATGCCGATCTGGTTGTTGAAGCCGCTACAGAAAATATCGATTTAAAGCTCAGCATTTTTAAGGAACTGGATCAGTTTGCGCCAACAAATGCAATTTTGGCGTCGAACACTTCATCGATATCAATCACTAAAATTGCAGCTGCAACCGAACGCGGCAACCAGGTGATCGGCATGCATTTTATGAACCCGGTACCGGTGATGAAACTGGTTGAGGTTATTCGCGGTTACCAAACCAGCGATGAAACCACGTCGACCATTATGTCGCTTGCTAAAAGCCTCGAAAAAGTTCCTGTTGAAGTAAACGATTACCCGGGTTTTGTTGCCAACCGCATTTTAATGCCGATGATAAATGAGGCCATTTATACGCTGTATGAGGGCGTGGCAGGCGTTTACGAAATTGATACGGTAATGAAACTGGGAATGGCACACCCGATGGGACCCTTGCAACTAGCCGATTTTATCGGTTTAGATGTTTGTTTGGCCATATTAAAGGTACTGCACGATGGATTTGGAAATCCCAAATATGCACCTTGCCCCTTATTGGTAAATATGGTAACGGCTGGCTACAAGGGCGCAAAAAGTGGCGAGGGATTTTATAAATATACCGCAGGCTCGAAAGCGTTATCGGTTTCAGAGAAATTCAGCAGGTAACCAACAAGCGCTTTAAATGTATGAACGGTATGTCGCAGCAAATCATCAAAATCAAGCCATCTATTTTTCATGATGAGATTGAGCTGCATCTTTATTCCGATTTTATTCAGTGCAAGTCGCACCGAGGTAAAAAAACCAATTGCGTAACGATACAAAAACAAGATATTGAAGGCTTTAGATATGGCGTTAAATGGATTACGGGTTTACCGATTTTTCGGATACGCTCGCCAAACGGAATAGTAAGAAACCACGCCCAATAATGAGCGCATAAAACAGATTAAAATCGAAATGCTAAAAAATTGAGTATTTTATTGTTATTTTTGGCCATACACTTAAAAAGTTGATCCGACCGAGCGTCTGATACTACACACCTTATTATATGAACGAAAACCTTGATCCCGAAGCGAGCAACCTTACCCCTACCGATAGAGATATTGAACGGGTTTTGAGGCCACAGGCTTTCGAAGATTTTACCGGACAGGAGAAAGTGATGGAGAACCTGAAAATTTTTGTTCAGGCGGCTAAACTTCGTGGGGAAGCGTTAGATCATGTGCTGCTGCATGGCCCGCCGGGATTAGGAAAAACAACACTTTCGCATATCATCGCCAACGAAATGGCAACCGGCATTAAGGTAACTTCTGGTCCGGTGTTAGATAAGCCGGGCGATTTGGCGGGATTATTAACCGGGTTGGATGAAGGCGACATTCTTTTCATTGATGAAATTCATCGTTTATCGCCATTGGTTGAAGAATATTTGTACTCGGCAATGGAAGATTTCAAGATCGACATTATGCTTGAAACCGGGCCTAACGCCCGATCGGTACAGATTTCGCTAAACCCGTTTACACTTGTTGGTGCTACTACGCGTTCGGGTTTGCTTACGGCCCCGTTACGGGCTCGGTTTGGCATCAACGCCAGACTGGCTTACTATGATGCGAAGCTTTTAACAACCATCGTTTTACGTTCGGCAGAAATATTAAGAACACCGATTAGTGATGAAGGCGCCTACGAAATTGCCCGTCGTAGTCGAGGTACGCCGCGTATTGCGAATGCACTTTTGCGCAGGACACGGGATTTTGCACAGATTAAAGGCAACGGCAAAATAGACACCGAAATTGCCAGCTATGCGCTTAATGCGTTAAATGTTGATGAACATGGTTTGGATGAAATGGATAACAAAATTTTAACCACCATCATCGATAAATTTAAAGGTGGCCCCGTGGGCTTAAAAACCATTGCAACTGCTGTTGGAGAAGATGAAGGCACCATTGAAGAAGTTTACGAGCCCTTTTTAATACAAGAAGGCTACATTATGCGCACCTCGAGGGGCCGTGAGGTTACTGAAGCGGCTTATAAGCACTTGAAGAAAAACTTTCCCGGTCAAACAGGCAAGCTATTTTAGTTGTCCGTCAATTTAGGCGCTAAGAAGTTGCTTTTTGCGCCCCCGGTACACCTTCTCTTCTGTCGGCAATTTGGGTGACAACGCACTTCATTAATCCTTATAACTGATTGTTAATAAAGGACTAAGCATCGAAAAGCACAGGGAAATCGCTATTAACTTTTCGTCGCTGATTTGTTCTCTTTTCTGTGTATGTTAACGGCAAATACTATGCATTATATTTGCCATGGAGGTACGAAAATCACGGAAATCTTCATTCTTTTCCGTGACTTCTATATTTCCGTGGCTAATTTTGTGATAGTCATTTTAAATGCAATTCCCCTACCGAAAGCAACTTTCCTGTTACAATTAGCTGGTTTTTTATTACCTTTGCCAAAATCTTGTAAATCATCCCCAAAAACATTCATCCCGCCTTTCTGTTAATTATATAGAAACAAACATTATGAATATAGAATTACGAAGATTAACCCTCGAAGATTACGAAGACTTAAAAGAATCGATGATGCAAGCCTATGACAGCATGGGTGGCTCAATATGGCCAAAATCGAGCATCGCTAAGTTGTTAAAAATCTTTCCTGAGGGACAATTGTGCATCGCTGTAGATAATAGAGTGGTTGCCTGTTCACTATCTATTATTGTAGATTATGATGAATATGGCGATAAGCACACCTACAAGCTCATTACGGGTAATTATTCGTTCTCTACGCACGATCCGAACGGTGATACGTTATATGGCATCGAAATTTTTGTGCATCCTGAGCACCGCGGCCTACGACTTGGCAGAAGGTTATATGAAGCACGTAAAGAACTGTGTGAAACCCTGAATTTGAAAAGTATCATCGCTGGCGGAAGGATTCCGGGTTACCACGAATATGCTGAAACACTTAGCCCAAGGCAATATATCGACAAGGTTAAGTCGAAGGAAATTTACGATCCAACGCTGACTTTCCAAATATCGAATGATTTCCACGTTCGGAAAGTGTTGAAAAACTATTTGCCAGATGATCAGGAATCGAAAGAGTATGCTACGTTAATTGAGTGGAACAACATTTATTATCAGGGAATAGATGCCTCGGCTCGTTCTGCAATGAATATCCGTTTAGGCCTGGTGCAATGGCAAATGCGCTTGTTTCCGAACGTTGATGCGTTTTATGAGCAGGTAGAGTTTTTTGTAGATGCGGTTAGTGGCTACAATTCGGATTTTATTATGTTCCCCGAGTTATTTAATACGCCGCTGCTTCAACCATACAACCACCTGCCCGAAATGGAAGCAATGCGCAAGCTTGCCGAAATGACTGAGGAAATTATAGCCAAAATGCATGAGTACGCGTTGAGTTATAATGTAAATATCATTACCGGAAGCATGCCGATTATTGAAGATGGAAAGCTTTACAATGCCACTTACCTGTGTCACCGTACCGGGAAAATTGATAGCTACCGTAAAATTCACATCACGCCGAACGAACAAAAATACTACGGAATGGTGGGTGGCGATAAAATTCAGGTTTTTGATACCGATTGCGGTAAAGTGGGTATTTTAATTTGCTACGATGTTGAGTTTCCTGAACTGAGCCGCATTTACGCCGACCAGGGGATGCAGATCTTGTTCGTACCATTCTTAACTGATACTCAGAATGGTTATACCCGCGTTCGCTATTGTGCACAAGCCAGGGCGATTGAAAACGAATGTTATGTGGCTATTGCCGGTTGCGTGGGTAACCTGCCAAAAGTGAATAACATGGATATTCAGTTTGCGCAATCAGCCGTATTTACGCCTTCAGATTTTGCTTTTCCTACCAATGCTATAAAGGCCGAGACAACGCCAAATACCGAAATGGTTTTAATGGTTGATGTTGATTTGCACTTGTTAGATGAATTGCACAATTACGGAACAGTGAAAATCTTAAAAGATAGACGAACGGATCTTTATCAGGTCAATTTGTTAAAATAATAACTGATTATCAACAAGTTAAAGAAGTCAAGTTTTTAAAACTTGACTTCTTTTTTTATCAATTATTTTGATTGTTGAAGGGTTGATTATGCTGTTGCGGTTGTGTGAGATTTAACTATTCTTAAGAAATCAATTTAAAGCTGTCATCCTAAGTATTAATTTTCTAGCGAAAAATCAACCTGAGTGACGATGCTTTTAGAGGAGGCCCTTAGAAAGGTCGTCATTTCGAGCGTAGCCGAGAAATCTCTGTCCAAGGTTCAAAGATTTCTCCTCGAAAGGAGCTCCTATGGAGGGCTTCCGTTGAAAGAACAATTTCCAAACCAACAGTTATCATATTCTATTACATAAAAAATGCCGGCTGCATCGCAACCGGCATTTAACTTTTAATGTTAAGCTAATTATTTTCTCATAATGAACCAGATGATCAGGCCAATAATAACCGCGACTGGCAAAATCCATTTCAATACTGAACCAGCACCGTTTTCGTCTTTTTCGGTTACCGCAGGTTTTGCTGGCCCGGGATCTTCTTTATGACTTTCATAATCTTTTTCTATCGGTTTTGGAGCTTCTCCAGATTCCGTGTGTTTTGGATCTATTTCTTCCATTGTTTCGTTATTGAGTTCAGACTAACTTCCCGAGGGGATAAGCCCTTTACTTATTAATTTAGGGTTCTGTAATTAGAACAAGTGATTACTGAAAATGTTTTGATTGTAAGCCCTATCTTTGCAACCCTGTGTATAATAATAAGCCAAAATATAGCAAACTGATTAAAGATGAAGCCCTGCGTCTGGGCTTTATGGCTTGTGGTATTTCAAAAGCCGAATTTTTAGAAGATGAAGCACCGCGATTAGAGAATTGGCTCAACAAAAATTACCACGGCGAAATGAAATACATGGAGAATTATTTCGATAAAAGGCTCGATCCACGCTTACTCGTCGATGGTGCAAAATCTGTAATCTCTTTATCGCTAAATTATTATACGGACGAAAAACAGAAAGATCCTTCTGCGCCCAAAATATCGAAATATGCTTACGGAAATGACTATCACCATGTAATAAAAGATAAACTTAAAGCGCTTACCCTTTTCATCGAGGAAAACATTGGCGCCGTTGCAGGTCGTGCGTTTGTAGATTCGGCCCCGGTGCTGGATCGGGCATGGGCGAAAAAATCGGGCATTGGCTGGATAGGGAAAAACTCAAACCTGATTAGTAAAACGGATGGTTCATTCTTCTTTTTGGCCGAACTGATTATTGACCTGGAACTGGATTACGATGATCCTTTTCAAACCGACCATTGCGGAACTTGTACCCGCTGCCTCGATGCCTGCCCTACTGACGCAATCATTGCGCCGCAAGTTGTTGACGGGAGTAAGTGCATTTCTTACTTAACCATCGAGCTTAAGAATGAGATTCCGAATCAATTTAAGGATAAAATCGATAACTGGATGTTCGGCTGCGATATTTGTCAGGATGTTTGCCCCTGGAACCGGTTTTCGAAAATGCACCAGGAAGATGCCTTTGCTCCTGCAGATGGTTTGCTCGACTTGACCGCAAAAGATTTAACTGAAATTACCGACGAGGTTTTCAAAAAGGTATTTAAAGGCTCGGCAGTTAAACGAACCAAACTAGCAGGTCTGAAAAGGAATGTAGACTTTTTGAAACCGATTTAGAAATTCAGTGTAAGTTATAACATTGAAGATCTAACTGTATAATTCATTACATATTAGTATATTTGATTATATGACTGACATTCAATTATACACCAAACTTTCCGATTTGCCAACGGATTTGAAAGACAAGGTATCTAACTATATAGATTCATTATTGGAAAAAAAACACTCAGTTAAGGCTAATAAAAAAAGAGTCGCTGGACTGGCTGAAGGTTTAATTGACTTAAAAACGAATTTCGACGACCCTATCGAAGGCTTTGAAAATTACATGAAATGAGGCTTTTACTTGATACGCACATCGCTATTTGGTTCATTACAAACAATAAAAAACTACCAAAAACATTAAGAACATTGATTGAGTCTGATAGCAACAAATGTTTTGTAAGTATTAGTAGTTACTGAGAGCTTGCAATAAAATATTCGTTAGGGCGATTAGATCTAAGATCTTCATTGGAAGAAATATTCAATGCGATTGACGCTAGTGGATTTGATCTGCTCCCAATTACTTTGCCTCATATTTTAGAATTATCCAGATTAGAATCTCATCATAACGATCCTTTTGATAGAATAATTATAGCGCAAGCAATTACTGAGAACCTTCAGCTTTTAAGCGTTGATAACCACTTTCCTTCGTATAACGGTCAGCTCGTTCAAGAATAGCATTTGCTGAATTAAAAAACGAAGTAACCCCAATCGATGAAACACATAACGGCAAAAACCAACTCGATCAGGCGACGCTTCTGCTCGTTTTTTAGCAGTGCTTTTTCAACGCTTTGTTTTTCATAGCCTGCAGATTCTTCGCTATGCTCAGAATGACAAAATGAGATCGCTAGCCGTGCCAAAAACTAGCCGATCAGCTAATTCACCGTAAAACTATTGTCGCTTTTCACTTTATCAGGGGTATGCACATCGCCCATCACCACTTTACGCAGTTTTTTCGTTGTTTTTATTTCGATTTGGGTTGTGCTGTTGCCTTTTTCCCACACGCCGATTGAGCGATGTTGGTTTTCGGTCGAATCGTCATCATAGCTAAGCTTTAAATCTATTGGCAACGCCTTAATCCCTTTATTTTCGATCGTAATCGTATATCCAGAAGTGGTTTTATCAACAGATTTTATGGCCATATCTAAAACGCCACCTTCAAAAAACCACGGTTTCCAAAACCAGTTTAAATTTTTACCGCTGCCCTCGTTCATGCTATTGAAAAAATCGTAGGGCATGGGGTGTTTGCCATTCCAGTTTTTAATATACGTGTGCAGTGCTCTTGTAAATAATTCGTCGCCCAGGTAATCCTTTACATATAAATAGGCCAAACCGGGTTTTGGGTAAGAGTTGGTAAATGATCCTGAACCTTTAAGATCGGGGGTTAACGTCATAATCGGCGAATCGTCTTTTCCACCCGAAGAAGCTGCAGTAGGCTGAATTCCATAATCGTCAACCATCGTCGAATCGATCATCGGCGAAATTAGCCACTCTCCTATTGTCGCCCAGCCTTCATCCATCCAACCGTATTTGGTTTCGTTTATGCCCATATAAAATGGAAACATCGTGTGAAAAATTTCATGATCGGTAAGGGTAATCGCATCTTCTCTAATGTTTACGGGATTATCGTTTACCATCATGGGGTACTCCATTTGATCTAAGCCATCAAATACAGTTTCGTGATTGTAAGGGTATGGCCATTTCGGAAATTTGTAACTCATCGCCTCCACAGTTTTACGTGCAAAATCGATTATTTCGTAATAATCTTTATGTTTGGGATTAAAAACGGCATCTACACGCGTTCTCCGCTTCGTTTTCGGATCAACTACCAAACTGCTAGATTTCCACAGGTAATGATCGCTTACGGCAAATACAAAATCAGTTACATTTTTGGCCTCAAACTTAAAAACATTAAACTCATTGGGCTGAGTTACTTTATTGTCGGTAAGATCTTGCGGCGTAATAACGTCGACCACAGCATCATTTTTCTCTGCAGATGCAATTTTGTAAACTACGTCTTTTTGAAATACCTCAGCAGCATTTTTTAAATCGCCTGTTGCCCAAACCGCATAGCCACCCGGAACTTTAATTTCGGCATTAAACTGGTCAAAATCATTGTAAAACTCTTCTGCGCCGGTGTAAGGAAACTTATTCCAGCCGTCGACATCATCGTAAACGGCAATTCTCGGAAAAAAGTAAGCCACAAAGTGCGATCCCTCATCTACCTGTCCGGTACGCATGTGCGAGCCTTTGTTTAAAACATAGCTGTAATTGATAGAGAAAGTAATCGTTTTTCCGGGCAATACCGGAGGAACGTTCACCGTCATGTTGGTACCATCTACTTTAAAATCGGTAGTCTGTTTCCCATTGGCCAACATCTTCGAAATAGCAACGCCATCGCCCAAATCAGCTTCTGATAGCTTCGCTTTCCTTGGTGTGCCCTTTTTATATAGGTTTGGATAAAGTTTAAACCAAATCTCGTTCAGCGTATCGGGACTGTTATTGGTATATAAAATTTGTACTTCGCCGGCGATCAAGCGACTAACTGGATTAAAATCGACCTTAATCTGGTACCTAGAATTATTTTGCCAGTAGTTTTTGCCCGGTTCTCCGTTGACGTTTCTTGTACCGTTTTTGTAAGTGTTCTCAAAAACTGGTGCAACTGGCAGCTTAACTTGTG
This sequence comes from Pedobacter endophyticus, assembly GCF_015679185.1. Lineage (NCBI taxonomy): Bacteria > Pseudomonadati > Bacteroidota > Sphingobacteriia > Sphingobacteriales > Sphingobacteriaceae > Pedobacter > Pedobacter endophyticus. The sequence goes on from NZ_CP064939.1 coordinate 1,429,003, forward strand.
CGTTAACAAAGCTAAAACTTAGGAGTAAAGCGCAGATTATTTTTATCGATTTCATTATTTCAGTTGGTGTTTTCAGTTGGCAGTTTTCAGTAGGTAGTTTTCAGTTGTAGTTGGCAGTTATTCACGCGTTGTTGCTGGTCGAGATTTGCAATCTCGTCCCATGTAATACTGGATTTTAAATCCAGCGCTAAAAGCTTGTGCTTTTTTGGCGGTAGCGTTCCATAGTCTGGAGATTCTTCGTACCTACCATTGGCGTTCTTCAAAAACAACACAAAAATCGTCATTTCGAGCGCAGCCGAGAAATCTTTGAACCTAACTTTGCGCAAAGATTTCTCCTCCAAAGGAGCTCCTACCGAGCACTTCGGTCGAAATGACGCTCCTTTGGGATATTCTTCTAAAAAACAACGGCACTCATATTAATTTTTTTGCTAAAAATTAAAGCTCAGGATGACAGGTTTGTTCCCCAACTACTTTCCAAACTTCATTTTTAGCTGCTCAAGCATATCGTTATTAATCGGCTGGGCAGGTTTTTCTGGTTTGGGTTGTGGCCTTGCTTGCGGTTTCTGCTGAAACTTTGGCTTATTGGGCGCTGGCTGAGTTTGTGGCCGATTGGCTTTATTTTCGTTTTTCTTTGCGTTAAACTTTGCCCATTCTTCATCAAGTTTTTTCTTGGTGTATAAAGGGAAATCGCCCTGTTTCATCCATGCGTAATAGCTTGGCTCAATTGAAAACACCTGTTCGGTAGTTTTTCCCTTGTGCTTACCAAAGTTAAAGCAAACCTCATCTTTATCGTTATACACCATGCGTCCCGCAAAATCAACCGGCTTATGTATGTTGGTAAAAATATGCAATGCATCAACATCATTTACCACCGGAACGGACTTCACGCCTTGCTTGTTTTCGAACTCGGTTTCCTTGTACATTTCCAACTGACCAAGCAGCACCTTGTAGGTCGCAATAACATCGGCCTCTGCGGCGTGGGCATTGATCAAATCTTCCTGGCAATAGAACTTATAGGCCGCCTTTAATGTACGTTGTTCCATCTGGTGAAAGATATTTTGTACATCTACAAACTTTCTATCGCTCATGCTAAAATCAACTTCTGCTCTCAAAAATTCTTCTAACAGCATTGGTATATCAAATTTATTGGAGTTATAGCCGGCAAGGTCGCTTTCGCCAATAAATTCGGCAATTTCGGCAGCTAACTCCTTAAAAGTGGGCTCGTTTGCAATATCCTCATCATAAATTCCATGAATTAGCGAGGTTTGTAACGGAATTGGCATTTCGGGGTTTACACGCCACGTTTTCACAATTTCCGATCCATCTGGCATGGCTTTCAAAACGGCAATCTCTACAATTCTATCTGCACCAACATTTACACCTGTTGCCTCTAAATCGAAAAATGCTAGAGGGCGTTTCAAATTTAACTTCATTCTATTTTGATATGGATTTACGGCATTATAGGGTTAAACTGATGCCAAACTTCATTTTTCTCAAAAGTGCTAAAAAGGTTTCATTCATTTTATAAAATGAGTACATAATTTTAAAATTTAATTTTGAAATTATTTCTCATTGTTGGCGACTAAAGTTAAATTGGCCTAATTTAATTTCGCTCTAATGATTAAAAAACTATTCTTTTCCATTCTATTTCTTTCTTCCTTATCTTCTTATGCTCAAAATTTCACTTTTGGGGCAATTACTTATGATGACTACGAATTTGACAGGAAGCGCCTCGACAGCAATGCGAATGCCATTGTTTTAAAAGAATTTGGCACGGCACGCATTCAGTTAGATGACAATACGGGCCGACTGGAACTGATTTTTGAACACCATGTAAAAATCAAAATCTATAATAAGGAGGGATTTAAACAGGCGAACATTATTGTACCTATGTATAAGGATGATAACCGGGAAGAATCGATCAGTGAGCTTAAAGCATCGACCTTTAATTATATTGATGGGAAATTTGTGGAAACAGCTATGGACAGGAAAGCGGTATTTACCGAGAACAGGTCGAAATATACGCGGTTAACAAAATTTACCTTGCCCAACTTAAGGGAAGGTTCGGTTATTGAGTACAGTTACCAGCTTCGATCGCCAAACTTATTCACTTTTAAGACCTGGGAATTTCAAACCGACATTCCGAAGGTGATCAGCGAATACCTGGTCTTTATCCCCGGTATTTACACTTATAACGTGTCGTTGCGTGGCTATCAGAAGTTGGCCGATCAAAAGGTGGAGTTGAGCAAAGAGTGCCTGCGCTTATCGGGGGTAGCTATCGATTGCTCGAAAATCAGCTATGTGATGAAAAACATACCGGCTTTTATTGAGGAGGATAACATGACGGCGCCGAGCAATTTCAAATCGGCGATTTATTTTGAGCTGGCTGAGGCGCAGAACATCAATGGCGGAAAAATATCGTACACCAAAACGTGGAAAGATGTAGATTACGAACTGGTTTCTGACCGCAACATGGGTTCGCAAATGAAAAAGAAGGACGTTTTTAAGGATTTGATCCCGGGCATTGTTAAAGATGCGCAAGATGATTTGGCCAAGGCTAAGGCGATTTACAATTACGTTCAAAAGCAGATTAAATGGAACAATTATTACGGAAAATACACAGAGGATAACATCAAAAATGCGGTAGACTCGAGATCGGGAAATGTTGCGGACATTAATATCAGTTTGATTGCGGCTTTATCTGCTGCCAATCTGGATGCGGAAGCGGTAATCTTATCTACGAGAGATAACGGTACGGTTAACAAACTGTATCCGGTGCTTACCGAATTTAATTATGTTGTGGCCAAGGTAAACATTGGCGATAAAAGCTATTTACTGGATGCCTCAGAGCCGCTGTTACCTTTCGGATTATTGCCTTTGCGTTGCATAAACGATCAGGGACGGGTAATTAACTTAAAAAAACCTTCGTACTGGATTGACCTAAAGGCAAGCAGAAAAACAGCAACCAATTACATTTTAAACGGTGAGCTTACTGATGAGGGAAAAATTGTGGGACTTTTAACAACCCATACGCAGGGCTACGCTGCCCTTAATAAGCGCAAAGAGATTTTACGCTATCCCTCGCCCGATGAGTACGTGGAAAAGCTGGATGAACGTTTACCTAGAATTAAGATTTTAAGTCACAAAATTTTAAATCTCGACAGCGTAGAAAATGCGCTAACAGAAAGCTATGAAGTGGAATTTACCGTAAACGATGGTTCGAATGGTCAGTTCTATTTTAGTCCTTTTTTTATCAACCCAATTACCAAAAACCCGTTTAACCTGAGCGACCGTACTTACCCCGTCGATTTGGGCGCTTCATCTGATGAAAGGGTAATGATTAACTTAACGCTTCCGAGTAATTATAAAATGATCGAAAAGCCTCAGAATTTGTCTATTGCCCTACCCAATTCGGGAGGAAAATATTTGCTTCAATGTGCTTTTGAAGATGATAAAATTGCGGTAAGCCAAATGCTGCAGTTGAACAACGCCATTTACCAACCAGATGAATATTTTGCGCTAAAGGAATTTTACAGCAAGATTATTCAAAACCAAAAATCTGAATTTTTATTTAAAAGGCCCGCCAAATGAGATATCTGTTTTCGCTTTTTTTCGTCCTTTTTGCACACTCATTATGTTTCTCGCAAGAGAATTACGATGCTGACCTGATTCCGCCTGAACTTCGAAGCAGGGCAAACTCGTGCATCAGAAATGAAGAAACGGTTATTGATATGCGCTCGCCGGACAATGTAACGCTGAATGTTAAAAAAGCAATTACTGTTTTTAACCAAAACGGCGAGCGGGCGGCTCAACTGGTTTTATATTACGACAAAAATACTTCGATAAGGGGTGTAAAGGGCGAGGTGTATAACGCTGTTGGCAAGCCGATAAGTAAGTTTAATCAAAACGATTTTGCCGATGTGAGTGCTGCAGATGGTTTTTCCCTCTTTGTTGATAGTCGCGTAAAACATTATTTGCCCAACGTTAACCAATATCCGTACACGGTGGTTTATAACTACGAGATCAGAAACAAACAGAACCTTATTATTCCCGATTGGCAGCCCAAACCGGCGAATGATGTATCGGTTGAAAAGAGCAGCTATACTTTTATTGCCAAACCTAGCGATGAAGTTAGAATTAAAGCCGTAAATTATGCTGGAGAGCCTGAAACCGTTGTCGACGAGAAACAGAAAACCACAACCTGGCGGGTGAGCAACTTGCCAGCGGTTAAAACGGAGCCTTACAGCCCGGACCCGGAAACGTATTTTACAAACATCCAAATAGCGCCGCAGCAGTTTAATTATTACAACCACAAGGGCAATTACGCCAACTGGCAGGAGCTTGGGAAGTGGATTTACGATGATTTGCTCAAAGAAAGAAGTACCCTTACTCCTGCCACCGTTGAAATGGTGAAACAACTCGTAAAGAACGAGAATGATGATAAGGAAAAAGCCCGAAAAATTTATCAATATCTACAGGATAAAACAAGGTATATCAGCGTGCAGATTGGGATCGGCGGTTTTCAGCCTATTGCCGCAAGCGAGGTAGATCGAGTGGGCTATGGCGATTGCAAGGCACTGGTAAATTATATGCAGAGCATGTTGAGCGTTGCCGACATTGAATCTTATTACTGCGTGGTTGAGGCAGGTTCGGAGAAAAAAAGTATCGATCCTACGTTTGCCAGCATGGTACAGGGAAATCACATTATTTTATGCATGCCCTTAAAAGGCGATACCACGTGGTTGGAGTGTACGAGTCAAAAAATTCCATTTGGCTTTTTGGGCGATTTTACTGACGACAGAATGGTGCTGGCCTGTACGCCGGAGGGCGGTAAACTGTTGCGTACGCCTAAGTTGAGGGCGAAGGACAACATTCAGGTTCGTTTGGCAAAATTGAACGTTCTTGCCGACGGAAACATCACTGGAACATTACAAACTGTTTTTGAGGGCGCACAATACGATAACCGTGAAGCTATGATCGGAAAATCGCAAATGGAACAGGATAAATTGCTTAAAGAGGCTTACAACATTGATAACATTGAATTTGAAACGGCTTCTTTTGCTCAGGAGAAGGATATCAATCCGAAGCTTAAGGAAAATATTGCCATAAACATCAGAAACTATGCGCCCATTAACGGCAACAAGATGTACCTGCAATTAAATGCCTTTAACCTAACAAAATCCATCCCTGATGTAAAAAACAGAACGTTACCTGTGTATATAAACCGCGGATTTACAGACGAGGATACGATAATTTATACCTTGCCTGATAATGTAAATAAAAGTTTGATTACTGAAGCCAAAAAGAATTTTAACAGCATTTTTGGTCAGTACACTGCAAAGGCGAGCTTAGATGGAAACAAACTCACCTATTATCGGAAACTGGTAGTTAACGACGGAACTTTTCCGGCAGAAAAATATGCTGAGTTTGCCAGATTTATGAATGATGTGAACGCTGCTGATTATTTGAAACTGGCACTTAGCTTAAAAAAATAATTCCGAGGCCGATACCGATAATCATGATGAGGTACATTAAGATTTCGGTTGTTGCAAAACGTTTGTATTTGGTCCAGAAAGAGTAATCGTTTTCCTGCTTTGGCATGTTGTGTTTTTTTTCAAAAATACGGAAATGAAACCGCAATTTGCCGTTCGGTTTGTTTCTATAACCCGTTGACTGAAGTCAACGGCAAAAAACCGATTCCCTACCATCTCGTCGTAGCGTCTCCAATGCTATTAAGTTAAGGATAAAACGAAAAAATATTGTCATCCTGAGCGGAGTCGAAGGACAGATATTTTTCGTTTTATCCTATAGAAAGGATCTTCGACTGAGTTTATCTTGAGCGAAGTCGAAAGACTCAGAGATCCGATAGCTATCGGATGACAATTGACAAGCTTAACTTAATAACGTCGGTAGCGTCTCGCTACGACATACACAATATTGGCTTGAGCGCTGGTCGAGATGTCCAATCTCGACCTATATAGCGCTGGATTTCAAATCCAGAGTTGACAAGTCGAACTGCAAATCCCGACTAGCGGGAAGGGCTTGTGCTTTTCAATAAGCAACTACATCGTAGGTAACGGCTTCTTCATCAGTAAGAATGACAGATTAACCAATAAAAAATATTCCTAAAAGCTATAAAATATTATAATTTGTCAAAAACTTAATGTAATTTTAAAACTACAGCGAGCACGGGGCAACAAATGCTCAATTTGTTCGTATAAGTAACTGAGTATTAAACCAAACATTATAGTATGAAGAAACACATCCTGGGCATTGCTACGATTTTTTTAGTGTGTATTGGCATTGTAGGAACAAGTTGGAAAGCGGCAGAGAAACCGCAAACACAGCAACAAACAATCAAAAATATCGCCTCCGACAGTTTATACAGTAGTTTTATCGACGAGTTGTATCATGCAGCAAAACTGGATTCGGCAGGCTTGAAAGTAGAAGTTTTCGAAAAAGCACTTACCGGTTTTTACAACATGAAGTATAACGGTCTTTTACATGCCAAATCCATTCTTACCATTGCCGATTTCGATCAGGAGAGCAGCAAAAAACGTTTGTACATTATCGATCTCGACAAGAAAAAACTCATTTTAAATACATGGGTTGCCCACGGTCAAAACAGCGGAGGCGACAAGCCCACACTTTTTTCTAATACGCCGAACTCCAATCAAAGCAGCATTGGCTTTTACCTAACGGGCGAGGTTTATTATGGCAAACACGGCCGATCGTTAAAGTTAGATGGAATGGACCGCGGTTTTAACAACAATGCCAGAGAAAGAGCCATTGTTGTACATGGCGCAGATTACGTTTGCCAGGAAACTATAAATCAATTGGGAAGACTAGGCCGTAGCCAGGGTTGCCCTGCCGTGCCAGCCAAGCTTGCAGAAAAGGTAATTAACACAATATCAGATCGCACGGTCCTGTTTATTAATAACTCCGATCAAAAATATCATTCTTCTTTTTTAGATGAAACCCTCGCGGCCAGCATGGCAGTAAACCAAGAGACCCTATTGGCTGCCCAAATGGATTAGTGTGCCACCAAGCATCAAATCGATTAAAAAGTCAGTGCTTTTTCAAATTAGTGGCATTTAGGTTGGCTGGTAATAGCTTAATAAATAAGGATTTGAAACGGGCCAGAAAATCCCAAACCCAACGATTGGTATCTTTGGCTCGTTCACCACAATCTACAACCTCTGCTCGTTTCAGTAGTTTAGTTACCAATTTTTGAATGGGCTTGATTTTAAAAATACGATTAAAGGCCAAGCCCAGATAATCGCAATACACGTGCACCAAGATCTCAACGATTAATGAATCATTGGCAATGTTTAGCGGCTTTTGAAAAACATTTTCGTAATCGCTCTTAATGGTTTCTATCAGCAATTCGAACCGCTCATTAGCCTTACCATCTAAGAAGCGCCAAAGTTCAGCATCGCTAAAAACACGAATAATCCCTTCGCTTAAATCGACCCTGATGTTGCATTCTGCTATATCGTAACGTTTTTCCATGCCTCATTTAGATGTCATCCGTATTGTTTTGTTACCAAGGGAAGTTTTCAGTTTGCAGTTCCCAGTTTTCAGTTTCCAGTTTGCAGTTTTCAGTTTTCAGTTTTCAGTTTTCAGTTTCCAGTTTGCAGTTTTCAGTTCCCAATTACGGTGGCGCTGCAAACGATCCGAAAGTAATGTAAGTCCGAAGTCTGCAACTCAAAAAACTGGGCGCTTTAGCAACAACTTAACACCTCGGCAATTTTAAGCAATAAAGCAATGTGAGTAAAATTTTTATTTAATGAAGCGAATATTTTTTCATCTTTGGCACTGGAAAATAAGGCTAATTAATGAAGATTGTTATTGCAGAAAAGCCTTCTGTTGGTCGCGAACTTGCAAAAGTTTTTGGAGCAACCACCAGAAGAGATGGTTACATTGAAGGTAAAGGATACTCTTTTACCTGGGCTTTTGGGCATTTGTTACAGCTGGCACCTCCTCAAGATTATGGCTTTATAGGCTGGCGGAAACAACACCTGCCCATGTTGCCAGCTAAATTTAAACTGGCCGTTCGAAAAATCAAAACAAAGGATGGTTTTGTAGAAGACCCCGCGGTCCGGAAACAGCTTGATACCATTAAGCGATTGTTTGATGAAGCTACAGAAATTATTGTAGCAACGGATGCGGGGCGTGAGGGCGAGCTGATTTTCAGGTATATTTATTATTATCTGAAATGCAAAAAACCATTTCGTAGACTGTGGATCTCATCACAAACCAACGAAGCGATTAAAGATGGTTTCAGGAACCTGAAACCGGGAACGGATTACGATACACTTTTCAATTCTGCACATTGCCGTTCAGAATCTGATTGGCTGGTTGGCATGAACGCCACACAAGCGTTGAGCATATCAGCCGGAAACAGGACTGTATTATCGTTGGGCAGGGTGCAAACACCAACGCTTGCCATGATATGCGCCCGCTTTCTCGAAATCAAAAACTTCGTTCCCCAAACTTACTATCAAATCAGCATTCAGCTTGTTAAAGATGAGCAGGTTTTCAAAGCCATTTCCACAACGAATTTTAACAATAAAGAAGAAGCCGAAAAGCTTTTTGCAACAGTTGAAGATGTTGCCTCTGGTTTTCCGACAGGCGGTAATATTACCGCAGTAGAATCGAAGCCCCGCAAAGAGCCGCCACCACTGCTGCACGATTTGAGCAGTCTGCAACAAGAGGCCAATAAAAAGAAAGGCTTCACGGCCGATCAAACCCTCAATATTTTACAGAACCTTTATGAGAGCAAGTTGGTCTCCTACCCCCGTACCGGATCGAGATACATTGGCGATGATGTATTTGCCGGAGTGCCCGATTTAATCGCGAAGTTTACCAACCATGCCGAGTTTGGTAAACAAGCGCAATTTTTGCAAACGATAAGCTTAAACAAGCGCAGTGTAAACGCCAAAAAAGTAACCGATCACCATGCTGTTTTACCCACCGGCGAAGAAGCTTACGGTTTAAGCGCCGATAAGCAGGCGGTTTATGACATGGTAGTTGGCAGAATGCTCGAGGCTTTTCATCAGGAATGCTTAAAGGAAATTACAAAAATTACCATTCAATCGGGATTGTCTTTTTTGGCCAATGGCACCGTAATCCGTTCGGCAGGATGGCGATCCGTTTTTAATGATACCGAGGATGATAAGAAAGATGAAGACAACGCCACATTGCCGAAGGTAAGCGTAGGCGAACAGTTACCCATTTCGGAAAAATCGCTGTTGGAGAAACAGACCAAACCTAAGTCGATGTATAACGAAGCGTCGTTATTGAAGGCATTAGAAACCTGCGGAAAGGAGATTGAAGACGAAGAACTTCGCTATGCCATGAAAGACAGCGGCCTCGGAACACCCGCCACACGTGCCTCGATTATCGAAACCCTGATAACGAGAGAATATATTACTCGCGAAAAACGCAACCTCGTACCAACCCATAAGGGTTTAGCCGTTTACGAAGTGGTTAAAGATAAGCAAATCGCCCAGGCAGAATTAACCGGCCAATGGGAAAAACGCCTCGAGGAAATTCGCTCGGGTTCTTCGGTAACCGATTTCAAATCAGAAATTACGGAGTACACCAAAATGATTACTAATGAGCTGCTAATCGCCGGAGCCAGCATTTCGGGGAAGCTGGCTGGAGCGTCGATAGTCCAGAGTTAGTAGTACGGAGTCGGGAGTCCATAGTCTAGAGTCCGGAGTGCAGAGTCGGGAGTCCAGAGTCAAGAGTCAAGAGTCAAGAGTTGACAGTTGATTGTTTGCCTTTATCGTGCTTTATCAGGCTGAGCCGAGTCGAAGCCTTGTGCATTTGCCCTTCGATTAAGCCTGTATTGAGCCTTTCGTCTACGCTCAAGATAAACCCCAGTCGAAATGCTCATGGTGACATTTACCACAACATTTTACGATTAATTGCGACACTAGTCCATTGGTTCATCAGTCATTGCTACTTGCCAATCGCTAACTGAAAACTGGTAACTGCTAACTGAAAACTGCTAACTGAAAACTATTCACCCTCCTTCGCTAAACATCCATAAATTCCCAGGCGCTATGGTAAGCATTCAGCTGCTCCGCGTAGGTGATAAAATCGGCGTAAAATTTAGATTTAGAAAGGGTTGAGCTATCGCCAATAACCACCAGTTTTTTTCGGGCCCTCGTCATCGCTACATTCATCCTTCTTGTGTCAGCAAGGAACCCAATGCTACCTTCCGCATTGCTTCGGGTGAGGCTGATGTAAACCACATCCCGTTCCTGCCCCTGAAAACTATCGATTGTATTCACTGCAATATTTGCACTTAATGCGGCCAATTCCGTACACTCGTCAACAAGCGCTTTTAAAACCTGCACTTGCTGCTTATAGGGCGAAACGATCGCTATCGATGGAAAATCAGTTCCTGGGTCTGCCAATCTAAAATCGGCCATTAAAGCCGTTAAATGCTTAACCAAAAACGCCGCTTCATCAGGATTGATCGTACTTGTACCGGCTAACTTCTCATCAAAACTGCAACCAGCGGTATCAATAAAAACCAGTGGCTCGTCCGCATCAAAAAGCAATTGTGTTGCAACGGTTTCGTGCGCTTTTAGTTTGTTTTCATAAAAAACTTTCGATGAATAACCCATAATCTGCCTATTCATGCGATATTGTTCATTTAAAAGCACCACCGCTTCGGGATGAAGTTTTACCGATTTCTCTAACAAAGTGGTTGATAATCCTCCCTTGCTCGCCACATTTGATTTTATGGTTGGAGAAAGCTGAAAATGATCGCCCGCAAGAACTACTTTTTCTACCTTCAAAATCGGAATCCAACAAGCAGGCTCAAGTGCCTGGCCCGCTTCGTCTATTACAAGTGTATGGTATTTCAAATGGCGAACGGTATAATGGTTTGCGCCCACAAGCGTTGCTGTAATTATTTGCGCCTTATCAAACAAGCTGTCCATAATGTATTGCTCCGTACGCTCTACCTCCCTACCAATTTTGTGTGCCTCATCAAACAGGGCCTTCCGTTGCTCTCGCTCGGCCCGACCAAAGCTTCGCTTATACTTGTGGGCCATATTTTTGTACTCGTTCGCCTGCTTTTTTAACGATTTTATCGTTTTCATCTCCGGGTGATCGGTCATTTTGTAATCTAGAGTGGCGGCCAGAAGTCTTTCAGAAACCCTTGCCGGGTTGCCCACACGAATTACATTCAAATCTTCTGCAGCCAACTTTTCGGTAAGCAGATCAACCGCCGTATTGCTCGGCGCTACAACTAAAATCTTGCCGCTATTGTGCTTAACCATCGCTTTTATAGCCTGTACCAATGTGGTAGTTTTGCCCGTTCCGGGAGGCCCGTGAACAATTGCCAAATGGTTTGCCGACACAATTTTGCTTACCGCCAACTGCTGCGATTCATTCAGTTGGTTCAGGACAAATTTTTCGACGTTTTCAAATGAGGGCTTGTCGCCTGCAGTCAAAATGCTGATCAGTTTATTCTCCGGTTCACTGGCCGACAAATTAATAGCCTGGTTAAGTGCGGTCTGCATTTCATCATAACTATTATTGTCAAAAAGCAGGTCGACGCCCAGTTTCCCGTCTCTTGTCCAATCGGGCAGTTCATCAATCCGCAAACTGATCTTCATCCTGTTTCCCGCAATATGACTAATAATTCCTTCTACCCGATCCGCTTTGGCATCGTGGTTAGAAAAAAGCACCACCGCAGCGCCAAATCTGAATTGATGAGAAAGATCGGTACTTGTTGTTCGCTCCAACTCAACTGTTAAATAATCACCACGACCGATTTCGGTATTTCGGATCGCTATCGGATACCAGGTTAAACCTAATGCCCTTCTATCAGCTGCCGACGTGTTTTCAGTCAGTTTGAGATAAGATTGTAAATCTTCTTCTCGCTCAATAATGAGTAAATCCTGGAGTTTATTAAAATATTCTTTTGGCAAAGGGAAAAGTTTATTGATGAATAAAAGAGATTATAGTTGCGTATTTTTAAGTCTATCAGCGGCCTTTCATCCAATCGCTTGTAGCAATTCGCTGAGCGAGCGGATTTAACGCCGACTATGAACGGTCGTCATCCTCAGAGATCAGTTTTTGAAAAAACAAAGGAGTTAGGATGACAGGTTTTTTCGGTGAATCGTCATTGCCCCAAAGGGGCTACTTTGTAGCGAGACCGGGTTCGTGCCTTTCGGCTACGCTCAAGATAAACTCAGCCGAAGCACTCTGATTTACGAAATGAGATTGCTTTCCCGAGAATCGGGACAGGCTGTGCCTCGCAATGACGTTATTTCTTATTTCGGTCATTGGTAACTTGACTAGCGATCTTAATGCTAAGGCTTTAATCCCGAAGCTTCGGAACCGTCTGCACATGAAAGACGGCAACAATAATAAGCGCCTTCAAAAGAGCCCCAGATTTATCGCCTTACCGCACTTGTGCCAGCAAAAATCACAATCCACCTATCAAAAATGCCATCACGCCGCTACAAAACCAATTCCTGATGCAACCTCAACATAGTTTCTTCCGGATCGGTACAAAAGCCGGGATGCACCTTTGAGCATTGTACCACCGTACTTCGTGTAGCGGTTAGCCACCTAAACCGCGAAGCCTGATCATACTCCCCAATCGGACCAGATCCAGCTGCACCTTTGCTTATCCGTTCAAATGCATGCAAATTTTTTGCTAGTTCATCCACGTCTATATCGCCCAAAAATGCCCTGATTTTAGCTTCGTTTAAAAAGAAGATACTGTGCAGATACTTTTTCTTCGAGCAGAATAAAACGATACCCACATTAAAAAATTCTTCGCGTTCTACCCTCGGCATAACACGAACTACAGCATACTCAAATAAGAACTTCTCTTGCATGCTGTGCTTCTTTTAAAAAGATGTCTGAATGATTTAAACGCGTTTCGAGGAAGTGCGCATAGGCTTCACGATGGGCTTGTTTACTGGCAAAAATACTTTCTTCTTCCAGCCATTCATTTGGAATTAAGCCCACAATTGCCCGGATTTTTTCGGCATTAAGCATCGACCGAAATTCTTGATCTACCACTTCGAGCTGCGAGGCCCATGGCAACAATACATGGTCTTTAACCAAGAAAAACGCCCTTGTTGCCTGCTCTTCCCAGTTTTGCCAGGAGTGATGAAAATATAGCGAGGCGCCATGGTCAATCAGCCACAATTCTTTATGCCACAACAGCATGTTTGTATTCCGACAAGTACGATCCATATTCGTTAAAAAGCAGTCTAACCAAACAATTTGCGAGGCCAATTTAGCGTCAACAGTAGTCACCGTCGGATCGAATGTAATGGCGCCCGAAAGATAGTGAAGGGCTAAATTCAGGCCCACGCTGGCCTTTAACAAATCCTGAATTTCTTCATCGGGCTCGGTACGACCGAAAGCTTCATCCAAATTTGCAAACACCAGCTCCGGCACTTTTAAGCCTAACAATCTGGCAATTTCGCCACCAATTAATTCTGCTATGAGTGCCCTCGGCCCCTGCCCTGCGCCGCGAAATTTGAGTACATACAAAAAATTATCGTCGGCCTCTGCAATGGCCGGCATCGACCCGCCCTCACGCAATGGAGTAACGTAGCGTGTAACGTTAACGGTTCTGAGTTGAAAATCGTTCATTTATTTAGTAAATCAGAAAAGTGTTTCATGTGACTACACTTTTCTAAATGGGGATAGGAATAAGCGCTTAACAGCTTTTCTTTTAAAACTGCAAATCTAGCAAATTTATTCCCTTTGTTGTTTGTTTTGTGTTTAAAGTGCGTCCGCTAACCAACGCTTTTAAACTGACTATTTTTATTGCTTCAAGGCTTAACAGATAGTTTTAATCGTGGCCCAGATAGGCATTTCCGGCGGGGGTGATTACTGCGCTCCATTGAACCGATTCGCGGTTAATCGTAACAAGCCCCATGCGCTCTAGTTCTTCATAATCGTCTTCCATTCCACCCAAAATTGAAGAGTTTACCTGCTGATTGATGACCTCTAATAGAGATACGATTTCTGATCTTTCCATAATTTTTGCTTTTTAATGTTTTACTAACAGCAAGGTAATCAAAAAGTTTAACGCACGATTAAACATTTTCGAAACTTCGAGGTTGTATAATAACAATCCAATCCCCCTATGGAAAATCACATTTACTATCTCTTTATTCTGGCTCTTCCTGTGGCTTGTATTGCGTGGACAGTAACCAAGGAAGAAGTATTTAGGGAAGCACGGGAGTTTTGTGTAGATCGATCGAAAAACGAAGGCCGGCTGGTGAAACGTAAATTCTTTTACGTTTTTACCTGCGAATACTGTTTCAGCCATTATGTTACCCTGCTTTTGCTCTTCATTACCAATTTTAAGTTGATTTACACCGATTGGCGTGGCTATATCATTTCATTTTTCGCCATTGTTTGGATAGCGAACATCTACATGAGTTTGTACAACATCATCAGGATCGACCTAAAAAAAGAAAAAATAAGGGTGGCCAAAGAAGAATCGGAACTTAAAGAACAATAGCATCCATAAAACTGAACATTGTATGCCATCATCAGTAATCAGCCATTTCAGTTATAACGAACAAGATAAGGTATTGAAGATCACCTTTGTTACAGGCCTGGTTTACCACTATAAAAACGTTCCGAAAAGAACATACAGTTTATTAAAGTCCTCCATATCAAAAGGGAGATATTTTAATTTTCACATCAAAGATAAGTTTAAGTTTGAAAAAATAGAATCGGATTAATATGCCCGAAGGACCATCGATAGTCATTTTAAGAGATCAGATTAAGGCTTTGAACCTGGGCAAGCCCGAGGTTTTGGAAGTTGCCGGATATGTAAAAACAATTGATAAGGAACAATTGATCGGCGAAAAAATTAAAGACTTTAAAAGCTGGGGGAAACATTTTTTAATCTGTTTTAACGATTTCACCATCCGCATTCATTTTATGCTGTTTGGCACCTACCTAATTAACGCATATAAACAAACTCCCCTGGCTTTGGGGCTGACGTTTAAAAAAGACGAATTGAACTTTTATACTTGTAAAGTCGAACTTTTAGAGGGAAATGTAGACGAGCTTTACGATTGGCGAGTGGATGTGATGGCTGACGAATGGGACGAAAAACTGGCGGTTAAAACGCTGAGAGAGCACCCCGATTCTTATATCTGCGATTTACTTCTCGATCAACATATTTTTGCGGGCGTGGGCAATATCATCAAAAATGAGGTTTTGTACCGGGCACGTATTCATCCGCTGAGTAAACCCGAAAAAATTCCGCTCAAGAAATTAAGAGAATTAGTTCGCCAATGTCAACAATACAGCTTTGAATTTCTCAAATGGAAAAAGGAAAACACGTTAAGCAAACATTGGGAGGTTTACAAACAAAAAGAATGCCCCAATGGCCATAAGGTTGAGAAAAAAAAGACCGGAAAATCGAACAGACAAACTTATTATTGCACCGAATGTCAAATAAAGTGCGCATGATAACCCGATCTCGATTGTTCGCCATGTAATCGATAGAAAACGGGTAACGACTGGTTATTTTCCTCTTTGCAAACAAAATTCAGAATAATTCTTAATAGCGCTGAAATTACTGATAATAATCAATTAAACGGCGCTGGGAGATGATCGCTGCTTCGGCTTGTAAAATGAACGTAAAAGAAATGTTAAACTATTAGGAAATAATCAAACTAGCCTTATATTTGTCCTCGAGAGCGTTAATTTAGATACGGGTATACGACTTAGGTTGTATGCCCGTTTTTTATTTACCGGTTATTATAATAATCGCTCACTTTAGGCAGGCATATCTGAAGCCATTTGGTAAATGCTTCCGGCTTTTCGTCGATCTCTTTCTGCAAAGCTGCTAAAGTTACATAGCGATAATCGTCGGCTTCGTCTGTGTTCAAGTTTGGCAATCCCTCCGAATACCCGAAAAACACATGATCTAACTCATGCTCCGTAAGGCCATCGTTAAAACTTGCTTTATAAAGAAAGCTAAAAACAGGGTTTAAGGCACATTCCATCCCCATTTCTTCTTTTAGTCGGCGGTTGGCAGCAGCTAAATTGGTTTCGCCCAAACGCGGATGACTACAGCACGTGTTAGTCCACAAGCCGCCAGAATGGTATTTGTTTTTGGCCCGTCGCTGCAACAGCAACTCGTTTTTGTTATTAAAAATAAATATCGAAAATGCACGATGCAACTCCCCTTTTTGGTGGGCTTCCAGTTTCTCCATTTGCCCGATCTGCAGGTCGTTCTCGTCCACAAGTATTACGTCTTCTCTCATTCAGTTATATTACGTTGAGCTTATGCCTGATCATGGAATCGAACATCAATCCGATTTTATGGTGGTTTGGAATTCTGATCCTTTCCGTCATAATTTTTTCTGCGCTCAGCCCTTTTATTTTTTTAAATAGCTTTTTATAATAGATGAACGACAAGTAAACTCCCTTCCGCGAATTTAGGGGAAGCATTTTTATGCCTTGTAGTGCCTCTGCAAATTCCTCTTCAATTTCGTTTTCTATTGCTCTTTTTTGATTATCGCAAAATGCCGCAAGGTTTACATTGGGAAAGTAATTGCGCTTAAGCGCCTGATGATCGGCCTTTACATCGCGAAGGAAATTCACCTTTTGAAAGGCAGAGCCCAATTTCATGGCAAAAGGTTTCAACCGTTGATATTCCGCCTCATCGCCTTTGGTAAAAACCTTTAAACACATCAGCCCAACTACCTCTGCCGAGCCCAGAATGTATTCATTGTATAGCTCCGCCGTGTAAAGTTGGTCGCTTAAATCCATTTCCATACTTTTAAGAAACAGATGAATGAGCTCATGATCTATTTTATACTGGTTTACCACCCGCTGAAACGAGTTCAGCATCGGATTAAGGCTGATCCCCAATTCGAGCGCCTCGAACGTATCTCTTTTGAAACCATTTAACAACGATCTTTTATCGTATTGATGAAAGCTATCTACAATTTCATCTGCGCAGCGAACAAATCCGTAAATTGCATAAATGGGCATGCGCAATTCCCTGCCCAAAAAATAAATCCCGAGCGAAAAACTCGTGCTGTACCTTTGTGTAGTGAGCTTGCTGCAATCGGCAGATAACTGGTCGAACATTTCTTTCATAATAAATTAGTTTTTTGGATGGCGTTATCAAATTCATCAAGAGATTTTAGCCAATTAATGCGACCGATAGACTTAAGTTTTGTAATTAACTGATTATTGCCGGCTACATGTATTTTAATACCCTGGCAAATTACCGTTAATTCGTCGATATATTTTTGTGCAACAACGGGCAATCGGCTTCTAACCATAAAGAATAGAACCCGATTAACATTTACTGTTTTTAGCACCTTTTGCAACGATTGTAGCGGAACTTTGCTTCCCAAATAGATCACTTTGTGCCCATTTGCCCTGAGCATATAATTGGCAAAGATCAATCCAATATCATGATCTTCGTCTTCGGGCAAAAAAAGCAACCAGGTGTCTGCGGTTTCCGGTTGAAGGCCGAGATCGTTAACGGCACTCAACAGTTTTTGTTTAATAATATGGGTAAGAAAATGTTCGTGTGCGGGACAGATATCGTCTTTTTGCCACATCACGCCCAGCCTAACCAGTAACGGATAAATTACTTTGCGATACGCATTTTGTATCCCTAAATCGCTAATACCCTTATCTAGCAAGGCCGCAAAGGCGGGTTCATCGAAGCTGATGCCATATTTTATCAGTTGCGAAACGTAATAATCGCTTAGCGCATCATCTTTAACGGTTAGGCAGGTTTGATCTACGAGATCACTAAAATCTTTTGGAGAAAGGTTGCAGATTTTTGAAATTTTAAGGCCCGTTTTATTTAAGCTTGCAATGTTCAGCAGCCTGCGAAGCTGGTCATCATCATATAAACGGGTGTTACCTTCTGACCGCATCGGCTGAAGCGCATTATACCGCTGCTCCCATATCCTGATGGTATGAGATTGAATGCCCGAAAGCTGTTCCAGATCAGAGATGGTGTACGTCATTTTTTGTTTAAAAATATCAAATAAAATTTAAACAAAAAATTAATGCAAAAGTTTTCAAACGTTTAAAAGATATTTTTATGCTTATTTTGGCTGCAGTTATCGCGAGAAAACAGACCTTTATTCCTAAACCCGATCGAAGCGGGATGCCGATCCGATAGCTATCGGATTTTCATCGGCAGAAGCGGGAGCGCAATGTCATTTAGTTAAGCGAAGTGGGTGTCAGTCTGAGCCTTTCGACTTCGCTCAAGATAAACTCAGTCGAAGACTTTTTTTATAGGATCAATCTATTAACATCGCCGTTCGACTAAGCCTGTATTGAGCATTTCGACTACGCTCAATACAAGCTCAAGTCGAAATGCTCAGGGTAACAATGCTTTTTGTTTATCCTTAACTAAATGACATTGGGCGGGAGCGGGAATACAGGCTGCCAATTAAAATCAGACCGTTCATTTTCGAAAAAGAAAGCCTTTCTTCATTTAGATCCCGCTTCGCAAAGCAAACAATAGTTGTTTTTTACGTCACGCTAGCTTTATTTTTGCTAAAATTAAAACTCAGCATAACGGAATGGCTTAGCAATGTAGCTAAACAGCCTTTTGCTAATACAATCAAACTGACGAAGAAATTTTTTTGGATTTTAAAAGTTAAAGGCTTGTTCAGTTAATAAAACACCTCGCTCCCCATTACCGGTTTCGATGGTGTGTATATTTTTATACGAATGACTAAAAAAATCGTAGCCCTGATCCATACGGTTAATCGCCACGGTGCTCACCGGATAGTTTAGGTTGGTTTGCATGCAAAGTAGGGTTCCATTGGCCAGCAGAAGGAAATCGCAATCGTATCCTCGTTCTTGTAGCTCAATCACTTTTTTCGTAATCGAAACGTTTAACCGGTTAAATGTTCTGGTTTTGTTTTTCATTAGGTTTTAGGTTAGGTTGGGTAAAATTAATGCAAGATGTTAAGTTACTTACGCTTGAGTACGCAATATATTGTAATACAAGGAATTAAATTAGTTTGTTTTGTTCATTTTTCAACAAGCTTTTCTGTTCATTATTACTCGTCAGAAAAAACAGCACAACAAATCGGATTAAAATGACGCACAGCCAGCCTTTTCTTTCGCTAAAACGATCGAATTAAACAAGGAGCATGTTCAAATTACTACTAACAAATCCATCCAAACAGCCAAAGTGCCGAAAAACGATTTGTTTATTGTTTTTCGTAATAAAATTCAGCACATTCCGTAAAACACATTTCTCATCATCAAATCGTAATCACGGAGGCGTACGACAGCTGAAAAAAAAGTCAGGACGTATTTTTAATCATACATAAATAGCATCGCTGTTAATTATCAGATACATTTTAACCTGACGCCTAAATATTTTTCTTCTTTTTTAAGCGCCTAAATTGTACTTTGCATTGAACTAAACTTACAGATATGTCAATAAGTTGCATTGCTATTGATGACGATCCACACGCTCTTCAAAATTTGATTGCCTATGTGGAAGAACTGCCAAATCTTGAGTTGGTGGAAACCTTCACCGAACCGTTGAAGGCACTGACCAAAATTTTGGCCTCGGGCCCTGTCGACATTATTTTTTTAGACGTTGAAATGCCGGTGCTATCGGGAATAGAGCTGGCAACGCTTTTGCGCCCAAAAACCACGCATTTAATTTTTACCACAGCCCATGCCCGCTACGCAATAGATGCATTTAAAGTGGAGGCCGATGCCTATTTACTAAAACCCTATTCGATGTTGCATTTCTCGAAAACGATTAATAGCTTGTATCCCACCGGGCAAAAAGAGGGTAAATTATCGCTGGAAGACAGCTTTTTTTATATTGCAGTTGAAGCCGGCGATAGCGTAGAACAAATTGACCTCAGCGAGCTGGTTTCAGTAGAAACCATTGATGACGAAGTTCGGTTTAGAACGATGAGCAAATCCTTTACTTGTCCTAAATCAAGCTATATAAACACGCTAAAGCTTCTAAAAAAGCACCCTGCATTTATCCAGGTAAGTCCGCCAGTTCTTATTGGCAAGCAACATATCAGAGGAGTATTTGGCCATAAGGTGTTGCTATTTGGTGGTATATCTTATTCAGTAGCCGACTCTCATTTAAGCGCTTTCTCGTCTTTTCTAAATAATAACCAATAAATATCCCGCATTTGCCATTAAAAAACACGTCCGTTGTTTTTTTGTCTTTTTTCTAACGCGGCAAAACTTTCCTATCCATATTTTGTATTAGCTAGGTCTGTTTAGTTACTAGTTGATCATCCGTTTTGAAAAGAATTTTAGTTGTAGATGATGACCCCGATATATTGGAGGTTTTTCAAATGGCGTTGGAAAGTGAGCATTACAAAGTTTTCCCTTTACTATCACCCCGGTACATTTTTAAAAATATTAAAGATTTTAAGCCCGATTTGGTTATTCTGGATATCATGTTGAACGGCATGGACGGCAGAGCGGTTTTTAGAGAGCTGAGGCAAAACCCCGAAACCAGGGCCATTCCTGTAATATTGGCTTCAGCAAGATATAACGAAAGTTATGTTACTGCACAGGAGTATTATCCCGAGGCTTACCTCGAAAAACCGTTCGATATTGATAACCTGCTTCAAAAAGTCAGTGCCCTAACCTAGATCAAAAAAATATGAAACTAAAAGTGCTAACATTAGCAGCGCTGCTATGCGCAACAATGTCGACCAAGTCAATTGCGCAAACCTCACGTCCCGACAAATTGTACACCATGAGTGGAATTGGCCTTAGCCTTCCGGTGGGAGAAACCGCAGATTACTTTAAGCCCAAATTTTCAACATCGATAGGTGTCAACCTCGGCCTCGGAAACGGGGGTTTGTTCCTTTACCCCAAAGTGAGCCTCCACGCCTTTGCCTTTAACCAAATTACGCCCGATGCCGGCTACACTTACACGCTGCAAAAAAGCAGATCGACCACGTATTTGTTGAATATGGCGCTTGGCTACCGAAAAATTGTTAACAAGTGGGCCTTTTACGGCTTTGCGGGTGCAGGCGGCGGATTCATTTTAACGCCACAGGCAGCGGTAAATACAACCAGCTTGCAGGTAACCATGAACAACAAATCGAACGGCCTCGGAATTGCAGAAGGCGGTGCAGGCATTGAATATAACATTGGTGGCGCAAATCTTTTTGTTGAGGCAAGTTATATGTATGGTTTCAGCAAAATTCAAAACCGGGTATTCAACACCGTGCCTATTGTAATTGGCATAAAACCGAACCTCAGTAAATTGTTAAACAAACTTTAATTCCATTAAAATATCATTTTATCGGCGGCTGCGTTAAATACGTTAGTCGCTTTTTTAATTTATAGCCGATTGAAAAACCGCAGTTCGATTAATACACACCCTTTTTTGGTGATGTATCAGCTATTTAATACGAACGGTCGTCATCCTTTCCCGAAACTTTTGGAGGGATCTCGATGCAAGAATAGCGAAACGCATTAATCCCGTACGTACGCGACCACCTGCTTGGGCATGACATGGCGGCTTCGTTTAGCATTAATTACCTTTTTACTAAAATCAGAACCGAACTGAGGCTAAAAGTAAAAATAGGCATAGATAAAGTTGCGAATACTAATTATTTTAGCATAAATTTGTATACAGAATAAAATTAATGTTATACGCAGTTGTAGATATCGAAACCACGGGAGGCCATGCGTCGGCAAATGGAATTACCGAAGTGGCTATTAACATTCACGATGGAGATCAAATAGTTGAGTCTTTTACAACATTGATTAACCCAAAGCGGCCAATTCCCATTCACATTACCGCGCTAACAGGCATTGATGATGAAATGTTGGTTGATGCGCCCACTTTTGATGATGTGGCTTTACAGATTTTTCAGTTGCTGAATGATAAGGTTTTTGTAGCGCATAACGTAAACTTCGATTATTCGTTTTTAAGGCATCATTTGGCCGCCGCAGGTTACGAGCTAAACTGCCGAAAGCTCTGTACGGTTCGGTTAAGCAGAAGATTAATTCCCGGAAAGCCTTCTTACAGCTTGGGCAAACTTTGTTCGGCGCTGCAGATTCCAATTCAAAACAGACACCGGGCAGCGGGCGATGCGGACGCAACCAGTATCCTTTTCAACTTATTGTTAGCAAACGATCAGGAAGGAATTATCGCTGAAATGCTCAAAAAAACATCGAAAGAGCAGGTTTTGCCTCCGCATTTAGATAAGGCTTCGGTATTGAGGCTGCCCAACCAACCTGGCGTTTACTATTTTAAGGATAACAAAGGGAAAATTGTTTACGTTGGGAAAGCCAAAGACTTAAAAAAACGGGTTTTTAGCCACTTTACCGGCAACAAACCAAACAGGCAGCGGCAAGATTTTTTACGCACCATACACAGTGTAGATTACGTAATATGCGGTACCGAGTTGATGGCATTAATTTTAGAGGTAAATGAAATAAAGCGCCTATGGCCAGAAAACAATCGTGCAATGAAACGCTACGAACATAAATACGACTTGTACGTGTTTGAAGATCAAAACGGTTATTTAAGGTTGGCTATTGATAAGCATAAGAAAAACAATAAGGCCCTGCAAAGTTTCAACAATTTGCTGGAGGGTTACAACTTCCTCAACCAACTGGTAGAAAAACATCAGTTGTGTGCAAAATTATGCTACCTGCAAAAAACCGCAACAAAATGTGTTGCCCATGAAAATGGTGAATGCTTTGGCGCCTGCAGCGGTATCGAAACCGTTGCCGTGTACAACAAAAGGTTAAACACAGCATTGGCCGACATTAGAGCGCAGCAGCCCAGCTTTGCAATTGTAGATGAAGGGCGAGATCAGGATGAACTCAGTTGCCTGGTTGTTGAGCAAGGCAGATTTTACGGAATGGGTTATTTTAAAGATAAGCGCTATTTAGCCGAAGGTTTGGCCTCAGTAAAAAACGACCTGTCGGTTTATCAATCCAATAGCTACATTTTAAACCTGATCTTAAATCACGCGGCCCAGTTTCCGCAGAAATTATATAAATTGTAAGCGAATTTACTGAAGATTAATTTCTAATGCTTCTCTTGTCACCTAAAATGAAGGTGGCCTTCGGATGAACAATTTGCCTTTCAAAAATAGTTCAGCAGCAAAAGCGATTGTACTTGTGCAGAAGAAAAATGGAAAGCGATTGCCTTGTTTTTCAGCACAAGTAGCTTGTAAAATTCTTTCAATTGCAGATAATAAGCACCCAAAATTGGCTATTAAATTCAAAATTGACGTAAGTTTGCCCAATCAAATACTCAATAGTCATGCTATTGAATGGTTAAATTAAAAACCCAGCAATTATGACCCCAGATTCTTTTAGAGAACTCGCACTATCATTTGAAAATGTTGTTGAAACGCCTAATGGAAACAAAAACTCGTTTAAGGTAGACGATAAAATTTTCATTACGATAGACAATACAAATATGAAAGCTGTTTTTAGGTTATCGCCGAAAGAACAAAACAAATTTTCTGATTTAGACCCCTCGGCTATCTACCCGGCACAAGCTGGCTGGGGCAAACAAGGGTGGACAATTTTCGAACTGAATTTTATTGAGCCAGAAACCTTAGAAACGGCCATCACCTTGTCGTACTGTACCGTAGCACCAGAAGACTTAGCTAAGAAATACAAAAAAAAGGGCGCTAAAAAGTAGGTCATTGTCTCAAATGCCCCTTAATAATTTCGCCTTTGGCTTGTACGTTCATACGCACCGTTACCTACCTTTATCTATTACAAAATATATACAGTTATGACAAAATCAATCTGGATCAATCTTCCGGTTAAAGACGTAAATAAATCGAAGGAATTTTTTACAGCGCTAGGATTTACGCTAAATACCCAATTTGGTGTTCGCGACGATTCTGCAAGCTTTTTAGTCGGCGACTCAAAGTTCGTTTTAATGTTGTTTGAAAAATCGCTTTATGAGGGTTTTGCAGGTACATCTGTTGCCGACGACCGTTCGGGAAGCGAAGTATTATTCTCTTTCGATGCCGAAAGCCCGGAAGAAATTGACGAACTGGCCAAGAAAGTTGTTTTAGCCGGAGGATCGCTTTACGGAGAGCCAGGTTACAAAGATGGTTGGATGTACGGTTGTGGCTTTACCGATTTAGACGGCCAACGATGGAGCATTCTTTATATGGATATGTCAAAAATGCCATTGGGATAATCAGTCGATGAAAGTCATCCGATGAATATAGCACGGTGCAAAGTATTCATCGGATGACTAAATAGCAAGCATTCGGTAACAAAGTCATCCGATGAATATAGTTACAGGAAACGCACATTTTCCGCGTCATTTCTCTCCCGATTTTTTCTATCGGGAGAGAAATCTGTTTGATAAGCGCTACTGCGTTTATGCCACTGCTAGTAGGGAACACCTGCCAGACGCAGGCAGAGATATTTTTCTTCAAAAAAATTAATATGAATGACGTTTACAACTTGCTGTCATTCTGACAAAGGAAGAATCCGCGACCTACATCTCACCGTCCTTGCCCACAC
This sequence comes from Pedobacter endophyticus, assembly GCF_015679185.1. Classification (NCBI taxonomy): domain Bacteria; kingdom Pseudomonadati; phylum Bacteroidota; class Sphingobacteriia; order Sphingobacteriales; family Sphingobacteriaceae; genus Pedobacter; species Pedobacter endophyticus. The sequence goes on from NZ_CP064939.1 coordinate 1,453,528, forward strand.
ACTCCGCCCCTTTTAGGCAGTGCGTTATTGGCGTTTTGTTTTTCATCGCTTGCGGATCCTTCGTTGCTCCTCAGGATGACAACGTTAAAAGCAGTCATTAACCGGAAAGATGTGTCCACAAGAAAAACAGTCGGGACAGGCTGCGCTCAGAATGACAAATAGCAGAATTCAGTAGGTTGCACAAAGACGTTAATGGTGGTAAAGAAGTCAAGATTTTGAAGCCTGGGCTCTTTAACCTTTAAACCTCCTCCAACGCCTGTTTTATCGATGCGTATACATAATCTAAATCCTCATCACTTATAACATATGGCGGCAAAATGTAGATAATGTTCCCCAACGGACGCAAAATAATGCCCTTATCTAAAAAATAAGCATAGAGCAAATTGCGTAAACTGCTTAAATACGAGGTTTCGTTGCCAGTTTGCCATTCAATGGCGATAATTGTTCCGGTTTGGCGAACGGCTTTAACTTTGGTATGTGTTTTAATTTCTTCGAGGAAAGCCGCGTGTTTTGCTTCAATTCTTTTGATGTTTTGAAGTGTTTGGCCATCGAGCAAAATATCGAGGCTGGCCAACGATGCCACGCAGGCAATTGGGTTCGCCGTAAACGAATGTCCGTGGTACAGCGTTTTCAGCTTATCATCACTCAAAAAAGCTTCGAAAATGGTGTTGGTGCAGGTGGTAACGCCCAGCGGCATTGTTCCACCGGTTAAGCCTTTGCTAAGGCAAAAAATATCCGGCTCGTGCGCAAGCTTTTCGCAGGCGAAATAGGTTCCGGTGCGACCAAAGCCCGTCATTACTTCATCGGCGATGGTTAAAATCTCTGCTTTTTTGCAGGCGCCGATCAGCGCATCCAGGTGTCTTGCTTCATACATTAACATTCCGCCCGAGCCCAAAATCAATGGTTCAAAAATGAAACAGGCCGTGTCTGTCAGACTTGAGATGTGAGACGTGAGACGTGAGATATTATCATCATTTGGCAAGTCGATAAACTCCACATCGAAAAGTAAACTGTTAAACGCATCGGTAAAAATACTTCTGCCACTTACCGACATCGCCCCGAAGGTATCGCCGTGGTAGGCATTTTTAAAAGCAAGAATTTTCGTTTTCGGCGTACCTTTGTTGTCCCAAAATTGCAAACACATTTTTAAAGCAACCTCTACCGCGGTAGATCCGTTATCAGTATAAAAAACTTTCGTTTGCTTACCCGGCAGGATGGGCAACAGGCGTTCGGCAAGCAAAACGGCTGGCTCGTGTGTAAAACCCGCGAAAATTACATGCTCTAAAATACGAAGCTGTTCTGCAACTTTCTGCGCAATGTGCGGGTGAGCGTGGCCATGAATATTTACCCACCAGGATGATACGGCATCGATATATCTACGTCCATCCTCATCAAAAACATAAACGCCCTCGCCCCTAACGATCGGAATATGCGGAAGGGCATTTTTCATTTGCGTATAGGGGTGCCAGATAACTTTTTGATCGCGTTCGGTTAAATTGAGCAGGTGGCCTGGAGCCTGAGATATTGAAGAATCGGACATAGACATTGGTTTTGTTTGCCACGATAACTAACGCGACATAAATTGATCTTTTAAAAGCTGAGCAACAGTTTTATCGGTGCGAAAAGTGATTTCCCCAATATTTAAATCAGCAACCTTAACCCAGCGAAAAGCCTGCAGAAGCTCGCCAGTGGCATCAAAATCGTAAATTTTTGTTTTAAACGCAAGTTCGAGCGGGTGTTTTTCTTTCACTAAATAATAAACACTGATTACCTGACTTTCGTTGAAAGAAGATTTCTCAAAAAAATCGGTGGTGTAAAAATGCGAAATCACGTCTATTTCGGCATTGCATTCCTCCATAAATTCCCTTTTAAGGCCATCAATTAAACCCTCACCAAACTCTAATCCACCGCCCGGAAATTTGCTAAAGCGAAATCCGTGCTCTTCTTCATCGCTAACCAGCACTTGGTTATCCGCGTTGATAAGCAAACCATAAACCCTTACATTAAAGTAACTCATTTTCGAAATGTTTTTTATTCTTGATCACGATCTCCGGTGTCCAAACAATTTCCTTTTTAAAAGCCTCGGCTCTTACCGGGCACTTGCTCATGTGGCAATAGTGGCAGCATTTTGGCAAGCATGGATCGGCGTGAATGAAAAGCTCTGCCTTTCGTACCCCGCTTTTATTGATCAGTTCGTCGATCTGCGAAATCTCGCGGTGAACCTGGTTTAAATCGAAATAATAAGGCAAAGTAACATGGCAATCGATATGGAATTCGGGCCCGTATTGCTGCGTACGGAGATTATGAACGTCGATCCACGGGTTATGGCGGTTGTTTTGCAGCACCTCAACCACCTCCTCAACCAGGGTAAAATCGCTCTCATCCATTAATCCTCCCACCGAGCCACGCGTCAGCTTATAGCCAGTATAAACGATATAAAAGCCCACCAGAATAGATATCAAACTGTCGAGCCAAATAATATTTGTTACCTGAATTAAAATGAGGCCCACCACAATACCGGCACTGGTATACGTATCGGTTAAAAGGTGTGCGCCATCGGCCTGCAGGGTAACAGAATGCTCTTTTTTGCCTACTTTAATGAGGTATAAACCCACCACCATGTTAACAAGACCGGTAACACCAATAATGAGTGTACCCTCCAAAAGCTTGCCCACAACATGCGGATAGATGAGGTTATAGCTCGACTTGAAAATGATGATTACGCCAGCAATAAGGATTAATATCCCTTCAACAAAGGCCGAAAAAAACTCCACTTTACCGTGGCCATAAGGGTGATTTTCATCTCGAGGCTGCGTACTTAAATAAATGCTGTAAAAAGCAAAGCTGCCGGCAATTACGTTTACAATACTTTCGGCTGCATCGGTTAAAATGGCGTTTGAACCGGTTATAAAAAAAGCAACAAACTTGGCGAGCATTAACAAAATACTAACCGCCAATGAAATTACAATTGCCTTTTTCTTTACCGTCACAGAGATTTTTTCACAAAAATACGTTTATCGGTTAAATTAAATGATAAAAACTAAGGCTTTTTTGGTGCAGAATAATATTTGGTTTATATATTTGCGCTCAAAGTAATTAACCATGAGCACCTTATCAAAAAGAATCAACAGTTTATCAGAATCTGCCACCCTTAAAATGACCAAACTAGGCCGTGAGCTAGCTTCAAAGGGCATTAACGTGATCAGTTTAAGCGTTGGCGAACCCGACTTTAATACACCTGAGCATGTAAAGGATGCAGCAAAGAAGGCCCTAGACGACAACTACACACGTTACTCGCCGGTACCGGGCTATCCCGATTTGCGCCAGGCAATTGTGCAGAAACTAAAAAGCGAAAACAATCTGGATTACGATATTTCGCAAATTGTAGTTTCAACAGGTGCGAAACAGTCGCTATCAAATGTGATTTTGACATTGATTGATCCTGATGATGAAGTGATTATCCCAACACCATATTGGGTTTCATATTCTGAAATGGTTAATCTGGCCGAAGGAAAGTCGGTTTTTATCGATACCGATATCGAAAGCAACTTTAAGATTACGCCCGAACAATTGGAGGCTGCAATTACGCCAAAATCTAAATTGTTTATGTTTTCGTCGCCTTGCAACCCAACCGGATCGGTTTATAGCAAAGATGAATTGGCTGCTTTAGTTAAGGTTTTCGAAAAACACCCGAATATTTACATCTTATCGGATGAGATTTACGAGCACATCAATTTTGTTGATCAGCACGAATCTATTGCGCAGTTCGAAAGCGTTAAAGATCGCGTAATTATTGTAAACGGGTTTTCAAAAGCATTTGCAATGACGGGCTGGCGATTGGGTTACATTGCAGCGAACAAAGAAATTGCCGCAGCCAACGATAAATTACAGGGTCAAACCACCTCCGGCACTTGCTCAATTGCGCAAAGAGCAGGCATTGTTGCCTACGAGCAGGGCTTAGAAAGCGTGTTGAAGATGAAAGAAGCATTTTTACGTCGCCGGGAACTGGTTTACAATTTGTTAAACGAAATTCCGGGCGTTAAAACGAACCTTCCTGATGGTGCATTTTATTTCTTCCCCGAAATTAGCTCATTTTTCGGCAAAAAAGATGCTGACGGGAACGTAATCAAGGATTCTTCTGACTTGTCGCTTTACCTGTTAAACGTTGGCCACGTAGCAACGGTTGGCGGCGATTCGTTTGGTAATAACAACTACATCCGATTATCGTATGCCGCATCAGACGAGAGTTTGGTTGAAGCCTTAAGAAGAATAAAAGAGGCATTGGGCAAGTTAGCTTAACCATATTATCATCATCATTTATCAGAAGCCAGCATTAATGTTTTTACTGCTGGCTTCTGCCGTTTACCGCTCTCCATGAAGCCTCAAGCGCCGCACGTTCTTTCCCCCTGCGATCAATTCTAAAAACCAATTTTTGACGCATATTTTTTTTAAGAGATAAGAGCGAAAAAACCTACATTTACCACGGCAATTAAATTTGCCAAGTTAATCGACTATAAAAAGCTAAAATGCAAACCTATTTAATTACGGGTGGTGCTGGTTTTATTGGCTCACATTTGTGTGCAGCGCTTTTAAAACAAGGTAATCGTGTGATCAACATCGATAATTTCGACCCGTTTTATGACCCACTGATTAAGCATAACAACATTCGGCACCTGGCCGACAACCAAAATCACATTTTAAGGAAAATCGATTTACGGGATCGGGAGAAATTGAACGAGGTTTTTCAAAGTGAGCCTATCGACATGGTGGTTCATCTTGCAGGGATGGCGGGTGTAAGGCCAAGCATCGAGAATCCAATCTTGTACGAAGAAGTAAACATCAAGGGCACGATGAATATTTTGGAGTGTATGAAGACGTTTGGGATAAAAAAACTGATTTTCGCGTCGTCATCATCTGTTTATGGCAATCGCCCTGAACCAGCAGATTTTACCGAAGATATGGCCCTTAACAAAATGATCAGTCCCTATGCCATTACTAAAAAAGCGGGCGAAGATTTTTGTTACCTGTACCACAAATTGTATGATCTCACCGTTTTGGCCCTCCGGTTCTTTACGGTTTATGGGCCCGGCCAGCGTCCTGATCTTGCTATTCATAAGTTTGTGCAGCTTATTGATAATCATTTGCCCATTCCATTATATGGCGATGGGTCGAGCATGCGAGATTACTCTTACATTGGCGATATCATAAACGGAATTACGCAAGCAGCAAACTACCTGCATCAACACAAAGAGGTTTTTGAGGTGATAAACCTAAGCGGTAACCGATCGATAAGTTTAAAGAACCTGCTTCATATTATTGAGGAAACGTTGCAACAGAAAGCTATTGTTAACCAGCTGCCTATGCAACCCGGCGATGTTGAGGCTACGCGGGCAAGTATAGCTAAAGCGCAACGATTACTGCATTACGAACCGCAAACGACAATTGAAGAAGGCATTCGGCAATTTGTTGCCTGGTACAAAAACAACAAAAACAACCATGCATAAACGCCTTAACCTCCCTTTAGCTTTCGGCATACTGGCATTGGCCTTATTTTGGCAACTGGGCAGCTGGGGCGTACTGGAGAGCAGCGAGGCCAGATATGCCGAAATTGCCCGCGAAATGCTTGAAACCGGCAACTGGCTGAAACCCCAATACCTTCAAATTCAACATTTCGATAAGCCTTTGCTTACCTATTGGGTTACCGCCGTGGGCTTAAAACTGTTCGGTGCCAATGCTTTTGGGGCAAGATTCTTTTTACAAATCGTTTTTTTGCTCCAGATTTTTTTGGTGGGTAAAATAACATTCGAGCTTTTTAATAATAAAAAAACCGCCATTTACGCCGCAATAATCTATGCAGGCATTCCATTGGCACTCATTTCCATCAGAAACCTAACTACCGATGCATACTTAAATACTTTTTCGCTGCTGAGTGTTTTGAGCTATTTGCTTTACTACAAAAAGGGCAGTTTGACATGGTTTTATTTGTTTTTCGCATTTCTGGGTCTGGCTGTTTTCACCAAAGGTCCCTTTGCATTGCTCCTACCGCTGTTAAGCATATTCCCCATTCATCAAATTATCGCAAAAAAATCCATAGGTATATCCAAATTACATTATCTGTTTGGCGTGCTATTAACTTTGTTAGTCGGCGCATGGTGGTTTAGCTATCTTATAGGCAGCTCGCCAAAATTTTACGACTTTTTAATTGGCGATCAGCTGATTAACAGGGTAGCCAATGCCGATGCCATGAAACGAAGCAAGCCGTTTTGGTATTACGCGGCGTTACTGCCGATATTTGTGCTGCCCATGTTTACGCTATTTATCAGCGCACTTTACCGTGTATTTAAGCAGGCCAGCAAGCCGCTAAAATGGCTTGTAATCTTCACGCTATTTATTCCATTGTTATTGTTCTCGGCCTCGAGCTCGAAACTCATATTGTATATTTTACCTATCATTCCATTTGTGGCCATTATCAGCGCCCACCATTTGGCTCAGCTCGACGAAAATAAAACCCAGCTGCATTTAGTTTTCAGCACAGTTATTTACAGCCTGATCACTTTAGCGCTAATTGCCACGTTTATAAATCTAATTCCCGGCATTTCCTATCAGCCCGGCATTGTGCAACTGTTTCTGCTGCTCCTGCTTGTGGCCTACGGAATGTATATCACGGTTAAAGTAGAAACGAAAGCTAGCAAGTTACTGGCTACTTTTTTAATCCTGCCGCTTTTTGTGCTGCCAATCTCGACCGATATTATGGCAAAAAACGAAGCGAAGATTAACGGAACGGGCCCTGTTTGTGAATTCATTACAAACCATAAGCTCCAAAACAGCCATATATTGGTATGGGATCAGGCGCTTAATTCAGTTTCATTCAACCTTGAAAAGCCGATTTACAGCATTAAATACAACGATTATTCGTTGTTTAGAAAAACGCAGTTTGAGCACAACGATGAGTGGAAAAAGTTTTTGATCGATGTGCAGGCTCCAAATGAAGAAGCCTATTTAAAAAGGCTGGCAAAAACGCCTTCGGTGCTCATCATCAAAACCAAACACCCCGTGCCCGCACCTTATACGTGGCTAACTGATCATTTCAGCAAGCACGAGGTAATGGGGCCGTGGACAATTTATTACAATTAAGATATGAAAACAGATTATCTCATGACGATCATTGTACCTGTTTATAATGAAGCCGAAAATTTGGACAGGGTGAAAGAGGCTTTTAATGCCTATTTTGCCCAGAGCCCGTTTCAAAGCAAGGTTTTATTTGTTGACGATGGTTCGAAAGATGGAAGCCTTTCGAAAATTGAGGAAATATGCGCCAATAATGCACACTTTGAATATATCACGTTCGACAGAAACTATGGGTTGAGCACGGCTATTAAAGCAGGAATAGACCAGGTGAATACGCCTTTAACGGGCTATATTGATGCTGACCTACAAACCACCCCGCTGGATTTCGACCTGCTGTTGAATGAACTTGGCACCAATACAATGGCCGTTGGTTATCGGGCGAAACGAAAAGACACTTTAAGCAAACGCATCCAATCGAAAATAGCGAACTTTATTCGCCGCAGCTTAATTAACGATGGCATTATCGATACCGGCTGCCCTTTAAAAGTAGTGCGGACCGAGGAAGCAAAGCGGATTCCGTTTTTTGATGGTATGCACCGCTTTTTGCCGGCCTTGATTTTACTGCAACAAGGAACCGTTAAACAGATTAATGTGAGGCATTTCCCCAGAATTGCGGGTAAATCGAAGTTCAACATCTTCAACCGCTCGATTAAGCCGCTGCAAGATGCTTTTGCCTACCGTTGGATGCGCAAACGTTACATTAATTACAGGATTGAAAAAGTATGCTTGGTTTAAAGGAAATACAGTCCTCGCACGTTTTGATTTATGGAATAGGCTTCACGGCTCAGTTGCTCTTTTCGTGGCGGATGGTGATGCAATGGATTTCTTCTGAAAAAAGTAAACGGACGGAAATACCTAAAAACTTCTGGATTCATAGTCTTTTAGCGTCGTTTTTATTGTTTGTTTACGGCTGGTTGCGGGATGATTTTGCCATTGTACTGGGGCAGGTGTTAACGTATTTTATTTACATGCGCAACATGCATTTACAAGGCGAATGGCTTAAATTGAACAGGTTTTTTCGGTATTTTTTGTTGGCATTCCCCTTCCTCATTGTGTTTTATACTTTTAACAACGATCAATTAGATGTACACAGGTTCTTTAAAAACGAAAACATTCCGGTTTGGCTGGTGGTTTTGGGGAGCCTAAGCCAACTTATTTTTACGCTTCGGTTTGTATATCAATGGTTATATTCGGAGAAAAAGAAAAGCTCCTCTCTCCCATTGGGCTTTTGGATTATTAGCTTAACTGGCTCGGTATTAATTTTAAGCTACGCTATTATCCGTAAAGATCCGGTTTTGTTTATTGGCCAATTGAGTGGGCTGGTTGTGTATTCAAGAAACATTATTATTGCTAAAAGGGCGGTTAATGTCATTTAGTTAAGCTCGACGGGTGTCATCCGATAGCTATCGGATCTGAGCCTTTCGACTTGAGCTTGTATTGAGCGTAGTCGAAATGCTCAAGATGAACTCAGTCGAAGACCTTTTCTGTAGGAAAAACCGAATAAACATCGCCCTTCGACTAAGCCTGTATTGAGCGTAGCCGAAATGCTCAAGGTGACAATGTTTTTTGTTTTTTCCTTAACTAAATGACATTGAGCAGGCGGCTTAAACCACGGGCCTAACATAATTATTGAATGATAAAACTTTTGAATGAATGAATTTTGAATAAGTAGATTGAATGAGTGAATGTTAACCACATAGCGCTGATTCAAAATTCATTCAATAATACTGCCGATTAACCCGACCTTATTGAGCGGCTTTTATTGTAGAATACCAGTTTATCGGGTGCGAACGGAGGTTCATTCCATCACGCTCGATATGGTACAAAATAATCGGCACGGTGAAATCAATGTAGCGCTCAATTTTACGAGATAAAGTACCCGGAAAATCAATACTTGAGATTCCCTCTTTTAGATAAACGTAAATGACGGTTGGGGTTTTAAATTCGAAGTGATCTATCTTTCCTGGCCACTCCGATTTAATTCGATTCAGAAATTTGGGAATTTTTCCATATTCTTCATTCTTTTCCATACGATAAGTTTAGGTTCACCTAAATATAACGATTTTCAGTGAAATTAAAACTAGCGAACAACATTTTTACAATCATTTAAGGCCGAAATTGCCGTGCTATTCTTCTATGAGCGAAAGAAAATTGCCTGCCGGATCTTTAAACCAGGCAATGGTGGGCCCGCCGTTATCACGCGAAATTCCTTTCTCGTCGGTGCGTAAATGTTCGTGGTCGTATTTCTGAAAAACCACGCCCTTTTTAGTTAATTCATCTACCGCGGCCTCTACATCGTTCACCCGAAAATTAAGAACAGTAAAGCTGGCTGGCTGGTGATTATCTTTCGGGTACATAATCACATTGCCTCCATCGCCAAAGTGCAGCTCGATGATACCCATTTCATTTAAAACAGGTTTGAGACCTAAAATGTCTCCGTAAAAGGTTTTCGCTTTTGCAATGTCATCCACTGAATACGAGCTAAAGACTTTTGAATTTTGTAACATAATCACCTTGTTTAAAATATAATCAGCAAAATTGCTGCTATTAAAGTTACGATTTAATTTTTCCATGCACCGAGTAAACGCCTGATTACGACAATCTCTGCGACGTGGTAGGCGTTGTGGTCAGCAATTTGAAAGGCTTCTCTTAAGATGCTTTGGCCATCGCCATGTGGGATTTGAGCAAACAAATCTTCGTTTTCTACAAGCTGTATAAATTCATTTAAATCGCTGTCAATTTGCGCAATGGTTTCATCCCATTCATTCTCGTCTTTGGGTGCAGTTTCTTTTGGCCAATATTCATCGGGCCATTTCGGCGATTGATGATTGCCATCCTTACTAAATTGCAGCATGTCCCATTGTGCTATTTTAATATGCGATACCAATTGCCAGATGCTGTAAGGCAATTGATGCGGTCGTTCGCCAAGGAGGTTAAACGGCAGGTTGGCAACAGCATCTTTGAGGCCGACATGAGCCGTTCCGCCGTTGAGCAGCTTTTTCAATTCAGTAATTAAAATGTCCTTCTCCATAGTTGGTTAACAGTCAAAATGCCTTTAAGTTTGTGGTAATCGCAAGTTAGGCTATCGGGACGATCTATTGAATACTGATTGTTGACGATGTTATCGTATCATTGCCGTACTTGTAACCTAGTGTTTATAAGCTTTTGCTTGAAACCGTCGGCATGCTGGGTTTTAATAGTTGCATAAAAATCAACATAAAGGAACGTTTGGAATTTATTCGTTCGCTATCTGCGCCATGCGTCCCCCTTTGAAGGGGCCAGGGGGATGATTTCCAAAAAGTCCTCTCCCAGCAATGGTATTGCTATTTTCTCGTTACTGCAACCCTCTCCAAAGAGGGACAACAAAACAGTGCGTTAAACCCTGAGTAACAAAACGTCAATGGCAATTCATTTCAGCTTGTCGCCCTAAAGGGCCTGAAATAAATCCATGGTTATTTGTGCAGTTCCTGCGCAATTATTTTAATTTTGAACATGAACTTCCGCGACCAGTTTCCCATTCTTAACGATTGTGTTTATTTAAATACGGCTTACTCTGGCCTGCTTGCCACCGATTTTGCGACATGGCGGCGAGTGCACGATGAAAACTTTGTTGCATTGGGCAGCGCTTTCAGGGTGGCAAACGATTCGATTCTTAAGGAAACCAAAACCCGGCTGGCGGGCATTTTTGGGGCATATATTGGCAATTGCTATCTTGTTCAGAACTTTTCAGTGGGCTTTAATACGCTGATTAACGGACTGGATAGAAGCCACCGTTTTTTGATCTTGAAAGAGGATTATCCGTCGGTAAACTACCCGATTAAAACGAGCGGGTTCAACTTTATGGAAGTTTCTATTGATGCTAATCTGGAAAATAATATCTTACAACAGGTTGAAGAATTTAAGCCTACGGTGCTTGCCTTTAGCATCGTTCAGTACATTAGCGGGATCAGAATTGACCCGGCATTTATCAGGAAACTTAAAGCTACCTATCCGGATTTGTTGATTATCGGCGACGCCACTCAGTTTATGGGCACCTGTGTTTTCGATTTTAACAGTTCGGGCTTTGATGCGGTACTTGGCAGCGGTTATAAATGGCTTTTGGGCGGATTTGGAAATGGATATGTATTTTTGTCTGATCAGCTGAAAGATGAGGTTTATAGCTGGAAAAAAGACCTCGATTTGCCTTCTTCGCCATTCCTGGAGGGGAGAGACTATCTTTCGCTTACGTTTGAACTTGGCCATTTAGACACTTTAAATTTTGGAACGCTGAACGAAGGCCTCAAATTGATTGAGAAAATTGGCATGGCGAACATCGAAACCGCAGCGCAGTCGATCAGCGATAAGGCCCGCAAAGCGTTTTACGCTAAGGGGTTACTTAACGACGAGGAAATGAACCGCCCGGTGCACTCAACCATTATGAGCTTGCCGCTGGGTGAGCACAAAGTTGCGCAGCTAAACGAGGCCAAGGTAATATTTGCTGCCAGAGGCGCTGGAACGAGGTTTTCGTTTCATTTTTACAATAACGAAAACGACTTGGACAAAGTGCTTGAGGTGCTTTCTAAGTAAAGATTAACCAGTGTGGCTTTGGCATTTCCAGACTGAATCGACAAAGTATTTATTTTTATCGTAAAAGTTATGAACGGGCTCGAATCCGGTTGTTCGGGCCAGATTCTCGATATCCGTCAATGCGTATTTCTGCGAAATTTCCATAAAAATATACTCGTTTTCTTCAAACCGGATCTGCTCATTCCCTATTTTAACAGTTTGATTGGTTAAACTGATCAAATAGCTTTTACAGGCACCTGTTTCGGGATCGTAAGTGGCGTAATGCTCAAAGTTTTGCACATCAAAATTACCTTCCAACTCTCTGTTTATCCTCGATAAGAGATTCAAATTAAACGAACGCGTAATCCCTCCCCCATCGCTATAAGCGGAAAGGATTTGCTGTGGATTTTTCTTGAGGTCGAAACCAACAATCAGCAGGTCATCTTTTGACAATTGATCTCTCAATTGCGCACAAAAACCACGGGCTTCGGCAGGGTTCATATTGCCAATATTTGCGCCCATAAACAAGACTACTTTACGGCGACTGGAAATTTCGGATGCGGTTTGCAACATTTCAAAATAATCGCCATTTAAGCCCTGCATAGTCAAGCCCGGCAGCTGAGCGGGTAAACTTTGCTCTAAGGAAGAAATCACATGCTCAGAAATATCGATCGGAAAGTATTTAAAATCAAATTGCTGATTGATAAGCGCCCTAAGCAAATGAATGGATTTTGTTGCATCGCCTGCTCCGAGCTCAATCAGATCGAAAGCGGTACCTGCGGCCGAAACGACTTCAACAAGCGCCGAAGTTTGGTTGGCCAGAATATCCATTTCAGCATCTGTGAGGTAATACTCTTCCATGTTCATAATCTGCTGAAAGATGTAATCGCCCGCTTCATCGTAAAAATATTTGGAGTGCATGTGCTTTGGCTCGGCTTTTAAGCCCGCAATGGTTTCTTCCAAAAATAACTTATTTGTTGTTGCTGCCGCTGTTGTAACTGTGCTCATAAAATTATTTAGCTAAACGGATGCCCGTAAACTGCCATCGTAGATGGGGATGAAAAAAATTTCGGTAGGTTATTCTGCTGTGATTTTGAGGTGTGGCAACCGATGCCCCGCGAAGGACTTTCTGATTGACCATAAACTTTCCATTGTACTCGCCTATTGCGCCGGGTGCCTTGCTAAAGCCGGGATAGGGCAAATAAGCGCTCTCCGTCCACTCCCACCTTTGGCCCCAATTGAAGCTTTTGGCGGCAATTTCCCACTCAAATTCGGTAGGCAACCGCATGCCTTTCCAACTGGCAAAGGCATAAGCCTCGTAATAGCTGATGTGCGTTAGCGTATCGTTTGGTTTTAAGGTTTGTAACCCGTTAAGGGTGTAGCAAAACCATTGGCCATCGATAAAATGCCAGTACATCGGAGAATTTATTTTGTTGGTTTGCACCCAATCCCAGCCTTCGGCATGCCAATAATTGAAGTTTTGATAGCCGCCATCGTTTATAAAATCGAGATATTCGTTATTGGTAACCAGTTGAGACGAAATGGAAAAGGGTTGCAGGTAAACCTGGTGTTGGCCAAGCTCATTATCAAAGCAAAAATCGCTGCCATTAAAACCGATTTCATGAATGCCTCCGGAGAAATCGATGAAAGTTGGTGCCGCTGTATCTTGTTCAATATCTTTCCATTCGGCAGAATAGGTCGGAAATAAAGGATTGTTACCTAAAATATATTTGATATCGCTCAGTAAAAGTTCTTGATGTTGTTGTTCGTGGTTAAAGCCTAAAACCACCAGTTCGGTTAGTTCGGGCGGAACTTCGGCAGAAAGGAAACCAATCATCGCCTCATCTACATAGGCCCTGTATTTATACACATCGTTTACACTTGGCCTGCTCAGGTTGCCCCGATCGGTTCGGATAACCCTGTTGCCAATGGTTTCATAATAGCTATTAAAAACGTAGTTGTAATTAACATCAAATTCTTTGTAGTTAAACACATTGGGCTTTAAAATAAATGTTTCGAAAAACCATGTAGTATGCCCTAAATGCCATTTCGGTGGGCTAACATCAACAACGGGCTGCACTACATAGTCTTCAGTTTCTAAAGGCTCACAGATTTGTTCGGAGTACTTCCTAATCTGCTTGTATTTTTCTGCGAGGTTCATTAATTTTTATCTAAATAGTTTTTGAGGTCTGTAATACTAGTAACGTTTAGCGCTTTTGATTGTTTTTGCCGCATCATTAAAGCATAAGAATTATTAAAACCAATTGGTTTTAACCACTTGATTTCGAATTTTTTATCGAACTGCTCGGCAACGTAATCATAAGTTTTATTTTTATCGTGGGCAATCTGCCGGGCCAGTTTCGGGTCGGGCTGAAGCAATACCAACAAGCCTGTTCCGGTGTATTCGGGGTAAAGATCGATCTGGTCGTTAACCAGTGCATCAAAGCAGATTTTTGTTCCTCCAAGGCCGGTTTTGGTTGAAACATTGTAATCAGTGTTGCCTTTTATCAGCATGCTGTACATCTCGGCGAGGATATATTGTTCGCCGAAAATTTTCGATCCGATGCGCACTACGCCTGCATTACCGTTTCGCGGCGTTTTGTACAAACCAACGCTGCTCAGAAAATCTTTCGCCACCTTTTCGGGCGTTTGATGCAGATAATCGGTTTTATAATTAAGTTCGGTCATGACCGAATCTGAAATTCTATTCGAAAGCAGGTTTAAAACATTTTCGAGTTCAGGGAATTTTTGAAGCGCAGATTTTCGTACAATAGGTGCGGCGTAGTATGGCGGAAAGATCGATTTATCGTCTTTCAGAATTTTCAAATCGAAAGCCTTTAGGCGGCCATCGGTCGAGTAACCACTAATTACGTCGAGTTCTTTAGCATAGGCTGCTTTATACATCACTGCATCGCTAATTACTATGGTATGAATTTTCAATCCGTACACAGATCTTAAACCTAAATCTCCATCCTGGCGACCCATAAATTCGGGTGTAAAGCCTGCGGTAAGCGAAGAGCCGTAAGCGGATGGCAGGAGGTAAAAGCTACTTAACAATACGAGCATAAAGGGAAAAACGAGGGTTATTTTCCGCAGCTTTGCAAAGTTGAGATGTTGAATGAGCGACAGTAAGAAATCTAAAAGGATGGCGAGCAGTGCGGCGGGAATTGCGCCTGCGAGGATCATATTTGTATTATTTAGCGAAATGCCGCCGAAAATAAACTCACCGAGGCCACCAGCGGCAATGTAAGAGGCAAGTGTGGCCACGCCAACATTGATTACGGTGGCTGTTCTGATCCCTGCGAGGATAACGGGCATGGCCAAAGGAAGCTCTACCTTAAACAAAATTTGCCAACTGCCCATGCCCAATGCTTTGGCGGCTTCGATTACGTGCTTGTCGATACCAATAATTCCGGTATAAGTATTTCTGATAATGGGCAATAGGGCATAAATGAGCAACGCAACAATTGCCGGTTTTGCACCGATACCGAGTAATGGAATCATAAAACCCAGCAATGCAATGCTGGGAATGGTTTGCAGCACGCCCGCGAGGCCTAAAACGCTTCCCGATAACTGGCGCTTTCTGGCGATGATGATGCCCAGCGGTAGGCCAATGGCAACGGCAAAAAACAACGAAATGAAGGTTAAACCGATGTGTTGTAAGGTTTGGTTCAGCAATTTATCTGATTCGGCTGCCATAAACTGCCACAGCGTTTGTTGTTGCTCGTTCATGGTTTTTGATATTTGTTAAAAGCCTCGGTAACTGAACCGAAATCGATTTCTTTTACGGAATCGCCATTTTTGACCGCTAATTGCTGTGGGCCGATTAATCGGAGCCGCTCCAAGGTATCCCAAATATTGGTGTTAATGTCGATTTCTTCGAGGTTGGGATTGTGAGCCGGTGTTTTTAGCTGGTGCCAGATATCGTGCAGCTTAACAACCATCAGTTCTAAAGTTAAACGTTGGCCATCAAAAAACTGCCTTGCAAAAGCATTAACAGGATTGTACAATAAATCTTTTGGAGTGCCTGTTTGAACGATTTCGCCTTTATCCATTAAGCAAATGCGATGGGCAAGCTCGAAAGCCTCCTGTACATCGTGTGTCACCATCAAAATTGTTTTTCTTTGGAGTTCTTCGAGCGCCTTAAACTCTTTTTGAATGCTTGAGCGGGTAACATTGTCTAAGGCGCCGAAAGGTTCATCCATAAGCAATATCGGCGGATCAGCTACCAGTGCACGGGCCAAACCCACGCGTTGTTGCTGCCCGCCGCTCAGCTCGTGCGGAAACATGCTGAGGCTGCTTTCAGAAAGGTGGAGCTTGGCAACAAGTTCGCGGGTTCTTTCCGCGGTTCGTTGCTTATCCCATTTGAGTAGTTTAGGAACAACGGCGATATTTTCTTCGACGGTATAATGTGGAAACAAGCCAATACTTTGCATAACATAACCGATGCCTCTGCGCAACTCTTCGGGGTTTTGTTGGCTGGTCTTTTTACCATCAACGAAAATCTCGCCGGTGTATTTATCAATCAGCCGGTTAATCATTTTTAATGTGGTGGTTTTACCGCAGCCACTGGTGCCCAACAAAACCATGTTTTCTTTTTCTGCTACGTTGAGGGAGATATTTTTTACCGCCGCAGTTTCGCCAAAATACTTGCTGACTTTTTCAAGCTTGATCATGTATTAATCTTCGATTTTCATGAACAGATTATTCAATGATTCTGAATAGGTTGGATGGGCAAAAACGCAATATCGAATGCGGTCGTACGTAATCCCGCCTTCCATGGCCATTTCTAACACCGACATAATTTCGCCACCTTGAGCGGCCAGGATCGATGCACCCAAAATTTGCTTGGTGTCTGTATCTACAATGGCCTTCATAAAACCTAAAGTTTCGTTGGTTTCAATGCCCCTGGCCACTTCTGACATTGGGATTTTAGCGACCTTGATGTTTAGGTTTTTCTCTTTTGCCTCCGATTCAGAAATGCCTATCCTGCCCAACTGCGGATCGGTAAACATGCAATAGGGCATCGGTCGATCTTCGGTAGTGTAATTGGTTTTTTCGAACAGGTTGCGGTAAACGATGGTGTAATCGTTGTAAGAAATATGCGTAAATGCGGGACCTCCCTTTACATCGCCCAATGCAAAAATGCCTTCAACGTTGGTGCGGAGTTTTTCATCGACGGTGACATACCCACGATCGTTCACCGCTACGCCGCAGTTTTGAAGCTGCAGGGCCTTGGTTTGAGGCGTTCGTCCGGTGGCAACCAAAACGTGCGAGCATTTCAGGGTACGTTTTTCATTTCCTTGTGTAATTTGAATGGTAATTTGATCGCTTTTCTCAATTTTATTGATTTTCATATCTGTTACGATCTCAATTCCTTCGTCTTCGAAAATTTTGGTCATCGCCTCCGAAACATCTTCATCTTCGCGGCTCATAATTCTCTCCGATCTCTCCAAAATAGTCACCTGGCTACCGAAGCGACTGAACATTTGGCCAAATTCCAGGCCGATGTAATTTCCGCCTATTACAACAAGGTGTTGTGGTATTTCCTCTAAATCTAATATGGATGATGAGGTTAGGTATTCGATTTCGTTTGATCCGTCGATAGCTGGAATGGTTGGTGTTGCTCCAACATTTATGAAAATCAAATCGGCAGTCATTTTTTCTTGCGTGCCATCATTTAGCTTAACCAGCAACTCTTTTTCGCCTGTAAAACTAGCTTCTCCATGTAACAGGGTTAGACCTTCGGTGCTTTCCAATCCTTTTTCTGATGAGCCCCTGAACGATGATACAATATGGTCTTTTCTTTCTTTTATCTTTTTGAGGTTCACTTTTACCTCGCCAATTTCGATGCCCAGCGCTCCGGCTTTTCTTGCCGCATGCGCCGCCCCGGCCGAAGCTATCATTGCCTTGGTAGGCGTACAACCCACATTGATGCAGGTGCCACCAACTACGTTTTTCTCAATAATGGCTGTATTTTTTCCCGCAAGGGCGAGCTTTTTTGCAAGGGGCGTGCCGGCTTGTCCAGAACCTATTACTATCGCATCAAAATGTTTCATGTCTTAAATTTAAGATAAAAAATTAAAAGGTTACTAAATAACGCACAACCACTGCAAAGGTTTGTAGCCGCCGGTTGTGCCCAATTATTTAAGCCTTTTTAAAACCATATCGCAACCAGTACGTTAGTTAAGTATACTAATCAACAAATTATGAGCTTAACATTAGAAATTGTAGAAAAACTATCGGAAGCCGCAAAGGCTAAAGCGAAGGAAATAGGTGTACCCATGAACATTGCCGTTGTAGATGAAGGTGCTAATTTGAAGGCTTTTCACCGGATGGATAATGCGTGGCTGGGCTCGATTGATATTGCCATTAAAAAAGCAAAAACGGCGAGATTTTTCGATATGAATTCTGGCGAAATCGGTAAGTTATCACAACCCGGCCAACCGTTATATAATATTGAACATTCCAACGGCGGTTTAATTACTTTTCCTGGCGGAGTTGTGTTGCAGGATGCGAGTGGAAATATTATTGGAGCCATCGGTGTTTCGGGTGGATCGGTAGATCAAGATCACGAGGTTGCAACTGCGGGTGCCAACGCGGTTCAATAGTTTAAAATGAGCACTGACATTATACGCATTTGATCAAATCAGTTTAAGCTATGGCAAATTATTGAGCTAAGCGGACAGATGAGTTTTAGATGAAATAAAAAAGCCCTTCAATCCTGAAAGGGCTTTTTTTATAGTCGTCTATCCCTATATAAGTAGGAGCTGTAAAACTAGATAATCGATTTAATATTTTGGGGGCTTGAATAAACTGAACAGAAAAATCTGCTGTTGCTTTTTTTAATGAATAAAGGCGAACAATTAAATGTCTGAATAGTTTACCGGGTACAAAAACAGCGTTACATTTTTTGAAACGTTGTTCTGATATTGCGGCAAGCCACTTATTTTTTTATACTCCGGACCGAATGCCTGCCAGTGGTTATTGCGATCGGTTTTATTATTAAAGGTGGTTAAATACATTAAATTGGGCATCTTACTTCCTGAAATTACCTGTCCGTAGAACACCGCGTTAAAATTCAGCTTTGTAAATATATCTATCTCAGCATCGTTGAACATGCCAATTTTATTTAAAGAAAGTTTTTCGGTTGCTGCTTCGTAACTTCTGAGCTCATAAACGCGTTCGGCCTTGTTCGATGTAAGCTTGGGCCATTCGGGAGTTGGCATACCATCAAATGCCTTTAGCAAAGTCGACTCCATTCTGACATAGGGTGCCTTATCGAAGGATGCATCGAGGTAATCTTTACCTGCGGCCAGGTATTGCTGATCGGCCATTAACGCTTGCTCAAGTTTCAGGTATCGATCGATACTCTTGAAAGGAATAAAAACATAGATCAGCTGATCTGCGGTATCTTTCTCAACCGGCTTAAAAACGCCAACATGGTCGATGCCAAACCGGTGTAGCGCAGGGAGATAAGCATCTTTTAAATAGCTATCTACGGTAGCCTCCTGAGCTGCGCTTTTTAAATGGTAAACCTTGATTTGGTAATAATAAGGAGATTTTGCAGCAAATACATTCACATTTGCGAAAACAAAAAACGCCAGTGCAAAAGACAATTTGGTTAGGAAAGATTTCAAAATTAGGATGATTTAAAAGTTAATGGTTCAGGTGATTAATTGTTATCAAATTTATGATTTTCTTTGTGAAAAAAAATTCCGTCGGTTGAAAGCTGATGTCGAAGTTAAGCACGACGCTTGTCGGTCTGAGCGGAGTCGAAGACTTTTTTATAGGATAAATCTTTAAACTTCTGCCCTTCGACTCCGCTCATGGTGACAATGCTTCTTAGTTTTATCGTTAACTAAATGGCATTGGATTGAAGCCGACCGCAATGAATGGATGACAAACCAACATATCAAAATGGATGTATCAATTAAGATTGCTTCACTCCATCGCAAAGCCTATTTCTTCGTTCGCAATGACGGACAAGATTAATTGACTATCACTCCACCCCTTTCGCATTTGTGGCGATGGTGTATAGCGATTTGGAGGCCGTAATAAATAAAATGTTTTTATTCTTTCCGCCGAAGCAAATGTTTCCGCACCAATTTTCGGGCACTTCAATATGACCAATTTGTTCACCCGTTGGTTTGTAAATATTTACTCCCTTACCGGTTACATAAATATTGCCGTTGCTATCGAGCGTCATACCATCGGAATTTTGGTTAAGAACGACTTGTTTTTGACCCAGGGAAGCATCTGAGTTGATGGGGTAACGATAGGTTTTATTGGCATTCATATCTGCAACGTACAGAAACTTACCATCGGGCGTGCCCACAATTCCGTTTGGTTTCAACAAGTCGTCGGCAACAATTGTGGCTTGCTTTTTTCCCTTTGGAAGATAGTAAACTCTTTGTTTTTCAATTTCGGGTTTTTGCCTTGTCCAGTAATCGCGTTGATAGTACGGGTCGGTAAAGTAGATGCCACCTTTGGCGTCTATCCAGATATCATTTGGGCCGTTTACCTTTTTTCCTTCAAAATCAGAAAATAGAACGGTTGCCTTTTTGTTTTTGTCGATAGACCATATTTGATTGTTTTCGTCGGCGCACACAATCAGGTTTCCTTTTTTATCGAAGTAAGTGCCGTTTGCTCTTCCAGATTTTTCCATGTATAGCGTCAACTTTCCATTGGTATCGTACTTCCAGATTTTATCATTGGGCTGATCGGTAAAGAATACATTTCCTTTTTTATCAACCGAAGCGCCCTCAGCAAATGCAAATTGCGATGATACAAGCTTTAAACTGTCTTGAACAAAGATTGTATTGGTCGATTGAGCGAATGAAGAAAGTGAAAGTGAGCATAAAATTGTGAAGAAAAAATGTGTTTTCATGGGTTGAAATTAGCGAATGCAAAATGGGGATAATGTTTTGGATTGCAGGTAAAAATGTTGTTTGGTCCGTCGGTTGAAACCGACGGCAATGCAGACTCGAAACCGAGGACAATGAGGGATTGGCAAGCTGCATTTAAACAATCAAGCTTTTATCATCCGTTGGTTGAAACCGACGGCAAATGCACACTTCAAACCGATGGCAATGAGGGACTGGCGAGCTGCATTTCAAACAATCAAACTTTTATCATCCGTCGGTTGAAACCGACGGCAAATGCACACTTGAAACCGACAGCACGAGGGATTGGCAAGCTGCATTTAGACAATCAAACTTTTATCATCCGTTGGTTGAAACCGACGGCAAATGCACACTTCAAACCGAGGACAATGAGGGATTGGCGAGCTGCATTTAAACAATCAAACTTTTATTATCCGTCGGTTGAAACCGACGGCAAATGCACACTTGAAACCGACGACAATGAGGGATTGGCAAGCTGCATTTCAACCAATCAAACTTTTATCATCCGTCGGTTGAAACCGACGGCAATGCACACTTGAAACCGACAGCACGAGGGATTGGCACATCGCTTTTCATTGCCGTTGGCTTCAGCCAACGGGCTAAGGCAACTGGCTAATAATGGGCTAAGGCAACAGGTAATCAACTTACCCGCTTCCCTTTTAATAACAAATCAAGCGCTTCGTTTAATGTTCCAGCTTTTTGCACCTCGCCCTCATTTACGAAATAAATTTCGTCGGCATTTTCAATAGTATTTAGTCGATGCGCAATAATTACCAGCGTTGTTTCTTTTGATACTTTACTCAAAATACTGCCTAACAACTGCTCGGTTATGGTATCGATATTTGCAGTGGCCTCATCCAGAATCAGCAATTCGGGGTTTCGTAAAACTGCTCGCATAAAAGCAATCAACTGCTTTTGCCCCAAACTGATGCTATCGGCGCCTGAGGTAATCTGCGTATTTAATCCCTCATCAAAAATGGCCAAAAGGGCATCAAGATTTGCGTCCTGAATAATTTTCTTCAATTGCTCGTCGCTTACCTCCCTGTATTTACTGTTGCCATACAAAATATTGTCTTTCACCGTTCCGGTAAAAAGGAAAGGTTCTTGCAAAATGAACCCGATTTTTTGTGTTCGTTCTTCGGCAGTAAACGACCGAATATCTTTACCGTTGAGCAACACCGTTCCCTTGGTGGCATCGTACAACCGCGAAATTAAAGAGGCCGTTGTGGTTTTGCCGCCACCTGTGGGACCAATTAAGGCATAAGTTTTTCCTTTTTCAAACTTCAGATTAATATTATGCAAAATTTCTTTCGAGTCATCGTAGGCAAAATGAACGTTCTTAAATTCTAACAAAGCATCAGAGGTAACGGCTTTATCTGCGGGAACCTGGGCGAGATTATTTTCTAACAAAAGAATTTGCGAAATTCTGTCCCAACCGGCCATAGCCACCTGAAAACTTGTCCACAGTGCGGCCAATTGCCTTAACGGATTATAAAAATTAGTACAGTAAGAAATGTAGCTTACCAGTAATCCGATTGAAAAATTACCGATTGAAATCAGGTAAATACCGAAAAGCAATACAATTAACTGGGCTGCACTTGAAAGTAGGCCATAAACGGGCACAAAAATGTTATTTGCCAACCCGGCGCCAATTGCTGTTTTGTAATTTTGCAGGTTGGCCTCATTAAAGCGCTTTCTGAAATAATCGCGTCTGTTAAAGGCAATAATCACTTTAAAGTTGTTGAGGCTTTCCTGAATTTCGGCACTCATCCCGCCTACGCTCCGTAGGTTTTTTGCATTTTTGGCCTTAATCCAAGGTGATAAGGCAACTGTAAAAAGCACAATGACAACGGCCGGAGAAAGTGCTGCAGCGCCGAGCTCGAAATTGATAGATAAAAGGAAAAAGCCGGCGCCGATCATGGTTACGATGCTGCCTATAAACTGCATTAGCGATTGCGAGAAAAACTGATTGAGCTTGTCCGTGTCGTTATTTACCCTCGATATTAAGTCGCCTGCCTTGTTTTGGTTGAAAAATGAAACCGGCAACTCCTGCAGTTTATTAAAGATCGCGTTCCGTAACGTGTAAAGCATCCTTTGCCCAATGCTCCCCATTAACTTGGTTTGCAAATAGCCTGTAACCATGGCCACCATGTACATGGCCAAAAGGATTGCGCCGAATACCAATACACCATGAAATTGCTTGGTGCGGATGTAAGTATCGATGGTATGGCCAATTAAAAGCGGCCCAAGTAACAGCAGGCCCGAGTTTAATAAAATAGCAATTAGTGCCAGCCAAAGGTTTTTCCTTTCGTTGGATATGAGCTGCAGCAATCTTTTAAGCGCTTTGTAGGTCGATTGCTTTTCACGCTGCTGATTTAGCTCGTTAAGATTGTAATTCATAATTGCTGGTGCTCTGTTGTGAATTATAAATTTGAACATACTCAGGACTGCTTTTTAACAGCTCGTGATGTGTGCCTGAAGCGATAACTTCGCCCTGCATTAAAAGAATAACCTGATCATAATTTTCAACAGACGCTATTTTTTGGGTAACGGATATTAGGGTGAGGTTGGGATAATTTTTTTGGATATTGTCCACAATCCGTTTTTCGGTATTGGTATCAACCCGGGCGGTAAAATCATCGAGCAAAAGGATTTTCGGGTTCAAGGCCAGCGCTCTGGCGAGCATAATGCGTTGTTTTTGTCCACCCGACAAACTATTTCCGCGTTCGGAGATGATCGTATTTAATTTCCCGGGGAGGTGATCCACAAAGTCTTTAAGCTCGGCAGTTTGAATGGCCTTTGCTAAAGATTCATCGGTTACGGTATCGCTAAAGGCAATGTTCTCTCTGATGCTCATATTGAACATAATGCTATCCTGGAAAACGAAACCCACCTGTTTATGAAAATCCTCTTGTATGTATTTGTTTATTTCTTCTCCATCAAAAAGGACCTGCCCTTCATTAGATGCGATCAATCCGGTTAAAATGTAAAGCAGTTGAGTTTTCCCTGCTGCCGTTGGGCCGATTATTGCCGTTTTTGAACCTGCACGAGCTGAAAAGGAAACATGTTTCAAAATGGGTTTCTGGCCGATTGTAAGTGAAATATTTTCGGCCTCTACGTTTCCTGATAATTGATTGCTGAGCGTACCGGGATGCTTAACCTCCGGTGCGTTTAAAACACTTTCGATGCGTTGGTAAGAGGCAGTTGCCTGCGCAATAACGTTGCTCATAAACCCAATAACCAAAATCGGGAAGATAATTAATGCCAAATAACTGTTAAATGCTGCAAACTCGCCCAGCGTCATGCTATCGGTAATTACAAAGTGACCGCCGAGCACCAAAATGGTTAATCCGGATAAGTTTGCCACGAAAACTATAATCGGAATGAGACCCGCAAACAAGCGAAGGATGGACAAGCCTAAATCTCTGGCTTTTGCGTTGGCATCGAGAAATTTATTGTATTCGAGCTGCTGCGAATTGATTACACGTATGAGCGCCGAACCCAAAATGCTTTCGCTGATTACCTTGTTTAACCAGTCGATTACTTCGCGACTTTTTATAAAAAGCACCCTCACTTTCTTTAATACGAAGAAAAACGCTCCGCCAATAATCGGCACGATAGCGATAACGCAAAGCGCTAATTTCCAGTTGATGATTAACAACAGGATGCTTGCACCTATTATTAAGAATATGGATGAAGCGAGCGATACAATGGCCTGTGAAACGAACATTTTTATCGAATCGGCATCGGAAGTTAGGTTTGTGAGCAAACGCGATGGATTTGCCTGAACGACGTAGGCGTGGCTTTGACGCGAAATTTGATCTGACAATCTCGTTCTCAAATCTCTTGCAACCCGCTCTGAGGCGTAGGTTTGTACAATGCTTTGCAGATAGGTGAAAATAAATACAAGCACAATGGCCAGGGCGAATTGGTTGAGCGTGCTTTGCAAATTAAACGTTTTGTTGGTGTAAGAATCGATGCCATTTGCAATAATTTTCGGCAACAATAAATTAATTCCATTGCTTAATAAGGCAAATAAAATCAGCAGGAAAATTAAGCCTCGGTATGATGCAAGCAAACTAAAAACGCTTGGTTTTTTAGCTTCTTTTGGTTTTGCCATTTTACGGTATGAACTTTATGAGATTCAAATTTAACCCATTTATTTTAATAGTAATCCCAGTTCGATTATTATTTAAGTAAAAAGGTTAATTAATCCCGCTACCAAACCACCGCGTCTTTCCTACGCCCGCCTGAGCGGACGGGCAGGCAGGTGGTCCTGTACGTACGGGATTAATGCCTTTCGCTGTTTCGTTGCATTAAGATCCCCAGTCGAGCTACCAATGACAGAATAAGAAAGATCGTCATTGCGAGGCACGAAGCAATCTCATTTCGTAAAATCAGATTGCTTCAGCTCGCACAAACCAGGCCTCGCAATGACGATTCGCCGAAAAAACCTGTCATCCCAACTCCTTTGTTTTTGCAAAACTAAACGCTGAGGATGGCGACCGGTCATGTAAATAGCAGATACAATCTACAATAAGGGTCTTTTATCAATCGAACTCAGGTTAGTAGGTTGTTTTGTTTGTTTTTGACATTGATTGTGCTGAAGGCAGGCTGGTAGGCACGCTGCTAAACAACCATTTGTTTTTAAACGGGATGGCAGCGGTATCCTTTTTTGTTTCGGTCGCTCTCATTTAGCAACAACACTTACAAAAAAGATTTAGCGTACAGCCCGGCTGCTTGCTCCGATGGAATACTGCAGCACCTTTCCAAATTATAAAAGCCGATTTGCGGGCAAACATTGCTACCTTTGCAGCAAAACCATTGAAGAAAATGGTTGACCCATATTATGATTGAAATAGGAAAATACAACGAGTTAAGGGTACTGAGCAAAACTGAAGCTGGCCTGAACTTAACGGATGGTGATAAACTGGTGATTTTACCCTACCATTATGTACCGAAAGGGCTCGAAATTGGCGACAACGTATCGGTTTTTGTTTACATTCAAAAAGATGGCCGCTTAACAGGAACTACGCAGCAGGCTTATGCGGAAGTTGGCGACTTTGCATTTTTAAAGGTTGTTTCTGACGGCGACGACGGCGTTTTTATGGACCTGGGCATTGATAAAGATGTTTATGTGCCCACAAGGGAGCAAAAGCGGCCGATGCAAAAAGGCTATAAATATGTGGTTTATTTGTACGTTGATGAAAATAACGACCGCTTACTGGCGTCATCGAAATTATACGATTTTGTTGAAGAAGAGCACTTCGATTTTGAAGAAGGCGACGAGGTTAGTTTACTCATTACGGAGGAAACGGACCTGGGCTTTAATGCAATAATAAACAACACGTATATCGGCCTGTTGTACCACAACGAGGTTTTTGATAATATTCAGGTTGGCGACCAACGCAAAGGCTGGATTAAAAAAATCCGCGTGGAGGGCAAAATAGACTTGACTTTGCAACCGAGTGGTTATGGCCATATCCTTGATTCGAAGGAAATGATTTTGAAGGAATTGAAGAGAAATGGTGGCATAATTGAGTTGGGCGATAAAAGTTCTCCTGAGGAAATTTATCACCGCTTTCAGATCAGTAAAAGTGCATTCAAGAAAACGATCGGTTCACTTTACAAGGAACGCCTGATTGTACTTTCTGACGATTCTATAAGGTTGCTTAGCGAGGATGAAGCTGAGTAGGTTAAAGGCTAAAGGGTCCGAAAGTCCGAAAGTCGGAGGTCCGAAGATAAGGCTGGAAAAAAAGCTGAAAGCTCAAAGGTAAAGCTAAAAGCGGAAAGACTAAAGCCGAAAGCGCAAAGAATAAAGCTGAAAGCGCAAAGACTAAAGCTGCAAGTTCAAAGACTAAAGCTAAAAGACGAACACGGAGCGGGCGAAGCGGAATGAAACTAATATTCGATATTCCACCTTTTCCGTGCATTCCGTCTTTCCGTGGCAAAAACACAGCTATAATAACTGTCATCCGATAGTGGTCTGAGCCTGTTTACTCCCTGTCCGTTCGGTCAGGCGGTCGTTACCGCCAGTTTCTTGGTTAGTGACTGAACGACAACATGAGTATGGACTAGGCAGATGAATGGAACAGCAACTGTGAACGGTCGACAGCCTACCATTGGCGTTTTCGTCATTGCGAATCGATTTTTCATCGATTGAAGCAATCTCATTAGCGATTTTCACAGAATAGATTGCTTTCCCGAAAAATCGAGACAGGCTATGCCTCGCAATAACGACCGCTTCAAAAAAGTAATGTTAATGCGCTCGCTTTAGGGTTCCCACCTTCGCGGGAATGACAATCGCCTTAAAAACGCCACTCCGATCTATTTTGCAGCTAAATACTAAAACTTAGGGTATTACTGCCAGAGGCAAAAAGAGTTGCCACGGAAGCACACAGAATACGAAACCGATACTTAATTCAATCTAAATTTTTCATTTTGAACATTTACTACATTCGATGCATAAATTATGGCAACGATCATTATTCCGATTAAAACTGCAAGGATGATTTGCAGCGTAGAATAGATCTTGGTGCCGGAAACGAATATTCTCGAATCCTTAATCAATTCGTCGCCCACTTCAGATTGAATTTTTATGAGTGCAGAGAGTTTGTTTAATGTTGCTGTAGAGGCTTGTCGCCCGCTCGATTGGTAGATTTTATCTCCGTCTGCAACGCTAAGGTTCAGTACCTTCTTTTCAATTTGATTTTGAACCGTCAACGCTTTTTTCAAATCACCAAGAAATTTTTTCTCCTCATTTACCAATAATGTCTTCTCGTATTTCGTAATTACCGAGTCTATTTTATTATTATAGCCAGTAATTTTCGAGATTTCGGTAGAAGGGTGCCCGAAATTGTTTGCAAAGGCATCTTGAAACACCGTATTTTTTAAATAGAGGTTTTCTGCAACGAAAAACAAATCTATAGCGGGCACCAGCCGATCCTGATACATCGATACGAACGATTCGTTTATTTTAGCTACACTTTTATCCTCCAGAAACCGAATGAGCAGGATGCAACACATAATACAAAAGAGAAGAAAAGCTATTTTTATCTTGTTTTTAAGTGCAAAGGCGAATTTCATGATGTTGGTTTGGTTAGCGATTTCAAAAGCTTCAATAGATTAAAGATCTATAATTAAATGGGTCATGATTACAAATCTTGACCAGCAAAACGGCTAAAAGCTGCGCTCAGAATGAAGCACCTTCTTCTATTTAAAAATAATCTTCTTGCGCTGTTTTAGCAAAAAGTTGCGGAGCGAAATTGACTAAATATAGCTCTTTTTTTGCTCTTGTGACAGCGGTGTACAGCCATCGCAAAAAATCGAGGTCGATCATTTCTTCGGTGAGATAGCCTTGATCGGTAAAAACTGCGTCCCACTGCCCACCCTGTGCCTTATGGCAAGTAACCGCATAGGCAAACTTTATTTGCAGCGCATTATAAAAAGGGTCTTGTTTAATGGCAAGCATCCGTTCTCGTTTGTTGCTAATGTGTTCATAATCTTCGTTTAGTCCATCAAAAAGCTTTTTATTTTGTTCGTAAGGCAAATTTGCCGATTCTAAGTTCAGGGTATCGAGCATTACTTTGCAACTAATTTGCCCGGCTGCCGGAAAATCCATAAACTCCAACGTGGCGTCGGCAAAGCGGAAACCATAGCGTTCTTCTTCTCCACGTACCCTGATCACCTTAGCCATGTCTCCATTGGCGATAAAAGCAGTCTCTTCGTTTTCGGGCAACCAAAAATAATTGTTACGCACCACCATCACCTGATCGCCGCCTGTAAGCTCCTCTTCGCGATAGAGCAACCGTGCTCTGATTTGCTGATTGTAAATGTTGGCTGATTTATTTGAACGGCAAACCACCAAAGTGTTTTCCATTCCGAACTTCCGATAAGCATACTCCAACCCTTCAACCAAACGGGCACCCGCCATGTTGTAAATATCGTTGTAGTTTTTAGTGAGAAACTTTGGCAAGGGGTTTTCAGGATTTTTGGAAATTTGATTCCGCAGCATGGTTGCATTGGCCAAAATGCCCGATTTTTTTTCTTGTCGCACCACCTCCTTTAATTCAATTGAGGTAACCGTCAGGGCAAACTTATCCTTTATATAGGTTTCGTTTAAGGCCGGGCTATCTACACTGCCAACGGGTGGTAATTGCGCAGTATCGCCCACAAACAAAAGGAAACAGTTTTTATCGTTGTAAACAAACTCCAACAGATCTCTCAAAATTGATGAGCCTGTTTCATTGTACTCGTCGGAAATCATCGAAGCCTCGTCGATAATAAACAAGGTGTTCTCACTTAAGTTAGGCGCAAGTTGAAACTGCATTTCGGGCGATGCTGCAGAGCGCTTTCTATAAATTCTTTTATGAATGGTAAGTGCTTTTCGGTTTGCATATTGGCTCATTACCTTGGCCGCACGGCCTGTCGGCGCCAATAATTCGCTTCGTAAATTAAACTTGGTAAGCACCTTCACCAAAGCAGCAACCGATGTGGTTTTACCAGTACCGGCATAGCCTTTCAGCACAAAACAACGGTATCGATCGTCTTCCTGCAAAAACCTCGACATCCGCTCGCAAAAAAGCAACTGCTCTTTCGTTGGCGAATGTGGGTAAGATTGAGCAATAAGTTGGCTTTTATCGTTATACATTATGTTTACTTTCTAATTTCTACACCATACAGAGATATAAAAAAATAGTTTTTTTAACCAAGCGTTTTTGTTCTCTGTGCTATGGTTGATCTATAATTTGCTTTTTAGTTCGACCATATAGACATATAGGCCATATAGTTTTTCTTTCCAGCCTAGCTTATATGTTCTCTATGCCTATAGCGTTTACACATCCTGCGTTAGTTTTGACCATATAGACATATAGGCCATATAGTTTTTTCTTTCCAGCCTAGCTTGTGTACACATATGGTTTCTTCCCACACGCGGCTTATGTCCTGTATGCCTATATTCTCGACCCGCGTCTGCCATTAATTTAAACCATATAGGCATGTAGGGGATATAGTTTCTTCTTTTCAGCCTAGCTTATAGGTTCTCTATGCCTATATGGTTTACACATCCACCGTCAGTTTGACCATATAAACATATAGGCCACATAGTTTCTTTCTTTTCAGCCAAGTTTATGGGTTCTCTATGCCTATATGGTTTGCACATCCCGCGTTAGTTTAACCATATAAACATATAGGCCATATAGTTTTTTCTTTCCAGCCTAGCTTATAGGTTCTCTATGCCTATATGGTTTACACATCCACCGTCAGTTTGACCATATAGACATATAGGCCATATAGTTTTTTCTTTCCAGCCAAGTTTATAGGTTCTCTATGCCTATATGGTTTACACATCCACCGTCAGTTTGACCATATAGACATATAGGCCATATAGTTTTTTCTTTCCAGCCTAGCTTATAGGTTCTCTATGCCTATATGGTTTACACACACGCCTAATAATTTGCATCAAGAACAAATAGTTTTTTATTTCCAACCAAGCTTATATGCTCTCTATGCCTATATGGTTTACACATCCCGCGTTAGTTTGACCATATAAACATATAGGCCACATAGTTTCTTCTTTCCAACCAAGCTTATATGTTCTCTATGCCTATATGGTCAACCGCAGCTGATTACAATAATAATGTTTCAATGCGATGCGCCATGACCATATTTTGCAGTTTACTCCAACTAAAAATGGTGAAATGCCCATCTTGCGAAGCCACCAAACCAATGGCCTGTGGTTGATCGTTAACAAACTGCGCTACCGAAAAATGCCTCGTTCCACCTAGTTGGCCGGGATAGAGAATCTTATCTTCGCCACCAACAATCGGTTCTGAAAAAGCAATCTGCTCAACCGTCGGCTTGCCTTTGGCACGACCTATTTTAGCGCCAAAAGCGATAAGGTCGAATTGTTCGTTAATTATCGTAGCACCATCTACAGCGGTTAAACCCGCCAAATGCTCCACCTCGCGACGCAATGCGCCCTGAGAGAAAATTTCGCTCTGATTGCCACTTTGCTTAGCGAGATTGGATAAGCCGCAAAACGGAGGCTTAACCAGGTATTGTATTGGATGAATGATCGATTCCTCCCATTTCGAATCATCTTTTGGAACGATGAGCAAAGCGCCGCCGCGACCATGACTACGCATGGAAACCGAAAATTGGATCAAGATATTTATCGGATCGTTCCAACTTGCCAGAACCGTCAAATCCAACAGCGCCTTTAAAATTGGCGGGCAATCGCGGTTGGTGCACGAAGTATCGTCGACAATTCTAATTTGTTCACCTTTTAAAACAGCAACATTGGTGTATTTGCCAATGCCGTAAATCCGGCGGTGTTTAATTACGATTAGCCCCGGTTCAGAAACATCGACCACAAAGCAAAAGTTCGGAATATTTAATGTCGTTCCCCAAACATACAGCTCTCCATCTTCCTCCCAAACGCCAACGTGAATCCCCGAACGCTCTACCCCTGGAGCGATTTTGGTGAGGGTGGTTGCATTTAATGGCAACGATTTGGCAAACCTTAATGGTTTAGAAGTTTGCGAAGGCGGCAAAAAAGCGATGGAAATGCGGGGCGAATGTCCCTCCTCTTTTCGTAAGCTCGACCAAAAAGCAACATCAATTAACGCCTCAATTGTTTTTTGGTCTGGCAGTGTTGCCAAATCGAGCTCCCCCTGCGCTGCTGCATTTGCATGCAACTTAACAAAATGATGTTCAATTTTTGCCGCAACGGTATTTGCTGCCTTATAAGTGGGCTTGTAACTCATGTTCCGAATTTAAGCTGAATATTTCGATTTTTGGATAGGCAAAAAGTTTGATTTTGGTAAAAAGATTTTGTGCGGGCTTAACCACAGATGCGCTCACTTTCCTGCAGGCAGCTTGGGACGACACAGATTAAGAGTTACCACGGAAACACCGAATAAAGTTTATCACTCGCATCCAGTTAGCTAAAAACCATTTGTGGTTAAATCCAAAAGTTGCCACGGAAACACTGAAACCACGGAAAGAAAGTGGTTCATTTTGCTTTGGTGCTTCTGTGGAAAAAAAAATAAAAACCTATGTTTATGCTTTTTTAAACGGTTTAATTCTTTTGTGGGCTACAATTGCGGTTAATACGTAAAAAACGCTATTTTTGTGTCAATGAGCAACAACAGCCTCTTATTGGTCGACCCGAAATTCAAACCTGATTCATCAGTGGATTGCCATTTATTGTTGAAGATAACCAATGATAGCTTTTCTTACGCCATCGTTAATAAAGACACGGAGCAGATTCATGTTATTTTCGATAAACAAGGTTCGGAAAATATTGAGTTCGATTTGAAATCTGCATTCGAAACCGATAGCTACCTGTCGCAAAAATACGGCACCATAAAAGCAGCGGTACATACTCAAAATTTTGTTTTCATTCCTGATGATTGGTTCAACGCAGATAACCTTTCTGTTTACTCGCATTTTCTCAGGGCCGACGGAAAAATCAATAGCAAACACCACCGCGAACAGGGTTTTAATACGCTCTTTATATTAGCTAATAAAATTGAGGATAACCTGCCTGCAGGTACGGTTATTTTCCCTCAATCGTCGCCCCTATTGGCGCTGTCTAATCATATCTCAGGCGATGCGCTATTGATTGACTTCACTGCATCATCTTTCAATGTATTGTATGCCAGGCAAGGGAAAACCAATTTTCAAAACCATTACGAAGCCGAAAACACCGACGAATTTAATTACTTCCTATTGCTCATTATCGAGCAACTGGGCTTAGATGAGTCCGTTCCAGTATATCTGCAGGGCATTATTGATGAGGATGACAACAATTACAAAACCTTGCTAAAATATTTCAATAACCTGTATTTCTTTCTTCCTGCCGGAAAACAAAACAGTGAACTTTTAGACGATATGCCTAAGCACTATTTCAGCGGACTACTTGCCTTGGATTTATGCGAATAATTGGTGGTAAATTAAAAGGTATCCGCTTGCAGCCGCCTGCAAATTTGCCTGTGCGCCCAACAACCGACATGGCCAAAGAGGCGCTTTTTAACATTTTGAACAATAGATTTGATTTTGAAAATTGCGCCGTGCTCGATTTATTTTGCGGCACCGGAAACCTGACTTTCGAGTTTGCCTCGCGTGGCGCAGAAAGTGTTTTAGCCATCGACATGGATTATGGCTGCGTAAACTGGGTTAAAACCACCGCAAAAAAATATGAATTTAATCAAGTCGATGTTCGTAAAGGCGATGTTTTCAAGCTTTTAAAACAGATGACTGGCAATTACGATCTTATCTTTGCCGATCCTCCGTACAACATGCCCAATATTCCACAAATTCCGGTTATGGTGAAAGAACAGCAACTGCTCAAGCCCGACGGCCTTTTAGTTGTAGAGCATCAAAGCAACATGAAACTAAATAGCCAGCCGGGCTACACAGAAACCCGCAAGTACGGAAACTCATCGTTTAGTTTTTTCGAGTACCTGGCCGCTGATTGATTTTAAAAATCAAAGCCTTTTTCTGCTGCTCACAAGCCTTTAAACTTTCTCCTTTCCAGTTAAAAATCTATATTTGAGTTATGAAGATAGCGCTATTTCCAGGTTCATTTGATCCGATAACCATCGCCCATGTAAACATATTGCAGCGTGCCACTCCCCTATTCGATAAAATCGTAATTGGCATCGGGTTAAATAGCGCTAAGCAAAACTTCCTCACGGCCGAACAGCGTTTACAGATCCTTGAAACGGTTTTTAAGGGCTATCAAAATATCGAAATCCAAACTTACGAGGGCCTAACCGTTAATTTCTGTAGAAAAATTAAGGCCACCTATATGGTTCGCGGAATCCGGTCGGCATCCGATTTTGAGTACGAACGTGCCATTGCTCAAATCAACCAAACCATGATGCCCGATGTAGAGACTATTCTGCTTTTGAGCAAACCAGAATATTCAGCCATCAGCTCAACAATCGTTCGCGACATTTTACGAAATCACGGCGATGTAAGTCCGTTTGTCCCAAAAGAAGCACTGAACTTTTTATAAAAACGACGCCAAATAAATTTCTTTTCCTTTCCTATGTAACGTTTTAAAAAATCGGTTACCAATTGAGTAAATAATTTAAACATCGCGACTCGAATGGCAGATTTTTTATACCACGTTTACATTTCCTTTCTCAATCAAAAGTTTACTTATTTAGCTAATTAAACGCATTTGTGGAACGAATTGAGACCATATTTTTATCGCTGATCAATCAGCATAAAGGGATTATACATAAAGTTTCTAAAATGTATATGAACGATGTTGAAGACCAGCGAGATTTGTTTCAGGAGATTGTTATGCAGCTTTGGAAAGCCTATCCCACCTTCAAGGGAAACAGCAAATTCTCAACCTGGATGTATCGCGTCGCCTTAAATACTGCATTAATATATTTTAAAAAAGACAATCGAAAGGTAGATAAAACTCCGCTCGATGAAAACGTCGACATCGTTGATGTAAACGAAAGCGATGCCAGGGAAGAAAAACTGGCCTATCTCTACAAAGCCGTTCAGCAGTTAAACCCAGTTGAAAAAGCATTGATTTTTCTCTTTCTCGAAAATCAGTCGCATAGAGAAATCGCCGAAAACCTGGGCATCAGCGAGATAAATGCAAGGGTAAAACTCAACAGAACCAAAGAAAAATTACAGCTCATTATAAAGAAAAACGGTTATGAATTTTGACGAAATAAAAAGCGAATGGAATGCTGAAGATGGCGAAAAAACCAGCGTTTCTGAAAATATGCTCAAAATAAAGCAAGCCAGAACGCCCGTTGATACCATCAGAAACAAAATGAAACATGAGTTTTTTTACCAGGTTCTGGTACTTATATTAATGGCATTTGTGCCGTACCTATTCAATTTCTCGGCGCATAGCACCACGGCTTATCTTGCCTTTTATGCCGTAACCTGCGGCTTCAGCGCCTATTACTTTTTTAAGTTTTACAGGTTCTATAAAAACTCGTACGATATGAGTATGGACAGCCGAAAAAATATTCTTTGGTTTTATTATGAAATGAAACTGAATATCGAGCTTTATAAGGCGCTAACCTACATTATTGCCTTTATCGGAATCGCCTTTCTTGCCACCCTTCTATTTATCGAAAAATTTTATGTTTTTAATAAGATCGTAAGCAAGCTTTCTACTTTTTATTTACTCGTAAACTGCTTTGTAACCATTTTGTTTATTGGCGTAATTACCGAACTCTGGGCTTGGTATTACTACGGAAAACATTTAAAAAAAGTTAAAAAAATAGTCGATGAACTCGATTCTGAGGTTTAGGCCCCGATGTTAGCTTTTTCATCATTACCTTACCTTGGAAATCCATGTTTTTTCGGCGGTCATTAATAGTGCATTAGCCCGTTTTTTCTGCATAAATCGCACAGATTTAAAAAGATTTCATCGCCGCACATCTTTTTATTATCTGCGAAAAATAAGCCGGCTATTGATTAATTTTGGTGCTCAGAAACGATCATGTTTAAACCTATCCTTAATACCTATAAAGCTTCATTTAGCGGACTAACCAGAGAAACCTGGCTTTTGAGCAGTGTAATGATGTTTAACAGGTTTGGAAGCATGGCCGTTCCGTTTATGGGCCTTTATGTTACCCAAAGCTTGCACCGTTCAGAAACCGACGCCGGGTTAATTATTACACTTTTCGGGGTAGGTTCAATTCTCGGTTCGCTTACCGGGGGCAAACTTACCGATGTTATTGGCTTTAGGCCAGTACAAATACTATCATCAATAATTGGCGGCTTACTTTTTATTCTTTTTTCAACCATCGATCATTTTTTTACACTTTGCCTGTTGGCTGTCGTCATCAGCTTTTTTTCAGAAGCCTTTAGGCCAGCCAATTTCACCGCCGTAGCGCACTACGCTAAAAAAAAGAACATCACACGAGCCTATTCATTAAACAGGTTGGCAACCAATATCGGCTGGTCGGCAGGGATTAGCATGGCCGGAATAATTGCGTCAATCAATTACAAATTGCTCTTTATTGTTGAGGGCGGCGTGAGCATTCTGGTTGGCCTTTCTATACTTTTCTTGCTCCCAAAGGTGAAGGGATTTATAAAGACTGCTAAAGCGAACCGCAGCACAATGGTGATTAAAAAGCCCTGGCAAGATCCTTTTTACATCAAATTTATCCTCATCACCACTATTTTTATCACTTCCGCATTTCTAATGTTTAGGGTTGTTCCTGTATTTTTTAAAGAACAATGGCACATTAACGAAGCCGCAATCGGTGTAATTATCGGTTTAAACGGCGCTATAATTGCCCTATTCGAAATGGTTATGATCAATAAGATCGAAAACAGAAGATCGCCAATTTTTTTCATCATTATCGGTGCCATTTTGTTTGCGGTTTCCTATCTTATACTGAGCGTACCCTTTGCCCTACACGTAACCATGGCCGTGCTTACCGTTGTTATTTTTACCATCGGCGAAATGTTCGTTTTGCCATTTATTAACACCGTTGTAATTAACAGCAGTAACGAACATAACCGCGGCCTATACGCTGCTGGCTACACCCTAAGCTGGTCAATTGCCCAGGTTTTAGGCCCATTAAGCGGCTTTTTTATCGCGAAGCATCTTGGCTACAACATGCTATGGTTTGGCGAAGCCTGCATTTTGTTGCTCTGCGCTTACGCCTTCAGTATGCTCGGAAAAGCGAGTGTCAAGGCCATTTTAAATACCGATCAGGCATAAAAAAAGGAATAAGCAGTTCGCCTATCCCTTCCATTTAATAGCAGTGCAATTACGATTATATTAGTTGAAACATAATCGTTTTTTGTAGAAAATGAGCGTTCTGGAACCTTTGGCCGGCCGCAGTCCCGCTATTAACCATAGTCCTCGCTTTGCCAGGCGCTCCATGCCCTACTGGCTCCGGGCTATTTGGCGCTATCGGGTTTAAAAACAGTGGAAACCAACCCTGAACGAGCATTAAAAATTACCGACAGAACGACCGCTGCATGAACGTTTACTTAACTTTTTGTGCTTTTACGCCCTCATTCGTAATCTTTACAGGCAGAATTTTTCCATCCGCATCAAATTTCATCTCATCAATACACGTAGCTCTGTGGTTTCCGTCAGTTTCCGTTAATGGGCGGCGATGATAAACAATATAATATGTACCCTTTTTTTCGTTAATAATGAGCGAATTATGACCTGCGCCTGTTGCAATTGCAGGATCTTGTTTCAAAATTACACCCTCACGTTTAAAAGGTCCGAACGGCGAATCGCTAACCGCGTACGCCACAGCATAATCAGGGCCAGTCCAACCACCTTCGCTCCACATAAAGTAGTATTTGCCATTTTTGATAAACATGTAAGGCCCTTCAACATATTTATCAGGTGTTATTTCCTTAAAAATTGTTCCGTCGGGAAAAGGCACGAAGCCCGAGAAATCGTTATTCAACTTCGCAATGTTGCAGTGTCTCCATCCACCGTAAATTAAATAGTATTGGCCGTCTTTATCTTTAAATACAAACTGGTCAATTGGTTGCGCACCATTATGAAATTTATCAACCAGTGGCTTACCCAAATGATCTTTATAAGGCCCTTCGGGCTTATCGGCTACTGCTACACCAATACCGCCGATTTCATTATCACTTTGAATATCGTTTGCGCCGAAAAACAGGTAGTATTTTTTATCTTTTTGAACAATTGCTGGCGCCCACATGGCTTTATTTGCCCATTTAATGGCTGCCGTATCTACAATGTGCGGGTGCTTTTTCCAATTTACCAGGTCGTCAGAAGAGAAAGCATCCAAAAAAACCTGCTCTTTGTACTTGGCCGAATAGGTCGGATAAACCCAGTACTTATTGTTAAAAATTGCAGCGTCCGGATCTGCGTACCAACCCGGAAATATTGGGTTTCCAGATTGCTTAATCGTTTTACTACTTTGAGCAAAAGCACCAAGGCCCGCTACAAGTAAAAGAGATGATAAGATGTATTTCATGGGTACAATTTAGCAAAAATTATGATTTCTAGAAATTATACCGAATGGTTCGGTTTGCGCAAGTTGTAGTCGCGGCGATAAGCAGATTCAAAGATTTCTCCTCCAAAGGAGCTCCTGCGGAGCGCTTCGGTCGAAATAACGACTCCTCTAAGATATTCTTCTAAAAAATAACGTCATTCACATTGATTTTATTCCAATAATTACCCCTCAGGATGACAGCGTTTAAAAAAACATCCGACGAATAGCTGCAAAGTGCTCGATATTCATCGGCTGACTAAATGCAGAGGCAGATTCAAAGATTTCTCCGCTTCGGTCGAAATGACGGGCTCAGAAAAGTCATCCGATGAATAGCAGCGAACCGCCTATTATTCATCGGATGACTACATAAAGGCCGTTATCGGCTAACGCTCCTGGTTTTATTTACTCAATTCAGCAAAGTATTTGTGAAAGAGTGGTAAAGTTTCGATGCCTTTATAATAGTTGTAAATATCGTATTTCTCGTTTGGCGAATGCAGCGCATCGCTATCTAAACCGAAGCCAAAAAGCACTGATTTAATCCCTAAAACATCTTCGAACAAGGCCACAATCGGAATACTGCCGCCACCACGTGTCGGAATTGCTTTTTTGCCAAAACTAGCCTCAATGGCCTTTTCAGCCGCTTGATAAGCCACACTATCGGTTGGTGTAACTACGGGCTCGCCACCGTGATGAGGCGTTACTTTTACCTTAACATTTTTAGGTGCAATGCTTTCGAAATGCTTTGCAAAAATTTCGGCAATTTCTTCTGAACTTTGATTTGGCACTAAACGCATCGAAATTTTAGCGTTGGCCTTACTTGGCAATACGGTTTTGGCACCTTCGCCGATGTAGCCGCTCCAAATTCCGTTAACCTCTAAAGTAGGTCGCGTTCCGGTACGTTCTAAAGTCGAATATCCTTTTTCGCCCCAAACTTCTTCAATATCAAGATCCTTTTTGTATTCTGCCTCATCATAAGGTGCAGAATTTAAGGCGTTTTTTTCCTCCTCTGTCAATTCAACAACTTTATCATAGAACGCCGGGATGGTAATGTGGTTATTTTCATCGTGTAAAGAAGCAATCATTTTACATAAAATAGTAGCCGGATTAGCTACCGCACCACCATAAACACCCGAATGTAAATCGCGATTGGGTCCCACCACTTCTACTTCCATATAAGCTAAGCCACGCAGGCCGGTTTCGATTGATGGATGCTCCATGCTAATCATCGAAGTATCAGAAATAAGTACCACATCGGCTTTTAACCGCTCAGCGTTTGCCTTAACAAAAATGCCAAGGTTGGCAGAGCCTACTTCTTCTTCGCCCTCGATCATAAACTTAACGTTGCAAGCCAACGTATTGGTTTCCATCATCAATTCAAATGCCTTGACGTGCATGTAAAACTGACCTTTATCATCGCAAGCGCCACGGGCGTATATTTTCCCATCGCGAACGGTGGGTTCAAACGGAGGGGTATGCCACAATTCCAACGGATCTGCGGGTTGAACATCGTAATGACCATAAATTAAAACGGTTGGTAAAGATGCATCTACAATCTTCTCGCCATAAACAATTGGGTAACCTGCAGTTGGGCAAATCTCTACATGATCTGCACCGGCATCCTTTAATTTTTGTGCAACGTAATCGGCAGTTTTTAAAACATCACCTTTATATTTCGGATCAGCACTAACCGATGGAAAACGCAGTAGTTCGAACAGCTCATCTAAAAAGCGTTGTTTGTGCGTTTCTACATAATTTTTAATCTCTTGCATAACAAATGAATTTGCACAAATATAGGGTTTTAATGTAAAAGCGATTTTGTAATTCACGCTAAGGAACGTAACAAAAGCCTAAAAAATTTATCATATTGCAAATCAATTTATCTTAACTCTAAACATGTCTGCCGAAACCTTTACAAACGAAGCTATCGATATTGATGCGCTGCCCAAATACGAAGAAATTTTGTTGAATAAGCCTCATCGGGATTACCTGAAGATCATATTTATCGGTTTTACGATCTATTTCGTCGTTTTTGGTGTTGCAGTCGGTTTAGGCGTAACTTTTATCGACGAACTTAAGCCGCATGCCCTTTTAATCTTCTTGGTATATGTTGGCTTTATGGCATTATTGATTTTGCTTTTGGTTGCAGGTTTTAAAAAACGAGGCTACGCAATCAGAACGAAGGATGTAATTTACAAAAGTGGAATTATTGCAGAGTCGACAACGATTGTTCCGCTCAACCGGATTCAGCATATAGAGCTCAATGAGGGGGTTTTTTCGAGGATGTTCAAAGTTGGCACCTTACAGCTATTTAGTGCTGGCGGACAAAGCGGGCATTTGAACATTGCGGGCATACCGATTGAACAGGCAAAAGGCATTAGAGATTTGCTTTTAAAGCAACTTGAGGGATTAGACAACCAACCGACGGATTTGTAAATGGAAAGAGATTTTAGCAAGCCGCAAAGAGAATCGGCTTTTGGTATTATTATAATGGCCGCACACACCGTGCTAAAAGTTGGCAGGGCGCTCTTCTTTTTCCTGATTTATGCCTTCGTAAAAATGAGCGCCAGCAATGCGGCTTATGTATTGCTTGGTGCAGCAGTTATCTTTGTGTTGTGCGTAATTTACGGCTACCTCTGGTATTTGAAGTTCACCTTCTTTTTAGATAAAGAGAAGGAGGAATTTGTGATCAATAAGGGTGTTTTAAACCGCGACCAGGTGATTATTCAACTGGATAAAATTCAGCAGGTAAACATTAACCAAAATGTGTTGCAGAAAATTATTGGCGTTTATGGCCTGAAGATCGACACGGCGGGCGCAAATGGCGAGGAAGTGAGCATCAGGGCGATAGATGAAGCTTCGGCCTACAATTTAAGGGAGCATTTGTTGGGTAAATCGCTTCATGAGGAAGCAGAAAAGACTGAGCTTAACCCGGCAAAAACAGATGTTCCGTTATTGAGGATCAGTACCTGGACTTTGTTTAAGGTTGGCCTAACCTCTAATTATGGGCGAAGCCTGGCCATTATACTGGCTTTTATGTTCTATATCATGCAGGAGGCCAGGCACATTATGGATTTGTTTGAAATTGATAAGGATTATGTGAAAAATGCCATGCTCGGTATTACGGCGCTATTTTCGGTAGCTGTGGTGGTGGCGGTGTTACTGGCCATTTTACTTATTTTTAATTTAGCGAGAACCTTTTACAAATATTTTGAACTCGAAATTATTCAACACCCGCACTCGCTGCTCCTCTCTTCGGGCTTAATTGCCAAAAAAAGTACATTAATTAGCCCGAGCAAGGTGCAGATCACTACTTTTAGCCAGAATTATTTTCAAAGAAAGTTAAACTTACTTAATATTAATTTGAGGCAGGCGCATTTTGGACAAAGCAAAGACGGCAAAGAAATGCAGGGAAATACGCTGGAGATTGTTGGTTGTAATGCTGGCGAACGCGATGAGCTGTTGAAAATGATTTTGGGCCAGATCCCTAAAACAGACAAAACTTTCATCCCCGATTGGCGCTTTTTAAATCTGCCCGTCTTTTTTAAACTGGTGTTGCCGGTTGCGCTTTTCTTAGTTATCGCATTGAATGTTCCTGAGATTAAACCGTTTATCGGCTTCGCAATAGCATATATAGCGATCGGCTTTGCAATGATCTACATCAGTTACCGCAAGCACCGATTGGCAGTTAACCAGAATTTCATTATCAAAACGAGCGGTATCTGGGATATCTCGAACGAAATTATACAGCCCAACAAAATACAGGCCATTACCACTTCGCAATATCCCTGGCATAAAGGTGTAGATGTGGGCCATTTATGTCTCCATACCGCAGCAGGGCAAATTCGCTTCAAGTATGGAAATTACACGCAAATTAAACAACTGGTAAATTATTGGTTGTATCAGGTTGAAAGCGGAAACGAAAATTGGATGTAGTTTGAAGTCCGAGTTTGGAGTCTTGAGTCCGGAGTCTTGAGTCTCGACGCCTAAGACAAAACAAATGGCTAAAGATTACTGTTGCAATTCGCTTTGAAAACAGAACCAATTATTTTTCATTAATTTGCATCAAGTTTTAAGCTAGATTAGTTTTGTTTTATTCAGAAGGCGAATGAAATTTTCGATAGACCACAAAAGCCCTGTTCCACTACACATTCAGGCAGAAGAATTACTTCGCGATTTGATTAAGGATCCGGAATATGCTACTAAGTTTCTGCCTAACGAAGTAGATATGGCCAAACAACTGGCTATTTCGAGAACCACTTTGCGGCAGGCGCTCAATAAACTGGTGTATGAGGGTCTGTTGATCAGGAAAAAAGGCATTGGCACTAAAGTAGCCCAGGTTTCGGTAAGTTCGAAATCGAACAACTGGCTCAGTTTTTCGCAAGAGATGCAAGCGAGGGGAATTCCGATCAAAAATTTCGAACTCCACATCAGCTGGGTACATCCCGACGAAAAACTTGCACACTTCTTCGACATTGGCACGGATAAAAAAGTGTTAAAACTCGAGCGCTTGCGGGGGCGTGCCGAAGGTCCGTTTGTGTATTTTATTTCTTACTTTCATCCACGCGTAGGCTTAACTGGTGATGAAGATTTTAAGCGGCCTTTGTATGAGATTCTGGAGAAAGACCACTCTGTTATTGCCAACCTATCAAAAGAGGAAATCAGCGCCAAAGAAGCCGATAAGTTTCTAGCCACTAAGCTCGAAATTGAACCGGGCAAAGCATTGCTATTCAGAAAACGCTTCGTTTTTGACCAGGCAGACCGGCCGATTGAATACAACCTGGGTTATTACCGGGCCGATAGCTTTGTTTATACAGTAGAAAGTCGCAGAGATTAAATTGCCTAGCGCTGCTAGTGCCTCACTGCAGCGCTAAATCAAAGTGGTATCTTCTCCCTGATCGCGGCGCCCCTTATCGGTATTCCGGTTTTCGTGCCGCATATTTACATTTTCATCCGGCTGCCCTTCATCATCGAGATATTCACGCTCTAAAGCTTCGTTTACTTCATCATCGCGGGTTACTTCTTTAAGTCCGTTGCCACCACGCTCGGTACCAGACGGCTTTCCTTTTGGTGTTTTTGATTTGTGGTTACTGTGCTGTGTCATATTCTTTCATCAAGTTGAGTAGTTATCTAAATCGCAACTAAATGCCCTGTTATCTAATAGTGCATGTGCGTCAGTTTTTTTAAGCGGCTGTCGCAAAATGTTATGTCATTAGCCGATGTTTACAGTTTCATCCGATAAACAGTGTACGGCGAGGTGCGCTTATTTACGCCGTTGTTGTATTCGGGCTGCTTTTGAATTTGCGAGCAACTGATATACAAATAGCCATCGGCAATGCTATAGCTATCGGGCCAAATCAAGGGATCGTCTTTAACCAACGTAGTCATTTTGTGGTTCTGGTCAATTTTAAGGATACTGTAATTTTGCAGGTCGCCCAAATACAGGTTACCGGCTTTATCGAAGATCATCCCATCGGTGGTAGCAAAATGACCGAGATCTTCTACTTTTGCCGCAAGATCGGTTTCGCTCATACCGAAATTCCGCAGGTATTCCGTCTTTATTCGGTATAGCTTATCATCGGTTAAAGGTTTATAATAAACCCAGTTGCCATCGGGTGTTAGTGCAATGCCATCTGAATTCATTTTTACCGGTTTACCCTCTTTCATTAATTCGCGGCCATCGATAATGAACTTGTAAGCGGGATCGGATTTTGTAGAATAATGCGTACTCAAAACCCGCCGCATTTCGCCCGATGTTAGGTTGACAACGATAATGCCTCCACCTTTTGATTCACTGAGGTAGGCAAAGTTCTTTTGCACATCAACCCGCACGTCGTTTACATAAGCGGTATCAGGCACGAGGTTCATAAACGAATACGTGCGTTCGGGCAAATTGGTAG
Organism: Pedobacter endophyticus; assembly: GCF_015679185.1. Lineage (NCBI taxonomy): Bacteria > Pseudomonadati > Bacteroidota > Sphingobacteriia > Sphingobacteriales > Sphingobacteriaceae > Pedobacter > Pedobacter endophyticus. The sequence goes on from NZ_CP064939.1 coordinate 1,496,995, forward strand.
ATTTATTCATTTTTACCAGCCTGGCACCATTTCCTTGTATGGTTTTCATCATCGGTGCTGCCGGATCGAGTATCCACAAGCCGCCATTATCATCGATATAAACCGACTGTACGCAAACCCATTTGTTTGTTCCATCTTGCCCGGATTGCCAGTTGTTCATTTCTGCGTTGGGATATGGCGTTACCGTGTTGCCCTCGGCTGTTACCACGGCGTAACGGTAAATTTCTGACCAACGGGGATAATTGATCCATAATTTGCCGGAAGGTTCTTTTGCCAGGCCAGTAAGCTGATAGGTATCGTCTGAGAAGACAAGTTCGAGCTTTTGCTCCGCAGATCGGTTTTTCTTGCAAGAACTCAGCGCCAGGCCCATAATCATTAAAACGAGTAATCTTTTCATAACTATTTTTCTATGCTATGTTTGAATTGATGCTGCCAACAACACCACAGTTAAATGTCGCGATCGGGTACACCTGGTTCGGGATCGGGATTTTCTTTCACGTCGTTCAGGTCGGGTCTTTCGTCATCGCTTTCACTCTCGCTTATAGGTCCATCAGAAGGTAAAGAACCGGTATCATCGCCTAATTCGGGCGCTGCAGCATCTTCACCGCTAATATCGGTACCCCCCATGCCGCTCGACTGCCCTGTGTTGGTAATTTCAGGATTGTTGCCTGCATTTTCGCTTGTATCGCCACTGGTAACCTTGTTACCTTCTTGCTCTAATTCTTTGTTTTCGTCCATGATGTTTATTTTTTAATTGTTTAACGTTTGTTGCTCCAATCGGTAAGTAATACACTAACCAGCCCGACGCTAAGCAGCGCCAGGTTGAAGCGAAAAATTCTTTTATCGGATTTTATTTGCTCACATGCGCTCAGGAGTGCAATGCCGGCAAGGTTCAGTACGTCGATATTTCGGTGCATGTGTAATGGCAGCAGCCGCTTTAACGCAAACCTGTAATCAGTTAGCGCACCATAGAGCAGCACTTCCACGCCAATAGCCTGATATAGCCGCGTTGTATTCTTATTTGCGCCGAGCAACGCCGGAACGGTTAGCGATGCGAGGCCAAAAGCGTAATCGGCAATGCCATGTGCCGAAGGCGACATTGGTTTCGTTTTCATAAGCTTTGTTTAATTATAGAACCAGTGCAATTACGGTTTTGTTCAACCGAATTGACAAATAGGTATTTCGCCACAATAGTGGTAATTTATACGTTTAATGCGTTCAATGATGGAAGGATGGAGATATAGCTGAAGCATTAAGATCCCCGCCTGCGCGGGGATGACGATTTATCAAAGGATGTGTCGAACTCGCTCGCTTCTGTACCGTACAGTTCGGCCTGCTGCACTAGGAATTAAAAATATTTTGATTAACTGGTTTCGAAGAGTCGCGAATTTCCAGCTTCGCATCGAGTGTTATAAAAATTTTGTCTTTAGATGAATTGTCCGACATTCGGTACAGTAATGTTTCTATGATTTTCGTCGCAATTTCTTCTAACGGCTGCGATATTGCGGTTATTGATGGTTTGAGGTAACGCAACATATCGAGATCATCGAAAGAAACCACGGCCATATCTTCCCCGATTTTGAGTTCGGCTGCGACAAGAGCGTCCAGCCCATCAACACTGAGGTAGTTACACGAAAATATTACGGCATCGAGTTCGTTGTTTTTTAGCAAGAAGCTTTTTATTTCATCAACGCTCTGTTTTTTATTCTGGTAGTTGATTCGTTTTACGCAGGTTTCTAACCCGTGTGTCCGAACAGCGTTTTCATAGCCAATCTCGCGATCTACCATTTGCTTTTCGTCGGTTTCTATAGTTACAAAAGCAATGTGCTTATAACCATTAGCCTGGAGATGATCTACAGCCTGTTTCACACTGTTTTCGTTATCAATCAGAACATAGTCGCTATCAATTGCAGGCAAATATCGGTCGAACAGGACCACAGGAATGCCTGATGCGATAATCCGCTGCACTTCTTCTTCAAGTCCGCCGGGTAAGGCGATGATAAATCCATCGACACACCGCCCGCTAAAAACTTCGAGAATTTCGCTTCCTCTTTTCTTATTGTTTTTTGTACTGCTAAAAAGTATGTTATAACCGTACTCTGAAGCTATTTCGTCGATAAACCTTGCAATTCCAGAGAAAAAAGGCTGCGAAATTTCATCAACGATGAAACCGATAGTCTTTGTTTTTCCAGTTCTGAAGCTTTTGGCAAGTGCGTTGGGCTGGTAATTTAGCTTGGCCACTAGTTCCTCTACCTTTTCAATAAGCTCATCGCTGATTTTCTTTTCCCTTCCTTTTCCATTGATAACAAAAGAAACCGTGGTGGTCGAAGTACCAAGCTGCTTCGCGATGTCTTTTATCGATACTTTCTTTTCTCTCACTTTGAATACTTTATTGTTATTACCTGTCGTCTGCTGCGCTCGAAGTAGCTAAGGTAAAAAAAAAGTGATAAACCGAAGTTTATAACTGAACTTCAGCTGCTTCATCGATGGGTTAGCCAAATGAATGAAACACCAATTAAGAACAGTCGTAGCGAGACGCTACCAATGCTATTAAGTTAAGCTTGTCAATTGTTATCCGATAGCTATCAGATCTGACAATATTTTTTCGTTTTATCCTTAACTTAATAGCATTGGAGACGCTACGACGAGTTGAGTTGATCTCTCAGGCTAACTACCGCCCATGCTACTAAACCACGTTATCCTGCTTCGCCTTATTAGTCAAATAAGCTTTTGGTGTATAACCGTACTGCTTTTTAAACTCGCGGCTAAAATATTTCGCATCATTGAAACCAACGAGGTAAGCCACTTCCGATACGTTATGAATCTTCGATTCGAGTAAAACGGCGGCCTTTTTTAAGCGGATTGATTTGATAAAATCGTTGACCGACAAATCGGTTATCGCCCTTATTTTTTTATAAAGTACGGGCTGGCTCATCCCCACCTCCTTAGCCAGTTCATAAACCCCAAAATCCTGATCGGTCATCCTATCCTCTATACATTTAATGGCATTGATAATAAATTTATGATCAACGGTGTTAACGGTTACATCCTGCGGTTGGAGCGTTACCTGCTCACTAAATTTTCTGCGCATATTTGCCCGCGATTGCAAAAGGTTTTTCACGTTCAACAAGAGAAGCTCCACGCTAAAAGGCTTGGTAATATAACTATCAGCCCCTGTTTCCAAACCGCTAACCTGCTGCGCATGTGCAGCCCTTGCGGTTAACAATATCACGGGGATATGTGCCGTTCGCACATCATTTTTAAGCTGCTTGCACAACTCCAATCCATCCATAACGGGCATCATCACATCGCAAACAATTAAATCGGGTATGTGCGTACTGGCCATTTCCCACCCATTTTTACCGTCTTCGCTTTCCAAAACCTGATAAAATGCACCTAATGTGGTTTGCAAAAGCTGTCTGATCTCTGCATTATCCTCAACAATCAATACCGTTTCCTTATTTGGATATTTTGCGGATGTAGTTTCGTTAACAACAGTTTCGGGCGGAAGTACAGGCGAATATAACGAATGATTGTGTGCTGCATGCTCCTTTTCGTTTGCTGTTTCGAGCCCATTATTCCCTTTCTTTAAAACAACCGTAAAACAAGTGTCGCCCGCTTCAAATTCAGTTTCAGGCTTACTTTTTAACAACAAATTGCCGTGGTGTGCATTTACAATACTTTTTGAAAGGGCCAAGCCTATGCCCGAGCCGATATGTGCCACTCCGGGACTCTCGACCTGAAAAAAATCGCTGAACAATTTATCCCGGCTATGCTCAGGGATTCCGACGCCATTATCCCGCACTTCAATGCAAACCACATCTTGATCTTCGGTAATGAGGATCCGAATTGACCCATTATTTTTGGTAAACTTAAAGGCGTTGGAGAGCAGGTTAAAAAAAACCTTCTCCATTTGGGTTTTATCAAACCAAATCTCGGTCGATGCCACCTTGGCTACAAAGGTGTAGGTAATGTTGCGGCTCTCGGCCAGCTGACTGAAGGACTGATAAATTTCGTGCACAAAATTTACAATATCCTGTTTGGCTGCATACAGCCTGAGGTTTCCGGTTTCAGTTTTTCTAAAATCCATCAACTCATTAATCAGCCGCATTAACCGATCGGCGTTTTGCTTAATCGGCACCACCTGTTGGTGTATTTCGGGCAGGTTATGGCTGCTTTTTAAGAGTCGCTCCAAGGGCCCAAGGATCAGGGTAAGTGGCGTTCTGATTTCGTGAGAAACGTTGGTAAAAAACCGCAATTTCATTTGCTGTATATCTTTGGTGCGTTTCAACAGCGCCCGGAGGAACAAAAATCTCACCACCAAAAAAAGAATGGCAGAAAACGCTATAAAATAAAGCAGGTAAGCCCACCACGTTGCCCAAACGGCAGGTTTAATAATCACCTCGGTAACTGAAACGGCCTTCCCGGGAATACCATCATTATTTGTTGCCTTAACTAAAAAGCGATATTTGCCGGCAGGAAGGTTGGTGTAGGTAGCACTCGGTGTAGCCGTGTAGTTCCATTCGCGATCGTAGCCCGCTAAAAAATAGCCGTACTTGTTCTTATCTGGTTTAACAAAGTTTAACAAGGCAAACTCAATGGTAAAGTGGTTTTGATTGTGTTTAAACACCAATTTTTTCGAATCGTTTATGGGTGCCCGCAATAATCCATCGTCGCCATTAACCTGAACAGGCTGGTTAAATAGCTTGAGTTCCGTCAAAATAAGTGGCGATACATACTTGTTCAGCTGAATATCCCTCGGGTAAAAGGATGTAAGCCCGTTTATTCCACCTAAAAAAATCTCCCCACGGCTATCTTTAAAGTACGATCGGGCGTTAAATTCATTGCCCGCCAGGCCATCGCTCTTGGTGTAATTTCTAAATCTGCCCGTTGCTGGGTTCAGCTCCGAAAGGCCGTTCGCTGTGCTGATCCATAAATTCTGTTTCTCATCCTCAACCACACTTAAAACATTATTGTTAATCAATCCGTTATGTTCGGTATACGTTTTAAACTGATTGGTTTTGGGATGATAAATGCTCAGGCCACCAAAATAAGTTCCGATTAAGATATGGCCAGCGCTGTTTTCTGCAATGCAGTTAATATAATCCGATTGTAGCTTGCCTTCCCTTGTTTCGTCTCTGTAAAATTGGGTAAACTGCTTTGTAATGAAGTTAAAACGGTACAGGCCAGCATTGGTACCAATCCACAAATCGCCTCGGCTGTCTTCAAAAAGATGCTGAATCGTTTTGTTAACCAAGTAACGATCCAAAGTGCTTTTGGTGGTTTGCGCCGGATATTTGCCGTTTTGCTGACGTAGCGTAGTCAACCCGTTTTGTGAACCTACCCAAACCGTTCCACGGCGATCGACCTGCAGGGCAACAATTTCTGCCGAGCCAATTGCCCCCGCGCTGTTCTTTACGTTTTTTACATGTTGAAATCGTCCCGTTGCCGGGTCAAAGATATTTAAGCCGCCGCGGTGCGTACCAATAATCAGCCTGTTGCTTCCCCTACCCTCGCTAACCATCATTTTGATCAGGTTTGAACTGATGCTGTTCGGATCTTCGGAGTTGGTTTTGTAGCTTTTAAAGCTATTCGTTTTTCTATTGTAGTAATTGAGTCCACCACCTTCAGTACCGATCCACAGGTTATGTTGGCTATCCTCTACCATGGCGCTGATTACATTGCCGCTGATACTGGGCGTAAACCTGCTGTTGCGATACACCTTAAACTTGGTTGTAACGGGATAAACCATGTTTACGCCACCAAAATAGGTACCCACCCAAGTGTTTTTGTTTCTATCGATAAAAATACTGTGAATGGAATTATGGCTGATGGTATTGTTGATTTCGGGATCGTGCTGATAGTTTACAAACCTGAGGTTTTTAGGATTGAGGATACTTAAACCATCTTGTGTACCTACCCACAGCTGGCCGTTTGGGTTTGCAACCACCTCCCGAATATCGTTGTGAATAAGTGAATGAGGGTTGCTGTTATCGTGAAAAAACACTTGCATACTACCGCTTAATGGATGATATCGGCAGAGGCCATTGGCTGTGCCTATCCAAATATTGCCCGCATCATCGGCCGTAAGTGCAGTGACATAATTGGATGGAAGCGCTTGCCTAAAGTGCATTTTACGGCATTCATATTTTCCGTTTTTTAAATTGATGGTAAAGATTCCGTTGCCCGTGCCTACCCAAACTTCACCATTTTTAGCTTTAAAAATGGCGTAAATGCTATTTGCCGGATCGTTTGGTTGGTTGCCGAAACGAAAGGTTTTAAACCGATCGCTTTTATCGCTCGTCAACAGGTTCAACCCGTTTAAGGTACCCACCCAAATCTGCTTGTTCCGATCTTGATAAACAACTTCTATACCCTTGCTGCTTAGTCCTTTAATTAGCTGAAAATCGTCGGTTTTTTCGTTATAGCGGTTTAAGCCTGCAGTTGTGCCCACCCAAATCGTTCCTTTGGTATCGGTAAGGATCGAAGTGATTTCGCCATTTGAAATACTGCCAGCGATTTTTGGATCGTGCTTGTAGGTTTTAAAGTGATGTCCGTCGTACCGATTTAACCCCTGTCTGGTGCCGAGCCAAATCAATCCCGTACTATCTTGCGCAATAGCAATTACAGAATTTTGAGATAAGCCGTTCTCCACGGCCAGATTTGAAAATGACAATTGAGCCTTAGCAGGAAAAATTGCAAGCGAAATCGACAGGCAGAGCAAAACTTGAACGAGCCGATTACACTTCATCATTAATGGAAATATTTTTTTTAAGGACTCAGTAAATATATAAAATTTCTTTTCAGCGAGAAATGAAAGCACAGGGTAGGTGGAATTGATGCCTGTGGTTTATCATTTTGCTGGTCGGTGGGGACACCGACCAATAGATAAAAAGTTATCCAAGAAAGGTCAGTTGCTTATGGCCTAGAGAAGTCAAGTTTTTAAAACTTGACTTCTCTTACACTCGCCTTATTCTACTGGTTGGTGTCCCCACCAATCAAATGTGAATCACCCAGATTATTCGCTTTCATGCGGTAAATCATTCCCAAACCATCCTATTTATTCAATTTTCTACCATTTTCTTTTAAATATTCATCTTTTTTTAAAGCCAAATAGCCCAGTTTTGATTTAACCAAATGAGCATCGCTACACTTTATAGTTCAAGGTACTGCCAGCGATTAACATGACAACCAACTAATAAATTACCCTAACCTAACTATGCATTAACCAACCAAAAAACCCAAAAAACCAACACGAATCGATCGTTTGACCCTGATCAATTCAAACTAACCCTAAACAACCAAACTCATGAAATCAATCTCTTTTTTAAAGGGGGTCAGGGTGCTATGCCTTTGCCTACCCTTGCTGTTATTCTCTTGCAAAAAGGAAGATACTTCAGCCATTTACACGCTGAGACAGTGGAAAGTAGACTTAACTACAGGCAATGTTTTACCTGCTATTTCGGGCAGAACCGACCATGCGGTTGCTGTATTTTATTTAATGACCGACAATAAGCTTTACTACTACCTGTATTTTGATAGCCCACTAAACAATAACGATGTTCCGCTTAAGGGTAGCATTTATACGGGCGCAAACGGAACAAGCGGCACCGTATTAATTGAGCTGGCTAACGAAGCCTTTGACGCCAACAGGGAGGTAAAAGGCGCTGTTGAGCTTAGCCAACAGGTTATTGCCGACTTAAATACCAAAACCAATTATTTGCAGATCTCATCCTCGCAACAGCCAAACGGACTGGTAAGGGGCGCAATGCAATCTTATTAACCCTTAAGCTTATATCATGAATAAAACAACTACACCTTTTAACTTCAAAATCGTTGTAGCTTGCTTAGGGCTGTTTCCGGCTTTAAGCTATGCGCAACAAACGCCCACCAAAACGGTAGATAGCACTTTGATTAAGCGATACGATCAAAAGAACTATCAGCAAAAAGAGCTGGGCGCCTGGAATAGCACCATAAAAAAGGAAAACCAGATTGAGGGCGTTGCAACTATTTACAGCGACGACGTAAATTCTACCCCGGTTTCGGATATTACCAGCACCTTGGCAGGTAGGATAACGGGTTTGTATACCGTGCAATCATCGGCTCGTACCGGTTTCGATAATTCGGTGTTAACCTTAAGGGGGCAAGCGCCGCTAATTGTGATTGATGGTGTGGTGCGATCGTTCACCAGCTTTAATCCCGACGATGTGGAGAGCATTTCCGTATTTAAGGATGCTTTATCGGCTTCGATGTACGGCCAGCGATCATCGGGCGGCGTGGTTTACATCACCACCAAAAAACAGGCTTACAATAACCCCTTCGAGATCCATTTCGGAGCCGAATACGGTCACCTCGAAAATCTGTTTACCCCCAAATTTTTAACCGGAGGAGATTACGCCCGAATATATAACGAAGCACAACAAAACACCTCGCCGGGCAGTACGCCGCTATATAGCGATGCCGTAATTGCTGCCTACGATAACCGAACGAACGATCCGTTTTTGCAACCCAACAACAATTGGTACGATCTGGTTTATAAAAAGAACAGCGCCCAAAAGCGATACAACGTTGGCGTTGCGGGCAAATCAGAAAACTTTAAATATTATGCCAGTTTAGAGAATTTTAACTCAGACGGAAACTTTGTAACCGACAGTAAAAACAACTACAATACCAACAACTTTTACAAGCGATACAACATTAGAACCAACGCCGAAATTAAGTTTAACGATGATATTTCGTTACAGCTGAACATATTTGGCTCAATAGAAAACAACAATCAGCCCGGCGGTTTTGCGACCAACATCATGAACTTGATTTACAGCACTTCGCCTTTGGCTTATGCCGTAAAAAACCCTGATGGTACCTATGGCGGAACCGCTTCCATTACCAGCAATATTTTGGCCAACACCATTGATGCCGGGTACATTAGGGCAACAACGCGTTCCATTAACTCGGATGTCGCGTTAACCTATAAGCTCGATGATATTACCCCCGGTTTGTGGGTTAAAGGCGGTTTATCCATCAACAATTACTACAATGAGTTTATCTCCAAAAACAAAACCTTTGCCATTTACTACCCAACGGTAAACGGCAGCGATGTAAGCTACACCAAATCGGGCACGGATGGAAATGTGGGCTTGGGAACGGGCAGCTTTAACCTCGATGCACAGCTTAAGCAAACCTACTATAATTTTATGGCCGGGTACGACAGAAGCTTCAACGATCATCATCTGCATGTGCTCGCTACCTACAATGGCGACAATAGCTTACTATCAATCGGGCAGCTGAACCAAATTTTTAAGACCGCGGGCTTAGCGTTGAAATACAATTTTAAAGAGAAATATTTTGCCGAAATGGGCAATGCCTACGGAAGCTATAACCGCTATGCGGATGCCAAAAAATGGATCTATTTACCCTCAATTGGTTTAGGCTGGCAAGTATCAAAAGAAGACTGGTTTAACACCAATACCGTAAACTTTTTAAAGCTGAGGAGCACTTTCGGCTTAACGGCCAATGCCAACACGGCCGATTATTATTCTTATTTACAACGATACTCGCTCAATACCACGGGCTATGTGTTTGGAACGGGCCTTACTGGGGTAGCTGGCGCAGCCGAAATGGGCCTGGCCACGGTAGGCGTTGGGCCCGAAAAAGCACAAAAATTTGAGATCGGTGCCGATGCCGCCTTTATCAACAACAAGCTAAACGTAGGCTTAACCTACTACAACAACAAATATTACGATCTTTTACTCGCGAAGCCATACGCGTCGACCATTATCGGCAAGCCCTACCCTAGTCAAAACCTTGGCAAAACACGTTTTACGGGCTTCGAGGGTACAATAGATTTTTTAGGAAGAGCGGGCGAGCTGGGCTACAAGATCGGCTTAAACGTAAGCGTGCAAAAGAACAAGCTGCTTGATGCCGCAGAGCCTAACTTGCCTTACCCTTGGATGTATGCGGCCGGGCAACCTGCCGGACTATTCGGTTATGAGGCCATCGGATTTTATAAAAGTGGTGAAACTGCCGCTAATACGGCAACATTATTGGGGTATAGCCCCGTTCCAGGCGATATTAAGTATCGCGATTTAAACGCCGACGGGGTAATCTCAACACTCGACCAAAAGCGGATTAGTGGCGACAAACCGCTTGTTTTTGGCGGACTAAATCTTTCATTTAACTATAAAGGATTTGATTTAAAAGCGCTTCTTCAAGGGGTCGCTAACCGAGAGATTATGATTGATCCGACCTCGCAACTGGCGCTAAACAACAACACGGGTTATGTGCTTGATTATACCACTGAAAACCGTTGGACACCGCAAAATCAAGAAAACGCAACCTTGCCTCGCTTAACGTTAGGTACCAATGTAAACAACAACCAAACATCAACCTTTTGGTCAAAAAACGGCAATTACCTCAGGCTTAAAAATGTAGAGCTTGGCTATAGCTTGCCCCGTCAGCTCACCAATAAACTGAAGATTAAAAGCCTCCGGTTTTTTGTAAACAGCTACAATTTATTAACCATAAGCCAGTTGGATTTTGATCCGGAATCGTACTTGAGCGGCTTCCCCAATCAACGCGTAATTAACGGTGGTGTATCATTAACATTATAGATGAATAGTATGAAAAAGTATTTTACAGTTGGCCTTTTCGCCTGCTTTTTAACGATAATATGGGGTTGTAAAAAATTAAGTGAGGATTCGCCGCTCGAGGTTACGGGATTGGAGTATGTTTTCGATTCAAAAGACTCATTGGGCGTAAATGCAGAGCGTTTTTTAAACAACATTTACTCGGGTTTACCAAACGGCTATAATCGCATTAACAACAACATTTTAGATGCGGGTACAGATGATGCCATACCCAACGCAGTAGGCGATATTGTGCAGTATTATAGCAATAATGGCATCAGCCCAACCAATATTCCGGATAATGTTTGGGCAAAAAACTACGAGAATATCAGAAAGGTGAATATTTTCCTCGCCAATATCGATGTAGTGCCGCTTAATTTGCCCGGTTACAAAAACAGGTGGAAGGCCGAAGCCCGCTGCTTAAGAGCCATGGCCTACTTCGAATTAATTAAAAGATGGGGCGGTGTGCCAGTAATAGGCGATAAAATATACAACGCAGGCGAAGTGGTCGATATTCCGCGGAGCACCTACCAGCAATGCAGCGATTATATTATTGCGGAGCTTGATGCCGCCATGCCCTTTTTATTAACCGCAAACAACTCGGTAAACGGAACATTTGCATCTAATTTTTATGGGCGATTTGGCCGTGGCGCCGCCATGGCGTTAAAAAGCCGATTGTTGCTCTACTTGGCCAGCCCGCTGAACAACCCCACAAACGATGTAAGCAAATGGGCCAACGCAGCAGCAGCAGCCAAAGCAGTAATGGATAGCGTAAGTGCCACCAAATTTACGTACACGCTACAAAATGCAGCCACCACGGCACATTATACCAATACCCAATTAACCCCATTGGTTCCAACGGCAGCACTAAGTAGCTATACCGTTAACGTAAACAAATTCTTAAGCATTTTCAGCACCGCAAGTAACAACGAGATTATTTTGCCCTACATGGCTACCAATAACTCAACCGTCGAAAGTGCTAACGATCCCGTTGGCTATACACGTGCCACAGCTACATCGGGCAAAACCAATCCTACGCAAGAACTGGTAGACGAGTATGAAATGACGAATGGCAAACAGATCACCGAAAGTGGTTCGGGCTACGATCATACCATGCCTTATTATAACAGAGACCCGCGTTTGCCCGGAACCGTTATGTTCGATGGCTTGTATTGGCTAAACCGAAACGTACAAACCTACGATGGCGGTTTGGATAGACCTTTTGGCTATGGCAGGGTTACCAAGGGCGAAACCCGCACAGGTTATTACCTGCGCAAGTTTATGACCAGCAATTCGAGTGCGACCAGCTATTCCAATTACCCGCATGTATTCCCGATTTTTAGGTATGCCGAGATTTTATTGAATTATGCCGAAGCTCAAAATGAAGCAGCAGGACCCGACAATACCGTTTACAGCGCCGTAAACGCCATCCGCAACCGAGTAGGGATGCCAGGTTTGCCAGCAGGATTAACGCAGGCGCAAATGCGTGATAAAATCAGGCACGAGCGAAGAGTGGAGTTTGCCTTTGAGGAACATCGCTTTTGGGACATTAGGAGATGGAAAATTGCGGGCAATGTTTTAAACGGAACGCTACACGGCATTCAGGCCACGCTAAATAATGGCGTTAAAACCTACAAAGTGGTTGATGCTACAACGATAATGTTCGATGTGAACAAGATGTACCTGTTTCCCATTCCGCTAAACGAGGTAATATCGAACAAATCAATGGCTCAAAATCCTAATTGGTAATCCTTAAAGATGAAGCACATGAAAAAATTTATAAAACTATTTGCCTTGTTTGTTGCGCTCATGGCTAGCCACGCCACTTTTGCACAAGTAGGGAAAACAATAACAGGTACCATTTCTGATAACAGAGGACCTTTACCTGCCGCAACCATATTCGAAAAAGAGTTTACAAACAACGGTGTATCGACAGATGAAAATGGAAAGTTCAAGCTGAAACTCCGCGGACAGCAAGGCATTATCGTGGTAAAATCAATCGGTTATCTTTCTCAGGAAATCAATGTATCAACCAAAACAACCGTTAATGTATCGCTAAAGGAAGATGCAACGGGTTTAGAAGAAGTGGTGGTGCTGGGCGTTGGGCAAACTACCAAAAAGATAACCTTAACGGGTGCTGTAAGCTCAATTTCGGGTACGCAAATCAGGCAGAGCCCTTCGGCCAGCTTACAGAACAGCTTAGCAGGACGCTTGCCGGGGTTTTTCTCGCAGCAACGTAGCGGGCAACCGGGTAGAGACGGCGCCGATTTCCAAATTAGGGGAATAAGCACCTATTCGGGCGGTACCACGCCGTTAATTATTGTGGATGATGTGGAAGTAACGAGCGATCAAATCAGCCTGATCGACCAAAACGAGGTAGAAAACGTTACGATTTTAAAAGATGCCTCAACAACGGCCGTTTATGGTGTTAGGGGCGCAAACGGCGTCATCATTATCACCACCCGTCGTGGTGCCAGCGGTAAACCTACCTTAAACTTTAAAAACGAAACAGGCCTGCAAACACCCACGCAACGCCCCGTTATTAACGATGGTTATACAACCTTAAACTTATTACGCGAACGTTTAGCGGGCTTGTACACCAATCCGTTAACTTCTTATGCCGATTACTTTTCGGGCGATAACCTGCAACATTATCTCACCAATGATGATCCCTACAATCATCCAAACATCAACTGGTGGGATGAAGTGATGAAAAAGGTAAGTATTCAAAACCGGATCAATTTTGATATTTCGGGCGGAAACAATACCGTAAAGTACTTTGTCAACTTAGGTTATTTGTATCAGGGCGGTTTATTTAAAGATTTTTCTGAAGATCAGGGATACAACTCAAACTATTTGTACAACCGATACAATTTCAGATCGAACATCGATATTACGCCCAATAAATCGCTGAAGATCAAGATCGATTTATCGGGCAGGTTTGGTGTAACCAACGAACCGAACGATAAACCCTGGAACAATGGCGGAACAACCTTTCAATACTTATGGAATGGCGAATTGTCGTCCTTTTTATATCCAATTTATTGGCCAAATGGTTTAATCGCCAGTTCATCATCATCACTTACCAAGCCAAATCCCGTGGCTAATTTGATGTATTCGGGCTATAACCGTTCGTATGGGAACAATATATCAGCGGTTACCAGCGCCAATCAACAGCTCGATTTCATTACTCCCGGTTTATCGGCCAATGTATTACTGGCCTTTTCAACCGATTACTCGTTCAGCTCAAACTTAACCCGAAATTCGGGTGAGATTTTGGCCTACACCTACGATCCCGCAACACAACGCTACAATCCGGTAACCGCCAACCTCTACAGGATGGGCGCTTTAACCCGCTCATCATCAAGCACATTAACCAAGAAAAACCTGAACATTAGGGCAGGATTAAACTACAACCGCGATTTTGGAAAGCACAACATTGGCGGTTTGGCCTTAATTAACCGAACAACCTCAACCGTGTTGCCTGTAGGCGCATCAACAGTTACTTTGCTTGATCCATATAATATTCAGGGCTTTACCGGTAAGGTTAATTATGCTTACAACCAAAAATATTTGTTAGATCTTACCGCAGCGTATAATGGGTCTGACAGGTTCGAATCGAGCAAGCGTTACAAGTGGTTTCCGGCGGTAAGTGTGGGCTGGAATCTCGGCGAGGAAAGCTTTGTTAAGAACAACCTGAAGTTTATCGATTTCTTTAAAATCAGGGCCGCTTACGGTATCACCGGAAATGATAATATTGGCACTTCGACCTTTGCTTATCAAAAAACCTACACCACTGGCGCAAGTGGGGCCATTTTTGGCGAAACGCCACAAAGTTACACCGGAATTATTGAACCAACCCTGGGCAACACAAACATTACGTGGATGACTACCGAAGATTTTAATGCGGGTATCGACATGAAGTTGTTCAACAACAAGTTATCGGTAACGGTTGATTATTTCAGGAAACTGACCAAGGATATTTTAACCACGCCGGGCTTAATTCCGAGCTCGTTCGGCGCTGCCCTACCGCCCTATAATCTCGGTCGTGTGCAAAACAGAGGCTACGAGTTGGATTTGACCTACAGAGACAAAATCGGCGAAAACATCGAGTTTTTTGTCAATACCAACCTCACCTTTGCCAAAAACAAGGTATTGTACCGTGATGAGCCCGCTTATTTATATGATGGATTGGCCCTGACCGGAAAACCTGTAAGTGCTGTTTTTCAATATACTTACGATGGTTTTTATCAAAGCTTGGCCGATTTATATACAGCGCCCCGCCTGGCAGCATCTACGCCGCTATCCTCGCTACAGTTAGGATCGGTAAAATACAAAGATTTAACAGGCGATGGCATCATCAATGCCAACGATAAACAATATATTGGCAACAATAACCCCAATTACACAGGCGGATTAAGCTTCGGTTTTTCTTACAAAGGCTTCGATATTTCCACCTTGTTTCAGGGATCTTTCGATTACATCATCAATATGAACAGAGGCGCCTTTGCCTATGCACGTCCTGATCGTGTTTCTGTACCGTGGAACTTAAACCGCTGGACACCCATTACCGCCGAAAACGCAACTTTCCCCGAGTTATCGGGCAGTGCCCAAAACGGCTTTGATGGAAGCGGCTCTTACTGGTCAACATTTTGGTTTGTAAAGGGCGATTATATCCGCTGGAAAAACTTCGAACTCGGCTATCGGTTTCCATCAAGCTTCAGCAAAAAACTGCATGTAAACAACATCCGCGTGTATGCAAATGGCTATAACATGGGCATTGTTTACACCAAATTACCAACCTCAGTCGATCCCGAATCAGCCTTAACTTCATCTGCTGGTGAGTATCCGCAACAACGCGTGTTCAATTTTGGGGTTCAGTTTGGCTTATAAACAGCAGTCATCGGATGAATATAGCCACTTCGCGAGGTATTCATCCGATGACTTAAGAAGAAAATCTTTAAAAATTAGCAATTATGAAAAATAAAATATTCACTTCGCTTCTAGTCATCGCGAGTTCAATATTGATCTATTCTTGCAAAAAGGGAAGCTCCCTCGATCCAAAAGTAGAGCCTTTAACCGAAGAAAAGGTGTTTGCCGATAGCGCATTAACCTTTAACTTTCTAAATAACTTGTATTGGAACACCGGTTTGGATCTCCACTCCTACCGCAACACCATTGGCGGTGCAACAGGCGGTGGCCCCGGCAGCAGCGATTGGAACGATAGTTTCGAAACCCTAACATCAAACGCCGCCAGTGGCTATTCGGGGCAAGATGCTTTTTTAAAAGGAACATCAACCAGCACCAGTCACCCGTTATTACCGATGTGGGCCTTGATGTACCGAAAAATTAGAGGGGCAAATAAGTTTATGGCCAACGTGGGCGCATCGCCTATCTCGGCTGCGAGAAAAAAAGTTCTAACCGCTGAAGCTCGGTTTTTAAGGGCCTTTTATTACCAGATGTTGGTTCGCTTTTACGGCGGCGTACAATTGGTAGGCGATTTGGTTAGCGACGATTTCCCGACCTACGATTACAAAAGAAACACCTATAAAGAATGTATTGATTACATTGCTACCGAGTACGATCAGGCGGCCGCAGATTTGCCCAGCTCGGCTACGCTAGAGGCCATTAATTACGGCAGGGCCACATCAGGCGCTTGCAAGGCCATGAAGGCCCGATTATTGGTTACCGCCGCCAGCCCCTTGTTTAACGGGAGCCCCGCGAGTACTGATGCGAGCATAGCACCGTTAATTTCTTATTCAACAAGCTACGATGCTTCATTATGGCAAAAAGCTGCCGACGCCTGTAAAGCCGTGATCGATTTGCCCGAATACGCCTTGGTGGTGGATAATACCTTGCCTGCCTATCCGGGCAACGGCTTTTGGAAACTGTTTACCAGCGGGCGCAAAAATTCGGAATTTATTTTTGTGTACAATTTGGCCGCCGGAGGAAAAACTTTGGAGGCCGCATGGTTTCCACGATCAATTAGTGGCGCCGGAGACCTGACCTATATGAACCCCAGCCAAAACGTGGTTGATGCATTTGGCATGGCCAATGGGAAATTAATTACCGACGGAACTTCGGGCTACAATGTGCAAGATCCCTATAAAAACCGCGATCCGCGGTTTTATTACTCGATCTTGTATAACCAGGCCACCATGACCAGCAGAACTACTACGGCGCAAACCACCATCAACATTTATTCGGATGCAAACAACAATAGAGTTGGTGACGGATTACAAGCCTATTATACCAAAACGGGTTACTACGCCCGTAAAATGTGCAACGATCGGGTGCCTTACACCAGCTTAACCGTTGATAGAGCGTTGCCAGTGATGCGTTTGGCAGAAATAGTGCTTGGTTACGCCGAAGCCTTAAACGAGTTGGGGCAAACCGAAGCAGCAGTAATTCAGTTGAAAAAGATTCGCCAGCGAGCAGGCATTACAGCAGCGACGGATGGCCGTTACGGCATACCTGTTGGCGTAAGCAAAGAACAATTAAGAGCCTTGATTAGAAATGAATACCGGGTGGAGTTTTTTGCCGAAGGACATTGGTTTTACGATACACGCAGGTGGAAAACCGCCGAGGAAACTGAAAACGGCAACTCTACGCTAATCCGGGCGAAACCGAGCGCAACGGGTAGCACCTATCCGTTTACCTATAGCGTAGAAAACCGACTGGAAATGAAATTTTTAGCACCGGCCATGTATTTTGTGCCAATTCCGTTGGCCGAGATATTGAAAAGTAAAAACTTGTTAGTCCAAAACCCGGGATGGTAAAAAGCTTTAGTTGATGATTAGTTGACCGCTGAATTGGCCGCTCGAATGAGCGGTCGATAAGGTGGTTTCCAGAACATCAAAATAAATGGCGTAATTTGGGAGTTAGCCGCAAAGCAAATTCTTAAAGATTTCATCATCCTCAGAAGTCAGTTTTAGAAAAATAACGGAGTTGGGATGAAAAAACCCGTGCTGTCATTTGTAGTTTGGATGACAGGTTTTAACATAATCAAAGGTAGCCATTTCGTCATTGCGAAGCTGGCTTGAGCGAGCTGAAGCAATCTTAAAGCGGCCCCCACAGGGAGATTGCTTCGTGCCTCGCAATGACGACCGTTGCAGCTGTCATTGACTGAGGATCTTAATGCGCAAAAATTGGGTGCTTTGCAGCAATCCCGTGCATACGGAACCACCTGCCTGCCTGTCCGTTCAGGCGGGCTCGGGGAAGACAATCGACTGAAAGGAAAGGTGACAAAAAACATTAAACACAACATTAACACACATACAAAATGAAAAAGAACCAACAACGCCTGCTCAAAATCATCCCGCTTTTGCTGTTGTTTATTTACGGCAATTGCGTTACTGCGCAGGATATAGCTCCTGTAAAAAAAGAAAAAATTAACCTTGTTCATGGTGCCCATCGCGATGGTAAGCGCCCGGATGAAGCCATGAAAAAGTGGCGTGGCTATGGCCTTGGCCAGTTTATCCACTGGGGATTATACGCTATCCCGGGTGGCGAATGGAATGGTAAAACGTATAACGGAGCCGCCGAATGGATTCGCTCGTGGGACGGTATTCCGAAATCTACTTACGATTCGCTGATCTATAAGTTCAATCCCGTAAACTTTGATGCCAAGGCCTGGGCGGCAACGGCCAAGCAAATGGGCGCAAAATACGTAACCATTACCACCAAACACCACGACGGGTTTTGCCTATGGCCAAGCAAGTACACCGATTATACCGTTGCCAATTCGCCGTGGAAAAAGGATATTATAAAACCGCTGGTTGATGCTTATGATGCCGCGGGCATAGATGTGATCCTGTATTTCTCGGTAATGGACTGGAACCATCCCGGCTGGCGATACGACATTAAAACGGAGGCAGACAGCATCGCTTTCGAAGGCTTTAAGCAATTTACCCGCAATCAACTCATCGAATTATTAACGCTGTACCCCACCGCCAAAGGTTTATGGTTTGATGGAACCTGGGATAAATCGTGGGTAAAACAGGCCGCATTTGCCGATGAGCTGGAACAAGAATTAAGGAAACTACGCCCCGGAATTATTATCGGCAGTCGTTTCCGTGCTGATGAATACGGAAAACGCCATTTCGATTCGAACGGGGTATTGATTGGCGATTACGAGCAAGGTTGGGAAAGGAAGCTTCCTGAAAAGATAGCGGATGTGCATGGAAATGATTGGGATTGTGTAATGACGGTTCCCGAAAACCAATGGGGGTATAACAAGGCTTGGAAAGGCCACATTAAAACGGCATTTGAACTGATTGAAATGACTGCCAAATCGGTTTCGTTAGGCGGAAACTTCGTGATGAACTTCGGTCCGCAGGGCGATGGAGCCATCCGAAAGGAGGAACTTCAATTGGCAAAGGAAATCGGCGACTGGATGAAAGTAAACAGCGAGGCCATTTACAATTGTGAATATGCTGTCCTTGATAAGCAAGATTGGGGCTATTTCACCAAAAAAACAGGCAGCAATAAAATTTATATGCTGGTTTTTAACACGCCTATAAACGGAAAATATAGGGTTAAGCTTCCCGCAAAAATGGGTATTAGTATGGCTGCGCCGTTATCGAACCCGGGCGTAAAACTTAAGATTGAGGAAATTAAGGCCAACGAATATTTTATTGAGTTTAACAACCCAAGTGCCAAACAACCGTTCGTAATCACCTTCGAAACAGATACCGATAAAAAATCAAACCAGAACTACGAGAAAGCGAAAACCTAACATTTACATTAACATGAAGAGACTATTTTTTTTACTGGCTTCGATTTTTTGCCTTGCCTATGCAAACGGGCAGGAACCGATGAAGAACCTAATTGACCGACAATTTAAACTTGCTCAAAAACAATATGAGTTATTGGCTCAGAATACACCGGAAAACCGGATGCCAAAAACTTTTTATCCATTGACTAAAAAATCCGAAAGCAGTGATACGCAATGGTGGTGCAGTGGTTTTTATCCCGGTTCACTGCTCTATATTTACGAATACACCAAAGATTCGGCTACTTTAAATGAAGCTAAAAAACGGCTTGTCATCTTAGAGAAAGAGAAGCATTACACAGGCAACCATGATTTGGGCTTTATGATGTTTTGCAGCTTCGGCAACGCGTATCGCATCACCGGAAATGCGCACTACAAACCTACGATCGACACAGCGGCCGCATCGTTAATTACCCGTTATCGCCCTGCGGCCAATGTAATTCAATCGTGGAACTCGGGAAAAACATGGAAAGGTCCGGTTATTATCGATAATTTGATGAACCTCGAATTGCTGTTGTGGGTGTCGGCACATGGTGGCGACAAAAAGTACCGCGAAATTGCACTTAACCATGCCAATACGACGATGAAAAATCATTTCAGACCTGATTTCAGTTCCTATCACGTGGTAGATTACGATATGGCAACGGGCAAAGTGATCAGAAAAGGCACTTCGCAAGGTGCTGCTGATGGTTCATCATGGAGCCGCGGTCAGGCTTGGGCACTTTATGGCTACACGATGCTTTATCGCTTTACCAAAGAAAGGAAATACCTCGATTTTGCGCAAAACATTGCAAAATTTATCCTTAAAAACCCATCAATGCCGAAAGATTTTGTAGCTTATTGGGACTTTAATGCACCAAAAATCCCGAACACCTATCGCGATGCCTCGGCAGCGGCTGTTACCGCATCGGCATTGCTGGAGCTAGGGCAGTTTAGCAGCGGCAAAAACAAGGCACTTTATAAAAACAGTGCTGAGCTGATGTTAAGGTCGCTTTCATCAAATGCTTACACGGCAGCTAAAGGCTCAAATGGTGGCTTCATATTGATGCACAGCACGGGAGCATTGCCGCTAAAATCGGAAATCGATGTTCCTTTAACCTATGCAGACTATTACTATCTCGAAGCTTTAACACGTTATAAAAATTGGTACTTATAAAATAAATATGGAAAGAAGAAAATTTATCGGAGCGCTTTCGTTTACCGGGGTGTTGAGTTTTTTAAAGCCCAACGAAGTATTCTCGGCCGAAAAAAACAAAAATTCGGCGCTGAGCACAAAGCCGAAAAACGATCGCGTTTATTGGTATAAATTGCTGCACAAAATTGCAAATCCGGTGGTTTCTAATCTGGCAAACGGAACTTTAAAGCAAAACATGCCCTTAATTACTTCTCCAACGTTCGATTCGCGGAGCCCAACGGTAACTTATTTAGAAGCCGTTGGCCGAACATACGCTGGCATTGCGCCTTGGCTTGCCCTGCCAGACGACAATACAGAAGAGGGTGTTTTAAGAAAGAAGTTTCGCCAGCAGGCCGTTACAGGTTTAGATAATTGCTTTGCACCAAACAGTCCCGATCAACTGAACTTTAGTAAAGATTACCAACCCATTGTGGATGCCGCTTATTTGGCGCAAACTTTTTTAAGGGCACCCAATGCACTTTGGAAGCCCTTAAAACCCGAAACCAAGGAAGCGATTATTGAATCATTTAAACTCTTGCGTAGCAAAAAGCCATTTCAAAACAACTGGTTATTATTTGGTTCTATTACCGAAGCATTCTTACTATCTATTGGAATTGCTCCTGATGAAAAACGTTTAAACGAAGGGGTAGATAAACTTACTGAATGGTACAAAGGCGACGGCTGGTATGGCGACGGGCCGCATTTGGCTTTTGATTATTATAACTCTTTCGTTATTCACCCGATGATGGTGGATACACTTGCCGTTATGTTGGATAAGAATCTGATCAAAAAGGAACGCTACGATCTGGCCTTGAAAAGAATGCAGCGCTACGCGACTGGATTGGAAAGAATGATTTCTCCGGAAGGCACCTATCCACCCATTGGCAGATCAATTACTTACCGCACAGGCGCTTTTCAGGCATTAAGTCAGGTTGCATTGATGAAACAATTACCAGATGGCATTAAACCTGCGCAGGTGCGTTCGGCATTAACACTGGTGAAGCAGAACATGTACGAAACGCCGGGTACTTTCGACAAAAACAACTGGCTGCAACTCGGCTTCTGCGGCCACGACCCCGATATTGCCGATTATTACACTTCTACAGGCAGTTTGTATATGGCCACGCTTTCATTTTTACCGTTAGGACTTCCTGCTGACGACGAGTTTTGGAGCGCACCAGCTGCTGAATGGACAGCCAAAAAAGCCTGGGCGGGAAAAAAATTCCCTAAAGATTATCATGTAGATTTTTAGGTTGAGAGGGGTAAGTCTTACGCTAGCTGTCACCCTGAGCGTAGTCGAAGGGCAATACAGGTTTAAGTGCTCCATCGGATCACGTGACATCAGAGAAGTCAAGTTTTAAAAACTTGACTTCTCTAAATGTGTTCAGCTCATGGCAAGCGGCTCCTCAACTACATTTCAACCAAAGCTGAGCAATCTTTAAACCTTGTTCATTCGA
Source organism: Pedobacter endophyticus (assembly GCF_015679185.1). NCBI lineage: Bacteria > Pseudomonadati > Bacteroidota > Sphingobacteriia > Sphingobacteriales > Sphingobacteriaceae > Pedobacter > Pedobacter endophyticus. Next base: position 1,519,024 of record NZ_CP064939.1, read on the forward strand.
AAAAGAACTTTAATAGCAGTACATCTTATGCAAGCTGTCACCCTGAGCGTAGTCGAAGGGCAATACCTCCACAGATTCAAGTGTTCCATCGGGTCGCTTAAACCTTTTTGAAATCAAGGTCTCCAGACCGAAATATAACAATGGCCCTACTTTACTTCAAGACAGGGCCACTTTTTTAAGGACTTAACTAAAACTTGACATTTTTTAAGATGCAGTTCGTCAAATTATTTACATTCTGATAGAGAGAGCAAATTGTTTTTGGTGCTAGTATCCGCTTCAGTTTTCACATATTTTGTTCCAGTTGAAGTTTCTGCAGTAATCAATTTTGCCTTATTCCCGCTAGCATCCTTTACGTATAGTTGCTTATTATCATTTTTTATCCAGTTGTAAACCTCTAATCTGGTACTTTTGCCGGAGGTTGCTTCTACCTCATCTAATCAACCAAGATGTGTAATTGCAACATTTGGATTTTCATGATTTCCATTGTCCTTGTTAATGCATGTAATTTTAATCGCCATGTTAATAGTTTTAAATTGACCTGAATTAGTCAAGAGCAAAGCTAAGGCCTTCTTTTGGCAAAAAATTCCGGTTTCCCCTTACTTAACAGAAATGCTGCCTGTTTTCAAAACTAATGTTCGACACAAAATCGAAACTGTAAAAATTTCCTATTCCTTGGTTATAGTATCTAATTGCTTAAGTAAGCTGGGCATTCTAAAATCTCCCTTCATATTTTTAATCAATTCTGCGGCTGTTTTTAACTCCATTCCGATTGCTGAAATATACAAAGGCTTGATACTTGCTCCTCTAACAATCTCAATAACAGTCTCTTTGTTTTTGAAGAATGATGTTTTTGCTATTCCAATTATAGAGATTTGTTCATTTAATTTTTCCCATAAAACACCTCCTAAACCAAACTTATAATCGTTGTCTACATACACATAACCATCAATTACGATCACCTCAACGGTTCGTAAGTCTATTTTTTTAATAACATTTAATAAGCAAGGTAATTCTCGCTTAAAAAATTGCCCTGGGATATATTCTTCAATATCTTCATAGTAATCTACAATAATGCTTTGTGGTTCAATATCATTCCAATTAAACAAGATACCAACTGATTTGGCTTTTTGTTCTCTATAATGTACATCTAAAGCTAAAATCATTAAAGAATTGTTTTTATCCAATTGCCAAATTCGTCATTCTCTTGATGGCTTATCAGGTTGCCCTTTTCATCCCATCTTTTAAATGAGCCAATGTGGTAATCGTACTTCTGGAAATACTCTTCTTTTAATTTTCCATTTGGCCAATACGTTGCCTGGCGGCCATCAAAAATGCCGTCCATATATTCATATTCTGCCACTAATATATTTGTATTAGGGTCATGATAAGTCTCTACTCCTGTAAAAGGCTGACCTTTATAAAGGTAAACCCCCCCCCCCCAGTTTGTGGGCCTATTTCTTAACTTCATATCGGGGTCGTTGTATTCTACTCGTAACATAATTGTGTATTTTTTAATATTTAAGGTTTTATAAAGGTAACTAAATCTAAAATATGAAAGCAATCTACACAGGTGTGCATAATTACCTCTTGTTGATCGATGCCATATCTAATGTTTCGGTTATAGCCCAACACATCGTTTTTTAGCCAGGCATCAAAAACCTCGTCAGTCGGTGGGTTTGTTAAATAACTAGGAAATCTTTTTTTGGCCGAATCGTCCAGCGCCCGTATTTCGGCATGGGCTCCTGGCATGTTACCCGCATTACCAAAAAATTCGATATCCGACATGTTGTAGTTTTCCTTAGCTTTAAAAGCAATAACATCTTCAATCCTTTTTCTTAGATTAGGAAAACACCTATTAGGATTATTCATTGCACCGTTCATAAAAATATCGTAAGCACCACCTTTGTTAAAATCATAACCACTAAAATTATGAAAAGTCTTAGAGATTGTATTCGTTGCTTTATCATACATCCCAGATATTAACTCGTGCTTTTTTAATAGACTAAAATCGACTGTAGAAATATGATCCAACGCCTTTGCCTCTACATGATTAACAAAGCCTAATGGTCCTTGCCCAAAACGTTGGATTATTTCTGTATCTGAAAGACGTGCGGCATACGGTATATTCTGATAAAGCCTATCGAATGTGTAAAGCCATTTATTAGGATTACTTTTCGCAATAGCCTTTCCAATTGGATTTAGTGTTACCCAGCGGCTAATAGCTGAAGGATTGGTTTTTAAAAAATTGAACCATTCATCTGATTGTTGCCCAAATGAATCAAAAAACATTAACTTTTTGCTAGCGCTAAAAGTCTCTAAAATTTCACGAAACTCTGCCTCATCGTAATACCTTGTTAGGGCTTGGTATCTATCAACATGAGTGATATAATTCATGTCAACAGCTTCTACAATTCCTTTTATTTTTAATGCCAACCAACGATCGACGGCTACTCCGTTATTAAGGTTTAATTTGGCCCATTCCTTCGGGTCGTTCATTTTACCAAAACCTTGCCAAAACTCATATCGGTCTTTGTTGGTTAAAGTATTGAGTCTCGAAATTACATCGTCAACCTGTGCACCGCTGGTCTTCAGGGCTTGAAGTTTGTTTTGCAGATCGTTGGCTCCCTTGGCTATGGCCACACTCTCTTTTCCTGCCAATTTGTTCAATAAGTCAACCACATCGTCTGGCACTCCGTGGGTCTTTCCAGGGAATTTTCCAATAATCTCCAATACTTCCTCAGCTTCTCTTACAGCTCTAAATCTTGAATAAACAACAGCTCCTGCAGAGGCAAATAAAAGCCCCATAAAAATCCATTGGATCCTTTTAAGATGCTTCCTTTTTTCCTCGTCATCTTCGGTTGCTATTAGATAATTGTTAATATTGGCAAGGGTAGAATTAGTCAACGCTACTCCCTCCAGTCCAATTTCCGCTCCTCGCCAAACGGTAAGTGCTTCACTCGCTGCAAATCTTCCTGCTAAGGCACGCCCAAGTTGCGTGCTGTACTTTAAGTACTTGAGGTCATTGATAACCGAGATGCCTCCTGTTGCAAAAAACAAGGCTATATCAATCGAGACATCGATGGCCAGCGAAACCCTTGCGTCGTACTCGACTAGTTTATCGTATTCCTCGGCATAGTAGAACAGAAAGGCAGGTATTGGCTTACGATCTGGGATTGTTAGGTCGAGGTTGTTTTTGTAATCCAATAATAACAGGGGATGGAATATATGAAAGGCCTTTAAGTCTTCATTCCATGTTTGTTCTTCTGATTTTCCCGCATACTTATCTTTTACATAGCTATAATTATGGCGAATTGTATTAAACTGGTCGCCAACCAAGGTAAATGTATATGTCGAGTTTTTAAGTGTTCCCCAGTAAAGGGAATTATCTTTTATAACGTCGCCAGCTTTCCATTTGTATGTGCTAAACTCAAAAATGTTCTTCTCATTATATCTTTTTGGGTTTTTGATAAAGAACGATTGTGCATTAACTCCATCATCATCGGGCGCATACATTGGATTATATTTAGACACCTTCCATAACTCGTGCACCGCATAAGCGAAGTATTTTCTGTTTGGTTGCTCATCTACAAACCAGTTGACAATAGTGTAGCGTTCCTTTCTATCATCTACCAACAAGCGATACAGTATCTCGAAATTCGTGGTTTTCGTATCAGGTCTTTCCAATAAGAAATCCAAGAAAAGATCAGCCAGCTCTGCCCTGTTCGACAAGGCTATTACCAAGTGTACCAGATACCTTTGTGTATTTTGAGGCAAGCTCTTAAACTGCAACAGATTTGATAACTCATCTTTAATAATCTCAAAGGGAATAACTGCAAATGCCGATATAGGCAGGATATCCAATAGGTAATGTAACCTTAAATCCTCATTTATATCCAAGAGTTTATCCTGAATATCATAGAGTGTAAAGTAAAAACTGCTTAGATTGTTGTAATACTGCAAATAGTCATCATAATCTGGAGTATCGGCAAATACGGGTTGTGGTTCTTTCTTATAAAGGTAATCTGGGGCGGCATAACGATCGTAATAATAGCACCAAGATTGCTTGAGGGAAAACAGCAGCTTTTGAAACTGGCTTAACCCATCTAAATTGCCTGCCAGGATATTTGGCACCGCGTCGATATTGTCCCAAGTTGAGGATTGTGCCAGCTTTGGAAAGATCTCATTGTTAATATCATTGATCCTAAAGGCAGTCAAGGTTGCAAGTTTCTTTATATTTCGCTTGGTGGTATCATCCTGCCATTTATCTAGATATGCCGTATAGTTTACCTGATAGAAATACCGGGTTGCTGGATTACTTGTAACATATTCTGTAAGTTTTCTAGTGGCATTTTTGGGCACACTGATCTCATAACCAATCAGCTTTAGACCTTGATAAATTGAATGCTTATAGTTCTTTACGGTTTTATCGTCGACAGCTTTTTCGACGTTAAATGTATAATCAGCTGTTTGATAATAGGTATTGTACGGGGGGCCAAAATCTACAATGCTCAGCTTTACAGGATCACCTTCTTTCGATTTGAAACTGTCAAAGTTAAACTTGTATTTTGAGATTAGTAACTGAACTGTAGGTGGATCACTCACGTTCTGTTGGAGATATTTTAGAAACTCTTTCTCTAAATAATAGCCCGCTAATGATGTATAGCGTTTTCTATCATCCTCTTTGAACATCGTATGGTTATAGTACCTAAAGCGATTATCAATGTTGTCCTTATAATTAAACTCTATTAAAAAACCATCTGTATCCAGCGCCTTGTTCTTAAAATCTGTGTTCAAGGTTACGGGCGTACCGTCTGTTAAAATTACAACTTCCATTATCTTTCCACTTTACTGATTAAAAACTCTTTGTATTCTTGCTCGATGTTTGGCATATACTCACTATACCCCTTGCTAAAGTGGTACTTCCTGTCGAGCGAGTATACCATCACGTCCTCCTCGGGCGTGTAGAGCCTTAATACGCCATCGCCGTCCTCGCCCACTATACCTGCCCTGTACTTTTGGTAGGTAATGTTCTCTGGTGAGATCAGCTCGTTGCCGTCCCCAAAGAGGTCGACAAGGAACAGCCGGGCGTTGGTTACCTTGTCCGTGCTGATCAGGTCCCTTAGCCTGTCGTTCTCTGCCTTGGTGAGCCCGAGCACGATCTTGGCGGGGATGGTGCCATCGCTCACCTTTAGGATGGGCCCTCTAATGGTCTCTGTCCCATCGGTAAAGGGCTGCAGGCTGTAGTAATAGGGCTCGGGCAGCTGGTAGGTATTGCTGCCGCCTACCGCTCCGGATACGGAGGGCCGCGTTTTTGTGTCGGCGGTGATGGTGCCCGATAGGGAGAATGCGCTGTTCAGCACGTCTACCGCCTCGGTTACGTAGGTTACCCGTTTCAGGGTCGCCCCGGTTTCATCCGTGTCTATCGCATCGTTGATGTTCAGGCTCTGTACGGCCGTAATGCCGTATTGTTTCTTGTTGTAATAGTGGTTGATAAGCTTGAGGCGCTGAGCGGAGAGGATGCCAAAGTCGCTCGCCTCGCTGGCCTTTAGCAGAGGCTCGGCGGTAACCTGGTCAAATACGTCGTCGAAGAAGTTGGGTATGCCATATGTTGGTGTAACCTGTCCATTGCTATCGGTCGCCGTTCCCGTTTGGTATGGGTTTGCCCGGCCCTGATAGACCAGGGTATTGAAGTTGGCGATGTTGAGCTTTGCACCGCCCTCGCCCACGGCGGGGTTGCTTAGGGTAATGGTGCTGGTATAGTCGCTGGTTGTCCCGTCGTCGGCCGTGGGCTGCCTAAGGCCTGCGGCATCCATGAAGTTGTTCTTGGCACTGGCAATCTCTGCCACCTGCCCGTAGAGCATGGTGTCCTGGCCATTGTCGGTGCTTAGTTGAAGGCAGAGGGTGTTTGCTACCTCGTCGTGTGCCTGTGGGGCCTTGTCAATCATCAGGGGCCAGCCGTCATTTTGGTAGGCTTTGTTGTCAAGGCTTTCTTGGGTTGGGCCGACCTTCAGGTCGCCGTAGTTGCCGTAATAGTCGTAGGAACGTCCCCTGTTGCTCTGAATGTAGAGGTAGAGGTTGTTCCTGGTATGGAACTTGGACACGATGTCGGTGTAGATGGCCTCGCCCTTCTTCTTCTCATTCCCATCGCCCTTTTTCAGCGTTACCTCGCCGTTGTCGCTGTGGAACCCATAATAGGCGGCGGCATCGAGGAACTGAAAGATCTGTTCTCGTTTGTGCCTCTTTTGGATATCGCTATCTTCCTCAGCAAGGGTTATCACGGCCTTTTTGTCCCTGGCATAGGCGAGGTCGAAGGTAAACTGGTCGTGGGGCGTGGGTAGCGAATAGTCGCCATAGCTGAGCACGATATCGATCCCGCACTCGCCAGTGATGAAGTGCCCAAGGCTGGAACCTGCGCCTATCATGGGCAGCTCAAAGGCCTCCTCCTCCTTCTCAACGAACTCGCCGTTGCTCTCCACGTACTCCGACTGCTTGAAAAACAGCTGATCCAAAGGCAGGCTGTCGGGTTGAAGTGCGGGGTCGAAGCCGATGTATCTTGCCAAAAACGGCGGCACGTCACTGTCGGGTGCGGTACTGGCGTAAAAGTCCCTGAAGCTCTTGTTGATCTTCTTGACGAAGTCTGAGGCGCTATCGCCATCGGCCAGTACGGTCTCGCCGCTGATGAAGTCGGCCTTGGCCAGCCCCCTGTAAACGAAGTACTTGATATTTAGCCCGGTAATGGGCTGCCCGAAGGGGCGCAGGATCAGGTTGACGGCGTCCGTGTTTCCTGCCTGCGGCTGTAGCAGCGCAACTCCCTTGCAGATGGAATAGGCCATGGCCCCGCTGCTGCTGAAAGCGCAGGTGAGGTTGAACCTCTCCGCATTCACAGGGCCGAAGGCCTCCGATTCGGATTGGGTAATCGAGGCAGGATCGGTGAAAAAATAAGACTGAGGAGCGAAGTTAGATGAAAATGACATGTATTTTGAATTTTATTTAAAAATTTTTTAATTGCTTAATACTACATTGATATGATGATTATCACTTCTTGATGGCCAAAAGAGATGACTTAAAACACTGATGGTGCCGTGAGGACTAGGGTTAATACTATCATCCTGTATGCTAGTAGTGTATGCTGGCAACGTAATTGTAGCGTTTAACAAAGGAGATTCTTCCCCTGGATAGTTGGGGTCATTTGGCGAATAATTAATTTTATACGTCATCTCCACAGATAAATCCTCAGTAATGGGTTCATTATCTGCTTTTAGTAAAAAGCCATTCCCTGTTACAAAAACAGTAAAAGTTCTATCGACTGATGCATCGGCGCATGTACCACTATAATTTGCATGCTGTTGCTTATTCGAGTCGAAGAATTTCCTAGCATGATTATTGGCCTCGACTTGGCTTATACGTGAACTGAATGCCCCAGCAGGTAGGGTATAAGTAACCCACGAACCTTCAAGGTCTTGATCGCAGTCATTTTTTTGGACTACTTCCTGAATTTCATCAGAAAGATAGTCCAAGCTTGAGAGCGAATAGGTTAAAATATCGTTAGGTACGTTATAGTTAAATTTAATAATGGTAGATAACGTCTGTTCTGTAAAATCTCCATTGGCTCCCCCTCCTGCATTTGCACTGAAGTTGACCAGACTACTGTAATTACTGCCTCCAGAAACCGATGGGACTAGACTGCCTGAAGCTCCTCTCATGATCATCTGAGCGTCGTGGGTTTTTAAAGAGTAAGCACCCGACAATCCCGTGGCCTGATTTGCTCGGCCTTTAATGTGAAATGCAAAGTTTTCTGATCCTGGGTATTCTGCCATTAATCTGGCAATGTTAAACTGAACTCGCCATTTAACCGGCCCTTCACTTATAAAGTCAGATGCTAAAACATACATTTGCGCTATATCTCCAAAACTCGGAACAGTGTTTCTTCTAGTATAAGCTGGTTCATGGCTTACCGTAACCTCATCGTTTTCGATGAAGGCGATCATGTTCATTGGCGGCGAGTTAAGAAAATCGACAACTAAAACTCCTGGCTTGGAATTAACGTCCTTAATGGTAATTACGGAAGTCGCCTTTATTGCTCCGTTTTGGACCGCCGTAATGGTAACCTGGCGGGTATCGTTAAAGGTATTATTAGTGGGTGCATAATAGGTTAATCCATCAAAATGCCCCTCGCTGCTTTGTAGCGTATAACTGGCAGAAATATCTCGCTTGATGCCGTCAGAGTATGTTCCAGTAACCGCATACGGGGTGGTCGTTCCCTCATTAACAACAGTCAATCCATTTATCATAATCGATTTTAATACAGGCCCTGTGGTGTTAATAATTGTCACATCTTTAGTTACATCGCTATTTTTCGACGCATTTATCGTAATCTTCATATCCTGATCTGAATCAGGATCTATCCTTGCAGTAAAGATATTTCCATCGAAACATCCTCCGGTGCTCCAAAGCGTATATTCGTCTGTTACATCCTCTGTAGTTTGATCAGAGAAAACTCTAACTATTCGATATTCAGTGCTTCCCCCCTCATCAAGGGTATCCACGCCATAAATATTAAGTGATACTGGAAACTTATAGGTGTTAAAACTGAAAGTTTTGATTCCCGACCAACCATCTGCGGTAAGAATCCTTACCCCAACAATATGCTTTCCCTCGGTAACCTTAGCTCTAAACGCACTTGTATTGTTTTCCAAAACCAACGATTGATCAAGGTACCATTCATAGGCTTTAATGGTGTTTTGTTGTGCTGAACTATCAACAGATACGTAAAAATCTACTTGATCGTCAATAAAATACATTTCTCCCAACAAGGAAAAAGGCGGCCCGTAAAGACATGGTGTATTAGGCATATAAAAGTTTAATTTTATTTGGTTAAAAGATAAATATTCGCACACGCGACGCGTACCAGAGCTTATGGGCTCGCAATAATTGAAGAAATTACGTTTGTAAGGCTATCTTTGATAAGCTTTCGATTGGCGTTCAACTGATATGTACTCTGCGTAAACCCACTTTGCCTTGTCGATACGATACCAATTGTTTTTTGTTTCGTATATAGAGACGAGTGTGTTTTTCATAATTGCCTCAATTTTTTGAAAGGATTTAGATGGTCCTTTACGTACGTTAAGTTGGCTTACAGAAACCCGACCTTTCATTAAAACGGGCTCCTTATGTGTCTTCAAAAACGACATAGTCCGTTGCACACCAGGCAAAAAATAAGTCTGAAAATCTAGGACTGTATTGCCACCGAAAAAATTTGTTCCCGGACAGGTTTTATGATTTTCTAGAATCCGCTTTCCACCAGCGTCATCTCTAACGCCATCTGTTTGTCTAAACCAGTGATGATATATAATGGAGTTTAAACTCGGTTCGAGGTTGAATTTGTCGCAAAGTAGTGCCGTAAGTTTAATAATACTTTCTCGTTGAGCATTCGTCATTACGTCATGCCCGAGATCAAAGTTACCTATGTTTTCGATGCAGATCCCTCCGGTATTATGTCGCTTGATGCCGGCTGGAATTATAGATAAACTTCTACAAACAGCAATTTGTCCGTCAGGAAATGTGGTGTAGTGTTGTGCAATTTGTCCGAGGTTGTTCTGCACATGATATCTTTCCATAGCAGCAAGTCGGGCAAAATGATTCTTCCCATCGAAATTTTTATACGAGGGTACGTGGGTGTGATGATGTTGTAAATGGTTTATCTTACGAGTGAAGTATATTTGAAGATTATGCATATAATCCTCAAATTCCGATAGATTCATAAGAATAAATTTTCCTTGCTGTTGCATTGTGAATTAGTTGAGAGCGTTAAATAAATTGATTCGAGTATTCCAAAGATTCAACTTAATTTGTCGTTGTAAAAAAATTTTATATCGAAAGGTTAAAATCCTTTACGAAAACATTAATTTTCTCGATTAAAGAGTTTCATGGCTGTATGAGTTTTTTATCCGCCATTCATGGAGTTTGAAGAGAAAATTGAGTAGTCATCTGACGAATATAGGCTACCTGCAGCTATTCATCGGATGGCTTATCCCGATAGCTATACTTTCGAAGCTGAGAAAATCTTTAAGAGTTCGCCCATTCGAAAAAGAACTTTAGTACAGTGCATCTTACGCTAGCTGTCACCCTGAGCGTGAATTTTTCAGAAAAAATCAATAGGAATGACGTTATGTATTCTTGCCGTCTTTCCCGCGCCCGCCTGAACGGACGGGCAGGCGGTCCCGTACGTACGGGACTAATGCCAAGCTAAAGCCTTTCTTTCGCTTTAGGATTCCCAATTAAATTGGGAATGACGACCGTTCGTAGTTGGCGTTCCATTTATTTGGCTAGCCTATAAATAATTAACTACTACCAATAAGTTACCAAATAACGTCAGTGCTAGCGTAGTCGAAGGGCAATACAGGTTTAAGTGCTCCATCGGATCACGTGACATCAGAGAAGTCAAGTTTTAAAAACTTGACTTCTCCAAATGTGTTCAGGTCCGGCAAATCGACACTTAAATGAGTTGGGGCAAAAACGAGTAAAACCGAATCTATACCGAACACGCGGCCCCAATTAATGCCGCAGCCTCGCCCCTGGTAGAAATGTAAACTGAAACCGCTACCGACATGGTTTGGAGATAGTAGCGCAATTGGGGCAGAAAAAGTGTAGATGCATTGGCAATATTACCGCCCAGAACCACACAATCGAACTTGCTTTTTTTGTGTAACTGAGTCAAAAAAATGCCGAGGTTCATGGCAAACTCATCAAATACTTGCAGTAAATGACTACCGCGATCGCTATTATCGATCAGCTCTTTTACGTTTGCCACTTCGAGACCCGAGTATTGGTTGTATTTGGCAACAAACCACTTTGAAGAGAAAAAATCTTCGCAAATGCCGCCCATAAACGGATAGCACCAATAATCGGCATCTGTTGCTTTTCCCTGAATGCCTGCCGCCGATCCAAAGCCGGTGCCTAGCGTAAATCCCATTACATTTGCATAATCTCTCGCCGCTCCGTGGCTAAGTTCGCCCTGTAAAAAGCAACCCGCATCGTTTATAAAACAAAGGTCGTTTACCGCTATACCCAACGCTTTAAGCATTAGCGAGCGCACGTTATGGCCATAAAGTCCATCGTATTTACCCATGCCAATCATGTGCGAAATTCCGTTCTCGTAATCAAATGGCCCCGGCATGGCTATTGCTACCCGGCCAGAATTGTTTCCTGCTTGCAGGCTCCTTTTAATTACGTTGCACCAGGCGGCGATTACCTGATCTGCTTCGGCTGAGGAATCGATCTTTTCGCGATGCAATGAGCCTGCTAAAATTACGCCCTGGTTTACATCGACCAAAGCCGAGGTAATGTGCGAACCGCCAATATCAACGCCTGCAATAATATTTTCGTGCATTTTATTCTTGCTTGGATTTAATATTCAATAAACTCATTCTGCCATACAGTTCGGCAATGCAGGCCTCATCCAGCAACCATTTCGGCTTCCGTTTAGAAGCATCGTCGGTGGCCCATTTAGCGGTTAAAAAGCCATAGCGATCTGCCGATTCTTGCCAGGCCCTATCTAGATTTGCAGCAACGGCGTTAATGTACCGCGGGTTGCGGTCTACCTTATACAGCGCTTCGTAGCCGCGAAACAGAACAGTAACAAACCACGGCAAATCGATTTTAAACTGCCTTACGCCATGATGTTCTTCTGAGAAAAAACCGAACGAATTGCTGGCCACAAGCTGTGCCTCCTTTAAATATTTTTGATCGGCGGTAAAATGGTACATCAACACCGCAGCCTCCAGCATCGAGCCGGTATTGTAGGTGTAATAGGTTTCGTTTGGCTTGCCATCCATTTTAACGTCGTTATAATAAATTCCATCCGGGTTTCTGAGCGTGCTGTGCATCCAATTGTAAAAACGTGTGCCCCAGGTGAGGTAAAATGGCTCTTTTGTGGCCTGATACAGTTTTAATGCCGCCAAAGTGGCCATGCCATTGCTGCAAGCCGGTTTTTGGTCTTTATGCCCCTCGAGCCAGTAAACGCCGCCGCCCAGCTTGTCATCCCACCCGCTGATGATAAAGTTGAACACTTCTTTGGCTTTGGTAATGTAAGTAGCATCTTTGGTATTGAAATAGGCTTCGACATAATCGATGCAAACTAATCCATTGTCGTCGTAATAACGATCAGACTTTTCGAGGGTTGCCGGATAAGCCTGATATCCTACCGGAATACGGGTTGTATCACGGTAGGCCAAAACGCCAATGCTTAAAGTGTCGAGGTATTTTTTGTATTTGGCTTGCAGATCGGGGTATTTAATCAGCACGTTCGCGGCAGAAAACACGCCAGAAAAGGGCCACAAGAAACTGACTTCTTTCTCTTTTACTCCGGCACCCTGAAAGTAGTCGAGGTTAACCCTTCCGCCCGTTGGATAATGCTCGCTGAACAGACCGCTATGTTGTGGTACGCGGTAATGCTGCCAAACCTTTTGGAACATCAGCTCGGCCCTTTCTTTATAAAATGCGCTGTATTTGGCCTCCTGAGCATAGCTGTGTTGGAACAGGATGATTCCAAGAAAGATCAAAAAATACTTCATAATAAGGATTTGTTTTTATTGCACTGAGGGCGGCGGAAGCTTAACACCCCAGGTTTGGTTGGGCTTGCTGCCCATAGTTAATACCAGCGTACCGCCATTCATTAATACGTCGCGATACAGCCATGCGTTATTTAATGCCTTGCCGTTCCACAGGGCCGACTGCACGTAAACGTTCTCCTTTGAGTTGTTTTTAGTTTCGATTACCAGGCGCTTTCCATTGCCAAGCTGAATTTCGGATTTATCAAAAACGGGGCTTCCGATCTGGATTGTTGGTCTGGCGTCGGTTAAACCCTTCACATCAAACAGACCCATTGAGGCCATTACGTACCAGGAGCCGAGTTGTCCCTGATCTTCATCCTGCCCATAACCATACCCGTGGATGCTTTCGATGCCATAAAATTCATCGCATATTGCCCGCGTCCATTTTTGTGTAAGCCACGGTGCAGCTGAATAATTGAACAACCAGCTAATATGGAGGTTTGGCTGGTTGCCGTGGTTATAGAGCGATTGAATACCTGCAAAGGCGTCGATCGTTTTTCCGCCTCCAAAGGCATTTTTTTGAGACGTTTGAAAAATTCCATTTAAACGCTCAGTAAAAGTTTTGCGCCCGATTGCCTGAATTAAACCTTCGGGATTTTGCGGAACGTAAAACGTATATTGTGTGGCATTGCCTTCCTGAAAGCCCCGCCATGCCTCTAAGGGATCGAACTTATCAATAAAATTTCCGTTTTCATCCTTAGGATGCACAAGTTTAAGGTCTTGATCAAAAATCAGTTTCCAGCCATTAGATAAATTGATGAGTTTATTGTAATCGGCCGTTTTACCCATCTTTTTAGCCAGTTGTGCCGCAGCAAAGGCGCTGAAGCTGTATTCGAGCGTATGGGAGCCAGAGAAATGAGCGCCTGTAGAATCGGTTTTATCAGCATCCAAAAACGGAACAAATCCTCGCGATACAAAGCTTTTGGTGTCCATTTTTCCCGATCCAACCAATCGGTTTTTATAATTGAGCTCGTTGCCCAGCACGGCTTTATAGGCTAAATCCAAATCATAATCGCGGATATTGGCCTGATAAGCGCCCGCAATGGCCAGACCAACAAAGTTTGTACCTACGCCCGAAACGAAGTTGCTGTTTGCGATACCATCGCCAAACCAACCCCGCTCCTTATAAATTTCTAGTTGTGTATGTACAAAATCGCTGTAATGCGAGGGGTACGATAGTGCCCACAATTGTGTAAGGTTCCAAAATCCGCCCCAAATGGCATCGGTATTCATAAAGTTATAGCTGAATTTCCCTTTCGCATCTTTGGGTAACTGGCCAATTGTACCATCGTGACGTGGAAAGTTCCCGTTCACATCGCTGGCTATGCCCCTACCGAGTAAAGCATGGTAAAGCCCGGTATAAAATTTTGTTTTATCGGCTTCGTTTTTACCTGAAACCTTAAGTTTTGCCATTTCGCTGCGCCACTCGTTTTGGGCGGCCGCTTTTGCCTGGGCAAAGGTTAAGTTCGCTGCTTCTGTTTGGAGATTTAGCTTTGCATTTTGAATGGAAGTGTAAGAAAGGCCAACCTTAATTTCAATCTGCTCATTTTGTTGCGTAGTATAGTTGAGGAACAAACCTGCACCTATTCCTTGTGATGATTTTTGATTGGCAATAGCGTCTGTTTTACTTAAGGCGCCAACTTCTGCGGGCTTTTTACCAAGTTCTCCAAAAAAATACATGGCCACTTTCCCGCCCTCATCATAGGTTTTTACATATTTCGGATAAGTAATCACGAAGCCCTGAAAATGCGTATCATCAATCATTTCCACAGATGCATCGGTAATTGGGCCGCTTTCGCCCTGAACATTGCCAACGGATAAAATGATCCTCGAAGTGTTGCTCTTAGGAAAGGTATAGCGATGGAAACCGACCCGTTTTGTAGCGGTGAGCTCTGCTTTTATATTAAAATCATCTAACAGTACCGAATAGTAGCCCGGCTGTGCAACTTCATTCTTACGATCGAAGGCCGACCGGTATCCACTTCCCGGCTTCTCTAATTCGCCGGGCACGGTTTTTAGCGTTCCTGCTGTTGGCATAAAACTGATTCCGCCAACTTGCCATTCGTGAAAATGGACAAAACCCTCTATCGAGTTGTGGCGGGTATCGTACCCTACGGCCTCCCATCCCTGGTTGTTTCCATAACTTCCATTTGTTGATGGCGCCAATTTGGCCATTCCGTACGGAACGGCGGCGGGCGTGTAAAAAAACCACCTGCTGTGTGCAGTACCGATGTTTGGATTTACATATTTTAAAACGTCCTGGGCAAACGCCGCGGGCATAAGGAAGAGCAAGATAATTAAGGGAAGTGCTGATTTATAACCTATTTTCATAAGGGTAAGGATTGTGATTTTAATATTTCGACAAGAGCGCCTGAATCCGCTGCATCCAGGCCTGATCTACAGTTTCCATTTCCGTTGAGCGGTTTTGCCCATCAAAGCCGGCAAAGAAATAATAGCCGAAATTAGTTGTATTTCTGTTGGCAATATTTAAACGGTTGATATTTTCTTTAGCGTATACCAGCCAGCTTTCGTTTTTGTCTGTTTCGTAAAGGCGAATCATCGCTTGCGAGCCCCAGGCACACCACGCCGGGTTAATCCGCGTTTCGGCTGTGTTAAAAACATAGCCTTTATATAATGCATTCCATAAGGTGTTGTTCATTGCCCGGCCAAGGCTCTGTGCTTTGGTTAGGTAAGCGGCATCGTTCATTATTTTACTGTACAATATAAAGGCTTCAACCATAATGGCGTTATCGTAAGTGAATTTTTCATTATGCTTCACACCATCTCCAGCGCCATCAATCTTCCAGATATAGAGGCCAGTGTTGGTATCAAACATTTTGGTGTTTAGCCAGGTGTTTACCTGTACGGCCCAATCGCGGTAGATGGCATCGCCAGTTAAACTGTATAGCTTTAAAAACAGTTGCAATGCCAGCCCATTGGTTTGCGTGGGTTTTTCGGGCTTAGCCGTATTCCAGTAAAATCCGCCTCCGTACACGTTGTCCCATAAGCCACTGTTAATGAGCCAGTCGCCACAAGCCTTTGCCTTAGCCAAATAAGCTTGCTTATCGGCGCCAGTGGTTACTTCTGCGGCTTCGAGAAAAACAATACCTGTTAAGGCGTTGTCATCAACATATTTATCTCCGGCAGCGCCCGAGCCATCAAGATTTACCGATGCAAAATACCCGCCTCGCAGGTCTCTTTTGTCCCACATGTTCTCCATAAACTTAAAAGTATTGTTCATGTAGGCCAGATAGGTGGTTTCGCCGAGGCTTACCATTGCTGCATCGGCATAAATTTGACTCACGTTGTACCATTCGTAACAATTGTTTGAATGTGTTGTGGTATTGGCCCGATACCCATAACTGGCAGTTAACAGGTTGTTTACGGTAAAGGTGTGGGTTTCTTTTGCCTGTTGAAGATAATTTACTGTTGTGCCCGGCGTAACAGGCGGGGTAACCGGCGGCGGCGTAACGGGTACCGGTGCCGGATCTTTTTTGCACGAGGCATAAAGAAACAACGCAAATATCAGGCAGGTATTTCTAATGATTTTTTTCATAGGATCGATTTTTTTTCCGCCAGCAAGTTCTGCCGGCGGAGTGCGCAAACAATTATTGAACAACAATACTGTGGGTGTAAGCACCGCCAGAACCGAAGTTTAACATTGCCTTAACGCTTTTGTTATCTGCTGCAGGGTTAAATTTGTAGGTATTGTTCCATTGATCGTTGGTTACCGGATTGAGATAAAAGTACGAGGCCGATTGCCCAACCGGGCTCACATTGTTTACATTGCTGCTTCCCATATACTTAATACCAGCCGAGGTATGCAGCGCAAATTTGTAGCGTTCATCTCTTCCCCACGAAAATTGGTAAAACTCTACCGGAATATTTCCCGATTGCCAAACGCCATTGGCTACATAAGCCAATTGACCAATTTCTGCGGCGTAGGCCGACATAAACAATCCAACGCTTTGAATTTCGGTAGCCTCAACAACCGCAGCAACATTGAAATCGTATTTTAAATAATAGGCTTTGGTGCTGCCCGATACGGTGACTGACGAGGTTCCTTCTTTAATCTGCGTCCCTTCAGCGAAGAATTTCCGACCTCCGTCGCCCGCTTTATTGGTGAGCTGATAAGTGCCCGGTTTTAAAGAGGTATAAATTTCGAATACACCTTCTTCGAGTTTTTTAAACTTAAGTGCCTTAGCCAAGTCATCGCCCGCTTCGGTAGCCGACCCGGTTAAATAGAGTTCGGTTGGCACTTCAGCAAATCCTGCCGGGCGTTCGAGCTGAAGTGTTCTGCTTTCCTGTCCGGGTTTGGCGTTGCTCGCTTTCGATGCGATAACCGTCCACCTCACCTTTCCGGTAGATGATGAATTGATGCCGCACAGGGCCGCTATTTTTGTTAAGTCTTTATGAGAGATGGTTACCTGCGGTTGCACGCCTGCTCCATCAGACACGACTTTAAAAACGGGATTAGCAAAGTCGCCGCCGTCTTTATCAAAAGCCACCTCGTAAAGAACCAGCCCGCCGTCGTCTGGTGTGGCCGCCGCCCATTTAAACTGCTGCGTCGCAGTAGCATCAGAAGGGGTTAATTTAATGCTTGCCTGATCGGATGGTAAGTTTAACGCGCCAACAGCGCCGATGTTCTCGTTTAACGCTCTTTCATCCTTTTTACATGAGCTTAGTGCAATGCA
The DNA here is from genome assembly GCF_015679185.1 of Pedobacter endophyticus. Lineage (NCBI taxonomy): Bacteria > Pseudomonadati > Bacteroidota > Sphingobacteriia > Sphingobacteriales > Sphingobacteriaceae > Pedobacter > Pedobacter endophyticus. The sequence goes on from NZ_CP064939.1 coordinate 1,536,329, forward strand.
TGCAAACCACAAGCCGAATACTATTTTTAAAGTTTTCATACCGTTGCTGATTATTGATATCCTGGGTTCTGAGTTAAATTTTTATTGAGGCCGATTTCACTTGAGGGAATCGCCCATAAATAATCTCTTTGGGGATTAAATTTGCGTTGCTGGGTTCTGATGTATCCCCCATCGATGGTTTGGTCGGCTGCAAACTTTGCGCCGTGGGCGAAGCCGTTCATCGTCACTTCGGCCACTTTCCATCGCCTGATGTCATCCACTCTCAATCCTTCCATGGCCAATTCTGCCCTACGCTCTCGACGGATCACGTTGGTTAAATCGCCCGAGGGAAAACTCAATGCCGCAGCATCGGTAAACCCTGCCCTTGCACGAAGCGCACCAATTGTTTTTGCCCAAACTGCCGCATCCATTTGACCAAGACTATTCTTGGCCTCGGCATAGGTCAATAAAACTTCGGCATAACGGAATAAATGCAGGTTATTGCCCGATACAAAACTCGATAATGCGCTGGGATCAAAATATTTCCGCCAGTAATAGCCCGTTGCCGATGCACTTTGCGAGCCAGGCGAATATTCGTCAAGGCCGGGCTGAACCGGATCTGAACCGGGCCTGATGTAAATCGTTTTTGTCGTATTATCGGGATTTACCCAGCTATATCGATCGTAAACTACCGTTGCCGTAAGCCTTGGGTCGCGGTTTACGTACGGGTTGCTTTCTACATAGCCCGAACCGGCCTCTTTAATTCCTTTTCCATTGAGCATAATATAATCATCTACCAACTCTTGCGTTGGTGCCATATTGCTCACCCTGCCGCCGACAGTTCTCGGTGCAAAGTCCCAGAAATTTTGCCATGTTCTTACCGCAGGCACATATTGAAGCGACAATATGCTTTCGTTGTTGGTTGTATTAGTCGCGGGATCGCTGAACAAGGCACTGTAACTTGGCGTTAGTGAATAGGTGCCGTAAGTTGCCTGGTTATTAATCAGTTTTTCGCAAATGGTTACAACTTCCTGCATCCTGTTTCCCTGATACAACAATGTGCGCATTTGTAAAGCAAGCGCTGCGCCTTTGGTTATGCGGCCGTTTTCGCTCGCTGGCAGCTGGTCTTTGCTCGGCAAGTTGGGAATAGCTTCCTCTAGTTGGCTCACTATATAATCTACTACTGCTGCTTTGGAAGTGCGTGGAATCACTTGTGCTTCTTCCGGCGTTAAATCGTGATCTGGAAGCGGCACATCGCCATACCATTTAGTTAGGTTAAACAGCGCAAATGCCCGCATAAACTGGTTTTCGGCCTTCATGCGTGCAATGGTTGCCTGCGGAAGCGTTTTGTTCTGATCTACATTTTCTAAAAATATGTTTACCGACTTGATGGTTTTATAATAACTCGCCCAATCGCCGGCAAATTTCGCCGTAAGCGATGTTGCGTTGCCACTGGCAATGAGGTTTAAATCGCCCGATGGAGAATAGGCATTATCTGAAAGCGCCTCGGGTTCAAAATATAGATTACTGTTGTACAGCAGGCTATAATTATTATTTAAGGCATTGGTTACGTTGATATCCACTGTCCAGAAGGTTAAGTCCGAAAACCTATCCGTTGGGGCGATATCCAGCTTCTTACATCCTGCAATTGCAAGGATGATGGCAGCTATGATGAGGCTTTTATTTAAAAATTTCATATGAGTAATTCTAACCGTGAATATTAAAAAGTGATATCGAGCCCTGCGCCATAAAATATTGGTAAAGGATATTGGCGGGCACTGTTTGAGCTTGAACCGGTGCTTAGGTTGTTTCCAAACTCCGAAGTTTCGGGATCGATGAATTTAAGCTTGCTGAGCGTAAACAGATTTTGGCCGATCAGCGATACACGCAAACGCTCTATGCCTGCTTTTTTGGTGAAAGCTTGCGGTAGTGTATAGCCAATATTTACGTTTTTGAGGCGTGCATAGGCCGCATCGTATTTGTAAAGGTCTGATCCTGTTCTCCAGTTATTGGTGTTTGATGGTGATCCGATGTTTGCAAATATCGGGTAACGGGCATCCGGGTTGTTGGGTGTCCAGTAATCCGTCATGTGCTCATAAACCGTTGCGCCGTAGCCATAGTGAAATGGTTCAACAAGCTCGCCCCTTAAAAATGTTTCACGCTTGCCAACGCCTTGTATAAACAACTGAAAATCGAAGCCTTTAACAGCCAAACGGTAGGTAAATCCAAAAGTGTACCGTGGGAAAGGGTTGCCCAGCACCGTTTTGTCTTTGGCATCGATCACGCCGTCGTTGTTCAGGTCTTTAAATTTCACATCGCCCGGAACCACCGCATTGCCTGCAATTTTTGGCGAGTTGGTAATGTCTGCCTGATTTTGGAAGAAACCATTGGTTTCATAACCATAATACTGAGTAATTGGTTCTCCAACACGGCGCAAGAGTTGAAACACATCCTGATTGATGATTTGCTCGGTTGCGCCTCCCGATAGCTTAAGTAACTTATTTTGGTTATCGGCTACGTTAATGCTGAAGCTCTGGGTAACATTTTCTCCGCGTAAGTTGTAGGTTAAAGCTGCTTCCCAACCTTTGCTTCGTACTTTGGCCACATTAAAATCGGGCGTTGCGGCACCAAAAATTGCGGGTACATCCTGCCTTGGCTGAAGAATATCTCTGGTTACCTTGTTAAAATAATCAAAAGAGGCCGTTAACCTGTTATCAAAAAGGCTTGCGTCTAAACCGATATTAAAAGTCGATGCTTTTTCCCAGGTTAGGTCTTTGTTTGATAGCAGGGTGCCCGCTCCGCCCACGGGTACATTATTAAAGCCGTAAGCACTGGCATAATTGAAATAGGTGGTTTGGTACTGAAAATTGCCCACATTCTGATTGCCGACTACGCCATAAGTAACCCGCAGCTTAAGGTTGTTAACTGTTTTTTTGATGGATTGCATGAACGGTTCTTCAGAGATAATCCAGCCGGTACTTACCGCAGGAAAAAAGCTGCCGCGATTTCCTTTCGCAAACTTTGATGAAGCATCGTACCTTGCGTTGGCCTCAAACAGGTACTTGTTTTTAAAACTGTAGTTTAACCGGCCAAGCGCCGAAACAAGGCTGTAAGAATTTATGGCCAGGCTGTTGTTTGAGTTAATGGCATCAACAAGGGTTCCGGTTGTTGGGGTACCCAGTAACTGATCGGTAAGTGTTTTTTGCAATTGAAATCCCCGCTGATTGTAGTTTTCGCTTTCGACGCCTACTTGCGCCTTAAACTCGTGGTCGGAGATTGTTTTACCGTATTCGAGGTAAACTTTGGTGTTAAAAAGCTGCGATTTACTGTTTGCATCGAGCACCGAACGGTCATCGCCATAAACTCCCGAAGGCAGATAATTTACCTGTGTCCGACGGAAAAACGTGCCGTTATTTTGCAGCGTACCACCGAATTGACCTGTTAACTTTAAATCGTTTGTAATGTTCAACTGCCCATTGAAAGAGCCGAAAATTTCGTCGTTATCGGCCTGATTGAAACCGCCTTTTTCTAACACGCCATATTCGTTGTACTGAGAGGCGAAGGGATTGGTTAAATAGTTGCCGTTTTCATCTTGCCAGTTAAAGTTGTGCGGAACCCTGTTGGCATCGGCGAAGATGTTATTATCGCCCACGCTGTTGGTTTTGTTTCGGCTTTTTGTGTAAAGGAGGATAAAGTTTGTTCTGAGCTTGCCGATAATATTGGTCTGGTTCAACCTCAGGTTATACTTTTGATAGCCAAAATTAGCGCCCTCTCCGCCATTGCCGATGAAATTGCTTTCCTGATCCTGGAATCCGGCAGAAACAAAAAATGCACTTTTTTCGCCACCACCTGCGATATTTACATTATGCGATTGCTGGGGTGCGGTGCGCAAAAGGTGCTCAATATCCCATGTACCATCGCCCTGCGCTTTCAGCTCCTGAATTTGATCGGGCGTATAGGCAGGACTTAACCCGGAGTTGACCAGCGATTCGTTTTTATAATAAGCATTTTGATAGGCCGGCACTTTATGTACCAAAACGTTGGCATCTTGAACGCCATAACTGCCATTATAGGTAACAGTGGTCTTCTTGTTTATCTTTCCGGCCTTGGTGGTAATGAGTATAACGCCATTGGCGGCTCTGGAACCATAAATGGCGGCCGAACCTGCGTCTTTCAGTACGGATACACTGGCAATGTCGTTTGGGTTGATTGTATTTAAATTGCCACCAACGATACCATCTACAACAACCAATGGGGTGTTGTCTCCCAGCGTGCCTACGCCCCTGATATTTACGGTTACATTGCTGCCCGGATTTAAGTTTGTTTGCTGAATAATTAAATTCGGCGACTCGCCCTGCAAGGCCTGATAGGCATTAAGTACAGGTTTATTCTCTATGTTTTTTGCATCGATAGTGCTTACTGCACCGGTAATCGATACCCGCTTTTGAGTACCGTAACCTACAACAACAACCTCATCCAACGCATTTTCGCCGCCCGGCTGCAACCGAACATTGATTGTGGTTTGCCCGGCAATTGCAACATCCTGACTAATGTAGCCTACATAGGAGAAAGTAAGGCTCCGGGAAACGAGATTATCGGGAACGGAAAGGCTGTATACACCGCTGTTGTCGGTAACTGCTCCTACCGATGTACCCTTAATTTGCACGGTTACACCGGGAAGCCCCAATCCTTTTTCGTCAACAACTTTACCGCTAACGGTAACATTTGCAGCGTGTTGCGCTGTAACGGCCGTTGCTAATGGCTTGGCAGCGAGGTAGCCAGGCGTAAAGGGAACCAGTATTGATACCAGTAGCACAAGCTGCCAGAGGGGCAGTCGCCTAAGTTTTTTTGTTTCGTAAAATTTAAGTCTCATAACATTTTGGTTAGTTAAATGCTGGTAAGCATTTTGTATATCGGGTTAGGTTTTTATTAGGGTTTAATTGGTGTGCTTGTTTTGCTGATAGCTTCGCTGCCAATGGGCATCGATTTCTTCGAGCGATCGTCCTTTGGTTTCGGGAATCAGTTTCCAGGTAAGGTAAAGTGCCGGAGAGCAGCAAATTGCGAAGATCCAAAACGTCCACGATGAGCCGAGTCCCTGCAGCATAATCGGGGTAAGCTGTCCGACGAAGAAGTTGCCGATCCAAAGTGTTAGCGTGGCCAACGACATGGCCTTGCCACGGATTCCGTTGGGAAAAATCTCTCCGATGACCACCCAGCAAACGGGTCCGAAAGAAAAGGCAAAACAGGCAATAAAAGCAAGAATGAAAATCAATATCCACGGACCTGAAATAACGCCGAGTTGAAACAGCAGACCAATAATGATTAGCGAAACTACTGCGCCGCCAACACCAATGTATAACAGCGGCTTTCTTCCCCATTTATCAACGGTAAAAATGGCTACAAAGGTAAAAACCACGTTTACAAGGCCAATAGTTACCTGACCGCCCAGTGCATTATTTAAGGTAAAACCGGCTTGCTCGAGGATTCTTGGTCCGTAATAAATTACTGCATTAATGCCGCAAACCTGCGATAAAAAGGGCAGTAAAAGGCCAATCCACAATGCTTTTCGGTAAACTGGTTTAAACAAGGTGCTGAGCGAGCGGTCTTCGCTGGCGGTTTCTTGTGCGGCAAAGGCATCGAGTTCTTTTCTCGCGGCCGTTTCGCCATCAATTTTGATAAGGATTTTACTGGCCAGATCGGTTCGCCCTCTGGAAAGCAACCAGCGGGGAGATTCGGGCACCAAAAACAACGAGATAAGGAATATAAGTGCAGGCACTGCGCCAAGCCCGAGCATTGCCCGCCAAACCTCGGCCGAAAATATTTTTTCAGCATGATTGCCTGAAAACAAATCGATTTGGTGGCTTGCCAGATAAGCATTGGTAAAATAAGCGGTTACAATGCCAATGGTTAGCGCAAGCTGATATAATGATACCATGGTTCCCCTTAACCTTGATGGTGCAAACTCGGAAATATAAAGCGGCGACACCATAGAGGCTACGCCAATTCCAATTCCGCCAATAAGCCTAAACACGATTAAGGAAGTGAACGAAGCGGCATACATACAACCGAGTGCGGAGGCCAGAAACAGCAATGCGGAAAGAATAAGCACAATTTTTCTGCCGAATTTGTCGCTCAGCTTACCAGAAATTACTACACCGATAATGCAGCCAAGGAGTGCACAACTCACAAACCAGCCTTCGCTAACGGCATCGAGCCCGAAATCGTTTTTTACGAGGCTTATCGTTCCGGATATTACTGCGGTATCGAAGCCAAACAAAAACCCGCCAAGCGCCGCAACCAAACAAACCAGATAGAGGTAGGAACTGCTTCTTTTTATTTCCATATTTTGTTCTTTTAGCATCATGTTTCTATTTTAAGAAAGCCTTAATCACTTTCGCCCTTGCCTTGCCATTATTTATTATCTTGTAGCTTTTAGCTGCTGCGGGGATAACGAACGTTTCGGCAAAAGCAAAACTCATGGTAGCGCTATTATCTGTGGTTACCGCAATTGAGGTTCCCTCAACCAGCATCAGCACATGGCAAAGGCCTTCGGTTTGTACTTCAACTTCCGAATCGAATTCTAACCGGTGTATATCGTAAAAATGGTCGGCATGCGTAGGCAAATGATAGCACACCACTCCATCGGCTTCGTCCAACAAATACGGTTTGGATATTAATTGTTCTGTAACCTTGTCGCCTTTTCTGCTGAAATCGAGATTTTTAAAGGCGTGATCGATGTTGATTGGCCGAGGTTTCCCATTCAGGTCAAGCCTCAGCCAGTCGTACATTTTGAACGTAAAGATGTATGGAGTTGCACTAATTTCTAATACGAGGTTTTGTGCGCCGGCGCTGTGAATGGTGCGATTTGGAATCAAAAACAGGTCGTGCTTTTTGGCTTTGTGAACCTGAACATATTTTTCAATGTCCACTTCTACTCCATTTTCATTGCTATTTTGAAGCACATTTTTAAATTCATCGGCATTAATGTCTTCCTGAAAACCGAGGTATACGGAAGCATCGTCGTTACAATCTAATATATAGTAGGTTTCATCCTGCGTAATTTGCTCGCCGAATTGTTCTTTAATATAGTTTAGGCTTGGGTGGCACTGTATAGATAGATTGCCGCCCTCGAAAGTATCGAGAAAATCGAACCTGATCGGAAACTCGGTTCCAAAACGTTCAGCGTGTTTGCCCAAAATATTTTTGCCCTGGAGAAACATCAGTAAATCAAACGATACTTCGAGCAAGAGCCCTTCACTTTCGAAAACGATGCCATTCTCTGGCACAATCAGTTCGAACGACCAGGCGTAATTAACCTCATTCTGATCGAGCTGCGGCATGTGCCGTTTCATCCATTGGCCGCCCCAGGCGCCGGCGGCAAACCACGGGCGGGCCCGAAAAACGGAGGTAGACATTTTATTCAACCCATCGCGAATGGTATCAGCATGCGCCCAGTTAATTTCTTCATCCCACTGCGCATCGACGAATACATCTGCACGCTGCACCAAACTTTCTTTATGGTTGTTGAGCACCACCCAATCAACAAAATAGAAACGTTTGTACATTTCTGTTGGCTCCTGTGGTTGCGATTTACCTAAATTGCAGATTGCACCTGCACTCATACGGTGCTGGAGCTCATTTTTGGGTAAATCTACATAAACAAGGGCGGCATCCCAATCGCTTAGCGAAGCACCGCAGCCTACCATAATATTAATATCGAACTCGTGGCTGGCAGCACTGCTTTTCATTGCCTCCAAATCGAAAAAGTCTGCCAATGTTAATGTAGTCTTTCTGCCCCAAACGGCGTCTTTTTCGCCGAGAAATTCACCGGCCATTTCGTCGATTACCGCTTCATTTTTGAAAAAAGAGGCGGTATCTATAATGTTTAAGCTCAAGCCCCGCGAACCGAGTTCCTGTGTTAATGAACTAATAAAAAGATTCCAATAAACGCCTACATAACCGTCGATAACAACTGTTTTTTGTTCGGCGATATAATCACTTAAGGCTGCGTAACCGTTAAATATTTTTTGATCACCAAGGGGATAATACGGATATATATCGTAACCAGTGGGCTTATTAATGGCTTCAGTAAATGCCGGCATAATCTCCTGCTGGGTTTTTCGCATCGGTTCTTCTATAGACATATCTGTGTTGAGATTCTGATAAATGTTGCTTTTATTTTCGTTCATGTTTACACATTGTTTTCAATTTAAAAGTCGCTGCTATTCATCTAAACGAGCATTGGTGAACGCTACTGACTCTGTATGAAAACGTTTTAGTTATTCCAAAAACTGTATTGACTAGCCCCGTTTTAAAAAATGAATTTGGTAATTTTAATTTTTGAGAAAACTCGCTAAAAATTTGGTTAGACAATACACTTTGTTAGTATGTACATACAAATGTATTATTAAAAAATTAGGATGCAAATATTTTTTGATTATTTATTTAGGGTTAATATGTGTCTTAATGACAGTTTATTCTTTTTTTAGGAATATTAGAATTGAAAAGCGAGTTATTTATGTATATACATAGTGAGGAGCTTTTCTTGGTCGTACAGGATTTCTCCATTATTTCGGCAATGAATGCAATGAGCCTACCAGTGGCCTATCAGTCATCCGATCAATATAGGCTACTTGCAGGTATTCATCGGATGACTACATGTTCTTTTTTTATCCGTTGACTAAAGTCAACGGCAATGAATGCAATGAGCCTACCAGTGGCCTCTCGGTCATCCGACGAATATAGGCTACTTGCAGGTATTCATCGGATGACTACATGTTCTTTTTTTATCCGCTAACTGAAGTCAACGGCAATGAATGTAATGAGCCTACCAGTGGCCTATCGGTCATCCGATGAATATAGGCTACTTGCAGGTGTTCATCGGATGACTAAAAGATTTAACGACTCCACAATTGGAATGAACCTTAGCGACTGCCTTGGGTTTTTAATAATGCTTTCACTTCATCGAGTGAGCGGCCGGGCGGCGTAAGCACAGCTGGAATCGGCCGATTAGAAAGCGACTGAAAATAAAGCACATTGGCATCACGCCACAGCGTGGCTTCCTCATGTTGAGTGGTTAAAAGCGACTGCACTTTTTTGAACTGCTCAGCATCAACAAAGGGGCCAAGTTGGTTCCATTGGTCAGCCATTTTTGCCACCTGTTCAACACCTTGATAATAATGTCTGCATAATCCATCCCAAACCGGAAGTCCTGATTTCAGTTTAAAATCCCAGCTCACATGATGAAACCACAGGAGGTATTTTTCGGGACAGCTTTTAGGATCATCAAAAATCTCTTTGAGCGGGGTTTGGTATTGTGCGGTGGCCTTGCTGCCAGCGCTGCTCCTATCGTACCCAATTCCTAAACGGTCTGCCCGGTGAAAACTCTCTGCTGAAAGAACGGGAGCTGGCTTATCTCGCCTCCAGGGCGCCGGCCGGTAGTGGCTAACGTCCATTAACATCGTTAATCCCAAAGGCGTCATGTAATCTACAGCGGCCTCCCTTGAGTTCATCATCATATCGAGTGCGGTATTGATAAATTTCGGATCGTTGGAAAACGTTAATCCGAGCCATTCCTTTGCAATGTCAGCTGATGTTAGATCAGGGTTCCAGGCCAACCTGCCAAACGCAAACCAATTGGCCTGTCCAAAGGGATGCCCTGTCCAGTTTTTAATGTTACCGACGTTGGCCACACCCGCAATTGCCGTTTGCTGCCCGGCTGAGATCTTTTTGCTGATCACCTTTGAAATCGTCGCCCCCTTTCCCCATGCATAAGTATCTGCTTGCAGGCATTCCTCAAATAAGGGCGCCAGATAAACGAGATGCTTGTCGAACCCCAGATACTCCTGGGTAATCTGCACTTCAAGCATCAGCTGTGTATTTGGCATTGCGCCGAACAAAGGGTTAAAAGGTTCGCGGGGCTGAAAATCGATGGGGCCATTTTTAACTTGCAAAAGCACATTGGAGCTGAATTGTCCATCGAGCGGTTTAAATTCGTTGTAGGCTTCAACCACCCGGTCGTCGCTCGCCTTGTTGTTGTAAACAAAGGCCCTCCACATCAATAAACCATTATGCGGCTTTAATAAATCGGCCAGTAGGTTGGCTCCCTGTGCATGGCTGCGCCCGTAATCTTGCGGGCCTGGTTGCCCCTCGGAGTTTGCTTTTACGCAGAAGCCGCCAAAATCAGGTATCGCCTGATAAATTTCTGCTATCTTCTCTTTCCACCATTTTTTAACGTCCTCATTTAGTGGATCGGCAGTTTTTAACCCGCCCAGTTCCATTGGCGCCGTAAATTTAGCGGTGAGATAAACCCTGATGCCGTACAGCCGCAACACATTGGCCAATGCTTTTACTTTTGCAATGTATGCTGTAGAAAGTATTTTTGAGTTGGCGTTTACGTTGTTTAATACCGTTCCATTGATTCCTATTGAAGCGTTGGCCCGTGCATAATCGATGTAGCGGGGATCAATTCGTTTGGGCAACTCTTCCCACTTAAAAATGGAATTTCCGGCATAGCCCCGCTCAACCGAGCCGTCTAAATTATCCCAATGGTTAAGAATCCTGTTCTCAATTTTCGGGTAATCGCTAATGAAGATACTTTTCAAATGTACGCCATTTTGTAATTCAGTAAGCAGTTTAAACACGCCATAAAGCAAGCCAACATCCTCGTTGGCGACAACAACCAAACGTTGCTTTCCCTTAAGTTTGGCAGTAAATACCATAAAACCATCTTTGCCCAATTTGCTCAGCGCTTTGGTTTGTTCTAAATCTCCAAGTTCTGGGCACGTTCTGGGCGTTGCTACAATAAGGGTAGCCTGTTCAACCGAGCTCGCCAGCCTTAAACGCGCTTCCAGGAGGCCGATTGAAGCGGTTTCGATCTCTTGTTTTGCCACCGTGGCAGTGGGCGAAGTTGAGGGGAAATAAACAGCACTTAAAAAGCTTCTGTATTCGGCTGCCACGGCTTTGTTGGTAATGCGGTTATACCGCAGCCACAACTTGTAACCATCTTCGGCCTTTGCCCAATAACTACCGAGTACAAGAAGGAGTAAACAAGCGATTCTCAAAAAATTTTTCAACATGGTTGCTTTCGTCAATGGTGCTATTTTAACAGATTTTGAAGTTTTTCGAGTACGTTATTGAACCCGAATACGCGATCGCCGGCATACCAGTCGACAAAAATTCCGTGCTGGGTGCTACCAAGTGCCGAACGTGCCTGCTGAAGTTCGTCGATTGCTTTTTTAACAAATGCCAACCGCTGCCCGTTGTTATCAGGTTGTTTGCTATAGCCCATCGAAAGATTAAACAGCGCCAGATTAAGGTGTTCCATGTATTTGGCCTGAGCAATTAAATTATCATCGAGAAAAGTACGCTGCCCGGCACTTACCGACTTTTTAACGATCTCTGCCTTGCGTGCTACCTCGCCAAAACGTGTAGCTGAGCGCTCGGTTTCTTTAATCAGCGCCTCAATTACCGTTTCACATCCGTTATCTTGCGGCACAATGTTATAAGTTCGGTTCTTCTCTTGTTCGGCTGGTATATCTGTTAACGGGTTACTGGTATAAGGGCGGCCAAAGGCTGTGGCAAGCTCTTTCAAGGCACGGTTATACCGCAAATCCTGAAATACAAACTGGCGGTCGAACCCTTCCAGTACCGGCTTTCGCTGGTTCCAGTAAGATTGGTAAAAGGCGCTGTATAGTGTCGCGATGCTGTTAGCCCGCTGTTTACCAAAGTAGGTGGCGCAATAACGTTTAAGAAAGGCATCGGTATCGAAGCTGTTAAAATTCCACATCATTTCGGCGTGGGCAGAAAGCTCCATTAAATGCTCGCGGAGGTTGCCGGCATTAACCACAGCAAATGCAATTGGCTGATTGGTTTTAGAGGCAACGTAACGGAAATTCTGCTCCATTTTCCACGGACCTTCTGCTGCAGCCAGGTGGCTTCCGGTTGATGTAAACTGGTAATTGAAGTAATAACCAAGGCGTAGATTTCTCGATTGATCCAACTGCTGTAAATCTAGGTTCGGGTAGTGATCTCTGCGGGTTGCTACATAAGTCCATATAAAAGTACTATCTGCCGGTGGTTTAATGAGGTTTCTGGCCAGAAGATCAGAGAGCTCATCGTAAAAAATGGTTCGGAATTGCGTGTTTGGATTTTTGGTAACGCTCAATACAATCTGGCGTTGTCTTTCCAGCATGTCGCTAATTACTTTTCCGCGTTCGGTGGCCGATTCGGGCGCATCGGTAAAGGTATACCAGAAAGGGTGATCGCCACTGCCCCTAAAGCCCAGCACCCAAAGCATATCGATTTTATTTCGAACGATGCTTTCTACATTGTATCGCCAAAATTCTTCCAGCTTATCTAAATTAGCCAGCAATAACTTAGGCGGCGCCATGTGCCTTACTTTTTCCCAGTAATCTTTCCAACCGGCAAATGAGGCATTAAGCGGACTGTGGTGATGGGTGGTATTGATCAATCCGTAAGCCTGAATGAGCTTGGTGGTTTTAGATACGCTGTAGGGCTTGTTGTAGTCGCGTTCATCGTCAAACCACTCTACCGTATTTAGTTTTAAGCGCAGCATTGTTTCCAGCCAGGTCTCATAATTAGCCTCGCTCTTTTGCCTCCAGGGCGCAAATAAGTCGGTATCGTTGGGAAACCACGCCCTATATTTAACTGTTGGCGATTTGCTCAGGATATTTAGTCGATCACTCACCGCAACCTGCTTTTTTGCGATTGGCTTCCAGGAGCAAAAATACCACAACGGCGGCACGCCAAGTATTTTTTCGCTAAAGGTATAAATGGCGTATATAGTTCCGCGAACGTCACTCCCCTCGAGTACAATGTGTTCCCCCGAAGATACTTTGCTAATATAAACGTGGCTCTCCTCCCACCCTGTTACAGTGGCAGGAAGTGCAACGGCAGATTTGGAGTTAAACACAATAATACCCGGACCGGCAAGTTGTGCAGTAGGCTTAATTACCACATTGGCACCCAACACTGTGCCCAGGTCGCGTTTTAGGGCCGAAATGGCGATAGCAATAGGACTATCGGCCGGGGCATCGGTGTAAATTACCACTTGGTTGCCGAGAATAACATCCTTTCCAACCGCATTAAAACCCACGAGGCAATTAAACAAAATGGCTACAAAAACCAAAATAAGAGGCTTGTTTAAGATCATATTTCTGAGATGATTTTCTATCGATGTCGTAGCGCTGATCTAAAAATGAACAGGTGACAGCTAAGGCTGAATGTAGACAGAGAATACCAAAAACACATTATCTTTTTTCATTTTAATGCGGCGATGCGGACTATCGGGGCATTTCAAACGTTTGAAACGCATGCAGTGGTGGGAAAGAAAATAAGGGTGTATTTATTTCCAGATAATGGGTTTACGAAAAATAACGGCAACGGTTGTTCAGGCTATTGGCATAGCACGGAATGGCCATAAACACCAGGCAATTCGGGTGATAAAAAAGGAATGCCCAAATTGAGCGCCCGAAGAATAAACAGGAGCCCAAAAAACACCATAAACCAGGGAACTAATTGCTGGGTATTGAACCGAATGTACTTTTTGAGGTAAATGCCACCGATGGAAATCATCATCATCAAAGGCATCGTTCCGAGGCCAAAAAGAAACATAAACAATGCCCCGGCCTGTACATTTCCGGTATTTAGTGCTGTTGCGAGTGCAAGGTAAACCATGCCACAAGGGATTAATCCGTTTAGCATGCCGGCAAACAGCCCCCACAATTTAAGCTTAAAAACGGTTCCCATTAACTTACTGATGGGATTTAACAGCTTGTTTTGAAAAATAGCGAAGTGGTGGCGGTATTTTGCATTGTATTGGAAGGCTGTAAACAGAAGCAACAAAATGCCAATGGTAATGCCCAGGCTTTTTTGATTGGCGTAAATTCGGATGGTACTGCCTAATGCGCCAACCAACAGGCCCAAAAGGGTGTATACCAATATTCGCCCAAACTGATAGAGCAAAAGCTGCAGGGCCGACTGGAGGAAGCTCTTTTTCTGGAATGGCATTCCAAGCGCAATCGGCCCGCACATCACTGCACAGTGGAGGCTGCCGAAAAGCCCCATCAAAAATGCGAGTGGAAAAAAATTTATCACAACGTAATGTTTTGTTTGTACAAATACTCTTTTTTTCCTGAGTGCCAGGTCAGGTGTAGAAACCACAAACCGCTACCCATTTTTACTTTATCAACAAGGATTACATTTGAACTGCCTGCGGTATTTCCCTTCCACCTTAAATCGTCGGCGCTGTTTGCCGCCCGTCGTAAAACGAGTTCGTAACTTGCAGAGTCTTTTAACCGAATGATGATTTGTTTAGGTGTGACCGATATTGCCGGCTTCGCATTATCGGCATCAACATTCTGTTTTGCGTTATATTCTGTGTTGTAATCGATGCCTTTTTGGTAGTAGTCTTCTTCAATCAGGGCATCGCGACCGTGCACATGAAACATGTAAATTACCATACCAACGATGAATAACATAAAACTTATCATCCCTAAAACTATCTTCGTTCCCCAGTTCATAACTTTATCTTCTTTTACATGTCTACGCTATTCCATTATTATTCGCCCGGCTGTGCAAAAAAGCTCGTTTTAGCCGTGCTTAAAACTTTCCGTTCAGATACTACTTCAAAAACAACATCAGTTTTGTAGCGCTTTATTGCATTGTTTTTTCTTACAAGAAAGAAAGTAAGGTGTGCGGTGCCCTCTTTTGGCAAAATCTGTGCATGCTGAATGAAGTCGATCTCGTCTTCATCGCTTTGCGGTTTGAAACTGAATTTTATGTTTTTATTTGTTTTGTTGGTTAACTCCGCATTATACAGGTTGCTGGTTTTGTTCGGCCCTTTAGCCTGGTACAAAGTACCGCTGGCCCGCAAAACGGTAGTTTGAACGGCCTCCCGTTTATAAATCAATGATGAAAAAACGATCAAAACAGCAATGAGTACAGCGGCATAGGCATAGGGCTTTATTCCTATTTTATAGGGTTTGCGTTCGCTAATGAAGTCCTGATTGTAGAAACCAATTAAATTTTTGGGCTTACCGATTTTAACCATTACCTCGTTACAGGCATCAATACAGGCGGTACAATTAACACATTCGAGTTGCGTGCCTTTTCTGATATCGATACCCGTTGGGCATACTTGCACACACAAAGTACAATCGACACAATCGCCGCTTTTAATAGCCTCATTTTGTTTTTGAATTTTTCCCCGGGGCTCGCCCCTGGTAACATCATAAGCTACCACCAAACTCTGGCTATCGAGCAAAACGCCTTGTAAACGCCCATAAGGGCAAATTACCGTGCAAACTATTTCTCTAACATAGGCAAACACCAGATAAAATATAAATGTGAAAAAGCAGATGGATGCAAAGCCCGAAATATGCAAGCGAATGGGCTCAGTAACAATCTTGATCAATACGTCTGAGCCGATGATGTAAGCGAGAAAAGTATTGGCGATTGCAAACGAGATAACAATAAAAATGAGGTGCTTTATCGTCTTTTTAAACACTTTTTCGGCGTTCCAGGGGCCGGCATCGAGTTTTCTTTGTTTATTCGCGTCTCCTTCAATCCAGTATTCAATCCGTCTGAAAACCATTTCCATAAAAATGGTTTGCGGACAGAGCCAGCCGCACCATAACCTCCCTAAAACCACGGTAAAACTCACAATAAAAACAATAAAAATCAGCATTGCGAGGGCAAACAGGTAAAAGTCTTGCGGAGTAAAATTTAACCCGAAAAACACGAACTTCCGCTCCAGGAAATTGAGCAAAACCAACTGCTCGCCATTAAACTCTACAAAAGGAAAGAGAAACAGGGCCGACAGAAGTGCAAAACCCACCCATTTGCGGTAGTTATATAACCTGCCCGATGGTTTTTTGGGATAAAGAAAGGTTCTGCCTTTAGTTTTACTTTGCTGCTGCATTGGCTTGGTTCAAACTATCTTTAACACTTTTCATCTCGCTATCTTTTACATCCTTTTCGTCGTATTTTTCTCCCTGGGCCGCCTTTGCGCCCGCCGGGTTAGTGCCATGCAATGATAAAATATAATTGGCGACAGCACTGATTTGTTTGGGCGTCAGATTTTTTTCCCAGCTGATCATTCCTTTCTCGGGCACGCCATATTTAATGGTTTTAAAAATGTTGTTTATGCCGCCTCCGTGAAGCCAAAAGTCGTCGGTTAAATTTGGTCCAATAAGCCCCTGTCCTTTATCGCCGTGGCAAACCACGCAATTGCCCGTAAAAATGCCTTTTCCCTGTTCAAGCGTTACCGGCGTGTTATCTGCAAGTACCGAGTTTTCATCGATGGTATTGGCCGATTTTTCCAAATAGGCTGCTTTTTCTTCTTGCGCCATAGCCATTTCACGCTCGTACTCTTTATCTTGCAAATCGCCGTATCCACCTATGTGATAATAAAAAAGGTATCCTACGGCGAAGAACATTGTACCAAAGAAAAGCACATTAAACCAGGTAGGAACCGGGTTGTTAAGTTCCTTTATTCCATCGTAGGCATGCTCAATTTCAAGATCTTTTTCTTGTTCAATAGGTTTCAAACTTAAAACCTTTTCCCAAAGTGAGCGTTGTTTCTTTTTGGTTTTCAGCCAAACATCGTAATCAAGCACAACCTCTTTTTCGGGCACAGCGTACGGCGTTGGGTTCTGTCGTTCGTTGTACAATACTTTAAACGCATTGAGCAGTGTAACCGAAACAAATAGCAATACAAGCATAAACACCAGCATGATTACGATTAACAGTTCCGATTGGGTTAAGCCCAGGCCCGGCGCTGCCTGTTCGGCTATAGCAGGGGCTTTATCATCGGCGGCGAATCCGCTCAGCGATAAAAACAATAAAATAATAAGTGTGTTAATCTTCTTCATGTTCGTCAGGCTGATTTTCTTGAATTGGAAGTAAACCCATAATTTCGATATGCTGCTTATTCAATTTTAGCAGGTAAATACCCACAATTATGAAAAACACCATAAATAGAAGCAGTGAGGTGATTAGGTAGAATTCGCCTCCTGCCAGGTCTTTTATCTGATTGAACATAGTTTTATTGATTTGAAGGAATAATTTCTTTATTGGTTTTAATATCGGTTCCTAAACGTTGCAGGTAAGCAATAATGGCAACAATTTCCCTGTCGCTTTTCACCTTGATGTTATTTTGGCTCAACTCCAGCGCAATTTTTTCTGCCTGAATTTTTAGGTCGTCGTTTGCCTTTTTATCGTAATCCTGAGGGTATGGAACGCCTAATGATTGCATGGCCCTGATTTTACCAGGCGTGGTAGCCACATCGAGCTTTTGCTCAACTAACCAGGGATATGGCGGCATAATGCTTCCGGGCGACATTGAAGTGGGATCGAGCAGGTGGTTAAAGTGCCAGGCATCAGCGTATTTACCGCCTATGCGATGCAAATCCGGACCTGTTCTTTTACTTCCCCATAAAAACGGGTGATCGTACACAAACTCTCCGGCCTTGCTGTACTCGCCGTAACGCTCGGTTTCTGATCGAAACGGACGCACAGTTTGGGAGTGGCAGTTTACACAGCCTTCTCTAATGTACAAATCGCGGCCCTGAAGCTCTAATGCCGAATAGGGCTTTACACTGGCAATGGTGGGCACATTAGATTGAATGGTGAACGTTGGCATCATCTCTACCATGCCACCAATTAAAATGATGATGAGCGAGAGCACCATAAATTTCATGGGTTTGCGCTCTAAAACCCGGTGCCAGGCCTTGTCTGCAGGCGAACTATCTACAACAACACCTTCGAGGGCCATGGCCTCCGCGGGCTCGTTGGCAACCAATTTGGAACCGAGCATTGTTTTCGCCAGGTTATAAGTCATGGCAATAACTCCTATCAAATAGAAGGCCCCACCTATCGAGCGCAAAACATGCATTGGAATAATCTGTAAGGTGGTAGCCAGAAAATTCGGGTATTTTAATAAACCTTCGGGGGTAAACTCTTTCCACATTAAGCCCTGGGTAAACCCGGCCCAATACATGGGTACGGCGTAAAATAAGATACCCAGTGTGCCTATCCAAAAATGAAAGCCGGCAAGTTTTTTTGAGTAAAGCTGGGTTTTGTAAATCCTTGGAATTAACCAATACATCACGCCAAACGTCAAAAATCCGTTCCACCCCAGGGCGCCTACGTGTACGTGTGCAACTATCCAATCGGTAAAATGGGCTACGCCATTAATCTGCTTAAGGGATAACATCGGCCCCTCAAAAGTGGCCATACCGTAGGCTGTTAAGGCAACTACCATAAACTTAAGGGTTACATCATCTCTAACCTTATCCCAAGCGCCACGTAAGGTTAACAAACCATTTATCATACCGCCCCAGCTCGGTGCAATAAGCATAATGGAGAAAGCTACACCCAACGATTGTGCCCAGCCAGGCAACGAGGTGTAAAGCAGATGGTGCGGCCCTGCCCAGATGTAAATAAATATAAGCGACCAAAAGTGAAGGATACTCAGTTTATAAGAGTATACCGGCCTATTGGCCATTTTGGGCAGAAAATAATACATCATGCCCAAATAGGGTGTAGTTAAGAAAAAAGCAACCGCATTGTGCCCATACCACCATTGTACCAGCGCATCCTGAACGCCCGCATACAGGTAGTAACTTTTCATAAATGAAATTGGCAGCTCAAACGAGTTTACAATATGCAAAACCGCAATGGTTACAAATGTTGCAATGTAAAACCATATGGCCACATACAAGTGGCGCTCGCGTCTCTTAAATATGGTGCCAAACATATTTATTCCAAAAACCACCCATATTACCGTTATGGCAATATCTATAGGCCATTCCAGTTCGGCATACTCATGCGAGGTGGTAAAACCTAATGGGAGTGTAATTACGGCCGATACAATAATAAGTTGCCAGCCCCAGAAATGGATCTTGCTGAGTACGTCGCTAAACATACGTGCCTTTAACAAGCGCTGTAGCGAATAGTAAACGCCCATAAAAATGGCATTTCCTACAAAGGCAAATATCACTGCATTGGTATGCAATGGTCTGATTCTGCCAAAAGTGGTGTATTGGTTGCCCAAGTTCATGGCGGGCTTAAAGAGTTGCATCGCGGCAAGCAAGCCAACGGTCATACCGATGATGCCCCATACGAGCGTAGCGATTCCAAAATTTCGAACAATTTTGTTGTCGTAGGTAAATTTTTCTAACTGCATAATGTAAATAGGGAGGTTTGTTCGTTTGATGGATCAAAGGTATTGCGGGATGCCTTTTTAAATGATGATGCTGCTTAACTAGAAAAATGATCTTCTTCACTTTTTTCACTTTGCGGGTCGTCATCAAAAAGAATTCTGACGCCCGGTGTGTAAACATCATCATGTTGTCCGGTTTTTGATGCCCAAAAAAATGCGGCAAGAAATATCAGTGCCACAAGCATGCTGCAGCAGATCAAAAAGTAAAGGATGTTCATTTTAATTTGCGTTTGTGGGCAAAAAAGCCTGTGGCAAGGGTGGTGAAACAAATAATGGTAATGGTGCTCAACGGCATTAAAACTGCGGCAACAAGCGGGTATAAAGTTCCCTGAACGGCAAAATAAATACCGATGAGGTTATAGGCTATTGCAATGGCAAAACTTATCTTGATAATTGTTAAACCATCTCTGCTCAATTGGATAAATGCTGGCAGGAGGTTCAGTGCGCTTCCCTTCATAATTGCATCGCAACCCGGTGTAAAGTTGTTGATGTTATCGGTTATGGCCACGCCGAAATTACTTTGCTTTAAAGCACCGGCGTCATTTAAGCCATCGCCAAGCATCATTACGTGCAATTTTTGCTGCTGATGCGCCAAAACTACACTTAGTTTTTGGTGAGGGCTTTGCTTGAAGGCAATAGTTGCGGCTGCAGGGAAAATAGCTCTTAAAGTTTTCTCGTCTTTATCTGTATCGCCGGACAATACCTGCAATTTGAATTTATTGTCAAATGTGCTAATCAGCTCTTTTAAGCCCGGGCGCCATTGCTGCTCGACGGAAAAAGAACCAAGATACTTATTATCGATTACAATGTGAACGCCGTTGCCCTCTACCCTACGTAAATGCGAGGGAAGTAAAGAAAGGTTTCCGGCATAAATGCTTAAACCATTTACAGTTCCGTGCAACCCCTTACCGGGTATCTCCACAAAGTCGGCTACAGTATAAAATCGGTCAGCATTCAGTTCGCTCAGTATATGCCGGCTCATTGGATGGGTAGAATTCCGCATAAGTGAACTTACCAATACTTTTTCTGCTGAAGATAACGAGCCCTTAAACGTTGTTTTGGCGCTGTCGCTGCTGGTTAGGGTTCCTGTTTTATCAAAAATAAGGGTATCGCATTTAGCAAGTTCTTCAACGGCATCGGTGTTCTTGATATAAAACCCCTTCTTATCAAACACCGATAAAATGGCCGATAAGGTAAAGGGAGTGCTTAGTGCCAAAACGCAGGGACAGGCTACAATAATTACCGCGGTAAATGCCGACCATGCTTTGTGTGTGTTGCCCGCAAAGCCCCAATAGCCTGCCGAAGCAAAGGCGATAATAAACACAGCCAGACTAAAATATTTTGCTACACTATCGTTAAAGTTCTGTTTCGACCGATCGGCATGGTAATTTTCGTTATTCCAGAGGCCGGTCAGGTAGCTTTGCGAAACTGGTTTAATCACTTCGAGCTCAATTGCCTCGCCTGTCTGCCTGCCCCCGGCGTAAATAATTTCGCCGAGTACTTTATGTACAGGTTCCGATTCGCCCGTAACAAAACTCATATCCATGCAGGCGTTTCCCTTCATCAAAATGGCATCGGCCGGAACGAGCTCGCCGTTGCGGATCCATAAACGGTCGCCAATTTTAACATCGTTAATGGCTACAGGCTTTTCCTTTCCGTTAGCAAGCGTGGTAACTGCTATTGGGAAATATGAGCGGTAATCCCTATCGAAAGATATATGATGATAAGTGCGTTGCCTTAGCCACTTGCCCATCAGCAGTAGAAACACCAGGCCCGTTAGGGTATCTGCAAAGCCCGGTCCGGCCTTAAAAATAACCTCGAACGCGGTTCTAAAAAATAGTACGGCAATAATTAACGCCAAAGGTGTATCGAGGTTAATGTGTTTGTGTTTTAAACTGGTTATTGCCGATAAAAAGTAATCGCGGCCGCAATAAAAGGTTGCAGGAATTGCAAAGGCAAGGTTGAGCCAGCCAAACAGCTCTTGAAACTGTTGCTCTAAGCCCGACAGCCCAAAATACTCTGGAAAACTGAATAGCATTACGTTTCCCATTAAAAAGCCTGCAACGGCAATTTTGATGATCAGCGCTTTGCTATCGGCATTTTTGTTTTCTTTTACTACATCCTGGAGGCTGATGAGTGGCTCGTAACCGATTTGAATAAGGATTTGCACCAGCTGCCTTAATGAGATCTCATCATGGTTAAAGTTTATCGTAACCTGCCTTTTTAAAAAGTCGATTCTTGAGCTGAAAATTGCCGGATTTATTTTGTACAGGTGTTCGAGCAACCAAATGCACGAACTGCAATGAATTGCCGGCACGTAAAAGGTAATGATACTTGATGAACCTTGCCTGTAATCAATAAGCTGGTTGATTATGGATTCTTCATCGAGGTATTCTAAACGACTATCACTATTGAAACGCTGCCCGGGGTTGTCGTTATAGGCGTAGTAGTTACAAAGGTTATTTTCAGACAGGATTTTGTAAACTCCCTTGCAGCCGGCACAACAGAATTCCTTATCATCGAGCTGGTATCTTAGTGCAGGCAAATCTTCTCCGCAATGAAAGCAAACTGTCCTTAAAATGGTATGCTCCTTATTTCCCATATTGCTGTGCTTAAACTGCTGAACTAAATACCTGTGTTTCGGGCTTCTTAAGCCATAATTTTTCATCGAAAGCCATGCACACGTTTCTAATAAACGATTTACCATTTGTCGTTGCCCGAACAGCATCTTCGCTCAGTAATATAAGTTCATCATCAAGCAAGGGCAATAGTCTTTGTTTTACCCTATCGGGAATTTGGCCATCGAATGTGGTTTCGCCGCGGCACATCAAATTCAGGATGTGCGCCCGCGTAGTTAAATCATCGGTGGATAGGATGTGGCCTTTTTCTACCGCCAGCACATTTTCTTCCATCTTCGTTAGATAAGCCTCAACGGTTTTTGGATTTTGAGCGAAGGCGCCCCAACTGTCGCTAATTGACGAAACCCCCAGGCCAATAAGTAAATGGGTATGCTGATGCGTATAGCCCATAAAATTTCGGTGAAGCTTTTTAGCGCGACTTGCGGCATAGAGGCTATCGGTTGTAAGCGAAAAGTGATCCATGCCCACATCTTCGTAACCGGCACTTGTTAATTTGTCTTTTCCGGTTTGGTACAGTGCAAACTTGGCATCGCCAACGGGCAGGTCCTTTTCGGTATAATGGCGTTGACCGGGTTTGAGCCACGGCACATGCGCATAGCTGTAAAAGGCAATTCGATCGGGTTTCATGGCGATAACTTCATTCACGGTTTCTTGCAGGCCCTGCATGGTTTGTGCCGGTAAGCCATAAATCAGATCGAAATTAACAGACTGGTACCCGATGGCCCTGGCTTCATTGGTTACACGAAGAACATCTTGAGGAGTTTGAATGCGGTTGATCATCAGTTGTACCACAGGATCGAAATCCTGAACGCCCAAACTTAGCCTCCGGAAACCCAAATTATAAAGCGTTTTAAGGTGCTGGGTTGTTGTATTTGCAGGGTGCGCCTCAAAAGATAGTTCAGCGTCGGCAGCTAATTCTGCTTTATGCAGTATGCCCCTAATGAGCACACTTAAATTCTCGGCGCTAAAAAAAGTTGGTGTTCCGCCACCTAAATGTATTTCTTTAACTTTTGGCTTCTCGCCCAAAATAGATACATACATGCTCCATTCTTTTAAAACCGCATTTATATAGGGCATTTCTACAGCGTGGTTCCTGGTAATACGCGTATTGCACCCGCAGTAGGTACATAAGCTTTGGCAAAAAGGCAAATGGATATACAAACTCACGCCTTCGGTGGCATGGCGGGTATAGGTATGCTGAACAGCATTAATCCATTTTTCGGCGCTAAAATGCTCGGTTTCCCAGTACGGAACGGTTGGATAGCTGGTGTAGCGGGGTGCAGCTACATTGTATTTCTTAAGTAGTGCCGGCGTTTCCATTACTTAAAGGCTTTAACAACACCACAATTATTTTGGCAACAACACGCCTTACCCACACATTTGCCGGCCGCCCACAAATCGAGGTTTTTAATTACCTGTTGCATGCGCAGTTCGGGTTTATTGTCGGTTCCGGAAAGTGGCACGTTGGCAATTTTCATTCCCGCTGCCCCGGCAGCCCTTAAATCGAGGTGATCGGTTTCAAACGATGAAGTAGCAATGTATTTTATACCGAGGGCCTTGAGGCCGGCAATAATCTCTGCCGTTAGCACGTCGTTGTTAAAAACCAATAGCGCTTCTTTGCCGGCTGCAAACGATAGCGTGTCGGCAGTTAAACTATTGGCAATTACGGTAATATCGTGTTTTTTGTAATTGGCGAGCGCCAACCATTCCTTTTCATCACGCTTAATATTGTAGGCTATAACTTTCATTGGCTTAACTTTGTTTTCAAGGTGGTGAAGCTTTCACAACTTGCAGTATCGTTGCTGATCCTGAAAATTACGATGGTTTCATCACCTTGTTTTATGTATTACAAAGCTAAAGCCTTAAAAATGCAGCAATGATGAGGTTACTTAGACTAAAAAATGATCTTCATCACAAAAAGCCTGTTTACTGCTTTACGTTTCTGAGTTTTTCGATGGAGAGAATATTGATGGCGTTGCCGCTTTTATCAATCAGTTTTTCCTCTTTAAAGTCGGCGAGCATTCTGCTTACGGTTTCGCTGGCGGTTCCAACCAGTGCGGCAAGGTCATCTCTCGATATTTTAATGGTGCAGCTATCGCTTTCGCCAGCGCCAAACTTTACGGCCACCTGCAATAAAGCTTCTGCAACGCGTTTACGCACCGAAGAGTAGGCCAGCTGCAACATTTGCCATCCCTTATCGCGAACATTGCCCGATAACAAATCGATAAACTTTTTCGAAATGGCCTGATGGGATAACAGGTATTGCATAAAATCGCCTTTAGGGATCTGGATAATTTCGCTATCAATTAAAGTGGCGGCGTTATCTGCGTAAGTTTCTGCAGTAAACAAGCTCTCGTACCCAAAAAACTCGCCGTCGTTGTACAACGATGAAGAAAGTTCACGCCCATCCTTAAATCGCTTATAAGTCTTCACCTGTCCTTTAACAACATAATACAGGTAACCCGGTTCATCACCTTCTACATAAATAATCTGCTTACGCGCTATCTGTTTGTTTTTTCCTTTTTGGCGAAGCTCACTTAAAACTTCGTCGAGATTATTGGCCGAAGCGCCAAACCCAGCCGCAGCGGTTTTCTTTTTAAAGCGGCTTTCAATGGCCTTAAAAAGCTCAATATCGTCGAAAGGTTTCGTCAGATAGTCGTCGGCACCCATTTCCATGCCTTTGCGCATATCGGCCCGTTCGGTTTTGGCCGTAATAAATATGAAAGGAATGGAAGCGGTTTTTGGGTTTTTATTCAATAAATAAAGTACGCCATAGCCATCAAGTTCGGGCATCATAATATCGCAGAGAATAATATCCGGCCCATGCTGTAAGGCCATTTCTACGCCGGCTTTCCCGTTTTTAGCCGCAATGGCCTCATAGCCTGCAAGTGTTAAAACCTCCGCGGTACCTTCGCGGATGTCGTCGTTATCTTCTATAATTAAAACTTTTCTGTTCATTAAAATCAGTTGTTATCGGCCATTAAATCGAAACTCAATGTAAAAACGGTGCCGCTGTTGAGTCTGCTTTTACAATAAACGGTGCCCCCCATTAAACCGACATATCGCTTCACAATGTTTAGGCCAAGGCCCGTTCCGGGAATATCGCCAGTATTGTGCGCCCTAAAAAACGGTTCGAACAAGTTGTTCTGATCGCTGTCTGGAATGCCGATGCCATTGTCTTTTACTTCCAACTCCAGCTTATCGTTGGTTAAAAAGGTGTTAAACTGAATCAGCGTATCTTCGCCCGAGTATTTAACTGCGTTGGAAATGAGATTGATAATGCAGTTTCTCAACAAATTTGGATCGATACTTACCTCGGCCGTAACCCCCGTATGCTCATAAATAATATGTTGATTCTGCTTGGTCATTAATTGCATTTCCTCGGCAATTTCTTCGGCGAAACTAACGATGTTGAATCGCTGGGCCGATGCTTCTACTTTACCGGCCTCGAGTTTCTCCAGCGATAAGAAATCGTTTAAAATAGTGGTCAGGTTATTAATAGAGTTCTTGATTTTCGAAGTGTGCTTTTCCACGTTCGACACGTCGTTTTTGGAAGTGTATTTATCAATTAGCGACGCTGACAACTGGATGGAACTTAATGGCGTTCTAAATTCGTGCGAAGCCATTGATACAAAGCGGGTTTTTAGCTGGTTCAGTTCCTTTTCTTTTTGAAACAACGCACGCATATTTTCTTTAGCCATCTCAAGTTCCGAAACAAGTTTCACCAAATCGCGGGTGCGCTCTTTAATCTTCACTTCGAGTTTTTCGGTATAGCTTTTAATCTGTTCCTCGCTGGCCTTTTCTTTACTCAAATCGTGAATAAAACCTGTGTAAATTCGCCTGTCGCTAAATTTAACCTCGCTTACCCCCAGCCTGAAAGGAAAAACCGAACCATCTTTACGTTGCCCCTGCACCTCTCTGCCAATGCCAATAATATGTTTTTGTCCAGTGTTATGGTAATTTTGGATGTAGCTATCGTGCCGGGCCTTATCGGGCTGTGGCATTAAGGTCGAAACATTTTTGCCAACAAGTTCCGATCTCGAATAACCGAAAAGCGCCAATGCGGCCGGATTCAGGTGCTCTATAATTCCGCTGTCATCAATAGTAATAATGCCATCGATAGCATTTTCTATAATTGCATCTAAAAATTTCGACCTGTCCATTAGTTATGATTTGTAACGCTGTAAATATAGAAATTTAAGCCGCTCATTCGTTAATCAACAATTATTGCGTCGAGTTTGCTTTTCGATATTCCAAGTTCCTTTAGCTGCTCGGTGGCCTGTTCTGTTAAATCTGTAAACAACGTTCTATAATAGTTTGCGCCCTCCAGTAATTGCTGCTTAAATTGCCCCAGTTGTTTTCTTTTTTTATCGCTAAAGTGCTGTAAATGTTGTTGAAGTTCTTTTTGCAGGTAGTCGATATACAGGTTTAGTTCTTTGATGAAGATATGTGGCCGTTCAACTTCCGAAAGGAGATCGAGCTTGCCATAAATGTGGCCAACCATTTCATCCAATGAATAGAGATCTGAAAAATAAGCGAGATTCGGCCCGGGACAGATGGCTACAGCTGTATTTTCTTTCGGTTTGTTCATATTATATTTAAGGTAGGCCGATGAACATAAACCCTCGCACAAGCAAATTTTTTCGGTAACTGTATCAATCTGAGTCCGCAGTTCGTCGTTTGAAAGCGCTGATGATTGCAGGCTTTGAATTTTAAGGTGTTGATATTCTCTTGAAGCTGTGCAAATGGGCTGTGCAGTAAACTCGGTATTGTTGCAGAGGTATTTTTTGGTGCAGGGGCTTCCGGGTCTGCCTTTTTCAACGCGTAACTGGCGCTGTTTTTCGGCACTGCTGTTTCTGAAATTGTTAAACAGAATACCCAGCGGCGAGGCCGAACTCAAATAAAAATCACTATCCTTGGCGTTGGCCAGTTGCGCCAGCGTTGTTGCATCAACATTTGTGGCTTCGGGCACTAAAAGAAAGGGGCTTCCCCACCCTGTTGCATCGACGCCATAATATTTTAGCAAAAAATCGTTCTCGTGGGCAGTGCCTATTCCACCCTGCACGCTTATTGTTTGTTTGGGAGCGATATTGATAAAAATATTCTTCTGTTGCAATGCAGACTGGCAAATTTCAAAAAGCTCATTCCGCATGGCCACTCGCTTTGCTTTAAACTCTTCCAAAATAGGCCCTAACAAATAACCTTCTGTTGCAAACGCATGGCCGCCACAATTTAAACCAGACTCTACCCTAAACTCGGAAACCCACAAACCTTTTTTGGCCAAAAATTTTGCCTGAATTAAGGCTGACCGGAAATCGCTCACTTTTAAAATGATCTTTTTTTTAATCGAGCCCTTTTCATCAGGGAAAAAATCGTTGAAGCTGGCAATGTAAGTATAAAGCTTAGGGTTCATCCCTGCCGAAAGAATTACGGATGAGCTTAGCTTACTCATGGCGAAACCGCGTAACGCGGCCAATGCATCGGTATTTGCATCGCCAGTAAATTCATCGTCGAGGTAATTCATTTTATCAACTTTCGCCATAATGTTCACATCGATAGCGCCGGCCCGTATCGCTTCGCGCAACCGATTTTGAAATACTTGCCTGCTGGTTCCCTCCGGGTAATCGAGCATTAAATCGTAGCCCTGTTTTAAAGCACTACAATCGGGTAAAAGCTCAAAATAGCGACAGATATCGCTGCCGGAATCAAATTTTTGTTGTCTTATAAAACCGAATTGCACTGCTACCAGGTCGTTCAGCAAATTAAGATAGGCTTCAATTCTTCTGGCTCGGTAATCTGTTTGCGATTTTGGTATCGGAACAAACTCCAAACCTGCTTTTTTGGTGTGGTAAGCACGCATGCGCTCGGTTAATTCGTCATCGACAATAGATACAACAGATGAAATTCCGTAGCGGGCGACTTTTAAAGGGGTATCTATCGAGTAGCCCAAGCCTAGAACCGGGATGTGAAAAGTATGCAACATAAAGGGATTTTTGATGCCACAAACCTATTGAACCGCCACGAAAGGGGGTTAGACGCGAATTACTTTAAAAAATGATGTAAATCATTTTTTTTAACACGTTGTGCGATGTTAGATTCGATTGCATAAGATCAGATTTTGCGCCAACTTGGGTGGCGCCATGTTATTTTTTCAAAAGCAATTGACGGCGAAATGCTCAATATTGTTCATCGTTTTCGGCACGGTCTGTTTTCTCTGAAACAACGATTTTAAAAACAACGATGCTTTCTTCGTAGGGGCGTTCAATGCGCATTTGTGCCCGATAACAAACAGAACGTTCGATATCGGGCATTTTTCAATTCCAAAAATTTTATAAACAGCTGATTATCAAGCGATAAACATTGGCACTGCTCTTGCAAAAGCCAAATGAAACAAACAGTTGAATGGATAGAGCTATTGAAGAAGAAATTTCATCAAAAAAGAAAAAGAAAACATATTTACTGGTTTTTGTAATCGTAATGGTAATTGCCGCAAGCATTTGGTTTATCCGCTTTTATTTTAAGCCTGAGTTAACCCGAGCTGATATTATGACCGCTAAAGTAGAAACGGGAATAATCGAAAACACGATTAACGCAACGGGCGAAGTGCTGCCTGAGTTTGAAGAGGTTTTAACCAGCCCGATCAATGCATCGATAAAAGATGTTTTAATGGATGCGGGAAACCGGGTTAACAAAGGACAATCGATATTACAACTGGATAAATCGGTAACGGAAGCCGATTTTGGGAAACTGCAGTTCCAAATGGAATCCAAAGAGAATGAAATCAGAAAGCTGAAACTCGATCTGGAAAAGAGCTTTTTTGATATCAAATCGAACAACAGCATCAAACAATTGCGCATCAGCAACTTAAAAGATGGGGTTTCTTCGGCAAAGCGGTTGCTTAAGGCTGGCGGCGGAACTAAAGAAGATGTTGAACGTGCCGAACTCGATTTGAAAGTGGCCGATTTGGAGAAACTACAACTCGAAAACGAAATCAAGAGCAAGCAACAAACGATGAAAATCGAGATCAGAGAAGCTGAAATTGCGCTCGCCATTCAAAAAAATGAGTTAGACGCATTGAAACGGAAGCTCGATCTGGCCGATGTAATTGCCACAAGGCCGGGCGTGATTACCTGGGTAAATAAAAACATTGGCTCGAGCGTGCGAGAGGGTGATGCGCTGGTTCGGATTGCTGATTTAAGCGGCTTTAAGGTGGCCGGAAGCATGTCTGACAATCTCCTCGATAAAATTCACAAAAACATGACCGCCATAATCCGCATTGGCGACACGCAACTGCGGGGCTCCATTGTAAACATTTCGCCTGCGATAAGCAATGCAATTGTTTCTTTCGATATTCAGTTAAACCAGAAAGACAGTAAAGTGTTGCGGCCGAACCAAAAGGTTGATGTTTTTTTGGTAACCGACACGCGAAACAATGTGTTGCGGGTGGCCAATGGTGCAGCATTTAACGGCGCTAACCTGCAGGAAATTTTCGTTTTAAAAAATGGGGTTGCCGAAAGGCGAACGGTGAAAACGGGCCTAAGCAACTTCGATTTTATTGAAATTTTGAGTGGATTGAAAGTTGGCGATGAAGTAATTACTTCGGACATGGGCGATTACAAAAATGCAAAAACGGTAACCATAAGCAACTAAGATAATGAAGGAACTGCTATTTATTGCGATTATGATTTGTTGCCACTTAACAACCTTTGCCGTTGACAAAACAGACACCTTAAAACTGACCTTGCCGCAGGTGGTAGAAATGGCCAAAGCCAATTCTATTGCTGCTAAACAGGC
The DNA here is from genome assembly GCF_015679185.1 of Pedobacter endophyticus. NCBI lineage: Bacteria > Pseudomonadati > Bacteroidota > Sphingobacteriia > Sphingobacteriales > Sphingobacteriaceae > Pedobacter > Pedobacter endophyticus. The sequence goes on from NZ_CP064939.1 coordinate 1,565,987, forward strand.
CACAACAGTTAAAGAAACCAAATATTGGGAATGGCGCACCTTTAAGTCCAATTATCAGCCGCAACTTGAGCTGGAAGGCGTTTTGCCCGGTTATACCAAAACCTATACGCAAGTGCAACAGCCCAACGGAACTATTCTTTTTCAACCCGTTCATTACGATAACTCGTCGCTAACGCTGAATTTTAGCCAAAGCATTGCGGCAACAGGCGGTACTATTTACGGCACCACGCAGTTGCAGCGATTTGCCGATTTCGATAGGAAAAATGTGCTCTACAACGGCATCCCCTACGGCATTGGTTACACGCAACCCATTTTGCAGTTTAACAGCTTAAAGTGGGATAAAAAGATTGAACCGCTGAAATACAATGAGAGTAAGCAAACTTTTATTGAAACGCAGGAAAAAATATCGATTACCGTTACCGAATACTTTTTTGATTTGCTGCTGGCACAGGTTAACCTCGATATTGCCGAACTGAATTATGCCAACACCAAAAGGATTTTATCTATTGCCGATACAAAATTTGACTTGGGCAAGATTTCGAAAAATGAAATTCTTCAGTTGCAGCTCGAGGTGCTCAACTCGCAAAAGGCAGTGGGAACGGCCAACCGCGACGTAGAAATTGCCACGCTCAACCTGCGCAGTTACACTGGCATTGAGGGCGACGACCGGATTAAGCTCGAAATGCCAGAGGTTGTGGCGCAAATGTCGGTGGCCACCGAAAAAGTATTGGCCGAGGCTTTTGAAAACCGGTCTGATGCCATTGGCTTTATCCGCAGGTTGGCCGAGGCCCGAAGAGACGTGGCCAAAGCCAAGGGCGAAAATGGTTTAAAGGCTACTTTAAGGGCAAACCTCGGTTTCTCTAATGCGGCCTTAACTGCTTTTGATGTGTACCGCAACCCGAAAAACCAGCAGTCGATTGAGCTGCAATTGTCTATTCCGGTGATGGACTGGGGACGATCGAAATCGCGAACGAAAACCGCCCAGGCCAACGAGCAATTTGTCACCTACGCCGTTGAGCAAGATAAACAGACGTTTAAACAGCAAATTGTAACGCAGGTTACCCTTTTTAATATGATGAAAGAACAAATTAAACTAACCGATGCCGCCGAAAAAATTGCAGCAGAAAAGTATAAGATCGCCAGCGAAAGGTATGTTTTGGGCAACCTCAGTATTACCGATCTCAGCATCGCCTTTCAGGAGAACGATGCCGCCAAAAGAGATTACGTTTCTTCGCTTCGCGATTTTTGGGGCGCCTATTACCAGCTTCGGTATTTATCACTTTACGACTTTGAAAAAAATATGAAGATAATTTATTGACAAGTTTCAATGCTGTCATTCTGAGCATAGCGAAGAACCCCCAAGCGATGGAACGCAAAGCGCCAATAATGCACTGTCCAAAAGATGGCGAGTGAGCAAGGTCGGTGAGATGTAGGTTGCGGATGCTTCGTTCCTCAGCATGACAAAACCCATGCTGTCATTGGTAGCTTGACTGGGGATCCTAATGCACGAAAATGGGTCAATTGCATTAAGATTCCCGCCTGCGCGGGAATGACGACCTTTCATAGAAGCAGCTTGATTAAAAAATACGAATTGAACTCATTTATTAACAAATCTTAATTACTAATTATACATTATGATAAGCTTACAAAAAATTGAAAAGGTATACCGAACCGATACCGTAGAAACGCTGGCGATAAACAGCATAAGCCTCGATATTGCAAAAGGAGAGTTTCTTTCTATCATGGGGCCGTCGGGTTGCGGCAAAAGCACTTTGCTTAACATTATGGGCTTGCTGGATGAGCCCTCAAAAGGACACATCCGCATCGACAACCAGGATATCAGCCGCTTTTCAGATCAAAAACTGGCCAATTTCAGAAACCAGAAGCTTGGCTTCATCTTTCAGAGTTACCACTTGATTAACGATTTACAGGTGCTCGATAATGTAGAGCTTCCGCTGTTGTACCGCAATACATCGGCCAAAGAAAGAAAAGCACTGGCTACCGAGGCGCTCGAAAAAGTGGGCCTGAGCAATCGGTTAAAGCACTTCCCAACACAGCTTTCGGGTGGCCAGCGCCAACGCGTTGCCATTGCAAGGGCAATTGTTGGCAAGCCGCAGATTATTCTGGCCGATGAACCCACCGGAAATTTGGATAGCGCTATGGGGAACGAGATTATGGAAATCCTCATCAACCTGAATAAAAACGAAGGCACTACCATTGTAATGGTAACCCACGATGAAAGCATGGCCAATAAAACACACCGTTTGGTACGTCTTTTTGATGGTTCTCAAGTTCAATAAAAATCGATTTATGCTAAAGAATTACTTTAAAATCGCCATAGCCGTATTAAAACGACGAAAGTTTTTCACTTTCATCAGCTTATTCGGCATCAGCTTTACGCTAACTATTTTAATGGTGGCTACAGCGCTTACTGATAAGATGATCAGCCCCGATTACCCCGACTTCAAAAGAGATCGCTCCTTATATGTGGAGCGAATGGAGTTTAAAAATTCCAAAGAAGGTTGGATGAATTCCAGTAATGTATCTCGCTACTTTTTACAACATTATGTAGCCAAACTCAACCACCTTCAAATGGTGGCCATTACATCGACCTCAAAAGCATCAAATGCGTATGTAAACAATAAAAAGCTCGTTATCAATTATCAATACACCAATGCCGATTACTGGAATGTGCTTGAATACAAATTTTTAGAGGGGAAACCATTTGCTCAAAAACAAATAGACAACGCCGAAATGGTAGCCGTAATTACCAGAGAAACCAAGGAAGCGTATTTCGGCGATGCCCCGTCGGTTGTGGGTAAGTACATTTCTGCAGATAATATCAACTACAGGGTAATTGGCGTGGTCGAAAACGTATCGGAAACCGTTCGAAATTTTAGCGGCGACATGTATTTGCCTTACAGTATTGCTAAAGAAGATGGGAACAGTACGAATTTAATGGGGGGGTATAACGCCGTTTTATTAGCTAAAAGTGAAGACGACCTCCCCAAATTGAGAAATGAGTTTGCCCAGATGGTAAAGCGTTTGCCGATTCCGACCGATTTTGATAAGCTGTATTGCAATGCCGATCCGTTTTTTACCAGCATCACGCGAAGACTTGGCGGCGACGCTACCAACGAAGCCGTAGGCAAGGTAATTTCGATGGCTGCCGGATTTTTACTGCTGTTTTTACTGTTGCCAACCATCAACCTCGTCAACATCAACATTACCCGAATTATGGAGCGTTCATCCGAAATCGGCGTTCGCAAAGCCTTCGGCGCCTCATCAAAAACCCTTGTTTACCAGTTTATAGTAGAAAACATGATCCTTACTTTTTTAGGCGGTTTCATAGGAATCGTACTTTCCCTGCTGGTCATTTTTCTGATTAACGAAACCAATTTTGTTTCAAACATGCGCTTATCAATCAACTTAACCGTTTTGTGTTACAGTTTGCTCGCCTGCGTATTTTTTGGGCTTCTATCGGGTGTTTACCCAGCCTGGAGAATGTCGAAACTAAATGTGGTTAAAGCCCTTAAAGCCTAATAAATACAATTATGTTTAAACACTTATTTAAATTGATATGGAATAAAAGGAAACAGAATTTCCTTTTCCTTTCCGAGATTCTGATCTCTTTCCTGGTTATATTTGCGGTTTTCTCGTACCTCACCTATTATTATCAGAATTACCGGAAACCCCTGGGTTTCGAATACGAAAAAGTGTGGTCGATAACCTATGGAAATCGCCAGCTACCGAAAGATCTTGATTCACTGAACACTTTTTACGATAACCTTACCAAATCGTTAAAAGCCATGCCGCAAATAGAACAGGTAACCTACTCGGGCAGCAATTATCCTTATTCAGATAGTTTTATGAGCACGGGCCTAACTCATAAAGGAAAAAAGTTTAATAATGTAAGCGATTTTAGGGTGAGCGATGATTACCAAAAAGTATGGAATATATCGCTATTAGAGGGCCGGTGGTTTACACCCGAAGATGCCGTGAGTAAAGACAGAGGCGTGATTATAAACGAAACCCTCAAAACCGAAATGTTTGGTACCCAAAACGCTGCCGGGAAGTTTATAAGCGACTATAACGGCGCCAACAAGCTTAAAGTGCTGGGTGTGATAGCAGACGTAAAAATGAATGGCGATTTTGTTCCCGGTAATAACGCGATGTTTAGCCGCTTAGATACCGGATATTTGCGGTGGACGAACACGGCCTTGCTTAAAGTACGCGAAACCGCCGATGCCACCTTCGAAAGCAAGCTTTACAAATTGATGGCAACGGCAACAAACAGTTCGGTTGAAATACAACATGTTGATGAAATGCGTGATGCGAGGAACAAGCAGACCATTATCCCGATGACGATTTTTATCATCATTGCTAGCTTTTTAATTATCAATGTGGCCCTGGGCCTCTTCGGCGTATTGTGGTACAACATTAATAAACGCAAGGGCGAAATTGGCTTAAGGCGGGCTATTGGGGCCAGTGGCAATGCTGTTTCGTACCAGTTGGTGATGGAATCGATAATTTTAGCCACCATGTCGTTAATTGTGGGTTGCTTTTTCGCTATTCAGTTTCCATTACTCAACATTTACAATGTTCCCGCAAGCGTTTATGTCATATCCATACTAATTTCCATTGTGTTTATCTACGCCCTGGTTTTCGCCTGCTCGTTATACCCCGGCAAACAAGCCGCGGGTATTCATCCCGCAATTGCTTTGCACGAAGAATAATACTTATCTTAACTTTGTATATGATATTAATCGTTGATGATGATATAGCGGTAAGAACATCGCTCTCCCTCCTCTTAAAAGATGGTGGAAACGCGGTGGTTACGGCCGATGGTCCCGTTCAGGCTTTTGAGGTTGTAAAAACCCAAAAGCCTGAACTGGTTATTTTGGATTTAAATTTCTCGGTTGATACATCAGGCACCGAAGGCATGAGCCTGCTCAAAAAAATCAGGTTGTTTGATGCCAATGTTCCCATTATTTTAATTACCGGATGGGCCAGTATCGAACTTGCCGTACAGGGGATGAAACTCGGCGCCAACGATTTTATAAACAAGCCCTGGAACAACGATTACGTACTTCAATCCGTAGAAACGCTGCTCCAGTTAAACGGAAAGCGGCCGCTGTCGCGAGGAAGAAAAGAACTCGATAAAAAATATAATTTCAGGCAGATTATTGGCGAAGATGCCAGTTTGTTAAGCATTTTGGAAACCATAGGTCGTGTGGCCTCTACAAACGCCTCCGTTTTAATTACCGGCGAAAGCGGAACCGGAAAAGAGCTTATTGCCGAAGCCATTCACGAAAACAGCAACCGGTCTGCCAAGCCTTTTGTAAAGGTTAACCTTGGCGGAATTTCCACTTCGTTGTTCGAAAGTGAAATGTTTGGCCACGTTCGCGGTGCTTTTACCGATGCCCGCTTTGATAGAACCGGCCGATTTGAAATGGCTAATAAAGGTACCATCTTTTTAGATGAAATTGGCGATCTGGAAGCTTCCAGCCAGGTAAAATTGTTACGGGTTTTGCAAGATCGAACTTACGAAGTGCTGGGCAGCAGCCGAACCAAAACCGTTGATACCCGCGTAGTTTGCGCCACCAACAAAAACCTTGCTGAAATGGTGGCATCGGGCCTTTTTAGAGAAGACCTGCTTTATCGGATCAACCTGATTACCATTCATTTGCCTGCACTTCGAGAACGTGCTTCTGACATCCCTTTGCTGGTCGATTTTTTTATCAAAAATATGAAAGAAATTTACGGCAGGCCCCACCTTTTTGTGGCCCCATCGGCAATGCGTTGGCTGCAACAGCTGCCCTTGCCCGGAAACATCCGTCAGTTGAAAAACCTGGTAGAACGAACCGTACTCATTAGCAGTACAAATGAATTGCAGATTGACGATTTTCAGTCGCAGTTAAATATGTCGCCGTTAAAGAGCAACAAAGTCAACCTGCCCGGCGTTGGCACCATCACTTTAGACCAAATGGAGGCCGAGATGGTTAAACAAGCCATGAATTTTCATAAAAACAGAATTACAAAAGCCGCTGCATCGTTGGGCATTACCCGAAATGCGCTTTACCGTCGCCTCGAAAAACATCAAATCCCTTTTAATGAAACTGAAGACTAAGTATATTCTTTTTATCGTTATTCTTCATCTCATTTGTCTGGTGATGAGCTATTACATCTTCGAAAAAAATAAAGTCATCTTTATGATCGCCGAGGTGTTCATCATTATTTCTGTGGTCATTTCAATAAGCCTGTATCGGCAGCTCATTAGCCCACTCACCTATTTAAAACAAGGCATTGCGGCCATTAAAGACAGAGATTTTAACGTTAAATTTTTATCAACCGGTAAAAAAGAGGTCGATGAACTGGTTGATGTTTATAACCGGATGATTGATGAATTGAGAACAGAGCGAACCAAGCAGGAGGAGCAGCATTTTTTCCTCGAGAAGCTTGTTCAAACTTCCCCTACGGGCATTATCATCCTCGATTACGACGGACAGGTAAAGCAGATAAACCCCAAGGCGACCGAAATTTTAAACACAAACCCGAACTTACTCGACACCCAGATTAAAGATATCAAAACAGGCACTTCAAAAATGCTCCGCGTTGATGGTTTGCACACCTATAAAATTCAAAAGTCGCGGTTTATCGACCGAGGTTTCGAGCGGGTGTTCATCATGCTTGAAGAAGTAACTGCCGAAATTTTTGCGGCAGAAAAAAACGTTTACGGCAAGGTAATCAGAATGATGGCCCACGAAGTAAACAACACCATCGGGCCGGTTAACTCCATTATAAACACGGCGTTGGCGCAAAAAAATGTATGGTTAACAGATGATGACCAAATTGAGAACGCCATGAAAATTGCAGTCGAGCGAAACCAGAACCTCAACATTTTTATGCGAAATTTTGCCAACCTCGTTAAGCTTCCCGATGTAAACATCAAAAAGATCGATTTGGCAAGTTTGATCAGGTCGGTAGCGAAGTTGATGCACTTTGCAGCCCTCGAAAAACAGGTTACGTTCAAACTCGATTTACCCAGCGAACCTTATTTTATTGCGGCCGACATGGAGCAAATGGAGCAGGCATTAATCAACGTTATAAAAAACGCTATAGAAGCCATTGACGGTGATGGAAAAATCATCTTAAGTATTGATACCACCAACCGGGCGTTATTAATAATTGATAACGGCAAGGGAATTTCGAATGAGCATGCCGCCGAATTGTTTAGTCCTTTTTTCAGCACCAAAAAAGATGGTCAGGGCATCGGCCTCACACTGGTTCGCGAAATCCTTTTAAACCACGGTTTTGAGTTTTCGCTTAAAACGTGGCCACCCGGCGTTACCACGTTTCAAATAAAGCTTTAGTAATCGAATTTTATTACAATTGCCACCTGAGCCGAGTCGGATGATAGGTTTTTCACCGAGCCGTCATTGCCCCTTTGGGGCAATGACGACCGCCTAAAAAGCGTAATGCCATTCCAAAAGTTTTTTTAACCGCTTTTTCATCATTTTCAAGCTTTACTTTACCAATTTCCATGTTACTGTAACAGAGCGGTTTTAGCTTCAAAAATCCACCAGCATCAAACTACATTTCTGTTTTCAAAAACCACACCGCCAGCAAACTTGCAAAAACCATCAATACCAAATGTTGTTGTATGGAAGGGCACAATTTTGAACGCCCGGTTAAAAAACAGAAACTATGGAACAGCAAAATATCGTTTACAGTAACTTAGAAGAACTATCCAAAACAGATTACAAACTAACCAGCGGAGAGGCCGATATTACCGGATGGCCGGTTAAAAATGAGCACGGCGACGTGGTAGGAAAAGTGCGTGATCTGTTGTTCGAACCCGATCACAATGCAGTGCGTTACATCATTGTCGATTTGGCTGATATGGGCCCCGAACTGGAAGAAAAAGCCGTGTTGATTCCCATTGGTATTGCAAACCTTGGCGACGATAAAAAAGAAGTTATCGTGCCCGATTTTCATTACGATCAGTATAAAGCAATGCCCCGATACATCATTGGCGAAGTTACCCACGAAATGGAGAACAACATCAGATGGGTAATCGGAAGCCCCGCTGCTTTAAGAATGGAAGAGGAAATTGTGGAAATTGACAGGGCAAACTTCTATCGCCACACCCATTTCGACCGCGGAAATTTTACCGGCCGTGCAAGCGAGGAGCTTTAATTGGTCTAAAGTGGTCATTGCGAGTGGCCGCGATGTCATTTAGTTAGGCCCGACGGCTGTCATCCGATAGCTATCGGATTTGAGCGGAGTCGAAGACCTTTTTTTGAAGGATAAATCTATTAACACCTGCCCTTCGACTGAGCCTGTATTGAGCGTAGCCGAAATGCTCAGGGTGACAATGTTTCTCAGTTCTATCCTTAACTAAACGACATTAAGCGCCCGCCTGACCGGAGGGGCAGGAAGGATCCCCCACCGATGAACGCAGAACACCAAAAACCACTGCAAGTTCAATAACTACCGACTTCAACAGCGAGACGTTCTTATTTCACCTCAAATTGATATCGTCCCGCTGCTACTGTCACCATGCCATCAACCACTTTACCATTCAGGTAGGCCCGCTTACCAGCGGTTACGGGAATTTCTACACTGGCCGAGGAATTTGCAGGAATGGTGATCTCATATTTAATCCCATTGGCGGTTCGCTTCCACGATGAAACAATGGTGCCAAAAGGTCCGTTATGCGAGGCCTCAAAATGATCTAAGCCCTCTACAAAGTGTGGTTTCATTAAAATATGCTTGAAACCCGGCTGCGTTTCGTCAATTTTTATTCCGCCGATGCCTTTAAAAAACCAGCCGCCAATTTCACCGAACATCATGTGGTTATCAGAAATATCCCTTTTGGCTTGCATGTCCCAGTTTTCATGTAACGTTGTTGCTCCGTTTACAATCCACCAGCCCCAACCCGGATAAGTATCTTGCGAAGCCAGTTTGTACGCGATATCGCTATGCCCATTGTCGCTCAATGCATTTAACACCGCTTTAGCCCCGAGCACCCCCACATCGATGTGCATACCATCGGCTTTTACACGTGCTGCAAGGTTATCGGCAACCCGCTGCCTCCAATTTTCGGGAACGATATGCCAATGCAAAGCCATCGATAATTCCGTTTGCACGCCTTTGCCATAAATTCCGAGCGAAGCATTAAAAAACTTCGCATTAATTGCCTTCTTAATATTTTGGGCCAACGCACTGTACTTTAAGTAATCATTTTGGTTACCAAACAGTTTGGCCGCTTTCGCCAAAATATCGGCATCTACATAAAAGTAAATTGACGAGGTATATTCTAAATCAGATGTCGATTTAACCGGTACCCAGTCGCCTCTTCCAAAGGTGGTTAAATAACCTTTGCTCGTACTTTCCACATAATCAACATAGCTTTTAATGCTTTCATAATTATCGCTGAGCAATTTACTGTCTCCGTAAAACATGTAAACTTCCCAGGGGATAATCGCAATTGTACTCGTCCAATCCGTGCCATTGGCTGTGCCATAACCCCACCCGCCTGTTGGGATAATATCGGGCAAAACGCCATTGGGTTGCTGTTCATCGCGGTGGTCGGCCATCCATTTTTCGTAAACGGTAATTCCATCAAAGTTATAAAGCCCCGTTTCAACCGCAAAGTGGCCATCTCCCGTCCACCCGTTTTTTTCTCTCTGCGGGCAATCCGTTGGCAAACCATATAGGTTCGATAAATACGAATTGTTGGTTGCCCACCACAATTTATCAACCAGAGGGTTCGATGAGGAAATTTTTCCCGCCGGAGGAACATCGCTGTGCATAAAATAGCCAACCAAACTATTTTCGGTGAGACTTATTGGCGTAGAACTCGTTACCTCTACATATTGAAAACCCTTATAGTTGAACAAAGGCATAAATTCTTCCTGCCCCTCTCCGCTTAAGATAAATATATCGGTTTGGAAAGGGTCTGACTTATCTTTGGGCCTGTGGTAAACATCAATGTTCGATAAATCGGTGTGTCCATCGGCGTACAAACGCTCGGCATGTCTAAGCCTGATTACTGTTCCCCGCTCGCCTTTTACCTTAATTTTGCTTACGCCCGCGATGTTTCTTCCCAGATCGAACACATAATTGGTGTCGCTGAATTTGCGCAGGTGCTTAACAGCAATTTCTTCTACATTCCTGATCGGGTGCATTACCTGCGAAACAATATTTTTCGATGGTGCCGCCCGCAAATTACTTTCCTTCCACTTCGAGTCATCGAAACCCGCGGTGTTCCAACCTTTTTGCTCCAAACGGGCGTCGTAGTGTTCTGCCGTATAAATACTATTGGATATTACCGGACTTAAACTTGTTTTCCAATCGGCGCCCGACTTCACCAGCTCAACGGTACCGTCGGTATAAGTAATCCGTAAATCGAGGCAAAATGCAGGTCTTGCCCGCCACGGTGCTTTGTCAAAATTCCAAACTGCCAACGACTGGTGGTTATACCAGCCATTGCCAAGCAAAACCCCAATGGCATTGTCGCCGCTTTTAATGTTTGCGGTTACATCGTATGTAACGTACAAATTTCGCCTGTCGAAACGTGTGTACATTGGATCTAAACGATGATTGCCGACTTTTTTTCCGTTTAAGTAAAGCTCATATAAACCTGCGGCCGCTATGTACGCCCGGGCCGATTTGATCTGTTTGTTGGCATTGAAATCTTTTCTGAAATACGGCGCAGGTAAAGTGTTTTCATTATTGTTGTCACTGATCCACGTGCCCCGCCAGTTTTGCATGCCCATCATTCCCGTTTCAAAGCTCGAAGTGGCAATTTTTATCGGCTTTCCATCCTTATCCCACAATTCAAGCTGCCAATAATACGTTGTGAATGCACGGAGCGCAGGGCCTTTATAAATGATTAAGCTTTGGGGCGAAACCACTTTGCCCGAGTTCCAAACAATGCCCGTTTTGTTACTGATCTGCACAGAATCTAAGCCGATAATTACCCTATAAGCTTGCTGGTTCGCTCCCTTTCGATCATCAGCCATTAACCACGAAAGCCGTGGGTTGGGGTTGTCGACACCAATTGGCCTCACCATATGCTCGCATTGCAGCATTGCAGGTTGCGGTACTGTTGCCCCCGATACACTATATATTGATAAAAATAGGTTGGTTAGCAGAATAAGGTAAAAACGAGGGGAGATTTGGAAATTCATATATTAAAAGTGTGATTCAATAAAACCGTTCAATGCTGTGGCAACTCTTTTATTCAGTTAAACGATTTACTTTAAGAGTACCGCTAAGGCGCACCTTTCAACCATCAATCGTTATCTTCTTCTCTTTGCGAGCTACGTAAGCCAATTAATTAACCCTTTATGCAGGTTTGAAAGCGGTTATGCGCTTTTTGGCTAGCTACCACATGCAAAGACAGGCGAATATAAGCTTTTCTCCAAACAGGAGTTGAATAGTGAAAACATTTTTTCGAAGTTTGAGTTATAACAAAGCGGCTCTATCCGCCGTAACACACATGCACCTAAATTCAGCCCCGTTAAAAATCGGAATTGTTGGTGGAGGACCCACTGCACTTCTGATGTTCAAAAAACTACTCGATCACGGAGATCAGAACATTTCCGTAGATATATTTGAAAAAAAACAGCTCCTCGGAGCCGGAATGCCCTACAGTCGGCATGGAGCGCTCGATGAACATGTAACCAACGTTTCAGGAAACGAAATTCCGGCGTTGTTTTCATCGGTAGAGGAATGGATTGCGAAAGAACACCTGCACACACTGAACAGGTTTAAGGTCGACGCCAGTCATTTTAATGATTACAAGGTGTTGCCACGGCTGTTGTTTGGCCGTTACCTGTCCGATCAATTCAAAGCGCTCATTAGCCGGGCCAAACAGGCAAACATGGTGGTAAATGTGCATTTTGGCTGCGAGGTTACCGATATCATCGATGATGAGCAAGCCGGTGTTTGCCATATTGTACACACCAATGGGATCCATCAGTTTGACAGGGTAATTATTTGCAGCGGACACCATTGGCCAACAAGGCACGAGGGAAAGGTTAAAGGCTATTTCGACTCGCCCTATCCGCCCGAAAAGCTTGCCCATCGTACCGATCACCCGGTTGCCATTCGTGGCTCATCGCTAACGGCAATTGATGCAATAAGAACGTTGGCGAGGGCCAATGGTACATTTGAAAAATCGGAAAATGGCGATTTGAGCTATATTCTTGATCAGAAAAGCCCGAATTTTAGCATGTTGATGCATTCGCGTAGCGGATTTTTGCCCGCGGTAAGGTTTCACCTCGAAGATTCGCATCTCTCGAAAGACGCAGTGCTATCGGCCGACGAGATTGCCAGGGTGATGGCCGAAAATGATGGCTTTTTACCTCTAGATCATGTTTTTAAGCGCAACTTCCTCGAGCCATTGGCAGCGGCCGATCCCGCATTTTATGCCCAAATCAAAGATCTTTCTATAGAACAGTTTGTTGAGAAAATGATGGCCGAACGCGAGCGATTATCCGCCTTCGAGCTTCTGGCGCTGGAAATAAAGGAGGCAGATCGCTCTATAAGGGAACGCAAATCGGTAAACTGGAAAGAAATGCTGGCCGTACTGAGCTACGCAATGAACTACCCTGCCAAGCACTTTTCTGCGGAAGATATGCAACGTTTGAAAGTGAGCCTCATGCCCCTGATTTCTGTTGTTATTGCTTTCGCTCCACAAAGCTCGGTCAACGAGCTGATGGCACTTCATCAGGCCGGAGTTTTAGCTATTGTAAGCGTTGGCGACAACAGCGAAGTGCTGGTGAACGAAAATGGCGAAATCGTTTATACCTATGCCGACGCATCGGGTAAAAAGATAAATACCGTTTACCAAACCTTTGTTGATGCCATTGGCCAGTCGCATCTCGAAATGAAAGACATCCCCTATCCCAGCCTGTTGAGTGCCGGAACCATTTCGCCCGCCATGCTGAAGTTCAACGATCAGCTCCTTGCTCAAAAAAGCCACGAATCGGGCGATGAAAAGATAATTAAATATGCAGATGGCAGTTATTACCAACTGGTTACCGGAATTGCCATTAACGATCATTTTCAGGTGCTTGACCGGTATGGAGCCACCAGCGGGCGGATTTACATGCTGGCTGTTCCTTATATCGGCGGGTACAATCCCGACTTCTCGGGACTCGATTTCGGTGAGGCCGCAGCCAAACTGGTTACAGCTTCGATGTTTCCGATTCAAGAAAGCCTTGAAGATGAATTATTAACGTAATTCTGCGGTTTTGACCACATAGAAACATAGAACACATAGTTTATACATAAAAATCTATATTTTTCTATGTGCCTATGTGGTCGAAAATTTATACTGCAAGCAGTAACGTCGCTTAAATTGCTCTTATGCAATAGATTAAAACTCAGCATAAAAAATCAGACTGTCATCCTGAGCGTAACGAAGGATCCCCAGGCGATGAAACGCAGAACGCAAGAAACGGCTAAACATGATGCTGTAAAATAGCTACCTACGAAAGCTGACCACATAGAAACATAGAACACATAGTTTATACATAAAAATCTATATTTTTCTATGTGCCTATGTGGTCGAAAATTTATAGTGCAAGCAGTAACGTCGCTTAAATTGCTAATTCATTCCGATCAGCTCCTCCACCTTTGCAATCAGCTCATCAATATCGAAGGGCTTGGCAATATAGCCATCGGCCCCCGAGCGCATGGCAACCTCTTTACCATCCTGCGCAGCCGACATAATGAGCACAGGCAGATCGCCAATTTGCTCGCTTTCTCTGATTTGCCGCAATACCTGATCGCCGCTAACTACAGGCATCCATAAATCAAGCAACACCAAATTCGGCGTGCGCTCCTTAATCAAATCGAATACCTTTTTGCTATCCGTTTCGGTAATGATCTCTATTGGCGTATCATCCAAAACAATTTCGAGCATCTCTATAATATTGATGTCATCATCACAGATCAGCAGTTTCTTAGTCATTTTTTTTCTCCTTATCCAACGGCAAAGTAAAACTAAACGTGGCTCCCTTTCCCGGCTCGCTGTCTACCCATAATGTACCGCCGTGCTGTTTAATAATTTGCGAACAAATATACAGGCCAATTCCCATTCCGGGGAAATGCTTTTGAATGGTAGACCCCCTGAAAAAACGGTCGAAAATCATTTTTTGATCCTCCATGCTTATGCCCAGGCCGAAGTCGGTTACCGATATCTTTGCATAATTACTTACCTCAGATAAAATTACTTTGATTTCTCTGGCATCGGGCGAATATTTAATGGCGTTGGTAATTAGATTTTGGATCACCTGCGCAATCTGCGATTCATCGCCGGGCACCATGGCCGATATTTGGCCCTGCAAGCTCAAAACATGGCTCGAATGGCTTTCCCGAAATTCGTCCAGCAGTTCGCCAACCATCACATTCAGATCAATGGGTTCAAAATCGAGAACCAGCTTTCCTGATTGTATTCTCGACATTTCGAGCAGGCTGGTAATAATGTTATGCAATCGGTCTACCTGCCGGGCCGACTTACTTACCATCGAATGGATTTTTGGGTTAACATCTGCCGGAAGCAGGCGCAATATGGCTTGGTTATACCCCTTTATTGTGGTTAGCGGCGTTTTGAGTTCGTGGCTCGAAACGGACAGAAAATCATCTTTGCGTACCTCCGATGCACGGATTTCGGTTATATCCTCAATAGCAAGTAAAATGCGGTCTTTAAAGTCGCCCTCCAACTCAATCCGGTGTGCATTTAAAAGCATCAGTTTGCGCCCAATGTGCGGAAACTCATGGTCTACTTCAAAATCGAGCACCGGATTACTGGTTGGTAAAATTTGTTCAAGCAGCGTCCGGAGCTGTTCAATGTTCCACTGGCCGTTTCCGAGTTCATAAAGCGATCGGCCGATGGTGTCGCGTTGCTCTACCTTAAAGGTTTTCAAAAAAAAGTGATTGGCCGATATCACCTTGAATTCGGGATCGAGCACCAACAACCCCTGCCTGATGGTTTGAATCACACTATCGAGGTACTCGCGGTTCTCGTTCAATTCCCGCGTGCGCTCCTGTATTTTTTGTTCCACCAGATCGCGTTCGTAAATCAGGTTCTCCTCTGCATTTTTTCGCCTGGTGATGTCGTTCTGTACGCCGATAAAATGGGTAATCTGATCCTTTTCTCCTTTAATTGGAGAAATATAAAGCTCGTTCCAAAACAACTCGCCACTTTTGCGGTAGTTGCGAAGTTCAACCGTAATTGGCTCGCCTTTTTGCACCGCTCGTCTAATCGCTCCACGGGCCTCCTGGTCTCGCTCATTTCCCTGCAGAAACCTGCAATTGCGACCAATTACCTCTTCTCTGGAATAGCCCGACAATTTTTCAAATGCCTTGTTGCAATAGATAATCGGATTGTCGAATTGTGTATTATCGGTAATAATGATGCCCGAGATGGAAGAATCAAGGGCCGCCTTGAGGAGCTTTATATTTGCTGGATCATTACCTGAAACAGGAAGATCCGAGGGATTTGTCATGTTTAAATCGATTTATCAGTTAGACGCAGATTGCAAAGATAGAATAACCCGTAAACAAGCAGAATGTTTGAAGTGTATGCTATTTATCTTGACTGAGATTGCTTCAACCGATTAAAAATCGATTTCGTTACAAAGTAGCCCTTTGGAGCAAAGACGGAAATTGACAAGCTTAACTTAATAGTATTGATCTCCTGTCGTATGGACACATCTCCTTTCGACCGTTCGTCATTCCCACGCAGGTGGGAATCGTAATGCAAGGCCACGATTTTTGCGCATTAGGTCCCCTACCGATTGCTATCAATGTTTTTTGTTTTTTCCTTAACTAAATAACATTGAGCGGGCGCCCCGCCAGCCGACATAGAACTACCTAGACTCCCGAAACATACACTACTTTAGCATCACCTTTTTCCCGGTTTTGGCCGATGTTTTAGCGGCTTCCAGTATTTTCACTACAATGAGGTTGTTTTGATAAGAAGACAGATCGTTCACGGGTGTGATTTCTTTTTTAAGTATGGCTGCCAGATAACCCAAACTGCTGCCGTACGCAGCAGGGAGCGGCTTTGCCTTAGAAAGCGTATACTCCGGTTTGGCATTCCCTCTAAACCGAAGGTCGTGCTCATTAACCGCTTGCAGGTAACCGTTATCTCCAAAAACCTCCATATCCTTAATGCTAAAAGGCCAGTTCCATGAGGCTTCGATAATGCCTGTTGCGTCGGCATATTCCAATAAAATAGTGGCGTCATCATCAACTTTCGGGTATTTATCGGGCTTTATCTGGTGGGTAATTGCCGAAACCGAAATCGGTGCTTTTCCATCCATTAGCCAGGTCATTAAATTGGCACCATAACAGCCAAAATCGACCAATGCGCCGCCACCATTTTTTTCAGGATCGGTGAGCCAGCTGAGAAACGACTGGCTCACGCCAATTTCTGCTGGACCCTGATGACCGTCATGTACTATCATTTTGCGCACTTCGCCGATGCTTTTTTGTTCTTTTATCAATCGAAATGCCTCCTGATTGGTCGCGTACCAGGTGGTTTCGTAATTGGTAAGCACATTAATATGGTACTGCGCTGCAAGCTGCCCCATTCGTTCGGCCTGTTTTACCGTAACTGCCAAAGGCTTTTCTACCATCACCGAAATACCCAATGGGGCCGCGGCTTCAACCACTGCCAAATGTTCGCTAATGGGATTGTAGGCCAGCACCGCATCGGGCTTTACTTTTTTGAGCAAACCTGGCAGGTCATTATAAAATAATTGTGCGGGAATTTGATAGCGCTTTTTAAAACGGGCCACCAATTGCGTGTCGCGTTCGGCAATGCCCACAATATTCACCTCACCTTTTTGGTAACTGTTCATAATCAGGTAAACATGATCGTGGCTCAGGCCAGCAATGGCAACGTTTAGCTTGGTTTGGGCATTAGTAACAGCATGGAGCGATAACGCCATAAATAGCGCTAATGCAATTTTTTTTGAGGTCGGTTTTTTGGCCATTGTTGAGTAAGTAAAGGGATTGATAAAAATAAGGTAAAGTTAAAACAGGGCAATGATTTAAGCTATTGCCCGGGTTGTTAACAAAAATGCTGCAGCGAAGTTTGCGGTGGCGCTCAAAAGGTAGGTACTGCCGCAATTTGGCTCATTAGCAAATATTAACTCAGTTTGGTCCTTACCCGCTCTAAAAGCCTTTTTGTAGCCATTATGCCTTCTTTTTCGGTTAATGAGTTTCCTTCCCACTCAATCCCTACAATTCCCCTGAAACCAGAATCTTTGATCATTTTAAACAAGCGCATGTAATCCATATCCGCCTCGTTCCCATCCTGATCAAACCTGAACGTTTTGGCACTGATGCCCTTTGCATAGGGAAGTAATTCGCCTACGCCTTTGTATAAATCGTAAGTTTCATTTTCGCTGATCTTAAAATTCCCAAAGTCAGGCAGCGTACCGCAATAATTGCTTCCAACACCATCCATCACACTGGCGAGCCACGCACCGTTAGAAGAATAGCCACCATGGTTTTCTACTATAACGCTGATGTTTTGCGCTTTGGCGTAACTCACCAGCTTGCTTAGCCCATCTATTACAGCTTCCTTTACCTCGTTCATACTCCCCTTGCCACTGGCATTTACCCGAATTTTATCGCAACCCAAAAATTTGGCTACATTTACCCATTTAAAATGATTTTCAACCGCTTTAGCTCTCCTGGTCTTATCAATATCTCCCAAATCCCCTTCCCTGTCAACCATAATTAAGTGGTTTTGCACCCCCAAATCATCGGTCCTCGTTTTCAGTTCCTTTAAGTAAGCAGAATCAGTTTCCTTACCGTCGAAAAAGACACTCACATACTCTACAATAGAAATATCGAACTCCTTTTTGGCCAGCGCCGGGAAATCCATGTTCGTCATTTTTTTACTAAACAGCGAAGCTTGCAGCGACCACTCGGCCAGCGAAATCTTAAACAGGTCTTTTTTATCCTTACCGTAGCTCAATAATGGCATTGCACCAGAAAAAGCACAAAGCAAGCCCGAAAGGCCGCATAATTCTATAAAATCTCGTCTGTTCTGTTTCATTGTAAGTTGATTAATGGTGTTGAGCCCGGCAAGTGTTGCTCAACAGGCTGACTTGAGGGACTGGGTTATAAATTTAATTTGGTTAGTTGATGTTTCATCAAGGTCACACCATGTGATAAAACCTGATCGTGCTATTGATCACTCCTTAAAACTAGCTAATAAAATCGTGTTGGCAAAACGTTTTTTTAAAGGCAATGATTTAGTTACGCAGCTCGCAGTTTACGGCATTGGTTGCCGAAATGGCGTTTGGCCGAAAAATGTCTCATGAGAAAAATCGATAAACTTACCGCAGGGTTTGCAGATTTTAGCAAAGCTGGTGTCACCGATGGTTTGCTAAAAAAATCATACTTTGTGCCTGGGCATAAATTTATTGATGGATTGCTTATATTGACCTGGCTACATCGGCAGATTAGATTAAATCTGAAGCATCGACATTGAAAAATTCGTCAGAAGGCGGCGAAATCGTAAAAACTTCTGGCTTTTTTTCAGCTTAAAAAACCAAAACCTACAATCACCAAAACATCAAACGATATAAATGAATATAAAAGTGATTACTCAAAAAGGACTGAAGTCTGTTTCTGTTCTGTATTTCAAAATCGTTAGCAGCATTGCCTTTATTCCGGCGGTAGTAGCCCTGTTGTTTCTTATACTTTCGTTAGTTATGGTACAATTCGACTATTCTGATGCAGGGAAGGCCATTAAAGCAAACGCCCACTGGCTTACGCTGAAAGATGCGAGTACGGCAAGGAGCATTATTTCGACCATAACCGGCGGAATTATATCGCTTACGGTGTTTAGTTTTAGTATGGTGATGATTTTGTTAAACCAGGCCGCGTCGCAAATGAGCAACCGGATTCTGGATAAACTCATCGGAAACCGCTTTCAGCAAATTGTGCTCGGTTTTTATATCGGCACCATTGTATACGCCTTGTTTTTAATGAGCACCATTCGCGATATTGATTCAGGGGTTTATGTGCCCGCCATTAGCACCTATCTGCTCATCAGCTTCACCGTGATCGATATTTTCCTTTTTATCTATTTTTTGCACTATGTTACCCAGTCTGTAAAATATGAAACCATCATCCATCAGATTTCCGACACTACCCAGCGGGCATTGGAAAAAAACTGGCAGTTTTCTACAGTAACACAAACCTGTACGCTTACGGCGAGCGGGCTCAACCTGCCCGCCAACAAATCGGGCGTTTATCAGGGTTTTATGGAAAAACCGCTACTGGCCCTCTGCAAAAGAGAAAACCTTATACTCAGCATCGATGTGCCTACAGGAACATCATTAATTGAAGGCACTCCATTTATCAGGTTTTTAAATGTGCAAAGTGTTTCGCGTGACGTAAAGGACCAAATAAACGGTACGATCAACATTCACGGCGGGCAGAGCATAGCCAACAACTACTTTTATGGATTACGCCAGTTAACGGAGGTGGCGCTAAAGGCGCTGAGCCCGGGAATTAACGATCCCGGAACGGCAATTTTAAGCCTTCAGGCACTGGGCCAGTTACTCGCTTTCAGGGCACTACACTACCCGGGCAACACACTTCAGGATGATGAAAAAACGACCAGAATTTTTATCCGTGAAAGAACCTTTGAAGAAATTTTTGAAGACTGTATTTTTCCAATTTGGGATTATGGAAAAAAGGATCGCATGCTGATCAATGCCTTGCACCATGTTCTTTCACAGCTAAACCAAAGCACCCCGCGGGCGGTTATAAAAAATTTGTTGGCGCAGGTTGAAAAATCGAAAACACAGATGGACTGATGCCACCGGGCAGAAACGCTATTGGCCGTGTCCCCATTTGCTGTTTAGTTAAGCTAGCCGCCTGTCAGGCTGAGCCTGTCGAAGCCCGTCTAATTGCCCTTCGACCACTTGTCCCGATTTCTCGGGAAACTCAGGGTGACAATGTTTTTTAGTTTTATCCTTAACTAAATGCTATTGGCCGTGTCCCTATCTGCCGATATAGGCTATTGCGTGAGGACACCCAAGGGTGGAAAAAATTTAGACACCCACTGACGCTAGCACCAACATTCGTACTCCAAAAAGTGCTTAATAACTCCGAAAAGGGCTTTACAAAGGTCGCCAGCTTACCGCATTGAAACAAAACGAAAACTTAGTAACGGTGTTCATGGTTGTGTACCTATGAATATTGGCATTATAGCGCATCTCAAACACCCGATTAAAAAACCTTTTATGGGTGGCCTTGAGGCTTTCACCTACGAAATTACAAAACGATTGGCCGCTAAAGGTCACCAGGTTACACTTTATGCAAGTGAACACTCAGATCCAGACTTGAACGTTTCGGTTATTCTGAGTGATATCGATTACGACCGCGAAACTTTTAGCAGGTTTCGTTCGCACGAGCTTAGCGAAGATTTTATTTCTACCCACCATGCCTACCTGGAGCTGATGCAGGATATTGATGGCAAAGAACACGATGTAATATTCAACAACAGCTTAAACTACGTTCCGGTAACCATGGCTACGCTTATCGAAACGCCTATGGTTACGGTGTTGCACACGCCACCCATTTTTGAACTGAAAAGGGCAATGTCTCACGAGCGGAAAACGGGGAAAGTAAGGTATGTTAGTGTATCCAACTCGAATGCAATAGCCTGGCAGCCCTACCTTAACGCTTGCGAGGTAATTACAAATGGTGTAGACGTAGGCAGCTGGAAATATATCGATCGGCCTTCGGGCGATTATGTGATTTGGTTTGGCCGTATCCATCCTGATAAAGGCACTCACATTGCCATTCAGGCCGCGAAAATTGCGGGTTACAAAATCAAAGTTGCAGGCAGCATCGCCGATCATCATTACTACCAAACTTATGTTGAACCTTTATTGGATGACAATGTAGCGCTTTTGGGCAATTGCGATCACGAAGAACTGAATTTACTAATCGGCAATGCACTATGCTCGGTCATTACCCCTTGTTGGGAAGAACCTTTTGGGCTGGTAGTTGCCGAAAGCCTGGCCTGCGGCACGCCTGTTGCGGGCATTGCAAAAGGTGCGCTGCCTTACCTCGTTAATGCGCAAACGGGTTGCTTAACCAGCAGCACCAACCCATCAGAACTGGCCGAATGCATTAACAGTGCCATTCACCTGCAAAGAGAAAACTGCAGAACGTATGCTGAAAAGATGCTGAATATTGAACGGACAACAGCGGCCTACGAGAAGATACTGATGGACACTATTGAACAGCAAAAAAATGTTTCCGTGTTGTAATATTGCTTTTTACGTTCATCACCACGGCGCAGGGCACATGATGCGCACACTTGCCATTGCAAAAATGCTTCCGGGCTTTGGCATAACCCTTATGGGTAGTAACCTTAAGGCTTATGCAGATCGTATTCCGCCAGAGTATAACATGGTAAATTTGCCGATGGATACACCGGAAGATGATGACCTGGATTTTAAACCTCTTGACCCGCAAGGCTTACATTATGCACCACTAAATATCAGGCGGCAGCGGGAACGGGTAAACCTAATGACAGATTTTTTTAAAAGCACTTTCCCTTTGCTGCTGGTGGTCGATGTTTCGGTAGAAGTGGCCATGTTGGCTACACTTTGCGGTGTTCCCTTTATTACGGTGAAACAACATGGAAACAGGAACGATTTACCGCATTTGCAGGCTTACCATAATGCCGTTGGCCTGCTTGCACCTTACCCTGAAAAAATGAAAGACAACGATGCGCCCTGGATCTTAGCGAAAACATTTTTTGCGGGGGGCATATCCCGTTATCAACCTCAGCCCGACGAAGCTAAGTTAACCAATAAGCAAATTGCCATTGTGATTGGCCGCGGAGGCACAAGCATTAATATCCCGTTTATACAACACCTTGCCAAAACCTGTGCAGAATGGCATTTTAACATCCTTGGAAATTTGGAGCTCACTGAACACGATTATAAGAACGTTAGTTTTTTGGGCAATGTAACCGATCCGAAAGCCATACTGGCCCGGTGCGCTATAGTTATTGGCAACGCAGGCCACAACACGGTTATGGAAGTAGCGGCGTTGAGCAAGCGATTTATTGTCATACCGGAAGAGCGCCCTTTTGATGAGCAAGTGGTTAAGGCCGAAATTTTACGGAAGCTGAATTTGGCAGCTATTGTTCGTACCGATGAGCTATTCAGCACCTGTTGGCATGATTTGTTTGTTGATACAATTGGGCTAAAACCCGATTGGAGCGCCATTGTTGGATGGGATGCGGCAAGCGAAGCGGCAAACTATATTAAACGAACCTATTATTCTACGTTCAAAAACTCAACGCTCTTTTAAAGCAGCGGCTATTTCATCGGCACCGGGGAGCCGTAAAATCTGTAACTGCCCATTTTCAAAACAGGTATAGCCCATTGCACAAAACTTCTTCAACCAGCCCTCCATTGGCCAGGTTTGCCATTTAGCGTTAAATTTAATGGCGTTTTTTACAATAGCTTCGAGGTGGTTCAGCGGTGGATCGTAGCTCGGATGGTATTGATGATAGGCCATGGCATTGATGGTAATGAGCTCAACCTGCTGTTTGTTTGCCGAAAAGCCAAAGTCGGTATCTTCTGCACCGTAGCCAGAAAAATCCTCATCAAAACCGCCAATTTTTGTGTAAGTAGTTTTGGAGCAGCCAAAGTTTAACGACCAGAACAGTTGAAAAGGATATTGATCTACGCCTCCCCTAACGGGATCTGGAATGCCAAACTGCGCCATTACCTGCAACAAATCTGGCTTCTGCATCACAGCTTTTGGCAAATAAGCAACTCGGCCCGAAAAAAGGCTATCGGATGTGTGAAAGGCATGTTCATATTCTTCGAGAAAATCCGCGGCAGGAATACAATCGGCATCTAAAAAAATCATATTATCAAACGATGCTTTTTGTACCGCGAAATTTCGTGCATGGGCAAGAGGCAGGGTATCGCTAGTAGATAGCGTATACTCCTTAACGGGAAACGGATATTCAGCCAGCTCATAAATGGGCTCATTCATGTGTACTATCACCACTTCGGCAGGTAATTTCCTTCCTTCGCTAAGCCCGCGTAACATATTCAAAATGGCCGGCCTGCGCTTGTAAACCAAAGTAAGGAGAGATATTTTCATACGTTGCTAACCATTATTGCCAGAAATAGTTTGATTTGGAGGTTATTTAAGCTACAAGATTTGCGATCTCATTCTGGCTAATGCTGGGTTTCAAATCCAGCGCTAAGGGAGTAATTACTCAATGCCGGGCGAGATTTCCAATCTCGTCCTGATTAATACTGGATTTAAAATCCAGGGCTAGTGGAGTCAGGATTACAAATCCTGACTAGCGCGGGGGCTAACTAGCGGGGCTGCTGGGCGAGATTTCAAATCTCAGCCTGATTAATACTGGATTTCTAATCCAGGGCTAGTGGCATTACAAATCCTGACTAGCGGGGAGCCTAACTAGCGAAGATGCTGGGCGAGATTTCAAATCTCGGCCTAATTAACACTGGATTTCTAATCCAGCGCTAACGGAGGCATTACAAATCCTGACTAGCGCGGGGGCTAACTAGCGAAGATGCTGGGCGAGATTTCAAATCTCGGCCTCAATAATACTGGATTTCAAATCCAGAGCTAGTGGAGTCAGGATTACAAATCCTGACTAGCGGGGGGGCTAACTAGCGAAGACGCTGGGCGAGATTTCAAATCTCAGCCTGATTAATACTGGATTTCTAATCCAGCGCTAGTGGCATTACAAATCCTGACTAGCGGGGATTGTTAGTGCTCAATGCTGGGCGAGATTTCAAATCTCGGCCTTGATAATACTGGATTTAAAATCCAGGGCTGGTGGGGTCAGTTATAAATCCTGACTAGCGGGGAGCCTAACTAGCGCGGATGCTGGGCGAGATTTCAAATCTCGGCCTAATTAATACTGGATTTCAAATCCAGGGCTAGTGGAGTCAGGATTACAAATCCTGACTAGCGCGGGGACTAGCGGGGAGCCTAATTAGCGAAGACGCTGGGCGAGATTTCAAATCTCGGCCTAATTAACACTGGATTTCTAATCCAGCGTTGAACTGAGTGAGGATTTACGAGCCTGCCTAGCGTGGTTGCCTACAACTACGTTAACTCATCTTTTCCCCAATCTGGCAGCCCGAACCCTTCATATTCTTCAATAATTTGCTTTGCAGAGGCCATTTCGGCATCGAGGATAGCCAGTTGATGGTGGAGGGCAACCTGTTGATCGAGGCCGCAAGCTTTAAGTTTATCCAAACACCTCACTTCCAGCACGCCAATAAAAGGGTTGGCACCGGGGCCTTTTAAATTTGTTTTTAATTCATTAAGCAAACGCCAGAGTTTTTGGTTGCAGGCGTAAACCTCTTGCATGCGCAAAAGTTTTTCGTGCACTAGCTCATGCTTGTGTTCTGCACGCTTCTGCTCATAAGCCAGCTTTTTAAGCATAGCCACTAAGGCCTTTTGTTCGTTAAGGCGAATTTTATCGGTCACGCAGATTTCGGCCGGATTTTGCAGCAAAAACTCTATCGTGGTTAACATATTCAGCGATTTGGCATTAAGCTCTCGAGCGCCCTTTTCGTACAAGCTTCCGGTGGCTTTACTGCTGCCAAGCAGCTTCGCCATTTCGGATTGGTTTAAGCCCAGTTGTTCCCTTAATTTTTTCACGCTTTGAAATTTTCATCCAAGTTAATCCTTTTTCGAAACAGAATTGTCAGAAACATTTTTTTGTTTCGTGAAAAATCGTTTCGGGATTGCGAAACACTTTTCTTGGAAACTTTTTTTTGTTTCCAAAAAAAACGTTTCCAACTTCGTTTAAGCGACGACAGGGGCTCTTTTTCGGCGCAGAAATTTCAGCTGGCAAAAAATAGGGAGCATTAATAAAGTAAACTGTTGTTTTGAGCAAGAGATGGCGGTAGTTATAATCATACAAAAAAATGAAACCTATAACTGTTCCTTTAAAAGATATTTTACTACTATTAGGAATATTTATTACCAAAATTATTTTATTATGAATTATTCAGTATCAACATTAACAACGGTTGCGGACTGCGACACCGTGCTGGCTCTCATCGAAAAGGAGAAAAAAGACCTCTCGTTTAAGAAACTTTCGTTAGAACGCCAACAAGAAAACTATGCGAATACAACGGTAGAGGTTACTTCAGAAATTGAGGTACTAACGGTAGAATTGTCGGCGATAAACACCGTGATTGCGACCCTGCCGGATGGCGACACGAAAGACGACAACATCAAAAGACAAAAGAAATTAGAGTACAACCTCTTTTTGTTAAGCAACCGAAAAGCCAACTACGGCGCAATTGCGCTTTTGGAAAAAGAGTTTAGCATTGCACGTGTGATAAAAGAGTTGGAAGAAGCCGACACTTTTGCCGAAACTGTACTGGATCGCAAACTCAGTATGTAATTCCTATTGTAATCTCATTTCGGGGTGTACAACATTTATAAATCAAATTTCCGCTTAAAAATCATTTCCCACACACTCAGCAGAGCAGTTACGTTCTGAAACGAAAGCCGCCATTGCTGAAAACTCCTATCAACATTAATAAGTTTTCAATCAGCGTTTAGCTAACTCTGCATTTGCCACATAGTGGTAACCCTCGCGTTGCGAAAGGTGCTGCAAGAGCGATTCTAACTTTACCCATAAATTAAATTTTTCTATCTCCCACGAGTGGCCCCACAAATGAAAGCAGCCGCCATTTTTGTCAATATCGCATAGATAAAAATCTACTAATTTGAACAAATCACACGTTGGCCCGCTCAAAAGCCAAAAAGCTAAATCGTTTACCCGTGCCCGTTTTATTAAATGCTTTGCGTAGGTTAAGGTAGTGTGCTTGTACATTTGTAGTGTGGTATGGGCTACCAACTGCTGGCTGCTTGTTGATAGCAGTTGTGTAGATCGAATGGTTTTAAAACCTGCATGGCTAACCGCACGCAACACGGTATTGTTAAAGGCCCCAAACGGCGGGCAAAATGATACCGGCTTTTGCCCAACAACGGCCGTTAGCCAGTTATAACATCCATCAATTTGTTCTTTAAGTGCATTGCCGTTTAGCCTGGTTAAATTAACATGGTTTAAGGTATGGCCACCAATTTCGAATGTTTTGCTCAGTAAATGCACGTCATGCTCGCCCATTACCACATTTTGCGGGTTGTGTTTAGGTATGTAAAATGTTGCTTTAAGGTTATACTTATGGAGCAGTTCGGCCAGCCGAAAATCAAGCGGATGACCATCGTCCCAACTCGTTGTAATTATTTTATCCATCCTAATCATCTGCTAAACCCGATTGGTAAATGTCCATAAGCTGGTCGAAATTTTGCTTTGCCGTATATTTTTGTAAATACGTTTGATAGGCGTTTTGCCTGTATCGGTTTCGTTTTGCAGTATCAAATGCCATCCAATTATCGAGCGTTTGTTTTAATTTCATGGCGTTGCCATTCTCATAGTGTAAGCCGTTATAACCATGCTGCACAATTAGCGAGGCCGAACTGTAATTGCCTGCTATTACGGGGGTTGATGTGGCAAAAGCTTCAATCATAACCAGGCCGAAAGTTTCGTACCATATGGATGGAAACAGTAATGCGGTGCATTTGTTCAGCTCCTGTTCAACAACTTCTTTGCTTTGAAAGCCCAGATAAGTAATATTTTTATGCGTGCGGGCAAATTGCGCTACCATTTGCTGCAATGGCCCCTCGCCAATAATGGTTAGCTTATGCTCGGAACACTGAAAGGCGGATAAAAGTACTTCTACCCCCTTATCAACAGATAACCGGCCCACAAAAAGAAAATGATCGTCGGCCCGCGGTTGGTTTGTTGATTTTGGCGCTGGCGTAAAGTTCGGTTTGGTTACAAACTTTGTGGTTAGCGCCTTGAGGTAGCTATTTTCAAACACCGTTTTAGTATGGTCGGTTAGCGTAATGTACTTTTTGGCTAATTGCCAGGTGCCCAGTTTGTGGTGCAGCCAGTTGGAAAATACGAGGTTAAAGGTTAAAAGGGACGAGTTGCGATAAACACCCATTTTAATGGCCTGCCACGAAAAACTATTGCTCATACTGTTAAGAAACGGCTTCCCGTTGTGGGTTAATGTGGCCGATGGACAGATCATTCTGTAATTGTGCAAGGTGACAAAAACCGTAACCTTAAGTAACTTTGCTGCCCATAAAATAGATGGCGAGGCGGTAAAAAACCAGTTGTGCACATGTAAAACCTTTATTTTGTTTCGCCTTAACCAGCTATAACATTTAATAAATGAATACAGGTTAAAGAAAAAATTAATGAATGTAAAAAATTGATTGAGGGTACCTTCGGGATTCTTGAAGTTTAAAAAATGAACCTTCAAATGATGCGCCACCAACAATTGATACTCATTTCTGGCAACGGCATCTTCGCCCCCTTGTTTAAGATAACTATTGTGTAAAATACCGATGTTCAGGTTTTTTATATCAACCATTTGTGCGCTTCCATTATCGTTAGTTAATAGTTGAATATATTCTATTATTTAAGGTTTTTGTGTTCAGGTGAAGGGATTGATCAAAAATGGAAAAAGCCTATCAGTATTGATGATCAAAGTACAAAAAACCAATTAGATAGCCTACATCGGCACTGAGGAATGCGGCTTGTGTAAAGCAGTTTGTAACGATTTACAAAACCTGATCTATAGTGTGTATTTAACCACCAACATGCTTTACACCTTGCTGTAAAAGCTAATGCCTGCAGTATAAATTTTCGACCACATAGAAACATAGAACACATAGCTTTTTTCCCTTCCCTATCGGTGGGTATCCCCCGCCCGCCGATAAATAGTGCTGTTGGATGGGGCACCCACCAGTAGAAAAATACTGGATTTAAATCCAGAGCTAACTGAGTCAGCATTACAAATCCTGACAAGCGGGGTTGCCTAACTAGCACGGATGCTGAGCGAGATTTTAATCTCGACCTTAATAACACTGGATTTAAAATCCAGAGCTAACTGAAAAGCTAATGCCTGCAGTATAAATTTTCGACCACATAGGCACATAGAAAACATAGTTTTTTCCTCGAAAGGGCGATTTCCCACCCTACGAAATTGTTTGTTATGCTGAAAATCAACCTTTTGGCAGCGGCTTTTTGGCAACGTAAAATAAACGAGCGGATAAATGTCTTTTTTGTAAATTTTCTGAAATAATTTATTTTTCATTAGAATAAGTATATCTTGAAACATCGGTGTCTTTATTAACAAAAAGCACAGAACTACAAGAGATTGCCTGCTGATGTCAGAGAAAGAACTGAAGATTTTAACATTATTTAAAAAAATTGAGCAGGGAAATAAATCTGCCTTCAACGAGCTCTTTGGCCTTTATTACCACAAACTGCTGTGCCTGGCGATGCAGTATGTTAAAAACTTAGAAAGTGCCGAAGAAATCACCTCCGAACTTTTTGTAAAACTCTGGTTAAAACGTGCCAATCTGCCCCGGGTAAGCAATCCGCAGATCTATTTATATACTTCCATAAAAAATGCCTGCCTTAATTTAATCCGCTCTGAAAAAAGGCGAAAACTGATTTTCAGCCCCTGGTCAACAGCAAAACCATCTGTTGAACCAGCGATGGTTACCGACGTTTCTGGCCTTGTCGATCAGGAATTATTCCGACTGCTTAACGAGGCAGTGGCGGGTCTTCCTGAACAACGCCGAATGATATTCATCATGATTAAAGAAGATGGATTAAAAAGCAAAGCCGTAGCCGAAATTATGGGCGTTTCGATCAGAACGGTAGAAAACCAGCTCTATAAAGCAGTAAAATCGCTTGCCGACACGCTAAGTACTTACCTGGGTTATCATCCCCAGGCAAAGAAAGTGCGAAACACAGCAGCGCAGCGGGTCCTCTCCTTTTTTTTATAGCCGCAGTAAGTAGTTGCTAAATTACAACTGTCTTTAATGTAAATGCATGGAATGATGAACAGACAAAAATTCATTAAGTTATTCTCGAAAAAGCTTTCTGGTGAAATTGATGCCGACGATAGGGCACTGCTGGACACAACGATCAGTGAAAACGAATACTACCGGGATTTATCAGCTCACCTCGACAATTATTTAACAAAGCAAAACACCTCGTATAATTCGAATGGCCAACAGCAACTGAATCAAATTTGGGCCACGATTGATGCCAACGAGAACGACCATTTTAACGGTAAACACCATTATTGGCCTAAATTTTCTCGCTATTCGGGGTTCTGGCTTAAGGGTGCTGCTGCTTTAATTGCCATTTCGTTAATTGGTTTGCTGCTTTACAAACTCATAAACCCACAACCGTTAACTGATATTGAACAGCTGACGACTACAAATGCAAAAACTTTTAAAGTGCTTAACGACGGCACCAAAGTATGGCTAAATAAACATTCGACCTTAAGCTACAACAAAGCATTTGGAAGGGAAGCGAGGGAAATTACAATTGAAGGGGAAGCCTTTTTTGATGTTGTAAAAAATAACCGCATCCCTCTTTTTGTGCACGCCGGCAATATCGATATCGAAGTAAAGGGAACGGCATTTAACGTAAGAACGGAAAAGAACAACCACGGTATTGAAGTAGCACTGGTAAGGGGATTGATTAAAGTGAGCAACAGAAAGGATAAAAACAGCAGCCTGTTGCTATACCCCAACCAAAAGGTGGTGTACAATGGTGATAAAAAGGATGGTCAAAATAAATTCGGACTGGAGATTGTAAATGAATCGGCACTGCTAAAAGAGACGGGATGGATAGCGGACACACTTATTTTCAGCAAGGAAAAACTTAAGAATCTGGCAGTT
The DNA here is from genome assembly GCF_015679185.1 of Pedobacter endophyticus. NCBI lineage: Bacteria > Pseudomonadati > Bacteroidota > Sphingobacteriia > Sphingobacteriales > Sphingobacteriaceae > Pedobacter > Pedobacter endophyticus. Next base: position 1,595,852 of record NZ_CP064939.1, read on the forward strand.
AAAATGGAGAAAAAGTACGATGTAAAGATCAATATCCAAAGTGAAGCATTAAAAGAGAAACGCTTTAGTGGGCTATTTATAAATGAAACGATCGAACAGGCATTAACCTCGCTTAAATTATCTTATCCGTTAACCTATACAATCAATAAGCGGTTGGTAGTTATTAAGGAGCAAGAATGAGGAAGGCACTCCTATTGCTGATTTTGGTGTGGATAGCAAATGTAAGCGTTTCTGCTCAGGAAAAACCGTTGACGCTGGCGCTACGGAACGAACCGCTTAAAACGTTGTTTAAGCAGATAGAAAAACAGTGTGGCTATGTTTTTATTTATAGTGATGAAATAGTACAGGATACGATGAAAGTTTCACTGAATGTAAAAACAACGCCGACCGCCGCTGTGCTTGAGCGCATTTTTAAAGAGAAGAAACTGGTTTTCCAAATGATTTCTGACAAACTCATTGCGGTGGGTGCTGAGGCAAATAATCAGCTCAAAACTAGCATCACTTCGCAACAGGGGTTTAATGGAACGATAGCTGACAAAAACGGGGCGGGCATTCCCTTCGCCTCCATTACCTTAATGCGCTCGGCCGATATTATTGAAAAGGTTTTTAGTAGCGATAAAGGGAATTATCAGCTCAAACATGATTTTCTGCCCGATTATAGCTATCAAATTTTGGTTTCTTGTGTCGGTTATAAGCCGCTTGAAATTTCATTTAAGCAGGCAGACACGGCTGTGTTGAAACGGTTGGTGATGTTTGAGGATGCACAGCATTTGCAAACGGTAAACATTAGCAGCAACCGGCCGCTTATCGAAAGAAAAACCGACAGATACATTGTTAACGTAGAAAACGGTTCGTTAGCGCAGGGATTATCGGCCTTTGAGGTGCTCCAAAAATCGCCCGGAATATGGGTTAGTCAGGATGGCAGTATCAGAATTAAGGGCAACCAGTCTGTAATGGTGATGATTAACGATGTGGTGCAGCGCATGTCGCAGGATGACCTTGCCGAATACCTCAAGTCGTTAAGGTCTGAAGATATCAGTAAAATAGAAGTCATTTCTAATCCGCCGGCAGAATTTGAGGCCGCAGGAACGGGTGGAATCGTGCATATCATCCTCAAGAAATCGCGGAAAGACGGAATGAATGGGTCGTTATACGGCAGATACCAAAAGCAGGGAAAAGAATCACTTTGGAGTGGCGGAGGATCTGTGGCCTACAAAGTGAAAAAACTTTATGTTGCTGCAAACGGTTCGTACACGAAAGACAGAAACTCATCGTTTGGCGAGGAAACAGTTTTTTACCCTGATGGTAGCACATTTAGCAATAAAACAAACCGCAGCAACAATATTTCGCGGCATCAGTATCGCGTGAGTGCGGTGTATGATATTTCTTCAAAACAATCAATCGCTATCCAAAATACGGGATCGACAAACCAACTTGCCCAGCTCTTTTTAACGGATATTGTGTACCAAACCAGTGTTGCGCAATTGGGTTATGCCCGTTCGGATTGGGACAGGAAGATCAATTTTAACAGTACAACGCTTAATTATACATGGAAGATAGACAGTTTGGGATCATCACTAAAATTTATTGGCGATTACTCTGAAAATGCTAAAAACGAGGAGAACAAACTTTCAACCAGCTACACTAACCCGTTAAAAAGCATGCTTTCGAGAACGCTGACACCAAGCAGTACGGAAATTTATGCGGCACAGGCAGATTACACCAAAACCTGGAAAAATAAAATCGAATTTAAAGGTGGCGTAAAATATAGCGCTATTGAAAGGGATAACGAGAGCATAAGCGAAAATGATGTTCAGGGCATTTGGGTAAATAATCCCTCCATTAGTAACCGGTTTTTGTATAAGGAACAGCTGGCCATGTTGTATGCCACGCTGGAAAAAACAATAGGCCCAAATAGCATAAAGATTGGCTTAAGGGCTGAGGAAACCATATCTAATGGCCTTTCGGTTACCTCGGCAGATGCATTTAAAAGAAAATACTTTGGCCTTTTTCCATCTGTATACCTCATGAGAACGTTAAATGAGGATAAAGGATCGTCTGTATTTCTCAATTATTCAAAAAGGCTTCAACGTCCGGCTTTTAACGACCTGAACCCTTACCGATTGCAGGTTCATGATTTTATGGTTTTAACGGGAAACCCTGATCTGCTTCCGCAATATACACACAACATACAGGCGGGCTACAACTTTTTACGCCATTACAATGTAGATGTTTACTACGCTGCAACCAATAACCTGATTGCCCTGCTGGCGAATACTATAGAGAACAATGTGGTTGAATATAAATCATTTAATTTTAAAAATGGCCGCGAATACGGTATGAACATGAACGCCTCACATCAGCTAACAAAAATTTGGCAGAGTAATACTAATCTTTCGGTTTACCGGGCACGGGCCTCTACCAATACTTTAGGAAATAGCAAAACTACGCTGGCGGCAAAATCTATGCAAACCATCAGCTTTAAGAAAATCCCAACGTTGGATGTAATTGCCGAATATAAATCGCCGTCGCTTTCGGGTAATACCCGCTTGGGCCATATGTTCTACGTTGATGTGATGCTTTCGCAAAAAATACTTAAGCAAAAAGGTGTGTTGCGCTTTTACGTTTCTGATGTACTTAATACGGTACGCGAGAAGGAATTTTCGATAAACAACGGTACAATTATCGATTTTTATCAAAAGCGGCAAACCCGCAACTTTAGCCTTTCTTTTAGTTATAATTTCAGCCTCGGCAAAAAATTCAATCAGAACAACATTGAGCAAAGCAATAAGGAAGAAAACAGGCGGATGGGCAACTAATTTGGTTTTAAAGCATTGGATATGACAGATAAAAAATACCGCTGTAAAATTATTACGCTCGTACTGTTTGTTATTTTTAGTTTGTGCGCCAATGCCCAGCAGACAAAAATTACGGTAAAATTGGATAAAAAACCAATTGTAGAGCTATTTAAGCAGATTCAGAATCAAAGTGGGTACGCTATCGTATATAGCGATGAAGTGGTACCGGACACGATGTTGATCTCTGTAAATGTTAATAAACTGGCTGTAAGTGAATTGCTAGACAGTATACTCTCTTCGAAGAATCTGTTTTCTCAAGTCCTTTCAGAATCGTTGATTGTGATCCGCAGCCGGACAACGGAACAGCAGAAACCGAAAGCCGATCAATGGCTGATATCGGGTAGGGTTATTAATCCCGACCATCAGGGCGTTCCGTTTGCAACGGTTTCACTTCTCGAAACGGGAATCCTCATTAGTGGCACCATTGCGGATGAACAGGGAAATTTCAAATTTGCTCATCCAATAAAAAAACATCAGGGCCTTACGTTGAAGTTGACGTCTCTGGGTTATGAAGATCTGATTGTTAAATTTCCATTAAATGAAAGTGCAGCCGCAATTCAGCATTTTGGAGAGATCAGGCTCTTGCCCAAGTCGAAAAATTTGCAGTCGGTACAAGTGAGTGGTAACCAAAGGGTAATCGAAATGAACGATGGCAACATTGTATTTAATGTTTCGAAAAGCATCAGTGCGCAAGGTACAAATGCGCTCGAATTACTGGCACGGGCCCCGGGGGTGAGCGTAGGCAGCGATAATTCCATTTCGTTGAATGGCAAGGCTGGCGCATCGATTTTGATTGATGGGAAAATGACTTATCTATCGAATGGAGAAGTTGCCGAGTTACTTAAAACAATGTCGTCTTCCAATATCAGGTCGATTGAGATTATCAACAGTCCCGGAGCAAAATATGATGCCGCAGGTACCGCCGGAATTATCAATGTTAAAACCTTAAAATCAACTGTAGAAGGGTTGAACATGAGCCTCACCACGGGGTTAAATTATGGCGTTTACTTTAGAAACAGTCAGGATTTATCCATCAACTTTAGAAAAAACAGATTTAACCTTTACGGTACGTATAGTCATTTTTTGGGGTATTACTCCTATCTGTATGGAGGCGACAGGATTCAGGAGGGCAGGTTTTACAACAGTTTTACGGATGATGTGGATAAAAGAAATAAAATTGGATCGAGACTGGGAGCAGATTTTGTGATTAATAAAAACAGTACGGTTGGGGTATTACTGAATGGAAACTTTTTATTTGGAGGCGGAATAACGGATACAAAAACTGAAATTGGCTTGGCATCGACCAATTTGGTTGAACAAACTTTAACTGCAATAAACGACTATTATGCGCAGGGTACGCAGCGATATAATTTAAATGCAAATTATAAATATGAAGATACATTGGGCAGGGTGTTGAACGTTGATGTGGATTATGGCAGTTTTACGAAGCGGGCCGGCAACCTGCAAACGAATAGATATACTTTAGCTGATGAAACGGTATTGAGCAACAATCTTTATCGCTCGTTAAACGGAATAGATATTACTTTAGGCGCTGTTAAACTGGATTATAACAGTAACCTTTGGAAAGGAAAATTAGAAACGGGTGTAAAGTATTCAACGGTATCGTCATCGAACAACTCGAGGTTTCTCGAAGTTCAGCAGGCAGGTGAAGTGCTGGATCCTTCGAGGTCGAATCAGTTCTTTTTCAGGGAGAAGATCAGCAGCGGATATTTTAATTATAAAAAACAATTTGGCAAATGGCAGCTTCAAGGGGGACTGCGGATGGAAAATTCAGCATCTACGGGTAAGCTTGAACAAATTTCGCAGATTTCGGGCAATCAGCAACGGATCGACAGAAACTACACAAACCTTTTCCCTTTCTTCTCTGCCAGCTTAACGGCTTCGCCCGCAAATAGCTTTTCAATCAGCTATTCGAAAAGAATAGACCGGCCGGCCTATCAAAGCCTCAATCCTTTTATCTATTTGCTGGATGAACTATCTTTCTGGCAAGGAAATCCGTTCTTAAAGCCGCAGATCAGCCACCGTGGTTTGATACAGTATGTGCATAAAAGCGCAACCATTATTGGGCTAAGCTACACTTATACCAACGACTTTAGTGTAGAGGTAACGGATACGATCGGGGCTTCGAAGATTGTGATGATTCCAAGAAATATAGGTAACCAGCAACACATTGCATTAACTTTGACGCAATCGTTAAAACCTTTTAGTTGGTGGGAGCTCACATTTAACGGAACACTTTTCGGGCTGAAAAACAACATCGACTTTGGATATGGAAGAAAACTCGACCTGAGGCAAATTGCTTCACGACTGAGCCTGCAACAGACTTTCAAATTTCCGCAAGGCTTTGTTGGCGAAATTATGGGCTTTTATAACTCAAAAAGGCTCATCGGCGCAAACCAGTTTTTCGAACCCAACAGCCAGCTAGACCTGGGATTGCAGCGGAGTTTCTTTCAAAAAAATGGAACGTTGAGAATCGTTTTCAGCGACGTTTTTAAGGGAAGCCGGGCCAACTCGTTTCAAAGTGTGGGCGACTTTACCATTCGAAACTATAGTTATTTTGAAACGAGGCAATTGAAACTGAGCTTTGGTTATAAATTCTCGAGCGGAAACTCAAAAGGGCCAAGAACCCGAACCTCGGCTTTGGAAAATGAAAGCGGACGGATTAAATAGCTAAACCTCTCCCTATTAATTTCGGTGGGTTTTGTTCTGTCTGTACATCCCTTCCGAAAAAGTCGGAAGGGAAAGCAAAGGCATTGCTTTTAACCCGAACGTTACTAGGGAGAGGTTTTCAACTCAAACGTTCACAGGGTGAGGTTTAGGATTATGCATTACTTTACTGTTGATCAACACATTTTTGCTCAGGTATTTCCTTATTGGGATATCAACAAAGGTTAAAACAATTTGCGCTAAAAGTATTAGCAAAACCACCCCTACCCCAATAATAATTCGCATTTCGGCCATGTTGGGTTTTGTTTTTTCGATATAACTTAAGAAAATCCATAAAAACGGATAATGAATGATATAAAGCGGGTACGAAATATTTCCTGCAAAATTGCAGATCCGGAGATGGTTTTGCGATAATGATTTTGCTCCTGCACCCAATAAAATAAGAAGTGGAAAATAACAGATTACGATAAGGGGATCGATAAAACGGTTGAACCGACCGGTATAAGGGAATAGGAAGGCAAGTGCTAATAATGTGGCTAAGGAGAAAAAGCCTAAACGAGAACGAATAACGAATTTGGAACGGTAAACAAGCATTCCCGCCATAAAAGAAAAGGTGATTCTAACACCTCCGCCCCAAAAATTCTCACCGCCCCAACCTACCCCCAGATAGGTTGATCGATGGGCCTGGTAACACAAAAGCAAAGCTGCAAGCCCGGTTAATATCCACAAGGTTTTGTTTTTTATTTTAAACAACAGCACAGCATAAAAAAAGCTGGCAATATATTCCCAAAACAAGGACCATGTTGGCGGATTAAGATGAAAAATATTGAAGTAGCGTTCGGTTACAATGGGATAAGGAATGAGGAATACGGAAGATAAAAACATTAGAAAGGTGTTAAAACCACCATATTGTTCATACAGATTACTGAACGGGTCGAAAACGAAAGCGAGCAAACCAATAATGGCGCCTACAAAAATAAGCGGGTGGAGCCGAATTAAACGCAATTTTAAAAACTGCCAAACCCCAATACGCATTAGCTTGGTATCGTATGCGTAGGCGATAACAAATCCGGAGAGACAAAAGAAAAAATCTACAGCCAGATAGCTGTGAGCTACGAAATTATCGTGATAATCTGGAGCAGCAAATTCTATACAATGAAAAATGACTACAGAAATGGCTGCAATTCCTCTTAGGCCATCAAGAATTGCAAAATGTTGTTTTTTGGGTAGATTTTGGGCTGATTGAATTGTACTCATTATTTTTTCTTATTGATAGGGACATCAATATACTAACTAATCGGTGTATAATTTTGAGCAGTTTATTAACAAAAATAAACGCCGGCATCGATGAAATGCGGCGTTTATTGTTCATTATTTTAAATAATAAATCAGTTTTATTTTTTTAATGGTACTGTAACCTGATAAAGCTTGCTATGAATTTCTTTCATTTTTGTTTCATCAAACTTTAACACCTTTCTATCGTACGTCATTAATCCATTTGTTTCAACCTCTACATCAGTAGTTTGCGTATAAACTGCAGCTGATAATCCAACTTTTATTAACGATTCTAACCGGGTTACAAATTCTGCGTATTTATTATATAGATCGGTTTTATTTTTAAAGCTCTGATAACCCCAATTATTTTTCTGTTGCCAAACATGGTTATCAACGGGTAATCCCAGGCCGCCAAACTCGCCTAAAACCAGGGCATAATCTTTTCCAAAATACTCAGGACTCGGCATGGCAGGATGTGGGTAATTGTGTAAATCGATGATATCGCCAACGGGAAAAAAGTTACCTCCACTCGCTGTGTTTACCAGTCGCGATGGATCTTTTTCTTTCGTCCATTTTGCAATTTCTATCGTTTTAAATTGGCCCCAGGCTTCGTTAAAAGGCGTCCAAACTACAATTGAAGGATAGTTGTGCAGTGTTTCCATAATGGTATTCCACTCTTTTTTATAATATCCTTCAGATTCTGGTGTCCGGTTCTGATCAGTTTGACGATCTAAAACACCCGGACGGTTTTCCCATCTGTTGCCTAAATCGCCACTAGGCATATCTTGCCAAACCAGCATACCTTCTAAATCACAATAGTAATACCAACGGGCGGGCTCTACTTTAATGTGCTTTCTGATCATGTTAAAGCCCATCTCCTTCGTTTTATCGATGTCAAATTTTAGTGCCTTATCTGTTGGGGCGGTGTATAAGCCATCTGGCCACCAACCCTGATCTAACGGGCCGTACTGAAAAACAAATTCGTTATTCAACAACATGCGTTCTATTCCGTCGGTATCTTTCCCGATAGAAGTTTTGCGCATCGCGAAATAACTTGTTACCTCATCAACGGTTTTGTTTTTAGAGATCAACTCTACTTTGAGGTTATACAAAAAGGGATTGGTTGGACTCCACAATTTTTGGTTATTGATTTTTAGCTTAACAGCCGATTTACCATCAGAAACCTCTTCAGCCACTTTGTTGCTTCCATCCCAGGCAGAAATTTTAACCTGATCGCCAGCCCCTGCATTTTCAACAAAGGGAATAACTTCGAGGCTTTGGCTATCAATATCGGGTGTCATTTTAATATGATCAACGTGTGCTTTGTTCACGCCCTCTATCCATACCGTTTGCCAAATTCCGGTAACTGGTGTATACCAGATTCCTTTGGGGTTTTTAACTTGTTTACCCCGAGGTTGCGTTCCGTCATCCGTAGGATCCCAAACTTCTACAGTTAGCACCTGGGTACCACTTTTCTTTAAAAACGGGGTAATATTAAAGCTAAATGGATCAAAACCACCCTCATGTTTGCCAACCACTTTCCCGTTCAGGCTTACCGTTGTTCTCCAGTCTACTGCACCAAAATGCAAAAGTATTTCTTTGCCCTTTAAGTTCGATGGAACGGTAAACGCTGTTTTATACCAAAGTAAACTATCTTTTCCTACGGTTTTACCTACACCAGAAAGCGACGATTCTACTGCAAATGGCACCAATATTTTTCCCTGATCAATAGCGGGACGTTGCGATTTTTCGGCAATAGCATAATCCCACAATCCGTTTAAGCTTTTCCAATTGTTTTTGCGTTGAAATTGCGGACGGGGATATTCTGGCAGCACATTTTTAGGGTTAAGTTCCTCAGCCCAGGGCGAAGCTATTTTCCCTTTAACTGCCGACCAATTTCCATTTGTTTTTTGTTGTGCAGATAGGGAAAGTGTTAATCCTAAAAGCGATAAAACAAGTGATACTTTTTTCATTTTTTGTTTTTATTAGGGTGATTTTTATTAAGCCCAATCAATTGTTTAGGCTTGATTATTTATTCAGTGTTGGTTTAACTTATGCTGGATTTAAAATCCAGAGCTAGGTCAATCAGGATTACAAATCCTGATTAGCGAACGGCTAACGCACGCTGCTGGTCGAGATTTCCAATCTCGACCTAAATAGTGCTGGATTTGAAATCCAGAGCTAACAAAGTCAGGTTTACAAACCCTGACTAGCGGATAGTGTCAATCACCGCTGGTCGAGATTTCTAATCTCGACCTCAATAACACTGGATTTGAAATCCAGAGCTAACAAAGTCAGGGTTACAAACCCTGACTAGCGAGAGCTAACAAAGTCACGTTACAAACCTGACTAGCGGAACCCCGGTTAGCGCTCACCGCTGGTCGAGATTTCTAATCTCGACCTAAATAGTGCTGGATTTAAAATCCAGAGCTAACAAAGTCACGTTACAAACCCTGACTAGCGAATAGTGTCAATCACCGCTGGTCGAGATTTCTAATCTCGACCTCAATAACACTGGATTTGAAATCCAGAGCTAAATAAATCAGGATTACAAATCCTGATTAGCGAACGGCTAACGCACGCTGCTGGTCGAGATTTCTAATCTCGACCTAAATAGTGCTGGATTTTAAATCCAGAGCTACCAAAGTCAGGGTTACAAACCCTGACTAGCGAGGGCTGACAAAGTCACGTTACAAACCCTGACTAGCGGAATCCCGCAACTTTCCACTCTTTTGGCGCTACAAAACCTTTTTTACCCACATCAAAACCAGCAACCTCTAAGGGCGCTTTAATGGCATCAAACGGCGCTAATTTCTCTTTAAGATCCTGAAAAACATCGGGATATTTGGCGCTTACATTGTTCTTTTCGCTACTATCTTTATCAATCTGATAAAGTAAATCAGATGCACGTTTCGGGCCAGCATTTGGCTCCAATTTCTCAAAAATTTTCCATTCTCCGTTCACCAAAACACCATCGCCCAAAAAGAAGTTGCGATTAATGACCGATTGTTTTTGTTGTAGTACCGGAAGCACATCAATTCCATCAAGCGGTTTTTCTGGTCTTTGCTTCACGCCAGCAGCTGCCAGAATAGTTGGCAAAACGTCGATAAAACCAGTTACCTGTTCACTTTTCCAACCGCCTTTGAAACCGTTTGGCCACCTGATAATTGCTGGAACCCTTACGCCGCCTTCCCACTGCGTAAACTTTTTGCCACGCAGAATTCCGCTGGAGCCCGCCTCATTTGGCGCCGGACCGTTATCACTCTGAAACAGCACAATGGTATTTTCATCAAGTTTGAGATTGCTCAGGGTTGCTAATATCCGCCCAATGTTTTCATCTAAATTGTTCACCATAGCAGCATAAGTTTGTTGCTTAGTATTGCCCCTGCCCTCATAGCCTTCTTTGCCTCCATTGGCAAAAACCGGCTTACTGGCATCGTAACCAAAACGCTTTAAATCAGCTGCTTTCGCTTGCAGCGGGCCATGTGGCGCATTAAAAGCGATATAAAGAAAGAACGGCGATTGTGCCTGATACGATTTAATGTTTTTAATGGCTTCATCGGCAATGAGATCAGTCGAATATCCAACATCATAGCTCGAATTATAATCATTGTGCCAATCTAGTTCACCCTCCCGTTTGTGGGTAAAATAATCAATAGCACCATTTAAATGACCATAAAAATGGGTAAAGCCCCTGTTTAGCGGATGATATTTTAATGCGACATGACCAAGATGCCATTTACCGAGCATGGCCCTGTTTTTGTACCCCGCAGCTTTGAGCAACTCGGGCAGAAAAACCTCATCGGTGCTCACCCCGAAATCAGACCAGGGCGGAATTACACTTTTCCGCAATCCAAAACGATCCGGATATCTGCCAGTAAGCAACCCAGCCCTCGTTGGCGAACAAACAGCGGCTGTGTAAAACCGGTTTAACTCTATTCCCTGCTTTGCCAACCGATCGATATTTGGCGTAGGAATGTTCCCACCATGATAACCCACATCGCCCCAGCCCAAATCATCAACGAGAATGATAATGATGTTTGGCTTTTTAGTTGATTGTGCCATCGACTCGGTTAAAAAAAAGCCCGGTACTGACAAAATAATAAAGATGCTCGATAAATACTTTTTCATTTTGCAGCTATTAAGGTTTAAGTTTAGGCAGCGATTCCCACCAGGCACTCAATTCTTTTTTTAATTGATTGGTTATTTTAACCTGTGTGCTGCTTAGCTCGGTAGTTTCGTTTTTATCTTTTACAATGTTGTAAAGCTCCACATCAGAGCCATCACTATTCATCAGCAATTTCCATTCTCCTGAGCGCACTGCAAGGTTGGGACTTCTATTGGGCTTGGCAGGAAATTTAAAGGCAATTTCATTTCGGCCATATTCCCAAAACATATTTTTGTTTCTCAATGATGATTTTCCGACGAAAACCTTACTCCGGTCTAATCCATCGCCCTGATAGTTTGCCGGTAGCTTAACACCGGCCATACTGGCTAACGAAGGCAATAAATCTATCGCATTTACTTCCGAGCCGGCATCTGTTTTTCCCTGCGGAATATGTCCGGGCCAACTAATTAAAAACGGCATTCTGGTTCCACCTTCGTATAGTGAAAGTTTAGAACCTCTTAAACCACCCGTACGACTTCCTTTAAAACTTGGCAGAGGCCCATTATCGCTGGTGAAGATGATGATGGTATTTTTGTCTTCGCCCATTTGTTTCAAACCGTCCATCAGTCTGCCAACTTGTATGTCAAGCTCTTTTAATACCAGTTTAAAAGCCTGCTCAGATTCTCGTCCCAAAGGGAACTGACCAGTATATTCATCTCCAACATTGGGCACCCAGGGCGTATGTACATCATCTGGCCAAAGATTTACAAATCGCGGTTTATCTTTATTTTCTTTGAAAAACTCAAGTGTTTTATGAACAAAATATTTCGTTCTGTCCCAACGCTTAATGCTGTCTTTATCCGACCAGATCCAGTTTGTAGCAGTGAGCAGTGGGTCTGGCTCAGGACTCTCGTAAGTACTTGCGTGGGCATCGTAACCGTATTTTTCAAAAATCGGCGCATCCTTCACATCTCTGCCTCCGCCCATGTGCCATTTACCAAAATGACCCGTTGCATAGCCGGCAGATTGAAAAATCCGGGCAATAGACGGCGCTTCGGGATTTAAGTAATCTGCTTGTTCTGCATTTCTATTGTGTTGCCTATTATCCAGATAAGTGCTAAAATTCCATCTTCCGGGGTACATGCCCGTAAGCAGGCTGGTTCTTGATGGCGAACAAATGGGTGCACCACTATAATATTGGTTAAGCATTAAACCATTTTTAGCCAAACGGTCTATATTGGGTGTAGGCACGAAATTGCCGCCAAAGGTGCTTACATCGCTAAAACCCATATCATCAACAAGAATGATAATGATATTTGGTTTTTTGTTTTGCGCAAAAGCGGTATGGCTAAATGCGAGGAAGAAAAAGGCAAATAATAACTTTAAATATTTCATATTAATCTTTTTGTTGATGTTTCGGCTGGCGGTTTAAGGCGTCCATTTCTGTGGCCAGCCCTTTATCATTTTGTTGTTTCATAAAAGCAAGCAATTTAGAAGAAAGTTCGCTTTTAACCGATTTAAACCTGGGGTCTGCAGCCAGGTTGTGCAAATTAAAGGGATCTTTGATTACATCATACAGTTCTTCTTTTGGTCTCTTTTGGTAGGCAGCTGCCCGAACGGGGTTTTCTGTCATCCACGATTGGAACAAAGGACCATTGGTAACCGTATTTTTAAAAAGGCTTTCGCTATTTAGATTTTCGATATATAGAAAATGGGCGCTCCTCACCGACCTCATGGCGTAGGCGTCGCTACCGCGAATAATGCCACGGGTGGTATGCTCGGCAAAAACGAAATCTCTTTGGTGGTTGGTTTCTCCCGTCAACACCTTTTTAAAGCTCGATCCATCGAAACCTGTATTGCCATTGCCATCTTTCGAACCTGTATTTATTTTTTTAGGATCGCCTCCCGCTAAATCAATCATTGTGGGGGTAATATCGGCATATTGCAACATAGCCGGATTGCGAGTGCCGGGTTTAATTTTTCCCGGCCAGCGTACAATAAATCCCGAACGAAGGCCCTGATCGTAAAGGGTCCATTTTGAAAACGGAAAAGAATTGCCCTGCTCGGTTGCAAACATGATCACGGTGTTTTCTTTATCTCCCGATCGCTCTACAATGTCTAAACAAACCCCAACCAAACTATCGAGATAAGTAATTTCAGCAAAATATTTAGCCATTTGCTTCCGTGTAAGTTTAGTATCGACCATATTTGGGTTTAGCTTAATCTCTTCCGGGTTGTAGGCCTGCTGATTGCCACGATTCCACGGCTCATGCGGTTGATTACTGGCAAACATTAAAAAATAAGGTTTGTCAGCAGATTTTTTGATGTAATCTTCAGCTTTAGAGAGATCAACATCTTGTCCCTGACCGTTATCGCCATCTCTTCCTCCTAAAAATTCAAATGGATAGGCAGATTCGGGTGCGTAGTGCTTTTTTCCGATAATTGCAGTGCGGTAGCCCAGCGCCTGAAGATAAGTAGGCAAAGTTTTTATTCCATTATAAATCATCGTATGATTAGGATAGGCTCCATTTCTTACAGGGCCCAAGCCTGTTAGCAGCGATTGCCTGGTGGGCGAACACACGGGAACCATATTAAACATATTATCGAGACATACGCCTTCGCCGGCCAAACGTTTAAGGTTGGGTGTATGCACCTGCTTACTTCCGAAAGGCTCAATATCGTACATGGTGAGATCATCAGCCATGATTAAGATAATATTTGGCTTTTGATCGTCTCGATTTTGCTTATGGTTGGGCACACTGAACGCAAGTACACTTAAAACCGCTACGGCGGGGCACACGCCTTGTATCAAAAATTTTTGGAAGCCTTTCATATTAATTTTGTTTTGCATAAACCCGATCAACGGAAGCGCCTTCATCATGTTGTTGCTTCATCCAGGCCGTTAACGCCCGGTTGAAAGTATCAATTTGTTTTTTATATGCCGGGTTTGCTGCCAGATTATTCAGTTCATAAGGATCTTTATCGGTATCGTAAAACTCAATTGCTGGTCTGTGTTTAATGCGGTTTACTAAAATTTTCGCTTCTTCGTTTATTTCAGCTTTGTCGTTCCATGATTTCCACACGCCTACATCCCCCGGGCCATTGTACCATTTAATAGCGTAGGTTTTTTCGGGGCTCAGGTTTAATATGAGTTTATAACGCCCGTCTCTAATGCTTCTCATTGGGTAAGCAGGTCCTTCGGGGATATTGTTGTAAATGCCATAAGCATATTTCCTGGCGGTTTTGGATGTAGCTTTTAATACCGGAAGAAAACTTTTCCCATCCAGCGAATCGATAGGCTTTCCGCCAGCGATATCAATTAATGTGGGTGTAATATCTTCATATTGTACAATGGCATCGGTTACCTTATTCGGTTTAATTTGCTCGGGCCAACGCACAATCATCGAACTTTTTTGGCCCAGGTCCCAACAATTCCATTTTCCTCCGGCAAATTGAGGGCCTCGTTCGCCCAAAAACATAAAAATGGTATTTTTATCCTGACCGGTTTTCTTTAACATGGCCATCACATCGCCCACCTGGTTATCAAGACGTCGAATTTCTGCCAGGTAGCTGCAATACGCTTTTCGGGTTTCTTTTGTATCAACCATGCTCGGTGGCAAAATCAGCTTTTCGGCGTCAAATTCCGTTGGATCGCCCTGATCCCATGGTTTATGCGGATTAATGCTCATAATGAACAGACAAAAAGGCTTTTGCGGATTGGCAACGTATTTTTCTATATCATTTAATGTATATTCATCATTGCTCGAAACACAGTTGGGCTGAAAACCTGCTAAAATTTCGAATGGAAAGCTTGTTCTCGGCCTTGTGCTATGGTCTTTACCGGTTAATGCTACCTGATAGCCTAACTCGCCGAGATAATGACCAATACTTTTCATGTTGCTGTAAACAGGCTTATGGTTTTGAAAAGAGCCATGCCGCATGGGGTAAAGCCCGGTAAAAAGCGATGCTCGGGTGGGTACACAGGTAGCATGCGAAGCGTATATTTTGTCGAACTTTAAACCTTCGCCCGCAAGCTGGTCGATGTTTTTAGTCTGAATATTTTTGCCGCCATAACAGCTCAACTGCCTGCTGTCCAAATCATCGGCCATAATAATCACTACATTTGGCCGGGCTTTGGGTGTAGATTGTGCTTTCGATTTCAGGGCCAAAAGGGAAACTACAATTAGGGTGATGCTAAAGATGATTTTTTTCATGGTCTGTTGTATTATAACTAGGGCTTTACAGAAAATACATTTGAATAAAGTAGCTCCGGCACACCCACCACTTTTACCGCGATGCGGGCATAAAGAAATGGTGTGGTGGTTAATGGCGGCACGGCCAGATTCTGGCTAAGTAAAATGGGTTGTGCTAAATTTAAACCTGTCCCTGCTTTGCTACTTAAAGGATCGACTGGATTGGGAACCAGTTTAGTTGGATCATCAACTATGGTTGTTTTGCCCAATATGAGCGAAATACGTTCCAATTGCCTCCCAGCTACATTATTAACCACAAGACAAGAAGTTTTTAACACATTGTTTTCTACTACAAAACTGACATCATTGATAGAAAAGTAGGGCTTAACCTGTACGTCAATAGTTGTACTGCCCTTTACAGATACATCTATTGTGGCAGTGCTGGCTTCCCACGGGCCATTACCGGCAACCTGTACCAATTTATAATCACCATCAAATAACATCGACGAAAATGTTCCATCCTGCTTTACATTCACATTTATTGGCGTTACTGTTTGAAAGCCGGGCTGGGTAAGTTGCAATACGCTAATGCCTTGCCGAATGCCAACTGGTTTGCCATCGAAAAGGATTCTTCCGCTCAACTGCGATTTTGGTGGTTCATAATTATCATATTCACAACCTGTTAAGCCGATAGCTAAAAAAATAATACTATATATTAATTGTTTCATGATTTAAAAATTAGTGATAAGGATTCTTAACAATAAGAGAGTTGGCATTAATCACATTCTGTGGAACCGCCGAGTAATAGTTGCCAAGTCTAAATAGTCGTGGTTGGGTAAAGCGTGGCGCCACACGTTTTACAAACACGTATTTATTGTGTTTTGTTGGATCTGATGGTCTAACCACCCGATATGGCCATAAGGCATTAACTAAGGTATTTGGCGACTGCCTGTTTCCGTTATAAACTTCGTGGGCAATTCTCCAACGTTTCAAATCCCAGTAACGTTGTTCTTCAAATGCCATTTCTACCTGAAACTCTTTTCTGATCACATCATTGCTTAATGTTTTGAGGCTATTTGCCGGAAAGCCAGCCCTTTCTCGTACCTGATTGATATAACCTAAAGCTTCGGCTGTTTTGCCAAGTTCGAAGGCGGCTTCGGTTGCATTTAATAAAACGCCTCCGAAACGGTACCTGATCCACCATACATCACTTCCTTGCCCAGATTGGCCTGAGCCGACTCTCGAGTCGAGATACTTGCGCATATAGAAACCTGTATTGGTCACATTTGCCGCATTGGGCAATGGCCCATCGGCGGCAACCAAAGTTCCTCCATCGGCAAAAACACTTCCCAAATCGGGCGAAGTACGCATTACATATTGGTTGGTTGCCGTATTCCACTCCATTACGCCCGCCTGAATGTCGATCCGTTTGCCCCGAAAGGTTGATCCCGGCGTAATAATACTTCCAAACATGCGGTTATCTTTATTCAAAAAAACATCCTCAGGCCGGGTATAATAGATATAATCAGAACCATTTGGCGTTTGAATTTTAAGCGAGCCATTGGTACCATCTAAATAATCAAAAGCTTCAACCAAATTTAACGAAGGCGTTACGCCGGCAGCTCCTGTAGCATTTTCCCGCAGCGATCGCGGAATGCTCTCTACCGTATAATCGTGATATTTTCCGTCGAGGGTATAATCCTGAGCCCAGATCACTTCGCGGTTGTTCGCTTTTTTGGTAAACAGATCATAAAAATTTTGTGCTTTATCTGGATTCTCATTATACAGCACAAATTGTTTGCTGTCGATAATCTCTTTTGCTGCATCCAACGATTTTTGGTAATACTCCTGCGCACGGCTCGCCGGAATACCCACCTCAGCGCCAGGCAAAACAATAGGATCCGTCATTAAACTATTGTATTTTGCAATAGATGCAGCATATAACATGGCCTGAGATTTTAAAGCCAGAACAGTCCACTTATTGGCCCTGGTTTTACTCGTAACTGTTAAAGGCAGTTGATCTTTGATGGCATCCAGCTCGGAGGCGATAAAATCATATATGCCTGCTTCGGTGCTTCGAGGCACTTTTAAGGCATCAACATCTAGCGATCCATCGTACTGAAAGGTATTGGTAACCAAAGGTACGCCGCCCATACTGCGTACATGTAAAAAGTAGATGTAAGCCCTGATAAAACGGCCTTCTGCCAACAAATGTTTCCTGTCTGCCTCTTGCATTGCCGTCGACTTATCGAGGTTTTCGAGAAAAAGATTTACATCCCGAATCAGGTCATAAGACCATAACTGTTTATCGGTATAAGGATAATTGACCCGCGTGTTACGGGCATTATTGGCACCAAGGCCACCAGACCACATGGCTTCTTCGAGGTCGGTTGGCGATAATTTTCCGCCTTCTAGTCCGCCCGTTGGCTGCAAACGGTTGTAAATATTGGCGAGTACAGATACGGCCAGTTTCGGATCGCTCCACACCTGCTCATCCAGTAATACATCGGTTGGCTTGCGATCAAGAAATTTTTTGCATCCCGATAGTTGAACCAAAGTGGCGGCGCAAAGGGTATATATGATAATTTTTTTAAATTGTTTCATCTTTTTAGAAAGTTAAGTTGGCACCCAGATTGTAAACCCTTACAGATGGATATTCTAATCCCGTATTGAGCTGAGTTTCAGGATCGATTCCAATATCTTTTAAATTGTCTATTGAAAACAGGTTAAAGCCATTTGCGTAGATTCTGATTTTACTGATTTTAGCACCTTTAAGCCATTTTTGCGGCAAGTTGTAGCCCAGCTGTACATTTCTCAACCGTAAGTAAGAAGTATTTCTGAACCAGAAACTGGAAGCGCGTTGGTTGCTTTCGTTATTGGATTTTTTTAAAGCCGGATACGTTCCGGGAATCCAGGGGCTATTTACATCGAAGATATTCTCTCTGTGCCAGCGATCGTTTAAAAGAAAATCGGGTGAGTTTGCATCATTTTGAAAAGGCAGTTTCAATTCGGCAGCACGGCCACGGCTTTGCATGGTTGCACCGGCAAAGTTGAGCTGTACATCAAACCCTTTGTAAGCAAAAGCGCTGTTTAAACCAAAATTAAGGTAAGGCAGGTTACCTTCGCTATACCCGTTTGGTCGTTCATCAAGCCCATCAATCACACCATCGTTGTTCTGATCTTTATAAATAAAATCGCCCGGCAATAAGGTCGTATTGTTTTGTCCATCAATATCAACCGGGTAATTTGCAATTTGCTCTTGCGATTGAAACTGCCCGATAAATTCGTATCCCCAGTTGATGCGGGCCCAGCGATCTTCTACCGAATTTCGGTATTGATCGATGGAATTTCCGAATCGGGGTTTGTACGTGTACACATTTCTTAACCTTGCAAGGGTGGCATTTACGCCAACGCTGTACTCGAGCTCGCCACTTTTGCCCGAGTGGTTTAAGGCCATTTCAATGCCTAAAGTTCTGTTGGCATTTAAATTCTCGCTGGGTGCTGTAAAACCCACTTCAATGGGCAAAAGCACATCATACCGTGGCGCAGGTATGCCCGTCAAATCTCTTCTGAAAACCTCTACAGAGCCACCTAGCTTGCCTTTCCATAAATTAAAATCGAGGGCAATGTTGGTAATGGCACTCTTTACCCAGGTTAATCTGGTAACCGGAAGACCTCTGGCTGCTATACCGGTAATTAATTGGCCATCTAAATAAGCGTTGCCCGATCCAAAATTATACCCCGGAAGGTAGGCAAAGGCGCCAACCCCATTATCTTCGCTACCAGTTTCTCCATAAGAAGCCCGTAGTTTTAAATCTGTAATTACTTTTTGAATGCCTTCTCCCTGCATAAAACCTGCTTTAGAAATTCTCCATCCGCCAGATATAAAAGGAAATAAGCCCCATCGGTGGCCTACAGGAAAACGCCACGATCCATCGTACCGCCCACCAATTTCGAGCAGGTATTTGCTGTCGAAATCGTAATTGGCACGAAAAATAAACCCGGCTCTCGCTTCTTCCGTTACCCGGTCGCTCACGGCCTGCAGCTCATTAAAAAAGTTAATAATATCAATTTCATTACTTACGGGCTGAGATCGCACAAAGAATAATTTATCTACTCTTTCCTGAGTTTCCATAGCAGCAATGGCACTTACATTGTGCTTGCCAAAACTATTGGAATAGTTTAGCTGCAGGCGAAGTACATTATCGATGATATACCCATTATCTCTAGAGCGATAAGGGTTTTGCTGACCACCTGTAACGTTATAAGCACCGGCGGCCGCATTATAGGTGTAAGTTTTGTAAGTTTTTTCGTAAGTATTTCCCAATAAATTATTGTAAAAAAAGGAGTACATTCCAGTTGCTGTTAACCCCTTTACCGGAAATTTATATTCGAGGTCGAACGTGGTTTGTAGCGTGCGTCGTTCTGTTTTGTTATAGCCAGAATATTCGAAAGTGGCATAATTGGTAGCGAAATTATTATTGGTAGCCGGATAGTCGGGATTGTCATTGGCGTATGGCCCTTCGGTGGGCAGATTTCTGAACTGGCCCAGCAAGGCATTAAAGTAGTCATCATCGCCAGGCAGCCCCAGTAAATCCCTGATTTCGATTTTGCCATTAATTTTTATTCCAGCCTTTAACCTTTGCCCTATTCTAGTTTCGATATTACTTTGTAAGTTGGTTCGGTTAAAGTTATAGCCCTCAAATACGGCGTCTTGATCCATACGTGAAAGGGAAAGATAATAGCTTGTTTTCTGCGAGCCCCCGGTGGTGTTAATATTGATATAAGATTGCGGGGCATAGTCTTTTATATAGCTCGACCAATCGAACCCCTCATAACCTGGAATGCCCTGCTGCCACTTGCTTACTTCTTCCGGCGTCCAAACAGATGTACCATTTTGGTTGATATCTGCCTCGGCAAGTGCCCTCACGTAATCGCCGGCATTGGCAGCTTTAGGGAAACGGAATAAACTTTGTAAACCGTAATAGGCATTTACATTAATTTTGTTCTCCTTATTTAACCCGCCTTTTTTTGTTAGTACCAATACCACACCGTTTGAGGCTCTTAACCCATAAATGGCCGCAGCAGCATCTTTTAAAATGGAGAGGCTTTCAATATCTTCTGAATTTAGGTTATTGAATTGTTGTGCTCCTGATGGAACGCCATCAATTACATAAAGCGGGTCGCCAAGGTTTCGAATCTGTAAACGGGCTTCGGCACCGGGCCTACCATCTGGAGCCCTTGACGTTACCCCTGCCACCTTGCCAATTAAAGCCTGAGAAACGGTGGGCACCGGTGTTTCTGTTAACTCTGCTGAGTTTACCGTGGCGATGGATCCGGTTACACTGCTTCTTCGCTGTTGGCCATAACCTACCACAACCACTTCTGTTAAAGCTTCAGACGAGGTAATTAGCTTAACGTTAACCGTAAGTCTATTGGCTACGGCAACTTCCTGGCGATTAAAACCTACGTAGTTAAAAACCAGCACATCATTAGCATTAGCAGATATGCTGTAGCGCCCATTGGCATCGGTAACCGCTTTTGCACTTTTGTTTTTGACGCTAACGGTTACAGCAGGGATGGAAACTCCTTGTTCATCGGTAACAGCGCCCTGAATGGTGCCTGTTGTTTGTTGCCATAAAAATGATTTGTTGTATAGGCCCTCGTCATGTTTAATGGAGTATGCCGGCAGAACGCAGGCACAGAGCAGCCAAATAACTGCAGATAATTTCAGCATAGTTGAGTTATATTTGGTTATTAATGAGATGATTTTTTAATCGTCTATTTTACTAAATCGATTTGTTCAGCAGAAAACGACAGTTTATCATTCCCTGCATCACTAACGGATGATACGAATGTAGTATTAATAGAAAGTCGATTTAATTCAATCTTTAGATGATTTATCTCAAATCATGCAGTCATCGGATGAATATAGCAAACGGGTAAGGTATTCATCCGATGACTAAAATGCTTGGGTCAACAGTCATCGGATGAATATAGCAAAACGGCCAGGTATTCATCCGATGACTATAATGCGGTCGGTCAACAGTCATCGGATGAATATAGCAAACGGGTCAGGTATTCATCCGATGACTAAAATGCGTTGGGATGACAGGTTTTTCACCGAGTCGTCATTGCGAGGCCGGGCCTGTGCGAGCCGAAGCAATCTGATTTACGAAATGAGATTGCTTCGTGCCTCGCAATGACGAACTTTCTTATTTCTGTCATTGGTTAGCTTGTACCGACAGCTATCGGTAGGGGATCCTAATGCACAAAAATTCGGTGCCTTGCAACAGTCATCGGATGAATATAGCAAACGGGTCAGGTATTCATCCGATGACTAAAATGCTTGGGTTAACAGTCATCGGATGAATATAGCAAACGGGTCAGGTATTCATCCGATGACTATAATGCGGTCGGTCAACAGTCATCGGATGAATATAGCAAACAGGTCAGGTATTCATCCGATGACTAAAATGCGGTCGGTCAACAGTCACGGATAACCAAATTGACAACATATTTAAGGCGTTTTACAAGAACGGTCGTCATCCTCAGCTTGACTGGGGATCCTAATGCACAAACATTCGGTGCCTTGCAACAGTCATCGGATGAATATAGTAAACAGGTCAGGTATTCATCCGATGACTATAATAAAATCATGCAGTCATCGGATGAATATAGCAAACGGGTCAGGTATTCATCCGATGACTAAAATGCGGTCGGTCAACAGTCATCGGATAACCAAATTGACAACATATTTAAGGCGTTTTACAAGAACGGTCGTCATCCTCAGCTTGACTGGGGATCCTAACGCACAAACATTCGGTGCCTTGCATTAGGATTCCCACCTGCGTGGGAATGACGAACGGGCAAAAGGAGATGTGTCCACACGATGGCTAGGTAAGGGACAGGGTGACGTGTGTTCATGTTAGATAGGCGATAAAAACCAACGGAGGGCGTTTATTAATCGAACTCTAGTTATCAGGCATCGGATGAATCTATGACTCTATCCGTTACTGCCGTTAATTTTATCGCGTAAAGTGGAAATGTACTCTACCGGCGATTGCTTAAAATAGCGCTGAAAACTTCTACCGAAAACAGTTTGCGAGTTATAGCCGACAATCTGCGCAATTTCAAAAATTTTATGGTTGTTTTCTGCCATTAACTGAACTGCCTTGTTTAACCTGGCCTGAGTAATCAAATCCTTTACCGGAACGTTCAGCAGTTGCTTAATTCGTCGGTACAATGTAGGGCGACTCATGTGCATGTGCACGGCCAAATCGTTAATATCGAAATCGCTGTTGCTTAAATTTTTAAGGATATACTGGTCTAATTTTTTTAAAAAATCGTTGTCTGATTGTGACCGCTCTTCGAACTGGAGGTGACCAAAAGGATCTTGGAGAACATGATTTCTAACGTTCGATCGGTTTTTGAGCAGATTATCTACCTGTACCAATACCAAATCATAAGAGAACGGTTTTTCGATGTAGGCATCGGCACCATGCCTTAAACCCTCAATCTTGGCTGTGAAAGTATTTTTTGCAGTAAGCAAAATAATGGGAATATGGGCGTATTCGGGGCTTGCTTTTATTTTCTCGCACAATTGGAAACCATCCAAACCGGGCATCATCACGTCGCTAATAATCAGTTGAATAGCATGTTGGCCCAATTCTTTTAATGCACTCAAACCATTATCAACCGTAATTACCCGATAATGCTCACTCAGCACTTCAGACATAAACTGGAGAAGATCTTTCTCATCATCTATTAGCAAAATTGTATGCGGCATTTAATAATTGGTTAGCTTAAATCGAGTTTTACTTCTTGATTTATAGGTATGGTTAGTTCAAATATATTGATTTCGTCATTTTGGATCAAAATTAATTTCCCGTGATGCATTTCTGCCAGGTGCTTTGCCAGTGCCAGCCCAATACCAGATCCGGGAATACTTTTTTGGTGATTTACCCTGTAAAAAGGTTCGAATATTTTCTGCTGATGTTCCGCATCAATCATTTCCCCATCATTTTCTATCCTGATCACCACATTACGCTTCCCTTCGGCGTTGCATACTTTCATACTGATATTGATGTAGCTACCAGCATATTTTACAGCGTTAGAAAGTAGGTTGCTCATTATTTTGGTACAGGCTTCGTTATCTACCCAGGCATGTAAAGTTCTTTTAGGTAAGGTCAAATTCAATTGTAACTGTTGCTTTGACAGCTCAAGCGAAAAAATTTCCACCTGATCAATAATCAACTTATTGATATTTACCTTCTCAAAATTCAGCGCAAAGTTGTACTCCTCGGTTTTCCTGAAATCGAGCATTTGTGTGGTGAGCGTAATTAACCGTTGAATGTTCTTTTTTACGAGCTCCAGATTTCGCTCTACCGTGGTGGGGTCGTTAACTTTATTCAAAGCCCAGTCTATCGGGCCTTTAACCAAAGTAAGTGGCGTTTGTATTTCGTGAGCGATATTGGTAAAAAACTCGATTTTGGAATGATAAATTTCCTTTTCTTTATTCAGCGCAAAAAGTTGATGCTTACGCTGATTTTTGATCTCGATAGACCTGTGGTAAAAATAGATAATCAACGAAGTTAACGAGATTAACAATATGCCATAAAGAATGTAAGCGGCTGTAGATTTGTAAAAAGGTGGCAAAATTTTTATAAAAAGCACTTTTTCCGGAGTTTGCCACAAGCCGATATTACTTCTTGCTTTAATTGCAAACTGATATTTTCCAGGCGCCAGATTAGTGAAATAAGCTTTTCTATTGCTATTAATCTGTGTCCATTGTTTGTTCAGGCCCAGCATTCGGTACTGGTATCGAATAAGATCCGGAGCAGCGTAATCCAGTGCAGCAAACTCCACATCAAACGTCGATTGATTGTAATTAAGCACAATAGAATCGGTAGCCAGAATCGGTTTTTGAGTTTGGCCTGTATTTTCGGCAGCGCTGTTGCTGCTGATGTGGAGCGAGGTAATGTAAATTGGCGGCGTTGGCGTTTGTTTCCTCAACGAATCCGGATGGAAAGCAATCAGCCCCTTAACCGATCCGAAATACATTTTCCCATACTGATCTTTATAGGCCGAATTGTAATTAAACTGATCGGTTAATAAACCGTTGGCCTTTGAGTAAACTTTAAATTTTTCTGTTTTGGTATTGAAACAAATCAGCCCTTTTAGCGAACTGATCCAAAGATTTTGATGGTCATCTTCCAATATCCTAAATACGTTGTTGGTTGGGAAACCGGTTTTGGTACCAAAGCGCTTAAACGTTTTACGATCTTTTGCCACCCTGATCAATCCACCACCTTCAGTGCAAAACCAAAGAATCTGCTGTTTATCTTCATAAATCCCCTGAATCATGTTTTCCATGGATTTAGGGTCACTTTCATCTTTAAACCTGATGCTCCCGTATCGCTTTGTTTTGGGATTAAAGAAAAAAGCCCCGTTTCCTAAACTGCCTGTATAAATGGTTCCTTCGTGGTCCTCGGCGATAACATAAACGTAAGAATTTTGAGGAATTTGAGGAACAGGCACCAATTTTTGGGCTTTTGGAAGATAGGAAAACAAACCTGCACCAGTTGTGCCAACAAGAATCTGCCCATTTTTTGTTTTGGCGATAGACATTACAAAAGCTTTGATATGGCTTCTGGGACGGATAATATTGTTAAATCGTTTATACAGTTTGCCAGTTTGTCTGTTTAAAATTTCCAATCCCTGCAAAAAAGGTCCGGCAAAAATCTGATCGTTCTGCACCAATAATCCATGAATATTCGGATAAGATAAATCTGAAGTACGCCCCACACCAGAAAATCGCGTAAATGATTTCGTTTTAGGATCAAACTTGTTAATTCCTGCATCTTCGGTACCCAGCCACACATACCCGTCTTTATCTCCGCAAATTTCGCGAACAGCTTTCCCCGAAATAGAATTTTTTAAATTGGTAGGAAAGTACTTTTCAAAAGCATTATTTTCTGTGGATAAATGGTTTACCCCACCAAAAAAAGTACCCGCCCAAATGCCTTTTCGTTCATCCTGAATTAAGCAGTATACCGCATTATCACTGAGCGAATAATAGTCGCCGGTTTTGTGCTGAATATTTTTATAGCTATCCTGAGTAAGATTGTAAATGTAAATTCCCCTTTCGGTGGCCAGCCAACATTCACCGTTCGAAAGGATTTTGAGATCCCGAACATATACATCCGTTCCATCGGCATTTTTGGTGAGTAGTGCTTTGGTGCTGCCATCTTTTAAGTTGTATTTATAAAGGCCATGCGTTGTAGCCATCAATACAAATTCTCTGGTAGGCAGAATGCGGGTGATGGGCCAACGTACATTGGTTCTGAATGTGGTTTGCAGATTATTCAAATTGGTATTCCGATTGCCAGTTTCAAGCGTTTTAAGTACCCCTTGATGAGTGCCTATCCACAACAGGCCATTGCGATCTACCTCCGTACTGCTGCCGCCAATTTTTGTGTCGAAATATTTGCCGGTTGATGGTTGATAGTGGTAAACTTTTCCGTTCGAAGTAACCCAGAGGTTATTATTTTTATCGCAGGCTATACTTCCAACATAGCCCAATGGCAAAGTTAGCCTTTGCACTTTTTCCGAATCTGCGTTTAAGAAAAACAGGCCATTTAGTGTCCCAATCCACAAAACCCGCTTTTTATCTTCTCGCAAAACCGTTATGGAATTTTCTCCCGACAATTTTTCAGTGATAGAGAAATCTCTAAAATAATAGCCATCAAAACGGTTCAGCCCACCCTTTGTACCAATCCAGATGAAACCCCTGTAATCTTGCGCTATTGCCGTAACCGTATTGTGCAATAAGCCATCATCAACCTGATAATTTTGGAAGTAATAAGATTGAGCCGACGAAATGACAACTTTTAACATCAATGTAAAAAGGAAACAAAAATGCATTAACATATTATTACCGTTTTATAACTCATCATCAGTATAGCTTAAATCATCATTTTGGTTAGTAGAAAATCAATTCGTGCACCAGGGCAAATTGCAAAGTAAAGCTAAGCTGAGCATACAATGATAATAATTGTAAACTATTATCCATACCAAAGCTCAATTGATTTTTATAAATGAGACAAATAGGCATCAAATTGATCGAAAACGTTCAAATTGTTTGGTTTAATTTGTAACGGAGCTTCCACGTTTCGGGCATAACCAAATATAATTTAATGATTACAAGGATGCGGTTTCCAGCAAATTCAATATTCGAAAATGAACAAAGAACTTGGGATGACAAGTTTTTCACCGAGTCGTCATTGCCCCAAAGGGGCTACTTTGTAGCGAGGCAGGGCCTTTGCGAGCCGAAGCAATCTGATTTACGGAATGAGATTGCTTCGTTCCTCGCAATGACGATCTTTCAAATGTCTGTCATTGGTAGCTTGACTGGAGAGCCTAATGCAAAATTAGGCGTACGGCACCGCCTGCGTGGGAAAGACGAACAGTCGAAGGAGATGTCTACAAACCATAGACCACCAGCAGGAAACAAATTGATTCCAGGGCACAATTGTGGTTGGAGGTTATTTGCTAAAGGTGCAAACTGAATTTTAAACGTTTAACAATGATGAGGTATACTACAAAATTATCAATTGGTTTTGCCATAATAGTAACTACAGTTATTACCGGGGCATCTTTTACGACTTATGATGTTGTTAAAAAATCATTAAAAATTGATAAAGCACCAAACATCCTGCTTATCCTTGCCGATGATATGGGCTATTCGGATATAGGTTGCTACGGCGGTGAGGTATCTACCCCAAACCTCGATCGCCTGGCATCAAACGGATTACGCTTTAGGCAATTTTATAACGGGGCAAGGTGTTGCCCAACCAGAGCTTCACTGCTGACCGGCCTTTATCCACATCAGGCAGGTATTGGCCACATGACAAATGACCCGGAAGATAGCACCGCTTTCCAAATGAATTTACCGGGTTACCAGGGCGCTTTAAACAACAAATGCGTTACTATTGCCGAAGTTTTAAAAACTGCTGGTTACCAAACGCTGATGTCGGGCAAGTGGCACCTTGGCTATAATGGATTGCAAAGATGGCCATTGCAAAGGGGCTTCGATAAATATTATGGCATTCTGGCGGGCGCTACCAATTACTTCGAACCAACCGGATCGAGGGGATTAACATTCATGAATGAGCACGTAGAACCAAAGGGCGAGAACTTTTACCTCACCGATGCCATTACCGATAATGCCATTGATTTTATGCAGCAAAGCAGTAAAAACGCCAATGCTCCGTTTTTTATGTACCTGGCTTATACCAGTCCGCATTGGCCGTTGCAGGCTTTCAAAAAGGATATTGACCGATACAGAGGCAAGTATAAAACAGGATGGAAAAAGTTAAGGGAAGAGCGCTTTAACCGGATGAGAAAAATGGGTGTAATTCTTCCGTCGGTAAAGTTAACGGAGGAAGACGGTGTTGACTGGGAAAAGCTTACACCTGAAAAAAAGGACGAAATGGATTATAGAATGGCTATTTACGCAGCTCAAATTGACAGGATGGATCAAAATATCGGGAGAATAATTGCCATGCTGGAGCAATCTGGACAAATGGATAATACACTAATTCTTTTTCTGGCCGATAATGGAGCCTGTGCCGAAGGCGGCCAGTTAGGTGGTGGCCTGAAAGAAAATTTAGGATCTAAACGCGGCTATTTACTCAGTTATGGGCAATCGTGGGCGAATGTTTCCAATACGCCGTTTAAAAAATATAAGCATTGGGTAAATGAAGGTGGAATCAGTACCCCGCTTATTGTGCATTATCCAAAAGGTATTTCCAATGCAACAAAAGGGAAATTTACTGATCAATATGGGTTTCTGCCAGATATTATGGCCACAATCGTCGATGTATCCGGCGCAAAATATCCAACTCAGTTTAAAGGGAATTCAATTTTACCAATGGAAGGAAAAAGCCTGATGCCAGTTATTCGGGGAAAGGAAAAATCAGTTCATCAACAGCCTATTTTTTGGGAACATGAAGGTAATGCGGCTATGAGGGACGGCAATTTTAAGCTGGTTTGCGAATATGAAGCAGGAAAACCAAAAAAATGGGAATTGTATGATTTACTGAAAGACCGATCGGAAACACATGATCTTGCCAATGCCCTACCAAATCAAGTGGCAACGATGTCTGCCGCTTACGAAAAATGGGCTTCAAGAGCAGGCGTAGAACCTTTTGATAAAATAAGAGAAATTATGGCTGCTAGGCGGAAGAAATAACAGAGTTTCCGCCTGAAATATTAATCGAACTGGTTATTCTGATCAGCATAAGCATCACGATTGGTGTTTTTAACCTGTCATAAAGGAATGCTAAACCAAAATTCGCTGCCTTCGCCGATCTGGCTTTCTACACCAATTTTTCCTGCATGGCGGTAAATAATCTCTGCACATAAATAGAGCCCTATTCCAAAACCTGCAATGGTTTTCATTTGCTGACCCTCAACGCGGTAATAACGGTCAAAAAGCTTTGGCTGGTCCTCGGCACTAATTCCCATTCCATTGTCCTTTACACTCACCCTAATTTCTTTGTCAACTGTTTCCGACCTAACCCAAATGGTGCTTCCGCCTGGCGAATATTTTACGGCATTACTAATCAGGTTGCTAATTACCTGACTTATTTTATCGCGGTCTGCATTAATCTGCACTTCGCCATTACTGGAGAATCTAATCTGGTGACTGCTGATCATGATCATAAATTCTTCCTCAATTTCCTTCATCACCTCACCCAGCTCAAAACTGCTTTTATCGATATTGATCTTGCCAGCCTCCAGTCTCGAAACATTCAAAAAGCCATTAATCATTGTGGTCATCTTTTTTACCTGGCTTAGCGATCTGTCCAGAGGCCCAAGAGACGAACTGTCATCAATGTTACGGGCTTTTCGCTGTAGGATCTGTAAAAAAGCATTCAGCGACGTAAGTGGTGTCTTAAGCTCGTGGCTTACCATTCCGATGAAGTCGTCTTTGCGCTGTTCTTCTTCCTTAATCCGCTCAATGTCGGTAGTACTGCCCACCCACATGGTGATTTGCCCTTGCGAGTCGAGTATAGGTGAGGTTATATTAAGGTGCCAGCGGTAATTGCCATTAATATCTTTAAAGCGCATTTCCATTTCAAGTGCAACTCCTTTAGCAGCGGCCGCTTTTAAACGGCGCTGAAATTCCGGAATCTCATCGGGGTGCATCATCTCGTGATAGCCGAAATCCCGCAGGTCCTCAAAGTTCATCCCGCTGTAATCCAGCCATTGTTGATTAAAGAAAGTGACCTCTCCGCCAGGCAATGCATTGCTGATCTTGGCCGGTACAATGTCGGCCAGGGAACGGAAATGTTTTTCGCTTTCCTCAATTTTTTTGCGTGCAAGCACCTGCGTAGTAATGTCAACGGCAACGATCATGAGCGCAAATGGCTTGTTATCCGCGTCTTTTAGCGGCTCATAAACAAAATTGACGTGAACGGTCTCCGGCTTGCCGTTCCGCATGAGGGCAATTTCATGCTCATTTGCATAATAGGTAGACCCGGTAGAAATAACCTGCGTTGTAATTGGTTCGTAAAAGGCTTTGGCTTCTGCGTTCACCTCCCAGTAGGGCAAATCATCAAAGGCTTCCCGCGGCTTTCCGATGATCTCCAGAAAAATATCATTTATCTCTACCACAAAGAGCGGATCTCCTTGCAATATGCACATGCCTACAGGCGCCTGTTTCACAATGTTTCTCAGGTTTTCCTCATTAGCGCTCAACCTGTCGTTGGCCAGCTGTTTCTCCTGGGTTTCTCTGAGCAGTTGCGCTTGTGCAACAACAAGCTCCTGGTTTGCCGATTCGAGCTCTTCATTGATGACCATGTATTCCTCATTGATAGCAGAAAGCTCCCTGTTAATTAAGGCGAGTTTATTCGTACTTTCTTTCAGTGCAGCACTGCTCATCTCCAATTGCTTTCGGTTGTTCACCTCTTCAGTAATATTAATTACCGTGACTAATATCGATTCTACCTCCCCGTTCTGCTCAAAGATGGGATCGTAAGAAAACCTGGCGTAATGCGATTTAAGCGTTCCATCCACGGTGCCCAGGATCACTTCTGTTTCAGGAAGGGAAAATCGTTTACGGCTTTCCATCACCCCGCGCATCCGCTCGGGATTGGGCTGGCCATGCAACTCGGGAAAAATTTCTACAAGACTGCGCTCGAGCACCTGATCAAGCGTTCTTCGCCATACAGTGAGCATCGGTCCGTTGGCAATTTCGACAATGAGGTCTTTAGTCCTCAAAATTGCCATCGCAATAGGGGTGTTCATCACCATTGCCTCCAGCCGGTGCCTGGCAGATTCGGCGGCCTGAGTACCCTCAGCAACCCTTATCTCCAAATCTTCATTGAGCTCCTGCAAGGTAGTCTGCGCCAGTTGAAGCTCATCGTTAACCGCCATCAACTCTTCGTTTGTTGCCGCTAGCTCCCCATTAAGGGCCTGTTCATTTTCTAACGCCTCCCTCTGGCTTTCTTCAAATTTAATCGCCTGCTCAGCGGCAACACGTTCGGTTACGTCGGTTGCAGTATGCAAAAGGCAGTAAGTTAAACCCGTTTCATCCGTCAACGCCCGGTATTCGAAATCAAAATAATAAGTTCCCAGTACGCCGCCAATTTCCAGGTTTGCAGGGGTATTGTGTGCTTTAAAGGTTTTACCGGTACGCCAAACATTTTGAAGAAGCGCCGTAAAGGGCTGGCCAACAATTTCCGGAATGGCCTGCTCAAAGGTTTTGCCAACCACTGTTTTATCTTTTCCCCAAATACGAAGCATTCCATTATTAACGAAGGCAATATGCAGTTCTTCGCTCGTGTAAATGGCCGTAGCGTCATTGGATAGCGATAATGCTTCAAGCAGGAATGTATTGCCTGAAATCTGGTTGGGCTGGATCATCAAAAGTAAAAAACAGGTAAAGTTAAGCTAATTTTCCCAGCTTGCGACTTACCAATATAAAAATATCCAACTGGCGAGCGGCGCAAACATCATACTGAACAGTTTCTGTGCTAAAGCAAAGAACCGGCTAATGAATTAGGTATTGGGGTAGTGCTTTTGAAATTTAACTAATCAAGTGCCTTTTGGCTAAGCAATCCGAAAAAACCTGATCCTATTGAAGATTTAATGATGGTAAGCCAATTTTAAATCTTAAATTTATTTCACTAACCACATTATCATTTTAATCCCTTCATTATGAAACATTTAAAGGTGCTATTTCTGGTAGCCATTGTGGGTTTATTGGTTACCGGAAGCATGGTGATGAAAAACCATCATCTTCTGTTCTCTGATTCTGCCAAAGCAGGGATTTTTTCTCTGGAGCTTACTCGCTCTGATAGCGTACAATATCGTATTTTTTCGGAATGGAACAGGGAAGGCAATTACGTATTCGAACGCAACTGGAAAGACCCGGAAGAATCGGGTTCGATTATAACGGGGTTACAGACTGCTAAACGCCAAACTAACGCCGATTTTGGGTTTATTTTCTTTTACGTATCGACTTTTATACTGCTGTTTTGGTATTTTTTTAAAGGGGTATCTACATCTACTGCCAGCATCAGCCAACGGCAATTTAAAATATTTGCGGGTACAGCGGTACTGATTGGGGTGCTGGATGTAGCCGAAAATTTTTACATCCTTCAAGCAATCCGTCATTTTGAGCAGCTTAATCCAAATATTCCCTCCATGATCCATTTAGCCAAATTTGTGGAAAACGGGGTTGCAATGAGTGTTTTTTATCTGGCATTGTTTAAGTTTATCCTGCTGGGCTGCATGTTGTTTTTCTTTGGCTGGAGCATCAGTTTTTTCAAACGCTTAACCGGCTGGTTATCTATTCTGTCGGCAAATACCTTGTTTGCATTGCGCCTCAGCTGGACTTTCCGTATTGTACTTATTGTGTTGTTTGTGCTTTTTGCGCTGTTGAACTTTTCAGACCAGGGACAGGATTTGCTGATTACGATTAATACTTCTTTCTGGGGGACCATCATTTTTCTGATTTGTATTTCGGTGCTGGCGGCGTTAAACTGGTACCTGCCTAAGCTGTATGCGGGCGGGTTTACCGATCTGCTGTTAACAGTGCCAAAAGGGTTTTCTATGCAGCACAAAAGCACGGTAGATTATGCCCGCTTACTGGGCGTACTTTCGTTTTTAATCCCTGCCGTGGGTATTTTAAGTACAATGAAACGGTACCATATGCCTTATCTTTTGGATGATGTGCCAGTGCTGGCAATATTGCTGGCGGCTTTAATTGCTTATTGGCAAATGTTGCGCCATAACTCGCTCGATACTTTCTTTGCACCCAATAACATTTTTTCTTTTAGCCGTTACCTCACCGTAATGGCGCTGCTTTTTGCAGTGATGATCGGCTTTTACTTCATCAGAAACACCAATGTGGAGGAATATGGCCGGCTGTCGTACCTTTCACTCAATCTTTTTTTGCTTTCCTTCGCCTTTTTAATTTCTGTAACCTACCGGTCGAAAATCCAGCTGGTCAAAAACATTCAAGTGGGGCCCATTGTGCTCATTTCCGGCCTGTTACTGGCACTGGTTTTTATTCTTTTCAATATCCCGTACATCCTTTTTGCGCTCACTGCCAAGTTTAGGTTTTTTACACTGGCCATTGCCATTTCTGCGCTCATTTGCTACCTTCTGCTATTTTCGTACCTGCTCATATTGGGCAAACGCACCAATGTGCAGTGGATTACTTTGTTACTTTTGGTGGGCGTTTCTATCTCTTATTTTAAAATGAGTGATTTTCATAAAGTCCATACCGTTAAAGCCGAAGCTAGCGGGCAACACTCATTACGTGCACACATCCGCAATTGGCTTAGTTTCAGGCGTGGAGTAATTGAAAGCTACGCAGCAGACCATGGCAGGCCCTATCCAGTATTTTTTGTTAATTCTTACGGCGGCGGCATCAGGGCATCGGTATGGGCTACAATGATTATTGGCGAACTCGATTCGCGGATGCTCAATGCCCGTGGCAGCAGGATGTTAGCCGACGACTTTCAACATCATGTATTTTCGTTTTCGGGTGCATCAGGCGGAACTGTTGGTTTCTCCTTTCTAACGGCCGATAGATTGGCTGCCGAAAACCAACTCGCCTCCACAAGATTTTTCCCGAAAAACGACGAAATTTATATGCACGACTATTTAACCGCTAATGTGGTGGGTATTTTTGGAAGAGATGTGCTCATGTCTGTTATCGGCGGCAATTGGTACGATGACCGTTCGCGCCTGCAGGAAATTGGTTTCGAAAAAATATTGAAAGAAAAATATAAGATGGATTATAGTGTTGCTTTGAGAGCGGCCTGGAAACAATCAAATATGGAATTGCCGCTCCTTTTTAGTAACACCTATGATATTAATACCGGAAAAAAAGGAATTGTTGCGCCGGTATTGCTTAATCGGGATGATTTTCCGGGTTGTATCTTTATTCAGGACCTGATGAGGGCAAAACACCAGGACCTTCCACTTTCTGCGGCAGCTTTTTTAAGCGCACGTTTTCCGTACGTAAGCCCCACAGGGAAATTTGACGAGAAGCATCATTTTACCGACGGGGGAACAATTGAAAATTCGGGTGCAGAAACTTCACGTCAGGTGATCGAAGTTTTTGAAAGCGTACTTGCCGAGCCGCAATTCAGGGCGCTCAATATATCCATCAATTTGCTTTCAATCAGTAACAGCATTTTGGCTGCAGAACATCCTGTTCGCGATAAAAACATGTATGAAATTATAGCGCCGTTGCAGGGCATTTTAAAAACAATCAGCAGCAATGCGTTAAAGGCCGACACAATAAACAGCGTTATTGCACAACGCAACAAAAAATACAGTTACAATAAAATCCAACCCACATCAGAGCTTATTGGGGGAAACTGGCCCGTATTGCCCCTGGGATGGCAAATTTCGGATAATGCCCTTAAAGTAATGAAGAAAAGTATTAATGATCAACGCCCAAAAATTGATAAAATTTTATCGGTTTTTGGCACACTAAAAGAAGCCGCCGATACCGCAGTGCAACATCACGTGGCAAAAGTCAACCATCAGTAACATTTAAGTAACCTGATAAAAACGATGGCGGTTAAGCCTTTTGAAACAGGTCTGGTAAACGGGATTTAATCCAATGGTATTTACAGGCTCGCTCGCATAATGGCATCGTAACCCAGTTTGCGATAACTCTCAAACTGGGCCTCATCAAAAAATTGATCGCCTGTAGATTGCTGTGGAAAGGAACCGTTTGCCAGATAATATTGCCGCACATCTACGCTCTGGGTTGATAGTATGGAAGATTTAAGATAGACAATAGTTCCGGAGGGTTTCTGATCTCCCGGATAATGAATAGTGCCTGTTACCGACTGGGCTTCCACACGGCCAGTTTTCTCATCAATCAGCGTTAATGGTTCAAGGTTAATGTCAATCTCAACGCCGAAGTCGATCCGGCAGCGCCGAATAGCATTGGCTAGCCCCTCGCAACTGGCGTTTACATCTTCCTCTACATCGCACAGCAAAACATAATGACAACGGCGGCGAATCAGCTCGTAAATTCCCATGTTATCAAAATGGCCACCATCAGAGAGGCATACGTAATCTTTATCGATATCTGATTTAGCGCCCATATCATAAAGGAGGTAAGCAAGCCCGGAACCTGGGTCAGAATTCTCCCACTGCTGTAGCCTGGGATTTCCGATCCATCTACCCAAACGAACGTTAAACATGGTAAGCAGAAATGCGGTGGGTGCCGAAGTATGGTAGCCCATATTTGGGTTTACTGCGGCTCCGGAAATGGCCATAGCAGTACCTAGAGTGGGCCCGCCTGCTTGTCCATACTTCTCAGTAGGCCGATATCCGTATTGAAATATGCCATTGCTGGTGTTACCTGCCGACCGATTTGAACTGAAATCGAAACCACAGTATAAAGGCGAAAAGATGAAAGATTCTGCTTTCCTGTCCTGACGATCGAGCTCGGAAACGGAGCTTGCGTTCATAGCAGAATTTAAGATCGGATAAGGTCCGCGGTAACCTTTGGAGACTTTAAAATCGGCCATTGGAATATCGTCGCGACGATCGAAACCGGTAAAACTGTTAACGGTTGATTCTCGGGACGATCGCCGACGTGTTGCACCAAGATAAGCCCTTACCAGTCTGTTCCGGTAAAAATGGTGAAGCGAAAACTCATTAACGCCAATTCTGCTCCCTAAAAACCACGACAGACCGCCAAGGCATATTGTCATTAAGAGAAATAAAATACACTGACTAAGTTCTCCGTGCGGAACAATGTTAAAAATTTTTTGAATACCCACCAGGGCCGAAGCGCCAATGAGAAAAAAACCGATCATAAAAAGATATGGAGCAAACCTGACGAAAATTTCCGATAGGCTAAAACCGCTTTTTGCTTTGTTGGCCGAAGGAGAACCGGGGTTAAAGGCTTTTCGAACAGCCCAACCGATGATGATTCCCCAACCACCCAAAATTGCAGGTAACTGAGGGAGTTTATTGTAATAAAATTCTTTCACAATTTGTGGCATCAGCAATGCGCCAAAAGTAACCATGATCCAGATCAGAATAAACCGGTGTATTACTGCGCCCATTCTCCCCCACCATTCCCTGCGCTCATCGGCAAAAAGCTTTCCGAGCAGCAACATCCGCAATATAACACCGCAACTGAGGCATTCTAATACCAGCGGGGGGCCAAAAACAAAGGCATATTTGTTTCTGGCATACCTATCGCCCAAAAAAGTATCGGGAAATTGTGCTATAATTTTTGCGCAACAAACCAGCAATAACGTCGAACAAACAGAAGCCAGTGCCGAATAAACAATCAGGGCCGTAAAAAAAGAGAACTGTTTCTCTTTCAGTATCGTTTTATGGTAATTTCCCCACCAGGCAACCCCCAGCATAAACAGCAGGCCGGTAACAGAAACAGCAAAAAATACGTTGGTAAAACTCCATGACGGCCACTCTTTAAGTTCGGGCAGGTTTTTAAGGCATGCGCTAACTACTAAACCACTGGCCATTGCCCAGGCAACCAGCGATGCCGGCAATTTTTTACTCGATCCAAACCTGCCCCGCAAGTCCTGGTTTTCATACGTACGCATTCCGGCCCCCGTTAATAAAGCACCCAAACCTAAAATTACAACGCTAAAAATCCAGGGATAAGATTCGGTATAGGTTTGCACAAAAACATAGGGATAATTCCACAATTCGAACATTAAACCAACGGCAGAAAGCGCAGTACATAGTATTAATACCAAAAGTATTTGGTTGATAAGTGTATTTCTTAGCCAGGTAAGCCCCATGGTTAGGGAATCTATAGACAGAATACCTGTGGTTGGCGCAAGGTAATTACTGTGCATCCGTAACCACCTGATCGGCCTGACATCTTCACTCATCGGGTCGGCAGATTTTTTGGCGTTTAGCAGTGTCGAAATTGCAGTTACTGATCCTACCCGTTGCATCCACGAAATTAACCACGAGCCGATGTAACCTCCGCCAGAAACTGTTGATAAATAATCAAAGCTTTTCAGCACATTACGCTCTGCAAGCCCCTGTAAAACGCCCAGATTAAAGGTAGCCGAGCGAATGCCACCCCCGGAAAGGGCAAGCCCGCGGAGCCTCAAATTCCCGGCAAACCGGATCGGGTCCGGATCGGGAATATTTTCGGCAGCCGGGCGCCGTTCCGAAACAATATGACGAGCAACCCTGGAGGCCTTCACTTCGTTAAGCTCCTGGCTCAAAAGCGTTTCGAAAGGTAAAGCTATTTTTTTCTTCCGTAATGCATTGCGTAAAAAACCATCTTTTACAAGTAATTTTTCTGCCCTGGCCTTGTTTTCGGCCGTCCAGAATGCTTTTGCAAGCGACTTTCCGTAAACTAATTTTTCGATGCCTTCGCCATAAACCTGATAAAGCCGGTTTTCTAAAGGTCTGGATTTCTTCACAATGACCAATACTACCTGCAAGGGCATATATTCCAGCGTTTGCACCAGCAGCAGCCGCGTGGATGGTATTCGATATAATATGAGGCGAAAACGTTCCCTGATGTTGTACAGGCTGTCTTCTGCTAAATTTTCTAATAGCCGCTCATCCAGCGCTTTAATTTTTGGTTCATCAGGGTATTTACCCTTATAAAAGGATACCAGTCGTAAAACCGTAGTAGTCAAAAAATCTATAGGTTTTTCTTTCAGCGCACACCGCCAGATCAGTCCTTGGATACGGGAGGAAACTTCGGCCTGCTTTATTTCAGAAGCTTCATCCATTTTATTTCCGATGATAGACTTATTTTTTCTGATTTGCTCAACATCGAGATTTACAGGTACATCCAAAATCCTGCATACCTCACGATACGTAGAGAGGAAAGAAATTGCACGGGCACTAAGGTCGGTAATGATATCCATGGCAAGGCCTGTTTATAGCCCCGTTTGGCAAAAACCGCGCTGGCTGTTAAGCGATAAATAATCAACGGGTAATCATGGTATTCACCATGCGATGATATAGCTTTTTTTCAATCCCCACCCAAACCAGATGGCCTTTAAGAGAAACTGCCTGATAAATAGAAGATACTATTGTAGACTGAAAACAAATATTATATAACTGAATATAAACACTTTAATTAGAACCGCAACAGATTATATGATTTATGCGCCTGAAAAATCGATCAATCATGGTAATTAATCGATTAAAGCTAACAACGGTGATGATCAGCACTGAGCATTTGCTATTTAAAATGATTAATAAAAATTTACTTAAAAATAAGTATTGTTAATTAAATGGAAATGAGTAGCTTAGTTACGCGTTAACCAAACGCATGCCAACCATTCAGATCCATCAAAACATAAAAAGCCTCTCTTTTCCGAGGCCCTTAATTGTAGCCAAACCCCATCCGTCGCTCAGCCTTTGAGATCGTCATCGTCCCAAGTATTTTCTTGTTAAAGCATCTTTATTAAATGTTTTACCATGACACGCGAAAGTCTAAAAGAAAAGCGCCTTTTTACGGGTAGGCTACACTATGCTACGTTTAATCCGGTTGGTTCTCCGACCAGGGTTTGCCCTGCAACCTGTATGGCTTATCATCAGCACTGCGCCCCACCCTATCAGGGCAGCACTACCGAGCCCCATTGCGCAAATTTTACACGCAGAACAAACATGTTAAACCCGAAAAATGCACATCCTTTCGGGATGATCTCCATCGTGCCATCAATCGGGCGCAGCCCCAACACCAAAAAACGCCAATAATGTAAACAAACATTCACTTAAACTATAAAACAATGGGATTAGCAGTAATCAGAATGGGTAGTAAAGGAAGCCAGGTAGAGGACTGGCAATATTTCCTGCGGGGAAAAAATATTTATTGGGACATAGTAGATGGCAAATACGGGCTCAATACCTTTAAAGCCACTTGCACATTTCAATCTTTGCACGGGTTGAGTCCCGACGGGGTGGTGGGCGATAAAACTTATGGTGCGGCCATGATGGAGGGCTTTGGTGTAACAAGCGATCCGGTTACGGATAAACAGACCCTAAACTGGCCAGCCAAACCCAACTTTTCACCGCTTAAAACTGATGACCAAAAGCAGCAGTTATTCGGCCCATTTTCTTTTGTTCACCACCCTCTTCCCGGCGATCCTGAGCATATAGAGATTCAGGGCGACTGGCAAAAGAAGAACATCATTAAGGTGCCCATTCCGCAGATGAAAGTTTTCGGCGGCAGCCAGATGTGGTTTCACCACCTGGCGGCGAAACAGGTGCAGAAAATGTGGTCTGACTGGGAGCAGGC
This sequence comes from Pedobacter endophyticus, assembly GCF_015679185.1. Taxonomy (NCBI): domain Bacteria; kingdom Pseudomonadati; phylum Bacteroidota; class Sphingobacteriia; order Sphingobacteriales; family Sphingobacteriaceae; genus Pedobacter; species Pedobacter endophyticus. Next base: position 1,634,774 of record NZ_CP064939.1, read on the forward strand.
GGGGCTGTTGCATTTGGTGCTCACCTGGGGTGGAAGCTTTAATCCGCGGTTTATCAGAGGCAGCCGCACAACTTTAAGTAACCACGCTTTTGGGACCGCTTTTGATATCAACGTAGCCTGGAACGGCCTTAAAGAAGTTCCTGCATTGGTAGGCCGTAAGGGATCAGTCAGGGAACTGGTAGGCCTGGCCAACGATAACGGATTTTACTGGGGTGGCCATTTTTCGCGGCAGGACGGAATGCATTTTGAGATTGCCAAATTACATGGAAGCTAACAACGCAATTTAAAGCAATATGTTGCAAAACCGCCTGGCAGGGGTTTGTTAACCCTTAAACCTACACCCCACTTAACATCATTACTTAGCTAAACACAGCCACATTTACCAACAACTAAAACCTGATAGTATGAGGGATATTATAGAAAAAAATGAAGGCAAACTTACTGCCCTTCGGTTTATAGGCTTTTGCCTGATGGCCGTTGGAATAGTTTCGTTGATGGTTTGCTCTTTCCGTATCGAAGCTCCTGTTGCCAATATTGTATCGATCTCTTTCTTCATCACCACGCTTGGCTTTTCACTGGCTTTTCCTTCCCTTTTAGAAGGAAATGAAGGACTAAGTACAATGCGTATTGTGGTATTTATGATGACCAATGTAATCTGCATGCTCATGTTAAAAATTGGTTGGTCAAAAGATGTCAAATCGCTCGCAGATATGGGTATTGATGGGTACTGGGTTGGCATTATCGCCTTCACCTTCGGGGCAAAAGCAACGCAGAGCTTTTTCGAAAGCAAAATGGCGGTTGTAAAGGAATTTCGAAAAACCAAAACAGCAGCGCTTGAATACGGCAGCGCAGAACTGGCCAAACTGGCAATTGTTCAAAACGAACAGTACCTGAAAGTAAAATTCCCGAACATACTTACACTAAGTGATACCATAGCAGACCCAAATATGCCCGAAAGCCATGTTGTAGCCATTTATTTGAAAGACAAGAACGACACTGGGATACCTTCATCCTTAGCGGTGAAAATGCCTGATAATAGTACAAGCCTTATCCAAACTGAAATTGTTAAGGGTAGCGGAACTGCCCGGATCCAATACTCACAATTGCGCTCTGAGATTAGTACACCCCAATTTCCAACCTACTTTGGCTCAATCTGCTGCCTGGTAAAATCAACTACCGACCCTGCCTTTACGGGGGTGGTTACCTCGGGGCATATTTATTCTCATGGACGCTATGATGACTTTTTTAATGGCCAGTTAGATCCTGCCCGGCAAACTCGGGTAATACTCGACGGAGAAATTGCCGGAACCTGGGCGTATAAGATGTTAAACTATGAGCAGGACCTTGCAGTAGCGAGCATTGAAGAAAACGTACCTGATGACGCTAATTATCAGAAGTTCCAAAATGGCTTTTATACCGTGGAAGACAAGGATGTTAAAACGCCCTTAAAAAATATTACCATGTTATCAAGAAAGGGCAAAACAACAGCAGCTTACATTATTGATTATAACGTGGGCCTTGATGTTAGCTATGACACCGGTGATAGCTATAAAGCGAACGTTATCCTTGTAGGGTCAACAAACGACAGGCAAACTGCCCGTCCTATTTCAGTTGGAGGCGATTCAGGAAGCTGCATCTTCCATACCGATTCTAAAAAACTTATTGGGATTCTTCTGGGCAGAACAGATAATTTTTCGCTTGTATTGCCGATACAAGAAACATTAAAAGCCTTCAACTTAGAAACCATTTAATATGAAAAACGCTTATCTATTTACTGTTGCTGTATTGCTTTGCCAGCTGGCTATTGCGCAGAAAACGTATCGGATCAATGCTTCTGGAACAGTATCGCCAACCGTATCAGCAGAACCAAACACCGCTTACACCTTTATGATTGATAAAAATTTTAAAGGCAAAACTTTCGATATTTTAAACAATGGCGCTATACTTCAAAATCGCGAAGGAAATATATTAGACCGCAGCATTGGCAAAAATACCGAAGGAGGTTATACCGTAACAATACAGCCTAGCCGCAAAATCAGAGAATGCCCTCAATGCAAACTACTGGTTTCTGATACCTTTACCGTTAAACTAAACAAAATTTCTTTGGGCACTTTCTACCTAAAACCGCAGGCGGCAACAACGTTTAATTTGCCTAAAGAGCAGCCCATTTCGGCCGTTGCTTCCGATTCGCCCGTAACCTTTAACGCTGCCGAAATTGACCCATACAGCTCCGTCATTAATGATGCAATTTTACTTAGTGAGTTAATTAAAGATCCCGCTAACAAGCCGAAAATTAAGAAATTCTTATTTGAAAAGTATGGAATAAAGGAGCAAACCGACAATCATTTTTTACAAAACTCGATACCCGATAATATCTGGAACAGCATTGAAGGAACAGAGGCAGTTGGTGGTGGCAATATAAGTAGTTTAGGCAGTGCAATTGGCGGCCTCGATGTTACAAAAATTGCAGATGGTTTCGCTAAATTCATTGTAAAAAGGGCTAAAGAAGAACTAACAATTGCATTTTTTAAGAAATTTAAAGAAGACATTGCCAGCTACCCCGATTTAAAATCGGTTTTCCCCGATACTTACCTTTTACTCAGTGCCATTGATGTGCAGATTTATAGCTACAGTAACTATCTTAGCAACCTCAGGGAAGCTTTCCGTTCAGATTTTCTTGCAATCGACGAAAATCTGCCTTCCATTATTACCAATCACCCCGATTTTTTCAGCAAAGATGAAAACCAGAAACTTGCATTTGCAGTAAGGTCGGGTTGTTACATCGCCGCGGGCGTTAAGGACCGGGCCCATCCCGGCGACATCGTTGATGGGTACCCTGTCAGTTATCTGGATAGCATCACCGGGAAAGATCAGCCTGCTGCCAAAATATTAAAGGGCGCTGTACAATCCTTACAGCTTTTTAGCGAATCGTTGAAAGAAACTGATACCACTAAACATACGTACTGGGTAGGTATAGATAAGGTTAGAACAATGGTAACTAACAAGAAAACATTGCAGATTTACATCGGATTAGTGCTTCAAACCGCAAAGATTAAATACAATAAAATAACCTTTTCAACAGATACCAGCAAGAATTTCTATCAACTACTAAATACCAGCGAAAATGCAACGCGGTTTGATGCAAACTATCAAAACTATAAAACGTACTTCCTATCCCTGGGCAACAAAATCGAAGAGTTGAACGACCTAATAAACGCGTATAACAGGGAAGCTACAGACTCGGTAAAAATAGAAAGGTATGCCGGTTATATCCAGAAAACCGCCCAGCTCATCCAGTCTGCCGTAAACATTGCTGATCTCCCCGGCTTATCCAGTGTTAACGGGCTAAACAGCATTGAAACCAACACCAGCGGTTATTTTACCATTGTAAATCATATTACCGATCTTGCTATAGCCATTAACCGCAAACGATACGCGGCCGTAGCAAACCATGTAATTTCGATATACCAAACCGCTTATGTAAGGCCCGCAGCAATGCAACTGGAATTGAATACGGAGCGCTCTCGCAAACCCGCTGCTGCCGCAAAGTCATCAGGGTTGATGGAGAAACTGACTAAATACAGTGCTTTTATGGCGAACATGATTGATGCCAAAAACAGCGATGAAGTAGCCGCAGCTATCGAATCCGTGGCGCTGCCAGCAGGTAGCTCAAGTATAAAACGGCAAACAAGCTTTAACGTATCCATAAATGCCTATGCAGGGCTTTTTACCGGCAGCGAGGTGATAAAAGGTGTTGATGCCAATAAGCCATTTAAATTTAATAGCTACGGAATTACAGCTCCCATTGGCCTGTCGATTAGTAAAGGGAATAGCTTTTTGCCATGGCCATTCTGCTTTATTCCCACAGGCAAATCCGGCTTTTCATCATCGCTGTTTATCTCTTTCGTAGATCTTGGTGCCATCGCTGCATATCGTTTTGAGGATTCGACTACCGAACAAGTACCGACGATTAAATTAGCTGACATTTTTTCTCCAGGCCTGTTCTGGTCACTCGGGATTGCCAAAACACCAATTTCCGTAAATTTCGGTGTGCAAACGGGGCCTAACCTCAGAAAAGTGACGAGTACAACCAATGATTATTCAAAAAACACCTATGTTCGCTATAGCCTGTCGGTGTGTGTAGATGTACCGCTGCTCAACCTTTATACAAAATCGAAAAACTAAACGACTGTAGCGAATACGAGAGGAAATGACAAGATAAATATTGATTTATTCAAAGCTACTTTTTTGAATTACAAAATCATTCGGTTTATTTGGGTTCATGCATCCTGAATTGTGAAAAACATCAAAGTGCTGCGTAGTCAGCCTGTCAAACTACCGTTGGCATTAGCAGTGTCCGCAAAGATGAAAATGTAGCGGACCAAGTGGCGGTGTATCAAAGAATCTTTTTCGAAGATTGAAACCACAAATTCTCTTCCAAAACCTTCGTTATAAAAGGTAATCCTGACCGGGATGTTGCCTATGGTTTTTGCTACAAAGCAATAAATACAGCGTTCCATTCAGAATGCATTACAGCCTTAAATACAACTGCTGGGTAATGCAGTGGCGTATACTTTCTTTAGACAATTAACTACCATGAGCCTTTCCCTACAAGAAACAAAGCCGCACCTGGAATATTTGAAAATATCGAGGTATGGTTTATAGAAGGCGAATGCGTTCCGAGCTTGCTTGCCCGACACCAAAAGAGCTTGGAGAAAAATAGCCGAAAACCAGAAATGCTGCCTTGGTATCTATAATAATGAGAATTAAAACACTCACTGCTGTTCCATTGTGCGTCTTCGTTAATAATGATAACTTTATCCATTACGGCACACCATATGGATTTCGAACAATTTTATAATCAGCTTCACTCACTAACTCAAGAAGCTAAAATGGATTTAGTTGATGCTATCAAAATATTCACAGCTAAAAAGGGACGCTCACTGCTGAGAAAAGGTGCGGTTTGCCAAAATATATATTTTGTTAAGAATGGACTGTGTAAAACCTTTTTCTTCAAAGAGGACAAAGAATTTATTATGCGCTTTTTCATTGAAGGATCCATTTTTACAGTGCTTGATAGTTTCCTAACCCAGTCACCTTCTAAATTTGCTATTAATGTTCTGGAGCCAACTACCTATATATGCTTAAGCTATACTCAACTACACTTACTTTGCAAAAAACACCATTGTATGGAAACCTTTTACAGAGAGCTTGTTTCAGGTGCATCAATTAATATGATGAAACGAATAACTGAGCTACTAGAAGATAATGCATCCGAGCGATATTTCAATTTTGTAAAAGAATATCCTGAACTGCTTCAGCGAATTAGTCTGGGTGATCTTTCCAATTATCTAGGTATAACGCAGGTTTCTTTAAGTAGGATAAGAGCCGTCAAATAATTTTTTATCATTTGATAAAAAATTTTATATCTCTCGCTGATAACTTTGGAGAAACTAAATCAGCACACGATGTTAAAATTCAGTCTACCTCAGAAGATAAGTTTACTTGCGGCACTATCATTTTGTATTACAGCTCCTGTGATGGGTTATATAAATATCGGGTTACCACCCGTAATTATTGTAGGAGGATCCGCTGTTATTGCCTTTTTTTGCTGGTACTTCACGTACCTAAGAAATCCTGTAAACCCTGCGATAATTCTTCCACTGTTTATATTTACTGTTGCAGCGCTTCAAATTCATATTTTAGAAGAATATCTAACTGGATTTGGCCCTGCTATGAGCCGTTTGTTTAATATACCATGGAGTGAAAAAAGCTTTTTAATAATCTTTGCCATTGTAGGGCCTACTATTTATACGCTCACTTCATTGGGTCTTTATTATAAAATACCATTTGCAGGATTCATTGCATGGTTTATATTCATAGGCCCAGGCGTAGCAGAATTTACCCATTTTATTTTCCCTTTACTAACACCAAAAATTCAGCCCTCAAACATAAATTCAATAAGCCAATTTATACGGGGAGTGCCAATTGAAAATATGCCTAACTATTTTTACAAAACAACAGGTAAATATTATTTTGCAGGGATGTGGACCGCCGCGTTACCCATGATACCAGGAGTTTATTCAATTTATCGACTTATTAAAGTGCAGGCAGGAGACCAAATACTATAACATCTATTTAAGCCAAAATTAAACTTGTAGGCTCCTTCGAATAATCTAACATAATACCTATTGAAATAGTTCGCTAGTCTTATATACTTAGATCTGAATAAATTAGAATACCTAAAACAATTTTTCTAAAGATAAGTTGATTTTGAAACTTCCATTTGATTAGGGGATTGTTCCCTAGTATTTATTGCAGTTAGCATTAAATAAATTTTATGAAAGGTTTTTTGCTAAGCTTTGCCTCATCAACCTTCTTTTTAAGGGATATTTTAAAATCCAGATCGGACTCGATTAACTTAACAAATTCTTCCAAATCAAAAAGCACATGGAGCCTTTGCGTTTTCTCAAGTCACTTAAATTATTGAACAAAAAGTTAATTTGTTAATAAGTTTTTGTAACGGATGTGGTTGAGGGCATTTATCTTTAATAATACCGTTTCAAAGTTTATTTAAATTAGTGTTCGCCTTTGCGGGGGCTAGCTAATCATCAGGTAAAAACGTATTTTTGCATAATGGCAGCAGCAGATCAAATTAAAAGTCTAATCAAATCGTACGCAGAAGATGATGAACATCGCTTCTTTACAACTGCTATGCAAATCGCAGCCTCTGAAGCGAGACAGGGACATACAACTGTCGCCCAAGAACTTAAGCAATTGATTGAGAGGGCCAGAAAAGAGAAGTCGGTTGCCTATCTAGATTCTCCCAAGACTGTTTCGATTTCTGCGCCCAAGAGAGAGCTCAAAGAACTTATCGAGGTCTTTAAGCCCAGAATTGACCTAAGAGATATGGTATTGGATCTGGGCGTGAAAGAATCGCTTAACAAAGTAATCAACGAGCAAAAAAACTGGGAGCTGTTAAAAAAACACAATCTTAGTCCCAGGAGGAAATTGTTGCTGACCGGTCTACCTGGAACAGGAAAAACGATGACTGCCCAGGCAATTGCTGGGGAATTGGGTTTATCGGTATATATTATCCGCCTTGATGGGCTGATGTCCAAATATCTGGGTGAATCTATAGCCAAGTTAAGGCTAATATTTGATGCCATGGAAGAGCATCGGGCGGTTTATCTGTTTGATGAATTTGATTCCATTGGCTCACATCGCGATAAGGGCCAGGATATTGGTGAAATAAAACGGGTATTAAATAGCTTTTTAATAAACATAGAAAAAGATCAGAGCAATAGTATTATTGTTGCTGCGACAAACCTTCCTGAAAGTCTGGATAAGGCATTGTTCAGAAGATTTGACGATGTGATCAACTATCCACTGCCAAACCTTAATCAAATTGGCGAAAGTATAAAAAAAACAACCAGAAGTTTTTCGTTCTCAAAGAAACCGAATTATACCAAACTTGCTAAGTTGGCGGAAGGCCTTAATTATTCGGAAATAACCAAGGCATGTGAAGAGGCAATTAAGGAAATGATTTTATCCGGCGCTACAAAGTTGGATTCTTTGGAAATAGAAAAATCTTTATCTAAAAAAACTCCTCTTAAACATGGCCAGACAGAATCCCAAAAAACACATCAAACTTGATGGTTTTGCCCAAAGTTTAGACTATGCTTACCCAAAAAAAACGTTCTCAGGCAACCTCGACCTTGCGCAGCGGAATAGAAACCAACACGGCAACCGCATCCTAGCCCAGCTCGATGCCATCCGCCAAAGATTTGATATTCCTGTTGAGGTGGATCTGCCCGAAGGCATACTTAGGGATGAAGCTGTCTATGTGGAGTTCACTTCTGAATGGGGTTACAAGCTAGATTTCAATAGTATGGATCAGGATAAGACAGATCCACTTTTCCAAATTTTGAATATACGCGAAGAGCAGGAAGATGTTGAAGAAAACCATAGGTTTCGATATCATGTCACAATGATGATGACCCAGGGTGGTATCAGCAATTTCATTGAAAAAATCCGGCTTTATATTAATGAAAATATTTTCCGAAAGGACAAAATCACCGGCGAACGAGTGGATACCGGAAATGCAAAATATTATAAATTATTTTTGAATATTGAAAGCATTCAGTCGGCAACATTGAAATCATTTTGGGCTGATGAACCGGAAATAGATTTTCCAGATGAAAATGAAGATCTCTGGTGGGAAGTTTGGTTTAGAAAAACTGGCAATGACCAATTCAGGATAGCCAGGGTTTTGGAAAACCTAGCTTTAACGGGTGTTCAGGTCGGCCAATCCGAACTGGTTTTTGCAGAGCACCGGGTTCGCCTGGTCAAAGGAACTGCCATCCAACTGTCCCGTTCCATTATGCTTTTGGACAATTTATCTGAGCTTAGAAAACCACAGGAAACGGCTGATTTCATCTGCCATAAAGATCAGGACTATCAGGATCACGCCGAGTGGATGTCGGAATTACTGGAACGGACTGACGTTGAAATAAACGGAAATTCTGTCCTGATCTGTTTACTTGATAGCGGAGTGAACAACGCGCATCCATTGATACAGCCATTTCTTCCAGATGCGCACATGGGGTCGTTTAAGCCAGACGACTGGGGAACCGGAGATGACTGGCCTAATGGTGGTCATGGTACGGGCGTAGCAGGGCTGACTCTTTATGGAGATATGGTTGATGCGTTAAATGAACCTGGCCGCATCAGGATCTTACATGGGCTGGAATCTTTTAAAATAATTAACCAGGCTGATGCAAATGACCCTGAGTTATACGGAGCTATTACTGAATATGCGACCAGTACGCCTTTAGTAGACCGTCCTGAGAATCCCCGCGTTTTTTGTATGACCATTACTGATAAGGAATTTGCTTTTAAGGGCCGGCCATCTGCATGGTCTGCAGCAATAGACAAAATAGCTTTTGGCTCTGCCCTGGAACCTGTCGCCCCCCAACTGGTGATCGTGAGCAGTGGAAATGTGATCACCGAAAATCACGATGATTATCCCGATTTGAACTTGAGGGAATCTATACATGATCCGGCACAGGCATATAATGCAGTCACTGTTGGAAGTTACACGAGAAAAGACAGGATCGATCCTGCGACCGGGCATATTCATTTGGCCCCTAATGGCGCGATGTCGCCCAGCAATTCTACTTCGACACTATGGGAAAGTCAATGGCCGATCAAACCTGATATCGTTATGGAAGGCGGCAACTGCAGTACTGATGGCGTATATGTTTCAGATCATTACGACTTGAAAATGTTAACCGCCGATAGAGATTTTCCTAGTTATACCTTTATGCCATTCGGGGATACTAGCGGAGCTGCAGGCTTAGCGGCTAAAATGGCGGCAGAGCTGCGCACCTTTTATCCGGAGTTCTGGCCTGAAACAATAAGAGCTCTAATGGTACACGCTGCAGACTGGACTGCCGGCATGCTGAATAACCGTTCTTTTGAGGCACTAAATGAAACTGACCGAAAACTGTTGTTAAGATCAGTCGGTTACGGCGTGCCTATTTTGGAAAATGCTCTTTATAGTGCTAATAACAGTTTGACACTGATCGCTGAAAGGGAAATCCAACCTTATCATTTGGTCAGCTCGGTTGGAAAAAGCAGGGAGTATCACCTTTATGATTTACCCTGGCCAGAAGACGTTTTGTTAAATCAACTTTTTGATCAGGATGTTACATTAAAAATCACGCTATCTTACTTTATTGAACCTAATCCAGGAAGCAAAAATAAGCGCTATGTGAATAATTTCCATTATCACTCACATGCTTTAGAATTTGCTGTAATCAAAGAAAATGAACCATTAGAGATGTTCAAACGGCGGATATCAAAGGCTTCTGAGCTCGAAGATGATCAAATCGACAGGACGGAGGAAAAATGGTCAATTAAAAGGGTAAGGTCCAGGGGTTCCATCAAGAAGGATTTTGTGACGATGTCCGGAGCGGATATGTCGGCCAGGAATAAGATCGCCATTTATCCGAAGCCAGGTTGGTATAGAAGTCGCAAAAAACTGGGGAAAACCGATTCTATTGTTAGATATAGTTTGATTGTAACGCTTGAAACTGCAAATGTTGAAATTGACCTGATGACCCCTGTGCTAAATCAGCTGGGAGCTTTACCTGTGTAATTAGTACTTAATCGTTTGTCAATGGAATCCTTTAAAGTTTTAAGTTGCGATAGATCTACCATTTGACTTTGCCGATGTGCCTAGTAATATTTTTGAAGAACGGCCCGTTTAGGATTTTCCCCGATCTGATCTTTGGGAACAGTTATGAATCGGTCGGTATTTATTTCAAGTGAGATACAGTTTAAACCGAAACGGGGTGGTCAATTTCAGCGAAATCTCCAGCTACAGTGATTTCCTAGCCGCAAACGATATTTGACAAAGTAAAATCTAAATTTGATGCATTGCAAATACGTATTAAAGTCGAGTGTGTAATATTCATATGTTAATTATATAATAATCCAAGTCTCAAAAGATTAATTTTGGGTATCAAGCATTGCCTATTAACCAGTTCGAAAATTGTCTAGTAACGATCTTTTAAGTTTTGAAATAATTCGCAACTTTAGCCAATTCCTGTAAATCAGGCAGGAAAAAATTCGAAATTTGTCCAGTAACCGCTACCAAATCAGCAAAAGAGGCATAATTCAGATTTGATTCTGATATGCCTCTTTTCTCTTTGAAAATATTCGTTAAACACAAACGAGCTACAAAAATACCAGGTTTATTTCACTGGCCGAAGTTATCGTCTTTTTGATCATAACTCATACCACTGGCAGACGGTAGTGCTTGCAGTTGTTGATTGCTATGGTATCGCCAGAAAATCAGTTGAAGGCTGCCGAGCGATAGATTCCATTGCCATCTTCACTTATTTATAAGGTTTGAAGTTTTGACAGAGCAGATTGACATGTTCAAAAATTGAAAGATAAAATTCTGATGAACTTTTATCTTGCGAAGAGATTATTTCAAATTTCCTTCTCTTCAGCGTCAAAAGCCGACTGCATACTTTGGGTTGATATCCAGTGTCTAATATTCACCTGAAATCCCCACAGAAAAAATCAATGACGTTTGCTTTTCAATATCACTTCGCCTAACGTATCATTAGGCTTTGGCGACCGCTGATGAAACTGAATCAAAAAACTACTCTTCCAACAGTGCTGCACTGCACCACAAATATGGCGCCTGACCATGAAAGTCGCCCGCGTTGCGTGGCCGATCGTGATAATGCTGCTTGTCATTTTTTTTACCCGTACCAATACATACCTCAGTAACGTTATTGCGAGAATCGATATAGCGAATCATTGCCAGCCAGGCTTTTTTCGCTGCAGGTGCATATTCACTCGCCTTTAACCAACCCTCCTGTACCCCTATAATAAAGCCATAAGTAAACATTGCCGATCCAGAGGTTTCCACCCAAAAATCAGATTCATCGATTAACTGGTTCCACATGCCATTTGGCCTTTGGTACTGCTTTAAACTTTGCATCATTTTCAGGTAGCCCTCCATAATCCGTGGTCGGTCTTTATGGTCGGTAGGCAGCATGCGCAATAAATTCGGCATACCTACCGCCATCCAGCCATCTCCACGCCCCCAATAATAAGGAACATCCGGTGCGTGGTAGAACAGGCCGTTCCCGCGTTGCAGTTCATCCAAATAAAGCACCATTTCTTTAGCTGCTCTATCAATGTATTTTCGGTCGCCAGTTACTTTATAAGCCTCCCCCTGTACTACCGTAATCATGTACATGTCATCTATCCAAAGGCGGGTTTGCCACGAAAAACCCTTATCAGCCCAGCTTTTCTCTATTCGCTTAGCATTTTGCGGTAACTCCCATTGCGAATCTGCATAAGCCAGTCCTATCTTTTTATACCGCTCATCTTTCGTTATTTCATAAAGTTTAAAGGCCAAACTGCCAAACATATTATAATCAACATGGTTCATCGGTGGCAACAATTCCTTTTCATAGCTAAATAATGGCTCAAACTTATCAACTAGTAATTTAATCAGTTTATTGTCCTTTGCCCTTACCGCATAATCCAAAGCACCATTCCAGGTGCACACTTCAGCGTAATGAATATATCTGTCGTAAAACTCATGTTTGTTATCTACAAAGTGATAAGCCAAACGCTTACCCACTTCGTTGGGTGTAAAACCTTTCGAGAAACCAGCCAGCTCCTTATGCTGTGCAAATAGCACCTGGCAGGTTATTAAGGCAATTAACATAGATAATATTCTATTATACATCATTTCTGTTAGTTTATTAAATTGTGGTGTTTTTAATTTGATGTCGTTAAACCGGTTCTTTCATTTTGATATCCTTTTTCAGCACAGGCCCAGGTCTATTCATCCGGCTTGCTTTATTCGCCTCACCCGGTCTTTCGCCCTTAAGCCATTCTCCCGGCAACTTTTTTCCATCAATATCATCACGATCCCGAGTAGGATTTTTGGGTTTCGAATCGCCCGTCTCCATTATCCACCTATCAACTGCCTCACGCAAATAAGAAAGCATTTTTTTATTGCCCGCCACCGTAGCCACGTTCGTAAACTCCAAAGGATCTTCCGCAACGTTAAAAAGTTCTTCTGCAGGTCGTGGCATTAGAAAAATATCTTCCTGGTTCTTTTTAGTCAGGCCTTGTTCATGTTTTTCCCATAGCTCTTTGCCTGCCGGAAATAACTTAGACGACTCGCCTGCCATTGCCCTGCGTTCAGGAAATCCATTTCTGATGTACACCCAGTTTTTGTACCTCACCATTCGTTCATACCCCTGAAAAACATGCCAGTTGTGTTCAGTAAAAATAAAATCTCGTGTGCTGTGCTGCTTCCCGTTTAGTAGGCTCAAAAAGCTTGTACCCTGTATACGCTCGTCTTTTTTTAAACCTACAATTTCCAATATCGTCGGCGCAATATCAATGGCACTCAACAACCCTTCAGTTTCACCCACTTTAACACCCGGACCTTTAACAATAAAGGGGCTTTTCACTCCACTATCATATAGCCGAACTTTGTTTCGTGGAAAAGGGCTGCCATTATCACTAATAAAAATGATATACGTGTTTTCTAAAATGCCCTGCCGCTTTAGCTCCCCTACAACATTACCCACATAATGATCTAACCTTGATATCTCATGGTAGTATGAAGCCAGATCCTTTCGGGTTTCCATACCATTATACAGCATAGGCGGTACCCTAAGCTTTTCAGCATCGTAAACCACCCCCTTATCGTTAGTTTGCCAGTCGCGGTGAGCATCATGCGCAGCAAACCACAAGAAAAAAGGCTTGTTTGCCGGTCGGGCTTTAAGTATACTCACCCAATCCTCCTCACCACCCGGGCCTTTCCCTGGTGAAATTAAGTTGAAGGCTTTTTTCACAGCGCCCCCCATATGATTTTTACCAGATAGTGCTGTATAATAACCCATGTTCCTTAACCGCTCAGGAAACATAAACTGGTCATCCGGCAACTGATCATGCAGTTCCGGCGCACCCGTATTATGCGGATATCGGCCAGAAATGATGCTACATCTACTCGGGCTGCAGCTGCTCGTGGTTACATACATGTTCTTAAATGCCAATCCCGAGGCGCCCAGCGCATCAATATTCGGTGTTTTAACGTCCTTATTGCCAAAAAATCCTATATCCCCCCAGCCAATATCGTCTGCTATAATAAGTACAATATTGGGCCCGTCTACCCCTCGCTTTTGCCCAAACAGCCATTGAGAAGAAAATAGCCCAAACACCAAAACAAACAGTTTCTTATATTTCATATCTTATTTATTTTTTCCGTTGAGGTACTAACAGCGTATTCCATTCGCCTGTTAAAAAAGAGAATTTAGCGCTCAAACAATAAGTGATCATATTAACAAAAAGGTAAAGTACACAAGAGCCCTAAAAACTAACAGACTTTGACATGTACAGCGATTTATATTTGGTTAACTATTCTGCCTAACCTTAACCCCATCCATTTAGGCACATGGCAGCCGTGCAGCCCACCCTGGCCTAAAGGTCAAATCGGTAGCCTGCTTTTATCCGCTGGCGGTTAAACACCTCAAAGTAAATGAATATAATTTATGGCAGCGTTTCAATTTTTTGTCGATTTATGTCAAAAACGTACTGCCAATTGGTCCTAAAGAATAGATACAAGCTTAAAAGGCGCCCATAACCAACTAATTCCCAAAAAAGCAATTCAGCTCCAAGAACATCGCAACTGGCACAACAAACGAGATATGCCGACTTTACCTATATTTGTTTAAACCTATTATGCGCCTGTTTAAACCTTTATGTTTCCTATTAACCATGCTACATCTATTTGCGTTAGCTTGTAGCGGTCAATATTATTTCAAACATTATCGAACCAACGATGGCCTCTCTCATAATTCAGTACGAAGTATTATACAAGATAAAAAGGGCTTTATTTGGATAGGAACACGCAGTGGCCTTAGCCGATTTGACGGATATACTTTTAAGCTTTACAAAAACAAGTCCGATAAATTTGGGTATATCGGCAATGATATCATCACCAGCATTATCGAAGATCAAACCGGAATACTTTGGATTGGCTCCGGAAGAGCGCTTTTTAGTTTCAACCCCATTACCGAGGTTTTTTCAAAGCTCGCAGGCGTAAACGGTTATATCAACAACGTTATTGTTGATAAAAAAAACAACCTGTGGATTATTGCCGATGGCTCGCTGTTTCAATATAGCCCAAAAGATCAAAAAGTGATCAATATCAGTACATCTGCTTCAAGTATAGCCATAGATAAACACCAGAACATTTGGTTCGGTAACAGAGACGGTGAAATCAGTAAATTAATTCCATCAGCTAACTCAATAAGTAAAGTTAGAATAATTGATAAAAGCGTTGCTCCGAATTTACGATCCATTACTGCGCTTCTGCCAATCGATAATGATCAGATACTTATAGGCTGTTTTAAAAAAGGTTTAAAGTGTTATAATGTTAAGCGTGGTACAGTTAAAAATTTAAACTTAAGTGGCGATAAAAATTTAGAAATCTTCGTACGCGATATCGAAAGAGGCGATGGACAAAATTTTTGGATTGCTACCGAATCCGGCATCTATATTTACAATCTTGCTGAGCAAACGAGTATTAACCTCAAAAAAAAGATTGGCGATCCTTACTCCATAGCTGACAACGCAGTATATACGGTTTGCAGAGACGATAAAGGCGGCATTTGGGCCGGAACTTTTTTTGGGGGGATTAACTATTACTCCAAAGAAAATGCCCGGTTCAAGAAATATTACCCCATTCCCAATACCAATTCGATATCGGGGAACGCCGTTCGCGAGATTTGCGCCGATAACCAGGGCAATTTGTGGATTGGAACCGAAGATGCCGGAATTAACAAATTTGATCCCAAAACCGAAAAATTTACACCTTATAACGTTACCAATAAAAAAGAAAGCATTTCCTATCCCAATATCCATGGATTATTAGCCGTAGGCAACAACCTGTTTATTGGTCCCTTTTTTCATGGACTCGAGGTAATGGATATTCGAAATGGCCTGATTGTTAATCGCTTTAAATATATTGATGACAAAGGCGATAGTTTAAGCGATTTTGTGCTCAGTTTATGGCTATCCAAAGATAGCACCTTATATGTAGGTACGGTATATAACGGATCGGGCTTATTTATTTACAACCAGAAACAAAAAAGCTTTAAACGGATTAAACAAATACCCTACAATTCTGATGTGCTTACCATTGCTGAAGATAGCAAAGGAAATATATGGACAGGCAGTGCAAAACAAGGTGCGTACTTTTACCAGCAAAAAACTGGTAAAGCTGGTAATATCCGGTTAGGCGAAAATGGCGATGGCGATTTTCCTGTTTATGGAATTTTAGAGGATAGTTATAAAAATATGTGGTTTGCCACTGAAGGCGGGGGCTTGATAAAGGTTGATCATCAGGGCAAAATCGTGAAGAAGTTTACTCAGAAAAACGGTCTTCCCTCCAATGTTCTCTATGGAATTTTAGAAGATCAAAAGCGCAACTTGTGGATCAGCTCGCTTAAAGGCTTAATCTGCTTAAATATAGCCACCGAAAAAATAAAAGTGTTTACAAGAGCTAATGGCCTCATTACCGATCAATTTAACTATCATTCCGCCTACAAAGACCAAAAAGGGATCATGTATTTCGGATCTGTTGACGGAATGATCTCCTTTAACCCAATTCAATTGGCACAACCGCAGGCCAGCCCTCCTACTTACATCACTGGTTTTGAAATAGATAATAAAGAGATTGTACCAAACGAGGCAAACAGCCCGTTAAAAAAATCGGTCGCCTACACCGATTCCTTAACCTTAAACTACAATCAAAATAATTTCAGCATCAAATTTTCAACCTTAGACTATTCGCTTAGTGAGGTAACTCAATATAAGTACAAAATGAAGGGGGTAAAAGATACCTGGACCTATCTTGCCAGCAATCGAAATGCCTACTTTACCGATCTTTCGCCCGGTAAATACACTTTTTTGGTACAGGCACAAAGCAATGTAGGTAGCTGGGTTGGTAAAGAACGCAAACTCTATATTGAAATTTTGCCTCCGCTATGGAAAAGTAATGTCGCTTATCTGCTGTATACAATCATCGTTGCATTACTCCTTTATTTCGGCATACGCACTTACCACCAGGCTCAGGAGCGAAGAAACGCCAATAAGCTGAAGTTTTTTGAGCATGAAAAGGTGAAGGAAGTCTATCAGGCAAAAATCGAATTTTTTACCAACATTGCCCACGAAATTCAAACACCGCTTACCCTCATTAGCGTACCCGTAGAGCGGGTTGTTGATGGTATTGACCAGTACCCCCGAATTAAAAAGAGCATGCTGATGATTGAGAAAAACACCAAACGCCTGGTCGATCTTATTGGCCAGCTGTTAGATTTCAGGCAAACCGAAATTGAGCAGTTTGGTTTAAACTTTGTTAACGTTGATATTAATGCTGTAGTTAAAAATCAGGCAGAAACATTTAAAGAACTTGCTGCCGAATACAAAATTGTGATGAAAGTTAAATTGCCTCAAAAACATATCATTGCGTTTGTAGATAGAGAAGCACTAATAAAAATTTGCAGTAATTTGATTTCAAACGCCATTAAATATGCCACATCAACAACTACTATCGAATTGATTGCGCCAAACGAAGGCGCACAAAATTTTATAATACGCTTTTCTAATGATGGCCCTGCGATACCACAAGAGTTCAGAAATAAGATTTTTGAACCTTTTTTTAGATTGCGGCGCAAAGACAAACCAGGCACTGGAATTGGTTTACCTTTGGCTAAATCGCTTACAGATTTACATAAAGGAATGCTAATTTTGACATCTGCCGAGGTAAATCAAATTGTATTTGAACTCACCTTACCAATACATCAGGATTTTGAATTTCAATTAAGTAATTGGAAGAAAATTAATTGAGCATGAACGAAAGTATTTTAATTATTGATGATAACAAGGAAATTTTAGAGTTATTGTCGGATATCCTCGAAGAAGACTATACTGTTCACAGCGCTGAAAGTGGAGAAATTGCACAAACGATTTTAGATATTGAAGTGATACACCTCATCATATCAGACGTAATGATGTCGGGCATTGATGGATTTGAATTGTGTAAACTACTGAAATCCAATGTCGATTATTGCCACATCCCTATCATCCTCCTCACTTCTAAAAACACCTTTAATGCGCAGATTGAGGGATTGGAAAATGGCGCAGATGCGTACATTCAAAAGCCCTTTTCGCAACTGCTGCTGCGTACACAGATTGCCAATTTACTTAAAAATCGCTTAAAGATTAAAGATCATTTTGCAAGCTCCCCCTTTGAAGATATGCGGGTAATGGCACATTCAAAAACCGATGAGGTTTTCCTCAAAAAACTCGACGAGTTTATCCGTAAAAGCATGAAAGATCCAAATTTGGATGTTGATCAGCTTGCCTACCACATGAACATGAGCCGTCCGACCTTTTACAGAAAAATAAAATCCCTTTCTGCATTATCGCCGAAAGAGCTCATTGATATCACCCGATTGAAAACAGCAGCCGGCTTAATTGCCGAAAATAAATTTAATTTATACGAAATCGCCAATACCGTTGGTTATAGCAATCAAAGCGTTTTTACCAAAAGTTTCCAACGTTATTTCAATTTGGCTCCGAGAGATTATTTTAATTCATTAAAGAAAAACAGCAGCCCATAAAAGTCTGGCCTTTATGGGCGTGTCAGGTCTTGCAGGCAGGCGGTCTCCATTATCCGCATCAATCCATTGCTATTGTGTTG
Source organism: Pedobacter endophyticus (assembly GCF_015679185.1). Lineage (NCBI taxonomy): Bacteria > Pseudomonadati > Bacteroidota > Sphingobacteriia > Sphingobacteriales > Sphingobacteriaceae > Pedobacter > Pedobacter endophyticus. The sequence goes on from NZ_CP064939.1 coordinate 1,653,090, forward strand.
CATTAAGATCCCCTACCGATAGCTATCGGATGACGTTAATGCTTGCAGTCGTCTTTCCCGCGCAGGCGGGAATCCTAAAGCTTTACTATTAGGATCCCTCCCGAAGTTTCCGGAAAGGATGACGATCGCCATGTCAAATCACCAATTATAACCCGGAAAAGCAGTTTTACTGATCGAAATCAGGTTGCCTATATGAATGACGTTAATGCTTGCAGTCGTCTTTCCCGCGCAGGCGGGAATCCTAAAGCTTTAGTATTAGGATCCCTCCCGAAGTTTCTGGAAAGGATGACGATCGCCATGTCAAATCACCAATTATAACCCGGAAAAGCAGTTTTACTGATCGAAATCAGGTTGCCTATATGAATGACGTTAATGCTTGCAGTCGTCTTTCCCGCGCAGGCGGGAATCCTAAAGCTTTACTATTAGGATCCCTCCCGAAGTTTCCGGAAAGGATGACGATCGCCATGTCAAATCACCAATTATAACCCGGAAAAGAAGAATAATCTAGCACTTACATTTAATAACCTAGCACTTGCATTTAATAACCTGGCACTTGCATTTAATAACCTAGCACCTACATTTAATAACCTAGCACCTACATTTAATAACCTGGCACTTACATTTAATAACCTGGCACCTACATTTAATAACCTGGCACTTACATTTAATAACCTGGCACCTGCATTTAATAACCTAGCACCTACATTTAATAACCTGGCACCTACATTTAATAACCTGGCACTTGCATTTAATAACCTGGCACCTGCATTTAATAACCTAGCACCTACATTTAATAACCTAGCAGCTACATTTAATAACCTAGCACCTACATTTAATAACCTGGCACCTGCAACTAAGAATTAGCGCCTGTATTTGGGATTATTGAATACCCTGTTTATTTTGTGCAACCAGTCATCCGATCAATATAGGCGAGTGGCATAGTATTCATCGGATGACTAAAAGCGTTTAGGCAATCGCGAAAGTGTTATAGGCACATCGCTTAACCATTCCGTCATGCTGAATTTATTTCAGCACCTTTCATACTTAGTGAATCAAGTTACCATTGACGTTTCGTCATTGCGAGATCGATTTTTCATCGATTGAAGCAATCTCATTAGCCACTTAAAATCAATATGAATCACGTTTTTAAAGCGGTCGTCATTGTCCCAAAGAACTACTTTGTAGCGAAGCACGAGGCAATCTATTTTTTAAAAAAAATTAAAGCTCAGGATGACGACCGGTCATGTCAAATAGCAAATATAATCTCCATTAAGCGCCTTTATTAACAAACCTCAGGTTATATAACAACCACAGCTTTTTTTTTGCTAACCCGCTCCTATTCATCCTAATAACCTGGGTTTTGCTCCAGTTTAGCGCCATTGTTACGCTCAATTTCGCTGGCTGGTATTGGCCACAAGTTGTAGGTTGGCAACACATCTGAGTAATATGGGTTGAACCTTTTAACTCTATCGAACAATAAGCCAAGGCGCATTAACGTAACCCTTCTCTTTTCCTCAGATCCCAGTTCTCTTAAGCGCTCATCCAAAATATAATCAATATTTACATCGGCAGGCAAAACATCCTTAGCATTCGAGCGACGGCGCACCACATTAATATCATTGGCGGCATTGGTTGTTTGAGCCAGCCCCAAATAGGCTTCCGCTCTTAAAAGATAGGTTTCTGCCAACCTGAACATGTATTGATCGGCATAATTGCCTCCGGCGCTGGCTTTAAGCAACAAAGTAGCCTTATCTTCAAACATTCCATCAGGATGGTCGCCCGGTGTGGTAACCTTCGATTGAAACGCATAAAGGAAGCGGCTTGGCACCGTTACCCCTGCAGGCGGCGTAATTGTTGAAACAACTTGTCCGAAACGCGGGTGTAAAGGATTAGTCACTTTAAATTCCCGAACGAAATTAAAGGGCGCATTACGCAAGTCGTTGTTAAAGTTACCTGCCCAAATCCCGTCCGAAAAATGTTTCGTAGATACTGCCCATCCAATTCCCCTACCGCCACTATAATCACTTAGCGGGTACCTGAAAGGTAGCACCGTGCTGCCCGGCAACCTGAACCCCGATAATTGTGGCCCAAAGGCCCGCTCGCTCTGATAAGATCCCGAAATGCTCGTAGATAGCGTTCCACCACCAGGCACATCAGTTTCGAACTGAATTACCCAAAGTCCCTCTTTGTTAATTCCATTTTTGCGATTTTGATTCCCTTTCTGAAACAAATCCCAGTAAACATTTTTAGTGGCATCAGAAGCTTTAACACCAAATCTGGCGGTCATTAAACCTACATTTGGATTACTAATTACCTTAGTTGCTGCATCTACCGCGTTTTGGAACTGGCCTGCAGCAAGATAAACTTCCGACAGCAAGTGGTAGGCTGCAAGGTTGTTAATTTGCCCATCTTGCACAGCAGTTATTGCAGGTAAATTTTCTGCCGAAAATTTGACATCATTAATCACTTGCTCCAATACCTCTGCTTTTGAGGCTCTAACGTAATCGGCTTTTGGAGAGGTAACTTCCGCTAAATTGAGCGGTACACCGCCGTACATATACACCAACGTTCGGTAAGCAAAAGCCCTGAAAAACTTGGCCTGTGCCTCTACCAATGTTTTTTCTGCCGCCGACAATTGAGAATCCTGAATACGATCGATGATGGTATTGGCTTCAGAAACGATTTTGTACAAAGAGCTCCAGTGATTTAACGGGATTCCGATACTGCCAGCCGCAGCATATGCAGAAATCATGGGCGTATGACGCTGTACTCCAGGGTTACCATCGAAAACAAAATCGGTGCCGAATATATAATCAAAGGGCCTTGATTCCGAGCTGCTGTAAAACTCGAAACGCGTTTGATTATATAGGTTGTTAACAGAACTTTCGAAATCTTTTGCTGTTACAAACGCGTTCGAGGTACTTAAGAAATCGACCGGTTCTTCATCCAGGAAAGTTTTCTTGCAAGACGTTGATAAAATAACAGTTAGATATAGTAAAACAGTTGTAATCTTTTTCATCTCTAATTTTTTAAAATGTAACATTTAATCCCAAGGAATAACCTTTCAATACCGGCCTGCCGCCCGTGGTCAATCCCTCATTCGTTTCCGGGTCCCAGCCTTCCCAATTTGTCCAGGTAGCCAGGTTTCTGCCGCTAACGAAAATATTAACGCTTTGTAAATTAATTTTCTCGATCACTTTTGCTGGAACTTTGTACGATAGCGACACATCTTGCAGGCGTATAAAGCTTCTGTGTTGATAAAGTGCCGGCTGTATCGTAGCTGCCAAAATAGACCTTGGGTACCTGCCATCCGGGTTGTTAGGGGTCCAAAAATCAATGCCGCTCAAATGGTTATTTCTAATTTGGTTATCATCCCTGATCATCCTCGGCGTGTTACCGGCGATGTAAGAATTTTTGCCTCCCTGTACTGAGTTTAAGAAAACACTTAATGTAAAGTTTTTGTACTGAAAATTATTAAGTAAACTAACCCTGAACGAAGGTGCACCTGAGCCTAAAATAGTCCTGTCGTTTGCATTAATTAAACCATCGCCATTCTGATCTACAATCCTTAATGTGCCCGGTGAATAACCACTCGGTATTTGTTCTCCGATTTGCCAGATTCCGTTAGTTTGATAATCATATATTACTGCCAACGGCTGCCCGATAAATAATCCGCTTTGCGGCAGGTCGTCTTCAACACCATCTCCATCACGATCGCCCAATAATTTCACCAGTTCGTTCTTGTTGCGTGAGAAATTTAGCGTCGTATTCCACTGAAAACCGCCCGAATTGATGTTTTTTGAATTGATAGACAGTTCATAACCGCTATTATCGAGCTGACCAACGTTTGATTGTATCACATTAAAACCTGTAACCGTAGGTAATGCCACTTCGTAAAGTAAATCTGTGGTTCGGGTATTGTAATACTCAATTGTACCCGAAATGCGGTTCTTTAACAAAGTAAAATCAAGCCCTATGTTGAGCCCCGTAGTCCGCTCCCACCTTAAATTGGGATTTGGCAATGAGCCCACTTCCTGGCCAAACTGCGTACCACCACCATCTCCATAAACGTAAGCTGCATTTGTATTCACCCGAGCCAGTGAAGTATACCTCGGGGTTTGGTTTCCTACCGTACCATACCCTGCTCTCAACTTTAACTGATCAACCCAACTGGCCTTAAAAAACGATTCCTTTGAAATGTCCCAGCCTACAGAAACCGACGGAAAAACCGCTGCTTTATAGTTTTTTGCAAAACCCGAAAAGCCATCTCGCCTCACCGTAGCCGTCAATAAATACCGTCCACCATCAAAGCCATAATTTAAACGAGCCATCTGGTAATTCAGAGATTCGCTAAAGCCGTTTGATATGGCAAATCGATTATTTCCCTGGGCAAGATCATTGTACCCCAAAGTTTGTCGCGAAAACCCGTTTGAGTAAGCACGCGTATATTCCTGTCGGCGCTCTACAGCACCATAAAGTAACGTACCCGTTATATTGTGTTTGCCGAAGGTTTTGTTATAGGTAAGTACATTATCTAATGTATAATCGTAATAATTTGTACTTTCTTTTGAAGCCTGTCCCGTTAAATTAGCATCGTAGCTATTCGAAACATAATTTAATATTTGGCGGTAATTGTTGCCAAAGTTCAACTTATAGCTCAACCCTTTTATCGGTAAAAGCACGTTGGCATAAACGTTTGCGAAAAAATAATTTTTACGGTCATAATCATCCGTTTCATACGATAAAAATGGATTGACAATGTTGGTAGCAAAAGGGTTAATAGATAAGTTCCCATTTTCGTCGCGTGGTAGAATCAAAGGCGAAAGGATTCTTAACGTACCAATTGTGGGTTCAACCCCGTCTTCATTAACAAATGTACCGAACGACTGCAAACCCACAGTCAACCAGTCCGTCGCCTTAGTTTCAAGGTTAGCCCGCAAGCTTTTCCTTCTAAAGATATCGTTTACAATAAAGCCTGTGTTACGCGTAAGGCTAGCCGAAAGCAGGTAGTTTATTTTTTCACTGCCGCCAGAAAAGCTAATCTGGTTATCGAGCACATAGCCATTTTGCGAAGCCTCATCATACCAACTAAAATCATTTGGTAAAAGGTTTCCCTGCGGATCTTTCATCGACCGATCGACAACGCTCGACAGATCGAATGCCGGATTGGGCTCCGTGTAGGTTGGCGCCAAAAAAGCCTGGTCATAATATAAGTATCTGATCTTATCCAGATATTCCTCCCGCCCCATTGGTCTCGTATCAATATTCGGATTTTGGGTAGCATACTGAGAAGAAAATGTTATTCGGGTTCTCCCTGCTACCCCTTTTCTGCTGGTCACCAATAATACCCCGTTTGCTGCCTGAGCGCCATACACCGCTGTCGCACTGGCATCCTTTAATATATCAATAGAAGCAATATCGTCAGGATTGATTGAAGTTAACGAGCCATTATATTGCACTCCATCAAGAATTACCAGTACATTTTGATTTCCGGCAATGGTATTCGCACCCCTGATGCTAATTGATGGCGTGGCGCCGGCCCTGTTAACCTGCCCAACGTTTAAACCCGGCACAGTTCCTTGCAGTAGATTAGCAACATTGGTTACAGGGGCATTTCTGAAATCTTCGAGATTTGCTCGCACAACCGACCCCGTAACGTCTGCTTTCTTCTGTGTACCAAAACCAACAACCACAACTTCATCCAGTTTATTGTCGCTGGGCACGAGTGTAACATTGATTACGCCAGCAGCTGACACAAGTTTCTCTTGCGGTACAAACCCCAGATAACTAAATACCAGTGTAGTTTGTGCATCAGGCACCACAATTCGATAGTTACCCTGGTTATCCGTAACCACCGCATTAGAAGTTCCTTTTATTTTAACAGATACCCCTGGCAATGGCAATCCTGTTCCCTCCTCTACAACTTTCCCGGTTATTGCGATGTCTATTACTTTAAAGGCATAGTTTTTATGCAGCGCAAAGTGATCTCCATTTACGCTCGCGGCACATATTCCATAGCAACCGGTAGCAATAATTACCTGCACCAGTGTTCTGGCCATTGTGTTTATACATGTGGCTTTTAAATTCATATTTAATTTGGTTATAGTTTATAATCGGCTTGTAATAAACCAGTTGATACATTCACGAGGAAATTTTGCCTTTTTTGGTTTTTACCTTGCGGCATCAGTTTTGAAAGCTTCCTTTTTGCGGTACATCGCTACTAAAAGCGCTGGCGGTATGGTTATGGCTAAAATTTTTCGACAAGCGGTTCAGTTATAATCGAACAAAAAACGGGCAATAGATCGTACAATTGGTTCTTTTGGGTCTTTCATATTTGGTTAACTTTTCTGTATCATCCCAATCTATCCAAAGTAAAAGCATTGCGGCAGATGGCGCCGGGTAATACGCTCAATTTAATTCCTTACTTTAAGCTGTTTTCCTGAATTAACGCTGATCATATTACGTTTTCAGCAAATGATTAGATAGGGATGATGGTTTACTATTTGGTTATCTGATTTCAAAACTAGCTATTTTCCAATGAGCCATCAGGTCAAAAACTTGTCGAATCATCTCAAAATTATCTGTTTAACACCAGCACAGTCATCAACCTTCACAATAGAAACACGCCTGGCTGGCTATTTCTTTTTCACTATCGAGAGGTCGGCGATGTTATCATCATTATCAATCGCAGTAAGCGCAACCGAATACAATCCCTCGTGTATTTTTTTGAGCTGCACTTTTTCTCCATTACAAAACGCTTCATACGCATTTTTTTGGTCGAGGCAAATGAGAAGCGTTGATTTAAGTTTACTCGAACTACCAAAGAGCTTAAACTTCCCATTAAACTCATCATTAAACGCACTGAATTTTTCACTAATTGGCCAAACATCAAAACCATGTGTAACAGTACCCGCCTTATATAAAGCTTCGTACCAATTTAATACTGGAGATGACAATGCACCGAACTGGTGCCACCCGCCCCCATTACCGGTTTCAACGCTAAAGTTCTCCCAGCAATTATAGGTGTCTTCTGTTTCTCTTTTCCACACCTCTAAAGCGGTTTTTGCTATTTGGATGGCCTTGTCGGGCTCGTTCAAATCCAACATTGTTTTCCAAAAAAACCATTGATGCGGCATCCATACCCTGCCATTCCAATAGCCATCTTTATCGTAATAGGGAGCAGACTGATCGATAGCAGTTATGCCATGTACCGACCACAGTTCGCCCTTTGTAAAAAGATGATCAACAATCTTCCGGGTTTGATCTTCGTTGCAAATACCGGCAAGCAGGGGGCTACATCCATCTAAGCCCATATTAAAGTTTTTACCGCTTAAATGTCTCAATATTCCTAAAGCGTTTCCACTTTTGTCGTGTTGTACATAGCCGTAGTACCCCGAGGTTTCATCCCACGCCAGTTGCTGTAATGCCTTCGTGTACTTAATAATTTCTTCATCGTATTTTTTGATGTCTTCATTTCGCCCGAGCTGCCAGGCCGCCATCTTTAAAAATTTAGCAAACCTGATTTGGTGTGCAGTATTGATTGTTGGGGCAACAGTACTTTCCAATTTTTTCTGATGTACGTAAACCTGCGGACTATAATCGTCCCAACCGCCCGAATTGTAAAAGATATCCCAGGTTGCAATCAAATTAGATTTCAACTTTCGGGTAGGTGAACTTTCTGCCCCGCTTAAATAATTGTAATATCTCTTTAGCCTGGGGTAAAAGTATTTTAGGTACTCCAGATTCTGCGATTTATTCCAGATTTCGTTAAACAAATAAGCTTGTGTTGGCAACGGTGTGCCATGTTCTAAAAAAGCCGATTGCCTGGTAGAATCCATTGTATAGGCATTTAAACTTTCTAAAGCCCGCCCCAAATTTAATGCGGAGAAACCCAAACCTATAAAGCCCGAATCCCAGGTATAAAGCGAACTCCACCTTTTACCAGGCGTGGTATGCTTTATAAATTGATTTTGTGCAAACGACGGATAAATCAGGTTTGTTAGTGCAGTAGCCTTCATCAATTGTTGACTGAAACGATAAGTTTCGCCCGTTGGGTTGATATTACTTTCTTTCGATTTGACGCGCTGGCGATGATATATAGATTCGGCTTGAGGCCAACGTGTATTCAAATCATTCAGTTTTTCAGTCACCTCGTTTTCGTCCGTTCCGCAAACCAAATAGGCATATCCTGTTGCTGTTTCATGAGGCTTAACAATAATTGGAGCAGAAAAGATATTAAAGAACCAACCCTCATTGTTACCTTTTATTCTAACCGTTTCCGATGGTTTGTTTCCGCTACGAACCAAATTATTAAAAACAGCTATTGCTTTATCAGCATTACTATCAAACAATTCCCTCTTTTCAGCTGATAAATCACTCCAAATCAGCCCATAGTATTCATTAATGTCATCATATTTTAGAATAATGGCATTTGGCAATCCTGCTTTTATTCGTTTCGAAATGTAGTTTAGTTTATCTTCAGTAAAGGTTACTTTAGCAGCGTCTTCTTCATTTATCAATGTAAATCCTTCTAACCTCACCGCAGAACCATTTAAAAACTTTAAGGAAAGCGTCACTTCGCCATCCGGAATTTTATTTAAAGGTATTTTGGCTAAAGCAAACTCCCGCTCACTTCCCAAGTCAACTGTATTGGCCAATTCATTATTTAAGTTAACCTGAATGGTTGTATTCCCTTCAGCTAGTTTTTTATACCGCAGCAATAACGTTCCCTTGCGCAGCCGGCCATTATTGATCAAGCGGAGATAATCAATTACGGTGTTATTTGCTCCTGCAATGATCGCGTTTCCACTTACCGCCAACTCATCTTTTACTTGTCCACGCAATTGCCCGTCGTAAACCAAATTGTAATTCCACGAATATGTTTTTTCCCTAAAACTTTTATAATCGGCAGCCTTTTGCCAAACCGCATTTTGAGGTAATATCGCACGAATACGCTTCTCGAAAGGAAATACAATGGTATTGAAGATGTTCAGCGCTAAACTCCTGTTGTTCTCGGTATTATTTACAAATTCAGCTCTGATCAGTCTGGTTTGATCATCAACTTTATTAAAGGAAACATCACAATACACCCTATCTTTCCATTCCAACTGATAACGATAGGAGAAAAAAGACAAGTCAGGTGTCGACTCCCAGGGATGATAGCCAGATTCTCGTTTTACATTGGCTAATGGGGTAATATTGCGCATATAAAAAGACGGCTGTACAATTACATCAAAACGAAATCCATTATTTTTGGCCGGGATGTGCGATATCCCGTTGTATCTGTCTGAATAAGGCCCAAACGGTGGCAGTGCCATGTCGAGCGTGTTCTTCAGGGAAGTTGTAAATCCATTTTCCCAGCTAGTATAAATTGATGGATCAGGCTGAGCTTTTGAATGTAGCGCAAAGGCTGTCAAAAAGCCTGTTGTAAGCAAAAATAGGTGGATTTTATTCATTTGATACCTGGTTAGCGAACTATTTACCCTACCTGAATAAAAGTTGATCGTTCCATCTTTTTTGGCGGTTAAGAACAATAACTGATTTAAAAATCTGTGCCCTCAAACCAATCACATGCGTTTTAGTGCTATTCCTATTCGCACAATGTTGGTCAGTTTTGTTGGAAACAACTTTACTATAAATAGCAGTAGATAGCTCAGGGCGAAGATATTCAATATGGCATCATCTTTATGATGAATAGCTAAATTGAGGCAAATCGACAAAAAAATGATCAGATTACGCAAATTCTTTGGGCCTATTCAATTCAAACGAAAAAGGGCTGCTTTTTAATAAGCAACCCTTTAAGGTTTCCTGTTAGCGCATAAAGTACAGTAGCGGTGTTTTTTAGCACTGACGGTTCGAACTTAGTACAGCTGGGGCGATTCGCTTCCCAACTGGAAATCGAATGATGTTGAAGCCATATTGAAGATACAACATCATTACCTTTGTTTTTTGCACCCAATAGTATGATGAACAAGCTGAGCTATTTAACGGCAGGCCCCCAGGTTGTGCTAAAAAAACCAAAGAAAGCCGCCCGGTTAATTTCCTGTGCATGATGAAAAATAGTGCCCCTTTACATTTTTTGCCGTACTTTATAAGTAAAAGGAAGTCGAAAAAGTAAAATATGGCATGTTTTGAATCGAAAAAACAATCAATCGCCCCATATTTGTTTACGATATTTCCAAAACACCAAAGTTAAACATTTTTTTTACTAGATTCGTTTCTCCTAAACATGAACAATTATAGCGAACGTAGCGAAAAAGAACTGATTGAGCTTTTAAAACAGGACGATCAGGGTGCTTTTAGCAGGCTATACTTTCAAAATATCCAAAAACTTAAATATTTTATTCAAAGAACAACAAAATCCCCACATTTGGCCGAAGATATTGTTCACGATACCTTTGTGAAATTATGGGAAAGCAGAAAAGAAATTGATGCTGCCAAACCGTTAAAGCCCTATTTATACACCATAGCCAAAAGAACGCTCCTTAATGTTTTGAAAAGAGCAAACCATGAAGTTTCTATTATAACAGAAATACGAAAATATGCTCAAGAAACAGAAAACACTACTGACCTGGAAATTGAGTATAATGAAAGTAATTCGTTAATGGTTGATGCACTTAACTCAATAACCGGACAGCCAAAAGAAGTATTTATTCGTTGTCGTATTCAGGGTTTAACTTACAAACAAGCTGCCGAAGAACTTGGCGTTACTGAAAGTACTGTAAATAAACATATGCATAAGGCTTTAAAACTGATCAGAGAATATATCAAATACAAAAATGCCCTGGCAGTTCTGCTGGCATTGATTACGGTTCATAAATAATTTTTACACCAACCGCCGACAACTTTTTTTCATTTTTTTTTATAATCGACTGGATGTTTTTTCTCCGCCAGTTGTATTAGTATTAAAAGATTAAAAGTGAATAAAGAAATACGCCATATATTTCAGCGATATATAGATGGTGAAGCTAGCCAGCGAGAAATTGATCAGGTTTTAAAAACGTTGGAAGACGGGCGCTACCAGGATGAATGGGATAGCCTATTGACAAAGGATTTAGATGAAGTGATCGATGCTGAAATCGAAATTGAGAGCATTAGCACGAGTAACGCCTCTGCGCTTCACAATCGGATTTTGAAGTCTATTGAACACCAGCCTCAAGCGGTCTCCTTACCAAAAATAAATCGCATAAAATCATGGCCTGGAATTGCTGTTGCTGCATCAATTTTGGCTATCCTAAGCATTGGCACCTACTATTTTATTTCGCAAAACACCCTTAAAAAGCAAACCATAACTTATCAAAATGATGTTGCCCCAGGCAAACCGGGTGCAACACTTACCTTAGCCGATGGCCGGAAAATTTTAATTAAAGAGGCCATGACGGGAAACATTGCAGCGGAATCTGGCGTAAAGATTTATAAAAACAAATCCGGTCAGATTGTCTATGAAATCGTCGATCGCGATTTGGCGGCAACAGGCAGTAACATGCTTTCAACTATGCGGGGTGAACAAATGCAGGTTATCCTACCTGATGGAACCCTGGTATTCCTCAATGCAGAATCGTCGCTCAAATACCCAACAAGTTTTGTTAAACAAGATGAAAGAGAAGTTTCGCTCACCGGAGAAGGCTATTTCGAAGTAGCGAAAGACAAAGCGCATCCTTTTATTGTTAAAACCGGACAGCAAGAGGTTGAAGTACTCGGCACGCATTTTAATATCAATAGTTACACAAACGAACCTGGTGTTAAAACCACGCTGTTGGAAGGAAGCGTAAAGATAAGCGCAAACCAAAAGACCAAAATACTAACACCTGGTAATCAAGCCGTAAACATAAATGGAGATATTAATATCAGCAAGGTAGATACTGAGCTGGCCGTAGCATGGAAAAACAACAACTTTGTGTTCGACGTACTCAGCATTAAAGAAATTATGCGAATGTTGGAGCGCTGGTATAATGTAGATGTAATTTATACTGATCACATTCCTGAAGGAACATTTTGGGGTTCAGTTTCTCGTTTTGACAATATTTCTCAAGTATTAATCTCGCTTGAGGCCACCGGAAATGTTCATTTCGAAATTAAGGGAAGAAAAATTTATGTATCTCGTTAAACCTAAACAACTATAAACAAGGGGCTTTTCCCACAAACCTAAACTGAATGATATGAAGAAATAACGACCATAACCTCCATTAAACCAAACTAACGATAACAAAAAACCATACCCCGCCTGGACGCAGGGTATGGAAAAATTGGCGTCGATTGAAATCAACTAAAGCAGATTTTCGATTTTTCTACGAACAGATCATCTGCAAATTAACCAGAAACAAACTTAGCAAATATTGCCTGTGAAAGCAATGTAATGTGGCAACTATTGCCTGCCGGGAATGTTCACAAACCAAACATAGTGTATCAAAAATCAACCCTAAAACCGGATATAGGTAAACGATATATCCAAAAAACCAAACTTATTATGCGACTAACCACCGTAATTTTAATCGCAACCTTTATGCAAGCTAGTGCTGCTGGCTTTGCGCAAAAAATAAGCCTTAACAAATCCAATGTGTTATTGGTGAATGTAATCACTGAGTTGCGAAAACAAAGTGGCTATAATTTTATCGCATCCGGAGAGTTACTCAACAAAGCCAGCCTTGTGAGCATCAACGTGAAAAACACAGAATTTAAAGCAGTATTAGATCAGATTTTTAACGAACAGCCGATTACTTACGAAATTAATAACAACACGGTAACATTAAGGGCAAAACCGGTTGGCTTATTAGATCGTGTTAGAGAATTGTTCCAGGTAACAGATGTGAGCGGTACAATTGTAGATTCGTTATCCAACAAACCCTTACCTGGTGCAACAATTGCAGTTAAAGGTAAAAATCAGGCCGTTAGAAGTGGCGCCGATGGTTCGTTCAAACTGCTAAACGTAGACGAAAATGCAATATTGGTCATCAAATTTATTGGTTATAAAGCCCGAGAAGTGCGGGCTGAAAAAAACCTGGGTGTTATTCGGCTAAGTCTTGATGTTAGTGAACTGGAAGAGGTAGGCGTAACCGTAAATACGGGTTACCAACGCATTAAGCCTGAGCAAAGTACAGGTGCTGTTTCGCAAATTGGCACCAGAGAATACGAATCGAGGGTAAGTTCTGATTTTCTTGACGGACTGGTAAACAGGTTACCGGGATTGCTGATCAATAACTCGGTGATGTTTAACAGCACGGACCCCAACGGTAATACCTCTTCCAGACCTTTGTTCAATATTCGCGGAATTTCTACAATGTCGGCCAACCAAAGCCCTTTAATTGTTGTAGATGGTTACCCCACCGAACTTACGCTTGATATGATTGATCCGAATGAGATTAAATCAGTTACCATCCTCAAAGACGCCGCTTCTGCAACGGTATATGGCGTTAGGGCATCAAACGGAGTAATTATTATCGAAAGAAAGCAGGCCAATCCGGGAGCGGCGCAATTCAATTTCAGAAGCACGCTGGGACTGAAACCGGAGGAAGATTATAGCCGGTACCGCTGGGATCGAGACGCATCTGCCATTAACGCAAATTATGTAAGAGAAAGACAAAGCCTAAATATTACACCATCTACGTGGGCAACCTTGTACAACCCCGGCGTAGGTAGTATCCGCAGGTCTCTTCCGTTTTATATTCAAGCTCAGCTTGCCGCCGGAATTATTTCACCTGCGCAGGCCGAAACGTCTTTTGCTGAGCTCGCCGGCTATGACAATCTGGATGATTATAGCCGCCTGTTCCAACGAACGGCAGCCTCGCAAACGAATACCCTGAATGTATCTGGCGGAACTCCTAATGCACTGTATTATATTACCGCCAATTACACCAGTAATACCAGTAACGCGATCCTTAATGATAATAACAGATTTTTATTAACAGGAAGAACTACGCTTAAACTGGCGAAACGGCTAAGTTTAGAATTGACGACAGAATACCAGGAACAACGCTTTAATGCTGCGCCAATACCCACAGCTGCACAGTTTGCGGGTTACGAGCGTTATGAAGATATTAACGGCAATCCCAGTGCGATTAATTCGATGAGTTATGCGCCAGTTTATAACAATTTCATTCAATCGCAAGGGCTGCTGGATCAAAATTATTATCCGCTGGTTGATGCTTACTCAGTAAGCGATAAAACGCAGACCACGAACAGCAAAACCATTGCCAACTTCAATTACAACATCGGAAACGGTTTTAACCTGCTATTTGGCGGCGTATATGAAACATCGCGTGCAGAAATCAGGCATTTGGCTGGCCAGGGCGCTTCTGAAGTAAATGCCTGGGTAAATAATTATACCGTAACAGCGGGTGGAACTTTCAAAAGAAACATCCCCGACGGCGATTTCCTTCGTCAGCAAAATACAAGTTCAACAGGGTATACCGCACGTACACAACTAAACTATAACAAAAGGTTTGGCAACCATTCAATTAACGCCATAGCTGGCGGAGAGATACGGAGTATATTAAACAAAGGTAATTTAGCCTCTTATTTTGGTTACAACGACCAGAGTTTGCTACAACAACCGGTAGACTATGCTGCTATATTTAATGGTGCTGCAGCGGTTAGAGGCACACTCGTTACCGGAAATACACTAGGCTCGTTAACAAGTTTCTTTAATCAGACCTATAACGATGACCGCTATTTATCTGCCTTTTCTAATGTAGTTTACTCCTTTAAAGACACCTATTCGCTATCGGGAAGTATCCGTATCGACCAATCAAACCTTTTTGGAACCGACCCGAGATATAAATACAAACCATTATGGTCGTTAGGTGCAGCATGGAATATCCACAAAGAAAACTTTATGGCCAACATAAATTGGTTGCACCAGCTGAAACTACGCAGTGCTTTTGGCTTTAACGGGAATGTGGCTAAACTTTCTCTTCCGCAGGTAATTGCCCAGGCACTGAACAATCTGGCAAACACCCCTACCCTTACTTCGCTCGTTTTAGCATCAAATGCCAATAGCGGTCTTCGCTGGGAACAAACAGAAAACTTTAATCTGGGTTTGGATTTTAACATTTTCAAAAACATCACTGGTAGCATCGATTACTACACCAAAAAAACAACCGATGTAATGGGCAATTCTACCATCGATCCGACGCTTGGGGCCAGCTCAGCCTTAATCAATTATGCTACCATCAGAAATAATGGTTTAGAATTTAGCCTCAAAGCCGATTGGATATCTACTAAAACATTTAACTGGAATACCGGTTTGGTAATTGCCAAAAACGGCAGTAAGGTACTTGATGTTTACAGGGCAGGAAGATACGATCCGCAGGCACTTGATGTATTGGGTTATGTAAGTGGTTATCCGGTAGGTGCTATGTTTTCGTACAATACCGTGGGCCTTAACAACGAAGGCCATCCTATCATTGTAGATCCAAGCGGAAAATCGTACGTGGTAAGTACAAGTACAATAACCAATCCGATTGTGGCAGCAATGTCAAGTAAAGACTCAGGTCTTGTGCAATATTCGGGTACAACTCTTCCAAGCATAAACGCAGGCTTAAGTAACCGTATAGATGTAGGCAGTTTTTATTTCTTTGCCATGATAAATTATTATGGCGGCTTTAAGGTGCGGGTACCCCGACCTACACCAGCGGATAACCGGCCTTTGGTGGGCGCAAATAATTACTGGAGGGTTGCTGGCGATGAGCTGAATACCGATATCCCAAACCTGGTTGATTTGACTGCCACCAACCCATCATGGGCTTACCGCTACAACAGCAACTATGTAGTTGATGGCGATTACTTAACCCTGGGCGACGTAACCGTTTCTTATCGTTTAAATAATATGCCTTTTATTAAAAGAGCTGGCTTTAAAAACTTTGAGATTAAAGCTCAGGCTTCAAATTTATACACCGTGGGCTTTAACAGATATAACTTTAGCATGGCCACCGGAAGCTATGCAAAATCGTACCTAACCCCAACATACACACTGGGTTTATTCACCAACTTTTAAAATTTAGTACCGATGAAAAAAATTAAATATATCACCCAGTTACTCCTTTGCTGCCTGGTTTTGAGTAGTTGTGATAAATATCTGGATGTAGAACCCAAAGGCAAGCAATTGTTAAAAACGACCAATGATTTTGATTTGTGGCTGAATAATCAGGTGCTAACCAGCGAAACTTCCGCAGATAATATCATGAATTATATGACAGATAATATCGATTTACAAAATGTAAACACGCCTCCTACAACACTTTCAGAACTCATCTACACCTGGGCGCCACAATTTACAACCGATATTACTTCAACTACCTACCTATGGGGCGAACATTATAAACGCATTAGTTTATTTAATACGGTATTGGTAGGTATCAACGCAGCTGAAGGCGGCACTCCATCGCAAAAAAGCAGCATCAGGGCTGAGGCATTACTTGGCCGGGCGCATTCTTACTTTTATTTGGTAAATGAATATGCCAAACCTTATGATGCCGCAACTGCCGCAACAGACCTTGCAGTACCTTATATCACATCAGACGATGTAAGTCAGAAAACACCCGCAAGAAGTACAACAGCAGAAATTTATCAACACATTATCAGCGACATTAATGAGGCGATTCCTAATCTGCCAGCTGATAACAGTAACGCCAGGTTCCGTGGTTCAAAAGGTGCGGCTTATAGTGTTTTGGCACGTGTTTACCTGTACAGGAGAGAATATGCCGAAGCGCAACGCTATGCAGAACTGGCATTGGCCAACACCCGTGCAACCATTATCGATTATACCAATGCTGCAACTTTCCCCACCACAACCAATGTGGTATCACATCCTGATGTAATTTACGGCCGCTCTTCTGTAGCGATCGGATTGCCGATAACCGCCGAATTTAAAAGCACATTTGCGACTAACGATGCGAGAAGAACCGTGCTATATTATAACTGGGCGAGTAATGTAAGAGGCTCAACCTTATTTTATGCTAATTTGGTTACACCTGTTTTTCAATTAACCAATTCGGGCACATCGGTGCAGGAAATGCACCTCATTGCGGCAGAGGGAGCCGCACGCAGCAATAACCTTGGCGTAGCACTCAGCCACCTGAATGAAGTACGCCGTAATCGCTACACAGGTACGCCAGTTACAAGTAGAGATTTTACTTCGACCGACCAGAATGCTGTGCTTAATGAGGTGTTTGCCGAAAGAAGAAGAGAATTACCTTTTCATGGGCTGCGCTGGTTCGATATGCGAAGATTCGACCTGGAAAACAGAATGCCGGCAGTTATCCGTACAAACGCACAGAATAACGTGATTGCGACACTGGAGCCGCATAGCAGTAAGTATACGCTGCAGATACCTATCCAGGTATTGGCTTTTAACCCCGATATGATACAGAACCCATAATTATTAGAACCTAAAAGATGAAGATATATAAACCTAATGTGCTGGCTATAGTTGCAATAGTACTGCTTGCAGCCTGCAAAAAAGATGCGGCCGATCGCGAAACCCTGGCAGAAGGCCGTGTAACCTTCGATTTACCAGCAACGACGGAAGTGGTCGCCAGATCATTGGACATCAAGAATATAACCTTATTGAGTATGGAGATGAAAGCTGCAATGCAGAGCGGTACTTCATCAGGCGATCATTATGTTACCTTCGCTACAGATACCACAAAAATTGTTGATTACAGGGCCAAATATGGAAGTAGCGCACTTTTACTTCCAACCTCAACCTATCTTTATTACAAACCAACTGTAGCGATCTCCGCCGGAAGTACGACTTCCGAACCTGCAGTGCTTAATCTCAGCTATCAAACCGCATTGAGAGCCCACAGCACTTATGTTCTTCCACTGGTAATTGCAGCGGTTGACGGACAGGTTCAAGATCCGAAAACCCGAAGGGTAGTGTATTATGTATTTAATACGGGCGATGCACTTTATGTAGACCATACCGGATATACACTAACGGCCACAGCTTCATCCACATCAGGAACAAACGTGGCCGGAAGAGCTGTAGATGCAGCAACGGGTACAACTTACTGGGCCAGCGCTACTACAGCCACATTGCCACAATGGGTAAGTATCAATTTTGGAAGGGATGTTACGTTTTCAGGACTGGATTATTTCTTTCCAACTGCAGTAACACCAACACTTGGGGGCTATACAACTTCTGCTAAAGTTGAAACGAGTTCAAACGGCACAACATGGACGGATAAAGGCACTTATACAGTGGATGTTAACAACGCCGCGAAGAAACAAACTATCGATCTACCGTCAGTAACTACCGCCAGATATCTCCGTTTCACCATTTTGACGTCAACCCCATATGTATCAGGTGCCAATACATATAGCATTGGTTTTGTGGGTGGAATAGTTTTAAGAAATTAATCGAAGACAACTCGTACCTATAAATATTAAAAATGAAAAAATTACTGATTTCACTTTCAATGCTACTCCCTTTTTTTGTGTCAGCGCAAAAAGGATACACGCTAAGCGGGAAAGTTCCTCAACTGAAAGAACCCGCTAAAGCTTACCTGGCCTTTTACAAAGACGCGGCCTGGCGGGAAACAGATTCTGTGGAGATTAAAAATGGAAAGTTCGAGTTTAACGGCAACTTAGCCGAGCCTCAAACCGCTATTATTGCGATCAGACGAAGCGGAGCACAACAGTCTGGAAAACAGAATGATTACCAAAGTTTCATCATCGAAAATTCGAAAATTAGCATCGAGGGAAAAGATTCAATCTATAACGCTAAAATTACTGGTTCAGTTGCCGAAAAAGAAAATAGCGAACGCGAAGCGATGATTAAACCCATCACCGATAAGATCATTCACCTGCAGAACTTTTATGGTAAAAAAGATCAGGCTGGTGTTTATCAAAAATCAATTGAGGATCGAAAAAAGGCTGGCGATAGCATTTCAAAACTGGTGGTCAAAATCAAAAGTATCAACAGGCAGTTTGTAGAAAATCACCTTAATTCTTTTGCTGGTTTATTGGCTTATTCAACACATGTTTTGGATAGTAAGTTCGATCCGGTAGATGCAGAATCACTTTTGCATCGGTTTTCTCCTGAATTACAGGCATCTCCTTTAGGCCAAAGCGCAATCAACAGAATTGAAATCGGCAAACGCCGCCAACAAGGTGCAAAAGCAACAGATTTTACGCAAAACGATGTTAACGGTAAACCATTTACACTTTCTTCATTACGTGGCAAATATGTATTGGTTGATTTTTGGGCAAGTTGGTGTGTACCCTGCAGGGCCGAAAATCCGAATGTAGTTAAAGCGTATAATGCATTAAAGGGCGATAAATTCGAAATCGTGAGTGTTTCGTTAGATGCCGGAAAAGACTCGTGGTTAAATGCCATCAAAACAGATGGAATGCCGTGGATTCATGTCAGCGACCTCAAGTATTGGAAAAATGATGTAGCCGTAATGTATGGTATCAGTTCTGTACCGCAGAATTTACTGATTGATCCAAATGGCATCATCATCGCTAAAAACCTAAGAGGTGAAGACTTAACTGATCAACTTCGAAAATTTATCAAACCATAAAGTTTAAATAAAAAATAACAATTAATCGGATTATGAAAAAACTTATGCTCGCTGTTTTAACACTTTTAGCTGTTGGCAGCAAAGCTCAGGATAAATTTACCATCACCGGAACGTTACCAAATGCCGGAACTGATAAAAAGCTCATCCTCAGTTATATTAATCAGGAAGGTAAAAACAGCAAAGACAGTACATTGTTGCAAGATGGAAAGTTTACCTTTAATGGTTTAACCGCCTTTGGAAACAGGGCCTATTTAGAATTAAAACCCGCTCAAAGCGAAGCAGGCAAAAAAAGCCGTACTGATTTTAAAGAATTTTACCTGGAAAAAGGAAATACAACCGTTACAGGGAAAGACAGTATTGCCAACTCATCGATAACGGGAACGAAGCTTCAAAGTGAAAACCTGGCTTACCACGAAAAAATGGACCCGATACAGGCAGAGTATCAAAAGATTGTGGCTAGATATTTCAAAGCCAAAGCTGCGAAAGATTCTGTTGAACTGAAGCAAATTTCGGTAGATGCGAAGCCTGTTATGGCTAATATGGAAGCAACACTCGATCATTTCATCTCCAATAATCCTGATTCATATTTAACCGCCGACCTGGTATTGGGAAATAAAATGGCCGTTATTGATGTGGTTAAATTTGAACCCATTTATAGCAAACTGAGCAAAAGAGTACTAGCTAGCTTTACCGGAAAAAAAATAACAGACAAATACGAAAAGGCTAAACAATTTGCTATTGGCAAAAGCATCGATTTTACACTTCCGGATAAGGATGGGAACGAATTTAAATTATCATCATTAAAAGGGAAATACGTTTTGGTCGATTTTTGGGCGAGTTGGTGTGTGCCATGCAGGGCAGAAAATCCTTTTTTGTTAAAGGCTTATGGCGAACTTAAAGATAAAAACTTTGAAATTGTCGGGGTATCGTTAGATGATAAAAGGGCAAACTGGTTAAGCGCTGTCAAAGCAGATAATTTACCCTGGAAACAGGTAAGCGATGTAAAAGGTTTCAAAACAGAGGTGGCAGTTCGTTTCGGCATAACCGCCATCCCCCAAAATGTGCTTATAGATCCTTCGGGCAAAGTAATCGCCAAAGATTTAAGAGGGGAAAATGTGAACAAACTGATAGCAGCTCACATTAAATAAGTATTCCAGCGTTGTTAAATGGCCAAGGATTTTACAATAATCGCAGTTAATTAATTGTGCGCATTTGTAAAATGATAGCCGTTCAGGAGCAGTATTTTTTAGCTCCCGGGCTTAGAAAAATTGGATCTGTGCAATGCAATAATTTTCATCAGGTTCTATTTTAAAAAAACCAACTGAAGTAACGCAAAAAAGAACGGGCATAGCCCGTTCTTTTCATTTAAGCCAATCACAAAGCTATTGTAGATTCGGCGTTAAATCCGCTAGAATGATTTTCTCTTTGATGAATAGGCATCATCGAATAGGCTTTGGCTTGTCGGCCGATCTTAGGTTCCAATCACATTGATCAATCAGCTTCAATTTTCCGCGTCCACCAGACACCTCAATATGATTGATCCCGTCGCTTAGCTTCAGGTTGTCCCACTGAATGATGTGCAAGTCGTTAGCTTTTTCTTCACTGATAAAAACACCATTTACCCAGAGTTTTGCACTGTTTGCCGTGCTGAACACTTTTACATGCGTAAGCGACCTGCTTCGCTCGATATTCCTTTTTTCAGCAATATAAAGCATGGGCTCGGGGTTCCAATTGGCTTTGTAAAAGTAAAATGCATCTTTTTTTATGCCCCTGTCATAAGTAACCAGGCCTTTATCATTAATTGCATTCTTATCTCCCTCTGTCCGAATGGAGGAGCCGAAATCTGCCAGCACCCAAATAAACTTGCCCCAAATGAATGGCCTTTTCTTAAACGCTGCCCAATGTTGTTCGTGAAATGCCGTTTGCCATTCCTCCGGATGAAATCTGCCCTTTGGTGAGGGTTTCTCTAACACTTCCATGTGTTTAAAGGGACTGGCACCTGCGCCATATTCACTTACTGCGATCGACTTTTGAGGTAATTCTCCATGTACCTTGTCTGCCCAGGCGCCCACTTCATCGAAATAACCGTCATACCACCCAAAATACTGGTTCCATCCCATCAAATCTGTCAGATCAGAAAATTCGCGGGTCCCTAAATTGGAGGCCAACGTAGTTAAACGACCGGGATCCTCTTTCTTAGCGAGTGCATTAAGTTCTCTTATAAACGGTTGCGGGTCATCGTAATCCAGTTTCAATTCATTAAATATCCCCCAGAAACAAATAGCGGGATGGTTATAGTTCTGCCGGATCAGCTCGGTAAGCATCGTTCGGGCATTATCTTCCAGATTGCCGTTCTTTACATAGCCCGTACCGCTATAGCCTCCGGGCCCCACAAAGGGAATTTCTGACCACACTACAATGCCATTCTGATCGCAAAGGTCGTAAAAGTGCCTGTTTTGAGGATAGTGTGTCAATCGTACCGCCGTAGCGCCTAGTTCTTTAATCAGTTCCATATCTCGGTCGTGATCTGAATTTTGAAGTGCCGACCCCTTTCCTGAAACATCCTCGTGTCGGCCAACTCCATAAAGATCAAAGTATTTACCGTTTAAGAAAAAGCCCTTATCCGGGTCAACATTAAAATACCTGAGGCCCAGGGGTTGAACAACCTGATCAATTACCTTTTTATCCTTAAGTAACGAAATTTCAACGGTGTATAAATAGGGATCTGACCTGCCTTGCCATAAGTGAGGCTTATCAAGCTCAAAAGATTGCTTAATTTCTTTTGTATCAGCATTTTCAATGCCGCTTACCTTCGAAGATATGATCTTATTTTTTTGGTCGTAGATTGTGGTCTTCAATGATAGCCCGACAGTATTTTTAATGGATAACTTACTGGCAACCTCCACCTCTGCCGATTGGTGGGAAACCTTTTTCTGTGTAATATAAACGCCCGAAGAGCCGTAATCTAATGGAGAAATGCAATCATTACCTGTTACTATGAGTGATACGGGACGATGAATACCGCCATATACATTGAAATCGCCGTGTAAGGGAATAACATCAAGGCGGTAGGCGTTGCTCACCTGTACGGTGATCGAATTTTCGCCAGGTTTAACATCATCGGTAATTTCCAAACAAAAACCGGTATAGCCGCCAATGTGGTCGCCTAAAAACTTATGGTTCAATAATATATTAGCTACGCTGTTTACGCCCTCAAAATAAAGGAAAAGCCGTTTATTTTTCCATTCCGGCTTAACATCAATAGTATTTTCATATACAGCAGCTGTTCGGTTATAATCGGCCACGCCTTTGAGCACTTCCGCTGCATTCCAGGTATGGGGTACATCTACATTTTCTTTTTGAATGTTTTGTTCAAAGTTGTATGCAAAATAAAATTGCCATTTGCTATTTAAAGGAAAAGATTGTCGGCCAGGATTAATTGGGGTTGCCACAGCCTTAATGCTTATGGCCATGATAAAAATAAAAAGGGAGATTAAATTGGTATTTTTACTTTGCATACAATTATTTTGCTACGGTTTAATCGGTAAAAAAGCCTATTTCAGCTATTTGCGCAAAGACCTGTCCATCCCAGCTGGATTGAGGAACGATCTTAAAATATCTAAAAGTGAGCGGGGTATTAAAAGTGAAATTTTGTTTGGAGCTTGATTTTGCAATAACATAGCTGGCTTGCGAAACGAAGTTAACCCCATCTGTGCTGTACAGGACATCTGCATTTTTTATTGGTCTAGATGCACCGTTCTGAATGGTAAAACCTTTCAGGGTATGGGCCGACCCCATATCAATGGTAATATAATGTGGATAGGTTGCGGCCGGAGATACCGAGTATTGGCTATGCCAGCCGCTTCCGGTATTGTTATCGATAATATTGACTGCTGGCGCTGTGGTTTGCTGCGAACTATAGGCGGCTATGCTCCATCCTGCCTTACTGATTTCGTTCTTTGTGCCAAATTCAAGCACCGGAAGTGCATTTACCCATTTATAATTGTATATCGTTTCCTTAACCGTTCCATTTTCGGCTACAAGCTTTACTTTCATTTCATACGGACTGGAATCTTTGTATTTGAATTCGGAAACGGGCATTTCAACATAAAAACTATCGGTTCCAATTACTTTCGACTCCCAGGTGGTCGCATTATAATCTTTATTGGTACCGGTGCCTTCGTTATTTACATTGGGGTCGTTGTAATACAGCACACTATTGATGGGCGTATTAGTGGTAAACTTACCCGAAACCACGATGGCATTTTTAGTGCTGGAATAATCTGCGTGGATTCTGCTTATGCCAGCGGTAACGGCTCCGTAATAGGTTGCGGTATTGTTGTTAAAGATCTGATTCACGTTTAAAATAGCGCAATCTGCAGCAGTAAGAAAGGTAGGAGATTTACCCAAAGTTCCATTGCCGGCCCACATTAATGCCATACCCAATGTTGCGTTTTCGGACACTTTCTGACAGTTGTGCGGCAGGTTGAGACCATGCCCGAGCTCATGCACCAAACCACCGAACCATACGCTGAATCTGTTTCCATCGGCATCGCTTTTACCGATGTTTGTTATATCTAATCCCTCGTAATCTAACGCAAAGCACCACTTGCCCAATCCATAAAACGGTCCGCCGCTGGGTGTACCATCCGTTTTGAAGCTATATCGTGGGATGATAACCAAAGTGTGGTCGCTGGTTTTTTCGTCTGGATGTGTACTGAAATACGCATTAATTTCTGATTGCACAGCGGAAGCGCCATTGGTGTAAGGGTAACTTGTTTTTGGTAAGGTTCCTCTGATGGTAATTATTTTTACACGATTGATCACCGAATCCTTAAATAGGCCAAAAGTTTTGTAGCCGTAGCCATTTCTGTTCATTTCATTTTTGAAATAGTTTTGAGTCCACAACATCAGCTCACTCAATCGCTTTTCATACAAGGGAAGTGTATCCAGGTCATTGGGTACAAAATAAATCAGGTTCAGATTTCTGGGTTGGTTGCTCACATACGCAGTATCATGTGTTACGTTGATCAAGCTCTCGGTACCTTGATCGGAACTGGCGATCATATCTGATTTTTTACAAGATGACAATATCCACAGCATGGACAGGCAAATCATTAATGTTCTGATTTTCATGGGATTTAATTTATTTGGGTTTGATTATTTAGACCGTTGTTTGATTTGACGAGGTTAAAAGTAGCCTCTCAAAGCTGAGAGGCATACTACACTAACTAACCTGGTATGCTAACCAAGATTTTTATAGAAGCACATTTAAATGCATTCGAATCAGTTTTTCGCCTGATGATTGGCCACTTTCCATTATTTATCAAGTTTTAATTTTTTTAATACTGACCAAGGATATTTTTTAAAATCTTTGTCTTTGATAGACACATTTCCCTCGGTAACATTCAGTAATTTTTCTTCGCCGGTGATGTTTCCTTCAAGCGCATTTTCTTTCCAAAACAGATGGGCGTACTGTTTTTGGCTTTTGCTAAAAACCAACGTTGAAGAATTTGTGAAGCGAACAATGTTGTGCGCAAACACCACGTTTTTTGGGCCACCATATTCAATATCTACGAACTCTATTTTCACAGAATCAGGTGTATTATTGTAAAACACATTATCTGAAATGAGTGTACTATCGGTGGCTAGTGCAAAATTAAAAATGCGTTTCCGCCTATTTCCGTCATTAATACTCAGATTATTTCTAACAATATTGTTTTTTGTCATCCAGCTCTTTGCATTAATGGCATCTGAGATAATCAGCATAAACCCTCCATCATTATCATGACTGTAGTTGTTTTGAATAATGGTGTTGTTGCAGTTTCCGTCTATATCGAACGATTGTCCGTCGTTAGAACGGTCTCGGTTTTGAGTATAAGCAACTTCGTTAAACTGAATAATGGTATTATCACTGCTGTGAGGCCAAATACCTACGGCATTATCTTTAGCCCGCGTGCGGATGTGAAATAATTTATTGTGTTCTACCAAAGAACCGTCGAATGCCTTTATTACAATTCCGTCTCCACCGATATCTTCAAGGGTACAATTGCGGATGACCAGATTTTTATTTGGAAACCAGTTATCTCTAAAGCTAAAGGTTCCATTTCCCCTTATTCCATTTCTATCTACCCGCTCAAGCTTGCAGTTCGCTATCAAAAGATTTTCGATATTACTTGGTTTTGGGCCCTGGCAGTCCCAAAAAATCCCATGTCCTTCTTTACTGCCCTTTTTATTATCGCCATTAATATCGTGCACATATAAATCTGAAATGCGGATATTTGAAATCGTTCCGATATTTTCTGCAAGGATGCGCAGCCCCGTGGGCCCGGTTTTTTGCTCCTTTACGGCTGGGTTACGGTTAGAAATGTCAAGAAACTCAACGGCCACATTGCTGATGTTTTTTAGCAGCACCGCATCTGTAAACATCCCGTTGGCGGCAATTACGGGCAGAGCACCTTTACCATAAGCGCTAAAAACAATCGGATTTTCTTTAGTGCCTGAGCCTTTTGGCACAAGCTGCCCGTCCCATTTACTTCCACGTTTAAACAGAATCTGGTCGCCAGGTTCAAACGTTTGTTCGTTTACCTTAGCCAGCGTTTTCCAGGCCCGCTTTTTAGTGGTTCCTGTTTCGTTATCGTTTCCATTTTGGCTATCGATATAAAACTTATGGGTAACCATTGGATCGGTTATGCTCCATGCTGCCGAACTTGTTAAACTGATCAGCAGAAAATAGAGCAACAGTGGTATTCTCATCATTTTTCTTTATTTTTTACCTTAAAAATTGTTTCAATACTACTTAAGATAGGCAATTATTAAAACCTAAAATCACAACTATACATTTTACCATCCGGGGTTCTGTAATAATTTCGGGTCTTTGGATATTTCTCCTTCCGGTATTGGAAACAAATAAAAATTATTGGAGAATTTATGAGGAATAACATCAAAAATCTCATAGCTAAAGGATGTACCAGTTTTAGTAATCTTCATGCCGCGGGATGGTCTGTTAAAATAATCCTCGGCTATTTTCCACCTGCGGGCATCCCAGATCCGATGTTCCTCAAACGAAAGCTCTACCCTGCGCTCATTTTGAATAATCAGTCTCATTTCATCCTTTGACATGTTTGGTTTGAGGCCATAATTATTGGTTGCCCCGGGATTGATTCCGGCTCTTTTTCTGATTTGTTTCAATGCGTCGTACACGCCTGCCACCGGGCCTTCATATTCATTAAGTGCTTCTGCATAATTCAATAAAATTTCAGCATATCTGATTAGTGGCCATACCCGTTCGGTATTTCCTGATGAGCTTTCCTGAAGCATCTTTCGGTTGTAGTAACCTGTGGTTTGGGCTTTTACGCCAACGCCATCGGGACTCGAGCCATAAAACGTATTTACCACCTGATTGGTTGATGAAAGAAACCACAATGAGCCATTATAGATTACACTATTATAAAAACGCGGATCTCGGTTTACATAGGGATTTTGAGGGTTGTATTTTGAAGCCGGATCGGTAATTGCCAGACCATCTGCAGTACCATAAGCATCTACCATGTTCTGGGTCACATTACTGGCATAGCTTCCACTTCGCGAAGAAGGGAGAAAAAGGCTTTCAAAGTCGCGGTTTAAGCCCCTGTTGGCCTGAAACAGATATTCGCTATTTACCCGCATGGTAAACACTTTGTAAAATCCGTAACCCATTCTGGTGGTATTGTCTTCGTAAAGGTTGTACGCCCCCGAAACAATAACCTCATTGGCGGCATCGGCAGCGGCTTTCCATCTCTGCTGGTCGGCATCGGTATAACCCGTAATGCTTTTTAGTGTTCCCGAACCTGCGTTTCCGCCATTAAATAAGGGGCTTGCCGCATAGAGCAAAACCCTCGATTTGAGCCCCATGCAGGCGCCCTTGGTTACCCGTCCGTAATCGGTAACGATCTGGCTTTGAATGGTAGGCAGGTCTTTCATGGCGGCATCCAGTTCAGATACAATATAATTTACGCATTCCTCATAAGTATTTCTTTCTAAGTTAAAGTCGTCTGCTGGCTCAAACACCTTATCGCCGATTAAGGGAACGCCTGCATAATGCTTTAAAAGAATGGAATAATACCATGCCCTCAAAAAGCGGGCTTCTGCTTTTAAGCGTGTTCTCAATGTTGCACTTAATGGCGATTGGTCTACTTTGGACAAAAATTTGTTTACCCTTCTGATATTTGCCCACGCGGTACTCCAGTTATTTAATATTTGTACGTTTTTGGCCACGTTTGTGGTAGCCGCAGATAATGCACCCGAAGCCATCACTACTGCATCATTTTGCGGCCCGGTATATTGTACCGGCACTGCCTCATCGCCAACCACCGGGTGCCCCCCGGCTTCCCATCGGCCAGGATTAAAGCTATAACCAACGTCGGCATAAACCCGCGTTAAAAAAGCAACCGTATTGGTACTGTCTTTAAAAGTACTTTCCTCATTTAAAACGTCGTTCAACTTGGCGTCTAAAAAACTGTCGCCTTTTTTACAGGCATTTGCTATTGTAATCAACAGCAAAGCATAGAAAAATATGTGTTTTATTTTCATAACTGATTTTATAAAGAAAATGAAAGACCGAAATTATAGACTCTTTGATTAGGGTAAGCTGAAATCTTTCCTCCCGTATTGGCTTCCGGGTCAGCTTGATAAAATTTATCGATATTAGTCCACGTTAATAAATTATATCCGTTTGCATATACCCTTATGGCGTTCATCCCTATTGGCTTTACCCATTTAGCAGGGAGTTGATAGCCAATTTCCATCGTTTTAAGTCTTACATACCTGGCGTTTACCTGCCAAAAATCTGATTGTGATACATTGGCGGCGCTAATGGTACTAACCGTTCTCGAAATAATCGGAAATTTTGCCGCATTGCCCAATTCGGGTGTCCACGCTTGCTGGTGGATGGGCTGAAAATTGGAGGTAAAGGCAGAAATTGCTTCAGAGGCAAAGGCCAGGCTATAGCCCGACGAACTTGTTAGCAGGGCGCTGAAATTGAAGCCTTTATAATTAAATCCCAGTGTTACCCCAAGTGTTGTGCTCGGAAGATTGGGTTTGCCAATGGCTTTTCTATCAAATGCATCGATAATGTTATCGCCGTTTAAATCCTTATACTTTAAATCGCCCGCCCTAAAAGCAGTGGTTGGCTTTGGTACCGATGGGTCTGTTACATCTGTTTCGCTGTAAAACCCATCAAAAACATACCCGAAATTTTGTCCGACCGGATTACCCGTAGCCTGTAGCCAGGGATATCGCTGCTGGGCCTCATCTCTAAATACCACTTTATTTTCAGCAAACGAAAAAGTTCCCCGTACAAAATAGTCAAATTCACCCATCCTGTCTTTAAAAGTGATCTCGCCATCCCATCCTTTGTTATTTACCTTACCCAGGTTTACTGGTGGCAGGCCTATACCAATAAAGGCAGGCACACTTTCTCTTCTTGTCAGAATATCATAACGGTCATTATTAAAGTAATCTACGGTCAGGGCTACCCTACCTTTAAAAATATTAATATCTACGCCGATGTCGAGTTTCTTCTCTTTCTCCCAGGTAATGGAATTATTGCCCAGGGTGCCTTCGGTAATGCCGAGCGCATTTGTAGGCGATGGACCAAAATTATAGCTGGTTGCCGAACTCGAATAGATCTGATCGTAAGCGTAGGCAAAAGTGCTTCCCGTAAAATCAGATCCTACAAGCCCGTATGAAGCCCGTAATTTGAATAAATCGATAAAAGGAAGTGTTTCCTTAAACATCTTTTCTTCTGCCAGGTTCCACCCTACCGACACAGCAGGAAACCAGCCATAACGGTTTTGTTCGGCAAACTTATCTGTACCATTGTAACCGGCATTAAATTCTATCAGGTATTTTTGTTTATAGTCATATCCTGCCCTAAAGGTTAAGCCCCTGTAATTTACCGGAACTATCGGGCCATCGATATAGCTGTTTTGATTTAACAATACCAACCCGTAAGTATTATGATCGCCAAATGAGCGTCTGTAGTTTATGGATGCCTGCACGTTGGTGGTTCGCTGGGCGTTTCCCGAAGAACTGGTTAAGTTAAATGGCGGCAAACGATAAAGGTTTGGATCTTTGGGGGTATAGGCCCCGGTTGCGATATTATAGCTGTACTGTGGAAAACTGTTCACCGTTCCTGATCTTACCAAACCACGACTATTGGTTTGTGCGCTTGAATAAGCAATTAACGCTTTCGCACTTAGACCTTTGGTTAAAAAATCCAGCAATTGCGTTCCGCCAAAAGTGATATTTAAATCATTATCAAAAGAACGATTGTACCCCTGGGTAGCCAGTCTGCCGATTACGTTGGTTGTGTTCAATCTTGGATTATATCCATAACTACCATCGGGATTGTAAATTGCGTATGCAAATGGGGGCAAAAAGTTGTAGCTGTACACTTCGCGGATTAATCCTTCTCCTTCGGGGCTGTAAGTAATAGGATCGTTGGTTTCCCCAAAGCGCCCGGTCATATCCAAACGAAAGCTCAGTGTTTTGGTTGCCTGAACATCTAAGTTCGATCTGAAGTTATAGCGTTTATAATAATAGTTGTTATTCACATCACTTGCCGAGCTAAAGTCTTTCATTAATCCATTTTGCCATAAATAGCCCATGGAAACAAAGTACTTCACGCTTTCCGTTCCTCCCGATATATCGAGGTTTGTTCTCGATTGCTGAGAGGTTTTATTAAAAATTTCATCAAACCAGTTTACATTCGGGTGCCCGTACGGGTCGGTTCCATTTTTAAACAATTCAAGATCCTGTTCGGTATAAAAAGGCGTTTGTCCTGAATTTATATACCCTTGATTGGTGAGCACGGCTGCATTATAGGCATCGAGAAAGTTAGGTTTGAAAGTCATCTCCGATAGGCCAAGTTCCGATTTGAAGTTAATGCCTGGTTTGCCGGCCCGTCCTCTTTTTGTAGTAATTACCAGCACGCCATTGGCCCCCTTTATCCCATAAATAGCTGTTGTTGAAGCATCTTTTAATATCGAGATGGTCTCAATTTCGTTCGGATCCAATTGCGCCACATCGGCATAATTATATTCAATATCATCAACAATGATCAAAGGTCGCTGACCACTTACGTAGCTGCTTACCCCCCGAATAAAAAAATCTGCCCCGTCTTTCCCCGGCTGTCCGCTTCTTTGTTGCGATGTAAACCCTGGCAAACGTCCTGCAAGTGTGTTCTGAACACTCGCTGTTGGGTTTTGCCTTACCTCTGCGGCACTAATCGAACTCACGGCACCGGTATTGGTTATTTTTTTCTGTACGCCGTATCCTACCACTACTACCTCTTCCAATCCTTTTGTATCTGTTTCCAGCAGAATTTCAACTGAGCTTTTGCCGGCCACATTTATTTCCTGACTAAGATAGCCTACACTTTTTACAACGATAATTTGACTGGTGCCCTTAAGTGCGAACCTGAATTTCCCTTCTCCATCGGCCACTGTACCATTGTTTGGCAAACCTTTTTCTACTATTCCGGCACCCGGAAGTGGCCCTGCGTTATCCCTTACTACCCCTGTTACCGTTTTGGTTTGTGCCATTACCAGGCCACAAGAAACACAGGTGAGCATATATACTACTATTAAAAATTTTTTCATAAAACATGTATATGTAATGTCTGTTTAATTTTTTTATCCTTTTTTACCATCCTGTATTTTGAACCAGGTTGCGGTTCTTTGTAATTTCAGTGTAGGGTATTGGATAGCTATACATTTTTGGTGCTGAAAAGCTCACCTTCGCAGCCTCATATCGTTCATATACAAGTGCATTTCCATTTTTGGTTATGCGCATGCCATGTAGCGAACCGTTCAATACGTTCTCAGCAATCTTCCATCTTCGAATATCCCAGAATCTTTGCTCCTCAAAAGCCATTTCAACCCTTCTTTCGTGCCTGATTATTTCCCTCATCTGCTCTTTGGTAAGATTAAGCGGTAAGGCAAAAGGCACTAATCCAGCACGCTTGCGGATATCCTCAATGGCCTTGTAAACATCTGCATCTGGCCCTGAAAACTCATTTTGTGCTTCTGCAAAATTCAACAGGATCTCTGCATACCTAAATAGGATAAAGTTGTGTGTCTGGCTGCTGAAGACTGTACTGGACGTAAAATCGCCCATAAATTTCCGCATGTAATAGCCTGTACGGGTTTGGGTTACAATTCCGCCGGGTTTGTCTTTTCCACCCTCAAAAGTTTCCACATTTCTGTTGAGCCATTTTAAGCCATTGTGAAATATGGTGAGATAAAAACGTGGATCGCGATTTACATAAGGGTTGGCAGCATCATAAAGTGCTGATTGATTGTAGGGCTTACCATCTTTCATTTGGAAGGCATCAACCAATTCTTGCGTAGGGCTGGTATAGCCATTTGCAGTAACCGGCCCCGCGTAGCCAACTGGTGTATTGTTGTTTTCTACATCGGTGCCATTTGCCCTTTGAAATGCAAGAATAACCTCCGTATTTTTTCGGGTGGTAAAAAGTGTACCGAAACTGGCGTGGAGAGAAAATACGTTCAATTTCATTACCTCTCTGGCAGCATCTGCTGCAGCTTTCCACTTCGGATCGTTGGCCGTTGCGCCGGCATTATACAAGGGGCTGGCCATATATAAAAGCAACCGCGACTTTAAGGCTAATGCTGCTGCCTGGGTAGCCCTTCCCAACTCTGCATCGCTTACCGGGTCTTTCCTTAAAGCGCCTTTAATGGCATCGCATTCGGTTAGGATGTATTCGACACATTGGGCCAACGTATTTTTTGGAATGGAGAGATCATCATTCAACGTCAGTACCCTATCGCCCAATAAAGGGACACCGCCGTATCGCTTCACCAGTTCAAAATAAAAATACGCCCTGAGAAAACGGGCCTCTGCAACCCAATAATTTTTTTCTGTAATCATCGACTGCTTAAACGGAACCTTGCCTATATTGGCCAGAAAGATATTGGCCCGGCGAATACCTGTATAATTTTTGGCCCATTGGTCATCGGGATTGTTGAAGGGACTAATTTGCCCGTTGGTAAACCGTTCAATTGTACTGGATGTTTGCGAAGCAATAGCATCATCAGATGCAGACGCTAATATATTGCCCCCAATGCGGTTAAAACCGGTGGGCAGGTTGCTATAAGTTTCAATTAAAAATCCCCTGGCAAAATCTCCAACGGAGTCTTTTTCATCAAAAACATATTCCTCCGTCCATTGATTTAAGGGCGTTTTCTCAATATCATTTTTCTGGCATGCTGCTAAACATCCTGCCGCCAGTGCAATAACGTATATATATCTTTTCATAAGATTTAAAATTTGATGTTAATACCCATGTTGATTACGCGTTGGGCGGGGTAAATGCTCCCGATGGTTTCGGGGTCTACCCTGTCGAATTCTGATTGGGTGAGCAGGTTGAGCCCGTTAGCAAATACACGGATAGAAGAAAGACCAATTTTATGACTTAATGAGCCCGGTAAGGTATAGCCAAGCTCAACATTTTTAAGCCTTAAGTAATTGCCATTTCTAAGCCAGAACGAAGAACTTGCCTGATTGTTGACATTGCTTCCGACGGTTAACCTGGGATAAGTTGCAGTTCCTGCAGTTGCAGGCGTCCAGCGGTTTAAATGATGTTCAAACGCCTGTCCTAATCCGTTGTTTTGAAACTCCCATTCGGTTGTACCCGATACATAAATGGTACGGTTTCTGGCGCCTTGCAACAAGGCCGAAAAATCAAACCCCTTATAGTTAATGCCCAGATTGAAACTATAATAAACCATCGGTTTGTTTGATCTGAGGGCGGTTACATCAAATTCGTTAATGATCTGGTCGCCATTTAAATCTCTGTACTTAATATCGCCCGGAACAGGGTTATAACCTGCAATTTTTGGGCTGGCATTAATTTCCTCAATCGTTTGAAAAAAGCCGTCGGCCAGATAACCAAATGTTTGGCTACCGCTTTGTCCGGTTCTTTTCATCCAGTCATATTCCCGAAAAACTTCGTCCTGATCAATCACTTTATTGCTTCCGGCAGAAATTATGGCAGAAACAAAATAGTTTAGATTATTGATATGATTTCTATAGGTAGCCTGTAGGTCCAGTCCCCTGTAATCAGTAATTCCGATATTCTCCAGCGGATAAGTATTGCCAATAATTGATGCGCTTTTGCCTCTTTGCTGCATCAAATCGTAAAACCTGTTTTTATAGTAATCTACAGTTAAGTTAAAGGTGTTGTTAAAAAAATCAGCATCCATCCCGATGTTCAGTTTTCTTGCCTTTTCCCAGGTGGCATTTGGATTGGCCAGGGTAGCCTCTGTTTTGGTATAGGCGAATGTAGCACTGGTGCCAAAGTAATAGCCTACACCATCTGTATAATATTGGTCGTAAACGAAATATCCGATATTGGCGTTTCCTGTCTTCCCATAAGAAGCACGAAGTTTGAGGTTATTTATCCAGCTTACATTTTCCTTTAAAAAGTTCTCTTTAGAAATATTCCACGCCACACCCACGGCCGGAAAATAACCGTACCTGTTGTTATCGAGGTACCTGTTTAACCCGCTATAACTCATGGCTACCTCAAACATGTATTTCTCATCATAATCATAAGAAAACGAGCTGGCCAGTGTTTTATAATCGAGTGGTAAATTGGGGCCGTTTACATAAACGTTTTGAATGTTTCCGTTAAGCAGTGCACTTACATGATGCTTTTGAAAACTTCTGTCGAAACCTGCCTGAAACTCGCTGTATAAATTTTTGTTCTGAGCAGTATTTGTGCTCGATCCTGCATTTTGAACACCATCTACCTTAAATTTCTGGTAATCGTACTCGCCGGTAGCATTTGGCGTTTGCTTATACACAGCGAATGTTTTCGTTCTGTTTGTTGCATCTCCCAGCCCTGTATTAAATGAAAGGGTTGCTTTTACAAACAAGCCTTTCAAAACATCATCGAGCGTTCTTTTTAGAGAAAGATCGGCCGTAATGGTTCTGTTATAACTCAGTGTATAACCCGATCTGGTACTTAAGCCCCAGATATTGTTTTGAAAATCGTTATTTCCGCCAAGAGATCCGTTGCTGTTAAAGATAGGATAAGCATTATTCGGCGTAGTTGCCAAAGCACCGTATATACCCCCGCCTCCCGGGTAATTTCCATTTTCTATAGCACCAAAAAGATTAAGATTTACAGATAAATTTTTGGTAATATCAACGTCGATATTTGATCGTAATAAATACCGTTTGTAATTAACATTGGTGTTATATGAATTGTCGTCTGACGTTTTGTACAGACCATCTTGATTTAAATAATCGACTGATACAAAATATCTTGCATTATTCCCTCCGCCTGACGTATTGAGGTTGTAACGAGAAAATATGGATGATGGCTTAAGTATTTCATCATACCAATCAACATTGGGATGGCCAATAGGGTCCGAGCCATCTTTATAAGCCTGTAAATCGGCCTGAGTATAAATTTCTGCCTTACCATCATTTCTTAGTGCCTCATTAAATAACGAAGCATAATTGTAGGCATCCAGCGCTTTGGGAATAGTTGTGGATGACTGAATACCTCTTTGCGCAGTAAATGAAACCTTTTGCTTCCCAATCTCGCCCTGTTTGGTTTTGATTAGTATAACGCCACCCGACGACCGTTGGCCCAGCATTACAGTACTTAACGCATCCTTTAAAATAGTAATGGATTCGATTTGTTCAGGATCTATGGAAGTAAGATCTCTTGGAATGCCATTCACCAGGATCTGCGGAGCAACTCCTCTGATAGAAGCACCCACAAAATCGTTGCCCGGTTCGCCATTTGCCTGTAGTGTCGTCAAACCCGGAAGTCGACCGGTAAGGGCATTTAAATACGATACGGTTGGCGATTGGGCCAGTTCCCTTGAATAAATATCTGCATAAGATTGAATACTGGTCGATTTCTTGCGTGGTCCGTACAAACTATTAAATGTTTTTTCGGTTTGCGTACTCTCTGTTAAAGGAAGATTTAGGTTTTGCCCTACCACCTCAATTTCCTTTGTTAAGTATCCATTAAGTGAAAACACCAGTATTTCACCCGGCTCTCCCGTTATGGTGTATTTTCCGCTTCTGTCGGTTAAGGTGTGCTCCCCCTTAGCTTTATTAAGTACGGTTACGCCAAACAATGGCTCTCCGTATATATCAGAAATTATGCCCTTTAAGGTGCCCGAAAGTAAGGTCTCTTGCGTCTTACTTACAGAACTGTTTTGGGCTAATCCGCTGAACGGGATTAAGCCCAGGCAAATTAATTGCAAAAAAAGTAACTCATGCCTTGGTTTAAGGTACATTACCTTCTTTAAGTAACGTTTCATCATAGTTTGTTTTGTTTAGGGTTGATATTGCTAGCGCGCAACAAATATTTGGCTTGGGTAAAGTTGTCGAGATGCGAAAACTTAAAGGGGTGAAGAATCTGTTTATCTGGGTAGAAAATCTTGTTTTTGCATCAAAACATAAAATTCATGCGTTTCAAAGTCATTTAATACTTCCTGAAATTGTATTTTTAGGGATCATACTGCCGTAAAATCCCTATTGTCTTTAGAAATCACATCCCCAGATGAAAAAAAGAATCCTTTTCATACTTTCTATTGTAATTTTAAACTTATACTGTAAAGCTCAGGAGCTCATTTTCAATCATTTAATGACGGAGAATGGCTTATCGCAAAATTCTATTTTCGCAATTACACAAGATAGCCACGGATTTATGTGGTATGGCTCCAGGTTTGGGCTCAACAGATACGATGGCAATCAGTTCAGGTTATATAAAAGCAATGCGGCTGATTCGAATACCTTAACAGACGATTACATTACGGCATTGTACAGCGATACCCAAGGGATATTGTGGGTTGGAACGGCAAACGGCCTAAACAAATTCAATCCCAAAAAAAACACCTTCGAAAGAATCTATTTAAACCAGGAAAACCCGACGCATACTCATAACGGAATCAAAAATATTTATCAAGACAGAACAGGCCATTTGTGGGTTGCTACCAATCATGGTCTTTATTTACTCGCTAACCGCAACATAAATCAGTTCGTCTCTGCCGGACATTTCGGATTGCCCGGCAATATTGCAAAAAGCGAAATATTAAGTATTTACGAAGACAAGGATGGTTTTTTATGGATTGGAACCAATCAAGGGCTCAGCCAGGCGCTATTCAACAAGCGTCTTTATCTTAAAAAAACATTTACCAGTTCTGAAATATCGGGCAGCCTAAGCGATAATGCAGTAACTGATATTATAGAAGATAACCAGCACAACCTTTGGATAGCTACCGAAAACGGGGGGCTGAATCTGTTTAACAAGAAAAGCCAAACATTTACGCCGTTTTTACATCGGGAGGGCAACAATAACAGCATTGTACATAATGCCATTCGTAGAATTATTAAACATTCGTCTGGCGAACTCTGGATTGGCACACAGGAAGGATTGAGCATATTTGATCCGATAACCAAAAACTTTCGTACTTTCCAGCACCGAAAAGCCAATTTCCGCAGCCTTAACCAAAATTCGATCTATAGTATATATGAAGATTTAAATGGATCAGTATGGATTGGTACCTACTACGGTGGCGTAAATGTAGCCTATGCCAACCCTACCGACTTTAAAAGCTGGCAATACAACGATAAGCTTCCGGGGATTAGCCATAATGTAATCAGCTCAATTTCGGAAACCAGCGCTAACAATCTTTGGATTGGTACCGAAGGCGGCGGGTTAAATTACTATGACTGGGCTTCGGGCGGGTTTACAGCGTACAAACACACATCAGCTGACTACGGAAGCATTGGCTCCGACCTGATAAAAATTCTTTACAAAGACCGCTCGGGAAATTTATGGATTGGCACCCATGGCGGGGGATTAAACCTCTTTGACCCATTAACGCGTAAATTCAAACGCCTACTGAGCTACAAAGCAGATTTAAATATTACACGTTCGGAAATCGTAACCCTACTGGAAGATAGTTATGGAACATTTTGGGTTGGCAGCCAGAGTGGATTAAGAATTTTCAACAAGGAAAAAACCGACCTGAAACCTTTAATGGCACCCTCGGTACTGAAAACGTTTGAGGATAAGAACATCAAGGTTCTCTTTGAAGACTCGCGTAAAAACATCTGGATTGCCGCCACAACTGGCCTGTACGTATACTCAAAAACCTTTAACACCATACGTTCCTATAAACTGCCAAAAGGCAGCAACAGCGTAAGTACTAATTCCAATTATATAAACTGTATCGTGGAAGATGCCCGTGGCAATATTTGGCTTGGGCTGTATTACGGCGGATTAACTTATTACGATCCCAGAATTAACAAATTTGCTGAAAATTACACCACCAAAGATGGCTTATCGCACAATAATGTAGTAGGAATAATTGAGGACAACAAGCAACAGCTTTGGATCAGTACATCAAACGGCTTAAACAAGTTTGATCCAATGCATAAAACCTTCCAGATTTATACTACAAGCGATGGCCTTGCCGGGGATGAATTTAATTATAACTCATTTTTCGCGAGCAAAAATGGGGAGTTGTTCTTTGGTGGCTACAATGGTCTTACGCATTTCTTTCCAAACCAGATCCAAAAAAATAACTACAAAGCGCCTATTGAGTTTACCGGACTTAGGTTGTTTAATATGCCTGTAAAAATAAATGCCCCGGATGGACTGTTACAGGAAGACCCTGGGTTTACCAAAAAATTAAGGTTTAAACACGATCAAAATGTTTTCACTATTGAATTTGCGCTGCTCAATTATATAAAATCAGACAAAAATAAGTATGCCTATAAGCTGAAAGGTATCAACGATCAATGGATAGAAACCAATACTCCCGCCGCCACTTACACTAACCTCCCACCCGGAGTCTACAGTTTACTGGTAAAGGGAGCAAATAATGACGGGGTATGGAGTGTGCCCATGAGCCTGCAAATAGAAATACTTCCACCATTTTACAAAACGTGGTGGGCGTTTTGCATTTACGCCATTTTAGTGATAGTGATTTTGTTTTTTATTACGAGGTTTTTTTACCTGAGGCAGCTGATCGCCAAAGATAAAGAGCTTCATCAAGTGAAATTAAACTTCTTTACCAATGTTTCTCATGAGATCAGAACGCATTTAACACTCATTATGGCGCCAATAGAAAGCATGATGAATGATAACCAGAACAATGCAACGATAAATAAGCACTTGACGAGTGTAAAAAACAATGCCGATCGTTTACTAAAACTCGTAAGCGAGCTGCTCGACTTTAGAAAAGCGGAAACAAAAAACCTAAAACTTCATTTGGCTGAACATAATCTGGTTTCGTTTATTCAGGATATCTATAATTCCTTCACTGAACTATCCAGAAAAAAGAATATTAAATTCTCATTTCATTATGAGGAAGATCCAATTTTGCTGGATTTCGATAAGGAACAACTTGAGAAAGTTTTTTTCAACCTGATTTCAAATGCCTTTAAATTTACGCCCGAAGGCGGAAGTATTACCATTGGTATTCAACGACAGAAAAATAAGGTTATCATCAATGTGGCTGATACCGGGCGTGGCATTGCAGCTGAATACCTTGACCGGTTGTTTACGAACTTTTTTCAGGTGGATGATTACAATATCCAGAATACCGGGTACGGCATCGGACTTGCGCTCTCTAAAAACATCGTAATGCTCCACAACGGCGAAATCGATGTTACGAGTGTTCCTTCAAGTGGCAATTCACCGGGAAATACAAATTTCACGGTGACACTATTGGCTGGCAAACCTCATTTTAAAAGTACATCCTACCTGCCAACGCCCCAAACGCCGCATGATGCTGATTTGCCGGCGGAGATGAACGTCGCGAAAACGGCGGAAACCACTCAAAACCTACTTCAGAATACTGTTCAAAAACGGAGCATATTAGTTGTGGAAGACCATTACGACCTCCGGTTACTAATTAAGGAATCTCTGGAAGACAATTACCATGTCAGCATTGCCGAAAACGGATTGGACGGTTGGAAAAAAGCAATAACGGAGATTCCCGAGTTGATCATTAGTGACGTTATGATGCCAGAGATGGATGGTTTTACTCTTTGTAATAAGCTTAAATCAGATGAAAGAACCAGCCATATTCCAGTTGTACTTTTAACCGCTAAAACTGCCGAAAGCGACCTCATCCAGGGCTTATCCGGTGGGGCCGACCTTTATCTCACCAAGCCTTTCAGCAAAAAAGTGCTTCAGCTAAGTGTTGGCAATCTGTTAATGTTGCGTGACACCATGCGTAGGAAATTCAGCCAATCCTTTATTCTAGAACCAACTCACATCAATGTTGATTCAATGGACGAAAAATTTCTTTCAAAGCTTGTACAGATTATAGAAGATAATATGGAGAATGAACATTTTGGAGTGGAGATTCTTTCGGAGAAAATAGGTATGAGCCAGTCGGTATTATATAAGAAGATCAAAGCACTTACAGATATGTCGGTAAATGATTTTTCTAAGTCGATCCGCCTGAAAAGGGCTGCGCAATTACTTCAAGAAAAGCAGTTTAAGGTATATGAAATCGGGTACATGGTCGGATTTGCAGATCGCAAATACTTTAGCCGGGAGTTTAAAAAACAGTTTGGGACAACGCCAACTGAGTATAATAAAAAAATGCCATAACTGTAGCCCATTAAAAGCAAAGCAACGCCTGCCTGTTTAGTTTTCACCTGTAGTGCTTGTCTATTCGTTTATAAATGTATACCTTGAACTTAAAGGAAATGAAAGACAAAGTTGAAAAGAGGCCGGTGAGGAATAAAGAGCAAAGCAAGCAAAAGTTTCTCGATGCTGTAGGAAAAATAATAACTGAAAAAGGCTTCCCAGGCCTTAAAATTAACGATATTGCAGCAACTGCAGGATTGGATAAAAAACTAATTTATCGGTACTTTGGCAATTTACAGCAGCTTATCGATCAATACATCAGTACTCAAGATTTCTGGAGCAATGTAAATGAAGAACAAACCTTCGAAAAGATTGAAGATGGCGGAAAAACATTTGTAAAGTCGGCCCTCAAAGCTCAATTTGAATACATCAGGCAAAATGAAGCATTCAGAAAGCTTCTGCTTTGGCGATTATCTGAAGAAAAAGAATCGCTTAGAAAACTTACAGAGAATCAGGAGGCAAGCGGAGAAGCCCTTTTTAAGAGCTTTATTGATCCACATTTTGGTAAAAAAGCAGAACAATTCCGGGCAATCTCTGCAATTTTGGTTTCGGGCATTTACTATCTTAACCTGTTTTCGCAGTTTAATGGTAGCGTTTTTTGCGGTATTGATTTAAACACCCCCGAGGGCAAACACAGCATCGAGGAAGCCCTGAACCTCCTTGTAGATTTGAGCTACGAAAATATTTCCGACCATTGACGACTTATTTAAATATAGGTCCCCACCTGGCGCAAGCGCCATTTTACCACAATTTAGCCATTCGACGCGTAGCAGGTCTTAAATTCCAGTAAATCCCCGGCAAAAAATTCATATAAATAACTAACGATTAGCGAATTAAAATAATGTCGTAGCTTGTCACTATTTAGGGACTTTTGTCTATATTTGGACTGTTTATCGACATCACAGGATGACTAGCACAGAATTTAGAAATTTAAGACTTTAAAATAAATACCAACCCTAATGAAAACTGAAGTTTCAGATCAGCCTATTGAATCATTAAAAAAACAGCGAAACTTAATGAAAGGCGTAGCTATAGGCTATGCGCTGGTAATGGCGGTGGCAATAAGCTTAGCCTTGTATTTAACCTTTACAAAACAACAGGCTTATTTACTTGCTATTCTTCCGGTTTGCCTGATCGTGATGATCCCTATATTGATGAGAGTTAGTCAACTTAACAAGGCTATAAAAACCAGAAATTAGTGATAGTGGAAAGTTCAGAACATCAACAGCTCCATGCTTGCCTAAATTGTCAGTCGGAAACTTCCGGAACTTACTGCGCAAATTGT
Source organism: Pedobacter endophyticus (assembly GCF_015679185.1). Taxonomy (NCBI): domain Bacteria; kingdom Pseudomonadati; phylum Bacteroidota; class Sphingobacteriia; order Sphingobacteriales; family Sphingobacteriaceae; genus Pedobacter; species Pedobacter endophyticus. The sequence goes on from NZ_CP064939.1 coordinate 1,694,599, forward strand.
GGGCAAAAGGCAAGTACTCATCGCTACTCTTTACTTCATTTCATGGAACACGATCTGATTCACGGCGTGTGGCATGTTGATAAGGGAGTTTTATTTACGGTAAAAGAGCTGATTTTAAGACCAGGTGATAGCGTCCGGGAATTTATACAGGGAAAAAGGGTCGGGTTTTTCAGCTTTGTTACCCTGATTATTCTTTTACTTGCTATTTCCAGTTTAGTAGCCCCGTTTGCGAAGATCCATTTAGCGGACATAATGCCACTGAACAGTAAGCAGGCAGTTAGTGCCTACGAGGATTTCGCTACAAAATATCCTAAGATCATTATGCTGATATTAATACCTTTATATTCATCATTTAGTTATTTCTGGTTTAAAAAAGCTAAACTTAATTATAGTGAACACCTGGTCTTGAATTCTTACAAAACAGCAGTCGAACTCATTCTGGCTTTACTATTTACAATAGTTACGATTTTTTATACGCATATTCCTACGCTTTTGATCTTTTATTATGTGTTTATAGCTATAGGGGGCTTCCTTTACAGTATTTGGTTTTACAATCAGTTTTTTACCGGATACGGCTATTCAAGAACATCGAAACTATTAAGAGCAATAATGATCCCTGTCTCCTACTTGGTCTTTTCTATGGCGATAGGTTTTATAATGGCACTAATCAAATTGATCAATTAATCTATCCGATTGCTTGCCAAATCATAAGCACGCAGTTTTGCAATTTGAAGAAAAGCTCAGCAACACAGAACTAAAAACCACATGTGCTGAATTACTTTATTTTTGTGCTATTCATTATTCTATAAATAAGGATTTGGGGTTTCTGTCTCATAAAAAGATCAATAAATTGAAGTCTCTTTAACCTGTTTAATTGATAACTGGGACATATTAATTTCTTATGCGCTCCGCAGTTCCTTTATTTTAACACATTTTTTATAACCAATTTAAACTACAGATTTAAAATCCCAAATTTAACCTCATGAATACTACACAAGAAATTAAGCAGCTATCTGATAAGGAACTTCTAAAAAGACATCAGGCAGCAAAATCCAATTTAATTATTACATGTATACTCATTGGTGCTTTAGTAGGTGTTGCTATCTATAGTTCGGCTAAAAACGGTATTGGTTTTTTTACTTTTTTCCCGTTCTTTTTCGTGTTCGTAATCATCAATGGCCAAAAGACCAGCAAAGCGATTGCTTCAGAAGTTAAAAACAGAGGATTGAATTAGAAAATACAATAGGGGTAGCTTAGTTGGGAATCATGGCTTGTACCAGCAGTCATCTTTTAAAAAACAAGGGAATAATAGCATTTTTGGGGTTAATGCTTATGCCCAACTTATTGCTATCAACAATAGCTATTCTCTGATCCTGTTGCGAAGATGATTATGTACAATTATATCTATCCACTCATTTTCCGGATAAACGCTTAAATCTACATCTGGCTGAATACCATTATTATCTATTGGATTCGTATCTGTCCAATATGACTTGGTAGTTGGAAGCATAAAAGAGTAGTCTGGACAAGAAAGTTCTTCCGGTTCAAGCAATTCGCTGTAATCAAGTGTCCCCGCTGTATGTCTTCCATACAGTTTAACCTTTGTGCTCTGTTTTGCAAGTATCAAAAAATACTCCGAACTACTTGCAGAGTTTTCATTTACTATTATGTTAATGGTTTTAGGATATTCATAGTTTTCTTTAAGCGCCATCTTAAGTGAGTCTCGCTGCACAAATTTGCCAATGTTTGCCTTTAGTTTAGAAAGCATAGCCACCCGATATGCGCTTGTGGATGTTTCGTAATTTTTAATCAATTTCGGGGTCGAAAGTAAAAAATCGCCAGGAACAGAAAATGGTTTTTCATAGGCAAGTCTCATTAGTGATAAAAATGAACTGTTCCCACCAACATTATTCCGGAGGTCGATAATCAAGTTTTGTATTTTATTCACCGCTAGTTCAGGAATGACTTTTTTCACAATTATTGAGTCAAATTTTGCGATGTCTGCGGTAAATGATGGTATTCCCAGATAATAGATGTTGTCATCTATTGATTTGTAAATAAATTCTGAATTGTCGGGGTATGATGATGTCTTTACCGTCAGATTATCTTTTTCATTACCCATTTTCTGCCAAATTCCACCAGGCTCAATTAGTAGGTTTTTTAGCCTTCGTCCCCGAAGTAAGTCAGTGGTCAGATAATTATTGTAATTTCTAATCCTAAACTCATGTTCATTCCCAATGAGTTCAAAATAAATGTTTCCAATGATGCCATTTGGCTTCAAACTGTACCCTTTATACGTAGAAAAGGCTTTATCTTTCGACTCCTTTACGATCCTTACCAACAGCGAATCGTTATTCCTCCGCCAGACACCAGTAAGTTGATCAGATGCATTCTTCAGTGCTTTCTTTGTAAACATCGCCTGTTTAGGAGCTGTTTTTCGGTCGCTAAAAATAATATGATTGTCCTTAAAGAAACGGATATAACGCTCTATAATATAAAAGCAATTCTCACGATCTGTATTGGTTGTCGCTTCGGTAATTGCTTTAGCTTTTAACTTTTTATATTCCTTCTTTTTGGCAACGTCAACTTTAGCTCTATACCCCGGATAGTTACTTTCAACATCGGAGATAATTTCTTTTAAGACTATTGAACAGTCACAACTATTTCGAGTCTGGGCATAAGCGAAGTTAAAACATGTAATTAGTAGAAATGAGCATATAATTTTGCTTACCATCAGTATTCTTTTTATACTAGACGTAATTCCAGTTGCTAAAGTTGCAAATGCCTTCATTTATGATTAATAAATAACGGTGGTTCTGCTGCTCATTAAATCTACCATAAGTCCCTTATACAATTCATTTTGAATGAACCTTGGGAATATCAGCACAAAGTCTCCCCTCCAAAACCAGACTATAAATACAACCATGTGATTATCATATTTTATTTATCATATTTTGATACTTATCAATTTTGGATAATAATTTTTTTGTTCAGTTCCCTTTCTGTTCATTAAAATAGGGTTTAGCGAACTATAAATCGGCGGTATAATGTTAATAATTTACGTTAATACTGATGGATTCTTGCAATCAACAATACTAAGCGATAGAATAATTTTCTGAATGTAAATTGATTGTAAAAGCAATAGGGATCCCGTTTGGGATCCCTAAGAAAATGTACCCGGAGCCGGAGTCGAACCGGCACGGTTTCCCACAGGTGTTTGAGACCAGCGCGTCTACCAATTCCGCCATCCGGGCATGTGTTGGACGGGGATGCAAATGTAGATAACGGTTATCTAAATCGCAAAAATATTTTAAAATAATTTGCAAACCGCTTAGGCTATGTCACTTGCATTGCGGGGCTGCTCATCCTTAAGCCTTTTATCTACCAAAAATGGAACAAAAGGAAGTAACGAAGCCAGAAATATTAAGAATGCTTTGCCAAATTTCCATTTCTGCTCTTGCCAGGCCATGATCAGTGTAGCGGCATAACCAATAAACAAAATACCGTGTAACCAACCTGCGTACTTCACTACCAAATCGAAATGCAACAAGTATTTAATAGGCATTGCCACGAACAATAAAAGCAGGTAAGAAACACCTTCGGCAACCGCAACCTTGCGAAAAATAGTAAGCGAACTCATATATCTGATTGTTTTGTCCGAAAATAAAACTTAGCAGTCAGCAATCAAAAACTAAAAAATGATTTGACAATGAAGTGTTGGTTCATTAGTTCATTTGGTTCATTAGTTCACTGGTCATCAAGGAACTAGTTCATTGGTTCTTGCTTATTGGTCATTGCTTATTGGTTATTGCTTATTAGTTCATTGGTCATTAGTCATTAGTTTATTGTAACTGCCAATTGTTTAGTCGCCTATTACCAATCAACTAGTTCAATTTCTCCCTGATCCTCGCAACATACTTCTGTCTGTAAAAAATATCCTTAATTTCAGCCAACAGCTTTTCTGGCGCTTCCAGCCCGCTATCAAACTGCACCATCAACTTAGCAAGTGTTTCTTTAAGCGCTTTTTCGATCACATCGACCTGATTGCTTACTTCCGCAAGCCGCTGGGGATCGGGCTCAAATTGAAGATCCATCAGCGCCTCATTAACATCCATCATTTCCATCAAAAAAGACTGAGGTAACTGATATCCTTCGTCAGTTGCTACAATTCCTTTGAGCTCTAATACGTATTTTAATCGCTTTTGGGCGTTGCTTAGTGTTTGGTAAGCCTTATTGTTAAGTGTAGATAGTTCGAGCACATCTTGCTGCCGTTCTTCGCTTTCGTTTGCATAAAAATCGGGATGATATTTTTTACTGAGCGCATAAAATTTGGCTTTCACCGCATTTTGATCTGGGTTAAATTTTACGGGTAGCTCGTAAAACTCGAAGTAATTAGGCTGTTGCTTATCGTTGCTCATCATAACAGGGTATAAATTAAAAAGCCGCAGATGTTTGGCTTGATTTATCAAACGCCCACATCTGCGGCAATAATAAAAATTTGATCTTACTTACCGAAAGATTTTAAAATATCGCTGCCAAAGGCAAATACCATTAAGCAGATTAAGATTACAAAGCCGACAATCTGTGCCTTTTCCAGCACTTTTTCACTCACCGGCTTACGCTGTACCATCTCAATTAGCAAAAATACTACGTGGCCACCATCCAAGCCTGGTATTGGCAACAAGTTCATAAAAGCCAGTGCCATAGAGATCAGCCCGGTTAATGTCCAGAATTTTACCCAATCGAAAGTTGCGCCGTAAACTTTAGCAATTCCAATCGGACTGCTGATGTTTCTTGCACTGAGCTTCCCGGTAAGCATTTTACCAATGCCCTTGGCGTTATCTAAAAAGGTGCTTTTGGCCATGGTAACCCCAATCGGAAGCGATTCGGCAAAGCCAAATTCAATATGTGCCGATTCGGGAACATTTACGTTCGGAATTACGCCAATTGTGCCATCCTTACTCACCGTAGGGTTAAAACTTACTGGCTTGCCATTACGCAAAGCGGTAATCGTTATTTTTTTGCTTTTGTTAGCCGATACTTCTTCCTTAAACTGATCAAGAAAAGTGATCGCTTTGCCATTTACCGTTAAAACGCTGTCGCCGGGCTTAATGCCAGCACTATACGCCGGATAAGTTGGTTTTTCAAATTTACTGCCAAAAATCTTATCGGTTAATTTTCCAAAAAACGATTGCTCATCTACGCTCGGATCGGGAACAGATACTTTATCAATGCGCTGCATTCTGTATCTGGGCGCAATGAAGTTTTCCCTGTCGTTTTTCGAAATTTTATTTAAAATGGTGTCAGGCACCGAAACATATAATGTTTTATTGCCTCTTAAAATCGTTAGTTGCGCACCGTCAAATAATACCTTGCTCGAAATGGCATCTTCGAAACGAATAAGTTTGTTGCCGTTGATGGCTAAAATTCTGTCGCCATTTTTTAGGCCAATTTCTTTGCCGATGTTCCCTACAGAGATCCCATCTGTTAATTTCTCGTTAACCGTATAGTTTTGTCCATAATTAAAGGTCAACATCCAAAAAATAATGATACCAACAATAATGTTTACAATTATACCACCCAGCATTACAATAAGCCGTTGCCAGGCGGGTTTAGAGCGAAATTCCCAGGGTTGCGCAGGTTGGGCCATTTGCTCGGTATCCATGCTTTCGTCAATCATGCCGGCAATTTTAACGTAACCACCAAGCGGCAACCATCCTACCCCATACTCTACATCCCCTTTTTTAAAGCTGAAGAGCTTAAAGCCCCACGCATCAAAAAACAAATAAAACTTTTCTACTTTAATACCAAACGCCCTTGCCGCCAGGAAATGTCCTAATTCGTGTAGTATAACTAATAAAGACAATCCGAGCAACAGCTGCCCCGCCATAATCAATCCATTCATATATGCTTATAAAATTTTATGTTAGATGTTAATTTATATTTTTTGTTACTAATTCGCCGGCTAAGATACGGCTATGTTTGTCAGTTTCTAAATAATCGCTCAATTGTGGTTTTGCTATGAACCCGATTTCTTCCATACACTTCTCAATTACTTCGCTCATTTGGAGGAAACCAATTTCGTCTTTTAAAAAAGCGGCTACCACAACTTCATTGGCTGCATTTAATATACAGGGCATGTTGCCGCCTTTTCTCAACGATTGAAAAGCCAGGTTGAGGTTTCTAAAAGTTTCCAAATCTGCTTTCTGAAAACTAAAATTCGGGTAGTCTAAAAAGTTAAAACGCTTAAAAGTGTTTTTTAGCCTATCGGGATAGTTTAATGCATACTGAATAGGCAATTTCATGTCGGGAACGCCCATTTGCGCTTTCATAGATCCATCGTTAAACTGCACAATGGAGTGAATTATGGATTGCGGGTGAACGATTACGTCTATTTGATCAACATCGAGATCGAACAACCACCGAGCCTCAATTACCTCCAGACCCTTGTTCATTAAAGAGGCCGAATCGATAGTTATTTTTGCCCCCATTACCCAGTTAGGGTGTTTTAAAGCCTGTTCTTTTTTAACGCTTGACAAAAAATTGCGGTCTTTTCCTATAAATGGGCCACCAGAAGCGGTTAAATAGATTTTTTCAATTTCATTTTGCTCCTCACCCACCAAACATTGAAAAATTGCAGAATGCTCCGAATCAACCGGAAGTATTTTTACCTGATGCGCTTTGGCTAGAGCAGTGATGTATTCTCCCGCCACAACCAGCGTTTCCTTGTTGGCGAGCGCAATGTTTTTACCTGCCTTGATAGCGGCAATAGTCGGCTTTAAGCCAACCGAGCCCATTAAGGCTGTTAATACAATATCGCTTTGCGGATAGGCAGCCACCTCAGATAAAGCATCCTCTCCTGCCAAAACCTTAATGCCTGATGGTGATAATGATTCTTTTACGTGCAAATACTGGCCTTCATCGCAAATTACAACAACCTCGGGTTTAAATGCCTTTGCCTGCTGAATAAGTAGTTCTGCATTTTTTAACGCAGATAATACCGAAACCTTAAAAATGTCCGGATTATCGCGAACAACTTCGAGGGCTTGTGTGCCTATGCTTCCCGTAGAGCCTAATATGGAAATATTTTTCAAATCGTTTTAATATCGTGATGCTTAAAATTTAATTAAGCATTTTTTGTTCACCCTAATTATCGTTCCGTCAATGCGAAGCTGGGCCTGATTGAGCTGAAGGAATCTAACTTGCCTGGTAAGATTGCTTCGTCGTTCCTCCTCGCAATGACGAATTTGGTTATTAAATAATATACTTCTCCAGCCCATCCGCCAGTTTCCTGTCGTTACTCAATCTCGGCACCTTATTTTGTCCGCCGAGTTTCCCTTCGCTTTTCATGTAATTTACAAAGGCATCTTTTTGCAGCGTACGTATTATCAATGGCTGCAAAATGTTGCCTTCGATGAGGTCAAAGTAATAAATATTTTTCTTTTGCAGGGCCAGGTCTACTTTTTTACTAAAAGCGGCCAAATCGTTGGGCGCAGCAGAAAACTCTATAAACCACTCGTGGTAAGGCAGCGTGCCTTCGTTGGGATTCACCTGGGGCGCCACTGTAAATTCCGTAATCTCTACCTTTTCCTCGTTGGCAACTGTTAACAGTGCATGTTCTACTTCTTCGCCAATTACATGCTCGCCAAACGCCGAGATAAAATGCTTAATCCTTCCGGTAACGACGATCTTATAAGGATTTTTGGACACAAATTTAACCGTGTCGCCAATACTGTAGCCCCACAAACCGGCATTGGTATTCAAAATCAGTGCATAATTGGTATTTAGCTCCACCTCGCCGAGCGATAACCGGGTTGGATTTTCGTTGTGGTATTCATCAGCTGGAATAAACTCATAAAATATCCCTGCATCGGCCAATAACAATAAACCTTTATCTTTTTGCGAATCCTGATAAGCGATAAATCCCTCAGATGCGGGATAGGTTTCAATAGAATCGATTTTTCTGCCGATGCTCTGCTCTATTTTGGCCCGGTAAGGTTCGAAATTTACGCCTCCATAAATAAACAAGCTGAAGTTTTTGAATATTTCAGCGATTTTTTTGCCTCCTGTTTTTTCTGATAGCTTGTCGAAATACATTTGCACCCAGGGCGGAATACCAGATATTAAAGTCATGTTCTGATGAACGGTTTCCTCAACAATGGCATCAACTTTCTGTTCCCAGTCTTCAATGATATTGGTTTCGTATGATGGCAGTCTGTTTTTTTGCAGGTAGGCAGGCACATGGTGTGCAACAATGCCCGATAAGCGCCCAACGTTGATGCCGTTTTTTACGCTCAACACCGGACTTCCCTGTAAAAAGATCATTTTTCCGTTTACAAAGTCAGTTTTTCCGGTTTCATTAATATAAGTTAAAATGGCGTTTCGAGCGGCTTTAATGTGCTCAGGCATCGATTCTTTTGAAAGTGGAATATACTTTACGCCCGAAGTTGTTCCTGAGGTTTTGGCGAAATAAAGCGGTTTGCCTTTCCAAAGCACATCCGCCTCTCCGGCCACAACGCGATCTACGTAAGGCTTTAAACCTTCGTAATCCCGAACGGGTACGTGCAGCTTAAAATCGTTATAGTTATTAATGGTGTTAAAGCGATGGTCTTTACCGAAAGCGGTGTGTTTAGCCTCCCTGATCAGGCTTTCAAGAATGTTCTGCTGAGCGTTAACAGCATTATTCTTCCATCGGTTTATTCGCCAAACTGCAAATGCCGCAAAAGGCTTACTTAGCATCGATTTCAATCCCATAACTTCCAAGCCCCTAGAAGGGCTTACCCTTTCTATTGATCTTATTTACAAAAAACTGAGATTGAAACATATTAAAAAGATTTTTTTCTTGACGGGTGCTTGAGATTTTTATCCTAGGTCAATTTTTGGCATGTTGTTTTTTTTATGCGATTTTGACCGCTAAACCGTCTCTACCCGGCAGTTGTAGTTAATTTTCGTGTGCTATTATTTCTTTGTTATTTATTTCTATTAAATCGTACTCTGAAAGCAAATCAACTATTTGGTTTAAATTGCTTTCGATAAGGTTTATTAAGTTGCGATTAATAATATTACCTGTTGAAATAAAGAGAAATTTCTTCGGAACACCAATTATTATATGAGAATCTAAGAAATCAGAATCCTTTGAAATAACGACTCGATCTTGCTCAAGAGACGTTTTCCTTATTTCTCGATCAGTTGTTTGCTCTTTATTTGGTAAGTCATCTGTATGAATAACATCAAACCCTTTGTTTCTTAAATGCAAAGCAAGTTTAAAAGGTAAGTTTGCATCGATTAAGAATTTCATGCAAGAATTTTTGCAATTGATTTAATCCGAGATAGTTGCGAAGCAAATGAAAGACATGCTTTAATGTCACCTAATTCTAGAGCGGGGTAGTCCTCAATGATTTCAATTTCCGACATTCCAGCAGACAGTAAATCTAAAATCAAATCCACTGTATAACGAGTATTTCTAATCGTTGGTCGTCCGTGACAAATTTCAGGATTAACTGTAATTCGATCTATTAGTTCTCTATTCATAACAGTACAAATTTACAAAATAATTTTAGGTTAAATTTTAAGTTGTGGTTGAGACAATAGGTGCTAACACGAGATTGTGCTTCACAAAGCTAAAACTACCCTCTTACAAATTCTTTCGTCCCCAATATTCTTACAATTAGCGTAATATTGTATCGTTTTCAAAGTCCCCTTTGGGGATTTAAACAATATTATGCAAAATATCTGGGTGTTCATCGCCCTTGTACTCGCTTGCAATTTTTCTATAAGCCACCGTTAGCGCCACACTCGAAAGCGGCACAATTAAAAACGAACTTAAAATATTTACAATGAAGGCTACAAATGGCCAGTGCAACAAGTTGAACAATAAATAAATTAAATAGCCTCCGCCCAGCACTAAAAGCAACAACAAAATTTTGGTAAAGTTTCCTTTTGTAATGGCTAAACTCAATTTGATCGATTCGAAAGGCTTTGAATCCTTATCAATGATAAAGAATGGAAAGAATGAAATTCTCAACCAGGTGATAAAAAGCGCCAAAATAGCAATACCAACTGCAATCTGCGTAATAATTACGCCTGTAGCTTTAAAGCTCTTAACCCAGCCAATCTGTACCAGATACCGCAAAACAGGATCCAGCACATACAACACCGGAAACAAAATGAGCCCAATAAAAAGTATACAGCCTATAAAATATAAAGTGGCGATTAAGAACCGGATAATTTGCTGCCTCGTGGGCAAGGTATCTACAATTTTTACATCATCGTCTTCGTCATCCATTAAATGGAAGATGTATTTAAACAACGACAGGTTGATGGTAAAATACAAAAACACAAACACAATGGCCATAACAGCGCTAAGCACCTTACTAACATCTTTAATAAAAAATGCCATTAAGCTCGACGCACTTGCCGTAATAAACATCAAAAAGCATAGCGTGGCAATAGAAAAATAATTTTTCCTTAAAATGTTCCAGGCCTTTTGGATTACATCGTTTACGGCGAACGTACTTTCTTTTAGATAATTGATCATTGCTGTTTAAATACCACTCTTTTAAATAAATCCTGAATAAAACCTAAACCGTAAGCGGTTAATTGGATCAATGAGGAAATAATGCTCAAAAATGCAACTTTTAACGATTTATTTACAGCTAACGAATGAAAAAATATCAACAGAAAATAAATCAGCAGCAGCGTGGTGCAGAAACTGGCTAATGGCTGATATACAAAGTTACATAAAATAGTAAAGCCTAGTCCAACGGTAAAAACCGCCGGAAAGAAGTGAACGAGTTTCAACTCTTTCGGGAAGTGCTTATAAATGTTGATCCGTGCCCGACCGAAAAAATGTAGCTGCTTATAAAACTGACTAAAACTTGTCCGCCGCTTATGATAAACCTTTGCTTCGGGAATCAAACCGATTTTAAAGCCGGCTTCGTGAATACGAATGCTGTATTCAATATCTTCGCCCAATCGGGTTAAGACAAAGCCACCCACCTTTTCCCAGGCTTGTCGCGATACGCCCATATTGAAGCTCCGCGGATGGAACTGTCCTACGTGTTTTTTGTTACCGCGAATCCCGCCCGTGGTAAACGGCGATGTCATTGCGTAGCTTATTGCCTTTTGAACGGGCGTAAAGCTCTCATGCGCCGCATCGGGCCCGCCATAAGCATCTAACTGATGTTCGAACAGGTAGTTTTTAACAATCTCCAGGTAATCGGGCGGAACCAGAATATCAGAGTCGAAAATGATGAAGTAATCGCCGCTTGCCCGTTCAAAAGCGTAATTTCGAGCAAAACCCTGCCCTGCATTCTCCTTGAAATAGTATTTGATATCAAGCTTGTCTGCATACGAATCTACAATCGATCTAGCATCGATCTTTGAACCATCTTCGATAACCAAAACCTCAAACTGCAAATAGGTTTGCCTGGTTAAGGTATATAAAAGCTCGTCAATTTCTTGAGGACGATTATAAAGTGGAATTATGATGGAGAAAAACATGTCTTGAAGCTGCTTTCAAAAGGTAAAAGGTGGAGGGTTTAGGGTAGAGGGCTTCAGTGCAAAAAAACTAACGCATTAAACCTCCTGCCATACAACTCTTATATTTAAACGTTAAAAGGTTACGGGTTTAGGGGTATAACCTTACACCTTAAACCCTTTGCCTCATACCCTCTTCTCTATTAAATACTGGTTTCTTTCGGGTGCGTTGCGGGTAACCAGCTCGGCTACAAATCCGGTTAAAAACATTTGCGAGCCGACAACTATTGCAACCAGGGCAATATAAAACAGTGGCTGATCGGTGATTTCTCGCTTGTATGGAATTTCGGCGGCGATGTGGTAAAGCTTCTCGCCGATCATCCATAGGGCCATAAATGTGCCGAGTAAAAAACTTAGCACACCCAACGAGCCAAAAAAGTGCATTGGCCGCTTACCAAATTTACCTACAAAGAAAATAGAAAGTAGATCTAAAAAGCCATTGATAAACCTGCTGAAACCGAATTTTGTTGTTCCGTATTTGCGGGCACGGTGCTCAACTACCTGCTCAGCAATTCTACCAAACCCTGCCCATTTCGCAATTACCGGAATGTAACGGTGCATTTCGCCGTAAACCTCTATGGTTTTAATTACATCACTACGATAGGCTTTTAGACCGCAGTTGAAATCGTTCAGCTCAATGCCACTCATTTTGCGGGTTGCGGCGTTAAAAAGCTTTGTCGGGATTGTTTTAGTAATCGGATCGTAGCGTTTCTTTTTCCAACCCGAAATTAAATCGAGTTTTTCTTCTTTAATTCGGCGATACAGTTCGGGTATCTCATCGGGGCTATCCTGTAAATCCGCATCCATTGTAATCACAACGTCTCCCTTTGTGGCCTCAAAACCTACATTTAGCGCAGCAGATTTGCCATAATTTCTTCTGAATTTGATTCCCTTAATTGCGGTGTTCTGTAAGCGAAGCGATTCAATTACTTCCCACGATCGATCGGTACTGCCATCATCAACGAGAATAATTTCGTAACTGAAACCATTTTCGTTCATTACCTTGGCTATCCATGCCGTTAACTCAGGCAGCGATTCATCCTCGTTAAATAAGGGTACTATAACTGATATATCCATTTATTAAACTTTATCGTCATCGCGAGGCACCAAGCAATCTATTTAGTAAGATGTCACACTCCTTCCTTGTTACCCTGCTTCGTTCGCATCCGATAGCTATCGGATGACGAATTATTAAAAAACGTGCAAATTTCATCAAATTAAATGATAAAATGTGCACGTTAGAAATTTTGATTGGTATTTAAATGGCTTGTAACTTAAGCGTACATGAGTTTGCCTTTTTGAGTTGGAACCTCCCGGCCCAGGCTCACCGCCGTATCTATCCATTCTTGAATAACTACATGTGTGTTGTTTAGCGCCTCTACCTGTGTCATTCCATCTGCCATACATCCGGCCAACTCAGGCACTTCTGCGATAAACCTATCATCTTCTGCACTCCAATAAATGATTATCTCAAATTTCTGGTTATCAGAAGTACCCGAAAGCAATTTCAACATTCAGTTTTCAAATTTGCCCATATCCTTTGTTAAATTCTTCGCACAAACAACTTCAATAAAGATATGGAAAAGAATTTTGAACATGCTAAATTCGGACGGCAAAATTAGGAAAACAATTATGCCTCCGTTGGGAAGGTATTAAAGGTTTCAGGTTCTTTTCTTTTTAATATTGCAGCCAAAATCAATGAGATTATACCATATGATGCGATAGAAACGCCAAAGCTAGTAAACGTGTTTTTGAAGTTAGGCTCAAGCTTTTCCTGCATATTTCCACCCTTTTCCAGTGCGGCATCAATTTCGTCATTACCCAGGCCAAATTTAGCCATCATTGCCCGTTGAGCATCCTCAATAGCGGCAGCTGCTCTCGCCGGCAAATCAGGGTCGATAAACTTCATCAATACAAAATTGTAAAGTGTAGCCGTTATCGCCAAAATTAGCGATATAATTAAAAAAGCTTTGAATGCCTCGCCAAAAGTCCAAAACCCACCAATCTCCTTGCGAATGTTGATTCCAGAAATAACCAGTAACGCAATAAAAACGATAAAAATTCCGATCGAAACCATAAAATTGGTGTAAACCAATACCGGATTTACAAAATGTAAGGTAAGCGATAATACGATTGAAACTGCCGCAAGGATGAAGCCGTATTTAAGCGATAGTTGGGAAATTTGAGCACTTTTGTCCATAATAAAGAAGTTTAATTTAGTTGTTAATGGTTGTTATCAATGTATAAGATGCAGTTTCAAAAGCTTTGTTACTACTAAATTGTGTTAATTCTTTGGTGGTGGTTGCGCTGCCTTCTACATCGAGGAAAAAAACCATAAACGGCACAAAAAGCGCTTGTAATTCTTCGCTGATGTTTAATTTTTCAGCAGCCTTGCAAATAGCCTCAACACTGCTTTCTGCCAAATTCTGGTTGCTGATCATTTCCTCATAAATTTCAAATTCATCTTGGAACTCGTCATCTTCAACTAACAAAAATTCTTTCAAAAAATCGCCCAGTTCAGGTTCAAGGTCTTCATCCTTACACTCTTTAATATAAAGCAGCAGGTTTAGTAATTCCGTTCCCCTGTCAATGGTATCCTCTTCAATATTTGCCCATTCATCGCCCTCCAAATAATCATCTTCTAGTTTCTGAACATCGCTACTGAAGAAATTAATCATCAGCAAATCGAAAAACACTTCGCGTAACTCCTCAAATTTTGGGTGCGAATCAAAAACTTCATCAAAGGCGGTAACCTTATCCAAAAAATTTACATCGAGTTCAAAAGCGGCTACCAGCTCGGTTTCGAAATTTTCGACGTTTATCGCCGAAACCTCGGCATATTTATTCAACGATGCGACAAGCGCATTTTTTACTCTGTTATCCATAGTTTTAGTATCAAGTAGTTCGTATCAAGACAAAATGCTCTGTGGCCTGAGTTAACTAAATCGTTCTCTTTACGCTTTAAAGATCTGTCCATTGTTAACTGCCAACATAACCTTTCCGGTAAGTTCAGTGCCCAACAATGGGCTGTTAGCTGATTTTGAGAAGTTGCTTGCTGAATTATACTGCCACTTTTCGGTTGGATTGAAGACTGTAAAGTTTGCATTTGCCCCTTCTTCGATTACCGGAATTGCTAAATTTAACAATTTGCGTGGATTAACGGCCAACTTTTCTGCAATTAAACCCGAATCGAGACCGGCCCTTAGCAACAATGGAAGTACGGTTTGAAGTGCGATAATGCCGTAATGGGCAATTTCGAATTCAACATTTTTAAACTCAATCTCCTCCGGGCGATGTTGCGAGGTGATGGCATCAATTGTACCATCTTTTAGTCCTGCTATTAAAGCCTTTACATCCGCTTGGCTCCGCAGTGGCGGTTTAACTTTGTAATTGCTGTCGAAATCGGCCAAAAGTTCTTCAGTAAACACCAGATGATGGGCGGTAACATCGCACGAAACGCGAACACCATCTTTTTTCGCCTTGCGGATAAGCGCTACCGAACCCGCGGTAGAAATATTGCTGATATGAACCTTGGTTTCGTTATAGGCAGCCAAAAAAATATCGCGTGCGATGTGCATTTCTTCTGCCAACGCGGGCATGCCTTTCATACCTAACAAAACAGAGTTTTTGCTCTCGTTAATTTGCGATTTTCCAGCAATTGATTTATTCTCCGGATAAACCATCAACAAAGCGTCGAAACCTTTACCATACTGGAGCGCACGGCTCATAAAACCATCATCCTGCAATGGCCTGTCGCCATCAGAGAAAGCCACAGCACCTGCCTGCTGCATATCGAACAGTTCGGCCAGTTCCTTTCCTTCGCGGTTTTGGCTGATTGCCCCAATTGGCAAAACATCAACTAAATTCGCCTTCGTTTTATTGATAATATATTCTACCTGCGATTTCGATTGCACAACCGGACTTGTTTGTGGTAATAGCGCCAGCCCAGTAAAACCTCCTGCTTTAGCTGCGCTGGTTAAGGTTTGCAGATCTTCCTTGGTTTCAAAGCCCGGATCGCCGGCAACACAATTCAGATCAAAAAATCCCGGTGTTAGAAAACAACCCTCGCCATCGAAAACGGTTTGATCGTTTTGGGGAGTTAATTTTCCTATGCTTTGAATTTTACCATCAACTATGCTAACATCGCAGCTTTGTTTGTTAAAACTACTTTGTGGATCGGCGATGGTTACATTTTTAACTAGGAGATTCATATTGTTTTTTTAGGTTTATTAAAAAATCGGATGAGCAGGATTTCTGCCGCAATAAAAATCAGCGACAAAATTAGACAAAGTTTCCATAAAGTTTGCCCTATTTTATTTGCGCCTGCAAGTAACTTCACCGCATCTTTATCGGCATCAAAAATCTTTAAATTGCTTTTTCCGGCGAGGCTATCGAGTGCGGTTTTACTCAAATAGTGCAGGTCTGATTCTGTTCTGCCGCTGTTGAAGGCATAAACTCCCACCAACGAATCGGCCATATTGAGGTTATAAAAGCCCGACCTTTTTATTTGGTCAGCAACATATATCAACGATTTACCGTTCAGTTGCCTAACCTCAGGAATCACCTCAAAATTATTTGCACTAAGCTTTAAGGTTTGATTTTTCCCCAGATTTATTTTTTTTGTTGCAAGCGCATATTCATTTCCCAAATAATAATATAAGGCGCTTTCCCGTCCAGAATTTAGCGCCAACCGATACATCAATGGTACAAATACCGGATGCCGGGCCAAATTACCGTCGCCGTTTCCCAACCCCGTAGCTGATAAAAATACCGATCCGTTGCCCACTCCGTACCTCCCAAAGAAGAGTTTTCCTGCCGGCAACGATAAAATGCTTTCCTTATTGGCAGAATTGCTTTCTTTGAACGAAAAATACCTTGTTGCCGTTGGCAGATCGAGATTTTTGGGAACCTGCTCAAAAACACCTTTAAATATCGGATGTTGTAAATCAATGCGGTCTACCTTAGTTTCTGCCTTGTTTAAGTTATCGATAACCGGCAATGAGAGGCTGCTTAAAAAAGCGTTATAAGATTGTATATCGGCATCCAAATCGGGAAAAACAGCAACGGTTCCGCCACCATTTAAATAACTTTTTAATTGCTGCGCCAGTCCGCTCGATGGATTTTTTAGTCCGTTCAGCACAATCAGGCCATAATCTGCGAACCCGTTATAGTTAATGTTGCTTTCAGGATTTTCAGTAAGCTTGTAGTAATGATCTGCTCCAAAAAGCGCTTTGATGTAACTTCCAACACCGGGGCCGTTTATAGATAGCACAGAGCGGCTCTGCTCTACCTTGAAGCTAAAAAAAAGGCTGTCATCAAACGTTACCGGAAAATCTTTCATGCTGATTACACCTTTTTGCCACCCTGCCGCCAGCCCCGAAAAGCTAAATGTATCTCGCCTGGTTTTACCTGCCGCAATGGTAGCCGAGCTCAACCCCTTTTGCTGATTGTTAATGGTAAGCTTTAATGGAATGCGTTGCGCCTCCTCTTCAGAATAGTTTTTCAATTGAACAACGAGCTTTTCGCTTGCACCGGGTTGATGGTTGGGCGAAAGCATCCAAACGCTATCTACAGCTACATTGGGCAGCGTGGTTGCGTTTAGTTTGAGAACTGAATACTGAATGTCGTCTTTCGTTTGCAACTGTTTGCCGTTCGACATGTTCCGCTGGAAATCGGAAATCAGGAAGCTATATTTATTCGCAGCGCCCGTTAAAACACTGGCTTGCCGATTTATGATCTGTTGGAGATTTCTGCTTATCGACGAAATCTGAACATCATCAAGCGCTTTAAAAAACTCATCTTTGCTTAGTAGCCGTTGGTGTTTCCCCTCGAAATCGTTGGTCAAAAGCTGAAAACGATCGTTTATTCCAAAATCAGCCACCAGTTCCTTTGCCCTGCGCTTTGCTTCATCTAACAAGCTACCATCTTTGTTTACGGCCTCCATGCTATACGAATTGTCGACATAGATACTTACCGTATTGTTAAGGGAGCTGATTTTTTGATTGGCTACGGGGATGTACGGCTGCGCAAAAGCAAGCACAAGGAAAATAATTGCAAGAATCCGCGAAAGTAAGATCAGCAAGTTTTTGATCTTCTCTTTGGAAGAATGTTGCTGTTCTACTTCTTTTAAAAGCTGAACATTAGAAAAATAAACCTTTTTAAACTTTCGGAAATTGAATAAATGTATGATAACCGGAATTGCAACCGATAATAGTGCGAAAAGAAAGCCCGGATACAGGAAATTCATTAAAAACCAAAGATAGAAAAATTATGGAAGTGAGCCTTATTTTTTATTGATAATGTTACGCGTACCAGCAGGTTTAAGGTTGGCCCAAAACACGTAAAGAGATTCATTATCGATCAACATTTGGCGCAATCTTTCTTGTGGCGCTTTCGCAAGCCATAATTTAAGTTGCATTTCTTTTATTTCATCTGATGTGTCTTTCATACCAAAGTCTGATTAATTTATAAGGCACTAATATACAAAACCTGGAAACTCGATATTCACGATCTTCCAGTTGTTATTATTTAGAGCAAAATACAACTTAAAAGGCCCGCTTACAATTTTTGATTCTTTGTTAACCACCGACCTGAAGCCGGCGACACCTTCAACAAAACCCATTCCCTTTCCGTCGCTAAGTAATTCGAAATTGACATCGATAATGTCGTATCTACCGCCGACATATTCATCAGCCTGACCGAAAATACCTTTCAATTTACTTATAATTACCTCTTTGCTAACAACCTTTTTGCCGGGAAGCATAAAAAAGTCGTTCAGTTCTTGCGTAATTGCTTTCGACTGCTTAAACCACGAGTTTATAAATCTGATGGCACTATTTACGAGATCAGCCTGATGATTAAAAGTGGGGTTATCTTGCATTGCACAAATCTACACCTTCTATCGATATTTCTTCATTGCCATCCAAAGTTTCTCATCCATTTCATAAACATCCGGCCGGTATTCTATCCTTCCGTTTTGCGACCAGGCGGTAAAATAAGTAATCAATAATGGAATCCGTTTTTTCGGTGCAAACCAGGCCGGCTTTAACTGAAAGGTTTTTAAGGTATCGGCTTTCGCGGCCATACGCTTTTGATACCATTTCATGTGGGTACTATCAACGGGAGGCAAATCAACCTCCGCCCGCAGCTTATCATAAGTATAGGTATCGCCTACCAGCTTTTCGGCAAATTCCAAAGGTTTTTCTATACGAACACAGCCGTGGCTAATTGCCCTGTTTCTTAAAGCAAAGCCGTTTTTGTTATTCGTATCGTGCAGGTAAATGCTCGAGCTGTTATTGAAAATGAATTTAAACTTGCCAAGCGCATTGCCGTCGCCCGAGCCCTGCTTAAACTTGAAAGGCAATTTATCTCTCGAATAGTTGCCCCAGTTAATGGTATCGGGTTCCGCTATCAACTTGCCTTTATAGTACACGTTAATATTACTATTAGACAGATAATATGGGTCTTTTCGGGCCATCCAGTAAATTTCGCTCTGCGCAATGCTCACCGGAATATTCCAGATCGGGTTGGCCTGTATCGAGTTGATTTCGCTGTACAGCAACGGCGTTTCATGGTTCTTGGGCTTATCATCTAAATTATGCGATTTCAGATAAACTTTCATTTTCTCTTCATAGCCATTTTCACGCTTACCACCAACGCAAACTTTCATGGTGATAACGGTATCCAAATTATCGAACCAGGTTAACCTAAAATCAGGAATGTTAACCTGTACAAAATTGTTTCCGGTAACGGGCATTCGCCAACGAAAGCGCTCCATATTAACTGCTAAAATCCGCTTCTCATCTGCACCATTTGCATTCAAGTAGGCGGCCTGTAAAGCCTTGTATTGGGGCGAAACGGGTTGCGCCGATTTTAACGAATCGAGCATGTGATCTGATCCCAATAAATTGAGCATACCAGCACTATCGGGACGCTTCACCCTGATGTAATATCGCGAAAATATGTTGCGGGGATTAACCACGCCAAACTTTAAAAAGTTAGTATAATTTAAGTAGGCGTTTGCACTCAGAATTTCGAGCTTTGCAATTACGGGATAAGCGTCATCTACCTTTTTAAATTTATTGGCCGCGAGTTCCCTGAGCAGCGCTTTTATCTCATCAGTTTTAAATATCGCCGGGTTCAATCCGTGTGCTGTACTGTTTTCCAAATAATGGGTAAGCGAATCGAGTGTTCCGTTAACAAAAAATTTGGTTACCAATCTGGGCTCGTCATTATTCGCCTCATAAAACGACTTAATTGTTTTCGGATTAGCAAAATTGTGCGAAAGCGATGCCAGCGTATTTACAAAAACACTGTCGTAGGCCACAGTGTCGAAGTCTTTATAAATATTATTTTTAAAGTGTTCAGCCAAAACTTTTCCAATCTCAGGGGGAGATTTAAACCAGCCACAAGCGGAAATGAACAAAACAACAGGGACAATTAGAAAGCGGATGTTCTTCAATACGTAAAAATTTAATACAAAAATAAGTCTATTGCAAGCTAAAACACAATATGGGCAAATTAAGTGCCATTATTTTTTGATTTACGGTTTCAAACGCTATATTTGCCACCGCATATCAGCTAACGTATTGATACTGGGCATAAATATTTTATGAATTTAACTTTGAACCATTACTTACATTTACACCATCGCCGTTAGGCGATATGATATGTTTGTTTTGTACTTCAAAACTATTTTTCCGTAAAATTATTTCTTGTTCATTCTATATTCAATACTTTGAAAACACTTAAAATTGCTATCCAGAAATCGGGTAGGTTAAACGAAAAATCCGTAGAAATATTAAAAAATTGTGGTCTCTCTTTCGAGAACTATAAAAGCTCATTAATATCAACCGTTCAAAACTTTCCTTTAGAGATTCTTTTCCTTCGCGATGATGACATTCCGGAGTACGTGCAAGATGGCATTGCCGACCTTGGTATTGTAGGCGAAAATGTGATTACTGAAACTAAGGCTGGCGTTGAATACCTGCAGCGTTTGGGCTTCGGAAAATGCACGCTAAAAATCGCCATTCAGAAAGGCAGCGACATTCAAGAACTGGAAGATTTAAATGGCAAAGCAATCGCCACATCATACCCCGTAATTCTCGAAAAATTCTTAACTGAAAAAGGCATAAAATCTGATATCAGAACCATTTCCGGATCCGTAGAAATTGGCCCGGGTTTGGGATTAAGTGATGCCATTTTCGACATCGTTTCTACAGGCGGAACACTAAAGAGCAATGGGCTAAAACCGTTCGCCGATGTGATGCAATCGGAAGCCATTTTAATCGGAAATAAATCGATACTTGATAACCCTGAAGTTGCCGAATTGTTGCAAAGAATCCGTTCAGTTTTGAGCGCCAAGTCGAACAAATATGTCGTACTAAACGTATCAAAAGATAACCTGCAAAAAGTGGTAGATTTGTTGCCCGGCGTTAAAAGTCCAACTGTAGTTCCGTTGTTCGAACCCGATTGGGTTGCTGTTCATTCGGTAATTGCCGAGGAAGATTTTTGGGAGAAAATCAACAGCTTAAAAGCTGCCGGTGCGGAAGGAATTTTAGTGATGCCAATTGAAAAAATTATCACCTAAAAACCACTCGAAAACACATAAATTCATATTAACTAATAGTTAATTTTAAATTATAAAACATTGAAAGTCTACAATTATACAGATTTATCTAAATCAAAAATTGAAGAGCTGTGTTCGAGGCAAATCGACGACGATAAATTGGTTGAAGAGCGTGTTGCAGAAATCGTAAATACAGTAAAAAAAGAAGGTGATCAAGCGCTCTTCAATTTCGCCAAAGCTTTTGACAAAGTGGAGCTGGAGAAACTTTTTTTAGACGCAGAAGAACTAAAAGCGATCGCGTCAACCATTCCAGCCGATGCAAAAAAAGCAATTGAAACAGCCTATCAAAACATCAGGGCCTTTCACCAATCTCAATTAAAAACTGAGGATAAAATAGAAACCATGCCCGGTGTGGTTTGCTGGCGGGAATCGCGTGCAATTGAAAAAGTTGGCCTATATATACCCGGTGGAACAGCGGTTTTGCCGAGCACCTTTTTAATGCTTGCAACACCTGCAATTATCGCGGGCTGTAAAAAAATTGTGGTTTGCTCGCCGCCCCAAAATGATGGCAAAACGAACTGTTATTTGGCGTACTGCGCAGTGCTTTTGGGTATCGACAAAATTTATCTGACTGGAGGCGCACAGGCCGTTGCCGCAATGGCCTTTGGAACCGAAACCATTCCGCAAGTGTATAAGATCTTTGGCCCCGGCAATCGCTATGTTACCACGGCAAAAACGATGGTACAAAATAAGGTTGCCATCGATATGCCCGCGGGTCCATCAGAGGTTTTGGTAATTGCCGATACCACTGCCAATCCGTCATATATAGCGGCCGACTTGCTCGCACAAGCCGAACATGGCGCTGATAGTCAGGCAATTTTAGTATCTACCTCAAAAGAAATTATTGAGCAAACGTTGTTAGCAGTTGAAAATCAGTTGGCTATACTTCCAAGAAAGGAAATAGCGGCCAAGGCAATAGCTAATTCGTATGCCGTATTGGTTGATGATTTGGCATCAGCGATGAATTTTTCAAACGAGTATGCGCCTGAACATCTAATTCTTGCGACAGAAAATTTTGAGGAGCTAATTCCCTTGATAATCAATGCAGGATCGGTATTTTTAGGGAACCTTACACCGGAAAGTGCCGGCGATTATGCCTCAGGCACTAACCATACCTTGCCCACCAGCGGCTTTGCCAAAGCGTATTCCGGCGTATCAACTGATGCTTTTCTTAAAAAGATTACCTTTCAGCACCTGTCGGCCAATGGATTAAATAACATCGGTGAAACAGTGGAAACACTTGCCGCCGCCGAGGGCTTACAAGCACATAAAAATGCAATTACGATTAGAAGAAGTCGGAAAGTCGGAAGGCCGGAGTCCGAAGTCTAAAGACTAAAAGACTAAAGCGCCATACAATCCCCCTCTAGAGCGGTGCCCTAAGGACGGGGTGGTAAAAGAAAGCAGAAAGACTGAAGTAAAAAAAAACTTGTAAAATCTCTTCAATCCTTGCCCGCCCAGTTAGGGAGAGCATAACAACCCGAAGAGGGAAAATGACATCAAATAACAAACAATATCATCCGACTTTCGGACCTCCGACCTCGGACTTTAACCTTAAATATGATTAAAAACTGTGTGAGATATAAAGTAAAAAACGTTTAGGCAACACGCCAATCCCTTTTACCTTACGCCTTACGCCTTTCACCTTTAGATATGGATATTAACGATTTAGTTAGAGAAAACATAAAAAACCTTAAGCCGTACTCTACCGCCAGAGATGAGTTTAAGGGCCAGGCATCGGTATTTTTAGATGCTAACGAGAACAGCTACGGTTCTCCCCTACCGGCCAACTATAACCGCTACCCCGATCCTTTGCAGCTTGATTTAAAGGATGCCATCAGCAAAATCAAGGGCGTGCCGATTGAGAATACCTTTTTGGGCAACGGAAGCGACGAGGCTATCGACTTGCTGTTTCGGGCGTTTTGCAACCCCGGAAAAGACAACGTAATTGTACTGCCACCAACGTACGGAATGTACGAGGTTTCGGCCAACATTAACGATGTGGAAATACGCAAAGTGAGTTTGTTGCCGAACTTCCAGTTAGACATGGAAAAGATTGCAGAAACGATTGATAAAAACACAAAATTAATCTTCATTTGCTCGCCGAATAATCCCACCGGAAATTCGATAAACCGCGAAGATATTGAAACCATTTTAACCAACTTTAATGGCATCGTTGTGGTGGATGAAGCGTACATCAATTACGCCCGCCAAAAGACGTTTATTCAAGAGCTAACCGAGTACGCAAACCTGGTAGTTTTACAAACTTTTTCGAAGGCCTGGGGCCTCGCCGCTTTGCGTTTGGGAATGGCGTTTTCATCACGAAAAGTGATCGATGTTTTGAACAAAATTAAGCCGCCTTATAACATCAATCAGGCGACTCAAGATCTGGCTTTCGAAGCACTAAAAAACATAGCGCAAGTAAACGATTGGATCAAAGAATCTGTGGCTGAAAGAGACCGACTATCTGAAGAATTAAATGCATTAAATATCGTTACAAAAGTTTATCCGTCGGATGCTAATTTTATATTAACAGCGGTAAACGATGCAACTAAAATTTACGACACTTTGGTTGATGAAGGAATCATCGTTCGCGACCGATCGAAAGTTACCTTATGCGAGGGTTGCCTGCGAATTACCGTGGGTACGAAAGAAGAAAATGATCAACTCTTAACTATTCTGAAAAATTTTTAAAAAATGAAGAAAGTACTATTCATAGACCGCGACGGAACGTTAAATATTGAGCCAGATGATGAACAGGTAGATAGTTTTGCGAAGTTGAAATTTTACCCCCGCTCGCTTTATTACCTTTCGAAAATTGCGGCCGAAATGGATTACGAATTGGTTATGGTAACCAATCAGGATGGACTGGGAACTCCGTCCAATCCTGAAGAAAACTTCTGGCCCATTCATAACTTTATGTTAGACACATTCGCTGGCGAAGGCGTAAATTTTAGTGAGATCATTATCGACAGAACTTTTGCGAAAGACAACGCCCCAACCCGAAAGCCAGGCACGGGCCTATTGACAAAATATTTGGGCGGCGATTATGACTTGAAAAACTCATATGTTATCGGCGACCGACTAAACGATGTGGTTCTGGCAAAAAATTTAGGTGCAAAAGCAATATTTCTTCGTCAAAATGATGCCCTGGGTTCTACCGAAGCTTTAGATAAGCACGAAACCCTGCTCGATATTATAATTTTGGAAACCCAAAAATGGGAAGATATTTACAATTTGCTCAAAGCTGGAAGCAGAAAAATAAGCCACGTTCGCAAAACCAATGAAACGGATATTGCCATTAACCTGGACCTTGACGGAACAGGAAAAGCGAAAATTGAAACAGGCTTAAACTTTTTCGATCACATGCTGGATCAAATTGCCAGGCACGGAAGTGTAGATTTGGAAATTCTAGCCAAGGGCGATTTGCATATCGACGAGCACCATACGATAGAAGACACCGGAATTGCACTTGGCGAAGCATTTGCCAAAGGTTTGGGAAATAAGCTCGGCATTGAACGCTATGGTTTTTGCTTGCCTATGGACGATTGTTTAGCGCAAGTGGCCATAGATTTTGGCGGCCGCAACTGGATTGTTTGGGATGCTGAATTTAAACGAGAGAAAGTAGGCGACATGCCAACAGAGATGTTTTATCACTTTTTCAAGTCGTTCAGCGATGCCGCAAAATGTAATTTAAACATAAAAGCAGAAGGCGATAACGAACATCACAAAATTGAGGCTATCTTTAAGGCTTTCGCAAAAGCGATTAAGATGGCGATTAAGCGTGATGCCGAAAAAATGGTTCTGCCGAGTACAAAGGGAATGCTTTAAAGGTTGAGGGTTAAAAGGTAAAAGGCTGAGGGTTTAAGATGCACAGAACATCATATAATAACTCCCATAGCAATGAAAATCTTTTTGCTTTGTAGTGCCTTTGACACAGGACTCCTTAACCTTTGAAAAACTGACATTCGTTTTCAAATTAATAGACAAAGTATTGAGTCTTGATACTCGATACTAAATACTTGATACTAAAATGATTGGAATAGTAAATTACGGCGCTGGCAACATTTTCTCTTTAACTGCAGCTTTGGCACGTTTAAATGTAGCGTACGGCATGGTAAACACTGAGGCTGACCTCGAAAAATATAGCCATATCATCATCCCTGGTGTGGGGCATGCTGGTGCAGCGATGGAAAAGCTAAAGCAAACAGGGCTAATTGAGGCCATAAAGCAATTACAAAAGCCGGTTTTGGGCATTTGCGTAGGCATGCAGCTCATCACCGCACATTCTGAAGAGGGTGATGCGGAACTTTTGGATATCGTACCGGTAAAAACCAAAAAATTCGGTAACACATTGAATATCAAAGTTCCACACATGGGCTGGAATGCGGTGCACCATAAAAACAATTCCTTATTTGAAGGTGTTGAAGATAATGCACAATTTTACTTCGTTCATTCGTACTTTATTGAATATAACCCTACTTTTGACATCGCCTCTGCCAACTACGGTTTACAGTTTTCGGCGGCGGTACAAAAAGATAATTTTTATGGCGTTCAGTTCCACCCCGAAAAATCGGGCAAGGCTGGCGAACAGATATTAAAGAATTTTTCAAACTTAAGCTTATAAAATGTACATAATTCCTGCTATTGATATTTTGGATGGAAAGGTTGTTAGACTTCGTGAGGGAGATTACAACCAAAAAACTGAATACGATGTTTCTATCGCCGATATGATAGAAAAGTATCGTTCAAACGGAACAGATTTCATCCACATTATTGATCTTAACGGTGCCAAAGGCGATTTCAGCAACCAGAAATCCCTTTTCGAAATTATTAAGAAAACCGAAATGAGGGTACAGTACGGTGGCGGGATCCGTACAATTGAGCAGGTAACCAATCTACTTGACGCCGGAATCCACCGTGTTATTGTTGGCACCCAGGCCATTACCAACCCCGATTTTTTGCAACAGTTAAGCGAGGCTTTTGCCAAAAAAGACAATTACGCAAATCGAATTGTAATCGCTATTGATGTTTTGGACGAGGTAATTAAATACTCGGGCTGGATGGAAAGTTCGCCAATTAAATTAATGGATTACGTGGATAAGTGCCTTGCCTTAGGGTTCTTCCGTTTCTTATGTACAGATATCAGCAAAGACGGAAAGCTGGGCGGTGCTGCCATCGAATTGTATAAAAAACTGCTCGAACACTCTCCAATGATCAAATTGATTGCTTCAGGTGGTGTAAGTTCAATGGAAGACATTCATGAGCTGGCCAAATACCCGATTAGAAGCGTAGTTGTTGGAAAGGCAATTTACGAAGACAGAATTACCATCGAAGAGATTAAAGAGTGGAATTTGAGAGCTTTGAGCACTATATAGGGCAAAAAATTAACACGATCGTCATTGCGAGGCACGAAGCAATCTCACATCGGTCGTCACCCTGAATTTATTTCAGGGTCTTTATTTACATAAAAGATGCTGAAATAAATTCAGCATGACGAAAACACAAACAAATGTTATCAAAAAGAATAATCCCCTGTTTAGACGTTAAAGACGGTCGCACGGTAAAGGGCGTCAACTTTGTCGACTTACGCGATGCAGGCGACCCGGTAGAACTCGCCGCTCAATACGCGCAGCAAGGTGCCGATGAATTGGTGTTTTTAGACATTACAGCCACTCACGAACGACGCAAAACCATGGTAGAAATGGTGAAATCTGTAGCACGGCAGCTCAATATTCCCTTTACCATTGGCGGGGGACTTACAGAAATTGCCGACGCGGATGCCCTGTTAAATGCCGGCGCAGACAAAATCAGCATCAACTCCGCAGCGGTACGGAACCCCAAACTCATTGAAGAACTGGCAAACACGTTTGGCGTTCAGTTTGTAGTTTTAGCGGTCGACACTAAACACGTTGACGGCAAAAACAGGGTTCACTTAAACGGTGGGCGATTAATTACTGAACTTGAAACAGAAACCTGGATTAAGCAGGCCGAAAATTTAGGTGCAGGCGAAATTTTGCTCACCTCGATGGATCATGATGGCACAAAATCGGGTTTCGATTGTGAGCTACTCAGCAAAGTAAACCAGATGATTAACATCCCGATTATTGCTTCAGGTGGCGCAGGAAATATGACTCATTTTGCCGAGGTTTTCCAAAAAGCAAATGTCGATGCAGCTCTTGCGGCATCGGTTTTTCACTATGGCGAGATTCTGATTCCGGATTTGAAGCAGGAGCTTAAAAGACAGCAAATTCCAGTTAGAATATAAAACTTAACGCTGTCATCCTGACGAAGGAAGGATCTGCAAGCGATGAAACACCTGCCCGAGTTAGTCGGGGATGCTTCGTTCCTCAGCATGACAGCAAAAACAAATAAAATGACTATTGATGTTAGTACCCTTGATTGGGATAAAACGGCTGGCTTACTTCCAGTAATTATTCAGGACTATAAAACCCTGGAGGTTTTAATGCTCGGTTACATGAATGCTGAGGCGCTCGAAAAAACACAAACTGAAGGTAAGGTTACGTTCTTTTCACGCTCAAAAAACCGCCTTTGGACAAAAGGAGAAACCAGCAACAACTTCCTTTATGTAAAAGAACTTTTTGTTGATTGCGATAACGACACCGTTTTAATCAAGGCTGATGCGGTAGGCCCTACTTGCCATACAGGAAGTCGCAGCTGTTTTAAAACGGAGTTTAATCAAAACTTTATCTTCGAGCTTGAAAACATCATAAATGATAGATACGAAAATCCGGTTGAAGGTTCGTACATCAACAAAATGCGTGGCAAGGGCTTGAACAAAATTGCACAAAAAGTTGGTGAAGAAGGCGTTGAAACTGTAATTGCCGCACTTGCAGAAACGGAAGAAGAGTTAATTGGCGAGGCTTCAGATTTAGTTTTTCACCTGCTATTTTTATTGAAAGAGAAAGGACTATCCATACAAGATATTGCGAAAAATTTAGAGAAAAGGCATAAATAAGGTAGAAGGTAAAAGGTGTAAGGTATAGGGCGCTATCCCGAGCCTGAAGTTAGAGGCAGAGGGTCAAAGGCGTAAGTTAGAAGGCGCTATCCCGAACCAAAAACAAAGCGCTAAATCGCAATTTGTGCTACGTGCAAAAACCTTAGACCTTACACCTTCCGCCTTAAACCTCTATTTCCCTACACCTTTCACCTTAAACCTCCATTTCCCTCCACATTTCGCCTTAAACCTTAATAAACCATGCTTAAACACCTCAAAACCCTTTCTGGCCATCAAAATCCTATTTATGCGTTGGCAAATTCCGATCGCGATGAAACTTTTTTCAGTGCAGGGAATGACAAGGGCGTTGTAGAATGGTCGCTGGAAACGATGGCCTTTGTTAAGGTAATGATGCCCGTTCAAAGTTCGGTGTATTACCTGCATTATTACAACAACCAGCTTTTTGTTGGCGAACGCAGTGGGGCATTCAGTGTGTATGATTTTAATGCGCAAAAGGTAATCGAACGAATTAATGCACACACGAAACCCATTTTCAATATTCAGACGGTTAAAGGCAAAAATGAACTCTTAACTACTGGCGAAGATGGAACAGTTGCCGTGTGGTCGCTTAATGATTTTAAAGAAATATATCGCTTTCAGGCCGCTTATGATACCGTAAGGGCTATTGCAATCTCGCCCGATGAAACCGAAATCGCTTTTGGATGCAAAGACCACTTAATCAAGATTTACAACCTTAATGATTATAGCATCAAACAGAATTTAGACAGCCATTCATTACCGGTTACATCGTTAGCTTACCACCCGGAGGGCAAATACCTGATTTCTGGAAGCAGAGATGCGCAGCTGAAAATTTGGAGCCTACCTAATTACGAGCTTCTGCAAAATATTCCGGCGCATATGTTTACGGTTTATGATATCTCTTTTCACCCAACCCTACCCTATTTCGCAACCAGCAGTCAAGATAAAAGCATAAAAATTTGGGATGCCGAGAACTTTAAGCTGTATAAAATTTTAAGTTTAGAAAAAACAGGCATTGGCCATACACATTCCATCAATAAAATAATGTGGAGCAATGATGGTAAGTATTTAATTTCTACCGGCGATGACAGGCAGTTGATGATTTGGGAAATGGAGGGTTAGGGATTTTCGCGTTTCTTTTCAAGGTCAGCAACATCTGCAATATCAATTTTTCGTCCACTTGATTTCTTATTCTTTATCAATTCGTCCAAGCCAATATAGTTTACTTTCAAATCATCGTCGAGTTCTATTATCAACCTTTCAGAATAAGCTTCTTCAAATATTACTCCGTCTATGCTCGTCAAATATCGATTCTTAAAGGAGGAAAACCAATCTGATTAATTAAGTTTGGTTTCGAAAAGTCTGCTTTAGTAAAGCCAACTGAGGCAAATCCAAAGTCATTAATGACCATTACCATCTTAGATGCATTTTCTTCAGAGATATCAATCCAAACGTCCAAGTCTCCTGTATATCTTGGTTTTCCGTGAAATGCCATAGCATAACCCCCCACAATTAGATAATCTACCTCATATTGGTTAAGAAGCAATAAAAAATCTTCAAAATCATTGGAGAGAATCATTTCCGGATAATAGCTTTTTTAAACTTTGTTTTATCCATTCTTTGTCCAGGCTTTAAAGTTTGATTTATCAGAAAAGTAACCGCTGAAATTCTTTCCTGTGGAGACTTAGTTAGCCAATAATTCAAGTTTTCATATGCCTCATCATGTTCCAGCATATTAAATTTATTCATCACCATGGCCATTTTCCTAACTTTTTGCTCCATAATTTTCAAAATTAATATGAGCAAATATAATGAAAAATAGTAGTTTTTTTTTTTAGGCACAAGTGCACTCAAAACAGTGCTGGCCGAGATTTCCAATCTGATCCTATCTAACACTGGATTTAAAATCCAGAGCTATTTAAATCAGGATTGCAAATCCTGATTAGCGGACAGTGCTGGTCGAGATCCATGCTGGTCGAGATTTCCAATCTCGTCCTATCTAATACTGGATTTAAAATCCAGGGCTATTTAAATCAGGATTGCAAATCCTGATTGGCGGACAGTGCTGGTCGAGATTTCCAATCTCACCCTATCTAATACTGGATTTAAAATCCAGGGCTATTTAAATCAGAATTGAAAATCCTGATTAGCGGACGGTGCTGGTCGAGATTTCCAATCTCGTCCTATCTAATACTGGATTTTAAATCCAGGGCTATTTAAATCAGGATTGCAAATCCTGATTAGCGGACGGTGCTGGCCGAGATGACGAATCGTTTTTAAGGAATATGCTCTCGAAAGCCTAGTTTTCCAACCAAATCATTTGGGTAAAGGCGCCATTGGTTGCGATGTCCCAGGCTTCTACCCTAACCCATTTCCTATCTTTCAGATCTACATTCCAATTAAAGGCTTTGTTTCCGAATGCGGTGGTAGTATTTAAATTGATACGTGTTCGATAAACCTTATTACCATCGCCCGAAATCACTTCTACAAAACTCAAGGGGAAAGTCCAGTTTAATTCCATTTTGATATTTGCCTTGCCGTCTCCTATTTTAAGCGTTTCGCCAGCTCGTTTTCCGTTTATACTGAATGATGGAATTACAATTTCGCCTGTTGAAACAAAAAACTTACCATTTTTAATGGCATCTAACACTGGTTGCCAGCCATCTTTGTAATCGGGCACTTTATCAAGTTCCAGATAATTGGCATTTAAGTGGGCGTACATTTCGTTTTGGTGGGTAATGGTAAAAATATCGGCCTCGGCAATTACATGTTTTTTCAATCCCCAGTTGGCCATGTCATCCATCAGGTTTAGTACACGCTTGCTTAAGGTGGGCAACGACAAATCGCCGGGAATAGCTTTCCAGGCAGCGCCCAAAAAGGTTTCCGATTTGAAGAAATTTTCGTCCTTATATTTGTCGGGATATCCGGTCGAAGCTTTGGTGCGGGCATGCGCAGTCCATGCCAGGCCCTTTTCCTGTTCCAGCAGTTTCAACATTTCTTCCTTGTTCTCTACATGATAAACAGTGCCGTATTTAGGATCTGTCATTGAGAAAGGTTGTTCATCTTTTTTAGACATTACCCAGTAAATGGGTTTGGGAAAAAATGCCAACCAATGACCACCATAAAAATTATTTGCCTCCTCGCCCGGAAGCAATAAAAAGTTCGGGTCCGATAACCGTTTGGTTTGCTTAAAAAGTGCATCCAGTTCGTTTAATCTGGTAGAATCTGGCCCTTTCGGATGCCCCGGTCCGTGAAATTCGGCAAGCTTAACGATGTTTAGCCCGGCTTTTTTCAACACATCAACAAATTCAGGCTTTTCCGGAACGGGCTTTCCGCTCAGAACCACATCAGAGATAAATTCATTGTGAAAGTGGGTGGCCATCGTTTTATAGCCCTTTACAGGAATATAAGTATCGCCATGGGTAAACTTTTTAACTTCGTTAAGTGTGCTTTTTGCATTTTCGAGCGATAAAAGGCAGAAAAAATTGAGTCGCTGCGCTGTTTTTGGTGGTGCATTAAACCAGGGCACAAACCGTTTATCGCCCAATGGATCTTGACGAATACCAATCCCATAATCAGGAATCAAGTTTAAATAATTACTTCCCTTCCATGTGAATTTTAAATTGAAGGCTTCATCCAGTGGATAAAAATACTGGTGTGGCGCTGGGAACAAGGCCAGGCTTCCGTTGGCCTGCTCGCCAATTACAGTGCGGTATTTAACCTCGAGATTTTTGCTTGCTTCTCCTTTAACTGGCTTTTCGCTTTGCATTTCATCTTTTACGTTGCTCCAGGCCACATTTCCCCAAACATTTTGCTTGCAAACCAAGCCTGCATCATATAAAATAGCGGTCGAATCTTTGTCCGTAGCCATTACCGCAGCTACATTAAACAACGGACTTCCGTTATAGGTGGTAATTTCGAGCGTGCCCTTAAAAATCGTCGATTCCACCTCGGCAATAGAAACAATCGTTTGTATTCCCTCAGTACGCACTGTGGCATTCCGCTTGTTGAATTTTACAGCATTTGTAGTGTATGGCCTTGTAGGTACCCGATCGAAAAACACGTCCCAGCCGCCACTCGATGGGCTTAATGTTCGGCTGCCTACCCGAAGCACAAAAGCAGGATCGAGGTTGCTCGTAATTTCTTTAAACGCCCCTTTGTTGCCGAGCTGCAAGCTGGTAAATAAGGGTTTATCTTGTGCTAAATTTAAAATCATTTTACCTGTACTGCCGTTTCCGGCGGGCCACGTTACAATTAATTCCGTTTGTTTGGCCTGTACAACTGCACCATTTTTTTTAACGGCTTTTAGATTAATTAAATTTTGGGCAAATGACAGCTTGCCGCAGAGGATCAGTAAAATTAAAAGTGCTTTTTTCATCAGCTTGAGTAGGGTGATTTGGTTAGAAAGTGCTTTGTTACCGCCAGTAAAACGATAAACCTTTCATTGCCTAAAGTAGCTTTTCTGTTTATCATTTCCATTTATGCCGCTAAAAAATGCGCCTTTAGGCTGTAACAATATTGTGAACAGAACGTATCTAAGTTGCTGTGAAAACGCAAAAAAATATTCTTTATAGTGGCCTGGAAACGATCAACGCCGTGAACATACACCCTTCGACAACGCTTTTAAAAACAATATAAATCGTCATTTCGAGCGCAGTCGAGAAATCTTTGAACCCGACTTTGTTCAAAGATTTCTCTTCCACAGGAGCTCCTGCGGAGCAATCGGTCTAAATGACAGTTCGTGGAAAACTCTGTCACCCCAACTCCTTTGTTTCTTTCAAAAACTGACCGTCGAGGACAACGACCGTTTTTCGTAATGCCATACAGGTCGGCTCTGGTTTAGAACATTGGGCTGCTAATGCTCATGACCTCCCGTATTAGATAATTTGGCGTTGACGAAAAATGCACCTTTGGTTACAACCTGAGCATTCTTTGCCACATCTTGCACAAAGGTTACCGCCGTATAGCCCATATTTGAAACACCCCTTACCACTTCTATTTTTTCGAGACTAATGCCATTGCCAGCAGTCTTTTCATCTTCGTGCGAATGTTCTTCACCTCCTTCTTCCTCGTGGTGTTCTTCTGGCTTTTTATCGGTGACTACAAAAACATAATCTCTGGCATTATCGCTTGCGATGGCCTCGGTAGGCACGGCTGGTGCGGTTACATTATTCAGGCTTACAATCCCTGTAACATTCATTCCATCAATTAAACCGCGTTTGTTTCCCGTTACATCGCAATGCACCGAAACGGTTTTACTCTCATTTTCGAACGATGAGCCAATGCTAAAAACTTTTGCGTCGTACTCGTCAACAGGATTATTTGTTAAGGTAAAATGTATGGTCTGGCCAACTTTTAACAAGGGTAAATCCTTTTCAAACACCTGTAAATCCAGGTGCAGCGAGCTGTTATCTACAATTTCTAAAACGGGAGCAGACACATCAACATAACTGCCAATTTTGGCAAATACATTGCTAACTACGCCCTTGAGCGAGCTTTTAATTACCAGTGTGGTTTTTAAACTATTATTTGATACCGAAGCTGGATTAATGCCCATCAACCTGATCTGTTGCTGCAATGATGCCTTTCGGGTAAGCAGCGAATTTAACTCGGCGGTAGCATTTTGCAAATTCTTCAAAGCTCCCGCATTGCCCGCGTTAAGTTCTTTTTGTCGCTGCACTTCCTGGTCGGCGAAGGTTATCTTGTTGCTTACGGCCAGATATTCCTCTTGTAACTGGATAAACTGTGGATTGGAAATTGTAGCTATTACCTGTCCTTTTTTAACATAATCGCCAATCTGTACATTCAGTGTTTTAATCACACCACCGTACAGCGAAGTGGTATTTCCCCTATTGTTGTTTGGAACCCTAAGTGTACCGTTAGCTTTTATAGTTGCGGTGAGCTCCTTGTTTTCGAGGTTGCCAAATTTTATCCCGGCTGCCTTTATTTGCTCTTGGGTAAGTGTTGCAATGGTTGTTGGTTCTTCCTCGTGCCCGGCCTCTTCAGTTTTTGCCTCTTCTTTTGCGTCTTTATTTTCGCTATTGCTTCCTTTTTCGTTGTTACAAGCGGTAAAAAGCAATAAAGTTAGGGCTACTGTTGCTGTGATCTTGTTTATATAGAATTTCATTGTTATTTATTGATTAATGAATAAATGTTAATTACCGACTGGTTTACCTGTTGAATACTTTGTAAGTAGTTTAGCTTTATATCGGTAGCCGTTTGTAAGGCATAAAGATATTCTACGTAGCTGATATCGCCCGTACGATAGCCCAATTGCGCTGCAGAAACTATTTTTTCTGCATTCGGAAGCGCTTGTTGCTGATAGTAACTGAACCCTTTCAAATTTTGCTGGTATTGCTGCAGCGCATTTTGAAGCTGTTTTTCCAATAATAGCTGTTGCTGCTTCGCGTGGGCTTCTGCGGCTTGCCTTTGGTAATCGAAAGCCCGGGTTTTGAATTTGGTTGCACTGAACAGGGGAATGGAGATTCCGATATTTACCGAACTAAATCTATCGCCCGAATTGAGGTATCGTTCCTGCCCGTTTATAGTATGAAAACCGATTAAAGATTGGTTGACATAACCCAAAGTAAAATCGGGCAACGCTTGTGCCCGCTCTACCTTCTTGTTTTGTTCGGCAATTAAAACATCTTGATAAAGCATTCGTATAGCCGGATGGTTTGCCACGGCATCACTATCGAGCAAAGCACTAATTTGCAGGGGCTTAAATTCGGGTTCGCTGCTGATTTCAAACTGTTCTTTTGTATTCATTAATGCCTGTAGATCCTGATAAGCGTTTTGCAGGTAAACTTCATTTTGTTTCAGCAACAAATTAATCTCGCCTCTTTTCGCTTCAGCGGTGCTAATCTCCACCTTTTTAATGTCGCCCACCTGATATCTCAACTCAGCCACCTTGGTGAAACTGTTATAAAGGCTATCGAGATTCAAGAGCTGCTTTTGATTGTTTTGCAGATACTGTATTTGGTAATAATGCGTCCGCACCTCGGTTTTTAAGTCGAGCGCCGACATTTCGCCTTGCAATTGCTTGCTTTTTACGGTTGCATTCAGGAGCTGCTTTTTAGCACCGAACAAAGTCGGGAAGGGAATCGTTTGCGACGCCTGATACGACTGATCAAATTCCGAACTGTTGTACTGCCCTAACTGAGCGCTAAGATCGAACTTTGGTAGTTCGCCTGCAGACTTGGTTAAGCTTTGGGCAGATTTTACCTCAAAATCCTTCGCCTTAATGTTGCCATTATTTTGCAAAGCGATGTTTATGGCTTCGTTTACGTCGATTATTTTCTTGGTTTGCGAATTGGCAGTGAAACTTATTATTGACAACAACAATAGGCAATAAGCAAGTCGCCAGCGGCGGCAATTAGCAATGGGCAAATCGCTTCGCCTCGCAATTGGCAATTGGCAAATCGCCTGCCTCGAAAATCTGCATGGGGTAAACTTTCTATGTTGCACTTTGCCTGTCGCCCATTGTTCATCGCCCATTGCACATTGTCCATTGCCTTTTGCCAATCGCTCATTTATATATTTCTTCATTTTTTTTTAATATCTATCTGGGTTATTAATGATGTGATGCATTAACCTGCCAACTTTGTTATTTAAAGCATTTAATTTGTCAAATTGCGTTTGTTTGATATACTCACAAGCAAGAGTAAAACCCACCCATACGCTCGTTTCGGAGTTTTCCGCGTCGCAATCCGTCAGTTTTGAGGTGAAATGTGCAGAATATTTCTTTTTTCTATATGCTGCTGCAAGATTTGCGCAGACACTTTTACTACTTCTTCTTATTTGGTCAGTTAACGAATATTTTTCTTCCCTTGGAAAAGATTTACTCATCTCAAAAATTCTCATAGCCTGTTCAAAGGCTTTCTTATATAAAATGGTTTCTTTAAAATTTACTGCACCCATAGTCTAATTGATTTAAATTGATAATTGGCAGGTCGCTCCGCCGAGGCAATTGTTACTGAATGTTGCCAATTGCCGGCTGCTAATTGCTTATTTTGTTTTAACCTTAATCTTCTTACTGAAAATGATGTACAGCAGGGGCAGAACAAAAAGTGTTAAAAGAGTTGCTGTAATTAAACCGCCAATTACAACGGTGGCTAAAGGCTTTTGCACCTCGGCACCTGCACTGGTACTTATTGCCATTGGCAAAAAGCCCAAACTAGCCACAGCCGCGGTCATTAGTACCGGGCGCAACCGCTCTTTAGTTCCTTCCATTACCCGTTTTAAAATATCGGTAACGCCTTCCTTTTCCAGCTGGTTAAACGTTCCTATCAATACAATTCCATTAAGTACGGCCACACCGAACAGAGCAATAAAACCTATGCCTGCACTGATACTGAAAGGCATTCCGCGGATCAGCAATGCAAATACGCCGCCTATGGCACTCATCGGAATTGCCGTAAAAATTAATGTGGCCTGTTTAAGCGATCCGAAAGTAAAGTACAACAGTGAGAAGATGAGCAGCAACGATATTGGCACCGCAATCATTAAGCGTTTGCTGGCTTTTTGCAGGTTTTCAAACTGCCCGCCGTAGGTAAAATAGTAGCCCAGTGGAAGCTTTATCTCGCTATCTAGTTTTTGTTGAATATCGTTAACCACACTTTCTACATCTCTGCCCGACACATTAAAACCGATAACAATTCTACGTTTACTGGCTTCGCGGCTAATTTGCGCAGGACCTAATTTGTAGCCAATGGTAGCCACTTGCGATAGCGGGATCTGGATTCCCGTATTGGTAGGAATCATCATATTACTTACATCGTTTATATCGGTTCGGTAAGCACTATCTAACCTCACTACCAAATCAAACCGTCGTTCGTTTTCAAATACCTGCCCGGCACTTTTACCTGCAAAGGCAGCGCTAACCACGTCGTTTACATCGGCTACGTTAAGGCCGTAATTGGCAAGCCGCGTCCGATCGTATTCGATGTTTATTTGCGGCAACCCGCCTACACGCTCAACTTGCGGCCCGGTGGTTCCGCTTACCGTTTGTATCACCTTGCTCACTTTTTCGGCATAAATGGCCAGGCTATCTAAATCCTCACCAAAAATCTTTACCGCTACATCTTGTCTAATCCCTGTCATCAACTCATTGAAGCGCATTTGTATCGGTTGATTTTTCTCGAAGAACACGCCCGGAATTACCTCCAGTTTCTCGTAAATTTCATCCGCTAGCTGGTCGTACGTTTTTTCGGTTTTCCATTCTTTTTGCGGTTTCAGTATAATCATCACATCCGAAGCTTCGGGCGGCATTGGGTCTGTAGGTACTTCTGCGGCACCGGTTTTACCCACCACCATTTTTACCTCATCGAACTCTTTAATAATTCTCGATGCCTGCATAGAGGTTTCGATGCTTTGTTTTAATGAGCTCCCTTGCGGCAATATGCAGTGAAACGCAAAATCGCCTTCTCTTAACTGAGGAATAAACTCTCCACCTAAGCCACTGAAAATAAATAGCGTACCTGCAAAAAGCAAAACAGTAGCGCCAACAACGGCGTATTTTACCTTAATCACTTTCTGTAAAAGCGGCTGATAAATACCGTGCAGATAATGCATCATTTTATCTGAAATATTTTTTTTATGGCTAACCTTCTTCGATAGAAACTGCGCACACATCATTGGAATATAGGTAAGCGATAAAATTAGCGCACCCAATATGGCAAAGCCAACCGTTTTAGCCATTGGGGTAAACATTTTCCCTTCTACGCCAACCAGCGTAAGTATGGGCAGGTAAACGATTAAGATGATGATCTCTCCGAAGGCGGCACTGTTACGAATTTTAGAAGCAGACAAGAAAACCTCGTCGTCCATTTCCTGTTGCGACAGTTTGTTCAGCGATTTGCGCAGGCCCAAGTGGTGCAATGTGGCTTCAACAATAATTACTGCGCCATCTACAATTAACCCGAAATCAATTGCGCCCAGGCTCATCAGGTTGGCACTAACGCCGAAAACGTTCATCATCCCAAGTGCAAAAAGCAATGCTAACGGAATGGCAGATGCCACAATTAAACCAGCCCTAAAGTTTCCGAGAAACAGCACAAGTACAAAAATCACGATTAATGCACCTTCAATCAGGTTCTTTTCAACGGTACTGATCGCCCGGCCAACCAGTTCGGTACGATCTAAATAGGGTTCGATAATCACATCATCGGGCAGCGATTTTTGGATAACCGGAACTTTTTCTTTTATGCGCTTTACAACTTCGTTGCTGTTTTCTCCTTTAAGCATCATTACCACGCCACCAACTGCATCTACCTTTCCGTTAAAAGTCATTGCGCCATATCTAACGGCACTACCGAAACGTACATCTGCCACATCTTTTATAAAAATGGGCACATTTCCGGTTTCATTCTTAACGCTTATATTTTTTACATCTTCTAACGAGGTAACCAACCCAATACCACGAATAAAATAAGCGTTGGGCTTTTTATCGATATAGGCTCCTCCGGTATTTTGGTTATTATTTTCGAGCGCATTAAAAATATCGGTAATGGTTATGCTCATTGCCCTTAAGCGGTTGGGGTTAACCGATACCTCGTACTGTTTTAGTTCGCCACCGAAACTGTTTACTTCGGCTATGCCTTTGGTTCCATTAAGTTGGCGGGCCACAATCCAATCTTGCATCGTACGCAAATCTCTGCTGCTATACTTGCTTTCACTGCCTTTTTTGGGGTGTAAAATGTATTGGTACACTTCGCCGAGGCCAGTACTTACCGGTGCCATTTCGGGCGTGCCGATTCCTTTCGGGATTTTTTCGCCGGCTTCTTTTAACTTTTCACCCACCAGTTGGCGGGCAAAGTAAATATCTACATCATCGTTAAAAACAACGGTAATAACCGAGAGGCCGAACCTCGAAATACTTCGGGTTTCCTCTAAATCGGGTAAATTGGCAATGCTTTGTTCAATAGGAAAGGTAACCAACTGTTCTACTTCCTGACCTGCCAACGTAGGGCAAACGGTAATAATCTGCACCTGATTATTGGTAATATCCGGCACAGCATCAATGGGTAACTTAGTTGCGCTCCACACGCCCCAAATAATTAACAACAAGGTCATTATGCCAATAACAAGCTTGTTATTAATACTAAATTTTATAATACGATCTAACACTATAATTATGATTAATGATTGATACAAAGAAATTCGAGTGCTTTTTGCAGAAAGCAAAAAACAGCGATATGCACGCGATTACGACATGTAAAGCACACCAGTGCATTACATGATCACAAATGGTACATCAAATAAGAAATTGTATTAGGCACTAACCTTTGGCGGCTGCCAAATATTTCCGTAGTAATTGGAAAGGAGAAAAGAGCTTCTGATTGGAAATTTAATAAATGAGAATAAAGGAAGTCGTTCGTTTTTGGTATATGAAGCTGCAATTTTTGAATGGGCAGCAATGCTGCAACAATTACAGGTGCAAAAAAGACTGCAAAAATCGTTTGAATCGTTTTGGTGATTGTGAGATTCTACAAGCTCCGAGCTGGAGCTATTGCTGGTAGTGCGCTGGCATTCGTTAACCGCATCGCTACATGGCATTACGGATAACGCCAGCATGTAAATGCCAAATATGATCAAAAGAGCCTTCATTTCTGCCTAAGATAGCAAATAGGAATGATATTCCATAAAATAATTTGAAAATGAAAACTCAGGAACCTAGAAAAAGCCTGGCATCTGCCTTCGCTTTTTCACAGATGTCGGATATAATCCTTAAACAGCTGTTAATTTCAGTTGCGCTAAGTGATTGGTGCTCCATGGCCTTTAAATGTTTCTCGAGCCAAGGGTTCAGCCCCATTACTGCAACGGTTGATAGGGTATGGTGGGCGTGCTTTTTTAAAGCGTCTAAATCTTTATGTTCTGCGTGTTTTGCTAGTGCAGATAAATCATCGTCGATGAGGTGTAAGAACCTTTCGGCTATTTCACGCTCAAATTCGACATCGCCCATACTAATTTCGTGCAGGTAACTTAAATTAATTACCTGGTATAACGGCGGCCGGGCATTTGGCAGATTTTGATTGCTATTAGGTTCCATTTATTTGGGTTACAGAACTTGCATCCGCTTGTTCAACACCGCTTTATAAGCGTCGGAAACAGGAATAAAGCTCTTATTTATAATCAGAGTACTGCCTTCAACGGTATCGATTTTTCCCACATTAACAATAAACGACCTGTGAACCCGTAAAAAGAAATCGCCCGAAACCTTGCCCTCCACAGATTTTAACGACGAATAAATGGCATAGGTTTTACTTGCGGTGCCTATTTTAACATAATCGCCCTGCGCTTCAAAATATTCAATATCGGTTAATTTTATTCGTCTGATGATGCTCGAATCTCTGATAAAGATAAACTCATCTTGTTTTGAGGGCACAAATACATCCTGATTTTTGAAAATCTCTTTCGCCTTGATTATCGATTTCAAAAACCGATCGAGCGTTACCGGTTTGGTTATAAAATCTACAACATTTAAATCGTAGGCATCGGCCGCATATTCGCGGTTTCCACTGATAAAAATAATCAACGGTCTTTTATCGCCCAGTCCTTTAACCAGGTCAATCCCCGAAACTTCGGGCATTTCGATATCAAGGAAAATGAGATCGATTTTTTGACCTGCAATTATCTTATAAGCATCTCCGGCATTTGCGCATTCCGAAATTAGCTTAAGCGAGTCTTCAAATTTTATCAGTTGTTTAAGTGTGCTTCGGGCAATTTCGTGGTCATCAACGATTAAGCAGTTCATTTTGTAAGGCTAACGAAAAATAAATCTAAGCATTCGGATCAGGAAATTTTATATCGGCGAGCGATTGAATAAAATGAACACTTTATTTCCGTTTCAAAAAACCGAAGTGATTTTTTAACACGTATATACAGCCATTCGTCACGCATTATTGCCTTTTTAACGAGAACATATGGGCCAAACAGGCGAAAACAAGCACATTTGTATCATATTAATACAAATAATTATTCCAACAAAAAAAAATAAAAACAGCTATGAACACGATTAAAAACATTTTATTAGCCTCTACAACTCTACTTATATCATTTACAGCAAGCGCCCAAAGTTTTAAAGAACCTGTAGCCTTTAAATTAAAGAACGAAATGAACATCATCGTTTCGGAACATGCAGCTTCGCCAAAAGCCTATGCCAGCTTTACGTTAGATACGGAACAATTCGCAGGAAAAAAGAACGGTATTGTGGAGTTATTTAATGCAGTACTGAATGAAAGCGCTGCCAAAAACGCAAACACTTCTTTTAAAGATAACAGTGGAAAATTGGCTACTGCAAACACGAGCTTTGATGCGGAATTGACTGAAATGGCGGCATTGATCCAAAATGCAGCGTTAACTCAAACCAACTTTAATGCAGCAAAAGCCAAATTGCTGTTGAGCTTAAGGGCTCAGGATTATGATTACGACGAAACAGTTACGGAAGAATCGATCAACGAATTAACTTTTGCCGATATAAAAGAATTTTATGCGCAAATTTCTCCCGAAAAAACTTTTTTAACCATCGCCGGAAATGTTGATTTAAAATCGGCAAAGGCATCTGCCAAAAAAGCTTTCGAAAACTGGGGCGCTGTTAATATCGATTAAAAGCCAGCCTAGTTAAATAGGTAAGTGCACGATAACATTCAGTTAAACACTTGCAGTTGTATTGTATTGCTAAACCAAGCGTAAGGTTCCTTGATTTTTCAAGGGGCCTTTTTTTGTGTACACGCTGGATCATCGATTTATTTTGATGTAACATCAATATCGACTTTTGTGTAGTGGTTTCGTTTTACAATGAATCATTCAATATCTTAGTGAGCAAAATTCTTCCATCGATGAAAAAACTTTTCCTATCCTTTTTTATAGTAGCTTTTTATCTATCACTTCAGGCGCAAACCATTGTTCAGCGCAATGCGGACATCGACAATATGGTAAAGGCTGTAAATCAAGATTCGCTAAAATCGTACATCACTAAAATGGTTTCGTTCGGCACGAGAAACACGTTGAGCGATATTACGAGCAAAAGTAAGGGCATTGGTGCAGCCAGAAATTGGGTGGTGGGCAAGTTTAACCAGTTTGCGGCGGGAAGCAACGGACGACTAACGGCCTACCTTGATACGGTAACAATAGCGCCGGACGCGAAACGGGTAGACAAGCCTACGCTGTTGGGAAATGCAGTTGCCATTTTAAAGGGAACGGATGTAAGCGATAAACGGGTGTATGTGGTTAGTGGTCATTTAGATAGCCGGGTAACGGATGTAATGAACAGGACAAGCAATGCACCGGGTGCAAACGACGATGGAAGCGGGGTTGCTGGTGTTATTGAGGCGGCAAGGATTATGAGCAAATATAACTTTCCGGCTACGATTATATTTGTTGCAGTTAGCGGCGAAGAACAATCGCTTTTAGGCTCGGGCTTTATGGCGAGAAAGGCAAAAAAAGAAAACTGGAATATCGACGCGATGCTTAATAACGACATGATTGGCAGTAACAACAGCAGCGAAACACAAATTATTGATAATACAAAACTCCGGGTTTTTAGCGAGGGCTTACCCAGTTTTGAGTTAGAAAAAAATGCAAAATACATTCGCCAGTTCGGATTAGAGAACGATGGAAAAAGCCGTCAGCTGGCACGGTATGTTAAGGAAATCGGCGAGCGTTATGTAGACCAGCTGGAAGTTAAACTAATTTACCGAAACGACAGGTTTCTGCGTGGCGGCGATCACTCTCCATTTGTAGAGAAC
Source organism: Pedobacter endophyticus (assembly GCF_015679185.1). NCBI lineage: Bacteria > Pseudomonadati > Bacteroidota > Sphingobacteriia > Sphingobacteriales > Sphingobacteriaceae > Pedobacter > Pedobacter endophyticus. Next base: position 1,737,506 of record NZ_CP064939.1, read on the forward strand.
GGCTTTACCGCAGTGCGGATTACGGAAATGAACGAGAACTTCGATCATCAACATCAAGACTTAAGAACTGAAAACGGTGTACGCTACGGAGATTTGCAAGAATTTATGGACTTTGAATACCTGCGGAAAAATACGGCGGTTAACATTGCGGTGTTAGCCAATTTGGCCAAAGCCCCAACCTCGCCAATTGATGTAAAAATAGATGTGAAAAACCTGAGCAATTCATCTTTCTTATACTGGAAAGCGCCCGAAAAAGGAAAGGTAAAAGGCTATTATGTGTTGATGCGTGAAACCAGTAGTCCAACCTGGGAAAAGAAATTTTATACCACTGCAACGGAGCTAAGGATTCCTTATAGTAAGGATAATTACCTGTTTGCTGTGCAAAGCGTAGGAATTGACGATAACGAAAGTTTGCCTATGGTGCCTGGGATTGGACGGTGATGAGTTGGGAGTTGGGAGTTTTGAGTTGGGAGTTTTGAGTTGGGAGTTTTCAGTTCGCAGTTTTCAATGACCAATGAACTAATGACCAATTATTCACATAAGTCATCCGATGAATACTTGCATGTCGCTCTATATTCATCGGATGACTTACACGACCAGTGACTAATGAACCAATGTAAGTCATCCGATGAATACTTGCATGCCGCTCTATATTCATCGGATGACTTACACGACCAAGGAACTAATGACTAATGAATCAATTATTCACATAAGTCATCCGATGAATACTTGCATGCCGCTCTATATTCATCGGATGACTAACACGACCAATGAACTAATGACTAATGAACCAATTATTCACATAAGTCATCCGATAAATACTTGCATGCCGCTCTATATTCATCGGATGACTTACACGACCAATGACTAATGAACCAGTGACTAGTGAACCATTTCAAACAATTATTCTATAAAAGAGTTAAGTAATACAACATGAAATTTCGACCACTCGCATTTATAATCAATATTGCCATTACCTTAAGCATTGGCGCCCTGGGCGGCTGGGCTACGGCAACATCTGTTGAAACCTGGTATAAAACCATAAATAAACCATCGTTTAATCCGCCAGACTGGTTGTTTGGCCCGGTGTGGACGAGCCTTTATATATTAATCGGCATCGCGGCTTATTTGGTGTGGACGAAAAGAGATACAATAACGCATTTTCCCCGCACGGTTGCCATTTATTTAATACAGCTGATTTTGAACCTGGCCTGGTCTTTCATTTTCTTTTACCTGCACGAAATCGGGTTTGCACTGGCCGAGATTATTCTTTTGCTCATCATTATTGTTATCAATGCGCTTATGTTTTATAAAATCCATAAATGGGCGGGTCTGCTTTTTATCCCTTACATCTTATGGGTAAGTTTTGCTTCGGTTTTAAATTACAACATCTTTATATTGAACTAATTTTAAAATAAAAACTCCTATTTTTAGGGGTGGTAACTTTTAAAGGATTTCTGCTTGCTCTTTTTGTTTTATGTGTTGCGCAGTTACATGCGCAAAAAGTTGGGCTTGTTTTCAGTGGTGGCGGCGCAAAGGGCCTGGCACATATTGGCACGTTAAAAGCGCTTGAGCAAAATCACATTCCTATCGATTACATTACCGGTACATCGATGGGTGGCATTGTAGGCGCCATGTATGCAGCGGGCTACTCTCCTGCCGAGATCGAAGAAATTGCCGTAAGCAAAGACTTCCAAAACTGGGTAAATGGCCGCTACACCAGCGATTATACTTTTTACTTTCAAAAAAATGCACCGAATGCATCGATGATTACGGCAAAGGTTGCAATTGATACCGGCTTCCATTTAAATTTCCGATCGAACCTGATCAATGATATTCCCTTAAATTTTGCGTTCCTCGAGCTGTTTGCCCAGGCCTCAGCGGTTTCGAAAGATAACTTCGATAATCTTTTTGTGCCCTTTCGGTGTATGGTTGCCGATGTACTTTCGCAAAAAAGCATTACCGTAAGCAAGGGCAGTTTGGCCGAAGCAGTGCGGGCTACTATGACGGTTCCGATTATTTACCGCCCCATAAAACTCGAAGGAAAATATGTGTTCGATGGTGGTTTATACAATAACTTCCCTGCCGATGTGATGGAGCGGGATTTTAAACCCGATTACATTATTGGCGCCAATGTATCTTCGAAAATTTACAACGAATACCCAAAAAATATCGACGAGCGGTTAATGAATCGGTTTTTAGTATACATGTTCCTGTCCAAGTCTGATTCGACAATGATTGGAAAAAACGGGATTTATATTCAGCCCGATTTAGCAGATTATAGCGTCACCAATTTTGCACCCGTCGAAGAATTGATCAAAAAGGGGTATGATGCCACCATGGCCGACATGCCACGGATAAAACAGTTGATTGCCAAAAGGGTTGATTCGGGTGAGCTGGAAAGACGAAGGGCAGCGTTTAATAAGCGGAAACCCGATCTTAAGTTCAGTAATGTTATGGTATCGGGCGTTAATAATCAGCAGAAAAGATATGTAGAAAGGCTTTTTAAAAGCAATAAGGCAAATTTCGATCTTCAGGATATTAAGCGGGGCTACTACAAGCTCGTTGCCGATCAAACCTTCGAAACCGTTTACCCAAAAATCTCTTATCAGGCCGCAACAGATAGTTATACTTTCGAGGTGGTGGCCCAGCCGAAGAAAAGCTTCAAACTCGATTTGGGCGGAAACATCTCTACGCGGCCAATTAGCAATGTTTTTTTGGGTGCAGAATACAATTACCTCAACAGAAAGGCCTACACCTTCGGAACGAGCTTTTATTCAGGCCGTTTTTATGAGTCGGTACAGGTAAACGGTCGCGTTGATTACCCAACCAAATTGCCGATTTTTTTAGGTGCCGAGCTTACTTATAATCACTGGAATTTCTACAACACCAGCCAAATCTTCATCGAAAACCCCCACCCTGTTTACATCGAACAATCAGACCGGAAAATAGATTTAATGGCTGGTTTTCCGCTAAATTACAATACCAAGATTGTGCTGCATTCGGCTTTGATAAACAACACAGATAGATATAGTCCAAATAACACCTTTAATGTTGGCGATTTGCTGGATAGAACGGTTTTTAACGGCTTTAAAAGCTCAATTAATTTTGAAAAGAATGCCTTAAACCGAAAACAATATGCCACTAAGGGGCAAAGCTTTTTACTCAGCCTTAACTTCACTAACGGGCGAGAAAAGTACACCCAGGGAAATATCTTTCGCAACGCTCCTGGTTTCGCAAACAGCCCCGAATACAGCAAGTTACACCATTGGGGAACGATTAAGCTGACGCAAGAAAACTATTTCTTCCATTACAAAAAATACACTTTGGGCTATTTGATCGAAGGCGTAATTTCTAACCAACCGCTGTTTGGCACCTATTATGCAACATTGCTAACTGCACCTACATTTTATCCAATGCAAGATAGCCGCTCGCTTTTTTTAGATAAATTTAGGGCAACAACCTACGCGGCAGGCGGAATAAAAAATATTTACAGCGTTAAAAAGAACCTCGATTTGAGGTTAGAAGGCTTTTTATTTTTGCCACACAAAGAGTTTGAGCGCAGCAACTTTCAAGATGTTAACTATGCGAGACCGATTTCAAAACTCCGCTATGCGGCTACAGCCGGCATGGTTTATCATAGTCCGCTCGGGCCTGTTAGCTTAAGTTATAATTTATATAATGATGCAGTTAAAAGAAATGGCGTATTATTGCATATCGGTTATTTAATTTACAACAAACGTTCACTAGAATGAAACGAATCCTCTTTTTGCTATCGCTTTGTTTAATCGGCTTTTGCAGTTCGGCGCAAAATGCAGCAATAAACAATTTTCTTGTTAAAGAAAACCTCTTAAAGAACAATAAACTGGCAATTATCGCCGCCGATTCGCTAAACGTGCCCAACGAAAACATTAACGGAATTTATACCTTTAGCGTAAGCGGATTTACCCAGGAACTAAAATTTAATGACGGTATTGCGGTTCTGCCATTGCCTATTGCTAAATCAACATTTGTTTACATCAAACATAAAAACGATTCGGGCAACCACAGCAAACTCGTGTATGTATACAAAAAGGAATCCGATTTGAGCCCTTATACCATCAACAGCCTGTGGTTGTTCATTATCCCGGTGTTGTTTGTAATTATCGCCTTTGCTTTCAGAAAGCTCATTATTTTTGTGGTGATTGCATTTCTGCTATTTGTATATTTTAACCACAGCGCCGGCTTAAACCTGAGTACATTTTTCGAAAGCATATTCGACGCATTGCGAAACCTGTTTTAAAGTTTTAACGTCGTCATATCGATAACCGACCCTTCGTCGGCTGAGATATCTGTAACCAACTAGCAGAAACAGGGGTAAAAAAAATCATCATTTGGACCTAAGTGCTCCAATGGAGCTGCTGTGGAGGAGAAATCTTTGAACCCCAAATAGAGATTTAGCTGCGCTGAGCACTTCGTGGTTCTCGGCTGCCTGCCCGTCCCAATGCTATTAAATTAAGGATAAAGCGAAAAAATATTGTCATCCTGAGCGGAGTCGAAGGACAGATATTTTTCGTTTTATCCTATAGAAAAGGTCTTCGACTGAGTTTATCTTGAGCGAAGTCTAAAGGCTCAGACTGACAACTGACAGGCTTAACTTAATAGCATAGCTGCCCGTCCGGTCAGGCGGGCGCCCGAAACTACGACTTCTTCCATTTACTGGTCGCCTTCTCGTGTAACCAGTTATTAAAAAGGCATACCGATACCAAAGTTATACTGAATAAATCGGTAAGTATCGGGCGAATGTGTGGCGTTAAAGTCGTTTCTAAACTGCTTTCCACCAGATAAAAACTTACTAATCACCCATTGGTCTGAACCTGAAAACTGCGGATCTTTAAGCTTTAAGCCCACATCAAACCTGAAAACAAAATACTGCACATCATATCTGAGCCCTAAACCTGTACCAATGGCCACTTGTTGCGCCAGTTTGCTGAGCTTAAAAACTATCTTTTCATTGTCAAAGGGTGTTGCACCATCCATTGCCGATATTTTAGTTACGTTCCAAACGTTACCGGCATCAACAAACGCAGCACCTTTTAGCGTTGCGCCAAAAAATTTCTTGGTCAGCGTAAACCGATATTCAAGGTTACTCTCAATGCGCATCTCTCCAAGCTGATCTAAACCGAAGAAGCTTTGTCGTTGCTTCTCATTCAGTACTTCCCGGTTATAATTTCCGGGGCCAAGTGTACGTGCCTGCCATGCCCTTACACCACTAGATCCGCCGGCGAAAAACAATTTATCGAGCGGAATGCCAGATAAAAAAGAATTGCCATAGGCGTAAGCCAGACCCATATTTAAGCGGGCAATAAACTGTTTATCGCCGCCGAGGTGCTTATACCATCTGATATCTACTTCTGGTCTGATATACTGATTGAAAGGCAATCCTAAAATTTTCGCAGGATTACCGTTTGCAGCATCACTATTAGAGCCCGTTAATTTAGATACACCTTGTAGCAGGTTACCCGCTATTTCGGTGCCCGCCCTTAAATAAACAAAACTTCTCAAATCGTTTAGTTTGTTCGCATTTAAAGTATAATAATACTTCATGCCCACCGTAATATCCTTTCTGGCTAATAAGGCAGCATAATACAAATTGTTTGCCAGCACAGTGGTATCGATGCCTTCTTCGAGATTACCAAACCGATATTCGAAGTTTAAGGGCGTAAATGAATGCAACTTGGATTTGGTTTCAGACCAATCGTAAGTAACCGAATTAATGAAAATTCGCCTCACTGTAACATCTTTCTGCAGGGCGTAGATGTAACTCGATGAAAAAGTGGTATGTGGCATCCCGTTCTTTCCCAAAGTTGGGTTGTAAAACGGAATCAATAAACGAGGAACCGTAATGCTTGCACTTACCGAGAAATCGCGTTGATAAATATCCTTGAAAGGTGACGTCCCATTTCCTATTCTCGATCGCAGTCCGCCCTTAACCTGAAGCTCAAACCGTTCTGCACCTCTAAATAAATTATTATTCGTGTAAGTATTACTTAAATCGAACCCAACCGTACCCCCATTAAACGGCACCTCGCCTTCAATACGGTTACTCATCACCTTTTGAGGTGTCAACAAAATAATCGTGTTTATTTTATTTGATGTACTGTCTCTCCGGTAGTAATCTATCTTTACATTTTTAAAAATGTTGAGCTCATACAGCCTATCGTAAGTTAAGTTTTCCTTTCTAATATCGTAAAGTTCACCTTGCTTTAAAAAATCATAGCGTACGATTGGGTTTCGCCTGTAGCGCCTAGAAAAATCAGTGTAAATGATGCCGTTAAGCGTATCCTTGCTTAATTTGTACCGTGCAGAATCTGGCAAACCATCCGGACTTGGCGCAATTAATAAATGGGTATAGCCAATATAGAATTGCTTATGTGGGCCATTCGCGGGATCGGTAACATTCAGGTTCAAATCGATCTTGTTGGTTTTCGAACTCGCCTCGGCGCCATAAACATCAAAGTTTACATACGGCCTTAAAAAATAGAAGTAGCCGTTCTCCTTCATTACGCGATAAATCTGTTCCCGCTCGTACGTCAGCGAATCCTCATCGTACTGCATCCCTTTATGCAAATGCGTTATGCCAGGTTTATTTTGCTCATAAAGCTTTTTAATGTTTTGGTTGGGAATAGAATCACTTAATTTGTCGATGAAATAAGCCGGGCCGGGGTTTGCCTTAAACTTGATTTCTGCCTTCTTGTCTTCAACCTTAATATCTGATGTTACCTTGGCCTGAAAATAACCCTTGCTCTTTAAGAACTTTTCTATCTGCGTTCTCGAAATCTCAACCAAAGTACTATCTAAAATTGCAGGCGGCGTACCAAATGGCTTAATATCGCTCGTTTTATATCGGCCATCCTTTGTATTAAAGAAATTATACAAAGGTACGTTGATACTTAGTTTCGAGGCCGGACGAATGTCTTTCTGAACATAATTATAGGCTTGTTCCTCAAATTTGCCGTCGATACTGTCTATAGTAACTTTTTTTACGATCGATTGATAGTCGGCAATATATTTAGTTGATGAGCAAGCCTGCATTAAAACAATAATTAATAGTAATATTGCAGTGCTTTTCAGTTTAATATTTATCAAGTATTGGTATGCTTTCAAAGTCTCAGATTAGTTTTATTAAGTCGTTACATCAAAAAAAATATCGCAAGGAACATGGTTTATTTTTGGTTGAGGGCATAAAATCAATTACCGAATTTATTAAGTCAAGCTACCAAATCCATTCCGTTTTCTACAACAGCGAACAAGCGCATTTGTTACCCGAATTGTCCGCAAATATAAACTTATTTGAAGTAAACAACGTTGAATTAGGTAAGATTAGTACTTTACAAACGCCGCAAGGCTTTTTAGCGGTGATTAACATCCCGAAAAATAAAAAATTGGAGCACAATGAATTAAGAAATCAATTTACGCTGGTTTTAGATGGTGTGCAAGATCCGGGCAATATGGGCACCATTATAAGAACGGCAGACTGGTTTGGCTTTAAAAAAATCATCTGCTCTGACGATTGTGTTGAGGTATTTAACCCCAAAACGGTTCAGGCTACGATGGGCTCGCTGGCAAGGGTAGAAATTTATACCGGCGATTTGGCTGCGATTTTAAGTAAGAGCAACATTCCCGTTTTCGGGGCGCTGTTAAACGGCGAATCTATTTATAATGTTGATTGGGGCAACGAGGGCTTCGTTATTTTGGGTAACGAGGGAAAAGGAATAACCCCGGCGGTTATCGAAAAAGTGAACAAGCCGGTTACCATACCGCGGGTTGGTGAGGCCGAGTCGTTAAATGTGGCTGTAAGCGCCGCAATCTTTTGTGCTGAACTGGTGAGAGTTAAAAATTAAAAACAGAATTATCAATATAATATTTGCGGACTAACTAATAATTGTTATTTTTGCAGCCTTGAATTTAAGGGTCGAGTGGCCGAGTGGCTAGGCAGAGGTCTGCAAAACCTTCTACAGCGGTTCGAATCCGCTCTCGACCTCCATTTGTACAAATAAAATAATTAAAAGGTTATTACCATGGCAGTTACCAGATTAAAAAGAAAAGACAGAAGAAATAAAAATACAGCTCACCAAGAGGTGGCATTTTTAAAAAGAGCAACTAACATTGAGTTAGGAAGCCGCTCTGCTCAACCTAAAAACGATCAATTAGCTAAAAACAACGCTGTTTTAGCTAGTTTAGCAAAATAGTTTTTAGCTCGTTCTTCTTTAAGATTTAAAGCATCCTTCTGATCAAAGGATGCTTTTTTGTTTTATAGTTTTTTTAGCTCGAAACTCCGGACTGTTGGAATTGCCCTTCGACTACGCTCAGGGTGACAAGCGATACGATATTTAAGATCAATAAAAAACTGGTTTTTAGTTTGCCACTTGGGACTTTGGACTACCGACTCCGGACTTAAGACTCACGACTCACGACTTCGAACTCCCAACTCAAACCGACTTCTTTACAACATTAAAACAATTTTAAAACAACAATTGCGTAAATTTGCGGCATGGCAAAAATATCCATCAACCTGGCCACGGGCTCACTGCAAAAAGAAGAAATAATAGTCGGTATCGACTTAGGCACAACCAATAGTTTGGTAGCGTTTATTAACCCTGATAAAAACCCTCAGGTGATTAACGACGCTGGTAAAGGTGTGCTGGTTCCTTCCATCGTGTATTTCAACGGCCAAAGCGAAGCCATTATTGGTAACGAGGCGAAAGAATTTTTGACCACAGATCCGGCAAATACCATCTTTTCGGTGAAACGATTGCTCGGTCGTTCTTACAAGGATGTTGCCGAACATAAAGATATCTTTTCTTATAAAGTTATTGATGATGATACCGATGCCCTTGTTAAAATTCAGGCAGGGAATCGCTTTTATACGCCGATTGAGTTATCGGCAGAAATATTAAAGGAGTTGAAAGCAAGGGCCGAACATGCGCTTAAAACTCCGGTAAACAGGGCTGTAATTACTGTTCCGGCTTATTTTAACGATAGCCAGCGCCAGGCAACACGCGATGCGGGCAAACTTGCAGGCTTAGATGTAATGCGAATTGTAAACGAGCCGACTGCAGCAAGTCTGGCTTATGGAATCGGCCTCGACCCCACGCAGCAAAAAACAATTGCGGTTTACGATTTGGGCGGCGGTACTTTCGACGTTTCCATCTTGCAAATCCAAAATGGAATTTTTGAAGTGCTGGCAACAAACGGCAATACTTATTTGGGTGGCGACGATTTCGACCGTGCCATTTTGAGCTATTGGATGGAGAAGAACAATTTAGATAAGGCTGAGGTTGCCCAAAACACGGTGTTGATGCAAACATTACGTTTGCAGGCCGAAGCAGCAAAGAAAGCTTTATCTTCTCAAAATTTATACAACGAGCAGGTTGGCGAAATCTGGTGTACGTTGGATAAACAGACTTTTGAGCAGTTGATTAGCGAGAAAGTTCAGGAAACCATTACTGCCTGCAAAAATGCGTTGAAAGATGCCGAGTTAACGGTTGCCGATATTGATGAAGTGATACTGGTTGGCGGCTCTACACGTACGCCTTTTGTAAAGCAATCCGTAGAGAATTTCTTCGGCAAAAAGCCGCAGGATAACATCAATCCCGACGAAGTTGTGGCGCTTGGTGCCGCCATTCAGGCTGATGTTTTGGCCGGAAACCGCTCAGATATTTTGCTGCTTGATGTTACCCCACTCTCTTTGGGTATTGAAACCATGGGCGGTTTAATGGATGTAATTATTGCCCGCAACAGCAAGGTGCCTACAAAAGCTGGCCGTCAGTACACCACCTCGATAGATGGGCAGGTGAACATGAAGATTTCTGTTTATCAGGGCGAGCGTGACCTGGTAAAAGAGAATCGCAAACTGGCCGAGTTCGATTTAAAAGGAATTCCGGCAATGCCTGCGGGCTTGCCAAAGGTTGATATTAATTTTCTACTTAATGCCGATGGAATTTTGACCGTTCAGGCCATTGAACTACGCTCGGGTGTTAAACAGGAGATAGAAATTACGCCAAGTTACGGCCTGAGTGATGATACCGTGGAAAAAATGCTGATTGATAGCATCACCAACGCAAAAAGCGATGTGGAGCAACGCATGTTGATTGAGGCCCGCAGTGAAGGCGAACAATTGCGCTACACCGCAGAACGTTTTATTGAGAAGCATGCGCAACACCTTACCGAACAAGAAATTACCGAAACCAAAGCGCACATCGAAGCGCTAAAAACTGCTTTGACATCGCAGGAAAAAGATACCATTTTAAAGAAAGCAGACGAATTGAACGAATTTACCCGCCCCTTTGCCGAACGCGTAATGGATGCGGCAATTTCTACAGCAATGAAAGGCAAGAAAATAGATTAACCGCAATGATTATTCGCGATGAAATCGCAACAATAATCGTGGCAGCGCAAATTTTATATACAACCTTTAAGAGTAAACACATCGCTTTATTCCGTGCATATTTGCGTAGAATTTCGTATATTTGTAACTCCTATTGTTAGAAAACACTCCTATCGTTTACAATTATCACATTGTACCACAAATTTCAATTTATAGCTTTTTAGGTGGCTTTATGCTGTCGCGATTCTACTGATTTGAATGGACATTTAATGTTGCGAATACTTGCTTGCTGCGAAAACAATTTTGGCCCCGAGCGTGTTGCAGCGCCTAAATGTGCAGGGTGCTCGTGATAATATCAAATCAAAAATTCACTTTAAAAAACAAACGATCATGAGGAGCGCACAAATTTTAGCAACACTAGTTTTATTTCTATTTATTACATCTTGTTCGTCGACAGCACAATTCCCAATTTCGCGTATTGTGCCTGCGGCCGAAATTAAGGCTAAAAAAACCACTAACAGTAACAACAATCACGTTCTTGAGCTAAAAATCAGGAATCTAGCGAGTGCCGACCGACTTAACCCGGCGGGTAACAATTACAGTGTTTGGGTGGTTACCAAAGATAACGGCGTTAGAAACGTTGGTCAACTCAATGTCGACAATGCAGAGCAATCTTCCTTCGAGGCAACAACTCCATTCGATTTTGACGAGATCTTTATCACCGTTGAAGAGCAGGGTAATTTGGCCTCGCCAAAGGGAAGGGAAATTTCCAGAACGAAAATTTAAAACACGAACCGTTGATTGAAAAATTAACGGTTTTCTTTTTTCTTAACATACATCAAACACGCTTTGAGCTTAAGCTGTTAACTTTGTTAAATAAATTTAGCAAGTATGGAATTAGGTATCGGCATGTTCGGCGATTTGCAGATTGATGCAAAAGGCGAAATTCAACCCGCAAAGCAAAGGCTACAAGAAATTATTGAAGAAATTAAATTGATGGATGAAGTCGGTTTAGATTTCTACGGAATTGGCGAGCATCACCGTCCTGATTATGCCGTTTCGAGTCCCGAAATTATTTTAGCGGCCGCAGCAACTGTTACCAAAAACATTAAATTGAGCAGTGCAGTTTCTGTATTAAGCTCTTCAGATCCTGTAAAACTTTATCAAAACTTCGCAACAATAGATTTAATCTCGAATGGAAGGGCCGAGTTAATGGCGGGCAGAGGAAGCTTTATCGAATCGTTCCCCCTATTTGGCTACAAACTCAGCGATTATGATGAGCTTTATGAAGAAAAATTAGAATTACTTTTAAAAATCAACAAGGAACCTAAAATAACATGGAAAGGTAAATTCCGCCCGGAGTTGGCTAACCAGGAGATTTTGCCACGTGCGGTCGACAATAATCTAAAGATCTGGGTGGCCGTTGGCGGTACACCAGAATCTGTAGAAAGAGCCGGAAGATTAGGTTTGCCGGTGATGTTTGCCATTATTGGCGGTCAACCAGTTCAATTTAAGCCGCTGTTCGACTATTATAAAAAAGTTTACGAGGCTTACGGCCACGACATGAATAAATTCGAGGTTGGCGTACACATGCATTCGTTATTTGGCGAAAACAGTGAGGAGGTTTCTGACTATTATTTTCCGCTATACTCCGCTCAAATGAATAGAATTGGTGCAACCCGTGGTTGGCCCCCATTCCAACGGAACCAATTTGAGGCCGGAAGAGGTAGCAACGGCGCTTTAATTATTGGTGACGCAAATGAAGCTGTGAATAAGATTTTAGCATTGGAAGAAACTTTCGGTTTAACGCGTTTCTCGGCACACATGGATGTTGGCGGACCGTCTCACGCAGCCATGATGAAAACGATAGAAATCTTCGGAACGCAGATTGCACCAAAGGTTAGAAAAGCGCTGGAAAAATGAAATACTTAAAGGGTTGACCATATAGAAATCCTATAGCTTTTGTCGTCTCGCAAAACGCCATAATGAAACGCAGCAAAAGCTTAAAAACCGACCATATAGGTATATAGTTCACATAATTTCTTTTGTTGCATACTGCAACGCGTTTTGTTCTATGTGCCTATGTGTTTGATATGAAGGCTGATTAAAGGTTAAACTAAATGTTAGTGATTTCTCTTACTAAGATTTATAAACGTGTAAACGTAACAACCAACACAAACCCCGAATAAGCTTTCGAGTAGTGCAAAAACGATCAGTACTGAAGTGAGGATAAATGCTGCAGTGAAAAAGCTGAATGTAGATGTTGCGATAATTAGAATACAAAAAGCAAATCCCATTATTGCAGCAAATTTTTTAGGCGCCATATCGGTCATCTTCGGCTTCAAATTCAGGGCTTTTGTAACTTTAAGTGCAATAAACTTCAAGAAACTATATTTTCCTGAGTTGAATGCTCGCATAGCAAAATCGAAAATCAAAAATAACATTGCCCAATAGTTGGAGAATAAAATACAAGCGATAGCTATCAAAGCAACCATGAGGGCGATGATTCGCACGGCGTTTTCATTAATCCTTTCAGCTGAAACTGGGCAAGATAATTCCATTATACGTGTTTTTTATGGCAAAAATAGTAATTCTGGATTGAGGTTAGTACTTTCGAGGAACTTAAACCAATGGTAAAAGTTCAAAAGTAATTGCTACGACGCTGAAACTGCTCTCAAATTTTATTTTTAAGATATGATTAGAAAAATTTTATCAATAATCGCCGGGTATTCGGTTTTCGTCATCTCGTCACTGCTACTTTTCGAATTATCGGGGCAGAAGCCACATGAAGACGCGATTAACCTTTTTATTATCTTCGCCGCGATATATGGTGCTTTTTTCTCTATTGTTGCGGGCTATATTACCCGATTAATAGCAAAATCCGAAACCCTGAACATCAATTACATACTTGCCGTAATTATTGCCGGCTTTGCTTTGTTCTCGCTTGTCGGCTCTGATGGAAGGCATTGGACACAAATTCTCGCTATTGTAATTTTTGCACCAATTTCTATTGTTGGCGGAATGTTAGGCAAAAGTAAAATGCCTCTTCATAAATAGCAAAAATTCAGTACCTTCCACTATGAAAAGATTAACGATTTTAATTGCGTTAATCATCCCAACAATCCTTTGCACATCGTGGGGATTTTTTGCACACCAAAAAATCAACAATCTGGCAGTTTTTACATTGCCGACCGGCATGATCAGTTTCTATAAAAAGAACATCAAGTACATCACCGAACATGCTGTCGACCCTGATAAACGCCGTTACGCCGATACTTTGGAAGCGCCAAGGCATTACCTTGATGTTGAAAATTATGAAACACATATCGATAGTATTCCGGAGAAATACAATGATGCTGTAGCTAAATATGGCTTGAAGCGTTTGAGTGCAAATGGCATTGTACCATGGCAAATTCAACGAACTTATTATAGCCTGGTTAAAGCGTTTAAAACGAGAGATTCGATTAAGATTTTAAAATATTCGGCCGATCTGGGGCACTACATCGGCGATGCCCATGTACCGCTGCACACCACCAATAACCACAACGGGCAACTAACCAATCAGGTTGGCATCCATGCTTTTTGGGAGAGCCGCTTGCCTGAGCTTTTCTCCGTTAAATATAACTTTGTTGTGGGTAAGGCCAACTATATCGAAAATCCATTAAAAGAGGCCTGGAAAATAGTGAAGCATACGCATAGTTTGGTAGATACCGTTTTAACTTTCGAGGCACAGCTATCAGCCTCCTTTCCATCTGATAAGAAATTCAGCTTCAGCGAAAGAAATAACGCCGTTTTAAAGCAATATTCGGTGGCTTATGCCAAGGCTTATCATGATAAGATGAACAGTATGGTAGAAAAACAAATGCGAAGCTCAATCTTGGCAATCGGATCGTTCTGGTATTCTGCATGGGTTGATGCAGGACAGCCTGATTTGAAAAACCTGATCAAGATTGATTTGGAACCAGACGATAAAATAATGAATGAGGATACCGAGAAAAAATTCGAGACCGGAGCACTAATCGGACGAGAGATTTAGGCTACTTATTGGTGAATTGTTGAATTGGCTAATTGGTTATTGCGAATTGCCTATCGCTAATTGATTATTGCTAATTGGATATTGTTAATTGATTATTGCTAATTGGCTATCGCGAACTGCTAACCGTAAATTGCAAACTGTAAACTGCTAACCGCAAACTGCTAACTGCTAACTGCTAACTGCCTATTTCGAATCCTCTCCTTCGATTATTTCTTCAATCTTTTTTGGTTGTAAACGACTCTTAATCGCAGCCCATATCGCTGGTACGAACGTTACCGTAGCGATGGTTAAGATCACGATTTCGAAGTTATTCTTGATGATCGGAATGTTGCCCAACAACCAGCCTCCAACTAACAAAGAGAAAATCCAGGCAAGCCCGCCTAAAACATTATAATATGTAAAACGGCCAAATGGCATTTTAGCAATACCTGCAACAAATGGCGCAATTGTTCTGAAAATTGGCAAAAATCTGCTTAGCATAATGGCTTTGCCACCATGTTTTTCGAAAAACTCGTGAGATTGATGATAATACTTAAGCTTCAATATCTTGTTATCTTCTTTAAATACGCCCGAGCCCAGCACCGTACCCAGTTTATAATTGAGCGTGTTGCCTGTAATAGCGGCTACAACTAAAATAAAAAGCATTAACCAGATATTCAAGCCCGTGTTTCCGCCTGCAATTAAAGCGCCAGCAGCAAACAACAAAGAATCACCTGGTAAAAACGGCGTAACAACGAAGCCCGTCTCAGCAAAAATAATCAAGAATAAAATGAGGTAAGTCCAAGTTTGGTAATCGCGAATGATTTCGGCTAAATGAACATCTATGTGGGCAATAAAATCCCAGAGTTGCTGTAGTATTTCCAATTTTTCTGATTTTATGCAAAAGTAGGTATATCTGTTGGATTAATTAGTGATTCTTCGGAACAATTAATTGTTTGCTACGAGGCGCTCTTTCAGCTTGCCCCGGCTCGTTCCCTCGATGATTACGGTATACACTTTTCCCTTTGCGAGACCTTTATATGAGATGGAATCGACAACGCCAACAGAATCGACAAGGTTTAAAAAAATCGTTGCCGCGTTAGTGTCAACGTCACTGATTTTAAGGTATTCTGTAAATTTCCCACGGCCGATAGTTTCCTTATAGTTGCCACCTCTATCGGTTATCATTACGTCAGACCCCAAGGTATAGCCCATATTAATGAACTTAATTTGAGCCATGTTTGCGTTTGGCCTTACCAAATCCTCATAAACAATCAATTGCGGTTTTGTGGTAGGTAAATTATCTGCCTTTGTATAAAAAATAGAATAATTTTTGCCCAGACCAAAGTTATAATCTACAGCACTGTTCGAAACCCCTGTTATGCTGTTTCTGGCATCAACGGAGTAATCACGATCGGCAACCACCACAAAATAAGCCGAATTTGCGCCCGTTGATAATGCGCTTTGACCGGTTGCACCTGCAAACAAACCGTTGTTGAAGAAGAAATTTCTTGCGGTATCAGATATCACAGTATTGAAGATCCGTACTTTTGCATCGCCGATGATAGTCCCATCATTCTTGATACATGAACTAACGATCAGAATGAAGAAAGATAAAATAAATATTTTGGTAAATATCTTTGGGTTCTTCATACAAAAACTAAAATGTTAAAACGTAAAGATAGCATAAAGCGTATTAAAGAAGTGGGTTTTAGCAAAGAAGTCAAGTTGTAAAAACTTGACTTCTCCAATTTCATCATTTTTGATCTTAAAAACAGCTTAATAGCTATTATTTAGCATTACCGGCATCACCAACATCAGCACATCTTCATTTTCATCATTGGTTTGAGGAATCAAAAGTCCTGCACGGTTTGGCGTAGACAGCTCTAAAGTCACTTCATCGCCGCTTAAATTAGTTAGCATTTCGATCAAAAAGCGTGCGTTGAAGCCAATTTCCAGGTCTTCACCATCGTATTGGCAGCTCAAACGCTCATGCGCCTCATTAGCGAAATCTAAATCCTCAGAAGAAATATTGAGTTCACTTCCGCTGATTTTTAATCTAACCTGATGCGTGGTTTTGTTCGCAAAAATTACTACACGACGTAACGTATTTAAAAACAAACCTCTATCGATAATCAACTTATTTGGATTATTTTGAGGAATTACCGCTTCATAATCAGGGTAGCGTTCATCTATTAAACGACATACCAAATTGATATTTTCAAACTTAAAAAATGCGCTTGTTGCATTGTAATCGACCGAAACATTGATATCAGTTGATGGTAAAGCCGCTTTTAAAAGCGTTAAAGCCTTTTTAGGTAGAATAAATGAAGTGGCCTTATCAGCTTTGCTATCCATTCGGCGGTAACGCACCAACTTGTGGGCATCTGTAGCTACAAAAGTAATGTGTTGTGGAGATAACTGGCAAAATACGCCCGTCATTGCTGGTCGCAACTCATCGTTACTTACCGCAAAAATGGTTTTCGTAATCGCCTCAGTTAAAACCGACGCTGGCAAGTTTACTGAAGATGCATTTTCAACAACTGGAATCTTTGGAAAATCGTCTCCGTTTTCGCCACTTAATTTATATTTTCCGTCTCCGGCACTAATTTCGATTGCAAATGTAGAATCATCTATATTAAACGCTATCGGCTGATCGGGTAAGGTTTTAAGTGTATCTAACAAAATTTTTGATGGAACAGCCACTTTGCCTTCTTCCTTTGATTCTACCGCCAGCGCAGTAGTCATGCTCGTTTGTAAATCGGTAGCAGAAATCGTTAGGTTTCCCTCCTTAATCTCAAAAAGAAAATTTTCTAGTATAGGTAAAACCGTACTGCTGCTAGAGGCACCATTTACGGTTTGTAAATGTTTTAATAAGGTTGATGTGGATACAATAAATCTCATGATGTTATTTAGTCTTCTTCAAAAATATAAAAATTATTTAGCGTACTTGTATTTGCGGTAATAATGTTGAAAAATTGCGAAGAATATTAACAATAACAATGGCGCTGCAATATTTATCAGCTGCCATTTGTTTTTTTCCAGCTTTATCTTCGCCTTATCCAACAGTCTAATCTTCACTTCCTTGTTTCGCAGGGCGATCAGATTATCATCATCCGTAAAGTAATCTATAATATTTAACAAAAGCGCTTTATTTCCAAAGGTTTGTTGCGTGTAGCGATCAAAACCCAAAGGATAGGGTAAGCCATCTTTTTCAGCAACCTGATTCTTAAAGATATCGCCATCGCCGATCACGATCATTTTTGCAGGTTTGCTGCTGCCGGCGTTGGTGAAGGGTGCACTAATCCCCTCGGGCAGAGGTCGCCCGGCAAATACCGACGGAAAACTTCCCTCAAGCATCAGGCCAACATGTTGAGGCACGCTTTGAAACGCCCGGGGATCGAGCTGATCGGCAACCATTTGCAAGCTGAACATTTTCGGGGTGTTAAAAACCTTATTAAACGGCGAAGTGGTCAAAATGTAAGACTTCGTCACTCCCCTGGCCCCAATGGTATCAACTGTGCTCGGAAACTCCGATTTTACGCCATCAAGCTTCTTTACAACGCTATGAACGGTGTCGGGCAACAAAATCGGGTAATAAATCCAGGGTACCAGCTGCATTTGATTTGCACCGCCTACCAAGCCCGTTGATACGGGAATTTCGGCTGAGTTGGCCGGGTCTGCTATAATGTTATAATTAATGCGTGCACCATACATAAAAAGCATGTCGTCCAAATTCAGGCTTTTGTTAGTGGCCAGCTCGCCTCCCCCATTTCTCAGGCTGTCGAGCTCTGCCGTAACCTGATCGATACTCCACAGTACCCTGCCACCGTTCATTACAAAATAGTTGATTTTGTATTTTTCGGTTTCAGTAAAAGGATTTTGCGGTTTTGCAATAACCATTACATTGAGTTTATCTAACCCAGCTTTGTCAATCGTTCCCAAATCTACACGACCAACCTCGTAACTTGCCGAAAGCGTGCGTATGGCATCGTCCAGCTGTAAATCGTTAAGCTCTCCATTGGTTTCCGTAAAGCCGATCCGGGCGTTCCTTCCTGTTAATACTTTTTTTAGGCTCGAGGTAAAAACGTACTCCAAATTCTCGATAGAGCGATTGATGTTGTCCTCATAACTGCCCCTGGTATCTAAATTTTGAAAAAGCCTGACAGGAAATTCGTTTCCATTACTTTCGAGCATCGCCATCGGAAAAACGAGTTTTTGTGTTAACCCGGCCTCTGTTTTTACACTGAGGTTTGTGGCCTCAATGCCTCTTTCGTACAAGTTATCAATTACCGTTTTCTGGTCAGCAACGGTTAAGCCCGCTAATGGATCGACGAAAGATATTTTCACTTCAGTGTTTGCATAAGCCTTATAATCCGAAAGCAGGTCGCTAACGGCAGCTTGCAGGCGCTTAAAAGCAGGCGGCAACTCTCCGTTTAAGAAAACAGTAATTGTAATCGGCTGATGATTGGTTTGAAGTAAACGTGTTGTTTTCTCGCTCAGGGTGAAGCGCCTATCTTCAGTAAAATCGAACCGATGAAAAAAAAATTGACTGATGATATTAATCCCCACTACGGCGATTAGGGCGACAGCTAAACTGATCCATTTTTTCTTATTCCGCATTACTTCTTGCCTCCTATTACCAGATTTGTAAAAATTAAAAAGAGAAAAGAAAAAGTGATAAAATAAATTAGATCTCTGGTATCTAAAACGCCCCGGCTAATTGAGGTGTAATGTTGATTAATACCCAAATTGGCCACTGATGCCTGCACGGACGATAAGCCGCCGATTTGGCTTGAATAATCGAAGCCCAAAAAAGCAAAAGCACACAAGCCAGCGCAAATAACAAATGCAATTACCTGATTTTGAGTTAATGAAGACGAAAAAATACCAATCGCGGTAAAGGAAGCGCCCAATAAAAAAAGCCCGATATAAGAGCCAATTACCGCTCCGGAATCTATATTTCCTTGAGGAAAACCCAATTGCGAAATTGAATAATAGTAGACAAGTGTAGGAAGTAAGGCAAAAAGCACCAGGGTTAAACTTGCAAAGTACTTGGCGAAAATAATTTGCCACAAACCAATTGGGCGGGTAATCAAAAGCTCGAATGTTCCTTCACGTCTTTCTTCAGCAAAGGAGCGCATGGTGATTGCGGGAATCAGGAACATAAAAAGATAAGGAACCAAACTGAAGAAACCCGCAAGCTCGGCGTAACCATAATCCAGAATGGAGGTATCGGGGAAAAACCAAAGCAGTAAGCCAGATACCAATAAGAAAATGCCGATGGTAATATAGGCAACCATCGAACTTAGGAAACTAAATAATTCGCGTTTGAAAACTGCGTACATGTACTTTTAAAATGTCGAAGTTAGCTATTTAATTCGAGCAAATTAAACTTAAAACATCAAAAAACCAGATTCGTAAAATTTGTAATTAACAAAAAAGTCGTGATCAAAATCACGACTTTTAAATCAGTTTCTGTTGATTTTAGCGGGAAAAACCGGGGCCTGCCAAAAATACTTTGTGCTTAATTTTGCAACCATCACTTTCCGAACGCTTACTAAGATCGTTCAACCCAGTGCAGAATGCTAAGGCCATTGCCTAATCGAATACTCTTTTAAGTACAATGCAACAGCAGCCCTTTGCACTTATTTTAACAATTGGTGCTTAAACCAGCAAAAAAAAGGGGACTGACAAAATTGCCAACCCCCTTAAGAGCAGTTAAAATTAACTATCTTCTACCGCCTCCAAAAAAGGCTCCTATTTTAAATCCCAGGTAATTATACTTGATATTATCATCTTTACCAGCGAAGTTATACTCGATGGCTGCACGGAAGTGGCCCAATTCTGCACCCACTCTTGGAGCAAAGCCAAATTTTGTACTTGATGCAACAGTATTGGTTTGCAAGCTGCTGTTATCGCTGCTGAAGCTAGCACCAGCAACACTGTAAATACCCACACCTAAACCGGCAAATGGTCTTACTTTATTAGTATTGAACATGTAGTCGGCGGTTGCTAAATATGAACCTGTTGATTTAATATCGCCAGCATAAGACACACCGTCTTTTTCGATTGAATAAGCAGTTAAAGCCCATTCCATTCTCAAACCTAGTGTGAGTTGATCGCTCATCGAATATTTTGGCTCTACTGCAAATAAAATACCAGCTTTGCTTCCTGAACCTGAAGGAGCAGCATAACCTAGCGCTACGTCCACTTTGAATGCTTTAAATGTTTCAGATTGTGCTTTTGCCTTAAAAGCAGAAAACGAAACGAGTAAAAGTAGAGTAGCGATTTTTAGACTTTTCATGTTTGTTTGAGTTTTGGTTTTGTTATTAATTTACACTTGCCTAGACAAAGCCGATGCCAATAGAACAAAACCAGAACAGATCGCCTAAAAAATTAGTTATCCATTTGATAATCAAGTTGAAAATTTTTATCCATTTTAAGAATAAAAAATTTGTAACTCAGCTGTTAAACAAATAATTATGGATTTATTTCTACAAAATATTTGTGCGCTCCACACTTTGGGGAAAATAAGCCACACAACCAAAGATTGTAAATCGGGTTAATTGAAATTGAAGAGATAAGCGAATCGGATACCTAAAAACCCTTTGGTATTTGATGACTGTGAGAGTACCACAACCTGATCGTTTTTCCCTGTCCACCCCTCATACCTGATACCCAGATCCAATCGGTTCTTGCCCGATATTTTAAATACGTTGCCAAAGCCCGGCGCCCACACCAAAAGTGTTTTTTGTCCATCGTTTAATGGAAAACCAGCACCGATTTGCCCTTCGGCATAAAAACTCTCACTCAATTGGTATTTCAACCCTGCCTTTACAGGGAGATAAGTAAAGTCTTTAACATTTTGCAGGTAATTGTGCTTACCGAAAAAGTTCATAAAGCCGCCATGAAGCGTTAAGGCAAAATTGGCTGATACGGGCACATCAATTTTCAGCGACGCACCTAACCCAACTCCAGATACATTGGCGAAGTTTCCAGATGGTAAACCCAGTTCTGGCCCAATGCCAATGTTGGGAGCATGCTGAGCCATACTGCTTACAAAGAAAGATACAAGGCAAAAAGTTGAGACCAAAAGTTTAAACATAAATTACGCCGTAAGTTTTCTAAAAATTTCTTCCAATGAGTTTTCGTTGTGGGCCTGTTTTATGCCCTCAAGCGTATTGTTTGCCACAATTTTGCCTTTATTGATTATGATAATATCATCACAAATGGCTTCAACCTCTTGCATGATGTGCGTTGAAATTACAACGGTTTTGTTTCTACCCAGCGCTTTAATCAACGCCCTGATATCCACCAGTTGGTTTGGGTCGAGGCCCGAGGTGGGCTCATCAAGAATCAGTACTTCGGGGTTGTGAATAATGGCCTGTGCCAACCCTACACGTTGCCGATAGCCCTTTGAAAGTGTACCAATCTTTTTATGTTGCTCGGGCGTTAAACCTACCATTTCAATTACCGCTGCAACGCGGTGCGAAAGGTTTTTTAATTTATAGGTGCTGCCAACAAAGTTGAGGAACTCTTTAACATACATTTCAGAATACAGGGGCGTATTTTCGGGCAGGTAACCAATGTGTTTTTTCGCCTCAATGCCTTCCGTTAAGATATTTTTATCAGCAATTTTGGCAATGCCTGATGTTGGCTCAAGGTACCCGGTAAGCATGCGCATGGTAGTCGATTTTCCCGCCCCATTTGGGCCCAGAAAACCCAAAATACGACCCGGCCGGGCATCAAAACTAATCGAATCAACAGCCTTTTGCTTATCGTAGTGTTTAGAAAGGTTTTTTACTGAAATACTCACAATCAAATATGCGATTATTTCGGACATAAAAAAAGGATACATCTGCTGATGTACCCTTTTCTGGCGTCTCTAACCCTCAAGTTAGTTAAAATCCTTTTCAACTTTTTTGGCGGTTGCCCTGCCTGGAAGATAGATCTGGAAACCTACACCTAGGTTTAGGTTATGTGCATATGCACTGCTACCAAATCCCACTACACCTTCGTACTTTAACAAGGTTTCTAAACCAACATTTCTGGTGATAAAGTAAGTAAAGCCTGGGCCAAAGCTAAAGCCCAATCCGTTAGTAGATCCGCCACCAGATAAGTTTCTGCCCGAAACCCCTACTGTTGCTTCTCCGAAAAAACGAGTATGGTTGGCCAATTCATTTGCTCCTTTAGCGCCATAGTAACGACCAAGGGCACCAATACCATAATTAATGGTTGTACCAAGGCCCTTACCTGCTGTTTCTACGCCGAAAGAAACATCACCACCCAGTGCCAAACCATCCTGAATAAACCAGGCCGCTTTTGGGTTAAGGGCAAAACTGAAGGCGTTCGGCTTATCTAAGGCAAAATTAATGTCTGAGATGTTCGCTCCTATCATCACATCGCCCTTAGATATTTGGGCATTTGCTGAAAGGGTAATTACTGAAGCCGTAAAAAGTGTAAACAATAGTTTTTTCATAATGAAATGTTTTAGGTAAATATTTATTTTAGAAGATCTATATAAAACAACAATTGCGCCAGAAATGTTACAATTGAAATAAAAACGTAAACAGCCGATCGAATACTAGTTTACAGTTAGCGCACACCACGTCAATAAAAACGATTATCCAGCCGCCATTTTATCCACAAAAAGTATACTACGAGAAGAAAATTGATAGTAAGCAAACGAGCACATTGCACCAAGTGCAGGTATTTACTGCTTAATTGATGTATGGTGAACTCAGCTTTTTGTTATACCTGAATTTATTGAGTTGTTCGGCTGCTTGTTCGATATTATCACCCGATAAGATGTCGGCACCATTATTTACTAAATGATAATACAAATTTCTGGCTGGACTGGCCATGGCGCTCTTGTCGATGTTACCCATTGTGCCCAAAATAGTCGTTATCCCTTTATCGTGAAGAAATTTATACAATTCCTTGTCCGGAGCAGCTACCCCGACAAAAGCTACAATTCTATTGTTTGGAATTCCCAGATCATTTAATCTTTTTAATTCAGCCTTTTTTTGAACTGAGGCCGAGATCATTAAATCGGGCGCTAACTGATGAACCTCTTGTGCCTGATTTGCGGTATAAGTGATGATGATGGAATTACTTTCGACCTTATACTGGCGCACCTTTTCTATTACTTTAGCATAAGAAACTCCTTTTTTTAAATCGATGGTCAAAAGCACCTTTCCTTTGCTCCAGCTTAAAACGCTATCTAACGTCGGGATTTTAAAACCGGTCTCCTTGCCTTCATTGTCCTTCAAATTAAAAGCATTTAACTCATTATAGGTATAATCGCTCACTGCACCCTTACCTGTTGATGTTCTATCCAGTTTATCATCGTGCATAATTACCATTACCGAATCTTTGCTGTAAGCGATATCAAATTCGATAACCATTGGATTATACGTGGTTGCATTTTCGAATGTTTCTATGCAGTTTTCGGGAAAGCCGGGCATTGGTCCGCCCCTATGTGCACTAATTAAAGGGAAACGATTCTCGGGCGTCCATTTCAGGAACTGATGTAACTCATCAACCTTATTAAACCTAATGTAATGATGCATTTTATTTTCCAGCTTGCACGAAACAAGAATTGTTATTGAGGCAAGAGAAAGCAAATAATGGAATTTCATGGTTCAAAAGTAGGAAAAAATGGAAGATAGAAGCGGTAAAACGTTCCAGAGGTTAAGTGGTTAATTGTTCAAATCGGTTAATTGCCTAAGCTACTGTCTCAAATATCATTTACAGTTCTATAGTTTAACAATTAACCAAACTAGGCAAATCCGTTCTTAATGGCAAAAACAGCCAATCCAACCCTGGTTTTTAGCTCGAGTTTTTCGCAAAGGTTATCTCGATAGCTTTCTACTGTTCGGGGGCTGCAAAACATCTTATCGGCTATTTCCTTGTAATTTAACTCTGTAACCGTGTATTTAAGAAATTCCCTTTCTCTTTCCGAAATTTTAATCTCGGGTTCTTTGGATTTATTGAGGCTCGAAAACAGAATTTTAGATGCCCAATCTGGGTAAAAGAAACCATTGATCGTTAGTTTGGTTAATGCGCTTTCCAATTCTACTGGGTGAGCGTTCTTTAATAAATACCCCATGGCCCCATTGCTTACCATTTTGATTACGCTTTTTTCCTCGCCTTGCATGCTTAGTGCCATTACCTTAATTTCTGGGTGATGTTCTTTTAACCAACATACGGTTTCGAAACCATTCATAACGGGCATACTAATATCCAACAGAACTATATTGGGAATTTGATGGGGCGACTGAAGTTTTTCGATAAGCTCCTTACCATTTTCACACACATAAATTACCTCAAAGTTTGCAAAATTACTAATTATGGTTTGAAGTGCATTCGCTATCAAAATATGATCATCAACAACAACAATAGTATTTTTCATATTTGGTTATCTAAAATAATGGTCAGTTTTGTTCCAAAATTTGGCCTGCTCTCCAGCATAAATTGCCCGCCGATTATCTCGGTTCTTTTTTTCATGTTCGCCAGCCCAATACCGTCAGATTTGATGTTTGCATATTCGAATCCCAACCCATCATCCTCAAGTGTTAAGGTTAAGTAAACCTCGGGCGATGAAGTAAGCTTAATATTAATGTTACGGCAATCGGCATGTTTTAAGCTGTTTTGGAGAAACTCTTGTGTTATCCTTAACAATACGTTTTTCTTAACAAACTCCAGATCAAAACTTTCTTTATCGTAATTAAAAGTGACGGCACATTTTTTCAGCGCATTAACATTGTTTACTTCTTCTTGTATTAAAGTTACAATTTCATTTTCACTTATGTTATCGTTGGTGAGGTTTTTTGATAAACTCCTCAAGTCTTCTAATGATGAATTGATGATTTGACAGATTTGTTCTATCCTATCGCTCACCTGCGGAACTTTTTGCTCATAAACCAATTGTTGGGCGTAAAGGCTTGCCAGTGTAAGCTTTTGTCCAATATTATCGTGCAAATCCCGCCCCAATTGTTGCATGGTTATTTGCTGTATTTCGAGCTGAGTGGTTAACAGCTCTTTCTGATGAATTTCGTTGGTAACCTTAATCTCGTTTTGGTATTCCCTTTTCCGTAGCCTGTATTTTTTTATGTAGACCATTATTGCGGCAACAAACAGCACAAAAAACAAGTTGAAAAGAATAATCGTGATTAAGAGCTCGGTCTTCCCCATATAAATGAAATTGAAAAGAGAACGTACATTGCAATACCAGAAAGGAGAAAGTAATCGAAATAAATGTTCCAGATCTGCATGTATTGTAACAACTGATAGTAGAATGTCCAAAAAGGCAATGTGCCGATATAAAACAGTGTTACGCCCAAATTAATGTAAAACATCCTGTTTCTGTCAAAATTAACAATATCGGCAGATGTAATTTGCTTATAATATTCCATCACCACAAGGATCATTAAAATGAGGCTTCCGAAGGTATAATTAAACGAAAAGATAATCTTATTTTCCCTAAAATAAAATTCGCTTGGAATAAATGAGACTAAGTACAGCAAGGAACAGATGACGAATAAACCCCTCTTTTTCAACGATTTAAAAGCATATAGCCAGTAAAAAAAGAGGAACTGCAAAGGAATCACGAAGTAATTGTAAAAATGGGCCTTCGAAAAGCCGATCCAGTTCCATCCGTATTTGGCCAAAAGCTCGCAGGTAAACACAAGCACCAGATAACAAGAAAAATATCCCCAAAAGTTTTTAACAGCTCCCTTGAGGTAGAAAAAGAGAGCTATTATTGCGGCCAACCCTTCTACCCATAAAAGGGCATCGCTTAAAAAAACCTGAGAACTGGACATTTCTCGATAACCATTAATAGGATTGTTGATCTATTTGTGCTGGGGGTATAAGCTGTCCGTGGTTTTGCGCCATTACCTCACGCGACTGATCTTCATTCGAGGTCATTGCCATCATTTGAATTGGCTGGTCAAGATTGCGCTCGTTCCTGGTGTAGGTAGAACTATCTAATGGATTAAAATCATAGTCGAGGAAATTCCCGTTGGCATTCTTTATTTTTAAGGTGGGAATCATAACAAGGGTATGTTTCTCAGCATAGTTCTTGCCAATCAATTTTTCGCTCTCCAGGTTTTTCAATTGCTCCTCTTTTGGATAAGCGGCATAATAAAATCGAATACCCAAGGCACTTTCAGTAATACGCGGATTTACTTTTTTAGTGTAAAACTCAATATCGGCAATAAAGTTCTTTAAGGTTTTTAAACAAAAAGAGACCGATTGTGCATCTTCGATGCCCAGTACCTTGCTAATTGCGCTTAAATGATTACTACGATAATTGGCTACCATTTGCCGAATTACCGCAGCATCCATGGTTTTTGGGGGCCGCTTGCTTTCATTCTTATTTAACGAGTTAAGCAAGCGCTGCGCAAGATAATAGGCCAGCACTCCACACAAAAACACTAAAAGATAGATTAGAAAATGTTGCATTTCCATAGTTTGTCAGATTTAATTAAAGATAAGTATTTTTCAAATGTGATAAAACTTTCCTCGAAACAAGACAGGGTTTTCCCCATTTTTTAATGTTGTTTCTACTGTGTGAAGTTATGTGCCTACCACCATTGGTTTTTAGTGGTTTAACTGCTGTTTTTGTACTCAAACTATTAGAATTTTGGATGTATTAATCGTTAAGAAAAACCAAAAGGAAACGGCCGAAAATCCTTGAACGAGTAGGCATTATTTATTTAAACTAAAAACCATGTCAAAAACCTTAGAAAAACAAGAAAAACCAGAGTACACAGGAAGATATCTTGTACTCTTGCCTGAAGGCTCAAACACTTCAGATGCCATTAGCCAAATTAGTTCGATAAGCGGGCTAAGCTTAAAAAGCTCATTGGAATTCGAAAACGAATTCTTTACCGACCAAGACCTTTCAAAGACGGATGGAATAGTACTCGACAAATTGGGAATTGCCATTGTGAACGAAAAACCAAAAATGGAAAATGCAATTGCTGGCTTTGGAGAGAACGAAATGATTGTAGAAAAAGAAAGGGTGGTGTATGCCATCGGGATGGTGGATGAAAGTACCCAGAATTATGTAGAGGGCTACAGAGATGCGATTAACCACATGACGAGTGCCTTGGTAGGCCCGGAGCTAGAAGAATTTGATTATGAAGATCAACAGGCAGAGGTTGAATCTGTTGGGGCAACCTGGGGATTAAAAGCGACTAATGTGGTGCCTACCAGCATTTTAAGATACAATCCTTATAACGGAACGGGAATTAAGGTTGCTATTTTAGATACTGGCTTGGACTGTAACCATCCAGATTTTGCCGATCGCGATATTACACATAAAAGTTTTATTTCGGGAGAAAGTACCCAAGATGGGCATGGCCACGGCACCCATTGTACCGGCACAGCGTGTGGCCCCCTAAGTTCGCCAGCTGCTGCCGAAAGGTATGGCATCGCCTACGCCGCAAAAATCTTTATTGGCAAGGTGCTAAACAATGGTGGCTCGGGTGGCGATGGTGGCATTTTGGCCGGCATTAACTGGGCAATTGCAAACCGTTGCGAGGTGGTGAGCATGTCGTTAAGGGGCTTGCATAATGGTACCGGCTATTCAGCTGTTTTCGAAACTGCAGCAGCAAGAGCCTTGGCACAGGGAACCTTAATTATTGCGGCGGCAGGCAACGATTCTTCCCGACCTGGAACTGTACGACAAGTAATGCACCCGGCAAATTGCCCATCTATAATGGCCGTGGGCGCCATAGATGTAAACATGCGTATAGCCAGTTTCTCTAATGGAGGCCTTTACCCCACTTATGGTGCCGTAGATATTGCTGCGCCTGGCGTAAATGTTTATTCCTCTACTAAACTGCCAACCAAATATGCCAGCTGGAACGGAACAAGTATGGCAACGCCACATGTTGCGGGCATTGCGGCCCTGTGGGCGCAGGCATCGGGACTTAGGGGCATTAATTTGTGGAAGAAATTAACTTCGACAGCTAAGGCCCTATCCTTACCAGCAAGAGATGTGGGCGCCGGATTGGTACAAGCGCCTGCAAAAAACAGGTTTGGGCCATTTGAAGGATTTCCGATCTTGAGAAATCCAAAATTCCCGATTGACCCTATTACTCCCATTGAAAAATAAGACAATGAAAAAGAAATGGTTAATATCTGTAAAGGATGATGCGATGGACAAGGTTGCCGATGCACTTCAAAAAATGGGTGCCCTAAATATAGAAAGGCTCGATTCGATAGGTGTAATCATGATCATGCCTGAAAATCAGGATATTGCAGATGTAAGGAAAATCGATGGGGTATCAAATGTTGATGAAGAAAATGATGTAAGCATTTAAGCCTCCTATTTAATATTATCCATCTCTAAATTCTACCTCTAAGTAAACGGTGTTGCTAAAATTTAGCTTCACCGTTTTTGTGCTATGTAAATCACCTGATTGCTTTGTGCTTCGGTTTTCCTGCTTTTACACCAAGGTTTTTGTTTTCAGTTATCTGCTAGCTTTGGTCTTTTATCCCCACCCAACCTCCCCAAAGGGGAGGGGTTAGCAATAGGCTAGTATTTCCCTTTGACCTTTCGACTTTGGTCTTTCCGCTCTGGTCTTTTCCCAAAGGGATGCCTTTGGCACAGCTTCAGCTTTATGCTTAAAAACCCTCTGCCTTACACCTTTTAACCCACTACCTTTTTCCTTTAAACCCTCCACCTTTTTACTATCTTTGCTTCCATTATGGCTCAAAAAAATAACGACGAACAATTTAAAAATGTAATATCACACGCTAAGGAATACGGTTTTGTATTTCAAAGCAGCGAAATATATGACGGCCTGAGTGCCGTTTACGATTACGGCCAATTGGGTGCCGAGTTAAAGAATAACATTAAAACCTATTGGTGGAAAGCCATGGTACAAATGCACGAAAATATTGTTGGCATCGATGCCGCAATTTTTATGCACCCAAAGGTTTGGAAAGCAAGTGGCCATGTTGATGGCTTTAACGATCCCATGATCGATAATAAGGACTCGAACAAGCGTTATCGTGCCGATCAGTTATTGGAAAATAAAATTGATGAATTGTATTCTGAGCTTGCAAATTTCAGTGATGAAAATAAAAGTAAATTTCAAGAGTTTCAGCAAGAAATTTTAGGCTTGAGTGATGAGGGGCAGGCAAGCTGGGTGCCAAGCTTTAAGGATGAAACCTCGATTTTAGATCAGGCCAAATATCCTTTTATCGACGAAGCCAGCTGGCGATTTGTAAAAAAGGGCCTTGCACTGGAAGTTGAAATGAACCTGGCACTTAAATCGGAGAATTTGGCTCAGCTGAAAGATTTAATTGTTGATTACAAAGTGATTTGCCCGATCTCCAAAACTTCCAATTGGACAGATGTACGCCAGTTTAACCTGATGTTTAGCACGCAATTTGGTGCCATGGCCGAAGGTAGCGACGAGGTGTATCTACGCCCGGAAACAGCACAAGGTATTTTCGTAAACTTTTTAAACGTACAAAAGTCGGGCAGGATGAAAATTCCTTTCGGTATTGCACAAATAGGAAAAGCATTTAGAAACGAAGTAATTGCTCGTCAGTTCATTATGCGGATGCGCGAATTTGAACAAATGGAAATGCAATTCTTTGTGCGCCCCGGTGAAGACAAAAAATGGTTTGAGTACTGGAAAGAGGCTCGCCTGAAATGGCACCAGGCGCTTGGAACAAATCCCGAAAAATACCGTTACCACGACCACGTTAAATTAGCACATTATGCTAACGCAGCAACCGATATTGAGTTTGAGTTTCCATTCGGGTTTAAGGAAGTTGAAGGTATTCATAGCCGCACCGACTTCGATTTGAAGCAGCATCAAGAATATTCTGGCAAGAAAATGCAATATTTTGATAACGACTTGAACGAAGAAGGCAAACCTTATGGAAATTATGTTCCATATGTTATTGAAACGTCAATCGGATTGGATCGGATGTTTTTACTTACCTTAATTAATGCGTTGGAAGAGCAAGACCTGAGCACCGACGAGAAACAAGACAGCCGCACGCTATTGCGCCTGCACCCTGCTTTGGCTCCATATAAAGTTGCGGTTTTTCCGTTGACCAAAAAAGATGGTTTGCCAGAGAAAGCCCGCGAGATTATGGATACGCTGAAATTCGATTTCAACTGTATTTATGAGGAGAAAGACGCCATTGGTAAGCGCTATCGCCGTCAGGATGCGGTTGGAACACCTTTCTGCATTACGGTAGATCACCAAAGTTTAGAAGATAATACCGTTACCATCCGCCACCGCGATAGCATGGAACAGGAACGTGTTGCAATGGCCGATTTAAGCACTATCGTAGGCAAAGCGGTAAGCTGGAAAACACTTTTGGCATAGAAAACGCCATGTTTTAAAATTTAAAATCCATAGTTTGATTTTATAAAATTGAGTCGCGGGTTTTGACCCGCGACTTTTTACGTTAAAGAGATGAGCTTAGCCGATCATTACAATCATTTGTACACTGCCTCCGTCACGAAAATTGCCGCGGGGGATTACGAAATTGATTCGATGATCGATGACAAAACGGACAATCGTTTCGGCATTACGCTCGTTATCAGACCGGACCAGGCGACAAAAAACAAGATTCAAAACTTCCTCGCAGCGGTGAAGCAAATCGAGCCAGATCAGTATTACTATCAAAATTCGGATCTGCACATCACCGTAATGTCGATCATTTCTTGTTATGATGGCTTCTCGCTTCGCGATATCGATGTAGAAGCGTACATTACGCTGATCAGGAAGATTTTATCGCCGCACAAAAAATTCAGCATCCATTTTAAAGGGCTTACTGCTTCTCCATCGTGCATTTTAACGCAGGGTTTTGCAGGCGAGTTTTTAAATTCTATCAGAAATGACATCCGAAGCGGCTTTAAGGATTCGAAGTTACAGCAGAGTTTAGATAAACGCTACACCATCCAAACGGCGCACTCCACCATAATGCGGTTCAAAGCGCCTTTAAAAAACCCCGATAGGCTTCTACAGCTTATTGCGCAATACCGCGATTTCGATTTCGGCACTTTCAAGGTTAATGCCATCCAATTGGTTTATAACGATTGGTATCAGAGAGACCAATTTGTAAAAAAACTTTTTGAGTTTGAGCTGAGTTAATTTATCAATCGTTTGAAACTCGCCAGAAAAGCAATTGGGATAATTTTGCCCATTTAAAATTCAAAATTGCGGCAGGTTTAAATAACTTTATTGAAGTAAAACTAACCAAATGCTCAAATCTATCCTTACCTGTATCATTTTGGCAGCGTCAACGCTACTTTCTGCACAGCAAAGCAAGCCGAAGTTTAATATTATTGCTTTTTATACCGCAAAAAATGATCAGGCGCACATCAGTTTCGTGCATGAGGCCAACCAGTGGTTTTCTAAAATTGCCAAAAAATACCGTTTCAGCTACGATTCGACCGCCAATTGGGATAATCTCAATGCCAAATTCCTTGCGAAGTACCAGGTGGTTATATTTTTAGATACGCGGCCAGAAAAACCCGAACAGCGGGCCGCATTCCAAACCCATATCGAAAACGGCGGCGCATGGATGGGATTCCATTTTTCGGCTTTTGCATTAGCCAAATCAGCTTATGATACGAACTGGGATTGGTACCACAACACTTTTTTGGGATCGGGAGCATATGCAAGCAACACCTGGCGACCCACTTCGGCTATACTAAGGGTAGAGAACGGGAAACACCCGATCACAAAAAAGCTTCCTCAAACATTTAAGGCACAGCCGAACGAGTGGTATCGGTGGCAAAACGATCTGAGAAAAAATCCCGACATCAATATCTTATTGTCTATTGATTCGACAAGTTTTCCACTCGGAACCGGACCAAAGCAGCACGAAATATGGACCAGCGGATATTATCCTGTAGTTTGGAGCAATAAAAATTTCAAAATGGTGTATATCAACATGGGGCACAACGATATTGACTACGAGCATAAATACGGCGATACGGAAAAAACCCTCTCTCAAACGTTTGGAAACAAAATACAGAACCAGATGATTTTAAATTGCTTAATGTGGCTGGGCTCGGGAAAGCAAACCAAATAACTTTTGCGTCATAAAAAAGAAGTAAGCGCTTGCGATTTCGTTTTTGAACGGCTACAACATTATATTTGCTTACCATCAAAGCAAAATAGAAATGAAAATTCCTGAAAAGTTCTTTGCCCGCCGACACGAGATTGCTGCCGATTATTTAAAGGAACTGGATAAACATCTGGACGATATTGTATCGGGCCGGGCAACGGAAATGTTCGAAGTCAGAGATTTTGCCGAGCTGATTCATGTTCACCCTACGCACCTCAGCAACACCATTAAGGCCGCAACAGGCCACTCTCCATGCTTCTTTTTCGAAGAGCGCTTAATGGAAATCTCGAAATCGATGCTGCAAAACGTAAGCACGCCCATTGCAGAAATTGCCCGAACGTTAACTTACGATCCTTCTAACTTTACCAAGTTTTTTAAGCACTTTTCCGGCCAAACGCCAAAGCAGTATCGCGAAGCTTATTTCAAATCGCTGACCGAAAAAAAGGAAATCTTCACCATATAAAACTTAAACTGTCACCATTATAACTTAACTACTCACCATTTTAGTGATGGGGTTTACCTTAATTTTGTTTTAAATAAATAGAAAAATGGAAACACAAAATAAAATTGCCTTAATTACTGGCGGTAGCCGTGGTTTAGGAAAAAACGCTGCACTAAAAATTGCAGCAAAGGGAATTGATGTTATCGTAACCTATCAATCGAAAAAAGACGATGCAGAAAATACAGTTGAAGAAGTTAAAAAACTCGGTGTAAATGCCGCAGCCCTACAATTAGATGTTGCCAATGCCGCAGGGTTCGATGCTTTTTTTACCGAACTTAAAACAGTTTTGAAATCGGTTTTTAATGCCGATAAATTTGATTTTCTAGTGAACAATGCTGGTACTGGCCTTCACGCTGCATTTGCCGAAACCAAAATGGAAGATTTCGATAACCTGGTAAACATCCACTTTAAAGGACCATTTTTTATCACTCAGAAAGCATTGCCACTTTTAAACGATGGCGGAGGAATTATAAACATTTCAAGCGGCCTTGCACGCTTCAGCTTACCCGGCTCGTCGGCTTATGGCTCGATGAAAGGCGCTATGGAGGTGTTGACAAGATATCAGGCTAAAGAATTAGGTTCGCGGGGAATCAGATCGAATATTGTAGCGCCGGGGGCCATTGAAACCGATTTTAGCGGCGGAGCTGTTCGGGATAATGCCGATTTGAACAAAACAATCGCCAGCCAAACCGCTTTGGGCCGCGTAGGCTTACCAGACGATATCGGCGGCTTGGTTGCCTTTTTATGCACCGAAGATGCGAGGTGGATTAACGCCCAACGCATCGAGGCCTCAGGAGGTATGTTCTTGTAAGAACTCGTTCATTGGTTCATCAGTCATCGGATGAATACCTAGAACGCTCGCTATATTCATCCGATGACTATTTTGCTTATTGGTTTTTGTTCATTGGTCATTGGTTTTTCAGTCATCGGATGAATACCTAGAACGCTCGCTATATTCATCCGATGACTCTTTTGTTTATATTTTGCTTATTGGTTTTTGTTCATTGGTCATTGTTTCATCAGTCATCGGATGAATACCTAGAACGCTTGCTATATTCATCCGATGACTATTTTGCTTATATTTTGGTTATTGGTTTTTGTTCATTGGTCACTGGTTCATCAGTCATCGGATGAATACCTAGAAGGCTCGCTATATTCATCCGATGACTATTTTGTTTATATTTTGTTCATTGGTCATTGGTTCATTGGTTCGTCAGTCATCGGATGAATACCTAGAACGCTCGCTATATTCATCCGATGACTATTTTGTTTATATTTTGGTTATTGGTTTTTGTTCATAGGTCATTGGTTCGTCAGTCATCGGATGAATACCTAGAACGCTCGCTATATTCATCCGATGACTCTTTTGTTTATATTTTGCTTATTGGTTTTTGTTCATTGGTCATTGCTAACTGCCAACTGCTAATTGCAAACTAATGAAACCAATTAACTACTCTCGTCCATACCATTCATGCTGGTCTACTC
This sequence comes from Pedobacter endophyticus, assembly GCF_015679185.1. Classification (NCBI taxonomy): domain Bacteria; kingdom Pseudomonadati; phylum Bacteroidota; class Sphingobacteriia; order Sphingobacteriales; family Sphingobacteriaceae; genus Pedobacter; species Pedobacter endophyticus. The sequence continues at coordinate 1,772,000 of NZ_CP064939.1, forward strand.
TCGTAATTTCGTTAGTGCCAATGTGCTTTAAATACCTTTTGGCGCTTACCAAACTCCTATACTCCCGCTCATCGAAGTTCGGCGCACGGGGGTTTAAACTGTTTATCCTCACCATCCCCGCCGACTGTATAAATTCACCGTCGCCCATGTAAATTGCTGTGTGGGTTACCCTTCCGTTTGATGCTCCCCTCAATTTCGCCGCTGCAAAAAACAGTAAATCTCCGGCCTGAAGGTTTTTTAAACATTTTTCGATGCTGGTAGAATCATTTTCGAGCACCTCAACATCCTCTCCAACTAAAGCCTGTTGCGAGGCATCGCGGGGAATGATAATGCCGTTTAAAAAGTAGCTCGTCTTTGTAAAGCCACTACAATCTACTCCCTTAACCGATGTTCCGCCCCATAAATACGGCACGCCCAATAAGGTTTTGGCCATAGTTAAAATGGCTTCGGCATTTGGGTTTACTCTGGCCTGCCATTTGTCGAACATTCCCGCCTCTTTTTTACTCACGTAGCCCAGTCGCTTATCAGGAAACAAAACATGATAAAACGCCCCTTCTTCACCCTTAATCTCTAAAATATTTCCTTTTACCAAATCAGATACCCGCATCGATTTCTCGCTCGCTTTGCTAAAAGCATGCCCATAATCCTCCAGATAAATCATTCGTTTTGATTTTTTCCAGGCTTCAAAATCAACTTTATTCATTAAGCTCACCGCCGTTCCGTCAGTCCATGATAAATAACCATCCGGTGTTCTAACCAGATAAAAACCACCTTGTTTTTTTAACACCTCAACAGGCGTTCCCATAATCATCTGCGTCATCATTTCTGCTGCATTTTGTGGTGCAGCCCGGTTATTGCAAACCGATAAGTTGGCCAGCCCATAATTAAAACCGTTCAACTCAGCTAGCGGAAGCAGTTTATTTATAAGCAACAAGCCCGCAACGCCCTTCGCCTTTGCACTCAGTGCCTTTAACGCATTTTGCGAAGTGCTTTCTACCAGCGCCGTATCGCCCTTAAGCTGCATATTAAAATAAACAGATCGCCTGTCTGGAGCCCATTCAGTTTTTACCTCATTAAAGATTTTTCTAAAGCCCAGCGTGTCTATCTGCGCATTAACTGCATTGCAAAACGCCAGCAAGGCGCAAAAAAGAAGTAGTTTTCTCATTAACAATAGGAAAGCCTAAAACTACAAAAAATCATGCTTCAATAACATTTCAACGTTGTAACTTATCGCTTACCGAGTCAAAACACCATAAAAACCAACAAGTCAAAAATAAATGTTTTTTATTGGCGTTATCCTTTCAAATCGTTCCCGATGTACAAACAAACTTTATTGCTTATTTCGCTGATCTTTCTCGGCCTCTCCACTTATGCCCAAAAATGGACTGATGCCGAATTGAGGCGGGCAAATACCGCGGCAAACGCAGATTATTTAACCAACGAGGAGAAAGACATTGTGCTATACCTCAACCTTGTGCGCATAGATGGTGAGAAATTTTACTACACTTTTTTAGAAGATTACATCAACAATTATAACGCAAAGGTTAAACAGTACCGCAATTACAATGAGCTGAAAATTACGAGGACAAACCCGTACTACACTTCGTTACTTAAGCACTTACGACCAGTAAAAAACCTGCAGCTATTTTATCCCGACGAGAAATTAACGGCATTGAGCCGCGGCCATGCACAAGATTTGAACCGAAACAACTTAGAATCGCACGACAGCAGCAATGGCGACAAATTCTCGAAAAGGCTCTCAAAATATTTTCCCAACAAGGCTATGAGCGAAAATATCGATTTCGGCTATTCAACCAGTTTGGAAATCGTTTGTCATTTATTGCTCGATTGTGGCGTACCGGCACTTGGGCACCGCTTCAACATCATCGATCAAAAGTATAAGCTAAACACAGTTGGCGTAAGCATACAACCGCATCCGGCTTACTCGTGGTGCGCTGTGATGGATTTTGTAGCCCAACCCGTTTTTTACAGTAACAACCGCTAAACTATCCACCGCCGTTCTACCTCGAATAAAATTCGAAGCGATTTTTTATTAAAAAAACTACCTTTGCTGCTAACCAACGATTACGATACATGCGTCAGGCGATTTTAGCTTTTATAGATTTTTTTTATCCCCCGTTTAAAAAATATATTTCCCCACATAATTTCAGGTACATGGCAACCGGCGGCGGAACGCTGCTTTTAGGCATTTTAAGCTATTACTTTGCTTATTTTTTCATCTTTAAGGCCGAGGAAGTCGACTTTGGCATTATTGTGCTGCAACGAGAAACCGCCTGCCTGCTGGTCGATTATTGCATTGCCATTCCCACCAGTTTCTTGCTCAACAAATACCTTATTTTTACGCATAGCGAATTACGAGGCCGCGTGCAGCTTTTTAGGTTCTTAAATCTCCAGTTGATCAACATTCTGGCAAACTATGTGCTGCTGAAGTTTTTGCTTGAGCTTTTAAGGGATTATCCAACGTTGTCAATGCTTTCGCGGATTTTGGTTTCGGTACTCATGGCCCTGTTCAGCTACCTTTATCAGCACTATTTCACATTTAGCGTAAAGAAGATTGGACGCGGGAAAGACAGTTGAACAGGTTAGTTGTTTTGATTGTTGAATTAGTTATTTGGTTAATTGCCAATTGTCTGCTTGCTTACACTAATTTTTAAACAACAGTTTTTGATCAAACTTTTTTTTGAAGGCTTTTGAATGTTGCTAACGAGCCGCTGTTCTTGAACCTGATAGCGCCAGATAGCCCGGAGCGAGCGAGGTCTGTGGCGTGGCCAAGCGAGGACTATAGGCAATAGCGGGACTTAAAGCCGCCAAAACCTACCGAATGTTCATTTTCCATGAAAAAGGAATTTACGCTTATCGCAAAAATCCAATCAAAACCGCTGTTTATGAAGTTTGTGTTATGAAGGTAAATATTCAGACTACTGTTCTTCGATAGCGCATTCGGTCTTGTCAAATCTCAACTGATAAACCTCTGGTGCCTTGACCTGTTAATAGTCAGTCATCCGATGAATCTAAACTGGTAGCCCATATTCATCGGATGACTAATAAACTATTTATCTTCATGCCGATTTGTCAACATAAAAACAACACGCTAACTTAGCCGATGACTAACTTATTTCATAACCGATGAGCCATTTCAACGATTTTAACAATGCGCAGGTAGCGAAGTTGCCCCGCCATTTAAAACAATTTATTGTAGCCCAGAACTATGAAAAGTACACGCCAATCGATCAGGCGGTTTGGCGGTATGTTATGCGCCAAAACTATAGCTACCTCAAAAATGTGGCGTACTATCCGTACATTAAAGGGCTCCAGCGGGCGGGGTTAAGTATAGAGTATATTCCCGATTTGCAAACCATGAACGATAATTTAGGCAAAATTGGTTGGGGTGCCGTTACCGTTGATGGCTTTATTCCGCCGGCTGCGTTTATGGAATATCAGGCTTATCGGGTGTTGGTTATTGCGGCCGATATCCGTCAGATTAATCATATCGAGTACACGCCTGCACCAGATATTATTCACGAAAGTGCTGGCCACGCTCCTATTATTGCCGATACCAATTATAACAATTACTTAAGTTACTTCGGCTCAATTGGTGCAAAGGCCATGTTTTCGGCAAAAGATTTTGAGTTATATGAGGCCATTAGAAAGCTATCGATATTAAAGGAAGCAGCAGATGCCGATGAAACGGAGATTGCCAAAGCGGAAAAAGAACTCCGGTTCATTAGCGAAAATATGGGCGAACCGTCTGAAATGGCCTTGTTGGGCCGCCTGCATTGGTGGACGGTAGAATACGGCTTAATCGGAACATTAGAAGACCCAAAAATTTATGGTGCTGGCTTACTTTCTTCTATCGGCGAAAGCGCCACTTGTATGCAGCCTGATGTAAAAAAGCTTTGGTACAATATTGATACGTTAAACTATACCTACGATATTACTAAAACGCAACCACAGTTGTTCGTTACCGAAACATTTCAAAACTTGATTGACGTTTTGGAGCAATTTGCCGATACAATGGCCTTTAGGCGTGGCGGAACGGAAAGTATTATGAAAGCGATTGCCTGCAAAAATACTTCGACAGCTGTTTACAGTTCGGGCTTGCAGGTTACGGGAATATTTACTGATATTGGCATCAGCGCCAGCGACGAGGTTACATTTATTAAAACTACAGGCCCATCGGCTTTGGCCTTAAATGGAAAACAGTTAACGGGCCATGGCAAAAACTACCATAAAGATGGTTTTTCATCGCCCGTGGGCAGGCTTAAAGGCGCCGTGAAGCCATTAGAAGATTATAGTGAACAGGAAGTTGAAGCCTTAAGGCACAGCGCTAATGGCGCAAAGCTTGTTTTCGAAAGCGGAATTGCAGTTGAGGGACTGATAATTGATGTATTAAGGGAAAACGGAAAGGTATTGTTGATTAAGTTTACTAATTGTACTGTTACCGAAAGCAATAAAAATGTGTTATTTAAGCCCGAGTGGGGCGATTATGATATGGCTGTGGGTGAAAAAATAGTTTCGGTTTTTAACGGCGCAGCTGATAAGGATGCCTTTGAGGAAATTACCTTGATTAGTAACGAGAAAACGCACAAAATTACGTACGATAACAAAACGTTACAACTGCACAAATTGTATCAACGGGTGCGTGAAATTCGGGAAAGCGGCGAAAACTTGAGTGAATTAACCGAAATTTTTAAGGAACTGAAAGCAAATCATCGGCAAGATTGGCTCTGTGCCCTCGAAGTATTGGAGATTGTTTATCATAAAAAGATGCATCATCAGCTGGAAAGGGAAGTTCAGGTTTATTTGGAAATTAAGGCAAGTAAAGAGCCCGATCATACCAAGCTGATTAGCGATGGCCTGCATGTGATCAAAAATCCGGTTAGCCAACAGTTGTAGCAGCCATCCATTACAAGTTGCTAATAACTGTATACGTTTTGTTGATGCCGTAGAACGGCTTACCTCTAGTTCGCCAATGGTGTAGATGCTTTTCTGTTCAACCAGTCGTGATCGTCAGAGATTAGTTTTAGAAAAATAAAGGAGTTGAGATGACAAGTTTTTCACCGAATCGTTATTGCCAAGCTGGGTTCGTGCCTTTCGGCTACGCTCAAGATAAACTCAGCTGAAGCAATCTGATTTACGAAATGAGATTGCTTCCGAAAAATCGGGCCTGGCTGTGCCTCGCAATGTCGATCTTTCTTATTTCTGTCATTGGTAGCTTGACTGGGAATCGTAATGCGCTAAAATTGGTTGCCGAGCATTAAGATTCCCGCCTGCGCGGGAATGACGGCGGAGAAATAAAGATGTGTCCACATGATAAGACTTCTGGGGAAAGCACCGGCTTCTTATACACTACCAAGCTTGCCCACACAATGTACCGTTTTTTTGGTAGTGGAATTTTGGGTTTTGGGTTCCATCGCTTGGGGATCCTTTATTACGCTACCATTAACTTTTTTTTTTCAACATACTGATAAACAGCACTAATAGCTAACCACCCTAACCCCCTCCTAAATTAAGAGGAGAGTCGCAACTGCACAACCATCTGACCTCAGATACCATCAAAGTTCGCACTGTCCAACTCCTCCCGATTTCTTCGGGAGGCAAGTGCCAAAGGCATCCCTTTAGGGAGGTGGTTGCTTTTTACGTCATTCATATTGATTTTTTTGAAAAACCTGCCCGTCCGGTCAGACGGGAGTTAAAGCTCTGCATGACGGCACTAAATCTATAGCATTCAATTTTTCGTTTTTTAAAAAACCAGAGTTGGAGCTTAGTCTAAACCGTGAATTAAACCCAATTTTATTTAGCAGTTTGTTTTGTCGCAAAAAGATCTGATTTTTACAGCGTCACAATTCAATACAAATGAACATTATAATTACCGGCGCAAGCAGTGGCATTGGTTTCGAAACTGCTTTGGAATTTAGTTTACAAAAAGAGAATAAAGTAGTTGCAATTGCCCGTTCGGCAGATAAACTGCGTAAGCTTTTAGAAATTGCAAGAGGCATAAACCCCGACTGTACCTTGCTACCGGTTGAGTTCGACATTGTAAACGACGACTATGCCGCACTTATTCCCTTTTTGCAAGAACGTCTTGGAACTATCGATATTTTAATTAATAATGCGGGCGCCCTGGTTAACAAACCGTTTTTAGAAACTACCGAGGTAGACCTGGGCGAAATGCTGCAAAGCAACGTAATATCGCACTTCAGGATGATCCAAAACACCTTGCCTTTAATGCAAAGCGGAAGCCATATTGTGAATATCGGTAGCATGGGCGGCTTTCAGGGTAGCGTAAAATTCTCCGGCTTATCGGCGTATTCGGCAAGTAAGGCCGCTTTACATACTTTAACCGAATGTTTGGCTTTTGAGCTGGCAGAAACCGGAATTAAAGTAAATTGCCTGGCGCTGGGTTCGGCACAAACCGAGATGTTGGAGGCGGCTTTCCCCGGTTACCAGAGTCCGGTTATGGCCTTTGAAATGGGCAAGTACATTGCCGATTTCGCCAAAACGGGCCATAAATTTTTTAACGGAAAAATTCTGCCAGTTGCGGTGACTACCCCATAATAAATTTTTTTATCCAAATCATTTTCAGTATCTTGGTAACAGTTTCCCTATTTGTTTACATCCGCTTAAACTAACTTTAAAAAATATGGAAACGAATACCCCTCTTAAAAGTACAGACAATGGTAAAATGGCCGCAATTGTGAGCTATATTACTGTTTTTGGTTGGCTGATTTCTTATTTTGCGCTGTACAAGGGTAAAAAGACTTCATTATCAACGTACCATTTAAGGCAATCGTTATTACTTCATTTGGCTACCTTCGTTATTTGGGGCGCTTTATCGGTAATTGGTACAATTTTGGCGGCAGGCATTATAGCCTATTTGGGCTACGCATTTTCCATTGTTTCTCTTATCTACATTGTTTTGGGCATATTAATTGCAAACAACAGCCAGCAGAGACCACTCCCGTTTATGGGTGAAAGTGCACAAAAAATGTTTTCAACAATCTAGTCTTCATTTATCTTAAAATAAAAAAAGCTGCTTCGGACTTACCCAAGGCGGCTTTTTTTATACTCATTTTCAACATTATGAGCGGCTTTGGATATTTTTTCTATCTTTGAAACCAACATATGAAGAAAATAATATTCCCGATTTTGTTTTTCATTTTGTTTGTTACAACAGCAAAAGCCCAAACAATACTCCCACCACAATACCAGGAACTGGTTAAGCATTTAGCAACAAATTTGCCGAAAGAGGTCAAAGTTATTGAAAAGGAGCAGGAAACCAGCTCTGAATCGTTGATCGATTTTGCCAAAAGCATGCTTGGCATTCCTTACCGCTATGCAACCAGTAACCCTAAAGTTGGCTTCGATTGTTCGGGTTTTGTGAGCTACGTATTCAGTAATTTCGGCTTCAAAGTTCCCCGTTCATCACGGGAGTTTAGCTACGCAGGGAAAGAAACCACTTTAAAAGATGCTAAAGTTGGCGATGTATTGATTTTTACCGGAAGCAATTCCAAAATAAGAAGAATAGGCCATGTCGGCATTGTTTATTCGATTGATGACGATGGGATCAAGTTTATTCACGCATCGTCGGGCAAGGCCCATGGCGTAACCATTACACCGCTAAACGGCCATTATCAAAACCGGTTTCTTAAAATTGTTAGTATTATTTAAGTATCAAGACATAAGTATCAAGTATCACGACAACTCACAACTCACAACTGAAGACTCCCAACTCCCGACTCAAGACTCCCCTCTACTTCAAATACTTCCACATTCGCGGCTTTCCCTCCGCAATCCACTCAATAGCAGTTTGTAGTCTTTTTTGCTTTGTTGCTTCGGTTTTAGCTTCCTCGAGCCACATAACGTATTCCTTTTTGTTCGATTGGCTAAAATTCTGAAATACGGCCATTGCTTTCGAATCTTGCTGCAGGGCATCGATAAAATATTCAGGAATAATAAGTGGTGTCGATTCTGCCTTTTTGGTTTTGGGAGGCAGTTTGATGTTGTCTTCGTTTAACTGAATGGCTTCTTGAATATAGGCAAGCAAAATCTCATCGCTGGGCAAGTCGTTAAATGATGTTATTTTGCCCAATGTACCCATTGCGGTGCTTTTATCGCTAAACAGTTTGTGCTCATCCTGCATCAGCGAAGCTTTCCAGAAACCGAATGCGCAGTGGTTCTTAAACGCAGCGATATGACAAACCGGGCCTTTTAATTCGAAAAATGGCATTCCCCATTTTATTTTTTCCTCAATGCGGGCATCAGCCTGATGAACGAGGTTACGCAAATGGTCTAAAATAGGAATGGCAAATTCCGCCGATTTGATAATGTATTGATCTACCTGAACACTGGTATGCATATCGATTGTTTTTTGAATGCTTAAGTTAAAGTAAAACTATTTTTAATGCAAGCTCCACATCGCCTTGCTGGAGGAATTTTTTCGCCAGCTCATGCAGCTCCCTTTCTCTGTTCGTCGCATCGCCAATAGTTGCATCCAAAACCTCTTTTACCTCGGTATGCAAACCAATTAAATCTATGTCGTCGTCACTCGGCAAATGCTCAACATTGCCCAGCATACCTAAATCGTTACCCGTTAAAACTTTCGATAAACGCACCGACTGAGGCAAACTATCAACGCCGATTCCCAATTTGGCCAAAGGTTTAGCAACCTTGAATAAGTTGGCATCGGTAACGCGGCAATACCAATCGCCACCAAGGCGAGCCACCAAATCTATTTTTTTCTGGTCTATTTTGCCATCATCGCCCAAAATATCCTCGTTAATATGAATCAACTTAATTTCGGCTAAAACCAAATTCCCTGCACCATTGGTGTTTCCCAAAGAGATTACCTCATTAATTACGCATTCGAACTGAACAGGTGCTTCGGCCACCCGCGGTGGCCTGACAATTTCAGATTTCAACATGGTAAAGCCAGATTTTTCAAACTCGTTAATCCCTTTCGCATATTCGGTGCTCGCGAGGCTCATTTGTTGCACCATATTGTAGTTTACAACATTAATAACACATTCTTTTACCTGTAAAACGTTCTCCAAGGTATGTTTTATGGTGTTATCCCTTACACGCCGGGCCGGAGAAAAAATGCAAATCGGCGGTTTGGTGCTAAACATATTGAAAAAGCTGAAAGGGCTTAGATTGACATTTCCATCAGCATCGATGGTAGAAGCAAAACAAATTGGACGTGGCGCAATGGCATACTGCAAGTAATTTTGCAGTTCAACAGCGCTTAAGTCTTCCGTTTTTAGTGTGAGCACGATATAAAAAAATTGAAAGTGTACGATGTTTTGAAAAGCGGTTGCACCTTTTCTAAAGGCAGTCTCACCATCTGCATTGTCTCTGAAAAGCAGATGCAAGATTGCTCTTCCGAAGGTGCTCCTATGGAGCGCTTCGGTTGAAAAGACAAATTTTCATCAATGCGAACGCTCTTGCTTACAATCGATCTTGTATTTAAGGATTACTATTTCTTTAAGGCCAGAATAGAAAAATCGGTATCAGCCCTGGTAATATTATTCGTTAGCGCTCCCAAGCCGGTTATTTCCATTTCTACAATGTCGCCCGGTTGCAACCATTGCGCTTTATAGTTGGCGTCGTTAAACAAACCCGTACCATTTAGCTCAAGAAAACAGCCTGTGCCTACCGTTCCCGATCCGATTACATCACCTGGTAAAATATCAACACCATAGGCACAACGCTCAATAATTTCGGCGAAGGTCCAATCCATATCGGCAGCATTTCCTTTCGATACCTCAATGCCGTTTACGCGGCAGGTCATTTTTAAATCGTAAGCATTGCCAACGTGTCCTTCTTTCGCCGGCACCTTGTACTTTTCCAGTTCATCGGGCGTAACCAGCCATGGCCCAATAGCGGTGCAAAAATCTTTGCCTTTGGCCGGGCCAAGGTTCAGCACCATCTCTTCCATTTGCAAAGTTCGGGCGCTCATATCGTTCATAATCATATAACCGGCAATGTAACTGTCGGCATCAGCAGCTTTAACATTTCTGCCTTTTTTGCCGATAACGATGGCCAGTTCGAGTTCGAAATCGAGCTTTTCGAAATGATCGGGCATACACTCAATTTCGCCGTTGCCTTGAATGGAATTATGGTTGGTAAAATAAAAAATCGGGTATTCATCGTACTGTGGAATCATATCAACCTTTCGGTTACGGCGAGCCGCAGCTACATGTTGCCTAAACGCATATGCATCGCGGCAGCTTGTTGGATTTGGAACAGGTGCCAAAAGCTCATAAAAAACTTCTTCTTTCGCTGTTAAGCCTCCGTTTTTGATGTCGGTATCTACCTTTTTTGCACGATCCATTAGTACTTCCCCGCCCTGCAAAAACTCACTCATGTTATCAGGGATCAACTTATCACAACTGTTTAGGTTGTAAATATGCCCATCTATAAACAGGCCCAAATGTGCACTATCTTCGGTTTTGTACGATACTAATTTCATAAAAAATTTGGTTAAAAGGTGTTGGCAAAGCTACGGAAATATGCTAAAGCACCAATAAAGTTAAAAAATTTATGGCTTTTGCGCTAACGGATATTTTTTATTCATATATTAGATTTTACAACTTATAGGAATTTCTACCGCATTAATAACGGGTACCAATAATCAATATTCAGCAGTTGTGTTCAGACAATCTGTCTAATTTTAAGAAGCTAACAGCAATATAAACAACAACCTTGTACCATGAGCATATTTTTTGGATTCAGCGATGAATGTGGGGCCTATCAGACAGAAAAAACCATTAAGCACGTTGCTGTGCACCCATATTATATTAGATGTACCTTAATAATAAAAGCGGATGACTGGAAAAAAATCAATACGCTTTTCCGTGATTTAAAAGTAGAATACGATCTACCATTGGAACGAGAAATAAAATGGGCTTATTTATGGCAGCTAAGAAAGTTCCAAAAGGAAAAAAAAGAAATTCCAAAAAATAAAGATTTCAAATTCTTAGAGCACCACAGTTACAAGTCGCTGATTGAGTTTGTTGATAGCAGTTTAAGCCTCTTGAATTATATTGACTACAAAAAGATTATTATTACTCACACAGAAAACCGAACCTGTCCAAAGATTAATGAAAAGGCGATGTTAAAAATGCATCTCCAGGAGCACATGCAACGTGTAGAAATGGAAACTCAGGCAAGGGACGGACAAAATTTAGCTGTAATGTTTTTTGACCCAGTATGTGAAAATACAGACAAATACTTGAGAGATATCTATTTTGACCTTTTTAGTTCTGGTGACTTCATTAGTTCTTATAAACACATTAAGGACAGTTTAAATATCGAATATTCGCATCAAAGTGTTGGGATTCAACTAACAGATTTCATTTCGGGAGCTTTTTCGTCGATTTTAAAGGGCTTAAAGTCTAACAACTATGAAATGGGGAAAATCATGTTTTACGACTACATCTATCCAAATTTGAGGTGTCATAAACAAACAGTGTGGGGAGCAGGCATAAGAGAGGTCCCTAGCGATATGTGCTATAGAAACAAACTCACTAAAGAGCTATTAGCCGATTTGGAAAAAATGAAAAGGAATAGGGACTGAACCAACTAATGATTCGTGAGGACAAAAAGTAGCATAGGTCTCCACCACGAATAACAGGCATAAAATCCTCTGGTTAAAAATAAAAGCAAATGAAAGAACAAAAAAACATCAAAAAAAAAGAAAATGAAGCTTAAGAATCTAGTCACGATGAAACATATTGTTTTACCATGTTTATTTTTCGCCATAATAAATATAAGTTTGCTCAACAAAAAAAGCCTGTGCCTAAATCGTCGTTATCTCAGCAAAAAGTGGCGACTTCAACGGTCACTATCGCTAGTTTATCAAGAAAAATAGCCGAAATAAGCGAGCAGTATGAGCAACAAAAGCAAAAAATTGCTGGATTAGAAAGCAAAGTTGAAGATTTGAAGAACGGCTTGGAAACAAGTGAAGATAACTTTAAGAAGCTAAAAGGAGCTGTTTATGAGTTAAGGGAGCTAAAAAGTAGTGTTCAAGATTTAAAGGGAGATGTTAAAATAATGAAAGATGGAGCTTACAGCACTAGCGATAGAGAAAGAAGCATGGACGGAATGTGGGATAGAATCGAAAAATTATCCAAAGCTACCGATGATTTAAAAGCAGACGTAGAGAAATTGAAAAGAAATTGATTTACTATTATACGTAAAAAAAAGGGCGAGCCACTACAGCGCATCTTTCGAAAAGTAAAGGAAATTGAGAAATAAAAAATATTTAGCTCACGCATTTCAACTTTATCTACTGGAGCGTTGTTGGGCTTTATTGTGCCTGTATGGCCGACATATTATCGAGGCTTCCTAAATTATATTAACGGAAACTGGCGACCAACAACAGGTGTTGGAGTAGGAATTTGAGTTGCAATAGCAGTAGCAATCGCTTTTTTCGTAAAACACTAACCCAAATGGACAAAACAATAAAAAAATGTGGCCAGCCAAAACACCTGTTCAACGAATATGACGGTTGATGCATCGAAGCTTTCTATTAAACCCAAACTAACCGGCCATAAATGAAAGATGACATCGAAATGGCGCACAACAAACGTAAATTTGCGTAAATATAGCAAAAGAAAAAATCATGATAAACTGGAACGACGTTATCAAATATACGAACCAGGGCAATCCTACGCCCGATAAAAGAGTGGAGAAGACGGAAGCTGAATGGAAAGCCTTGCTTACGCCCGAACAATTTAGGATTACGCGTTTAAAAGGTACCGAGCCAGCCGGTAGTGGCGCTTTTTGCCATGCACATGATGCAGGTAAGTACAAATGCATCTGCTGTGATAACGAACTGTTTGATTCGACCATTAAATTCAGTTCTAGCAGTGGGTGGCCAAGTTTTACACAGCCGATAAGAGAGAACGCAATAAAATACGAAAAAGACACCACGTACGGAATGATTCGTGTGGAGGTGATGTGCAATAATTGCGACGGACATTTGGGGCATGTATTCCCCGATGGACCTGAGCCCAGCGGTTTAAGGTATTGCATTAATTCAGAATCGATCGATTTGATCAAAATAGGAGCTTAATTCCCCAAACAGATCTATTTACAGATCCTTAAAAAAATTCGCAATTTAAATTCAATAACAAAAAAAATGAAAATGAAGATATTCAGCTTATTATCGCCATTCTTTTTGCTGGTAACCTTTGTGGCGTGCGGCACAACAGACAGTAACCAAAAAGCGAAGCAGGAAGCAAACAATCAAATTAAACCATTGGCCACCAAAAACCTAAAAAACGCTAAACGAGCGTATATTGCGGGCGGTTGCTTTTGGGGAATGGAAGAACTTTTTAGAAAACAAAAAGGTGTGCTCGATACAGAAGTCGGTTATATAGGCGGCGATAATCAAAACCCAACTTATGACAACCATCCGGGACATGCAGAGGCGCTTGAAATAACCTACGACTCAACAGCGACGAATTTCAGAGAAATATTGGACTATTTCTATCGCATACATAATCCAACCACCGTAGATAGACAAGGAAATGATCGGGGTTCGAGCTACCGTTCGGCTATTTTTTATCAAAATGAAGCAGAAAAGAAGATAGCCCAGGAAGTAATCGGCATTGTAGATCAATCGAAAAGATGGGATGGAAAAGTAGTAACCAAGCTGGAGCCCTATGTAAAGTTTTGGCCGGCAGAAGAAGAACATCAAGATTATTTATTAAAGCACCCGAATGGTTATACCTGTCATTATGAGCGGTTTGGTTCTTTTTTGGATAGAAAGGAATAAAGAACCGGGTGGATACAAATGGCATCCACCCAAAATCCCTGCTCGTGGTAGCGCCTCCAATGCTATTGAGTTAAGCTATTTATTGACATTATAAAAAGGATTTAGGCATTAGCTTAATAGGAATGACCTTTATTCTTGCCGTCTTTCCCGCGCAGGCGGTACCGAAACTTCGGGAATTAATCTAAATGTATTAGGCTTTGCATTAAGATCCCCAGCCAAGCTGAGGATGACAACCGTTCATAGTTGGCGCTACCATTGACGTTTTTACTACTTTGGGCTTAACGCACTGGCTCACTGTCTCCCCCCTTGTCGTAGCGTCTCGCTACAGACTGACAATTGACAAGCTTAACTTAATAGCACTGGTAGCGTCTCGCTACAACAAATGTAACTCATTTGGAAAAAAGCATACAATCACTTCTATTCAACTGCTCGCTTAAATCTATCAAAAATTGGAATGCGTTTACTCCGCCCCAAAACAACATTAGTTTGCTTTTCATAAAAAAAATCCTAAATTAGCGGTAACAAACCATGATTTTAAAAGCATTACATATCCACTTAGTTAACGATGCCATCGCTGCACGCCGTTACAAGATGCTTTCCAAATTGATCATGGCTCAGTATTCACTATAGTATTCCTGCTATTTCTCCAGATTGGAACGCATTCGCGTTTTACCTTTCTTCCTGTTAAGCTATTTTCTTTCTAACCATAATTTTATAGTTATGCCTGTTTATCATAAATTAGGCCAAATTCCTGCAAAGCGACATACGGTTTTTCGTAAGCCCGATGGAAATCTTTACGCCGAGGAATTGGTTTCGACCGAGGGTTTTTCGAGCCTCTACTCATTGGTTTATCATTGCCACCCGCCAACTATTGTGAAACATTTGGGCGAACCCTACAATGTTGAGCCTAAAATTGCACGCGAAAAGCACTTAAAACACACCAGCCTGATTGGTTTTAATATCAAACCCGAGGATGACTTTTTAAAAAGCCGAAAACCTGTGTTGGTCAACAGCGATTTGCATGTGGTTTTGGCCGCTCCGAGAAAGTCGATGACCGATTATTTTTATAAAAATAGTCAGGCCGACGAAATGATCTTCGTACACGAGGGCTCAGGGAAACTAAAAACGGGTTTTGGCGAAATTAAATTCGGATATGGCGATTATCTGATCATTCCGAGGGGAACAATTTATCAAATGGAGTTTGATAATGAGACAAATCGGCTGTTCATTGTAGAAAGTTTTAGTCCGCTGAGGGCGCCAAAACGTTACCTCAACCAATACGGCCAACTTATGGAGCATGCGCCTTACTGTGAGCGTGACCTGCGCCTGCCCGAAAACCTTCAAACTCACGATGAATACGGCGATTTTAAAGTGCTGATTAAAAAGCAGGGTTTAATTTATCCATATACCTACGGCACGCACCCTTTCGATTATATTGGCTGGGACGGTTATCATTATCCTTACGCTTTTTCAATACACGATTTTGAGCCGATTACGGGACGTTTACATCAACCGCCGCCAGTGCATCAAACCTTTGAAGGGCACAATTTTGTGGTCTGCTCATTTGTTCCCCGCAAATACGACTACCACCCCGACTCTATTCCGGCACCTTACAACCACAGTAATGTAGATAGCGATGAGGTTTTATATTATGTTGATGGCGATTTTATGAGTAGAAAAAGCGTAGTAAAAGGACAAATTACGCTGCATCCGGGCGGAATTCCGCATGGGCCTCATCCCGGCACAGTAGAGAAATCGATCGGTAAGGAAAAGACAGATGAACTTGCGGTAATGATCGATCCGTTTAGGCCACTGATGCTTACACAAGAAGCCCTCGAAATTGAAGACGAAAATTATTATAAAAGCTGGAGTAGTTAGTCGGGAAGGCCGAAAGTCGGGAGTCGGGAGTCCGGAGTCCGGAGAGCAAAGCTGAAAGACTAAAGCGGTATGGTTAAAGCTGAAAGACCAAAGGCAAAGCGAGTGGTTAGTCCAAAGTCGCGAAGTCTGAAGAGCAAAGCAGAAGATGAAAGCTAAAAGCGGAAAGACTAAAGCTGAAAGACCCCAGAGATGAAAGACTAAAACTAAAAAGAAAATTTATGGCCACGCCGTGTATGCAAAATGCTAAGCTCTCCCTTCTGGGGAGGGTTGGGTGGGGCTTAAAATCATCCGATTTCGGAACTCCGACTTTCGGACTTAAAAAAATAAAAAAACATGGAAACATTAACATTTGCAGAAAAAATATCAAAAGCACAAGATTTCCTGCCTATAAACGGTACAGACTACATTGAATTTTATGTGGGAAACGCCAAACAATCGGCACATTATTACAAAACTGCCTTCGGCTTTCAGAGCGTAGCTTATGCCGGTCCCGAAACAGGCATTCGCGATCAGGCATCGTACGTTTTGCAGCAGGGAAAAATCAGATTAATTTTAACAACGGCGTTAAAATCTGACCACCTTATTGCCGAGCATGTAAAAAAACATGGCGATGGTGTAAAAGTGCTGGCCCTTTGGGTAGATGATGCCTACAGCGCATTTGAAGAGACAACCAAGCGTGGCGCCAGGCCTTACCTCGAGCCCAAAACGCTTACTGATGAGCATGGAGAAGTTAAAATCAGCGGAATTTATACTTATGGTGAAACTGTGCACATGTTTGTTGAGCGCAAGAACTATAACGGGCCTTTTATGCCGGGTTACGAAGAATGGAAAAGTGATTACCAGCCAACTGATACCGGCTTGCTTTATATCGACCACTGTGTGGGCAATGTAGGTTGGAACCGCATGAACGAGGCCGTACAGTGGTACGAAGATGTAATGGGTTTCGTTAACATCCTTTCTTTTGACGACAAACAAATCAACACCGAGTATTCAGCGCTGATGAGCAAGGTGATGAGCAACGGCAACGGTTACTCTAAATTCCCGATCAACGAACCAGCAGAAGGAAAAAAGAAATCGCAAATTGAAGAATACCTTGAATATTACGAGGGCGAAGGCGTGCAACACATTGCTGTTGCCACAAACGATATTGTAAAAACGGTTAAGGAATTAAAATCTCGTGGAGTAGAATTTCTGAGCGCACCGCCCGAGGCTTATTACGATATGATGCCGCAACGGGTGGGTAAAATAGATGAAGAAATTTCACTATTAGAAAGTTTGGGTATTTTGGTCGATTGCGATGAGGAAGGTTACTTATTGCAAATCTTCACAAAGCCAGTTGAAGATCGCCCAACACTTTTCTTTGAAATTATTCAGCGAAAAGGAGCTCAAAGTTTTGGTGCTGGTAACTTCAAGGCACTTTTTGAATCGCTGGAGCGTGAGCAAGAATTGAGGGGAAATCTGTAAATGTTAGTCCTTAGTCTGAAGTCCAAAGTCCTCAGTCTATGCCGACTAAAGACTTCCGACTAGGGACTTTGGACTCTTTCCAACTTCTTCACCAAAACTTCATAAATGAAATGCACCTTTGACTTAACGAAACACCAGAAGCGATTTCCGTTTTGTTAAATTCTAAAAACTCATAATTAGTTTTTTAGTTTTCCGGTTACCCTTATCTGATGCCTCATGTATTGAAAAATACATGAGGTTTTTTTGTTGAGCTGTACTTTGCCAGGTAACGGGCGCAGTAATAGTGAGTACTTAATAGATCAGTGTGGTTACTTGGTACTTTCTTGAAGCATCTGATAAAGATCAGTAGCTCCACCATCGAATTTGGTGCCGTTTACATAAAAAGATGGCGTACCGTTTACACCACTTCTCACACCGCTTTCAAAATCATTATCAATTTTCTCCTTAACTGTATCTGCCGCGGAATCGGATCTGAACTTTTCGGGGTCTAGGCCAATCGTTTCGGCAAGTTCATCAAACAAATCTTCACTCAACCGATATTGATTATCGAACAAGGCGTCGTGCATTTCCCAATACTTGCCCTGCAAACCGGCTGCTTCGGCAGCAATTGCAGCGGGCAGCGCCAGCTCATGTATTTCCTGTAACGGAAAATTACGAAATACAAAATTCACCTGATCGCCGAATGTTTCTTCAATCTCTTTCAAAATTGGATGTGCATTTCCACAATGTGGACATTGATAATCGCCAAATTCTACAATTGTAATCGCAGCAGATTTACCTCCTTGAGCATGATCCTGGCTGCCTACTTCTGGTTTTAAGTTACTCATTGTGTTTATTTTTTATCCAATTCTTCCAAAGCTTCCAAAATTCCATCCGCACCGGGATTAACCGCAGTCGGCGAGGTGTAGCTCCATGCAATATTTCCTTCCTTATCGATCACAAAAAGCGCTCTTTTGCTTTCTCCGGTTTGCTCATCGTAAATACCATAAGCTTTAGAAACCTCGCCCTTTGGTTCAAAATCGGCCAGTAGGGGGAAATGTAGTTTTCTATCTTTCGAAAAAGCAAGATGACACCAAACACTATCGACAGATATGCCGAGCATTTGTGCATCGTGTTTAGCAAAAAATTTCAGCATTTCATTGTAAAGGGCCATTTGATCGCTGCAAACGGGGCTCCAATCGGCTGGATAGAACGCCAATATGACGTTTTTACCCAGAAAATCGCTGAGCTTTATCTTTTGATCGGGGGTAGCGTTCAATTCAAAGTCGGGCGCTTTAATACCTTTTTCTAACATATTGAAGAGTTTTAATAAGCATTTAGTCTATTTTTAACATCGCTTGCGGCCAGTTGTTTGCGCAAAGCACGTAAACATTATCCCAATTTCTGGCGTTTGATCAAATAGGCTTGAAGAATCGGAAAAAAACCCCGGTTAATATCGGCATCAATTAAATCGATTTTATATTGCGCACACTTCAATGCAATTTCCTGCCGGTAGCTCGAAACCGCTGCAGTATAATTTTCCTTCACCTGATTGGTGTGCACTTTAATGGCGTCGCCGGTTTCCATATCAATGAACTGATAAGGCCGGTTTTCGAAGGCAAAATCGACTTCTTTTAATTTATCAACCACATTGAAAACCACCACTTCGTGCTTGTTAAACTTTAAGTGTTGAAGCGCGTCGAACAATTCATCGGTTTTTTCGGCATTTGTTTGGGTATTGAAGAGATCGCTGAAAATGACAACTAAAGAGCGCTTATGAATGAGCTCTGCAACCTGATGCAAAGCCTCGCTCAAATTGGTTTGTGCATTTATTTTCGGTTTTTGCAGTAAATCCTCAAGCTGCGTAAACAGGTACTTTTGATGCACAGTTGTCGACTTCGCCGGCGAATTCAGCACAATTTCGTCGGTAAAAAGGCTCAGCCCGAATGCGTCTCTTTGTCTTTTGAGCAGATACATCAGCGCTGCCACCGCCTCGATAGAAAAAGTAAGTTTATTATCTTTCGGCTCGGGAAAGTACATTGACGAAGAAACATCGATCACAAATTGACAGCGAAGATTGGTTTCTTCTTCAAAACGCTTACTATAAAGCTTGTCTGTTTTGGCAAAAAGTTTCCAATCGATATTTTTAACGTTATCGCCATTGTTGTACTGACGATGCTCTGCAAACTCGACCGAAAAGCCATGGAACGGGCTTTTATGCAAACCTGTAATGAAGCCCTCTACCACTTGCTTTGCCAATAACTCGAGGTTGCCAAAGCTGGTTTCGTTTTCGTAGTTTATTGTTTGCATATCGTAAAGCTAAGAAACAATTTGGACATTGAGATGAGCAAATTCAAAGCGGCTAAATTAATTTTTTAAATGATTTGGAAAGCAATTGCATTGGCATTTGGGTCGGTGCAGCCCCGCCCCCGCTTCTGCCGATTCTTCATCGGAGCTACAACGGACAGCGGGACTAAAATTGCGATGAAAAGCAGAACGTTTGTTTCCAAATCCAGCAAATGGAATTACGGTCAACTTTATGGCTTTATCTAAGAACGGCCGTCATCCTCATAGCCAGTTTTTGAAAACACAAACGAGTCGGGATGACAAGTTTTTTCGGCGAATCGTCATTGCGAGGCCGGGTTTGTGCGAGCCGAAGCAATCTGATTTACGAAATGAGATCGCTTTCCCGAGAAATCGGGACAGGCTGTACCTCGCAATGACGAATTCCCTATCGGCTGGTGTAACCATCAGCCGAATGCAGATTAATTTTTTTCGCAGATTGGCGGTCGGTGAGCACCATCAGGAAAAATAATTTGGAAAGCAATTGCAGTGGCATTTGGGTCGGTGCAGCCCCGCCCCCGCTTCTGCCGATGAAGAATCGGCATCTCGCTACGGTCGGGTTTAAGTGGCGCAGGCAGTGCTACTGACCAGGGTTAGTAAACCTGATGGCAGTGGCAGCCTCCGATTCTTCATCGGAGCTACAACGGACAGCGGGACTAAAATTGCGATGAAAAGCAGAACGTTTGTTTCCCATCCAGCAAAGACCGAGAATAGTTGGAATTACGGTCAACTTTATCGCATTATCTAAAAACGGCCGTCATCCTCATAGCCAGTTTCCGAAAAAACAAAGAAGTTGGGATGACAGGTTTTTTACGCTGTCATCCTGAGTGCAACGAAGGATCCCTGAGCGATGAAACGCACAGCGCTAACAACCCACTGCCAAAAAAAAGGCAAGTGAAGGGGGCAAGGACGGTGAGATGTAGGTTGCGGATGCTTTCCCGAGAATCCGATAGCTATTGGATCGGGACAGGCTGTTCCTCAGCATGACAAAACTGGTGGTGTCATTGGTAGCTTGTACCGATAGCTATCGGTAGGGGATCCTAATGTGCAAAAATTGAGTGCCTTGCATTAGGATTCCCGCCTGCGCGGGAATGACGCCGCAAAAAACGAGTTCTTTTATCGGCTGGTGTCCTCGGCAGCCCAAACTCCAACCGTCCAGAGTCTGCGTTTGAGCTTAATTTAAGGCAGTATTTCATCGCTTGCAGATTCTTCCTTCGTCAGAATGACAGCAATGGGCTACTCCGGCCGCTAAAATTGCTGAACATTCATCCGATGAATAGCTGGCAACATGCCCATATTCATCGGATGAATAATTGATTCATTTTCACTTCTTTGCAATCTTGTACAATTTACCTCCATCGGTTACGGTATACATTGCGCCATCTTTTTCAACCATATCGCGGAAGCGCTCACTTTTGCCTTCCATTAAACGTTCCTCGCCCACAATCTTGTTGTCTTTAATTACCAGGCGGATAATATGAGAGCCGCCTAAGGCGCCGACAAATAAATTTCCTTTCCACTCAGGAATGCTGGAACTATTATAAAAAGCAATGCAGCCCGGAGAAATACTTGGGTTCCAAAAATAAACGGGTTGTTCCATTCCTTCTTTTTGCTGGATGCCCTCGCCCACCTTTTTACCACTATATTCAGTTCCGTAGGTGATAATCGGCCAGCCGTAATTTTTGCCCGGCTTAATAATATTCACCTCGTCGCCCCCTTTAGGACCAAATTCGGCCTCCCATAAATCGCCCGTTTGTGGATTAATAGCTAAGCCATCGGGGTTACGTAAGCCAAGTGCATAAACTTCCGGACGAGCATCAGCTTTTCCGGCAAAGGGACCGTTTGCAACTGGTTTTCCGTCGGTGGTAAGATGAAGAATTTTTCCCAGTGACGAGTTTAAATATTGCGCCTGAATCCTGATATCGCCACCCGAACGCTCACCTGTACTCACAAACATGTCGCCATTTTTATCGAAAACAATTCTCGAACCGTATTGCAACTTTCCGCCGTATGATGGCGTGGCACGATAAATTACCTTTTGGTCTTCAATCGATGTTTCGCTAGTGGATAGTTTACCTTTGGCGATGGCCAACAAAACGCCTTTATCTTGTGGCTCGGAGTAGGCCCAGTAAATGATTCGGTTTTTGGCAAAATTGGGGTCTAAAGTTACATCGAGCAAGCCGCCCTGACCAGAATCATCTACTTTTGGTAAGCCCTCAATTGTTTTGCTCAACTGGCCATTGGCATTGAGAATAACCATGTTTCCGCCTTTTTGCGTAATCAAGAATCCGCCATTGGGGAGCACTGAAATGGCCCAGGGGCGATCGAGCTTCTCGTTTAGTACAGCAATTGATAAAGGGGTTTTCGTTTTTACGCCAGCAATGCGGGTTTGGCCTTGAAAAGCTGGTTTGTAATCGGCCGAAGGCTTATTGGTTTCTACAGGGTTCTGTGCCGATACGCAGGCTATATTTGCGCAGTTGAGCGTAAAGCCCGCCAACAACAGGCCTAATGTTTTATTAGTTAATAAGTTCATAGACATGATTAGATTTTAATTAAAGGAACAAAATTATTTCTGCAATAAAAAACCCGAATCCATTAAATGAATTCGGGTTTTTGTAATATTATTAGTGCGGCTTTTGGATTGGGTTAAACCTTAACCACAAACCTTTTGCCGTTTACCGTACTAAGCGATTTGTTTGTTCAACTTATCAGCCAATACCGATTTCGGCACCGCACCTACTTGTTTATCAACAACCTGACCATCTTTAAAGTATAACAACGCAGGGATGTTACGGATGCCAAATTGCATCGAAATCTGAGGGTTGTTATCAACATTCACTTTTCCAACGATTGCTTTGCCATCGTATTCTTTAGCGATTTCTTCAACAACTGGACCAACCATGCGACAAGGGCCACACCATTCTGCCCAAAAATCTACTAATACGGGTTTATCTGATTTTAATACAAGCTCCTCGAAGTTTGCATCTGTGATTTCTAATGCCATAACTGTTTTCTTTTATTTTCAAATATATGTATTCAATTACAATGCCAACTACATTGTAATGTCAATTTGACATTATTTTGAGGCTTTAGAAAACCCCTCTCTATCAAAGGTAGAATTTCGGCTTGTTCCTCTTTGTCTCTCCCCAAGAGGGAGAGATCTAAAGAACTGTGGTTTTAACCCGAGCCAACAATAAAAAGTTTGTACCCTAAACGGTTAATTTCACTTACAGAACCGTAAAAACCCTCTCCTCTGGAGAGGGAGGCTACAAACTTGCCCAACCACAATCTTTAATTGGGTGAGGCTCCTTAATTCAGCTTATAATTTACAACATTCAGCCCAACCAATTGGTCGAGGAACTTATTATTGGGGTTTATTTTCAGATTTTTCGATGGCAAATCCAACATAATCTGCTTTTCGCTATCAAAAACGGCGAAGTTAAGTTGGCAGTTCTGCTGCTCTGAGTTTGCCTTATTGTCTGCTAAAATCGCTTCAATTTCACGCATCAACTCGTCGTTAACCCGCTCAATCGGAACTTGTATGGTTAAGCTCTTGGCCAGTTTATCCCTCAACTCAGACATGAGGTTAATTGCTGTGATCTTAAATTCCCAATCGCCGGCCTTCCCGAAACGCTCCCCTACACGGCCTCTGATCTGTAAGAAATAGCCCTCGGTTAAGAACGACTTAAACTTAAGAAAATCTTCTCCGAACAGGGCCATTTCACAAGCGTCGTCGTAATCCTCAAAAACAAATATCCCGAACGGCTTACCGGTTTTGGTAATCCGCTGCGATGCCGAAACCACGAGGCCACCTACACAAAGTTCCCGGTTTTTAAGCTTCTCGAACTCTGCTAAAATATCTTCATTAGAATCGCCCATTCTCACTTTGTTGATAATACTAAGCTGCTTTACGGAGTGCGTACAGAAGCGATCGAGCTCCAGTTTATAATTATCCAGCGGATGGCCGGAAAGAAAAATCCCGATGGCATCTTTTTCGTATTTCAAGCGATCCATCAATGCCCATTCTGGCGATACTGGCAAGCTTGGCTCCAAAATAAGGTCGGCTTTTGAACCACCAAATAGCGAAGCTTGAGAGGTGCTTTCGTTATTTTGAAAATCGTTGGCAAACTTGATGATCTTTTCTATCCCGTTCATCTTATCATGCGGACCAATATAAAAATATTGCGCCCTGTGGCCACCAAAAGCATCGAAAGCGCCGCTGTAAACAAAACTTTCGTAGGCTTTCTTATTTACAATTCGGGTGTTGGATCGCTTTGCGAAATCGTAAACCGAAGCATAAGGGCCGTTCAAGGTACGTTCTTCGATGATACTTTCTACGGCTTTCTCGCCTACACCCTTTACCGCCGACATACCAAAACGTACTTCGCCCTTTTGATTTACGGAAAACTTTAAATCAGATTCGTTAACATCAGGCCCCAATACGGTTACGCCCATTTGGCGACATTCTTCCATAAAGAACGCCACTTGTTTAATGTCGCTCATGTTGTTTGAAAGTACCGCAGCCATATATTCTGCCGGATAATGCGCTTTTAAATAGGCGGTTTGGTAGGCAATCCAGGCGTAGCAAGTGGAGTGCGATTTGTTAAAGGCATAAGATGCAAATGCTTCCCAGTCTTTCCAAATCTTCTCTAAAACCGATGCCTCATGGCCTTTTTCTGCCGCTTGTTTTACAAACTTCGGCTTCATTTTATCGAGAACGTCTTTTTGTTTCTTACCCATCGCCTTACGCAAAACGTCGGCCTCACCTTTGGTAAAACCAGCCAGTTTTTGCGATAAAAGCATCACCTGCTCCTGGTAAACAGTAATTCCGTAAGTCTCTTTCAGGTATTCTTCGCAGGCATCTAAATCGTATTGAATTTCTTCTTCGCCATTTTTACGGCGCACGAAACTTGGGATGTACTCCATCGGTCCGGGACGGTACAAGGCATTCATGGCAATTAAATCGTCGAAAACCGTCGGCTTCAACTCTTTCATGTACTTCTGCATCCCCGGACTCTCGTACTGGAAAATCCCGATGGTTTCGCCACGTTGAAAGAGTTCATAAGTCATTACGTCATCAATCGGAAAGTTATCCGGATTAAGCTCGATGCCGTGCCTTTTCCTCACCAGTTTAACGGTATCTTTAATCAGGGTTAAGGTTTTTAACCCCAAAAAGTCCATTTTCAGCAGGCCTGCGCTTTCTACTACCGAGTTGTCGAACTGTGTTACATACAGATCAGAATCTTTCGCGGTAGCAACGGGCACGAAGTTGGTAATATCGCTAGGGGTAATAATTACACCACACGCATGGATGCCGGTATTTCGCAACGAACCTTCTAAAACCTGTGCTTGTTGAATGGTTTCGGCACTTAAATCCTTAAGGCTTCCTAAATTCTTGAGTTCGACAACACGCTCATATTCATCGGGCCTTAAGGCTTCTTTTAAAGTCTTTTCGTCGAGGTTGAAGATTTTTGCCAGCTTCATATTCGGGATGAGCTTGGCGATTTTGTCGGCTTCGAACAAAGGCAAATCCAACACCCGGGCGGTATCGCGGATAGATGACTTGGCGGCCATGGTACCGTAAGTGATGATTTGCGCTACCTGACTGGATCCGTATTTATTGATCACGTATTCCATTACGCGGCCGCGGCCCTCATCATCGAAATCGATATCGATATCGGGCATGGACACACGATCGGGATTAAGAAAACGCTCAAAAAGCAGATCGTATTTGATAGGATCGATATTGGTGATCCACAAACAGTAAGCTACTACTGAACCCGCGGCCGAACCACGACCGGGACCCACAGAAACGTCGCGTCGGCGTGCTTCGGCAATAAAATCCTGTACGATCAAAAAGTATCCGGGATAACCTGTTTTTTCGATGGTGGCCAGCTCGAAATCTAAACGCTCAATTACTGGCAGCGTTAATTCGCCGTAACGAATCTTTGCGCCCTCGTAAGTGAGGTGCCTTAAAAATTTGTTTTCACCACGTTTTCCACCATCAAGTTCATCTTCGGGAACCAAAAATTCCTCCGGAATCTCGAATTTCGGTAAAAGTACTTCGCGGGCGAGCTTGTAGGTTTCAATTTTATCTACAATCTCCTGTATGTTTAAAATCGCTTCGGGCAGATCGGCAAAAAGTGCCTTCATCTCGTCGCCCGATTTGAAATAGTATTCTTGATTTGGCAAGCCATAACGATAACCACGGCCACGGCCGATCGGTGTGGCTTGCTTTTCGCCGTCTTTTACGCAAAGCAAAATATCGTGTGCATTGGCGTCTTTCTTATTGATGTAATAGGTGTTATTGGTGGCCACCAGCTTCACATCGTGCTTTTTAGACAGGGCAATTAACGACTCATTTACCCGGTTTTCGTCTTCCTGATTATGGCGCATTACCTCGATGTAAAAATCATCGCCGAACTGTGCCTTCCACCATAGCAGGGCTTCTTCAGCCTGATTTTCGCCGAGATTTAAAATCTTGTTTGCAATCTCTCCGGAAAGGTTTCCCGACAATACGATGATATCATCTTTATATTGCTCAATAACGTTTCTATCGATCCTTGGCACATAATAAAAGCCTTTGGTATAGGCAATCGACGACATTTTGGCGAGGTTGTGGTAACCATTTTTATTCTTGGCCAAAAGCACCATCTGGTAGCCATTATCTTTTGTAGTCCGATCGAGATGATTATCGCAAACGAAAAACTCAACCCCAACAATTGGCGTCATTACTACTTCTGTAGGGCGTTTTCCGGCTTCAATGGCCTCGGCATTTTTAGCCTCAGCAGCTTTATTGTGATTTAATACGGCATTAACGAAATGGAAAGCCCCCATCATATTGGCATGATCGGTCATCGCTACGGCCGGCATTTTTTCGCTGGCTGCTGCCTTTACCAATGCAGGAATGCTAATGGTACTTTGCAAAACCGAAAATTGCGTGTGGTTATGCAAGTGTACAAAGGTTGCTCCTGCCAGTTCTTGCCTGTTTTCGGCCAGTTCTTGTTTAGATACGCCTCCGCCCTCGGCTTTTTGCAAGCGTTTGCGAATTTCATCGGAGGCGGCTTTTAGGTTAACATGAGGAATGCCAAAACTTGGAATGGAGCCGGGGTTAAATTCCCTGAAACGTGGAAAATATTCGGCATCAACAAGGAGTTCTTCTTTTTTGAATACATCCTTTTTTATCAGCTCCAGAAAGCACCGTGTTGTAGCTTCCACATCGGCAGTTGCATTATGCGCCTCGTTAAAGGGTACACCAAATAAATAGGAATGCAGCTCGGTTAAAGTAGGCAATTTAAATTTACCTCCGCGACCGCCGGGAAGCTTTAAAAGCTCTGCTGTAATTTCGGTACAAGTATCTAAAACCGGCATTTCTGCCATCCTGTTTTCAATGCCAAAACGGTGAAACTCGCAGCCCATAATGTTAACATCGAAGCCCACATTTTGTCCAACAATAAATTTCGATTTGGATAAGGCGATATTGAATTTCTCTAATACCTCCAAAAGCGTTACGCCCTGTTCGGCTGCGAGCTCCGTTGAAATACCGTGAATCCTTTCCGCATCGTATGGAATGTTAAAACCCTCTGGCTTAACCAAATAATCTTGATGCTCAACCATCCTACCCATATCATCATGCAGCTGCCACGCAATTTGAATACAACGCGGCCAGTTATCGGTATCGGTAATTGGTGCATTATAATTACGAGGCAAACCCGTGGTTTCGGTATCAAAAATTAAGTACATATTGTGTAGTAAAGAATGAGCCGCTGGAGAACATCAACGGTTCTTCAAAAATAAGAAATTTGAGAGCGGAATTTGTCAGTGACTTATCAACAAAGTAAATGAAGGAATGAGTGAAAAAATGATTGGGTGAGTGATGCCTCTGCCCAGCTGTCATCCGATAGCTATCGGATCCGAGATACGAGGAATCTCTAACCGACCAGCACTGGCGCAGCCCACCCACTGCCCTTAATTGGCCTGTGCTATTATTAAGACAGCATTTTATCGCCTGGGGATTCTTCCTTCGTCAGAATGACAGCCTCGCCCCAACCTTCCTTCCCACAGGCTTCAGCATGGCATTAAGATTCCCGCCTGCGCGGGAAAGACGACTGGAATAATTAACGTCATCCGTATTGATTTTATCCAATAAATTACAATCAGAATGGCAAAAACAACCCAAATTTTAATCTGCTTAATCCATAAAACCTGCCAAAGTTTTTAAAAAGCATTTTTTAACCTTATATTTATTTCTACCTTCGATGGGTATTTAACAAATAAGGAAACTTAAATTATAATATATGAAAGTAACGGTTGTTGGTGCGGGCGCAGTAGGCGCTACCTGCGCAGATAATATTGCCCGAAAAGAATTAGCTGATGAATTGGTTTTGTTAGATATTAAAGAAGGTTTTGCCGAAGGCAAGGCTATCGATATGATGCAAACTGCAACCCTGTTGGGTTTTGACACCAAAATTACCGGGGTTACTGCCGATTATAGCAAAACAGCAGGCTCGGATGTGGTTGTGATCACCTCTGGCTTACCACGTAAACCGGGCATGACCCGCGAAGATTTAATCGGCATCAATGCCGGAATTGTTAAAGGCGTTGCCGAAAATATTTTAAAATTCTCTCCAGAAGCCATTTTTATCGTCATCAGTAATCCAATGGATACCATGACTTACCTGGCGCTGAAATCGTTGGGTTTACCAAAAAACAGAATAATTGGCATGGGCGGTACGCTTGACAGCGCTCGCTTTAAATTTTACCTTTCGCAAGCACTTCAATGCAATCCCAGCGACCTGCAAGGCTTCGTAATAGGCGGCCACGGCGATACCACCATGATTCCGTTAACAAGATTAGCAACATATCAAAGCCTACCAGTGAGCAATCTTTTAGATCAGGCAACATTGGATAAAGTAGCAGCCGATACCATGGTTGGCGGCGCAACATTAACCGGATTGATTGGAACTTCTGCTTGGTACGCCCCCGGCGCAGCTGGTGCCGCACTTGTAGAAGCCATTATTCGAGATGAAAAGAAACTATTTACCTGCTGTGTTGCCTTAGACGGTGAATATGGCCAGAGCGATATTTGCTTAGGCGTTCCGGTAGTTATCGGCCGTAACGGTTGGGAAAAAATCATCGATTTTAAGCTTACCGAAACCGAACAAGCGGCGTTTAACAAAAGTGCCGAGGCGGTTAAAAACATGAACGCGGTGCTTGTAGGCATGAATTTGATTTAAACTCAATGTAAATGCACTTTCAGCGTACGCCTAACGTCATTTAGTTAACCTTGATCGGCGTCAGTCTTCGGCTCCCTGCCCGACCGGCCGGGCAGGGAGCCGAAGACTTTTTTTATTGGGCAAATCATTAATATCTGCCCTTCGACTCCCTGTTCGGTCAGGCCGGCGCTCAGGGTGCCAATGTTCTATAATTTTATCCTTAACTAAATGACGTGCCTTACACGCTAAAAAAATGAAAGCAATCTCCATCCCTTTAATACCAATAAATTTGCAAGACGACGGTTTCCACCTTTTGGTGGAAATTGTTGTTTTTAACCAAAAGCACTTTGCCGTGTTAGATACCGGCGCATCGCGAAGCGTTTTTGATAAAACCCTGATTGAGCAGAATCTGGCAGAAATACTCGAGGTTTCAAACGAGATCAACGCGGCTACTTTATTTACCACAACAACAACTATTCAGGCTACAATTCCAGAATTAAAAATCGGCAAACTGAAAATTAAGGATTACGAAACGGTTGCGTTCGATTTGCAATCGGTAAGCCAAACGTACCAACAATTTGGACACCCGCCCATTATGAGCATTATTGGCGGAGATATTTTAATGCAGTATAAAGCCGTTATAAACTACGATAAGCTGATTTTAAGGTTGTACAAATAGCGAAGATGAAGATCGACATTAATAACAGAGCAGATATTATCAGTCTGGTCGACACTTTTTACGGCCGTGTTGAAAAAGACACCATTATAGGCCCCATTTTCACGCAGGTTATCCGCGTTGATTGGGCGCACCACCTGCCCAAAATGTACGACTTTTGGGAAAGCGTCCTTTTTGGCAAAGCAATTTATAAGGGAAACCCGATGTTGACGCATTTCGATATTGATAAAAAAGCATCGTTAAAAACAGATCAGTTCGAAGCATGGAAAACCCTCTTTTTTAATACTGTTGATGATTTATTCGAGGGTGAAAACGCATCGACGATTAAACAAAAAGCACAATCTATTGCCGATTTAATGCATTTTAAGCTAAACCCACCAAAACCCGGCACCAGGATAATGTAGCAGCGCTACTTTGATTTTGTTGAGTTTCTTTCTAAATTTAACTATACAAACAAACTAGCTATGAAATTTTTAAAAATCTTTGTCGGAATAATCGTTATTCTGGCGCTCATTATCGTAGTGGGAGGTTTCTTTCTTCCCAAAACCTATTCGGTAAGCAGAAGTTCGGTAATTAATGCGCCCGATAGTGTGATCTACAGAAACATTGCCAATTTTAATGAGTTTTACAAGTGGAATCCATGGGCTAAAATGGAGCCTAGCGCAAAAGTGACCTTTTCTGGCATACCAGAACAACCAAACCACAGGTACTAATGGGCGGGAAAAGAAACCGGATCGGGATATATGAAGATCATCAAGGTAGCCCCCAACCAGGAAGTAGACATTGATTTAATGTTCAAGGAACCTTATGAAAGCCATTCGGACACGAAATTTAACATTGAACCAGAAGGTGCGGGTAACAAGGTTACGTGGACCATGAGCGGAGACCATAATATACTGAGTAAATGGATGTGTGTTTTTATGGGAGGAATGGATAAAATGATCGGAAAGGACTTTGATGCCGGTTTAAAATCGCTAAAAGACAAATCAGAAAAAGGAATATAACAAAAAACCGAAGCCTTTCAGCACCCAGAAAGGCTTTTTTTGCATCTCTATTTCTTGAATATGAAACAAAAATGGCATTTTTCTGTTAAAAAATCAGTTAAATTAGCGGTTGGATCCTTTTTAATTGATTTCCCTTTTTAGATTAATTGCCCTTAATGAATTTATTACTTGTAGAAGATGAGCCCAATGTAGTTTCTGTCGTTTCGAGAGGCTTAACCGACGAGGGTTTCAGTGTGAGTGTTGCTCCTGATGGATTGATTGGCAAGCGAATGGCGCTCGAAAATCATTTCGATATCATCATTTTGGATATTATGCTCCCAGGTATCAACGGCCTCGAGCTTTGTAAAATCATTAAAGAGGGCAAACCAAACACGCCTGTTATTATGCTTACCGCCCTTGGCACTACCGAAAACGTAGTAAATGGCTTAGATAACGGTGCTGATGATTACCTGATAAAACCATTTAAATTTGCCGAACTGTTTGCCCGGATCCGAATGTTGATCAGGCGATACAATGGCGTTACAGCACTCGATCATGTAATCAATATTGCGGATCTTGAAATCAACATCAGCGCCAAAACTGTAAAGCGCAACCAACAAGAAGTTACGCTTACCGCTACCGAATACCGCCTGCTCGAATATCTGGCCAAAAATAAGG
Organism: Pedobacter endophyticus; assembly: GCF_015679185.1. Taxonomy (NCBI): domain Bacteria; kingdom Pseudomonadati; phylum Bacteroidota; class Sphingobacteriia; order Sphingobacteriales; family Sphingobacteriaceae; genus Pedobacter; species Pedobacter endophyticus. The sequence continues at coordinate 1,803,020 of NZ_CP064939.1, forward strand.
GCAAAATCCTTTCTCGGATAGATATATTAGAAAGCGTATGGGATATCGACTTCAATTTGGGCACAAACGTGGTTGATGTTTATGTAAATTACCTGCGCAAAAAAATAGATAAAAATAGTGACCAGAAACTTATTCATACCGCTGTAGGCCTGGGCTACGTGTTAAAAGGTTAGTGAATGGAAATCGCAAAAAAGATCACTTTATTATTCGCCATTCTGTCTGCAATAATTATTTCGCTTTTAAGTGGATTCGTTTGGTACTTTGCCAATGATTTTGCCTTCGAAGATTTTTATAAACGGCTGGAGGCAAGGGTCCGGATTTCTGCTCAGCTTAAACTATACCAGGATGTAAATAACCCGGCGTATGCCAAAATGCGTAATCAATACTTAGAACGATTGCCATCCGAACAAGCCTTTATATTTGAGGCCAACAGCCCGAGGCCAAAAAACATCGACAGCGGTTTGCCGCAAAGTTTCTATAAAAAAATCAGGGCGGGGCTCATGTCGCGGTACCGTGTAGAAAATCATTTCTACGCAGGGAAATCGTTTAAAATCAACAATAAAGATTATTTGGTAATCATTTCTGCCAACGATCCGGTTGGTTTTCGTGAGCTAAAAGACTTACAGCACATCCTGATTATCGGCTTTTTTCTGTCCGTTTTCCTTTCCTTTGTGGTGGGCTGGCGTTTCTCCAATTATATGCTTATGCCCTTACGAAAAATAATCAAGAGCGTAAAAAAGATCAAGGCAGAGAACCTGCACATGCGTTTGGAGGTTAAACAAGGAAGTGATGAAATGTCGCAGCTGGCCGAAACCTTCAACAACATGCTTAACCGGCTCGAAACGGCTTTCGAAACGCAGAATAATTTCATCAGCAACGCCTCGCACGAACTGCGCACGCCTCTTACCATCATTAGCGGCGAAGTAGAATTGGCCTTAAAAGCTGCAAACGATACTGAAAAGCAAACCATTGCTCTCGCCAAAATCAAGGATGAGGCGGAGCGGTTAGAACATATCCTAACCAGCCTGCTCGGACTGGCTCAGTCGGGGTTTAATGGCAAAAACCAGCCCCGCGAAGCAGTAAGGATGGATGAGTTGTTGTGGGAAATTAAGGGCTCAGTAAACCAGGTTTATCCGAACAGCAAAATAGAAATCGATTTAGATAAGCTTCCTGACGATGAGCAGCTGCTCACCTTGCGGGTAAACAAGAATCTTATTAAGCTAGCCATTACCAACATTGTAAGCAACGCCTGCAAATACTCCAACGGCAAATCAGTAAATATTGCCCTCGAGAGCAATGGCAACACCATTTCTGTGGCAGTAACCGATCAGGGAATCGGCATTCCGCAAACCGACATCCAACATATTTTCGAGCCTTTTTACCGCGCTTCTAACACCAACAACTACAAGGGCTATGGCGTTGGCCTTCCCTTGTCGTTAAACATCATTCGCCTCCATCGGGGCTCTATCGCCATAAAATCGCAGGAAGGAATCGGAACAGAGATTAAGGTTTTACTGCCTTTAATGTTTTAGATTTTTTCTTTTGAAAACGAAGGGGTGTTTGCTTTTGGCGCTGTCATTCTGAGTTTTAATTTTCGGGAAAAACTCAATATAAAGTGACGTCGTTCTTAAGAAGAATGCTCTTAAGAAGCGTCGTCATTTCGAGCGTAGCCGAGAAATCTTTATTTAAGGTTCAAAGATTTCTCCTCCATAGGTGCTCCCTTGGAGCACTTCGGTCGAAAGGACGATTTTCAAGGCGTTTACGGAAACGTCAATGTAGTTTTAATTTTTCAGAAAAAAAATCAATACGGCATGACGTAAAATACTGAATGGCAAAATTTTGCTGTCATTCTGAATGTAATGAAGAATCTGCAAGCGATGGATCCGATAGGTATCGGATTATCGGGAAAGCATCCGCAACCTACATCTCACCGTCCTTGCTCCCTTCACTTGCCCTTTTAGGCAGTGCGTTATTGGCGTTTTGTTATTCATCGCCTGGGGATCCTTCGCTGTACTCAGGATGACAGCGTAAAAAAACTTGTCACCCCAACTCCTTTTTTTTTCAAAAACTCACCTCTGAGGATGACGACCGTTCTCAGAAAACGCCATAAAATATGTTGCCATCCGATAGCTATCGGATTTGATAATTCCAGCTCGTAAAACGATGTTTCATAGATGTGTCCACATCATAGGAAAAGTCGGGACGGGTTGTACCTCAGCATAACAAACTTTTTCTGTCATTCTGAAATTTAATCAGGACGAAAGGTTTCATTTGGAACGACTAAGTTCAATCTCAATTCCGTACTTTTGTGCCATGCTTACCCAACGTCAGTTGTTTTTACAACATAATGCACAAACATCCCCCGAACCGTTAATGCTCGAATTTGTGCGGGCAAAAGGGGTTTATATTTACGATTCGACAGGTAAAGCGCACCTCGACCTTATTGCGGGTATTGGCGTGAGCAATGTGGGTCACTGCCATCCGGCGGTAGTTAAGGCCATACAAGAGCAAGCCGAAACCTACATGCATTTAATGGTTTATGGCGAATATGTGCAAACGCCCCAGGTAAACTTTGCAAAAGCGTTGGCCGATATTTTGCCAGAAAGCTTAAGCTGTACCTATTTTTTAAATTCGGGCACCGAAGCTGTTGAAGGTGCTATGAAACTGGCCAAGCGCTATACGGGCAGAAAAGGATTTATCGCCTGCAAAAATGCCTATCATGGCAGTACTCAAGGGGCTGAAAGCCTGATGGAAAGTGATTTCTATTCGTCAGGATACGGGCCATTTTTACCACACGTAAGTTTTATTGAACACAATAATGTAGCCGACCTTGATAAGATAACCGAAGAAATTGCGGCAGTTTTTATCGAGCCCATTCAAGGTGAGGCCGGAATAAGAGTGGCCGATTTAAGCTACATGCAGGCTTTGCGTGCGAAGTGTAGCGAAACGAAAACGCTGCTGATTTTCGATGAAATTCAATCGGGCTTCGGCCGAAGCGGCAAAATGTTCGCATTTGAACATTATAATGTAGTGCCCGATGTTTTGCTTCTGGCTAAAGGCATTGGCGGCGGAATGCCTATTGGTGCTTTTATTAGTTCGCTCGAAATTATGTCGGTTTTGTCTCACACACCGATCTTGGGCCACATGACAACCTTTGGCGGTCACCCGGTTTGCTGTGCCGCGGGCCTTGCAACCTTGCGCACCCTGGTTGATAAGAAGATTGTTGACGAAGTGGAAGAAAAAGGACAGCTTTTTAAAACGCTCTTACAACATCCTGCCATAAAAGAAATAAGGGGAAAAGGCTTAATGCTTGCGGTGGAGTTCGACAGTTTCGAAACAAACAAAAAAATTATCGATGCCTGCATTTTAGATGGGGTACTGTCTGACTGGTTTTTGCACTGCAGCAATTCGATGCGCATAGCGCCACCATTAATTATCACTAAAGAACAAATTGAAGAAACTTGCGCTATAATACTTAAAAATGTAGATTTAGTTTTGGAAGAAGTCTGAGGTCGGGAGTCCGAAGTCCGAAGATAAAGCGGTATAAAGCGTAAAGACTAAAGCTGAAAGCGAAAAGACTAAAGCTGAAAGCGAAAAGACCAAAGCTGAAAGCGAAAAGCCGAAAGCCGAAAGCCGAAAGCGAAAAGACTAAAGCGTAAACAATTACACTAACCGCAGGAGAGCGTGATGCCAATACTTGATACTCGATACTCGCTACTTGATACCTGATACTCGCTACTTGATACTCGCTACTCGATACTTAACACCAAATACTCGATACTAAAAAAATGAACGTACTAATTGTCGAAGATGAGAAAAGTTTGGCGCTTGAAATGGATGAGTTTCTAAGTAAGGAAGGTTTCATTGTTGAACACGCCTGGAAGAAATCGTCGGCTGGGGAAAAAATCTTTGTAAATAATTATGACTTCATCCTGCTGGATTTGGGTCTGCCGGACGGTGATGGCTTTGAGCTACTAAAACAACTTAAAGGGACGAAAGATCGCGATGACGCGGTAATTATCCTCACTGCCCGAAGCGCTGTAGACGACCGGATTAAGGGACTCGACGAAGGCGCTGACGATTATCTCCCAAAACCTTTTTCGTTAAACGAGCTTCTGGCACGAATGCACGCCATTACCAGAAGAAAGCACAAGCTGGAAAAAAACGAAATCAACGTGCACAACTTCTTGTTAAACATCCAAAACCGAACGGTATCATTCGGCGATGAGCGATTAAACTTAACGAAAAAAGAATACGAAATTTTCAATTATCTGGTGCTGAACAAAAATCGGGTGGTATCAAGAATGAGTTTGACGGAGCATGTGTGGGGCGATATTTTGGAGGTAAACTCTGATTCGAACTTTGTTGATGTACATGTTAAAAATCTGCGCAAAAAACTAGCCGCAGCTACGCCAATAGATTGGTTTGAAACGGTAAGAAGCATCGGTTATCGGATTAATTGTTAAAAAAGTCCGAAAGTCTGAGGTCCGGAAGTCGGAAGTCTGCGAGCAGAAAGGATAAAGTCCGAAAGTCCGAGGTCAGAAAGTCGGAAGTCTGCGAGCAGAAAAAACAATTTACAAATATTCACGACAAGTCATCCGATGAATATCTGCATGTTGTATATATTCATCGGATGACTCATAAACCAATACAAGTCATCCGATGAATATCTGCATGTTGTCTATATTCATCGGATGACTCATAAACCAATACAAGTCACCCGATGAATATCTGCATGTTGTTTATATTCATCGGATGACTCATAAACCAATACAAGTCATCGGATGAATATCTGCATGTTGTCTATATTCATCGGATGACTCATAAACCAATACAAGTCATCCGATGAATATCTGCATGTTGTTTATATTCATCGGATGACTCATAAACCAGTGAACGAATGAAATTACAGGTTAAATTTTCCTTGTACAATGCAATTACTAAAATCGCTACAATTTTGGTTTTGGGCGCAATCATTTTATTTTCACTGAATCAGCTTGCTTATAATCAATTAGACAACAGATTGCTCAAAAAAAAGAGCAAGATTATCAAAAATCTCGACGACCGCGAAATTGATAGCCTTTTAAACAAGGGGGAATCGTTTACGGACTACAATATATTAAAGGAAGAATTTATTGTTTTAACGGATGTACCGGATAACCAAAAAGGCTCGGCAGCGATTTTTTTTACAGAGAAACGAGAAATTGAGGGCGACATTGAGGTTTACCGCATCTTAAACTACAAATTTTCGTACCACACGAATTGGTATAATCTCGAAATTGGCGAAACGATGACGGCATTGCAGTCGATCAAAAACTCCATCAGGTTTTACATGCTCGTCGTTCTGGTGTCTGCACTACTTATCTCTTTATTAACGGATTATGCATTTTCTAAATTTCTATTAAAGCCGTTTTACGTTATTATCGACAAAAAAATTAATCGGGTAAACGATCCATTGCATTTCAACTATACGAATATTGCAACAACTACGGACGATTTTAAGATTTTAGACGATAGCGTAAATTCGTTAATGCGCAAAATAAACACACTGTTTGCGCTCGAAAAGCAGTTTATAGCCAACGTATCGCACGAGCTACTTACGCCTATTTCGGTTTTAAGTACGCGTTTTGAAAACATGCTGAGCACAACCGGAATTTCGGTAGAACACGAGAATAAAATCTATGCTTCGCTGAAAGTACTTAAGGGATTAAAAGGCATTATCAACAGTTTACTATTAATCTCTAAAGTAGAAAACAACCAATACTTAAAAAGGGAAGAAATTAGCCTGAAACAAGAAATTGAAGATCTTTACGATGATCTGGAAGATCGCATTGCGGATAAAGCGATTGTTTACCATGTTGATTTAAGGGAAGATTTTCACTTTACGGGCAATAAGGCGTTGATTGATACGCTGCTGATGAACATCATTAACAACGCTATAAAGTACAATCGGGAGGGGGGTTCGATCTCAATCACGGACAAAAAAACTGATCAAAATTATGTATTGAGGATTATGGACACGGGGCTGGGCATGAGCAAGGATTTACAGGGGAATGCTTTCGATCGGTTTGAACGTGGAAACACGGGGGAAAGCGGTTTTGGGCTGGGCCTCGCCATTGTTCGGAGCATCGCCAATTTCCATAAAATCGGCATAGAGATCAATTCGGAGGAAAATAAGGGAACAACAATTTCCTTAATTTTTTAAAATGAAATTTAACTGATAAGGTTATGGTTTGCAAATGAGTACCTTTGCCTTCTCATGGTGAAGTCATCCGCGCTACAGAAAACATTTGTTTTTTTATACTTCTTCTTATTTGTTTTGGTTTCGGGCTTGAAGGCCCAAAAGCCGGTACAAATACAGGATTCGGTTCCGCAACATATTTTTACCTTTGAGGAGATTGAAATACTCGAGGATGCTGGCAATAAACTGTCTTTTGATGAAGTAAAGAGCGAAAAGTTTGGCCATCTCTTTAAGGCAAGCCTGTCGAGCACGCCTCAAACCACAGATTTAAACAAAACGTATTGGTTTCGCATCAAGATAAAGCCTAACGAATCGGCTACAAAATCTTTCCTGCTCGAGTTTTTCGATCAAACCATCGATCACATTACCGCTTATATTCCGCAGGCCGGCAATAAATATATCATCGAGCATTTGGGCGATGCAAATGCGTTTAACAACCGTTTGGTACACCATAAAAACTTCGAAATTCCCATTCGGAATGAGGGAAAGGAAGCGCAAACCTATTATTTCAAAATTAGTTCATCGCAAATAGCGGATGTTATTGTGGTGCTGAGAACGACGCAATGGTTTATATCGTACGCCCTCGATGAATATTTCTACTTCGGCATTTTTTACGGAATGATCCTGGTATTTAGTTTCTACAACCTGATTATGTACATTGCCATACGGCAGAAACAATACCTTTTCTACGTGCTGTACAATTTGAGCGTGGGCTTTTTCGAAATGAGCACTGATGGTATTGCCTACCAGTATTTATGGCCAAATGCGCCCGGCTGGAACGAGCTTGCCTATGCTTTTGCGTTATGTGCGACGAGTATTTTTGCCTTACTTTTTACCCGCGAGTTATTGTTGGTTAAAGGGAAGGCGCCTAAGCTGAACAAAGTTATTATAACTGTAATATCTGTACGGCTGGCATTTTTTGCTTATAGCTATTTTTTCGATCAAACGCTGTTCAGTTACAAGTTTATCGAAGCCATTCCGCTGGCTGTTGCGTTTTTTACGGGCATTTATATCTTCAAAAAAGGTTATCAACCGGCAAGGTTCTTCGTTTTGGGTTATAGTTTTCTTTTTGCGGGTTTTACGCTAAAGTTTTTGATTATGCTTGGCATCAGCTGGCTTAATTTTGGGGCGGTAAGCTACTATAGTTTAAGTTTTTGCTTTATCCTGGAAATGATTTTCCTTTCATTTGCCATCGGCGATAAGGTTCGTATTTTAAAATTAAAGAAAGATAAGGCGCAACAGAATATTATTAAACAAATGGCGGTTAATGCGCAGTTAAAAGATACGCTTAACCAGGAGCTTGAAACGAAGGTAGAGGAACGCACGAGAGAGGTTTACCACAAATCGCTCATTATCGAAAGCAAAAATCAGGCGCTGGAACAGGCAAACGCCCTGCTGCAGCAGCAGGCAGAAGAAATTTCGCGAATGAACGTTTTGCTTGAGCACGATAACGAAGAACTTCAAACAAACGTTGAAAGGGTAACGAGAGACCGTGTGATGAGCACTGAGGTAGATTTTGAAGAGTTTAGTAAAATTTATCCGGATAAAGAAAGTTGCTACCAATTTTTGGCGGACCTGAAATGGAAAAACGGTTACCATTGCCGCAAATGCAATAACGACCATTACTTTAACGGGCACATTATGCATAGCCGGCGTTGCAGTAAATGCGGCTACGAAGAATCGGTTACTACTTACACCATTTTCCACAATACGCGCATCCCGATTAATAAGGCTTTTTACATGATTTTCCTTATTTATTCCTCGAAGGGAAAAATATCCTCACATAAACTCTCGGAATTGCTTGGCATTAGGCAAAGCACTTGCTGGACGTTCGGTTCGCGAATTAAAAAAGCAATGGAAGACCGGAAAAAAACGCTCAAAAAAACAGGTAAAAACGGCTGGAGCCAGCTTGTAGTTGAGTAAGCGTTTTAACGTTTGGTTTTGCGTTGGAGTTGTTAGAGATGAGTTTAGCTACAGTAAGGGAGTTTTAACGCTGTCATGCTGAATTTTAATTTATTGCATAAAAACCGATATGAATGATGTGTGAAATTTATCCGTTCGCTATCGGCGCCATGGGTCCCCCTTCGAAGGGGGCAGTGCCAAAGGCATCCCTTTGGGAGGGGATGATTTCAAAAAAATCCTCTCCCTTTGTATGGATTCCTGTGTTTTTCGGTTGTGCAACCCTTCCAAATAAGGTCGGAACAGGTCTCCAAAGAGGGACAATGAGACAGTACTTTGAACCCGAAGTAATAAAACGTCAATGGTAGGAATAATTTATTGAATAAAAACCGATATAAAGTGACGTTGTTTTTTAGAAGAATATCCTAGAGGGTTCGTCATTTCGACCGAAGTGCTCCATAGGAGCTCCTTTGGAGGAGAAATCTTTGCGCAAAGTTAGGTTCAAAGATTTCTCGGCTGTGCTCGAAATGACGATTTTTATGTTGTTTTTGAAGAACGTCAATGGTAGTTTTAATTTATTGAATAAAAACCGATATAAAGTGACGTTGTTTTTTAGAAGAATATCCTAGAGGGTTCGTCATTTCGACCGAAGTGCTCCATAGGAGCTCCTTTGGAGGAGAAATCTTTGCGCAAAGTTAGGTTCAAAGATTTCTCGGCTGTGCTCGAAATGACGATTTTTATGTTGTTTTTGAAGAACGTCAATGGTAGGGGTAATTTATTGAATAAAAACCGATATAAAGTGACGTTGTTTTTTAGAAGAATATCCTAGAGGGTTCGTCATTTCGACCGAAGTGCTCCATAGGAGCTCCTTTGGAGGAGAAATCTTTGCGCAAAGTTAGGTTCAAAGATTTCTCGGCTGTGCTCGAAATGACGATTTTTATGTTGTTTTTGAAGAACGTCAATAGTAGTTTTAATTTCTCAGAGAAAAAGATCATTATCAGTGACGTTTTAAAGCGGTCGTCATCCGATAGCTATCGGTACAGGCTGAGGATGACGACCGTTCATAGTTGGTGTTTCATACGCAATAATCCTAAATGCGGAAGCAATAATTCTAAATGCGGAAGCGATAATTCTAAATACAGGCCCTAATTCTTAGTTGCAGGTGCCAGATTATTAATTGCAGGTGCCAGGTTATTAAATGCAAGTGCCAGGTTATTAAATGGAAGTGCCAGGTTATTAAATGCAGGTGCCAGGTTATTAAATGCAAGTGCCAGGTTATTAAATGCAGGTGCCAGGTTATTAAATGCAAGTGCCAGGTTATTAAATGCAAGTGCCAGGTTATTAAATGCAGGTGCCAGGTTATTAAATGCGAGTGCCAGGTTATTAAATGCAAGTGCTAGGTTATTAAATGCAAGTGCCAGGTTATTAAATGCAAGTGCTAGGTTATTAAATGCAAGTGCTAGGTTATTAAATGCAAGTGCTAGGTTATTAAATGTAAGTGCTAGGTTATTAAATGAAAGTGCCAGGTTATTAAATGGAGGTGCCAGGTTATTAAATGTAAGTGCCAGGTTATTAAATGCAAGTGCTAGGTTATTAAATGCAAGTGCCAGGTTATTAAATGAAAGTGCTAGGTTATTAAATGCAAGTGCTAGGTTATTAAATGCAAGTGCTAGGTTATTAAATGCAAGTGCTCGGTTATTAAATGTAAGTGCTAGGTTATTAAATGAAAGTGCCAGGTTATTAAATGGAGGTGCCAGGTTATTCTTCTTTTCCACGTTATAATTGGCGATTTGACATGAGCGGTTGTTATCCTTTCTGAAACTTGATCGTAATACTAAAGCTTTAAGATTCCCGCCTGCGCGGGAAAGACGACTGCAAGCATTAAACGAGCGCCTTTTCAACCTTCTTAAGTCACCAGTTTGTCTTTTTAAGCTTTGTTTAAATAAAAAAGCTTGGGGTATTTAAGCGTATCAAAATGTACCCGAATGCCAACTATTTGCAGCCTGTTATCTTCTGATAATCAGCGCTAAAACCTACAATTGAACAATGGTATCAAAGCGTATCAATAATTTATCAACATCTTAATTATCAATAACTTACAGTGAAATTTTAATGTAAACAACTTGTTTTTAACATTAAATCAATGGTAACTTTACAGCCACAATTATTAACAGAGCAAAAATTATGAGAAAAAAGTTTACATTGCTTATGGCTTGTATTTTATGCGCAGTCTCAATGGCCTGGGCACAAAATGTTACCATAAAGGGTTTGGTAAAAGACCAACAAGGTTTGCCACTGCCTGGAGTATCTGTGAAAGTGAAGGGAACTAATCAGGGTGCCTCTACGGCCGATAATGGTTCTTATACGATCAGCGCTCCACAAAATGCTGTTTTGGAGTTTTCATTTATCGGCTTCAAAACTGTAGAAGAAACTATAAACGGCAGAACATCAATAAATGTTACGTTATCTGATGATAACCAGCAACTAAACGAGGTTGTGGTTATTGGTTACGGAACTACGGTTAAAAAAGATTTAACTACGGCTGTAGTTTCGTTATCATCGAAAGATATCGAAAACCAGCCGGTTACGAATCCATTGCAGGCTATTCAGGGTAAGGCCGCCGGGGTACAAATCACTTCGCAATCGGGTAAGCCGGGTTCTGGTGTTTCGGTTACTATCCGGGGTAACACCTCTATCAACGCTTCTAACAGTCCGTTGTATGTAATTGACGGGGTAACTTCGCGTGATGCGAGCTTTCTTAACCCAACGGATATTGAAAGTTTAACGATATTGAAAGATGCATCTGCCGCAGCAATTTATGGTTCGAGCGGTGCAAATGGTGTTATTTTAATTACAACGAAAAAAGGATCATCAGACCAAATCAGGGCCACTTTTAATGCGTTTACGGGCTTTTCTAACCTTTGGCAAAAACAAGATGTATTAAACAGAGATCAATATATTGCGCTAATGGGGGAGTTGGGTTACGATACGAATGGATTGGGCAACGAAAACACGGATTGGCAAGACTTAACTTTCGGTACTGGTGTTCAAAATAGCTATCAGGCTTCAATATCTGGCGGAATTAAAGGTGGCCAATACTCTTTATCTACAGGTTACCAGCAAGATAAAGGTGTGGTTGCACCTGCTAAACTAGATAAATATACACTACACTTTAACGGTTCGCAAAACATTACGAAATGGCTGAAACTAACGGGAAATGCGGCGCTTACGCAAAGCAACTCAATTGATGTTAGCGATAATGCAAACGTGGCCCGTGGCGGTACGATTCTTTCTGCACTTACCACACCGCCAACAATTGGTGTTTACGCGGCAAACGGAACTTACGCTTTTAACCCTTATAAGGGCGGTTCGGAAAATCCGGTTGCGAACGCTTTTGCCGCAAAAAACAACAACAGAAACTTCCGTTTTCTTGGTGCGTTTGCAGCAGAAGTTAAGTTTACACCGGATTTCTCTTTCCGATCGAGCATTAGCACGAATAACAACGATAACCGTTATTCGTATTTCCTGGATCCATATTCGACAGATTATGGCAGAACGCAAAAAGGGGTTAGAAACGCGAACTTTAGTACGGACCATGTTTGGTTGAATGAGAACATTTTAAACTACACCAAAAACTGGGGTAAAAATGCATTCACTGCAACTGGTGGTATGACCTTGCAAGAGTCGAAATATTATTACCTGGGTTACAACGAGCAAAACTTTATTGGGGATAACGGGCAACTTTTGAGTAGAGGAACTTCTATCCCGGTTCAATTGCCAACGGCCTCACAATGGAGCAAACGCTCGTATTTGGCTCGTTTAACTTATTCGTACGACAGTAAATATTTGTTTAGCACCAACTTTAGGGCGGATGGTTCATCACGCTTCGGGCCAGAAAACAAATATGGCTACTTCCCTTCGGCTTCAATTGGATGGAGAATCTCAGGCGAAAATTTCCTTAAGGATGTTAAGGCGATTAACGACCTAAAATTAAGGGCAAGTTGGGGTAAAGTAGGTAACGATGAGGGTATTGGAGATTACTCTTACCTTGAATTGTACTCGCCAACAACGCAGGGCTCGTATGTTTTCTCGCAACTGCCAAATCCGGGTTTAAAGTGGGAAGAAACGACACAAACGAACATTGGTTTAGATTTATCGATGTTTAACAGTCGCGTTGTATTCACTGCCGATGCTTACCTGAAAAAAACAAAAGACTTATTGATCAACCAGCCGTTGCCAAATTCAATCGGTTTCGGAAGCATTGCATCAAACGTTGGCGATATGGAAAACAAGGGTTTGGAATTTGTATTAACGACAAAAAACTTTGTTAAGGATAACTTCACCTGGACTACTGACATCAATTTCTCGCTAAACCGCAACAAGGTAACGAGCCTGGGCGATAAAGTTGGCTCGATCAACTTCGGGGGAATTTACGAACGTGATGCAGCAATTAGAGTGGTGCCAGGCCGTCCGTTGGGTAGTTTTTATGGTTACGTTTCAAACGGTGTGGATCCGCAAACCGGAAATATCGTTTACCAGGATTTAAATAACGACGGTACAATTAATGCGGACGACAGAACTTTTATCGGCTCTGCGCAACCAAAGTTTACTTATGGTGTAAACAACACTTTTACACTTGGAAATTTTGGCCTAAACTTCTTATTTCAGGGTGTTCAGGGAAACCAGATGTTTAACGCTTCGCGAATGGAACTGGAGGGCATGAACGATTCGAAAAATCAATCGGCAGTTGTACTCAACCGCTGGACAACGCCGGGACAGATTACCAATGTACCAAGAGCGATTAAAGATAACACAAGCAACACGCTAACATCGAGCCGCTTTGTAGAGGATGGTTCGTACCTGCGCCTTAAAACAACTACACTTTCTTACAATTTCGGCGCTGCTACTTTGGGTAAACTAAAAATGAGCAAGGTAATGATATATGCGTCTGCATACAACTTGTTAACCTTTACGGACTATACTGGTTTCGACCCGGAGGTGAATGTTAATTCGGCTAACGGACCGGCGATGGGTATTGATTATGGCACCTATCCGCAATCGAGAACTTTCTTATTTGGTGTTAACGTAGGCTTTTAATTACAACAACGATGAAACTAAAAATATATTCATTAATTGCAGCAAGTACCATTGGAATGGCATTGAGTAGCTGCAAAAAAGATTTCTTAGATCAAACCCCGATTACGCAGGTTGGGCCTGATGTGGCGTTTGCAGATGCCGCTGCGGCAGAAAAACTAATTCAGGGTGCTTACGATGGCATGTACAACGATTTCCACATCTGGGATTATATGACTAATGGGGATGTAAGATCGGATAATGCTTATGCAGGTGGCGATAATCCGGCCAATATACAGCTTGATATGTTCAACGTAATTTCAACAAACGGCAACGTGGGCAGAGATTGGAACTCGCTGTATAGCGACATTAAAAACTGTAACCTGATTTTAACCAACGTACCAAATATCGAAGATCCGAAACTTGATGTTGGCGACAGAAGGAAGCAGATTATTGCTGAAGCAAGCATTTTGAGGGCTTATATGTACTTCAATTTGGTGCGCACATGGGGCTCAGTGCCGCTTGTGGTTAAGGTGCCGACTAATGATACTGAATTTTACCCGGCCAAAGCGAGTGTTGATGCAATTTACGCCCAGATTATTTCAGATTTGGAGTACGGCGCAGCCAATGCACGTACAACTGCACCAAACAAAGGCATTGTTACGAAAGGCGTTGCAAATGCGCTTTTGGCGAAGGTTTATGCCTCAAAGCCAACACCCGACTGGGCAAAGGTAAGTAGCTATTCGGATGCTGTAATTGGCGGCGGATATGCTTTGGTTCCTAATTATGATTTCCTTTGGGATGCCAACCACGAAAACAATTCAGAAGCCATTTGGGAAATGCAATACGATGGTTACGGAGGCTTGCATGGCAACTGGATGCCAAGCGTTTTGGTAGGAACGGGCTGGAAACGATTTAATACGCCAACGAACAGTTTGGCAAAGGCTTTTGATGATGCCGGTGATGCCATTCGTAAAGCATCGAGCATTAAATTTAACAATGCCTCAACTGAAGGTTGGAGCGACGCTTACTGGTCGAAATCGAGCTATCCGTACATTAACAAGTACCGTGCAGATGATAAATCTGACAGTTACATTTTGCGGTTGGCCGACATTATTTTGTTAAAAGCGGAAGCATTAAATGAATTAAGCGCATCAGGATGGTCGACAGCGGCACCATTGGTAAATCAAATCCGCAGTCGTGTTAACCTTGGCGCCACGCCAGCAACCGATCAAGGTGCTATGCGCCTGGCTATCGAAAACGAGCGCCGTTTAGAACTCGCTTTTGAGGGGCACCGTTGGTACGATTTGTTGAGAACCAACCGGGTAATTCCGGTAATGAACGCACAAGTTGACGGCAAAGGAGCTAACTTGAATTATAACCTTACCGCATCGCAACTGTATTTCCCTATCCCGCAGGATGAGATAGATAAAAACCCTAATGTAAGATAATTCCTTAAAGCAACGGGCGACGACGAGTCGCCTTTGCTTTAAAAATTCCTTGCTGTTGTTACTGTTGATGTTCAACAAAAAATCAAAATTTTAATTACACAAATTAAACCTAAAGGACGAGGTAAAAAACAATTTGCCTCGCTCCTTTTCTAATTAACGCCTCCAGATAACACGGAAAAGATGAAACCAATTTATAATTTGTGCCTGGCGGTAAGCTTGCTTTTTGCATCGTGCGCCTGCAGAAAAGCCCAAACGGAAGCCAGTGGAGACACGCCACCTGCAAGTGATATTAAGAGCGATGTTAGTTTTTGGCTAACGAAGGGCGATCAATCTCAATTATTAAAAAAACAAAATGTAGCGCTGAATTTTTCAGCAGCCACAAACAGTAATCCAACCATCGAAGTAGATCCTTCAACCACCTTTCAAGAAATTGATGGCTTCGGCTACACGTTAACCGGCGGAAGTGCAACATTGATCAATAATCTGCCATCGGCCGAAAAAGATAAGTTGTTGAACGAATTATTTGCCGTTGCAGATGATGCGATTGGTGTGAGCTATATCAGGATTAGTATCGGCGCATCGGATTTGAGCGAAGCCCCTTTTACTTATAACGATTTACCTGACGGACAAACAGACGAAGCGCTGACTAAATTCTCCATTGCAAAAGAGCAGTCGGACTTGATTCCGATTTTGAAGAAGATTGTGGCCATTAATCCATCAATTAAAATTCTAGGTTCACCGTGGTCGGCACCAACCTGGATGAAAACCAATAAAAGCTTTATTGGTGGCAGCTTAAAACCTGAGTATTACGAAACTTACGCCAGGTATTTGGTTAAGTATATTGAGGCAATGAAAGCGGAAGGAATTACAATAGATGCCATTACGCCGCAAAATGAGCCGTTGCATCCGGGAAACAATCCGAGTATGTATATGGAAGCGTTAGATCAGGCTAATTTTATAAAAACGGCGTTAGGCCCGATTTTCAAAAGCAGCGGAATTGCTACCAAAATTATTGTTTACGATCACAATGCCGATAAGCCGGAATATCCGATTGCGATATTAGATGACCCTGAAGCAAAAAAATATGTAGACGGTTCGGCCTTTCACCTTTATGCCGGGCCAATTTCTGCCTTAACAAAGGTTCACAATGCACACCCTGATAAAAACGTTTACTTTACGGAGCAATGGGTAGGGGGACCGAGCAACTTTAGCGAGGATTTAAAATGGCACGTATCAACGTTGGTTATTGGCGCTACCCGCAACTGGAGCCGAAATGTTTTGGAGTGGAACTTGGCTGCCGATCAAAATTACAACCCACATACCGATAAGGGTGGCTGTACCTCGTGCCTTGGTGCCTTAACAATCGCTCCGGCGGTAAGCAGAAACGTTGCTTACTACGTTATTGCGCACGCCTCTAAGTTTGTTAGGCCAGGTTCGGTACGCATAGCCTCAAACATTACCAACAACTTACAAAATGTGGCGTTTAAAACGCCCGAAGGCAAACACGTACTTATCGTTTGTAACAACAACAACTCCGAAACAGCATTTAACATTAAGTATAACGGCAAAACGGTTAGCACCTCGCTAGATAAGGGTGCCGTTGCCACTTACGTTTGGTAAACATAAAATAAAAAATTGTTGTTCGATAACATCGGATGACGCCCAAAAAACTTGGTTAATTGTTTAGTTTGCCCCGCCAAAAGCGGGGCTTTCTAATTTATGGGAGTTCGCAATAGGATTGTAATGATGAGTTGTGATTTACGAATAATGAATTGATATGAATGACGTTTTTGAAGCGGTCGTCATTGCGAGGCACGAAGCAATCTATTCTGCAATCAAATCGCTAATGAGATTGCTTCAATCGATGAAAAATCGATTTCGCTACGAAGTAGTCCCTTTGGGGCAATGACGGAAAAAAAAGTCAATGGTAGGAACCAAAGCATCTGCAACCTACAGCTAACCATCCTCGCCCACTCAATCCTCTTTTTTGGCAGTGGTTTATTTGCGTTCTGCGTTTCATCGCTTGGGGATTCTTACCCGAAGCATCCTATGGTGTGGAAACATCTCATTTTATGCGCCGTCATTCCCGCGCAGGCGGTTTCGTACGTACGGGATTAATGCCAAGCTAAGCCGTTTTTCCGCTTTAGGATTCCCAATTAAATTGGGAATGACGACCGTTCATAGTTGGCGTTCCATCCATTTGGCTAACTTTTAGTTAAGTAATAATAATACAAAAGGTTATAAGATAACGGCATTGCCCCAAAAGGGGCTACTTTGTAGCGAGGCACAGCCTGTCCCGACTTCTCCTATGGTGTGGAAACATCTCATTTTATGCGCCGTCATTCCCGCGCAGGCGGGAATCTTAATGCTGGACACCCAATTTATTGCGCATTAGGATCCCTCCCGAAGTTTCGGGAAGGATGACGACCGTTCTTAGAAAACGCCATAAAATATGTTGTCATTTTGATGGTTTCAGCTCGTAAAACGATGTTTCAAAAATGTGTCCACACGATAGGAAGCATCGGGACACGCGCTACACTCAGAATGACAGCGGTGAAGCACCTGCCATCGCAACTCCCAAAACACGTACGATAGATAGTAAGGAAAAAATCTTTGGCAAGCCCTTTGCAGTGTTTTGCGAAATCAATCCCCATCAAATGAAAAATATATTATCATCACTTGCCGTTGCCTCTGCCCTCTTTGCTTCATGTCAGGGCGGCCCGGCAAAAAAAACGCAGGCAAAAATCGATTCGACCATTGTTACGAATAGCGAGACAACAGCCAATGCGGCCACTTGCTATCAATACGTGAAAAACAGAGATACAGCAAACCTTTCGTTAACCGAAAAAGCCGATTCGGTAACTGGAAATTTGGGCTATAAGTGGTACGAAAAAGATAAAAATGCGGGAACAATTAGTGGCGTTGTTAAAGGCGACACCATCATTGCAGATTATACCTTTCAGTCTGAAGGGCGAGAATCGGTGAGACAAGTGGCCTGGTTAAAAAAAGGCGATCAGTTAGTTGAAGCTTTCGGTGATGTTGAAGAAATTGATGGAAAGATGAAATTTAAGGATTTATCTAAGCTTAAATTCGACTCGGGTTTGGTGTTCAGTAAAGCCGACTGTAAGTAAACTGGCAATCCGTTTTGGTTAAGAGATTGCTTACATGTGCTCAAATCGCTCCCAAAAGCCATCAACGGGTAATTTGGCAAAAATATCAACAGGCTCTTTCTTTACGGGGTGCAAAAACCTCAATCGCCGGGCATGCAAGCAAATGCTTCCCTTTCTGCTTCCGCGTGGATAGCCATATTTGTTATCGCCAACAATTGGGCAGCCCATTGATGAAAGCTGAACCCTGATCTGGTGTGATCGCCCGGTTAGCGGATCAACTTCCAATAAAAAGTATTCTCCCAACTGGCCGATCAGGCGGTATGAAAGTTCGGCTCGCTGGCTTCCGGTAACCTCTGTTTTGTAATAGCTTACCACGTTTTTCTGCGGATTTTTAACCAGCCAATGTACCAGTGTATCTGCCTCTTTTGGTGGTCTGTTTTTAACAACTGCCCAATACGTTTTTTTTACTTCACGGTTTTTAAAAACAGCGTTCATACGCTCCAACGCCTTACTGGTTTTGGCAAATAGAATTACACCGCTCACCGGCCGATCTAAACGGTGTACGACGCCTAAAAAGGCGCCGTTTGGCTTATTGTACTTTTTGGCAATGTATTTCTTGATTTGCTCATCCAACGGTTCATCGCCCGTTTCATCAATCTGCACAATGTCGCCCGCCCTTTTGTTAACGGCTATTAGGTGATTATCTTCAAAAAGTATGTCCTTATCGGTAATTGGCATGTATATGGTTAACTGTTTGTTCCCGATAGCTATCGGGAGATTAATTGATAATTGCTGGGCAAAGGCCAGATTAGTATTCAGCCAGCGTAAAACTTGATCGAGCTTGAAATCATGAGTATTTCGTCTCCGCTCAACAAGCTTAGTCGAATGGCTGTTAAATTGGGCTTCGACTCCGCTCAGCCTTACAGCAGATGAAAAAGTATGGCTGACATGGCACCGCGGACTTAGAACTCCTGACTCACGACTCCAAACTCAATAGTCCAAACTCAATACTGCTCTTTCTCGTTCGGAAAATCGTTGGCCTTCACATCGCGAATGTACGATTGTGCTGCGCCTAAAATCTCATCGTATAAATTAATGTATTGACGGAGAAACCGGGGTTTAAACCCTTTGGTAAGCCCGATCATGTCGTTAACAACCAACACCTGGCCATCGCAGTGCTGCCCAGCGCCAATACCAATAGTGGGGATGCTTAAACTAGCTGACACCTCTTTACCCAAGGCTGCCGGAATTTTTTCCAGTACAATAGCAAAGCAACCCGCGGCTTGTAAAGCAAGTACATCGCTCTTTAGCTTATTGGCTTCCTCCTCCTCTTTGGCCCGAACGGTATAGGTTCCAAACTTGTAAATAGACTGCGGCGTTAAGCCCAAATGCCCCATCACCGGAATGCCGGCAGTGATAATCCGTTGTATCGATTCGATAATTTCTTCACCACCTTCTAATTTGACACCATGCGCACCAGATTCTTTCATAATCCTGATGGCAGAGTTTAAGGCTTCTTTGGAATTGCCTTGATAAGAACCAAAGGGTAAATCGACCACGACAAATGCACGTTTCACAGCTCTGATTACTGATGCAGCGTGATAAATCATCTGATCGAGCGTAATCGGCAACGTAGTTTCGTGGCCTGCCATCACGTTCGAGGCCGAGTCGCCAACCAACAATACGTCTAAACCGGCATCATCTAAAATGGTAGCCATCGAAAAATCGTATGCGGTGAGCATAGATATTTTTTCGCCACGCTGTTTCATCTCCTGTAAAATGTGCGTGGTTACACGTTTAATCTCTTTATGTACCGACATGGTATAGGTTTTATTGCTCCAAAAGTATTGTTTTTTCTTTAAAACAAGGTAAAGGGTGTAAGGTTTAGGGCGTAAGGTTATTGCAAGCAAACCATTATAGGGTAAAGGTTTAAGGTTTAGGGCGTAAGGTTATTGCAAATAGACCATTGTACGGCAAAAAGTTTATGATTTGGGGCATAAGGTTAATGCAAGGACATCATTATACGGTAAAAAATTACGCTTTATGGCATATGGGTTAATGCAGGCAGGCCCTATACCTTATACCTTACACCCTCTACCTCTTTTTTCTCAACCCTTATTTAATATTTTTCTTTACTTTACAAATCATAAATACTATCTTTGTACCCCGAAATGAGAGGGACACATTCATCGTTTTTTGCACTCAGCAAAAGCAGCTTCACTGCTGACAAAATCCCTTTTTTTCTACTCTTTTTTAAATCAAAATCCATATTGTAATTACCATGACTAACTACACAAAGTTACCTGCGATTTTATTACTGGCCGACGGCACAGTTTTTCACGGCAAAGCGGCCGGAAAAATAGGCACTACTACCGGCGAAATTTGTTTTAATACCGGGATGACAGGTTACCAGGAAATTTTTACCGATCCAAGTTATTTCGGTCAAATTATGGTTACCACAAATTCTCACATTGGTAATTACGGAATCCATAATGATGAAATAGAATCGGGGTCGATTAAAATTGCAGGTCTGGTTTGCAAAAATTACAACATCGTATATAGCCGTAAACAGGCTAAAGAATCAATTCAGGATTATTTCCAGAACGATAACCTGGTAGCCATTTCTGATATTGATACACGTGCTTTGGTTCGCCACATTAGAGATAAAGGCGCTATGAATGCCATCATTTCTTCTGAAATTACAGATTTAGACGAGTTGAAGAAAAAACTAGCTGAGGTGCCTTCAATGGAGGGCTTGGAGCTTTCATCGAAAGTGAGTACAACGGAGCCATATTTCCACGGAAACCCTGATGCAAGCTTAAAAGTTGCCGCTTTGGATTTGGGAATTAAGAAAAATATTTTGCGCAGCTTCGAAAACCGCGATATTTATGTTAAGGTGTTCCCTGCGAAAACGAAATTCTCGGAAATGGAAGAATTCGGTCCTGATGGTTATTTTATTTCAAATGGCCCCGGCGATCCTTCGGTAATGCCTTACGCGGTAGAAACCATTAAGGAAATTATGGAAGAAGATAAACCTTTGTTCGGGATTTGCTTGGGTCACCAGTTGTTGGCAGAGGCAAACGGCATCGGTACAATGAAAATGTTTAACGGTCACCGCGGGTTAAATCACCCTGTAAAAAACGTGATCAAAAACCACTGCGAAGTAACTTCGCAAAACCACGGCTTTGGTGTTATTCCCGACGAGGTTAGAAATTCTGACAAGGTTGAGATTACACACGTAAACTTAAACGATAAATCAATTGAAGGCATCCGTGTTAAAGGAAAGAAAGCATTTTCAGTGCAATATCACCCAGAATCGTCTCCGGGTCCACACGATTCGCGTTACCTGTTCGACGATTTCGTTGATGTAATGAAGGGCGATTTAAGCTGGTAGGCTGACGGGAGGCCGTAGTCCAGAGTTGGGAGTTGGGAGTTGGGAGTCCAGAGTTTTGAGTCCAGAGTTGGGAGTTGGGAGTCCGGAGTCCAGGGAGCAGAGTTGAAAGGCAAAAGCTTGAAGGGAGTCGGGAGTCCAGAGTCGGGAGTTCTGAGTCCGGAGTCCTAAGTCTAGCGCTTTACGACTTAAGACTAACGACTTAAGACTAAGGACTTAAAACTCAGGACTAAAATACAGATCTGCGAATTTGCGGCAATGATACCGCCGATTTCGCAGATTTATTTTTTTAAGCGCTTGTTTGATTGAAAAGATCATTTTACCGACATTTTAACTCAATTTCTGAACAAATTCATTCGCTATTCATTTAAACGTACTTACATTCGCGTATGGAAACAACAAAGGCCATCATCACAGTTAAGGATTTGGTAAAAAAATATGACGACTTCGTAGCTGTTCAAGGTTTAAGTTTTGATGTTTACGAAAACGAAATTTTTGGATTACTCGGTCCCAACGGCGCTGGCAAAACCACTACCCTTGAGATCATTGAGACTTTACGGGATAAAACTTCTGGAGAAATAATTGTAAACGGCTTATCGGTAGATAAAGATCCGCAGGCAATTAAACAAATTATTGGTGTTCAGCTTCAGGCCGCAGGTTATTATCCAAACCTCAACTTAGTTGAGTTGATTGAACTTTTTGCGGGCTTATATGGCGCAAACATTACGCCTATGGATATGCTGGAAAAGGTTAATCTTCAAGATAAGGCTAAAGCGAAATACAAAGCCCTGTCTGGCGGCCAGAAACAACGCTTCTCTATCGCCACCACACTAATCAACCAACCTAAAATCATTTTCCTCGATGAGCCGACCACTGGTTTAGATCCTCAGGCCAGAAGAAACCTTTGGGATTTGATTACTGAGATCCGCAATGCGGGAACAACAGTTGTAATTACCACACATTATATGGATGAAGCGGAGCAGCTTTGCGACCGGGTTGCTTTTGTAGAGCGTGGGCAGATCATTGCCTTAGATACGCCCGATAACTTAATCGACCAGTTGGTTAACAGCGGTTTCGAGCGGAAAAAAGAAGTTAAAAAAGCAAACCTCGAAGATGTTTTTATCAATCTGACAGGAAAAGAATGGAGAGAATAAGCTCCCTGGCCCACAAAGGGGGGAATTACAAGCAAGGTGGAGATATAAAAAAAAGCCTATACATTATATATGAATACAGGAAATTCAAAGTCCCTTTCAGGGGATTTAGGGGTTAAAAATTCAGGTGCCCCATCAGGGCCTGGGCGTTACAGCCATACAAAAGCCACATTGGCCCTTGCCAAAGCGAGTTTTCGTTCTATTACCAGAAGCCCCTCGGCGGTAGTATTTACACTGGCCTTCCCCTTGATTTTTATTTTGGTATTTGGCTTTTTGGGCGGCGGCGGCACGCGTATTGATGTTGGCATTACGCCGGGTTCTGATGTAAATAACCCTGTAATTGAAATGCTCGATAAAACCGGCATGATCAGGTTGGTTAAAGATAAATCGAAGGCCGATTTTGATAAGTTACTGGAAAAAGGCAACGTAGATGCGATGATCGACATCCATAAAAAATCAAATTCTGTTGCTTACAGCGTAAATGTGGTGTATACATCGGCCTCAAGAGATAAAGGCGGCATTTTAAAATCGGTACTCAACAATATTTTTTACGATAAAACGCTAAAACCAACCGTTGCCGAAATTAAGGAAACTACAGTTGTTGGCCGCGAGTACAGAACAATCGATTTCATTTTGCCCGGTCAGTTGGGCTTCTCCTTACTAAGTACGGGCGTATTCGGAACGGCTTTTGTGTTTTTGAGTCTTCGCCAAACCTTGGTTATCAAACGTTTTTTTGCAACCCCCGTTAGGCGCTCGAGCATTATTATCGGCGAAGGCATCGCAAGAATTGGTTTTGCGTTAATCGGAGCACTCTTCATCATCTTAATCGGACATTTCTTTTTTCATTTTACCCTCGTCCACGGCCTATTAACCGTCGTCGATATGCTCATATTGGCCATACTGGGAATTATCGTTTTTATGGGTTTCGGTTTTATTATTTCAGGCGTAGCCAAAAACGAAAGTATGGTTCCCCCGATTTCGAACATCGTAACATTGCCGCAGTTTTTACTTTCGGGGACATTTTTTTCAATTGAAGCTTTCCCAAACTGGTTACAGCCAATAAGCAGAGCTTTGCCCCTAACCTATTTAAACGACGCCATGAGAAAGGTGGCTTTTGAGGGCGTTGGATTATGGGACGTAAAATTCCAGATCATGATTCTGCTGCTTTGGGGCATCGGAATATACGCCGTTGCTGTAAAGGTATTTAAATGGGAGTAATTGTAAAGGCAGGGGCTGTGTTAGAAAATACAGACGTAGCATCCTGAGTGTTAATTTGTTGCATAAAATCAATAATAGTGGCGTTTTTAAGGCGGTCGTCATTCCCGCGCAGGCGGGAATCTTAAAGCCTTAGCATTAAGATCCCCAGTCAAGCTACCAATGACAGCACGGGTTTGTCATGCTGAGGAACAGCCGGTCCCGATTTCTCGGGAAAGCATCCGCAACCTACTCTTACCGTCCTTGCTCGCACACTCCGCCCTCTTTTAGGCAGGGCGTTATTGGCGTTTTGTTTTTCATCGCTTGCGGATTCTTCGCTATGCTCAGAATGACAGCATTGAAAACTGTCATCCCAACCCCTTTGTTTTTTCAAAAACTGGCCTCTGAGGATGACTACGGTTCTTGGATAGCGCCATTAAATTTGTCATTATTACAGATCCTTGGCTCACAACGAAAGCCGCCGTAAAAGAATATTTTACAAAACGAAAGCGCAAACGTTAACTATTTTTAACTTTTTAATTGGATATATAGCACTACTTTGGCTTAAATTTTAAAATATGAAAGCGCTGATCCTTTTCTGCTTATCACTTTCTGCCCTATACTCGAGTGCGCAATACAAATTTTTGGCCAACAACTGTTCAAATCAATACGATGTAAAGGTGTTTGTTGCCAATTGTGAAAGCAGAATGTGCGGCGGAAAGGCAACATTGATCCTGTATGACAAAATTACCGGCAAGGAAATTGAAACGTTTCATTCGCTCGATTTAGATTTTAACCTGACTGATAAGCAAAATGAAAAGTTGGGTTGGATTGAGCTCGGCAAGTATCAAAGCCCTTTGGTGTTTGGAGATTTCAACTTCGACGGTTACGAAGACATGGCCATTAGAAATGGTAGCAATGGCGCCTACTCAAGTCCATCATTCGATGTGTACCTAAGCGCAGCAAACCAAAAATTCGAATTAAATGCCGAGTTAACCAAGCTGGCAAGCGAAAACCTAGGCATGTTCGATGTAGATAAAAAACGAAAGGAGCTCGTTATACATTTAAAGAGTGGCTGCTGCTACCAACAAAGTATCAGTTACCAATTCTTCTCAAAAAACAAGTTAACCGAAGTTTCGTCTGTTATTGAAGATTCGAGTATAGGCGACGACGTTACGGTAATTACCAGACGATTGATTGACGGTAAAATGCAAAAAAAGGTAGAAAAATTTAAGATAAAGGATTATTACACGGATAATTAAACTGCAAGTGTCGTGTTAATCGTTAAATGCCGTTATAAATATCTGTCCTTCGACTAAGCCTGTATTGAGCGTAGTCGAAATGCTCAGGATGACAATATTTTTTATTTAATCCTTAACTTAATAGCATTGCGAAAGGTTCAGCCCGACAAAGCATTATTTACCAACGCTGATTATAGTGCGGCTTTTACCAAAAAAGGCAAAATTTCCTTTTGAAAACTAACGAAATTCTTTCGAACGTCGGCGTCGCTTACAGAGGTAAAGGCAAACGAAAAAACGATGCTCTTGCTGGCCTTTAATAAAAATGCCAAACCTTCTCTCCTTGCCGGATTATTCTTAAAGTTATCTAATTGCAGGTATGCTGACAAAAGCAGGGCTTCGAGCTGATCGGAAAGGTGCTTTAAAAACTCTTGCGAATTTGCATTTTCGCGAACAAAATCCCAGCCGATAAATTCATTGCAGGCCGTAAACGATAAACGACTCGTTTTCATTACCAATGCTTTTAAATGTTCTTCCTCAGAGGCGTAACTTACCTTGTTATGGAGAATTTCGTACAAGTTTTGATCCAGATAATCCATCAAAATGCTATCCAAAACCTGCTCTTTGCTTTCGAAATATTTATAAATCGTTGCTTTCGCAATCCTGGCTTTTTTGGCAATTTCGTTTACGCTGGTTTTATGATAACCGTACTTTCTAAAAAGTTCTTTGGCAGCCTTCTTTACTGTTTCTTTTATTTTTTCAGCTTCCATTCTAGTTGCTTACGTGTAATAAGGTATTACCTTGCAGGGTAATGGTGTAGGTTTTCAGACTCCTTTCGGCGGGTGCTTTTTGCGGGCTGCCATCAAGCAACGAAAATTTCGCCCCCGAGCAAGGATCGGTAGCCGTTAAGCCGCTTTCGTCTGGCGTTATCTTACACCCCTTTTCCGGATTAACAGAGCTGCAACGATCGAACGCAACAAAGCCACCAAGCGGAGTTTTAACAATAACCAGGCCCGCTACGCCGTTATTGGGCACAAGCAACACATTGTTTGTGGCTTTTAAGCTGAACTCGGTTAAAGTAACATTGTAGTTTACAGCTACTTCCGGGATATAGTTCTGCTCTTTTCCGCAACCTGCAGAAAGGAGAAGAACGCACAACAAGCTGTAAAAATACTTTGTCATTATATCAAGGCAGATTTGTACTGTTTAAGGAACCGGACATCGTTTTCTGAGAAGAGGCGTAAATCCTTAATTTCGTATTTTAGGTTCGCAATGCGCTCTATGCCCATACCAAACGCAAAACCGCTGTATTTTTTAGCGTCGATTCCACAATTTTCTAAAACGTTCGGATCTACCATGCCGCAGCCCAAAATTTCTACCCAGCCACTGTATTTACATAAAGGGCAACCGGCGCCTTTGCAAATGGTGCACGAGATATCCATTTCGGCCGATGGTTCGGTAAATGGGAAGTACGATGGGCGAAAACGCACTTTGGTACCTTCGCCATACAGTTCCTGAACAAAATAAAACAAGGTTTGCTTCAAATCTGCGAACGATACATTTTCATCAACGTATAATCCTTCAACCTGGTGGAAAAAGCAGTGTGCACGAGCCGAAATGGCCTCGTTACGATAAACACGGCCTGGCATAATTGCCCTGAAAGGGGGCTGGCCCTGTTCCATCATGCGCACTTGAACCGAGGAAGTATGCGTGCGCAAAGCGATATCGCCTTTTTCGCCTCCTTTTTTAATAAAAAACGTGTCTTGCATGTCTCTTGCAGGATGTTCTTCGGGGAAGTTCAACGCCGAGAAGTTGTGCCAATCGTCTTCTATTTCGGGCCCTTCGGCTACTGTGAAACCCAGTTTAGCAAAAATCTCGACAATTTCGCGGCGCACCAGGGCCAACGGATGACGGGAACCGATCTCAAAACCCTCGCCCGGCAAGGTCAGATCTTGCTCGTTTACCGAAGCTTGCGCTTCTGTAGCTTCAGAAGCTTCCTTTAAAGTTTGATATTTTGATTCGGCAAGTTGCTTAAACTCATTCAAAACCTTGCCCAATGATCTTTTTTCTTCTACAGAAACAGTTTTGAACTCCTCAAAAATCTCTTTGATAATTCCTTTGCTTCCCAGATATTTTATACGGAATTGCTCTAATTCATCCGCTTTTTCGGTTACGAATGCGTTTATCTTCTCCGAGTATTGTGCTATTTTATCCTGTAACATGGCTTCAAATATACATCAAAAAATCGGATAACTTTATACCGATCGGGTTCAAAAAATCTGTTTAAGCCTCACCCTATCAATGTTTGTGAATTATTTGCGGAGATGAAAGTCCCTCTCCAAAAGAGAGGGAAACAAAGAATGGTGGGTTTAACCTTTAAGTTTAACATACTAAATTGCACAAGAGCGGTTTCAAAAAGCAACACGACACCCAAAGCATATTGTTGGGCGCCATAAACCTCTCCCTTTTAATGGCAATGGGTTTGCTCTGTCTGTACATCCCTCCCGAAAAGCCCTGTCGTGTAGACACATCTTGGAAACATAGTTTTAAGAGGTGAATGAATGAAAATGACACCATATTTATGGCATATCTACGAATGGTCGTCATCCTTCCCGAATCCTCAGGAGGAATCCTAATGCATTAAGATTCCCGCCTGCGCGGGAATGACGGCGCAAGAAATGAAATGTGTCCACACCGTAGTAAAAGACGGGACAGGTCCTCCTCGAGGAGAGCGAAACAAAGAATGGTGGGTTTAGCCTTTAGGATAAAAGTACAAGCCCCGAAAACCCTCTCCTTCGGAGAGGGAGGCTACGGATTTTGTTTTACTTCTTCCTTTCATTGGGAGAGGATTAAATTACGCCAAGCTCCTTACCAACCTTAGTAAATGCCGCAATAGCCTTATCTAAGTGATGTTGCTCATGTCCGGCGGATAACTGCACGCGGATTCTTGCTTTACCCTGAGGCACAACAGGATAGAAAAATCCAATTACATAAATTCCTTCGTCGAGCATTTTCGCTGCAAAGGCCTGGGCAATCTTGGCATCATAAAGCATCACCGGAACAATTGGGTGGAACCCGGGCTTGATATCAAAACCGGCCTCAGTCATTTTCTCGCGGAAGTATTTTGTATTGCTTTCCAATTTATCTCTTAACGAAGTAGTCTCGCTTAACATATCCAATACTGCAATTGAGGCACCTGCAATTGCCGGAGCCAAAGTATTCGAAAATAAATACGGGCGTGAGCGCTGGCGAAGCATATCGATAATTTCTTTTTTGCCAGAAGTAAAGCCTCCTGAAGCACCGCCCAATGCTTTGCCCAGCGTACCGGTAATAATATCGATGCGATCCATTACATTAAAATGCTCATGCGTTCCGCGTCCGTTTTTACCTATAAAACCTGTACAGTGCGATTCATCAATCATAATCAATGCTTCGTATTTATCGGCCAAATCAGCAATTTTATCTAAAGGTGCAACTGAGCCATCCATAGAGAAAGCACCATCGGTAACAATAATTCTGTGGCGGCAATCCTTAGCGGCAATCAACTGCTTTTCAAGGTCTTCCATATCCGCATTTTTATAACGAAAGCGTTGCGCTTTGCAAAGTCTAACCCCATCAATAATCGAAGCATGGTTCAGCTCATCAGAAATGATTGCATCTTCGGCATTAAAGAGCGGTTCGAAAACGCCTCCGTTTGCATCAAAAGCAGCGGCATATAAAATCGTATCCTCGGTACCCAGAAATTTCGATATTTTAGCCTCCAGTTCTTTGTGTACATCCTGCGTTCCGCAAATAAAACGTACTGAAGACATGCCATAACCATGATCGTCTATTGCCTTTTTTGCCGCTTCGATCACTTTTGGATGAGACGAAAGCCCCAAATAATTGTTAGCGCAAAAGTTGATCACTTCTGCCCCACCACTCACCTTAATGTCGGCCCCCTGAGGCGTTACAATTACTCTTTCGCGTTTAAATAATCCGGCGTTTTCTATTTCTTCGAGTTCTTTTTGCAGAACGGGCTGTAGTGTTTTATACATGGCTTTTTGATATGGTTGATTTGCGTTCAAAGTTAAAAAAAAATGCATAGACTCATAAAAACAGCGAGTTTTTGGCGCAGTGCAAACAAACAAACGTTTGATCGATGACCGTTTTTTGCTATATTACACGTATTTAACATTATTTTTTTCACTACTTAACAAACTTTAACATACACTTAAGCGTATTTGATAAAACTTATTCGATATTTATAGCTTACTAATCACCATTTATGACCAAAATCTGCGCACTCATTATTCTTTGCTGCCTTTCGAATTTTGCATTTGCACAACATCATACCGTTTCAGGAATAATCAAGGATGTTAACGGACAGCCCGTGCCTTTTGCTTCGGTTTACCTGAAAAATACCACCACCGGTACTTCGGCTAATGTTGACGGGAAATACGCCATTAAGGTTGATAAAAAGGAATGTACGCTGATTTTTAGGGCTATTGGATTTAAACAACAAGAGCATATTGTTAAACTAACCGAAAACCTTTCGCTAAATGTTACTTTAACTTCTGAAAATTATACGCTCGATAATGTAACCATCAGGGCAAATGCCGAAGATCCCGCTTACGAGATTATCCGTCAGGCCATAAAAAAAAGGAAGGCACATTTAAATGAAGTGAAGGCGTTTACCTGCGATGTGTATATAAAAGGTGTACAACGATTAAAAGGCGCACCGAAAAAGTTTTTCGGTCAGGATATTCAAAAAATACTCGAGCTAGATACCAACAGGCGGGGCATCATTTATTTGTCCGAATCGCAAAGCAAGTTCAGCTTCAGGCGGCCTAACGATATCCACGAGGAAATGATTTCATCCAAAGTGGCGGGCCGGAACAATGCCTTTAGCTTTAACAAAGCTTCTGATTTAATCGTTAATTTTTATGATAATTACCTTTTAGAAAACACACTGAGCTCAAGGGGATTTATTTCTCCAATTGCAGATAATGCCCTGTTTTACTACAGGTATAAGCTTTTGGGCGAATCGCAGGAAAATGGCGAGCTGGTGCATAAAATACAGGTTATTCCGCGAAGAGAAAACGATCCGGTTTTTAGGGGTGTGATTTACATTATGGATAACAACTGGAGGATTTACAACACCGACCTGTTTTTAACAGAAAAGGCAGGAATCAATTTCATTGATACGCTGAACATTAACCAGGAATTTACGAAAGTTAAAGACGTTTATATGCCTACAACCGTGAATTACCAGTTTTCGGGTAATGTTTTAGGCTTTAAAATTGCAGGACATTATGTAGGTGTTTACAGCAATTACGAAATCGAACCCAAATTTCCGAAGAACTTTTTTAGTGGCGAAATCTTGAAGATTACTGAGTTGGTAAACAAAAAAGACTCAATTTACTGGACAAACAACCGGCCGATACCGCTTACGCCGGACGAAAAACTGAATTACATTAAAAAAGACAGCATTGCGAAGTTGAAAGAATCGAAAAAATACCTCGATTCGCTCGAAAAGGACAATAATAAATTCAGCGTGGGCAAACTATTTATTCGCGGTTACAGCAAAAACGATCGGTACGATAAAAGGTCGCTCTCTTTTGATCCGATTTGGAAATCGGTTTTTTACAACACTGTAGAGGGTTTTGCTATCAAATATGGCGTAACGTACCGTAAAGATTTTGAGCACAGAAGGTCGTATTCCATCCGGCCAGAGCTTAGATATGGTTTTGCTAATCAAAAATTAACCGGAAGCTTATCGGGCAGTTATTATTACGATCCTGTTAAAAGAGCCACCATCGGAGGGTCGTTTGGGAACGGTATCTTCGATCTGAATAATCTGGGCACGATGACTCCGCTCGGCAACACGGTGAACTCGTTAATTTACGAAAAGAATTATCCCAAGTTTTATTACAAAGATTTTGCAACGATTTACACCTCCCGCGAGCTGGCCTCTGGTTTGCAAGGTAACCTAAGTGCCGATTACAGCTATAACAAATCGTTGAGCAACAGCTCGAGCTTTAAGTTTTTTGATGCCAAAGACGAGGAATTCACATCGAACAACCCGTTTTCGCCAAATGTTGAAATGCCGCTGTTTCCTAACTACAGCTCATTTAGCGCAACGGCGAGCCTCACGTACACAATGAATCAGAAATACATCACCCGGCCCGACGGTAAATTTTATACAGAATCTAAATTTCCCCGAATTACCTTGTTGTATAAAAAAGGCTTTAAAAATGTTTTGAGCAGCGATATCGACTACGATTTTGTTAAGGCAGAGGTGTATCAGGATAGAATCGGACTAGGGCTTTGGGGCTACACCTCCTTTTTGGTAGGTGCGGGCAAGTTCCTTAATAACGATAAAATGTTTTACCCCGATTTTAAGCACTTTGCCGGTAATATTTCGACCATTTTTCCACCGAACATCAGAAAATTCCAATACCTCGATTTTTACCAGTTCAGTACCAAAGAGCAATATTTCGAGGCGCATTTAGAGCACAATTTCGCTGGCTTCTTTTTAAACAAGGTTCCATTACTCCGAAAACTAAAGCTTGAGGAGTTTGTGGGCGGCGGTTACTTATCCTCTCCAGAGAAAAGAAATTACAAAGAGTTTTACTTCGGCATTCAACGCTTTATTTTACGGGCAAGCTATGGTTTCGCTTATGATGGCTCGAAGAAATTAACACAAGGATTTAGGCTTAGCTATGGGTTTTAAGCCTCACCCTATTAAAGTTTGTGGCTAGGCAAATTAGTAGCCGCCCTCTCCGGAGGAGAGGGTTTTACAGGCACTGGGTTCAACCCGATGCTTTATGCAAAGTGGTTCAAACCACTGTCCACCATTCCCCTCTCTTCCGGAGAGGGATGTACGTTGTTTCAATTATTTCTTACTTTCATAGGGAGAGGCTTCTTTTTTTGGTTATCTTTGCACCGCTTTAAACGCCGTATGCAACGGTATCAATGCGTTATGAAAAAATATCAAACACTACTTTATTACTGCTACAGTTACATAGCAGAGGCAGAACAATTTGCTGCCGATCACCTTCAATTTTGTAAATCGCTTGGACTTACGGGCCGAATTATCGTAGCCGACGAAGGTTTAAACGGAACCGTTTCGGGTACTCCTGAGGCTTGCGAGGCTTACATGAAAGCCGTTCATGCCGATGAAAGGTTTGCAAAAACGGAATTTAAAATTGATGATGTTGAGGAGCCGTCGTTCATTAAAATGCACTGCAGGTACAAATCTGAAATTGTGCACTCGGGCTTAAGAGATACCTCGATCATCAATCCGAACGAAAAAACGGGTAAACACCTTGAGCCGGTCGATTTCATGAAAATGAAAGACGATGAAGATGTAGTTATTTTAGATGTTCGGTCAAATTACGAACATAACCTCGGCAAATTTAAAAATGCAATTACTTTAGACATTGAGAATTTCCGCGATTTTCCTGAGCAAATCAATCAACTTGCCCAATATAAAGACAAGAAAATATTAACTTATTGCACCGGTGGCATCAAATGCGAAAAAGCTTCTGCCCTATTGCTTCATCACGGTTTTAATGATGTATATCAATTGCATGGTGGCATTATAAAATACGGAAAGGAAGCCGGCGGAAAAGATTTCGAGGGCAAATGTTACGTTTTCGATAACCGAATTGCGGTGGATGTGAACAAGGTGAACCCAACAATCGTTTCAGTATGCTTTAATTGCGGCAAAACCACGCCAAAAATGATAAATTGTGCCAATCCCGAGTGTAATGAGCACATTACGCAGTGCGATGAATGCGGCGACAAGTTGCAAGGCTGCTGTTCAGAACCCTGTACCACCAACCCTCGCAAACGTCCTTACGATGGTACCGGCTACTATGTTAAGGTTCCGCAACCAGTGGGCAAAACCGTTGAAGCATAGCCATTCGCTAAAATGAATTTATTAAAATGCCGCAGATTAGCAGATTAGTTAATCGCTCAATCTGCGGCAAAATATATACCCCAGCAATCTTTTTTCCTAAAAACAAACTGCGTACATTCTTTGTGCAGTAGTTTTTCAAACGATTAATTTCATTTATATTTAAATGTTGGTAAAGAACAACTGGCTGTGCTTTGCCCAATGCAATAAGTGAAAAAATGATCGCTAAAATAATGGTACGAATCGGCACAATGCTGATTTGGATGGCTGTTCTTTTTTCATGCATGGAAAAGAATGATAAAAAAACATCCAATATGGCAAATTCTTCAAACGGTGAGTTGAAACCAAAAGGCAGCTATGTAGCGGTTAACGGGCTAAATATGTACTGCGAAATTTATGGCGAGGGCAAGCCGCTGATCCTGATTCATGGCGGTGGCTCTACCATTCAAACCAGCTTCGGAGCAGTAATACCGCAGCTGGCCGAGCACAGGCAAATTATAGCGGTTGAATTGCAGGCGCATGGCCGTACAGGGGATAGAAATGCAGATTTATCGTTTGAGCAAGATGCAGATGACGTGGCGATGCTCGTCGAAAAACTAAAAATAAACAAGGCAGATTTTTTCGGATTTAGCAATGGCGCCACCACAACTTTGCAAATAGCCATTCGTCACCCCCACATCGTTGACCGGATAATTTTAGGCTCACCTCTCGCTAAACGCAATGGCGTTCCCGCCCAGTTTTGGGATTTTATGAACCAGGCAAAAATCGAAAATATGCCTGCACAACTTAAAGAAGCTTATAAAAAAGTATCTCCAGATGCCAATGGGCTGCAGATCATGCACGATCGTGACGTCAAGAGAATGGTAAATTTCAAGGATATTCCTGACGAAAAAATAAAAAGCATTCAGGCACCCACCTTAATCATTATTGGCGATAAAGATGTGATCACTCCCGAACATGCACTGGAAATGCATCGGATGATCTCAAATTCGCAACTCGCAATAATTCCCGGTGCGCACGGCGAATACATTGGTGAGATTACAACGCTTAAGCCCAATTACAAACAAACGGATTTTGTAGTGCCGATGATTGAGAAATTTCTCGATCAGGAATAGGTAGACTTTAAGCTAAAACTTCCATTTCGATTTATCTCGTTCAACATTTTCTCCTGGTGAAATATTTTCATTTGAGCGCAATTGGCGGCTCAACCTCAGATTGCCAAAAATTTGTTTAGAAGTTTTACGGCAAAAGATTATTTTTACAACGAAACCAAGTATTAAATTCCCAGAAAATGAATCCCAAAGTCGATTTTTACTTCAACAAGGAGAACAAATGGCAAACAGAAATTCGAGCGCTTAGAACAATTGTTCTCGATTGTGGCTTAACCGAAGAATTGAAATGGGGCGTTCCCTGTTACATGCTCGAAAAATCCAATGTTGTTTTAATACACGATTTTAAGGAGTACTGTGCACTTTTATTTTTCAAGGGCGCTTTGTTAAATAATGCCGATGGAATGCTGATTCAGCAAACCGAAAATGTACAGGCGGCCCGTCAAATTCGGTTTACCAGCCTTGATGAGATTACCAGTTCGACGGCAAATATAAAAGCACACATTTTTGAAGCAATTGAGGTAGAAAAAGCTGGTTTAAAGGTCGAGTTAAAGAAAACGAAAGAATTTGCGATGCCTGAAGAATTTCAAAAGCATCTGAACGAAAACACAACCTTGAGAAATGCTTTCTATACCCTTACACCTGGCCGGCAGCGGGCTTATTTGTTACATTTCGACGCAGCAAAGCAATCAAAAACCAGAGAGGCGAGAATTGAAAAGTGCACGCCGCAAATACTTGCCGGCAAAGGGCTAAATGACTAAAACAAAAACATGCCCTTTCCAATGTCGCTAACCAAATAAATCATCATGAAAAACACTATCTCCCTATTTGCAGCACTTTTATGCATTTTTATACTTACTGAAACGAAGGCCCAAACGGCCGATACCACGAAATACATTTTGCAAAATGATACCGAAGTTGCAAAAAAAGAGCCGGGAACACACAACGGTGGTGGCGAAACCATTGGATATAATTTCTTCGGCAAGGCGAAAAATCTTAAAACAGCGTTTAGGAAGCGAATTTTAAAGCCGGGCTCGTCAATAGGCTATCATTATCAAAGAGAAGACGAGATTTATTATGTACTAAGCGGAAACGGTGTGATGCAGATGAACGGAAAAAGCTTTGCTGTAAAGCCCGGCGATGCCATTTTAACCCGCCCCGGCAGTTCGCACGGCATTGCACCAAACAAGGATAACGACTTGATAATCCTCATTGTTTATGAAAAGAAATAAGGCGATGCTATAAACTCAACTGACCGTCATCCGATAGCTATCGGATTCGACCGCAGCGCTCCGCAGGAGCTCCTTTGGAGGAGAAATCTTTGGACACGGAGTTACTCAAAAAGTTTCTCTCCCTAACATTCGGGATTGCAATCCAATCGAAAAAGTCATCCGATGAATACGGGCAAAATGCATATATTCATCGGATGACTTTAGCTTTCAACTATTTAACTGCTTTATTTTCAGTTTTCGCACTTTCGTTTTTCCATCCCTTCGCCCATTCTGCCTGTGCGGCATCATCCTGAAACGTCCAGGCCACGAAACGACTGATTTTTTGCCCCTGGCTCATTTGCACTGTCCGCACTTCGAAAGCATTTACCTTAACCAGCGCATTATAAATACTTTTAAGATTTGCACTTTTAGAAACCAGCGAGGTGAACCACAACACCTGCCCTTTAATTTCCGCACTTTGAATAATCATTTGCTCAACAAAGGCACGTTCGCCACCCGGACACCAAAGCTCAGCCTTGTTGCCCCCGAAGTTTAACACATGTTTAACTTCTTTTTCGGTGCCGCCCAGGTTACGCCACTTTAAACGCGTGCCCTGCTCGGCTTCCTTCAAAGAGGAATGGAATGGTGGATTACAAACAACGGCGTCGAAACGCTCTTTTCTGCCCACAATGCCTCTAAAAATTCCCATTTTAGAGGCCTGCTTGCGAATTTCTATGCCCCCTTGCAATTCTTTATTTGCCTGGATAATGCGATTTGCCGATTCGACTGAAAACGGATCGATCTCTGAGCCTACAAAGCTCCAGCCGTATTCCTGATGACCGATAATTGGGTAAATACAGTTGGCGCCAACCCCAATATCGAGCAAGTTGATGTTCGGTCCCTTTGGGTTTTTACCTTTATTGCTCGAGCCCAACAAATCTGCAACATAATGGATGTAATCGGCCCTGCCGGGTATTGGCGGACAAAGAAAGTCTTTAGGAATATCCCATTGACCAATATTATAAAAGTGTTTCAACAACGCCCTGTTAAGCGCTTTCACAGCACTTTGATCGGCAAAATCAATGGAATCGTCGTTATGTTCGTTTTTGAAAACATAGCGTTTCAATTCTTTTGATGCAGCGGTAAGTTGTTTGAAATTGTAACGCGAACGATGTTTGTTGCGTGGGTGTAACTCGCTTTTTTCTTTGCGGTTATTTTGTTCTTGCTCGGCCAATATGATCGGATTTAACTAAACAAGCTGTGTGCATGTTTCTGACACAAAGCTACGGAAAAGAGTTGAGTCTTTAGTCTCGAGTCCCGAGTTCTTAGTCTTGAGTCCTGAATTCTTAATCAAAAGTTCGCAGACTCAGGACTTCCGATTCCGGACTTCCGACTCGAGACTTCCTCAAGCTGTTTCCTCATTTTTTTCAATTGCGGCCGGCTGTATTGCTTTCAAATATTTGGCTTCGTCGAATTGGTTTTCACTTTTGGCGATTACAATTGTAGCCACGCCATTCCCGATTACATTGGTGATTGCCCGGGCCTCGCTCATAAACCGATCGACACCGATTAAGATAGAAATGTGCTCAATCGGCATAATCTTCAATGCTGTTAACGTAGAAACGAGTACAATAAAACCGCTTCCGGTAACGCCCGCTGCACCTTTTGATGTTACCATTAAAACGCCCAGAACTGTTATTTGCTGGCCAATAGACAAATCGACATTAAAAACCTGGCATAAAAAAATTACGCCCATCGCCAGATAAATTGCTGTTCCATCCAAATTAAACGAATAGCCAGTGGGGATAACCAAACCAACTACCGATTTATCGCAGCCTATGGCTTCCATTTTCTGCATCATACTGGGTAAAACGGATTCAGACGACGAAGTGCCCAATACAATCAAAATCTCCTGCCGAATGTACTTTAGGTATTGCCATAAACTGAACTTATAATATCGGCAAATGCCATTTAGTACAACAAAAATAAAAAGTGCGCAGGTTAAATATACCGAGCCCATCAGTTTGGCCATGCCTAAAATGCTCTGGAGCCCATGTGTGCCGATGCTAAAGGCCATCCCGCCGAAAGCCCCAATTGGCGCCAAACGCATAATTACTTTCATAATCTTAAACAGCACTTTCGAGATTTTATCAAAAGCGTTAAGAAGCGAGGTGCCCTCGCCGCCGAGCTTGTTTAAACCATAACCGAATAAGATCGCGAACAGCAAAATCTGTAAAATATTGCCTTCTGCAAAGGCGGCCATTACATTGTGTGGAATAATGTGCAGGAAAAATTCGGCCCAGTCCATTTCTTTCGCCTGTGCGGCATAACCTGCAATCTTGCCCGTGTCGGCCGTGTTGCCTACCATACCGGCGCCGGGCTTTAAAATATTAGCCACCAACAGTCCGATGGCAATGGCCACGGTGCTTACTATTTCGAAATATAACAGCGCTTTGCCGCCTACCCTTCCCACTTTCTTCATATCGCCCATGTGCGCAATACCCAAAACTATGGTAAAGAAAATGATGGGCGCAATAAGCATACTTATCAGGTTGATAAAGCCCTGACTGATTAGTTTTGCCGATGAAGCGAAGCCTGGAAAATAGGTTCCCACCAAAATGCCAATGGCAATGGCCACCAACACCTGGAATGTTAAATTGGAAAAAATGGATTTCATTGATAAGTTGCTGTTTTGAATAGTCTATTTGGTTTTTTATGGCTGTGTGAAGTAATAAGTGCAGTTCGGTTTTTTTGGTTAAAAAGGTAAATTAATCTCAAACTAAGCCATCGCATCATCCGTTACCTACCGGTACAAGCTACGAATGACAGCGATTTGAACAAGCGTTATTGCCCCAAAGGGGCTACTTCGTAGCGAGGAACAGCCTGTCCCGGTTTCTCCTGTCATGTGGACACATCTCCTTTCGCCCGTTCGTCATTCCCACGCAGGTGGAAATCCTAATGCAAGGCATCGAATTTTTGCGCATTAGGATCCACAGGCAAGCTGAGGATGACGACCGTTCATAGATAACTCCATACAAATTTCGTGCTCATTGCACCATTCTATCCGTTACAATACCCTTCTCGAGATCTGTCCACACAATACATTTCTCGAAAAATCATCCCTTTACAATTTCACACTGCTCTGAGTTGACTCACTTCCCTTTTTAGGCAGTGGGCTGTTGGCGTATTGCATTTTATACTTTGGGATCCTTTCCCCAAGTGTCGAGATATGCGTTACACGACCATTGACGTTTTCCGTAAATACCATAAAAATCGTCCTTTCGACCAAAGTGCTCCATAGGAGCTCCTTTGGATGAGAAATCTTTGAACCTTAGATAAAGATTTCTCGGCTGCGCTCGAATCCGATAGCTATCGGATGACGACCTCTTAGGAGCATTGTTCTGAAAAACGACGTCATTCATATTGCTCTTTTTACAATAGTTTAAACCTTAGGATGACAGCATTAAAAGCGTTAAATTAAGAAATTGCAATGAAATAAATGGGGTTTAAGCTTTGGCAATTCCCTCTGATGAGAATTGAAGATCGTAAAGCCTTTTGTAGTAACCATTTAGCCTCAACAATTGTTGATGTGTACCTTTTTCCTTAATTTCTCCTTTATCGAGAACGATGATCTGATTCGCCTTTTGGATGGTAGATAATCGGTGGGCGATTACAATCGACGTTCTGCCTTCCATCAAATTATCAATCGCGTTTTGAATCAGCAGTTCCGTTTCGGTATCAACAGAAGATGTGGCTTCATCTAACACTAAAATTGCCGGATTGTGAACCAAGGCCCTGATAAACGAAATCAGTTGCGCTTGCCCGGCAGAAAGCGTAGCACCTCGTTCCATCACATTGTACTGGTAACCACCCGGCAGGCGCTCGATAAACTCATGCGCACCCACTTTTTTAGCTGCATTTACAACTTCGTCGATAGTAATTTGCGGATTATTGAGTGTAATGTTATTTAAAATGGTATCAGAAAACAAGAAAACATCTTGCAACACCGTAGCAATATTACTCCGCAAATAATCGAGGTCGAAATCTTCAATACGAACACCGTCAACCGTTATTCTGCCTTTCTTAACTTCATAAAATCGGTTCAGAATATTAATGGTTGATGATTTACCTGCTCCGGTTGCACCCACCAAAGCTACGGTTTCGCCAGCCGCCACTTCAAACGACAAATCTTTCAACACATAGGCCTCGTCGTTATAGGCGAACCAAACATTTTTAAATTCGATGTTTCCTTCCAACTTCTCGGGCCTTTGCGTTCCATTGTTAACCGTAGTTTCATCAGTATCCAGCACTTTAAAAACCCGCTCGGCACCCACCATGCCCATTTGAAGCGTATTAAATTTATCGGCCAGTTGGCGAATTGGCGTAAACACCATGCCCAGATACATAATGAACTGCGTAATGGTTCCCGGCGTTACATCAAGCGGCTTCGATAGAATGCCTTTGGCACCATACCAAACCAATAAGCCTAAAGACATGGCCGAAATGAGTTCTACCACCGGAAAAAAAATCGAGTAATACCAGTTTGAACGGATATTCGCATCGCGGTAGCGCTTGTTAATGGCATAAAACTTTTTGTATTCCTGCCTTTCCCGGGCGAAATATTGAACAATAGAAACGCCGGTAATGTGTTCTTGTAGAAACGTATTCAGGTTAGACACCTCGTTCCTGATTTCCTGAAAGGCAACTTTAATCGCTTTTTGAAATTTCCGTGTTGCCATAATTAACAGAGGAATTGGCAGTAAAACCACCAAACTGAGCTCCCAATCCGTGTAAAGCATTACGCCGACAATAACCACAACTTGCAACGAATCGCCGATCATAGAGATTAAACCTTCCGAAAAAATATCAGCGATCGTTTCCAAATCTGAAACTGTTCTGGTAATTAATTGCCCAATGGGCGTTTTGTCGAAGTATTTTAACCGCAAGCTGGTAATGTGATTAAAAACTTTTACCCGTAAATCGCGAATTACCGATTGCCCTAACGTGTTGGTTAAAAGTGTGTGATTGTACTGAATTAGTGTTTGCAAAATTAACATGAAAATCATAAGCATCGTCATGTTCACCAATCCCGAATATTTCCCGGTTAAAATGTAGTTATCAAGGGTGTATTTGATTAAAAACGGTCTGACTGGAGAAATTGCCGCCAGGAGTATGGTTAATATCACCGACCAAACAAAAACGGCACGGTAAGGCTTTACGTATTGAAAAATCCGTTTCAGCAATCCTGTGTTATATACGTCTCCTGTTACTGCCATTTTTTTAATTTTGAATGAGAGAGGTTGGAATTTTGAATGAGTGAATTTTGAATGAGTGAGTGTGGAAGTAAGGCGCCATTAAATCATTTTGTAATTTGTAATTCGCTAATTCTATCATTCCTTAATTTTATCATTCACTAATTCTATCATTCCTTAATTCTATCATTCCCTAATTCTATCATTCATTAATTCAATCACTTTACATACTCATATTGTACCTTAACCAGATACAAGCCGCAGGCGGGTACCGATTGACCTGCATTACTACGGTTTTTGCTTTCGATAATTGCTTTAAAATCTGCTAAATTGATTTCATGTTTACCTATTCGTACCAATGTTCCCATAATGGCCCGAACCATATTTCTTAAAAAACGGTCAGCTTCGATAGTAAATACCAAACCATCTTCGCCCTGCTCAAAAATAGCTTTTGTTATTTTACAATTGTTGGTAAATGTTTGGGTGTTCGATTTGCTAAAGCACGAGAAATCGGTATAATTAAACAATAACTCTGCCGCTTTGTTCATCAAATCAATATCCAACCGATCTTTAATTAACCACGATCTGTTGAGTTTAAAAGGATCCTTTTCAAAGTGCAGGTAATACTTGTAGGCCCGGGCCGTGGCATCAAACCGTGCATGCGCATCATTAGCAACAGGAATAATCCGCTTAGCTGCAATTTGATACGGCAACAACGCATTTATTCCGCCTAGGGCACTTAAAACCTTACTTTCGTCCGGGTTTTCAACATCAAAATGGGCATAAAACTCTTTGGCGTGCACACCTGTATCCGTTCGTCCGCAGCCGAGGGTTTCAATCGGTTGCCTAAAAAAAACAGACATGGCCTTATCCAGCAATTCTTGAACAGTAATTGCGTTGGGTTGGGTTTGCCAGCCGTGGTATAAGCTGCCATCGTATGCGATTTGTATGAAGTACCGTTTTTTGTTCAAAGCGATGCAAAAATACTTTTTTCCTTTTATTAGATGGGATAGTAAATCGCAATTAAATATATTTGTACATTATTTTAGATTAACATGATACAAAGAATACAATCAATCTGGCTTTTTTTAGCGACTTTAGTCTTGGTTTTAATGCTTTTTTTACCCATCGCAACTAAGGAATTGGCGGGTACAAAATCAGGAATTTATACCTCTGGCTTATATTTAACGTCGCTTGCCAAACCCGGCGTAAACGTTAAAATTGAATCATTTCTACCGCTTTTAATTACCAACATTGCCGTGGCCGTAATGTGTTTTTTCAATATTTTCAATTTCAGAAGAAGAACCCTTCAAAAACGAATTGCAATTTTTACAATAGCCGCTATTGCAGGCTTTGCTTTTTGGTGCAGTGTATATGCAAAAAAGCTTCCGGGTGGCATTGAGGGGGCTAATTTTGGCGTCGGCATATACTTACCAGCCCTGGCCGTTTTATTCATCATTTTTGCCATCTTCGGCATTAATAAAGATGAAAAACTGATCCGATCAGCAGAAAGGTTGAGGTGATTTGGTTCATTGGTTCATTAGTTCATTGGTTCACTAAGACAAGCGTAAGTTAGAGTCAGTAGTTTATCTTAATTATTTTGAAAAATGGAAATATCTGCCGGGCAAACCGCAACCTTATTGGCTTTATTAAAGGCACGTTTCGATAAAAATCTGGGCCGACATCAGGCAATAAAGTGGGAAAACGTGTTGGCTAAACTCGAAGCCAATAAGCAAAAGCTTTGGTCGTTACACCAAATGGAAGCTACCGGCGGCGAACCCGATTTGGTTGATTACGACGACGAAACGAACGAATTTACTTTTTACGACTGTTCGGCTGAGAGCCCAAAAGGCAGGCGAAGTGTTTGCTATGATCAGGAAGCGTTAGAAGCCAGAAAAGAGCATAAACCTGCAAACAGCGCCTTGCAAATGGCTGCAGACATGGGCATAACCCTATTAAATGAAGCCCAGTACGGCCAATTGCAACAGCTTGGAAAGTTTGATACTAAAACCTCGAGCTGGGTGGCCACTCCACCCGAGATCAGAACATTAGGTGGTGCCCTTTTCTGCGATCGCCGTTACAATACCGTATTTTTGTACCACAACGGGGCCGAATCTTATTACGCAGCACGGGGTTTCAGGGGAATGCTGAAAGTTTAACTGCAAAGTCTTTCCATAAGTTTATTCAAAGGTCTAAATCTCCGGATCAGAATAGAATTGTTTTATTCAGCAAGTTTCGGGTGGTTGGTCATCCGGCGGGTAGCTACTTTTGTTTAAAAGAAATAAGCGTTATGGATGTACAAGATGAAATTAACTTTAACCGTATTGCCGAGGCCATTGCCTTTATAAAGAACAATTTTAAAACCCAGCCCCGGTTAACTGAAGTTGCCGAAAACGTAAACCTCAGTTCCTTTCACTTTCAACGATTGTTTAGCGAATGGGCAGGCACGAGCCCGAAAAGATTTTTACAGTACATCAGCATCAGCCACGCTAAACAGTTGTTGCGCAATAACCAAAGCTTGTTCCAAACCGCTTTGGAGGTGGGCCTGTCGGGCACCAGTCGTTTGCATGATCTTTTCATCAATATTGAGGGGATGACGCCCGGCGAGTATAAAAACGGAGGCGAGAATCTGTCAATCAACTATAGTTTTTCTGAAACCCGTTTCGGAAACATTCTGGTAGCCTCTACCTTAAAAGGAATTTGTCATCTGGCATTTTACGATGATGAAAGTGTGGCGCTTTCAAACTTGAAAAGTAAATTTCCACGAGCGCAGTACCAGCAAACTATTGATAGACTGCAACAAGATGCCCTATTTATTTTTAACCACGACTGGACTAATATTGAGCAAATAAAACTGCACTTAAAAGGAACCAGCTTTCAGCTCAAGGTGTGGGAAACGTTGTTAAAAATCCCTTTGGGTAGCCTGACAACTTACGGTACTATTGCCAAACAGCTGCAAAACCCAAACGCATCAAGGGCTGTAGGCACGGCTATTGGCGATAACCCCGTAGCCTTTCTTATCCCTTGTCACCGCGTAATACAATCGAATGGTGCCCTCGGCGGTTATCATTGGGGGATAGATAGAAAAACGGCTATGATTGGCTGGGAAGCTGCCAAAATTGAGATCACATAGGTGGTAAAACAGGCAACGTTATCGCCGGTTGAAACCAAGCAACTGATCAAAAACAAAGAAATTTGTTTCGGTGGGAACAGCCGATTAAAAATTTATGGTTTGCTCAGCTGCAAATCAGGCAAAAGAATGAAAATAGAGAACCGTGTATTCTTTAAAACTGAAAATGAAGCTTTGGCCATGGGATTTAGACCATGCGGGCATTGCTTAAAACAACAATACAATCAATGGACTTATTTAACCAGGACATAAACACGCAAAGCAACTTGTTGCCTTACGGCGGAACGGTAAATTATTATGGTTTCTTGTTTCCGGTAAGCGAAGCCGATTACTACTATCGGGTTTTAATGGACAGCGTTGCCTGGAAAAACGACGAGGCGTTTATAATGGGTAAGCACATCATAACAA
Organism: Pedobacter endophyticus; assembly: GCF_015679185.1. Classification (NCBI taxonomy): domain Bacteria; kingdom Pseudomonadati; phylum Bacteroidota; class Sphingobacteriia; order Sphingobacteriales; family Sphingobacteriaceae; genus Pedobacter; species Pedobacter endophyticus. The sequence continues at coordinate 1,846,781 of NZ_CP064939.1, forward strand.
AAAGAAAAGTTGCCTGGTATGGCGATAAAGAATATTCGTACACCTATTCGCGGGCCTCAAAAATAGCGTTACCGTGGACAAGCGACCTGCTGGCGCTTAAAAATATTGTAGAAGAAAAAACACAAGCCAGCTACAATTCGTGCCTATTAAATTTATACCATAACGGCGATGAGGGCATGGCCTACCATAGCGACGATGAGAAAGCCCTTGCCGAGCACTCGGCCATTGCTTCTGTAAGTTTTGGCGCTGAGCGAAACTTCCTCTTTAAACACAAAGAAACTAAGCAAACGGTTTCAATGCGATTAGCGCACGGCAGTTTACTGGTAATGAAGGGAGAAACGCAGAAAAACTGGCTTCACCGTTTGCCGCCTACGAAAAAAGCAACCACGCCGAGGATAAATCTTACCTTTAGAACAATGGTTGCTTAGTTTTCAGTTTTGATCTTTAGTCCCCGGTGCTGTCATCCTGAGGGGTAATTATTGGAATAGAATCAATATGAGTGACATTGTTTTTTAGAAGAATATCTTAGAGGAGTCGTCATTTCGACCGAAGTGCTCGGTAGGAGCTCCCACGGAGGAGAAATCTTTGCGCAAAGTCAGGTTCAAGATTTCTCGGCTGCGCTCGAAATGACGATTTTTGTGTTGTTTTTGAAGAACGTCAATGGTAGTGCTGTCATCCTGAGCGGAGTCGAAGGATCCCCAATCGATGGAAGCCTTGCTTGACCAAAACACAAGCCCAATAGTGAACCTTTCGCAGTTTTCAGTTCGCAGTTTTCAGTTTTGATCTTTAGTCCCCGGTGCTGTCATCCTGAGGGGTAATTATTGGAATAAAATCAATAAGAGTGACATTGTTTTTTAGAAGAATATCTTAGAGGAGTCGTCATTGCGACCGAAGTGCTCCGTAGGAGCTCCTTTGGAGGAGAAATCTTTGCGCAAAGTCAGGTTCAAAGATTTCTCGGCTGCGCTCGAAATGACGATTTTTGTGTTGTTTTTGAAGAACGTCAATGGTAGCGGAGTCGAAGGATCCCCAAGCGATGGAAGCCTTGCTTGACCAAAACACAAGCCCAATAGTGAACCTTTCGCAGTTTTCAGTTCGCAGTTTTCAGTTTTGATCTTTAGTCCCCGGTGCTGTCATCCTGAGCGGAGTCGAAGGATCCCCAAGCGATGGAAGCCTTGCTTGAACAAAGCACAACCCCAATAGTGAACCGTTCGCAGTTTGCAGTTTTGATCTTTAGTCCCCGGTGCTGTCATCCTGAGGGGTAATTATTGGAATAAAATCAATATGAGTGACATTGTTTTTTAGAAGAATATCATAGAGGAGTCGTCATTTCGACCGAAGTGCTTGGTAGGAGCTCCTTTGGAGGAGAAATCTTTGCGCAAAGTCAGGTTCAAAGATTTCTCGGCTGCGCTCGAAATGACGATTTTTGTGTTGTTTTTGAAGAACGTCAATGGTAGCGGAGTCGAAGGATCCCTAATCGATGGAAGCCTTGCTTGACCAAAGCACAAGCCCAATAGTGAACCGTTCGCAGTTTTCAGTTTGCAGTTTTCAGTTTTGATCTTTAGTCCCCGGTGCTGTCATCCTGAGCGGAGTCGAAGGATCCCCAAGCGATGGAAGCCTTGCTTGAAAAAAGCACAAGCCCAATAGTGAACCGTTCGCAGTTTTCAGTTTATAGTTTTAAGTTGCAGCGCTCAGTTAAACAGTGCTAACGCTTAGCCGCTTCGAGCAGCTAGCCATCAACAATGAAACGGTTAAACAATTTGCCAGACAGCTAAACCGAAGCTATTTCTGAAACTCTTTGATATCCACAATGCGATCGGGATCGCCGTTATACTTTAAAAAAGGCGTTCCATTTTTGTTTGTAGCCCACGAGTAGTTTTGTGCAACTTCGCCCCTTATCCCGTCTATGTTGGCCAATGCTTTTGCCGAAAGCGGCAGCGTTTCGCTTTCGCCGGTATAATAATTAACCTGGTAAAGCGCATCTTTAGTCAAAAAAACCAACGTTGTTCTATCTCTCGAATACATCAGCAATTCACCTGGAATTCGTTCTTCGGGGTTCTTCCTCTTAATGCTGTACACTTTACCGTTAACCGAGTTAACGATGAAATCGTTGTTAACCACAAAATTTGTCCGGGTAATATCAACGATACCCTTGTCGTATTTTGGATTTTGTTTTCTAGATGAGGGCTTGTTTAAACTGGCAACATCAACCACATTTCCCTTTAATGAAATCAGGTAAAACCGAGGCGACAAGGCCGACGAATCTACAACCTCGGCTATAATTCCCGTTTTTTGACTATTTATAAATCTTGGGCCTTTAAATACTGAGACTGCCGCGTTTTTGGTATCCTGAACGCTGATCGTGGTGTCTCTAAACTGGATTTCGAAGTGGTCTTGTCGATCAGCCCGATTGGAATCAATTTTCACTAGTTTCAAGATATTGCCTTTCGATTTCGGAATTTCATCGAAAGTTTCGCTTGCCGCCATGTCTCGTGGTGAATAGGTTTTTTCTAGTTTACCCCTACACCCAAATAATGCAATGGATAAAAAGAGCGCTAATAATGTAGTTTTCATTTGTGTTATGGTTATGGTTTTCTGCTAATTTAGAATCTTCTGTGGCTTTTAACTAAAAAAATTTGAAAAAACCCCTGTTTGCAGACTTCACAACAGGCAAATCGCTTTCAAAAAAGTCAAACTGTGCAGCAATAAATTAGCCACGGAATCCCATAAGTGACGCCCACGCAATGTCATTTAGTTAAGCTCGACAGGTGTCAGTCTGAGCCTTTGGACTTCACTCAAGATAAACTCAGTCGAAGACCTTTTTCTAAAGAATAAAACAAAAAATATCTGTCCTTCGACTCCGCTCAGGATGACAATATTTTTTATTTTATCCTTAACTTAATAGCATTGGAACGGGCAGGGACGAGAATTGAAATTATTCCGTGTTTTCCTTGCTTCCGTGGCACCCTAACGTTTATGTTTTGCCTTTAGGATGTGCAAAAAACAGAAAAAGCTGTGAGAAAAGTTAAAAGCGATTTCCCCTAGCCTCATGGCGATGAATTGCACAAATGACAAAGATTGATTATATTTACTACTATGGCAATTGAAAGTGAGCGGCTTATTTTAAGGGAACTTACCGCTGAAGACGCTTCGGGGATGTTTAAAATGGACTCAGACCCAGAGGTACACAAATATCTGGGAAATAAACCCGTAAAAAGCATTGAGCAAAGTATTCGAGACATCGAATTTATCCGTAATCAATACCGTGAGAATGGAATTGGCAGATGGGCGGTGATCTTGAAGTCAACCGGAGAATTTATAGGATGGAGCGGCTTAAAACTCATCTCCGAATCAATCAATGGCCAAACGAACTATTACGATGTTGGTTACCGTTTTATTAGGGAGTATTGGGGCAAGGGTTACGCAACCGAATCGGCAAAAACAGCAATTAATTTTGCCTTTGAGGTATTAAAAGCACCAGAAGTTATAGGTTTGGCAAATGTAAAAAACCTTGGATCGATTCATGTACTCGAAAAATTAGGGCTCAAAAAAAGATCCGTTTTTGATTACGACGGAGAACCACATCACTGGATGAGCATTAAGAATGAAGTGAGGCAAATTCCAAATTAAATCCTAATTTCGCACCAAACAAACGTAAAATTATGGAAGTTAAAGACAGCAATGGCAACCTTTTAAACGAGGGCGATTCGGTAACGGTAATTAAAACGCTTAAAGTTAAGGGGATGTCGTCAGACATTAAACAGGGCACCGCCGTTAAAAACATCCGTTTAACTGATGACCCAAAAGCCATTGAAGGAAAGGTAAACGGCACTGTTTTAGTCTTAAAAACTGAATTTCTCAAGAAAAAGAATTAAAAAACAACTGCTCGTATCTAAAATGAACGGTTATTTGTAGGCTTACGTTCTTATTGGTTTAGTTTTTGATATGAAAGAGCAATCGCTTACAAAACTTAAATACATGAAAAATCTGTTCATCTGCGGAATGTTGATCTGCCTGTTTAGTGCGTGTTTAGAAAAAATTGACACGTCGAAATTGAAGAATACGAATTGGGAGCTTTCGAGCCTTCCAGACTTGGCATTGCCCGCAAATGCAAAAGCCACACTTAACTTTGGCGACAGCCTGAACGTAACCGGCAAATCATTTTGCAACAATTACGGCGGCAAAGTAGAGTTGACAGATAACAAAGTGGCTTTTAAGAACATTTACGGTACCAAGATGTTATGCATGCAAAACGACGCGGCCGAACGCGCTTACTTATCGGCCTTAAACCGGGTTAATGGCGCTAAAATGGAAAACGACATGCTTTATTTGCTTACCGATAGCAAAACCGTGCTGGTTTTTAAGCGGGCGAACTAATTTGTTGCGCACATCAAATTCCCTTGGAATGTTTTCGAACCTTTATCTACCGTAACGCAATGGCGATAAACATTATAAATGATTTAAAATTCTTTTTTTCTACCGGAAGAAAAGCGTTTAATCTATTTCAAAAAAATGATCCATTGCGTTTGGCGGGGGCCACTGCATTTTTTACCAATTTTGCACTCCCTCCTATCCTGGTAATATTGATCAGGCTTTTTGGCATGTTTACCGATCGTAAGCTATTGGTCATCCATATTTTTGAGCGGCTGGCAAACATTCTCGATCAGGATAGCATCCAACAAATCCGCTCTACGCTGCGGAACATCAGGGGGATTGACCAGGCCTGGTACATTACGTTGTTTAGTTTTATTTTTTTCTTGTTTGTAGCAACCACGTTGTTTAATGTAATTAAAAATTCGTTGGAGCAAATCTGGAACATTGGCCACAAACAGAAAAAGGGCCTTATGGCAACGCTAAAATCAAGGGCGATATCGGTAACCATTATCCTCTTGGCAGGAATACTGTTTCTTATTGGCTTGCTTGCCGATAGTTTTCAGGCGGTAATAGGTTCGTACCTTAAAACAACGTCTCCATCGTTTGAACTCGTACTTACCTCAATACTTAATCAATTGGTTTTTGTAGTTATTGTTACCATTTGGTTTACCATATTGTTTCGCTTTTTAACCAATGGGAGGCCAACATGGAAAGCGGCCTTTTCTGGCGGGCTTTTAACAGGCTGCTTATTTACGGCTGGCAAGTACATCCTCCGGATTTTGCTGCCACTAAGCAACATCAGCAATATTTACGGCTCAGCAGGCTCAATCATTGTGATTATGCTTTTCGTATTTTACTCTTCGCTCATATTTTATTTTGGCGCTTCGTTTATAAAGGCTTTGAGTGTAGAAAGGTCAACACCAATCGTTCCTAAAAATGGATCGTTTGCCTACGAGCTTACGGAGGTAGATTTAAGCGAAGATCATTAAGGCAGAAACCAAAATATTAATTCGCATTGACGCTATTTTAACTAGAAAAGGCGGTAGCCCAACCCGATAGTAAACAAACTTAATCTTGTTGGTGGGTAGCCAGAGTTATTGATCTTCGAAATTCCCAGCACATAACGGGCGTCGAAACTTAGCTTGTTAACATCAAGCCCTGCGCCAAACTGCCAGGAAAGTGCCTGATTTTTAAAATCGGCGTTGAAAACGTTTCCTGCTGCTTCACCGAAGCTCTGATGTTCATCTAAAATAAGTGAAAACATCGGTCCGGTATTCAACCGAAGGCCAACTCCGGCGGCGCCAAATTTCGTGCCCACCAATAGCGGCACATCTAAACTTGTAAAACGCACTTTGTTTACCTGACCAGTTTCGTCACTAACTAAATCTGCTTGTTTGCCCGAAATATACAGCTCTGGCTGGAAGAATATGCCTGCTGCACCTAACCTTGCCCAAACCCCCGCGTAATAGCCTGCGCGGTTATCACTGCTAAAGGTATGGTCGCTATCAAATCGAGACAGGTTTGCCCCTGCTTTGATTCCAAATTGAAACGAAGGTAAAACCTGCGCTTGCGCAAAGTATCCAACAAATAAAAAAGCGGCGGTTAGTGTTAACAGTTTCATAAAAATAGGGATGATTGAGTTTAACTAGCTTGTAGCGTTGTTGATCGCCTCTTGTTCTTTCAAGGCATCAATATTGTTTTTGTCGCCAAAGCTTTGTGTTTTGTCTGCAAAATATTGTAGAATGTTCGAGATCGTTTCAAGGTTATCAGCCACACGTTGGTGTATCTCAGGTAAATCTTGCTCTAATCGCTTTTCGTTCAGTTCAATGTTATCCACTTCAATCTTCCCGATCTTTTGGATAAGGGCCTGTTGCGAGTTCTGTACGTCTTCTAGTTCACGTACAATCTTCTCCATTAATTCAAATTTTTGTAAGGTTTTCATACTTATTGTTTTAATTTATAATAATACAAATAATAAACGTCGATAGCGAAAATTTGTTTGACATTGCCCGGCTTTTAAACTAAAAATTTGGAATTAACCAAAACAACTAATAACTTAGTTAAAAATATACAGCTATGAAAAACATCCTCTTCATTTTTCTATTTTCGATTATTTACCTCGGCGGTTATACTCAGGAAAGTCCTTCTATCGACAAGGAAAAACTTTTCGATCTGTATCAAACCCAACGCTATGCAGAGGCTGGCGATTACCTAAAAGGTGCTTATGGCGATGAAACAAGCGACTTAAAAGCACTTACGCAAATTGGTTACTGCTTTTTAATGGCCGGAAATAACGTTGAAGCGGAAAAGTTTTACGCAAAGGCTTATGCACTGCAGCCACAAAGCCTGCCAATTTTGTTTAGCCTGGCCAACATAAGCACCAAACGTGGAAACTCGGCAAAAGCCAAACTGTTTTATGGGGAAATAGCAAAAATCGATAGCAATAATTTTAACGTTTTTAAACTCCTGGCCAATTTGTACACTCAAGATTCGGTTAAGCTGGTCTATTTATTAAAAGCAAATCAAATTAACCCGAAAGAAGGTGACGTGGCCTCCGATTTGGCAGAAGTTTATTCTACCTACCAGGATTATGAAACAGCCTATCGTGTTTTAGATGTAGCCATACAGGCAGACAGCGAAAATTTGGTTCTGCAACGGGCTAAATTACCTATTGCCAATCAATTGAAAAAGTACAGCGAGGTTATCGCATCCGGCGAACGATTATTAAAAGACGAAACTGACGCAGCAGTGGTTAAAGATGTTGCCAAAGCTTATTATTTTACCAAGCAATATCAAAAAGCGATAAATTTGTTTAAAGTACTGGAAAGCCTGGCGATGCAAAACGAAGCGACATTATATTACACGGCCTTAAGCTACCGTGGGCTGAACAATTTGACGCAATCGGCCATTTATACAAAAAAGACGATAGATGAAGCCGTTTCGCCAAATATATCAAGCTACTATGTGCTTTTGGGACTGGTTTATCAAGAAAATAAACAAGCCAAACTTGCCGCAGGTGCATTTAAAAAAGGGCTTCAATTTGCGCCTAATCCGACGTTGTATTACCGCCTTGCCATTCTTTACGATACGAAGCTCAATCAGCAGAAAACTGCACTTACTTATTATAAGCTATTTATGAAAAGCAAGCCCAAGGCTAAAGATGAGAAAGAGGAAATAGCGTACACGGAGGCCAGGATTGCTCAGCTGCAATCGAAATAAAATAAGTTTAGTGTTCTAATTTGAAGCGGGAGAGTTGTAACTCCCGTTATTGCGATTACTAAACCAAGCTTTCGAAAACCGGCTTTACGTTGTCCCAAAACTCATCCAGTGCAATTATTCTGGGCTTGAAAAATGAAATGAGATCTGGCCAATGTTGCTGATTGAAGACACTAACATTCGCGTGTTCCATCGAAATCTGGCTTATCGTTTTGCCATAATCGTCGGTAACATCTTTAAACCAGTCCCATTCTTCGTTCAGCGTATCAGAAAGCATGGATTTGAAAACTTCAAACTGTTCAAAAATCAAGTGGCGAATGCCGTCGTCGTTATGCGTAAGCTGAATGGCAATCACGGCTTTTTTATTGGTTACATCCATCTTAAAAAATATGTTTTTCACGCCCGTTCTGTAATTTACCCAATGCACGGTAGAGCCACTGGCTGATGGAACCGGTTTCATGTACTGGCCGAAAGTAATCCAAAATTGTTGTTTAAGCTTCGCTGCTTCTTCCCTACTGTACATATTTTTTTACTGGAGCTGAATTGCCGCAAAATTAGGGAATAACAAATTGTTTTGGGGTGTAAATCGTGAAGAAACTGATTGAATTAGGCGGCGAATTTTAGCTGTTAATGTTATAAACAACGTTATTTTTAAAAAAATCGCCATTTCGACCGCAGTGCTCCGTAGGAGCTCCTTCGGAGGAGAAATCTTTGAACCACAAATAGAGATTTAGCTATGCTGAGCACTTCGTGGTTCTCGGCTGCCTGCCCGTCCGGTCAGGCGGGCGCTCAATGTCATTTAGTTGAGCCTGCTCGGTGTCAAAGACCTTTTTTATTGGATAAAACCATTAACATCCGCCCTTCGACTCCGCTCAGGGTGACAATGTTCAATAATTTTACCCTTAACTAAACGACATTAGTCGGGCGCTCGAATCCAACAGCTATCAGATAACAGGTGTTACTATTTATCATCGGCATAAACCTCCGCCAGTTGTTTGGTTAAAGAACTAAATGCTATCGGAATTTCGACTGCCGGGTTTTTCGTGCTTGCCTCGATGAAAATGAACCCCTTATAATTGATCTTTTTTAGTGCGTACAAATAGGGTTTAAAGTCATCGCCCATTACACCGGGCAACGTGCGTTTTTCTACTTCGGCCAGTTCAGATAAAACCACCAGATTCCCTGCATCAACAATGTCGCTAGGTGGTTCTTGTTGTCGCATCATGTGAAAAATATCGGCATTTAACTTTAAACCGGGATGATTAATCGCTTTAACAATGGCAGCGGCTTCCTTTAACGAAGTAATGAAATTTGTTTCGGTCCGTTCAAGATTTTCGAGCACAATGGTAACCTTGTGCTTTGCTGCTATTTGTGCCAGTTTTTTCCCCAATAAAACAAAATCTGCGCTCGCTTTTTCGCGATCGTAACCAGCGGGGATATTTCTGGAGCCGCCACTCCCCAGCACAATCATTTTAACTCCGGCTTTCTGCGCCCTCGAAAGCACCGTTTCGGCATAACGCAATGCCCTGGCTTCATCTACATCGGGCCCGGCAATTTTTATGTCGGCAGGGAAGAAAAGATTGCAGGTAATCACCTTACATTTTGCGTTCTTTATTGCTTGCAGATGTTGTTTAAAAGCGTCGTCGGTTACATCTGGCGCAAGTATTCTCCTTACCGATTCGCCAATCATCCCGAAACCGCTGGCATAAGCAATGCTATCCTGGCCCAAACCTGCAACGATGCCTAAACGCGGCACTGTTTTTTGGTCTGCCGTGAAACTAAATGTGACCAACACAGCAAGGAGCAAAACTGGATAGTATTTTTTCATTCGATTTTATTTAGGATATCACTTAATTACGCCCACCGCCAGCCAAAAGCAATTTAGCAAATTTGATGTATTTGTTAGCTCTTAAAACTTGGTCTCGAAATGATAAACTCCTGAACCAATGGCTTGTCTTTGCGCCGTGTTAGGAAGCACCACCGCAGCAGTTGTATTGGCAGGAATAGTGACATCGAGCTTGAAAACCCCATTTGCAATAGTCCACGAAGATTTAACCGTTCCATAAACGGTTTCTAACTCGCCACTTGCACTGGTCAACTTGCCGCCGGGCTTAGGTGCAATAAGAATTTCCTTGTAGCCGGGCTGTGCAGCAATTGGATTAATGCCAGCAATATTTTTGTACATCCAATCGCCAATGGCGCCATAAGCGTAATGATTAAAGGAGTTCATATCGGGGGTTTGAAATGTTCCGTCTTGTTTAATTCCGTCCCAACGCTCCCAAATTGTAGTTGCGCCCATTTTTACGGGATACAACCACGATGGATAACTTTCTTGCATGAGCAGATCGTAAGCTACATTGCCGTGGTTAAACCTGCTTAGTACATGGCATAAATACGGCGTACCTAAAAAGCCCGTGGTGAGGTGGGTTCCGTAGCTTCGAACATTATCAACCAGTCGTTGCGCCGCCTGTTGGCGAAGGTTTTCTGGCAACATATCAAATTGCAGTGCTAAAACATACGCGGTTTGTGTATTGGAAACGAGTTTGCCGTTGGGCGTTAAATACTCGGCAACGTACGCCGATTTTATTTTTTGCAGTAACGATTCGTATTTGGCCGCGTCATCGGATTTACCAAGCACTTTAGCCGCATTAATCAGCAGTTGTGTGGAGTGCGCATAAAAAGTTTGCGCAATCATATATTTATCGGTTACTGCCGCACGGCCGTCGTTATCATCGTTAGGGCGGTAAAAAAGCCAATCTCCGAAGTGGTTACCGCTATTCCACAGGTTGCCTTTGGCCACTGATGAAACGTAATCTACCCAACTTTTCATGCTCAGATACTGACTTTCCAGCATTCCCTTATCTGCATAAGAAACGTACATATCCCATGGAATAATCGTCGCTACATCGGCCCAGCCCGCCGATCCCGAATCGCCGCTATTGAGCACGTTCGGTACCACGTAAGGCACGCTTCCATTTGATAACTGATCGGCGCTTACATCTTTCATCCATTTAGTAAAGAAAGCCGAAACATCCATGTTATAAGCCGCCGTAGTGGCAAATGCCTGCGCATCACCCGTCCAACCCAAGCGCTCATCTCTTTGAGGACAATCAGTAGGTACATCGACAAAGTTTCCTTTTTGGCCCCATTGAATGTTGTGCTGCAGCTGGTTTAATAAAGGGTTTGAGGTGGTAAACTTTCCTGTCTGCTGCATAGCCGAATATACTGCTACTGCGGTTAAATCATCTAATTTAAGCTCGCCCGGATAGCCGTTTACCTTAATGTATCTGAAACCCTGAAAACTGAAATGAGGCTGAAAAACCTGCCCGGCACCTCCTTTTAAAATATAGGTATTGGTTTGTTTGGCGCTTCGCAGATTTGTGGTGTAAAAATTACCGGCCTTATCTAATACTTCGGCATGTTGAACGGTAATGGTTGTTCCTGCCGGCCCTTTTGCCTTTAATTGTACCCAGCCGACCATGTTTTGGCCAAAATCGACTACTGTTTCTCCTGCGGGAGTTTTAAAAATCTTAAGGGCCTTTAGTTCTTCGTGCTTTGTTACCGGAGGACCACTCATTCCCACCAATTTCTCGGGTCCGTTGGGCAATATGCCAACTGCTTTCCAATCTGCAGATGCGCTGTAGCCAGGGGTATCCCATCCGGGTAATTCCTTACGGGCATCGTAAGTATCGCCATCATAGATGTTCGACGCCGTGGTGGGCCCGTAGTTGTACTTCCAGGAATCGTCGCTATTGATGATTTCTTTTGTTCCGTCGCTATAAACTACCTCAAGCTGAAAAAGCAACGCTCTTGTATCGCCATAAAAGTGCTTTTGGTTCGCGAAGCCAATTCTACCTTTAAACCAACCGTCGCCAAGTGCAACGCCGACAACGTTTCCTCCGATTTTTAAAGATGCAGTTAAATCGTATACCTGATATTGGATGTGGTTTTTGTAACTCGTCCATCCGGGCATAAAGTAATGATCGCTAATTCTTTGCCCATTGATCGATGCTTCATACAGTCCCTTTGCGGTGATGTACGCTGTTGCTGACCTTACTTTCTTGTTTAAATCGAATGTTTTTCTAAATATCGGGCTGGCCAACGATGAGTCTTTTCCTGCAACACTGATCCATTTTGCTTTCCAATCTTCGGCTTTTAACCCGGTTTGAAATTTTTGCACGGGCGACCATGACGATGTGTTGCCGTGATTGTCGGTTACCTTTACCTGCCAAAAGTATTGTGTTTTTGATGAGAGTGCGGGCCCGTTATATTCTACCAGTACCGACTGGCTGTTGGTCACTTTGGGGTTCCAGATTATTTTTTTATCTGCCGTTAACAGCTTGATTTCATATCTGGCCTGTGTTGTGTTTTTGATCGCGGAAATGAGTTTCCAGCTAAAACGCGGATGTGGATTATCAACGCTAAAAGGATTTACCAGATGCTCAACAGTTAAATCCTTCAACGCAATTTTTTGTGCAAAAACGGCTGACGCGGCACTAATTATAAATATGGTGAACAGGATTTTTTTGGATAGCAGGCTGAACTTTTTCATAAATGGTTAGGGTTAATTTTGATTTAACAATGCTATAATCAGCATTATTATTTTTCTAACCATCCTGCACTGTCATGAAAAATTAAGCGTTAAAATAACGGTAATAATCAGTACCGAAGGCCATTTATGGGCTTGTTTTTACAAGGAATTCTAAATGAGATGTAAAGCTTTATATCGATCGATCATCAGCTGAGCATACGATTCTCTATACTCACTGGAAAGAAACGACTGGGCAATCTGCTGCTTTGCATGTTCGTGAAAGGCCCCAAATTTTTGGAAAACTTTTTGTATTTGTTTGTCGTTCAGGCCCAAATTAGCACCGAAACGAAGAAAGTGTTGTAACTCCAGCTTTTTTCTTTTGCCTTCTAATGTTAGCGCAAGCTCGTCCTTATCATCTGGATTGGCAATAGTAACATTCAATAGATCGTAGGCGGGTGCCAAACGCCAATTTCCATCAGTAAGAAGCATGGAAAAATTCTTGAGGTGCATATCATTGTTTCCGGTAACAAAACTGAAGACTGCCAGTTCGAAGTAATATAGTTTATCGAACATCGGGAGGCTTGAATATTGCCCAACAGCTTTGCCAACCTTTTCCATTGAACTTTTATACTTATCAAAGGCGTCCAGAATCTGGTACATGTCGATCATATGAAGTTTTTTTCCTTTTTCTGTACGATCAAACCTTTTTGTTATAAACGATAGCTCACCAGACTTGAGGCGAATAAGGCTGGACTGCGCAGTTTTTATTCCGAAAGAATCCGCCATCTTCATAGTTAAATGCTCATTCTCTGGCAGTTGAGGGAAATATTGAGAAGGCGGTTTAAATATATAATTGCCACCAAGTGCGCCAACTACGGTTAGTCTGCCATTTTTGCTATCCTCTAAAGTATTGTTGACCAAAGACAAAGAGATTTTAGGTTGAACACCTGGAACCGCAATACTTCGATTAATTACATTCCTTGCCAACTCATCCATTTGTTCGAGACGATAGGAGAAATCAGGTTGTTGTTTGGTTCCAAAAAAGGCCAAACTGCACTGCTCATGATACTCTCCGCTGCGCTCTCTTGATAGATCCTTAAAGCAATACAAACATTTTTTATTCATCGCTTTTAACCATTGGTCGAATACTTACAGCTCCAATACAATCTTGGCAACAAGCTAAAAGAAGCCCCATTCTATCCTGTTGACGAATTTTCAAGGTTTCGGAGGCAATATCCAAGAGCCAGCCTTCGGGGATGAGACCTTCGAAGAAAGGAAATAACCTTTTTGCTACAAATTTCTCTGCTTGTACAGGCATTGAAAATGTAATGAACATTTTCGGATAATCGTTTACATAATTGGTTTCATATTTAAATGTGTACTCACCGTCGTCGGTTTCTGTAAGTATGCCCGCGAGTAATTCCTGATAGTAAACCTCTGCCTGTCTCATATCTCGCTTCCATCAGAACGGCTGTCTGCTTTAACCGGAGCCAAAACATATCCAAACATTTCTAGCACCTGATTAACACTAGTTAAGTTTAGATTTTTTTTTCCCTGCTCAATTTTACGTATTACAGTAAGGGCCACTCCTGCCCTGTCAGCAAACATTTCTTGCGTCAATCCTTCTTCTTTTCGCTTATTTTTTAAAAATTGTGCCAGGCTTTCCATTATACGCATTTACATCTATGTCACTCAAATTTAATAAATTATATGTAAAAAGATATAAAATTCGAATTTTTCCGTAAATTATATGTAAAGGAATATAACTAATAAATGATTAATCAGGCCCATCAGTTATTTTCCCATCAACCGGGCAACATACTTACCTATAATATCGAATTCGAGGTTTACAGTATCACCCACCTGTACTTCTTGCAAATTGGTATGTTCGAAGGTGTATGGAATAATGAAAACAGAGAACTCATCATCGGCAGAATTAACAACGGTTAAGCTTATTCCATTTACGCAGGCCGAACCTTTTTCGACAGTTACGTTACCTTTTGAAGCATCATATTTAAAACGAAACTCCCAGCTTCCGTCAATTTCCTCACGTTTAATACAGGTTGCCGTCTGGTCTACATGTCCTTGTACAATATGTCCATCTAAACGGGCATTCATTTGCATGCAACGTTCGAGGTTTACTTTGCTACCTACTTTTACACTTTTCAAATTCGTTTTATTCAGCGTTTCGTCGATAGCCGTTACCGTATGCGAATCATCGTTTAACGCTACAACTGTGAGGCAAACGCCGTTATGCGCCACGCTTTGGTCGATTTTTAGCTCGTGGCTAATGGCCGAAGAAATGGTGAAGTGGATGTTGGTATGATCGTTTTTTATGGCTGTTACTTCGCCAAGTGTTTCTATAATTCCAGTGAACATATTTTAGTATCAGGTAGTAATGAGTATTGAGTATTGAGTATCAAGACATTCCAAATCGCCTTATTTATTCTGCATTCAACTTTGCATAGCAAACTTCGGACTTTCGGCTTTTATTCGACTAACAGGTTCTGCTTCTGACTTTGGACTACAGACTTCGGACTCCGGACTTTCCGACTTTCGGACTCCTTCAATTCTTCAATCGATTCCTTCTCCAATCAGAAGATTGTTTTTTTGTTTCCGAAGGATTATCAACCCTTTTATTAGCCAAACTAAAAAGATTTGCACCAATAATTGCCGCAATTAATGCTTCATCTTCATGCTGCGTAGCTAAATTTTCGGGTTTGAAATACTTGTTTACAAAATGCGTGTCGAACTTGCCTGTTTTAAAAGCCTCGTGTTTCATCACAAAGCTACCAAAAGCCAGTGTAGTTTCTATCCCGGTAATCTCATATTCTTCAATAGCCCGTATCATCCTTTGGATGGCTTCATCGCGATCTTTACCGTGGGTAATCAGCTTTGCAATCATCGGATCGTAATAAATCGGAATTTCCATTCCTTGCTCAAAGCCGTCGTCTATTCGGACGCCATTGCCTTTTGGCGTTTTATAAGTCCGGAGCGTACCGATATCTGGCAAGAAATTGTTCTTCGGATCCTCGGCATAAACCCGCAATTCTACGGCATGTCCATTAATTGTTAAGTCTTCTTGCGAGAAGCTCAGCTTTTCTCCGGCTGCTATTTTAATTTGTTCTTTAACCAGGTCGACGCCGGTAATTAGTTCGGTAACCGGATGCTCCACCTGTAATCGCGTGTTCATTTCAAGGAAGAAAAAGTCGAGGTTTTCATCCAGAATAAATTCAACGGTGCCTGCGCCGGTGTAATTTACAGATCGGGCAACGTCGACCGCACATTTCCCCATAGCCGCCCTGATTTCTGGGCTAAGTACCGAAGAGGGTGCTTCTTCAACCACTTTTTGATGCCTGCGTTGCACCGAACATTCACGCTCAAACAGATGAACGATGTTTCCATGCGCATCGCCTAAAACCTGAATTTCAATGTGGCGTGGCGAGGTAACATAACGCTCGATAAATACCGATCCATCGCCAAAGGCCGAAGTGGCCTCACTTACGGCAAGCTGCATCTGCTCTTCAAAGTCTTCTGATCGCTCTACAATCCGCATGCCTTTTCCACCACCACCCGCAGCGGCTTTGATTAAGATGGGAAAGCCGACCTCAATGGCGGTCTGTTTGGCTTCGTTTACATCCTTAATAGCCTCTTCAGTGCCGGGAACCATCGGAATGTTATATTTGAGTGCGGCGGCCTTTGCCGATAGCTTGTTACCCATAATCTCCATCGCTTGTGGCGAAGGTCCAATTAAGATCAATCCGGCATCGGCAACCATTTGGGCAAAGCTGGCATTTTCTGATAAAAACCCGTAACCAGGATGAATAGCCTCTGCGCCTGTTTTTTTGCAGGCTTCGATCATTTTTTCGCCAACCAGATAGCTCTGATTGGATGGGGCAGGGCCTATAAAAATGGCCTCATCTGCATAGCGAACATGCAATGCGTTCCGATCGGCTTCTGAAAATACAGCAACGGTTGCTATACCCATTTCCCTGGCCGACCGCATGATGCGGAGTGCAATTTCGCCTCTGTTGGCAATCAGGATTTTGGAGATTTGGGTTTGGTATTTGGAGTTTTCTAACATTTGGTTTTAAGATGTCTTAAGTTGTCGATTCTGGATTAAAGATTTGTATCCTAAATGATATCTTTACTGTTAACAATTGCTTTATAATATATACATGAACTATCGTCACCCTGATCCCATATTTATCGGATTTATTTCAGGGTCTTTATAGCAAGAAAGATGCGCCTGTCTCATAAAGTTAAATCCTATATAAATGTGTACGAATATACTTAAATCAATCAATAAAGAGGTGTTGGGCTGTACGGAGGATTAGCCAGCGCACAGCAGGAAGCCTTTCGACTCCGCTCAAGGTGACAACCGACTCCGCTCAAGGTGACAACCACTCCGCTTAAGGTAACAACCACTCCGCTCAAGGTACCAACCACTCCGCTCAAGGTGACAACCACTCCGCTCAAGGTGACAACCACTCCGCTCAAGGTGACAACCGACTCCGCTCAAGGTAATAACCACTCCGCTCAAGGTAACAACCACTCCGCTCAAGGTGACAACCGACTCCGCTCAAGGTGACAACCGACTCCGTCCAAGGTGACAACCACTCCGCTCAAGGTAACAACCACTCCGCTCAAGGTGACAACCACTCCGCTCAAGGTGACAACCGACTCCGCTCAAGGTGACAACCGACTCCGTCCAAGGTGACAACCACTCCGCTCAAGGTAACAACCACTCCGCTCAAGGTGACAACCACTCCGCTCAAGGTGACAACCGACTCCGCTCAAGGTAACAACCACTCCGCTCAAGGTAACAACCGGCCAGGCATTTTATGATTGAAGCAACTAGACTTCGGACTAAAGACTAACGACTTCGGACTCTCTTTTACTACAAATGTAATATGATTTCAATCGCTCTATCAATCATTGCAGGCGTTAAATCTAAATGGGTAACCAGGCGAATTGTACTTGCGCTGGTTGCATTACACAATAATCCCTTGTCATTTAAACGATCAACAGTTTGTGCCGCCGTTCCCGGCGCTACCTCAAATACCACAATGTTGGTTTCAACAGGCATGATGGATTTCACGTAACTTGTTCGTGCCAGCGCAATTGCCAGTGCTTTTGCATGATCGTGATCTTCTTTTAGGCGATCGACATGGTGGTCTAAAGCATAAATACCGGCCGCTGCCAAAAAGCCCGCTTGCCTCATACCGCCGCCAAAGGCTTTTCTGATTTTACGTGCCTTATGAATGGTGGCCTTTGTGCCGAGCAATACCGAACCTACTGGCGCACCCAATCCCTTGGATAAACAAACTGAAATTCCATCAAAATATTTCCCATAATCGTGCGCATTATCGCCAGTTGCAACCAAAGCATTAAAAACCCGGGCACCATCTAAATGCAGCTTTAAGCCCTTTATATTACATAGATGATGAATCGGCGCAATTTGCGACAGCGTATAACAGGCACCACCACCCTTATTAACGGTATTTTCGAGTACCACCAGGCTCGAGTTAGGATAATGGATATTGTCTTCATTAATTTCAGGTTCGATGAGTTCGGGTGTCAATATGCCTCGCTCGCCATGTAGCAGCCTCACCGATGCGGCAGAATGGAAAGCGATACCGCCAATTTCATACCGATAAACATGTGCCGTTTGATCGCAAATTACCTCGTCCATCGGCTGCGTAAAACACTTAATCGCGATCTGGTTCGTCATAGTTCCGGATGGACAAAACAAACCGGCCTCCATATTAAAGGTATGGGCCAATTTTGTTTCCAGTGCATGCACGGTTTCGTCTTCGCCAAAAACATCATCGCCGACTTTTGCGCTCATCATTGCATCGAGCATCCCGGCAGTGGGCCGGGTTACTGTGTCGCTTCTGAAGTCTAAAATTTCTTTATTCATTACTATTTGCTTGTAAAATATTTTTTACCATTTACAAAAAGACCAATGCCTTTTCGGGTATAATTTTAAGGTTTTTAGTCAATTAAGCCCGTTATATAGTGTATTTTTTACACACTTAAATTCACATAACAATAAATTGTTAAAAAATTATTAAAAAAAAGGATACAAAATATAAGAGTTTTTATACTTTTATCGTGCTAAAACCAAAAATAAATAAAATGATAGTAATTGCAGACGGTGGATCGACCAAAACAAATTGGTGTCTGATTAACGAGGCCGGCAGAAAAATTTACTTTAACACCGAGGGTTACAATCCATATTTTTCGAAAGGAGAATACATTGTAAAGTCCTTAAATGAAACTCTTCCAGACCACTTGGAGAGAGAAAAACTTACAGGAGTTTATTACTACGGTGCCGGATGCTCTACGCCAGGGAATGTGAAGATTGTGGCGGATGCCATGAAACAAATCTTTATCAATGCCGAAGTGTTTGTTGGTCATGATTTACTTGCCTCTTGCAGAGCGCTTCTTGGAAACGAGCCAGGATTTGCAGCTATTTTAGGTACAGGAACCAATTCATGCTTATACGATGGCACGGAAATTACCATGAACATCGATTCTTTAGGTTACTTTTTGGGTGATGAAGGAAGCGGATCGTTTATTGGAAAACGTATTTTGAGCGACTACATGAAAGGTTACATGCCGAAAGGCTTACGTGAAGCCTTTTACGATAACTATGCCTTAACAAACGAAGATATTTTCGATAATATTTACAACAAACCTTTACCAAACCGTTTCTGCGCCAGCTTTAGTAAATTCCTTTACGATTTTAAAGACAATTACGAAGATTATGCATTCAGCACCATCGATTATGCCTTTACCGCATTTTTTGAAGCCCTGGTAATTCATTATCCAAACTATAAAGATCATAAATTAAACTGTGTAGGTTCTGTAGGTTACAGTTTCCGCGACATTTTAAGCATTGTTGCCGATCGTTACGAAATGGGCGTTGGCAAAATTATCCGCTCGCCAATAGATGATTTAGTGCATTATCACCTGGAGTTGGCGCCGAAAGGGTAGTTTTTAGAAAGCAGAGAGCTAAAAGCTTAAAGTCCGGAGTCTTTAGTCCGAAGTCTTTAGTCCGATTTCCGAAGATAAAAGCTGAAAGTCCGAAAGTCCGGGGTCCGAAGATTAAACGCAAAGATTAAACGCAAAGATCAAAGCAAAAAGACTAAAATTTGAAGTGAAAAGCGAACGCTTAAAGCAAACTCATAGAAAAAACCCTGATTTGAAATTTCAAATCAGGGTTTTTCATTTATAACACTATGCAATTCGGCTTTCTTCTCTGCATCCAGACTTCGGACCTCCGACATCGGACTTTCCGACTTTAAATTAAAAAGAAATCTCCTTACCGAAAAGCTTGGCGTATTTTCGTTTATCAAATCGGTATAATGTGGCTGCACGATAGGAAACTCCCTTTTGTTTTTCATCGAGCTCTTTAAGCACGCCGAAACTAACAATCTTCTTTCTAAAGTTTCGTTTATCGAGCTTTTTGCCCAAAACCAGTTCATAAACGTGTTGCAACTGCGTTAACGTAAATTTTTCTGGTAAAAGTTCGAAAGCAATGGGTTGGTGTTTAATCCGACGCTTTATCTTTTCGAGCCCTTTATCGTAAATTTTCTGGTGGTCAAATGCGAGTTTCGGCAAATCGGTAATTGGCAACCAGTTTGCACGTTTCGCATAGGTACTAATCGGGCGAAGTTCCTTATCGCCACCTAAACGGATCAATGCATAATAAGCAAGCGTAATTACCCTTCCCTGCGGGTGCCGGTTCGGGTCGCCAAAAGCATAGTATTGTTCCATATATATACCCCGTAAACCAGTAAGTTCATATAAAATCCGGGAAGCTGATTGATCAAGACTTTCATCAGGGCCAACAATGTTACCGGGCAGTGCCCACCAATCTTTAAATGGCTCTTCATTTCTTTCAATTAAAAGGATTTTCAGCTCCTTTCCATCAAATCCAAACAAAACACAATCTATCGAGAATACTGAATCTAAATGAGGTAAAATTTGTTCCAAAGTAAAATTTGATTATTTTAAGCAGATAAAGGTATGACTTTCAATATTAAGTAAAAAAAATAAAAAAAATTACTTAGTGTAAAAATTACACACTATATTCGTAGTATAAAAATGGAGCCAAATATCAAAAATATAGCTGTACTTACTTCTGGAGGCGATGCCCCGGGAATGAATGCGGCAATAAGAGCTGTTGTTCGTACCGGAATTTACCATGGCATTAATATGTTCGGTGTAATGCAAGGTTATCAGGGTTTAATTACCGACAACATAAAACCAATGGACGCCCGTTCTGTAAGCAATATTTTACACCTGGGTGGAACCATACTAAAAACAGCACGCTGTTTAGAGTTTAAAACCGACGAAGGACAACAAATTGCCTATAATAACCTGAAAAAAAATGACATTGATGGTTTGGTTGTTATTGGCGGCGACGGAACGTTTACCGGTGCCAAACGCTTCTCTGAAACGTTCGGTGTAAAGGTTATAGGCATTCCGGGTACCATTGATAACGATTTGGTTGGGTCTGACTTTACGCTGGGCTACGATACCGCTATTAATACAGTAATTGAGGCCATCGATAAAATCAGGGATACGGCTGATGCACACGATCGTTTATTTTTTATCGAGGTGATGGGTCGCGATTCGGGTTGTATAGCCTTGAGAAGCGCTATTGCCACGGGCGCAGAGGCTGTATTATTGCCCGAACGTGAAACAAGCGTAACCGAATTGATCGAGAAACTGGCGTTGGGTGCAGCCACAAAAAAATCGTCGAGTATTGTAATTGTAGCGGAAGGACATAAACAAGGCGGTGCTTACGATATTGCAAAGCGGGTTAAAGAAACCTTTGATCATTACGATACCAAAGTAACCATTCTCGGCCACCTGCAACGCGGCGGTAGTCCGAGCAGTTTCGATAGAATTTTAGGCAGCAGGCTTGGTTTTGCAGCGGTTAATGCGTTAATTGCAGGTAAAACAGAACAAATGGTTGGCCTAAAAGGCAACGAAATACAAATGACAAGCATTACTGAGGCCTTAACCTCGCATAGTTTTAAACTAGAGCCAGATTTGATGGAGATGACGGAGGTACTTTCTATATAATGGTTGCGGTTGTTTATAGCGGATCGAGAACAGCATTTTGGAAACTTACCCAAAATGGAAAAGTTGTGGCGCATTGCAATACAACGGGTATCAACCCATGTTTTGTAGACCCGAAAACAATTCTTCAGATCTTAAATAAGAAAGTTGCGTTGGTAAACAATGCCGAAAATATAAAGAAGATCTATTTCTTTGCTGCCGGTGCATCATCGGCAGATAGAAAAGAAGTACTGGCCAAAACGCTATCATCGTTTTTCAGATACAGCAAAATAGTTGTTGAAAATGATTTGTTTGGCGCAGCGAAAGCGGCCTGTTACGATAAGCCTGGTATTGTAGCCATGTTGGGTAGCGGATCTAACTGTGCGTATTTTGATGGCAAAAAGCCCATAAATAACAATTTTGGTTTGGGCTACATTCTTGGCGACGAAGGTTCATCGAACTATTTCGGAAAAATGTTGCTCAAAGATTTTTTAAGCAAAACTTTACCGGCCGACCTCGAAAGCAAGTTTATAAAAAATTACAATCTGGATCGCCCTCAAATACTCGAAAGGATATACAATAAGCCTCAGGCAAATATATTTCTTACCTCGTTTTTCGATTTCTTTACGCAAAACATCGAGAACGAGTATATTGTTGAGTTGATTGACCGGGGTTTTGAAAAGCATTTTGAAACCTACATTATACCCATGGTTGAAAAATATGGCGACAAGGAAATACATTTTGTGGGCAAGGTTGCGGCAGAGTTAGAAGAAAGGCTTAAACATGTTGCAGCCAGGTACAACCTGAAGGTTAAAAGTATTATTAAAGAACCAATATTAAATTTATTAAAACATTACACTAATTAACAAAACAATGAGCAAAATTGGAATAAACGGCTTTGGCCGTATCGGCAGACTGGTTTTCAGAGCTGCATTAAAAAGAGGTTTAGATATTGTAGCTATCAACGATTTAATTGAGCCAGATTACATGGCCTATATGTTAAAATATGATACTACACATGGTAAATTCGATGGAACAATTGAAGTTGTTGATGGAAACTTAGTTGTTAATGGAAAAACTATCCGTGTAACCGCTGAGCGCAATCCTGCCGATTTAAAATGGGATGCCGTAGGTGTTGAAATCGTAATCGAATCTACAGGTTTATTTTTAACCCGTGCTGATGCCGAAAAACACATTGCAGCTGGTGCTAAAAAAGTAGTTTTCTCTGCTCCTGCAAAAGACAGCGATATCCCAACTTACGTAATGGGCGTTAACCACGATAAATTAACTGCAGATCAAACAATCGTTTCAAACGCATCATGTACTACCAACTGTTTAGCACCAATTGCTAAAGTATTGAATGATAACTTCGGTATTGTTGAAGGCTTAATGAGCACAATTCATGCGGTAACTGCCACACAAAAAACGGTTGATGGCCCATCTGCTAAAGATTGGAGAGGTGGTCGTGGTGGTTTCTCAAACATCATTCCTTCATCTACAGGTGCAGCTAAAGCAGTAGGTATGGTTCTTCCAGAACTGAAAGGAAAATTAACCGGGATGTCGTTCCGCGTGCCTGTTGCCGATGTATCTGTTGTAGATTTAACAGCACGTTTAGAAAAACCTGCTACTTACGAAGAAATTAAAGCGGCTATGAAAGCAGCTTCTGAAGGCGAATTGAAAGGCGTATTGGGTTATACAGAAGACGAAGTGGTTTCATCTGACTTTGTTGGCGACGATCATGCTTCTATTTTTGATGCAAAAGCAGGAATTTCACTTAACGATAATTTCGTAAAAGTGGTTTCATGGTATGATAACGAATGGGGATACTCTTCGGCCCTTGCTAAATTTGTAGAATATTACGGAACGCTAAAATAAAAAAGAGTTTTTAACTAATTATTAGGCTTTTTAAAGGCAGTATTCGAAAAGAATGCTGCCTTTTATTTTTAAATGTATTTTTCATTAATGAATTGATCATGTTTTCTCTACCGGATTTCATGTTTTATCACTTTCAAGAAGCGGAAATCCATTAAATTTTCTTAAAAAACTACGGAATTTGTTTAACACGCACCACATATCCACTTTATGGATAAAAAACAACAATGATTAGGCTAAATACTACCATATTTTGATAATATTTAACAATCTCTTAACATATTTTTGTGATATATTTGTACCACGGTAGTTTTGAGGTCAAAAGTATTGCAAAAACGGGCTGCAAACAAAAAATGACAAAAAAAATACTGAAAATTTTCTTAGTGTATTTTTTACACTATCAAATTTTTTACTATATTTGTAGAGTGATAAACGAATAGCGTTAGTCACCACAAAAAAAGATAAATCATCTTCTTGAAAAACTTCGGTTAAGATGGAAGATTAAAGACAAAGCCTGGCTCATAACAGGTTTATATTTGGTTAGAAAAAAGAGATACGTCTGGATGGAGTATCTCTTTTCTTTTTTAGGCAGATTTGGTATTTATATTTGGTTAGTTACCCAGCGTTACAACTGGATTTAGTATTTTAAAAGACTGATGTTGCAACCGGCACCGTTGGGCCGAATTATTCTGCGAGCGCTTTCACTTGCTATACATCTTTATATGATGTACTCGAATAAGCGCTTTTCAATCGGTTGGAAGATAAAAAAAATAAGCCTCTAAACTAGAAGAGGCTTATAAAGTTAATCTAAATCGTCCCGATGATTTAATTTCCTTAACCAAATTTAACCATAGCAACGATACTTACCAGCACAAAAATTAATTTGAACCGTTTAGTAACAAAAACTGTAAATAATTGTAAAACAAGATAGTATAACTACAAGTATTTATACTGAATTTGAAAGGGCCTGAAGTATTTAGCGCCTTTCTTTAATTATTCCCAACGAAATTTGGTTAATCCATGTAAATAAGCGCATCTTTTTATCATCATAATCAGGTAAGTTGCCCCATACGGTTAAAAAAGTATCCTCGAGCGCTTTATTGGCCTTAACTGGATCATTAAGCTTGTTGAGTAACATTCCATAAATAGCCGCCGCATAGTGCTTGTACAAAAGGGCAAAGGCCTTTTTATCCTGACTGCGCAACAAACCTACAAAAACCTGTTGATCAAATGGCCAGGTAGGTAGGCTCACATTAGAAACGTGATGAGTGGTGAACTTAAGCAACGATTGCATTTTGTTATGATGTTAAAGCTTAACACCCACAGCATCTATATTGTTCTTAAGGTAATCAGTAATCAAACAACCAGTTGGTGTAATTATCCGGCCTGATAAACGATGTTCGTTATAAGGAAAGGATAGCTTAGAAATAGCACTTCGGGCGCCTGCTCTTTTTAGTGTAAAGGTAATAGCCTACAGAAATTTCATGCGAACCATAATCAAAATTCCCGAGTTCGTTCAGGCTGTAATCGTAGCCATAACCAAAGCGCAGATTCGATTTTACGAAAAGCTCTGCAATTATGCCTGCCGCAGCCCTGTTGGTTAAATCAACCTGAAGATTCTTTTTCGGGTACATTTTAACTGACGTTCGGTACACGCCTCCTATCCACAAGCGCTCTTTAATTAATAAAAACGCATTTAAATCTAACGATGTAGGCCCGTGTAAGTCATCTTTGATTAAAAAAGTCGGCTTGAAAACAAAATCGTCATTTAACTGGAATGCCATGCCGGCCGTTAGGTACAAATGAGGCTCTAATTTAATATTGATCGATTCGTAATCGTTGGAACGGGACATGGATTTCGACAGCAGATTATCGGCAGAAAAGCCAACAAAAAACTTCTCATTAGAATAATGAATGCCTGCACGGATATTCGGTAAAATCTGACTTACATATCCGGCAGGAATCCTGTTATCGCCTTGCTCTATCGGGTCGAGCAAATTACCATTAAGTGATGCCTGCGTTACACCCACCCCTAAACCAAATGCAAAAATATTCGTTTCCGTACGGTCGAGCTTAATCCGGTAAGCGAGGTTCGCCGTGGCATTTAGCGAACTTTGTGCACCAATTTTATCTTTTGATACCATCAGCCCGATACCGAGGCTTTCGTCGTTTATCGCTTCATCGGCCGATACAGACAAAGTTTGTGGCGCTCCCCTAACGCCAGTCCACTGTGCCCGTGCAAATGCCTGAATATAAAGCTCCTCCTTGTACCCCGAATAGGCTGGGTTAATGTACATTCCATTAAAAACATATTGGCCGAACTGCGCATTTTGTTGTGCAAAAAGCCTTGCCGATGCCGTAATCATAATTAAAACAAAAACTATCCTCTTCGAAATCTTCATACTTATTTTGTTCTTATTACCTTACAATAGTAACGTAACCCTTATATTCCTGCCATGCAGATGAGCCATTTCTAACCTTTACCACATAGAAATAAGTTCCATCGCTTAAGCCAGGCGCTGTCCAATCGTTTAAATATCCCTTCGATTGAAACACGGTACTTCCCCACCGATTAATTACCGTTACATCGTTCGATTCAAATGCATTTAAATGCTCGATATAAAAAGCGTCGTTCTTGCCATCGCCATTGGGCGTAAACACGTTTGGTATCCTCAAGCCCGAAATTTCTTTACGATCTGTCGATGTATTGTTAGCTAAGTTCGGGTCGGGCTCGCTAGCGGTTACTGTTGCTGTATTATTTACCGTTCCGGGCAGTTTCGATCTTACCTTGATCACGAGTTCGGCAAACTTCTGATTACCCAAAAAGGCAATATTCCAGTTAATAGCCCTTTCGTTTACATCGTAACTGGCTGTACCATCAGTCGGCTCGCCCAGACTTTCAAAAACCAGGTTATCTGGCAAGGCATCTTTTACCTTAATCTGGTTTGCATCATCAGCGCCATTGTTTCGCACATTTAAATAGTAATCGAAAATTTGATCGCTCAAAACGGTTCTCGTCTCCGATCTTTTGGTAATCGATATATCGGCCGATATGGCAGGCAAAACAACCAAACGCACCTGGTCCGACGCATCAGAGGTACACCCGAAACTGTTCATGGCTACTACTTTGTAAATCCCTTCGGTGGCGGTAATCAGCTGTCGGTTCTTTTGTCCTTTTATTACTATATCATCCTTAAACCATAGGTACGTGCTTGCCCCTGCCGAAGTTGCCTGCAGCACCGCCGACGATCCTTTCCTGATCGTTACAGTTTGCAGCTCTTCGCCAGCCGATTGGCTAAATCCTGTTTTTGCAAAAAATGCCAGGAAAGCCAAAAGCAGGAAGGAACAAAGCCTTTGCCTCATTTTTATCTTAGGGTGATTAAAAATTATTGTTAAAAAGTAACTGCCGCAGCTGTACCGTTTGCTGTACCTACAGTAATTGTTGGTTTACCTGGTTTAGCGGTTATGGTTACGTCGTGATCAATTGTTTGAGGGCAATATTTATTACCGCCAATCAAGTAGCCCACTTTTAAACGATAAGTTGTAGTGCCTACAGTTGACGATGCCGTAGTGGGCGTGTAATTTTGGCTTGTTGCGCCAGCAATTGCCGTTTCAGTACCGCCCGAAACCTTATACCATTGATAAGCAAGCGTAGTAATCGAAGTTTCAGGATTGTCTACTGTTGCAGTTTGTTCTAAAGGTGTTTCGATACAGAAACCTGCAGGCGTAAACGCTGGGATTAAAGGCTTAAGCACATACACCGGAATCTCTTGCATTTCCGATTCGCAGGATCCTGCTTCGGTTTTTTTAGAGGTTAGATAGTAGTAACCAGTGTTTAAATCGGCCGCCGGAACCTTGTTTCCGTTCGTTAATGTAATACCTGTTGATGGTGTGGTGGTTTGCGTGGCGCTGTACCTTAAAATCCAGTCTTCGCCAGCAGCAGGTGCTGGTAATGTCAGGTCCGATCCTTGGCAAAACAGGTTTACACCAGTGGTTGTCGGTGTAACTTGTGCCGAACCGCGGTAGATGCTGCAAATAAATAAGAATGCAACGGCTAAGAGTGTTTTTGTAATTGTGTTCATGGGGATTGATTTTTTGTTGTTTTTTGTCTATTTAATATTGGGATGTTGGATGCACCATTACATGTGGCGCAGCCGGTTTTGGATTTATTTTTATACTAAAATTGATGGACGTACTGCAACCAGCAGCATTTTGAATGGTTAAAGTACCATTGTAGGTACCAGCCACAGCATGTTCGGAAACATTAAATGGAATATTGCCCACGGGCAAGGGTTGGTTAACAACGGCATCGAAACCTCCGGTGAGCCAGCTGATGCTGTACGTTGTTGGGTTGTTTACCGCAGCGGTGTAACTTAACGATGAGCTTATCACCCCTGCACAAAACTCCGGCTCCGGGCCGAGGGTTAAATTTGGCAAGCCCGTTACCGTAACCACAAAGTCCTGCTTTTTTTCTTCACAACCAGTAGCCGTGGCCGTTATCGTAGCAGTCCCTGCAAATGTCGCCGACCACGCAACCTCGCCCGTGGTAGCATTTATGGTTCCGGCCTGCAATGGTAATAGCGAATAAACTATGCCGTTGGTATTACTTGCAGTTGCTATATAAGTGTTTGTTCCTGAACCTGTACATCGCTTATCAACAAGGCCGCTATTAAACACCGGTTGGGTCACGTTGTTGTTCACGGTAATTTTACCCGTTATGTTTATGGCAGCGCCCTGGGTGGCCGAAATGGTGTAGGTTTTTTCGGCTGTGGCCTGCATTGGTGTTCCGCTAATCGTTAATTTTTTGGTTGTGGAATTATAACTTGCAGTTATTCCGGTTGGCAAGCCCGCAACCTGAACTCCCGTTGTTGCCGCAGGAATATCGTAAACTATCGGGTTCATTACCGTATTTACGCAAAGTACCCTATCGCCCGAACCGGTGGTGGTTGATGCCGAACTTTGATCGTTATTGCTTACCTGATCGGGCTGCGAGCCGGTTATGGTAGCCGTATTCGTATTTACCCCGGTTTGAACCACTTTGGCGGTAATTTTTAATGTGGCAACGGCTCCGCTGGCCATATCGCCGATGGTCCAAATGCCAGAGGTGGCATTGTAGCTTGTACCTGCAGATGCTACGCTTGATACATAGGTATAACCAGCTGGCAGCTTGTCGGAAACTGAAACGCCTACTGCATTTCCGTTGCCAAGGTTTTCTGCCTTTAATGAGAATACCACGTTTGTATTAAGCTCAGGATAAGCAACATCTACCGTTTTGGTAATGGAGCGATCGATGTTACAAAGCGAAATGGTAACGGGTAAAGAGGGTGCACTAATGCCACATTCTAACTGGGTGGTAACCGTATAGCTCCCCGATGCGCTGGCTACATGGGTATTGTTGGTGGCCCCATTAATAATAACCCCGTTGAGGTACCATTGGTAGGGGCCTGCATTTGGCGTGGCCGTTAGTGTTGCTGTTGAGCAATCGGCCTGGCTTACGATGGGTTGGTCGGCTTTTTCTGCGAAACGGGAAATAAAGTTCGACATTGAGAAACCACTGCTTTGCTGTACCATAGAAACGGTAAGTCGGCTGGCACTGGTAATAACAATGGTGTTTGGGGAGCCAATGCTGGTTTGGGTAAAGCTGATTAACGATAAGCCTGAAGTACCCAGTGGTTTACGTGCACCTACGCTTGCAATAGTTTCGATGTCTTTATTCGAATATGGAGATGATCCGGTTGTAGTTAAATAAATTTTATCGGAACTTTTTGTAATGATGTAGCCAAAATAAGGCAGGTCTGCACTGGGCACATACGCGGTAAATTTAGTGGTTTCTACTCTTTTTGATCCTGAACAAGACGATATTGGTACCAGTGTTGCCACATCAACCTCGCAACCACCACCTACCGATATACCTGCTGTACCTGAAAACACTTCGATATTTTTTGTAGCTACAATCCAGCTCGAAGAGTATCGTCCGGTATTTGACGTTGTGCTATAATTACCGGTGATATACCCATGGTTGAAGGTCTGTTTATCTCCGGGCTGGGCCAATGTATAAGTTGCTGTTGCCCGCTGTACGCCGTTTTGGTCATAATGAATTACGGTGAAGCTGGTGTTCGCCTCGGTAGCAATTACAGTGGTTTGCTCTGCTGTGAGGTTACCCTCTCCCCTAACCACCACATATTCTGCCCCTAAAGAGGCTATCGGTGGGATGGGATTGTAAGCACCGTCTCCACAGCCCCCGGGTGCATCAAGATCGGCTGATACGTTCATTACTGCAGAGCCGGAAGATTCTACTAAGGTGCCAATTGGGGCCGTAAATAAATAACTTTGCCCGGCATTAAGCGTTGTAGTAGCCACGCCCCCTATTTTGATACTGGTATTGTTTTCTATGGCCATAATGCTATAGAATGGCGGGTGAACGCCACTGGCCAAATTACCATCGCGATAGTAGCCCACCCGAAAAGAAGTACCAATTGCTGCATCGCCAAAGCTGAAGAGCGATGCATTTCCTTTAATATTAGCATCGTTACCCTCGCTACCCAGGTTATCTGAGGCTACGTTCCGCAGGTTGACAGAAATTGATCCTGTTGCCTCAACAATTAAGCCGGCGGCATTAAGCACGGTGTTGAGGGCGTAAGCGGGTGCATCTTTAGGCAAGCCGGTAAAGCGGTATACCACCGGTGTTCCCTGAGCACAGGCAAAAGTGGTAATTACGGTCCCGTCACTCTTCGATATCGTTCCTGTAACCGAACCATTATCAGAAGTAATTACAATTTCGTTGGCCTTACTCCAATACTGCCAGGGTGCTGGTGCAATATAATGTTTAGAATAGCTTGGTGGTAAAAAATTACTGGTGTTGTTAATCTTGCTGCCGTACACGCTGCCTATGGCGACTGATAATATCACCAGAACCATTAAAATAGTACAGAAGAGGCGAAGTAGATTTTTAACCATATTTATTGTCAAAATCCACTAAGTGAAAATTTCAGAACTCATCTAAAGCTGGTGGCTACTTAGACAAGTTAGGCACAACAGACTGCCAGGCAAAAACTTAATTATTTTAGCAGCTACTGTTGTATGTATAAATTAAAACACGGGATTTGACACGAAAATACTTAAAAAACGGGAATGAAAGGTATTTGAAGCGTGATTTGCAGGTTGGATTTATGGATCGGACGGTATAAATCTGCACATTAGAAAAAAATGTAAATTTAATTCTACACACTCTGCGTGCGTTTAGTACTCATATTTTACTTGTCGCTTAAATACTAAATCATTTTAACACCCTTAATATCAAACAATTGATACAAAAATCTTGCTGTTTTGCGACAGATTTTTACCGAATTTAAAAAAAGTGAAAATATTTTTAAACATTATATCAACATATTTCCATTCTTAGGGTTATAATCGACACTAAGCCAAAGCTTTGTATTTAGGTATTAATAGAAACGGCCGCGTGTTCAGAGGTAGTGTTTCGAAAAAGAAAGGAGTTTGGATAGAAGGTTTAACATCATCAAAGGAAGCCATCTTGTCATTGCCCCAAAGGGGCTACTTTGTAGCGAAGCCACGCTTGTGCGAGCTGAAACAGTCTTTGCAACGGCCGCCATAGAGAGATTGCTTCGTACCTTGCGATGACGATCATTCATAGAAACTGTCATTGGTAGAGGTCAGTTTTAGAAAAAACAAAGGCGTTGGGATGACAGGTTTAAACGCTGTCCTGAGTGCAACGAAGGATCCGCAAGCGATGAAAAACAAAACGCCAATAACGCACTGCCTAAAAAAGAGCGGAGTGTATGGGCAAGGGCGTTGAGAAGTAGTTTTACGGATGCTTTCCGAGAAATCCCATCGTGTGGACACATCTCTTCGATCATCCGTCAATCTTTTCGAATTCAGTTCTTCATCGATTGAAGCAATCTCATGCGAGATAGCATTTAATCAAAGCAGATTGCTTCGTACCTCGCTACAAAGTAACCCCTTTGGGGCACTGACGATCATTCATAGAAGCTGTCATTAATAGCTTGACCAGCGATCTCAATGCGCAAAATGCCTTATAAATTGCGGAAATTATTAGTTGCCATTAACAACGAATATTGTATATTTGCACCTCTTTGGATGCTTCCACTCCAAGGATGAGAAAGCCTTTCAGCAATGAAGGGCTTTTCTTGTTTAAACTTATTTACTTTTGAAAATAACGGTTGCCAAGGGCGGAAGATTAATATCTATTGAATACTGCTGATTGTTAAAGCCGTCTTTATTAGGCACAATGTCGCCTTTATTATTAATTCCACTGCCGTAATAGGTAATATCATCGGTGTTAAAAATCTCTTTCCATTTGCCTTTAAACGGAACGCCGATTCGATAATGCTCCCTCACAACAGGGGTTAAATTAATGGCGATAACCAAGGTATCTTTTGGTTTGGGCCCCTTGCGCATATATACAAATACAGATTCGTTTGTATTATCTGCATCGAGCCATTCAAAACCTTCGTGGCTAAAGTTAAAATGATATAAGGCGGGTTCTTTCCGGTATAAAAAATTCAGTGCCTTAACCGTTTCCTGCATTCCTTTATGCGGAGGGTACTGTAACAGGTGCCAATCGAGCGATTGGGTAAAATTCCATTCGTTGGTTTGCGCAATTTCATTTCCCATAAACAGTAGCTTGGCTCCGGGATGGGTAAACATGTAGCCGTAAAGCGCCCTTAAATTGGCAAACTTTTGCCAATCGTCTCCCGGCATTTTATAAAGCATCGGCGATTTACCGTGCACCACTTCATCATGAGAAAATGGCAACATAAAGTTCTCGGTAAAGGCGTAGGTCATGCTGAAACTCAATTGGTGATGATGATGTTTACGGCCCAACGTGTCTATTTTGAAGTATTTAAGCGTATCATTCATCCAACCCATCATCCATTTCATGCCAAAACCAAGGCCGCCGGCATACACCGGATGGGTTACGCCCGGATACGTGCTGCTTTCTTCGGCAATGGTTTGCACGCCTTCGAAGTTTCCATACACAGCAACATTGAGATCTTGAAGAAACTGGATGGCTCCCAGATTTTCACTTCCCCCGTATTCGTTTGTAGCCGCATCGCCCTCCTCTCTCGAAAAATTGTAATACAACATCGAAGCTACCGCGTCAACGCGAAGTCCATCCGCATGGTATTGATCTAACCAGAAAAGTGCGTTACTGATCAGGAACGAGCGTACTTCGTTTCTATCATAATTAAAGATGTACGATTTCCAATCGGGATGAAAGCCCTTGCGCATGTCGGCATGCTCATAAAGGTGCGTTCCATCAAATTCGTAAAGACCGTGTCGGTCTCCGGGAAAGTGCGAGGGTACCCAATCTAAAATGACAGCGATATTGGCCTTGTGCAATTCGTCGATTAAGTACATTAAATCCTGCGGCGATCCGTAGCGGGAACTTGCACCGAAATAGCCCGTAATCTGATATCCCCAACTGGGAAAAAACGGAAATTCCATTACTGGCATCAGTTCTACGTGTGTAAAACCCATTTCTTTAACGTAAGGAACAAGCCTGCCTGCAACTTCCCTGGCATTGAGCACACGTTTAGGGTTATCTGGGTCTCGTTCCCACGAACCTAAATGAATTTCGTACACGGTAATGGGCTGGTCGAGCGCATTTAATTTTGCCCGCTTACCAAGCCAGGCCTTATCTTTCCATGTATAATCCGTATCCCAAACAATAGAAGCGGTTTGGGGCGGATGCTCCCACCGGCGGGCATACGGATCGCCTTTAAGGTGCTCCGACTCGTCAAATCCCTTTACAAAGTATTTATAGGTTTCGCCCTTAGCTACGTCGGGAATAAATCCCTCCCAAACACCAGATTTGTCCCACCGCTTGTTCAAGGGGTGCGATTCGCGATTCCAATCGTTAAAATTGCCCGCTACGCCGACTTTAATGGCATTTGGCGCCCAAACTGCAAAGTAAGTCCCTTTTACACCGTCAACAGTAATTAAATGAGAACCCAGTTTTTCGTAGAGCCGGAAGTGCTTTCCAACGAGAAAAAGATCAACATCATAATCAGTAAATAAACTGTAAGCCCAAACGGATTTACTTTTATCAATTTTAACTGGAGACGATTTGCCTGGTGATACTTTTTTCGTTTTCGACATAGGATTTTGACTAGATAAGTGAAGCCCCAATGCTAAACAGCATCAGGGCTTAAAAGATTTACAAAGTTGAAATTTGTATTTCGCTGAAGTTTTTATTGCACTTAAAGTGAAGAATATTTTTATCATCTGTATAAAAATCGCTCACTTCCTTGTTATCAACAACTATTTTTTTAACCTGAAATTTGAGGCCCATTACATTGCAAACATAGAATTCGTAGTTTGGCGTATAAAGCCCTTCTATGCGCTGGTTCACTTTTAGCAGCTGTGCATCACTCTTTACCGTAAATTTCTTTTCCAGGTAAATATCCTGTTCAAAGGCAAAAGTATCTCCGTGGTCTTCGTACATGTATGAGTTTACTTCGTAATCGCTCTGATAAATGTTCAATACCACTTCGGTAATGGCTTTTTCATCAACGTACTGCATTACAGGGTATTCAGGCACAACCGATCCGGCACGCACAAAAATCGGCATGCTATCGATTTTGGCTTCAACCGTGTATTCATTGCCGCCCTGAAGCACTTCATTTGTCCAGAAGTTATACCATGTTCCCTTGGGAAGATAAACTTTTCTGGAGATTGCACCTTGTTCTAAAACGGGGCATATCAAGAGCTTATCGCCGTAGCAGAACTCATCCTGACGGAAGCTGTTGCTAATATTTTCCTGCTCGAGCATTACGAGCGGCCTTAAGATTGGGAAACCGTAACGGTGGTGCTCCCAGAAAACGGAGTACAGGTATGGCATTAAGCGATACCTTAATTCGATAAACTTGCGATTAATATCTTCGAAAAACTCGCCGAAGCTCCAAGGCTCGCGTTCTGCGGTATCTCCTGCAGAGTGCGCCCTCATAAATGGCGAAAAGGTGCCGAGTTGAATCCAACGAGTAAATAATTCGCCATCTGGCTCACCGCTGAAACCGCCAATATCGGTACCACAAAACGGTACGCCCGAAACGGAAAGGCGTTGACACTGAATATTTCCTATCTTTAAATGTTCCCAGGTGGCGATGTTATCGCCTGTCCAAACGCTGGCATATCGCTGCATGCCCGAATAACCTGCTCGGGTAATGGTGAACGGCCGTTTGTTGCGCATTAGCTTTTTCAATCCTTCGTAAGTTGAGCGGACCATTTGCATGCCGTAAACGTTATGGGCCTTGCGGTGCGAACCGCGGTAGCCATCGTAATTGTGGCGTACATCGTTAGGGAAAGTTCCTGAACCAAAAACTGCGGGCTCGTTCATGTCATTCCAGAAGCCGGCCACGCCCATATCTACCAGTTCTTTATATAAATTGCCCCACCAGGTTCGTACTTTTGGGTTTGTAAAGTCGGGGAATTGGCAACGTCCCGGCCAAACATGGCCTTCCATATAATAATCATCGCTCCTGCGACAGAAGAAACGTTTTTCCTTGCCTTCTTTAAAAACCCAGTAATCGTCGTCGACCTTAATTCCGGGGTCAATCATCACCACGGTTTTAAAACCGTCGTCTGATAGCTCTTTGATCATTTTCGGCGGATCGGGAAAGTATTTTTTGTTCCATGTAAAGCAACGGTAGCCATCCATGTAATCGATATCAAGATAAATAGCGTCGCAAGGTATTTTTCTTGCCCTGAACTGTTTGGCTATTTCTTTAACTTTTGCTTCGGGGTAATAGCTCCAACGGCACTGTTGATAACCTAACGTCCATTTCGGAGGCATTGGGTGAGTGCCGGTTAAGGTGGCGTAACGCTTTACCACATCCATAATGTGCGGTCCGTGAATGTAATAATATTGCAGTTCGCCCCCATCGGCCCAAAAACTGGTTTTATTGGTATCTTCTGCACCAAAATCGAAGTACGACTTAAAGGTGTTATCGAAAAAAATACCATAGGCAGCTTGATTGTGCAACCCCATGTAAAACGGTATTGTCCGGTACAACGGATCCTGATTCCAGCCGAAAGAGTAGGCATCAGTGTTCCAGTTCTCGAAACGGCGACCGCGAAGGTTGAAATTGCCCGATTTATCGCCGAGCCCGAAAAAGTTCTCCTCGGGATGACAACTCTTGGTGGCATAGATATAATATCCACCAAAATCTACATTCTCTTCCCAGTGCATCGAGTTTGCCTCCTCAACCATTACCAAATTGGTGATGTTATCGGAAAAGGAGATATGAAAATTCGATTTTTCGATTTTACAGGTTACTGAATGGGTTGAAACGGTATAGTGATCTTCGTGTTCGTTCATTTTGAACACCGATACTTTTTGATCGACCTCGGGCACGGCATATGAAAAATCATCTAAAAAAACACCATGCGGTGCAAGGCGAACGCGAATAATGTCATCGCTCACCACCCGAATTTCTACCCGGGCATCGCCATCGGAAAAATAAAACCGATTGCCTTCTTTTTTTACCTTTTTAACCGTGCCTAAGTATTGTTTTACAATCGGCTTTACAGATATGTCAACAGGATTGTTTAAGTGCTGAATCTCTTGTTCTTTTTCAATCAAATCACTTACTTCGTTTGGTTTATCGTTTTGCGCTTCCATCCCTTATTTATGTCAAATTTAAAATACCTCTCTCAATTCAGAGAAGCTTAAGAAAGCACTATAATACAAATATTTTTATAAAGGGATGAAGTAAATGATGAAAATTAGTTCATTGGTTCATTGAGTTCATTGGTTCATTAGGTTCGCTCGTTCTTCAGTCATCGGATGAATTCCTAACAGGGTCGCTAGATTCATCCGATGACTAATTGAATTCATTGGTACTTAATGATCATTGGTAGATGGGTTAATTGGCTATTGATCATTTGAGAACCGTCAACTGAAAACTGGTTAGCAGAATCACACGCGGCACGCGTGCGCTAGCATGCTCGCTCGTTCTTCAGTCATCGGATGAATTCCTAACAGGGTCGCTAGATTCATCCGATGACTAATTGAATTCATTGATACTTAATGATCGTTGGTAGATGGGTTAATTGGTTATTTATCATTTGAGAAGCGTCAACTGAAAACTGGTTAGCAGAATCACACGCGGCACGCGTGCGCCAGCATGCGGATTAATTGGCTATTGATCATTGCATATTGTTAATTACTTTTAAACACAGCTATTAAGGATTAAACGTAAAGCCTAAATAATAAATAGCACCCGCTTCAGGGTTTCCGTAAGAAGTGATATAATATTTATTTAGAATATTTGAGCCACCCAATTTAATTGTTGAAAGTACCGACGGAATCCTCAAACTTACCTGGGCATCTAAAGTACTAAATGCGGGCACCTGGCCGGCAGCAAAGGTCGAATTCCAGAAGAAAGCATCCTGCCAGCGGTATGAAACGTTAAAACCAAAGTTTTTAACAACCTCCCTATTGCCTAGGCCCAAATTATAGCGAATTTCTGGTGTGTTAAAATCGTTGATATAATTGGTCGGAAGATCGCCGATTTTATTGTACGAAACGTTTCCACTAAAATTCCACTTATTTACTACATAATCTAACCCAAAAGCACCACCATAAGAAGAAACTTCGCTTTCGGCGTTTACAGGAACGTTGTATTTAACAAAGTTTCCGCTAACATTTTGATAAACATTAACAGCGGTAATAAAATTTTTGTACTGGTTATAATAACCGTAAGCATCAATCAACAACTTCGTTCCCAATAAGCCTTTGTAGCCAATTTCGTAAGCTTTTACGCTTTCGGGGCGCACGCCCCGTGCATCGAAAGTATGTTTTTGCAACAACGCCGGGTTCCCCGCCCCTGCTATAACGGAGGCTAAGTACGCTCTATAACTACTTTCGGTATAGGCTTTCGTAGCTTCGACATTCAGACCGTATTTGGTCAAAAATTCTGGCAAGCCGCCAATTAAACGCTGAACTCCACCACCAACTGAGAGGTCTATATATTGGTTCTGTGTGGTTGGGTTACGATAACCGGTTTGGAAAGACAAACGAATATTGTTGTTTTTTGCTACAGTGAAAACTCCGGTAATACGTGGGGTAAATCGCCCGTCGAAATTTGTGCTCTTATCGTAACGCCCTGCAACCGTTAATTTGAAAATCTCTCCAAACTTTTTACCTACCTGCGCAAAAGCACCGTACTCATTGATGTCAATCTTACGATTTAAATCGTCGAAAATGGTACCGCCGGATCTTAATTGATAGGTTCTTGATGATGCCCCAACTTGCAACTCTACCACATTATTAAAGGCATTGCTAAAATTATACATCCCTTCGTAATGATATAAATTGGTCTTATCATCGAATTTGGCGCCATAAATACCTTTACTCGGATCGGTTGAACTGATTGTTGTATTTTTGATTTGCTCTTTGGCGGTAGCAAAATTTGCCGATCCCGGCGCATACCTTCCCGCATCGGCAGCGGCTCTTGCTGCCGATTGAGCAGCTACATCTGAGGCACCCTGCGCTCTTGCGGCTGAATAAGCAACAGTATAAGTTGGAAACCATGCGCTAGCCGTTGGGCTCGATTTCTCGTTAATATAACTTCCCAAAATGGATGAAATATACGAGTCGCCCGAGCGCTCCTGAGTGGTATAGGCCCTTACAAAAAAGTCTTGACCTTTAATTTCTGCCTTATACTGCCCGATGTTGAAATTGCGGAGCGAATAACGATCGGAACCTGTGTAAACGGAAGTACCAGTTCCCCAGTTGGCCTGAACAAGCGCCTGTACCGTCGGCGTAATATTGTAATAAAGGGCGCCCGAGGTTTTCATCGATTCGGTTCTGTAATCTACCAGGTCCTCTTCATTATAGCCAGTTCGCGAAACCGTTTGGCTTGGCGTTGTGCCTTTGTTTAAGCTATACATCACACCCAAATAAGGCAAGGCCGGCCTTAATGCGGCGTAAGTCGGATTTGTGCTCACCAGATTCACGATTTGAGGATAAGTCAATCCGCTGCCGATAAAGCTGTTGAAAGCGCCATATCCCGCAGGCGACGACGCCTGGAAAGCCGCCTGAACCGACCTTGCAGCCCCCAAAAGGTTCGAGTTTACCTCATCGCCATACACGTTCACTCCGTCGTAACCCGGATCAGAATTTCGATCACCAGCTTTTACCATGTTCGAAACCCGATCAAAGTTCGAATAATTGTTCCCGAACCAATCTTTCGCTTGTAGAAACGAAAAAGCTGCCTTCACACCAAATTTGTTGTTCCACGATTTCGCCAGGCGAACATCCAGTTGATTAAACGGTTGAACGCTGCTATTATCGTCGTTTACGTGATTTACCCCCGTTTTATATTGAAAACTTGCACCTTGATACCTGAACGGATCTTTTGAGGTCATCAATAGCGTACCATTTATACCACCAGCACCATACAATGCAGAAGATGCACCAGGCAGCAGTTCAACATTATCTACATCGAGCTCTGAAATACCAACAATGTTACCGACCGAGAAATTGAGCCCCGGCGCCTGGTTGTCCATCCCATCAATAAACTGATTGAAACGTGTGTTACCATTTGAGTTGAAACCTCTTGTATTGATTGATTTGAAAGTCAAACTCTGCGTACTTCCTTCAACCCCTTTCATATTACTTATCGCATCGTAAAATGAGGGCGCAGCGATATCCTTTATAGTTGCAGCACTCATTCTTTCTATCGAAACAGGCGATTCTAATATACGCTCGGGCGTTCTGGAGGCAGAAACCACCACATCGCCACCCAAAACTACCGCCACTTCCATGTCGATATTTATTCCCGTTGTGGCACCTGTAATTTGTTGTTCTACCGTTCCGTAACCTACATATGAAGCTACCAATGTAAAAGGAACCTTTGCCACCGTTGT
Source organism: Pedobacter endophyticus (assembly GCF_015679185.1). Classification (NCBI taxonomy): domain Bacteria; kingdom Pseudomonadati; phylum Bacteroidota; class Sphingobacteriia; order Sphingobacteriales; family Sphingobacteriaceae; genus Pedobacter; species Pedobacter endophyticus. The sequence continues at coordinate 1,885,761 of NZ_CP064939.1, forward strand.
AAACGAAAAATTTCCATTGCCTGATGTCGCAGTGCCGCCCGATTGCCCCTTAATGGTAACGCTGACCCCCGCAAGGCCCTCACTCGATTGTCTGTCTTTAACGGTTCCGCTGACCGTAATACTTTGTGCCTGCGCCGCAAAATTAATTGCGCCTGCAATTGTTAACACAAAGAAGATTCGTGTAAAAATTCTGCTCATAAATGGTTGTAGATTTGGTTGTTGTTACAATAGTTACATAAACTTAAACGGTTTTTCTCAATTAAACAAATTATGTTTACATAATAATTATGCTGGAAGGGAGTTGGGAGTTTGTAGTTGGAAGTCCGTAGTCGAGAGTCCGAAGTCCACTGATTAAAAAAGTCGCAAAGCCCAAGTGAAAAGTTAAATTAGTATAATAGCCAAAGAGTAAAGCTGCAAGGAAGGTAGTCAGGAGTCTGAAGTCGGGATGCCGAAGGCTTAATTAGTGAAGTGGCGTAAAAAACCAAAGCGAAAAGCTAAATTAGTATAATAGCTAAAAATGTAAGGTTGAAAGGATCGTAGTCAACGTTTAAATGAATCAAACAATTTAGACGATTAACCGATGTAACATTACCGCAATTTTGATTGCTACCCAGTTTATTGTATTTTGCAGTGGATAAATCCGCATTTTGCATTACCTTAGTATTCGCGATCATCAAACTGACCATTATGAATAAAATTAGAGCTCTGTTCTGTGTTGTAATTCCTGTATTATTGGCTTGTTTGTTTAACACCAAACTCGGAAATACGCCTCCGTTGCTCAAGTTTTTAAACCCGTTTATGGGTTTCTGGCAAAATGCCGAGAACAATCACTTTATTTTTAATCACAAAGCGAAAATAAAAGGTGCGATAGATAAGATTGAAATCGTGTTTGATGACCGCATGATTCCGCACATTTTCGCTAGTAATGATCACGATTTGTATTTGGCTCAAGGCTATGTTACGGCCATGCACCGGTTATGGCAAATGGATTTTCAAACCCGTTTTGCCGCCGGGAGAATAAGTGAAGTGGTGGTATCTGATGCGGCCCGCGAAAGCGACCGCTACCAACGCAGAATGGGGATGGTTTTCGGTGCCGAAAATTCGCTAAAGGGGATGATGGCCGATCCGAAATCGAAAGAGATGCTGTTGGCTTATACAGAAGGAATAAATGCCTACATTAAAACCTTATCAAAAGCGAAATACCCAATTGAATATAAAATATTAGATTTCAAGCCTGAAGCATGGACGCCCCTAAAATGTGCGCTGCTCCTAAAACAGATGTCGGCAATTTTGGCCATGGGATCTGATGAATTCTATATGACCAATATCTTAAAAAAGTTTGGTCCTGAGGTAACAAAGAACCTGTTTCCCGATTATCCATTTAAAGAAGATCCGATTATTCCGGTTGGAACACAATGGGATTTTACGCCGTTATCGATCCCGAAAACGCCCGAAAGCTTTACCGAAGCCCTTACCGGCAACGTGAGAACAAAGGAAAAAATAGAGGGAATCGGAAGCAATAATTGGGCGCTTTCGGGATCAAAAACCGCTTCGGGATTTCCTATTCTGGCCAATGATCCACATCTGGAGCTTACACTTCCATCGATTTGGTATCAGATTCAGCTCCATGCGCCAGGCGTAAATGTATACGGCGTATCACTTCCAGGCGCTCCGGGCGTTGTAATCGGATTTAACCAAAAAATCGCCTGGGGCGTAACCAATGTTGCTGCCGATGTGCTTGACTTTTATCAAATCAAGTTTAAAGATTCGACGCATAATGCGTATTGGTACAACAACAAATGGAACAAAACTACAAAACGAATAGAAACCATTAAAATTCGCGGCGGTAAAGACGTCATCGACACGGTTTATTATACGCACCACGGGCCAGTGGTTTACCTGCAAAAGCCGAATTTCAGCAAGGCGAACAATGTGCCTGTAGGCGATGCGGTTCGGTGGATTGCACATGATAGCTCGAACGATCTCATGACTTTTTATTTCCTTAATCGGGGAAAAAACTATAACGATTACAGAAAAGCCTTAACCTATTTCACCGCCCCTGCCCAAAACTTTATTTTTGCCAGCGTTGATAACGATATTGCCATTACGCCGAACGGCAAATTCCCTTTAAAATGGAAAGATCAGGGCAAATTTATTTTAGATGGCACTGACCCGGCTTATGACTGGCAAGGCTGGATTCCGGCGGCACAAAACCCAACGGTAAAAAATCCACCCCGCGGATTTGTAAGTTCCGCAAATCAATCTTCAACAGATCCGACTTATCCCTATTATATCAACTGGGAATTTACATCGTACGAACGCGGAAAAAGGATTAACGATCGGCTGGCGGCCATGTCAAAAGCTACAAAAGACAGCATCCGCCTGATGCAGAGCGACAATTACAGCATTTTGGCGCAAAACTTAATCCCTTTATTATGCCCTTTAATAAAAACAGAACAATTAAATGCCACACAAAAAGAAGCGTTTAATTATGTTGTTAAATGGAACAAACGTTATGATGCCGACCAAATCGGAGCCAGTATTTTCGAGATCTGGTCGAAACGCCTGCTAACCAACATTTGGGCAGATGAATTTGAGGTTAAGGGCATTCCGATGCGATTTCCCTCACGAGACCGCACGATTCAAATGATTGCGCACGAGCCCAATGCCGTTTGGTACGATAACGTGAAAACGCCTCAAAAAGAAACCTTGAGCGATAACGTAAATGATGCTTTTAAATTTGCTTGCGACAGTTTAGAGCGGCGGTTTGGACCGATAAACAAAGATTGGAACTGGGCCAACGTAAAACAAAGCCATGTTCCGCATTTGGCTAAAATACCTGGATTTGGATCGGAAATTTTAGAGATTGGCGGCTCGAAAAGCGCTATTAACGCCCTTGGCGACACACATGGCCCATCGTGGAGGATGGTTATCGAACTGGGTAAAACCCCTAAAGGACATGGCGTTTACCCCGGCGGGCAATCTGGCAACCCCGGAAGCAAGTTTTACGATAACATGCTCGATACCTGGGCCAAAGGTGAGCTTTACGACTTGTTTTACATGCAAACGCCTGACGATAAATCGGGCAAAATAATTTCCCGTTTAAAAATCTCAAAATAATCAGAATGGTTTTCCTCGTTATATTAATTATCTGTTTTTTACTCCAAATGATTGCACCCTGGTGGGTCATCATTGTGATCTCGTTTGCCACTTGCGGCATTATCGGCAAAACAGGAAAAATCGCCTTCTGGCAATCGTTTTTAGCTATTTTTTTGCTTTGGATTGGCTACGCATTGTTTAAGAGCTTGCCAAATGATAACCTTTTAGCAGGCAGGGTTGCACTGATGACGGGGGTGAAAATATGGTGGCTGCTGTTATTGCTTACGGGATTTTTGAGCGGCTTAGTGGCCGGCATTAGCGGCTACTGCGGGTTCCAATTCAGAATGGCCATGCTTGCCAAAAAAACTGACGGTAAAATAGCATAATGCTTTGTACTTTTGCAGCGTGATGCAGAGCTCAAAAGACATTTTCAATATACATTCCAACGAATCATTTGCGGCGCATGCTTTAGCAATTTTTAAATTTCAGGCGCAAAATTGCGCTGTTTATAAAGAATATATACAGCATTTAAAAATCGATATCGATCAGATTTCGGCTGTTGAGCAGATTCCATTTTTACCAATTAGCTTTTTTAAAACGCATAGCATCCTGAGCAAGCATGCTCCGATTGAAGTAACCTTTAGCAGCTCGGGCACCACAGGTATGGTTACAAGTAGTCATCATGTTATCGATGCTAAACTTTACGAACAAAGCTACCTTCAGGCGTTTTCTGCATTTTATGGGGCTGTTACCAATTATTGTTTCCTGGCTTTGTTGCCTTCGTACCAACAAAGGGCGGGTTCTTCGTTAATTTACATGGTGAACGATTTGATCGAAAAAAGCCAGCATCCTCAAAGTGGTTACTTCCTTTACAATCATGATGATTTATTCGAAACGCTAAGCGAGTTGAAGGCTAAAAAACAAAAAACGGTTTTAATCGGCGTTACCTACGCTTTGCTCGACTTTATTGAGCAATACGATATCAACTTCCCGGAACTGATTGTAATGGAAACCGGCGGAATGAAGGGCAAGCGCAAAGAAATGGTTCGCGAAGAATTGCATGGACTGCTTACAGCTGGTTTTGGTGTTCCTGCTATTCACAGCGAATACGGCATGACGGAATTATTGTCTCAGGCCTATTCGTTAGGCGAGGGCGTTTTCTACTGTCCAAAATGGATGAAAGTGTTGATTAGAGATACCAATGATCCGCTTTCGTTAATCGCTGGGGGCAAAACCGGAGGAATCAATGTAATCGATCTGGCCAACATCAATTCGTGTTCGTTTATTGCCACGCAAGATTTAGGTCGGATTAATCAAGACGGTAGCTTCGAGGTTTTGGGACGTTTTGATAATGCTGATATTAGGGGCTGTAATTTGTTGGTGCAATAGAATGCCCACCACCCTTTGAAGGCTGACGCTTTTCCACTCACAAAATCCGTCATTGCGAGGCTGGACAAGAGGAAGCCGAAGCAATCTTTTAAATAATTTAAAAATGTTCTAATGAATGGCTACTAATTACAATAGTGGAAAAAACCAATTTAGCAAATGAGATTGCTTCACTCCAACCACAACCCCTTGCCTCGTTCGCAATGACGAAGCGGTGCAAATAGTAACAAATGATTTAAAAAGTTCGCTTCCTCTAATTGCTTTGTTCAGCACAAGCAGCGCAAGTTCCTGTGGCAATAAGGTTAAGATGACCGATTTTAAATCCGGATGGAACCTTTGGAACCGGGATTTTAACGCTTTCCAGGCAGTATATTTTATGGCAACGATTGCAATCGAAGTGAACATGTTCGTCTTGATGATGCTGAGCGTTGCAGCCGTCGGCACAAAGCGCATAGTTAGCCGTTCCATGGCTATCCAGAACCTTGTGAATAATCCCTTTTTCCTCAAATGCTTGCAAAACCCGGTACAGCGTTACCCGATCGGCATCTTTACCCATTACTTGTTCGAGGTAGGGTTGTGAGGTAGCAGAATTCTTGTTGCTCAATATTTCGAGCACCTGCAATCTGGCGCTGGTACGTTTCAACCCGCTCTTTACTAAAAGGTCGTCAAAATGAGTTGCTTTATCCATGGCCAAACAAAAATAAACATTTATGCCCTGTAAACCGAAATCATTTATCGCATTTAAGTAATCTTCATTGGCTGAGTGTGTTCGGTTCAATTATTCATCAGATGAGTATCAGCAAGGCAAATACTCATCTGATGAACAATTAGCTATTCTACAATTAACAAAAAGTAGTTCTTCTTCCCTTTTTGCAGCACGATGAACTTGTCATTAATTAACTGTTCAATGTTGAATAGCTGGCCAACTTCTTTTATCTTTTCTTTGTTTACCGAAACTCCGCCGCCTTGAATTAATTTCTTGGCCTCGCCTTTTGATGGCGCAACAGTCGATTTTTCGGCCAACAATGTTGCTGCATCAATTCCGGCCTCAAGCTCGCCCCTCGAGATGGTAAACTGCGGAATGCCTTCGAACATTTCGAGTACCTGACTAGCCGAAAGGCTTTTTAGAAACTCCAGTGATCCGTTTCCGAACAAAAATTCAGACGTTTTTATGGCGGTTTCAAGTGCTTCTGCCGAATGTGTTTTAATGGTGATATCTTCGGCCAGCGCTTTTTGCAAAATCCGAAGGTGTGGTGCGGCATCGTGCTCTGCTTCCAGCGCTTCTATTTGATCTTTTGTTTTCAGCGTAAAAATCCTGATCCATTTTTTAACATCGTCATCTGATGCGTTTAGCCAAAACTGGTAGAATTTATATGGCGATGTTTTTTCGGGATCTAACCAAACAGCACCGCTTTCGGTTTTCCCAAATTTGGTACCATCGGCCTTTTTAATCAGTTGCGTAGTTATTGCATAGGCTGTACCGGCATCTTTTCTTCTGATCAGTTCTGTACCGGTAACAATATTGCCCCACTGATCTGATCCGCCCATTTGCACCAGGCAATTGTTGTTTTTCCACAAATAATAAAAGTCATAACCCTGCACCAATTGATAGCAAAATTCGGTAAATGACATTCCTGTATCACCTTCCAAACGCTTCTTAACACTATCTTTGGCCATCATATAATTTACGGTAATGTGTTTACCAACATCGCGTATAAAGTCTAAAAAATTCATGTTTTTAAACCAATCTGCATTGTTAACCATTACTGCACCGTTTCCGGCATCCTCAAAAGTCAAAAATTTAGCTAGCTGGCGTTTCATGCCTGCAAGATTATGCTGAACCATTTCTTCTGTTTGTAGATTGCGCTCATCAGATTTCCCGGAGGGATCGCCAACCATTCCTGTAGCACCACCAACTAGCGCAAAAGGCTTGTGCCCAGCATTCTGGAAGTGAATCAGCGTCATTATTTGAGTTAAATGCCCAACATGTAACGAATCTGCAGTAGGATCAAATCCGATATAGCCAGCGGTCATACCCTCGTTTAATTTTTCCTCTGTATTTGGCATAATATCGTGGAGCATGCCGCGCCACCGTAACTCTTCAACAAAATTCGTCATTGTATAAACACTTTATAATGTGCGTGCAAAGATAAAATTTTACGTTAAATAGTTTTTAATTTTATATGCTAGTTGTAATTGGAATTGCTTCCCCCATTCCTCAAGTTCGCAATCTTGGTTTTTTTAGATATGGATTTCAAATCCAGCGTTAGATCGGACCAGATTGGAAATCCCGACCACTAATGATTAAAGAAAATCTTACCTTGCAACTATGAATTTCCTATCTCATTATTACTTTGATAAATCGACTGACGATGCCAACGTGGTAATGGGTACCGTATTGCCCGACCTGATAAAAAACGCAATTAAAACGGCCAACCTTTATCCACAGAAAGACCCAGAATTGTTTTTTGAAAGCCATGACGAAACTGCGCTGTTGCTCGGATGGAAAAGGCATTTGGCTGTCGATCTGTTCTTCCACTCTTCCAATTTCTTTTTAGAAAAAACTACCGAATTAAAGCATTTAATTAAGCCAGTTGTGGAGGGTACGTCTATTCGTCCGTCTTTTTTGGCGCACATTGGTGTTGAGCTATTGCTCGATCACCTGTTAATTGAACACAACAAAGTGCAGGTAAATCACTTTTACGACAGGTTAGCTGCTGTTAAAAAAGATGTGCTATCATCATTTCTTGCGCACTCGGGTTTAGAAGATGAGCGAACTTTTTTCAACTTTTTGGAGCAGTTCATCAGCAGTAAGTATCTATTGAGCTACCAAAAGTTAGAGAACATCAGCTACGCCCTGAACCGAATTTGTATGCGCCTTTGGCCTCAAACACTGAACGACTTTCAACTGCAGGAACTCACTTTTCAATTGGGCATTTTCAAGCTAAGCTTAGTAAATGATTTCATGACGATTTTTGAAGAGATAGAAACAAAGCTAAATGATAGTTAATTTTATCACTTACTCGCTAATCAGGATTTCTAATCCTGACTCCTGTAGCTCTAGATTTCAAATCCAGCATTAAGTCAGACGAGTTTCCAAATCTCCGGCAGAGAATTCGGTTGCTATAATGGCCTCAAACACTGAACTACTTTCGACTGCAGAAGCTCCCTTTTCAACTCGAAATTTTTAAGCAAAACTGAGCTACCGGTCATGACGAGTTTTTAAGAGATAGGGGAAAATCATTTTGTTTTTTACACTAAAGTTTGACATATGTCAATATTTTATGTAACTTAGTTGATATACAAAAAATCAAAAATGAAAAAACGACTCTTAATTCTAGCGATGGCAACGGCCGTTGCCCTGTCTTCGTGCAAAAAAAAAGGTCCTGATGATCCACCTGAGCCTGAGGAAATAAAGTTAGAATACTCAAACCTCAGTGTAGAAGTCCACAAGAAAAACCTAGAAAAAAACGGAACTGACTTTTTAGCGTTGATTAACACGCTTCCAGATGAAAAATTTATCGACGTACTAAAGTATTTTATTGAACTTGACAAAAATGTGCCAACTTACACCGCTCCGTTTGGTTCTTTATTTACCATTTATGAGGCAGCACAAGGCGAAAATATTGCCAGTGTTTTTGAGGCAGCCAAAACGCCAAACGCAAGAAACCTAAGCGAGTTCTTCGCTGTTTACACGTGGGATCCGACTGAGAAAAAATGGATTAAGACAGCTTCTGCTAACAAATTGGAAATCAAATTCCCAGCTGATAAGAACAGTAAAACAAATAATGCGGTATTATCATTTGCCTACACAGCATCAGGCATTGTTTCTACTTTTGATGGCCAAAAATATACTTTACCGACAAGTTATGTTGCCTCTTTAACTGTCGACAATAAAGAAGAAATGAAACTAACCTCAAACCATACTTATAAAGCGGACGGAAACCCAACAAAAGCTGATATTAATGTAATGATGGGATCATTTAACATGGCGGTATTGGTTACAAGTGATGTAAAAAAAGTTAATTCTTCATTGACACTAACCAAGGGAAAGACAAGCTTATTAAACCTAAAAAACGAGGCGAATGGAAATGCGGACATCAACAATGCAATTAATGCAACCAAAATAAATGGCATTTTGGATAACGCCAACACCAGTTTCGAAATTATGAATGTGCGCTTAGCCGGAGTAGTTGACAGTAAATCTGTAACTACTGAATACGATGCTCTTGGCAACTTAAGTGACGAAGCAAAAAACAAGAAAAAAGCAGAAATTTTAAACAAATATGCTGAAGTTTATGCCGCTTACAAAACCGAAAATAAGATAATTGCCAAAGTTTCGTTTGAATCGATAGCAGAGACCTACACGTCTTCTTATTGGAATGGAACAGACTTCGTACCTGAAACATATATCGATTACTCAATCGAGCCGAGATTAGTTTTTAACGATAAGTCTAAAGTAAGTTTAAAAGCTTTCACAGAAACAGGTTTCAGTAAATTGATTACTGATTTTGAAAACTATGGAAAACGCTTTGAATAGTTAAAACGCATTAAATAATATTAAAAGGCCTTGATTAGAAATTAATCAAGGCCTTTTAATTTTTAGGGTATTTTCAATTTTAATGAAGTGGTTTTTTATAACATAAAGTTAATAAATAGGCATTAAATTGTTTTCTGAACAGAATAAACAGGCAGATTTAACCCGCTTCAAACCATTTTACCTATTGCAAATCAATTGGCAGTGATGGTGTAAATGGAGCTTCCATATCCGCACCAAATACCTGCCCCATTTCCGTTTATATTAGATTTCAACGCTGCTGTACTTCCCATTAATGGGTTCGAAGCGTTTATAATTTCGTTTTGGAAACCTTGCCAAAAATCAAAACCGCTCTTTGGTATGGTCGAAAACTTTAATTGAACCTGGTCTCCCACTAAAAAATAAGGCTCATATATCTTGGTTAGGTTGTTAAAACTGCCTCGGTTTAGTTTTAGTTCAATCTTTTGACCGTTGAAATATTGATCATCTTGATTAGAAAGTAATGTTCTAATGAACTCTTTTTGACTTTGTAGCCTGGTATAAATTTTATAATAGTTTTTTTCCTGAACGGGATCAGTAAAACTGATACAAAGTTGCCTTTCATTGTCTTTTCGTGGCTCAAACCAAATACTATCAAGCCTTGGTCGTTCAGGAATCTGTGTTTCGGCAGTTAAAGTATTGCCAGCATACTCAATTTTTAACTGGTAACCCTTTCCAGCCTTTCCTTTTAAACTCGAACCTTTATAAAAAAAATACGGAAACCTTCCTCTATCGTAGCTCCCAGTGAGTACTTCCTCTTCAGTCCCGTCTGTAACCGTAACCTTGGCGTATTTGATGATGATCTCCTCCACCTGAGCCGAATCTATTTTCGCGTAATAAGGGAGGTTATGCGTTATCGTAACTAACGCGTATCCATCTTGCTCAATGCTTCCTTCAACAATAAACTTAGGTTGGTACTTTTCTTGATTTGCATCTTTTTTACAAGCAACAAATAACAAACCGAGCATCAAGTATAAGAGGTATTTATTCATTTTCGGAAAGATATTTTATAAGATATGGCCGGCAAAATGGGAAGTAATGCAATTGACTTTTTCTGCACAGAGACACTGGTTTTAAAATCGCCATTGAACTGAAAATAATCGAATATTGGATTTTTTCTACTATAAACATTGTAGATAGCCAGTGATAATTCACTTGAAAAACGGCGAGTTTTTTTAATTTGAAAATGCCCGGCAAGATCAAGGCGATGATAAACAGGCATTCTGGAGGCATTAAACTCACCGTACTCATTAATAATACTACCCGAAATAATATATCTGCTGATGGGTACAGTGTAAGCATTTCCTGTTGCATAAGTAAAATAAGCACTTAGCTTCCATCTTTTATTTAATTGATAATTTGCTGAAACGTTTCCATCATGGGTCCGATCATATTTAAAGGGAAAAGGCCGACCGCCGTTTATCTCCGAAAATATGCGTCTATTTTTTGATATTGTGTAGCCCACTGCCGCGTCAAATTTGCCAATAGACTTCTTCGCAAAAAACTCTGCACCATAGATTTTTCCCGAGCCTGAAAAAACATGGTCCTCAATAGTAAGATTGTCCAACAGATTAGTAACACCTCCATTAAACTCAATAATATTGTTCATTTTTTTGTAATAAACATCTACATAAGCCTCAAAACCATTATCCCAATTTTTAAACATCCCTAAGCTGAGTTGAATACCTTTCTCGGGTGGCATTTCTTGCGTACTCGGAATCCAAAAATCAACTGGAAAATTAGATGCGGCTACCGGAATTAAATGTAACGTTTGCGTATTTTTTGAAAACGAAAATTTTAGCGTTGTACTTTTCGCAATCTGGTAAGCTAAATTGAGATTCGGCTCTAAAAACAGCTTATCATATTCGCTATCTTTTTGCTCAGCCCTATCTACGTTGCTAAGCTTACTTTGCTGATAGTAAGTGGCTCTCAACCCAACATTCAGCGATAAATTGGCGCCTAAATTAATGGCATCATTAATAAAGATCGCACTTTCGTTAGCTTTATAAATATTAGCTCCGCCCAAATCCAGATTGACGTTTCCTACGGTTACATCGGCAGTATTTGGAACAAATCTGTGCCTAACGTAACTGAAGCCGGTTTTTATAAAGTGCTTTTTTAGAGAAAGCTTAAGACTAGATTTTAAATCGTAGTCTGCAATAGCTGAATTGATTTTGCCGGCGGTCCCCTCCTGCGCAAGCCCAAAGTTAAACGTATAGCCAGCATAGGATAATGTTGTATTGACGGTTGCGTTTTTAACGATTTGATGCTGCCAATCGATCGATGCAGCACGATTTTTCCAATCAATTGTATTTCCAACGCCAAATCGCTCTAGTTCAAAGCCAAACTTATCTCCTCCAGCATAGGCTGTGGCAAAAATCTTGTCTTTGGTAGAAAGCACTAAACTACTCGAAAAATTAAGATCGTAAAAATCATATTCAAGATGATTTATAGATGAACGATCTTTAGACAATTTGTTTACAATGGGCCAGATAGATTGGTTCATAAACGTTTTTCGAATCGATGTACGTACAGTCCAGTTTGAGGTTATGGGCAGAGCGATATTTGCATCGGCAGAAAGTATGCTTAACGATGCCTCGCCTTGCAGCGAATCGACAAGGCTGGCATCACTCGATACATCGATAACCGAAGAAAGCCTGCCGGTATATTGTGAGGGAATACCAGACTTAAATACTTTGGCATCCCTTACGGCTGTACTGTTAAAAACGGAGAAAAAACCAAGCAAATGCGATGGATTGTAGATGGTAGAATGATTAAACAAAACCAGATTTTGACCGGGCGAACCTCCCCTGATGTAAAGGCCAGAGTTTCCCTCGCCTCCATTCGTTACGCCCGGCAAAGTCCTAATTTCATTTAACAAATCAGGATTAGCCAAAAAGCCGGGTTTTTTGGCTAAGTCTTCGTTCGTTATCAACTCAAAATTATTTAAGCGACCATCCGTTTTGGTTATCCTCTTTTTAATTTCAACCTGCTCAAGTAACGTTTCTTTTGGCGACAGGTAAATGTCCTTATTGATATTATTGTTAATGAATATTGAAAGCGTAAATGAATTATACGATATATGCTTGAAATTAATCTCGTTTTCCCCTTTCGCGATTAATAATCTGAATTTTCCATCGTCATTTGTATACAATTTTTTGCCATGGAAAGACACTAATACCTTAGAAATGGGCAAATTGCTCGTTTTATCGACTACTTTCCCTTGAAAAACAACAAGTTGAGCATTCGTTTTTATTGAAAAAGAAATAAAGAAGAAAATGATGAAAGAAGAAAATTTGAGCATTAATTGAACTTTGAGAGCATGCTGGTGTATGATACAAATATGGCTTTTTTTTTTGAATTGAACCGGAATGAATGGAATTAATTTGCCCGCGGCGAAAGCACCCCGAAAACCCTAGCATTTCATGGCTTAGGGCGGTTCAATATCAATTTATGAAAAGCTGATAGACTTTTTATTCACATGTAAAATCCCGCTAAGCTTTTTTATATTTGCCGTATGGCATTGTTTGCAATAAAGGAAGAAATGGATGCGCTGGTTGCAGAATTAAACCAGCATAATTACAATTATTACGTTTTGGCAATGCCAACCATTGGCGACTATGAGTTCGACAAAAAGTTGAAACGCCTCGCCGATCTTGAAAAAGCACACCCCGAACTTGCCGACCCCAACTCCCCTACCCAACGCGTTGGGGGCGATATTACCAAAAACTTTGTCACGGTAAATCACAAATACCCCATGCTTTCGTTGGGCAACACTTATAACGAGCAGGATTTACGCGATTTTGATGAGCGCATCCGGAAGGCAATCGGCGACAACTTTGAATACGTTTGCGAGCTGAAGTTTGATGGCTTGTCGATTAGCTTAACCTACGAAAACGGAAAGCTATTACGTGCGGTAACGCGTGGCGATGGCACAAAAGGTGATGATGTAACCAATAACGTTAAAACCATTCACACCATTCCCCACCAAATAAAAACCGATCAGGCACCTGATCATTTTGAGATTCGTGGCGAGATTTTTATGCACAAGGCGGCCTTTTTGAAATTGAATGCAGCGAGAGAGGAACTGGGCGAAATTCCGTATGCCAACCCGCGCAACTTTGCTTCGGGAACAATTAAGATGCAAGACAGCAAGGAAGTAGCCAAACGCCCGTTAGATGGCTTTATCTATTTTCTTTATACCGATAAAAATGAGTTCAAAAATCACTGGGAAAGCTTGCAAGCGGTAAAAAACTGGGGCTTTCACGTTTGCGAACACAATAGACTGGTTAAAAACATTGACGATGTGCTAGCGTTTATCCACTATTGGGAAGAAGAACGCTTCAAATTAAGTTACGATATTGATGGCATTGTAATCAAGGTAAACAGCTATGCGCAACAACAAGAGCTCGGTTTTACAGCAAAATCGCCGCGTTGGGCAATTTCTTATAAGTATAAAGCTGCCGAGGTTGAAACTGTTTTAGAAAAGGTAACTTATCAGGTTGGCCGTACCGGAGCGGTTACGCCTGTTGCTAACTTAAAGCCGGTTTTACTGGCCGGAACAACCGTTAAGCGGGCAACCTTGCACAATGCAAACGAAATTGAGCGACTGGATTTACACGAGGGTGATACCGTTTTTGTAGAGAAGGGCGGCGAAATTATTCCAAAAATCATCAAGGTCAATCTCGGCAAAAGAACTGCTAACACCAGCAAAGTGCTTTACCCGCACAATTGCCCGGAATGCGGAACCGAGTTGATCAGAAAAGAGAGCGAGGCAGTACATTACTGCCCTAATGATGAAGGCTGCCCGCCCCAAATTGTCGGTAAGATTCAACACTTCATATCCCGCAAGGCGATGAATATTGATGGCCTGGGCGACGAAACGATCGAAACGTTTTACCGCAATAACCTGGTGAACCACATCAGCGATCTGTATACCTTGCATCAAAAGGCCGGTCAGCTCAAACAATTAGATCGGTTTGGTGAGCGATCGATCGAAAACATGCTCGCGGGTATTGAGAAATCGAAAGAAATGCCCTTTGAAAAGGTGTTGTTCGGTTTGGGCATCCGTTATGTGGGCGAAACAGTAGCAAAAAAATTAGCGGCTGGCGTAAAGAACATCGACAACCTATCAAAGTCGAGCATCGATGAATTAACAGCAATCGACGAGATTGGCCAGCGCATTGCCGAAAGTATAATTGAATATTTCTCAAAAGATGAGCACTTAAAGCAGATAGATTTATTAAAATCGGCAGGTTTACGCTTTGAAATTGAAGAAAAGGTAATTGAGCTGGCTAGTGATAAACTTATTGGAAAAACATTCGTAATTTCGGGCGTTTTTGAAAGCTATGGTCGCGATGAACTGAAAGATCTGATTGAAGCAAACGGCGGAAAAATTCTTAGCGGAATTTCTGGCAAACTGAACTACCTCGTTGCTGGCGATAACATGGGTCCATCAAAGCTCGAAAAAGCTACAAAACTCAATGTTCCGATCATCAGCGATGCGGAGCTTATAGAAATGATAAAATAAAAAATGAGAAAATGATTGCAGCAGTGATGACTGAATGGCTGAATGACTGAATGATTGAATGATTGAATGATTGAATGATTAAATGATCAAATCGGACATGCTCTCATTCAAAACTCAATAATTCAGGAATTCAATCATTAAAAACTCAATAATTAAATATAAATAATGAACAAATTTCAGGGTACTGGTGTGGCATTGGTTACACCTTTTAACACAGATGGATCTGTTGATTATAACGGTTTAAAAAACCTGATTAATCACTTGATCGACGGAGGGGTAGACTACCTCGTTTCTTTAGGCACAACCGGCGAAACGGCCACAATGACTAAGGACGAGAAGAAGAAAGTGTGGGCCTATACTGCTGAAATTAACGATAACAGGTTGCCCCTGGTTGCTGGAATTGGCGGCAATAATACATTGGCAGTTGCCGAAGATATTAAGAATTTCGATACGACGGGCTACAGTGCAATTTTATCGGTAAGCCCATATTATAACAAACCCACCCAAGAGGGAATTTACCAGCACTATAAATATTTGTCAGAAATTTCGCCGCTGGATTTGATTTTGTACAACGTGCCAGGCCGTACCATGAGCAACATGAGCCCCGAAACTACCTGTAGGCTGGCATACGATTTCAAGAATATCATCGGCACAAAGGAAGCCTCAGGAAGTTTCGATCAATTCAACCAAATCATGAGAGACAAGCCCGAAGATTTTCTTTTGATTTCGGGCGATGATCCGGTTACTTTGCCGATGATGGCGCTAGGAGCCGCGGGAATAATTTCTGTTATCGGTAACGCCTTACCCAAGCAGTTTTCTGATATGGTTAGAAAATGCCTCGCAGGCGATTTTAAGGGCGCTACACCCGCTCATTTAAGCCTGGTCGAATTTACCCGACTGGCTTTTGCTGAAGGAAATCCCGCCGGGATAAAATCAGCACTCAAACATTTGGGTGTTTGCGGCGACACGGTCAGATTGCCACTAGTCAAAGCTTCTTCAACTTTAGCTGAAGCCATTGTAAAGGAGATAGAAAAAATTACCGTAGTAGCATAAATAGAATACCAGCAGAAGAAGTCAAGTTTAAAACTTGACTTCTTTGTTTACAATTAACATTAAACCCAATAATATTTCGAGCAAACGTTACAACTGAAGTCAAATTATCCCTTATTTATTAATCATAATCAAAAATCATGAGTACTATTAAAGTTAAAGACGGAACCGAAATTTATTACAAAGACTGGGGAACAGGGCAACCTATTGTTTTTCACCACGGCTGGCCATTATCTGCCGATGATTGGGACGCACAAATGATGTTCTTTTTAGCGCAAGGCTACCGGGTAATTGCACACGATCGTCGCGGGCATGGTCGCTCCGGACAAAGCGCCAACGGAAATGACATGGATACTTATGTAGCCGATATAGCCGAATTGACGGCAGCGCTAGACCTAAAAGATGCTATTCATATTGGACACTCAACCGGAGGTGGCGAAGTGATCAGGTATGTTGCCAAACATGGAAAAGGCAGGGTTGCAAAAACGGTTTTGATTAGCGCAGTAACGCCAATCATGATTAAGAATGAGCACAATCCGGATGGTGTACCAATGAACGTTTTCGACGAGATACGACAAGGAACTGGTTTTAACAGGGCGCAGTTTTTTTACGATTTTCCGATTGCATTTTATGGTTGGAATCGAGAAGGCGCCACTGTACAAGAGGGAATTAAGCACAATTGGTGGAGACAGGGCATGATGGGCTCGGTAAAAGCACATTATGAGGGCATAAAAGCATTCTCTGAATCGGACTTTACTGAAGATTTGAAAAGTGTAGAAATTCCCGTTTTGGTGCTACATGGCGAAGATGACCAAATTGTACCTTTTAACCAGGCACCGAAGGCGGCGGAGCTTTTACCTAATGGCAAGCTAATCGCTTATCCTGGTTTCCCACACTGAATGCCGACTACAGAGGCAGAAACGATTAATCAGGATATTTTGAATTTTATCCATTCTTAAATATTGCACTACTTCTCTCAAAAAAAAGGCTGAAAAAGCTCAGCCTTTTTTCCTTTGTTCTCGAACAGAAAGCGTATCGTAGCTAATGCCTTTTTTGTTCTGAGTAAGATCTGTTTATCTCTTTTCCTGTTTACACCGAGAATTAAGAATAAAGTCGCTTAGCAAACCAATTATCACCGCAGTTCTTTCTTCCTCACCGTAACCTAAATGAACACTGATCCACTCATCCAAGTATTTATTGACGATAAGATCGCTAAAAAAGCCCTCAATGTAATCAAACAACTCATCGTCGCAACTTAAAATCTCTTCCCAAATGGTACTTCTGTTATTAAGAATATAGATAATATCCTCAAAATCTGTACTCCAGCGACCATCATCATTTCCGCGGTTCTTAAATGCCTCAATTTTTGACGCAAGGAAATGTACTGGATCAAATATTTTGATATTATAGCCATCTCCAATGTTTGTTTTGATTGCCATTTCAAAGCCCTTTGCATACCATCGATTCGCAAACCCCAAAATTTTATCAGAAGTCGGCATCACATCTACTATAATTCCATTTACTTTGTATCTACAGATTACACCTGATTCTATATCATTTGAAAATCCCTTATTGAATAATTTTCTTTCAACTTCGCCGTAATCTCTGTAGTTCAAGAGCTCTATCAAAATATCAATATCATCAGTAGGTCTAATTTCTTCGGTCAATCGGTCGGCATATAACGACACAGTTGCACCACCAATAAAGATAATATCCTGTGCAAGCTCTTCCAGCGCATCAAAAACAACTTTAATGCGGATCAAATTGTGATTGTCGTTACTCATAGGATATGCTCCTTTAGCACATCAATCGCGATCTTAACTTCTCTTGCATTACCTACGCGAAGAATATCTACACTTGCTAACAACAAATAGAAGTTTTCGTCCATTGATGCTCCTTTTACTATTCCTGCGTGTAAAGGTTCAATAGATTCGCCTCGTATATTTCCGTCGAAGGACGGCCATACATACGGATGATCGCTAGAAATACGAGTTTTGTAAAAGGGATGCGAATGAGCTGTAGGCATGCCTGTAGCAATTGCGCCTGGGCGCTGTGGAAAAACGTATCGCAGGCCAAACTGTACAAACTCCATCAAAGCGTTCCTCGCAATACGCTTTCCGATAATAAGTCTGGCTAATTTACTTCGATTAAGTGATTCGGAAATTTCGGAAATACTGATGGAGAGCGAGGAAGAAAGATCGCGATATTGCCACGGCTTATCGGCTATAGAAACAATTTTTAGCAAAATTACGATGTCTTGCGGCCGCATGCCATTGTGAGTTCTCATAAAGCAAAGATACACATTTAGTTCGCTGTTCGCAAATTGCAAACAACGAACATGAATGATAGTTGAATTGCGGATAAAGAATACCTAATTGCTGGTGCGGCCGGAGAGATTCCTAACTTTAAAAATGTAAACAAGCATATTTTTGACAAAAAAAAATGCTTCTGTAAAGAAGCATTTTTAACATATTCTTGATAGCTTAACCTTTATTTTTCGCATCCTGCACCTCTAAGCGAATCGCCTGAGCCAGGTTTTTCAGGTCTTGCATGCCTTTGCGCACACGCGTTCCAGCAGCGCTGTTTCCTTTGTTATAAAACTTGTCTGCGTCAGCTTCTAAAGCTGATACTAAATTTTTTACTTCTTCGAACTTTTTCATTTTTTGTACTCCTATAATTTAAAGGTTTGATTTTTAATTACCTAACTCTAATTTAAAACGTTTGTTGTAATAAAAAAAACTTTTATACCGATAAAAAACTGTGTTTAAGCGCTTTTTTTCCACATTATAGAAAACGACAAAACGACTAGCAGACCAAAAACCGAATAACAACCTATAAAACAGTTAGTTGAAAAATAATCGACAATAAAAAAGCCCTTTAAACATGTTTAAAGGGCTTGTAGAAATATCGAATTAATTATGCAGTAGCAAATTGATTTTCTTTATAATAACCGTTCTTTAGCTTTTCGGCCACTTCGCTGAATGCGTCTAACGTACGTTGAACATCCTCTAACGTGTGAACTGCTGTCGGAATCAGACGTAATTCGATCATTCCCTTCGGAATTACCGGATAAACTACAATTGAACAGAAAATGCTATAGTTTTCGCGTAGATCGAAAGTAATCGCCGTTGCATCGGTTAATTCCCCTTTTAAGAAAACCGGAGTAACTACCGAATCTGTAACACCAAGATCAAATCCACGCTCGCGTAAACCTTTTTGAAGGGTCATTGCTATTTCCCAAAGCTTTTCCTTTAACTCTGGTTTGTTCTTTAACAGCTCTAAACGTTTCAACAAACCAATTACCATTGGCATCGGCAGCGCCTTTGCGAAGGTTTGCGAACGCATATTGTATCGCAAGAAATTGGTAATCTCTTCTGTTGAAGCCACAAAGGCGCCAATGCCAGCCATAGATTTTGCGAACGTTCCGAAATAAACATCAATGCCTTCAATACAATCCTGAGCCTCGTGTGTACCAGCTCCCGTTTTACCCATTGTACCGAAGCCGTGTGCATCATCGACCAAAATACGGAACTCAAAATCTTTTTTAAGCTCTACAATTTCTTTTAGTTTTCCTTGTGCACCACTCATCCCAAATACACCTTCGGTAATCAATAATATACCGCCTCCAGATTCATTTGTCAATTTGGTTGCACGCTCCAATTGCTTACGGGCACTTTCTATATCGTTGTGCTTATAAACAAAACGCTTGCCCATGTGTAAGCGCAAACCATCGATAATACAAGCGTGAGATTCTGCATCGTAAACAATTACATCGTTTCTATCTACTAAGGTATCGATGATGGATACCATGCCTTGATAACCATAATTTAACAAAAATGCATCAGGCTTACCCACAAAAGCAGCAAGTTCTTGCTCTAGTTGCTCGTGATATTTCGAGTTACCGCTCATCATACGTGCACCCATCGGGTACGCCATACCAAATTGTGCGGCAGCTTCTTCATCAGCTTTTCTAACTTCTGGGTGATTGGCTAAACCTAAGTAGTTGTTTAAACTCCAAACCAAATGCTCTTTTCCTTTAAATTGCATGTGTGGCGCAATTTCTCCCTCTAATTTTGGAAATGAGAAATACCCATGAGACCATTTTTGGTGTTGACCAAGTGGGCCCATGTGTTTTGCTATCTTATCAAATATATCCAATGTATTAAGTATTTTGTATTATAAATTTTGCGAATTTACGCTTTATTCGGCTTAAAATCAACCAGATTAATCAATGCGTGTTAAATAACGTTTTCTACGCCATTTTTGTGCCAAAAAGCCGATGATTAACCTTACCATTTTTAAAACACATCTTGTGTTGTCATTTTGGGTCCTGATTTTTAGCATAAAGATTTGTATGAACGACGTCGATGTTCACTTATTAAAAACTTGCTGTCATTCTGAACACAGTGAAGAGTCCCTAAGCGATGGAATGCCAAAGGCCAGTGAACCACTGCCTAAAAAGGGATTGGCTTACCCACGAGCAGTGCAAAACAGGTTAGAGAGGCTTCGTTCGTACTATTGACGTTTTTTAAAAACAATCCAAAAATCGTCATTTCGAGCGCCCGCCTGACCGGACGGGCAGGCAGCCGAGAAATCTTTTAAGCTAACTTTGCGCAAAGATTTCTCCTCCAAAGGAGCTCCTACGGAGCACTTTGGTCGAAATGACGGCTCTTTTCTAACCGTCAACTGTTGTTTATCAGAAAATCAGAAGTTTTTACATGTATTACATGCTCTGCTGCATAACTAAGTGCTGCAAAAATATCCTCTTGAGTCAGTTCATCAAAATCTGCTAAAATCTCAGGAATTGTCATTCCAGAAGCAAGCCAATTGAGAATATCATTTACACTAATTCTCATGCCCCTAATTGTTGGCTTTCCCCCGCGCTTTCCGGCTTCAATAGTAATTATTTCCTTATAATCTTTCATGAGAATCAACTTTTAATAAATGTACAAAATTGAAATGAATTTATGACAAAAAGCATGGCTGGCACTGGTACAATTGAATGGACAGCTTTTGGACAAAATGCCTCCTGCTAAGCTAACCACTATACTTTAATGCACAAAACACTAAAAATATGCTTAGAGGTATCGCCAGCCTGAGCTTCGATACTTTTCAGAAGCGACGTTTACCTTAGGTTACCATATGCGTTGCGGCCGGCCATAAAAAAAGCCCCAGTGAATACCAGGGCTTTAAGTTTATATTGAACTTCCTTAATCAACATTATCATGTAAGAAAGAATTGTTCGGTCTGATCTCTGTACCACCGTCCTGATCGTTGCTCAACGTAAAACGGCTTACTTGCGATTCGGACGAATGTTGCACTTGCTGTAATTGCATTTGCTTACGTTTATAAGCCGGCTCATTTTCAAGCTCCTGCAAACCATTTGTGGTGCGCAATTTCATGCTTAGATCTTTCAAACGTAAAATACGTTCTTTAGATTTCCGCAACTGCTCTTCCATCGATTCGTCGCTCTTGTCATCATCCAAACCTGCAACCGGCGTTTCCATTTCTGGCTCAGGTTCAGGGGTTGGCGTTGTTTCGGCAACTGGCGTTTCGAAAACATAATTGGTTTCAGCAAGTTTAACCTCGAACTCAAATCCAGTTTCCTGAGGTTCTTCAGCTTGCGGCTCTTCCTCAATGAGTGTATGACGAACAACATTGTTTTCTGGCTCCTGAACTCTCTGAGGCTCGGGCTTGCTAAACATGCCACCGAATAAATCAACCTGAGAAGCCTCTTCCTTTACCTTTAAAACTGGCTCGTATGATGGAGCCGCCTTCGGTTGTATGAAAGAGTTTACTGGTTCAACGGGACGAACTAGAGGTGCTTCTTCAGGTGTTAATAATGATATTTTTTTCTTGTTTTTTTCTTCGTTTACACGTTCTTCCGACGTTTGGAATCCTGTTGCAATAATGGTTACCGAAAGCTTTTCGGCGAGAGATTCATCAGTACAGTTACCCCAAATCAAATCGGCCGATAAACCTGCCTTTTCCTGTATGTAATCGGTTATAATTGAAACCTCATCCATGGTTACTTCACGCACACCTGAACTGATGTTAAGTAAAATGTAACGGGCACCTTCAATTTCATTATCTTTTAATAATGGAGACGCTAAAGCACCCTCTACAGCCTGCAATGCACGCTCATCACCATCGGCCGAGTGGCTACCCATAATGGCAACACCACTATCTTTCATTACGGTGCGCACATCTTTGAAATCGACGTTGATATAACCAGGAACAGTAATGATTTCGGCAATGCCTTTTGCAGCTGTTGTTAAAATATCGTCGGCCTGGCCAAATGCTGAGCCTAAGGTTAGGTTTCCGAAAATTTCGCGAAGTCGGTCGTTAGAAATTACAAGATAAGAATCTACATATTTCTTTAACTCCTCCATCCCCTCGTCGGCTTGCAGTCTACGTCTTTTTCCTTCGAAAGAAAATGGAGTAGTAATAATTGCAACAGTTAAAATGTCGAGTTCTTTGGCAGCTTTTGCAATAATTGGCGATGCACCAGTTCCTGTTCCTCCACCCATTCCGGCAGTAATGAACAACATTTTTGTTGTGCTGCCGAGCATGGCCTTAATATCATCGATGTTTTCTATCGCCGAGTTTTTACCCACCTCAGGTATCGAACCAGCCCCCATCCCTTCGGTTAAACTAGCGCCTAATTGTACCTTGTTGGGGATAGGACTAGATTCCAAAGCCTGGGCATCTGTATTACAAATAATAAAATCTACACCAGTAATACCCGACAGGTACATATGGTTCACTGCGTTGCCGCCACCGCCTCCAACACCAATTACCTTGATAATTGAAGACTTATCTTTTAACATTTCGAACTGCATATCTTTATGAATCAGTTGTTTAAAAATTTTTAAATTCTGTTCATTACTCAATGTAATATTAACACTTTTTCCACAGACGTTTTCCACAAGTGTTAAGAATGTGGAAAACTCTTACATTGTTGAAAAATTTCTAGCTTTTCAGATAATCTTCGTCACTCACATTCATATCATCTTGTATAAAAGTGCGTGTTTTTGCCAATAATTTATCGAACAAGCCCGGTCCGCGTTTCTCTTTTTCTTTGGCCGATTTGGGTTTCTCTACAAATACGCCTGGTTGCTTCATTTCTTCCATCAACTCTTCGGCTTTTTGGATTCCTTTGATTAATAAGCCTACACTGGTGGCATACATCGGACTTTTCAAATCGTCGTAAATCGCCTTTGGCATATCTTCATATTTAGATAAATGCTCGTTTGGATAGCCAATGCGGCAATCTAAACCGGTAACATATTCTACTGCCTGCGATAAGTGCTTTAATAACGCTCCGCCGCCGGTGATTACTATACCGCCGATCAGTTTTTTCTCGTAGCCCGATGATTTGATTTCGTAATAAACGTGCTCAATAATCTCTTCCATACGGGCCTGAATAACGTAAGCAAGGTTTTTTACCGAAATTTCTTTCGGCTCGCGGCCGCGAAGACCTGGAACACAAATAATTTCGTTTTCTTTATTTTCTTCGGCTAAGGCAGATCCGAAACGCGTTTTCAACAGCTCAGCCTGATTACGCATTACCGAGCAGCCCTCTCTGATATCTTCGGTTACGCTGTTTCCACCGAATGGAATTACAGCAGTGTGACGAATGATGCCTTCGTGAAAAATAGCAATATCGGTAGTACCACCGCCAATATCGACCAATGCAATACCAGCTTCTTTTTCTTCCTCGCTCAACACCGATTCAGAAGATGCCAGTGGCTCAAGAATTAAATCCTGAGTTTGTAATCCTGCATTGTTTACACATTTAATAATATTTTTTACAGCTGTAACCTGACCAGATATAATGTGGAAATTCGCCTCTAAGCGAACCCCGGCCATACCAATCGGATCTTTGATGCCGGGCTCGTTATCGATCGTAAATTCTTGTGGCAACACGTGGATGATCTCCTCGCCGGGAGGCATTACCAGCTTAAACATATCATCGATTAGTTTATCGATGTCGCGTTTGCCAATTTCATTGTTTAATTCTCTTCTCGTTAAAATTCCTCTGTGCTGTAAGCTTTTGATGTGCTGACCAGCAATCCCCACATTTACCACCTGTATTTCTACGTTGGATTGTCCGCTTGCTACTTCAACTGCTTGAGCAATGCCCTGTACGGTTTTTTGAATGTTAGAAACCACTCCACGTGTCACTCCCGCCGATTCTGCCTTGCCTATTCCTAAAATTTCTATCTTACCATGTTGGGTTCTCCGTCCAACGATAACACATATTTTTGTAGTACCGATATCCAATCCTACTACAATGGGCGACTGACTGGTAAATTTTGCCTTGTCCATATTCGTTAATTTTGTTGAGTTTTATATTGTTTTTCTAGGGCTCTGATCTCTTTCTCTCTAGCTTCTTTTTCTTTTTGCTTTTTTAGGGCGGCTGCGCTTGGTGCAGGCTTTGTATTTGTTGTACTTTTTGGTTTTTCCTTCGTTACTTCGGGCTTAGTTTCCCTGGGTTTTGAAGTTACTGTTGCTGATTTTGTGCTTGCCAGCTCTACCTTTTTAGGCGCTGGCTTTTTGGTGTCGGGCGTTGGCATGGCTGCTTTTTGGCTCAGCGCATTAGCAACCACATTTCTGATCAACGAGTCGGAAACGCTTCTTTGTATCCTCAAACTATCAGCTGTCGAAATTGTTTTAGGCTTCCTCGATATTTCAGTTGAATCTCTTTTTGTGCAAACAATTTGATTGGTATATTTAATATTGATCGTTCTGTAAGTTTCCCATCCCACTTGCGGCATTGCCTTTTTGTAGAACAACAACAGGTTGGTCATTTTCTTCTCCAGCGAATCGGCATCGCCCAAAATGATACGTTGATTGCCCACCCGGGGGATTAACTCCATGTCTTTTTTTTCATCTACTACAATCTGCTCTATTTGTGCATTCCAAAGTGTATCTTCTTTAATAAACAAAGCTGTTTTGTACAAATCGCGGGCAAGTTTTGTGTGCAGTGTATCAACGCGGCTTCCGAACACTTCGGTAATTTGGCCAGTTGCCACCAATACGTTTGCCGTAAAGTTTGATGAGATTGGCATTTTTAAACCATCGTTATCGATATAAAAGTCTTGGCCGCTCGCATTCAGAATCCTGATTATTGGCTGGCGCTGTTTAACTTCAATATGCAATACACCATCCATATCAATATAAACCTTGGCAAAAGCGATGTAAGGATTTGCCTGCAGTTTGCTCTCTATTTGATGAATATTTATCTTTTCGAGGTTTCGGCCAAGTAACACCCCCTGATCTTGTCTTAATATCTCATCTATTTCTTCGCGTTCGATGAAGTTATCGGCACCGGGAATCAGTATTTTTACATCGGTACATTTAACGGTTTGCTTTTTCACATTGATAAAACCCAAAAGCACCACCAAGCCTGCCAGGCTAATCAGCCAGGCAAATCCAGTAAATATTGCGCCCCAGTTTATCTTTTTAAGCATTGTTTATTGTATTTTTTAGTGGGTCGATCAATGTATCTATATCGCCGGCACCAACGGTTAAAATTAGCTCAGGTTTTGTTTCCTTAACATGCTGAATCACAAAATCTTTTCCACAAACTTTCTTATTGTTCGAAGTAATTTTATCAAGCAGAAACTGAGAATTTATACCTTCCAGGGGCAATTCCCGTGCAGGGTAAATTTCTAAAAGCATCAGTTCATCGGCAGTGCTTAAAACTTTTGCAAATTCGTCTGCAAAATCACGCGTGCGAGTAAACAGATGGGGTTGAAAAATCACCGTCAGTTTCTTATCAGGATATAACTGTCTAACTGCATCAAAACAAGCCTTCAGCTCTTCGGGATGGTGCGCATAATCGTCGATATAAATCTGATCATTATTGTTAACGATGTACTCGAAACGACGCTTAACGCCTTTAAAATTGGCGACTGCTGCCTTGATCTTCCCGGCATCGATACCCAATTTTAATGCAATGGCAATAGCCACAGTAGTATTTTCTACATTATGCTTTCCTGGCAACATCAGCTCAATGTTTTTGATTGATGTTGATTGGTCTTCGTAATCGAATACAAACTTCGATCCTGCTACACGCAGATTTTCTGCCCTTGCCTCTGCGGTTGCACTGGCTGCATAACTCACGCTATTCTCAAGCGGAAGCCCTTCGTGAGCGTATAGTGTACCGTTTTCTTTAAGTTGATTGGCGTATAAACGGAAAGATTCTTCAAGATGGCTTTTATCTCCATAAATATCCAGATGATCGGCATCCATAGAGGTTACCACTGCAATATCCGGATGCAGCGTAAGGAATGAACGGTCGTATTCATCGGCCTCCACTACTACCACATTGTTTTTACCGAAAAGAACGTTGCTATTATAGTTGCTGGTTATGCCGCCCAAAAAAGCGGTACAATCATAACCTGTATCTTTTAAAATGTGCGCCACAATAGATGATGTGGTTGTTTTACCATGTGTACCGGCCACGCCGATGCAAAACATGCCCTTGCTGATGATGCCCAGCACTTCTGAGCGCTTCTTTAAAGCAAATACATGATCTATAAAGTGATTTAGGATTTTTGAATCTTTTGGAATGGCAGGCGTGTAAACTACCAGGGTATCATCGTGATTATCGAGAAAGGCCAACGGCAATGCAGAGGCTTCATCAATGTAGGTGATTAAAATCCCTTCGCGTTCTAAGGCTTCGGTAAGCTTGGTTCTGGTTTTATCGTAGCCACACACCACCTGACCACGCTTAGCAAAATAACGGGCAAGCGCACTCATACCGATCCCGCCGATCCCTACAAAAAACACTCTGTTTATTTTACTAAGTTCCATTTTTTTTAAGCTTAAAGCAGAAAGATTAAAGCTTAAAGCTTGCCTTTCTACCGTATTAAGCTGAACGCTGAAAGAGTAAAGCTTAAAGCCGTCTTTCTACCGTTTCAGTTATATTTATTTATCTATTTCTTACCTTTTAATTTTTCAGCTTTGGTCTTTTCGCTTTAACCTTTTCCCAAGGGGATGCCCTTGGCACAGCTCTAGCCTTTCCGCTACTTTATCAATTTCAGTACTTCTCTCGCTATAATTTCATCGGCTTCTGGTAATGCCATTTTACCGATGTTTTGCGATAACTTTTGGCCTTGTTCTTTATTGTTCAATAGGTCCAATGTCGCTTTTACCAATGTATCTTCTGCTGAGCGATCATTAATCAGCAACGCAGCCTCATGCTTAACTAAAGCCATTGCATTTTTAGTTTGATGATCTTCGGCAACGTTTGGCGATGGAACCAAAATAACCGGCCTTTTTACCAGGCACAGCTCAGCAATCGTTCCCGCTCCTGCCCTGC
Source organism: Pedobacter endophyticus (assembly GCF_015679185.1). Lineage (NCBI taxonomy): Bacteria > Pseudomonadati > Bacteroidota > Sphingobacteriia > Sphingobacteriales > Sphingobacteriaceae > Pedobacter > Pedobacter endophyticus. The sequence continues at coordinate 1,912,734 of NZ_CP064939.1, forward strand.
TGATAATTACATCGGCAGCGGCATAGGCTAAATCCATCCTATTCAAAAACTCGAGGATTCGAACATTTGGATGATAATCTAAACCCAGGCGTTCGATAATTCCTTTATAATAGTATTTTCCTGTCTGCCAAATCACCTGCACATCTTGTGCAATAATTTCTGGCAGATGTTTTTCAATGGCCTTGTTTAAGGTTCCAGCGCCTAAGCTTCCGCCGGTAACCATGATGGTTTTCTTTAGCGGATCGAGCTTTAATAATTCTGCTCCTGCGTGGTGCTTGCCCTTAATATCCACTACTTCCTTGCGAACAGGATTTCCTGTTTTCAAAATTCGGTCTGCTGGAAAAAACTGCGCCATTTCATCAAAGGCAACACATATTTTTGATGCCTTTTTACCGAGCCATTTATTGGTTAGCCCTGCATGCGAGTTTTGTTCTTGTATTAAATAAGGTATGCCCTTTAGCGAGGCAGCGTACAATAACGGCCCTGAAGCATAGCCACCAACCCCAACAACCGCATCGGGTTTGAAATCGGTAATAATCTGCATCGCTTTTCTAACGCTTCCCAACAACTTAAATGGCAAGGCCAGGTTTTTAACGATCGATCCGCGTTGGATGCCGCTTATATTTAAGCCAACAATTTTATATCCGGCTGCCGGAACTTTTTCCATTTCCATGCGGCCATTTGCGCCCACAAATAAAATTTCACAGGCGGGCACCAAACGCTTAAGCGCATTGGCTATGGCTACGGCGGGAAAAATGTGCCCGCCGGTGCCACCACCTGATATGATAATTTTTGGGGAATTATTCATGTTTTTGTTTAATTATTTAGTTCCGTCATTGCGAGGCACGAAGCAACCTTTTCCGTCAATAGCAGATTGCTTCGTTCCTCGCAATGACGACGGAGTTACTAGCCAAACGCCGGTATCTCGCCAACAATCACTTTATTTTTTACTTTTTCTTTATCTTCTTTAACTGAACCTATTGCATTTTCTTCTACATCTCTGCTTACACTCAATATAATTCCGAAGGCTACGCTGGTAAAAATCATTGAGGTTCCTCCCATACTCACCAGTGGCAGCGGAACACCTGTTACCGGGCCCAACCCAACTGCTACGGCCATATTTGCAAAGGCCTGAATGGTTAAACTGAAGCTTAATCCCGCGGCCAATAACGCCCCAAAAGCTTTTGGGGCCCGGGTCACTATTTTTATACATCGATATAAAAGCACCAGGTAAAGTATCATAATTGCAATTCCACCCACGGTTCCCCATTCTTCAATAATAATGGCGAAAATAAAATCGGAATATGGATGCGGCAAGAAATTGCGCTGGGTACTGTTACCTGGCCCTTTACCAAAAACACCGCCAGTAGCCAGGGCTATTTTAGCCTGATCTGCCTGGAAAGTTTTATCTGAATGTTGCATCTCGGGATGCATAAAAGAGTTGATACGCGACATGTAGGTTTTTCTCCTTGGGCCTAAAAAGAAAACAAACAACAGCAATATAAAGCCTCCCGCACATACAATGGCAATTTGCTTGATACTGATCCGGCCGATAATAAGCAGCAAAATACTTACACCAAACAGCATTAGTGCGGTTGATAAGTTGGCCAGTGCAATTAACACAAACACCACGCAAACCGATCCCATAATGGGGATGAACGATTCCCTAACGTTTTTAATGTTCTCTTGCTTTTTGGTAAGCATCCGAGCCAGAAATGTAATCAGCGCCAGCTTTGCCAAATCGGACGTTTGAAAGGTTAAGCCAATAACAGGAATTTTTACCCATCTTGATGCATCGTTCAGGTTTGTACCAAATAATAAGGTATACAACAACAAGGGTATGGTAACAATCATCAAAATCTTTGAAATACCTGCGTAATACCGATAATCGAGCAAATGGGCGATGTAAATCATGCCGATTCCCAACAATACAAAGATCAAATGCTTAGTTAAAAGCAACTTCTCTACCGCTTCGCCCTTTTTATAAGCTAAAGTTCCTGTTGCGCTATATACGGCCATTACAGATATAAGCGAAAGCAGGATGATGATCAACCAGATCCATCTATCGCCTTTTGTTTTATTAAGTAGTGCTTGCAACATGTTTTAAGCCTCCTATATTATAATTCTTTAACTGCCGCTTTAAACTGATTACCGCGGTCTTCGTAACTTTTGAACAGATCGAAACTGGCACATGCGGGAGATAATAATACGGTATCGCCACGTTTGGCTAAATGAAAAGCAATTTGTGTAGCTTCTTCTGCCGAAAACGTATTCACGATCACGTCTACATCGTCTTCAAAGGCATCGTGAATGCGCTTATTGTTTTTTCCGAGGCAAACAATGGCTTTTACCTTGCTTTGCACCAAGTCTTTAAGCATGTTGTAATCGTTACCCTTATCAACACCGCCCATAATCAACACCACGTCGGTTGTCATGCTTTCTAGCGCATACCAGGTAGAGTTTACGTTGGTAGCCTTGCTATCATTGATAAAATCTATACCGGAGATTTTGGCCACATGCTCTAACCTGTGCTCAATATTTTTGAAATCGCCCATGCTTTCGCGGATGGTTTCATTTCTTAACTCCAAAACCTTAGCTACAATTCCCGAAGCCATAGAGTTATAAATGTTGTGCTTGCCTTGTAAGGCTAATTCTGAAATTGACATGGTTAGGCTATTATTTGGTTCTGTATTGATGTGTATAGTTTGGTCGTCTAAAAACGCTCCTGCTTCAACTTGTTTTACGATTGAAAAAGGATAGGTTTTTGCTAAAGGCACTGTTTGTTGTAGCGCTTTGATACTTTCTTCATCATCTGCACAATAAATGAAAACATCGTTTGCTGTTTGATTTTGAATGATGCGCATCTTCGATGCCGCATAATTCTCTAGTTTATAATCGTATCTGTCTAAGTGATCGGGCGTAATGTTCAATAACACAGCGATATCGGCCTTAAATTTGAACATATCATCAAGCATGAAGCTCGAAATTTCGAGTACATAATAATCAAAATGCTCCGTTGCTACCTGCGCCGCAAAGCTGTGGCCAATATTGCCCGCCAAACCAACGTTTAAACCGGCTTTTTTAAGAATATGATAGGTTAGCAAGCTGGTAGTCGATTTACCGTTTGAACCGGTGATGCAGATCATCCTGGCATTGGTGTATCGTCCTGCAAATTCAATTTCGGAGATTACAGGAACGCCCTTAGTCGCAAGGTTTTTGATGATTGGTGCGCTTGATGGAATGCCAGGACTTTTAATTACCTCGGTGGCATTTAAGATCAAATCTTCGGTATGTTTTCCCGATTCGAAAGGAATAGACATTTTTTCGAGCTCAGTGCTGTATTTTTCGGCAATGGTTCCAAAATCTGAAACAAAAACGTCGAACCCTTTTAACTGAGCAAGCTTAGCGGCTCCAACGCCACTTTCGCCAGCGCCCAAAATAACTACACGGCCCTGCCCTGCCATTGCTGACTGCGTATTGCTTTGTGATATATTTTGATTGTTGCTCATTTTCTTTTTTCCTTCGGGGTGATTTCACTGATTTTTATGATTTCACCGATCTCAATTTCCTAATTTTAGCACATCAGGCACCTAAGTGCATTGCGCTTTTTTCCTTATTGCTTTTTCTTGCTTATTGCCTATTGTTTATTGTCTATTTATTTCTTCTAAACCTCGGACTTTCGGACCTCCGACTTCGGACTGTCCAACTATCTCAGTTTAAGTGTTACTATTGTTACAATTGCCAGCATAATTCCAATAATCCAAAAACGGGTTACAATTTTTGCTTCGTGATAACCTTTCTTTTGGTAGTGGTGGTGCAATGGCGACATTAAAAATATTCTGCGTCCCTCGCCGTATTTCTTCTTTGTGTACTTAAAAAATGATACCTGCATAATTACCGATACCAATTCTACAAGGAATATTCCGCACAGGATCGGGATAATTAATTCTTTACGAATCATCAGGGCAAACGATGCGATAATGCCTCCAATGGCCAAACTTCCGGTATCGCCCATAAAAATTTGCGCAGGATAGGAGTTGTACCAGAGAAAACCTACGCACGACCCTACAAAAGCGCCCGCAAAAATCATCAGCTCGGCCGAGTTCGGTATGTACATAATGTTCAGGTAATCGGCCATGATGGTATTACCTGAAACGTAGGCCAAAATACCCAGTGTTATGCCTATTACCGCCGAAGTGCCTGTTGCCAACCCATCGATACCGTCGGTAATATTGGCTCCATTTGATACAGCGGTGATGATAAATACAGTAAAAATCAAAAATATAATGAACGCATATTTCTGATAATCGCCGCCTAAAAACTTCAATACCTTGGCATAATCGAACTCATTATTCTTGTAAAAAGGCATGTTGGTTTTAGTCGATTTTACATCCTGGGTATAATAAAATGTTTCTCCTTTTTGGCGCAACACCATCGGCACCGACGAAGTATTTTTGACGTTATCCTGAACGGTTTCTCTTACCACAATATTTGGGTGGAAATACATGGTTGTACCCACAATTAAGCCGAGACCAACTTGCCCAACAACTTTAAAACGACCTGCCAACCCTTCTTTGTTCTTTTTAAAAACCTTAATATAATCATCCAAAAAACCTACTGTTCCCATCCAAACGGTGGTTATAATCATCAGTACGACATAGATATTGGTAATGTTGGCGAACAACAAGGTTGGGATGAGGATGCCGAGCAAAATAATAATTCCACCCATTGTTGGAGTACCTTGCTTTTGCATCTGCCCTTCGAGCCCTAAATTTCTAACGGTTTCGCCAACTTGTTTTTTATGCAGGAAATCGATCAATCTACGGCCGTAAACTGTTGTAATAACCAGCGAAAGGATGATTGAAATTGAAGCACGAAACGTAATGTACTGGAACAACCTTAATCCAGGAATGTCGTAATGCTTATGCAGGTATTCGAATAATAAATATAACATTAGCTGTTCGGTTTTAGTTGTTCGAGTAAAATCTCCTTGTCATCAAAATGGTTTCTCACCCCATTAACCTCCTGGTATTTTTCGTGTCCTTTGCCGGCCACCAATATAATATCGCCGCTTTGCGCCAAATGGCAGGCTGTCCTTATTGCTTCCCTTCTATCTAAAATAGAAAGCGTTTTGCGTTTGTTGGTGGGCGAAACGCCTGCTTCCATATCATTAATAATGGCCTGTGGATCTTCGCTCCGCGGATTATCGGAAGTCAAAATCACTTTATCGCTCCAATCACAAGCCACCTGCGCCATTATTGGCCGCTTGGTTTTATCTCTGTCGCCACCGCAACCAATCACTGTTATTACCTGCTCGGTTCCCTTGCGGATGTTGGCAATGGTGCTCAACACATTTTGCACAGCATCTGGCGTATGGGCATAGTCCACAATACCAATAATTTTCTCAGGCGAGGTGATGTAGTCAAAACGCCCTTCGGCGCCCGATAAACGGCTCAATAATGTTAAAACCTTTAGCTTATCTTGCTCCAGAAGCACTGCGGTACCGTAAACGGCCAGCAGATTGTAGGCATTAAACGAGCCCACCAATCTGAAAAACACATCTTCGTTATCGATATCCAAATGCAATCCGCTGAACTGGTTTTCGATAATTTTTGCCTTAAAATCAGCCAGTTGCTTCAGCGCATACGTTTTTTTATGTGCTTTGGTGTTCTGCAACATCACCATACCGTTTTTGTCGTCGATGTTGGTAAGTGCAAAAGCGTTTTTCGGCAATGCATCAAAGAATGCTTTTTTAGCCTTAAGGTAACTATCAAATGTTTTATGAAAATCGAGGTGATCGTGCGTGATGTTCGAAAACACCCCGCCAGCGAACGAGAGCCCTTCGATACGGTGCTGGGCAACCGCGTGCGAGCTCACTTCCATAAAGCAATAATCGCAACCGGCATCAACCATGTTTTTCAATAATTGGTTTAATGCAATCGGATTGGGCGTTGTGTGCGTTGCAGGTACTACGGTATCGTTGATATAGTTTTCAACCGTTGAGATGAGACCGGTTTTATAACCCAGATCCTTAAATAACTTAAATAAAATGGTAGCAATTGTGGTTTTACCGTTTGTACCGGTTATACCGATCAGCTTTAAATCTGCAGATGGGTTTCCGAAGTAATTGCCGGCCATAATGCCCAATGCAACGGCCGTGTTTTCTACCTTGATGTAGGTTAAGGTAAAATCGTGCACTTCGGGTAAATTCTCACAAACAATTACCGTGGCGCCTTGTGCAATGGTTTGATCGATAAACTGATGTCCATCGGACACTGTTCCAACCACTGCAACAAAAACATCATTCTCACCTACCTTACGCGAATCGAAATTTAAGGCATTGATTTCCCTATCGGTTTTACCAACCAATTCTTTAATCGTTATGCCGTAAAGTAAATCCTGTAATTGCATGTCTTAATATCAAGTATTTAGTAACCTCTCCCCCCGCCCTCTCCTTGAAGAGAGGGAGCTAGCTACTGCTATTTATTCAGCTTTATCTTCGGACTCCCGACTGCGGACTTTCCGACTTTTTTAATTCAACTCTATTTGTACGCCCAAACCTTTACCAACGCGTGTTCCTGCGGCGATAGATTGGCTTATTACTTTGCCCGAACCGATTACCTTGGCTTTAAAACCTGCGTTGCCTATCAAATAAAGGGCGTCTTTTAATCCCATTCCTGAAACATTTGGCATTACGCCCTTACGTTCAGTATTTTCTTGAAACACCTGTCCGGCGCTGGTATCAACTATATTATAGTATTCGGATTTTGAGGCAAAAAGCGGTTTAAAACCAAATGCCCGATATACTTTTTGTGTCGCCTTACTTTGTCCGGCTTTTGTTGGCGGGTTGCCAGTATTGCCCACTAAACGGGTAGGTACATCGTTGTACATCTGCATATCGCTGGCATAAATCCGGTCGGCAACTTCTCTAAAAACCGGACCCGATACCGAGGCGCCGTAATAATCTCCTTTGGGGTCGTTTATAACTACAATCATAGAGTACTTTGGCCTATTGGCCGGAAAATACCCCACAAACGATGCCTGATACTGACTTTTAACCTTGTAACCCCTGTTGCCATCGGCTACCTGGGCTGTACCAGTTTTTCCGGCAATTTTATATAATGGGTTGTAAACGATCCGTTTTCCGCTTCCGTTTTCTACCACGCCTTCGAGCATTTTCCGAACCTTGCTAAGCGTTTCGTCTGAGCATATTTTTTCGTTGATTACCCGAGCCTTAAATTGCTCAATCGGGTTACCAAGCCTTCTAATTTCTTTCACAAAAATTGGCGCCACATATTTACCATCATTTGCAACGGCATTATAAAACGACAGCATTTTTAATGGCGTTAACTGCATTTCGTAGCCATAGGCCATTTGCGGCAAAGTCATTTTTCCCCAACTCTTAAACGATGGATTTTTAACTACAGGCTGTGCTTCACCGGGAATTTGCAGTCCGGTTTTCTTGTTTAGTCCCCAATCGTAAAGGTGATCGGTAAACTTAGATGGGTTATTGCCGTAATGCGTATTGATAAGTTTCGCAATGGCCGCATTAGAAGATTCTTCGAATGCTCTTTTTACGGTAACAGTTTCAATTTTAGGGTGCGAATCTTTAATAAGCTTGCCGGGAATCTGATAATATCCTGTACCGATTAGGGTATTGGTATCAACCAGATTATCATCAAGCAGCGCCATATACGAAGCTAACTTGAACGTTGATCCGGGATCCTGATTTCCCGCAATGGCGTAATTGAATTTCTCTTTATAAATTCCCTCTGATACCTTTGAGAAATTGGCTATCGCCCTAATTTCGCCGGTTGCCACTTCCATTACGATAACGGTTCCGTGATCGGCCTGACTTAAAATCAATTGCTTTTCGAGTGCACTTTGGGCCAAATCCTGCATGTTTACATCGATGGTCGAGATAATGTCTGCCCCATCTTTTGGCGCAACTTCTGCCTCCTCGTTTACGGGCACATACACGCCGCCGGCAATACGCTGCATCAGTCGTTTGCCCGTTTCGCCATTGATATACTCTCTATAGGCGCCCTCTAAACCAACCCCGTTTTCGACATTTTCATTTTTATAGCCAATTGTACGGGCGGCCAGGGCTTGGAAAGGAAGAATCCTTTTATTGCGCTGCACAGCAATTAACCCCCCGCTGAACTTGCCTACGTTAAAAAGCGGAAACGTTCTGATCGTTTTTAAATCAGCGTAACCTACCTTGCGGTGAATTAATAAGTAACGAGCACTATCACGTCTGGCTTTACGCAAGTAGCGGGCATAATCCTTAGCCGATTTATCCTGAAAAATCTGCGCCAGCTTATAACCCAGCGAATCTACTTTTTCGTTAAAAAGCTTATCATCGGTAATTCCGCCGGCAAACATGTCCATGCGGAGTTCATATTCGGGAACAGATGTTGCCAATAAACTGCCATCGTTAGAATAAATATTTCCGCGTGTAGCCTCCACATTCACATAGCGTGTAGAAAGACTATCGGCCATGGCTCTCCATTTTTTACCTTGAACAAACTGCACTTGCCCAAGACGCAAGAATACCGCCAAAGCAAAAAGCACAATTAAGCCAAATGCCAGATATACACGAAGCAATATGTTTGCTCTAATATTCATCGCTTTTAACAATTATTTTTTTCGGTGGTTCTATTAATTCTTTTATTCCGAGGGTATCAACCTTTTTGGCCACTTCTGTCAATTTGCTTCTAAACATCAAGTCGGCCTTTAGCGATTTATACTCCCATCTTAATTCTTTTACTTCTTTGTTTAATTTATCAATCCGGCGGATGTTGTTCACCGCAAAGTGGCTGTTGGCAATGTACACCATACCCAACAAGGCCAAAAAACACAAATAAGGCAAAGCATCTGTTGCCGCCTCTTTTGATACCAACCCATCGTTAAACAGTTTGCTGATAAACGAATTGCTATCCATTTTTTCTTCAGCAGTTTTCGGCTTTTTGGGCGCCGCTTTTAACTCTGGCTCAGGCCCTATTTCCTCTTCTTCTATATCTTCCCTAAACCTGTTCATATCTTTTCTGCAATTCTTAACTTCGCACTTCTGGCCCGATTGTTCTGCGCAATTTCCTCGTCTGTAGCCATTATCGCTTTTCGGGTAATTACATTAAAGGGCTTTTGCTGATTACCAAAAAAGTCTTTTTCTACCTCGCCCTGAAACTTGCCTTTAGCCATAAAATTCTTCACCGGACGATCTTCTAGCGAGTGGTATGACATCACCACCAAGTGCCCACCGGGCTTTAAAACTTCGGCCGCTTGTTGTAAAAATTCTTCTAAAACCTGTATCTCAGCGTTTACCTCAATGCGCAGTGCCTGAAAAACCTGTGCTAAATATTTATTTTCTTTTCCCTTTGGGATGTATGCCGAAATAGCGGTTTTTAAGCTATCGATATCGGTAAAAGGCTGATCTAAACGTGCGGTAACAATGGCACGAGCCAACGATTTCGCATTTTTAACCTCACCGTAAATACCAAATATTTTGTGCAACTTATCTTCTGAATAGGTATTTAACACCTGTGCGGCGGTAAGGTCGCGGTGCTGATCCATACGCATATCGAGGTCGGCATTTGAGCGAATGGAGAAGCCACGCTCAGGAACATCAAACTGATGTGAAGAAACACCCAAATCGGCCAAAATCCCGTCAACCTGACGAAAACCTTTTAAGCGCAGGTTATTTTTAAGGAAACCAAAATTCTGATCGATAAATATGAAGCGGTCATCAGCAGGGATATTAGCCTGCGCATCCGGATCCTGATCAAAAGCTATTAAAGTTCCTTTTGGACCGAGATGCTTTAAAATTTCTTTTGAATGGCCGCCACCGCCAAAGGTAACATCAACATACACGCCATCGGGCTTAATGTTTAAGCCATCAATGCAAGGCTGAAGCATTACGGGTACGTGGTAATTATTCGCCATCTGCACCTCCTTTCTTTCCGCCCATTACTTTTTGAGCAAGATTTGCAAAATTGGCAGGAACATCGTCAAAAATATCTTCGTACGATTTTTTATCCCAAACCTCGATGCGGTCTAACTGGCAGGCCAAAACCAGATCGCTCCCAATGCCGGCATATTCTACCAACGATTTTGGCAACAATACCCTTCCGGCAGCATCAAGCGAAAGTTCAGTGGCGCCGCGAGTAAAGGCCCTAACAAAGGCACGGTTTTCCTGATCGTAGATATTAAGCTTGGCAAGATCGGCCACAACAGCATCCCAAACGCTCTTTGGATAGATTACCAGATTCTTTTCGAAACCACGATTAACAATGAGCCCTTCACTTTCGGCATTCGGCAATTGTTTCTTAAGCGCAGCGGGTACCATAAGGCGTCCCTTTGCGTCAAGTTTACAATCGAATTCTCCTAAAAGTTGGGTCATAGTGGTAACTACACTTTTTATGTAGTGTAAAAGTAAGTAGGTTCTACCACTTTTTACCACTTTTTACCACAAAAAAGTTTTCAACATGCTTTTTCTCCCACTTTGGTGTTCAAAAACCAATTTTAGAAACGGTTCAAAAATATCAATTTAGCGCTTAACGACTGATTATTAAGAAGTTTAATATAAAAAAAGATTCCCAAAAAATTTTTAAAAATAGTTAAGCGAGGAGCTGAACGATTGCTAAATTTTGGAAAGCTGTTTGAAAAATCCTTTCATGAATCAAGTAACAACCAGATCATCAAAGGCTTAAAAGTCATCCGATGAATATCGGCGTATTGCACAGTATTCATCGGATGACTAATCAAAGAAATCTGAAGTCATCCGACGAATATAAGCGTATTGCACAGTATTCATTGGATGACTAATACACGAAATCTGAAGTCATCCGATGAATATAAGCGTGTTGCCCAGTATTCATCGGATGACTAATCTCTGAAGTCATCCGATGATTATAAGCGTATTGCACAGTATTCATCGGATGACTAACCTCTGAAGTCATCATCGGATGACTAATCCAAGAAATCTGAAGTCATCCGAGGATTTAAGCGTATTGCAAAGTATTCATCGGATGACTAATCCAAGAAATCTGAAGTCATCCGATGAATATCGGCGTGTTGTCCAGTATTCATCGGATGACTAATCTAAGAAATCTGAAGTCATCCGATGAATATAAGCGTGTTGCACAGTATTCATGGGATGACTAATCCAAGAAATCTGAAGTCATCCGATGAATATAAGCGTGTTGCACAGTTTTCATCGGATGACTAATCCAAGAAATCTGAAGTCATACGATGAATATAAGCGTGTTGCCCAGTATTCATCGGATGACTAATCCAAGAAATCCGAAGTCATCCGATGAATATAAGCGTGTTGCACAGTATTCATCGGATGACTAATCCAACCAATTATTCCATTTAGTTGTATATTTAATGATGAATTTCGATGAAAATGGCGTCTACCATATTTACAATAGAGGAAATAACGGACAAAAGGTATTTTTCAATGAAGAAAATTATTTGTTCTTTTTGAGGAAGATCAGAAAAGAGCTTGTTCCATATTGTGAAGTGTTATGTTATTGCCTTATGCCAAACCATTTTCATTTAATCGTAATAACTAAGGAAGGGACAAAGGCGAAAGGTTTAAATACTGCAATAGCTGTTTTGCTTAGATCTTATTCTCGGGCAATAAACGTTCAGGAAGGCAGAAGCGGGTCTATTTTTCAGCAAAAAACCAAGGCTAAGGAATTAATCGACAAAGGCGACAATCATACGATAAGTTATTTGGCAATTTGCGCTCACTATGTTCATCAGAACCCGACTAGGGCAAACTTGGTTGCGTACCTAAATGAATGGAAATATTCATCTTACCTGGATCTTGCTGACTTAAGAAACGGGAGTTTATGTAATCGACAATTATTTTTTGAACGCAGTGGAATAGTAAAAGAAGATTTTATAAAAGAAAGCGAGGCAATGTGGGATTTTAAACGAAATGAAATCCTTTGAGAAGTCATCCGATGAATAACAGGCATTTAGCACAGTATTCATCGGATGACTAATAGTCTCTATGCATTGATTGCCTTAACGCCAGGCAATTCTTTGCCTTCCATGTACTCTAACAAAGCGCCACCGCCGGTAGAAACGTAACTCACTTCGTCTTCCATGCCGAACTTGGCAATAGCGGCTGCAGAATCGCCACCACCGATCAATGAAAATGCGCCGTTATCTTTCGTAGCAGCAACAACAGCATCGGCAACGGCCTTAGTTCCCACCTGAAAGCTTTCCATTTCAAAAACTCCCATTGGGCCATTCCACAGCAACGTTTTAGAGTTTTTGATTACATCAGCAAACAAAGCGGCAGTTTTCGGACCGATATCTAAACCCATCCAATCGGCAGGAATATGACCGGCATCAACATCTTTTTTATCTGCATCGTTTGCAAACTGATCTGCAATTACGGTATCAACCGGAAGGATGAGGTTAACGCCTTTTGCTTTTGCTTTTTCAATCAATTCTAAAGAAAGCGCTTGTTTATCGGCCTCTAAAAGCGAGGTACCGATTTCGCCACCTTGCGCCTTTGCAAAAGTATAGGCCATTCCCCCACCAATAATCAGGTTGTCTACTTTTTCAAGCAATTTTTCGATTAAAAGTATTTTATCTGATACCTTGGCTCCGCCCATAATTGCAGTAAACGGACGCTCGGCATGGTTTAAGATCTTTTCGGCATTTTCTACTTCTGACGCCATTAAATAACCAAAGTATTTGGCATCAGGAAAAAACTGAGCAATAATAGAAGTTGAGGCGTGGGCACGGTGAGCAGTACCAAAAGCATCATTTACATATACATCGCCAAGCTTTGACAGTTTTTCGGCAAAGGCAACATCGCCCTTTTCTTCTTCTTTATAGAAACGCAGATTTTCGAGCAATAAAACCTCGCCCGCCTTAAGTTCAGCCGCTTGTTTAACGGCATTTTCGCCAATGCAATCGTCGGCAAATTTCACATCAACGCCAATAAGCGACGATAAATCGCCAAGAATGTGCTTTAACGAATATTTATCCGTCGGTCCGTCTTTTGGCCTGCCCAAATGCGACATTAAAATTACGGCACCACCATCTTTCAAGATCTTAGAAATGGTTGGTAGCGCTGCACGGATTCTCTTGTCGTCGGTTATTTTAAATTCATCATCCAAGGGAACATTAAAATCAACTCTGATTAATGCTTTTTTATCCTTAAAGTCAAATTGGTCTATTGTATTCATGTTTAATTGTTTTTGTTTAAGTTCAATTTCATTTCGTAATGGAAGCCAATACCCGGGATGTCGAACTCGGGAGATTGGCTTATGAAGCCAATTTTTTTGTAAAAATCTGCTGCGCTTGAGCGTGCATTGCACCACAGGTAATCGGTTTTATACGCTCTCAAATATTCAATTGCAAAGTTGATCAAAGCAGTTCCGTAACCCTTGCCGCCTTCATCGGGATGTGTAGCCATTCCCCTCAACTGGTAACCCTCGCCCTCGCCGGCAAAGAAATCGTTACGCATAAAAGTTGCTACAGACCTTATTTCGCCGTCGCTGATATATCCCAAATGAAAAGTATCGTAAGCGGTATCGCCCTCAAAAACGCATTCGGTTAATGGCTTGCCATTGCGAAGCATCAAGCTTCTTAACGGAAGAACTTCTTCTGCCTGTATAAATTTCACCATAGCTTTGTGAGTATCAAGATGTAAGTATCGAGTATCAAGAGCTTAAACCCTCCACCTTTAAACCCACTACCTTTTTTAGCGGGCTCCGCAAACGTTTGCAAAGTTAATAAAGCATTTGAAACCGCCTAAAAATGAGACGTCACAATTTTGAATATTTTGCAATTGGCAATTAGCAACAGGCAATTAGCAAGGGGCAAGACAAGTATTTAATTCAATTAGCAATTTAACAAGAGACCTGAGGGTTTGTTTCGCCTTGGTCTTTCAACTTTCGGCTTTTAGCTTTTTAACCACATCAATTAGTCTGCTGCTGTAGCCAAACTCGTTATCGTACCAACCCACAACCTTTACCAAATCGCCAACAATGGATGTTAATAGCGAATCGAAGACACAAGAATGGGGGTTATCGATAATATCAATGGAAACAATTGGGTCTTCGGTATACTGAAGGATATTTTTTAGTTCGTTTTCTGCTGCCTGCTTAAATGCAGCATTAATTTCGTCGATTGTTGCTTTGCTTTTTAGCAGGCAGGTAAAATCGGTGAGCGAGCCGTTTAGCACGGGCACTCTAATCCCTGCGCCACCCAAGCGGCCATCGAGTTGCGGGAAAATATGGGTAATGGCCTTTGCCGCCCCGGTTGTTGTCGGGATAATTGATGCCGATGCCGCCCTTGCCCTTCGCAGGTCTTTATGATTGGTGTCGTGTAGATTTTGATCACCCGTCATCGAATGTATTGTCGTAATGTAGCCTTCCTCTACCCCCCAATTGTCGTTCAGGATTTTGATCATGGGGGCGATATTGTTGGTGGTACAACTGGCATTTGAAAGCACTGTCGAAGTCAGGTCAATTTGATCGTCGTTTACGCCCAGTACAATCATGGGAATATCATCGGCTGCTGGAGCGGAAATTAACACCTGTTTTGCGCCGGCAACGATGTGTTTTTCGGCGGTTTCCCTCGTCAGGTTCCTGCCGGTACAATCGATAACCAAGTCTACTTTTAATGCTGACCACGGAAGCTGCTCGGCCTCTTTCAGCGCAAAAATGGGAATAGTAACGTCATCTATTACAATTTCGTCGGGTTTAGCGGCGACATTTCCTTTAAAAACGCCGTGTACGGAATCGTACTTAAATAAATGTGCTAATGTTTTTGCATCGGCCAAATCGTTTATCGCCACAATATCGAGTCCCTCGGCAATTGCTAAGCGTAACAACGTTCTTCCTATTCTACCAAAACCATTAATTGCAATCCTCATTTTATTAAAAATTAGAGCTCAAAACTACAAAAAAGGTTGAAGGTACAAAGTCGCACAGCAATTTGAGCTCAATATTAAGTAACGACTTAAAGTGCTAGACGCCAATCTCGGCCTGATATTCGTGTTGCAACTCGAAAAGGCATTTGGCACAAAGACACCCATCGTACAATTCGGAAATATATTGCACCTCGTTAATGCTCAGTTGAACAACGCTGCATTGGCATTTGGTATAGGCATTGGCCTTGCACTCAATAGCCGTTCCGCATCTTTCGCAGGGAATGATTTCGTGTTTCGGGCTATGTTTTAAGGTATTGTTCATTGATTATCAGTTCATTGATTCACTAATCATTAGTTCATTGGTACGGGCCGCTATAAAAACGAATGAACCAACTTAACTCTTGAACTGAAATGCAAAAATAAGGACAAAAAATAAGGTTTTGAGCATTTGCCCAAAACCTTATTTTTTTATTGCTTTATAATGAGCAGAAAAGACTATTGAAGAAAGATTGCTTCGTGCCTCGCAATGACGGCAAAGAGGCAGACTTTTACTTTCAGCTCTCGTCTATCAGCTTTAGCCTTTCACCTTAAACCCTCAACCTTTCTGCCCTTTACCTTACCCCGAGCAGCTGATACAACCTTCTTCCATTGAGCAAACCGGGCCGTCAACGATTTCTTCGGCAACCTGATCTTGTGGCAATTCAGCAGGAATAACCGCTTCTATAGCCTTACCGCCCTGGTTCTCTACGGTAAATTTAACTGCTTGCGACGCCGCTTGGGTACGTAAGTAGTACATACCTGTTTTCAACCCTTTCTCCCATGCATAGAAGTGCATTGAAGTTAATTTTGAGGTATTTGGCGCATTTACAAATAAATTTAGTGATTGCGACTGGCAGATGTATGCACCACGATCGGCAGCCATATCGATGATGTTACGCATCTTAATCTCCCAAACGGTTTTGTACAATTCTTTAATGTAATCCGGAATTTCTGGAATCGCCTGGATGGAACCGTTGGCCAATATGATCTTGTTTTTCATATCGTTGTTCCACAGGCCTAATGCAACTAAATCTTTCAATAAGTGTTTGTTTACCACTACAAATTCTCCACTTAATACCCTGCGGGTGTAAATATTCGAAGTGTATGGCTCAAAGCATTCGTTGTTACCTAAAATTTGCGAGGTAGATGCAGTCGGCATCGGCGCAACCAATAACGAGTTGTACACACCATCTTTAACTACCTTTTTGCGTAACGATTCCCAATCCCAACGGCCGCTGTCTGGTACTACATTCCATAAATCGAACTGGAACTGACCTTTTGATAACGGCGAGCCTTTGAATGTTTGGTATGGACCATTTTCTACAGCTAAATCGTGAGATGCTGTCATCGAGGCGAAATAAATCGTTTCGAAAATGTCTTTATTCAAGCGTTTTGCTTCATCACTTTCGAAAGGTAAGCGCAACAAAATAAATGCATCGGCTAAACCTTGCACACCTAAACCAACCGGACGGTGACGCATGTTTGAATTTTCGGCTTCCTGAACGGGATAATAGTTGTGATCGATGATCTTATTCAGGTTTAAAGTTGCCTGATAGGTTACATCGTATAATTTTTGATGATCGAAGGCACCGTTGATAACGAAACGGGGAAGCGCCAATGAGGCCAGGTTACAAACCGCTACTTCATCTTTAGAGGTATATTCGATAATTTCGGTACACAAGTTCGAACTTTTAATCGTTCCTAAATTTTGTTGGTTCGATTTGCTGTTTGCTGCATCTTTGAACAACATGTACGGTGTTCCGGTTTCAATTTGCGAGTCTAGTATCGCAAACCAAAGTTCTTGCGCTTTAATGGTTTTGCGGCCACGGTTTTCTGCTTCATATTTCGTGTATAATTCTTCGAACTCTTTACCAAAACAATCGGCCAATCCGGGTGCTTCGTGCGGGCAGAACAATGTCCAATCGCCGTTATCCTTAACGCGTTGCATAAACAAGTCGTTTATCCAAAGGGCATAAAACAAATCGCGGGCACGCATTTCTTCTTTACCGTGGTTTTTGCGTAAATCGAGAAACTCGAAAACATCTGCATGCCAAGGCTCTAAATAAATTGCAAAGGCACCTTTACGTTTGCCTCCACCCTGATCTACATAACGAGCGGTATCGTTAAACACACGCAACATTGGAATAATACCATTGCTGGTGCCGTTTGTACCACCAATGTATGATCCTGTTGCACGAATGTTGTGGATGCTCAAACCAATACCACCGGCGCTTTGCGAAATTTTGGCGGTTTGTTTTAAAGTATCGTAAATACCGTCGATGCTATCATCTTGCATAGTTAACAAGAAACATGATGACATTTGCGGTTTGGGTGTTGCCGCGTTAAATAAGGTTGGTGTGGCATGGGTAAACCAACGCTCGCTCATTAAGTTATAGGTTTTAATTGCACTTTCGATATCCTCTTTGTGGATACCAACAGCCACACGCATAAACAAATGTTGAGGGCGCTCTACAATTTTGCCGTTAACTTTTAGCAAGTAAGATTTTTCGAGGGTTTTGAAACCGAAGTAGTCGAAACCAAAATCGCGGTCGTAAATGATAGAACTGTCTAAGATCTCCGCGTTTTTTTCAATAATCTCATACACATCATCGGCAATAAGCGGAGCGGCTTTTTGCGCTTTCGGATCGAAATATTCGTACAACATCTTCATCGTACCCGAAAATGATTTTGTGGTATTTTTATGCAAGTTAGACACCGCAATACGCGAGGCTAATAAAGCATAATCGGGGTGTTTTGTAGTTAACGATGCGGCTGTTTCTGCTGCAAGGTTATCCAATTCTGATGTGGTTACACCATCGTATAAACCTTCAATTACCTTTTTGGCAACATCAATTGGATCTACCAGATCTGCATTTAAACTATAACATAGTTTTTGAATGCGGGCTGTGATTTTGTCAAATTGCACCGGCTCTTTGCGGCCATCTCTTTTTTGTACGAACATAATTTATGAGATTGATTTAAGCCCCTCCCAACCCTCCCCCGAAGGGAGGGCTTTTAAAGGCAAGTTTTATATTTTATTGGCGAGTATCGGGTAACAACCAATTTGTCGCGTTTATTATTCTGTTATTTTTTTTGTAACTGAGATTGCTTCGTTCCTCGCAATGACGGAGTGTAGAGGCGGCTTTCAGCTTTAGTCTTTCTGCTTTAAGCTATCGTTAAAAGTCTTCATCAAGCGAAAACGCCTGTGCTTTATTGTCAGCAGAGGTTAATACGCCACTTTTTTGGTAATCGCCAACACGTTTTTCGAAGAAATTGGTTTTTCCCTGCAACGAAATCATTTCCATAAAATCGAATGGATTGGTTGCATTGTAAATTTTCTTATAACCCAGTTCCTGCAACCATCTGTCGGCTACAAATTCGATGTACTGGCTCATTAACTTGGCATTCATGCCGATTAAGGCCACTGGTAAGGCATCGGTAACAAATTCCTTTTCAATTTCTACTGCATCACTAATGATAGAATGAACCTGCTCTTCGCTCAATTTATTGCTCAGCATACTGTATAGCAAACAGGCAAATTCGCAGTGCGAGCCCTCATCTCTCGAAATCAACTCGTTACTGAAAGTTAACCCCGGCATCAGACCGCGTTTTTTTAACCAGAAAATAGAGCAGAAACTTCCGCTAAAGAAGATTCCCTCAACTGCGGCAAATGCCACGAGGCGCTCGGCAAAAGTTCCGTTATCGATCCAGCGTAAAGCCCATTCTGCTTTTCGTTTTACCGCCGGAACGGTATCAATGGCGTGGAACAAACGGTCTTTTTCTTCAGGATCTTTAATGTAAGTATCAATTAATAAGGCGTAGGTTTCGGCGTGGATGTTTTCCATCATGATCTGGAAACCGTAAAAACAACGGGCCTCTGGTAATTGAACCTCACTCATGAAGTTAACCGCAAGGTTTTCGTTTACAATACCATCACTAGCAGAAAAGAAAGCAAGGATGTGAGAGATAAAATGTCTTTCACCATCATTTAAATTATCCCAGTGTTTTTGGTCGTCAGAAAGATCGATCTCCTCTGCTGTCCAGAAACTAGCTTCGGTCTTTTTATACATTTCCCAAATCGCCGGATATTTAATCGGCAAAAGCACAAATCTGTCTTTGTTTTCTTGTAGTAATAATTCCTGTTCCATACCTGATAATTAATGTTTTTTTCAATTTAATTAGAGCCGACAAAACCACGCATTCATCAATTTTATATGATGATTGAAATGTTTTGTATTAAAACTCTAGTGAAAGTGCTAACCCTTGGCGTTTGACGAACAACTGAGTTTTTAGTTTAGGAAAAATTTAAATCTGTCATCACAGAGATGTGTTATAAATTACTAAAAACTAAGCTTTTATATTTGTTTTCAAATGCAAGAAGTTAAAGAACTTTGTTAAAACAAATATATGTACCACGGGCACCTTTTGTGAATCAAAGTTGTTAACACTCGCCGGAAATGAGTGGAGAAAACAATCAGCCCAATATCATTTTCGAGCGAAAAAAAAGCTAATTGTTTCTTTTAAAGGGGATAGCAAACAAAAATTAGTGTTAATAACTTAAGTTTTAAGTGTATAGCAGGTGTGAAATAGAGCCAAACAGAATACTACTCAACAGTGTAGCTCAAATCAACTCTGGCTATACCTTTACGGTAGATACCAATCTGTTTTGCAGCACTTTCGGATAAATCTATAGCTAGTTTTTTAGAGAATGGGCCCCGGTCATTTACCTTTACAACTACCGATTTTCCGTTGACCGGATTTGTAACGGTAACCTTGGTACCAAGAGGAAGCGTTTTATGGGCTGCAGTGAATTTTTTTGCTCTGTATTTGGCGCCGCTCGTGGTTCGGCGACCTTCGAATTTTTTGTTGTAATAAGTGGCTAGAACCGTTTTTTTGATACTATCTGGTTCATTTGATGAATCAGAAATCTGCGCTTTACCTTGTGAAAACAAGAAACAAAAACTCAATAACAGAAGATACTTCATAGGCTAAATTTTCTTTATCAGAGCGCACAAATATAAGCATTTAGTTTAAAATCAATAATTTGTGGAAAAGTTGTGCGTTTCGCGGCCAGGAGTCCGAAGTTTGAAGCCGTAGGTCGGGAGTTTAAAATCAGTGCATTACACAGCTTTTTTCGTGCAAGAAACGGAATGGAAAATATCTAAATTGAAGAGCGGTTAATCTACCATTTGATTCTCGCCTGCCATTCTTCGTATTGGGGTAATTGCCTTTTACATTCCTCAACATCCCAAACAATATTCAACCTTTTTACATCAACGGAAGAAACAAAAAAAGCGTACAACTTTATGCTGTACGCCTCTACCTAACCTCACTATACCCACCTTATTTCTTATCTGGCACGAAATTCATCGAAATTGAATTTACACAGTGCCTGGTGTCTTTGTTTGTAAATCCTTCGCCCAAAAATACGTGCCCCAAATGTGCGCCACAGTTGGTACATACAATCTCGGTACGCGAACCATCGGCATCGGGAATACGCTTCACTGCGCCTTTTATTTCATCATCGAAAGATGGCCATCCACAATGCGAATCGAATTTACTTTCCGATCGGTACAACGGAGCATCACAACGTTTGCAGGTATACGTTCCTTTCTCCTTGTTATGCTCGTATTTTCCCGTTCCAGGGTATTCAGTACCTTTATTTACAATTACTCTCTCTTCTTCGGGGGTTAACGGATTCCAGTTCATCTTCTTTTTTGGTATAATATTTCCTGACTGCTCAACCTGTTTTATTTCTTTTTTGTCCTTTTGCGCACAAGCAGAAAAGGTGGTTACAAACACAACAGCCGAGATCAAAAATAGTTTATTTAACATCGTTTTCATAGCCTAATATACGGGAAAGATTTTGTTTTGGTTTGCTGCATGCCGCCGTTTGAAATAGTGTTTACAAAGCGGTGATAAAGGCCTCTTGCGGGGAAGCTTATGCAATAGGCGCTTTTACTGCTCGTCCCTCCCGATGAAAATTGGGACCAGTTATCTAAAAGAGAGGGAATAAAGGATTGTGCTTTGAACTTTATTCCT
Organism: Pedobacter endophyticus; assembly: GCF_015679185.1. Taxonomy (NCBI): domain Bacteria; kingdom Pseudomonadati; phylum Bacteroidota; class Sphingobacteriia; order Sphingobacteriales; family Sphingobacteriaceae; genus Pedobacter; species Pedobacter endophyticus. Next base: position 1,933,720 of record NZ_CP064939.1, read on the forward strand.
TGCCACTGCTTGTTCGGCTGAGTGAAGTCGAAACTCAACCGAACTGCTCATTAGTATATTAAGAAACAAGTCTTCGACTCCGCTCAGACTGACAGCTACTATAACAAAAAGGGCAACTTCGCTCGAAGTTGCCCTTTTATAATTTATTATTTCCTTAGGTGAGGCTTGAACCTCCTACTTTGCTAATTCCTCGGCCATTGCAGCACCGATTTCAGCAGGGCTTTCGACAACGCGAATACCACATTCGGCCATGATCTTCATTTTAGCCGCAGCAGTATCGTCGGCGCCACCTACAATAGCACCAGCGTGACCCATTCTACGTCCCGGAGGCGCAGTTTGGCCAGCAATAAAGCCTACCACAGGTTTGGTTCCGTTTTCTTTAATCCAGCGAGCAGCTTCAGCTTCCATCCCGCCGCCAATTTCACCAATCATGATGATACCGTGAGTTTCAGGATCGTTCATTAACAACTTAACGGCTTCAACTGTTGGCGTTCCGATAATTGGGTCGCCACCGATACCGATAGCAGTGGTAATGCCCAGGCCAGCTTTCACAACCTGATCTACAGCCTCGTAAGTTAACGTTCCTGATTTAGAAACTACACCTACGTTACCTTTTTTGAAAATGAAACCTGGCATAATACCGATTTTAGCTTCATCAGCGGTAATAATACCCGGGCAGTTTGGACCAATTAAGGTCACATCGCGATCGGTAATATATTCTTTAACCTGAATCATATCCTTGGTTGGGATGCCTTCAGTAATACAAACAATAACTTTGATACCGCCTTCGGCAGCTTCCATAATTGCATCGGCCGCAAAAGCCGGTGGTACGAAAATGATAGATACGTTTGCGCCAGTTTTTTCAACGGCATCTTTAACAGTATTGAAAACAGGCTTGTCTAAATGTAACTGCCCACCCTTGCCAGGCGTAACACCACCCACAACGTTTGTACCGTATGCCAACATCTGCTCAGCATGGTAAGTCCCCTCGTTTCCGGTAAAACCCTGAACGATAACCTTAGAATCTTTGTTTACTAAAACGCTCATGTATCTTTTTTTTGTGCAAATCTAATATTATTGAATGGAAAGTCAAATCGAAAAGGATATTATTTGGCGCCTTTTTTCAGGAAATTGTAAGGAATTGGTCTCAGGTGATTCAATAATCGATGAATCTCTGAACATTGTTCACTTAAGTTACAAAGATTTCTCGGCTACGCTCGAAATGACGATAAGTCGGCCCGTCATGTCCACTGCAGCGCACTTGTACCGATTTTTCATGAGTAGGGGAACGGAGAGATCTTTCTGCTCAGTTACTCATCTTTAAAAGATTTCTCGGCTACGCTCGAAATGACGATAAGTCAGCCCGTCATGTCGACTGCAGCGCACTTGTACCGATTTTCATCAGTAGCGGAACGGAGAGATCTTTCTGCTCAGTTACTCATCTTTAAAAGATTTCTCGGCTATGCTCGAAATGACGATAAGTCAGCCCGTCATGTCGACTGCAGCGCACTTGTACCGATTTTCATCGGTAGCGGAACGCAGAGATCTTTGTCCTCAGTTACTCATCTTTAAAAGATTTCTCGGCTACGCTCGAGATGACGATAAGTCGGCCCGTCATGTCCACTGCAGCGCACTTGTACCGATTTTCATCAGTAACGGAACGGAGAGATCTTTCTGCTCAGTTACTCATCTTTAAAAGATTTCTCGGCTACGCTCGAAATGACGATAAGTCGGCCCGTCATGTCCACTGCAGCGCACTTGTACCGATTTTCATCGGTAGCGGAACGGAGAGATCTTTCTGCTCAATTACTCATCTTTAAAAGATTTCTCGGCTACGCTAGAAATGACGATACGGCGACTCGTTATCTCGACTGCAGCGCACTTGTACCGATTTTTCATCACTAGCGGAATGCAGAGATCTTTGTCCTCAGTTACTCATCTTTAAAAGATTTCTCGGCTACGCTCGAAATGACGATAAGTCGGCCCGTCATGTCCACCGCAGCGCACTTGTACCGATTTTCATCAGTAGCGGAACGGAGAGATCTTTCTGCTCAGTTACTCATCTTTGAAAGATTTCTCGGCTACGCTCGAAATGACGATAAGTCGGCCCGTCACGTTACTTCCGCCCGTCATTCGACATGAATCTTAGTTTACGGCTTAATATCCATCACATCGCCAGCGGTAAAAATACCAAATTCTGCCTGACTGAACTTCAAAAGCCCTTTATCGGTTGTTTTGAGCGCTTTTGGATTGGCCAGGCGAATTACCTGGCTTTCGCCTGCAACGGTAGCCTTACTGCCGTGAACGATAATGGCAGTGCTTTCGTCAATACCTACGCAAACCATATTGGGATGGGCACTTAAGGCCGAAACTAGTCTGTTGTATCGGTTTCGCTTTAAAAAATGCTGATCGATTATTGTGTTTTCCAGCAGCCCCATTCCCTCGGCAAATTCGATGTTCTTATCCCAAAGCTTGTTAAAGGTTTCTTTATACACCGTATCTAAAAGCTGCTTGCCCGTAATCATGTACTTGCTCATTACCGCAGCACCGGCGCTGGTTCCGGCAATGGTAGCGCCATTACGATAGGCTTTATGAATGGCCGCATAAATGGGCGTGTTTAAAACGACTGACATAAAGCGGCTCTGGTCTCCACCTAAAATGTAAATCAACTTCGCCCCTGCTAAAGAATCTGTCCATTTTTTATCGTTCACATCATGCTTCGCAAAATTGAAATTTCTGATTTTCGCATTGGTTTGAATCTTAAGCTGAGCTGAAATATATTTAAATCCGGTGTCGGGCACTTCGCTTGCCATGGGCAGTACAACAATGTAGTCGCTGGTTTTTAAATCCGCTGTCGAAACCAGTTGTTTAATCAGTTCGTTAGAGCGATCGCCTCCTCCAATGATGAATAGGTTGCCTTTATTTTGGGCTCCTGCACTTAATGCAAGGCCGAGTAATGCAATTATTATAAATAAGTTCTTCATTACTTGTAAATACTTACTTCAACTTTGCCATCGGCAGTAATTGTGCCCCTGTACATGCCTTCGGTATTGAATGTCATCGATACGTTGCCCTTTTTATCTAGAGCGATCAAACCACCGTCGCCGCCCATTTTACCCACTTTATCTATGGCGATTTTAGAAGCCTCGTTTACTGATAAACCTTTATACTCCATTAAATCGGAAACTGTTTTTGCCACTACGTTGCGGATGTAAAATTCGCCCCAACCGGTGCACGAAATCCCAGCGGTTTCGTTGTTGCAATAAGTTCCGGCACCTATAATTGGCGAATCGCCAACGCGACCGTATTTTTTGTTGGTCATCCCCCCGGTTGAAGTTCCTGCGGCCAGGTTTCCGGCTTTATCTAAGGCCACGCAGCCTACGGTACCAAATTTATAATCGTGGTTTTTGCTGCCCAGTAATTCTGATTTTTTACTGCCGTGATCTAAAACAGCCTTGGTAGAATCTTCTTTAATTGCTTGCTGCAAACCATCCCAACGCTCTTTTGTCCAGTAATATTTTGGGTCGACAATCTCCAGCCCGGCATCTTTTGCAAACTGATCGGCACCTGCACCAACCATCATTACGTGTTCTGATTTTTCCATCACCGCCCGTGCTGCCGAAATCGGATTTTTAACCGTAGTTACGCCTGCAACAGCGCCTGCCATTAAGGTTTTACCATCCATAATAGAGGCATCGAGTTCATTTCTGCCATTGTGGGTAAAAACTGCGCCCTTACCGGCATTAAAATGAGGATCGTTCTCTAACACGTGAATGGTTGCTTCTACGGCATCTAAACTTGCTTTGCCGGCTTTAATTTCGGCATAACCCGCTTGCAGGGCTTTCGTTAACGCCGCAATGTAGGCCGCTTCCATTTCCGAAGTCATGTTTTTCTTCAAAATGGTGCCTGCACCGCCATGAATCACCATAACATATTTTTTTTGCTGCGCAGAAACGTTCACTGCCAGCACACACAATACTAATACTGTAAATAATTTTAATGCTCTCATTTTATTTTATTGATCTTTTTTATTTAACACGCCATCGGCAACCCACCACCAGTACCATTTACCACCAGTGGCCTCATTGGCTTTAAAGTTAGCAACATTGAAGCTTCCACCACCATTTACCGATGCAGGAATTTCGTAAACAGCAAGGGCCTTTTCGTTATTGCTCCAAATAACTTTTTTGTTGGCCACCATCTGTTCCGGCTGTTTTGCGGCATCGGCACTAATAAAATAGGCATAACTATAGGGCCTGGCTTCAGCATAATCGCCAAAAACCTGCGCCTTGCCGTTTTTATCAATACAAACTGCAGTTCTTTCATCAGTTGCGATACATTTGGCCGCAGTTTTCCAGTCGTTGTTTATCCTGCCTAAAAAAACGACAGATCTTCCTTCACGTGCCCGGGTGAGGTAATGCTGATCGGTAATTACATTTTGTAGGTAAGGCGCTTTAAGGAAATCGTTGTTATAAAGCGTAACATTTACATCGTATGGGTTTGCCAGGGCCTGGGCAGAAGTAAGCCCGCCGGTTTCGCCGCTATAATAAAAACCGCCTAAAATTGCGCAACCTGCACTGGTGCCGCCAACCGGCGCTTTTTTTTCGTTCATTAGGTAATTTAATGCCTGTTCGGTTTTGGTTCCCTTCCAATTGTTCATATAATCCGACTGATCGCCACCCGCAATAAAAACCATTTCGGCATTGCGGATAATATAGGCAACGGTATCGTTATTTGCCAGCTCTTTCGTATTGATTAGCAACGTTTCAACGGAATTAACATTGCCAAGCCCATTAATATACGGATTATAGGCGTCAGTTCCCGAAGCACGTAAAACGACCACATCGCCGCCTCCGCTTTTATCGATCATCCATTTGAAGGCGGCATCAACATCTTTGCCCCCGCCCATCAAAACCATACCGCCATTTGTCGTTTTGACCACATTGCTGCTATCGCCAACAATTCCGATAGAGGCTGGCCTGCGTTTTGTAACCGGCTTTGTTGTTTCTCCGCCCGTTTCCGGTGCGGGTGTGTTTGTTGCTTTGCCGCAGGCCATTACGGTACAACAATAAGCCATAAGGAGTGTAAGAAATGATTGTTTCATATTTTAAATTTTGTCGCCGATCATTAAGCGGGGTTTTTGATCCCGGTTTTGGATAGGTCGAGATTTGTAATCTCGACCTACTGGTCGTCATTCCCGCGCAGGCGGGAATCCTAATGCAATTGATCCATTTTTGGGCATTAGGATCCCCAGTCAAGCTGGGGATGACGACCGTTCATAGATAGCATCTGTTGCCTACCTCTCACAGTCCTTGCCCGCTCACAAGCTGTTTTTGGCAGTGGGTTGTTGGCGCTTGGCATTCCATCGCTTGGAGATCCTTCGTGCCTCAGGATGACAACCGTTAATACTTAGGATTTTGAACCGTATTTTTATTCACCGATATTTCGGCCGCTGGAATGGGCAACGAATATTGCGCCTGCGTTGTTGGCAAGGTAACTGCGCCGGATGCGTTTACAGCATCGGCCGCCAATCGCTCAACAGGCAAATTTCTTCTTTTTAAATCGAAGAAACGGTGCCCTTCAAAAGCCAGTTCTTTATATCTTTCTTCCATAATTGCAGCAATTAAGCTCGCTTTATCGGCAAACGAAACATTGGTGTACGCATTAATTCTGGCGGCACGCAAAGCGTTTAAATCGCCTGCCGCATCGCCTGTTGATTCTGCCTCGGCTTCTGCCTTGATCAAATACATTTCGCCGGTGCGGAACAATTTAATATCGGTTAAACCTGGCGCTGTTGAAGTACCGCCGATGTATTTGTTAACAAGATATTGCGATTTTGTTCCTGTTCTGGTTGCATCAAATTTAATGTAGGCGGGGTAACGGATATCGTTTACTTTATCAAAAGTATTGATCAATTTAAAAGCTGGTGCATACAACACAATCCCTCCCGTTTGGCGGAAATAGAAATCGCCCAGGCGAGAATCGGTTGTACCCACGCGTTTTGCTTTCCAAATTACTTCACTATCGTTTGCGTCCGTCCAGATGCCCGGAAACTGTGCTTTTGTCGCAAGCGGAAATGCAGCAATAACTTCGTTGGCATAACCAATTGCTTCGGCCCAGTTTTTTTCGTACAAGGCCAATCTTGCCTGAATGGCTGACACGGCAGTTTTTGTAATTCGGGTTTTATCGGTAAATGCTGCTGGAATTAGTGGCTTTGCATCAACCAAATCCGCTTTTGCATCGGCAATCACTGTCTCAAAATTATCTCGTGCGGGGTAACCAATTGCCGATGCCTTCATATAAGGAACTCCCAAAGCACCCGTTTGGTACGATGAGGCGTAATTACGAAGCAGTTCGAAGTGAAAGTAAGCACGTAAGGCCAATAATTCGCCACGGTAACGCGCTCCCGTGGCCACATCGGGGCCAGTTAAGGTTAAGGCATCTAAACCGGCAAGTGTGCGGTTGATGCGATCTATTGCAACATAAAAAGTACCGTATTGCGAAGTTACCGATCCGCTTCCCGAGTTGTACAACCACCTGAAAGCATCGCTATTGCCAACGGTATTTTCTGTCGGAAACATGGCCTCGTCAGAAACCGTAGAAACCACGCCAATTGTACCGCCATCTAAAAGAGCATAAGCGCCTAAAACACCCAAATTGATGTCGTTTATATTTCTGTACGCCTTATCTGGCGAAATGGTATCAGTTGGCACCAGATCGAGCTTTGTGCAACCTGCGCTAAGCAGTAGCAGGGAGAAAATGAAGATGTATTGTTTATATATTTTATTAATCATGACTGTAAATATTAAAAGTTAACATTAAGACCTGCCGTGTAAGTTCTGGTGTTTGGATATTGAAAACGACCGTAAACGGCGTTATTTTCAGGATCTAATCCTCTCCATTTGGTCCATGTGAACAGGTTTTGCCCTTGAATGAAAATCCTGACACCTTTGATGATCTTCGTCTTTTCTAACAAGCTTTTTGGCAAAGAATAACCAATATTCACATTTCTCAATCTAAGAAAAGATGCATCCTGAATATCTTTCGATGTAAAGTTTCTAGGAATATCGAATCTTTGCAAAATGGCATCGTTTCCGGTATCGCCCGGAACCTGCCACCTGTTCTCTAACATCCTAACGGTTTGGTTACTGGTTGAATAACGTTGATTTTCGTTATAAAAATCTTCGTTGTTCCAACGCATCACGTTTGATACGAACGAGAATAATGCCGATGCGGTAATGCCTTTATAACTTAACGAGGTATTAAAACCGCCCGTAAATGTTGGATATAAGCTTCCGGAATTGGTGGTGCTTTGCGTATTCACATTATAGGTTGTGGTAATCGATCCATCGAGATTATAATATTGTGCCTCTCCGGTTTGCGGATTTACGCCTGCCCAATCTGGCGCATAATAAGTTCCGTAAGGTAAGCCAACCTGCAAAATACGCGTGTCGCCATCAGGATAAGAATCTACCAGATCGGTAACATGAAGTATTTTGTTTTTGTTATAACCGGCGTTAACGCCCAATGTCCAGATAAAATCTTTTGATCTGATTACATCGCCGCTTACATCAAACTCTACCCCTCGGTTGCGCATTACACCGGCGCTCAGGTTGAGCTCGCTAAAGCCCGATGTTGCAGATAAAGGTTGGTTGATGAACATGTTTGTGGTCTTCCGGTTATAGTAATCAACCGTTACACGCAATCTGTTTTTGAACATGGCTAGATCAAATCCGGTATTAAATTCCTTAACATATTCCCAGTCAAAGGCATCGTTGCCCGGCGTTGTTGCCCTTATTGCGGCCACACCACCGTACGAAGTATTTACCGCGTAAGTGGGCAGATACAAGAAATCGCCACCAAACGGACTTGCGGTAATTCCGTAACTGCCACGAATGCGTAAATCAGAAATCAGCTCCGATGATTTCAAAAATTCTTCCGCCTTGGCATTCCAGTTAGCACCAATTGAATAGAAACCATGCCATTTGTTCTGCGGAGCCACTCTTGTCGAACCATCGTAACGGTAACTTCCGGTTAGGGTGTATTTTTCATCATACGTGTATCTGGCAACGCCCATAAAAGAGGCCAACGCATTTTTGGTTTTGCCGCCAGTTGTCGAAGGTAAATAAGTTGCACTTCCGTTGGTTGCACCCGCTGGTGTCTCTGGCAAACGGCCGTCGATACCGTAGGCGCTGAAACCAAACGTGTTATAATTGTTGTACACATATTCGTAAAAGGCCGAAGCTTCGAAATCGTGCAGTTCGTTAAATTTCTTTGCATAGGTTATGCCTGTGGTCGAAATAATGTTGAAGTTTCTTCTGCTGGCATCCGTTAACCTGCCTTTACCGCCCAAGGTGTTGGCAACGCTTCTCGAGCCATAATAAGAATCGGGATTGACGAATTGCTGATCGGTAGATTGGCGGTAATCGATACCTGCTCTGGTAGTTACCTTTAATTCTGGCAAAATTTGATAAGCAAAAGCAGTGCTGATGATAGACTTTAACTGCTCTGTTTTATCTGACGAATTTAATAAACGCTCTAAAGCCTGACTGCCTTCGCGTTGATCGAGAATAAAATAAGATGACTTATTGCCTTGATGAATTAAGGTGCCATCGGGTGCATACGGATTTTCATAAGGCAGCGCATAATAAACTGCCGACATGGCGGTTCCTGCACTTGTTGAACCCTCTCCTTCGGTAAAGCTCGATTGTGAATAACCTAATGAAAGGTTCACATTTCCGCTGAACTTATCATCCTTGAAATCGAGGTTGCTTCTTAAGGAATAACGATCTAATCCGGTCCGTTTGGCCACACCTTCCTGATTGTAATAGTTTAAGGAATTGTAAAAACGCAGGTTTTCGTTGCCACCGCTAATGCTTACTTGTTGTTCTTGAAACTTACCGCGTTGAAAGAAAACATCTCTCCAATCGGTATTAATTTGCTGTAAGCTATCGATAATAAAATCTGCACGTGCACGGGTGGCCGCAGTTCCGTTTATATAAGTGGGGTTTTTGGGCGAATAGGTCCATCCTGGCCCGATGTTGCGCCCGAAACTTGCACCAACTTCTTCCTCAAACTGTAACCGCTGTTGCGTGTTCATCATTTCGAAGTTTGCGCGGCTCAAATTAGAGAAACCATATTGTGAGGTGTAGCTAACGGCAACTTTACCCGCCTTGCCTTTTTTGGTTGTTAACACGATAACACCGTTTGAGCCTCTTGAACCATAAAGCGCCTTAGCCGAAGCATCTTTCAAAACCGTAGCCGATTCGATGTCTTCCGGATTGATGGTTTGAAAATAACCAGCTTCAATGGGTACTCCATCCAAAACGAATAATGGAGTAGATGAACCATTTACGCTACCAATACCGCGAATTACAACCGAAGCGCTTTGACCGGGCTGGCCGGAGGTAGAAATTACGCTCATACCTGGCACGCGGCCCTGCAAAATCTGATCGACAGTTAAGCCTGGCACATCGTTGATTTTATCGGCCGTTACCAATGAACTGGCATTGGCCGATTGAGATTTCGTGTAATTAGTGTAACCCGTTACCACAATATCGCTTAAATTACCCGCGGCGGGCAACAATTCCAACGTACCTAAGCCCGATTTGGCCAACACTTCGCGATCGGTGTAACCGATGTAAGAAATAACCAAAACTGCATTTTCGTCTACATTTCTGAGGGTAAAGTTTCCTTGCGCATCGGTTACCGCAATTGCAGACTGACCTTTTACACGCACGGAAGCGCCCGGCATGGGGTTTCCGTTCTCATCAACAACCTTACCGCTAACATCAATCGCTTTCGTGCTTTCAATAGTCGTCGTACTTGGAAAAATTAAGATGGTATTTTCTTTTATTTCCCATCCAAACGGCTGCGATTTCAGCGCCTGCGCCAACACCTCTTTAAGTTCCGCATTTTTTAAGTTAATGGTAACGGGCTTAGATTTCTGTTGAATCAAATCCGAATCATAAAGGAAAAAATAGCCCGTTTGGCGTTTAATTTCTTTCAACACACGCACCAGTGGCGTATTCTTTTGGCTAATGCTTACCCGCTGCGAAAATGCCGCAGCACTTACCTGCAAGCAGAAAGCAGTCATTAAAACAACAAAAAGTTTCATAGCCTTAAAAAATTGATGGTTAGGATGTTTGGTAGCGGTTTGCCCTGCATTTTCGGCAACGGCACTTCTACATTGAGTGTAAAATTTCATACATTCAGTTTGGTTTAAAGGTTAGGGTGATAGGTTACTTGGTTGTATGCTGTTCTCCAGCAACACTTATTTTCGTTCAAAAGGTTTATTATCTCAATACTTTTAATTTTTTCCCTTCGGTGATTTCAAATTTGATGTTTCCTGTTTTTTCGAGCATTTTCAATACTTCGGATAGCTTCGCCTTACGCGGCACCATACCGTTATAGCGTTTATTGGGTACAAATGAGTAGTCGATTTTAATATCGTACCATCTTTCTAATTGATTAAGAATGCCCTTCAGCTCAGCATCATTAAACTGAAAAAGGCCATTCTTCCATGCCGTTTCATCGTTGGTATCTACATCCGAAGTGATTTGGATTTTTGAATTTCCCGATAGATCAGCAATTGCCTGTTCGCCCGGTTTTAATAGTTTAGCTGAGTTGAAATTGCTTACCTTCACACTGCCCTCTAATAAAGTTGTTTTGATGGTTCGATCGTCCATGTAACCGTTGATGTTGAAATGAGTACCCAGCACTTCAACATCCTGATTGAGACTTTTTACGTGAAATGGCAGGTCCTTGTTTTTCGCCACCTCAAAATAGGCTTCGCCAGAAAGTTCAACATTACGGGTATTACCTACGAAAGACTCTGGATATTTTAACGATGAAGCCGCATTGAGCCACACTTTTGTACCATCGGGCAGCAAAACCTGAAATTGACCGCCCCTGGGTGTTTGAATGGTATTGTAAGCCACGGTTTTATGCGCCAAAGCATGGTTCGAACCGGCAGCCGCATAAATCAACTGACCATGTTTGGCTTTTGAGATTGTAACGCCGTTTTTATCACTGATGTTTTTTGTGGTCTTATCATCCAACACCACTTTTGTACCATCGGCCAATGTTAAAATAGCCTTGTCGGTTCCCGGCAGTACATCTATGTTTTCTACTGTGGCCAACTTCGGCTCGATTTCGTTATTGGTAATGTCTCTATTAAAAAAGAAATAAAAACCGCCACATATTAAGATCAATATCGCGGCGGCTGAAGCGTACTTATAGAAAGGAATGATTTTGGATTTTTTCGGCAATGCGATCTTCGTTCGGATGGCATCGAAGTTTTCTTCCTCCAGATTTTGTAAATCCTCGGCACTATTGGCACCAAGATTTTCATTTTTACTCAAATAGTCATAATAGGATTCTAAAAAAAGGATTTCTTCTGCCGTTGCCTTGCCCGACAAATAGCGATCGATAATGTTTTTTATATCTTTTTGAGGACGAAATGAGGGCATATATTTCCGGTTTTTTAATACTATGTACCAGAAACAGAAAGAAATCCCAAAAGAAATTTAAAAAAACATTTAAAAATTTAGAAATGAGCTAAAGATTATCTCGAAAATGCAGAATAAACGGAAACTACTAACACAAACAGATGCGTTAACCGAAACTTTAGCGCATGGGTTGCGGTGGTAAGCTGGTTTTGAACCGTTTTTTGAGAAACGTTTAGCGCTACCGAAATTTTAGCTGTAGATAAGCCTTCGTAGTAGTGCAACAGAAATATTCTTCTTCGCTTTTCCGGAAGTGCTTTTATAAACAATTCAATTACGCCTTTCGCTTCCCGTTCCAGCAACTCACCATCGGCCTGTAGTGGCGAAATCAGTTGATTTTCGAAGTAATCGGCAAAAAAGCTGCCTTTTGGCGATCTGGCGATGTGTTTTAATACCTGAAAGCGTACTGCGGTGTGTAGGTAAGCCAGTGGATTTTGTAAATCGAGCGTTGTTCTTCGGTTCCAGAGATCGGCGAAAACATTTTGAATAATATCCTGACACTTCTCTTTTTCGGGTAAACGCCTGTACGCCGCATTATAAAGATCGATCCAATAAAGGCGGTAAATTTTATCAAAAGCAGCCTCGTCTCCTTGCTTTAATAAGTCAAAAAGAAAATTCTCGCTGTTATCGCCCTCACAAGTTATCGAAGCTTTCAATGATTAAGGATTGATTAACCAAACATAGTCATTTTCAAGAACTTTAGCAATTGGTTAGTTGGTTCACTAGTTCATTAGTCATCGGATGAATACCTTGCATTGCCGCTAGATTCATCCGATGACTGTTTGGTATTGCCTATTGGTAATTGGTTTCATCGGTTCATTAGTCATCGGATGAATACCTTACATTGCCGCTAGATTCATCCGATGACTGTTTGGTATTGCTTATTTGGTAATTGGTTTCATTAGTTATTGGTTCATCAGTCATCGGATGAATACCTTACATTGCCGCTAGATTCATCCGATGACTGTTTGGTATTGCCTATTTGGTAATTGGTTTCATTAGTTATTGGTTCATCAGTCATCGGATGAATACCTTACATTGCCGCTAGATTCATCCGATGACTGTTTGGTATTGCCTATTTGGTAATTGGTTTCATTAGTTATTGGTTCATCAGTCATCGGATGAATACCCTACATTGCCGCTAGATTCATCCGATGGCTGTTTGGTATTGCTTATTCGTCATTGCTAATTGGTTCATTAGTCATCGGATGAATATAAGCAACCTGTCTATATTCATCGGATGACTAAACTGCTTGGTATTGCTTATTGGTACTTACCAATTGCCCATTGCCCGCTGCTAATTCCTGCATCCTTCTTTCTCCCTTATTTTCAAATAATTACACCTAAAAACTATTTATCTAACTATCTTCAAAATACCAAATATTAACCGTACCTTTGCGGCTCAATTAAAAATAAAAAAGACGAATGACAAACCCATTTCAATTATTGGGGATAAGTGATGACGTCGTTAATGCCGTAAAGGACCTTGGATTCGAAAATCCAACGCCTATTCAGGAGCAAAGTATTCCTGTACTGTTAGAGGGCAATAACGATTTTGTTGGTTTGGCCCAAACAGGAACAGGAAAAACAGCCGCATTTGGTTTGCCGCTGTTAGAACTAATCGATTTTAAAGTAAATAAACCACAGGCATTAATTTTATGCCCTACCCGTGAGTTATGTTTACAGATCGCTAACGACCTTAAAAACTTTTCTAAAAACGTTGCTAATGCCCACGTTGTTGCCGTTTACGGTGGCGCGAACATTATGCAACAACTCCGCGAAATACGCCAAGGCGTTCAAATCGTGGTGGCCACGCCCGGCCGTATGTTGGATATCATTGGCCGTAAAGCCATCGATTTTTCAAACGTTAAATATGTTGTGCTTGATGAAGCTGACGAAATGTTAAACATGGGTTTCCAGGATGACATTAACGACATTTTATCAACCACTCCTGATGACAAAAAAACCTGGTTATTCTCGGCTACAATGCCGTCAGAAGTTCGCCGTATTGCAAAAAAATACATGAACGAGCCTGTTGAATTAACCATGGGCACCAAAAACACAGGTAACGTAAATATCGAACACGAATACTACATTGTTCGTGCCCGCGATAAATATGCAGCCCTAAAACGTATTGTAGATTTCAATCCCGAAATTTTTGCAGTAGTATTTTGTAAAACCAAATTGGATACACAAGATATTGCCGAGCACTTAATTAAGGATGGTTACAATGCTGATGCCTTACACGGCGATTTATCGCAGCAACAACGCGATAAGGTAATGCAACGTTTCCGTGAGCGTAACATGCAATTGTTAATTGCTACCGATGTTGCCGCTCGTGGTATCGATGTAAACAACGTAACCCACGTAATCAACTATTCATTGCCTGATGAAATTGAAAGTTATACTCACCGTTCTGGCCGTACCGGTCGTGCAGGTAAAACTGGTATTTCAATCTGTATCATCAACTCTAAAGAGTTGGGCAAAATCCGTCAACTCGAACGCATTATTGGTAAGCAATTTACCAAGGCCGAGTTGCCTACAGGTTTCGATGTTTGCGAAAAACAACTATTCTCTTTAGTACATAAAGTACATAACGTAGAAGTTAACAACGAACAAATCGATCAGTACATTCCTCGTATTATGGATGAATTTGCTGATTTATCAAAAGAAGATGTAATCAAGCGTTTTGCCTCATTAGAGTTTAACCGTTTCTTAGATTACTATTCGAAAGCCCCAGATTTAAATGCTGCAGTTGGCGAAGATCGTGGTGGCGACAGAGAACGTGGTGGTCGCGGACGTGGTAGCGAAGGCTATACCCGTTTGTTTATCAACCTGGGCTCCGTAGATGAATTTACCCGCGGCGATATGTTATCATTTATCTGTAACAACGGAAAAATTGCTGGCAAAAGCGTTGGTAAGATCGATTTAAAAGGCGTTTTCTCTTTCTTTGAAGTTGAAGATGATGTTGCTGATAAAGTTTTCGAAGGCTTTAAATCTGTTGAGTTCAACGGTCGTCAGGTTCGCATTGAAAAAAGCGGCGATGGCGGTGGCGGAGAAAGACGCGGTGGTGGAGAAAGACGTGGCGGTTTCGGCGGTGAGCGCAGAGGCGGCGGCGGTGGTTTCCGTGGCGGCGACAGAAGATCTGGCGGTGAACGTAGCGGAAGACGTGAAGGTGGAAGCCGCGAAGGCGGTGGTTTCAGAGATTTCTCTGGCCGCAGTCGCGAAGACAAAGGCGGTAGCACTGGTGGACGCAGAGAAGGCGGAAGCGGCGAACGCAGAAAAAAGTGGTAAATCGCTAAATTTAAATAGTATTCGAAGCCGGTTTTGTTTTCAAAACCGGCTTTTTTTTTGTCAGCTCAAGCACAATGTCATTTAGTTAAGTGAGAGGGGCGTCAGTCTGAGCCGATGAAATACAATGTTATTGAGTTAAGCGAAAGGGGTGTCAGTCTGAGCCGATGAAACACAATGTTATTGAGTTAAGCGAAAGGGGCGTCGGTCTGAGCCGATGAAGCACAATGTTATTGAGTTAAGCAAAAGGGGTGTCAGTCTGAGCCGATGAAACACAATGTTATTGAGTTAAGCGAAAGGGGTGTCAGTCTGAGCCGATGAAGCACAATGTTATTGAGTTAAGCGAAAGGGGTGTCAGTCTGAGCCGATGAAGCACAATGTTATTGAGTTAAGCGAAAGGGGCGTCGGTCTGAGCCGATGAAACACAATGTTATTGAGTTAAGCAAAAGGGGTGTCAGTCTGAGCGGAGTCGAAGACGTGAAAGAGGCTGTAGACGAGTTAAACCTAGTGTTATCGGGCAAGCTTGAGGCACGTAACGCAGACGATTTGCTGAATGAGCTATAAAGTTCAATTTATTCCAAAGTTTGAAAGGGAGCTGAAACGCCTTGCTAAAAAGTTTCCTTCGCTCAAACCAGACTTTCTACCATATATAAGTTGCCGTTGACTTCAGTCAACGGAGAGCCAAAAGCAAAGAACTCTTGCAAATTCCTTTCCCAATAAACAAAATAGCTCTATATTGCAGAAACCAACAATAATTTTCAGATTATGAGGATTCTCAAACTTCTTATTGCAATTTCATTTTTATCAACTACCCACCTTCTAGCACAACAAAACAATAATTCCAATAAAAAAATGGAATGGTTTGGCGATGCAAAACTTGGCATCTTCGTTCATTGGGGCATCTACTCGGTAAACGGCATTTCAGAATCGTGGTCGTTTTTTAACAATTACATCAATCACGACGCCTATTTGAAGCAACTGGATGGTTTTACTGCCGAAAAATATAATCCCAAGGAATGGGTCGATTTAATTAAGCAAAGCGGAGCAAAATATGCGGTATTCACCACCAAACATCACGATGGTATATCGTTGTGGGATACCAAAGCGCCAAACGCCATTACTACACTTAAAAATAGTGCTGCAAAAAAAGACGTACTAACCCCTTTTGTGAAAGCGTTGCAGCAAGCTGGATTAAAAACCGGTATTTATTATTCCCTTCCCGATTGGAGCTACCCCGACTATAACGTGTTTACAAGCAAAAGAAACCGATACGATATTAAAACAGAACCCAACCGCTGGCAAACCTTCTTAAACTATCAACAGCAGCAATTAACCGAACTTTCAACGGAGTTTAAACCCGACTTATTTTGGTTTGACGGAAACTGGGAGCACTCGCCAACAGAATGGCAGGCAGACAAAATCCATTCTTTACTGCGCAAATACAATCCAAACATTATCATTAATGCCCGTTTAGATAACAAAGGCGATTACGATACACCCGAACAAGGCATCCCGGTGTTAAAACCCGCCGCACCCTATTGGGAATTGTGCTACACCATGAACGATAGCTGGGGCTATCAACCGTACGACACCAAATATAAATCGAGCAATATGGTTATTCGTACACTGGTTGATTGTATGAGCATGGGCGGAAACCTATTGCTGGATATTGGCCCAAAGCCCAACGGAACAATTGCACCCGAACAAGTTAAAATATTAAAAGACCTTGGCGCCTGGACTAAGAAACACGCTGAAGCAATTTATGGCACACAAGCGGGCATCCCAACGGACCACTTCAATGGAAAAACCACTTTATCAAAAGACAAGAAAACATTGTTTCTTTATTTCAATTATAAAGACCGAAACGGCATTATTTTAAGCGGGGTGAAATCGCCGATGAAAAAGGTGTCGATTGTGGGTTATAAAGGCGATATTGAGTTTACTTTGGTTGGAAGCGACAACTGGATCATTAACATACCCGAAAATGCTTTTGATAACGATGTAGCCGTAGCAAAAGTTACTTTTGATGAACCTGTTCAGCTAAGTACGCCCACTTTAGAAGCCATAAACACGGATAAGAATACCAATTTGAAGATCAAGGTATTGGCCAATAACATTGCGAAAGGTAAGAATCCATTTATCAACACTAATTTAGCTTTTGACGGACAAGGCTATAAACCAACCGGAAATACCGAATACGATAATTGGGTGATGAAAAATGCCGAAGCCTTATATAAAACCGGTAAAGGCATTTCAAATGGTCATTACGAAGGCAAGTCGGCCTTATCAGAAGATAAAAAAACACTTTTCTTATTTGTTGAAGGAACGCCCAATGGCCCGATTGCGCTTAAAGGTTTAAAAAACGGAATCGCCAGGATTAGAGTGGTTGGCGAGGGTACCATTTTACTGAGTGAAGTGTATAACAAATTATATTGGAGCAAAGTACCCGGAATTACGTATATCCCGTTGCCGCCAGATAAAGTTGATAAAAATCTGACCGTTATTGCCGTACTTCTGGATGGACCAATCGACTTGTTTGAAGAAAAAGTAACAGCGTTAGAAAGTAATATGTGATACTTTAGCCAAACACAATTGAACACATAGGCACATAGAAAACATAGTCAATCATCTCTATCTTAATTATAAATCTTTTCACTTTAAAAATTAGGTAGAATGACAAAAAAAGAATTAAATGAAATAAGTTATAATGTGATTGGTGCAGCAATAGAAGTGCATAAATCTTTAGGCCCCGGATTACTAGAAAGCGTATATCATAAGTGCTTATCATATGAGCTCGATTTGCGCGGTGTATATTCAATAGCTGAAGTTCTGGTACCCATTTACTATAAAGACTTCGAAATAGAATCTGAACTCAGGTGTGATTTATTTATTGAAAACACATTGGTAGTTGAATTGAAAGCTGTTGAAACTATGAAACCCATATTTGAAGCCCAGCTACTCACTTACATGCACCTACTTGAGGTACCCAAAGGAATATTGATAAACTTCAATTGCACAAATCTATTTAAGGAAGGGCAAAAAACGTTTGTAAACGATTTCTTTCGATTTTTACCCGAATAGAGCAGTATATACTATTTAAGATTAAGGGGGGTAAACGGCTTGCCCACATGCTTGGCTAATTATTAATAGCTCATTTTTGCTAAGCATAACAACTATGTGTTCTATGTGCCTATGTGGTAAACATTTCGCGATTGGGCATAAACATGCGTTATGAATATACCTGGACACCAAACTTTTTTACTGTTTCTATCTACGTTATGTAAAATATAAGAGAAATGTACAATTTGATTTAAATTTTATCTTATTTCGCAAACTATGCAGGCAAAATACATTTCTTACCAAGAAACAGGCTCGTTTTCGAAATTGGTATTGGATTATATCAACAATGAAGAAGAACTACAGGCTTTTTATAACTATCGTCCTGACATAGAAGGATTAGGCGAGGCGATTAAAAACAGAAATTTCCTGGGAGATCGGTCTATTTTGGTTAAAGTTCTGCAAGATCAATATCAGCATCTGCAACCGAACCGGTCGGTAATAAAAAACATCGAGTTGCTGGGCGAGGACAATACTTTTACTGTGACCACAGGCCACCAATTGAACCTATTTACCGGACCGCTTTATTTCATCTACAAGATTGTGACCGCCATTAATTTGGCAATAGAATTAAAGATGGCGCATCCCGACAAGAACTTTGTGCCAGTATATTGGATGGCAACGGAAGATCACGATTTTGAGGAAATCAACCACGTAAGCGTCGACGAGAAAAATATCAGCTGGATTCAAAATACCAATGGTGCCACCGGCCGGTTAAGTACCAAAACCGTTGCCGCAGCGGTTACGGCGTATAAGGGTTACCTCGGTATTTCGAGCAATGGCCAACACATTGCCAAACTGGTAGAAAAAGCTTACCTCGAACATGATAATTTGGCTGATGCCACAAGGTATTTGGTGAATAAATTATTCGAAAAATATGGTTTAGTGATTGTAAACGCTGATAATCCATCATTAAAAAAGCTATTTGCAGAAATAGCCGCCAGTGATATTATTGAACATAACAGCTCGAAAAACATAGAGAAAAGCTCAACCAAATTGGAAGATTTGGGCTACAAAACGCAGGTAAACGGACGCGATATCAACTTTTTTTATTTAAACGATAACCTGAGAGAGCGCCTGATCTTCGAAAACAATAAATATGTAGTTAATCATACTGATATTAGTTTTACGGAGGCTGAATTGAGGGCAGAAATTGAAGCGCATCCGGAGCGATTCAGCCCAAATGTTGTGATGCGACCAATGTATCAGGAAGTTATTCTGCCAAATATCGCCTACATTGGGGGCGGCGCAGAAGTAGCTTATTGGATGCAGTTAAAGGCCAATTTCGATTATTACAAAGTCGATTTCCCGGTGCTTTTATTACGCAACTCCGCCTTATTAATTGATAAACGCAGTGCCGAAAATTTATATAATTTAGGCTTTTCGCTCGAAGACGTTTTTCTGCCGGTAGATGAACTCAAAAATCTTTGGGTATTAAAAAATTCAACAGCACAACTTAGTCTGGCCGATGAAACCAGAGCCATCAACAGTATTTTCGATCAGATTAAGCTCAACGCTTACAAGATCGATAAAACACTTTCTGTTTCTACCGATACCGCCAAACAGAAAACGAATCATTTACTCGCAAACCTCGAAAAAAAGTTATTCAGAGCAGAAAAACGGAAGCATGAAACCGCCTTGGTACAAATTGAGAACGTTAAAAAGCGCCTGTTTCCAGGCGGCACCATGCAAGAAAGAACGTTAAACATTGCACCGATGTATGTTAACTATGGCGAAGATTTTCTTTCCAGTTGCATCGAAAATTTCGAACCACTGGGCGGAGATTTTACGTTGCTTTTACCTTAAGGAAGTCTGAAAGTCGAGAGTCGGAAGTCCGGAGTCAGAAGTCTAGAAATTAGACGAATAAAGCTGTGCCAAAGGCATCCCTTCGGGAAAAGAATAGAAAAAGTCCGAAAGTCGGGAGTCCGAAGTCCGAAAGTCCGGAGTCCGGAGTCAGAAGTCTAGAAATTAGACGAATAAAGCCGTGCCAGAGGCATCCCTTCGGGAAAAGTCGGAAGACTAAAGACAAAAGCTGTGCCAAAGGCATCCCCTCGGGAAAAGAATAGAAAAAGTCCATATAAACTTTTAACTACGAAACAAATAAAATACCACTTCCTAGCCCCCTCTCTTCAAGGAGAACTTGTTCCGATCCGATAGTTATCGGATTTCATCGGAAGGGCGGCGGGAGAGGTTACTTGATACTAATTACATAACTAATGAACTTCATCACCTTTACCGAATCGCACCTAAGAAACTTTACCCATAATGTTTTTAAAAAAATGGGGTGTTCTGATGCGCACGCAACCTTAGCTACTGATGTTTTAGTCCGTTCAGATTTACGTGGAATAGATTCGCACGGGGTGGCACGTTTAAGTGGTTACATCCGATTGTGGGAGAAAGGAAGGATCAATGCTAGCCCAAATATCAAGATCGTGCACGAAACGCCCACTACGGCTACCATTGATGGTGATGCTGGCCTGGGCCTCGTTGTGGCTCCATTTGCCATGCAGGTTGCTATAGAAAAGGCAGAAAAATATGGTAGCGGATGGGTTTCCGTTAAAAATTCGAATCATTTTGGCATTGCGGGCTATCACGCTTTAATGGCCGTAGAGAAAGACATGATCGGCATCAGCATGACCAACGCAAGCCCTTTGGTTGCGCCGACGTATGCAAGCGAACGCCTTTTGGGCACAAACCCTATGTGTTATGCGTTCCCGGCAGGCAAATATCCGCCGGTAATTGTAGACATGGCCACGTCGGCCGCCGCCAATGGAAAACTCGAAATTGCGCAACGGGCAGAGAAAAGCATACCCAGCGGTTGGGTACAGAGTAAAGATGGAGCAAGCTCAACAAACCCCAACGAATTGAAAAACGGAGGTTCGCTGTTGCCACTGGGAAGCGACAAAGACCACGGAAGCCACAAGGGTTATGGATTGAGTGCAACGGTCGACATTTTATCGGCCGTGCTTTCTGGAGCCAATTACGGGCCATGGGCGCCTCCCTTCGTTGCCTTTTTAGAACCATCTGCCAATCCTGTAGGCGAAGGGCTCGGCCATTTTCTGGGCGCTATGCGGGTTGATGGTTTCCGCCCGGCCGATGATTTCAAAAGTCATTTAGATAATTGGGTGGAACGTTTCAAAAGCGCAAAAACAGTCGATCCCGATCAAAACGTGATCATCCCCGGCGAACCAGAACATGAGTTTGAGCAGGAGAGAAAAGTTAGCGGCATCCCGCTGATTGACGTTGTGGTTAAGGATTTGAATGAACTTGCAGAAAGATTGGGCATAGAAAGGCTTTCCTAAACGAACTGCTGCCCTTTTTAAAGGAACAGATATTCATCAGTTAACTCGCGAATTAACGCTTGTCAGTTTTCTTTTTCACCGCTCGTTAAATAGCTTTACTTACCTCAGTTACGGATAGCAGAACGTGGTGTACCACGTTGTTTACTCCGCTGGTGGGCTTGGTCACGTGGTGTACCACGTCATTTTCCCCATTGGTGGCGTTGGGTAACGTGGTGTACCACGTTGTTTACTCCACTGATGGGGTTGGTAACGTGGTGTACCACGTCATTTGCCCCGTCGGTGGCGTGGTGCAACGTGGTAAACGGGGTTGCGGACGTGGTTTACCACCTACATCAACGTGGTAAACGGGGTGCCGAACGTGGTGTACCACGTACATTAACGTGGTAAGCGGAGTGCCGAACGTGGTGTACCACGTACATCAACGTGGTAAGCGGGGTGCCGAACGCGGTGTACCACGTTACTAGGGGTTAACGGAGTGTTGAGCCTGTTTAACAAAGACAGATTCGTTTCGAGTTTGTCACGCTGAGCCTCCCGAGGAATCGTATAGTGTGCAACCCTAGGAGAAATCGGCACAGAGCTGACGCGGTTTTTTAATTGAGTAGACATAAGATTTAACTTTTCTCAGGCACAAAAGAAAACGCAAGGGCAATTTTTTCATCATTTTTTGGAAGATTGACATAAACCTTGCCATTTGAAATTTTCCAGGTCAATTTTTGGTTACTGCCCAAAAGCGTAACCTGAGTTCCTTTTTTTGGGAGGTTCCCTTGCCAAGCAACTTGTTTTATTGCATCGCCCTTTATCAAATGAATAGCGTACATGCTTTTTCCATCCTTACCTTGCGTAAACCAGGTTTGGGCATCATGATAGTTGGAAGTAATTCTGGTGCCGTAAACTGCAGCTCCATTTTTGGAAGTCCATTCGCCAATTTCATTTAGCTTTTTTACCACATCGTCGGGAAGCGTACCATCGGCTGCCGGACCAATGCCCAAAAGCAAACTTCCACCTTTGGCTACAATTTCTACCAATTTATGAACAACTTCTTTAGCTGATTTATAGTTGTCGTTAGGTACAAAACCCCAGCCGCCGCCCAAAGTCATGCAGCTTTCCCAAGGGTAATTCAATTGCTTTTCAGGAATTTTTTGTTCCGGTGTTTGATAGTTCTCGTACTGGCCGTGCACCGTTCTATCAACCATTATTAAGCCTGGCTGTGCTTTGCGGGCCATTGCGGCAATGGTTGGCATATCAATGTCCTGACTCCACGCCGGAATCGGCGCTCCCCACGAGAGGACTTCCTGATTAACGGTTTCCAACGGCCGAACCCAACCGCCGTCCAACCACAGGATATCGATGCTTCCATAGTTGTTCATCAGTTCGCCAATTTGATTTTGAGTGTACTTTTTAAACATGGCCCAGCGCCACGGATTTTTGCGGATATCGTAATTGTTGTTTCGGTTAGCGGTGGCATATTTATCCCACCAATAGTACTGCGAATGCCAATCGGGCTTTGAGAAATAGGCGCCAATCATAAAACCTTCGTTTCTAAATGCTTCGAATACATATTTAGCAACATCTTTTTTCGGATTATTGCTAAAAGGTCCCTTTGCGATGCTGAAGTCGGTTTCCCTGGTATCGAACATGGCGAATCCGTCGTGGTGTTTGGTGGTAAAAACGAGGTATTTCATGCCCGCAGCTTTACCTGCCTGGGCCCATTGTGTGGGATTAAACTTTGTAGGGTTGAATTTCTCGCTCAACCCCCAATACCATCGCTTGTAGTCATCGTACCTAATGGTGCTGTCGCGATCGATCCAATCTTCTGAGCAGACAGACCACGACTCTATAATTCCGGGAACGGCGTACAAACCCCAGTGCACAATCATTCCAAATTTCTTATCCTGCCAGTTCTCCAGCTTTTGTTTCACTAATGGATCTGTCGGCGCCTCGTAATGAGTAGATTGAGGCATGATGTCGGTCTGCTGTGCATTTGAGGCATACGCGATGCCACATAAAAAGGTAAAAATGATGTGTTTGAGCTTCATGTTTAAATTTTAAAAGTTAACGCAGTATCAAAAATAAAGAATTGTCATCCTGAGCTTGTCGAAAGACTAACCCAAATGCTTGAAAGGGCGTTTCGACTACTTGTCCCGACTTCTCCTTTCGTGTGGACACATCTCGTTTTATGCGCCGTCATTCCCGCGTAGGCGGTCCCGTACGTACGGGATTAATGCTGGGCGCCCAATTTATTGCGCATTAGGATCCCTCCCGAAGCTTCGGGAAGGATGACGACCGTTTTTAGAAACCGCCATAAAATGTGTTGTCATTTTGATGATTTCAGCTCGTAAAACGATATTTCAAAAATGTGTCCACATGATAGGACTTCTCTGCAGGCTTAACGTGACAAATTTGAATCGAATCCTTCGTTTTGAAACAGCCGCTATATGGTTTGTTCTGAATATAGCTATTTATTGACAAAATATAGGTATGCAACAGACTTTTTTGATTATTTGAACCGCCGCATTTATAAAAAAAGCAAATGGCGAGGTGCCATTTGCTTTTAGGGTTTTTCAATTCATTAAAATATAGGATTCACACGATTTACGGCTATCTCCCACTCCACCATACCGGCGTTGTGTAGTTATTTTTCGCTTTAACCTGTAAAAAGTTGGCATTGTTGTTCACTTCTTCGCTGCTCGGATAAATAGTGCGTTCCATGAGTTTTACATTGCTCGGCGCCTTGTTAACGCGTTCGCCAAGTTCTTTCTTCAGCCTTCTCACTTCTGCCCATAATTCGTAAGGCTTTAACATATTGAAATGCACATAGCGCTGATCGAAAATCAAACCTTTCTTTTCCGTATCATTGGCGGCTGTAAATTCAGCTAATTTCGCTACAATAAAAGTATTGATATCGGTAGCGGATGGTTTTGCCGGCATGGATTCAGGAATAAAACCCGAGTAAGTGACATCTTTGTTCAATGCGTTGTTTTCATAATAGATGTCTATCGATTGCCTGATGGCCGTTTCGTACTCGTTTGCAACGTTAAGGCCCAAATCTGGCCAGCGCATGCCTGCTTCTGCAAGCAACAAATGAATTTCTGAAGAGGTAAGTACCATGCTCAGCATACCCAAATTGCGCTCAAAAGAGGATCTGTTATACATAGACGGAAAGGTTTTGGCCAGATCGGTCGAAGTTATGGTACTACGGATAGCAGATACATCGGTTGCTTCGGTTGGCATTGGGGTATATTTTCCATCTTTATCTGGCTGAAACAGCACTTTCAAGCGTGGATCGTCGGGCTGACCGGTTTTGCGCAAAACCTTGAACATATTTTGGGGTGCCCACAACAGATCACGCGATTCTTGAATTGATCGGTTAAGTAAAAACTCGTATGCACGATCTTGTTGTTTATCAACGAGTGTAACTGACGATGCCCTGTCTTTGCTGTAGGCCCCATCTGCCAACACTTCCTGAACAACTGATTTTGCCAGATTGGGATCAACATTGGTAAGGCGCATGGCTAAACGAATTCGAAGACTGTTTGTAAAAACCCGCCACATATTGACATCACCGGCAAAGAAAATATCAAACTTTTTGAAATTCTGCTGAATGGCACTGGTTCCGAGCGTATAGGTTTTAAGGAAACCTGATACTTCTTTCAAATCGGCCAATATGCCTGTATAAATTACCTGTTGCTTATCGAATTTCGGGAAATAACCCTGGCTGGCGGCCATCATGGCTTCAGTATAAGGTACATCATCGTAAGCATCAGCCAGTTGACCAAACAAGAAATCCTTAATTACATTACTCGTTTGAAAATAGATTTGATAATCGCCTTTCTGATTATCGGGAAGAGAAGCATATAAATCCTGAAGTGATTTAATTGGCCGAAGCTTGCCGTAAATATCACCATAGGGACTGTGGCCCCAACCAAACGTGTTGGCCACACCATCGTTTACAAATCCACCACTTCCAAGCATCGGGTTAAAGGCTCTAAAGGTATGATAAAACTCACCATACGAATACCTGAAAATGCCCAGCTGCTGTTGGGCACCGGCATAAAAACCTTCAATAGTTGGATCGGTGAACCCGTCTGGATTAAAGAAATCTTTCTCTAATCTCTTTTGGCAGGATGTTCCTGCAATCGCCACCATAAACAATACGGCAGCAACTTTATTTATCGAGTTAAAATATTTTTTCATGATGATAGGTTGATTAAAACATCGCTTTTATACTCATACCATAACTTCTAATTGCTGGCCAAGCGTTATTTTCAAAGTAAACATTTGTTCCGTTAAGGGCCTCAGCATCTACATTGGGCATGGTTTTGTATAAATAAGCTAAGTTATTTGCAAATGCAGATAGGGTAAGGCGCTGTAGTTTCATTTTAGTTACCCACTTGGTTGGCAGCGTATAGGCTATACTTACGTTTCTTAATTTGATGTAATCGTTTTTATAAACCACATCTGGCTGTATATCCATAAAACTTCTCCAATAGTATGAATACTTATCCTCTGCGGTGATGATTACATCGTTTGGCTGCCCGTTAGCTTTTACACCGGGAAGCACTACGCCATTGTGCATGATAAATGGGTAACGAGAATCGGCAGGAACGGATGAAGTATGGCTCGGTAAGCCCACGAAAGCACCTGCATTGTTGATATAGTAGGGTAAACCACCACTGCGCTCGTCTCTTCCGGCTATGGTATTTTCGGCCGATCCGTTTCCGACCATATACATGTTGGTTTGTGAGATGAGCTTACTTCCAAATGAAAAATCGATATTAAAATCGACACTTAAGCCTTTGTAATTGAAACTGTTATTTAAACCGCCTACTGCTTTTGGAATTACATTACCCACTACTACGGGCCTGGTTGCATCTGTTGTGTAGAAACCATCCGATCCGACAACTAAATTGCCATTGCCATCACGCACATAATCGCTCACCACAATTTGGCCATAGGGCTCGCCCTCTCTTGCGGTTACTAAAGCGCCAGAGCCGCCGCCCACATCTTGTTGCTTAATTCCGCCTGCCAGCTTAATAATTTTTGGTTTAGATTGCG
Source organism: Pedobacter endophyticus (assembly GCF_015679185.1). Taxonomy (NCBI): domain Bacteria; kingdom Pseudomonadati; phylum Bacteroidota; class Sphingobacteriia; order Sphingobacteriales; family Sphingobacteriaceae; genus Pedobacter; species Pedobacter endophyticus. The sequence continues at coordinate 1,959,992 of NZ_CP064939.1, forward strand.
AAGCATTGAATACCACGTTCCATTTGAAATTTTCGGTCTGAATTGGTGTTCCATAAATGTTTAATTCAAAACCTGTATTGTTGATCTGACCTGCGTTTACGCGGATGGAATTAACACCCGTTGACGGCGCAACGGTAAGGGGCATAATCTGGTCGTACATTTTTGCGAAGAACACGTTAAATTCGAAACCTAAACGGTTATTTAAGAATCTGTTCTCCAAACCAAATTCGAGTTCGCGTTTACGTTCGTTTCTTAAATCTACCGGAGGTAAATCAGATGGTGGTGTATAATAAATCACCGAGCCATAATTGCCTATGCCATAAGTGGTATTAGCAAAATAAGCAGTACCTGGTCTACCCACATCGGCCAACGAAACCCTAAACTTTCCGTAAGAAATCCATTGTGGAAGTTTAAAAGCATCAGTATAAATAAAGGATGTACTGGCTCCGGGATAGAAGTAAGAGTTGTTTTTTGGAGGCAATTGCGATGCCCAGTCATTTCTGGCCTGCACATCAAAATACAACCAGTCTTTGTAGGCCAGCTGCACTGATCCAACAGCTGCGTAAAGACGAGTAAGGTTTCTTGATGAGCTGCTGTTCAACTGATTGTTGACCGAGTTGTTTAGCGAGAACCAGTCTCGTGTTATAAACCCGCCATTGGTATTTCTCGACATTCCATCGAAAGTATAGCGCTGTATAATACCACCCACGAATGTATTTAATTGAAAATCTTTACCAAGCTTTTTGTCGAAATGCAGCAATGATTGACCATTGTACCTCACTTCTCTGGAGTTGGATAGGCCATAATATCCACCTGTTCCATCTGTTAGCGGACGCGTTAGCTTCTCTCCTGTTTCACCTCTATTGGTAATTAAATCGAAACCACCAAGCGTTTCTAAATAGAAGTTCGGGGTGAAGTTTATGGTAAGCGTAGCCGAATTAATGTAGTGATCTCTGGTATTGTTATAAGTATTTTGGGTTTGATTCCAGAAATAATTTCTTGCCAAGCCGTCTCTTACAATACCTCCGGTTGGATTTTGCGCTTGTCGGTTCTGAACGTACCACCAAAAATAACCCGTTTCTGGGTCTACAACCTGCTCTTGTTCCAATCTCGCTACATCCAGTTGTCGCGGAATTCCATAAGTTACAAAAGCATCCTGATTTGTTGCGGGCGAGTTGTGGCTAAAGCTATTCACGTAGGTACTTGTTAATTTAAATTTAACCTGCTCTGTGATATTGATGTTGCCATTAAAAAGGAATTTATTCTCCTGAAGGTTATATCCTTTAAAAATCCCCTTATAATCGTTATTGGTGTACGATACCCTGAAACCGCCCTGAGGGCCGCCACCTTGTACAGAAACGTTGGTATTTCCGGTAAATCCATCTTGGTACAGCGCCTTGATGTTATCTGGCTGCGCTACGTATGGTCTGTTCACATTATCATACCATAAAATCTGCCTGCCATCTAAGCGTGGACCAAAGTTGTAATTGGTAGGGTAATAGGCCTGTTGTCCGTTTCTTAAGTAAAATCCTTCTGCATCTACAACGCCGGGATTATTCCAGGCCGCTGGAAACCCAGAACCAAACTCGTTCTGAAATTTTTGCATTACCCAGGGGTTATCTATTGAACGGCTGTAGTTGGCCTCAATGCCGAGCCCCTTTTTCTTACTTCCGGTTTTGGTGGTAATTAGGATAACGCCGTTAGCACCTTCCGATCCATAAAGCAGGGCCGCTTTGGCTCCTTTTAAAACTTCAAACGATTCTACATCATTCATGTTCAAATCGTTCAGTCCGTTTCCTGTACTTCTGTTAATATCAGTAGGCCCATCTAACATTGGCACCCCATCGATTACAAAAAGCGGCCTGATATTGGAACCAGAAAACAACGCAACGGTATTACGGATGTTAACATTCATCCCTCCAGACGGACCTAAGGCAGTTGCATTTAAGCGAAGTCCAGGTGCCTGACCATAAAGGGCGCTCAAACTGTTTAATGGCGACCCGTCGTTGGCCAGATTTTCGGTTTTAATACTGGATACAGAATAGCCGAGTGATCGCTTTTCTTGTTTAACGCCGAGCCCCGTTACTACAACTTCTTTTAACGTCTGTTGATCTTCTAATAGTACAATAGTGGATAAATTGCTGTCGCTCGAAATTTCTTGGGTTACGAAACCTACGGATTGCAGAACGAGCGTAGCTCCATTTTTAACGGTTAAGCGGAAGGCTCCGTCGGGGTTGGTTGAAGTGCCATTACGGGCACCTTTTTCGAGAACGCTTACACTGGGGATGGGATTACCGCCGGCATCTTTGATGATACCTGACACGGTTTTTTGCGCATACACGGCTGTAGTTGCAAAAAGCAACAACAACATACTTAAGCACATTAAGTAGTTTTTTTTCATAATATGGTTTGTTTAGGGTGATTTTTTAATTGGGATTTTGGTTGAGTTGTGGTTCTTTTTATTTATCCATAGGCTTTGTAGTTGATGTTTATAAGTGTTTGATTTTGTTGTTTTTTCTACCGAACCAAGGGCAGCCAATGGCTTATCGCACTAACATTATTAATTAAAGTGCATACCGCTCCAAACTGAAAAACGCTGCTTACGTAAACATAGGCGATAGTGAAAAAAGCGCTACGAAATTGATTACAGGTACTGAACCGGAGAAGCGATTGATGTGCAACGGTGGTATAAATATTTTTTTGGGGTTGAGCCTTTAGCGTAGTGCTGAGCGAGCATTGCATAAGCCTGCATAAGTCCGTTAACGAATGGACTTGTTTGTAATAAAGACGCTTAATAAGGCCAGTCGTTAAACGCTGCCGTCTCTTCATTAATGCCAGCGACATATAGGGTAGATTGTCTTATCAAACTTAATAAAAAATACACCAAATAAACAAGATCTTTTTATTTTTTTTAATAAGTGTTTTTTGGGTATGAATCGCTGGTTTACCAAAAGGAAAATTGATTATGAACTATTGTCTTCTCATTACAAGTTCTGCTGCCTGATGGGCGCCAATGCCCCGCCCTTGAACTTGTCCATTTTCTATTGCCGGCCTGTAATGAATACCTCCATAAAGCCTACTGATGGCCGCTTCATTGGCCGCTTGGTTGAAGGAAGAGAATTCCCTGATTGGCAGTCCGTAATCGATTTCTGTATCATCTTGAAACGCAAAGTTATTTCCAAATATGTTGGTTAATATATGGGCCGCTGCTGTCGATACTACACTATGTCCACTCGTATACTCCGGAAATGGAGGGGTTTGCAAGATTGGTTGCCAATTCTCATCAATATGCGAGTTTATAAAGGTTTCAGGGCGGATATAATTGCTTCGATACTTCTCGTCCCAACAACTAATAAAGGCATCAAACAAGGCAATGTTAACTGATGTATACGCAAAACTGCTTTGAGCATAATCGAAACTTTTTAGTTTGCAGGCAATCCCAGCTATTGATATCCAGTGTGCTCCGGGCGAAATCTTCTTTGTTGCAAAATTCATATGACCATTTACATTCAAAAAGAAAGGATTGCAATCCCAAAACTTGGCTATTTCTATCTGGTTCTTATTTAGGTTTTTTCCGGCCAAATAGACTTCTTTTGCATTTAAGAAGAATGCACTGTTCTTATCGGTACTGTAGGTTGGGGGCGAAACAGGTTTAAACTGATCGGCTGTTTTTATAACCAACGGCCTTATTTTATTCCAATATGGCTCTACGGCTGCCATATACCCCGGAGGAGTTGGCGCCCAGTTCCCTTCCTTTTTTATAATGCTGTAGCGCCTCAACTTGCGGGTTTCCTTATAATTATCTTGATCGACCCATTTTAAAACCGAATCTGACACCGCTTTGCCGTACGAAATTGAATTTTCGATTAGTGCTTTTGGATATCCTTTTTGCTTATACCAGTTTAAAATGCTGCTTAAACTGTCTAACGCAACTTGATCAGAGAAAACCAGGCGCTTTGCAACCTGCCAGTAGGCATAGGTGGCAGCAACAGAATAGCTGATCTCCTTTCTATCTGCTTTTGGGATGCCGTTGAAGCTATTCAACTGACCTTTTAATGAAACAAACTGGCTGTTGTTTTGCACCTGAACCTCATAAGCAGCAATGTTTGCGTAAACGAAGATCCTGCTTGCAACTGGTGGCGAGAATATATCGTTTACAATAATATCAGAAAGGGCTTTCTGCGATCTGTGTAATGGCCACGGATCATGTTCGCTTGTAGGCAACTGCGCCATGGCACTTTTTGAAATACAGAAAATAAACAAGAACAAATATATTTTCATGATGTCGTTTTAATTAGTAGCCTTTAAAAGCTGAACTTGATCGTTATTTTTGACAACAATGATTTTTTTCGTTTCTCCCTTCATCTCAATCATATTTCTGACATCGCCATCTATATAAAACCCTGAACGATAAGGGGGAACCGCCTTAAAATCGCCCTTTCCATTTCCAAATAGAAGTAGGCCCAAACTGGCATCTGCCTGGCCAAGTTGAACCCGATAGGGGTAGAAATTTCCGCCTAATAAGATATCCTGCTTTCCATCTTTATTGAAGTCATCGGTTATTATTCCCCAGGTTCTGGAAATCTGCGCTTCTATTGGAAGGGCTTTGATGGCAAATTTGCCGGATCCATCATTTAGTAAAATGGAAGTTTCAAAGCGTTTACAGTAAAATTTCTGACTTTTGCTTAACTGATCTGGTGTAAGCAATTGTTCTATTGTTAAATCAGCGTAGGAAGCGTAACTTAGAAACCGTTTCTTTAACTGCACCATCTGATCGAGCAGCTCGTCTCTGGATGCCATTGGATAATTCTGCCCTTGAATATAATAGCACATAATCGGATCCAATACATCATCATTATTAAAATCTGCTACATAAATAGTGGTCGGCTGCTTATCATTTGCCTTAAATTGATTGTTTAAGCCACAATTGCCAGCAATAAAATCCATTGCGCCATCGTTGTTCACATCCATCGAAACAATTTTACTCCACATCCCATCTGAGTTTTCCAGGCCAGATTCTTTATCGATTTTTAAAACGCCCTTTTCATTTTTAAACTTCTTTAGGGCCATCCAGTCTCCACCGATCAACAATTCGGGATGTTTATCAGCATCTAAGTCTTGCCAAATGGCTGTAACAACCATTCCGGCGTACTCCAACTCAGGAGCCAGCACTTTGGTTACATTTTCAAACTTTGCCACTCCCCCTTTTGAATTATTGCACAATAAATAGCTTTTGCTACATAAGGGGAAAGCGCCTGATTTGCTCATACCACCTACAAAAACATCCAAATCTCCATCTTGATCGAAATCGGCAAAGCTTATGGCTTGCTTGCTGTTCCACATTTTAGGCAGTGCATTTTTGGCCTTGCTAAAAATTCCGTTTCCATCGTTTAAATATAATCGGTCCTGATACTCGGGTGAATCTTCGTTGTATTCATTCCCTCCGCTTACTACCCATAAATCTGAAAAGCCATCGCCATTTGCATCAAAAAAAACCGCATTTACATCTTCACAAGCTTTGTCCTCGTCCCAAGGTTGACTTTTGGAGACGTTGTAGCCTCCTTTTTTATTGCCTAAGTACAGCTTACTTTCCTGACCAATTGCCCCACCTAGAAAAACGTCTTCAATGCCATCATTATTAACATCTGCTGTAGCCAACGCCGGCCCAAACTTAGATAGTTGGTACGGTAGCAGCGTTTCGCCTTTAAAATCAATGAAATCGTTTTCAATATGTCTAAATGTCAAGCCAGATTGTGCAGTAAAATCTGCAAACAGCGCTTTTGGCTCACCTTTATCTTCTTTTTTAATTTTAGCTTCATTCTGCCGCACCGTTAGCGTCTTATTGGATTGTATATTTTCGATCAAGGTCTCTTTTCCATCGGGCCAAACTACCTTCACCTCATCAATTGTATTGTTTTTACCTAGCCCAAAACAATTGATTTGATCAACACTCGATTGGTACCCACGCACCACATATTTTTCCTGATATTGTAAGTTGTCTTTAGTTTTTACGTAAATTTTAGCGCCCACCGCTGATGTGTTTAAGCCTGCTCCAACAAGTTTTATCTTTAAATAGTTTAATTGCTCTAAATTGGAATTATTTCGATATACCATTATCGGTGAGTTGATATTACAAACGATCAAATCCAGGTCGCCGTCATTATCTAAGTCGGCATAAGCTGAACCATTTGAAACCGAGGGCGTTGAAATGCCCCAAGCTTTTGTTTGGTTGGTAAAAGTCAAATCGCGATTGTTGGAGAAAATATAATTGGATATTTTATTAGACGGCATCTTCTTAACCAAATCGAAGGTTTGAAATTTCAAGCTTCCTTGCTTGAGCGATTCTACCTGCGCATTGGCAACGGTGTACTTTAAGAAATCCATATCAGTAAAGTCTCTTAAATATCCGTTAGAAATGAATAAGTCCTTCCAACCATCGTTGTCAAAATCGGCAAATAAAGGCGCCCAACTCCAATCCGTGTTGGAAATTCCGGCTAATTGACCGATTTCGCTAAAACGTAAATGACCATCCTCTGCCAAGCCCTGGTTTAAGTGTAGCATGTTTCTCATTTGCTGGTTATAATATCCACTATCCAGCAATAAGTGATATTGGTCGTACTCATCTGGTCCTTTAAGCAGTTTTTGCCGGCGGTTATCCTCGGGCAACATATCCAGTGTGATGATATCGGGCTTGCCATCATTGTTATAATCGGCTATATCCGAGCCCATTGAAAATTTTGAGATGTGCTTGATAGATTTCCTGATAGTCTCAGAAAAAGTACCATTCTTATTGTTTATATACAGGCAATCTTGCTCGGTGTAATCGCTTGAAGTATATATATCTGGCCAGCCATCGCTATTTAAATCGCTTACAGCCACGTTGAGGCCAAAATTTAAGGCATTGTTGATAATGCCCGAGGTTATAGTAACGTCTACAAAATACGGTTGATTATTTTTGGGATCATTTCTAAATAAACGATTCCCGTATTTCATATTGGGGGTTGCCCGCACCTTTTTAGTACTTACAAACGGTTTATACGTTTGGTTGGAGTGATTTAGCAGAAACATGTCCAAATCACCATCCTTATCATAATCAAAAAAAACGGCCTGTGTAGATTGCGTTCCTCTCGCATCAAGGCCGTAAACTTCGGCCATGTTTTTAAACACTGGTATCTTTCCCTTAATTCCCTGGTTGATAAAGAGCTCATTTTTAAGTTCATCATCGGAATGTTTACCAGAATGACAAACATATATATCCAACAAGCCATCGCCATTTACATCTGCAATGCTTACCCCGGTGCCCCATGTGCCATTTCCACTAAGGCCAGCCTTATTTGTAATATCCTCAAATTTAAGATCGCCCTTGTTCATATACAATTTATGGCTTGCTGAGTTTGATGAGAAAAAAACGTCAGATAAGCCATCGCCATTAAAATCGGCCACTCCAACGCCAGATCCGTTATACAGATATTCATAGTTCATCACGTGCAGCGAATCGGTCTCAATTACCTTGTTTACAAAACTGATATTTGTTTCTTTTGCCGGAAGTAAGGTAAACAAGGGCTGCTGGCCGTTAACATCGTGAACAATAGCAACTAGCTCGAAGAGAAGAAAAACGGTGCTATAAATTCCTATTTTCATGGCAATTTTGTTTAAAGTGGAGCTAAAATTAAATATGCGCCGGGCCTATCTTAATTCTATGTATTCATCGTTCTCTTTATAGGGCAAAAACACGAGTAGCATGGTCATCATCTCATCGGTCGATTTCATATCGTTGGCCGAATAAACGTTTCGAGGTGGGTTGCTTGGGTTGTCGGGATTATTTTTAGTATTGTCATAAGTGCCTTCCATTGTTAACACGGAGCCCTTGGGAATTTTTATCAGATTTTTGAATTGATATATTTCCTGCCATCTGAAATCCCATGAAGGAATTGAGACTAGATTTATGGTGTCTTTTTGTGGGGTTACAGCGTATGATTTGAATTTTTTTCCCAAATAATGCATGTGCGGCCAAATGTACAACAGCGATTGATCTTGAGGTGTCGTAATTTTTAGCTCAAATTTTCTTATTGAATCTGCTGGAATAAAAAAGTAAGGGTCGATAGATTTTTCGCCCACACCTGCAGAACCTAAGCTGATCACTTTTACCACACGTTCTATAGGCGTTTCCTTAAAAAAGAAATTTATTCCAGCAATGTTCTCATCCTCTTTAGCTACCGGCGCGTAGTGTATGGTTAACAGCACAACTCCGCGTTTGGGCATAACCCAGCCGAAATTATTGGGATAAGATTCATAAGACGTCCCGGGAATCCATCCGCCATAATAGGTCATCGTTTTCTTAAAAGGAAAATATTGCGAATATTTTGTTCTGTCATCGTCTGTTAAATTAATAAAGTCGGCACCTTGCTTAATATCTACCTCATCACTTACCGGATGAATGGCCCAGTTGGCGTGGTGTATTACTTTTTTATTTGAAGAAACAAACTCCATTGCCTCAACATTTTTTTCAGCACCGATATCAAATGGAATCTTAAAAACAATAAACCGCTCTTTATTATCGCCTAAAACCTTAAACGAAGTAGCTGATAGGGTTAGATCAGGCTTTCTGGTATACTGGGTTCCTTTCACATACACCTTGGCGAGATTTTTCGGTGCTTGACCAGGCTTGCCAATCGGCATCTTATTATCAACCCATTTGGCAATTGTTTGCTTTTCTTCGTCTGTTAACGATCTATCGTTCTTAAACGACCTATAATGATTATCGGGTTTCCATGGAGGCATATAACCAGATTGCGTTACCTTTTTTATAAACGAAGCTCTTTTAGCCACATCTTCATACGTTATGAGCGAAAAAGGGGCAGCTTCGCCCGGGCGGTGGCATGGTTGGCACTTGCTTTGGATAATTGGTGCAACATGTTTATAGTAGGTTATTTTTTGAGCATTTGCTTTATGCTTAAAAACCAGAAAGGCAAATGTTACGGCAACAATCTTTGCTATGAAAACGGATCTTAGTTTCATTATATATCGTTAATTAAGCAACCTATCGGACTGGTTTCTTTAAAAGTCTGTTTTCCATTTAGTAGGTCCGCAAGCGCATCTTCCAAATACCTTTCTGTAATTACCAGGCGTTTTTTTCCGAGTGATGAAGCCCAGTTATCAATCAAACCACGATAGGTAATTGCCCCAAGCTTGTTGATTACGACAACTTCGGGGGTAGTGGTTGCGCTTAAATGGGCCGACAGTTTCTTATCGCTATCTTTTAAGAGCGCAAAATTGATGTTATACTCATTTCTGAGATCATTTATCTCTTTTAAAGAGTAGCTTTTTCCAGGAAAAATACCATAAAACGCAACTTGAGGATTTGCGCCCTGAAGCTTTTTCAAAGTAGGCAGATAGTTTTTACATAACGGGCACTCGGGGCTTAAAAAGACGACCACAATTGCACCTTTTAGTGTTAAGGAGAGCTGCTTTCCCTGTAAATTAATCAGTTTTATAGCCTCCAATTCTTTTGCCGACACTATATGTTCTTGCGCTTCCGTATTTTTCGGATGTAGAAAGATTACCGAAAACAAACTTAAACTAAGAAAAAAGCTAATCAACCTCATTTTATCAGGTTTGAAGATTTGAAAAGAGGCTGTATCATAATGCCTAAACTCAATCCTAATCTATCATACTGAGCCTACCAGCAACTTCCTGGCATTTAAGCCGATCCTTGGCAGCTTCAGGATGATAAATCTATATTTATGATACAACCTCTTTAATATAACAATTATTTTTTATCCCACCAAACGCGACCGAAAGCATCGTTTGGACCAGCGCCGAAGTCAGGATTTTTAGCCATTTCTGCTATAGCAGCCTGTTGATTAGCATAGTTTAGGTTTGTAGGGCTTAACAAATCGATACCAGCCCTACGTGCCAGCGGAAGTACTGTTCCATTGGCCTTTAACTCCGACCATGCCAAAACTGATGTAGTATTGGGAAAGCCGGTTCTCTTCCACCAAGCCCAAGCCTCAAGTGGCTGCCTGAAAAAATCTAAATAGGCCTGACACGCAATTTGCTCGGTTGCCTTTGTTGCGTCGTATTTAATGCCTGCCATATTATAATATGCATCAATACTGGGCATGGTTACCGCAACAAAATTGGAAATTTTTGCGTCAACGGCCCTATCGCTATAAAACTGGATCGATGCGTAAACGCCATTTTTGTACCAGGTTTCAGCAACATCTGTTGTAACTCCACGTGCTGCAAGATCTGCACGGATAAAACAATATTCAGCATAGGTTAAAACAGGGAAAAATCCGTTGCCTGTGCCTACACCGAAACCGTCGCTTTCATTATAATTAGGAGTAAACAATCGATGTTGCAATTGAGAGAGATTATCTAGTGATGCGTAAAGTGTTGCATTTGCTGGCAATTTAGCGTCATCAGGACTTGTAAAACTACCTACATAATTTCCCGCTGCATTTGGGCGATAAAAAATCTCCAGACGCGGATCGCCCTTTGCAACCAGAAAATCGAGTACTGGCTTACCTGCGGCAAAGTTTGCGGGGTTCCAGTTTCCTTGATTTGCATAACTTGGCCCCACTTTAAGCATCCAGGAGTCGTTTACAGTAGTCATTTGTATCGGATCGGCCAATACCTCAAGCGCTATCGCCTTCATTCGGCCCGGATCAACCTTCATTAAACGCATGGCAATCTTTAACCGCAATGCATTTGCTGCCTTTGCCCATGCTGTTGCATCGCCACCAAAAAACGGGTCGTTGCCGCCAAGACTGATCTGCCCCGCTTGGTTGCCTTTCAATGTTGCAACGGCTGTCTTTAGCTCTTCGTCTACTTTTGCAAATATGGCCTGCTGGGTATCATAAGCCGGTGTGGTAGTGCCCCCGTATCTTGCCTGGAAAGCTTGGGTGTAGGGTATACTCCCGTTAATATCACTTACGTAAAACGTATAGTATGATAAGAATATCTGCGATATTGCCTTCATGTGTAGCCGCAGATTTTTTTCTGCATCGGGCATGTCCTCAATCGCCTTTATAGCATCAACTAACGCCGGTCCCAATCTACCATAATATATCTTCCCATAACGAGTATTAAACTGAGAGCCAACATTATTAAAGTTTAGTCCGTTGCCTGTACTTAAAGTAGCATATTGCATCCAAAGGTTGGCGGCACGGTACACATCGGCAAAATACTCGAAATCATCCTGGGATCCGACCGCAGCTCGAAGAAACTGGTCTTCGGGCTGAATGTCGTAGAGTGTAGTAGGATTTAAATTCGCTTTTACAAAGCTTTCCTTTTTACAGCCGCCTGCAATTAGCAAAGCCGAAATCAACAGGAAATATATTTTTCTTTTATTTATAGTTTTCATATCTGTATAATCTAAATATTTAAAACGATGCCCTAATATTAAAACCTAAACTTCTAACCAGTGGCCATCCCCCATATTCGGCAAAGGCGCCGGCCCTGTTACTATAAATACTCTCAGGGTTTATATCATCCTTAACTGTTTTGTATAAATAGGCGATATTTCTACCTGTTAGGTTTAAGCTCAACGTATTAATCTTCAATTTAGTTAAGTACTTGTTTGGTACGTTATAACCTACCGTTACCTCGCGAAGTGCAACCCATGAATTTTCGAATACTGAATATTCTCTGATACCACTAGACCATTGACTTAAATTTTCATAATATGCGTATGCTGGTATTGGTTTTAACAAACCCTGTTTTACCGCATCTGCGTACGTCATTCCACCTAAATCTACCCCCTTGGCTTTTATCCCGTCGTTTAATACACCATCTGGGATAATACCATCATGGTGCACTATACCTTTATCATCGGTATAAGTTACCCCTCCTGAGGCTTCATCCCTACCGAACAAGGAGTTTGCAAATGAACCGTTAGCCGACCCATACTGATGAGTGCCCGAAGCAATCAAACCACCAATTTTAGCGTCGATTTGAAACCCTAAACTAAAATTCTTATAAGATACGTTATGCTGAGTGCCGGCGAGATAACTCTCCATCATTGTCCCGAGGTTTTTTCTGGTGCCATCATAATCCTGTGATCTTACAAAAGTATAATAACCGCCAGTGGTGCCATAACCTGTATTTCCTAATACCTTTTTGCCATTACTGGGGCTAGCAATCGGATTGCCATTTGCATCTTTCTTTTGATAATACGAAAAAGCAGATCCCGTGATTAGTGAGCCGTATATTTCGCCTGGCTGCCCCACCGAAGTGATATCGTTACCAAAGGCTAAGTCTAGTGGATAGCTCGGTACGCCCGGTGCCAATTCTATTATCTTGTTTCGGTTACGGGTAAAGGTAGCCGACGCATTCCAATTAAAATCCTTAGATACAACAGGTTTACCTGTCACCAAAATCTCGATACCCTGATTTTGAATGTTGCCAGCATTTAAAGCCTGCGAACTTACTCCAGATTCTTGTGGTAAAGAAAAGCTCAATATCTGGTTATAAGAGTTTTTCTTATAATAAGCAAAGTCGATGCTTAAACGGTTTTTAAAGAACCCTAAATTAGTTCCAATCTCGAATTCCTTTGTTAACTCATTCCTTAGATTGTTGTTCTTTAGAATATTATCACTAAAGCCATAAACCGATTGATTACCACCACCGGCATTACTAAAAGTGCCATCTTGTAATTTATAGTAGCCAGCTGTATTGGTCTGTTGTGGCAGGGCCGATAAGCCTGTGAAAGAGTATGACGCCCTTAACTTACCAAAAGATAATATTCGGTTATTTTGAAATACTGGCAATTCGGTAAAGATCCATGCCAAACCTGCACTCGGATAAAAGTATGAATAATTTCCATGACCATCTCTATACGTAAGCGCCGACGACCAGTCGTTTCTTCCGCTAAGATTTAAGGTCAACATGTTTTTCCAGGTAAGGTCTCCATACAGATAAACTGCATCGGTGCGTTCGCCCAGATTTGGATAAGCTGTTGTAGTTGCAGGATTAATCGAATTTGAAATTGCATAAACATCAGCAATTTTAAGCCCGCCGCTAGTTACAGACTTGTTATAAAAAGCAGAGTTTCCAAGGTTTTTCTGATAAGTTTCTCCTCCCAACGAAGCATTTAGCTCAAAATCGTTTGCAAATTGCTTGGTTGCATTTAACAAACCCTGAACGCGATAGGATTTATTGGTGTTTTGTGTAATTTCATAATCGCCACCTGCAAAATCAATACCATTTCCTCGATTTTTCCTTTCATAGGCAATGTTATAAAAATTGGTATTTGTTCTTATCAAGGCCGAAAGCCAGGGCAAAATATTGATATTTACATCGATATTGGCCAATAAGTTGTTTTCTTTTTGCGTTCTGTTATCGTTTTCAAAGCTATAAGCAAAAGTACCAATCGCATAAGGATCGTAGAGATTACGGTTACTTGAATTAAGAGCCCCCCCAGTAACTGGGTTGATATTGTTGTTGAGATAGGTTTCTAAATCAACGTTTCTTGGCTTATAATAAGTAAAGGCAAACAATGGGTTACTGTTACCTCCCTGTCTGGCCGGGTTTAAAGAATTCGAAAGCGTATAATTTACGCTCGCATCAACCGAAATTGATTTCGAAATTTTTCTGGTCACCCGAAGTGCGAAAGCATTTCTGTTTAAGCTGTTTCCGGGTGATACACTTGAGTTGTTTAGGTTGGTATAGGCTAAACGATAGGTTGTATTATCATTAGCACCCTCAAATGAAATATTTGTATTGATGAATTTGCCAGTATCAAAGAAATCTAATGGATTGTTGGCTACCCAAGGTCTCATCACACCATCCAAATCTTTAACTATTCTACCGTCGAGCTTTGGGCCGAATGAATATCCGCCTACATAGTAGCCGGCAGATTGATCAACCACATCTACCCCATTAGCGTCTTTGGCAAATACAGGAGAGATTCCACCTCCGTACTCGTTCTGGAGATCTAAGAATTTATAAGCCACATCAAAAGAGGTCGTTTGAGAAACACTTACGCCCAAGCCTTTGGTAGTCTTACCTTTTTTTGATGTAATGAGGAGCACGCCGCCCGCGGCCTTAGAGCCGTACAGTGCTGAAGCCGCAGCCCCCTTTAAAACACTGATACTTTCAATATCGTCAGCGTTAATGTTTTTCATGATGTTTCCAAAATCTGTAGCATCGCCCCACGAGTCTGCTCCAGAAGTGCCCGGTTCTATTAATATTCCATCATAAACAATTAAAGGCTGCGTATTTGTACTTAGTGACGTGTTTCCTCTAATCCTGATCCTGGAAGAAGATGTAGGCCCGCTAGCACCTTGATTAATCATCACACCTGCTACCTTCCCTTGCAAGGCATTTTCCACATTTGCATTATTGGCTTGAGTTAATTCGGAGCCTGAAACAGCAGTTGCCGAATAACTGAGTCTCTTCACTTCTTTTTTTACGCCAAATCCAGTCACAATCACTTCGTTCAATACCTTGGAGTCATCACTCATCACAATGGTTTGCCCCGATATGGCAAGCAGTTCCTGCGTAATCATTCCTATTGATCTGAAGATCAATCTTGCACCCTCTTTCACATTTAAGGTATATTTACCATCTACACCAGTTGAAGTCCCATTTTTGGTTCCCTTTTCAAGAACACTTACACCAGGTAGGGCATTGCCGCCTGCATCTTTTACTGTACCTGTTACGGTTTTTTGTGCAAATGAAGCAGTTGTTAATAAGCATAACAACAATACGTTAAAGCACAATAAGTATTTTTTTTTCATTTTGATTGGTTTAGTTTACTGTTAGTTCGGTTTTAAATTAAGTTACCTTAATTTGTTTTCAATTTTTGCTTGTTATCTCTCCATACACGTCTGCTTTAATGATGTTTCTGTTAATTCTTTCTTCACTTAATATTTACTAATTGGTTAAGCACGCCCCCCGGCCTTCATGGCCGAGATACCGTTGCCTCTATCTAATAATCGACTCCAAAAGTCATTGCTTTCACCAGTGAAATCTCCAAAAAGCCCCATCTGTAACTAAGAGCGGATGGTTGCCATCATTAAGAGAGCTTAATCCACATAATAGAATATTGGGGGAGCCGCATGGGCCATGAATTGATCTTCTTACATGTAAACAGAGAAGACTGGTCGTTAGGGCTTTGGCGCAGCAAGGTTCTCGTGCATCGCTTGCAACCGCCGGCACGGCATTAGCAAACGCTTGCCTTTCTTTTTTGTTGCACAGAACACCAACAGGCCCAGCACTTAGGTCATTTGTAATTAACTTAATTGGAATGTTATTTGGTGAAGCTATTGTTACCGCGTTAGATTTAAAGCTGGCAAAGCTGAGGATGCAGAGCCGTTTTTTACCTGCCCAAATTGAAAATCCCACGCCACGAGTTGTTGGTATAGCGTGAATTATTCCTTTTATGGAACCGTCGACCCCAGAAAGCGGTCTCGAGATGTCAATTGCAGCAATCTTTATTTTTTTTGAAGCATAACTAAAACTTGCCCCAAAGGATACCAGCAAAATGCTCAACAGGATTGAGTATTTTCTTATCATTTTTTCAAATTTATGATTAGCCGGGATGTACTAAAATAGGGAGATTGGAGTGGTAATATTGTTATTTACATAAGCCCACATTGTTTCTTTGTTTAACGATTTTTCAAACCTATGCTGAAAAAACCGTTTCAAAACCTATCAAACTTAATAAAAATAATTATATCTAACAAACACTTTTTAATTTTTTTAAAAAGAATGTTGATTTTGTCATAGCAGCACTATGGATTTAATAGTCAGTGCATTCGATGCCGGCTATTTTCTCATAGCGTAGCAATGTTTGATTCCTCGGCTAGATCAGCTGAAATAATGTGGCCGATTATCATGCGTTCGATCAATACGCTGATTTCTTTGGGCTTCATCGGCGTTTTGGCATAACCGGCATTATCCTGACCTGATAGCTACCGGATTTATTCCAAGTTATTTGTGACATCGCCACTCGGCATAATGGGTCGGCCCAGCTACATTTTACCCTTTGATCAATGCGTTTTAAACAATTTTTTATTGTCCTAACAGTAAAATTAACATTATTAATCAAATTTTCCATTCTCTACCACCAGGCTTGCCGCGGCCAATAGTTCTGCCTCATCTGTCAAACTTGAAAGTCGTATTTCGGTTTGCTCGGCAATACGGGGAATGCAGAATTCATTTATTGCTTGCTGTATGGGTGGCAAAAGCATTTTCCCAGCCTTTGCGCCTCTTCCGCTTAGCACAATGCGTTCGGGATTTAAGATGTGTATGAGTGTCGAAAGCCCTTTTCCGAGTTGGAAGGCAGATTTTGATAAGATATTTACGGCTAGCGGATCCTGGGCCTTAACGGCAGCTAGAAAATGATCGCCCGGATGTGTATCCGTGTTTTTGAACAGTTCAGCCATGCTTGATTCAGCACCCTCAAAAACGGCCTTTTGCGCCCGTTCGGCCATTACCAATAGCGACGTATCTACCTCCAAACAACCCCTTTTTCCGCAAGAGCAGAGATTATTCGAATCTGATAGGGGAATATGGCTAAACTCGCCGGCATAGCCACTGCTGCCCCGGTAAAGTTGACCATTGATGATCATGCCCAACCCGGTTCCCCAGCCAATGTTCACTACCATTACGTCTCTTAAATTGGCGGCCTCACCGAAATTCAGTTCTGCCAGGGCAATTAGGCTCGAATCATTATCAATGAACGTTGGAAGATTTATTTGTTTGCTCAGGTAGTCTCTGATTGTAGTGCCCTCGTCAACCATCAAGAAAGAAGAATTTATACCCTTTTTCGCATTCACAAATCCTGGCATTCCGATGCCGACCCCAACAATATCTTTACGGTCGAGTTTTGAGGCATCAATGCAATCGTTTATGAAGTTACAAAGTAAACTCACATTATTTGGGTCTGCGACGATGTCAAAATCCAGGTGTTGAATGGGGAATACCACTTTTCGTGCGAGATCGTAAATGGTTAATCTGGTAATCAATTGATCCATGGCCACCGCGACAATAAATTTTTGATGGCCCGGGTTCAGCAAATACATCAGGGCTCGCCTTCCGCCGGTTGATGGGGCCAACCCCTGCTCAATAATGTAGCCCTCACCTATCAGCGCATTTACCGCCGAAGTAACCAATGGGAGGCTCTTTTGTGTAAGTTTGCTCAGCTCCGTTAATGAAAGTGCGCTTTTGTAATAAAGCTGTTTTATGATGTTGGCTCTTAACCGTTGACTTTTCTCGGCAATTATAGACATGTATTTACGACTGGGGATTTTTCTATCAAACTTAATAAAAATTAGCGCAACCACAACAACTCTTTTTAAAAAAATTAAAAAGGAAGACCTAGCTGAGGCAAAAAAAACCGGCAGTCATTTCTGATCTGCCGATTACCTCTTTCACCAAAGATTAGTAGATTAATTTAATTTCCATTAGCCAATTCCCTTCCTTGTAAATTGCCCATTCAAACCAAAAATTAAAATAAGCACCTTTAACACTACTGTTGTTAAACAAATCGGTAATAATTGGCCCCCCCTCAACATATGGGGCTGGAAAGCTTGAGAACTCGAGTTCCAAACGATCTAGAAATGGTGTATAGCTGACAGGATTTCCAGAGCCCAGCTCTCGAAAATCCTTAATGCTACCATCACCATACTGATATCCTAAATATGAATCTACATTTGTCGGCGTTCCATCAGGTTTATAGATCTTAACTGTTAGCTTATTTCCTTTTTCAGCAAGTCTGGTAAATTTCACCTTAAAGTCTTTTATTCCATCAACACCACTAAACTTATAATAATATGGAAGTGAATAACTGATATCTAAAGTTACAGCTGATTCAAACAAACGAGTTTCGGCCGAATTTTTCACTTCAATGTCGATCTTATATATTCCTTTAGGCAATCTTAATGAATCAGTCACCTGCGGATAAATAATTATTCGCCCATTTAATGAATCTATGTCAATTGCTGGCCGAATCGCTTTGTATCTTTTAGCATCTATCTCTTCGATGGTTTTTTCTTTTTTAGTATAGGCACTTGTCCATAAATAAGTCTCTACTTTATAATCCATAGCATTTTGAGCTATTGAGCCATCTTCATTTCTTATGGCCACGATTCTGAAAGTTAATGGTTTAGTACTTTCGTCGGTTATAGCTGCGCGCGTCTGAAATAGCGGCCCTCCAACTACTGCCTTTATTGCCTGGGTTGTAGGAAATTTAAAGTCTTTACTAAAATAGCCTTTGTTTTGTTCCTTTTTGCAAGCATAAAAAAAGAAAGCAGAAACCAATAGTAAAAAACATTGTATTTTTTTATTCGTTTTCATATTATAATCTGTTAATATAAATAAAACTTCGTTTTTAAGCCGGTTGCAAAATTTGTCTCTTCGGCGACAACATGTAGCATAGCATTTTTTGTAATCAGATTGTGTGTTTGAAAAGCACTTAGGGAAACATAGTTCACCGAATCAACTTTGGGTATCTTTCTGTGCTCATAAACCATTGAATATGCAGAAGTTTGTATTGCAGTTCCGGGCTTAACACCTCCATCCTTGAAAGAAATGAATAAGGTGTCGTTATTAGCATCTTTATAAAGTGTTCTCACATTGCTAACCGCTTGTTCCAATGAGATGTGAGAGTTGGGAATAATCAATCTCTTCAAGAGCATTGTCAGTGTGTCCTTTCCAATTTTATTTAAAGGTCTAATGAGCTTGTTTGCACTACTGAACATGCTTTGAAACCTTGCAACTCCCGAGTTTGGCACAGCATAAAAAGTTATATTGTCTTGATTAACCAGGTTTTTTGTACCGGTCAAATCAATCACCTTTAATAGTGAATCAAATTTTCCGGGAGTTCTGCTAGCCAAAAAATCATACGTGGTCATATTTTTTTCAGCCTCCGATTGTGCAGACAGCCCCCCGTCTTGATAGTAATCTTTTTTACAGGCAATAACAATTAGAGCTGTAAATAAAATCAGTCCGATTTTTATCTTTAATAAATTTTTCATCTTAGTTGGTTTAGTATTCACCTCTATTTCCAGTAGTCATTTTGTGTAATGGTAAAATTGCTTTCAGCAATAATGCTTTGATTAATTGGTAAAAGCCAAGCGCCTCCAGAATACCAGTCTGACTCTGTTATTAGTGAATATTTGTTCATCTTTCTGGTTCTTACCAGATCAAAAAAGAAATGTCCCTCACCAATAAGCTCTTTTTTGCGTTCTAACAATATCGTATCCTGTAAGTCGCCGCCTCCGGTATATGCCGCTGCAAATGCTCGTTTTCGCACCTCATTAAGCAAGGTTACTGCCTCAGCGGGTCGGTTTACAGTATTGCTGGCTAAAGCTTCGGCCCTTAGCAAAATGATATCGGCTAATCTGGTGATGATGATGTTTGATTCGTTAATTTTTTGCGATGTGGTATCGGCGTTTTGAGCAAGCGTTCTATATTTTCCGAAATAATATCTGTTCTTGGCACCGTTATACGTCTCTTTGCCTATTGTAACTGAGTTAGCGAAATAATCTTTGATGAACCAACTAAATCTCCTAGCATCTTTCGCCCCGGGCTTAAACATTGCGTCCATTTGCTCGGTAGTTGGTGATAGCAGGAATTTTTCCGTACCTCCGCCCCCATCTGACACATCTTTATACCATGGCCTGCCCAACGTACGGTTATAAACAAGATTTTTCTCTACCTCATTTTGCAGGTAGTCATAATTCAGCTCAAAAATCCCTTCGGGAGACTTACCCACAAAAATCTTAACCAAATTATTGTTGGTAGTATCTTTAACCAGTGAATAGTTACCAAACCTAATTACGCTATCACACAATTTTTCGCAAGCGGAATAATCTTGTTGCCACGCCATTAAATGTGCTTTAATGGCCCATGCCGCACCCTTGGTTGCTCGTACAGCTTTATCATCAGCTGAATAAAGCAGGCTTAAATTGGCAATTGCTTTGTCCAAATCGCTTTTTACTAACTTATATACCTCTGCCTGAGGAGAGCGGGCAATGGTTCCGATATTAACACTACTTAAATTAATTGGTACATCGCCCCAAAACCTAACCAGATAAAAATAGGTGAGTGCCCTGATAAAGCTGACCTCTCCAATATGTCTCCTTTTGGTGGCGTTGTCATAATTACTAATGGTAGGTATAACCTCCAATAACAGATTACACTGCGCAATTGTGCGGTAAAAATCTGACCAGTTTCCTCCACCGTTATTAATAAGTGCATTGTAGTCGTTTTCCGGAATGCTAGTTTCAGGTCTGACGTTTGTCGTGAATGAAAGACTTGAAAAATTATAAGCTCTAACATCTCCAAAGAGAAAGATCTTGTTCGGCAAAGCTGTTCGTAAAAACGAATAAGCCGCTCCAATTCCGTTGTTAACATCTTGTGCCGTTTTAAAGGCATTCCGACCTGTTGGAGAATCAATTACATCAGGTTCCAGAATTTTCTTACACGAAAACATTGCAATAGCCAAAACTATGACTAAAAGTATTTTATTTTTATAGTTATATAACATGTTCTTTCTGTCTAAAATTCAAAATTAAATCCAAAATTAAATTTCTTAGGAATCGGGTAGCCGTTACCCTGGTCGTACCCATAATTGTCTACATTCTCGGGGTCGACGCCAGAATATTTACTTAAAATGAATACGTTATTCATGCTAGCAAACAACCTCAGTCGTCTGATCTTAATCTTAGCTAAAAACTTTGGTGAGAAATCGTAACCCAGGCTTATCGAATTTAAACGAATGAAGCTTCCATCCTCCAGAAATAAATCGGTAGGAACATCGTAGTTACCGATAAAATCGTAACTAGATAAAGCGTAATATCTCCAAGGATTTAAAGATGGATATTTAGCATTGGTGTGAGTTGGTGTCCAATAATCCAGATCAGATACATCCAATAAATTCGTTTGGCCATTAGGATAGTTCACGTTTTTGCTTGCAGTCCAACTTACCGACTTTAATCGATCAACCAAAACTTGGTTATAAACCTTATTTCCTATTGAATAATTAAAAAATAGCTGCAGTTGGATCGAAGAATTGTTCTTTAACAAATACCTAAATGAATGCGAAAGGCTTCCATAAAACTTTGGACTTGGATCACCCATATAAATTTTATCATTATTGCTTTTCACATCAATCCTTCCATTTCCATCAACATCTAATAATGCTATATCTCCACCGCGGTACGGATCTTGACTTGTAAAACCACTGGTATTCGGAAATAGCGGCTTTCCTGTATATCTGTCAACCGGAACTGCTGCATCATTAGGATATACTCCTAGATAACGGAATAGGTAAAACCCATTTAACGGACGGCCTACTTCTAAATAAGGCGCATTTCCCGTACCTCGGGCAACGCTTTTACCACCATCAGGTAATTTGGTAAGAATGTTTGTATTGGTACTTCCTATCAGAGTGATAGTATATTGCAACTTTTTTTGAGGTGCAGTTACGTAGCCGGTAATTGCGGCGTCGAAACCTCTGTTTAGCACTGCACCACCATTAATATAGTGTAAAGAGTAGCCAGATGTAGAGTTTAAAGGCTCACGGAATAAGAAATTATCTGTCGCTCGGTGATAATAGTCTAACGACGCTGTTAACCTACTTCCGAAGAATTCCAGATCTGCACCAACACCATAGGTTGTAGCAGTTTGCCATGATAAATTCGGCAGCGGAATACCATTTGCAGCACCGTAATTTGGTGACAATGTAGGAATACCATTGTAAGTTGAGCCAGCTCCACCTCCAGTAACATAAGCTCCCAATGCTAAGTAATTATCGTCGAATTGCGACCCAACTTTGCCATAGCTTGCTCTTATTTTACCGAAATTGAACCACTTGTCCGCTATTCCTTTAAGGAAATCTTCCTTTGTGAATACCCAACCGGCGGATACTGAAGGAAAATAACCCCATTGCTTGTTTTTTCCAAATTTGGACGACCCATCCCCTCTTAAAGAGGTTTGAAACAAATATTTTGTCTTGTAATCGTACGTTAATCTTGAATAATACGACAATAACCCGTAAGAAGTGTTGCCCGTAGTAAGCTCAAGGCCCGCTTGTGGATAGCCCTTAATTACTTGTTGAGCATCGTTCGGACCACCAGTACCCGTACCCGATATGTAATCGATCTTACTAACATTGATAGTATTTCCTACCAAAAAATCAAAGTTATGCCTTTCGTTGAAAGTGTGATGCAACCTTAAGAAGGTTTCACTTAACAAGTTTAACTTTTCTTGATCATAGTAATCTGAATAGGCCTTGCTATCTTCTCTTGTTGCAGATGGCTGAAAGTTTCTAGTACGATAAAAACGATAGTTGCCTGAAGCCCGTGTGGTGATGTTTAAAAACTTATAAAGGTCGTAGCTCCCTTCTAACGAAACGATACCATTTCTTGTCAGGTCAAGGTTGACACCATTGCTGTAGGAAGCCAAAAATTGGTCGTAAAAACCGCTGTTTGGTCCTGGCACAAACGAAGACGAAAAATTATTTCCGATAACTGCAGCGTTGTAATTGCTTCCTCTTCTTCTACTTGCATCAGTTTGATTTGCATTGACCCTAGCGGTAATGGTAAGTTTAGGCGTCGGTCTAAAATTACCAAAGTAGGTGAGGGAATAACGATTAAATCCTGACCCAACCACAGTACCATTTTCATCATAGTAATCGGCTCCGACTCTGTAATTCGAGGTTTCGGTGGCTCCACTAATTCCGATATTTATATTTTTTAGTGCAGCAGCATCATTAAAATATAAGCTTTGCCAATCGGTTGAGTTGTTATAAAAAGCATTTAAACTGTCTGATAGCTGGACTGGCATACCTGGGACAACGACGGCTCCGGCAACATTCGAGACTTTGTATTGATTATATAAATCAATTTTGAAATCGCGTTCTGCTTTGCCGCCTAAAGTGGGCCGCAGATTTGGAAAATAAGATAGTCCATACTGAGAATTTATAGTAACAATGGGCTTACCGATCTTACCACGCTTCGTTGTGATTATGATTACGCCGTTGGCACCTCTAGAGCCATAAATTGCTGTGGAAGAAGCGTCTTTTAAAACATCGACCGATTCTACATCGAACGGGTTTAGCCCCGATAATACGCTGTTAATAGCTTGTCTGGGGTCGGATGGATTGAAAGGATCCTGATCAATCGGTATACCATCAATAACAAACAGTGGGGGGCTCACTACATTTGAATTTGCATCAGCCGAAAAAGCTGCTAAACCCCTAACCTGAATATTTACTCTACCTCCAGGGCTACCTGTATTCTGCTGGACTAGTAAGCCTGGAGCAAGTCCTTGCAGCAAGCTTTCGATTGTCGCAGTTGGCCTGTTTTGTAATTGCTCCCCTTTAACCGTATAAAGCGATGCGGTAGCCTCACGGGCCTTTTGCGTACCATATCCTATTTGCCTAATTGTAACCTCTTCAAGTTCGTTGTACGAAGCATCAAGCGTTATATTTATTTTGGTTTGGTTACCGACGGTTACTTCTTTGTTTGCAAAGCCAATAGATTTGAAAACAAGAATTGACTTGGATGATGAAGATATTGTGAATTCTCCATCGGCGTTGGTTGAAGTCCCATTTTTGGTATTCTTTTCTGTTACACTGACGCCAGGTATCGGTAATCCCTGTTTATCTTTTACGGTGCCTGAAATGCTTTTTTGAGCGTAGGTTGGTAAGGATATTAGTAATGCCAACAAAACGCTTAAAAAAATTAAGTAGTTTTTTCTCATAATTTTATTTTAAGTTTTTATTGGGATGTATTTCGTATAGGGATTTTTTTTTTTGCGCTATGTAGTCATATTTTTAAAGATTAATGTCGAATTTTTATCGACTGGTGGGATAAAAGAGAATTGATTAATTGATTATTAACTCAAACTTAATAAAAAAATCAAATTAAGCAAAACTTCTTAAAAAAATTAAAAAGCTTATTGATGCAAAAAAAAGCTCACTTGAGGGTGAGCCATTTTAAAGTTATTGCATTGGTTAATGGATTCCCATAAACAGCCTGCTCCATCTAATTTTATGGAAAAAAGAGGCGGTACTGTCCCAGCTCATCCAAACAAATAATGCCTTGCCTACAATATGGTCTTCAGGTACGAAACCCCAGTAGCGTGAGTCGGCAGAATTGTGGCGATTATCGCCCATCATCCAGTAATAATCCATCTTAAAGGTATAGGTGGTTGCTGGCTTATCGTTAATGTACCAAACACCGTTTACCTGTTCAACCTTGTTTCCTTCGTATGTTCTAATTGCACGGTAGTAAAGTGGCATTGTCATACTATCAATCTTAACTGTCCAGCCTTTTGCGGGAACCTTAATTGGCCCAAAGTTATCCCTGTTCCAGTTTGAGCGACTTTTATCGTGCGGAAACACACCGCCTTGCTCGGGGCCAACCGAATCGGGATATAAGGCTACCGACTGCACGAAATCAAAAGATTTAAGCTTGTCTGCAATTTCTGAGGAAGCATTAATAACATAGGTGTTTTCTGCAATCGCCGGACTATTGCCCAAATCGAGCTTGAACTCATCTAAAAGCGAATAGTTAAAATCAGTAGTTTTGAAAGTAACGCGATAAGGCATTAAGCCTGTATTTTTCAGCGGTTCTTGCTTCCCATTAACATTGGCAACGCCGTTGCTCATCGAAATCACATCACCAGGGATGGCAATGCATCTTTTAATAAAGTTTTCGCGTTTATCTACCGGCCTGTCAACAATTGTAAAAGTGCTTCTTACCTGCTCGCGTCCCATGTTGCGAACGAGGTTATAATAGCTGTCTTCCTGATTCTCTACGGCCACTGTATCGCCCTCCGGGAAGTTGAATACCACAACGTCATTTCGCTTAATCTCTGATAATCCTGGCAAACGGTGGTATTTCCATTGAACGCCGTCCCAGTACGCTTTTGTAGATGTGGTTAAAGGCAATGTATGATGAGCGAAGGGAAATGCAACAGGCGTCATCGGAATACGTGCTCCATAATTTACCTTACTTACAAAAAGAAAATCGCCGATTAACAACGAGCGCTCCATTGAACCTGAGGGGATCGTGTAAGCCTCAATAAAAAACACGCGAATAATGGTGGCGGCTACAACAGCAAAAACAATTGCATCTACCCATTCTCGGGTTTTAGTTTTTTTCTTTTTTGGGGCATCTTTTCTTTTCTGCCAAAATTTATAGTTCATATATATCTTTATATTTTTTC
This sequence comes from Pedobacter endophyticus, assembly GCF_015679185.1. Lineage (NCBI taxonomy): Bacteria > Pseudomonadati > Bacteroidota > Sphingobacteriia > Sphingobacteriales > Sphingobacteriaceae > Pedobacter > Pedobacter endophyticus. The sequence continues at coordinate 1,985,180 of NZ_CP064939.1, forward strand.
GCGGCCCGTTATCCGGCCCTACCGACCCTCCGAAGGGAGCCGTTAGCGATACATTTTAGTTATTAGTTATCAAACTTTTAGCGCCATCACCTTTCAAACGCCGCTTTTCTGTGTTGTTCTACCCTCTAAGGCATTTAGGTTCACTTAAGTGCGTTGTTTATTCTAATTGCCTACTGTCTTCTTTCTCTCATCTCCAGACTCACAACTCCAAACTCCTGACTCCAAACTCCTGACTTCGGACCTCCGACTATCGGACTTCTCTTACTCAAAAATATCAGTAATGCTAAAAAATCCTTTTTTATCTTTTAGCCATTCTGCGGCTACAACCGCTCCCAACGCAAATCCTGCCCTACTATGTGCCGTGTGCTTTATTTCAATGTCGTCAACCTCGCTACTGTAAATTACCGAATGCGTTCCGGGTATATTTTCAATCCTGTGCGATTCGATCAGCAGTTGCTCGGCTTTTGGAAATACCTCTACATGAGTTCCTATCAATTCATTCAACCATTCCGATTTTCGGTCGAGGTTATCAACTATCCCTTCGGCAAGGGTTATTGCCGTGCCGCTCGGAGAATCCAACTTTTGGGTATGGTGTATTTCTTCTACCTGAACTTCGTAAGCCGGGTAGTTATTCATCAGCTTCGCCAGCATTTGGTTTAGCTTGAAGAACAAATTAACGCCTATACTGAAGTTAGACCCATACAACAGGGCATTGTTACTGCTGTTGCAATCATTCTTTACTTCTTGCAATTTTCCATACCAGCCTGTTGTGCCAACAACCACCGGAACGTTCGCATCAAAACAAGTGGAAATGTTATTCAAAACCGAATCTGGTGTACTAAAATCGATGGCTACATCGGCAAGTTTAAGGTTTTGCCTGGTCAAATCGGCTTGATTATCAATCGTGATCTTCAATACGATTTCGTGGCCACGTTCTAAAGCAAATTTTTCGATAATCTGCCCCATTTTGCCATAACCTAAAAGCGCAATTTTCATCATATTTAAAATGTTAGTGAGAGTTTTAAGGCGGGTGTACCATTAAAACCATATAGGGAATTTGAAGTGATTACTGAGGGTGAAACTTTAAAGCTCAGTTCATCATCAATATTAAAAAAGTGCAAACGAGCAGCTACATAAGCATCGATAACGTTGGCTGCATAGACCAAAAGGTACGAACCTAAAACAATCTGACGGTTTCTTCGGTAGGTATCCTTTCCATTGGTAATGCCCGATGTTGAGTATCTGCTACCAAAAGGCCCATTGGGATCCGGAGCACCATTATTGGCATCGCGATATTGCAGTTCTTTCAGAAAAAGCTTATATTGTTTGGTACTCTCTATGTACGACATGGTTAACACCGTAAAACCGGCATAAATAGCTGCTATTTTAGCCCCCGTGTACACCTTTTGCAAGGTTTGGCTTTTACCCGCCCTGGTACCATAGCCATCGTCGAGAATTTGCATATTGTACAGCTGCCCCCAGCCGGGAATAATCATCGATCGGAAAACCGCCTTTCTTCCTGCAACCTTTCCGGGATTTACATAAGCGGCTTTCATCGAATCTTGCCGGCTCATTACCTTGGTTGTAGTATCTTTCCTTACCGGCTTAATAACCTGTGTTTTTACACTATCGGTAGATTTTATTACCGTATCCCTAACCTGAGCCGAAGCAAGGTTTACGAAAAGGCCCGTAATTAAAGTAAACAGTATTAAAAACTTCACCTTATGCATTACCAATCCAATAGCTCTAAAATTCGATTCAAGTCGTCATCGCTCATAAAAGGGATTTCAATTGCGCCTTTTCCATTTTGAGCAACTTTTAATTTTACGCGAGTAGCGAATTTCGAGGCCAAATCATCCTGAAGTTTCTGATATTGAAACGATACACTTTTCGCTTTCGGCTTTTCTTCGGTTTTGAGCGCTGCATGCTGCAAATTGCGAACGAGCTCTTCTACTTTACGTACCGAAAGGCTTTTATCTAATATTTCCTGATGGATGAACAATTGCTTATCTACACCGTCGACATTGATTAAGGCACGGGCATGCCCCATCGAAATGCGTTGATCGCGGATGGAAGCCTGAATGGCGGGCGGAAGTTTCAACAACCTTAAGTAGTTGGTAACCGTAGTACGATTTTTCCCTACCCTATCGCCCAACTGCTCTTGTTTCAACCCTACTTCATCGATCATGCGCTGAAAACTTAGGGCCACTTCAATGGCGTTCAGGTTTTCCCGCTGAATATTTTCGATTAGAGCCATTTCCAACATCTGCTGGTCGTTAGCACTACGAATATACGCCGGAACTTGTGTTAAGCCGGCCAATTTTGATGCCCTGAACCTGCGCTCGCCAGAAATTAGCTGATACTTATTGGCACTTAGTTTCCTTACGGTAATGGGCTGAATTAAGCCTTGCACCTTGATCGAATCGGCAAGTTCATTTAGTGCAACCTGATCAAACTCTGTTCGTGGCTGGTATGGATTGGTTTCAACTTCGGTTAAACTTACATGACTGATGTTGCCAATCTGCTCTGTCTCACTAACGGCATTTGCCTGCTGTTTTGGCGGATGAGTAGATTCGCTATCATCTAAAAGCGCACTTAACCCTCTTCCTAAACCTGTTTTTCGCTGAAAAGATGTCATCTATAATTTATAAAGTTGCTGTAGTTATTTCTTCTTCTTTTAACAAACCGTTCTTTTTTACGATTTCGCGGGCAAGGTTAAGGTAATTTATTGCTCCCTTGCAATTTGCATCGTGCATAATTACCGATACGCCATAGCTCGGCGCCTCGCTCAATCGCGTATTCCGTTGAATTATGGTTTCAAAAACCAGTTCATTAAAGTGTGTTTTTACCTCTTCAACAACCTGGTTTGATAAACGCAAACGAACATCGTACATGGTAAGTAAAATGCCTTCTATTTCCAATTGAGGATTTAAACGGTTTTGAACTATTTTGATGGTATTTAACAGCTTGCCCAAGCCCTCTAACGCAAAATATTCGCACTGAACAGGAATGATTACAGAATCGGCAGCAGTTAATGCGTTAATGGTAATCAATCCCAAAGATGGAGAACAATCGATGATAATAAAATCGTATTGGTCTTTTATTTTCTCCAGTACTGCTTTCATTTTATACTCACGATCGCTGAGGTTGATCATCTCGATCTCGGCACCTACCAAATCAATATGCGCAGGTAAAAGATCTAAATTTGGTGTATCAGTTTTTTGAATCGCTTCCAGTGGATCGATGTCGTTAATGATACATTCGTAAATACTGTTCTTAATATTTCGGGGATCAAAACCAATGCCTGAGGTTGAATTTGCCTGAGGATCAGCATCTAACAATAGAGTTTTGTATTCTAACACGGCTAAACTGGCAGCCAGGTTTATTGATGAAGTTGTTTTACCAACGCCACCCTTTTGATTTGCTAATGCAATAATTTTGCTCATCTATATATCCCAAATGGTTTAACGTTTATTTTGGCGCTTTTATTTTTACCTGTTAATCGGCAAAAAGTTCTATTTTTGTGCTGTTTACGCCCTTTTTCTCAATCAGCTAAGATACAAACTATATGGCAATATTAGCAATAAGGGCATTCGGGTTTTAAACATCTTATTAACATTTGCCCATGATTACGATTATAGCCGCTACGAACAGACTCAATAGCAATACGCTTAAAGTTGCAAAATATTACCAGAACAATTTAAAACTTAAGGGGGTTGATGCGGAATTATTCAGCCTGGAACATTTGCCTGCAGATGTTTTAAATACGGATATGTATGGCAAACGCTCGGCGGCTTTTCAAAAAATTCAGGAGCAAATTACTGCTACGGACAAATTTTTATTTGTTATGCCAGAGTACAATGGCAGTTTCCCCGGCGTTTTGAAAGTATTGATTGATGCCTGTGCTTTTCCGGAAAGTTTCTTCGAAAAAAAAGCGGCGCTGGTTGGCATTTCATCGGGTAAATACGGCAATATTCGCGGTGTAGATCACTTTACGGGTGTATGTCATTATATTCGGTTGCATGTTTTACCGCTGCGCTTACACATTCCAAACATCCGTACGGAGCTGGATGCCGACGGGAATTTGAACCAGCAAGACACAATCAAGTTCGTTAATGAACAAATAGAAGCGTTTATTAACTTCTAAAAACCTCTCCCTGTAAAGTTTGTACTTGGCTAATTTTGTGCTTATATAGACTACTGCGCTACATCATTGCCTACCTGATAGGGAATCTTAAAGCTTCAAACTGGTTTATGGTATTAAAATTCCCGCATGCGCGAGAATGACGATTTGGTGAAATGGGAACTATGGGAATTGATCGAAATCACTTTCGATAGGTGGTCTCTTGCTAGCGTACAAGGCTCTGCCCCTCTCGTAAGGAAAGGGAAACAAAAGACTCGGGTTTGAACCTTTGGGTTTAAAGCAGAGGCTCTGAAATCCGCTCCCCCGGAGAGGGTGGTTACTAAGCCTGCCGAATCTCTGCCTTTCAAGGGATGAGGCCTCACTGCCTTTCAAATGGTGAGCTGTTAAGCAATATAAGGTTCCATTTCCTTATCAATGCTTTTGCGCAGTTCCATCAATTTTATGGCATAGCCGTGCATGGCGATTTCTCTTTCGGTTTTCGGTTTAAAGGGTGGTATGGGTTTTGGCTGCCCATCCTCATCAACAGCTACAAAAACGATAATACAGTGCGTATTTTTAACAAAGTCGGTTTGGCCGACGGGTTTCGAATAGGCATCAACCGCAATATGCATGCTTGTTTTGCCTGTATAAATAATTCGCGCCTCCATTTTTACCAGGTGGCCAATATGCACAGGGTGGAAAAACCTGATGCCGCCAACATAAACCGTTACGCAATAGCTCTGGCTCCATTGCAACGCACAGGCAAAAGCGGCCTGGTCGATCCATTTCATCATCATTCCACCGTGAACTTTGCCCCCATAGTTTACATCAGATGGCTCGCTCAAGAACTGTAGTTCGATGTGATTATTTGTTTTCGGCATAATTTGTTGTGTTTCGCAGGTTGAACAGTTCTGTTTATCGATACCAATATGCAAAAAAATCTGATTCGGGTGAAAAAAGAATAAAATGATAACAAGAATAAGCGTACAAAATTCTAATTGTACTTTAAACCTAAACATGAATGGTCCTCATCCTCAGAGATTATTTTTCTGAAAAAAAAGTAAGGGTAACAGTACTTTTTTTCTAGCAAATTCTCCTTTCGACTGAAGTGCTCCATAGGAGCTCCTACGGAGGAGAAATCGTTGAACCTTGGATAGAGATTTAGCTTCGCTGAGCACTTCGTGGTTCTCGGCTGCGCTCAAAATGACGACCCTTCTTAAAAGCATTCTTCGAAAAAACGGCGTCACTTATATTGATTTTATTTCCGAAAAATTAACACTCAGGATGATAGCAAAAAGAATTAGTCATCGAATGAATATAGCGACCACGCCTGGTATTCATCCGATGACTAGTGAACCAATGACAAATGAACTAATCATCAATGAACTAATGACTAATGACAAATGAACTAATGAACCAATAAACTACTTCGCCATAACGCTTATTGCATAACCTCCACCCGGTGCGCAAGGTATGCTTAGCTTCGTTCTGTTGGTTACTTCCATTTTGCGAATGGTATAGGCTTTTGGGTTGGTTTCGTAATGCGCATCTTTCGCATCGGCATAAATGGTTGCAATGTATTTTTTACCAGCATCAAGAAAGCTGAAATTAATGTTAGAAGTGCGTGCAACCTCATCATTGGTGCGCCCAACAAACCAGTTGTTTTTGCCTTTTGCCTTGCGGGCGAAAGTGATGTAGTCTCCCGGTTCTGCTTCCAAAACTTTGGTGTCATCCCAATCAACGGCAACATCCTTAATAAACTGAAAAGCATCGATGTATTTATTATAGGTTTCTGGTAAATCGGCAGCCATTTGCAGCGGACTATACATGGTTACATACAGCGCCAACTGACGGGCGAGTGTACTGTGAACAAACGAATTATTTTCGGGATTATAGGCACTCACTCTAGTTTCAAAAATGCCCGGCGTGTAGTCCATCGGACCACCAATTAAACGTGTAAATGGTAAAATTGTAGTATGATCGGCGTTGTTTCCGCCAAAAGCTTCGTATTCGGTTCCGCGGGCCGATTCATTGCCAATTAAATTGGGATAAGTACGGGCCAGGCCGGTTGGGCGAACTGCCTCGTGTGCATTTACCATAATTTTAAACTCGGCCGCCTTTTGTATGGCATACAGGTAATGGTTGTTTAGCCACTGCCCGTAATGATGCTCGCCACGGGGAATAATGTTGCCTACATAACCGCTTTTTACGGCATCGTAACCATTGGCTTTCATAAACTTATAGGCGGTATCTAAATGCCTTTCATAATTACGAACTGATGAAGAAGTTTCGTGATGCATAATCATTTTAATGCCTTTGCTGGCAGCATAACGGTGAATTTCTTTCACATCGAAATCGGGATATGGCGTTACAAAATCGAACACATAATCTTTGGTTTTGCCGAACCAATCTTCCCAGCCCTCATTCCAGCCTTCCACCAAAACGGCATCCAATCCGTTTTTTGCAGCGAAATCGATGTATTCTTTCACGTGAGTGGTGTTTGCGGCATGTTTTCCGTTCGGTATTGTTTTTGAGTAATCGGTAACACCCAGTTGCACACTCGTTAAATTGTTATAAGCCCAGGTGCTTTTGCCTGTAATCATTTCCCACCAAACGCCAACATATTTGGTCGGCTTAATCCAAGATACATCTTTAAACTTTGTAGGTTCGTTAAGGTTGTAAGTTAATTTTGAGGTTAAAATATCCGCAGCCTTGTCGCTTACAATAATTGTTCGCCATGGCGATAAACAAGGTGCTTGCATGTAGCCTTTATCGCCCACAGCATCGGGTGTTAACCACGATTCTAAAATCATATTCTTATCATCGAGGTTTAACGACATTAACGAATAATTGATCAAAGCGGCTTCGTGGATATTGATATAGAGGCCGTCTTTACTTTTCATCATCAAAGGGGTTTGCAAACCCGTTGGCGAGAAAGTGGTTTGCGATGCATTAGGCGTTACGGCGTCTTTCATTTTGCCACGAACTTCTGATAGGTTCGATGTTACGGTACTGTACTCTTGTGTATCATAATCGCCCGGCAGCCAAAATGCTTTATGATCGCCGGCCAAAGCAAACTGCGTTTTCTCTTCTTTTATAACGAAGTAATCGAGATTCTTCTGCTCCGGAAACTCATACCTGAAGCCGAGTCCATCATTAAATAAACGAAACCGAATGATGATGTAACGGTTAGTTTCCTTTTGGGTTAAGGTAACGGCAAGCTCGTTATAATGATTCACAATTTCCTTAACTTCTCCCCAAACAGGCGTCCAGGTTTCGTTAAAAGCACTCGTTTTCGTGTCTGATACTGTGAAGCCATTCATCAGGTGTTTGCCATCCTTTAATTGCAAACCCAGCTTGCTCACTTTAATCACATCCTTACCCTTGTATTTCAAGCTGTAGGTTGGTACGCCGCCCGCTGCCAACGAAAAATTTGCCACCAGATTACCATCAGGCGACTTCAAGCCGTTTTCGGGAACGTTCCCGAAAACGTCGCCGAAAAATAGCAAAGCGCCAATTAAAGTAAGGATTTTGAAGTGGTTAAAGTATTGGTTAAGTTTTTTATTCATATTATTATTTGTTTTGCTCATTTTTAGGTTGATTACTCGGAATCAGCTGATTATACAGGTTTTTGTTGTTCAATGAGTCGTCATTTCGCCCTTGCGGAGCTATCTTTCCTTTAAAGTGCTTTCCATTTCGCTACCGATGCAAATTCGATATAGTGCACTCCAGTCTAAATGACAACGTTCTTAGGTGTTAACGATAGAACTTACTTAATCTAAAAGCAATTGCTCATCATCGTCCGTTAAACTTAATTGAATAGTGTCGCTTCCGGCGATACCCTCAATGGAGCCTCGAATATGGGTTGCATTTAGAAGCACCTTTTCCAACTGTTTTTCGCGGGCTTTCCACAACCGCTCCATGGCATCACGCTCGCGTTGAATAGATAATTTCATACTCATAAATCCTTCGCGAATGGCTTTCCATTGTTCAGAAAACTCGGCTCCGGTTAAATAATCGTAAAGCATGTGCATTTTATCGCCCCGGTTTTCCTGCGATTTCATTGCGCTCGATAAACGCAAAATTCCGTCGCGTAAAACATACGCAACCGCATTCACTTCCTCAAACGAGCAAATCCAAACGCCATCACGCTGGCCAAAGCAATCCATACCTTTAGGATAACACTGACTTACAATTACGGCAACATCAACACCGAGGCTCCGCATGTCTTTCTTGAGTTTCTCAATCCAGTCGCCACCGAAATCTTTCGTACGTTTGCTTTCATAAATAATTTTGCCACATTCTTGTCCAAACTGGTTACGCACCACCTGGATACAATCGGCACCGCGAACGCCTTTGCCAACTTCATCAATTAAATCGAAAGGGAAATTACTGCGTAACAATTCCTCCAAAATCAGTTCCTGCACCTCACCCTGCAATTGCATACTGCCTTGCTCGGCCTTGCGTTTCATTTCTTCAGCAAGTTTTTTCTGGTCGGCAAGTTGCTTTTCCAGTTCACGCAAACGCAGCTGATGTTCAGTATCTTTAATGCTGTTTTTCTCGGCTTCCTGCTTACGAATTTGTTCCACCAACTCATTACGCTGTTCTTGCATTTTACGCTGAAACGCCAGTTCCATCTCTTCCTCTTTAACCTTAAGGCTTTGCTCTCTCCGCAAAAACTCAAGCTCTTTTTCGCGGGCAAGCTTTAACTTCTCTTCGTTTTCTTTGGCGTTGCCCTCCAATATTTGCAGTTTTGTTTCAAAATCAGAAGCAATGCGCTTACGCAAATCGCCCTCTAAATCGGTTTTCAATTTCGCTTTCTCTTCCGCTAATTTCGTTTCAAAAGACCGTTGTTGTTGCTGCTTTTCTGATTCTACGGTAGCTAATTTACGCTGAAATTCTTCATCCTTTTGCCTCGTAAAAGCAACCATCTTCTCTCTCAGTTCTTTCTTATAATCTTCGGCCATGGCTTCTTCCATCGGAAAAACATGGGCACAGTTAGGACATTTAATTTCGGTAGCCATAAATATTTTTTTACTTCATAAAAGAGGCGTTACAAAGATACCAAAGCTTTTTAGCATTGTGAAAGCGAGTTTTGCACCGTTTGGCTATAGCACTTTCGAGCGCACATCGTGGCCTACGGTTAAAATTTTGCTAACAGGGCACTTTGATGCAATGGTTTCCAGCCGGGCCTTTTGCTCTTCGGTAAGGTTGCCTGTGCAGGTAATCTCTTCGTAAAATACATCCTCGGCATTTTCTACGCCCATGTTCACTTCTACTTCAATTTTTTCCACCGCCCATCCCTTCCTGTCTACATACATCCGTAGCGTTATTGCCACACATGAGGCCAGCGAAGCCATCAAAAGTCCTTTCGGTGCAAAGCCCTTGTGCGTGCCGCCCAATTCAAGAGGTTCATCCACTACAATATCGTGCGATCCGTTAGTTACCGAACAAGCATAGTGTTCTTTGTTTATTGTTGCTTTTACCATTATTTTTTGTTTGTTAAAAGCTAAAGATTATGCTTTAACTTCGAATTTAAGTAAAATCGATGTCTTTTTTTCAAATATCACTGTGGCCGGGCTATGCGAGTCACTCCGCTCAGGGTGACAATGTTTTTTGTTTTTTTCTTAACTAAATGACATAGGCCATCCGCTGTAGCCCGCACCGAAAGGTAGCGGGGCTGCCACTCGGGTTTAATAATTAAAGGTCTGCAGGCTTTCGGTTCCAATCCATTTTTCCCATTCTAGTGACTAAAAATTACACTTAAGCATACCGATGGTAAAGCATTTGAACAATGGGCGACTGCCAACAACAAAAGCGGCAAACATTTGGTAAAAAGCGACTTGCAGGGCTGTCAAATCAAAAAAAATTAAACATTATGCCAATCGGTTTGTTCAATTATAGACCTGCAAGTGGGAGCCAACTATAAGCGTAAGTTAATAAAATATAGTATATTGGTAACACGCACGATAAAACACTTAAATAATAAACACATGAAATTTAGAAAATTAATCGGAAAATGCCTGGCGCATAAATCAAATAATAATGCTCAGGTAGCAATTGCCTTAGTTGCAGGACTTGCGGCTGGCGCAGTAATAAGCGTATTGTTTGCGCCTGATAGTGGTGCAGGAACAAGGGGAAGAATTGCCAGCGGAGCAAATAATCTACGTTATGGCTTTCGCGATAAATATAACCTGTTAAAAGAGAAGGTTTTTGGCGTTGAGGCAATTGAAGAGGATATTGTAGAGCACGAAGTTCCGCATTTTAAACACAAGGCACCTAAAAAACCTAAATCTGATATCAAAGAGATTTTAGAGCATGCGCATGACAATGGTCAGGTGCAAGAAGGACAGGGTTAGCCGCATTAACGGGTTAATTAACTGGTTAATTGTTCTAACTAATTAATTGTTATTGAAACGCCTCAAAGGTATTGCTCAACTTTTACTGCCATCTTCAGAATTGCGAGGTCCGAAGAAAAACGCCTACCTTGTACGCCAATTTTTTCGGACTTCGGACTTCGGACTTCGGACTTCGGACTTCGGACTTCGGACTTCGGACTTCGGATTTAAAACTACCCTTCAATAGCTTTCCAAAGCAGATCTTTCAGCTCGAGAAGATTTTTTTGTGCTACAGATGATATGAATATCGACGGAAGATTGGTTGGTAATTCCCGCTTCATTTCGTCCATAAGTTCATCGTCAAGCATATCTGATTTAGTAATGGCTAAAACATGTGGCTTTTGCATTAACTCAGGATTGTACGATTGAAGTTCTTTTTTCAGGATTTCATACTCTTCTTTTATGGAACGACTGGTATCGGCAGGCACCATAAAGAGCAAAACGGAATTTCTTTCTATATGGCGAAGGAAACGATAGCCCAAACCTTTACCCTTTGATGCGCCTTCGATAATTCCCGGAATATCGGCCATTACAAACGACTTTCCACCCCGGTAGCTCACTATGCCCAGGTTCGGAACAATAGTAGTGAAAGGGTAATCGGCAATTTCTGGCTTGGCTGCAGATACTACTGAAAGCAACGTAGATTTACCGGCATTTGGGAAACCCACCAAACCAACATCCGCCAAAACCTTAAGCTCAAGAATATTCCAAACTTCTTTGCCAGGCTCTCCGGGCTGGGAAAAACGTGGCGTTTGCTGTACGGCATTTTTAAAGTGCGCATTACCTAAGCCGCCCCGGCCTCCGGCTGTTAAAATTTTTGTTTCGCCATCCTGAGTGATCTCAAAAAGCACCTCTCCGGTTTCCGCATCTTTTGCGATAGTTCCGAGGGGAACCTCCAAAACTTCATCCTTACCTTGTTTTCCAAACTTGTGCGAACTGCCGCCTGCACCGCCATCTTCGGCTATGATGTGTTTACGGTATTTCAAGTGCAGTAATGTCCAAATGTGAACGCTTCCTCTCACAATAATGTGTCCACCACGACCGCCGTCGCCCCCATCAGGACCGCCCATTGATGTTAAAATATCACGATGCAAATGAGAAGAACCTGCACCGCCTTTACCTGAACGGCAACAAATTTTTACATAATCTACGAAATTCGAACCTTGTGACATATTAAGTGAGTGAGTTATTGAATGAATGAGTGAATGATAGAATGGTGATTGACAAAATGAGTGTTTATTGACTCAGCGAGTTGTTAATTAGTGAATGTGTGATTTAATTCTCAAATACTTTACACCAAAGCCAGTTTGAAAAACGCCGTAAAGTTAAAGAGTTACAACGGTAAACGTCATAACTCTTTTATAAATAATCAAGATTTGAAGTCGTTTTACAAATGTGATATTTGCTATTGACTACTTGATACGGAATATCTAAAACTGATCAATTACTGCACAAAGATCAGCGTAAATCTTTTCTATTTCACCAATTCCGTTTACTTTCCTAAGCTTTCCCTGTTCTTCGTAGTACGGTAACACGTGGATGGTTTTCTCAAAGTATTCTGAAATTCGCTTTTTTAACTTTTCAGCATCGTCATCCGGGCGGCCGCTAACTTTATGGCGCTCAGCAATGCGCTTTGTTAACTCTTCCTGATCGACATCGAGGGCGATAACACCGGCAATTTTGCTGCCCTTACGCTCTAAAAATAAATCAAGTTCTTTTGCTTGCGGAACTGTACGGGGAAAACCGTCGAAAACAAATCCCTTTGCATCAGGGTTTTTATCAACTTCTTCCTCAAGCATAGCGATTGTAATTGCATCAGGAACCAATTCTCCATCAGCCAATAGCTGACTTACTTTCTTTCCTAGCGCTGTTTCGCCTTTAACATGTGCTCTGAAAAGATCGCCTGTTGAAACATGTACCAACTGATATTTTGCAATCAGTTTTTCCGATTGGGTGCCTTTACCCGCCCCCGGGGGGCCAAAGAGAACTAAATTAAGCATTACGTGGTTTAGGTTGTCTTTAAAATAAAAAAGCCTTATTCCTACGGCTTTGTGAAAAATGGAAATTACATGGCGTACTGCCTTTCAAGGCTGCAAATATATAATTATTAATTTAGATGAGGTTTACAATTGTAAAGTTATTTAAAAAAGCACCATTTTAATGACATTTATTGCTTTCTATCGCAGTTATAATGCCATTTTTATATTTGCGGCAGTATCTCGAACATCATAGTAGAAATACCTCATTTCAGCGTTCACACCCTATAACCCAAAAAACCATCACCGTAACATCCAGCTCAGACTATAACAACGCTTTGGCTTCGTCATCTTTGTACTTATCAATCAATGTTGCAAGTTGCTTCTTAAGTGTGCTGATTAAACCCCTGTTTTCTTGTTTCTCATAAATATTTTCCATCTCCTTTGGGTCTTTTTTCAAATCAAACAACTCCCACCCACTAACCTGATCGTAATAGCGGATTAATTTATAACGAGCGGTTTTTATGCCAAACTGTGGCGATACATTGTGCTCTCCCCTGTCCTCGTAATAATGGTAATAAATTGCTTCCCGGGGCTTTGCTGTTTTGGCATTAAACAAAGGTAAAATAGATTCGCCCTGCACAGTAGATGGCACCGCAACGCCGGCGGCCTTAAGCAAGGTGGGTGCAATATCAATGTTCATTACAAAGTCGTTGTTTACCGTACCGGGTTTAATTACACCGGGATAACGCATTACGAAGGGTGTTCTAAACGATTCCTCATACATAAAACGCTTATCAAACCAACCATGCTCGCCGAGATAAAAGCCTTGATCGGACAGATAAATTACGATTGTATTTTTGGTGAGATTATTCTTATCCAAGTAATTAAGTACTTCATTGATATTCCGATCTAAAGAGGCCGCGGTGTTCATGTAATCGCTCATGTAACGCTGGTATTTCCATTCAGCCAGTGCCTTTCCTGTTAAATTCTCCTTGATAAATTTGGCTCTGATAGGATCATAATATTTTTTCCAGGCTGTTTTTTGTGCAGCATTCATCCTCTTGAGCAACCCATCTTTAAGTTCTTGTTCAGGAGTATTCATTTTTAAATCGTAGCCCAGCGTCATATCCTTACTTACACTCATGGTTTGCTGAGAGGCTGCGATACGCGTTTTGTAAGTATCATAAAAATTCGCCGGGATCGGAAACTTGATGTGGTCGTACTTGCCGAAGTCGGCGGTGTCTGGTGCCCACGAGCGATGTGTTGCCTTGTGGCCTATTACGATACAAAATGGCTTGTTGCGGTCTCTTTGATCGAGCCATTTTTCGGATTTTTGGGTGATGATGTTTGTTACGTAGCCCTCTACCCTTTCCATTTTCCCATCCATACCTATAAAATCGGGGTTATAATACTGACCTTGGCCGGGCAAGATTGAATAATAATCGAAACTCTGTGGCTTGTTGCCCAAATGTTGCTTCCCAACCCATGCAGTTTGATAGCCGGCGGCCTGAAGGCGCTTGGCAAAAGAATCCCGATCATGGTTGAAAACCGAATGTGTATTATCCTTAAATCCGTTCATATGACTGTACTGGCCGGTTAAGAGCGAGGCCCGGCTAGGCCCACAAAGCGAGTTGGTAACATATGCTTTTTGAAAAATTGCACCTTCCTTCGCAATGCGATCTATTCCAGGGGTCTTGATTAGCTTGTTACCATAAGCTCCAATGGCCTGGAAGGCCTGATCGTCGGAAATAATCACTACAATGTTTGGTTTCTCCTGGGCGAAAAGACCGTTAACGCAGTAGAAGCAATAAAACAAAAAGGCCACTAGTTTTTTCATAGTAATTTTGATCAGGTGAATTGAAGCATCGGCAGAAACACAGGCACCAAATTTTAACTAAGATAAATTATTAAAGTTGAATTTATGCCTTTTTAGCCCGACATTTAACGGAAGCAACCTATGGAAATAGAGAGCGAAAGTTTTGAGGATGATAATAAACAAAAAAAGGACCTCAAATTAATGAGATCCTTTTGTTCTGTGCACTTGTAGGGATTCGAACCCCAAACCTCCTCATCCGTAGTGAGGTGCTCTATCCAGTTGAGCTACAAATGCGTTTCCGTATCGTTAACGGACTGCAAAGGTATAATTTGACTTTTTAAATTCCAATTAAAATTTAAAAAAAATCTCAATTTTATTTTTGCAAACTTACAATCATGCTTTCAGGGCATCATCAATTGCTTTAAAATCAGGCAAATCGTGTGCGTCTTCTAGAACTTCTGCATAGCTTATTTTTCCGTCTTCGTTTATAACGAACGCTGCTCTTTTGGAAACACCTTTTAATCCAAAGGCAAATTCATCGTAAAATGCGCCATAGGCTTTCGAAACCTCCTTATTGAAATCAGACAATAAAGGGAACTGATAACTTTGTACTTCTTTGAATTTGGCCAAAGAGAATGGCGAATCAACCGAGACACCTAAAACCTGAGCGTCGATTCCTTCGTAGAAGCTAAAATTATCTCTCATGGTGCACAATTGTTCGGTGCATGTTCCTGTAAATGCCATTGGAAAGAAATGAATAATCACTTTTTTCCCTTTAAAACCTGACAAAGAAATCTCCGCTAAATCGGAACTGTATAATTTAAAATCCGGGGCTTGGTCGCCTACTTTTAATGACATATTGCTATTGTTTAATTGTTGAATTGCTTAATTGTTAAATTGCTTAATTGTACCGTTGAACCGGTTATTGCTTATTGCTCACTGGTTATTGCTTGTTAGCTATTGATTATTGCTTATTACTTATCTAAAAACCCTAACTTGCTCCGCTTCTTTGAACGGACTTCGGACTTCGGACTTCGGACTCAAGACTCAAGACTCAAGACTAATCTGCCCATCAACAACCTTAAGCCCTTCTTCGAAGCTATGCGGCCTGTAGCCTAAATCGTTAATCGCCTTATCCAATATAAAACCGGTTTTCATTGGGCGCCTTGCTGTTTGATTTAAGCCAACGGAAGTTACTTCGGTTACTATCGATTGATCAAGCGCCCAATAATCGGCAACTTTTCGCACTAAATCTGCAATACTCATGTAATCTTTGCCCGAAATATGATAAATTCCATTTGCTTGTTTTTCTACTGCAAGCAAGCAAGCTTCTGCAAGATCTTCGGCCAGGGTTGGCATGCGCCATTGGTCGTTAACAACGTTGATTGGTAGCCCTTTTTCTAAGGCACCTTTTGCCCAAAGTACAATATTGCTTCTGCTCATGTCGCTGGTAATGCCATAAACTAAAATTGTTCTCAGTATTGCCCAGTTTGCTTTTGAGTCCTTAAACAATTCTTCCGCCAAAACCTTCGATTCGCCGTAATAACTGAGCGGATTGGCGGCGTCATCCTCTTTATATGGCCCATTCGCACCGTCGAAGATAAAGTCGGTACTTAAATGAACCAGCTGAATGTTTTTTTCCTCGCAAAGCGAAATCAAGGTCTGAACGGCATTTACGTTAAGTGCGTAGCAAAGCTCTTTGTTAGCTTCGGCTGTATCAACGTTCGTCATAGCAGCCGTGTGGATAATGGCATCTGGCTTGTATCTTTCAATAACATCCCTTACCTGTTTCGAATCGAGGATATCCATTTCGGCATATTCGTAGCCCGCTGCTGCCGGGTATCTGTTTTCGCCTTTCGATGTTGCTACTAGCTTTACCCTTCCCTCGGCCAACACCTTTTCGGTGATCTTTTGTCCTAAAAGACCGTTGCTGCCGGTTGTTAAAATAGTTTTCATAAATTTAGTCCCATAGGTTGTGGTAACATAAACTGCTATGGCTTCGGTACACACAGAACACAAACTAATCAAATATACAGATGCGACCAATATTAATTGCATTTTTATTATCCTTCGTCTTTTAAATCGTTAATTTCCAGGATGCTTTTCGTTAAAAATACATTGTAATAATCTTGTGGAAAAAAATTGCAAGATATATTTACAATTTCGCAAGAAAAACTTAACTTTGCCCACCGAATTGGAGCCCTTACAAACCGCTTTAATTCATTGACTGTAATAAATTTACTCACAACAGATATGCCTAACTTAGGAAAAATAGCACAAATTATCGGCCCAGTGGTTGACGTTAGCTTTGCTGATGATGCCCATCTACCTAAACTTTTTGATGCGTTAGAGATAACGAAAGAAAATGGACAAAAAATTGTTTTAGAAGTTCAACAACACTTAGGCGAGGATCGCGTTCGTGCCATTTCAATGGACTCTACAGACGGTTTAGTTCGTGGTATGAAAGTAGTTGATACTGGCGCTGCAATTAAAATGCCAGTTGGCGACCAAATTAAAGGTCGTTTATTTAATGTGGTTGGTGAAGCAATTGATGGGATCAACGCAGTTGACAAAACTGGTGGTCGCCCAATTCACGCTACTCCTCCTAAGTTCGAAGATTTATCAACAGAAACCGAAGTACTTTTTACAGGTATCAAGGTAATCGATTTGCTGGAGCCTTATGCAAAAGGTGGTAAAATCGGTTTGTTTGGTGGTGCAGGTGTAGGTAAAACGGTATTAATCATGGAGTTGGTAAACAACATCGCTAAAGCTTATGCTGGTTTATCAGTGTTTGCGGGTGTTGGTGAGCGTACACGTGAGGGTAACGATTTACTTCGTGAGTTTATCGAGTCAGGCGTAATCAACTATGGCGACGAATTCTTACACTCAATGGAAAAAGGTGGATGGGATTTGAAATCAGTTGATACAGAAAAATTAAAAGAAAGTAAAGCAACATTGGTATTCGGCCAAATGAACGAGCCTCCTGGTGCCCGTGCTCGTGTAGCCTTATCAGGTTTGACTGTTGCTGAATATTTCCGTGATGGTGATGGTGAAGGCGCTGGAAAAGATATCCTTTTCTTCGTTGATAACATCTTCCGTTTTACTCAGGCAGGTTCTGAAGTATCGGCTTTATTAGGTCGTATGCCATCAGCAGTAGGTTACCAACCAACATTGGCAACTGAAATGGGTTTAATGCAAGAGCGTATTACTTCAACAAAACGCGGTTCAATTACATCTGTACAAGCGGTTTACGTACCTGCGGATGATTTAACTGACCCTGCTCCGGCAACCACTTTTGCCCACTTAGATGCAACCACAGTACTTTCGCGTAAAATTGCCGAGCTAGGTATTTATCCTGCGGTAGATCCATTGGATTCTACTTCACGTATCCTTTCTCCTGCCGTTTTGGGCGATGAGCATTACAACACTGCACAACGCGTTAAAGAAACATTACAACGTTATAAAGAATTACAAGATATCATCGCAATCTTAGGTATGGACGAATTATCTGAAGAAGATAAACTAGTTGTATCAAGAGCCCGTCGTGTTCAACGTTTCTTATCACAACCTTTCCACGTAGCTGAGCAGTTTACAGGCTTAAAAGGTGTATTGGTTGATATTAAAGATACCATCAAAGGGTTCAACATGATTATGGATGGCGAGGTTGATGAGTATCCTGAAGCTGCATTTAACTTAGTTGGTAGCATTGAAGATGCCATCGAAAAAGGTAAAAAATTATTAGCAGAAGCGAACTAAGAGACTGAGACACTAGATATGAGATGTGAGAAGAGACCTAGTCTCAAATCTCATATCTCACATCTCCAATCTAAAAGGAATGAATTTAGAAATATTAACTCCAGATAAAAAAGTTTTCGAAGGTGAAGTAACAGCAGTTACGGTACCTGGTACTTTAGGCTCTTTCCAGATTTTAAAAGACCACGCCCCTATCATCTCAACTTTAGAAGATGGAGAAGTAATTATAAAAGCAAACAAAGACGACGAACAACGCTTTTTTATTAAAGGAGGCACAGTTGAAGCCATCCATAATAAAATTGTTGTTTTGGCAGAAGGTATTGCTTAAAATAGCTTAACACAAAAAAAAAGAGCCTTTTCGATTAGTTTCGGAAAGGCTTTTTTTATAATACATCACTTTGCGCTAACAATACCGGCTTTCTGTAGAAATTAGTCTAATCAATGTCTTATTTATATCTTGTTCTTTTTGAAAATGAGCGGTACTGTCTCATTATGATATCGAAAACGAATTACATGCAAAGTAAAAAGAATTCGAAAATATAAAGCGATTAGTTACTTCATCATAACCAACTCAATGGCATTTTAGGTCTGTTTCAAGCACCCTGTCCGCGTACACCTTACGGCTATAAATTTTCAACTTTTCTCGACTAAAAACCAATTTTAAGAAGAAAACTATAAAATTTACAATGCAAGCATAACAAACAGACCGTATACCGTTTTGATATTTGGTCTAGACCGATCGAGATTAAATCACTATTTCCGTCGTTATTCAGAATTTTATTCGGAATCTATGAGAAATATAAGAATTATATTCTAATTTCATTTTTTTCTGATTTCTCTTGCATATTAATGAACCAAAAACTAAATTGGTATTTATAAAGAGTCAAGAAATAATGATTAATCACAACAACATACTTTCAAACAATTTCATCGCAACTGCGACTGGAAATGTTGTGCTGTTGCCTGTCATTATTTTAAACTTACTGCTGCTAAACATTTTATTGGGCAGTAAGCGGGCGACTTTTAAATAGATTTAAAAAAAGATTAAATATACTTAAAGCGTCCTGACACAAACAGGACGCTTTTTTTAAATAACAAAACACGGTATTATGAAGTACTATAATTCTAATACGATTATTTACCTCGATGGGCGCTTTGAAAAGGCAGTAGACAGTAGCACTGATCTTTACGGGCAATCGTTACATTACGGTTATGCTGCATTTGAGGGCATCAGAGCGTACAAAACCCATAACGGAAACCGCATCTTTAAGGCGGCCGCTCACTTCGACCGTTTAGAGCGTTCGTGCCAGCTGGCCAATATTCCGTTTCCGTGGGACAAACAAGAACTGATCAGGCAAACCTACAAACTCCTTACGCTAAACAAACTAAAAGACGCCTATATCCGTCCGCTGGTTTTTTGCCACCCAAACATGAAGCTAAACGAGCCAAGCGGCGTTTCCATTTTGATTTGTGCGTGGGATTGGGATGCGTATTCGGGTAACAAGCTGTTGAAACTGACCATTTCAGAGTTCGAAAGGCCAAACCCAAAATCGACTCCTATGGAGGCTAAGTTGAGCGGAAACTACGTTAACTCCATTCTGGCTACGACTGCCGCCAATATTAAAGGCTACGATGAGGCTTTACTTTTAGATATGCATGGATTTGTTGCCGAAGCATCAGGCGCCAACATCTTCATCGAAAAAGACGGAAAGCTTTTTACACCATCTTTAGGAAACATTTTGCCAGGAATTACCAGGGCTACCGTTAAAGAGCTTTGCAACGTTCTCGACATCGAATGTATTGAGAAGAAACTTACCGTTGAGGATTTGAGAAAAGCAGACAGTGCGTTTTTGTGCGGAACAGCCACAGAAATTGCAGGCATTGCCTCTATAGACGATATCGTTTTTCGTACCCTTTGGAGAGAATCACTCGGTTACACCATACAGCGGGCCTACAAAAATCTGGTGCTCGAAAAAGTAAATTATGAAGTGATAATATAGTCAGAAAGTCGGGAGTCAGAAAGTCCGAAGTTTGGAGGCAAAAAAATCAAAAATCGGTGGAATCACATTGATATCAGTGTAATCAAACTGAAGGAAAAAGCGCAAGATAAAATCGGTGAAATCACATAAAAATCCGTGAAATCACTTTAAACAGAATATATACCTTAAACAATGAGCGAATTAAACAAGTACAGTAAAACATTTACACAAGATCCAACACAACCGGCAGCGCAGGCTATGCTTTACGGAATCGGTTTAACCGATGCAGATATGGCGAAAGCACAGGTCGGTATTGCAAGTATGGGCTACGACGGCAACACCTGCAACATGCACTTAAACGACCTTGCAAAAGAAGTTAAAGTTGGAGTCTGGAAAAATGATTTAGTGGGCTTGGTATTCAATACCATTGGCGTAAGTGATGGCATGAGCAACGGTACCGATGGCATGCGTTACTCGTTGGTAAGCCGCGATGTAATTGCAGATAGTATCGAAACCATTTGCGGCGGGCAATATTACGACGGCATCATCTCCATACCCGGTTGCGATAAAAATATGCCGGGCGCTATTATGGCTATGGCACGCTTAGATCGCCCATCAATTATGGTGTATGGCGGTACAATTGCGCCGGGACATTATAAAGGAGAGGAACTCAATATCGTTTCAGCTTTCGAGGCTTTAGGTCAAAAAATCTGCGGCAATTTATCAGAAGACGATTATCAAGGCATTATTAAACATACTTGTCCCGGTGCGGGCGCCTGTGGTGGCATGTACACCGCAAATACAATGGCTTCGGCAATAGAAGCTTTGGGCATGAGCTTACCCTATTCGTCATCGAACCCGGCAACGAGCGAGGAGAAAAAACAAGAGTGTTTAGATGCCGGAAAGTATATCAGAATCCTTTTAGAAAAAGACATTAAACCGTCTGATATCATGACAAGGAAGGCATTCGAAAATGCAATTCGCTCAATCATTATATTAGGTGGAAGTACTAATGCGGTATTACACTTCATCGCAATTGGTAAGGCCGTTGGTGTAGAAATTACTCAAGACGACTTTCAACGCATGAGCGACGAAACACCCGTTCTTGCAGATTTTAAACCAAGTGGAAAATATCTGATGCAAGATCTGCATCAATATGGCGGTACACCTGCTGTGATGAAATACCTCTTAAACGAGGGATTAATTCATGGCGATTGCTTAACTGTAACCGGTAAAACAGTTGCCGAAAACCTTGCTGATGTAAAATCGATAATGGATTACGATCAAAAGATTGTTCAGAAACTGGATAATCCCATCAAAGCAACTGGCCATTTACAAATTCTTTATGGAAACCTGGCTGAGAAAGGTTCTGTAGCAAAAATCAGCGGTAAAGAAGGTGAAAAATTTGAAGGTCCGGCACGTGTATTCGACGGTGAAAAAGATTTAGTTGCAGGAATATCTAGCGGCAGAATTAAACCGGGCGATGTTGTCGTTATTAAAAATGAGGGCCCGGTTGGCGCTCCGGGTATGCCCGAAATGCTAAAACCAACTTCTTTAATTATTGGTGCCGGTTTAGGTAAATCAATCGCATTAATTACTGATGGCCGTTTCTCTGGCGGAACACATGGTTTTGTGGTTGGCCATATCACTCCCGAGGCCTATAAAGGTGGACTAATTGGCTTGGTAGAAGATAATGACCTGATTGAAATCGATGCTGTGAACAATACTATTAACTTGAAAGTTAGCGAAGAAGTTATTGCAGAGCGAAGGAAAAATTATGTTCAGCCAGCCTTAAAAGTAACAAAAGGTGTGCTTTATAAATATGCTAAAACAGTTTCAGACGCGGCCAGTGGTTGCGTAACTGACGAGTATTAAATTTTGGAAGTCATCCCGACAGAAAATTGATATTTAAATGAATACAATATGCAAATTATAAAAAGCATTGAAAGTAGAATTTATACAGTTCGGGGTGAAAGGGTAATGTTAGATTTCGATCTGGCGGCACTTTACGAAGTGGAAACAAGAGTATTAAATCAAGCGGTAAAACGAAATGAAAAACGTTTTCCTGATGATTTCATGTTTCAGCTAACTTCAACTGAATGGGAAAGCATGCAGTCACAATTTGTGACCGCCTATGAGGAAATTAGTCCATCATCACAAATTGTGATGATGAATATTCCGCAAAACAGAACCGGCAAATATTTACCCTACGCATTTACCGAGCAGGGGGTAGCCATGTTAAGTGGCGTTTTGAGGAGTGATAAGGCAATTAAAATGAACATTGCCATAATGAGGGCTTTTGTAGCAATTAGGAAGATTTTTCTTCAACCGAATGATGACAATGAAAGATTAAAAGAAATAAAAGAGCGAATTGAAGAGCATGATATCCAACTGAATCAATTATATGATGCTATGGATAATCTACTAGACGAGAGAATCGCCCAAAAGAAGTGGAACGATAGAAAACGAATCGGCTTTAAAATAAAAGAATAATAGAACCGCAAAAACATAATTATGGAAACTGCACAAGATACATTACAACAAACGGAGGCGAAGGCAGAAACCTCTAAAACCTTTAAGGGAACAGGCTCGCAGGTTCTTTTAAACGGACTAATTGAAGAGGGCGTAACCACCATCTTCGGTTATCCGGGTGGAGCAATCATGCCGATTTATGATGCACTTTACGACTATGCCGACAAGCTGGAGCACATTTTAGTCCGCCATGAGCAGGGCGGCATCCATGCGGCCCAGGGTTTTGCCAGAGCAAGTGGCAAAGTTGGGGTTTGTTTCGCAACCAGCGGACCGGGTGCAACCAATTTGGTAACTGGTTTAGCCGATGCTCAAATCGATAGCACACCCTTAGTTTGTATCACAGGGCAAGTTTTCGCTCACTTATTGGGAACTGATGCATTTCAGGAGACAGATGTAATTAACATTACTACGCCTGTTACCAAATGGAATTATCAGGTTACCGATGCCAAAGAAATCCCCGAGGTTTTAGCTAAGGCTTTCTACATTGCTAAAAGTGGCAGGCCAGGCCCGGTTTTAATCGACATTACAAAGAACGCACAATTACAGGTTGAAGAATTTCCAGAGTATGTAAAGTGCAACCATATCCGCTCCTATCGCCCAAAACCAAAAGTTAGGGTAGAATTTATTGAGCAAGCTGCACAACTAATTAATGCCGCACAAAAACCCTTCATACTCTTTGGGCAAGGCGTTATTTTAGGTCAGGCTGAAGCAGAATTTAAGGCGTTTATTGAAAAAAGTGGCATTCCGGCAGCATGGACTATTATGGGCGATGGCGCAATTCCAACAGATCACCCATTAAATGTGGGGATGTTGGGGATGCACGGTAATTATGGGCCGAATGTTTTAACAAACGAAGCTGATGTAATCATTGCAATCGGAATGCGTTTCGATGACCGGGTAACGGGTAGATTAGATAAATATGCAAAGCAGGCAAAGATTGTTCATTTAGACATCGATCCGGCCGAGATTGACAAAAATGTTAAAGCCGACGTTGGCGTTTGGGGCGACTGCAAAGAAACTTTGCCGCTTTTAACCGATTTGGTAAACGAAAAAAAACACGATGATTGGTTAGCTAAATTTAAAGACTACAACCAACAGGAGATCGATCAGGTGATTACGCCCGAGCTTTATCCCGAAGGTGATGAAATGACCATGGGCGAGGTATTGCGCAACATCAACGAAATTTGTGGCGGCGATGCCGTAATCGTAACCGACGTTGGTCAGCACCAAATGGTAGCCTGTCGTTACGCCAAGTTTAACAACACACGTAGTAACATCACCTCTGGCGGTTTGGGAACAATGGGCTTCGGCTTGCCAGCTGCAATAGGCGCTAAATATGGTGTGCCAAACAAAACGGTAATTGCAATTATTGGCGATGGTGGTTTCCAAATGACTCCGCAAGAGCTCGGTACAATTATGCAATTTGGCGCCGCTGTTAAAATTTTGATCCTGAACAACCGCTTCTTAGGCATGGTGCGTCAATGGCAACAGCTATTTCACGATAAAAGGTACTCGTTTGTAAACATCACAAGTCCTGATTTCGTCGCCCTGGCAAAGTCTTATTACATAGAGGCTAGCAAGGTTGATGAACGTGCAAACTTGAGGAACGCTTTGGAAACAATGATTAATCACGAAGGATCGTACCTTTTAGAAGTAATGGTTGGTCGAGAAAACAACGTTTTCCCGATGGTTCCCCAAGGAATGAGTGTAAGCGAAATTAGGTTAAAATAAGCTGAAAAATCAAAGCTGGTGCAATCGTCATCTCGACTGAAGCGCAGCGAAAATGGAGCGAACTTTGAAAAAAGATTTCTCCGCGAGGTCGAAATGACGATACGGTAAAAAAAGAAATTATCATGAATACTGAAAATACATTAGAACATAAAAAAGACAAAGCCGATATAGACGGAAAGCAAGAATATACCATTACGGTTTATGCTGAAAATCGCATCGGATTATTAAACAGGATTGCGATCATTTTCTCAAAAAGGAAAATCAATATCGAGAGCCTGAACACCTCTCCATCAGAAATTGATGGCATTCACCGTTTCAATATCGTAATTACCGAAAGTTACGATGTGGTGCGTAAACTTGCCCGCCAGATTGAGAAACAGGTTGAAGTACTGAAAGTATACTTCAACACCAACGAGGAAATTATTTGGCAGGAGCTCGCCTTATATAAGGTGTCGACAGATGAAATTGCGGAGAAAGTGACTGTAGAGCGATTGCTGAGGCAATATGGCGCCAGTGCGGTGGTGATTCGTAAAGACTATACTGTTTTTGCAGTAACTGGTCACAGAGAAGAAACAGATGCATTGGTAAAAGCCCTCGAACCGTTTGAATTGATCGAATTTGTTCGCTCGGCAAGGATTGCCATTATCAAGGACAGTGCCGGTTTCCACGAGAAGCTGAAAGAGTTTGAGGCTTTTGAACCAGGTGAAGAATTGATAGAGAACGAGTTTTTAGATAAGGGCGAAAAGATTTTCACAATGTAGTGGAGCTTAAAGCTGAAAGAGCAAGCTGAAAGATTAAAGCTGAAGGATCAAAGAGCAAAACGAAAACCTAAACGAGTCGTCATTGCGAGGTACGAAGCAATCTCATTCATATAAACTTAGCCTCGCAATAACGAACAAATAACAATGAACGAAATATTTAAATTTATAATAGACTCACGCAAGGCTTTTATCAGGTTGATAGACGAATTAACTGTTGAGCAGTTGAACCAAATTCCAGCGGGCTTTAACAACAACATTATCTGGAATTTCGGCCATATTGTAGTCACCAGTCAAACCCTTTGCTATGTGCGCACCGGGATTTTGCAAGATGCGAACGCTGTGAAGTTTAACGAATTTTATAAGAGAGATACTCGCCCAACTTACACAGTAACAGAAGAAGAAGTGGCAGAATTAAAGGCAATGGCGTTGGAAAGCATCGAAAAGATTAAGCTGGATTATAACAGCGGCTTCTTCCCTGTCATTACCCCTTTTTCAACCTCAACCTTTGGAGTTGAAATAAAAACCATTGAAGAAGTACTAACTACCACTGTTGGCCATGATAACCTACACTTTGGCTACGCGTTGGCGCAGAAAAAGGCATTAACGTAGAGGGTTAGAAACGATAAGGAGCTGAAAAGGATAAAGATAAAGCAAAACGCTCAATAAATAATCGGTGAATAGACCGGAAGACTAAACAATTTTTAAGCATCATGACAACAGTCTTGATACTTGACACTAAACACTTGATACTAAATAATTAAATAACAAAAAACGATGTCAAATTATTTTAACACATTACCTCTTAGAGAAAAATTGAACCAACTTGGTGTTTGCGATTTCATGGACAGCAACGAATTTTTGGATGGCGTTAGCGCTTTGAAAGGCAAAAAACTAGTAATTGTAGGTTGCGGTGCCCAAGGCTTAAACCAGGGGTTAAATTTAAGAGATAGTGGTTTAGATGTTAGCTATACCTTGCGTAAAGAAGCCATTGAAGGCAAAAGAGACTCATGGAAAAATGCAACCGAAAACAATTTCAATGTAGGCACCTACGAAGAATTGATTCCGACAGCTGATGTGGTAATTAACCTTACGCCCGATAAGCAACACACCGCTGTGGTAAATGCAATTATGCCTTTAATGAAAGAAGGCGCTACTTTATTGTACTCTCACGGCTTCAACATTGTTGAGGAAGGCATGCAGATCCGTAAAGATTTAACCGTTATTATGGTTGCTCCTAAATGCCCTGGTAGCGAGGTTAGGGCAGAATATGTACGTGGTTTTGGGGTGCCAACTTTAATTGCCGTACACCCGGAAAACGACCCTCAAGGTAAGGGATTGGCCCAAGCCAAAGCCTATTGCGTAGGTACAGGTGGCCACAGAGCCGGTGTATTAAAATCATCGTTCGTTGCCGAGGTGAAATCTGATTTGATGGGCGAGCAAACCATTTTATGTGGCTTGTTGCAAACAGGTTCTATCCTATCTTTCGATAAAATGGTAGAAAAAGGAATAGACGCGGGTTATGCTTCTAAACTGGTTCAATACGGTGTTGAGGTAATTACCGAAGCCCTAAAACAAGGCGGAATTACCGCAATGATGGATCGCTTAAGTAATGTTGCCAAAATTAAGGCGTTCGAGATTTCCGAAGAATTGAAAGACATCATGCGTCCGTTGTTTCAAAAACACCAAGACGACATTATGAGCGGTGAGTTTAGCCGTACAATGATGGAAGACTGGGCCAATGGCGATAAAAACCTCTTGAAATGGAGAGCTGAAACAGGCGAAACTGCTTTCGAGAAAACCCCTGCTGGCGACGTTAAAATTGGTGAGCAAGAATATTTCGACAACTATTTATTGATGGTTGCTTTTGTACGTGCTGGTGTTGAACTGGCTTTCGAAACTATGGTTCAGGCAGGTATCAAACCAGAATCTGCTTACTACGAATCGTTACACGAAACACCGCTTATTGCCAACACCATTGCCCGTAAAAAATTATTCGAAATGAACCGCGTAATTTCTGACACTGCCGAATATGGTTGCTATTTATTCGATCAGGCATGCAAACCTCTGTTAGCTGATTTTATGACAAGAGTTGATACGGACCTGGTTGGTAAAAATTTTAACGAAGGTAAAGATGGCGCCGTTGACAACAGAAAATTAATCGACGTTAACGAGGCAATCCGCTCGCACGAAGTAGAACAGATTGGTGCTACTTTGCGTAAAGCGATGACTGCAATGAAAGCCATTAAAACTGCATAATCCCCCAAACCCCCAAAGGGGGCTTTTAAAATACAAAAAATAACACACTCACTAAGCCCTCTCCTTAAGGGGAGGGTTCGGTGGGGCTATTGAGAGAGAATAAAATGCTAACACAAACACCTAAAAGCCATGCTACCCCTTTCCCTTTGGGGAAGGTTGGGATGGGGAAAACATTAGTAGAAAAAATTTGGGACGCTCACGTTGTAAAAAGTGAAGAGGGTTTCCCCGACATTTTATACATTGATACACACTTAATACACGAGGTAACCTCGCCGCAGGCTTTTGATGGCTTGCGTAAGAGAGGATTACCCGTTTTTCGGCCAAAGCAAACGGTGGCCACTGCCGATCATAACGTACCCACTTTAAACCAATTATTGCCAATTAAAGAAGAGCTTTCGCGCTACCAGGTAGATATGCTTACCAAGAATTGCGCAGAATTTGGAATTGAGCTTTATGGCTTAGGTCATCCATTTCAGGGAATTGTTCACGTAATCGGCCCCGAATTGGGCATTACCCTACCCGGTAAAACGATGGTTTGCGGCGATAGTCACACTTCAACGCATGGTGCTTTTGGAGCCATTGCCTTTGGTATCGGCACATCGCAGGTAGAGCAGGTTTTCGCTACCCAATGTTTATTACAGTCGAAACCGAAAACAATGAAGATTGAAGTAAACGGCCAGCTCGGAAAAGGCGTTGGTGCGAAAGACATTATTCTTTACATTATATCTCAGATTTCCGCAGCCGGCGGTACCGGATATTTTATCGAGTACGCAGGTTCCGCAATCGAGTCGTTGAGTATGGAAGCCCGTATGACCATTTGCAACATGAGTATCGAGATGGGTGCAAGAGGTGGCTTAATAGCGCCAGATCAAATAACCTTCGATTACATTAAAGGCAGACAATTTGCACCTGCCGGCGAAGAATGGGATCAATCTTTAGCCTATTGGAAAACATTGTATACCGATGCAGATGCAACATTCGATAGCGTTTTAACTTTCGATGCGGCAGATATTGCACCGATGATTACCTACGGAACCAACCCCGGAATGGGTATGGGCATTAAAGAGCATATTCCTGCAACCAATGCCCAACCCGAAAAGGAAAAGCTTTCTTATCAAAAAGCACTCGATTATATGGGCTTCGACGACGACGCCTCGTTAATTGGGAAACCGGTTGATTATGTTTTTATCGGAAGCTGCACGAACTCTCGTATCGAGGATTTGCGTGAAGTAGCCGATTTTGTAAAGGATAAACGCAAGGCAGACAACGTAACGGTTTGGATTGTTCCGGGTTCAAAGCAGGTAGAAGCCCAGGCAAAGGCCGAAGGTTTAGACAAAGTTTTTGAACAGGCCGGCTTCCAGCTACGCGAACCGGGTTGCAGTGCTTGTTTGGGAATGAACGAGGATAAGATCCCAGCAGGGAAATATTGTGTTTCTACATCGAACAGAAACTTTGAAGGTAGACAAGGGCAAAATGCCCGTACACTATTGGCCAGCCCGCTAACGGCTGCCGCAGCTGCTGTAACAGGTAAGATTACCGATGTGAGGGAAATGCTGGAGAAAGCTTAAAGCTTAAAGCAGAAAGACTAAAGCTTAAAGACCAAAGCTGAAAGCCGAAAGACCAAAGCTTAAAGCCGATAGCTAATGCTGACCGCTTATCATCCGATAGCTATCAGATGCGACGCACGGTTTATCCTCACTTTTTTCGGGAAAGCAATCCATTTTGCGATGAAAACACAATAATAAATAAACCTATGAACGAATTAAACATCAGGCTACCCGAACGCTATCAAGAAATCAAGGTAGAATCAACTTCGCTAGGGTTTGATATGCTTTCTGATGTACAGACCGGAAGTTTATTGAGAACGTTGGTTTCATCAAAACCTAATGGATTTTTCTTGGAACTTGGTACAGGAACCGGGCTTTCTCTTTCTTGGTTGGTCGATGGAATGGACAAGTCGTCGAAGCTGATTTCAATTGATAATTCAGCTGATTTCCAATCGGTTGCTGCAAGACACTTTGGAAAAGATGATCGTGTAAAACTGATTTGTGAAGATGCAAATCAATGGATAAAAGAAAATCAAGATCAATATTTTGATTTAATTTTTGCCGATGCCTGGCCCGGTAAATATGAAAGTTTACAGGAAACGTTGAATTTGATGAAAACCGGTGGCTTTTACATTATCGATGATATGCTTCCTCAACCAAACTGGCCGATGGCGCATGAACAAAATGTAGAAAAATTGATCGCTCATTTAGAGACATTAGATTTTATTAATCTAACCAAAATGAATTGGTCAACTGGTTTGGTAATTATTACAAAAATTAAATAGGTGATTTTAGAAGTTGCGATATTAGATGTAAAAGCTGGTTTATCAGCTGATTTTGAAAAAGCCTTTAGCGAGGCGCAAAAAATCATTTCTGCGATGGAAGGTTACATCTCGCATCAACTAAAAAAGTGTCTCGAAAAAAGCGATAGATACATTCTGCTGGTAAACTGGGAAACACTGGAGGCGCATACCGAAGGCTTCAGGGGCTCAGTAGAATATGAGGAGTGGAAAAGCTTGCTGCATCATTTTTATGAGCCTTTTCCAACGGTTGAACATTATGTGGAAGTAGAGTGAGCTGAAAGCAGAAAGACTAAGCTTAAAGCTCAAAGCTTAACGGCCAAAGCTTAAAGCTAGCTGTCATGCTGAGGCACGAAGCATCCCTAACCTACTAATTACTGTTTTTGCCAACCCACTTGCCTCTTTTGGCAGTAGGTTATTAAAGTTCAGTTTTCCATCGGTTGGAGATTATTCGCAATCCTCAGAATGACAGTTAAAATGAAAAGAATAGATTTAAATTTTACATTTTTATTTCCCTTTGAGGGAGTTAGGAGATGACATGCCAGAAATAGCGTGGGACGCAACCTTGTACGACAAGCAACACCACTTCGTATCTGATTACGGAGCAGATGTTTTGCAATGGCTGGCGCCAAAGGCCAATGAGCATATTTTAGATGTGGGTTGTGGCACGGGTCAGCTGGCGGCGCAAATTGCCGAAAGTGGCGCTATTGTTTTAGGAACCGATGCATCTGCAGATATGGTGGCCAATGCAAAAGCCACTTATCCGACTTTAAGCTTTGAAGTGGTTGACGGAACTAAACTGCCCTACCAAGAAAACTTCGATGCGATTTTTAGCAATGCCACATTCCATTGGATTGAAGACCAAAATGCGCTGGCCGAAGGTTTATTTAAAAGCTTAAAACCTGGTGGAAGATTGGTTGCCGAGTTTGGCGGAAAAGGAAACGTTAAAAGCATTACCGATGCAATTACCGCTGCCGCCGAACAATTGGGCTTGTCAAATCAGGTAATTACCAACTTTTGGTTCTTTCCATCCATTAGTGCTTACACCACTTTGTTAGAAACGAAAGGTTTTGAAGTAGAGCAAGCCTGGCTGTTCGACAGGCCAACCAAATTACTTGGCGAGGAAGGTATGTACGTTTGGATAAATCAATTTGCACAACACGCCTTTAAAAACCTGAATAACGAGCAAGCTGAATCCATCAAAAATTTAGCCGTAGAAATTCTAAAGCCTAATTACTACATCAATGGTGAATGGGTTGCAGACTACAAAAGATTAAGAATTAAAGCGAACAAGCCGAAAGCTTAAAGATTAAAGCAGAAAGCGAATAGTTACTGGAAATTAAAATATTAAAAAGATGGCACGCAGAATCGGTGTAATCATCTAAATCAGTGAAATCATATTTAACAATGAAAAAATTCACAACATTAACATCGGCAGTAGTGCCATTAAATATAGAAAATATAGATACCGACCAGATCATACCTGCCCGGTTCTTAAAAGCAACAACCCGTGAAGGGTTCGGTGAAAACTTGTTCCGCGATTGGCGTTACAATGGCGACAATACGCCTAAGCCAGAATTTGTAATGAACAACCCAACTTACAGCGGGCGGATTTTAGTGGCCGGAAAAAACTTTGGTTGCGGCAGCAGTCGCGAACATGCAGCCTGGGCCATTCAAGATGCCGGTTTCGATGCGGTGATCAGCAGTTTCTTCGCCGACATTTTTAAGGGTAATGCATTAAACAATGGCCTATTGCCAATACAAGTGAGTGAGGAATTTTTAAAGGAAATTTTTACCGCTGTAGAAGCAAATCCCAAAACAACTTTAACCATCGACTTAGAAGTTCAAACCGTAACACTCGAGGGGCAAGTCCTCCCTACCGGGGAGGATTTAGGAGGGGCTGAATCTTTCGAGATTAACCCGTATAAAAAATCGTGCTTAATTAATGGCTACGATGATATCGATTTTATCCTGGCGCAAAAGAGCTTAATCGAGGAATTTGAAGAAAGCAGAAAGGTTAAAGCTTAAAGACCAAAGCTAAAACACTCGTCATTGCGAGGCTGGATGCGAGCGAGCCGAAGCAATCTCATTAAACAGATGCCCAACTCGCTACAAAGTAGCCCTTTGGGGCAATGACGGTAGTAACAAAAATCAGTGTAATCACTTAAAGCTGTGTAATCAAACCGAAAGGAAATATGCAAGAAAGTTTCGTCACCATTCAGGATTTGAATTTGAAACACCAACAAAAGTCGGTGTTAACGGATTTGAACTGGACCACCAATATTGGCGACAACTGGGTGTTGGGCGGAGCCAGCGGAAGCGGAAAAACTTCGTTAGCGAAAATAATAGCTGGCCTGCAAAGTGGCGTTGGCAACGTAAAAATCAATTTCGCAACAAATACACAGCTCCCCGCAGAAGTTTTATTTGTAGAAAGCTGGTACCAGTTTAAGAACCTTGAGGGCGTTGCAAATTTCTATTACCAACAACGTTACACCAGCCAGCAAGCTAAAGACACGTTAACAGTACATGCCGAACTGGTTGCCTACGGCAAAGAAAAACATTTGCACTTTGACAAGGTTGAACCCATATTAGAGGCGCTGAATTTTTCTGCTTTTGCCAGTTCGCAGTTGATTGAATTATCCAGCGGAGAACATAAAAAGCTGCAGCTCATTAAAGCGCTTTGGTTAAAACCTCAGTTGCTCATCATCGATCAGCCCTACACCGGCCTGGATGCCGCATCGCGAAAGAATTTAAATACTTTATTCGATGAAGTTGCTGCCGAAGGTTTACAATTGATCTTAATTTCGAATGATGCAGAACTACCAGACTCTATCAATCATTTTGCAGAAATAAAAGACGGTAAGCTAATCGAAGTTGATGAGTTTAATTTGGCATCACATGTTCAGCAACACGCCAGAGAAATCCCCGATTTCTTAAAGGCATCGCCAGTTTATTCTTCGTCAGCTATCATCAAAATGGTTGATGTAAATATTAGTTATGGCGAAAAACAGGTACTTAAAGGTATTAACTGGGAAGTAAAAGCAGGCGAAAAATGGCTATTGCAAGGTCATAACGGCTCAGGCAAATCCACGCTTTTGAGTCTCGTAAACGGCGATCACCCACAATCTTACGCCAACGAACTGTATTTGTTTGGCAACAGACGCGGAAGTGGCGAAAGCATTTGGGATATTAAACAGCATATCGGCTTAATCTCTCCCGAGTTTCACTGGTATTTCGATGCCACATCCACCGTATGGCAGAGCATTGCCTCGGGCTTTTATGATACCGTCGGCCTATTTCAACAATTGCCGTATTCAAAAAGTGCGCAAGTTGACGATTTGGTCGAATATTTCGGACTTACCGAAAATAAAAATGAGTTGTTGAGCTCGCTCCCACTCGGAAAACAACGACTGGTTTTATTGGCAAGAACCATCATCAAAAATCCTGAATTATTAATTCTCGATGAACCCTGCCAGGGATTAGACCAACAGCAAACACAACATTTTAATCACCTGGTTGATGAACTGTGCAGCAATGGAATGACCTTAATTTATGTTGGCCATTTTGAATCGCAGTTGCCAACCTGCTTAGAAAAGAGAATATTATTAGAAAAAGGCGAGGTAAAAGTCGTCGAAAGTTTAAATACCAAAACGCGTCGTGCTGAGCTACAAAGCGAAATAATGCGCTCTACTTCTTAGCTGAAGTTAACCGTACTCGCAACGACGACAATAGATAATACAATGAAGAAGAACATTTTAGTAATACCTGGAGACGGTATCGGCCCTGAGGTAACCACTTGGGGTAAAGCAGCTTTAGAAAAAATCGCTGAAATTTTTGGTCACGAATTTACGTTCGATGAGGCGTTGATGGGGCACGCGGCAATAGAAGTTACCGGCGAACCTCTGCCAGATGAAACACTCGAAAAAGCAAGAAAAAGCGACGCAATTCTCTTTGGTGCAATCGGCCATGCAAAATACGACAACGATCCAAGCCTAAAAGTTAGACCTGAGCAGGGTTTGTTAAAAATCCGTAAGGAATTGGGGCTTTTCGCAAACCTCCGCCCAATATTACTATTCGATGAACTTCTTCAGGCATCCAGCATTAAACCCGAAATATTAAGAGGCACAGATATCTTGTTCTTCCGCGAATTAACAGGCGACGTTTACTTTGGCGAAAAATCTCGTTCAGAAGATAGAAATACAGCTTCTGACCTGATGATTTATCACCGGTACGAAGTGGAACGTATTGCCCATAAAGCTTATCAGGCTGCACAACAACGGAGCAAAAAATTATGCTCGGTAGATAAGGCAAACGTATTAGAAAGCTCTCGTTTATGGCGTGAAGTTGTTCAGGAAATTGCCAAACAATACCCTGATGTTGAAACTGAGCACATGTTTATCGATAATGCAGCAATGCAATTGATTAAGAACCCCAAAAAATTCGACGTTGTGTTAACCGCAAACTTATTTGGCGATATCCTTACCGATGAAGCTTCGCAAATTGCAGGCTCAATGGGCATGCTCGCGTCGGCATCTGTGGGCGAAAGCACAGGTTTTTTCGAGCCCATTCACGGCTCAGCGCACGATATTACCGGCAAAGACCTGGCCAACCCACTCGCCTCCATCCTATCGGCAGCATTGATGCTCGAAATAGGCTTCGGATTAAAAGAGGAAGCAAAGTGCCTGGTTGACTGCATCGACGAAGTATTGAAAGAGGGCTTCAGAACGCATGACATTGCCGACCAAACCACCAACCGATTTAAAGTTTTGGGCACAGCCGAAATGGGCAAATTGGTATTGAAGTTCTTATCACAAAAATTAATGAATTCCTAAAAACACAAGATTATGATTCACGACCCTAACAAAGTTTATATTTTCGACACGACATTACGTGATGGCGAGCAGGTTCCCGGCTGCCAATTAGATACAAACCAAAAAATAGAAATCGCTAAATCACTTGAGCTTTTAGGTGTTGATGTGATTGAAGCCGGCTTCCCGGTATCCAGCCCCGGCGATTTTAACAGTGTAATCGAGCTTTCAAAAGCCGTTAATCATCCAATTATTTGCGCCTTAACGCGTGCCAATAAAAATGATATTGATGTAGCTGCAGATGCCTTGCGTTTTGCTAAACGGCCACGAATTCACACTGGAATTGGTGCGTCAGATTTCCATATCAAACACAAGTTTAACAGCACCCGCGAAGAGATTTTGGCTCGTGCCGTTGATGCAGTAAAATATGCTAAAAAATATGTTGAGGATATCGAATTTTATGCCGAAGATGCTGGCCGTGCCGATATTGAGTTCTTGGCCAAAATGGTCGAGGCCGTTATTGCAGCCGGAGCAACCGTAGTAAATATTCCCGATACCAATGGCTATTGCTTGCCAGACCAGTACGGTTCGAAGATTCTTTACTTAAAAGAAAACGTCAAAAACATTGATAACGCCATCATCTCGGTGCATTGCCACAACGATTTGGGCCTCGCCACCGCAAACTCAATTGCCGGCTTGCAAAATGGTGCCCGTCAGGTAGAATGTACCATTAACGGCATTGGCGAACGTGCCGGCAATACTTCTATGGAAGAAGTAGTAATGATTATGAAAACGCACAAAGTATTGGGTTTAAACACCCAAATTGATGCCACTCAGTTTTACGCCATTAGCCATATGGTGCGGAGCCAAATGAATATGCCTGTTCAACCCAATAAAGCAATTGTTGGTGGAAACGCCTTTTCTCACAGTTCAGGCATTCATCAAGATGGTTTCTTGAAAAATCGCGAAAACTACGAAATTATCAAGCCCGAAGATGTAGGCTTCCCCGATGCCACAATTGTGCTTACCGCAAGAAGTGGCCGTGCGGCCTTGAACCATCACTTGGAGCGCTTAGGCCACAAGCTCGAAAAAGAACATTTAGATATCGTTTACAAGCAATTTTTAGTATTGGCAGATAGCAAACAAGGCATTAACGATACCGATTTGAACCAATTGGTTGCTTTGCATCTTGCTTAAGGGCTGAAAGGTAAAACGCATTTTCGTCCGATGAATATTAACATCATGCTCATATTCATCGGATGACTGTTAAAAGGGCAAAGTTGAAACGGCAGCTCCGAAGGACTGCCCTTGACGCCAAAATACAATAATCAAAAAGTGCTGCATTTGCTCTTCAACAACACACATTGCGTAGGTATTAATACTATGATGCTGAATCGCAACTTGATATAAAACATGAATACAATAACACCGAATACATTAGATTTTGACGCTGCATTGCAACGACTCGAGGGCGTAGTAAAACGTACGCCACTGGAGTTTAACGCCGGACTTTCATCTCAATACAATGCTAATATTTATCTAAAGCGAGAAGACCTGCAAATTGTGCGTTCTTATAAACTTCGCGGGGCATACAATAAAATTAGTCAGCTGCCTCAAAGCGATTTGGTAAATGGCATTGTATGCGCCAGCGCGGGTAACCATGCCCAAGGCGTTGCTTATTCGTGCAAAAAACTCGGCATTAAAGGTGTAATTTTTATGCCCGAAATAACGCCCAAGCAGAAAATTAAGCAGGTTAACATGTTCGGCGGCGATAATATCGAAATTGTTTTAGTTGGCGATACTTTCGACGATTGTTTAAAAGAGGCACTGATTTATTGTGAGGAAAAATCGTCTACATTTATTCCTCCGTTTGATGATGAAAAGGTAATTGAAGGTCAGGCCACCGTAGCGATGGAAATTTTTGAAGATTTGCCGGAGTTGGATGCAATAGTTGTTCCTGTGGGCGGTGGCGGCCTCGCTTCGGGCGTTAGTGCTTATTTACAAACCGTAAAACCCGATGTAAAAATATTTGGCGTTGAACCGATGGGCGCACCATCATTAAGCGAAGCGCTGAAAAATGGCGGTCCGGTAACTGTCGAAAATATAGAACGTTTTGTAGATGGAGCCGCAGTAAAGCGTATGGGCTGGATCACTTATAAGTACTGCCAGGAACTTTTGAGCTCAACGTACTTAATTCCCGAAGGACAGATTTGTACCACTATTTTAAAACTTTACAATGAAGATGCCATTGTGGTTGAGCCTGCCGGTGCACTATCTGTTGCGGCGCTAGAGCAGGTTAAAGACCAAATTGTAGGCAAAAATGTTGTTTGCGTAATCAGCGGTGGCAACAACGATATTGAGCGCATGCAGGAGATCAAAGAGAAATCTTTACTTTTTGAGGGCTTAAAGCATTATTTTATCGTTCGTTTCCCGCAGCGACCCGGCGCATTGAAACTTTTTGTAAACGAGGTTTTAGGTCCGCATGACGATATTACCCGCTTTGAGTTTATTAAAAAAACCAATAAAGAAAACGGACCTGCGTTAGTTGGAATCGAGCTTTCAGACAAAAATGATTATGCCAGCTTGCTGCAACGAATGAAAGATTTCAAATTTGAAATTATCGAGTTGAATCAAGATCAGACTTTGTTTGAGTATTTGGTGTAATTTTTGCCTTTAATGCTTGCCGTCATTTCGAGTGGAGCCGAGAAATCTGTTAAGCAAGAAGGGTGTCATCCGATAGCTATCGGATCTGAGCGGAGTCGAAGACCTTTTCCATAGGAACAAACAAAAAACATCGCCTTTCGACTAAGCCTGTATTGAGCCTTTCGTCTACGCTCAAGATAAACTCCAGTCGAAATGCTCAGGGTGACAATGTTTTTTGTTCATTCCTTAAATAAGTGACACTAAGCACCCGCCTGAACGGAGGGACAGAAAGCCGAGAAATCTGTTAAGCGGTTTAATGCAACACTAAAAGAAAGATTTCTCCGCTCCGTTACCAATGAAAAATCGGTAAACTACGGTCGAAAAGACGATGAATTAACTAAATTTAGCACAAAAATGAATTTCAAAGATTTAACAAATAAAACCCTCATAACCGATTCAGACATCGATTGGGAAGATTTAGGAGCAGGCGTTAAACGCAAAATTATGGCATACGATGAAAACCTGATGCTGGTTAAAGTCGAATTCGAAAAAGATGCCATTGGGTCAATTCATAACCATCCGCATTTGCAAATGAGCTATGTTGCCAAAGGAAGCTTTGAAGTAAGTATGGGCGATGAAAAGAAAGTACTTAACGAAGGCGACGTTTTCTTTGCTTCGTCGAACGTTTTCCACGGTGTAGTTTGTAAAGAAGCTGGTTTGCTCATAGATATTTTTAACCCGCACCGCGAAGATTTTTTGAAGTAGTTCCGAGAGTCCGAAGTCAGAGGGCCGTGCCAAAGGCATCCCTTTGGGAGGAAAAATCCGGGAATTAGTTGTACAAGCAAACCTTACACCTAACGCCCTACACCTTAGACCTTACACCTTAAACCTTATGCCTCCATACCCTATTCAAACGTTAAGCGAACATTTTTATAACCTAATCCCTCTATAATTGGCTTAAGCACATTAGTTGCATTTGTTTTAGTTTGAGCTAAAATATCCGATTTCTTCACTTCTGCCGTTACTTGTCTTTCCGCAGCTTTGTATGCCTCATCAACCAAGCCAGCCTCGCGAAAGAAAGCCATTTTTGTATCGTAAACTTTCGACTTTTTGTGATCAATTTTGACGTAACAAATCTCAGGCTGTGGCAAATTTACTACAGCAGTATCCGCATCTATTTCAATATCATCTTTTGTAATTTTTGTGAGATCAATACAGCCTACCGCCTCTGCTTTTACGATGAGCAAGACGCTTGCATCAGGTAAAAAATCTGTTTTATGGGTATGCTCAAGCACATCGCTAATTTGATAGCGAACCAACTCTAGTTTGCCAATTGCCTCTATTTTCTCTACTAAAAGCTGATGTTTGCTTTCGATAGAGGTATTGATACTGAACTTTTTGGAAATAAAAAAATAACCAGCGACCAGCAAGATCAGCCAGGGCAGTATTCTAAAAAATATTCTCATTATTAAGCGTTTTAATTCAATTTCGAATGCCGTGTGAAACCAAAAATAACAATTATTGAACCATAAATGCGTTTTCCAGATTTTTTGGCAGTTGTTTTGTGTTAGCAGAATATACACACAAATAAAAACTAATCAAAATGAAAAAACTTACTATTTTAATGCTTTGCATTGCCACACTAGGTTTGGCTTCATGCAAGAAAGACACAATTATAGGTCCACAAAACATTGTAATTGTCCGAGACATTTCTCCTAACCAATGGTCATTAATTAATAATGGCGAAACTTACACAGCAAGTCTTTCTATTGGAGAAATAGACCAATACCACGTTGACAATGAAGGAACACTCGCTTATATTTCGTATAACAACGGCACAAGCTATATTCAGATGCCATTTGTATATAATGTTGACGCATACAGCTATGAGGTTTATAATGGAGGTGTATCTATTGATATCGAGAGTTCAGATTTGCAAGACAGATCACCCATCAAACCAACTTCTTCTGTTAGAGTAAAAATCGTACTTGTGTCTACTGATTAATATATTTCTCAAATCTCATAAAAACGACCAGTGTTCAACGGACACTGGTCGTTTTTTTTTGCATCAAACATAGTTAATACAACTACAGGTTGTATTATTAGTTTATTTTCGTTATATTGTTAAATGACAAATAAATATTTATTGGCGTGGTTAATCCCGCTGCTACTTTTAGGAGCCTCCTGTAAAAAGCAAGAAAACCCAATTCAAGAGGAGATTAGCAAAGACATTCGAAAGGCTGATTTTATTGGGGTTTGGACTCCTTTCAAAATTGAAACAACATTTACGGATAAACAAAATCAGGAAGTATCTATTATTGACAGTACTGAAAAAGTTAAATTTTACATTCCTGCGTACAAGTTTACCTATGACAAGGTAATTGTTGATCACAATGGCTGGGATTACAGTGTTAATACACTCGGAAAAACCAAAACACTGGAATATTTGAGATATGGGGTACTACAAGATTACGAGATCTTAAAATTAAACGCTAGTCAGCTGATTTTGAAAGATATCAACATCGAGGACACAGGAAAAAGAGTTGAGATTGTCTATTTTAACAAGAACTAACATGAGAAAAACAAACATATTTATCGCATTGCTTCTGTTATCTATTTCTGAGATCGCGTATGCTCAAACTGTAATCGATTTCAGCACTATTTCATTTAATCCAAACTTCTTTGATAATGGCGGATGCAAAACTTATAACAGATTCGGTCCAAACCCTATCTCGGTAAATGGACATAACGTACGAACAGTTGGCTCTTCGTTATGGACTTGGAGTCAGCCAAAATCTTTAACTTTATACGCTTTTTCAAATATGGAGACTAATCCACGTGAAAATGTTGTTATTTCGGTTGAATATGCATTTCAAGCAAACAAAACTTATAAGATTGAAATAAATGGCCTTAACGATCACTCTTGGAACAATTGGATAGTTCCCGAAAATCATTATAATGGCGTTTTTTGGGTGAAATTGGAAAACAACCCCGAAATTAGTACAACAGTTTCAAACCCTTGTTCTGGATCATACACATCTGTAGAGAAAAAAATCGATAGGTATTCAAAGTTAATTGCTGATCCTCGTGTCGCCTTTGAGAATAAAAATTATATCGTGAAATTTTCTCCTCTGGAAAATAAAAATGCTTTAAAGATAACTTTCGACTCATCACCCAATGATCCGAACCTAGTAATCGATAACATTTTCAGATTAAAAAACATCAAAATCACTGAGATGCCTTATGAGGAAGACCAACCTTCAACCCATTTTTACTACAATACCTCTGGAGAAACATTAGGGCAAAATACAAGAAATAACCCAGCATACTATATTCCATATATCAGGCCAATTGGCAGTCGCCCTAGTAGAGGGGACACCTATAAAGCCCTATCGATAAATCCAAACCAGTGGACTTCAAATTCAAACGGTAACGGATATTCAATTTACTTTAGTTCTCTTATAGATAATTTTCAATTGGCTGAACTGACATCACTAAATTTACTTGGAGATCTAGCTACTGGAGGAACTCGACCAACTCGTTCTGGAGAAAGGCAGAATATTCCCTTACCTGGAACATATCAAAACAACAACTACCAGTATTCTATAATTAACTACGATGTAATAATAACGTGTACAAACAGCACTAATGCTCCCCCTTCATCGGTTGTTGATTTTGTGACAACTTATCGGTAAAAATAGCCTGAAATTCACAAAAACGACCAATGTTCAACCAAACACTGGTCGTTTTTTTGTTTAACGTCTTATGCATTTAGTTATAATTATACTTATAACTTTTATATACTTCCGCCTTAATTATAATCATACTTAAAACTGTTTAAACAGGATTGTTTTGTTGACTAGTTTAAGCCTATCCTCCTTTTCCCATCCATTTATTTGCTATATTCGTAACCTAACACTGGTTAACTACTTTGTAACAAAGGTATTGAAATATCAGCCGTGATAAACCACAGCAAACACAATTACTATAGCGTCTTATAATTTTAAATTGATCTGTGAAAAGCTGATAATCGGACTTGGTATTACAAGTTTGAAAACACATTATTTTGGTAAATAAGCATAAAGATATTGAGCAAGATCTGATCCAGGCCATCGCGGCCGGGAATGAGAAAGCGTTCGAAACTTTGTATATTTCCTATCATAAGAA
The DNA here is from genome assembly GCF_015679185.1 of Pedobacter endophyticus. Classification (NCBI taxonomy): domain Bacteria; kingdom Pseudomonadati; phylum Bacteroidota; class Sphingobacteriia; order Sphingobacteriales; family Sphingobacteriaceae; genus Pedobacter; species Pedobacter endophyticus. The sequence continues at coordinate 2,026,473 of NZ_CP064939.1, forward strand.
ACTGCATAAATTTTTATTAAAAACAACCCAAAACCATCAACAAACTGCTTCTGACATTTTACAAGAAGCTTTTTTAAGGGTGTGGCTAAACCGCGACAAATTAACGGAGATCGAAAACTTTCAAGCCTGGATTTATAAGGTTGTGAGCACAGAAGCGCTAACTTTAATTAGAAAAGAACTTCACCAGAAAACAAAAGCCGATCGGTTAAAGCTGAACCATGATCACAATGAAACGGCCTTTTTTATCCAAAAGCCCATTGAGTTTGGCGAAATTAAATCAATAATTAAGCAAGCGGTTTTACAGTTGCCCGAACAACGCAGAACCATATACATATTAAGCAGGGAAGAAGGCCTGAGCCCCTCTGAAATTGCCGAAAAATTAAACATCTCTATAAATACGGTTTACAATACCCTCACTTCAGCCCTAAAATCGATCCGCCAGGCGCTCACTACGGCAGGATATGGAGTATATTTGGGAATATTGATAATTTTACGTCTTTTTTAGAAAAAAATTTCTTTGCAATAGTAGTCGTTCGCAAAAGTGCATTCATATGATAAGTTGGACGTAAATCCCTGCGCCATAACTACAAACAAACGTGCATAAAGAACGAATCTTCTATTTATTAAACCTGTATTACGAGAATAGCTTATCACACGATGAAAGCATAGAATTATCGCTACTAATTAACGAAACTGATCAGGAAGAAGTGATCAATGCGCTTTCGAAAATTATAAGTGCTGCCCCCGACCCGGAGAGCGAAAACGCCGACTTCGATGAAGCAGAAATAAAATACCGGGTAAGTCAAATATTGGCGATCGACAGTCATCTTGAAATCAAAGCCGCCACAGCCAAATCGAAATTTAAGCTGTCAAAATATGGCGTCGCAGCTGCCGCAGCTGTTTTAATCATTTTGTTGGGCACTTATATAATCAGTCGCAATAGCTTTATCGGCTCCGCCAACAGCAATAATATAGCTAAAACGATAGATGTTCAGCCCGGCAATAAGGGAGCCGTGCTGGTGTTGTCGGATGGCACCGAGGTTTTGCTCGATAGTGTGAGCAACGGCAAAGTCATTGTTGGCCGCGATGGATCAAAGATCAGGATTGATAACGGGCAGATCGTTTATCTGGATAAAAACGCTAAAGCAAGCAACATTAACACCGTTCGGACGCCGAAAGGCAGGCAATATCATCTTACCCTTTCCGATGGAACCAAAGTATGGCTCAACGCCGCAAGCAGCATCGAATATCCTGTAGCTTTTACCACTGGCGCTAGAAAAGTAACCATATCTGGCGAGGCTTATTTCGAAGTGGTTAAAAATCCCAAAAAGCCTTTTAGGGTGAACATTGCCGACAGTAAAACAAACATCGAAGTTTTGGGCACCCATTTTAACGTTAACACCTATGCCGATAACGGCAACTACAAGACAACGCTGTTAGAGGGAAGCATCAAACTGAATACCGGCAAGCTCAAATTTCTGTTAAAACCCAATCAACAAGCCATTACTCAACCCCAATCCGATCAGTTTCAAATTATCGAAAACATCAATCCGGAAGATATCGTAGCCTGGAAAAACGATCTGTTTTATTTTAACGAAGCGAGCATCGACGATGTAATGCAAGAACTGGCAAGGTGGTATAGTATCGACGTTAGCTACCAGGGCAGCAAACCATCAGGTACGTTTACCGGAAAAATCGATAAAAATCTAACCTTAAGGCAAGCACTCAAAATATTGGGCGCAACACGTGTTAAATACGAACTCCTGCAAAACAACAAATTAATTATCCAATAATAATCAACCTAAACCAAAACCAATATGATGGCAACCCGCTAACTATGAAATCTCAATGAGCCGAGAGGCTTCTAAAACCAGTTAAGAACAAAGTATTTAAACGTAAACTTTTAGTTCAATGAACCAAAAAACTAACCTACAAAACCCCGATCCAGCAAAAAGGATAACGGGTAAAAAACCATTCAACACCTTTTTTGCAACAATGAAGTTTGTAACCATACTCAGCGTTTGTATTTCAACCTTCGCAAATGCAAAGTCATTTTCTCAAACCATCAGGTTAAATCTTAAGGCCGCTCAGGTTACAGCAGTTTTAAAGGCAATAGAAAAACAATCCGACTACACTTTCTTTTACAAAACAGAGGATTTAAAATGGCTAAAACGGATTGATGTCAATATCAACGAGAACACCATCGATAATGCATTGCAAAAAGTGTTAAAAGATCTTCCCTTAGAATACAATATTGAGGGAAAGACGATAGCATTGAATAAAAAATCAGATAATATCACACTAATCAAGCCTTTGGCTATTAAGGGCCTCAGTGCTGAGGAAATAATCTCGGGTACCGTTAAAGATGCCAATGGACAAGCTATCCCAGGGGTTAGCATAAAGGTGAACGGCACCAACCGCGTTACCTCTACCAATGGCGCAGGCAATTTTACCATTGAAGCGAAAATTGGCGATGTGTTGACAATTACATCAATTGGCTTCACTACCCAACAAATTACCATAACCGGAGCTTCGTTGGGCAATATTACGCTTATTGAAGACCCAACCAATTTAGATGAACTGGTTGTTGTTGGATATAGCACGCAAAAAAAGGAGAGCTTAACGGGCGCCTTAAGCACCATTAGTGCCGAAAAATTAAAAAACGTTACCTCACCAAATGTACAGAATTTACTTGCGGGTAAAGCTCCGGGGCTGTTTGTGGCTCCAGGTTCGGGGAAACCAGGAACTGCAGGTGCGGTAATTATTCGTGGGCAAGCAACCCTAAGTGGCACAACCAGTCCGCTTTGGGTAATAGATGGCGTAATTATAGGCAGCAACCCGGGAGACTTAAACCCCGAAGATATAGAAAATGTTACTGTTTTAAAAGATGCTGCTTCGACAGCAATTTACGGTTCGCAGGGAGCCAATGGCGTAGTGATCGTAACTACTAAACGGGCAAAATCAGGGCAAATGTCTATCGATGTATCATCGAAAGCGGGCTTTACAACACTTACCAACGGAAATCTTGAAGTAATGAACGGTGCAGAGCTGTACGATTATTTTGCTTCATTTGCCAATGCAAGTACCATCAAGTTTCCGCGTTGGAACCCCGAGTTGCGCAACAGCAATTTCGATTGGTGGGATTTGGCCACCAAAACAGGCTTTAACCAAAACCACAACGTTACTTTGCAAGGCGGAAGCGAAAAACTTCAATCACTGCTCTCAGTTGGGTTTTACGATGAAACGGGTGCCATAAAGGGTTACGATTACGAGCGCTATAATTTCAGGTTAAATACGGTTTACAAACCTTTTAAATGGCTAACTTTTAAGCCATCGTTAGTGGGGGCCCGCCGTGGTGTTACCGACAATCAGTATTCAGTTACGTCGATGTACTCCAACCTCCCATGGGATAGTCCATACGATGCCAACGGAAACATTGTTCCCAATCGCTCAAGCACCTGGGTAAACAGCGTAGGCACGAACTATTTGTACGATTTGCAGTGGAACCATTCAGCAAACACGAACTATGAGTTTATGGGTAATTTTGATTTTGATATTCAGATCACGAAGAACCTCACCTTTGCTTCGGTAAACAATTACAGATACAATAATTACAGCGCAAGCGGCTACCAAGATCCACGTTCTGATGCTGGTTTAAGCACAAATGGCCGCATTACAGAGTACCGATCGGAATATACCCGCCGATATACCAACCAGATTCTACGTTACAACAACAGCTGGGGGAAACATAGTTTAAGTGCTTTGGGTGGATATGAATTTAACGATTATCGCAGCAAAACACTCGATGTTTATGGAACCGGATTGATCCCAGGCTTCGAGGTGTTGGATGTAGTATCGACACCTGAAAGAACCAAAGGCGGTATAAACGAGTGGGCGGTACAATCGTTGTTATTTAACTCAAACTACTCTTACGATGGTAAATACCTGGCGCAGGTATCGCTTCGCCGAGATGGAGCATCGAACTTTGGCAAGAAGTATGGCAATTTCTTCTCTGTTAGCGGGGGCTGGAACATCAACCGCGAAGAATGGTTCAAAGCAAACTATTTCAGCACGCTAAAACTTCGCGCCTCATACGGTACGGTAGGCAATCGGCCAAGTGCGTTGTACCCTCAATATGATCTGTATGCGGTGAATCCCGCAGCCAGTTACAACGGCATCCCCGGCCTTTTAATCGATCAAATTGGCAATAAAAACCTTACCTGGGAGCAAACGTATACCACCGGAATCGGTTTAGATGTTGCTGCATTTGACAACAGGGCGAGGTTAACAGTAGATTATTACATCAAAAATACCGACAACATTTTATACAATGTACCGATTTCGGGCCTTTCGGGAGTGACCAGAATTTGGCAAAACGTAGGTAAAATGAAAAACAAGGGGATCGAAATTTCGGTAGGCGGCGATATCGTTCGTAACGACGATTTTGTTTGGAGCCTTGATGCAAATCTTAGCCACAACATCAATAAGTTAACCGATATCTATAAAACAAGAAATGTGGATGGCACATATACGGCCAAGCCTATTATTATCGGCGACGGACTTGGAATAGCAGGCTCAGCAAGCAGAATTTTGCAGATTGGCCTACCTGTAGACACTTATTACATGCCTGAATGGGCGGGTGTAAATGTTGATAACGGACTGCCGATGTGGTACAAAGTAACCAGAGATGCAAACGGTAACGAAACTGAACGGATAACAACATCGAATTATGCACAAGCCACACAAGAAAAGTTAGGCAAGGCTTCGCCAGATTTGTTTGGTGGTATAACGACTTATTTAAGATGGAAAAAACTCGATTTTAACGCAGTGTTTGGCTACTCCATCGGTGGTAAAGTTTACAACTATTCTCGTCAGGAATATGATTCTGATGGAACTTATACCGACAGAAATCAAATGAAATTGCAAGATGGCTGGAGCAGGTGGCAAAAACCGGGCGATGTTGCCACGCATCCGGTAGCACGCTACGATAATCAGGACAAAGGCAACTCGATGTCGTCGCGTTATTTAGAAAGCAACGACTTTTTCAGAATGCGCTCGCTTGCTTTTGGATATAATTTCGATTTGAAAAAGTACAAAGTAAAAAACCTCAGGGTGTTTGTATCAGGCGAAAATCTGTTTGTGATTACGAAATATTCTGGTGTCGATCCGGAAATACCAGTTAACGAAAGCGACGGGAATATCCTATTCTCAACAGGTCCATCCGTTTACCCGATGACCAGGAAATTTATATTAGGACTTAATGTTTCATTCTAAAGTATTAAAAATGAAAAAGATAATAGCTATTGTTTTTATTGCACTCGCCTTCTCATCTTGTAAAATAGACAAGGAGCCTTTCGGATCTTTACAATCTGAAAAGATAAACGAAGATCCCGAAGCATCGATGGATGGTTTGTTAAATGGCGTTTACGCCCAACTTAAGGCCTGGTCTGACCCTATGCACCGCTTAGGCGAATATGCCGGCGATAACATCATGATCAGGGGATCATCGACCGATGCTTTTTACGAATTTATTTCTTTTGCCCGAACGCCAAACAACGGACGCTTAGGTACTTTTTGGGATAGTGGTTATAAGGCAATTGCCCAGGCCTCTAATATCATTAATCTGGTACCGGAAGGTAAAAACGAAGAGCTCGACAGCAAATTGGGCGAATGCTACTACGTGCGTGGAATGATGTATTTTTATTTGGTTCGTGCCTTCGGACGTCCTTACTATCAGAGCCCCGAAACCAATCTGGGAGTGCCGATCGTTAACGGTACGCCTACCGACGTGATTAATGCCAGTTTTCCGGATAGGGCAACGGTGAAGGCTACCTACGAGCAAGCGATTGCAGATTTAAAAAAGGCTGAGGAAATGATCAGCGTAAACAAAGGGCCTATCTTCGCCTCTAAAGAAGCGGCACAGGCCATGCTTTCGCGGGTTTATCTGTACATGAGCGGAACTTACGAAAACCCAAACAGAGAGTTTGCGCAATTATCGGTCGACTACGCTAACAAAGTAATCGACATGTCGACGAAGTACAGCCTGTTGCCGAGAGATCAATTCATGAAATACAATACTTTTACACCAGAAAACAACAGAGAAACCATTTTCGCCATTAAACGTGTTGCGTCTGAGTTTTCTGGCGACGACCACTACTATGGCATTGGCGGCATGTACTCGAACATTGGGGGCATGGGCTGGGGCGAAATGTATGCCAGCGCCAAGTATATCAGCTTATTGAACGAAACAGGCAGAAATGACTGGAGACCGGATAATTACAAGATAGTGGATGCCCGGGCCGCTTTTATTGAGCCGACCTATTCTAAAACCACGGCAGGCGGTTACACAGAAGTGTTCAGGTTTATTAAAGAAGAAGCCAATAATGCTTTAAATTATGCTCAGGATACCATTACACGTGCCGGCGCCACAATTACCTGTAAAGAGCGTGGCGATGTATATACCCTTACACCAGTTGACGCCGCACAAGGGATTTACAACATCAATTATAAAGATGGAAAAACCTACACGGGTTTCATCGATTATTTTATTACGTTAAACCGTGCTTATCCTCAGTTTTATATTGTTAAGGCATCAAGAGAAGGGGAAGATTCGCAGTTACACTCGCCGGTAATAAGCAGGCTGGGCGAAGTATACCTAAACCGGGCAGAAGCGTACGCAAAACTTGGAAATTATGGTATGGCACTCATCGATTTAAATAAAATCAGAACACGTTCTATTGTAAACGGGGCCTATACTTCGTTAAACGCATCGAATGCCGGCGACCTGATTGATAAAGAAAGACAGCTGGAACTGGCCTATCAGGCAGAAAGAAGTTTTGATGTCTTCCGTAATGGGAAACCGCTTGTTCGTCAATATCCGGGGCCACAAAGTAAAACAAGTATACCAGCTACCGATTTTAGGGTTGTTTATTATATTCCGCAAAGTGCAATAAATTCATATCCGGGTAAGCTGACCCAAAATCCTACTAATTAGTAGTCCAAATTACGAACAGTTTTAGGGCTGTTCGTAGTTCGGTTCTAGTTAAAAGGCTAGTATAAGCGGTGTCTAATCGGATAACCGCTATTAAAATTCTAAAAAACGACTAATGTTCAATTGAACATGGTCGTTTTTTTTATGCTCTCCCCTGTTCAGCTGTAACGCCCGAACGATTACGCCGTTTCGCTCCAATAGCAATTCGTCATAAAAACCTTTGTAAAAAACATCTTTTACCTCAAACCTTCTGCTGTTCCAGCTATTGGATAATTCTGCCCACTCGGGATAAAAAGCAACAAATTCCTTTTCGGTTTTTAAGCCCAGCTTTTCGGCTTCTACACGAGACAGAACCACCGCATTACCTAATATCTGTGCGGTGTACATGTGCTTCGGGCGTTGGTAAATCTCCGACGGTTTCCCGGTCTGTAAAAGTTCGCCGTTGCGGATAATCAATAATTGATCGGCAAGAAACAAACCATCCGCAGGATCATGCGACACCAAGATCACTGTAACTCCAGTTTCGGCAGCTACCCGCTTAATATCGGCCCGCAATTGATTTTTAAGCAAAGCATCTACCTGACTAAAGGGCTCATCGAGCAAAAGGACTTTGGTATCGGCAACCATCGCCTTGGCAATGGCCACACGCTGTTGCTCTCCCCCACTTAACTCAATAATCTTTTTATTTTGCAGCGGAAGAATGCGCAGATGTTCCATTATGGCCAGTGTTTTCTCTGCCTTGCTTTTAAGATCGGTGTTCGAAAGTTGCGAGGCAATGTTATCGTAAACCTTGGCATAAATGTTCAGCGAAAAATCCTGCGTAACCATCTTCATCTGCTTATGCCCCGGAATCAGTTGCTCATCGGGGCCTTTTACCCTTGCCTGTTCAAACTGAATTTCGCCTTCATCTATTTTTAATAAGCCATAAATGGATTTTAGCAGCGTAGATTTTCCACTTCCACTTTCACCTATAATGGCAACAACATCTCCTCTATTAATATCGAAACTGATGTTTTTGATGCCTCCTGCCTGTTCAGCCTGATACTGCTTGGTTAAATTTTTAACGCTTATGATGGGATTTCTCACATGGTAAAGATAAAGCATAAAGGAGAAAGACCAAAGCCCAAAACCAAACCAAAAAGAACACGTGTATCTGCGTTTACATTTGAACGTGCGACATCTTTTTGTAAACTTATACTATGAATACGAAGCTGACATTAACTGTAGATAAATCGACTATAGAACAAGCGAAAGTATATCCCGAAGAGCACGGTAGAAGTTTATCTGCTTTGATGGAAAACTATATGAGGCATTAACACCGACTAAAGCTCGCAGTACAGAAAAGAAATTATTAAATGAAAACGAATTCTCTGACACTTTAAAATCGCTAATTGGCGCTGCGAAGTCGCCTGCAGATTTTGATTATAAAAAAGAAAGGACACAACGTTTAATGGAAAAATATAAATGTTAATGTAAATATGCAATCACTTTAGTATTTTACTGAAAATCAAATGAACCAAAAAATATTATTTTCAGAAATTCAAGGCGACGGAAATGTTGGGCTAATTATTTTATTGATTTTAATTGATATTTTGATGCTTTACCTGCTTTTTACAAAATGGAAAGCCAAAAGCATGTTATATAACATAGGAATTGGCCTAGGTTTGATTATTGCCTTTTTGGCTACTTTTATTATTATTACAATGAAACAGTATACTGAAATTAAAGAAGATGGTGTGTACGTTGAACTATTTCCAATTCAGCCCAGCTTTAATTTCTATCCTTGGGAAGGCATTGAAAAATGCTATGTTCGAACTTATAATCCAATCTCAGAATATGGTGGTTGGGGATTAAAAGGAAGTGCTAAAAACAAAGCCGTTAATGAATCAGGAAATATTGGGTTGCAGCTCCGTTCTTAAAAATGGAGACAAACTACTCATTGGTACACAAAAACCTAACGAAATCGCTATTATTTTGAAAAAAAGTAATCTTTATTCACAATAACAAACAAACACGCTTCGTCAGTCGCAACTGCATTTCAGTTTTGTTTGAGCATTTGTTAATTAAAACCATAATGTTAAACCTATTACTTCAAGCCAAAGCACACGTGTGTTTTATTTAAAGTTGCACGTATTAAATTTTATGCTTAATTTTATGTTATGAAAACGAAGTTAACCTTAACAATGGATGAAACCGTTATAGAGCAAGCCAAAGCATATGCAAAAGAACAAGGCAGAAGTTTATCGGCTATTTTTGAAAATTATGTAAAAGCAGTTTCTAGAAGTGAAAGAGATAAATTAACGACCGAAGAATTTTCGCCTATTGTAAAACGACTAACTGGGTCATTAAACCTGCCCAAAAACTTCGATTATAAAAACGCAGTATCTGAAGCTATTAATGAAAAATATAGCCAATGAAAAATTTATTCTTAGATACAAATATTATCATCGATGTTATAGACTATAGAATGCCATTTTATACAAAGAGTGCAAAAATTTTTGATTATGGAGCCAAAGGTTTTGTAAATCTTTTCATGTCATCTTTATCCTTTGCAACTATTTATTATGTTGCAAAAAAAACAATCTCACATCAAGAATGCATAAAAGTAATGAAAGATCTATCATCATTAATTACAACAGTTGATGTAACGGGAGAAGTAATAAATTTATCAATTAATTCTAGTTTTAATGATTTTGAAGACGCCCTTCAATATTATTCAGCCTTAGCACAGGGCAATATCACAGCAATTGTAACCAGAAATAGCCAGGATTTTAAGCAAAGCGATATCCCAATCATGAACCCTGAACAAGCTCTTGCTATGATTTTATAAAAAATCCTGTTCCGCCTAACCGAAACAGGATCATATTTGTGTGTATGTATGTATGTGTTTAATTTAGTCCAAAGGTTATGCCGAAGCTCATATTTTTCAAGCCAGCTTGCGCAGTTGTATTAAACATATCGTTAAAGTAGTACTTGGTAAATAAGCCTAAGCCGCCGTAACCAAATCTGAATGTACCTCCATAACGAATGGACTGAAAGTGATAATTATCATATTGCTTCTGTTTACCAAACTCCTCGCTAATTTGCTTTACCTTTCCGCCAAGTAGAAAACTTACTTCAGGGCCTAAAACAAAGTAAAACCGCTTTCCTTTTTTGCTTTCATCTGTTCTGAATTCGAAATTCAACGGAATATGCACGTAGCTGCTCGAGAATCGATTTTTCGAAAACGCTACAGGCTCGTCCACATAAGTTAATGTAGGCTGGTTTTTCTGAATCGTGATGTTGTCTCTTAATCTGATCAACGTCCAATCGAACCCACCGGCAACATACACCTTGAAATTTGAGTTGAAGCGGTATCCGAATTGTAATACATCAAATGAAAAAGTACTGGTTTTACCGCCCTTATAATCTAGAAAATCGTTATTAGCTGATAAATTGAAGTCACCGTTATCGATTAATCTTGAGAAACCAAGATCTACCCTTGTAAAAGTAATTCCCCCAACAAAACGTCCATTTTTGGCTGAATCAGCGGAGTTGGTTTTTATCATGATGCCATGCCCTTCACTGTAATCTGTTTTCTTTTTAATACTATCTTGTTGTGCAAAAGCACCTGGAGCCATAACACTGGCAAGCCCGCTTACCAAAAGTGTTGAAAAAATTAGATGTTTCATTTTATGCGTGTGTTTATTTGAAATGTTCATTGGTTTATTAGTTCAGTGGTTCATTGGTTAATTAGCTCATTGGTTAACTAGTTCATTGGTAAAAACAACCTTTAATTTTTAAGCCTATTTTTTCTTCTTCCCGAATTTAAACGGCCCGATATTGATCGATGATAGTGAAGAATCGTCATCATCGGTACGGAACTGAATAAACTTATCCTTCCGCTTATCAACAGTATTTACGATCAGGTTAACCACATCGCCAACATTGCGGATGCCTTTATTTTCAGTTTCGTTACCCTCTCCAATTACTTCGTCGACTTTTATCGCGTTCGCATTCGACGCAAGCACTGGCTCCTCTGTTTGTTCCAAAATCGCTTCCTTTATTTTGGTTTTGATATCTTTTGGCGTTTCATCAACTTTGGCGATAACTGTTTCTTGCTTCAACATTTCAGGTGCAGTGATCACTTTTTTGTTTTCAGGCTTTGTAACTGGCTTAACTTTGACTTTTGCTACCTCAACAGCAGTTTGAGCTTTCACAACCAGCGGAATTTGCACATCCTCAATTGGTGTTGCAACCGTAGCCGCAGAATCTTTCAGGGGCTGTTGCTGTGCTATTGGCGAGGCTTTTTCAATCTTGTTACTTGCAAGTTTCTTATTGTTATCAGTGCTCGCCCCTTGCTGGTAGATTAAAAAACTAACCGCGGCAACCAACAGCACTGCCGCCGCCGATAGCCAGTACATGAGTATTGTTTTTTTCTTCTTCGGTTCAATTCCCTGCTCAATGCCGCTCCACAAATCCTTCGATGGTGAGATCTCTGCGTCATCAAAAGCGTTTTTAAATAATTGATCAAAATCCTTATCCCGTATAGGTTGCATAACCAAATCCCTCCATTTTTATAATTTCTTCTTTTAATATTGCTCTGGCTCTGGATAGTTGCGATTTACTTGCCCCTTCAGAGATACCGAGCTTATCTGCAATTTCCTTGTGCGAATAGCCCTCAATTGCGTACATGTTAAATACCATTCTATAACCGTCGGCCAGTTTTTGTATTACCTTCATTAAATCTTGCATGCCGAGGGTACCGAAATCGAACCCTGTTGAGGGTTGCTCATAAGCTTCGTCTATCTCAACCACGTTTAAGCTGCGTAAATTTTTGCGGTAACTTTCTATTGCTGTGTTTACCATCACTCGCCTCATCCAGCCCTCAAACGAGCCATCGCCCCGATACTCCTTAATTTTTTGAAAAACCTTGATGTATCCCATTTGCAATACATCTTCAGCCTCCATTCTGTCTTTGGCATAGCGCATACAAATCGCCAACATCTTCGATGCAGTTTGCCTGTAGAGCAGCTCCTGCATTTTCCGATCGCCAGCCTTGCAGCCTTCCATCAAGTCGTTTATCGTATAGCTTCGGGTCAATTTCATTGTGTGTTTGTATGTAGAAGATGATAGCTTACAAACAATGGTTGCATGGGCAATAATAAAAAGTTTAATTTAATCTGTATCATTTGATAATCAGCAAGATAAAAAGTGATTATTTTCTTTTAGAAAGATATTGTTTTTTGCGGCGAAAAGCAATCGCAGAGCTTTTTGGTGGCTAAAGCCAATTTATCCTTACGCTCATTGTTCAATTAATTCACAACATGTCGTAGCGGGACGCTACCAATGCTATTAAGTTAAGCTCAGCAACTGTCAGTCTGAGCGGAGTCGAAGACCTTTTTTAATAGGATAAAGAAAAAAATATTTGTCCTTCGACTGACCCTGTATTGAGCCTTTCGTCTACGCTCAAGATAAACTCCAGTCGAAATGCTCAGGATGGAAATATTTTTTGTTTTATCCTTAACTTAATAGCATTGGGGACGCTACGACGAGGTAGTCAGGCAATAGTGGCAAAATATCTTCCCACTTTGGACTCCCCTTAGTCTTTCTTCACCTTAAATAATCTAAAATCTTGCTTATAAGTCAAGAAGAATGAATGGCTAAACTGCAAATTCTTTTCGGAATGATCGAGATCGACATGGGGCTCAAAACGCACATCAAGATATAAATTTGGGATCAGTTCTCTTTGATAAGCATAACGCAATGAAACAATGTTCCGATGATCTTGAGTAAAACCGTCGTGATATAAATTGCTCGACACAGATTCGTACAATGGCATGCCCTTAATTGATATAAACTGATTTCCTTTCCAGTAAGAGGCCACCAAACTGCCCCATTTGCTTTCTATACCTGCGTTTAACCAAAGTCCAAATCCACCCTGATAAGCACGTCGTTTATCCGGCGAGAAGTCTTTATACACCGCAATGTAGTTATCGGTGTAAACCTGTTTAATTTTGGTGTTGAGTTCTTTATGCAATTTGAAACCTGTAGCGCCATTAAAAATGGTACTAATCGGAATCGATTTTAACCGATCAATTTGACCGCCCTGATGAAAGGCCAGAAACTGAGCGGGAATACTGAATTTCCAGGCATCGTTTTTAACCAAAAACACCTCAGAAGATAATCCGCCGATAATCTCTTCTTTGGCTTCGTCACCTTTGTAAATCATTTTTTGCCAGGCAATCCATGCATCCAAATTAAATTTATCCCGCTCAATCAGTAATTGTGTACCATACTCAATCGGGGTAGTAATGGTCCGCTCAAAGTCGTAAAGCGGCTCGATATATTTATGCTGAATACCACCCTCTAAACTACCGAAAACAAGTGTCAGGTTCCGTTTATGGTACTTCAAACTGAACAGTGGTTTTGCATCAGAGATTCCATTCCTGCCAAAATCTTTCCTAATAAATGCACCAGCTGTTATGGCTAAACTCGGGTTGGCGAAAAACACAAGTTGCGGCTGTAACTGGGTTCCATACATCGTGTAGCCATCATGAAAATAGTTGGTGTATTCGTAATTACGAACGTAGTTGAAGTTATAAAAATTAAGGTGAACTTCGTTTGTGAGGCTGCTATCGGGCCGGATTCGATTCTCAAAAGCAGATTGATCGAATTGGGCATAGGAAAAGCAGGAAATGAGCAGAAAAGAAATTAAAAATACTGCCTTTTTAAAGGCCCGGGCTACAAACATGGGATTGAGTTTTTATCGGCCAAATTTAGAATAGTTTTTCGGTAAAGCACCAAATATTGTAATCAAATAACCAGCCAAGTTTAGTATCAAGCCCCTGCAAGCTGTTTGCTTTTTTGCTTATTACCATAAACACAAAAAACACAGACTTTGTATTTTCGTTCGACCTTAAATGCGACTGAGGATTTTGGACTTCGGACTCCCTACTTCGGACTCTCTTCCCCTTACTTTCTCAACCGATAATTCTTGTACAGTTTCACAGCGATCATAATCGCCATTGCGACGCCCATAATGCCGATTAAGCCGTAAATCCAATTGATGGCGCTTTTAAGAATTACAACAAAAACAATTGCGATCATAAAAATAGTGGCAAGCTCTCGCCACAGCCGAAGTTGAAAGCTGCTTAACTTGAAACGATTGTTTTTAAGTTGCTTAACAATGTTTTGGCAAATGAAATGGTAAATAAGCAGCCCGATTACGAAACCAAGCTTTACCTGCATCCAATCGGCTTGAAGTAGCGCAGGGTTTAAAGTCAACATAGATGCGCCTGCCAAAACGGTAATAACCATCGCTGGGAAGCAAATGATTTTCCATAAAGTGGACTCCATTTTAACAAACTGCTTTAAGAGAACTCCTTTTTCTGGCTCAGGCTTCTCATTGGCCTCGGTGTGGTAAATGAACAAGCTTAAAATATAAAATAAACCGGCCATCCAGCTAATCACAAACACAATGTGTACGGCAAGGAAATATCGATAATAGGGCAATAGGGCTTCGATCATTGGTATCTGAAGGAATTAGGTCTTTATTTAAAACAAATCAGAATGAGTTCCCAATCTTAACAGAATAATCTCATTGTCTTCTGTGACTTCAAACCAAATAATCAACAAATCAGGTTTAATATGAGCTTCCCAATTACCCCTGTAATTCCCAGCGAGTCTGTGAGCAAGATATCGCTTTTCAAGACCAATTGCACCCTTAACTTTCAGCTCTTCCAAGAAACCCTCGATCAAGTCGAAATTTTTAGATGCTCTTCTGATTGCTCTTTTCGCATCTTTCTTGAATTGATTAGTAGGTTTTAAAGTAAACATTATAAAGACTCGAGAAACGACTTTACATTTTTTATAGGCTCGCCGATGCCAATTCCATTACATGCGTCTTCAATCGTTTTACGTGTAACTTTGTTCGGAATATTGCCTTTCTTTGCCGTTTTTTTATGAATAGTAACGCCCAGTTCTTTCAATAAGCTTTTCACTAATGAACGTTTGTTTTCAGGAATATCAATAATTAATGTTTCCATAGTCAAATATAACAATTTACTATCGTGAGTCAAAGTCCCCTTTGGAGATTTAGAAGGCTTAATACCTAAACTCCTTTACCACCTCAATCGCATATTTTACGTTATCGAAAGGAATATCGGGCATAATGCCATGCCCAAGGTTAAAGATAAAACCCTCGGTTCCACGCATGCGTTCAAATAATTTATGAATCTGTGCCTTGATTACCCGTTTATCAGCATATAAAATATGTGGATCCAGATTTCCCTGAACAGCAATTCCTTTGGGCAAAGCGTTTTTAATGTTCAACAGATCAGCATTCCAGTCTACCGAGATTACATCAGGCTTGGCCTCGGCCATAATCGGTGCAAAAACCGAGCTTCCCTTGCAGAAAGATATCACCGGAATATCTTTTCTGTTCAGATTTGAAATAATTTCCTGAATATAACGGTGCGAAAACTCCTGATAATCGCTCCACGATAGGGCCTGTGCCCAACTATCGAAGATTTGAACGGCATTAACGCCCGCTTCAATTTGCAGATTTAAATAATCGGCAGTTACTTTCGCAATTTTCGCCAAAAGCTGATGTGCCAATTCCGGCTGGTTATGCAACATCAATTTGGTCAGTTTGAAATCTTTTGAAGAGCCGCCCTCAACCAAATAGCTCATTACGGTAAAGGGTGCACCAGCGAAGCCAATTAAAGGAATATTATTATCTAATCGTTGTTGTATCACTTTAATAGCGTCGGCAACATATTGCAATTCACCTAAACAATCTACATTTAGATTTTCAACATCTTGCAGCGTACGCACCGGGTTGGCAAACTTAGGACCAACGCCTTGAGTAAAACTCAAATCGCCACCCATGGCTTCGCCAGTTACCAAAATATCGCAGAATAAAATCGCGGCATCAATTCCCAACAAATCAACAGGTAACATGGTTACGTCGGCAGCAATTTCAGGCGTTTTGCACATCTCTAAAAAAGAGTATTTGTTTTTTATTTCCCAATATTGTGGCATAAAACGACCAGCCTGACGCATCATCCACACTGGCGGGCGTTCTGTTTGTTTTGAAAATGCAGCGTCTAAAAATAAATTATTCTTCATGATTTGTAGTTGGGTGTTCCTTAATCAACGTCACTCTGAATTTAGTTCAGGGTCTTCATTGCAAAAAAGTTGCTGAAACAAGTTCAGCATAACGTGCAGGAAATTTTAATTGCGCAAAGGTATGAAATAAAAAAAAGCGAAACACCTTTTTATTTTCAAATGGGTGCTTCGCCTTTCAAAATGACAATATGAATATTATAGTTTCTGTATTTCTTTCTCGAGTTTAACGATGATGTCTTTAGAACGTGCTGTTTCTGCAAGTTCTTTGGCTAGTTTTGTATATGCTTCTGCCTTTTCGCGGTCTTTCCTTCGTAGCGCGAGATTGGCAAGATGAATCAACACAAAAGACTTTTGGTTTTTTCCGCCCACAGGAAAACGGCTTGCCAACTGAAAGTGGTGCTCAGCCTTTTGCCAGTTTTCTTCTTTTAAAGCAATGTTGCCCTGCATAAATTCATAATAACCTCTACGCCCCTTCGATAATCTTTCGGGGCTGGCAACTTCATCAAGCAACGCCTTTGCCCTGGCAAATTCGTTATTTTTGAAATGTTTTGACGCCATTAACACAGAACTATGCCTTAAGTGGCTCCAAATTACAAAACCAAATAAAAGTGCGGACAGCGCAGCCAGTTCATTTTGCTCGTAATACAGGCAAACCCCGGCGGCCATTATAAAAACGGCCATCAAAGCATACCTGCCCTTGTTGTTGTACATTAATGAATATCAGTAAATTTGTAACCTACACCGCGGATGGAGTGAAAGTAAACCGGATTTTTTTGATCTGGTTCGAAATATTTTCTGAAAGTAAGGATAAAGTTGTCGATTGTTCTTGTCGATGGATACACATCATAGTTCCAAACCGTTTCGAGAATTTGTTCGCGGGAAACCGCTTCGTTTTTACGCTCAATTAAAAGCTTTAACAACATGGTTTCCTTTTTAGTTAACGGAGTGATGGTACCATCGTCGTGTTTCAACTCAAATGAGTTAAAATAGATCGTTTTATCACCGATTTTGTAAGAGTTTAATTCTTTTAAATCATCCGATTTTAAACTGCGTTTTACCAAAATGCCTACACGAAGAATGAGTTCTTCAAGATTGAACGGCTTAACCAAATAATCGTCAGCACCCTTTTTCAGTCCTAAAACACGATCTTCAGAAGTGTTTTTTGCTGTTAAAAACATAATTGGCACTTCAGCGTTTTCTAAACGAATGGTTTCGCAAACCTGAAAACCATCCATTTCAGGCAGCATCACATCTAAAACAATTAAATTGAAGCGTTCTTCCTTAAATACTTTAAGAGCGGTTTTGCCATCTTTAACGGCGTGAACTTTATAACCCTCAAGTTCGAGGTTTAATTTAATGGCATCCAACAAGTGATCCTCATCTTCAACCAATAGAATTCTTAATTTTTGTGACATAATGGAGATTAACTAAATGTTACTTCAAAAATACTTCCCTGAGGCAAATTGTCTTTTACTGTAATATCTGCATCATGGTATTGTAATACCTCTTTCACAATAAACAAGCCTAAACCTGTTCCTTTCGCTTTTCTGACATTCTCATTACCAACACGATAAAACTTATCAAATATCAACATTTTTTCGGCATCTGAAATGCCCGGCCCCTTATCTATTACACTTAATCGAATATTTCCCTCCACCTTATTTAAAAGCACATTTATTTCGTCGCAAGGGCTTGAATACTTTACCGCATTCTCAATCAAATTGGTAACGACTGACGATAAGGCAAATTTGTCACCCACTAACTGCAAATTTGGCTGAATTTGAGCATTGATGAGCTGTTCGTTGCCACAAGAGTGAACTTGTAACCGATCGGTGATCTTATAAACCAGTTCGGAAAAATTAAACTCCTCTTTTGGAAAGGTGTAAGAACGGTTTTCGATTTTCGTCGCCAGGAGCATGTTCTCAACCAAATCATCCAATCGCTCGATATCTTTTAACGAATTACTCAATAATGAAACCTGACGGGCTTTATCTAAATCTCTTTTAACAATGGTTTGGATAGAAAGTTTTATTGCAGCCAGGGGCGATTTCAACTCGTGCGTTATCGACATTAAGAAATTTTGCTGTTGTTCTTTGAGTTTGTCTTCCCTTTTTAGCGATTGATGTAAAAAATAACCGCCAATGCAGAGCAGAAACAAGAATACCGAACCCTCGCCCATAATCATCGTCATGCGGCTGGGCTGCAAACGCACCACCAAAGTACCCCACGAGATGAGCTGTATCAAGGCATAGAGTAATAATGCGTAAAATATAATAATGGATTTCTTCATGCTATGAGTTAGGTGTTTTAAAGTTTATTTCTTAATCACTATTTTTTTTAGAAAAGCAAGTTTCTGCTTGCATCGGTTAGTTCAGTCCCGCTTTACGTTGCAATCTTTTTCAAACTTCTGTCATGCTGAGGCACGAAGCAACTTTTTCATAGGCTGCAGATGTCCCAAAGGGATTGCTGTGTAACTTCGTGCCTCAGCATGACAGCGAAATCAAGGTTGCTGCTAAAAAAGTATTTCCACTACAATCGGGTTTAGAGAACTTGGGGGAAATGCAAGAAAACAAAAAGCCACTTCCTGGCCTGTCGTCATTGCGAGGCACGAAGCAATCTATTGGGCAAGAGATTGCTTCGTGCCTCGCAATGACGATTTGTTGAACTCATATCTTCCCATTGCCTATGTGTTTAATCCATGTGTTTAAAAACCAAGCATTATCAGCCGCGAGGGCTGATGCAACTACGTCACGCATACACCATTACGTTACGCACTAAACACCAAGTCCAATGCCTCAAAAATTGCTCTTTTCGCTTTTTCCAGTTCTATTTTTGTATGTGCTGAAGATACAAAACCTACTTCATATCCTGATGGGCCTAAATAAATTCCCCTGTTCAGCAATTCGCGGTGCATTACTTTGAATTTTTCCATGCTGCTGGTCTCAATGTCATCAGCCGATTGGATCTTGTCTTTGTCAGTAAACGCAAACCAGAAGATAGAGCCGATTGAAAATACTTTGAACTTGTAGTTTCGAGCGGTAGCAAACCGTTGGATGCTTGCCACAAAATCCTGCGTTTTTGTATTCAGTTCTTTATAGAAACCCGATTTATTCAGTTCGGTTAGCGTTGCAATTCCGGCGGCCATCGCTACAGGATTGCCGGATAAAGTGCCACCTTGGTAAACGCCTCCATCGGGAGAAACATGGGCCATAATCGCTGCCGATGCGCCGTACATGCCCACTGGTAACCCTCCACCGATGATTTTTCCATAGGTTAAAATATCGGGTGTAATGCCGTAATGTGCGGCAGCGCCCTCAAAACCTACACGGAAGCCGGTAATTACCTCATCAAAAATGAGTAACGAACCGTTATCGGTACAAATTTGACGTAAAAAATGAACGTATTCTTCATCCTGAATAATCAAACCATTGTTTGCCGGCACACCTTCGATAATTACCGCAGCAATTTGATCTTTAAATTGGGCAAAAGCCTGCTCAATCGCCGTTTTATCGTTCAACGGAATTACAATAGTTTCGTCTGCAAAGCCCTTTGGTACACCGGCCGAAGAAGTTTCGCCAAAAGTAACCAGGCCTGAACCGGCTTTAACCAACAACGAATCGCTGTGACCGTGATAGCAACCTTCGAACTTCACGATTTTATCTCTGCCGGTAAAACCTCTGGCTAAGCGAATAGCCGACATTACCGCTTCTGTACCGGAGCTGGTAAATCGAATTTTCTCTACGAAACGATTGTTTTTGATAATTAATTCTGCCAGTTCGTTTTCCAGGGCTGTTGGTGCGCCAAAGCTCATCCCGTTTTGCATTACTTCGGTAACTTTTTCACGAATTTTAGGATTGTTGTGTCCTAAAATCAGTGGCCCCCAACTTCCGCAAAAGTCGATAAATTGATTTCCATCGGCATCCCAAATGTAGCAACCGTCACCTTTTTGAATAAAAAGTGGCGTTCCGTAAACCGACTTAAACGCCCTAACGGGAGAGTTTACGCCTCCGGGGAAATAAGTTTTCGATTTTTCGTACAGCTCGGCAGATTTTACCCTGGAAATATCAGGCTTTGAGCCTGTATTTACCGGAATTTCGGCCTCGTTGCCGCTAAACATTTTTTTTAATGAATCTAACATTTTTATTAAGGTATAAGGTAAAAGGCGTAAGGTTTAAGGTATTGCAAACGTAAAAAACCTAAAAGCTAATTACCCAATTATATATTTCAACGATGAAGATACGGGATTGGCAAGAAAACCCTATGCCTTAAACCCTCTACCTTTCACCTTTTTAAATCCAGTTTTTATTTAAAATATCTTTAATATGATAAGTGGTTATAATGCTTGCACCTGCTCGTGCAAAGGCATGCATAGTTTCCATTACTACTTTTTGTTCATCTATCCAGCCACGCTCGGCGGCTGCTTTAACCATTGCATACTCGCCCGATACATTGTAAACGGCGATGGGTAAATTGGTATCTTGTTTTAACCGTTGAATAATATCGAGATAGGCCAGGCCGGGCTTTACCATCAATACATCGGCGCCCTCCTGCTCATCCAATTGCGCTTCACGCAATGCTTCCAACGGGTTTCTGAAATCCATTTGGTAAGCCTTTCTGTCGCCTTTGCTCGGCGCACAATCTGCAGCCTCTCTAAATGGCCCATAATATGCGGAGGCAAATTTGGTAGCATGACTCATAATGGCGGCATTTACAAAACCGTTCTGATCCAATAAATTGCGCATGGCCTCAATTCTTCCGTCCATCATATCTGATGGGGCAAACATATCGGCTCCGGCTTGTGCGTGCGCTAAAGCCATTTTGGCAATTACATCTACCGTTTTATCATTCTGAACATAATCGTTCTCCATAATACCGCAATGGCCATGGGTGGTGTACGAACAAACGCAAACATCGGTAATTACATACAAATCTTCGCCGAATTGCTTCTTTAATTCGCGAACCGCGGTTGGTACTAACGAATGATCGTGATAGGCAGATTTTGCGTCGGCCGATTTCTCGTCGCCAACCCCAAAAAGCATAATCTTGTTTAAGCCCTTTTGTAACCCGGCTTCTACATCTTTCACCAGTGTATCAACCGAATAATGGTTTACACCTGGCATCGCATCAATGGCATGTGTAACATTGTTTCCTGGCACCACAAAATACGGGTATACAAACATATCTTTCGATAGTCGGGTTTCGGCTACCATCTCCCTTACCAACGGGTTCTTCCTTAATCTTCTCGGACGATGTAACATATTATTATCAAGTATTTATTATCAAGTATCAAAACTTGATGTTGTATTATTTCTCAAATCACCATGGTTCGTGTCTTCACGAAACATTTTT
The DNA here is from genome assembly GCF_015679185.1 of Pedobacter endophyticus. NCBI lineage: Bacteria > Pseudomonadati > Bacteroidota > Sphingobacteriia > Sphingobacteriales > Sphingobacteriaceae > Pedobacter > Pedobacter endophyticus. The sequence continues at coordinate 2,047,924 of NZ_CP064939.1, forward strand.
TATTGTCAATAGAGCGCGTTTTAGAAATTTGAAAAGCAACTCAATAAGCCTTGGGTCATTGTAGTCCAGCTTTTCGCTGCGTTCTTTTTTAATATCTGTCATGCTTCGTACCTGCCATTAACGTTCGCGAAAACAATCCAAAATCGTGCTCCGATAGCGATTGGATTCGACCGAAGTGCCCCAAAGGAGCTCCTGTGGAGGAGAAATCTTTGAACCTTGGATAGAGATTTCTCGGCTACGCTCGAAATGACGACATCTCTTAGAGTATTCTATCAAAAATAACGTTGCTCATGTTGATTTGTATGCAATAAATTACTCCCCCAACCGTCTCCAACGGACATCCCTCAAAGTTCGCAAAACGAGATTGCTCAGCCTTTTCGCTTTGGTCTTTCAGCTTTAGTCTTTCAGCTTTCTACCTTATCTCTATTCCAAAAACAGCTTCCGACAAGCCAATTTCATCCGGCGAATAAGGAAGCGTATATTTTACGCCCATTTCATCAAATTTCTTGCCTGTGGAGTTGCCGATGGCAATTACCTGCTGGCCCGGCTCTAACAAATTATCGGCGAAGTAAGCATCTACATTGGATGGGCTGGTAAAAATTAGCACATCGGCATAGCTTTGATCGATATTTTCTTCGGTTACAGTTTCGTAAATCGGCAGGTCGATAATTTTTGCATCTGCCGGTAACGATTTTTGAATGGTTTGCAAAGAATCCTGCGCCCGTGGGAACAATACGTTTTTGCCTGAAACCAATTGTGCAAAGTCTTCAGCAACTTCAATAATATCGCCACTTGCGCCAACAAAATTAGCAAGGTGACCAAATTTGCGTAATGCATCTTCTGAACCCCTGCCTACAACGCCAAACTGGGTCTTTTTAGGCAGCGATGGGTTGAGTTGGAAAAAATACGCTACGCTGTTACGGCTACTGAAGAAAATCCAGTCGATATTTTTTAAGATAAACTGATCTAAAACCGTCACAATCGGAAAAGTGCGAATTAACGAACGTCCTTCTACTTCGATATTATTGCTTTCTAACGCTCTACGAAAATAACTGTGTTCGCCAATTTCCCGGGAGATAAAAACCTTTGCAGGCTTTTTTCTTTCCTTATCAAACTTGGCAACTATTTTTTCGGCTAAGCCTTCGGTAGTTTCGGCACGTAAAAATAAACGTTCAGGAAAATCGTCTGCAGTTTCGGCTTTTGAAGTCCAAACCTCAAATTCGCCATCTTCTTTTTTGCAATAACAGCCCAAAGGCATGTGGCAACCGCCTTCGAAAAGACCGAGCACCTTACGCTCAACACCTACTTCTTCCGCTGTCAAAGGATCGTGCAACTGTTGGAGTGCTGCAAATAGTTCGGTATCATTTTCCCTGATCTGTATGGCGAGAGCACCTTGTGCGGGCGCAGGAACAAACTCGGTTGGTTCTAATTCTTCAACATGAAATTCGCTCACATCTAAGCCCAGGCGTTTTATTCCGGCTTTAGCCAACATAATGGCGTCGAAATCTTCATCTCTAAGCTTTTGAATGCGTGTTGGAACGTTTCCACGAAGATCTTCAATTTCAAGATCGGCACGTAAGCCCAACAGCTGCGCTTTTCTCCTGTTTGATGAAGTGCCTACCATTGCTCCCTTTTTTAACGATAGCTTTTGCGAAAAGTCTACACAATCTTTTAAAATCAAAAGATATTCTGTTGCTTCTTCTCGAGCGGGTATGGCTGCAATGGTTAAGCCAGCAGGATGGGCGGTTGGTAAATCCTTAAGACAATGAACGGCTAAATCAATCGTTCCGCCCAGAAGTTCTTCTTCGAGTTCTTTGGTAAAAAACCCTTTCCCTTCGAGCTTATCTAATCTTAAATTCAGGATCTTATCGCCCTGCGTTTTAATAATCTTAATTTCTGCTTCGAGGCCAATGCCTGCAAGTTCATTTTTGATATGATTTGCCTGCCATAAAGCCAGTTCGCTACCGCGTGTTCCAATGGTTAACTTTTTCACTATAAAGGTTAAATGAGCTGCAAATTTAAGCTAAATAGTGCTTTATACCATATTTTGTTTTAAAATGAGACAGTGAGGTTACAGTTTAAGTCTGATGTCGGGAGTCCGATAGTCCGGGAGCCTAAGAAAAAGTCTGAAGTCGGGAGTCAGAAAGTCGGAAGTCCGAAGTATTTAACGATTAAAAACAATAACCGGTTTTGTGTTGCAGTTTTCAGTTGGCAGTTTTCAGTTGACAACTGAACTTATTACCCAATGAACAAATAAACTGATGAACTATTGACCAATGACCAATGAACCAATAAACTAAGATTGTTTAACCAGAATTTCTTTGGCCATAATCATGGGAACGCTGATGCATTTCTTCTCCATGTAGTTCATCACCCGTTCTAAAACTTCGCGAGAGGCTTCATCCATCTGGCTAATTTCGTCGGCGAATACGCCATTTAAGGCCGTGTTTTTGATTTCCTTGATTTTGCGTGGAACTTCCTGCATGGCGAGCTCAATGCGGCGTTGTTTTAACACGGTAAAAAACTCGGTAATGTTGTTGCTAATGATGTCTTCGGCGTGTACAAGCTCGTTATAACGCTCCTGAATGTTTTTGCGAGCCACTTCTTTTAACGATTCTACCTCAATGTAGTGCACCAGGTTGTTGTGCACAACAGCAGGCGCAACATCATTAGGAATGGCCAAATCAACAATTACTTTTTTGCCTGTATCGCCGTTGAGCAATTTAGCATATAGCGCTTCGGTAATAATGGGCTCGGTAGATCCGGTGCAGGTAATAATTACATCAAATCCGGCAGTAAAGTTCTCGAGCTCGGCTAAGTTGTAGGCTTTGCCATTTAACTCTTCGGCTAACGATTCGGCCTTTGAAAGCGTGCGGTTAAAGATCGAGAAATTGGAGTATTTATGTTTGTTAAGATATTTTGCAATATTTTGGTTGGTTTCGCCAGCGCCGATAATCAAAATGCGTGAGTTGCCACACATATTTAGCTCCTTTAGCTTACGGTACGCCAAGGAAACAACTGAAACAGGATTTTTGGAAATATTGGTGTGTGTATAAACCTCTTTCGCAGTTTTTACCACCCTGTCCATAATCATGCGCATGTAATCGCCGGTGAAACCAGCATCGCGACTATTTTCGTAGGCTTTGCGGATTTGAGCAAGGATTTCTTTCTCGCCAACTACCAGGCTCTCTAACGAGCAGGAAGTTCTTAATAAATGATTAAATGCTTCTTCGTTTTCGTAAACGGTAACAGTGTCGAGAAAACGCTCCATAAACTCAGGAGGCAAGCCCATATCTAAAACGGTGAGAAATCTGGTTACAAATTCCTTATCGGTTTTCTCTTTGGTAAGAAAAACAAACTCTACGCGATTACAGGTGCCGATGTAAAAAATTTCACTAACGGGAAGTTCCGTTTGAATATTCTTCAACCTGCTATCTAAACTCTGATCACAAATAACTAATTTCCCTAAAGATTTCAGGTCGATGTGGTGATGCGTAAAAGCTATTACTTTTAAATATTCCAAGTGTTTCCGTTATTAACTACTGTCGGGATACAAAAGTAATACGGTTCGTGCATGTGAACGTCATTAATCTGTAATTTACATTAATTTAGAACGGTTTTAAATAGCTGCATGGTAATGCCACAGAACGGCGAAAAAACGTTTCCAGTTACCTTAACATGTGCCCTTTGACTCCGCTATCATTGACGTGATTGCGTAATATGTATAAGACACTACATGACGGTCGTCATTCCCAGCTTGTACCGATAGCTATCGGTAGGGAATCTTAATGCAAAAAAAAGCGCCTCGCTTTAAGATTGCCGCCTGCGCGGGAAAGACGGCAAGAATGTAAACGTCATTCATATGGATTTTTTTCCTAAAAAATTACAACTCAGGGTGACAATGTTTCTTGGTTCTATCCTTAATTAAATGATATTTGCACGCTCCCAAACACACAAAACGCCAACTTTCAAATAATTACACTTATAAAAAAATACAACAAATCCGAAATTCACAGGTTTATTAAAACGTACCAATACTTAAATTATGATTTCACAAAATGATTTTAGCCTTCACGGTTCGGATGGAAAATTAATTGTCGGCGACATTACTTTTGATGATAAGAACCCGAGTACGCCGATTGTGCTTTTTATACATGGCTTTAAGGGCTTTAAAGACTGGGGCGCACATAACCTTGTGGCCCGCTATTTTGCTGCGAACGGTTTTCGGTATATAAAATTTAATTTATCGCATTCGGGCGTGCCGGCAGATGATCCTAAAGATGTTACCGACATGGAAACATTCGCAAATAATACGGTGTCTAAAGAACTTTTCGATGTGAATGCGGTACTGAATTTTATCGAAAAAGCTTATGGTAAAGAAACTCCGGTCAACATCATTGGTCATAGCCGTGGCGGTGGCCTGGCGATTATAGCGGCGGCCAACGATTTGCGGGTTAATAAGCTGATTACGTGGAGCGCTATCTCGAGTTTTGATAGCCTTTGGAAAAAAGAACAGGAAGCGGAGTGGAAAAAGAATGGGACTATATTTGTTACCAATGCCCGAACAAAGGAGCAAATGCCGCTGAATGTTTCATTGCTTGAAGATTTGGAAGAAAATACAGAAACGCTAAATATTTTGGGGTCTGCTAAGCGCATTAATATTCCCTGGTTAATTGTTCAGGGCGATGACGATGTGAACGTACCTTTTGAGAATGCGCAAAAGCTGGCGGATGCGAATGCCAACAGTAGGTTGGTAAAAATTGAAGGTGCAAATCATGTTTATGGCGCAACTCATCCGTATGATAACGAAACGTTACCGCCGCTGCTTTTTAAGGTTTGCGAAAAATGTTTAACCTTTTTGGGAGAATAGCATGAACTGTTGTCGCCGGGTAGCTCCCGGATGACAACAGGCTTTTAAGCCCAATCGTTCGCTCTGCCAACAAAGCTGCGAATATCACTGCCGCTTGGGCTTTGGAAGATTTCTAAATCGAAATAAGGAACGGCCGCAAGTAAATGATCAAAAATATCGGCGGCAACTTCTTCAAACTTTTTCAACCCTTTTTCTTTTGAAAATACATAAACTTCGATCGGAAGTCCGTTTTCGGTAGCCTGCAACTGGCGAACCATAAAGGTTAAACTGGTGTTGATGTATGGATTGCTTTCTAAATATTTCTCTGCATAAACTCTAAAAGTACCAATATTCGTCATGTGACGGCCATTTACCAAATTGTTTGGGTTAACGGTATTTTCGGCATTAAATTCGGCTATTTGTTGTTGAGTTTGGTTAAGGTATTCCTTTAAAAAATCGATGCTTTTTAACCGGTTGATGAGTTCCTCATCGCAAAACTTAATACTGGAAATCTTAATGTTGATGTGACGCTTAATCCTTCTGCCCTCGCTTTCTTCCATTGCCCGCCAGTTTTTAAACGATTCGCTTACGATTGCGTAACTGGGAACAATGGTTACCGTTTTATCCCAGTTTCTAACTTTAATAGTTGTGAGGTTAATTTCCGTTACCTCGCCGTCGGCACCATATTTCTCTACGGTAATCCAATCGCCAATGCGCACTAAATCTATTGCACTCATTTGTACGGAGGCTACAAAGCCTAAAATCGGATCGCGAAAAACGAGGATAAATACGGCCGTTACGGCACCGAAACCACCAAAAATATATACTGGCGATTGGTTTAAGATGATGGAAAGAATTAATACAAAGCCAACGATGTAAAAAACGATTTTTGCAACCTGTTTATAACTCCTGATGGGTTTATCGGCATATTTCTTTAAAGATTCCATTATAGAAACCACCGCATTCAAAAACGCATTTACAGCAAACATCACAGCCAGTACGATGTAAATTTTGGCAACAATGAGCGCATAGAAAAGCCCGGTCTTAAAATCGATAAAAACAAAAGGCACTACATTGTAAACAATGTAAGCACCAAAAATTATGGCAAACGCTCTAAAAACCCTGAATTCGAAAAGTGCTTTCTGCCAGTCGGGCCGCGTTTTAGCACTTTTTACAATGGCTATAAAAAGTTGTCGGGTTAAAAATATGGTGAGGTAAAGAAAAAGTATAACGCTAATTAGGCCGGTAAAAAAGTAAGAGTAAATTAACGTTGCGCCAGTAAGACCTATGCTCTCCAGCCAGTTTCTAAGTTCGCCAAATAGGGTTTGAAACTCAGGGATGTTCATTAAAAGCAATATAGGGTTTATAGGTTAATTTAAGCGTCACTGAACAAGCTTTGGTTTAACGGCCAAAGGAAAGACAAAAAACATCACATCACTAAGCAACTGAATATTAGTCAAATATAATTAAATAAGTGCTATCTTTTTGCCACCGTTAATTACGCTTTCTCAATCCAATTTCCGTCGCTTTTGATAATGTCAATCAGTTCATCTAAAGCATAGGCAGTAACTACGTTTTTCTTTACTACTTCTTTGCCACGATAGAGGGTAATTTTATCGGGGCCGGTGCCCACATAACCGTAATCAGCGTCGGCCATTTCGCCAGGGCCGTTTACGATGCAACCCATAATCCCGATTTTGATTCCCTTTAAATGATCGGTTCGAGAGCGGATGAGCTGCGTAGTTTCTTGCAGATCAAATAGCGTTCTTCCGCAGCTGGGGCACGAGATGTATTCCGTTTTACTTATCCGCGTTCGGGTTGCCTGTAAAATGCCAAAGCTGGTTGAGTTTACCAAGGCCAGATTTTGCCCCTGCGCATCAATCCATACACCGTCCCCAAAACCATCGGTCAATAATGCGCCCAAATCGGTTGCGGCATAAAGCATTAAGGTGTCTGCATCTAAATTTTCGTAACTTCTTTTGATGATTACCGGAACCTGGATGTTCTGTTGTTGTAAGGCAACAAAAAACGACCTTTGCTCGGCCATGCCGTGTTCAGCGGAAGTTTCGAGGATGAGCACAACATTGGTAATCCCGACAGCTGTCGGGAGGTTAGCTGATAAACTGTTCAATTGCTCAATTGTTGACCCGAATAGCTGAGCATTAACCCGAACAAAATTCAGCGACTCATCTTTAAGATCTGCCTTGCCAAATTCTTCGAGAGAAAATAGCGGGTGACAATTGTTTTTATCGTTTAAGCTCAACCAGGTTTGATAATTGTAAATCTGCTTTAAATTGCCGGGAAATGAGAATGACGGCAAATTATCGCCCAAAAAAGCCAAATCGCAAGCCTGATCGGCAAGATTGTATTTATCCAATCCGGCGCTATAATTGTATCCTACTGAATTTAAAAAGTATGGATCTTTCAGGTTTTCGTTTGAAACATCGATCAGTACTACGGGATGGTGATGCCCACCGATGTGCTGAACGCTTTCTGTTATTCGACGGGAATAGGAATATGGGCTGTAAGTTGGGAGTTCGGAGTTCGGAGTTCGAAGTTCGGAGTTGGGAGTGTCCAGTCCTAAGTGTAAATGCTCAAGATTAATTTCGGCGCTCTCATTTTTAATTCCAAACTCCAAGCTCGGATTTCCAATCTCCGATCTTCTCGAGCTATATCGATCAGCCAGGGCTTTAGCTACTGGCGCTTCAAACTCAGGGTCTTCGGTTAGTGAAACACGGATGGTATCGCCCAGGCCATCTTCAAGCAGGGTTCCGATTCCAACGGCCGATTTAATCCGCCCGTCTTCGCCATCCCCGGCCTCTGTAACGCCCAGGTGCAAGGGGTAATTCATGCCCTCTTTAACCATGGTTTCTACCAGTAAACGGTACGCCTGAACCATTACCTGCGTATTACTGGCTTTCATTGAAATAACGAGATTGTAATAGTTTTCAGCCTCGCACATGCGGATAAACTCCATCGCCGATTCTACCATTCCGCGGGGTGTATCGCCGTAATGACTCATAATGCGATCGGAAAGGGAACCATGATTGGTGCCTATTCGCATTGCAGTACCATATTCCTTGCAAATTTTGATTAAGGGTACAAACTTTTTATTGATCCGCTCCAGCTCAGCGTTGTAAGCATCTTGTGTATATTCGAGGTCTTCGAACCTTTTTTTATCGGCATAATTGCCCGGATTTACGCGAACTTTTTCTACAATCCTGGCGGCCATTTCAGCGGCATTTGGTGTAAAGTGAATATCGGCAATTAAAGGTACATCACAACCGCGGTAGCGAAGTTCCTTTTTAATATTGGCTAAATTTTCGGCTTCTTTGATACTTGGGGCAGTTATGCGCACGTATTCGCAACCCGATTTTACCATGCGAATGGTTTGCTCTACGGTGCCCAATGTGTCCATCGTGTCGGTGGTTGTCATCGATTGAATGCGGATTGGGTTATGGCCACCAAGGGCAACATCGCCAATCTTCACTTCTCTCGTTAAAAATCTTGAATACTGCGTTAAACTGTTGCAATAGCTACCGTCCAATCTATGCTTTGCCGATATGTTTTCCATGTGGATGCAAAGATAAGTTAAATGTTAAAATTGTTGGGTTGTTTTATTGTTAAATTGCTGGATTGATAGCGTTTTGTCAAAACAGAAATTGCTTTGTAGAAGTAGCAATTTTTAAGTATTTTGCTATAAATTTATAGCAATTTTATGTATTTTTGCTTGTTCGAATAAACAAAATGGAAAATTTAAAGATAAAATCCAACCTCATCGTTCAACAGCAAACGTTGGATATTGTAAGGCCTTTGGCCCAAAAAATCGACTGGAACGATAGATTAATCGGCATTCTTGGCGCCCGTGGCACAGGAAAGACTACGCTGATCCTTCAGCAATTAAAGTCGAAATATGGGTTAAGTAACAAGGCTTTATACATCACCATGGACGATATACATTTTACGACCACGAGTTTAGCGAATTTTGCAGTGGAATTTAGACAGAGCGGTGGAGAAATACTTTTTATAGACGAGGTACATAAATATCCTAATTGGGCGACGGAAATAAAAAACATTTACGATTTCTATAAAGATCTAAAAATTGTGTTTACTGGTTCGTCAATTGTCGATATCTCGCGGCAAAATGTCGACTTGAGCCGTCGGGCAGTACAATATGAATTAACGGGTTTATCTTATCGTGAATACTTAAATTTTAGGGGGATTATTGATCTTAATGCGCTTTCACTTGCTGATATACTAGCTAATCATGTCGAAATTGCAAATGGTATTGCAGGTAATTTTAGGCCCTTGCAATACTTAAGCGATTATTTCATCCATGGATATTATCCCTTTTTTATCGAAAATACGGCTACTTATCATTTACGTTTAGAAAAGGTGGTTAGACTTATCATTGAACAGGATTTGCAATTTATTGCTGGATTCAACCCTCACCACTCTCGTAAAATCTATCAATTGCTGTATATTTTATCAACCAATGTTCCGTTTAAGCCCAACATTACAAATCTGAGCGAAAAAACGGGCATCAGCAGAAACATGATTATAGAATACCTGCATTATTTAGACAATGCAAGATTGATCAATTCGCTTACCGCCGCGGGCAAAAGCATCAGCACTTTACAAAAGCCGGATAAAATTTTTTTAGAAAATACCAACTTATTGTTCGCAATCAGTCCTACAAACACTGATAAGGGAAGTTTACGTGAGGCATTTTTTATGAACCAGCTGAAAAATGCAGGTTATGAAGTTAACGCCCCGTTGAAAGGAGATTTTTATGTTGACAACAAGTACACTTTCGAAATTGGCGGAAAAAATAAGTCGACGAAGCAATTAAACGGTATCGAACATGCGTTTTATGCTATAGATGATATTGAGGCAGGCATTGGTAATAAAATTCCGTTATGGTTGTTTGGGTTGCTGGCTTAAATTGACAGATGGTTTTTTACTAAACTGGTTCATTAGTTCATTGGTCATTGGCATTAGTTTATTGGTCTTAGTCATCGGATGAATGCCTAGCGTGGTGGCTATATTCATCCGATGACTAGTTGGTTCACATTGGTCATTGCTAATTGTTTTTGTGCTTTCGATTAACGTTATTTGAGTAAGGTTAAAACTAACATTGTCACCCTGAGCGGAGTCGAAGGGCCGATGTTTATAGATTTATCCTAGAAAAAGAGTCTTCGACTCCGCTCAGACTGACACCAACTGCTTAGCTACGAGGACATTGTTCTCCCTCTTGCTAAATCAACCTATCTTTTATCACCAGGGTTTCAGCGGCAACATCATGCCAACATTGATTTTTCTTATTCAGGAAACTGTATAAATAACCAAAGAAGAATGGTATCGCAGAAAATGGTTTGGCCAAATTTCGACCTAACGAACGGCCGATAGAAATTCTGCTCCCCTCCAAATCGGTCACTTTAATATTTAATATGCGCTTGCCGATGGTTGCTTGTTTTGCAGATGATTCGGCGAAAATTCCATAAACCAGTTTTATTGCAAATATGATCGGAAAGGGAATTAAAAAGGCCATTATTCTATCGTTCTTTTCCTGAATAAAAATATAACTGATTAAAATTGCGATGATGTAAAAACCGAAAATAATGAAATGGTCAATTACGGAGGCCAGCAGGCGCTGATCGAATGCTGCGAAATATTGCGGCGCTGTTTTTTGATAGTCAAAGCCGAAAAGCTCACGCAATTCTTCCATCGCGTGAGCTTCTTTATAATCGTCCATGCCCGGTTTGCGAACGAAAGTACCTGGCGTTATATTTAAGTTTTTTAGTTCAGCCAAATTAAAAGGGCCCTGCGGCTTTCCATTAATTACAACTGTATACTCAAGTTCGGGATTCATTTTTATCGTATCAAGTAGTGAGTTGCGAGTAGCGAGCAGTGAGTAGTGAGTAGTGAGCAGTGAAGTATCGAGTATCCAGACATGGTGCAAAACTGCTGGCCATTCGCTTCAATCTCGAGACCTCGGACTTTCGAACTCCAGACTTCGGACTAATACCTACTCACTTCAAAGTTACTTAATCCGCCATCTAAATTGATGAATATTTTTTTTGTTGATGTTTTATAGTTCGAAGTTTCGTAAACACCATCGCTAAGTTTTTCAAAACCTTCAAAGTCTTTCGCAGATAAACCTGTTTTGGTTTTAATTCTACAACCGGAATTGGCAGGTATTTTAATTTTAACGTCCGCTAAGCCAGATTTTACTACCACATCGGTTATTGGCAATAAATCTCCAATTTTAACCTCAACATCGGCTGCACCCCCATCAAAACGGAAACTGCGTATTTTAAAATCAGCAAAGTCAAAATCAGCTTCTCCAGCACCTAAATTCATTACAATATCCCAGTTTGGTAACTTATTCAATTTGAAATTAACATCGTTGTCCCCGTCGTTAAAATTCCATTTGTTCTTTTTATCATTCATACCAAATGTTAGCACATTTACACTATCGGTAGCTTTTTTATTTAAATAGAAGTGATTGCTTTTATTTCTAACAACGGCCTCAATCAAAGCAGGCGTTTCACCACCAAATTTATAAGAAACTCCCCCACCAGAGATATTTAAAACAGTTTTTTTATCCGTATCGGCAACATCAAAAGGCTCCACTAACAAATGCGGAGTTGCAAGTACTTTTTCGTCAGTTCGGTCTCTCTCATCATCATCCATATCCATATCCATGCTATGATGTTCACCGCCGCTCGACCACCAACGACCATTGGATGGTTCTTGTCCTCTTACAAATAAAAAAGAAAGCGCTATAACCAAAATGCCGAGAGAAATAATATGCCCGGTTTGAGAATTGCCTCTGTTAAATAAAATATTAACACCCGCTATGATTAAAAATATCGGCCAAAAATGCCATACATTACGCCAGTAAAACTCTATTATACCAAAGTTTTCTAATAAGAGTACACCACCAATAAAGAGCAGTAAAATACCCCAGATTAATCTATCTAATTTCATGTTAATTATGCTTGAGGGTTTGTAGATGTTGAATTGTTGTCGTTGTCTGGCTTTTCTTCCACAATTACTGCGTCCGAAACATCGGCTGATTTTTTCTGTTCTTCCTGCGCTTGCTGGTTTTGAAAGTTCGCCCATTCGTTTTTGCGCCTGGATTTTGCAATAATGCTAATACCTAAAGCAATAAATACCATTGGCCACATAAACTTGAAAAAATTTCTGATGGTGAACCATTCCGGGATAAAATCCAACTGATGCATTAAAAAGAAACAGCCTATCGCCAGCATCAACAAGCCGGCAATTGTTCTGCCCGAATCATTCGGCTTATTGAACTTACTAAAATCGGGCTGGGTTTCGAAAGGTCTTTTCGTGCTATCATCAACCGGCTGAGTCCAGTTTGTATTACCCGCTCCGGCTGGTCCGGTAAATGTATCGGACGAACCGAACGGTGCTGCATTTGGATTATTCTTGTTGAAATAATCGTTAAACTTCGAGAATTTGGCATTTGGATCGTTATTTACCGGCACAATAATCCACATAATAATGTAGGCCACAAGGCCACCACCAGCCATAAAAATAGTTGATAACGCAAACAATAATCTGATAATGGTTACTTCAACCTGCATGTAATCTGCAAGACCAGAAGCTACACCGGCAATCATCTTATCGTGTTCGTTTCTAAAAAGCTTCTTTTCCATGATATTGTCTTTTTTAGTCCCAACGGGATGCCTTTGGCATGTTTAAAAATCGAGCGGCGTCATCAGTACCTCATCAACGTTTACACCTTTACTTAAATTTAAAATGGTAAACAAAGTTTCCGCAATGTCTTCAGGCTGCACAAATTTGTCATCAGGAATCGTTGTTCCCTCCCATGATGATGTTTTGGTTGAGCCTGGCAAAAATGCCGTTACCTTAACGTTGTGTGGGGCTAATTCTTGCCGCAATACATGATTAAGACTTAACATCGCTGCTTTTGTTACACTATAACTGCCGCCATTTTTTACGGGTGCTTTGCTGGCTACTGAGCAAATGTTAAATATGTGCCCTTTTTGCTCCAGGCGCATTCTTTTAGCAAAAAATTTACTGATGTAATAGCAGGCATTCACGTTCAGGTCTTGCTGCTTTTCGAACGTTTCGTCATCTTCATCCAACAAGCTGCCGGGCAAAAATGTACCCACATTGTTTACCAAAACATCGGCAAAGCCAAATTCTTGACCAGCGCTGTCGAGAAAAGTCTTTATTTCTGTTTTTATCGAACAATCTACCGCGTAAATAGAAATTGTTTTATCATCAACAAGCAACTCATTTCGTAATTCTTCAAGGTCCTTTATATTTCTGGCAGTAAGTAGCAAATCGTATCCATTTTGCCAAAGTTTAATCGCAATTGCTCTGCCTATCCCCTTTGTTGCACCTGTTATTATCGCTTTCATGATTGTGGTTTAATTTTTGTTAACAAAAAACAATATTTATATTCATAACCACGAATATTTTTACAATAATCAATTGCGACAACTTTTTTATTGTTTCTTTGTAGTATATTAATGATCATTTAAATTAAGCAAACCATACGGAATGAATTTTACCAATTTTGGCAGATACATACTGCTTTTAAAGTCTGTATTTAGAAGACCGGAAAAACTAAAAATATACCTGAAAGAAATAGCCAAGCAAATGGATTATGTTGGTGTGGGCTCTTTAGGGCTTATCGCCATTATTTCTACCTTTATCGGTGCTGTAATGACTTTGCAAATTGCTTTCCAGTTAACGAGCGACTTTATTCCGAAAACGATTATTGGCTCCGTAAACCGCGATTCGAGTATTTTAGAGCTGAGCCCAACCATTAGTGCAATTGTATTAGCGGGTAAAATTGGCTCGGCCATTTCATCAGAAATCGGTTCGATGCGGGTAACTGAGCAAATTGATGCGCTTGAGATTATGGGAATAAACGCACCGGGATACCTGATTTTACCAAAAATTATATCAGGCATTACAATGGTTCCGGTATTAGTTATTATCTCAATGGTGTTAAGTATTTCTGGTGGTTACCTTGGTGGCACCATTTCTGGCGCTGTAACTCCTGCTGAATATATTCAAGGTATTACAACCGACTTTAACCCTTACACCATTGTTGTTGCTTTGGTAAAGGCGTTTGTGTTCGGGTTTATTATCACATCAGTTCCTGCTTACGAGGGTTTTTACGTTCGTGGTGGCGCTTTAGAGGTTTCGCAAGCCAGTACCAGAGCCGTTGTAATTAGTTGTATTTCGATTTTAGCCTGCGATTATATCGTAACCCAATTATTATTGTAATGATAGAGATTAAAGACATATATAAATCATTCTCTGGCAATGAAGTGTTGAAAGGCATTTCGGGCAAGTTTGAAGAAGGCGTTACTAATCTTATTATTGGGGCTTCGGGTTCTGGTAAAACCACGCTTTTAAAATGTATGGTTGGCCTGCATCAACCAGATTCGGGTGCCGTATTGTACGATGGACGCGATTTTACACCGATGAGCTACGAAGAACGTATTGAGGTTCGTAAGGAAATCGGCATGCTTTTTCAGGGATCGGCACTTTTTGACAGCATGACGGTGGAAGAAAATGTAATGTTTCCATTGAATATGTTTACAGATCAATCTCGTAAGGAAAAAATTGAACGGGTTAATTTTTGTTTGGAAAGGGTAAACCTTGCCGGGAAAAATAAACTGTTCCCGGCTGAGCTTTCTGGCGGGATGAAGAAACGTGTTGGTATTGCCCGGGCTATTTCAATGAATCCCAAATATCTGTTTTGCGATGAGCCAAACTCGGGTTTAGATCCTAAAACATCGATCGTTATTGATGAATTGATCAAGGAAATAACCGAGGAGTACAAAACCACTACCATTGTAGTAACACACGATATGAACTCGGTAATGGGTATTGGCGATTATATTTTATTTTTGCACCAAGGCCACAAGTTTTGGGAAGGCAGTAACAAAGAAATTGCGCATACCGATATCAAGGAGCTTAATGATTTTGTTTTTGCGAGTCGGTTTATGAAAGCTGCAAAAGGAAAATTTTAAGAAAATTTGTACATTTGGTTATGACCACGGCGACAAAAAACATCATGCATAAATTAGATTCTTTACCCGAAAACTTGGTTAACGAGGTAGAAGATTTTATTGATTTTTTGAAAGCCAAACATGCTAAAAGTTTCTACAAAAAAAATGAGGGGCCGGATAGTATGGCTGAGGAGCCGAAAAGCTTGTACGGTGCTGCGAAGGGATTGTTTATTATTCCAGAGGATTTTAACGAACCTTTAGATGACCTAAAAGACTATATGTAATGCGGTATTTAATTGATACCCATATATTCATCTCTTTAATTAATGAAGATCGAAACATCGACAAACGAGTAATTAGCGATATTGAAAATCCCAGCAATGAAAAATTTATTAGCATAGCCAGTCTCTGGGAAATCGTGATAAAGGTGAATATCGGCAAATTGACTGTGACGAGGAACCTCAATGAAATGTATGATTTGATTGAAAACCTTGGCATTTCGATTTTAGAAATACAAAAACACCAGCTGGATAAGTATTTGACATTGCCTTTGGTACATAGAGATCCGTTTGATAGGCTAATTATTTCGCAGGCACTGGCCAATGATCTTATCTTAATAACCGATGACCAATACATCAGAAGTTATCCAAATTTAAAGTTATTTTAATACATGATACAACTACTTGCCCCAACACACTGGAAAGATTATGAACTGATTGATTGTGGGGATTTTGAAAAATTGGAACGTTTTGGTAATGTGGTTTTAATTCGTCCAGAACCGCAAGCCGTTTGGAAAAAAACGCTATCTGAGCAAGACTGGAAAAAAACGGCCAATATTACCTTTAGAGGCCGCTCTGCAACTTCTGGCGAATGGGTTAAGAAAAACCAATCGCTACCCGATCGTTGGCATGTTGAATACAAAAACAATGATGTAGCAATCAAACTTCGTTTAGGCTTAACTTCATTTAAACATGTTGGCGTTTTCCCTGAGCAAGCTGTAAATTGGGATTTTATTTCTGCATCGATCAAGAAATTCACTACTCCCAGGCCCAAGGTTTTAAACCTTTTTGCCTATACTGGCGCTGCATCGCTAATTGCAAACGCAGCAGGCGCCGAAACAACTCATGTCGATTCTATTAAACAGGTGGTTACCTGGGCAAACGAAAATCAGGAGCTTTCGGGGCTGAAAGATACGCGTTGGATGGTGGAAGACGCCTTGAAATTTGTGAAAAAAGAGCTTAAGCGAGGCAAAAAATATAACGGAATCATTTTAGATCCCCCGGCGTATGGCCACGGACCAAATGGTGAAAAATGGAAGCTTGAAGATCACATTCAGGAAATGATGCAAGATGTTGTTCAGTTATTAGACGAAAAAGAACATTTCTTGATCTTGAATACTTACTCGCTTGGATTTTCTTCTGTTATTGTCGAGAATTTAATTCGCACTTCGTTCCCCACGGTTAAAAATCTGGAGACCGGTGAGCTATATCTGCAAGCAACTGCAGGTATTAAATTACCACTCGGCGTTTTCGGTAAATTTTGCAATGTGTAAATGTTGATTACTTTATTTTAAACTCTCGGTTTTCCCACTTACTTTCACGCTTTAACAGATTCGACAAAACTGTCTAAAACACTTTAATCATTTCTATACTAAATCTATGAAATTTCCTCAATTAGCGGGCACTTTAATGCTTGGTTTTGCCGCAATCAGCTTATTTGCCAACTGTAACTCAGATGGGAAGAGCACCAGCGGAGTGACCAAAATCTTTTCTTCTGACACTACAAAAAAGAAAACAGACTCAACAGAGAATGTAATGAAACCTGTTGATCCTAAATTATATGATTCGCTAACAAAAAAACTAGCTAATGGCGATACCACTGGCAAATGGCCAGTAAAAAACCAACCGACACCTTTGGCAGGTGCCATTTTGCCCTTTAAACGTATTGTGGTATATTATGGTAATCTTCACTCAAAGAAAATGGGCGCTCTCGGCGAATATGCTCCTAAAGAAATGTGGCGTCGCCTAAATGCAGAAGTTAAACATTGGGAAAAAGCAGATCCATCAACTCCAGTACAACCCGGGTTGCATTACATTGCAGCTGTGGCGAGCGGTACGCCTGGAAGGGATGGAAAATACATTAACCGAATGGCAAACAGCCAAATCGATTCTGTTTTAAAAATTGCTAAAATGCAACCCAATACGATTGTCTTTCTCGATCTTCAGGTGGCATTGAGCACAATTAAAGCTGAGCTTCCACACATCGAAAAATATCTTGAGCTACCTTATGTTCATTTGGGAATAGACCCTGAATTTTCAATGAAAGATGGGTCGTTACCAGGTAGAAAAATTGGAACTTACGATGCTGCAGATGTTAATTACGTTACTGGCTATTTAGCTGACATTGTTAAGAAGCACAACTTGCCTCCAAAAGTTTTTGTTTTACATCGCTTTACCAGAAAAATGGTAACGAATGCTCAAAATATTAAACTGCGTCCTGAGGTACAAGTGGTTATGCACATGGATGGATGGGGCGAACCAGAATTGAAAAAGGGCACTTACCGCCATTTCATTTACAGCGAACCAGTTCAATTTACAGGTTTTAAGCTTTTTTACAAGAACGATTTAAAGAAAGCGCCTAACAGATTGATGACGCCGGAAGAGTTATTAAAGCTTACTCCGAAACCGATATACATTCAATATCAGTAAGAAGAATTATTTAGTCATCGGATGAATTTTGCAACCGTGCTAATTATTCATCCGATGACTAATAGATATCGATAGTAAAAGGAAGCCTGTGAGAAAATTACGGGCTTTTTTCGTCACTATCGTTTAATGAAAGCAGAGGCTGTCTCATAAAGCAAAACGAAAGCCAAAGCGCAGTGTTAAATTTTTCCCTTTCCTCGAGGAGGACCTGTCCCGACTTTTCGGGAGGGATGTACAGACTGAGCAAAACCACCGACATTAAAAGGGAGAGGTTTAGGGCGCCGCATTGCTTTTAACCCGAACGTTCATAGAAAGAGGTTATGAAAGCAGTGCGAATCCGATAGCTATCGGATTTGATTTGGTAAAAAAATGTATGCCAAAGGCATCCCCTTGTACCAAAGGCATTCCTTTGGGAGGAAAAGTCAAGCTTTTGAAGCTTGGCTTCTTTTCTGAGCTCTAATCAGATTATTCAATAAATGTTAACAGCGAATGCTGACTTGCGGTGTGTATATCTCGCCAAACCCGGTTAATTTCTGATTCCTTTTTAGCAGCTTCCAAACCACAGTAAGGGAAAAGCGTATCAACCGCCTTTCGGCAAGCATGCGCCAGCTTCCTACTGATTAGACTTACTGCTGCCAACTTTTCTTCAGTTATTTCTCCATCGTTTATTAATTGTTCCCAGGATTGATCAAATGCCTTGTAAAATTGATTTCTCAAATCGTCAACCTCCTTTTTGCAGCGGTTCAGCTCACAATCAAAAAATTCAATTTGCTTTTCGTTATATCTTTTCTGTCCTGAACGAGCGAAAAAGGACTGCTCTACCAAACGGATAAAATGATTGGCCATACCCAAACTGTTTACGGCCAAAGTAGTTTCTGCCAACTGTAAAAAAGGGTAGTTAAAGCCCTCATCGGCAACTTCGATAGTGTTGTTTATTTTAAAAGTTCGATTTTCGGGAACCTCGAGGTTGTGCACCTCAAAAGCGTGACTTCCTGTTGCAATTAATCCAAAATACGACCAGCCGGAAAGAATCTCTACTTCATCTTTTTTAAGGATAAAGGACATAATCTTTGGATTTCCCTCTTCATCTAAAATATCGGTTCCGTCTTCGTTTTTAAGCAAGCAGTTTGCGGTAAAAATGGTAGCATGCAGCGCACCGCTGGCATATTTCCAATGGCCGTTAATGCGATATCCGTTGTTGGTTTTCGTAGCCGTGCCGCCAATAGCCCCGCTTCCAGCGAAGCAAACTTGTCTGTCGCTAAAAACTTCGCTTGCCAATTGCGGGTTTAAAAAGCCTGCAAACCACGCGGCACCTGCACACAAAGTAACCGTCCAACCTAAGCTGCCATCTGCCTCGGCCAGCTCTTCCTCTAGCCTTAGTATTTTAGGAAGTTTTTTTCCTGGGCCGCCATATACCTCAGGTACGAAAAGCTTAAACCAGTTTTCCTGGTAAGCGAGTTCCAAAATCGCGGGGTGCAACTCACCCATTTCCTCTGACTTAGCCGAAAATTCACGTACTTTTTCTTGCCAGGTTTGTGTTAAGGTATCCATAATTTGTTTAATCGTTATATTGGTAATTGCGGAAATTGGTTGACTGGTTAATTGCTTTTAAAGCGCTTTCAATCGACAGCTAGCTGTAAATTAAAAACTGCTAACCGTTAACTGTTAATCTCCGCTTACCGATAATTTTCTTCCAATCTAAAAAACCAAAAATGGCGACTACGAACAGAAATGTTGTTAAGCAAGCCATTAACGGTAGCTTTTTATGAAATAATAATGGAATGGCTACGATGTTCGAGATGTTAAGGAAAATCCAGTTTTCAATTTTTCTCTTGGCCAAAAGCCACATCCCCGCCCAGGCGGTTGATGAAACAAAAGCATCGAGTAATGGCACATCGGAATCGGTATGATTTTTTAAAACAAAATAGAAAATAAAGAACCCAATAGTTGAAATTGAGACGGCAATTGCCAATTCAGCATTAGTGCTCCAAGAAACTTGGTTTTCTCCATCTAGCTTGCGCTTTTTCCAAATTATCCATCCGTAAACACTCATTACCAGATAATAAATACTTAATAGCATTTCCGCATAAAGCTTTACATTAAGTAATAAGAACATGGAAAGTAGAATAGAAATAATTCCGGTTGGGTATAACCAAATGTTATTTTTCTTGGCCAGTAACACCTCCGAAACGCCGAAACCCACGGCCAACCACTCAATTAATGATGTGTGTAAAATTTGCTCTTGAAAAAGCTTAAACCATTCCTGAAAATTCATTAACAATACCTTTAACGTCTTTCGACCAATAAAAAATAATTGAAAACTGCTTTCAGGGCGAAACAGTATGGTGAAGTAACCTCTTCCCTACGTCGGCATTATCCGAATCAGGTACCATAAAAGGTATAAGGTTTAGGGTTATAAGGTGTAAGGTGAAACCCTAAACCTTAAGTCTTTCGCCTTAAGCCTCCTAAATGGGTATAATCTCAGCCTCTTGTTGCAACCGAATATGCGAAATCAAAAAGCACCCCTTTGAGTAGCGCAAATATAGTTTTTAAATTGAAAGAATTTGATTTTTATTCGAATTTGTATTGCTAACATTGTGCAATCGTAGCTAGACGCTCCGACAAGGGAAGTCAAAACAAAACGTACACATTCACAATTTCGGCTTGTGCTTTATTTAAGCCAGCATTTCATCGCTTAGGGATTCCTCGTGCCTCGGAATGACAGCAAAAGATTGAATGACAACAAAGTCAGCAAATGCCGCGGCGCTAGCTCTTAACCTCATTTCGATTATTATTTCATCCGAAAACTGCCTTAATCACACTACCAAGACACCACGTCATTCCCACGCAGGTGGGAATCTTAATGCGGTGCGCTGTTTTTTTGCATTAAGATCCCCAGCCAAGCTGAGGATGACGACCGTTCATATTAAATGTTCAATACGAGCCCAAAACATGTACTTTAATTATCGAACTCAGGTTCTTAAAACAAACCCAACTGCCCTTTATCGTCAATGTCGATATCATCGGGATTAGTGATTTCAAAATCGACCTTTTTGGCTGGCTTTTCCTCTTCAGCTTTATCTTTTGGTTTTGGCTCGTCTTTCTTTGCAGCCGCAGGCTTTTCAGTTTCCGTTGGCTTGGCTGTAATTGGCTTCGGTTCCTCAACCTTTTTCACCTCGGCAACTGGCTCGGTTTTAGCATCTGGTTTTGGCGCTTCAGCAACTGGATTATCCTTTACTTTTGCAGGCTTTTCGTCAACCGCAGGTGTTTCCACAGCAGTTTCTTCGTTCGGCGCTTCGCTTTCGTTTTCATCAACTTCTTCTTCGTCTCCACTTTCCGGTTCTTCTAAAACCACTTTCTGCACGTCGTGCGGCGACAAACGATTACCGTTTGCTTTTAGGCCTTTCACATCAATCATTTCAGCAAGGACCAAATCCAACGTTTCCGGAATTTGCGTTTTGCCTTTTAATACGTCGACAATAATTTTAGCTTCGGGATGAGCGGTTACAAACAAAAGCTTAGATTTCGGTTCTTCGCTAATAAAAACGGTTTTCTTGCCATTGCTTTGTAATTCAAACATGAAACGCTTTATGTAGTAATTCTGTGCTTTCCCATCGAAGTGAACCGCAGCGAAAACCTTTTCGGGATCGAATTTTTGAATCAAAATCAATCCGTCCTCGAAGTGATTGGTTAAATCGAACGAACTCAACTCGTAATACCCATCCTTATGAACCAGCAAAATCCGATCATCGCCATCAAATTCGCCAAGGTATTTCCCTCTGCCATCCACATTTAAGCGTTTCAACAAATCATCATACCAAATTTTAAGTCCCGATAACGTTGATACGCCCTTACTTTTTAGGGTAATCTTTTTGACCGGATATTTCGAGATGATATTTCCCTGCGATCCACGCCCCTTAATCGCAATCTCCGCAAAATCCTGGTCGAACTGGAGTTTACGCAGTTTAGAGTGTGGCTTCAGGGCAACGTTTACAACCTCAGCCTCGCCATTCGGATTTGCGGTAAAGTACAACACCTTCGAGCCTTTGGTGCCCTTGGTCAAGTCGTACTCCTTATCGCGGGTTACACCAACAACAGCAAAACGTTTAATGTACGATGTTCCCGAGGCTCCATCCTTATAAATCATATTGTAAATTGTACGCTCATCATTTTTCTTGAAAACCTGAGCATGGATAATTCCTTTGCCAACAAATGTTTTATCGGCAACCTTGGTGATGATACACTTCCCATCCTCGCGGAACACAATTACCTCGTCAATATCCGAGCAATCGGCAACAAATTCATCCTTTCGTAAGCCACTTCCAATAAAACCATCTTCGCGGTTCATGTACAACTTCACGTTTGCCAATGCTACTTTCGATGCCTCAACCTTGTCGAAAAGTCTTATTTCAGTTTTGCGTTCCCTGCCTTTGCCATATTTATCCTTTAGTTTTTGAAACCAGGCAATTGCGTAATCGGTAAGGTGTTTCAGGTGATTTTTAACCACTTTAATCTCATCTTCCAGATTTTTCATTTGCTCATCGGCCTTTTTCACATCAAAACGGGTGATGCTGCTCATCGGTTTATCAATCAGCTTTTTGAAATCCTCGGGCGCTATTTCACGATAGAGCGACGGCTTAAACGGCTCAAACAACAAATGTAAAACTTCAACAACGGTATCGAAATTGGCCGAGTTCTCGTATTCAGGATTTTTGTACATCCCTTCCTGAATAAATATTTTAAGTAGCGAACTGAAGAAAATCTTCTCCTGCAACTCGTGCAAACGAATCTCCAGTTCCTTTTTTAATAAACTTTTGGTGTGTTTTGTATTTTCAATCAGGATATCATTGACGCTCAAAAAGTGCGGTTTGTCGCCCTGAATAATACACGTGTTCGGCGAAATAGAAACTTCGCAGGCGGTAAATGCGTAAAGTGCGTCAATGGTTACATCGGGCGAAATTCCCGGGGCCAGATGCACAATAATTTCCACATTTGCGGCGGTACTGTCTTCAATTTTTTTGATTTTGATCTTGCCCTTATCATTGGCAGCCAAAATACTATCTATAACCGAACTGGTTGTGGTGCTGTAAGGAACCTCAGTTATCACCAGCGTTTTCTTGTCTTTTTCGGTGATTTTTGCCCGAACGCGAATCTTTCCGCCACGTTGTCCTTCGTTATAATTCGAAAAATCGGCTGCACCGCCGGTAAAAAAATCGGGCAGAATATTCGGACGAACGCCTTTCAGCGCTTCAATTGAAGCATCGAGAAGCTCTATAAAGTTGTGCGGCATTACTTTGGTGGCCAAACCAACGGCAATACCCTCCGCCCCCTGCGCCAATAACAGCGGGAATTTAACAGGTAAGGTGATTGGCTCGTTATTACGTCCATCATAACTCAGTTGCCATTCGGTGGTATCAGGGTTGAAAACAACCTCGTTGGCAAACTTCGACAAACGAGCTTCAATGTAACGGGGAGCCGCAGCGCTATCGCCCGTAATCGGATCGCCCCAGTTACCCTGCATATCAATAAGCAGGTCTTTCTGACCAATTTGAATCATGGCATCGCCAATAGAAGCATCTCCGTGCGGGTGATACTTCATGGTATTACCAATAACGTTTGCCGCTTTGTTGAAACGCCCATCATCCATTTCCTTAAGCGAATGCATAATACGCCGTTGAACGGGCTTTAAACCATCGTGAATATGCGGAACAGCACGATCCAGAATTACATAAGACGCATAATCGAGGAACCAGTTTTCGTAGAGACCGTTAATTGGGGTTACCGTATGCTTGTGTTCTTCGTTTAAGTTTTGGTCTAATTCTTCACTCATCTATTTACAAAAATTGGCAGCCGTAAATATAATAAAAATGATTCCACTGTTCGAAAACAGGTTATTCACATTTGATGACGTCATTGCCAATATCGTCAGTAAAATGCTGCAGTCTTTGATGAATGCTGTCATGCTGAGGCACGAAGCATCCCTTCCATGCTACCACCACGACTTTATTTAGCCATACCACTATTTGGGCTTGTGCTTTTTTGAAGCCAATATTCTATCGCTTAAAGATTTACTACGTAGCTGCTTGGCGGTCTTCACTGCGTAGTAATAAAAAATCCCCATTTGACTTTTCATCAAACAGGGATTTTGTGAGTTAGCTTCAACCATATTGGCTGCGCTTGTAACTCTTATAGCAAACCATACAAACCGTTTGCGTAGGTACGCAATGATGAGGAAACCGTCCTCATTTTTTCCGGTGATGGGCCTTTAACCTTATAGGCTTCTGGATGTAGCGCCAAAGGTTGTTGATTTGTTTCTTCCTGAGCATTCTTGTTGCTCAACGTAGCATTCTCTTCTTCACTTATTTTTAATGGTGCCATGAGTAAATATTTATATACAATAAACAGCGTAGAAACCGTTTTGTTTGGCATGAAACAAGGAAAAAGCTATATTTCTTTAGATTTTTAATTGAAAATTACTGACTGTAAAGCATCTTGGTCATGTTTCTGAAAAACCTTTGCAGTAAAGAACTTTCCTCGGTGATAATCTCAGCATCCGCCTGCATCCCATTTTTGAGTACTATTTTTCTGTTCGAATCTTTGTTCTCAAATTCCTCAAAGCTTACCTTCGCGATAAATACACTGTCGCGATAGGCTACATCAGATATGTAGGTCAGCTTTCCCCTAATCATACCGTATTGCTCAAATGGATAACTCCTCAGTTTCACTAATGTACGCTCACCCAATTTAACCTTGCCCATATTGTATTGAGGAATCTGTATTTCGCCGAAAAAATCGGCATTGCCGGGGTTCACAATAAAGACTTCTTGACCTGCGGTAACGTTCTGATTTTCTTGGATAATGCCAGCGAACGTCAACTTGCCTCCCACGGGTGCTATCAAAATATATTGCATGATCCAGTTATCGCTTTCGTTGATGGCTTGGTTGAGGGCTTGCACAAACTTCGATTGCTCCTCGGCAATGGTATGCTTCAAATCAAGCAATTCCTTTTCCTTTGCCGAGTAATTGCTCGCATTGTTCAACAAAGCGGTTTCGGATTGCTGTAACGGGTACTTTGCTGCCAAATATTTATTCTCTTGTTGTGCAAACTCACTTCTGGATATTACCTTGTTCTTATATAGTTTTTGATAAGCCTTGTATTCGGCTTCTTGATTGGCATATTCCAGTTTCTGAGTTTTTTGTTGCTTGATTATCTGATTTTTTAACGCGATAATATCCTTTAGATCCTTCTCCAAAAAGGCCATTCGATTTAAATAGTAGCCATTATTTTGAGTAGATTGGTACCGCAAATATTGCTGATAAAAATTTTGATAGGCAGCTTGCAGTTCCCCCAAATTTAGCCCTGTTGGCAGGTCAGAAAACTTGTTTGTGTTGTTCAATAGGTTCTCTTGAAAGACTTTCAAGTGCTTGTTAATATGCAGAACATCATCTGGATTAGCCGTAGTTTCGAAGTAAGCCAAGGGTTGGCTCTGTTTAACGGTCTCTCCGTTTTTCACCAAAAGAGCAGTTAGTTTGCCGTTCTGTTTAGCAAGCACAGTTTTTGGAGAGTTTAGGCTATTGACCTTGAGGCTGGTTTTTACCACATCGGGATATTCAATAAATGCTGAAAGTAGTATTATACTAATTAATATCACAAAAATTAATGTAATGCCCCAGCGTAGAATCCACGATGGGACGGCGGTTATAATCTCGTGAACTTCTTCACTATTTTGATATATGGTTTCCTGTTCTATTGGCATATTTTAAATATTTTTATCAGCACTTGTTCCCTCCTAACCTTTGAATCACGGCTTTAGTCTATTCGCTTGAGTCTTTTTTGCCTTTCGGATTAATCCCCAAGCTCTAGTTGGTTTTTAACCAAATTATAATATTCTCCCTTGGCTCTTGTAAGCTCGGCATGCGTTCCCTGCTCTGTAATTACGCCTTTATCGAGTACGATGATGTTATCAGCATTTTTTACTGTACTGAGTCGATGTGCCACAACTACCACCGTTTTTCCCTTAAAAAAGCTTTCGAGGTTTTCCATAATGATCGATTCGTTATTGGCATCAAGTGAGTTGGTGGCTTCATCAAAAAAGATGTATTCAGGGCTTTTATAAACTGCCCTTGCAATCAAGATGCGTTGCTTTTGTCCTGCACTTATTCCATTTCCCTCAGCTCCAATCTTAGTATGCAGCCCCAATGGTAGGTCTTCGATCAAATCGCCGATGTTGGCCATCTTTACGGCATGCTTCAATTTTTCCATGTCGGGGTACTCATCGCCCACGGCAATGTTCTTGGCAATGCTATCCGAGAATATAAAACCATCTTGCATTACGATGCCGCATTGCCCACGCCAAAAACGGTAGCCAATCTGATCTATATGAGTCGATCCGACCTTAATTTCTCCTTTTTGCGGAATGTAAAAACGGAGTAACAGCTTTAAGATGGTAGTTTTTCCGCTGCCACTCATACCCACAATAGCTGTGGTTTTGCCCTCTGGAATAGCTAGGTCTATTCCCTTTAGGACAGGCTCGTTTCCTGCACCGGGATAAGTAAAAGTTAAATTGTTTAGCGAAATGTCTTTGCTTGACGGCAATTCTCTCAAAAACATCTTATCTGAAGGTTCTTCATCGTCAAGCTGATGGATCTCGTTTAGGCGCTCCAAACTTATCTTGGCATCTTGTAGCGATTGAATAAAGCCCAGCAATTGCTCAATTGGACTGTTTACCTGGCCTACAATATACTGAATGGCCATCATCCCTCCCAAGGTCAGATTGCCGTCTATTACTGATTTGGCCACTAAGAAAGTAATGAGGATATTTTTACCCTCATTGATAAAGAATGCTCCACTTTGCTGTAGTTGTCCTAATGATAAACTTTTAATACTGAATTTAAATAGTCCAGCCTGCAAACGTTCCCACTCCCAACGTTTTTGCTGCTCACAGTTGTTAAGCTTAATCTCCTGCATACCACCTATTAACTGTACAATAGCACTCTGGTTCTTGGAAGACAAATCAAACCTTTTAAAGTCTAAATCCCTTCTCTTTTTGAGGAAAGCAATTACCCAAAGCGAATAAAGCACACTAGCTACCAAGAAGATGAAAAAAACGCTTAAATTATAATACGCCAAAACACCTGCAAAAAGAACCAGATTAAACATCGAGAAGATAATATTCAATGTAGAGCCCGTCAAAAAGCTCTGGATCCTGCCCTGATCGCTCATCCGCTGCATAATATCTCCCGTCATCTTGGTATCGAAGAAGCTCATGGGCAGTTTCATCATCTTGATTAGGAAATCGGTCAAGATTGAAATGTTTATCCGGGTGCTGATGTGCAGCAAGATCCATGAACGAATGAAGTCTACGCTCATCCTGCCCAGAAATAACATGCTTTGTGCAATAAGAATGATGTAGATAAAATTTAGGTTTCGGGTATTGATCCCGATATCCACGATGGATTGGGTAAGAAAGGGAACAATTAGTTGAAGCAGACTGCCCACACCCAGTCCCGCAAACAACTGGATCACCAATCGCTTGTATTGATAAAGATAACGTAACAAGTAGCTCCAGTTTAGCCCATCGCCCTTATCGCCATCCTGTGCATATAATTCTGGCGTTGGCGAAAGTGTAAGTACAATGCCTTTACTTTCGCCGTTTTGATGCGTACTTAACCAGCCTTTTATAAATTTGTCGTGTGTGTATGTGATTAAGCCTTTGGCAGGATCTGCAATATAAAAAATCCTCCCCTTTGGGGAGGATTTAGGAGGGACCTTGTAAAGCACTACAAAGTGGTTCTGGTTCCAATGCAGAATCATCGGGAGTTCCATTTCTGATAATTCCCTCAGAGTCACCTTACTACCGATGGTTCTAAAACCTATCTTTTCTGCGGCTTCGCTGATGCCCAATAAGGAAACGCCCTCACGGTTTATGCCTGAAATTTCCCTTAACCGTTGTAAAGTGAAATTTTTGCCATAATGTTTTGCGACCATGCGTAAGCACGTAGGGCCGCAGTCCATTTGATCGGGTTGTTTGTAAAAGGTGAATTTTTTCAATTTTAAATTAGAAGGGGCATATCAAGTTGTACTCGATATTTATAAAATTTATGTGAAATTGTTGATAGACCAAATCATTGTTAAGGTGATTATGGCAATTTCATTGATTCCAATTCCTTTTCATATTGTGGATTAGAACCGCCACTCAACTTGATAGCTTTTTCCATAGCTTTTATTGCTTCTTGTTTTTTACCCACTTTAAAAAGAAGGTTACTATACGTATTTACAAACCATGGCTTCTCAGTAGTCTCGGTTTCAAGCACCTTTTTTGACCATTCAAGCGCTACTGGGAAATATAATGGTTCTTCACAGAATAGCAATATTGTTCGTCCATAACTATTCAGCTTGTTTAAATCCAGATTTATTCCAGATATTTTAAGGTAATCGTTCACCGCCTCACTGTAACCATTCCAATCTCTTTCCCACTGATAATACATTATTTTTGATTCATTTAGAATCTCATTTGCATATTTTGGATATTTCCGCTTTAAATCTGCATCGATGCTTTTCCAATCTACATTTTTATTATTCTCTCCTTGATATTCATAGAAGCCTACACCAAATATCTTTTTGGTACCATTTTTCTTTAGCAACGGAAATACCTCCTCTTCAAACCAAATAGCTTTAATTAATTCTTTAGCTGTTCCCTGCCCCATAACAGAATCAACAAGAGAAGCATTATTTATAAGTATTGGATAACCTATATCTGTTGTTTTAACTGTAGATCGCGTAATGAGTTTAATATTGTTTGGTGATAATAAATTTTCCTGTTTTGACAAATAAAGATTGGAATATTTCATCACTTGTACATAATCCCGGTTGATCTGAGCGGAATTAATCAGTGACAAAAGAAAGGAGGTGTCTTGTTTTCCGTTTTCAAATTGACGTTTTAAAGTTGCATATTGCGTTTGTGGATTAAGTGCTTTTTTTGCGCTAGCTATGAATTCTTTAACATTAAAATTTGCAGAAATAGAGTGAACCAATTCTCCATTAGTATTAAAAAAAAGATAGGTAGGATAGCTATTGATACTATAGGTCTTTCTTAAATAGTCAACATCCTTGTACCATCCCTTAATATATTTGTTGTCTTTTTTATTCTTATCAAACTGAACTGAAACATTAATAAAATTTTTATTGAAAAAGGCACCTGCTTCTTTTTTTGCTAAAACCTTTACAGCCATCTCTCTACAGGGAATGCACCAGGTTGTGTAGGCATCAAGGAAAATTATTTTATTTTCTTTTTTTGATTTCTCTTTAACAGCATTCCAACTGGGCATACTTTCAAACTTGACGCCCATACTCTGTGCAAAGACAGTTTTTTGAAAGTTTAAAAGAAAAATAAATATAATGGTGATTACTGAAAATTTCATATCTAAATTTAGTTATGTTTTAATAAACATTTATGTTTTCGAGCGATAGATTTTTTTTGGAGACATTTTACCATAGCACCTTAAGGAACAGTGGGACTATTTAATACCTGTAACATTCGCCGCGAGGACATTTATTAGGTATCTATAAGCGATAATTATAACATGTTAGCATTTAGATTGTCAGCAAAAGTGTCATTTTTTTATTTTCGATCCTACTAGTAAGACTCATTTCCTTCATTTTCGCTATTGATAGATAATTTTTTTAAGGAAAACATCAGTTGAATTCAAACTAAAATACATACTGATGGAATCAGTTTGAAACCACCAGTATTTTAATTAGCACAGCACTACGCTACCTTGAGAACACGTAGGGTTAGTGCCAGTGACACAATCGCTGCAAACTATTTCTTTACCGTCCGAGCCTACTGAATAGCCGTTTGGGCAACACTTATAACTTTTCGGCTTTTCAGCTACACCACCGATAATGTTTTTCATTTCGGCTCTGTTTAAAAGATTAGCTTTTTTCATTTTTTTAATTTTAAAGTAAATAAAATTTATATTATTCTTTCACGCAAGAACAATTTAAGCGATGACAGTAACGCTGCCATTCGTTTTAGGGCACCTGTTTGCAACCAGCAGCCCCAGTCTTCCAGAAAGGTCTTTAAAGTATTAGTATAGTAAGTTCCTTAAGTCGTCAATTTTATAGGGTACAGGAATTTTGTATCCATTGATAAAAACAGTTGGTGTATAAGTAATATCTGCCAACTTACACCAATCTTTTTGCATTTTTCCTACGGCTATACTTTGATCTGTTGCAGAAGCAGGGTATTTTTCATTTAAAAGTTTGAAGTTTTTTATCTGTCCAGAGTACCAATCTTCCAAGGCATTCTGCGCTAAAATTGAATCCTTTTCATTTAACGAAAGGATATAGTTAGCCACTTCTGCGCCTGGATCTGATTTGTCTTCGGCAACATGAAATAGCATCTTTATCTTGATATTTTCATCTTCTGATGCCCAAGCCTTTGCAATGGCATGAGTTTGGTGACAAGGTGAACAGAAAGGATCACTTACAATGGTAATAATGTCTTTTCCTTCATTGTTTCCAAAAAAAATAGGTTTTATGTTATCTGGTATTGCGTATCTAGGCTGATTATATAGAGCCTGATTGAATAGATCTTTATTATATTTAAAGCTATTTAACTGGAATTTCAACCCTTCAATTTCAACTTTATTATTTAATATCTGCTTTAGAAAACCCCATGCGATGATTGGAATTAAAAAGGTTAAAGGTAGAAGGTACAAGACTGAGAGCAAAAGGCTTGACAAGCTTAAAGTAAAAATATCAAAACTTGTAGCTATTAAAAATTCTAATGCCAACATGCCTTGAACCGTACAGCAGAGTATGCACCAGTTTTTGACCCGGTATTGATACCCAATCGAGTAAATAATATAGGGTAAGGCCAAAACATTCAGCCAAGCCAATAATATAATCGATGCGGGCTGAACCAATAATAGCAACAATGATCCTGAAAAGTAGAAAAAGCCCACTTCACTCCAGGACAGCCAACTGGTCACCTTCGCTGCATCTGATTTTAATATGGCATTGCAATTATTTTTCTTTCCGAAAGTGCATAAATTCTGAATAAATGGGTTGTTGGAATTGATACTCTGCATCAGTAGCAAAATACTTATGCTCAAGGCGCCGAGCTTGACTAGACTTAACAACAAATAGGGCCAGGAAAATGAAATTCGGCTAATTCCTAAGTAAAAGATAGACAAAACCAAAGCTAACCCTAAGGGCAACACCAAACGCTGAAAAAAATATTTCAAACGATTTTGATTGTAATCTTTCTCACCGCTTTTCTCGGTCTTTTCCGCTCGTAACGCAATTCCATCCCAGCGATTCAGAAACTCTTCTTCGGTAGTGATAGCATTTTTTCGTTTTTCGTCAGAAAACTTAACACCATTGTTGTCAATATTATGAATTAAAATGAATCGCCCGCCCTCTTCTTTTACATGCGCAATAAAGGGAAACAATAAATCGTCACGATCATATTCAGCTCGTTTGATATTGTAAACTTCTGTTGCTATGCTCCAATCATTTAGGCAATCAACTATAGAAAGCATACTTGGGTAGTCCGGATGATCTTGCAAAGCTTGAGAAATAGTTGCATTATTTACCTTTACCTTAAGTGTTTTAATTAAACTTTCGGTTACACTTTCTAAATTTGGTTTTTTTTTGGCAGATAAATTCATCCTTACATTTGGTTAATACAAAATCGTTACGGCATAAAAGCCATATCATTGTGGGATGAAAATAAGCCTAGGGATTTGGCTATAAGCTGTATAAAATCAACTAAGACCTAAGTTGCAAAATGTTTTTCACATCATTTTATTTTTTATTCCAAATGCACAAAATATTATGTGAAATGAAAATCACTTGGAATCTTGATTAAAAAAAACTATATTAATCACATCTAATCAAATAAACCGCTACTCGTCATCCCCGATAGCTTAATTTTTTAAACTTATCTCGATGACGTTCTCTTGTATTGTAGTTGACGATGATCTTTTTGCTGTAGAGCAATTAGAGGAATATATTTTCAAGCTGCCTGGATTAAATCTGGATCATAGCTATACTAATCCGCTAATGGCACTCAAAGAAATTGAAGCTTTGGAAGAGCCCATTGATTTTTTATTTTGTGATATACAAATGCCAAATTTATCTGGACTTGAACTAGCAAAACTTGTACACAATAAGGTTAAAAATTTGATTTTAGTAAGCGCCTATCCTGAGTATGCTGTGGACGGGTACGGGGTAGATGCAAAAGACTTTCTATCTAAGCCTTTCGACTTTCCACAATTCGAACACCTTGTAGCAAGAGTAAACAAACGAATAAAAGATGAAAATCCTTTTATCGTTGTAAAATTGTCTAAAAATTCATTTGTCAATGTTAACGTTAATGAAATTGTTGCCATCGAAGGAAATGGGAACTATATCAATATTCACACTATCAACGATTTCATTGTTCCTTATTATAAGTTATCGGCTATAGAAAATGATCTGAAACACGATACTCGTTTTAAAAGGGCAAGTAAATCCTTCATTGTCTCCACTGACCATATTAAAAGAAGAAGTGGTAATTTACTTACATTAAAAAAGGGCATTATTGTTAACATCAGTATTCCCTTTAGAAAAGATTTCGAAATGCATCATTAATATCAATAATACGGTGCTAGCCGACCACGGTTCGCAGCGAACGGTGATTAATGGACTTCGACTAAGCTTATTTGATTGGTTAGAAGAAAACCACCTACTCAATCTTCGAGATCCAGTTTTCCGTTTTCGATTCCTTAATCGGCGTTGGAGACGCTACAATCTTCATCACGCCACCCGCATTAATCTCTTCTTGGGTAATATAATTCTTGTTAAATGGCTTTCCATTTAGGAAAACCGCCTTAATGTATTTGTTTTTTAAGTCGAAGTTTTCTGTTTCGATCTTTAACGTTTTCCCTTTTGGCAACTGATAGGTCAACGAAGGAAAAAGCGGCACATTCAGGTAATACACAGGCCAGCCAACGCAGGCCGGAGAAAAGCCACTTGCCGTAAAGACATACCAGGCGCTCATCGCTCCCGCGTCGTCGTCCATTGTTCGGAGATAAGCCTGGGGCTCGTTTTTATAGATCTTTCCAATAAACGAACCAATTCCTCTGCTATTGTCGTTAAAATAATTTTGAATTACCGTGTCTGCCGCAAGCTGATGCATCCAGTACTGCGATTTATAACCTTGTTTGGTTACGTTATACATCAGTGGCACCTGCAAATCGGGCTCGTTAGCGTGATTATAAAGGTCGCGTTCGAAAAACTCATCCAGGTGGGCCAAATACGACTGCTCGCCACCATCTAATTCGATTAACCCTTTAAAGTCGTACGGAACAAACCAACGATATTGCCAAATGGTACCTTGGTACAAACCTCTGGCCTGCATTCTGTCTACATCATTTTTGCGCAGATCTTTAAAGTCCTTATTCCAATAAGTTTTATATTCGAGTGCCTTGTTTTTATAAAGTTCCGCTTTTTCAGTGTTCCTTAAAACTTTATAGATTTCGGAAAGCGCCCAATTGTCGTAGCTCGACTCTAACGCTTTATCGGGCGATTTATAATCCAGTCCCTTAACTTCTTTCTCAAGGGAATCGGCAATTTTTGCGAAATCGACCGGATAGCCCTTCCGATAGGCATCTAATAGTACAACAATAGCATGTTCTGAGCGAACGGTGTTAGAGGGCTCGGTTTGCCCGGCGTAATCCTTTTTACCTGAATTGTATAAATCTGCAATCGAGGTAACCATCCCCGCATATTTGTCCTGATCGATGATAGAAAGCAACGGCAACTGCGTTCGGTAATTGTCCCAAATCGCCCAACCGTTATAACGAACCTGTTTATCCTTTTTAAGCTCGCCCTTCGTATTTCTATATTCGCCATTGCTTTCTGAAATCACGTAAGGCGATTGCATCGTTCTGTAAAGCAGCGAGTAAAACAGCTTAGCACTTTCTTCATTTCCCGAAACGCTAATTTTGCTTAGGGCTTTGTTCCAATCTGTGGCGCTTTGCATTTTTACCTGCTCAAAAGTTCTTTTATGAATGGCCAATTTGGCGGCTTCCGCACTAACTGAAGATAAAGCGATGTCGATTTGCGCATTTGAAGCCTCTTCAGGCAGCATTAGCAGCAATTTATGATCGCCGCTCTCCTTCCACTTCGACGACCCAGCAACCGTTAAATTATAGAATATTTTATATTTCCCTACGCCGCAGGTGGTTTTGGATATGATCCAGCCTGAAACGGAATTCCCGTTTATCCGATGTTGTTCTTCTACAAAAGCGCCGTTAAAAGCATAGCCTAAATCCAAATAAAAGCCTTTTTTGCCCCTGGGAAATTGATAAGCATGTTTCCCCGCGGCATGTAAAACGGCTAACTGAACTTTGATCTTGTTTTCAAATTCGACGGAGTAGAACCCAGGACTTGCTTTCTCCGAAGTCTTAATAAGCTCCGAACGCATTGGGTCTTCACCCAAAAAAGGCTTGATAAAGATGTTTCCACCTGATCCCTGACAACCGACGCCCTCAAAGCGATTGTGCGTGAAGCCCTCAAATTTTTTGGCCAGATACTCATATCCGGTGTGTGTTTTTGGATAGGTTTGGGGGCCAATACTCAACATACTGAACGGGTAGGAAGCAGCAGGCGACATTTGGCCGTGATCCCCGGATGAGCCTAGAAATACGTTCACCAAATCTACCGGTTTAGCATCGGTAGCACCGAATATTATGGGTTGCGACTGAGATAAAACGTTTAACTGAAAGACTGCGATAAGAACTATTAGATTGAGGGAAAATTTCATTGCTTGTTTTTTATTATCGGCCTAAATTAACATTTTAACATAAAGTAGATGTTATATTGTAGTGTTTGGAGTATTAATTGTCGACCACATAGGCACATGAAAAACATAGTTTTTTTTGCTAAGCCACGTTGCTCTATGTAGTCAACTCTCATTGAGGCCCATCTTTTTAAACCCCTGTCAAAAAAAAATAGCCACTCCGATTTCTCGAAGTGGCTTTTATATCAACTTTTTTGTTGCTTATTTAATCGTTACCGGAACAGATATCTTATCCCAATCTAAAGAAAAACCACTTTTGGTGATTTTGTAAACCAAACGTTCTTGCGTTGCTTTTAATGGCTTGGTTTTTACATCAACACGTAAGGCATCTTTCGATTCCTCGTATTTGTAAGCGCCCCATTGTTTTGGTTCTTTGTTAAAAATGGCTGTCCATGTTCCGCTTTCTTTAGGGATTAAAAAGAAGCTGTATTTGCCTGCTGCAAGCGCTTTGCCTTCAACCATAATATCCTTATCGGTTTCAAAGGTTGTAGCCTCATTTGCACCAGCACGCCACACTTTGTCATAAGCTTCTAAACCGCCCCAAATTTTACGTCCTTTTACTGCCGGGCTGCTATAATTGATGGTAATTGTTGCACCTTTTACCTTGCCTGTAGCGGTGGCTGCCGGACTTGGTTTAGGTTGGCTCGCATCTTGGGCCATCGAACTTACCGAGATCGTTATTGCTGTAAAAAGCAGCGCGATAGATTTAATCATTTTTTCCATAGTGGTATTTTTATCTGTTTTTGTTGTTATTAGTTCACGAATTTAATCTTTTGGGTTGATAAAATAATAATCCGAGCGTCGAAAAAATGATTACCGCAGCTGCACCTACCACATTTAACCATAGAAAGGACACTACATCGAACTCATAAACGGCAATTACCGCAATTTCTGATAAGATGGCAGAAATGAAAACCAGCAGGCCGTCGATCTTCTTAAAATAAAAAGCCACGAGAAAAATGCCCAAAATTGGCCCATAGAATAAAGAGCCGAATACGTTCACAGCTTCAATAAGCGAGCCCATTTGCGTTGCAAACATCGCTACGGCGATCGAAAAAACTCCCCAGACCAATGTGTGTAATCGGCTGTAGCGCAATTCGGTTGCATCATCTATTTCCTTTTTGTTAAAAATGAGGTGAACATCCTTAAGCGAACAAGCGGCCAATGAATTTAAAGCTGCAGATATGGAACCCCAGCTGGCTAAAAAGATGACAGCGAAAAGCAAGCCAATCATGCCCACGGGCAAGGTGTTCTTTACAAAATACAGGAAGATGTAATTGGTATCGGTCTTTTCTGCATTGAGGTTTGAGGCGTTGATCGCGTTTTCGACCTTGGTATGCAAATCCTTGATTGCTGCCTGAGTTCTCTTAAAATCGGTTATCGATGCGTTTAACTCTGGGGATTTTTCTTCTTTTTGGACAAGAATCGCCTTAGATTGACTGTTAAATCTTTGTGCCAAAACCTGATGTTCTCGTTCAAATTCCGCAGCCTTTTGGGGTTGGTTCTCTCTTAACGATTGATAGGAATGCTCATTGAAATATATCGGCGCTGGCTTAAGGGAAAAGAAAGCGAACAGCAAAGCCCCAATTAACAGGATTGCAAATTGCATCGGTATTTTAACCAAACCATTAAGCAACAAACCCATTTTGGCGTTGGTATTATCTTTGGCGGTAATGTATCGGCCAACCTGGCTTTGATCGGTTCCGAAGTAAGAGAGCGCCAGAAAAAACCCGCCTATCAATCCGCTCCAAATGTTGTATTTATCTTTCCAGTCGAATTCGGTAGTAATTACATTTAGCTTTCCAGATTTGCCAGCAAGGTAAAGTGCATCGCTAAGGCCGATTCCGTTTGGCATGTTCTGCACCAGTAAATAGCCTGCAAAAGCCATTGTGCCGAGGATAATCAGAAACTGAAGTTTTTGGGTATGGGCAATGGCCTTGGCGCCGCCAACATAGGTGTATATCAGCAAGATGCCGCCCGTAAGCACATTGGTAAGATAAATATTCCAGCCCAATACGCTCGATAAAATGATGCTCGGCGCATAAATACTGATTCCTGTAGATAAGCCGCGGCTAAACAGAAAAAGCAAGGAGGTTAGCACCCTGGTCTTTTTATCGAAGCGGTTTTCGAGGTACTCATAGGCCGTATAAACGTTTAGCCTTTGAAAAATGGGAATGAATGTAACGCAAATTACGATCATCGCCAATGGCAGGCCGAAATAATACTGAACAAAGCGCATCCCATCGGTGTAAGCTTGCCCCGGGGCCGACAAAAAGGTGATTGCACTGGCTTGAGTGGCCATAATACCCAAAAGCACAATGTACCAGGGCATTTTGTTATCGGCCTTTAAGTAGGAGGCATTGCTTTTTTGCCCGCGACCGATAAACACACCGTAAATAACGACCGCCAGCAAGGTAAACAGGAGTACAAACCAATCTATGTTACTCATGCCCAGTGTTTGGTAAAGAGATAATAAAACACAATTTGACCGATGAGTGCAAGGGCCAATAAAACGTACCAGGTATTCCAGTTTTTAAGGTGGTTTTTCATTTATTTGTACATTAAAATTCGTGAAAGTACAGGTTTTTATACTAGTGTCTTTCAAACTTGTCATTTTGAGCACGAAGAATCCCTTACCGATTTCGCACTGCTCTTAGTTGACCAAATCCCTTTTGGCCAGTGGGTTTTCGTCGTTTGCATCCAATGACTATCGGACCCATCGCTTAGGGGTTCTTTCGCGAAAATCTTTGAATCTTGGGTAGAGATTTCTCGGCTGCGCTCGAAATGACGACCTTTTCTATGAGTTCCGCTCTAAAAGCATTATGATTCATATTGATTTTTTGCTAAAAAATTAAACCTCAGGATGACAACGTAAAAAACCGCGATTGCAACTCCTTTGTGCGATTGACAAATCATAAGCTAATAACGAATGAACTAATCATTTCCCCGCCGATATAAAATTGAAGAACAGCCTTGCTGCGCCGATATTTCCTGCAGGCAATTGTCTAAAAAAAGCCAAAGACGAATAGATAAAGTTGCCTTTTCCGTATTTCGCATATAAAGTGGCGCCTTGTAAGGGCTCTTCGCCAGTATCATTCATTTCAAAAAGCGGTTCGTATTTTGCATCCCATTTGTCGGGGAAATAAGTACCGCATTCCTGCACCCAACCGTTAAAGTCGTTACTGGTAATCTTATTCGGGTAGGTTAACAGCTTATGCTTCGGAGCTAAAAACTTGACGGCTGCATTTTCTTCGGTTACCCGTTTGTTGCTGATGCTGAACGGATAAACTCCAAAATTTTGCAGGGCCATATCTTGCAAAGTATTGTATTGCATCACAATAGTTCCTCCGTTTTCTACGTAAGTATTTAACGCTGTTTGCCAGTTCTTTATTCGCTTATCGGTATTGATTACCCGCACACCGGTTACAATGGCATCGTAAGTACTTAATTTGGCCGCGTCTAAAATATCGGCCTCTGCTAAAACATCGACCTGTAAGCCGGCCTGTCGCAAAAACTCTGGAATCAAATCGCCTGCGCCGGGAATATAGCCAACTTTTTGTGCCAGTACTTTTACGTCGCCCTTTAACAGCCAGGTGGTTGCAGGTATAAAATATTGTAGCGTAGGCAGGTGGGGATATTGAATGAGCACCTGACCATCGGTAAACTCACTGGTTTCGGCAGCAAAAACAGCCTCAAGCTTATTTTGATCAGCCTTTATCTTCTCAAGGTCTTCTGCAGGAATCAAGAAATCTTTTATGGTAATGGTATTCTCGGCCAGGTTTATCCCCGTAAACGTTTTAACAGTTGTGGCTCCGATTCTAAAGGTTACACGCCCGTAATTGATGTTCTTATTCGCTTTTAAACGAAGCGTAACTTTTAGGGCCTCCTTTTCTTTGGCGAAATAAACCGGCTCCGCAAAACTTAAGTCTAAGGCAGGAATCACTCGGAGTTGCTCTACAACATCGCCTTTCACGGGATCAAGCTTTTTAAATGATAAGGGCAACTTTACGGTAAAGTTTTCGTCGCCAATCTTTAACAACAGCGAAACATTGAGTGCGGCCTCATCTTCGGGCAAGCCGATTAAGGTATCGTTTGCAACGCTGTAAGTGGCCGCATTTTTTGCAGGCTTTTGTAACCAATAAGGTGAAGTAGGCAGCGCATTGGCCGGAATTTGAATTTTCCGTTCTATTGTAATCAAGGTATCGCCGCCTACCCTTTTATTTAAGCGGTCAGTTTGACTTATCCAGTTTACCTGCGCTAGTGTTACGGGCGTTGCTGATCTGGCAATTACGTTTAGCCGAAAATTATAGCTGTTGCCTGCAATTACCTCCGCCTGGTTGGTAACCACCTCTCCCATAAAACCCGCACAACTCAAGATCATCTGATCAATCGCGGCAAGTTTTTCTTTCCGGAGAAATGGATCTTGAATTTGGGCAATATTCTTCCTTAGCATCAGTAAGCCGTGTAAACTCTGGTCGGGACGGTTGTAATCAAACGAAAGCAAAATAATATCAATCAGCTCGTCGATGTTATTAATTCCCTTTTCCGACCACGTCATGGGAATTTTATCAAACAAAGAGGTTTTTGCGGGCTCACCTAAAACCGGCGTGAAGTATTCCGTTCTAACCCCGGCTACAGATTGCGTTCCGGCACCCTGACTTTTATGTAAGCTTCTGCTCAGCCCGGCCAATTCGCCGTAGCCCATGCCCAATTGCGCATTGTACTGGCCTACGGTAACCTTCAGCTGGCTTTCAGAAGTGGTATTTACCGAGCCGAACCGAAAAGTATTCCAAACCAATCTTTTTGGCTGCCAAACGTTTACATATTTTAGCTGGTTCGGAAACATTGTTTTATCGCCCGCAGCCTTAAATGCCTTTTCGGCAACCACGGCCGAAGCCGCATGCTGACCATGCCCGGCAGCGGCGGTTGGCGGGAAACGGCATATGATTACATCCGGGCGAAATTTGCGGATCACCCAAACCACGTCGGCCGTAATGCTATCGGCGTCCCATTGCTTAAAGGTATCTTCCGTATTTTTCGAAAAGCCAAAGTCGATTGCCCGGGTAAAAAACTGTTTTGCACCATCTAATTTGCGGGCTTCCAAAAGTTCGTGCGTTCTAATTAAACCCAAAGCTGCGCCTTGTTCGGTGCCAAGGAGGTTTTGTCCACCATCGCCCCTGGTTAATGATAAGTAGGCCGTTTCTACGTTCTGGTCGTTTATCAACCACGAAAGCAATCCCGTATTTTCATCATCGGGGTGTGCTGCGAGGTACAAAACCTTTGGCAGGTGCTTGAGGGTTTTCAGCTCCCTATAAATTTCTGCCGATTTGGATGGGCGGACTTGCTGCGCCCAACAAACAGCGGTAAAAAAACAGGGAATGAGTATAATGAATAACTTCTTGAACATGTAATTTGCTTTGTATTGTTCCAAATATGCTAAAATGCTTTTATTTTGAAGCGTTAGAAACGAAAAAGGTACAAGTAGATTAAGTTTTTAGTCATCCGATTAATAATAACCGGCTGCAAATATTAATTGGATGACTGTTGAGGGCTTAAAGAATTATAAGTGAAAGATTTCTCTGCTCCCTGCCCGTCCCAATGCTATTAAGTTAAGCTATCTAAGCGCCAACTATGAACGGTCGTCATCCTCAGAGATCAGTTTTGAAATAACAAAGGAGTTAGGATGACAGGTTGTTCACCGAGGCGTCGTTGCGAGGCCGGGCGTGTGCGAGCCGAAGCAATTTGATTTACGAATAGAGATTGCTTCGTACCTCGCAATGACGATCTTTCATATGTCTGTCATTGGCAGCTTGGCTAAGGATCTTATCGCCAAGGCTTTTACAATTGCATTTTGCATTAATCCCGAAGCTTCGGGACCGCCTGCGTGGGAAAGACGGCAAGAACAAGCATGATCCGATAGTTACCAGATTTTACGTAATAATTATCGCTAAGAATGCCAATTTGGTTCATCCGATGAATAACAACAATTGCAATATTCATCAGATAACTGACCTTTAATTTTCGCTCAAATTACCAGCGTTTCAATTTCAAATCCTTATTATTGCTTCGTAAATCCCGCTTATGAACGGCTTAGTGCTCATTATTGATGATGAAAAAAAAATCTGCAGTTTACTTTCGAGGATTGTAGAGTTGGAAGGCTTTGCAACCTTGCAGGCAAATACGGCAAAAGAGGGAATTAAACTCCTAAAAACGAACGACGTAAGTATCGTGATCAGCGATGTGAAGTTGCCCGACGTTAATGGAGTTGAACTGGTAAAAGACATTAAACTTATCAAGCCTTTTGTAGAAATCATTAATTTAACAGCTTACGGAACCATTGCCGACGGCGTGCTGGCGATAAAAAACGGTGCTTTTGATTATCTGGTTAAAGGCGACGACAACGATAAAATTATTCCGCTGCTTTACAAAGCGATGGACAAAGCCAATTTGCAGCGGCGCATTTTCGATCTGGAAAAGCAAATTTCACAACAACACAGCTTCGACACCATTATAGGCCAATCTAAGCCGCTAAACGAAGCGGTCGGTTTAGCCAGAAAGGTGAGTAAAACGGATACTACCGTTTTGTTACTGGGAGAAACTGGTACGGGCAAAGAAGTTTTTGCACAGTCTATCCATTACGAAAGT
This sequence comes from Pedobacter endophyticus, assembly GCF_015679185.1. Lineage (NCBI taxonomy): Bacteria > Pseudomonadati > Bacteroidota > Sphingobacteriia > Sphingobacteriales > Sphingobacteriaceae > Pedobacter > Pedobacter endophyticus. The sequence goes on from NZ_CP064939.1 coordinate 2,089,004, forward strand.
TTAAGATCAGCGAAGCCCTTCGTAGCGCTAAATTGCAGTGGTTTCAGTCCCGAATTGCTTGAGAGTGAACTTTTTGGGTACAAGGCTGGGGCTTTTACAGGAGCCAATAAAGACAAAAAAGGTTTGCTTGAAGAAGCGAATGGCGGCACCTTGTTTTTAGATGAAATTGGAGAAATGAGCCTCGATTTGCAGGCCAAGCTTTTGCGGGTTCTCGAGAATCAAACCTTTATCAAAGTTGGCGATACGCACATGCAGCAGGTAAATGTGCGCATCATTGCCGCGACCAATAAAGACTTAAAGGCCGATGCAGCTACGGGTAAATTTCGCTCCGATCTGTATTACCGATTGTCGGTTTTTACGATCTTGCTTCCACCGTTACGCGATCGGAAAACAGATTTAGCCTTACTTGCAAAACACTATCTTAAAGAATTTTCTATTAAAATCAATAAGCCACAACTGAAGCTGGATGATAAAATTTTAAGCCTTTTTGAACGCCATAACTGGAAGGGAAATATCAGGGAACTTAAGAATGTAATCGAACGGTTGGTCATTTTATCTGACGGAGACCAATTGAATGCCTCGGCTTTGCCTACCGAATTTTTTGAATTTATTCCCGCGGAAAACAGCTACAGTCTTCAAGAGGTAGAAAAGCAGCATATTCAAAAAGTTCTTATTCATACAAAGGGAAACAAAACAGAAACCTCGAGGTTGTTAGGCATCGGCTTGACTACGCTTTACCGCAAAATTGAGGAATACGGTATTAAAGAGGTTTAGGCAGGAGGCTGGCGCTCGAATGCCGTTTAGTTAAGTATGATGGATGTCAGTCTGAGCGGAGTCGAAGACTTTTTGGAACATATACCCTTAGACTAAACCTGTATTGAGCCTTTCAGCTACGCTCAAGATGAACTCCAGTCGAAATGCTCAGGGTGACAATCATTCTTAAATTTCTCCAGCATAAAATAACCACTTTCATCGCCTTGTAGCATTTTTTCCTATCTTTCAAGAAAAATTTAATATGCAAAAAAGCTTCATTACCGTTCTCCTGTCCCTTTTTTCTCTTTCTCTGTTTGCCCAACAAGGTTATTTCCAACAAGATTTGAGCTACAATATCGATGTAACTTTAAACGATAAGGACAAATCACTAAAGGGATCAGAAACCATTGTTTACAAAAACAATTCACCTGTCAATCTCGATTTTATCTGGTTCCATATTTGGCCAAATGCCTACAAAAACGAATCGACGGCACTATTTCAACAGATTAGTAACGATGCCTCCCGCAAGGATAAACTGAAAAATGTGGCCTACGGCAGCATCGATGGCTTAAACTTTAAAGTTAATGGACAGACTGTTAAAACTGAGGCGCATCCAAATCCAAACTACATCGATATTATAAAGGTGTTGCTTCCGTCGCCATTAAAGCCCGGCGATTCGATCACTATTGCTACCGATTTTAATGTCAAGCTGCCGAGTTATTTTTCGAGATCGGGCTTTGCGGATAGCGAATTTATGATTACCCAATGGTACCCAAAACCGGCTGTGTTTGATAAAAATGGTTGGCACGAATTTCCTTATCTGGATATGGGCGAGTTTTACAGCGAATACGGAAATTACAAGGTAAACATCACATTGCCATCTGATTATATCGTTGGCGCTACGGGCGTAATGCAAAATGCGGATGAGCTGGCTTCGTACAAAACCATCGGCGCAAAAAACACTGCCGAAAGAGGAAATAAACCGGCGCTTTACTCGCCACTCGGGCAGGCGCCTACCAAAACGCTAACTTATTCGATTAACAATGTGCCGGATTTTGCCTGGTTTGCCGATAAAAACTTGGTGATTCAATATGATACGGTAAAACTTGCTTCGGGGAAAACCGTTGATGCTTTTAGCTATTACCACAATAAGAAAAATACGCTTTGGGTAAACAGTATCGATTATATCAAGGATGCAACTAAAAGATATAGTGCTTGGATCGGCGAATATGAATATCCGGTGGTGCAAGCCATTGAAGGTCCAAAAAATAATGCAAGCGGTGGTATGGAATACCCCACAATTACCTTAATTACTAGTCCTGACGCCAAAAAAGAGACATTAGATGGCGTAATTACACATGAGGTTGGCCACAATTGGTTTATGAGCATGCTGGGCAGTAACGAAAGGATGCACACCTGGCAGGATGAGGGCTTGAATACTTTTTACCAATTCAGATACGAAGCAGAAAAATACAAATCGAACTCCATTTTTGGTGCTGCCATACCAGAACAGGTTAAGCAACTGCCAACCGACCAGTTTCTGACGAGCGTATACATGGCGCTATCAAATGTGCCAATGGAGTCGGCCATCGAAACACCAGCGGCAGACTTCAAGAGTTCTGACGAATATGGCTTGATTTCTTATGCTAAAACGGCACTTTGGCTCTACTTGCTTGAAGCACAAGTAGGTCAGGAAAAATTCGACAAAGCTTTTCAGGTTTATTTCAGCGAATGGAAAAACAAGCACCCCACTCCCGCTGATTTTAAAGCATCTATGGAAAAATCGTTAGGTTTTAACCTCGATAAATATTTCGACTTGTTGAACCAAAAGGGCAAGTTTAAAAATTAAACGGCATGAATGATGGCGTAGGGAGATTTTGTCATGCTGAGGGATATTTTTTTTGGAAAAAATCAATATGGCGTGACGTTATTAAAGCCGTCGTCATTCCCGCGAAGGCGGGTATCTTAAAGCGAGAGCAGAAGCATTAGCATTAAGATCCTCAGTCAAGCTGAGGATGACGACCGTTCATAGTTGGTGTTCATTCATTGGGCTAACTCATAGGCTAAGTAGCTCTATTTCAACTAACTAGTAAACAACGCCAATGGTAGAAACAGCCTGTTCCGAGTTTTCGGGAAGCACCCCCTTACCGATCTCACCCATTCACTCCCCTTTTTGTTAGCGTTGTGTGTTTCATCGCTTGCGGATCCATCGTTGTCGGCCCGTCCGTTTAGGCGGGCACTACTATTGACGTTAAAAAAATCGTCATTTCGACGGAAGTGCTCCATAGGAGCTCCTACGGAGGAGAAATCTTTGAACTTTACATGAAAGATTTAGCTGCGCTGAGCACTTCGTGGTTCTCGGCTACGCTCGAAAAGACGACCTCTCTTAGCCATATTCTGAACATTTATTCTAAAAAATAACGTCACTGATATTGATTTTTATGCAATAAATTAAAACTCACGATGACAGCGTTTAACCTGTCGCCTCAACTTCTTTGTTTTTCTAACGGTACCTACCAAAACGATAAAAACCTTTCCAAAATGGAAAGGTTTTTTTGTTTCTAAATATTCCATTCACCGCACAACACACCGCAAATACCTGTTTAACAGCTGATTACAATATAAAACACTAATTCGGCACGACAGTTGGCAATAGGCATTTCAAAACAGAAAAATTATGATTCTTATTCTAATTCTCTTTTTGCTCTGTTGGGCAACTTACAAATCAATCGATTGGTTCGAAAAAATCTAAAGCCATGTTAGCACTATTCATCACAGCAGTCTGCGTATTCATCTATATGATTTACGTACTGATCAAACCAGAAAAATTTTAATAAAATGAACACTGAAATCATTGGCATCGTTGCCACTTTTCTACTCACCTTAGCCATTGCAGTTCCGTTGGGCAAGTACCTGGCCAAGGTGTTTGCAGGTGAAAAGGTCTGGACAGACTTTCTACAACCGTTCGAAAGCTTGATTTACAAACTTTCGGGCATCAATATTAAGGAAGAAATGAACTGGAAAAAACACTTAAAGGCGCTGTTAACCCTCAATTTTCTCTGGTTGATCTACGGTTTTTTCATGCTTTTAGGGCAGGGGAAACTTCCACTCAATCCAGATGGAAACCTAGGTATGTCTGCAGATCTGGCCTTTAACACCATCATCAGTTTTGTAGCCAACTGTAATTTGCAACACTATTCGGGCGAGAGCGGGGTAACTTATCTTACGCAGCAATTCGTTTTAATGTTTCTGCAATTTGTAAGTGCGGCCACCGGAATTGCCGCCGCAGTTGTGTTGTTTAAGGCTTTCAAAGATAAAACAGCAATTCAACTGGGCAATTTCTGGGTGTTTTTTGTTAAATCGATTACAAGGCTGTTATTGCCAATATCGATAGTTATAGCCTTAATTTTAACCTTTAATGGCACGCCGGCAAGTTACGATGCAAAAGACCAATTTATTTCGGTTCAAGGCGATACGGTAAACGTTTCGCGTGGCCCGGCAGCGCAGATGATTGCCATTAAACATTTGGGCACTAATGGCGGCGGCTACTTCGGCGTAAACTCGGCGCACCCGTTCGAAAACCCCAATTATCTGACAAATATGTTGGAAATGATTGCGCAGGTAATCATTCCGATGGCCATGGTTATTGCTTTTGGTTATTTTATTGGAAGGAGAAAGCTGGGCTGGACAATTTTTGGGGTAATGACCATCGGATTGTTTATGCTTTTGATTCCAACCTTAAGCGCTGAACTCGCTGGAAGTACTGAGCTTGCCAAACTTGGCATTTCGCAAACAACCGGAGCCATGGAAGGTAAGGAAGTTCGCTTTGGGCCTGCCGCTACCGCCTACTGGAGCACCGTAACCACCATTATATCAACAGGTTCGGTAAATGGAATGCACGACAGCACGATGCCGTTAACAGGTTTGTGGCAACTTTTGGCTATGATGATTAATGGTTTTTACGGCGGTTGTGGTGTAGGGTTGCTAAACTATTTCATTTATTTAATTATCGCCGTTTTTATTTCAGGGTTGATGGTTGGCAGAACACCAGAGTTTTTAGGCCATAAGGTAGAGGCCCGGGAAATTAAAATTGCCGCAATTATAACCCTGCTCAGCCCCCTGTTAATCCTCGGCGGCACCGCAATTGCAAGTTATGTATTCAACAACAGCGGCGATGCAAATTGGACGGTACAACCAAAAAACTGGCTGAACAACCCGGGTTTCCACGGCTTTTCTGAAATGCTTTACGAGGTCACTTCGTCCAATGCCAATAACGGCTCCGGTTTTGAGGGTTTATCCGATAATAACGTTTTCTGGAATGTGCTCACCGGAGTCATCATTTTTCTTGGTCGCTTTTTGCCAATTATAGGCCCCATTGCAATTGCAGGGCTTCTGGGGGCCAAAAAATATATCCCCGAGTCGGTGGGTACGCTAAAAGTAGATACCAAAACGTTCGCCCTAATGACTTTTGCCGTGATCCTGGTGTTAAATGCCCTGTCTTACTTTCCAGCTTTGGCACTCGGTCCCTTGGCAGAGTATTTTTCGATGCCGCATTAGCGTAGTTGTTGGCGCTACTCAACGAAGCAATCGTGCCGAATTTTCAACAAACTGTAATAAAATTAAAATTATTCCAACTGTAATTACCAAAAAAAATGAAACCTAATAATAAATTGTTCGAACCTGCCCTGGTGCAAACCGCATTAAAGCAATCGCTTATCAAACTCGATCCGCGGATAATGGTTCGCAACCCGGTGATGTTTACGGTCGAAATCGGTACGCTGATTATGGCTTATGTTACCGCCTATTCTTTCGGTCACAGCGAACAAGGTTCACCCTGGTACAATTTCTTCATATTTCTTGTACTGCTGGCTACGGTGCTATTTGCCAACTTTGCCGAGGCTATAGCAGAGGCCAGAGGAAAAGCGCAAGCCGATAGCTTACGAAAAACCCGCGAAGAAACACCCGCAAAAATTCTTCTGCCCAATGGAACAACAGCAATTGTTTCTTCGAACCAGTTGAAAAAAGGCGATGTATTTATTTGCGAACCCGGCGATATCATTGCAACCGATGGAGAAATTATTGAAGGCATTGCCACCATCGATGAATCGGCCATTACTGGCGAATCTGCACCTGTAATTCGTGAATCGGGAGGCGATAAATCGTCGGTTACCGGTGGAACAAAGGTTTTATCAGATGAGATTAAAGTGCAAGTAAGCACCGCACCCGGCGAAAGTTTTTTAGATAAAATGATTGCCCTGGTTGAAGGTGCGTCGCGCCAAAAAACACCAAACGAAGTTGCCCTTACCATCCTTTTGGCAAGTTTTACGCTGGTATTTATCATCGTTTGTGTAACCTTAAAACCATTTGCCGATTATGCCAATACACCAATTACTATTGCCGCAGTGATTTCGCTTTTCGTTTGCTTAATTCCGACCACAATTGGCGGCTTATTGTCGGCCATAGGCATAGCCGGAATGGACCGGGCCTTGCGGGCAAACGTGATTACAAAATCGGGCAAGGCCGTAGAAACTGCAGGCGATATCGATGTGCTTTTGCTTGATAAAACCGGAACGATAACCATCGGCAACCGTAAGGCCACCAACTTTTATCCCGCAAATGGGGTATCTCTTCAGGTTTTTACAAATGCCTGCGTGTTGAGCTCGCTGGCTGATGAAACTCCTGAGGGCAAATCGATTATTGAACTGGCCAATACGCATGGCGTTATGGTGCCGGGCACTCCCGAGGGCGCTACATTCATTAAGTTTACTGCCGAAACGCGTTCGAGCGGGCTTGATACTGCAGACGGCATCCGCATCAGAAAAGGTGCTTTTGATTCGATGAAAACCATCGTTGAAAAGGCAGAAAATACTTTTCCTTCGGATATTGAGGCACACGTAAGAAATATCGCTACCAATGGCGGAACGCCTTTAGTGGTTTCAGAAAATGAACGGGCGCTGGGCGTAATCGAGCTGCAGGATATAATTAAACCGGGCATTAGCGAAAGGTTTGAGCGCCTGCGCAAAATGGGCGTTAAAACCGTAATGGTAACGGGCGATAACCCTTTAACGGCCAAATATATTGCGGAAAAAGCGGGTGTAGACGATTTTATTGCGGAAGCGAAGCCCGAAGACAAAATGAACTACATCAAAGATGAGCAAGCGAAGGGCAAACTGGTTGCCATGATGGGCGATGGTACAAACGATGCCCCTGCACTGGCCCAGGCCGATGTTGGTGTAGCGATGAATAGTGGAACCCAGGCCGCAAAGGAGGCGGGCAACATGGTCGATCTGGACAATGACCCGACAAAGCTAATTGAGATTGTTGAAATTGGGAAGCAGCTTTTGATTACCCGCGGAACTTTAACCACTTTCTCTATCGCCAATGATGTGGCTAAGTACTTTGCCATTGTTCCCGCATTGTTTATTGCTTCCATCCCGGCATTGCAACACCTTAATATTATGGGGCTGCATACGCCAGAAAGCGCAATTATGTCGGCTGTAATCTTCAATGCCATTATTATTCCAATCCTGATTCCGCTGGCCCTCAAAGGCGTGTCGTATAAGCCGATCGGCGCTTCGGCATTGCTGCGAAGAAACCTGTTTATCTACGGCATCGGAGGAATTGTAGCGCCTTTTATCGGCATTAAATTAATTGATTTAGTCATTGGGCTTTTGGTTTAGCACGGCAGAGGGGCAGGAAGGATCCGCAGGCGATGAAATGCAGAACGTCAGAACCGCATTGCAAAAAAGGGTTGGGACTGGCTGTACCTGCGATTTACGTATTTTCAATTAGCCACCTAACTTTAAGCAATAGAACGATTAACGCGAACCATGAACAGTCGTCATCCTCAGCTTGACTGGGGATCTTAAGGCCAAAGTTTTAAGATTCCCGCCTGCGCGGGAATGACGATCGTTCATACCGCCGTCATCAATACCTCAACTCGGCACCTTAACAAAAAAACAGTGAAATAACAAACACATAAAAATACAATATCATGAAAAAATACATCATTCCATCCCTCCGCTTAACCTTAGTTTTAATCGTGCTTTTGTGCATCATTTATCCCGTTACCATTTCCTTAGCTGGCAAGTTTGCCAAAGGCGGCGGTGGCGGCGAAAAACTGATCAAAAACGGTAAAACCGTTGGCTATGCATTGCTGGGCCAATCATTTAGCAAACCGCAATATTTCTGGGGCCGCCCCTCTGCTGCAAATTATAATGCTGCCGGCTCTGCAGGCTCGAACAAAGGCCCTACAAATCGCGATTATTTAAAAGATGTTCAATCGAGAATTGACACGTTACTGAAATATAATCCGGGTTTGAAAACTGCCGAAATCCCTGCCGATCTGGTAACGGCATCGGGCAGTGGCTTAGACCCGAACATATCCGAACAAGCTGCCGCTATTCAAATCGCAAGAGTGGCAAAGGCAAGAAAAACGAGCCCCGAAAAGGTAAAACAACTGGTCGCAATAAACACCAATAAACCGTTTTTGGGCCTATTTGGACCTTCCTCGGTAAACGTATTGAAATTGAATCTCGCCTTAGATAATTTGTAACCAATCGGTCGTTCTGTGTCAACCAGTTACTTGTCCGGCCAAAAAGCACAGAACAATCCTTCATCATCCCTATTAAAAAACAACATGAAAAAGCTCATCCTATTAATAACAACCATTATAATAAGCGTCGGTGCGTTTGCGCAAACGGAATCAGGGCTGAAATTCTCCGGTTATCTCGAAGCGTATTATGGCTACGATTTCAACAATCCGGCGGATCATAACCGTCCATCTTTTGTTTATTCGCACAACAAAGCGAACGAAGTAAACCTGAATCTCGCCTTTATCAAGGCGGCTTATGCCGGAGATTTAGTACGAGCGAATTTCGCCTTAATGAGCGGCACTTATGCAAACGCAAACCTGGCGACAGAACCGGGTGTATTGAAAAGTGTTTTTGAGGCAAACGCGGGGCTTAAACTCTCAAAATCAGAAGATCTTTGGATTGATGCGGGCATCTTTTCCTCGCATATCGGCTTCGAAAGTGCAATTTCTAAAGATTGCTGGACTTTAACCCGAAATATTGCTTCTGAAAACACACCTTATTATGAATCGGGCGCAAAGGTTACTTATGCTACGCACGATAAAAAATTAACCGCGACCCTACTCTACCTTAATGGATGGCAGCGAATTAGTCGGCAAGTAGGTAACAATAAGCCTGCGGGCGGCGTCCAGCTTGCATGGAAACCCACTGCAAAAATTACCGTTAACTACAGCAATTACCTCGGCACAGAAGGCGCAGATTCTGTCGGTTTAGCCCGGTTTTACCATAATTTTTACGGCATTTTTCAGCTCACAGACAGATTTGGGGTTACAGCAGGCGTTGATTACGGCACACAACAAAAACCAAACGGAAAACCGGGTAAGCATGAGGTGCTTTCGCCGGTGCTGATTGCGCAGTACAAGCTTGCCGAAAAGTGGGCCGTGGCAGGTAGATTTGAGTATTATGAGGATAAAAACGGCATCTTTATTCCAACGGAAACACCAAATGGATTTAAAACGAAAGGATATTCGTTAAACATCGATTATTGGCCAATAGCAAACGCCGTAATTCGCGTGGAGGGAAAGGTATTCGATAGCAAGGATAAGATCTTCGAACGTGAAAACAGCGTAGTAAATGCAAACACTACACTTACTGCAAGCATAGCCGTAGCCTTTTGATAGCACAATACAAGCCTCTTATTTGGCCTAATAAAAACACATCACCATGCAAGAAAAAGATGATTCCGTTAAGCATTTCCTTGAACTGGTTCAAAAATCGCGGAAGGGAAAACTGAAAATTTACCTCGGAATGAGCCCCGGTGTAGGCAAAACCTATCGAATGCTGCAAGATTCGCGAGCACTCTTGCGCAATGGCGTCGATATCTGCATTGGTTATATAGAAACACATAAAAGAGCCGAAACAGAGGCCATGCTGGAGGGCTTACCGGTGCTCCCACGAAAGAAAATCTTTTACCGTGGCAAGGAGATTGAAGAAATGGATTTAAGCGGCATTTTGAATCGGCACCCCGAAATTGTAGTGGTAGACGAATTGGCGCACAGCAATAGCCACGGCAGCAAGAACAGTAAGCGCTGGCAAGATGTTTACGATTTGCTGGAAGCCGGAATCAGTGTAATTTCTGCGGTAAATATTCAGCACCTCGAAAGTATAAACGAAGAAATCGGCCAAATTACCGGCGTGGTTGTTACTGAACGGGTTCCTGATAAGATTTTGGAAATGGCCGATGAGCTTGTCAACATCGATTTAGCGGCTGACGAGCTAATTGGCCGGCTTAAGGAAGGCAAAATTTATGCAAAGGATAAGATCAATTCGGCATTAACCAACTTTTTTCAAGTGGATAAGATTTTGCAACTGCGAGAACTGGCACTGAAGGAAGCTGTTCATCAACTGGAAAGGAAAATTCAGACTGAAATTCCGAAGTCGGTAAAACTGCGCAAGGAAAGGTTTCTGGCGTGTATATCATCGAACCCGGAAACTGCTGGCGTCGTAATCAGAAAAACGGCCCGGCTGGCCTCCTACTATCGCTCGCCATGGATTGTGCTGTATGTACAAAGCGATGCCGAGCGTTTCGATAGGATTAAACTGGATAAGCAGCGGCATTTAATTAACCATTTTAAGCTGGCAACAACGCTCGGGGCAGAGGTGATGAAGCTGAAAAGCAACCGAATTACAGAAACGATCATTGATGTGGCTGCCGACAAAGAAATCAGCACAATTTGCATCGGCAAGCCACATTTAAATATCTTTCAGGTAATTATCAGAACAGCAATTTTTAACCAACTGTTGCGTAATTTAGCCGCAAAAGATATTGATTTGGTTGTGCTTTCTTAAAATGAATTATTGCCCTATTTACGCCTATATCATGCTTTTTGGAGTAGCTATATTTTAAAGCACTAACTGAAATTAAATACAAGAAACCATGAAAATAAAAACCAAGCTCCGTCTCGGATTCGGCTTCCTCTTTATAGTCGTTTTATCGTTTGGATTAATCGCTATATTCTTTTTGAACGAGCTTTCTGATAAGTCGAAAGTGATTCTAAAAGACAATTATAAATCGTTGCAGTACGTATCCGCCATGCGGAATATAATTGATAAAAACACTTTCCCGCTGCCTATTCAAGATGCTAAAAAATTTGAGAAGAACTTAACCGAGGAAAGTAAAAATATAACCGAGGATGGCGAAAAAATCGCTGTTCGGCGGTTGGCATCAGCGTACCAAGCTTTACAACGGGGTTTTACTAACGGAAACATGCGCACGTTACGCAGCACGCTTCAACAGATTGAACAAATTAATTTGCAGGCCATATATGCCAAAAACGAATTGGCAAACGCAAGTTCGGTACGGGCCAATCTTTATATTTCAATTGCCGCACTGTTCAGCTTTCTGATTTTATTTGTGTTCATTGTTAATTTTCCCGGTTTCGTAGCCAATCCGTTAGCGGAATTTACCGACGCCATTAAACAAATTGGCAAAAAGAACTACAAACAGCGCCTGCACTTTAAAAACGACGATGAGTTTACTGAACTGGCCGAAGCTTTTAATGGCATGGTGGTGAAACTGAACGAATGGGAAAACAGCAATCTTTCTAAGCTCAAATCTGAAAAATCGCGTATCGAAGCCATCATTGCCCAAATGCAGGATGCCATTATCGGTTTAAATGAGAAGGGTGAAGTGCTGTTTTTGAACCAGTTAGCGGCGAAGTTGATGAACCTTGACGAGAAAAAAGCGATTGGCCAAAATGTTGCCGAACTAATTAAAAAGAACGAGTTGCTCAAACGCATCATCAGCCCCGACACTGGGGATAAGACCCTAAAAATTTACGCAGATAACAAGGAATCGTATTTTCTGCTCGAGGATCGCGAAATCGTTATTCCTGTTTATGGCGAACAAGATGAACAAGCGCTTGTGGCGGCCTCAAAATCTGCCGGAAGCGTGTACATCTTAAAAAACATTACGCAGTTTAAGGAATTGGATGAAGCCAAAACCAATTTCATTGCGACGGTTTCGCACGAACTGAAAACGCCACTATCGTCGATTAAAATGAGCTTGAAGTTATTAAATGATGAACGAATTGGTGCGATGAATGATGAACAGATTCAGCTTTTGACCCACATCCGCGAAGATAGCGACCGACTATTGAAAATTACGGGCGAATTGCTCGATCTTTCGCAGGTTGAAACGGGAAACCTTAAACTCACATTCGACATTGCGGCTCCCGAAGCTATTGCGAAGTTTGCCATTGATGCCGTAAAGCTTCAGGCCGAACAAAAATCAATTCAGCTAAGCCTAAATTGCAACGAAAATTTGCCCAAGGTAAATGCCGATGTTCAAAAAACGGTTTGGGTGCTGGTTAATTTCTTGTCGAATGCTTTACGTTACAGCGGCGAAAAATCGACGGTAATTATCGATGTTTTTGAAAAGGATCAATATGTTCAGTTTTCAGTGAAAGACTTTGGCAAAGGGATAGATGAAAAGTACCAGAAACGCTTGTTCGATCGCTACTTTCAGGTACCGACCGATGGCCAGAACAAATCGGGATCAGGATTGGGGCTGGCCATTTCGAAAGATTTTATCGAAGCTGAAAATGGGATAATCTGGGTTGATAGTGCAATTGGCGAAGGAAGCCGATTTAGTTTCCGCTTGCCCGCTGTGGGTTGATAGGCAATGTTGTTTAGTTAAAACGAAGAAATATTGTCAGCCTGAACTTCCATTTTTTAGCGAAAAAAATCAATAGGAAGTGACGATGCTGTTGGGATTAGTGCACGCTCTGATGGGGGTCGTCATTTCGACCGAAGTGCTCCAAAGGAGCTCCTTTGGAGGAGAAATCTTTGAACAAAGCCAGGTTCAAAGATTTCTCGGCTACGCTCGAAATGACGATTTTTGTGTTGTTTTCGAAAAACATCGATGATAACAGCCGCCAATATCGTTTAGTTAAGGATAAAACTAAGAAACATTGTCACCCTGAGCATTTCGACTGGAGTTTATCTTGAGCGTAGACGAAAGGCTCAATACAGGCTTAGTCGAAGGGCAAATGTCTGTAGATTTTTTCTATCGAAAAGTCTTCGATTGCTTTTATCCCAACTAAATGAAATTGGATTAACACGACGAGATTAAGCGCCAAACCTAATCCACTTATCGCCCTCGTGGCCAAAAATGAACGAACCGGGGTGCAGCATCTCGGCAATATCTTCTATTAACGCTACCACATTTTCGGCCGTTCGGCTTCTGTTTACATCATCGTTTAGCAAAATGATCCTATTATTCTTTACCGCTTGCCATTCGGGGTTTAAAACGGCGGGCACTTCCCGCATCAGGTCGGTTAAGGTTTTGCCGGGTTCATAATAAATGATAAATGCAGCGCCTAAAATGTCTGTTTCAAGCATCCCTCCTGCCATTGCAATTTCTTCGGCCAGCAAATAATTCGAATTGTTCGCGGCATCTAAGCAGGCCACCGGCATTTTATCCATAAACTTAATTTTATGTTCTACCAAATCCAAACGTTCCTGTAATTCTTCTTGCTGAGCGGTATCAAGGCCAATAAATAACTCGTTTAAAAAAGACATCTGCATTAAATTTATTAATTTGTGCAAAAATAACATTCCTACACTCATGCGAGGCTCATTTAAGTATATATTTTGGATTTTTTGCAGTATAATATTTATTTCATGTACCAAAAACACAAACAATAAGGACAAAAAAGTCTTCAATATTAATCTCGATCAAGGTTTAACGTCAATCGATCCGGCTTTTGCCCGAAACCAGAATGCAATTTGGATGACCAACCAGATTTTTAATGGATTGGTTCAAATTAACGATTCGTTAAAAACCGTTCCATGCATTGCAAAAAGTTGGAAGGTTTCGCCAGATGCACTCACTTACACTTTCCATTTAAGGAACGACGTTTTTTTTCACGACGATCCGATTTTTAAAAATGGCAAAGGGCGAAAAGTTGTAGCCAGCGATTTTGCTTACAGTTTCTATCGCCTCATCGACCCCAAGGTGGCTTCATCGGGCGGATGGATTTTTAGCGATAAAGTAAAAGATCAGCACAGTTTTGTAGCCCTAAACGATACGACATTTCAGATCCAGCTTGTTCGGCCATTTCCGCCATTTATGAATCTGCTTACCACCCAGTATTGCTCGGTTGTGCCCAAAGAAGTTGTAGAACACTATGGAAAGGACTTTAGAAGCCACCCAGTGGGAACGGGCCCGTTTCGATTTAAATATTGGAAAGAGGGCGAAATTTTGGTGCTCCTAAAAAATGACCATTATTTCGAGAAAGATGAAAAAGGAACGCCCCTACCCTATTTAGACGCTGTGAAAGCCACTTTTATAACCGATAAGCAAAGCGGCTTCATGAGTTTCGTAAAAAAAGACCTCGATTTTTATTACAACGTTGACGGGAGTTACCGCGACGATATCCTTACGAAAAGTGGCAAAATGAGTGCAAAGTATAAAGGAAAGTTTACGGTAACGAAAAGCCCATATTTATGTACCGAGTACGTTGGGATATTGGTTGATACGAATTTAGCTATTGTAAAAAACTCGCCTTTGCGCATTAAAAAAATCAGACAGGCGATAAATTACTCGATCGATCGCGATAAACTGATCAAGTACTTGCGCAACGGAATTGGTATCGCGGCTACCTCGGGCTTTATCCCCAAAGGGATGCCGGGGTTTGATAGCACAGCAGTTCGCGGTTATGTTTATAACCCCACAAAAGCCGCCAATTTGTTAAGAGAAGCGGGTTTCCCTGAAGGTAGGGGCTTGCCCGAAATTACCCTGAACACTACCACAACGTATAAAGATTTGATTGAATTTATTCAGGGTGAACTTACAGCCGTTGGTATAAAGACGAAAATTGATGTGAGTCCGAGTGCAAGCCTGAGGGATTTGATGTCCAAAAACCATGTTAATTTTTTTAGGGGATCATGGCTGGCGGATTATGCAGATGGCGAGAATTTCCTCTCGATGTTTTACTCCAAGAATAAGGTGCCTAACGGACCGAACTATTTTGCTTTTTACAATAAGGATTTCGATAGGCTGTTTGAACAGAGCTATTACGAGGCCGACGACGAAAAGCGTTTCGAATTGTACCGCAAAATGGATCAATTGGTGATGGATAATTCTCCGGTTGTACCGTTATTTTACGATCAGTCGGTGGTTATGCTTCAAAACAATATTAGCGGATATTCTTTTAATCCTTTGAGCTTGATGATCTTGAAACGGATTCAGAAAAACTAATTATAGATGCTTTTGAGGCTGGTTTAGAGTTAATGCATTAAAATTAAATATGAGTGACATTTATCATCCTTGTCATCTTTCCCGCGCAGGCGGGAATTCTAATGCAAGGCGGCCAAGTTTTTGTGCATTAAGATCCCTCCCGAAGCTTCGGGAAGGATGACGACCGTTCATAGTTCGTGTTTCATTCATTCGGCTAACACATAGACTAAACATCGGTAATTCAGTCAAATACCAATGGTAATTTAATTTATTGCATAAAAATTAATTGAACGGCGTTTATAACTAAGTCGTCCTTTCGACTGTAGCGTAGCGGAACGGAGAAATCTTTCACATTTGGTTGTTGAGGACACTAATAATTAAGGGAGCCTACCCTTGGTCGGTGTCCTCACCGACCAATAAAAAAATAAAATAAATGCTTCTAAAAGGGTCGTCCTTTCGAGCGCAGCCGAGAAATCTCTATCCAAGGTTCAAAGATTTCTCCACTTTGGTCGAAAGGACGTTTCACATTTGGTTGGTGAGGACGCCAACCACTAAGGGCGCCTACCGCTTGGTCGGTGTCCCCACCGACCAATTAAAGTCAAGCCGGGCAACAAAAAATTAGCCACGGAAACTCCGAAGTCACGGATAATAATTGAAAATATTCCGTGTTTTCCGTGCTTCCGTGGCAACATAACGCTCATGTTTTGTCGTCAGCGTACGCAGAAACAGAAAAGGCTAGCAAGGAAAACTAAAAAGCGATTTCCTGAGGTGGTGACAAAGAAGGCGCTGGCGACTTAAGGTGTTTGACATTTGGTTGGTGAGGACACCAACCATTAAGGGCGACTAAGGTGTTGCAAATCACTTCCCCATCAATTTTCGTTTCAAAAAATCGGCGGTAGCTGCACTTACCTTTACCCCGTTGGAAAATTTCATCCAATGGTGTGTATCATCAGGAATTGCCAAAAACTCAAACTCGAACTTTTTATCCTCAAAACGTTTGGCCAGATCAACGCTTTGGCCGAAAGCCACATTCCGGTCATCGTCGGCATGAATGATTAAGGTTGGCGATGTCCAGGTATTGATGTAAGTTACTGGCGACGACTCCTGGGCAATTTTAGCGGCCAGTGCGGCATCGGGCGCAGGTGGTCTGCCTTCTGTTGCTGCGCTGCTGAACCTGTTGTTTACACCATGAATATCAACGCCCGCGGCAAATAACTTCGAATCTTTTCCTAAAGCCAAAGCCGTAAGATAACCGCCGTACGAACCTCCGTAAATGCCAATCTTTGTGGCATCGATGTTCGGTTGCTGCGCCAGCCACTCTCCCGCAGCTTTTATATCCTGATACTCAGCTGCACCTTGGGCACCTGCATTTAATGGCTTGTGAAAGTTGAACCCGTAACCCAGTCCCAACCGATAATTAACAGACAACACAGTGAAGCCCATGCTTACCAAATATTGATTTAAAGCATAATCGATCGAATAATAATCCATCGGGCTCCAGCCTAAATACATCTGGCGTTGCGGGCCGCCGTGTACATAAACAATGGCGGGATGTTTTCTATTTGCGTTTTGGGGCGAAAACAGTTGCCCATATACCATATTTCCATCTGCTGCCTTAAACTGTACATGTTTCGGCGTAACCATTTTTTTTGTCGGAAAATCGCTTGGAATCAACTCTTCGCCAATGAGTTTGATCGATTTATTACTTTCTAAAAGTGCAGGCAACAACGGACGTTGTGCGGTAGCGCTCAAACAAAAAACCCGTTTCCCATCAGCTGAAACCACCGGATTGGCTTCAATCCCCGGGCCCGAGCTCAGTGCTTGCATATCGGCCCGATGTACCGAAACCTTGTAAATATGTCGTCTATCGAGGTCGTCGGCGTTTAGGCCGGTATTTGCGGCAAAAACCAATGTTCTCTTATCTCTGCTTAATTCGATATTTTCTACAACAAAATTTCCTGGCGTTAGCAGTATCTTTTTCGATCCATCGGGATTCATTGAATACAAATGTGGCCAGCCATCTTCGTACGAAGTGAATACGATGCGTCCATCGGCCCAATGCAGGTTTGCGCCTCCCGCTATAGACGGATAAGAACCGCTTATTGTTTCGGGTGCTTTCCAAATGCGCTTTCCAATTCCAGTGGCTACATTCACTGTCCAAATGGCCCAGGGCTGGTGTTTTCTGGTCAAAATCGAATCGGGCTCACCACCTGCGCCGGGCGTTCTTACAAATGCAATTTCCTTTCCGTCGGGCGACCAAACGGGCATGTTATCTCTCGAAAAAGAAGGGAGCAGCCATCGAATTGGCGTATTTTGATCGGTATAAATGCCAATAAAAGCATGGTCGTTGCGGTTACTTACAAAGGCAAGCTTTGACCCATCGGGCGACCATTTATAACCGGAGTTGGTTCCCTTGGCGGAGAACATATTCTTAGCCGGTACAGATCCATCTAAGGCTGCAATCTTGATTTGACCGGCCGTTGCATAAACCACATCCTTACTGTTAGGAGCTATTAACGGGTGGTCGCCCTCCCCTATCGTAATTAAATTTCCGCCAGTAAAAGGAATGGCAAATACCTGCATTTTTGGAGCTACCGGCATCGAACCTGCATTTACGGGCCCGCCATCACGGCCGCCATGATCGCCGCCGCGAACAAACACAATCCACTTGCCATCATCTGAAATAGATAAACTCGTAAGCTCTTGCCCGTCGTCGTCGGTGTAATTTGTAATCTTTGTCACTTTATAATCGGGTGCTGTTGCCATATAAATGTTTCTTTTTCCCTTTTCATTTGCAGCCCACGCAATGTTCGATCCCGTTTGGGAAGCTACCAGCTCTGACGGAAATGGATAGCTTAATACGGCCTCAATGGAAAAAGATTGGCTGAAAACCGGGCTCGAAAATAGGGTAAACAGTAAAATAAACAGATTTCTCGTCATGTTTTAAAATTTGAAGGAAATTATCAAAAAAAGCCCTAACCAAGTATGGAAAGGGCTTTGAATTGTTGTTTTTCATAAAATTGTTACTGATCCCACCACAACTTGGTCGTTCTGGGAACGTCAGTAGGCACGTTGCTACCGTTTTTGCTTCTTTCTCCCTGCGGATAATCCAATCGGCGGATGAATGTTGGAAGGGCAGCATTAGCAGGCATACTAAAATCTTTGTACTTGTAATCAAATCGACGTGCGTCGTTCCACGCTTCGGGGTTGAGGTAAGTTGCGATGTATTTTTCCTTGAAGATCAAATCTTTCGTAAAGGCCGCCACCCCTACTGCAACGGTTGGTTGAGCAAGGTAAGCCAGCTTATCTTCAACAGCCACCTGAAACTTATCCATATTGGCACGAATACCTTCGAGGTACGCATTGTACGACCTTGTCTTATCGATATTGAAAGCCGCTTCGGCCTCAATAAATTTCAGTTCGGCATAGGTTACCAGAAAAATCGGCGATGTATTGCCCGTCCATGGCGAATTTATGGAAATGTAGTTTTCATCTTTTCTGGTGTTTGCCCCCGGTAAGCGGTTGCCGGCACCATTTACGGTTCCGATATATTTGCCATCCACGGTTTTGTCGGTAATTTTTGCCAATCGCGGATCTACAACTCCGGGGTATGTTGTGCCATTCAGGGCATCAATCAGTTGCTCAGAAAGCCATCCCCCCAACGATTGGTTTGCATTATCTACGGCAACGGTAGCCCAAAAATTACGTATTCTAAAGGTCTGCATTCTGGCGTCCTCATCATTGCTGGTAAACGATTTGCTTACGGCATCTAAAACAGCGGTCGGGTTGTAGGTACTGGTTTTACTCACTTTATTCAGCAATCGTGCTTTAATGGCATAGGCCATTTTTAACCAGTTGGCCCGTTCTGTGGCGACTGTTGTGCCGTAAATAAGGTCGCTTGTTGCCGCCAGTTTAACCTGCGAATCTGTTTTGGCCAGCTCCGTTATAGCCTCATCTATCAATGCCATCGACTGGGTGTAAACCTCTTGCTGCTTATCGTATTTTGGTACTAAATTATTAATATCAAAGGCTTCTGAAAAAGGAGCATCGCCCCATAAATCGTTCACCATAATTAAGTTGTAGGCAATTAGCACATCTGCCACGCCTTTATACTCGCTCGAATTGAGTGTAACGGCAAGTTTCTTCATTTCGTTGGCATCGGCCATGGCAAAATAAAGCGCATCCCAGGTGCTACTAAAGTCGATCGATTGGAAGGTGTCGCCAGCGGCGCTTGCCGAAGGATTGGCCGTATATTGCACGTAAGGCAAAATAATGGTGGCCACATTGTAATTATTTAATCCGGCCTTGTAGGTTGATGTGGCCAGTAAGGCGTTTAAGTTCGGCGCCGTAACCTGATTGGGGTTATCAGCCACTTTATCAAAGTAGCTGTCTTTACAGCTTTGCAACCCTAGTGCTGCAACCATCGCCGAGAATAATGTGTATTTTATAATCTTTTGCATCGTAATTCTTTTTAAAAACCAACATTAAGCGTAAACATAATGGTACGTGCCGATGGATAGGTAAAACCCGCAGAACCATCGTTATTGCTGCCCGCATCGTAAGAGCTCGATTCTGGATCTACACCGTAGTATTTAGTCCATAACCAAAGATTGTTTCCTGTTACCGAAACAGAAGCGTTTTTTATGGCCTTTTGGGGCAACCATTTTTCGGGTAATCGGTACGATAGGCTTGCTGAACGTAAACGCACCCACGAAGCATCGCTAACAAAGGGTTCCGACACATTTCTGTAGAATCTGCGGTAATAACCTTCGCCATAATCTACACCATCAGGCGCTATCCTCTGGCCTAGCCAAACTTGTTTGGTATTCGGTTCTCCGCTGGCCAATACGCCGTCAAAAACCTTAAAGCTTCTTCTATCAACAGTATAATCGGGTAAGCCAAATGCAGAGTAAAAATCCTCAAGCCAATTGTATTTTTCAAAACCTAACCGCGCATCAAATAAAAGATTCAAGCTGAAATTTTTGTAAGTAAACGTGTTGCCCAAACCTACAATATAATTGGGTTGAGAATTACCTAACAAACGTTGCGTTCCGCCAGAAATGATTGGAAAACCGTTGGCGTCAATTAGCAAGGGAAGATTTTTATCCAAAATAATGGGATCTTGAGGCGATGCCGAATAGCGTTGGAAATAACTTCCGTAAATGTTTCCGTAAGGCTGCCCCTCGATCAGTTTCATAGTAACGCCAGCATTTCCGTAACCTCGGGCTGCGCCGTATACAATTTCGGTAATACCATTTGGCATCGAAAGTACCTTGTTTCTATTGGCTGATAGATTAAGGTTTACGCTCCAATTAAAGTTTTGACTCACGATTGGCCTACCATTAATTACCAGTTCTACACCTCGGTTTCTGATATCACCGGCATTAATTGATTTGGTTACATAACCAACGGCTGATGAAATTTGCGTTTGAACAATTTGATCTTTACTGAGTGAATAATAGTAGGTAAAGTCGAATCCTAAGCGGTTTTTGAAGAACGACATTTCGAGCCCTGCTTCGTAAGTGTTGGTAAACTCAGGGCGTAAATCGATATTTCCAAGGTTGGAGCCGATTGTTAAACCGCCTGTTCCGGTTGGTAGCGATGTATAAGGTGTATAGCCGGTGAAGGTAGAATACTCAGAAGCATCTTTTCCGATTTGGGCGTACGATAATCTTAACTTAGCCTGACTGATAACGGTTGGCAGCTTAAATTGATCTGAAAACACATAACTCAAACTCGCCGATGGATAAAAGAACGACCGGCTTTCTTTCGGTAGCGTCGATGTAATATCGTTTCTTCCGGTTATGGTTAAGAACAAAAAGTTTTTATAATCGAATGTGGCCTCGCCAAAGTAACCCACCAATCGTTTTTGTCTGATGCTTTGGCTTGGTGTAAGCACCCCGGCATTAGATAGATTAAAGAAATTATAAATTCCCAAAATACTTCCAAGGGTTCCAATTTCCTTTATTTTTCTATCGTAAACCTCTTGTCCCAACCTCAAAGTACCCGTAATATCGTCGGTTATTTTGGTATTGAAGGTAGCCATTAAGGTGCTGTTCAGTGTTCTGAATTTGGTGTTGTATTCTCCGTAATAGCCCTGATCGTTATCGTACATAGCCTCTCCGGTGTACATGGGGCCACGTGCGGTTCTCACACGGTTATCGTTATAGGTATCTACACCAAAACGGTAAGAAAAATTCAACCATTTAACCGGATCATAACTTAAGCTCGCTCCCGCAATAAAGCGGTTTACATCTCCTTTGAGCTTGTTGTTTGCGGTTCCCCAAATTGGGTTGTTTGTGCCGAAATATTTTTGAGAGCCATCGGCATTTTGGTAATCAGACACATCGTATCGCGGCGACCAATAGGCTAAACTTTCGCCAAAACGGTCGGCACTGTAGGTGTAACCACCAGAATTGGTAAAGTTCATATTTACCGATGCCTTAAATTTCGGGCTGATATTCAAATCTGTATTTAGCCTGGCCGATAAATTTTTGTTGTCGGTATTGGGCATCATCCCTTTTTGGTAAAGCTGAGATACAGATGAAAAAAACTTTACTGCATCGTTTCCGCCAGCCACCGAAACCGAGTTTTTAACCTGCTGTCCTGTTCCAAAAGCCTGATCATAATTATCGTACAATTGGTCTGGATGCGTCGGATCGATAAGTTTGGCCTCGGCAATGGTTGGCCCCCAGGCTGGTCCGATACCGCCGGGTGGATTGGTATAAACCCCTAACACCCCTTGGGTATATTCTTTTTGCACATCGGGGCTGATTAATACTTCGTCAAACCCGTAACTACTATTCAAATTGACTTGAAGCCCGTTCTGCTTGCCTCGTTTTGTGGTAATTACCACAACACCATTGGCACCTCTTAAACCATAAAGAGCCGTTGCAGCACCTCCTTTTAAAATATTGATGGTTTCAATATCCTCGGGATTGATATCCGACGCTCTATTAGTTACCCCTCGAGCGCCATAAGCGGTACCACCCGGATTCGCACCTACGGTTGAGGTTGAGTTGTCGATTTGCACCCCATCAATTACATAAAGCGGATCGCCGGAAATGTTGGGATCGATGGAGTTTACTCCCCTTACCCTGATGCTTGCACCTTGGCCAGGGCCGCCACCTGTGCTCGAAATGGTTGCACCGGCAACTTTTCCCTGCAAGGCATTAACGAGGTTGGGTTGGTGGTTAAAGTTTAAATCTTCTGATCTGACGGTTTGCGCCGCGTAACCTAAAGATTTTGCCTGTCTGGTTATTCCCAACGCTGTAGATATGGTTACTTCCTGCAACTGCTGCGAATCAGATTCGAGTGTTGCGCTGATGGTGGTTTGGTTGCCAACGGGAACTTCTTTAGTTTTATAACCAATTAAACTGATTACTAAAACGGAATTTGATGCTGGAACCTGAATACTAAAATTTCCGCTTCCATCGGTTGAGGTTCCGGCGTTGGAACCTTTAATTTTGATACTGGCCCCCGGTAAAGGGCCTCCATCATCTGATGCGGTAATTTTTCCGCTTACTGTTTTTACCTGGGCCGTTGAGGATAAGCCGATAAGTAAAATACAAAGAAAAAGCAGGCATGTAAAGATTTTTCTCATGTCTCAATTAGTTTAGGGTGATTTTATTAGGTACATGCAATATATGCTTTTTACATACAAAAACCCGCACAAAATGAGACCAAAAATCAGCAAACCATATACAAATTTTACATTTAAGCCGCGATTAGCGCTGATCTGAAGAACTAAGCAATAAAACATCACCGAAACACTGCTGTAAAAAAGTTAATAAGTGGCAAACAGCATTCGAACAACCCTAAACTTCCCTCAATTTTTATGCAATAAACCAAAAAAGCTTCCGAATTACGCCGAAAGCTTCAACTATATATTTAAAATTGGGTTTTACTGTTGCAAACCTCCCATTCCACCACCTTGCTGCTGCTGGTCTTGTTTAATATCGTCGTTCTTTATTTTTTTCTTTTCGGTGAATTTCAGTTTACCAAACGAGTAACTAAAGTTTATACCGAACGAGCGCAGCGGGTAATAAATGTTTGTACTTTGATAAAGTGTACCCAAGCCATTTACCGCATTGTTAACTGTTTTGATATGCAAATCGCGTGTAAACGGATTCAGTGTATTTATCCCAATTGATCCCTTTTTATTTAAGATCTCTTTTTTAAATGATGCGCCATAAAATATCATCGCATCGGTTTTACCCTGATAAGTTCTTCGCGGAGAATTGACTACACCGAACAGCTCAAAATTGTAACCTTTGCCAAAACCATAAGCCGAACGACCAAAAATGTTGTAGTTTAAGAACGTTCCGGTGCTTAAGCCGGTTTCCGAATTGCTAACCTCATAGGTGTTTACACCTAAGTTGGTCATTAAGGTCCATTTTGGTTTTGGATTGTATGATGCAAATACATTGGCCCCATAAGTTTGGGCTGTACCAACATTAAGGTACGAGCTTAGCGTTTTTGTGGCGCCGTTTTCATCAGTAAACGAACTCACCGATCCTTCAATTACATCAGCTGTGCGACGGTAAAATACCGAGGCGTTAATTACCGAACCTTTAATATAGGTAGAGTAACCCAGCTCTAGATTATCGCTCAACTCGGGTTTCAAATTCGGCTGACCTTGTCGAAGATTGAATGGGTCGCTATCGTTAAGAAAAGGATTTAGAAACACATAGCTTGGCCTTTGCACCCTGCGGTTATAACTTAGCTTTAATGTGGCATTTCCTTTTAACGTTTGCGAAATTATAGCACTCGGAAATAAATTTAAATAGTCGTTTTTTTGCAGTCCGTTCGTCTGCGTGTTAAAATCTATGCGGGTATATTCCGATCTTAAACCGCCCTTGAAATTCAGTTTTTTACTTAATTTGAAACTGATTACGCCGTACGCTGCCGCAACATTTTGGTTGTATTCAAAATCTTGTTCACTATCATCAAACTGGCTGTTCAGGTTTCTAAAAATCCCCTTTGCACCAACCTCTAAAATTGTTGCCTTGCTAAACGGATAAACGTAATCGGTTTGTGCGGTGTACTCGTGGTTAACTCCTGTATTGTTAGTGGGAATTACTGGTCCGCTGGTTTCGCCCGCCGGGATAAATTCGTTACTAAAACTGGTTGGGTTTCTACTGGTAGAAAGCTGTGCCGAAACGGTAAACTCCTCTCCTTCTCTCTTGCTGGTTTTCTTGTAGTCGACGTTCCAATCCAGATTATTGAAACCCATATCCATATCGCTCTT
The DNA here is from genome assembly GCF_015679185.1 of Pedobacter endophyticus. NCBI lineage: Bacteria > Pseudomonadati > Bacteroidota > Sphingobacteriia > Sphingobacteriales > Sphingobacteriaceae > Pedobacter > Pedobacter endophyticus. The sequence continues at coordinate 2,113,281 of NZ_CP064939.1, forward strand.
GTTGGTAAATGACTCACCATTTCTCAGGTAGTTGGAAACACCCGGCCCTCCGTTTGAAAAGTTGTTGTACTTTACCGAAGAACTGATGTTATTATAGGCGTTGAAATCGTAATCGAGACCAAAACTTCCGTTATATCCATTGCGGCTCCATTTAGAATAGCCGTCTTGTAGCACCGAACTTACTGAACCATCGTTTAAATAGGTTATATTTTCGAAAGCAACTCTCGATTTTTGCGCATAGGCCAGGTTGGTACCCAATGCAGTGTTTAGGCTTAGTCGGCCAGTTTTAGCAGTTAAGTTAAAAGCACCATTGTTTTGGCGTGTACCTGCAGAAGCATTAACGGTACCGCTTACCCCTTGGGCATCTGATTTTTTGGTAATAATGTTGATGATACCGCCCGATCCTTCGGCATCGTATTTTGCCGATGGACTGGTAATTACCTCAACACTTTTAATTTGTTCTGCAGGAATCATTTTCAACGCATCGGCAACGCTACTTGCCATGGTACCCGAGGGTTTGCCGTTGATTAAAACCCGCACTGCACCGCCACGCAGTTGCACATTTCCATCAATATCTACAGAAAGCATTGGCACCTTACGCATTACATCGGTGGCGTCGCCGCCTGCATTTGTTCCGTCGGCCTCGGCATTGTACACCATTCGATCAATCTTGTTTTCAATTACTGCCTTTGTACCCTCAACCTGAACATCGGCCAGTGTATTTTCGTTAGGCGATAAATATATTGTTCCTAAATTGTTGTCAGGCTTTGCCGGTGTAGTGGTTACTAAAACGGTTTTGGTCACATAGCCAATGAAGCCCACGCGTAGCTTGTATTCATCCGGAGCAACATTTTGTATCGTGGTTTTTCCACTAGGATCTGTTACACTTCCGTTTACAGGTTTGTTATCTTTTACCTTGATTAGTGATACGGTAGCATAATCAACTGGCTTTTTTGTCAGCGAATCTAATATCACTGCCGATATTCTTCCAAAAACTGCTGGTTTTTTGGCGGCTCCTCCCAAGCCACCAGGAAACTGTGCATTTACATTGAAGAACATTCCTATAAATAAAATGGAAAGTAAAAATCGTTTCATGTTAAGTTAATCTTTCGTAATTAGTCTTTGCAAATTGCATTTTGTTACAATGCATTAGAACAGTTTTATGCTCACCTGCAAATTTCGGTCGGCAAAGGTGCGATTTTTATCGGTAGAAAGAAAGGAGTCCGAAAGTCGGGAGTCCGAAGTCGGGAGTCTGAAGTCCGAGATACGCCCGTCATTTCGACGAGGAACCAGGAGAAATAACGCTAATGAAATTGTGCAAGTCATCCGATGAACTTAAAACCAATTGCCTATATTCATCGGATGACTCGCCCCCACTAATAACTAATGAACCAATAAGCCGTTTCAACGGGCAACTAAACCGCTGGCTCTTGCTGACTCAAACAGTGAAAACTGCCCAAGCCCCAAATAATATCTACAGAATTGATGCCTACCACTTTCCTATCAGGAAAACAACCTTGAATAATTTCCAGTGCCTTTTGATCGTTTACATCACCAAAGATCGGAACAATTACCGCCGCATTGGCGATGTAAAAGTTTGCATACGAAGCGGGCAAGCGGGTATCATCGTAAATTACTGGCGATGGCATTGGGAGTTCCACAATATTTAACGGGCGACCATCTTTTAACTTCATTTGTTTCAAGGTCTCAAGGTTTTCTTGAAGCAAAATGTAGTTTTCATCCAATGGATTGCTTTCTACCACGGTCAAAACGGTATCTTCGTTTACAAAGCGGGTAATGTCATCAATATGGCCGTCGGTATCATCGCCGACAATGCCGTCTCCGAGCCATAAAACCTGCTCCTGCCCGTAATATTCGAGCAGATATTTTTCAATTTGTTCTTTAGTTAAATGTGGATTACGGTTTTCGTTCAGCAAGCAGGCCGTTGTAGTTAAAATCGTTCCGGCGCCGTTAAATTCTACTGAGCCCCCTTCCATCACAATATCTGGCGTAAACAAGGGCAAGCCGAAATGTTTGGCAATTTTTGTTGGCACCACATCGTCTAAATCAAAAGGAGGATATTTTCCGCCCCAGGCGTTGTAGCCCCAATCGATTACCGCTTTTTCACTGTTCTTAACCACAAATGCCGGACCGTGATCGCGACACCAAGCATCGTTGGTTTCATTGAAGTAAAATTCGATCTGATCTAAATCAACATCAACTTTTTCCAGCTCAGAAACGGCAAAAGCTTTCATTTCTTCGTCCTTAACGTTGATGCGAACTTTTTCGCCCTCAGCAACGGCCTTGATAAATTGGCAATAAGGTTCATAAATCGTTTCGAGCTTACCCGGCCAGCTTGCTTCCTTATGCGGCCAGCTCAACCACGTTGCCTCGTGTTTTGCCCATTCAGCAGGGAAAGAGTATCCTTGTTGCTTCGGCGAGTAATCGAATTGATTGATATTTAATTTTTCTCTTGGAGGGAAATTTGACATTTATTTCGGTTGTAATTTTAAGGGTGTTATCGTACGCTTCTCTGGAAATATGGATGAAAAATCAAAAACTTCGTGGTTCTCGGCTACCTGCCTGGTCGAAGGCCTTTTTCAAGAGAAAAACAAATGAACATCTGTCCTTCGACTCCGCTCAGGATGACAATGCACTTTTGTTTTGCTCTTGGCCAAGCGCTCGAATCCGATGGCTATCGGATGACGACTACTCTAACGAGCATTCTTCTGAAATCTAGGTACCACCTATTTATAACTCTAAACTGGTTTTCGTTTGATCCTTTGGTCTTTAAGCTTTGGTCTTTAAGCTTTAGGCTTAATCCCCATCAATATACCTTTTCGTAATCGGCTGATAAGAATCAATTCTTCTATCTCTTAAAAATGGCCAGTGTTTGCGGAAGAAATCAGATTCTGCCAAATCGAGCTCAACAACTTCGGTTTCTTCCTGATCGTGCGAGGCCAGATAAAGCAAGCGACCTTGTGCATTCGTTGCGAAGCTTCCGCCCCAGAATTTCATAGCGCCGTCTTGCTCAAAACCCACACGGTTTACACTCACCACCGGAACACCATTGGCCACGGCATGCGAACGTTGAATTGTTTGCCAGGCATTATACTGATCTTTATTTGTTTCTTCATCCTGATCGGTAGCCCAACCAATTGCCGTTGGATAGAACATAATATCTGCCCCCATTAACGCCGTAATACGCGAAGCTTCAGGGTACCATTGATCCCAACAGATTAAAACGCCAATTTTAGCAAACTTCGTCTCGAAAACTTTGTAGCCCAAATCGCCTGGAGTGAAATAAAACTTTTCATAGAATGCCGGATCGTCGGGGATATGCATTTTGCGGTATTTTCCCAAGTACGAGCCATCGGCATCTAAAACCGCAGTTGTATTGTGGTATAAACCTTCGGCACGTTTCTCAAATAACGAAGCAATAATTACCACACCCAACTCCTTCGCTACCACCTGCAAGGCATCTGTTGATGGACCGGGAATCGCCTCTGCCAAATCGAAATTATCATAATCTTCAACATCGCAGAAATATAACGAGGTAAACAACTCTTGCAAACAAACAATTTGTGCGCCTTTTGCGGCCGCATCCCTTACCTTTGCAATCGCCTTAGTTAAATTTTCCTGTTTATCTTTTGTACAGCTCATCTGCACCAAACCAACTTTTACTTTCTTCATGCTTTTTTCCAAATGAGAGAATGATTCAATAATTAAATGAAAGAATGATTGAATGAAAGAATGAATAAATTAATCGTTCAATCGTTTCAAATCCATCCACTCTTCCGATAGCTATCGGAACAAACTTCTGTGATTCAAAATTATTGCGCAAAGTTACTAAAAAGGTTTAAGGTATAAAGATGGGCGATGTAAGGTTTGTGTGAAATTTAGGTCGGTATATTCCCCGCAGAGTATGTTGAGAGCAGCAGTTTGTGCGGCAGTTTAAATGTACATGAGCGATTCAACCGGCTCAAAGGCCATCAACCAGCATGCAGCTACCTTTAATACATCCAACAGTGCCACGTACCATTTTTGAAGCTGTTCATTTTGCACTTCCTGAAAGGAAAGAAATGTGTACCGCTCTTTCAATCCCTTCCAAATTACCTTATGGCCGGGCAAATCGCACATCGAAATGATGATTGATCCGTTGGCGTTTAAATTATACGCACTGCAACTTTCGATGGTGTCTAGCGGTTTTGTAAAATAATAAAGTGTTTCGTTAAAGATGATGATATCAAACTTTTCAAACAGCTCTTGCTTATCAAAATCGAGCTGTTTAAAATTGCCCGTTGGAAATAGTGCTGTGGCCTTTTTTATTGCTGCCTCTGAAATATCTATACCGAGGTAATCAAGGTCTTTGCCAAACTTTTCATTAAGGTATTGGTACAGTACGCCCTGTCCGCAGCCAACGTCTAAAATCTTTCCTTTTTTTCCAAACTGCTCATACAGGCTCACAATGGCATGATAATGTTGCGATTCCGGTTTCGAAAAAAGGTAATCCCAATGCTTGCCGCTAAACTGATCTTCCCAAATGGATCGCGAAATTCGATTTCCGAACCCGAAGCGATACAAGAGCGATGAATAAAGCTTGCTTCTAAGTTTGTTTGTAAATGCCTGTAAATACATCATGTTTATTATATCTGGTTTAATCAAAAATAACATTAAGAAATGCCAAAGCGAAGACCCGCAACCGCATTGGTTTAGTATGCACATGTCCTTTACAGAAAATGAAAATCGATTGCAGGCTTGCTAAAGCGATTGTTAAACGAAACGAAGACCTTATGTAACAGAACATTGTACCAAAATTGTGAACTTTCTTAGCTCAAGTTGTCAATAAGGTTTTCATTATAAACAAATTAAACCTACAGGGGTACTACTAAACAGAATTAATCGTTAATTTTAGGTATGTTTAAAAACAATCTCCCTAATTGGTTTTTTATCACATTTTTATTTGTCATTGGCGGCCTGAATTTACCGGCCCAAACACAAACCAACGGCAGCCAGGCAAATAACGTTGTAACTGCCGTACCTTTCCTGCTAATTACGCCCGATGCCCGTGCAGGCAGTATGGGCAATGCCGGTGTTGCTGTTGAGGGCGATGTAAACAGTTCGAGCATAAACGCCGCTAAGCTCGCCTACCTTAGTGAAAGTTCCGGATTTGGAATTTCTTACAGCCCATGGTTAAAGAACATTGTTCCCGATATTAATCTGGCTTACCTGTCTGGCTATTACAAACTAGATGACCGCAACACCCTTGCGGCCTCGTTGCGTTTTTTCTCGTTGGGCTCGGTAACCTTAATTGATGAGAATGAGCAGAACCTCGGCACCTTTAAACCGAGCGAACTCGCTATTGATGCCTCTTATGTTCGGAGCTTTGGTGAAGAATTTGCGCTGGGCACAACCCTGCGTTACATTTATTCAAACCTATCGTCGGGGCAGTTTGGCGCTACACAGCAAAGCTCCGATGGCCAGGCTGTTGCCGTTGATGTTTCCGGGATTTACAGAACACAAACTCAATTTTTAAATACCGATGCCATCCTGTCGCTGGGCGCAAACATTTCAAACATCGGTACCAAAATCAGTTACTCAACCGGCGGAACCAATTATTTTTTACCAACCAACTTAAAGCTCGGCGGCGCATCAACCTTTTTGATCGACGAATACAGCGAATTTACCTTTGCGCTCGATTTTAACAAATTACTGGTGCCAACCCAACCTACTTACGGTGCCGACGGCGAGATAATTAGTGGCCGAAACCCGAACCGATCCGTACCAGCAGGCATTTTTGGTTCATTTAGCGATGCCCCGGGTGGTTTTAGCGAAGAGTTGAAAGAAGTAAATATTTCTACAGGAATTGAATATCGCTATAACAAACAATTTGCCCTGAGGGCCGGGTACCATTACGAAAACCCATTGAAGGGCGATGCCCGTTACCTTACCCTGGGGGCGGGATTTAAGTACGAGGTTTTTAATATCGATTTTGCCTATCTGATTGCGAATGCACAGAAAAGCCCTCTTGCCAACACCTTGCGGTTTAGCCTGATGTTTAATTTCGGTAACGCCGGAAACGGCAGCAGAGACCCAAGGGTGAACTAGATAAATGTTAAAAAATTGACTATTACTTCTATTTTTTGTAAATTGTATCAACCAAAATATAGAAGTTATGAACTTGATCAAAAAAATCCGCGACTGGGGCGATCAGAATCACCCAAAATGGCTCGATTATTTTAGAATTCTTTTAGGTATAGTATTAATATGGAAAGGCATAGATTTCTATATTAACATGGAGGTATTTAACCACCTGATGCGTGGCGCAATGCTTGGTGCTGCATTTAGCATAAGCTTTATTGCTCATTTAATCATTTTGGCACATATTATAGGTGGTTTAGCCATTGCATTGGGCACACACACCCGGTTTTTCTGTCTGGTTAACCTCCCGATACTTATTGGCGCCGTATTTTTCATTAATATGTCCGCCGGCATCTTTAAGCCTTACTCAGAGTTCTGGTTTTCTACCCTGGTGCTTATCGGGTTAATCTGTTTTATTGTAGAAGGCAACGGCATTATTTCGGTTGAGCGGCAACAAAGTGTTTCAGAAGCTTAACAATGAAAAATAGTTCACGTATTATTTTCAATGCTAACTAAATGACTGACAACGCCTAGCATTTTTGTTAAAATAATATTATAGAAATGGTTTGCAGATTTGCGCCAAATCGCTACTTTTGCGGCGGAGAGCTGGCAGAGTGGTCGAATGCGGCAGTCTTGAAAACTGTTGACTGTAACAGGTCCGGGGGTTCGAATCCCTCGCTCTCCGCCAAGTAAAAGGAGTCCGTAGGGGCTCCTTTTTTTGTTTCCGCTGGTGGGCAATTTACCCGGCCTTTCAAGATAACAACCGCAGTTTAAACCGCAAATCCGGCCACTACAAACCCTCACTTTTTGATGTAAAATACCTGATTTTGGCCGTTAACTACGGGATATACAGGTTACAGTGAATTGCCTTAAAATTTCGCCATATATTTGCATATCAGTATGGTTATAGAGAGAACAATTAAAATTAACGTGCCCGATTGGGCATTTTGGCAAGCGCTGATCTTAGCAGGGCTTGATGAGGAAAGAGGCGGCCATTACGAATGTGATTGGACAGCTAACGGGCGTATTAACTGGATTTCGGAAAATGGCCTCAGCTGTTTCTATGGAAAGATCTTACAGATTAGCAAAATGCGTTACCTCAGCTTCATCAAATACGACAATCGCCCTAACCAGCAAGTAGTTTCGTTGATAACATACAATATGCTCGCTTACAATGGCGACCTCGTTGTAAAGTTCACTTCCGATTTCCTTCATGCAAACATGAGCCAGGGCCGAAATACCGAAGCAGACTGGCTTGAGAACCATCTCGTAAAATTGGCCAGCATAGCAAGAAAAATCCAGTTACTATCAGAAACAAAGCAATATTATGCTTGAGCAGAAGCCCAAACAAACACAGGTGAGCGCATTGCTAGTTCTGGTCTGCGCACAGGCGATTTAACTGATCGACCTGCATCCATCTGGCAAATACAACAGCATAAACTAAAGAAGAAAAAACAAAAAATTTTATGAGAACAGGAACTATTATTGCCTATAACAAAAAGGTTGGAGTTGGCCTTATAAAAGACTCGAACGGTCAGCACATCAAGTTTTTCGAAACTGATTCCGATTCTTTGCCTGCCAGGGGCGCCGCAGTCACCTTTGATATCGGCTTTAGAAACCGGGCGCTCGCTGCCATTAACGTTTTTATTTTAAAACTGGATAGTGAAAGCAACCCAAGGTTTAAAGCACGTGTTTCACCCTCGTCACTTCACTAAATTGTTGTTCCAACCGCAATAGTTTATCTAATAATCTGTCACCACAGAAAGCGGTATTCATCTTAATTGGTGCTAGCGCTTTCCTTTTTCATACTCCCGTTGCCAAAAATTCAAAATGGCTACTTAGCTCAGCTCAAAATCAGAAGTTTTTGATGCTGTAATGCCTTAAACCAGGTATTTATACAAACCGTTTACGTTAAATACTAGGAAAAAAGGGTACTTCGCTACGCTTAACAATTATTATATTGCTTAAACCTATTCGAAACAACATGCCTAAACCGAGTTTTCCGCTACAGGACCTGATCGAAAGAGAATCAAGATCTTATTTTTCGTACAGTTTAAAAGAGCAGCGGTTCTTATATAAAAATAAATCTTTCGAGGCCTTTCTTGCCGAGCATGCAAGCCCCGACCTGACGCAGCTATTGCTTTTGATACACGACGAAGACCGGGAATATGTTCGTAAGGTTTATCAAAGTTTGGGTCCCGGTAATGTTGCAGAGCGTATTGAGTTTCGGTTGGTGATGGAGCAACGCACTTATTACCTAAATCTTACCGCTGTTATTACTGCCGAAAAACCCCGGTGCCTGATCGGGCACTTTGAAGACGTTACCGAAGAAATTGTTCATACCAAAAACCTGATCGAATACACCAACAAGAAAAACGCGGTGCTAAATATTATCAGTCACGATTTGGCAGGCCCACTCGGAACCATCCAGATGCTGTCTTCACTGCTCCAGGGCAAGGGCAACTCGCTCAATCCCGATAAGATGCAGCAAATTTTAACCATGATTGAAACCAATGCAAAGCGGGGCATCAAGATGATACAGGAGTTTATAAAAAAAGAATTTCTCGAATCTATCGGCGTCGAAGTTCAAAAGCAGCGAATCAATATTGTAAAAGGATTGGAAGAGATTATCGCCGAATACAAATCGTCGGAATTGCACCTTCATCTCCGCTTTGAGTTCAACTGCCCGTTTACTGAAATATTTGTGATGATCGACCCGACGAAATTTTATCAGGCCGTCAATAATTTAATTTCAAACTCCATTAAGTTTACGCCCGACAAAGGAGTTATCTCCATCAATATCTCTCGAGAGGCAAACAAAGTGATTATCGAGATTGCCGACACAGGCATCGGCATTCCGAAAAAGTTTCACGATAAGCTGTTTGATAAGTTTAATGTTGCAGGCAGAACGGGCCTCAGAGGCGAAAGCTCCGTGGGCCTCGGCATGTCGATCATAAAGACAATAATAGAGTGGCATAATGGCAAAATCTGGTTCACGTCCGAAGAAAATAAGGGCTCAAACTTCTTCATTGAACTGGATGAATGTGATTAGGGAGTTTGTGCCAAAGGCATCCCTTGGGGAGAATTTGTGCCAAAGGCATCCCTTCGGGCAATGTCATTTAGTTAAGGAAAAAACAAAAAACATTGTCACCCTGAGCATTTCGACTACGCTCAATACAGGCTTAGTCGAAGGGCGATGTTTATTTGTTTTTTCCTGCAGAAGAGGTCTTCGACTGAGTTTATCTTGAGCGAAGTCGAAAGGCTCAGATCCGATAGCTATCGGATGACACCCGTGGAGCTTAACTAAATGACATTGCCCTTCGGGAGAGTTAGCAGTTGAGCAATTCAACAATTAAACAATTAACCAATGCAGCAGTACAGCAATTGACAACGCCGTTTACAAAAATTGTAACAAAGAAAACATCAACAAATAGGACAGTGATTGATTTTAATGGATAAATTAGCGGCATGAAGGGAAAATCTGATCAATCAAAAATTGAAAAAAATGACACTTTCAACCTCGAGCGTTTACAGCTTAAGGGCGAAGGAGACGCGGTTAAGGTAGAAACTCAGGCCTTTCCGATTATTGGACTAGGCGGAGCAAGTGGATCAGTTGTTGCATTTGAACAGTTTTTTAAGCACATGCCTACTGATGCCGGCATGGCCTTTATCATTGTTATTCATCAAGACCCAAAAGAACAGGGAAATTATTTAGAGGTATTGAAGTCGTTTACCTCAATGCCCGTGCAGTTTGCCGAAGATGGTGCCAAGGTTATTCCAAACCATGTTTACCTGGCGCCTATGCATTTCGATATCGGATTGCACGACGGCTACCTGCTGTTGTTTAAGGCCGCACAGAACGACAACACACGGATGTGCATCGATCATTTTTTTCAGAGCCTTGCCGAAGATCAGTGGAATATGGCCGTGGGTATTTTATTTTCCGGTCTTGGGGCCGATGGTGAAACCGGCCTGCGCATGATTAAGGAGAAACTTGGCATGACGATGGTACAAGACCCCGAAGATGCTACTTATGCGAGCATGCCGATGGCGGCCATAACCACCCATCAATCAGATTATATCCTTTTGCCCGAGGAAATGCCGGGTAAGCTGATTAAATACCTGAGCCATCCGGTTTTGGGGGTTTCGATAGAAGATATCGACGCTAATAAAACCAATAAGGTTCACATTCAGAAAATCATTATGATTCTCCGGTCGCACACCGGCCACGATTTTAGTTTATACAAAAAGAACACCATTTCTCGCCGTATTGAGCGCCGGATTGCCTTTCATCAATTGCCCGATTATGAGCATTACGTGAATTACCTCCGTGAAAATCCGGCCGAGGTTGATATTCTTTTTAACGAACTTTTAATTGGAGTAACTAAGTTTTTTCGCGATAAACCGGCCTTTGAAACCCTTACCGAGCACATGTATCCTTTGCTTGGCAGCAAGAACCCCGAGGAGCCGATTCGCATTTGGATCGCTGGATGCTCAACAGGAGAAGAAGCCTACACTGTTGCCATAATTATAACCGAATATTTGGATGCGCTGCAATTGAAGCGTAAACCGAAAGCGCAGATTTTTGCTACCGATCTCGACGCAAATGCCATTGAAGTAGCCAGAACGGGTTTTTATTTCTCTAACATTGCATCTGAGCTCAGCCCCGAAAGGTTGGAACGCTTTTTCGAAAGGAAAAATAATGGCTACACGGTAAAAAAAGAAATCAGAGAAATGATTGTGTTTGCCCAGCACAACCTCATTAAAGATGCGCCTTTTACCCGGCTCGATTTATTGTGCTGCAGAAATGTAATGATTTACCTCACTACAGAGCTACAGAAAAAGCTTATTCCTATTTTTCATTATTCATTAAACGTAAATGGACTGCTATTCTTAGGTCCGGCCGAATCGGTAAGTGGTTTTCAGGAGTTTTTTAACAATGTAGATTCCAAATGGAAGCTCTTTGAGCGAAAAGAAGGGGCATCATCGATGGGCAAGCTGTTGGATTTTCCTTTCCACATTGCCAATCAGGATAAGCTCGTCAAATCAGATATGTCGTCGAAAAGCAGAAAACAAAGTCCCATTGTGGAGCATTTTAACAAAATATTGCTCGATAACCATACACCCCCGTCGCTGTTATTGAACGATAAAGGTGAGATTATTGACATCAATGGCGCTACACAACGTTTTATTCACCTGCACCCGGGTGAGGCCGTGATGAATATCCACCGGATGATTCGCGAAGAGCTGAAATATGCCCTGGGAAATGCACTTCATCAGGCTTCGACAAAAAAAATCAAGGTCGAAATTAACGACGTTAAGATAAAGGAAAACGACAAGCTGTTTGTAGTAAACGTAACGGTAGATTACATCCACGAACCTGCATTGCAAGGCATGCTGTTAGTCACCTTTTTTGAGCGCCCGGCCAAAAAAATGCAACGACGGAGTAAGCAAAGTGGGGCTAATGAGGGAGTGGTAGAAGAGCTCGAAAAAGAACTTACCTATACCAAACAGCAGCTGCACACCACCATTGAGCAGATGGAAACCTCATTAGAGGAACTAAAATCGACCAACGAAGAACTGCAAAGCACCAACGAGGAGTTGCAGAGTACCAATGAGGAGGCGCTGACTACAAAAGAAGAGATGCAATCGCTTAATGAGGAGCTGATGACGATTAACCTGCAATACCAAACCAAGGCCGAGGAGCTTACGCAGTTAAATAACGACATGAAAAACCTGCTCGATAATATAGAGATAGGCACCATATTTTTGGATAACCATTTAAACATTTTGCGCTTTACGCCGCAGGTTACCAAGCTGTTTAACGTAATCGCATCCGATATTGGCCGATCAATAACGCATATTGTTTCCAATTTTGAGTACCCAGCTATAGAGCAAACCATAAAAGAAGTGATTATAACCCTGAATGGCCGCGAACTTGAAGTAAAAACAAAAAAGAATGAATGGTACAACCTCCGCATTATGCCCTACCGCACAATGGATAATTTTATTAGCGGCGCCGTACTCACCTTTACCAAAATTACGCCATTAAAATCCATTAGTGCCCAGGTGCGCGGACTTCTAAAATATACCCAAAGCATTATCGAGCAGTTTGACGAAGCCACGCTGATTTTAGCCAGCGATAAAAAAGTATTGGCAGCAAACAGAAAGTTTACTAAACTGTTTCAATTGGTTGATTCAGAAATCAGAGAACATTCCTTTCTGGAAATTGTTAACAATAAATGGAAAATGAAAGTTCTGGCCGAGAAGCTTTCAGCTCCAGTCCCTATTATTGAACACTTTTACGAACAGCATCACTTCAACGGTATTGGCATGCTGAACTTAGATATATCAATTCAGCGGATTGCAGAAGACGGCCACAAGCTTAATCTTTTAGTCTTAAAATTTAAGGAAAAGTAAGTTGAAAAACAATGACATCATATATAGAGAATCGGTACTTGGCGCATTAAGAAGTAAGGCAGAACAGCTTTTTTACACCGACGCAGACAAAAGACATCCGGAGGGGGGCGACCGAACTGCCCAGTTGCTGCACGAGCTCGAAATTTACGAACTGGAGCTTCAATTGCAGAACGAGGAGCTCAGGTCGTCCTATGCGGCGCTCGAGATGGAGCGGCTAAAATTTGTGTCGCTGTTCAATACAGCGCCCGTAGGTTACCTCATTCTCGACAACCGCGGAACGATCAGCGAAATTAATGAAACCGGATTACAGCTGATTTATAACCAGGGAGCAGGCATAAAGGGTAAGCCCCTGAAATCATTCATTGTCGACGATTCGCAACATGCCTATGCCAGCTTTGTTGAGCGTATTAGTGAAACTGATGAGCGCCTGCAATGCGAAGTACGTTTAAAAACTAAAAAAACAGAAACCCGCTATGTGCAGCTCAATGGAATTAAGGCGCCCGGTACCAACACCGATCAACAATCGTTTTACATCACAATAACTGATGTTACCCATGCTAAACGAAACGAACAGGAGTTATGGGAAACTACCGAAAGACTTAACCAAACGTTAAAAGTTTCCCTTACCGGAACCTGGATGGTAAAATCCAAGGGAGAAAAGATTTTTCTTGATGAGTACAGCAAAAATATCCTCGATATTCAGAACCGGGCCCAGCTTGTGCCCTGGAAAGCACTTCTCGACATTCTTGTAGAGGAAGATCGCCCAAAACTGAACGCCCTGTTTTCCAATTGCGATGAAAGTCATGAAATTGATCTTGAACTGCGGTTGATAAAAAGGAACGGACACCTAAAAACAATTTTAGTAAAGGGAAAATCGGTAAACCCTATATACGGCAGCAGTTATTATGCGGGAATAATGACTGACATCACGGATAGAAAACGAAACCTGCAACTACGCGAGGAGACAGAAGACATTCAACGCCGACTACTCCGCAGAGCCGCGATTGAAGCGCAGGAAAAGGAAAGAGACAACCTGAGTGCTGCCCTGCACAACAGTGTGTGCCAAATTCTTTATGGCATTAGGTTTAACCTTAGTCAGCTTGCCAAACAAGAATCGTTTAAGAGCCATTTAGACGGAATAAACTCGTTATTGGATCAGGCGATTAGAGAGGTTCGGACGATTTCGGTAGAGTTAACACCCTCCATATTAAAGGATTTTGGTTTTGTCGCGGGAATAAAGGATATGACCGACCGACTGGGGCGGGCAGGATTTAAGGTAACAACATCGATTGATCAACGGGCTGATCAACTCCCTGAAGAAACGCAATTGTATCTTTTCCGAATTGTTCAGGAGTTGCTGAATAACAGCATTAAGCACTCAGGCACAAACAGTGCCTCGGTATCGCTTTGCGCCAAAAATGGCGAAGTAGATTTAATCGTAAGTGATGCCGGCAGGGGATTATCGAGCCAGCTGAACGATGCATTTAAAAAAGGCTCGGGGCTTCGCGGCATCAAAAACCGCGTTTCGCTGTTAAACGGAACAATGACGATTGAGGATGCGGACGGAATTACTTTTAAAATACACTTACCTAAAGGTGTTTAATAAGAAATGAAAGAACTTGAAATAAATAACATAATAACCATCGGAGCATCTGCCGGCGGTATAGCTGCAGTTTCTAAACTGCTTACCACTTTGCCGAAGGATATAGATGCAGCCATCTTTATCGTAATCCATCTCAGTAAAGAAACCGTTACAGATACGGTGCTTTCCATCCTGAATAAAAGATCAGAACTCCCTGTCGAAATACCAAATAATGAAACGGTAATTAAGAAAGGGATGGTGTATTTAGCGCCACCTGATGCGCACATGATGCTTGTTCAAGGCAAAATCCTGATCTCAAAGGGCGCTAAAGAAAACCACTGGAGGCCGGCAATTGATGTACTTTTCCGCACCGCCGCTGCAGCTTACGATTCTTGTGTAACTGGAATAATTTTAACCGGTCTCCTTGATGATGGCACCTCGGGAATGATAGCCATTAAAGATGCCGGTGGAACCTGTATTGTGCAAGAACCAAGCGAAGCGGAGTTTGCCGATATGCCACGCAGTGTAATCAAAAATATCGATGTCGATTACCGGGTGTCAGTTGATGATATGGGCTACATTTTGGCCGACAGGTATTCGAGGGAAAGTTGCAAGCCCTCGGACGTTCCCGAGCGTATTAAAAAAGAATCGGAAATTACCATCCGGATGGCGAGTGGCTTTGAGCAAACGAGTGAACTTGGTGATCCTACCCCTTTCACCTGCCCCGATTGTGGTGGGATGCTCACCAAAATTGAAGAACACGGCGTAGCAAGGTTTCGATGTTTTACCGGCCACGTATTTTCTGAAAATGTGCTGCAAACCAGCTATATTGAAAAAACGGAAGAAACCCTGTGGATAGCCATACGGATGATGGAGGAAAGAAGAAACTTCCTGCTTTCTTATGATAGCCGCTATAACGAACCGGTTGCATTAACCAACGATAGACAAAACAGAGCGTCGGACCTTAAAATTCACATTGATAGATTAAAAGATCTACTTACGGACGTGAGTAAGCCTTTGGATCAAAACTAAAAAACTATGTTAAAAATCATATTGGCTGAAGATCACATCATCGTTAGAAATGGGATCAAAATGCTATTGGAATCTCAGCCCAATGTTCAGGTAATTTCTGAGGCTGCAAACGGCCTTGAAGTGCTCGAACAAATTGAAGCCGGGATTGTGCCCGATATTGTGCTAACGGATATCAACATGCCCGAAATGGACGGCATAAACCTCATCAGAGAGCTTAAACTGAAGCATCCTCAGATCAAAACCATTGTATTGTCGATGCTAGACAATGAAAAATACGTTGCGCAGGCCTTTAATGAGGGAAGCAACGGTTATTTGTTAAAGAATGTGAACGAAGATGAAATGGTATTTGCGCTAAAGACCGTTTCGGCGGGCACCAAATACCTTTGTGCCGAACTGACCCAAAAAGTACTGGATCGCTATATCCAAACCTTGCAATCGGAGCAGAACAACCAGCAAATTGACCTTTCGATGCGCGAAATTGAGGTGTTGCATTTGGTTGCAGAGGGCTTTACCAATCAAGAAATGGCCGATAAATTGTTTTTGAGTAAAAGAACCATCGAGGGGCATCGCCAAACATTAATAGATAAGACGGGCTCGAAGAACACAGCGGCCTTAATTCGCTTTGCAGTAGTAAACGGCTATCTAAATTAGTGTCCTGTTTTTGTTCACTTTTTCTGAATTTTTGAACAACAAATCGCCGTTATTAATACCTAAAAAGGGTGAAAAGTACTGTTTTAATAAAAATAAATACTTTAAGTGCTTTTTATCATCATTTGGCGGTTTTAAACGAAAAGGCTTCGTAGGTTCACTGCAAAGTCTTTTTTACTTTTAGCAGGTATATTTCGCAGCCAAAAAATTGCATTTGCTATGGAATAGGCTTTGTTGCTGATTTTTAATAAAATCAGACCCTATGGATACCTTAAAATTTGCCAACAATATTAATAGCCACATGAGAATGTTGAGGTCGAATGCATTAAAGTTTACCAAAAACATTGATGATGCTGACGACCTGGTTCAGGAAACGTTAATCAAAGCATTTCGTTTCAGCGAAAAGTTTGAAAAGGGAACGAATTTTAAAGGTTGGTTATTTATGATTATGCGCAATACCTTCATCAATTCCTATCATAAAATTACCAGATCGAGAGCGGTAATTGATCACGACCACGACCTGTCCGATCAGTCGATGCTATACGGAGCCGTTGGCAATTCCTGCACCAGTAAAATGGTGATGGATGATATACATAAAGCGATTGATCAGCTTCCGGAAGTGTACCGATATCCATTTTTACGCTACTTTGAGGGTTACAAATACAGCGAAATTGCCGGAGAGCTGAACATTCCGCTCGGAACAGTAAAAACGCACATCCACATGGCCAGGGAAATACTTAAAAAGCACCTTAAAACCTATCATGCAAGTAACCCGAATGAGTCTTTTTAACATCGGGGCCTGTCAATAATTAAACGATAGCACAGGTTACTAAACAGATCCACACAGTTTAATGAACAGACCAATTTTTTAGTACCTCCGAGCTACCTTTTAATACCTCCGAGCTACCTTTTTGTACCTCCGAGCTACCTTTTTGTACCTCTGAGCTACCTTTTAGTACCTCTGAGCTACCTTTTTGTACCTCCGAGCTACCTTTTAGTACCTCTGAGCTACCTTTTAGTACCTCCGAGCTACCTTTTTGTACCTCCGAGCTACCTTTTTGTACCTCTGAGCTACCTTTTAGTACCTCCGAGCTACCTTTTTGTACCTCCGAGCTACCTTTTAGTACCTCCGAGCTACCTTTTTGTACCTCCGAGCTACCTTTTAATACCTCCGAGCTACCTTTTAGTACCTCCGAGCTACCTTTTTGTACCTCTGAGCTACCTTTTTGTACCTCTGAGCAGCAAATTAGTGCTCCGAGGTACTTTTAAATGCCCGTGGAGGCACTTTTATAAAATTGATTGATTTTGCCGCTTTTGCTTCTGTTAAGCTGATTTGATAATCAAAACATTATTTTATGGCGTTTTCCAAGAACGGTGGTCGTCCTCAGCGGTTAGTTTTTGAAAAAACAATGGAGTTGGGATGACGGGTTTTAAGCTGTCATTCTGAGGTTAATTTATTTCATAAAAATCAATATGAGTGACGTTGTTTTTTAGAAAAATACGCTAAGAGGCGTCGTCATTTCGAGCGTAGCCGAGAAATCTTTATTCAAGGTTCAAAGATTTCTCCACTTCGGTCGAAATGACGATTTTTTTAATGTTTTCAGAAAACGCCAATGGTAGTGCAACGCATGTCCCGATACTTCGGGGAAGGATCCCCAAGCGATAATGGCAGAACGCTAACAACCCACTGCCAGAGAGGATAAGTGGGTGGGCAAGAGCGGTGCGAAGTAGGTTACAGATGCTTTCCCGAGAAATCGGGACAGGCTGTTCCTCAGCATGACAAAACCAGTGCTGTCATTGGTAGGTCAGTTTTTGAAAACAATGGAGTTGGGATGACGAGTTTTAAGCTGTCATCCTGAGTTTTAATTTATTGCATAAAAATCAATATGATTGACGTTGTTTTTAAAAAAATACGCTAAGAGGCGTCGTCATTTCGAGCGTAGCCGAGAAATCTTTATTCAAGGTTCAAAGATTTCTCCACTTCGGTCGAAATGACGATTTTTTTAATGTTTTCAGAAAACATCAATGGTAGTGCAACGCATGTCCCGATACTTCTGGGAAGGATCCCCAAGCGATGAAACGCAGAACGCCAACAAACCATGGCCCAAAAGAGGGTAAGTGAGTCAACTAAGAGCACTGGGAATAGGTAAGGGATGCTTTCCCGAGAAGTCGGGATCGGCTGTGCCTACCATCGACGTTTATTGCTCTTGGTTTAACGCACTGTCTAATTGTCCCTCTTTGGAGACCTGTTCCGAGCTTATTCGGAAGGGCTGCGATAACGAAAAAACAGCAGTATCATTGTCGGGAGAGGATTTTTTGGAAATCATCCCCCTGCCCCCTTCGAAGGGGGACGCATGGCGCATATAGCAAAAACGACCAAATTGCAAACGTCACTCATATTGATCTTTTCCTGAAAATTAAAACCCACACTGACAACATCAAATCCAGTCTACTGCGTTTTCTCACTTTTACACAAACCATTCGCATTTTGTTATGGTTTTTTAATAGAGCGACGGGTGCAAAACCTCCTTCTCTTTTTTAAAACAGTTTATATCGCGGTTCAATGGAATCTGGAAAAGCTTTTATCGGCACATCGGGATGGAAATATCCACATTGGGACAATACGTTTTACCCTGCGGATGTTAAGAAACAAAACCAGCTTAAACACTTTGCCAAAAACTTTTGCACCGTAGAATTAAACAATTCATTTTATCGGCAACCGAAGATAGAAAATTACGCAGCCTGGAAAGCCGCCGTGCCCCCCGATTTTGTTTTTGCAGTAAAGGCACACCGCTACTTTACCCATTTAAAAAAACTAAACGTAGAAAGCCGGGAGCTCGTTAATTTTTTAGATCGCTGTGCTACACTCGGCGAAAATCTGGGACCCATACTCTTTCAGCTTCCCCCAAAATGGAAATTGAATACCGGGCGATTCGAGGCGTTTCTAAGCGCTTTACCCAAAGGTTACCGCTACACATTCGAATTTAGGGAGCCGAGCTGGTATTGCGATGAAGTTTATGAGCTGCTTAGGCGCTATAACTGTGCTTTTTGCATTTATCACCTCGGCGGACATCAATCGCCCATTGTTGCTACGGCCGATTTTGTTTACATCAGGCTACACGGGCCGACAGAAAAATACCAGGGCGATTATAACGATGAACATTTACTGGCCTGGGCAACGCAATGCGCAAAATGGTTAAGCGAAAAAAAAGACCTGTACGTTTATTTCGACAACGACCAACTGGCCTACGCAGCGTTTAATGCAATAGCGTTTAAAAAAATGCTGGGCGATGAATAACAGCGCCAGCCATAACAACTGCACTGGCAAATTACAGATACGGTATGATGAACTTTAAGCCAAAGGAATACCTCTCGGAAGCCGAAAT
The DNA here is from genome assembly GCF_015679185.1 of Pedobacter endophyticus. Classification (NCBI taxonomy): domain Bacteria; kingdom Pseudomonadati; phylum Bacteroidota; class Sphingobacteriia; order Sphingobacteriales; family Sphingobacteriaceae; genus Pedobacter; species Pedobacter endophyticus. Next base: position 2,132,490 of record NZ_CP064939.1, read on the forward strand.
TCAAGATGGCCTCAAAAAAGTGATTTGGGACGGCCTTACTGCGGAAGCCATGACCGCCTTAACCAGCGGCACCTTTTTGGTTGCACTTGCCCTGTTGCTCGGCGCCAACAACTTCGAAATCGGGATCCTGGCATCGTTGCCCCTTGCTACAAATGTGTTGCAACTATTATCGGTTTGGTTGGTAAGCAAATACCACAACCGGAGGGCCGTGGCCGTTATATGCGCCTACCTTGCCCGCATCCCGTTGATTATAGTTGGCCTGGGCATTTTTGTGTTTAACGAATTTTCGTTCGTATTTCTTGCCACCATGCTGAGCATGCATTACATTTTTGGTTCTATTGCCGGCCCCAGCTGGAATTCGTGGATGAAAGACATGATTCCTGAACAAATGCTGGGCACTTATTTTTCCCGCCGGGGCAGGTACACGCAAATCTTAAACGTGGTGTTGAGCATCGTAATCGCCCTGATACTCGATCTGGTAAAAGCACGTGCGCCACAAAATGAGCTCAAGGTGTACGCTTGCTTTTTCGGCGCAGCGGGCGTTGTTGGTTTAATAGGAGGCTATATTTTATCTAAAGTTGCTGAGCCCTATCCGCATGTTTCCGAAAATAACATTGTACAAGTGTTTAAGCTTCCCCTACGGAACCAAAATTTCAGGCGCCTGTTGGTCTTCAATTCCTTTTGGTCGTTTGCGCTCAACATTGCCAACCCGTTTTTATCCGTATTTATGCTTACTGCGCTTAAATTGCCGCTATCATACATCATTATTTTAAACGTAATCAGCCAGATTGCGGGCATCTTAACTATCAACATCTGGGGCAAATTTTCTGATCGGTATAGCAACAAGAGTATTATTTCGCTCGCGGCGCCAATTTACATTGTGGTGCTTATTGGCTGGTGTTACGTTGGCGTAATCAATCAGCTGGCCGTAAACCTGGCCTTTCTCGCCATAATACATATCGCAATGGGCGTGGCAAATGCAGGCATCAATCTCTCTATTACCAACATTGGCCTTAAACTGGCACCCAAACGAGATGCAATTGTATTTCTTTCGGTAAAAAATATTGTGGTTGCCATTTCTTCATCGCTCGGCCCATTGGCGGGTGGGGCATTGGCTGCCTTTTTTCTTAACAAAACGCTTTCGATAAACATCAACTGGGCAACCGATAAACTAAGCAGCAACTACCATTTATTAAGTTTGCAGCAATGGAGCTTCCTCTTTATCATTGCCGCATTTTTGGCGCTCGTATCGTTAAATCTGTTAATGAAGGTAAAAGAACTCGGCGAAGTACCGAGAAAGATTGTGCGGCGAATTATGCGCACCAGCATCAGGAATAACCTGCGTGATTACTTCCTGATCGGCAACATTATCGACATTCACGATGAGTTGAGTGCCATTGTTAGAAAAAGCAGGCGCAGGTTAAACCGAAACAACCAGGAAGCCACTTAACTTCGGTTAATACCCGAAAGCAATTACAAGATACCTGTTTTCAATTGCACCTAACCGTAATAAAAGCGTTTATATCACTTATAATCAATACGTTAATACCATAACCTATTTATAGGTGGCCGTTAAAAATAAACAAATTGTAAACATTCCAAATCTGAACGTTGTTCTCTCAGTAAACATAAATTCTCACCTATTAAATCCTTATCTATGAAAAAGTTACTGATGTTAATGCTGCTCTCGGTATTCAGTTTTGGCACTTTTGCACAAACCCGACCAGACAGCACGAAAAAGAAAACAGAGAAAAGAAACAAGCCTAAGCAAGACCCGAAAAAACGCGACACAACGATGCGGGATACGATGCGGAGAGACACCACCAAACGTATGCCACCAAGGTAAAATAAAGACCCGAACCTACCCTATGGTGTGGACACATCTCGTTCTTGCGCGTCATTCCCGCGCAGGCGGGAATCTTAATGCTCGGCACCCAATTTATTGCGCATTAGGATCCCCAGTCAAGCTGAGGATGACGACCGTTCTTAGAAAACGTCATAAAACATGTTGTCATCCGATAGCTATCGGATTTGATGATTTCAGCTTGCAAACCGATGTTTCAAAGATGTGTCCACCCGATAGGAACCTATCGGGTCTTTTCGTAAAATGTTTTTCTGGTCATAATTTAAAGTTTCAATCATAATGTACATACTCGGTATCAATGCAGTTTTTCACGATTCATCAGCTTGTATTATAAAAGATGGCCAGTTATTGGCCGCCGCAGAAGAAGAGCGTTTCACACATTTTAAACACGGAAAGAGGCCGATTCCATTTAGCACATACGAACTGCCTTTTCATGCCATAGATTATTGCCTCAGCGTTGCCGGCATCCATTTGAGCCAGGTAGATCATATTGCTTACTCATTTGACCCCTATTTGCTAATACCGACAGAACACCGTACGGATCCTTTTTGCGAAATCCCGTTTTCGCCAGCCGGTTTGCAAGCTGACAGCGAACAGAACCCCTGGGAAAATTTATTTTTATCGTCTATTTTAAATGCACCTGCCCAACTGGTTGATGGCTGGCCCCACCATTTGCAAAAGCGGTTTTACGGATCGACAACGGCCGATTGGCAGTGGCATTTTGTCGAGCACCATGTGGCCCACGCGGCAAGCGCCTTTTATCCTTCGCCGTACCAGCAAGCCGCCATTTTAACGTTGGATGGCCGCGGAGAAACAACATCCACCACTTATGGTATTGGCAACGGAAATGAGATGCTACGCATAGCTGAAGTGCCGCTTCCCCATTCGTTGGGCCTGCTTTACGAAAACCTTACCACTCATCTTGGTTTCCTACACTCGTCTGACGAGTACAAGGTAATGGCCCTGGCTTCTTACGGAAAACCGGAGTTCATAAAAGATTTCAGAGAGATTATAAAGATTGGTGAAAAGGGCCAATATACCATTGAAAACGAGAACCTTACTGAGCGCTTTGGCCCTGCCCGATTAAGGCACGAGCCGTTTACGGCCTTTCATTTCGATTTGGCACGATCGCTTCAATACGTGCTCGAAGAATCGGTGCTCGAGCTGGTAAACTGGCTGCAACAAACCACCAAAAGCAAAAATTTGGTAATGGCCGGGGGCGTGGCGCTCAACTGTGTATTAAATGCACGAATACGAGATTTGAGTGCCTTTGATCAGGTTTGGGTACAACCCGCAGCGGGCGATTCGGGAACAGCCCTGGGGGCGGCCATGCAGGTAGATGTAAATGAGCGGAAACCGACCGAACGAAGCTTTGTAATGGAGCATGCCTATTGGGGCCCATCATACAGCGACGCTGAAATTGAAGCTTTTCTGAATCTGGCCAAAGTTCCGCACCAAAAAATGGAAGATCCGGCTACCGAAGTGGCTGCGCTATTGGCCGAGAATATGATTATTGGCTGGTTCCAGGGTAGAATGGAGTTTGGCCCGAGGGCACTCGGTAGCAGATCGATCCTCGCTTCGCCGATTTCGCCGGATATGCAGGCCAGGTTGAACGAGGTAAAGGATCGCGAAGATTTCAGACCTGTAGCGCCCGTGGTGTTAGAGGAAGATGCGAATGATTGGTTTAAGGATGCCACAAAATCGCCTTTTATGCTTTTTGTGCACGATGTAAGGCCGGAAGTTGCCGACAAAATTCCAGCGGTTAGACATACCGACGGAACGGCAAGGATTCAAACGATAAATGAAGCGCAACACCCCGCCTATTATGCGCTATTGAAAGCTTTTAAAGAGAAAACGGGCGTGCCTATTCTGGTAAATACATCTTTCAACACCCTGGGAAAACCAATTGTATGTACGCCAAGGGATGCAATAGAATGCTTTTGGGGCTCCCCTTTCGACGCCTTAATTATGGGATCTTATCTAATATTAAAAAATGACGCAAAAACGGATATCGGTCGTTATTCCGACTTACAACAGGCAGACACTTTTGCTTAATTGTTTGCAATCGCTCGAAAAACAAAGCTTGCCGGGACCAGATTTTGAAGTCCTTGTTGTTCACGATGGTCCCTTTAACGAAAGCGACCTAACTGAACTCAAAAACTTAAACTTTAAGTTCAGGCTGAGCCTGATTCAAAGCAGTATTAAAAAAGGGCCCGCAGCGGCAAGAAATCTGGGTTGGTTACAGGCCAGGTACCAGCTTATTGCCTTTACCGATGACGATTGCCTGCCGGAAGAAAATTGGTTGAGGGAAATACTGGATGCTTACCGCTTCGAAACCCTTATTGCTTATACAGGCAAAACCATTGTGCCCCTGCCCGAGCGGCCGAGCGATTTTGAACTTAACACCGCGGGCTTAGCAACTGCAGAATTTATTACCGCCAATTGTGCCTTAACCAAACAGGCATTAATAAAGGTTGGCGGATTTGATGAGCGTTTTGCTCTGGCCTGGAGAGAGGATTCTGATCTGGAATTTAAACTCATCATCAGCAACATTCCAATCAGGCGAAACAGTGCAGCAGTGGTTGTGCACCCCGTGCGCACAGTGCCCTGGGGCGTAAGCTTAAAGGAGCAGAAAAAAGGGCTTTACGATGTGTTGCTGTTTAAGAAATATCCCGAATTGTACCGCCAGAAGATACAGCCTCGCCCCTTGTGGAACTATTACTTGTTTATTTCGCTATTCTTGCTCACCGTTATTGCAGTAGGTATGCAAAACAAGGGAATAGCCCGGTGGACGGCTGTGCTAATGCTTATTCCCCTGGGGTGGTTTTTTTACAAGCGGATAAGAATAACCCGTAAATCGGCAACACATATTGCCGAAATGCTGCTTACCTCAATGCTGATTCCCTTTGTTTCGGTTTATTGGCGGGGCTACGGAATTATTAAATTTAAAAAGCTGCTTTTTTAGGGAGCGCTTCGGTCGAATCTGGTCGCTATCGGATGACAACATGTTTTTAGGGCGTTTTCTATGAACGGTCGTCATCCTCAGCTTGACTGGGGATCCTAATGAGCAAAAACTGGGTGCCTTGCATTAAGATTCCCGCCTGCGCGGGAATGACGGTCCAAAAAACGAGAGGTGTCCACACTATAGGATTTCTCGGGAAAGAATCTGCAGCCTATAGGTTACCGCCCTTGCCCCATCACTTGCCTTTTTTGGCAGTGGGGATTTGGCGTTCGGGGTTGTATCGGCTGGGGATCCTTTGTTGCCTGCCCGTCCGGTCCAGGCGGGCGTCAATGCTATTAAGTTAAGCTTGTCAATTGTCATCCGATAGCTATCGGATGACGAACTTTTAAAACTCTTTATTAAACATGTTTGATAAAACAAAAATTAAGCAAATAGGAATTTTCAGGGCACTGCAACTGGGCGATATTTTATGCTCAATTCCGGCAATGAGAAATTTAAGAGCCAACTTTCCGGCTGCTACCATTTCTTTTATTGGCTTGCCCGGAAGTAAAACCCTTATTGATCGATTCCCGAATTATTTTGATGAGTTTATTGCCTTCCCGGGCTACCCGGGATTGCCAGAGCAACCCTTTGATGAAACTGCGTTCGAAGCGTTCTCTGCAATGATGTGCGAAAGAAAGTTCGATCTCTTATTACAAATGCAGGGTAACGGCACCATTGTAAATGAAATGCTTGCGAAATTCAGGCCGAAATGCCTCGCTGGTTTTTCACTCGATGAGGACGAAATGACCAGTAATCCGTTTTTGATGCGCTATCCGAACTTTGGCCACGAAAGCTCGAGGCATTTAAAACTGATGTCGTTTTTAGGGCTTGAGGTGCTGCGTAAAGAAATGGAATATCCGCTATTTGGGCAAGACGTAGCGCACTTTGCTGAGAAAAACTTCCCGCTGGAGCGAAGTTACATTTGCGCACATGCCGGTTCGAGGGCTGCATGGCGCCAATGGCCCACAAAATCGTTCGCCAAAATGGCCGATCTTTGTTGTAGCAAAGGTTATCAAATTGTACTAACGGGAACCCAGGCTGAAGCAAACCTTGCTGATGAGGTGGCCGCAGAAATGAAATACAAGCCGCTTAATTTGGCCGGACAAACTGATCTTGGCACCCTGGGCGTGCTGCTCAATCACTCATCGGGTTTGATTGCAAACTGCACAGGCATATCGCACATTGCGGCGGGACTAAAGGTGCCGAGTGTGATAATCAGCATGGATGGCGAACCGGAGCGATGGGCACCGGTTGATCAGGAACTTCATTACACTATCGACTGGACAAAATATCCGGATGAAAATCTGGTTCAGGAAGCGGTGCTACAGCGGTTGCTTCGTCAACCAACCCGCTCAGCTGTTCAATAACTTGTTGTGGGGTTGGATATGGAATGTTCTGCGCATAATACTTTTCGTTTACGGCACGGATAATTTGGTTAGCGCTCCGCAGTTCTTCGGGCACGCTGAACTCCAAAAGCCGATGTTTAGACTTGTAAGGGGTATGTTGTGGGTTGGTTTGTGCGTAAAGGGCAACCAGGGGAGTTTTGAGCGCTACCGCCAGATGCATTGGCCCGGTATTTACGCTGACCATACATTTAGCCTGCTTAATTATAGCGGTTAAGTCCTGCAAATTCAGCTTACCCGCCAAATTGATGGCTCCATGCCCAATTTCGTTTACCAGCCGTTGGGCGAAACTGCTTTCGGCGGCAGAACCTGTAAACACCACAGGCAGTTGGTATTGCTCAATCAACAGTTTAGCTAAAACAATCCAATGTGCTTTTGGGTACTGACGTTTATTTTCTGATACGCCAGTATGCAGCACAAAGTAGCCTTTTGGAGTGAAATCGTAGCGCTCAAGCAATGCGAAGGCTGATTGTGGTACCGGCTCAGTAATTTTAATGGTGTCGTCCGCGACATCTGCCTTTAAAAACCTCGCTAAATTTAAGTCCCGCTCAACCTGATGCCTGATTAACGAAAATGGCTCGTCATCGGGCAGCCAATGGGTAAGCAAGCCGTATAAATTTTCTCTTGAATAAGCGGCCCGACATGGTATTCCTGCAAGGTAAGCCAGCATTAAACAGGGAGCCGGGTTTTGACTGTACACATTGAAAAGAATGCAGCCATCAAAGGATCTTTGCTTTAAAGTTTCTATTAAATGGTCTACATTTTCGGTAGTTGTCGAATCGAATTTCAGCCAGGGAAGATCGAATGCTATTTGCTCGTCAATCTCTTCGATCATTGCGGCAACTTCACTGGCCTTGGTAGAGCAAAGGACGGTTATTTTACAATTGAAACTTTTTTTAATTGCCCGTATGGCCGGCGATGACATCAATAAATCGCCCATATTGTCTGGCCGGATGATCAGCATATTTTTGCAATTGCGAAATTCCATAGTGGTTATGGTAATTTTTTTATGTTAATAATTTGAGTACGGGCTCGTCATATTGAAAACCTCACACCCGCCGCCCTATCGAATCCCGATTTTTTCATCGGGAGAGATATCTCTTGCCGAGGAGCACAAGCCATCCACAGCACTTAGCTAACCTGCCCCACGCAGGCGGGGATTTCTCCTTGAGCTGTGCCAAAGACACTCCTTTGGGAAAAAGCTCCAGTTCAAAATGACGAATTCAGGAGCATCCTGTGCCAAACCCACCTCAATTGACCGCAATTGGTGCGGCAAATACGGCATTTTCCCTAATCTTGCTGATCATGTTGGTAGTCGATCGATCGGCTACCATTGGCAAAAAGATAATCTCACAGCCAAGTTTTTTCAACGTACGTTCTTCTGGCAGATATTTGTCGCGGTAATCGCCCCCCTTAACAAAAACATGCGGCCTGATCTGCTGCACCAATGAAATCGGCGTATCGTCGCCCGCCTTACCGAAAGGAATAATATAATCGATGCAGCTCAATTCCGACAAAACATCTATCCGGTCTTTTAGGCTATTGATCGGCCGTTCGGGTCCTTTTAACCGCCTGATGCTTTCATCGTTATTTAACCCAACAATAAGCACATCGCCCTGCGCCTTTGCGCCCCGCAAATAACTTACGTGTCCGCTATGCAGAATATCGAAGCAACCATTGGTAAACACAATCTTCCTGCCTTTTTTTTCGAGCTCGGCCCGCAATGCCTTAATTGCCTGAATGCTTTCGAGGCATTTACCGGGCTCGGAAGTTTGGTTTGCCAAATCGCTAAGGGCACATACCGACGTTTGCGGCTGCTGAACTACCTGATGCGCCGCCGCAATGGCGAGGCTTACCATGGTTTCGAGATCGGCATTTGCTGCGAGTGCCATTAGTGCCGTGGCTAAAAAGGTATCGCCTGCGCCGCTAACTTTCGGGTTTTGAACTTGCGGCACCGCTTTATGAAATTTGAAGGTACCTTTTTCAAATGCGCACACGCCCTGTGCATCCAGAGTTAATAACACAAGCTGGGCGGCGGTTTTTGCGTAAAGCGTTTCGCCGAGCTGGCTCCATTTCGGCAAATCGGGTCTTGGATTTTCGCCTTGACCGATTAGCACACTGGCCTCCTGACAGTTTGGCTTTACAATTGTGGGCTTCAGTTTGAGGTAACGGTGGTAATTCTTGGTATCTAGCGCCATTACCTTGGGCTGTTCGGCGCTCAGCTCTTCCAATTTAGCAATCAATGCATCAACCAGTATTCCTTTGCCATAATCGGCAATAAAAACGGCGTCGGCTTCGCGGTATAATTGCTCGAGTGCGGTTTTCATCGTCTGTTCGATATCGGTAGAAATGGCATGGGTTGAGCCTTCATCAAAACGAACAAGTAGCTGACTATCTGAACTTACCCGGGTTTTATAAAGTGTGGTTCGCTCGCTTACCTTAAAAATATGGTCAGTTTTTAAGCCTGCGGTTTTTAACAGGTTATGAGCAGTAATGGCATAATCATCATTACCGCAAGCACTTAAAAAAGATACATCTGCCCCCAATGCGGCCAAATTTGCGGCTACGTTAGCGGCACCGCCGAGGCAGTATTTTTTGTCTTGCACATCAATTACCGGGACGCTGGCTTCGGGCGCAATGCGGCTGCAGGTTCCCTGTACATACACATCAACGATCAGTTCGCCGATTACAAGCACCTTTTTTGATTTAAATCTTTTCAATATGTTGGTCGCTTTGCCAGTCATAAAATCTTTCTTTTTGGTTGATAAATTCAACAGCTTCTAAAAAATCGCTTGCAATAAAATCGGGCACTCTTTGCAAATTACCGTTTAAACTCCATTCGGTTTCGTTGCCATTGTCGATCAAAATGGATTGACAGCCCGCCAATTTGCCTGCCTCCACATCGTTAAGGATATCGCCAATCATCCACGAGTTGGGCAGATCGATAGCGTGGTCTTTTGCGGCTTTTAACAACATGCCTTCGGCTGGTTTTCTGCAATTGCAAACGGTGTTATAAGGCTTTACAGTTCCATGTGGATCATGCGGACAGAAGTAAAATCCGCTGATGTTAATTTGATGCTCCTTAAAAAGATCGAGTAATCCGTGTTTGAGCTCCTCAAAGGCATCTACTGTAAATAGCCCTTTGGCTATTCCCGATTGATTAGAAACGATGATTAGCAGGTAATCTTTTTGCAATTCCCGTAATCCCTCGATCACACCTTGGTTAAAGGTAATCAGGTTGAGATCGACATTGTAGGGAATATCGGGAATGAGGGTTCCGTCTTTATCTAAAAAAATAGCGGGCTTAACTTCCATAGCTTCCTAACCTTTTTCCGTTCAACGCATAATCGGCGCCAAGCAAAACATCCTGTCCTTTAACGGCCAATGTTCGTTCTTTTGCAGTAGTTTTGCTGGTGTAAAGGGCGTTAAAGAGACGGTTTTCGATAATGGTACACAGCAAGTGTACGAGATGGAGGTGCAGTTCTTGAATCCTTTGGGTACTATCTGATGGAACCACGAGGTTAAGGTGCCCGTAATTGAGCGATTTCCCTCCCGTTTTGCCGAGCATATTGATGCAGAACATGCCTTTTTTACGGGCCATTTGCATCGCTTTTATAATGTTATCAGAATTTCCGCTGGTGCTCATACACAGTAAGATGTCGCCTTCACTTCCGAATGCCTGCACTTGCCGGGCAAATATATCATCGTAGCCAAAATCGTTAGCCCAGGCCGTAATTATTGCGGTATCGGAGTTGAGGGAAATGGCTGGCAAACCTTTTCGGTGCGGAATTTCGAACCTACCAACCAGTTCGGCTACAAAATGCTGACTTTCTGCGGCACTACCTCCGTTTCCACAAACGAGGATTTTATGGCCTGCCTTGAGCGCTTTGGCCATTGTTGAACCAGCTATTGAAATCAGGCTGGATAGTTCGGCCGCGGTTTTTTGAAAGGTGTAAGCGGCTTCTTCAAAGGCAGAACCAATCATATTCAGCTCCGCGTTCTGCACGTCCATTTTCCGATCGTGGATAGCCTTGTAACAGGCGTCCATTTGCTCGGCTACCTGCTGCCATGTAAAATGCCTCCTTACGTGCTCGATGGAATTTTTGCCCATTTTAAAAAGGCGATCCTGATCGGGCAGCAACTCGTTCAACTTTTCGGCCAGTTCTTCGGGGTTTTTAGGGTCTACAAGGTACCCGGTTACGCCCTCAACAACGGTATGCTTTATTCCTCCAACCCGCGAGCCGATTACAGGGGTTCCGCAAGCCATCGATTCAAGGGGTGTTATGCCAAAGGGCTCATACCACGGAGTGGTTAAAAACACATCGGCAGCGCCGTAATAGTATTTCAACTCGTCGCGGTTTTTTCTGCCTACAAAATGTACCTGATCTAAAATACCAAGATTATGGGCCAGTTCGCGAAGGCGATTAAGCTCGAGGTCGTTTTCAACGTCGCTGCTCTCGCCGCCCACAATTACAAGTTTTGCAGGTTGGTTGAGCTTCACTTTTGCAAAAGCTTCAATCACGTTGTCGATCCCTTTTCGCCGCACCATTCGGCCAAGCTGCAGCACTACCCGCTCGTTGTGTGGTAGGTTTAGCATGGACCTGCACTCTTTTTTGGGAATGGGGTAAAAATGTTCGGGATTGAAGCCACAAGGAATGGTGACAATTTTTTCGGGCGCTGCCTGATAGAATTTGATGAGATCGCTTTCATCTTGCGGACACTCAGCGATGATTTTATCGGCATTTTTAACGATCAATCGCTCCAAATCTGTTCTTTCGGCCGGAAAGCGGTCCATTTCTCCCTGATGAAGCGAACGGATATGGCCCAGGGCATGGAAGGTAATAACGAAGGGTACGTCGAGCTTTTCTTTTAACTCCATGGCCACCACTCCGGACATGAAGAAGTTGGCATGAATAAGCTCGTAGTTGAGGTTGTTATCAACGATAAACCTTTCCATTTCTTTTCGAAAGGTGGGCATATACGGAAGGAGTTCTTCTTTGGCCACAACGGTTGGCGGGCCGGCGGTAATAAGTACTACCCTAACGCCTGGCGCAAACTCGTTTACCTGCTTGTCTTTTGGTTGATCCCTGCGGGTAAATATGTCAACCTCGTACCCCATTTTGGCCAATTGGATGGCCAGTTCGGCCACGTAAACGTTTTGACCTCCGCTGTCGGTTCCTCCAAGCAATGCCAGTGGTGAGGCGTGCTCGCTGATAAATGCTATCTTTCTTTTCATGTTAGTTAATTTGGTAGGTGTTTACATTGCGCACAACTTCTTCGAAAAGCTGTTTCCAATCGCTTGCAAACCGCTTGATATCAAATTTTTGGCGGGCATGTTCGTGTGCATTTCTGCCCATTTCCTGTGCAGTGGCTGGCTGTTCGAGCAGCATTTGCATGTAATCGACCAGTTCTGAAACGTTGGTAGATACAAATCCTGAATAGCCGTTTTTGATCTTTACGGCCATTTCGGTTGTGGCAAGGCCCACAATCGGCAAACCGAGCATCATGGCCTCGCATACCGCAAGCCCCAGGCTGGTATATCTGATCGGGTTAAAAAAGAAGCGGTATTGAGAAACGAATGCCGGCAAATCGGGGTGCAGTACTTCGCCAATGCCGTAGCTTTCGGCACCCATGCCCACTAAATCCAAAGGTATTTGTTTCCGTACCTGCTCAAAAATATCGAGACCGAGCAAGCGTCCTCTGGTGGGCAAATTGTTAATTACCACGATGCCCCGTTCTTTATTTCCTTGATAACTAAAAGGATGTGGCAACACACCGTGTTCAATTACTCGGGTTTTTAAGCCGCTACAATCCCACATCAGGGCATTGAAATGGGTAACGTGCACCACCAGCACGTCTTCCTCGCGAACGGGATGCCGGGCGTTGGTTGGGTGATCCCAGGGCGGATCGTGCTCGAGATAAATTCGTGGTAAGGTGCGTTGCGATTCGGATAAAATGTTGTACTGATCTATCAGGTAATTTTCGTCGGTTTGGAAAAGGATAATATCGAAATCCATATTTCTGACTTCGGAGGCATGAACTTCAATCACATTGTCGCCAAAAGGGAATGTTTCGCCCCGGCCTACGTAACCTGTTGATCGCTCATCGTTATAGGGAATGTAAAGGTCGTAATCGCCTTGCGAAAGATACAGCAGGTAACTGCCGTGAATGTGCCATGTAAATACTCGTAAGCGTCCGTTTGATAAATTATTCGACATATTTCGTGTTCGTTACTTGATAGGTATGCTTATCATGAATCTTAAATAATGTTACTGCACCATGTTTGGCCTTCAGTGTAAAGGCTGTTACACTGCGCTCTTAAAAGTCTTTAAGGCGTTGGGGTGGTTGTGGTGCCGCTGTCTCTCATGCTGCTGTCAACAATTGTCGAATCTGGCATTGTTGTGTCGGGTGTTGTTGATGTCATAGCGGTATCAGTACTGGTTGAATCTAATGCGCCAGATTTTGAATCAGAGTTGCAAGAGGCCATAAACATTGCCACTGCGGCTACCATTAAGATGTACTTTTTCATAGTTTTAGGTATTAAGGGTTATATGTTAAGAATCCACTTCGGTTTGCAAAAGTTTTGGGTTACGACCAACGTTTGGTAAATCCCGTATTTACCGAATTAAAAAATAGTAGTTCTCGCAACCTCTGCCTAATAATGTTTGGGGTTGTAGCAAGGTTGCTGCTCTCCCTCTCCTTGAGAAGAGGGAACAAAGAACAGAACCTCTCCCTATGAGCGTTTGGGCGTATGGCAATGCACTTGCTCTCCCTCTCCTTGAGGAGAGGGAACAAAGGATAGCACAAAACTACCGCCACTCATAGGTTGAGGTTTAAAACGCCAACTATGAACGGTCGTCTTTCCGAACTGGTTTCGGAATCTTTATCGCTTAAACCCCCTTCGATGAGCGGTTGGGTTCAAAGCAAGGTCCTTGGTTTCCCTCTCTTTAAGGAGAGGGATGTACTGGCAGAACAAAAACTACCGCCACTCATAGGGTGAGGTTTAAACGCCAACTATGAACGGTCGTCTTTCCGAACTGGTTTCGGAATCTTTATCGCTTAAACCCCCTTCGATGAGGGGTTGGGTTCAAAGCAAGGTCCTTGGTTTCCCTCTCTTTAAGGAGAGGGATGTACTGGCAGAACAAAAACTTCCGCCACTCATAGGGTGAGGTTTAAACGCCAACTATGAACGGTCGTCTTTCTGAACTGGTTTCGGAATCTTTACCGCTTAAACCCCCTTCGATGAGGGGTTGGGTTCAAAGCAAGGTCCTTGGTTTCCCTCTCTTTAAGGAGAGGGATGTACTGGCAGAACAAAAACTACCGCCACTCATAGGGTGAGGTTTAAAACGCCAACTATGAACGGTCGTCTTTCTGAACTGGTTTCGGTCTTTGTAGCTTAAAGCCTAAAAGGTGCTGAAATAAATTCAGCAGGACGTGGTGGGCAAAAACCACAGCCGTTAACAGGGAAGGGTTTACACGGCTGTAAAATCGTTTTACAATTTCGGCTATTCAAAGCCGCCCTGAAAACCTTTGGGGCTTAACAATGTTCAAATTAATATGACTTATGAAGGCGGTTTCCTTACTAGTGAGCAGAATGGAAACCTGTTTTATCTGTCAAAAATCAAACCTATTATAAAAGCGTAATAACCTTTTTTACAGTATGAAGAAAGCCTATTTAATCATGGGACACAAGTCGCCTAAACAGATTTACCGTTTGCTGGATCGGTTAAATGACGAGTTATCACACTTCTTTATCCATATCGATCGCAAGGTAGATATTAGCCCTTTTAAAACGCTTGAAGACTTTGGCGATAAGGTTACGTTCTTAGAGCGGTACAATTCGGAATGGGGTAAATATGGCCTGACACTGCCTTTGTTAGCCGGCTTAAAATCAATTAAAATGACCGGACAGCATTTTGATAGGATCCTACTTCTCAGCGGGCAGGATTATCCGATTAAGAGCAAAAAACAAATCAATGAGTTTTTCGAGAACTCGCCATATTCGGTTTTTATTAACTTTTTCCCGATTCCGAATATGAGCAAGTGGCCGGGTAAGGATAGAGGGGGCTTATATAGGGTAGACAAATACTACTTCGGCACGAAATGGTACGAGCTGTTTTTATCGAAAAGCCTGAATTTGGTTTCGAGGTATATTCCGTTGCTGCGCCGGCGTGTGCCGGATCAAATGCTTCCGTACGCGGGTGAAACGTGGATCAACCTCGATATGTATGCGCTCAATTACATTGTAGATTATGTTGAACAACACCCGGAATATTTAAGGTTTCACCGACATACTTTTGTGGCTGACGAAGTGTTTATCCACATGCTCATTGGTAACAGCACCGACGAGAAATTGTTGAATAGCATAGAAAAAACCGAAAAGCGATTTACAATATGGGAAAGCCCGAAAAGCGCACACCCGAAAGTGCTCCAAAAATCTGATTTTGAGCATATCACCTCATCCGAAGATCTTTTTGCACGGAAGTTCGACCTGGAGAAAGACGAAGAAGTGCTGGATCTTATTGATCGGGAGATTTTGTTCAGGGATTGAGCTGTTTATAACAAGTTAACTAATAATATTTCATTATTGTTTTTCGTTTAAGATTGCATGATCTTGTGTAGGCAAGCTTGGAGGTACAAACCTTACCTTATTCGTCCTATATTTATTCCCTGGCAAAGTCTCTGTAATGTAAAGGTCATACTTATTATCGAAGAAATTGTACCATTCGGCCGACATGTCCATCAGTTCTTTAAAGCTGATGTAGGGATAATTCGGCTTCCTTGATACTATTTCGGCTTTCTTATTCCCTTTTTTGTTTATATAAGAAAAAGTAACATAACTTCTGTAAGGAGGGGCGCATTTGCAGAAAAAAATAAAGGATTGTTCAAAAACATCAACCCATTTTATTTCCATATACATATTCGCTTTTGATATGTTTGTCGTATCTGCTAGAAAAAAGATCTTTTTGCGGGCTTCCTGAGCGTAGGAGTTACTTACAAAAAGAAAAAAGAAAAAGATCAAAAAAAAGGTTTTCATAAGTAGATATTTTAAGGGCAATTTGTAGGAAGTTTTTTACTTGCAGGTACGTTGACCAGATTATCTAGATAGAAAGCATCTCTCTCAGCAGTTGTGATTCCATACTTGGTTAACAAATTATTGTAAAATTTTTCTAGTATGCCTTTATAAATGTTATAAACATTTATCCCGTTAAATATCGAATTCGGTGGTGGCGTACCAGCGTTATTTAGGCCGTAAAGGGCTGCCATTTGATATTGCTTATCAGTGTAGTTACTACCATTTATATCCTTTAAGATTTTAATAAAATTATCGACATAATTCTCTAAAAATAAGGAATGGTCGGAATAGTTGCCATTCACTGACTGACTTGAGGCAGCAGCTTCAAAGCTTACAATATTCATTGCCCAGGTAGAATATTTTGTAGTATCTACAGGATTTCCATATACCCCCGATTTAACATAAAACGTTGAATATGCATGCCCAACTTCGTGTATTGTTGCCATTTGCAAAAACAGCTGTGAAGAGTTATTCATTGCACTAATATTAAATTCAATCTTTGAACTTCGGCCGCCATCACCGAGAGTACTTCCTAGCATATAACTACTACTTGTGCCACCATATGTTTGAGTTGAAAACCCAAAATACAGATCTGGCAAGCCCTGAAGTGAGTTAAGGGTGCCGCCGCCTGGTAATTGTACCTTTTGAAATGGTTGGATTAATTTTCCAAAGGTGCTACTATTTTTTAATCTATTTAATATTAATTTCACCATGCATGGATAATACTTTTGGAGCGAGTCCAGTTTAATCTCAATTTGCGGTGGGCAAGCGGTTACACCTGTTAGTCATCGGATGAATACCTGGCACGCCGCCTAAATTCATCCGATGACTGTATGGGTCAAAATTACTTTGCAAAGGCTTATATGATGTTGGACACGGTCTTGTTTAACTTGGACACGATCCATTGCATTTTTTGATGAGAAGTTCAAAGATTTCTCCTCCAAAGGAGCTCCTGCGGAGCGCTTCGAAATGACGGCAGGTGTCGAAATTAGCATGTTGTTTATAAAAAGAGAAGTCAAGTTTATAAAACTTGACTTCTCTAATGTTGGTGTAATCATCAGATAAATACCTTAGCACGTCGCCTAAAGTCATCCGATGAGTATCTCGAGAAATTTAACACTGCGTTTAACTCATCTTTTTCAACGAAATCTCTACCCGGCGATTTTTCTGTCTGCCCGAGGCTGTTTTGTTACTAGCAATGGGAAGCGTGCTGCCGAAAGGCGTAGTTACAATTCGGTCTGCTTCTACGCCCTTGCTCACCAGGTAATCTTTTACGCTTATGGCTCTTTTGTCAGAAAGTACCCAATTATACTTGTAGGCTCCAATACCATCGGCGTGCCCTCGTAACGATACAGCGTAATTATCACTGATCATCGCGTCGGCAAGCTGGTCGAGCTTCTTATAATAGGCTGTTCTTAGCGAAGGCTTATCAAAGTCGTACTCTAAATTTTTGGTTAATTCCGATAACGCACTTGCGCTATATTTTGCTTTTTTTACCGTTGGCTCGTCTCTATTTGCCTTAACACCAATAAATAGAAACAGCATAGCAACGATGGCAATCAACTTGGTTTTCATACAATTTGGTTTTAGTTTGCTATTAATTATATACAAACCAACAAACTGATTTTCAAAAAGTTCAGCCACAATCGCTCTGGTTGTACCGCTGTGCAGGCTTTAAACCAATTAAGGGTAAAACTAAACAGCATTATACATTTTGGCTAGTTTAGTTTACAACGGTGTTGTCTTTTTGAACGCTGTTTGTAAACCCATTCAATTCTACTGCGCTTCCATAAATATGGTTATTAGTAATTACACACTGGTTGGGCCTTGCGCCGAGTGTAGTAATTGCCAAAACCGGAATGTTGCCAGCGTTTCGGTTGTTGTTTCCCTTTACCACCAAATTATTAATGGTGGCACGATCGGTTCTGATCACAAATCCAAAATCGATTCCGGCGCCACCTGAAGCTGTGCCAGCATATTCAATTGAATTGTCTGAGGCATAAACAATTTGGTTGGCAGCGCCGGGCTCGTAATGGGTATAACTGAAAAACGCATATCTATCGCTGTTTGCCTTCACTGTAAACAAGAATTTATTGTTAAGCACCTGGATTTTATAGGTGGAGGAACCCGATTCGAGACTGATCGCCTTTGCTATGACATCGCGGAAAACGTTTAACTCAATGGACACCTCGGCCTGGTAATCGCCAAAAATATGAACGCCCTTTTCGCAGTTCTCCATCTCGTTTTCGCTCACTTTTGCAGCGGCCAGATTTGCTTTGGGGGCATCGAAGGTGAAATTGAGAATGATGGCTGTTGAAAGCGGGTTGTTTAACAACTTATTGCCCGTAACCTGCACGCCGTAATTACCTCGGGCCTCAATGGCGTAAAGCCTGCTGTTGGTTACTTCATTATTCAGTACATTTACGTTTACGCCCACGGCCGATATTCCGATACCGTCGTGTTCCTGAGCAGGGTCGACCCCGGTTCCGGTAAGCTTATTGCCTTCTATCACCGTTCCATTGGTGTTGCCCCAATCTTCGATACCCATCCGGCCCGCATTTAAAATTGTATTTTTAATTACTTTGCACCCCTCTATTTCATCACCCGCATTATTTCCGTTTGCGGTAATGGCATTTGAATAGGCGTTGGTAAGCACATTGTTTTCAACTAATGTAAAGTCGGCGCCATTTTCTGCATATTTTATGCCCAGTGTATGCACCTTATTGTTTTTAATGATATTCTGTTTCGATTTTGAGCCACTAATCCAAACGGCCTCCATGCCAATAGACGAATAAGAAAGTTCGAAATCGAAGAAACAGCTATCGACGGTAACGTTCGTGCTATTTAGAACGAAGATGCATGCATTGTTCCATTCACTAAACTCGAACCGGCGATCGGAGCTTCTAAAGCGAACGTTGCTGATCAAAATGTTGTTGCTTTCATTGGCAAATAAGAAGCGCCCATTTTGGAGCAGGGTTCCTTGCATATTTCTGCCTGCAATAATTGTGGTTCCCTCCTGCCCTATAAATTTTAGGCCGTTGCGAAGTACAATCGTTTGGGAAATCAGGTAATTTCCTGCCTTTAGATAAATGGTAGCCGAATCGTTTACCAGCTTCTGAAGCGCTTCGGTATCGTCAGTTATTCCATCGCCAGCCAAACCGTACGATTGGAAATAGTTGTCAGAGGTATCAACCTTCTGGAATTTGAAGCCATTGTTGATGACTTTTTCTTTATTGCAGCTACACAGCAGCAACCAAAGAGAAATAATTAAAAAAAATCGGGACATATTTATTAACTTTATAAGCAATTTAAACGCTATATTTTTTTTTCTGTTGTATTTAAAAACCAAGGCAGCATAAAAAACGTATAGTATATATAGAAATTCTAGATTCTCCCGTCATTTATTAGCTTAAAAGCCTTAGGTATAAAGATACACTTTATATTTAAGTATTTGATTGTAAACAATTTATACAAAGCTTAATAACTTATAAAATGACCGGAACTAAAAACTGCATTCGCCAGATTCTTTCAAAAAGCTGCTTATTTATCATCATTCTGTACCTGAGCTCGTGTGCAAGCTCTAAAAAAACGGTTTATTTTATCGATCAACAGGATGCTGTTTTGAAAGCGAATAACCTTTCTTCTAAAAATCTCATTCAGCCGAATGATATTCTCAGCATTGCCGTAACGAGCCTAAACCCTGCCGCAACCGAGGTTTTTAACAAGCCCAACAACTCATTTGTAAGCACCAGCGGGGTAAATGGCGCCACACTTCAATCGCCCGGCTACCTGGTAAATGATCAGGGAAACATCCAGTTTCCGATTCTGGGCACCTTAAAAATCAGCGGAATGTCGACCAACGAGATCAGAGAAATGATTACGAAAAATCTGGTTGATAAAAAACTTTTGGTCGATCCGATCGTTATCGTTCGCCAGCTAAACTTTAAGGTTTCTGTTTTAGGCGAAGTAGCGCATCCATCGGTAGTAAACGTTCCGAACGAAAAAATCTCGCTGCTAGAGGCACTGGGACAGGCAGGTGATATTACCATTTATGGCCGAAAAGATAACGTAATGATTGTTCGGGAGGAAGATGGCGTTAAAAAAATCAAACGGATCAACCTAAACTCCAACGAAATCTTCACTTCTGATTAC
The DNA here is from genome assembly GCF_015679185.1 of Pedobacter endophyticus. NCBI lineage: Bacteria > Pseudomonadati > Bacteroidota > Sphingobacteriia > Sphingobacteriales > Sphingobacteriaceae > Pedobacter > Pedobacter endophyticus. The sequence continues at coordinate 2,151,989 of NZ_CP064939.1, forward strand.
TATTACCTCAAATCGAACGATATCGTTTACGTGGAGGCAAACAAGGCAAAAGTGTCTAGCTCAACACGTAGCTCAACTTTAATTCCTATTTTATTAAGTGCCTTATCATTTGGCGCAATCATTATTGACCGTATAGCGAGATAGTTATGAATATAATTAAAAACTCGAATGAGCCCAAGGTATCGGGAGGATCTAAAGGGCTGATGATTTTTAAGCTGCTGCCCTATTGGCCGTTGTTTTTGGGCCTGTTTATTGTTGCTGTGGTAAGCGCCTGGATTTATTTGCAAATTACGCCGCAAATGTTCAGTGCAGAGGCAAAAATCCTGATCAATGAAAAAAAGGGCGCCGAGGAAGTTAATCTCGAAGATCCCATGTCGTCAAACCTATCCAAAAAGAAAAGTGTTGATAACGAGCGTGAGGTAATTGTTTCGAGCCCGATAATCAACCAGGTTGTAGATGACCTATCACTGTATGCCACCGTTTATGCGCAGGGTTTTTTATCGAACCAGGTGATGTATAAAGATGCTCCGGTACGGATTGCCCTACAAAATCCAAATACCCTCATCCCCACCAAATCAAAAGTAAAGTTTACTTATACTAAGGCTGGAGTTGTTATCGATGAAAAAGCTTATGATTTTAACAAATGGCACAAGACTCCGTATGGCGTAATGATGTTTCAAAAAAGTGAAAGTGCTTTGGCAAATGACGATCGCACGTTTGCCTTTACGCTTAGCTCACCAAAAAAGGTAGCTGCAACAATCGCCAGCGGAGTTAAAGTGGCCGAGGCCAATAAATTATCAACTATTTTGGTGGTTTCCGTGCTTGATGAAAACCCAAAAAGAGCTGAAGATATTTTGAACGGCATTTTGCAGGTTTACAATAAAAATGCAATTGACCAGCACAATCTTTTGGCTGCCAACACGCAAAATTTCATCAGCAACAGGCTGCTAACGGTAGAAAAAGAGTTGCTGGATATTGAGAATAAGCTGCAAAAATACAAATCGAGCAATGGCGCAATAGATGTGGGTACGCAGGGCAAACTGTATTTGGAAAATGTGAGTGTTAATGACCAAAAAATCGGCGAAATTAACATGCAACTTTCGGTGCTTAACCAGATCGAAAACTATGTGCGTTCGAGAGATTTAACGGGCGGAATAGTGCCTTCAACGGCAGGTATTAACGATCCGGGGCTGAGCCAGATGGTAAAGGATATTTATGAGCTGCAACTAAACGCCGAAAGCCTGCGCAAAACCACTGGAGAAAATAACCCGGCAATGGTGGCTTACAACGATCAGATTAACAAAATTAAACCGCAAATTCTTCAAAACCTGCGCAACCAGCGCAACAGCCTTGCAGCCAGTAGAAACAACCTTTCGGGCACAACAAGCACTTATTCGTCGGCATTACAATCGATGCCGGAAACGGAGCGCAATTTAGTTGATATTACCCGCCAGCAGCAAATTAAGAGCGGTATTTACACTTTCCTTTTGCAGAAAAAAGAGGAAACGGCCTTATCGTATATCGCCAATGGATCAGACAGCCAAATTGTAAGCGGAGCCGAAGCTTCAGAATATCCGGTGAGCCCTAAAAGGAAAATGATTTATCTGGCGGCCGTATTTGGCGCCGGCATACTTGGCATCGGTTTCGTAGCAGCAAAAGAAAAAATGCGACGCAATATCATGTTTCAGCATGAAATACAGTCGCTTACGAAATTGCCTGTAATTGCGGAGATAAGTGCAAACAGTTCGCCCAATCAAATTGTAATTGGCAGCAGCCAGCGCACATTAATTGCTGAACAGTTTAGAAGTTTGCGCACAACGCTTCATTATTTGGGTATCGGCAAGCAAAACAAGCGCTTAATGGTAACTTCGGCCATTGCCGGCGAGGGGAAAAGTTTTGTAGCATCTAATTTGGCGGTTACGTTGGCCATGACGGGCAAAAGGGTTGCTTTACTCGATTTCGACCTTAACCACCCCACCATTCACCACAAATTTGGTATTAAGCAAGCAAAGGGCATTTCGGAGTATCTTGAGGGCAAAGCCAGCGTTGAAGAAATTATTCAGGACTCAAACGCAGACCCTAATCTCTTCCTTTTATTAACTGGAAAGCTCCCTGTAGACCCTGCTGAATTGATATTAAATGGCAAGGCGGAAGAATTGCTCACCTATTTAGATGAACATTTTGATTACCTCATTATTGATGTGCCACCCATCGGCCCCGTATCAGATGCGTATGCAATTGCACCACTGTGCGATGCCACTTTGTTTGTAGTGCGCCATGCCTATACGCCGAAAGTATTTATCGAACGTATTGACGAAAATATTAAATTAAACAATCTTCCGAACCCGGCAATCGTATTTAATGCAGTTGCCCAACGCGGTTACGGAAAAAACAATTATGGATATGGTTATGGATCGGGTATGGTTTATGGCGGTACTTACGATCAAAAACTAATTCAATAGCGCTCAGTAAAATGAACAAAAAAATACTAAAGTGGAATTTCATCTTTCAGTATGGTTATGTCATAACTAATATTATTAACGCACTCATATTGTTGCCTTTATACTTGCACAAAATTGATAGCGCAACGCTTGGCCTTTGGCTGGCAACGGGCAATATACTGGCGTGGATGACACTTGCCGATCCCGGAGTTGGCGATGTTTTGCAGCAGAAAATAGCGCAGCTTTACGGGCAGAATGAATTCTCAGAAATCAATAAAACTATTGGCTCAGGCATCATGACGTCTGCGTTCATTTTCGGGCTCTCGATTATTGCTGGTATCGTTTTTTATTTACTTATCGGCACCATTATCGATAAAGATGTTTCTAAATATGCGGGCCTTCAAACGGCGTTAATGGTATCAATCATCGCCACCGGTTTATCGTTGGTTTCCTTTAGCCTGTCGGGCATAAATCAGGGTTTGCAAAATCCGGTTCATGTGGCCATTGGCTCCCTATCGGGTAATTTTATCTTTTTGGCGGTAAATGTGGTGCTTTTATTTTTAGGCTTTGGGGTAATTTCAATAGCCATATCGAACATGTTGAGGGCATTTTACATCAATATTTACAACTACATCGCATTGCGCAGGGTACTTCATAAGCATCAGCTGTTTATCGATTTTGATGTAACCCACTTAAAAAGATTCGTAAAAATATTTTCGTTTACGTCTATTTCCCGCATTATTGGGGGTTTTTCGGCCAGTTTGGATATGATTGTGCTGGCCAGGTTTGTGGCACCAACAACAATAACGCTTTTTGAAGTGAATAAAAGACCCATTCAAATGTCGCAGTCGTTAATTGGCAGGCATTCGGTAGCGCTAATGCCCATGATATCGCATGCGAATGGCAAGGGCAACCACAGGCAGATTAAAAGCTTAATTAACACGCAGTTTAAATATTATTACTACGCAGCCATTTTTATCGGGCTGATTTTTTGCATCAACTACCACACCTTAATTACGTTGTGGACGGGGCCGGGCAAATACATTGGCAACACCATCGTTTTCTTATTAATTGCCAACTTCTTTTTTGCCCAGATCGGCTATTTTATGGCCAACATAGGCTACGCACTTGGCGATATCAAAATGAACAGCTACATCAATATCTGCAAAGGAATTATCTCTGGCGTGCTGTTTTATTTTTCGGGCAAGTATTTTGGTATCGTTGGCTTAATCATCGTGATGGTAACAGTAAGCGTTCTGGTCGATTTTATATTTTTCTCTTATCGGCTGCACCGCCTGGGCTTTTTGAGCACGGCATTGGTTGGCAATATTTTAAAAAGGTGGCTGGTTGTCATTCCGCTTGCTATACTGGCGGGCTGGCTAATTAGTTATGCCACCGATTTATTTATTCCTGCCCAAATGCGGCTGGTAAACTTATTAATTAACGGTGCTTGTTTTACCTTTTTTTATATCACAATGGTGCTTTTAACAGATGGCGAAATTCGCAGCCAGTTGCGCCATGTGCTTAACAAAGGTTTAACAAAGAATATGAGAACGGAAAAACTTACGATCAAAACTTAAAAAAAGAATGGCAAAATTTGTAATCATGCTACGTGTCAAAGATGGCATGTTCTTCGCCGATGAGTGGCTGCAGTGTTTCGAAAAACTGGCCGATGAAATTGTTGTTTTGGATAACGGATCTACCGACGGAACTTACGAGAAACTTAAAGCGCATCCGAAAGTTGTTGATATTATACAAACGGAGGGCTACAACGAGGGTAGAGACAAAAATCTGCTTTATGATCGCGTTCGCCTGCGTAAACCCGATTGGTGCCTGTGGATCGATATCGATGAAATATTTGAACCTGAACTTACGCGGGCGCATTTCGATAAGTTGATGGAAAGCAAACTCTTCAACAAGTATGCCTTTAGGCGGTTCCATTTTATGGATAGAAACCACTTTGCTGGGTCGCTTTACAGATTAAACTACTCTGCGGGCCACGATAGGCTAATGTGGCGGGAACACCCCGACGGCTATTTTCAAGACCTTATTATCGACTCGCCCAATGTAAAGGGAATTAAGGGGCTTAAGTACAACACCAATTTCAGGTTGAAACATTTGGGGTATATAAACAAAGAACTGGTTGATAAGAAGGCCGACATTTACAGGCAGATCATCCCCGAAAAGGAAGATATTTTTCAAAGCATGTACCTCAAGGGCGAAAGGCCCATTAAATGGATCGATGAACGAAAGCACCCTAAAACAGTGATGCTTAACCAGGTTTTGAACGTGTTGCAAATGACACATATTGTGCCCAAGGTAATCAGGAGGATAAAAAACGCGTTTTAATGAACTACGTAATCAAGATATTTAATTATGAATTTGAGGTAAAGGAAATCCTGCTGCTATTCTTTTCCTTTTTTCTGATGGAAAATATTTTTTCGTGGCTGGTTTTGCCCAATTCGGTCGTTATCCTGCTTTACGAAAAGATATTAAGCTTACTGATTTACGCTTTGCTGCTATTCAACTTCCCCAAGCTCAAAACCAGCGAACAGGTTTACCTGGGGCTGGTTAGCTTTTTTATTGTTCGCCTTATTTTTGAGTCGATGGTCGATTATGGCTCCATATTTCAGCAACTTACGCTGTATACCATTCTTTTTCCTGCCATATTTATCATCTATGTAAAGTGTATTTGCAGGTCGTTCGACTTCGATATTCTCGAATTTATTGCGAAATTTTATCTGGCCACCTACATCATTTTTATGCTTGTGTATGGGCGGGGTTTTTCATTTAGTTTAGACAGTGTAGAAATGGATGACTACGGCCCTTTCTCTGGCGATAGCAGGATTATCCATGCCCGATCTATCTTTATGATGATTATTCCCATGCTCTGGTTCTTCGATAAATATCTCCGCGAACGGAAAACAGCATCGCTCGTTGCTTTTATATTTTGTCTCGTTGTAATTGTTATCCACCAGCACCGTTCAGTTTGGGCAAGTAGTCTCTTCGCCCTTGGCGTTTACTTCTTTATTGCTACGCGGAATGAGCTTATCCATTTCTCGAGAACAGCTAAAGTATTTTGGTCAGCGGCGATGGTGCTGTTGCTTGTTTACTTTATTGTTTCGCAGCTTTTTCCGGGTACAATTGAATTTTTTGCCGATCGGTTTAGCGAAATACTCGACCCAGCCCGCGAAGATGGAACGGGAAAGTTCAGGGCAGACCAAAGACGCGTTTACTTTCCGATGGTATTGGAACGGCCGTTTTTCGGGTGGACATTTGAAGGCTTTGAAATGCCAAACCCGCTGGTAGACTGGTGGCCCGAAAAAACCGGGCAGCATTTTCACGAAGGTTTTATGGAAATGCTCTTTTACCATGGCTTTCTTGGGTTAATACTTAAATATTTTTACGTGTTGTACTTAGGTTACAAGGCTTTTTTTAAAAACATCGATGAAAAATCGGCCATTTTAATTGCGTTTAGCGTTGCCGGCCTCATCTTCTCGTTTAACTACGTGTTGCCACTCATATATTGGGGCGTTGTAGGCGTGTGCCTCTATTATTTGGAGAGAACTGCCAGTACGGCGGCGGATGATCATCCTTACGATATTGAATACATAAATGTAAATGAGACAGTACCGCAATCATCAGATCAAAGAGTTATTGAAACCGTTAACGATTAAATAAACATCAAACTATGAACCATATTTGTACGTGGATTTGTGTCGACGCAGTTGGCGAAGAAAGCATTTACCCCCAAACGGGCGAGAAATCGTCGGGCCTTAAGCATCAGAATATTTACTGGCGCTGCATCCTCTTGTTTTTTGCAACAAGTAAGCGCTTTAACAAAACACAAAAACATATTCTTTTTAGTAACACCCGTCAATTTCCTGTGCTCGATGGCAAGGATGTGAGGGTTGCGCTCGAAGCACTTGATGTTGAAATTATTTACACAGATTTTAACTATAAAACGCCAAAAGGTTATTTCAATTTATTTCAAAACCAGTTTTACGAGTTTTCGATCCTTGAATACATCACCAAAAACAACACAAACCAGCAAGATCAGTATTTAATACTCGATTCCGATTGCATTTTCACCAAAAACATTGATGAACTTTTCGATGTGGCGGCACCTGCGGGGTTTATTTCATTTGAGGATGACTGCAGCACAGATTTGGTGATTCACGGATTGAGCAGAAAAGATATGAAAACTCTGTATGAAGAGCTTTTAGGACGCGAAGTTAATGAGATTCCCGGTTACCATTATGGCGAGTTCTTTTTGGCAAACGTAAAAAACATCAATACTATTTTTAACGATTTTAAAATATTGTGGCCCGAACTTCTTGCAAGATTTGAGGCCGGGCTACCCAAATTTAACGAAGAAGCGCAAACCCTGAGCTATATTTATTATAAAAACAACTTTATCGCAAGCAAGCGCAAAGACCTCCTGAAGCGGTTTTGGACCAATCCGGTATTTTACAGAAACGTAGAAAATACAGATACGGACGTAGCGATTTGGCATTTGCCATCAGAAAAAACATATGGCCTTGCAAACCTGTACAAATGGCTCATTTTGAAGCACCCAAATTTTGGCCTCGATGTTTCGGCACAACAATTTACCAGTAATGTGCGGAAAATACTGGGCGTACCCAAACTCACCCTCGGCCGCTTTACAAAATACTATGTGGTGAGCTATTACAGGGCAGCAAATAAAAGAATCAAGAAAATGATTACCGCTTAAAAATGAATACTTATTAAAACGCAACTCAAAAATTTAGATTATGGAACAATCATTAGTTATAGGCGTATTTTGCTACAATAGGGTAAGCAAGCTTAAACGCTGCATAGAAGCGTTGCTTAAAAACCCCGAATGCCCGCATCTCGACATCATATTTTTTAGCGACGGGCCAAAGGATGAGGCGGGACGAAAAGCAATTCAGGAAGTTCGCGATTACATTGACAATTTAAAGGGATTTAAGTCGGTAATAAAGCATTACCGCGAGCATAACCTGAGTACAGGCCCGAATTTTAGAACCGGCCTGACTTACCTCAGCGAAAATTACGAGCGTTTTATTGTTGTTGAAGACGATTTGATCGTTAGCCCAAATTATATTAAATATTTGACGGATGCGCTGGAATTTTACAAGAACGACCAGTCGGTGTTTTGCGTTACAGCTTATGTTTTCCCCATTAAAAAAGAAGATTACCCCTACGATACCATCGTTTACAAGCGTTTTTGCTCGTATGGCTGGGGCAGTTGGGGTAATCGTTTTCCGAATATTATCTGGGAACATGATGAACTGGAAAAGCTGATGAAAACATCGCCCGGTTTCATGCGTCGCCTCACCGCCGAAGGTGCAGATTTGCCGCGGTTGTTACGAAAACAGATTGCGGGCATCATATCCACCTGGGATATTCAGATGCAAACGCATGTGGCCGAAAATCGGCTGAAAGTAATTTACCCAACGCTTTCTAAAGTAGATAACATTGGCTTTGATGAGGAATCGACCAACACATCAGGAGTGAATTACCTCATTACACCGATTGACCCGGGTGTGAAAAGAAGTTTTAGGTTTTGCCCGGCAAATAACATCAATCCGAGGCTTCAATCGCAAATCAAAAGCCCTTACAATTATTCAACGCTAGTAATTCGCAAACTTAAAAACGATTTTTTAAAGTTTACTAACAATATCCGAAAAGCCGAATAATGAGGGTTTTGATTATCCATACGTACTATAAATTGCCGGGCGGCGAAGACTCAGTTGTTGAAAATGAGGCCGAACTGCTACGATCGAACGGCCATATTGTAGATTTGCTGCCGTTTCACAATGCCTCAAAAACCTTACTCAAAGTATTTTTTCTTTTCTTTAATCCCGCAGCATACCAGCGGGTAATTGGTAAGATCAAATCATTTACTCCCGACGTTATCCATATTCACAACTTCCACTTTGCTGCATCGCCTGCAATTTTATATGCAGCAAAACGACTAAAGGTACCGGTAGTAATGACGATGCATAACTTCAGGTTACTCTGCCCATCGGGGAGTTTATTTTTTAACGGACAACTCTTTACCGACTCACTTAAACAGAACTTTCCATGGTCTGCCGTAAAAAAAGGTGTGTACCAAGGGTCGAAAGCCATTACGTTTTGGCTGGCGCTATCAAATTATCTTCACCGGAAAATGGGCACATGGTCAATCGTTAACGCGATGATCTTTCTGGGAGAACACAGCCGAACGGTATTTAAACAATCGGGGGTTACCTCTACTAGAACGGCATTGCTTATAAAACCAAATTTTACCATGCGCAAGTCCCTGCGGGAGCCAGCAACAGGCGAATATTTTCTTTACGTCGGCCGACTTACGGAAGAAAAGGGAATAAAAACGTTACTAAAAGCCTTCGAGGGCCAGCACGCATTGCTCAAAATCGCAGGCACGGGGCCATTACATCATCTCGTAACAGAAACCACCGCAAGAAATTCAAATATCGAATACCTTGGCCAGCTGCCGCCGCCGGAGGTTGCGCGGTTGATGCGAAGCGCCAAAGCTTTGGTTTTTCCCTCTGAGTGGTTCGAAACTTTCGGAATGGTAATTATCGAAGCCTTTTCTTTGGGCACACCAGTTGTTGCTGCTAATCTTGGCAACGTTCCATCAATTGTGAGCGATAAAGTAAATGGATTGTTGTTTGAGCCAAGCGATGCAGTTTCGCTTCGGAAAGCGATAACGACTTTTGATGAGCTGAATGCTGATGAAAAGTTGAAACTGAAAAATCAAGCGCTAGAAGCTTACGAGAAGTCTTTTTCTCCGGAGGCGAATTTGCAGCAGCTTGTAAAAATATATTCTGATACAATGTCAGTCTGAGCGGAGCCGAAGGCCCTTTGCCAACCGTTGACTGAAGTCAACGGCAATGAAATGTAATTTGAAAAATGCAATTCGCCTGTCCATTCATTGCCGTCAGTTTCAACTGACGGGATACATTGGCAATGAATCATATACAATTTGATAATAAATAGATCCCCAGTCAAGCTACCAATGACAGATTCTCAAATTTGGTCGTCTTTTCGACTGTAGCGCAGCGGAACGGAGAAATCTTTGAAGCATTTTTTCGATGCGGAGTCCAAAGATTTCTCCGCTTCGGTCGAAATGACGATTCGCCAAAAAAAACTGTCATCCCAACTCCTTTGTTTTTTTAAAACTGATCTCTGAGGATGACGACCGTTCATGGTTGGCGTACCGTCAACTGAAGTCAACGACAATGAAATGTAATTTGAAAAATGCAATTCCCCTGTCCATTCATTGCCGTCAGTTTCAACTGACAGAATGATGAGGAGCTTAATGAAAAGTAAGTTTCTGCCTTAAAATATAATAGATGTAAACCGGGCCATAATAGAAATAGCGTCTCCACATTTTCCGCGGATTGCTCATAAAGCGCCCAAACCACTCCAATTTATATCGAATTAACAGTTCACTGGGCCGCTTTACCGTTTCCGAATAAAAATCGAATACAGCGCCAATTGCACAAATAACCTTGGCATCAATCTGCGATTTAAACTGTTGTGACCATTTTTCTTGCTTTGGTGCAGTAAGCCCAATAAAAAGTGCGTCAGGGTGAAAAGCATTAATAGCAGCAATCATTTGCTGATTATCCTGGTCGCTAAACACTTTCTTAAATGGAGGAGCGTAATAGCCTACCTCTATATTTGGAAACTCTTGTCCTATCCGGTCTTTAATCTTTTGAAGTGTTTCATCGCAAGAGCCAAGGTAAAAGCACCGTCCCTTTTTGTTATTTAAGTTGGTAAGAATATGGAGATGTAAATCGGCACCGGAGATTTTATTAATCTTTCTTCCGGTCAAAATTCGCTCTGCTATTACCACACCTTCACCATCAGGGAGTAAAACGTCAGACCCTTCGAGGGCGTTTCTAAATTCGCTATCTTCCTTGGCTACACAATACGAATACTGGTTGATGGTATTGATTACAGTCTTTGATTCCAAAGATAACTCATCCAAAGTTCCAGCGTACAAATTGTAGCTAATTCCCCTCGCCGATGCATTGAATAAATCGCCCATAACTCAAATCATTTAATTACATAAAAACTGATTGCCTATGTATAAATTATATACGTTTTTTAAGGCCCTATAGTTTTAAAATAAATCCTATTATTTTAATTTTTATTTTTGCAACTGTAAGATTTACAACCATTTGGAATAACCAAGTAAGTAAGTCACTACTAATTACCTAAGCCCCGTTAAATCGAGGCATTAACGCTATAAATTTTACCCTGCTAAATGAAAAACTTACGTATCAAGTCTGCCAAAACATCAAAACAAATTCACCTTCTGCTCATCACAAAAACCAGTTCAGAAACCCGAACAGCACCCCACCAAAAAAGCAACCAGTCAGACGATTTGCTGTGCGAACTTTACAATTGCTATGCATCAAGTTTACGAGCGGTAATTTTCAACCTTGTTCCATCTGCCGAAACCACAGAAGACCTGCTTCACGATTCGTTTGTTAAAATCAATAATGCACTTCATACCTATCAGCCCCAGCGTTCGCAACTGTTTACCTGGATGAAAACCATCGCCAGAAACACAACAGTTGATTATCTGCGGATGAAAAGCACGAGAAACAGCACGTTAAACAAGCCCATCGATTTTTGTAAAGAGGAACTCAACGTTCAATACTTTTCTTCTGTAAATACCGACTTAATTGGCATCAAACAATTGGCCGAACGATTATCACCGGAAAATTTCTCCATCATCAACCTGGTGTATTTTCAGCATTTTACTCATGAAGAAGCAGCAAAAAAATTGGGCATGCCATTGGGCACCCTCAAAACGAGGCTAAGAAAATCGATAACACAATTGAAACAACTTTTCAATTAAGCCCATTCGATTGCTGATAGCCATATTAAATAGCGTTCGCTAATAGCTACAATAAACTGAGGTCTAAATTTTAATTAAACCATAGCTAGCAATGTTTGCTAGCTATGGTTAAGTGAACTGCTTTCACTAAGTTCTGTATAAAGGTCCACCATCCAGAGGAGCCTTTAAACTAATCTAAATCGTCCCGTGATTTAATCTAACTCAATAGTATTTACGCGAATTACCATACCCGAGATGTTATAGAAACGTTAATTACCTGCAATTGGGAAAGTTCTGCACAACATTATACAGGCGCAATTACGGACAGCAAGTTGTGGCTGTTTTTGCATTAAAGACTTTTGTACCAGAGATTTGCTCCTTCGGGCGTCATGATGGCTGCGAAGATCATCTTGGCTTAGGTATGAGAAAATTTTGTGAACTGCATACAAGGGCAAAAAATAAGCATGCTAGTTTAGAACCGCCCTGCATCGCTAAACTGTTCAATAAACGGGGCGGGATTGAAAAAAGAGATTACAAAAAAAAGCCCATCAATCCTGATGGGCTAATACTTTCTTTTAAATCGCTCCCGTTGATTTAATTCTAGCAGGCCAAATATACACCATATAACTACGCTCAGCATTCAAGAAACTGTATATGGATACAGATTGTAAAGCTGCTTTACGTTGCGCTTTACACAAAGAAACATTGTTTGTTATCATTTAACAGCGCAAGCCTAAGCGTTAATTGCTCGAAACGCGAACCTCCAACGCAAGAATGTTAAAGTAAATCTTTGAGCACAGCCCAAACGTTTTCGGCCAAAATTTTATCGCCTTCTGCAGTTGGGTGAATACCGTCGGCCTGATTTAATTTTGGCACACCCCCAACTTTATCTAAAAGAAACGGAATTAAAACCATGTTGTTCTTTCGGGCCAAATCGGGAAATATATTCTTAAAATCATTGGCATATTTTGCACCAAAATTCGGTGGCATCTGCATCCCGGCAATAACCATTTTTGCATTGGGATATTTTGTCTTAACGCGATCGATAATATCCTGAAGGTTTTTAATGGTTTGCGCTATCGGCAATCCACGTAACCCGTCATTGGCGCCAAGCTCAAGCACAAAAATATCAATCGGTTGTTTCAGCAGCCAGTCTATTCTGCCCTTTCCACCAGCCGAAGTCTCGCCGCTTAAGCCTCCATTAATCACTTTATAAGGCAAATTAAGCGAATCGATCCGGTTTTGAATCAATGCAGGGTACGCCTCGGTTGGGTCAAGGCCATATCCGGCTGTTAAACTTGTACCAAAAAAGAGAATGTTCTTAGTTGTTGCGGTGGCTTCTGCATCCTTTCGTTCCGCAGAATCCAGCATTTTTTCGTTATTTTCATTGCCTTTGTTGTTTCCACAAGCCGTAAAAATCATAATCAAAACAAATAGGCCGATAAAGCGTTCTCGTAACATAATATAGTGTTCCTTCTCTAATAAAAAAACCATTAGCTTAACAGGCAAAGTTCTGTTTATGTTTGGTTCATCGTAATACTCAAATTCAAAAGATAAATTGGAAAATATCTTAAACATTCGAAATGTAAGTAAAATTTACCAAAGCGCTGGCCAGGGGTTAACCGTTTTGGATAATATCAATTTTTCAATTGCACCGGCCTCTACTGTTGCCATTACCGGCCCGTCTGGAAGCGGAAAAACTACGCTTCTGGGTCTATGTGCCGGGCTCGATCGTGCCAGCAGCGGCACCGTTGAGCTTAACGGAATTGCATTGGAAAAACTGAGCGAAGACGAGCGAGCAGCCGTAAGAAACCAATATGTGGGCTTTATCTTTCAAAATTTTCAGCTTCTGCCCACCTTAACCGCTTTAGAAAACGTAATGGTTCCTTTAGAATTGCGTGGGGCAAAAAATATAAAATCGGTGGCGATGGAACTTTTAGATAAAGTTGGCCTGGCCGATCGTGCCCAGCATTATCCCGTTCAATTATCGGGTGGCGAACAGCAACGAGTATCGTTAGCGAGGGCTTTCTCCAACCAACCCGCTATTCTTTTTGCCGATGAACCTACCGGAAACCTCGATGCAGAAACCAGCGAAAAAATAATCAGGTTAATTTTTGATCTAAACAGGGATGCCGGCACAACGCTGGTCATTGTAACACACGATTTGGAACTTGCCGCCCGAACAGGAAGAACAATAAAAATTAAAGGCGGAGCAATCTTTTCAGACGAAAATGTAAGTTATGCCTAGTTTGATTCCGAAACAGAACATTAAATTTTCGTGGCTTTTTTTAATGGCCTGGCGTGATAGTAGAAAGAACCGATCGAGATTGCTGCTGTTTATTTCGTCTATTGTATTGGGCATTGCCGCCTTAGTGGCCGTGTATTCCTTTAAAAACAATTTGCAGAACGATATCGATGCACAGGCAAAGGAGCTTACGGGCGCAGACTTGGTGCTGGATAGCCGAAAGGGCGTGACAAAGGCTATGCAGAAGATGCTCGACACGTTGGGCGATGAACGATCGCAAGAGAAAACCTTCGCCTCAATGATTTATTTTGAACACAGCGGTGGCAGCCGATTGGTTCAAATGAAAGCACTAACTGGCAACTATCCCTATTACGGAACGATAGAAACAATTCCGGTGGCTGCCGCAGCACATTTTCAGGAAGACAGGAACGCTCTGGTAGATCAAACCTTAATGCTGCAGTTCGGCGCCAAAGTTGGTGATTCGGTCAAAGTTGGCGATTTAACTTTCAAAATAACGGGAAGCATTATAAAGGCGCCCGGCCAAACGGGCATTGCGGCCAGTGTTGCGCCAACTGTTTACATTCCATTGCAGTATCTGGAGAAAACGAATCTGATTAAAACCGGCAGCAGAATAAATAACAAATTTTATTACCGGTTTGATGATCCATCGGGGGTTGATGAATGGGTAAAAAAGAATGAGCCGAAGCTGGAAAAAGAGGGTTTCGACGCTGACACCGTCGAATCGCGGAAAGAGCAGACCGGAAGATCGTTTAAAGATGTAAACCGCTTCCTTGCTTTATCAGGGTTCATTGCGTTATTACTCGGCTGCGTTGGCGTTGGTAGCGCCATTCATGTATATATTCAAGAAAAGTTGAGCGCAATTGCTACTTTGCGTTGCCTGGGCTTAAAGTCGCATCATGCATTTTTAATTTATCTTGTTCAGGTTTTTTTTATTGGTTTAATAGCCGCTATACTGGGCTCCGCCATTGGCACCGGAATCCAGTTTCTACTGCCGCTGGTATTAAAAGATTTCTTGCCCGTAGAAATCAGCATGCAGGTTTCGTGGCCGGCTATTGGGCAGGGCATCGTATTGGGGCTGGTCATTTCCATTTTGTTTGCCCTCCCCTCGCTGCTCGCTGTGCGAAGAATTTCGCCGCTAAATGCAATCCGGCTTTCATTCGAAAAAACTGAGCGCAAAAGCGAACCGCTAATCTGGTTCGTTTATCTGTTAATGGCTGCGTTTGTTGTGGGCTTTACACATTTGCAAATGAAAACGTGGGTGCAAACGCTGGCCTTTACCGTGAGTATCGGTGTGGCTTTTGTTTTGCTCATCATTCTCTCTAAACTGCTCATGTTCTTCGTAAGGAAACTGCTGCCAAATACGGCCAGTTATTTATGGCGCCAGGGCTTTGCCAACCTTTATCGGCCAAATAATCAAACTTTGATGCTTACCGTGTCTATCGGTTTGTCTACCGCTTTTATCTGTACCCTGTTTTTTGTTCAGGGGATTTTGATGAGCCGGGTTACGCTTTCTTCTGGAAACAATCAGCCAAATATGGTGATGTTCGATATTCAGAATACTCAAAAAGAAGGGTTGGACAGTCTTACAAAAGCATTTAAACTGCCGTTGATGAATCAAGTCCCTGTAATTACCATGCGTATTGAGGAAATAAACGGAAAAAAAGCAAATGAAGATACCACCAATCGCCGGGCGTACAGAAACGAAATCAGGGCAACTTATCAAGACACGTTAACTGCCGCCGAAAAAATTGTTAAAGGGAACTGGATCGGCAAAATCAAGCCGAACGAAACCGTTTATATTTCATTAGATCAGCGTTATGCGCAACAGATCAATGTGGGCTTAAACGACAAAATTATGTTCAACGTGCAGGGAATGATGATTCCTACTGTTGTTGGCAGCTTGAGGGAGGTAAACTGGAGCAGAATGCAAACCAATTTTAGGGTGGTATTTCCGGCGGGCGTTTTAGAAGAAGCGCCGCAGTTTCATGTGTTGATGACCCGGGTGCCGACAAGCGAATTATCAGCAAAATTTCAGGGCGAAGTGGTTAAAAAATTCCCTAATGTTTCGGTAATAGATCTCGATTTGGTACTGAAACTGCTTGATGAACTTTTAGATAAAATCGGCTTCGTTATCCAATTCATGGCTGGTTTTGGCATGGTTACCGGATGGATTGTGCTGATTTCGGCGGTTTTGACCAGTAAAAACCAACGCATTAAGGAAAGCATCTTATTGCGCACTATGGGTGCAAGCAGAAAACAAATCATGGCCATAAACGCCATCGAATACTTTTTTCTTGGTGCCTTTGCAGCGGCCGCTGGCTTAATTTTAGCCCTTTCGGGAAGCTGGGCATTGGCCAAATTTAGTTTCGATGCCGCTTTTGTTCCGCCACCAGTTCCAACCTTATTGCTTTTCGGGTCTGTTGTACTTTTGGTTGTGGTTACCGGCATGCTAAGCACCCGAAGCATTTTGAATCAACCGCCGCTAAAAATTTTACGCAGCGAGGGGTAGTGAAATGAAATTTGCTTAAAGCAACAAACCTGAACTTCCAAATGAACACACATTTTCTCCATTCACTGTTATAAATGGTATTTGTTACCTGTGAATAAAACAAAATTGCCCGTTATAACTTCGAAATAACTATATTAATAGGCAATTAAAAGTTGGAGTGTATACGGGTTTAACGGTAAGCTTGTAACATTGCGAAATTTACAACCAAGCAAATTATCATTATGCACATCATGTATGTAGATGAAAGCGGCGATCCTGGCAATTCTCCACTTTCATCTCCTCATTATATTTTAACAGGTCTCATTCTTCATCAAGACGAATGGAAATCCAATCTGCACAGCTTAAAAATATTACGAAAAAATATTCAAGCCTCTTTCGGTCTTACATCGCGTATTGAATTCCACGCAACAGAAATTTTCCGAACCAGTTCAGATGCTTACAAGGCGATAAAAAAGCATGATAGAATTAAAATGTTGAAGTTTTATGTTAATGAAATACCGAATATATTTTCAAATGCAAAAATTCTTAATATTTGCTTCAGGAAGCAAGACCATCCACAAATTCTCAATTTCCAAGAGCTTGCATGGAACAGGTTCCTAAATAGATACGACAAATACTTAGGAAAAATAGCGGTTGATAAAGGAATAATTATTTGCGATGAAAGCAATGAAAACCAACTTCGCAATCAATTGCGAAAAAGTCGAATCTATAATCCAACGCCGTCACATTTTGGATCAAACACCTACAATTCTCCAATACAAAACATAATTGAAGACATCAATCACCGAAAGTCTACCCTTTCTTATTTTATTCAGACTAGCGATATTATTGCTCATTGTTTGTATCGAAAAGAGTATCCAAAAGGAAGCCTTAGAAAACATGGCGTAGAGAAAATTTTTGATGCATTAGAACCTATTCTGCTCAAAGAGGCCAGCAGTTTAGACCCATTTGGAATTGTAAGAAAATAAAAGGCCCCGGTTAAAAACCGAGGCTCAAAATATTTTTTGATTTGTTACGGCCCTAAGCAGTTAGGACTGCTTCAAGTCGCATTACAAAAGTAACACTTTTTTTTCAAAAAACAGAAAGCTGCAATTTAGTTCGACGCCCGCTTCGCTAATTCCGCTTCATCAGTTAAATCCAAACGCAAAGGTGTAATCGATACAAAATCGTTTTCTACAGCCCATCTGTCTGTATTTTCTTCAGCCGCTTCCAAAGGTGTAACGGTAATCCAGTAATGTTTTCGCTCCATCGGGTCGATTCCGGGCACCACGTGTCCATCATATAAACGAACCGATTGCCGGGTCCATTTCACACCCTTTGGGCCTGGCGGAAAGTTCACATTGTACAAGCCCAATTCATCGTCGACCAAAAGCGCATTCAGGGCTTCATCAACAAAAGGTTTTAAATGATCAAAGTCTGGCTCGGTTTTGCCAACAGGCGTACTCAAAGCAATTCCTTTGACGCCCAATAGCACTGCTTGTTTGGCGGCGGCCAGCGTACCCGAATGCCACATCGAATTGCCTAGATTTGGTCCCATATTAATCCCCGATAAAACTACATTTGTATCTGGATACATGTGCAAGCCGAGGGCAACGCAATCTGCAGGGGTTCCATTTACCCTATGCGCAGTGATATGCTCGAAAGTTATCGGCGATTTCTTGATCGAAAGCGGTCTGGAGTGGGTAATGGCATGTCCCATCGAAGATTGCTCAACATCCGGCGCAACAATTCTAACCGTTCCAAAAGGCAGGGCAAATATGGCTAATGCCGCAATGCCGGGGCTATATATACCATCATCGTTGGTAATGAGAATGTTCATATCGTAAATATTAAAATAAGTGATACAATTAAAACCTATAAGCGGGTATATTGTTCAAAACAATATGAAAAAGGCAGATAAACTGGTTAGACTAATCCATAATCCGAATGCGGGAGAAGGTAAATATTCCAAAACGGAGATTATTAAGATCATGAGAAAACACGGATACAAATGTGCCTATGTTTCATCAGAAAAAACATCGTTAAAAGACATTGCGCCCGAAACGCAGTTTATCGCCATTGCCGGAGGCGATGGAACGATCCGCAAAACCATTATGAACTTATTGAACAAAAAGCTTAAGTTTAAAAGACCCATTGCCCTTTTGCCTTTCGGAACCGCCAACAATATTGCAACCTCTTTGGGAATTAATGAGGATGTTAGCAAAAATGTGTCGACCTGGGACAACTACAAATTGCGCAATTTCGACGTAGGACAAGTGATCGGCTTGAACGAGGCTGCCTATTTTATTGAAGCGCTCGGATTCGGCCTTTTTCCAAAACTGATTGCTACGCTTGATGAACTCGATACTGAGCATATTGAGCATGCCGACGATGAGTTTAAGCTCGCTTTATCTGAATTATTGAAAATTACCCGCTCCTACCCCGCTATTAAATGTAGGGTTTCGATAGACGACAAAGTGATAGACGACGAATGTTTAATGGTTGAAGTGATGAACATTTCGAGACTGGGGCCAAATTTAAAGCTCAGCGAAAAGGCCGACCCGGGCGATGGTTTTTTCGACGTGATTATTGTGCCGGCAAGCAAGCGAAAGGTGATGGAAAAATATATTAAAGATGTTATTGATGGCAAAACGCCAACTTTTCCTATAAAACCCATTCAGGCGAAAACGTTAACCATTAACTGGGAAGGAAAAGATATGCACGTAGACGATGAAATTAAAAATGAAGGCAGCGCCTATGAGGTGCAAATTGCACTACTTCACAGCTTATTAGAAATAATTGTAAACAGAAATGCACTTGCTTAACGCAATTTCATCCGCAAACTTCTGCTTTTTTAATACTTTTACCGCATGATAAGATTAAACAACGATACACCCGACGATGTGCTGCAGGAAGTAAAAATCGGCGATATGGTGACCGATACGTTCAGCAAAACGGGTTTGGTCGAAAGTATCGACATAGATGATGATAGCCTGTACAAGATATACCAGTTCCATCTGATTACAGGCAGAACCATTACTGTAAAAAAATAATAATTCCGTTGACTGAAGTCAACGGCAATGAATTTGCCCCGCCTTTGCCGTCAGTTTCAACTCACGGATAACTTGCTTTATCCCAATATCGAAACCAGTTCATCCAGAAGTGCAATTTGCCGGTCTCTGATTTTTTTCACAGCAGTTTCATAGTCGAACCAATCCCCCCGATCTACCTCAACAAAGTGCTGTTTTTTACCCGATTTCGGCGGCCATTCCATTTCAAACGTATTGCTTGTTACAGTCTTTGCGTCGATATCGCCCTCCACCGCCCAGCACAAAACCTGCTTCCCTCCTTTCTGCACAATCGGGCTGAGTTCAATAAATTTTCCATCAATTTTGGTTCCAACTTCCTCTTCAAACTCCCTTCTTGCAGCTTTCAGTGGTTCTTCGTTTTCATCGAGTTCACCTTTGGGGATAGACCAAACGCCTAAGTCTTTTTTCGTAAAGAAAGGTCCTCCCGGGTGGGTCAAAAAAAATTCCACCACTTCGTTTACTCTGCGAAAAAGTAAAATTCCAGCACTTTTTTTCATGGTTTAAGGTTTTACTGCGCTCAATCGATCTTCAACAAAAGCAAAAGGCAATAAGCTCTTTATGCTGGACACTTTCAAAACCTCACCACCAATGCAATAAAAAATTACCTCGATGGGCGAATTTTGCTTACGCTCAAACTCGGCCATTACCTGCAAACAACCTCCGCAAGAAGTTACGGGCTTTACGATTTCAAAATCATCAGTTTGCGCCGTTATCGCCATGCTTTCGATAACAGCGTTTGGAAAACTGGCACCAATTGTAAATAGCGCAACACGTTCAGCACATAGCCCTGAGGGATACGCAATGTTTTCCTGATTACTGCCTAAAACCGTCTCGCCAGAAGTTAACCGAACAGCTGTGCCTACCCTAAACCGCGAATATGGCGAATATGAATTTGCAAGGGCATCTTCAGCCAACTTGCATAACGAAAAATCCATCTTGCTCAGCTCATCAACGCCGGCATATTGTTCAAAATTTATAGTTAAATCTATCGAAGTCATTCTATTTAGTTAAACCGCATTGTTAAATTTTGCGGCAAGCTGAACAATTTAGTTTATTTTTTGTATTTATAATAAATGTGTCAATAATTAAATTTAATGGCATGCTTTTAGCATTTAACAATCACCAAACATGATCAGCTTTGAATAAATACGTACGCAAAAGTCTCAAAATTTTACTTTGGGTTATCGCATCAATTATTATACTAATAGTTGGCATCGCCCTTTCGCTAAATATCCCTGCAGTGCAAAACTTTGTAAAGGGAAAGGCCATTAATTACCTGAAAACCAAAACCAAAACCGAGATCAGCCTTGAAAGCATCAAGATTGCTTTGCCGAAAGATGTGGTCTTAAATAAATTTTATATCGAAGATTTAAAAGGTGATACACTGCTCTATGCCGAAAAGCTCGCTGTGGATATCAGCTTGTTTAAGTTGCTGAAAAACACCGTTGAGGTAAACAATATTGAACTAAAAAATATACGGGCAAACGTAAAAAGGGTCAACCCCGATACGACCTTCAATTTTTCTTTTTTAGTTGATGCTTTCATGAGTGAGGAGAAAAAACCTGAAGAAAAGGTTACTCAGGATACGTCCTCGACGCTTAAATTTTCAATCGATAAAATTTCTCTCGAAGATATTGGCATCACCTATCGCGATGATGTTGCCGGAAACAATGTAAAACTTTATCTCGGCGCCTTAAAAACCAAGCTTAAAACATTCGATTTAGCTGATCAGCATTATGTTATACGCGATTTAAACCTAAGCAACACCTCTTTACGCTACCTTCAACAGAAACCGCTAACGCAACTCGTACAGCACATTACCAACAGTGTAGATAGCGCCGAAAAAGAAACTGGCAAGTTGCCTACCATTGAAGTCGAAAATTTTGCTTTCAATAATGTTAAGGTGAATTACGACGATCAGATTTCGACCACAAAAGCGGTTGCAGATGTGAACGACCTCGGCCTTGTAAACCTGAAAGTTGACCTAACGAACAGTAAATATACCGTTGGCGATGCGCATTTAAACAAATCAAATATTCTGTTTGCATTTAAACCTGCGCCCAGCAACGATCTGAAAAAAGTTAAGGATACGGTAGCGCCAGAGGCATCGCCACTCGGATTAACAATCAAAAACATCAGTTTAGCCGATAATAATTTCCAGTTTGATAATTTAGGTGCCAAACCTGCGCCAAAGGGGATGGACTTTAATCACCTTAAAATTACAGGCTTGAATTTTGGCGCTGCCGATATCAGTTACAGTGCCGCTGGCATAAAAGCCAACGTTAAAAATGGCTCGCTAAAAGAGAAAAGTGGCTTTGCCTTAAATGAATTAAAGGGAAATGCGGTTTACAATGATAAACAAATTAAGCTGAGCGATTTTGTGCTTAAAACGCCAAATACAACCATTGAGAACGCAACAGAACTGAACTTTACATCGATGGATGATTTAACCAAACATCCTGAACGTGTAAAGCTGGCACTAAACTTTAAAAACACCGTAATTGGTCTTAAAGATGCCAGCTATTTCAGCGATGCCTTGCCAGCCAACTATCGCAACGAAAAAATTAAGCTTAATGCCGATGTGAATGGATATTTAAATAACCTGAACATACCACGCCTGCAAATAAGCGGCTTAAAAAATACGCAAATCGACATCAGCGGTACAGCTAAAGGCTTGCCGGATGTTAATAAGGCTTACCTCGATTTAAACATTAAAAAGGTGCATGTTACCAAAAGTGATATTTTGGTAGCCGTACCGAAAAAGTCCTTACCGCCAACTATCGAATTGCCAAATGTAATTGATGCAAAAGGTAAGTTTAAGGGATCGATGACAGATTTTAACACCAACCTGAACGTGCAAACAGATATGGGTGGCGCTGTTTTAAATGCGGTAATGAAAGGCCCTAAAGGCAGGGAAAATTACAAAGCTGATGTTGCATTGAACAATTTCAATGTGGGTAGGTTACTAAAAATGCAACCCAAACTGGGGCGTGTTTCTGCAAAGGCCAACGTTTCCGGAACCGGTTTAGATCCGAAAAAGATCAGCGCAAAGTTTAATGCCAAAGTAATCAGCGCTTATTACAACCAATACACTTATAAAAATTTAAATCTTGCAGGAACATACTCGGCGCAAAACATAGCCATAAAAGGTAGTATGCCCGATGCTAATGCAAATTTCGACTTAAATGCAAAAGTAAACCTTGCGGGAAAATACCCATCGGTTAAGGCCAATTTAGACTTAAAACAGCTTGATCTCCAGGCGCTTCACTTTAGCCCGACAGTTTTAACAGCCGCCGGATTGATCAAGGTTGATCTGCCAACCGCTGATGCAGATTACCTAAATGGTGCTGTTGACATTACTGGCTTACAAATTGTAAAAGACAAACAGAAACTTGATGTCGACACCATTTCTGTTAGGGCGAAATCTACTGCCACAGCAAACGAGTTGACCTTAAAATCTGAAATCTTATCTGCAAAAATTGATGGTAAATATCAGTTAACTAAAGTTGGAAGCGCAATTATTAACGAAATAAACAAATATTACGCCTTTGGCGAGGTAACTAAAATTCCCGATCAACGTGTTAGGTTTGCGGTACAGGTTTACGACTCTAAATTGTTGAAAAACTTTGTTCCCGAGCTAACCACTTTTAAGAAATCGGAGTTTTACGGATTGATTGATACGCAAAAAGACAGCCTTCAAATCAGGGGGAACTTTCCGCAGGTTGTTTATGGCGATTTTAAAGTAGATACAACCGTTTTAAATATCAATAACGATAACAACAAGCTCGAATACGCCTTAACCGTTAAAGGTTTAACAAGCCCATCTATTTCACTTTTTAATACCGAAATCAGTGGCGATGCGGCCAATAACGTACTTGGGGTAAACATTTTTCTACGCGACAGGCAGTTGAAAGACAAGTATGTTATCGGTGGAACTTTCCAATCGATTAATAAGGATTTTAAATTCACGCTCGATCCGCAAAAACTGTTACTAGACTACCAAAAATGGGTAGTTTCGCAAAATAACTACATCCAGTTTGGCCAATCGGGTATATTGGTTAATCAGTTCGAAATTAGCAATAGTGGCCAATCGCTCGCTATAAACAGCAACCCTACGCAGCCCAATGCACCGCTAACAGTTAATTTTAAGGATTTTCAGCTGGAAACATTAACAAAATTTGCAGAAACCGATACCACATTAGTTGGCGGACGGTTAAACGGAACAGCAAATGTTAAAGACTTAGCATCGACACCAAAATTTGAGGCCAATTTAACGATCGATCAGTTACGCTATCAAAAAGATCAATTGGGCACCTTGCGCTTAGCAGTAAATAATAATACCGAAAATGCTTTTGAAGTGAATGCAGCATTAACCGGCGTACACGAGCTAAGGGTAAACGGGTTTTATTACACCGGGCCGAAAAGTGCGTTAGACTTAAAGGTAAACATCGATAAAATTGACATGAAGAGCGTAGAAAGCCTTTCGCAAGGTCAATTAAAGAACGGTACCGGAACCGTGTCGGGTGAACTAAGTGTTAAAGGCCAAATAAGTGCGCCAAAAATTACTGGTGATATTGGTTTCAACAACGTTGGGGTAAATATTGCGTACGTAAACTCCTATTTCCGCATACCCAACGAAAAAATCTCGTTCAACAGCGAAGGAATTGCTTTCGATAATTTCACGCTGATCGATTCGCTAAATCAAAAGGCAACCATCGATGGTAAAATTTATACCACAGATTACAAAAACTATCGGTTTGGGCTTGATATTAATATGAATAATTTCAGGGCGTTAAACTCAACGGCGGCCGATAACGAAATGATTTACGGAACGGTTTTCTTAACCAGCCGCATCCGTGTTCGTGGCGATTTAAACCAGCCCGATGTAAACATGGACGTTAAAGTAAACAAGGGAACCAAGTTTTTCTTTGCGTTGCCGGCAAACGATCCATCGGTAATTGATCAGGAAGGAATTGTTCAGTTTATTGATGCGGATGCGCCTCCGTTTAACGGTCAAAAAGCGTTAAAGGTAGATAGCTTAAGCAAATCGCCAATTAAGGGACTGAACCTTGTTGCCACGGTAACAATCGATCCCGATGCAGAGCTCAATGTGATTGTAGACCCTGCCAATGGCGATAATTTAAAGGTTAAAGGTAATGCAGATTTAAACGTGACGATTGATCCGAGCGGAAAAATTAGCATGACAGGCCGCTACGAAATAATCGATGGTTCGTACAGTTTAACACTGGCTGTAGTTAAAAAAGAGTTTAAGCTGGTGAAGGGAAGTACCATTGTTTGGACGGGAGAACCAACCTCGGCAAATGCCAATATTACCGCTTTGTACGAAGTTGAGGCCGCCCCTATCGATTTACTAAACGAAGCAGACAATTACGTAGCCAAAACGAAACTTCCATTTCAGGTTTACTTAATGTTGAAGGGCGAATTGCTCAAACCTGTTATTTCATTTAGAATAGCCTTGCCCGAGGGCGAGGGCGGAACGCTGGCCACGGTAATTCAAACCAAGCTGATTAATGTAAACCGCGATCAGAACGAGTTGAATAAGCAGGTTTTTGCATTGCTTGCACTAAACAGATTTATTGCCAACAATCCGTTTGAGAGTTTGGCTGGCGGCGGTGGCGGCCTTTCAACACTTGCCCGATCTAGCGTGAGCAAATTGCTAACCGAGCAGCTGAACAATCTGGCATCCGATTTAATACAGGGTGTAGAGCTAAACTTTGGGGTAAATTCTTCCGAAGATTATTCTACAGGGTCGCTTGAGCAAAAAACAGATCTGGAAATTGGCTTGTCGAAAAAATTACTTAACGATAGGTTAACAATCACTGTTGGAAGTTCTTTCGGATTGGAAGGACCGCAAACAGCTAATCAAAACTCATCCAACATTGCCGGTAACGTAAATATCGAATACGCATTATCGGCCGATGGCAGATACCGTTTAAGGGCCTATCGAAGAAACCAAACCGAAAGCGTTATTCAGGGCCAGATAGTAGAAACCGGACTAGGCTTTGCCCTGGTAATGGACTACAATAAATTTAGAGAGATATTCCAGAAGAAGAGACCAAAAAGAAACAGAAACATTGAACAAAAACGTAAAGATGAAACAACTAACTAGACCAACAATATTTTTTCTGGCCTGCTTAGTTTGCGCTGGATGTAGCTCGACCAAAAATTTAAAACCAGGCCAGTTTTTATATACCGGCGCCGATATTAACATTAACCCAGATTCGGGAAAAAGAATTGCCGATCAAAAACAGGTAAAGGCCGATTTGGAAAGTAAAACCCGACCGCGTCCGAACAAATCTATTTTAGGCATAAAATATAAACTGGGCATTTACAATTTAGCCGGAGAACCCACAAAACCAAAGGGATTTAGAAACTGGCTAAGGAGACAGGGTGAACCGCCTGTATTGTTGAGCGAAGTAAAGCTGAGGTATAATAACGATGTTTTAAAAAGTTACCTCATTTCTCAGGGCTATTTACAGGCCGAGGTTACCGGCGATACGGTTACGCATGGAAAAAAAGGGAAAGCGATTTACACAGCAAATACCGGCGACCGCTATAAAATAAACAAAGTAACATTTCCACCAGATACAGGGGTGTTAACAAAGGTGATCAATGAAAATAAAGACAAAACACTTTTAAAAGTAGGCAATTTTTACGATCTGGATGTTTACAAAAATGAGCGGATCAGGATTGATAACGACCTGAAAGAGAAAGGTTATTTTTACTTCAGCCCCGATTATCTAATTCTTCAGGTGGATAGTACCATTGGCAATAATCTGGCTAATGTTACGGTAAAAGTGAAAGACATTGCTCCCGATGCGGGCCTCAAGCCTTACACCATCAAGGAAGTGAACATTTTTCCTAATTACTCGTTGAGACGCGACAGCGTTTTAAGAAATCTGAAACCTTTAGAATATAATGATTTCAAAATTTACGATAACCGCAATACGTTTAAACCGGGGCTTTTTGATCGTCTGGTGTTTTTTAAGAGAAACGAAGCCTACAACCGTAAAGACCATAACAAATCGCTAAACAGAATGGTGAACATTGGGGCTTTTCAAGATGTAAGAATGGAATTTTTACCTGTTGACAGCTTTAAAAACAACCAGCTCGATTTGAACATTTTCCTCACGCCGCTAAAGAAAAATTCACTCAGCTTTTCGGTCGTAGGAACCAGTAAATCGAACAATTTTGTGGGCTCTGAATTGAAGGTTACACAAACCACCCGAAATTTGTTTAGGGGCGCCGAGCAGTTGGATGTTAGCGTAAGCGGCGGTTTTGAAACACAGGTAAAAGGTACTTCGCAAGGGAAAAACTCACTTTCGTTAACTGGCGAGGCTAAGCTCACTTTTCCACGATTTATTGTACCATTCTTCAAAGCAAACAGTACCAACTCATTTATTCCAAAAACCATTGCTACGTTGTCATATCAAATGATTAACAGAGGTTCTGAGTACACACTAAACGCATCAAAAGCAGAATTTGGTTACAATTTTAAAGAGAACCTTTATAAAGAGCATAACCTCAACCCGATCTCCATAAACTATGTTTCAACAGGCTTTCCTAGCAAGCGTGTAGAAGATAGTCTCTTTGCGGTAAACCCGTTGCTTCGTTCTACGCTTGAAAACCAATTTATTATAGGAAGTAACTATAACTTCACGTATACCAATCAAATGGAAGATAGCCGCCGGAACAACACCTATTTTTTCGGTGGAATAGAAACCGCAGGAAACGTTTGGGGCTTATTTACCAGTAAAAATAATGAAGGCAAACGCACCATATTGAATACGCCACTTACCCAGTTTATTAGGGCCGAGGCCGATTTACGCGATTACTATAAAATTACCCGAAGCTTAATTTGGGCAAACCGATTAAACGTGGGTTACGGCTATGCTTACGGCAATAGCACTTCACTCCCATTTGTTCGCCAGTTTTTTGCCGGCGGAAGTAACGATATTCGTGCCTTTGCAGCCCGCACCTTGGGCCCCGGAACGTACAGAGTACCCGAAGATGCAGTTTTTGCAGATCAAGGTGGCGACATTAAACTGATGCTTAACTCAGAGTTGAGATTTAAATTGGTAAGTATTTTATACGGTGCATTATTTGTTGATGCCGGAAATATCTGGTTGAGAAAAGAAGATGTAGGAAATCCGGCAACGGGCGACCCGGGCAGACCAGGATCAGAATTTAAATTTAAAAATGCTTTAAAAGAACTGGCCGTGGGTACCGGGGTTGGCTTACGTGTAGACGCTTCGATTTTTGTTGTTCGTTTAGATGTTGCGTTTCCGGTTCGAAAACCGTACCTTCCAATTGGTCAGCGCTGGGTATTTGACGATGTCAATTTTGGCGACAAAGACTGGAGAAGAGATAACCTGATTTTTAATATCGGTATTGGGTACCCATTTTAATAGATATAATGAAGATAATCAAAAAGATAAAACAGTTCTTTATAGCTTTATACCATCTTTTTATAGCGGCGGGAAAAGGATTTGCAGAAGATAAAATTACAAAGCTTAGTGCTTCTTTAGCCTATTACACAATTTTTTCGCTTACACCGCTCATTATCATCATTCTATCGGCAGCTACGCTTTTTCTGGGCGATAAAAGCAATACCGAAACCCGCGACAAGTTTTTTGCGCAAATTACCGATATGGTGGGCCCCGATGCAGCAACCCAAATTCAGGGATTTGTTGAGCATTCCACAAAATCAGGACAATCTACCATTGGCTTAATTATCGGTATAGCTACATTGATAGTCGGTTCTACTGCTATTTTTATCGAAATTCAGGATAGCATCAACATGATTTGGAAAGTGAGGGCCATTCCGAAAAAAGGCTGGCTCAAAATGATTACCAACCGTCTACTCTCCTTTTCGCTAATTGTTTCAATGGGTTTTTTATTGCTGGTTTCACTTGTCGTAAACACTGTTGTGGTGAGTTTGGGCGATAGATTGGGCACTTTACTTTCTCAAAGCCAAATTGATAAAGTTGTACCTGTTGCAGATGAAACCATGGCGCTTATTATTTACATCTTAAATAACGCCATCACCTTGGCCGCCGTAACCGCTGTTTTTACCGTGATATTTAAGGTGTTGCCCGATGTGGTAATTAAGTGGAGGTCGGCAATTCTTGGTGCTTTGTTTACCGCAATTCTGTTTAGCCTTGGTAAGTACCTGATTGGAATTTATATCGAGAAAGGAAACCCCGGATCGGCATTTGGCGCCGCAAGCTCCATCATCGTTATCCTGCTTTGGATTTATTATACCTCGATAATACTTTATTTCGGGGCAGAATTTACACAAGCGTATGCCGAAAAATATGATGGCGGAATCAGACCCAGTAAGTATGCGGTGTTCACCAAAGTTACCATTGTTGAGGACGAAGTAGATGTGCTGCCCCCGCAACATCCGGAAGATACGGTAGATTCGCCGAAAGAATAGGCTGATTGGTTCATTTGTTCATTGCTTTATTGATAAATAGCTAACTTGTCTGGCATTTTGTTCAGACCCAAGACCCAAGACCCAAGACCCAAGACCCAAGACCCAAGACTCAAGACTCAAAACTAACCAACAAACTTCACTATTTTCTCGATAAGCTCCTGCTCCATAAAAGGCTTTAGCACCAGTTCATTTATTCCCGATTGGAGGTATTTCTCACGGTCTTCTTGCATTACATTTGCGGTAACACCTAGAATCGGAACATGCTGTTTGCGCTTATCATTGATACTTCTAATTTTATGTGTAAGCTCAAGGCCGCCCATTTCAGGCATCTGGATATCAGTCAAAACGAGGTCGTAATTGTTTTCGCTAAAAAGCTCGAGGGCTTCCTTGCCATTGTAAACTGCATCGAATGCGATGTTGTATTTTTTTAAAATCGTAGTGGCCAGTAATATATTCAGCAGATTATCATCTGCAATCAGCACCTTTTTTCCTTCCAATTTTTTTAAGTCGGCAACGGGAAAAACATCAATAATGCTTTCCTCAACTGATTGTTCTGAAATTTGGAATGGCAAAATAAAGGAAAACACCGATCCTTCGTTTTCCTCACTCTTCACCTCTATTTTACCGCCCTGCAACTCCACAATCTTTTTGCAGATCGCTAAGCCCAGTCCGGTGCCTTGTTGCTTGCGTCTGTTCGATGCATAATACACTTGCGCAAATTCATCAAAAATAATTTTCTGGTCTTCGCGATTAATGCCGAGTCCCGTATCGGCCACTTCTACACACAATTGAGCGTTATTGCCCTGTCCCGGCATAAGCCTGGCGCTCAGTTTCACGCTGCCTGCATTGGTAAATTTAATGGCGTTGCTTAGCAGGTTCATCACTACCTGCCTAAGCCTCAATGGATCGCCTAAAATAACTATCGATTTCTCGAAATTAATGTCCAGTTCATAAGCAATTTTCTTCTTATCTGCCTGTAATTTCAGGCTCTCAAAAACATCTTTAATGGCAACATAAGGCAAAAAAGCAATCCTTTCTAAAGTAACCTGGTCGGTTTCATATTTTGAGAAATCGAGAATATCATTAACAACATCAAGCAACATAATCGAAGAGTTCCTGATGGCAATTACCTGTTCACGCTGTTCGGGCTGCAGGTTGGCATTGTTCAACTGTTCAGAAAAACCGACGATCGAATTCAGGGGCGTCCTGATTTCGTGGCTCATGTTAGCCAAAAAACGGCTTTTCGATAGTGCATAGGTGGCCGCCTTATTGCTAAAATCGATCAGCGCCTTCTCGTTTTTGTAGAAATTGTAAATGGTATAAAACACAAAAAGCAACAATCCGCAAATAAAGGCAAGCAAAATCCAGTTAAATTTATCCAGGTTTTCTATCGTCGTAAAAGTCGATACACTCGCCAGTTCCTCAATAGCAGCGTAATAGTTTTTCTCTTTTTCCTTGTATTTCTTTAATCCATCAACAATTGAAACGATGAGCTTATGATTGATATCCAGCAGTTGGCGCTCTTTGGTTTTCAACTGCTTATTTAGGCTGTATAAATTGGAGTAAAAATCGTTAATGGTTTTAAGTTGCTTTTTATTATACTCCATGCTGACAGAGGAAGTATCGGCAGAAATCTGAGTTCTAACAATGGTGGATTTTGAGCTATCAACCGCTTTTGTGTCTTTGGCACGTATGGCTTGAAAAATTCGGCGAAAAAACTTTTTTTTCTGCACCGGTGCCCTGCCCGATTTTATGGTATCAACTTTAATGATGCTTTTAAATTGCCTTGTGGTAAAAACCCGATCATTTTGCACGGTTTGGGGCACCTGCTTATTTACCTTGACCGAGAAATTAATAAGGCTATCAGATAAGTGTTTAAGCTCAATAAACTGTGCCGTGCGCATTTTCTTTTGTTCAATTAAGGCATCAACACCATCTATAAAAAACGATGATTCGTTTAGGTTTTGGGCCTCAATAGAATCGAGAATCATCGACACTTCGGCTATTTCATTTACAAAGCGTTTATAATAAATCCGTTCGCCACTTACAATATACATTCGGCAGCTGTTCTCGGCATTGTACAAACTAAAAATACAACTATCCAGCTTGCTGAAATTGCGCTGTGCACGCACCATTTTACTGGCCGATTTTAGCAGGGGTATTTTAGAAAAATTAACGAACAAACCTGCAGTTGTGCCAAAAATGACAAGAATTAAAAATACGACCAGCAAATATTTTATCGCTGAATTTTTAGTAGGTTTCATGCGTTGATTTAACTTCGTGACGGATCACTGCCAGTTACGCTACATCATCGATCACCTTAGCCTCTTCCGTTACCTCATCTTTTTCTATGCGCAGGTTTTTAATAATGTGCTGCTGCCTGTCGGGCGTATTTTTACCCATGTAATATTCAAGCAGTCCTTTTATGGTTTGATCTTTTAAAATAACGGGGTCGAGCCTGATGTCTTTACCGATAAAGAGGCCAAACTCATCAGGAGAAATTTCTCCCAACCCTTTAAAACGGGTAATTTCGGGCTTGCTGCCCAATTTTTCTATCGCGTTTCGGCGTTCCTCGTCACTGTAACAATAAATAGTTTCTTTTTTATTTCTAACCCTAAACAAAGGCGTTTGTAATATGTAAACATGGCCGGCCCTTACCAAATCAGGAAAGAACTGAAGAAAGAAAGTCATCATCAATAGCCTGATGTGCATTCCATCCACGTCGGCGTCTGTTGCAATAACAATATTATTGTAATGCAGACTGTCCAACCCATCTTCGATATTTAGCGCATGCTGTAAAAGGTTAAATTCCTCGTTTTCGTAAACTACCTTTTTGGTTAACTCATAACAATTAAGCGGCTTACCTTTTAAACTGAACACCGCCTGGGTATCTACATCACGCGATTTTGTGATAGATCCGGAAGCAGAATCACCTTCGGTAATGAACAGGGTGGTTTCGTAACGCTTCTCATGCGTTGAATTAAAATGCACCTTACAATCGCGAAGTTTTTTATTATGCAACGACGCTTTTTTCGCCCTGTCGTTGGCCAGTTTTTTAATTCCTGCAATGTCTTTACGCTCACGCTCCGATTGCATGATTCGTTTCAACAAGGCATCGGCTACCTCGGGGTTTTTGTGTAGGTAATCATCCAATTCCTTTTTAACGAAATCGTTGATGAAAGTAGCTACAGACGGACCTTCGGGGCCCATATTTTGAGAGCCAAGCTTGGTTTTTGTTTGCGACTCGAAAACGGGTTCCTGCACGCGTATCGAAATGGCAGCAATGATTGATGAACGCACATCGGCGGCATCAAACTCTTTTTTAAAGAACTCGCGAACGGTTTTTACTACAGCAGCCCTGAAAGCAGCCTGATGCGTTCCGCCCTGTGTAGTGTGCTGGCCATTAACAAACGAATGGTAATCTTCGCCATACTGCTGACCGTGCGTCATCGCAATTTCGATATCGCTGCCCACCATGTGGATAATCGGGTAGCGGATTTCTTCGGGCTTATTAAACTTAGAAAGTAAATCATAAAGACCTCTTTCAGAAAAATATTTCTGGTTATTGAAATTGATCGTTAATCCCGTATTGAGGAAAACGTAATTCCAAACCATACTCTCAACAAAATCAGGAATATAGTGATAGTTCCTAAAAATGGTTTCATCGGGATAAAAAGTAATGGCGGTGCCGTTTCGCTGCGTGGTATCAATTATAGGCTGTTCGTTTACAATCTCCCCTTTCGAAAACTCAACTTTTTTAGTTTTGCCGTCGCGATAAGATTGAACAGTAAAGCTGGTCGACAAGGCATTTACCGCCTTGGTACCGACACCATTTAAGCCCACAGATTTTTGAAAGGCGTTGCTATCGTATTTACCACCTGTGTTGATTTTACTTACGCAATCGATAACCTTTCCAAGCGGAATGCCACGTCCGTAATCGCGAACGTTTATTTTTTGTTCTGAAACGGTAATTTCGATCGTCTTGCCCGTTCCCATCACAAACTCATCAATAGAGTTATCTACAATTTCCTTTAATAAAACATATATTCCATCATCTTGCGCAGAGCCATCACCAAGCTTACCGATATACATACCGGGGCGTAGTCTGATGTGTTCTTTCCAGTCTAATGACCGAATACTGTCGTCGTTATAAATTACTTCTGCCATAAGTTCAATGTTGTTTATTGATTTGATAACCCATGCAAATCAATGCACGGCCCACAGTTCCGAGAGATTCGGTAAGTCTAAATCAAGCCAATAAGGTGTTAGGAATGATTTTGTTAGCATCTTGAAAGTCTGTCTTTACATTCAGGTGCTCAACAATAAATATTATTCTGCAATAATAGATTTATTCTTCGAGGCTCGCAAAATAAAATTTCAACAAATGGCGAGGAAAAAAATTAAGCGAGCATAATTAAGCAGTAATATAAGGTATTGAAAACCAGCTGTTGTTCGCCTCGCTCTGCTATCACCTATAATTTCCCTATCTTCGCATCAACAATAACCGGCCTTTCCATGGAGCAAAAAAAGCAACTTTCACTCTTCGATTTATCCATGATTGTGGTTAGTCTGGTTATTGGCATGGGCATTTTTCGTACCCCTGTAAACGTTGCCTCCAGCGCTCAGGTTCCGGCCCTTTTTTATTTGGCATGGTTTATTGGTGGCTTTGTTGCCTTTTGTGGCGCTTTAACTTATGCCGAAATCGGATCAAGATATCCACTTACCGGCGGCTATTATAAAATATTTTCCATAGCTTATCACCCTTCCATTGCTTTTGCCATTAACTGCATTGTACTTATTTCGAGCGCCGCTTCGGTAGCGGCCATTTCAATTATCGGGGCAGAATACCTTGCTAAAATTGTGTTGCCTGCTAGTATGCAAACAGAAACTTACCGGGTAGCTATTGCCATTACCACCATACTAACGTTTTACCTGATTAATCTTTTAGGGCTAAAAGCCAGCGCCAAAACGCAAAACGTGTTAACAGTTATTAAAATCGGGTTAATTTTGACGCTCATTTGCGCCGTGTTTTTTGGCGGCCAACCGCAAACCATTTCGCCAGTGTTTAAAACTGCAACCGGAAACACCCCAACCTGGTTCGATTATGGAAAGGCTTTAGGTTTATGTTTAATTGCAGTTTCGTTCTCATACGCCGGGTATGCCCAAACCATCAACTTTGGGGGAGAGGTTAAGGAAGCCAAAAAAGTAATTCCGCGGTCCATTATTATTGGTTTAACCGTAATTGTTAGCCTTTACCTGATACTTAACTATGTTTACGTTAAAGTTATCGGTTTCGAAGAGTTGAAGTCGGCAGAAAGCATTGCCGCCATATTGGCTTCGAAAATATTTGGCCAGGCAGGCTTTAATATGCTCTCCGTTATCATTTTCATTTCGGTTATGGGCTATGTAAATGTAAACTTACTAAGTAACCCGAGGGCTATGTTTGCCATGGGCGAAGAAGGTGCTCTACCAAGGGCCTTTAGCAAAATAAACAAAAAAACCGAGGTAATTACCTTAAGCTTAACCGCTTTTACCCTGGTAGCGGTGGTTATCATTTTTTACGCAAAAACGTTCGATAAAATACTAAATTATACCATCTTTCTCGAAAGCATTAGTATGGCCAGCTCGGCGGCAACCCTTTTTGTTCTCCGCAAAAGAACTGCACATCTCGATAAAAAAACAATTTATACCGTTCCATTATACCCGGTATTGCCCATCGTATTTATTGGTGCTTACACATTTGTTGCTTTCAGCATTTACGCCGACGATCCGAATGCTGCATTAAATGGTTTGTACATCTTCGTCGGGTTTTTGGCCATTTACTTCATTTCGAGGTTGTTTAATAAGAAGTGAAATCGAGCCGGATGAAAGGCAATTTTTATGAAGAATTAAGCGCCACCGCCCCAGCCAATCAAATAACCTGCCTATATTCCATTATTAATTCGTACCTTTGCCTCCGAAGCAGGAATAAGGGCTTGCCATCCGATAGCAATCGGAACGATATGGCACATTCTCTCCGCAAGTTAGTCCTTCAACATAATTGATCGTTCTAGCTTCTTCAATAATGTTTTAAAAAACCATACATGTTATTCAAAGAGTTAAACCTCATTGAGCCGATTTTAAAGGCACTTGAGACCGAAGGTTATACACAACCTACCCCAATACAGGAGCAATCCATACCAACAATATTAAAAGGAAAAGATTTATTAGGCTGCGCACAAACAGGTACAGGTAAAACTGCAGCGTTTGCCATCCCGATGTTGCAGTTACTGCACGAAAAACACATCAACAGTAAAGCCACAAAAAACATAAAAGCGTTAGTATTAACACCAACTCGCGAGCTTGCCATTCAAATTGAAGAGAGCTTTAAAGCTTACGGACGCCATTTAAATTTGCGCCATCTGGTCATTTTTGGCGGCGTAAATCAACACTCGCAGGTAGAAGCACTTAAAAGGGGCGTTGATATTTTGGTAGCTACGCCTGGGCGTTTACTGGATTTAATGAACCAGGGTTTTGTCAATTTAAACACCATTGAGCTTTTTGTTCTTGATGAAGCCGACCGTATGCTCGATATGGGTTTTATACACGATGTAAAAAGAGTGGTAGCGAAATTGCCTGCAAAACGCCAAACCTTGTTTTTCTCGGCCACTATGCCCGATGAAATTCAAAAGCTGGCCAACACCATTCTCTCCAGCCCAACAAAGGTAGAGGTTACGCCAATTTCGTCGACTGCCGAAACCATCGTTCAATCGGTTTATTTTGTTGATAAGCCAGATAAAAAGAAGTTATTGATCCATTTATTGGAAGATAAGGACATTCAAACTGCTTTGGTTTTTACGCGTACCAAGCATGGCGCCGATAGAATTGTTAAAGATTTAGCCCATGCGGGGATAAAGGCTGCAGCTATTCACGGAAATAAATCGCAAAATGCTAGACAAAGAGCGTTAACTGATTTTAAAGACCGGAAAATTCGTGTGTTGGTAGCTACTGATATCGCGGCCCGGGGCATCGATATTGATCAGTTATCGCACGTTTTCAACTTTGAGCTGCCAAATATTCCCGAGTCTTACGTACACCGCATTGGCCGTACTGGTCGTGCAGGAGCAAATGGTATTGCTATTTCATTTTGCGATGCTGAAGAAAACGAATACTTACTGGATATCCAGAAACTGATTAAAATTACCTTACCGGTTGTTGATGATCATCCGTATCCGTTAAGCTGGGAAAGTATGCTGGCCAAAAATCAGGTTAAACGCAAACCGCAGGCACAGTCCAAAGGTGGTGGCGGCAAAAAAGGCGGCGATGGAAATATGAGCGGCAAACCACGTAATGCCAGCAATAACAGGCGCTTTGGTGGTAACAGAAAAAAAGCCAAAGCTTAATTATGGCAGAAAGATGAAAGGCTGAAGGTACAAGGCTTAGAATCAAAAACGAAATCACTAACAGTCAACACATACGAGAAGTCAAGTTTTTTAAAAAAGCTTGGCTTTTTTTGTATCACGCCTTTCCCTCGTTACCAAAGGTATGCTTTATTTTTACTAAGTTAGCTGACACCGCATAATCGCTATCTTGAGTTTGAGGACATGTTTTAAGGCCACAATAAGAGCGATTATCTGAATGAGGATTTATAATGGACAGATTTAAAATATATTCGCAAAGCGATATCGATCAGTTGGTGAATGGACGCTACGGTGAAACCAAGCTTGGCGAAAGGGTGCAAACCTACAGCGACTCTTCGGCAAATACATTGGTTTCGACCACCGAACTGGCTAAAAGCAAAGCCAGGTTTGTGCTGCTCGGCATTCCTGAAGATATCGGAATCAGGGCCAATTTAGGCATCGCCGGCGCCACTACAGCATGGCAACCCGCATTAAAAGCCTTAATGAACATTCAAAGCAATCACTTTTTGCGTGGCAACGAAATTTTGGTACTTGGCCATTTTGAGATTGACGAGCCCGACAGTTCGTCGGTGAATGCGTTAAGAGAAAAAGTTGCAAAAATCGACGATCTGGTTTATCCAATCATCAAAGCGATTGTAGCAGCGGGCAAAACGCCCATTGTTATCGGTGGAGGTCACAACAACTGTTACCCGATACTAAAAGGAACTTCCCTGGCGAAAAGACAAGCTATAGACGTATTGAACCTGGATGCACATGCCGATTTGCGCACAATGGAAGGCCGCCACAGCGGAAATGGCTTTACTTATGCCTTTGCCAACAACTATTTAGGCAACTACTTTATGTACGGCTTACATCAAAACTATAATAACGAAGCCATTATGAGTCAGATCGGCAGCAACCCAAAATTAACTGCCGTATTTTTCGACGATATTTTAAAAGGGGCCGACGAAAAGAAATTACTTTCGGGTATGAAAGCAAGCGCCGGGCTGGAGATCGACTTAGATTGTATTGAAAATGTGCTCAGCAGCGCCAGCAGCCCGACTGGTTTCTCAGTAAACGATATTCGTAAACTCATTCTAACTTGCGACAAGCAGTTTGCTTATTTACACATTGCCGAGGGCGCATCAATGCTGTTGGATGGCCAAGAAAGCAAGTCGACCGCTAAATTGATCGCTTACTTAATAAGCGATTTTATTAAAACGCAAAAAGTAAACCTTAAAGCTTAAGCCAATCGTTCTTCTACATTTAGAAGTCTTTCGAATTATAGTCTGGAGCAATCCTTTTTTTGGCGCCTTTCTCCGATAGCTATCGCATCGAAGGCGGTTAAAAACAATAGCGCAAAAACAAAACCCCGAATTGATGTTTCAACTCGGGGTTTCTTTATAAACGTTTACTATTGCTTTCAGCTTAAACAACAACATTAATGATTTTTCCTTTTACAAAGATGATCTTCTTAGGCGTTTTGCCGTCGAGGTATTTGGCAAACTGTTCATCGGCTAACAAAATGGCCTCTACTTCTGGCTGAGCCAGGGTTAAGCTTAAATTGAGGTTCATTTTCATCTTGCCGTTTACCGATACGGGATAAGCAAACTCATCTTCAACCAAATGTGCAGGGTTGAAAGTTGGGAAAGCGGTGTACGATAAACTTCCAGCCTGGTTACCCAGCTGAACCCAAAGTTCTTCGCAAATATGGGGTGCGTAAGGCGATAAAATAATCACCATGTTTTGTAAAACGCTGCGTTTGTTGCATTTTAATTCTGTCAATTCGTTAACCGCAATCATAAAGCTCGAAACAGAGGTATTGAACGAGAAACGCTCGATATCATCCTGTACTTTTTTAATAATTTTGTGCAACGATTTTAACTCCGCCTTGCTTGGCTCGGCATCAGAAACTGTGAAGTCCCATGCCTCGTTATGGAACAACCGCCAAAACTTGCGCAAAAACTTAAACACCCCTTCAATTCCGTTTGTATTCCACGGTTTGCTTTGCTCTAACGGGCCTAAAAACATCTCGTACATGCGTAAAGTGTCGGCGCCATAGCGCTCAATCAAATCATCGGGATTAACCACGTTGTATTTCGATTTCGACATTTTTTCGACCTCTACGCCGCAGATGTACTTTCCACCTTCAAGAATAAATTCTGCATTTGCATATTCTTCTCTCCAGGCTTTAAATCTGTTGATATCTAATGTGTCATTCTCTACAATATTCACATCGACATGCAATGCCGATGTTTTATATTCTTTTCTCAATCCGGCCGAAACATAAGTATTGGTAGGCTTGCCGTTTTCGTCGTTAATCCTGTAAACAAAATTGCTTCTACCTTGAATCATCCCCTGATTAATCAACTTTTTGAAAGGTTCTTCTTCTTTGGTGTAACCCAAATCTTTCAAAAACTTATTCCAGAAACGACTGTATAATAAGTGTCCGGTTGCATGTTCAGAACCGCCAATATATAAGTCGACATCTTTCCAGTATTCGACAGCTTCTTTTGATGCAAAGGCAGAATCGTTATTGGCATCCATGTAACGGTACCAATACCAGCTACTTCCGGCCCAACCCGGCATGGTGCTGAGCTCGTAAAAATATCCAGCCCCACCTAAATCCTCCCCGGTAGGGAGGACTTTTGTATCTTCCATTGTGGCAAGTTTCTGCTCAATTTGAGTAACCACTCCCTCAGGATTGCCAATTACTTCATCATTCGTAAATCGCATTACTTCAAAGCCATAACGAGATAACATTTCCGTTCTTTGTTGGTCTTCTTCTATTATGTCATTATGGTATCCGCCGTCAACCTC
The DNA here is from genome assembly GCF_015679185.1 of Pedobacter endophyticus. Classification (NCBI taxonomy): domain Bacteria; kingdom Pseudomonadati; phylum Bacteroidota; class Sphingobacteriia; order Sphingobacteriales; family Sphingobacteriaceae; genus Pedobacter; species Pedobacter endophyticus. Next base: position 2,190,792 of record NZ_CP064939.1, read on the forward strand.
AACCACCAAACCTTTTTTAAGAGAAATAAAATCTACGATATATGCATCAATCGGATGTTGTCTTCTAAATTTCATCCCGGCTTTATTGTGCCTTAAAAATTGCCATAAAATATCCTCGGCTTCTGTGGGCTCAGTACGATTGCTTTTAGCATGCTCTTTTAGCATTCCATAAAGCATCGGATCTGCTTTGGAACGGTAGGCGTCCTTCAGCTCCCTCCCCTCTGGGGAGGGTTGGGGTGGGGCTTCGTATCTCCATCCCTCCGCTCTCGCCAAAGGCGGTTCACCTGTTTCAGTTGGTAAGTATTTATCAATTTCGGGCAAAATCAAAGGCAACTCTTCCTCTTTTATCAGGTATGGCAAGCCATCTTTAAAGTAAACCGGAATTGGCTCGCCCCAGTAACGCTGGCGGCCAAAAATCGCATCACGCTGTCGGAAATTCACTTTTGCTTTGCCCATACCTTCCTCTTCCAACCAGTTATTTAAAAAGGGAACTGCTTCTTTATAAGTCATTCCATTTATAAGCCCAGAATTGACATACTTCCCTTCCTTGGTTGGGTCGGCTTGTGTATCAATATTCTGCTGGGCATCCAGTATCTGTACAATCGGTAAATTGAAATGCGTTGCAAACAACCAATCGCGCTGGTCGCCACTTGGCACGCCCATAACCGCACCGGTTCCATAACCTGCAAGAACGTAGTCGGCAATCCACAACGGAACGCGTTCGCCACTTACCGGGTTAATTACATAGGTGCCGGTGAAAGCCCCCGAAACCGTTTTGGTATCGGCCATTCGATCTAACTCCGATTTCTTTTTCGTTTGGGCGATATATTGCTCTACTTCTTGTTTTTGCTCAGGCGTAGTTAACGCAGCAACCCATTCGTGCTCAGGAGCCAGCACCAAATAAGAAACACCAAAAATGGTATCTACACGAGTAGTGAAGACCTCAATAAAGGCCGAAGACGTAAGTCCGGAGTCCGGAGTATCGATCTTGAATCGAACCGAAGCCCCAACACTTTTGCCAATCCAGTTGCGCTGCATCTCTTTAATAGGTTCTGGCCAGTCTATTGTGTCTAATCCTTGCAAAAGCCTGTCAGAATATGCAGTAATTCTCATACTCCATTGCATCATCTTTTTCTGCTCAACCGGAAAACCTCCGCGTTCAGAAAAACCGTCTTTAACCTCATCATTGGCCAAAACCGTTCCCAAAGCCGGGCACCAGTTCACTGTACTTTCCCGTAGATAAGTCATGCGGTATTTTAACAACTCAATTTGCTTTTCCTCGTCAGAAAATGTTGCCCAGTCGCTCGGCAAAAAAGACTTTACATCATCATCGCAAACTGCTTTAACGTCGGCGGTTCCCGAGGCATTAAATTTTTCAATTAAGGTACTGATGTCTTCTGCACGATCTGTTTCGATATTGTACCAGGAGTTGAACAGTTGCATGAAAATCCACTGCGTCCATTTATAATAAGAGGGCTCGCTGGTACGAACTTCACGACTCCAATCGAAAGAGAAACCAATTTGATCTAACTGGCGACGGTATGTTGCAATGTTTGCTTCAGTGGTTATAGCCGGATGTTGACCGGTTTGAATGGCGTACTGCTCTGCAGGTAAACCAAACGAATCATAACCCATGGGATGCAAAACATTAAACCCTTTGAGGCGCTTATACCTCGCAAAAATATCGGATGCAATGTAACCAAGTGGGTGACCAACGTGCAAACCCGCTCCGGATGGATACGGAAACATATCTAACACATAGTATTTTGGTTTTTCAGAATTGCTTTCGGCTTTAAATGTTTCATGATCCGCCCAAAACTTCTGCCACTTTTGCTCTATTTCTTTGAATTGGTAATCCATTGCAAGGTTTTAATTTTTAAAGGGGCAAAATTACGGAAATAAAGGGGTTTAGTAAAACATATTTTTGGCTAGATTCTTGGCACAAAAACACACAACATTCGCGTTTATGGCTTTAGGACTGCCTTGTAAGTCCTCAATTGCTTCACTAAACCTACTTCGCCAAACAGCCACGGGAACGCAGAAGCCACGGAAAAGCAATAATTGTACGTTCCTACAAAAACCTACTCCGTTTTATGAAACCCTTTTAATCTAATAAATCTATTTTTATTAGTATATTCGTATATCAAAATGAGTAGTGATGACACATATAACTATAGATAATAAACGGTACGTACTCATCCCCGAAGAAAATTACCAAGAATTGCAAAAAACGGCAGCACTAAAACACCATCCTGAAAACACTTTTTCAATTGCTGAAGCAAGAGAACACAGCAGAAAGTTAATTAAGACATTTCATATTACATCATAGAACGGTCGTCATCCTCAGAGATCAGTTTTTAGGCAAAAAGAAAGGAGTTGTGATGACAGTTTTTAACGCTGTCATCCTGAGTTTAGATTTATGGGATAAAAATCAATATGAATGACGTAAATTATTCTTGCCGTCATTCCCGCGCAGGCGGGAATCCTAAAGCGTTGCGCTATTTTTGCAGTAAGATTCCCTACCGATAGCTATCGGTACAAGCTGGGAATGACGACCGTTCATGTAGTGTCTTATAAAACAGCAAGTTGCAAAAAACGTCAATAGTAGTATAACGCCCGCCTGACCGGACGGGCAGGAAAGATCCCCAGCGATGAAGCGCATAACGCCAAAACCCCACTGCCAAAGGGCGAGTGAGTCGGCAAGAACGGTAAGGTGTAGGTTGCAGATGCTTTCCCGAGAAATCGGGACAGGCTGTTCCTCAGCATTGACAAAACGGGTGCTTTCATTGGTAGCTTGACTGCGGATCTATTTAGCACAAACGCTAAGCATGAAAGTTGCTGATCCCGAAGCTTTGAAGACAGGCTGTACCTCGCAATGACAAGAAACAAAAAATGCGCCATTGACAATATCAATGGCGCAAGCAAATAATCGGGAGATTAAAATCCTATTTTGTTAAATAATATACTTTTGTAACGTTGGTTTTATCAATTTTCGAGGTAAATTGAAATTGAGTGGTGGTTAAATTATTCACTCTGGCGTAGTTCTGTCCGTCGTTCAAATCCATTGTAAATTGGTCTGAATAGATAATAATATAAGTACCAATTGTTCTGTTGCCCTTTAAACTAAGCTCAACCTGATCGTCGTTGTTCGATTTGAAATCAACATAATCGCCGCCCGTTCCATAAGTAAAAGTTCCGTTAACTTTTGTTGGGTCGCTCAGCGTTTCGGCCGCTGTATAGCCACTCACTTCAATTTTGCTGATCATCCATTTCCCCATCATGCGGGCTTTTAATGAGGTCTCATCTTTTTTGCATGAAATAAAGGCCGTAGTAAAAACAAGAAGCAGGGCGAGGGATGTAATTTTTCTTTTCATAAGGGATTAATTGTTTTAGGTTAATAATTAACGCCCTTTATGCAAATTTCGTACCGCCTTTTAAAAATTTTAATTTCATAAAACAATTTGAGCGCCAATGTAAAACGCTGGTCAACCTTTAATCGTCATTTACCAACTAAACATTGGGCATTATCAGGTATAATTTCTATTTTCGCAGAAAACAAAACTGAAATACATGGAAGAATTCGAAGTAAGCGACGCCTCTAAGAAAACCAAAACCGTATATATTTCTACTATTATTAGTATTGCTTTGGTTTTATTAATGCTCGGCCTGCTTGGGTTGGTACTTGTACATGCCAAAAACCTATCCAACTACGTTAAGGAAAACATTGTGTTGAATATCATTGTAGATGAGGCTGCGAAAGAAACCGATATTCTGGCTTTTCAAAAGGAATTAAACTCAAATCCGGCGGTTAAGCAAACGCAATATGTAAATAAAGAGCTGGCTGCAAGGAACCTGACACAAGACTTAGGTGAAGACTTCGTTAATTTCTTAGGATACAACCCCTTGACTTCTACGTTCGATGTGTACCTGAAAGCCGATTATGCAAACAACAAAAGCATTGAGGCGTTAAAAGTAAACATTTCGAAAAATCCTGTGGTAAAAGAAGTAGTTTACCAAAGCTCATTAATCGATATGGTAAACAAAAACATCAGTACCATCAGTTTAATCATCCTCGCATTTGCTGCATTGTTGCTAACAATTTCTATTGCGCTGATTAACAACACCATACGCCTAGCCATTTACTCGCAGCGATTTTTAATTAAAAGTATGCAGCTTGTTGGTGCAACAAAAGATTTTATTCGACGTCCTTTCTTATTATTTGCTGCACTGCATGGTTTAATCGCAGCCTTTATTGCAATAATTATTTTGTTGGCTACCTTAATTTATGCCAGAAAGGAAGTTCCAGAGATCATTATCCTTAACAATTACCAAGAATTTGGTCTTGTGTTTGTTAGTTTAATTATCATTGGCATTTTTATAACCGGCATTAGCACTTGGTTTGCAGTGAGCAGATATTTACGTTTAAAATCTTATCATTTATACAGATAATGGCATTAGAAAAAAAAACAAGTCCGAATACAAAGGACGTTAACAGCGAATTGGTATTTACAAAAAAGAACTATCAGTTATTAATTATCGCCATTGCTATTGTAGCACTTGGCTTTATCTTAATGATGGGCACCGAAGGCGATATTTACGATTTCAGAAGAACGCTTCTTGCTCCGTTAGTTGTTTTGTTTGGTTTTGCATTTGGAATTTTTGCCATACTAAAAAAATAATTTGCCAAAACACCAGCATTTATTTAACTTTAGAATATGACAACTACAAATTTGCAAATCGAGATCAATTCGCTTCCTATGAATCTTAGGCAGGAAGTTGCCGATTTTGTTGAATTTCTGAAGACAAAAAATAAAACTGCTGAAACCAAATTAAAATCACGCGAATTTGGTTTTGCAAAAGGCAAGATCAACCTTTCTGACGATTTTGATGAGCCTTTGGAAATGTTTGCCGATTACATTTAATGGCTTTTCTATTAGATACACATACCTTTTTGTGGTTTGTGGCTGGAGATGATCAATTACCTGCTTCCGTTCAAAAAGAACTTGTGCGTGTAGACACTCCCTGTTTCTTAAGCATAGGTTCTTTGTGGGAAATCGCAATAAAAAAGCAAATTGGCAAACTCGATCTGCGAATAGATTTCAATGAGCTATTCCGTTTCGCAGAGCGAAACCAGATTGAAATCATTCCTATAAACGAGACTCACTTATCTACATTACTAACCCTTGATTTTGTTAACAACGACCCGTTCGATAGAATCATCGTGTCGCAAGCAATTGCAGAAAAGCTGGTTTTAATATCGAGAGACAAAAAATTGAAAAATTATAACATTCCTATAAAATGGGCTTAAATAACCCATCATCTAACTTATGAACTTCTTAGAAGCCATTATCCTCGCCATAATTGAAGGATTAACAGAATTTTTGCCCGTATCAAGCACCGGCCACATGATTATCGGATCATCGTTTATGGGTATAGCAAGCGATCCCTTTGTTAAACTATTTACCGTTGCCATTCAGCTCGGCGCAATCTTGTCGGTGGTTGTACTATATTTCAAGCGTTTTTTTAAAACAATAGACTTTTACATTAAGCTTTTAGTCGCGTTTATACCAGCAGCATTTTTCGGGTTGCTATTGAGTAAAAAAATCGACGAACTTTTAGAAAGTCCCTTAGCTGTTGGCATTTCGCTGTTAGTTGGTGGCGTAATCTTATTATTTGTTGACAAATGGTTCAACAAACCGACTATAAACGAAGAAGAAAACGTAAACTATTTAACCGCGTTAAAAATCGGATTTTTTCAATGCATCGCCATGATTCCGGGCGTATCTCGATCTGGCGCAACAATTGTTGGCGGTATGAGCCAAAAACTAAGCAGAAAAGTAGCAGCCGAATTTTCGTTCTTTCTGGCTGTGCCCACTATGTTTGCCGCAACTGCCAAAAAACTGTACGACTTTTATAAAGAAGGGCACACCATCACCCACGAGCAAATTAATTTATTAATTGTTGGCAATGTAATCGCCTTTATTGTAGCCCTTTTGGCTATTAAAAGCTTTATCGGCTATCTTAACAAACATGGTTTCAGGATGTTTGGCTGGTACAGAATTATCGCCGGATTGATCATCATCATCCTGCTTTACACCGGACACAACTTACAAATTATATAATCTGTATCTTTGCGCAAAAAAGATTTGTGAGTACAGAAAATTCAAAGTTTAAAGATTTCAATTTTGCCGAGGGCGAACTGCTACTGATCAACAAACCCTACAAATGGACCTCGTTCGATGTAGTTGGCAAAATCCGCAATTCGCTAAAACCGCTAAAACTCAAAGTTGGCCATGCCGGCACATTAGACCCGCTGGCAACCGGCCTGCTCATCATTTGTACCGGCAAGTTAACCAAGCAGATAGACACCTTTCAGGCCGAAGAAAAAGAATATACCGGAACGATGGTTTTGGGCGCCACTACCCCATCGTTTGATATGGAAACCGAGACAGACCAAACCTTCGATATCAGCAACATCACCGAAACACAAATTTATGATGCCTGTAAGCCATTTATCGGCGATATTGAGCAATATCCGCCGGCACACTCGGCAGTAAAAATAAACGGCGAACGCTTGTATGTAAAGGCACGACTTGGCGAAGAAGTAGAACTCCGCAAGCGCTTTGTTAACGTGCCCGAGTTTGAAATTACCCGCATCGCGTTGCCCGAAATCGATTTCAGGATTGTGTGCAGCAAAGGCACCTATATCCGCTCACTGGTTTCAGATTTTGGAAAACAACTCAATAACGGCGCATATCTATCAAAACTAACCCGCACCCGGAGCGGCAACTTTTTGCTGGCCGATTCATTTGAGGTTTTAGAGCTTGTTAATTATATTCGTAGCAAGAAAGAAGAAACTAAAGCTCAACAAGAAGCATGAACCATATTAAGAACAAAAATGCCAGATTTTTAAAAGAAACACTTCTAATTCTGGCGGGCGTTACCTCCGCATGCTTCGGTTTAAAAAGCTTTTTAATGCCAAGCCATTTTATCGATGGTGGGGTTACAGGTATTTCATTGTTAGTAAGCACTTTAACAGGCTGGAAACTATCGTACCTTATTGCAATCATCAACATTCCGTTCGTAATTTTGGGTTACAGGCAAATCGGGAAAACCTTTGCGCTTAAAACCGCAATTGCCATTGTTGCTCTTTCCGTAGCGTTAATTGTACTGCCTTTTCAGCCCATTACACACGATAAATTGTTGATCGCGTTCTTTGGCGGACTCTTTTTGGGTGGCGGAATTGGGTTGGCCATGCGTGGAGGCTGCGTAATCGACGGAACCGAAGTACTGGCGCTGTACATCAGTAAAAACAGCATCCTTACCGTTGGTAACATTATCCTCGTGTTAAACATTATCATTTTTGCTTTTGCGGCCTATTTCTTAAACATCGAAACAGCGCTTTACGCCATACTTACCTATTTATCAGCATCTAATACGATCGATTTTATTGTGAACGGCATAGAGCAGTACACCGGGGTTACTGTTATTTCAGAACACCAGGAAGAAATAAAAGCCTTTATCATTGGCGAAATGAAGCGGGGCGTAACCATTTACAAAGGCGAGGGAGGATATGGCGAGAAGAAAGATATCGATATCATATTTACCGTAGTTACCAAGCTCGAAATGAGTAAATTACAGATAGCAATCAGGCAAATTGATGCCGATGCATTTGTAATACAACAACAAATTGCCGATTTAAAGGGTGGTGTAGTGAAACGACACGCCTTGCATTAATAATTAATAAGATTTTGGGCATGCCCCCAAGCTGCGCAAGGGGTCGGGCTGTACGCTTAATCTTTTTTGTCCCCCTTCGGCTACGCTCAGGGCAACAAAAAAGGATACCGCTGCCATCCCTCATGCAAACCCAGTCCATTAAATAAAATACCCTTGAAAATATACCATAACCTATCCGAATTTATCAAATTAGATAACGCAGTAGTTACCATTGGCACTTTCGATGGTGTGCATTTTGGCCACCAAAAAATAATTAAACAATTGGTGCAAAGGGCAAAGGCCGATGGCGGAGAAAGCGTAATTTTAACCTTTTTCCCCCATCCGCGGATGATTATCGATCCCGAAAATCAGGATTTGAAAATGATCAACACCATCAACGAAAAAGCCGAGATTTTAAAGAGCCTGGGCGTTGATCACCTGATCATTACGCCCTTTACCCGTGATTTTTCTAATCAATTGCCCGAAGATTACATTAAGCACACTTTGGTAAACAACATCGGCACAAAACACATCATTATCGGGTACGATCACCGTTTCGGTAAAGATCGGTTGGGCAATTTGAGCGATTTAAAAGCCGCAGGTTTACATTATGGCTTTACCGTTGAAGAAATTATGGAGCAAGATATTCACGATGTCGCCGTAAGTTCCACAAAAATACGTCAGGCCCTTTTAGCCGGCGATGTTAATTTGGCGGCCGATTATCTTGGTCGTCCGTTTTCAATTCTCGGGAAAGTAATCAAAGGCGATAAAATTGGCCGTACCATCGGCTTTCCAACCGCAAACCTTTTTGTCGAAGAAACATATAAGCTTATTCCCAGTGATGGCATATACGCCGTAACAGTTGAGATGAGTCTTCAGTCTGAAGTCCAGAGTCCAGAGTCTGAGAATAAAACGACTAATGCGCCTAAACTCGCGACTCCGGACTCCGGACTCCAGACTTTTAAAGGCATGGCTTACATTGGGCAAAGGCCAACAATTAATGGCATGACAAGAAATATTGAAGTGAATATCTTCGATTTCAATCAGGAAATTTATGGACAGGATATTAAGATGAACTTTTTAAAATTCCTGCGTCACGACGTCAAGTTCACTGGCCTCGAAGCTTTAACTGTCCAATTGCAAAAAGACAAAGAGGCTACTTTAAATTACTTTAAAACCCTTAACTAAATAGTTTTACTAAAGCTTTTACTTTCAAAAAAGCCTCATTTTCGTTATATTGGCGGCAATGAGGCTTTTTTATATTATCATTTTCTTAATCACATCCTTAAATTTTACGGGCTATGGCTCGCAAGATGCAAAAAAACATACCTTAATTAATCATACCAAAGCGCTTTTCATTTCTGCTAAAAAACAAATAAAAAGCCACGCCGATTTTAACAAGACCAACGAGCGCCTGCAAAAAGATCTGGTCAGCAGTTCAGTTGTAAAAATTTTTAGCTGCGTTTTGTTTCTTCTTTTAATTCCCTATTTCCTCTTTTTAAAAAACAAATTTGTTAATAGCGCAACCGTAGTCAAACAATTGAGGTTTAACTATTGGTGCTTATTTAAAATGCTTTATCCGAAACACGTTTTCTGGTAAATAATAATTTGCTCGCCGCCCGTTTGCGGATTTACAAAGCCAGGTTCGCCTGGAATTATTTTATCATATTACAGATTTTTAGATGCATTTACCTGATTTAATTGCCGATTTGGGCTTAATTCTGGCGGCCGCCGGAATAACCACACTTATATTTAAAAGAATTAAACAGCCCCTGGTTTTGGGCTATATTTTAGCTGGCCTTTTAGTGGGCTCGCACCTCAACTTTTTCCCAACGGTTACCGATACCAAAAGCATTAACATTTGGGGCGAAATCGGCGTAATTTTCCTATTATTCAGTTTGGGGCTCGAGTTCAGTTTTAAAAAGCTCGTTAAAGTTGGTGGCTCGGCCTCCATCACAGCCATTGTAAAGGTATTGTTCATCATCCTGGCTGGCTACCTTATTGGGCGGGCCATGGGCTGGTCGAGTATGGACAGCCTGTTTTTTGGCGGAATCTTGTCCATTTCTTCAACGATGATTACCATAAAAGCCTTTGAAGAACTCGGCTTAAAGCACAAAAAATTTGCCGGCCTTGTATTCGGAGTGCTCATTGTCGAAGATTTGGTGGCCATCCTCCTACTCGTCTTATTTTCAACGTTGGCCGTAAGTCAGCAATCGGCGGGCACCGAAATGCTATTTTCAATCCTCAAACTTGCTTTTTTCCTCGTGCTGTGGTTTTTGGGCGGCATCTTTTTGATACCCAGTTTTCTAAAAGCTACAAAAAAGCTCATGAACGATGAAACCATGCTTGTAGTTTCATTAGCGCTTTGTTTGGTAATGGTACTACTGGCCGATAAAGTGGGTTTCTCGCCTGCTTTGGGCGCATTTATCATGGGGTCAATATTGGCCGAAACCACGCAGGCAGAACGCATTGAGCACTTAACCAAGTCAGTAAAAGATTTGTTCGCAGCGATCTTCTTTGTTTCGGTAGGGATGCTGATCGACCCATCGATGTTGGTAAAATATGCCGTTCCAATACTGATAGCTACGCTCATTATTATTATAGGCAAGATTATATTCACCATTTTTGGCGCTCTATTGTCCGGTCAACCGCTAAAAACCTCCGTTCAATCGGGCATGAGTTTGGCTCAAATTGGCGAGTTCTCATTTATTATTGCTTCACTGGGCTTAACATTAAAGGTAACCAGCGAGTTTCTTTATCCAATTGCCGTAGCCGCCGCAGCCATTACCACATTTACATCTCCGTATTTGATCAAGCTATCAGATCCTTTTTATCAATACCTGAAAAGAACGCTCCCACAGAAATGGCTTAACGGAATTGAACGCTACAGCTCGAGCACCGAAGGAATTACAACATTGAGCGATTGGAAAATATTGTTACGGGCATATATCTCCAACACCATTATTCACTCGGTTATTATTATTGCCATTATATTCCTGGCCTATCGATATGTTCAACCTTTCATTATTCGAAATATTGCCAACAATCTGGTATCCATCATCATCAGTATTGCCGTTTCCTTTATTTTAATGTCGCCGTTTTTATGGGCATTATCTATTCGGAGGATTCAAAAAACCGCTTACTCGCATTTGTGGTTAAACAAAAAATACACTCGGGGGCCGTTAATCGCTATTGAGTTTTTCAGAATCGCCTTGGGCATTTTCTTCGTTGGCTTTATGATGTACGAATTTTTCGACACCTGGGTAGCGGCGGTAATTGCCCTGGCACTGATCGTTTTAGGGATGGTTATCTTCGCCAGAAGGCTGCAATCGTTTTACGACAAGTTAGAGAAAAGGTTTATGTTAAACCTCAACGCCCGCGAGCTTCAGAAACCAGCTATATTGCCCTGGGATACCCATTTGGCAGAACTGACTGTTTCGCCTGAATCGGAAGTGGTAGGCAGAACGCTGGCCAGCTTAATGATCCGCGAGAAGTACGGCGTAAACATCGCCATGATAGAAAGGGGACGAAACAACATTCCTACACCCGGACGTGATGAAAGGCTATATCCTCATGATAAATTATTATTAATCGGTACAGATGACCAGCTTGCCTCTGTTAAGGGAATTTTAGAGGTGGAGATTCCGGAAACCGAACAAGAAACGAATTTCCCAAATAAGGAAATGACCTTGCAAAAGGTGGTTGTAAATACCGAGTCGCCGGTGTACGGGTTGAGTATCAGAAACGCTGGAATAAGGGAAAAAGCACACGCATTAATTGTGGGAATAGAACGCGGCGCAGATAAAATTTTGAATCCATCGTCCGATTTCACTTTCGATAATGGCGACGTAATTTGGATTGTTGGAAACAATAAGAAGATTAAAGAGGTGATTTAGCGTCTGGAGTACTCAGTCGAGAGTCCTCAGTCGAGAGTCTTTAGTCCGGAGTCCGAAAGACCGAGGCTTAAACGGTCATTGGTTCATTGGTTATTACTTATTGCTAATTGCGAATTAGACTTTTGACTCTAGACTAAAGACTTCAGACTTATTTCACTATATTCGTATATAACGTAATCTATGAAAGTTGACCGCGAAAAGAGTGAGTTTCTTGATGATATGATTGAGCAATGGCAAACCGACGGCTTAATTAGCGAAGAAACAAGTACTAAACTGCGCAAAAGTTATGAAGCAAAAAGCTTCGACTGGCTCCGATTAGCTCAATATGCATTTTGGACTGCACTGGCCTGTGGCTTTATTGCATTGGGCTCGTTGTTGATCGATAATTCTATCCTCAACTATATAAAGCGAATTTACGATACGCCAAATATTGTAATTGCACTTGTTTCTGGCGGGTTGGCGGCCTGGCTTTACCTTTTAGGCTTTCGCAGAAAGAGAAAGCAGGCTCAACTCAAATTTAATAATGAAGCTATTCTGTTTTCGGCAATCTTACTCACGGCAAACGCCATTGCATATTTAGGTAAGGCGTTAGATCATGGCTCGGGTAATTTTTCCATTCTGATTTTAGTTTCTGTTTTTATTTATGGGATTTTGGGCTACTTGTTCAATTCGAGGTTAATCTGGATTTTTGCCCTCATCTCTTTAGGGGCATGGTTCGGCACTGAAACAGGCTATTTAAGCCGCTGGAATTATTATTTCCTGGGGATGAACTATCCTCTGCGCTTTGTGGTTTTTGGAGCGGTGCTCACCGCGGCATCCTTTGTTATGAAAGTACGGCCAAAATTACAGCACTTTTTTCAGGTAACTTACATCGCCGGAATGGTTTATCTTTTTGTGGCGTTGTGGGCATTATCGGTATTTGGCAATTTTGCCAGTTTAGAAGAATGGTATGCTATAAGGCAACTCAACTTATTTTATTGGGCGTTAATTTCGGCAGCAGTTTGTGTTGCCAGTACGTTGTTCGGACTTAAATATCACGATGATATTGCGAGGGAATTTGGCATCACATTTTTGTTCATAAATCTTTATACGCGATATTTCGAATACTTTTGGGATAGCTGGCACAAAGCCTTGTTCTTCGCTGTATTGGCCGCTTCCTTTTGGCTTATCGGTAGAAAAGCTGAAAAAATTTGGAACGTAGAATTTTTGAAGTAGGATTTTGTCGCCATGCTAAAGTCGTTAGAAAATTAAAGGTATATTAGACTTATAGTGCCGAAAATGTAGTAGGCCGAACAAGCCGAGATGATTGTTTTCACATCGCATTAGCTACCATTAACAAAGCTGACATATTAGTAAGCTGGAATTTCAAACACATTGTTAATGTTTTAAGGATAAGAGGCTATAATGCAGTTAATTTAAAACTTGGATATCCCCAAATCGATATTCGTTCGCCGAAAGAAATTATAAGTTATGGAGAAGAGTATATATGGCTATCAGGTTCGGTAAATAAACTTTAAGGCAAATGAAAATATTTCAACAATTACTAACGCTGAGAGAACATCGGCGGGGTTTTCATATCATTACTGATGAAATTGAAGACGCCTTGCCTCAAATAGACGAAATCGACGTCGGCATTTGTCAGGTGTTTATTCAACATACATCAGCTTCGCTAACGATAAACGAAAATGCCGACCCTACGGTTCGGGTAGATTTTGAAATGTTCTTCAATAAAACAGTAAAAGAGAACGATCGGGATTACGAGCATGATTACGAAGGAGCGGATGATATGCCGGCGCATTTAAAATCGGCGCTTTTGGGCAGTTCAGTTACCATTCCAATTCGTAACGGGAGGTTGGCGCTTGGCACCTGGCAGGGAATTTATCTTTGCGAGCACCGCAACCGGGGTGGCCAACGACATTTAGTTATCACGGCTTGGGGAGCGTAAAATCATATGTCTGGAACATGTCCATAATTAACCATTGTAACTAAACTCGTTAATAACCGCCATTGAAACAGAGCTGCTCATTCCTAAAAACTGAGGCATCAAAAAATAATTGGATTAATTAATCTCTGCGAGAAAATCACTTTTTTTCTTCCTGCTTAACCGTTTGTTTAATCTCAGGATGATTATCCTGAATAGAATCGGCGCCCGATTCTACCTCAACTTCTTTGGTAACAACGGCATAATGAGACGGATAAATCTCCGAACCGTAAGCAACGGCGTAGGCTTTAGTAAATTCAGCACCAAAGTAGAGGATAATCGACGAGTAGTATGTCCATAACAGCAGCACAACCAACGATCCGGCTGCGCCATAGGTTCCTCCGACATCACTTTTGCCTATATAGATCGAAATGGCGAATTTACCAATCATAAAGAGAATGGCTGTAACAACTGCTCCGGAGGCTACATCTTTCCATTTAATTATCGCATCGGGCAATACCTTAAATATTACGCCGAAAATTAATGAAATTACGGCCAGTGTAACCACCTGATTAACGATGTAAAAAACGACTACGGAAACTTCGCTGAACCTAAGCTGCAATTTATTGCTAAAGGAATCTAAAACGGTAGTTACACCCAGCGAAACCAGCAATACGAAGCCCAAACTGATAATTACCGAAAACGAAAGGAATCGATTTTGCAGCATTTTCACCCACCCACGTTTAGGTTTTGGCTTTAATCCCCATATGGTGTTAATCGAATCCTGAATATCGCCGAAAACGGTTGTTGAACCGATTAATAAGGTAACTATTCCGATGATTAATGCAATAGTGCTCTTATCCTCGAGGTAAGCGTTTCTAATTAGCTCCTGCAATGAGGATGCCGATTCTCGCCCTAAAAAGCCTTCCAGTTGTGCGTAAATTTGTCCTTCCGCAATTTCTCTGCCCAAAAACACACCGCAAAGAGAAATGATAACCACCAATAAGGGAGCCATAGAAAAAACTGTATAATACGCCAGCGAACCACTTAACTTGGTAACCTTATGATCGGTAAAACTAGTGAACGAAGCCTTTAATACTCCCCATATTCCTTTTAAAGTGATTTTTTTCCTTGCCATAGATAATTAGTTTCAAGATGATCGTCTTTTTTTAAACCCCTTATTTTTTGAATTGTTTGATTGTTTTTCTCGAAGCAAACCAGGCAATGCCTAAAAACAACAAAACCCCGGCTTTTATCCGAGGTTTTGTTATGAGTAAATAAATCGATTTTTATTTTCCTTTTATCCAGTTGGCGATATCTTCAACAAGCACATCAGATACGCTCACCGGAAGTTGATATTGAGACAATGTACCTTTAGTCATCTGCGGGCTTAATAAATGGTTCAAATCTGGATAAAATTTTAGTTTAGCATTCTTTTTTTGACCAAGCGCACCGTTCCACAGATCGAAATCGGTTTTGCTTACCTGAAAATCATTTCCACCTTGTACAACAAAAATTCTGGGCTTGGCCAAAGTTTTCGCAACGCTAACCTGGTTGTAGGCATTTAAATCTGCCCAATACTTGGCAGGCAGGCCCAAAATTACCGAATCCGGTTTAATGGTTGTACCCAATTGCGATATCCTGCTCTTGTTGATTTCGGTTACGGTTCTTTCCAACTGTTGCTTGCTCGCGGCACTTGTGTCGTTTACAATATCGAACATGTATTTGTTTTGATCGATAATCATGTCGGTTAGCTTTCGGGCTGGGGCCGCAGCCATGATAATGCCAGCCAAATCTGGTGCTGCAGCGGCTATTCTTGGCGCTAACATTCCACCCAAACTGTGTCCAAACACAAAAATATTCTTCGGATCGACGCCTGCGGTTGTCCTCGCCGTGGCAATCGCCGCGGCAGCATCATCGAGCACTTCTTCTTTTACGGTGTAAGGAACTGCAAATTCGTTTGGATATACAAGTGTGCGTTTTACGTATCGGATAGACCCTATTCCCTTGGTGGCCAAACCTCCTGCTATATCTTTAAAAGGCTTATTTGCGCCAACAGTTTCATCCATGTCGCTTGGCCCCGACCCGTGGACGAATACCACCATCGGAAAGTTTTTAACGTTTTTAGGGGTGGTAATAATTGCTGCAAGCTGTGTTTTTTGCGGGCCGATATAAACCGATTTCTCGGTGTAAGAACTGGTATCTACATAAGCGGGCTTAATGTATTCGGTTGTTCTTTTTACCGGTGCTAAGAAAATGCCCACAATTTTTTGCGCTTTATTGAAACCCAAAATAAAATTCTGATCTCCTTTTTCAAAATGGCCTTCAACCGTTACGGCGAAGAATTCGCCTTGTGCCTTACTTTGAATGGCATCTAATGATTCTGCTTTGCCATACCGCTCGCCAATGTCGCCCCAAAGCTTTTTAAGTCCATCTTCGGCGATTCTTGTTTTTAGGGTATCATCAAAAAAGGCATACGCTTGAGTAAACTTTTCTTCCTGTAACAACTTAAAAAAATCGTTGGCACCATTAAAGAGTTGAATTACGTTTTGAGAGAACGCGCTGGTGGTAAAAAGCAACGCGACGATTAAGAGAATACCTTTTTTCATTTTGATGTTTGGTTAATTTAAACATCAAAGTTAATAATATTTAGCGCTGAAACCATTCCTGTAGAACTGTCGTTTGAGTTTTAACTCTTTTTAACATTTGTTCCATATCGTTTCCATAAAATGTAGGGAATGAACATGATGGCGAGCGCCACAATGGGC
Organism: Pedobacter endophyticus; assembly: GCF_015679185.1. Classification (NCBI taxonomy): domain Bacteria; kingdom Pseudomonadati; phylum Bacteroidota; class Sphingobacteriia; order Sphingobacteriales; family Sphingobacteriaceae; genus Pedobacter; species Pedobacter endophyticus. The sequence continues at coordinate 2,207,093 of NZ_CP064939.1, forward strand.
GGTATCAGCAAAGCAAGTTCATCGCCAACAGCCAACCGCGAAAAAAAAGCTAAAATGAAATTGAAGGCAAAGCCAGCAAAGGCCCATTCTTTAACGGTTTTATATTTTGTTTGCAAAATGGCAACTGCGCCTAGCAACTTCGCCACACCCGAAATAATTAACAGGTACATGGGGTAACCCAGGTGTTGCAATACTTCTTTTCCGGCTTCTTGCTGTGTAACGCCGCCAATGCCGTCCATGATCATCATCAGTGCAAAAATAATGGTCGCTATCCAGTACCAGGTTTTTAGTTTTTTCATCTTTTTATTGGTTAAATGGTTATTCGGTTAATTGTTAAATTGGTTAATTGTTGAATTGTTAGATTGCTCATTTGTAAATTGCTAACTGAAAACTGTTAACTGAAAACTGCAAACTGTTAACTGCAAACTATCTAACTATCATCGTAACTGAGCAGCCAGTGATTGCCGAACTTATCGGTTAAATTGCCGAATATGCCGCCCGAAAAAGTTTCTTGTAAAGGATGAGCGGATTTGGCCCCGACCGAAAGTTTCGTGAATGAGCGCTTTAATTCTTCTTCGGAAGTACAATTCAACATCATTGCAATTGCATTTCCTTTAATTAGCCCCGCATCGCCTACCATGTCGGTTGCGATGAGTAACAAACCATCTTTTATCAATGTGGCTTGCAAAATGTTCTTTCGCATTCTTAATGGAAATTTGTTTCCGTCAGTTGAGTCTGCTATCGTTTGAAAACTTAGTTCGCCCCCAAGGCAATGCTGATAGAATGTCATCGCTTCGCGGCAGTTTCCGTTGAATGTCAGATATGAATTTATGCTCATCAAAATGCTTAATTTTTTATTCCCACCATACAGCGAACATCGTTTTCATTGATGTATACCTCCAGGCAATAGCCGTTTGGGTCTATATCCGGTTGCTGTAAAAGCCGCTGAAAACATTGGCCAATCTGGCTTACATCGTTTCTAAAATCGCTAATCAACTCGCTCACAAACTCTCCCGCTTCGATGATCAATACCGCTAAACCCTGCGTGTCGTCGTTGCTGATTTTTTCCACTGCAGCCTTATATATTATTTCCCGTTGGCCGTTGCGCCTGCTTATCCCAAAGTATCTTCGGTTTTGGCCGGGCGGAAATAGCCGATGTAGTTTTTGGTGCGCCGCCAATACGCCATCTGGAAACGAGGTGGCAGTTTCGCAAAGCAGTGTAATGTTGTTATGTAAAGTGTACTTTTCCATTTTTGGCTTCAATTGTTGCTCAACAGACAAATTTAGCTCGCGGCACAATATATTTGAACTTGCGAAAACGACAATTAAACGGGTTGTTTACGACAAAGGCGTTGGGTATATTTGGGTTATGAAACATGTATCGATCTTAGTTCCTGAAACTGCGGTAATTGAGGCCATAGCCGATCCCCGTTACTTGTTTACTGCCGTGAACGAGTTTTTGCAAGCCTCGGGCAAAGCGCCGCTATTTAAGGTGGAGCTTGTGGCCATGACCAAAGAAGTGCGGCTGAACAACCAAATTTTTTCGGTTCATGCCGATAAAATGCTACACGAGATACAGGAAACGGACCTGATTTTTATTCCCGCCATCAGTGGAAATATAAACAACGCTCTGGCACTGAACAACGATCTTTTGCCGTGGATTATTAAACACCATGCGAAGGGATCGGAAGTAGCTTCGCTGTGCATGGGTGCCTTTTTATTGGCTTCCACGGGATTGCTAAGCGGAAAAAAATGTTCAACGCACTGGCTGTTTGCAAGTCAGTTTAGAGAAATGTTTCCGGATATTGAATTGGTCGACGGCAGTATCATAACCGATGCTGGTGGCATTTACTCGAGCGGGGGCGCCAACTCTTACTGGAACTTGCTTTTGTACCTGGTAGAAAAATTTACCGATCGGGATACCGCTATTTTAGCCGCCAAATATTTCGCCATAGAGATCGATCGAGAAAGCCAATTGGCATTTATGATGTTTCAGGGCCAGAAAGGACATGAGGATGCGAAAATCAAAAAAGCTCAGGAATTTATTGATGGCAATTATCAGGAAAAAATTACAGTTGATCAACTGGCCGATATGCTCGCCCTCGGCAGAAGAAGCTTTGAACGGCGGTTTAAAACTGCCACTAAAAATACAGTGATCGAATACATCCAGCGAGTAAAGATTGAAGCGGCCAAACGGAGCTTTGAATCGAGCAGAAAAAACATTACTGAGGTGATGTTCGACGTAGGTTATACGGATACAAAATCGTTCAGGGATGTGTTTAAGAAAATTACCGGCCTTACCCCTATTGAGTACCGAAACAAGTATCAAAAATCGGCACCGGTTTTAATGGCTTAAAAAAAAATAAAAAAAGACATGGCCAACACAATATATTCGATATTTAGCGTTTATGTATGTGAGAGCGTTAATTTAGATGACGGGGATACTGCCTATAGTGGCGGAATCCCCGTTTCTTTTTTGGTACTCATCCGATGAATTGTAAGCACAATGCAGATATTCATCGGATGAGTAACTAACAAATGAAGAACCAGCAATTCGGCACGTCGTCTTCACTTATGCGGAAATAGTAAGCCGCTGAAATTTCCTTTTGCATTAATCCCGAACTTTCGGGACGCCTCCGCGGGAAAGACGGCAAGAAAAATAAGTCCTTAGCTATCGCACAACAAAAAAAAATTGCCCGTGATGCAATAATTTCATTTTACAGCGTTTATGTATGTGAGAGCGTTAATTTAGATGACGGGGATGCTGCCTTAATGGTGGAATCCCCGTTTCTTTTTTGGTAGTCATCCGATGAATTGTACGCACAATGCAGCTATTCATCGGATGGCTATTGAGCTCCTCGTTTCTTTTTTGCCAAAATTCATCGATGAATATTTGAAACTGCTTGTGCTTTATAGGATGACTAAGAATTCGCATAATTTTGGGCTTGTACTTTGTTTAAGCCAACGTTCTACAGCTTACAGATTTTTCGTGCCTAGCATTGACGTTATTTGGTAGTTGATTGAATACAGCGACTTAACACATGGGTTCGCCAAATGAATGAAACGCCAACTATGAACGATCGTCATCCTCAGAAATCAGTTTTTGAAAAAACAAAGGAGCTGGTCTGACAGGTTTTTCTCCGAGTCGTCATTGCGAGGCCGGGCCTGTGCGAGCCGAAGCAATCTTAAACGGCCGCCACGGAGAGATTGCTTTCCCGAGAAGTCGGGACAGGCTGTGCCTCGCAATGACGGCCGCCTTAAAAGCGTCACTTATGTTGATTTTTATGCAAAACCTGCCCGTCCGGCAGGCGGGAATTAAAACTAAGAATGACATATACAAAAAAGGGACACTTGTAAAAAAGCATCCCTTTTTGATATATATGATGGAGTTAAGAATTTTATTTGTTCAAGTCAGAAAAGCCTGCACTGTTATCGGGAAAGTGATTATCGAAAGCTTTAACTTTTTTTGGTTTAAGTATAAGGTACAAACCAACGGCAATTAACGCAATGGCTCCGGTTACTCTCGAAAAATCAAAAAACACAAGATCCTTAAAAGTGAATATCCCGCCAATAATGGTCAAGGCCAGCCAGCCACTGCCTTCAAAATTTTTGCGGTAGCCCAGCCAAATACCAGCGCCGAGCATAATGGTGTGCCAGCTTAAGATCCAGTGGGGAATAGCTAAACCTGAATTTCTAAGTAAAAAGACTGAACCAATTACAAGAATTAAAATGCCTAATCCTAATTGTTTATCTGCGTGATTTTTTTTGGTGAAATTTTCCATGACCGTTGTTTTTATAAATCAAAAGTATCACGAAAATGACCTTAGGAAAAAGGCTTTTCCTTTAATCACTTTAAATTATCGGTGAGCGAAATAAAAATGTCGGCGAAATTATCCTGATGAGTTTTGGCTGAGCTAAATAATCGGTGAAAGCGCCAAAATGGAAATTGAGAAGGCCAAATGGTGTGATTACTCAAACACAATGAGTTCTTTTCCCACACTCATGATTACTTTGGATGTTAAACCGATAAACAGGCCACTTGTAAGCACGCCATTAATTTGGTTGAGGGAAGAATTCAATTGTGCAGGATTATCGATCAGACCGAAATCTGCATCAATAATATAGTTACCATTATCGGTGATAAACGTTTGATCGTCCGCCTTTCTCAGCACGCCCTTTCCGCCCAATTGTATGATTTGGTCGAACACGTATCGATAAGCCAGGGGAATTACTTCGACAGGAACGGTAAAGGCGCCAAGTTTTTTGACTTTTTTCGAAGAATCTGTTACGATGATTGAATTTTTACTGAGCGTGGCCATAATTTTTTCGCGAAACAAAGCCCCGCCGCCGCCTTTAATCAAATCAAGCGATTCGGTAAATTCGTCAGCGCCATCAATGCTAATATCAATTGAACTTAAAAGCCCAAGATCGAGCACTTTTATGCCGTAAAATTTTGCAAGTTTTTCAGTTCTGATTGAACTTGCAGCAGCGGTAATGTTTAATCCTTCTTTTACCCGTTTGCCGAGTTCTTCGATGGCCAGCGTAGCGGTAGAGCCCGTTCCTAAGCCCACAACATCACCATCTTTAACATATTTTACCGCCGCTAATGCCGCAGCGAGCTTTTCAGCATGTTGTTCAGTTTTATCTAATGCAGCCATGAAGTAAAAATAATAATTTAAAATTAACCCGTTGACTGAAGTCAACGGCAATGATGGATACTGCTATGTGGCTGAATCCTTTTTTTTATTTTAGGGCAACAATAACACGAACCACGAACGGTCGTCATTCTTAATTTAATTGGGAATCTTAATGCTGATGCGCTCGCTTTAAGGCTCCCGCCTGCGCGGGATCCGATAGCTATCGGATGACGACCGCTTTTAAAAAGTCATTCATATCGATTTTATGCAATAAATTCTACCACTAACTTTTTTGAAAACGACATTAAAATCGTCATTTCGAGCGTAGCCGAGAAATCTTTTAACCTAGCTTTGCACACAGATTTCTCCTCCAAAGGAGCTCCCATGGAGCACTGCGGTCGAAATGACGGTCTCTTCTAGAGAAATCTAGGCGAGTAATCATAAAAGCGTCGTAACGCCTTATTGACTTTTTGCTAGAATTAAAAATTAGTATGACAAAATCGGTGCTGTCATTGTAGCTTGTACCGAGCGCTATGTGTAATGGGACCGAATGCACAAATTGGCCTGCGCTAAAAAGATGCAGTGCACCGAAAAAAAAATTCACTACCCATGCAATAATTTCATTTTATAGCGTTTATGTATGTGAGAGCGTTAATTTAGATGACGGGGATACTGCCTATAATGGCGGAATCCCCGTTTCTTTTTTTGAGCAAAAAAAAGTCATCCGACGAATTAGCAAAATGCTTATTCATTGGATGACTAACCTAACCTTCAACACGTCATCCTCGCGTATGCGGGGATCATAAAGCGCCTTTCATTCCTTTTTCAACAGATTCCCGCCTGCGCGGGAAAGACGACGCATAAAAAAACTGCAAGTAGCTAAAACCGGCCAACAAGGCTAATTCCGTACATTTTCGGGTTGCCTAAATGTGCTGCGCCAAAATCATACGCATAATCTATATACGTTTTGTTCGCTAGGTTTCGTCCCCAGAAAAACAGATCGAATTTTCTTGCCGAAAAGCCAATCTTCGCATTGTAAATGTGATAGCCCTTTTGTTGAATTTGATTTGCCAGATCATAGAACTGGTCGCCGGTAAAAAGCCATTCGCCACGAGCAATAACGCTTAGCTGCGCTGGCTTATCTATTTGGTAAGCATACTGCAAGGCGAGCATTGAAGTCATTTCTGGCGTATAAATTTGTTTATTACCTGCCAGATCAACCATTTCTCCGTCTTTAAACAAGGTTAGCGATTTATATTCTGCATCGGTATATCCGAAGTTATAATCGATACTCAAACCCTTAAACGGCTTGGCCGAAAGCTCCACATCTACTCCTTTGCTAGTCAATTTACCTGCGTTACGTGTAGTGGTTAAAGCATCGGGCAAAATTAACACCGGAATTTGAGCATCGTTAACCGAAATATAAAAAGCAGCAACATTTAAACTCAAATGCTGATCGAAGAATGTGTTCTTGAAACCAATTTCGATGTTGTTGCTATATTCGGGCTTGTAGGCATCGAGTGGTTTAGCCGTCGGGTCGGAAGCCAGTTGGGTAATTCCACCTGCTCTAAACCCTTTTGAATAGCTTGCATAAACATTGTTGTTAGCAGTAAATGCATAGGCCAGGCTTGCCTTTGGCGAAACGGCGTTGAAATTCGCTTTTGCCGAAGTATCGCTCTGCGTAACTATCGGATCTATACCTTCAATCAAATACTGTCCCGATGATAACAATTTCTTACGTTCATAATCGTATCGCAGCCCTGCATTAGCAGTTAATTTATCCGTAATATGATAAGAAACCTGCCCGAAAGCGGCCACGCCCAAACCCTTGCCCGAGTTGATAGTTACCGCCGTAGTGTTCGGTTCTGCGCCGTAAAACGCACCGTCGGCACCAAAAAACGATCCTTGCTTTACCGGATTGTTTTGATAGAAACCGTACAGACCAGCTACCCAATTAAATCTCGATTGATTGTTTGCAGGCGAGCTAAATTTAAACTCCTGCGTGTAAACCTGAACCTTATTCCAATCCTTACCATAATTATTTACAATTGAAACAATATCAGCCGGAGAAAAATCGCCGTCAATTGGTTGTCGGTAATACCTGTAATTTGATTGATAAGCGGTTTGAGAACTAAAGTTAAAATGGTCGCCCGCATAGTTGGCGGATAGCGATGCATTAAATAAATTATCGACCATTTCTGTTGTAGAATTCTGGTTTAACTGAAACGGATTGTTCAATGCTTCCTCAACCGAACCCGCTAAAGGGAATGTACCATTATTTCTGTTCTCGTTATGCTTCACATTCAGCGTTAAATCGAATTTGGATGACGCCAGGAATTTCAGGTAATAATTACCTAAAAACCCGTGTAGCTTATCGAATTTGGTATTGTTGAACGTATTGGTATAAAAACCATCTTGCCTGTTCAGCAAACCTGCCGCACCAAAGAACAATTTATCTTTAACCAGCGGCGTGCGGATGCCCAAACTGTAGCGTTGCTGACCATAATCGGCAATATCGATGCCTGCAAAACCTGTTGTATAATTAGTCGGTTTTTTGGTGATGATATTAATTACGCCTCCCATGGCGTTGCGACCGTACAACGTTCCCTGTGGGCCGCGTAAAACCTCTATCCGTTCTACGTCAAACAAACTGGCGATATAAGTATCTAAGCCGAATTGATTTACGCCATCTATATAGGTGGCAACAGCAGGATCGTAAGATGTGGTTCCAATACCACGAATGGAAGTGACGTTTCTTCCGTCGCCCGGATTACTGCTATAAAGGTTAGGAACTATCGTGGTTAAATCCTTTGTATTCAAAATTCGGAAATCGCTAACGTCGGATGCAGAAAAAGCGGTTACGCTTGCTGGGATATTCTTCAAATCTTCTTCCGTTTTTTGTGCGGTAACCGTTACTTCATCTAATTTCGAATTGCTTTCGGTTAACACTACAGCTACCGTTTGCTCGTTGAGAATGGTTTTTACCACACTTGCATAGCCAATGGCACTAAATTTCAGACTCAGCTTTCCAGATGGAACATCATTTAATTCAAAACGGCCCTGGGCGTCGGTACTGGTACTGAGGTTGGTGTTTAATACCTGAACGGTTACGCGGGCAATGCCGCTGTTATCGGCGTCTTTTACGGTGCCCGATAGTTTGTTTCGCTGTGCATCCGCTGCAAAGCAGGTTAATAAGAATAGGCTTACTAACAAAAGGGTTCTCTTCATTTTTAATTTTTATTGATTTTTAAAGCGAAAGGCTGGTGTTTATTCCAATACTACCGTTGTTGTCATCCGATAGCTATCGGATCTGAGCGCAGCGAAGACCGCAAAGCAGCTACGAAGTAAATCTGTTCCCTATTTTGCACTGCCCTTCGTTAACTCACTTTCCTTGGGCAGTGGGTTGTTGGCGTTTTGCATTTCTTCGCCTGGGGATTCTTCACTGCGTTCAGAATGACAGCAAAACATGAACGGTCGTCATTGCGAGGCACGAAGCAATCTCCTTGAAATGCCAGTTGTGAGATTGCTTCGTGCCTCGCAATGACGAATGGCTAATTTAAATTCGTTTCCACCACCGTTTTAACAACAAATCGAACTTTATTTATCTAACGAGTTAATCCAGGCGGCGATTTTTAAAGCTTCGGCCTTGGTTACCTGCGGCATTGGCGGCATTTCTGTTGAATAACCCGGCCAGTTTTGCGGCTGCGGATTGTGAATCAACTGGAAAATCTTTTCTGCCGAGTACTTGCGTTTTGCAATATCAACGAACGGTGGGCCGATTTGTCTTTTAGTTTGATTATGGCAGGCTAAACAGGTATTTTTGGTTAGCAAACCCTCTACTTCTTTAAAGGTTGGCGCTTTGGCGGAAGTTGTTGTCGCCGTTTTGGCAGCAGTTGGCTTCTTTGCTTCGGGCATTCTCCCTGCGGCAACTTTCGGAATTGCAGTCTTTTTTGGAGTTGGTGCTGCAGCAGAGTTTTTTGTGCTTACCTCGTTCATTGAAAGCTTAGCTCCGTCTGGAATTTGATTTAAGGTGTAATAGGCCACGGGATGAATAAGCGAATAAAAACCGTCTTGAGATCTTACTCCATCCAACGTTAGCGTGTGAATGTAATACTGGCGGAGGTTGGGAATGATAATTCGAGCCCGTAATCCATCTGCCGATACTTTTACACCAGAAATTTTTAACTTCTCCGTATTTACCGGAGGTGAACCATACACCGGATGATATTTGTAAATGAAACTTTCGGCATTGTATGAAGCCAAATCCTCTGCCGATTTACGGTCGACACGCATGGTAAAATCAACTTCAAAACCATCGGGCATTGCCCTTACGGCTTTCATTTCGAAAGGCATTTTATTGTTGTAAACTAATTTTTCTAATCCTTCGTTCGCGTCGCCTGCCGAGCCCCATCCGCGGTTGGTTTCGCCAACAAATAAAGAACCGTCGGTTCCCCATTCTAAACGCAAAACGCCCGAACGGAAGCCTTTACGGAACAAGAAAGCGGCACCTTGTTCTTCGCCTTTTACGGTTTCCAAGAAAATCCTCGAAATGATACTCATTCCCTGATCGCCTACTAAAATTTGGCCAGCAAATGGCCCAAAGGTATTTTCCGGAATCTTTACAGGCTCAGCAGATGAGATGCCCAAAATTCCGTAAGGCAACCAAACAGATGGCAAACGCAGTTCGGGGAAAGTCTTCTTCATATCGAACAAAGTTTTGAAGTTCTCATTCACCCGGTTTTCAGGCTTAATGTATCTTCCCTGCTCATTTTTGATTCTTCGCTCATCCATTTGAGAGTAGAAAAAGTCTGATTGTAGCTTTACGGGAGAGTTAGGCAGGGTTGTCCACCTTAAACTTGCCGGATGCCCCATAAAATCACCTTTATTTACTTTCCATAAACCCCCTGAGCCTACCCAGTCGCCCTGGTTTTCGGTGTAATAGAATTTACCATCAATTGTACCAATGCCCGCCGGCGAACGGAAACCAGCAGCATAAGGCGTCATTTTTCCGTCTTCGGTAATGTTCATTGCCCACCCACGCATAGGTACGCGGCTTTCGGCCCTCCACCATTCTTCATCGCCAAAGGCTACGTTTCCGGTTACCATGAAAGTACCGTCGGGCATCAACTTTGGCCCAAAGCTATATTCGTGGTAATGACCGCTTAATGGCCATGCGTACACTGTTTCATATACATCGGCCTTTCCATCCTGATCTTTATCTACCAGTTTGGTCAGTTCACCGCGTTGCGCCACATAAAGTGCACCATCTTTATAGGCAATGCCCAAAATTTCATGTAAACCGTATGCAAACCTGCGCCAATATGGCTTAACACTTGTTGGGTTTTCTACAATATAAACGTCTCCACGGCGGGTAGACACAGCTAAATCGCCATTTGGCATCGTTACCAAACCACCTACTTCTAAAATCGGTCCTTCGGGTACGCATACCTTGCTTATCTTAAAAAAATCTTCTTCTTTGGGTGTTTCTTGAGCAAGCACTGCAGAGAAGCTAAAACTTAATGCCAGTATGGCTAATTTCTTAAATGTATTTCTCATGTTATCTCAATTAAAACAAAATGGTATAATTTAACTTATCGCCCAGGGCAACAATCATTTCTTTTTTGCCATCAACATCTCTAATTACGGGCTTTGCAGATCCATCGGCCAATTGTATGTAATAAGATTTATCATCAATCAGGTATAATCCCTTTGATACTTCTTCGATATTGGAAGCGGAGGCCAGCAAGAAATAAAGGTCTTTTGAAGGCTTATCTACTGAAACCGCTCTGCTCAAACCTTGTCCGTTGGCCATTACCTTAACGGCATCTGTAACATGGGTTCCGTTGATGGTATACTTAAATTCCGGGCGATCCTGGTCGTCCATAACATAGCCTTTCGGTTTAAAACCAGTTCCGGCTGTATCTGCAATCCATTTGTCGTTTTCGTTGGCGAGCTTAGCAATGGCCAAAACCGGCTTGGTGGTAAAACGGGTAATACTGCCCAAAGGACGAGAGGTGCCGTTACCGCGACCATCCCACATGGGCGTCGCATCGATAAAGTTTCCGTGCCAGCCTTGCAGCAATGTGCCGTTATCCAAATCGTAACTATAGGCTACTTTTTCAGGTCCGCCAACTGAAATGGCATGCACTGAACGTACTCCCCTTACCACGTCTACAAAGCTTCTGATCATGTTATTACTTGGTGCATCGATGTAAATGGGATCGGCACCACCGTTCTGATTGGCTTTGGGCATATCAGAAAGTTCTTTTATTTCGATATTCCGGAAAGCTACAGTTCCGTGGTCGCCTTGCAAACGCAAAGGGCCTTTTGCTTTCTCGAGGCTGGCAGCACCGCGGGTTGCACCGAACAATTCAACGTTTTCGTGAATGGTTACACCGTTTAATTCGATACTTACAATTTTGGCATTTTCAGTTTTTTTGCCTGAACCGTCGAATTTTGGCGCCTGAAAAATAATTTTGATGTGTTGCCACAATCCCGGCGCCTTGCTTGCGTTTTGGCGAGGTGCGATTCCGCCGAAACCTTTTTCGGCCTCGGGCTTTGAATCATCCCAACGCTGGTAAATACCGCCATTGTTTGATGAGGTGGCGTTTTTTAAACCCCAGGCATCGTCGATCTGAATTTCGTAGTTTCCTTGAAGATAAATGCCCGAATTTGTGCCTTTGGCGGTTAGATAATCCAGCTCTACGGCAACATCGCCGTATTCGTTAGTGGTGTATAGGTCTGAACCGGGTTTTTTGCCCGACGACTGGTTGATGAGGATTCCATCTCCCTTACTTGTTTTTAACACATTGTCGGCGTTTAAATCGGCGAATGCATTTCCAACTATCGACCAGGAGTTACCGGGATTTTTAAATGCAGAAAGATCTTTAAGATCAAGGCGTTGGCCATGGGCCAGTAAGGTTGCGCCCAACCAAAGTATGGTTGCGCAACTCGCCCTTAAGACGTTTATTTTCATATTTGGTTTTTTAAAATAGCCGGGAATCAGGAAACTGTAGCCTAAAGCCCGCTTATCTGTTTAATAGTTTGTTTGTGCAGTCAGTTGACCACGAAAAATGAGGTTATCAATTAGAGAAGTCAAGTTTTTAAAACTTGACTTCTCTGTTGGGGATTTTGTTTGTCATCCTGAGTAATAATTATCTAGCGAAAAAATCAATATGATTGACGATTCTTTTAGGATCAATCGCGTGAGTTTCTCTAAAAGGAGTCGTCATTTCGACCGAAGTGCTCCATGGGAGCTCCATTGGAGAGAAATCTTTGCGCAAAGTTAGGTTCAAAGATTTCTCGGCTGCGCTCGAAATGACGATTTTGAATCTGCAAATACTTCTTACTATTCCCACTCACTCGCCCTCTTTTGGCACTGCGGCTTCGACGTACTGCGTTTCATCGCTTGCGGATTCTTCACTTCGTTCAGAATGACAACTCTATTCTTATTTCTCTGTCGATAATGAATAAGGGAAATCAACCGGGTTTGAGCCTCTGGTTTTGTTTGGCATAGCGCCCATATTGAAATTCAACACTGCACCTTTTTGCAAACCGCTGTGGCTGATCCAGTTTTTAGAATACGGCTTTCCGTTCATTTGTAACGACTGTACATAACGATTGTTATCGCTATTTGCAGGCGCATTAATGGTTACCTTTTTGCCGTTATCTAATGTAATGGTTACTTTCTTAAATAAAGGAGCGCCCAAAACATACTGATCTACTGCAGGCGTAACCGGGTAAAAGCCCATGGCCGAAAATACATACCATGCCGATGTTTGTCCGTTATCTTCGTCGCCGCAATAACCATCTGGTGTAGCCTTGTACATTCTGTTCATGGTTTCGCGAACCCAATATTGCGTTTTATATGGTGCACCACCGTAGTTGTACAAATAAATCATGTGTTGAATCGGCTGGTTTCCGTGTGCATATTGCCCCATGTTTGCAATTTGCATTTCGCGGATTTCGTGTATAACGCCGCCGTAAGCACTTTCATCAAATACCGGAGGCATAGAAAACACTGAATCTAGTTTGGTTACAAATTTCTCATGGCCACCCATCAATCTGGCTAAACCATCAATATCTTGAAAAACCGACCAGGTATAATGCCAGCTGTTGCCTTCGGTAAAGGCACCGCCCCATTTAAAAGGACTGAAGGGGCTTTGGAAAGTTCCATCTTGATTTTTGCCACGCATTAAGCCCGATGCTGGATCGAAAAGATTTTTATAGTTCATGGCCCTTTTCTTATAAATATCAATTTCTGATGCTGGTTTGCCCAACGCTCTTCCCAATTGATAGATGGTAAAATCATCATAAGCGTACTCAAGGGTTTTAGCCGCGTTCTCGTTTTTCTTCACATCAAAAGGAACATAACCCAACTCATTGTAATATTTAACTCCATCGCGACCAACGGCTTCCATTGGGCCTTCGTTGTTGGCACCATGTTTTAATGCCTGCCATAAAGTTTCGATATCGTAACCACGCATGCCTTTAATATAAGCATCAGAAACTACAGATGCCGAGTTATTGCCCACCATAATGTTGGCGTAACCCGGGCTGCTCCACTCTGGCAACCAACCGCCTTCTTTGTAATCGTTGATTAAGCCTTGTTGCATTTCTTTGTTTATCGACGGATAAACGAGGTTTAAGAATGGGTACAATGCCCTGAAGGTATCCCAAAAACCTGTTCCCGCAAACATGTAACCCGGCAAAACCTGTCCGTTGTAAGGACTGTAGTGAACAATTTGATTTTGAGCATCCAATTCGTATAACTTGTTAGGGAAAAACAAGGTGCGGTATAAGCATGAGTAGAAAGTGCGCATTTGATCGATGGTACCGCCCTCAACTTCAATTTTGCTTAAAGTTTTATTCCAAATGGCACGGCCTTTTGCTTTTGTAGCATCGAAACCATCGTTGCCCAATTCTCTTTTTAGGTTTAAATCGGCTTGCTCGAAACTGATAAACGACGAAGCGACTTTAGCAATTACCTGCTCGCCTTTTTGTGTGGCGAACCCGATAACGGCACCTGCATGATCTACCGTCAATTCTAAGTCTTTATCATTTAATTTTTTGTCATCCCAGGTTTTAGCCATTTTGAAATCCTTGTTGAAATAGATTACAAAGTAGTTTCTAAAGTTTTTGGGAAGCGGGCCACGGGCATATTTAGAGGTGTAGCCTATAATTTTTCGTTCGGCAGGGATAATTTTGATGTACGATCCTTTGTTTTGCGCATCGATTACCACAAACGAGCTATCTGTTTTAGGAAAGGTAAACCTAAACTGGGCAGCTCTTTCTGTTGGTGTTATTTCGGTCGTTACATCGGCATCGGCCAGGTAAACGCTGTAATAATAAGGTTTAGAAATTTCGGCCTTGTGGCTAAACCAGCTTGCTCTGTCGTCATCATTGAAGGCCAGTTTACCTGTAACCGGCATAATAGAAAATGCACCGTAATCGTTCATCCATGGCGATGGCTGATGGGTTTGTTTAAAGCCACGAATTTTATCTGCATCGTAAACATAGGCCCATCCGTCGCCGTTTTTGCCGGTTTGCGGTGTCCACATATTCATTCCCCAAGGCAAACCAATTGCCGGGTAGGTGTTACCATTTGACAGGCTTGGCTTGGATTGCGTTCCCATCAGCGGATTTATCCAGTCGACAGGATCTGTAATTTTGCCAACGTTTTGTGCAAAGCTGGTTGAGGCAGCAAAGCTTAATAGGGCGATAAAAAGTTTTTTCATTGTTATTGATCTCGTTGTTGTGTGTTATATTTGGTTATCTTCTTTCGTTATAAACTTGAAATTCAGCAATTTCGGTGTTTTTATCGGCCTCATCAACCAATATTCTTACTTTTTTACCCCAAACTCTGTTAAAACGGTGAATTTTTATCCGCGAGGCATCATTCCCCGAAACAATGGGCTTCCATACACCGTTTTCGCTATACTCTAAGCGATAGGCTTTAATGTTAGGCTCTTTCTCTGCAATAACGATGGTGTTAAAAGCCTGATCGCGTTCGAAGGTAACTTCGTACCAGGGATTTTTAACTTCTGGATTGGAAACCCAGGTTGAATTGAAATTATCGTCGTTACCAAAATCCATAATATCCATGTCATAGCTCCAGCTCGAATTGCTTGCCTGTTTTTTAGCGAGATTTGGCGAAATAATTGGCGCTTGCGCCGCTGGCAATGCCGGTAATGGACCATTGTTTTTCCATTTTTGTCCAATTTCTTTCAAGGCTGCCAAGGCATTATCGTCAATCAGCCCATCGCGGTTTGGTGCAACGTTTAAAATAAAGTTGCAATATGCATCGTTTAAGGGCTTAATCATCTTCTCAACCATATCATCGGCAGTTTTTACAGGCGTTGTCGGGAAGTCGGTTTTCCAGAACCAGGCCGTGTTTATGGGCAGGCAGGTTAAAGCGGGCAATTTGTTGCTCTCTTTTTTAATATGCTGACCTGCGCCGAGCTCGTACGATTTAATATCGGTATAATAAAGTGCCTCTGCGGGGTATTTTGCAGCATTTAAATCCATTACCAAACATTCGGGCTGAATAGATTTTATCAATCGATACATTTCTTCGAATGGTACATCATCGTAAGATATACGCGACCATGGGGCATCCCACCCATCAATAATCAATGCATCGATCTTCCCGTAATTGGTTAACAACTCGCGAAGCTGAGCCTTTATAAACTCAATCTTCTCAGGAGTAATCATCCCGGGGCGGATTTTATGGTGTGTATCTAAAATTGAATAATACAACATTACTTTCAAACCGGCTTTTCTGAACGATTCTGTGTAAGCCTTCACAATATCCTTTTTATAAGGACTGCTCATTACACTGTAATCAGTTGTTTTGGTGTCCCAGATAGAAAATCCGCTATGATGTTTGGTGGTTAAGCAACCGTAGCTCATATTGGCCGATTTGGCGGCTTTTGCCCATTGATCTGTATTGAGCTTTTTTGGGTTAAAAATCGACGGCGATGCTTCTGGATCAGGCCAGTCCTGATTCATATAGGTCGGAATATTGTAGTGAATAAACATTCCGAATCGCAAATCGACGAAATCTTGCTGGCGCTTCTGTAGATTGGCCGATTGCTGGGCAATGGTTTTCTGACTGCATAGCAAAACGGACTGTAACACGAGAAGAGCGAGAAATAGGCGTTTTGTAAAAATATTCATCGATAATTATATTTCAGGATGATTAACATAATCTGACCAAAGGGCGTCTAAATCTTTGCCGGTAAGCTTTGCCCAGATGTTGTTGTGATAGGTATGGTCTCTCAGCGATTCGTTTACGGCTTTAATGGTGCCGGGTTTCGATTTTTCTATCCATGCAAAAAACCGGGCGGTAATCCGGTAGCTGTTTTTATACGAATGTTCGGGTTTTAGTGCGGGTAAAGCCCACTTTGCGCCGGCGTTATCGATACCAAATTTGTATCGGGCGTAATCGGCAATGCCTTCTGTTAACCAGCCGGGGCCAACGCTACGGCCGTAATCTTGTACAATGTGCATTACCTCATGGGTAACCACATCAATGTCTTCGGGGTGCTTTATCATCCAGTTTGAACTAAAGGTTACCTTGCCATCGCTGGTGGCCGCAACGCCATCGTAAGCGGTATCTACAGAAAAAATAACGTTTTTCTCGGTTGCCGGATTATACTCTTTGGCCAGTTTTGGGTAAACGATAAAGAAAGTTTCTATTAAACGTTTCTTTAGCTTGGGATCTAACTGTGCAAAATTGCTTTGAAAGGTAAGTTGATAACCTTTCTTTTTGATTACCTCTTGCGCATCTGCTTTTGAAAAACTTAAAAGGCCGAGGATGATGGAGCCTGACAGGATGATTTTTTTCATGTTATTTGCTGCTATAGGTTAATTCGATTTGTGGATTTTTTGTATAAGCTGCCCAAAGCTGATCGAGGTTTTTGCCTGTGAGGTCGGCCCACGATTTTTCGGTATAGGTATGGGTTCTCAACTGGCCATCTAATGTGGCAATAAGGCCGGGTTTAACATTTTTTTCCAACCACGCAAAAAAGCGGGCGGTAATGCGATAACTGTTGGTGTAATTTTGCTTAGGATTATAATCGGGCAAGCTCCATTTAGAACCGATATTATCAACGCCGTACTTGTAGCGAACATAATCGGCAATGCCTTCGGTTAGCCAAACGGGGCCCGAGCCGTAACCGTATCCCTGAACAATATGCATCGTTTCGTGTGTTACCACATCAATATCTGTGGGGTGCGCCTTCATATAACCGGCACTAAACAAAATTCGGTTTCCGCTTGCCTCAGCAACTGCCTTGTAAGCCGTATCTACAACAAAGAGTACATCTTTGGTCGATTGGTTGTTAAAGGTTTTTACCAGTGTAGGATAAACTTCGAAATAAGTATCAATCAGGTTTTGCCTCACCTTTGAGTCGAGGTTCGGATCTTTGCTTACAAATGTCAGCTTATAACCCTTGCGCTTATCTACGGTGTACGATGACCAGTTTTTTGCAAGGGCGTTTTTCAGTTCCTTTTCTATCTTACTTTCAGACTTTGATTTCACCCAATCCTGATTGACCACAATTTCGCCTTCTTTTGCGTTAATGGTTGTCGTTGCGCTGGTGGTAAAGGTTAAACTCACCTTTCTTTTAGTTCTGTAACCATCGGCCATCGCAAAAAATGGATAGGTGTTTCTAAACGCTTCGTTCAGTTTGGCTGCTGTTTTGCCGCTTAAGTCGTTATCGCCTGAAATAGTAAGTTCAAAATCGCGATCGCGTTTCTTTTGCGCATAACCAGCCGATGAAATGGCAATGATTAAAACGGTACTGAAAATTTTATTAAGCATTGATATATTTTTAGGAGTGCAAAATAATTATTTTAAATAAAACGATTTAGTTAAACGCAATAAAGTTTTATAACAATTTTGTCTTAATCATTTCCGTTCCTTAATCACCTACATCGCAGCAGCTCGCTGCACCAATTAATGCGGCATGTTCTTTAAGTTCCGAGATTTTTATATCGGTGTTAATATCGTTTCCTTTTAGGGTAGCTTTTAGCTCGGGAGCAAAGGCATGAAAGGATTGCGCAATATTTCCGCCGATAATTACGGTGTCTATTTTGTTTTTTCTGATGATGGGAATCAGGAACTGAGCCAAATTGTAACCAAACTCCATAAAAACGCGGGTGGCAGAGTGGTCGGTGTCAACGATTTCTACCAGCTCTTTTACGCCCTCAACCTCTTTTTCTGTGAGCTGTTTGTAGCGTTTTACAAACCAGCGGGTAGAAAGATAATCTTCGGCAATGCCATCCAAAAACGGCGAATTCCAAAGGTCTGCATCGCTGGCCTTGTAATTGATGCAAATTGATGAGCCGAGGCCGGTACCCAATGTTAAGCCAAGTACGTTGGCGTTGCCCTTGGCTGCGCCTGCAAATACTTCGCCTTGTAAAAAACCGGCAGCATCGTTAATAAAATAAATATGATCTGCAGGAATATCCAATCTTTTGGCCAGTTCTTGTTTTACATTTACCTGGTAAAGTGACTTGAATTTATCCTGATCCTTGATCAAAGAAATCCCTTCTTCGTAATTAAAGGGTCCCGGCATCGCGATGCCTACGTTGCGAGCGCCGTTTTTGATGTTCCTAAACGCCTTATCGATAATATCGCACCATGCTGATAAAATTACTTCCTTGTTCTCCTGCGAATTTACAGGGCTACGCTTAATGGAATCGCTAACCAAAGCTCTTGTTTCTAAATCTACCAATGCGGCTGTAATATGCGATCCGCCAATATCTACACCCAGTGCAACAGGTTTTTCCATTGTTTAATTATATTTCTATTTGTTACTTTGTAATTACTTTTTAATTTTTTTCAAAAGTAGTAAAATTCCCGTTACTTAACGAAAATGGCTTCTCTCCTTCTTGTAAGCCCCTTTTTAGTTCTGGTTGGGCATCCATTTGTAGTTTTAATATACCTCCTTTTAGTAAATCGGCATGGTTTATAAAGTTCTTTGTGTATGGTTTGCCGTTTAATGTAGCCGATTTAATGTACACATGGCCGTCATCGTTAGCGGGTGCATCGATAATGAATTTTTTGCCATTTTCGAGGTTGATGGTGATTTTCTTAAACGCCGGACTGCCCAGCACATATTCGCCGGTACCCGGGGTTACACTGTAAAAGCCCAAAGCACTTAATACATACCACGAAGAGGTTTGCCCCTGATCTTCATCGCCCGGATATCCGTTTTCGGTAGCATCGTACAATTTTTTCATTACCTGACGGGCATGAAACTGCGATTTCCAGGGCTGGTTTGCATAATTGTATAAGTATACCATGTGCTGAATGGGCTGGTTACCGTGGGCGTACTGCCCCATGTTGGCCATTACCATTTCGGTCATTTCGTGGATCATCCCGCCGTAAGTACCCACATTAACTTTGTTAGGTTCGCTAAAAACGGAATCTAACTTGGCTGTGAAATTTTTGTCGCCACCCATTAAATTAATAAGGCCCTCGGTATCTTGAAAAACCGACCATTGCCAATGCCATGCATTCCCTTCGGTAAAAGGCCCGCCCCATTCTGTCGGGTCGAAATTTGGCGACCAGTTTCCTTTTGCATCTTTACCACGCATAAACCGGGTACCTGCATCGTAAACATGCTTATAATTGTACATCGGCTTTTCAAACACCTGCATATAGTGTTTGTTGCCGACCATTTTTGCAAGTTGATAAGCGCAGTAATCATCGTAAGCGTATTCGAGCGTTTTAGCGGTCGCTTCACGATACTTTGGGTAAGGCACATAACCCATTTCGTTATATTCTTTTACGCCGTCTCTTCCGTTTGCAGGTCCCCATGGTCCTTTGTTCATGGCTTCGTGGTAATAAGCATCTAAGGCTTTCTGCGGATCGAAAGTTCTGATTCCCTTGGCCCAGGCATCGGCAAATAATGAGATGGCATGGTTGCCGATCATGCTTCCGGCTTCGCTGGGGAACGACCACGATGGCAACCAGCCACATTGCTCGTAAGCGGCCAACATGGCTTGCATGTACCGACCATGCATTTCGGGCTGTACCAACGTATTCAGTGGAAACTGAGCACGAAAGGTATCCCAAAAACCGGTATCGGTAAACATGTAGCCATCGTGCACTTTACCATCGTAAGGGCTGAAATAATACGGTTTACCAGCTTCGTTTAGCTCATAAAATTTACGTGAGAACAGGCTTGCACGGAAAAAGCAAGAGTAAAAGGTTTCGGTATCGGCTTTGGAACCGCCTTCTACTTCTACTTTGCCTAATGATTTATTCCAAACGGCGGCGGCATTGGCTTTTGTTTGCTCCAATGTTTTATCGGCGCCTAGCTCTCTTTTAAGGTTCAGTTCTGCCTGGGGTGCGCTGATGTATGAGGAGGCTGTTTTGGCCTGCACTTTTGCGCCATCGGCAAATTGGATGTATGCGCCTTTGCCTAAGCCTTCGGCTGTTGTAGAATCGGCGTTAACGGTATTCTTTTTATTTTCCCAGGTACCAAATGACTTGATAGGCTGATCGAACTGCACAACAAAATAACTTTTCCATCCCCGTCTAAATCCCTCGCCGTTATTTACCCAGCCTGTAATTTTGTTTTCTTTGGGATGGATCTGTACACCACTTAATCGGGTATATCCATCAAGCACCAGGAAACTCTTTTTACCTTTTGGATAGGAGAAGCGCAGATGTGCGCCGCGTTCTGACGGCGAAATTTCTGTTGTGATGTTGTTCTCGAACTTTACCCTATAGTAATTGGGTTTGGCAATTTCGTCGTTGTGGCTGAATTTGGTTTCGCGTTTATTTTCGTCGACCACCAGTTCATCTACCATCGGCATTAACGAGAAAACGGCATAATCACGCGTCCACGAGCTACATTGGTGCGCTTGTTGAAAGCCTCTGATTTTATCTTTAAAATACTGATACTTCCATCCGTCGCCATTTCTGCCCGTTTGTGGTGTCCAGGTGTGCATACCAAAAGGCAATGCGGTAGTTGGGTAGGTGTTACCTCGTGTTAACTCGTGCTTTGAATTGGTTCCCTGCAGGGTGTTTACATAGTTTACCCAATCTTTTTGCTGCGCCATTAACCCGTTGGCCGATACGCAAAATAAAAGGGATGCAATTAGTTTGATTTTCATTTGTGTGTGTTTGTTTGTTATTTCAGCTTGATGTTAACCTCTACACCTTCGCTATAATTTTGAAATCCTAAAAGTAGTGTTTGCGATTTTTCGTCCCATTCATTTTTGTTGATGATCAAATCTTTACCGTTCAATTTCGCGCTGATGCTTCCTGCTTTGTTGGGCAATAAAATGCGCATAATGTTGTTTGTGTTCGATGGGCTTTTAGCAATAAAACTATATTGCTGTTTATTAACTACTTCGTTGGTTACTCTTGCCGCCGCCGCCAAAACTTGTGGTTTGTTTTTATGTTCAATTTTATCAAGATCGAACAAATAAGCCTGCGTTTTAGGCGCAATTACTTTTTGTGTTAAAATGGGTAATTCGGGATCGAACAAATCGATGTAATTTCCAGATAGGGTGAGCGGCTCGCTTGATGGACTTTCATCAACCACGGCAGCAATTACAAACGGGCCCCGGTTTAGCAGGAAATTGTTCTTGATGATTAAATCGCCGGCCTTTGCATCTGTTTCGTAGGCGCTTTTAATTGCAGCAAGGTAATCGGCATCGCCGCCTGCTTTCATAATCAGTTCTTTTGGGTCTTTCCTAACCACATATACCTTTCCTTTGCCTATTTTGTAGCTGGCATCGGCAGCGCCCGGATTAATGCCAAGAAGTTGAAACAAGTGTTCTGACGGAGCTTTGAAACTATTTTGGCCCGTATTCCACCATTCTTTTACGTTTTGAAATGGATCGTCGTCTCTTCCGAAGTAAAGCAGCACGCCCCCGGCTTTGATCCATTTGGATAACAGCTCGTGATATTCGGCAGAAAGGGGCTTCATGTTCGAATAACTCATCACAAGCACCTTAATATCTTTAAGGGTATTTTTATTGGCGAGGTTTTCGATATGAACAGTTTCTACGGGGATGCCATGCTTTAACAACGGAACGGCGAGGCCGTATGTGTTGGAAAGATATGGATCGCTGTAACCCTGATGGCTGGGGAAGTTTTGAAACATTAATGAATTGGATAGTAACACGCCAATGCCGTGACTGCCATTCAGTTTGTTTTTTGATAATGGCATCTGATTTAACGAGTTTACCATTACCTGCATTTGTGTGGCGTAAGCGGGCGAAATGGGTTGGCGCTCTTTCATTCCCTCAACCGCAAATTTGCCCTTGTATATGCGATTTGGCCAGGGCATTACCTCGTAATTATCAACCATTGGGTACAATAATTCGGCGGTAAAAGTGGCCTGATAATTTATTTTGTAATCGTCCCACGATCTGGCTCTGTCTTCAATCGGATCGGTTAAAAAGAAAATTTTTCGCCCGGTTGGTGCAGTCATCGAAACCATTGATCCGTACTCTAAAAACGCATTTTCGAATACGCGTTCCTTGCTTTTTCCATTATAAAAAACTGGTTCGCGAGAAGTTCCAGTCCAAACTTGTGCAATGTAACCGTCCATACCATCGAGGTTGGCCAAACTGGCCTCGGGACTTACAATATGCCAAGATGAATAATTTAGCAGGGAGTGTGTAGGCACATAACATTTTACTCTTTTGCCCTTGCTTAAGCTATACGATTTTACATAGCTGAATACTTCTTTTAAGGCATTAAAATAAAGCTGGTATTTAAGTTTCGATGATAAATAGGTGGCTTCGGGAGATTCGTGCTGAGCCATCCAGGGGAAACCATAATAGTTTTGCCATTCTTTTTTAAAGGCTTCGCTGTAACCTGCCCTTGCCCAAAACTCTGGCTCTTCGAGGTAAATTGCGGAAACGCCGGCATCAATTGCTCTTTTTACATGGGTTTTCATGTAGGCCAAATAACTTGCCGACGGAACGGTATATGGAACGTTTTTGCCGTGCCAAATGGTTTCGCCGTTTTGCATTACCTGCCCTTCATCTAAATGATTTTTACCATCCCATTCGCCCAAAAAATAGTCTTTATACTCGCCCCAGGCAATTCCGGTCATAAATTGCACTTCGTAACCTTTATCGCGGTAGCCTTTTACGCGTTCCTCAAAATTGCCATTGGCATCGTTTATGCCGTAAACCATGGCAATATCCGATCTGACATCGTAATCGGCGCTCCAAGGGGCCGATACCTGAAAAGAGGTTTTTTCTTTTGATTTGACCTGCGCAGTGCTATTGTAATGCATCATTAATGCAATTACGGTGGTTAAAACAGCACGTTGTGTTAGGGGTTTCATTTCAGTTTGCTTGTATTTCTTACCTTAAAATTTCAGGTAGGGCGCTTAACCTAGGTAGATGTAGAAAAGCGCCCCCTGAAATGCCTTTATTTAATTCCCCATTTATCAGCAAGCATTTTAATAAAATAACCGCCAACAACGCTTCTGGCCTGAAAACCGACCATTTTACCATTGGTAGTTTCGTGCCAATCGCTCAACGGAACCTTACTGTCGGTTTCGGTTGCAAAGCGATAAATCGGATGGATGAACTTTTCAAAATCGGCCTGATTATCGGCCAGGGTTGCTGTCCACATAATCCAATCTGATTTGGTGTAGGTTTTGCGGCTATCTAACGGCAGCCCAAAGTCTTTTTGTTTGGTTAAATAGAAATCGATTTCCTTTTTATATACCTCTGCCGGGAAAAGATTCAGCTTTAACAATTTGTCCCAAACAAGGTTGTATTTTTGGCTCCAGGTATTTTTATCGTTAAATGTCAGGGCATAGTGATCGCCATCGTCGGCCATTTTCATCCAATCCTGCGCCATTTTTAAGGCTGCATTTCTGTATTTCGTGGCCACCTCGGTTTTACCCATGGCTTGGGCCATTTGTGCATATCCGCCCAATGCAACTATTGCCTTAACGGATAAGTTTGCGTTTCTGGCCAAATGCCCTGCAAAATCGTCGGTACATAACTGGTTTGCAGGATCGAAACCTTCTTTTAATAGATAATCGGCCCAAACCGACATTACCTCCCAATGTTTGGCGGCATATTTTGTATTTCCTTCGGCCTTTGTGATGGCAGCCGTCAAAATTATCATGTTCCCCGCTTCTTCAACTGGCATATCCTCGCCATAGGTTTGCCCATTCGCCAGTGGATAAGTCCCCAAATCGTGTGCAGCAAAGGGTTTCTTCCATTTTCCACTTTCTGAATAGTAGAAAATACCGTTTAACATCCCTTTTAGCAATTCGGGGTTGTAAACCAGGTACTGTGGCGCCGATGGGTAGGTTACGTCGACGGTGTTGATAGAGCCGTTACTGAAGTTTTCTTTTGACAGGAATAAAATGTCGCCATATGGTGCATATACAATTTTATGGGCAGCAATGCTTTGACGGTAGGCCAACTCGCATAGCTTGGCGTACTCCTCTCCGCCTGCTTTAACCGCATCGGCATATAATTTGGCATCGAAATCGGCACATTTGCCTTTCAAAGCAGCGAACTCCGAAGATGCCTTGATCAACTGGTCATCGAATTTTTGCGAGCCTGTTTTTCTCCAAACGGGCGATAGTTGAGTTTTAAAATATTCTACTGATTTAATATCATCGTAACCCAGCATCATAAACTTTTCTACGGCTGTTGCTTTAACCAAACCGAAAGGAAGCACGGTGCCCAAATCGATTGTTCTGGTTTCTAATACTTCTTTTTGGGCGGGATAAACTGAATTGACAAATGCGCTAAGGTTGGCATTTTGCTGACCAAGAAACTGCTTGGCCCCGAATTTTTGAGGCACGGCAACATAAAGGTAACCCCAATCGATGCGCAAATCATCGCCTCGTTTTTTAAGGATCGGCTGTTCTACGGTTCCAACCTTAAGAACAGACAAGTTGCCTGCTTTTTTTACCCAGGCCGAAACGGGTTGACTTGACGAGTTAACTGCAAGATTTGATGATGCGCCCAAATAGATATCAACATTGTGTGCCTTGGCATCGTTCGCCTTTACCGAATAACTGATGTAGCTAATCGGCCTTGCTGTTAACTTGATATCGTTTACCAAAAGTGGTGAGGTAAAATCGACTGTTAAATCTACATCGCCGCACTTGAAAGTATAGGCCGTTGTTGTGGCTTTTACGGTTACGTTGGTTTGCTTGGCCTTAAGAATTGGAAATTTGGTATCTTCTTCTTCTACAATTCCCGCATCGAGGTGTCGCCCGCCTGCTGTGTTTTTAACATGAATGGACAACACATTTTTGCCTTTTTTTAAGGTGCCATCGGCTATGGGCAAGTAAATGAAATCTGAAACGTAATTATTTTTTTTGTAAATGAGCTTACCGTTCAGGTAAACCATTACATGGTCGTCGTGATTAAGCTTGAGTACCTTTTTTGCACCCGAGATATCGCTCAACGTAAATTCTCTGCGGTAGTAAAGATCGTCGGAGTTCCATTTGGTTTTTGCCCGCTGATCGTCGCCAAAAGGTGCATTTGCTTTTTTCCAGCTGTTATCATTGTAATCTAGGTCTTCCCATCCTTTTTCGGGCGTATCGAAAGTATAACTTGCCTGATAAGCGGATTCATCTGTGGCCGGAAGCAACTGTCTGTATTTTTTCGTTTCATTACCGAGGAAACGGTAAAACTTATCGTCGACCCTAATTACGCCCAACAATGATTGCTCTTTACCGGTCCAGTGCTTGGTTACCGATTCGTTCAACCCATCGCCGAATGACCAAACGCTAAAGTAGGCATCGTGGGTAATAAGTGGATAAGCGGGCGCTTTGTCTTGTGCCCTTGTAATGGCGATTACAAAAAGACAGAGTGCAAATAAGGAAAATTTTCTCATAGTTATATTTGGTTTTTGTGTGCTTATGATAAATCGATTTACTCAATAATCAACCAAATATCTTATTCTGAAAGGTTTGAAATGCTCAAGGAATAAGTTTGCTTTGATGGATTATGGGCACTACGGCTAATCTGAACATAAAACGTTTTACCAATTCAATATTAGAGAAATTAAACCCATAATAAAAATGGGGTCGGTAAAATTTTCATGACATTAAAAAGGGGTGTTGGTGGCTAGTTTCGGTTTTTTAGGGTTGGGCCTTCATAGAGTTCAGACCTCAACCAAACTATGTTTCCTATTTGATCAAATATTAGGTCTATTAAGAAACCATATAGGCATAGAGAACATGGAGACTGGGCGGTCATACAAACCTATGTTTCCTATGTGCCTAATGTGGTCAAAGAAAATATTAGGTGTATCAAGAAACCATATAGGCATAGAGAACATAGAGATTAGGCGGTCATACAAACCTATAATTCCTATGTGTCTATATGGTTAAAGTTAGCATGCGATATGCAAAAGCGACCATATAGGTATAGAGATCATAGAGATTAGGCGGTCATACAAACCTATGATTCCTATGTGCCTAATGTGGGCAAAGCCAATATTAGGCCTGGTAAGAAACCATATAGGCATAGAGAACATAGAGATTAGGCGGTCATACAAACCTATAATTCCTATGTGTCTAATGTGGTCAAACAAAACGGTCTGGTAAGAAACCATATAGGCATAGAGATTAGGCGGTCATACAGACCTATGTTTCCTATGTGCCTAATGTGGTCAAAGAAAATATAAGTTCTGGTAAGAAACATATGGGCATAGAGAACATAGAGACCTGGGCGGTCATACTAAAACTATATGTCCTATATGTCTATATGGTCAAAATATTGGCGAGTAAAATCTAAGCTACAAAAACGCAGTAGACGCTGAAAAGCCAATGCGGAAAAACATATGTTGTATATGTTTATTTTACAAAATTTATTCCCTGATAATCAACCGTGCGGGAATGATAATCTTCTGGTTTTCTAACTTGGTTTTCGATGAAAGCTGTTTCAAAATGAGCTTAATTACATTTTCTGCAATTTCTTCTAGAGGCTGCTGAACAACGGAAACGCTTGGGGTGTGCAATTCAAAAGCTTCGTGATCATCGTATGCAATAACAGAGAACTCATCGCTGATTTTTTTATTAATTTGCTTTAGAACCTTTAGTCCGCTAATGGCTAAGTAGTTGGTTGCAAACAAAACAGCGTCGATGTCTTTAGTTTTAAACAGTTTTTCAACCTCATCCATGGTTTCCGCCTCCTCCTGGTTAAAATGGATCTTAACTACCAAATCGTCGTTATAAGGAATTCCATTATCTTCAAGGGCTTTTTTGTAACCCTCGTAACGTTCGGTAATTTGCTGCACATCAATATCGGTGGTAACCAATGCGATGTTCTTTTTGCCCTGCTTTATAAAACTTTCTACCGATTGATAAGAGGCATTGAAATGGTCGGCGCCAACATAGCTTGTGTCTATTCCGGGAAGGTTTCTATCAAATAAAATTACCGGATTGCCATCATCGATCAGCATTTGAATGTCTTCTTCGATGCCTTTAATTGGAGAAATGATATATGCGTCGACCTTTCGCGATTTAAACATATTAATCAGCTCCTTGGCCTTATCAACGCTGTTTTCTGTACTCGAATAAATGATTTTGTAGCCTTTTTTATAGGCCTTATCTTCAATCAGCCTGGCGATGCGGGAGAAAAATGAATTGGAGATATCTTCGATAATTAAACCGATAATATTAGAGTTGCCAGTTCTCAAACTTCTGGCAATCTGGTTCGGCTTGTAGCCGCTTTCTTCAATAATTTTTTTAACTTTTTCGATTACGGCCTCGCTAATTGATTTCTCCTTAGCCTTGCCGTTGATGATGAATGAAACTGTGGTAATGGAAACATTGGCTTTAACAGCAATGTCTTTGATAGAAAGCGATTTCATTTGGCTGGTGTTCTATTTGGTTGATGTATCAAAGCTAAATAAAAATTGCAGCTTTAATATTCCAACATGGTGTAAAAGCTGCAATTTAACATTTTTTATGTTAATCAATTTAGTAAAATTTATTGGGAAGCGCTAAACCGCTATTTTACGCGACCATCTGGTAAAGGTCATTAGTTAAGAACGACGGGTGTCAGGCTGAGCCTTTCGACTTCGCTCAAGATAAACTCAGTCGAAGACTTTTTTACAGCACAAATCTATTAACATCTGCCCTTCGGCTAAGCCTGTATTGAGCCTTTCTGCTTCGCTCAAGATGAACGCCAGTCGAAATGCTCAGGGTGACAATCTTCTTAGCTTTATTCTTAACTAAATGACGTCGGCCATCTGGTTGTGCTTAGTCTGTAAAAACATCCATAAAAACGAAGGGCAGCAATTTCTTGCTGCCCTTGTGTTTGAATTAATAACCCGGATTTTGGGTTAGTTTAGCATTTAAATCACGTTGTCGTTGTGGTATAGGATAAAGCGTTTTAGTTGCGCTTGATGGTGTATGATCCCACCAGCTTGCAGTTGCAAATTTCCCGAACCGGATCAGGTCATCTCGTCTGAAACCCTCAAAAATAAACTCACGCCCCCGTTCAGCCAAAAGTTCATCTAAGGTTAAGTTGGCCACTGTGTAGGCATGAGCTGGCCATGTGGCGTCGGTATAAGCCCGCTTTTTGCAAGTATTAATCAGCGCTACAGCATCGGCTGTTGCAACACCACCATTTTTGCGGATTAAAGCTTCTGCCTTAGCAAAATAAACCCATGTTAAACGGTAAATGTTCCAGTCGGTGTTGTTGTAATTTGGATCTGGTGCAACCGCCGTAGTGTCAGTACCATTTACTACAAAGCCAGCAACAGAGTTGCCTAAACGATATTTGTTAAACCTAACACCGCTGTTTTCCTCGCCCTCGCTCATGTTAGAAACGGTAGAGTTTGATTTGTTCCTGCGAATGTTATCAACAAAAACCAAAGGCTGTCCTGCGTATTCGACAGTACCCTGAACAGGATCTTTCGGGTTTGCAAATTTGTATTGCGTACCAATTAGCAACCATTCTTTTCGCCTTAAATCATCAGTATCATAAGTGGTATAATTGCCTGGCACAACTACAACCCCATCATTACCATTTCTACCGCCGCCGTAAATCTCACGCTGCGAAAAGTGGAAAAAATCGGCCGCAAAGCCCGGCTCAAAGTTGGCCGTTTTGTAGTTATAAGCAATAGAGAAGATTACTTCTTTTGATAAATCGTTGGTATTTGAAAATTGATCGAGAATGTTCGGATCAAGTGCCATTGCACCATTTTGCCCGCCTGCCTGATTGGTAATCAGTTTATCGGCCGCGGCAATACAATCATCCCAACGTGCGGTGCCTGTCCAAGCTTCAGCATTCAAGTACAAATCAACCAACATGGCATATCCACCGGCTTGCGTCATACGACCAAGCATGCCTCTTGATAATTTTGGCGCTTTATCAATATTCTCTTTAATCTCCTTTTCGATAAAATTGAATACCTCTGCCCTTTGGGTGGTTGGTGGATAGTCATCAGGAGACACCGTTCCTTGTGGAATTTCGGTTGTGATGGGAATATTGCCCCACAAATCCATCAATTTAAGGTAATGAAAAGCCCTTAACAATTTCAATTCGGCGATGTAAGATTCTTTTTCTTCCTGGGTAATTCCCATTTCGGCGATGCTTCTGGATTCGAGATTCAGTATCGGACTGTTGCACAAGCCCATTCCCCAATACATCAGGTTCCACGCATTGTTAAAGCCACCTTCATCTACCGTCCAGGTGTGGTAATGCAAACGCTTCCATTTACCTCCATCTTCGCCGTGAGGTCCTTTTGTTGGCCACGCCAGTTGATCGCCCGAAAGCTCGGCCATACGCCACCAGCCATCCTGGCCCGATGGGGTTGCCCATGCGTTGGCGTGTGTATAAGGCCGTAAAACAGCCGAAATTACCTCGTTCTTATTAGAATAAAATTGATCTGCAGGAATTTGATCGTAAGCCTTTTCATCAAGCTTGGTACACGAAAAGCCTATTCCAACGAGCAGAAATAATGCGATATATTTGATATTTTTTTTCATTGTGGTATATTTTAAAATCCAACATTTACGCCAAACAAGAATGATCTCGTGCTTGGATAGGCATTTCTGTTATCAACACCAGGGCCTAAGCCGGTATCAGCAATAAAATCGGGGTCGTTGCCGGAATAACCTGTTATCGTAAACAAGTTTTGCCCGGTTGCGTAAACGCGTAAGTTGCGAATGGTTTTAGATTTAAACTTGAAGTTATAACCCAGGGTAACTTCATCAATCTTCACGTTTGTTCCTTCTTCTAAATAATAATCAGAGTACATAAACGTATCGTTGATTTGGCTGAATTTAGGATCGTTAAACGCCGATCTGAGGTAATTGCTGCCCTTAACAAATGGATTTGCGTAAGTAAGCGCCGTTGTGTTTAAGATCTGGTAATCGAATTTTCCACGTACGAATACTCTTAAATCCCAGTTTTTGTAACCGAAATTTGCAGTGTAAGAAGCATAGTATTTGGGAATGGCGTTACCAATTTTGGCCAAATCAGTTAAGTTCGGATCTTTTGAATAATTAATCTTATCATTTGTTACCGCTTCGCCGTTTCTGTTAAAGAACAACCATTTTCCATCTTCGGTGAAACCTGCAAAACGCTTGCCCCAAAACTCACCCACATTCGAACCTTCGTAAGTAGTAATCGCATCGCCTAAATCTCCTGATCCGCCAATGCCGCCAAAGGTTTTATATTTTACCTTGAACACATCGTCAGAATAGGAAACGAATTTATTGCTCAATGTACTTCCGGTAAAATCCATTGTAAAGCTGAAATCTTTCTTTTGAATCGCTTTGTAGCTCAATGCAAGCTCCACACCTTTTGATGATATTGTACCAACGTTTGCATAAATATTGGCAAGCACATAAGGCGGTTGAGGTGTAGTGTAAGTATCTAACAAGTCTTTCGTTGTTCTGTCAAACACATCCAATGCACCCGTCAACTTGCTGTTAAATAACGTAAAATCGGCACCAATATTCAACTCACGTTTGGTTTCCCATTTCAAGTTGGGGTTAACATTGGTTGTTGGTCCGTAAGTTTCGCGGTATGTTCCATCTGGGTAGAGGTAGCGACCACCGCCACCCAACAATACCCGGGAAGCGTTGTTGGTAAAACCTGTATTACCGGTTACCCCGTAACCAGCTCTTAGTTTTAAATAATTCACCCATTTCACATTTTTCATGAAATTCTCATCGGAAATGTTCCATCCGACAGAAACAGCTGGGAAATCGCCCCATTTGTTGTTCACCCCAAATTTAGATGAACCTTCGTGACGCAAAATCAACTGCAATAAATATTTGTTGTTAAAGGCATAGTTTACACGACCGAAAAATGCAATCAGTGTGTTGTCGCTTTTAAAGCTTGACAGGTTTGCACGACCATCGGAACGGGCCAAGCCCTGGCTTAAGTTATCTTCGTGAAACTGATCGTTTAAGAAACCTCTGTTATCTGCCGATTGGCCTTCTTCAATATTATAACGGTAGCTATAACCTGCAACGGCGGTAATTGAGTGCTTATCGTTTATGGTGGTATTGTAACTTACGGTTGGTTCAACGGCAAAGTTTTGCGATAAGTAATTGCCCTTGCTGGCGAATCCTCCATTTGGATAATCAGAATCTTCGATCGATCTTTCGGAGAAGATAGATGCCCAGGCACCATCGATGTAGCTGTTGCGTTGTACGGAACCGAAAATTGAAGCTTTTAAGCCTTTGGCCAGATCGTAATCTGCTTTGATATCGGCCGAAGTAGTCTGTTGCTTTCTGTAGTTCCGCTCTTGAAACAACCTGGCGTATTGGTTTGTACTTTGAGTATCGTGGTAAAAACTTCCATCGGGATTGTAGATAAGCTTGGTTGGGTTTTTAACCAGTTCTTCTTCCCATCCACTTCCCCCAAGCAAATTTGCGTTGTTAAAATTGGTAGCCAGGTTCATTTGAACGTTTAACTTATCGTTTAAACCTCGCTGGTTAACATTTAGCCTGAAAGTGTATTCTTTTCTACCGTTTTCTAAACCGATGCCTTGCAAATCGCGGTAATTTAAGCTGGCCCTGTAGTTGGTGTTGCTTGTACCGCCGGAAAGCGAAACGTTGTGGTTTTGCGAAAAGTTGTTTTTGTTGATTAAGCTGCCGTACAGATCTTCGCTACCGCCGTAATCTACGGCATCGATTTGGCCAGATTGTATTCCGGCCCTAAACTCATCGGCAGTTAAAAAATCCTGACGGTTTTGAATGTATTCTTTCCTGATATAAGCCGAATAGTTAAAGGTTGGAGCACCAGGTTTACCTTTTTTGGTAGTAATTAAAATTACACCGGCATTGGCACTGGTACCGTAAATTGCGGCACCGGATCCATCTTTTAACACATCGACAGAAAGGATATCATCTTGCTGCAACAGATCGATGTTACCGCCGGGGATTCCATCAATTACATAAAGTGGGCTGGCATCGCCGGTTACGGTAATAGCGCCCCTAAGTTGAACACTGGGCCCACTATTTGGGTTAGAACCGCTGGTTCGCGTTAAGTTTAGTCCTGCCACTTTTCCTTGTATAAGGTCTAAGGCGTTTCGGGCTCCACCCTGCCGAAACTGGGCAGTATCAACGTGCGCTACTGACGAGGTTACCTCCTTGGTTTTTAAGGTACCGTAACCCACCACGACAACATCATTTAGATTTTGCGAATCGGAAGGAACCAGGCTTACCACTAAAGGGGTTGCCCCGTTTCCTGCGGGCATAGATTTAGATTGATAACCGATGTAGCTGAAAACCAAAACGTCGGTAGGGGCACTTACGCTAATGCTAAATTTTCCATTTTCTTGCGTAACAGTTCCACCTGTTTTACCTTGAATTTTGATTCCTACACCTGGCAAACCAAGTTTCTTTTCATCTACAACGGTACCGGTAATTGTTTTTTGGCCAGCGCTGGCGCCCGGCGTGGCTGCAGGTGCTGTTGCCGCAGGCGTTGCTGGTACTGCGGTTGGCGCTGTCGCCGGACTTGCACCACCTAAAGGGTTCACCGGCGGTTTCACCGTGTCCGTGGGTTTTGTAACCGGAACCTTTTTGGTTGTGTCTCGTTTTGTTGTGTCTTGCTGAAAATAATAAAGACTGTAACTGGTCTTTTTGCTCATTAATTTTGCAAACAACGGGGGGCTTGAAAGCAGGATCAGGCATAGGAATCCTGACAACCTGAGTAGAATGTTTCTCATTGGCACTCACTAGTTTAGTTTATAATTAGTTATGCTTTGTGGCTAACTATTCACTTAATTAATGGAGCGTATGAAATTAATTATGGATGATATAGGATTTCCGCAAAACGATTTAGTAACGCCTTAAAGGCATTTTTGTTTTAAAAAAACGTTTATAGTCCCTAAAATGTTACGTTGAGTGGCAAACTATTTTTTTGCAAGGTAGGTAGTAATAAGTTTGGCCGTCTTTGCCGAAGCGCCGGGTTTTCCCATCAGGTTTAGCAGCGCTTTATAGTCGGTAAACATCTGGCCTCGACCCGATCCATCTAAAATAAGGTGCAACTCCTTACTTACTTTTTCTGTATTGCAATCTTCTTGAATCAGCTCGGTTACAATCTTTTTATCAACAATTAAATTAACCAACGAAATAAATTTGATTTTGATCAGCATTCGGGCAATGGCGATTGAGATTACGCCCCCTTTATAAACTACAACCTGCGGCACTTGGAACAGTGCGGTTTCGAGGGTGGCCGTTCCCGACGCTACGATTGCTGCATGAGCATGATGCAATAAATTATAGGTATTGTTAAAAAGAAGTTTCACCTTTTTTGTGCCGATAAATTGCTGATAATAGGCTTCGCCAAAGGTTGGGGCGGCCGCAATGGCAAAGGTATAATCCGGATATTCATCTACAACGCTGAGCATTACAGGCAACAATCGTTCTATTTCTTGCTTTCTGCTTCCGGGCAGCAAAGCGATTATTTTTTCATCGCCCAAGCCGGCGCTTGCCCTAAACTCTGGATCGGCCTCAAATTGGGCAATCTCATCTAAAAGCGGGTTTCCGACATAATCAACCTCCATTCCCCAGTTTTTATAAAAGCTTACTTCGAATGGCAAAATGCAAAACATGTGATCGACTACACGCTTAATCTTTAGTACGCGTCTTTGATTCCAAGCCCACACCTTGGGCGAAATATAATAGCAAACCAGCATGTTATTGGCCTTGGCAAACTCTGCAATTTTAAGGTTAAAACCCGGGAAGTCTATCAATACCAAAACGTCTGGCTTCCAAGCTAAAATATCTTCCTTGCAGGTTCGGAGGTTTTTAAAAATGGTTCGCAAATTGGCAACCACCTCGGTAAAGCCCATAAAAGCCATATCGGCATAATGCTTAACCAATTGCCCGCCTTCCGTCTGCATTTTGTCGCCACCAAAATAACGAAATACAGCATTGCCGTCTTCAATTTTTAAAGCCTTCATTAAATTGGCACCGTGCAAATCGCCCGATGCTTCTCCTGCTACGAGGTAGTATTTCATAAATTATTGGTTCATTGGTTCACTAGTCATCGGATGAATCCCTAACCCGCTTGCTATATTCATCCGATGACTTTCATTTTGTTATTGGTTAATTGGTTCATTGGTTCATTCTTTTATTGGTTTTGCCGCCAGTTTCAACTGACGGAAAGGCAATACTTACAGCGCTTTAAAAAACCTTGTATGCAAAGAAAACAAACGCACACACAAATGTTGCAGCCAAAATTCCTTGCCCGGTTTTAACCTTATTGAATTTGAAAAAGATTTGCATGGTATAAGCATTCACCGCAATACCGCCAATGTATAATAAATCGGCTTTGGCCAAAGCGCCAACATGGTGAATAATGTAATAGGCAATGGAGCATAATATCGCTGGAATAATTAAGCCGATTGCTAAACCAATCCAAACGGAATCATTTATTTTTCTGAGTATTTCGTTCATGTTCAAAAAAAGCTTAACCGAGGTTAACACCATCAGGTGCTGAGGTCTTGTTTGGTGCGCCGTTGCCGTTAGCGGTCTTGATGCCGAAATCCCAGCTGTTTAAGGCTTGAATAGCATGGTGCGCAGTTAAATCGAACTGAACCGGAACTATAGATACAAAATTGTGTTCCAGTGCCCAAACGTCGGTATCCTCACCCTTATCAAAATTCTCAAAAACGCCGGTTAGCCAGTAATACGGTCGTTGGTAAGGGTCGCGGCGTTCATCAAACTCTTCCATCCATTTGGCGTTGGCCTGCCGACAAATTTTTATGCCTTTTAACTGATTCCCTTTTGGAAAATTAACGTTTAGCAAAGTGCCTTCCGGGAGTCCGTTTGCCAAAACCTGCTCGCAAATGCTTTTAATGTATTTTTTAGTATGGCTAAAATCTGCATCTGCTGCAAAATCATCCAAAGAAAAGCCAATGGAAGGGATTTTTTCGATCGCCCCTTCTACTGCGGCCGACATGGTGCCGGAGTAAAGCACATTAATGGAATTGTTTAAGCCATGATTGATTCCGGAAACGCACAAATCGGGCTTTTTACCTTTAAATATTTTATTTACACCCAGTTTTACGCAATCAACTGGTGTGCCGCTGCATTTATACATTTCAACACCTGCATATAAGTCCACTTTATCGAAACGGATGGGTTTTCCGATGGTAATGGCATGGCCCATTCCACTTTGCGGACTATCGGGCGCCACCACAACTACATTTCCAAGTTCCTGCATTACTTCCATCAGATTTTTTATCCCTGTGGCGGTTATGCCATCATCGTTTACCACTAAAATATTCGGTTTTGTAACTTGCTTCGTCATGGTTGTAAAAATAAGGATTATTTTACTATGGTCGGCGGGAGAGCGAGCAGTAACGAAAAATTGTTTGAGTATACTACCTCAGTTCGATTTACTTTTGCTAGGCTATGTTTATCTTAGCCAACTACGAATGGTCGTCATGCTGCCCCGAAGTTTCGGGATCAGCATCTTTCATGCTTAGTGTTGATGTTATAAAGATCCTGAATCATACCGATAGCTATCGGTATCAGGATGACGACCGCTCATGCCCGCGCTAGTCAGGATTTGTAAATAACTAAAAATTCTTTTGTTGCATTTCATTCGATGACGGAAACGGTATATATTTGGGTAATTAACTTATTAATTATGAACGGGGATCGCCAGGAACGATCTCAACACTCATTTCTCATAAACCAAACTCAATGAAAATCAAACTATTTACTTTAGCTTGTTTTCTGCTTACGGGTACTTTTGCAAATGCGCAAAGCACTTACCAATGGAAAACAGGAAACGCTGGCGGTTACAGTTATAAATATGTAACGAACGACCCGACGAAAACCCGATTTTACACGCTGAAAAACGGCTTGACGGTTATTTTGTCGCAAAACAACAAGGAGCCGAACATCACTTTTAAAATGGCGGTAAGGGCAGGCAGCAATACCGACCCACGAACAAACACGGGTTTAGCACATTACTTAGAGCATTTATTGTTTAAGGGAACGGACAAGTTCGGGACTTTAAATTATGCCAAGGAAAAACCGCTTTTGGATAAGATTGAGGCATTGTACGAAACATACAATAAAACTACCGACCCGGCGAAACGTAAGGAAATTTATGCGCAAATAGATAAAACTTCGGGTGAGGCATCTAATTACTCTATCGCAAATGAGTACGATAAAATGATGAAGGCGATTGGCAGCAATGTGACGAATGCGCACACTTCTGTTGAGGAAACGGTTTACGAAGAGGATTTACCATCGAACGCAATCGATAAATTTCTAGCCGTTCAGGCAGAACGTTTTCGTGCCCCGGTTTTCCGCATCTTTCATACGGAGTTGGAGGCCGTGTACGAAGAAAAGAATATCGGCATGGATAGCGACCCGCGTAAGATGTACGAGAAAATGCTCTACGCTTTATTTCCAACGCATAACTATGGGCAACAAACTACAATTGGTACCATTGAGCATTTAAAAAATCCGTCGCTGGTTGAAATCAGAAACTATTACAACAAATATTATGTGCCTAATAATATGGCGCTAATTATGTCGGGCGATATTAACTACGATGCCTTAATTAAGAAAATTGATAAGAATTTTTCTTTTATGGCCTCGAAACCGCTTGCTTTGTACAATCCTGCCGCAGAGAAACCATTAACAAAAATCCAAAAGGTTGATATTTATGGTCCGAGTGCAGAAAATTTATATGTGGCTTATCGCGGCTATGCACAAAATACGCATCAAAGCTTGTTATTGGATCTGATTGGCAGTATTTTGGCGAATGGCAAGGCGGGTTTAATGGATATTAATATTAACAAGCAGCAAAAAATGCTGAGGGCAAGCGCAGGCTATAACCAAATGAAAGATTATGGAATCTTTATTTTATCTGGCTCTCCGAAGGCGGGACAGAGTTTGGAAGAAGCGCAAAAAATTATGCTGGAGCAGGTAGAATTGCTTAAAAAAGGGGAATTTGACGAAAGTTTAATTAAGGCGACTGTGGCAAACATTAAGCTGGCAGAACTACAGGCATATGATAATAATGATGTTCGGGCAGAAGCAACAATGAATGCCTTTATCCAAAACCGCGGAACGGAATGGGATAAGATGCTTTCATCGACGGATAAAATGGCAAAGGTTACGAAAAAAGAGATTGTAGATTTCGCGAACAAGTTCTTTATCGACAATTACGTGGTTTTATATAAGCACAAGGGTGAAGATAAGAGCATTATAAAGGTAGAAAAGCCTGCCATAACGGCCGTTAAAACGAATACGAACGAGGTTTCTCCTTTTACCAAAAGCATTATCGATGCGAAGGTAACTCCTATTGCGCCAAAATTTTTAGATTATAAAAAAGACCTGAAGTTTGGCAAGGCAGCGATTGCAGATGTAATTGCGGTTCAAAATACGGAGAACGCGATTTTCCGAATGGGTTACCGCTTCGAAATGGGCGCCTACAATTATAAATTGCTTCCTTATGCGGCTCAATATCTGTCGTTTTTAAGCACCGATAAATATTCGGCAGAGGAGATTAGCAAGGCATTTTACAACCTGGCCTGCAGCTATAATGTAAACGTTGGCAATGAAGTTACAACGGTTTCGTTAAGTGGCTTGCAAGAAAACTTTGATAAAGCGGTGGCGTTATTGGAGGATGTTTTGGCGCATTGCAAACCAAATGAAAAGGCTTTGGAAGATTTAAAGGGCCGTTTATTAAAATCGAGAGAGAATGCGAAACTGAATAAATCATCTATTTTAGGTGGCTTAATGAACTACGCACAGTATGGCAAAGACAATCCTTTTAATTATGGGTTGACAAACGATGAAATTAAAAACATGAAATCGTCGGATTTGATTTACCTTTTGCATAACCTAACGAATTACGAACACACGATTACTTATTTCGGTCCGAAAACGATTGAAGCATTTTCTGCCGATATTGTTAAGGCGCATCCACTTGGCAAAGCATTTACCGACGCTGCCCCAATGAAAAAGTTTACCTATACGAATACGGATTCGAACAAGGTTTATTTTGCCGATTACGATATGGTACAGGCAGAAATACGCTGGGTAAGAAACGGCGGTCTGTACGACCCTGCGAACGCTGCAAAAATTGGACTATTTAACAACTATTTTGGCGGCGGCATGGGTTCTATTGTTTTTCAAACCATTCGCGAATCGAAAGCGCTGGCTTACTCGACTTTTGCGGTTTACTCTTCGCCCAATAGCAAGGAAAAGGAAAACACGGTGGTTGCTTATGTGGGTACGCAGGCCGACAAGATGACCGAGGCGGTTGCAGGAATGAATGAGCTGTTGAATGTTTTGCCAGAATCGGATAAATCGTTCGCACTTTCGAAAAGCAACTCGTTAAACGGGCTCGAAACTTCTCGGATTACAAAGGATGGCATCATTTACGCTTACCTGGCGGATAAGAAATTGGGCTTCGATCACGACTCGCGAAGTGATGAATATGCAAACTTGAAACCTTTAACATTTACCGATGTGAAAGCTTTTCATGAGCGCAATCTTTCTCAAAAACCGTATAACTATTGCATTGTTGCCTCAGAGAAAAAAGTAAGCATGGATGACCTGGCAAAGTTCGGCCCGGTGACTAAATTGGGGTTGGAAGAGATTTTTGGGTATTAAGATTGAAGCTGAAAGCTGAAAGCTGAAAGCTGAAAGACTAAAGCTGAAAGACTAAAGCGAAAACCCAGCTACCCGCCATTTCGATGAGGAACGAGGAGAAATCTGTACCAGAAAAGCACAAGGCAAAACGAGTGTGTAATGCAGTGCAATGTAGGTAACAGATTTCTCCTATCGTCGAAATGACGTTAATTCAAGGCGTAACGACGGTAAAAATAAACCTATGAGCCTGAGCTCGATTAATAAGGGTTTGGATTGTATTGGCTATTTAACATGACCGGTCGTCATCCTCAGCTTGACTGGGGATCTTAATGCAAACAATACATCGAACTCAGGTTATGAGGTTGTAAAGACCTCATAGGTTTCAAATATCCTCCCATCAATTCTTCATATAATCGATCACAATTCCATTTGCCATCAACTTTTTGCCCTCGGTAGTTAGTTTACTGCCTGCAGGAGTTTCTACAATCAAAACCGATTGCGTAGCCGAAACAATAACATTCGTTTTACTCGTTACATTTTTTGCAATAAACTTTTGGGCAATTGCATCGTAAAGATCTACTTTATCGGTACCTGTAACATTATAAACAATCGATTTATTCTGCGCATAAGGATTGTAAATTAAATACGTGGGGTAGGCTTTGTTTTTATAAAAATCTGTCGCTAAAACGTCGAGTTTTAAAACGCCCTCTATGTTGGTTTTCTCCACAATAGCACCAAAGATGCCAACATGCCCGCTGCCATACACACTAAACTGAGAAACCTCGGGGTTTTTACCGGGAACCCATTTTGGTCCATCGCCCTGGGCAACAGGTCCTTTTTTATCGGTGTAAAGGCTATCGAATGTTGAGGTTTTAGCAAAACCTTCGTAAGCTATTACGCCTTTGGTAACCGCAGCGAACTGTGGAATAGTTTGCCTATCGGCGGGCATGTATTGTGGGTAGAAAAATCGTGACGCATTTACCGCGTTCAGCATCCATTTTCCGATGGCATTAGCATAAGCCGGATCGTATCGAACGGTAGGAACCAGTGGCCAGGCGGCGTCGAAAGTGTTCATTAAAAAGCCATATCCACCATGATCTACGGTGCTTCCCACAACGCCCGAAATATCGTAGCCGTTCCATTTACCTGTTAAAACGCCCCAACCCTCACGACAAACCGCGGTTCCGTCGAAAGTCCAGCCCAATAGTTTTTGCACATCGAAATTGGTGCCCTGCTCTACGTTCATCCTTGCTGCCAGGTAGGCGCCAAAGGGCATCAGTAATTCGTAGGTTGGGTTAATTTTGTTGCTTTCTAAGGCGGTCATTGCGCTTATTGCGCCTTTTAAATACCTCGGGTCACTAAATTTTTTATAAGCGGCATATAGTACCCAAGCATGGCCCGCAGCGGCATCTTGTTGTGCACAGATCTGATTTTTCATCGGTTTCATTTGTGCATAATCGAAATACGAGTAATTGTAATCGCCTTTTAAAATCGAATCGGCCTGATAAAATTTCTCAGCAATGCTCCTGGCAATCCAATCGAAATCCTTTTCGTTAGGATATTGCTCGCAAATGGCATAAAACAATACATTCGGGTAAACATCGTACCACCAATCGCGACCATAGCCGCCCCCAAGCAGTGCAACTTCGGGAGCCGTATTGTTCATCATGATGTTCCACTTCGTTTCGCGGTTAAAATAATTTTTCAGCATGGCCACATAATTTGTTCCATTTTGGTTGCTTTTATCAATGCCGATTAAGCTAGCTCCCATAACAGCACCCATGTTCGCCAGCGCTTCGTGAAACATCCCTTTATTGTTAGTGCCTTGCCTTACATCGCCAACAGCAGTGTAAATGCCCATCACAGGTTGATCGAAGTTTTTTCGGGTGCTGTCTATCCAAATCATTGGCCAGTATTGGCCTTTTGCCTTAAAATCATAAACAGTTTTATCAAAATTTTGAGCCATCAGCTTCCAGTCGATAATTTTTAAAGGCTGAGGAACGTTGGCCATTTCCGCTACGCGATTTAATTTTAGTTGTTTTATTTGTGCTTGCGCAAAGCCAACGCAGATAGTAAGCGCAAGTGTGAAAAGTATGTTGATGTTATATTTCATAAAATATGTTTTAAAAATTAACCGCAAATGCGGATGGTATTGCGACTATTTTGTTGGCGTTCTGAGTTTGAATATCTTTCAAAAAAATCAATATGGCATCACGCTTAAGCCTTGCCGTCTTTCCCGCGCAGGCGGGAACCCTAAAGCGTGAGCATTAGGATGAGGGTGTCTCAAAAGTCGACTTTTCCCAAAGCGATGCCTTTGGCATAGATTTACTTGCCAAAATTAAATCCGATAACTATCGGATTCGTATCGCTTTCCATAACCTCTCCCTATGAGCGTTTCGGGTCAAAAGCAGTGCCTTTGCTTTCCCTCTCCTTGAGGAGAGGGATGTACAGACAGTGCAAAACCAGCGACATTCAAATGGAGAGGTTTAAGGCGCAAAATTTAATTGTGCGCTTAGGTTTTCGTTTTGCTCTTTAATACAGCCTCATGACGACCGATCGAAGCCCTGAATGCTGCTCACAATAACGGCTTTGTAAAGTTATGATCATTCATTATAACGAACCTGCATATTATCCCAAATTATCACTCAATCACCGGTGCAACCACCCCAGGTTCTTCATTACTTAAAATTGGTGCTTCTTCTATATTTTCGATTTTTCCTTGTTTAATAATGTCTTTAGCTACCCAGTACGAAGCAAGTTGTAAGATAGCCACAATAATAATGGCATAGCGCAAAGCGACTTCTACAGAAAAAGCGTAAGCCAGAATCAGGAAAGTACCAGCGCCTGTTAACCTTCCGATGTAGAGGCCGCCTTCGTGGTTCAAAATGTAAGCAAATTCGCTTCTTTTCTCTTTTTTAGTTAGAATATCGATTACACTAAACTGAATCGGGAAGTAAGCTAAATCGAGCAAGGGCTTTGCCAGCAATAAAAAGAGCATAAAAAGGATGACGCCCAAACTGCTGTACAAAATACCATTGATGATAGCGGCAATGGCAAATAACGTTAAGCCTGCGCCGAAAACATACAACCTGTGCTTTGGTGAAGTATTGCGTCCGATGATGTACATGGCAATGGCGGCAATGATGGCGCCAATAGATTGTGCGGTACCCAAAGCACCCTCCTTGCCCACCAAAAGCATAATCAACATTGCTGGTGCGGTTACCAAAAACCCCTGAACCAAGCCTTTTAGGGTAGCCAAACGGATTAGTTTGTACCAGTACGGATCGAATTTGAAATAGACAAATTTCTTCTCGGTTGGATTTTTGAAGTTTCCCCTGAAACACATTACCGAAGCCAAAATTGTAATAACGAACACCATGCCCGTAACAATTTTATAGGCCATTCCAGCTTCGCCTGTGCTTGCATTTAACTCAATAAACCAACCGATTAAAACCGGGATAACCACAGCAATAATGGTATAGAAAAAGGTCTCTAAGCCGTAATAATAATTTCGGTTTTCATCGTTGGTAATGGCGAGTGCCAGAAAATCGCGATTGGCCCAATAAAAGCCGAACGACATACCCATAATTAATCCGGCAATGCCGATTCCGGTATTATCCAAGGTGGTTAACGACATCATTACCATCATCGAAACGCCGCTGAGCATCATGCCGAGGGAATAAAGCGTTTTAATCGAAAATCGGCTCAGCAAAAACCCGTTCAGGAAAAATGTAAGGGGAATGCCAGTATAAATGGTGAGTTGATAAATAACCACTTTAACCGGATCGTTCGAGCTCCGCATCACGTAAGCGGCAACAAAAATATCGATTACCGGAAGTACAATACTATAAATTAAATTGGTTAAAGTGAGTACCCTGAAATTGTACGACTGATTTTTAAAGTGCGTAATTTCTGATTTTAGTTTAGTCAGCATGATGATAGCTTAATTGCGACAATATTTTTTGAATAGAAAATTTAGCGCCGCAAACAAACTCATCTGCAGCGCCGTAGTAGATCGTTAATTCGTCGCCCTCAACCGTATGGCCATTTGTAAATACCACCTGGCCAAAAAAACCGCAGAGTTCGTATTCGGCAACTGGTCGCATAATGGGCTCATCGGTTTGGGCAAGCACCTTCGAGGGGTCGTTTAAGTCCATTAAAAATGCACCTAAACAGTATTGGTGTTCGGAATTTGCGCCATGATAAATTTCAAGCCACCCCTTGTCGGTTTTAATAGGTGCAGCACCAGCGCCAACACGTCTGCTATCCCAACTGTTCTTCCTCGTTTTAACAAGGCATTTGTGGTTTCCCCAGTGAATGCCATCGGGCGATTCGGCTAGCCAGATGTAGTTCCCGCCCAAATCTACACTGCTTGGGCGGTGCAGCGCATAAAACTTACCGTTGATTTTTTCCTCGAAAATGGCGCAATCCTTATTGTGCGGTGGAATAATCATTCCGTGTTTCTCAAAGGTTTTCCAATCTTTCGTAGTGCGCATGCCTACGCCCACGCCATGAGCAGAAACCGAGGTAAAGGTTAGATAATACGTGTCGTTTATAAATGCCACTCTGCAATCTTCAATACCGAACGCTTCATCGGGCCCCTCGCCTTGCAATAGCGGATAACCTTCAGGCTGATAAAAGTTGATACCGTCGTCGCTACAAACCAGGCGCAAATGCGATAAGGTCGTTAAGTAATCGGCCCCCTGATAGGTAATTACCCGCGGGTCATCAGCAATCAGATCGGGATCGTTTTCTGCAATTTCTATAATCTCAATTCCCGTTCCGTGCAACACAGGAAATGAAATAAATCCCGGCTTCTGTTGCGGACGCTCGGCTACCCTGATCAAGAGCCAGGTTTTATCTTGAAACTTAAAAACGCCTGGATTTAACAAGCATGCAATTTCAAGTCCGGTTCGGCTCGGAACCAGGTCTTTTGGCGATAATATTGGGTTTTCGGCAAATCGTAAGGCGGTATCGTTCATCGTATTTCGGGAATAAATGTAAATTAGAATGTAATAGTTGTTGTTATCGTTAGTGCTAATTCGCCTGACCAGACGAGCAGGTAATACTTATTATTCTTGCCGTCTTTCCCACGCCCGCCCAATGTCGTTCAGCCAAGGATAAAATTATAGAACATTGTCACCCTGAGCGGAGTCGAAGGGCGGATGTTAATGGTTTGATCGAATAAAAAAGGTCTTCGACTGAGTCCATCTTGAGCGAAGTCGAAAGGCTCAGATCCGATAGCTATCGGATGACACCCGTCGAGCTTAACTAAATGACATTGCATCCCCGCCTGAACGGACGGGCAGGCGCAACCTACATCTCACCGTCCTTGCCCGCTTCACTCGCCCTCTTTGACAGTGGGTTGTTGGCGTTCTGCCTTTCATCGCCGGGGGATCCTTCATTGCACTCAGGATGACAGCGTAAAAAACCTATCAAATTAACATTTGCATTCATTAATTTGTTTAATATCCCGGGTTTTGAGGAATTGTACCTGCCGATTTATCTACGTCGCCCTGCGGAATTGGGTACAGGTAGTTTTTATCCTGAAAATTCTTTCCTACAGCAGTTAATACGGGCTTGGCCATTTTCCATCGTTTTAGATCGTTAAATCGCTGACTTTCGAAGCCAAGTTCTACCCGTCTTTCCTGCATTAACCAGGTTTTTATTTGCGTTTTGTCGGTCGATGCCGGGCGATTGGGCAAGGTGCCCGCTGGCGCAGTTCCCCCTGTAATGGTTCGTGAGGTTCTGGCCCTTGTTCTGATTTGATTGATGATGGCAACCGCATTGGCATAATCGCCAGTTTCGTTTAGGGCTTCTGCTTTCCATAACAGAACATCTGCATAGCGAATAAAAATCCGGTTGCTGGGCGCATCGTCATTTCCCTTGTTGGCGCCATTTAGGGTACCCAAAAGCTTATTTACATTTTTTGGCGCCACGCTCACCGTTAATTCCAATCTCGGATCGTTGGCTTCGAAAGCACTGATAAAATTAGCGGTTGGTGCAAAAAAGCCCCAGTCTAAAGGTGCACAAATGCCGTTACCGCTTCTAATCAGCGTTCCCGACTTATGGTCGAATGCAAAAATGACTTCATTTTCAGCAAACTCCTTGGTTTGATCGAAGCTATCGAAATAATTGGCGTTTAAGCTATAAAAATTTAGCGCCTGCAGCTCATTCACCAAGGTAATTACCTCCGCCCATTTCTCGTTGTACAGCGCAACTTTAGCCTGCAATGCAATTACTGCACCTTTAGAAACCCTCCAC
This sequence comes from Pedobacter endophyticus, assembly GCF_015679185.1. Classification (NCBI taxonomy): domain Bacteria; kingdom Pseudomonadati; phylum Bacteroidota; class Sphingobacteriia; order Sphingobacteriales; family Sphingobacteriaceae; genus Pedobacter; species Pedobacter endophyticus. Next base: position 2,252,061 of record NZ_CP064939.1, read on the forward strand.
TTTTCGGTGGCATTAGCGTACTTGGTTGCTGGCAACAGCCCTTTGGCCTTGCTCAAGTCGCTGCTTATTTGTTCCCAAACCTGTTCCTTGGGAACTTTTTTTGCTACTTCATAAGCATCAGAGAATCTTTTTAACGGTATAAGTACCACTGGTACATCGCCAAAATTGTTCACCAGATCCATGTAATAGTAAGCCCTTAAAAAGTAACTCTCGCCTAACGATCTGTTCTTTAAATCGCTACTTAAGCCCGCTTTTGCCACGCCTGCGTCGTTGGTTAAATAGGCAATTGCCTTGTTGGTTCTTGCTATGCCCTCGTAATCGTAGGCCCAAATGCCGTTAAACGCCTGATTGGTTGCAATGAAGCTGAAATTATCCACCTGATCCATCCACGCCTGATCACCATCCGGGTTCCACTTTTTTTGCAAATCATCAGAGGCGATGTCATTTACGATCAAATCATTTCTGAACACTGTACCCGCATCCCAGTTCCACTGGCCCAATAAGTTAAGGGTGTTCGAAAGCATCTGATAGGATGCATCAACCGATGAGGCAATTACATTGGCGGTAGGATCTTCGTTGAGCACTTCTTCTGGTATTAAACCTATCGGATCTTTGTACAGCTCTTTCTTACATCCCACTACAAAGCATATGATAGCCATTGTGACCACGAATGCATATTTGTTTATCTTATTCATATCAAAAAGGTTTATCAATTAAAATTTCACATTTACACCAAACAAGATGGCTCTCGATTGCGGATAGGTACCATAATCTACCTGATCTACCGTTTCCGGATCGAGCCCTGAGTAGTTGGTGCTTGTCCATAAGTTTTGCCCCGAAACGTATAAACGCACATTTTTTACACCAAGCTTCTGCAAACCGCTAAACGAGTAGCCAAGCTCAACGTTTTTCAACCTGATATAGGAGGCGTCTTCGACATAGAGATTTGAAAATTTGCTGCTTCCGTTATCATCGAAACTTACCCGCGGGATGGTATTCGAAGTTCCCGGGCCACTCCAACTGCCCAATGCCGCGGTGGTATAGTTAAATGGCCGCGTATCAAAATCAATAATCTGTTTTAACTGGTTAAACTTGTCTATTCCTTCTACCCCTTGAAACAGTACAGAAAGATCAAACCCTTTGTAAGAACCGTTCAGATTGATGCCATAGCTAAATTTAGGAATATTGTTGCCGATGTAGGTTTTATCGGCATCGGTAATGGTTTTGTCGCCATTGATATCCTCAAACTTGATATCGCCGGGCTTAGCACTGCTACCCGTAAGGTAGCTATCAATTTCGGCCTGGGTTTGAAACACGCCAATCATATTAAAACCATAAAACTGGTTCAGCGAATGGCCAACTTCTGTTCTGCTATAGGCCGATGTTATATTTGGGTAGTTAGGGTGCAGTTTTTTCACCACATTGGTAAGCGTAGAAAAGTTCGCATTAACACCGTATTTAAAAGCGTTATCATTATTGGTGTAGCCCAAACTTACCTCGAGACCTTTGTTTTCAACCTTGGCCGTATTTAGGTACGATGGGCTCACATTGCCGATAAAGCCCGGTAAACCGATTGGCAACAAAATATCGGAAGTGTTTTTGATAAAATAATCAACGCTCAAATTTAAACTGTTCTTCAGTAAGCCTACGTCCAGCCCAATATTGAGTTGCGTGGTGGTTTCCCATTTAATATCAGGATTTCCATATCTTACAATCTGAAATTGATTACCAACTTTGTTGATTACATTTAAGTAGGCATAATTTGGGATTCCCTGGTTACCGAGACTACCGTAAGTTGCCCTGAGTTTTAGGTTTGAGATTACCCTGTTATCTTGCAAAAAGTCTTCACCCGAGATGCGCCATGCAGCGGCAACCGATGGAAAATAGCCCCATTGATTGTTTTCTCCAAAGCGGGAAGAGCGATCGGCCCGTATATTTGCTGTTAAGAAATATTTTCCGGCATAGTTGTAATCAACAGAAGAAAACAACGAGAACAATCCGTATTCAGCGGCGCTTCCACCGTTGTAAAGATCGGGCAAGCCGCCAAAATCGATGTATTGGAAGTTGGGATCCGTATAATCGAATCTTCGGCGAGATGCAGATATGGCGTCGGCCCTATTCTTTATAAATTCCGAACCCACCAAAGCAGTTAAACTATGGCTGCCAAAAGTTTTGGTGTAATTTAAGGTATTTGTCCAGGTGGTTTCCAGTTCCTGACCACGCTCTTCGTTTAACCCGTTTGGCCGATTAATTCTGCCCAAACCAACATCAAGCGCTGAGCCGCCACCGTCGTTATCGCCGAAATTAGTTAAAAATGCCTTATTGTGCCTAAACAGCAGGTTTACCCCGAAGCTGCTCCTAAAAGTCAGTTCCTTATCTTTTAAAAACGAGTAAGCTGCAAAAGCATTTCCGAACGTTTTGAACAGGTTTCTTTTATCGTTGCTAAAATAGGCAAGCGCAATCGGGTTTTGCGATTTCTCGAAGTTTTGATCCCAATCATTTCCGGGACCTTTATAAAAAGGCAGATCGGTAAATGGATTCGCAGCCGTGTAGGTCGGATCGCCCGGCGACTTGAAAACTGAAATTACCGGAGGCCGTAAAAAAGCATGTCTGATAATTCCCGGGGCGTCTCCCCTGGATGACAAGGCGTCTTGCATCTCATTTGAGATTTGAAGATTGGCGCCAACTTTCAGCCTATCGGTTAAATTGGCAGTAATATTCGGGCGAAAATTAATCCGTTGATATTGATCATTGTCGTAAACTACAATTCCGTTCTGTTTATAGTAAGCACCGGATAAAAAATATTGTACTTTTTCACTTCCGCCGCTGGCGCTAACCTGTGCCACCTGCGAATGTCCGGTAACAAAAAGCTCATCCAGCCAATCGGTATTTGCCAAATCGGTTCTTGCCTTTTCGGCAATGTAAGGGTTTGTGCCGCTATAACCAGAATTGCCCCAGGCCTCTTCAATTTTATTGAGGTATTGGGTAGTATTGAGCATAGTTGGCAAATTGGTTGCCTGTTGAATGCCATTAAAATAATTAATATCGATAGCTGTCGAATTGACCACTCCCTGCTTGGTGGTAATAATTACCACGCCATTTGCGGCCCTCGATCCGTAAATTGCGGCCGAAGAGGCATCTTTCAACACGTTTAGCGATTTAATGTCGTTCGTGTTGATGTGCGAAATATCGACCGTTGGAACGCCATCCACTACAAACAGCGGACTGTTGCCAGAGCCGAAAGTTCCCTCGCCCCTGATGCGGATATTGATCGGATCGCCGGGTGCACCTGTGCTTTGTGTAACGGTTACACCTGCTACCTGCCCTTGAAGCACTTGCGCTACATCGGGCACCCTGCGTTTTTCTGCGTCGGCCATATCTAATATTCCTACAGCACCGGTTAAGTTCGCCCTTTTTTGGGTGGTATATCCAACTACAACCACATCGTTTAACGATTGGGTGGTGGGTATTAATGAAACATCTACATTTCCACCTGTGGCATTTCTAGTTACAGAACCGTAACCCACGTAGTTAAAGGTTAAGCTTTGTGCCGAGCCTGCTTGTAGTGTTAATACATATACTCCATTTCCATCGGTAGAGGTTTTGTTTTGAGTGTTCATTTGCGTTACTACTACCCCCGGCAAAGGCTGATTAGCTTCATCAGTCACCTTTCCGGTTACTCTAGTTTGTGCATAACTTGTGAAACCCGTAATGGCTAAAAACAAGAAAACCAACGATGCATAGATACGTCTGTTTTTTTTCATCTGATTTATATTTGATTAGAACAAATATAGACTAGGGTGTGTGCAAAAGGAGTGTACTATGATAACATTTTAGTTCACTATTGTTGCGAAACGCTGGTTTGAGGTGGTTTTTTGGGTTATGGGTACAATGTCGTCCTGAGTGCCCGCCCAATGTTATTTAGTTAAGCTCGACGGGTGTCATCCGATAGCTATCGGATCTGAGCCTTTCGACTTCGCTAAAGATGAACTGAGTCGACGACCTTTTCTATAGGAAAAAACAAATAAACATCGCCCTTCGACTAAGCCCGTATTGAGCATTTCGACTACGCTCAATACAAGCTCAAGCCGAAATGCCAAGGGTGACAAAGTTTTTTGTTTTTTCCTTAACTAAATGACATTGATCGCCCGCCTGAAACCGGACGGGCAGGCAGCGAAGGATCCCCAAGCGATGAAACCGAAGCGCCAATTAAGCACTGCCCTAAAAACAATGAATGTGAGTAGGCTAAGCAAAGAGCAGTGCTAATAGGAAACAGATTTACTTCGTAGCTGCTTCGCGGTCTTCGCTAGGCTACCATTGACGTTCTTCAAAAACAACACAAAATCGTCATTTCGAGCGCAGCCGAGAAATCTTTGAACATAACTTTGCGCAAGATTTCTTCTCCTAAGGAGCACTTCGGTCGAAATGACAACTCCTCAATGATATTCTTCTAAAAAACAACGTCATGCCCTATTGATTTTTTTTGGATATATTAAAACTCAGATCCGATAGCTATCGGATGGCAATGGGCTCTCATCAGCCTGATATTGCTTTTGCCGATATTCGTTCGGCGCCAGGTGGTAAATTTTCTTAAACTCCCTAAAGAAATATGACTTATTATTAAAGCCGGTTAGGTAAAAAATTTCAGACACATTAAGCTTGCTATTTTGCAGTAATACCGCAGCGTGTTTTAATCGAATGCGCTTAATAAATTCAGATGGTGTCATCCCCGCCAGCGATTTTAGTTTGCGGTACAACTGCATTTTACTGATGCACAATGCATCTTCTAACTTGGCCGCGTCGAGATCGGGCTCTGCGAGGTTATCCTCTACTGCCTTAACCAATGCATTCAAAAATTCCTTATCCCCTTGCTCCAAATCAACATCTACAAATTGATTGTTAATATTTCTGTCTTTAATTAAATGGTTCATCCGCTCGCGGTAATCCAGCAGTTTTCGCACCCGCATTTGCAGGTAGTTCACGTTAAACGGCTTAGCAATATAGGCATCGGCCCCGGTTTCGTAACCTTCGGTTTTGTTTTCCTCAGTGCCTTTTGCCGAGAGCATAATAAAGGGGATATGACAGGTTGCAGGAACGGTTTTAATGTGTTTACAGAGTTCCAACCCATCCATATCGGGCATCATCACGTCGCTGATAATAATATCGGGCGTGTTATTTTTCAGAAATGAGAGTGCTGAAACGCCATTTTCAGCCTCATAAACATTGTAATGATCTTTTAAGATGTTTTTAATTAGGAACCGCAGCGCCAAATCATCTTCAACCACGAGCACGCTGTGGGTGCAAACGGCCTTTAAATCATCAATCAACGCCACCTTATTATTTTCTTCCACCGAGGCTATAGGTTCTTGTTCGTAAGGTTTCAAAATCGATTCGAATAGCGACGAAGGCGCCGAGGTTACCACCTCATCTTTTTTACCCTCGATAGCTTGTTGTAATTTCAGTTTAAAACTGAACGAAATCCAATCGTTTTTTAAAGAAGCGTTTAATTCGCCATCCATAATGGCAACAAGCTCTTTTGTAAACGCAAGACCAATTCCGGTACTGAAATTATTCAGGTCGCTACTCTTCCCCACCTGAAATTCCTTAAAAATATCTTCCAGATCGCTTTCTGCAAGCCTGCAGCCCGAGTTCGATACAACAATCTCCAGCTCCTGGCTATGCTGATCGTATGTAGCTGTAAAAACTACTTCTTCTCTTTCGCCCGAATGTTTGAAGGCATTGGAAAGGAGATTGAAAAGCACTTTTTCAAACTTATCCTTATCAATGAAGCCCGCAATTCCGTCTTCGATATGCCGGGTAAAGGTCTGCTCCTTTTTGGTTGAAGCGGGAACAAAAAGCTGACTCAAACTGGTGAGTAGCTTAGAAATGTCGAAATAATCATCACTACGTTTCAAATAGCCGGCCTCAGCCTTGCGAAATTCGAGCAGTTGATGCACCAAATAGGTTAAACGGGCGGTATGCTGATGAATAAGCGAAAGAAAATAACTTTGGCCAGTCGGTTTGCCGGATGAATTTTCTTTTTGCATGAAATGCTCTACGGAACCTAAAATAAGGGTTAACGGGGTCTGAATCTCATGGGCTATGTTGGTAAAGAAATTGATCCTTTGGCGATGATTCTCTTCGTCTTTTTGCCTAAACAACGACTCGCGTTCGAGCTTAAACTTCATTTCGAGCTTATTTTTCCGGTAGCGGTGAAAGGCGTATCCGGCAATAACCAAGAGCACAAAATAACAAGCGTAAGCCGGCAAAGTAAGCCAGAAATATTGCTTCACATGCAGCCGCAGCGCAACAACGTCTTTTGTCCAAACGCCTTCGCCATTACTCCAGCGTACAACCAATTCATATTGCCCCGGCGGGATATTGTAATACGCAATCTTTCCATCGGTACCGGTGTATCGCCAGCTTTGGTCGAGGCCCTTAAGCTGATATGCAAATTCGTTTTTTGATGCGTTAAAATAATTTAAGGCATTAAAAGAGAACTGAAAAAAGTTGCTTTTTCGCTCAATATCAAAGCTTTCAACAGCTTGTTGATTGGCTTTTATAACGAGATACTGATTATTGAAAAATGCCTTTCCACCCATTTGCAAGTCGGAAATCAACAAATTGGGCTGTTTGGTATTCTCGGTAATGTGCTTTGGCAAAAAGTAGTTGAAACCGTAAATCCCTCCAAAAAACAAGTTATTGTTCGATGCCTTAAACGTGGCGCCATCGCTAAACTCGTTGCTTTGTAAACCATCGCTTTCCTGATAATTGGCAACACTATTATTTTGCGGGTTTATTTTTGCAATCCCTTTATTTGTACTGAGCCAAATGTTGCCCGCCCCGTCTTCTTGAATGGCATGTATAGTATTGTTGGGCAAGCCACTGTTCATTGTAATCTTATTAAAACGCGGCTCACTTTTAAGCGACTCACTGTAGCTAAGGTAATTTAAACCGTAACTGGTGCCCACCCAAAGCCGATTTTTGCTGTCGTAAAATAGAGAAAGCACATCGCTATGCGACAAACTGCCTTCGTAACCCGAAGCTTTGTAAGTGGTAAACTGGCCGTTCTTTTTATTGATCACACTGAGCCCTCCATAACGGCAGGCAATCCAGAGGCGATCATCTTTGCCTTGGGCCAAGGCATAAATAATGTCGTTTACAGGTCCGTTGGTCTCCTTTGATGAAGAATAATATTGTTTAAAATAGGTTAATGCAAGCGCCTGATTGCTTTGGCGGGAGATTTTTAAGTGTACAAGGCCAAAACCACTGGTGCCAAGCCAAACCGAACCGTCGGCATCTTCCAGTATGGCATAAACCGACCGAAATTCGGGATAGCGATCTGCCCCTTTGATGTTTGCCCAATTAACGATCTTATTTGTTCGTTTATCGTATATTGATAGCCCCTTGCCATCGGTGCCGATATAAATCAATTCGCCCGAGCCCTTTTTTATCGCAAAAACAGCATTGTTCTCGAGCCCGTTGCTCACATCAATTTTTTGCGTTTTCTGCGGCGACTTACCCGCATTCCAGAAATCTTTCAAAATAAACAGGCCATTCCCCTTTGTGCCAACCCACAAATTGCCATTGTCTTCGGCAAAGGCCCTAATCGGCTTGTTAATGTTTACGCCGTTAATTTTGGTCATCAGGCCGAAATAGTTTTCGTTTGGATAAATCTGGATAAGTCCGTTTCCGTCGGTACCGAGCCACAGTACGCTATTTTCGCCCACGCTTAACGCAGTAATTTTAAGGTTTGCTACCTTTTCTGCCTCGCTTGCCAGAAACGTCGTTGGCTGAAACCTGTTGTCGACGATTTGAATGCCCTGATTTTCCCATGCAATCACATAATGGGATTGATAGAAAGCTATGGATCTGATTTTCCGCGACGGTAACGGAAGGCGTTGTGCCGATAATTTTGCATCAATACTAAAATGTTCGTCGTTAATGTTAGAAAAAACGACCTTATCATTTGCAGCAACGAGATTATTTACGCCTCCGGGAATAGCTATCGTTTTAAGAACTTGTAATTTCTTGGGCCCAATTTTAGCCACTAGCAAACGTCCGCTCTTATCTAAAAAACACAGCCTATCGCCAATAAAACAGGTCTTTATAATACTTTCTGCATCATTAAAATGTTGATAATCGAGAAACTGGTCTTTTGCATCATCGTACTTACGAAGCATGCCGTTTGCCGCGAAGCAAAATACTTCGCCAGCCTTGCTGATAATCAACTCATATTCGTTTTCGCGGATCTTCTGGATTGCTGTGTTCTTATAAAAATACCTGCTGAACTTGCCCGAAACCTTGTTGTACCGCGAAACGCCGCCAATGGTGCTGATCCAAATGTTATTTTTGTGGTCTTCTTTTATCGATTGGATTACATTGCTGCCAATGCTGTTCTGGCGCTGATCTATATTGTGGTTGTAAACACTAAAATTTGCTCCGTCGTACCGGTTCAAACCATCCCAGGTTCCAATCCATAATAGCTGATCTCTATCTTGAAAAATCGTATTGATAGAACTGTTCGAAAGTCCGTTTCGATTATCGAGCTGTCTGTAATAAAATGAGTTAGGTGGCTCAACGTCTACGGCATGGGCTCCGCTAGCGCAGAACAGCCCGGCAATAAAGGACAGAAAGATAAACACACGGTTCATACAGCCTTGGTTTTTATAATCATTTGGTTAAAAATTTCGGGATGAATAAATCTACTTAAAAATTTAACCAAATCCTACAAAACCAACGTCCATAAAAAAAGCGATCGCTTTATGCGATCGCTTTTTTTATGATTTAAAAGAGTTTATAAAGAGTTAATCCACTTTACAAGTTCATCTCTTCCTTTACCTGTTTTTTGTTGAAGTTTGCCTAACAATTCGTCGTCTTGACCTTCTTCGTGGGCTAAATCATCGTCGGTTAACTCAGCATACGCTTGTTTAACTTTTCCTTTAATCTCGTTCCACTTTCCTTTTATTTCCAATTTGTCCATTTTGGTAGTTTTTAGTTAGTATTATTAAATGTTGTACTTAAACAACACCAATACAGGGCTTTTGTTTTTTGGAAGCGGATTTACAACAATTCGAAAAAGTAAATTTTATCCGACGATTATAAAACCAACGGGCTATTAGCTCTTCGACGCTTCGATAATCTCTTCCACCACTGCCGGGTCTAAAAGCGTTGATGTATCGCCTAAGTTGGATGTATCGCCTTCGGCAATTTTCCTTAAAATTCTGCGCATAATTTTTCCTGAACGTGTTTTAGGCAGCCCTGAAACGAAAAGAATCTTATCTGGCTTGGCAATTGCGCCAATTACGCGGGTTACGGTTTGTAGTATATCTTTTTTAGAAAGCTCGGCTTCACCGTGCATATCCGGATAAATAACAAAAGCGTAAATCCCCTGCCCTTTTACGTCGTGCGGATAACCTACAACAGCGCTTTCTACCACGCCGGCATGCATGTTAATGGCGTTTTCTACTTCGGCCGTACCAATTCTATGGCCAGATACGTTTAACACGTCATCTACGCGACCTGTAATTCTGTAATAACCGTCTTCATCGCGTAAGCAACCATCGCCAGTAAAATACAAGTTTTCGTAGGCCGAAAAGTAGGTTTGCTTGCAACGTTCATGATCTCCGTAGGTAGTGCGCAACATGCCGGGCCAGGGAAATTTAATACAAAGATTTCCACTAACGCCATTACCTTCAATCTCATTGCCATTTTCATCAACCAAAATAGGCTGAATGCCGGGTAGCGGCAACGTGGCATAGCTGGGTTTGGTTGGCGTTACCGTTGCTATTGGCGAAATCATAATTCCACCTGTTTCAGTTTGCCACCAGGTATCAACGATGGGCGCCTTACCGTGACCGATTTTTTCATCAAACCAGTGCCAGGCTTCCTCGTTGATCGGCTCACCAACCGAACCCAAAACACGGATAGAGCTTAAATCCTTTCCTTGCAATGGTTCATCCCCAAAGCCCATTAACGAACGAATAGCGGTGGGCGCTGTATATAATGTATTTACCTTATGCTTTTCTACAATATCCCAGAAGCGTGAAGGGCTTGGATAGGTTGGTATGCCTTCGAACAAAAGCGAAGTTGCGCCTTGCGAAAGCGGGCCGTAAACAATATATGAATGGCCAGTAATCCAACCAATATCGGCGGTACAAAAGTAAACCTCTCCCGGCTGGTAATTAAATACGTTTGCAAAGGTATAACCCGCGTAAACCATGTAGCCGCCGCAGGTATGTACCACGCCCTTGGGTTTCCCGGTTGAGCCCGAAGTGTAGAGAATGAAGAGCATATCCTCAGCATCCATTTCTTCCGCATCGCAAATGTTGTTTACGTGCTTCACCTCGTCTTCCCACCAAACATCGCGACCTTTCAGCATTGAAACGGGTGTGCGAACATGCGTTAAAACAATACATTTTTGTACGGTCGGGCAGCCGATCAGCGCATCGTCGATTACATCTTTCAATGGAATTTGCTTGTTGCCACGATAGGCCCCATCGGCCGTAATAACCAGTTTACATTGCGAATCGTTGATCCGATCGGCGATAGATTTAGCCGAAAAGCCCCCAAAAATAACCGAATGAACGGCTCCAATTCTGGCACAAGCCAAAACGGCAATGGCCAGTTCGGGAACCATTGGCATATAAATACAAATACGATCGCCTTTTTTTGCGCCGTTCCGTTTTAATACATTCGCAAAGCGACAAACCCGCTCATGTAACATTTTATAGGTAAGGGTAACGCTTTCTTCTTCGGGGTTATTTGGCTCCCAAATTATTGCAGGCTTATCGGCATTTTTCTCAAGGTGTCTGTCGAGGCAATTCTCGGTAATATTCAGCTTAGCACCCTCAAACCACTTAATGTTCGGCTCACTGAAATTCCAGGAAAGCACTTTGAACCAGGGCTTCCGCCATTGAAAGTTCTGTGCTACCTCGCCCCAAAATTGTTCCGGGTTATCTACACTTTTTTTATAATCTTCTTCGTATTGCTTAAAAGACGTGATCTGCATGGCACTGTTTATATTATGTTTTGATTAGTGGTGGCTAATTTAAAGAAATTAGCCACGATTTTAGGATTTTATGATTTTCATGATGGTGATTAGTTCATTGGTCATTGGTTAATTGGTGATTGGCCATTGGTCATTGGTTAACTGGTTATTTTTCTGAATTGGTTAATTGCCTATTCCCGTTGTTTTTTGTCCATTGCTAATTGCCGATTCGCTTACCATTTTATCCTCTGGTTTAACAGCTAACCATTTTGAACCAAAAAACAATTAGCCAGCAATTTAACAATCAAAAAAATATTTATCTCCCCTCTTGCTGTTTACAATTATTATTCAGATATTTGCACACTCTTAAAAAAATTAAGCGGACGATATTAACAACTATATTTACAAGTCATGTCAAGAGTTTGTGATTTAACAGGAAAAAAAGCAATGGTAGGTAACAACGTTTCTCACTCGAACGTTAAAACCAAACGCAAATTTTACCCAAACCTACAACTTCAGAAATTTTATATTCCTGAAGAAAACCGTTGGATTACGTTGAAAGTTTCTACTTCGGCGATTAAAACCATCAACAAGGTAGGTATTAACGAAGCCATCAACCGTTTCGTAAAAAAAGGATTTTTGTAAAAACATTAACTGTTGAGATTAACAGTTTATAAATAATATTAAAATGGCAAAAAAAGGTAACAGAGTTCAAGTTATTTTAGAATGTACTGAACATAAAGATAGCGGCATGCCGGGCATGTCGAGATACATTTCTACAAAAAACCGTAAAAACACTACTGAGCGTTTAGAATTGAAAAAATTTAACCCGGTATTGAGAAAAGTAACCGTACACAAAGAGATTAAATAAGGTTGATGGTTTAAGGCGTAAGGTTTAGGGTTGATTTATCATTCTAAAACTCACTAATTCAATCACTCAATTATTAAAAAAATAACAACATGGCAAAGAAAGTAGTTGCAACCCTTAAAACAGGTACAGGTAAAGAATATTCGAAAGTAATCACAATGGTAAAATCACCTAAAACTGGTGCTTACTCATTCAAAGAACTTATCGTACATAACGACCACGTAAAAGATGCTATTGCATCTAAATAAGGTTAATATTTTTTAGTACAAAATATTAAAGGCCGTTCCGTTTTACCGGGAGGGCTTTTTTTGTTATAGAAAATTTGGCTCCCTAAAAATTGATTATCTTTGTTAAAAAACAAGACTATGGGAACTTATAAATTTAGGGCTAAGGTTTCTGAAAATGGAACTATCGTTGTTCCTGATGGATTTGATGTTAAAAATAAGGAGGTTGAAGTAATTCTTTTAGATGAGGCGGCTCCAGATGCCCCCAAAAAAAGCATGAAAGAATTTCTTGACAAATATGCGGGCATTTTAAAAGGGGTTGACGCTGATCAGGCAAAATGGGAATATCTCAAAAAAAAACATAATCTATGAAAGTTCTATTCGACACCAATATAATTATTGATGCGATATTAGAGAGAGAGCCGTTTTTTAATGATTCTATGGATTCACTTAATAAGTCTGATGGAAGTATTCATCAAGGATTCATTTTAGCTTCTTCAATTACTGACATATATTATATCTGCAAAAAGAGATTGGGTCATGATAAGACAATTGAGATTATCAAAGAACTTGTTGATTCTATAAACGTTTTAAACGTTAACGGAGACGCAATTGTACTTGCTCTTCATTCCAATTTCGCCGATTTTGAAGACGCCGTTCAAAGTGCATCGGCAGGGTTGAATCAAGTTGATTTGATCGTTTAAAGAAACACCAAAGATTTTACCAATAGCAAAATAACAACCTTAACACCTACCGATTTTTCAAAAAAATATAATTAATGGGCTTATTTGATTTTTTCAAAAAGAAAGAAACCGCTCCAGAGGCACAAGAAGCTCTGGATAAAGGCTTAGAGAAAACCAAAGACGGTTTTTTCAATAAGATAACAAAAGCTGTTGCCGGAAAATCGACAGTTGATGATGAAGTGCTTGATAACCTGGAGGAAGTTTTAGTAACGTCAGACGTTGGCGTAAGCACCACCTTGAAGATTATTAAGCGCATCGAAGAACGCGTTTCGAAAGATAAATACCTCAACACATCAGAATTGAATTTCATTCTACGTGATGAGATTCAGCTGCTCCTATCGGAAAATAACAGCAACGATTTCCGCCAGTTTGAATACGGCGACCATAAGCCTTATGTAATTATGGTTGTGGGCGTTAATGGGGTTGGCAAAACCACTACAATTGGCAAATTGGCGCACAAACTAAAAGAATCGGGCCTCAAAGTAGTTTTAGGTGCTGCCGACACTTTTAGAGCTGCCGCAGTTGACCAGATCAAACTTTGGGGCGAGCGTGTTGGCGTAAGGGTGGTGGCACAACCAATGGGCTCTGACCCTGCTTCCGTAGCTTTCGACACCTTACAATCTGCCGTTGCCGCCGGAGAAGACGTAGTGATTATAGATACGGCCGGCCGTTTACATAATAAGGTCGGTTTAATGAACGAGCTTGGTAAAATTAAGCAAGTAATGCAAAAGGTTGTTCCCGGTGCACCACACGAGATTTTGCTGGTACTTGATGCTTCTACAGGTCAGAATGCGTTCGAGCAGTGTAAACAATTTACCGAAGCAACAGACGTAAATGCGCTGGCAATTACCAAATTAGACGGAACAGCGAAAGGCGGCGTGGTAATAGGCATCTCCGATCAGTTTAAAATTCCAGTGAAATACATTGGCGTAGGCGAAAAGATAGGTGATTTACAGCTTTTTGATAAGAAAGAGTTTGTGAACTCGTTATTTAAATAGCACTTCCTGGTTGATTTCACCGATTAGGCTGATTCCATCGGTTTTTGTGTAGATTTAGTGATGGAAGAATACGAAAAAGATAAGTTAACACAAATAATCATCGGTTGTTGTTATCACGTTCATAACGAATTGGGCTCTGGGTTTTTGGAGAAAATTTATGTTAATGCTTTAAAAAAATTAAATTACAGCAAGCGGGATTAGCTTATTTTGCGGAAAAGGAATTCAATGTAAGTTTCGAAAATGTAGTAATAGGGAAATTCAGATGCGATCTTTTTGTTGAAAACAAGGTAATTGTTGAGCTAAAAGCTGTTACTGGTTTCCAACCTAAGTTATTTCAAAGTCAACTTCTCTCTTACTTAAAAGCTAGTAGAGTTAAAACAGGATTATTAATTAACTTTGGCAACACAAGTTGCGAAGTCAAGAGATTATCTGTCTAAAGCGATAAAGCACCACATTTAATCAATCATCAATCACTCCAATCAGTGATATCACTTCAAATCGGTGAAATCACCTACTAATATGAATACTAAAATAGTACGCAGTAAAACAGCAATAACACAACCCAAAATCAATGTAATCACGCTGGGTTGCTCAAAAAACATTTACGACTCAGAGGTTTTGATGGGGCAATTGCGTGGAAACAATTTAAACGTTGTTCACGAAGCCGACAGCATGGGTAAAGATGATATTGTTGTCATAAATACCTGCGGCTTCATCGATAATGCCAAGCAAGAATCTATCGACACCATTCTTCAGTTCAGCGAGTTAAAAGATGCTGGAAAGATTGGCAAAGTAGTAGTTACAGGCTGTTTATCAGAACGCTATAAACCCGAATTAGAATCGGAGATTACCAATGTTGATGCCTTTTTCGGCACAAACGATTTACAAAATATATTGCACGAACTGGGCGCAAACTATAGGCATGAGCTTATTGGCGAGCGTTTGCTAACTACACCGTCGCACTTCGCCTATTTCAAAATTGCCGAAGGCTGTAACCGTCCCTGCTCGTTTTGTGCCATTCCGCTAATGCGTGGCAAGCACATGAGTAAGCCAATGGAAGAGTTGGTGAACGAGGCGAAAATTCTGGCCAAAAACGGCACCAAAGAGCTAATTTTAATTGCGCAGGATTTAACGTATTATGGCCTCGATCTGTATGGTACGCGTAAGCTCGATGAGTTGATGCGTCGTTTATCTGATGTTCCGGGCATTGAATGGATTCGTTTGCAGTATGCTTACCCCAGTGGTTTCCCAATGGAAATTTTAGATGCTATGAACGAGCGAGAAAACATTTGCAAGTATTTAGACATGCCTTTGCAACACATCACCGATAACATGTTAAAATCGATGCGTCGTGGCACCACCAAGCAAAAAACAATAGATTTGGTTAATCAGATAAGAGATAAGGTGCCTAACATTGCCATGCGTACCACCCTGATTTGCGGTTACCCCGGCGAAACCCAGTACGATTTTGAAGAGATGGCTGCCTGGGTAGAGGAGACAAAATTCGACCGCTTAGGCTGTTTTACCTATTCGCACGAAGAGAAAACGCATGCGCATACATTAATTGATGATATTCCGGAGGAAGTTAAACAACAACGTGTTGACGACATTATGGAAATTCAACAAGGAATCTCTTTTGATATTAACCAAGGAAAAGTAGGCCAGACCTTTAAGGTGTTAGTTGATAAAAAAGAAGGTGATTTCTTTGTAGGAAGAACGGAATTCGATTCACCAGAGGTTGACAATGAAGTTTTGATCGATGCCGCAACTGGTTACGCGGCAAATGGCAGTTTTGTCAATGTGAAAATCGACCGGGCAGAAGATTTCGATCTGTATGGAATGATTGTAAAATAAAAATTCTTATCTTTAACAGTGCCAGTAATCTCAATGTTTTACGGAATAATTGTGATGATGTATTATTTTGATAATAAAAAACATCATTTACCACACATTCATGTTAAATATCAGGATGATGAAGCTGTATTCTCATTAAAAGATGCTATTATAATTGAAGGCAAAATCGCTAATAATAAACGAAAATTAGTTGAAGCATGGATTGAGATCCATAGAGATGAACTGATGGCAAATTGGGAATTAGCAATAAACGGTGAAAAGATATTTTCTATTGATCCTTTAAAATAAAACAATGAAAGTAGTTAAAGTTAAAGCAATTGATGATTATCAATTAAAGATTACTTTTGAGAATGAAGAGGAGAAAACATTTGACGTAAAACCGTATTTAAATAAAGGAATTTTTACTGAATTAAAAGAGCCTCAAGTTTTTTATGCAGTGAAGACTTCGTTGGGTTCGATAACCTGGCCCTCTGGTCAAGATTTCAGCCCCGAAACTTTATATATGGAAGGAAAATAGACTGAGGCTGTGGTTGGTGTGACACCAATCAGTAGAAAAGGTAATGGAGTACTAATTTAGGACTTTTGAGATAAAATTAGCTATGCTGTAGCTTTTTGCGATTGGCATGCGTTTAAGTGTCAAAACTAAATTATGAAGAAAACGTTAATTGTACTCGCAGTGCTGTTTATAACAAGCGTGAGCTGTAAAAAAATTATCGATCCGGGTGGTGGCCTTTGTGCTTGCTCCCCCATTCAGGAAGGTTTCTTAACTGTGGTGTTAAAAAATAATGCGGGTGCCGATTTACTCAACCCAGCTACCACAGGCTATCTCAGCAAAGAGAAAATTCAATTGTACATCAAAAATGTTTCAGGAGGAATGCGCCCGATAAGCTATGAAATCCGTCAGCCATTTTCTTACGACAGTGAGAAGTTCGAGTTTTATCAACTTTTCTCGGCTGAAATATTCAGTTTGGCCACCAGCGCTGACACTGATTTTTATTTAAAATTGGGCGATAGCAAAGCGTATGTTGTCAACCTCAAAAAAACAGACGATAAAAAGGTAGAAAAGCTTTTAATAGATAAAATCGAAGTACCTTTAGAAAAATCTACGCCCACTCCTTACGCTTTTATAAACAACATTTTTTCGTTCAAACAACCATAAAAAAAGACAGCTAGTTCGAACTAGCTGTCTTTTTTGTACTGTGCAACAATTAACCTTTAGGCTTATCTTTAATCTCAGTCGCTTTTAACCAAATTTTGGCGCCTTTGGCATTCACGTAGTATTTTCTGTTTTTCGAATCAATGTAAACATTAGATCCATCTGGCGCCATTTTGCCCTTCCAGGTTTTATCGGTTATTTTCGAACCGCCCTTTACAGCTACCTCAGCAGTTTTGTTTCCTACCGATGTAGCACCTTTTTCTATCGCTTTTCCAGTATGATCTAAGGCTTTGCCAACCTCTGTTTTTTTCTTTTCCTGTGCATTAACACTCAAAGTTAAACCACCGCATAATGCAAGTGTTAATAATCCTATTGCGAATTTCTTTTTCATGATAGCTCTATTTTATTTTAAGAACACAACAGACAGACAGGCAATTTGTTTTAGCTGAGGCATTAACCATAAATCAATCGCTCAGTAAACCATTTACCAGGCTTTTCCATTGAGGATAAGATAGTCCGAATTTTGCTGCAAGCGCCACAATAAGGTTTCTGCCTTTATCGTAAACCCCTACTCCATCCGTATTTGGCACTTCGTTGCGCCCGTGTTCTTCAGCATAAACAATGCGATCCACCTGCCGAATGATAAAAGTCGAAGTGGCTATATCTTTCAAAAAATGTGCAGTATCGTCCTCACTCGAGTTTGGATGGGCCGATGGCCTTACCCGCATGGCCACCCACGATTCGGTTTCAGTAACACTATTCTCAATTTTCTCAATATGAACCCAGTCAAATCCCTTTCCTGCCGCAGCGCCCGGCCCGGGAATATCTATCCGAATGTAATCGCCTTCGGTGGCCTGACGCTGTACCTCAACACCATCGGCATCGTAAAGCTGAAAAGCCGACATACCTGCGTAATCGCCCCAGTTATTAACCGATAAAAGGCGTTGCACGGCCTTATTAAACAAAAGCGATGCCTCAGTATTCGTTGCAAATTCCCTTTGCGATACGACATCAATTTTACTTCCCTCCTGCTGGCTTGGCACAGGCTGCAATTCTTCGTTGTTTTCCATTAATCCCAATTATCTAGTTTACCGTTAAAAAATAAACAGCATTAATTGGTATTAGGTTTTATGATTCATAAATTCATCCCCGAAGGGAAACGCTACAAAATTGGCTGGCAATGGCCTCAAAAACCAGCGTTTTCCTATTGTGTCATCCATCCCAAATTAACCCTTTTCGATCAACATGCAGCACACAGAGAACCTATCTCGCCAAAACATACTTTTAATGGCCTTTTGTACAGGCCTGATCGTAGCAAATATTTACTATTGTCAACCACTGGTTATTCTGGTGGCCAAAGATTTTAATGTAAGTGAAAGTTATGCCGGACGGATAACCTACCTCACGCAAATAGGCTACGCCGTGGGCCTGTTTATTTTAGTTCCGTTGGGAGACATGTTCGAACGGAAAAAACAGATCCTGATTATATCTGCTTTGGCTATCGTGTCGCTATTAGGCGCCGCAATCTCATCAACCTTTTTTATGCTCGAGCTTGCATCTGTTTTAATTGGTGCCTGTTCTATAGTGCCACAACTCATATTGCCGCTTGCCGCCAATCTCAGCACAAACGAAAACAGGGGCGCCAATATCGGCATAATAATGAGTGGCCTGTTGGTGGGAATTTTAGCCTCGCGGGCTGTAAGCGGAAGTGTGGGTTTCTGGTTGGGCTGGCGGGCCGTTTACTACATGGCTGCTGCAATTTGTGTCCTTTTGGTTGCCTTAATGGCCAGGCGCTTTCCTCAAAGTTACCCAACGTTTAAAGGAACGTATAAACAGCTGATGACATCCATGTTCGGGTACATCAAATCGCAACCGGTTTTACGAGAAACATCAATCATCAATTTCCTGGCTTTCGCCATTATCAGCGCCTTTTGGACTACAATGGTATTGTTTCTGGCCAATCCGCCCTTCAACTTTCAAACCCTGCAAATTGGGTTGTTCGGAATTGCCGGCGCTGCCGGGGCACTGGCTGCACCGTTGGTGGGCAAACTTAGCGACGGCAGCAACCCGCGTAAAAATTTGATGATCGGTTTTGTTCTGCAAATTGTTAGTATCGCCCTGTTTTACTTTACCGGAAACAACCTCTATCTATTCGTTATCGGCGTTCTGCTTATCGACATCGGTCAACAAGCCATTCACGTAACCAATCAAACGCGGATTTACATGCTCGTACCAGAGGCCAGGAACAGGCTTAACACTATCTTTATGTCAGTAAGTTTTATAGGAGCAAGTTGCGGTTCGGCACTGGGCTTGTTTTTGTGGCAGCAAGGTGGCTGGAATTTATTTTGTTATGGAATGGTTGGGATAATTGTACTAAATATGTTACTTTACAGGCTATACCAAACAAAACCTTAAAGTAATGAAATTTAAAAACGCAATCAAAACCATCATGGGCCTGGCTATCTGCTTCGGCGCCACATTAACAACTCATGCGCAGGATTCTACCAGCATGGCCGAAAAGCCTAATGAAGTAACCTCATTCAACAAAATCAGGCTAAATCTGTTGGGCCTCGGCTACGAAAGAGAGCAAAAAATTGGCAGGTTAACTACCTTTTATATTGGTGCAGGTGTTGAGAGTTCTTTAATATACAGAACTGAATCCGAGCTTAGGCCGATAGTAAACAGCGATGGAAGCCTTGATTATGCCTTCGATGAGAAAAGTACCACAGAATTTAAACTGTATCCCTCTTTTAACACTGGGCTTAGGCATTATTTCAATTTTGAACGAAGGATAAAAAAAGGCAAAAATACCGTAAACAACGCTGCTGGTTATGTGGGATTTGACGTTCTGGCCATATTCCCTACCCAAAAAAATGAAGTAGATTACCAGATTAACATGGGGCCAAGGTGGGGTTTTCAAACTCATGTTGGAAAGAAAATAAACTTTGGACTTGATTTAGGCCCGGACGTAACAATCAACAGCGAGGAAGTTAATGTTGGCTTAGGGGGCAAATTAGGCTTCAGCTACCTGTTTTAATTTATGGTTCAAATTGAACAAATATTTCCGTCGTTAACCTGGCGCATTCGGCACGAAGCGATGTACCCTGACAAACCGTTTGATTTTGTCAAACTACCCGACGATTTCGATGGCATACATTTTGGCCTCTATGCCGATCATATATTAACCGGTGTCGTATCGCTATTTCCGAAAAACGATGTGTATCAATTTAGAAAACTGGCCATTTTACCGCATGCACAAAAGCAAGGTTATGGTGCTAAGTTGATAGAATACTTATTAGATTTTTGTAAAATTCAGAAAGCAACGAGGCTTTGGTGCAATGCCCGTGTAAATGCTAAAGAATTTTATCATAAATTTGGATTCATCGCAACGCAAGATACCTTTTTGAAAGACGGGTACGATTTTGTGATAATGGAAATAATATTAAACAAAGAAGAGCCAACAAGTTCCGAAGGAATTTAAATGAATAGCTTTATGCCTTGGCGGCGAAAAATTAAGATATGGCAAAAAAGAAAGACGAAGAAAAAAAAGCGCACGTACCTGTAGTAACACAAGAATCGCTACAGTTTTTAGAAGCATACATCAATAACCCAGCGCCTACCGGTTACGAGTGGGAAGGGCAAAAACTCTGGTTAAATTATTTGAAGCCATATATTGATGAACATTTTATCGATAATTATGGCACCGCGGTAGGGGTTATCAATCCTACAGCTGAATATAAAGTGGTAATTGAGGCACATGCCGACGAAATTTCGTGGTATGTAAACTACATTACCAAAGAAGGATTGATTTACGTTATCCGTAACGGTGGTTCCGATCATCAGATTGCACCATCTAAACGTGTAAATATCCATACCGAAAAAGGCTTGGTAAAAGCTGTTTTTGGATGGCCGGCCATTCACACCCGCCACGGCGAAAAAGAGCAGGCACCAGAGTTGAAAAACATTTTTCTGGATTGTGGCTGTACCTCCAAGGAAGAAGTGGAAGAATTAGGAATCCATGTGGGCTGCGTAATTACTTACGAAGATGAGTTTATGGTTTTAAACGATCGTTATTATGTAGGCCGGGCTTTAGATAACCGTGTTGGCGGTTTTATGATTGCCGAAGTTGCCCGATTGTTGAAAGAGAATAAGAAAAAACTTCCGTTCGGCTTGTACATTGTAAATTCGGTACAAGAAGAAATTGGTCTGCGTGGCGCAGAAATGATTGCACAACGCATTAAACCCAACGTGGCGATTATTACCGACGTAACGCACGATACGACAACGCCGATGATAAACAAAAATACGCAAGGCGATTTATCGGCCGGAAGCGGGCCTGTGGTTTCGTATGCACCTGCTGTGCAAACCAACCTGAACAAACTCTTGATTAGAACGGCTGAGAAAAACGAGATTCCATTTCAGCGCCAGGCATCATCGCGATCGACAGGAACTGATACGGATGCGTTTGCTTACTCGAACGGAGGTGTTCCTTCGGCACTAATTTCTTTGCCATTGCGTTACATGCATACCACGGTAGAAATGGTACACAAAGAAGATGTTGACAATGTAATCAGCCTGATTTACCAAAGCTTGCTAAACATTGAAAACGGGCAGGATTTCAGAGAATTTAAATAAGGTTGAGGGTAAAAAGCTGAAAGACCAAAGCGGAAAGACCAAAACTGAAAACTGAAAGACCAAAACTGAAAACTGAAAGACCAAAGCGAAGTAAAACGGGATTGAGATTGCAAGTTGCCAAACGAGCTGGAAGCTTCTCATTAAATATTTCTTTTGCCCGAAAATTAAAAAATGGGAACAAAAATTAATCATTCTAAAATCATCATCAGAACCTTATTAAAGGTTTTGCTGATGATTTTTGTAATATTTACCATCAACTCGTGGCCTAGCATCGAACAAAGCCTTAAGGGCAATGCGCCCCCGTTCGATTACTGGCTTAACCACAGCTTTAAACCGAGCAACATCATATTGATAATCGGCTTCGGTGCCTATTTCTATTATAAAGATTGTAGCGATAATAAGCGAGACGAAGTTCGGAGTCCACAGTCCTGAGTCTAAAGTCTAAAATTTAAAGATGAAGTTTAAAAAGGGCGGCGCATAGCACAGTAGAATCAAAGCGGACAGCAAAATAAAAACCTGTATAGTTTGTGATTTGCTTATGCGCACCTCTAAATATATTTGCCTATCGCTAATTCTTCCCCTTCGGGGAGGTTGAGAGGGGATTAATCTTCAATCTCTATCCAAACCGGACCATGATCGCTCGTTTTCTCCCAGCCCCTAACCGCTCGGTCAACCCCGGCGGCTTTTAACCTACCGTTAACCTGTGGGCTTAGCAAAAAATGGTCAATTCGTAACCCCGCGTTTCGCCCATACGCATTCCGAAAGTAATCCCAAAAAGTATAAATGGTTTCATCGGGGTAAAGCTTACGAATGGCGTCTGTCCAACCCTGAGCCAATAAGTTTTTAAAAGCCTGGCGTGTTTCCGGTCTAAAAAGTGCATCTTCTACCCAGCGCTCTGGCTTATACGCATCTCGTTCAGTCGGAATAACATTGTAATCGCCAGCCAAAATAACAGGTAAGTCGTATTCGAGCAATTTTGCTGCGTGTGCAGTAAAGCGTTCGAACCACTGCAATTTGTAGTCGAATTTTGGGCCGGGCGCCGGATTGCCATTCGGAAGATAAAGGCAGCCAATAATTACATTGTTTACCATCGCCTCGATGTATCTGCTGTGCAAATCTTCAGGATCGCCATCCAAACCTCTTCTTAATTCCTTTATTTCAAAGTCCTTAGCCAAAATTGCTACACCGTTCCAACTTTTTTGTCCATGCCAAATGGCGTTGTAACCAGCATCCTTAATAGCTTGTTCAGGAAATTTTTCCTGAGGGGCCTTTAATTCTTGCAGGCAAACTACATCGGGTTGTGTTTCTTCGAGCCAGCGCAGCAGCACGGGCAAACGGCCGTTAACTCCATTTACATTATAGGTTGCTATTTTCATGAGGTAAATTTCAGTAAAAAATCAATTGCAAAATAAGAAATCTTCGATCAAAAGCCTAGCAGTATAATCAACACTTGTGATGCCGGCTTTTCTTTGTTGCATAAAAAACAATGCAAGTGACGTCGTTTTTCAAAAGATTGCTTTTGATAACCGTCGTCATCCGATAGCTATCGAATTCGAGCGCCCGCCCAATGTTATTTAGTTAAGCTCGACGGGTGTCATCCGATAGCTATCGGACCTGAGCCTTTCGACTTCGCTCAAGATAAACTCAGTCGATTTCTCCTCCATAGGAGCTCCCTTAGCGCACCCCGGTCGAAAGGACGATTTTATGTTATTTAAGGAATACGAAATATGTACCTAAATTATCGAACTCAATTAATAAAGCATATACGCTGTAGCTATTACGGCCGTTACAACTTTGTTATTGACGAAAATCAAAAAATTTAGATTAGAATCTCATTAAAAACCATCGACGCAAAATAACAGATCGTTTTATGCGTTAATGAATACCGTCTTCATCAAGAAAAAAGATTTAGCTTTGTAAAAACGTTGATTGTAAAGCGCATTGTACCGTTTGGTGTGGCAGAAATTATTTAAATTACCGCTGCAAATTGGTTGAAGGTTATGTTAACAATCTGTCAATGTAGCAACTCGATAATTATAAGGAATACTCGTGGAAATTAAGGAAATACTCGAAAGTGGCTTATTGGAAACTTATGTTCTTGGCATTGCTACTGAAGAAGAAGTTAACAAAGTTTTATTACTTAAAAAGCAGAGCCCAGAGTTTGCCGATGCGCTAAACAAGTTGGAGTTTGATATGGAATTATTGGCCCAAAATATGGCCGTGCAGCCACCAGCAGGAATTATCGAAAAAATTGAAGATGAGCTTAAGGAAATTCAGTTAAAGGAAAAAGCATTAAAGCCTGTTCCTGAATTCGATCGCTTCCAACACAATTCCGGAGAGCAGAACAAGCGTGAACACTATATCGAAGTAGAATCGGCATCGAACCAAATGCGGATCAATAAAGCCTGGAGATGGGTCTTCGCAGCGGTTTTCATCCTCGGTAAAATTTTCCTGGCAGCAGCCATTTATTTCTACCTCGAAAATCGGCAGGCGCAGGAACAAATTAAGGAGCTTAAACTCGAATTACATCAACAAAATGCCAGATAATTGCACCATCGCAACGTTTACAGCTATTTTTTGCGGCTTATAATCGCTCAAAATCTTTGGGTTACGGCTTCTATAAAAAATCAGGTGGCTTTTTTGAGCAAAAAAAGGGATAGACTAAAAGCCTATCCCATATCTAAACCCTAACATGCGCTCAAACATGAAAGAGTTAACAAAAATAACAATTAACCTTAAAATATTGTTTTCTTTTCGGCAATATAAACTACCAAATCTTCATACCCGGTTAGTTTTTAACAGCTGATTCACCTTTTGGATGATATTCATCATATCGAAAGGCTTCTCAATTATTCCGTCGGGCTGGCAAGAAAGATCTAAGCCATCAAAATTAAGTGCCGACAATAGCAAAACCGGAATGTGTGCTGTTTTTGAACTGGCCTTAATCATGTTGCAAAGGTCTCGCCCGTCTCCATCAAGAAGATGGATATCGAGCAAGATGATATTGGGCTGCTCATTACTTATTTTCTCAATCAAATTTTCAGCGTTCGATACTGAAGTGATTTGGTAATCCTCCTCTTCAAAGATCAAGGCGATCAGGTCATGAATCGTTTCTTCATCGTCGACAACAAAAATTTTTGGAGAATTATTCACATTCATGCTCACAAAGCTAATTAACTTATGTGTGCGATGTAAAGGTATTTATACGCGAATAAATTCAAA
The DNA here is from genome assembly GCF_015679185.1 of Pedobacter endophyticus. Classification (NCBI taxonomy): domain Bacteria; kingdom Pseudomonadati; phylum Bacteroidota; class Sphingobacteriia; order Sphingobacteriales; family Sphingobacteriaceae; genus Pedobacter; species Pedobacter endophyticus. The sequence continues at coordinate 2,276,751 of NZ_CP064939.1, forward strand.
CTGATTAACCAAAAGTTATGGATAAATTTTGAGCCGATTAGGCCGCAATGCCAGCACGGTAATTCTTCAACATCTTTTTGAGCAAGCCTCTGGCCACGTGAATCTTGGTTTTCACAGTACCTAGCGGAATGCCAAGATCTTCGGCTATTTCGTGGTATTTATAACCCTCGAAGTATCTACAGAAACAATACCTGCAATCTTCTGGCAAGGCATTAAGCGACTTCTGAATGTCTTCCATCATAAACTTTGCGGTTCCGGCGTTAGAGAACGAGCTCATGTAAAGTTGTGAGGAGCTGAGTTCTTCATCTTGTTGAATAACCTCACTTTTACGCTTGGTTTTATGATAATGGTTTAAAAACGTGTTTCTCAATATGGTAAACAACCATCCTTTAACATTGGTACCCAACTCAAATTTGGCCGAAAAGCGAAAAGCCTTCACAAAAGTATCCTGAACCAAATCGGCCGCTTCATCTTCATCTCGGGTATAAGCCAACGCCCGATCTAAAAGTGGTTGTTTATATTGATAAATATCAGTGTCGAAATTTAATGTTTCCATAAGCAACTAAGGTGAATGTTATAGGTTAACAATAGCTGATATGGGATGTTGATTGTATAAATACCCGATTTTTTACGATTAATAAAAATGTGACAAATTGAGACCGAAAACGCGTCAAAATCGCTACATAATATAGCCGTTTTTCATGGCAAAACGAACTAGCGAGGCAGAGTTTTTAGTGCCTGTTTTGCTAATTAAAGCTTCGCGTTGACTCTCTACAGTGCGCCTGCTCAAAAACAATTTGTCGGCAATTTCCTGGTTTGTTAAGCCCTCCGAAATGAGCGTTAACACGTTGATTTCTCTTTCAGAAAAATTGATGCGGTGATCGCTTGTTTGCGAAAGGCTATTCAACTGCGTATTGTAACGTTCTAAGATCGAGATACACAAATTAGACGAAAGATAACGCTTCCCCTTCATTACATGCTGTAAGCAAAACAGGAGCTCATCTGCTTCAATATCTTTTGAAAGATAAGCAGAAGCGCCTGAAATAAAAGCATTTGAAGCATGTTTTTCATCCTCTAAAATAGACAAAAGAACAACCTTGATCTGATATCCGCGTGCGCTGATTTTGGTGCTTAAACCGATGCCATCGAGCTGCGGCATCAGGATATCGGAGAGGATAATATCGGCATGTATTCCTCGGTCGAGCAGATCGATGACAGCCTCTCCATCTGAAACTTCTGCCACAACTTTAATGCCCTCATATTTTTCTATTAGTGCTTTAAGAGAGGTACGGATAATGTGATGATCATCCGCAAGAATAATGTTAATCATATCCCAAAGATAAGTTACGGCAGTTTAAATTAAAACAGGTTTACTTGGGCAGCTCGATGTAAAACGTGGTTCCAACGCCAACCTCACTTTCGAACCAAATCTTTCCTTGATGTAGATCAACAATCGACTTGATGATACCCATTCCGAAGCCTTCCGATTCCTCTCCGTTTAAGCCAGGCCGCAGCGTTCCCGGCAAGCGGTCAAACAGTCCTTTTTGTAACTCATCCGGTATTCCAATTCCATCATCGCTTACGCTTACCAAAACACTGGTTTTAAGCTCTTCGGCACGCACTGAAATTGTTCCGTTTTCGGCGGTAAACTTTATCGAGTTTGAGATCAGATTATTGATTACCTGCATAAATTTCATACTATCTAAATGCAGGTAAATGGTATCGGCAGAGGGAGTAAACACAAAATTCTTTGTTTTGCCAAGATTTGAACGGCGGTAAAAGCGAATTACATCGCGAAGCTCCCAAACCAGGTCTGTCCTTTCCTTCTCGATTTCTACTCTCGTCGATTTCAAAAACTCATGGTTGATCATACTTCTAACCAGCAATAGATTTCGCTCGCACATATCCTTTATAAAAACCAGCGAACTCAACATTTCCTCATTTCCGATTCTGGCCAAACTCTCTTGTAGCGATGAAGCCGCAAGTCGCATCATGCCCAAAGGCTCTTTCAGATCGTGCGCTAAAACCTCCAGCGTAATATTTTTACGGGCATTGATTTGTTCGATATGAATTTTGTTGTGCCTTGTTACTGTGGTTTCTTCTACCGTGCCGATTAAATAGGTTTCGCCAGCTATTTTAAGCGGTGAAACGATGATCCGAATGTATTGCTCGCGATCGTCCTTCAGCAAGCGCAACTCGTATTTCTTTTCCATATCATCGTCGAGGCATTCTATATAACACGAGTGCGCATGAAGCCTATCTTCGGGATGGATATCTTTAAAGATGAGGCCTGGGCTTGCTAAAATTTCATCAACCTGTAGCTCGAGGATGTTTGCAAACGAACCATTGATATAAGTGAATTGCTTTTCTCGTACTTTGAAAATAAAATATCCATCTTTAGATCGGTCGCCCAGCCGGCAAAAAACATCGCAATTTAATTCGCTCATAATATATAGCTTAACATTTAAAACGCCGGGGTTATCAAACAACCAGCGAAACACAAACACATAACCCGCCTATTGGTTTTCCATCGAACCTGATTGGTCGTCAACGGTACAACAGTGAGAGAAAGCTAAGATCACTTAGATTTACTGCTTTGTACTGCTTCAGACTACTTAAAATAGTGTTACAACCGATGGTACATGGCATCAAATAATGATCGATTTATACAAAAGCAAATCAGCTGTATAAACCTTTGAACAGATATTAACATTTTCTTCAAAATGTTTAAAATTATTTGTGGCATTAAAACTAACTATTTCCTAAATTGTTATCAGAAAAACAACGACAAAAAAGTCCTGTGAGCGGGAGATCCGCGGAGGGCAGGCACACCATAAAAAGATTTATCTTTCAGCAAGAAAGCCACCAAATGCGGTGGCTTTCTTGTTTTTTGCGGAGGGTGAAATAACGTAGATCCAATAACTGTTGCGATTCAGTTTTTTTTAAATCTTTTTATCACAAAACAATCACTCGAACGAAAATGATCACGTCCGTATAGATGTGTGTAATGCAAGGCCTACTTCATTTTACAATGACAGTTTTTTTCGCAGTTTTGTACAAATTGCGAAAGCACAATTCATTAAATAGCTGCAAAAAAAGGCTACTGATAAAGGAAAGTATCCGGCCTTTTGTCGCCAAGAGAATAATCCTTGCTCACTTTATCATTCAGTGTGCCCTGCTTTTCATCAGCCAAAAGATCGTTGTATTTTTCTAAGAGATGAATGTATTTATTCATCCAAAAATAAACCGAGTTTGTTTCAGTGCCTAAAAGATCTTGTTCTGCAGTTCTGCTCTCCTGCTCAGCATTGTATTCAATAAATGCATCAGGAAATGCCGTTGAGATATCCTGGCCCAATAATTTACAAACTTGCCAAATCACAACCTGATTTAACCTGTCTTGGCGAAACCAATTGTAAATTGTTCTACGACTTACATTTAGCTTTCTAGAAAGCTCACTAATTCCCATTCTATCTCTGCGCACCAAACGCTCTAGAATTTCCCCTTGTTTTAATTGTGCTACCATTGAATTAATCATTTTTTTCAAATAAAAAAATAAATTAAATCAGGACTGTGGACGATTTGATAGCTAATTTAACAAAAACTGTATAAATATGTGAAAAGGATGTGTTTTTTTGACATTTGTCAACATTTCAGGGTAAAAAAGGTACAAATTTCGGTTAAAAAGGTATCAAACTCCCGAACAACTGTGCATGCTGTCTTTCACGGAAATGAACTTCTCCTCCAAAATAGCAATAAAATTTTGAACCACTATAGTGATAGCGCCAGCAACGTTAACCATATTTATAAAGTAGAAAACTAAAATGCGATGAAATGCATATCTTCAAGTATTAGAAATTGAAAATGGCTGAAAATAAAACCAAGGAAAACGATAACAGCGTTATTGATTTTTTAAACACAATAGAAGACGACGCAAAAAGAAGCGATTGCTTTAAAATCGTAGAAATAATGAGTGAGTCTACAGGCTTTGAAGCTAAAATGTGGGGATCGGCAATTATTGGTTTTGGCAGTTACCATTATAGATATGAAAGCGGTAGAGCGGGCGATGCGCCTCTGGCTGGTTTCTCGCCGAGAAAGAAAGAAATAGCGCTCTATTTTTCTGCCCAGTTTAAAAATCGCGAACAATTACTCGCCGAATTTGGCAAGCATAAAACGGGCAAAGCCTGTGTTTACATTAATAAGTTGAGCGATGTGGATGCAGATGTTTTTAAAAAGATGATCGAAAACTCGGTAAACGAAATAAAAAGTACTTACCCCTAGATTTTCACTTTTTGTGGATAAGCCATTCCGGTTTGTGTTTCCTCCTTTTCAAAAACTACTTCTGTATTATTATAAGCGACAAATTACTTGGGCTGAGCTTATTTTTTTTATATTTGAGTATTTCAATTAATCTTCAAACGAACTAACTAATGATTAAAAAACTTTACCTCTATTTATTAATAACCGGCTCTTGCGTTTCTTTAAATGCACAAGCACAAGATGCCATCAATTATCAAACGCCACCGAAAGAAATTGCCGATTTATTATTGGCAAAACCTACGCCAAGCATCAGTCTTGATGGCAAAGCCCAATGGATGCTGTTTAGCGAGCGAAACTCCTACCCCTCTGTTGAAGAACTGGCAAGGCCCGAGTACAGGATTGCCGGACTGAGGTTAAACCCGAACAATTATTCGCCCAGCAGGCAAAACTTTATAAACAACTTCAGCTTAAAAAACATTAAGTCTAACCAAACCTTTCAGGTTGCGGGGCTGCCAAGTCCAATGTATGCAAGCAACGTAATCTGGAATCCTTCAGAAAACAAAATTGCCTTTACCAACACCACACAAAAAGGTGTAGACTTATACCTTATTGATATCAACGCCAAAAAGGCAACCAAAATAAACAAGTCGTACCTGAATACCGTTTTAGGTAGCGGCTTGACCTGGCTTAACGACAACACCATTATTTATCGTGCGGTAACGAAGCCGGCAAGTGCTGCGCCTACAAGGCCGCTAACGCCAAAAGGCCCAACGGTACAGCAGAATTTGGGTAAGGTGTCTCCAAGTGTAACCTATCAGGATTTAATTAAGTCGCCGTTCGACGAGCAATTGTTCGAATTTTTTGCCACGTCGCAATTGGTAAAAAACACGGCTGGCACAGAAACCCCAATTGGTAAGCCAGCTATTTATGCAAGGGTAAACCTATCGCCCGATAAAGCGTATATGATGGTTGAAACGATTCGCAAACCCTTCTCTTATTTGGTAACTGCTTCTGGATTTCCATCAACCGTTGCCATAACCAATTTGGCAGGTAAAACCGTTAAGGTTATTGCTGAGCTCCCTTCATCAGAAGGAACGCCTTCTGGTTACGACAATACGCAAAATGTACCGCGTGGTTTCGATTGGAGAGACGACCAGCCGGCAACCGTTATTTGGGCCAAACCGCTTGATAGTGGGCTAATTAAAAAACAAGTGCCTTTTCATGACGCAGTTTATTCGCTTAGCGCACCCTTTACCGGCGCCGAAAAAGAAATTTTTAAAACCGAAACGCGTTACCGCAGCGTTCAATGGGGCGATGCAACCCTGGCCCTTATTTACGAAGGCTTACGCAGCAAACAAACCAATAAGGTAAGCAGGTTTAACCCAACAACCGGCGCCGTAGAAGAACTTTACAGCCGCAACCAAACAGATGCCTATGGAAATCCTGGTTCGCCTGTAACTTCAAAAAACAAGTATGGCAGACAAGTGATTCATACTGTCGACAATGGCACCAAGTTGTTAATGAACAACCCTGTGGGCTCGTCTGAAAAGGGCGATTTGCCTTTCCTTGCCAAATTCGATCTCACTACTAAAAAGAATGACATCATCTGGAGAAGTGCAGAAGGTACTTTCGAGTATGTGCAAGAGGTTATCGACCCGGATAAATTGGTTTTGCTAACCAGCAAAGAAAGTCAAACATTGGTTCCGAATTTTTACATCAAGAATTTGGTATTGAGAATAGCCGATCAACCGGTAACAAACTTTGCCAATCCGTATCCATCGCTTGAAGGTATTACCAAAGAAAAAATCTCTTATAAACGTGCTGATGGTATCGATTTAACGGGCAACCTTTACTTACCAAAAGGCTACAACAAAGAGAAAGATGGACCTTTGCCCGCTTTAATTTGGGCTTACCCACGCGAATTTAACTCGGCAGCCGATGCAGCACAAATTCGTGGCTCGAAAGACAAGTTTACGTCAATTTCGTGGGGCTCGCCAATTTATTGGGTAACGCGTGGCTATGCCGTTTTAGATAATGCCGAAATGCCGATTGTAGCAAAAGACGGTAAAAAGCCCAACGATACTTTTGTGGAGCAATTAAAGCTGAATGCGGAAGCAGCCATTAATAAACTGGCCGACCTGGGTGTGGGTGATAAAAAGAGGATGGCCGTAGGTGGCCACAGTTATGGGGCGTTTATGACGGCTAACCTTTTGGCGCACACCAACTTGTTTGCTGCTGGCATTGCACGTAGTGGTGCATATAACCGTACGTTAACCCCATTCGGTTTCCAAAACGAAGACCGTACCTATTGGCAGGCACCGCAGCTTTACTACGAAATGAGCCCGTTTAGCTATGCTGATAAAATTAAAACACCTTTATTATTGATACATGGCGATGCCGATGACAATACCGGAACCTACCCTATTAACAGCGAGCGTTTGTTTGCCGCAATAAAAGGCGCCGGGGGTACCGTTCGCTTTGTGTTTTTACCTTACGAGGCGCATGGTTACCGTGGCAAAGAAAACATTTTGCACGCCCTTTGGGAGCAAGACCAGTGGCTTGAAAAATATGTAAAAAACAAAAAGTAATTCAAATTTCGGTTAAGAATACGAATGCCCCAAAATGGGGCATTTTTTTTGTGTTCAAAAATTAAAAAACACCATTAAGGTTGCACAGCACCTTAAAAAGTTGAATTTAACCTGTACCTTTAAACAAGCAAATTGAACATTGCCATCAATATTTTGTTTACAGATTATGGACTACATAGACTATTATAAAATCCTCGATTTAAAGAAAGATGCTTCGACAGACGACGTTAAAAAGGCCTACCGAAAATTAGCCCGGAAGTATCATCCGGATTTAAATCCGAATAATGAAGAGGCCAACAAGAAGTTCCAGCAGATTAATGAAGCAAACGAAGTTTTAAGCGATCCTGAGAAACGGAAAAAGTACGATAAATACGGTAAAGACTGGCAACATGCCGATCAGTTAGATGCGCAGGAACAACAACGCAGGCAATACCAATCGCAAAGCGGCGGCTATTCGGGCGGAGGTTATTCGGGTGGCTTCGGCGGTGAAGACTTTTCAGACTTTTTTTCTTCGATGTTTGGCGGTGGCGGCGGCCGAAGTGGCAGAAATTCTCCTTTTAAGGGGCAGGATTATAATGCCGATTTGCAGCTCAACCTGCTCGATGCCTACACCACTCATAAACAAACTTTAACCGTAAACGGTAAACAGGTACGCATAACTATTCCGGCCGGGGTGCAAAATGGTCAAAAGATCAAATTATCGGGCTATGGCGCACCCGGTGTAAACAATGGCCCTCCGGGCGATTTGTACATCACGTTCAATATTGCCGATCACCCTACCTTTAAGCGAAAGGGAAACGACATTTACATTCAGGAAGAAATCGATTTGTACACAGCAATTTTGGGTGGCGAAAAAATAGTAGAAACCTTAAATGGCAAGGTTAAGCTGAAGATACCCGAAGGTACGCAGCCCGATACCACCCTTCGCCTTAAGGGAAAAGGTTTTCCTGTTTACAAAAAAGAAAACCAGTTTGGCGATTTGTACATTAAATGGCAGGTAAAACTACCAACCAACCTGAATGCTACACAAAAAGAACTTTTCGAAAAACTTTCCAAAACCTAACCAGATATGGAAAATAAATTAATAGCGATAGAAGATATATGCGCCCACCATCAGATCGAAATCAACTTCATTAAATCACTTGAAGATGTTGGCCTCATCCAAACCACAGTGGTGAAACAAACATTCTTCTTAAATGCTGATGAGCTGACAAAGCTCGAGCGTTTTTTACGTTTAAGTCACGATTTAGACATTAATTTCGAGGGCCTTCATGCCGTTTCTCACTTGCTAGAACAGCTTAACAATATGCAGGAGGAGATGAGTTCATTAAAGAATGAGTTGAACTATTACAAACAAATGCAGTAGGCAGTGGGCAACTGACTAATGAACCAATTGACCAATGTCAGTCATCCGATGAATATCGACATGCCGCTTATATTCATCGGATGACTCAATAACTAATGAACCAATGACCAATGTCAGTCATCCGATGAATATCGACATGCCGCTTATATTCATCGGATGACTTAATGACCAATGAACCAATGACCAATGTCAGTCATCCGATGAATATCGACATGCCGCTTATATTCATCGGATGACTCAATAACTAATGAACCAATTGACCAATGTCAGTCATCCGATGAATATCGACATACCGCTTATATTCATCGGATGACTCAATGACCAATGAACTAATGAACCAATGACCAATGTCAGTCATCCGATGAATATCGACATATCGCTTATATTCATCGGATGACTCAATGACCAATGAACCAATTGACCAATGTCAGTCATCCGATGAATATCGACATATCGCTAATATTCATCGGATGACTCAATGACCAATGCACCAAAAACCCATGTTAATCAATCGTTTGCGTAGGAATTCGGTTAAAACTTAAACAAAAATGCCCCTTTTTTTAATATTAGTTTCTTAAATTGGCAATCTAATTATTACGAATGAGCGATCTTTCTTCAAAATTCATCGAAAAAATAAAGGCATCCTATGCGCCTCAAGGCTCATCTATTTATTTAGGTGCCGGCATATTAGGCGGTAGCGTTTATAGCGATGCCGAGGTGAACTTGTCGCTAAAAATGATGAACAGGCACGGGCTGATTGCCGGTGCAACAGGCACAGGAAAAACACGTACACTGCAATTATTGGCCGAGCAACTATCAGACGCTGGTGTTCCGGTTTTTATGCTCGATGTGAAAGGCGACTTATCCGGATTGAACCAACCTGGCAGTATCAACCCCAAAATTGAGGAAAGAGCAGCGCAACTCAACAAAACCTTTACGCCAACAGGCTTCCCAATCGAGGTTTTTTCACTTTCTGGCAAACTCGGTGCACAAATGCGGGCAACGGTATTAGAGTTTGGGCCAACGCTACTTTCGAAGGTTTTAGATTTGAATGATACCCAGGCGGGCGTTATGGCGGTAATTTTCAAATATGCCGACGATAACAAAATGCCCATAATCGATTTGAATGATCTGAAAAAACTGCTTTCTTACCTTTCGGCGGGTGCAGGTGCGAAGGAAATAAAGGAAAGTTACGGCAGTATCTCGGGTGCAACATCGAGCACCATTTTACGAAAAATTGTGGCTATCGAACAGCAAGGGCTGGCCGGAATGTTTGGAGAAAAATCTTTCGATGCCGACGATTTATTTGAGCGTATAGATGGCAAGGGCGTAATCAGTCTGTTAAATATTGCCGATGTACAAAATCAGCCCGTTTTATATTCTACATTTCTGTTAAGCTTGCTCGCCGAGCTCTTTAATACGTTGCCCGAAGTGGGCGATTTGGACAAGCCCAAGTTGGTTTTCTTTTTCGATGAGGCTCACTTACTGTTCAATAATTCATCGAAAACATTTTTAGAGCAAATTGAAACTATCATTCGGCTCATCAGATCGAAGGGAGTTGGCGTGTTCTTTTGTACCCAGGCCCCAACAGATATACCTCAAAGCGTATTAAGTCAGTTGGGCAACCGCGTACAGCATGCGCTAAGGGCATTTACGCCGAACGATGTCGATGCACTGAGAAAAACGGTTAACACTTATCCAAAGTCTGATTTTTACGAAATAGATAAAGTGCTAACTGCGCTTGGAACGGGGCAAGCTCTGGTTACTGTATTAAACGAGAAAGGGATACCAACAGAGGTGTCTGCAACCATGCTAACGCCACCTCGGGCAGTAATGGGTCCACTAACATCGGCCGATTTCGAGCGCCTGGTAAACGCAAGTGCGATGTATAACAAATACAAAGAAACATCCGATCCGGAAAGTGCATATGATATACTAACAAAGCGTATAAACGAGCAGACGGCGGCCGAAGAGCAGGTAAAGGCAGAGGCCGATGCCAAAGAGCAAGAAGCGATAGATAGTAAGCCAAAGCCGGGCGAAAAAAGCCTGGTTGAACAAGTAATGGGCGCCACAATTACCCGTCAAATCGGCAAAGAAATTGTTAGGGGAATATTTGGTATGTTAACCGGGAAAAAAACACGAACAAGGAGTGGCGGCGGTTTATTCGGCCTTTAACAATTACATAACCCAATAGTACAAAATACCTATATGAAATTTAACGCTCAAAACACTATTTTAGCAATATGAAACCTACCCTATTAATATTGGCTGCAGGTATGGCAAGCCGTTACGGAAGTATGAAACAGATTGATGGATTTGGACCTAATGGTGAAACCATCATCGATTACTCGATATATGATGCAATTAACGCCGGATTTGGCAAAGTTGTATTCATCATCAAAGAAGAATTTGTAGAAAATTTTAAATCGATTTTCGAGCCTAAATTGAACGGAAGAATTGAAACTGATTACGTTTTTCAGAATTTCGATTTAACTCAATTTGGTATCGAAGAAGAAATTTACAGAGAAAAGCCCTGGGGAACTGCCCATGCAATTTTATCTGGAAGAAAAGTGGTTAAAGAACCATTTTGTGTAATCAACGCCGACGATTATTATGGATTTGACGCTTTTAAAAAGATGGTCGATTTCTTAACCACCGAGGCTACAGATAGCAATTACTCTATTATAGGCTATGAGATCGGAAAAACACTTTCGGAGTTTGGCGCCGTGTCTCGCGGTGTTTGCAAGGTAGACGCATCAGGCAATTTAGAAGAAATTGTAGAACGGACAAAGGTTTATCCAAAAGACGGAAAAATCTTTTACGAAGAAGATGGTGAGGAATTTCCACTGAGCTTCGATACCCCGGTTTCGATGAACTTTTGGGGCTTTACTCCCGCGGTTTTCAACATTACGGAAAAGCTTTTCGTTGAATTTGCACAGGCAAACAAGGACAAGCCAAAAGCTGAATTTTTTATTCCATTAATAGGCGAAAGTCTGGTAAAAAGTGGTCAGGCAACCTTTAAAGTTGTGCCTACATCAAATAAATGGTTTGGCGTAACCTATAAAGAAGATAAACCTTATGTTCAGGACAGTATAAACCAATTGGTTGAAAACGGAACGTACCCGGAAAAACTATGGAGTTAAATTTAGATTCCGAAGTTTTAAGCGCCTACGGATACACTAAAGAAGATACAGAAATAACACAAATAGGTACGGGTTTAATTAACCGTACTTATTTGCTTGCGCCTGTATCTGCCCATAAAAAATTTATACTTCAAAACATTAATACAGCGGTATTTAAAAATCCGCAGACCATTGCAACCAACCTCAAAGCTGTTGGAAGTTACCTGAAATCAAACTATAGCGACTACCTGTTTATTGAGCCCGTTTCGACAATTGATGGCGAGGAAATGGCCTTTGTAAAGGGAGCATACTGGCGCATGCTTCCTTTTGTGCCCGATACGGTTTCGTTAGATGTTTTAACCGATCCAAAGCAAGCATACGAAGCAGCCAAACAATTCGGCAAACTGAGCCGTTTGTTGAACAACTTTGATGCATCGATGCTGGAAGATACCATTCCGCGCTTTCACGATCTGGATTTACGCTTCGAGCAGTTCAGCACTGTTTTAACTGAAACATCAGACGAGCTGAAAGAACTGGCAAAAACCGAAATAGATGGCGCCTTAAGACATAGGTACATTCTTGACCATTTTAAATCGTATTCACATCGCACCGATTTCCCGGACCGCGTAATGCACCATGATACGAAAATCAGCAACGTATTATTAAACGATAGAACATTTACCGGTGTTTGCGTTATAGATTTAGATACCATTATGCCAGGCAAATTTGTTTCGGATTTGGGCGACATGATGCGGACGTATTTATGTGCTTTTTCTGAAAATGAAACGGATTTGAGCAAGATTAAAATCCGCTTGCCTTACTTTGAAGCTACCGTTAAGGGTTATTTATCAGAAATGAAGGATATCTTAACTCCTACCGAAAAAGAACTTATCTTATTTTCTGGCCGATATATCATCTATATGCAGGCGTTGCGGTTTTTAACCGATTTCTTGAATGGCGATGTCTACTACCCTATCAATTACCCGACGCAAAATCTGGATCGGGCCAAAAATCAATTTGCTTTACTTCACGAGCTATCGGTAAACGAGAAGGAATTACAAGATATTATTGAGGCGAATTTATGAGGTGCGTCGGTTGAAACCGACGGCAAGGAGAACAAAGCAGTAGCCTAAAAATAAGCTATCAGAATAGATTGCAGGCTAGGCATATATTACCGTCGGTTGAAACCGACGGCAATGAGGACAAACTAAAAGCGCTTTGCACTAAATACCGTCGGTTGAAACCGACGGCAATGAGACCAACCGAAAGCACTTTGCACTAAAATACAGTCGGTTGAAACCGACGGCAATGAGGGCGAAGCACTACCCTAAAATTAAGCTATCAGAATAGATTGCAGGCTAGGCATATATTACCGTCGGTTGAAACCGACGGCAATGGGGACCAACCGAAAGCACTTTGCACTAAAATACAGTCGGTTGAAACTGACGGCAATAGGAAGAAGCACTGTCCTAAAATTAAGCTATCAGAACCGATTGCAAGGTTAGCCCCCATGCATGCATTTGGAGAACAAAGCAATACCCTAAAAATTAACCTATCAGAACCGATTATTGCAAGGTTAGCCCCCATGCATGCATTTGCCGTCGGTTTCAACCGACGGAACAAAAGAACACATTTCCCTGGGCTTTAGCCCAACCTTAACACTCAAATACGCCCACAAAAAAAAGCGCTCCGATTTTCATCAGAACGCTTTTCTATATCCTCCCAAGACTTTCGACTCAGGACTTGAGACTAAAGACTATTTCTTATCGTCTTCCTTTACTTCTTCAAAATCAACATCAGTAACGTTATCGCCGCCACCTTGAGGCTGACCATCAGCTTGTGGTTGTTCACCACCTTGAGGTTGCTCACCGGCTTTGTACATTTCTTCTGACGCTGCGTTCCAGGCATTTTGTAATTCAGCTTGCGCTGCATCGATGTCTGCAAAGTTACGAGAAGCATGTGCTGCTTTTAATTTCTCTAAACCCGATTCGATTGGTGCTTTTTTATCAGCAGATAATTTTTCACCAAACTCTTTCAATTGTTTCTCCGTAGAGAAGATTAAAGCATCAGCAGCATTGATTTTATCAACTTCTTCTTTAGCTTTTGCATCAGCTTCGGCGTTTGCTTCAGCTTCTTGCTTCATTTTCTGAATTTCAGCATCAGTTAAACCTGAAGAAGCTTCGATACGGATTTTTTGCTCTTTACCAGTAGCTTTATCCTTTGCACTTACATGTAAAATACCGTTAGCATCAATATCGAACGATACTTCTATCTGAGGCACACCACGAGGTGCTGGTGGAATACCATCTAAAATAAAGCGACCAATTGTACGGTTTTGAGCAGCCATTGGGCGCTCGCCTTGTAAAATGTGGATCTCTACAGATGGCTGGTTATCAGCTGCAGTTGAGAATGTTTCCGATTTTTTGGTTGGTATCGTAGTGTTCGACTCAATTAATTTGGTCATCACACCACCCATTGTTTCAATACCTAACGATAAAGGCGTAACATCTAGCAACAATACATCTTTCACATCGCCAGTTAACACACCACCTTGAATAGCAGCACCAATTGCCACAACTTCATCAGGGTTAACACCTTTGCTTGGTTCTTTACCAAAGAAAGCTTTAACAGCATCCTGAATAGCAGGAATACGAGTTGAACCACCAACTAAAATAATCTCGTCGATATCGCTTGTGCTTAAACCCGCATTTTTCAAAGCTGATTTACAAGGTTCGATAGTGCGTTTGATTAAGCTATCGGCCAATTGCTCAAATTTAGCACGGCTTAACGTACGCACTAAGTGTTTCGGGCCGCTGGCATCAGCAGTAATATAAGGCAAGTTAATTTCGGTAGAGGTTGTGCTTGATAACTCGATCTTAGCTTTCTCAGCAGCTTCTTTTAAACGTTGTAAAGCCATCGGATCCTTAGAAAGGTCCATGCTGTTTTCCGATTTAAATTCGTCAGTTAACCAATCGATAATTACGTGGTCAAAGTCATCACCACCAAGGTGCGTATCACCATCAGTAGATTTTACTTCAAAAACACCATCGCCCAACTCCAATACAGAAACGTCATGCGTACCACCACCACAGTCAAACACAACAATTTTCATGTCTTTATGTGCTTTATCCAAGCCATAAGCCAAAGCTGCAGCAGTAGGTTCGTTAATGATACGTTTTACAGATAAACCTGCAATTTCACCAGCCTCTTTAGTAGCCTGACGTTGCGCATCGTTAAAGTAAGCTGGCACAGTAATAACCGCTTCAGTAACTTCCTGACCCAAGAAATCCTCAGCAGTTTTCTTCATTTTCTGAAGAATCATCGCAGAAATTTCCTGTGGAGTATATTTTCTATCGTCGATTTCAACACGTGGCGTGTTGTTGTCGCCTTTAACAACTTTGTAAGGAATACGTCCAGCCTCTTTCGCACTTTCGTCGAAGCTGTTTCCCATAAAGCGCTTAATTGAATATATTGTTTTTGTTGGGTTGGTTATAGCCTGACGTTTAGCAGGCTCGCCAACTTTACGCTCACCGTTTTCTGCAAAAGCAACAATAGACGGTGTAGTACGTTTACCCTCGCTGTTCGCAATAACTACAGGCTCATTGCCCTCCATTACGCTCACGCAAGAGTTTGTTGTTCCTAAGTCTATTCCAATAATTTTTCCCATTGTATTTGTATTTCTCTTTTAATATATAATTTCTACTCTATTAAACAATGCCTGTGCCAATTGGTTTTTGGCAGTAAATATTAAGAAAAGCCTGATAAAATGTAAAAAACAACACGATTTGATACTGACAGCATGACAGAAATTAGCTTAAAGCTTAAAGACTAAAGCAGAAAGGTGAAGGCGGAAAGGTGAAAGCAGAAAGATTATAGGCAAAGTGGAAAGCTTGGTTCCTAAATTAATCCGGAAATGGAAGTTTGAATCTCGTTGGGAGCACCTGCCCCGCCGTTGCCGAGAAGTAGCTACAAGACATTTAAAAACACAAAGACACCTTGCAAATCAAATTTAGCAGGGCGGAATGCCAAAATAATGCAGTTAAAGCAGCTTTTTCTCTTGAAATAATTATCAAACTGAGGTTAACCGCAAATCAATTAAAACCCAACACATTGGTTAAAACCAACGGTAATGAAAAGTAGATAATCCTTCGATTTATTCGTATCTTTAATTTAAAAATCCCATATGATGCATTTACCAGCAGAAATTTTCATCGGTATTGTCGCCATGATACACATCTACATTTTATGGCTAGAAATGTTCGCCTGGACAACGAGCGCACCGAAAGTGTTTAAAACCATTCCTAAAGATCTGTTTGTGCCTACAAAAACGCTAGCGGCCAACCAGGGATTGTATAACGGTTTTTTGGCAGCAGGCTTAATCTGGTCGCTCTGCATAAACGATCGTCAATGGCAATTGTATGTTGCCGTATTCTTCTTAACCTGTGTAATCATTGCCGGAATTTACGGTGCAGCAACAGCCAGTAAAAAAATCCTATACGTACAATCGATACCCGCATTAGTAGCGTTGATCTTATTGCATTTGTAATTACGAAAAGATAAAAGCATGAAAAACGCTCTATTTTTTATTCTTCTTATTACCCTTTACAGCTTTAAACCACAAGCACATCAAAAAATAAGCGAATCGAAAATCAGTGCTGCATTAGCGTTCTGCCAAAAAGATAATATGGACACTTCTCTCGTCATCATGATTGATATGAGCATTCATTCGGGCAAAAACAGGCTTTTTGTTTACGATTTTGAGAAAGAAGCAGTCATTATTGAGGGGCTTTGCGCTCATGGCGTAGGCCGTGGAAGTACAGCAACCAAGCCAGTGTTCAGCAATGAGGTAGGAAGCAACTGCACCTCCCTGGGAAAGTTTAGCGTTAAAGGCCGCTCGTATAGCAATTGGGGAATCAACATCCACTATAAAATGTATGGGTTGGAAAAAACAAACAGCAATGCTTTTAAAAGAATAGTTGTCTTGCATTCCTACACACCAGTTCCTAATAAAGAAATTTATCCCCAAACCTTATTCGGACAAAGTGCTGGCTGCCCGGTTTTATCAGATGCTACGATGAAAAAAATCGATGATTTATTAAAGACCAAGAAAAAGCCAGTCTTGCTTTGGATTTATACTTGACAAACGGAATAAAAGATTTCTCGCCTGCGCTTCAAATGACGACCTTTCTTAAGTACTACCTTTTTAACACTGAATTTAAACAGAATGATGATTTCATCATGCTACAGCTCCAACAACTTTTCTAAATGATGGTAACCGATACCGAAATAAGCTTTGCTCGCTCTAATTTTTTGCAAAACTTCTGCCTGCCTTTCGCTTTGGTCTTTAGGTTTTGGGCTTTCAGCCTTTCTAACTCCAACCACAAGCACATTCTTGGGCGTGTGCGCATCAGAAATGAATTCAAAAACCTTCGTTTTATATCCGAAATATTCGAGGATCAGCGCACGGATTCCATCGGTAACCATTTCTGCCTGACGCTCTAAAAATATACCATATTTTGTTAAAAACGTTACATCGTTCTTAACTTTATGCTGCTCAATTTCTCTACGGATTTGCTTATGGCAGCACGGAGCAACCACAATTAATTCGGCATTGGCCTTAATGCCTTTAAAAATGGCGTCGTCGGTAGCCGTATCGCAGGCATGAAGTGCAATTAACAAATTTACATTTTCAGCATTATAGCCCTCAATTGTTCCCTCAACGAAATTTAGTTGATCAAAGCCCGATTTCCCCGCAACGGCATTGCATAAATCAACCATATCTTTTCGAAACTCAACGCCCACAACTTCGGCATCCAACTTCAAAGCAGAGTGCAAATAATCGTACAGAGCAAAGGTTAAATAACCCTTGCCCGAGCCCATATCGGCAACTTTTTTAATTGTACCTTCGGGCAACTCTTTAATTAGCGAACTTAATATTTCGATATAATGATTAATCTGACGGAACTTATCCTGCGCATTCTTAAACACTTTTCCGTCTTCATCTGTAATCTTCAGCTCCGTTAAATATCTTTTCGATTCGGACCTAATCAATCGAGATTTCTCTTTATCGTGGCTCACTTTGGGCACTTCTTTTACAGTAGCTTTTACTTCCCTTAGCACAATTTTCCCATTGTTTAATTCCTCAAAAATTAAGTCTTTCTCGGTTGTAAAAAGCGTTCCGATCTTAAATCCGGTATGCAAATATTCAGCAATCAAATTCACGCCTTCATTCGGCGCAAAGTTTTTGACCACATCGCGGGTTTTGTACCGAAAGGTAAAGGCCAGTTTATCTTCGCGTTTTATTACAACCCTTCTTACAAGAATTTGCTTTAAAGCTTCATCATCGCCTTTATAATTTCCCAAAGAAATTTTCACGAAGTTTTGGGCGGCCATGCTCGTTTCTATGGCTGAAATAAACTGTTCTATCTGTGCTGAAAATACCATCGATAAGTTTTAAAACACAAAGATAAACCAATTTATTTTTGAATTGGGTGAATGCGAAAATGTAACAATAGAGCGACTTTTAAACCTACAAAATAAGTTACTTAAACTACATTCGTTTATATAGTCGACAGGTTATATTAATGATTAAATCCAGATCGTAACTTGAAAGATCGCTATCTGTAATCATTCCAAAGAGCCAAATGAATTCCATTTTAAAAAAAATAAGATTATTTTAGGAAGAATAAAAGAATCAAACATATATAATGAGTGACTTTCAGATAAAAAAATCGCCTACGGTTTACGATGCCATTGTTGTTGGCTCGGGCGCTGGCGGCGGAATGGCGGCATACGTTCTGGCAAATGCCGGCCAAAAGGTTTTAATGCTCGAAGCCGGACAATACTTCGATCCCCGTTTAGATTCTCACCAATTGAAATGGCCCTGGGAATCGCCGCGACGTGGCGCAGGAACAGTAAGGCCCTTTGGCGATTTTGATGCTTCGTACGGAGGCTGGGAGTTGGAGGGCGAACCTTATACGCAGAAAAACAAAACGGAATTCGAGTGGTTTCGCTCACGGATGCTTGGTGGCCGTACCAACCATTGGGGCAGGATCTCTTTAAGGATGGGGCCACAGGATTTTAAACCAACGGATGGATTGACAGACCCCTGGCCTATTACTTACGCAGATGTTAAGCCTTTTTACGATAAAGTAGATCGCATGATCGGGATTTACGGAACGGTTGAAGGAATAGAAAACGAGCCTGACGGTATTTTTATGAAACCGCCGAAGCCACGCTTAAACGAGTTATTTATTAAAAAAGGCGCCGAAAAAGCTGGCGTAAAAGTAATTACAGGCCGCGGAGCTGTTATGACAGAGGCAATAAAGGGAAACAACGATCGTGCACCTTGTTTCTATTGCGGCCAGTGTGGCCGAAGTTGCAAGGTTTATGGCGATTTCTCGGCATCATCGTGCCTCGTTATTCCAGCGGTAAAAACGGGTAACTTGACCGTAATTACCGACGCGATGGTTCGTGAGGTAATTACCGATAAAGACGGCACGGCAAAAGGCGTTTCGTACGTGAATAGAAAAGATTTGCAAGAATATCAGGTGAACGGAAAACTGGTTATTTTGGGTGCCAGTGCATGCGAATCGGCCCGAATTCTCCTTAATTCAAAGTCATCAGCGCATCCCGGCGGCCTGGCAAACAGCAGCGGCGTAGTCGGAAAATACCTTCACGATTCTACAGGGGCTGGCGTTTACGGTTTTCTACCGCAATTAATGGATAGAAAACGTTATAACGAAGATGGGCTCGGAAGTGTTCACATTTACTCTCCGTGGTGGCTTGATAACAAAAAATTAAACTTCCCAAGGGGATATCATATCGAATATGGTGGTGGCTTAGGCATGCCTTCTTATGGATTTGGTAGCGGCATGGACAAACTGAACGGCATGGTGCCCGACAGAAATGGCAAAATGAAAGAAGCTGGCGGATATGGCAAATCTTTAAAAGATGATTATCGCCGCTTTTATGGCACAAGCGTTGGTATGGCCGGCCGTGGAACTGCAATTGCCAGAGCCGACAATTATTGCGAAATCGATCCCAATATGGTCGATAAATATGGCATACCTGTGTTGAGGTTCAACTACACCTGGGCAAAAGAAGAAATTTTGCAGGCGAAACACATGCAAGAAACTTTCTTATCCATTATGAAAGAAATGGGCGCCGTAGTAACCTCAAAAATTCATGGCCCCGAAACCAATTACGGCTTATTAAATCCCGGAAAAATCATTCACGAGGTTGGAACAATTCGCATGGGCGACGACCCTAAAAAATCTGCACTGAATAAGTATTGCCAGGCACACGACTGCAAGAATTTGTTTGTTGTTGATGCCGGCCCTTTTGTACAGCAGGGTGATAAAAATGCAACCTGGACCATCCTGGCCCTCTCAATGCGAACTGCAGAATATATTTTAGCTCAAAAGAAAAAACAAACCATTTAACATGAACAGACGAGATTCCATAAAGGCTTTGGGCTTAACCGCTTTGAGTACAGCTGTACTGGTTGAAGCCTGTAAACAGCCCGAAAATACGAGTGACAAACCGATTCCTGTTGAGGAACCAAAGGTAGAGGCCGGACGCGAGCAGTGGGAGGTAGAAAGAGATAAAGCGCTCAAATCTGTAAAATATTTCAGCGATCACGAAATGGCTACCATAACGGTTTTAGCTGATATTATTATTCCAAAAGATGACGTTTCGGGCAGTGCGTCAGACGCTAAAGTACCTGAGTTTATTGAGTTTATTGTTAAGGATATTCCCGAACATAAGATACCGATGCGCGGCGGCTTAAAATGGCTGGATATTTATTGCTTCAACAAGTTTCAAAAATCTTTTGTCGAAGCGTCGGCCACCGAGCAAATAGCCATTGTTGATGAAATTGCCTATCCGAATAAGGCAAAGCCTGAGGTGCAGCCGGGAGTTGTTTTCTTTAACAGAATGCGTGATTTAACTGCTTCTGGCTTTTACACCACCGAAATGGGTGTAAAAGATATTGGTTATGTAGGCAACTCACCAAACCAATGGGCTGGCGTGCCTGCCGATGTATTGAAACAGTACGGTATGCAAAATGTAACGATATAATTGATAATAAGGAAATCGAGTTCAAACCCAAAGAAGTCAAGTTTTTAAAAACTTGACTTCTTTTTTTTGGCTGCGGACATCCGTTGCTATGGAACTACGGCTTAATGTTCAGTCGCCTTTTCAACCATACATTTAGTCATCATTTCGACTGGAGCGCAGCGAAATGGAGAAATCTTTAAGCTATAAGTTACAAAGATTTCTCCGCTACGGTCGAAATGACGACTACTGAAGGTTTTTTTCCGTCCGTTATTTACTCTAAAATCAGTATCAAACCCTTTCCTTTTTCGACTGGAATCGACTTTCCATCACGATAAGCGCCTGCGGTTTGAAATTTGTCGATATTTGGTGCAGAAATTTTTACCTTGTCGGCATTTAAGCCCAACTTGTTCCAATCGATATTCAGGTTTACCTGGGTATCAGTTTCGTTCCAGCTGGCCAGCGCAATCATGGCTTTACCTTTTTGTTTATAAACAGTTGCTAAAACGTTTGGATTGTCTGTTTTTACAGGGCAGTTTTCGCTCCAATAGCCAATCATTTCTGAACCTTTAATACCGAAGTTGTCCCAGGCTTTCCATAAAGGTTTCGGGTCGCTTTTATCCGACCAACCCAAGCGACTGGTCATGCCGTAAATCATTCCCCGCCACGGATTGCCATCGTCTTGCAGCATCTCGCCCATTAAACCGAACGGAATTCCACTCACCTCGGTCAGAAAGAAATCGGGCGTGTTCTTTTCATAATCGAAATACTCGCCAAACCACAAACGATTTAAGTAAGGAAAATGCTCCATGTATAAAATGGCGCTGTTATTAAATCCATCGCTTTTATTGTACTGGTTGGCTGAGTGTAAATCGATGATCCCGGGATGATTATCTTGTGTTAAAACGCGTTTGATCCTTTTCATTGTTACACGATCAAAAGCCACATCATCCAGATAAACGCCGTCAATCCCAACGTTGTTCACCAGCCAGTTCATTCCTTCTACATAATAGTTGTGCCAACGGTTCATGCCACTGTTTATGATCGCTGCATCCTTAATTTCAGGCACAAACCAGGCGGCAATATAATTAGAATCTAAATGTTCTTGCAGCCAGCTAAAGCCTCCACCCTTGCCGGGCGAGTACACTTCGGTACCTAAGCTGCGCAGCGCAGGCCACTCATAAGCATGGTTTGATAACTCGCGAACGGTGTTATAAATTTTAACTTTCAAACCTTTGGTGTGCGCTTCATCAATGTAATCCTTCATTTTTTTCCATTCGATAAAAGGATAATTTATCCACGGGTTGATTGGCGTAGCATGATGAATGTTGACAACTGAAGCTCCGGTAGCTTTAATGGTATCCAGATCGCCGTATTTGTGGTAAAAACGATTATCCCATTGGAAATCCGTATTTAGTAAATGGAAAGGCGTAATGAGCAGGTTGAAATTGTAATAAAGCACATCGCCCTTTTTCATGGTTCTGGCACCAGTAAAGTTGTCAGCCAACATCGAACTACCTTTTACATTAATCTGTATACCTCCTTTATCGTCGTTGCCCCACGATTTTGGCAACAGTAATGGCTTTTGCAGGTAAAAGTTGGTATTTAGCGGGCGGACATAATTTTCGTCGCGTAAATTGTAGTACAGACCCGCGTTTACGTTCCCAATCCAAACGGCATCCTGGTTTTTATGCGCAACGTCCCATTTCCATTTTACCGTGTCTGGCCGAAAGCCGCCCTTTTC
Source organism: Pedobacter endophyticus (assembly GCF_015679185.1). Classification (NCBI taxonomy): domain Bacteria; kingdom Pseudomonadati; phylum Bacteroidota; class Sphingobacteriia; order Sphingobacteriales; family Sphingobacteriaceae; genus Pedobacter; species Pedobacter endophyticus. Next base: position 2,298,885 of record NZ_CP064939.1, read on the forward strand.
GCCGAGGCCCATTAAATATTTTGTACTTGCTTTATTAAAAGGAATGTGAAAATCGACGTTACTAAAAGCCACATCGTTCAAGGCCGTAACCTTTACCGCATAATGAACGTAACCATCAAACTCTAACGAAGCCTCAATATCCATTTTAAGGTTTTGCGAGGTATTAGTGGCTATCCATTTAACCGTTCCGGCTTCTTTGCTGGTAATTCTAAAGTTATTGGTGGTAAATTTTTCTTGCGTTTTGGATGTGTTAAAGAAATGAAAATGGATTGGTTCGGCTAAAATGTTGTTTGGTTGCTCAACATAAGCCGTCATTTCTGAATTGAAGAACGTTTGAATCTGTTTTGGGAAACCATCGGCATTAATTTCAAACTTTCTTCCCAATAGCGATATCATATTCCCATCAACCTTAAGTGGCGTGTAAGGTGCAACAACCGTATTTGCCTGCGCCATGGTAGAGTTTAGCCAGGTTAATCGCGTTTGTTTGTTCGGAGTTCCGACACCTGCATCGGCCAACACGTCTTTGCCAACAGTCAATTTTACATCAATCGTTTTCGATTTGCCATTCGCTTTTACAGTGAACTTCCCATTATAAATGCCTGCAGATGTCGATTTTGGAATATCAATCGTTATCCACATAGGTTGTACCTCTCCTACGGCAACGTTTACTGTTTCAGTTAAAGGCTTGTTATCGTAACTTGTTCCGTTTGTATTTAAGCAATTGATAAATTTTGCAGGAATCGTTTTTCCTGTTGATGACTTCAAATCGGCAAAAGTAACCTTTACATCCTTTAAGCTCTTCAAAGCATAAACACCGAGCTGAAACGCGTAATTCTCGCCCCTGCTCGCTGTACCGTAAAAAGTATTTGAAACTCCTTTTTGTATCCATCGATAAGGCAGATCATTCTGCATTTTGATTGGATACATCCTATCTTCTGAAAAAACCACAAAAGGTTCGGATGAGTATTCTCGCTTAATCGCTGCTGTTTCTTTTGCAGTTGCAATCACCTCCATCGGATAGAAAGAGTTAAAAGCATCAACAGATTGAACTTCTAAAACGCTTGTATTTACAGGAACATGATTGGCTCTGCTTAACTCTTTGTTTTCTGCCTTTAAATAAACTCCCTTTGGGTAATTGCTTCGGCCCTCGTTTGTGTAAGGCATATAGTAAACATAGTATTTGCCTTTTTGCGGTGCCTCGAAATAAATGTCGGCGCTTTCCCTGCTAAAGTTCTCAGTCCCTAAAACAGTTGCATTATTGCCCTGAGCGTCTTTGATAATGATTTTTTTTAACTGCGGGTTCTCGTCCCTCCTGCGCCAATCTATTTTTGCATGCGCTACATTTCCGGTTCCGGAAAACTGAACGACAACGCGATGATTTCCCAGCGAATCCGGATTCCAGCTATTGTTTCCATTAGTATATTTTAGGATTTGGGCGTGCAAAGAAAGCTGCGCTAGCAAACCACAGAATAGCAAAAGTTTAAACTTCATTTCAAATTTGTTTTGATGCTAATTTATGGATACCTGCCTGAAAAAGCGGTATGTAATGAAAAAATGAGTCAAACGTTTGTGTAGCTTGTATTCGTTCATTCGTCATTGGTACGGCGCAATGTCATCCTGAGCCTAGCGAAGACCGCGAAGCAGCTACGAAGTAAATCCCTACCCCAACACAGAAACTAAAATACCTCACAGGTTTTTTTTGCAATTCGGTTCGTGCGCCTATTCAGGCCAGGATTTCATCGCTTGGAGATCCTTCGTGCGTACCATCGACGTTTTTAGAAACAATACAAAATCGTCATTTTGACCGATTGCTCAATAGCAGTCCATTGGGGAGAAGTCTTTGAACGTTGGATAGAGATTTCTCGGCTGCGCTCGAAATGACGACCTTTTCTAGCAGCCCTCCTCTAAAAAGCGTTGTCATTCCACATTAGTTTTTATCCAGTAATTTACTTCTCAGGATGACAAAAAAACAAAGGGTTCGGCGCAGTGTCATTCTGAGCTTAGCGAAGACCGCGAAGCAGCTACGAAGTAAATCCCTACCCCATCAACACAGAAACTAAAATACCTCACCGACTTTCGCAAATTAGGCGAGTGTGGCGCCAATTTACGTTGGTATTTATCGCTTAGAGATCCTTCGTGCGTACCATCGACGTTTTTAGAAACAATACAAAATCGTCATTTTGACCGATTGCTCAATAGCAGTCCATTGGGGAGAAGTCTTTGAACGTTGGATAGAGATTTCTCGGCTGCGCTCGAAATGACGACCTTTTCTAGCAGTCCTTCTCTACAAAAGCGTTGTCATTCCACATTGGTTTTATCCAGTAAATTACCCCCTCAGGATGACAAAAAAACAAAGGATTCGGCACAGTGTCATTCTGAGCTTAGCGAAGACCGCGAAGCAGCTACGAAGTAATCCCTACGCCATCAACACAGAAACTAAAATACCTCACCGACTTTAGCAAATTAGGCGAGTGCGACGCCAATTCAAGTTGGTATTTTATCGCTTAGAGATCCTTCGCCTCTTAGCATGACAAAAAAAATTGGCTACCGTTGGCTTCAGCTAACGAGCAAAAGCAAAAAAAGTCCTGCTCTTTCGAACAGGACTTTTAAATTTTTCCTTGCGGCCTCTCCTTTAGGGAGGATTCGGTAAGACTTATTCGCCTTTTGCTTCTTCTTTAGCTGGCTCTTCAGTAGCAGGAGCTTCTTCAACAGCAGCTTCCTCAGTAGTAGCTTCTGCAGCAACTGCCTCAGTAGCCTCAGCTTTAGGAGCAGAAGATTTGCTTCTACCACGACGAGTAGTTTTCTTTTCTTCTTTAGCTTCTACATCTTTACCGTAAACTTCGTTATAATCTACCAATTCAATTAAAGCCATCTCAGCGTTATCGCCCATACGGTTGTTTAATTTAATGATACGAGTGTAACCACCCGGACGGTTTGCAACTTTCTCAGCAACCTCGCGGAATAAGATAGTTACCACTTCTTTATCCTGAAGATAAGAGAATACTGTACGACGTGAGTGTGTAGTATCGCTTTTCGATTTAGTGATTAACGGCTCAACATAAGTACGCAAAGCTTTAGCTTTTGCCAAAGTTGTAGTAATTCTTTTCGCTTTAATAAGTGAAGTAGCCATGTTAGCTAACATCGCTTTTCTGTGGCTGTCGGTTCTGCCTAAGTGATTAACTTTTTTACCGTGTCTCATTGTTCTTTTGTTAAGTGTATACCGTCTCTGTCTCAGAGGGAATTATACACTGTTAAAAATTATTTAATTTTCAAATTCCAATAATCAATTTCAAAGAAAATGACAAATGAAACTGATTGTAGCTAGAGTAAAACCGGACTCAAGACTCTCGACTCCGAACTCCAGACTGTTTTATTCTTCGTCTAATTTAAATTTAGACAGGTTCATTCCGAAAGATAAACCTTTTGATTTTACAAGCTCTTGAATCTCTGTTAATGATTTTTTACCGAAGTTTCTGAATTTTAACATATCAGCAACATCGTAAGAAACCAAATCAGCTAAAGTACGGATATCGGCAGCTTTTAAGCAGTTTAATGCTCTAACTGAGAGATCCATATCTACTAATTCAGTTTTAAGGATTTTACGCATGTGTAAAATTTCCTCATCAACTTCTTTAGTTTCTTCTTTTGCCTGAGATTCTAATACCAGGTTCTCATCAGAGAACAACATAAAGTGTTGGATAAGGATCTTAGCCGCTTCTTTTAATGCTTCTTCAGGATGAATTGAACCATCAGTTGAAATATCTAATACCAATTTCTCATAATCCGTTTTTTGTTCAACACGGAAGTTTTCAATTGTGTATTTAACGTTTTTCATTGGTGTGTAGATCGAATCGATAGCGATAACACCTACAACAGCATCAGCAACTTTATTTTCTTCAGCAGGAACATAACCACGACCTTTATTAATGGTTAATTCAACTTCTAAAGTAACCGCTTTATCCATGTTACAAATAACATGCTCAGGGTTTAAAACGGTAAAGTTATTAGAGAATTTAGTAATATCACCAGCTTTAAACTGATCTTGACCGTTTACAATGATGAAAACTTTTTCAGCATCACCAGAATCACCAGTTTTCTTAAAACGTACTTGCTTTAAGTTCAAAATGATATCGGTTAAATCTTCTACAACACCTTTCATGGTAGAAAACTCATGAGAAACGCCTGAAAAACGAATAGTAGTAATAGCATAACCTTCTAAAGAAGAAAGTAAAATTCTTCTTAAGGCATTACCAATTGTTACACCGAAACCGGGCTCTAAAGGACGAAATTCAAATGTACCATCGAAATCTGTCGATTTCTGCATGATCACTTTGTCTGGTTTCTGAAATGCTAAAATTGCCATTTATATTTTTTTAAATTCGTTAGTGAATATATAGTAATAGTAAAAAAGTTAATTACCCTTTGGAGGTAATTAACTATATTATTTATTACTTTGAGTATAACTCGATGATTAAGTTTTCCTTAATGTTTTCTGGAATCTCGTCGCGTTGAGGATAAGTTAAGAACTTTCCTGTTAACTCTTTTGCATCCCACTCTAACCAGGCAAATTTATTAATTGTTCTGCCTGCAACTGAGTTACTAATTGATTCTAATGATTTTGATTTCTCACGAACCGCAACTACATCACCAGCTTTTAACTGATATGAAGGGATATTTACAACTTCACCATTCACGGTTACGTGTTTATGGCTAACTAACTGGCGTGCACCAGAACGGGTTGTTGCAATACCTAAACGGTAAACGGTATTATCTAAACGAGCTTCTAACAATTGAAGTAAGTTATCACCGGTAATACCTGCACGTGAGTTCGCTTTTTTAAACAAGTTACTGAACTGCTTTTCTAAAACACCATAAGTGTATTTTACTTTTTGTTTCTCCATTAACTGGATTGCATACTCAGATTGTTTTCCTCTTCTTTTTGAAACGCCATGTTGGCCAGGAGGATAGTTTTTTCTGTCTAACACTTTATCAGGACCGAAGATTGGTTCTCTGAATTTACGTGCAATTTTTGATTTTGGGCCTGTATATCTTGCCATTTTTTCTGTTTTTAAAGTATCATTCAGCCTGTAACTGAAGATTCTTAGCTTTAAAATTAATTAAACTCTTCTCTTTTTAGGAGGACGACATCCGTTGTGAGGAAGTGGAGTAATATCTTTAATAGACGTTACTTCGATACCTGCTACTTGCAAAGTTCTGATTGCAGATTCGCGACCTGAACCTGGACCTTTTACAAATACTTCAACTTTACGTAAACCTAAATCAAACGCAACTTTACCGCAATCTGAAGCGGCCTGACCTGCTGCATAAGGCGTGTTCTTTTTAGAACCTTTGAAGCCCATTTTACCAGCTGAAGACCAAGAAATAGTTTGTCCGTTGTTGTTTGTTAAGGTAACGATGATGTTGTTGAAAGTAGCATTGATGTGTGCCTGACCAACAGGCTCAATTACAACGATACGTTTTTTTGTTACTTTTTTACTTTTAGCCATTTTATCTTTTAGATTTTAGATATGAGACTTGAGATATGAGACTTTCTCTACCCCGGCACTCAGTATCCTAATTTTTCTCTTGTATTCCAGATTTGAGCAGATTAAAGGATACATTTCTAATATCTCCAATCTCACATCTCATATCTATCTATTACTTAGTAGCTTTTTTCTTGTTAGCAACTGTTTTTCTCTTACCCTTACGAGTACGTGAGTTGTTTTTAGTACGTTGACCACGAGAAGGTAAACCTTTTCTGTGACGTAAACCACGGTAACAACCAATATCCATTAAACGTTTAATGTTTAACTGAACCTCTGAGCGTAAAGCACCTTCTACTTTAATCTCGTCGTTAATCATGGTACGGATTGCTGTCAATTCATCATCAGACCAATCTTGTACTTTTTTGTTCAAATCGATACCTGCAGTAGTCAAAATGCGCTGTGCAGTTGTTCTTCCTATCCCGTAGATATAGGTTAAACCGATCTCTCCTCTTTTGTTTCTTGGTAAATCAATACCTGAAATCCTTGCCATATTTTTGTATGTTTTTAAGTAATTCCGAACGGCGGGCCACCGTTGTACGGTAAATTACAATCTTTTCTAATTACCCTTGACGTTGCTTGTATTTAGGATTTTTCTTGTTGATAACGTAAAGTTTACCTTTACGGCGAATAATCTTGCAATCAGCGCTACGCTTTTTAATTGATGATCTAACTTTCATTTTATTTGTATCTATAAGTAATGCGTCCTTTTGTTAAATCATAAGGAGACATTTCCAATTTAACCTTATCTCCAGGAAGAATTTTGATGTAGTGCATCCGCATCTTTCCCGAAATGTGCGCAATAATCTCATGCCCGTTCTCGAGTTCTACCCGGAACATCGCATTAGATAATGCTTCTCTTATTACTCCGTCTTGTTCAATTGAGGCTTGTTTAGCCATATTTTATTGATTGTTACTTAATTAGCTGCTTCTAAACAGGGATGCAAAATTAAATAAAAAATTTTAATTATTTATTTTTTTTATTGTAAAACTTCTTCGATAATAGAAAAGCTCGATAAAATCTCTGCTTTGCCCTTTTTTACCGCTACAGTGTGCTCAAAATGGGCCGACGGCTTGTTATCTTTTGAGGTTACTGTCCACCCGTCGTTATGAAATTTAACACCGGCAACGCCTGCATTAATCATCGGTTCGATAGCAATCACCATTCCCTCTTCCAACTTTGGGCCCGAACCACGCTTGCCGTAATTTGGAACCTCTGGCTTTTCGTGAAGCTTTACGCCAACACCATGCCCAACCAGTTCCCTAACTACACCAAAACCATTGGCCTCTGCATATTGCTGAACGGCAAAACCAATATCGCCAATACGCATACCAACAACGGCCTTTTCTATACCTAACTCCAGGCAACGTTTCGTAACCTCAATTAGCTTTTGTCTTTCTGCGTCAATTTCTCCGATAGAGAAAGTGTAAGCCGAATCGCCAACGTAATTGTTTAATATTACCCCACAATCAACAGAGATTAAATCACCTTCTTGTATCGCATAATCGCTGGGAAAACCATGAACTACTTGTTCGTTTGGCGAAATGCAGAGCGAATTTGGAAAGCCATTGTAATTTAAAAAAGCTGGAACAGCACCGTGATCGCTAATGAACTCATAGGCGAGCTTATCTAATGATAACGTAGTTACACCCGGTTTTATCACCTTGGCCACTTCGGCCAGGGTTTTAGAAACGAGCATAGCACTTTCTCGTATTAACTCGATCTCTTCAAGAGACTTGTAATAAATTTTCGACATTTATCTCTACTTTTGAATGAGTGAATTTTGAATGAGTGAATAGCTAAAAAGCAATTCATTCATTCTATCATTTCCCAAAGGGACGCCCTTGGCAAAAATGCGCTCATTCAATAATTTATTGTTTACAAAGCCGCATTGCTACTGGCAGCAGGAACACCTGTTCTACCTGTAACTCTGCCGGTTTTCATTAACCCATCGTAGTGACGCATTAGTAGATAACTTTCTATTTGTTGCAAAGTATCTAAAACTACACCTACCAGAATTAATAACGAGGTACCACCAAAGAAATGCGCAAACTCTTGTTTAATACCGAATTTAACGGCTATAGAAGGCAAAATAGCTATGATTGCCAAAAATATTGCACCTGGAAAAGTGATCTTCGAAATAACATCATCAATAAATGTTGATGTTGCTAAGCCCGGCTTGATACCAGGAATAAAACCACCGTTTTTCTTCATATCGTCGCTCATTTGAGTCGGATTTACCGTAATTGCAGTATAGAAGAAAGTAAATGCGATAATTAAGAATGCAAATGTTAAGCTATAAGCTAATGAAGTTGTGTTGCTAAATTGAATTAACCATGAGCCCTGCAATGAAGGAACAAACGACATTAAAGCACCTGGAATAAACATTAACGCCTGTGCGAAAATGATTGGCATAACGCCGGCAGCATTTACCTTTAAGGGGATGTACTGACGAACTCCGCCGAACTGACGGTTACCAACAATTTTCTTTGCGTATTGTACCGGAACTTTGCGTACGCCCTGAACAATTAAAATGGTAAACATTACAACCGCAAATAACGCAACGATCTCTAAAACCAATGCAACCGGACCACCGCCTTCGCTGGCAGAACCCACACGTGCACTGAACTCCTGAGAAATTGCAACTGGTAAACGAGCGATGATACCCACCATAATGATTAGCGATGTACCGTTACCAATACCTTTATCGGTAATTTTTTCACCCAACCACATTACAAATAGCGTACCTGCAGTTAATACAATTGTAGATAACACCAAAAACAGGGTGTTTGGTAATAAAATTGCCTCTTTCGGAACTTGCGTTTTAATGTAACCAACTGATTGAACAATTGTGATTGCTACCGTAAGGTAACGTGTAATCTGGTTCATTTTCTTTCTACCACTTTCGCCCTCTTTCTGCATTTTTTGGAAAGAAGGAACAGCAATACCTAATAGTTGCACCACAATTGATGCAGAGATATAAGGCATTACCCCTAATGCAAGGATAGATACACGAGAAAACGATCCTCCGGCAAACATATCTAGTAAGCCTAAAATTCCCGATTTTTCGTTATCACCTAACGCATTTGGATCTACACCTGGTAAAACCACGTGAGATACGAAACGGTATACCAAAAGAATGAAGAGCGTAAACAAGATACGCTCTTTCAATTCTTGAATTTTCCAGATATTACTTAAAGTAGTAAATAGCTTCTTCATTTAATAAATTACAATTTTACAATTGAACCACCTGCTGCTTCAATAGCTTTTTGTGCGGTTGCAGAAAACGCATGTGCAGTAACTTCTAATTTTGCTTTAACTTCACCACGACCTAAAATTTTAACCAAGTCGTTTTTAGAAGCCAAACCGTGTGCTTGCAAGGCTGCAAAATCGATAGTTGTTAAGTTATGCTTTTCAGCTAATTCTTGAAGTACATCTAAGTTTACGCCAACATACTCTGTACGGTTAATTGGTTTGAAACCAACTTTTGGTACACGACGTTGTAATGGCATTTGACCACCTTCGAAACCTACTTTTGAAGAGTAACCCGAACGTGATTGTGCACCTTTGTGACCGCGTGTTGATGTACCGCCACGACCAGAACCTGTACCACGACCAATTCTCTTTCTGTTTTTTGTAGAACCTTGTGCAGGTTTTAAATTACTTAAATTCATTTTTTTGAACTTGTGTTGCCCTTCGCTTTCACTAAACAGGTACAACGATAAATAAATAACGATTGAGTTTTGAATGAGCGAATGATTGAATGTTATTCATTCTCTCATTCAAAATTCTATCATTTAATAATTCTCTTAAATTGCTTCGATAGCTACCAAATGATTCACTTTGCGAACCATACCGATAATTTGTGGTGTAGCTTCAACCTCAACACTTTGGTTCATTTTAGATAAACCCAAAGCCTGAACGGTTCTTTTTTGGCGCTCGCTTCTGTCGATAACGCTTTTTATTTGTGTTATTTTGATCTTAGCCATGATATTATCCGTTAAATACTTTGTTTAAATCTATACCACGAGTTTGAGCTACTGTATAAGCATCACGCATTTTTGTTAATGCATCAACAGTTGCTTTTACCACGTTGTGCGGGTTTGATGAACCTTTAGATTTTGCCAAAACGTTATGTACGCCGGCACTCTCTAATACGGCACGCATTGCACCACCTGCAATTACTCCGGTACCTACAGCAGCTGGTTTGATTAATACAAAACCACCTGAGAATTTACCGATTTGCTCGTGAGGAACAGTACCGTTTAAAATCGGAACTTTTACCAAGTTCTTTTTAGCATCATCCACACCTTTTGCAATTGCTTCAGTTACTTCTTTCGCCTTGCCTAAACCGAAACCAACAACACCGTTCTCATCACCTACAACAACAATTGCTGAGAAGCTGAAAGTACGGCCACCTTTGGTTACTTTGGCAACACGTTGTATACTAACCAAACGATCTTTTAACTCGATATCGGTGGTTTTTACTCTTTTTATATTAATAGTTGACATCTTACTTTTTCTTCAGATTAAAATACTAAACCAGCTTCGCGGGCACCCTCTGCCAACGATTTTACACGACCGTGGTATAAATAGCCATTTCTATCGAAAACAACTTCTTTAACACCTGCAGCAATTGCTTTTTCGGCAACTAATTTGCCTACCGCAACTGATTGGTCGCTTTTGTTTCCAGTACCAGTAAAATCTTTCGATAATGATGATGCTGATGCTATTGTTTTACCGGTTACATCGTTAATTACCTGAGCATAAATCCCTTTATTGCTTCTATATACAGATAACCTTGGACGCTCTTCCGAACCGGTAAGTCTTTTTCTGATCCCTTTTTTAATACGATCTCTTCTTGATAATTTTTTACCTGCCATGATTACTATTTTTTAGATGCTGATTTACCTGCTTTTCTTCTTAACACTTCACCTACAAACTTGATACCTTTACCTTTATAAGGCTCTGGTGCACGTAACGAACGGATTTTCGCTGCTACCTGACCAATCAATTGTTTGTCAATACTTTCTAAAATGATTTTAGGAGTCTGACCTTTTTCTGAAGATGTAGTTACCTTAATCTCAGCTGGCAATTGAAATACATAGTGGTGAGAATAACCCAAAACCAGATCCAGTGTATTACCTTGGTTTGTAGCACGGTAACCAACACCTACGAGTTCTTGTGTTAATTTATAACCTTCTGTAACACCAATAACCATGTTATTAAGCAATGAGCGATATAAACCGTGTAATGCTTTGTGTTTCTTTTGTTCTGACGGACGTTGAACTGTTAAAGTTCCATCCTCTTGACTTACAGTGATGTCTTTATCAACTGTTTGTGTTAATTCACCTTTAGGGCCTTTTACAGTTACAACGTTATCGTTAGATACGGTAATTGTAACACCTGAAGGGATTGTAATTGGGGCTTTTCCTATTCTTGACATTGTGTTGTTCTCCTAAATATTAATAAACGTGACACAATACCTCACCACCAATGTTTAATTTGGCTGCTTCTTTATCGGTCATTACACCTTTAGAAGTAGATAAGATTGCGATACCTAAACCGTTTAATACTCTTGGCATATTTTCAACGCCTGCATACTGTCTCAAACCTGGTTTACTTACTCGCACTAATGTACGAATAGCAGGAATTTTAGTTATTGGATTGTACTTCAAAGCAATTTTAATGGTGCCTTGAACAGTAGTATCCTCAAATTTATAATTCGCGATGTAACCTTTATCAAAAAGTACTTTTGTAATTTCCTTTTTAAGGTTTGATGCAGGAATTTCTACAACTCTGTGGTTGGCCTTAATGGCATTCCTTACTCTTGTTAAATAATCTGCTATTGGATCTGTATTCATTTTTATTGTTTTTGATAGTGGTTTCCTTCCGTTACCCAACGGTGGGACCTGCTATCGGTTAAAATTCTTTTTTTAAGCTTAAAGGTAAAAGATCAAAGCTTAAAGCGCATGTATATCGCTTTAAACTTTGAAATTGTTTTTCTTTTCGCTTTTGGCTATCCCCCGACTTTCGGACTCCCGACTTCGGACTGCCTTTGATCTTTCAGCTTTTAGCTTTCTGCTTAAAGCTTATATTACCAAGATGCTTTTTTAACACCTGGGATTTTACCGTCTAGCGCCATTTGGCGGAAAGTTACCCTCGAAATACCGAAAGTACGCATATATCCACGTGGGCGGCCAGTTAATTTACAACGGTTGTGTAAACGTACCGGAGATGAGTTTTTAGGTAATTTATCTAAACCTTCGAAATCTCCTGCAGCTTTTAATGCTGCACGTTTTTCAGCGTATCTAGCTACCAATTTTTGGCGCTTAACTTCGCGTGCTTTTACACCTTCTTTTGCCATTATTCTGCTGTTTTTTGATTTTTAAATGGTAATCCGAATTGTTTCAATAACTCTAATGCCTCAACGTCAGATTTTGCCGAAGTTACGAAAGTTATATCCATCCCTAAAATTTTATTGATTTTATCTATATTAATCTCTGGGAAGATGATTTGCTCAGTAACACCTAATGTGTAGTTACCTTTTCCATCGAAACCTTTATCGTTAATACCTTTGAAATCACGAATACGTGGCAAAGCTACAGAGATCAAACGATCTAAGAACTCGTACATATTGTTATCGCGTAATGTAACACGTACACCTACTGGCATACCTTTACGCAATTTAAAGTTAGAGATATCTTTTTTAGATTGTGCCGGAACCGCTTGCTGACCAGTAATGGTTGTCAACTCAACGATTGTGGTATCCATAATCTTTTTATCAGTAACAGAAAAACGACCAACACCCTGATTGATACAGATTTTTTCCAATTTAGGAACCTGCATTACAGTTTTGTACTGAAATTTTTCTTTCAATGCATTTACAACTTCTTCTTTGTATTTGCTTTTTAATCTAGGTGTAGCCATTATTTAATTTCCTCCCCTGAAATTTTAGCAACTCTAACTATTTTGCCATCAGCGTTTAGTTTACGACCAACTCGGGTAGCTTTACCAGATTTTGGATCAACCAACATCAAGTTAGAAATGTGAAGAGCAGCTTCTTTTTTAATAATACCACCGTTCGGATTTGCAGCATTTGGTTTAGTATGTTTAGATACTAAGTTAATGCCTTCTACAATGGCTCTGTTTTTATCTTTTTGTACTAAAAGTACTTTTCCTTGTTGACCTTTTGAATCGCCAGCAATTACTTTAACTAAATCTCCAGTGCGGATTTTAAGTTTTGATGGTGTATTTACTTTGTTTCCCATTTTATAATACCTCCGGTGCTAATGATACAATTTTCATGAATTGTTTTTCACGTAGTTCTCTCGCAACCGGGCCAAAGATACGTGTACCTCTTGGCTCATCCTGTGCGTTCAATAATACAGCAGCATTATCGTCAAAACGGATATAAGAACCATCTTTACGACGGATTTCTTTTTTAGTTCTTACAACAACTGCTTTAGAAACTGTACCTTTTTTAATATTACCTGACGGTAATGCGCTTTTTACGGTAACAACTACCTTATCACCAATTGAAGCATAACGTTTGCCGGTTCCACCTAGCACGCGAATTACCAATACTTCTTTTGCGCCGCTGTTATCAGCAACGTTTAATCTCGATTCCTGTTGTACCATCTTATTTAGCTCTTTCTAAAATTTGTACCAATCTCCAGTTCTTGTTTTTACTCAACGGACGAGTTTCCATAATCAATACTGTATCACCGATACCGCATTCGTTTTTCTCGTCGTGAGCCATAAATTTGGCAGTTTTCTTCACGAACTTACCATAAATCGGGTGTTTTACCTTACGCTCAACGCTCACTACAACAGATTTATCCATCTTGTTGCTTACCACTAACCCGGTTCTTGTTTTTCTTAATTGTCTTTCCATGTCGACTTTCGAATTATTTAGTTTCAGTAGCTGACTCGGCTTTTGATACCGCAGTCAGTTGTGTGTTTAAACGGGCTATGTCTTTCCTTACTTTTGCAATACGCGAAGGATTTTCGATAGCTGAAATAGTGTGAGCGAACTTTAATTTTGACAAGTTCTCTTTTTCTTCCGCAATCTTAGCTACTAATTCTTCTTTTGAAAGCCCTGTGATTTCTGAATTTTTCATTTTGTTTTTCTTTTACGTTGAGTGTAGCGGTTATAATAAACAAGTATTTTACAACATTCACCTCAACACTTTACTATGCTTCTACGTAATCTCTACGTACTACGAACTTGGTTTGGATTGGTAATTTTTGTGCTGCTAAACGCAATGCTTCTTTAGCTACTTCTAAAGGCACACCTTCAGCTTCGAAAATTACACGTCCAGGTCTTACAACTGCTACCCAATACTCAGGAGCACCTTTACCTTTACCCATACGTACCTCAGCAGGTTTTTTAGTTACCGGTTTGTCAGGGAAAATTCTGATCCACACCTGGCCTTCACGTTTCATGAAACGTGTTACCGCGATACGGGCAGCCTCTATCTGGCGACTTGTGATCCAAGTGGCTTCTAAAGATTTGATACCGAAAGATCCGAATGCTAATTCAGCTCCACGAGAAGCTAAACCCTTCATTCTGCCTTTTTGCATCTTCCTGAACTTCGTTCTTTTTGGCTGTAACATTTTATTTTGTTCTAATCGTTAAACGATGTTAATAAATCAATTATTTACGAGGACCTCTGTTAGCACCTGCGCCACCACCTCTGTTTGCACCACCCTGGCCTGGACCACGACCGCCTTGGTTTCCACCACGTCTGTCGCCACCGCCACGGTTATCTCTTCCACCACCGCGGTTATCTCTTCCACCGAATGCTGGTTTATCTGACTGGCCTTTTGGACCGTTGTTTGTTGAACCAATGTTTGGCGACAAATCACGTTTTCCATAAACCTCACCTTTACAGATCCATACTTTAACGCCGATTTTACCATAAGTGGTTAAAGCCTCAGCTAAAGCATAGTCGATATCAGCACGGAATGTATGCAAAGGCACTCTTCCTTCTTTGTACTGCTCGGTACGTGCCATCTCAGCACCACCTAAACGACCAGAAGTCATGATTTTGATACCTTCAGCACCCATACGCATTGTTGATGCGATAGAAGATTTCATTGCTCTACGGAATGAGATCCTTGCTTCTAATTGTTTTGCAACACCTTCTGCAACTAATTGTGCATCAAGTTCTGGGCGTTTAATTTCGAAGATGTTAATTTGAATTTCCTTTTTAGTCAATTTCTTTAACTCTTCTTTAATTTTATCAACCTCAGCACCTGCTTTACCGATTACAATACCCGGGCGAGCTGTGTGGATGGTTACCGTGATACGTTTTAACGTACGCTCGATAACTACTTTTGCAACACCGCCTTTTGCGATACGAGCAGAAAGGTATTTTCTTATTTTCTCATCTTCAACTAATTTATCGGAGTAGTTGTTGCCACCGAACCAGTTAGAATCCCATCCTTTGATGATGCCTAACCTGTTACCTATTGGATTTGCTTTTTGTCCCATTTCCTAAAATTAGTTTTGAGTTGTTTCTTGTAATTTACTATCTACAATCAGCGTTACGTGGTTAGAACGTTTACGAATTCTATATCCACGGCCTTGAGGAGCTGGACGTAAGCGTTTTAACTGACGGCCACCGTCAACCATAATTGTTTTAACAAAAAGTTGACTTTCTTCAGGGCGAGCACCTTCATTTTTTGATTCCCAGTTTTTGATGGCAGATAATAATAATTTCTCAACTCTTATTGCTGCTTCTTTATTGGTAAACTTTAAAATGCTTAATGCTTTTTCTACACGTTCACCTCTGATAAGATCTACAACCAAACGCATCTTACGCGGTGAGGTTGGACAATTGTTTAATTTTGCTATTGCTTCCATTGTCTAATTATTTTTTCTTTTCAGCGTGTCCTCTGAATGTTCTGGTTGGAGCAAATTCTCCCAACTTGTGACCAACCATGTTTTCTGTAACGTACACTGGTATAAATTTGTTACCGTTGTGTACTGCAAATGTATGACCTACGAAATCTGGTGAGATCATCGATCTACGAGACCAAGTTTTGATTACAGTTCTTTTGCCTGAATCATTCATAGAGCTAACTTTTTTCTCTACGTTATGGTCAATATAAGGTCCTTTTTTTATCGAACGAGCCATTATTTCTTCCTTCTCTCTATGATGTAACGATTAGAATATTTTTTAAGTTCTCTGGTTTTGTAGCCTTTAGCTAAAACACCATTTCTTGAACGTGGGTGACCACCTGATGATCTACCTTCACCACCACCCATTGGGTGATCTACTGGGTTCATCGCTACCGGTCTAGTTCTCGGACGACGGCCCAACCAACGTTTACGACCAGCTTTACCTAATACTTCGTTTGCGTGATCTGAGTTAGATACAGCACCGATAGTAGCCAGACAAGAAGTCAAGATTAAACGGGTTTCGCCTGAAGGCATTTTCAAGGTAGCATATTTACCATCGCGGGCAGCTAATTGTGCGTAAGCACCTGCACTACGAGCTAATTGTGCTCCTTTTCCAGGGTGAATCTCCACGTTGTGGATGATAGAACCTAACGGAATGTTCGATAATTTTAAAGTGTTACCTACTTCTGGTGCTGCTTTATCGCCCGATAATAATACCGAACCAACTTGCAATCCTTCTGGAGCAATGATGTAACGCTTCTCGCCATCTGCATAATGTAATAATGCGATGCGGGCAGTACGGTTTGGATCGTATTCAATAGTTGCTACTGTTGCAGGAATATCGAATTTATCGCGTTTGAAGTCGATTAAACGATACGATTTTTTATGACCACCGCCCATGTAGCGCATAGTCATTTTACCTGTATTGTTACGTCCACCAGACTTTTTTGATGATACAACCAATGATTTTTCGGGCTTGGTTGCTGTAATCTCCGTAAAACTAGCACCAACTCTGAAGCGGGTACCTGGAGTAACTGGTTTAAATTTTCTTAAGCCCATAGTTATAATTAATAATTAAATTAAAGATTTGCGTAATAATCTATTGTTTCACCAGCTTTTAAGGTTACAATAGCTTTTTTGTATTTAGGGCTACGGCCTGATACAAAACCTGCTTTAGTGTAACGAGATTTAGCTTTTCCATCAACAACCATTGTATTTACTGAAACGATGGTTACACCGTACATTTTTTCGATAGCTGTTTTGATTTGAATTTTGTTAGCCTTGTGGTTAACGCTAAAGGTGAAACGGTTACCTTTTTCAGTTAAAGCTGAAGCTTTTTCGGTTAATATTGGTTTTTTTAAGATTTCCATATTATTTGGCAAATGCCTCCTCCAAAGTTTTAACAGAATCAGCAGTTAACACAAGTACGCCAGCGTTTAATACATCATAAGTATTTAAATCTGCTGCAGATATTACTTTAGTTTTCTGAACGTTTCTGCTTGATAAATAGATATTATTGTTTTGTGCAGGTAAAACCAACAAAGTTTTTTGCGTACCTACGTTTAACGCAGCTAATAAACTTGTATAGTTTTTAGTTTTAACAGTATCGAAGTTGAAATCTTCTAAAACTACCACGTTGTTATCTTTTGCTTTGTAAGCTAAAGCAGATTTACGTGCTAATGATTTTAATTTCTTGTTCAATTTAAAACTATAATCACGTGGCTGAGGACCGAAAACACGACCACCACCATTAAATAATGGAGATTTAATGCTACCGGCACGGGCACCACCTGTACCTTTTTGTTTGTATAGTTTACGGGTAGAACCTGCAATCTCGTTACGTTGTTTAGATTTGTGAGTACCTTGACGTTGGTTAGCCAAATACTGTTTTACATCTAAATAAATCGCGTGGTCGTTAGGTTCGATACCAAATACCGATTCAGGAAGTTGCACCTTGGCACCTGTTTCTTTACCTGAAATGTTTAATACTTTAACTTCCATCTGATTACTTGTCTAAGATTACGTAAGAACCTTTAGCTCCTGGAACGGAACCACTAACTACTAATAAGTTTTGATCGGCATAAATTTTCAATACTTGTAAGTTTTGAATTTTCACCCTGTCGCCACCTGTTCTTCCAGCCATGCGCATTCCTTTGAATACACGTGAAGGGAATGATGATGCTCCCAATGAACCCGGGGCACGTAAACGGTTATGCTGACCGTGAGTCTGCATACCAACACCGGCAAATCCGTGGCGTTTCACAACACCTTGAAAACCTTTACCTTTTGAGGTACCTACAACATCAACAAAATCGCCTTCTGCGAACGCATCAACAGTTACCACATCACCTAAATTAAGTTCAGTTGTAAATGTTGAATCGAATTCTACCAGCTTGCGTTTTGGAGTTGTGTTTGCTTTCGCGAAATGGCCTTTTAACGGTTGAGTTGTGTTTTTCTCTTTTTTCTCATCGTAACCCAATTGGATTGATGAATACCCGTCTTTTTCTTCGGTCTTTACTTGTGTAACTACACAAGGCCCAGCTTCGATTACAGTACATGGAATGTTTCTTCCGTCTGCATCGAAAATACTGGTCATTCCTACTTTTTTTCCAATAATTCCTGACATTTTATCTTTTCTTTTTAACACCCATCGAAGCAGTAGGGCTTCGTTCAAGGTGGTTGTTCAATCCCCCGAAAGGGACGGCAAAGATAGGCAAGAATTATTAATTTTCAAATAGTTAGCGAAATATTTTTTAACTATTTTTGATTTTTATTCATAGGTGTTAAAGGGATCATGATTTTATTACTTTAAAGGCTTGTTTTTTCGTAAAATCATGCTGGTTTTCAAATAAATTGCTGATAGGATGGGATTTAGGTAGCGCACGCATTGTAAGACGTTTATTTTGCGTTTAAACAAGTGCCTACGAGACTAATATTTAGGGGTTTATCATTATTAAAAGCAGCCAAAGCAGTAGCAATTGGTTAGTCATTTCAGCTCTTCCCACACGTACGGAATTGAAGCGTTGCTCCTTTGCCTCTAGGCTAAGTGGCTTGGTCTCTCGTCTGGCGCAAGCATCTCGCTTGTGCCCATCCAAAGTTAAGGACAAAATGATAGAACATTGTCACCCTGAGCGGAGTCGAAGGGCAGATGTTAATGGTTTTATCCAATAAAAAAGGTCTTCGACTCCGCTCAGACTGACACCGACCGGGCTTAACTAAACGACATTGGCAGGACAATCGGCATTGCAATGACGAAAAACTAACCTCTACCTACCGCGGGCATCATCCCATCTGTTCCTTTCGTCCTGAAGCTCTCGGGCAAGTCTCATTTCCTTGTCCTTTGCCTTCACCTTGTGCGCCTGAAACTCATCGGCCACTTCCTGGTAAAGCTGCGTTCGGTAAGTAGCTTCCCTCCTATACTTTCCAGATTGGAAAATTACAATGGCCAGCCCGGCTGCCAATACAATTATAATTGCCCAGACAATGGTGTTGTAAGTTCCTTTATCAAAAGAGATTCCTAAAAACTTAATCTCATTTACCGATGCTGTTGCACTTGCCAACGAGTTTTCCTTTCCCGAAACTTCGCCTTTTAAACTCGCTATATTATCGCTTTGTGTCTTTATTTCCTGTTGTGCTTCCTGCAATTGCTTGCGTTCTTTCTTCAAAGTATCATTCACACTTTTCCAAAGTGCCGATAGCCTTGAGGGATTAATCAGCCTGGCGCCATACAGGCTTTTTGATTTTCTTAACATGAACTCATACTGTCCTTTTAACGATGGATCAGTATTTTTCGTGGTATCTGGCATAACTTGTCCAAATGCAACGTTTAAAAATAGCATAGCGCCTAAAAACAATAGGGTGTGTTTAATTTTCTGCATAGTTTAAATATAGGTGTTAGATTGTAAAACTACATTTTTATACATTTTATTATAAATTAAATTGCGATAGGTTACATTTGTTTCATGCAAATAGGAATTATTGGTTTGGGCGATATGGGCAAATTGTATGCGCTATCGTTTGTAAACGCAGGTTATAAGGTGTGCGGAGCAGACATGCCGCTACGTTTTTCGGATTTGAAAAATGAACTGGAGCCTAAGGGAATTGAGGTGCTGGTTGATGGCCATGAGGTTGCCCGAAAATCTGACTTTATAATTTATTGCGTAGAAGCCGAAAAAATCGACGAGGTGGTCTCTACTTTTGCACGTTCAACAAAATATGGTGCTATTGTAGCTGGCCAAACTTCTGTTAAACACCCCGAAATTGCTGCTTTTGAGAAACATTTACCCGAAGATACGCAGATTGTAACCTGCCATTCGCTTCATGGGCCCGCCTTTAGCCCCGTTGGCCAAACTTTGGTTGTGGTTCGGCACCGCGCAACAGACAGCGTTTACGCTGAGGCTTTGGAAGTTTATAAATCGTTAGGCTCGCTAATCATAGAAATGGACGATTACCGGGAGCACGACAAGATTGTAGCTGATACGCAGGCGGTTACGCATATGGGCTTCGAAAGCATGGGCTCTGCATGGAAAAACGCTGGCTTTTTCCCATGGGATAACCCTGCTTATGCGGGAGGAATCGATAACGTGAAGATCTTAACCACGTTGAGGATATTCAGTTACAAATCGCACATTTATGCTGGCCTGGCCATTTTAAATCCTTATGCCCAAAAGCAGGTGAAATATTATGCACAGGCAGAGTCTGAATTATTTAAGATGATGATTTGCGAGAACGAGGCCGAATTTAGAGAGAAAATATATGCTGCCCGCGATTTCGTTTTTCATGAAAGCAGAACGCTGTTATTGTTGGATGATAAGATTATGAAAGAATTTAGTCTGTCTGATGCCAATCATAATCAAAAACCAAATTCGCACCTCAGTTTGTTGAGTATGGTTTACGCCTGGTATAAAATGGGCGTAAATCCTTACGATAATCTCATTTGCCAAACGCCGCCTTTTAAGCTCCGGTTAGGCATCGCCGAATACCTATTCAAAAATGAGGAAATGTTAGAAGAATCGATCACAACAGCCTTGTACGATAAATCTATCCGGGGCGACGATTTGGAGTTTCATACCGCGGTGCACGAGTGGGCCTCGATTATCGGCTACGGCGATTTAAAAGGCTACAAAGAACATTTCGAAGCTGCAAAATCGTTTTTTGCCAATCGATTAAATGATGGACGTGCCAAAAGCGCCGAGATGATTACAAGGTTGGGGAAGTGAAGGAGGTTTGGAGTGGGGAGTTTGGAGTTTGGAGTCGGGAGTTTGGAGTCTCAAGTCCCAAGTCATGTCAGGGATACTTTGTCAGGCCGAGCGGAGTCGAAGCCTATTAAAATGGCCTTTCGAATCCGCTTGAGGTAACGGCTTATAAAGTATTCGGGGGTGACAGGCACTATACCTGAAGCAAAAGTTAAACCAGGAGAATAGAACAAGGCAACTTTATTTCTGCCTCACAATTAAAGGCTGAGACCAGCAAATGGCAGTTGTATGGAGTAAGCTTGCGAGTTTAGCATTAAGAAAAGCTTTCCGATAAAGTGCCGAAGATTCATAAAAATATGCATCAAGAATATAGGCTTGCTAAAAGATGGTAGCTAAAACCCTGTACATCTATCTTCCGCAATCTAATCGTTACGCCAGTAAATAATCAACCCTGAATTTATTAAAATCGAACATGGCTAAGCGGCTCATTCAATAAATTATTCATCGTATTCTATTTTAAGTTTAATATATTTCCTACATTTAGTATAATCTCCTTATTGTTATACACGATCTTAATTAAAATAAATTTAATTCGTAGACACTTGCATTAACACTTGGGGTATGAATAGTATAAGTTCCTTAACTGATGATAAACTATTGGGTTTATTAAAAACGAAAGATCATAAAGCATTTGATGAATTGTATAATCGCTATTGGGCAGTATTGTTCTTACATGCAGGCAGACTATTAAAAAGTGATGCTGAAGCTGCAGATATCGTTCAAGACTTATTCACTGGCTTATGGTTAAAAGCAGCCACAATAGAAATCAAAGTTTCCCTTTCTTTGTACTTGTACACAGCAACCCGCAACAAGGTTCTCGATCGGATTAGACAAAAAAAAACATCAAGTGACTACCTTGCTTCGATAAACGAGTTTATAGAAAAAGGATATGTACCAACAGACTATAGGATAAGAGAGAAGGAACTATCCATAATTATAGAAAATGAATTAAACGCTCTTCCTGCCAAAATGCGCAAAGTGTTTGTGCTCAGCCGCAAGAAAAATTTATCGTACTCACAAATTGCTACACATTTAAAGGTTAGTGAACATACCGTTAAAAGCCAAATTAGCAATGCGTTAAGAGTTTTAAGATCAAAAATTAAACCCAGCTCTTACTGGCTTTTTTACTTGATTAATCTTTTTAATTAAGTAAAACCCCTAAACTTAGCTTATCCTCACC
The DNA here is from genome assembly GCF_015679185.1 of Pedobacter endophyticus. NCBI lineage: Bacteria > Pseudomonadati > Bacteroidota > Sphingobacteriia > Sphingobacteriales > Sphingobacteriaceae > Pedobacter > Pedobacter endophyticus. Next base: position 2,320,774 of record NZ_CP064939.1, read on the forward strand.
GCAAATATTTTGCGAATTAAATTAGAACAGCCGCCCGAAGTTTAAAGCCTTAAACAACAAACAGCTTATTATCAGGAACTTATCTTGATGACAGAAGAAAAAGATTAAATTTTTAACATTTATCTCATACTTGCGTAACGATCAAACGTCTTACATACAATTGAGCCAGAATCTATCTTCATGAACCAAATCGAATTTCAATCTTTATTAGAAAGATATAACAACGGAAAGTGTAGTTCCGAAGAGCTAGCTTTATTAGAAAACTGGTACAACTCGTTCGGAGAGAAGAATAAAATTAATTCTATTTCCGAGGATGACTTCATATTATATCAAAAATTGATTTGGAAAAATGTAAATGGTAAATTAAACCTAATGCCCAACCAACAACAGCATAAAAGGTTAACACTTTGGGCTCAATACTCCATAGCGGCATCGCTGTTCTTAATCATCAGTTTTGGAATTTATTATTCAATAAAATGGAAATCTTCTAATACGGAGATGCAAATGGCGAAATCGGATGTAAAGGTAAAAGACGATTTACCGCCTGCCAGTAATAAGGCCGAGTTAGTTCTATCTAACGGCAAGGTAATTAGCCTGGAAAATGCCGACCCCGGACTTGTTGCTACCGAAGGCGATGTGCGTGTAGAGAAAAGCGGCGAAAGTATTATAAGTTACAAACAAGGCAATAGCGATGCTACTGTAAACAACAATGCAACTGCCTATAACACGATAAGAACACCAAACGGTGGAAAATGGCCTGCTATTGAATTGCCTGACGGCACAAAGGTGATTTTGGATGCCGGCTCTTCGATTACTTTTCCGGTTAGTTTTAGCAAAGAGCGTAAAGTGAATATTACCGGGCAGGCTTATTTCTCGGTGATACACAATTCAAAAAAGCCATTTTTGGTAAGTGTTCAAGGGATCACCATCGAAGATTTGGGAACCGAATTTAATGTGAATGCTTACAACGACGATTTGAGCGTTAAAACTACGCTGACAGAAGGGGCAGTGAAGGTAAGTCTGGGTAATCAGCACAGCAATATTAAACCAGGACAGCAAGTTTTAGCCAGTAATAATAAGCTGATAACAAAAGAAGTAGATATTGAAGAGGTAATTGCCTGGAAAAAAGGCTTGTTTCAGTTTAACCATACGGCTATCGATGTCGTCATGCGGCAAATATCGAGGTGGTACGATGTTGATATTGTATTTAAAGAAAATGTAGCCAACCTCACCTTTACCGGTAATATTTCCAGAAATTTAAAATTATCTCGCTCGCTTGAAATGCTCAGTGTTACAGGATTGGTTTTTAAAATGGAAGGGAAGAGAATAGTAGTGAGCAACTAATTATCGACACCTTATTCGTTAACCTAAAATAAAAATCTATGAATGACTAAATGAAAGATAAACCGAGGTTGAAAAATCGGAAAGTGCGCCAACACTTCCCGATAAAAGCTTGAGTCAACCTACCTGTTTTGTATGAACTAGAACAGGTAAATGAAGAATTGTAAGTTAATACGTACTAACCCAAACCAAATATGAAGGTAATAAAAAAATTATTATTTAAGTTGGCTACGCCCAATTTATGTCCCAATCATAAGCTTTTTAAGATTGTGAAACTGACATTTATCCTAATCATCTTTGCCCTTACACAAGTTAGAGGTGAAGCACACAGCCAGAACATATCACTTTATGAAACAAAAGCTACTTTGCGAAGTGTTCTTGAATCGATCAAAAGACAAAGCGGTTATCTGCTCCTATATCAAGATCAAATTATCCAAAAGGCCAATCCTGTAACCATAAACAAGCAAAATATCTCTGTTAAAGAGGCGCTTGATTATTGTTTTAAAAATCAACCATTAACCTACCAGATAATCGAAAACACTATAATTGTTAAGCCTAAAAAGGAATTGCCCAAAAATACGACAGCCGAGGTCGTTGATGCAGATATCGATATACAAGGGAAAATTGTTGATGAGAACAATAAGTACCTGCCCGGTGCCAGTATAAAAGTTAAAGGCACAGATAATGGGACTTCCTCAAACTCAGCGGGCGAGTACTCATTAAAAAATGTTCCTGATAATGCCACTTTGGTAGTTTCTTATTTAGGTTATGTTACTAGAGAAGTATCTGTTAAAGATAATTTTAAACTCATTCAGTTACAGCCACTAAATAATGATTTAAATGAAGTTGTGGTAGTAGGATATGGTACCCAAACAAAAGCAAAGGTTACAGGTTCAATAAGCCAGGTTGAAGGTAAAGAGCTGGTAAAATCGCCAGTAGCCAACTTATCAAACTCTTTAATTGGTCGTTTGCCTGGTTTAAGGGCTACGCAACGCAGTGGTGAGCCTGGTAACGATGGCAGCGGACTTGATATAAGGGGCTTTGGCAATGCATTGGTTATTATCGATGGCGTGCCTGGTGGTTCATTTAATCAATTAGACGCCAACGAAATAGAAACCTTTAGTATTATAAAAGATGCATCAGCGGCGGTATATGGTGTGCGAGCAGCTAATGGCGTGGTTTTGGTGACTACAAAAAAAGGGAAGCTAGGTGAAAAGCCAAAAATAGAATTATCATCCTATTATGGGTTTCAAACGATTGCTAAATATCCAGAGCTTGCAGATGCGGCCTTATTTACCGAGCTGTATAATGAAGCAGCCGTAAATACCTGGGTTAAAAACGGCAACCCAACCGCACCTTTAACATTTCCCTACCCTAAAGAAGTTGTAGAAGACTACCGCGATGGCACACTAAAAAGTTATGATTGGTTTAACGAAACGATTAAAAAAAATGCCCCTCAAAGATACACCAATATAAACGTTTCTGGAGCAACCGATAAGGTAAACTATTTTATAAATTTGGGTAATTTGTTTCAAGATGGGATGTGGAGAAGTGGCTCTACAAACTTTAAAAGGTACAATTTAAGGGGTAAGGTCGAAGCCAAAATTGCCAAACGATTCACTGCTGCGGTAAACTTATCTGGCCGTTTAGAAAACCTTAAATTTCCAGGGGTTGGTGCTGCTAGCCTAATATCGGGTTTATCCAGAACTTATCCTATTTACCCTTTTTATGCAAATGATAACCCAAATTACCCTGGAAATACCAATGCAACCAATCAATTGTTTCTAAGTGATGCAAAAAATTCTGGATATACAACTGAAAAAACAAAGACTTATTCGGCAATATTTTCACTTGATTATGAAGTGCCTTATATTGATGGTTTGAACATCAAAGCTTTATATTCCTATGAAAATCAAAATTACGACAACAAAGCCTTTACCAAAAAATTTCAATTATATAACTACAATGCAACAGATGATACCTACAATGTTGGCTATACGGGTAATGACCCAAGCAGATTATCAAACCGTATAACTCATAAAGAAACAAAAGTTTCTCAAATTTCAATAAACTATAAAAATACTTTTGGTGAAAAGCACAACGTTTCTGGATTGTTGCTTTATGAAAGTCAAGAGGTTATTGGAAATTCTTTATCAGCTTACAGAGAATTCATATTAAGTGGTGTTGATGAATTATTTGCGGGTGTGAGTGCGAATCAATCCAACTCAGGGTCTTCATATGAAGAAGCAAAACTTGGTTATGTGGGTAGGGTTAATTACGATTATGCCGGAAAATATTTAGTGGAGTTTGCCGCCAGATATGATGGAACTTATAAAGTAAAAGCTGGAAGTAGATTTGGATTTTTCCCCAGTGTTTCTGCTGGCTGGGTAATTAGTAAGGAAAACTTTATGGAAAACCAAAAAACCATTACCAATTTAAAACTTCGGGCATCTTATGGCAGAGTTGGTGACGATTATTATATTGATCCATTTCAATACTTAACAGGTTTTAACTATCCATCTGGCAGTTATGTTTTTGGTTTAAATCCAATCCCAGGTTTATCAGATAAGGGATTAGCAAACGAACTTTTAACATGGTATACCTCAAAAACGGCTAATTTTGGTGTAGATGTAACACTATGGTCGGGCTTATTAGGGATAGAATTCGACTATTTTTATCGACAAAGAGATGATCTTTTGGGAACCCGAGTAAGTAGCCTGCCTAATACATTTGGTGCCTCCTTACCTCAAGAAAATATTAATGGTGATAATACTCGCGGTTTTGAACTGGCATTAACCCACAGAAACAGGATTGGCGACTTTAACTATTCGGTTGCTCCTAACCTGAGTATGACTAGAACGAAAAATGGTTACATAGAAAGAGCGCCCTCAACTAGTTCGTTAAATAATTATTATAACAATACTACTAATAGATGGACCAACAGAACAGTAGGGTATGTAGCAATTGGTCAGTTTCAAAATCAGGAAGACATTAACAACTGGGCTATTCAAGATGGCAGAGCCAATCAAACCCTGTTGCCTGGAGATATTAAATACGAGGATCTTAATGGCGATGGCGTTATTGACGGATTAGATCAAACGGTGATTGGAAGAGGTACTACACCTGAAATATTTTTTGGGCTGAACCTAACGGCAGGTTATAAAAATTTCGATTTCTCCCTTTTACTTCAAGGGGCAACAAACTTTAATGCCGATTATACCTTCGAGTTATTAAATCCATTGTTTAACGGAGCTTCGGCGTTTAAATACTTTGAAGATCGTTGGAGACGGGCAGATTTGTTTGATCCTAATAGCGCATGGATTCCTGGAAAATATCCTTCAACTATCATATCGGGTACCGCAAATAACCAGAGAACATCGTCTTTTTGGCTTAAGGACGCAACTTACTTAAGGGTTAAAAATTTCGAATTAGGTTATACCCTGCCCCAAAAACTATTAGCAAAAGTTGGTTTAAATAAGTTGAGGTTTTATGCCTCAGGGCAAAATGTATTCACATTTGATAAAATTAAATATATAGATCCTGAAGCTCCTTCTGGAAGAGGTAATTTTTATCCTCAACAAAAATCTTGGGTTTTTGGCGTAAACGTGGGCCTCTAATTAATCGTTTTAATTTTTAAAAGTAACTGAGATGAAAAAAGAAATAATATTTGCATGCGCTTTAGCCGTAATGTTAACAATGTATTCGTGTAAAAAGGATTTCTTGGAAAGAAAACCGAGAGATTTAATATCAGAAATAGATGCCTACGGTTCGCAAACTGGTTTAGAAGCCGTTACTGTTCGCCTATACAGCGATATGTTAATTGAAGATTTAAACTATGAAGTAGCTGAAACAGCAGGCTATCTCTCAACTATTACCGATGAAGCAGTTCGGAGCTACACCTGGGCCGCCAGTGTGATTAATGGCCCTGTAATTGGCAACTGGTTTGGTAGCTGGGACTATGGTAAAATTAGACGTATTAATGAATTTATTGCAAAAGTGGATCAATCGCCAGTAAGTGATGACTTGAAAAAAAGGTTTAAAGCCGAAGGAAGGTTCATTAGGGCTTTTCATTATTTCGCAATGGTTAAAAGATACGGAGGTGTGCCTTTAATAACGGAGGCACAGCAGTTTGTAGCAGGAGCAGATGAAGCTACATTGCAGGTGCAGCGCAGTAAGGAACAAGACATTTACGATTTTATTGCAAAAGAACTGGATGAAATAAAGGCTGATTTGCCATCCGTAACCACTGGTACAGATATTAACAGAATAAATAAATATGTTGCCTTGGCGTTAAAATCGCGAGCGATGCTTTACGCAGGTTGCAGTGCCAAATATGCCACTGTTCAAAAAGACGGCCTGGTAGGAATTCCATCAACTATGGCAGACGCGTATTTTAAAGCTTCGTTTGATGCATCAGCAGAAATTATAAACGACAATAAGTATACTTTATATGATACGGGAGGAGATAAATCAGCAAATTTTCAAAATCTGTTTCTGACACCGAATAATTCTGAAGCTATTTTCTCTAAGTTATATAAATCTCCGGAGGTAACGCATAGTTTTGATTGGTATAATGCTCCTCAAAGTTTTAGAATAGATTGGGGCTGTGCTACAAATCCTACGTTAGATATGGTAGAGGAATTTGAATACATTGATGGCTCGCCTGGGAAATTAAAAATAAAAGATGTTGGAGGCCAGCCAATAGTTTATAATAACCCTCAGGATCTCTTTCTGAACAAAGACCCAAGATTAAGTGCAAGTATTATGCTGCCCTTCTCTGCATGGCAGGGAGGCGTACTGGAAATTAGAAGAGGAGTAATCGATGGGGGCGTCAAATATACATCTGAAGATTTAAACCAAGGTTATCCAAATAATGGTGACGGTTTTAAAAGGGTAGGTAAAGATGGGCCCCTCACTACATGGGATCCTACTAAAACAGGTTTCTACATTAAAAAATTTATGAACCCGAATGCTCGGGTTCCTTATGCTCAATCTACTACACCTTTTATGGTTTTCAGGCTAGGCGAAATTTTACTCAACCATGCAGAAGCCGCATTAGAGTTGAGTTCACCAAAAACATCAGATGCGCTTACATCAATAAATAAAATTCGTAACAGAGCAGGCATTATAGCGCTAACCACAGTAGATATAGATAAGGTACGCCATGAGCGCAAAGTAGAGTTAGCGTTCGAAAACCACAGATTTTGGGATTTAAGGAGATGGCGTATCGCATCAACTGTTTTAGTTAGATAATTATCCTTCAAGAGCCCTTTACCCTTGGGCTATTTGGCAAAGTGGCGTTCCTGCAAGCGAGTTAAAATACTCGTTTGAAGAAGTTTACGTAAAAGGAACAAGAACTTTCCCTGAAAGACTTTATTACGAGCCAGTTCCTCAAGGAAACCCGGTATATGTTCAAAATCCACTCTATTAATTTTAACGAAAATGAGAAAATATTATAATACAATATACGTACTGTTTATCTGTATCTCTTTAGCCGCTTGTAAAAAAGACAATTATGATGCGCCAAATTCGAGCATCTCTGGCGCTATAATCGATGCTACAACAGGCCAAAAAGTGCCCCAACAAGTCGTAGCCGGAGCCAAAATCAGGTTGTTCGAAGTTAGTTATTCAAATAACCCTGGCCAGGTAACCAGCAGTATGCACGCTGATGGAACGTACAACAACAACTTTATATTTAAAGGCCGTTACAAAGTAGTTGCCGAAGGTGCTTTTTTTTATTTAGACACTGCTTATGTAGATGTAAATGGAACTACACGACAAGATTTAAAGGTAAGGCCCTATTTAACAGTAACGGCAGAAGTGGTTTCAAAAACCAGTACCTCCGTAACTGTAAAAGTTAAAGTTGCCTTGGGTGCCGGTAACACACAAAAAATTGCCCGTGTAGCTGCTGTATTAAGCACTACACCCGGGGTTGATATTAATAATTATATCTCTACTAGAGGATTAACTAATACGGAACCCGTTGCTAATGCAACAGTCGAAGCTAATTCCTACACCTATACAATGGCAGGGTTAACCCCTAATACAAAATACTATTGGCGTGGAGGTGCAAGAACAATAAATACTGGTAATTTTTATAACTATACCCCAATTATGGATATAACAACTGATCCTTAATTTTACCTTTTACACATCCCGTATAACAGTGTTAAGCGGTGTTTCAAACTTTGGAATGCCGCTTTTTCCAATGTTACCTAGAACCTGTTTAAATTCTATTATCAGGTAGTCAACGGTTCCATCTTTGCTACATTAAAGCACTTCGTCCCCCTGCTGAGGCTTGCAGGCGCTCAGTGTGACAAAAAACCGAAAAAGGGAATAATATTAAAATTTAGATCGGCTTTTAATCTTATTTCCTATTTTATCCCCTTAACATATAGACTTTATTTTATTCGGCGAATGTTTCGTTTCGCTTAATCGAGTGCCTTATATTTGCCAGCATGTCGGTATTGCTATTTACCATTATCGTTTTGTTTGGCGCTTTTTTGGCTGGCTTGCTTGGTTCGCTAACAGGCTTAGGCGGCGGTGTTATTATTATTCCCATGCTAACGCTGGCATTGGGCGTCGATATTCATTACGCAATCGGCGCTTCAATAGTTTCCGTAATTGCAACATCGTCGGGCTCTGCCGCTGCATATGTTAAAGAGGGAATTACCAATATCCGAATAGGGATGTTCCTTGAAATTGCAACAACCGTAGGCGCAGTTTGCGGGGCTATTGCTGCAGTTTACCTCAATGCAAGCTTCATTGCCATTCTTTTCGGGTGTATTCTTATTTTTTCTGCAGTGATGATTCTAAAGAAAAAAGTAGACCATACCACATCCGATCATACGGACAAATGGGCCAACTACTTTAAACTAAACGGGTCATATCCCGATAAGGGCGAAGTGCATGGATATGCGGTTAAGCACGTTCCGGCTGGTTTTTCGATGATGTTATTGGCGGGAACAATTTCGGGCTTGTTGGGTGTGGGCAGTGGGGCGCTAAAAGTAATCGCGATGGATAATATCATGCGCTTGCCGTTTAAAGTATCAACAACTACCAGCAACTTTATGATGGGCGTAACAGCGGCCGCCAGTGCAGTAGTTTATTTACATCGCGGTCAAATTGATCCAGGTATCGCCATGCCGGTGTGCCTCGGGGTTTTGACCGGAGCTACAGTGGGATCGAAACTTCTGCTGAAGATCAAAACCGATAAACTTAAAATCGTATTTGCTGTTGTAGTCGATTTTTTGGCGCTGCAAATGATTTATAAAGGGATAAACGGATTATGATGGAGCAGGCAGAACACAAACAAAACATTAACGATAAGGATATTCAAGCCATCTTAGGCACCCTATTGCGCGCTGGTGTTATTATTTCTATGACAATTGTACTGATAGGCGGCATTATCTTTTTGACTCATCATAAGGGGGTAATAGCGGATTACAAAGTGTTCAAACCCGAGATTTCAGAATTTTCGTCTATTGCGGCAATTTTTAACGGTCTAGCAACCTTTCGCGGCGATGCCATTGTTCAGTTTGGGATTTTGATGCTCATTTTTACTCCGATCGCCCGAATTATCTTCGCCATTTTCAGCTTCTTTTTGGAACGCGATTATCTTTATGTCATCATCGGATTTATTATACTGGCTATAATAACCATCAGTTTAAGCGGTGGTTTGGCGCATTAACGTCATTTCGAAGTTAAACTTTTTTCGCAAAGGGATGCCTTTGGCACAGCTCAAGAAGAAATTTGCTCGCTAAATACCGCTGGCTTTAAGCCCGTGCTAAGCGGTATCCTTCCCGATTAAAAAATCGCGATCGATATGAGGGATTATTTTTGAAGGATTCTGTTATGTGACTAATTTGTTGATTTATCTATTTCCATAACAATTCCCTTTCACAAGGCGAAAACTTAAGTTTCAGAAGGGAAAGAAATTCCCTTAATGTTCCGGTACAAATCAACAGCATACAAATCGGTCATGCCCGACACAAAATCCAATACGCTCTGCGTTCTTGAGTAAATGTCGGTTAGATCGGTGTGGTATTGTTTCGGAATAAGTTTAACCAACTTTTTATAGTAATGCGTATTGTTATGAATTAATGCAGGCACAAATTCTTCGAGCAAACCGGCCATAATTTTATATCCAGCCACCTCTTTTTGAATAACCGACGAGAAATTATAAATTCTTTCGATCGACACTTTTTCCACGGCTTTCCAGGCGGTAAGGTACGGCTCGGGAATTAAATCGGTAAGGCTTTGATTCAACGTTCCACTAAGCAAGCTTTCCTGTTCGCGGTAAAATATTTCGGCACAGCAGTTTGTTAAAGTATTGATGGCCTTTGCCCTTAATAAACCAATTTTAGCATCGTCATCTTCATAATTGTGTTTCAACCGATCTTCTATCGTAGTGGAGTTGGCAAAAGGCAATAAGTAACTTTTTACTTCCTCATACGAAAGAATTTTCAACCGATGTGCATCTTCCAAATCGATAATGCTGTAGCAAATATCATCGGCCGCTTCAACCAGATAAACCAGCGGGTGGCGCTTATAAATCAAATGCTCTGCCTGTTCTTGTTCCAGGCCAAGCTCGGTGGCAATTCTTTTGAATGTTTCTTCTTCTGACTGAAAAAAGCCATATTTTTTTCGGTGCAATAAACCTTTTTGTTTACCTGCAATGGCGGCACATGGATATTTGGCGATTGAAGCCAAAGTAGAATAAGTAAGTGCGTAGGCATCGTTACCCTTTCCCTTTAATGGGTGCGTTAATATCCTTATTGCGTTTGCGTTTCCTTCAAAATTGGTCAAATCGTGCCATTGCGGTTCGCTTACATCTTTTTGGTAAATCCGACCATCGCCGTCGGTAAAATAACGCGAAATTGCTGCTTCGCCGGAATGGCCGAAAGCCGGATTGCCCAGATCGTGAGCCAAAGCAGCGGCGGCAACAATGTTCCCTACTTCGGTAATTAGCGGCACCTCTTTAATTAGCGAAGGCATGTTTTCCTCAACTGTATTTAAAAAAATGTTCGCCATAGAGCGGGCCACGCTTGCCACCTCCAAACTGTGTGTTAGCCTATTGTGTACAAACACACTTCCCGGCAACGGAAACACCTGTGTTTTGTTTTGCAAACGCCTAAATGGCGAAGAAAAAATCAACCTATCATAATCTCTTTGAAAATCTGAACGAGCCTTGTCACGATCACCCGTCCAACTTTCTTGTCCAAACCGCTTATTCGATAGTAAATATTTCCACTCCATTAAATATTGTTAAAATTAAAACGGGGCCAAGTTAAGCAAAAGGCAAAAAATTGGCGGGATAATTTTTTAAGATTTGTTCTATTTATATCAAATGTTTAGGCGCAAAATTGTTTAAGCTGATAGCAATTCGAAACCATTTGCGCAATAATCTGTTCTGTAATAAAAATCGATTATGAAAACCAGCATATATAACAAGGCAGATCACACAGAAGGATATATAGAAACAGGTAGCGACAATGGCGTAAAATCGGATGTTCAGAAAGCCTACGAAACTCAAAATGATACAAATGAGGTCACCGCTTTTGGGAAAGAACCTAGTGAATTGATCGAGGGTAACCGCAAAGCGAAAGATGGATTGGACAATAGCGGCACGCAAGGTAAAGACTCACTGAGCGACGATAGCTATACCAATACTGGTAAAAATGCCACCGTTGAGAGTGCAGCCAGTGGAACGGGAAGCGCCGGCAAAGATTTTAAAACGGAGGGTAGTATTAACGAGCAAGACGAAAATCATGCTTTAAATACCGGAATATAATGGTTTGCTGAATAGCTATAACCAACGACTGATAAAAATTGTTGGGATAGTCTGTTCTGCTTGCACCTGGAATTTGAGTTGTTCAAAACTCTCGAATTATGAAACTTTAGAAGTCTTTTCCGGCAATCCCCTTGTTTTTAGATTGATTTCTATTCGCCAGATCTTCATCCTGACTTAAATTAAGATTCTTAAGTTCTTCACTGGCGTTTACATCAGATTTAGTCAAATGCGCCTCGTCGGGCAAATCTTTGCGCTTTATTTCTGGAAGCTTATGTCCATAGGTAGCCTCTCCATTATCCCACTCAATTCCATCGTCTGCGTTAGGATCTCTTTGATTTTCCTGATTCATGTGTAGCTGTTTTATAAAAGGTTATAATGAGATAACACAGCTCGAGGCGAAAAGTTTAGAATTTTAGATTGGCATTTTGAAAGTCGGACCGTAAGAAGCCGCATTGAAATAAGAAAAAGCGAACCAATCACTATATTCTTAACAAAACACAGTTTGCAATTATCTGCGATTATTGCAACAGATTATCATCTCTCCGGTTGTAACAATATCCTCATCTTTTATGCGCTGAATTTACAACCGATTAACAGCACCAAATAATTGCCCAGGTTTAATCCGGTATTAAATCGCGTATTTATACTTTTATTTCGCGTATAAACCTAAATGCTTGAGGATCATATTATTTCGATATTTGGTACTACCATCAAATTAAACTCTGTCATTTGAATACGCCATTGAAAGTGCTAATAGCCGACGACCATGCGATTGTGCGAAATGGCATTATTGCGCTGTTGATCAATGCTTCGGATATCAGCATTATTGCCGAATCTACAAGCAGTGCTGATCTATTTGAGAAATTGAGAGATGGCCTGGAGCCAGACATTGTTATTGCCGAACTGCATATGAGAGCTGTAGATGGTATTTCGCTTACCCGGCAGTTGATACAGCAATATCCGCACATCAAAATAATTATTTTGACGACTGTAGACGATGAGAATATAATTTTAAAATGCTTTGAGGCGGGAGCAAGGGGTTATTTGCTTAAAAACGTTAATGCAGCAGAGATCATTTTTGCAATTAAGCAAATTTCTTTCGGTTACGAATACATTTCGGCCAGTATTGGCATTAGGTTGCTGGCCCAAATTGCAAGGTCTGCTGCACCGTTAACCAGCGCATCGTTAAAACTAAATATTAGCAAAAGGGAAATCGAAATACTCGGTTTGATAGCCGAAGGGCTAACGAATGGCGAAATAGCTGAAAAGATGTTTACGAGTAAGCGCACCATTGAAGGCAACAGGCAAAACCTGCTCGATAAAACGGGAAAGAGAAATACGGCGGCTTTAATTACTTTTGCGGTAAGGAACGGCATTATCGATTAAGCGCTAATCTACGCCCTTTTGCTGATCGATGTTTGTGTTACTGTCAACGTCATCTTTAGACGATCCATTGTCTTCCCGATGTTTCGGTGGGTGCTCCATCCTACTCGCTTCAAGTTCGGTAAAATCTCCTTCTTTTTGGTTAGCGACTTCGCCGTGTGAAGATGGTTTTTCTTTCAACTCCTTTTCAGTGTCGGCAAAGTCTTGACCCTCCACAGGTAAATTCTCGTTATTATCCTCTTGATTGTTCATGCTTATAAAACCATAAGGATTACCTTTTGTTTCGCGAAAAAATAGCACAAAAAAAAGGCCCTGATTTTCATCAAGACCTTTCAATTCATTTTAAAATCAATTAAACTTTGATTTCAACTTCAACACCGCTAGGCAATTCAAGTTTCATTAAAGCATCAACTGTTTTAGAGTTCGAGCTGTAAATATCCAATAAGCGTTTGTAAGCGCACAACTGAAATTGCTCTCTAGCTTTTTTGTTTACGTGTGGAGAACGTAATACAGTAAAGATTTTCTTCTCTGTAGGAAGTGGAATCGGTCCACTTACAACTGCACCCGTAGGTTTAACAGTTTTTACGATTTTCTCAGCAGATTTATCTACCAAGTTATAATCGTAAGATTTTAATTTAATTCTGATTCTTTGGCTCATCTTATTTTTAATTATGATTTCCTGTTAGAGCTATTAACAACAGAAATCGGATTTATTTTTAAAAAGGTAGAGGGTTTAAGGTGTAAGGCTTAGGGTTTGAAACCTTTTACCTTACGCCTTTTACCTTATACCATTCTTAGTCTTCAGATTTAACTCTGCCTTTCGACTTCGCGATTACCTCGTCTTGTACGTTTTTAGGCGCTGGCTCGTAGTGATCAAACTCCATTGTTGATGTTGCACGACCTGAAGTGATGGTACGTAACTGAGTTACATAACCGAACATTTCTGAAAGTGGAACCAATGCTTTGATTACTTGAGAACCTGCACGTGTATCCATACCTTGTAGCTGACCACGACGACGGTTCATATCACCGATAACATCACCCATGTTTTCTTCAGGGGTTAAGATTTCGATTTTCATGATTGGCTCCATCAAAGCTGGTTTACATTTAGGTAAAGCCTCACGGTATGCCATACGGGCTGCAAGCTCGAATGATAAAGCATCTGAATCGACCGCGTGGAATGAACCATCAATCAAACGAACTTTCATATCAGGAAGCGGATAACCTGCCAACACACCATTTGCCATTGCAGAAGCAAATCCTTTCTCAACTGAAGGGATAAACTCACGAGGAATAGCACCACCAACAATTTCGTTTACGAATTGTAAACCGCCTTTTTCAAAGTCTGCATCAATTGGAGAGATTACCACTTTGATATCAGCAAACTTACCACGACCACCTGATTGTTTTTTGTAAACTTCGCGGTGTTCTGACGTACCGAAAATTGCCTCTTTGTAAGCTACTTGTGGCGCACCTTGGTTAACTTCTACCTTAAATTCGCGTTTTAAACGGTCAATTAAGATATCCAAGTGCAACTCGCCCATACCAGAAATTACTGTTTGACCAGTTTCCTGATCTGTTTGCACTCTGAAAGTAGGATCTTCTTCAGCTAATTTACCTAAAGCCATACCTAATTTATCTACGTCGGCCTGAGTTTTAGGCTCAATAGCTAAACCGATAACCGGATCAGGGAATACCATCGATTCTAATACGATTGGGTTTTTCTCATCACAAAGGGTATCACCAGTTTTAATATCTTTAAAGCCTACTACCGCAGCAATATCACCAGCACCTACGTTAGGAATTGGGTTTTGCTTGTTGGCGTGCATTTGGAAGATACGAGAAATACGTTCTTTGTTGTTTGAACGTGTATTGTAAACGTATGAACCTGCTTCTAAGTTACCTGAATAAACACGAATGAAACACAAACGACCAACGAATGGGTCGGTAGCAATTTTAAATGCTAATGCTGCAAACGGCTCTTTTTCTGATGGTTTTAATAAAACTTCAGCCTCGGTGTTAGGGTTTGTACCTACAACACCTTCAGAATCTAAAGGCGAAGGCAATAACTCCATCACATAATCAAGCATGGTTTGTACACCTTTGTTTTTGAAAGATGAACCGCAAACCATTGGTACAATTTTAGCATCTAATACAGCTGCACGTAAAGCGTCTAAAATTTCACGCTCAGTAATTGAGTTCGGATCATCGAAGAATTTCTCCATCAACGTCTCATCGTAATCAGCAACTGATTCCAATAATTTTTCTCTCCACTCAGCAACTTCATCCAACATATCATCAGGAATTGGCACTTCGGTAAAGGTCATCCCTTTATCGTGCTCATTCCAAACAATACCACGGTTGTTAATCAAATCAACCACACCTTTAAAGTTATCTTCGGCACCGATAGGCAATTGCAATGGAACTGCGTTACTGCCCAACATATCTTTAACCTGCTTAACAACTTTTAAGAAGTCGGCACCAGAACGGTCCATTTTGTTAACGAAACCAATACGGGCAACGTTGTAGTTGTTGGCTAAACGCCAGTTGGTTTCTGATTGTGGCTCAACACCATCAACTGCAGAAAACAAGAACACTAAACCATCTAATACACGTAACGAACGGTTTACCTCTACGGTAAAATCCACGTGTCCCGGTGTATCGATAATGTTGATATGGTATTTGCTACCACGGTAGTTCCAGTTTACTGTTGTAGCAGCCGAAGTAATGGTAATACCACGCTCTTGCTCTTGTGCCATCCAGTCCATTGTTGCAGCACCTTCGTGCACCTCACCAATTTTATGACTTACACCAGCATAATAAAGGATACGCTCAGTTGTTGTAGTTTTACCTGCATCGATGTGAGCCGCGATTCCAATATTTCTTGTAAATTTTAAATCTCTTGCCATTGTTTTAAAATATGATTACACAGATTGAAAAGACTTCACTGATCTTATATATCGATGAAAATTCCTTTATCTGTGTAATCCTTTTATAATCTATTTTATCTGTGTACTAGAATCTGAAGTGTGAGAACGCTTTGTTAGCCTCAGCCATTTTGTGCGTATCTTCTTTCTTCTTAACAGCAGCACCTTCACCTTTGGCAGCAGCTACCATTTCACCAGCTAATTTCTCTTTCATGGTTTTTTCACCACGACGACGAGCGTATAAAATTAACCATTTCATACCTAAAGCGGTTTTACGTTCTGGTCTAACCTCGGTTGGAACCTGAAAGTTAGCACCACCAACACGACGAGATTTAACCTCTACGGCTGGCATAATGTTAGTTAAGGCACGTTTGAATATCTCTAAACCGTTTTCACCTGCTTTTTTCTCAGCAATTTCAACAGCATCGTAAAAAATAGCGTAAGCGATAGATTTTTTTCCATCGTACATCATATTGTTTACAAAACGAGTTACCTGAATATCATTAAATTTTGGATCAGGAAGAATAATTCTCTTTTTTGGTTTTGACTTTCTCATTTCTTATTTCCTCCCGATTATTTCTTTTTACCTTTTGCAGGTGCAGCAGCTGCCTGACCTGGTTTAGGACGTTTAGTACCATATTTAGAACGACGTTGGTTACGACCAGCAACGCCTGATGTATCTAATGCACCACGGATGATGTGGTAACGTACACCTGGTAAATCTTTAACACGACCACCACGAATCAAAACGATTGAGTGCTCTTGTAAGTTGTGACCTTCTCCAGGAATGTAAGCATTCACCTCTTTACCGTTCGTTAAACGAACACGGGCTACTTTACGCATTGCTGAGTTTGGTTTTTTAGGGGTAGTGGTGTACACACGTGTACATACACCTCTTCGCTGTGGACAGCTGTCCAACGCTGGAGACTTACTTTTGAACTCCATTGCTACTCTACCTTTTCTAACTAATTGTTGAATAGTTGGCATTGTGCTTTTTTATGTTTTTTATTAAAAATTTACCGCTCCCCCGGCATCCTCTCAGATAGCCCATAAAACGGACTGCAAAAGTAGAACAATTCTTTTTAAAAATCAAGGGGTTAAGGGAAAAAGTTTGGAGTTGGGAGATTTTAGTCAGGAGTCTCAAGTCCAGAGTCTTAAGTCTTTGGGTAGAAACCTCGGGTTTATTGTTAAAATATCCAAATTGGAAGATTTTAGTGGTTAGTCTCAGTCCAGAGTCTCAGATCTTTGGGTAAAAGCGTCGAGTTATCGGTAAAAGTCCAAAACTAACACTGATGTTACGTATTAAATAAATCAGAAAAGCAAAACCTGTAGTTCTTCGCCTGGCTTCCGTCCCGTCGTCCGCTTTACTTCGCACCAAAGAAAAGGGGGGCTTCGTGCCCGCTCCCACCGGGTTTATCTTACTTGAGTAACCAGTCTGTTTGTTGTTAGCTTGATTAAACCAAAGGCTCAATGAAATGTTAGCTTCCCTTCTCTCTGGCGTTATCTGGTTTTCTATAAGTTTAAGGGTGTTTCCTTAATTACACCCGTTAAAACTATCTTTGAGCGCCTTTAACTTTGCAACAACGGCTTCTAACTCTTTAGGCGTTTTGCCGTAGTCGTAAGTTACCTTGTATTGTTTTCCATCGGCATTAACGGCAACCCATTCGGCTCCGCCATCGGCACAATCGGGGCAGCCAATCACCTCAGGCAGGCTCGTAATTTTGCTCATATTCAGCTCTGTTTTTATGGCTGCAATTTCATTTTCGGAGATGGTTTTTGTACATGTTCTCGTGTCAGGCGTTTGGCCGTTCTTCGTTTTCGAAAAAGTAAGTTTCGAATCGCTAATCAATAAGGTATTCGAACAATAGCCGGAACAAAAGCCAAAAGAAGTGCCATAGCTGATGCTATTGAGATTTTTAATGTTGTCTTTTTTGCAAGCAGAAAAAAAGAATAACGAAAGGAAGGATAAAAATAGGAGTAAATTTTTCGTCATAGGTTAGGGGTGAATTTTTACCAAAGATAAACTAAAACGAATAAAAACGGACAAAAAAGCAGGGATATCTCGCTTTGTGTGGTTAGCTACAGGCAAATAACCCAATGTGATTTTTAGCATTTCGTACATTCACAGGTATAGGTGCCTCATTCAGAATCCAGTGGTTTGCAATTTTTGAGGCGGTCGGCATCTAACGCACCATTTACGACGATACCGTTGCCCTAATAGATTTGCAATTCAGGATAAGGCTATTTTTTAACTGAGCGTTACAATCCCCAAAATTGGATCTGGCTAAACTCCAAGGGGACTACTTGTGCCGCAGTAAAATCCCTGGGAAACATCACAGCCTCTGAAAGATTACCAATAAAAGCCGAATTGAGCAAGGGTATTCCCGATGCCGACCCAATCCAAAAATCGCCCCCAGTTCTTGCAGTCGAAGGGGCCGTA
This sequence comes from Pedobacter endophyticus, assembly GCF_015679185.1. Lineage (NCBI taxonomy): Bacteria > Pseudomonadati > Bacteroidota > Sphingobacteriia > Sphingobacteriales > Sphingobacteriaceae > Pedobacter > Pedobacter endophyticus. The sequence continues at coordinate 2,338,658 of NZ_CP064939.1, forward strand.
CTATCGTCTATTACTGTAACATTGCTTCTTCTTGCCAACTTGCTGCTTGTACCTCTGATAAAAGAGTATTGTTTCCAGGTATTTAGGCTGGTGCTATTTGCAAATGTCCGATCAGACACCGTACAACAAGGTTCAGCCGCATCAAAATAAACGTTCCCATTATTATAGTTCAGATGTAACAACCACCGCCAGGTTGTGCCGTTTACAAAGCCAAAAGAATACTGGATTGTGGTATTCGATCCCACTTTCGCAGCCAACAAAAACGTTCCGTTTATACCGTTGGTCATTAAATTTTGTAGCGGTTGCCCCACTATTAAATATTGGCTCCCGTTAAAAGATAGCGACGGCTTGGTGTTTCCTGTGCCCGCGGTGTTAAGTAACAGTTCGGGCTGAACCAACACATTTGTTTGGGTGGCGTGGTAGCCATTCAAGCCCTGATCGTACCATATCGTAGCAAGGAGTTGCTGCGACCCCTTAAAGGCAGCCAGCGTCATTTTATCGCCTACGTTTAACCCACTCGTGAGCGGTATAGTTGCTGTAATCGTAACTATACTTTTAGCGCTAACTACTCCGTTTACATCGAAAGCGATATCTGCTTCGGTATTATCCAGAAGAATATTACGCCGTACCCGCAAACAATATCCCGTGTATCCCCTTCGCAACTTCCTCAAACTATAAGCAAATGACGAGGCGCTTACCGGGGCCGCTTGATCGAGCAAATAGGTATTTTGATTCCCGCTCCAGAAGCTTTGGATGGGATTTTGCGCTAAAGTGTTACCGTTAAAAAATATAAGTAGTAAAGGAATGATTTGTAACAGCCTTTTCATTTGCAAGGTACATTAATTGTAAACCCTTCAATTCTGATGTAATCGTTACATTGCAATCACACTTGAAAAACACTGTTGCCAGACATCAGATTCGCAACACTTGCCCTACCATTGTCGAAACGTTCAGATCGGCGGGGAAGTGACGCTGAAAATTGCTGCTGATGCTGCAGTGCCTACAGAAATAAAGGCTAATGGCGCTTTTTAAATACAACGCCTGGGCGGCGGCATTAGGGGTGGATTGGCCGGAGCCAATAGGGCTTTTGCATCCTTTCTACCTCCGTAAACCGGCGTTGGCATAAAAAGCGCTGATTTTGCAATAATAGTTAATGCGATGTATGGTACCTAGCGGTAGTGGGGAAAAAAGCCATTCAGTTTATTCAGAAGGCACTTTTTTCGCATAAAGTAGTTTACCATCTGGAAATCGAAATGAACAAAAAAGAACAAAACCACGCATTACACCGGGCGTTGATTAGCCGATTAATTGAAGTGTTTTGAAGAAGTTGTTTGCTGTTGTGGACGATAGCTATGGAAAGAGAACCTCCTGAGCATGATTCGCGGTGCGGAAATAATTAATTCATCCACGCTGAAAATAGCAATACGCGTGGATAAGGCACTAAACTGCTAGGGATGCACAACAGCTAAAGCACCATTGATGGAGATAAAACCGAACAAACATACCGGAACATTCAATCCCATTTCAATTGACTACACTTTCTATTTGGAAGTTAACTAAGGCGTATTATAAAATGCTTTTTGATTATTGTTGACTATAGTGATCTCATTTGTGCCTAACGCAACTGGAAAAATAATCATCTCAGATTGATGGCCTGTATGAAAATAATCCGTTCCACCAATGTTAAAAGTGGTCATGTTTGCTGGGGATGCTGAGGGTGTTCCCGTATTGGTTACGCCAGTAGTAATACTTGCTCCGCTAATGAAAACCTGCATGCGTGGGGCGGTTGCCGATGCAATCATCATATAAGTTCTTAATAAGCCCACATTTCCTGAATTACTAAAGTAAAACCGGGCATAAGAGCCGCTACCTACATCAAAATAGAGAAAGTTGCCCCAATTGGCATGGGTTTGCCACCTTCCAGAACCGTTGGGAGAAAAACCATAGGCAACGGTACTACCAGAAGAAGCTTCAAAAACCGCCGATGCTGTACCGATATACCCAGAGGTAAGTATAGTGCTTGGCGCCGCTGCTACCTGTAATACCTGACTGCTGGCTCCGGTAAATAGAACACTTGTTTTTGTGTTAGACACGTCTATAACTCCGGCATTAACAATTCGTGGTTGTTTGCTCTCTGTTGCTTGCGTTACATTTCTTGCATTGCCACTTTGATCGTACCAGGTAGCTACATACACTGAAACCCCGTTGTAAAATGTGCTAAATGCCATTGTGCTGCCAACGGTAACCCCGCTTGTTGTGCCTGCAGAAGTAATGGTAACAATGCTGTTTGCATCAACTGCACCGGTGGTGCCGTTAAAGGCTACATCTGCTGTAGCCAAGGCCGTTCCTGTCCCTCTGCGAACCCGCATTGCAGGGCCTGCGTAAGCTGTTCTTAATTTTCGAACGCTATAGGCCATCGAAGCTCCTGTCGAACCGATTTGATCTAGCAGCCCGGTCCCCCCTTGCCTGGCTTTGTTAAATACCCAAAATTGCTGAAGTGGTGGCTGAGCCGCTACAAACTGGCAAAAGCAAATAACAATAGAAGTTAATAGCAGTTTCATCATCAATTATAGTTGTTGCCATACGTCCACCAATAAGTAGCACCATCATAATAGAAAGTGAGTATATCTACTGCATTGGCCACCTGCGTTAAGGATACAGCGCCTGCTCCACCATTGATTACTTTTGAGCCAGCAGGTAGTGTAATGGTACTTGTACCGGAATTGGTTAGCTTAAGCAGGCCAAACATACCAGCTTTGGGATTGGTAATGGTTAAGGCATTAGCACCCGCGGCAAGGGTCCAGTTGGCGTTAGCGCCTAAATCTAAATTCCACGTACCCGTTATGCTCTGTATGGTTGCTGTATAATTTGGCGCTGCAACGGTACCGGCTACTTGCAGTTTGGCTGTAGGATTTTCTATGCCAATGCCCATATTACCACCTGCCGTAATACTCGCTAAGGGCGCAACAATACTATTAAATGAAAAGTCGATACGATTGCTATTACTTTGATCGGCGGTGTAGTTAAACCTAATCTCTGCGCTGTTTTTGTTGGTGTTCGACACCCCAAATTTTAAGCTGGTATTATTGCCGGCGATTGTATTGGATGGCGCCATAAAATTAGCGATGTTCAGATAAGTTGCGGCAGTGCTTTCCTCTACAGTTAATTTACTTGAGGGAGTCATTGTGCCAATTCCGGTGTTGCCATTCTGATCAACTATAAACTGATCGACATTATTTGGTTGACCGTTTGGATTGGTAAAAATAATCATTGAAGTTCCGTGGGCAGCGGCCGATTGCTGCTGGGTGGATGAAACCCTGAAACCAGCTCCACCAGTAGAATCAATGGCATTGGCCGCCCTAAATACCCCTAAGGTATTGTTTGCCGGCGGGTATGTGGCCGTTGCTTTAGTGTTTCCGCTGGCCTTAAATAAAAACAATTGCGGATATCTTGTATCCGAATAAGTAATCCCCTTGTAGGCATTCCAGTTGTTTTCATTTTCGAGCCTGAAATCTCCGTTTCTTACGTGTAAAGTAGCCTGGGGAGCAGCGGTACCAATACCCATCTTTCCGCTATCTTTAATAACAACCTCGGTGCCCGCAGGGCGAGCCGTTGTGCCGTTACTTAAGGTACCAATTTTTAACATCGTATTGGCATTATCGTTCACCCAGGCATCGTTGGTTAAATCGGCAGTTGCGGTAGAGGCTGCCGTAAGCCATTGGGTATCGTCGTGGTATTGTAGTGCTTTGGTAGTGCTGTTATATCTAATCATCCCAGCCCGGTCAGAGGCAGTTGTTAAGGCATCAGCAGTAGCGTCGGCAGTGCCTAATTTGGCATAGCCTTTAATATCTAAAAGCGACCTTGGAGCAGTAACACCTATGCCCACATTGCCCGACCTGGTGTTTATATTCATTAGTTCTGTCCCTCCTGCGTTTGGAGAAAAAACAAATCTGCCTGAAGCGAAACCAGGGCTAACAATAGTGCCATCTGCTATACTGGCAGTGGTGCCTTCTGCGATATAAGCAAGTGTGCCAAAGTCCTCATCTTTAGCATTCACACGACCTCTAAACTGCAGCTTACCCAAATAATCACCCACGTTAATGTTTTGTTCGGCTCCTGGCGATCCCGCCGCACGAGTAAACAAAAAACCAGGCGCCTGGGAGGTGGTAAGCCCAGGGCCAATTCGCTTGAACTGTCCAATAGCAGCAGGCCCCACTACATCTAACATCCATGAGGGAGTGGATGTGCCTATACCTACCCATCCATTATCTTTTACCACCATCTCTGTGCCTACAGGCCGGGCGGTTGTACCATCGCTCAATGTGCCGAGCTTTACCATTGTATTGGCATTATCGTCAACCCAGGCATCCTTAGTAAGGTCGCCATTGGTTGCGTCGGCCACCCTTACCCATTTTGTACCATCGTTATAATAAAAGCCTGGGCTTACATTATTGGGCGCCGTACCGGCTGTAGCTGTATTATAAACCATCATGCCCGCAACATGCGCTGTTAAGGGCGCAAAAGCAGTGGTACCAGTTAATGCAACCCGTGAAATTAAAACGCCTTTAGTGGTCGATTTTACTTCCAATGCAGCATTGGGATTAACTGCTCCCGCCGTTCCAACACCCACGCCTCCGGTATTTTTATTATAAATATCGCTACCATTCTCACTCCACTTGCTCGGGTCTATGGCGGTCTTGGTGCCCTTGGCATCAATAACCACCTGCGCCTGCGCATGCATCATAGAAATTATGGAGAATATGAATAGAAGAATACCTATTTGCTTCATCGGGAACTTTTGTTTTCTTAAAAATCATCAGGCAAAGCGCTTGATGTATTTTGATGGAATAATCGCTGTGCATGATTAGGCAACCGTTGTCTAGCGTTTACCAAAACTGTCACAGTAATCTTTTCTACCATCATTTGATCAATGGGTGATTATTTTACCCACTGAACCTCGATAATATCGCCTGTTGTAACAGTATAGCCGTTTTCAACTAGCGTAACACTACCTGCGGTTGTGATCGTATAATCGGATTGAATAGAACTGTTACTTCCGCCTACCAGCTTCGCTCCATTCCTGTATACCCATACCCTCGACGGATTTGCGGGCATATCTGCTACTGCATAGGTAAGCGTCCCCGTGGTTGCACTAATAGAGGTTTCCCCACTTTGCAACAGAGACGCGGCAGTAACTCGTTTCAACACGCCGCCCGGTGCTGCAACCACCAAACTATCCGTACTTAAGTCTCCGGTTTGTAAACCTGCCACCCTAAGCGTATTTGTAGCATCTGTTGCAATAACTGTTGGCTGTGTCAAGGCACCCCCTAGCCTCACGGTATTTCCGCTCTTAGTTAAACCATTCGTAAACGTTAATGCATTGAAAAGCGTTGAAGCTGGTATAAATTTTAGCGAGCCATCCGGATCAACCACAACCACACTGTCGGTACTGGTCGTGCCTGCCGTCAACCCAGTAATCCTTAAAAACTCAGTAGCAGTCGTCTGGATAGTTGTCGTTTTAGTTAACAAGCCACCTAGCTCAGCGGTCTGTCCGTTTTTTGTTAGCCCATTGCTTGCTGCTTTTATGTAAGTAGTGCTAATGTTGTTAACAGTATCCTTAACTGGATTTACCGTATTGTTCAACTGAGTTGGAGTTACAAACAGCAATGTACTGTCTGCCTTGGTAATAACGGCGGTCGCACTGTCAAGCACCCATTTAATCGTTCCCTTGTTATCAATAACCTTTGTGGGAACTTTTTGCGCCATTGCCGAGATGCCGACCATGAGCATAATACCTAATAGTAGTAAAATTTTTGTTTTCATTTCTTTTTTTGCTTTGGTGGAGTAAAATTTGTCTATATATGTTTTTTTTTTGATTTCTATAAAATTTGAACGATTCTGATCTCATCGCCTTTAACGCAGGGAATCTCAGATACTATTGAGGTTGCACTGTTCTGGGTAAAGGAAATGGACACGCCATTTCTGTAAAATGATAATTTATTGATATCGGTAATTGTTGCAGGGGTATTAAAAGTCTCTTTCCTGAGATCATCAATCACTTCCAAACTTTTATAAATAGTTATACCACTCTGGGTCAGCGGTGCTTTTTTCACCAAACCTGTTAGCGGATCTATTACCAACACCATATCCTTAGCAACATCGCCAGCGGTTAGTGTTCCTATGATCACATCGCCCTGAACATCTAAAACCGCATTGGGACTATTGGTACCAATACCTACTCTGCCCGATTGTACCACACGCATTCTTTCCGCTCCATTGGTTTTTACAATTAAGGGGTTGTTATCTGAAGTTCCTAAATACTGAGTCGCAGGATTCGTTCCGGCGTTACCTGTGAGCCTCCATTCACCGGTGGTTGTTGTTGCAGTACTAAGCATTATCCATCGCGTTCCATCACAATAATAAATAGCAGGGCTAACATCGGCTACTGTTGCGGTGTTGAACACGACCATTCCATTAACGAAAGCCGAAAGTGGGCTCGCTTGTGTTGTGGCCCTCAATTCAACCCTCGGAAGGAGTAAGCCTTTATTACTTGTCTCTAATTCTAATATTGCATTGGCATTAGGCAAGTTGCCTCCTGAAACCGTTCCATCCTTTACTTTTTGTTGCGCAAAAGAAGACGCGATAGAGATTGACAATACCACTACAAAGAAAAATAGTCGTTTTTGAAAAAGTATTGTTTTATCTCTTGAAAGCATCCGTTTTTGTGAAAAATCTCAGTTTGTAGCTCAACAGTCTGTTAAAATTAATTCGTTCGAGTTAACAAGTGAAAACCGCTTTCGAACTAGCATTTAAAAATCAACCACGGGGTGAATAGTTAATTTAAATCTTTTGGGAATGGTGGGATTTTTTTTTAACAAATCAGCCTAACCTTATATCGGTTTTGGAAGAAATTTGAGTGCAAATGTAAGCAAACCAACCCAATAATGAAACATTGTTCGTTGAACACGCATTATCGCTCGGTGAATGAGGGGTTTTATTCCATGAATGATTTAGACAACTACGAGTAAGTAGTTAAGTCGATTTTTGTCTTATTTCAAAAGACTAAATTCGTCCGTTTTTTAAGACGCTTCTGGTCTTCGGTTTTTTGGTTTAAAGAAACGATAGCCGGCTTTTTCAAATCTTAAAATTTTAGTTGTAAAAAGCACAATCAGTGCCTGATCGATCGAGAAAGTGCACCAATTCATCTTCAGATTCCAGCCGCCCGATTCAGCGATTACCGGGAGTATTTTTGTTATTTTATTATTTTTAAATGACAATTCGATAGCCGGCACGCCGTATAGTTTACTGATACCTTGATAACTAATAAGTTACAAATACGTTTTAGTAAATCATTTATGTGCTTAAACAAAATCGTTTTAGTTATGAAAGGTTGTCACATACAAATCCTCCACTTTTTTTCGTGCCCAGGGCGTTCTTCTCAAAAAGTTCAAACTTGATTTAATTGTTGGGTTATTATTGAAGCAATCGATCCTGATTAAACTTCCTAATGTTGCCCACCCGTAATGGACTTGCAGATCGGTTACTATTTTCTCTAGCGTTATTCCGTGTAATGGATTATTTTTCTGTATTTCGGCCATAAGGTCAAAATTAGTCATTTGGTCCCGTCTTACTTAAAGGTATGGATGCTTTTTTCAAAAAAGGTCTGAAGTTTGCGACGGGCCAATCAAGCTAGCAATAACAGACGCTACAATTCTGCCGCTTTGGACTGTAGCGTGGAACGGGAAAATCTTTTATACTGTGTTAGCGGGAACACCGGCCGTTAGAACAAATTTTTCGCACTAGCATCTCAGTCAAGCTGAAGATGACGAGCGTTTATATTCAATGCCCGTGAAAGTTTAAAGGACTACGTTCATCAAAAAGAAGACGGGCGAATAGAAATTCGACCAGACAAACACCTCCATTTTGAGCAAAAAAAAACCACCTAAAACACGGTTAAGCGCTTTAGGTGGTTAAATTGAAAATCAATTTATTAGTTTCCTTGTGGAGACCAGCTATTATTGTCCGGGTTTGAATCTGGCAAAACCTTATCAGGATCCAGCGTTACGGATTCTACCTCGTCGGTGCTCGGGTAACGAATTATCCACGAGGTATTTTTCATCCAAACATCAACCGGTACCTTTATGATGTCGGTTTTACCGCCTTTTGTTTTAACCTGAAGAATAATTGGCATTGGCATTTTTTCTAAGTTAGCTACCGTAATGTTGTAACCAGTAGTTTTGTTATTTTCTTTCACAGCCTCCACGCCTGCTATCGCCTGATCCATTTTCCAGCTGTTTAAGAACCAGCTTCTCCAAAACCAGGCTAAATCTTCACCTGCGCCATTTTCCATCGAACGGAAAAAATCAAACGGCGTTGGGTGTTTAAATGCCCAGTTTTTGATGTATTGACGGAAGGCATAATCGAAACGATCTTCGCCGAGTATTTGCGCTCTTAAAATGTCCAATCCCCAACCTGGTTTACTGTACAAATTAATACCGATGTTTCTTTCTATCATTCCGTCAGGCATCTGCATGATGTTTTCGTATATCGGGTTGCCAATGGCGGCCTTACCGATTTTGTTCATATCTGCAGGACGCTCTGCGTATTCACCCTTATTGAAATTCTGAGAAGAAATACCGTTGATAAAGGTATTGAAACCCTCATCCATCCATCCATATTTACGCTCGTTCGAACCTACAATCATTGGGAACCAGGTATGGCCGAACTCGTGGTCTATTACGCCCCACGCGCCTCCCTTTTTGGCATTCCAACCGCAAAAAACAATACCCGGATACTCCATACCTCCAATATTTGTTGCCACGTTTACTGCCATTGGATAAGGATACTCGAACCACTTGGTCGAATAATGTTCAATTGTCGATTTTACATACTCTACACCACGGCCATACGCATCAACGCCATTGCTTTCTACCGGCTGAGCCGAAACCGCTAACGATTTTTTACCACTCGGTAAATTGATACGTGCAGCATCCAAAACAAAGGCTTTCGACGAAGCCCAGGCAGCGTCGCGGGCGTTAACGATCTTAAACTTCCAGGTCAGTTTTTGTTTGGCCGGGCGAGATGCCGGGTCAGTAACTTCAGCCTCAGTACGAATATGAACGGTGGCATCACTATTTTTTGCAGCGTTCCATCTTTGCAATTGAGTTGCAGTAAAAACCTCCTGCGGATTTAACAACTCGCCCGAACCCATTACGATATGTGTTGCCGGAGCAGTAATAGCGAAGTTGATATCGCCGTACTCGCAGTAAAACTCACCACCTCCCCAATACGGTAATGTATTCCAACCAATCACGTCGTCGTAAACGCACATGCGTGGAAACCATTGCGCAATAGCAAATATTTCACCGTTCTTGGTTGTTAAATGGCCTGTTCTATCCGATCCTTGTTTCGGAACAATATAAGCGTAATCAATTTTAACGGTAACCATATCGCCATTGGCAGCCAGCGGCTGATCTAAGCGAATCTGCATCCTCGTATCTTCTACCAACGAAGTAAACTTAACGGCAGCAGCTTTTTGCATTACACTTACCTTGCCGATCTTATACCCACCGTCGAATTGTTCGCCTTGGGCACCGTAACGACTGCGCGATGGCGTAACCATCTTCCCTCTGGAATCTTGCTTAAAAGTATTTTGGTCTAGTTGTAACCACAAATAAGGTAATTTATCGGGGCTGTTGTTTTTATAGGTAATCGTAACCGTTCCCGTAACTGTGCTCGTAGCCTCATTAAGCTCGGCAGTGATGTTATAATCGGCACGGTTTTGCCAGTACTTTGGCCCCGGAGCGCCAATCGCCGATCGAAACTCGTTACCATTCTGCGTGTAAAATAATGGGCCAAATGCCTCAGCCGGATTGTAGTTTGTTGGTGTTTTTGTTGTTGTTTGGGCCGAAGTGTTTAAAATAACAGCTAGCCAGGCCATACAAACAGCAAGTAGTCTAATTTTCATGATAATAATAAGGTTATTTGGTCGTAAATATAAAAAAAACACACGTAGCTATCTACTCTGTGGTTATAATGTTACTAATGAGGTTGAAAAGCAGAAGAAACAAGGCTCGGCGGTTAGTTTTGTTCTAATTATCAGGATTTCACCAGATGAATACAACATGTTGGATAGTTTTGATTATTGTTTGGAAACGAACGCTAGTATTTCATAGGTGCTTTAGTCCTGTACCGAAGGCACTCCTATGGAGCCATACGCTATAGCCCCTTACCAAAGAGATTTTTGGGCTGCCGCTGCTGTCGGGTTTATAAACCGGGGATTTTGCAAGGCTGAAGTTGCCAAAGTCATCCGATGAATACAGCACGTTGCAAAGTATTCATCGGATGACTAATTACATCGAACGACTAATTTTTGACAGCGTTACCGCCGCATTGAGGTTTATGAAAGTTCGATCAATAATTCGACAATTGAATTTTAGTCGATCTTAAGTTTTGGTAAATCTCTAAGTTTTTTCTGCGCTGGCGTTAATTTCTGCCAGGCAACGAAGGCTTGCGATATGTAAAAATCGTAGCGATAAGGCCGCTCTGTTTTTACCTGCTCAACAGTGGGGCGGTAAATGATCATAAAATTCTTCAGTTCTTCTCCCTGAAGTTTTGTTAAATCTACAATTGCTTTTTCGGTAAAGTGTTCGTCTATCTCCTCAAGGTACATTTCGCGTTCCTCTAGCTCGGCCTCTTTGCGTTGCTGCCGCTTGTATTTGCCATAACCAAGGTTAAGATTTAAGCCACCCACCTTATCAGTCATTCGTTTGCGGTTAAGGTTACCGCCTGTATTTAATAAGGTGTATTTTTCGGCCAACGGATCTTTTGCGTCTGTAATCTGACTGTTCATCCGCACCGCTTTTACATCAACCTCTGCCAAACTGGTCGATTTAACAGGCAAATAAATGGTTCTGTTTAACAGGTTGGTTAAGTAAAGCGTATCGGTATGGTAACCTACGGCAGAAAACTCGAGCAAATCGCCCACATTTGCTGCAATCGTATATTTACCTTCTTTATTGGTGTTAGTAGATTTTTTGCTATTCAAGTTTCGGACATTTACACCCGGCAGCGAAAGTGTTTTTTTGGAGTAATCGAAAACAGTTCCGGTGGTTACAGTTTGCGCAAATACACTAACTGGCAGTGCAATAAATAGAAAAATGAGGAGCTTATACATATTCAAAAGTAGTTTAGTTTAGTGGTTAAAGGTTGCTTTTAACAAACTTTAACATATAACAATCGAACTAGCCAAGTGTTTCATTGTATTTTTCCTCATCAAATGAAATCAATACCGCAAGCCCCTCTTTTTCAATTATCGGTCTTTTAATTGCACTTGTATTTGCTGTAAGGTAATCAATTGCCTTTGCAGGGCTGTCAATTGCCGCTTGTTCTTCCTTACTTAGCTTTTTCCAGGTTAAACCTTTTTTATTTAATACCGTTTCCCAACCAAAAGCTTCAAACCATTGGTTCAATTTGTCGGCCGTTACGCCTTTTTTCTTAAAATCGTGAAACTCGAAATCGATTTGATGTGCTTTTAGCCAGTCGAGCGATTTTTTTACTGTGTTGCAATTTGGAATTCCGTAAACGATCATTGTTGAATGAGTGAATTATTGAATGAGTGAAATGTTGAATGAGTGAATGAGTGACGAAATACCGCAGCCGTTTCGATCAAACGCTCCGCGCAACCATTGCATGAATATGCCGTAACAACCGCGTCTTCGTCCTACTAAGCTGTTTGCAATAAATTAATACCAGATAGTTCCTGTCCTATCTGATGAATTCCGCTTAAAATTTTTTCAGCTTGTTTTGTTGATGGCTTTTTGGTTCCTGAAACATACTGAGAAAGCAACGTGGAGTTCATTCCGATTTTTTCAGCTAAGAACTTAGCATTTAATACCTTATAATATTTAAAAAACTGTTTAAAGTCAATTTCAAATTTTATATCATTCGGTTCTAATTTTACTTTTTCTTCCTCAAAGTAAAACTCAGTTGCTTCATAGGCGCTATTTATCAATTCAGGAATAGATCTTCCTGTAGTAAATATAGGGTAACGCTCAGAATACGCAGAGAAACCGGTATCCGTTTTCTCAACAGTCATTATAATTTTCCTTTTAGCCATAGCGTCATCTTTTAATTCCAGCGTCTTTAAGAATTTTTATTTCCAATCCCTTGCCAATTTCTTGACTACCATGATTCGGAAATATGATTACTCCTTTTTTTGTTGCATGCCTCATTTTGATGTGCGAGCCTTTTTGGGATATCGCATGCCATCCGTCTTTCGTTAATATGCGATAAAGTTCGGAACATTTCAGTGGACATTGCTTAATTTAGACATCACAAAAGTAAATTATAATTTACTTTTAAACAACCTTTTTTTTAGTTTTCATTACGGCCATCCATAGTTGATAAAAAGACACCTATATAAAAAGCGTCGAATGAACAGGGCGCCATATCTCTCAACTCAAAACTCCAAACTCCCAACTCCCAACTCAAACCAAGCCAGTTCATCACATTTTTCGCACAGTCTGTCACATTTTATCAACCGAGTTGAAAACACTTTGTAGCATTGCACTTCAAACCGAATTAAAAATGATAACACTTTCCGACATCGATCAGCCAGAAAAGACAAAAGGCATCAATCAACTGGAGTTTTGGATCTCAACAACGCTTTACATTTTAGCCTTAATCGGGATCTGCACTTCTACCGCGTACGGATCGGGCAATGCTTACCGGTTCTCAGAAAGTGAAATTGAATACAGTGTGCTGCGAAACTTCTTCTTTCCAGAAATATTTAAGGTGAGCATGCTCTACATCAGTTTCCTTTTAATCAATTTCTGCTTTATGCCGCAACTCGTTAAAAAGAACAACATTGCGCTGAACATTATCCTTACCGTTTTAATTACGGCCTTTTCTATCGTAGGATTAATGGTTGCCAACACTTATGCGCAAGCGTACCGCCTGGTGGAAACCGACGATATTGGCCGGGCGTACGATAGGCTCTTTGGCGAAGCGTTTACCTACATATTTCTACTTTATTTGCTTTTTAATGCCTACGCCTACTTCAGCGAGAAGGGAATGGCCTTGTTGCAGAAAATCCAGTTCCTAAAAAATTACAACAAAAATATCTATCAGGAACTCTTTACCTCTACTAAGATCTGGTTATTAACACTGATGATTTTTGCGGTGATATTTTCGCCCACGCTCGATTACGTATTGGTTATTATCTGGTTAATTGCTCCACCGGTTAACCTCCTTTTCGCGTTTCTTTCTATTTATTACACCATTCCGAACCTCCGAAAAATTGGTAAAGGCTTCGGAAGATATTTTTGGGGAAACGTTGCATTAACTGCAATGATTTGCTTGTTGTTGCTGCTGGCACTTGCGGGTTTTATGCGAAATGGCGAAGCGATTCCAATTGCCTTAATATTTACCTCAATCGGTATGATTTGCGTAACTACGCCCCTTGCCTGGTATTTATACAAAAACAAGTTCGAAAAGCTAACCGAAATCCAGATGCTTAAAACGGAACTGGGAAAATCTGATGCAAGCCTAAACTTTTTAAAATCGCAAATTAATCCACACTTTTTGTTCAATGCCTTAAATACGCTATTTGGCACCGCCTTACAAGAAAATGCAGAGCGCACGGGCGAGGGCATTCAAAAACTGGGTGATATGATGCGCTTTATGTTGCATGAAAACACCTTAGACAAGATTTCGCTGACACGTGAGGTAGAATATTTGAACAATTACATTGACCTGCAAAAACTGAGAACATCGCGATCTGCCGATATTAAGATCGATACACACATTGAAGAGCAGCTGAATAACTTGCAAATTACGCCGATGCTGCTAATTCCTTTTATCGAAAATGCATTTAAGCACGGCATTAGTTTACAACAACCCTCATACATTAAAATCAGCCTGCAAACAAAAGAGCGGACCTTGTATTTCGATGTGAGCAACAGCATTTATATTAAGGCCGACAATGACCCTGAAAAGCTGAAAAGCGGTATTGGATTGGAAAATGTAAAACAACGTTTATCGCTGCTTTACTTCGGCAAACATGAGTTGATTATTCGCGAAAGTGCAAAAGAGTTCTTTGTTCATTTAACCTTACAGTTGGATTAATCCTTCAACTCCGCTCAGGATGACAAATTGGATAAACAACTCCATAAATGTCACACTGAGCGGAGTCGAAGTGCAACTCAATCAATCCTTCGACTCCGCTCAGGATGACAAAGGGATAAAAAACTCAACAAATGTCACACTGAACGGCATCGAAGTGCAACTCAATCAATCCTTCAACTCCGCTCAGGATGACAAATGGATAAAAACTCAACAAATGTCACACTGAGCGGAGTCGAAGTGCAATTCAATCAATCCTTCGACTCCGCTCACGATGACAAATGGATAAAAACTCAACAAATGTCACACTGAGCGGAGTCGAAGTGCAACTCAATCAATCCTTCGACTCCGCTCAGGATGACAAATGGATAAAGAACTCCATAAATGTCACACTGAGCGGAGTCGAAGTGCAACTCAATCAATCCTCCGACTCCGCTCAGGATGACAAATGGATAAAAAACTCCATAAATGTCACACTGAGCGGAGTCGAAGTGCAACTCAATCAATCCTCCGACTCCGCTCAGGATGACAAATTGGATAAACAACTCCATAAATGTCACACTGAGCGGAGTCGAAGTGCAGTTAGAAATAAATTCGTAAATTGCATAACAGATTTATAATATGAAATATTACTACGTTTACATTCTTAAATGCAAAGATAATTCCTATTATACGGGTATCACAAATGATATTGATAGAAGATTTATCGAACATGAAACTGGTGAAAACAGCAATTGTTATACATTTAAAAGAAGACCGTTAACACCTGTTTTTTGTGAATATTTTATAGATGTAAATTATGCTATCGAATTTGAAAAGCAAGTAAAAGGATGGTCTCGGAAAAAGAAGGAAGCAATTATAGACCAAAACTGGGATAAACTTAAGGAGCTATCCATTTGCAACAATGAAAGCAGTCATAAAAATCATTGGATAAAAAAAGGCTTCGACTCCGCTCAGGATGACAAGTAGATAAAAATTAGAAAACGACAAATCCAACTCCATGATGTCACACTGAGCGGAGTCGAAGTGCAGAAAGATAAAGGGCTTCGACTCGGCTCAGCCTGACAAGTAGATAAAAGTCGAAGTACAGCTAGAGATAACAATTACCAAAAACAACGATGATTGCCATTGCCATAGATGATGAACCGATTGCGCTTGATGTAATAAGATCGCACGCCTCGAAAGTTCCATTTGTAGAACTTACCGATACGTTTACCGATGCCTTTGCGGCAATCAGCTATCTGCAGCAAAACAAGGTAGATTTGATTTTTTTGGATATTAAGATGCCCGATATTAGCGGCATCGACTTTTTAAAAAGCCTAAGCAAGCCACCCATGGTCATTTTTACCACGGCCTATACCGAGCACGCCGTACAAAGCTTCGAACTCGATGCTATTGATTATTTACTCAAACCATTTTCACTTTCGCGTTTTTTAAAAGCCTGCAACAAAGCGCAGGAACTGTTTACACTGAGAGGGCAAAAAGCCGAAGATAAAGTCGACTATATTTTTATAAAGGATGGCTATGAGCAGATCAAGGTCGAATTAGAGGATATTCAATATATCGAAGCATCGGGAAACTATACGCAAATACAACTAAAAGATAAGCTGATCAGTTCGCGAATCACCATTAACGAACTGGCAGAATTGCTTCCGAAAGCAGAGTTTGTCCGTTGTCATCGGGCTTACATTGTTCCTAAAAACAAGGTTACGAAGTTTGATCGCAACCAAATCTGGATCGGCGACAAAATTATCCCCATTGGGCCAAGCTATGGTAACATACAGCTGTCGTAATCTTACTTCACGCTTACCCTTACTCCTTCTGAATGTGTGGTAAACTCAGGCGCATACATGCTTTGCAAAGTGGTAATGCCATTAGAGAAATTACCCGAATGGGTTACCCGCAGCGGATATTCGAAAACATAGGTGCCTTTGGGTAAATAATTGATAAAGAAATTGGTGGCCGCATCTTTGGTGCTTTCGTAATAGCCGAGTCCATCCTGATATTTAAACCGCGAGATTACGTTTACAGGTTCAAAACCCGACGAGCGCATGTCTTTTAAATGGATGTATTCCATATTTCGATCGCAATAAATTTCTATACGTACTTTCAACAAGTCGCCGGGTGCTAAGGTATTGCTGGCGGTTAATGGCGTTAAAACATCGCCCATTGCAGTAGATTTTTGTAAAAACAGTTGCTTTTTAATCTTCACGCCTGTGTTGGCAGGGGTTATTTTATCCATACGTTCAAAATACTGCCAGTACATAGCGCCCCAGGCAATGGTTTTATTGTTGTTCTTAACCGTTACGTTTGCCATATCAGGCTTAACGTTTGCCCCGGCAATAGTTAGTTTCTGGTAGCCTGTACCCGCTTCTTGGGTGGCGTTTGGCGGTAAAAGCTGCGCAAGGGTTTGGTTGCCAATGGTTATTTCAGGTTCATTGTTTTCGCTTAAAATTGCGGTTCCCTTCATTAACAGGGCATAACAGGCGGCGGCCGTTGCCTTGGTGGTTTGCCAATCGTTGGTTTGTTTGTTTTTAATCAACCAAATCTTCATTTCTTCTACGGCCTTTGCATCACCCGCCACCTCATCAAAGGCTTCAATTAATAGAGCCTGCGTTTCTATTGGGCTTTGGTACCACCACCAGCCAACTTTGTTTATGGCCCAGTACATGCCCATTTCATCACTTTGTTGGGCAGTTTGAGCAAGCAACGCAATAATTTTTCGTGCTTCGGCATTATTTCCGTTCCTGCTCAAAACGAGGGCTGTTTGTGCCAACTGGTAAGTACCAAAGGTTTTCCAGTTTGCGGTAAGTTTCTTCACATAAAAATTTTTGGCCTTTGTAAAATCTGCATTTGCATTTTTTGTATCGGTGTAACTTCTGGCATACAGGTAATGCAAGGGTAAATAACCGAAATGCTTGCCTGCTATTTCTTGCTTATAATCGCTTACCAGCTTTGCATCTAAATAGGTAATGGCTTTGTTAAGCATCGTGTTGAAATTTAGATATGCTGCTAGGTCAACCAGTTTAAGCTTTTTTAACTGGCCCATGCCCAACACGATGTGCTGCGTAATGTATCTGTCTTCACGCATGCCGGCAAACCACGGAAATGCACCATTGTTAAACTGCATTTTCTCCAATTGTTCGAAATTATCCTTCCACTCGTAAGTCATGCGGTTTAAATCAAATAAAGCCGCCAAACGCTTTTTACGCTCGGTTTCGTTATCGGCATTGCGTACCCAGGGTGTTTCTTCCAACAAAATTGCTTTCAATTCCGGGTTCTTCTCTAAATTCGACAAAAGCGATTGCCCGTTATTGGTATTTTGCCATTGGGTAAAAACAGTTTTAATTTTTGGCGACGAATTGATAATTCCGGTGGCAAAACTGTTAGCGTAAAACCTGCTAAAAGTCTGTTCCGCACATTCGTACGGATATTCCATTAAGTAAGGGAGCGCTTGTACAGCATACCAAACCGGGTTTGAGG
Organism: Pedobacter endophyticus; assembly: GCF_015679185.1. NCBI lineage: Bacteria > Pseudomonadati > Bacteroidota > Sphingobacteriia > Sphingobacteriales > Sphingobacteriaceae > Pedobacter > Pedobacter endophyticus. The sequence continues at coordinate 2,356,265 of NZ_CP064939.1, forward strand.
TAAACTCGAATGTTAAACTGTGGTTGCGAAGCGTGTTCGATCCTGCAGATTTCGCCAGTCTTTCGAAGTTAAAAAGCTTTGTTGTATTGGCACGAACACTTATCGGCATGCTTTCAGTCACCAACATTGCATTGGGCAAAACGGGAATTGTGTTTTCCTCGCCATCGGTAAATTTGCCACTTTGCGCCGTAACTTTGTAATTAATGGCGCTTACGCCCGATGGGATAATTACTGTCCATTTTAGAGCAGTATTGCCTTCATCATCAACTTCGAAAGTCCTATCGGCCCGGTTATTCGCTGCAAAAATTTCCAGCGGTTTTGCAGTCAGGGCATCGGTTAGTGTCAGGCTTGCGTTGCCCATCAGCTTTTTTCCCGAAAGGTTGTTTAGCTTGGCACTTAACGAAATGGTGTCGCCCTCGCGAAAAAAACGCGGTGCGTTAATGGCTATGGCCAGTTGCTTCTGGGTGATCAATTCTTTGGTAACATAGGCCGTTCTCAAATCTTTGGTATGCACAAAACCCATCAGTTTGTACCGTGTTAAGCTTTGTGGTATGGTAAATTCAATTTTTATCTCGCCATTTTCGTCAGTTAGCAACTGAGGATAGAAAAATGCAAGTTCGTTGAAGTTTGTACGGGTAACTATTTCGGGAGTTTTTCTGCGCAGCGACTCAACCTCCTGGCGCAAGCTTGGGTCTTTGCGTTCATCAGCGCTGATTTGCACCCCGGCTACTTTCCCCTGCAATGTAGATGAACCTCTAATTTGAATGCTGGCGGTTGTCTCCTTTTTTTTCTCTGCAGCATATCCTACAACAACCACTTCATTTAAAGCACTGTCGTCTTCCTTTAAAACAATATCGATGCGCTTTTTATTGCGAACCTGAATTTTTGATGTTTTATAACCGATATAGGAGCATGTCAGCGTTTCGTTAGGTTTGGCGTCGAGGCTAAAAATGCCGAAAACATTGGTGGTTGTAACCGATTTGTCTGATCTAACCGATACGCCGGGTAATACATAGCCTTTCTCATCAAACACCACCCCGTAAACAGCACTTCCCTTTTCCAGCTCTTTCAGTTTCTGTTCGGCCTCGGGCACCAGCCCCTTTTTTGGGCGCTGTAAGTTGCTCATGTAATTGCGGTAACCAGTATTATAACCACCGAAATAGTTATAGCCAAATAAATTAAGACCTTCGTAATCGCGGGTCAGAAATGAAGTGTAACCTCCAACGTTTAAAAACCACAAATAACGCTCGTTGGCAATATTATTAGCGTTGAAATTCCAGCTATAGTACATATAATTAAAGCTGGTTTGCAGATTGGTGTTCCATGCCATCTGTTTCAAATCGTCTAAACTCGCATCGTAAAGCGAAGCCACCATTTCGGCCATTTGCTTTTCGCCGTTCTTATTACTGATTTGTAGTTTCCACGTTTCTTTTTCGCCCGGTTGAAGCTTATCTCTAAAGCTGAGAAACTTTACATCAAGCTGCCTGGCCGAATCGATAATGGAAACGCGTTGCAGCGAACTGTAAGTGGTACCTTGGTAAACCATTGTAAACTGCACAGCAAAACCCTCGCTAAAATAAGCCTTTGGCGTTATCTTAATTATGCTTTGCTTTGGCGATACGTCTACCCAAACCTTTTCGGCAATACTGTCTCTGTAATAAACCTCGTAATAGGCTTTGCAGTTGTTTGCCAGGCCCGCCAAACGAAAATCTGCGCTTTCGGTGGGTTGAATGGTGATTTTTTCGGGAGCAATCCACTCGATATTCGATTGTATTACCGCCGGCTGATCATTATAAACCACCACATACTTATCTACCTTAACAGTATCGTTCGCTTTGTTTATAGCCAACAGCTTGATGTTATAATAGCCCGGCCGAAGGATTTTCTTACTAAAGGTAAGGTATCCCTTCCCATTCTTAACTTCAAGATTTTGTTGTAACGCTACCGATTTGGCGGGCCACTTGCTCACTTCGAGCTCATTGTTGTAATCCTCGTTAGGGAAATCAGCCATAAAAGCTTCGCGGCTCATGGCGTATTTTTCGGCATAAAAAGGACTTTTGTTCGTCAGCCTCGATGGTGCTTGTAGCAAAACCCATTCGGCCTTAACATCGGCTTTTATTAACGCGTTATTAAGGTTGGTTACCGAAAATGGAATGCTATCTACATTTTTGCTCAAGAAAAGCACCTGCTCTGCGCTAACACTAACGTTAATATCTTTCTGCCCTGCATTTATCGTTGTGGTTGTAGCCCGTGTTTCGCCATTTAAATCTGTTACTTCAACCTCAATGTCATAGCTGTAATTTTGTCTGACGTTAGTGGCTGATGCAAAAAAAGTAATATCGAACCTGCCCCCTTTTTGGGTGCTGGTTTTACCAATAGCAATTTGTACCCGATCGAAAGCTTTCGAACCGTAAATAGCGAGCTGCTTTGCATAATCTAACCTATAATCGTAAGCCGCCCTCCGGAAAATTTTGTAGGTTACCTTTGCCTCGTTTACGGCGTAGCCCGAAAATGCATTGGCCTTTCCCTCCACCTTTATACTATCGTTTAGCTTATATTTTTGATCGGGTTTGTTAAAAACAACCTCAAAAGTAGGTCGCTTGTATTCTTCAACCTGCACATAAATACTTCCATAATCGGTATCAATTTGCATTTGGCCATTTAGTTTGCCCATCGGAATAGTAAAATCGCCCTTAAAAGTGCCAAACTCGTTGCTGATTACTTCTTTGGTTGCTATTTTCTTCCCGTTTGCATCGTTAAAATCCACATCAACCAGTTTGCCTACCGCAATTTTAGTTGTACCATTGCCGGTAGCTAAACATAATCCTTTATAATAGATTGTTTGCCCCGGTCGATAAATTGGGCGATCGGTAAAAAGAATCACGCGTTCTTCATCATCGTCTCCGCGATAACCATAATAGCTGTTAATGTTGACGTTTAGCTCGTCGTTTCCATTTACTATCGCGGCGGAGTTCATATTTCTATTGCTTTCAACCGTACTGGCATAACCCTTTTCGTCGGTAACCATTAAAGCACCCGCAACATATTTCCTCGTATTATAATCGAACCGGCGCTGCTGGATTTTTACATCTTTCAGCGGAGCGCCATCGCTTAATCGCGTGACAAAATATTCGAGCTTATCCATATTGCGCCTGTAATTAGCCGCCATTGCAGTAACCGTAAAATTAATGGTGCTGTATACGGTATCTTGCTGCGCACGGTTAATGGTTTGCGCAATTAATTTATAGTTTCCAAAAGGCAGCCCGTCAACTTTGTCAATTAATGTATGCTTTTGGTAATCGTTTGTTTTGGGCACAACAGAAATCCAGCTCCTAAAAACTTTCTTTTTTTTGAGATAATTTAAAAATTCTGCCTTGCCCTTGAACTCGTCATACTCACTTTTAGCCTCCGTTTCTTTAAACAGTTTAAGTTCAATGGTATCTACATTTTTATGCGTAAAAAGCAGCTGGGCAGGTTTGCCTGGCTGAATAAACTCCTTTATTTTAATGGAAAGTTCGCTCCGCCTTATCTGGCTAATTAAACTTTGGGCGTTTTCTGCACCCATACTTTTCGGGTAGGCACTAATGGCCTTTTCGGCCAGCGCCACGGCAGTTACCAGATTTTGTTTATTGCTGTCGATTGCTACCCGCTCATTTTTGTGCATAGTGGCCTGTTCGAACAGAATATCGGCATAAACCTCAGTTCCGGCACTTTGCTCAGCCAAATTAGTTAGCGCCGCATAATAAAGTTCCCCATTATCGCCCACGTAATTGCTATGTACAAATTTTAGGCGTTGCAAATCAACATCGGACAGGGCAGTCAAATTGTTGTTGCGTTGATGAAAGGTAATCAGTTTCTTAAACAAGAGCAATGTCTGCGTTTTATACGATGTGCTGTCGTTACCTAACGGCATTGCTAAAAACGTTTGTCTGTTTCCAAACCAGCCGGGGCTACCCATATCAATCAGTTCATCATCGTTCTGGGTGAGCCCGATTTGTGAAATGGTAAGAACGTTGATCGCCCGGTGTGCCAACAAATCATAGAGCGTAGGGCGAAAGCTGCGGTTGCTTTTATCGCCCGTTAAAACGCTCTCATAAACATCAAGCTTGGTGCGTTGCAACTGTTCGGTTTCTTTTACTGATAGCAAGTAATATTTAATAATTTCATCGTTCAGTTTGTTGATATCCCAAACCTTTATGTCATCGCCTATGTCGCCCTGCACCTTGGTGCGTTTGCTCATCTGCCAACGGTTTTGCTGCAAATAGTTAAAATAGGTTTCGGCTAAAAGCGATTGCAGAATGCTCTTTTCGGGTTGCTCTGCTCGTTTAATGCTCTCGCGTAAATTTTGCAAAATGGCATCGAAAGCGTCTTCTTCCAGGTTGCTTTGAAACATCATCCGGTAAATGGTCGACTTAATCAGCAAAGGTGAATCGTGTTCTTTTTGCGCCTGAGCGTTTATTTTTTCTATCAGGGCCAGGGCTTCTTTTGGTTTTGCAAGAACTGCGATAGAATCGACCCGGTAAAAATCGTTGAGCGAATATTTGCGTTGAGCAAAAACAGGTAACGAAAACAGAAGCGCAAAGAAAAGGGTAGCGAAGAAGCGTAAAGATGAGCTCATATACAGGTTTTTAATAAGGATGGAAGGGGCACTGAAATTCCATAAGCGGATTAAAGTTTTTATCTGATGATTACGAATCTAGTTATTTCCAGATGAATTGTTACAAGCCTCATACATTTCGGTTTTTAACATTCGGGGCATAAGCTTATCTTTGCGCCATGTCAAGTCAATTAAAAAATCTATCAGATTTCTCGCACACTACCGTTCCAAGTGGCGCAAACTACAAGTTCGGGATTATTGTGGCCGAGTGGAATGCTGAAATTACCGGTGCGCTGTATCATGGTGCGTTAAAAACTTTGCTCGATAATGGCGTAAAAGACGAAAATATTATCTCGCTTCCCGTTCCCGGTAGCTTCGAATTAACAGGTGGTGCCGAAATTTTGCTGAGCAAGAGAAACGATATTGATGCAGTGATTTGTTTGGGTTGCGTTATTCAAGGCGATACCAAACATTTTGATTTTATTTGCGATGCCGTTGCGCAAGGCATTACCAACGTAGGCATTAAATATAGCAAACCTGTAATTTTTGGCGTTTTAACCACCAATAATTTAGCGCAGGCACAGGATAGAGCGGGTGGTAAACATGGCAATAAAGGCGACGAAGCGGCCATTACGGCGATTAAAATGGCCGACTTTTCTGCCAACATTTAACCTTGTGTTTTAACAAACTATTTGTATCTTAGCGGTTTAAAATATTTCATCAGATGAAAAAAGTAGCCATCCTGTTATTGGCGGTGTTTTGCACCATTACCATTTTAGAATCTTGCTCAAGCAAGCTCTGCCCTGCTTATGGCTCGTACCCCGAAGGCAAACGCAGAAGAAACTAAGCGCTCAAACTACCATTCCTAATTTTTGGATCATTTGCAGAACTTTATCAGCCTGCAGTTGTTATCTGTGAAATAATATCATATCATGACTTGGGTTAATTTAACTTCTTTGGATCAACTTAATGAGATAAAAGCTGCAAATGGCTATAGTCTTATTTTTAAACATAGTACCCGGTGTTCTATCAGCGCAATGGCTAAAAGAAACTTCGAATTTAGCTGGGATGTGATCCCCGAAGATACTAAGCTTTACTTTTTAGACTTAATTGCTTACCGGGAGATCTCGAACGAAGTTTCGCATTTATTTCAGGTTACGCACCAATCGCCACAAATATTGCTGATTAAAGATGGCGACTGTGTTTTGGAAGCGTCGCACAGCGATATTTCGGCTGAAGAAGTTGCGGAAGTGATTGCTGCTTAACACACTGTAAGACACACGCATATCACCAATCAACCGTTTAGGGCCTTAGAATTTCATCATAAATTACTGCTATTTTAATGGAAAATGGGGCTGTCTCAAAAGTTAAATTTTCCTCCCCAAAGGGATGCCTTTGGCATAAATTTTCGGCCGAGTTAAATCCTATAGCTACTGGATTCGCATTGCTTTTTATAACCTCTCTCTATCAACGTTTGGGTTAAAAGCAATGCCTTTGCTTTCCGTCTCCTCGAGGAGGATCTGTCCCGACTTTTCCTATTGTGTAGATAGATCTGCTTTCGCCCATTCGTCATTTCCAAGCAGGTGGGAATCGTAATGCAAGGCACCGATTTTTTATGCATTAGGATCCCCGGTCGAGCTACCACTAACAGAAATAAGAAAGATCGTCATTGCCCCAAAGGGGCTACTTTGTAGCGAGGCACGAAGCAATCTCATTTCGTGAATTAGATTGCTTCAGCTCGCACAGACCCGGCCTCGCAATGACGATTGATGGAAAGAACTTTCATTCCAACTCCTTATGTTTTTCAAAAACTGACCTCTGAGGATGACGACCGTTCTTGTAAAACGCCATAAAACATGTTGTCAATTTCGTTATTCGGACTCGTAAGATGATGTTTCAAAGATGTGTCCCACACTAAAGGACTTTTCGGGAGGGGTGTACAGACAGAACAGAAACCACCGCCATTAAAAGGGAGAGGTTTAAGGTGCTAAACAAAATCCGATAGCTATCGGATCTGCGCTTAGAGTTTTGCTTTCCTTTTGAGACGTCTTCATGCTGTAAACACTTCTCTGGTACCATTTTCGGCCTCGATTTTATTCGGCATCTTTCATGTTTTTTTTAGTTTTTATTCAAAACGACTTGGTTTCCAATTATTTATTGCTTAAATTGTTTTGACCAAAACGAATTGTTATGAAATCAGTAAAACAGCTTCTTGATACCAAAGAGGCCAGAATAGTTTCCGTAGCCGAAAGCATTTCAGTTTTAGACGCCTTAAAGGTAATGACTGAAAAAAACATCAGTGCTGTGCTGGTAATGGAAAACGAAAAGCTGCTAGGCATTTTTACTGAACGCGACTATGCGAGGAAAATCATCCTACAGGGCAAGTCATCGAAAGATACGTTGATACGTGAAGCCATGACGCCCAATCCCATTTCTGTTACGCTAAGCGACTCCATCGATCATTGCATGGAGCTCATGACCGAAAAACACATTCGCCACCTCCCAATTGTTGAAGAACGAGAGGTAAGGGGAATGGTTTCTATTGGCGATGTGGTAAAGTTTATTATAGCCGACCAAAAGCAAACCATTTCCCAACTAGAAAGCTACATCAGCGGTTAGCAACCGCTGATGAAATGCTTAGTTTACCCTGCGGTAGCAATTGCAATAAATTTTGTTTTATTGCAGAGTTTTCCGATGGCAGGCGGTGGGGCCAGCCTGGGCGTACTGTTAACTATTCCCATTATAGGCGTTTTCGCCGTGATCCTTGCGGTTATTCATTACTTTCTATCTAGAAAAAACAAGAGAATAAGGAATTTTCAAATTGCCGGAATCGCTGGAACCGTGCTCATCAGTTACTTTTTATTTATCGGAGACGCGGGCAATATGCCCTTAAATATCATCGGAAGAATGCTTAACACTGCAAATCATTATAGTGAAATCAAGTTAGGCGACTATTTTCTCGAACGAATACCCCAAAATCAAGAGAAAATAATAGCAGCGAAGAAAAAATTTAAAAGTAAGCTTCCGGATACCGCTTATGTAATCAGAATATACAATCAGGCTGATTATTTGACCGATGAAACGATCGGAATTTATTATAAAAACGGCAAGCCAAAAGCGATAGATCAAAATGTTGAAATACGCCCACTGAATAAGGGATTTGAATTAATTAGAATAAAAAAAAACGATAGCCTGAGTTTCATTTTAGATCCGCTATACAGTAAGATCGGCGAAAGTCAAATCAACGGCTTTACTGAACAAAATTTGAATGAAAAGAGCAAAAAGAAACTGATGCTTGCCGACATTGACCCAATTTATCGGAACAACACGCTAGAGCATAGCTATTTTGCCTATCGAATGTATTATTGGCTGCTTTAGTCTCACCTCTGCACTTCGCTCTAAAACATAATCAGCTTACTCTTTCCACCGCCACTCTCCGGCAATGGTTAAAGGTTCTTTTAAGTTTTGTGATTCCAGAAAAGCCTTTAGCGCTTGTTCGCTTTGTACCTCAACCGGAATTTTTGGTGTATTGGCCAAAGCGTAAGTCAGCATTGCACTAAAGCGGACCGTATTTTTCAATTCCTGTTCATCTACCAGTTTAAACGAATCGCCATCTGAGTGGTAATAAGGGCCAGAATTATTTGGTAATTTACCGCCAAAACCGCCGCCGGTAGGGATGCCTTCGAGCATAAAAGGTTGGTGATCGCTATGCAGGCCAGCCCCGGCATTGAACAGATTTTTAAAGCCGGTATCTATCTTAACGATGTCGGCACCCCATGTGGTAAATAAATCTTTCATTTCGGCACGCGAAGTGGTAAACCCCTTCGGATCGTTGGTCATATCATAATTGAGCATAAACTTTACCTGGCTTAACGTTTTGTCTTTTTTTGCCTGATCGATGAATGCTTTGGAGCCTAACAAACCTTGCTCCTCGCCCATAAACAATACAAATTCAACGGTACGTTGCGTTTTCAGGTTCAGCCTGGCAAATGTACGAGCCATATCCATAATAGCGAACGAGCCAATTCCATTATCGATGGCCCCGGTAGCTAAGTCCCAGCTATCTAAATGTCCCCCAACTACGATCTTATCTTTCGGCAGTTCTGTACCTTTAAACGTAGCAATTACGTTTCGTGCTTTAATCAGACCAGAGAAATTAGTCATCGCGATGTGCGCAACCTGTGGCTGAGATTTCAATTTTTCCTTCAAGGCCATTCCGTCTTCCAAACCAATGCAAACCGCGGGGATCGAAATTAACTTCCCTGTTACCGATGCTGTTCCGGTTAATAGCACGCCATCTTTTACGGTATTGATAATAATGACACCAATAGCACCATACTTAGTTGCAATTGCAGTTTTCTCTGATCGGTGAAGCGATTTGGTACCAACGGGCGAACCGGGCAAAACGCCGAGATAGATTAAGGCCACCTTGCCCTTAAATTTATCGCGATTTGCTTGATAATCTGCCTCCAAGCCATTGCCGGCATCAACAATGTCGCCCGTAACATCGGCCTTTACCGGAGAGTGAGCCAGGGTGACAGCCTTCATTTTAACCAGACTATTTTTATCAGCACCAATTTCTACGCTGATTGTTTTTCTTGCCCAACTTTCTACCTCAAAAGGCTGAAATTTAACCTCACAACCGTACGACTTCAATAAATCGTAAGCATATTGTTCTGCTTTTGCGCCATTTGCAGAACCAGTTAACCGATGGCCAATGGTTTCTGTTTCGTACTTGAGTGTTTGGTAAGCTTTTGAATTTTGTTGTACTTCGTTATTGATCTTTTGGAAAACATCGTCAAAGTTGTTTTGGGCGTTGGCAAGTAGAACGGAAAAAGTAAGCGAAAGCGCGAAAAGGTATTTCATAGGAAACGGTTGATTGAATTTATTCGATGAAAATACAAAATTTAGACTCAGCATCCGGGCTGTAACGGTTATTTTGCTTTTGCTGTCTAATATTATTAGAATTGATCGGATGTCAGTCTGAGCGTAGAAGAAGACCTGTTTTTCGAGGTATTTAAAAGCAACTTTATCGACTCCCCTTCCAAACGTTATTTTCCAACTTGCTGTAGATAAAGTCATTGTCACGCTGAGAAGAGAAGCATCTCTTACCTATTTGGCACTGCCCTTAGCAAACTAACGCCCCTTTTTGGATAGTGTTTTCTTAGCATTGGCATTCCATCGCTTCGGGATATTCGTACCTACCATTAACGTTTTTGTAACTATTTGAATGACAGGAATCTAATTTTAAGTAGCAAAATGGTTAACGCTAGGTATGAACGGTCGTCATTCCCAATTTAATTGGGAATCCTAAAGCAGAAAGAAAGGCCTTGGCTCAGCATTAATCCCGTACGTACGGGACCGCCTGCGCGGGAAAGACGGCAGAATAATGAGCATCATTCATATTGATTTTTATGAGAACAAATTAAACTACCATTGGCGTTTTTATGCACTTCGCTCTTTTATAAGGCTATAAATGAACGCTCGTCATCCTTCCCGAAACTTCAGGAGGGATCCTAATGCTAAGGCTTTAAACCCGAAGCTTCGGGACCGCCTGCGCGGGATCCGATAGCTATCGGATGACGACCACCTTAAAAACGTCACTTGATATTGATTTTTTGTTAAAAATTACCCTTCAGGATGACACAAAATATAACCACTAAGTATTTTATGTCATTTATTGATTTTATGAATAAACTAAAACTGAATGTGACAGAAATATCTTATTAGAAATAATTATATCAAATTTAGACAGCTTTTTAGGTATCAAAGTGGTTAAAAAACAATAAAGCACTATTTTTTCAACGCCTTTTTCGGAAATACCAGCGATGCCACAATACTAATAACCAATATGGCCAAAATCACAATCAGCGAATGTTCGGTGGTAAAGCCCCATTCTTCTAAATAAACATGTCCTAACATTTTGACCCCGATAAAGGCCAAAAGAACAGCCAATCCTGTTTTGAGATAATGAAATTTATGGATAATATTTACGAGTAAAAAGAACATCGATCGTAACCCCATGATGGCAAAAATGTTCGAAAAGAATACAATATAAGGATCTTTGGTTACGGCGAAAATTGCCGGAATGGAATCGACAGCAAAAAGCAGATCGGTAAATTCTACAATCAGCAGCACAATGAAAAGCGGGGTTACATATCGCTTATGATCGATTTTTACGAAGAAGTTTTTGCCCTCATATTTCGGGTGAATTGCAAAAACCTTCGATGCCCACCTTACTACGGGGTGGTGTTCGGGATCGATCTTGTCATCTTCTTCCTTACTGAAAAACATTCTTATGCCCGTTATTACAAGGAAAACACCGAACACATACAATATCCAGGCAAATTTGGCTATTAACGCAGCGCCAACAAAGATGAAGACAAAGCGCATAATAATAGCGCCTAAAATACCCCAGAAAAGTACCCGGTGATAGTATTTTTCTTCTACGGCAAAGGCCGAGAAAATAAGTACGATTACAAAAATATTGTCAACAGAAAGCGCATATTCAATTACATAGCCCGTTAAAAATTCCAGTCCAAGGTTTTGTTTATAAAGCGCTAAGCTGGCATCAAAATTATTGGGATCGAGTAATATGTGGTGCTGGTGCTTAGCAACAATCTCTTTCAAATGGGCAAAATCTTTAATGCCGTGCAATTGATGTCCTTCGGTTAATAAGATAAAGTAAAATCCAATGGCAAGCGCAACCATAATGAAACTCATTACAGCAGCTTGTTTTAAGCTCACAATGTGCTCCTTACGACTGAATAAGCCGAGGTCTAAAGCCAAAACAAGGGTTATAAAAAGCAAAAACCCTAAGCTAAAAAGTAATTCGTTACCCATTATTTTTTACGTTCAGTAGTGTAAAGTACAAGTTGTTCTAATCCTGTTCTGGCTTCGCTGGCCTCAAATTGATGTAAAATAGCGAAGGCTTGATTTTGATATTCTACCATCTTTTCGTTGGCATAGTGAACACCTTGTTGCGCATTAACAAAGTCTATAATCTGTTTTATTTTGGCCGGATCGTCTTGATGGTTTTTCACTAAGTTGATCATTTTCTTCCGATCGGCCTTATCGGCTCTGTTCAGCGCATAAATTAAAGGCAATGTTACCTTTTTTTCTTTAATATCGATGCCTAACGGTTTACCTACGTCGTCGGTTCCAAAATCAAAAGTATCGTCCTTAATTTGGAAGGCAATACCCACCTTTTCGCCAAACAAGCGCATTTTTTCGATTGTTTCATCATCTGCACCCGCCGAGGCAGCGCCCGCAGCACAGCACGAAGCGATAAGGGAAGCGGTTTTTTGTCGGATTACCTCAAAATAAAGTTCTTCCGAAATATCCATCCTCCTCACCTTTTCAACCTGCAAAAGCTCGCCCTCGCTCATCTGCTTCACAGCTTCCGATACTATCTGTAACAATCTGTGTTCGTTATTGTTTACCGATAGCAGCAAACCCTTTGCCAATAAATAATCGCCAACCAAAACCGCTATCTTATTTTTCCATAGGGCGTTAATAGAAAAAAATCCGCGTCGTTCGTAAGCATTATCTACCACATCATCGTGTACCAATGTTGCCGTATGTAAAAGCTCTACCAACGCCGCACCCCGATGTGTAGATTCGGTAATGCCACCGCATAATTTTGCTGCAAAGAACACGAACATCGGTCGCATTTGCTTGCCTTTCTGCTTTACAATGTAATGGGTAATTCTGTCGAGCAATGGCGCATCGCTATGCATAGAATCTTTAAAGGTTTTTTCAAACGCTTTAATATCGGCGGCTATGGGTTTCTTTATCTGTTCGATTCCTGGCATTAGGTCGAAAAATTTTGATTGCAAACTTAAGCTAATTTCCCATAAAACGGTAATGTATAATCAGCATTTGGAGAGGCTACCTGGCGATTTGAATTAGCCAGTGCGATGGATTTATTGCCCCAGGCTAATAACCCAACGCTTTTTACGCACTGCCGTGTACGCTGTTCAGGTTCAAAAAACCATTGAAACGTAATTTATTCACGTTTTATTCTACCAAACGATTACATTTTTCTACCTTGTTTTAAATTATGAAGAAGCGCTACAAGCTTTTACTGGGTTTTTCTGCACTGCTTGTAATGGGGTACTTATTGGGGCCACGACCCAAGAAACCGCTTTACGGCATCAAATTTACGCACCTCCCGGATTTGGACGGCCTGGACCAATATGTTCAGGATACGGAAGCAACGCACCGGATAAAGCCCGGTAATGAGGCCGAAATTGTTTGGGCCGATCCGCTGCACCAACAAACCGAATATGCGGTGGTTTATTTACATGGTTTTTCGGCTTCGAAAATGGAGGGCAACCCCGTGCACCTCAATTTGGCCAAAGCACTAAATGCAAATTTATACCTTGCCCGATTGGTTGATCATGGGCTGGACACGGTTGCACCGATGCGGAATTTCACTGCCGATAGGCTTTGGGAAACCAGCAAGCAAGCGTATGCCATTGGCAAAAAACTGGGCAAAAAAGTAATATTGATCGGCACCTCAACGGGAGGAACGGTTGCATTGAAGTTGGCAGCCATCTATCCCGAGGTTCACAGCTTGATTTTACTTTCGCCGAATGTAGCCATCAACGATAAAAATGCGTGGCTACTTAACGATCCGTGGGGATTACAGATTGCCCGCCGAGTTTTAGGCAGCGCAGAGCGCAGAGTGGATGGCAGAACTGAAGAACATAAGAAATACTGGTACACCAATTACCGCATCGAAGCTTTGGTAGAGCTGCAGGAATTTATAGAAAGCACGATGATAAAAAGCACATTTAAGGCGGTGAAGCAGCCTGTTTTAATGCTTTATTATTATAAAACGGAACTAGAACAAGACCCTGTTGTACGTGTGAATGCGATGCTTAAAATGTTCGATGAACTTGGAACACCGGATCACCTGAAAAGAAAAATAGCTATCCCAAATGCCGGGAATCATGTAATTGGCTCTTATCTGGCCTCAAAAGACCTGGCTAGTGTACAAACAGCCATTACAAGCTTTGTGGAGAATGTGTTGAGCGTTCCTTTAAACCAAAACAATGAAATTAAAACCGCTCTTAATTGAAACTTTATGGCTGTTGACGATAACTGCAGTTAGCACGCTAATATGTTACTTGTTATTTGGAAACGAGATTTTTAAAAACAAGTTAGACATCAATTTACACGATACTTACTTCGTAACCCAGTCGGCGCCGGTAATATTTACTTTAGCTGCTATAATCAGTTTTATCACTTATTTAATCAGAGCAAGTACACAAAGATATACTCTCAAACCTCAAAATTTAATAACCGTCGTTTTAGGCGTCCTTTTAATAGTCCTTTTCTCGCAGTTGATAGCTGTCCTCTCCTATTTCAGTCTTAGTGAGGCAATGAACCAATTTTCAGGTGGGAATAATTTGGGTAACGGTTGGAATGTTTCTCCAAAGTTGGCAACAGTAAAAGATAAAAATGAATTCAATTTTTGGCACGCAGCAACATACATTCTGCTTTTGATCCAGGCGGTTATTGTGTTATCATTATGCAAGGTGTGCTATCATTGGGGAAAAAGTAAGTCAACAGCTATCTCCGATGGATTGCTGAACGACAAAATCTAATCTTTGCTGGTCGTCCTGAGTTTTGATATTTTTCAAAAAAGATCAATGTAACTTGCGTTTGTTTAGTTGTCGTCTTTCCCGCGTAGGCGGGAATCCTAAAGCACAAGGAAAAGCGTTAGCATTAAGATCTCTCCCGAAGTTCGGGAAGGATGACAGCAAGGGTTTTGTTATGCTAAGAGCCGAAGCATCTGTACCTACTTCTTACCGTCATTGCCCACTAATTTAGACAGTGCGTTATTGGTGTTTTGTTTTTCATCGCTTGCGGATCCTTCGCTATGCTACCATTGACGTAATTTCGTAAATACCATAAAAATCGTCCTTTCGACCGAAGTGGAGAAATCTTTGAACCTTAGATAGAGATTTCTCGGCTGCGCTCGAAATGACGACCCTTCTTAAAGCATTCTTCTGAAAAACGACGTCACTCATATTGATTTTACGCAGTAAATTAAAACTCAGGATGACAGCATTAAAACGGTCATCCCAAGCGCCCGTTCATGTAAAGACCTATATCAACCCGAAATATTTTTTACAATCATCTCCGCGTGCACCCTCGAGTTTTCGATAAACAACTTATGCGTGTCAAGTCCGCCACAAACGACGCCAGCCAGATACAATCCTTTTACGTTGGTTTCCATGGTTTCGTCATTATAGGCCGGGCACAGGCTCTCGGGGAGTTCAATTCCAAACTTGCGCAACATGGCGAAATCGGGTTGGTAACCGGTCATGGCGATTACAAAATCATTTGAAATGGTCTTGATTCCATCGGGCGTGCGGATATCCACTTCATTTTCCCTTATTTCCAGCAACTCCGAATTAAAATGAGCGCTTATCGACCCCTCTTTTATTCTGTTCTCGATGTCGGGGCGCACCCAATATTTCACATTCGGGCCAAGCTCGCCACTGCGGATAACCATGGTTACATTTGCTCCTTTTCTGTAGGTTTCTAAAGCGGCATCGACGCCCGAATTATTGGCGCCAACAACCACAACATTTTGAAAAGCGTACAAATGCGGGTCTTTATAGTAATGTGTCACTTTCGGAAGCTCCTCACCTGGTACGTTCATCAACAGCGGCACATCGTAAAATCCAGTGGCCACAATTACGTTATTTGAAGTATAACTGGCCTTTGAGGTGCTCAGTTCAAAAATATCCTCGTTTTTGGTTACCTGCTTAACTGTTTCAAACAGATTTATGTTCAGATTGAATGTTTCGGCTACCCTGCGATAATACTCAACGGCCTCATTGCGATTTGGCTTCGGGTTAATAGTTACAAATGGAACACCGCCGATCTCCAGCTTTTGCGAAGTAGAAAAGAAAGTCATGAAAACAGGGTAGTTGAATAAGCTATTCACCAGGGCCCCTTTTTCGATGATGAGGTAACTAAGACCCGCCTTTTGGGCTTCAATAGCACAAGCCATACCTATTGGGCCAGCACCAATAATAAGGATATCGTAATGATTTTGATTTTCCAATAGATTCTTTTTATTTGTCATTTACCACAATTTTCGCCATTTCGAATCCCGATTTTTTATCGGGAGAGAAATCTGTTGTCTACAAAGTACAAGTTTGACAACTGCCCCCCGTCGGTGGCTTAGGCTCTTCTTGTTTTTTATAGCTTAGGGATTTCTCCTCGCTCCTCGTTGAAATGACGGGTTTATGAACGGTTACGACAAGCTCATTGTGTAATTGTCGTTAAACTTTCATCGCCTTACTTGGGCAGGCAAAGTCGGTTCTTTTTAACCCTGTATTTTTAATTGCGGCATAACCTCCGGCAATATCGATTACATTTTCTACGCCGCGAGATTTTAGTATCGAAGCTGCAATCATCGATCGGTAACCGCCCGCACAATGGATATAATAAGTATTTGCAGGATCAATCTCACCCATCCATTCGTTAATAAAATCTAGCGGACGGCTTAAGGTAAGCTCCAGGTGTTCAGATTCGTACTCGCCCGGTTTACGAACATCCAATGCAGTAACCTCATTTTCTGCGGCCGCCTGCTCAAATGCCTCCGCAGAAACACTTTCAACAGTATCTATTTCCTTGCCAGCGTCCGTCCACCGCTCAAAACCACCATCTAAGTAGCCAATCGTATTATCATAGCCCACCCGTGTTAAACGCGTTATTGTTTCTTGCTCTTTGCCAACCTCAGTAATCAATAAAATCGGTTGCTCAAGGTCGGTAATCAAAGCGCCAACCCAGGGTGCAAACTGACCATTTAAACCGATGTTAATTGCGTTCGGTATAAATCCTTTCGCAAAAATCTGTGGATCGCGGGTATCGAGCATCACCGCACCAGTTTGGTTTGCAGCATCTTCAAAAGCCTGCGGACTTAAAGCTTTCAAACCCTGTTCGTACACGCCGTCGATGCTTTTCACAGCTCCCTTGTTTATTGCCGCATTTTTAGCGAAGTACTGCGGAGGCGGTAAAATACCATCGGTAACCTCTTTTATAAACTGCGTTTTGGTTTGAGCTTTCAAGGCATAATTAACCTGTTTTTGATGCCCAAGTGTATCAAACGTTTCCTTACTCATGCTCTTGCCGCAAGCCGAACCCGCACCGTGAGCCGGATAAACGATAACGTCATCAGCCAAAGGCTTTATTTTATCATTTAAAGAATCGTAAAGCATCCCGGCCAGATCTTCCATTGTTAAATTCCCCTTTTGCGCTAAATCTGGGCGGCCCACGTCGCCTATAAATAAGGTGTCGCCGCTAAAAATGCAGTGATCTTTCCCATTTTCGTCAGTTAACAAGTAGGTCGTCGATTCGAGCGTGTGGCCAGGTGTGTGCAAGGCGGTTACGGTTACATGGCCAATTTTAAACTGTTCCCCGTCTTTAGCAATGTGCGCCTTAAATTCAGTTTTCGCCGTTGGGCCATAAATGATCTCGGCCCCCGATTTCTCGGCCAAATCTACATGACCGGAAACAAAATCGGCATGGAAGTGCGTTTCAAAGATATACTTAATCGTTGCCCCTGCCTTTTCAGCTTTTTTAAGATAGGTTTCTACCTCGCGAAGCGGATCAATAATGGCAGCCTCGCCGTTGCTTTCGATATAATAGGCGGCCTCTGCCAAACAACCGGTATAAATTTGTTCTACTTTCATGTTTTCTTGGGTCATCGCCCGGAGTTATTTCCGGTCCTTGTTTTAAAAGATACTGAACAGCTTCAGCATGATGTGCTATAGTAGCAAAAATAGGGCTAATTCGTAATAATCGGTGAGCTGAAAAACATAATTGCAGAAGTTTTACTCAAAATGATCTAAAAAGTCAACAACTTTCCTGTGGTTTTGCTTAGCTGGAGACTCAGTCGATTATCCTCAGTTCTTCAAGTTAGATCAAATCCTGTGGATACACGTTATTTTTAGCCCCGGGCGTAGCGGCATCCCTGTAGCGTAGCGGAAGGATACGGCGAAGAACGGGAACCAACTTTAATCGGGGCTGATGCCGTTGCGCTTCAAAAACGCATTATTCTAATACTTAAAACGATGCGAGCTTGCGACTACAATTACGGCGCTATACAATAAGATCATTAAGAAAAGGATTTTTAATTAGTCTTTTGTCAGCTCGCCTCGCAACGATTCTTCCATTAAGCTTCGGCTTTCTTCTATGGGTACGCCTAATCCCATCACAAACATTAACTTGGTAACCGTAGCTTCAAAGGTGAGGTCGAACCCGCTCAAAACGCCCATTTTTAACAGTTCGCGGCTTGTTTCGTAACGGCCCAACTGTACCGAACCTTTTTTGCACTGCGAAATATCGATAATTAATTTACCGTTCAAAATTGCCTGACGAAGACTATCTAAAAACCATTGAGCGGTGGTGGTATTGCCCGAGCCAAAGGTTTCGAGGATAATGGCATCTACCTTTGAATCGGTGATGGCCGAAACGGCCTGTGGCGTAATGCCCGGATATAATTTTAAAACGCCAATATTAGCATTAAAGTTAGTGTGTAATGCCAGTTTGCCTTTCGGCGCTTTTAATACATAATTGGTATGAAAGTTCAGGTGCACGCCAGCTTCGGCCAAAACGGGATAGTTTGGAGAGCGGAAAGCCTCAAATTTTTCGCTATTGTATTTAATTGAGCGGTTTCCCCTAAATAACTGGGCATCGAAATAGATACAAACTTCGGGAAAAAGCGATTTTCCGTTTTCTTTTGTTGCGGCAATTTCCAGTGCGGTAATCAAGTTTTCTTTTGCATCAGTCCTGATCTCGCCAATCGGCAATTGGGAACCGGTTAATACAACAGCCTTATCCAAATTCTCGAGCATGAAACTCAATGCCGAAGCTGTAAAAGCCATGGTATCTGAACCGTGAAGAATTACAAAACCATCGTAACTATCGTATTGGTTGTATATTAATTCAGCGATTGTTTTCCATATCTCGGGATCCATGTTCGAAGAATCCAATACCGGATTAAAAGAGTGCACATCTAAATGGTAATCTAAGCGACTTAACTCGGGAACGTTTTCTTTTATTTGCTCGAAATTGAAGGGCACTAACATTCCATTACTGGGGTCGTTCACCATACCGATGGTGCCACCGGTATAAATTATCAGGATCTTGGTCATTTGGTTAAGGTTGCTCAGCGCAAAGAAAGGAAAAATTTATAAACGATGACAGACAATTTTCACATTCACAATTTTTCGAAAAGAAAAATACTTTTATTAGCAGCAACATAAAACTAGCAATAATTAGCTAACACCTGCCGGGCGCAATGCTATTAGGTTAAGGATGAAACAAAAAAATATGGTCATCCTTAGCGCTAATCACTGCAAGATCTGGTAGCTATCGGATTTATTCTTGCCGTCTTTCCCGCGCAGGCGATCCCGAAACTTCGGGATTAATGCAAGTTTGAAAGGCTAGCAGTAAGATCCCCAGTCAAGCTGAGGATGACGAC
This sequence comes from Pedobacter endophyticus, assembly GCF_015679185.1. Classification (NCBI taxonomy): domain Bacteria; kingdom Pseudomonadati; phylum Bacteroidota; class Sphingobacteriia; order Sphingobacteriales; family Sphingobacteriaceae; genus Pedobacter; species Pedobacter endophyticus. The sequence continues at coordinate 2,375,374 of NZ_CP064939.1, forward strand.
CGTTCATAGTTGGCGCCTTAGACAGCTTATCAATAGCATTGCTGCCCGACGCAGGCGGGAGTTCTCTTTGAACCGAAAAAGGCCAATTTCGAATCCGACAGCTATCGCGTAACGCGACCCATCGGATGACGCGGAAGGTAAACCATTAAACCCCAAATACTTTCTTTGAATTTTCTGTAGTTACATTGGCAATCTCCTCGATAGAAACGCTATAAATATCGGCTAATTTTTGAGCGATGTACACCAGGTAACTGCTTTCGTTCGGCTTACCGCGAAAAGGAACGGGGGCCAGATAGGGCGAATCGGTTTCAAGAACAAGGTTGTGCATCGGAACCTCGCTAAGAACGGTATCTAAGCCAGCCTTTTTATAAGTGACAACACCGCCAATGCCGAGGTAAAAATTGAGATCGATGGCTTGTTTAGCCTGTGCTACGTTGCCGGTAAAACAATGAAAAATACCACGTAACTTTTCATTTCTTTCGCTTTCGAGTACTTCAAAAACCTCATCAAAAGCCTCGCGGCAGTGAATTACAATCGGCAGGCCCAGCGCTTTTGCCCAGCCTATTTGCTTGCAAAAGGCATCTTGCTGAATCTCTAAAGTGGTTTTATCCCAATACAGATCAATTCCGATTTCGCCAATTGCATGAATTTTTCTATCGGCAATGCTGCTGTAAATCTCATCCAAAACCGATAAATAACCTTCTTTAACATCGCATGGGTGCAAACCGGCCATTGCATAGCAGTTGTTTGGATATTTACGCACCAAATCATCAATCATGGCAATAGAAGCCAAGTCAACGTTGGGCAAGAACAGCCGATTTACGTCATTTTCGAAACAACGCTCCATGAGTTGCGCTTGCTTTTCTGCATCTTGCTCGTAATATAAGTGGGTATGTGTATCGGTGAAAATCATTGTTTAGTATCAAGTAATGAGTATCTGGTATCGAGATTTTGCATATCGCTTTATGCTTTGGTCTTTCGGCTTAAATGCCACCCTAAGCGTAGGCGAGGGTTGTAGCAAAACGGGCTTCGACTACGCTCAGCCTGACAAAACTAAATTTTGCATGTAGCTTTAGGCTTTGGTCTTTCGGCTTTCAGTTTAAATGTCACCCTAAGCGTAGTCGAAAGGTTGTAGCAAAACGGGCTTCGACTACGCTCAGCCTGACAAAACTAAATTTTGCATGTAGCTTTAAGCTTTCGGCTTTCAGCTTAAATGTCACCCTAAGCGTAGTCGAGGGTTGTAGCAGAACGGACTTCGACTACGCTCAGCCTGACAAAACTAAATTTTGCATATAGCTTTATGCTTTCGGCTTTCAGCTTAAATGTCACCCTGAGCGTAGTCGAGGGTTGTAGCAAAACGGACTTCGACTACGCTCAGCCTGACAAAACTAAATATAAACTATTTCTTTTTCTTTGGCTTTTTAACTTCGGCCTCCGGACTTTGAACTTCCGACTTTTTCTTTGCTTTTTTATCCTTTGGTTTCAGACTCTCAACTTTAGACTCTGGACTTCGGACTCCCGACTCCAAACTCACTCCCATCTCCTTTTTCAAGAATTTTCCTGTCAGACTGATCGGGTTTTGGATGAGTCCTTCGGGGGTTCCCTCAAAAAGAATCCTTCCGCCGCCTGCGCCGCCTTCTTCGCCCAGGTCGATTACCCAGTCGGCTACCTTAACTACATCGAGGTTATGCTCTATTACCAAAATGGTATTGCCTTTATCAACTAACTCCTGCAATACGCCCAAAAGCACGTTAATGTCTTCAAAATGAAGCCCGGTTGTAGGTTCATCGAGTATATAAAATGTTTTTCCGGTATCTTTTTTAGAAAGCTCTGTAGCTAATTTAACGCGTTGTGCCTCGCCGCCTGATAAGGTAACTGACGATTGGCCCAAAGTGATATAACCCAGACCAACATCTTTAAGTGTTTTAATTTTCCGGTAGATAATTGGAATGTTTTCGAAGAAATCGCAGGCATCCTCAATACTCATATCGAGCACATCGCTGATTGATTTTCCACGGAAACGAACTTCGAGGGTTTCCCGGTTGTATCGCCTTCCTCCGCACTCTTCGCAGGGCACCTGCACATCGGGCAGGAAATTCATTTCGATTACCTTTAATCCGGCACCCTGGCAGGTTTCGCATCTTCCACCCTTTACGTTGAAAGAGAAGCGCCCTGGCTTGTAACCACGAATTTTGGCCTCGGGAAGTTGTACAAAAAGGTTCCTGATATCGGAAAAAACCCCGGTATAGGTTGATGGATTGGAGCGTGGCGTTCTTCCAATTGGTGCCTGATCAATCTCAATCACTTTATCTATTTCCTTTAACCCACTTATTTTCTCGTATGGAAGCGGCGTTTTCTTTGCCCGGAAGAAATGGTGATTCAATATGGGGTAAAGCGTTTCGGTAATTAAACTGGATTTGCCGGAACCTGAAACGCCCGTTACGGCAATAAATTTACCTAGGGGAAAATCGACAGACACTTCTTTAAGGTTGTGCCCGGTAGCTTTAATAATCGACAGTTTATGCCCATTGCCCTTTCTGCGCACCCTTGGCGTCTCAATCTCTTTATCTCCGTTTAAATAGGCAGCGGTTAATGTTTTTGATTTTAAAATATCTTTTGCGGTTCCTTCGGCAACCACGGTGCCACCGTGAATACCTGCGCCGGGACCAACATCAATAACCCAATCGGCCTCCATAATCATATCCTTATCATGTTCAACTACAAGAACAGTGTTTCCCAAATCGCGGAGGTTTTTAAGGGCATTAATTAAGCGTTCGTTATCGCGTTGGTGCAAACCGATACTGGGCTCATCCAAAATGTACATCACGTTCATCAACTGCGAACCAATTTGAGTGGCTAAGCGAATACGCTGTGCCTCACCTCCTGAAAGCGTACGGGCCGTTCTGTCGAGCGTTAAGTAGGTTAAACCTACATCGGTTAAAAAGCCAATTCTCGCTTTAATTTCTTTGAGTATTTCCTTTGCGATGATATTCTGACGTTCCGAAAGCCGTTCGTCAACCTTTTCGAACCATTTGTACAGGTTGCTGATATCCATCGATGCGAGATCGAAAATGTTCATCCCATCGACCTTAAAGTGCAGGCTTTCCTTTTTCAAGCGGGCTCCGTTACATTCGGGACAGGTTTTCAGCTTGCGGAAAGCATCCATGTCATCCGATGCAGATTCGCTTCGCTTTTCGTTCTGCTCTTCCAGCATCTTGATAATGCCGTCGAACGTGATATTATAATTCTGAACGTTCCATTTATTGTATTCTACTTCTACCTTAATTAGATCGTTCGAACCGTTTAAAATGATACCGATTACCTCGTCGCTTAATTTTTCGATGGGTGTAGAAAGTGAGAAAGTGTATTTTTTTGCAAGCGCCTTTAACACCTGAAACATCCAAGTATCGCGGTATTCGCCCAGCGGTGCCAAGCCACCGTTCAGGATGCTCAATTTGGGGTTCGGAATAACGGATTCTTTATCAACCACGAAAATGTAGCCTAAGCCATCGCAGCGTTCGCAAGCACCGTAAGGAGAATTGAACGAAAAGCTGTTTGGCTGTGGTTCATCGTAGGAAATACCGGTTGTGGGGCACATTAAAAACTTACTGAAATGGGCAACATTGTTGTCCTTATCACTTATTTTAATTACGCCTTTACCCATTTTCATTGCGGTTTGTACGGAATCTAACAGGCGTTTTTTATCTTTTGCATCAACAATCAACCTATCGATTACAACTTCAATATCGTGAATTTTGTAGCGGTCGACCTGCATTTTTGCGGCGATGTCTTTTATTTCACCATCCACGCGAACTTTAACATAACCTTGTTTGCGAATTTGCTCAAAAAGCTCGCGGTAATGACCTTTTCTCCCTTTAACAACAGGCGCAAGAATGTTTACGGCCAAGCCGTCAAACTTGTTAAAGATGTTTTGGAGAATTTGATCTTCGCTCATGCGTTCCATTTTCTCGCCGGTGTTGTACGAGTAGGCATCGGCCACGCGGGCATAAAGCAAACGCATGAAATCGTAAATCTCGGTAATGGTGCCAACTGTAGAGCGTGGATTTTTGCTGGTTGTTTTCTGCTCAATGGCAATTACCGGGCTCAAGCCCGATACCTTATCTACATCGGGGCGCTCCATACCGCCCATAAACTGGCGGCTATATGCACTAAAAGTTTCCATGTAGCGACGCTGGCCTTCGGCGTAAATGGTATCGAACGCAAGCGATGACTTTCCGCTTCCACTTAAACCGGTAATAACCACCAGCTGGTTGCGTGGAAAACTGACATCGATATTTTTTAAATTATGTACTCTCGCACCATATACCTCTACATCTTTTTGCTCGCCGAGATCGATAGATTTATTGCTCATATATTGTTGAAAAGTTGGGCGAAACTCAGCCTCAAAAAAGGCAAAATTTCAATCTGCAAAAATGCTAAAAATTTTATCAAAAAGAAAGCCTAAGGCAATCTGTATTAAGGATTAATTGTCATAATGTCGACTTTTGTTTCTAAGGAAACCTGATGATAAACCAAACCGCAAATAGCCATAATGATCTTGAAAATAGATGTTGTAATCGTCTTCGCCATAATAACCAACCGCAGCCATCAGGAACACATTATTCATAAATGGAAAGCTGTAATTAAAATTAACCTCGGCATTTAATCGTTTTGGCAGGTTCGCCAAATTCTTTGTCGCAATTTTATTCACTGCATATGAAACTGCTGTATTTAAACGCCAGGTTTCTTTTTCGGTTTTAACTTTCATGCTGTTTTGGTATCTTTTTTCTATCTGATCGTATTTGCGCCAGGAGAAATTATAAAGTACACGTGTAAAACCAAAGCCTAAATCTAATGCGGGTTCATACTTGAAAAATTTATACCATTGTAAACCAACACGATGATTAAGGGAATAATAACTTTCATTGGCACCGATTGGTGTTAAATTGCCAAAGCGATAAGAAGCGGTTAACGAATTGGCATTGAAATTCCCGTTAATCGTATTAACCGTTCCGTCTGCATTAATTGCATTTTGATCTTGCCCGTTGGAATGATGGGTAAAGGCCAATTCTGCATATTTATAATTTTCGGGGGTAACATTTAGCCTCACATATAACACCCCACCTAATCGATAGCTTGGCGTTCGAACACCTGCCGAAAACTCGTTCCGCACACGAACGGTAAAATCGGGGATTATTGCGAGGGCCACGGGAGATTTATAGCTTCCCAAAAGCATGTAAGTTGTGGTCAATCGGCCGTTTATAACATATTTTGATGGCGCACCAAGTTCTCCAAATGGCGAGGTGTAGGCAAAATCGGCGTTTTCCTTATACAAATTGACATATTGCTTATTGGCATATTCTCTTTTGATCTTGAGCGAATCCTGAGCGTATGACTGAAAACTCAATAATAAAATGGAAAGCAAAACAAAAGTTTTCATCATAGCACATAAACGTTGGTTAACGGATGATGGTTTTTATAATTAGCAATTACTCTACTTGCTATGCACCGGCTTGTTAATTTTTAGTATATTTAGTCAATTTGGGAGTCGTCCGGCAGTTGACACAACTTCTTTAATGAAATGATTAAAATAATGAAACAAATAATAATCAACCTGCCCGTAAAAGACCTTCAAAAATCTGTAGCGTTTTATAAGGCAATAGGATTTGAGCCTCAATATGCCGACGAAAGCACAACGCGTTTGCTGTGGAGTGAACATATTTCGTTGATGATTATGCAGCTGGATAAATTCGCGAACTTTGCAACCAAACCTATTGCGGACACAAGCTCAACAATGGCAGGATATTTTTCGTTAACTGTTGAAAGCATCGAAGAAATGAACGACCTGATGACGAAGGGACTGGAGGCGGGCGGCACGGAATCGAGCGAAAAAAGCGATTACGGCTTTATGCAACAACGAACGCTTGAAGACCTTGACGGGCACACCTGGAACCTGATGTACATCGATTTAGCAAAAATGCCGACAGCTGGGTAGTTGGTGATAAGTGTTTTGCATACAGAAAGGCTCAAAAAATGTACTGATGTAGCCAAACTTCGCAGCTTAATAAACGCAGCTGAATTTTAACGAAGCACTTAAAATTTACGCTGCCTGAGCTAGATTAAATAATAAACAGGGTAATACGTCGTAAATTTAATCTATTGCACCTAAATTTTAACCATGGATACTAAACTCACATTAAAGCTTAATCAAGAAGTTATTGAAAAGGCTAAGTTATATGCGTCTGAAAAGAAATTAAGCTTATCAAGATTGATTGAGAATTATCTTAATTCGTTAACATCTGATAAATCTAAAAATGAATTAGAAATCTCGCCTTTCGTAAAAAGTCTTACTTCGGGAGTAAAAATTCCTGCTGATTATGATTATAAAAAAGACCGTGTAGATTATTTAAAAAAATAAGCAAAATTATTTCCGATCTATAGATTAGATATCAATAAAGAAGGAAACACAAAGGGGAAACAGGGAGGCTACTAAAACCTTCGAATTGGATAATTTGCAGAACACATATTTTGTACGTATTTTTGTACAAAATAAAATACAAAGTTATGATGATTACAAGTGTTTCTGACTTTAGAAAAGATATCAAATCTTATTTAGACCGGGTAGCAAAAAATTTTGATACGTTAATTGTTAACCGAGGGAAAGAATCTGGAATCGTAGTGATGTCGCTGGAAGAGTACAATTCATTAATGGCTACCAATCACGAATTGTCGTCAAGAAAAAACGAAAGCAGATTGGATACTGCAATTGCCAAGTTGAAAAAGAAGGAAAGCTATGCCAAGGATTTAATTGAAGAATAGTATGAAATATACTTTCGTAGATGAATCTTGGGAGGATTATTTGTATTGGCAAAAAACAGACAAAAAGAAACTTAAAAGAGTTAACGATCTATTAAAGGACATTTCCAGAAACCCTTTTGAGGGAATTGGAAAGCCAGAGCCCTTGAAGCATAAGTATTCTGGTTTTTGGTCAAGAAGAATTGATGAGGAACACCGTTTAATTTACAGATACGCGGAAGGTGAGATTGAAATCGCAAAATGCCGATTCCATTATGATTAGATAAGATTCTGTAATTTATTTACCACACAATCGTTGTACCATTTTCCGTTGGGTGGCCAGTGCAAACCAAAACCCTGCCCCTTTCAATTTCATCATCTGTAAGTACTTCGTTGTAATCCATGCGCACGCCACCCTTTGTGCAAGTAGCGGTACAGGTGCTGCACACGCCTCCGCGACAACTGTAAGGAAGTTTAATTTTATGCTCGAGCGCTACATCTAAAATCCGCTTTGGCCAGGGAATGTCGAGGTTGTAAATTTCACCCTTAAAATTTAAAACCACTGAATAGGTGTTTTTATCAACAAGCTTTTCCGAACTGTCGTCCTCATCAACCTCATCCTCGGGCAAAACAAAGGTTTCCCGCTTTATTTGCTGAAGATCGAAACCCATCCCTAATAAGGTAATCCTGCATAAATCCATGTAAATAATCGGACCGCAGGTATAAAACATGGCGTTTTCTTTTTCGAAAGTTAAATGTGCTTTGATTAATTTCTCGATATAAAATTTATTTAACCGGGCCGTCATCAGGTTTTTGCTGTTGCTAAAGATCCAGATGATTTTTAAGCGCTCGGGATAGTTGCTTTGCCATTGGAGCAGTTCATCGTAAAATAATGCATCGTCTTTCGATCGGTTACTGTACACCAATGTAACCAACGAATTTTGCTCGCGAACCAAAGCCGTTTTTAAGATAGAGAATAAGGGCGTGATACCCACCCCGGCGGCAAAAAGGAAAAGATCTTTTTTTAAGTTTTGATCCGGAAGGTAACTAAACAAACCTTGCGGTTCTTGCGCATAAAGAATATCGTTAACCGCAGTTTTATGATGGAGGTATCTCGAAATTTCGCCATTCTCGACACGTTTAACGGTAATGGCCAAAGGTTCGTCAACATCGGGAGAACTATTAAATGAATAAGATCGCCTGATTTCGCCATGCTTTCCCTCAAAAACCAGCGAAATAAACTGCCCCGCCAAATATTTTGGATAGGGTTGATCTACCTCCGCAAGCTGAAAAGTAACGTTTTCGCCGGGCTGGTTGATAATCTTGTCGATGCGAAGTTTGTACATAATGCAAAGAAAGGAAAAAAGTTTGGAGTTGGGAGTTGGGGGTGGTGAGTTTGGAGTTGGGAGGTTGGAGTTGGGAGTTGGGAGTCTGAAAGTCAAAGATAAAGTGTAAAGCAGACTAAAGTGCGAGATCGGGAAGCCGAAAGCTAAATCTTTTTAAAAAATGCAAGCCCCTTTAGGGGTTGGGGGCAAAAAAAAACGTCCCGATGCAAAATCGGGACGCCTTACCAAATGCGTGTCTTTATCTTAATTTATTATCCAGCGTTATACGCCAATAATACCCGCGGTTTTTCGTATCCGTAACGTTTGGGATGCTCCATAATCTGTTTCATCGAAATTACCTTATAAACGTAGCCGCCGGTTTCACGGTTCAGCTTCATTTTGTAGTAATTGTCTTGATTTTGATTATTGATCTGCTTGCGCAAGCGCACATCGCCTACATTGTAAGCAGCTGCAACGAGGGTCCAACTCTCTAAGCCCTTATACATTTCTTTAATGTACTTGCATGCTGCAATTGTCGATTTACGCAGGTTATAGCGATCATCAACTTTGTTGTTTACCCTTAAGCCGTAGCTTCGGGCTGTACCGGGCATAAATTGCCAAATGCCGGCTGCACCTTTTGGCGAAACCCCGCCTGCCATTCCCGATTCAACTAATGCTAAATACTTGAAATCGTTCGGGATTCCGTACGCTGCTAAAATGGGCTCGATAATGGGAAACCATTTAGCGGCTTTTTTGTGCAAAAGATTTGTTTGCGTGTTCTTGTAACTGTGTGCGGCAAGAATTCTTTTCATCTTTCTTTCTACCTTTTTATCGCCTAAAGGCAAGGTTTCATCCGCGAAATTCAACTGTGCCATTAATGATTGCCGTTTCGCAACTTTTTCAACCTTTGGACTGTCAGTTTTTGTAATTGTAGAGCTTAATTTTTCTTCCTTAAAAAGACTTTTTTGCGTTAAGGGCATTTGGTAAGTGAACACTTTTGCCAGAATTAATAGTGTTGCCACTACCGATAATGGTACGATGTGTTTCTTTAACATCTTCCTCCTTTTTTTGGTGAAACTTAATAAAAACGTGGGCAAAGTTAGAAAACAATAAGCACATTATCAAATAGTTACAAAAATAACCCTGAAAATCGGCCTTTAAAGTACTTTAAACCTGCATTTTAAATTTTGAAAATTGAACTATTTTTTGTATTTTAGACGTTATTTTTGAGCTGTATTTTTCGATGCCAATAATTGTATTGTTCATCTATTTTTCATAAATTTGCTGCCCGCATTTTAGATGTGGTTAAAGGCGTATCATGATAAACAAAAACAATAGGAACAGTCGGGATGACAAGTCCAAACCGGGCAACCGGAGAACGGAAGGGAGAAGCAATTCTACCGGTTCTGACCGAAAAACAACTGACGATCGGGAAAACAGATTCAACAAATCGTCCGATTCAAAAGAGAACTTCAAACCCAGAGGTTCAAACAACAAAGACTTCAAATCAAAATCTTTCGGAAACAAACCAGATTTTAAGCCAAGAAGTGGAAGCCGCGATTTTAAATCAAAAGACACGGAACCTCAGAGCTTCAAATTTGGCGACCGCGAATTTAAATCGAAAGATGCTAACTCGAGATCAGAAGATCGCGGATACAAATCAAAGGAAAGTGGATCGAGAGAATACAAGCCAAGAACAGGAGAACGTGATTTTAAATCAAGAGAAGGCGGGCCAAGAGATTACAAGCCGAGAACAGGGGAACGAAATTTCAAATCTAAGGATGGAGATTCGAGAGATTTTAAACCGAGGACTGGAGAACGGGATTACAAAACGAGAGGTGGAAAACCTGACTTTAAGCCAAGTGCCGGAAGCTCAAGAGATGTAAAACCAAGAGAACAAAGAGAAGGCGACACTCGTCCTTTCAGAAAACGTGAAGATGCAAGGCCGAGAGATACGGAGTTTAACCGCCCGGAGCGGACCGTTATTGCGCCTGCCCGTAAAACAAATGAAGAGAAAGGCTTAATTCGCCTAAATAGATATATATCCAATGCCGGCATCTGCTCTCGCCGCAAAGCCGATGAGTTAATTGCCGCTGGCGTGGTTACGGTAAACGGTGAAGCCATAACGGAGCTGGGCCATAAAGTTGACCCTGCAAAAGATTTGGTTCGTTACAATGGCGAGCTATTGAAACGCGAAAAGAAAGTTTACGTGTTATTAAATAAACCGAAAGACTACATTACTACAACCGACGATCCGCAGGAGCGCCGTACAGTAATGCAGTTGGTTGATAAGGCAAGCCGTGAGCGCATTTACCCGGTTGGCCGCTTAGATCGCAACACAACGGGCTTATTGTTAATGACCAACGATGGCGATTTGGCAGATAAACTATCGCATCCAAAAAACGGCATCACAAAGATTTATAATGTTGAGCTGGATAAATCACTATCTCAAGGCGATTTAAATAAAATTGCCTTTGGTTTGGAGCTTGAGGATGGCCTGATTAAACCTGATAACATTTCTTATGTTGCAGGTGGCACAAAAAAAGAGATTGGCATACAGATCCACAGCGGTAAAAACAGAATCGTTCGTCGTATTTTCGAACATTTAGGTTACAGTGTAGAAAAACTAGACCGGGTTGTATACGGCAATTTAACAAAAAAAGATTTGCCTCGTGGCAGATGGCGTTATCTTGAAGATCATGAATTGATCCAGATAAAGCATTTGATTAAATAAACAGAAAAGGTTGCCTGAAAAGGCAACCTTTTTTGCTGGTGAAGAATGTTAGTTTAAATCAGCACAACAGATTATATACTTAAAACGCTATAAAGCCGGCAGTAAGAAAATCGCAAAAAGAGGACGTATCATCATTTTTGATACATCCTCAAATGAGAGCGACTAGCCTCCTGTTTAGCACTTTAGCTTTTATTCAGAACTTCGGCCAGTTTTTCTTCTAATGCCTCTTTCCGAAGCCCCATAGCAATCACCTTTCCCTTTGGATCCACCAGTACGCTTAGCGGGATGAGTCTGATATTGTACAGGTTAGTCATTTTTCCGCCCTCTTTTGAACAGGAAACATGCGTCCACGATGCGAGTTGATCTTTATGAATCGCCTTTAACCAATCTGTTTTGTTGTAATCATAAGATACTCCAAGCACTGTAAAATTCTTGTCCTTATACTTATGGTAAGCCTTCACCACATGGGGGTTTTCCACCCTGCAGGGCACACATCTGCTGTCCCAAAAATCTATTAATACATATTTCCCCCGATAATCTTTCAGGGAAACAAGATTGCCCAAAGTATCGGGTAAGGTGAAATCCGGAGCGGTATCGCCCAGTTCAAGTTTTGGAGCAACTGTGCTCGTAGATTGGGCCGTTGCAGTAACTGTACATACTGCAAACCATATAAAGATCATTAGCTTTTTCATATTCATTTTGTTATCCGATTTGTAAGATCAGGAGGGTTTCTATTGTTGTTATTTAGTTTTTTTAATCTATTTTATTATCGGAATGGTTAACGCCAGCGGTAAGTTAAACTGACAATTTTGCCAAAGCCAGTAAACGAATCCGTTTTTATCAGATTTGCGTTAATTCCGGGTACGGTATACAAGTCCATCACGCCCGAACTATTCAAATTACTGTCATCATAACTACATACTACCAATTGTTTGTTAAGAGCTACATAACGCTGGTTGATAACACCGAGGTAGCCCGTATTGATGTATTGAAACTTTAAAAGACTGATTTTTCTTTGGCCATAATCGGCTACTTCTTTATTCAGGTTCAGGTTAAAGTCGTATTCATACACTTTGTTGCCTACATTGTATATCACATAGCCGAAGTCGTCGCTTACCTCAAAATGTTCTGCCTGTGCAATAGGGGTATTCTTAATTTCAGCGAAATAATTTTGCTCGCCTAAAGTAAACCTGGCCAGGTATACCTTATCACCTGTCTTGTCTTTCAGTATGGCAAAGATTTCGCCTCCGTTATAGTTCACATATTTCATAAACAACAGGTTTTTGTCGATCTTATTCTTAAAAAGACGCTCATTTTCCATTCTTAAAGAGTATTTACTATAGCCTCCCGGATACCATACAAACTCGGATGCCGTTTCATTAAACAAAACAGCATTGCCCTGTGGGGTGTAAGCAATGAAAGGAGAGGATTCAAATGAAGGCGCTGCGGCCGACCCCATACGGCCGATTTCGAAAACACCACTGGTGGATTGTGAATATGCTCTTCCATTGGCCCATAAATAAACTTTGTTCTTTAAGCCTTCCATACGGGCGTTTTGCCCTATTGCCACATTTTGGCCATTCTCTGAAAAGATAGAAAAATCATATTCAGGTCGCTGCTCCAGCTGGTCGGGACCCAGAAAAGTTGCCATTTCGGAGGTTCCTACCACCAATGCTTCCTTAATTCCGTTTAGAATCGGCACTCCAGTGGTACCAGTAAAAAAACTGACAAAAGATGGTGCACCTTTTAACGTAAAATCCGATTTGTAGGTGTCGAACACATTGGTAAGATGTTCATACTTTCCGGTATTTTCCTTATAGCTAAGCATATCCAGGCGGCTTTGATTTCCATTGACTTCAGATAACACGAACCAGCCTTCGTAGGTCTTATTACTTATCAGGATTTTGAAATAAAACTCTTTCCAAACCTCCGTTTTTCGGTCTGTAACCCGCAAGGCATATTCATACAGACCGAGGTCATCGGTCATTCTGACATTAAATTTAGGCGTACTGCTTTTTAATTCGGGTATGCCAGATTCAAATCCGTTTCTCCTGATCATCAGCCAGGAGTATGTATAATTTGAGGTGTCTCCTATCTGATCTTTGAGGTATGAAATTTTTGGTTCAATGGATAATATCTCTCCCTGATCAACTATATAAAGCGTATCAAGGCCCTCTACCACAGCCTCGTTCAGTGTTTTATAATCGTAATTTCCAGGGTCTTTTTTGCAGGCCTGTAGTATTCCTGCTATTACAAACAACAGAAATACAGCTGCTTTTATTTTAATTAAACTTTTCATATTTGTTTTTATCTACTATTTCGGCAAGTTTATTTCTCTAGATACGGCCCTACTTTCATCAGGGTGCCATCTTCTTCCAACACGGGTGTTCCGGCTTTCCTCTGCTGGACCAAATAATCGTACAATTGCCTGCTAAAATAAGTTCTATAAGTATCGATCGTTCGGTATACACTGTTTAAACTCCGCTTAGTTATCTCAGCAATGAGCAGGACTTTCTTTTTCGAAAACCTTCCGAGGTAATACTCTGTTCCGAATCTATCTGGCGTGGTTGCCCATTCTTTTGGTGCGGCAAGTAAGTCGGTGATATAGATCTTTACTCTTGGTGACTGGTCTTTCTTCGATGTCGGATCGAGCCTCGCATTGTTAAATTGTGAATTTGATTTTAATTCCAGGCCGATTACATATTCTTTTTTGGCCAGGCGCTCTGTACGTGTAACCTTCACGCTAAGCGTATCTCTGGATTTGTTTGCGGGAAAGCTAAACTGTTCGGGCATTTCAAAATCCGATCCTTTAATTGCTGTAGTCAACTGGTCATCTATTACGATTTCATAGCTCGTAGCAGTTTCAATCTGACGGCCTAAAAGGCCAACCGGTATTTTCAGTATCGATTCTCTCACACTATCATGAAGCAATGAAAAATCAACTCTTAGTGAATCTGTTGAGGGGATGGCAAAATAAAGGGCGTTTTCTCCTTCATAGGTAATCAGCTTTGTTTTTTTACAGGAAAACAGCAGCAAAAACGTAAAAAAGAAAACGGTATAAACTGAATAATTTCTCATGATTATAGGTTTAAAATTTATCTGTTTTGAGTTTCTAAATCCGGCAGGGGCACCACGTATTTAGAAGCATTCATTTGAACCGGACCCTGGTTATATCCTGAAATGCTTGCCAGTGCTTTTCGCTTATAGTAAAAGAAAGTTTGTCCTTCTCCCCAAAATTCTTTTCGGTATGCTCTTTGTAAGGCACCGGATATATCTACATTATCCGGCAGGCTGGGTAGCCCCCTATTGGTACGTACTGTGTTGAGGTACCTAAATGCCAGCGTTCTATCGGGGCTGCATTCAGCAGCTATGTAATACATTTCTGAAATCCGGAGCAACGGCTGCAGGTTTCTGAAAAGCAAAGCATTGTTGGAAACGTCCTGATACTTTACAAAGGTTTTGTAGGGTTTCCCTGAACCGGCTCCCGAAACCCAGTTAACCCTTAAGCGGTAATCATTTTCATTATTTTCGAAGACTTCTGATAATACTCCCGAACTGGGGGCCAGGATGCCCTCAGTAGTCAGGGCCGCAGCAAATAACGTTCTTTGTTGGTTATAAAGGTCAGGGTTTTGCACCCCGAAAATCACCTCCGAAGAGAAACTCCTATCCGGATCGGCAATACCTGGCAGGGTTAATTTTTGGTCGGTCCATGGGAACCACTTTCCAGCCTCTTCTATCACCTGTTTTGCAGCTAGTAACGCAGCGGGTTTATCTCCTTTGTAAAGCAATACGCGAGCTTTGATTCCAAGCACTGCGTAATAATTTAACCTTCTGTTTCTAAGCTTCACAAAATCGCCTTTCGGATCTGTCCCCGTTACCGGTACAACCCCCTGGCTACGTACAGGATCATTTTGCAATAACTGTTCGGCACGGTTCAGGTCGACTAAAACACTATCTAAAACACTTTTTGCAGGCAGTATAGGCTGGATTTTTTCGGTTGCGGCTGTGAGGTAAGGAATGGCCTGTTGATCTGGATTGGTAGGGTAAACGGGACCAAATAACCTCAACAAATCAAAATGCACAAAGGCCCGAAGGGCATAAGCTTCGCCCATCAGCAATTTCCTTCGGTCATCGGCAAGCACGCCAGACTTAGGCAACTGCGCTAAAAAACTATTTGCATTTAAGATGGCAATATAGGATGAGCGCCAAATTGAACTAAAGACATTTCGAACACTCTCGTTGCCGCGATAATTGTAGGCCAATGTTTCTCGCAAACGAGTGGTCGAAAAATAATACTGCGCCATAACATCGATTGTATTCATCGTCATTTCCCCGCCATATAAATCGGGTTTGGCAAGGTTAATGTAAATACCATTTAATGCGTTGTTCGCTGAAATCTCATCATTAAAAACATCAGCTGAAAGAAAGCGGTCTTCGGGTTGTACCTCCAGAAATTTATTGCAGGAAAACAGGCCGGATGTCATCACTCCGAAAACCAACAGCACCAGCAGTGTTTTTATTATGTTCGTCATTGTAAATTGTTTTTTTAATTTCATAGCGGAAGAATTAAAATGAAGCATTAATACTAAATGAAACTGTATTGGCAAATGGATAGTCTATGCCTCGTTCTGCAACGATATTTGATACCCTGAATATATTATTCATAAAAGCAGATAACCTGAGGCTTTGTAAATGTGCCGATTTTAACCAGCGTGTTGATGAGGACTGCAATTCGTAACCTACAGATATGGACTCACCAGTAAGGATATTCTCTTTTTGAATAAACCGCGAAGAAATTGGTGTAATTTCTGTGTCGGCTATTGCCTTAAACTGCGCAATATCTCCGGGTTTTTTCCAGCGCAGTTCTAACGCTCTTTTATCCTGATTAAAGGAAAGGTCTCCGAAATCAATGTTCTCTACCTTTTCATAAAGCGCATTGTTAAACCTTGAGGAGCCCAGGCTATACCTGATATAGGCATTAAAGGTAAAAGCTTTTATTCTGAGACTGGAGCTAATTACTCCCTCTGCCTTTGGCCTGGCATTGGCAACCACCATGATATCTGCCGATGCATATTCAAACGTATAATTTCCGTTTGCCTTAAGAAATAACTCCCGGCCT
Source organism: Pedobacter endophyticus (assembly GCF_015679185.1). NCBI lineage: Bacteria > Pseudomonadati > Bacteroidota > Sphingobacteriia > Sphingobacteriales > Sphingobacteriaceae > Pedobacter > Pedobacter endophyticus. The sequence continues at coordinate 2,391,347 of NZ_CP064939.1, forward strand.
GTTGAAGGATCTATACCAAGAGAACGGTAAGCCCAAAGGTCGTCCGGACTGTGGCCGTCAGAGTAGCGCTGAATGGAGTTACTCCGCTGCTGCTCGGCGTTCAAACCGTCTAACAAGCCATTAAATCCACCGTAAATGCTTTTATACATACTACCGGTTAAGCCAAGCGTCCAAATGATCCTTTTGTCGAGATTAAACACTGGAGAATATTTCAGATTTGCTTCCAGTCCTTTAATGTTCATATTCCCTGCGTTAATTGGATAGCCGGATATTCCATTAGAACCAGGGAGATCAATAGTTGCGATCAGCGGATTGGTAAACTTATTGTAAAAATCTAAGGTAGCTGAGAGCCGGTTCTGAAACAATCCCATTTCAATACCTGCACTGCTCTGCAGTGTTTTTTGCCAATCCAGATTTGGGTTTCCGAGGCTCGTATGGTATAAACCCTGTCCGAAGTAATTGCTGTATGCTTCCAGGTTGTAAACGGTTGCTGAGGCAAAACTGCCAAAACTCTGGTTACCACTTGTACCTATATTTGCCCTGATGATCAGTGAGTTAATCCAATCGACAGGTTTCATAAACTGCTCATTGTTGAGCCTCCACCCTATTCCCGTGGCCCAGAACGGAGAATACCTTTTAGCACTGCCAAATGCGGTAGATCCGTCGATTCTGTAAGTAGCATCAAAAAAATAGCGGTTATCATATACATAGTTTATGCTGGCCAACGCGTTTATTCTCCGGGTTTGGGGTGGCGTACTAACCAGCGGCCTTGCATCGGGCAAATAGCTATTGGCAAAACCGGGGTTGCCGGCCACACCGGTTGGGAAACCAACAGCGGTTAAACCGATGGTGTTGTTTTTGGCTCCCTGTACTTCTCCCCTGGCATTTCCGGTTAAAACATGCTTTTCATCGATCACCTTATTATAACTGAACGCAAGGTTCCCTGTATAATTAAAAGCTTCATTCCTGGAATTTTTATAACTTCCTTTTTCCAACAAGGCAACATTGTCAAACTTGGTATTTAGCGGAGAGATAAACTCGACAGCTGTTCCGGTAATTTTAGACAACTGTAAGCCTCCGGTAAAGCGAATTGCTTTATTCAAATTGAAAATGAAGCCCAGGTTGTTCTGCAAAATAAGGCTATTGGAATATTTTTCGGAGTTTAGCTGTGCATTGTACAGCGGATTATCTACATTGGCCAAACTTCGGGCATTGTGCCCGCTTGGGATCTGCTCCAGGTAACGGTCTGTGATTCCTCTTTTATAATAGGGATTGATTTTGGCATAGGTGCTAAAAGAACCGTAAGGGGATTCATCAGACCTGTTACCGCTTAAGAATATTCTGTTGGTAATATTTAACTTGCCTTTGCGATAAGTGAGATCGGCTCTTGCTCCCCAGTTTTTCCGCTCAGACCCTTTCATTAGCCCCCCGATATCCTGTAGGTTCACACCCACACCATATTGAAATTCTTGGCTTCCCCCAGTTGCATAAATTGAATGATTTTGTGTGAATGCCGCAGCATGTATAGGTTCATTAAGCCAATAAGTATTTACCCCTTGCCTAACGGTGGCCAAACGCTGGTTATAAAACCGTTCAAGCATTACATAATCCTGCCTAATTTGTCCTCTTGCCTCGAATCTGCCAGATAACTTTTCAAATTCCAGCTTTTCTTCAGCATTCATCAGATTATAGTCGCTCAGGTCTGCTGCACTGACCCTAAAATCGCCAGTATAATTTACCCTTAACTGGCCCGGTTTTGGCTTAATGGTTTCAACAACCACTACCCCATTTGCAGATCTGGCGCCGTAAAGTGCCGTTGATGCGGCATCTTTTAACAGCGTAACGCTCGCAATACGGTTGATATCCAGGTCAGTAATCTGACGGAGGGTCGATTCAAAGCCATCTAATATAAATAAGGGTGTATTGGGATCAACACTAAACTGATCTACCAATGCGCCCGAGTTTAAATTTTTAGTGATGCTTGTTTTACCCCGCAATTCTATTCGTGCCAGTGCATTTGGATCAGCGCCATTCAAATTGTTTTCAACAACAATAAAAGAGGGATCTAAAGTTTTCAATGCCTCAATTACGTTCTGGTTGCCTATTTCGCGCAACTGATGACCGGTAACGGTTTTGGTACTGCCTGTAAAGCTTTCCTTTTTTCTTTCAAACATCCCGGTAACAACTACATTTTCCAATTTATTAATGGAAACTTCCAGTTTAACGTCCCCGAGCTTGCTTACGGCTCTTACTTCTTTAGTTTCAAACCCAATGTATGAAATGAGTAGTAGACTATTTTCTTCTACCCCTGGAAATATAAACTCTCCATTGGCATCGGTCTTTACTAATCGTTTGGTGTTTTTTATAACAATGGTTGCGCCGGGCATTGGTTTACCTTCATTATCGATCACACGTCCCCTTACCGTGATCTCATCAAAATAACTCACAATTTTATCGAGCAACCCTTCTTTGGCTTTAACGATCATTACTGTTTTATCTTTGATGCTAAACGTTAGGCGCTGGCCTGTAAGCGCAATGTTGAGTGCCTCTTCTACTGTGGCACCGGATACAGAGATGTCTACTGGCTTCGTATTGCCTGCAATCCTTTGATCAAACAAGATATCGTGGCCTGCGGCTCTGCAGATCTTTTTCAATACCTCCGTTAAAGGAGCTTGTTTATAATTCAGGCTAATACGCTGTCCAAAAGTAGCAGCACTTACCTGCATCAGTGTGGCGCAAAATATAACGGCGGTTAGTCGCATAACTTTCCTGGTAAAATTTTTATACATTTGATAAAGTTTGGTTTATATCCCATTGCCTTCGGTCTCAATCTCAGGGCAATAGGACGAGTTGATAAGTTTTATAAATTCATACCAAACGGAGTCAGGAGTGTTTAGCGACGCTTCTGGCTTTTTGCTTTGGTAGAATGCGGAAAAGTAAATTATTTTACAACGATGACCCTCCTTTCCTGAATTTTAAAATGAATGTCTCCGACAGATTCTATCCTTGCAAGCACTTCAGAAAGCTTGCTTTTTCTTGAAATCCATCCTTCTAATTTAATCTCCGCCGGACTTGAAAGCTCATATTGGACGGTTACGCCATACCAGCGTTCGATGTCTTCCATGGCGGATTTAAGATTTTCGCCTGTAAAAACAAGCAATCCGTCTTTCCATCCTACAGCCGACATTACATCCACCTGTTTTACTACAAACTGATTTGCCTTTAAGCTGGCCTGTTCTCCCGGTTTTAGGATTATACTGTTCTCTTTTCTGTCTTTTTTTGTATTTGCAGATACGCTGACACTACCTTCGAGCAAGGTGGTTTTAATACTGGAATCGTCTGTATAATTTTTGATATTAAAATGGGTTCCCAATACTTCTACGTCCTGTAATTTGCTGCTAACTATAAACGGGCGGGTTTTATCTTTCTGCACTTCAAAATAGGCTTCACCGGTAAGAGTTACTCTACGGGCAACAACTCCTTTTAAATCAGTCTGATAAGTTAAATCTGAAGCCGCGTTTAGCCACACTTTTGTTCCGTCGGGCAGTGTAACCTGATAGGTTCCGCCTCGGGGTGTACTTATCGTAAATTGTTGTTCGAGTCGGGATAAAGGTTGTGCTCCATCTAAAACAGCACTGCCATCATTATAGTGTAACTGATTATTGCCGATGACAAGTCCGTTTTTTGTATCACTCAAATTAATCAGTTTACCATCCGGCAGGCGGAGGGTTGCGGCATTTTTTCCGGCTTCGATGTCGGATGATCCGGAAACAAATTCGGGCGAACGGCGCTCGGGCTGGCCCGAGTTGTAAAACCAGATACCGAATGTGATTATAGCCACAGCAGCAGCAACCCCAATGATACGGGGCCACAGCGATTTAAGCCTGCTTGCCTTGATGGGGAACAATTCTTGCTGTACCTTGTTCCAGGCACTATCCATATCTATGGTGTTATACCTGCTTAGGCTCGCTTCTAAACTTTCCTCTTTAATGAGGTTTTCAAAGAATGATCTATTTTCGTCATTCTCTTCTATCCACGACTTCAGTTCAGACGGAATTATTCCTCCTCCGGCAGTTACGTAGGCAGCAATCTGTTCAGATAGTTGATCGCATTTTTTTAAATCGGTCATAATTCCGGCTTTTTATAGTAGACGAGCACGGAAGTGAGAAGTATGACAACAGGGGGAGATTTATTTTAATAGGTGGTTGTGGTGCAATAAAAGTAAAATGAACATCGCATCGCCCAGGCTAATCCTGAGGTTAGACAACGCCCTTTGTTTATGGGTTTTAACGGTATTAACGGAGATACTGAGCTGCTGCGCAATTTCATGATTCTTTAAACCGGCGAGGCTCATTTTGAAAACGTTTCGACCTTGTTCGGGTAAAGCTTCAATAGCATTATTAATTATTCTGATGGTTTCGGCGGTGATTAGAGGTTCGGTAAAATCACTTTCGGCTAATTGGTGATGATGTACAGCATGGGTTTCATACTTGCGAACAACCTGACTTCGCCTAAGCTTATCCACACAAGCATTCTTTACGGTAGTATATACATAACTTTTTAATGAAGACACTTCTAAAAAGGCTTCATCATGATTCCAGAGCTTAATAAATGCATCCTGAACAAGATCTTCGGCCTCAGCTTCATTGCCTGCTAAAATTCCTTCGGCAACAAGCACCGCCGCCCGATAATAAAGTTCGAAAACAAACCGAAAAGCAAACTGGTTCCCGGAATTAAATTCCTGAACAAGTACCCCTGAATCTGATTTATACCTATTCTTGTGCTCCTGGTAAGCAGTGCCTTCATTCATAAATAACATACCACCCAACAAAGAATCTTATTGCATTCACCTTATATTGTTTTGTAGCGTTTTCTAATATAAGTATTTATTTGCAAATATTAAAAAAAGCCAGCACACATTTTTAAGGAGAAAACAAACCTATACCACGCTATAGCTATTGCAAAAGGTGTGGTTTTTTGAATGTAAATAGGAAACTGACTACGCCTGCTGAGCCTCTGACGTTTAAGATTTACGAAGCTGGGAATAAAAAAAGGGATGTGCAATTTGCACATCCCTTTGCTATTTGGACTGAAGACCCGGAACCCGAGACTCCAAACTACTAATAACGATATTCGTCTGATTTGAATGGTCCCTCAACGGCAACGCCAATGTAATCAGCCTGGTGTTGATCTAAAACTTCAAGTTCTACACCAATTTTTTCTAAGTGCAAACGAGCAACTTTTTCATCCAGATGTTTAGGTAAAGTGTACACTTTGTTTTCATATTTACCAGGGTTGGTCCAAAGTTCTAATTGAGCCAAAGTTTGGTTGGTAAATGAGTTACTCATTACGAAACTTGGGTGGCCAGTTGCACAACCTAAGTTTACCAAACGTCCTTCTGCAAGCACAATCACGTCTTTTCCATCGATGGTATATTTATCAACCTGAGGCTTAATTTCTACTTTAGTGTTGCCATAAGTACCGTTTAACCATGCCATATCAATTTCGTTGTCGAAGTGGCCGATGTTACAAACAATCGCTTTATCTTTTAAGGCTCTGAAGTGTTTCTCGCGAACAATATCACAGTTACCAGTTGTTGTTACCACAATATCTGCTTCTTTAATTGCGGTGTCTAAACGTTTAACTTCGTAGCCTTCCATTGCAGCTTGTAAAGCACAAATCGGGTCGATTTCGGTAACGATAACACGCACGCCTTGCGAACTTAACGATTCTGCAGAACCTTTACCCACGTCGCCATAACCGCAAACAACAGCCACTTTACCTGCCATCATTACATCGGTAGCACGGCGAATTGCATCAACCAACGATTCGCGACATCCGTATTTATTATCAAACTTAGATTTGGTTACTGAATCGTTAACGTTGATTGCAGGTAAGTGCAATGTGCCGTTTTTCATTCTTTCGTACAAACGATGAACGCCGGTTGTAGTTTCTTCTGATAAACCTTTAATGTCGGCAATCAACTCAGGGAAACGATCGAAAACCATGTTGGTTAAATCGCCACCATCATCTAAAATCATGTTCAACGGTTGTTGTTCCGGACCAAAGTGTAAAGTTTGCTCAATACACCAGTCGAATTCTTCTTCAGTTAAACCTTTCCAGGCGTAAACCTGAATACCGGCAGCAGCAATTGCCGCAGCAGCGTGATCTTGCGTAGAAAAGATATTACATGATGACCAGGTAACTTCTGCACCGAGGGCCACTAAAGTTTCAATTAATACGGCCGTTTGGATCGTCATGTGCAAACATCCTGCAATGCGTGCGCCCTTTAACGGTTGTGATGGACCGAACTCTTTGCGTAAGCTCATTAAACCAGGCATTTCTGCTTCGGCTAATTCGATTTCTTTACGGCCCCATTCTGCCAGTGAAATGTCCTTAACTTTGTAAGGGATAAAAGTTGTCTCTACTGATGACATATATTTGTTTTTTAATTGTTTAGTATTAATGACTTACAGATCGTTTCAGCTTGCACAATGTTTGCAACATTTTTTGAAACATCCGGTCGTCGGACACAAAATTACGGAATAGTTTAGCCAATATCAAAAGCTTGAAAGTTAATCGATTCAAGGTTGTACATTATAACTTTACAATGGCAAACGGGCTCGCTATTTCAGCTTTCTTCGCAACCACTTCCGAACGGGCTCATCATACCATTTTAATGAAACGTAGGCCAGAATAACACTCCCTACCAATAGGACTAATGCAGTTGGCCAGGCTTGAGCAAAGGTTATGCCTTTGTTATTGCTAATCCAGGCGACATAAAAATACACCAACGGATAATGCACGAGATAAAGGGGGTACGAAATATCGCCCAAAAATTTGCATAGCTTCTTCTCGCCCTCGCCTTTCATTACACCACTTGCGCCAAGATACACGATAAGCGGAAAAACGATGATGATACAAATTGCTTCATAGAGTCCGTTCATCCAAAGGTGTTCGGCACCACCAATTCGAGGCATATAAAGTACCAAAGCCACTAAAAGACTGCACCACAAAAAGGCATTTTTGATTTGAGTTGGCTTTGCTACCCGCGAAAGGAGTAAACCGGCGAAGAAAGGGAACATGGTACGGGAGAAACCAATGCGAACTTGCGCTACGTTGAGCGTCCAACCCCCGCTAACATCGCCGTTTGTAATGGCCAGATGTGCCAGCGCCACCGCTGCAATAACAACCAGAATAGTAAGCGCTGTTTTGGAGAACTTCCTGATCCAGATTGCATATAAAATATTGGCAATGTATTCAAAGAACAACGACCAGCCCACGCTGTTTAACGGATGCATTTCTTCCCAACCACGGATATCGAGAGACAATGGTACTGGCAGAACGGTATAACCGATCAGCATTACGAGCAACATTTTCCACAGGGGAATGGTGTGAATTAGTGGCCAGATAGTTGAGTCGGTGAAGTAGAATCCAATTGCCCCAAGCGTCATCCCGAGCACAACCATTGGCTGAAGCCTTTCTACCCGACGCTTAAAGAACGTGCCAATGCTCATTTTTTGCCAACGGTCATCATACGCGTAGCCAATCACAAATCCGGATAAGAGAAAGAAAAAATCGACAGCCAGATAGCCATGGTTCACTAATATATCCAAATGCCCTGTTCCCAGTGGCTCGGTAAGATGGAATGTTACAACGATAATGGCCGCAATACCGCGAAGGCCATCTAATATTGGATAATGTGGTTTGGTGGCGATAAGCTCGTTATTCATCGATAAAACTGCATGATAGGGTTGAAAAAAATCTGCGCAAATTATAAAAAAATGGCAGCAACCATGCATTTATTTGGCTTTTCTACTGAAAGTTCAAAAGAATGGAAAAGATGGATATGGCGGTCGGCCGGATTGGTAAAACGTTGTGTTGTTTGATTTTGAAGCAATTTAGAAAATAACGGAGTTGGGACGACAGGTTTTTTCAGCGAATCTGCTTTACGAATAAAGATTGCTTTCCCGAGAAGTCTATCGTGTGGACACATCTCGTTTTATGCGCCGTCTTTCCCGCGCAGGCGGTCCCGAAACTTCGGGATTAAAGCTAAGCTAGGGCTTTTCCTTTCGCTTTAGGATTCCCAATTAAATTGGGAATGACGACCGTTCACGTAGCGCTTATAAGCAGCGAGATGCATAAAAACGTCAATAGTAGCATCGCGAAGACCGCGAAGCAGCTACAAAGTAAATCCGCAAGCGATGGATTCGATAGCTATCGGATGCAAAACGCCAACAAACCACAGCCCAAAAAGGGAAGTGAGTCGACCAAGAGCAGTGCGCAATCGGCAAGGGATGCTTTCCCGGGAAATCGGGACAGGCTGTTCCTCAGCATGACAAGATACTGAACTTAAATAAGCTGAAAAATAAGGGTCCCCACGCGATTAGACACAAAACGGCAAAAAAACATTCCCAAAGCAAGACTGAGTGAGTGGGCAAGAGCTTGCATTCGATAATCAGAAAGCATTGTCGCATCTCGTCCAGTTCAATCGCATGGAGCTAATTAAAATCGTGTTAAGACGCCTCCACGCCATCAATTTTTAACACTTTAGCAGTTCGTTGTCTGGTTTCATTACACAGCGCCGTATCTTTTGCCAACTCTTTACCGTAAGTCGGGATCATTTCCTTAATTTTTGCCTGCCATTCGTCGGTAGCCAAATCTTCTTTAAAGCAGCGATCCAACAGCTCGAGCATAATTGAAACTGCTGTAGATGCACCAGGCGATGCGCCCAACAATGCGGCAATAGAGCCATCGCTCGCACTTACTACTTCGGTACCGAACTCAAGAATTCCGCCCTTTTTCTCGTCTTTTTTAATTACCTGAACCCGCTGCCCGGCATATTCCAGTTCCCAATCTTTAAGTTGGGCGGTTGGTAAATATTCTTTCAACGCCTTCAATCGATCTTGTGGCGATTGCCTTACCTGCTCAATTAAATACTTGGTTAAATCGAGGTTGTGCAAGCCAGCGGAAAGCATGGGACGGATATTGTTAAATTTTATTGACTTGGGCAAATCTAAAAATGACCCGTTTTTCAAAAACTTGGTCGAAAAACCGGCATATGGCCCAAAAAGTAACGCTTGTTTACCGTTAATCATTCTGGTATCTAAATGCGGCACCGACATTGGCGGTGCGCCAACGGCAGCTTTACCGTAAACCTTTGCGTGATGTTGTTTTATTACCTCTTCGTTGGTGCATTTTAACCATTGGCCACTCACCGGGAAGCCCCCAAAGCCTTTTCCTTCAGGAATATCTGATTTCTCCAAAAGTGGCAATGATCCACCGCCTGCTCCAATAAAAACAAACCTTGCGGTACGTTTACGCTTATCGCCGCTATCCAGATCTTTCACCTTTACCACCCAGTTGCCGTCTTTGTTTTTCTTCAAATTACGGATTTCGTGATTGAAATGCAGACTAACGCTGCGCTGTTCTTTCAGGTTATTGAACATATCGCGGGTTAGCGAACCAAAGTTTACGTCGGTTCCGAGGTCCATTTTGGTAGCCGCTACTTTTTCGTCTTTTTTGCGGCCCTCCATAATTAAGGGCACCCAGCTTTTTATCTTTTCTGCATCCTCGGTAAATTCCATCCCCTTAAAAAGATCGTATTTCGTTAATGCGTCGTAGCGCTTTTTAAGGTAATCGACATTCTTTTTGCCCCACACAAAACTCATATGTGGAATTTTTCGGATAAAATTTTCAGGATCTGAGATCAGGCCCTTCTCTACCAGGTAAGACCAAAATTGTTTGGAAACCTCAAAATTCTCGGCAATTTGCACGGCTTTTTTGGTTTCTACAGTGCCATCGTTTTTCTCCGGCGTATAATTTAATTCGCAAAAGGCCGAGTGTCCTGTTCCAGCATTGTTCCAGGCATCCGAGCTTTCGGCGGCGGCAACGTCGAGGCGTTCGTAAATTTCTATACTTAAGTTGGGCTCTAACTGCTTTAATAAAACTCCAAGAGTTGCGCTCATAATTCCGGCGCCAATTAAAATTACATCTGCATCAGTTTTGCCAACTGTTTTTTTCTTTTTTGTCATCTTACTTCAAAGGAGTTACAAATCTAAAATCATTTTGTTTATAGCACGAATTTTAGGCTACTAAAAAACTAAAAAAATTGCTAAAAAATTAAAGAGACGTGATATCTGTTACCTCATCCGCAAAATTTAGTCCAAACTGATTACATCTTCATCATAAATTTGCCATAAACAAAAAAATCCCGCAATGCTTTGCGGGACGTTTAAAAGTTGAGCATATTTAGTTCTTCAACTTATCCTTAAATACCTTTTCGAGCTTCTGCATTTTGGGTAAAATCACCAGCCTGCAATAAGGTTCACTCCCATTTTTGAGGTAATAATCCTGGTGATAATTCTCGGCAACGTAAAATGGCTTAGCCTGCTCGATAGCGGTTACTACCTTTTTGCCAAAGGCGTTGGTGTTATTTAACTCTGCTTTATATTTTTCTGCCAGCGCCTTTTGGGTTGCGTTGTGGTAAAATATCACCGAACGGTACTGCGTACCGGTATCGGCCCCCTGACGATTTAACGTAGTTGGGTCGTGACTTTTCCAGAAAACCTCTAAAAGCTCCTCATAGGTGATTACCTGTGGATTGTAATTAATTTCCAAAACTTCTGCATGCCCGGTGGCACCAGTACAAACCTCCTCGTAAGTGGGGTTGCTTAATGCGCCGCCTTCGTAACCCGATTTTACAGAAGTAACGCCTTTTAACCGTTGAAATATGGCTTCAGTACACCAAAAACAACCCATCCCGAAAGTGGCCTTTTCCGTTTTTTTTCCCTGTGCATTGACCTGATTTAAAGTCAGTAACGAGAATAGTATAAATATGATTTTTTTCATCTGTGTTTTGTGTTCTTAGTCGCTAATCATCCATTAACCTTACAGCAATGATGAATTATTATTTAACTAATTGTACGAAATAAATTAAGCAATGGTTCGCTTTGTGGCGATAATGGATTTTGTATGACATTAAGAAAATCGACGCCACCGGCAAAGCGATGTTAACAACTTAAAATGAAGAAAATTAACTTATTAACCCAAGCCATTAGCAATTTGACGTACTTATTAACAATTCTTTTTAAATTCGTATAACATTAAAAATAAAATTATGTCAACACCGTATATTCCTTGTTTAGATTTAGGTTCGTATATCAACGGAACTGATGAAGAGCGCAAAAAATTTTCAGACGAATTGGGCCGTGCCTTTAACGATTCTGGCTTTGTAACGATTACCAATCATGGTTTAAGCCAGGAATTGATCGACAAACTTTACGACAATATCAAAGCTGCATTTGCACTTCCGCTTGAAGTAAAGAAAAAGTATGAGAAACCAGAGCTGGCCGGGCAACGCGGATATACGAGCGCTGGCAAGGAAACTGCGAAAGGTGCAAAAACCCCCGATTTAAAAGAATTTTGGCAGATTGGTCAGGAAGTTACCGACGGAGATCCGGTTAAGAACGATTATCCGGATAATGAAGTTTTAGAGGAAATTGCCGAATTTAATGCAGTAACAGGTGAGATTTATAGAAAGCTTGAACAAAACGGCACTCAACTACTACGGGCTATTGCTACTTACCTCGAATTGCCGGTTAACTACTTCGATAAGCACGTGCACAACGGCAACTCTATTTTGCGGGGAATCCATTATTTTCCGATAGAAAACCCGGAGTTGATTCCTGACGACGCCGTGCGTGCAGGAGCGCATGAAGATATTAATCTGATTACGCTATTGATTGGCGCCAGCGCCGATGGGCTGGAAGTTTTGACCCGCAGCAACGAATGGTTACCAATTAAGGCCCACCATACCGATATCGTTGTAAATGTTGGCGATATGTTGCAGCGCTTAACCAATAACAAGTTGAAATCGACTACACACAGGGTGGTAAATCCGCCCCGCGAATTGATGAAAACCTCTCGTTTCTCGGTGCCGTTCTTCTTACATCCGCGAAGTGATATGGATTTAACCAGCCTACCCTCTACCATTGATGCCGACCACCCGAAAGCTTATAGCGACATGACGGCGGGCGAATATCTGGATGAAAGACTGAGGGAGATTGGGTTGAAGAAGTAGTTTTTAGTCTTCAGTCCTCAGTCCGAAGTCTTTAGTCTTTAGTCAAAAGTAGTAAGTCATCCGGTGAATAGCCTAGAGTAGCCTATATCATCGGATGACACCATTTGCTTGTTTGAGCACCCTTTTTATTTGCGTTTCAAAAACCTATATTTGATTCTCATCCGCTATTGCGATTCCATTCCGGTAAAAATTCTTTATGAAAAACGAATCAAATATTGGAGCGTATCAAAATCTGTTTGGCCTATTCAATGCTATTTATCCCTTAAAAGAAGAGATTCGAGCGGCAATAATCGCCAATAGCGAGGTTATCCATGTAGATAGGAAAACCAAACTCTTAAGCGTAGGCGAACGCAGCAACACCATCTATTTTATTGTTAGCGGCGCAGCAAGAATTTACTATCTCGACCGTGATGGAAAAGAAACCAATACGTGGTTTTTATTTGAAAACGAACTGCTGATTTCGGTTTACAGCTTTTACACAGGCAACCCAAGCTTCGAATATATAGAAACCCTCGAAGATTGTGAACTTATTGCCGTGAGGAGAGAAAAGCTGGATGAAATGTACCTCAAATTTCTCGAATTCAATTTCTCGGGCAGGAAACTAACGGAATATTACCACATGCGTAACGAATTGCAAGGGAATGAACTGCGCATGTTGAGTGCAAAAGAGCGATACGAGAATCTTTTGCAACGAAGTCCACAACTGTTTCAAAGGGTTTCATTAGGGCACATCGCCTCTTATCTGGGCATCTCGCAAGAAACGCTAAGCAGGATCAGAAAGCAGAAATGATTTTTTGACTTTTATCAAAAGTTGGGCGCAACAGTAAACATAGCTTTGGTTAAATAAAATCGCAAAGCTATGTTAATAATAATCTTTATCGTATTTGGTTTATGCTTTCTGATCGAGAGAATTAAACCTGGATGGAAACTACCGAAAGTTTCTACATGGACCATCAGGGTTTTGGCCGTAAACTTTATCCAGCTCGGCATTGTGGTGGTGGCTGGCTTCAGTTGGGAAAAATGGCTTTCTTCAGTTTCTCTTTTTCAATTATCCAACTTTATTCCTAACTGGCTTGGTGGAGTAATCGCATACTTTATTGCAACTTTCATTTTCTATTGGTGGCATCGCTGGCGTCACACTATAGATTTTTTATGGTTGGGTTTTCATCAAACACACCATAGCCCGCAACGGTTGGAAGTGATTACATCATTTTACAAACACCCTTTAGAGATGACCGTAAATTCGATAATTGGAAGTCTTTTGGTTTACACATTTTTAGGTTTAAACCCTGAGGCGGGGGCAATTTATACCTTATGTACGGCTTTGGGCGAGTTTTTCTACCACACCAATGTTAAAACTCCTCAATGGATCGGGTACATTTTCCAAAGGCCCGAAATGCATCGAATCCATCACCAATACGAAAAGCACAGCAATAACTATGGGGATATTGTTTGGTGGGATATGTTGTTTGGAACGTATGAGAACCCGAAGGAATTTACTTCTTCATGCGGTTTTGACGACGAGAAAGAGCAGCGGCTATTTGATATGATCAAGTTTAAGGATGTGCATAAAAGCTAAGAAATTTTTGATTTATAAAACAAAAGACTAATATCCTTTAACAATACCAGTAATTTCCTCCAACTGTGCTTATCCAATTATTACCAGCCTCAGTTCGGTTATTTATTTCAGTAAACAGGAATAATTAATCTCTAATTAAGCCCCCACGTCATTCCCGCGCAGGCGGGAATCTAAATGCGTTGGGCTATTTTTTGCATTAAGATCCCTACAGTCAAGCTGCGGACGGTGACCTCATATTAAACAGCTGATAAAACCTGAAATGAGGGTGCTTATTAATCGAACTCGGGTTATTGGCATCATCGACTTCTTTACCTAATTGCAGCAAAGTTCTTGGTTAAACAATTACATTTGCTTAATGACGGAACCCAACAAACCCTCCGGGGCGATTGCTGCACTTTTAGATGAATACAAAAAAGCAATAGACGAGTTCATTCTTGTGATTGAGCCGCTCAGCACCCATCAGTCATTTCAAATTATCGAACCCCGAAGCAGTAATCCGGATTGCATTTCTATTCAGACCATTCTTACGCACGTAACTGCATCTATTTTCAGCTATGCCGTTTACATCGAAAATTCGATAGGATTAGTTACAGAAAGACCAGAGCGAAACACTTATGAGCATGCCGCAGATTATATCAACAGGTTAAAAGTAGGTTTTGACTACACCCAGCAAATATTCATCAACCATCCAAATATACAGCTTGAAGCGCTCGACCCATCCAAAAAAATCAACGCCAAATGGGGTCAGCAATACGATGTGGAACAGATGCTGGAACATGCTATCGTTCATATACTCAGGCACCGCAGACAGATTGAAAGAGCGCTTCGGCAATTTTGATATTTCACAATTTGTTGAAAATAAGTATATTTGTATTAAATTTATATAAATGCTTCGTCAACTGCATATCCAAAAATTAAGCTTTAGCCCATCTTGTGGTATCGAGGGCTTGGATATTGGACTCATTTCCCGTTCCAAACCGTAGCAATAAAGCTTAATTATTCCTTACATTATCAGTTTTAACTATATTATATTCAAAATTTGATCGGCGCTGCCCATCAAAATTAATTATATCCGCTATGGACATCTATACTTCTGTAGAAGAAAAATATCTACAGGCCGTTGAAGAATTGCAGTGTGGCGACTTACCACAGGCGCTTCGGTATTTCAATCAAATTATTGCTTCCGATGAGGAATATGCACGGGCATATTTCCAACTGGGACACATTTATCATATTCATTTTAAGAATTTCAAAACAGCTGGTTACTATTATAAGCGGTGTATTGAGCTCGACCCCGATTTCCCTGATGCGCATCAGCCTTATCTGGAAATAGTGATTGTACTTAAGATGCATAACCTTGTAAAACAGGTAGCGGAACGTGCATTGAACGTTCCGGGCGTAGAGGAAGCACGTATTTACGAAAGTTTGGGGCTTTATGCCGAAAGGCAACAAAATTTTGAAGAAGCGGCAAGGCATTTTAAAAAAGCGGAGTTTTTTAACGAAGAAACCGAAGATGCCCAGGTTTTTCAAGCGCATCAAAAACGCATCAAGAATAAAATGAACAGTAACAAAATAATGGTTTACGATTTGCAGGGATAGATAAAATCCTTGCTCAGCGAATCACTTTAACTTTTCCTTGCTAGCCTTTTCAATTTTCTGCATACCCTAACAAAAGCTTTAGGTTGCCACGGGAGTACGGAAAACACGGAATAATTGTTATTCTTATCCGTGCCTTGTTAACTTCCGTGGCTAGTTTATTGTTACACAGCTTGACTTTTTTAAAAGCGATTTCCCTAAATCCTTGACCGGTAATCCTGAAAAATTTTAAAAATGTTCTTATCTTTATCGCAATTACAAAGCATAAATTCAAATTCAAAAATATTTCGATATGTCAGCTCACGACTCACACGCACCAGTTCAGCAAACAAAAGGCATTTGGGCCTTGCCATTAACTGCATGGATTATTGTTTTACTATTGCTTGTTTATTTCACCAGACCGATTTTCCACCACGAAGGAAATTCTTCTCATGAAACAACCGAGGCGCCTGCTCACGAAAAAACTGAGGCGCACCACTAGGTCGATTAGTTATTAAAAACATAAAATGCGCTAAGAACGATGTTCTCAGCGCATTTTTTTGCTATATCAATTTCAATAGTCCGTTTTATTGCTGTTTGTATTACTTGATTTGTCCCATTATATTGGGGTAATCGGTAATAATGCCATCCACACCCACACTCATAAAGTACTTTACTTCCTTAACCGAATTTACCGTCCACGGGATAATTTTAACCCCCATGTCGTGGCAGCGATCTACCAAACCTTTTCCAACTAAAACCGAATAAGGGCTGTAAATTGTGGGTTTAAACCCAAGCTTTTCGATATAAGTTTCAAAGGGTTCTTTTTCATCAATCAGCAACGAAGTTTGAATTTTCGGATACTTTTCGTGCAAATATTGGAGCGTTCTCATATCAAACGATTCGATAATTACGCGTTTGGCTATATTTTTATCGTTAACCACCTCCATAATCAACTCAACAAATTCTGCCGGCTCCGGATGAAACTCATTGTCTCCATTTTTTATCGTTTTTGTTTCGATGCTATAAATCGGCCTGGCCAGTTTGTGTGATTTTGCATAAGCTTCCGCGGCATCGATGGTTTCAGAAAGTAGGGGCTTATAAGCCTTAAATTTTACCTGACTTGGAAAACGGGCGTGGACTTTGCTTCCCACATCAAACTTCTTCACCTCAGCATAATCCATTTTGTAGATGTTATACTTTTTCTGGTCTTTTAAACTAATTGGCTTTCCTTTAGGTGTTAACGAAATTTCGTTGTTAAAGTAAGGTTCTTGCGAGAGTACTACTTTTTTATCTTTAGTAATTACGGCATCCATTTCGAGCGTGGTTACGCCCAAATCTAAAGCTTTCAGCATGCCTTCAACGGTATTTTCGGGCATAATGCCCCGGGCGCCTGCCTTTCCCTGCACATCGAACTTTCGCTTTTGGGCCGAAACATTAAGAAGACAAACAACAAGAACGGGAACTAGAAGTAATTTTTTATACATGTACTTATAAACGTAAAATGAGTGGTTTCTATATCGGCTTAAACGATTCTTTTTATCCGTAGCGCAAAGGCACTGCTAATGGGTAAACTTCACCCCGCTTTCTGTTGTATCTTTTTGCATGCTCGCTCAAACGCCCGAGCACCGCCAACAAAAAGGATGCCGCTTCAATCAGGGCTATTGTTGCTACGGCCGAGGCGACGAACCACGTTTAGAATACGAAGAGTACATAGCGGTGAAGCACAAAAAAAAGGGCCTCTTAACAGATAGCCCTTTTTAATTCACATTGTTTTTTATCTTTCGGCTGGCACAAAAGCTTGCACAATCAGGTTCCAGCTATGATCTGCCGCTTTCTCGTAAATGAAAACGTAGTTAAAGCTCTCGCGTAAGTCAGCTTTATAATCAATGGTAGCCACGCCGTAAGTGTAAGCTAAATCGCTACCCAGCGCCTTATCAACACCCGTAGTTTTCAAGTTGATTTTATCGACCATTCCGTTATAAAACGAAAGGATTTTACCTTTGCCGTTAATAGCGTCGTTACCCGGAAAAAGCAGGCGGGCATCCGCTGTTAAAAAGCCACCAAAAGCAGCAATTCCATGAGTCTTTAAAAGCGTATTTAAGGTTTTTTCTGTTGTTAAGATAATATCCTTACCGGCCTTAATCTCTTTGTCGTTTATAAACTTTGGAACAAAATGATCTTTTGGTTCTTCAAATCTCGGGGCTGCAGTACCCAATGGCTTATTGCTGTTTGTATTTAAATCGATTGCCAGTTTCCACCTGCCATTTTCAGCTTTCCATATCGACAGGTATTGGCCATACTTTTTGTCATTGCCCTCACCCCCCAGTTCGTAAGGCCCTGTGGTGAAGCCCAAATCGCCACTACGCGATACTTTTGCCAGATTTGGCGTCCAACTTACCTCATTTTCGCCCTTTTCCTGTCCTGCGTAAAAAGTTTTGGCATTAACCGGGTTTGGTCGAAAAACAAGTGTATTTGCTGATGAATACTCTAAATAAGCGTCTTTATCTCCTTTCTTAGCGATCGATTTTGCAAATTCTTTCTCTGCATTTACCAGAGATTTTGTAGTTCCATCACTCTTTTGCGCAAAAGCACCAAGTGCCAAAAGTGAGGCTATTGTTGTAGAAAATAAATGTTTCATTGTTGATTTAGCATATATATTTGGCGAATATAAAATTTTCTTCCATGTGTAATTTTAAAAGTAATTAACAATTACACATTTTATTTTTCGCGGTAAATGGTTTCGAGTACCGTTTGGCCAGTGGCCTTTAGCGTGTTTTTGTCAATATTCGCCAGGTTATCCAGCTGTGTATGCCAGTTAATGTAAAAGCCGCTATTGTCGTTATAATGGATAATGTCGATCGATGGAACACCAGCTTTATTCATCCAAAAATGATCGTCGACGAGTTTGCCGCTGGGAATTTTGACAAAATAAGAGGAGTAGCCGATTTCATTCCCGATGTCCCAAACCCTGTTTACTATATCAGGGGCCGATTGGCGTGAGATTTCGTCTTGTGTAAACTGCGCATTTCCACCGCCAACCATATCGAGATTAATGCCATAAAGTGCCGTGTAACCCGACGTGACAGCATTTTTTGCCCAAAACTGCGAACCTAAGCACCAGGTAACTTCATCTTGCGTTTCATCATTGGCCTTTCCATAGTCTTCCAAATCCCACAATACAAAATCGACACCCACGTTGGGTTGCTTTTGCTGAATCTGACGAGCCATTTCTAAAATTACGGCGACCCCGCTTCCGGCATCATTGGCTGCATCAAAAGGCTTATTTTGGTTTGCAGGGTCAGCATCCTGATCGGAGAACGGACGTGCATCCCAGTGGGCGGTGACCAAAACGCGATTTTTTTTCTCTGGAGCGAAAACAGCAACGATGTTCTTTAGCTGAAAGCTTTTTCCATCATAGGTTTTTGTTTTTTCACCTTGAATTTTTACATCTGCCCCAAACGATTTCAACTTGGCAACCAAATAATCGGCACATTTTTGATGCGCTGGTGTGCCGGGTACGCGTGGACCGAAATCAACCTGTGCCTTGGTGTAGGCAAAGGCGCTGTCGGCATTAAAATCTGGAGAAACAAGCTTAACTTCTGATGAACTTGCCTCTTCTGTGGATTTGTTATTGTTCTTACACGCCTGAAAGCCGATCAAAGCGAGTACAGGCATTATCAAAAGTTTTTTGTTCATTGACACTGGTTTATTGGTTCACTAGTCATTGGTTCATTAGTTCATTGGTAAATTGGTCATTAGTTCATTGGTTTGAATGAAGTCATCCGATGAATATTAGCATGCCGCCCAATTCATCGGATGACGTGAACTGCCTAGTGCTAATTAGTTCATTGGTTCACTGGTTCACTGGTTCATCAGTTCATTGGTCAATCATTGGTCACTAGTTTAGTATCATTGGTGTTTGTTTTACCCCTCCACAATTGGGCTTGTGCCTTATTTGAGCTAGTATTCCATCGCCTGGAGATCCTTCGCTGCGCTCAGGATGACAACGGCTGACTCTGGACTTCGGACTTCCTGACTTTCGGGCTTTCAGACTTCAAGCTCCCAACTCCAAGCTCCAAGCTCCCGACTAAAGACTAACTCTTACTCCAGGTTGTTCCCTCTTTGCCATCTTTTAACTGAATGCCCAACTCTTGCAAACCGATCCTGATTTTATCCGAAGTGGCGTAATCCTTGTTTGCCTTGGCTTCGGTACGAAGATTGATTACCATATCCAAAACGCCGCTTAAATCGTTACTTCCGGCATCTTCGTCTTTTAGTGCGAGGATATCGAAAACGAAATCGTTGATCAGTGCTTTCAGCTTGGTTAAAGAGTCGGCTGAAATTTTGCCCTTGCCATCGTAAACGGTGTTTATGATTCGAACGGCTTCAAAAAGTTCAGCAATTAAAATCGGACTGTTAAAATCGTCGTTCATGGCGTTAATGCATTTTGCCTTCAATGCATCGATATCAAAATCGTCTGTTTCTGATACGGTCAGTTTGCTTAACAGATTAACGGCCGACATTAACCGGCGAAAGCCTTTTTCTGAGGCATCGAGCGCTTCGTTAGAAAAATCGAGGGTGCTTCGGTAATGCGCCTGAAGCATAAAAAACTTCACCGTCATTGGACTGTAGCCTTTTTTCAACAATGGATGGTCGCCCGTAAAAAGCTCCAAAGGCAAAAATCCATTGCCTGCCGATTTCGACATCCGGGTTCCGTTAACGGTAAGCATATTGGTATGCATCCAGTACCGCGCCGGCTGTTTATGGCTGCAAGCTTCCGATTGTGCAATTTCGTTGGTGTGGTGGGTTGCCGCAAGGTCCATTCCACCGCCGTGAATATCAAATTCATCGCCCAAATACTTGGCGCTCATTGCGGAGCACTCAATATGCCAACCCGGAAAACCCATTCCCCATGGCGATTGCCATTGCATAAGCGTTTCGGGCTTAGCCTTAATCCAAAGTGCAAAATCCAACCTTCCGCGTTTTTCGTCCTGACCGCCCAATTCACGGGTGTTGTTGAGCATATCTTCGAGATTTCTGTTGGTAAGAACGGTATAATTGTATTCCTTGCTGTATTTTTCTACATCGAAGTAAACGTTGCCATCAATTTCATAACCATAACCATTGTCTATAATGATTTTAATCATTTCAATTTGCTCGATGATGTGACCGGTGGCCGTTGGCTCTATGCTTGGCGGCAAGGTATTGAACATCCTTAAAACATCATGAAAGCCCAAAGTGTACTTCTGTACAATTTCCATCGGCTCTAATTGTTCTAGCTTTGCCCGTTTAGCAAACTTATCGTCGCCTTCATCCCTATCGCCTTCCAAATGGCCTGCATCGGTAATATTACGCACATACCGAACCTTGAAACCTAAATATTTAAGGTATCTGAAAATCAAATCGAAAGAAACGAAAGTACGGCAGTTGCCCAAATGGACGTCGCTGTAAACGGTCGGGCCGCAAACATACATGCCAACATGAGGCGCATTTATGGGTTGAAACAATTCCTTTTTTCGCGAAAGCGTACTATAAAGCTGTAAGCCAGTATTCATACTGCAAATGTAAGATTTAGTTAGAAAGTTGAAACCTTTAAAATTGTAATCTTCGGCTTATGATTTTTCTTAAACATTTGGCAGCGCATTTAATCAGCTTAAGGCAAAACAGAGCTAATCCCATTGCTAGTTACAGCATATTTCTTCACTACGAATTTCTGTATTGAATCCCATATGTGCGCTTTACCGAAACGAATAAGGAAATAGATTGTTAACTTTGCATAAACATATAAACACCATTATTTTGCAAGTTCACACGCTATACGAAGGCACCTACTCGGTTGATGCAACGAAAAAATTTGTTCCATTTGATGCTACAATTCATAGCTTTAAAGATAGGCCGGCATCGTTGTTTATCAATGTTCAGCCGTTTTTAGTTGAGTTAAAAAACGATTTGATCCTTTTCGACACCGGCTTAGGGTTCAGCGATGAGCAAGGCGAACTGATCTTACATAAGAACATTCGCAATGCAGGTTTCGACCCGACTGATGTAACCAAAGTTTTGATGTCGCATTTACATTATGATCATTCGGGAGGCATGATTCATAAGCAGGATAACTGTAAAGTTGAGCTGAGTTTTCCGGATGCGGAATATGTAATTAACCGCGGCGAATGGGAAACGGCATTCAGCAGCACGTCTTCATCGTATCACACCGATATTTTTGATTTTGTACAACGCAATGCGCAACTGCATTTTGTAGAGGGCGACGGCAATTTAAACGAAAACATTGCTTTTGAGTTCACTGGCGCACATTGCCCAAATCATCAGGTATTTCTTTTAACGGAGGCCGATCAAAAGATATTTTTCGGTGGCGATGTTCTGCCTGAACCGGAAGAATTAATTAAGAATTTTATTGCCAAGTATGATTTCGATGGCCGCAAGGCGATGGAATTACGCAAGGCTTTTGGTAAACGTGCGGCAGAAGAAAACTGGGAATGCCTTTTCTATCATGGTAAAAGTGCGGCAACTGGTTTCGTCGATTTCATTGATGGTGGATTTAGGGTGAGGTAGGAGTTTGGAGTCTTGAGTTGGGAGTTTGGAGTTTGGAGTTTGGAGTCGGGAGTCCTGAGTCATCAGTCTTGAGTTGGGAGTTGGACTTCATTGCCGTCTAGCTTCAGCTGACGGACGGGAGTCCTTAGTCGAGAGTATTGAGTCGGGAGTTGTGATGCCCTTTGCCGTCTAGCTTCAGCTGACGGTAACTAATCATATCCAAGAACTGCTTTCCAAAATGATAGAAAAACAAAAAAGTCCCGAATAAATTCGAGACTTTTCGCTTTTTAATTCCTAGGTCTATTTCTTAGCTACCAATTTCACAGACAATTCGAAGTTATCATCAATTGCTTTGTCGCCAATGCTATCGAAGAAAGATTTCGAACCGTAACGGATATCGTATTTAGTTCTATCTACAGTAATTTTACCAGCTAATGCGGTAACTGTTCCATCTGCGTTTACGGCAACAGTTGCAGGGAAGCTTAATGGCTTAGTAATTCCTTTAATGGTAAGGTTGCCAGTTACGGTAACTGCAGCGCCAGAACCAGCAACTTTTGTAATTACGAATGTTGAGGTTGGGAATTTAGCTGCACCAAAAAAATCGTCGGCCTTTAAGTGTCCTTCTAATTTTGCGCTTCCGTCAGCATCTTTTATCGAGTTCATATCGATAGTGAAAGTACCACCGGTTACTTTTTTGCCATCAACGTTTAACGTTCCTGACTGTAAAGCGATTGTTCCGTTATGCGAACCTGTTACCTTTTTACCAATCCAGGTAATTGTCGATTTTGCAGCATCAACAGTATAGATTACTGGCTTTGTAGGATTTTTAAAAGCTGATAACGCTATTACCGCTACCAATAAAAAGATCGAGCTAATTTTTAATTTCATTTTTCTGATTTTTAATTTTGCAACAAAGATATAATTAAGGTCGATGCTTCGTTATTGACCTATGTTAAGTTTTTTAAAAATAGGTTGTTTTTTTCGTAATCATTCTATTGACATCGAAAAAAGGATGTGGTTTAATTTCGATTATAATTTTCTGCAGGGCTGAAAGATAGAAAAGATATTTTTACCGCTCAACATCGGAAGAATTCCCTATATTTATTTCAGAAACATTGATCGTATGTCGACAACAACCTTAGATAAGAAACAAAGAAAAATAATTGAGGAGATTCCATCATTAAATGATTTTTCGAGAATTTATTTCTACACTATTCAAAGCAAATTTGACAATGACTTTGTTAGAACTTTAGACAGCGTAATTGGGCTGAACGACAATACTTTATCTAACTGGCTCAATATTACCCCTAAAACACTCAGAAACTATAAAAAAAACGCAGATTTGGTTCTTAAAGGCAACATTAAAGAACATATCGTTTTAATTCTTTCTTTATACAAACATGGGATAGCAGTTTTTGGAAGTGCGGCCGATTTCGAGAAATGGCTCTCTGCCGAAAACCATTTATTGGATAATGAAGCACCTACAAAGTTTTTGGATACCATTTCGGGTATTAAATTTATAGACAATAGATTAACAGCCCTTGAATATGGCGAAAATGTTTAATGATGACGGTTTACAACATCAGAAAAGAACAGTTTTCCAAGGTATTATCGGCTTCTGGCGTGGCAAACAGGTGGAATAGTGAGGAGGAGTTTATCATTTATACGGGCAGTTCAATTGCTTTATCTGCGTTAGAATTGATTAGCCATCGCAGTGCGATTAAAATCGATCATCAATACAAGCTACTATCAATTGAGGTACAGGTAGAGGTAAAAGACATTATGGAAATTAAGTTGTCGGCACTGCCTTCCAACTGGAAATCTGTAATTGCTTATCCCGAACTTCAAAAGTTAGGCTCCAATTGGTACCAAAATAGAAAAAGTTTATTGTTAAAAGTTCCATCGGCTCTGGTACAGAACGAATTTAATTATTTAATAAACACTAAACACCCAGACTTTGCTCAAAAGGTTTCAATAAAATCAACTGAAAACTTCGAGTGGCACAATAGATTGTTGTAAAACTGAATAATATAGAATTAGTAATGAACCACAACGCAAAATCGATCCGGCCTTTTATTGGCTCAAAAGAATTCGAAATATCAAGGAGCTTCTATCGCGATCTTGGTTTCGAGGAAACCACCTTAGGTAACAACATGTCGGTGTTTAAAACCGGCGAAATGGCTTTCTATTTACAGAATGCGTACGTTAAAGATTGGGTTGACAACACCATGGTTTTTATGGAAGTGGATAATGCCGACCGTTTTTATAACGATTTGCAGGCGCTGAACTTACCTGACAAATACGCGGACGTAAAGTTAACGCCTGTTAGAAACGAAAGCTGGGGCAAAGAATGTTTTCTGCACGATCCGTCGGGCATTTTATGGCATTTTGGCGAGTTTTATTAGTCCTTTAAAAGATGCGTCATTCTGAACGCCCGCCCAATGTCATTTAATTAAGCATTACAGGTGTCATCCGATAGCTATCGGATCTGAGCCTTTCGACTACGCTCAATACAAGCTCAAGTCGAAATATTCAGGGCGACAATATTTTTTTTTCCATAACTAAATGATATTGAGCGCCCGCCCGACCAGAGGGGCAGGCAATGAAGACCGCGAAGCAGCTACGAAGTAAATCTGTTCCCTATTGTCGAAGAAACTTGAGTATACTACAGCCCGTCGAAAGATGGGTTTGCGCTTTTGTCCCGGTTCGCCTTTCATCGCCTGGGGATTTACTTAAGATAACCACCCCCAACCTCCCGAATCGGTCGGGATAGACTCTCCTAAATTAGGAGCGAAGTAGCAACTGCACAACCATGTGGCATCGAAAACCATTAAAGTTCGCACTGTCCAACTCCTCTCGATTTCTTCGGGAGGCAAGTGCCAAAGGCATCCCTTTGGGAGGGTGGTTGTTTGTTTTGCGTCACTCTTATTGATTTTTTTGAAAAAAATTGAAACTCAGAATGACAGCCTTGGGCAAAAAAAATCTGCAAGCTTTATGAAATGAATTCACAAAACTTGCAGATTATTATTTAACGATTAATTGTACCTAATAACGCCGGACGAATAAGCATTCCGCTTTCATCTTTTCGCTTTAAGCTTTTTACGGTACGATTTCTTCTAAATAACTTTCAACCGGCGGACATGCACAAATTAATGAGCGATCGCCATGGCTATCGTTTACACGACCAACCGACGGCCAAAACTTACGTTCTAACACATAGGGAAGTGGGAAAGCAGCGGTTTGACGGCTATAAGCATGGTTCCACTCGTTCGCAGTAATCACGGCAACAGTGTGTGGAGCATTTTTCAGTGGGTTATCTGCTTTGTCTAAACTCCCGTTTTCTACTTCGGTAATCTCTTGTTTAATGGCAATTAAAGCATCGCAGAAACGATCTAATTCATGTTTAGGTTCCGATTCCGTAGGCTCAACCATTAAGGTACCCGCAACCGGGAACGAAACCGTTGGTGCATGAAAACCATAATCCATTAAACGTTTTGCAATATCGGTAACTTCAATTCCGAATGCTTTGAATGAACGACAATCTAAAATCATCTCGTGTGCGCAACGACCTTGAGCACCTGAATAAAGCACCGGATAATGTTGTTCTAAACGTGCTTTCATGTAGTTTGCGTTTAAAATGGCATATTTCGTCGCGTTGGTTAACCCTTCGGCGCCCATCATGGCGATGTAAGCATGCGAAATAATTAATATTGATGCTGAACCCCAGGGAGCAGATGAAACGGCAGAAATCGACTTCCCTTTATCAATATCTACTACAGCATGGCCTGGAAGGTAAGGAACAAGGTGTTTAGCTACGCCGATCGGACCCATGCCGGGGCCACCACCACCGTGAGGGATACAGAACGTTTTATGCAGGTTTAAGTGACAAACATCGGCACCAATATTGGCAGGGCTTGTTAAACCTACCTGGGCGTTCATGTTTGCCCCATCCATGTAAACCTGTCCGCCGTTAGCATGAACGGTTTCGCAGATTTCGATAATACTTTCTTCAAACACACCATGCGTTGACGGATAAGTTACCATCAGACACGATAAGTTATCTTTATGTAATTCTGCTTTCGCTTTTAAATCTTCAACATCGATGTTTCCGTTTTCCAACGATTTCACCACAACGATCTTCATGTCGGCCATTGCTGCCGATGCCGGGTTTGTACCGTGCGCCGAGGCAGGAATTAAAGCTACATTACGGTGAAAATCGCCCCTATCGTGATGATAAGCACGAATAACCATCAAACCGGCATATTCGCCCTGCGCACCTGCGTTTGGCTGTAAACTCATGGCCGCGAAACCTGTAATCTCACTCAACCATTTATCCAGCTCATTGAATACAGAGTAATAGCCTAAAACCTGATCTGCCGGAGCAAATGGGTGAATGCGCCCAAAGTGAGACCAGGTAACGGGAATCATTTCTGCAGTTGCATTTAATTTCATGGTGCAACTTCCCAGGGCAATCATCGAATGGCAAAGTGATAAATCTTTCGCTTCTAACGATTTAATATAACGCAACATTTCATGTTCAGAATGGTGCGAATTAAAAATTGGGTGTGTTAAATAGGCTGAAGTACGTTGCAATGTTGCCGGAACAACCGTTTCTACGTTTTCGACCATTTCCACCTGATCGCCTGCGATACCTTTTGCCCTTGCAAAAATTTTGGCAATTAAAGTAATATCTTCAAAAGTAGTGGTTTCGTCAACAGAAATAGTTACGGTATTACCCGAATAGTTTAGGTTGATCTCATTATCTAAGCAATACGCATGTATGCCGCCTGTCGAATCGCCCAAATCGAACCTAATCGTATCAAAATAAGCAGAGTTTAGTTGCGCGTAACCTAGATTTTTTAAAGTCGAGGCAAGGCTTACTGCCAAACCGTGTGTACGTTCTGCAATTGCTTTTAATCCTTTCGGCCCGTGGTAAGCGGCGTAAAAGCCAGCCATAATAGCCAATAAAGCTTGTGCTGTACAAATATTAGAAGTTGCTTTATCTCTGCGGATATGTTGCTCACGGGTTTGCAAGGCCATGCGTAGCGCATAGTCGCCGTGGCTATCGATGGTTACGCCAATAATACGACCTGGGATTGAACGTTTATATTCTTCTTTGGTCGCGAAAAATGCCGCATGAGGTCCACCAAAGCCCATCGGAATACCAAAACGTTGCGTTGTACCTACTACGATGTCGGCACCCCATTCGCCCGGGGGCGTTAGCAAAGTTAAGCTTAAGATATCAGCAGCAACAGTTAGCTTGATATTTTTGCTGTGTAGTTCTGCCGCGAAGGCTTGATAATCGAACACTTCTCCATTACCAGCAGGATATTGTACAATTGCACCGAAAAATTCATCTGTCGCGACAAAATCGAGGTGATTTCCAATTACCAATTCGATGCCATAAGGGTTGGCACGGGTTTTTAAAATATCGGTTGTTTGTGCAAAAAGTAGTTCTGATACGAAGAATTTTTTGGCAGCTTGATTTTTACGGGTGCTGTATTGCATAAACATGGCCTCAGCCGCAGCTGTACCCTCATCTAGTAACGATGCATTTGCAATTTCCATTCCTGTTAAATCAATTACCATGGTTTGGAAATTTAACAGTGCCTGTAAACGACCCTGCGCAATTTCTGCCTGATAAGGCGTATACTGCGTGTACCATCCCGGATTTTCGAATACGTTACGCAAAATTACGCCCGGCGTAATGGTATCGTAGTAACCCTGACCGATAAAGCTCTTGAAAACCTTGTTTAGCAACGAAGTTTGCTTTAAAGTACCAAGGTATTCTGTTTCAGACTTGGCCGCAGGGAGATTTAAAGGTTGTTTTAACCTGATTGCAGTTGGAACGGTTTGTTCAATCAGCTCGTCGATAGAATTTACGCCAACAGTTTGCAACATTTCGGCTGTTTCTGCCTCATTTGGCGCAATATGACGATTTTGAAAATCTTCCTTGTAATGGATATTTAAGCTCATGCGGTATGAATAATAAATTTGCGTGCAAAGGTAGCAAAAACGAACAGCTATTTTGCTATCTGTCAGTGTAAAAAAGGTGTCGTTATTATTGCTTTAAAGCCTATAGAAATGATAGGTTTTGTTGAAGCCGTCATATAGAATCCTGATTTTTTATCGGGCGAGATCGCTCTCGCCGATTAGCAGTAACTTAAAGCCAGTAGTGCTTAGGTAACACCTGCGGGGATTTCTCTTTGAGCTGTGCCAAAGGCATCCCTTTGGGAAAATAGCTCGAGTTCGAAATGACAGGGACCCTTAAATAACATCGTCATCTCTATAATCTCGCTAATACTATCCAACTTTTGTGGGTTGAAACATCCATTGCGCAAATTAAAAATATTCCTAACGGGAATATTTTTTAACACAAGATGGTTGTAACACTCAGTTATATTTTTATATTTGATAAACAAACAAATTATGTATAACAAATTTTTATTCTTTGACGTGATGATTACTCCAAAACTCATCACATTTATTTACTGGCTCATGCTATTGGGTGCGGTAGGCTATGGCTTAAGCTCTATGTTTTCGGGCTACGATGGCTTTACTATTGGGAACATGGTAAAAGGCCTGGCATTTATAGTGGCGGGTATAGTGGGATCGAGGGTATGGTGCGAACTGATGATTGTAGTATTCAAAATAAACGAAAACCTACAAGAGCTCAAAAACAAGAAAGGAACTGAGCTATGAGAATAACAATTTGCATTGCTTGCCTATTGTTTATATTAGTTGGCTGCAGCTCGAACGCCCCAAAAAATGTGGCAGAAAAATTCTTAATGAATCTGAGTGCCGGGAAAATTGACGAAGCAAAAAAATACGCGACAGAGCCTACTGGAAAAATGTTAGACCTGATGATCGGTTTAGGCGGAGCCAAAGACCTAAACCCAAATTTTAAATTTACGTTTGTTAGGGATTCCATTGTCGAAAACCAAGCCTGGGTGTTTTATAAAGACGAAAAGGACAAACCCGATAAAATAGAATTAGTAAAATTAGATGGCAAATGGAAAGTTAACGTCGGTTCTAAGAAATAGCTTTCTATTGCTTTTTTTGCTGGTCAGTTGCAAAGCTAAAAACGATCATACAGCAAACGACTTTCAAGCTTGCAACAACTTTAAATCGGGTGATATCATCTGCAGGCTGGGCAACGGCTTTTTCTCTGAGTATTTTAAAAACATGTCGCCCGGCGAAAAGAAATACTCACATGTTGGGGTTATCTGTAAAGATGGCTCCAACATTGATGTAATCCATACAGAAGCTAGCGAACTTACCGGTGTTGGATTTGTGAAAAAAGAAAGTATGGAAACGTTTTTGAAAGAAATTGAGGTTTGGGGTGTCTACAGATTAAAAGCAAATGAAGAAATTCAGTTGGCAATTACCCAGTGGGCCAAAGCATATCTGGCAAAAAAGACACCATTCGATTTAAATTTCAACTCAAGCAATGATAATGAACTGTACTGCACAGAACTAGTTGCCAATTGTATTAATAAAAGCTTTGGAAACAGGGTTATCAAGCCAACAATCGCTAAAAATAAACCAGCCGTGCTCTATGTTTCCGACATCTATCTTAACCCGATGTTCGAACCTGTTTTTACATCAGGGCGAGTGAGAAAATAAAGATTAATACTTTTCGGATGCAGCGCTTGCCGGACAAATCTCTCAGCTTCTCCCGCTCGGAACTAGCTCTCCCCCCTAGCATCATATCGAAAACCGATCCTTCATCGGTTGAGATATCTCTCGCCTATTAGTAGGAATTTAAAGCAAGTAGTGCTTAGGTAACATCTGCCCGCCGCCAACAAAGATCTCTCCGTTCCGCTGCGCTGCTGTCGAGATGACGGGAAATGTGAGGAATAACTCGCCCCTCATATCGAAAACCGATTCTTCATCAGTTGAGATATCTCTCGCCTATTAGTAGGAATTTAAAGCCAGTAGTGCTTAGCTAACACCTGCCCGCCGCCAACAAAGATCTCTCCGTTCCGCTGCGCTGCTGTCGAGATGACGATGAACCGTAAGTTCATAATGAAAACCGGGCTCTTATCGCTGCACTTTCCAACCCTCATCCTTGGTTAATTTCAACTTATACGTCTTGGTGATAAAGTTGCTGTTCTCGTTGGCCTCTTTATCAAATGGTGCAAAGTCGGTTGTTTTCATTTTAAGTGAAACCGTTACCTTGCTGGTGCTCGAATTTACCTGTTCAAAATTAACAGGCTTTGAATCGGCTAAAACGTATTCCAATACCTTTACAGTCGCCTTGTCGCGGTCTTGCTTCAGCACCAACGGACTGGCTTTCTCAGTGAGTGTGATTTGATAAGTAAAGCTACTATCACTGGAGAGAAATTTCTTTTTTGCCTCTTTCAAGTCTAGCGTAACCAACCCTTTACTGGCCAATGTTTTGTATTTACCTAATTCAAAAAGTTCACTTGTACTGTTAAATTTCATCTCTCCGAAGCTAAACCGCGTAGTTTTGTATTCAGGGTTTGCATTTAAGTACTCGGTTATAACCTCTCCGGCTTCATCCTGGTTAATGGTGGCTTTAGGCTTACATCCGGTAAAGCCGATAATCATAATAGATGCAATATAAATGGTTAATCTTTTCATTGTTGAAATGTTTGCTTTTTAAATATATTCAATTTTTAACAAGTTAGGGGCCAGAAATTAAAAAAATGATGCAAATGAAAGAGAAGGCCCGGATGCGAAATAGCTCACAATCGCTTTCTCAAATATTTTAGGTTGGGAAGCACCATGGCCAACAAGATCACGAAAACGCCAATCCAGCGCAAGAAAGAAACCTGTTCGTGCAAAACGATAGCGGCCATTATTACCGCCACGGGCAGTTCGGCAGCACTTAGTATCGAACTTAACGCAGTTCCGATCCCGGGCACGCCTTTGGCGTAAAAAAGCGGCGGAATTACTGTTCCAAAAACAGCAATGATAAGCCCCCATTTTAAAAGACTGCCGCCTAACGATCCGTTGTATAAAAACGTTGGCGGAAAAAGCACAAATATTAAGATGCAAGCTCCGGAAATCATCAACGCACTTTTCTTCAAAGCTGGATATTCATTTCCAACCTTTCCACTCAGCATTAAGAAGCCGGCATAGGAAACCGCAGCAAGAAGGCCAAAACCCACGCCTTTTAAACTCAGCCGCTCAACTGTTGCCTCTGCCATTCCACTCGCCAAAACCGTTCCGCCCAAAACTAAAAGAATAGCCAGCAGCTGCAATCCGGTCGGTTTCTTTTTATAGATAATCAATTCAAGTAAAATACTCATCCAGATAAACTGCATCAACAAGATGATGGCTACCGAGTTTGGAACTAATTTTACGCTTTGATAATATAAGATACTTACCAAACCGGTCGAAATTCCGGCCAACGCAAGCTTCCACCAAGGCGTAACTAATTTAACTGCTTTAGCCTTATAGGCCGAAGTTTTGCTTTGAAAGAAAAACAACACCCACAAAATTACCGCCCCAAAAAAAGCCTGTGCCCCCGTTACATCGCCCAAACTGTAACCATCGTGGTAGGCAAGCTTAACAAATGTAGATAAGATGCCGAAACAACAGGCGCCAAAAAAAACAAGGAGAATTCCTTTTAACATTAAAATCGTATCAAGTAGCGGTTTTTGAGTATTTAGTGTCGAGCAGCGAGTATCAAGTATCAAGAACGTGCAACTGCCTTCAGTTTTTTGGACTTCGGACTCCCGACTTTCGGACTCCCTTTAAGCTTTCGCCTTTGGTCTTTCTGCTCAGCTTTTTAAGTAAGTTGTTGCAAGTATTTTTGAATAGTAGTTTCCAAGCCCAAATAAAGCGCATCGCTAATTAGCGCATGGCCGATAGAAACTTCTAATAAACCCGGAATACTTTGAGCAAAATAATGCAGATTGTGGAGATCTAAATCGTGGCCTGCATTTAAGCCGATGTTCAACTTATTGGCGTGATGCGCCGCAGCAATATAATTTACAATGGCTTTTTCGCGATCGGCATAATAGTTATACGCATAAGCCTCTGTGTACAGTTCCACCCGATCGGTCCCTGTTTCGGCAGCACCTTCAATCATTTCTACAACGGGATCCACAAAAATGGAAACACGGATGCCCTGTTTTTGGAAAACGGAAACCATTTCACTCAAATATTCTTTGTGTTTTATCGTATCCCAGCCATGGTTTGAGGTAATCTGACCTTCGGCATCGGGAACCAAAGTAACCTGTGCAGGCTGGTTGGCCAAAACCAAATCTACAAATTTGTCTTCCCTGCAGTTTCCCTCAATATTAAACTCCGTAGCAATGGCGGCTTTTAAATCGTAAACATCTTGATAACGGATATGGCGTTCATCAGGACGTGGATGTACCGTAACCCCTTGCGCACCGAAACGTTCACAATCCAAGGCAACTTTTACCAAATCAGGATTGTTGCCACCCCTACTGTTGCGAAGTGTAGCAATTTTATTGATGTTTACCGATAATTTTGTCATAAGACAAAGATAAGGCTTTGCTGCTGTTTGTGCGAAATATTAAGCAACGTTCTTGCCAATAAAATAAAACACAATCAGCCAAATTATCCCCTTAATCAGGAAGAATAGAAAGCCTGCAACACCGACTCGCTTAAACCATAATTTTACTTTTTCCTTATCCATTACCTCAGTGGTAAAGGTAAAAGTTTTGAGTTAAATTAGAAAGATTTTAAATAAGGTTTAACATTTATCGTTTCATATACCAAACACGCTGTTTAATTCTTCACCAACTCAATTTCCTTTGCTTTAAACCGCCCGTTTACAATTTCCCCTGTTACGCGTGCCTTGCTTATGGCATTACAAAACCCATGTTCGCTGTGGGCATCGCCAAAATCGTCAATACCCTTTCCATCTACGAAATAAGATTTTCCGTTTATTCTCACAGCCAGGTCGCAATCTTTCCCTTTCATTTTAAACTGGCATTCGCCGCAGGCAACTTCTGCCATTTGTTTGTTAACTGTTTGACGTGACAGCTTAGTTTTGGGTACAACCTGGGCATTTGCCATAATTGAAATAGTGCAAAAACACAGTGCAAACATTAAAATTTTCATCGCTTTTTTTTCAAATTTACCCTTTTAAACACACGATTTATCGTAACTTTTAAACTAAACCGATCTTTTTACAAAGTTTTTGTGTTTTCCTTTTTGGGCGGATACTAAAACGACAAATGTTAAAAAGCAAAAAAGAAACAATTTTAAAATCGCTTCGACATATTTTTCCTCATATTTGTTTAAACAGACCGACCCCATGAAAAAACACATTGCAATTATCGTTATGACACTACTTACTACGGCTGCAGTTGCTCAACAAGCAAATTACAACCTCATTGTTGGCACCTATACGGCGCCCGGCAAAAGTGAGGGCATTTACACTTATCGCTTCGATGCAAGCAAAGGACAGGCTGTGCTAAAACACACCACCAAGGGTACGGCAAATCCCAGCTATTCGGCTATTTCTCCTGACAAGAAATTCGTTTACGCCGTAAATGAAACAGGCGAAAGCAGTACAGTCAGCGCTTTTAAATACGATGCGAAAACTGGTGGCTTAACTTTTTTAAACAAAGTTGATAGTCATGGTGCAGATCCTTGCTTTATTACTGTTGACGGTAAAAATGTTATTGTGGCCAATTACTCAGGAGGTAGCTTAGCTGTGTTCTCTCGCAAGGCGGATGGATCATTAACGGAGGCCATTCAGGTAGTTAAACACACTGGCAAAAGCATCGACCCAAAAGGCCGGCAGGAAAGTGCTCATGTACACATGACAAAATTCAGCCCTGACCATAAGCATTTAATTGTTAATGATTTAGGCGAAGACAAAATTTATATTTACAAGTATAATGCTACTGGAAAAGATAAGACGCTGACAGAAAAGGCAGTGGTTGAAACAACACCCGGCACCGCGCCAAGACATATCACTTTTGCGCCCAATGGGAAGTTTGCTTATCTGGCACACGAGTTTAATGGCATGATAACCGTTTTTTCTTATGCTGATGGAAGCTTGACCAAAATTCAAGAAGTGGGAACTACACCGAAAAATTTTAGCGGGAAGGTTGATGGTGCGGACATTCATGTTTCTGCTGACGGAAAATTTCTTTATGAAACGAATCGTGGCGACGCCAATAGTATTTCAGCGTTTTCAATTCTTTCGACAGGAAAGCTCAAATTTATAGAAACGATAAGCACTTTGGGCAACGGACCAAGGAATTTCACCATCGATCCTACCGGAAAATATCTGTTGGTTGCGCATCAATACACCAACGATGTAGTGATATTTAAAAGGAATCCGGTTACAGGAAAGCTGACCGACAGCAGCCAAAGGATTGATGTTGGTGCGCCGGTCTGCCTCGTATTTGATAAATAATTTGCATGGAGAACTTCGATTGGACAACGTTCACGCTAAAAATAGCGGTAAAAGCAACCGTGGCCGAGATTTATAACGCCTGGACTACTGCGGCTGAGCTTGAAAGGTGGTTTCTGATTGATGCCGGGTTTACCGATGAAAATGGGTTGCAACTTAACAAAGCGCAGCAAGCACTTAAAGGTGATAGTTACAAATGGACATGGTACTTATATAACGATATTGAACATGGTAAAATAACGGATGCAAATGGCAAAGATCGTTTTGAGTTTACATTTGCCGGCAATTGCCTTGTTGAGATCAGGTTGAAAGAAGAATTTGAGTATGTAATTGTAACGTTGACGCAACGAAACATTCCGACTGACGATGTGTCTAAAAAGGAAATTCGTTTGGGATGCCACAACGGTTGGAGCTTTTATCTGATCAATTTGAAATCGGTTTACGAGGGCGGCCTCGATTTACGGAATAAAGACAACAGGTTTAAACCGATGATAAATAATTAATGATTTTGAGGCATTATCAAAAGGAGCTTAGCGAGGTTGGCTTCACTATTATTAACAACATTTATACGCCTGCGGAAGTGCAAAAAATTGCGGAGGTAATTGATGCCGTCGACTCGAATAAACCTGCGTTCAGGAAATCGAAAGATCTGTTTGCGATTAGAAAATTTTTGACGGAGGTACCGGCGGCAAAAGAACACATCTTCAATAGCACGCTTATCGGCACTATTGATGAGGTTTTTGGAGGTGACTATTTTTTGGTAAAATCGATCTATTTTGACAAGCCTGAAGAATCTAACTGGTTTGTTTCTTATCATCAGGACCTGACAATTTCGGTGGATAAAAAGGTCGACATTGATGGCTTCGGCCCATACACTGTAAAGCCCAATCAGTTTGCCGTTCAACCGCCATTAAACCTGTTAGAAAAAAACTTCACCATTCGTATTCATCTCGACGACACAAATGAGGAAAACGGGGCTTTGAAGGTCATTCCAAATTCGCACAGTAAAGGGATTTATCGGCCTGAGCATATTGATTGGACGGTTGAACACGAAATCAGTTGCAATGTGCCATCGGGCGGAATAATGATTATGAAACCACTTTTGCTACATAGTTCCAGCCGCACTACAAACAAAAATAGGCGGCGGGTTATTCATTTGGAGTTTAGCAACCAACCACTACCAGCTGGCTTAAATTGGGCCGAGTATTTGGAGTTCAATTGAAGGATGCGGCTCCAGCGAAGCAATCACCATTAAATCCAAAATCAAAAGATTTCTCCTCCCAAGGAGCTCCTGCGGAGCGCTGCGGTCGAAATGACGGTTCTTTGGTCAACCCCTCAAAAACGCTAAGAAGTAACTTTAACCGAAAAACACTGGGCCACAACCCACATTTAAACAAAAAGACCTGCCCTTTCGGCAAGTCTTTCTTTAAAATATCTTAAACTAATTTTAAGCTGGTTCGGCTACTTTAGCTACGTTACGGTAAGGGTACGAATTGCAAATGTGGCGGCGTGCAAAACGACCCGGCGAATCGGCGTTTACGAGTTTGATATAAATAGCCCTTGGCACATCAAAGTATTCATAAGCGCTTCCATCAAAAAACTGAATATTTAACACCGATTGCTTGTACTCAAAATCTAAAATGTTCGAATTCGTAATCGTTTGGGTGTACGTTTCAATGTTTTGCTCACGCGTTTCTGGCGCAATGCTCACCAAAAAGTGATAAGCCTCGATTATTTCTTTGCTTCTGGCCTCTGCCGCTAATTTCTCCTCTTCTACCTGAAACTTATCAGGGTGGCATTCTTTCATCATTGTGCGGTAAACCGACTTAAGCGCCGTAAGCTCAGCCGTTTTATCAACGTTTAAAAGCTTTCTATAATCTACTATTTTTTTCATTTGCCGCAAAGGTACGATTTATAATGATTTGATTTAGAGAAAGTTTAAAACGACAACTATTTCTTTTGGAGAAAGCTTCTTAAAGATCAAAATGGTTTGGCAGATGAGTTTAATCAAGACACATCCAAGCGGTAAAACCGGTCGAAAAAATATAAACAAGCGTTACCAGTTTTTTCTGGGCTGATAACGCTTCATATTAATTTGGCAAACCTTTTTCAGGTTGTAAATCGTCCAAAATTGGTGTAGTGATACCCGATACCGATTTGTGCATCACATCGTTCTTCTGCTCGAAGATTACAATATCATTTTTACCATTTCTTAACCAGCAACCCGGAACATATAACGTTTGTTGCGGACCAACACTCCAATAACGACCAAGATTGATTCCATTAACAAACACAATTCCCTTTCCAAAATTACGCATATCCAAAAATGTATCGCCAGTTTTGGTTAAATTAAAACTGCCCTGGTAAACGGCCGGTCTACCCGCTGTTGCTGTGTTTTTCGCAGCGGCCAGGTTAGGCACTTCGTCCATTGGGAGCTTATACATCTCCCAATTGCCAGTAATCGTTTCTCCATTTATAATTACCGGAGAAATAATTCCTTTTGTACTGTTCACTATTTTTGCACCGTAATTAATGCGGCCCATATTTTCAACGATAATATCTAATGTGGCATTAAACGGAATTTCAATATCGCAATCGTACTTTTTATAATAACTGTTAAGCTCGGCAACTTTGGTTCCGTTAACGTAAACTATGGCATAATCGCGTAAACCAGCCAATTCTAATTTGCCACTAATGGGTTGCTTAAATTTTTTGCTGTACCACACATAGCCATGGCCCTGATTCAGTTCTTCAAAAGTTAGCGGCTTGTCATCGTTAACTGGCGAAACCTTACTTTTAAGATCTTCCAAATCAACAGCTTTAGTTAAGGCGATATCTTTTATTTCGATAACAGGTGTTTTGGCGGGTACAGCAGGTGTTTTTTCGTTTTTAAGCATTAGCCTCAAGGTATCGTACTTTTTAGTTGCCCAACCTGCCTCGCTTATCGGAGCGTCGTAATCGTAGCTGGTTATGTCGGGCTGAATATCGTGTTTACCATCATAGTTTGCGCCCGAGGTAAAGCCAAAGTTTGTACCACCATGAACCATATAATAGTTGAACGAAACGCCGCCATCTAAATACTTTTGCGTTTGCTTGGCGGTGCTCTTGTACGAAACTTTTTGGAATGGTTCTGCCCAATGATCTAACCAGCCAGGGTAAAACTCAGCAACCATGTATGGGCCTTTTCCATCATGATATTTGTTAACTTTTTCCTTTAGGTTAGCCACATCATCTTCGCCATTCCCTGTAGGCAGGGCGCCGGGTAATGCACCGCCTTCAAAAAGCCATGTGCCATCAGAAGTAAAGAATGGCACATTGAAGCCCACATCTTTTAGCTGCTGAAACACAGCCGCACTATACTTTTTATGATCTTCGAGGCTGATATCTTTACGCTGAGCCACATACGAGCCGAACTCGTTTTCGCCCTGAACCATAATTATCGGGCCGCCATTGGTAACCAGCAAATTCTTAACCTGGCCATATAATGCTGTGAAATAGGCTTTGGTTGCCGCTAAATATTGTGGGTTATTACCCCTTATTACCATGCCGGGAACTTTTGTTAAAAACCACGGATAGCCGCCAAATTCCCACTCGGCGCAAACGTACGGACCGGGGCGGAGGATTACAAACAAGCCCTCTTCCTGAGCGATTCTGATGTATTCGGCAACATCCTTGTTTCCTGATTTGAAATCCCAAACTCCGGGAGCAACTTCATGGTAATTCCAAAAAACATAAGTTGCAACTGCATTTAACCCCATTGCTTTCATCATTTTCAGGCGATGGCGCCAATAAGGTTTTGGAATCCGCGAATAGTGCATCTCTCCACTATGGATTTGGATCGGGTTGCCATCCAACAAAAAGTTGCCATCGGCAATTGCGAAAGTGTGTTTGCTTGTTTTTGTTTGGGCGTTGGCAGTTGATGCAAATGCGAGCAGCAACACTAACGCAACTAATTTGGTTTTCATTTGTGCTTAATTTTTTTAATGGTTCAGGTGCTCAATAAAATATTGAGAAAATGAACATATTTTTTTGAGGATTTGTATCAACTGCCGGTTTTTCTTTCGGCAATGTACTCGTTTTCTTCAATTTCAAAGCAAAAAACCAGTCTCTACTCAAACGTTTGATTGCGTTCAATTGAGCTGAAACAAAGTTTTTTTCCTCACATAAATATGCTCAAACCATTAAATATAAGCTATTAAGCCACAAATAACCAAATTTTAATATCTGGCTTGCAACGACTTTTCGATTATTTCTCTATAGAAATCGACGTACGATGGCAAGATTTTTTTAAGGTCGAAATCCTGCGCCCTTTTGAATGCATTTTCTTTGAATTGCTTTAATGTGGCATCGCTTTCCAAAATCGATATTGCGTTGGCAGCCATGGCATCTACATCGCCAACATTGCTCATGTAACCGCAAAAACCATCAACATTGAGTTCAGGTAAACCACCGGCATTAGTGGTAATTGCCGGAACTTTGCAAGCCATTGCCTCTAACGCTGCCAGGCCAAAGCTTTCAGATTCTGAAGGCATTAAAAACAAATCAGAAACGGATAAAATTTCCTCTACCGCATCCTGTTTCCCTAAAAAACGCACGCCTTCGCCAATATTAAGACTTCTGCAAAGCTGCTCATCGTAAGCACGCTCCGGACCATCGCCAACCATCAACAATTTAGATGGAATAACCGCCTGTACCTTTTCAAAAATCCTGATTACATCGGCTGTGCGCTTTACTTTTCTGAAATTGGAGGTATGAATTAATATGCGTTCGTTGTTTGGCGCAATTGCCTTTTTAAAATGATCTTTCGCCTGCAAACTGAACCGCGTAAAATCGATAAAATTGGGGATTACCTTAATTTCCTTAGTGATGTCGAAATGGCTGTAAGTATCTTCCCTTAAATCGTCGGATACGGTGGTAACCCCGTCGCTTTGGTTAATGGAAAAAGTAACCACGGGTTTGTAGGTTGGGTCTTTCCCCACCAAAGTAATATCCGTTCCGTGTAAAGTAGTAACAACCGGAATATTAATGCCATAGCTGGCCAGTATTTGCTTGGCCATAAAAGCTGCCGAAGCATGTGGAATTGCATAATGAACGTGCAAAACATCCAACTTTTCAAACCGCACTACATCTACGAGCTTGCTGGCCAATGCCGATTCGTAGGGTGCATAATCAAAAAGCGGATAATCTCGCACCGAAACTTCGTGGTAAAATAAATTTGCCGAGAAAAAATCGAGCCGTGCAGGCTGGCTGTATGTAATAAAGTGTACCTGATGTCCCTCATTTGCCAGCGCCTTTCCGAGCTCCGTTGCAACTACTCCACTACCGCCAAAAGTTGGGTAGCAAACTATTCCTATCTTCATTTATAATTGCGTTGTTGTTATTGCAAATGTAGCCGATTTTAGTTTGAAATGCGTGTCGGGTTATTGCAATAAAAAAATGAATGTAGTTCTAACAAACCGGCAGTCGATCATTAAAAATAAGTCCTATTTCGAATGCCTTAGTTGTAAACCCCAATACATGAACGGTCTAGGCGATGAGTAGCAACTGCACAACCATTTGGCCTCGATAACCATTAACGTTCGCACTGTCCGACTCCCCTCCTTCTTTACAAGGAGGGGCAGGTGCCAAAGGCATCCCTTTGGGAGGGTGGTTGTTTTTTTACGTCACGCATTATTGATTTTTTGGCTAGAAAATTAAAACTCAGCATGACAAAACCGGAGCTGGCTGCTTACAAGCGCCTAAAAACAAAAAACGCCCCGGTAAAGGGGCGCTAATCAAATCGAGACGGGTACTAAATTATTTGTAATCAAAAGAGATTTGTGGCTTTCTGTGGCGAAGTTTGCGTTCTTCCTTTTGAATTTCTTCGCGGAGGCTCATTACCTTGGCAATTTGTTTATTAAAACGTTCCAGCGCTTTA
The DNA here is from genome assembly GCF_015679185.1 of Pedobacter endophyticus. Taxonomy (NCBI): domain Bacteria; kingdom Pseudomonadati; phylum Bacteroidota; class Sphingobacteriia; order Sphingobacteriales; family Sphingobacteriaceae; genus Pedobacter; species Pedobacter endophyticus. Next base: position 2,431,422 of record NZ_CP064939.1, read on the forward strand.
ATAGCATCTTCCCTATTATTTTTTGCCCGTTTAGCCAGCTTATTCACTTCCTTTAAGTCTGTGCCGTCGCCCCCACCGCTTCTGTTGGTATGTCTGCTCGCTTTTTCTGCCGATTGCTCTGCCTCATCGTTTGCTTCGGCAAGCTTAATCCGCAGTTTTTCAACGTCCGCTTCTTCCTCGGCTTCTTCAATCTTGAGCTCAATCACTTTAATTTTGGCTTTCAACACATCCACCTTAGCGTTCAAGATGCCGACTGAGTCTCTAGAAACATTCGGAACATAACTTTGCGCCCATGCGTGAATTGATCCAGCGAGTATAAAACAGATAAGTATTATTTTTTTCATGTTAATCATTTACAGATTAACTATTCAAATAGAATGCCTTAATAGAAACAGGCCCTAACGATGAGAAAAACGAAGATTTTGCAGTGTGTAGAATATACTCAGCGGGTAACATTGGGGAAATTATTCCCCAAACTAACCATTATTTGAGGTTTTTCATCTCTTCATTGATTACCAGGAAGAGTTCATTTGGTCGTTGCGTGCCAATAAAATATTCAAGGCCGTCTCTATCCGTTAAAACTACGGCGTCTTTGCCCGATGAGTAAAAACGGATGGTTCCTTTGGTGTGGAGGTTATAAACCGGGTTGTTAAAAAAGTAACGGCTATACGTCGCTTTGCGAACATCTACAATGCTATTCAAGTCGATCTTAACGCGTTTGGTAGTCCATAAACCATCCAAAATCATACTACCATTCTCAATAATGATTTTGTATTGAATGAGGAACAGCAGCAACATCGAAACGCCAATAATACCGAAGCCCACAACCAGAAACAAATCCTGCGTATTATCGCGGTCGCGTTCGTAAACATACGCACCAAAACAAAAGGCCGCCATAATCAACCTGATGAAAATGCGAACATAATCGCGGCCAATGTATTGTTTTTCGATATAGGCGTATTTGTTTTCCACTGATTACTTTTTGAGTTCGAATATAGCAACTTTTTCTGTTGTGGCTGTTAATTTGTAACGATTATCCTGCCGCATGCCTGCAATCCAGATAATTTGGCCATTTCCGTTAACCAAAATTGGTGTGGTGTGCTTTAAGTGCAAGGGTACTTTTGCATCGATAAAAAAATCGCTCACCTTTTTTAAATGGCGCATGCCCAGGGGGATAAACTTATCGCCGTTTTGCCAGTTGCGCAACACCAATGGAAAAATCAATCGGTCAGCATTAACAAACGCTTTATTGGCAACGGCTTCAAATTTGAGTTCATCGCTAAAAGTTAAGGCAATTTCATCATCGCCGAAGCGAATATTTGCGGTGGAAGGATGGATAAATTGGTTTAAATGATCGGCAGTATTTTGGGGGGCGATAATCAAATCTTTTCGATTGATGATTGCCTGATGGCTGGCACTGAAAAAATGGGTTCCACTTGGGGAGGTTAAGCGCTGCAAAATAGCATCGACCACTTTTTCAACGAAACCAAAAGGCTTAAGCAACTCGTAGAGCAGCAGTTTTTGTGGTCGAAGTGCTGCAATATCGAGCAGCGAAATATAGATGCCGTCGGCCCTTTTAATCAATAAATTATCAGCCAGTTCTTGCACTTGAAGAGCTAAAAAGCTTTCGAGCTCGGCAAAGCGGGCCATATTTTCCTCAAACGTTTTCTCGAGGTTGGGGTTGATCTCTTTCAGGTGCGGAATCACCTGCAGGCGTAACTTGTTTCGGGTGTAGTTGGTGCTCAGGTTCGAGCTGTCTTCTACAAAACCGATATTATTTTCGGCAACGGCGGTTTCAATCTCATTACGGCTTAAAAACAGCAGTGGCCTAATCAGCTTACCTCTTTTCGGAAGGATTCCGTGCAAACCGCTAATGCCGGTGCCGCGAACCAAATTAATCAAAACCGTTTCAACGGCATCATTTTGATGTTGCGCAAGGGCGATACACTCATATTTGTGCTCGCTTCTGATTTGCTCGAACCAGTGATAACGTAAATCCCTTGCAGCCATTTGTGTAGAGATTTTATTTTCGGCAGCATATTTTTTGGTATCGAAATGCGTTATATGAACCGGAACATCGAGGGAAGTGGCCAGCATTTTAACGAAATGTTCATCACGCTGCGCTTCTTCTCCACGTAAATTAAAATTACAATGCGCTACGCCAACATTAACGCCAATAGCTTTAAATAGATGTAACATTAAAACCGAATCTTTTCCGCCGCTAACGGCCAAAAGAACCTTGTCATCTTTAGCAAATAGCTGGTGCTGTTCAATAAATTGTCGGAATTGAGCTAAAGGTAACATCCACCAAAAATATTTAATTTTAACTGGTATTCCGAACGTTCGGAACAAAAAACTAACTTTGTAGGGTGCAAAAACTATTTGTCTTTATCTTTTTATTGGTATGCCCGGTTTTGATGTTCGCTCAGCAAGTGGGCTCAAAGATTGAAATCGTTTCTTATGGCAAGATTTATGGCGATGTTAAAAATAATATAACCCGGTTGAGAAATCCGGTTTTCAAGCAAGATAATGCTACCCTTACTTGCGACAGCGCTGTATACTATAATCAGCGCAATTACTTCGAAGCGTATAACAACGTACACATCAATCAGCTTACTACCGATATTTATTCTGATCAGCTTGAATACGACGGAAATAAAAAGCATGCGCATTTAACCGGGAATGTCAGAATGGTTGATCCAACGTCGATTTTAACAACCAATATTTTAGATTATAATACCTTAAGCAAAATTGGAACCTATACCAGTGGGGGCAAAATTGTAAATAAGGAGGTAACGTTGACGAGCAAAAACGGCTATTATTTTAGTACCAGCAACGATGCTTATTTCAGGTATAACGTTGTGGTGGTAACGCCGCAGGTTACCATTAAATCGGACACGCTGCGTTACAATACGCAAACCAAATGGACTTATTTTTATGGCCCGACTAACATCAAAGGTAAAGACGACAACCTTTACACGGAAAATGGGGCTTACAATACAGCAACTGAAGACGCTTATTTTGGAAAGAAGAACCTTTACACGCAAGGTACGCGGTCGCTAAAGGGCGACAGCCTGTATTACTTTGGCAAAATTGGTTACGGAAAAGCGGTTAAAAACATTGTTTTCTCTGATACGAAAGACAAAATGAAAATGTTCGGCGATTTAGGCTATTATTACAAGGCCGATCAGCGCACGTTGGTAACCCGGAATGCGTATTTGGGTATAGGAACCGAAGATTCGATAGAGGTAAAGGGTAAAAAGCGTCCTGATAGTTTGTGGATGGGCGCCGATACTTTGGAAACTCAGATGGTTTTACAAAAAACGTTGAAACTAATTCCTAAAATTTCCATTAAAGCTGATAATCAGGTTGGTGAAGATGACGAGGAAACTGGTGAAAAGAAAGAGCCCAAAGCAACGGCCGACGATTTGGGCGAAAAAGTTACGACGAAAGATGACCGGACTAAGCGAAATGAAAAAAAGAACAAGGGAAATAAAAATAAATCGAAAAACACCATTGAAGGTGAAAACATCGATTTGCCCAAAAACAGCGATGCCGACAGCCTAAAAACGAAAATAGATTCGTTGGAAAAAAAATTACCCGGTATTGTTCCTGATAGCTTACAGAAAGGCAATATTTTGAAGGTCAAGGCCGATTCGATTGTTAAAAATCTACCTAAATTAAAAGGTGATAGCTTGCAAAAGCAATCGTCGGCAAAAATGGGCGATTTGTTGAAAAAGATTCCTGCCGTTGATTTAGATAGCCTGAATAAGAGCATGGAAAAAGGGCTTATAAAGGGAAAAGGCAAAACTGCATTACCAACCAAAGGGGGTAGCGTTAAGCCCGACACCGTTAGCTTTAACCCTGCCGATACCGTTCAGGCACGTATTATTAAAGCGTACCACGGCGTAAAGGTTTTTAAAACAAATATTCAGGCCAAAACCGACAGTTTGTTTTATACCAGCGCCGACTCTACTTTGCGTTGCTACAGCAACCCTATCATCTGGTCGGAGGGCTCGCAACAGGTAGGAGACACTATTTATGTTCAGTTTAAGAATAAAAAGCTTAACAATTTACAGGCGATCAGAAATGCTTTTTTGGTGAACACACCTAAAGACTCGTTGCGTTTTAACCAGATAAAAGGTCGGTTGATGACTGGCTTTTTTAAAGATGGAAAGTTTAAGAACTTGTATGTAGATGGCAATGCCGAGAGCATTTATTATACGCAAGATGACAGCACCAAGGTGTACAAAGAAATGAACCAAACGTTGAGTAGCCGCATCAAGTTTATTTTTAAAGATAATGAGAATGATATTGAGGATATTGTTTATATCAATGGAATTGAGGGCGCATTAAGTCCGGAGAATACGGTTGATAAAAACCTCACCTTGAAAGGCTTTTCTTGGAAGCCGAAAGAGCGTCCGAAATCGAAGAAAGACGCAGTTGGTTCGTCTGGTAAAGCGAAGGGTAAACCAAAAGCTGCTGCGAAGAAACCGCAAAATAAACCGAAAACTACAGCGCCAAAAACCAGTACACCTCCAGCCGAGAAACCGAAAACAACAGCGGCAAAAAATTCTTTAAACGTGGATCAAAAAACACCTGGAATAAAACAAGATACTGCCAGGCGTGAGGTAAAACCTGCTCTACCCGAAAAACAAGCGACTGAGGTTAAACCAGTTGGCAAAATGTAGGTTTGGTAATATTCAAAATAATTTGCTAAATTTATTTATGGATTTAAACACAGAAAAGCTAAGTGTTCTTCAAAAAATAATCAACTCCGATGACGAGACAGTTCCATCAGGGCTCAGATCAGATAGCTATTGGATAACACTCTTCTCGCTTACCAAATGAAACTGAGCGCAGGCCCGGCCGCTTCCTCATGCTGAACTTGGTTCAGCACCTTTCCAACTAGCGTTCATGACTAATAGATCCCCAGTCAAGCTGAGGATGACGACCGTTCATAGTTGCCGCATTAGACACTCGATTAAGGCTCAGATCAGATAGCTATTGGATAACACCCAGCTCGCTTACTAAATGAAATTGAGCGCAGGGCCCGGCCGCTTCATCATGCTGAACTTGGTTCAGCACCTTTCCAACTAGCGTTCATGATTAATAGATCCCCAGTCAAGCTGAGGATGACGACCGTTCATAGTTGCCGCATTAGACATTCCATTAAGGCTCAGATCAGATAGCTATTGGATAACACTCGTCTCGCTTACCAAATGAAACTGAGCACAGACCCGGCCGCTTCATCATGCTGAACTTGGTTCAGCACCTTTCCAACTAGCGTTCATACTTCTTAGATCCCCAGTCAAGCTGAGGATGACGACGTTCCTATTAAACGGCAAAACAAACACTATAAAGACTATTGCTCCTTCAAAAAGTCGATCATTTTTTTAAGCGCTATTGCCCGGTGACTAATCTTATTCTTCTCTGCCATATCCATTTCAGCAAAAGTAATGTTGTAGCCGTTGGGCTGAAAAATCGGATCGTAACCAAAGCCTTTCGATCCCGACATCTCGAACCGGATTGTTCCTTCAACTGCACCTTCGAAAAAATGCTGTTTGCCGTTTTGCATTAATGAAATAACAGTTTTAAATCTGGCATTTCTATTGGTCTGGTTTTTCATTTGTTCGAGCACCAAACGCATGTTTTCCAGGCTGTCTCTGCCTCCGCTGTAACGGGCAGAGTAAACCCCGGGCTCATTATTTAACGCTTCAATTTCTAATCCGCTGTCGTCGGCAAAGCAATCGAGGTTGAAACGTTCAACCACGTAGCTGCTTTTCAGTGCTGCATTTCCCTCAAAAGTAAGTGCCGTTTCCGGAATATCGTCAGTGCAGCCGATATCGTTAAGGTTAAGCACTTCGTATTGGCCAGCCAAAGCCGAACGAATTTCGTCTGTTTTATGTTGATTATTTGTTGCAAAAACGAGTTTTTTCATTTGGTTCAATGGTTCAGTAGTTCATTGGTTTCATTAGGTAAATCAGTCATCCGATGAATATTTGCGTGCTGCTTTTATTCATCGGATGACTTTCGCTAGACGACTGGTTTTGTCATTGTTTTTCAGTCCATAAACCTTCTCACCTTCAGCTTTAAACCTTCTTAATATAATTTTTGCAGATGGCCCCACAATTGTTTTTTCGCGGCAATATTACTATCAAGATGATGAAGATTGGGTGCGAAAATTATCTTGGTCGTTTCGTGAACGATAATTTCATTCTGCCAAGAAAGGTTGAGCTTTAATTCTGAAATCTCTACACCAAACGACAGCATAATCACGGGTTTAAAAAACTCGCGAAGGGCAATAAAATCGGTATTTGGATAATTTGAATAATTCACCAGGGCAAAATCGGGCGTAGAAAGGTTAATCGCTTTCACAATTTTACGCAACAACTCCCGCCCTTGCTCAGTACTTACGTCGTTGTTGTTATCGTTTACCAGAATAAGCACTGCCTTTTTGTTCCCGCCCAAAAATTTAAACTCTTTTTTAGTCGCGATTTCCTCCATTACAGGAGGAATTTCAACTGCAGGAACATCAATTTTGGTACTTTCCCCAACTTTAATACTCGGTAATGGAGTAGAACTGTTACTTTCTAATTGCTCATTAGCGCTTTGGTCAGATATCGCTTCAGGCGCCGAAACAACCTCAGTACTAGCAAAAAGCGGCATTTTCACACTTTTATCTTCCACCACAAAAACATCATCGGTAAAAAATAAACGTAAAGCGTTCGCATTGTTGGTAACCTGGTTTTCCATTCGTATTTTTGCTGAATAATAATTTCTGTTAAAATTAGTTAAATATCTTATAATAGCGCCGCTAATTGTTACTTTTATCCCTTAAAACTTATAGACTGCTCTGCGTGAGAAAAGCTTTTTGCTTATTTGTTCTAAGCCTTATTTGCAGCATTTCGAATGCTCAAAATGTGGCTACAATAAATGGTAAACCAATAAGTGCAAAAGAGTTTATGTGGGCGTACAAGAAAAGCCATAACGGAAATTTAAGTACCGATTATGCAAATTTAGCGGCTTATTTGAATTTGTATATCAACTTTAAACTGAAAGTTTTGGATGCCCGCGATATGGGTCTCGACAAGAGCCTTGTGTACCAGCAGGAAATTAAAACGTACGAAGCGCTGTTGGAAACACATAAAAAAGCGACCACCAGCGGCAAAGACCACGATTTTTTGATAAATGAATATAAGGAAGGCGTTTTAATGTTCAATGTTTCGGAACAAAAAATCTGGAACAAAGCGCAGGAAGACGAACAGGCGATAATTGAGTTTTATAACAGCAACAAACAACATTACAACAAACCGCTAAATGAAGTAAGAGGTGAAGTGATTACCGATTACCAGCAAAGTTTAGAGGAAAACTGGCTGAAAGGCCTAAAACAGAAGTACCAGGTAAAAATTAACGAAAGCGAGTTGAAAAAACTTGCCAGGTTATAACAGCTTACAGTATTAAATTTGTACAACATAACATTAGAATGAAGAAAATATTTTTAGTAGCAGTTTCTTTGATTTGCTTTTTAAGCAGTTACGCGCAAACAACAAAGCATAATATCGATAAAGTTGCTGCTGTGGTAGGAAACAACATCATCTTACTTTCGGATTTAAATCAACAATATACCCAATATCTCTACCAAGGAAACCCACCAAACCAGGATATCAAGTGTAAGATTTTGCAAAATACCTTAACTCAAAAATTGTTAAAACAACAGGCAGAAATCGATTCTGTAATGGTTGAAGAAAGCCAGGTAGATGATGAGGTAAATAAACGTATGCGTTACAGCATGCAGCGTGCGGGGGGACAGGAGCGTTTAGAGCAGTTTTTGAACAAATCCGTTCTTCAATACAAAGACGAAATCCGTCCATCGATTAAAGATGAGTTGATTGCGCAGAAGATGCAACAGAAAATTACCGAAAACATTAATGTTACGCCAATGGAGGTTGAAAAGTATTTCAAATCGCTGGGCGATAGTCTTCCGGAGTTTAACACCGAAGTTGAGGTTGGCGAGGTGATTTTAAACCCACAGCTTTCAAAAGCAGAGAAACAAAGGTTTCGCGATAAAATTGAGGCACTTCGTTTACGTGTTAAGAGCGGTGAGGATATGGGCATTTTGGCAAAGACCTATTCTGAAGATCCGGGATCTGCTGCTGATGGTGGCGACTTAGGTTTCTTCGATAGAAACACCATGGCAAAGGAATTTACAAGCTGGGCCTTTAAACTTAAGGCCGGTGAGGTATCGCCTATTTTTGAAACAGAGTTTGGCTTTCACTTTCTACAGGTTATTGAACGCCGCGGAGAGCAGGTTCATGCCCGTCATATTTTAATTATTCCGCGAACTACGCCCGAAAGCTTAGTGCGTTTAGAAAAACACGCCGATAGTATTTACAACAATATTATGGCAAAAAAGTACAGCTTTGCGGCGGCTGCAAACTTGTTTTCTGATAACAAAGAAACAAAATACAACGGAGGTATGATGTTGAATGCGGAGAATGTACAAGCCAGATCAACGTTTATTCCTGTCGACAAGTTGGATCCGTCGGTATTTTTGGTAATTGATACGATGAAAGTTGGCGGCATTTCGAAACCACATTTATTTACTGGTGCCGATGGCAAGGAAGCTTACCGCATTCTTTACTTAAAATCGAAAATACCGCCACACAAAGCAAACATGGCACAAGATTTCCCAAAAATCAGGGATGCCGCACAAAATGATAAAATTAATCGTACTTTAAGCGAATGGTTTGAAAAACGTCGTGAAAGCACTTATATCAAAATAGACGACGAGTTTAATACCTGCGATGAATTAAAAATTTGGACAAAAAGCAGTACCGCCTCAAAATAAACAATGCAGTATAAGAACGAAGTAGAAGCTGTTGATGCGCTTCATCAATCTTTCAACAATATCAAAGCCGAAATCGGCAAGGTTGTAGTTGGACAGGATGAAATCATAAAATCGGTTTTAATTGCCATTTTTAGCAACGGACACTGTTTGCTGGTTGGCGTACCGGGATTAGCAAAAACCCTACTCGTTCAAACGGTTGCAGCTGTTTTAGACCTCGAATTTAACCGCATACAGTTTACGCCCGATTTAATGCCGAGCGATATTATCGGCGCTGAGATACTTGGCGAAGACAGGCATTTTAAGTTTATTAAGGGGCCTGTTTTTTCGAATATTATTTTGGCCGATGAGATTAATCGTACACCTCCAAAAACTCAGGCGGCATTGTTAGAGGCGATGCAAGAGAAATCGGTTACTGCGGCTGGGCAGACACATATTTTACCGAAGCCCTTTTTTGTTTTAGCCACTCAAAACCCAATTGAACAAGAAGGAACTTATCCCCTGCCCGAAGCGCAATTGGATCGTTTTATGTTCAATATTCAGCTCAACTACCCTGCTTTTGCTGATGAACTGAACATTGTTAGAAACACAACAGGCAGTAAATCTGTTCAACTGCAGAAGATCATTCATGCGGATGATATTCAGTATTTTCAGCAATTGATACGCAATATTCCGATTACGGACAATGTTTTGGAATATGCGGTTAAACTAGCTTCAAAAACGCGTCCGAATAGCGAATTTGCTACTGAGGCGATAAATAAATACATCAGTTGGGGCGCTGGCCCGCGAGCTTCTCAGTTTCTTGTTTTGGGCGCCAAGTGCCATGCAGCAGTAACTGGGAAATATGCTCCTGATATTGAAGATGTGCAGGCCGTTGCTGAGCCCATTTTACGCCACCGTATCGTGCGCAATTACCGCGCTGAAGCCGAGGGATTATCTATTGAAAAAATAATCAAAGCTCTTTTATAGCCGACGCTTTTATCCTGTTTTTTGTTTCAGACCCACGTCATCCGATAGCTAAATGCTGCTGGCTTTACGCTTTGTGCTGATAGACAATCGTCAACTCCACTGCAGCGGAGCGGTCTTTGCCTGCGGCGGTGCCCTCTACTAAAATTTCTCGACTACGCTCGAATCGGATGACGGGATTTCAGCTCAGAAAGAAATCCGTTGCCGAAGTACTGCCAGCTTTGGGTCAGTGCCCATCGTCATCTCGACTGAAGCGCAGTGGAACGGAGAGATCTTTGCCTGCGGCGGTGCCCTTTACTAAAATTTCTCGACTACGCTCGAATCTGATAGCTATCGGATGACGGGATTTTACGGTTAGCAATCATATCGCCTGCCCTTACTTCGCCTCATCAATCGCTTTATTCACCACGTCTTGAATTCGGCCCCTTATTCTCAGGTCTGATAGTTTATCGCTTACGGTCGGGTTCACTCTGTTTGATAAAAACACATACACCAAACCACGCGATGGATCGACCCAAACGCAAGTGCCCGTGTAGCCAGTATGTCCATAAGTTTGTGGCGAAGCATACACCGAAGGGTAATGTTTCGCCGTATCAGGATCCCAGCGATCGAAGCCTAAGCCGCGACGACTTACATTAGATTGTTTCGAGGTAAACATATCAACTGTTTGCGCTTTAAAGTACTCCTCGCCGCCGTAACTGCCCCGGTTTAACAACATTTGATAAATAATAGCTAAGTCGTTGGCACTGGCAAACAAACCTGCATGGCCAGAAACACCACCAGCCAACCCTGCACCCTGATCGTGAACGTAGCCTACCAACAATGTCTTCCTGAAATAAGTATCCATCTCTGTCGGAATGATTTGATCGGCCTTGAAACGGTTTCTTGGCAAGAAACCGGCAGTTTGCATGCCCAGTGGTTTATAAAAGTTCTGATAAGCATAATCATTTAACGGTTCTTCGCTGATGTGCTCAACAATATCTTTCATTACGTACATGCTAATGTCGCTATAAACGTATTTCCCCCGGGTTTTTATAGGAGAGTTTAACATTTTTGGCCACATAAAATCTTTAAAAAAGCCTTTCCTGATGTAATAATTATCGGCCACCTTTGTGGGAAACGCGGCGGATGAATCGCGGCTGTAATCGCCAGCTTTTATGTAATTATGAAAGGGAATGTAAGGGATAAAACCAGCCTGGTGAAGCATAACTTCGCGAACCTGAATGTTATTCATTGGCGTAGTTCGTGCCTTTGGAATGTAGGCGCCAATGTTGGTATCTAGTTTTAACTTGCCCTCTTCAAATAACCGCATTACCGAAGGTGTAGTAGCGGTAACTTTCGTAACTGAGGCTAAATCGAAAATGTCTGTTACCTTATCAGGCATATTCGAATCATAAGTGTGCGTTCCGTAGGCTTTGTTAAAAATTACCTTTCCATCTTTGGCAACAAGTACAACCAAGCCGGGCGTAGCTTTTTGATTGATGGCCTCCGATGCAATGGCATCGATTTCCTTCAAGCTGTTTGAATTCACGCCGGCATCTTCCGGAACGGTATATTTCAACCTTGTTTTGGCAGTTTTAAAGCCCGATCCAATGGTGTAGCGTGCTGAATAGGCCTTCGTTAATTTATTTTCCGCCGAAATTCCTCCGAAGATATATTGCGGAACGATGGCCGCAGCATCTGCATTGTTTTGCGCCGTCCATACAACTGGAGTTTGAATTGCATCAAAAGATTTTAAGGCTGTTCCATTGCCAAAAACCGAAAGAATAACGTTCTTCGTTTTGCTTATGCTGTTGATAAAGTTGATAAACTTTGCGTTGTTGCTGTTTTGATCGTCGACGCAGATGAGCACCGTATTGAAATATTTGAGGTCATCTTCCAAATCGTACAGGTTAACGCTGTCCTTATAAGAATCGGCAGAGAAGGAAGTAATCTTATCGTATTTGTTCGCAAGGCTATCAAACACGGCACTGTAGGCAAAGCTCAAACTTACCGAGGCAATGTTCTTTTTATCGAGCGATTTTAAGGGAATTATAGAATCCTGATTGTTTAAAACTACCGTGCTTCTGCTTATCGAATTTGCTACTGAAAGTTTTTTTTCGTTCGAGGAATGCTCTTGTGCGCATGCTCCTAAACATAAAACATTAAAGAAACTCGCCGTAGCCAGAATAAATAATCTATTTCGCTTCATATACTTTTTCTCCGTTCAAGTAGGTTTTCAAAACCTTAGTTTTCAATATTGTTTGTGATGTTGATTTTAAAATGTCTTTGTCGAGTATAACAAAGTCGGCCAGTTTGCCTTTTTCCAGACTGCCTTTTTCGTTTTCCTCAAAATTGGCTTTAGCTGCCCAAATGGTCATGCCACGTAAGGCTTCTTCGGGCGTTAAAGCGTTCTCTACCTGAAAACCTCCTTTTGGAAATCCTTTCGAATCTTCTCTAACCGTTGCTGCATAAAACGTTAATAAGGGATTTATGTTTTCGACAGGGAAGTCTGTTCCTAAAGGGATCCAGCCATTTTGTTTCAATAATTGTTTATAAGCATAAGCACCTTTCAAGCGTTCTTTCCCTAAGCGCTCGCCAGCCCAATACATGTCTGATGTAGCGTGTGTGGGCTGTACCGAAGGCACAATGCTTGTTTTTCCGAATAAATCGAAATCGGCTTTGTTAATAACCTGTGCGTGCTCTATCCGCCAGCGTTTATCGTTCTTACCTTTTAAAACGTTGTTATAAATTTTTAGAATCGTCCGATTAGCTGAGTCGCCAATGGCATGCGTACACATTTGGAAGTTATTGGCAGCTATTTTTTTGGCCACTTCTTCAAAATGTTTGGGATTGCTCAATAAAAAGCCTTTTTTGCCTGGCATATCGCTGTATGGATGTAACAGGCAAGCCCCGCGAGAGCCTAATGCCCCATCGGCATAAACCTTAAAGGCCCGTACATTTAAGCGTTCGGTTTTTATCGGTCCACGGTTAAACAGATATTTATAATTGGCTTCATCATCAGAAAGCATCACATACAAACGCATTTTAAGCTTGTTCTCTTTCTGCAGCTTTTCGATAAACTCTACGGCTAAATAACTCAGTCCGCAATCATCAATAGTGGTTAAACCAGCAGCAAAGCAATTTTTTTGCGCATCGGTAAAAATTTTCTCGGCTAATTTAGCATCTGGCGATGGGATTTTGCTTTCTACCAAGGCCACTGCATTATCAATTAACACGCCCGTTAATTTTCCGTTTTTAACAAGCATATCGCCACCAACCAACTTTACTTCGCCTTTAATACCTGCATCATCCAAAGCTTTTTGGTTGGCAATGGCTGCATGTCCGTCGATACGGTTTAAAAATACCGGGCGATTTGGAAAGAGCTGTGTTAAGGTTTCATTTGTAGGAAAAGATTTGTCTTGCCAGTCGTTTTGATCCCAGCCGTTACCGATTAGCCAACCGTCGGGATGGGTTTTAGCGAAATCACTTAGCCGCTGTAAAATTTCATCCCACGATTTTGTATCGCGAAGGTCGGCAGTTTGCAAGCTTTGTCCGTAGCCATAAAAATGGGCGTGCGCATCAATAAACCCCGGATATACCGCTTTGCCAGCGGCATCAATTTCTTCTTTGGCTTTGTACTGCGCTCTGATATCGTGGGTGGTACCGAGCGCCAAAATCTTCCCGTTTTTTACGGCAAAAGCTTCAACGGTATCAAAGTTGGTATTAACTGTATAAACTTTTGCGTTGTAAACAATACTGTCTGCCTCTTCCTTTTCACTACATGAAGAAAATAGCAAAACAGGAAAGAAAAAGTACAAAAGAGATTTCATGTGGCTAAAGATATAAAATTGAATCATTTGGTTTTGTAATTTCAGCTTTACAGAGCAGGAAGCTTAGAGAAATGCCTTTAGCTTTGCTTATTATTCGATGAATAATTAGAATGAACTATCAATCTGAACTCGATCAATTCAAGCGGCCGTCATTGCGAGGCTGGATGCGAGCGAGCCGAAGCAATCTTTCTCCAATAATTGTTCTGAAGATATTGGTTCACCCTACCGCCAAAACCATTTTTTAAGTTCGAAATAAATAGGCATAACGCAACTTATTTGTTAAAAGCAGTCATCGTGTGCGCGGGGCCAACAGTTACGAAGCTTTTGATCAGTTCGACACTCTTATCAATGAGGGCCGGAATTTCCAGCTGTTCATTTTTATCGAACTGGCCAAGCACAAAATCTACCTGACGACCTTTTGGGTAGTCACTTCCAATGCCGAAACGTAATCGGGCGTAGTTTTGACCGCCGCAAACCTCTTCAATACTTTTCAGTCCATTATGCCCGGCACTCGACCCTTGCAGCTTTAGGCGGAGTTTCCCTAAAGGCAGTGCCAAATCATCAACAATAACGAGCACATTTTCGGGAGCAATCTTAAGTTCTTTCATCCAATAGTTTACGGCCTTACCACTGAGATTCATAAAAGTGGTCGGCTTAATCACATGAAGTTTCTTCCCTTTAAAACTCACTTCCGCATAGTAAGCCAAACGAATATTCTCAAAGCTTCCACTTAAGCCTTTCACCAATTCATCTGCAATATCAAAACCTATGTTGTGCCTTGTATGCGCATAATCGGGCCCAATATTGCCTAAACCAACTATAAGATATTTCATGGCGCAAAGGTAGGAAAAAGTTGGGAGTTGGGAGTTTTGAGTTGAGAGTTGGGAGCTCGGAGTCCCGAGTCTAGAGTCGGAAGTCTCGAGACTAAAGACTAAAACTTAAATGCGAAAACGTAAAATATGGTTCACAAAAAAAGCGATGCAACATTTGCACCGCTTTTTTCAAATCAAGGAAATCCTGATAATCTTGGAAATCCTGATTATTTTTTACCTTTTGCAGCTTCAGTTTCTGCTTGTTTTAATGCTCTAGACATTGCAACTGATACGATAGTATCTTCTGGAGTGTTGGTAATTACGTAGTTCTGACCTTTAAGATCGCGAACACGGAATAAGCTACCCACTTCTAATTGCTCTAAGCTTACCTCAACGTTTTGTGGCATGTTAGCTGGCAACGCTTTAACGCGAAGTTTACGTAACTTTTGGATTAATTTACCCCCCATTTTAACACCTGGAGAAGTTCCTGTTAACTTAACCGGAATTTCCATCACGATTTCTTTTTCGTCGAATAACTGAAGAAAATCGATGTGCATTAATACGTCGGTAAGTGGGTGGAATTGTGTGTCTTTTACGATTGCTTTTGTTTTAGCACCGTTCACATCAATTTCCACAAAATTTACTTCCGGAGTATAAATAACATCTCTTAAATCAGCGATCAACACAGCTAAGTGTTTTTGCTCATTTCCACCGTACAATACCGCCGGAACCTTACCTTCGTAACGAAGTTCCTTGGCATCGCGTTTCCCTACGTTCTCTCTTGGAGAACCGCTAATAGCGATTGTTTTCATTTTATTTATATTTATTGTTTATTATTATTAGCAGTATCAGGTATCAAGACCTTCCGCCTTAAACCCTCTACCTTCAACCTAATTACACTCTAAACAGGTCGCTAATTGATCCATGCTCATTTACATTGGCAATTGCCCTTGCAAACAGTGCAGCGGTACTTAGCACCCGTATTTTATCACTTTCTTGTTTTAGCGGGATGGTATCTGTAACGATCAACTCAGTCAAAACCGAATTTTCTACTGTTTCTACAGCTTTACCCGATAATACGGCGTGTGTACATACAGCCCTAACGCTTGCGGCACCATTCTCCATAATTAAAGCCGCAGCTTTTGATAAGGTTCCGGCAGTATCGCAAATATCGTCAATTAAAACCACATCTTGTCCGGTTACGTCACCGATAATCGACATTGATTCGATTTCGTTGGCACGTTTACGGCGCTTATCGCAAATAATTACCTCCGCATTAAAAAACTTGGCAAAGGTACGGGCTCTGTACGAACCGCCCATATCTGGCGATGCAATGGTTAAATTCTTTAAATTTAAGCTTTTGATATAAGGCACAAAAATAACCGATCCGTCTAAGTGATCAACCGGAATATCAAAAAAACCTTGTATCTGCGCTGCATGCAAATCCATTGTCATAATGCGGTGAATACCTGCAGACTTCAATAAATTTGCCACCAATTTGGCGCCAATTGCCACACGCGGTTTATCCTTTCTATCCTGGCGAGCCAAACCATAATATGGAACTACTGCCGTAATATAATGTGCTGAGGCCCTTTTAGCGGCATCAATCATTAAAAGCAGTTCCATTAAGTTATCGCTGGGCTGATAAGTAGATTGGATTAAAAAAACGTCACTACCACGAATCGATTCGTCAAAAGAAGGTTGAAATTCGCCATCACTGAATTTGTGAATGGTTACGCTACCAAGCGGTTTGCCGTAGTGTTCAGCAATCTTAAGTGATAATCCTCTTGAACCAGTTCCGGAGAATAACTTTACCGGGTTAAACTGCAATGGCATAATCCGTGTAGTTTACGGTTAAAAAAAATCGGATCGTATCTGGTGAGATACAATCCGAACTGAAATTTAGTTGTCCGACCTGGATTCGAACCAAGACAAACGGTACCAAAAACCGTTGTACTACCCTTATACTATCGGACAAAAACGTATCGAGGATATTTCCCCGAAAGGGAATGCAAATGTAGGAAGCATATTTTAATTATGCAAGAGGGTATTTAAAAAAAATAAAAAATTATTGCTAACTAATTGAAAGTCAAAAAAAATTATTCGCACGGTGCAACATTGCATTTCAAAATCCGACTTTTTAGCTAAACCTAACCATTAACATAAGCTATGACTTATTCAAAAATCAATACCCTTGTTGGCTGGATATGCTTTTCCATTGCAATAACCACCTATGTTTTAACTTTAGATCAATCTGTTAGTTTTTGGGATTGCGGTGAGTTTATCGCCTCTGCATTTCGCCTCCAGGTGGTGCATCAACCTGGCGCACCAATTGTTTCGATGGTGCAAAGGCTGTTTTCGACTTTCGCATTCGGAAATAAGACTATGGTGGCCTATTTCATCAACTTGTCGTCGGCGCTGGCAAGTGCAGGGACTATTTTGTTTCTGTTCTGGACGATTACCGCATTGGCAAAGAAAACCATTGTAAAGCCCGGCGAAGCAATAAACCGTTCAAAAACCATCGGCATCATTGGCGCTGGCTTAGTTGGCGCTTTGGCGTATGCTTTTTCTGATAGCTTTTGGTTTTCGGCTGTCGAGGCCGAGGTTTACGCCCTGTCATCGCTCTTTAGCGCAGTATTATTTTGGGCGGCCTTAAAATGGGAATCGCAGGCAAAGGAGCCCCGGGCCGATAGGTGGTTGCTTTTTATCGCCTATTTGCTAGGCTTATCAATCGGCGTACACTTACTAAACCTGTTGGTTATACCGGCAATAATTTTTGTTTACTTTTTCAAGAAAACGAACAACCCAAATTGGAAAGACATTGTTAAGGTTTTTCTTTTATCGATTTTGGCACTGGCTATCGTTCAGTTTGGCATTATACAATACCTCATCGCGTTTGCGGCAAGCTTCGATTATTTCTTCGTAAACAACCTTGGCCTTTCTTTTGGATCGGGAATTTTAGTTTACGCCATCTTAATTGTCGGCGGGTTAGTATACGGCATCCGTTATTCTATACTGAACAACAAGCGGGCGTTGAACCTGATCCTGCTATCGGTTTCGCTCATTATTTTTGGATACAGTTCTTTTGCCCTGCTCATTATCAGGGCTGAGGCTAAACCAAACCTCAATAATTACAATGTAGATAATGTTTATTCATTTTTAAGATATGTTGGTAGAGACCAGTATGGCGACAGGCCTTTGGTATATGGTCAAAACTACAATTCGGAAAAAATTGATATTAAAGTCACCGGCCGAATTTATCGTAAAGGAAAAGACAAATACGAATCGGCGGGGACCAGATCTGAATACGTTTTCGGCGACAAAACTCTTGCTCCGAGAATGTACAGCGACAAGGCAGAGCATGTTCGCTTTTATAAAAACTATATGGGTTTCGACGATCAGCATAAACCTACCTTAGTAGATAACCTTAAATACCTGTTCTCATTTCAGGCGGGGCAGATGTACATGCGTTATTTTATGTGGAACTTTGTTGGCCGACGGGATAATGAAGATGGCCAACTTGGTGGCCGCGATGGGGAATGGCTTAGTGGCATTAAACCAATTGATGCCTTGCGACTCGGTAGTCAGCATAACCTTCCGCCATCGATTACCGAAAATAAAGCTTATAACCGTTTTTTCTTTTTGCCCTTAATTATCGGTCTGATTGGTGCGGTATGGCATTTTAAACGCAACCAAAAAGATGCGGGCGTTATTGGTTTGCTGTTCGTTTTTACAGGCGTTGCAATAGTGGTTTACCTCAACTCGGTGCCGATAGAGCCGCGAGAAAGAGATTATGCTGATGTAGGTTCGTTTTATGCTTTTGCCATCTGGATCGGGCTTGGTGTTTTTGGCCTAAAGGAGTGGGTTTTTAAAAAATTAACGCCGGCAAAAGCTGGAATTTTCGCTTCGATGGCGGCTTTAATTGCCGCTCCGGTGCTTATGGTGAGTCAGGGATGGGACGATCATGACCGCTCTGATAGTTATGTAGCGCACGATATGTCGGTAAACTATTTAAAATCGTGTGCGCCAAATGCCATTCTTTTCACCTATGGCGATAACGATACTTATCCGGTTTGGTATGCACAAGAGGTAGAAAATATCCGTCCGGATGTTAGGGTTGTAAACCTAAGCTTGTTCACCGCCGATTGGTACATTGATGGGATGAAGAAAAAACAAAACGAATCGGCTCCCCTACCCATCTCTATGAAACCCGAACAATATGTAGAGGGGGTACGGGATATCATGTATTATCAGGATTATAAAATCGCTCAATATATCGAGCTAAAGGAGATTATGGACGTGCTTCTTTCTGATAACGATGCTGATAAAGTAGCAATGACGGACGGTTCAAAGTACAATGTGCTTCCTACCAAAAACTTAAAGATTACCGTAAATCCGAAACAGGTTTTGGATACTGGCACGGTACCAAAAGAAGATGCCGGTAAAATTGCAGACACGATGGAATGGACATACAACAGTGATTATGTTACCAAAGGAACGTTGGCCTTGTTCGATATTTTAACTCATAACGACTGGAAAAGGCCGATTTATTTTACCGGTGCCATGCCTGATGCGCAGTATGTAGGCTTAAACAAATATTTATACACCGAAGGGCTGAACAGAAGATTGCTGCCGCTGAAACCTGATATGAGTATTACTGAAGATTACGATCGTGTTAACGTGAAACCAATGTACAACAACCTGGTTAATGTTTACGGTTACGGAAACATCAAATACGCCAACCATCTGGACAGGCAATCGGCCGATGATGTGACTTATTTTTCGAATCTGTTCAACGGGTTGTTAACCGGCCTGATTAGGGAAGGAAAAATTGAGGAAGCTAAACAAGTGACACAAAAGTATTTCGATGTAATCCCCAACAAATTTTACACCATGCGCCAGGTAATGACCACTTTTTACTTTACCGAAAATCTGTACCGCTTAAACGATCTAAACAGGGCAAACGCAATGATTAATAAAACCGCAGCCTACGTTAACAAGGAACTGAACTATTTAACCGAAGTTTCGGAAAGTGAAAAGCAGCTAGTATCTGAACAGAACATTCGCTTTTACTTGACGTTTCTCGGGCAGATGGCAAAATTGACCAAAGATTTCGATCAGACAGAGATGAGTAAAAAATTAGAACAGCAATACAACACTTTTATCGATCGATTGACACCATTGGCGAGTAGTTGATTGTTCATTGGTTCATTGGTTCATTAGTTTATTGGGAGGTTGCTGTGATGCTGAACGCAGTGGCAACATTTCGCAGCCGCTTTGTCAGGCTGAGCGGAGTCGAAGCCCCGAGCACTTACCTTTCGACTTCGCTCAAGGTGACACCCGACTTTGCACAAGGTGACACCCTACTCCGCTCAAGGCGACACCCGACTCCGCTCAAGGTGACACCCGACTCCGCTCAAGGCGACACCCAACTCCGCTCAAGGCGACACCCGACTCCGCTCAAGGTGACACCCGACTCCGCTCAAGGTTACACCCGACTTACCATACACATTAGAAGCTAAAGCCGTTAAATTTTGTTAAATCAATCCAAAAATTTACCTGTTTTATCGACGAGAATAGTTAATTTCGGCAGCATTTTTATGTGAACGTTATTTTTTAATATCATTATACAAACCAATGAATTATTCAAAAGTCAATAATATAATAGGCTGGGTCTGTTTTTTAATTGCCACAACAACTTACATTTTAACGCTTGAACCATCTGCCAGTTTCTGGGATTGTGGTGAGTTTATTGCATCGGCGTTTAGAATGCAGGTGGTTCACCAGCCCGGTGCGCCATTATTCTTAATGATTCAACGCTTCTTTTCAATCTTCGCTGCTGGCGATTTAACCAAAATTGCTTATTGGATGAACGTTGGCTCTGCTGTTTGTAGCGGTGCAACGATCTTGTTCTTATTTTGGACGATTACGGCATTGGCTAAAAAAACCATTATTAAAGCTGGCGAAGAAATTTCAACAAGCAACCTAATCAGCATTATGGGGGCGGGCGCAGTTGGTGCCTTGGCCTATACGTTTTCAGATAGTTTTTGGTTCTCTGCTGTAGAATCGGAGGTTTACGCACAATCATCGTTGTTTACCGCAATTGTATTTTGGGCCATCTTAAAATGGGAAGCACATGCCGATGAGCCACGTGCCGATCGCTGGTTGTTGTTTATCGCCTACATTATGGGGCTATCAATCGGTATTCACTTGTTAAACTTATTAACTATTCCTGCAATTGCATTCGTTTATTACTTCAGAAAGACGGGCAAAGCAACTGGAACAGGCATTATAAAAACATTAATTGTTGGGATCTTAATCCTGGCCGTAATTCAATATGGAATTATTCAATACCTGGTTTCATTTGGTGCTTACTTCGATTTATTCTTTGTAAATACACTGGGCATGGGTTTCGGTACGGGAATTATATTTTTCGCCATCTTGCTAATTGGAGCCTTGGTTTGGGGTATCAGATACTCAATTAAACACCAAAAGAAACTGTTAAATCTGGGCTTGATCTCTACTGTGCTCATCATTTTTGGCTATGCCTCCTTCTCGATGATCGTTATTAGAGCAAAAGCCGATCCCAACCTAAACAATAGTGCCCCAAAAGATGCTTTCTCTTTTTTAAGCTACCTTAACCGTGAGCAATATGGCGACAGGCCCTTGTTGTTCGGCCCGAATTATAATTCAGAAAGAACAGGCTTAAGCGAAGGTAAAACACTTTGGAGAAAAGGCGCTGAGAAATATGAGGTTGCAGGTAAAAAAACCGATTACGAATACAACAATAATACATTGTTGCCACGAATGTACAGCGACGACCATGCTGCTTTTTACAAAGAGTGGATGCGCCTGGACGATTCTAAAAATCCAAATCTCGTAGATAATGTGGGCTTTTTGTTCAGCTACCAAATTGGCTACATGTACATGCGTTATTTTATGTGGAACTTTGTTGGCCGCCAAAATGACGAACAAGGTCAGGGAAGCGGACATGAGGGCACCTGGATTAGCGGCGTGAAGCCAATAGATGCGATGTTGCGTGGTCCGCAAGATAATTTGCCGCCATCAACGGTTGATAACAATGCCTATAACCGATTCTTCTTCTTGCCATTAATTATCGGAATTATTGGTGCACTTTGGCACTTCCAACGCAATCAAAAAGATGCTGGTGTTGTAGCCTTGCTTTTCTTCTTTACGGGCATTGCCATTGTTTTATACCTAAACCAAAAGCCTTTAGAGCCTCGCGAGCGTGATTACGCGTATGTGGGATCGTTTTATGCGTTTGCCATTTGGATAGGGCTCGGCGTGCTGGGCCTAAAAGAATGGGTGTTCAAAAAACTTACCCCTACCATGGGGGCAATCGGCGCAACGGTGATCGGTTTGTTAGCTGCCCCCGTAATTATGGCCGAGCAAGGTTGGGATGATCACGATCGCTCGACCAAAATGGTTCCGCATGATATTGCTTACGATTATCTGCAATCCTGTGCACCGAATGCCATTCTGTTTACCTATGGCGATAACGATACTTATCCGCTTTGGTATATTCAGGAAGTAGAAAATGTTCGTCCTGATGTGCGTATTGTTAACCTCAGTTTGTTCGACACTGATTGGTACATCAACGGTTTGAGGCAGAAACAAAACGAGTCGGCACCGTTGCCAATTACCATGAAGCCATCGCAATATGTACAAGGTGAACGCGATGTAATGCCTTATGATGATTATAAAATTGCCGGCGCTATCGAACTTAAAAATATTGTAGACTTATTGTTATCGCCAAACGATGAGGACAAGGTTGCCATGCAGGACGGTACAAAATCGAACTTTTTACCAACTAAAAACCTGAAGATTACCATAGATCCTCAACAGGTAATTAGCACAGGAACGGTTCCTGCTGCCGATGCCGCGAAAATCACTCCGGTAATGGATTGGACTTTTAACAAGGGATATGTTACCAAAGGAACGTTGGCCATGTTCGATATTTTGGCTCACAACAACTGGAAACGTCCAATTTACTTTGCATCTACAGTGCCTTCTGAGCAATTTAATGGTTTAGATAAATACTTGTATAGCGAAGGATTGGCTTTACGCTTAATGCCACTGAAAGCAGATACTGCATCGGGTGAAGAAAAAACAGAACAGTTGAATACGCCAGTCCTATACAACAACGTAATGAACAAATTTAAATGGGGCAACATGAAAACGGCAACCTATTTAGATCCACAATCATCTGATGATACTTTTATCTTCACCAATATTTTGAGTAACCTAACAGGAAGCTTAATTAAAGAAGGTAAAATTGCTGAGGCTAAAAAAGTTGTAGATAAATATTATGATGTGATGCCTCAAAGGTTCTTCGGCATTCGTACCGTTGTTGTTAAATATTACATGGCAGAAAATCTTTATAAGCTCGGCGAAAATGCAAGAGCGAATGAAATATTAACGCAATCGGGAGATTACATTAATAAAGAGCTGACTTACCTAGCCGATTTATCGCAGGCTAAAGGTTTAACAGGATCGCAGAGCATTCAGACAGGTTTGTATTATTTAAATAGAATGATCAATACCAGTAAAGCCGCGGGACAAGACAAAGTGAGCAATAATCTGCAAAAGATTTTTACTGGCTTAGAAAGTCGCTTATCGATGTTCTTTCCGCAAGAAAGTCCGCAATAACAGTTTCTAAGTGAATAGCAAAGCAGCTACATTAATTTGTAGCTGCTTTTTTTATGCTGCTTGGGTT
Source organism: Pedobacter endophyticus (assembly GCF_015679185.1). NCBI lineage: Bacteria > Pseudomonadati > Bacteroidota > Sphingobacteriia > Sphingobacteriales > Sphingobacteriaceae > Pedobacter > Pedobacter endophyticus. Next base: position 2,454,597 of record NZ_CP064939.1, read on the forward strand.
GGCCACAAACTATGTTTTGTTACCTGATGGTCTGCCGAAGTGGAAAAATAGCCACGCAAAAAAGCATTGGATGTGGTTTCATCGTAAAATACGATTAGCTATTTACACACTCGTTAGAAACGAGCGTGAGCCCTATACTAAAAAGCCAGCATAAAAAGCCTGCGCTCGTTTTTAACGAGCGCATACATAGCTTCACGATTTTATCGTAACATTCTACGAAAAATTGGAACCACAACCTAAAGTTGTATAAAAAAGTTTAGCTTTATAGTATGTCTGATCAATACAAAGCCTATAATCCAGAAGGAATCTATTTCCTAACATTCACCATCGTAGATTGGGTGGATATATTTACCAGGATGACTTACAAAGAAATCGTCATAAATTCATTAAAGCATTGTCAGCAACATAAGGGCCTGGTACTTTATGCCTATTGTTTAATGACAAATCACATCCACCTGATCGCTTCTACAAGTGGAGAGATCAAACTCTTTGAAATTATCCGCGATTTTAAGAAATTCACGAACAGAGCCATTATTGATGAAATCAATGCAGGCAATGAGAGTCGTAAAAAATGGCTGCTGAACAAGTTTGAATTCGCAGCCAAGTATCTTAAACGAGTAGAAAACTATAAAGTGTGGCAAGACGGCTACCATGCCGTTGAATTGATTGAGGTCAATTTTACTTATCAGAAACTAAACTATATCCATCAAAATCCGGTTAGGACAGGTATTGTATCAGAGGCTGAGCATTATATTTATAGTTCTGCATCAAACTACTCAAGTTTAGGCGGGGTTATTGAGGTAGAATTGTTGGACGTATATTGAACCTGACATGTCTTTTTCATCGTAAAATACGATTAGCTATTTACACACTCGTTTTAAACGAGCGTGAGCTATAGGTGTATTGAGCCCGACATGTCTTTTTCATCGTAAAATACGATTAGCTATTTACACACTCGTTATAAACGAGCATGAGCATAAGCCTTACATGCCTTTCATCGTGAAATACGATTAGCTACTTGCACACTTGTTATAAACGAGCGTGAGCATAAGCCTTACATGCCTTTTTCGTCGTAAAATACGATTAGCTATTTGCACACTCGTTATAAACGAGCGTGAGCCCATAACAAACACGCTTACACGCTTGCGCTCGTTTCTAACGAGCGCATGGATAACTTTACGATTTCATCGTAACCGATCACAAAAAAAACACGCTTGAACTCGTTTCTAACGAGCGCACAGATAACCTCACGATTGTATCGTAACAGATCACAAAAAAACACGCTTGCGCTCGTTTCTAACGAGCGCACAGATAACCTTACGATTGTATCGTAACAGGTCACAAAAAATCCCGCTCAGCATAGCCGAACGGGATGGATAATATAGTTAGTTAATGATTATTCGTTCACAACACCCATTTCACCGAATTTTTCAATTCGCTGTTCAATCATTTTATCAGTTTTAATCTTCCCTAAGGTAGCTAAATCTTTCACAATATACTCTTTTAAGGTCCTGCCCATTAATTCTGGATCTTGGTGTGCTCCGCCAAGCGGTTCAGGGATTATCCCATCAATTAGCTTGTTGCCGAACATATCGTCGGAAGTTAGTTTCAAACACTCTGCCGCCTTTTCTTTAAAATCCCAGCTCCTCCACAAAATTGATGAGCAAGATTCGGGAGAGATCACCGAATACCAGGTATGTTCTAACATGTAAACTTTATCTCCGATTCCGATGCCCAAAGCACCGCCCGAAGCACCCTCGCCAACAACAATACAGATAATTGGTACACGCAGCACCGACATTTCGAGCAAGTTTCTGGCAATGGCCTCGCCTTGTCCGCGTTCTTCGGCTTCTAAACCTGGGTAAGCACCCATGGTATCGATAAACGAAATAACGGGCTTATTAAATTTTTCGGCCAGGCGCATCAAACGTAGCGCCTTGCGGTAGCCTTCGGGGTTTGCCATACCGAAATTACGAAACTGACGCTCTTTTGTATTTTTGCCTTTTTGGTGCCCAATTATCATAACCGTTTGACCATTTATGGTAGCAAATCCCCCAATAATTGCCTTGTCATCTTTAACCGTTCTATCGCCATGAAGCTCGATAAAATCGTCGCAAATCATGCTAATATAATCGAGTGTTTGCGGGCGATCAGGATGGCGGCTCATTTGAACCTTGTTCCAACCGGTTAAGTTTTTATATAAGGTGTTTGTGGTTTCATTTAATTTGCCATCAAGCTCGTCTAACGTGGCAGACATATCTACCTTTGTTTTTTCGGCAACTTGTTTAACCTTTTCTATTTGCTGAACCAGGTCGGCAATGGGTTTCTCAAAATCGAATGATGTTTTTATTTGCTGCATAATTGAACCACAAAAATAAGTAATTATTTTTAGTTTGTGGCCAACACTTTAATTTACTTTACCGGGAGCATGAAGCTTGCATTGCCACCAGCTTGCGTAGTTGGCAATTTACCATCCCATTTCTGTATCCATTGTTGCTGCACCAATAATGGCGTTAGCGATTGTTGCCTTAAGCGATTGGCCTCCGATTCTGCTTTTGCCCTTACCAGTAAGGCCTGTGCTTCGCCGGTTGCTGTAGCCACTTTAACCTTCGCTTCCGCATCTGCTTGTTTGGCCTGATTTTCTGCTTTCAATCTTGCCTGTATGGATGCATTTTTTTCGTCAATCATTTGTCGTAAGCTTTCTGGAGGCGTAATTGCAGATGTTAGCTGATCGTAAATAAAGCCGTCTTTACTCAGGTTTTTGGTTAAGATCATTTGAATGCGATCTTCAAAACGCTCGCGGTTACTCATCACCGAATCTGAACTGAAAGAGTTGGCCACGATACGGTAGGCATCATAAATGGTATTACGCATAAACTGTTGTTCGATTTCTGCCAGCGGCTTGCGGTATTGTCTGTAAATTTGAGGAACCATAGTCGAATTTACATGGTAATTCAATTTAGGATCGACCTTAAACTCGGCGGCATCTTTGGTGGTTACTACAAAAGGCTCATAATCTACCGATTGTGTAAAAGTAGGAAACTCAACAATTTTGGTTGTCCAGGTATTATACCACACCCGGCCGGTAACAATAGTAATGTTATCTACACCACGATCGGAGCCATAAAGGTTTATTTTGATGCCCACATTACCGGCATCAATATTTTCGTAAGTAAAAGGTTGAACTGCAATTACAATGAGCAGTATTACCATACCGGCAATAAGTCTGATTAATTTTTTATACAGTGTTTTTTTCGTAGCGTCTTGATATTCCATTAGCGTTAATTTATTTGAATAGTTTTTTAAGCGGAAAATATAGCACAATTAAACCTAAAACAACTTCTCCAACACCAATCCAAACCTTCAAATTGGAGGGTTGACTGATATTGTTTACGCCGAATGTGATAAGTATAATTGCCGCAATTATGCTGATTAGATTGAGAACGAGTTTCATTGTTACGAAAGTTTATTTGTGTAAGTTAAAAAAACAAGAACGAATTTCCAAAGCTCACTAAACTAATTAGGAATCGGTTGTAAGTGTACAGAAACTTAACCGATTTAGCGCTGCTCGAAGCATAAAGCTGGATGAACGCGAATAGCTGCAGTAACATTGCGCTCAAACTTCTTTTAAAACACATCCAAATCCTTACAGCCGCGGTAACCGAAATTCACGTGAGAAAACGTTACGCATGAAAAAACCGACACTGCTACTTGCAATGCCGGTTAATAAAATATAGGGATGAGATGATACTTTTTTATTTATCCCACCATACTTTTCCAACTAATTTATCGCCACCGGGGACCGCCGCCGAGGCTGCCTTATAGTTTGCAGCGTTCGAAACGCCCTCTACAAGTGGATACGGGAATCTGCGTGGAATAGATCCGCCGGTGTTGGTATTTGGATATACAATTGGAACCAGTGCCGGAATGCCCGTTCTGCGCCAATTAGACCAGGTTTCGTAAAAATCGAGCATGGTAATGGTGTGCGCCCAGTATTGCGTTGCAATCATCTCCAGGCCATTTGCTGCTACATAAGGGTGCGCTGCCAAATAGATTCCTGCATCGTTTGTACCAACCGCCATGCTTGCATCGTATTGCGCAAGGAATGTCATTGCCGCAGTTACCCCGGCGTTGTAATGGGTAGCTGCAGAGCCGCCAATACCAAAGCGTTGCGCCGCCTCGGCCCAAAGCAATTCGGTTTCGGCGTAGGTTAAAATGAAGGTATTTCCATCGCGTTTCAACATGCCCGGATTTGGCGAAGAGTAATCGGTAAAATCGGTGTAAGACGGATCCTGGCGAACATCTCTACCTGCTGTACCACTCAAATCCTTCCCGTTGGGCATGCCTTTTTGTACCGATGCAGTGGTAACAAAACCGGGGTTTTGCCCTTTCGTTTGGTCTGTTAAATACAATTTGGTTACCGCAACCTTACTCAAGCGTGGGTCGTTATTGGTTTTTAAATAGTTGATGAAGGTACTGCTCCACCGGGTGTAAAAATTCTCCTGTCCACCATCGCCCAACAAAACCTGTGCATTTCTGTTTTGGGTAACCCTACCGCCATTCGCATCGTGCTTAAACATGGCATTGTCGGCATTATCCGTCATGGTTTTCCCTGCGGCTTTGTTAATGTAGGTCTGCGCCAATGCAGCATCGGCTTTGGTTAAGCGCATCGCCATGCGTAACATTAAGCTTGCGGCAAAACGCTTCCATTTCGCAATGTCGCCAGCATAAACAAGATCGCCGATTACGGCATCGCCGCCTGTGCTGAGTGCGTTTCCGGCCTCATCTACCTCTTTCAGTAAATCGGTATAAATGGCCTGTTGTGCATCGTATTTTGGATAGAGATTACCGGTATAATAACCTTTTCCGGCATCGAAATAAGGTATATCGCCATATAAATCGGTAAGACGCTCAAAAATGAGTGCTTTCCAGATTCTGCCCATTTGATGCACGTTGTTATATTGTGGCTTATCTTTTGTAAACTCTACCAAATCGGCAACATATTTTACCTGATCTGGATAGGCTTTTTCCCAATAAGCAGCAGTATAACCCTCGTTGAGCATATATTTATCTCCGGCCCAATAACTAATTACCGACGACATTCCCTGCATCATTGTAGCTGCATAAATTAAATTACCACGCCAGGTTTCGTAGGCGAAATCTATACTCCCGGTGTAATTTAACTGAGCGGTAGATAAAAGGTAATTTGGGTTGTATTGTTCCTGACCTACAGAAACAGGATCGGTATTTATTTCTTCAAAATCTTTTGTACAACTTGCTATCAGTGCTAACCCGGATAATAAAAGTGGTACGTATAATTTGTTAATCGTTTTCATTTTCAATTTTTTTAAAGGATTATAACTTAACACTTAAATTTAAACCGTAGGTACGCACCGGCGGTACGCCGCCCAGTTCCATACCCGGAAAGCTTGCATTGTAACTCGATTCGGGATCGATATTATCTGTTTTCTTCATGATGATGAAAAGGTTACGACCAACGAAACTCAAGTTTAGCCCCTTGATTTTGTTGTTGAACATTTTTGCAGGGAAGTTGTAACCTAAAATTACCTGACGGAACTTAATGAAGCTTGCATCTTGAACGAACTGTTTTGAAACGTTGCCTGCATAAGTGCTGTAATAGTTTGCCGCATTAATGCCAAGGGCGTCACGATTTTCCAATGTGGCTTGGTGCAGACCGAAAACATATCCATAATAATCCGTTGCCGAAAAGATTTTACCTCCCCATTTACCATCGATCAAAAATGAAAGATTAACTCCTTTATACGTGAACTCGTTAGTCCATCCCGCAGCCCATTTGTTATAGGCCGAACCATAAGGTTTTAACTCGCCCCTTTGAGGCGCACCATTGGTATCTTTTAAAATGTTTCCGTTTGCATCATACAAGAAATCGTAAGCCATAACCTGAGCAATGGCCATCCCTTCTAAATTTTGCAAAAAGCCAACATTACTTCGCGATGTAGCCAACAACTGCGATGCCGTACCAGGAGCAAGCGCGGTAACCTTGTTGTCGTTATATGATCCGTTCACTGTTGAAGTCCAGTTGAAGTCGGCGTTTTTAAGCACAACTCCCGATACCAACCCTTCTATACCCTGGTTCCTAAGCTTGCCAATATTTAAAACAGCGCCGTTGTAACCTGTGGTGGTAGAAGCAGGTACAGCCAGAATCTCATCTTTCGATTTTTTGTTGTACCAGGTAAAATCTACGTTTAACCTGTCTCCGAAAAACCGCAGCTCAGTACCAATTTCCAACTCGCTGGCACTTGATGCCCTTAAAGAAGCGTTCGGAATAGATGAGTTAACGATATTGCCCAGCGGACTTCCGTTAACGGATTCGCTGCGTAAATTGTAGTATAATTGCGTTTGGAACGGATTAAAAGCGGCCCCTACCATGGCATAACCTGCCCTTAACTTACCAAAACTTAAGAACGATGGTTTCCAAAGCTCCGAAAATACAAATGAACCGCTAACTGATGGATAAACCGTATTCAGTTTATTATCCTTACCAGGCGTTGCCAGGGTAGAGAACCAATCGCTGCGAATACTACCCGTTAAATACAAGAGATCTCTGTAAGCAAGTTCTAAAGTTCCATACACCGATTGCGTTTCTGCATTCGATTGATAAACAGAAACCGATTTCCCTCCCGTATTGGCTAAAGTATAAATACCAAAAATCTGGAACGAGGCGCCTCCGTTTGTAGTGCCCTCGCTCTCCGTACGGCGATAACTGGCACCAATGTTCGGTGTGATCGAGATATCGTCAATTTTGAATGACTTCCCGATCAAACCATCTACGTTGATATCCGAAAATTTGCTAATCTGTTCGGTGTAACCGCCATCCGCATCGTAAGCCGTTCCCGAAGGCGTTACCGCAACGTAATTATCGTTATAAGAATCTCTTCCGGCTCTTGCCTGTAAAAACAAACCATCATCAAAAGTATAACGGGCGTTTACCGAACTGAGCAACCTTTCTCTTTTAGTATTGTGGATAAAATCGTAAGCGGCAAACCAGGGGTTGGTGGCATACGGGTTTCCGGTATTGTAAGAAAGCTCGTTTCCATTCGGCGCTTTGCCCGGTTTAAGTGTCTCGATATTTACGCTGGTTGGCAAAAATGCGGCGTTATAGTTGGCATTTCCTGCACCATCTGACAGCATTGGGCGGTTTTTTGCTTGCTCCAAAATGTAATTGAAACGTGCATCAATTACTAAATTTTTTACCGGATCGAATGTACTTGAGAGCGTAAAATTCTGTCTGTTGAGCCCCGAATTTGGAACCACCGAGCGGTTTGTAAGGTCGCTGGCCGATAAACGAATAACGCCACCTGTAAACGATTTGTTCAAAGCGAGGGTATTGGTAAAGCTTCCGCCGGTTCGGTAAAAATCTTCGATGTTATCGCGTTGGGCACTATATCGCCTGCTCACCCCATCAAACTGAACTACATTCGAGCCATCCAAAGGTGCGCCCCAGCTCGAGCTTCCGGTTGATGCCGCGGCCAATTGCGTTGCAGGCTTTTCGCCGTTTACACCCTGCCCATACACGTATTGCCAATTGGTTCTGTCCATCACCTGTTCTGCAACGTAATTGCTGCTAAATTCGACGCTGTTTCCTTTTCCGCTTTTGGTTGTGATTAAGATTACCCCGGCCTTGGCCCTGTTGCCATAAAGTGCCGAAGCCGCCGCCCCTTTTAAAACGGAAATACTTTCTATATCATCGGGATTGATATTGCTGATGGCATCGCCTAAATCGGGCGCATTATCGTACTGGCCGCCGTTGTTGCCAATGCCGATTGTACTGCCAAAACCAACCGGCGAACTCTCCATCGGAATACCGTTTACCACGTATAGCGGTTGGCTGGACGGACCTAAGCTAGACACCCCGCGAATGGTAACATTGGTGGCCGCACCGGCACCGCCTGAAGTACTCGCAACATCCAAACCTGCTATTTTTCCAACCAGGGAGTTGGTAATGTTGTTCTCGCGTGCCTGCGTTAGCGTTTCGCCACCGATTTGTGTAACAGAGTAGCCTAAGGCTCTACGTTCTTTTTTAATACCTAATGCCGTTACTACTACATCGGTTAATTGCTTGGTATCTTCTGCAAGCACAATATCGATCGAAGTTTGCGATGCTATTGATACCTCTTTCGTTTGAAAACCTGCATACGAAATTACTAAAATGGCATTGTCTGGTGCATTCAATGCGAACTTTCCGTTTACATCGGTCGAGGTGCCAATGGCCGTGCCCTTCACCCTAACACTTGCGCCCGGAAGTGCAACCCCTTGTGCATCTTTCACCGTGCCCGAAATGGGAACCTCTTTATTTCTGCTAATTACGATCAGGCCCCCGTCAGAAACAGAGTACTTCAAATTTGTTCTATTAAGAATGGTGGCCAAAACATCGGTAACCAGTGTATTGGTTACGGTGATGCTTACATCCTTATTTACCGGAACATAAGAAGAGCTGTAAACAAAATGGTAACTGCTTTGCTGCTCAATAATCTGTAAAACCTTGCCCAACTTGGTCTTCTTTACATCGAGGGATATCTTTTCTTGCGAAAAAACCGATGCAGAGACATTAAGGCAAGTAATGAAAACCATAATACAGGTCAATTTCATTAGCATAATGAATTTTAAAAGCTTCCGGTATCTCGGATGCTCTTGCAGTGAGTAATAATAAATCATATTTTTGTTTTTTTTGGTTGCATAAATTCTTGGCAGCAATCTGTTTGCGCATAAACTGCCATTAATTAATCAAAGAAAAATGTTCAAAGGGCGGTGCTCCAACACCGTCCTTTTTTTATTCTACTTTGAGATGATTACTAAATCTCCTTTAATCTCATATTTAAAGTTCTCCACCTTTTGCAAGGCAGATAGTGCTTGTTCGATTGTTTCATTGCTAAAAGTTGCGGTGAAGCGATATTTTTCGACTTCGGCATTGGTAAATTTTATTTTCACATTATACCACTTTTCAAGGGCGCCCTTTATTTCATCAAAATCCTGATCGTAAATTTCAATGCGGTTTTTGGTCCAGGCGGTTTCTACTATTGTACTGTCCTTAATTAAAGTATAATGGTTAATTGTAATTTCTGGCCTTGATAACGATGGCTTTACCAGTTTTGCCCTTTTTTGAGGTTGAAGCGCATTTTTGTATACCGTTACCTTTTGGCTGGGTTTTAAGGTGATAATGCCGCTTCCGTTAACGGCCTCCATGGTAATTAATCCTCTAATCAAGGTTGCTTCCGAAGTGGTCTCATCAGGATAAGCCTTTACATTAAAAGCAGTACCCAAAACATTGATATTAAATTCGCTCGTATGAACCTGAAAGGGAACATCCTTGCAATGCACTACATCGAAAAACGCCTCGCCGGTTAAGTTAACCTCGCGTCTTTCTTTGCCAAATCCCTTTACTATTGACAGCGCACTTTTGGCATTTAACATGACAACGGTTCCGTCTGATAAGCGAATTTTTTTCCGTTCGCCACTTTGAGTTGCCCATGTAAAAACTTCTTCCGTTTGTTCCTGAGCCTTAAACCTGTTGTAGCTTAGGTAAGCCAGTGTTGCAGCGATAATAACGACTATTGTTGCGGCAATTTTTAACCAGAGAAAACTGCTACGCGTTTCTATTTTACCTTGCGGAAATAGCTTTTTACCGAGGTTTTCCACTTGTTCCGTTAACTTGCGCCGATTGCCGCTTAAAATTGAATATAGATTTTTTGCTTCGGTTATCACTTGCAACTGCTCAGGATGGGCTTTTATATATTTCTCCCAATATTCGATGCATAGCTCGTCGGTTCCGGCACAATATTGCTGAAATGTACTATCGACAAGGAAATCTTCTGCATTGAACTCACTTCTATCAACCATTACTATTTGCCTTTTATATATCAGTGCCGAAAAAGGTTACTTTTTCCTAAAGATTTTTTAACTTTTTTTTAATAAGCCGAAATGTTTTAAGAATGAATCGTCTTTTCGAGCGCCCGCCTGACCGCGGGTAGGCAGCCGCGAAATCTTTTAAAGATGGACCGTGCTAGCGCAGCTAGAAAATCCGTCTTTTCGAGCGCAGTCCGAGAAATCTTTTAAAGATGGTTGCCGCACTTTAGGTACAAAGATCTCTCCTCCCCAAGGAGCTCCTTTGGAGCGTTTCAGTCGAGATGACGACAGATCCACCGGCTCGTCCTTTCGAGCGCAGCCGAGAAATCTTCTGAAGATGATTGCCGCAATTTAGGTACAAAGATCTCTTCCTTTCAATCGAGATGACGACAAATCCACCGGTCGTCCTTTCGAGCGCAGCCGAGAAATCTTTTAAGGATAGTTCCTTAAAACTTTCGTACCTTAAATAAAACATGCATTATGGAACGAGGCGGCTGTATTTACATCATGACTAACTTTTTAAGAACAACACTCTACATTGGAGTAACCTCAGATTTACAAGCAAGGATTATTCAACATAGAGACAAGCTTGATCCCAAGTCTTTTACCGCAAAATATAATTTATCGATTTGCATTTATTACGAAATGTATCCTTCAATTGAAGAGGCAATTGCCAGGGAAAAACAATTGAAAAAATGGAACAGAGGAAAAAAGGAACGTCTAATAGACTCCCTAAACAAAGATTGGACAGATTTGTCACCGGAAATTCAATCATGGTAGTAAGCGACGAAGATCTCTCCGTTCCAGTCGAGATGACGATATGAGGAGTTCTGGCCAAGTTAACGGCCAATCCACGGCTCGTCCTTTCGAGCGCAGCCGAGAAATCTTCTGAAGATGATTGCCGCAATTTAGGTACAAAGATCTCTTCCTTTCAATCGAGATGACGATCAATCCACAGGCCGTCTTTTCGAGCGTAGCCGAGAAATCTTTTAAAGATGGTTGCCGCGCTTTAGGTGCAAAGATCTCTCCGTTTCAGTCGAGATGACGACAAATCCACCGGTCGTCCTTTCGAGCGCAGCCGAGAAATCTTTTAAAGATGGTTGCCGCACTTTAGGTACAAAGATCTCTTCCTTTCAATCGAGATGACGACAAATCCACCGGTCGTCTTTTCGAGCGCAGCCGAGAAATCTTTTAAGGATAGTTCCTTAAAACTTTCGTACCTTAAATAAAACATGCATTATGGAACGAGGCGGCTGTATTTACATCATGACTAACTTTTTAAGAACAACACTCTACATTGGAGTAACCTCAGATTTACAAGCAAGGATTATTCAACATAGAGACAAGCTTGATCCCAAGTCTTTTACCGCAAAATATAATTTATCAGTTTGCATTTACTACGAAATGTATCCTTCAATTGAAGAGGCAATTGCCAGGGAAAAACAATTGAAAAAATGGAACAGAGGAAAAAAGGAACGTCTAATAGCCTCCCTAAACAAAGATTGGACAGATTTGTCTCCGGAAATTCAATCATGGTAGTAAGCGACGAAGATCTCTCCGTTCCAGTCGAGATGACGATATGAGAAGTTCCAGCCGTGATGACGATCAAACCACAGGTCGTCTTTTCGAGCGTAGCCGAGAAATCTTTTAAAAGTGATTGCTGCACTCTAGGTACAAAGATCTCTCCTCCCAAGGAGCTCCTTTGGAGCGTTTCAGTCGAGATGACGATCAATCCACAGGCCGTCTTTTCGAGCGTAGCCGAGAAATCTTTTAAAGATGGTTGCCGCGCTTTAGGTGCAAAGATCTCTCCTCCCAAGGAGCTCCTTTGGAGCGTTTCAGTCGAGATGACCATCAATCCACAGGTCGTCCTTTCGAGCAGAGCCGAGAAATCTTTTAAAGATGGTTGCCGCGCTTTAGGTGCAAAGATCTCTCCGTTTCAGTCGAGATGACGATCAATCCACAGGCCGTCTTTTCGAGCGCAGCCGAGAAATCTTTTAAAGATGGTTGCCGCAATTTAGATGCAAAGATCTCTCCTCCGTAGGAGCTCCTATGGAGCACTTCGGTCGAGATGACGAATAAAGGTAGGTTTCAGTCGAGATGACGTCTGGAAAATCCCACTCGAGATAACACACTAAGCGTTAAACTCTTTCCTTAAAATCTTCAACGCATCGTAAATGGTATTATATGCCGTTTTGATGGTTTGATTGCTTTGTTCGGCAATTTGCTCGTAACTCAAGCCTTCAAAAAACTTTAAATGAATTAACTGTTTTTGCCGAAAGGTAAGTTTTTCGAGGGCATTTTTTAGCTGGTGCTTTACGAGTTCATCGCTTTGCACCTTAACGATAAACTCCTCGTAGCTCATTTCCATCCACTCACCATCAGCACCTGCGTTCAACAGTGCGTCGCTTACCTTGCGTTTGCGCTCCAAAATCCTGAGCAGCTTTCGCTTTAAAAATGTGCGGAGGTAAGCTTCAACGTTATCTACACGATTAAGTGTATCGTGTTTTTCCCAAACGGTGGTAAAAACGAGGTCGGTGGCTTCGCTTGATGTGTCTGAATCTGCACACACCCTGATCCCAAAATTGACCAGCGGATAATAGAGTTCCTTATAGAGATCAAAAAATGCATCCTTATCTCCGGCACGAAGCCTTTCCCACAGTAAGTGATGCGCTAATTTGTTATTCATTAAGGATGATTAGTTGTTAAAACAATATTAACGAAAATCATTAAGATTGTAACTAAAAAAGCCGCAGATTGACAGATTTTGTAAACTAATCTGCTAATCTGCGGCTAAATTTAAATGAAATACAAAGATATCTTAAAGCGCCTTACTAAAATTCATCTGGCGAAAGCGCAAAGTCATTGAGTTAAGGATAAATATATGTCGTAGCGTGACGCTACCAATGCCATTAAATTAAGGATAAACGAAAAGACTGACAATTGATAAGCTTAACTTAATAGCATCGGAGACGCTACGACGAGTTAGTATCTTTGTAGATTATTTTAAAGCTGTTTTGCTAAAAATATGGTATTCTCCGGGCGCCAGCGTTGCCGAGTAGGTGCCCGAAGCCAAATTAATGTTGTTTCCAACCGCATCAAGCCATGTTCCCGAAGCGCCAAAATCGATACTCGCCGTTTGGTTCACCACATCGAAATTACCTACCACCAAAACAGTATTGCTCCCTTCAACCAATTTGATGTACTTAATTCCGCCAGCCAAATTGCAACTCGAAGTGGTAGCATTGAAAATGCTATTGTTCTTTTTCAGTCGGATAAACTTCGCGTAGGCATCATACAAAGCCCTGCGATTCGGTTCGCTGTAATATTCCCATTTAATTGGCTTTTCGCCCGTTCTCTCGTTAAAATCTATACGGATATCGTAACCCAACTCGCCAAATTGCCAAATCATTTTCGGCCCGGGAACGGCGAACAAGAACGCTGCTGCAAGTTCCGCCCGCTTTAAAGCAGTGGCCAAATTTCCTTTTATTACATAATTGCCCGAGGCATTTCCGTATTCAAGGTTTTTAAAGTTCAGACGTTCTTCATCGTGACTTTCGGCATAGCTAACGAGGTTTTCTGATTTCGAAAAACCGTGATTGGCATAAAAGCCCCATTGAAAATTAGAATTGCTCAACCAACCCATCGTGGCCTCATTCATGTTGTAGTTAAGGTTGTTCCAAAGCATCATACCTTCATCAGCCAACACTTTTTCTTCGGATTCTTCGGCAAAATGCTCTAGAATCACATATAAATTTGGGTCGATGCTTTTGATGTAATTGTTGTAATCTTTCCAAATGGCTATCCGCCCGGCATCGTATTTCCTAAACACATCATCGCCCGATGACTGAGTTTGCGTAAAGCCTTTCGATAAATCGAAGCGAAAACCATCAATTTTGTACTGCTGCATCCAGAATTTCATCACATCTTTCGAAAACTTTTTGGTTGCGGCGCTTTCATGATTAAAATCGTAGCCTACATTAAAAGGATGTTTGGCATCTACATTGAACCAAGGGCTACTGGCTGTAGGCTTGGCCCCATCAAAATACAATTGCACCATTGGCGATTGACCGAACGAATGGTTCAAAACCATATCTAAAATTACTGCAATTCCTTTGCCGTGGCATTCGTCGATAAAGTTTTGCAACGCCACTTTAGTACCGTAATATTTGTCGGGTGCAAAATAAAACGACGGATTATAGCCCCAGCTTAAATTTCCTTCAAACTCGTTAACAGGCATTAATTCGATGGCATTAATCCCCAACCCGCTTAAATAATCGAGCTTTGCCAACGTTGAGGCATAACTATGTTCGGTGGTAAAATCGCGAATCAATAATTCATAAATCACCAAATTGTTTTTAGCGGGACGGGTAAAACTGGTATTTTTCCATGTATAAGTGGGCTGATTGGCCTGCATTACACTTACAATCCCCGTCGTTTTTCCGGTTGGATAAGTTTTTAAATTGGGGTAAACTGATGGAGAGATGTATTGGTCGTTGTTCGGATCGAGCACTTTCTCGCAATACGGATCGGCAACCTTCAAACTTCCATCAACATAAAACTGGTAAGCATATTCTGTATTTGGGTTAAGGTTATCGATTTGAACCCACCAGGTGTTCCCGTCCGGCGTTTTTTTCATAACGTTTGCCGCGGTCGACCAATCGTTGAAGTCGCCAATTAACGATACCGAATTCTTTCCCGGTGCGTAAAGCGTAACAATTGCGGATGTGCCGTTATTGATAAATGCAACACCATCTTTGGCCCCGGCGGGCAACTCGGTATTGGTTGGTATCGGGTCATTGCCTCCATTTGCTGCTTTTTTACAGGCTGCATTAAACGCTGTTACTAGCAGCAGTAAATAAATAATTTTTTTCATTTTGGTTTTCCTCTGGTTTGATTTCACTGATTTAGTTGATTGCACCGATCTAAAGTCATAGGGTGAATGTATGCCTATGTAGGTATGCATCCGATGACTTATCTCAGCCTTTCGTCATCGCGATTACCCATCAGGGTTGTGCCCTGAAGAAAATGAGGATGACGTTTTTGATATCCTTTAAGCATATATGCACTCACCATGAACGGTCGTCATCCTCAGCTTGGCTTGGGATCTATTTAGCACGAACGCTAAGCATGAAAGATGCTGAAATGAATTCAGCAGGACGAAGCGGTCATGCGTTAACTCCGATTTCTTGGAGAACGAAGCGAACTACTTTGTGAATGAGATTGCTTCGGCTCGCTCTTATCCCGCCTCGCTACAAGGTAGCCCCTTTGGGGCAATGACGAAATTTGTTAAACCGATCTGTTTTCTTCGATCTTAAGTTCTGTTGTTAAAACCGCGTTTGTTTTCTTAGGCTCTCTAATAAACAAATAGCAGATTACGGCGGCCAGAATCATTAATCCGCCACCCAACTGAACCGCCAAAAGTCGATCATTATTTAAAACGTTGCGCATTAACCAGCCAAAACCGAGCGAAGCAATAATCTCTGGCAGTACGATAAAAAAATTGAAAATGCCCATGTAAATCCCGATTTTATCTTTGGGCAGCGAACCGCTTAGCATGGCATACGGCATGGAGAGAATACTTGCCCAGGCAATGCCAACACCCGTCATGCATAAATACAACATGTTTTTATCGTGCACCCAGGCTACGCTGATTAAACCGATTGCACCACAGATAAGGCACAGCGCATGCGTTGTTTTTCTGCCCAATGCATCGGCAATTTTAGGTAACACCAGCGCAAACAAGAAAGTAATCACGCTATAATAGGCGAGTGTTAAACTACCGAAATCGGCGCCTTGCGCATAAACAGGATCTGCGGCATCTTTGCCTCCAAAAACATTTACTGCTACTGCCGTGGTGTAATAAAACCACATTAAAAAGAGGCCCGGCCAGGTAAAAAACTGAACGAGGGATACGATTTGCATGCGCTTGGGCATGTTGCGGAGTGCATGAAGTATTTCGTTTGCGCCACCCAAAAAGCCGCTGCTGTTTTTATCCAGTTTTTCTTTAAAGTCTGGATTTTGAGGTGGGTATTCTTTAGTGGTAAAAACCGTCCATAAAACGGCGGCAAAAAAGAAAAATGCACCGATGTAAAAAGAGAACTTTACGTTTTCCGGAATACTGCCTTGTTCGGCGGTATTTTGCAGATTAAATACGTTTTTCATTAGCCAAGGTAAGGCAGAGGCCACACTTCCACCTAAGCCAATCATCATACTTTGCATAATGAAACCACGATTTACCTGGCTATCGGGCAGTTTATCGGTAACAAAAGCACGAAATGGCTCCATAGCAATGTTGCCGAAAACATCCAAAATCCAGAGCAAGCCGGCGGCCATCCACAATACGCTGCTGTGCGGCATAAAAATGAGCGCAATACTGCTTACAATGGCGCCGATCATAAAATAGGGTCTTCTTCTGCCCCATTTTGGATGCCAGGTCCGATCGCTCAAATAACCGATAATAGGCTGCACCAAAAGACCTGTTAGCGGAGCGGCCAAAAACAATAAGGGTACCTGATCGGGATTGGCGCCGAGGTTTTCGTAAATACGCCCCATGTTGGCACGCTGTAAATCCCAACCAAATTGAATACCGAAAAAGCCCACACTCATGTTGATGATTTGCGCAAGCGTTAATTTCGGATTCTCGAATACTGTTTTTAAGCTCATTATATTTGGGTTTGTTTTGTCCTTTAATTTGGTTTTATATTTGGTTTCACCTACAAAGTATATAAACGGTCGTCATTGCGAGGCACGAAGCAATCTACTTCGCTAATGAGATTGCTTCGTACCTCGCAATGACGAAATGGCTTTACCTTAGCGGTTAATTTCTCTAAAATTCTATCACCTGCGCCGTAACGGGTGCAAGTTTTACCGGTATGCTTGTTCCTGCCGGTATATTTAATTTTTTATCTGTTAATAAATCGGTAACGGGCGACGAATGCTTCACTTTCAAAATGTCGTCGGGGATTTCGATGTTGGCCTCCAGCGTTTGATTTCTATCAAAATTGGCTACGACCAACAGGCGCTGATTTGCCGAATACCGAATAAACGCATACATGCGGTTATTCATATTCCCTGTTTGCGGAACATCGTAAATATCGCCATGTAAAACAGCATCGCTTGTTGAGGTCACTTTTAGCAACTGCTTGTAATAGGCTCTTAAATTTTGTTGTGCTTCATCTAATTTACCACCGTCAAATAAGCCTCCGTTCATCCATTTCTGATGGTTCGGAACGCCCCAATAATCGAAGATGGTGGTGCGGTTATCGTCTCCACCAAAACCCTCTTGTCCTTTTCCGGGCTCGCCAACTTCCTGACCAAAATATAGCATTACGGGGCCAGCGCCAAGCGTTGCCGAAACTACCATTGCAGGTAAGGCCAGTTCGGCCTTTCCTGCAAAGCCTGCCGATGCAATGCGTTCTTCATCGTGGTTTTCTAAAAAGCGCAACATATGTTTGCCAAAACCAGCGCTTTCTACCTGCCATACCCGACGAATGTCTTTTACATCTGCAGATGGTTCGTTCCTGATTAACTTTTTTAACCCATCATAAAGTCCCACCTTATCGTACAAGTAATCGAACTTGCCTTCATTTAAATATTGTTTATAAACTTTTGGATTGTAAGCCTCGCCCAGGAAAATCAAATCGGGCTTAACTTGCTTTACCTGCGGAATAACCCAATTCCAAAAAGCTATCGGCACCATTTCGGCCATATCGCAGCGAAAGCCGTCAACTCCTTTATTGGTCCAGTAGATTAAAATATCACGCATTTTTGTCCAAACGGGCGGAATGGGATCAAAATGTTGTTGTTCGTGGTTTTGATAATCGACACCATAATTTAATTTGATCGTTTCATACCAGTCGTCATATTTAGGCGATGCTGAGAATACGTTATTGCCTGTCGCTTTGGCCGGATTTTCGTCGAACTTTCCATCCTGCAACACCGAAAGCGGTGTCTTTTGTCCGTTTGTAGGCACTACCAAAGGTTGGCCGGGAAGGTAATAGAAGTCGTTTTGCGTGCTGAAACTTCTATTCAGGTCATCTTTTTCGCCAAAATCGACTACCCCCTTCGGCTTGGCGTACGAATGGTAACTTCTGGCCACATGATTGGGAACAAAATCGATAATCACCTTCAAATCCTTCGCATGCGTTCGTTTAATTAACTCCTCAAACTCGTTCATGCGGTTCTTCACATCAACCGCCAAATCAGGATTAACGTCGTAATAATCGCGGATGGCGTATGCCGAACCTGCACGACCTTTTACCACGTCGGCATCATCTACCTTAATGCCGTAAGCCGAATAATCGGTTAAACTTGCATGGGCAAGGGCTCCAGTGTACCAAACATAGTTTGCGTGAAGCTCTTTAATGCCATCCAGCGCTTTATCTGTAATATCGTTGAACTTGCCAGAACCATTTTGCTCGATGGTGCCGTAAGGAATATTTGTTGTGTTTTTATTCCCGAATAAACGGGGCAATAATTGATATATAACGATTTGCTTATCGTTCATATTTTGACTCTTTTTTTGTTCGCAGGATGATAATGATAGGATTGTAAAGGTAATTAAAAGGGTCAAAATCCTTGCTTTTCCCTTCTGATGAAAATTAAGAATTAACTCTCCAAAAGGGGTTAAGCCAGAAGCCGAAAAATGCTTTTTGCTTATCGAAGCTCGCGGTTGAAACCCTTTAACATTTGTACTTTTCTTCATTTTTTATTGTTTTATTTCCGTCAGCTAAAGCTAGACGGCAATAGCGGACCTTTTCAGCTTTTACTTTTATCCGTCAGCTGAAGCTAGACGGCAATAGCGGACCTTTTCAGCTTTTGTACAACTTCAGCCGTCAGCTGAAGCTAGACGGCAATAGCGGATCTTTTCAGCTTTTGTACAACATTTATCCGTCAGCTAAAGCTAGACGGCAATAGCGGACCTTTTCAGCTTTGGCACAACTTTTATCCGTCAGCTGAAGCTAGACGGCAATTGGGCCTTTTCAGCTTTTACATTTATCCGTCAGCTGAAGCTAGACGGCAATAGCGGACCTTTTCAGCTTTTGTACAACTTTTATCCGTCAGCTGAAGCTAGACGGCAATTGGGCCTTTTCAGCTTTTGTACAACTTTTATTCGTCAGCTAAAGCTAGACGGCAATAGTGGACCTTTTCAGCTTTTGTACAACTTTTATCTGTCAGCTGAAGCTAGACGGCAATCGGGCCTTTTCAGCTTTTACTTTTATCCGTCAGTTAAAGCTAGACGGCAATAGCGGGTCTTCCTTCTTTAAGCTTTCTGCTTTTAGTCTTCGGACTTCCCGACTTCGGACTTCAGACTTCAGACTTCGGACTCCCGACTTCTTTCTTCAAGCTTTCTTCGATCTCTAATTCTGCATTGCCCTCTAGTTTATACAACTGGTTTCTGATGCCAATTTCCAGTGCAATGTCGTTATTGTTTTTAATGTTGATTCCGTTTTCGCTGATGTTTACCTTAAGCGTAGCGCCCCTAAAGCCAATAGTAAACGAAAATGATTTCCATTTTTCGGGCAAGAAAGGATTGAACTGTAATTTGCCATCCCGAACACGCATGCCCGCAAATCCTTCTACCACGCTCATCCATGTTCCGGCCATTGAGGTAATGTGCAAGCCATCTTCGGTATCGTTGTTATAATCATCTAAATCTAATCGTGCGGTGCGTAAATAAAACTCATACGCTCGGGCCTCATCGTTTAATTTAGCAGCTAAAATGCTGTGCACACAAGGCGATAAAGAACTTTCGTGAACGGTACGCGGTTCGTAAAAATCGAAGTTTCTTCTGATTGTTTCCAAGTCGTAATCCTCTTCGAAGAAATAAAGCCCTTGCAAAACATCGGCTTGCTTAATAAAAGGTGAGCGTAAAATCCTGTCCCAACTCCATTTCTGGTTGATCGGTCTTTCGCTTGCCGGTAAATCTTTAACCAAGGTCTGCTCCTTATCTAAATACCCATCCTGCTGTAAAAAGATGCCTCTTTCCTCGTCTTCCGGATAGTACATCTTCTCGATGATATCGGCCCAGTCGGCAAATTCCTGATCGCTAAAGTTCAAGCGTTTCAACAGGTTGTTGTATTTTTGTGGTTGTTGTTTTTTTGCAATCCCCGCAGCTTCGGTGGTGTATTTCATGCACCAGGTAGCCAGTAAATTGGTGTACCAGTTATTATTTACGTTGTTTTCGTACTCGTTCGGACCTGTAACGCCAAGCATTACATATTGCTGCTTATTGCTGCTCCAATTTACACGCTGTTTCCAAAACCGGGTAATGCCAATTAACACTTCCAGGCCGAAATCTGACAGATAACTTTCATCGCCCGTATAGCGGATGTAGTTGTAAATGGCAAAAGCAATGGCTCCATTCCTATGGATTTCCTCGAAGGTAATTTCCCACTCGTTGTGGCACTCTTCACCGTTCATGGTTACCATCGGGTACAATGCTGCGCCATCTTTAAAGCCTAGCTTGGTCGCATTTTCGATGGCCTTATCCAGTTGTTTGTAACGATAAACCAGTAAATTTTTGCTTACCTCCTGTGGCGCTGTGGCCAGATAAAAAGGCACACAATAAGCCTCGGTATCCCAATAGGTAGAACCGCCGTACTTTTCGCCGGTAAAGCCTTTCGGACCGATATTTAAACGGTCATCTTTACCCGTGTAAGTTTGGAAAAGCTGGAAAATATTGAATCGAATGGCTTGTTGGGCTGATACATCGCCTTCAATGATGATGTCGCTTTCTTCCCACTTCGTTGCCCAGGCTTCGGTTTGTTCTTTCAATAAAGTATCAAAACCCTTGGCTGTTGCTTTGGCGATAACTGCTTTTGTCTCTTTTAAAAGTGATTCTTTCGGATAATTTTCTGATGATAAATTGGCAGCGATTTTAACCAAAGTGATTTCCTCGTTTGCCTTTACATCCACCGAAAAGCTCTGCCCTACAAATTTTTCCTTACGAACAGCTTCAACCTTGATATCTACTTTTTCAGCATTTTTATACAATTCAATATTACTTCCCGTGCAAACCTCAAACTCGGTTTTTTTAGTCCGCAACTTAATGTAAGCTTCTGTACCGGTAATTTCATCAGCAACCATTGTCCAGAATTTTTCATCGTAGTTGCTGTCCTGATTTTTGATGTCGCCGTCGATAAATGGCATCAGGGTGATTTTTCCGTCAAAATTTAATGGTGTGATGCTGTAGCGGATTGCGCCAACTTCGTCATCCACAATACTGCAAAAACGGGTCGCTTTTACCTTAACGGTTTTGCCGCTTTTTAGCGTTGCCGTAAAGGTGCGCTCCAAAACTCCTGTATGCATGTTAAGCACACGCTTAAAATCGGTTACCTGGGCGGTGGCTAAATCTAAAATTTCATCGTCCAGTTTTACTTCGATGCCCACCCAGTTAGCCGCATTTAACACTTTGGCAAAGTATTCAGGATAGCCGTTTTTCCACCAGCCAACACGGGTTTTATCGGGATAATACACGCCAGCAACGTAGTTACCCAACAAGGTTTCGCCCGTATAAGTTTCCTCAAAGTTGGCACGTTGCCCCATTCGGCCGTTACCCAAACTGAAAATACTTTCCGAAATTTTATTTAAATGTGGATCAAAGCCTTCTTCGATAATGTTCCACTCATCTGCTTTAATATAGTTTTTCATTTATTAGTATTGAGAAGTGAGATATGAGATATGAGACATGAGATCACACGCCTTAAACCTTAAACCCTACACCTTAAACCATTCTTTCTAAATCTTTAACCGTTAATTTATCCAATCCACTTACCACCAGATCTGCATCGGTAAGCACACTTTTTTCGCCGATGCCGATGGCTTTCATCCCGCCGCGTTTTGCAGCTTCAACACCGGCAACTGCATCTTCGAAAACCACGCACTCATCAGGTGCGAAACCCAAAAGTTCTGCTCCTTTCAAGAAAACCTCCGGATCCGGCTTCGATTTCGTCACCATATTTCCATCTACAATCTGATCGAAAAAATGAGCGAGGTTTGTTTTTTCCAAAATGATTCCTGAGTTTTTGCTCGCAGAACCCAAGGCTAGTTTATAACCTGCCTGATGTATGGCAGTTAAAAAATCAACTGTTCCTGGTAACACTTCGGCGGGCGTCATTTTGGTAATCATGTCTACATACCACCCGTTTTTTAAGGCGGCCAGTTCTTCTTTTTCAGCGTCGGTCTTTTCTACTTCGCCCCAGGCCAAAATTTTGTTTAAGCTTTCTACCCTACTTACCCCTTTTAACTGCTCGTTTTGTACCTCTGTAAAATCGAAGCCCATCGAATTGGCTAAGCGCTTCCAGGCTTGATAGTGGTAAACCGCCGTATCGACCAGTACGCCATCTAAATCGAAGAGACAGGCTTTTATTTTAGTCGTAAGTCGTGAGTTTGAAGTCATGAGTCTTTCTTGCATTTTTATAATATTAGTATCAAGTAGCGAGTATCAAGTATCAGTAGCGAGTATCAAGTATCAAGACATTTGTACGGCTTTCGGCTTATCACCTTGTCTTCGGACTTTCGGACCTCCGACTTCCCGACTAAATCTTCCTTTGCACTGGCATTCAGGTTCCTTGCACTGGCACTCGTGTTCTTTGCACTGGCATTCATGTTCTTTGCACTGGCATTCATGTTCCTTGCACTGGCATTCAGGCTCATTGCACTGGCATTCAGGTTCATTGCACTGGCATTCAGGTTCCTTGCACTGGCATTCAGGTTCATCGCACTGGCACTCAGGTTCCTTGCACTGGCATTCAGGTTCATTGCACTGGCATTCATGTTCTTTGCACTGGCATTCAGGTTCATTGCACTGGCATTCAGGTTCCTTGCACTGGCATTCATGTTCTTTGCAGAGCCACCCCAACCCTCCCCGAAGGAGAGCGGGTGACTTGTCGCTTTAGTCTTGTTGCTTTAAACCTCTCCCTGTTAGTGTCAGCAGCATTTTTGTCTTTACATCCCTTCCGAAGAAGTGGGAAGGGAAAGCAAAGGCAGTGCGTTTAACGCAAACGTTCATAGGGAGAGGTCTTGTCTTCGGACTTTCGGACCTCCCGACTTTCGGACTTCCCGACTTTCGGACTACCCTAACTCCAGCACCAACGTTGTTTTTGCAGGCACCTTAATTTCTTTTATCGCACTGGTTTCGCCTGTAATTACATTTTTTGCGGTCGTAGTGCCATTTATGCGTTCTGCAAAGCGATCGGTATTTAAAGTTTTCTCCTTATCGGTATTATTTACAACAACCATTACCGTACCTTTTGCGGCGGCGTTGTACCTAAAATACACATAAATATCATCTTCGGGTACAAACTGCATTAGCTTTCCGGTTTGTAGCGCAAGGCTGTTTTTGCGGAAGTTGGCCAGGGTTTTTACGAAGTTGAACGCCTCGTTTTCTTTATTGGTTCTGCCATCAGCGATGAACTTATCTTTTTTATCGCCATCCCATCCGCCAGGAAAATCCGAGCGAACCAAACCATCGGGATTAGAAAAGTTCTTCATCAAAATCTCTGTTCCGTAATACATTTGCGGAATGCCACGCATGGTTAGCAAAATCGCCATACCCATTTTATACTTATCAAAATCTTCGTTTACCACCGAGTAAAAGCGGCTCATATCGTGATTATCTAAAGCGATGCAATTCAAGGTTGGGTCTTTATACATAAAATCGTGCGCTACTACATCGTACAAACGATTTACGCCATCTGTCCAGCCATTTTTACCGTTTACCGTTTCATAAATTGCATCCTTTACCGCCATATCAGTAATGCCGGGCAAATGCGTATCGAAACCACGGTTTACCGTATTTCCGCCCGCAAAGTAAGCCTGATTGGCTACGCCATTTACAAAGGTTTCGCCGAAAACAGACAGATTAGGAAACTCTGTCTTCAGTTTTATCGCCCAATCGGCCATATATTCTGGGTCGTTATAAGGATAAGTGTCCAATCGTAAACCATCAATTCCTGCATATTCAATCCACCAGATGTGGTTTTGCGTCAGGTAATTTTGCACAAAAGGATTCGATTCATTTAAATCGGGCATAGAGGGCACAAACCAACCGTCGAGCATTTTTTTGCGATCGGCGGCCGACGCGTGGGTGTCCATCACCGTTTGATCGCGGTAACTGGTCTGCGTGTATTTCGGCCACTGGTGCACCCAGCTCTTCATTGGCAAATCTTTAAAAAACCAATGCCCCGTGCCGATGTGGTTGTGCACAATATCTTTAATTACCTTCATGCCTTTAGCATGAGCGGTTTCTACATATTTTTTATAAAGTTCGTTAGTTCCGTAACGCGGATCTATTTTATAATGATCGGTTGCTGCATAACCGTGATAAGAGGCACGCGGCATATCATTTTCAATCTCCGGAGTCATCCATACGGTTGTAATCCCAAGATCTTTTAAATAATCTAAATGATTAATTACCCCTTCAATGTCGCCACCGTGGCGGTAATACATGCTATCGCGGTTGAGTGCTGTTTCGGTTAATCCCTGAACAACATCGTTGCTTTTGTCGCCATTCGAGAAACGATCCGGCATCAGCAAGTAAATAAAATCTTTTTGTGTTACCCCCTGAATTCTGTCTGCACTTTTATTGCGGTTCTTTAGTTCGTAGGTATAACTGAATGTCTTTTTACCCTTAACAGCAAAATGAATTGGGAACGATCCCGCTTTTACTGTTGAAGAAAGTGTTAAATCCAAAAACAAATAATTTGGGTTTTCAACTTTGTTAACCTTAACGAGCTTTACGCCCGGATAGGTTAATGAAACAGTGCTCGAAGCAATATTTTCGCCATGAACAAGCAACTGTAATTTTGGGTTGTGCATGCCCGTGTACCAAAACATCGGCTCGATACGCTCCAGTTTCTGGGCGAAGAGATTTGTAATTGACGAAATGACAAAGGCTACGACAATAAATAGATTTTTTCCAAGCTTAGGAAAAGAATGAGTTTGAGCATTAAACGACAGCGCCTGATTGGTATGGTTTTGGGATTTGATCATGCTGAAACTTTAGAGATTAAAAGCCCTGTAGCAAGGAACACTACAGGGCATGTTATTAAATAGTTTAGTTTTTAACTATGGTTGCTTTGTTAGCCGCTACATCTAAGGTAATAGTATAATTTCCTGCAGCCGTTATTTTAATATTGTCGCCACCAGCTGTTAAAGCAGCAGGACTACCGCCTAAGTTAGTTTTCCAATCATGCTGGAAACGGAACTTCATTTCTCCAACGCCTAAAGCTGTTTTTAAGATATAGAAATTAGACTTTCCATCATTAGTTCCTTTCATATCGGTATCCGTTGCCCAGCCACCAGCGGTTGCATCACCAATAATCGACCATTCATTTGGTGTACCAAAAACAATGGTTTTCTTATTTAAATCAACAGTAACCTGCTTAACAATTGCGGCAGGCGATTTTAAGTTATCTCCAGCAGATGTACTGATTGAACCTGAACCTGCGTCGCCATAAGCAACATCCCATTTTTTTGCAGGGGTAATTTTAAACTCTAAATTACCTTCGGTGTAAGCAATCATTCCGGTATAAACGCCATCACTCGATAGAGAAATTAAACTATCAGCTGTAGATGGATTCCATCCCTGATAAGCACCCGGCACATAAATCCATGCCGAAGCCAAATATGGAGTAGCACTTAAAGTAATGACATTAGAGTAAGTTAAATCGTTAACCGCAGCGCCCGATTTTAAGCGAACTTCTATCTGTGCTGCTTCATTCACTTTACCCCCTAAAGCCAAAATCATGTTGTTAAAATCGGCAATGGTTGGTGCATAGGTTTTACTTGTAACCACAACCTCTCTTACCGGATCGAAATTTTTGCCTTTTAAGCCGAACTGCAAAGTGGAAGTAACCGGAACTACATAGCCCGATGAAGTGGCCAAAGGATAAGTTAACTGTAATGCTTCTTTTGTGCCATTGGCCTGAACCAAATTTATTGTTGTTGCCGAAGCAGTAAGTGTTCCTGCTGGTTCAACATTCGAAACCGTTTGGGTTTCGTCTTTTTTACACGACCAAAGCGATAATGCCATGAAGCAAAGCGCTAAGGTTTTAAATATTGTTGATTTCATATCTTATTCACTATTAAGATTAATAACCTGTATTTTGAACCAAGTTGGGATTAGCAATTAGATCTGCTAATGGAAGTGGGTAAAGATTGCGATAAGCCGGTAATGCTGTACCCGCCTGTGTACCGCCTTTGTATGGCCAAATGTAAGTTGAGCCGGCAAACTTGTCAAAACGAATTAAATCGGTACGGCGATGGCCTTCCCAATACAATTCGCGTGCACGCTCATCCAGGTAAAAGTCGGTAGTTAAAGCAGCCGCAACCAAATCGCCCGATGCATTGCCATAAGCACGTCGACGCAATAAATTGACGTAAGTTAGCGCTTGTCCAGCCGTACCACCAGAACCGCCACGGGCAACCGCTTCTCCGTAAATCAGGTATTGCTCAGCCAAACGGAACAAAGGAAAATCTACCGATGCAAAAGTACCGTTAAGGGTTCTGCCCGGAGCATTAGAAGAAGTAATGTTCTTAAATTTGGTTACGCGTAATCCATCTGTGAACTCGCCAACAGCATCAACCGCCTTTTTCGTTCCGAAGAAAACACCACGCTTATCTAACGATCCGTTTGCATCAGGGAATAAGTTTGGCAAGTTCGGACGGGTTCTGTTTCCGCCCCAACCACCACCGGGTACACCATAAGAAGTTGGATTCATATCAGCGTTAATTGCCGCGTTAATGATGTACGTCGTACCACCGTTGTTGGTTCCGTTTATACCATCGTAATTGATGGTTAAAATGTTTTCTGTGTTATTAACGTTGTTATCTGCCCTGAACAAATCCATGTAGTTGGCTTTTAGCGAATAACCCGCAGCAATTACCTTGCTCGAATAAGTAATCGCCTCAGTATATTTTGCGGTACCTGAATAAACCTGTGCGTTTAAATACAATCTGGCTAGCAAAGCCCAGTCTGCTGCTTTATCGGCACGACCATACTCGTTGCTACGTGGTTCGGCCAGATCAGCCTCGATGGCTTTCAACTCCGATTCTACATAAGTGAACAAGGCTCCTCGCTGAATTTGTTTCGGGTTTACCTTACCAATGGCATCATCTTCGGTAATAAACGGCGGGTTACCAAAAGCATCTAACAATACCCAGTATTGAAAGGCACGTAAAAACCGGGCTTCTGCACGGTAACGTGTAATTGCAGTTGCATCGGCACCTGTGATGTTGCGGCTCGCCAGTTTCTCAGGTGTGCTTTCACGAAGAAATTCGTTACAGAAAGTAATCTGTAGAATACTTCTTGAATATAAACCACGCAAAAACTGATTATCTGGCGTTGGCATGCCATAATCCAATTCTGGAATACCCACATCGCCCCATGCGCAGATTGCCTCATCGGTAGTCAGCTCCTGGGTCATCCAAAACAGCCTTAAAAAATCGGCGAAGCCCGAGTTCAATCCGCCAACATCACTTGATTCGGCACCTTGAGGACTTGTTAATGCATAAGTGGCATATAATTTTACCAAGCTGTTTTTATAACCGGTTGGTGTGGCATATACATCAACGGCAGTTACATCATTTGTAGGTGTTAAATTTAACGCTTCTTTTTTGCATGAATTTAATGACAGCAGTAACATGCCTGATGCCAATATCATTTTAAATGAATTTTTCATTTTCATATCTTTTCTTTGATAGGTTCTGATAGCCATTACCTTAATTAAAACCCAACGTTTAAGCCCAAAGTGTAAGTTCTGGGACGTGGATAAAGATTATAATCGATTCCACTTACCGATTCTGGATCGATTCCTTTATACTTTGATACCACGAACACATTTTGGCAGTTTGCAGAAATGCGCATCGACATGTTGCCATTTTTGGAAAGCTTGCCTACGTTATACGATAAACCTGCGTTATCCATTTTTAAGAATGAGGCATTTCTGATAAAGTAATCGCTCAAATACTGAACACCAGATCCGCCAGAAAAGTTAGTGTTGTACAAATCGGTTGTAGAGTTGTTCAAAATGCCTTGTGTACTTAAAACGTTGTTTCTGATACCGAAGTTTGAAGAAATATTATCGTAAATATAGTTACCAATATTAGCTCTTAAAACAGTGCTCGCAGTCCATCTTTTGTAAGTAAACGAGGTATTAAACCCTAAGGTAACAACCGGATCTGGCGATTTATAAAAATACTGATCGGCAGCATTAACAGAACCATCGCCATTTAAATCTTCGTAAACTCCCTCTAATGGTTTTCCATTGGCATTGTAAACTTGTTTATAAACAAAGAATGAGCCTGGCAACTGGTTTACTGCATTGTATTTTAAATGAATACCTGTACCGCCCGTAATATCACCCGCATCGATTTTGAAGCCCGAATTTGGGTTTAATGTCAGGTTGGTAACCTTTCTTTTGTTGTAAGCCGCGTTAACACCAATATCCCATGTGGTATTTTCGGTTTTAACTGCTACATAGTTTAAGCTTACCTCAGCACCTCTAACTTCCATGTTACCAACGTTGGTTGTTAGCTCATTGCTAAAGTTTGTTCCTACCGGAATGGTAACCTTGCTTAACAAATCTTTGGTTTTTTTATAGTAAACATCAACGCTACCATAAATTCTGCCTTGCATAAAACCGTAATCTAAACCAGCGTTATAAGTTGTTGTGGTTTCCCATCTTAAATCAGGGTCGTAACCTGCAGGGCTATAGTAGTTATAAAAAGTATCGCCAACCTGGTACTGTCCTTGATTGCTATTCGCGTAGTACTTAGATAGATAATCGTAGTTACCAATTCCATCTTTATTACCGGTTTCGCCATAAGTTAACCTCAATTTCAAATCAGAAAGCACCTTGCTATCCTTTAAGAAATTCTCATCGATAATTCTCCAGGTAAAACCAACTGACGGGAAATAACCCCAGCGATTGTCTTCAGCGAATTTAGAGGAAGCATCCGCACGCATCGTTCCTGATAAAATATATTTATCAGCAAACGTGTAGTTGAAACGGCCGTAGTAAGAAAGTAACTTGTTTTGGTCAACAGAAAAAGGGAAAACAGGTGTAGTTTGCAAAACGCCTGTACCTCTGTAGCTGGCGAAATTATAATTGGTAACGGCATCATCGTAATAACCATAACCACCCGTTACATCAAATCTACTTTTGCCAATTGTTTTGGCATAGGTTAAGTAAGCTTCCGAGAATTTGTTGATCTCTGTATTTAACCTTCTTGTAAACGATCCTTCGGTAGAGAAGCTTTGCGCCGCATAAATTGGCACTATGGTACGTCCGTAGCCTTTCGAGTAATCGTAACCCACATTAACCACTGCATGTAACTCTGGTAAGAAATGGAACGAATAATCGAACTTTGCGTTACCGAAACTTCTTGCCGCATTACCATGATTATCTTGTTGTCTGATTAAGGCAACCGGGTTACGCGGTGCATTTGGGTTTGGAACGCCTGCACTGGTAATCCACTCGAAGTAGTTGCCAAACTTGTTGGTTGCATAAACGGGTTGGGTTGGATCGAACTGAATGGCCGAACCAATTGCACCATCATTCGGATACTGAGAATCGGTTAAAGCACCTTTTAAGTTCAACTCGATTTTTAAGTGATCGGTGAATAATTTCGGTGATATTGAAATTGCCCCGGTTGCTCTTTTCAATTTGCTGGTAATTACCACGCCTTCCTGATCTAAGTAACCTGCTGATACGCGGTAAGGCACGCCCTTAAATGAACCTGCAATGCTCAAATTGTTATCTGTAGAAAAAGCGTTTTGATAAATCTCATCTTGCCAATCGGTATTTGCCGTACCTAAAAGCGCTTTTTGCGCAGCATTACCGTTTGCGTTAACAAAGGCACGAACTTCATCGGCAGATAATAAATCTACTTTTTTTGCAACTGTTGCAATGGAGTTGTTTGTGTTGAAGTTGATTTGAGGAGCGCCCGACGTTCCTTTTTTGGTCGTAATTAAGATTACCCCATTTGATGCACGCGAACCATAAATTGCAGTCGCGTTTGCATCTTTTAAAACGGTAAACGTTTCAATATCGTTAGGATTGATTAACGAAAGCGGGCTTGGCGCATTGCCAATGGCGTTGCCGCTAAAGGGAACTCCATCTACCACAATTAAAGGGTCGTTACTGGCGTTAAGCGATGCACCACCACGAATACGAATGGTACTACCACCACCTGGCGAACCGCCGCCCGAGATAATGTTTACACCGGCAACCTTACCCTGAATTAATTGTTCAGGTGTAGTAATTGTTCCTTTTTGGAAATCTTTTGAATTTACGGTAGCGATTGAACCGGTAAGGTTCTTCCGCTCTGCGGTACCGTAACCAATTACCACAACCTCGTTAAGATTCTGCGCATCCGGAACCAACTGAAAATCGGCAGTGGTATTTGCCGCAACATTAACTGTTTTTTCGAGTGTTTGGTAACCGATAAAGCTGGCAGCAACCGTTACCGACCCATTAGAAAGGCCCGACAATTTGAAAACACCATTTGCATCTGTCGATGTAGTTCTTGTTGTACCTTTTACAATTACCGAAGCACCTGGCAAAGGTTGGCCAGTTTCATCAAGCACCTTTCCAGATATAGATCCGGTTTGTGCTTTTACGATTAATGCTGAGAAAACCAACAGCATCAAAAGCCCCTGTTTTAACAGGTAAAATACTTTCATATTCGAAGCTCTTTTAAGTATAAAATTTGGTTAAATATTGTTGTGATTTACACACAGCTCTAATTTACAGCACGAAATGAAAAATCAAAATTTATTTAAAAAATATATTTTAGAGAAAATAATCAGCCAAGGTTTTCGGAAGGATTTTCAAAATTTTAACAACATTAGTTTCCACATTACTAACAACTTAAAAACATAAAACATTGTTTATCAACTATTTGTAAACTATAAATTTTATTTTAAGGTGTAAATTTTACACTAAGTCTTTTTTCGCTTCATTTTCGGGAACGTTCCCGAAAAAATCAACGCAATTAAGACTTACTTTTCGGGAACGTTCCCGAATTTTGATCGAAATTCTGCGTATTTTACACTAAGTGACGAAATTTTTTGAAAAAATATGATGAAAAAAAGCGGGCAGTTTTTGTGCTATTTGACGCCGTTTGAAGTTGAGTTTCTCGCTATAATCTTCGACTCCAAAATCAGCTCGTTCGACTGATTTTTATCGGCATCGTTATCTAAAATTTGAAACAATAATTTGGCAGCCTCCTCGCCTATTTCGGCAGCGGGTTGTGTAATAGTTGTTAGCGAGGGGTTGAGTAAGGGCGCTATCTCTAAACTCGAAAAACTGATCACCTTCACATCGTCCGGAATTTTTATGCCTAAATCGTAACAGGCATAATAAGTTGCAAAGGCCAAACGCTCTACCGAAGCAAAAACACCATCGGGTTTAAGCTCGAGCAAGGCTCGTTTCACTATCACACTATTTTCTTCATAACTGTTACTGCAATCTACAATCAGGTTTTCGTCGAATGCAATCTCATGCTTCGTCAACGCATCAATGTATCCCTGCATCCTGGTTTTACCAATGGATAGGCTTTTGTTAACCACCATATAAGCCACCCGGTTACAACCTTGCTCAATTAAGTGCTCAGTAGCCAAATAACTACTGTTGTAATCATTTGTAATTACCCTTGGCGTTTCAATATCCTCGTAAATTCTGTCGAAAAACACCAACGGCAGGCGTTTGGCGCCAAAGTTATTCAGGTAGTTATGGTCGTTGGCCTCGCCCGAAACCGACATGATAATGCCGTCGGCCCGCCCATTATGCAAATGCTGAATAAAGTTTACCTCCTTCTTGTAGTCGTCGTCGGTTACATAAATCAAGATATGGTAACCATTTTCCCTGGCAATTCTTTCGATACCGTGTATGGCCTGCGAGAAATAGTTATTGGCCAGCTCGGGAACAATTACCGCAATGGTTTTACTTTTTTGTTCTCTTAAATTGCTGGCGTAATGATTGGGCTGATAGTTTAGTTCTTTTGCCTTGGCAAGAATCCGCTCCTTGGTGGCGCTACTAATATCGCTGTTATCTCTAAAAGCACGAGAAATTGTAGAAGTTGACAGTTTTAACGCTTCGGCTAATTTCTTAATATTAATACTATCCATTTGGGCTGCAGAGCTATAATTTTGTTTGAAGCGGTAAATATAAGCTATAAAACTGCTAATTAATTTATTTGCAAATTTAATTTCCTCATTTTCAGCGGCTTTAAAAAAAGCGTGTTGCCTACACCTTTTAATTCGTTGAGCAAACCGATATATCCATAAAAAAATGTTTTAATTTCCAATCATTTTTATGATAATTGCACCATCAAACTATCGAAAAACTCATTGTACAAATAATCGTAATTTTTAAAACAAAAACGGACATTTAAGCATTAATATTGTTATAATGCTGATTATGGATACGTTACTTGTTTGCAAAAGGACTGAATGGAATTAATATTTACGAATGGGAAATAAAAAAATACTCATCGCAGACGATGATGAGGGCATTGTTGATGCAGTAACGATGATTTTAGAGGTAATGGGATACGATGTTGATTATACCTATGACGGTGGAACTGTAATAGATGCCGTAAAAAATAAACCAGACTTAATTCTCCTTGATATATGGATGAGCGGGCACGATGGTAGAGACATTTGCAAACAACTTAAAAACGACCCTCAATATAAGGAAATCCCAGTATTGATGATATCTGCAAGCAGAGACATTCGCCAATCGGCGTTGGATGCCGGTGCAAACGACTTCATGGAAAAGCCTTTCGAAATGGATTTGCTGTTGAACAAGGTAACTCATCTTTTAAATTAGCGTACTCAATCAAACTTAATTTTCGTTCTGTTACCGAATTATCTGACAACTACATGCTGAGGTGAAGTTTTTAAGGCGTCGTCATTGCGAGGTACGAAGCAATCTGTTCTGCAATAAAATCGCTATGAGATTGCTTCAATCGATGAAAAATCGATTTCGCAAAGACGGAAACGAAAACGCCAAATAAATGGAGCAGCCTGTTCCAACTTCTCGGGAAAGCATGTAACCTACGTCTCACTTCCCTTACCCACCTATTTTCAATATTTGGCAGTGGTTTGTTGGCGTTTCGCGTTTCATCGCTTGGGGATCCTTCGTTATACTACGATCGACCTTTTTCGAAATAATCAAAAAATCGTCATTTCGACCGAAGTGGAGAAATCTTTGAACCTTTGATAGAGATTTCTTGGCTGCGCTCAAATGATGACCTTTTTTAGGAGTCCTACTTTACTAAGCACCGTTATCATATTGAATTTTTGCAATAAATTACACCTCAGGATGACAGCGTTAAACCAGGCGCCAACCTTAAAAAACAGCACAACTCTCTCCCTATTTTGTAAAGAAAAAAAATCTGGTTAAATATTCAGCGTAAAATTTCCGAGATTTAGTTTGCAAATGTCCGATCAAACCTCACCAACAGTTCGCAAGATTATCCATATCGATATGGATGCTTTTTATGCATCTGTAGAGCAGCGAGATTTTCCAGAGTTACGCGGAAAACCAATTGTTGTTGGTGGCAAGCCTGATAGACGCGGCGTAGTGGCAACGGCAAGTTATGAGGCCCGGGTTTTCGGGATTCGGTCGGCCATGTCGTGTAGTAAAGCTTACCAGTTGTGCCCCACAGCCATTTTTGTTTATCCGCGTTTCGACGCCTATTCTGCCGTTTCGAAGGCGATAAGGGAAATATTTAGTCGCTATACTGATATTATCGAACCACTTTCGTTAGATGAGGCTTACTTAGATGTTACCGAAGATAAACTCGGACTTGGTTCGGCTATTGATATTGCAAAGTCAATTAAAGAGGCCATTAAGAATGAGTTAAATCTCACCGCTTCGGCCGGAGTTTCTGTTAACAAGTTTGTGGCCAAGGTAGCCTCTGATATGAACAAGCCCGACGGATTAACTTTCATCGGACCATCTAAAATTAAGGCCTTCATGGAAAAACTGCCCGTCGAAAAATTTTTCGGCGTGGGCAAGGTTACAGCGGCCAGAATGAAAGCCATGCAAATTAACACCGGTGCCGACTTAAAGAAATTGACGGAACCACAACTGACTGCTCAATTCGGAAAATCGGGAAGCTTTTACTATAAAATTGTACGCGGAATTGACGACAGACCGGTAAGGGCACATCGCGAAACCAAGTCTGTTGGAGCAGAGGATACCCTAGCGGAAGACACAAACGATGACGCCGTAATGCACGATTTACTCAAGCAAATTAGCGAAACGGTAGCCAGCCGATTGGAAAAATACCAGCTGAGCGGTAAAACGATCACGGTAAAAATCAAGTTTGAAGATTTTAAGATCATTACCCGCAGCAGATCTTTCGGCGTAGCCATAAATAACGCAGCAACGATTTACAAAGAAGCGATTAAACTTTTGGAGGAAGCGGATATCGGCTTTGCCAAAGTTCGATTACTGGGAATTACCTTATCGAGATTTTATGATGAGGTAGCGCCGGAGAAACCAGAAAGCAACCAATTGGAATTTGAGTTTTAAAGCCTCACCCAATCAACGGTGGTAGGTAGGCAAATGTAGTAATAGCCCTCTCCAGAAGAGAGGGTTTTAAAGGACTGTAGTTTGAACCCAAAACGCTAAAGTTAGGGGTTCAAACCACTTTACCTTTGTTTCCCTCTCTCCCGGAGAGGGATTAACAGGCAAAGCCTATCACTATACTTTCAAAGGGTGAGGCTCTAACCTTAAAGGTTCAAACCACTTTACCTTTGTTTCCCTCTCTCCCGGAGAGGGATGTGTTGTCTTTTCAATAGCTTCAACCTTTCAAAGGGAGAGGCTTATTTCAACTTATCAGCAAGCATTTTCATATAAAAACCGCCCACTACGCTTCTGGCTTTAAAGTTATCGCGAATACCGGTATTCGAATCGTAAAAATCGTTTAATGGTACTCTCGATTCGGTTTCAATAGCATGCTTATAAACCGGATGAACCAATGCCTCAAATTGCTCGCGGGTTGGTGCAAACGTGGCTGTCCATAAAATCCAGTCGTTTTTAGTATAGGCTTTTCGGCTATCGAGCGGAATACCGTACCTGTTCTGCTTAGTTAAATAATACTTTGTTTCGGTATTATAAATCTTTTGCGGGAACAGGTTTAAATTGAGCACCTTATCCCAAACAAGGTTATATTTTTGGCTCCAGGTATCTTTATTATCAAATGTTAACGCATAGTGATCGCCTGCATCGGCCATTTCCATCCATTTAGGCACCATGCTTTCGGCAATAGCTCTGTACTTTGCTGCAGTTTCTTTGTAACCCAATGTTTCGGCCATTTGTGCGTAACAGGCAATCCCAACAATGGCCTTAACCGATAAGTTTGCATTTCGGGCAAGGTGGCCGGCAAAATCATCCGTACACAACTGCGTTTTCGGGTCGAGTCCTTCTTTTACCAAATAATCAGCCCAGGTGGTTAAGGTTTTCCAGTGCAATTTTGCGTAATTGGCATTTCCTTGCGCCTTGGCAATTGCCGCGGTTAAAATAATCATGTTTCCCGATTCCTCAACTGGCATTGGCTCGCCATAGGTTTGTCCGTTCGCTTTTGGATAGGTACCTAAATCGTGCGCCGCCCAAGGGTGCGGGTATTTGCCGCTTTCGCTGAAATAGAAAATACCATTCAACATTCCTTGCAATAACGCGGGATTATAAATGAGGTATAATGGCGCTGAAGGATAAGTTACATCAACGGTGTTAATAAAACCACCGCTATTGTTCTCTTTCGATAACCATAAAATTTCGCCTTGCGGGCTTTTTACAAGCGTATGGGCGGCAATGCTTTGGCGATAGGCCAGCATACATAAATCGGCGTATTCTTTTCCGCCCGATTTTAAGGCGTCGGCATAAACGGATTTGTTAAAGGCATCGCATTTGGCCATCACCGATTTGTATTGCGTAGCCGCATCGGTTAATTGTCCTTCAATCGTTTCTTTGCCCGATGTGTTCCACCAAGGTCGTAGATTCTTGTTGAAGTATTGTACGGAATAAATTTCGTCGTAACCCAATTCAACAAATTTTTCTACGGCTGCTTTTCCTACCGTGCCAAACGGAACGATAGTATTCAAGGCCAGCATTTTCCCTGTTTTTGCTGTCGATGCTGAATTGCCTTTTCTAAATGCATCGGCTGCATCTTTCTCTGAAGTTACAAATTGAATGGTATTGGCCGCTTTTGGTGCCGCAACATAAAAATAGCCCCAATCGATACGCATATCATCGGCACCTTTTTCTAATATGGGTTGTTCTATAGTACCCGTTTTTAAAATCGATAGTTTAGCCGTTGCGTACTTGCTGGCCGTAACTTCTTGCGACGGTCTGTAAACAGCAATATTGGATGAGGCACTTAAAAAGGCTTTAACCTGATGCGTTTTGTTATCGTTAGCTTTTACCTGATACGTGATGTACGATACCGGCCTTGCAAACAAACCCAAATCGTTCATGAGCAGTGGCGAGGTAAAGGTCAGCTTCAAATCAACTTTGCCACAAGTAAAATTATAAATGGTCTGAGTTGCGGTTACATCAACGCTTTTTTGTTTGGCCAGCTGAACTTTCCCGGCATTATCTTTCTCTTTATTAACCAATCCAAAATCAAGGTAGCGGCCACCAGCTGTATTTATCAGGTGAATGGCAATTACGTTTTGGCCTGATTTTAAGGCATTTTTATCGCTATTGTTCAGGGCGATATACTGAAAGGTATTTGTCCAGCCCTCTTTTGAATAAATCTTTTTCCCA
Organism: Pedobacter endophyticus; assembly: GCF_015679185.1. Taxonomy (NCBI): domain Bacteria; kingdom Pseudomonadati; phylum Bacteroidota; class Sphingobacteriia; order Sphingobacteriales; family Sphingobacteriaceae; genus Pedobacter; species Pedobacter endophyticus. Next base: position 2,491,268 of record NZ_CP064939.1, read on the forward strand.
TTAAGGAAAACCTCGATATTATCATCGTGATTGATCTTTAGAAAAAGATCATTTATCGACGCAGGGTTGGCTACCGTAAAGTTCCTTCTCACCCAAATATCATGCGATTTCCACAGGGTTTTAACATTCTTTGCGTCGTCGCCTATAGGTGCAGATCCGGTTTTCCAATCGTTTGCGCCATAATTAAATGCGCTCCAATCGCCTTTAGGCTCGTTTTCTGTGTACTTTACTTCGTATCCCTTCTCGTCTGAAGTGCCCAGTATAGTTTTGTAACTAGGCGTTTCTTTTCCTAAAAAGCGATAAATATTGCCATCTACATTTAACATTCCTAATAGCGAATTTTCTGCTCCGGTCCAATGCGTAGTTGATGATTGGTTCAAATCATCGGTGTTTGACCAGATGCTGAAATAAGTGTTGTGCGTAATTAAAGGGTAAGAGGGCGCCTTTCGTTCCTGAGCGTTTAATAAACTGCTGATAAAAATGCAGCCCATCATGCCCAGTAATTTAATGGATTTAAACTTGTTCATAATTTGTGTGTGTATAGATTTTTTTAATAGGAATTCGGTTAGAAAACACAATAGTTAAACGTTTTACTAAAGTATAAAAATTTATTCAATTTACCGTATGGTTGATGGATGAATATCTGCAAAGCATGCTTTAATCTCGATAGCTAAAAAAACCATCCGATGAATATGGGCTAGATGGCTAATATTCATCGGATGACTTCATAACCTCTCCCTATCAACGTTTGGGTTAAAAGCAATGCCTCTGCTTTCCCTCTCCTCGAGGAGAGGGATGTACAGACAGAACAAAAACCACCGCCGTTAAAAGGGAGAGGTTTTAGGCGCCAAATAAAAATCCAATAGATACCGGATGACTGCATAACCTCTCCCTATCAGCGTTTAGGTTAAAAGCAATGCCTCTGCTTTCCCTCTCCTCGAGGAGAGGGATTTACAGACAGAACAAAAACCACCGCCGTTAAAAGGGAGAGGTTTTAGGCGCCAAATAAAAATCCAATAGCTCATCGGATGACTACACACGACAAAAAAGCCCTCCTTTTTGGGGAGGGCTGGCTGTAGCTTAAGGCTGTTTCTTATTAATCGTCCATTCAGACAATTGGAATACCCTTGCCGATCGGGTTTGCTTAATGTATAGCCTGTAAAATTTGTAGGCCACATAATTATCAAAATGGAACAATTTAGTTTGGTTTCTACTTGCTCCGGAATTGGTGTTTTCCCACGGGCAAACGGTTACCGTATGTAAATCGCGGTACTGAATTCCATCTGTTGAGCCCTGCAAAATCCAGAACTTCGGATCGCGGTCTGCAGCATCATTGCCCGATGTTAGCGTATAGGCACCTACAACCTGCGGCGTTTTTAATTCGAAGGTACATCTTTGGGTTCCATCGAAACCAGCCTGTAAAAACTTGGTTTTGATATCGCCATCGACCAGTTTTTTAGAGCCTTCGCCACTATCGGCACCGGCACCGGCTTCTAAATTTACCGAGAAAATACCGCCAATGGTTTTCATGTAGTTTTCGCCACAAATTGCGTAGTTAATTGTGGGGTCTACTACTTTTATGTTAACCTCTTTTACCGCCGTGTAGCCTTGTCCGTTTCTGGCCGTTAGTACCACATGATAAGTACCCGGAAAACGATAAACGTGTTTTGGCGACACCTCTACGGAGGTACTGTCATCGCCAAATTGCCAAAGCAGCGACTTATAGTTTTGCGGGGTGGCGGTAAACTGCACCTCTAAAAATTTTGTCGGGTCGGGCAGCTTGTAGTCAAAAGCAACCAATGGTTTTGGCTCCTCAACTTCTTGCACAACCTCTACGGTTTCGTCTTTTTTACATTTTACCGTTAACACAACGATAAGCAGCAAAAGCGAAAACACACTTAATAATCTTTTCATATTACTTTTCATATCAATAAATGTTTATGGTGTAGGATATAACTGGCTTTTTGGAATTACGCGTTTACTTAAAACGTTGGGCACCTCAATTTCGAGATAAGCCTGCTGTCCACCCACGTTTTCACGGTGGTGTGCTTCAATTTTATAACGTTTACCACGCTCTAAAAATATGGTTCCCTTTCTGGTATCCTTATCCCACTGGGTGGTATAATCGTTTACGAGGGCCACGCCGTTAACATACAACCTCGAACCATCATCCCAACGGGTTTGGTAGAAAGTGTAGGTTCCGCGAACAGGCGCAAGGAATTCTCCTGTCCAACGGGTAGAGAAATTATCTCTGCTTAACGAAACTCCTGCCGAATTTTTAACGCCGTCCGGCCATCCGTCGCCGCTAAAGTTAATAGCCTCGTCAACTCTGGTTACAAAGGGTGCACGACCATCATCAGGATCCATTTGGTAGTTGGTGTAATACCTTGCGGTTAGGCCGGTACCTGTTCCTGAAATGTAAGAGTTGTTATCGAGGTTTACATTCGGATCTACCGTAACAATGAGCTTGCTATTTGTTGGGTGAATGACATGGTTTGTTGCATCGCTGATACTCAGGGCAAAGGCAAACTTTTTATTTGCTGCAATGTTGGCATCGAAAACGGGCCAGGGAATGGAGAGCCTCACGGTAGCGCTGGAAGCGCCTGTGTTAAAACGCACCAAAGTATCGAGCGAGTAATCTTTTGCGGCCAAATGGATGGCGTTTGCCGGAAGCGTTCCTGCTGCAACCAGGGTTGAGATGGTATCTACGTTATCTTTAATTTTGATATTAAATGCGGATGATGGCGAATTGGCCAGACTTACAACGAGCGGAATGGTTATTCCTGCCGGGCCAACAATGTAAGTGCCCTGGTAAACCACGTTGTAGGTACCGCCACCGTTTAATGTAAGGTAATGCAAATCGGTGGATTTCAATAAATCCTGCGTATTGATCACCACCAATATGGTCGATTTACCTCCGGCGATTTTGTTGCCCTTGCCCGGCGCTGATAGTTTTAATGCAAAAACCACTTTTTTGCCAAAGTTACGTTCCAGCGTCGATCGGCGAACGATTGCAATACCTTCGCCACTATCGTTACCGTAAGCCACATTAATTACCGTAGGATATTCTACTGCTGCCGACGGCATTAAGATGGCATTGGTTAAGGTTCCATTATTAATCAGCTGGGTAACGGTATCGTTGTTGAGTGTTAAGCCCACCTGAAAAGCTTCTTCGGCAACTCCGGATAAGGAGATTTTGAAGGGAACTTTTACAAACTCATTATCGATGGACACGTTGCCCACCACAATGCCTTCGCCGGTTATGCTCCTGCTGGCCGGATCGGGTTGGGATAAATCTTCTATTTGCGACTCTTTGCAAGAATAGGCACCCACCATGGTGGCTAATCCTATTACTATTAAGTATACAACTCTTTTCATTTCGATATTTATTATATTATCAATATTCTATTGATCTAACCAAACCCGTCCATCAAGAGACCATGTTTGCTTGTTGGCTATTTTTAACCAGTTTATTACTTGTGTTGGAATATCTGCTGTTTGCGGCACCAAAACGGCCAAAGTGCTGGCTGATGGCGGACAGATCAGATCGTTAAAGTTTTCCCAAACATATTTTCCTTTTAGCGTAAAGTCGTGCCCTTGTGATGAAAGATCGATCATTTTATCGCCGTTTCCATCGGTTGCAGGCCAGTAACCTACCAAATAGTTGTAGGATGGATGGCTCTGATCGATAGAGGTTTCGCAGGCATACTGACCAATTACGCTTTCTGGAACGCTTAACTTAAAGAAACGAATATCGGTAACGTAGCAATCGGGCACGCCGTGGCCAGTACCATTTAAATAACCCAATTTAAGCGGATTTGAATTGGCCAGCGAACCAGAATTGGTAATTTCTACTTCGTTATTATATACACCGTTTGTATACGTTCGAACAAAGCGTTGGGTGCCACGTTGCTCTATCTTAACCGAAAGGTTTTCCCATTTGCCTTTGCTTAAATCGCCGCCACGGCATTGTTTGTAGTCGGTATCTTTTGTACCTCTCCATTCAAAATACCAATACGCTTCTTCGAGGTAAATTACCCAGCCCACGCTTGGGTGACCGCTAGACCACTCCTTCCTTTTCCCCAAAATACTCGGCCACCTAAAAATATCCAGATTCTTTTTAACCTTTAGCTCAATGGTCATTTTGGTGGTATCGTCTATATTATAAACGGCTGCATCAGCACCAGAAATTTCAGCTCTGATGCCTGTATCAATCAGCTTTACGGTTTTACCTAAATACCTGTTACCGGTAAATGGTTTAACAATAATTCGTTTTTGATAGGTTGAACTGTAGTAAATGATGAAAGAATTATTACCGGGTTTGCTAAAAATGGTTTGGTCATCGGTATTGGCCGGAAGCGTATAAGCACCGCCATCGCTTGATGCGATAACCACTAACCAATCTTCGTTAAGGTAGTTTGGGCGTTTCTTTAGTGCGGCCATAATTTCGCCTACACTGCTATCAAATTTTTCGATAGCGGTTTTGTAAACAGGAAACGAATTGTCGTAGCCGTTCGCATTCGCCATACCTGCTTTATCCACATCGGTAAAATGCCCAACAATAACCGAAGCTGTATCTGTATTCAACTGATTGATTACAGCAGCCTTTACCTGATCATCGTTATTTACAAGGGTACTGATATCGGCACCAGTGGTCAGTTTTTGAAAAACAGAAGATGAGGTGTAAGCCGCAATTTTGGCCTGTGGCTGGATGTCCTTTATGCGTTTAAAAATGATGGGGTAATTTTGCAGGTTGTTGTTGGTCAGGTTATCATCAGCCACCATATGCTTGGCTTTTTTTGCGCCGGTAAGCATGGTTGCCCAATTGGTTGCATTTTGTGTTGCATCGGGCTCGTTTAGTGCCACCCAGCTATAAATGGAATTTGGCAACAATGCGTTAATATTTGGAATGTTTGCTGTTGATACGGATTGCCCTCTGGCGCCATCTACCACCAGGTAAAGCACTTTTCGGGCACCATACCTCACCTGTGTGGTATCGGTACCGTCTTTTTCAGCAAGTGTTCTATCGAATTCCTTGTTACAAGAAAATATGGCCGTTGTAATTACTGTGGCGATTACACCAAACAATAATTTATATCTTTTCGTCATGCTCATCTTTGTTTAATATTTTATTAGGCTTTTATTATTCAATAGTAACTCTCATGATGTTGTTGTACGGCTGGTTATCGAAACGGTTAAACGAACCAAGCAACAATAAGGCTTTTTTACCATCGGCGGATTTGGTTTCGACAACATCAGATAAAATGCCGGAGAATGGCCCGGTTGCATTATAGCCGGGAGCGAGTGCGCCGGTTGGGGTAAGGATCATAAAGCCATTTCTGGTTACGTTATCGTACTTTCTAAAATCGCCGCTTACCACAATGAGGCCGGTCGAAATCTGCCTTGCAAAATAGGCGTATCCACCTTCGTACGATTTTGCAGTAAATGACTCATCAAGCGAACCATCTTCGTTAAGAAGCGCTATACCATTTGCGGGCTTTCCGTTGTATTGTGTAAACGAACCTGTAATTAAGTATTTTTTGGTGGTGGAATTATAGGTAAGTGAACCGATGGTATTATTGGCTCCGGTACCGGGGTTAAAGCTTGCATCTTTCGTTCCGGCGGCGGTTAAGCGGATAATACGCGAAGCAGGCTGATCGTCGAAAGTGCTGAAACTGCCGAACACCACTAATTTTTCTAAGTTGGCCGCATCGGTGTGCATATAAGTATCTACCGGGCCGTTGGCGCTCACCCCACCCTTGTTGGTTGCTGTATTAAATCGATAGGTTTTATCCAACGAACCATCGAGGTTGAAACGTAAAATCTGACGGATCTCGGTACTATCCAAAATAACGGTATCTCTGGTGTTATCGTAATTTGCCTTGCGGTAATCTCTCTTTACATAATATCTGAAATCGCCAGTAGCCAATATTTTTCCCTGGTGGGCGTACACCCTGTTAATGTAGGCATTGGTACCGCCGTTAAACTTAGGGAACCATTTATGGGTAATGGTATCGGTTAATGTTGGTCTTCTTTCGGTTCTGATGTAAACCGTATCGATGGCACCATTTGGAAATAAAGTAGTAATGTTGCTGATATTTTCTGTACGCTGATTATAACCGGTAAAACCTCCGACAATAACAAAACGGCCACCTATTTCGATTACGCGGGATAAAGTTCCGTTTGCACCCCTGCCTGTTCTAAAGGTACGGTCGTATTCGCCATCTAACGATACCCTTGCAATTCTGTTAATCGGCGTTACAATACCTTTGTTATCGTAATTGGTAAAGCTACCGATAACGAGTGCCCGGCCATCGTTCATTTCGTAAAACTGGCTCACATAACCATTTGTTCCTGCAGTTGCTTTCCAGGTAATGTCGGTTTTAACGAGGCCAGTTACGGTAAACTGCGGTCCAACAACCAGTTGATCGCCAATGGCAATCGATATATTGCCGGTACTGCCCGTAGCAGGTACTTTAGCGATTATTTCGGTTGCGGTAATATTTACTACTTCTGCTTTTTCGCCGTTAAACATCAGGTTTAGCTGATCTTTGTACGGCATTAATCCTGTTGCTTTAATGGTAACTGTTGTACCTACAATGCCCTCGGCGGGTACCGGCGGTGCGGTTTGGCTTATAGCAATGCCAAGTGGCTGTTTGCCTACACCGTAGGGATCTTCGCCTAATTCTTCTTCCTGCTTGCAACCCTGGATAACCAGGGCAATTAGGAAAAATATGGTTAGCATGTATTTGAGTTGTTTCATGTTCTAATCTTTTATAGGTAACCTAATTATTTTGCTGTAGTTGTTGCGCTCGGTGTTAAGCCCGTGGTATAAACATCGTTGTAAAACTCGTAACGGTTAAATCCTAAATAGGAGCCGGTATAAGCAAGTGCATGTACTACGCCATTTGTTGGTTTAATATCCGAGGAGGCAACGGCTATAGAGGTCCAGTTATCGTTTGGCTTCGAAATATCGGGGATGTAGGATAGCCACAACTGGCGGTACCCGATGTAACGAACGCCATTTGCATCGCCAAATACAACACCAATGTTCGATACGTCGTTGTTATAATCGTAATACAATGCGCCGGGGTAAATTGTTCTTAAGCCCAAATCAATTTGTGGGTAATCTCTTAAACGGTTAGCGCCTTTAAACATATAGCGCTGAAGGTATTTTCTCCAGATTACCGGCGAGATCTGATCGAGGGTTTTCACGGTATCCTTACCCGAAAAGTACAAGAAACTGTTGAGCCCCTCGGTTCTTATGGTACCGATTGTCCGCTTAATCACGTCATCGTCGAAAGCAAAGAAAGTGAAGTCTTCAGTAGTAAATTGCTTTTCCAAACCCGCAAGCTTTACAATTTGCGCAACGGTATCGAAAGGAACTTTTTTGGCCTGCAGGTATTCTAACATGTTGCCGGGGTAATCGGGGTTTGCCTTACCTCCATCTATATAATATTCATCGCGTTTACAAGCGTTTAATACCAGTAAAAATGCGGCACATATTACTATTAGCTTTTTCATATCTTTAATGTTTCTAATCATTTTAATTACCACCGTTAACCCAATAATCGTTTAATACAACAAAAGGATTGTTGTTTCTTGCATTGGCGTTTAGCGGCCAGGTCCATGCGCCACGATTAAATTTATCGGCTGTAAGCACATTGTAACTCCACTGGTTGCTCAATATCCGTTTGGTGCGCACCAAATCGTAATAATGGTGTCCTTCGCCGATCAATTCTCTCGATCTTTCATAAAAAATGAAGTCTTTTAGTGACGAACCCCCTCCGCCCGAATATCTCGATGCCTGTGCACGGTCTCTAACCATATTTAAAAGTTTAATGGCATCGCCATCTTCGCCAATATTGGCCATTGCCTCTGCAGCTAACAGAATTTCGCCGCCGTACCTAAAAATCATGAAGGTGTTATCGGGGTTGGCATCTTCCTCTCCTGTAGCAAAGGCATTTTGCGCAAATTTTAACATCATGAACTTGCCGTTATCGGCAAAAATGTTTTCGTCAAACCAGGTGGTAATTCGTCTGTCGCTACCATCCTGAAACAGTTTTTGCATGTACTCGCCACGGTAATAGGCAAAGCTTACACGGTGCGTATATTCGGGGCGTTTGTACGGATAATGCAAAAACATATCGGCCACCGGCGCAAGGTTGGTATTGGCATCGCCGTAGTTTATACTGCGGTAAAACTCGAACAAACTCTCGTCCGATCTTCCCTTAACTACAGTTGCCCAATCGGTTATTGGCACTAACCTAAATGCGTTACTTGCAATCAGTTCTTTGCCCAAAGCAGCGGTTTCTCTGTAATAGTTGTCGGCGTTGGCCGCATCAAAACCAGCATTCCACATGTTCATCTCCATCATTAAGGCCACAATACTGCCCCTGCTTGCCCTTACTCCTTTTATGGATGGATCGCTGTAAGTCCAGGCAATTGCATCTTTATAGGTTTTTAAATCGGCAATACACTTATTTAATACAGATACGAAGTTTTCGCGGGGTTGGGCCGTTGCATGGAAAGGATCGGTATAATACACCACATCGCCAAACAAGCGCACCATAATAAAGTAACTTAACGAGCGAATGAATGCTGCTTCGGCCTTAAAAGATTGCTTTTCTGCTTCTGTTACGCCGGGGATTCCTTCATCGAGCTTAGCCATTAAGATGTTGGCGCCCTGAATGGCCTGATAATATCCTGTCCAATCGGTAATGCGGTTAAAGTTATAGTTGATATCTGTAACCCATGGCACGCCACCACTTAACAAATACAATAAATCGTTTCTGCCCAGCGCCTCCACAAACGAACGTGCAGGTGCGTGGTCTGACTGGCTTTCGTACATCACCTCGCCCGAACGATACTCGCCCGTGGCACCAATAAAGTGCGTTTCGTTGTACTTGCCGAAAACAATTCGCGATAGGTTGTAAATGTTAGCAACAACGTCTTCTTTCGATTGGAAAAAGTTGTTCCCGGTAAGTTTGTCCAGAGGCTGAATATCCAAAAACTTTTTACAAGCAGGCAAGCAAAATGTGGCTGCAAGAATTATGGTGTAAATGATAATTTTTTTCATAATAATGTAGATTAGTTGCCTGTGTTAAGTTCTAAGTTCAAACCAATGTTATAGGTACGTGGCACAGGATAGCCTGTAGAAATATCGCGTCCGAGTGTAGTTACGTTTTCAGGATTTGGTCCGCTGTATTTTGAAAAGGTAACCAGGTTGTTTGTTGAGCCGTAAATTCTGAGCTGGTTAAGGCCAAACCGCTTGATAAACTTTTTATCGAACATGTAAGAAACTGTTACGTTGCTGATTTTTAAATAGCTTCCGCTCTCTTGCCATAAGGTTTGATCGGCCCTTAATGGCTGAATCTGATCAAACCGTTTGTAATCGTAAGGGTATGGGTATTTTGCAACGTCGCCGGGTGCTCTCCAAATATTCAGGTCGTTTAACGGTACAACTGATGTTTGCGAGAAAGGATTACGCATAATTCCAATCCGATCGGCCAGTGCATTATTCAATATCGTTCTGTCGGCGGTATAGGTTGCGTATACGTTTAAGCCCCAGTTTTTGTACCTGATGTTGGTAGAAATACCGCCGGTAATTAATGGTTGCGAGTTACCTGTAATTTCGTAATCTCGGCTATCTAAAATGTAATCGCCGTTCACATCTTTCATAATCGGATCGCCACCCAGGAAAAACTGTCCGTTTGATTGGTATCTTTTTCCAGTAACCGGATCGGTTGGCACATCGGCATCGGTGCGGTAAACGCCCTGGTTTATCCTTAAATAATTGGATAACGTGTTGCGGCCTACACGGTATACGATGTGTTGCAGGTAACCAGAACCATCAAACCTGATGTACTGCCCGTTATATTCTTCGGGAAGCTTTAAAAGCACATCGCGGTTAATGGCACCGTTTACTGACACCGAAATATCAAGGTCTTTCTTTACCACTGGCCTAAAAGTCAACATGACCTCAGTACCGTAGTTGGCAATACCCAAATCGTTACTGGCCAGCTTGTTGAAACCTGTACTATTTGATAAAAACCGATCAAATAACAGGTTATCTACTTTTTTGTAATAGGTATCGAAGTTTAAGGAGATGCGCTCGTTAAACAAGCCCAAATCAAAACCAAGGTTGTACTGACTGGTTGTGGTAGGTTTTAAGTTCGGGTTGGGAATTAAATCGTAATTGATACCAATGGTTGGGTTGTTGTTAAAGTTTCCGTTAAGGTTATAAATACCGTAAATACTTTGCAGGTTACCTGTCGGAACGATATTTTGCCCCCATGTTAGCCTTAAACTACCGTACGATAACCATTTCATATCTACCAACCAGTTTTCTTTGTTAAAGTTCCACCTTAAACCAACTGATGGGTTTTTAGAGTATGGATTTTCTAAACCACTTGATGAGGTACCATCTAAACGGTAAGAAAACTCAGCTACATATTTTTTATCGTAATCGTAAGAAACTGAACCTGCAAACGATGCAATGGTTGCGTTTCTGTAATTGCTCAACACACCGCCACCTCTCGAATAAAAGGCATCGTAACCTACGGGGCCTTGATACTGATCGTTCGGGGTTCTTTGTTGAAGCGTGATGCCCGCCTGTGCACCTTGCTTATAAATCTCGTTAAAGGTGTTTACGAAAACGTTGTGCTTTTCGCCAAATGTTTTTGCATAAGTAATACCGTTACGATTGTAAAGCTGGTAGTTTCTGCCTACATAATCGTAAAGTTTCGAAAACTGACCGTTTGCCGCAGCGGGCGTAAAGGTCGATTCGGTATCTGATGTATAATCGTAACTTAAGGTTGATGTTGCGGCTAAACCGGGAATAAATTCGTAGCGGGCCTCCACGTTGGTTCGCAAGTTTCGCGAATTGTTATCGTTTAGGGTTTGCAAAGCGGATAATACACCGCCCGATGCCTGGTAAAACGATGGAGGAGGCAACAAACTGGATGCCTGACCGTTTGCTGCAACGCCCGATTGCAGTAAGCCTACGCCGTTACCCTTATTCTGCTTACCCACCGAACCGTTGATAAAACCGAAGAACCTGAATTTATCGTTTGGCTTAAATTCCATGTTCATGTTCAGGTTATAACGGTCGTAACCCGTGTTTTTAATTACCCCTTTTTCGGTATAGTAACCAACGTTTGCTTTATAATTAAAACGAGGGTCGCCACCATCTAAGGCGAGGTTATGACTTTGGTTGTAAGTAGTTTGGAAAAATACATCCTGCCAATCGGTAGAGTTGTTCCAATACGCGTTTAAACTGTCGGCCAAAAATGGCGTTGTCGAAATTGCCCTGATATCGTTTACGTTTTGCGCATTGAGAATAATTTGCTGAATTTTTAACTGTCGCTCAGAGTTTCCACCCAGTGTTTCGCGAAGTTTTGGCGGTGCATTTACGAAGGCGTTGGTTACGTACCTGATACGCGGCACTTTAGAGTTACCTCTTTTTGTAGTGATGATAATTACCCCATAAGCACCCCTCGAACCGTACATTGATGTGGCCTGCGCATCTTTTAAGATCTGGATATTTTCGATATCCTCTTGTGGGATCAGCGAAAGCGGGCTTACCCCGGGGCCCTGGGTTTGGAAACCGAATTCTGCGGCCTTATCTGCATCCAAAGGCACCCCATCAATAATGTATAATGGCGATGTGGGTTGCAAAAACGATTCGTTACCGCTACCGGCGATGCTCAAACTCGATAAACCACGCACCTGCACAGAACCCCTAAAGCCGGGCGCACCAGTGTTGTTCTGAATGTTTAAGCCCGGAACTTTACCTTGCAATAACTGCTCTACGTTTGATACCGGAATATCCTGAACCTCTTTGGCTTGGATCACTACCGACGATCCGGTTGTGGTTTGCTTCGATCGGTTTTGGTAAGCTACAATGATTACATCATCCAACGCCGTACGATCTTCGCTAATGGTAATAGTAACATTGTTGGTTCCGGTTACCTTATATTTTTGGGTATTGTAGCCTAAAAACTTAAATAATAGTGTTGAGCCAACCGGTACGTTTACCGAAAACTGGCCGTTGCCATTGGTTTGCGTTAAACCCTTATTGGTTTCTTCTAAAATAACAGAAACACCCGGAACGCCTTGTTTTGCTTCCTTATCAACAACCCGTCCACTTAAAATCATGGTTTTTTGTTGCGAATAAGCACTTGTGCCACAAATTATGCACACAATAAGTACAGCATAAAATAGTATATATCTTTTCATAATAATTGCCTTAAATGTTTACTACTCGCTTGCGAATTTTGGATTGTCATTTTTAAAGTGAAACACAATTTCCCAGTCGCCAGCCTTGTAAATGGCAAACTCGAGACTGATGGCTGCAACAGTACGTCCACCACCAAAAGCACCTCGTGAGTAATTTAACAGCACTCTGGCCCTCGAACCTCCCGGCGCATACGATGTTGGCGTTTCTACCAACGGAATGGGATAGGCTACATCGTATTGAACATATTTATCGGTTTTTTGAATGTTGAAACCGTGGATCATCTTATCCCAAACCGTTTCGTTGAAAAACGCCGGGTTAATTTCTACTGAATCTTTGTTCAATACCTTAATGCGGAGCGAATGACCGTTACCACCTGTAAAGGGGCGGATGTAAGCTACAACGTCTTTTTTATCGTTATTGCTAACTAAAGCCTGGTTTGAGGTTACGCCGATTACGTTCGATAAGCCCGGGCGGATATAATCTCTCAGTTTTGGATCTAAAGGAAACTTCGGATCGGGAGCAGGACGGCCGGTATATAAGTTCATATCATTCGAGGGCTCGTAAGGGCGCTCTCTGAAAGGTCTGATCTGGAAATCCTTAATTAACCGCTCACCACCGGTATTTTTGACCTTAACATCAAAAAAGCGGGTATCCTGCGCAAAGTTTGTACTGTCAGCTGGTCGGGGTGAGATTAACTGATTCGTTGCCGATGCCCACAAAATGAACTCGCCCGACGAACGCATCTCAAATAACTGGTGCTCTTCAATCTTACGTTTCGCTTCAATCTCTGCAAGCGAAGTTTCTAAACCCGTATAAGGAGCAGTCCACACATAAGTTGGCACTTTCTGAAAAATATCAGTTAATGGTCGTCCATCGCCCCAACGCGGATTAACAATCTCGAACGTTAACGGAGCTGTAGAATTGTCGCTATTAAAGCCACCAATTAAATTGTTACGGCCAATAATCGGCTCCAACACCTTGTTGCTAAAATTTACATTATTACTTAGGTAATCTTTCTCATCAGGTAAATCATAGAGTTTTTTACATCCGCTAAATGCAACGAACGCAAGCACCATAAACAGAAGATCTTTTTTAGCGATTGACTTCATAAGTTTTTTGAATTTATATTTTCTGTATTCCATCTTCTAGTTCGATTTATTAATTGTCCATTCTGCCAATTGGAATACACTACCATTTCTTAACTCGGTAATATTAATGCGGTAGTACAGGTAAGGCGTTGTATTGGTACACCTGAAAACTTTTTGCTGATAGCGTTCTTCAAAAAAGAAGTTGCTTACACGGTGCAATTCAGTCCAGTTTGTTCCATCGTTCGATGCCTCATAAGTCCACGCTTTAGGGTCTCTGTCTTGAAAATCGTTTGCCGAAATCAAGGTGTAAACTGAAGAAACTTCAGGTGTTTTAAGCTTATAGGTCATCGTTAAGAAACCTTGCAAATCGCATAAGAATTTGGTGTGGTCATCGCCATCAATTACCTTTCTCGAGCTCTCTCCACTGGTAATACCTCCACCGTTTTCGCGGTTGGTAGTTAACGTACCGCCCACGGTAACCATTAAGTTTGGCGGTGGCGGAACAAACGTTAAGCGGGTAACGAAACCATCAAAACCGAAGGTATGATCGGGGCTGATTACGTGCACAATGCCGTTTTTAGTTTGGATATTGTTCGATGCTGTAGTACTTGTAGCCCAGTTTCTAACAAACTGGCTCTTTTTGGTGTTGCTGAACTCAATTACCTCCGGCCCTGCACCAACCTGGCCACTTGCCGAACCTCTGATCGATTTTGCGTGCATTGGGTAACCCACTTTTACGCTCGTTAAATTCAAACCATCCTGAAGTTTCAAAGAGTCTGTCGGTTTTTTACCCCTGATGATGTAATACGAAACCATGGTATCTAACTGTACGCCATCAATATTGGCGAGGAACAACGGATCTTTGTCCGACTGTCTTCTCAACGTGTTCAAATTTTTTAAAGCCAGCTGAAAGCTGGGGTTGGTTACGGCAAATAGCGTGATGTTACTATCGGTAAGGGTTTGTTTAAGCCCCATTCTATCGATGGCCACAAGCAGCGAATCGTAAACCCCGGGCTTACTTTTCAAATATTCGTAGGTGTTTCCTGCAAAGGGAACATTCTGATCCTGGGCATCGTAATAGCCTCCATTTTTTTTACAGGCCGAATAAACCACGGCGAGTATCAACAGTAGCGATACCCCGCCCACATATTTTATAAAATTCTTCATATCATGCATTATTTAGTGTTATGTTAATGTTGCTTTGTCAGGCTGAGCCTTTCGCCTCGCTCAAGATAAACTTAGTCGAAGCCTCGTGCATTTGCCCTTCGACTCCGCTCAGGGTGACATTTATTAGCGCATTTTAGGATTAACATAACACTAGCGCCAATAAGGGTTTTGGGTTAATAAACTATTTTGCGATAAAAGCTTACGGGAAATTGGCCAGTAAATACCTCCGGAGTTGATCAGGTTCATAAACCTGGCATCGTTCTGTCTGATTTTGTTTAAACGGATCAGGTCATACCAACGATGGCCCTCGCCAAGCAATTCGCGGTGTCTTTCTTCAAAAATGATTTTGATCAAATCGTCGCTCGTACTATACGGCGAATCGTTATCGGCAGTAATACGTCTGGTAATTACATTGTTCAATTCGTTGAGTGCGCCAATTTGATCGCCTAAAACCGATAACGCCTCTGCACGCAGCAGCACAATATCTTCCAGGCGTGTAAAAATTAAGGCACTGGTAAAATACCTGAAGTTGGGGTCGGTACCGCCACCTTGAATCACCTTTATTTTGCTAAAAATTGGGTATTTTCCGTTGAGGTTGGTAAAATACCTGTCGAACTTAGATTCGCCCAGTGTATCAATAGCGAACCTTTCATCTTTGGCTAAATTGAAATACTTTAATATCGAATCTTTTGGCAGATAAATATCCGGAACGGACTTGGTCAAAATTGGCTCTGCAAGCGTCAATTCCTCAATATGACCCGTTGCCGCACCATCAATATGGCCGTAATCGGAGTTAAAGCCAAACATCTGGCGGTTGTTCTTATTATAGAAAAAGCCATTTGAGTTACTTAAATCAGTTACCGAAGTGTACCCACCGCCCGTTTTGCCATAATTATCTTCAACAAATTTGGCGTATTTGGCTACGCTCGGGTAATCGGCATTCCAGGCGGCAACATGGGCCAAAACAGCGTAAGCAGTTACCTTGGTTGCCAGCGCACCACCCCAGCGGTTTCGGTCCTCATTGTAATAGTTGCCCGGTTGTTGTACATCGTTGCCGCTGTAAACAAAAGGAAGATCGGCCGCAGCCCTTAACATTTCCTGCTCAACCCAGGCCAATATCTTGGCTTGGCTTTCTCGTGGCTTATTTTCGAACTTGCCTTCGTTTGAGGAAATAATGAAAGGAACATCGCCCCAAATGCGAACCATATAGAAATAAGCAAAAGCTCTTAAAAACCTCGCCTGGGCAATATCAACCGTCATGTTGTTATCCGAGTAGCGTTTATCGTTTTCCTTAACATGTGCCGCGTTTTCCATAAAAACGTTTGCACCGTTAACAATGGCGTAAAACCGTGTCCAATCAGAAAGCGACTCTACAACCGGATAGGAAGCGTTTAAGTTATTAGCGATAATTGCTTTAAGATCTTGCCTTTTAGGGCTTGCAAATTCTGCCGGCCTTACATCGCCGTAAATCCAGTGGCCATTGTTATCTGATAAGGCCGAGCGGGTAAGGGCATAAACGCCCATAATTCCGGCACGTGCATCTTCAACAGAATTCCACATGTTTTTTTCGCCCACGGCCCGCGTAGAATCATCTTCTAAGGCCTTGTTACAACCCGATAAAACAACTACAGCAAGTAGAAAGGTGTATATTATATTTTTCATCGTTGATGTTTTAGTAGTAGTTCTTCTCATATTATAATTCCATTTTAACACCCAATGTGTAGGTTCTCGGTATCGGTTGGCCGTAGCCCGTATCTACCCCATCGTAACTAACCAATTCGGGATCTTGCCCGGTATAAGGCGTTACCACAAACACATTGTTTACCGAGCCGTAAACAAATATTCTCTTAATTTTAATGTTGTTGCGCTTTAACACATCTTTCAAATCGTACCCAAGCGATACCGATCTTAATTTTAAAAATGATGCATTCTCAAGAAATAAATCCTGATCTACACGATATGGGATAACAGTGCTCCAGGGGTTGTACAAAGGATATTTGCTGTAGTCGCCGCGTTTCTCCCAAAAGGTAATTTCCTTAACCGAGCTTAAATCTGTATTTCCTTCGCGGTTTACAAAATCGAAACGGTTAGCCATTTCCTGGTTAATCAGCTTCCGGCCAAGGTTAAAGTAAACGTTGGTACCTAAGGTCCAGTTTCCATAGCTGAAAGCGTTATCAAAACCTCCAGAAAGCGTAGGCATCGAATGGCCTTTTAATACTTTATCCTTTTCATCAATAATATTGTCGCCATTTTGATCTTTCCACATCGGGTCTCCCGCTTTCAGGGCCTGTCCATTGTATTTTAAAGGCTGTCCGTTTACTACCGGAACCTGATTATTGGCGGTGTAAATTCCATCGTTTTCCAATAACCAATATTGATCAACAGGTTGGCCAACTTTTAAAAAGCGGTTACCGATTACAATCTCATCTAAGCCCCTTGGCAACGCCTTTAATTTATTGCTGTTGTGGTTTAGATTTAAAGCCGAGTTCCATCTGAATTTGCTGTTTGCAATTACCTGTGCGCTGATGGTTAAATCCACGCCAGTGTTGGTCATATCTAAACCGCTTTCTATCGACTGCTTATAACCATATTCAGCGTAGGCCGGAATGGCGATTAATTGATTTTTTTCTGCTTTGGTGTAGAAATCGAGTGATGCATGTAAACGGTTTTTAAGCATTGCCACATCTGCACCAATATTTAGCTGATCGGAGTATGACCACGGCACATCGTAGCCTACCCAGCCAAACGAATAGGGTCTTGTTAACACCCCAATGGCATTATAGCCCGGAACCGTCAGGTTACCTGTCCACCCCACCGTTGCCGTGTACTGCGGGCCCTGCGCATAATTATCGTAAGTAAACGTACGGCCCATTCTGCCAACGCTGGCACGGATTACCAAATCATCAATAGATTTAAAATCCTTTAAAAAGTCGTTTTTCAGGTTCCATGCTGCGGCAATTGCAGGCGAATAAAACCAGCGGCTGGTAGGCTGCGCATTCGACGAACCATCTAAGCGCAAAGTTCCGGATAAGAAATATTTATCGCTGAAAGAATAATCTGCCTTTCCATAAAATGAAAGGAGATTTTCTTGTGTTTTATCCAAAAAACGGTAAGTTAGTTCTCTTGGGAAAGCTTTTGGAACCAAATAATTTGGATTATCCTGTCCGTTGGGAAGTTTCGGGTCCGAATCCAATAAATTGATCTTGATGTAATCGTTGGCGCCTTTGTAAGCATAAGCATTGTTGTATTTATAAAGGTCCCACGAAATTGATTGCCCGACCTCGAAATGGAAATCGTGAACGGTGTTCAGGTTCAGGTCGTAAGTTGCCTTGTTGTCAATCATCAACCTTTGGTTAAAACCGTAATAATTAGATGCATAGCTCGTTCCCTGCAATAAGGTTCTGGCATAAAAAACATCGCGGTAGCCTTCGTTGTAATCTACGTTAAAGGTAGAGCTGATTTTAAATTTGCCCAATGTAGCAAGCAGCTTGGCAAAACCCTGTATACTGTTTGTTTTATTATCGTCGAAACCCTTGTCGTACTCGGTGAGGTAGCTGCCGTAATAATCTTTGTTGGGTGCAAGTGGTGCACTCAAATCAGGGAAATAGTTTAGTTGCGCAAAGCGATCTCTTAAAGTTCTGTTTCGGTCTCTGTTTAGGCGGTTTCCATTAATCATTGCCGAAAACAATAACCATTTTACCGGTTTCATGTTGATGTTGAACATGGCGCTATAGCGATCGAGGCCCGTTCCATCGGCAACGCCCTGGCTTTTTGTATTGCCAATTGAAAACCTGAAACTTGCACGATCCGTACCCCCTGTTAAACCCAGGTTGATACCATATATCAGTGCGTTTTTATAATAAAGATCTGTCCAGTCAGATTTTCCGCTATATACGTTGTTAAGCGAATCGCTCAGATAAACAGGGTATTCCTCATCATCAGAGTACCTGCCGTTTGTAGTGTAAATATCGTAAAAGCGTTGTCTGAACTCGTTTTCGTACTTACCATTGATGGTATTAACGGTAGGTTTTTGAACCATGCCAATGTACGAGTTGAAGCTGATGCTCCTCGAAACGCCATCGGGTGCTTTAGACTTCAATACGATTACACCATTTACACCCCTGGGACCATACACCGCAATACTTGCCGGGTCTTTTAGCACTTCAATAGATTCGATGTTATTAATATCGATACCTGTAAGCAAATTGGTTGCGGGGCCGATTCTATTGAAATCGTACTGCTGAATATCGAAGGCAAACGGGTGTTCGCCAATCAGCGGAATACCATCGAGCACAACAAGCGGTTGCGAGGAGTAAACATCCTTTTTTGATAAGAGCGGCATTGGTGCGCCCCGCAAAAACATATTTTGAATGCTTCCCGGTTCGCCCGATGGCTCCTGAACGTATAAGCCTGCATAATTACCTTTTAAGTTCTGCTGAAGCGAAATAGCAGGAAAAAGAGATAAATCCCCGGTGTTCTTCTGCACACCGCCGGATAACTTGTCGTAAATAGACTTCTGTTTGATTTTATCTAAACTGTCTTTTCTCAAAGAGTCTTTTTCTGATACAACCCGAACTTTGGTGGTATCTTGAAAGAAAGAGTAACTAGTTTTTAGACTTGTGTTAAGCCCATAACTTGATGCCGTGGCCGATAAAACGTTTAACGTAAGCGTGGCAAAAAGCGCAGAGCATACCCATAAGTATCGCATAGGGATGGATCTTTTAATTATTAAATAAGGTGATTTTTTTTAGGATTACTTTTTAGAACATCAAAAGTTTATCTTGAGTCGAAAAGAATGTACTTAGGTTGTAGTATTTGGTTATTCTCATAATTAGTTAATTTGGTTAAATCAAATATATATAATACTAAATCGTTTTATTTAACAAAATGAATTTTTATTATAATTTTATTGCTAAGTAGAATTATTTATCATAATAATAAGAAAAATGCAGTTATATTTTTCAATTCATATTTAAGACAGGTATTATAGGACTATATCATAATGGAAACAAACAGAATTTAATGTGTTTTTTGCTCGGCATAACAATAAAATCGGATATTTTTTGTTGCTCAATTGCAGACTAGTTAAACGTTTTACTGTAAATTGACACAACTCGTGATATCAATAACTGACCCTGCACACGGCCCGTCATATCGATAACCGATCCTGCACCCTGCCCGTCATATCGATAACCGATCCTTCATCGGTTGAGATATCTCTCTCCTGCGTTGGGCATGTCTCCCCTACCAGCAGAAACTTAAGGTCAGCAGTGCTTAGGAAACAGATTTCTTCGATCTACCATTTAGCTCGCTTGTTGTCATGCTGAGGAACGAAGCATCTGTAACCTACCTTTCACGGTCCTTGCCCACTCACCCCACCCTCTTTGGCAGTGGGTTTTTGGCGTTCTGTGCTTCATCGCTTGGAGATCCTTCGTTACACTCAGGATGACAGCGTTGAAAACCCGTCATATCGATAACCGATCCTTCATCGGTTGAGATATCTCTCTCCTGTGTTGGGCAGGTCTCCCCTACTAGCACAAACTTAAAGTCAGTAGTGCTTAGGAAACAAGATTGAAATGTGGAACATTGGTTTACCTTTCGGTAGCAACCCTATAAGTCGGGTCTTCTACAATGTTCACTTCGATAATCGCATCTGCATTTTTAAGCAATCGCTTACAATCTTCGCTTAGGTGCGTTAAATGGAGTTTCTTATTTACGTTTTTATACTTTTCGGTAAGCTTGCTCAATGCGTCAATGCCCGACATGTCGTACACTCTACTGTGCTTAAAGTTAACCACCACTTGATTGGTATCAGCCGAAATATCGAACAACTCGTTAAAATTGGCTACAGAACCAAAAAACAGCGGTCCAAAAACTTCATAGTTCGTGATACCGTCGTTATCAATATATCGATGCGCCCGAATGCGTTTGGCACTTTCCCAAGCAAATACCAATGCCGATATAATTACGCCAATTAAGACAGCCAGCGCCAAATTATGCAGCCAAATGGTAATTACTGCTACCAAAATACCGATAAAAATGTCTTGTTTGGGCATCTTATTAATTACCTTAAAGCTCATCCATTCAAATGTGCCAATGGCAACCATCATCATTACACCAACCAATGCGGCCATTGGCACCTTGTCAATTACCGGGGCGCCAATTAAAATAATTACTAAAATGGTTATCGCTGCTATTATGCCCGACAGCCTAGCCCGTGCGCCGGCCGATAGGTTAACTAATGTTTGTGCAATCATTGGGCAACCGCCCATACCGGTAAAAAAGCCGTTTGCGATATTGGCCACGCCCTGGGCAATACTTTCGCGGTTGCGGTTTCCCTTGGTTTCGGTAATTTCATCAACAAGGTTTAGCGTAAGCAGCCCTTCGGTTAAGCCCACACCGGCCATAATGAGCGAGTAAGGAAATATCGTTTCCAGCATTTCCCAACTAAATGGTACTGCCGGAATATGAAATGCCGGAAAGCCACCCTTTACCGATGAGATATCTTTAACCAGCTTGGTATCTATATTAAATGTAAAAACCACCGCAAAAACGACCAAAATAGCCACCAAAGATGCAGGAATGGCCTTGGTGATTTTTGGTAAGAGCATTACAATGCCTACGGTTAATGCAACCAAAGCGGCCATAATGTAAAGTGGGGTACCACTTAGCCAGGTTTCCTGCCCGTTAACTATGGTTTTAAATTGCGTTAACTGCGAAACGAAAATAATTACGGCCAAACCGTTTACAAAACCAAACATTACAGGCTGTGGAACAAGGCGCACAAACTTGCCGAGCTTAAAAAGACCCACCAGTATTTGCAGTACGCCGGCCAGGGCCACCGCAGCAAAAACGTACTCGAGCCCGTTGCTATTCATCAATGCAATTAACACGATAACGGTTGCGCCCGCGCCGCCAGATACCATGCCCGGCCGCCCGCCCAACACAGCAGTTACCAGGCCCATGATAAACGCCGCATACAAACCGGTTAACGGTGGAAAACCCGCAAGAATGGCGAACGACAGCGATTCAGGAATCATCGTCATGGCCACAGTTAGCCCGGCAAGGATTTCTCTGTTGTAATTTATCTTTTTAGAAAAATCGAAAAGTTGGAGATAGGGCTTCATTATCGTTTCGTTAAGCCTACAAATATCCAATTTTCTATCAGAAACCTGATAGCTAAATAACATTATCACTAATGCATCTACAAACAAATCCAACAACAGGAAAAGCCACAACCGACTTAAAGACTTGGATAGGAGCCAAGTAAATTATCCGGAAACGATATGCCATCCAAGTTTTTCACTTTAAGATTCCCGCCTACGCGAGAATGACGATATAGTGGAAGAAACCCACTTGGTCGTAGCGTCTCGCTACGACATACAAACAAATTCAACAACAGGAAAAGCCACAACCGACTTAAAAGATTTGGATAGGAGCCAAGTAAATTATCCGGAAACGATATGCCATCCAAGTTTTTCGCTTTAAGATTCCCGCCTACGCGAGAATGACGATATGGTGGAAGAAACCCACCTGGTCGTAGCGTCTCGCTACGACACTTCTCAAACCCGAGCTTGCATTAACTTTTATGCTGTATTTAAAAATAATATGTCGATTTGAAGCTTCAAACAAACGTTTGCGCAAAAATAGCCGTTTCATCATTCGCAGGTTTTACTTATATTTCACACAGAACCAACTATTTCCAACGATAAAACCTTGTTGTAAATGATGCAAAGTTGTTTGGTCGGCTACCTACACCTGAAATGTTCAGACTAACCAATTGGCAAACAAGCGCATCGACACGACAACATTTTTAACTTAAGAACCTAACGAACCCCATCTAAATTAAAATGAGAAAACTGCTTACTTTATTGGCACTAACTGTTTTTGCATGGCCTACCCAAGCTCAGGATTTACCTTTTGAGTTACAAACACCCGAAATTGTTTCGATAAATCGACTACCAATGCGTGCCCAGGGCTACGGCTTCGAAAACAGGGAACTAGCCGAAAAACGGATAAAGGAAAAGTCTGAATATTTTCTTTCGCTAAACGGAAACTGGAAATTCAACTGGGTACAAGACCCCCGAAAACGTCCGACAGATTTTTTTCAAACGAGTTTCGACGATAGTAAATGGGATAATTTCAAAGTACCAGCCAATTGGGAAACAAACGGTTACGGCCTGCCCATCTATGTCAATCAGCCTTATGAATTTACTGGTCACCGATTGAGGGGTGCTCAACTAAACCCGCCATTTGATATTCCTGTTGATAACAATCCAGTCGGATCTTACCGTAAAAAGGTAACCATACCCGAAAATTGGGATGGCCGCCAAATCTTCATCAGCTTAGGAGCGGTAAAATCGGCTTTCTTTATTTGGGTTAATGGCAAAAAAGTGGGCTATAGCGAAGATAGTAAGCTTGCTGCCGAGTTTGATATTACCGATTACGTAAAACCGGGCGAAAACCTGGTTGCCCTGCAGGTTTATCGTTGGAGCGATGCCAGCTATTTAGAATGCCAAGACATGTGGCGCATTTCGGGCATTGAGCGTGATGTTTACCTTTATGCTACGCCCAAACTGAGCATTGGCGATTTTAAAACCATCGCTACACTGGATAACAGTTACACCAACGGCCTGCTAAATGCAACGATTACGGTAGATAATTATAGGATTGATCGCAAGACCAACCACAGCAAGCCGGATAACTTTTATCTTTCTTTGGATCTCGTTGATGCGAAAGGAAACCATGTTTGGAAAGAAGATGCTAAAATGACCTCCGTTTTAGGCAATTATAATGCGAAACTGAATTTTAAGACACAGGTAAACAATGTAAAAACGTGGAGTGCAGAAACGCCCTATTTATATACGCTGTATATCACTTTAAAAGACAAAGACGAAAAGGTAATTGAGGTTGTTCCGCAGCGGATCGGTTTTCGCTCGGTGGAAATTAAGGGTAGCGACTTTCTTGTTAACGGCAAACGTGTGTTTTTAAAAGGTGTAAATCGCCATGAGCACAATGCAAAACAGGGCCACACTTTAACCCACGCCGATATGGAAAAGGATATGGAGATGATGAAAAAGCTAAATGTAAACGCCGTTCGTCATTCACATTACCCACCCGATCCCTATTGGATGGCACTTTGCGATGAATATGGCTTATATGTTGTAGACGAAGCAAACATCGAAAGCCACGGATTAAATTACAGTTTAGAAGTTACCTTGGCCAACAAGAAAGAGTGGCGATTACCGCACTTAGAGCGCATCCAGCGCATGTACGAACGCGATAAAAATTATCCTTCGGTGGTAACGTGGAGCCTGGGCAACGAAGCTGGCAACGGCGTAAACTTTTACGAGGCCTATAATTGGCTAAAGGAAAATGATAATCGTCCGGTACAATATGAACGGGCAGGATATGATTTCAATACCGATATGATTGTTCCGCAATACCCCTCACCAAATTATTTGCCAAAGTATTCGGCACAAACCAAAGAGAATCGTACATTTATTATGAGCGAATATGCGCATATTATGGGCAATAGCCTGGGCAACTTCAAAGAATATTGGGAAGCCATTGAGCATAACGCTAAACTACAGGGCGGCTTTGTTTGGGAATGGATAGATCAGTCGATTGATACCATAAAAAACGGCAAGCGAATTCAGGCTTATGGAGGCGATTTCCCTTTAAGCGGGCCGGTGGATGAAAATATTAGTGATAACAATTTCTGCATTAAGGGCGTAGTAACCGCTTATCGCGAGATGACCCCAATGGCGGTAGAACTAAAAAAAGTTTATCAATTTATTAAGACAACTTATAACGGAAACAATGAAATTAATGTAAATAACAGCTATTTCTTTAAGGATATTAGTAACGTACAGTTGAATTGGGAACTTATTGAAGATGGTAAAGCGATACAAAAAGGCGCTGTGGCTGCCTTAAATATTCAGCCTCGCCAAACACAAACCTTAACCATTCCGTTTAAGAACAGTTTTAACCCGGATAAAGAGTACTTTTTAAACGTACATTATGTATTGAAAACTGCAGAACCATTTTTAGAGAAAGGACATGAAGTTGCCTACGAGCAAATTGCATTAGCCGGTGTACCGAAAAACGAAGCGCTTATGCCAACGAACAAAACTTTAAAAGTTGAGCAAACCGCAGGCCAGGCTACTATTAAGGGAAGCGATTTTACGGCTACGTTCGATTTAACGAAAGGGGTTTTGACAAGCTATAAAATAAAAGGCGATGAGGTATTGATCAGCGGACCGCAACCTGGCTTTTACCGTGCCCCTACCGATAACGACATTGGCGCTGGCTATAACAAAACGATCAGAATGTGGCGCAATGTATATCAGGAAACCGCCTCAAGCAATATTAAGGTCGATGTTGCCAGCACTACAAACACAGCAACCGTTACCATTAATGCGAGCTTGCTGAATGGCGACGAAAAAACAACGCAGATATTTACCATCTCGGGCGATGGAAGCATAAAGGTTGAAAACCAATTTAAGGCCATAAAAGGCAATTACAAAACCTTGATGCGCATCGGTAATGATTTACAGCTGAACCAAAACTATAGTAACCTGAACTGGTACGGCCGTGGTCCTGGCGAAAATTACATCGACCGAAACTCGGCATCGCTGATTGGGATCTACAAATCGACGGTTAACGAACAATATTTCAATTATGCACGTCCGCAGGAAAGCGGCAATAAAACCGATGTACGCTGGGTAGATTTTACCAATAAGGCAGGAAAGGGATTGCGTTTCGAATTTATTGATCAACTATTGAGTTTTAATGCATTACCTTATTCAGTTGAGGATTTGGACCCTGAAGCCGAGAAAAAACAGTACCACAGCGGTGAGTTGGTTAAACGTAACCAAATCTATGTGCACATGGATAGGCAGCAACTTGGTGTACAGGGGATTGATAGCTGGGGCGCCACGCCGCTAATTGAATACCAAATTCCATTTAAGGATTATAGTTACAGTTATTATATTAAGCCGATTAAATAACGTCGATTTTGGGGTGGTAATTGGTTTTTAATACTTAGAAAGCTTAGTTTTTTAGGCTAAGCCGTATGGTCGATTTTAAGCGATCAATTGCCCGATCACTTCGCCAAGTCGCTTGTTTAACACATAGGCACATAGAAAACATAGGTTTTGTTTTAAAAGCTCAGCTATGTGGCCTATGTATCTTAGTTTGCCTGCTGTTCGTTTTATTAAGTGAGCCAAGGCGCTTTTTTAACACATAGGCACATAGAAAACATAGGTTTTTTAAAAAGCTCAGCTATGTGGCCTATGTACCTATGTGATCGATTGTGAGCAATTGGCTAGTGCCTGCTGTTCGTTTTATTAAGTGAGCCAAGGCGTTTGTTTAACACATAGGCACATAGAAAACATAGGTTTTTCTTAAAAGCTCAGCTGTGGTCTATGTACCTTTGTGGTCGATTTGTGAGCGATTGGCTAGTGCCTGCTGTACGTTTTATTAAGTGAGCCAAGGCGCTTTTTTAACACATAGGCACATAGAAAACATAGGTTTTTTAAAAAGCTCAGCTATGTGGCCTATGTACCTATGTGGTCGATTTGAGCAATTGGTTAGTGCCTGCTGTTCGTTTTATTACATGAGAAAAGGCGTTTGTTTAACACATAGGCACATAGAAAACATAGGTTTTTCTTAAAAGCTCAGCTATGTGGCCTATGTACCTATGTGGTCGATTTGTGAGCACCTGACTAGTGCCTGCTGTTCGTTTTATTACGTGAAAAAAGGCGTTTTTTTTAACACATAGGCACATAGAAAACATAGGTTTTTTAGAGCTAAGCTATAAGTTATGTGGCCCATGTACCTATGTAGTCGATTTTAAGCGAGCAATGGTTAGATCACTTCGCTGGCCCTTTCCTTTACTGATCCGATAATTTTCGAATTTATTTTTTAGCGTCTTTCGTGCTCTAAAGGTCCCAAATCAGGTTTAGGATGACGACCGGTCATAGTTGGCCTTAAACCTCTCGCTGTTAAAGGTAGTGGTTCTTTGCCTTTGCTTTTAACCCAAGGCGCTCATGAAGAGAGGTTGTTAACCGCCGACGAATGAATTAACTGCGCTTTATTAAAGCGGTAACTTTTTTAATCAGTAAAACTACCGGAATGGTAATTAAACCACCAATCAACCCGAATAAAAATTCTTTTGGTGTCGAAGGAAAGTTGGGTAATACATGGTGTAAAAATTCGATGTTGTGCACAAATATACCTCCGCCGACTAAAATCAGGGCAAATGTACCTACTACAGCCAATATTCTGATGATGATTGGCAGCGCCTTAATCAACAGCTTGCCAATTGCCGTAAAAACGCCTTTTTCATGTGAGCGCTTAATCAATTGATAGCCCGCATCATCCATACGCACAATAATTGCAACAATGCCATATACACCAACTGTTGCCAACAAGGCCACAACCGAAACGGTTAGTATTTGTATGGTGAGGCTCTGCTCCAATACGGTGCCGAGGGCGATGATTACAATTTCTATAGATAAAATAAAATCAGTGGTAACGGCCGATTGTACCTTGGCCCTTTCCTCTTCGGGGCCCTCTTGCCTTACCTCCTTTGCTTCTACGTGACTGGGTTTTGAACGATGAAAAAAGTATTCGATAATTTTTTCTACGCCCTCGTAGGCCAGATAAAAACCTCCCAAAAGCAACACTACCTTAATTGCAACCGGAAAAAATGCATTCAGAAGCAACGCTATCGGTACAATGATAATCTTGTTCAATAACGAGCCCTTGGTTATGGCCCACAGCACCGGAATTTCTCTTGAAGCCAAAAAACCCGTTGCCTTTTCTGCATTAACAGCCAAATCATCGCCTAAAATACCTGCGGTTTTGTGTGTAGCTACCTTGCTGGCAACAGCAACATCATCCATTAAAGCCGCAATATCGTCTAAAATCGCAAAAAATCCCGAAGCCATATCTGTATCGTAATAAGGGTCGCAAAATATAAATTCGATCTCGAATTTCAGCAAAAAACATTCATTTTATACCGATCTTGTCTTTAACAATTTCGATAGGTTTTTCATTCTGTTATCTTTGCCCCGATGAAAATAAGATTGGCAGCGACTGAAGATATCCCACAAATTATGCATCTGGTTAAAAAAGTGGTGCCCATTATGCGGGCCTCGGGCAATTTGCAATGGGGAAACGATTACCCAAACCCTGCGGTATTTGCCGATGATATAGCCAAAGACCAATTGTGGGTGGCCACCTTAGAAGGTAACGTGGTGGGTGTGTCGGCAATTACCACCGATCAAGACCCTGAATATGCCGATGCGGGTTGGGACATTAATGAACTGGCTATTGTAACGCACCGCCTGGCGGTTGATCCGGATTGCCAGGGAATGGGGATCGCCAGAAAACTTTTGGCGCAGGCGGAGCTTGTGGCGGAGGAAAAAAACATTCATATCCTAAGGGTAGATACAAACAGTGAAAATAAAGCTACACAAGCGCTGTTTCCGAAATCGGGATATACTTTTAGTGGTGAAATCGGGCTTGCCAAACGCCCGGGACTGCGCTTCTTCTGTTATCAAAAGTTATTGTGAAGCGGTAGAAAACCTACCGGTCAATTATAACGTTGGGATGAAGTAGATCACTTACCTGTCTGAATCAGTGGTTCCTGGCGGCGATTTACCAGCTCGGAAACATCGGTCGCAACAATCATAATGGCCTTAGTTATTCCGCGTTCATTTTTAAGGGGTTCGTAAATAAAGTTGAAGTACGAATCGGTTTTGCGCCCGTCTTTATACAATTCTACCCGGGCCGCTTTGCCTACGTAACGCTCTCCGCTGGTGTAAACATTATCCAATATTTCGAGGTATGGCTGCCCGACAAGCTCCGGGATTCCGCTTGCCAACGGCATTCCGATTATCGTTTTGTCCTTTCCCCATAAATCGAGCATCAACTTATTAGCTACTTCAATTTTAAGCTGGCGGTGGCGCAGCACTCCCAATGCAATAGGCGCCTGCTGCAAAAATCCATTGAGTTTTACCCGCGATCGAGACAGGCTTCTGCTAAGTAACATTGTTGTATTAAATGCTTCGTTTAGCTCTTCGTGTGCTTGATTGAGATCTTCGTAAGCCGATTCGAGTTCGTTTTTGTATTGTTGCAACTCGAGATGGTATTGTTGCTGTTTCTTATTTAGCTGGTTTGACCTTTCGAGCGTTGCTAATTGCTGAACAATACTTTTACCGAAGAGGGTAAGAATCTCCTCGCCTTCGCTACCCAGTTCGTTAGCGGACAGATCTTTTAAAGCCAAAAGGCCGATCGGGTCTCCTGCATTGCTAGTGAGCAGCGTGCTTGCGCAGTTGTTATCGATAACCGCTTGATCAACAGCAAGATCATCGAAAAACCTCAACTCTACCAATTTAGAGCCAAATATTTTTCGAACAAGTTGCAGGGTTTGCGCTATCTCAACTGATCTTCCTTGCTCGGCGATAGTTACTGGCGACACATTGCTTAATTCTTCGGAGGACATATCTGTATTTGGGGTCCTAAATAAGAAAAAAAAATCTGCAATATTAATAGCCTAAAAAGAGTTTAACACTCCCTAAAGGAATACCCATATTACCAGGGAACAAAGCTAGCTAACCTACCTGTTAGACAGACTTTTAAAACATCGGTAAAACTCATACCCTCGCTGTATTATTAACTATACACAGGTAACTTTCCAGGGTTTGGAGTTGGCTAAATCGAAAGGCAAAAATAACCTGACGAGAGCGTTTTAAACAATCTGTCCTCAGGCGGGTTTTGTTTGCAGTTTGGCATTTAATGGCTACCCGGTTTGGTGCGCAAGGACATGCATGAGCTCACTTGGCGCCTTGCCAAACTTTTTCTTAAAGGAATTGGAGAAATGTGCCAGGCTTTCGAAACCCAGCTCTAAATAGATGGCCGATGGCTTTTGGCGTTTAGCCTCTATCAGATGCTTCGCGGCATTAAGGCGCTTGTCTTGCAGCCAACGCCGTGGTGGCGCATCGAAGATTTTTTGAAAGTCGCGTTTAAAACCTGCCAGGCTGCGTCCCGTTAGCTGGGCAAATTTCTCTACTGGTACATTGAAATGAAAATTGCTGAGCATAAACTTTTTCAAATCGATTTTATAAGGTTCAGAAAAATCAAAAAGAAAGTTACGGAGCACAGGCAGGGTAAGCAGCAATAACTTAATTCCTTCTTTCACCTTCAATATACCCATTTCGTCGGTCATGGATTTTCCTGAGCTTCGGGCATATGGGATTATAGATTGAAAATAGCCCTGCAAGAATTCGTTAGAGGGAACCAAAATATTCGGCGGACCGATATAGTTCTGGTCTGCAGTGAGTTTTTCTTCTAACACAATCTTACGTAAAAGATCTTCTTGCAGGGATATAACCACTGTTTCGTAATTGCCACCTGGCAGCGGTGTTTTGGTCAATGTACCGAGTTGGTTTCTGCCGATGAGCAGTAATTCTCCGCCTGTAATGGAAATGGTTTGGCCCGATGTTTCGAGTACCAATTTCCCCGACACTTGCAGCACCAGCGTATGGTGGTTCCAAAAACATACTTTCTCTTTCCGCTCGGTGGAGAGGTAAGAATAAAAGATTACACCTGGAAGAATTTCTGCGGGGCTCGTCATTTAACGTTGTAAGTAAGTGCTACCAACTATAGCGCCTACTGCAAAAGTAGTGTTTAATGTGTTCATTTCTTCAGGCGTAAATACAATGTCCATCGCAGCAATGTTTTCGGCCAAACGCGACCTGCGGCTCATACTCACCAAAGGCATAATGTGGTTGCCCTGGGCTTTTACCCAACCGATGGCCACCTGGGTAGGCGTGTACCCTTTATTATCGGCTATTTGCTTTAAAACAGCTACTTTTTCTAAATTGCTGATTAAGTTTTCGTCCTGAAAACGAGAGAAATGGTTGCGGTAGTCGTTTTCTGTTAATGGCGCCTTCATATCGCCACTCAATAAGCCCTCGGCAGTGTTGGCAAAAGCAATTACGCCGATGCCGAGCTCTTGTGCAACGGGCAACACGTCGTTTTCGATCTGCCGATCGGCAAGCGAATAACCGATCTCGAGCGCACTGATAGGATGCACACTATTGGCCTTGCGGAGTTGATCGCCTGTAATTTCCGAAACGCCAATTGTACGCACTTTACCTTCTTTAACCAGGTCGGCCACCGTTCCGATAATGTCTTCTATAGGCACGCTGCCATCCATTCGGCTAGGTTGGTAAAGGTCGATGGTTTCGATGCCCAAACGTGTAAGCGAATAGTTTACGAAGTTTTTGATGGCCATGGGACGCAGATCCAATCCGATCCATTGCCCATTATGAAAAATGGCACCGAATTTAACGCTGATGAAAGCATCATCTCGCCTCCCCTTTATCGCCTTGCCAATTAACATTTCATTATGGCCGGCGCCATAAAAATCTCCGGTGTTAAGGAAGTTAATTCCATGATCAAGCGCCTCGTTAATTGTGGCAATACTTTCTGCTTCGTCAGGCGTTGGCCCGCCCCAGATGGACGACATGCGCATGCAGCCTAAACCAAGTTCTGATACCAATGGACCATTTTGACCCAATTGAATTTTTGTGATGTTTCTCATAACACAAAGATGGGTGTAAAAAACTTGCCTCGGGTTTCCTGTACGGCTCAAAAACTTTACGTGTATGGCTCAAAAATTTATCCTGATCTCCTTGGTGTGAAAATGACCTGGTCAACTTGAAAATCGAGATTTTTGAGCTGAAACAACACAGCGGAAAAGTAACGCTGCGACACATGCTTTTTGATAGGTGCTTCTGATTTAATTTTTCAAACTCGGTTTAGCCCTTATTTGATGTACCGATTTTTAGTTTTGTGGTAAGATCGTGGAAATATTTTGGAGACCATATTTCGATTAGCTTTTGATCTTTTATAAATCTGGAGAAGTCCGCCTTGACAAACTCCATTTTAACACTATCAATTTTTTCACTCAATAATTTTCTGAACTCCGCTTCGTCGATGGTATCCTTTTTCCAGTCGCCACTATCTATTGCCCTTAGTAAAAAATGTTCGAGATTAAGAAAATATCCCTTTCTGATATACCATTCCAAATCATACCAGTCTCGTCCTTTTACATTGGTACCCCATTTTCCAAAAAGCAATGCATGCATCTTGCCCGCAAAAAGATCGGGAAGCGACAGGCACTTTACGTAAAACGAAAAAGGCTTGAGCAATAGCTTTTCCTCGGTAGAAAACCCCAATGGAGGCTTTTTATCCACTTCTATTTTGATCTTGATATTGGCTACTTCTTTAAGACCGTTCTGCGGGATGACACTTTCCAACACCAGTTCCTTCCAAATCGTTTCCGATTTTAGAAAGGCCGAATTAATGCTGCTGTTAACTGTCTTTTGTTTTTCAAAAATAGATACGTGCATGCCCAGGGCAGCAAACTCATTTATGATCGCGTCTTGGTATTTTCCTAATGAAAAATCCAGATCAACGGCAAGTAAAGAGAAATCCAAATATTCTGAAAATCGGTCTAACCCGTAAAAAATCCTCAGCGCAGTTCCGCCATAAAATGCTGCCTTTTCAAAAAAACCAGCTCGGTTAAGTCCGGCCAGCGCAATCTCCTGCATAATTTCCCTCAACGCATCTTTAGCTTCCTCCTTGTTTGCAGGATGATAATCTTCGAGCCATTGCTTTATCATATTTTTTCGATCATTTTAATTAACATTTCCAAGCTCTCTTTTTTTGGTGCATTTTCCAGCCAGCTCGATATTGCATCAAGATCAAACTTGGCTACATCCTCCTCCTCCATTCTCAAGTTTCCAAAAACATAGTCCCTTGCAGCCGACTGGCTTCTTAAGGTTATGCCCGCCGTTGTGGCTATTTTATCGCATAACGCCTTTTCCGGAGTCGCTACGATAGCCTGCTGGTCTTCAGACAGTGCAATAGTGGCCAAACCAAAGGCATAATAAGGCAATGGCAAACTCGTGTAAGTGAATAACCCAAGGGAGGTGTGAAATTTCCTAGAGGCCTTCGTTGTTATTGACGTAACGGCAAAAACCTTTTCTGGAATTAGTCCGTAATGAGCAAGTGCGCTTTCCATTGATAAGTAACTTGGGCCAAGTATATGGTTGGCAAGCAGTGCGTTTTCAGGTCGCTCAGTGCCAAGAGATCGACCCGTGACATAAAGGCCTTTTTTAACAGGTTCGATCAGACCATCTGCTTTTAAAGACAATATTTTATCATTTGGTCGTATATAATCGCTCAGAAGACTAACCAGAAGTTGGTGAGTAAGCGGTTGATTAGAAAACTGCCTCAGTGCTGTTTGGATTTCCATTGTAAAATATTTATAAGATAAACGGCAATTTTTCGTTTATCCTTTGCTAAAATTACAAAAAATAATCAAAACTTGCAGTTTCGATCCATGCTCGAATGACGGTAACCGCTAAGCGAGGCTGTCATATTTTTTATAAAATAGAATAAACACAAAAAAAAGCCCACTCGGGCGGAGTGGGCTTAGCTTGAATAATCAAGCTCCTTCTGCTGGGCTTCCCGAAGAATCGGGATCTTACTCCCCAGCCGACCCTCTGATTAATTCCGACGATTGGCAACGCTAACCAGCTGAGCTAATTCTTAGTCTATTTTTAAAAAAGATTAGGCACAAAAAAGCCCACTCGGGCGGAGTGGGCTTAGCTTGAATAATCAAGCTCCTTCTGCTGGGCTCGAACCAGCGACCCTCTGATTAACAGTCAGATGCTCTAACCAGCTGAGCTAAGAAGGAATATTTTCCTGGTCTATATATCCTACCAAAACAAGTTGGCAAGCTTTAATAAAAAATCCCCACATTGCTGTGAGGATTTTGCTCCTTCTGCTGGGCTCGAACCAGCGACCCTCTGATTAACAGTCAGATGCTCTAACCAGCTGAGCTAAGAAGGAATATTTATTCTGGTTTACTTTACTAATTTTGTCAGAATCCTCTAACATTTCTTAACTCTGATTAATTCCAACCAATAGGAACTCAAACCGGCTGAGCTAAGAAGGAATCCGGCTACCAAAAAACAAGGTTCTTTAAGCTTTTACGCAAACTTACCCTTGTTCGTTTTGGGAATGCAATATTAGGGCTTTTAAATTATTTATGCAATATTTGCAGTGAAAAAAATTAAAAAAAAATAAACAACGTATATATGAGCTTGATAATCATAGGTTCTGTAGCTTTCGATGCTATTGAAACTCCGTTTGGTAAAACAGATAAAATTGTTGGTGGTGCCGCAACCTACGCTAGTTTAGCCGCTTCATACTTCTACAACAAAACAAAAATTGTTGCCGTTGTTGGAGATGATTTCCCAAAAACCGACATCGACACCTTTACCCAACACGGAATTGATACCGAAGGTTTACAAATTAAGGCTGGCGAAAAATCGTTCTTCTGGTCGGGAAAATACCATAACGATATGAACAGTCGCGACACCTTAATCACAGAGTTGAATGTATTGGAAAACTTCGATCCCGTTATCCCTGAGAATTATCAAAATTGCGAATACTTAATGCTGGGCAACCTAACGCCACAAGTGCAGCAAACCGTTATTAAGCGCCTCGAAAAACGCCCAAAACTAATTGTGATGGACACCATGAACTTTTGGATGGACATTATGATGGACGATTTGCTGGAAACCATTAAATTGGTGGATGTTTTGACCATTAACGATGCCGAAGCCCGTCAATTATCGGGAGAATATTCTTTGGTTAAGGCCGCAAAAAAGATCCTCGAAATGGGCCCAAAATATTTGATCATTAAAAAGGGCGAGCATGGTGCGCTATTGTTTCACGAGGACCAGATCTTCTCTGCCCCTGCCCTGCCATTAGCAGAGGTTTTTGATCCAACGGGCGCTGGCGACACTTTTGCGGGTGGCTTTATCGGTTACCTGGCTAAAGTAGGAACAATTAACTTTGCGAACATGAAAAACGCCATCATTTATGGCTCGGCACTGGCCTCGTTTTGCGTAGAAAAATTTGGTACCGAAAAACTATTAAACTTAAGCGACGAGGAAATTGCAGCAAGGATTCAAGAATTTGTAAGTCTGAGCGCCTTTACTATCGAAATTTAGGTTTCAGTTAGCGGTTTTCAGTTAACATTTTCCAGTCATCGGATGAATATAGGCAAGTTGCAGGTATTCATCCGATGACTTTCTTTTATCTACGGATTTAAATTCGCCGAACCCAATACTGCAATTGCGGTAAATTTCTCAAAAACCGCCTCAGTATGCGGCGCATCAGGCAATTCGTCCGTTAAATCCTGCCCTGCCCAATGCTCATAATGCTTTCCATTTCGCCACAAACGGCTGTCCGTCATATCATAAATAAGCCCCTTGTAAGCCACCCAAATCTGCGGTTTGTCTTGTCCGTTTCTGAGTGCAAGCTGTTGTTTCGTATAAATCGGTAGATCCATCACTATTTTCAAATTTATTAGAAGCACCTTGTTGCTGCAGGATACACTCCAAGCGTGGCTAAAAAGCAAAAATCGTTTTTCATTTTACGGTTTGTACGATGCAAAACCTTGTTAATAAACCCGACAGCAGTGGCAGCCCCGCATTTTTTTGCGGGCTATAACGGATGGCGGGAGTATCGGCTGCCAAGAACCACAAACATTCATTTCCAAAACCTAGGCAACGAGGTCCTTTTTAAATCTGTTATTTTTAAAAACTTCGTACAAATAAATGTTCATTAACAATAAACCCATTAAATAAAAATGATCTTCGAAAGGAATGGTGCCTACCCTAAAACCAAGGTTTTGCTCATCGTTATATATCACAACAGGGATAGCGGTTAAAAATCCGTTTACCACATAAAATGGAATAAGCGATACCAAATAGGCCCGATAAAACTTGTACATAAACCGAAACTTTACGTTTACATACTCAACATAAGCCAAAATTACCAGCAAGAAACCAAAATTGATCACCGTGTACCAATGGTTGTAGCCAAAAAACAGCATGGCAACGCAAAGCCCCAAAAACAGGTTGCTTAAAGAGAAACTGTATTTCTGCAGATTATTGCCCGGAAAATAAGCATTAAGGCACTCGTAAATAAAAATGCAAGCATAAGGCACAGTTAAAAAAAACAGGATCTCCTCAATTGGCAGCCCAAAAAACTTGATCCCTACAATATAATCGGGATTAAACGACCATACGTTGAGCTTAACGAAAAGCAAATCCCAGATTAAAAACACGATACCTGTAATTAAAATTGCAGGCAGAACGAACTTCCACTTACTAAAAAAATGAACCTTTTTATCGAACGACAATATCAAGGGAAAAAAGATTACCCCAACATTAATAAGCAAATAAATGTAATTCATGTTAACTAAACTTCTTTAAAATGATAATTTCTTCTGGGGTGCAGCGCTCACTGTCTATCATAAACCGAGCTACATTTTTAATCAGTACATCGTCGGCCGAGCCAAAGTTACGGTTTTGGTAATGCTTAATAATTTCCTTTCGGTCGGTAATCAGATTTTTACTAAGCCCCAAAAAACCCGGCGTGTAGTGTTCGACAGAAAATCGCATAAAACGGATTTCCATATTGTGCGGATCCATGTTTATTGCCCGCTGCATCGTGATCAGCGCCTGCTTTACATACTTGATTTTGTTGTACGGATTCCAGGAGTGCTTTGCCTTCAATGCCTCCAAAGTACCCGTGTAAGCTGTAACCAAGGCAGTTTTACCGGGCAGTTTGGCCAGTTTCTCGTACAAAGAGTCGGTAACTTTCGAGTTTTCTACCGCCTTAACCAAATCGGTTTTAAACACGGCAATTTCTTTGGGCGATAACTGTGCTTGGCAAACATTGATTGATGCAAAGAGCAGCAGGTATAAAAAAGACAGTCTAATCATTTGTTGCGCAAAGGTAGAGAAAAGTTTGGAGTCCTGAGTTTTCAGTGCTGAGTCTTCAGTCTTTAGTCAAAAATCTTTAGTCGGGATTTGAGTGAATCTTGGTGCAAATGACAATCTTCTCAAACAATATGCTTAAAAATCGCTTTATTTGGGCAATGGATAAAAAACCTAAAGTAACCATCATAGGCGCAGGTTTTGCGGGTTTATCTGCCGCGGCTGTTTTGGCCAAAGACGGCTTCGATGTGACTGTTCTTGAAAAGAACGAAATGGCCGGTGGCAGGGCCAGAACCTGGCAAAAAGATGGCTTTACGTTCGATATGGGCCCCAGCTGGTACTGGATGCCCGATGTTTTCGAAAATTTTTATAACCTGTTCGGTAAAACCGCATCAAACTTTTACCAGCTCGAGCGGCTAAGCCCATCGTACCGGATTTATTTCGGAAAGGATGACACTTTAGATATCCCTGCAACGCTTGGCGATCTTTATCAACTTTTCGAAGTGTTAGAACCCGGCAGTAGCAAAAACCTTGACACCTTTTTAGCACAGGCAAAATACAAATACGATGTCGGGATGAACGAATATGTTTTTAAGCCATCGCACAGTGTGATGGAATATTTCGACCCGCGGCTGGCCTTAAGCGGCATTCGCTTGCAGTTACTCGGCAATATGCGCAAACATGTTCATCAGCTTTTTAAAAATGAAAAACTGCGGAAACTTCTCGAGTTTCCTGTACTGTTTTTAGGCGCAACACCACAAAATACGCCGGCATTGTACAGCTTAATGAACTATGCAGACCTGGTTTTGGGCACCTGGTATCCCATCGGCGGAATGCACAAGGTGGTTTCGGCAATGCAGAGCATCGCCGAAGCGCAGGGCGTAAAATTTCACTTCAACACCGAAGTGCTTAAAATTGAGGTACAAAACAACAAAGCCGAACAGCTCGTAACAAATAATGGGTCTTTCAGCACCGATTTTGTAATTGGCAATGCCGATTATCATCATATTGAGCAAAACCTGTTAAACAAAGCGCACCGCAGGTACGGTGAAAAATATTGGGATCAACGAACCATGGCTCCATCGTGCCTCCTTTTTTATGTTGCACTAAATACCAAACTGAAAAACGTGCTTCACCATAACCTGTTCTTCGACGAAAACTTCGATGAGCATGCCGAAGAAATTTATACCGACCCGAAATGGCCACAAAAACCTCTGTTTTATGTTTGCTGCCCGTCAGTAACCGATAAAAGCGTGGCACCTGAGGGCGCAGAAAACCTCTTCTTTTTGATTCCGCTTGCACCCGGATTGAAAGACAACGAAAGCAAAAGGGATGAATATTTCGAGCTGTTGTTAAAACGCTTTAAGGATTTAACGGGAAACGACATTCAAAAAAATGTTTTATTTAAGCGGAGCTATGCCATGGATGATTTTGAAAAAGACTACCACGCATTTAAAGGCAATGCATATGGTTTAGCTAACACTTTGATACAAACGGCCTTCCTAAAACCGAAAATGAAGAGCAAAGTATCAAATTTTTTATACACCGGACAATTAACTGTACCGGGCCCTGGGGTGCCACCAGCAATAGTTTCTGGACAGGTGGCGGCAAAGGAAATAAAAAAAATGTCAAAAAAATCTTGACAAACTTAAAATTTCCCCTATCTTTATAACCACAAAACAAAAATACTGTTAAAAAACCACTGAAGAACATTATCATCCGAGGTTTTAAATGGTTTCGAAATAAGAGAGAAGGCGAACTGTTGAAAGAAAAAATAAGAATCAACTAACCAAATATATGATAAGCAAAAAGGCCTGGATTGTTTCCGGGCCTTTTGCTTTACCGGGTTTTTCTATAAAATAACGATTCGAGAAATCTGTTTTCATTATTGGGAAGCCGGGGCTGTGCGAGCCGAATTGTGCCGATTTTTCATCGTTAAGCAATTTATTTGAGAAAACACGTTCTTATTTCATTTTTGAAAACGAACGGACAGCAGCGCTGTGGCAACTGTAGCCCCGCCATCCGCTGTAGTCCGCAAGAAAAATGCGGGGCTGCCGCTCCTGTCGCGTTTATTAACAGCAGTTAGTAATCAAAAATACTTTATCAGTTTTTCGGATAGACCTTTGTATCTAAACCCCTGCCTGCCGCAGGGTCCCGAAGCTTCGGGATTAAAGCCCTAGCATTAAGATCCCCAGTCAAGCTGAGGATGACGACAGTTCATGTATAGCCCTATAAACAGCGAAATGCATAAAAACGTCAATGGTACCGCAACGCATGTCCCGATACTTCGGGAAGGATCGCGACGCGATTATAACGATTTTTATAATACCACACCATCCGGTCAGAGAACCGACTTGTGCCGATTTTTCATCGGTAAGCAATCTGATTATACGAAAGGAGATTGCCTTGCAGAACGAAGAACAAAAAAAAAGGCCTGAATAAATTCAGACCCTTTAATTCTTTCGATTGTTTGCTGCCTTAAGCCATTTCAGCAACCGTCATATCTTTTGAATAGGTTTTCAAATATTTTTTAAGAATTCCCCTTGCTACGTGAATACGCGTTTTAACGGTACCAATTGGAATATTTAACATATCTGCAATCTCGTGGTATTTGAAACCTTCAAAATAGCGGATAAATGGAACATAGTATTCTTCAGGTAATTGCGCCAATGCTTTATCTATATCGCTTAACACAAATTTACTTTCAGCCTGATTTTTTGTTGCGCTGTAAGAAAGGTTTGCCGACGAAATATCTTCGCTTTGCGTAATTAATGTATTTGTTTTTACTAAACGGCGGTAGTTATTAATAAAAGTATTTTTCATTATGGTAAACAACCAGCCCTTTAAGTTAGTACCTTCCTTAAATTTATTGTAATAAGTAATGGCTTTCAGCATGGTATCCTGAACAAGATCATTTGCATCTTCTGCATCTTTTGTAAAGTTTAACGCGTAAGATCTAAGTGATACCGAGTGGTGGTTAACAAGATGGTTGAATTCAAATTTTGTCATGATGTTTAGCTTTAGGTAAGATTTAAAAGTCAAATGAAAATATACTCATTTATATTGACATAAACAAACTTAATACCAAAAACTTTTGGCACATGCCAATTAGACTAAATACTATTTCAAAAGCCTTTTCGTCACAAAATATTTACTTCACGCTCTAAAGTGACTCCAAAAGTAGACTGAACACTGTCTATAATTTGAGCTGAAAATTGAAAAACCTCCATGCCAGTTGCGCCGCCATGATTCACTAAAACCAGTGCCTGATTTTTCCAGGTGCCCGTATGGCCAACCACCTTCCCTTTCCAGCCACATTGTTCAATTAACCAGCCGGCGGCAAGCTTTACCTTCCCATCGGCAGTGGGGTAATGCACCACATCAGGATGTTTAGACACCACATCGGCAAACTCATGCTTTTCGATCACCGGATTTTTGAAGAAACTGCCGGCGTTACCAATGGTCGATGGATCGGGAAGTTTACTTACCCTGATATGCGCAACCGCCGCAGAAACATCGGCTATACTGGGCGCTTCTATACCCCTTTTCTCCAGTTCAGCCTCAATTGCCCCATAAGAAGTATTAATGGCCGCATTTGTTTTTAAGCCGAAAGCTACCGAGGTAATAATGTATTGTCCCTTTAGTTCACCTTTAAAAGCACTTTCGCGGTAACCGAAGCTGCAATCGGCATAAGTAAACGTTTTAAGTTCGCCCGTTTTAATTTCAAAAGCAGTGCAGCTTTCAAAAACATCTTTCAACTCAACGCCATATGCACCAATATTTTGAATTGGCGATGCCCCAACCGTACCTGGAATAAGGCTTAGGTTTTCAACGCCCGCAAAACCATGCTCAACGCAATAGGTTACAAAGTCGTTCCAAACTTCTCCGGCGCCAGCCCGAACCAAAACCTTTTCGCCGTCAACTTGCGATGAAATGCCTTTTATACTGATCTTGATTACCAAGCCGTTAAAATCTTTGGTAAAAAGAACATTGCTTCCGCCGCCAATAACCAGCAGGTCTTCAGTTTTGGCAAGCTCGTTTTTGAACAACGCTGTCAAATCTTCTTCGTTAAATATTTCGGCGAAATGTTTTGCCTTTACATCGATACCAAATGAATTGTATGGTTTTAGCGAAATATCTTTTTGGATTTGAAGCATAGCGATTTTGAGTTTGCGCACAAAAGTAACAAATATTGGAGAAAAGTATTGATTAACGTT
Organism: Pedobacter endophyticus; assembly: GCF_015679185.1. Classification (NCBI taxonomy): domain Bacteria; kingdom Pseudomonadati; phylum Bacteroidota; class Sphingobacteriia; order Sphingobacteriales; family Sphingobacteriaceae; genus Pedobacter; species Pedobacter endophyticus. The sequence continues at coordinate 2,531,862 of NZ_CP064939.1, forward strand.
GCCCATAGCCAATACCAGTTTTTAGCAGCGCAGGTTGTTGAGAACTAGTTGGTTTTTATTTGAAAATTAGCGGATTTGCGTCTCCGCCTTCCCGTCCCAATGCTATTAAGTTAAGGGTAAACAAAAAATATTGTCACCCTGAGCATTTCGACTGGAGTTTATCTTGAGCGTAGACGAAAGGCTCAATACAGGCTTAGTCGAAGGGCGGATGTTTACTTGTTTTATCCTATAGAAAAAGGTCTTCGACTGAGTTTATCTTGAGCGAAGTCGAAAGGCTCAGATCCGATAGCTATCGGATGACACCCGTTGTACTTAACTAAACGACATTGTCCGTACGCCCACCTGCCCGTCCGTTCAGGCGGGGGTTTAGGCACAAGGGTTCGCGTCGCGTAACCGATACCAGTTTTTCGTAAAACTATTCCACAATTTGTGTTATGCCCTTATCAAAGTTAAAACTCAGTACCTCGGCGTTCTCATCCTCCACTTTAACTCCCGACAATTTCCAGCCTCTAAACTGTGGCTTTAGCTTAGCCAGATCAATTAAGCGGTACCTGCGCTTAGTTAATTCTGCACTGATCCGGCCTACGCTGTCAGATTCTGCCTGTGGTAAATGTTCTATTTCGCTTTCAAGTAGTGCTAAAGTGGTATCTAACTCGTTTCCCTTTTTAATACTATCGGCATAAGCTTTTGGAGAGATAGTATAAAGGCTGTCGAGCGTTGCGTTCTCAAAATTCAATTCCTGATTACCACTTTCGTATTTTGATTTTACAAGCTCAATCGCCCGATCTTTATCGGTCTTCTTTCCGCATGAATTTAATATAACTAAGGTTAAAAACAGAAATACGATTCGAAAATTTTTCATAAACGGGAGCTATAAGTGAAATCATCATAAGGTAATAATAAAAAACCATTATTTGTTTGCCTACTTTCTCATGTTTGTCATTCTGAACGCAGTCAAGAATCTCTTTCCTATCATTGCAGAAACCTGAATCCTGCAGTTGCTTATGTTTTGGAACTTAAGTTTATTAATGCAAGCTTTTCTTCGCCCAGAGATCCTTCACTGCGTTCAGGATGACAGGTGAAGTGAGCGCAACTCCGAAAGCCGTTAAGCAACAGCTATTATAGCTAATTAAGATTAACCGGCCTTAGACGCTAGTTCTTCTCAATTTTTCTCACAAACAACAGCCCAAAAGCCTTTCCTTGCTCTTTGCCTCTATTTTTATGGTGAATTTTATGAGCCTTTCTAACCGCCTGCAGGTACTTGTTATTGCTTTTAAAAGTTTTAAACCTTCTGTGTACAAACCAATCGTGGATAATAAAGTACACCAGTCCGTATATGGTAATGCCCAAACCGATGGCGAATTTGTAGCCCAGATTGCTACGATCGATATACATCAGGTACAAAGAAACAGCAGCAAAAAAAAGTGCAAACAGATCATTCCATTCAAAGAAAGCATGCGATTTTTCGTGGTGGCTTTTATGCAAAAACCAAAGTGGCCCATGGAATAGGTATTTATGTATAGCCCACGAAAAACATTCCATCAATATAATTGTTACGAATACAACCAACATACTTAACATCACCATTTCGAAATTTTAAACCGTAAATACATATAAACCAACGAAAAGCAATTTAATTGTCATTCAAATGCAATGTTATAATTCAATTTTTAATCAGTTGATTAACTTTTCAGATTAAACACCTAATTTTGACTAAATTATTAAAAAAGTCAGAAAGTAGAAAGGTAAAAATGATTGAGGCTGATAAAAAGCGAGAACAAATTATAGAAGGCGCCATCAAGCGTTTCAGCCATTTCGGTATTGGTAAAACTACCATGAACGATATAGCTGAAGATTTATCTGTTTCCAAGCCCTCGTTATATTATTATTTCCCCGACAAAAGAAGCTTAATTGTTGGGGTAATTGAAAAAGTGTTTACCGATTATTTTGATCGGTTGAAGAAAAAGTATAATCCAGATGCAACATTAGAGACCGTATTGTTTCAAACCATCGATATTCGAAACACCTTCTTTATGAAATATTTTATGTTGAGGATATCGGAAGGACTTCCGGATATTTTTAACGACGACCAGATGAAGAAAAAGCTAACAGCGCTGAAAGATTCGGAAAAGGAGTTTTATGCAGAAATATTTGAAAGGGCACAGCGTAACGGCGAAATTAAACACGAAAACATGGCGCACGTTGCAGAGCTTTACTTAGAGAGCTTAATGGGCCTTACAAATATGTGCATAATGGAGCTCGGAAAAGATCTGCTCCCAGATAAAAAAGCAGTAAATAAAATGACACAAAAGCAAAAAGACCTCTCTTCTATCTTTACAAAAGGATTAAAGTGTTAGTCGAGAGTCTGGAGTTCGGAGGTTGAAGACTAAATGCTGAAAAGTCCGGAAGTCAGAAAGTCCGAGGTCCGAAGATTAAAGGCTTAAAAAGTCCGGAAAGTCCGCGGTCCGAAGTTTGCAATTACGAAGTAAATAAGTTAGCAGTTCCTAGCTCCCTCTCTTCAAGGGGAGGGTGGGGGGAGAGGTTAAAAACAAGAAACCCAAAAACAAAAAAACAATACATTATGCTTAGAGTAAAACTGGCAACAATAATGCTGATTATGTTTACTGGCATGGCCTTACCAGAAATGGTAGCTGCCCAACAGCGAGTAACCTTAAAAGATGCATTAACTTATGCCTTACAGAACAATGCCCGTGTTCGAAAATCTAAATTAGATATCCTGGGCGGAAGGTACAAAGTGGAGGAAGTAAGAGCGCAGGCCCTGCCTCAGCTTACCGGAACCGCAGGCTTAACCTATAACCCGATTATCGGTCAATTGGTAGCCGATTTTGGCGGTCAATCGCAAGCCATCAAACTGGGCCAAAACTGGAATTCGTCGGCTGGCGTTCAGCTTTCGCAGCAGTTATTTAACCAACAGGTTTTTACAGGCTTGCAAGCAGCGAAATCGAGTGAAGAATATTACAACCTAACTTCGCAGCTGACCGAAGAACAAATTATCGAATTGGTGGCCAATAACTACTATCAGGTTTTGGTAAACAGAGAGCAATTGGCTGTAATCGACACCAACATTAAAAACGTTGGCATAGTTGAGAAAGTAATTGCAAACCAGTATAAAAATGGGTTGGCCAGAAAAATCGATGTAGATCGGATTAGTGTAAACGTTACCAATTTAAATACGCAGCGTGAGCAAATTATCAACGCCGTTACACAGTTAGAAAACCAGCTTAAGTTTGCGATGGGCATGCCGGTTAGCAACCCAATCGAGTTACCGGCAACGGAATTAACTCAGGTTACCCAGCTACCAGTATTTACCGATTCGGTTGATCTGGCCAATAGAACTGAGGTTAAGCTCTTAAACAATCAGGATAAATTGCTGGCCTTACAACGTAAAGCCTACGTAGCAGAGTATTATCCATCGTTGGCATTAACCGGAAACTACACGTACTCAAGCCAGAGCAACAGTTTCGATTTCTTGAATTCGAATGCGGCGGCTATTGGCTATGGGGCTTCGGCAATTGGTTTAACGTTAAGGGTGCCAATTTTCAATGGATTTTTAACACGTTCAAAAATCCGCCAGGCCGATGTGGAGATTATGAAGGCGAAGGAAGACAGAAAAGAATCGACGAACTCGTTAAATCTGGCTTACGAAAATGCAAAAATTCAGCTTCGCAACAATTTGAACACCATTAGGTCGCAGCGCAGAAATGCAGATCTGGCACAAGAAATTTATAAAAGTACACAGAATAACTACAACAATGGTTTGGCTACCTTAACCGATTTGCTGGAAACAGAAAACTCGTTAACAGAGGCACAAAACAGCTACAACCAGGCTTTGTTAAACTATAAGATAGCCGAAATACAACTAATAAAATCAAACGGAAACATTAAATCGCTAGTACAATAGAAATGAAAAGAGTAATTACCATAATTATCGTAGTTGTTGTTGCCCTTGGTGCAATAGCTTATGTTTTAAGCAACAATAAAAAGAAGAACGAAGAAAAAACTGCTTTCATTGCTAAAGGTGGTGGCGCCGTTGCCGTTCGTGTTGCTACAGTAGAGAAGAAAGTTGTAAACCTCGATTTTGTTGCAAACGGAAACTTTGTTCCTAAACAAGAGCTAAACTTCTTGTCGGAAAACGCAGGTCGTGTTAAAGCAATTTATGTTGATGAAGGCGATCGCGTGAGCAAAGGGCAGGTTTTAGCCCGCATTGATGCGGAGATCATTAATACCGACAGAGAAACTGCGGAAGCGACTTACCAAAATGCAAAAAGGGATTTAGCAAGATATCAAAGCTCATTTGAAACCGGCGGCGTTACCCAGCAACAGTTAGATCAGGCAAAACTGGCTGCAGAGAATGCCAAATTACGCTTACAGGCTTCCCAAAGAAGGGTGAGTGATGCTAATATTAAATCGCCGATAAACGGCATCGTTAACAAAAGGTACATTGAAGTGGGTGCGTTTGTTACCGCTCAAGGAACCCAGCTTTTTGAACTTGTTGATGTTTCTAAGCTAAAGCTTCAGGTTAGCGTTAACGAATCGCAGGTGGCAAACTTGAAAGTGGGCAATAGCGTCGAAATACAATCATCAGTTTTCCCTGATCAGAAATTTTCGGGCAAGATTACATTTATTGCGCCAAAAGCCGATGCAACATTAAACTTCCCTGTAGAAATAGAGGTGAGCAACGACACCAAAAACAGCTTAAGGGCAGGTATGTACGGCACCGCGGTGTTTAACTTCCCTAAACAAGCACCAAGTATTTTGGTACCACGTACTTCTTTTGCGGGCAGCGTTAGCAGCAACCAGGTATTCGTGCTCGATAAGGCAAACAATAAGGCAAAGGTTCGTAACGTTACTTCGGGCCGCATTTTGGGCGATAATGTAGAAATTCTTGATGGATTGAACGAAGGGGAAACTGTTATTACAAGTGGACAGATCAATTTAGCCGAGGGTACGCCAGTAAGTATTGTAAAATAAAAGAGGTTAAAGGCAAAGGGTTATGAGGTTGAGGGCTAATGGCTAATCTCAAATCTAACGTCTCCCATCTCAAATCTAGAAAAAATGAAGATAACAGACATATCTATAAAAAGGCCCTCGCTGGTGATTGTGGTATTTACCGCACTTACCTTGCTCGGGCTGCTAAGTTACTTTTCGTTGGGTTACGAATTACTTCCAAAATTCTCTAACAACGTAGTATCTATTTCGACCATTTACCCCGGCGCTTCGCCAAATGAGGTTGAAAACACCGTAACAAAAAAGATTGAGGATGCGGTATCCTCCATGGAGAACATTAAAAAGATCAACTCCGTATCGTTCGAAAGTTTATCAACGGTAACCATTACCTTAACTGATGCAGCAAATATCGATATCTCGTTAAATGATGCACAACGTAAGGTAAACGCCATCCTCGCCGATTTACCGGAAGATGTAAAAGCACCTTCGTTAAGTAAATTCTCGCTTGATGACTTACCTGTAATTACCATGACGGCATCTGCCAATATGGATGATGTATCTTTTTACGATTTGATCGACCAAAGAATTGCTCCGGTAATTTCGAGGGTAAACGGTGTTGCGCAGGTTAATTTAGTAGGCGGTTCTGAGCGTGAAATTCAGGTGTCTTTAGACGCTGCTAAATTGCAAGGTTACAACCTTTCAGTTCCGCAGGTACAACAAATGATTTTAAGCTCGAACTTAGATTTCCCTACCGGAAGTGTAAAAACAGAGAATCAGGATGTTCTAATCCGTTTATCGGGAAAGTACAGAAGTATAGAAGAACTTAGGAACCTGGTTTTAACAACCGCTCAAACAGGCTCACAAATCCGCCTGCGTGATGTTGCCGATGTACAAGATTCGAAAAAAGAAACCGAAAAACTGGCTCGTATCAATCGTCAGGCATCTATTGCCATCCAAATCATTAAACAAAGTGATGCAAATGCGGTAGAAGTGAGTGAAGGTACACATGCCATCATTGCGAAGCTGAAAAACGAATATGCAGCGAACAAGCTTGATATCAATATCGTAAACGACAGTTCGATCTTTACATTGGAATCTGCAGATGCGGTAATTCACGATTTAATTCTCGCCGTTATACTTGTGGCCTTCGTAATGCTTTTCTTCCTGCACAGTTTGCGTAACGCGTTAATTGTAATGGTATCAATTCCGGTTTCCCTGGTCGCAACCTTTATCGGTATCAGCCTATTCGGGTTTACCTTAAACCTGATGTCGCTATTGGGTCTCTCCCTCGTGGTAGGTATCCTGGTGGATGATGCGATTGTGGTATTGGAGAACATCCAGCGACACATGGAAATGGGCAAGAACAAGGTTAGGGCAGCAGCTGATGCAACCCGCGAAATTGGCTTTACCGTTGTATCGATTACTTTCGTAATTGTGGTGGTGTTCTTTCCAATTGCGGTAAGTACAGGTTTGGTGTCGAACATTTTGCGCCAGTTCTGTATCGTGGTAATCATCGCAACATTGCTTTCGCTTTTGGCCTCATTTACTATTGTACCGTTAATTTTCTCGCGTTACGGAAAGTTGGAGCACATTGAGGGCAAAAACATGTTTGGCCGCTTTATCCTCTGGTTCGAAAAACAGTTAAAGAAATTTACGCTGTGGATTACAAGTATCCTCACGTGGTCGTTAAACCATAAAGCGTTAACGCTGATCATGGTATTTGTGATGTTCCTGGGATCCTGTGGCTTATTGGGCGCAGGCTTTATTGGCTCCGAGTTCTTCCCTAAATCTGATAAAGGAGAGTTTTTGGTTCAGATTGAGCTTCCAAAAGATGCACCGCTGGAACAAACCAACTTTTACACACAAAGAGCAGAAGCTTTCTTAGATAAACAACCCGAAATTACACAGCTAATTACAACAGTTGGACAAGCGAGTGGCGATTTTGGAGGTACACAAGCAACTGCTTACAAATCTGAAATCAATGTTCGTTTGGTCGATCGTAAAGAACGTGAGGGTGTTTCATCCGACGTATTTGCAACGAAGATGAGCCGTGCCCTGGCAAAAGAACTGGTTGGCGCCAAAGTAAAAACCGTTCCGATTAGTATTTTGGGTATTGCCGAAAATGCACCAATTAGCCTCGTGGTAATGGGTTCTAATTTAGATAGCGCACTAAAATATGCGCAAGGTGCACAAGCCGTTTTAAAAACCATTCCGGGTGCTACTGAGATCAAATTATCCGTAGAAAAAGGTACACCCGAAATCAATGTTCAGGTAGATCGCGATAAAATGTCGGCGCTTGGCTTAACACTCGCTACGGTAGGTTCTACCATGCAAACCGCTTTCGCCGGCAATACCGATGGTAAGTTCAGAAAAGGCGAGTATGAGTATGATATTAATATTCAGTACCAAAGTTTTAACAGAAAGAACATTGACGACGTACGGAACCTGATTTTTGTAAACGATAAAGGCGCACAAATCAAGTTGTCGCAATTTGCAACCATTACCGAGGGTTCAGGCCCAAGTCAGTTAGAGCGTTTAAACAAATCGACATCAGTATCCGTTCAGGCCCAGTCTATCGGTAGGCCGACAGGAACTATCGTTGCAGAGTTTCAGGAAAAGCTGGAAGACATGCAGAAAAATGGCAAACTTAAAGCGCCGGTTGGTGTAAGTTACACCTGGGCAGGAGACCAGGAAAACCAGGCCGAAGGTTTTGGTACGCTGGGTATTGCCTTACTTGCATCTGTAATATTGGTTTACCTGATCATGGTAGCCCTTTACGATAGTTTTGTTTACCCATTGGTGGTTATGTTCTCACTTCCGTTAGCGGTAATTGGGGCGTTGCTTGCACTGGCCTTAACCAACAATTCAATCGGTATCTTTACCATTTTAGGTTTAATTATGCTGATGGGTTTGGTGGCGAAGAATGCGATTATTTTGGTCGATTTTACCAACCACTTAAAGGCCGAGGGTAAAGAAACCAAAGAAGCATTGGTGCTGGCCAACCACGCACGTCTGCGCCCAATTTTAATGACAACCATCGCCATGGTGTTCGGTATGCTTCCAATTGCATTGGCATCGGGAGCAGGTGCCGAATGGAAAAATGGTTTGGCATGGGTAATTGTTGGTGGCTTAACCAGTTCGTTGTTCTTAACCTTAATTGTGGTGCCAGTAGTGTATTTAATCTTCGATAGAATGTTGGAAAGACTTGGCTTCAATAAAAAAGGCAAAACGATTGATGAATTAATGGTTGAACCGTATGACCACAAAGATGTGCTTGAATATGATTTAGATCACGGAAAATAACGTCCATCCCTATTATAGTGAATCAGTCCCGATGCAAATCGGGACTTTTTTTTTGCATAAAGGTATCCGTCAGTTGAAACTGACGGGCAAGGAATCGAAAATCCTTAAATGGATAACAAAACCAAACAAATTTTGGCTCAACATTGTATATTAGCCATATGTTTAGGTATCTTCTATCCCTGTTTCTTGTTGGCATTTCCTTGTTGGTTAAAGCCCAACATCCGCCCGTTTTCCCTGCAATGACAACCGATTCATCGTTTATTAAGTTGGCAAATTTAAATATCAACCTCGTAAAGTACAGTTACAAACCCAATGGAATCCGGTTTCTTGTTGTGCACGATAACGAAGATACTGGCGTAAAAGCCGGTTTTGATTATATACGTTGGAGCGGTGGAGAATTAATCGACAGCCAGTATGGGGGCGTTAGAGATTACGTTTTCACCCACATGGACGACCCTTACCGCATCGATCCAAATGCAATCTATACTGAAAAGGGAGTTAATACCCGCTTGAAAAAAATCCCCTACAGCTCAAACGAAGTCGAGAAACTGATTACTGATGCCGGAAAGCAAATTGTCGATTTTTATAACCCAAAAGAGATGGGCTATATTTTGACGTTGCACAATAACGCTGATGGTGGATTTGGCATTTCATCGTATCTACCGGGCTACGATTTATCGAGCACTGCAGATTCGGTGTACATCAACTTCGAAATGGATGGCGACGACCTGATTTATGTAACCGAGCCCCGGCTGTTTAGCAGTTTAAAAAAAGCGAACGTAAATGTAATTCTTCAATCGAAGTTTGCCGAAAACGACGGATCGCTTTCCGTATATGCCATGCAGCAAAATATTCCGTATATCAACGTAGAGGTTCAGCATGGCCACCTCGACGAAAATTTGCGATTAATTGAACTGGCAATTGCAACGCTTAAGGAATATGAATTGATTAGGAATGAATAATGAAATTTGGTAAATTTGATTATGAGTATACTGGTAAATACAAAGAACGAACGGGAAGAAAAAGTACTTATCGCTTTTCTGGATAGTCTCGACTATAAGTATCGATCAGATATTGATGAGACGGTTAATGAACCTGAAATTGTTTTTCTAGATCAATACAATAAAGAGATAGATCAGGCAGATGCTGAAGTGAACGACGGCGATTTCATTGAACACGATGACGTTGAGCTTTTATTTCAAAACAGACGCAAAACAGTTTAATGAAAATCAAGTGGAATAAATCTGCGGTAAAACAACTGCTGGATATTATCCAATATCTTGAAGAAAATGACGAGTTAGAATATGCCGAAAGATTAGAAAGTCGGATTCTCAGCAAAATTAAATCCATTCCAATACTGATCAATACTTTCCAACAGGACCGACTAAAACGGGAAAATGATGGCAGCTTTTTCGCATTCGAAATCGACAGCTATAGAATTTCTTTCAGACATTTACGGGATGATATCAGGATTCTTAGAATCAGACACACAAGCAGACGTCCTTACACCCGCTGATCATTATTCAATGGTCATTATTTACATCCTGAGCTTCCCGAGAAGTCGGGACAAGTAGTCGAAGGACTGACCCAAATGCTTGAAAGGGCGTTTCGACAGGCTCAACGTGACAAATTGAAATTGAATTTATCTTTTTGAGACAGCCTTTTGTACATACCAATGACTACAACCCAACTGTTTAGAAATTTGTGATTACATTAAGCGGTGGCTTACTAATAAACTAATGGCAAATGAACCAGTTTACCAATTATTCAATAGCCTTTATCTTTGTCACTAAAAAGCTAACTAACAAACCAAAGCAGCCAATAACAGCATAAGAATATTGCAGGCTGGATAATTCGGAAATACCACCAATTAACGGCGGGCCTAACAAAAAGCCAAAATAACTCACACTCGAAACGATTGCAATGGCTATTCCGGGGGCTACTTTACCGTTTTTGCCTGCCACACTGTAAACTGTGGGTACAATGCTCGAAACACCAATACCCACGAGCATAAAGCCTATTGTTGCCGTAATTACAAAAGGAAAAAACACAGAAGTAAACATCCCTGCGGAAATGATTAATCCACTAATTTTGATTGTTGTTCTTCTTCCTAGTTTTCCGATTATCTTATCGCCAATAAATCTGCCTGTGGCCATCATAATCATAAAAGAGGCGTAGCCCAAAATAACCAGCGAGCGGGGTGCATGAACAATATCTTTAAAATAAACGCCACTCCAATCGAACATTGCCCCTTCGGTTGCCATGCTGCAAAAGCCGATAATTCCTAACTGAATGAGGTTCCATTCGGGCATCACAAACTTTTTCGTCCGCACGGTAACCGCCCCTTTTCCGGGAACGAGATGATTGTGGTTTAACGCTACGTTTATAAAAATCAAAAAGCTTACGATCCAGAAATGGGAATAGGGTGTGATGTGTAAATTAACCATCAATAGTCCAATGAGCGCTCCGGTAAACCCAGCTATGCTCCATGCGCCATGAAAGGAAGTCATAATCGAACGACCGAACATTTTTTCAGCTTCGGCCCCCTGCGTATTTACCGATATGTTGCACATGTTACCCACTATGCCAAATATAAATAGAAATACGGCCAAGTGCCATGGTGCAGCGGCCAGCCCCAAATTGGTAAGTGCTAAAACGTAAAGCGGCGCAGTAATGGTAAGCACTTTCTTGCTCCCGAAGCGGGTTACCAAACGGCCCGAAATAATCATGGTAAAAAGTTGTCCTGCGGGAAGTGCCAACAAAATACTGCCCAGTTCGCCATCAGAAAGCCTTAAACTGTTTTTAATATCCGGAATTCGGCTTGCCCAGGACGCAAATGCGATTCCCTGCCCGAAGTAAAACAGTGCCACAGCAATACGGATACGATTTAAAGCACGCTCTGCAGTTTCGGGGAGAATGTTAACTTCATTAGTCGCTTCGCGATTTGCATTTATTTCTTCCAAAATAATCAGGATTTTAATGGTTTGGGATTTCCGATACAAAGTTCCTGAAATGGATTGGAAATCGAAACATTTATTTTCGATAAGTTCTCTCAGTCGTCATCTCTACCAAATTAAACCGTCATCTCGGCCTACCCGTCATCTCGACCGAAGCGGAGAGATCTTTTAATAAAAAAAGTCATCCGATGAATATGTGCCTTTCGCTATTATTCATCGGATGACTATTAATCAAGCCGTCATCTCGACCAATTTACCCGTCATCTCGACCAATTTACCCGTCATCTCGACCGAAGCGGAGAGATCTTTTAATGAAAAAAGTCATCCGATGAATATGTGCCTTTCGCTATTATTCATCGGATGACTATTAATCAAATCGTCATCCCGACCAAATTAAGCCGTCATCTCGACCGTAGCGGAGAGATCTTTATACCAAAAAGCCACCCGATGAATATATGCGCTTGGCAAGTTTCATCGGATGGCTTCAAATTTATGTTCTTAATTAAATATGTATCGCTCTGTTTTCAGTTGCAGCTAACGCAGCTTCTTTTAAGGCTTCGGTATAAGTGGGGTGAGCGTGACAGGTGCGGGCAATATCTTCTGCCGATGCACGGAACTCCATCGCAATAACTGCTTCTGCAATCATATCCGCAGCACGCGGGCCAATCATGTGTACACCTAAAACTTCATCAGTTGTAGCGTCGGCCAAAACTTTAACGAAACCATCAGTATCCATGCTCGCTTTTGCACGTCCGCTGGCTTTAAACGGAAATGAACCCGCTTTGTATTTTGTTCCTTTTTCTTTCAGTTGCTCTTCGGTTAAACCTACCGATGCAACCTCTGGCCAGGTGTAAACCACGCCGGGAATTAAATTATAGTTAATATGTGGCTTCTGTCCCGCAATAGTTTCAGCTACATAAGTACCTTCATCTTCTGCCTTGTGGGCCAACATGGCTCCGGTAATTACGTCGCCAATGGCATAAACGCCTTTAACCGAAGTTTCTAAATGTTCGTTTACCGGAACTTTTTTGCCTCTTTCTTCAACAGTGATTCCTATCTTTTCTAAGCCTAAGCCTTCGGTGTAAGCGGTACGACCAACAGCAACAATGCAGTAATCGGCCTCTAAAGAAATACTTTCACCTTTTGGAGTTTCGGCAGTTACGGTTACCGTTTTGCCTTTTGTAGTTGCTCCGGTAACTTTATGGCCCATGTAAAATTCCATGCCTAAGGTTTTCTTAAGCACACGTTGAAGCTCTTTGCCCAACCCGGCATCCATTGTACTGATGATGGATGGTAAGAACTCGACAACAGAAACTTTTGTACCCAACCGGGCATAAACTGAGCCCAACTCAAGGCCGATTACCCCTCCGCCAATTACAACCATCGTTTTAGGTACCTCTTTAATGTTTAAGGCTTCGGTAGAAGTGATGATGCGTTTTTTATCAACAGGCAAAAATGGTAAAACGGTTGGTTTTGATCCGGTTGCAATAATGACGTTTTTGGCAGATAATGTTTCGGTAGAACCATCGCTCTTGGTAACCAAAATAGTATTTTTATCAACAAAAGAACCCACACCTTCGTACGAATCGATTTTGTTTTTCTTAAATAAATACGTAATACCTGCGGTGTTTTGCGCAACAACATCGTCTTTGCGGGCGATCATTTGTTTCATATCAACCTGCAAATCTCTCAGGTTAATTCCGTGGGTTGTAAACGTATGAGCAGCGTTGTGGAAATGCTCCGAAGAATCTAATAACGCCTTCGATGGAATACAGCCTACGTTTAAGCAAGTGCCTCCAAACGTTTTGTACTTTTCTATAACTGCAGTTTTTAACCCTAGCTGCGCACAACGGATTGCGCCTACATAACCACCCGGGCCTGAACCGATAACAACGACATCGTATTGCATAATTTCTTTAAAATTTTGATTGTTCAAAGGTAGGGAAAAAAGCTAAAAGACTAAAGCTAAAAGACTGAAGAAGTCCGAAAGTCGGGAAGTCAGGAGGCCGGAGATTAAAAAGCTAAAAGCCGAAAGACCAAAGCTGAAAGAAGTCGGGAAGTCAGAAAGTCTGGAGATTAAAAAGCTAAAAGCCGAAAGACTAAAGCTGAAAGCTAAAAGTACCCGCCTGCTGCCAAGGCTGCGGTTGGGCTGCAACGCACATGAGTGCCAGTGCAAGGAACATGAATGCCAGTGCAGGAGTGCAGCCTTAGCCTATAATCTCATTTTCGAGCATGTAAGTTTTTGCGTGTTCAAAATTAAGAAACAATTGATCGGCGATTTTCAATTTCTGATGCGCCCGAACATTATTTTGAATGGCATAGCAAGTAATGCCAGCGGCCAAGGCCGATTTTACGCCATTAACCGTATCTTCGAAAACAATGCATTCGTCTTTCGCCAATCCCAGCATTTTTACACAAATATTATAACTTTCGGGGTCGGGTTTGCTCACCGTAACATCTGTACGGGTAACAAAAAGCTTGAAGTATTTAGCCAGTCCGTTTCGCTCAAAAACTGCTTCAACATCAACCCGGGGGCTGGCCGTTACCACAGCAAGCGTAAGTCCTTTTTCGTAAAAATACTGAACAAAATCTAATGCAAACGGCATCAATTCGATGTCTTTCGTTTTAAAGCCGTTGAAAGTAATCAGCTCTCTTCTATCGATAAAATCTGTGAGATCGGCATCAATTTTATATTTGTTTATAATGGCTTTTGCATTTTGTGGAAGCGGAATTCCGGCATAGTTAGAAAGCCAGTCTTTAAAATCGATAACAACGCCGTATTGGCTGAGAAATTCATTCCAGCAATCGAAGTGAAACCGCTCAGAATCTATCAATGTACCGTCTAAATCCAACAACAACGCTTTTATCTTACTCATATTTTTAAAATTAATGGCACAAAGTTAGAAGAATAGATAGATTTATACGCTTAAGACCTCGGACTAAGGACTTCGGACTCAAGACTTCAGACTAAGGTATTACTTCGAATAAGAAAAACTGCTGAACTTGTGCCTTTCCAAAGTTGTTATCTACGCAGAATACGAGCGAACGGTGGCCGTTAGCAAGCAGTGGGCCAAAAGTTACGCCCTCAATATTGTCGATATGCATATTTAAGCTATCAAAATCGAAAAGCAATTTCTTTACGAGCGGTTGTGGTGGATTGCTAATAAACGAAGGATTATCGATAACGTTTTCGGCGCCATCCAAATCAACAAGGTAAAGTTTCACAAAAGAATGGTCGTCGCGGCCTTTTGCCCAGGCCCGCTCCATTACTAACAAGGTGTGATTATTTACTGTTAATATCTCCGAGATTCCATTTAAATTCCAATCACTCGGCACCGTTGGATTTATGGGCAACGCATCGAGATTATACGCATATTGTGCCACGTTTTTGTTTTTAGCCACATCGAACTTCAAAATTCTCGTTAATGCCTTACCGTACTCAAAGTGCGATTGTTGCCCATCCTGATAAAGCGGTTCCTCTAAACTGGCATATAATGTTTTGTAATTATCGGCGTAGCTTAAACCTTCAAAGAAAGCATTTTTCCGAACGCCATATTGCTGCCTGGTAATGTGGAATCCATGTGGCAAAGGAACTGTGTCTAAATATTTGCCCGCTGTAGAAATGAAGGTTAGCGCCGGTTGAACAATTGTTGTATCGGTTTGGCGGAATAGCCGTTCGCCCTCATTGCTCCAAACCAAGGTGTTTTTGAGCGGATTATAGCGAATCGATTCGCCATCGGCTTTTGAGTTTTTGCCTTGTTGGTATTTAGGATATTGCGTGCCATCTTTCTGCGGAATAAATATAATTCCAGTTACTTTTACCGTATCTATCTTATTGTTATCAAGATCAATTTTCGCGGTGTAAATTCTTGCGGGACTGATACTGGAAGGATCGTCGCTGATGAGGTAATATTGATCGTTCTTCACATCGTAATCAATACCCGACAGACCGCCAACGGCAGTACTTTGAAAAGTAGAATTCAACGGCAGAACGAACTCGCTCAAAAATTTGATTGATGAAATTGATGTTTCCGTTTGCTTATGCGCTACATTTTTCGTCGTAACACAAGAAGAAAGCACCAGCAGGACAACAAAATATACAAAAGGTGCTTTTGAGGGCATTTTTTTCAAAATCGAACGGTTTTATCGACAAAAGTAGAGAAAATGTTGCTAGCAACGGGCTAAAAAAGAAGAGTACGTATCATAAAATATAGACGACGTTTTAAGCCGATCCTCTTTGCCGCGCAGGCGGGAATCTTAGCGCCCTAGCAATAACATCGCAATCAAGCTGAAAACGCTCGTTCATAGTTGACGTTCCATTGATCTGGCTAACCGACAGATCAAGTCGCTGATAGCGATAATCGTTGCATAAACTCCAAAACAGACGACGTTCATTTTACTGTCATTCTAAGGCCCGAAAATGCAAAGCAGGTACGAATATAAATTTCCAAGCGCTGGAACACTCCCTACAATAGACCACCTGCCAAAATGGTGAACGTATGGGGATAAACTAAAGTTGGTGCTCGTAGCGAACAGATTCTTCGTGCCTCAGAATGACAAAAAAGTATGATGCTTCTCTTAAAACAACTTTCCGATTACGCGGTAAGATACCTTGTCTCCATCCACCACTTCTTCGTAGTAAACATCATCAGGAGAAACGAAATATTTTTCGTTTTTGATGGTAACCTCTCTGCAACCTTCGGGCAACTCGGTAATCATGTCGCCAATTTGATGCGCATTAACCGATCCATCGGCTGTATTCAGCACACCATCTTTGCCCGCAACAATGTACACAGTTGCGCCTTCGGCATTTTGTCCCTGAGTATAGTAAACACCTTTGTATTCATAATAATCGATGCCATTTATCGTAACCAAATTTGCCTCTTCGGGTAAGTTGGGAACTTCGGCACCAACTGGCGGAACTACTACTTCGTATTGATTGTTATTTTGCTGATAAAACAATCCACCAGAATAATAAAACTGATTTGCGCCATAATAGAACGGATAGTATCCGTAAGGTAAAACGCCAATCCTGATTCCCAAAAATGGGCGGTAGAAGTTGTAATAACTATAATATGGGCGATAATATGGCCTTCCGAACCCCGGGCGATAGCCATAGCTCGGTCTGTACCGATAAGCCGATCGGTAACTGGGGCGATAACCCGGCCTGTTATAACTATAGCCCGGGCGACCTGGCCTAATGCTGCTGTTATTTGTCCGAGGTACATAACTACCTCTGTTTGGCGCCTGCGAAATTCTGTTGCCCGAGGGTGCTCGCATTGATGGACCTCTGGAAATTGATCCGCCTCTTGAGGGCGACACGGCACCAGATCTACCACCGCCACCCCTGCTTGGCCGTTGTGCCGAAACACTTTCAACGCTTAAGGTTGCAATCATCGCTGCTGCAGCGAAAACAACCAATCCTTTATTTAATAACCTTTTCATTTTGTGGTGTTTAATTCGATTAACTATATGACGATGAAAACCCGCGAAAGATTGCTCACAAAGCCATTTTAACTAAATTTTGATAAAGGAATGACGAATTAAGCTAAAAGACCAAAGCTGAAAGGCTAAAGCTGTGCTACGGGCATTTTAAAGCTGAAAGACCAAAGCTGAAAGACTAAGCTGTGCCACGAGCATTTTAAGCTCAAAGGTAAAAGACAAAGTTATGCCGCGGGCATCTATTGGCGAAAAGATTAAAGTCAAACAAATCGAAAACACGGTTTGAAGCACCCAATCTTATTACTCGTTACTGGATACTCAATACTCATTACTCAATACTCATTACTCATTACTCATAACTAACAAACCTTTTACCAGCGGCATTTTTGTTATGCGTTTGCAATCGCCTATCTTTAAAACTTTATTCTAAAAAAACTATTAAATGAACTTTTCGCGATTTCTTAGCCTCTTATTTTGTCTGTTTGTTTCCAGTAAATTGTTTGCTCAGCAAACCGATTCGGCGTATGTTAGAGAAAACTATACCAAAATTGAACGTCAAATCCCAATGCGTGACGGGGTGAAGCTGTTTACGTCGATTTATATTCCCAAAAATCAAACCAAAAAGTATCCGTTCCTCATTAACAGAACGCCTTACACGGTTGCTCCTTATGGAGAGGACAAGTATAAAACAAGCCTCGGAAATTTTCCGGCGATGATGCGTGAGGGATTCATTTTTGTGTATCAGGATGTGAGGGGCCGTTGGATGAGCGAAGGCACTTTTGCCGACATTCGCCCACAAACTACCCAAAAAGGAAAAACGGCTATCGATGAAAGTACAGATACTTACGACACGATCGACTGGCTGCTAAAAAACATTAAAGGGAACAATGGAAATGCGGGAATTTATGGAATTTCTTATCCCGGCTTTTACTCTACTGCCTCGCTGCCCAATGCACATCCTGCGCTAAAGGCGGTTTCGCCGCAGGCCCCGGTAACGGATTGGTTTATGGGCGACGATTTTCATCACCGAGGTTCGCTGTTCGTAATGGATGCTTTCAGTTTTATGAGCAGCTTTGGTGTTCCGCGTCCCAATGCAATTACGCCCGACAAGGGGCCCAAGGGCTTTCAATTTCCGATTCAGGATAATTATCGCTTTTATTTGGAAGCAGGATCGGTAAAGAACCTCAAGGATAAATATTTTGCGGATAGTATTCAATTTTGGAACGATCTGTTTAAACATCCAAATTTGGATACCTTTTGGAAAGCACGGTTAATTACCCCGCATTTAACTAAGGTAAAGCCCGCAGTAATGGTTGTTGGTGGCTTTTTCGATGCTGAAGATGCGTACGGAACGTTTGCCACTTACAAAGCCATTGAAAAACAAAATCCCAACGCCAACAACATTTTGGTTGCGGGACCATGGTTCCACGGCGGATGGGTACGCAGTGATGGTTCTTATTTCGGCGATATTACTTTCGGAAAAACCACCAGCATCGATTATCAGCAACAATATGAACTGCCATTTTTTAAGCATTATTTAAAAGGAGAAGGAACCTTTAATCCTGCTGAAGCCAATATTTTCGTAACTGGTTCAAACGAATGGAAAAAGTTTGCAAGCTGGCCGCCAAAAGATGTAGAAACCAAAAATTTGTACTTACAGGCTAATGGCAAGCTGAGCTTTGAAAAAGTAGGCCGTACGGATAGTTGGGATGAATATGTGAGCGATCCGAATAAGCCGGTTCCTTATCAAGATGGAATTCAAGCAAGGCGAACAAGAGAATATATGATCGACGACCAGCGTTTCGCGTCGCGGCGACCGGATGTTCAGACTTATGAAACCGATGCCTTGACGGAGGACATTACATTAACAGGCCCGATACTGGCAAATCTGGTGGTTTCGACCACTGGAACGGATGCCGATTATGTTGTGAAACTGATTGACGTTTATCCGGAGGATGCGCCTAATCCGACGCCTAATCCAAAAAATTTAGTCATGGGCGGCTACCAAATGTTGGTTCGCGGGGAGATTATGCGTGGAAAATACCGCAATAGCTTCGAAAAACCTGAACCCTTTGTTCCTGGAGTAATCACCAAAGTGAATTATCCCTTGCCCGACGTGGCGCATACCTTTAAAAAAGGACATAAAATTATGATCCAAATTCAAAATTCGTGGTTTCCACTAGCCGACCGTAATCCACAGAAATTTATGGATATTTACCAGGCGGATCGAGGCGATTTTCAAAAAGCCACGCAGAGGATTTACCACGATGTACATAACAGCTCGTTTATTACGGTTTCGGTGTTGAAATAGGGTAGATGAATTGATTTTGATTGATTAAAAATATAAATTCAAGCCATACAACGAATACTTAAAGGTCGTCGTTGCGAGGCACGAAGCAATCTAACAAATTGAGGGATAACAGGTTAGCAGATTGCTTCGTGCCTCCCAATGACGAAAAATTGGAAAATATGAAAAAACTACTCACTTTCTTTGCACTTGCATTAAGCATTACAACTTTAAACGCTCAAATGCTTGGCAAAAACCAGGTCAATTCGCGAGCTGATAGCTTGCGGGGAAGCCTTACGCCCTTGCGTACCTGTTACGATATTAATTACTATCACCTGGATGTTAAAATTGATATCGATCAGAGATCGGTATCGGGCAGCAACGAATTCAAATTTACCGCTACCCAAGATTTTACAAAACTTCAATTTGATTTATTTGATAACCTTAAGGTAGACAAAGTAGTTTATAATGGCAACGAACTTAAATACACCCGCGAGTACAATGCGGTGTTTGTAACTTTTCCAAAAGCCATCAAGAAAGGCACCGAGGATAAGTTTACGGTTTTTTACTCGGGAAACCCTATAGTTGCGAAACGTGCTCCCTGGGATGGCGGCTTCATCTTTAACAAAGATTCTGCAGGCAACCCTTTCGTTTCCGTTGCCTGCCAAGGGCTGGGCGCCAGCGTTTGGTGGCCAAATAAAGATCATCAGAGCGATGAAGTAGATAGTATGCTTATCAGTATAAGCGTGCCCAAAGATTTGCAAGAAATATCTAACGGACGGTTGAGAAACACCGTTGACAAACCTGATGGTTACAGACAGCACAACTGGTTTGTAGCGAACCCGATCAACAACTACGACGTAACTTTTTACATTGGTAAATATTCGCATTGGGAAGATAGTTATGCTGGTGAGAACGGTAAGTTGACGATCGATTATTGGGCCTTACAAACCGACAGTGCGAAAGCCCGTCCGCATTGGGATGCCGATGTAAAGCCCATGTTGAAATCGTTTGAATACTGGTTTGGCCCTTATCCATGGTATAAAGATGGCTACAAGCTGGTGCAGGCGCCACACCTCGGAATGGAGCATCAAAGTGCTGTTGCCTACGGAAACCAATTTAAAAAAGGTTATTTAGGTCGGGATTTAAGCGGCACCGGGCATGGCTTAAAATGGGATTTCATCACCATTCACGAAAGTGGTCATGAGTGGTTTGGCAATAACATTACCTCGAAAGACATTGCTGACATGTGGCTACATGAAGGATTTACCAATTATTCTGAAGTACTGTTCATCGAATCGACCGAAGGAAAAGCGGCTGCCGACGAATATGTGCTCGGCATTCGAAAAATCATTCAGAACGACATCCCGGTTATTGGCCCATATGGTGTAAATAAAGAAGGATCGGGCGATATGTATCCGAAAGGCGCAAATTTAATTCATACCATTCGCCAGTTAATTAATAACGACGAGAAATTCAGACAAATCCTGCGTGGTTTAAACAAAACTTTCTATCATAAAACGGTGACGACAGCAGACATTGAAAATTATATTTCCAAAAATAGTGGGTTAAAACTTGATAAGGTTTTCGATCAATACCTGCGCCATACCAAAATTCCTGTGTTAGAATACAAAATCAATAACGGCACGCTTTCTTACCGCTGGGTAACAGATGTTGTTGGCTTCGACATGCCGGTAAAAGTAACGTTAAAAGCCAACCATTATACTTTGATAAAGCCGACAAACGATTGGAAAACAATTAAGGTTGATGATTCGGTGACCACAGAAAACTTCAACGCCGATCCGTTGTTTTATATCAATCTGAAAAAAGGCTAAGGTCATAATGGCGACCTAACGCTTGCCTGTTTTTTAGTTAATCATTGATCAACTAACAGATTTATTTGTCTGTTGGTTTGCTGTTGTAGCTAACGCGATATGATTGATGTTTTTTTGTAAATTTGTTTAAAAGATCACAAAATGAATATTCAGACAACAAAATTGGAATTATTGAAAACCATATTGGAAAATGAAAATTCCGAGTTCATCCAACGTGTCGCTGATTTTGTGAAAAACGAAAATGCTGACATCTGGCGAGATTTGACTGTATCTGAACAAGCGGAAATTAAAAAAGGAATTGCAGAATTAGAAAGAGGCGAGAGAGTTTCATATGAATCGTTTTTAACGAAGATTTTTAACGGATGAAAGTATTTCTATCCGAACTTGCCGAATCAAAGCTCGTAGAACTTTCTGACTATTTGATAGAGAAGTGGGATTTACAAACGAGGGACAAGTTCATAGCAAAACTGACAAAAAAAATTGAGCGGATTTCTATTCAACCAGACAGCTGTCCAAAATCGGCAGAGTTCGACAATCTTTATAAATGTATTGTGACAAAACAAACGACATTTTACTATCGAGTGTTAACCGAACACAATGAGATAGAAATAATCACAATCTTTGATTCCAGGCAACATCCAGACAAATTAAAAAAAGATATAACTTAAAAATTGTATTTGGTTAGGTGATCCGAGAGGGAAATAAAAATCGAAGTAAATTAAGCGCCAAAGCAACTTTTTTATAAAATAATCGTCTTATAAAAAAACGGTAATTTTATCGCCTTGTAACTATTAACATTTACAACAGTACAATCATGAAAAAAATATTCTCTATTTTATTAGTCGCAACACTTGGACTTGCAGCTAAAACGGAAGCCAAAGAGCAAATCAACATTTCTTATTCCAGTAATCAGGATGACGACAGAGATGTAAGAAACTTTAGTGGCGTGGCTGCTGCAGGGCCCATCAATGTGGTTTTAACGTTAGGAAATACCGAAAGTTGCAGACTGGAGGGTGATGCAGAAGCCTTGGCTACAATCGTTACCGAAGTAAAAGGAAATGTATTGGTTATTCGTCCGCAAACCAGCATTACAAGTTGGTCGAAAAAATATGAAAGCAAAAAAATTACGGCTTATGTTACCGCCAAAAACATCAGCAGCTTAACCATGAGCGGCTCAGGAAGCATGGTGGTAAATGGCAAAGTAGATGCACAAGCATTGGCGGTAACCTTAAGTGGTTCTGGAAGCATTAAAGTAGCTGCCGACGCCGATAACCTTAATGCGGTAATGAGCGGATCTGGCTCGATAAATATCAGTGGATCTGCAGATCACGCTAAAATTGTGATGAGCAGCTCGGGCAGTTTCGCCGGAAAAACATTTTCTGTAAACACCTTATCCGCAACAATTAGTGGCTCGGGACAGGTTAACATCAAAGCGAATGACAGTATTAAGGCCGTAATCAGCGGATCGGGCAGTGTAAACTATTCTGGCAATGCGACCGTTGAAAAGACCGTTTTCGGTTCTGGCCGCGTAAGAAAGGTATAATTTAGATATAAGTGATTTCTGAAGCCTCGAAGTGATTCGGGGCTTTCACAGTTATCGGCGTGTTCACTACAGCATTCCCAGCTGTAAAAAGCAAAACACATCCTCTTAAAAACACAACGCACATCGTTATTTCCACGAAGCATGAGGAGAAATCTGTCGGCGTAGCACTTGCTTGGATTTTGACAGATATTTGTGTTAAACAAACTCGAAACCAATCTACTTCGTAATCAGCTCCCTGATTGTTGGCGTATTCTTTATGGTAATCAGGGCTTCTTCGTGGGCGAGCCAATAAATGTCTTCTGCTCGTTTCATGTCAAAAGTACTAATTGCCCCAAGTCCCTTTGGCTCGATCATTACATTGCAAAACTTTGCTTTCCTTTCCATATCGTGATTGATCGACATTACGCCAGCCCTGCCCATGAGGTTGGTGATGCCCGTAATCTTATCCACCGGCTTTAAATGGTTACACGAAGATCCAATAATGAAGTCACAGTTTTCCATCAAAGGCTCAACCGGAAAATTGTTTAAGATGCCCCCATCAACAAACATTTGTCCGTCGATCATAATTGGTTTAAAGATACCCGGAATGCAACTCGAAGCATGCACAGCCCGAATAAGAGGACCTTTTGTAAAATAAACCAACTTTCCCTCGCTAAAATTTACCGCGGCAATAGTTAGCGGAATCTTAAGCTTTTCGATCGCATTTTCGGGAAAGTATTCCTTTAAAATCAATGATGTGTTCTCAATATTGATTAAGCCCAAAGAACCCACTGCTGGCCGAACAAAACGCCACAATTTCGTTCTGAGAAAAATGCTCAGCCCTTCTTCGGGATCGATGCCAGCAGCAAAAAAAGCCCCGGCAATGGCGCCTGCGCTGGTACCACTGATGTGACTAAACGTAATACCCAAGTTACTGAATGCCTTTAACACGCCAAGGTGCGCTATGCCCCTAATGCCTCCGCCTGATAGTACGATGCCAACCCTAATTTTTGGCTTATTGATTATTGGTTCATTTGTCATTGGCTCATTAATTTCGGTAGTTCATTAGTTCAATGGTCATTAGTTCGCTAATTCTTCAGTCATCGGATGAATTCCTAACAGGATCGCTAGATTCATCCGATGACTAATTCATTAGTTAATTGGTTGATTGGCCATTGTTGATTGATCATTGGTTATTGCTCATTGTTTATTGGCTCCTGCTCCTATTTCTGTTTTGGTTTGTATTTAGATAGATTCAGTATCTTCTGCGTATCGTTATCTGCCATCAACTGTTGCAAGCTAACCTTTGGATTTTCTTCCATGTATTTTTTCACAATCTGCCAGCCAACCCACACGCCGAGCTTTGGCGCCGAATCTCTGTTTTCGCCCAAACCGGGGGTAAAAGGGCCTTCCGACAAAAAAACCTGAATCTTTTGATAATCGGTTTCGAACAGATCATTGTTCTCCAAAAAATACGCCCAGATGTCGCCCTCAAAATTTTGCACCCAGTCTAATTGTGCCGAACTGTAACCGATTTTTGTAGAATCTGCAGTATTTTCTGGCAGTACCTGATCGAGAAAATACAATATCTTACCCTGGAATATCATTTTCGATAGCAAAGTTCTGTTTTCGTCAGGCTCGGCAAAAAGCTCCTCATGCGCATAGGTTTCTGCCACCCGCGGAACAATGTATTCGGGAGTAAACCTCCGCGATAAATATAACGGAACGCTTTGAACAATAGCTTTGTAAAACTTGCTATCCTTCCCCAGAAACATATCCAGACCTATACCCAGGTAATTGTCGCCCACCGGCATTTGATAAGCAAAACCCGATGCAAAAGCGATAAACCTTGGCAGTTTGGCTTTTGGATAATAATATTTGATGTATTTAAAAGTCTCGGTGAGTCCTTGCTCCTGTGCTTTCAAATTGGGGAAAACACTGTCCACTTCCTTCGTCAAATCGGTATAAGCCTGATCATTAAAAAGCGTCGACAGTACTTCTGCATTGCTATACTCTGGCGATCCAACCATTTTATGAATGTAATCGTCGTAAAAAAAGCCGTATTTCCTGAGCAACAAACTATCCGCCTCTTTTGGATCAGTAGCCTTGAGCGAAAACAATTCTTTATCGAATCTTTCAATCTTTATCTCCAGATTTATGTTACTTACATTAGGCCTGTTACTACGATTGCAGGAAATAAATAGAATAGCAAAAAGAAAAATTAAATAAATTTGCTTGCGTTTTACGTTATACATCATGTAAAGCAAATATAATTAACAAAAAGCATGAAAAGAGTAACGACAATTTTAATTTTATCATTTTTAAGCGTTAACGTTTGGGCGCAAACTCCCCTCCTTTCCAATTACGGATTCAGGCTCGGTTTAACCGCCTCGCCAACCATTGGCTGGGTAAAACCCGAGCAAGGCAAAACCAACAGCGTGAGTCTGGGCTTCTCCTATGGATTAATAGGCGATTTTAACTTTGCACCAAACTACAGCTTTTCTACGGCGCTTACCATCACTACAATTAACGGCAAAAGCACCGAAGTTAACGTTCCGCCATATTATGCAAATAATACGCCCGGCAATACGGTTCCCGTGGCTTACGATTTGAAATACAAGCTTCAATACGTTGAATTACCATTAACCGTAAAGCTTAAAACGCTTAAAGAGGATGGCAAGCGTTGGTACGGACAATTCGGATTGTCGAACGCATTTAATATCAGTGCAAAGCAAGATGCGACCCAAAGCAGCGGCAAAGTGGGCAATAACCAAAACATTTCAGATCATACCAAGTTTTACCGCGGTGGACTACTCATCGGGGCCGGGGGCGAGTTCGATATTTCGGGCAACACAAGCATTCTTGCGGGCTTAACTTTTAACAATGGGTTTACCAATATCACAAACGACGATAATCGCGACACCCGCAACCATTTCATCACATTAAATTTCGGTCTCTTTTTCTAAATAATCAGTTATCATTAAAAGCAAATACAATGAAAATAGCTTTAGCGCAACTCAACTATCATATCGGCAATTTTGAGGCAAATACGAAGAAAATAATCGAAACCATACAGGCTGCCAAACAAAAGGGAGCAGATTTAGTCGTATTTGCCGAGCTTGCTATTTGCGGCTACCCGCCACGCGATTTTTTGGAGTTTGATGATTTTATTTCGCTGTGCGACCAGGCTGCACATGAAATTGCAGCGCACTGCGTCGGAATTGCCTGCATTGTGGGTTTGCCGATTAAAAACGATATCCCGCAGGGGAAAGATTTATTTAATGCCGCTTATTTTATCGAGGATGGAAAGATCAAATCGACGGTTAAGAAAGCGTTGCTGCCCACTTACGATGTTTTTGACGAATACCGTTACTTTGAACCGGCTACCGATTTTAAATGTATCAATTTTCGGGGCAAAAAAATAGCTTTAACCATTTGCGAAGATCTTTGGAACATAAACGATAACCCGCTATATGTTTCGAACCCGATGGATGAACTGATTAAAGAGCAGCCCGACATGATGATTAACATTGCCGCTTCGCCTTTTTCGTACACCCATGATGATGAACGCATTCAGGTATTGGGCGATAATGCAAAAAAATACAACCTTCCGGTTTTTTATGTCAACCAGGTTGGCGCCCAAACGGAGATTATTTTTGACGGGGGCTCGCTGGTTTTTGATGCCGATGGCGCCATGAAGGCCGAAATGAAATATTTTGAAGAGGATTTGCAGGTATTTGATTTGGAAGAGATATTGAACGTCCGGAATAAATACCCCAAAATGGAAAGGCTAACTGATATTGAGCAAATTCACGATGCATTGGTATTGGGCATTAAAGATTATTTCGGTAAATCGGGCTTTAAACAGGCTGTTCTGGGTTTATCTGGCGGCATCGATTCGGCAGTGGTGTGTGCACTGGCCTGTAGCGCATTGGGCGCAGAAAATGTGATGGCGGTTTTAATGCCATCGCAATATTCGTCAGATCATTCGGTACAGGATGCTTTGGATCTGGCAAACAATATCGGTTGTAAGCACGAAATTATCGCAATAAAAGACGTTGCCGAACAATTCGATCATATTTTGGCACCTGCATTTAAGGGCTTACCGTTCGATCTGGCCGAAGAAAATATTCAAGCCCGCATTCGCGGAATTATCAACATGGCCATGAGCAACAAGTTCGGCTACATTTTGCTCAATACTTCTAACAAAAGCGAGTGCGCAGTGGGCTACGGAACCTTATACGGCGATATGTGTGGGGCCATTGGTGTAATTGGCGATGTGTATAAGACGCAGGTTTTCGAACTGGCGAGGTTTATCAATAAAGAGCGAGAGATTATTCCCGTTAACACCATAGTAAAACCGCCTTCAGCCGAATTGAGACCCGATCAAAAAGATTCTGATTCGCTACCTGAATACGACGTGCTCGACACCATTTTATACCAGCATATTGAAAAAAAACAGGGCTCGAAAGCAATTATTGCACAGGGTTTTGATGAGGCACTGGTTCGAAGGATTTTGAAGATGGTGAATATTGCAGAGTTTAAACGCTACCAAACGCCCCCAATTTTAAGGGTTTCGCCAAAAGCATTCGGTATGGGAAGGCGCATGCCAATTGTAGGCAAGTACATGGCTTAAGGGCCGAGGGTTTAGAAGTCGGGAAGTCTGAAAGTCGGGAGTCCGAAGTTTAGATGCAAAGCCAGCCTAAGACTGTTATGCTGAGTTTTAATTTTTCAAAAAATCGATATGAGTGACGTCGTTTTTAAGAAGAATGCTTCTAAGAGGCGTCGTCATTTCGAGCGTAGCCGAGAAATCTCTATTAAAGGTTCAAAGATTTCTCCACTTCGGTCGAAAGGACGGTTTTTAGGGTATTTACAAAAAACCTCAATGGTAGTGCAACGCGTGTCCCGATGCTTCGGGGAAGGATCTTCAAGCAACGGAGGCCTAACCGACGACGAACCACAAGCCAAAAAACATGGAAGGAAGCGGGGTCGGCAGGGTTTAGGGCAATAGGTAACAGATTCTTCGCTATTCTAAGAATGACAAGGTCTGGAGGGCTCTTTGCGTTTGAGGTCAGGTAAATTTGTTCAGACAATACAGAACAAATTGAAATTCGACAGCTACTTAGAGATATATCTTAGACCGTCTAAATAGGCTGTGCCTTACCACGACAATAAAGTAAAAAGTCCTCCGATGAATCCTCTGCAAATTGCCTGTTATTCATCGGATGACTAAGATTGGACTAAAAGATATTATGCTAAAGTAGCATCAACTGTAATAGAAGTATTTAATAGTTTAGAAATTGGGCAGTTCTTTTCTGCGTCAGCTACAAGTTCATCAAATTTTTCTTGCGATAAATCGGGAACACTTGCCGTTAATGTTAAGTGCGACTCTACAATTTCTCCTTTTGATGGGTCTAAATTGATCTCGCATTTGGTCTCTAATTTATCAGCAGTAAACCCAGCCTCGGCTAAATTGGCCGATAATTTCATGGTGAAGCAGCCGGCATGTGCCGCCGCGATCAATTCCTCTGGATTTGTGCCTACCCCTTCCGCAAAACGAGAGTTAAATGAATATTGTGTATCGCTTAACGTAGTGCTTTGCGTGGTTAATTTACCACTGCCCTCTTTAATAGAACCTTGCCAAACGGCTGTTGCATTTCTTTTCATAATGATGTTTTTAGATTGTTTAATACACCTAAAGGTAAATATATGTTTGCAGAAACCGCACCCAATTATTAAAAACGTGTTTACAATTTACCCGATGATGTTAAAATCTCACATCCGCAACAAAGACTTATTTTATTCTACATCTTGCACCATTGTTGTCTTTTTCTTCTCCTTAAATGATTGAAGTAAAAGAATGCCCACGCCAATCATGATCGAAACATCTGCAAAATTGAATACGCCGGTTTGAAAAATGAAAAAGTCCATGTGCATAAAATCGGTAACCGAGCCATGTACAATCCGATCGTACAGGTTTCCCGTTCCGCCACCGATCAAAAAACATAGTGCGATTTGCATACTTACGGAAAGGTCTCTTTTGGCAAACAAAAAATACAGTCCGTAACCAAGCAGTAAAAGTGGCAGGCCAGTTAAGATAATCAGCCTGAAAAAGTAGGGCATATTATCGCCCAGACTTAAAAAAGCACCGGTATTTTCTACCTTCAATAGCGTAAAACGATCTTTAATGATACTAATGTGTTCGTATTCGCTGATTTCGTTACGCACAATTTTCTTCGAAATTTGATCGCAGCCGAAATTGAGTGTCAACAATAATATTAAGAAACTCCAACGAAGGTTTTTAATTTTGATATTTTTCATGGCGTTAATTGTAAATCACCTCCGATTTAGGTATTACGATGTGTTTGTTCATTTCTGGAATTTTTGTTCTTAATGATTCTTCTTTTTCTGAGTCTGCATTCACAAAATACCATGTGTTCCCCCCATTGTAAGAAATGCCAAAGATATAGACTGTCGATTTTGCAATTGTCTCGTCGATTTGCAT
This sequence comes from Pedobacter endophyticus, assembly GCF_015679185.1. Lineage (NCBI taxonomy): Bacteria > Pseudomonadati > Bacteroidota > Sphingobacteriia > Sphingobacteriales > Sphingobacteriaceae > Pedobacter > Pedobacter endophyticus. Next base: position 2,560,681 of record NZ_CP064939.1, read on the forward strand.
TTCCATGTTTTGTGGCATTACACATTGAATTGTTTTCTCATCTGTGATTATCTGAGTTGGCTTCCCAAGTATCACCTTTTTAATTTGTACTTTTTGATTTCTCAAAGTTTCGATAGCAATCTTTATAGTTTTCAAGGCTTTCTTCTGTCCTCCAAAATCTTCAATTATCTTTGGATGTGTATACCTTAAAAGCGTGTTATAATCTCCTTTTTGGAAAGCAACTAACATATCGTTGGCCTGTTTGTTAAGGTTATCCAGATACGGTTGTGCTTTTACTGCTATGCTTGTTGAAACAATGAATAATAAAATTAAGATGCTTATTTTCTTACCCATTTTTTGTAAGGAATAATTAAGGCGAGAATGATAGCTAACACCGATAAAAATTTGGCAATAACATCGCCGCTTTTCACATAAAAAGTAATTTCATCATTCAGGTTGATATCGGCCTTCAAGGCCGTTCGGGTCCACCATTTGGTACTTTGCGTAACGTCGCCCCGTTGGTTAATGAAACAAGAAATGCCAGTATTGGCCGAACGGGCAACATCGCGACGGGTTTCTATAGCTCGTAATTTTGCATACATTTCGTGCTGGTCTTTTCCCGAAGTGTTTCCCCACCAACCATCGTTGGTAATAATGGCGATGAACTGTGCGCCATCCTTAACCTGCTGTCCGATCCAATCGCCCCACAAACTTTCATAACAAACTACAGGTGCAGCACCAATCCCACTTTGCGCATAAAGCACGCTTGGTTTCTCTTGCCATCCCCAACCGCTTACGCTCCCTCCGAGCTTGGAGAATACGCCATCCATAAATGAAAACACTTTCGGAAAAGGCATTTTTTCGGCTCCGGGTACCAACTTCGATTTGTGATAAAACTGAATGTTCGCAGAATTTTCTAACTGCATTGCCGAATTAAAATTATCGTAATATTGCCCGCTACGGTCATCGAACTTTGCCGAAACAGTACGCTTATCGGGGTAAACTTTAATGGTTTCGATGCCCGTAATGAGCGAACCATTCTTGTATTTGTTTAAATAGTTCTGCAAGTCGATTATTTCCTGATAAGTCCTAATCCGCTCCTCATCTGCATAAATAGGAATTGCAGTTTCTGGCCAGATGATGTACTCGGTATTGGGTTGGGCCAACGAATCGGTTAAATGCGTTAGGATCTTAATTTGCTCTGCAGGCGGAATATCGCTCAGCTTCAAATAAGGATCGATGTTAGGCTGCACCACAACAACGTTGCTTGGCGTACCTTTTTGCACCGAAGTAAAATATTTTGTTAATGAAATGCCGATTGGAATAATGACCACTAAAACCCATATGGCCCATGGACGAAATTTTAGGTATCCCGTTTGCGATTTAAACTTCCGGTAAGCTTCGAAGGCCAGAATATTACTTAGCAAAATCCAGAGTGAGCCGCCATACACACCGGTATAATCATACCATTGTGCCAGTTGATGCATGCCTGCCAAACCATTTCCCAGGGTCATCCAGGGGAAAGCCAGATCCCACGTTTGCTGTAGATATTCCAGCGCAATATAAAAAGAAATAAGGCCCAAATAGGCAATGCGCTTATTGGCATACTTGCTTAACCTGTAATATAGCCAAAAGGCGAATGTCATTAACAGCGCACCCAAACCGTAAGGAATTATCAACACGGGGATAGCGGTTAAAGCACCATTGTAGGCACTTATGGCGTTATAAACCCAATAAATTGATGCCGTATTCCATACCAGGAACGTTAATCCAGCGGTTAAGAATATGTGCCTGCCTGTTTTCGGTGTCACACGATTACCAACGGCCTCAAGTGCAATAAACAGCGGAACCAAAGCGATCAATAGCAAAGGTGTTGTAAAATGCATTGGCGGCCAGGCTAGCCAAAGTAGCAAAGCGCTTAATAACGCGAGCAGGTAGGTTTGTTTTGATTTCATATTATTAACTTGTCACGCTGGGGAACGAAGCATCCCAAGCGAAGAAATGCTAGCTTCAAAGAAGCACAAATTGTGAATGTTTACGGCCAAATAAATTGTTCGTGATAGTAGGTTAGAGATGCTTCGTCCCCATCATTGACGTTTTTCCGGAACAATCCAGAAACCGTCATTTCGAATGAAACGCTCCACAGGAGCTCCTTTGGAGGAGAATCTTTGAACCTTGGATAGAGATTTCTCGGCTGCGCTCGAAATGACGACGTTTCTTAGAAGCATTCTTTCAAAAAACAACCTCAATCATATTGATTTTGTTCCTGAAAAATTATAACTCCGCATAACAGGGCCTTTACAAACTATCTAAAATAGCTGCTTTTTTAGTTTCGTATTCCTGCTGGGTAATGAGGTGCTTATCGTATAATGTTTTCAACTTACGCAACTTCAAGGTGGTTTCATCTTCTTGTTCCTCTACCACTTCGGCAATTTGAATCGGTTCGGGAGCGGCAATTTCTTCAAAGGGCTTAACGTCAGGAAAAGGTTGTGGCGTAAGATTGATGGAGCCGGCCCGGTTTTCTTCCAATTTTTGCTGACGCAGCAGCTCTTTATATTCTTCCAATTGTTGGTTTGCCGCCTGATGAAGCTTTCTGGCCTGCACCTTGGGGATAAATTCGGTTACGATATTTTCGCCATGTTGTGGAACACAGATAAACTTCGATCCAAAAAATTCTTCCTTAAAAGAAACTTCTTTGATGCTCTTCCACGAAATATCCTTGAAATTCATGGTTAAGCCTAAATTTCCCGGTTCGCAGTAAAAAATACGCTTGTTCGAAATTGCGATGCTGTCTGGTAACAAGTTCACTGCCGGTTTTTTTTGCACGGCCAAATACAGGATTTCCTCGCCCGTGGTTAAGAGGTCGTTTAATTTTCCGATCACCTTTTCAACCGCTTTTGGGTCTTGTTCGTCACTAAGAAATCGATCTATGCTATTCATTATCTTTTATTTTTTATCGAGATATTTTGTTATCTCGTTTTTTAAAACGGGTATATCTTTAATTATTATTTCCATATTGAGCAAAGTAATCGCGGGGTAGTTTTCAGGATCAGGATAGTAGGGGCCCGTTTAACGTCCCTTCGACTACGCTCAGGGTGACAACCGAAAAACGGTCATACCAGTTGAATCTTACTTTGGTTAATGCTTTCTATTAAATATGGATTACTCAGTGTTTCTTCAGCAACTAAATCAACATCTCTTTTTAATAAATCCTGTAAGGCGTAAAGCAAATCGAAATAGTTGTTTCCATAGCTTTCAAAATCTGTTTTATTAGAAAAATTCACTAAAAAATCTACGTCGCTATCTTTTTGCAGGTTGTTTTTTGCTGCGCTACCGAACAAATAAGCTTCTTTAACGCCGTATTTTTTAAAGAGGTTTTTTATTTCTGATAAATGACTCGAAATCAAACTTTCCATAAATTGCAATTTAAAAAATTCCCGCTAATCATTAGCATCGCCATATTTGCTTTTACTCTTTGTTACTGGCTTTCCGGCAATGCAAATTACAAATTCTCCCTTTAAAGTATTGTGCTCAAAATGCGATTTTATTTCCACTAACGTACCGCGTACGGTTTCCTCAAACATCTTGGTTAATTCTCTGCTTACCGATGCTTGCCTATCTTCGCCTAAATACTGCGCAAACTCTTCCAAAGTCTTCAATAAACGATGCGGGCTTTCGTAAAGTATAATCGTTCGTTCTTCGTCGGCAAGCTTTTTAAATTTGGTTTGGCGCCCTTTTTTTACTGGTAAAAAACCCTCAAAACAGAAAGCATCAGCAGGTAAGCCCGAATTGACCAATGCCGGCACAAACGCTGTTGCGCCGGGCAGGCACTCCACCGCTATCTCGTTTTTTATCGCCTCCCGAACCAAGAAAAAGCCGGGATCTGAAATCGCTGGCGTACCCGCATCAGAAATCAAGGCAATTTTTTGCCCCTCTTTTAAAAATTTGATAATTTCTGAGGTGGCCTTATGCTCGTTATGCTGGTGGTGCGAAAAAACACGTTTATCTATGCCAAAGTGCTTCAACATGGGGGCGCTTGTGCGGGTATCTTCCGCCAAAATCAAGTCGCATTCCTTTAAAATGCGGATGGCCCTGAAAGTCATGTCTTCCAAATTGCCTATTGGTGTAGGTACCAGAAATAATTTGCCGCTCATATTTTCATCGTTCGTCATTGCGAGGCACGAAGCAATCTATTCGAGAGAGATTGCTTCGTGCCTCGCAATGACGACTTAATTATTATCTTTGTAAAAAAATTAAATAATGCTGCAAGTTAACTATATCCGCGAAAATAGAGAGAAAGTTTTAGAACGTTTAAGTGTGCGTAACTTTAAACAACCTGAGTTGGTAGATGAAATCATCAAAATTGATGAAGACCGTCGTGCTACACAAACTTCGCTCGATAATTTATCTGCGGAAGCCAACGCTGCGGCAAAAAAGATCGGCGATTTAATGCGCACCGGTCAAAAAGACGAAGCTGAAGCAATTAAAGCTCAAACTGCCGCTCACAAAGAAAGCATTAAAAACCTTACTGAAAAGCTGAACGAACTGGAAACTGCACAATTCAATTTAACGGTGCAATTGCCTAATTTACCATACGAGCTGGTACCGAACGGGTCAACCGCCGAAGAAAATGAAGTGGTTTATCTACATGGTCGGCCGGCAGAGTTGCCTACAAAAGCATTGCCACATTGGGAGCTTGCCGCCAAATACGATATCATCGACTTTGAGTTAGGCGTTAAGATTACAGGCGCAGGTTTTCCGGTATATAAAGGCAAAGGGGCAAGATTACAGCGTGCCTTGATCAACTTCTTTTTAGATCGTGCCACCGCAGCAGGCTATAAAGAAATGCAGGTGCCGCACCTGGTTAACGCCGCTTCAGGCTTTGGAACTGGGCAGCTGCCAGATAAAGAAGGGCAAATGTACCATGCTACGATCGACGATTTATACCTGATCCCTACAGCGGAAGTTCCGGTTACGAATTTATACCGCGATGTAATTTTGAAGGAAGAGGATTTGCCAATTAAAAATACGGCCTACACGCCTTGTTTTCGTAGAGAAGCAGGGTCGTATGGTGCACATGTGCGTGGCCTGAACCGCTTACATCAGTTTGATAAAGTTGAGGTTGTTCAAATTACGCATCCGGATAAATCTTACGAAACTTTAGAGGAAATGAGCCAGTATGTTCAGTCTCTGTTGCAGGAACTGGGCCTACATTATCGCGTTTTACGCCTTTGTGGTGGTGATATGGGTTTTACTTCTGCCATGACTTATGACATGGAGGTTTGGAGTGCGGCTCAAGAGCGCTGGTTAGAGGTTTCTTCGGTTTCTAACTTCGAAACTTATCAGGCGAACCGATTGAAGCTTCGTTTTAAAGGCAAAGAAGGCAAAGCGCAACTAGCCCATTCATTAAATGGAAGTGCACTGGCACTACCCCGCATCGTAGCCTCAATATTGGAGAATTATCAAACAGAAAACGGAATTAAAATCCCCGAAGCCTTGGTAAAATATACGGGTTTTGATAGGATTGATTAATCGTTAAATAACTGTCATTCGGAGGTACAGCTTGTCCCGATTTCTCGGGAAAGCAAGCTAATCAGCTGCGTAAGATTGCTTCTTGTTTCATACGATGGTAAACATAATCTACAAAAGTTAGTGGCTATAAGGATAAATTATGGCATCGGACAAATATTTTTATGCTAAGTATTTTAGTATAAAAATATTTGTTATATTTGTTAATATGCAGGCCTTTAATGTAGATAAAGATAAAACCCTTAATGCGGCATTATTCATCCTCAATCAATTAGGTGAAGCAGACTATCATAAGGTTTTTAAAATTCTATATTTTGCAGAACAGCAACACCTGAAGAATTTTGGTCAGCCTTTAACCGGCGATGCTTATCAGGCAATGCCTTTTGGACCGGTTCCTTCTTTCCTTTATGATATTTTTAAGGCTGCGGAAAATCACCAGTCGCCTTTTAGCGAGGCCATTGAGCTTTCCAAATCGTTCGCTGTGGTTCGAAAGGATAAGATTCCATACGTTAGTGCACTTGTAGCCGCTGATACCGACCAGCTGTCGGAAACAAATGTCGAAGCAATATTAAAGTCTATTAAGGAAAATCATCATTTAAGCTTCAAAGAGATTACCGATAAGTCTCATGATACGGCTTGGGCAAAGGCTGAAAAGGCGGTCGACACCGAAATGTCGTATTTAGATATTGCCGCGTCTGCAGCGGCATCGGAAGAAATGTTAGCCTATATTTTGCTAAACGCAGAGAACGACAATTTAAATGTTTATTAATGTCGCTTTCCGAAGCATTTCCGGAAGATTTCCGAGCTGACTTTGCAAAACAAAAGCTAAAAATTGGTTCAGTTATTCGGGTCTTTGTGCAAGACACCAATCCCCCAAAAGAAAAGCGGTTTATACTAATCGGTCAATCTTATGATAAATTAATGTTTGCTTCGATCTATATCAATTCTGAAATTAATCCTAATGTATTTCATAGCGCAGAACTTAGAAGCTTAAATGTCGAACTTATTGCAGCCGACCGCGAATACTTGGATCATGACTCCTATGCTGATTGCTCAATGATCTTTAAGCGGAATGCCGATTGGCTGTTACATCTCATCAAAAGCGACCCCAGTAAAATTATTGGCGAGCTTTCAGCGGAGGATTTGAAAGAAATCAGCTCCAGAATTAAATCTGCCCGTACCATTACAGTTGCTGAAAAGAAGACTTTCGGGCTGTTTCTATAATTGATGTAATTATTATGTGGCGACGGAGGCCGATCTGGCCTTAAAGCTTGCACACCTCAACACGATTTTGACAAAAAAAGCCCGGCAATACTGCCAGGCTTTTCGTTTTTATAGATAGATGTAAGTTTTTCTGATTATAAAATCAAAATCAATAATAAGATGATGATGATGATTGCACCAACTGAAAGATACACACCGCCAGAAACTGCACGAGCTTGTTTTTTCAAATCTTTTAACTCGCTGCGTAACGCTTTACGCTCAGCTTTGGTTAAATTCGACTTATCCATATCTCTGATTTCTTCGACACGGGTCTTGATTTTTTCTAACTGTAACGATTGTTCAGCGGTTAATTCTGTAGGGTTTTTTGCTGGTTTATCAGCAGCCTGTACCGAATTGAAACTAACACCCAAAGTAAAGATAAGGGCAAGTGTGTAAACGAATTTTTTCATAACATTTATTTTTTTAGTGTTTCGACTTCTACCTAACAAAAAACCTACCAAATTGTTCTGGTAGGCTTAAAAAAAGGCTTAGCAAGGTTGTTAACGCTTTATTTGATCTCGAAAACTGCATTTACGGTAAAATTCAGTTTAATTTTTTTGAAATCAATTTCAGGTGCAGTGTCTGCCTCCGCCATGGCCGATTTCATCATGTAATTTCTGTAAACCGGTTGTACAATATTGTCTCCACCATCTTGAATCTCAATTACACTCCCTAATTTGTCGCCTAACGCCTCAACCATATAGGCAGCTTTCTCTTTGGCGGCCAACAAGGCTTTAATTTTTAGCTCTTTTTTCAGGCTTTCGATTTTCGAATAATCGTAGCTTTCAATATTGGTACTGGCAATGCCTTTTGCATCAATCGCCTCAATAATTGCATTGAACTTGTTTAAGTCGCTTACTTTTAACCGATATTGCTTACTCGCTAAAAAATCGGGATTTTTCTTTTTCTCAGTAGCATAGTTCCAACTGCTGAGATTGCTAATGGTTAAATTTTCCTTCGCAATTCCGGCCTTTTGTACAGCGGCAAAAAGTTGCTTTTCCAAATCGGTAATCTCTACTTTGTTCTTGCCATTCAGGTATTCCTTCAGCGAAATACTGATGTAAATAATATCTGGTGTAACTTCCGTTTCCGAAGTTCCACTTACATTTATTTTCCGACGTAAATCTGCTTGTTGTGCCATCGCTGTAGATAATCCTAAAAATGCGATGAACAAAATTGCTGTTAACTTTTTCATAATACGTAGTGTTTTAATTTTAGAGAAGCAAGCATAAATCTTATTTGCTTTGTGCTTCTACGGGTTTCATAATCTATTTTCTCTGTGTGTGCTGTAATGATGTAAAGCCATTGCAAATTCCACACCGAGAATTCAAAAATCTTTACCTTTCAGCAAATGAAACTGCTCATTTAGCCCGTAAACACGCTCAGTATTTGAGTTAAAGTACCTCGCTATCAGCCCACTCACATTTCACAAAAAAAAATTAAATAAAGTTTAATGCCTTAAGCTTTTTTGTAGCGCAAAGCCTGCAAAACATGGGCAAGGTCCTGTTCTGTCAATCCTGCAATCTTTTTGTAATCGATTATACAAGCACGGTCGTTATCTTCAAAAATAAGTTTTAAAAAAACAAAGGAGTTGGGATGACAGGCCTTTAAACGAGTCGTCATTGCCCCAAAGGGGCTACTCTGTAGCGAGGCCGGGTTCGTGCGACCGACCTGTGCCGATTTTTCATCGGTAAGCAATCTGATTTACGAAATGAGATTGCTCACCCGAGAAGTCCTATCGTGTGAACACATCTTTGAACCATCGCTTTGCGAGCTAGAATCATCAAAACGACAACATATTTTAGGGGGTTTCTTTGAACGATCGTCATCCTCAGCTCGACTGGGGATCCTAATGCGCAATAAATTCGGTGCTGAGCATTAAGATTCCCGCCTGCGCGGGAATGACGGCGCAAAAAACGAGATATGTCAATACGATAGGAGAAGTCGGGACAGCACGAGCGTTCATATTAACCAGCCCGTGATATCCAGAAAGAGGAGGTTTATTAATCGAACTCACGTTTGTACCAAAAGATTTGCAAAAGTTTACCACGCCCTAACTCAAATTGGTTGGGTATTTAGGTTGCAAGCCAACGCCTGCATCGATAGACTAATAAACGAACACGATTTAATCCCCGAGACAAAATCGCCGAAGCAATATAGCATCTTGCTTTTTTCAATCGGAAACTAGAATGGAAAAGTATTGCGCCAGGTTTTATGCTGAAAGAGACGGAATTACAAATTTTTATAAAACCTTGCGCAGAAAGAGTTCAGTATGATTGCTTGGGGCAATCTATCAAGAGCTTTTGTTTAAACTTTAGTCACTTTTACGGCAGTTGGTCCTTTTTGACCCATTTCTACCTCAAAACTAACTTTATCACCCTCTTTAATTTGAGTGATGCAACCATTGGCATGCACGAAAATGCTATCCTGAGTTTCGGTATTCTTAATAAAACCGTAACCTTTACTGTCGTTAAAGAAAGTTACCGTTCCTTTTTTAACAGGATTTTCATCAATGATATCTTCTTGTCTCGAGATACCAATCTGAATGTCTTCGGTGTTAATTACTTTCTTCTTTTTAGGATCTGGTGGAGTAGAAGAGATGTTTCCGTTTTCGTCAACGTAAGCCATCATATCTTCAAGCGCTAAACCCTTTTTAGCATTCGCTTGTCGTTCTTCTCTTTTTTCTTGTTTGTCTTTTTGTTTTTTTAATCGTTTTTTTTCGTTCTCTTTTTTACTGTATGTTGCCTGAGATTTAGCCATATTTATTTAATTGTTTTGTTTTTGAAAGATGAGTGGAAATGGAGATTTATACAAAGATAACAATACTAAAATGAAAACACGATTTTATTCCGTTGTGCAATTGTTTTGAAGAAATAAAATCAGCAATTAGTCATCAACTTAAGCCCTACTCAGCCAATCCTGTTTGTTAATCTCATAAACAAAGTTCCACTTTAGGGGCTCACCGTAATAAGCAACCTCGATTTCGGCAACCTTTTGGCCGCCCAATTTTTCGATAGCTTTTTGCGATCGAAAATTTGTGGCACCAATGTGCAAAATCACCCTTTCAACAAACTGAAAGGCGTAATCTAACATCAGCTTTTTCATCGCCGAATTATAGCCCAGCCCCCAATAATTACGACCGATGAATGTGTAGCCAATGGCTATCGACATATTTTCTGGGTCGAACTCATAGTATCTCGAGCTACCAACTACTTGCCCAGTCGCTTTATCGTAAACAATCAAAGCGCCCTTGGATTCAAGAGCGCCTTTAAAGAAATTTTCGAAAACCCCGCGTTGGTGACGGTCTTTATTCGGGTGTTGCTCCCAAACCAGCGGATCGGATGCAACAGCATACAACCGATCAAAATCGTCGCTTTTAAGCGGAGCGATTTTGATCAGGTCGTTTTCTAAAGTAGGTTGTAAGTCGAAGTTCATAAGCCGCTCCCCTTAAAAGCCAGTTGGCAGGCAAATTTGTAGCCGCCCTCTCCGCGAAAAGGATTATTCTGTCTTTTAAATTATTTTGTTCTTTCCAAGAGTAAGCCTTAAGCGAGACTTTCAATCTCTACCACTTCATTGGCATCTTTCTGATAGTCGACTTTATCAATTTCGAAACCGAATAAGCTCAAAAAATCTGAGCGATAGCCCGGCAAATCGCCAATTGCAGGTAATGTTTCCGTAGTTGCCTCTTCCCAAAGTTTTGCAACTTTAGCTTGTACGTCTTCACGCATTTCCAAATCATCTATTCTGATCCTGCCTTTTTCATCTACCGGAACTTCACCGCCAGTATATAATCTTTCGGCATATAAACGCTGAATTTGCTCGATGGTACCTTCATGAATCCCATCCTCTTTCATTATTTTATATAACAACGAAATGTACAACGGAATTACCGGAATTGCAGAACTCGCCTGAGTAACCAACGCCTTATTTACAGAAACGTAAGCTTTGCCATCAATATCTTTCAACTTATCGGCGATAGTAAACGCTGTGGCCTCCAGGTCGTCTTTAGCACGGCCTATCGTTCCTTTACGGTACACCGGCTCGGTTAACGCGGGGCCTATGTAAGAGTAAGCAACGGTTGTAGCGCCATTGGCTAATAAATTTTCAGTTTTTAAAGCGTCAATCCACATCGCCCAATCTTCGCCACCCATTACGGCAACCGTATTCGCAATATCCTCTTCAGTAGCAGGCTCGATAGAAATTTCTGTCACGTTACCAGTGTGAAAATCGACTGTTTTGTTGGTATAAGTTCCGCCAATTGGCTTCAAAGTAGAGCGGTGTAACACTTCGGTATCGGGGTGCTTTCTTACCGGAGAAGCCAAACTGTAAATCACTAAATCTACCTGACCCAAATCGGCCTTGATCAATGCAAGGGTTTCTGCTTTAATCTCTTTAGAGAAGGCATCGCCGTTAACACTTTTTGCATATAAACCTGCTGCATGCGCTTCTTTTTCGAACGCGGCGCTGTTGTACCAGCCGGGCGACGCGGTTTTGCCGGCAGACGGTGCTTTCTCAAAAAATACACCTATTGTTGCCGCGTCAGAACCATATGCCGCAGCAATACGAGAGGCCAGGCCAAAACCTGTTGATGCACCAATTACTAAAACTTTTTTGGGGCCGTTAATAGCACCTTTTGATTTTACATATTCAATTTGGTTCTTTACGTTTTGAGCGCAACCATCTGGATGTGCCGTTAAACAAATAAAGCCCCTCATTCTTGGTTCAATAATCATTTTGATATTATTTTAAGTTTTGTGTTCTAAAAGTCGGCCTTTGCAAAGGATGATAAAGCCAAATCTGTAACGAAGATAAATTTTTAATTGCTTACAGCTAAATGAAATTGAAATAAAGCTGAAATAGCGCAGTGAAATGAGCCATTTTAAATAGAAGTAGTTAAACGCCATTGGTTTTCAGGGGCCGAAACCCCGTACTTAAACCCGATATTGCCAGATAGCTCGCGATAGTTCATCGCGACTATAGGCTATTAGCGGGGCTACAGGCAGCTATTGTAGCCGGACTTTCCGTTTCCAAAAAACAAATAAAATACGAAGCTATTCCTTTTCAAATTAAGCTAATGTTAACTATTTCTTTTATTTTAGCAGCACACAGATAAGACCATTTAATTATGATGAAAAAACGATTACTATTACTAACCATGGTTTCGTTCATGGCCATTGGAAAGCTCTCTGCCCAAACACAATATCAAAATTCGGGTTGGTTTATGTTTTTGAACAACACGAAATTTAACGAAAAGTGGGGCTTGCAGTTTGATGTACAGGTGCGCTCAGCCGACGACTGGAAATATGTGCGCAACACGTTGGTGCGGCCGGCGCTGCAATATTTTATTAACGACAAAAATAATGTGGCACTTGGGTACTTGTGGCAAACTACGCAATCGCAATCGGCTACGGCAGGCAATTCATTCTTGCACGAGCACCGCATTTTCGAACAATACATTTTTACACACAAGCTGAGTTCAATTTTAGCCAGCCACAGGGTTAGGGTTGAGCAACGGTTTATAGGCCGTGCAAATGAAGATGTTTTTGCACAGCGTTTCCGCTACTTTTTCAGGCTGGTTCAGCCACTACAAAAGGTAGAATCGGGTTTTACAAAGGGTGCATTTGTGGCGCTGCAGAACGAAGTGTTCCTGAATTTTCAAAATAAAGACAAAATCAACAACAGCGTGTTCGACCAAAACAGGGCTTACCTTGCTTTGGGCTATCGTTTCTCGAAGAAATTTGATATTGAAGCGGGCTATTTAAACCAGGCAGTTAAAAACACAAACAACCACACCAACAATAGCATTGCTCAGCTTGCCCTTTATACGAGGTTTTAAAGGAGTATGAAAGTTGGAGGTCGGAAAATTTGAAGTTTAAGTACTAAAGCCAGCTGAATAGTCCGAAGTTGGCAGTCGGGAAGTTCGAGGTTTGAGAGCGGAAGTCGGTTTTGAGTGAAATTGAAGCGTGATTTTTTTGAAAAGCAGGTGCAGTAATTCTTGGGCAGGGTTCCGTCCCGCTAATAGCCCATAGTCCCGACGCCGTTTCAGTGCCGATTGTTCGCTCTGCAACGGGAGCTATCTGGCAACATCGGGTTTAGACACACTGGCCTGCATTTGCAGCCAGCCAAGAAGATTCATTGCCGTTGACCTCATTGCCGTTGACTTTAGTCAACGGGCAACGGGAAAAGGATTTTTACACAGCAAGCTTCACCAATCGGTCGCCCTCTAAAACAGGAATAGCTTGACAAATATTCAATTGTAGGCAGAAAACAACATCTTCCTCTATATTTAACTGTGCAAGGCGATGGCTGTGTGATGATTTATTAAGGTATTTACGAAGATCGTTTTTAGCAATGCCGTATAAGTCTTCCGCAGCCACACTCGAATCGTCGAAATGTTCGAAATACTGGCGAAGTTTGCTCACCACAGCTCCCGCAAATAAGGTATCTTCCAAATTAAACTGGTCTTTCCAGCCTGCACAAAGCAACAGCACATTTTTATCCTGTACTTTCAGGTAATCGCAAAGTGCATCGAGGTTTAAGAATGAACCAATAAGCACCTGCGAAGCTCTTTTATTTGCCAAATGCAACGCCTTTGTTCCATTGGTTGTAGTGAGCACCACTGTTTTTCCACCTACTTTTTCTTTGGTGTACGAAAAAGGCGAATTTCCGAAATCGTAGCCGACTACTACTTCCCCATTGCGTTCTGCGGCCAGCAAATAACCTTTATCGTTATAATTCAAACAGTCTTCAACATTAGCAACCGGAATAATGGCTTCTGCACCGTTTTCTATGCCATAAGTAATGGACGAAGTTGCCCTTAAAATATCGATAACCACCACAATGCTTTGCTCAATATCGTATAAATCGATAAGTGCCGGGGTTAAACAGACTTCTATTTTCATTTTCTGAGATGTGAGATACGAGATATGGGATATGAGATTTTACCAGTCAAACCGCCTCAAATCTCACGTCTACTATCTCAAATCTTATTTATAAAAAGGAAACTTAACTACTTTAGCTTTTATAGGCGTATTGCGAATAAGGATGAAAATCTCCGCTCCCTCTTTCGAAAATTCTTTTTTAACGTAGCCCATACCGATGGCTTTTTGAAGTGATGGTGCCTGTGTTCCGGAAGTTACCTTGCCAATAATATTTCCATCGGCATCTGCAATTTCATAATCGTGACGTGGAATACCGCGATCGATCATCTCGAAACCGACCAATTTTTTTTGAATACCAGCTTCTTTTTGTGCCTGTAATGCTTCGGAATTGGTAAAGGTTTTTGAAAACTTCGTAATCCAACCTAAACCTGCTTCAATTGGCGAAGTGGTATCGTCGATATCATTGCCGTATAGGCAAAAACCCATTTCTAAACGTAAAGTATCGCGAGCACCCAAGCCAATTGGCTTAATATTATACGGTTGTCCTGCCGCAAATATGGCTTCCCAAATTTGATCTGCATATTGATTTTCGAAGTAGATTTCAAAACCACCGGCACCGGTGTAACCTGTTGCAGATATAACCACATTATCTACACCTGCGAAGGTCCCTTTTACAAAGGTGTAATATTCCATTGCGGCCAAATTTACATCGGTTAATGTTTGCAAGGCATCTGCGGCTTTGGGGCCCTGAATAGCCAATAATGAAGTTTGATCAGAAATGTTGTGCATTTCTACTCCCTTATTATTAAACTGCTGAATCCAGTTCCAATCTTTTTCGATATTAGAGGCATTTACGACCAACATGTACGTTTTTTCGTCAATGCGATACACCAAAAGGTCATCAACTATACCGCCGTCGTTATTTGGCAGGCACGAATACTGAACTTTTCCATCGTATAATTTTGAGGCATCGTTACTGGTTACGCGTTGAATTAAATCTAAGGCATTTTCGCCTTTCAAAATAAATTCACCCATATGGCTAACATCAAAAACACCAACGCCATTGCGTACAGTTGCATGTTCGGCGTTAATGCCTTCGTAAGTAACAGGCATATTGTAACCTGCAAATGGAACCATTTTAGCGCCTAAAGCGATGTGTTTTTCAGTTAATGCGGTATTTTTCATGCTAAAAATCTAGTTGGCGGCAAAAGTACTAAGAAAAAGACAATCTTTCGGGCTAAATTTTAGATGGTTTTTGGGGAAATTTCATTTTAGTCATCGATGAATATGTACGATTTGTAGCTGTTCATCGAATGACTATTGACGTCTTTCATCGGTAATAGCTGTGGTTATTTTCCTGGCGCAAAATGCTTGGCATAATGAGTTTGCCACGCAACGATGAAAAATCGTTCCTCACAACGACGATAAACTAGTGTAGTGCCAACGGTGCTTCTTTTTAATGTTGGGTGTCAGGCTGAGCGGAGTCGAAGCCCACCTAGCGCCCTTCGACTATGCTCAGGGTGACAACTTTTGAAACGTTTTTTGATTGACACGACACTAACAATCCAAACGGCCTAAGCCCTTACCAATTCCTCATAAATCTTCAACATTTTGGTTGAGATTAAATGCACAGCATGATCATTTTCGACGGTTTTACGGGCATTTTCTCCGATTTCTATCCAACGGTTTGGATTAATGATACATTGCAGAATAGAACGGTAAAACTCGTCGGCGGTATCGGCAATCAGAATGTCGTGGCCATGCCTGCAATTAATACCTTCGGCGGCCGTGGTGGTAGCAATAATACATTTCTTCATGGCCATGCCCTCAATAATTTTTACACGCATGCCTGTTCCCGAAATCAGTGGCACAATCATAATGGCCTTGGAGTTTATAAATTCTACTGCATCAAAAACTTCGCCTTCAACAATCAGGTTTTCCGAATCGTATTCGAAAAAGTGCTTTTGCATGTTTTTTCCGGCAATGTAGAAACGGAGATCTTTGTTCAGCTTTTCTATATCTGGCCAAATATCATCGAGAAACCACTCCAACCCCTCTTGATTTGGCCGCCAATCCATAGCTCCCAAATGGAACAAGGTTGGGAAACTGGTTTTGGATTTGTCGATCTTGTACTTTTCGAGGTCGATGGCAACAGGAAAAACAGACATCGGCACTTTACAGCCGAAACGTAAGATGCTCTGTCGATCGGGTTCACTGATCACAAAAATCTGATGAAAGCGGTTAATTTGATCTGTTTCGTAAGCTTTTAAGCGTTGCGCTAAAAAGGCAAGGTACTTCCGCCGAACCAGAAACTTTTCGGACATTGATAAACGCTCGAGCAGCATATATTCAACGTTGTGGGTTCTGTAGATGAGCTTGGCATGGCTGTTGGCCTTAACAACATCGAGATAGGGGGTTACAAAAAGACCTTCAAACTGAATGATGTCGAATGTGTTTTCCCGTAAAAGATTTTCGAGTTGCCGGGCTACATCATCGCTAAAATACCGGGAAACGGTGTACGATTCGTTGGTGAAAATATTAAAAAACGCAGACCAAACATTCACATCAACATCCAAATCGGCAGCATGGTATTTAATCTGTTTGAAAATGGGATCGTAGATATCTTCTACTTCTGTGTACCACTTTTTGGGGTTAAGACTAAACAATGTGATATCTGCGCCAAGCTGTAGAAGACCTTTTATGGTGTTATAAACCACTATTGGGTAACCACTATTTGGCGGGAAGGGAATCCGCTTAGTAATCAACAGTATTTTCACAATGTGTGAAAATACAAAATTCTAGGCGTTTTTTGCAAACAATTCTAACTGTGGATCGCTAACGTTAAACGTTTTTCGGTGGAATGGAGACAACCCGATTTCAATTACTGCCCTCCGGTGCGCAATGGTAGGATAGCCTTTATTTTGCTGCCAATTGTAATGGGGATATTCATCATGCAAATTACTCATAAATTCATCGCGATGGGTTTTGGCCAAAATAGATGCAGCCGCAATATTTAAAAATTTTCCATCGCCCTTAATGATGCAACTGTGCGGAATTTGCGGATAGGCTTTAAATCGGTTTCCGTCGATAATTAGATAGCCGGGCTGGGTATGCAACTTTTCAATTGCCCGGTGCATCGCCAAAAAAGACGCATTCAGGATGTTAATCCGGTCTATTTCTTCATGATCGCAGGAGGCAACAGCCCAGGCCAGGGCTTCCTTTTCTATAACGGGGCGAAGTGCATCCCGCTGCTCATGCGTTAACTGTTTAGAGTCATTCAAGCCATCGAGCACAAAGCCTCTGGGAAGAATTACTGCCGCAGCAAAAACCGGCCCTGCCAAACAGCCCCGCCCAGCTTCGTCGCAACCCGCTTCTAAAAAATCGTCTTGGTAACAGCTTAACAACATTTTGCAAATTTAATTATTAACGAGCGAATTTTGCTAAAAGGATAGCGATTGAGTAAATTAGTTTTAAACAATTTGTTGATGAGAAAATATAATGAAGCCCTGGCCAATCGCATTGCCGAAAAATTGATGCATTTGCCAGATGTTGAAGAAAAGGAAATGTTTACTGGCCTAATTTTTATGGTTGATGGCAAGATGTGTGTTGGCGTGTCGAAAAATGATTTGATGTTGCGTTTAAACCCTGATGATATTGAGCGTCTAAATGATAAAGATGGTTGGGAACAGATGACGATGGGCGGAAAAAGGATGAGCGGGTATATTTTGGTTTCGGAAGATGTGCTGAACAGAAATGATGAATTGGATTTTTGGATAAAGCTGGCGCTTGATTTCAACCCAATTGCCAAAAGCTCGAAAAAGAGGTACAAGTAAGCTTTATTGTTTGGCGCCATTATGGAATTAGACAAACCAGCGCATCATTTATTTGTTGAATATTAAAACACACATGATGAAACACTTAAAAAAAATATTGACCATAGGTTTACTGTTATTTGTAACACAAACCTATGC
Source organism: Pedobacter endophyticus (assembly GCF_015679185.1). NCBI lineage: Bacteria > Pseudomonadati > Bacteroidota > Sphingobacteriia > Sphingobacteriales > Sphingobacteriaceae > Pedobacter > Pedobacter endophyticus. The sequence goes on from NZ_CP064939.1 coordinate 2,578,304, forward strand.
GCAAACGGACAAGGAGACAACGGTCAGAATTGTAGAGAACAAAACTTATAACTTTGTGGCCAATTCGGCATTGCCCATGGCAAACAACGACATCAGCAGAATAATGAGCACAATGCCGGGTGGCCAAAGCGGCTCGATGATTAACTTAACCGGCTCGCAATACGATGTTAAAGTAACTAAAGATAGCGTAATTGCTTACTTGCCCTATTATGGCAGGGCCTATAGCGCCCCTTATAATGCCAGCGAAGGAGGCATAAAATTTACCTCGAAAGATTTTACTTACAAAAAAAGCAAAAATAAAAAAGGTGCTTATACCATTCAAATCAACACAAAGGATGGCGGCAGGGAAAATTACCGCTTTACGCTGAATATTTCGCAAAATGGATACGCCACATTAACGGCAAGCAGCGTAAATAAGCAGCCAATAGTTTATAATGGCTATTTGGATGAGCCTAAAAAGAAAGATTAGTTTGGCTACAGGTTATGATGCTTTGTCAGACTGAGCGTAGTCGAAGTCCTCTCGATTTGCCCTTCGACTACGCTCAGGGTGACAATTGACGCGGCACTTGGTTAAAAAAAACAGCACAAGTCGCAGTAATTAATCCGAATAATCAACGCTAGAACAACTGATCTACTTCTTAACCAACTGAATTTGAAAAATGTGCGGCCACTTTTTGCCTGTTACAAACAGTCTTTTAGCGGCCTTATCGTAGGCGATTCCATTTAATACATTGTTGGCCCTTTCATCATCGTTTTTAAAGTAGTTTTCGGGCAACAAGCCGATCAGGTTAATTCGCCCTTCAACCGCTCCGGTTTCGGGGTTAATGATTAGAATATTGTTAGTGGTGTAAACATTGGCATAAATTTTCCCGTCGATAACCTCTAACTCATTTAAATTTTGAATGGCGCCGGTGTTGTCGTACACATCTATCGAACCTACTTTTGAATAATTGTCTTTATCAAGAAAAAATATAGTGTTCGAGCCGTCGGTATTCAAAATCTGCTTGCCATCAAAAGTGAGGCCCCAGCCTTCTCTACCGGTATTGTACGGAAATTCGGCGATTTTTTTGAAGGTCGCTTTGTCGTAAACGAATCCAACTTTTTCGCGATAAGTTAACTGAATAATCTTATCGCCAATTACCGTCATGCCCTCACCAAAATACTGTTTATCTAAATCGGCTTTTTGCAACACTTTGCCCGTTGCCGGGTCTACCTTACGCAAACTGGAATGGCCGTAATCGCCAGCACTTTCGTAGAAAAAACCATCATGATATTCTAAACCTTCAACATAGGAAGATGTATCATGAGGAAGCGTTTTAATTACTTTATAGGTATATTCTACAGGCGGCTGAGCGGCCAGAATATTGATATTCGAGGTTAACTCGTCAGTTTTGCCACCCTCGTAAATCCTTGCGGTTAAGAGATGGCTTCCCAATTTTAACCCCGCAGTTTTTAATTTCAGGGCGCTGGTGTCTGTTTTGGAAAGGGCAACGGCACTATCAATTAAATAAACAACTGAATCTACTTTGCTTTCGTTGCCAAACAGCACTTTTACTTCGAACTCATTGCCTGATGGAATATTCAAACCAATCATTGGCGAAACAAAGCTTCGGTAAGTTTTTGGAGTTTCGTCTTTACATGAAATCACTAATCCAAGTATAATTCCAAAGAGCACTAGCTTGTTAATTCGGTTAATAGTCGGGCCAAAAAGCATCTTCAATATGTTTTAATGTATAGTTGTTATTTTTTGTAAAGGTAATGGCAATAATGTCAAAACGAATATCATTTTGATGATTCATTATTTCAATATATTCAGCTGAAGCTAACTCCATTTGCTTTTGCTTCGCCTGGTGAACGAACTCCTCGGGATATCCAAAAGCGATTGAACTGCGGGCCTTCACTTCTACAAATACCATAATTTTGTTTTTGTAAGCAATTAAGTCGATCTCAGCCTTGCCGTAGGTCCAGTTTTCATCCAAGATCTCGTAACCATCATCCTCTAAATAGCGTTTGGCAATGTTTTCACCCTGTTTACCTAAATTGTTATGAAGCGCCATACTGAATTTTGCATGAGTGAGTTTTGAATGAGTGAGTTTTGAATTATTGAATGTGAATGGAGTCGTTTTTGTTAGATTTTTAAAAATAAAGTTAAGAATTTTATTAAACGCTTAAATAGCCGTCTTCACAAATTACCTTGCATTATATCAATCATTCTGCTATTCTATCAATTATTCATTTTCTCATTCACTCAATCTCTCATTCATTCCCTCTATCATTCACTCTTTCTATCATTCACTCCCTCTATCATTCACTCCTTCTATCACTTAACAATCACCGAGCCCAGAAACTTCGAAATTTCTCTTTCAACACCTTTGATTACGCCATAGCGCTGCATCAAAATCATTTGATTATCGGCATCTTTTTCATCTTTAATTTCCTTTAGCAAGTTGGTCAATATCTTATCTACCTTTCGCTTTTTGAGGTGAAATATGCCACCCAAAACGGTAGCCTTTAAGTTCATGCTTTCGTCCTTAACATAAATTAAGTGTTTATTAAGCCAGTTTTCGCTCAAGGCATACTCCGAAGTCGAAAGTGTGATGGCTAAATCTGCAACCTCACGTTCCTGGTGTTTAATAAAATGATTCGCCGTTGGCAATCGCCCATTGTCGATTTCTGTTTTGTAGATTTCGATTATCTTTTTGCACATTGGGTCTTCAAACTCCACATCGGCCAAATTCTGCATAATAAATGGCCCGATATACATATCATCAATATTGTCCCAGTTAACAAATTCGTGCCCGTAAGCAAGCAGTAACCGAACAATTTCCTTTTCCTGAATCTCATCAGTATCACTTACCTTTTCACCGTAACCTGATGGGCCCGCATTATCATCCCATAAATCGTCTGGTGGGCCGAGCGGCTCAGGCGGCCCTGAAGAATAGGAACTCTTGCTGGCGTTGTTATAACTACTTCGCTGATTGCTCTCAAAACTTTTCTTCACCTTGGCCGAGCGCATCTTGTTGAGTTCGCCCATTAGTATTTGCTCTTCGATTTGCAGCAGACTACTGGATTCGCGAATGAATACGGAAGCTTTTATTGGATCGGGGATTTTGGCGATACTTTCTACAATGTCACGAATTATTCCGGCCCGCTTGATCGGATCGTCGCCAGCATCTTTTAACAAAACGTTGGCTTTATAAATGATGAAATCTTTCCGGTTTTCTTCGAGATAGGTCTTAAATGCGCCGGCGCCTACATGGTGCATGTAAGAATCGGGATCGTGGCCATCGGGAAAGGAAACAATTTTTACATTCAACCCTTCTTCCAAAATCATATCGAGTCCCCGTAACGACGCTTTTATACCTGCGGCATCGCCATCAAACAGGATGGTAATGTTTTGGGTAAAACGCCCAATAAGTTTGATCTGCTCTACAGTTAAGGACGTTCCGGATGAGGCCACCACGTTTTCGATGCCCGCCTGATGAACAGACAGTACATCGGCGTAGCCTTCGGCCAAATAGCAGTTATCAAGGTCGCGAATGGCTTTTTTTGCATGAAAGAGGCCATACAGAACGTTCGATTTATGATAAATTTCGCTCTCGGGCGAATTGACGTATTTTGGAACGTTTTTATCCGTTTTCAGGGTTCTGCCACCAAAGCCAATAATCCTGCCGGTAAAATTGTGAATGGGGAACATTACACGGCCACGAAAACGATCGTATATTTTTCCGTTGTCGTTCTTGATCGATAAGCCCGTAGCTTCTAAAAATTCGAGCTTATGGCCTGCATTGGTTGCGCTCTGGGTCATGGCGTCCCAAACATCGGGCGAATAGCCGACTTCGAATTTTTTGAGAATATCTTCGCGAAAACCCCGCTCCTTAAAATAGCTTAACCCAATTCCCTTTCCCTCGTCAGTTTCCCAAAGTTGCTTTACAAAAAATGCCGCTGCATATTGCGATACGATATATAAACTTTCCTTGGCACTTTGAGCTTCGGCAGCTTCGGGACTAAGTTCTGTTTCCTCAACTTCAATGTTGTATTTGTTGGCTAAAAATTTAAGTGCCTCGGGATAGGAATATTTTTCATGATCCATGATAAAGCGAACGGAATCGCCACCCTTGCCACAACCAAAGCACTTGTAAATGCCCTTGGTTACAGATACGTGAAAAGACGGTGTTTTTTCGCCATGAAACGGACAATTGCCTATTAAACTGGTTCCACGCTTTTTTAAGTGCACAAAATCTCCAACTACCTCCTCAATGCGGGCGGTATCCATTATCTTATCTATCGTTTCGCGGTTTATCATATTTTTTGTTCGTCATTGCGAGGAGGCACGACGAAGCAATCCACTTTGCTTTATGTTTGTTTTAAAAAGATTGCTTCACGCTACTCCACAAGCCAACGCTTCGGCTCGCAAGGAAGATGACCTTAACGTCATTTCTAGGGGGAACGACAGCTAGCCCCCGATTTCTCGGGAAAGCAATCTACTTTGCTATTAAGCTTTGATGCTTACCATTCTTTTACAACTTCCCAAAAGTCCTTCCAATCGGGATTTACGGAATTGATTAATTTTATCTTTTTCGCCCTACTTCCCCCTTTTATTCTTTTTTCTTCAGCTATCGCCTCTTCAATTGATGTATAAGAACAAAAATAAACAAGTTTGGTGGTATTGTATTTAGCAGAAAAAGAATTTGGATAAACTTTCTCTCGATGTTCCTTAATCCTAAATAATAAGTCAGATGTTACTCCTACATAAAACGTGGTATGAGTAAAATTCGTTAAAATATAAACTGCTCCTCCACTTTCCATTATTGTTTCTTTTCTTAAAGATTGCTTCACGCTGCCCCACAAGCCAATGCTTCGGCTCGCAAGGACGATTTTGTTTATCAGCTATTTCACCAAAGGCAACAACTGATCGGCAACCAGCTTATTACCTACATCGGTTAAATGCACGCCATCTTTTGTTAAAATTCCTTTTTCTAAATCGTTGGGATTGTTGGCGGCCTCGTAATCGGCAAATATTTTTCTCAAATCGCAAACGGGAAGGTTGTTCTTCGTAGCCAATTCTCTGATTCCGGCAGCATACTTATTTAAATCGGCGTCGAGCTGGTTTGTTCCATCTTTCTTTTCGCCAACTACTGAAGGCGTAACCAGAACTACCTTGCTGCCAACGCCCTGAATTTTGTTAATTAACGCCTGGTAAAACTTAAAGTATTTATCGTAGTCTGTGCCGGTGTGCGAGGTTTGCTTGTGCCAAACATCGTTAATACCCACATAAATTACAACCAAATCGGGTTTCTTGTTTAATACATCATCTTCTAAACGCAGGTATAAATCGTAAACCTTGTTGCCGCCAATACCAGCACCGATTACATTGTATTTTGTAGAATCTAACGCTTTTTTGATCAAGGTTACGTAACCGTTTTTGGATACGCCCTGCTGGGTAATTGAATCGCCAAAAAAGATGATTCGCTTTGGTTTAAATGTCATTGAAGTAAATGCGATTAGGCAAAGGCCAAGTACAATGCTCGTTTTTAATAGGGTTTTCATATTGTATAAGTTGATTTAATTGTTTCCCATCTTTTTGAAATCCAGGTCCTGAAAATCGAAGCTAAAATCTGTCAATGGAGAAATTGCTTCCATTTTTAAGCCATCGGCGGTTGCATTTTTGTCGAGCGTAAAATTAACAAAAGCATCGGCATCTAAACTTCTGTCATACCACTTCACTATAAACGTATTTCCTTTGTAAAACGTCATATCGCCTCGCAGTTTTGGAGAATTCTTCGCTTCGAAATGCATTTTGCCGTTTACTTCGCTAATGGTTACATCGCCAAACCAGGCATCGTGAAAGGTTCCGTAATAATTTTTGGGATCAATTTTGGTCGTATTTGCTTGCTGTTGCGCTTTAATATCGGCCCAAACTTTGGTCACAATATCGTCGGCTTCCTTTTCGTTTCTAAGTCTGTTGTCGTTGTAGGTCTTTATTCTGTTTTGTCCTTTAATACCTAGATAACCATCTTTGATTGAATTTGTAACGGCATTAAATGCAGCGCCTGATTGCTGGTTTGTTAAAACGATAATACCGAGTTTCATTGCCGGAATTATGGTAACCTGCGTAACAATACCAGATAAACCGCCAGTGTGCGTAGCCTGAAAGTTGCCGTTTACATTGCTTAAAAACCAACCAAGGCCGTAGCTACTGAAGCTGGCGGAATTTCCTCCGGCAATAATGGTTTGAGGAGTCCACAGCTCTTTTGCAACGGCATCACTAAACAGCTTCTTGTCCAAATTCTGGCCATATTTTCCACCGTTTATCATCGCCATTACCCATTTGCTCATATCGGTAACGCTGGAGTAGATGCCGCCGGCTGCATTTGCCACTTCACCGAAACTTAAGCCTACTGGCAGCAATTTACCCTGGTAAGGTGCGTGCCCGTCAATTACGTTCGACCTGTCTTTTAAGCGGTACCACGAAGCCGCAGTTTTTGTCATGCCCAATGGTTTTATAATTCTGGTCTCTATAAAATCCTCGTATGTACTGCCTGAAACCCTCGCAACGACATCGCCAGCTAAAATATACATGAGGTTATCGTAATCGTATTTGGTACGGAAGGAAGAAACGGGTTTTAAATAGCGGAGGTTGTGGATGAGTTGTTTTTTGGTTACGGTTGATGAATCTGGCCAGATCATTAAATCGCCTGCACCGAGGCCGAGGCCACTGCGGTGGGTTAGCAAATCACGAATAGTAAACTCGCTGGTTACCCAGGCATCATACATCTTAAATTCGGGGATCACGTCGGTCACCTTTGTATCCCAGGTAATCTTCTTCTCATCAACTAGCATACCTAATGCGGCAGCGGTGAAGGCCTTGGTGTTTGATGCTACGCCGAAAAGCGTATTTTCATCAACTTGCTGGTTTGTTTTGATCGATCTTACGCCATATCCTTTCAAATGAACAATTTTTCCATCTTTAATAACGGAAACAGCTATCCCGGGAACGTTGAAAGTAGTGAGGGTTTTCTCGACAACGCTGTCGATTTGTTTTGATGTTAAAATTTGGGCGTTTGCATTTATAGACAAGGCAATAAGCGCACAAAATAATTGGGATATTCTTTTCATATTTATAAATCAATATTCAAAAATACTGACGCAGTAACAATTGAAATATTTTCAAACGGATTTAAAACTAATAAATCGTCATCGCCGGCAATAATATACTTTGCGTTAGCCGAAATTGCCAATTCTAAGAATTTATTGTCTCGAGGATCCCGACAAGCTGAAACCAGAATATTAGGTTTAACTAATTTTGCTATAAATTTGAATTCTTCTATAATCTCTAACCTTAATTCAAGACTAATATATTTATCAAATTTTGATCTTATAAAGGTGTCCGAAAATTCGTTTATAGTATCATTAGAAACAGCAACAACTCCATGCGAGATTGCTTTATCAATTGCTTTACGCCTTGTAGAATGAGGTAAAAGAAATGCACTTATTAAAGTATTCGTATCAATAACAAAAACTTTAATCCTTTTCATCTAATAATTGTGCTAATTTTTCGTCGGTTAAACCATTAGCCATTGCAATTTTACCTGCGCTATCTAACAATTTTAAAAACTCCGTCTGTTTGTTTTGTTGCAGTAAAACTGATAAGGCTTTCTCATATAATGAACGTTGAGATGCAGAAAGACTGCGCCATTTTTTGGCTACCACACTATCAACTTCTAAAACAATCCTTTCCATTTTAACCTCCTTTAAACAAATATACAAACATTATTAATAAAAAATATTTCAGGAAAAATAGCTACTTCGCTTTCTCGAGTTTGTAATCTTTGTGCACAATCAAAAAACTCGCCCGTTCTTCTTTTTTGAAAGGGTAATCCCAATTGCCTTGATAGGTGATTTTTGTAGGGAGCTTATCTTCGCCGAAGTAGCCCATTTCAATGTTCATCTGCACATCGAAATCGAACAGCATGTTACTGTATTTCATGTCAACATACCGGCCAAGGATGTTAAAGTTTCTTTTATCAAATATGGTAACTAGTTCCTTAATCATAATGCCGTCCTTTGTCCAGCTGCTCAAATCGGGTTTAACGGCAACTTTGAAACGATAAACGGGGATAGAATCCAAATAAGTTCCGCTGGTGAACGAGTAATCATAATACTGGCGCATATTGGCTGAAAATATTTCGGTTTTACTGCCTATAAACGGAACTTTTACGGGGCGGCCAGGATTAAAAATAAGGGTTTTCAGCTTGTTTTTATAACTTTCGTTTGTACCTCCCTTGCCATCGCCCGCTGAAGCGTTGGGAACAAAATCGGTATTGTAGGCGTTCATAAAGATGTAATCGAACATTTCGATCGTGTACAACTGGTATTTGCCGTTCTTTTTGTAAAGGTTACCACTTTCTTCTTTTACCAGATATTCCATTTTATATTGGCCGGCATTATTGTGTCTGATCTTTCGATAAATTTTTCCGTCAACTTTATTCTTTTTGTCGTAGCTGTAAATGCGGTTTTCGGCAATAAAACTGTAGCGCTTCATATCGCGAAACGACTCGTAAAACGAGGTATCGTTAACCACCCTGTTAATGAAAGTTTCGATATTTAAGCGCTCGGCCTTAATGTTCACTACAGAATCGAGGGTAATGGTCTTTATTGTATCGGGGTTAAAACGTGGAATTTCCTGCCCGAAACTGTTGTGAAACAGCGACGCGAATATTAAAAATGCTAGTATTTTTTTCATGCTTTATGGTATTGACAAAAACGGTGCCTGATTAAAGAAAGTGTAAGAAGGAGTAAAGTTCCTTGCGTTTTAATGGTAATCAGTTATGTATTTGATTTCCTCAGGCGACAAAGCGTTATCCATCTGGTCAACTTTACAACCTCATCCCCCTGCCCCCTTCAAAGGGGGAAATGGAATTGTGCCTTAAAAATTTTGACACCGCAAACGTTATGAGGTCAATGTTCTTTCAATTTCCCATTTACTTTCAAAGTTGCCGTCCCCCTTCGAAGGGGGTTGGGGGATGATAACCTTGCTTTTCTCGACTGTTTTAGTTCCCCAATTGCTTCAATGCAATAAAAGCCATCAATCCGGTCGATATCTTCAATGCATCCTCGTCCACATCAAATCTCGGCGTATGTACCGAATATTGGGTGTCTTTGGCTGCATTACCCGTCCCCAAACGGTAGAAACAGGCATCAGTTACTTGCGAATAGAAAGAAAAATCTTCTGCGGCCATCCAAATGTCAAGGTCGACGACGTTTTCTTTACCCAAGAAGTCTTCGGCAAATGATCTGGCATTGGCGGTAAGCTTTTCTTCGTTGATTAAAAAAGGGTAGCCTTTATGGATGTCGAAATCACAGCTTCCGCCCATACTTTCAGCCATGCCTTCAGCCATTTTTTTCATCCTTTTATGTGCCTCCGCTCTCCAATCCTCGTCCAAGGTTCTGAAAGTGCCCTCAATTTTAACTTCGTTCGGAATAATGTTTGTTGCACCATTTGCGGTTACTTTTCCAAAAGATAGTACCGACGGTAAACGGGGGTCGGCATTACGCGAAACGATTTGTTGCAACGCGACAATGATGTGTGATGCAATTAATACGGGATCGACGTTTTGATGCGGCTGGGCACCATGACCGCCTTTTCCGGTTACGGTAACATAAAGTTCATCTGTTGATGCCATATAAATACCTGAACGAAAGCCAACTTTACCGGTTTCGATTAAAGGCATTACATGCTGGCCTACAATGTAATCGGGTTTCGGATTTTCGAGCACACCTTCTTTGATCATAATGCTTGCGCCACCCGGAAGGAGCTCCTCGGCCGGTTGAAAAATCAACTTTACGGTGCCAGCAAAGTCATCTTTCATTTGGTTTAAAATATAAGCCGTTCCCAACAGCGATGAAGTATGTACATCGTGTCCACAGGCATGCATTACACCAGGTTTTTTCGAGGCGTACGGTTTGTCGTTTGCTTCGTGTATCGGCAAAGCATCCATATCAGCACGCAAAGCGATCACTTTGTCTGACGGTTTATTGCCTTTAATTAAGCCTACAACGCCTGTGTTGGCGCAACTGGTAAATTCAATTCCCCATTTGGTAAGCTTGTCCTTGATAAACAACGATGTCTCAAATTCCTTAAATGACAACTCTGGGTTGGCGTGTATATGATGGCGAAAGCCGACAACTTCTTCGTAAATAGAGGCGGCTAATTCTTGAATTTTATTTTTGATCATCAGTTGTTGTGGTATCTAAAGTTGGTGCATTTATTTTTTCCCTAAAAATAAAAAGGGTGGGAAAAGTTGGCCTGATTTCGCTCATTAAGCGCTGTGCTTCCAATCGGGTTCTAAAATCGCCAACGCGAACGTAATAGTTCGGCTCTTTGTAAATAATATAGGTATTTAATTTGGGATAGAGGCTTTTAAAATGCGCTTGCTGGTTGAAAACCTCTCGCCGATCGGACCCATAAAAAATCTGGACACGATAACCATATGAAGAAACAATCGGTTTGCCCACGCTAATTTCGCCTGTATTTCTGTACACCTCGGCACGTTTAGCTATTAAACTATCAATTAAAGGATCTTTTATAACGGTTACTTTTCCTCTTTGTGCAAAAGATGTGGTAAACAAAAATAAGCTGAATATAAAAGTAAGTGTTATTTTCATGTGTAATAAACCTCGGCGAGTCGCAATTTGTTTACAAAACAGAATGCCGAACTTGTTGCAAAATTCGGCATTCTTTATGGGTTGTGCAAATGGTAAGATTTATGTAAGATCGGTGATTTATCAGGCTGAGCGTATCGGCTACGTTTAAGACAAAATCGAAGCTTCGTGCAATTGCCCTTCGACTCCGCTCAGGGTGACATTTGCTAGGGCATTTTATGATTTACACACCGCTAGTTACTAATGAAGGGATGCCAAAATAAGCTCTTCATCAATTAAATCAGCGACTTTGTAGTGTACTGCTGGCGGAAGTAATAAACCAATGTACTCTATTAATGTGTTGGAATCAATTAAATATCTCTTTCCCATTCTCGACGACTTCGTTCTACATCCAACAGAAGTTGTTTGGCAGTTTCCTTAGAAATAATGCCGGCAAAGCTCGACGGCTTTTTGGAAGGCACCTCGTCTGTTAAGATGGTAACTCCAAATTCCTGAAGAATTTGTTTGACCATTGAGCTTTTCTCATCCGGAATTTGTATGGTTAATGTTTCCATATATCAAAAATACTAAATTAACTTAACAACAACAAAGCCGAACTTCATTCGAAATTCGGCTTTTTGACTCGATAACCTGAGTTCGATTATGCGCTATTTTTGCATTAAGATCCTCAGTCAAGCTGAGGATGACGACAGGTCATGGTAAATAGCCAATACAACCCAGAACAGGCTTTATTAACCGAACTCAGGTTCATAGATTATTGGAGTCTATTTCTTCGCGTCAAGTGTAAATTCATAAACCTTTGGATCATACTTCATCATCGCCCCGGTTGCGGCGTCGATGCCCCAGCCCAGTAGGCCGAAAAAGTTTAAAACAGCAACGGCATTGAATGTGGTGGTGGGTTGCATGGTTTTTGTTTCATAACCATCTAACTTCAGGGTTAAAGTTTGTCCGGTAAATCCCTTCTTCAAAGAAACGGCCATCGGTGTTTTACCCACCTTTACGCCATCAACTTCGATATCGGCAGCTGGTGGATTTGAGTTGATTTGAACATTCTGCCTCGTTCCGGTAAAATTGTGGCGCAGCTCGAAAGTAATAGTGCTGCAGACAGCGCTACAACGTTAAAAATTCTCTTCATTTGTTTGTGTGTTTATTATTTCTCCCTACTCTAAAGGCTTTTCGGTTACGCCCTGTTTGTGGTTTTTCAGCTCCATTATCATAAAAAATCAATCGAAAAAAACCGCATGGCAATTCCCTGATCGACTTTTTGACTTACAATAAAACTTAGGGAGTATTTTTAAACAGCCTGAGAATTTAGGCGTTTCAGGAGATAAAATTAAAACTTACAATTAAAAATTTAGTTAAACAAAAAAGGTTTTGGCAAAAGCCAAAACCTTGATAATGTGTTCATTATTTAATTATTAGATATGAGCGCCGTGGCAGTTTTTAAACTTTTTGCCACTTCCGCAAGGGCAAGGCTCGTTACGCCCTACGGTTGCTTCTTTGCGAATTGGTTGTTGCGGAACAGGCTCTCTCGTGTCGCTAAACTCCATACCTGGTTCTTCATGCCCAAATTCTTGCTTTGTGGTCTGCAATTTAGGCTGTTTAACTGGTGCCGGTGCTGCTCTCACATCATCAGCTTCTTGCTGTACGGGAATGCCTCCTTTGTACAAGAAACTCACCACTTCTTTATTTACGGCATTTAGCATGTTTTTGAATAAGCTAAAAGCTTCCATTTTATAAATTACCAATGGGTCTTTTTGTTCGTAAACCGCGTTTTGAACCGATTGTTTTAAATCGTCCATTTCGCGTAAGTGCTCTTTCCAGCTGTCGTCAATTAAAGCGAGTACAATTGTTTTTTCGAATGCACGAACAACTTCTTTGCCCTTGTTCTCAATTGCCTTTTTCAAATCAACAGCTACTTGTATTCCGCGAATGCCATCGGTAAACGGAACCACAATTTGTTCAATATGTTGTCCGCGTTCTTCGTAAACCTGTGTTAAAACCGGCAACGATTGTTGAATAATGGCTTCTGATTTACGCGTATAAAATGCTTCTGCTTCCTCAAACAACTTTTCGGTCAGCGTGGTAATATTCGTCGAAGCGAATTCCTTTTCGGTAATTTGTGTATCTAAAGAAAAGTTTTTGATTACTTCTAACTTAAAGCCGTCGTAATTTGCTTCTTCTTTGTATTCAGTTACAATGTCTTCTGCAACATCAAAAACCATGTTGTTCATATCAACATCCAAACGCTCGCCGAATAAAGCATTTTTACGCTTAGCGTAGATTACGGTACGTTGGGAGTTCATCACATCATCGTACTCCAACAAGCGTTTACGAATACCAAAGTTGTTTTCTTCTACTTTCTTTTGGGCACGCTCGATAGATTTTGTAATCATTGAGTGCTGGATTACTTCACCTTCTTCAATACCCATACGCACCATAACGCTCGAGATACGCTCTGAGCCAAATAAACGCATTAAGTTATCTTCAAGCGAAACGAAGAATTGAGATGAACCGGGATCGCCCTGACGACCGGCACGACCGCGCAACTGCCTGTCTACACGACGTGATTCGTGACGCTCGGTACCTACAATAGCCAAACCACCGGCTTCTTTAACGCCTGCACCCAACTTAATATCGGTACCACGACCGGCCATGTTGGTGGCGATAGTTACGGTACCTGCCTGACCAGCTTCGGCCACAATATCGGCCTCTTTCTGGTGCATCTTCGCGTTTAATACGTTGTGTTTAATTCCACGGAGCTTAAGCATACGGCTTAACAACTCTGAAATTTCTACTGAGGTGGTACCTACCAACACCGGACGACCAGCCCTTGGCTGTACCTGACCAGTTTCGGGATTTAGGGCAGGGATTAATGCGCCCTTGCTATCTAATTTAGGTACTGCCCTGCCCGTTGCATCATATCTAACTACTGGCTTTCCATCTTTTTGTTTAACATTACCATCCTTATCAAGCTCGTATTCGGTTTCGTAATGTGAATATGGGAAAACCAGGAACTGAATTTCGGATGCCACGGCGTTATACTTTTCGCGAACGGTACGGTAAACGTAATCTTGATGATCTTGTCGCGAAATGACCCTATTTGTCGGAATCTCAACAACATCTAATTTATAAATCGACCAAAACTCACCTGCTTCTGTTGTTGCAGTACCCGTCATACCGCAAAGCTTGTGGTACATACGGAAATAGTTTTGCAAGGTTACTGTTGCATACGTTTGGGTAGCATCTTCAACCTTAACGTTTTCTTTTGCCTCAATTGCCTGGTGCAAGCCATCTGAGTAACGGCGGCCATCCATGATCCGGCCTGTTTGTTCATCAACAATTTTGATTTTGCCTTCATCAACAATATATTCTACATCGTTTTCGAACAAAGTATAGGCTTTTAATAATTGGTTAACTGAGTGAATGCGCTCTGCCTTAACTGAATAATCACGCATTAAAGCATCTTTTTGAACCACTTTTTCATCCAGCGGCAAGCTCGATTTCTCTAATTCCGCAATCTCGGTACCAACATCGGGCAGTACAAAAAAGTGAGGATCTTCTCCGGATTGGGTAATCAACTCAATACCTTTTTCGGTTAATTCTACCTGATTATTTTTTTCGTCGATGTAAAAGAAGAGTTCAGAATCTACCTTCGGCATGTTCTTAGACTGATCGGCCATGTAATGATTCTCTGTTTTTAACAACAGACCACGCACGCCGGTTTCGCTCAAGAACTTGATTAAGGCTTTGTTTTTTGGCAAGCCACGATAAGCACGCAATAAGGCCAAACCACCCTCGCCTTCTTCGGTTCCGGTGTTGCCTGCATTAATCAATTTTTTCGCTTCGTTTAAAGCCGAAGAAACGTATGCTTTTTGCGCATTTACCAGGCACTCAATACGCGGCTTTAGCTCATAAAATTCGTGCTGATCGCCATGCGGAATCGGTCCAGAAATAATTAATGGTGTACGTGCATCATCAATTAATACTGAATCGACCTCATCGACCATGGCAAAATGCAACTTGCGTTGTACCAGTTGGTCTGGGGTCTGCGACATATTGTCACGCAGGTAATCGAAACCGAATTCATTATTGGTTCCGTAGGTGATATCTGCCGCGTAGGCTCTTCTTCTCTCTTCCGAATTTGGCTCGTGCTTATCAATACAATCTACACTTAAACAATGAAACTCGAATAAGGGTCCGTTCCACTCACTATCCCTGCGGGCAAGGTAATCGTTCACCGTAACAATGTGTACGCCCTGGCCTGCAAGTGCATTTAAATAAGCCGGTAATGTACTCACCAATGTTTTACCCTCACCTGTGGCCATTTCGGCAATTTTACCGCTGTGCAATACAATACCACCAATTAACTGTACATCGTAATGCACCATGTTCCACACCACTTCTGTTCCGGCGGCATCCCATCTGTTGGCCCATTGTGCCTTATCGCCAACAATTTTTACATTGCTTTTGCGGGCAGCATAGTCTTTATCAAATTGTGTAGCGGTAACTTCCAAATAATCGTTTTCGCTTAAACGACGTGAAGTTTCCTTAACTACTGCAAAAGCCTCCGGAAGAATTTCCAAAAGCACTTTCTCTAATTCCGCATCGCGATCTTTACCTAAAGCATCAACCTGATCGTAAATTGCTGTTTTTTGGTGCAGATCTAACTCATCGCTCTCGGCCTCGGTTTTTAAAGCCGAAATCCTGCCATCGATATCTGTTAAAAAACTCGAAATCCTATCTTTAAATTCTATTGTTTTAGCACGCAGTTCATCATTGCTTATCGATGCCAACTTTGCGTACTCTTCATTTATTTTGATAACCATCGGCTGGATGGTTTTTATATCTCTTTCTGATTTACTTCCGAAAATCTTCGCTAAAAATCCTAACATTATATATTCGTATTGTATTTTAAAAAACTGTATGTTACAACAACTAAGCCACTGCTTTTTTGTAAGTCAGTTTGGCAGTTGTGGTTAAAAAAATAGGCGCTAATTGTACTGTAAAGAAATTGGGAGAAAGTGTTATGGACTGTTGTTTTTAGGCTTCCTTGTTACAGCCAAATCAACAATAACCTGATTTGCCCGGCCGTACTTTATGCTTTTTAACTGTGGCTGAGTGCCCGCTAAAGCAAAATTTGTAGCCGATAAAAAATAAGAATCTGGGTGCTCTTTAAACTGAACGGCCGTTTCGTCGGCTGCGTTGATACTGATCCTGTGCTCTTTACAATATTCGTGCAATATCCTTAGCCCCTCAACACGTTCGGCGTTGGCCAAATGCGTTAAGCTAAAAAGTACAAATGATATGGTAACGAGGTGTTTCATTAATAGCGGCAAAGCTAGTTTTATTCTTTTATAAAACGAAATTTCGTACTTGCTAAAAGTTACTGGCGGTTAATTGTTTGATCTTCAAATTGTTTAATTGTTAGAATGGCGTATCTGTTTAATTGTTTAAATGGGTAAATTGCAGACCACACTATCGATAATCGATTGTTAGTTGAGCAGGCTAAGCGTAAGGCCAACGAAATGCTTTTAGTAGGCTTGAAACTGTCGCATTTTATTGATATTTACCGATCCAAAATATTGAGTGATTATGATAAGTACATCCGGGAAAGTATTTTCGGCCGATCAGCGTGGCCTAACCGAAACGTCTGTTTTAAAGCGATTCAGTACATTTAACTTCGAAAAGTTCAACAGCGAGCATACATTTCCTTTTGGCAATTTGTTTATTTGCAACGATGAGTTTATAGTGGGCGGAAAGCTTGCCTTTTTCCTTTCGACAGAAGATTCTTACCAGCTGTTTTTCCCAATTACCGGCGGTTTAAATATTGTTCAGGGTAATAAGGAATGTGCTGTTGATACAGGCCAGGCGCAAGTGCTCAATCTTGGCAAAGGCGAGGTATTGGAAATCAGCAACCGAAATTTGACGGAGACAACAAACTACCTGCAAATTGGTATTAGAACGGATATGTTCCTGCTTCGTGCCAGCGAAATGTTGTTCAATTTTGATTTCGATGCAAACCAGAACAAACTAATTGAGATTATTTCGCACCCGAAATTACCGTTTAAAGTGAGTGCAGGTATCTTTGCCGAAAGAAACCAAGAAATTTACAGGCTACAAAGCAAAGAGCGCAATTTTTTCTGCTTTGTTATTGCAGGCACGTTGGAAATTGAAGGCAGATTGATGCACGAAAGAGACGCTTTGGCGCTTTGGGATTTAGAAGAAGTAAAACTAGAAGCGTTAAGCAATAATGCAAGCGTGTTGATTTTGGAATTTTAACTTTGGGGTCGGATTGCAATCCTGACTCGTTTAGCACTGGATTTCAAATCCAGCATTAGTTAAGACGAGATTATAAATCTCGACCAGCATTAGCGGTTAGTGCTATTGGAAACAGATTTCTCGGCTGCGCTCGAAATGACGAATCCATTTAGTTTCATCCGCTAGTCTGGATTTGTAATCCTGAGTCCATTAGCTCTGGATTTTAAATCCAGCATTAGTTAAGACGAGATTATAAATCGACCAGCACTAGCGGTTAGTGCTATTTGGAAACAGATTTCTCGGCTGCGCTCGAAATGACGAATCCATTTAGTTTCATCCGCTAGTCTGGATTTTAAATCCAGCATTAGTTAAGACGAGATTATAAATCTCGTTCAGCATTAGCGGTTAGTGCTTTTTGGAAACAGATTTCTCGGCTGCGCTCGAAATGACGAATCCATTCAAGACCTCTGTCATTTCAGACGACGCAGGAAGGAAACTTGCTAGTCTGCCTGCCCGTCCGGTCAGGGGCTCAAAATGACGATTCCGCTTGAGATTGCAAATTATTTTCTTTCGAAGCTAGCGGATTACTTAAAAACCACTTCGGTTGCTCCGTAGCCAAACTTTTCTTTCATGGCATCCATGTAGGTTTTAATATGTGGGTTTTTGCTAATCAGTTTGTGAATTTTGTTTCTCAATGTTCCATTTCCCGTGCCATGTATAAACGTCATTTTATCGAAATGATGAACAATGGCTGCATCGAGGGCGTTTTGAAAGTAGTTCAACTGAATTTGCAGAATTTCATCTGGTTCTAAAAAGTGATGATCGTCTCTAAGCTTTTCGATATGAAGATCAATTTCTTTTGCCGGAATAGCTACCGTTCTTTTTTCGTCGGCAGATTTAAAAAAGCTTTCTTTCAGTTTCTGCGCATCGATTGTTATCGGCGCAAGATCGTCGAGGCGAATTAGCCATCCCTTATTATTCAATTGCGGCAATTCTTTTTGTTCGGTAGAAAAATCCTTGGCTCTAAACTTCTTCTTAATAACCAACGGATCAACAGGTTTTACATCAGCCTTGCTAAAAATAATGATCTGAAAGGTAAATTGGGGCCAAATATCAAGATCAGCTAACGATGCAGAATAAACCAAGCTTGATTGATAAGCTTCAACCACACCATGAAATGTTCCTGCGTATTTCTCTTTCCGCTCGGTTGTTAAACCTACCAACAGCACGTTTGGCGATTGATTATACAAATGAAAATGAACCACATTCCCAACTTTGTTATCGGTGGCCGCAGCTATATAAATTCCGTTTTCAATCTTGCTTACTAACGGAATATTCACTTCAATCGGCTTTGGTGCCGTAACCTCTTCGGCAGCCGCACCATGGCCATGAACTGATGTTAAATTGCTGATCGCTACAGGTATCTCAAAACCGTCTTCATCGGTAACACCCAAAGTTTGTGTATCGATAATTTTCGTTACATAACCTTCACGTTTTTCATCAACAAAACGAACAAAATCTCCTAGTTTAAATTTCATATCTATTTTTTAACCGCAAGGGCACAAAGTACACAAAGATTTCAATTTTGCTAAGCGTAAAAATTTGCTTTATGCTTTAGTCTATAACCTTTCTGCTTAATGCCGGGTATCGTTACCGTGGTAAATGCTCAAATAGCTTTCATATCGAGACACGGCGATGTCGCCATCGTTAACTGCCTCCAAAACGGCACATCCGGGTTCGTTTACGTGACGGCAATTATTAAAACGGCAATTGTGCGAAGTTTTAAAAATCTCGGGGAAAAAGTGCCCAAGCTCTTCTTTTTCGATGTCGATGATGCCCAATTCCCTTATTCCGGGCGTATCTACAATGAAACCGCCCTGGGGCAGTTCGAACATCTCGGCAAAAGTGGTTGTATGCTGACCTTTATCACTCCAATCGGAAACTTCTCCGGTGCGCAAATCTCTGTCGGGCAACAAAGCATTAATCAGGCTCGATTTTCCTACGCCCGAATGACCCGAAATCAGGGTAATCTTATCCGTAATCAGCTCTTGAATAACTGGAATGTTGATGCCCTTTAACGCCGAAACCTGGTAACACGGATAACCAATTTTTTGGTAGATATCCTTAAACTCCTCTAAAATCTCAAGCCCCTCTTTACTAAACAAATCAAGTTTATTAAATACCAGAACTGCAGGAACATCATAGGCCTCAGCCGTAACTAAAAAACGATCGATAAAGCCAAGCGAAGTTCGCGGCGATGCCAGCGTAACCAGCAAAATAGCCATATCCAAGTTTGTAGCAAGAATCTGCGCCTGCTTGCTCAGGTTAATTGACTTGCGAATAATATAATTTTTCCGCGGCAATAACTCATTAATAATCCCCTGGTTACTATCTCTTTCAAGGTCGAATTTAACGTTGTCACCCACTGCAATTGGGTTGGTTGTCTTAATCCCTTTAATTCTAAATTTACCCACAATACGGCAGTCGTAACGTTCGCCATTATTGGCCAGAACGCTGTACCAACTTCCCGTAGATTTTATAACTAAGCCCTGCATAATTTGCAACAAAGGTAAGCATATGATTTGACTGATTTTAGCGCATGTTTAATGGCTTTTTTGAAATCGATTTGTATTATGATAGCCGAAGACTATACATCGCTTTAATTCAGCGCTATTTTCACTCGCAGAAACATTATCTTAGCCGAAAATCCGAGCAATGGAAAACTTCAAGATTATCGGCATCTCTGTCGAAACGACCAATCAAAACCAGCAGGCAGCTACCGATCTGGGCAAGCTTTGGCAGCAATTTTATACCGATGAAATCTCAAGCCAAATCGCCAATAAAGAAAGCGAGGATGTGTATGTGATCTACACAGATTATGAGAGCGACTACACAGGCAAGTACACGGCCATTATTGGGCATCGTGTAAGCTCGTTAGCTAATGTTCCGGCTGGTTTTGTGGGTAGAGAAATTAAAAATGACAGACTTTTAAGATATACCGCTAAAGGCAAGATACCCGAATCGGTTGTAGAAACCTGGGAAGAGATTTGGGCGAACAACGTGGCGCTTTACCGCACTTACGATGCTGATTTTGAAGTTTATGGTGAGAAATCGCAATTAGGAGAAAATTCGGAAGTAGAAATTTATATTGGTTTAAGGAAATAACGTTTTCGCTCCAGATAGGGCTTCAGGCGTTTGTATTCTTTTCGGGATGCCGCTTTCTTGATCGTTACTATAACAACTCCGTAGGCCGCCCGGCTGCCATATAGTGCAGTTGAAGCAGCATTTTTCAAAACGTTAAGGTTCTCAATTGTATTCGGGTTGATTAGTTGTGCCGACGATTGCTTTAGGATGTAACCTTGTTTCTTAAATACAACAACCCAGAGCGGCTGGTGTTCTGGTACCGTTACATAACACCTCATCCTTATTACAGGTTCAGTTTGTGACCAGCACTTGACACCAAGAATACAGAGTAACAAAATAATAATCGGCGCTTTCATATGGTTGACTTTATTTAATGATCCTAAATGAGCACAAATTCCATAATTTGATGTCGAAAGTGTCTGATACGCATATTTAACTTTAATGCGTATATTGATTATATGAAAAACGGGTTAGTTTAACAATTGATAAGACCATTTTACTTAGATCCAAGCAATATGCACTGAAAAATAACCTTACGCTATCAAAAATGGCCGAAGATTATTTAAAAACTGTCGTAAGTAAAAATGCGTTTGAAACACTTACCGAACTATTGGATAAACTAGATATTCCAAAAATTGATGAGGACATTGATTTTAAAAAACAATACTATGAGGAACGAGCAGAAAAATATGGTTTTAAGAAAGAATAACTCTTCGAAAGTATAAGGAGGTGAATCCGATAGTTATCGAACGATAGGTATTAACGCTGTTATTCTGAGTTTTAATTCTCAGGAAAAATCAATATGCCTGGCGGTTCTAAGTCGGTCGTCATTGTGAGGCACGAAGCAATCTACTCTGATAAAACATATCTCGAATGAGATTCCTTCAATCGATGAAAAATCGATTTCGCTACGAAGTAGCCCCTTTGGGGCAAAGACGGAAATAAAGTCAATGGTAGTGCCCGCTCATGTCATTTAGTCAAGCTCGACGGGTGTCAGTCTGAGCGGAGTCGAAGACCTTTTTTATTGGATAAAACCATTAACATCCGCCCTTCGACTCCGCTCAGGGTGACAATGTTCTATAATTTTATCCTTAACTAAATGACATTGAGTGCCCGCCTACCCGGACGGACAGGTAACGAAGAATCCCCAGGCGATGAAATACCTGCCGTAACTACCAATGAGGCGGATGAGTGGACGTTGATACTAGCTGCTCATGCTGTAATGTTCAATAAAATAACCCATAGGCGATAGGATTCCAAACTGGAGTTTTGCGGTTTATGTTCTCTTTGTGGCTGCTTGGTTAGAGATTCTCCGCTGCGCTCAGAATGACAACAATTCCCGAGCAAAAGTTAATCCTAAGCAGGCGTGAACATCTTTTGTCGATCGCAATTAAATAGGTTTTCGCGTCGTTACTTCTCATAAAGACGAATAATCATTCTTAGTTCTCGGTTCAGAAAATACGGCTATTACATACGATTAAACGTTTTATTAAAAATTTTCAATTAAATTTTAAAATTGTTTGCAATTAAGAAAAATTATCCGCTATTTTACGGTGTACAAAATACACCAAGAGAAAATGACTTTTAATACTTCAATTATTACAACCATTATTATTACCACCGGGATAAACCAGCGGGGCTAATTTGTTGTAAATTGAATTAACATAAAAACACAAAAAGCGTCCCGACGAAAATCGGGACGCTTTTTTTTTAACCAAAACCATTGAAACTGCGCAAATACACAAATTAACAAGCAAGGTGCAAGCTTCATTAAAAACCAAAAACTAATGAAAGTATTAAAATTCGGCGGCACATCCGTAGGTTCGGCCGAGAACATTAAAACGCTACTAAACATAGTGGCCAAAGAAAAATTACAGAGCAATCCGGTAGTTGTATTATCGGCAATGAGTGGCGTAACTAATTTGCTTACCGACATGGCCGAAAGTGCAGAGCGGGGCGAAGATTACGACGCAAGTTTAAAAGAAATTGAAGCCAAGCATTTTGCCGTAATTCGTTCGCTTTTACCAGCTGCGGCACAAAACCCGGTGTTTACCCGCTTGAAAATCTTTTTTAATGAACTTGAAGATTTGTTGCAGGCCGTAACCAACCTCCGCGAACTGAGCCTGCAAACGAAAGATCAGATTTTAAGCTATGGCGAGCGTTGTTCATCATTTATGATTGCGCACATTGCCTCTCAACAATTTGGCGAAGCAATGTATGTAAATGGATCGGAACTGATTAAGACAGACAGCAACTTCGGCCAGGCAAAGGTTGACACTAAACTTACTGAAATGTTGATCAACAACTTTTACGAGGCCAATAAAAGCAAGGTTTTGTTTGTTACAGGTTTCATTGCCAGCAATGCGTCAGGGCGCATAACTACGCTGGGCCGGGGCGGTTCTGATTATACTGCTGCGGTTTGGGGCGCTGCGCTAAACGCTGAGGAAATTGAAATCTGGACGGATGTAAATGGCATGATGACCGCCGATCCGCGAATTGTAAAAAAGGCTTTCTCATTACCCGAGCTGAGTTACACCGAGGCCATGGAACTGAGCTATTTTGGGGCGAAGGTGATTTATCCACCAACGATGATCCCGGCTTTCATGAAAAAAATCCCGATCGTTATCAAAAACACCTTTAAACCCGATTTTTCGGGAACCTATATAAAAAGTGACGTAAAAGTTTCGAGTTTGCCGATTAAGGGTATCTCATCTATCGATCACATTAGCATCATTAACCTCACTGGTAGCGGAATGGTGGGCAAGGCCGGCTTCAGCGGCCGTTTATTCTCCCTCCTTTCCCGCGAGCAAATTAACGTTGTACTGATTACTCAATCATCGTCAGAGCATAGCATCACTTTCGCCGTTAAGCCAACTGATGCGGAGGACGCAATTGCATTGATAAAAAAGGAATTTGAACTCGAACTCGATGCCAAAAAGCTAGAACTTCCGGTAGTAGAAAAGGATTTGGCGGTGTTGGCTATTGTAGGCGAAAACATGAAACATACGCCAGGCATGAGCGGCAGATTGTTTAACGCCCTGGGCAGAAACGGTATCAATGTGAGGGCGATTGCACAAGGATCTTCCGAATACAACATTTCGGTTATCATCAGCAAAGTCGACCTTTCGAAAGCCGTAAATGCAGTTCACGATGCGTTTTTTACCGATCTAAAACGAACACTTAACATTTTCTGTTTGGGAACGGGAAATATTGGCAAAACATTGTTTAACCAACTAAAAGAGCAAAGACCTTTCCTTGCAGAAAACAACGATTTGCAGGTGAAAGTTGCCGGAATCAGCAATACGCGTAAAATGATTTTTGAGGCCGATGGTTTATCGCTCGACAATTGGGAAACGGACCTGAACACCAATGGCGAACAGGCAGATTTAGCAGGTTTTGTAGAGCGTATGAAAGCAATGAATTTGCCAAACTGTGTTTTCGTAGACAACACGGCTTCTGAATCTCCCATCGAATTTTACCAAGGTATTTTTGAAAGCAGCATTTCGGTAGTTACGTGTAATAAAAAAGGAAATTCGGCCGATTTTGCGCAGTACAAGTCGTTTAAAGATACCGCCCGCAAGTTTGGTGTCGATTTTTACTACGAAACTAACGTTGGTGCGGGCTTACCGATTATCCGTACGCTAAAAGAACTGATGATGAGCGGCGATAAGGTGGCCCGTATTGAGGCGATTCTTTCAGGAACAATTTCTTACATTTTTAATAACTTTAAGGGTGAAGCCGGCTTTTACGAAACGGTTAAAGAAGCACAAGAACTTGGCTACACGGAACCCGATCCACGCGACGATTTGAATGGCATGGACTTTATGCGTAAAATGCTGATTTTGGCCCGCGATGCGGGTTATCCATTGGAAGCCAAAGATGTGAAGATCGACAATATTTTGCCCGAGGCTTGTTTGAAGGCAACATCGGTAGAAGATTTTTATGCCGAGTTACAAAAAAATGCGAGTTATTTTGAGGACTTAAAAAACAAAGCAACAAGCGATGGAAAAGTGTTGCGCTACATTGGCAAACTGGAAGATGGGAACGTAGAAATTAGCCTGCAAATGGTTGATGACAGCCATCCTTTCTATATGCTTTCGGGAAGCGACAACATTATCTCGTTTACAACCGACCGGTATAAATCTCGTCCGTTGGTGGTGAAAGGTCCCGGAGCTGGGGCAGAAGTTACAGCTGCCGGTGTTTTTGCCGATATTATCAACGTGGGTACGCTAAGCTGAAAGACTAAAGCTGAAAGCTAAAAGACTAAAGCTGAAAGCTGAAAGCTGAAAGCTAAAAGAATAAAGCTGAAGGCTGACAAACTAAGGCTGAAAGCGAAAGTCAATAGCCTAACCTCGCAACGCCCTGAAGGGGGCTTTACAATCCATATTACAAACAACAACATAACCAAAGGTTTTGACCCTAGGTAAAAAATAAGATAAAATGTCAAATACTAATTTAAGCCGAGCTAATGCTTTAGATATAACCGCTGGATTTTCAAAATCCGCCTCTGGGGGGTTGGGGGATAGTATCCGCGTGTTTGCCCCTGCCACTGTGGCCAATGTGGTTTGTGGCTTCGATATATTGGGGTTTGCTGTGAACGAGCCTGGTGACGAGGTTGAAATGCGTTTAACCGCTACGCCGGGTGTGATGATTAAGCGCATTACCGGAGATGATGGTCGCTTACCGTTGGATGCAGCAAAGAATACAGTAAGCGCAAGTGTGCAACATTACCTGCAACACATTAACCGCACTGATGTTGGTGTTGAAATCGAATTGCATAAAAAAATGCCCATTGGCAGCGGCTTGGGATCGAGTTCGGCCAGTACCGTTGCGGGTTTATTTGCCATTAACAAATTAATGGGCGATTTACTTACCGCCAAAGAATTGGTTCCTTTTGCTATGAAAGGCGAAGAACTGGCCTGCGGCTATGGCCATGCAGACAATGTTGCCCCCGCAATTTTGGGAGGCTTTGTACTGATCAGAAGTTACGAACCGCTTGATGTAATCTCGTTGCCAACACCTGCCGGAATGTACGCGGCAATTGTTTATCCTGAGGTGGATGTGCCGACAAAAGATGCCCGCCAAATGATTCGCAGCAAAGTGTTATTGAAAGATGCAGTTACACAACTTGGAAACGTTGCCGGTTTGGTAAGCGGACTTTTTATGAACGATTTTGATTTGATCGGCCGCAGCATGAAAGATGTTCTTGTAGAACCCACACGCTCGATACTTATTCCCGGTTTCGAAGAGATGCGAACCATTGCCATGGAAAACGGTGCAATCGGCTTCGGAATTTCAGGCTCTGGGCCCTCGGTCTTTTCGCTTGCAAAAGATGAAGACACAGCCAAAAAGATCACTAAGGCGCAACAACAGCATCTGCATAAAATAAATATCAACAGCAAGGCTTACGTTTCGTCGGTTAATGCCGAAGGCCCGAGAGTTTTGTAGAAAGGCGGATGGTTTAAGGTAAAAGGCGTAAGGTAAACCGCCCAAACATTAAATCTTTCACCTGCGATAAAATTATATCACCAGATTTTGGAAACAAGATGCAAATCACAAGGTTAAGGCATGATATTATGCAACTAACCTTACACCTCAAACCTTACACCCTGAAATGAAACTATATTCAACCAACAATAAAGATTTACGCATTTCTTTTAAAGATGCAGTTTTTAATAGCATGCCGCAAGATAAAGGCTTATACATGCCTGTTGAGATTCCTCAACTCGACGCGGATTTTATAGAAAATATCGAAAATTATTCCTTGCCTGAAATCGCTTATAAAGTTGCTTCTGCCCTTTTAAAAGATGAAATTCCTGCGGAAGATTTGAAAGCGCTGATCGATGATGCAATTAACTTTGAGGCCCCTGCGGTGAAGCTCGATAACAAGACTTTTGCGCTTGAGCTTTTCCACGGACCGTCGCTAGCCTTTAAGGATTTCGGTGCACGGTTTATGAGTCGCGTGATGGCTTATTTCTTAAAAGATGGCGAACAGTTGCTCGATGTTCTGGTGGCCACTTCTGGCGATACCGGCGGGGCAGTTGCTTTGGGATTTTTAGGGGTACCAAATACAAGAGTTACCATTCTCTACCCCGAAGGAAAGGTAAGCCCGATACAAGAACTGCAGTTAACAACCAACGGACAAAACATTCGGGCAATTGAAGTTAAAGGTACTTTTGATGATTGCCAGGCTTTAGTGAAACAGGCTTTTGCTGATGCCGAACTAAATGCCAAATTCCGCTTAACGTCGGCCAATTCCATTAATATTTCGAGGTTAATACCACAAACTTTCTACTACTTTAATACCTATGCGCAGTTGAAGCGGCAGGGTTTAAACGATGTGATCTTCTCTGTGCCGAGTGGCAATTTCGGAAACATCGGCGCCGGTTTATTGGCTTATAAATTGGGTTTGCCAGTGAAGCAGTTTATTGCCGCAACAAACATCAACGATACCGTTCCACGCTTTTTAGCATCTGGCGTTTACGAAGCCAAACCGTCTACCCAAACTTACTCCAACGCGATGGATGTAGGTGCGCCAAGCAATTGGGTTCGTATTATGGATCTTTTTAACAATAACGTTGAGGAACTAAAACAAATAGTTACTTCTTACCGCTTCAACGACGAAGAAACGCTTGCAGGTATTAAAGAAATTGATTCGAAATTTGATTATGTTGCTTGCCCCCACACAGCGATTGCCTATTTAGCGATTGAGCAATTTAGAAACGAAAACCCCGAAGATGAAAGTGCCGCCGTATTTTTATCAACAGCCCATGCTTGTAAATTTCCCGACATTTTTCCTGTAGATATCGCAGCTAAAATAGAAATCCCCGAACAGGTTAGCGCCTTAGCTGGTAAGCCAAAGCAAGCTGAGCAATTGGATGTTGATTTTGACGGTTTTAAGCGTTATTTGTTGGAGATGAGTTAATGTGGATTAGAAATCCACGATTCGGAGGTCGAAATTACAAATCGACCAGCAGCCATGCAGTAATTAAAAAACAAAAGGTCGAGCAAAAATTGCTCGACCTTTTGTTTACTTAGCCCTTTCTGTCCTCAGCGACCTTATTTCTCGCTTAAGGTCTTCAATCTGCTGCTGCTGCTCTTTAATACTGCCAACCAGCAAGGGAATTAAACTTTCATAATCAACCTTGGTAATTGTTGCATACGACGATGCGTTCTTCCCTGTTGGGTAATCTTTCGCTTGAACGGTGATCAGGCTCGGCACCGAAGCTTTTGCAGCTGACCCAACAAAACCATATTGCTCCGTAACCGGAAGTTTCAATTTATTTGCCCAGGATTTATCATAATTGAAGCTAACAGGCTCCAACTTAGAAACCATCTCAAGCGAATTGTTTACAGGTTTTACATTTGTTTGTGTTACTTCTTGTGCACTAATTTTTAGCGATGCGGCAATTAAAAATACCGCAAAAGAAAATGAAATTGCTCGTTTCATAGTATATATAATTTAAATTTTTGAAAATAAGAGTTAATCCCAGTGGGATAAAAGGAATAAATGAAGAAAATATGTGCTTAAACGGATGGCGGAGGTGTTAATACCTCGGGGAAATAATTCAATTGACTAAGATGGCTTGGAACCACCACTTTTTTCGAAGTTTCAGGGCTATAAAATGCACTTTCAAAGGTTAAAAAACTGTGAGCAAAATATTCGGTCTCCACTTTTCTTTCTTCTTTTTCGGTCGCATCGTCATTAAGCAATGAATGCTCAACATCTGCCTTCGAAAAAGCTAAATACGATAAAGCACTGCTCACCTTAAAAAATAGGGCAAGTGCAATGCAAATCATCAATATATATTTAAGCTTCTCGAACTTCATTAATTACAAATATAACCAAATCGCTATAAAAACATCAACTGAATAGCTAAAGTTCTGTCAAAAAGAAAAAAGGATTTTTGAACCAATAAGGCGTAAACCAAGAGAAGTCAAGTTTTTAAAAACTTGACTTCTCCAAAAAACAATTTGTTCTTGCAACGCCTAAAAAATTGCCCTTGCAATCTGTTTAGTTTGTTCTGGCTTACCCATGGTATAGAAATGCAATACTGGCACACCAAAATCGATCAGCTCTTTACATTGTTTAATCATTGCTTGGGTACCTATTTCCCTTGCTTCGGCGTTGTTTTTGGCGTAAGATAACGCGTCAGTTAATTCGTCCGGCAAATCGATGTGGAAGATTTTAGGCAGCACATTTAGTTGTGTTAACGTGCTGATCGGCTTCAAACCTGGAATTATCGGCACGTTGATATCATTTTCCCTGCATTTTTTAACAAAATCGAAATACTTCTGATTGTCGAAAAACATTTGCGTAACGATGAACTCGGCGCCCATGTCTACTTTCTTTTTCAGAAATTTAAAATCTGCGTTAAGATTAGGTGCCTCGAAGTGTTTTTCGGGGTATCCGGCAACGCCAATACAGAAATCGCTCTTGAAAGTTTCTACATCTTCGTGCAAAAATTTCCCGTTGTTGTGGTTCTTTATATGTTGAATAAGGTCTGTTGCGTAGCAATGTCCCCCTTTTGTGGGTACAAAGGCGTTATCCGCAGCCCTGGCGTCGCCACGTAAGGCCAAAACATTGTCGATACCCAAAAACTGAAGATCGATTAATGCATTTTCAGTCTCCTCTTTTGTGAATCCCCCACAAATTAAATGTGGAACTGCATCGATTTTGTATTTATGAATAATAGCCGCACAAATGGCAATGGTTCCCGGGCGCTTGCGGTAAGAAACCTTTTGCAGCAAGCCATTTTCCTGTTCTTTGTAAATATAATCCTCACGCAGAGATGTTACATCAATAAATGGCGGGTTGAATTCCAATAATGGGTCAATGGCATCATAAATCCACTGAATACTCTGGCCCTTTATCGGCGGCAATAACTCGAATGAAAATAAGGTTTTACCTTTTGCGTTCTTTATATGTTCTGTAATTTTCATGTGCCCAAACCCCTCAAAGGGCTTTCATTTTTAATTTATATTTTTTTCGTTTCCAGCTTTAACTTTTGTCATTCCGATAGCTATCGGATGACAACAACTCCGACAAAAGTCATATCTTCCTCTTCGGGTGCCAAGCGTTAATAGGCCAAATTGGGGCTAAGCCATCTTTCTACTTCGTCTATCGACATGTTCTTTCGCACTGCATAATCCTCTACCTGATCTTTTGTAATTTTACCCAGGCCAAAGTACCTTGAATCTGGATGCGCAAAATAAAATCCGCTTACCGCAGCCGTTGGATACATGGCGTAGCTTTCTGTCAGTCGAAGCCCAATTTGGTTCTCCGCATCGAGCAATTCAAACAAGGTTCCCTTTTCGGTATGCTCAGGACAGGCTGGATAACCTGGCGCCGGACGAATCCCTGCGTATTCTTCTTTGATTAATTCTTGATTATTGAGGTTTTCATTTTTGGCATAACCCCAAAATTCTTTACGAACCCGCTCGTGCATCCGCTCAGCAAATGCTTCGGCCAACCGATCGGCCAAGGCTTTTGCCATGATGCTATTATAATCGTCGTGGTTTGCTTCAAATTCAGCCACCAACTCATCAATTCCGATGCCCGTTGTTACGGCAAAACCACCGAAATAATCCTGTATTCCGCTTTCTTTTGGTGCAATGAAATCAGATAACGCATAATAGGGTTGCCCATCTACTTTTTCTGCTTGCTGGCGGAGGGTGTGGATAGTTGTTAGCTTGGGGCTTGGAGCTTGGAGTTTGGAATCTCCCAACTCAACACTCCCAACTCTCAACTCAATGTCGTCTCCAACCGAATTTGCTGGCCAAAAACCAATAACGCCCCTGGCGGTCAATAATTTTTCATCCAAAATCCGTTTCAGCAAGGTTTGTGCATCGTCGAAAAGCTTTTTAGCCTCATCGCCAACGTTCTTATCATCGAATATTTTAGGGTAGCTTCCGCGAAGTTCCCAGGTGTGGAAAAACGGTGTCCAATCGATATAAGGCACCAATTCTTCTAAAGGATAGTTATCAAAAACCCGTGTTCCTGTAAATTCCGGAACAGGAAGGTTTCGATCGAAATCGATCTTAAATTTGTTTTCGCGGGCTTCGTCAATCGTTTTAAAACGCTTATCAGACCGTTTGTTTAAATGCGCCTCTCGTGCTTTTTCGTACTCGGCCTTAATTCCGGCAACATAATCGCCTTTCGTTTCAGGGTTCATCAAGGTGCTGCAAACGGTTACACTTCTCGATGCATCCAAAACGTGTATAGCGGGACCTGAATAATTTGGCGCCACTTTTACGGCGGCATGAATGCGGGATGTGGTTGCGCCGCCAATAATTAACGGTATGGTGAAGCCTTCGCGTTCCATTTCCTTGGCAAAATGAACCATTTCATCCAGCGATGGCGTAATTAATCCGCTTAAACCAATAATATCGGCATTAATTTCTTTGGCTTTTTTGATGATATCTTGCGCAGGAACCATCACGCCCATATCTACAATCTCGAAGTTGTTACAGGCAAGCACTACGCCTACGATATTTTTTCCGATATCATGAACATCACCTTTTACTGTAGCCATCAGCACTTTCCCTGCGGATGAATTTTGATCCTGATCGGGGTTGTCTAACTTTTCTTGTTCGATGAAAGGAAGCAGGTAAGCCACGGCCTTTTTCATTACACGGGCCGATTTTACCACTTGGGGCAGGAACATTTTGCCAGCGCCAAATAAATCGCCAACGATGTTCATACCATCCATCAATGGGCCTTCAATTACCTGAATAGGCCGGGCATATTTCTGGCGTGCTTCTTCCACATCGTCGTCTAAATACTCCACCAAACCCTTTACCAGCGAATGGGATAATCTTTCTTCAACGGTGCCTTTTCGCCATTGTTCATCTTTAACAATTTCTTTTCCTTTGGATTTTACCGTTTCGGCATATTCAACCAAACGTTCGGTTGCATCATCTCTGCGATTCAGCAGTACATCTTCAACCCGCTCCAAAAGCTCGGGCGGAATTTCCTGATAAACCTCTAACATTCCGGCATTTACAATGCCCATATCTAAACCTGCCCGGATAGCATGGTAAAGAAATGCGGAGTGCATCGCTTCGCGAACCACATTATTTCCCCTAAAAGAGAATGATATGTTGGAAACGCCACCACTCACTTTCGCGTGAGGCAGGTTTTCTTTAATCCAACGGGTGGCGTTAATAAAGTCGACAGCATAGTTATTATGCTCCTCCAGTCCGGTGGCAACGGTTAAGATGTTCGGATCGAATATAATGTCTTCTGGCGGGAAACCAATTTCATTTACTAAAATATCGTAGCTGCGTTTACAGATTTCTATCCTTCGTTGATAGTTGTCTGCCTGCCCTTGCTCATCAAACGCCATTACCACAACTGCTGCGCCGTATTGCATAATTTTGCGGGCACTCTCACGGAACTTTTCTTCGCCTTCTTTTAACGAAATAGAGTTTACGATCCCTTTTCCCTGCAAACATTTTAAGCCGTTTTCAATCACCGACCACTTAGAGGAGTCGACCATGATGGGTAGCTTGGCAATATCCGGCTCGGAAGCAATTAAGTTTAAAAACTTAGTCATAGCGGCTTCCGAATCGAGCATCCCCTCATCCATGTTCACATCGATAATCTGTGCGCCTCCCTCTACTTGTTGTAAGGCCACGGCAAGTGCCGCTTCATAATCGCCGCTTAAAATAAGCTTAGAAAACTTGGGCGATCCGGTGATGTTCGTTCGCTCTCCAACGTTCACAAAAATGCTGTCGGGCTTAATGGTTACGGGCTCAAGGCCGCTCAACCTCATGTATGGCTCTATAGTTGGCAACTTTCTTGGCGCCGCTTTTTTGGCGTTATTGGCGATACAACCAATATGCTCTGGGGTGGTACCGCAGCAGCCGCCGACAATATTCACAAATCCGGAAGCGATAAAATCATCAACCAGATGAGCGGTTTCATGCGGTTGTTCATCGTAGGCACCGAACTCGTTTGGTAAGCCTGCATTTGGATAGGCCGATACATAACAGCCCGCTTTTGCAGCCAGTTCTTCAATATGTGGGCGCATTTCTTTTGCACCCAAGGCACAGTTAAAACCAATACTTAAGGGTTTAGCGTGCATTACAGAGTTTAAAAAAGCCTCTGCAGTTTGGCCAGACAAGGTTCTACCAGACGCATCGGTAATGGTTCCTGAAATCATGATCTCAAGTTTTCTTCCGATTACCTCTTCATATTTTTTTATGGCAACAATGGCCACTTTGGCATTCAGCGTATCGAAAATTGTTTCGATTAACAGCACATCGGAACCCCCATCTACCAGGCCGCGAACCTGCTCGTAATAAGCGGCCTCAAGCTCGTCGAAATAAACCGCCCTAAAACCGGGATCGTTTACATTTGGCGACATGGACAGCGTGCGGTTGGTTGGGCCTATCGCACCTGCTACAAAGCATTTTCTATCCGGATTGGCCGCCATAAATTCCGTAGCCGCCTCTTTGGCAACACGAGCGCCTTCGTAGCTGAGTTCGTAAGAAAGATCTTCCATTTGGTAATCAGCCATCGAAATTCTTTGCGTACTGAAGGTATTGGTTTCGATAATATCAGCACCTGCCGCTAAATATTCAAGATGTATCGCCTTGATAATATCAGGACGTGTAATGTTGAGCAAATCATTATTGCCCTTCACATCGCATGGATGATTTTTAAACCTTTCGCCCCTAAAATCTTCTTCTGTTAAAGTATAGCGTTGAATCATAGTGCCCATTGCACCATCAATTACTAAAATACGCTTTTCTAATTCTTCTCTTATACTCATTTGATTTTTTAGATGTGAGATATGAGATGTGAGATAAGAGAAGCAAGTTCCATATCTATTGTCTCAAATCATGTGAGATTGGAAACAGTCATTACAAGATTGGAGTAGACGCATAACCGTCTCAATCTCAAATCTATTGTCTCAAATCTCCCCTCAAAAATGCTTATTTAAAAAGTTGGTACGAGAATCGTAATCCTAAACTTATCTGTTCCCGCTATTTGCAGAATAGAATTTAGCACCTTGTGTGGCACAGGTTGCTAAGACTTCGTTGGGTCTAATCCCTCCGTCTTTCTTAATAAGCACACAAAAATGCAACAAAGCAACATCAATTCCAAAAATTATCGGTCGCTAGCCAAATAAAATTACAAAGGCCGTGCAAAACTGTGCAACGTTTGAAATATTGTTTTGTTTACCAGGGAGCTTAGGCCCATCGACCCGTCATTTCGAGCGCCCGCCCAACGTCGTTTAGTTAAGGAAAAAACAAAAAACATTGTCACCCTGAGCATTTCAGCTGGAGTTTATCTTGAGCGTAGACGAAAGACTCAATACAGGCTTAGTCGAAGGGCGATGTTTATTTGTTTTTTCCTACAGAAAGGGTCTTCGACTGAGTTTATCTTGAGCATTTCGACTACGCTCAATACAAGCTCAAGTCGAAAGGCTCAGATCCGATAGCTATCGGATGACACCCGTCGAGCTTACCTGTGCTGGTCGAGATTTCCAATCTCGACCCAAATAACGCTGGATTTAAAATCCAGAGCTAGACGAGTCAGGATTACAAATCTGATTAGCGGATCCACTAGCCGATCCCCCAAAAACACAAAGGCCACGCAAATTGCGTGGCCTTTGAAATACTGTTTTGTTACTTTGATTACTTTCTGCTTCCGAAGATGCGTAAAAGGAATAAAAAGATATTTAAGAAATCAAGATATAACGATAAAGCAGCAACAATAGCCATTTTTTTAGATTCTACCTGAAGCACTTGCTCGCCACTAGCTTCAATTCCCTGACCAATTCGCTTAATCTTTTGCACATCGTAAGCTGTTAAAGCTGTAAAAATGGCAATACCAATATAGGCCATAAACAAGCTGAACTGTTCGCTTTGAATAAAGAAATTTATTACACTTGCGATAACCAAGCCAATTACGCCAACCATTAAAATCGGGCCAAACTTACTTAAATCAATATTGGTGGTATATCCCATAAAGGCCATAATTCCAAATATTCCTGCGGCACCGGCAAAACAACTTACGATAGAACCCGAGGTATAGGTAAGCAATATAAAACTTAAACTAACTCCTGTTAATACAGAATAAAGTACAAAAACACCTATTAAAGCAGGCAATGACAATCGGCTGAGGCCAAATCCCATTAAAAGGACTAAACCTAGTGGAGCAAACATAGCTATGTAGCCGAAAATTGACATACCAACTTTCCCTGTAGATGGATTAATGGTTAAAAGGTATTGCATTAATTGCTCATTAGTTCCAAAAACATAAGCGGCAGCGGTTGATAAACTTAATGCCACAAACATCCATAAGAAAACGTTGGCAAAGAATTTTCTCGAAACAGAATTTTCTTGTACGAAAACACTGTTGTTTTGATATTGATAATTTTGTTGATCCATTTTTTTATTGTGTATTAAATCTTATAAAGATAAAAAAATTAGTTTAATCTTTTTGTCAATAGTTCTTCAACTTTTTTAAAGATCTGCACGGGTTTCAAGGTTCTCCAGGGCAGATGATCAAAGGCGCCTCCAAAATTGATGAAATAATCGATGTTGTTATCCCTGAATTCTGAAATTACGTGCTCCTGAAAATTAATACCTACAATCCAGCCTTCTTCGATCTCCTGAAACCATTCTTCGTAGTAACTATCATCTGAAGCGTGAAAATTAAGTACATTTTCGCCAATCAATATAAACTTGGTAATCCCTTCGTCTATCATTAGCTCCAGTATATCGCGTTTCAGCAACATAATATCGTTATTTATGGCATCGTTCCATTCTCCTATAAATTCAATAATCGCATATCCCCGATCGTAATCTGCAAAAAGCACTTTCAAATACAAGGTGTTCGATCCAAATTCGTCCCATTGTGGATGCAGCAGGAAGTTATAGATCTGCTTATCGAAATAAAGTTCAGAATATTCGATATTATAAAATGGCGAACGTTCATCTTCAGAAGAGGTGTAATCATCTCTCCATTGGTAATATGGCTCTATTTCGTGCATAAGGATGATGTTGGATTGATGAATTGCGGAAATCTAAAATCGTAATTGTACAATCGTAAATTAATTTAATGTTGCCCGGCTTCCACCGCTTTACGCACACTTCCGTATTGGTTTAACAGATCAGCTGCCTCATCGTACCCAATATTCAGTTCATCAGCTACCATTTGTGTGCCGCGATCAACCAGTTTATTATTTGTTAACTGCATATCGACCATTTTATTGCCAACCACGCGACCCAACTGCACCATTACAGTGGTACTCAGCATGTTTAAAACCAATTTCTGTGCCGTTCCCGATTTCATTCTTGTAGATCCTGTAATAAATTCAGGTCCTACAACCACTTCAACAGGGAAATCAGACTCGGCCGCAATTGGTCCTCCGGTATTGCAAACGATACAACCCGTTAAAATGCCATGTTTACGGGCAGTGTTTAAGCCACCAATTACGTAAGGTGTGGTGCCCGATGCAGCTAATCCAACAAGGCAATCTTTTTCATTGATATCAAACTCCTGAAGATCTTTCCAGGCTTGCTCAGCATCATCTTCGGCAAATTCTACTGCTTTTCTAATGGCGGTATCGCCACCTGCAATAATTCCAACTACCCAGTCAAACGGAACGCCATAGGTTGGCGGACATTCGGAGGCATCAACTACTCCTAAACGGCCACTTGTGCCTGCGCCAATGTAAAAAAGACGCCCGCCTTTTTTCATTCTATCGGCCACCGCCGAAGTTAATCGCTCTATTTGAGGCAATGATTTCTCAACGGCATAAGCTACAGTCTTGTCTTCGTTATTAATGCCCTGCAAAACCTCTAAAACCGACATTTGCTCAATGTCGTTATAATTTGATTCTTGCTCGGTTACTCTGTTCATAAATTTAATTTTGATAAAATTCGGTAAATTCTTTTAAAAACAATCTTAAAAACTCAAAATTGTGCACCACAAAATTCTGAGCCGCGATTTCGGCGGTTAATTTATGTTAAAAATTATAAACAAAAGACATAAATGTGCAGTTAAAATATAAGCAACCCACTTATTTTCATAAATTTGCATCAACGCCGATGAAAAAAAATACCCGTAATAATATACTCATTGCCTTAAGCTATTCTGTAATTTTAATAGTGGGCATGGTATTAGGTATTAAATTCATCAAAGACCAGGGTTTTGGCGTTAAACGAAGTCCACAGCTGGCCAGCAACAGCGATGGCAAACTCGAGGAGATTCTCCATATCATCAACAAAAACTATGTAGATGACATTAACACCGACTCTTTACAAAACCTGCCAATTGACAGCGTTTTGCATCAGCTTGACCCGCATAGTGTTTACCTGCCCCCTACCGATGCACAAGACATGACCGATAACCTGGAAGGGAATTTTGAGGGCGTTGGTATAGAATATTACATGCTTAATGATACAATGATGGTTACCGGCGTTGTTAAAGACGGGCCGGCATCGCAAGCAGGAATAAAACTTGGCGATAAGATTATTAGCATAGATACATTTGTAGTAAGTGGCAGAAACCTACCAAAAGAGCAGTTAACGGGCCGTTTTAGAGGCAAGGCCGGTAGCGGCGTAAGTGTAAGCCTCATTCATAACGGCGCCCAGGCGCCCAGCCGCTTAATGGTAACACGGGGCAAGGTAAACATCAGCAGTATTGATGCGGCCTATATGATCAATAATGAAACAGGCTACATCCGCATCAGTAAATTTGGTGCGAATACAGATAACGACTTTTCGAGTGCCGCCAATAGTTTAAAAGCAAGGGGAATGAAAAAGCTCATTCTCGATTTACGCGATAATGGCGGTGGGTATTTTTCTGCAGCTACAGGTTTAGCCGACCAGTTTTTGCCCGAGAACAAATTGATTGTTTATACCCAGGGCAAGCACGAGCCACGCACCGACTACTTTTCTACTGGTACCGGAACTTTTCAAACCGGCAAATTGGCCATACTCATTAATGAAAACACCGCCTCGGCAAGTGAAATTGTTGCGGGCGCAATACAGGATTTGGGCAGGGGCATTATTGTTGGCCGCCGATCGTTTGGAAAGGGCTTGGTGCAAGAGCAATTTGCCTTTGGCGATGGTTCGGCACTTAACTTAACCATTGCACGATATTACACGCCATCGGGCAAAAGCATCCAAAAATCTTACAAAAAAGGCTACGATGTTTACAAGCATGAGCTTGATGAAAGGATGATAAACGGAGAGCTTACCGGCGATCATAACTCATTTCAAGATTCGGTAGAGAAAACAGAGGGCGTTAACATTCAACGTAACAACAAAATAAAACCAAGTGGTGGTATTCAGCCCGATATTTTTGTAAAGCTCGATACCATGGGCTACAATAAATTCTATGCAAACCTGGTGAGCAAAAAAGTACTCTCCGATTATGTTTTTAATGTACTAACTAGCAAATACAGCGCAAGCTTTGTTGAGCAAAATGTGAATACTTTTGTTTTAGGCGATAATGATTTTAAAGATTTTATCGGTTTTATTCAACGCAAAAACATGCCGATAGACCGCTACCAATTGTACAGTGCCAGGAGTGTAATTTTAAACGATTTAAAAGCGCTACTTTGTAGATATTATATGGGCGATGTTGGCTATTATAAAGCAGTAAATCAAACAGATAACGCAGTAAAGCAAGCGCTTCTTAACCTGCAATAGCGCCGGGTTTATCTTTTTTTTGGCGGGCGCATGGAGGTTTAGCTTTTGGCTGCGCTGGTAAAACGCAGAATGCCTTCGTCTAGCATCTTGTATCAACATCGAAGCCACAAAATATCAATCCAAAATTGTTTTTCATCACAGCTAATCAATAGAAATAAATATGAAAATAATTATTGTTGGCGCAACCGGAACACTGGGAAAAAGGGTGACTGAAGCCTTTGCCAAAGAACATGAAGTTGTTCGGGTAGGCAATACACAGGGCGACATACAAATCGACATTACCAACGAAACATCGATAAAGGCAATGTTTGAACAAGTTGGCGCATTCGATGCCCTGATTAGCACCAGCGGGAAGGGCCCATTTTTGCCCTTAAACGAAATGACCGGCGAGGCGTTTAAAACCGGTTTGTTAGATAAGTTGTTAGGTCAGGTAAACCTGGTACTTATCGGCCAGCACTACATTAACAAGGGTGGCTCATTCACGTTAACATCGGGCATATTGGCCGATTACCCATTTGCTGCCGGGTCGGCCCTGAGCGCTGCAAATGGCGGCCTTAATGCATTTGTTATGGCGGCGGCGGCCGAGCTAACAAACAATGTGCGCCTGAATGTGGTAAGCCCCAACGTTGTTGAAGATTCGCCAGCTTATTTCGATTCTTTTCCAGGCGAAACGCCCGTTGCAATGGACAGGGTGGTTAGCGCATTTAAGAAAAGCGTTCTAGGTATAGCCACGGGACAAGTAATCAGAGTTTATTAGCACGAAAAAGGCCATTGCGAAGTCTTTCGAGATATGATAGAAACAGAAAAGCTCATTTTAAGACCGCTTACGCATAACCAGCTGGCAAAGTACATTAATGACGACAATTCGCTGGAAGAAGAATTCGGTCTTTTGCGTAGCATGAAGCATATTTCGCCATCGTTACAAAATGCGCTAAAGAAGAGCATTTTGCCCGGGGTGTTAAGCAATGATCACGATTACTTTTACCATACCTTGTGGGCGATTATAGCTAAGCCGGATCGGAAAATAGTTGGCGACATTTGTTTTGTTGGCGAACCCGATTCAAACGGCGAAATAGAAATTGGTTACACCACTTATGAAGAATTTCGTGGAAGGGGATTTATGACGGAAGCCGTAGGCCGATTGCTCGACTGGGCAAGGGAGCAGCCGGAGGTTAAGTCTGTTTTCGCCTCAACTGAGAAAGAAAACACTGCGTCGTACGCCATATTACAAAAAAACAACTTTATCTATCTTGGCGATGTTGATGGAATGATGACCTGGAAAATCGAATTGAAGTAATTTAAATCCCTTGTGTTCGTTTGCATTAAAAGCAATCATTTTTTATTTTTTTAGCCCCAACCGTTAAACTTAATGCCATGCACTACCTTTTTTCTTTTTTACTTTGTTTATCCAGTCTTGTTTCTTTCTCGCAAAACCCTAAAATAAAAATCAAACATTTAACAGGCGATTTGTACACCTACACCACATACAATACCTATAAAGGCGCTGTAACCGATGCCAATGCGGTGTATCTGGTTACCAATAAAGGCGTTGTGGTGATTGATGCGCCGTGGGATGCCACGCAGTTCGAGCCGTTTTTAGATTCCATTCAAGCCAGACACCATCAAAAAGTAGTATTGGCCATTGCCACACATTCGCACGGCGACCGGGCTGGTGGCCTGGCATTTTTTAAAAGTAAGGGCATAAGCACATACACGAGCAAATTGACCGACGAAATTCTGAAAGCCAGCAAAGCGCCTCGTGCAGCTCATACTTTTGCCAACGATACTACTTTTACTGTAGGCCAGTATAAAATAAACACTTACTACGCGGGTAAGGGGCATACAAAAGATAATCTGACCATTTGGTTTCCAAAAGATAAGGTCTTATTTGGGGGTTGCCTGATAAAAAGCACCAGGGCAACGGATTTGGGTTATATTGCAGAGTCGGACTTAGCTGCATGGCCAAAAAGCATTGAAAAGTTAAAGCAAAAATACCCCGACACGAAGTTTGTTGTTACAGGACACGATGCCTGGGGAAATAGGGAATCGTTAGCTTATACCCAAAAGCTGTTGAGGGAGAAAAAGTAACCAAACTCGCTTTTATCAAAACGCCGAAATAATTCGGGCTGTTAAAGCGCAATTTCAAACAGACTTAAGCTAATTCCTTCATAGTGTTTCGGCAGCCCTTCCGTTTTTTCCATTGTAACTACCCCAACATAATCAAAGCCGCAGCTGGTGTAATATGCTAAGAGCTTTTCATTATCCGCCCAGGTGTCCATTCTGATAAATTTGATATCGTTTTTTCGGGCGAAGTCTCTGGCCCATTTGATAATTTCCTTTACAAAAGAATATCCCCTAAACTCGGGATGAGTTACAATTCGGTGGATATAAATCAAATCATGATCACGCGCTCCCCAAATCAACTCATCGTTAAATGTAACTGCAAATACACAAGCCGCCACTCCATCGACCAAAATTTTATATTGCCTGTTCTCGGCAATCTCAGTTTCTACAAGCGCCCGACTAAAGCCCTGCCAATGTTTGTTAAACACCTTTTTTTGATGCGCAATAGCCATGTCGTAAAACTCGAAAATAGTATCAATGTCAGCTGCCCTGCTATTTTGTACTTTTAATTGCATGAAGCAAAGGTAAGGGTATTTTTGTGCTGCGAGAGGAAGGTGAACAGAGATTTTATAAAGTTTAGTGCCAGCTTTCGGACTGAGGAGAAGTTGCACCGTCGTTGCCTACCCGTTGGATCGGGCAGCGCTACCACTGACGTTCCAGTTCCGTCTTTGCGAAATCGATTTTTCATCGATTGAAGCAATCTCTATCGTAAACAGATTGCTTTGGCTGAGTTTATCTTGAGCATTTCGACTACGCTCAATACAAGCTCAAGCCGAAAGGCACAGGCCGGCCTCGCTACAGCATAGCCCTTTTGGGGCAATGATTACTCGGTGAAAAACCTGTCATCCCAACTCGTCTGTTCCTCTAAAAAGCGATGAAAATAGAATGCTGTAAAACCAAAAAGAGATGTCAAGCTTTTAAAGCTTGACATCTCTTAACCAATCAATTACCGCTAACTTCGGCTTACTTTTGTCTGAAGAAAATCTGGATTGGTGCACCAGCAAAGTCAAAGCTTTCTCGCAGTTTATTTTCGATAAAACGCTTATATGGGTCTTTAATGTATTGCGGCAAATTACAGAAGAATGCAAACATTGGCGAGGTGCCATTAATTTGGGTAATGTATTTGATCTTAATGTGCTTACCTTTCAATGCCGGCGGTGGAAATTTCTCAATCAGCGGCAACATTACATCGTTTAATTTAGACGTTGGGATTTTTTTACTGCGATTGTGGTAAACCTCTAAAGCGGCCTCTATTGCTTTAAAGATCCGTTGTTTATTTAAAACAGAAGTAAAGATGATCGGCACATCGGTAAAAGGCTTAATACGCTCTTTAATCTGCTCTTCAACTGCTTTCATGGTGTGGGTATTCTTTTCGATCATATCCCATTTGTTCACCAATATTACGATACCTTTTTTGTTCTTTTCGGCCAAATGGAAGATGTTGATGTCCTGACTTTCGATCCCATCCTGGGCATCGATCATAAGCACTACCACATCAGCTTCTTCAAGCGCCTTAATGGTACGCATTACTGAGTAAAACTCTAAATTTTCCTTTACTTTCGTCTTTTTTCTAAGCCCCGCAGTATCAATCAGCATAAACTCATGCCCGAACTGGTTGTAGTGAATTTTGATCGAATCGCGGGTTGTGCCAGCATTTGCGGTTACAATGTTCCGTTCCTTACCAATGAGTGCGTTTACCAGCGACGATTTACCTACATTGGGCCTTCCGGCAATGGTAATTTTTGGCAACTGATTTTCCTCTTCTGGCTCATCCTCAAAATTTTTGACCACTTCATCCAACAACTCGCCCGTTCCAGAACCCGTCATCGACGAAAGTGGAAATACTTCGCCAAGGCCGAAGCTATAAAAGGTATGAATTTCGTTGTAAAGGGCGGTATTATCTACTTTATTTGCACAAACAAAAACGGGCTTGTTGCTGCGGCGTAATACCTGCGCAATATCATCATCTAAATCGGTAATGCCGGTAGTTACATCGACCATAAAAACAAGCACACTGGCTTCTTCAATGGCGATCATTACTTGCTCACGAATAGCTGCCTCGTAAACATCCTCCGAGTTTGCCACATATCCACCCGTATCAATCACCGTAAATTGCTTATCGGTCCATTCGCCAACCCCATAATGCCTATCTCGGGTTACACCGCTCATATCATCAACAATAGCTTTACGGCTTTCTGTTAACCTGTTAAAAAGGGTGCTCTTACCTACGTTTGGTCTGCCTACGATGGCTATAATATTACTCATGTTGTGTAGTATTGATAATTAATGCTTATAGTTAATGGTCGGGATGTTTAGCAACAAGCATAAACTATTTGGCAATGAGCCATTGACTATCAACTACTAACCGAATTATTTCGGGCTGCAAAGGTACGGTTATTTTTTGTAACCTTAATTTATATTATTTTTTATACTTTTCTAAAAGGTCTTTTATCACTTTATCGGTCAGTTCGTTACCTTCCAGCAAAGGGAAACCCTCCCATCTAACTATTCCATTGGGATCGATTAATATGGCATGTGGAATGCCTTTAAC
Organism: Pedobacter endophyticus; assembly: GCF_015679185.1. NCBI lineage: Bacteria > Pseudomonadati > Bacteroidota > Sphingobacteriia > Sphingobacteriales > Sphingobacteriaceae > Pedobacter > Pedobacter endophyticus. Next base: position 2,620,725 of record NZ_CP064939.1, read on the forward strand.
CTGCAGCATATTCTTGGTAACGCCTTTGGTGTCAATCGCTTCGAAATATTTTATTTTAGGGTTATCAAAGGCTTGCACCTTGGCTGCAGTTTCATCAGATATGCCAATGATTGCGATTTTGTCGGCATATTTCTCTTGCAGGTTATTCAACGTAGGGATATAAGCCCTGCAGGGGCCACACCAGGTTGCCCAAAAATCGATCAGTACAAACTTGCCTTCGGTATCGGGCTGTTTCGAAACCCACTGCTCAACAATCAACTCCGGTGCCTTCTCGTTCAAAATTGACTTCGCCCATAGTTTTTTGCCATTATTAGATTCTTGCGCAGAACTGATGGCAGCCATAAACAGTAGAACAACGGTAAAGACTTTTTTCATATTGTTAGGGATTAGTTATCGTAGCCAAAACTTTTTAAATAGTTCTTTTTGCTTCTCCAATCGGGAATAACCTTAACAAAGAGCTCTAAAAAAACTTTGCTATCCAAAAACTTTTCGGCTTCGATACGGGCCTCAGTACCAACTTTTTTAAGCATGCTGCCACCCGTGCCAATCAAAATGTTTTTTTGCGAGTCGCGTTCAACCACAATTTCGGCGCTGATTCGGATCATTTGTCCCTTGCCGTTTTTAAGCGGCTCTTCCTTAAAGCTTTTTACAATTACCTCGGTGCTGTAAGGGATTTCTTTCTGGTAGTTCAGAAAAATCTTTTCGCGGATTATTTCCGAAATGAAAAACCTTTCGGAGCGATCGGTCAGCTCTTCTTTATCGTAATACGCCGGATGCTCTGGCAAAATCGATAACACCTGATCCAAAATCCCCTCAACATTGTGGTTGTGAAGTGCAGAAATTGCATAAATGGAAACCGGATTTAACTTTTCTTGCCAATAAGCAATTTTCTCGTCCACCTTTTCCTGCAATGCCTTATCTATTTTGTTGATCAGAACAATTGTTGGAATGTCGCGATCGAGAATTTTCTCCAAAACGTCATCCTCATCATATTCCTCATTTATGTCAGTTACAAATAAAAGTACATCAGCATCCGTTAACGAACCGTTTACAAAGCTCATCATACTCTCTTGTAAAGAGTATTTTGGCTTAATAATTCCGGGAGTGTCTGAGAAAACGATCTGATAATCTTCTTCATTTACGATACCCAAAATGCGGTGTCTTGTGGTTTGGGCCTTCGGCGTAATAATGCTAAGCCGCTCACCTACAAGTACATTCATGAGTGTTGATTTTCCAACGTTGGGTTTACCAATAATACTAACAAAACCTGCTTTATGCGCCATTGAAATATTTTTTAAAATAAATTTGCAGCACAAAGAAACGAATTATATCTTTGCATTCCAATTCGGAAAGAGAGTTAAGGATTTAATTCAAATGAAAAACGAGTTGTATATAATGCGGGGTGGAGCAGTTGGTAGCTCGTCGGGCTCATAACCCGAAGGTCGCACGTTCGAGTCGTGTCCCCGCTACTAAAAAGAGTCTGAAGTCAGTTAGTCCTAAGTCAATAGTCGTTACGACTCAAGACTGAGAACTCGAGACTAAGGACTGAAAAAAAATGGCCCGTTCGTCTAGGGGTGAGGACGCCAGATTTTCATTCTGGAAACAGGGGTTCGATTCCCCTACGGGCTACAGAGCGGCTTACAGAAAGCCAAACAGATTTAAACCGACTTTGAGTCGGTTTTTCTTTTTTAGAACCCGTTCGTCAAATTCGAAAACTTCATAAACGTATCGACTCTAACAAACGGAAATAAATCAATTATCTTTTTTCTGTATTTGTTGCACGTTATGGCCTTCGTTCACATAAATTTCTTGTCTTTGCACAGGCATGTTAATGTTGTTTTTTTTCAAGGCTGCAGATATGGCGATAATCATATCCGTCTTAGTTGCTGCAGCTTCTCGGTAATCTTTTACCCAAAAAAACAGTTTCACCTCGATTGAATTACTGGTAAATTGCTCATACTGTAAAAGCGGTGCCGGTTTCTTTAAAATCTTCGGTTCGCCATTCAGCATTTGCAGTAATATTTCTCTGGTCGCCTCCAAATCAGCGTTGCAATCAACGCCTAAGGCGATAGAAATTCTTCGGTGGTTTCCGGCGAGTGTCCAATTAATTAAATGAGAATTTAAAAGGTCGCCATTTGGCATCACTACATCCGCACCGTCAAAAGTGGTAATCACGCTACTTCTAAAACCAACCGATTTCATCGTTCCGGCTTGTCCATCAATATCCACAATATCGCCTACGTTAACGGGTTTCTCGAACGCAATAATCAATCCGCTAACCAAGTGGTTTACCATTGTTTGGAGGCCAAAACCGATACCGATGCCCAGCGCCCCCAAAACAATCGCAATCCTATCAATGGGGATTCCGGCAGCAGCAACGGCAAGAAATAGCCCGATACCGAGAATGATAATGCGAATTAAAAGCAGCCAGCTACCCACGCCGTGGAGGTTGTTATACTCATCCTTATCATGCATTAAGTGCCTATCCGATGCAAAAAAGGACACAATCTTCGAGATCACCAGAGCAACCGCCATAATGATAAAGAACAACAATAAACTGTTGATGCTAAAGCCGTAATCGCCCAATGTGCGCTCCCTCGCCAGAAAATCACGCAAAGGGCCTACAATATAGTCAAATCCCGAAAAATTTCGCCCGAAAAGGATCAACCACCCGAGCACCACCAAAGCATAAAATAGTGGCGGCACCCTTTTACCGACTTTGTCAAAATTGAGAAAGAACAACTTTATATCTTGCTGTGTATACACATTGAATGCTAAAAACAGTCCCTCATTAATCAGCCGGATAGTCCATAAAAATAAAATGGCGATCACCACATTCAAATAGCCACTAATAAGCAAAGCTTTTGCCAAATTATACCTGCCAAACACATTTGCCAATCCGGAGCCAAACTCAAGTATCACCATGAAGGCGATTGATATGATAATCAGCTTTTCGCGAAGTTCCTCCCGCTTGCCTTTAAAAACAATCAAAGTTCCGACTAGTACGCCTACCAAGGCCAAGATCAACATGGCCCATCTTTCTGGCCTTGATGCCTGAAGGATCACGTTATCTACCGCGGTAAGCAAAAAGAGGAACACCATTGATAGCCATACCCGCATCCAATATTTGGTAATAAACCGATGGAACATGATGCTAAGGCAAACACAGGAGATTGTCCAAAAAATTACGCCCAATAAAAATGGTGGCGAGAGGAAAATAAACTGGAAGATATTGATCACGATCAAGATTGCCGACAAGGGCGGATAGCGCAACACGAGCTGTCCTTCAAAATTATTGGCCAAGAGATCGTTACCCCTGTAAATCGATTTTAAAGAATACAGATAGAGGCACGCTCCCGATATCAATAAAAGCATAACAAGCAACTTGCCGATATTATTTTCGAGGTAAAAGGTTAAGGTTAGCCAACCTTTTGCCTTGGCCTGTGCTACGATTTCAGTAAACGGCCTATAGGAGGCAATTGGCTCCCAAATGTTATGAATTTCATTTTTAAAGGTATTGGTAGCCACTTGCCGTTGATAGTTGGCAATCTCATCCAAACTGGTTTGCAACCTAAATACGAGCAGATTGGCCTCATTTAATAAAGTTTGCGTTTCAAGTGCCGAGCGCCTGAGCGCACTGTCTACCGGGTGTACTTCAACGGCCACCACACTTATTTGTTGCAGGTACCGCGTCAGCAGCACAGAATCGACCGGGAATTTAAATAGCGCCGGGGCGCTGAGCAATGAATCAATTCGGGTGCGATAGCCGTTAAGGCGTTGTTGGCGAAGATCCAATGCCTTTTTATGATCTGTAGCGATGGAGAGCAATCCATCCAAAATTTTGGCCGTAGCCGTCAGGTTTCGATAGGTTTGAACGGAACCTTTGTTGGTAAACACGCCATCACCAGCCAAAACAAAGTGACTTTCGATTCGGTTAAGCGTTGCAGTTTCGGTAACTGAATCCCTAAATCCCTGAAGAAAGATCTTCGACTCTTGAACATTTTTCTTGATTTCTTCGAGCAGCTTGCCCTGAGCCAGTACCGCTTTGTCAGCTTCAAATTCATCGGCGCTCTTCTTTGCAGATTGCTTTGCAAACACCTTCATTTGCTCAACAAAACTCTTTTTATTGCTATCTATTTTCCTTTCGCCAGCAGTGTTGTTAGGCTCTTGTGCATTTACCGAAAAAACAATTAAACAAAAAGCCATTAATTTGGCAAATAGAAATAGGGAGGATTTCATAAACGCATCAATTGGTATGCACAAGTTAAAGCATTTATCTGGTGCTGAGCACGGTGTTAGGATTTATTTTCTGTAAACCAGCTTTTTATTTAGATCGGCTTACATAAACGATGATGCGGTTAAAAAAAGACTATGCCGCCGTGTTAAGCGAACATTAATTTTCGCCGTGCGACATTCTTTACAACGATAAATAACTATATTTGAGTTAAATAAGTCCTACCCTATCATACTATGAAAAAACAATTCTTACTGCTCGCAGCACTGCTGCTGTCGGCCGGCGTTTTTGCCCAAACAGGCGCAAGGCCAAACGTAGACATTATTACGAAAGCAAACGGCGAAGAACTTAAAGGAAAGGTAATTAAGGTTACCGATAATGATGTTAGCTTTGTTTATTCCGGAGAAACTGCAGAATATGTACTCAAAAAATCAGATCTTCAAAAAATTACCTATTCCAGTGGAAGATCGGAAATACTAAGCCAAGCCGGGCTACCGGCACGAGAACGCCAAAAAGAGTCGCTTACCATGGCAGCCTCTCCTGCAGATCACCACAATAAAATTGCGGTGTTGCCCTTTACCTTTTTGATGGATAACCAACCTGGGGCGGAGGCACTCGGCTACAAGGCACAGGAAGATACTTATAGCTTTTTAGCACAACATACTGCGGGTTACACCATTCTTGATCCGAGAACAACCAACGCCCTGTTAGGAAAGGCAGGCGTAACGAAAGATAAGATGATGAATTACACGATGAAAGAGATTTGCGACATCCTTGGTGTAGAATATGTTATTGATGGCTCGGTTAGCCAAAGCAAGGGCTACCAAACCAGCACCACAACGGCAAGCTCAAACACCAAGGTTAAAAGAGATGGTGATAAGCCGATAAAAGGGGCCTCCACTTCAGAGTCGAGCTATAGCAATGCTGCGCAACGTTACGATGTTGCTGTTAGCCTTCACATTTATATGGATAATAACGCGAGTATTTACAATCAAAACCACAAAGCGTTTTTAAGCAGTGTGGATGCATCGTACAACAGCCCCTTAGAATATTTGTTAAAAAGATGCCCGCTTTATCGCAAATAAGCTTTCAATAATAAAAACACGATAAAACAGCTTTATCCCTACCAACATGATCAAAAAGAAGTTTTTACTCGCCATTCTAGCTGCCTTTCCGATTATTGCCCTGGCACAGAAAAACACAAATTACCTTAAGGTTTCTGCTCAGGCAGCAATTCCTACCGGCAATTTGGCCGATGTTGTGCATGTGGGCAATGGCATAGCAGTACAGGGTGCTTTCGGCTTTAGCAAACTTCCACAATACCTCACTTTGGAAGCAGGATATAACCGCTTTAAGGTTAAAAATCTGCCGTCGGGCGCATCAGGCCATTACAGCGCACTTCCCATCTATGCCGGATACCGGGCCAGGCTCGATCAATTTGTTTTTGACGCACAGGCGGGCGTATCCTTTAATCACATCGACGCATCGTCGTCAAACGTAAATGCGCACGCAAACCAAACAGCTTTTGGCTGGGCATTTGGCGCAAGTTATTTAATCAAAGGAATCGAACTTGGCCTAAGGTATCAAAGTTCAGAGGGTAGCCGTGATGTTTCAGTAATTCGGTTTTTGGGAATAAGAGCAGGATACAATATTTCGTTATAGTGTAATTTGGTTAATTTCTACACTACTCCAAACCTAAAACCTCCCTTTCCATTTAGAAGTCAAAGATCCCGCTTTACCTAAATAGCGCAATAGCGCCTGATTTACCCACACCTGAATTTTGGTGTGGGTAAACAGGACTTGTAATCAACATAACTAACCAAAAATTATACTGAGTGATTGAATTGGTGTAAGCGATAAGCCAACCTATTGTTTTTATTTAGACCAATTATAAACAAAGAAACTAAGTATACGCTGATATTCCAAATATTTTATAGAAAAAATAAACTTACGTGCTCGGCAAAACTGCAACAGGTTAATTATCAGCTATCCAATCTGTACGCTAATCGGCTGCTAAGCTTAGGCGTTGGGAAGAAAAAATCGGCATGATGATTTTTTTGAAAATATTGTTAAAAGAAGTTTTGGTAATTTCAAAACAAATCATACTTTTGCACTCCTTCAAACGGAGTATTGAAGTGTACATATAATGCGGGGTGGAGCAGTTGGTAGCTCGTCGGGCTCATAACCCGAAGGTCGCACGTTCGAGTCGTGTCCCCGCTACCAGTTCAGTCTAAAGTCAATAGTCCTAAGTCAGCAGTCGTCAAGACTAAAGATTGAGAACTCAAGACTTAAGACTAAAAAATGGCCCGTTCGTCTAGGGGTTAGGACGTTAGATTTTCATTCTAGAAACAGGGGTTCGATTCCCCTACGGGCTACTTAAAGGGAAAAGTTCATTGAATTGAACCTTTCCCTTTTTTGTATCTTTTATTTACTGTTAAGCATTTGGGCGCTGCGGTTTTTACTTTGCCTTATTTATATCTTTTTCAGATTCTGCTCAATCCATACCAAGCAGCTTCTAAAGTCTGGGAATAGCGCCTCGGCGGGGATCAAATTTGGAATAATTTTAATTCTCTCCATCATGTAACGCGGCTGGTTTTGAATATTAACAAACAAAACCTTTATCCCTCGTTCCGACATATCCATAAATATGTCTTCAAGCGTATAAACACCACTCTGATCGAGGTACGGAACGGCATCCAACCGGAGCACAAGCACCTGGGCCGATCTCGGGATTTGATTGGCCAGCTCCTTTATTTCGCTCGTCACTCCAAAAAACAACGGCCCATCTAAATGCTTAATGTAAACTTCCTGTTTTAAGTTGTCGGCCAGTTCAATTTCATCCGCCCACATTTCCTCGGGCGGCAGTTCATGAAAATTCTTCAGTTCGGAACGCTTCGCGGTAAAATCGCCCATTTTTTTCATAAACATTAACGAAGCGATAATTAAACCAATGCCCACGGCATTAACAAGGTTCCAAAAGGTAGAAAGTACCATTACCACAAACATGATAATCATTTCTGAGCTCAGCTTAACCGGACCAAACTGAATGTCTTTGGGCAGGTTTGGAATGGCTTTTAGCCCTTTATAATCCATAACGCCAATACCAACGGTTAACAGGATGCCTGCTAAAACCGCAGCCGGAATTTTAGACGCAACAGGGCCGAGCGCCAGCAAAACGATCAGCAACAGCACGCCGGCCGTCATGCCCGAGAGGCGTGTTTTACCCCCTGCATTAATGTTAACCACTGTACGGATGGTAGCGCCAGCACCGGGGATGCCACCAAAAATTGCGGCGATGCTGTTTCCAATCCCCTGCCCTACCAGCTCGCGGTTTGGGATATGCTTTGTTCGCGTTAAGTTATCGGCCACCACGCTGGTTAACAACGAATCAATTGACCCCAGTAAGGCCAAAGTAATTGCAGAGAAAATATATGGAGATATGCTTCCAAAATCGAACTTAGTAAATATGTCCAGGTTGGGAATTGGAATGCCGCTCGGAATTTTATCAATTGGTATGTAATCTAAACCTAGCCCCACAGCTATACCCGACATTACAACTAATGCCACCAAAGTGCTCGGAATTACGGTAGTGATTTTTTTGAAGCCATAAATAATTACAACGGTGCCAATTGCCAGCAAAAATTCGAGTAGGTTAATTTTCGAAATGGCCCGTGGCAGTACTTTTAAGGCACCCAAAACTCCCGAAGTTTCTTTCGCAGCTAACGTTCTTGATTCTTTCAAAACGTCTTCCTGGCTAATAAGGGCGGCTTTTTGAACGGTACTCTGAAAATCATCCAAAACCAGAAAGTTCTTACTCGCCTCATCAGCCAGTATGTTTTTCAATATCACTTCTTCGGCCTGCGGCTTAAAGGAATTTACCAATTCCATATCATTTTTAGAATAGTAGCCAACCATAGGTAAAAGCTGTGTGATGATGATGATTAACCCAATAGCAGTCATAAAACCCGAAACCACAGGATAAGGAATATACTTTATGTATTTCCCCATGCCGGTAATCCCCAACAGAATTTGCGCTAATCCGGCGAGCAGAAAAACGGTTAAAATAGCGGGTAAGGCTCTATTCACATCTCCTTCATTTAGCCCAACAATTCCAGCTACTACAATCATACTTACAGCAGTCATCGGAGCTGTAGGGCCGGATATTTGAGTGCTGGTGCCACCGAAAAGTGCCGCAAAAAAAGCGATAAAAATTGCACCATAAAGGCCAGCTGTTGGCCCCAATCCAGAGCTGACACCAAAAGCCAATGCCAGCGGAAGCGCAACAATGCCCGCTGTAATGCCACCAAATACATCTCCCTTGATGTATTTAAAATCAAATAAGTTTTTCATCTTCAATAAAGTAATCAATAGTTAATTTGGTACCGCTTATACAGCTGTACGTTTTGAGGGATGATTGTAAATTCCAATCCAGGTTTGCCTTCCACGTTACTCAATACAAAGCAGGTGGTCTTATAACTAATCATCATAAAGAAGGACAAAGTATCCAATCCAGCTACTTGTAAATGGATCTTCTATGTTTGGTCTTCTAATAATATCAATAAATTTTGGATTTTACAAGCACTTCAGCCAAAATAAGTGCAAACCAGGTCGATCGTGAGGAAATACCTTCAAACAACTCTAACTGGTTTTTGAAGGTGCAAAAGATGCGTAAAATGTGCGCCGATGATGGTTGTAGGAAATATTGATGGCAAAAAAAAAGACATTAAACTGAATTAATGCCTTTCTACTATTATTTATTTGGATTACTGGACGATCACATTACTAACAAGATAACCCTTGGCCCTATTGTTCGGATCGTGTGTTACTGTTGCTTTTAAAACTACGTTGTTAGCCCAGTCTTGGTCTGTGTGAAACTTTTGCCGCAACGCAACCAGCTCATCTAATTGCTTTTTCACGGCTTCATTTTCTGGTATTAAAACATAGTTACTATAATAAATGATGTTTTTGTCTATCCAAACGGCTAGCGTGCTGCCAAAAATCGAATTGTTTTTTAAGGAGATTTCGAAAGGTTCGGTTCCAAAGTAGCGTTCTTTACTAACTACCCGAACAAATTTGTACCAACGATCGGGGCCGTCTTGCGGTGGGTCTTTCGGAATGTACATTTGAGCTTTAACCTCATAGGTATAGCCCAATTCGCGTTCGTCAAAACCTTCCAGGTAGGTTGTTGCCGGTGTTTTCGATGGCAGAACATATAGCTTTTGGTCGCCAGCAGTGGCGTAATGATCGACGAAAAGCGTAACAACCTGGCCCGATGTGGCATTTAAAGGGTCCTTTTTACAACTGACGAACAATGTTGCAGCAATGAATAAGTAAAGATAGCGCATGGTATTAAAGGTAAGGTTTCTATCTTAAACGAGCAACGAAATAAAAACACTACAAAGGCTAACCTGGTGAAACTTGCCTTTCAACAGACTTGTTTTTTGAACTTGTAGTATCTTCATTTGAGAATGTCTCTAAATTAAAAATCGATCGTGTGTTTGCCACATCTATCCGTTAATTTTGCGGCTTACTAACAAAATCAGATGTCTAAAACAAAACTTACAATCAACAATAACGGCTCGGTTAAAATAGAGGGCGATTTCGAAATCGTAGATAAGAACGGGAATGAATATGGCTTGCAAGGAAGAACGGTGCTTTCGATTTGCAGATGTGGCCTATCAAACAATAAACCGTTTTGCGATGGTGCACATAAAGGCCATTTTGAGCACGAGGCCATTGCTTTCGATCTTCCTCCAAAAAAGGTTTAAAAAAATTGAGGCTGTTTCAAAAGTCGACTTTTCCTCCCAAGGGATGCCTTTGGCATAGATTTCCCTTCCAAACTAAATCCGATAGCTATCGGATCTGAGCTTAGGGTGTCGTTTGCTTTTTGAGACAGTCTCAAAACATGTTTTTGCAGATCAATTTTAAACACGCAACCGAGTAAATGCACTGCGTGTGCAAATCGCTTCCAAAAGTGGCCAACCTTCTTCCGCTTAATTGAGCATCAACATCGAACTCATTCCTTGTTCAAATACCGGCCCGAATTCGATATTACTCAACCACAACATCATTTCTCATTTTCTGCTTTTAAAGCTTAATTCACAACTCATTTTAATTTCGCCGAACTATTGTCATCAACCGGGTGTTATTGATCTATTAATTTGAATTAAGCAGATGGCAAAGGAAAAAAAGAAATCGAGTAAGAAAAAGGGCGGAAAGAAAAAGGACAAAAAGAAGAAAAAGGGGCTCAAAAAGAACAAGCTTGGCGTAAAGAACTCGTTGGTTAACAATATTAACGCCCGTAAAAAGAAAGGCAAATCGCGATCAAAGAAAAAATCGAAGATCAGTAAAAAGGCGTATAAAAAAATGCAAAAAGGTTGGAAGAAGTAATTTTCCTAAAATCTTTTTAATGTCAATAAAATAAATTCTAGAAATAGGATCGGCTATTTGCACTATATTTGTAAGGTAAACTTATAAGTTTTACTTACAATTATGGAATCAGAAAATAGTACCTTAATTGCTTCACAGCTTCGCACGGTTTTAGCTCGACTTAACCGAAAACTGCGGAAATTATCCCCATCAAACACGGTTCTGTCTCAAACAGAGCGCTCTGTTCTGGTTTTGCTAGAGCAGCACGATTACATGCTATCTGCAGAACTGGCAGGAATCGAAAAAATCACCCCGCAATCGATGGGCGCATTACTAAATCACTTAGACGAGCTTAAGCTCATTTCAAAAACGGCATCGGAAAGCGACCGAAGAAAGATTCATATTTCTCTTTCTGAAAGTGGAAAACAAATGCTGGAACAAGTGAGGCATGAACGCGATGAGTGGCTGAGCAAAGCCCTTGCCGAAGCTTGTACACCACAAGAACAATTAATTTTAAAAGAAGCTATAGGTCCTTTAACAAAACTGGTTAATTATTAATCATTTGGCCTTACATTATGAATATTAGTACATTTAATGCATTTAAAAGCCGTAATTACCGACTTTATTTTGGCGGACAATCTGTTTCATTAATTGGAACATGGATGCAAAAAACCGCCGTAAGCTGGGTTGTTTATGAACGAACCCACTCTAACTTTATGTTGGGCTTAACGCTTTTTGCGAGCCTTTTTCCCTCTTTTATTTTCTCGTTTATAGGCGGCGTTGCTTCCGATCGATACGATCGATACAAGCTGTTATTGCTTACGCAAATCGCTTCGATGGTTCAGGCTGTTTTAATGACGCTTTTAATTTTTACGAAGCATTATGAAATGTGGCAAATTATTTCGCTAAGTGCTTTATTGGGCTTAATTAACGCATTTGATGTTCCTGCAAGGCAATCGCTGGTATTCGAAATGATCGATAACAAGGAGGATTTACCGAATGCGCTGGCCTTAAACTCATCGATGGTTAACCTTTCGAGGCTCATCGGGCCGGGGTTGGCTGGAATCGCCCTGGAGACTTTGGGTGACGATGTGTGTTTTGGATTAAACGCAATGAGCTTTATCGCCGTAATTGGATCGTTGTTAATGATGAGATTGCCAAAATACGTCTCGAAACCACACACCAAAAACGTTATTGGCGAATTAAAAGAAGGTTTCAGCTACTTGAAATCTACGCCATCTATCGCCTACGTAATCGTTACACTGGCCCTAATCAGTTTATTTGTGTTGCCGTTTAGTACGCTGATTCCGGTGTATGCCAAAGATATCTTTAAAGGAACAGCCTCAACGTTTGGCGTAATAGATAGCGTAATTGGCCTGGGCGCTTTTTCTGGTGCCATGTTTCTGGCTTCGCTAAAACCGGGGAGAAATCTTCGCCGAATCCTGGCTATCAACACGCTTATATTTGGTGCCGGCCTCGCCTTGTTTTCGCACACCACTTATTACCCTGTTGCGTTGTTTTTTGCTACCATTTCCGGTTTCGGCATGATGTCGCAAATTACCATCAGCAACACGTTAATTCAGACTTCAGTCGACCCCAATATGCGGGGACGGGTAATCAGTTTTTATGCAATGGCCTTTTTTGGCATGCAGCCTTTGGGTGGTTTGATCATTGGGAGCCTATCGCAGCTAATTGGCACGCAAAATACCGTATTGTTTCAAGGAACGGTTGCTATTTTAATCGGCTGTTTTTCATACAGAAGGTTGTACCGCAACGAGACGAAACACAGCAGAGTAGATAAATCGATGAACAAACTCGCATTCGAAAAAATTTAATAAAATGATTACTGAACTAGATAAAAAAACAGCGCTTGTACTGATCGACTTACAAAATGGAATTGTTCAACTACCGGTGGTACATCCGGTTGAAACGGTTTTAAGAAATGCGGCCAAATTGGTTGCTGCTTTTAGAGCGGCGAAATTGCCGATTGTAGTTGTAAATGTTAACCCCGAAAACAATACGTTACGAAAGGACGCAAAAACCGGCTCGTTTGAAGCATCGGCCGATTGGCTAAAAATTGTTCCTGAGATTGAAACGCAAAGCGATGATATATTGATCACAAAAACCACCTGGAATGCCTTCACAAATCCGGATTTGGTTAAAGCGCTGCGAGAACGAGAGATAACAGGCATCGTTTTAGCAGGCATTTCTACAAGTATTGGCGTTGAAGGAACGGCCAGAAACGCAAATGAACTGGGTTACAACATCGCCTTTGCGGTAGATGCAATGAGCGATTTATTTGTTGACGCACATGAACATAGTTTAAAAAGAATTTTTCCTCGAATTGGTGAAATTGGAACTACTGACGAGATTGTAGAGAAGCTTGCACAAATAGGATAAAAACTACAGGCAAATTAGCCTGATTATAAGCCCCGAACACAAAAAACTGATAATCATTATTTTCGGCTATCTTTGCGTAAAATAAAAACAATGGCTGTATTACATAAAAAGGAAGAAAAGATTCAGGCGGTACTGGGAAGGTTGCCAAAAAAATATACTGACGAGCAATTTGTCGAAATGTTTATCAAAGTTTACTCAAAGGATTGGGGTAAAATAAAATCGGCCTACATTAAGCAATCTCAAGATAAGGAGCCGGGAACGGTAATTAATATGCCTAAGCCAGAAGTTTATTTAAAACAGGTTTTGGCCAACTACCTGCAACAAGCTGATGCAACAAAGGTGGCAGAAACTGAGGAAAAAGCGGCCGAGCCAGCCCCAGTTGCAGAAGTGAAAAAAGCAAAAGCGCCAGCCAGCAAAAAAACCGCGGATAAAGAAGTGACCGCTGAACCAAAAAAAGCTAAGGCTCCGGCCAAAAAGAAAGCGGCCGCGACCGAGGAAGTTGTTGCTGAAACAAAAAAACCAAAAACAGCGGCAAAGAAAAAAACCGATGCTGCTGATGAAGAATTGGCCGCTGAAAAGAAACCAAAAGCAGCAGCGAAAAAGGCTTCAGTAAAAAAATAAAATATTTTTTAAGCTTGAGATAATAAATTTCCATTTTGGTTGTTTATATATCTGAGAGCGTTAATTTAGATGACGGGGATAGGTCGGTATGATTTATCCCCGTTCTTTTTTTATAGCGTTACAAGCGCTCGTATTTCGGGGTAATACATTACAATTTGTGTGTGCATTAACTTTGGTTTGCCGCAGCAGTATTCAATTATTTGCTTAATCCGGCCAGTGCATTTATAGTTAGGGCAACAATAACCGTATTAAAAATGAAAGCAATGAGGCTATGCAGTAACGATGTCCGCCGAATGTGCCTTGAAGAAATCTCGACATCTGATACTTGAAAAGTCATCCCCAAAACGAACGAAAAATAAGCAAAATCGACGAAGTCTGGTTCACTGTCGCCCGGAAATTCGAGGCCGGTGCCCTTGTTGGTATTGCTGTCGCCGTAATACATGTGAGCGTATCTCATGCTAAATGTGGTATGAACAAGAAACCACGACAAAAACATGCCCGAAATGGCCACAATCAGGTCAATCGGTTTAATATCCTTATTAATCAAAAGCAAAATTACAGCAAGCAGCCCCGCAAAGGTTGAAACCAATACAATGGCAAAAATCTCGCCCCGGGTTTCATCCTGCATCCTGGCCTTAAGGTGTGTTTGGGAGGCCGATGTGTGGAAAAACATATACCAATGAATCGCAATGAGTACCAGGCAAAAGGCATCCCAACCGAGCATAATGTGCGTCAACACACTCATTTCCAATAAAAGTGAACCGAGATAAACAAAGAGCCCTGCGGCCAGGCTTACCATTAAAATGTACAGCGCCGACCGCTTTTGTATGCCCTTTAGTTTCGGTTCTTCATTCATTGGTTAAATTTCAGTTTGAAATGTTCTTTCGCTTGCCCCTTTTTAAAAAATACCAGGCCAATCCAAAACAAATCGACGGTTACGGTAACATCGGGGTGGTTTTTAATTTCCTCCCACGCCTCTTTCATTCCCTGGCTCCAGTAAATATCGTCAAAAATCAACAACGATTGCTCAGTTACCTTTGGCAAGCACCATTTAAAATAATTTAGCGTCGCATCTTTCCGGTGGTTACCATCTATATAAACAAAATCTAAAGTGGGTTGCCGGGCAATGATATCAGGCAAAATCAAATCGAAGTTACCAACATGAAGTTCAATATTGCTGAGGTCTAAATCCTGAAAGTTTTTGTTCGCTACCGCAGCGGTTTCCGGGCAGCCTTCTATACTGATAATCTCGGCTTCAGGGCAAGCTTTCGATAAATACGAGGTGGTAATACCTAAACAGGTACCCAACTCAATGGCGGTTTTAGGGTTGGTATCTTTCGCCAGTCGGTAAATTAATTTGGCCAACCGTGGGCTTTTTAAAGCATTTTTGGCAATCTGGCTTACTTTCTTTGTTCTGTTTTTATTTAAGTGAGAACCTGCTCCAAGGTCAGTAACCGTGATTATTGAATCGTCATTAAAAAGTTTTTTTCGTTGCTCTTCAATATTTTTGTATTCAGATTTGTTACTAAAATCGTAAATTACCTCATCAGCAAGTTTATAAACGAATGGCGAATGGGTGCCATGACGGGTTTTTGCTGTTAAACGGTGTTTAACATAATCGGTAATGAATTGAAATAGCATAATATTGCAAAAGTAATTAAACACCGCTAACCTATGTATGTTTTATGGAAAATATAGCAGAGATAAGTGCTTTAGTTAAATTGTTAGATGATCCTGACGAAGAGGTTTATCATCATGTAGAAACGAAACTGCTCGAATATGGCGGTCAGGTAGTCCATTATCTTGAAAACGCCTGGGAAGAATCTTTCGATGGCTTATTGCAGCAACGCATAGAGAATATCGTTCATCAAATCCAGTTCAATACCGTTAAAGAAGATTTAAACCTGTGGTATTTGAGCGGCGCTTTCGATTTATTGCAGGGCGCACTGATCATCAATCGTTATCAATATCCGGATTTGGACGAGCAGAAAATCATTATCCAAATTGAGGACATTAAACGTGAAATTTGGCTGGGGCTGCAATATGAAATGAGCTCGGTTGAGAAAGTAAAACTAATCAACCATGTGCTGTATCAGCAGTTTGGCTTCGGTGGGAATACCAAAAACCACCACGACCCACAGAATTCTTATATCAATCAGGTACTGGAGCGTAAAAGAGGCAATCAAATTTCACTGGCGATTATCTATTCTGTTTTGGCTCAAAAGCTCGATCTGCCTATTTATGGCATCAACCTTCCGCAGCATTTTATTTTGGGTTATATTGATGAAAGCCGACAGGAAGGAACGGAATATGGAGTGCTTTTTTATATCAATGCGTTTAATCGGGGCAACATTTTCGGCAAGCATGATGTTGATCAATTTCTGCGACAGTTAAATCTCGAGGCCCTGCCAGAGTACTATCGACCTTGCAGCAACAGCGATATTATCCGTCGGATAATCAGAAACCTGATTTCGGCCTATGAAAACGCCGGGGCTACGGATAAAGTGATCGAACTTAACGAACTACAAGACATCCTTGCCGAAAAAGCAAAAGAATAAACGGGAAACCGTGAACACTTTGGCCTGAATAAATTGTATCTTTATTAAAAATTGAACTGATGAGCACCGCAGAATTAAAGGTTAATTTGATAAAACTATAACTGATTTAGAAGAGGTGAGCTTTTGAAGCAAATCCATTCAATTATCCATGCGAACGATTCAAAGATGCTGAATTTTACTGCTACGGAAAAAGACGTAATAGTGCGAGCCAGAGAACAGTTTAAAAATGGCGATTTTTTGGATCATGAAGCCGCTGAGAAGGATATTGATGAATGGTTAAGCTAGTTTGGCGGAAGCTATACTTTTTCACTTCTCAATCGTTTTTTTCAGGCTGAGCTTACTCGAAGCCACTTGCACCGCCCTTCGACTACGCTCAGGGTGACATTAGAGATCATAATTCATCCTAAACAACATTTTAGCTATTTGGAACACTGATAAACACCCAGAAAAGTTCAAAGAAGTTCTTAAAAGCATCCGATAACACCAATTTATTTCTTTATGCAAACAACTGCTAAACATCTCTTCGCATCTATCGCGTTAATTTTATTCAACATTATCATTATCAGTCTTTTCGCGAAAGACCTTAAAGCTCAAAAAGTTATTGGCCCGAACGTAATCGCATATTATTCAACCGGAAGACCTTTGGCGATTGACAGCTTTCCGATTGAGAAACTCACTCACCTGATTTACAGCTTTGGGCATTTAAAGGGCGATAGTCTTTACATTAGCAATGCCAGAGATTCGGCATTGATTACCCAAATGGTTGGGTTAAAAAGCCGAAATAAGAACCTAAAAGTGATGATTGCTTTGGGCGGATGGGGCGGTTGCAAAAATTGCTCAGAAGTTTTTAATCGCCAAGAAGGGCGAAAGGCCTTTGCAAAGTCAACCAAAGATTTACTCGATTTCTTCAAGGCTGATGGCATTGATCTCGATTGGGAATATCCGGCGGTGATGGGTTATCCCGGACATCAATATTTATTGGAAGACAAGCACAACTTTACTTTACTTGTTGAGGAACTGCGCAAAACACTCGGCAAAAAAGCCGAAATCAGTTTTGCCGCCGGTGGCACAAAAAACTGCATCGATTCTTGTTTCGAATGGAACAAAGTAATGCCACTTGTTAATCGCGTAAACCTGATGAGTTATGACCTGGTTAGTGGCTACGCAACCGTAAGCGGTCATCACACCCCGCTCTACGCTAATGCACAGCAAGAATTATCGGCCGATTTTGGCGTAAAAGCATTGATTGCTGCAGGCGTTCCGCCACAAAAAATTGCTTTGGGCGCAGCGTTTTATGCCAGAATATTCCAAAACACTACCGACGCCAACCAGGGTTTAAACCAACCCACCAAGTTTTTGAAAGGCGTACCTTACAAAAGCTTTAAAGACCAGTTTACTGAAGAAAAAGGCTTCAAATATTATTGGGATGATGTGGCAAAGGCGCCTTACTATTATAACGCCGCTAGTAAGCAATTTGTAACGTTCGATGATCCGAAATCAATCGCATTAAAAACGAAATATGTTATCGACCGAAAACTAAATGGCATTATGTTTTGGGAACTGACCGAAGATAGTTACCAAAACGGTTTGTTGAGTGTTATTGATGAAACGATAAAAGCAAATTAACTTTGCGAAACCTTCGTTTTGTTTATTCGTTATTGCCCTACAGGGGCAACCCCGTAGCGAGGCCGGGCTATGATGCTATTAAGTCAACGGTGAAATGAAAAATATTGTCATCCTGAGGGGCAATTTTATTGGATAAAAATCAATATGACCGACGTTTTTTAAAGCGGTCGTCATTGCCCCAAAGGGGCTACTTTGTAGCGAGGCACGAAGCAATCTATTCTGCAAGAAAAGCGCTGATGAGATTGCTTCAATCGATGAAAAATCGATTTCGCAATGACGAAACGTCAATGGTAGTGCCTGCCTGACCGGACGGGCAGCTATGCTATTAAGTTAAGGATAAAATGAAAAAATATTGTCATCCTGAGCGGAGTCGAAGGACAGATATTTTTCGTTTTATCCTATAGAAAGGGTCTTCGACTGAGCCTGTATTGAGCGTAGTCGAAATGCTCAGATCCGATAGCTATCGGATGACAATTGACAAGCTTAACTTAATAGACATTGGGACGGGCAGGCAACAAATTATCCGCAAGCGATGAAACACAAAACGCCAATAATGCACTACCTAAAAAGGGCGGAGTATGTGGGCATGGACGGTGAGATTTAAGTTACACCTGCCCGTCCGTTCAGGCGGGGATGCTTTCCCGAGAAGTCCCGGAAAAGATAACGAGACGACACATTAATCATTGAATTTAATACTAAACTTGCCTTCAGTAATTTGCACCACTACGCCCTTTTCAGTTTCAACAGTTCCATTGAAAGTACTTTTAATAAATCCATCCTTTTTGAAAGATAAATCGGCAACGAAAAGCCATATTTCAGCAGAACCGGTTTTGGTTGAGAAAGATAAACCTGAACTATTTGTATACTCCATAAAGTGGCTGTTTTTCGAGTAAGAAGAACTTTGAAAATTTAGCCCCTTAGTAAAAGCGATACTTGGTTCCTCAAGAAAATACTTAAATTTAGGACTTTTCCCATCTTTTGCACTGCCCGTTACTGTTATCGACCGTGGCGAGTTGACATCTCGAATCGCAGAAAATTCTTTAGCCACAACCTGCACGCCATCTACTTTATATGATAAATAATATTCAGCCGAGGGATCAGTTGTTTCAGTATTCGGCTTAACAGCTGCGGCAGTGCTACAACTATACACAAGATCAGCCGATATTGAAGATTCGTATGCTTTCGTACCATCGCTCAAAATTGTTGCAGTTTCAATCACAATAGAGGTTGCGTTTCCGTTGGCATCAAACTGATAAGTGTAATCGGAAACAACGATATCACTCGAGCCATTTGAGCGTTCTGTAGATTTTTTCACTGCATTTTTCGATCGCCTACCGTAGTAGCCGCCCGGCATGTAATCGACCACAAGGGCAAGTGGATCGGCCAGTTCGATGGGGTTGCCAAGTACCTGGTCGGAGTATTCGTAAGTTTCTATCTCAACCGTTGCATCATCAGGATAAGTAGTTTTGGTTTGTGCTAAATTACCATTGGTATAAGTAAGTTCAACAATCGAGTTTAGCTCTTTATCTAAATAACTTTTAACAATGCTGATATATCCTTCAGCACTATAGGTATATTCCTTCGTTGCCAGAACAGGTTTTTCGTTTACCACAAAAGAATTCATATATGTGCTGCTCACCACCCGGCCATTAACCAGTTTAAGCACAGTCTTTTCATCGTTAACCGAGCCGGTAATTTCCGTAGCCGTATAGGAATATGTTTTTTTCTCGCCATCACTTGTAACAGTACTTAACCTACCCGATGCATCGTAAGTATAATTAAGAGTGTACTTACCGAGTAAGCCTAAATCAGTGTTAGTTGTAATCAACTTGCAGCCATTTGCATTAGGAATGGGGCGGTTATTCCAGTTAACTTCTTTTTGGCAGCCTGTAATAGCGAATATTGCAACGACATTTACCAGTAAAATTTTTAAATGTTTGATCATTTTGGGCGTTAAATTGAGATTGAAAAACATCTTATTAAAAAACATAAAAAGCAGTGATGAATCAACAAAAACCTAGTTATTGACTTTCGCTGCAGAAATATTCCCTTTTAAATAATTAACACGATTTGCAGATGATGAGAACCAGGAACAGTTCCAATATAGTAAAAAATAGTAACAGCGCCGAATCCGGACACCGAGAAAATCGATTATTTATAGAAGGTACTTGAGGTTAAAACTGATGAATTTGGCGTTATGCGAACCAAATCTAAGATTTACGATCCTTACTTCTTTCCTTTTACCGCCAATCCCTTAACCTTGGTTTTATTGTCGCTGACAAACGATTCCCAGCCCGAGTAGGTTTTCGATTTTCCGCCAGTTGTTATTTTCTGAAAGGAATGACAAACTGCAACGGCCAAACCATCCGTAGCGTCTAAAAACTCGGGCGTTTCCTTAAAATTTAAGAGGCGTTGTAACATGGCGGCAACTTGTTCTTTGGTTGCATTTCCGCTGCCCGTGATGGATTGTTTAATCTTCCTCGGTGAGTATTCGGTTACCGAAATGTTTCGCGAAAGTGCAGCTGCAATAGCGGTTCCCTGAGCCCTGCCTAATTTTAACAGCACCTGAATGTTCTTACCATAAAAGGGCGCTTCAATAGCCAAAACATCCGGTTTATATTGATCAAGTAGAACTACTGTTTTTTCGAATATGCGCTGTAGCTTCAAAAAAGGATCGTCGAGGTGGGTCATTTTCACCACACCCAAACTAATCAGCTCCGTTTTATTCCCTTTCTCCAAAATTACGCCATATCCCATCACAGCAGTGCCGGGATCGATGCCCATAATTACCCGTTCCTTTTTTTCGTTCAACATTACAGCAATATTAAGCATATTTGCAAACTAAAAAGATAATCTTGACGGGCAAGAACAAAAAAATATTATCCCTCCTTATAAAAATCGCAATTGTTGTGTTTGCCTTTTGGTTTATTTATCATAAGCTGGTTGCAAACAAAGGCCTCAAAAACTTCAGTTCACTTTTAGTCGATATTCCCCAAGTGGAAATTATCGGGGTAATAGGCTTTGTAATCTTGTTAATGTTCGTAAACTGGTTTATCGAAGCTGCCAAATGGAAGCACTTAATGCTTCAAATAGAAAGAATTACCTTTTATCGGGCAATTGAATCGGTTTTTTGCGGTTTAACGCTGGCCATTTTTACACCAAACAGATTAGGCGAATATGGCGGTCGCGTTTTTTTTCTCTCGCCTAAACGAAGAGTTGTGGGTATTGTGGCAATGAGCGTTGGCAGCATTGGTCAGTTGGTTTTAACTAATGTATTCGGCGCAATTGCAGCGTGTTTTTTCGTCTACAGGTTTATCCCAATGGATAAGGTATTTTTCATTGCCATCGTTTTTTTTGCCGCTATATTTGCGCTGTTCTTTATTGTATTTTACTTCAACATCAGGTGGCTAAACGGTATTTTACTTTCCTTTAAGTTTACCAGAAAATACAAAAAGTTTTACAGCATCTTGGGCCGCTACCGTAAAGGGGCACTATTCAAGATCATATTATTTTGCCTTGCGAGGTACATCGTTTTCAGCGCTCAATATTTTATCCTTTTTGTTTGGCTTATTCCGGGCTTGCATTATGCCGATATCATCATGATGACTTGCCTGCTTTTCCTGGTACAATCGGCACTACCTTCTCTAGATCTGTTCGATGTAGGCATAAGAAGCGTTACCGCCGTTGAGCTTTTCAAGCATATAACTGATCAGCACGTGGCCGTAATTGCATGCACCGCAAGCATCTGGCTTATAAATATTATTATTCCTGCTATCTTAGGCACTTATTTCGTTTTTAAACTTAACTTTTTTGGAAATCTTAAATCTAATTAGTCTTTTTTCTGCGGCGTTAACCTTAATATATGTTATACTCGTTATCGGTTTTGTAAGGGGTTGGCGCAATTTGCAGTATTTCATCCCGAATAAAAAATCGTTTGCCACTAATGTTTCTATCATCGTTGCCGCAAGAGATGAAGAGCAAAATATAGGCAAGACTATAAATGATCTGCTGGCGCAGGATTATCCGAAAAACCTAACGGAGATTATTATTATCGATGATCATTCGACGGACAGCACCGCAGAGATTGTACTGAGTTATGCAGAGAAGAACGTTCGCTTGATTAAGTTAAACGAAGATCGGGCGCTAAATTCTTATAAAAAGAAAGCCATACAAACCGCAATCGGAAGTTGCCAGGGAGAATTGATTATTACCACCGATGCAGATTGCAGAATGGGGCCCAAATGGCTTTCGACTATCGTATCATTTTATGAGGAGAAAAACCTAAAAATGATTTCATCGCCGGTTGCCTATTTTCAGGAAAAGAGCTTTTTCGAGCGCCTGCAATCGCTTGAGTTCTTGTATTTAATTGGTTTGGGTGCATCAACCATTGGCAACAAAAAGCCGTCAACTTGTAATGGGGCAAATTTGGCCTACCAAAAAAGTACGTTTTACGAGGTTGGTGGCTTTCAGGGGATAGACGATTTGGCCTCGGGCGATGACGAACTGCTTTTGCATAAAATTGCCGCACGCTACCCCGATAAAATCGGTTTTTTAAAAAACAGCGATGCAATTGTTTATACCCATGCAAAAGAAAACCTAAGCGCCTTTATACAGCAACGCAAACGCTGGGCATCCAAAAGTACGCGCTACAAAAACAAGGGCATCATTGCTTTAGGCGTTTTAATTTGGGTATTTAATCTGAGTATTTTGGGTAATTTTATTGCCGGACTGTTCATTCCACATTTTTTAGCCGTTACATTTTATCAATTAATAGTTAAAATGCTATTAGAAACGCTATTTTTATGGCGTGTAACAGGCTTCGCAAAACGGAGAGCCCTACTCGTTTTAATCCCGGTTTTAAATGTTTTACATATTCTTTATATCGTGTACATTGGCATCGCTGGCAACAGCGGAAAATACAATTGGAAAGGCAGAATGGTTAGATAATGGATAACAGCCCATCAAAAAAAGTTTGGTTAAAATTTAAGCGGAACAAAATTGCGTTTGCCGGCCTCATTTTTATTTTGCTACTGATGATTATGGGCGTATTGGGCTATCTGATTATGCCCGACGATTCTCCCGATGCCAACGTTCAGAAAGTGCAGATTGCAAAGCAAAAGCCGGGTGCAAAATTCACTTTTCTTATTGTAGAGCGGTACAGTCACATTAAAAAAGTCGGTTTTTTCGAAAGAATGCTTTACGGACAAACGCCAAATATCAAGAGCATTCCGATAACATCGTACAGCATAGTTAATAACGACGTATTTGTAACAGAATACATTGGCGAGGAAGAAAAGGCCGCCGAAACAAGATATAAACTGGCCACGCTTTGCGCCGCCTGCATGCTGCCCTCCAATGACGAAACGCCCAAAACCCTGTTCGAGAAAAACAATATTTACACAAAAACATTTTGGCTCGGCACCGACATTTACGGTCGCGATTTACTTAGCCGATTAATTTTGGGTATTCGCGTTTCACTTTCCGTAGGCTTAATGGCCGTGCTGATTTCACTTTTTATTGGCATCAGCCTGGGCGCCATTGCAGGTTACTTTGGTGGCAAAACCGATGCTGCCATAAGCTGGCTAATGAATGTGGTTTGGTCGCTGCCATCCTTACTACTTGTTATCGCCATTTCCTTTGCATTGGGCAAAGGTTTTTGGCAAATTTTTATCGCCGTAGGTCTATCAACCTGGGTTGATGTGGCCCGATTGGTTCGCGGGCAGGTAATGGCGCTGAAAGAAGTAGAGTTTATTGAGGCGGCAAGGGCGCTGGGATTCAGCACAAGCAGAACAATTATTAAACACATTCTGCCAAATATTGCCGGGCCGATTCTTGTTGTAGCATCATCTAATTTTGCATCAGCAATTCTGCTGGAGACTGGTTTGAGCTTTCTGGGCTTTGGTGCCCAACCGCCGATGCCGAGCTGGGGGAGCATGATTAAGGAACACTATGGCTACATCATCATGGATGCGGCCTATTTAGCGGTTCTGCCCGGCCTTGCCATTATGCTTACCGTTTACGCTTTCAACGTGTTAGCCATTGGTTTACGTGATGCCTTTGATGTTAAAGGGCAGAATGTATCGGTATAAGAAATTGCTCATTCACCGTCATGTCGATAACCGTTCCTTTATCGGTTGAGATATACCCGCCTGCGTTGGGCAGGCCTGACCATCATTACGTAATTAAAGTCGGCAGTCCTTAACTAACAGATTTCTCTTCCGAAAAGAAAAAATCGGGATTCGAAATAACGTAGAGACGAAAGTTTCAACTGACGGAACTTGATTAAAAAAAAAAGAGGCTGTCTCAAAAGTCGACTTTTAATTTCCTTTCCAAATAAAATCCGATAGCTATCGGATCTGAGCTTAGGGACGTCATTTTGTTTTTTGGACAGCCTCTTCGAACAAAAACTAAATTTTATTAGTTAAAATCTTCTGCTTTTAACGGCGGATTGACTTTAATCTCCTTGATTGCAATTGTAAATTCCTGCGATCCCTGAGGCGTTTGTACGCTTTGTGTTAGTGCGTACGGGAACAAAACATCGCCTACTTTTTTATAATCGGCATATTCTGTGGATTGACTCATCTCCATTGTTCCCTTGGTCATCGTCTTTTCATCTTTTAAAAGCAAACCAGTTTGTGTATCATAATATTCAGTTCTCTTTTTGCCCGAGGCCGAAGTAACGTTCACCTTATAGGCATTGGCACTACCTACTTTCGCAGTTCCTGCGGTTTCTAACTTGGTTCCATCTGTAGCATAATAAAGTTGGCTCACAATGCCTTTTTCCTCTTTTTGCTCTTCAAGATCATCGCCAGTTAATTCCTGTTTTTGCCCCATCGACATAGCGTAGCCTTTGGTTCCATCAAAAACCTGTTTCATGGCCGTTTGGCCGCCCATGGCAAGCTCCATACTGCTTAAATTTGGTAGCATCTTTTTTATGGTTACAGCTAATTTTTGTCCTTGCATTTCCATTTCGCCAGTTTGTTGCA
Source organism: Pedobacter endophyticus (assembly GCF_015679185.1). NCBI lineage: Bacteria > Pseudomonadati > Bacteroidota > Sphingobacteriia > Sphingobacteriales > Sphingobacteriaceae > Pedobacter > Pedobacter endophyticus. The sequence goes on from NZ_CP064939.1 coordinate 2,645,519, forward strand.
GAGCCGTAATCTTTTTAATTGCGGCTTCACCACCTAAGGCTTTAATATAATCGCCAATTATTTGCTCAGCAGACTTTGCCGCTGTCGTTGGCATGGCCGAAGCTTTAATTGGCTCAGCAAAGGTGTTAAATTGATTCACCACAAAGCCCGCTTTCTTTAATCCTTCTTCAAAAGCTTCGGTTTTACCAACAATTACAACACGTGTATTATCATGATTGTAGTACTTTTTAGCTACCCGCAAAACATCGTCAATTGTTACGGCATTAATTTTTTGAAGATAGGTGCGATAGAAATCTTTTGGCAAATTGTTAATCAAAATGCTACTTGCAAAACCAGCAATGCGGGCAGGATTTTCTAACCCTAGGGCGAAACTTCCATTGTAAAGATTCTTTGCGTTTTGTAACTCCTCAGCAGAAACTTTTGTAGTGCGAATGTTGTTAATCTCTTTCAAAAACTCTACCACTGCACTGTCGACCTTTTCGTTTCTAACGGCGGCAGATGCCGAAAATTTAGATTGAAAACGGCCGGCTCCGGTACTTGAATAGGCACCATAGGTAAACCCATGTTTTTCGCGAAGATTCATAAATAATCTGGCATCGGCACCACCGCCCAGAATTTGGTTGGCCAACAAAACAGGAAAGTAATCGGGACTGCTCATTGGCAAATCAATTAGGTTTACTACGGTAATTTCCGATTGAACTGCGTTGCTAACGTTGATCACATCAACCTCTGTTTTAGTCGGATTATTCACTTTCGTTAAAACTGGCAATGTTAAACTAGCGCCTTTCCAATCGCCAAATGCTTTTTCGGCCAAAGCCTTCGCTGCTTCTGGTTTAATGTCGCCTACAAAAGTTAAATAGCCGCGAGATGGGGTAATGTACTTCTCATAAGCTGCCTTTACATCATTTAACGTTAAGCCATTTATCGATTCTTCGGTTTGGAACTCGCCGAACGGATGGGCCTTACCATAAGCTAAGGCATTAACCACACGAGCGGAAATCGCCTTTGCACTTTTCTCATTAGATTTTAAACCTGTAATGGTTTGCGACTTGAGTTTTTCGAATGATTCTGCTGAAAACGCCGGTTTGCGAATGCTTTCTGCCATTAAAGCAAAAGCCTGGGGGAAATAACGCGTCAATGCAGATGCAGAACCGCCCGAGGCGCCCGCACCTACATTAGCACCCAATTGGTCTACCGCCTCATCAAACTCGGCTTTTGTTTTCGTGGTCGTGCCTTCGTTTAGCATACCACCCATTAAACCCACAACACCTGCTTTAGTGCCTTCGGTAATTGGACCGGCATCAATGCTGTAGCTTGCAGAAACCTTTGGCAGTTTGTGGTTTTCGACAACCAAAACCGTAATGCCATTGGCTAATTTGTACATCACCGGATCGCCGATGGTGATTACTGGTGCCGGGCCTGGTTTTGGCTTATGGCTTCGATCTATATTTTGGGCTGAAATGCCTTGAGCCAACAAGGATATTGCAGCTATAATGAATAATTTCTTCATGATTTTAATAATTAATTAGAATAAGCGCTGCGCTTATTTCTTTGGTAAGTAATACAATACAACTCGCTGGTTTTGGTTAAGGTATTTCTTAGCTACATCCCTAATCTCTTCTCGTGTAATCGACCTGATCACCTCTAATTCCTCGTTGATGTCGTTCGTATCCTTATCGTGAAAAGTATAACCAGCAGCCAGATTTTCGGCTACACCCAACATCCTGCTATTTGTACTTACATAATCATTCTCGAATTTATTTTGAAGTTTTTTATAGTCGCTTTCACTGATCAAATCAGTTTGAAGGCGTAACACCTCTTCGTCTATATCTTTTAATAGATCATTTAGTGGTGTATTTTTGTTCGGCAACGCCAACGTAATGTACGCGCCATAATCTTCTAGCGAATAATTAAAAGCGGCTACCTGCAAAGCTGTTTTCTTTTCATCAACCATTTTGGTGCTCAATCGCGAGCTTCCACCGCCGGATAAAATTGAACTGATCATTTCCAGTACCTTGCTTTCTCGGGTTTTCATACCAGGAACACGGTATGCCGCAAAAATCGCCGGAATTTGGATGTTTGCATCATAAGCAGTATCAATAATCTCTTTATTAATTTCGGGCAATTTGTACTCTTTACGCACTACTGGCGCCCCTTTTGGCACTTCGGCGAAGTAGGCTTTAACCAATTTCTTCGTCTTTTCTACGTCTAAGTCTCCGGCGATGGTTAAAACCGCATTATTGGGCACATAGTATTTTTTAAAGAAAGCGATAAACTCTTCCAGTTTTGCGGCATCTAAATGCTCCATTGAGCCGATGGGCTGCCAGCGATAAGGGTGACCGGCAAAAAGATGCTGGAAGATTTTTTCTGTAAATTTTCCGTAAGGTGCGTTATCAATGCGTTGCCGTTTTTCCTCTTTTACTACTTCGTTTTGCCGCTCTACGCCTACTTCATTAATTACCGGATGCAACATTCTTTCGCTCTCTAACCACAATCCTAATTCGAGCTGGTTAGATGGGAAAAGCTCGTAATAAAAGGTGCGATCTTGAGACGTATTGGCATTGTTTTGTCCGCCATTGCTGCTTACCAGCTTCATAAAATCACCCTTTTTGATGTTCTTTGAACCTTCGAACAACAAGTGCTCAAAAAAGTGGGCAAAACCTGTGCGCTCAGTTTCCTCGTCTTTAGAGCCAACGTGGTACATTACAGAAACTGCAACAACAGGCGCAGTCTTGTCTTCATGTAAAATGACATGCAAGCCGTTATCCAGATCGAACTCCGTAAACTTTACCTTTTGGGCAAAGGCACTTAAGCACAGGCTGGAAATGGCCAGGGCAAAAAGAAATCTTTTTTTCATTGGTATTTTTTTTCTAAAAAATGGTTAGAAATAATCAGAGGCCAGGGGCGAAAGATAATTTCATGTAAATAAGTTAATTTGGTTGTCCACAGGCTGTGAAACAATAAGGATTTACTAAAATATAGCATTTAAACAAAAAAAACGAGTTATGACTCGTTTTTTTTGTTGACTCTATCTCCATGCCTTGTACTGATTGATGAGGCCGTTTGTTGAACTGTCGTGGCTCGATACTTTTTCATTGCCCTTGAGCTCCGGAAGAATTTTTTTAGCCAATTGCTTGCCCAATTCAACTCCCCATTGGTCGAAGCTGAAAATATTCCAGATTACACCTTGAACAAAAATCTTGTGCTCATACATGGCCACCAGGCTGCCCAAAGTATAGGGAGTTATTTTTTTAAGTAAAATAGAATTGGTTGGGCGGTTGCCTTCAAATACCTTAAACGGAGCAATCGTTTTAATTTCTTCCTCCGACTTACCATCCTTTTTCAGTTCTTCGATAACTTCTTCTTCGGTTTTACCATTCATTAACGCCTCGGTTTGGGCAAAGAAATTCGACAACAAAATGGGATGATGATCGCCAAGCGGATTTAAGCTTTGCGCCGGGGCAATAAAATCAGCCGGAATAATCCGTGTTCCCTGGTGTATTAACTGATAGAAGGCGTGCTGTCCGTTTGTACCTGGCTCACCCCAGATAATCGGCCCCGTTTCGTAGTCAACCTCATTTCCATTTCGATCCACATGCTTTCCATTGCTTTCCATGTCGCCTTGCTGAAAGTATGCCGCAAAACGATGCATGTACTGATCGTAAGGCAAAATCACTTGGGTTTCGGCATTATAAAAATTGATGTACCAAACGCCCAAAAGTCCTAAAATAACCGGAATATTGCTTTCAAATTCGGCTGTTTTAAAATGATTATCGGTGGCGTGTGCACCGGCCAATAGCTGTTTAAAATTATCGAAACCAATACTCAACGAGATCGACAAACCAATTGCACTCCACAACGAATAGCGACCGCCAACCCAATCCCAGAACTCGAACATATTTTCGGTATCGATACCAAAAGCAGAAACGTCTTTTGCATTGGTAGATAATGCTGCGAAATGTTTAGCAATATCATCTTCCTTACCCCCGTTCTCTAAAAACCACGAACGTGCCGAATGCGCATTCGTCATAGTTTCTTGCGTAGTAAACGTTTTCGAGGCCACTAAAAACAAAGTAGTTTCGGCATTTAATTCAGATAACGTCTCTGCAATATGAGTTCCATCAATGTTTGATACAAAATGGATGTTTAAGTGGTTTTTGTAATGCTTTAAGGCTTCGGTAACCATTACCGGACCTAAATCTGAACCGCCAATACCAATATTTACCACATCGGTTATTGGTTTTCCGGTATAACCTTTCCACTCGCCGCTAATGATGGCATTGCTAAACTTCTCCATCTTGGCTAACACCGCGTTTACTTCGGGCATTACATCTTTGCCATCAACCAAAATTGGCGTTTTGCTTAAATTGCGCAATGCAATGTGAAGCACGGAACGATCTTCTGTTTCATTGATTTTATCGCCGGCATACATCGCCTCGATCGCCTCATCCAACTTACACTCGCGAGCCAGCTGCATTAACAAAGCCACTGTTTCATCGCTGATCCTGTTTTTACTGTAATCGAGCAAAATATCTTCAAAAAAAACAGAAAACTTGCTGAAACGATCTGCATCTTCGGCAAAAAAATCTTTAATGCCTTTTTTATTAATATCTATAAAATGATCGGCCAGGTATTTATAAGCCTCGGTTTCGGTAAAATTTATTTTTGGTAACATAATCTTGGTTTTTTGTAAAAGTAATAAAGCAAAAATTTAAAATGGTCTTTTTTATGTTCAAAAAACGTTAACAGTTTTTAATTTCAGATGTAGCGTTACGAGGTGGTCCAATGCAATAGATAGCCAAAACCAGGCTAAGTTGTAGCAGCGCTAAGGCAACGGACTGGCACTTTTGTACTTTCAAGTAAAATTACTAACTTAGGTACAATGATAAAAAAGATCTTTTTCGTTCTCGCTTTTGCATTGGTGGCTCAGCTTATTGTAGCATGTGTAGACTGTAATTGTCCCCCGTATAGACAATTTAACTTTACCAATAAGGGAATATCTCTTAATAATTTGAATGCCTCTTTACCGCAACCTATGGTTACTACCGCCAGCACAATATCGAGCGCTAACTACGGTGTGCATATTGAGCTGATAACCGAAGTAATTTCCTGGAGAAAAAAGAGGACCAGCTGGGGTTTGATGCAATCTGCCTACGCATGCAGTTGTGCAGAGGACGATTACAAACCGAAAGAAAAGATTTTATCGTTAGAAATATTTTCGAATAATGATTATGACGTCACTCATCCAAAAAATACGGACCTGAGCTTATATTTTAATGTGAAACAAAATTCAGGCACCGTTTCAATAGCTAAATATCTCGAGTCTATAAAAGAATTCAATTACCTCGCCAGATATGCTTTTGATGAAGGTGTTTTTCTACAAGTTCCACCAAATATTAACAAGAAACACAAATTCAAGTTTAAAATGACCTTATCAGATGGCAGAATCCTGGAAGCTGAAACGACAGAGGTCGAACTTATTTAAAGTGCTCTTTTGTTATCGCCCATGGTGGTAATTTTAATAATGAAAAGCCTTTTGATTAATCTTAACTTAGCTTGCTCTACAAACCAAACCATTCAATGAAAAAAATCTGTTTAATTGCTTTCTCCCTGTTATCTATCAACTCTATTGCCCAGCAGTCTCCATTGCGATCGCAGGTTGCTAAAAAAGCCGATGCAATAGAACAAAAGGTAATTACGTGGAGGCGCGATTTTCACCAGCATCCCGAATTGGGCAATCAGGAAGTCAGAACTTCGGGTATTATTGCGCAACATTTAAAATCACTCGGCATCGAGGTAACTACGGGCGTAGCCAAAACCGGCGTAGTAGGCATATTAAAGGGCGGAAAACCCGGCCCGGTTGTGGCGTTAAGAGCCGATATGGATGGCCTGCCCGTTACCGAAAGGGTTGATGTTCCATTTGCATCGAAGGTAAAAACGCAATATAACGGACAAGAGGTCGGCGTAATGCATGCCTGCGGACATGATAGCCATATGGCCATTTTAATGGGCGTTGCTGAGGTGCTGGCTTCAATGAAAAAGGACATTCCGGGCACTGTAAAATTTATATTCCAGCCGGCGGAAGAAAGTGTACCTCCAGGCGAAGAAGGCGGAGCAGAACTGATGGTTAAAGAGGGTGTTCTCGAAAACCCCAAGGTAGAAGCCATTTTCGGGCTACACATCAACTCTCAAACTGAAGTGGGCAATGTAACCTATCGCCCCGGTGGTACAATGGCAGCGGTTAACGATATGAAAATTACAGTTACTGGCCGACAAGCGCACGGGGCTTACCCCTGGAGCAGTGTCGACCCGATTGTTGTTTCAGCACAAATTGTAAACAGCCTCCAAACAATTGTTAGCAGAAACCTCAACGTTACCGAAAATCCGGGGGTGGTAACCATTGGCGCTATAAATGGTGGCGTACGATCGAACATCATTCCCGAGAAAGTAGAAATGTTGGGCACAGTGCGCAATCTCAGTAAGGAAGATGAATTGATGTTTATCGACAGGATTAAAACTATTGTAACGAAAACTGCTGAGGCTGGGGGCGCAACAGCCGAAATCAAAATCCCTTATACGCACCGCTATCCGGTAACTTTTAACAATCTTGCGTTAACAGAGAAAATGTTGCCCAGCATGCAAGCCACGGCAGGCACTGACCATGTGCTGTTAAAACCACCTGTAACCGGAGCCGAAGATTTCTCCTTTTACCAAGAAAAAGTTCCGGGTTTATTTGTGTTTTTAGGTGGAATGCCTAAAGGTAAAGACCCTGTGAAAGCGCCATCGCACCATACACCAGATTTCTATCTGGACGAAAGCGGCTTTGTACTTGGTGTTAAATTGTTAGCTAATCTGACGCTTGATTACATGGCCATAAAAAAGTAGTGACTCATTGTACGGCCTTCTATTTTACAAAGCAGCTATTTAATTCAACTCAACTCGTCGTAGCGTCTCCAATGCTATTAAGTTAAGCCCATCAGCTGTCAGTCTGAGCGGAGTCGAAGACCTTTTCTATAGGATTAAACAAAAAATATCTGTCCTTCGACTCCGCTCAGGATGACAATATTTTTTATTTAATCCTTAACTTAATAGCATTGGTAGCGTTTCGCTACGACATGTATAGGATAGATTTCAACTTACTTATCGGCTCAAGGGGGCATTTATTTGTGTTCAAAGAGAATTCTGTATAGGCCCAAGCGAGATGCTTGCGCCAGATGAGCGTCAACAATAAAACAATTCAACAATCTTTATTACATTTGCCACATGACTAAAGAACAGATTCAGGATTTAAGAGACAGAGTAACGTCTCTGAGGAGGCATCTTTGACGTCGATGAGCTACTTTACGCCATCCGCGAAGAGGAAAAATTAACCATGGCGCCCGATTTCTGGGACGATCCAAAAAAAGCAGAAAAGATACTTGCCGAAATCAGTGCTAAAAAAAAATGGACTGATGGCTTTGCCGAAACCAATAGTGCCGTTGAAGATGCGGCGGTAATGTTCGAGTTTTTTCAATCGGGCGATGCGTCAGAAAGTGAGCTGCGAGAACAGTTCGATCTCGGCAAAGAGGCCGTTGAAGCATTGGAGCTCAGAAACATGCTGCGTACAAAGGAAGATCAACTTTCTGCTGTGGTACAGATTACCGCCGGCGCAGGTGGAACGGAAAGCTGCGACTGGGCGTATATGCTCATGCGTATGTATTTGATGTGGGGCGAAAAAAATGGGTACCGAATTACTGAACAAGATAGCCAGGAGGGCGATATTGCCGGTATAAAATCGGTTACACTTCAATTTGACGGCGATTTTGCTTACGGTTACCTTAAAGGCGAAAATGGTGTGCACCGATTGGTACGCATTTCGCCATTCGATTCTAATGCCCGCAGGCATACTTCGTTTGCTTCCGTATATGTTTATCCGCTGGTTGATGATACCATCGAAATCGATATTAACCCTGCCGATATTGAGTTCGAAACTTTTAGGGCTGGCGGCGCTGGTGGGCAAAACGTAAACAAGGTAGAAACAGCAGTTCGCCTTTACCACAAACCATCGGGAATTATCATAAAAAACCAGGAATCGAGATCGCAGCTTCAAAACAAGGAAAATGCCATTCGGTTGTTGAAGTCGCAGTTGTACGAAATTGAGGAGCGCAAACGCAACGAAGCCATTGCTGCCGTTGAAGGTTCGAAGAAAAAGATAGAATGGGGATCGCAAATCAGGAGTTACGTGCTCGATGACCGACGTGTAAAAGATCATCGTACAAACTATCAAACATCCAACCCCGATGCGGTTTTGAATGGCGATATTGATGAATTTTTAAAGGCCTATTTGATGGAGTTTTAAGTATTCATTGTATTATCCTTATATTTGATTGTATAGCATTGAATTTAGTTTTTTTGAAAATGAAAGGTCCTTTGTCAATGGAGGCTTTCAGCCCTGCTGCTAGCCTGTAGTCCCAATAACATAACAATCCGATCGCTATCGGATTGTTATCGGGAGCTACTTGGCAACATCAGGTTTAGTTACAGCAACTTGATATCAAAATTGTCTCTCTAACAGCTATGTCTCATCAAAAGACAAGCAAATTGAAATACCATGCATCTCTATTATAGATTTCAAATGATAAAACCAGCAGCATTCCTTATCCTATTTCTTATGGGTTTAAACATTTCTAAAGCACAAGAAGTTATCCCACTTTACCAGGGCGAAATTCCGGGAGCAAAGCCAACTCCGTCAAACTACGTCGAAAACATAGAAACGCGGGCAAACGGAACATTAAGCATCACTAAGGTTTCAATACCTACACTAACTGTTTTTGAAGCACCAAAAGATATCGCTAACGGATCGGCGATAATCATTTGTCCAGGTGGTGGCTATGGTGCATTGGCTTTCAGCCACGAAGGTATCGATGTTGCCAAAAGATTTAACGCCATTGGCATCAGCGCTTTTGTGTTAAAATATCGCTTGCCAAGCAACGAAATCATGAACGACAAGACTTATGCGCTTTTGCAAGATGTACAGCAAGCCATTTATCTTGTTCGAAAAAATGCAAAAAAATACAAGGTAAAGTCAAATAAGGTAGGCATTATGGGCTTTTCTGCAGGTGGGCATTTAGCCTCAACATTGATTGCGCACTACGATGACGTTCGGATTGCCAACCCCGAAAAAATTAAGCTGCGCCCTGATTTTGCAGCGCTGATTTATCCGGTAATTAGCTTCGAAGAATCGGTGCATACCGGAACAATGAAAAATTTACTAGGCCCAACCCCGCCCGACAGCTTAAAACACTATTTTTCGGCAAATAAAAACGTAAACAAAAAATCACCTCCAACTTTTTTCGTGCATGCAAAAGATGATGCAACGGTACCGGTTGCAAACAGTATCGTAATGCACGACGCCTTAAAACAAAACCATATAGACACCGACATCTACTTATACGAAAAAGGTGGCCATGGCTTTGGCTTGCACAATAAAACATCTGATGTAGACTGGTTCAATCTCTTATCAGCGTGGTTAAAGACACAACGGTTTTAGCCTTGGTTAACTATCGGCAGCCCTGAAGTTTCGATTTGATGCCCGATAAATTACCTTTCTTTAATAATTGTGTAATTTTCGCTTTCAAACTTAAACTTTGATGTTTGATAAAGAATGGCTATTTTGCGAATAATCATTATTTGCTAACGAGATCAAAAACAGGATATTAACTCACTAACTTTGGAATAAAATAATTTATTCTCCTCCTTATTTGCTTTTTCTCTCTATCGAATTTCTGTTTTGGTTGGCACGTTTATCTTTTTGAATACAACCGAATATGAGCAAATTTTTAAATATTTTACTGGCCTTCTTTATAGCGGCAATAAGTTTTACCTGCAAGAAAGACAAGCCAGCTCCACCTGTTATTAACGGCGATTGCAAAATCAGTAGCATTCAACACTATGATGATAATAACCTGGACTTTACTGAAGTTTTTACTTATGATGGGAACAAAAGGCTTATTAAAGCATCGAAAGAGTCGGCAGATTTTAACATAGCTTATACAAGCGATAAAATAATTTTGACTCACAGTGATGGAGCCAAAACCGAACTTACCTTGGATAATGACAAAGTAACCAGGGCTGATGATTCGGGGGGGCAGTATGAAACTTATCGATACAATGCGGAAGGATACTTAACCCAAATTAAGCACTTTTACAATGCTACCGTGTATGATGTTACTGACATTACCTATAATGGGGACAATCTTTCAACAGCGGTAAAGGTTGCTTTCGATCAGAGTAGAACAGTCATTACTTATGAATACTCTACTGAATTGGCATCGTCTACGCTTTTTATCGCAGAGCCTCTTTATGCCGATTTGATTGGCCATTTTTTACCGGGAATCCCTTTTGGGAAGCAATCTAAAAATCTGAAGGTAAAGAGCAGAGAGACCTATATCGAAAATGATCCGATCAACACTTCTGAATCTGAAATCATTGCCACTTTCACTTACGAAAAGGGCGCAACGGGCCATTACTCAGCAGTACATGGCAAGTTTAAAGAAATATACTCGATAGCTGGTCGAAAGCTTTCAGACTCATGGACAGAAAGAAAAGACATAACCTACGCCTGTGATTAATTAAAACCGCTCTCTGCTGAAGTTTAACAAAAAAAGAGAAATGCGTAATACATGGCGACGGATAAGAGCTAAGGTACAATTTGCCTGCTTATTCGTGTTTTAACATATATAACTAAGGTTTTTCGCTTTCATATAACCTCCTTGTAGCCAAATCTTTTGCTTTATTATTCTTTTTGATGCCATACCTAATTGCAAAATAAAGACCAAAAGCTACCAAAATCAGCATCCATAAATTAGCAAGCGCCAATATAATTTCCTTAAAAATTGTCCATCCGTTTACAATGCCCAGCCATAAGCGTTTACCAAAAGCTGGCCTATAATCGTAAATATGATCGTTGGCCACAACCATAGTTTTTATGGTATTATCCTGATAAAAACTAAGCGTAATGGTGCTAAATTTCACGCGACTGTCGATCAATAAATTCTCGATCTTTTTATCAACGTAGTCATCCTTAATCAGCAGTGCAGTTTCTACATTCGGGCTTTTCTTGGTGGCCAATTTGTTGATGCGTGCCACTGCTTCTACCCTATTTTCGGCCTTCATTTTGTTAGACAAGAAAGCAATGCTCTGATCATCCATTTTCATCGCCTGGTGATCAACAAAAACGGCCATTTTGGCGATGGTATTTGTAAACTCGTCTAGCTTTTCGGATGGAATTTTAGCCACAAGATATCCGTTCGTACGGTAAGAAGTGATTTCCTTTAACGAATCGACCGATTGCTTTACCTTATCGGTTGCTAAAATGGTGCTTTGGATAGAAAATTCGGCTACAGTACCGCCCTGATTGTTGATGGTTTTGCTCAGCTGCTCTTTGGTATTTTGAACGTTTTTAACGCGGAACTGCATGTCTGCAGTCTTAATAATTTTTCCAGCGCTTGCGGCATCTGCGGCGGCGACTGTGTCGCTACTTAACTGATCAGTGTCGGCTATCGATCCGTATCTTTTTTCAGCATTGTCGCAGCCTAAAATAGTCGCAATTATGACTATAGCAATAATATTCCTTTTCATGATTCAGTGGTTCTAAATGTATTATCATTTTAAAATATTATTCTAATGGCCATCAGAAATTGAGCGGTGTTGGTTAGCTTATTTCCGCTCTGTTTCCCTTTATACGAAAAATGTATTTAGGTAACCCTTGCTCGCCGTAAAACAAAAAAGCCAATTATGTTTTGCTACATAATTGGCTTTTATATTTAGAGAGAAATATGCTTATGCGTCTAAAATCTTAAACACTCCTTTAATAGAGATGATTGCACCTACGAAGAGAATAATCCACGAGATTAACGACATTTGCCAAGAATCGTGGGCAAAGCGCAAGTAAGTACCAACCATGCAAACCAGTACACCAAAAATAATCAATCTGTAAATTCCTGGCTGGTTAGCCGTTTGCATACTTTCTGTATTGTGCTTTAATTCTTTGTTCTCCATAATTTTTGTCTTTATGATGCAGCAAAAGTAATACTTATTAGCGAATATTTATAATAGTTAATAACTTTTTAATCGTTCTGAACGCTGTGTTGCCTTTTGTTTATCGTTTAACTTTTCTCCTTGATACAAAGGCTTTTCCCAATCGCCATACATCGGGTTGGGCAGTACAATAAATTTGGTACCAAAAAGCGCCTGACTGTTCGCAACCTGCTTATTGGTATCTTTTCCCTCGCGATAAAAAACGTTAGCGAAATCGCTCAGATTGTCTCCGCAGAGCATCAAAATATCATGAGTTTGTGCTATTTTCTGACGGCGTGACTCTTTGTCTGAAGTTCCTTTAGAAACCAATAAGTGGGCCTCATCGGCGAAAGGGAAACCAAACGCCTTCAGATTTTTTAAGGTTGCCGAATAATCCTTCTCATCACGATTACTGAGATAAAAGGTTTCAATATTTTTTGTAGCTGCAAACTTTAAAAAAGACAAAGCACCCGGTACGGTATCTGCCTTGGCGAGGCTTGTCCATTCCGTCCAGTCCTTCGCATCAAAGCTTAATCCCTTTTTAATTTCATGGCCTTGAAACGGAGAGTTGTCTAAAACAGTTTCGTCAATATCAACGATTATACAGTTGGGCTTACGGCTGGTATCGGCCCATAACGCTTCTTTTAGTGATAAACGGGCAAAGTTGTATGCCTGAAAGCACAATGCCCGGTACTCGCCCGAAGTCTGCTGCCAAAGCACCGCATTGGTATAGTCGCGGGCAGGAGATTGTGCCTTTATTAAAAACGGGGTGAAGATTAGGGCGAAAAACAGGTATTTTCTCATGAAGTTGAATTAAATGGTAAAGATAGAAACTCGGGCCGAGGATAGTATTAATTATATGATTAAAGTGGGCGGCAATACTTAATTGGTAGGCGATTCAAATCCGCCTGCTACTATTTATTTAGTTAATTATTTTATTTATATTTAAAAACACACAAAAAATAAACTAATTATGAAACCTAGAAACTTAATCGGCCTACTCATGGTCGTGTGCTTAGCGGCATGCAAGAAAGGGGGTACAAAACCTGAACCTGTAAATCCTTTAGAATTACTCAGCGATTCGGCATCTTTCCTTATTAATGGACGAACATATAATGCTCTTGCTATTGAAAAAAGAGGCACATTAACCACTCAATCAAATCTTAAAATCACATCTGGAATAAACTATAATTATGAGTTAGTGGGCGACAAGGACTCAATTCTCTTTGTTAGGGAGTATGATATTAGAGCGAGCTATACTAAAATAGCTGTTTCATTTATTAAGATTTACCATAATGATGAAACGGTATACGGAGAAGAAAATAATGGGGGATATTTATATTACCCAAAAAATAAGACAGAAATATTTGCGCCGGGCCTTTATAAATATTCGACAGATTTCTTCAGGAAAAATTCCACATCTGGGATTGCATTTACACTTATCAATCAGCAGGGTGTGTTTAAATCTTATGGGCAATCGGATTTAGGGAAGCCGGCCTCGGTTACTCAGGAAGACCAAAGGGAGTCGAAGTTTGAAATAATCAGCCTTAGAAAACGTAAAGCCGATTATCTATTAGAGGCAAGGTTTAATTTAACTGTCTTCGACGAAAATAAAAAACCGTTGAAAATAGACAACGGTTACATGAGAATGGGTGTACTGCCAAATCAGTAGCGGTTGTAAGTGAATAGAGAAAGCGGTCAAGATTTCTTTTGTTACTAAGCATAGCGGAATGCTCAGAAGGGCCATTGTGTAGCCTAACCATTCCGTCACGCTGAGCTTTGATTTATTGCATAAAATCAGTATGATTGACGTTTTAAAGGGGCCGTCATTGCGCCAAAAGGGCTACGTTATAGCGACGGCCGAGGCAATCTGCTCTGATCAAACAATATTTCGCAAAGACGGAAATAAAAACGTCACCCTAGCTTGATTCAGCATCTTTCACGCTTGACGTTTATGCCAGGAGGATCCTGATCCCGTACGTACGGGACAGGATGACGACGGTTGATACAGAATATCAAATAGAAAAACAAAAAGAAGCACCTTAATATCGGGCTCAGTTGATACACTGCCCGCTCGCTTTTATCTGGCCTTGCACCCGATAGCTTTTGGATAGCGAAAAAAAGAAAACAAAAAACCCATTTCTGTAAAGAAATGGGCTTTGTATGTATTTAAAATGCAAACTCAAGCTGAGTACTGCAAACTAACTTTATCCGTTCAATGCTGCTGCACCACTTACAATTTCCGTTAATTCGGTTGTAATGGCTGCCTGACGGGCCTGGTTGTACGAAAGTTTTAAGGCTTTTAATAACTCACCAGCGTTTTCAGTTGCTTTATCCATCGATGTCATTCGGGCGCCGTGCTCAGATGCGTGAGAATCTAATACTGCTTTATATAATTGAATTTTGATCGATTTCGGAATTAACTGTTCAACAATCTCCTCTTGCGATGGCTCAAGAATATAATCTACATTGGCCGACTTTTTATCAGTCTTCACATCTGCGTTCTCTTCTGCTTTAGGCAACGGAAGCAATTGCTCTGTGGTAATAAATTGTACTGCTGCGTTTCTAAAACGGTTGTAAACTACCTCTACCCGATCAAACTCACCTTTAGCAAAGCCAGCCATTATGGCGTCGGTAATTTTGGTTACGTTTTCGAAAGTCAAAGCAGAAAAGATTTCATTATTGTTACCAATAACATTGTATTTACGCTTTTCGTAAAAATCCTGCGTTTTTTTACCAATCGAAATGATACTTACATTACCATTTTTTAATTGTTCGCTATATTTTTCGGCAATTAAATTGTTGGCCGCTTTAATTACGTTCATGTTAAAAGCACCAGCTAACCCACGGTTTGAAGATACTGTAACAATTAAAACCTTATTGGGCTCACGCTCTTGAATAAAAGGCGATGAAGAACCCTCTAAACTTGCCGAAAGATTCGCTAAAATCTCCTTTAACTTAGTTGCATAAGGGCGCAAAGCGATAATTGCATTGGTGGCACGTTTCAACTTTGCAGCCGAAACCATTTTCATAGCTTTGGTAATCTGTTGTGTTGATTGTACCGATGCAATCCGGTTTCTTACTTCTTTTAAATTAGCCATTTTTTATTATAGTCTTCAGTCATAAGTCCTAAGTCCAAAGTCGACTCGCGACTCCAGACTTAAGACTTTGGACTAAAATTAGTATTTACTTGAAATCTCTTTTGCTACGGTATCTAACACACCTGTAATGGTATCATCAAATTTACCAGCCTTTAAAGCGGCTAATGTTTCTGGATGACGCATTTCCAATTGAGTCAAGAATTCTGTTTCGAACGCTTTAACTTTGTCAACCGGTACATTACGCATTAAGTTTTTCGTACCTGCATAAACAATGGCAACTTGTTTCTCAACGGTAAATGGCGAGAATTGCGCTTGTTTTAACATTTCAACGTTACGTGCACCTTTATCTAACACCGATTTTGTTGCAGCATCTAAGTCAGAACCAAACTTAGAGAAAGCCTCTAACTCGCGGTATTGAGCCTGATCTAACTTCAAAGTACCAGCTACCTTTTTCATCGACTTAATTTGAGCGTTACCACCCACACGCGACACCGAGATACCTACGTTAATAGCGGGACGGATACCTGAGTTGAACAAGTTCGACTCTAAGAAAATCTGTCCGTCGGTAATCGAAATTACGTTAGTTGGAATATACGCAGAAACGTCTCCAGCCTGTGTTTCGATAATTGGCAAAGCTGTTAATGAACCTCCACCTTTTACGATATGTTTGATCGACTCTGGCAAATCGTTCATCGCCTGAGCAATTTCATCGTTAGAGTTGATTTTTGCAGCTCTTTCTAACAAACGACTGTGTAAGTAGAAAACGTCACCCGGATAGGCTTCACGGCCCGGTGGACGACGAAGTAACAAAGATACCTCACGGTAAGCCACGGCTTGTTTCGATAAATCATCGTAAACAATTAATGCTGGTCTACCTGTATCTCGGAAAAATTCGCCAATTGCGGCACCTGCAAACGGAGCATAAAACTGCATTGGAGCAGGATCTGCGGCCGAAGCGGCAACAACAACAGTATATGGCAAAGCGCCGTTTTCTTCTAGTGTACGTACAATGTTGGCAACGGTAGAGTTTTTCTGACCGATAGCTACATAAATACAATATACTGGTTGGCCTGCCTCGTAAAATTCTTTTTGATTGATAATGGTATCGATACAAACGGCAGTTTTACCGATCTGACGATCGCCAATAACCAACTCACGCTGACCACGACCAATCGGAATCATTGCATCGATCGCTTTAATACCTGTTTGTAAAGGCTCATTTACTGGCTGACGATAAACCACGCCCGGAGCTTTACGCTCTAAAGGCATTTCGTAAGTCTCACCCAATATCGGACCTTTACCATCTAATGGCTCACCTAAAGTGTTTACCACACGACCAAGCATGCCTTCGCCCACTTTGATAGAGGCAATTTTTTTGGTACGTTTAATGGTATCGCCTTCTTTAATATCTTCTGAAGCACCTAAAAGTACCACACCAACATTATCTTCTTCAAGGTTTAATACAATGCCTTGCAGGCCGTTTGCAAATTCAACCAACTCACCCGATTGGACTTTAGTTAAACCGTAAACACGGGCAATACCGTCGCCCACTTGCAACACGGTACCAACTTCTTCCAGTTCGGTTTCTGATTTGAAGCCCGCCAATTGCTGTCTGATAATTGCCGATACTTCGTCTGGTCTTACCTCTACCATAATTTTAGTTATATCTTTTTGTAAATGTTCTTGCTTTGCGCATGGCGCCTGGCGTCCTCTGCCATGCGCTTTACGCTATCTTCTTGTTTAGCGGTTGGGTGTCTGGCGTGTTTATCCGCCTCCACTTCTCACGCAAATTGTTTATCTTCAGCGTAGGGCGATTGGCGCTTTGATACGCTTAAAACACGCTACGCTTATCGCTATGCGCTTAATGCGTAAATTCCTTTTTCAGTTTATTTAAACCACTGGCGATACTTGCATCAAATTGCTTGTCGCCTACTTTTAATATAAAACCACCAATTAGTTTTTCGTTCACTTTTTCTTTAACGATAACCTCGTTGGCACCCAATTCTCTTTTTACAATCGAAACAACTTCTGCCTTGGCAGCAGGGCTCAACGCCACAGCCGAAGTAACATCGGCGGTTACAATGCCTTTAAGTTGATTGTATTGTTGAATAAACTGCTGAGCAGTGGCAAATAATACCGCCG
This sequence comes from Pedobacter endophyticus, assembly GCF_015679185.1. Lineage (NCBI taxonomy): Bacteria > Pseudomonadati > Bacteroidota > Sphingobacteriia > Sphingobacteriales > Sphingobacteriaceae > Pedobacter > Pedobacter endophyticus. The sequence goes on from NZ_CP064939.1 coordinate 2,662,819, forward strand.
ACCGACCTTTGTTTACAACGATTTTAAAAAAAGTAAGGGTTAAGTTACCTACTTTATTCGCGAAAATACCGTTTAAGATCCCGGTTTTCTTATCTAAAGGAACAATAGGATTCTTCAATATCGCTTCTAACTCAGGCGTTTTGTCAACCACCTGCTCAAATAAAACCATATCGTTATACGATTCAGCCAAGGCGTTGTTTTCAACAGCTAAGTCGATTAATGATTTGGCGTATCTGCCGGCAACTTTAATTTCTGACATATATATAATTTAGTTGGGAGTTGGAAGTTGGGAGTTGGGAATCCCACTCAAAACTCTAAACTCAATACTCTTAACTAGTTCAACTCAACGTCTTTTAACAAGTTGGCTACTAACGCCTCTTGTTTGGTTTTATCATCCAACTGCGCACGTAAAACACGTTCTGCAATTTCTAACGATAAAGTAGAAACCTGATCTTTTACTTCAGCAAGAGCAGCTTTCTTTTGGTTTTCAATTTCGATTTTAGCTTTCTCTATCAACTTCGAACCTTCTACCTGAGCCTGTTTTTTGGCCTCGTTTAAAATGCCATCTTTTAAGGTTTTAGCTTCCCTTAAGATTTCATCACGCTCGGCACGGGCCTGCTGCATTAATTCCTGGTTTTGAGTAGTTAACTCAGCCATACGAATTTTAGCCAACTCCGCTTTGTTTAATGCCTCGTCAATGCTTTGCTCACGCTCGTGGATGGCACCCAAAATAGGTTTCCATGCAAACTTTTTAAGTAAAACAAACAACAACACAAAAGCTACCGAAGCCCAGATCACAAATCCAAGGTGATAGTTTAATAATCCTTCAAATAATTGGTCCATTAGTATATCTTATCTAAAATATTTTTCAATCTAAAAAATCAGAAAACAACCAATCGTTGTTTTCTGATTTTAACTTTAAGGTTCGGATTAACCGTTACCTAACAACGCTACTACCACACCGAACAAAGCAACACCTTCTACAAGGGCTGCAGCGATGATCATAGCTGTTTGAATTTTTGCTGCAGCTTCTGGTTGACGAGCAATACCTTCCATTGCTTTACCACCTACTTGACCGATACCGATACCGGCACCAATTACTGCTAAACCGGCACCTATTGCCGCGATTGAACCTGTCATAACTAATTTATTTTATGATTTGTAAAAAATAGTTTCTAATTAATGATGCTCCTCAACTGCTGTTCCGATGAACAATGCAGCAAGCATCGTGAAAATAAACGCCTGCAAAAAGGCAACTAACAACTCTAAAACATCCATAAAAATTACAAAGGCTACAGAAACTGGTGCAATTGCAATCGATTTAAAAATGAAAATTAGAGCAAGTAAACTTAATACGATGATGTGTCCTGCCGAAATGTTTGCATACAAACGAATCATTAAAGCGAATGGCTTAGAAATAACACCAATAATCTCCACAGGGATCATAATTGGATATAACCACCAAGGCACATCAGGCAATAAAATGTGTTTCCAGTAGTATTTGTTACCATTAAAATTGGTTACCAATAACACGATGAATGCCAATACAAAGGTAAAGAAAATGCTTCCGGTAACGTTGGCACCACCTGGGAAGATCGGAATCAATCCCATTAAGTTGTTGATCCAAATAAAGAAAAAGATGGTTAACAACAAGGGCATAAATTTCGAGTGTTTATGGCCGATGTTTGGTTTTGCAATATCATCTCTAACGAAAACAATAATGGGCTCAACAAAAGATTGCAAACCTTTGGGCGATTTACCTTCGCGTTTTTTGTAAGCCGAGGCTACACTCGTAAAAATTAAGAGAATTACCAATACTGCGATCCATAATGCCGCTACATTTTTGGTAATAGATAAATCGTAAACTGTTTTTGATGCAGCTACATCAACCGCTCCATCTGAGCCAACAGCCATAACTTTATCATCTACCAGGCGGTAAGTATTGTACTTACCTGTGTAATCTTCTTCGCCATGATGAAAATGGGCTGAAGAGAAAACTTCCAAACCACCGTTAGTATATAAAATAACTGGAAGCGGTAATGAAGTATGCCCCCAAAGGTGCCACATGTGTGAATCGGCAATGTGCTCCATAATCACCTTGGTTGGCTCAAATTTTTCTTCGCCATGATTGGCTACGGTTGCATGTTCGCCAGAAACGGCTTCAGCAGTTTTTGCCACAGCACTATCTACAGGAACAACAGCACTATCCACTTGGGCGAAAGTATCATTTTTGATAGATAAAAACGCGATTAAAAGCGTAAAAACTACAGTTACCTTCTTAAATTTTGATACTAAAACTTGGTTACAATCCATTTATTGGCAGATTTTTACTTTAAATTTTGGTGGCGCAAGTTACGTAACAAACAGTAAATTTCAAAGGCTGTAAACAATAAATATAAAGAAAAAAAATTAAGCACAAATAAGAACCCAATTCCCTTTGCTTTAATACTGTAAATCAGCACAAAAGCCATACAAAAAATCATTTTTACTGTTATCGATCCCATTATGGCCATTATACCCACTTTCGGATCGCGTTTTATACCTATATCAACCAGCATATATGCGATGTAGGTTATCCCCGCCAGAAAGCCAAAGATCAACCAAAAATTTTTTACGAATAAGGTTTCAGCAGGAAATAATGCAGGTAAAGCTGCAATTAAAGCAATAAGCAGCCCAACGAAGATGAAGTAAATGCTTGTAAATTTGGCCAGAGTCAATTGAATATATCCTTTACTGATGAAAACTTTGGCAAAGGTAGAAAAACATTATGGGATTGTTTAATTGCTGACTTGTTTAATTGTTTGGATTGGTTAATTGTTCGATTGTTTAACTGCTAACTGTTAATTGCGAATTGCTAATTGTTAACTGCTAACTGTTAATTGCTTATCGTTACAGACTGAAGACTACAGACTTCCGACTAAAGACTACGGACTAAAGGCACAACTACCTCGTTGCCTGCCGTATGGCCTGATAAAGCGCTGCTGCAACACCAATCAAAGCGAATATAGCGGTGATGATATTGGTTTTACTATTTCGATGTTGATCAATCTTATAACCGATAAAAGTGAGCAAGCCAATGGTCGCAATCATTTGAAAGCCTATAGCTGAATACTTTACTGCGGCATTAACCTTTTTCTTTGTATCTTCTACTTTTGGATTTTCCATTTAAAAATGCAATAATTAAGTTAACTTTGAATGATCATAATTTGTTGGCAAATAAAATATTTTTGCCAGAATTTAGTTAAATGTATATCCACTAACGCGATTTTTATACTTGAAAAAATACACCAACAAAGCCTTTAACCCCTTATTTCTTTGTATCGCCTTATTTTTTGTTTACGGTTGCGTAGCAAATAAAGATACTGCACTCGATCGTAGATTCCAAAATCTAACGGCCAGATACAATTATATATATAACTCCAACGTGCTTCTTACCGAGTACAATGAAGGCTTATTGCAAACTTATGTAGATAATTACGAACGCATTTTACCGGTTTATCTCGATCCTGAACCTAAGGTAAAGCTTGTGTTAACGCCAGGCGCCCCAAATAAGAACCTCGATGAGGTAATTACCAAAGGCCAAACCATCATCAACGAAAAAAGTTTCAGTAATTATATCGATGATTCGTACATGCTTTTGGGCAAGGCGAATTACTTAAAGGGAAACTACTTTATTGCTTCAGAATACTTTGATTATACGGCCAAAACCTACAAGAGCGATTTAAAGACGTTTGTAATGGCAATGAACTGGAAAGCCCGGAGCCAGATGCAGTTGAACAACATGTCGGTCGCCGACAAAATTATCGACACGATGCTTCGTGCCGCAGATGATTTAAAGAGGGACATTGCAGCGCCCCTGGCCACAACCGCTCAAATGCGCATTTACCAAAAGCGCAATAAAGAAGCCATTATGCTGCTTGAAAACGCCATCCGCCTGGCCGATGATAAACAGCTTCGCATCCGCTGGCAATATATTTTAGCGCAATTGCAGGAGAGCGAAAACGATTTGCAAAACGCCTTCATTAACTATACGAAAGTAGAAAACAGCAATGCGCCATTCGAAATGTACTTCCATGCTAATTTGCAGCGCATTAAGCTTCGGGCCTTAATTAGTGGTTACAAGGTAGATGAGGAGAAGGCGTTGCTTGCCTTGCTGAAAGATGATAAGAATTTCGACTATACAGATCAGATTTATTATCAGGTTGGAGAATTGTTTTCGAAAGAAGGCAATTACGTTAAGGCAGAAGAAAATTATAAAAAGGCTATTCAAAAAAGCACTGGCAACGAAAGCCAGAAAGCGCTTTCTTATTTAAAGGTGGCCGATTTGAATTTTAGAGAGTTCAAAAACTACGTTAACGCAAAAATATATTACGATAGTGCGGTGGTTATTTTGCCAAAGAATTTCCCAGATTACGACAACATTGTGAAGAAGGCAGAAAATCTTCAATATTTAACTGACCGTTTCATCATTATCGCTAAAGAAGATACAGCACAAATGATTGCCAAATTACCCGAAGCCGAGCGTGAGGAAAAGGTAAAGGCTTATTTAAGTCCAAAAGCTGGAGAGCTTGTCAATGTTGCACCAACCAAAGACCAGTCGCTCAACAATCCTGCGTTTCCTGGTCAATCGTTAAATGCGCCACAAACCGGGGCTGGCAATACCTTTTATTTTAACAACAATGCGGCAATAAGCAATGGCTTCGCCGATTTTAAAAAACGCTGGGGAAACAGGCCATTAGAAGATAACTGGCGCCAAAGTCAGCGCTCATCGGCACAAGAGACCAACCAGGTGCTTGCCGGAGGCAATGTAGCAACAGCCATTACACCTGCAAATGGTACCGATACGCAAGCTTCTGACGATCAAACCTCGCTCGAAAAAAAGTTTCTCGATTCGCTACCCCTTACCCCCGCATTGCTGGCCAAATCAGATCAGAAAATTATAGATGCTTATTTTGAGATTGCCAGTTTCTATCAGCAAGAGCTGAACGATAAAGCCGAGGCGAACAAAATATACCTCGAATTGTTGCGCAGGTATCCTGATAATAATCACCTGGCGGCGATTTATTATAGTTTGCACTTAAATTTTAAGGGTGTTGACGAAAACCGATCGAATGAGTACAGGCAGCTGGTTTTAACCAGGTTCCCTGAATCGAAGTTCGCAAAAACTATTTTAGATCCGTCATATTCAGTAAAACAAGAGCAGTTGGAAAACACCGTTATCAACAATTACAATACTGTTTTCGATGCCTACGTTAAAAAGGATTATCAGTCGGTGATCAGGCAGGTTAACGATAATATCGATGCCTTCCCCAATAATAATCTTGCCCCGCAATATGCTTATTTACGAGCCATTGCGGTTGGACGTACCTCTAAAGTGGATGCGCTGATTACGGAATTCGCGAAAATTACAGCGTTTTATCCTGACGATATGGTGATTACGCCGCTTGTTCGCGATCATCTAAAATATATTGAAGCCAATTTAGCTGAATTTCAGCAGCGCCCCGTAGCGCTTATTGATTTCGATCCGAATGCAATTCGCTTTCTGGCTCAGGAAAATACAGCCCCTACTGCGGCCAAACCACTAAAACCCGAGAACAAAGCAGCGGCCGTTGAGCAGCCAGCAACGCCTGTAACGACAGAAAAACCGGAAGAGGTGAAGCCAGTTGTGCCAGTAAATCCATCGAGCGTTTTCAGTGCTGCCAAATCAAACGAATATTACTACGTTATCGATGTGGCCGACGTTACATTAACCTTAAGCTCTTCGCGTTTTGGAATTGGCCAGTTTAACAGAGGAAATTACCCTGACAACGATTTGGCACATAAGTTGGTTGAATTAGATAACGATCAGCTGATTTACGTTACCAGTTTTATTGATTTGGAGGATGCAAAGCTTTACGAATCGAGTATTACCGGCCAGTTAAAGAACATTATGAAAGTGCCAGAAAACTTGTATAAAGGGTTTATCATCAGTAAAGAAAATTTTGAAAAATTAACTTCGAGGCAACGCATAAACGAATATTTGGAGTTTTTGAATGATAACTATAAGTAGTGTTGCTGTGGTAATGTTTGCATAAAACTTCAATGAAGGGTTTACTACGCACCTGCTGGAACAGGTGTTTAAGTAAACCAATACGGGTGAAGTTTATTTTTCTTGCCGTCATTCCCGCGCAGGCGGGAATCTTAAGGCGTTAAGATCATCGGTCAAACTACCAATGACAAAAACAAAAAAGATCCTCATTGCGAGAATCAATCAGGTCCGTATGCCTGAAAAAATGAAGATGACGTTTTTGATATTCTTTATGCATATAAGTACGGACTATGAACGGTCGTCATCCTCAGGGATTAGTTTTAGAAAAACATAGGAGTTTGAGATGACAAGTTTTCAAAGCTGTCATCCTGAGTGTAACGAAGGATCCCCAAGCGATGAAACGCAGAACGCTAAAAACCCACTGCCTAAAAAGGGCCGAGTGTGTGGGCAAGGGCGGTAAGCTGTAGTTAAGCTGAATTGATGCTAATCTTAGCGGATTCGAAGACATTCTTTAAAAAAAACACTTTATACACGACCTCATACTAACGAATGCCATTTCCTAAAAATTAGTAGCTTTGCATTTGGATCTGCTTTTGCAGAAGTAACCTGAATAACAACAATACAAAATGAATAAATCCCTTTCTTCGCAAGAAATAAGAAAATACAGTTTGATGATCTGGAAAATATTGATTGGCGGAATCGCTTTGTTCGCCATTTTTATTTCAATGATCGGATTTGGCCTCTTCGGGGCCTTACCTTCATTCAGGGATATCGAGCATCCGAAAAGCAATCAGGCATCGGAAATTATTGCCGAAGATGGCCGTACGCTGGGCACATATTTCGTTCAAAACAGGTCTAACGTAACCTATAAAGAAATATCGCCAAATGTAATAAATGGATTGATTGCAACAGAGGATACGCGTTTTAAAGAACATTCGGGTATCGACTTCAAACGAACTTTTACCATTATCGGCTACAATTTAATTGGCAAAAAGCAAGGTGCCAGTACCATTACGCAGCAATTGGCGAAAAACCTTTTCCCCAGAGAATCGAACCTTAACTTTTTTTCGCTGGTACTTACTAAGTTTAAGGAGTGGATTGTGGCGGTTAAGCTTGAGCGAAACTACACCAAGGAAGAAATTATAACCATGTACCTAAACACGGTCGATTTTGGAAACCAGGCTTATGGAATCAAATCAGCTGCGAGGGTGTACTTTAATACTGCACCTGATAAATTAACCTTAACGGAGGCTGCAACCTTAGTAGGAATGCAAAAAGGCATTACGATGTATTCGCCTACACGGCATCCGGAACGCTCAAAAAGCCGAAGGAATACGGTATTGGCTATGATGGTTAAATCGGAATTTCTTACTTCGGAAGAGTTTGATGAACAGAAAGAAAAACCTTTGGGCCTTCGCTTTAATGCAGCGACGGTAAACGATGGCATTGCTCCCTATTTCCGTTCGGTACTTAAAAGCGACATCAAAGCCATTTTAGCAGATCCGGGCAGATTTAAGCCAGATGGAACGCCTTACGACATTGATCGCGATGGCTTGAAAATTTATACTACCTTAAACTACGATATGCAAATGTATGCCGAAGAGGCACAAAAGGAATACATGAAAACCTTGCAGGCACAGTTTATTAATAGTTGGAAAGGGAGAAACCCTTATAAAGATAAAGCCTTGCAAATTGAGCAGGGCATTAAACGTTCAGATCGTTACAAATCGTTAAAGGCAGAAGGCAAAACGGAGGATGAAATTACTGAGGATTTCAACACCAAAACGGAGATGACTATTTTTACGTGGAAGGGCGATGTAGATACCTTGATGAAGCCAATAGATTCTGTTCGTTATTATAAAATGTTGCTCAGAAACGCCATGATGTCGATGGATCCGACAAACGGACACGTTAAGGCCTGGGTTGGCGGAATAAACTTCGAACACTTCAAGTACGATCAGGTTAAAATGGGTACCAGGCAGGTGGGCTCTACGGCTAAACCCTTTACCTATACGGTTGCTATCGAAAACGGTTATTCGCCATGTTATTCGGTATCAAACACGCCGGTAACCATCGAGGGTTATGGCAAACCTTATACGCCGGGTTCATCGGGCAAACCGCTTCCGGGCGCCATTACGTTGCAAAAAGCGCTGGCCTATTCTCAAAACTATGTTACGGCCTATTTAATGAAACAGGTGGGGCCTGTTGCAGTGGCCAATCTGGCTACTAAAATGGGCATTCCCGAAGTTCCTGCCTATCCATCTATTTGCCTGGGCACTTTCGATGCCTCAGTTTACAACATGGTGGGCGCTTACGGTGCTTTCGCAAACAAGGGCATCTACACCAAGCCGATTTATTTATTAAGAATTGAGGATAAAAATGGTGTGGTGCTTTTCTCGCAAAAAGAAATACCAAAACCGGTGATGAGCGAAGAGGTAGCCTACGTAATGACAAGAATGTTAAAAGGCGTGGTAACCGGAGGTACCGGATCGCGATTGAATTATAAATACAAGGTGAATGCACCAATTGGTGGCAAAACGGGTACTACACAAAACAACTCCGACGGTTGGTTTATGGCGATAACCCCTCAGTTGGTTACGGGCATTTGGACCGGCTGCGAAGACCGGGCTTTCCACTTTATCAGCACCAGTCAGGGTGAAGGCGCCAATACAGCTTTACCCATTTTTGCAGGCTTTATTAAAAAGGTGTACGCCAACCCGAAATTAAAAATCAGCCATGCCGATTTTGAACCGCCAAAATCTGGCGTATCTATCGTTTACGATTGTAACCAGTACCAACAACAACAAGAGGAAACGACTACAGAGCTTGATGAAAAGTTAGGGTTTTAGGGCAGAATTGTAGCAAGCCTGAACATACTGTCATTCTGAGGCACAATTTATTATATAAAAATCAATATCAAGTGACGTTTTGAGGCGGTCGTCATCCAATAGCTATCGGATCCCGCGCAGGCGGTCCCGAAGCTTCGGGATTAAAGCCTGAGCATTAAGATCCCCAGTCAAGCTGAGGATGACGACCGTTCATATATAGCCTTATAAAAGAAGCATTCGAAACGCTGGCATGCTACTGCCTAAAAATGAGAGGTGAGGGGGCGGCAATGTAGTGCGAAGCCGTAAGAGATGCTTCGTCTCAGCATGACAAACTTAACAGACATCACTGAATCTGTGTAAAGTTTCGAACGCTGAATAAGACGGCCAAAAGTTAAACAAAATCATTTTTTAACGCGTTCTGATAGTGTTTCCCTTTCATATCCTATTTTTGTAATTAATGAGCACTTTCGACCATAAAACAGCGTTAACAGCAATTCCGCATAAGCCCGGCGTTTACCAATATTGGGATGCCGATGGAAAATTGATGTACATTGGAAAGGCAAAAGACCTGCGAAATCGTGTTGGATCTTATTTCAATAGCGACAAGCAACAATTCAACGGCAAAACGCGGGTGCTGGTTTCGAAGATCAGAAAAATAACCTTTACCATTGTAGATACGGAGATTGATGCCTGGCTGCTCGAAAACAGTCTTATCAAGAAGCATCAACCTAAGTTTAACATCAATTTAAAGGATGACAAAACCTACCCATGGATTATTGTCAAGAACGAGAATTTTCCGCGAATCTACTGGACAAGAAAAGTAATCAAGGACGGCTCAACCTACTTTGGTCCTTATGGCTCGATTGGGATGATGCACACCATTCTCGACTTGATTAAGGAAACTTATCCCCTAAGAACTTGCGCCCTGCCGTTAACGGATAAAAATATTGCCGAGGGAAAATTTAAGGTTTGTCTGGAATATCAGATCGGCAATTGCAAGGGGCCTTGTCAGGCTTACCAAAGCGAAAGTGATTACGATAAAAACATTGCCGAAATTAAGGAGATCTTAAATGGGAAAATAGGCAACGTAATACGTGAGGTGAAAGGTGTAATCAAAAAGGCATCAGAAGAACTGAACTTCGAAATGGCCCACCAATATGCCAGACGATTGGAAGTGCTGGAAAAATATCAAAGTAAATCGACTGTTGTAAACAGCGCCATAACCAATGTAGATGTGGTAAGTATCGCATCTGATGAGCGTTACGCGTTTGTTAATTACCTAAAAGTGATGAATGGGACCATCATTCAGACGCAAACGATTGAAATTAAAAAGCAATTGGATGAAAGTGACGATGAGTTGTTGATCACGGCGATGCTGGAGTTCAGAACAAAGTTTAACAGTACATCGCGAGAGATCATTGTTCCTTTCGAACTTTCGTTAGCGGACGAACGACTGAAATTTACTGTTCCAAAGCTTGGCGAAAAGAAAAAACTCCTGGAGCTATCGCAAAAAAATGTGCTTTTCTTTAAAAAAGAAAAATTAAATCAATACGAGAAGCTGAACCCGGATTTACGCACCGATCGCATTTTAACCACCATGCAAAGGGATTTACGGTTAACGCAGCTCCCCAAACATATTGAGTGTTTTGATAACTCGAACTTTCAAGGTAAATACCCGGTTTCGGCCATTGTGGTTTTTAAGGATGCCAAACCCTCAAAAAAAGATTATCGGCATTTTAACGTGAAAACGGTTGAGGGGCCAAACGATTTTGCTACAATGGAAGAAGCGGTGTTTCGCCGGTACCGGAGGATGCTTGATGAGGGAGAGCCGTTGCCACAACTGATCATCATCGATGGTGGCAAAGGCCAGCTGTCGTCGGCTGTAAAAAGCCTGAAGCTGTTGGGTATAGAAAACCAGGTTACCATTATCGGTATCGCCAAACGCCTCGAAGAATTGTTTTATCCGGGCGACTCCTACCCGCTTTATCTGGACAAGAAATCGGAAACGTTGAAGATTATTCAGCAGTTGCGGGATGAGGCACACCGCTTCGGGATTACTTTCCACCGTAAAAAACGCGATCAGGGAACACTGAAGACCGAGCTTGAGCAAATTGGTGGTATTGGCAAAACCACTGCTGATAAATTGCTGAAACGCTTTAAATCAGTTAAAAAAATCAAGGAAGCTACAGAAGCAGAACTGGCTGAAGTTTTAAATAAAAAACAGGCGGCTACGTTGATGGCCTATTTTAATCAGGAAAAGTAATGTCGTTACTTAAAGCCAAACATAATTAAGTGACTAACCGTTATGCAAACTCAAAGATTTCTCCACTTCGGTCGAAATGTTATCATTGCTTCTCTTCTCAAAATGGTCTTACCATCGATGTCTTACGAAGTTTAGCACTTTGCATGTGCGCCATAAGGTCATTGCCCCAAAGGGGCTACCCTGTAGCAAGGCACGAAGCAATCTCACTACTGAAATTTAGATTGCCTCGTGCCTCACAATGACGAATTTCTTATAAAAAAAGCTCCGATTTTCATCGAAGCTTTTTTGTTTTGAAACGCTGTATAAAGACTTTAGACTCACGACTAAAGACTGAATACTAATTTAATATTCCCAAAGTCCTTGTTCGTAATCGAGAACCGACTTTTTAATTCTTTCCGATTCGTATAATCGCTCACGCGGATCGGTAATCATATCCTTAATCTTGTTATCGCCCGGGTTGGACTCTTTAACGATATAGCTGCTGAACAGACGACGGATGAAGAAATCATCAAAGCTTAAGTTCGAAGCGTCGTTGTTTGAGTTGATCAGTCGCTTGTGTGCAATGATAGGTCTTAGTTCCTCATAAGCTACCCAAAATACGGGCTGCCATGTTTTCGATGTTTCATTATAAGTTAACGGTGCAATGCCTACAATGCGGGGCTCGAAAATGGAACGCTTGGTATCAAAAATCCAATCTTCCTTAATTCTGTACTTTACAAAAGCTTCCGGATTAAAATCGTTAACTACCGTGGTTACTGTTCCGGTTTTGTTATTCGATACTTCTGAGGTTCCTAACGCCGCCTTGGTTGCAGAATCGGCACTCATGGGGTTATGGAACGCATCATCTTCATTTAAAAGGCTATCGAAAGGCGCATAGGCAGTTAATTCTTCATCTTTGATCGACGAAATCAACACATCAATAAGACGTCCTTTTGGCGATCTTAGCACTGAGTTTACCGTGTCGCGTAAATCAATCTCACGCCAAATCCGCTTTGCGTAAAATACATCCTCTTCTCTCACATCGGCAAAGGGCACCATTTCTGTACTATCGATATCCCTACGTGCATAAAACCCATCTCTTGGCGGAATTTTCAGCTTTTTCTTTGTCGTTGTTGCAGCAAGTGGCGAATCCCCACTGGTAGCTACCGGTGCGGTTTTAGGAACCAATTTTGTTGGCGTAGTTTGTGCAAAGGCCAACGTTGTTAACACCACGAAAACTGCAATACTCAAAATCCTTTTCATCTTCTATTTATTTACGTTGAATGATACTGAAGGCAATATTTTCTGTCTACCATCGGGACCCTGCGAAACGATATCATCAAAAAATACCTTCGATCCCGGTGTAATTGCATTCATTGCGCTTCTAACCGCTCCGGTAAAATTACCCCCGCTACCTTGTATAGTAACAGCTTCAGAACGCGGTTTTATCACAGTTATTTTGTACCTCAATATTTTAAAGCTTACATCAAAAGGGAAATCATCTAAATCAGCCTCAATTTCAGTTTCACTCTTTAACTGAACGGATGAAATATCGCCGCCAATTCTACCGCCAACTTTTGCAATTGGTGCAGGAATAGCTTTAACCCTAAACTTCTGTGACCCTAAATTAATGGTTTTACCACCATTGTTGGCACTTACATTGATTGTCACTTCTGAACCAACCTGACCACCTGAAACGCTAACCATGTAGTTACCATTGCGGCCCGACATGCTTCCTGATGATATGGATGCCTTAACGGACTCTAAAGGAAAACCAGCTGCAGATACTGCAAACGGATTCGGAATACCGGCATAAATAACATTCATTTTAACTGATGATACGTTTGCCGACGGCTTGGCCACCTGATATTTTTGAGGCTGCGTTTTGTACTCCTTAATCTGTCCGTCGGTTTGGCGAACACGAATTGTACCTACCCAGGTAAACTCACCCACGCTACCTGTGGCGCCGGTGTAAGTTCCTTTTCCATCTCTAACCGACAATTTATTACCGTTAACAGTAATATCGGGAGTAGATCTTGAATCGCTGGCAGTTAAAAACACCTCAGCAGTATACGGCTGGCCCTGAATAACGTACGATGTGGGTGCAACTGCTACAGCAGCAAACTGATCTAGGTTTACCTGTGCCTTATCCATATTTCCGAACAACTTTTTAATCACTTCGGCCTCCGCATTTTTTGTATCGGCCTGAAGTTTGGTTAAAACGGTCATTGCAGCAGTTAAAGGCGTGCCCTCACCAAAGTAAGTTTCCTGCCAGTTGCCCTTTCTTTTTTTAACAGGATCTTTAGCCTCCAAAGAAAACGACACGTTTGCTCTGTCAGCAGGATCTAAAAGCGCAATTAATTTCTCGCGTGTAGCGTTAATTTTTGCCTTTAGCTTTTCACCTTCCTTTTGGTTAATCATGATATGCTGTGCAATATCTTGATTATCACGGTTGACCAAATCACCAGTTTCTGGGTTAATTCCATCGCCTTCGGTGGTAAACTGTTTTTTTATCTTTTCGATGTAACTATCCAATTCATCAGCTGCTGCTCTGGCTTTCAACGCCTTGTCGTAGATCGGCTGCGCACGGGCCGGCTCCTCTTTCAACTTCGAATTTTCGAAAGCAGAAAACAACTGATTAATGCTTGTGTTTACGTTGTTTTTAGAAGTATCCAAACTATCGTTGATATTTTTGAATGCATCTAAAACAGTATCTGATACGTTTAAGGCGAGCATGGCCAACAATACCAAATACATGATATTGATCATCCGCTGCCTTGTTGTTTCTTTTCCGCCTGCCATGTGTTATGTAGCTTTCTTTTTTTAAAAATTAAAACTAAATAAATTATACACGTGGGCCGTTCATGGCTGATAACATATTGCCATAAATTGCATTTAGTGATGATAGGTTTTTAGCTAACTTGTTTACCTCTTCTTTAAACTGTTTCGAGTCTTCCATCGATTCGTTAAAGTTTTGCATAGTAAGCGATAAGTTAGAATAAAACTTGTTCATCGATTTTAAATGTGCGCTAGAATCTTGCAATTCCAATTCGTACACTGCATTTAACGCCGATAAGTTTTTTGCCAAATTATTTACCTGATCGTGGTAAGCCTGAGAATCGACATTGCTCTCACCCATTGCTTTTAAATTTGCTGTGGCTTTTTCGAAAGAAGCGCTCAGGTTATCGAAACCTGCTGAAGCGGTTTTAACCTTGCTTGTAAATTCGTTTGTAGCTGTCGATGCATCTGCAACGTTAGAAATTGTAGCTACTTTATCGCCAAAAGTGCGTAAACCAGCGCCTAAGCTTTCAATTAATTCAGGTCCTATTTTTGCGTCAGATAACATTTTATCTAATGCCGCTGTATTTGAGGCTGAAGATACTGCCGCAACAGGTCTTGCAGACGTCGTTGGCAGCTCGCCCTTATAATCTGGTCTTAACTCAGGGTAAACTCTTTCCCATGCTGGTTCAGGCTCAGGTGGATAAAATCCAGTTAAGGCGAATAAAAATGCCTCAACGCCCAAACCAATTCCAATTGCATAACTTCCGAAGATTCCACCAATGTGTAGAATTTTGCACAATGCCCCAATAATTACAATACTTGCTCCAAATGAAATTGCCGGGTTTAACCAGCTTGGTGTTTTTTTTGCTGCCATAAGATGATGATGTTTTTCTTTTTTTAGTTGTTGTTTGGTTTGATTTTAGTTTCTTAAGTCTGTACCCGGATAAGAAGATACACACCTAAATCCGATATAAGATCTTTGCGTATCCTGATACTCGTAAGTAGCTACTGCGTTTTGAAGGAAGTATCCCGTATCTTTCCACGATCCACCCTTCACTACTTTACGTTTTTTGTATTTGCTGTCGTTTGCGCCAGCATCGTAGGTAAAGTTGGGGTTCAAATCGTGAAGTAACGGAGATGCACTTTTGTTATACGAGGTAATTGTCCATTCAGAAACGTTTCCGGCCATGTTATATAAGCCGTAATCGTTCGGGAAATAAGAACGTACACCAACAGTGTAAATACCTCCGTCGCTGGAGTAATCGCCGCGACCCGGTTTAAAGTTCGCTTGTAAACAGCCTTTGGTATTTCTGATATAAGGGCCACCCCATGGGTATTTGGTCTTTGTATTACCGCCACGTGCTGCATATTCAAACTCGGTTTCTGCAGGTAACCTATAATCCGATCTCGAACCCGCAGGCAACTTCCTGGCCACGGCCACACCATCGTAAAGTCGGGTACGCCAGTGTGAGAATGCTTTGGCCTGCTCCCAGCTTACACCAACTACAGGGTAATCATCGTAAGATGGGTGATTATAGTAGCCACGAACCATCGGGTCGTTTTGCGAATAAGAGTAATCGGTTTTCCACACCATCGTATCGGGATAAATGGCAATGGTAAAGCGATCGATATAATCCTGACGCTTACTATTTGGATCTTTGTGCCCAGCTGCCGCCTTATCCATATTTAACTCCGCATAGGTATATTCGAATTTACGAACGTCGAACTCCTTTTTTCCCGGAAGCGCATCGAGGCCCGAATAATACATGCCATCTAACTGGCTTTGTTGTGCCTGGTTTGTCCCTCTTCCTCGCGAACGCCAAAGGTTGGAGCCATTAGGACCTACTTTTTTCCAGTCAATATTTCTATCGCCGCCTACTGTAGTTGCAGTTCCGTTTCTGGGTGTAACTGTATACTGTGCCGGCAAGCCCATCATGGTAACGGCTATAGAATCGCGAACCCAGTTTGTAAACTGGCGATATTCTGCGTTAGAAATTTCGGTTTGATCCATAAAGAATGCACTGATCGTGGTCATTCTGCTTGGCCCATTTTGGGAGAAGGTAATATCTTCATCAGAACCTCCAAGCGGAGTATGTCCTGGCGGGATATAAACCATGCCTAGGGGAATCCTATTGTTTTTAAATTTTCGGTTATAAGCGCCTACTAACTCGCCCTGACCTCCACGGCCACAGCTTGATAGCAAAACAGTTATACCTACAATAGCTAGAAGGTATATTTTCTTCATATTTTTATAGTGTGCAAAGCACGATTAGGGAGCAATTTATCAAAAATCACTGAAATTATTAACAAAAGCAAATTATTTACACGAAAACGCCTTTCAAACCTCAACAAAGTTTAAGTAAAGTAGTTTTACAGCTAATATTCTTGTTACAATAAATGCGTAACTCTCTTATAACAGCAAAGTTATGCATTTATTGTGTCGACTGAAAATAAATTATCGAATGTATTATTTGTTAGATATTTTGATGTAGTTTTCAATGGCCATAGTCATCGAAGGCACACCTGGGGTTGGTGCAGCTATATCTACAATAAGGTCCATTTCGGCGCAGGCTTTGCTTGTGTTTACACCGAAGGCGGCAATACGGGTATTGTTTTGTTTAAAATCAGGAAAATTCTTGAACAACGATTGAATACTGGAAGGACTAAAGAACGCAATGACATCGTAAAACACTTCGGCTAAATCAGATAAATCGCTAACAACCGTTCTGAAAAGAACAGCCGGAGTGAAGTCGTACCCGCTTTTTTCGAGAAATTTCATCGTATCCTCGGTAGCTACATCCGAACATGGGTACAAAAACTTTTCGTTTGCATGCTTTTTAAGCACTTCGGCCAAATCTGCAGCCGTTTGCTTACCAAAGAAAATCTTACGTTTACGGTATTGAATGTATTTCTGGAGATACAAAGCAATTGTTTCAGATAGGCAGAAATATTTCAACTCTGCGGGCACATCGTAACGCATTTCTTCACATATTCTGAAGAAATGATCGGCAGCATTTCTACTGGTAAAAATAACTGCTGTAAAATCAGCCAAGTTGATCTTATCCTTTCTAAAGTCCCTTGCTGGCACTCCTTCTACGTGAATAAAAGACCTAAAATCGACCTTTAGATTGTGCTTTTTAGCCAAGTCGTAGTAAGGAGATTTTTCTGTTTCAGGTTTTGGTAATGTTACCAAAATACTTTTCACTTTGCGAATTCTGGAGTCGTTCTTTTCTTGCATTTTTTCCTTTTCCTGCTACAATCCTATCGTTTTAATTAGTATTAAAATAGGACATATTTCGAGGGCGCAAAAGTACAAAATTAAATGCATTCGCGAAAACTTATTATTAGAAAGTATAGTAACTCCAGCTCTAAGCAATTGAAACGTAAAAATCACCGCTAACAATAAGAACGCCAACACAATATACACCTCTCCGTATTTAAGCGGCGAAAGCGCAAACGATACCACCAACGGGATAAATAAC
Source organism: Pedobacter endophyticus (assembly GCF_015679185.1). Taxonomy (NCBI): domain Bacteria; kingdom Pseudomonadati; phylum Bacteroidota; class Sphingobacteriia; order Sphingobacteriales; family Sphingobacteriaceae; genus Pedobacter; species Pedobacter endophyticus. The sequence continues at coordinate 2,680,180 of NZ_CP064939.1, forward strand.
AACGACGCATTGAAATAGCTCAGGTACAATATTGATATGTACTCTCCAACCGGTTTCTGGACGTTGAACAGGTAGCCCAGGAAGCGAAGGACGATTAACTTTAGCGCATAAAACACAATGATAATGAGCGAAATGGAGAAGAAGAATTTAAATCCGTCCTTTGCCTGATACATATCTTTCCATTGGGCTACAAGGAAAAAAAACATTCCGAAAACAAAGCCAAACTGCACAAACAACAGCAAAAATGGCCAGGAGCTAAAAAGGTTATCTTCCTTATTAATGTTGTTTAACACGCGGTTACTAAAAAACGATTGCACAATAGCCGAGAGTTGCTTAGAAAAAGCATTTTTTAAAATGGCGAAAATAATGAGCATCAGGAAAATAAAGCCCAATAAACCAACATTGCCTTTCCGGATACGCGTGCCCAACTGATACGGATTGGCCTTCTTCTTTAAATGCTGATATTTTTTTTGCCATTCGATCAGGTCGAGCTTCGGAAAAATGTACTCTTTTTGCAACGAATCGAGTAAAGCGGCCTTGTTGATTAGGCTATCGGACAGCACCCAAGTGTGTCTCATAACTGAATCGGTAACGAAAATTTGTCTGGCCCATGTTGCCGAATCAACGCGGTAGCGTGTATACTGATACTTGACTACCGCAGCAGAATCGATATCAGCAGGCGTTTCTTGTCCGGAAAGAAGATTTGCAGACAACAACAGTGCTAATAAAAGGAAAACGTATTTCGGCATGCTTAACAATCAAGAACTTTAAGAAAGCAAAAGTAAACGAATAATAATTGTTTACCTAAACAAAATAAATCGCCTCGATTATTGACGTATCTTTGCGGCGATGTCCGTAACAGAATATTAGCCTAGTTTACAGTTAATTACGAATAGGGAGCAACAAATAAGAATCAAAGCACGTGTCTAGATCATTAAGAAAAACTAAAATTTTTGGATATTCTTATGCGGAAACCGAAAAACAGGACAAAAGAAGATGGAATCGAAGATTTAGAAAAGTCTGTAGAAAATTAATCAAATTAGATAAAGATGCACCTATTAAACATCACGGAGTAACTAATAGATGGGATGGCGCAAAAGACGGAAAACAATACTGGAAAGGTGCAACTAGAAAGGATATGAGAAAGTAAAAATTATTTTTTTGTATTTTTGTTAATATTCAATAAGCTATGGCAATTACCTTAAATAAACATACTGAACTAAACCCTTTACAAGTAAGCCTATTGAGGTTGTTTAACAGGCCGATGACTGAAAGCGAAATTCTTGAACTTAAAAGGGTTATGGTTAATCATTATTCGGGTTTTTTAGAAAAGGAAGTAACTAAGGTCGCCGAGGATAAGGGGTACACCCAGGACGATTTTGATAATATTTTAAATGCTGATAGCTAATGCGTGTTGTTATCGACACGAATTGTTTATTAGCCTCTATCCCTCCAAAAAGCAAGCATTATTGGCTATATCAAGCATTTAAAGATGAACGTTTTGATTGGCTTATCAGCAATGAAATCCTAACAGAATACATCGAAAAACTTACCGATATCTACTCTGAAAATACGGCCATAGTGGTTTACTCTATACTTAGTGTTGCGCCTAATGTAGAATTTATAGAGCCCTTCTTTAAATGGCAATTGATCGAACTTGACCCTGATGATAATAAATTTGCAGATTTAACTATCGCTGGAAATGCGGATTACCTGGTTACCAACGACAAACACTTTAACCCGTTAAAATCAATTGACTTTCCCAAGATTAATATTTTGTCTATCGATGAGTTTAAACAGCTATTAATGAGATGATTTTTAAAATTCATTGAACATCCAGTTTTATCGGAATCGGTTACTACAACTAATCGAAAAATCATTGTTTACCTCCAGCAAATAAATCGCCTCGATTATTGACGTATCTTTGCGGCGATGTCCGGCATTTATATCCATATTCCTTTTTGCAAAAAAGCTTGTCACTATTGCGATTTTCATTTCAGCACTTCGTTGAGGTATGCTGATGAAATGGTAGAGGCGATTTGCAAGGAAATAAAGCTAAAAAAAAATCGGATAAGCGGACAAATAGGTTCTATTTATTTAGGTGGCGGTACGCCTTCCATTCTTTCGGAAAAACCACTTCGGCAGATTTTTGATACGATAAATGGTAGTTTTTCTGTTGCTTCAGGTGCTGAGATCACAATTGAAACGAATCCTGACGATTTGACTTCATCAAAACTTAAGGAGCTAAAGCAACTGCCCGTTAACCGCTTCAGCGTAGGCATTCAATCATTTTTTGATGAAGATTTGGCGTGGATGAACCGTGCACACAACGCTACAGAAGCGGAAGATTGTATTAAGCGAAGTCAGGATGCCGGTTTTGAGAACCTTACTTTGGATTTAATTTACGGTTATCCGCTGCTTACCGACGGTAAATGGCAAACCAACATCCATAAGGCGATTGCGCTCAACGTACCACATATCTCCGCATACGCTTTAACCGTAGAACCACGAACTGCCTTGGCACACGCCATAAAAAACAGAAAGCAGATTCCGGTTAGCGACCAACAAAGTGCAGCACAGTTTGTAACCTTGATGGACGAACTAACGGCTGCAGGCTTTGAGCATTACGAAATATCGAACTTCGCCCGGCCCGGATGCTATGCCGTGCATAATACCAATTATTGGCGAGGTGTGGATTATATCGGAATCGGCCCCTCGGCGCACGGTTTTGATGGCATAAACAGGTACATGAACCCACCAAACAACGCACTTTACATACAGGAGCTGGCCCAAAACAAATTGCCAGAAGTGGTTGAGGAACTGAGCGTAAATGATCGCTTTAACGAATATGTGATGACGTCGTTACGAACGATGTGGGGCATCGACCTTCAAAAAATAAAGCTCGATTTTGGTAGCGAATTTTTGGATCAAACTAAATACAATTTACGCAGCTTGAACGACAAAGAATGGTTTTCAGCTGACGCCAATAGGATAATACTGACCAAAGATGGAAAGCTTTTTGCTGACCACATTGCATCGGAATTGTTTATAGTAAGTGAGTGAGAGAATGAATAATTGAGTGAGAGAATGGATGAATGAGTGAGTGATTGAGTGGCGGAAGGAATAAACGGAAAACAGTAAAGTCATCGGATGAATCTGTACATTTCGCTATATTCATCCGATGACTTTAAATTCAATCACTGAAAATTCTATCATTCACTCATTCAGTAATTAAATAAGTATGTCTAAAATTGTATGGATTACCGGTGCTTCATCTGGAATTGGTGAAGCCTTGGTTTACGAATATTTTAAAGCTGGAAACAAGCTGATTATTTCTGCACGGAATCGCGACGAGCTTTTTAGGGTTAAGGCAAATTGCCAAAATTCTTTTAACGTACACGTTTTGCCGTTCGATTTGAGCGAGTTGGAAACCCTGGCCGGTAAAGCTGAAACTGCATTAAAAATTTTCGGCAAAATTGATCTTTTAATCAATAGCGGCGGCGTTAGTCAGCGTGGGCTTGCTTTAGAAACAGCCATTGATACGGAACGAAAAATTATGGACACTAATTTTTGGGGAACTGTAATGCTAAGTAAGGCCGTTTTGCCATCGATGATCAAAAATGGTGGAGGACAAATTGTTGTCGTTAGCAGCTTAGTCGGGAAGTTCGGCACCAAACTGCGTTCCGCCTATTCCGCATCAAAACATGCGTTGCATGGCTACTTCGACTCGCTGCGCACTGAAACATACCAGCAAAATATCGATATCACCATCGTTTGCCCCGGCTTTATCAAAACGAATGTTTCTGTAAATGCGCTAACAGCAACCGGCCAACAACAGGGCACTATGGATCATGCTCAAGCAAACGGTATGCCTGTTGATGTTTGCGCAAAGGAAATAGTGAAAGCCGTTGCAGCCAAAAAAGAAGAGGTTTACATCGGGGGGAAAGAAACAAAAGCAATTTGGTTGAAGCGATTCTTTCCAGGTTATTTCTCGAAAAAAATCAGAGAAGCGAAGGTTACCTAGTCTATAAAAGTCAATAAGTCCGCAGTCAGAAGTTCTTAACCAAGGCGATCAATAAAAAATAAACCATTAGTTACCAATAAATTACAACTAATATTTCTTTTTGTAAAAACCAAGCATCTGTTAACCGTCGTAAATGGAGACAAATAACAGAAACTTAAAAAAAGAAATAATGAAAAATTTAATCCTATCAGCTGTTGCCGTAGTTACTATGGCATTTTCATCACAAGTTTACGCTCAAAAAAATCCGATGGTTGGCGGTGCTGCCATGTATGCGAGCAAAGATATTGTAGACAATGCAGTAAATTCTAAAGACCACACCACTTTGGTTGCCGCAGTAAAAGCAGCAGGCCTGGTTGAAACCTTAAAAGGCGCTGGCCCGTTTACCGTTTTCGCGCCAACAAATGCTGCATTTGATAAATTACCTGCAGGCACTGTTGATATGTTGGTAAAACCAGAGAACAAAGCAACATTGACAAAAATTTTAACTTACCATGTTGTTGCGGGTAAAATGGATAGCAAAGCAATAGCAAAAGCAATTAAAGCAGGCGGTGGTAAAGCTGAATTAACAACTGTTGAAGGTGGTAAGCTTTGGGCCTGGATGGAAGGTAAAAAATTAGTTTTGAAAGATGAAAAAGGCGGTATGAGCACAGTTACCATTGCTGATGTAAATCAAAAAAATGGAGTTATACACGTTGTAGATACTGTTTTAATGCCAAAATAATTGGCTTAACGACATCCTTAAATGAAAACGTTTCTGTTTTGCAGAAGCGTTTTTTGAGTTAAAAAAATTTTTCACTATTTCGAAAACCGTGGCCTGATTACCATCGTATATTAATCAGGTCACAAATATTAGCAAATATATCACGTCCCGTGTGATTATTTAATATAGCGTTTTTGCAGATTGCAGAAACGTTTTTTTTTTGGATTCAATCGTCATCATAATTTTTTGTCAGCATTGTTTAAATTTTTCAATTAGTTCCGGTTTGAACTTTTTAACTATTTAATTTTGTGGCTTTAATATTTGCTTAATATGAAATTCGACTTATCTCCCATAGATGTTGTTGAAGAAATATCTAAATCTGATTTCGAGAAGAATTACTTGATTCCACGCAGGCCCCTTGTGATTAAAAACAGGGCACACCATTGGCCAGCCTACAAAAAATGGACTTTAGATTATCTGAAAGAGGTTGTAGGTGAAAAAACTGTTCCACTTTACGACAGTGCAAAAGCCGACCCAAGTAAGCCGATAAACGCTTCGGCAGCGGAAATGAAGTTTAGCGACTACATTGATTTGATCAAAGAGGTGCCAACTGATTTGCGCATTTTCTTGTTCGACCCGATTAAGTTTGCCCCGAAATTGCTCGACGATTATATCGCCCCGAAGGATTTAATGGGCGGATTTTTAGACAGCTACCCAAACATGTTCTTCGGCGGAAAGGGTTCGGTTACCTTTTTACATTACGACATAGACCTGGCTCATATTTTCCATACGCATTTTAACGGGCGGAAACATGTAATTTTGTTTGACAATAAATGGAAAAAGCGCTTATACCAAATCCCCTATGCCACTTATGCCCTGGAAGATTATGACGTAGAAAATCCGGATTTTGAAAGATATCCGGCGTTAAGAGGGGTTAAAGGGGTTGAGGCCTTTTTGGAGCATGGCGATACCTTGTTTATGCCCACGGGTTATTGGCATTGGATGAAATATTTGGATGGTTCTTTCTCTATCAGCTTAAGGGCCTGGGATAAAAGCTGGGCCGTTAAAGCGAAAAGTTTGTACAACTTAACTTTACAGCGTAAATTTGACGACTTCATGAAGTCCAACTACCGCGAGAAATACATGAGCTGGAAAGAAAACCTTGCCATTAAAAGAGCAAAAAAAGCCTTAGAAAAGAACTTACCGAAATAGAATGAATGAATGAATGACACAATGAATGAATAATGAAATGCATTATTTATTTCGGATTCATTTTCTGTCAATATCTTTTAATGAAAAACGAAGGATTATTGGACGAAAGCGATGCCTGCCGATGCTTGTAAAACATTTCACTCATTCAAACATTCACTAATTTAAACACTCAAGCATTCAAATATTTGCTCATTCAATAAATTAAACCATGCACCCAAACATTTTAAAAATTCAGCAGAATATTGAACCTTTAAGGCAGCAGATTATTAGCCATAAAGTTTATTCGGCAATTAGTGAGCTTGAAGACCTGCAAATCTTTATGGAACACCATATTTATGCCGTTTGGGATTTTATGTCGTTACTTAAGGCGTTACAAATTAACCTCACCTGCACTACGTTGCCGTGGTTTCCGGTTGGCGATGCGATTACAAGGCAATTAATTAACGAGATTGTAGCTGGCGAGGAAAGCGATGTTGATGCTAATGGAACTGTAAAAAGCCATTTTGAGTTGTACTTAGATGCCATGGAGCAGTGCGGCGCTAAGGTAACGCCGATAAACCAATTTTTACGCTCATTGCAAAAAGGCCGAAGTTTTGAGATGGCCTTTGAGCTGGCGCAGGTTCCACAGGCGGCCAGAGATTTTGTAAACTCTACATTTGAGACCATAAACGGCGGCGAAACGCATTTACAGGCCGCCAGCTTCACCTTTGGCCGCGAAGACCTTATTCCAAATATGTTTTTCAGCATGGTAAATGATTTAAATAGTACCCAGCCAGATAAGGTATCGGTTTTTAAATACTATTTAGAGCGTCATATCGAGGTTGATGGAGATCATCATAGTCATTTGGCTTTGTCGATGACGGAAAAGCTCTGCGAAAAAGACGAAAATTTTTGGGTCAAAGCGGAAGAAACTGCAAAAAAATCGCTTCAAAAGCGGATAGATTTGTGGGATGCTGCTTACGCAGAGATTGTAGGCAAGAAAGCTTTGATATAAAACAAGCAATGTTAAAGGCAGATTTGCGTTATTTTTTATGGTAATGCAGGTTGATAATCCAAGTTTATTTCTTTGGTTGGAGTACTCAAACTTCGAATTAAGTAATTTGCGTCACTTTTCTTTGCAGCTATACTTTTTGTAAAATAAAATTTACACATTTGCTGTTCGGCAACAAATAACCGATTTAAAACGCATGAGTTTCATATTAAAGCCTGTAGACATCGTCGAGAACATTACTCCCGAAGATTTCAAGAAAAATTATTTGAAAACCAAAAAACCTTTAGTTATTAGAGGCTTAACTAAGGATTGGCCAGCAAGAGAAAAATGGACTACCGAATATTTGAAGGAAATTGGGGGCGATTTGGAGGTTCCACTTTACGATAATTCGAAGGCAGATCCATCAAAGCCGATCAATGCGGCTACAGCGCACATGAAATTCGGCGATTACCTTGATTTAATTAAGCGTGAGCCTACCGAATTAAGGATATTCTTCTTCAACCTGTTTAAAAAAGTTCCGAGCTTAATTAACGACATTAAAATCCCGAAAGATTTAATGGGCGGCTTTATCGAAAGCATGCCCGCCATGTTTTTCGGCGGTTCTAACTCAGTTACCTTTTTACATTACGATATCGATTTACCGCACATTTTTCATACGCACTTTGGCGGTAGAAAACACATCATTCTTTTCGATTACAAATGGAAAGATAGGTTGTACTGCCTTCCAAATGCAACTTACGCACTCGAAGATTACAAGGTAGACAATCCTGATTTTGAAAAATTCCCTGCCTTAAACGGTGTAGAAGGTTACGAGGTTTTCCTCGAACATGGCGATACGTTGTTTATGCCAACCGGAATGTGGCACTGGATGAAATATGTTGACGGATCATTTTCGCTGAGCCTGCGTGCCTGGGATCAATCAATCTCTCGTAAAATTGCCAGCGTTTGGAGCTTATTCACGCATGGAGCGATTGATAGCTTGATTAAGATGACGTTCAAAGGAAAGTACGCAAACTGGCGAGAGAAAAAAGCTGTTGAAATTGCCGAAAAAGCATTGGCAAAAGGCCGGCCTTAAAATAAAATTTACCAAAATCCGTTAGAATTATTTGGGGAAAGCAATTTCAGCGGGGCGATCGGGGTTTTCGGTAGCCCCGTTTTTATTAAGTTGCTATCCTCCTCAGCGGTAATTCCCGCCTGATCCAGAAAGGCAGTAATGCTGTTAAGTTAAGCTTTCCAGCTGTCAGTCTGAGCGGAGTCGAAGACCTTTTCAATAGGATAAAACAAAAGCATCTGTCCTTCGACTAAGCCTGTATTGAGCTTAGTCTAAATGCTCAGGATGACAATGTTTTTTGTTTTATCCTTAACTTAGTAGCATTGGGAAGGTCAGGTTTTGCATAAAAATCAATAGGGGTGAAATTGATGTACAGTGGTTAAAAATTTGCTGTCATTCTGAACGCCCGCCTGATCCGGAAAGGCAGGCAACCGAGAAATCTGTCCACCAAGCAGTGCTCGCTTTAAATTAGTGCTCGTCAGAAAGACCTGCCCGACGCAGGCGGGGATATCTTAATCGATGAAGGATCGATTATCGATATGACGGACTCACCCAGAACCACAAAATAAATGGAAGACAACATACTTACCGAAAAACAAAAAATGCTGGCCGGAAAGGCTTATTTCGCCAACGATTCTGAATTGGCGAAAGAACGCTTAAAAGCTCGTGAAATCGTTTTTGAGTTCAACAATTTGGCGCCAAAATTCATTAAGCAGCGCAAAGAACTGATAAAAAGACTTTTCAATAAAACGGAGAGAATGTTTTATATCGAACCTCCGTTTCGTTGCGATTACGGCTACAATATTGAAATTGGCGATAATTTTTATGCAAATTTTAATCTGGTCATTTTAGATGTAGCCAGGGTAAGCATTGGCAACAACGTTTTCATTGCCCCAAACGTAGCCATTTATACGGCTGGTCACCCCATACATGCGCACCTACGCGATCAGGAATATGAATGGGGGCAACCAATCTCGATCGGCAATAGCGTTTGGATTGGTGGCAATGTAGTTATAAATCCAGGTGTTAAAATTGGCTCAAACGTTGTAATCGGTTCGGGGAGCGTGGTTACCAGAGATGTTCCTGATAATGTTTTCGCCGCTGGAAACCCGTGCCGGGTGATTAGGCCAATTACCGATGCGGATAAAGAATTTTATTACAAGGACCGTAAGTTGGAAGAGTTTTAGGCTTAGAAATTTAAGAAAAAAATAGGCGTTTCGATCAACCCGGATGCAAAAAACGTAATCCCGTTAGTCATCCTGACGGATAATTCCCGTCTGACCGGACGGCCAGGTTTTATCAAAACAATCGATATGGCATAACGCTATTGTTTTCGCGTCTTTCCCGCGCAGGCGGGAATCTTAACGCACGAGCATTAAGATCCCCAGTCAAGCTGAGGATGACGACCGCTCATAGTTTGCGTTCTAACCCTCAGCTTAAGTAGCTTTACACCAATAAGCTCTCAAAAAACAAGGGTAGCGCAAAGAAAAGATCCTCAAGCGACGAAAGCCGAACCGTCGATGAAGCACAAGCCCAAAAACCGTGTTGGGAGGGTCCTGAGTCAATAGGTAACAGATCCTTCGCTTCAATCACATGACAAAATCTAGAGTTGGTGCAAACATCTAAAAAGACAAACTAAAATAAATTAACCCTTTACATCGCTAACTCGAATGATCTACCACGATCTTCCATTCTCCATTCAGCTTCTTGAATATTAAGGTGAAATAGCCTTGAGGCTCGTCTTTCTCGCGTTTTAAATGCCAGCTTCCTAAAACGAATGCGACATCTTTATTCAAAAAATCAATCTTTTTTATTCCGAAAGTCAACACGCCCATGCCCGCCTTTCCGTTATAGCTCCTTTTATAATTATTTAACGTGTTTTGCCAGCCGTACGTTGGGCCTGTTTTACCTACAAAAAGTAGGCTATCAGATTTGACATAGCTCTGCATAAACGCCTCAATATCACCTTTGTTCCAATCTTCACGTTGTTTTTCAAGAACATTTAAGATCGCTTGTCGGTCCTTTGCAGCCTGAGCAAAAGTGCTTATCGAAACAAGTATAAATGCAATTATTAAATATTTTTTCATAGCTTTCGTGTTATGGTAAAGATATAAAACAAATTATGTCGTTCCACGATTAAAAATTGCTTATTTACGCTTAAAATTTAAATCCATGCAAAAAAAGGTTGTCACAATCGGTGAAATTCTTTGGGACGTTTTCCCAGAAGGAGCAAAAGCAGGCGGCTCCAGTATGAATGTTGCCCTCAATTTACACAAGCAAGGCATAGATTGCGGTTTTATCAGCGCTGTTGGCAATGATGACAATGGAACGGCGTTATTAGCCTTTTTGTCCGATAATGACTTCTCTACCAATTTAATTCAAACAGCCGCCGAGTTACCGACCAGCACAGTTGTTGTTCGGCTGGATGAAAACAATCATGCTACTTATACCATTACCCAACCGGTTGCCTGGGATGATATTAAGCTCACCAAGCAAAGCACAGATGCGGTAAAAGACGCGGATGCATTGGTGTATTGTAGCTTAACCTGCCGCGATGAAAGATCACGACAGACGATATTCGCCTTACTTGAAAACGCAAAAACTAAAATATTTGATATTAACCTGCGTGCTCCTTTTTTTGAAAAGGAATTGATAGCTCATCTTTTGAAAAAAGCCGATATATTAAAAATTAACGAGGATGAAATTGCCTGGGTAAAAGAAACATTCGGCTTAACGGGCAATGGTGACGAGCAAATTTTGAAACAGTTATCGGCAGCATTCGATATCGAAACTATCTGCCTAACATTGGGCGATAAAGGAGCTTGCGTTTTAAAAGACGGAAAACTCTATCAACATGCAGGTTATAAGGTACAGGTTATTGATACTGTTGGTGCTGGCGATGCCTTTTTAGCCACTTTTATTGCATGCCATTTGCAAGGCTATCCGATTGAAACAAGCTTAGATAACGCCTGTAAAGTGGGTGCCTTTGTAACCTCGCAGGCCGGTGCCAACCCCGATTACAATAGAAAGATTTATCACATGGCGCTAAACCAATCCGTTTAATAAGATTGACAATAACCCTCTATCGTAAAATGATATAAAGATTAGTTCAATAATGGCCTTTAGGGGCTTTTTTTTTGGAAATGAGCGGTTCTGTATCAATGGTGGCTGATAGTCCTGTACCAAAGGCGCTCCCTCGGGGCTGCCAGCCCGTAGTCACAACAACAATGAAAATGCCCTTGCGAGCTCTCTGGCAACATCAGGTTTAGGTATAAGTAATCTGTTCACAAAGCGTACCAACCAAAACACTTAAATGCAATCCTATATGATAAAGTGGCTAAGCCCTCATTTGTAAGAGCCTTGAATTGGCTTTTATGTCCACATCACATTACTCTTCGGATGGGAAAAGCGAAGCCAGGACGAGTTTAATCTCGCCAAAAGAATAATCCTTGCCCAAAAATTCGCGAATGGTAGCCATCGATTTTGTTTTTTGGCTTTCGGCCGCATCGGCAATATTCTTAATCTTGTTCGGTTTTACCAACTTGGCAACATCCAATTGCTGCGTAGAAACATAGTAAGCCAAATGCCCTTCAATTGTGCCGACAGAAAACCCACGTTCCGCTGCTATCTCGTCAATGGTCTTACCTTGTTCGTAAAGCTCAAAACTGACCAATTTGGTATCTACTTTCGGTTCTTTTTTCTTTTTATCCGCTGCAGATCTGGGCTTAAGCGTAGCACCTTTCAACTGATTGGCTTTTTTCAGTTGCTCATTCCGCTCAGCTGTATTGAGCAGGGCATCAGTATCTGCTTTGCTAAACTCTCGGCCATTAATCATCGCCAAGAGCAAGGCTTTGCTCTTGTGCATCTTCTTCAGTTGCTCAAAAACCAAAAGCTCTAACTCCAACAATTCCGTTAAATAGGTTTTAATGCCTTTTTCCTCTTTTATAGCCTCAATTTGCGCTAAAAACTTATCCGATACGCCCTTAATTAAAGGATTAAAATATTTGACTGCGGCCTCTACCCTTTTAGAAACATTGAACAAGGTGTGTTCGGTTTGTTGTGCAAAAAGGTTTTTCAGCTGGTTAACAAAAGTATCTGCTGTAGCGGTCAATTGCTGAAATTCTTTATAAAGCTCCATTGTCCAGCCATCGTAACGCTGTTTAGTCGATTTTGCCTCACTTTTATCAAAAGTTTCCAGATGCTCTTTCAGGTAATACCTAACGATGTTCAAATCAAAGGCTGAAGTTAAATACGTTCTGGCGAAGTCGAAGCTTTCAGCGCTAATCTGTTCATTCAAAATTTCGGCGGGCTGCTTACTTTGCGCAAAGTAATGAATGTTTTGATCTTGCTGTAAGCCGCTTTCGCGCAGGTGCGAGGTTAATACCAAACCGTTTAGCGAGCGCAAGCGAGAAAGCGCCACATAGGCCTGTCCGGGCGCAAAAGCATCGCCAATATCAATAATGGCCTTATCAAACGTTAAGCCCTGGCTTTTATGAACGGTAATGGCCCAGGCCAATTTAATGGGATATTGTACAAACGAGCCTGCCACGTTTTCATCAATCTCGTTAGTTACCTCATTTAGCTTGTACTTAACGTTTTCCCACGTATAAGGCGAAATCTGGATAGTTACCCGATCATCTGGCAGCTCAATTTCAATAAGCTCTTTTTCAATATGATGAACCACACCAATCTTGCCGTTATAATACCGTTTTTCGGCACTCATATCGTTTTTGATGAACATAATTTGCGCACCAACCTTAAGTTCGAGGCGCTTATCGTTCGGATAGGCGTATTCATTAAATTCGCCCGTTACCTTGGCATCAAAAAAGTACGATTTGGTTGTTAGTTGCGCCAACCTTTCGCGGTTAATGGTATCAGCCTTATTGTTATGCGTAGTTAAAGTAATATAATTTTCATCGGGCTTCGGTTTAAAATCTTGCTTGTAATGTTGCTTCAATAAGGCCGTATCCTCAGCGGTAATCTGGTTGTTTCTCAAATTGTTAAGCAAATCAATAAAAACCTGGTCATCCTGTCGGTAGATCTTATCCAGTTCAATGTACACCGGCGGATTATTTTGCAGGGCCAGCGCATCAAAAAAGTAAATGCTCTTGTAAAACTTGGCCATCACCTGCCATTCATTGGTTTTTACAACCGGCGGCAACTGGTGCAAATCGCCTATAAACAAAAGTTGCACGCCACCAAAAGGTACGCCTCGATTGCGCCTGATATAGCGCAACGAAAAATCAATCGCATCGAGCATATCCGCACGAAGCATACTCACCTCATCAATCACCAAGAGCTCAAGCTCTTGAATCATGCGCCTTTTATTGGCCTGCATGTTTAAGTGTTTCACAATGGTACGAGGCGTATTGAAGTTAAACGCAATGGTTTCGCCCATTAACGCAGCACCAGCATCAGGAAAAAAAGCACCAAAGGGCAGTTGAAACAACGAATGTATGGTGGTACCCGCCGCATTTATGGCCGCAATACCCGTCGGCGCACATATCAGCGCCCTTTTATGCGTCAGCTGAATCAATTTGCGCAGGAAAGTAGTTTTACCAGTACCCGCCTTTCCGGTTAAAAAAACGTGTTTCGAGGTATAATTAACAAATCTCGCAGCAATTTCTGCGGGTATAGAAGTTTCTTCTAATTGTTGCATTGGCAATAAATTTTGGTTCGCTTGGTTTGGAGGGAAAAATTAAAGCTAACCATTTTAGCACAAAAATAGGTATTTTAGAACAATTCATTTCGCGTGTCTCGCATACTATAAATAATCCTAAGAATCTCTCAAAACTCATTCGCTTATAGTTCATTTTCTGATTTCAGCACGAAAAAACATCATTTCAGCACGAAAAGAAAAATTAATGATTTTTTTTTGCAAGTATTGTATAGCAAAAATAACTGGCCAGGAGTTTTTGAATTATTTAATCTTTAATTTAAGACAAACTAAAATGGACAATTTGAAATTAGAAACTTACGGTGTTCAACAGTTGAGTACCAGAGAAATGAAAAGGGTTGATGGAGGTGGCTTTTGGGCAGAAGCATTAAAAACTGTCGCAATTGACATATTATATGAAGGTGCTAAAGCGCTTGGTAAAGCTGCGGTGGCTGACTGGAATAGCAGGACAGGCGCACCCAGAAACATGACCTCAACCTATGCCAGTAACCCGTATCATTAATTGATTAGCCCAATTTTTTTGGGCTAATTTTTAATTTGAAATGAATATTCCCAAAAGCAATCTCTTGCTTATATGTGTAGCTTTTGCTTTGATGCTGTTAACCAGTTTGATAATCAATGCAACATTGATGTACTTTTTCAACGTCGACTTACCAGACTATGCAGGTTATAGCAAATATAACAAGGATGTTTTATACCTGCTATTTAAAATTCTTCTTGCACCAATTCTCGAAACGCTACTTTCTCAAAAATTGTCATACGAACTGTTTTTGTTCATTACCAAAAAAAGCCAAGCATCGATTTTCTTAAGTTCAATGTTATTTGGCCTTATGCATTATAGTAGTGTCCATCACATGTTTATAGCATTTATTTTCGGTTTGATTTTAGGAAATTGCTATGTTATCTCACTCAATAAAAATAATAAAACTGCGTTTTGGAATACTTGCGCAGTCCATTCCCTCTGGAATCTCTTTTCTTCCTGCATCATCTTGTTGTTTAATTAAAGTGGTTACAACAAAGGCGCATTCAGAACTCGCTCGCTTAACCGATTCAAACAGTTAAACCAAATCCTTGATCAATTTTCTTATCTTTGCAGCCTGATGAAACAAAACTACGCCAATCTTATTGCAGTTAAATTCCTTTAACCGGGTTTCATCGTCCTCTTTTATCCAAATTTTATTATGCTTAACCCCGAAATAGAAAAACGTAAAACCTTTGCCATTATTAGTCACCCCGATGCGGGCAAAACCACTTTAACAGAAAAATTTCTGCTGTTTGGTGGTGCCATCAACACGGCGGGTGCGGTAAAACGTAACAAGGCCAACCAGAGCAATACTTCCGATTTTATGGAAATCGAAAAACAGCGTGGTATCTCGGTGGCCACTTCTGTAATGGGTTTTGAATACAGTGGGAAACGCATTAACATTTTGGACACGCCAGGTCACAAAGATTTCGCCGAAGATACGTATCGTACCTTATCGGCCGTAGATAGCGTAATTTTAGTGGTTGATTGTGTTAAAGGCGTAGAGGAACAGACGGAAAAACTGATGTCAGTTTGCCGCATGCGTAACACGCCGGTAATTATTTTCATCAACAAAATGGATCGCGAAGGTAAAGAAGCTTACGATCTGCTGGATGAAATTGAAGAGAAACTCAATATTAGTCTATGCCCGCTTTCTTGGCCAATTGGGCAAGGCCATACGTTTAAAGGCGTCTACAGCATTTATAACAAGCATTTAAATCTATTTAATTCTGATAAAACCAAGGTAACCGATTCGGTTGTAGCTGCGAGCGATTTAAACGACCCGACATTATTGAACTACCTAAAGGAAAAC
This sequence comes from Pedobacter endophyticus, assembly GCF_015679185.1. NCBI lineage: Bacteria > Pseudomonadati > Bacteroidota > Sphingobacteriia > Sphingobacteriales > Sphingobacteriaceae > Pedobacter > Pedobacter endophyticus. The sequence continues at coordinate 2,695,670 of NZ_CP064939.1, forward strand.
GAAATCAACAATTTGAAAGATGATGTTGAGCTTGTTGATGGGATTTATGGTAAAATTGATAAGGATTTGTATACCGATGGTTTGGTTGCGCCGGTTTTTTTCGGAAGTGCCATCAACAATTTTGGTATAAAGGAATTGTTAGATACGTTTATCTATATCGCTCCGAGCCCTCGCCACAGGGAAGCCGAAGAACGCGACGTTTTGGTAGAGGAAAAGAACTTCACTGGTTTCGTATTTAAGATACACGCCAATTTAGATCCAAAACACCGCGATCGGATTGCCTTTTTGCGCATTTGCTCGGGTAAATTTGAGCGGAATAAATTTTATTATCACACCCGTCAGGATAAGAAACTAAAGTTCTCCAATCCCATGGATTTCATGGCCAATGAGAAGAGCATCGTAGAAGAAGCTTGGCCGGGCGATGTAGTTGGCCTCTACGATAGTGGTAACTTTAAAATTGGCGACACTTTAACTGAGGGCGAAAAGTTGCAGTTTAAGGGAATTCCGAGTTTCTCGCCATCTATTTTTAAGGAAGTAGAAAACATGGACCCGATGCGTACCAAGCAATTAGAAAAAGGTATTGAACAATTAACCGATGAAGGTGTTGCGCAATTATTTGTGATGCAACCCGGAAACAGAAAGGTAATTGGAGCAGTTGGTGAGCTACAGTTTGAAGTGATTAACTTCCGCTTAGAGCATGAATATGGCGCAAAATGTCGTTTCCGTACGCTAAGCTACACCCGTTCGAGTTGGGTAACATCTAGCGATAAAAAGAAACTGGACGAGTTTGTGAAACGTAAGCAGCAACATATTGGCTTTGATAAGGAGGCGAATCCGGTTTATCTATCAGATAGCGATTACATGATTAATTTAACCAAACAAGATTACCCGGATATCGATTTCCATAAAACCAGCGAGTTTAAGACTTCAAACCCCTAAAAGTGGCTTTGAATAGTAATAGCGCTTTTAAGCATTTAGACAAGTCTTTCGACTACTTGCCCCGACTTTTCGGGAGGCTACCGTTGAAGTTATCTTGTAAAACACTAATAAACGAACCAACAAGCTAACCACCCCCCCCAACCCCTCCTAAATTAGGAGGGGAGTAGCAATTGCACAACCATTTGACCTCGAAAATCATCAAAGTCAGCACTGTCCGACTCCCCTCCTTCTTTTCAAGGTGGGGCAAGTCCCAAAGGCATCCCTTTGGACGGTAGTTGTTTTTAACGTCACTCATACTGATTTTTATGCAATAAATTGAGACTACCATTGACGTTTTTTGGCAGCTAACTGAAATACAGCGGTTTAATTTACGGGCTAGCTAAATGAGTGGAACGCCAACTATGAACTATCGTCATCCTCAGCTTGACTGGGGATCTTAATGCTAAGGCTCCTGCTCTCGCTTTAAGATTCCCGCCTGCGCGGGAAAGACGACCTTGAATAATTAACGTCACTCATGTTGATTTTTTCCTGAAAAATTACCCCTCAGGATGACAAGTCTCTATTTATGATACAGCCTCTTTTTATTTCCGTCATCTTGCCTTCAATAATTGTAGTGTCATTCATTTAAACCATCTTCAGCTAAACAGCGTTGTTTCAAGTAGAACGTTTAAAAATGAAAACAGACATATCAGGAAAAGACCTTTTGGAAATAGGCTTCACCGAAGGGAAAATATTAGGCTTAGCACTAGATATCTTAAAAGATAATTTCGAAGATGTTGAAGAAGACGAGCTGTTGGCCTTGTTCAAAAAAGTAAAAGATTATCCAGAGAGTTTTTTAGATGACGAAGTGTTGAGCCAATTGGCAACGGCGCTTATTGAAGATGCCAAGCCGAAATCGGATGGTACGATTAAACTGGTCGAAAATGCTGAGGATTACTCCATTTTCGGCGTCGATTATATTGAAGAAGGTGCAAGGAAGCAAATGGACATCGCCATGAAGCTGCCGGTTTCCGTAGCGGGCGCACTAATGCCCGATGCACACCAAGGCTATGGTTTGCCAATCGGTGGTGTGTTAGCCACTCGAAATGCCATTATCCCCTACGGCGTTGGGGTAGATATTGGTTGTAGAATGGCCTTGAGTATCTTCGATATTCCCGAAAAGCATTATTTCGGGAAAGATGCCATGTACAAACGCGAATTAATTGCTTTTACCAAGTTTGGTGCAGGGCAAAATTTTAAGGGAAATGAAAAAGCCGACCACGAAGTTTTGGAAAATGACGCCTTCAATTCGACACCACTTCTTCGGAATTTACACGGAAAGGCTTGGGCGCAACTGGGTACTTCGGGCGGCGGAAATCATTTTGTAGAATGGGGAATTATTGAATTCGCTGAGCGAGATGAGACGCTAAAGATCGATAAAGGACGTTATGTGGCGCTATTGACGCATTCGGGTTCTCGTGGCTTTGGCGCCACCATTGCCGGGCATTACACCAAACTGGCGAAAAAAATCTGTAAACTCCCGAAAGAGGCTTTGAATTTGGCGTATCTGGATTTAAATTCTGCTGAGGGACAGGAATATTGGATTGCCATGAACCTGGCCGGCGATTATGCTTCCGCTTGCCACGAGGTGATCCATAAACGCTTAACTAAAGCCATTGGCGCAAAGGTTTTGGCCAAAGTAGAGAACCATCATAATTTTGCTTGGAAAGAAATGCTTGATGGAGAAGAGGTAATTGTTCATCGAAAAGGTGCTACACCTGCTGGAAAGGGCGTAATGGGCATAATTCCGGGGAGTATGACAGCACCCGGTTTTCTGGTTAGGGGAAAGGGCGAAACCAATGCCATTAACTCGGCATCGCATGGCGCAGGTAGGCAAATGAGTCGTACCAAAGCCATTCAAAGCATTACCCGCTCTGAAATGAAAGCCATTTTGAAAGACCACAATGTTACGCTAATTGGAGCTGGCTTAGATGAAGCGCCAATGGCTTATAAAGACATTAATAAAGTAATGGCTGCACAAACCGAATTGGTTAATGTTGTTGCCAAGTTTGAACCGAAAATGGTGCGCATGGCTGATGATGGAAGTAGGGAGGATTGAGTTCGGAGTCTTGAGTCGTTAGTCAGGAGTGAGTGACGTTAATTTTCCCAGTCGTCTTTCCCGCGCAGGCGGTCCCGAAGCTTCGGGATTAAAGCCATAGCATTAAGATCCCCCAGTAAAGCTACCAATGACAGATTTAAAATTTGCTCGTCTTTTCGACTGTAGCGCAGCGGAACGGAGAAATCTTTGAAGCATTTTTTCGATGCGGAGTTCAAAGATTTCTCCGCTTCGGTCGAAATGACGATTCGCCGAAAAAACTTGTCATCAAAACTCCTTTGTTTTTGCAAAACTAAACTCTGAGGATGACGACCGTTGATAGTTGACGTTCCATCCATTTGACTAACTTACAGATGAATGACTGTAATCCAATATATTACTAAATATCCCCAATGGTAGTTGTAATTTATTGCATAAAAATCAATGCAAGTGACGTCGTTCTCAAAGAATGCTTCTAGTAAGCTTCGTCATTTCGAGCGCAGCCGAGAAATCTTTATTCCAAGGTCCAAAGATTTCTCCTCCCTGGGAGCTCCCTTAGAGCACTTCGGTCGAATCCGATGCTATCGGATGACGATTTTATGGTATTTAAGGCAAACGTTAATGGTAGGCTCGAAGCCTTTGTAACCTACTTCTACAGAACTCGCCCACTCAACGTCATTCAGTTAAGGATAAAATTCTAGAACATTGTCACCCTGAGCGGAGTCGAAGGGCAGATGTTAATGGTTTTATCCAATAAGAGAAGTCTTCGACTCCGCTCAGAATGACACCGAGCAGGCTTAACTAAACAACATTGACCGTCCGCTTTTGAACAGTGGATAGTTGACGTTTGCGTTTCATCGCTTGGAGATCCTTCGTTATACTCAGGATGACATCGTTAAAACCCATCATGACAAGCATAACAAATATTCACAGCAGCTTGAAGGAGCCAACTTGGAGTGCCAAAGCAACTGATTATTTCAACTTGCTCAAAGCCGATTTAATTCTCGGCATCATATCTTTAATATCTTGGAGTGTACAAGCCCCAACCGAAGCCCTGAACCAAGGCATGCTGTGCTCGTTTCCAAAAGCCGAAAATGGCACCAATGCAGCTCCGGCTTCCTTTATTAAGTAAAAATTCACATCTGCGCTATCCTTTAACACATTCCCGTCTTCCGTTGTCTTTCCGATGTAATCAATTTTAATGGTTAAATAAATTGCGCCCATTGGCTCAACAGCATCAACATTGAAGCCTTCGTTTTTCAGTTCATTAAAACCGTTATAAAGCGCATTTAAACTATCTTGAATCTGCCCTTTGAAACTGGTCAAAAAAGCATCAACCTGTACTTTATCGCTAAAGTAGTTTGCCATGGCCATTTGCTCGGCCTTTGGTGCCCAAGCACCCATGTGGCCAACCAAAGCTTTCATTCTGTTAATAATATCCTCAGGACCAAAGCCCCAACCTACACGCACACCAGTTGCAGCTAAACACTTCGAACTGCCATCTACAAAAACGGTAAATTCACGCATCGCCGGACGTAAAGAAACTGGATTTACATGGGCTTTACCAAAGGTTAAAAGCGAATAAATCTGATCGTACATCAAATACAAAGGTTTTTCATCAGCACCACGAGATTCATTTTCTTCTAAAATTACATCGCAAATTTCCGCCAGCGAATCAGCATCAAACATGGTTCCTGTTGGGTTTAACGGCGAACACAAAGCCAACATTGTGGCTCCTTTTAAATGCGGTTTCAACTGCGCCGCGGTGGGCATAAAATTGTGTGCTGCATCTGTTTCTACCGCAATGGCTTTAGCAGAAGTTAAGTGGCAATAGTGGTTATTGTTCCAAGATGGTGCAGGAAAAACAACGGTATCACCTGGGTCGATTAACGCTAAATAAGTTGCGTAAATCAACGGACGTGAACCGCCTGAAACCAAAATACTATTGGTATTGTACTCCAATCCGAATCTGTCTTTCAACAATTCAGAAACCGTTTCCCTCAGCGGAAGAACGCCATCTGCAGGCGGGTAATTAGTTTGATTGGCATTGTAGGCATCGACAATTCCAGCTTTTAATTCTGTTGGAATTGGGTAAATGTTTGCGTCGAAATCGCCGATTGTTAAGTTAGCAATAGATGCGCCTTTGCGCTTCATTTCGTTAACTTCGTTACCAATTTTTATAATCTCTGAGCCAATTAATGAGCTGGCCAATACTGAAACTTTCATTTATTTATCTTTAATAGCTAGTTAAACTGTTGGGTAACATTGTTATAATTGGCAGACAGTTATCGTAGTTTAGTTCATAAAAATTAACGCCCAAGTTAATGTTTTTATAATATTCAGGCTGATGTTCTTTATAATATTTTTCTGACGGGATTTTCCAAAGTTCAATCCCCAATTTTTGAGCTAAAAACCATTTTTCTAGCAACCTTGCTGCTCTTCCGTTCCCATCTCTAAAGGGATGAATATGTGCAAAACGCAGATGAATTAACAGGCAAAGTAAAATGTTCCTTCAGTTGATAAACTGGAAGCAAGCAGTTGGGTTATTTCTCCAAAGAAACCTTTCATCTTTACAGCAGATGCCTGCGTTTGGTAGCCCAAATCGCTATTCTGTTCAGTAAAACCCAATTGCTCGACAAGACTTTTTAAATCCTTACTAAATAAAGCTTGATACTGTTCGAAATATTTTTTATCTGCGATTTTCATCCACAACTTTTATACGTTTTAAAGCGATTGAATGATTTCTAAGAGGAACTGTTTATCAATACTACTTTCTTCTGATTTATCGTAAAGGGTTAACATATTGATGACAACGCCATCATTCGTATCTAAAACTAAATAGGTAATTACTCTAAATCCTCCGCTTTTTCCCTTACCCTTACTTTTAACAGCCAATCTAATTTTATACAGGCCAGCGCCCAAATCATCTCCTTGCCTGGGATTTCCTAAAAGCTGCTTTTCGAGTTCGCGAAGTTCTTCAATTAAAGAAAGATATTTCTTTTTATAGAATTTTGCTTTTTTAATAAATAATTCAGAATAATTAACTCTGTTCGCCATTAAATATCATCTAGACTTAACGGCTTGCGCTTTCCTTGTTGCATTTCCTTAATTTCCTTTAAGGCTTGTGCAATTTCCAAAGTAATCTGACTTGTTGGTTCAGCTTTAACTTTAGCGCCAATCTTGCTAAGAAATTCTTTTACAAATCCAGCATCTTTATCCTCAATTTCAATTGTTAAAGTTGTCATAGTTACAAACTTAGCAATAAATTATTTAACCAAATCCTCTATTGCCTTATTCACTTTTCCGAAACCAAATTGAGACAAAACAGCCTGCATTGACGCAGAAATTTGCTCGTTACAAAGGTTGCCAATGCTTCCCTCATGTGTGTGATGTATTTGGCTCGATGGTGCAAAAGTACCACTTTCTATTTGTTCGCCCACAATTTTATAAGCCTCACGGAACGGGACACCTTGCAAAGCCAAATCGTTAACCACCTCTACACTAAATAGGTAATCGTATTTCTTATCTTTTAAGATATCATCTTTAATGGTGATGTTTTGGAACATGAACGTCGCGATCTCAAGACATTCATTTAACGAAGTAATTGCAGGGAAAAGATTTTCTTTCAGCAATTGTAAATCGCGATGGTAGCCCGATGGAAGATTGGTGATCATCATGGCAATCTCGTTTGGCAGTGCCTGAATCTTATTGCAACGCGAACGGATCAACTCAAAAACATCAGGGTTCTTTTTGTGTGGCATAATGCTCGAACCGGTTGTTAACTCGGGTGGAAAACTAATAAACCCAAAGTTTTGGTTGATGAACAAACACACATCCATCGCCATTTTGGCTAGCGTTGCGGCAACGGCGCTCATGGCCTGCGCTAAAATTCGTTCTGTTTTACCACGACCCATCTGTGCGTAAACTATGTTGTAATTTAGGCTTTCGAAACCCAATAACTGAGTAGTTAGCGTTCGGTTTAAAGGAAATGAAGATCCGTAACCCGCGGCAGAACCCAAAGGATTTTTATTGGTGATTTTCCATGCCGCAAGCATCAATTCCATATCGTCGGCAAGGCTCTCAGCATAAGCGCCAAACCACAATCCGAACGATGATGGCATAGCAATTTGCAAGTGCGTATAACCCGGCATTAACTTATCTTTATGGGTGTTGCTAAGCTCGATTAGTTGATTAAACAACGTCGATGTTTGGCTAACCATATCTTCGATACAAGCCCTGAAATAGAGTTTTAAATCAACCAAAACCTGATCGTTACGCGAACGCCCACTGTGAATCTTTTTACCTGCTTCGCCAATGCGTTGGGTTAACAACCACTCCACCTGCGAGTGTACATCTTCAACGGTATCTTCAATTACGAAGTCTCCAGCCTCAATTTCAGCGTAAATATTTTTGAGCTCTTGCTGAACGGTTTTTAGCTCATCAGCTGTTAGCAAATTAATGGTTTCTAACATTTGCGTGTGCGCCAAAGAGCCCAACACATCAAATTTCGCCATTTGTAAGTCCAGTTCGCGATCTTTACCAACCGTAAAGCTTTCTACAAACTTATTTACATCTATATTTTTTTGCCAAATTTTCATTTTAGTTTTTGTTTTTTGAACAGTAAAGAAGCTTGCTACGCAAGTTTCATATCTGAGCTCCGTTTAGAGCAAACATAAATAATTGAACGATGAGATTTTTCGAAAAACTCGTTAATTATAAAACTGATTGTTCTTGAAACGTGGATCATAGCTTTCAGTTTCGCCGCCAACTTTCTCAATTACAAGTTGAAAAATGTCGGGAATATTTTCACCTGAAATCTCACTCAGGGTGTGGTCCTCTATAAATGCAACCCTGTAAAGAATGTTGTTTTGAGTTGGGAAATCGTAGGTGTTTGCATTTCCGTTGAAAGCGTAATTATAATGGCTTAGCAAGTTTTATTCCTTTTTCTTTTAATCGATTTAAAGAGGTTTCCCCTTGCAGGTAAGAGCGCACAGCATTCTTATCCGAAATCATTTTATGAATGGCGGCAGATATTTTTTCCTTATTTGCTGATTTTACTTTCATTAACACAAATATACCAATTTAAAGTTGAGATTTTTCCATTCGCTTTGATTACCTCGATTGTATGCTTTCCATCTTCGGACTTTCTGAGCTGCGACTTTCGGGCTGTTTCGCTTTATTTTCTACCCTTTAACCTTGCAAAACCGGTTTCAACATATTCACGTACCCTTCAACACCCTCGGCTACTTCTCTCACATATAAAAATTCATCGGCCATGTGCGAGCGACCAGAAAACCCGGGGCCACATTTTACTGATGGAATATCTAGCAAAGCCTGATCGGATGTGGTTGGTGAACCATAAGTGGTTTTGCCCAGCGCAACACCAGCTTGAACCACAGGATGGTTTTTATCAATTGATGAAGGTTTCAAACGAATTGAGCGAGGCGTAACATCACAGTCTACATTTGCACGAATGATCTCTAAAACTTCTTCGTTGGTGTAAGCATCAGTAACGCGAACATCAACCGTAAAGGTACAATTAGCGGGAACAACATTGTGTTGTGAACCTGCATTGATAATGGTTACCGTCATTTTAAGCGGACCAAAAACCTCTGATACTTTTGGAAACTGGTAATTTCTAAACCACTCGATGTCTTTTAGAGCCTTGTAAATTGCGTTTTCTCCTTCCTCTCTGGCTGCGTGACCGGCTTTGCCGTGAGATACGCAGTCTAAAACCAATAATCCACGCTCAGCGATGGCCAAGTTCATTTCCGTTGGCTCACCGACGATACCGAATTCGAGTTCACCCAAATCTGGCAGAACCAATTCTAAACCGTTGTTTCCCGAAATTTCCTCTTCGGCAGTTGCAGCCAAACAAATGTTATATTTTAAATTCTCTTGCTCGTAGTAATACAAAAAAGCTCCGATTAACGACACCAAACAACCGCCGGCATCGTTACTGCCGAGGCCAAATAACTTGTCGCCCTCAATTGCGGCATCATACGGATCGCGAGTGTAACCCGAGTTTGGCTTAACCGTATCGTGGTGCGAATTTAGCAACAGCGTAGGTTTACTAGCGTCGAAATGCTTGTTGTAAGCCCAAACGTTGTTCATTTTACGCTGCGTCTCAATTCCTTTCTCCTCTAAAAACTGAGCGATTAAATTCGCCGTTCGGTCTTCTTCCTTACTAAAAGACTGTATGCGAATCAATGCCCGCAACAAGTTCAGACTTTCCTTTTGTATATTTTCTAACATAAGCCCCTCCCAACCCTCCCCGAATGGGAGGGCTTTGCCAAGTTTTAATTTTGTTATATTTTTCGCTTTAAGCTTTGGTCTTTTTGCTTTTAGCTTTCTTTCGTGTACAAATTTCCGGCTTTTAAGGCCGAAAGTTTAATGCCTTTTATCAGCGATGAACTAAAACCGTTGTGTTCCATTTCGTTTAAGCCCGCTATGGTACAACCTTTCGGCGAAGTTACTTTATCTATTTCTGATTCGGGGTGCGTACCGTGTAATAAAAGTAAATCGGCTGCACCCTTTGCTGTCTGCACTGCCATTTTTAGCGCTTCATCTGCGTGGAAACCAATTTCTACACCACCTTGCGATGCGGCTCTGATAGCCCTTAAAAAGAACGCGATTCCACATGCACAAAGTGCCGTTGCCGAAGTCATCAATTCTTCGTTTATTTTGACTACTGAGCCAACGGTTTCGAACATTCTAGTTACGTCGGCAATGTTTTCCGCGGATGCATTATCGCTGGCTATACAAGTCATCGATTGCCCGATAGCAATGGCGGTGTTTGGCATCACTCGAACAACTTCTACCGCTTCGCCCAATTTCTCGCGGACCGCAGCGCAACTTACTCCAGAAATTACCGAGATAACGAGATGTTTAGCTGGATCAATCGAGGTCGTTATTTCATCTAGAACCGCATTTAACTGTTGCGGCAAAACGGCAAGAATGACCACATCCGCAGCTTCAACTGCTTGTTTATTATTGTTGCTTACCACAAATCCAGCATCGGCAAATGATTTCAAGTGATCGATATTTCTTCTGGAAAGCGTAATGTCGCCCGCGCTAGCGAAATCGGCTTTCACCAAGCCTTTTGCTAAAGATAAACCGATATTTCCGCTGCCAATTATAGCTATTTTCTTTTTCATGATTTCCTTTGGTTTGATTGCACCGATTAAGTTATTACACAGATTTTCTTTCAAGGATGATTGTTTATTAGTAGCAAGTATCAGGCGCCAAGACCTTACGCCTTCTGCCTTTTTACCCCCGACCTTATTTCAGCATTTTTGTTCCGAAAGTACCATTAGTAAGTTCGTCCAATTCATCGGCTTTGCCAATGTAAACTGCCGATACGCCTTTTTTAATAGCCTCGAAAGCGTTGTGCAATTTCGGAATCATTCCACCTTGCACCGTGCCATCTGCTTTTAAGCCGTCAAATTCATCTGCCCTGATTTCTCTAACAACCGAGTCATCGTCGTTCACATCTCTCAAAACACCTTTTTTCTCGAAGCAATATACCAAACGTGTTTCGTATAAGCCAGACATTGCCACCGCAACAGATGATGCAATGGTATCTGCATTGGTATTAAGCAACTGTGTGTCGCCGTCGTGTGTTATCGCACATAGAACCGGCACTAAGCCTGCTTTTAATAGGTTATTTAAAGCCTCGGCAGAAACAGAATTTTCGTCTAAATCGCCAACAAAGCCGTAATCAATAACAGCCCCCTCTAAATCTCGCCCAGATGGGGAGACTTTAACAACTGGGCGCTTTTTTGCTTTGATGATATTTGCATCTGCGCCAGTTAAACCTATTGCATTACTGCCTTTCGCCTGTAACTGAGCAACCATGTTCTTATTGATCAAGCCCGCATAAACCATGGTAACGATGCGTAAGGTTTCAATATCGGTTATGCGCCGACCTTCGACCATTTTGGCCTCAATGCCGAGGCTTTCACCTAGTTCGGTAGCTATTTTTCCACCGCCGTGAACCAAGATCTTATCGCCGGGCAAAGCTGTAAAATCCAACAAAAAATGGTGGAGATTTTCAGAATTGTCGATTACGTTTCCGCCAATTTTTATGATTGTGAGTTGTTTCATGATTTCTGTTATCGTTAATACAAGGCACGAAAAGTTCTCTAATGAGATTGCTTCCCGGAGAAGTCGGGACAGGCTGTGCCTCGCAATGACGAGTTTTTTTTACTGTTTTAATCTATGCAAAAATTAAGGTCAATTTGTTTATTCCTCATTTCTATAAAAAATCTCTGATAGCTGATTTAATTTTTCGGCAAGCAGCTTTTTGTCGATTAATTTCGTTTCGTAATCTGCAATTAGAGCTGGCGATAGGTTTCGGGCGAGGGCATATTCTACCACCTCAACATCTTTGCCTTTGCATAGCAAAACGCCAATACTCGGATTTTCATGCGGTCGTTTCACATCTCTGTCTAACGCTTCGAGGTAAAAATTTAGCTTTCCTAAAAATTCTGGCTGAAACTCTTCAATCTTCAACTCAAATAGCACCATGCATTGCAAATCGCGATGGTAAAAAAGCAGATCGGTATAATAATCTTTATTTCCAACTTGCAGCCGATATTCGCTGCCCATGTAGGTAAAGCCTTTACCCATTTCTAAAATAAAATTTTGAAGATTTTTTATCAATGCCTGTTGAAGATCGTCCTCAGAATGAATTTCTGGCAAGGCCAAGAACTCAAAAACATAAGGGTCTTTAAAAATCCCGGCAGGTAACTTCGAGGCAATTGAACTGCCAAAGTTATTACCAAGCATTGTTCGCTCAAACGTAGCGGAATTTAATTGGCGTTCGAGTTCCCTGGTACTTAATTTGTCCTTCATGCTTTGATAAAGGTAAAACAGCTTCTCTTCGCTTGTTTTTGTTTTGGCTAAAATCAATAAATGGTTGGTCCAACTAATTTGTGTCAGCACTGATGACACAAATTTAACTACCTCTTTATCAATCCCTTGCAATTGTGTCAGCACTGCTGACACAATTGGCTTTTCTTCATTTTCTAACTGTGTCGCCAGTGGTGACACAATTTCCTCATCGCTATAAACTTCATAAAATTGTTTCATTCTATAAAGGCCGCGGCGATTAAAACCTTTTAATAATGGCTGCTTTTCAGCGATGTATTTGGCCAAATCATTCACTGTTCCGTCGCCCCAATTGCCGTTCGCAACTTTCTCTGAAACAATCTTCCCAATATTGAAATACAACATCACCAATTCAGCATTCGCCTTATTGTAAACCCTGTTTCGGGCTTCGGTAATAAGCAAAATCACATGCTCAAAATCGGTTGTTGTACTTTTTTTTGGTTGGGCCATTCGTCAAAAATAATTACAATTCTTCCAATATTGCTTTAATTACAGCCTGTGCTGCCCACAAACGATTTCCTGCTTCGTGAATAACCAATGAATTTGGCCCATCTAAAATTTCGGAAGACAGTTCCAAGTCGCGACGAACGGGCAAACAATGCATTACTTTGGCATCGTTTGTAAATTTTAGCAACTCATTGTTCATCATCCAGCCGTCTGGAGTGGATAAAACCTTTCCATATTCTTTATAACTGCTCCAGTTTTTAACGTAAACGTAATCGGCGCCCGATAAAGCTTCCTCAATGTTATATTGAATATCTGCTCCCGGGGTGAACTGTTCCGCCAGTTCATACCCTTTAGGTTGGGCGATCGTAAAATTGATCATTCCCTCTGCCTGTGCCTTACACATCCATTCTGCAAACGAATTCGGAACCGCTTGTGGCAATGCCTTAACGTGGGGGGCCCAAGCTAGAACCACTTTTGGAAGCCCCCTCCCGGCCTCCCCCAGAGGGGGAGGAGTATTCCACGTTTCGTGAATGGTAATTATATCGGCAAAACTTTGCAGCGGGTGGCGTGTTGCGCTTTCCAAACTCACTACAGGAACGGCGCAGTATTTTACGAACTTGTTAAAGAAATCTTCACTGTAATCTTCCTCACGATCGGCTAATTTCGGAAAGGAACGCAATCCCAAAATATCGCAATATTGACCCATAACAGCGGCAGCCTCGCGAATATGCTCTACTGTAGAGCCATTCATTACCACGCCATCCTGAGTTTCTAAGGCCCAACCTTCTTTATCCATATTCATCACCATAACATTCATACCCAAGTTTAAGGCAGCTTTTTGGGTGCTTAAACGGGTACGCAAACTCGGGTTCATGAAAACCAACCCTAAGGTTTTGTTTTTACCCAAACTTTGATGTGCATAAGGATTCGCCTTTAATTCAAGCGCATCTTTTACAAATTGTTTGATGCTTGGAACATCGTGTACGGAAGTGAAAAGTTTCATAATAAGGTGTAAGGTTTGAGGTGAAGGGTTTAAGGTTTTTCCCCTCCGCCTGCTCTTAAAAATTTCAAAAAAGAAATTAGCATTGCCCTAACTTCATTAATTGATTTGTTTACTTTTTTGTAATCTTCATCGCTTATGTATTTCAATTCTGAAGCACATAAACAGCAATAGTCTATTTCATTTGTCGAACCCAAGGCCGTATCGAGAAAATGAGCAAAATCTTTATCAGTAAATCTACCGCATCCTTCTACTATATTTAACGGTATAGATAACGAAGCTCTTGTAAGTTGAGACGTTAATTCAAACCTTTCTTCTTTTGGAAATTTAATGGCAATCTCTTTCTTAATAAACATATTCATTTCATGCGCTTTTTTCCAAACATCCAGTTTTTTATAGTCTCGCATTGCCTTAAGCCTTATACCCTACGCCTTTTACCGCTTTTTCAAACGCCCTCAAAAACTCATCAGCTTGTGCTTTGGTTAAATTTAAGGCTGGTAATAAACGAATAACGTTTGGTTTTGCCTCTCCGGTAAAAATATGGTGTGTAAATAGCAATTCCTTCTTAACATGGGCAAGCTCGGCTGGTAGTTCAATTCCGATCATTAACCCACGACCGCGGACTTCAACCACCTGCTCAAATTTCTTTAATTCAGTGATTAAATGGTTACCCACCTCTTCGGCGTTTTTCATTAAGTTATCTTGTTCCATCACTTCCAAAACCGCTAATGCCGCGGCACAAGCCAAGTGATTGCCACCGAAAGTAGTGCCCAATTCGCCATGCCAAGGTTTGAACTTCGGCGCAATGGAAATTCCTCCTATCGGAAAGCCGTTACCCATTCCCTTTGCCATGGTGTAAACATCGGCTTCAACACCCGAATAATCGTGCGAATAAAACAAACCGGTTCTACCGTAACCGCATTGAACTGAATCGGCAATATAAACGGAATTGTACTCATCGCAAAGTGAACGGATTTTTTGCAAGAAACTTTTCGAGGCTTCTTTGATACCGCCCACACCTTGAATACCCTCAATAATTACCGCCGAAATCTCATTTCCTTGTGCCTTGAATGTTTCTTCTAAAGCAACTTCATTGTTGAACGGCAAGAAGATTACATTTTCGGTTTCATTAACAGGAGCAACGATTTTCGGATTATCGGTTACTGCAACAGCCAAAGACGTACGGCCGTGGAAGGCGCCGGTAAAAGCGATCACTTTCTTTCTGCCATTGTAAAAAGACGCCAGTTTTAAGGCGTTTTCATTGGCTTCAGCTCCTGAATTCACCAAAAACAGTTGGTAACCCTTTTTCCCAGACACCTGACCTAATTTCTCGGCCAGCTGAGTTTGCAAAGGAATTTTAACCGAGTTTGAGTAAAACCCGACCTTATTTAATTGATCAGTCAAACGACTTACATAGTGCGGATGGGTATGACCAATGGAGATTACGGCATGACCGCCATATAAATCTAAATATTTTTGTTCGTTAGCATCCCAAACATTGCTGCCTGATGCTTTTGTAATTTCTATATCGTTAAGAGGATAAACGTCGAATAAGTTCATTTTTTTTGAGCTTAAAGACTAAAGCTAAAGGCTTAAAGTTTCCTTGCAAATTTCAATCAGGAAGCAAACACGAGCTTTAGTGTAATTAATATTAGTTATTTTCATTCAGCAATATGCTATTTTCGCTTTCGGCTTTGGTCTTTCAGCTTTCGGCTTAAAAATAGGCTGCTTTCAACTTCAGTCCTGCTTGTTCATCGAGGCCAAACATCAAGTTCATATTCTGAACCGCCTGTCCGCTGGCACCTTTTAAAAGATTATCAATAATGCTGATGATAAATAATTTATTACCATGCTTTTCAACATGAACCAGCGCTTTGTTTGTATTGACAACCTGCTTCAAATCGATGTTTTTCCGACTTACATGGGTAAAAGGATGACCGCTATAATAATCTTCGTAAATGGTTTGTGCTTCTTCTAAGGTCAAATCACTTTCTAAATACATAGCAGCTAAAATGCCTCTGGTAAATGCACCACGCTGAGGAATGAAGCTCAAAGTATCCGCAAGCGACGGTTGCAACTGCAACAAACTTTCGCCAATCTCATTTAAATGCTGATGCTCGAAAGCTTTATAAATGGAAAGATTATTATTTCTCCAGCTAAAATGAGAAGTTGCAGATAAACTTTGCCCGGCACCAGTTGAACCCGTTGTAGCATTAATGTGAATTTCCCTTTTAATCAACCCTTTTGCAGCAAGCGGCAATAAGCCCAGTTGAATGCAGGTAGCAAAACAACCCGGGTTAGCAATGTTATTGGCTGATTTTATCGATTCGCGATTTAGCTCCGGAAGTCCGTAAATGAAGTTACGAGTGGAGAGTTGGGAGTTCTGAGTCAATCTGAAATCCTGAGATAAATCAATAATTTTAATGTTGTCGTTAATTGGGTTAGCAGCTAAAAATTTTTTAGCATCGCCGTGACCAACGCAAAGAAACAACACAGCCCCCTCCAAACCTCCCCCAGAAGGGGAGGCTCCAAAGAGCATATCAAAATCTACGTTATCTATAAAACGCAAATCTGTATCGCCGATTAAATCAGTATGCACATCAGAAACTAAGTTTCCTGCGTTACTGGTGCTATTTACGAAAGCAATTTCGACATTTGGATGGTTGATCAGGATACGGAGCATTTCGCCCCCTGTGTATCCTGCACCACCAATAATTCCTGCTTTAATTTTCATATTTTAAAAGGTTTAAGGTTTAAGGCTTAAGGTTTAGGGTTTGGGCGCCATAACTTTACGCTCTTACCTTATGCCCTAAGCCTCCGAGGCTACGCCCATTTTTAAATGGTTTTCGGTTTAGGGTTTGGGGCGTCAATAACTTAACGCCTTTTACCTTATGCCTTAAGCTTCCGAGGCTATGCCCTATTTTTTAAATGGTTTTCGGCTTATGGTTTGGGCGCCATAACCTTACGCCTTTTACCTTATGCCTTAAACCTCCGAGGCTATGCCTCGCTATTCACTTTATGCCAAATCATTACCTGATTGCCAAAAATTTTCGAAAAGCCTTTAACATCCTCACCGCTCCAGGCGTTGTTCATTTCGCCGTAGCTACCGAACTTATTGCTCATTAAATCGTGGTTCGATTCGATACCGATAATATTAAAACGGTAAGGCAACAGTTCAACAAACACTTTACCGCTCACTACTTTTTGCGAATCAGCTAAAAATGCTTCGATATTCCGCATAATCGGGTCATGAAACTGGCCTTCGTGCAGCCAGTTTCCGTAGAAAGATGACAACTGCTCTTTCCAGCTCAACTGCCATTTCGTTAAAGTATGTTTTTCTAAAGTGTGGTGCGCTTTAATAATGATAATCGGGCCGGCGGCCTCAAAACCAACGCGACCTTTAATGCCGATGATGGTATCGCCAACGTGAATGTCGCGACCGATTCCAAAAGGCTGCGCAATAGCTTGTAATTTTTGAATAGCACGAACGGGTTCCAAAGTTTCACCGTCAATACCCACCAATTCACCTTTTTCGAAAGTCAATTCTACCTTACGCGATTCCGTTTCCGTAACCTGCGTTGGCCAGGCACTTTCTGGCAAGGTATCGTGCGAAGTTAGCGTTTCCTTTCCGCCAACCGATGTTCCCCATAAACCTTTGTTAATTGAATACGTTGCTTTCGCCGCACTATACTCTACGCCGTGCTCGGCCAAATATTCTATTTCTGCTTCACGAGACAATTTTAAATCCCGAATTGGCGTGATAATCTCCACTTCTGGAATCAAAATATTGAAGATCATGTCGAAACGCACCTGATCGTTGCCCGCACCAGTACTGCCGTGAGCCACGTAATCGGCACCAATCTTCTTCACGTAGTTGGCAATTGCCGTCGCCTGGCTTACACGCTCGGCACTTACCGAAAGTGGATAGGTAGCGTTTTTTAATACGTTACCGAAAATCAGGTACTTGATGCAATCATTGTAATAGCTTTCAGTTTCATCTACCACCGCATGAGATTTCACTCCCAAAGCATAAGCCCGTTTCTCTATTTCTTGTAATTCTTCATCAGAAAAACCGCCTGTGTTCACAATTACTGAGTGAACCTCTAAGCCGCGATCCTGAGCAAGATAAATACAACAAAACGAGGTGTCGAGACCTCCGCTAAAAGCTAAAACTACTTTTTTCATAATTACTTATTAAATAAGAGGGTAAATAAAAACATCAATACTTTAAAGCCCGATTTTGGCTTCGGTTTTACAACTAAACGCTGTTTTATGCGCATAAAGCGCTCGTATAACTTAGGTTTTTTTTCTAGTTCTTCGGCGAATTTCTTGGCTGCATCGTGCTTTTGAGTGGCCGGATCGTAAAGCATGGCTGTGCACATACAATTTTTACGTTCCTTCATTTTCAAAATTTCGAAGTTAACGCAACTTTGGCAGCCTTTCCAAAACTCCTCATCCTGTGTCAGCTCCGAATAGGTAACCGGCTCGTAACCTAAATCTGAATTGATTTTCATCACGGCCAAGCCAGTGGTTAAGCCAAATATCTTCGCTTTAGGATACAACTTTCTCGAAAGGTCGAATACTTTTTCTTTAATGGCATGAGCCAAACCAGCTTTTCTAAACTCGGGCGAAACAATTAAACCAGAGTTGGCTACAAACTGCCCGTGGCTCCAGGTTTCGATATAGCAAAAACCCGCCCAGCGCCCATCTTTATGAAAAGCGATAACAGCCTTGCCCTCTTGCATTTTATTTGCAACATAGTCAGGCGAACGTTTCGCAATGCCCGTACCGCGTGCTTTAGCAGACTCGGCCATTTCGGTTACAATTTGTTCTGCAAATACACGATGTTCAGGAAGTGCAACCTGCACTATAAATTCGTTAATATCCATTCGTTTTCTAACGAAAAATTATAAGTATTCTTGTTAATTGGGTTTTTAGAGAGGATCAATTCCTCGTTACGTTTAGTTGGGTACTAAATACGTGGAGTAAAATTTTGCCGGCTTGTGGGGTAGTAAAATACCGGTTGGAAACGATTAATAAACAAACCCTTCCCAAACGCCATTTGCGCCGTGAAAACAGAAAGTTTATGTAAAATTTGTTTAATCATTTCTTGCGTATTAAAACGGCTTTAACTCTATTTAGATGCAAAGGTTTAAATAATTATCGAGTTCCACAATAATAAACTGATTTTTTTATCTTTTAATAACATTTATTTAAATTGATTTGACGGAAAACCATCCTTGCTCTTTTCCAATCCGGCTAATTTTGAACAGGGCAATGTTCTCTGAAGAGTGCATCATCCGTTTTCGCTAATTGAAAAGTAACACTGATGTAACTCCAGTTGTTATTCGGGCTTTACACTTTATCTTTTTTAGGCCGGCAATATCCGTTTCAAGTTGCTGCCCATAAAAAGGTATTATTCAATTTAGTTTATCAACGCGGGCTTTAAGTAGCGTACCTATCAGGTGTTAAAACGGCCAAATAACTTTAACATTCCATTAACAACATTTAACAAACGTCATTAATGCTTATCGCAATATTTGTGCGGTGTAGCGAAAGCAGATCTGTTCTCGTATTACCATAAACATTAGCCCTAACTCAATATCATGACAAATTTTACTTCAAAAGCACTTCGTATTTGTGCCCTTACCCTGCTCGTTTTTTCGCTATTCATCAGCGCTTGTAAAAAAGAAGAAACTGATGTTACTACCGCTTATTTCCGTGTGGTAAATGCTTCACCATCATCACCAACCTACAATGTCTACTTTAGCGGCACCCTGTTAAGTACTGCAGCCTTGCCGTATGCCGGAAGTGTTGCCTATCGCTCCTATCCTGCCGGATCGTACAATATAAAATTCACATCGGCCAACTCGGCAGAAAGTTTATTTACACAAACTGTAGATCTTAATGCAAACACCTATCGCTCTTATTATTTAATTAATAAAGCAGGTTCTTTAGAGGGATTAACCATTTCCGACGAGCTTTCGGTAGGTTCGGCAGATAAGGCTTACATTCGCTTTATCAATCTTTCGCCCGATGCACCTGCGCTTGATCTGGCAAAAAAGGATGAAACCACACCATTGTTTAACAATAAGGCCTATAAAACGGCATCAGGATTTATTGCTGTCGATGCAGGCACTTACAATCTTGATGCTAAGGAAACTTCGAACGGAACAATAAAAGCAGTGTTGGCAGGCACTACGTTGGCAGGCGGTTATCACTACGATATTATTTGTGGCGGGCTAATCAACCCGGCTACCGACACCGAGAAGCCTATTAACCTGCAAGCGATTATGATCAAATAGGTGCATCAAAAACAATCTTAACAGGAAGTGTTAGAACATTAAAATAGATGTTTTAACACTTTTCTTATTTAGAATTGTTACAAATAATTTGGATTATCGAAATTTCTACCGTTATTTTGCCGACAGTTTAGAATAAATCCAAATAAATTTAACATGCCAAAAATCACCCTATTCGGTCTAACGCTCCTACTCTCTTTCATTACTAACCTATCTTTTGCGCAACAGTTTGGCGCCATAAAGGGTAAGGTTACTACCTCTGATGGCTTACCTGCCTCATTTATCTCTGTTGGGTTGAAGGGTAAGGGTATTGGCACGACTTCGGATGAAAATGGCAATTACGAAATACAACGCGTTAAAGCGGGCTCATATGTTTTGCGTGTATCTGCAGTTGGCCTAAAGGTTGTTGAAAAGGCGGTTACTGTACAAAATGGCCAAATTTTAACGATTGACTTTTCGCTCGATCAAAACGCCGATCAACTAAAAGAGATCAACGTTAGTACCAATAAACAAAATAAATACGCTACCAAATCAAGCAATTACGTTGCTAAGCTTCCTTTAAAAAACTTAGAAAACCCGCAGGTTTATACAACCATTTCTAAAGAATTAATGGAAGAGCAAATGGTTACCAATTTTAACGATGCGTTGAAGAACACACCGGGATTAGACAAATCGTGGACTTCGACAGGCCGCCCGGGCGACGGTGCAACGTATTACAATTTACGTGGTTTTACCACGCAGGTATCGCTAATCGATGGAATTGCCGGCTTAACCAATGGTGATTTAGATCCAGCTAATATTGAAACGATTGAAGTGATTAAAGGCCCTTCGGGCACACTTTATGGCGGCGCTATCACTAATTTTGGCGGCTTAATAAATGTGGTTACCAAAAAACCTATCGATACTGCTGGTGGTGCTGTTACCTACCAAACAGGAAGCTTTGGCCTAAACAGGATTACTGCTGATGTTTACGGGCCAATTAATAAAGCTAAAAACCTATTATTTAGGGTTAATGGAGCTTATACGAAACAAAATAGTTGGCAAGATGCCGGCTTTGGGAAGACTACGTTTTTTGCCCCGGCTTTGGAGTACAGAATTAACGAAAAGCTGAAGCTAAACCTCGGAGCAGAGTTTTATCACTACGAGGGCACCAACCCTTTAATGGTTTTCTTAAACAGAAGCAGACAATTAATTGCCCGAACGCCCGACGAGTTAAATTTTGATTTTAAAAAATCATATACCAGCAACGATTTAACTTTTGTTACACCTACGGTAAATGTACACGGACAGTTGACTTACCAAATCTCTGATCAATGGGTATCACAAACCAATTTTGCCCAAAACAGCCGTCAATCAAAGGGAAATTATCAGTATGTGATGCTGTTGGGGGCAACTGACGATGCTTTATCAAGGTTTGTTACTCTTCAAAACTCAACCAGCACCGCAGCCAATATCCAGCAAAATTTTATTGGCGATTTTAGAATTGCTGGCTTGAGAAACCGAATGATAATTGGTTTGGATTACTTGAATCAAAGTACAAATAACAGCAACTCACCCTATATTTTATATGATCTGGTGAACACGGTTGGCAATCCTTCAAATTACATCAATATCTCCAAAGATCAAGTGGATGCTAAAATTGCCGCAAGTACCGCCGCGAACTCAAAAGGCACAACGGCGACAAAGGTTTATAGTGCCTATGTTTCTGATGTACTAAACATTACTGATGCATTATCGGCAATGCTTAGCTTACGGGTAGATCGCTTTGACAATAAGGGAAGCTTTAACCAAGCAACAGGCCTTACTACAGGAAAATATCTTCAAACGGCAGTATCTCCAAAATTTGGCTTGGTTTATAACATCATTAAAGATCAAGTTTCAATTTTTGGAAACTACATGAACGGTTTCAAAAATGTGGCTCCTGTTGTTCAGCCTTTGGCTGATATTTCGGGAACATTTAAGCCCCAACAAGCGAACCAAATTGAAGCGGGCGTTAAAACCGACTTATTCCATAACAGGCTCAACTTAACTGCAAGTTACTACAATATTGAGGTACAAACATGACTCGAAGTGAATCGATTACGAGGGATGGCACTAACTACAACATTACCGTGCAGGATGGAACGCAATTGAGTAAAGGATTTGAACTTAGCCTAAATGCAAACCCAATTCAAGGATTGAACTTTGTTGCTGGCTATAGCCACAACAACAGTAAAATGACAAAATCTGCACCAAGTGTAGAGGGGCGTAGACCTGTTGCCGCAGGGCCTGAGGACATGGTAAACGCCTGGTTGAGCTACACCCTAACAACGGGTAAGTTGGAGGGATTAGGTTTTGGCTTCGGCGGGAATTATAATAGTGAAAACGTCATCACAAACACTGTAGCTACTGGCACTTTCACGTTACCGGCTTATACGGTTTTAAATGCAACTGCCTTTTATAACAAAAATCGGTACCGCCTAGGCTTAAAGGTTGATAACCTAAGCAATAAGGATTATTATAAAGGGTGGACAACTGTTGAAGCACAAATGCCGCGAAGTTTAACGGCAAACGTAACGTTCAAATTTTAAGTTACAGATTAATAAACCAACAATTAAAAAATGAATAAACTTAAACTATGTACTTTAACAGCAGTGATGCTGCTCATAAATCTGGTTGCCTTTGGGCAGCAATTTGCAACCATTAAAGGAAAAATAAAGACCGCAGATGGCAAACCAGCATCATTTATCTCTGTAGGGCTAAAAGGTAAGGGTCAAGGTACAACTTCTGATGAAACGGGTAGTTACACCATCAACCGTGTTAAGCCCGGCACATATATGATAAAAGTATCTGCAGTTGGAGTGAACCCGATCGAGAAAACAGTTACGGTAACATCTGAAGAAACTAAAATTGTAGATTTCGTAATTGTTCAGAATTCTACGGAATTAAGCGAGGTTAATATCAATAAGCATCGGGCAAAATACGCGGCAAAAAAGAGTAATGATGTTGCGAAAATGCCGCTTAGCAATTTAGAAAACCCTCAGGTATACACCACAATTACGAAGGAAACCTTTACAGATCAATTGATATTTTCGGTTGATGATGCAACGCGTAACGCAGTTGGTATTCAGAAATTATGGGAATCAACTTCACGTGGTGGAGATGGTGGTGCATATTATGCATCAAGGGGTTTTATTGTACAGTCAAAACTAAGAAATGGGATTGCAGGTAATGTAACAAGTCGTAACGATGCAGCAAACATAGAAAGTGTTGAAGTAATTAAAGGCCCGTCAGCAACTTTATTTGGCAGTACGTTAACGTCGTATGGGGGTTTAATTAATCGTATTACCAAAAAGCCCTTCGAAGGCATTGGCGGAGAAGTTACTTATTCTGCTGGCAGCTATGATTTAAATAGGGTAAGTGCTGATTTTAATTTCCCTGTTGATAAAGCAAATCTCATTTATGCCCGTTTAAATACTTCTTATAATTACAAAGGCTCTTTCCAGGAAAATGTGTTCGATAGAGGTTTCTTTATTGCGCCAAGTTTATCTTACAAAGTAAACGATAAATTAGATTTTACTTTTGATGCAGAAATTGCAAATGGTAAAAACACGTTAAAACCTTTTATTTTCTTTTATTTCCCTGTAGCACAACTAGGTTTTGACAGAGCGGATCAATCAGGAGTCGATTATAATAAATCTTTCGCAGGTGGCCCGATGAAACAAAAATACAACAGCACAAATTTCTTCGGACAAGCCAATTACAAGTTCAACGAAAACTGGTCATCGCACACAAGTGTTTCAACAAACTATAGTTTTTCTAATGGACGAGGAACGTACCTTTTCCTTGTGCCGAATAGTTATTTTAACCCAGCAGCAGCACCAGGTGCCGATTATTTATCAAGAGCTGATCAATCTACAGATAACAGCGAAGTATATACCTATGAAGTTCAACAAAACTTTAATGGTGCCTTTAACATAGGCTCAGTTAAAAATAGAATTGTTATAGGTTTAGATTATTTACGCCAAAATTCTGATCAATTGTATTACTCTATAGATACTTTTGATATAACAAACAAGAACGGAAATGACGCTAATTATGCAAATTTTAACGAAAAAAATTTAGCCGCATTTTATGCAGCAAATTCTTATTCCAAATATCCGATTAATTTTAAATCAAATACCTATAGTGCATATGTTTCTGATGTTATTAATTTAACGGATAGGCTAATTGCTTTAGCTGCCTTAAGGGTCGATCGTTTTGACAACAAGGGCAATTCAGATCGAGCAGGGTCAGCACCAACTGGCGCTTACAAACAAACCGTTTTCTCTCCAAAATTTGGTTTAGTTTTTCAGCCAATTAAAGATCAATTATCGCTATTTGCAAACTATCAAAATGGATTCAATAATATTAATGGCATAGATTATCAAGGTAATGCATTTAAGCCAGAACAAGCAAATCAAGTTGAAGGTGGTATAAAATTGGATGCTTTTAACAATAAAATAACAGGTTCAGTATCTTATTACTACATCAAAGTTAAGGATATTGTTAGGGGCTATAACGGAGATCCTTCAAATCCAAATGCACAAATTCAAGATGGGAATAAAATAAGTAAAGGTATAGAGGCAGAAATTATAGCAAATCCTGTTAATGGCTTAAATATTATCGCAGGTTTTGCATATAATGATAATAAATTAGTAAATGCATCACCAGATGTCGAAGGGAGAAGAGATGCCTATTCTGCCGCTCCCTATTCAGCCAATTTATGGGTAAGTTATAAATTCAACACAGGCTCATTGAGCGGGTTCGGTTTAGGCGCTGGTGGAAACTATGCCAGCGATAACAAAATTGTAAACAGTGTAAGCCAGGGTGTTTTTATTTTACCTGCTTATAAAGTGTTCAATGCTTCTGTATTTTACGATCACGCAAGATTTAGATTAGGTGCTAAAGTTGACAATTTTACCAATCAAAAATACTGGACTGGCTATAGTACGATGAATCCTCAAGACTTAAGAACTTTCACCGGTAGCGTTACCTACAAATTTTAATTTACTTAACCCCTTAAACCGAAAAATTATGAAAACTAAATTATTATTGCTTATTTTATTTGTTGGATTTGGCATTTCGAGTGCATTTTCTCACGCCATGTGGATCGAAAGCTCATCAACAGGCAAAAAAGGCCAAGCCCAAGAGGTAAAAATTTTTTTTGGCGAATATGAGCACAACGAAGTAGATTCGGCCGCCAAGTGGTTCAGCAACCTAAAAGATTTTAAATTGGTTTTAACAGCTCCAAATGGTACAACAAAGGTTTTAACCGCGTCGCCCGATGTTTTTTTCTACAAAGCCAGTTTCACTCCCGATCAAAACGGAACCTATAAATTATCTGTGGTACATGAAGTGGCAGACATTTATGAAAAAGCCAAAATAGAATATTACGCTTTTGCCGATGTTGCTGTTGGAAGTGCAAAGCTGAACACAACATTCCCTGCTGATGCAGCCTTAACCATAAGGCCCGAAAAACAAGTTACAAAAGTGGGCGAATCTGCTGCACACCAGGTAATTTACAACAAAGCACCATTTGCAAAGCAAAAATTAACAGTTGTAAATCCTGAAAGAAAAGGAACTCCTGCTGAAACCGATGCTGACGGAAAATTCACATTCAAGCCGGCGCAAAAAGGGAACTATTTCATCGAAGGCTTTACGGAAGAAAAAACGACTGGAAAATTAAATGGCAAAGACTACGAAAAAGTTTGGCATTTGGTAACCTATACCACGCAAATCAACTAAGCAAAATTTACAGTTATTAATAAGGCTGTAACATGAAGTTAAACTCAATTTTAATTTGATATCGAGTTTTCCATAAATATTATAAAAATCGTCATTTCGAGCGCAGCCGAGAAATCTTTGAACCTGGCTTTACATAGAGATTTCTCCTCTAAAGGACCTCCTTTGGAGCACTTCGGTCGAAATGACGGCTCCTAGAGAGAACCCAACCGATCGATACGGAAAGCATCGTCATTCCATGGTTTTATCTGTCCAGTCCGGTCAGGCTAGAATCAAAACTCGGGATAACAATTTTAATACAAGCTCATTTATTTTAAAAACGCTTAATGGAGCCAACCAAACCAGTCCAAAAAAAACATACCAAATCACGCTTAAGAAGAATTAGCGATTGGCTGCATTTGTGGCTTGGCATTGCTTCGGGCCTGATTGTTTTCCATTTGGGCGTTACAGGCTGCATTTATGTCTTTCAAAAAGAAATTACCGAAATTATTCATCGGAAGGAATTTTTTGTAGAAGTTCCGGCAAAACAACAAACGCTACCATTAAGCACATTAAAAACAAACGCCGAGAAAGCCTTAGGTGGAGCGAAAAAGATATCGTTCATTACCGCTTACAAAGCGCCCGGGCGTGCATGGGAATTTGGTGTTTATAAAGCGGGCAATCCGCAGGCTTTCTGGTATTTCGATTCGGTAGATTATTACGATGTTGTGTATGTAAACCCGTATAACGGCAAAATTACGCTGGTGGCCGATTATAAGTATGAGTTTTTCGGAGTTGTAAAAATGCTGCACTGGAGCTTTTTGATCAACCATCCCATTGGGCAACAAATTATAGGCTGGGCAACTTTTATCTTCGTTTTTCTGCTTATCTCAGGAATGATCATGTGGTGGCCCAAAAACCTCAAGAAATCCAACTTCAACAAAAGCTTCAAAATAAAATGGAAAGCAAAATTTAAACGGGTCAATTACGATTTACACAATGTTTTAGGCTTCTACGTGATGACGATTTGCCTAATGTTGGCCTTAACCGGGATGGTTTGGGCCTTTCAATGGTTTCAATCTACCGTTTATGTAGTAGCAGCACGAAGCACTGCGCCACCAGTTCAGGTCGATGTTATATCAGACTCGACCAAAACAATTGATGCAATTCCCCTTGACATTGCTTTTGAAACGGCAAAGATAAAATTCAGGGAGTTCGAACGAATTGGCATGTCGCCGGCCGAAGGCGGTACAGCCACAATTTATGCCTCCGGCTACCGCGGCGAAGAAACTTACTGGAATTATGATGAACTTCAATTCGATCAGTATTCGGGAAAGCTCCTACACTGGAAAAATCAGTCGGAAAAAAATGCTGGCGAAGCCTTAATTGGTATGAATTACGACATTCATGTCGGTGCCATATTAGGTTTGCCAGGAAAAATACTGGCATTTTTTGCCAGCTTCATTGCCGCCAGCTTACCCATTACCGGCTTCATCATTTGGTGGGGCAAAAAGAAAAAAAAGAAAAATCCCGCTGTTGCGGATAATTAATATAACCTAAAACTATATAGATGAAAATTTTAAGTTCAATTTTAGTGCTGGCAGGGCTAATGGCCTTTGGTGCTCATGCGCAAGACAAACTGGAGCAGGACAGAAATGCAATTAAATCATTGGCAGGATTTTACGAAGTAAATTTCAATTACGCCGATGTGAGTTCAGCAGACCCAAACTATAAATTTAGCAAACCACATGATGCTCATGCCAACGAATGGGCAGAAATAATTGTTGATGAACCGAAAAGAATCGTGATACAACACTTGTTGGCCATAAACGATACAACCGTGATTAAACACTGGCGCCAGGACTGGACTTACGAAGACACCGACATCATGCATTATACTCAAGATAATGCATGGAAAAAAACAACTTTAAACCCTGCGGATGTAAAAGGCAAATGGACACAAAAGGTTTATCAGGTTGATGATAGCCCTCGCTACCAAGGCTATGGCTTTTGGACACATATTGGCGGCCACAGCGCATGGCAGAGCGTAGCCGATTCGCCACTTCCGCGGAGAGAAGCTACCGTACGTAAAGATTATAATGTTTTAAATCGTGGCAGTAGGATTACCATCACCAAAAATGGTTGGATGTTTGAGCAAGACAATAAAAAAGTTGTTCGTACAGCCGAGGGAGACAAGGTTTTAGCAATTGAGAAAGGCTATGAGGAATTTACCAAAATCGACCCCAAAGTTTTCGAGTATGCGCAAAAATGGTGGAGCGATCAAAAATCTTATTGGGCCGATGTACGCGATGTTTGGGCTGATATGGCCAAAGCATCACCAGGTAATTTTAAGGTTCAAACCGTGATTGATGGAAAATTACTTTATAGCACGCTTTTTAGCCTTGGCGATCAATCGATTAAAGAGAAATGGACGCCACAGCAAAATAAAGAAAGAATCAGAGCTGCAATACAGCCTTATTTGGCAAGTAAAAGCTAAACATTCAGGGACAAGTTGGTTGTTAGAAAAGAGAAGTCAAGCTTTAAAAGCTTGACTTCTCTCTTTGGCTTTGAAGCAATTTTTTTGAAACAAAATGATCGAAGTAGATTCTACCAAAGCGATTAATCTTAACTTTAAGAGCTAATCGATTTCAATGAAAAAACCAATCACAATATTTCTTTTATTCTTTGTTTGCAATTGCTCGGCTCAAGATTCGGTTTATGTCAGACAAGTGATCAACACCCTTACCTCAAAAGCATTATGGGGCCGCGGTTATACTAAAGATGGCATGACAAAAACAGCCGATTTTTTGGCAGCCGAATATCAAAAAATAGGGCTCAGCCGCATTTTAGGTAGCTTCAAGCAAGATTTTAGTTTCCCGGTCAACACCTTTCCGGGTAAGATGAAAGTTGTAGTCAATGGCAGAAAACTTACTCCCGGCAAAGATTTTATTGTGAGCAATGAAAGCCCCGGCACTAAACAACATGCGAATTTAAAAAAAATCGACAGCGCAACTTTTCAAACGGAATCGAACATTCGGGTACAGCTAAAAGATAAGTTGACTTGGTCGGTTGCTACCGAAGTTGGCAATATTACGGCCATTCAAATTAACCGTAACAACTTTACCGAGGTCCCCAAACAGATCAACATTGATGTAGAAAACAAGTTGATTCAAAACTTTACCGCTTCAAACGTTTGCGGCATCGTTAAAGGCACCAAATATCCAGATTCGGTATTAACAATTACCGCACATTACGACCATTTGGGAGGCATGGGCGCAGAAACCTATTTTCCGGGCGCCAATGACAATGCAGCCGGCGTAGCTACCTTATTGAGCCTGGCTAAATACTACGCCGCCAATCCACAACCTTACTCCGTTGCTTTCATTTGTTTCGCAGCCGAAGAGGCTGGGTTGCTCGGATCGAGATACTATACCGAAAACCCTTTGTTTCCACTTGAACAAATTAAATTTCTGATCAATTTAGACTTAGTTGGAACCGGCGAAAGCGGTATGACAGTAGTAAATGCGAGCGTTTATCCGAGGGCATTTTTATTGCTGAATAAGATTAACGATGAACATAAATTGATCACAAAGATTAACCCGAGGGGAAAAGCGGCCAACAGCGATCATTACTTTTTTACCGAAAAAGGTGTGCCAGCTTTCTTTCTCTATACGCAAGGCGGGCCATCGGCCTACCATGATATTTTTGATAAACCCGAAACCTTACCGTTGACAGAATATAAAGATCTTTTTAAATTGATTGTCGATTTCAACCACGAAATCATGAAATAAGCTTAGTGTTAAGTCTAGCATAAAATGTCGTATCGATTTGTCACCTTGAGCGTAGTCGAAAGGAGGTAGCTGGGCTTCGACTAAGTTTATCTTTAGCGAAGCCAAAAGGCTCAGCCTCACAAAGTATCGTTGGCATAACACTAGCTACTATATAAAAGCATGTTCAGCAATCGAAAATCGGTACTGAAGTCGATAATCTCGCCAAAGGCAATTCGATTAAAATATTTCGATTGCGGGTTTAGGATAATATTTTTCTCATCGGGAATAATAGCAGATGGGACGCTGAATGCCAGCGTTGCAGGGTCGTTTAGCAACTGCCCACCGATCCATTGCGTATAAGATATGTTTTTTGTCCACTCATCTTCGAGCCTGTTCACATCAACATTAAAAATAATCTCCTCATCGTTGGGAATAGTGATTTTTAAAAGCGCAATGTTCTTCATACTGTCGCTTCCCCTGGCGTGAACAACCTTCTCTAGCAAAGCCAACGAAATGTGCTCACTTGTGTAAATGCATGGCGTATTAACCTCATTCCAGCGGCCGCCAAATAATTTCGCCCCAACCCCTTCCCTATCATCCACATATCTTTTATCCGCTAATCGATAAACAATCATATATAAACGCCATAAGCCATTCGGCCTAGTTCGTTGCTAATCAGCTTAACACCCCAAAATGATTTCAAGGCCGAAAAATCGAGGGTTTGATCTAAAACACGCTTGGGAGACAGCAGCCACTGTTTAACCGTTTCCGGCTTATCAAAAATCTCGAGCGCCAGTGCAGCCATATTTTCCAGTTGTAGCAAGTGTTCGGCAAACAAGCCCTCAAAAGGCTTATCCTCTTTAATATAACGTTGTAAAGTTCTATCGCTTATATGCAAAATATCGGCCCATTCTGCCTGGCTAAAAGGTAACCTTGAACTTAAAACCTCAAATTTTTTGATGGAAAACAATAACCCCGATGTGGTTTTTCGATACAACACTTCAGGCTCAGATGCAATTAAAATGTGGGCTTCTTGTTGATGATATTTTATCTTTTTCATATTTCAAGAACTTTGTCGTACCAAGATACGACTTTTTTCCCGGGTTTTCAAAATTAACCGCAAAAAATCAGGCAAATCGCTTTTAACTTTTCCGTGCCAGCCTTTTCTGTTTTCTGCATACCCTAAGGGCCAAAACATAAGCGTTATGTTGCCAAGGAAGCACAAAAAACACAGAATAATTTTTAATTCTTACCCCTGCCCGTTCGGTAAGGCGGGCGTACAAAGTCATTTAGTTAAGCCTGCTCGGCGTCAGTCTGAGCTTTTCGACTTCGCTCAAGATAAACTCAGTCGAAGACCTTTTTTATTAGATAAAACCATTAACATCCGCCCTTCGACTCCGCTCAGGGTGACAATGTTCTATAATTTTATCCTTAACTAAATGACATTGGGCGGGCGTGATTTCTGGGCTTCTGTGGCTAATTGATTGTTAGAAAGCTTAACTTTATAAGCGATTTAACTTGAATCTGGGCATCGTCGGCAGTGCTAATTTAGTGTCAACCTCACCAAATACTGATCTTCGCCATCATCAAATATAACTTCGCAGTTCCAGCCAGTTTCTTGGGCAACGACTTTAATGGTTTCTTCATCAACATAAACCCAGTTAAACCACTTGCCTTTTTCGCCTTGGTACTCATACTGATAAGACACCTCGCCGTAATATTGATTTTGAGGCTTCGGCATATCTTCATATAAATAAGCAATATCAGATGAATCGAAAATCAGCTGCCCGCCCGGATTAAGTAGGTTTTTAACTGCGATTAAAAAATGTTTAAAGCCTGCCAACGTTCCGGTAAGCCCAATGCCATTCATCAGCATTAAAACGGTGTCAAATTTATCCTGATAAGAAAAAACATTTTTTAAAAACGCTTTTTTAACCCCTCTATCCTTCATAATTTCAACAGCGGCCTCAGAAATATCGATCGCCGTAACATCAATATTAAAAGCCTGAAGAAGCAAGGCATGGCTTCCTACCCCGGCACCCACATCCAGCACTTTACCGCTGCACATTTTTAGCGCCTGCAACTCCAGTACAGGCATATCTTCATCATCGCGAAAGAAAAATTCAAGCGGCATTTCCTCAGGTTCGCCGTAAGAATTATGTAACCAAAGCGTGTCGGCCTCACCTTTGTTGTATATATCGCTAAGCGCTTTGCCAAAAACATCCATGAAAGCAAAGATAATCAGTAAAATTAAATGCCCAAACGATAATAAATGTGTTAAATCGTCGAAATTATTTGGAGAACTAACCCATTAGTTTTAACTTTAAGGAAGGCGACACGTTTTGCCTCACCCTTATTGTAAAATTATTATGGAAATTAAAGATTTGACCAAAGCCGAAGAACAGATTATGCAGGTGATGTGGCAATTGGAAAAAGCATTTGTGAAAGAAGTAATTGACGAACTTCCTTTACCAAAACCGGCGTACAACACTGTTTCAACTATTATTCGGATTTTAGAAACCAAAGGCTTTATCGGCCACGAGCCTTTCGGAAAGGCCCATCAGTATTACCCCCTAATTAGTAAAGAAGAATATAAGCGGCACGCAACGGAAAAACTTCTGGGCAACTATTTCGAAAATTCGGTAGAAAGCATGTTTTCTTTCTTTGTTAAGGAAGAAAAACTCGACTTAAGTGATGTTGATGAGATATTAAAAATGATTAATAAAATTAAACATAAGCCCAAATGAGTTTTGCCCACTACCTGTTACAAGTAAACTTATACCTTGTAGTTTTTTATGGCTTTTATAAATTGTTGTTGGATCGGGAGACTTATTTTACCCTGAACCGCTTCTATTTGATTGGCGCAGGTGTTTTATCGTTGTGCATACCCTTCATTCGCTTAGAATGGTTAACACAGCAAAAAGCCGCCCAACAGGTTTATACCTCCATCAACTGGGAGGCCGTATTGCAACAGGCTACCATTGTAACTGAAACAAACACCGGCCTTAACTGGGCAAATGTGTTTGTGTATTTATATTGTGCAGGTATTTTGTTTTTTCTGGTTAGGTTAGTGGTGAACTTGTTTTTGGTTAAAAAGCTCATCAGAAACGCCAGAAGTGGATCGGCATTTTCGTTTTTCTTTAACAAAGTTGTTGATAAGAACTTACCACAAATGAATGTAATTAATATTCATGAAGAGGCGCACATTAAGCAATTGCACAGCTTAGATATTCTTTTTTTTGAGCTTTTGGGCATCATTACCTGGCTTAACCCGATCATTTACCTCTATAAAAGATCCATCAAAAACATTCACGAATTTTTGGCTGATGAATTTGCAGCAGAATATCAGGGCGATAAGGCAGAATATGCACTATTGATCTTAAGTCAATCTTTCGGAATCTCGCCAAATGCTTTAACCAATGGCTTTTTCGATAAGTCGTTGATCAAAAAACGGATCTTTATGCTTCAAAAAGAGCGCTCGAAAAGAATTGCTGTAATCAAGTATGGCATTTCGATCCCCTTGTTTGCCGTTTTGATCGTATTTTCGTCAGCTACCGTAAGGAAAAGTGAAAAACTAATCTCCTTAACTGATCAAATACCTTTAGATCAATCTTTTGAAATGGTGCAACAGATGGTAACCGAGGAAGCCAACGAAGAAATTTCGCCCAAAGAACCACCCACCTTCGAAAAAGTGGTTGAAGTAAATTTAACACCCAAATCGAGTCAGAATACCTCGCCAAAACCGGGCGAAGTAAATAAGCTCGGTAAGTTAATTGCACAACCGCTTGCCCAGGAAAAAAAGCCTCAACCAGAAACAGTTAGGATCGAAGAATCGAAAGTTTATGATTTCGTTTCTTTAGATAAGCAACCCGAGTTTCCCGGCGGGATCAGAAAATTTTACGAATACCTGAGCCGATCGATAAGATATCCGCAAGCTGCGCAAGAAAATAATTTGCAGGGCAAGGTGTTTTTAAGTTTTATTGTTGAAAAAAGCGGCGATCTCTCCGACATAAAAATTACGCGAGGCCTCGGAAACGGCATGGACGAAGAGGCAGTACGCGTACTGACGAACAGTCCCAAATGGATTCCTGGAATGAGCGATGGGAAAACCGTTCGGGTAAAGTACAATATTAATGTAAACTTCACCTTAACCGACGACAGCGATGAGGCACCCAAGGCTGTTCAGCGCCCTACATCGTTAAAACTTACCGACGGAAACTTCGCCGGTGTGGTTGTTGTTGACGGTGTAAGAATGACCGAAAACAGTTTATTAGCCACCATCGACCCAAACAGCATCAAATCTATCGAGGTTTTGAAAAGTCAAAATGCTGTTAGTTTATACGGATTTAAAGCAAAAGCGGGGGCTATTCTGATTACCACCAAAAGTGGAAATATATTTAGAAGACCGAATACCACAGAACAGGCACTAACCAAGCCATCGTATTTCGGCCTTCAACAAGCGTATTAAAAACACAATTATGAAAAAAATAATATCATTAGCAATCGTTTTAATATCGGCATCGAGCGCCTTTGGCCAGATCACTGATGGCGCAAAAAGCAATGGCATTGCCTTTCGTGGCTTTCCACCAGTCACTCAGGAACCTTTGGTTGTTATAGATGGCAATAAACAATTGGCCCGGGGACAGCGCTCTTTGGATCAAATCGACAACAACAGCATTTCAGCCGTAAACGTTTGGAAAGATAGTGCCGCTGTCAAAAAATATGGCTTAGATGGCGCTAACGGCGTTATTGAAATTACAACGAAAGACGGTTTTACTAAATCTCTAAAGAAAAAAGACTTTTTGGGCAGCTCAACCACCTTAATGTTCAACACGCCCGAGCCAAACAAACGGCCGAAACTGCCGTTAAATACCGAACCAGCTAAGCTGCGCAATTTATTGTTTAAAGACACTGATCCGAAAGCAAAACCACTTTATGTTATTGATGGAAAGGAAGTAACTGAAATTGAGGGCTTAAATCCCGACTCCATTCAATCGGTTGATGTTTTAAAAGGAGCTAACGCAACGTCACAATACAGCGAAAAAGCACGGAACGGCGTGATTATTATTACCACCAAAAAAGCCAAAACGCAGGCAGAGAATGAGTAAAAAAACCGAAAACAAACCTATTTTTTCGCAATGATGTTGCTGGCAAATCTGTTATGAAATATATTGAGAAACTTCAGTACATTACCAACGACCATCCCAGTTTAAGCCACGTTGAACAAGTACAGCTGGCCTGCGAAGCTGGGGCGAAGTGGGTTCAATACCGTTGCATGAGCAAATCGGACGAGGCGCTGTTAACAGACATTAACGCTATTGCCGAAATTTGCGATGACTGGGGAACTACGCTAATCGTAGCTGAACATGTTCAGTTTGTGGGTAAAGCCGACATTCAGGGGTTCCATATTGAACAGGACAATGCCGATTTTACTGCGCTACGCAAATTGGTGGGAAACGACATTACGCTTGGCGGTTTTGCAAACAGTTTTAGCGATATAATCAGGGCTGCAAGCGATGGAGCTGATTATGTTACCTTCGGTCCCTTCTCTGCTACGATAGCAAATGATGTTAAGCCATTAGCGCTCGACGCGTACCAAAACGCAGTGACCAAACTGCGTGAGTTGAATGTACAGTTGCCCGTTTTGGCTGTGGGCGCAATTACGCTTGCCGATGTGGCCCCTTTGATGGAAACTGGAATTTATGGCGTTGCAGTTTCGGAAGCAATCAACCTTTCCGATGATTTTATTGAGGCCTACCAGGATTTTTACGATGCGGTAAAGGGTTAAAAATATCGCTTGTATAATTCTATACACCTGCCTTTTGATTCTATTTTTTATCTTCGCAATATGTCATCACATCACATTGTAAAGGAAAAGCAAGAACCAGCGCTCTATATTGACGATTTTGGAAATTTTGATGAGGAATTTTTAGGCCAGCTTTTAGAATGGAGTCCCACGCTGTTGGTAAATAGCGAAAGCTACGACAAAATTATTTCACTTGGTTTAAAAGTTGACGTTTTGGTAAATGGAAACAACCAGGACGTTCAGGAAGACACCAAAGTTATACAGGGGCCAGTTGACGCTTTAATGGTGGCGATTAATTACCTGTTCGAAGAAAAATATCCGGCCGTAAACATCATCACACGAAAATTCGATTTAGAAAAGTTTGCTGGATTTGAAGATAAGATCAATTTGGTTGTTTTCACCGAAAGGGCCAAACATTACCCCATAAAATCGGGTTTTTCTGTTTGGAAACCAGCCAAAAGCGAGTTCCTGATTCATGGAAACAGGTATCTGGAAGTAACCAACTTAATGCAGACGGAAGAAGAAATTTTTGAAGTAGTTAAAGATGGCTTCGTAGAGTTTACGTTTTCAGGACAACCCATTTTTATCAGCGAACCGATATGATTACGCTTAGAAAAGCCAAAGAAGAAGATATAACAATTATCAGAGAAATTGCCGAGCATACGTGGCCAGCCACTTATCTTGATATCATCGGGCAACAGCAGATTGATTATATGCTCGATAAAATGTACAGCAAGGCCGAAATGCTGAAACAGTTTTTACAGGGACACATTTTTTTGATTGCAGAAGAAGGTGAAAATCAATTTGGTTTTGCGGGCTATTCAATCATCGATCACGAACAACGCATTTACAAGCTGCACAAGCTATATGTATTGCCAACGGCGCATGGAAAAGGCGTCGGAAAAATTTTGATGAATGAAGTTTTTAATCTTGTAAAAGATGCCGGCGGCAGTGCATTAGAACTCAACGTAAATAAACGCAATAGCGCCAAGGATTTTTATGCCAAAGCTGGTTTCACCATTAAAGAATCGGTAAAAATCGACATCGGAAATGGCTTCTTCATGGACGATTATATTATGGAATACAAGTTTTAATTAACGACGAAAATAATTTTTGCTGTCATCTTCGGAGATTAATTTTAGAAAAACAGAGGAGTTGGGGTGTCGCTGTCATCCTGAGTTTTAATTTATTGCATAAAAATAAATATGGCATGACGTTAAAGGCTGAAAGAATCTTATGCATTCTGGTTAACCGCCTCGTCACCCTGAATTTATTTCAGGGCCTTTATAGCAAGAAAGATGCTGAAATAAATCCGATAGCTATCGGATCAGCAGGACGACCGTTCATGTAGAAGCTTATAAAACAGCAGGTTGCCAAAAACGTCAATGGTAGTATAACGTCCGCCTGACCAGACGGGCAGGAATGCCCCAGCGAAGAAATGCAAGACGCCAAAACCAATTGCCCAAAAAAGAGAAAGCGAGTGGGTAAGGGTAGGCCTCTGTCATGAGTGGCTTGTACCGCCGTTTTACTTCCTTTACTTCACGCCCAAAACGTCAACCCCTTGCTCAAACACCACATCAACCGGAATATTCTTTTTGGTTAACCGATCCAAATCCTGTTGGAGCTCCGCAGATACTACGGCATTTTCTTTTTGCGCCTTTTCAACGGCAGCTTTATCGCCATTTCCTTGCAAAGTAATGATGAATGCACTTAACTCATTCATAGCCGTTGCAAACTTCTCGAAGTTTACTTTATAGGTGCCTTTCGAAGTGCGTTCAAAAGCCCCTTTTTCTTCAAAATAATTAAAGCATTGCATATTTGCCTTGCCATGAGCTTCGGAAACGCCAAAACGAACCGAACGTAAAATACCTGCCATAAAAGTGGTATAATAATCTTTGATGTCTCCCTTCAACTCTCCTTTGGCCAACAAGCCCGTAACCATATAAAGTCCAAGCACATCGGCCTTACCCTCTTCTAACCAACTGTATTGCTCTTTCAGCGCTGCACGCACGTAGCCTTTGCCGTTAATGGTTTTTTTAATGCCTAAGCCGTGCGCCACCTCATGAAACATCACATTGGCAAAAAAGGCATCGAACTTGATGTATTTTTGCTGATCGGCATCAATCAGTTCCTTCGCTATTGGCACAAGAATTTTATCGAATTTAGCCTGCATGGCGTTCTTTAACTGCGATCTGCGTGTCCCCTTTTCCTGTTGAATCTTCTCGTCGTTAGGCAGGTTTACCGCTATCGTTTTCGACCCCGCATTGCAATCTCCCGCATAGTAAACCACATCGTAAGCATTTAACTCAGAATCTGTTCCAGGTGTTTCCGTTTTGTATTTAGCAGCAACAGGCAGGTTCTTCTGCAATTCGGGAAGCATTTTCACATACTTCGCCAAACGTTTGCTCCATTCCTTATCCTTAATAAGCACATACGCTTCGTAGCTGGTTCGTGCGTTAAAAAGCTTATCCTCATAGTTCTCAATCGGGCCAATAATAATATCAAGTCCATTGGTTTTCATATCCAGCCAGGCGTAATCACTTGCGGTAAAGTTATCCGTAACCAGGGCATCGGCCCTCAAGTTCAAATATTTTTTCAAGCCGGCATCTTCTGCAATTAGCGCGGCCTGTTTTAGCAAAGAGCTGGCTCTTTGAAGTTCTGCAGCAAATAAAACATGGTAAGGCACGGTAGTAAGTTTGCCGGTAGTATCTCTTTGAATTACCGAATAGGCACCGAATTTATCAGCCAGGTCAGACTTTTCGATTTCTTCCTTTGTAATTCCGTAAGGATAGAAAGAGGCTCCTTCCGGTTTGGCGCCAACGCCGGCAACAAAGGGTTTATCGTTATTTAATCTATCCCAGGGTCCATAATTAATATTCAGAAAATCGCGGGTTTTTTCATCCTTTATTGTAGCCATCAGGCTGTCTCGTTGCGGGTAAGCTTGCTTCCAGTACAGCTCATCCATAATTTCTGCTGCCTGAATTAAAAGGGGAAGAATTTTTCGATCGTTAACGCTTAACTGATTTAAGTTGGTTGTTAATTTTACCCTTTCGTAAATGGGTAAACGTTGCGCAAC
Source organism: Pedobacter endophyticus (assembly GCF_015679185.1). Classification (NCBI taxonomy): domain Bacteria; kingdom Pseudomonadati; phylum Bacteroidota; class Sphingobacteriia; order Sphingobacteriales; family Sphingobacteriaceae; genus Pedobacter; species Pedobacter endophyticus. The sequence goes on from NZ_CP064939.1 coordinate 2,733,718, forward strand.
ATAATCGTTTAAACTATCTCTTTGGATCACTACAACATTGTTTGCCTCGTTTTTGCCGCTGTTTGTACAGGCAGAGAATACGCCTATCCACAAAGCTATCGCGTGCAATAATGCTGCTGATTTGTATAAATTATTCATAATTAATGGATGTTGCCGCTAAATTAGCAAAATTTAAAAGCTTTGTATAAAGTTTGATGCATTGGATAAAGTTTAACATAACTTTGTAACTTCAACAATCAACAAATCGAACATGCTAACTTTTAATTTTTCCCGGTACTCACCAGTTTTTGTAATTACTTCAATCATATTTTTATCTGCCTGCAGCTCGAGCAAGTATGCCGCCACAGAGAAAATTTATAAGGAAAAGGCCAAAGATTTCTCAAAAATTATTAGCAGCACACCGCCTCCGGGGCAGCTTTACGATTCATTAGGTGCAACAAATCAAGAATGGATTGGTTCTGTAAATTTTGGAATACGGAAGCCCAACTTCGTGGTGATACACCATACGGCGCAGGATAGCCTGGCGCAAACCATAAAAACATTTTTTTCTACACGTGCCGGCGTTAGTGCGCATTATGTAATTGGTCGCGATGGCAAGGTAGTGCACATGGTTAACGATTACCTGAGGGCCAACCACGCAGGGCTGGCTAAATGGGGCAAAGATACCGACCTGAATTCATCATCAATCGGGATAGAATTAGACAACAATGGCTTAACCGATCCGTGGCCTGATGCCCAGATTAATAGCTTGATTAAGTTGTTGGCAACCCTTAAAAAAACCTATAACATTCCGACAGGAAATTTTATTGGCCATGCCGATATTGCACCACGCCGCAAAAACGACCCGAAAAATTTCCCCTGGAAAAAGCTGGCCGAGGCTGGTTTCGGATATTGGTATGATAACATTTTAAAAAACCCGCCAACTGATTTCAACACAGAAATGGCCTTAAAATATATTGGTTACGATACCAGCAATTTGCCAGCAGCAATTACGGCATTCAAAATCCACTTTATACAAACAGATATAACACCGAAATTAACTCCGGTTGATATTTTGGTGCTGTACAATGTGTATCAGAAGTATTAGTAAGGCTATGCCAAAGCACGATTTGGATAAAAAGCGTCCCATTTACAACCAATATGTTTTCAAAAACAGTTAAAATATTAGCATAACTAAGTATTTAGTTGTAACTTTAATTATGGTGTCGGTTTAACCGCATCATAAGAATAATCAGTGAAAACTTAATATTTAAAAACATGAGAAAACTAATGATTTTAGCCCTTTTGGGCGCAGCCATGTTCATTAATTCGGCAAAAGGCCAAAGTAACAAGGTAGTCGATTTTACTTCAGTTGATGTACAGCCCGCTTTTCCCGGCGGAATTTCAAATTTTATGAACTATTTGGGTAAGGAAATTAAATATCCCAATGTAGCCAAAAAAAACCATGTGCAAGGAAAGGTGCATTTAAGCTTCATTGTTGAAAAAAGTGGAGAACTGAAAGACATTAAGGTTATTAAAGGCCTTACGACAGAAACCAATGCCGAAGCCATTAGAGTACTAAAAAGTTCACCTAAATGGAATCCTGGGTTAGTAAAAGGAAAACCGGTAAGGGTAAAGTACCATCTTCCCATTAATTTCAAACTAAGCTAAAATGCCCAATTCGGCTTTTTTAAAGAGGCTGTATCACCGGGCAAAAGGAGGTTTAACGCAGATCCGATAGCTATCGCATTTAATTTGGCGCCTTAAACCTCTCCCTTTTAATGGCGGCGGTTTTTGCCCTGTCTGTACATCCCTTCCGAAGAAGTCGGAAGGGAAAGCAAAGGCATTGCTTTTAACCCAAACGTTAATAGGGAGAGGTTATGAAAAGTCTTGTGAATCCATAGCTATCGCATTTAATTTGGCAGGGAAATTTATGCCAAAGGCATCCCTTTGTACCATAGGCATCCCTTTGGGAGGAAAATTCAAGCTTGATACAGCCTCTTCATTCTTTATTACCCATAGCTTAGTTAGCGTTGCTTCCGCTTGTGCTTTATAATTTGATATTGACTAAAGGCAACAAGGCACCCTGCCAAAATGATAATGCCTGCCGACAGCAGATTCTTCGGGTTTTGATTGATGTAATAAGCGGCGGCTAACACCAAAATTGCCGCTGCAATGCCGATAATATAATGAATGATTAGTCCCTTTTTCATGTGCAAAGATTTAGAAATAAATTAGCATTGGCAAAGTGAGATCAATCTTTTAACGTTATTCTGTTATTCTCAAACTGGAGTTGATGGCCGATAAAATCTACATCGGTAAGCTGTTTCATGCGTATAAAAGCCCGGTTGGCATCATCGATCGTTAAGCCGTTAATTTTATCTTGCTTAACAGAAACAACATCGGCGACGATAAAATCGCCGTTCGAGTTGAGTTTTAACTGCAACAATGGAGCAATGCCATTATTTCCTTTTAAGCTGAACATGCCGTAAGTGCAAAAATTGCCCAAACTGTAAGCAATAAACTTATTCTTATACACCTCAACAGCCCGGGTTACATGTGGGCCATGGCCCAGAACTACATCCGCACCGGCATCGATAACAGCATGGGCAAACGCATAAACATTGCCTCTGTTCTCTTTGTAAAAAATTTCATTTGTTCTCGGTACGTGTTCAAATCTGGCGCCTTCGCCGCCGCCATGAAATGATACAATTACAATATCTGCTTGCGCTTTCAATCGCGATACCAGCGCTTTGGCGCTGTCTATCTTGTTAATGGATACCGTGTTCTCATTTGGTGCGAAAGCGCAAAACGCATATTTTACACTGTCTTTTTCGAATAGCTCAAAAGGCTTGTTCAGTTGGCCGGCGTAATGAATTTGTAAAGAATCTAACAACCGTGCAGTATTTTTGCGGCCTTTTGCGTTGAAATCACCCACGTGATTATTAGCGATGCTTAAAACGTTAAATCCGGCTTTTTTATAAATATCTGCATAGCGCTCGGGCATTCTAAAGGCATAACAGTTGTTTGGGTTAATTCCCTTGCATTTATCAGAATTGCCGGTGTTTAAAAAGCAACCCTCTAAATTTCCGAAAACAATGTCGCCTTTTAGCAGGCTATCTACCGCTTTAAAACTGTTTACCGCATCATCCGGAGGCAGGTTTGCTTTTGTTGGATAGGCCGAGCCGAGCATAATATCGCCTACGGCAGTAATCGCGATTGTGTCTTTTATCTTTTTTAATGTGGTATCTGACTTCGCAACGGGCACAATTACCTGGGCGGTATTGCTTGTACACCTCACAAAAATAACTATAGTAAAAAGTGATAAAATTAGGGAACTGATAAATTTCATGTTTTACAATTATCGGTATGCGTAAAAGTATTTTGTATAAAAAAATCCTCCAAAATTTCTTCGGGAGGATTATGTCTATTCAATCTAAAATCGTAAATCTTCGATTGTAAATTGTCTTACTCTACTGTAAATTCCTTTTTAAACGATTCTAACACGCGGCCGCCTTTGTAAAAGTAACGGCTGTAATACGGTTCATTCAGGTTGCTGATCACTACACCGCGAGAACTTGACGCATGGGCAAATCTGTTATCACCCAGATAAATACCAACATGAGAAATGCTTCTGCTTTTAATCTTAAAGAAAACTAAATCGCCTTCTTTCAAATCTTCTTTAGATAAAGGATCTACCATGCTGAAAATATCGCGAGAATTTCTTCTGATGGTAGTGTTGAAAACTTTGTCGTAAATTGCTTTCGTAAAAGCAGAACAGTCAATACCTCTTTTGGTGTTTCCTCCGTAGCTGTAAGGAGTTCCGATCCACTCGTAAATAAACTTATAAAGTTTTAAGTTCGAAGTTGCATCTACTGCAACACCCATCACCTGCGAAAAATATTGAGACGCTAAGTTGTCGGGATCGTTTAATTCTTTACTAGATTCTTTCGTTTTTGTTTGCGCAAATGCGACTGAGAACGTGCAGATAGCGATTAGAGTTGAAAACAAAAATTTTTTAATCATGTTATACATTATGTTTGGGTATTCACTTACACAGTAACGTAAAGCACCTGGGCTTATTGTCGGCTGCCAAAAGTATCAATAATACAAATGTTATCCAAATGTAAATTGTTAAAAAGCCAAAGTTATTAACATTTTAACGATTTCGGCTTGTTAGTAAACGGCAATTGAACCATAAAATTGCGTAGAAAAGTAAGTTTATGCACCTCATCGGGATCGAAAGCCCGCCACCCGCTTTACTTCCTTCAATTGAAAAATTGCCGTCGCGCTTGCTGCAGTCTGGTTTATCTTACTTAGGCTAACCTGATGATGCAAAGCCCGACAGCCGCAATTATACTTTTTTGGCGCAGCGACCAAAGATGTTGAAGAAATTTACAAAAAAGATCATGCAAATGGCGGGGCTAACTTTAACCAAATAGCACTGCAATTGCCTTTCTGATAAAAAATCGATAAATTACGACTAAATAAGGTTTGGCAAAATTAAATTCCACATTAAATTGAATAAGGAATTTGATAAATCGCGAAGCTTAAGGTCTGTAAAATCGGTACTTTAGGCTAAGTGGAAATAATGATGCAGTTTGGAATGTAAAACAATGACTAAATCGTACATTTAAATCAATTTGCATGATGTTTTTACATTAGATAGTGCCAAAAATTGCAATAAAAAAATTAGATTTGCTGTCGCAAAAAAACAAATACCATAAAATGAGTGCAGTAGAAATAAATAAAGACACTTGGTTGAAGTGGTTCGAATCGATGTTGCTGATGCGCAAATTCGAAGAGAAAACCGGCCAGTTATACGGACAACAAAAAATTCGTGGCTTTTGTCATTTATACATTGGACAAGAGGCTGTAGTTGCAGGTGCAATATCTGCGATGCAAAAAGGCGATTCGATGATTACTACTTACCGTGATCATGCTCATGCTTTGGCTTTAGGTGTTAGTGCCGACAGCATTATGGCAGAAATGTATGGTAAGGCCACAGGATGCTCGAAAGGTAAAGGTGGTTCGATGCACATGTTTAGCAAAGAACATAATTTTTATGGTGGCCACGCCATTGTTGGAGGTCAGATTCCGCTAGGTGCTGGTGTTGCTTTTGCAGAAAAATATAAAGGAACGGATAATGTTAATATTTGTTACATGGGCGATGGCGCTGTACGCCAGGGTGCATTAAACGAAACTTTTAACATGGCCATGCTTTGGAAGTTGCCTGTTGTTTTTGTTTGCGAAAACAATGGCTACGCAATGGGTACTTCGGTACAACGTACAACAAACATGACTGATATTTATAAAATCGGATTAGGTTTCGACATGCCATGTGCTCCGGTTGATGGTATGGACCCGGTTGCGGTGCATAATGCAATGGATGAAGCTATTCAGCGTGCCCGTAAGGGTGAAGGACCTACTTTCTTAGAAATGAGAACGTATCGTTACCGCGGCCACTCAATGTCTGACCCTGCAAAATATCGTACCAAAGAAGAGTTGGAAGATTATAAAGCAAAAGATCCGGTTGAGCATGCCAGAGAAACTATTTTGAAAGAAAAGTATGCTGACGAGGCTTGGATTGAGGAAGTAGAAGCGAAAGTTAAAGCTACTGTAGATCACGCTGTGAAATTTGCAGAAGAATCTCCATGGCCAGAAGCATCTGAGTTGTATAAAGATGTTTATATGACGGAGAACTACCCTTATATAATGGACTAATATTTTTAAGATTTCAATTAATTAGATATAATGGCTGATGTAATTAAAATGCCCAAAATGAGCGACACCATGACCGAAGGGGTATTGGCGAAGTGGCATAAAAAAGTGGGCGATAAAGTGAAAAGCGGCGATGTTTTGGCAGAAGTAGAAACTGACAAGGCAACAATGGATATGGAATCTTATTGGGATGGTACACTTTTATACGTTGGCGTAGAAGAAGGTCAGGCTGTTCCGGTTGATGCTGTTATGGCCGTTATTGGTAAAGAAGGCGAAGACTACAAAGCTGCGCTAGAGGCTGAAAGTGGAGCTGAAAGCGAAAAGCCGAAAGCTGAAAGCACTGATGCGCCTAAGGCTGAAGATAAAAAAGAAGAGGCTGCACCTGCTCAGGGCGGCGGCTTAAGCGAAGAAGAACTGGCAGAAAAAGGCGTTACGGTAATTCGTATGCCTCTATTAAGCGATACCATGACTGAAGGCGTTATTGCTGAATGGCATAAAAAAGTTGGCGACAAGGTTAAGGATGATGATGTTTTAGCTGACGTAGAAACCGATAAGGCGACTATGGAGGTGATGGGCTACGCAACGGGTACTTTGTTACACATTGGTGTAGAAAAAGGAGAAGCTGCGAAGGTTAATGGAATTATCGCTATTGTTGGACCTGAAGGAACCGATGTTAGCGGAATTTTAGCCGGAGGAGCTCAGAGCTCAACGCCGAAAGCGGAAAGCGAAGAAAAAACTGAAAGCAAAGAAGAAGCGCCGAAAGCTGTTGCTGAATCGAACGCAAATGCTCCTGTTGCAGAGAATTCTGCTGACGGCCGCGTGAAAGCATCGCCTTTGGCCAAGAAAATTGCGAAGGAAAAAGGAATCGATTTATCACAAGTTGCAGGTAGTGCCGAAGGTGGTCGTATCATTAAAAAAGATATTGAGAACTTTAAGCCAGCTGCACAAGCTGAAAGCGGAAAGACCAAAGCTGAAAGCGCAACAACTGCTGCAGCTCCGGTTATCCCTACTTTTGTGGGTGAGGTTAAATACACTGAGCAGCCTGTTTCGCAAATGCGTAAGGTTATCGCAAAACGTTTGGCTGAAAGCTTATTTACGGCTCCACATTTCTATTTAACCGTGAGCATTGATATGGATAATGCAATGGCTGCCCGTACGGCAATTAACGCTGTTGCTCCGGTTAAGGTATCATTTAACGATATCGTGATTAAAGCGGTTGCCGTTGCATTGAAGAAACACCCGGCTGTTAATTCATCATGGGGTGGCGATAAAATCCGTTTCAACGAGCACACCAACATCGGTGTGGCTATGGCTGTTGAAGATGGTTTGTTGGTGCCTGTTGTTCGTTTTGCCGATGGCAAATCGTTATCGCACATTTCTGCAGAGGTGAAAGACTTTGGTGGAAAAGCAAAAGCTAAAAAATTACAACCGGCAGATTGGGAAGGTTCTACCTTCACGGTTTCTAACCTGGGTATGTTTGGTATTGACGAGTTTACATCGATTATCAACTCACCTGATGGTGCAATTTTATCGGTTGGTGCTATTCAACAAGTGCCAGTTGTTAAAAACGGAGCTGTAGTTCCCGGTAATGTAATGAAACTAACACTTGGTTGCGATCACCGTGTGGTTGATGGCGCTACCGGCGCACAATTTTTACAAACATTAAAAGGTTTGCTAGAAGAGCCGATCAGGTTGTTAGCCTAATTAATACTGGCAGTTACAAACTGATAAACATAATAAAAGCCATTCTGTAAAAGGAATGGCTTTTTGTTTGTAAGTTGGGTTCAAAAAATAAACTTCTGCCTTCGGCTCCGTTACCATTGACGTTTTATTACTTTGGGTTTAACGTACTGTCTCATTGTCCCTCTTTGGAGACCTGTTCCGACCTTATTCGGAAGGGTTGCACATACGAAAAACACAGGAATCCATACAAAGGGAGAGGATTTTTGGAAATCATCCCCTCCCAAAGGGATGCCTTTGGCACTGCCCCCTTCAAAGGGGGACGCATGGCGCAGATAGCAACGAACAAATTGCAAACGTCACTCCTATTGATTTTATTCCAATAAATACCCCTACCATTGACGTTAAAAAAATCGTTATTTCGACCGAAGTGCTCCGTAGGAGTTCCTTTGGAGGAGAAATCTTTGAACTTTGCATGAAAGATTTAGCTTCGCTGAGCACTTCGTGGTTCTCGGCTGCCTGCCCGTCTGGTCAGGCGGGCTCAAAAGACGACCTCTCTTAGGAACATTGTTCTGAAAAACGACGTTACTTATATTGATTTTTTTCCTGAAAAATTTAAACTACCATTGACGTAGTTTTGCAGCCCGTTGTTTTATAAGCTTTTACATGAAAGGTCGTCATCCTCAGCTTGACTGGGGATCTTAATGCTAAGACTTTAAGATTCCCGCCTGCGCGGGAATGACGGCCGCCTAAAAAATTTAAACTACCATTGACGTTTTTGACAACCTGCTGTTTATAAGCTTTTACATGAACGGTCGTCATCCTCAGCTTGACTGGGGATCTTAATGCTAAGACTTTAAGATTAACGCCTGCGCGGGAATGACGACCGCCTAAAAAATTTAAACTACCATTAACGTAGTTTTGCAGCCCGTTGTTTTATAAGCTTCTATACGAACGGTCGTCATCCTCAGCTTGACTGGGGATCTTAATGCTAAGGCTTTAAGATTCCCGCCTGCGCGGGAATGACGGCCGCCTAAAAAATTTAAACTACCATTGACGTTTTTGGCAACCTGCTGATTTATAAGCTTTTACATGAAAGGTCGTCATCCTCAGCTTGACTGGGGATCTTAATGCTAAGGCTTTAAGATTCCCGCCTGCGCGGGAATGACGGCCGCCTAAAAAATTTAAACTACCATTGACGTTTTTGGCAACCTGCTGTTTTATAATCTTTTACATGAATGGTCGTCATCCTCAGCTTGTACCGATAGCTATCGGTAGGGGATCTTAATGCTAAGGCTTTAAGATTCCCGCCTGCGCGGGATCCGATAGCTATCGGATGACGACCGCCTTAAAAACGTCACTCCTATTGATTTTATTCCAATAATTACCCCTCAGGATGACAATGTTTAATTCGCCACTTAATGGCGGTAGAAGTCGGCGGTTAAATAAAATCGAGCGTATTAAATCGCTTATTTAAAATATCCGCATTGTTTACATCAAGCCACTTATCCAAAATGGTTCCGTAAACCTGCCTAAAATCCAACTGATATTTTAAATCGCCTGTATCTAAGTCGCTTAAATTGGGTGCGCTATTAAATATACCTTGCTTTTTCAGCTTGCCCCCAAAAATTAACATATTGTTGGCCGTTCCATGGTCGGTGCCGTTGCTTGCATTTTGCTCAACCCTGCGGCCAAATTCGCTAAAGGTAACTACCAATGTATCATCGAGCTTATTATTCCTTTTTAAATCCTTCAAAAAAGCCGCCATGCCTTCGCTGTATTGCTTAAGCAGGTTGCCATGCTGGTTAACCTGGTTAACGTGCGTATCAAAGCCGCTTAAAGAAACGTAATAAACACGCGTTTTCAATCCTGATGAGATGAACTTCGACACTGTTTTTAGTTGATTGGCAAAGCCCGAAACGGGATATGCGGAGCTAGATTGATAGATTTTTGACGTATTTTGAATGTAGCTGGCCGACGATTGTGTCTCGATCATCGTTTTGTACAGATAGCCCAGGTTGTCTTCATCCAAATGTTCTTTATCGCTTTTTAACATCGCCTTAAAAAATGGATCGTTCGTATTCCGATACAATGCAGCGGGGTCTTTTAAGGCAATTCCCTTTTTGCTCTGACCTTTTAAGGCTAGCGACAATGAATCATCAACTTCGATGGCGGTATACGGATACTTACAGGTTTGGCACTTGCTATCGAGGTAGCGGCCAATCCAACCTGTAGATAAAAACTGGTTGCTATCGCTACCCGTTTGCCAGATATCCATTGAACGGAAGTGAGACCGATCGGGATTTGGGTAACCCACATCGTTTATTATCGTCATCCAACCCTGATCGTAAATTTCCTGCAGCGCCTTCATATTTGGGTTGAGCCCTTGCATATCGTTCAGTCTGATCACCTCTTCGGGCTTAATGGCAATGTTTTTGCGCTTTTGATAGTAAATATCATTACCGTAAGGGATAACGGTGTTTAAGCCATCGTTGCCTCCGGAAAGCTGAACTACAACCAGATTTTTGTACAAGCTAAGCTCGTCGAGCGCCATGGCCTCCAGCGGTTTCATAAAAGCCGGAACAAATAGCGATCCTGCCGCTACAAAGCCCGTATTTCTTAAAAAATTTCTTCTGTTCATAACTAAATGTTCATTGGTTCACGAGTTCAATTGTTTACTGGTTAGCACAATGCAAACCAGTGAAGCAATGACTAATGAACCAATTTGTTTAACAAAGTTGATATTCGGGCATGCTTGTAATTTCTATGGCTGTGCTTCTTAAACCCTTGTTATCACTAACCATGTCGGTAATTTTCTGATTTAATTTTGGCTGGAGCAAGAACGACGTAAGTTCAAGCGGCGTTAAATGTTTGGGAAACGTTTCTAAAAATTTCGGCCAGTCTGCATTGGCATCTACATACGATTTGCGTTTCTGGTTTGAGTTGGCATTTGTGGTGGCTGTTCTGCTCAGGGCAATTACGGCTTCATCTTCGGGGTCGGCTTTACCGCTGAAATCTATCTCTCCATCGTTCAAAACCAGTGATGGGATTCGCATCCTCAACATTAGCGATGAACTGTCTATCCAGCTTTGGCCACCAGGCCAGCCGGCAACATTGGGCGGGTTAAATAAATACTGGCCTAAACTGCTTTGCAGCTGTATTAAAACCTGTGGCCTGTTGTAAGTAACAAAAAATTCGCGGCTTAACCCCACCAAAAACTCGGTTGGCGATTTTATTTTTGTACCTACATTTTCATTGTCATAAAACCAATCTGATGTAAAAAGATGTTTCATCATGGTGGCGATATCATATTTCGAATTGTAAAAACTCGATGCCAGTTCCTTTACATGTGCCTCATTTGGCGTGTCATTTACAAAGAACCGATAAATTTTTGTGGCGATAAATTCAGCTGTCTCCGGTTTCTCAAGAATGATGTCGATGATGTTCTCTCCCTGAAAGTTTCCAATCTTGCCGAAAAACTCCTTTGTTCCACCATCGTGCAGGTTTTTTCTAAAAATAAACGAGCCGTCTTTATCGTACATCCATCCCGTAAAAGAGCGGGCCGATTCTTTAATATCATGTTCCGTATAATTTCCCCTGCCAAGCGTAAAAAGCTCCATTAACTCGCGGGCGAAGTTCTCATTTGGTCGTCCCTTCCTATTCTGCTGATTATTTAAATATTGCAACATGGCCGGCGATTGCGACACTTCTACCAACAAAGTTTTAAAACTACCGAGGCCATGCGCCCGTTGAATATTGTTTAGTTGTTGAGCAAAAAATGGAATCCTGCTTCTGCACGCGAAATGGCCATGCCAAAAAAGGGTCATCTTTTCCCTTAGTGGGGCATTGGTGTTGATCATTTTGGTGACAAATGCAATGTTCAAATCGCGACCTACGTCATTTTGTTCGCGAATAATCTGTTGCCGCATTTTTTTCTCGTCCTCGCTAAGATCTTTTTTTCCGTACAAGCCTGCTTGAGCCAACAGTTGGCGTTTCGACTCGAGGTCGTTTACGAGATTGATCGGGTCATCATTTTCTGATTCCTTGATGAGCACATCAACAACTTTATCGATGTTTTTTTTGCTCAACTTTTCCAGATCAGAATAGGATATGCCAAAGCCTGCCCTGCTGTACAGGTGCTTTACCTTAACGAAATTAGCTTTTGTGCTCATAACGACGATTTAACTGTATGACATTATTTGAACGTTAGGGTTTAATCGTTATTTTCTTTCTTATTTTCGTGCCATGTTTTTTCAGTTGCTTGATGATGATTATGGATTCCCGGATCCCGCACTTGCGGAAAACGATGGGCTGTTGGCGATTGGTGGCGATTTGAGTATGGAAAGGCTGCTCACAGCATACTCAAACGGCATTTTTCCATGGTTTAGCGAAGGAGATCCTATTCTTTGGTATTCGCCGCATGAACGGTGTGTAATTTATCCTGAAAAAATCAAAATCAGTAAAAGCATGAAGAAGCTTTTGGCTAACGGAAGCTTTAAAATTAGTGTAAATACGGCTTTTGAACAAGTGATTGTTAGTTGCGCTACAACGCCCAGAAAAGATCAGAACGGCACCTGGATAACGAACGAAATGCAAAGTGCTTACATCAACTTACACCAAAACGGTTATGCGCACAGCGTGGAGGTTTATCTAAACGAAAAATTAGTTGGTGGACTTTATGGCGTAAAAATAAATGGGGTATTCTGTGGCGAAAGCATGTTTAGTAAGGTGAGCAATGCATCAAAAGCAGCCCTGATTTATTTAAGCCAGTTAAATGTTGAATTAATAGATTGCCAGCTACCTAACGAACATTTGATGAGCATGGGCGCAGAAATGATAGACAGAGAAGTATACCTGCAAATTTTAAGAGGCTAGCGCTTGCTGAGCCAAGGCTAAATGTTGTTATTGCATGGTGGATTCGTCGCTCAGCGATTAATCCTTGGCGTCTAACGACTGGCGAATGGCTCGCTCAATTCTTTTATCGGGGATAAACCAGATAGCAGCAACAATAATGTACATTGAGCAGCCGAGCCATGGGTTTACAAAGCTGAGGCCAATTCCTAAAGCATAAAAAATCAACGAAAGTTTCCCTTTGGCATCGTTGCCAATTGCCTCTACAACAAGAGAATGAGCGCCCTCGCTCCTCTTTATTACGATTACCAATATGAGATACGCTATTGCAGCTAAAAATAACACCAAACCGTAGGCCGCAACTGGCCAGAAAGCGAAATGGTTTTCGCCCATCCAACCAGCGGTTACGGGAAAGAGCGATAGCCAAAAAAGCAGGTTCAGGTTGGCCCATAACATTGGTCCGCTTACTTTTTTTACGGCATGCATTAAATGGTGGTGATTATTCCAATAAATTCCTACGTAAACGAAGCTTAATACATAGCTGATAAATTTCGGAATGAGTGGTTTTAGCGTTTGCAGACTTTCACCTTCAGGAACCTTGATTTCTAACACCATAATGGTAATAATGATTGCAATTACGCCATCACTAAATGCTTCTAGCCTGCCTTTGTTCATAACCGCTTTTTCATAATCACAATGATTAACGAAAGTAGTTTAAAAAGCAAAAACCTGCAAGAAGTTTATCTTACAGGTTTTGGAAAATATTGCGGTTAAAGATCCCTCTGCTGCTGTCGGGATGACGAGTAAGAAAATTCTTACAGCTCTCTTACCCAAATGTTTCTGAAACTGATTGCCGGACTTGGGTCGCCATGGTCTTGCAATTTAATTGATGCAGCACCGTGCTTTTTATATTCTGGCGTGCCGATGTATCTTGTTGCACCTTTTAAAACGTAATTGTTTTGCAACAATACGCCGTTTAAGAACAACGTTACGCTGGCTGGTTTCTTAACTGAGCCATCTTCGTTAAAACGTGGCGCATTCCAAATGATATCGTAATATTGCCATTCGCCCGGTTTCTTGTTGGCGTTTGCCAATGGGATGGCTTGTTTGTACACGCTTCCTGTTTGGCCATTTACGTAGGTTTTGTTGTTGTAGGTATCCATAATCTGGATTTCATACCCGTCATCGCCACCGCCTGTTGATGCTAAAAATACGCCGCTGTTTCCCCTGGCCTGCCCTTCGCCCGAAATGTTTGCAGGAATTTTCCATTCCATGTGCAGTTGGTAATCGGTAAATTTTTTATTCGTTTCAATGTTACCCGTTCCTTTTTTTACGGTAAAAAAACCATCGTCTATCGTCCAGCCTGCAGGTTTAGATGGATCTTTAACTGAATGCCAAGCGTCCAGATTGCGTCCATCAAATAGAACGATCGCGTCTGATGGTGCCTCTTGCGGCAGCTTGCCCGGTGTTACCACTTTCGGAACAGGTTCCCAAACCTCGGTTGTTTTGGGGTCGTTTGCAGGATCGGTTTTTTTATCTTGTGCCATTGCTTGTACGGCAAAAAATGTTGGAATCAGTAATAGTGCGTATTTGCTCATAATTGTGTATTAACTTTTTAAAGTTAACCAGTTTTATAAGAAATGGAAATTTCGTATTTAAAATATTACCCCAAATCGTCGGTAATTAACGTTTCTGTAACTATCAATTCATCTGCACCGAGTGCCTCTTGTCTTTGTTCTGCCAAATCTGTCATTGGACAGTAGCCTGTAATTCCCCTGTACAATAGGCCGGCTCCAATTGCTGCGCCTGTCAAACCGATTATTGGGTGAGAGAAAATTCCGGTTATTCCTTTAAAAAGCAGATAAGAACCTGCTGCGCCAGATAACCAGCGCTCGGATTTTGATATGTTTTGAAACAGTTCAGGGTATTTCCAGGCTTCTTTTACCGTGCTGAGCGTGCTGTTTATTTCTTCGTTTATCATAGCTATAAAGATTATGTTTGATAGTATAACAAGCAAAAGGGGATTGGGTTTTTGGTTTTAAACACAGAGACGAAATAAATTTTTGTTATCCTGAATTTTAATTTATTGCATAAGAATTAAGATGAATGACGTAAAAAACAACCACCCTCCCAAAGGGATGCCTTTGGAACTTGCCTCCCGAAGAAATCGGGAGGAGTTGGACAGTGCAATCTTTGATGGTTTTTGAGGCTAAATGGTTGTGCAGTTGCTATTCCCCTCCTAATTTAGGAGAGTCTATCCCGACCGATTCGGGAGGTTGGGGGTGGTTAGCTTATTGCTTTGTTTATCATCGCATACACAATAACGTCAATGGTAGAGGTAATTCCCGCGTGACGGGACGGCACGTTTTGGATAAAATAAATATGGATGACGTTTTTAAAGCGGCCGTCATTGCCCCAAAGGGGCTGCTTTGCAGCGAGCCGAAGCAATCTCATTCCGCAAATAAGATTGCTTCGGCTCGCATAGGCCCGGCCTCGCAAAGACGACTTGGTGAAAAACCTGTCATCCTAATTCTTTTATTTTTGCAAAAAATCGAACCCTGAGGATGGCCACCGTTCATAGGGGCTTATAATCCTTGCTTTAAAAATCCACAGGCTCAAAAAGCGAATGGGTGTTGGTAATCGTTGCTTCAGCGCTTATCGGTTGGGGATTCTTCCTTCGTCAGAATGACAATGGACGAAAAGGACTTTGATTCCTAATTCAATATATCACGAATATCATCCTTACTTAACGATTTAAAAAAGCTCTCTTCTGTGGTAATTAACGAACTCGCCAGTGATTTTTTCCTGTTTTGCAACGCCAATATTTTTTCTTCAACGGTATCTTTCGCGATAAATTTATAGATAAACACCTTTTTATCCTGCCCGATTCGATGCGTTCTATCAATCGCTTGCTGCTCAACTGCGGGGTTCCACCATGGGTCTAAAACGAAAACATAATCGGCCTGCGTTAAGTTCAAGCCTACGCCGCCGGCTTTTATCGATATTAAAAAGACTTTCAGGTCTTCATTTTGTTGAAAATCTGCAACAATCTCACCTCTATTACGTGTTGCACCATCTAGGTACGCAAAAGGAATATGCTCGGCCTCGAAGTATTTCTTAAAAATATCGAGGTGTTTTACAAACTGAGAGAAAACCAAAACCTTGTGCCCGCCCTTCAATACGTTATCTAACGTATGGATTACGTTTTCGAACTTTCCAGAATCTGAAAGATACTCGCCGTCGATCATAAACGGATGGTTTGCAAGCTGCCTCAGGGCGGTTAAACCTTGTAAAAGCTGAACTTGCTTTTGGGCAAACGTACCATCTTCCATGCTCTGCAGCAAGTCGTTTCGGTATGCGGACTTTGTTTTTTCGTAATAAGCCGCCTGATCCTCGCTCATATCACAGTAAATTACCTGCTCGGTTTTTGGCGGCAGTTCGGCTGCAACCTGTTCTTTGGTTCTCCGTAAAACAAAGGGTTTAATTATCGATTGCAGCTTACGAGCTTTTTCTTCGTCTTTCTTTTTTTCGATGGCTTGCACATATTCATCATTAAAAAAAGCCTGTGTACCCAACAATCCCGGGTTTAGAAAGGTAAGCTGCGACCATAAATCGCCCACAGAATTTTCTACAGGCGTACCGCTCAATATCAGCTTATGACGCGATTTTAAACTTCTTACAGCTTTAAACGATTTTGAAGATGGGTTTTTAATGTTCTGGCTTTCATCCAAAATGATGTAATTGAAATAAAAGTTTTTCAGTTCGTCAACATCAACCCGCGTAACCCCGTAAGTGGTTATTACAATGTCGTAGTTTGCGAAATTGGCCACATCTTTATTCCTGTTCGTGCCTGTATGGGCCAGTATTTTGAGTTTTGGGGTAAACTTCTTCGCCTCGGTTAGCCAGTTGTAAATGAGCGATGTAGGCATAATAATCAACGAGGTACTTTGCGCAACGATCAGCGCATCATCTTCCTTCACCTTTTGCAGCATGGCCAAAGTTTGAATGGTTTTACCTAATCCCATATCGTCGGCCAGGCAACCCCCAAAATTATATTCGCGAAGGAAACTGAACCAGTTATAGCCTGCTTTTTGATAATCGCGTAAGCTTCCGTTAAAGTTTACAGGCATTTGGGTATCTGCAATATCTTCAAAATCAGAAAGTCGTTGCAGCTTTCGTTCAAGCGTAATGTTTGCCAAACTGTCTTCCGCCAAATCGTTAATCAGGCCAATGTGATGCTTTTTGAGTTGAAGCGTTTTGCCCGGCTCGGCAAGGCTGAATAGACTTCCATATTGGGTAAACCATTTTTCGGGAATGATGGCTACTTCCCCATCGGGAAGCAAAAATTCTCTTCTTTTATGGAGAATATGTTGTTTAAGCGAAAGAAAAGGAATCTGATATTTGCCAAACCACACTACGGCATTGATATCGAACCAATCGTTTCCTTCTTTTACTTCTAAATCTATTTTACTAGCTCCAAAAACGAAACGCTTTTGTCCCGTGGCCTGCTCAACTTCAAAGCCCGAGGCGGTTAAAATCTCGATATGTTCGTTAACCCAGTTGATGGCTGCATAACTTGGATTTTCGTTTTCTTCGGCTACTTCAAGATTGCTGAACAGCGAACTCGTTTTCCTCAATCCCAATGAAAGTAGAAAGCTCAACTGCTTCTTCTCCCAATCTGCAGATCGCCTGATTCGATGGAAAACATAATCATCGCCTGTTTTTTCTAAACGAACGGTTACCTTGTTTGCATTCTCCAACGGAAAAGAATACTCGCCATATTTGAAATACAGCTGAATTTGCGACAGTCCACCATCTACAAACAATACCTTTAAAACGGGAATCGCTTCAAATTGCTCGGTGCGGATTTCGAAGCCTTCGGCATAAACGTGGTGCTTTTCAATCAGCGGTGCCACAAACCTTTCAAAATAAGTGGCCTCGGTTGCCTTTGGAATGGCAATATAGCGCTTGTTTAAAAAAGGCTGAAGCTTTTTGCCTTCAATATCCTGATCGAAGAAATACAGCACATCATTCAGTAAAAGCCACGCGGGTTTATTGCTGATAATCTGCGCTTCTTTAAACATGAACTCGATGCGCAGGTTTTGATATTTTATTGTGGGAAAATACCGCGTTTCGGTCTCGTTTCGGCGAAAATGGAACAAGATGGACGCCGGTTCGGTAGCTAGCTCAATTTTGCGTTCAACAGGCCAACCGTCTTTGTCCATCACATACAGTTCATTTTTCACCTTAAGCAGCTCGAGCGCTTCTGCAAGTTTCTTCTCAATCTTCGGACGAACGCTTTCATAAAACTTATCGTCAAAAACCTTGGTAAAGAATTCTGTTGGCCTGATTAGCTTTTTATAGTATCTTTTTATCAGTGCGTCTTGTTCAATACCGTCTAAGATTTTAATCAGTTTAGAGTCTAATTCGGTTAAACAAGCCTTAAATTCGTCGGCTGTGTGGGTAAAAATTCGTTGGTAAGTAAAAGAAAAATCGCCATTTGGATTAAGTTGAACAACATGTGGCTCAACCAAATAGCCCAAATACTCATGCTTGCACAAGGAGTAAACGATTTTGCAGGGTTTAGAGCTATCTACGCGTAACATCAGTTAGGGAAAAAGTTTCTTAAGGCTACCGGCTTTAAGAAACTTTAAACATACAACATTTTGCGATTACATCAAAAAATGCAACGAGTTTTGTAAATAATTAAATTTATAGCAGAAAAGATCGTTGCTGCTCTTTAAATTGTCATTTCGACCGAAGCGCTCCGTAGGAGCCCCCTTTGGAGGAGAAATTTTTGTACTGATGACGTTTTTAAGGCGGCCGTCATTCCCGCGAAGGCGGGAACCGTAAGGCGAGCGCATTAGCATTAAGATTCCAAATTAAATTGGGAATGACGACCGTTCGTGGTTGGCGTTAATCGTGTTGTTACTTAAAGTCAGGCAGCTGCAATTTAAATAATTACGAAAACGTCAATGGAAGAAACAGCCTGTCCCGACTTCTTGGTGTGGACACCTCTTTGAAACATCATTTACGAGTTCGAATAACCAAATTGCAACATGTTTTATGGCTTTTTACAAGAACGGTCGTCATGCTGATCCGATAGCTATCGGATTTATTTCAGCATCTTTCATGCTACAAAGGCCCTGATCCCGTACGTACGCGAAGTAGCCCCTTTGGGGCAAAGACGGAAATAGAAAGTCGTTCAGTTAACCGGGCGCTCAATGTCGTTTAGTTAAGCTCGACGGGCGTCAGTCTGAGCCTTTCGACTTCGCTCAAGATAAACTCAGTCGAAGACCTCTTTTATTGGATAAAACCATTAACATCCGCCCTTCGACTCCGCTCAGGGTGACAATGTTCTATAATTTTATCCTTAACTAAATGACATTAGCCAAGCGCTCAGCATAACAGCATTGAAACTCCCATTCGATCTAAACCAAAAAGGCATCCTGATTATCAGAATGCCTTTTATTAGTAATGAATTATTTCTTATTTCCAGCCACCGCCTAATGCGCGATAGAGCTCAACAACTGATTGCAGTTTTTGGAGCTTATCGTTTATGCCATTTAACTGGGCGGTGAGCAAACTCTGCTCTGAGGTTAAAACATCGGTATAATTGGTAGACGAACTATAACGCAACAATTCTTTAGTAAAATCTACCGCTTTGGTTAACGATTCGATTTGCTTTGCCCTTGTTGCTTCTTTTTCTGCCGCGGTTTGGTACGCATACAATGCGTTAGAAACCTCCTGGCCACCTGTTAGCAAGGTTTGCTGAAAGTTATAAAACGCAATTTGTTGGTTTGCCTCGGCTGTCCGTAAGCGGGCCTTATTTGCGCCTTTTGCAAATATAGGCTGCGTTAAGCCTCCAACGAGATTATAAAAGATCGAGTTATCGAAAAAATTACTCAGTTGCAAACTGGTTAAACCGCCTGTTGCTGTTAATGTTAAAGCCGGATAAAAGTAAGTTTTCGCAACATTCGTATTCTCAAAAGCCGACCGGAAGCCAAGTTCTGCGGCAATAACATCGGGACGGTTTTGTAAAAGCTGCGCCGAAACACCCGTTTGTAAGTTTGAATAGGCCACTTGCTGATCTAACGAAGTGCGATTAATAGCACCCGGAGCTACAGCCAAAACAACGCTTAATGCATTTTCGGCTTCCTTAATGCTTCTTTTTAAATCGGGCAGGGTTACCTGGGCCGCATACAAATTGGCCTCACTTTGTACAACCGCAGCGCCATTAACAATTGCGCCTTCTTTCAGCGCCCGCATGGTTTCAACATCCTGTGTTCTGATTCTTACCGTTTGCTCGGTGATGGCCAGCTGCTTATCTAAGGCCAATAACGTATAATAGCTGTTGGCAATTGTTGCAATTAACTGTGTTTGAACAGCACGCCTTGCCGCATCGCTTTGTAACAAGCTTGCAAAGGCAGCCCGTTTGGCACTGCTTAACTTGCCCCAAATATCAGCTTCCCAAGCAGTGCTCACAGCCGCTCTATAGGTTTGGGTTTCGAGATTGATGTTAATCCCGGCCGGAAAGTTTAATGCCGATGCAGATTGCTTTGCATCTGTAACCGAAACATCGGCCTGTAAGCTGGGCAAAAACGCCGCACGGCTCTGGCGCAATGTTGCCTCGGCAATCTTGATGCGCTCAATAGCTTGCTTAAGATCTAAGTTTTGATTTATCCCTTGCTGAATGAGCGATTGCAATGTGGTATCTGCAAACAGTTGCTTCCACGGCAAATCGGCTATCGTGGTGGTATCTGTGGTATTATTATCGCGGTATAAACCATCGCTGTTTACCTGTGGCCGCGTATATTTTTGAGTTACGCAGGCGCTTAGGCTAAGCATGGCAAAACCGATTAAAATAGAATGCTTATATCTGAATTTCATGTTCATTTAAATTAGTGTTTACTTTTAGCCGCTGCTAATTCGTACTCTTCGGGTGTTTGTTCTCGCTCAATGCCAGCTTCAAATGGCGATTTATTACTTATTCGCTCTTGCAGCCCCTGAAAAATAATAAAGAGTGCAGGAATAACGAATACACCGAAAATTGTTCCGATTAACATACCGCCAACAGCACCGGTACCAATTGATTTATTACCCGATGCCCCGACACCTGTTGATAACATCAGCGGTAATAATCCTAAAATAAATGCGAAAGATGTCATTAAAATTGGGCGTAAACGGGCCGTTGCTCCATCAATTGCCGCGTTAATAATGCTCATTCCCTTTCGTCGCCTGTCTACCGCGTACTCCACAATCAAAATGGCATTTTTGGCCAGCAAGCCCACCAACATAATCAGCGTTATTTGGGTATAAATGTTGTTATCAACTCCAAATATCTTATCAAAAACAAATACGCCTGCTAAACCGATAGGCAAAGAAATTAATACGGCTAAAGGTAAAATGTAGCTTTCGTATTGTGCTGCGAGTAAGAAATACACGAAAACAACGCAAAGCAAAAAGATAAAAATGGTTTGGCTGCCGCCGCTGATCTCCTCACGAGAGAGGCCCGAAAATTCGTAACCATAGCCCGCAGGTAAACTTTGTGCAGCAACTTCCTGCACCGCCTTTAAGGCATCGCCTGAGCTATAGCCAGGATTTGGGTTTCCGGTTACAGCTATGGATGTAAACAGGTTGAAACGCGAAATGGCTTGTGGACCGTACACCTTGGTTAAAGTAATGAACTCAGAAACCGGCGCCATTTGCCCCTGGTTGTTGCGAACAAAAATGCGTGTTAATGTCTGCTCGTTTGCTCGGTATTGGGCATCGGCCTGATACATTACCCTGAACTGCTTACCAAATTTGTTAAAGTTCGAAGCATACACACCGCCATAATAACCCTGCATTACACCTAAAACATCAGCAACGGTTAAACCGGCCTGCTTTACCTTGGCCACGTTAACATCAATTTGATATTGTGGGAAGTTAGGGTTAAATGAAGTGGATGCATATTGTATTTCGGGGCGTTTACTCAAAGCAGCCAAAAAGCCGTTACCAATTTCGTTGAATTTTTTGATATCGCCACCGGTTTTGTCCTGTAACTGAAACTCAAAACCGCCACTTGTTCCGAAACCCTGAATGGTTGGTGGTGCAAAGAAGATAATTTTTGCGCCCTTAATGCTGGCCGTTTTGGCAAACAACTCGCCGATAATAGCCTTTACGTCGCGATCGCGTTCGTTCCATGGTTTTAAACGCGAAATTACCATCCCGTACGAGCTTCCGGAACCACTAATCATACTTCGGCCAACAACGCGTAAGGTAAATTCAATTTCAGGAATATCGTGTGCAAGCTTTTCGATCTGTGCAATAATCACATTTGTTTCTTCTTGCGATGTTCCGGCAGGTAAGGAAATATCAGACATGATGGTACCCAAATCTTCATTTGGCACGAAACCTTTTGGCGTGGTGTTCATTGTCCAGATCAAAACAACAGTGAAAAAGGCAATGCCTACACCAACTATCCATTTTTTGTGAGATAAAAAGCTGACCGATTTCTTATATTTTTGTGTTACAGCATCGAAAGACGTGTTAAATGCAGTATAAAAACGTTGTAAAAAGTTCTTCTTTTTGTCGTGGTCATCGCCGTGTGGTTTTAAGAATATTGCACATAAAGCAGGGCTCAGTGTTAACGCATTAATTGCCGATAAGATAATGGAAATGGCCAGCGTTAAACCAAACTGCTTATAAAATACACCTGATGAACCTTGAATGAAACTTACCGGAATAAATACGGCTGCCATTACCAAAGTAATTGAAATAATAGCACCGCTAATGTCTTCCATGGCATCAACCGTTGCTTTTCTGGCATCTGTGTAGCCTTCATCTAGCTTGGCGTGGACGGCCTCGACGACAACAATGGCATCATCTACCACGATACCAATGGCGAGCACGAGGGCAAACAGTGTTAATAAGTTGATGGTAAAACCGAACAGGCTCAAGAAAAAGAACGTTCCGATAATGGCCACCGGAACACTTATCGCGGGGATTAATGTTGAGCGGAAATCTTGCAAGAAGATAAACACCACCAAAAACACGAGGATAAACGCTTCGATCAAGGTGTGAATTACTTTTTCGATTGATGCATCGAGGAAATCGTTTACGTTAACCAAAGTAGAATAATGCACGCCTTTCGGAAACGATTTTTGTGCTTCATCCAAAGTCTTGATTGAGTTTTCGATTACCTCCTTGGCGTTCGATCCGGCAGTTTGGTTAATGGCAATACCTAAAGCTTGTTTGCCGTTAAACTTCACCGAACTGGCGTAGCTTTGCGCACCTAACTCTATCCTTGCAATATCTTTTAAACGGAGAATTTGTCCATTTGCATCCGCTTTGATGATCATATTGCCAAACTGGGCCTCATCTTTCAATCGCCCGGTATATTTCAGCGTATATTGAAAGGCTTGATCGCCCTGTTCGCCCAGCTGGCCCGGGGCAGCCTCAATATTTTGATCGGCCAATGCGGTACTTACATCGTTTGGCACCAAACCATAAGTAGCCATTACATCCGGCTTTAACCAAATCCGCATGGTATAATCCAATGTTCCGAAAGCACTGGCATCACCCACACCGTTAATACGCTTAATTTGCGGAATGATGTTGATGTTGGCATAGTTTTGCAAAAACTTCTGATCGTATGATGGATCGTCGCTGTAC
This sequence comes from Pedobacter endophyticus, assembly GCF_015679185.1. Classification (NCBI taxonomy): domain Bacteria; kingdom Pseudomonadati; phylum Bacteroidota; class Sphingobacteriia; order Sphingobacteriales; family Sphingobacteriaceae; genus Pedobacter; species Pedobacter endophyticus. The sequence goes on from NZ_CP064939.1 coordinate 2,756,605, forward strand.
AAAGCGAAAATCAATACGTTACTGGCCTGTCTCTTAGCGGTAATCACACCCGATTTTGTTACCTCGGCGGGTAATAGACTAGTTGCCCGAGCTACCCTGTTTTGTACGTTTACCGCAGCCAAATCGGGGTTTGTACCCAGTTTAAAGTTTACGGTAATGGTGGCACTACCGTCGTTACTCGCTGTAGAGGTCATGTAAGTCATGTCTTCCACACCGTTTATTTGTTCTTCGAGCGGAACAATAACGCTATTCATCACCACATCGGCATTTGCGCCCTGGTACGAGGTAGAAACCTGCACCGTTGGCGGAGCAATTTCCGGATATTGCGAAACCGGCAACGTAGCTAAACCTAAAACACCGAGAATTACGATGATAATGGATATAACCGTTGATAAAACCGGCCTTTCTATAAATTTCTTAAACATAATTGATATTGATTACACTAATTTTTAGTGTGATTGCACTGGGTTTATCGTTATTTTCTTATTTCAGCGTACACCGAATCAGCAGGCGTTTCCTGTGGCTTAATCTTCATGCCATCTTTTAACGATTGAAAGCCCTCTAAAACAATTTTATTTCCCGCTTTTAGTCCCTTGGTTACTACATAGAACTTATCTTTCGCTAAATCCATAATCTGAATTTCGGTGCTCACCACTTTTGCTGAATCGCCGAGAACATAAACGAATTTTTTTCCCTGTAAATCGATGGTCGATTTCTGCGGAATCAAAATTGCATTTTCAACCTTCTGTGGAATTCTAACAGAGGCGCTTCCGCCCGATTTTAACAAGGCAATGGGGTTTGGAAAGGTAGCCCTTAATCTCGCTGAACCCGTTGTGGTATTGATCTGGCTGTTTATCGATTCGATTTTTCCGTTTTCTGCATATACGGTTCCATCAGGAAGCACCAAACTTACCGCCGGGATGTTCGCCATTTGCTGAGCCAGGTTATTTCCTTTGTAAACGTTCGAGAAATCTAAAAGTTGCTTTTCGTTTAACGAGAAGTAAGCATAAACTTTTGATGTATTTGCGACGGTTGTTAACGGCTCAGTGCTCTGGCTGCTTACCAAACTTCCTGTTCTGAACGGGATGCTGCCCACAATTCCATCAACCGGGCTGGTAATGCGGGTATAACCGAGGTTTACCTGTGCGTTTACCAAAGTTGCTCTGGCTTGTGCCAAAGCGGCCTTTCTGCTCTGTAGTGTAAGTTGAGCGGCGTCTAAATCGTATTTACTAATGATATCTTTTTCTACAAGGGGCTTGGTTTTGTTAACCTGTAACTGAGCGGCGTTAACATCGGCCTCTGCACTGCTAATGGCTGCTTTTGCCGTTCTTACTTCTTGTTCGTATTGCGGTGCCATGATGGTAAACAGCAACTGTCCTTTTTTTACCCGCTGACCTTCATCAACCAATATCTGCTGAATAAATCCATCAACCTTTGGGCGTATATCAATGTTTTGAATCCCTTCAATGGTTGCAGGATAATCGGAGTTTAGCGCAGTTGTTTGTGCCTCAACCGAAAAAACAGGATAAGGTTGTGGGCCAGCCGCCGCCGCAGCTGCTGCCTTTTTTGAATCATCGTTATTTCCGCAGGATGCCAGAAGCATACCTATGCTCACGGTGAAAAAGAGAGTTGTTACTTTTCTCATGGATATTCTTGTGTGTGTGTTTAAATTTTTTCCGGGTTGAAAGCGCTCGTCAAAATTTAGGCTCTGAGTTCGCGATTTCCGCCCAAAAATAAAGCCTAAAAAAAATTATGTCTGTCCAATTTCTGTCATTTAATCAATCGATTGATTTATTTTACTTGTAAAACCGGCCTTTATCACCCGAAAAACACTGTTTTAGAGCGGGTTGAGTGTTTAATAAATAGCAAAAAATAGTGTGTAAATATCTTGCGACAGTTATTGAATACTGTTCAGAAAATAGGATCATTTGTTAGTTAAGGGAAGAACAAGAACATTGTCACCCTGAGTATTTCGGCTACGCTCATACAGGCTTAGTCGAAGGGCTCAGATCCGACAGCTATCGGATGACACCCGTCGAGCTTAACTAAATGACATTGAGCATCTGCAACCTACATCTTACCATCCTTGGCCCTTCACTTGCACTCTTTTGGCAGTGGGTTTTCAGCGTGCTGCGTTTCATCGCTTGCGGATCCTTCGTTGCACTCAGGATGACAGCACCTATTTTGTCATGCTGAGGCACAGCGTGCCCGACTTTTCGGGGAAGCATCCCTTAGCGATTCCCACTGCTCTTAGTTAACTCACTTCCCTTTTTGGGCCGAGGTTTGTTGGCGTTTTGCATCCGATTAGTTGAAAGACTCTGTTATCCGATTTAGATGCTCAATATTGATCTGCGTAGAAAGTCGCGATTTAGTCCGGCTAAAGGCTTTCAACCTGCCCCTCGAAGACCAACTTGGCGGGGCCGCATAAAAACACATTGGTAAAGCGCTTACCATCGTAATCGAACTCAATTTTAATATCGCCGCCCAACACTTTGATTTCCGTTTTGATGTGTCCTGTTTGTTGTTTATGCTTCGCCATTGCCATTGCCACGGCGGTTACCCCTGTTCCGCATGCATAGGTTTCATCTTCAACGCCACGCTCATACGTGCGAACAAACAAATGGCTGCCCATATCCTGTACAAAGTTTACGTTTATGCCTGCTGCTTGGTAGGTGTTGTTATAGCGGATGCTTTTGCCGGCACTGAAAACGTCGAAGTTTTTCAAATCGTCTTGCTGAGCAACGTAATGTGGAGAGCCCGTGTTCAGCACGTAGGCTGTTCCATCCATCGAAATTTCCTCAACATTTATCATTTGCAGATCAACCCATTCGCCATTTTCTGAAATTCTGGCATAATGCGGTCCGTCCACTGCCAAAAAGTTCGCTTTTTCTTTGATAATGCCGAGTTGTTTAGCAAAAGCGACTATGCAACGACCGCCGTTTCCGCACATGCTGCCCAGGTTGCCATCGGCATTGTAATAATGCATCTCGAAGTCGTAGCTTTCGTGTCGGGTAAGGAACATCAATCCGTCTGCACCGATGCCAAAACGCCGATCACAAAGGCGTTCAACGACTTTATTGTCAATATCCTGCAGCGGACCTGAGGTATGATCGATCAGAATAAAATCGTTTCCGGCACCCTGGTATTTAAAGAATTTGATGTTCATTGTTAACGGTATTTGTGTGGTAATGCTGTGATATTGGGTCTTGTAAATTTGTCAGTGTGTCTAAAAGATCGATTCAGATTTTCACGTAATATTCATTGTTTTGTGCAATGTTTGGACTGAAAAGTTACTTATTTAGCCCGTTTTCTTTTATTTAACATTTTTTAACACGATCTTAAGTGCTTTGCACATACAAATATCGTTTATATGGTACTAAATTTGATTAAACTTATAAAAAGAAATTTAAGCAGATCAAAACTGCGAGCGTCCTGCTAAAATCAAAGTGAATACAAACCGCTCGTAGTTACAGATTAATTATTATAAACAAACAATTAGCTGGCGAAACCGCTTATAATTATACATATTTATAACAATTACCAAACATATAAAGCTATTAAGGCTAACCAAATAAATCTTAAAAAGCCTTCGATAGCAGCTTAACAATTAAGAAAATTAATATCAAACGCATGAATCGTTATAAGCGCCTGATTTTTAGAAATAGCGCTTTTAAGAGCTTCATGACCAATAAAAAACAAATATATAACACATGAAACCATTAAAAGCAACAGACAACTTAACCAGCGCTTTTAATAGCTTCATGACCAATAAAAAAACAATATATAACACATGAAAAAAATACTAGGAATTACGATGGTAGCTGCCCTGATAGGCGGAGCAGCGGCAATTGGTGGGTATAAATTATTCGAAAATAACCAGGCGGGTAATACCATATCCGACAAGCAAAATTTATATTTCGCCAACAACCCGATAAAGGTTTCATCTGCAGGCACGGCCGATTTTACACAGGCAGCAGCGGCAGTGGCGCCGGGGGTTGTTCACATTAAAACAACATACGAAGCTAAAGGTGGCGGATCGAGAGGTTCTTCGCCGATGGATATGTTCGAAGATTTTTTTGGCGGCGGTGGTCGCCAGATGCAGCGCATGCCAAGAGCGGCGTCGGGCTCGGGTGTAATTATTAGCGAAGATGGTTACATTGTTACCAATAACCACGTTGTTGAAAACGCCTCTAAAGTTGAAGTGGTTTTAACGGACAGACGTAAAGTGGAAGCTAAAGTAATCGGCCGCGACCCAAATACAGATTTAGCCTTAATTAAGGTAAATGCTACCGGTTTGCCAGTGGTAAAAATGGGAAATTCGGATAATGTACAGGTTGGCGAATGGGTTTTGGCAATCGGTTTCCCGCTTGATTTAAATACTACGGTTACCGCAGGAATTGTAAGTGCTAAAAACCGCAGCATTGGCATTATTGGCCAGGAGCAGCAAGGCAACCAAATGACGGAGGAGGAATACAGAGAGTACCAACGTACAGGAAAACTGCCCGATCGTCCGGCAAATACCAGTATCGAATCTTTCATTCAAACCGATGCTGCAATTAACCCGGGAAACAGCGGTGGCGCATTAATAAATGCCAACGGTGAGTTGGTGGGTATTAACTCGGCCATTGCATCGCAAAGTGGTTATAACCAAGGCTATGGTTTCGCAATCCCTGTTAACTTAGCTCGTAAAATTGTTGATGATTTTATGAAATATGGAGCGGTTAAACGTGGCTATATTGGCGTGAACTTCTTCCCTCTAAGTGCTGAGGAAAAACCAGAAAGCATTAAAACTAATGAAGTTAGCGGATTGTACGTGAGCGATGTAGTTCCGGGTAGCGGCGGCGCAGCAGCAGGAATAAAACAAGGTGATATTATTAAGAAAGTTGATGGAACGGTAATTAACGATTCGCCTGATTTACAGGAACGAGTTGGCCGCTTGAGTCCGGGCGATAAGGTGAAATTGAGCGTTTTAAGAGACGGTGCGATGAAAGATATTACCGTAACCTTGAAAGGCGAAGCAAGTATTGGACAAACAGCAAGCAACAACTCTACAAAAAGCATTGAGGTTTCGAAATTAGGCGCAACATTTGCGCCCGCAACGGCAGCACAAAAATCGAAATTTGGTATTAGCAGCGGTGTAGTGGTTACCTCGGTTGTTACCGGAAAAGCCTTTGATAACATTGGTGTTGAAAAAGGCCTCATTATTACCAAGGTGAACGGCCAGGCGGTAAACTCGGTTGCTGATGTACAAAAAGCATTGCCTAAAACCAGAAACAACATGATTTATATGTCTGGTGTGAGCGAACAAGGAATGTTTAACTTCAGTTTCCCAGCTCAATAATTAGCCGGCGAGCAATAAAATACAAAAGGCTTCCTGATCCTGCGATCAGGAAGCCTTTTTTCATTTAGTCTTGTTGAATGTCTCCATGATTTGCGTGGCAAGCTTCGGCGCATTTCTGGCAAGCTTCGGCGCATTGTTTACAATGTTCGTGCTCGTGTTTGGCGCATTCTGCAGCGCAGGCCCTGCAAATTTCCTCACAAAGCAACAAATACTGCCGTGCGATGTTCGAGTCGCGTTGAAGTAATCGCGCAGCCAGCATACAAATATCTGAACAATCTCTATCCAGCTTAATACAATCGGCCATCATTTTCACATCGTCTTCTTGTAAGCACGATGAAGCACAATACTCGCAAGCAAGTGCGCAATCTAAAAGTGTTTGAATTAAGGCGTTGTTATTTCTGTTTTCCATATCGTAATGATTTTGGTGATAAATTGTTTTGTTAATTTAACAACCTAACGACTCCGGAACAGTTTTAAAAAGTTCTATTTAGTTGCCCGTTGACTGAAGTCAACGGCAATGATAGGGAGGTCGACAGATCGGCAAGCAGAACTCATTTAATCAGTTTTATTGTTTGGGTAATCCAATCGGCCGAAACAGGATCCAGCAAAATATCAGGCTCAATTCCAAGGCTTTCGAAGTGCAGTTCTTGCTTATTTCCATTCATATCAGTTGGGTAAAAACTAAAGCGCTTACTCGGAAGCAAGACGGCGTTGCCATAGTTACTACCGTAGGTAATTGTCCCTTTCGTAGTTGCCCCAAGTGTTTTAACATTTTTGCGCCCCCTTAACTGAATAATAAATTGCTCGGCATTACTAACTGTATATTCGTTTTGCAAAATATAAACGTTACCGTTAAAGCCTTTCAAAAAGTTGATAAATTGCTTTGATGTTTTGTAGCCTCCTCCGCCATTATTGCGCACATCGACAATCAAATTTTTGGTCAGTATTTTTGGCTTCACATCGTTGAAAAAATCAGTAGCCGTTTTGATATTTGCAGGCGACGAAGAAAAACTACCTAATCTCAAATAACCTATGTTTTCGGCTACTTCTTTGTATTCGAAATTCCCATTGCTTTCGACTAAAACGGAATAATTTTTTTCAGCCGTTTTCTGGTAACCCAATCCAATTAATCGACTATTGGTAAACTTTACGTTTCTTAAAAGCACATAAGACCCCGGCGATCTTACAAACCGGATCACATCAAAATTATTTTTCAAACTTTTATGCAAAATGGCTTCAACAGCACCAAATTTGAGGTTCTGTAAGTAATAACTATTTAGCTCGTTTTTATAAACTACGTACCTGTTAACACCTTTGTAATCGGTATAAATCCCTTCAACGCTATCCACGGGGTAGTTCTTGAATTTACTTTCGATAGCAGCCGAATCAATTTTCGGTTTGAGATATTGAAATTTGTAGGTTGAATCTGCATTTCGATAAAAGCCCAGGTGATTATCGTTAACAGGGTAAATGAGTTGCGCTAATTTCTGGTAAGCCTCAAAATCATTGTCGGTTTTTAAATTTTGTCGCAAATCCTGATACAGCCGGCGATATGAATCGTCGTTTTTAAGCTGATCTTTATAGGAAGGAGTTTTTTGTATGGCTTGATATAAAAAATCAAGATCCGCAATATTTAATTGTTCCTGTCCATACGATTTAGCACCAATGACAAGTAAAATGATAAAAATGTATTTAGCCATAGGGTAAGGACGGAAATTAAAGGTTTATCGTTGCATCAGCTCGCTTACATGCTGCGTTAATGCCACAAAATCGTCGACCGTCAATTGCTCGGCACGCTTTTCAAAATAAATATGATCGTCCATTTTATCTTTTGGCATAACGGCCGAAACGGCATTGCGCAGCGTTTTTCTACGTTGGTTAAAACCGGCCTTCACTACACGCCAAAACAGTTTCTCGTCGCAATCTAACGTCTCCACTTCGTTTCTGGTTAAGCGAATTACCGCCGAATGAACCTTTGGCGGCGGGTTGAAAGTGCCCGGTTTAACAGTAAACAAATACTCAATTTTATAGTAAGCCTGCAAAAAAACGCTTAAAATGCCGTATTCTTTATTTCCGGCTGGTGCTGCACAACGCTGGGCCACTTCTTTTTGAAACATCCCCACCATTTCGACCACCTTATTGCGATTATCTAAAATCTTGAATAAAATCTGCGAGGAAATGTTGTAAGGAAAATTACCAATAATGGCAAACCGATCGGGAAAAATAGCATCGAAATCTAACTTCAAAAAATCGCCATTAATTAAGCGGTTGCCCAACTCCGGATATTTTTCATTCAAAAAATGGAAAGATTCGGTATCAATATCGATTAGATAAGTTTGAAGATCGCTGCGTTGAAGCAAAAAATCTGAAAGGATTCCCATTCCAGGCCCTACTTCTAAAACCTGATTGTACTTGTCGGTACTGATCAAGCTTTCTACAATGCGGTTGGCAATGCCTTTATCAGTTAAAAAATGCTGCCCTAAATGTTTTTTCGCCTTTACTAAACTCATCGTTCCATTTTTTGCCACGAAGCGCCGAAATCACGGAGCGAATATTTAGAAAAATACTCTTTTTTCATTTCCGTATCAACGATGTTTCGGTGACTGAATTTTCTTACAAAATAAGTAAATTTTATCCGGTAAGCGTCGCTTTAAACGAAAATCAGTAATTTGCGCTAAAATTCCCAGTAATTATGAGCAATAAACTTAAAATTGGCATTAGTATAGGCGACGTAAACGGTATAGGTTTAGAGGTGATTATTAAAACGCTTTCTCACCCTGCTATTTTAAATTACTGTGTTCCGATTGTTTATGGTCATACCAAGGTTTCATCTTTCCACAGGAAAGCTAATGGGCTTGGCGATTTCAGTTTTAATGTAATTAATCATGCCAATCAAGCCCAGTTTAAAAAGGCAAATATGATTAATTGCTGGGAAGAAGATGTAAAAATCGAGCTTGGTCAGGTAACAGAAACCGGCGGTAAATACGCACTGTTATCTTTGGAAAGAGCAACTGCCGACCTGGTAAATGGCGATATTGATGCGCTAGTTACCGCCCCAATAAACAAGCACAACATTCAATCGGAAACTTTTGCTTTTCCCGGGCATACCGAATATTTGCAACAAAAAAGCGGTAGCAGGGATGTGTTGATGTTTTTAATAAGCGAAGGTTTACGTGTGGGGGTAGTTACAGGCCACATACCCGTTAAAGACGTTGCAACGTCGATAACAAAAGAGAAAATTTTGGGCAAGTTAAAGCTGATTAATGAGAGTTTGAAAAAAGACTTCTGGATCGAAAAGCCAAAAATCGCCGTTTTAGGGTTAAATCCGCACGCCAGCGACAATGGTTTGCTCGGCAAAGAAGAGGCTGAAATTATAACGCCGGCTATTCAGGAAGCGTACAACAAAGGAATAATGGTTTTTGGTCCCTACCCCGCCGATGGGTTTTTCGGTAATGGCAGTTACAAACAGTTCGATGCCGTTTTGGCCATGTATCACGATCAGGGCTTAATTCCTTTCAAAACATTGGCTTTTGAAAATGGTGTAAACTACACGGCTGGCCTAAACTTCGTACGCACCTCTCCCGATCATGGAACGGGCTACGACATTGCAGGTAAAAATCTTGCCGATGCGACTTCTTTTACCGAAGCGTTATTTTCTGCCATCCACATTGTTAAAAACCGCCGGGAACAAGAGGAAATGTTGAGTAACCAGTTGCGCACAGGCGGAAAAGTGGTTGAAACACAGTTCGACATTAAAGACGATGCGTCTTAAGTGGGGAGTTTTGAGTTGGGAGTTGGGAGTTGGGAGTCCGAAGTCGGGAGCCGAAAGCTTCAAGCTAAAAGCTAGCTTAAGTTAGAAACACACCTCAGCGGTCAATCCTTTCTAAATGAACAGCAATAAATCTACCCGCCGCATATTACCAATTATTGTAGTTTCGCAATTCCTTTGCACTTCACTGTGGTTTGCTGGTAACGCGGTGTTACCCGATATTATTAAGCTTTTCCCTGCCGAGCCGAACTTATTGGCCAACCTAACCAGCATGGTTCAGTTCGGGTTTATCAGCGGAACGTTAGTTTTTGCCGTTTTGGCCATTTCCGATCTCTTTTCACCCTCGAAAGTGTTTTTCACCTGTGGGTTAATCGCAGCAGCGTTCAATTTGGCTGTATGCATCCCATTCAATGATGTGCATATGCTGTTGTTGTTCCGCTTTCTTACGGGCTTTATGCTTGCCGGAATCTATCCCGTGGGCATGAAAATTGCTTCTGATTACTTTAAAGATGGATTGGGAAAATCGTTAGGCTTTTTAGTCGGCGCACTCGTTTTTGGAACAGCATTTCCGCATTTGCTCAAAACCTTCACCGGATATTTTCCATGGCAATACGTTATTTATGCCACATCAGCGTTATCATTTGCCGGCGCAATTTGCATCAGGCTCCTTGTTCCAAATGGCCCACATCGGGTAGCCGGGCAAAAATTCAAGTTTAATTCCTGCTTGGATGGATTTAAGAACGTTCAATTTCGATCCGCAGCATTCGGGTACTTTGGCCACATGTGGGAGTTATATACTTTTTGGGCGTTTCTACCGTCTATGCTGCTATTTTACAACAGCACACATCCATTTGCAGCACTAAATATCCCATTGTTTTCATTTTTGGTGATTGCGTCGGGCGGTCTTTCCTGTATGCTCGGCGGATTGCTTTCGCAAAAATATGGCACCAAAAATATTGCTGCCATCGCGCTTTCGTTATCAGGCTTGTGTTGCCTGCTTTCGCCGATCTTCCTCTTTACCAGCTCGGCCTTTTTTTTCCTTGCCTTCTTATTTTTATGGGGATTATCAGGCACAGCAGATTCACCGTTATTTTCATCACTGGTGGCCAGGCACGCACCCGAGGCGTTACGGGGAACATCATTAACGCTGGTTAACTGTATTGGTTTTGCCATTACCATTGTGAGCATCCAGGTAATCAATCTTTTGGCCAAAGAGATTAATTCGCGTTATATTTATATGATTTTGGCTATCGGACCTGTTTTCGGTATTTTAGCCTTATTAAACAAAAAAACTGATCATGTTTAAACTTTCCCCAATTATAAAGCCCGAAGATTTAACCTGGATTAACCAGGATGAAGAAATTGTACTTATCGATGCCAGCGCAGGTTCGAAAGCACGCTACGATGAGCAGCATTTAACCGGTGCATTATTTGCCGATGTTAATGAAGATTTGGCCAATATTGGCGATTTTGCAGTCGGCGGTCGCCATCCTTTACCAACCTCCGAACAATTTAGCACCGTTTTGCAAAAACTCGGAATTACCAAAGATAGCCATGTTATTGTTTACGATGACAAAAACGGTGGCAATGCCGCGGCACGCCTTTGGTGGATGTTGCGGGCGATAGGACATGAAAAAGTACAAGTAATTGATGGCGGCTTTCAAGCCGCCGTTAAAGCGGGCTTCCCCATAACCAACAAGGTCGAAGTTCCAAAGTCGGTGGGTAAATATGAAGTAAGCGCCTGGGCGTTGCCCTTATCGACTATCGATGAAGTAGAAACAGTAGCTCAAACCGCAGATCATATTGTAATCGATGTGCGTGATGCCAATCGTTTCGCCGGATTAACAGAACCCATAGATACCGTTGCTGGCCATATCCCTGGTGCAACCAACATTCCATTTACCGAAAACTTAACTGCCGATGGTCGCTTTTTATCGCCAGACCTATTAAAAGAAAAATATACTGCAGCCCTTGGCGAAATTAAACCTGAAAATGTGATTGTACATTGCGGATCGGGAATAACCGCTTGTCATACGCTTTTGGCAATGGATTACGCTGGTCTGTCGATCCCAAAACTATATGTAGGCTCGTGGAGCGAGTGGAGCAGAAACAATAAGGAAATGGTATTGCTTAATAACTAACATCTAATGAATAGCTTCAAAAGCATGCGCAATGCCATCAAAAGTATAACTATTTGCATTTGGTTATCAGCTAGTTTCAGCCAGCTACAAGGCCAAACGTTAAACAAGCAAAAGCTCGACAGTCTTTTTGATCGTCTTTCGGCCGACAACCAGGCAATGGGAACCTTCGCGATCGCAAAAAATGGAAACGTTTTATATTCACGGTCCATTGGGTATAGCCTTATTTCGGGCGATAAAAAGATTAAGAACGACGCCAATACGCAATTTATGATCGGATCGGTTTCCAAAATGTTTACGGCAACAATGATATTTCAACTCATCGATGAACATAAACTTTCGTTGGATACAAAGCTTTCGAAGTATTTTCCGAAAATACCAGCCGCTTCGGAAATTACGATCGGCACATTACTTTCTCACAAAAGTGGCTTATTTGACTTTGTAAACGACATATCAGATCGATCGTTTTTAACAAAACCACAATCTCGCTCTAAAATTTTGAGCTATATACAGTATGGGCAACGCCATTTCGCCCCCAACACTGATCAGTTATATTCTAATTCGGGCTATTTGTTGTTGGCATCAATAATAGAAAAAATTACAAAGCAGAAGTACAGCCAGCAGTTGCAAGAACGAATTTGCAAAAGGCTGAACCTAACCAAAACATTTTCGCCAACAGCTCGAAATTTAGGTACCACAAAATCATATTACTTTAATGGTACGTGGAATGAAATTGCCGATTTATACCCTCCAAATATTACAGGCGTTGGCGACATCGTATCAACACCAACAGAAATGATTGTTTTTATCGATGCCCTATTTAATGATAAGCTCATATCCAGCAAGAGCGTTAATATGATGAAAAAATCTGCGGGACCCGCTCATGGCATGGGGCTAATGAAGGTTCCCTTCGGTGAAAAGCTGGGGTATGGGCACGGTGGCGATACTTACGGAACGCATTCGCTCGTGGCATCGTTCGAAAAAGACAGTTTAACGCTTGCTTTTAGTGATAATGGTGAGAATTATCCCCATAACGACATTGCAATTGCTATGCTAAGCATCTATTTTAACCAGCCCTTCACCATGCCTGATTTTTGTGAACTTAATTATACAGCAGCTCAGTTAGGCGCCTATTCGGGTCGGTATGCAAGCGAGCAAATCCCGTTAGAAATAACAGTAACTCAAAAAGATAACAAATTGAGCGCACAGGCTGCCGGACAATCGTCTTTCCCGCTAAAAAGTAGCGAAAAGAACAAGTTCCATTTTCGAAGCGCAAATCTGGAACTGGAATTTAATCCCGAAAAGGGCGAAATGCTACTTAAACAGCACGGAAAATCGTATTTGTACCATAAGGAAACCAAAAAGTAACTCCAGTACTTTATTGTAACCCGTCCCGGCCGCCGAGCTTAACGTCTCGGATGGCAACCGTGGAATTACAATTCACCTCACTTGGCGCAGAGATTTTTCCATGACTGCCGTCATGCTGGATTTATTTCAGCATCTTCTTGTTATAACGGCCCTGCTGACGTGGTGGTTAAACCAGAACGCCCAAACTCCGCAAACAGTGGTTTTACAACTTACCTAACAGCAAGCAAACTGATTTCCAAAAAATTACAATCATTAATCATTTGAAGTTGTTGCTACACCAGTGGCAACAATTTTTAAAAAACATTTTTTATCTAACTATTTTATCCATACATTTGCAGGCTAAAATTTTACAGTACTTTGAAGCCATTAAAACAATTTTCGATACCGTTTACCGGGTTAAAATTGGGAGTTCATCAGTTTGATTATGAGCTTGATGACCGCTTTTTTAACGCGTTTGAGTATTCGTTGATCAAAAGTGGAAATTTAAAGGTAGACCTGGAACTTGACAAACAAGAAACCATGTTGATCTTAAAGTTTAAAGTTTTAGGAACAGTAAATTTAGATTGTGATAAATGCTTAGCTGAATTTGCCTATCCGGTAAATTTGTATGAGCGGCAGATTGTAAAATTTGCAGAAGATGAGCTGGAAAGCGATGATGAAGAAATCATTACGCTAAACCGTAAAGATACCGAGATTGATATATCGGCGCCTTTATACGAAATGATAAACGTGGCCGTACCGTATATCAAAAACTGCGAGCAGGCAGATAAAGCGTGTGATCAGGAAATGATCGATCGTTTAGAGCAACTCTCTATCGATAAGCAGGCAGAAGAAAACGAACAAACAAGCGACCCACGTTGGGAAGCCCTTAATAAGTTAAAAAAATAATTAGATTATACACCAATGGCACATCCAAAACGGAAAATCTCGAAACAGAGAAAAAATAAAAGAAGAACCCACTATAAAGCTGAGCTTCCTTCTTTAGCAACTTGCGCAGCAACAGGTGCTATCCACGTACCTCACCGTGCATACAACGTTGATGGTAACCTATACTATAACGGTAAATTGGTTATCGAAAATACTCAAATCGGGTAATTTTCTTCAAAAATTGTTTGTGTTTTCAGCGGCTTTAGTCATACCTTAGTCAACTGAAAAATTTAGGATTTAACCTAACTTAACACAGACAGATTTTTTCTATGAAAATAGGCCTCGACATAATGGGCGGAGACTATGCTCCCAAAGCAATCGTTTTGGGAGCAATAGCGGCTCATCAATCGCTAAACGCTGGTGAACATTTAGTACTCATTGGCGATACCGAACAGATTAAACCCATTCTCGCAGAAGAAGGCTTTAATCCAGATCATTTTGAATACGTTCATACTGATGAAGTTATTGGTATGGGCGAACACCCCACCAAAGCAATAGTTCAGAAACCAAACTCGAGCATCGCTGTTGGCTTTAACCTTTTAAAAGAGGGTAAAATCGATGCGTTTGCGAGCGCCGGAAATTCTGGGGCCATGTTGGTTGGCGCTGTCTTTAGCGTTAAAACCATTCCGGGCATTCTTCGCCCATGCTTATGCACAATTCTTCCGAAAACCAAAGGCGGCACAGGTTTACTGCTTGATGTTGGCGCAAATGCCGATTGCAAACCCGATATTTTGCTGCAATTTGGCGTTTTAGGGAGCCTTTACGCAGAAAATTTGTTGCAGATAGCCGATCCAAAAGTCGCTTTAATAAATATTGGTGAAGAAGACGAAAAGGGAAACATGCTAAGCATGGCCACTTTCCCGTTAATGAAAGAAACAGACCTATTTAATTTCGTTGGCAATGTTGAGGGAAGAGATTTGTTCAACGATAAGGCCGACGTAATTGTTTGTGATGGCTTTACGGGAAATATAATGCTTAAATTAGCCGAATCATTTTATGTATTAACGATCAGGAAAGGAATGAAAGATGAGTTTTTCGATCGTTTTAATTATGAACAGTACGGTGGTAGCCCGGTTTTAGGCGTAAATGCACCTGTTGTTATCGGACATGGGATTTCTAGTCCGCTGGCCGTTAAAAATATGGTTCTCCAATCCAGAGAAATGATTACAACTGGCTTGGTAGAAAAAATTAGAATGGCATTTAAATAATTTACTAAGATTTTTAAAATGAGTAAAATTCAAGCTGCTATTACGGCAGTAAATGGTTATGTTCCCGACTATGTGTTAACCAACGCAGAGTTAGAAACCATTGTTGACACTTCGGATGAATGGATTACCAGCAGAACGGGAATTAAAGAACGCAGAATTTTAAAGGGCGAAGGTCTGGGCACTTCAGATATGGCAGTTCATGCTGTAAATGGCTTGCTTAAAAAGAGAGGAATTGATGCAAAGGAAATCGAACTGATTATTTTCTGCACCACTACGCCCGATTTTACCTTCCCTGCAACGGCAAACGTTTTGGCCGATAAGGTTGGAGCAACAAATGCCTGGGGTTACGATTTACAGGCAGCCTGTTCGGGATTTATATTTGGTTTATCAACCGGCGCTTCCTTTATCGAGTCGGGCAGACATAAAAAGGTTTTAGTTGTGGGCGGCGATAAAATGTCGTCAATTATCAATTACGAAGACCGTACCACATGCATTATTTTTGGCGATGGCTGCGGTTGTGCTCTTTTAGAGCCGAATGAAGAAGGCCTTGGCATACAAGATTCTATTTTACGAACCGACGGTTCGGGCAGAGATTTCCTTGGTATGAAAGCCGGTGGATCTGTTAAGCCAGCAACCCACGAAACGATTGATGCAAGAGAACACTTTGCACACCAGGAAGGCCCAACAGTATTTAAGTTTGCCGTTACCAATATGGCCGATGTTGCTGCCGAAATAATGGAACGTAACAGCCTTACAGCTGATGATGTTGCCTGGTTAGTACCACACCAAGCTAATAAACGCATAATAGATGCTACAGCCAACCGAATGGGTGTAACCACCGATAAAGTAATGATAAACATAGAACGTTATGGTAATACCACTAACGGAACTATCCCTTTATGCTTATGGGAATGGGAAAGCAAACTTAAAAAAGGCGATAACATTGTATTGGCTGCTTTTGGGGGCGGTTTTACCTGGGGCTCGGTTTACCTTAAATGGGCTTACGACACTGTTTAGTTCAGAGTCTTTAGTCGTGAGTCTTTAGTCTAAGGTTTTAAACCCTTTTAGCATTCTACATAAATAAAACAAAAAAAGTCTAACTTAGTTAATTCAATAAACACTATTTTTTACATAACAAGGATTAAAAAATGGATATCAAACAAATACAGGAACTGATTAAATTTGTTTCTCGTTCTGGAGTAAACGAAGTTGCCATTGAGCAAGAGAACTTCAAGATCACGATTAAAACAAATCAAACGCCAACCGTTGTACACGCTACAGTGCCACAAGCGCCGCTTGTTCAGGCTGCTGCTCCGGTTGCTACAGCTCCTACTGCCCCGGTTACGCCTACACCTGCTGTTCCAGCTGTTGAAGATACATCGAAATACATTACGATAAAATCTCCAATGATCGGAACTTTTTACCGTTCATCTAGTCCAGACAAACCTATGTTTGTTAACGTTGGCGATGAGGTGAGCACTGGTAAAGTGGTTTGCATTATCGAAGCGATGAAACTTTTCAACGAAATTGAAAGTGAAGTTTCGGGCCGCATCGTTAAAATCTTGGTAGATAACGCTTCGCCTGTAGAATACGATCAACCGTTATTTTTAGTAGAACCTATCTAGAAACTGATTTCACAGATTAATTTGATTTTACTGATGTGATAATGCCGTTTCAAAATCGGTAATCCCTAAAAATCAGTGTAATCCTAAATCAAAAAAAATGTTTAAAAAAATACTAATTGCCAACAGGGGTGAGATTGCGTTGCGCATAATCCGCACCTGTAAGGAAATGGGCATCAAAACGGTTGCTGTTTACTCTACCGCCGATCGCGAAAGTTTACACGTACGTTTTGCTGATGAGGCTGTTTGTATTGGTCCTCCCCCAAGTAAAGATTCTTATTTAAATATCCCAAATATTATTTCAGCAGCAGAATTAACTAATGCTGACGCCATACATCCGGGTTATGGTTTCTTATCAGAAAACGCCAAATTTTCGAACATTTGCCGCGAATATGGCATTAAGTTTATCGGCGCAACTCCTGAACAAATCAATGGTATGGGCGATAAAGCCTCTGCTAAAGAAACCATGAAAATTGCCGGTGTACCAACCATTCCAGGTTCTGAAGGATTGCTTACCAGCGTAAAAGAAGGTATCGCAATTGCAAACGAGATGGGCTACCCTGTTATTTTGAAAGCAACTGCCGGTGGTGGTGGCCGCGGGATGCGTGTAGTTTGGAAAGACGAAGAATTTGAAAACGCCTGGGATAGTGCCCGTCAGGAATCTGGCGCTGCCTTTGGTAACGATGGCCTGTATCTCGAGAAATATATCGAAGATCCTCGCCACATCGAAATACAGATTATTGGCGATCAATTTGGCAAGGCCTGTCACCTGTCAGAGCGTGATTGTTCTATCCAACGCCGCCACCAGAAGCTGGTAGAAGAATCTCCATCACCATTTATGACGGAAGAACTTCGCGTGCGTATGGGAGAAGCCGCAATTAAAGGTGCACAAGCCGTAAACTATGAAGGTGCCGGAACAATCGAATTTTTGGTTGATAAACACCGCAACTTTTATTTTATGGAAATGAATACCAGGATTCAGGTAGAACACCCTGTTACCGAAGAAGTAATTAATTTCGATTTAATTAAAGAACAAATCAAAGTTGCAGCTGGAATTCCAATTTCGGGCAAAAACTATTTCCCCGATATGCACGCCATCGAATGTCGTATAAACGCTGAAGATCCGGCGAACAATTTCCGCCCGTCTCCAGGTAAAATCACTAACTTCCATTCTCCAGGCGGACATGGCGTTAGAGTAGATACACATGTTTATGCCGGATATTCAATCCCATCTAACTACGATTCGATGATTGCAAAGCTGATCTGCGTGGCACAAACCCGCGAAGAAGCAATTTGCACCATGGAACGTGCTTTAGGCGAATTCGTTATCGAAGGTGTTAAAACAACTATTCCTTTCCATTTGCAGTTAATGAGAGACCCGAACTTCAGAGCGGGTAATTTCACTACCAAATTCATGGAAACCTTTGAGTTTTCGGAAGAATAACAAAAGTCAATTTTTTTTCGACAGAAGCCAGGCCTGCAAAAGCCTGGCTTTTTTTTCGTCCAATTATAATACCTTAGTTAGTAGCGTTTTGCAGGTCACCTACGTTTAAGTCAAAAACCTACAAAATCATGAAAAAAAATCTAACCAACGCATTGCTATTAATTTTTGCTATGGCAATATTTACTCAATGCAAAAAAAATAACACGGATGAGTTCGAAACCATACAAATTGCCAAAATGGTTTCAGCTGATCAAATGAGGGCGCTTTCAGTAGGTATTACGAAACCGACCATAGCAAAAACGACAGGCAAAATATACCTCTACAATGATTTTCTATTTATTAACGAACCCAATAAAGGAATTCACATTTACAATAATACCAATCCAAGCGCTCCAATTAATTTAGCGTTCTTGCAGATACCTGGCAACGTAGATTTGTCCGTTCGAAACAACATTCTTTATGCCGATAGCTATGTCGATTTACTTGCATTCGATATCTCGAATATCAACGCGATCAAACAAGTAAAAAGAGTACAAGATGTTTTCCCGCAGTTTTATTTTTTTACACAAGGGAACATAAAATCGGTAGTGATTTATAAAGACACCCTGGTAAACAAAACTACGTATAGAACGCAGTTCTATGACACGTTTTATTCCAATTCGAGCACAGGCAGTTCAGGTACTTCGGGGCAGGGCGGCTCGATGGCAAGATTTACTTTGCTAAACGACTACTTGTACACCGTTGGTACGTCAGACCTCAGCTTGTTTGATGTGAAGGCCGCTTCAAACCCTACTTTTGTAAAGGCGATCAACCTGGGTTGGGGTGCTGAAACCATCTTCCCGTACGATAACAAGTTGTTTATTGGCACTAATAGAGGGATGCATATTTTTAGCGCTACCGATCCAGCCAATCCTGTAAAACTGTCTACTTACAGCCACATTGTTGCTTGTGATCCGGTTGTGGTTCAGGGCAGGTATGCTTATGTAACATTGCGCACCGGTAATACTTGTGCACAAGGAATGAATCAGTTAGAAGTAGTAGATATTGAAGACCCAACCAGCCCTAAACAGGTTGCGGTTTATGCCATGCAAAATCCGCATGGACTGAGCGTAAATGGAAACAACTTGTTCCTATGCGAAGGCAACTTTGGGATAAAGACCTTTAACATTACCGATAAAACCAAAATAGGGAACAACATGCTTCAATATTTAAAAAACATTAAAAGCTTTGATGTTATTGCTGGGCCGAAATCGTTAATTGTAACTGGCGATGACGGGGTTTACCAGTTCAGTTACAGCAACCCTGCAATGTTAAGAAGGCTGAGCATGATTAGAACAACTAATAATAATTTCTTTAATTGATCAAATCGATTAATGTAGAGAACATTCGGATTATTTCATTAAATTTGAATATGGAAACATTAATTGTTCAGCCCAAAACTCAAAAGCAATTGCAAGCTGTAAAAGCAGTACTAAAAGCTTTAGATGTGTCATTTAAAAAAACTGCAGAAGAAAGCTCCTACAATCCTAAATTTGTGTCAAAGATTAGAGAATCAGAGCAAAATTATAAAGACGGCAACTTCAAAATCATAAAAGTTGAGGATCTGTGGAAATAGCTTTCGACGAAATTGCAGAGAATGACCTCATTTTTTGGAAAAAATCCGGCAACTTAGCTGTTCAGAAAAAAATCCAATCACTTATCGCCGCCATTTCAAGTTCTCCCTTCGAAGGTATTGGAAAACCAAAGGCATTAAAATATAACCTTACAGGTAAGTAAATGGTCAAGAAGAATAAATTCTGAACACAGGATTATTTATGAGGTTTTGGAATCAGAACAAATTATCAAAATTCATTCTTTAAGAGGCCATTACTATTAAATCGTTGTTTATTCGATCAGAATACACAACCTTTTCTCATAATATTCTAAACTATTTCTATATTTAACACGTAAATACCATTCTATTCATTTAGAATGGTATTTTTGTTTTCAACATGAGCGACACGAAAAAAAATCCCCTTACAAAAGCTATCGGACAAAAGAGCACTACATTGGAGGCAGAGATGTCTTTTTTTGACCACCTTGATGTTCTCCGCAAACACTTAATCAGAGCCGTAATTGCCATCGCCGTTTTTACTGGTATCGCTTTTTACTACAACGAGTTTATTTTAGATAAGATCATCTTTGGACCTAAAAAGCCCGATTTTTGGACTTACCGGATGATGTGTAAATTGGTGGATAAATTTCCTTCGTTGGGCGCCGACATGTGTATCACGAAAATCAACGGCGAAATTATCAATACTGAAATGGCAGGACAGTTTAACCTGCAGTTAAATGTTTGTGTAATGTGCGGAATTGTTGTCGGCTTCCCTTATCTGCTATGGGAAGTTTGGCGGTTTATTAAGCCGGCACTGCACGAAAACGAACGCAAATCGGCCAGTGGCTTTGTGTTCTTCGCATCGGTACTTTTTGTGATTGGTATCTTATTTGGCTATTTTGTAGTTTGCCCCTTATCTGTCAATTTTTTAACTGGCTATACGGTAAGTGAGGAAATCAAAAATACGTTTACGGTAGATTCATACCTGTCTTCGGTGGCTACATTAACACTCGGAACCGGGATTATCTTCGAACTTCCGGTAATCATTTTCATCCTCTCGAAACTGGGCTTAATGACACCGAAACTCATGCGTTCGAGCAGAAGATATGCCGCTGTGATTATCCTGATAATTGCCGCAATTGTAACACCAACTCCTGATATTATGACCATGTTGATTGTTGCAACTCCATTATTCTTGCTTTATGAACTGAGTATTTTTGTTTCGGCCTACATTGAGCGAAAAAAGAAAAAAGCCGAAAAAGAGTTTTACGCTAGCTAACAAAAACATTACCAACAGATTTTATAATTCTGTATAAATTTGAACACCAATGTAAGTCATCCGATGAGTTAAGCATGTCGCATGTATTCATCGGATGACTATGAACCATAAATTTTAAGAATGCCTGATCATAAGATAAAAATTGCAATTGGTAGCGACCACGCCGGCTTTGAGTATAAAGAGATCTTGAAAAATTTTCTTCAAGATTACGAGGTAAAGGATTTTGGAACGCATGCTTTAGATTCTGTAGATTATCCGGATTTTGCTCATCCTGTGGCATCGGCCGTAGAAAACGGTGCATTCACCTTCGGCATTTTATTGTGCGGCTCTGCAAATGGCGTGGCCATAACCGCCAACAAGCACCAGGGCATTAGAGCAGGCTTATGCTGGGAAAACGAAGTGGCCGCATTGGTACGCAAGCATAATAATGCAAACGTGTTATGTATTCCAGCCAGATTTGTTTCCGAAGAGCTTGCAAAAGAAATTACAACAACATTTTTGAACACCGAATTTGAGGGCGGCCGCCACCAGAACCGAGTGGAAAAAATCTCTTGTTAAACCAAACTAAACTAACTTTTTACTACATAATGAATAAAAGATTCTTAACCCTTAGCTTAGCGTCGTTGCTTACAGCAAGTTGTTACGCTCAAGTAAAGCCAATTGCCCCAAACAAAGATGCAATTAGGTTTAGTAAGGCCATTAACCCTGCCGACGGTTTTAAACATCTTTCTATACTGGCATCTGATGCTTACGAAGGACGTGAAACCGGCACAAAAGGCGCATGGATGGCTGCCGATTACATTCGCGATTATTTTAAGTCTATCGGATTGAAAGGTCCCGTTGATGGAAGTTACTTTCAAAAGATCGACCTGGTAAACGTAACTTTAAAAGAAAGCCACGTAACTGTAAATGGTCAGCCTAAACAATATCAAAAAGATTATATCGTAACCCCAAGCCTCATCAATGATAAGGGCTTCATGTTCTCAACCGATGAAATTGCTTTTGTTGGCTATGCCATTAAAAAGGATAATTACAACGATTTTGCCAATACAGATATTAAGGGCAAGGTTGTAATGATGTTTAGTGCTGGCGACCCTACGCTAAAGCCAGGTGCAAGAATCGATAGAGCGAGTTACCGGGCAATGCTGGCCGAAAGGGCGAAATATTTTGCTGATAACAATGTTAAAGCCGTTATTTTAATCGACCCGATGGTTGATAGAATAACAGAGAACACCAAACAAGCTCAAAATAAAGGTAGGGTGTTAGTTAAAACTGCTTCGGCATTGGAAGCCCAAAACGGAGCCCCTCGCATCTCGGTATCAACCGAAGTTGCCAACGAATTGTTAAAGGGCGCCAACACAACTGTTGCCGATTTGCAGAAAAAGATCACAGAAAGCCAGGCTCCCGCCTCTCAAATATTGAACGTTTCCTTCTCGGCAAGCGCAACCAAAAACGAAACTTCGGTAAGGTGCGAAAACGTTCTGGGCTATTTAGAAGGTTCAGATCCTGTACTTAAAAAGGAAGTTTTGGTGCTTACGGGGCATTATGATCACATTGGTTTGGTTAATGACCCGAATGCGACTGACAAAGTAAATAACGGCGCAGACGACGATGGCTCGGGCACAACCGGGGTTTTACTCATGGCCAAAGCATTTATGGATGCTAAAAAAGCCGGAAAAGGACCTAAACGCAGTATCCTCTTTATGACTGTCGTTGGCGAAGAAAAAGGATTATGGGGTTCTGAGTGGTATTCGGAGCATCCGGTGTTCCCGATTGAAAACACAATTGCTGACCTAAACACAGATATGATTGGCCGCATTGGCGAAGAATATTTGGGCAAGCCAGATTCTGCAAACTACATCTACTCGGTAGGATCGAGAATGTTGAGCAGCGAGTTGTCCAACCTAAGCGAAAGTGTAAATGCTACATATACTAAAATGAAGCTGGACTATAAGTACGATGATCCAAAAGATCCTGAGCAAATCTATTATCGTTCAGATCATTATAACTTCGCAAAATTGGGTATTCCCATCATTTTCTTTTACGATGGTATGTTACAACAAGATTACCACCGACCAGGCGATGAAGTAAGCAAAATCAACTTCAAACTGATGAGCAAACGTGCGCAACTCACCTATTACACAGCATGGGAACTGGCCAACCAGGCCAAGCGTCCGGCAGTAGATATGGATGGAAAAGGAAATCCGAAGAAATAAACAGAAGATAAAGCCCCGAAAATTTTCGGGGCTTTTTTTTGCACCCTGTCATCCTGAGGCACGAAAGATCCCCAAGCTATGAAATACTAGCTTAAATAAAGCACATCCCCAAGCTTTGAATGCGTTTGGAAAAATGAATGGCTTATTGATTTCACCGCTCCAATAAACGACTCCAAACACTAGATGTAGTGAAAAAATACTTGCTCGAACTCAAATTCCATAAATGTCACCCTGAGCGGAGTCGAAGGGCAGCATAACAGGCTTCAGTTATGCTACTAAAGATAGGATTAGACTCAATGTGATTCAACGTCTGTCATCACAGAAACGAAGCATTTCTTACTGCTCCTGGCCAAGTTGCCTTTTGGGCAGTGGTTTGTTGGCATTTGCATTACTCTACTTGCTGATCCTTCGTGCCTACCATTGACGTGTTTTGCAACATGCTGTTTTATAAGATACTACATGAACGGTCGTCATTCCCAGCTTGTACCGATAGTTATCGGTAGGGAATCTTAATGCAAAGAAATAGCGCAACGCTTTAAGATTCCCGCCTGCGCGGGAATGACGGCAAGAATAATTTACGTCATTGATATTGATTTTATGCAATAAATTACTCCTCAGGATGACAGCGAATTTAACCCCTCCATATGCTACATCATTCCATATCGATTTTCACGCAATAGGTTAAAGTTAGAATCAAATTGAAAAGCCAAAAGTAATTTGGCAGTAAATCCATAAACAATCTATTTCTCACATTTTGCTTTTCTACAGATAAACTCAATACGGTTTCCTATCTTTGGTTTTCTACAAATTAGCTGAAATTTAATAAGCTAATAACCGTTATCCTTTAAAAAGATACTATTAATGAAAACTGCCGAGAAATTTTTAGAGAAATCTGATGAGAAAGCTTTTGATTTGCCGCATCGTAAAACCATAAATTTTAATATTGGGAAATACAACACGGCTGTAGAAAGGGGATTATCTAAATTTGAAAATTTAGAGGCATCAAAAAAGAAGGCGCACGTAATTAAATGGCGTGTAATGGAAAATCTCGATAAGTTTTTGCCTGAGTTCGAGTCTAACTTCCAACGCCGCGGCGGAAAGGTGATCTGGGCAAACGATACCGCAGAAGCACAGCAGGAAATTCTTAATATCATTAAAAGAAACGGTGGAAAAACGGTTATCAAATCGAAATCGATGACCACGGAGGAAATTCACCTCAACGAATTTCTGGAAAGCAATCAAATCGAATCTTTAGAAAGCGATTTGGGCGAATATATCGTTCAGTTGCTCGGCCAGGCACCGTATCACATTGTTACGCCGGCAATGCACCTAAGCGCAACCGACATTGCAGAGCTGTTTCACGAAAAATTTGGAACACCAATAGATGCTACCCCCCCGCAACTGGTACAAAAGGCACGTGAGTTGCTCAGAGAAAAATATCTGAATGCCGACATCGGCATTAGTGGAGGCAACTTTCTTATTGCTGATACCGGAAGCATAGCGGTGACCGAAAATGAAGGAAATGCCCGCTTAAGCACAACGTTTCCGAAAATACATATTGCCATTGTTGGCATCGAAAAAATAATTCCTTCGATGGCTGATCTTGACCTGTTTTGGCCAATCCTGGCCTCGCACGGCACCGGACAAAATCTAACGGTATACAACACCATTTTGAGCGGTCCACGCCAGCCGAATGAAACAGATGGACCAGAAGAAATGTATGTGATCCTTTTGGATAATGGACGTACCAATCTGCTGGCACAAAAAGATCAAAGACAGGGTTTATATTGTATTCGCTGTGGTGCCTGCCTAAACGCCTGTCCGGTTTATAAAAATATCGGCGGCCATACTTACGATACTACCTACAGCGGGCCTATAGGCTCGGTAATCACGCCGCACCTTAAAGGCATGGAAGAATTTAAACACTTAAGTTATGCTTCAAGCCTGTGCGGTAAATGCTCTGAAGTTTGCCCCGTAAAAATCGACATACACAAAATGTTGCTGCTTAACCGCAGAGATGCCGCTGCAACCCACGAAAACGGCAAAGTTGAAGAACTGGGCTGGGGTATGTTTAGCCGGATGATGCAAAAGCGCAAATGGATGGATTTTTTTGGCGGAAAATTCAAAAACATGATGCTTAAAACATTCTTCAAAAAGAGCTGGGGCAAATATCGGGAAATGCCGAAAGTTGCCGATAAATCATTCGCTAAACAGTGGGAAGAGCTGAAAAAAAGTCGGGAGTCTTAAGTCCGGAGTCCTTATTCTTTTTTATCTTCATAACCAAATGCGGTTTTAATTAGGCGGTTTATTTTGTATATTTGATAAGTAGCTATCAAAAGGAGAAATAAAATGAATACCATACTACTGCAAATCACTAATGAGAAAGCCTATAAGATTATACAAGGTTTAGAGGAGTTGGATATTGTTAAAATCTTGCACAAGACTACAGAACCAAAGGAAAGCCTTTCCAAGAAACTTGCGGGCTCTTCAGCCCGTAAAGAAGAACCACAAAAAAAAGCTTCGGATTTCAGAGGAAAACTGAACTTAACCGACGATGAGTATCAAGAATTTCAAAAGTACGTAGCTGATGGCAGAAACGAATGGGAAAGGGATATTTGATCGATACAAAATGCTTTCATTCTCAGACTAACCAATTCCGCGATTAAAGTATTATAAAAGTTATGCCAACACTTTTCATTGTATTTGGATTAAGATTTTTTTTTTACTCCAACGAACACTTGCCAATTCATATACACGTTCGAAATGCAGATGGTGAAGCCAAATTTGAGGTTGAAGAGGTTAAATTAATTTCTAATAAAGGGCTTAAAAACAAAGATATAAGCCTAGCAATTGCTTTAATTGAGGAAAACAGAGAAATTATCATCAATAAATGGAATGAGTATCATGGAAATTGAAGTAACTAAAGTTTGGCTTGAAAATGAACGTATTTTTATCCAAACAACTTCCGGAGAAATCAAGAGCCACCCACTAAACTGGTTTCCAAATCTCAATAATGCACCAAAATCTGCGCTAGAAAAGTTCACCTTATCACCTTTTGGCATACATTGGGAAGATATTGATGAAGACTTAAGTTTCGAAGGCTTTTTCCATTACACTGGCCCTTCGATCTTCGAGAAAAGATGAATCAAAACATTATATAAAATATGCACTTCAACCACGGCGACAAAGACGAAACATTCCTACTAAATTTATATAAAAGACTGCTTTATCCGCGATTGGTTGAAGAAAAGATGCTCAAGCTCTTACGCCAGGGCAGAATCAGTAAATGGTTTTCGGGTATTGGACAAGAAGCCATTGCTGTGGGAGCCACGCTAGCGATGCAAAGCGATGAATACATTTTGCCGATGCACCGCAATCTCGGGGTATTCACCTCACGCGATATTCCTTTAAAAAAATTAATGGCACAATGGCAAGGTAAGCTTTCAGGATTTACCAAAGGCCGCGATCGTTCCTTTCACTTCGGCACCCAGGAGTTCAAGATTATCGGTATGATTTCTCATCTCGGTCCCCAACTGGCCTTGGCCGATGGCATTGCACTCGCCGATGTTTTGGCAAAGAGACAAAAAGCCACACTGGTTTTTACAGGCGAAGGCGCTACAAGCGAAGGCGACTTTCACGAGGCAGTTAACGTTGCCGCCGTTTGGAATCTTCCAGTCATTTTTCTCATCGAAAATAACGGTTACGGCTTATCAACGCCAATTAGCGAACAATTTAAGTGCAAAAATCTCGTCGATAAGGCCATTGGCTATGGTATTCAAGGTATTCAAATAGATGGCAATAACGTTCTCGAAGTTTATCAAACCATCGATCGCATTGCAAAAGATATTCACCAAAATCCCCGACCCGTTCTAGTAGAATGCTTAACGTTCAGAATGCGTGGACACGAAGAAGCGTCGGGCACCAAATATGTTCCGCAGGAATTGTTTGATGAGTGGGAGAAAAAAGATCCGGTGAACAATTACCAGCAATTCTTACTCGACGAAGGGATTTTACGTCCCCATATAATTGTCGATATTAAAAATAAATACAAAAAAGATATAGAAATTGAGGTAGAAGATGCCTTTATAGATGAAGAACCCGATGCCGATTCGGCACAAGAAGAGGCCGATATGTACTTCCCTTACACCCAAAAGTTAACCGAACCGCAAGCATCATCAACCGAAAAGCGATATTTAGATGCCATTACGGATGCATTAGATTTGGCCATGCAGCAGCACGCAAATTTGGTGCTAATGGGGCAAGACATTGCAGAATATGGCGGTGCGTTTAAAATAACCGATGGCTTTGCGGCGAAATTTGGCAATAACAGGGTTCGGAACACACCAATTTGCGAATCGGCAATTGTGGGTGCGGGCCTGGGCCTATCCATAAATGGTTATAAAGCGGTTATAGAAATGCAGTTTGCAGATTTTGTGACCGTTGGCTTCAATCAAATTGTGAACAATTTGGCCAAAACACATTACCGTTGGGGCGAAAAGGCGGATGTTGTAATCAGAATGCCAACTGGCGCAGGTACGGGCGCAGGCCCTTTTCATTCGCAGAGCAACGAAGCCTGGTTTACCAAAACGCCAGGGCTCAAAATAGTTTATCCTGCTTTTCCCGAAGATGCTAAAGGCTTGCTTTTATCGGCAATTGAAGATCCCAATCCGGTGCTCTACTTCGAACATAAATACCTGTACAGAAGCTTGACATCGGCAGTGCCGGATGGTTATTATACCACAGCGATTGGCAAAGCGGTTACACTGGCCGAAGGAAATCAGTTTGCAATTATAACCTATGGCCTGGGCGTTCATTGGGCATTGGATTACATTAAAAAGCATCCCGAATGTGGTGCCACACTAATCGATTTAAGAACTTTACAACCCTGGGACAAGGAAACGGTTGCTGAGGCCGTAAAATCTGCCGGAAAAGTACTAATCTTGCACGAAGATACGCTGACCAACGGTTTTGGCGCCGAAATTTCGGCCTGGATTGCCGAACATTGCTTTGAATATCTCGATGCCCCGGTGCTGCGCTGCGCAAGCTTAGACACGGCCATTCCGATGAATAAAGTATTGGAAGACAATTTTCTGGCGAAATCGAGGCTGGCAGAAACTGTTGAAAAATTATTGAAATATTAAACAATAGTTAACGTCGAAATTATAAAACTGGTTAACTGTAGTTTAGCGTCCAATCAAATGAACTCATTAACCGTTTCGAACAATTAACCAGTTAAGCACAGAAATGAAAATCGCGGGAAATATAGTAGACATCGCCAACCGAAACATCTTCTTTGGCGAAGTTGAGGTCGAAAATGGCATAATTAAGGCATTAAATCGGATTTCCGAACCAAAAGATGCGCCTTTCATTTTACCCGGTTTCATCGATAGCCATGTTCACATTGAAAGTAGCATGCTTATTCCGAGTGAATTTGCAAGGCTGGCCATTGTGCATGGTACCGTTGCTACGGTGAGCGATCCGCACGAAATAGCCAATGTTTGCGGCATGGACGGCGTAACCTACATGATCGGGAATGGCGAAACCGTTCCCTTTAAGTTTAATTTTGGTGCACCGAGCTGTGTACCGGCAACAATTTTTGAAACCTCTGGTGCAGAATTGAACCATAACGATGTAAAAGCATTGTTGGAGCGCCCGCAAATTAAGTACTTGAGCGAAATGATGAATTTCCCAGGGGTGCTTAATAAGGATGAGGAAGTGCTGAAAAAAATTGCCGCGGCGCATGAATTGGGTAAACCTGTTGATGGCCACGCCCCCGGATTACGCGGTGACGCGGTTCAGCAATATATCGATGCCGGAATTTCGACCGATCATGAATGTTTTACCGCCGAGGAAGCATTGGATAAGTTGCAACGCGGAATGAAGATTCTTATTCGCGAGGGAAGCGCCGCGAAAAACTTCGAGGCCCTAATTGATCTGTTAAACGACTGGCCAGAAATGATTATGTTTTGCAGCGACGATAAACACCCCGACAGCTTGGTCGAAAGCCACATTAACGCACTTTGCGCACGCGCTGTAGCCAAGGGAATCGATGTTTTCAACGTATTGCAAGCCGCTTGCATAAATCCTGTCAATCATTACAAATTAGATGTTGGGACCCTTAAACCCGGCGACTTTGCCGATTTTATTGTGGTAGAAGATCTGAAGGAATTTAAAGTAATACAAACTTACATCGATGGAAAGTTACTTGCAGAAAACGGGAAAGTTGTTGGCGATTGGCTAAAACATACCACCAATGAGCAATTGGTTAATCACTTTAATTGCCGCGTCAAAAAGGCTGAAGACTTTGCTTACCCATTTCTCGGGCAGGAAACAATTCAAGTAATAGAAGCTTTGGACGGTCAATTGATTACGAACCGGAGCTCGGGAGCGCCAAAAATTGAAGGCAAAAATATAGTAAGCGATGTTGACCATGATATTTTAAAAATGGTTGTCGTTAACCGCTACAAAGACGCTCCCATTGCAGTGTCTTTCGTTAGGAACTTTGGTTTGCAAACTGGCGCCATTGCCTCGAGCGTGGCCCACGATAGCCACAATATCATCGCTGTTGGTGTAAACGACCAAAGCATTTGCGACGCCGTAAACCTTGTTATTGCCGAAGCCGGCGGCATCGCCGCTGTTGGAAACGAAAAGGAAGACGTTTTGCCCTTGCCCGTTGCCGGATTAATGAGCAATGAAAACGGCTACGATGTTGCCAAACGCTATACTTCAATCGATCGGTTTGCAAAGGAACTGGGCTCAACTTTGCTCGCTCCCTTCATGACACTTTCTTTTATGGCATTATTGGTTATCCCACATTTAAAATTGAGCGATAAGGGTCTGTTCGATGGAGAAAAGTTCGAGTTTGTTTAATAACTTGTCATTCGCCCGCCATTGTCATTCTGAGCGCAGCGAAGAATCTGGAGCCTATGGAATACTTGACGATAACAAACCACTGCTGAAACGGGGGGCAATGGGTAAGCCAAGCGTAGTGCGAGATAGGTAAGGGATGCTTCGTACCTCAGCATGACAGCGCTTTTATCCAGCCCCCTAGCTACAATCTCGGTGTCATGCTGAGCGCAGCGAAGAATCTGTAGCCTATGGAATACTTGACGATAACAAACCACTGCTGAAACGTGGGCAATGAGTAAGCCAAGAGTAGTGCGAAAATTAACCAATTAGTTTGTTATTTGGAATCGCAATTTTCACCTACTCCAAAACAAAAACCTCTGCGAGCGGATTAAAAAGATAGATCCGCTTATCATCCAGGCAAACACAACGATAGCGTTTTCTAATTCGCTCGCCTTTAGTAAACCGACGCCCATCTTTGATCTTAAACGTGGTGTTATTTGGCAACTGCTCCAAATGTAAAGTCTCCGTTTTATCAGAATCGTATTTTTTCAACGCTCGAGACAAGTGCAAATCAGAGCAGCTGGAGGCTGCAGGATTCGACATATAATTATCTATTGCCTTATGCACATCATCAGGAAAAACGTTCATGTCGAAAAACGGAACCATCATCCGTTGAAAGTTCTTTTTCCATTCCGTACCATGCGGCTTAACCTTGTTTTTAAAATCATTCCAGGTTAACAAATGCGCAAATTCGTGTACGGTCGTCACCAAAAAAGCATAATGATTAAGGTTAAAATTCACGGAAATCCGATGGCCTTTATCGCGATATGGATGGCGGTAATCGCCAAGTTTAGTAGCACGCGTCTTCGCAATCTTAAATTCGCACTGAAAATAATCTATCCATTTCGCAATTAGCGGCGCCGCCTGTTCGGGCATATACTGCGCTAAAACTTTCACCTTTTCCACATCGCTAAGATAAATATTTTCGGCATTTAGCATAATGGCCGTTGCGTTAAAAAAACATTCCAATGGCTAGTCATCCGATGAATAACTAGCCATTGCAATATAACTCATCGGATGACTTCCCGATTGTTTCCATTGGTTTACAAACCGACAGTTTTTCTCATGCTCAAATTATCCCGCAGCCATTCGAATTATGACACCACGCTTAAATTAATGCCAATCGAAACATTTATCTTTAATAATCCGTTACTATTATTACATGAGAGGTTTTCGTTTTTCTGATTATAAGCCCGGCGATACGCCACAGGGAGGGTTTGATGAGTTGCTTAAGTTATTTAGCGAGCTGCTAAATTACACTGCAGGCGATGCATCAGAAGCTTTGAGCTGGCTCAACGAGCTCGATAAACAATATCA
This sequence comes from Pedobacter endophyticus, assembly GCF_015679185.1. NCBI lineage: Bacteria > Pseudomonadati > Bacteroidota > Sphingobacteriia > Sphingobacteriales > Sphingobacteriaceae > Pedobacter > Pedobacter endophyticus. Next base: position 2,787,737 of record NZ_CP064939.1, read on the forward strand.
GCTTACCAATAACGATTATGGCATTGGCAATTTCATCGACGACTTGAAAGAACGCGGTTATTTAACTGAAGATAACCAGTCGGGCGAAATTAAAATTACCGCTAAAGCAGAGCAAACCATTCGTAAATCGGCTTTGGATGAGATTTTTGGTAAACTTAAAAAGTCTGGTCGGGGCAACCACAACAGTAATCAATCCGGCATCGGCGAAGAAAAGAATGCCGACAGGCGTGAATATAATTTCGGCGATAGTTTAGACCAGATCGACATGACGGCCTCTATCCAAAATGCACAGATAAACCACGGTATTGGCGATTTCACGCTGACGGACAGGGATTTGGAAGTTGAAGAAAAGGACTTTAAAACGTTAACGTCTACAGTGCTGATGATCGATATTTCGCATTCGATGATTTTATATGGTGAAGACCGCATTACGCCAGCAAAGAAAGTGGCGATGGCGCTGGCCGAATTAATCAAGACAAAATACCCAAAAGACACGCTTGATATTGTTGTTTTTGGAAACGATGCCTGGCCAATTACCGTTAAGGATTTGCCTTATTTGCAGGTTGGCCCCTACCACACCAATACTTTTGCCGGCCTTGAATTAGCGACCGATCTGCTTCGCCGAAGAAAAACGCACAATAAGCAGATTTTTATGATCACCGATGGAAAACCTACCTGTTTAAAAGAAAACGGCAAGTACTATAAAAACAGCATGGGCCTCGATCGAAAAGTGATTAACAAAACGCTGAATATGGCGGCGCAATGCAAGCGACTAAAAATTCCAATCACTACTTTCATGATCGCCAAAGACCCCTATTTGCAGCAATTTGTACGTCAGTTTACCGAAATTAATGGCGGACGGGCGTTTTACAGTTCGCTGAATGGTTTAGGCGAATACATCTTTGAAGATTACATTAAAAACAGAAGGAAAACGGTTAAATAATCGCAGGTTTAAAATGGGTGAATTGAACCATGACAACGCTTACACGAGAGAAAGTACACCGTGAGCAACTCACGGAGTAGACTGAAATAATATGGAGAAACGCACGAATAAATATAAACTAACCTTAGAGGAGATTTCGTTAGCGAAAGATAGCGACGCAAAAAACGATCCGATAATGCTTGAATTCGATAATCACGATAACCTGTTTAACATTATAAAAGCTGTAAAAAGTAAGGCCATCTTCGATAACGAAAACGAGGCAGCGGAATTTGCAATTGGCTTAAAAATGTTTACCGAAGTGATGCTCAAAAACAGAAGTAATGATCTTTTTAAGGAAGTGCAGCCAGCTATTGGCGAGTTTATGAAAAAATTGAAAAATACATAGGTTGAACGTGCGGGTGAAAGTAAAAGCCTACAGTCGCAACCACAGCCAAATAAAAAACTAAAACAAGGAGGCTTTTCGGTAAACGGGCAATTGAATCTTCGTCCGACATAATCGAATAAGCTACACACCTTAACCCCCACTTGAAGAATGCAAAACACAACGTTAGGCCAGTTAAAGGCAACAAATTATAAATCAAGAAGTGTTAAAGAAGAGCTTCGGGAAAACCTGATTAATGTGCTCAGCAGTAAAAAGACAGAATTTGAGGGAATTATCGGTTATGATGAAACTGTAATTCCTGAGCTGCAAACCGCCATTCTGTCTCGCCACAACATTTTACTTTTGGGTTTACGCGGTCAGGCAAAAACACGAATTGCCCGTTTAATGGTGAACTTGTTGGATGAGTACGTTCCTTACGTTGCCGGAAGCGAAATCTTCGATGATCCGCTGAACCCAATTTCATGGTATGCAAAGAACGAAATTGCTACAAAGGGCGACGATACCGAAATTGCATGGCTTCACCGCAGCGAACGCTACACCGAAAAACTGGCGACACCCGATGTTACGGTTGCTGATTTAATTGGCGACGTAGATCCGATTAAGGCGGCTACCTTAAAACTTACTTATAATGATGAACGCGTGATCCACTTTGGACTGATTCCGAGGGCACACCGCAGTATTTTCGTTATCAATGAGTTGCCCGATTTGCAGGCCCGCATACAAGTAGCGCTATTTAACATGCTACAAGAGAAAGATATTCAAATCCGCGGATTTAAGTTGCGTTTGCCACTCGATATTCAATTTGTGTTTACTGCAAACCCTGAAGATTATACCAATCGGGGAAGCATTGTAACGCCATTGAAAGACAGGATTGAAAGCCAAATTTTAACACACTATCCGAAGAGCATCGAGATTTCTCGCAAAATCACTTTTCAGGAGGCCAAGCTTACCGCCGAACAGCGTGCCAACATTGAGGCCGACGGTTTGGTTAAGGATTTAGTAGAGCAAATTGCATTCGAAGCTCGAAAAAGTGAATACATCGATCAAAAATCAGGCGTTTCGGCAAGGTTGACCATATCTGCCTACGAAAATTTAATCAGCACAGCTGAGCGCAGAATGCTCATATCCGGCGAAAAAAATACATTCGTCCGCTTATCAGACCTTGCGGGAATCATTCCTGCAATAACAGGAAAAATTGAACTCGTTTACGAGGGCGAATTGGAAGGACCTGCACATGTAGCCACCACGTTAATTGGCAAGGCTGTAAAAACGCTGTTTGCCCGTTATTTTCCTGACCCGGAAAAGGCCAAGAAATCCAAAAACGCAAACCCTTATTCGGAAATTACAGAATGGTTTACCGAAGGACACAACGTAGATGTAACCGATACGTTAACCAATGCGCAATACAAAAGGGCATTAATGCTTGTGCCAAGCTTGTACGATACGGTGAAAAAATTTCACGCGAAGTTGAGCGAAAACCAAACGCTGCTGCTGATGGAGTTCGTATTACACGGGTTAGCAGAATATTCTCAGCTCAGCAAAAACTACCTTAACGGTGGGTTTGGCTTTTCTGACATGTTCGGTAGTTTGTTCAACGCCGAGTTTGATGAGGAAGACGAAGACGACTTTAGATAAATTTTAATTGTGCATTTTTTATAGCTTTGATTAATTCTTTTTAACAGGAAAGAAGATCAAAGCTTTTTTATTTTATAAAACTTTTTCATGGGAAGATTACCGTTTATTATTGCCGCCTGTATCCTCATTACGGCTTTCGATATTTATTTTTACCGGGCCATTATTGCCGTATTTAAGTGGAAGCCGCGAACCAAAAAAGTCTTCGCCATCCTTTATTGGAGCTACAGCATACTCCTGATTGTGGGTGTATTTGCCGGCATTTACCTGAACCTCTTCCTCACTTTAAGAGCCATTATTTTAGTGGCATTCTTTTTAACCGTTGCCTGCAAAATAGCGATGTTGCCGTTCTTGATTTTAGACGATTTACGCCGATTATCGATCAAAATTTTCAGGAGAAAGCGAGTTACTAAAGATCAACCCATTACCGAGGCCGAACCGATTTCGCGTTCTGAGTTTTTGGTAAAGGCGGGCCTGGTTGCCGCAGCCGTTCCGCTAACATCGCTTAGCTGGGGCATTATTTCCGGTGCCTACGATTATCAGGTGAGGCGTGTAAACTTAATACTTCCAAATCTTCCAAAAGCGTTTGACGGGATTACTTTGGGTCAAGTTTCAGATATCCATTCAGGCAGTTTCTATAACAAAACAGCCGTTAAGGGGGGTGTAGAAATGTTAATGAAAGAGAAGCCAGATTTCGTTTTTTTCACAGGCGATTTGGTGAATAACCTCACTAATGAAGTACGAGATTATCAGGATATATTTTCGAAAGTTAAGGCTCCCCTTGGCGTTTATTCTTCACTCGGCAATCACGATTACGGCGATTATTATTTCGGGAAGGAATCATCGCCGGCAAAAGTGAAAAATCTTAAAGATATGATCGACGTTCATAAGGTGATGGGCTACGACTTGTTGATGAACGAAAATCGCCGTTTAAAGGTTGATGGTGAGGAAATAGGAATATTAGGAATCGAAAATTGGGGAATGGGCCGCTTTCCGAAGTATGGAAAAATGGAACTGGCGGTTCAAAATACCGACGATTTGCCAGTAAAGCTTTTATTGAGCCACGACCCTTCGCACTGGCGAGGAGAGGTTCTACAAAAGTACCCCCAAATCGATGCCATGTTTAGCGGACATACACACGGAATGCAATTTGGCGTTCGTTTGAAAGAATACCAGTGGAGCCCGATCCAATACATTTATAAAGAATGGGCGGGGTTGTATCACGAACAGCACCAACAGCTTTATGTTAATGTAGGCTATGGCTTTTTGGGCTATCCGGGCAGAGTCGGCATTTTGCCTGAGATCACGATTTTTACGTTGAAAAAATCTTAAAAATTCTTGTATATTTATGTTGTAATGTAAATCTATAGTTATGGTAATCGTGATTGATAAGAAAATCGACCAGAGAAAAGTAAAAGAGGCCCTGAAAAAACTCGAAGACTGCCAAGCTAAAAAAACTAAGTTGGCAGATTTTTACGGCAAGCTGAAAAACACTTTCGGCGATGGTGTCGAATACCAAGAAGAAATAAGAGGTGAGTGGAATTAAGTATGTTGTAGATACGAATTGCTTTATTTACCTCTTAGACGAAAACCCTATACTGGTGCCGTTTATAGATAGCACCTGGGCGTTCTCCTACATTACCGAAATCGAAGTGAAAAACATTGACTGCATAATAGTTGAAGTCACATAGCAACAAAAAACCCTCTTGATCTTCACATCAAAAGGGTTTCTCATTTATGACTAAAGCTAAACTTACGCTTGAGAATCGCGTAATCTCTTAATTTCGTCGTGCGACGTTCTCAATAATGCTTTTTGCTCAGAAATCAATGTTCTCAAGTGCGAAGGTAAATCTTCATCTTCTAAAGCCATTTTATAAGCATTCTGTGCTGCGTCTTCACCGAATTCGCAATTATTTAATACCGTTTGGCGATCGTGGCCTGTAAACAATGCCTTAACATCCATCCATGCACGGTAAATTTTACCAGAGTTTGTAGTTCCTGTATCAATATCCTCGCCCAAAGCTGCTATTTCAGTAGCTAAGGCCATTTTATATTTCTGACTCTCTTCGATCATATTTAAAAACAACGATTTTAAATCAGCGTCGCTATCTGTTAATTCTTTACGTGCTTTTTCATAACCTTCAATACGGTCGTTATTAATTTGAACTAGGTCATTTAAAACCTCTGTAGTTGCTGTTGTAGATTTCATATTTTTTATAGATTTTGATGTATTATTTAAACAGACTATGATACAAAAGGTTTGTCATTTTATTTAAAACCTTATTCGCTATCGTTTTCATCAAAACAAACTGGCGGGCATATCAAAATTGGAAACGCTATTGATGCGACCAAAAAAACCTTTACTTGCGGTGAATGCTACAAACATTAAAGCGCATTGGATGTTTTAGCTTGATGAACGCTTTGTTGCAAACTCCCCCTGATGGCGGCACTGTTTACGCCGAAACCAACCTCAATTATTTATTTCCGGAGCCGTTAAACACCATAACCAGTTGCTTCTTTTTGCTTATTGCCGTTTACTGGACGGTTAAACTTTGGGGAAATTTTAAATGCCACCACTTTTTGAGCGCATCCTTGGTTGTGCTTTACATCGGAGGAATTGGCGGCACAACCTATCATGGTTTCAGGCGCTGGCCCATTTTTATTATGATGGATTGGATGCCCATCATGGTGCTATGTATTTCGGCTGGAGTTTACTTTTTGGCAAAAATTACACGGTGGTATTTCGCGGCCATGGTTATCGCGGTCTACGCGGTTTTTCAATTGTTTATCAGAAAATTTTTCTCAGGCGGCGACATTCAGATCTTCATTAACATCAACTACGCGTTAATGGCTGCTATTGTGCTTTTCCCTGTATTGGGTTATTTAATTAAAACGCAATGGCAAAACGGTAAATGGGTTGGACTAGCACTGTTGGCATTCGTTTTTGCCTTAACTTTTCGCATTGCCGACAAGTTCGAGCTGCTTAGCGTTGGAACTCATTTTTTATGGCATACCTTTGGCGCAATTGCTTGTTTCTGTATGTTAAACTATATTTATTTAATCAATGCAAAGGCCATCTCGCCACCTACACCCAAGCAGTAAAGCAGCGGCTGAACAATAGCGGGGCTACCATTCGGCGGTTGACAGACAAACCAATTAATATTGAGCGAGAGAAAATTGTTTTTGGCAAAGCCTGTAAGAAAACACTTCATAATCAGATGCGTTAACAAACGGCCTCATGTTAAGTTACAATGTGGAGTGCGCTTTGGAGTAATCCAGTTTCTTTTGCTTGCCAATGGCATATTCTATCCCTCCCAGCAGGTGTTTCAAAAACTTTTCATCGCTCCAGGTTTGGTCGGTATGCCCCATTGAGGTATAAAAAGCCCTTCCGCCATCGAAGCTATGGTACCAGCTGAACGGATGAAAGTTTCCGTTGGTGCCGCCTTTGTACGAGGTTTCATCGATGGAGATTAAAACGTGGATATCGGGATTGATATTCTTGAAATTGTATAATTCGTCTTTGTGCATCCAGATAGAATCAGTTAAGAATTTGGTTGATGGATGCTTTTTATCTTTAACAATAAACCTGGCCTCTTGCACAGCCGGGTGACTCGTAAAATAAGCACCGGCCAATTTTCCATACCAGGGCCAATCGTATTCCGTATCAGTCGCTGCATGTATGCCAACATAGGCGCCGCCGGCCTGAATATATCTTTCAAAAGCAACTTGTTGGGCGTTGTCTAACACATCGCCTGTTGTGCTCAAAAAAACCACCACCGTATATTTTTTCAGGTTTTCTTCGGTAAATGCTGTTGCGTTTTCTGTCGTATCTACATCAAAATGATTTGACAATCCGAGCTTCATAATTGCGGCTTTGCCTGCGCCGATAGATGCATGCCTAAACCCTTTGGTTTTCGAGAAAACAAGAATTTTTGGGTTGTTCTTTATCCAGGCATGGCTCTGTAGCGAGAAGATCAAGAAAGACAATAAGCAAAGAAAATGGCGCTTTTTCATATCGGTTTTGGTTAGTAGGCAAATGTAGTCAATTGCGATTGTTTAAATGGATACATAAAACTAAGAAAGTTGCTCGATAATTTCGAAACATCTTTGTTCAACCTGTTTACATACTGGCGCAAACAGCCCACTATCCCAATACGGATCTGTAACTTCATCGTTATCTAAAAAAAGTCGCACTTTTTTGCGGTCGTTATCTGTTGTTGCGAGGGCTTGAACATCTTTCAAATTGTTCTTATCCATTACCAGAATCAGATCGTAATCGGCAAACATTGCCGATACGAACTGTTGCGCCCTTTGGCGGCTAATGTCGTAACCCAAAGCACTGGCAGCAATAACACTTCGGGCATCGGGCGCTTTGCCAATATGCCAGTTTCCGGTTCCTGCGGAAGCAATCTTCCAGTTAAGGTTTCTTTCATTCACCAGGTGTCGCATGATGCCTTCGGCGAGTGGAGAGCGACAAATATTACCCAAACAAACCATTAAAATGTTCATATGCCTACAATATCCTTTTTCTTCTTTTGTTTCATTGTTTTTGGTATAATCGAAAGAATTTCATCTCTTAAGGCGTTCAACATTCTCATTTTGATGAAATTTTTATGCGTAACCAAACTAATTTCGCGAACAGGTTCGGGCGATTTGAAATAGCGGATTTTCCCTGCCTGCTTTGCGCTTAATTCGGCAATGGCCAGCTCGGGCAAAAGTGTTGCTCCACCATTTAAATCGACCATCCGAACCAGGGTTTCTACACTTCCCGTATTGTATTCCAGCCCCTGTAAACGATTGTTCTTCGTCGATCGGCAAATGTTCAACACCTGGTTTCGCATGCAGTGCCCCTCATTAAGCAACCAAATATTTTCGCCGTTGAGGTCTTCGGCATCAACCGATTTCTTTTTGTAGAGCTTACTGTTTTTGCTAATGTAGCTCACAAAATTTTCGTAGTAAAGCGGTGTTTCAGCAATGTTCGAATCTGTTAGCGGCGTGGCCAGTATTCCGCAATCGAGCACGCCGGTTTTTAAATGCTGAACAATATCTTCAGTGGTATATTCCCAAATTAACAGCTTTAAGTCCGGATATTTTTCGAGCATTGCAGAAATTACCTGGGGCAACAAATACGGCGCTACGGTTGGGATTACACCAATGCGCAATTCGCCCAAAATATCTTGTTGCTGGCTGTTTATCAGCTCTTTTACCTTTGCGCTTTCTTGCAATATAATCCGGGCCTGAGCAATAATCTGACTGCCAATTTCTGTAGGTGTAACGGGCTGCTTGCTTCTGTCGAAGATTTTTACGCTCAGCAATTCCTCCAGTTTTTGCACTTGCATGCTCAATGTTGGTTGGGTAACAAAGCACTTGTCGGCGGCGGTAACAAAACTTCTATAAGTATCTACGGCAACAATATATTCCAGCTGAACCAACGTCATATAGGTATAATTTATTTATATTTTCAAATATATCGATTATAACTATATTAAGAAATATAGAGCGAAGATTTTTGCTCGGAGGGGCTTCGACTCCGCTCAGCCTGACAACTAGGAAAAAAATACGTGGATATAAATGAACTATCATATCAACTGTCACCCTGAGCGGTCCACTGTCACCCTGAGCGGAGTCGAAGGGCAAATCCATAATTCAATAGATTACAAAATCACGTCAATCATAACTCGCTGAAGGAACGTTGAAACGGACTTCGACTCCGCTCTGCCTGACAACCAGGAAAAAAATATCGTGGGTGTAATGACGCATCACATCAATTGTCACCCTGAGCGGTCCAATGTCACCCTGAGCGGAGTCGAAGGGCAAATCTGTAATTCAATCAATTATCAAAACACGTCAATCATAACTCGCTGAAGGAGCGTTGAAACGGGCTTCGACTCCGCTCTGCCTGACAACCAGAAAAAAAATATCGTGGGTGTAATGACGCATCACATCAATTGTCACCCTGAGCGGTCCAATGTCACCCTGAGCGGAGTCGAAGGGAAAATCCATAATTCAATCGATTACCAAAACACGTCAATCATAACTCGCAGAAAGAGCGTTGAACGGGCTTCGACTCCGCTCAGCCTGACAACTAGGAAAAAAAATATCAAGGATATAAATGAACCATCATATCAATTGTCACCCTGAGCGGTCCACTGTCACCCTGAGCGGAGAAGAAGGGCAAATCCATAATTCAATCGATTGCCAAAACACGTCAATCAAAACTCGCTGAAGGAACGTTGAAACGGGCTTCGACTCCGCTCAGCCTGACAACTAGGGAAAAAAATATCAAGGATATAAATGAACCATCATATCAATTGTCACCCTGAGCGGTCCACTGTCACCCTGAGCGGAGTCGAAGGGCAAGTCTACAGTTCAATCAATTACCAAATCACGTTAATCATAACTTGCTGAAGGAACGTTGAAACGGGCTTCGACTCCGCTCAGCCTGTTAACAAGAAGAAAAAATATCGTGGATGTAATGAACCATCATATCAACTGCCACCCTGAGCGGAGTCGAAGGGCAAATCTACAATTCAATCGATTACCAAAACACGTTAATCATAACTTGCTGAAGGAACGTTGAAACGGGCTTCGACTCCGCTCTGCCTGATAACAAGAAGAAAAAATATTGTGGATATAATGAACCATCATATCAATTGTCACCCTGAGCGGTCCACTGTCACCCTGAGCGGAGTCGAAGGGCAAATCTGTAATTCAATCGATTACCAAATCACGTCAATCATAACTCGCAGAAAGAGCATTGAAAAGGGCTTCGACTCCGCTCAGCCTGACAACTAGAAGAAAAAATCGTGGATATAAATGAACCATCATATCAACTGTCACCCTGAGCGGTCCAATGTCACCCTGAGCGGAGTCGAAGGGCAAATCTGTAATTCAATCAATTTTCAAATCACTTCGACTCCACTCTGCCTGACATGTTAACAAATACACGCAAGTTGGTCTGCTAATACCTGCTTTCAAAATCCTGATACGCCAAAGCGATGCCTTCGGGTAATTCGATTTGGTGTTTCCAGCCAAGTGCATGCAGTTTGCTTACATCCATCAGCTTGCGAGGAGTTCCGTCGGGTTTTGAGGCGTCGAAAACCAATTCGCCATCGAAGCCCAGCACGTCCTTAATCAACAGCGCCAGATCTTTTATTGTTAAATCGTGGCCTGTGCCTATGTTTATCAAATTAGGCTCGTTATAATTCTCCATCAAAAAGTAGCAGGCATCAGCCAAATCATCGGCAAACAAAAACTCACGCAGTGGAGAGCCGGATCCCCAAACGGTAACCTGTTTCTCATTGTTAACCTTTGCCTCGTGTACCTTGCGAATTAAAGCCGGCAACACATGTGAATTTTGCGGATGGTAATTATCATTGTAACCGTAAAGATTTGTTGGCATAACGGAAATGAAGTTGCAACCATACTGATCGCGATAAGCATCGCACATTTTTATGCCAGCAATTTTGGCAATGGCATAAGGCTCATTGGTATGCTCTAACGTTCCGGTTAACAAATAATCTTCTTTTAAAGGCTGTGGCGCCATTTTAGGATAAATACAGCTGGAGCCGAGGAACATGAGTTTCTTTACTCCGTTAACGTAAGCGCTGTGGATAACGTTATTCTGAATTGCCAGATTCTCGTAAAGGAAATCGGCACGATAAGTATTATTGGCAACAATTCCGCCTACCTTGGCGGCAGCCAGGAACACATAATCGGGCTTTTCTTCTTCAAAAAACTGAGCCACAGCTTCCTGGTTTCTTAAATCTAATTCCGACGATGTTTTAACAAGGATATGCTCAAACCCCTCTTTTTGCAATTTACGATAGATTGCTGAACCAACCATGCCACGATGACCAGCAACATAAACTTTAGCGTTTTTTTCCAATGTGATTATTTTTGATGTGCAGCAAAAATACGATTGATTAAGTAAAACTGTTTGACTTATACTGTAAAAAGAAACAACAATATTTTATTTAATTGTAAATTTGCAAGAAAAAACTTTTGGGTAAAGATAAACTTAGGCGATTTGCAGAGATAGAAACCTTTGCAAATGTATATCAATTAGAAGAAGGACAAGCGCTAAAAGGAAACTGGGGCAAAACACATTTTAAAAACGATAATCCGGTGGTGCTGGAACTAGCCTGCGGAAAAGGCGAATACACGGTAAATCTGGCCACCTTATTTCCTGATAAAAACTTTATAGGCGTAGACTATAAAGGCAACAGGATTTGGAGGGGCGCAAAAACGGCCATTGAGGAAGGCATTGCAAATGTTGCTTTCTTAAGAATCCAGATTGAGAATTTGCTCGATTACTTTGGTAGCGGCGAAATTGATGAAATTTGGATTACATTTCCTGATCCGCAACCGCAAATAAGTCGCGAGAAAAAACGACTTACCTTCCCAGCATTTTTAAACCGTTATAAAACGGTGTTAAAACCGGACGGAAAGGTAAATCTTAAAACTGATAACGACCAGCTGTATGCTTATACCTGCGAAAAAATTGCCGAGCTGGGTTTAGTGGTACACAAAAATACCGATCATTTATACACGTCGGATTTGGTTGATGAAGTGCTTTCTATCAAAACCTATTACGAGAAAAAATACTTGCTGCACGATAAAAACATCAATTACATCCAATTTTCATTTGAATAAATAATGGATGCGACTTTTTACGAACAGGTTTACGAAATTGCCCGGCTCATTCCTGCCGGCCGGGTAACTTCTTATGGCGCCATCGCCAAAAGCCTGGGCGCCGCAAAATCGTCGAGAATGGTTGGGCATGCCATGAGCTATGCCGGCACTGCTCATCCTCAAGTGCCTGCGCATCGGGTTGTAAACAGCAGCGGATTGCTTACCGGAAAGTTCCATTTTAACCCTCCAGAGTTAATGGAAGAACTGCTTTTAAAAGAAGGCGTACAGGTTAAGAACGACAAAATAGTCGATTTCAAAAAGGTATTCTGGAATCCGCTCGAAGAGATTGTTTAAATAATCGGAAGCGCTTTTTTGTAATCTGTCAGTGTAAAAACGATCAGGATCAATAATCCTAAACAGGCAAAATACATTTCGTCGATTAGCTCTCCCTTAAAGTAGGTAAAGGCAAGAACAATGAGAATGATGCTGATCAGGAACTCAACCAGGCCGTGAAATTTTAAATGGAGCACCTTAAAAATACCGCCACTGAAATCGGTAAAAATGGTAAGCAAAAAATGCGCTATGCCCAAAACATAGCATAACGTTGATGCGGTTTCGCTCAATGTAAATATGCGGGGCGATATCAGGATTAGCATGACCAGAAGAAAGTCGATAATGGCGTGAATTTTTGGGGTAATAATTTTCATATTGTGTCTTTAAGTTTTAAACAACTAAGTAAAAAAATTGATTTAATTAAATAAGAATGGGAAATCTGGTAGAAGAATTCAATAACTATCGTGAGAAAATGAACGATAGAATTATGGAGACCGCTAACACAAATATAAAACGTTTTTTCGCATTAGACACTACTTCTTACGCGGAAGGTGCTCTTGATGTTAAAACAAAGGAAATGCTCGGGCTGGTTGCATCGATGGTTTTGCGTTGCGATGACTGCATTAAATACCACCTGGGTAAATGCCACGAAGCCGGCGTAAACACCGACGAAATGAATGAAATTTTTATGATTGCCAATCTAGTTGGGGGCAGCATCGTTATTCCACATTACCGAAGAGCCGTTGAGTATTGGGATGAGCTTTTGGCGAGTCCGAAGTCTTAAGTCATAAGTCTGCAGTCACTAGCCTATGTGCTAAAACTGAACATACGGCCAAAGGAATAGCTTAAACTACACCTTGGCTTTGAATTTTCCCTGAAAAATGTTATATTAGGTTGAAACAGGAGCATGGGAAAATTTAGAGACCTGATTGTATATAAAAAAGGTTTTTCATTATTGATGGAGATCTTTACCATAACAAGCGGCTTTCCTAAAAATGAACAATATAGTTTAGTTGACCAAATCAGAAGATGTTCTCGAAGTGTATGCGCCAACTTAGCCGAAGCTTATCGAAAGCGAAAATACCCAAATCATTTTGTAAGTAAACTTTCCGATTCAGACACTGAAAATGGCGAAACTCAAACATGGCTTGAATTTGCACTGGCATGTAAATATATCACCACAGATGAATTTAATATTCTTAACAACCAGGCAGAAGAAGTGGCGAAGTTGCTTGTTTATATGATGAAAAACCCTGAAAAATTTATAACCAAACTTTCTTAATACGCTTGCATGACAACTCAAAACTCCGAACCTAAAACTCTAAACTCTCAACTCAGTACTCCAAACTCTGAACTCATTACTCAAGACTCCAAAACCCGTTGCACCTGGGCTACTTCCGATCCGCTGTATATCAAATATCACGATGAAGAATGGGGTAAGCCTGTTTACGATGATAAAACCTTATTTGAATTTCTGATTCTCGAAGGCGCACAAGCCGGTTTGAGTTGGATTACCATCCTTCGGCGGCGAGATAGCTACAGAAAAGCCTTTGCCGATTTTGATGTAAAAAAAGTAGCCGCTTTTGATGAAAAAGATGTCGAACGCCTGATGAACGACGCAGGTATCATTCGGAACAAGCTAAAAGTTAATGGTGCCATTACAAACGCCAAATTGTTTATCGAAATTCAAAAGGAGTTCGGGAGTTTCTCCAAATACATCTGGGGATTCATTCCAGACGGCAAACCTATCGAAAACAAGATAGAAAAAATGAGCGATGTGCCTCCCCGAACGGAATTATCAGATAAAATAAGCAAGGATATGAAAAAACGAGGATTCAAGTTTTTTGGCACCACCATTTGCTATGCACATATGCAGGCCACCGGAATGGTAAACGATCATTTGCTAACCTGCTGTGCCAGGTAATGGGCAGTTTTCCCATTTTTGCAACAAATAGATTGATGCTAAGGAAAATAGAAGAAAATGATCTGGAAGATATTTATCGGGGTCTTTCAAATCCCGAAGTGATTAAATATTATGGAATACATTACGATAGCTTACCTGAAACCTTAAAACAATTACAATGGTTTAAAGCGCTTGAAGAAAATAAAACCGGAATTTGGTGGGCAATTTGTGATAAAAATGATGGCCATTTTATTGGAGCAATTGGATTTAACAACTTAAGTAATCAACATAAAAAAATCGAAATTGGATTTTGGTTGCTGCCAAAGTTTTGGGGCAAGGGGCTAATTCACGAGGCAGCTGAAGTGATTTGTAATTATGCGTTCGATGATTTAGGGATTAACAGGATAGAGGCCTTTGTGGAGTCTGAGAACAATAACTCCAAAAAAGCGCTAGCAAAGCTATTATTTGAATACGAAGGAACGATGAAGAGCTGCGAAATAAAAAACGGAAAATTCATCAGTTTAGCTATTTATGCCAAACTAAACCACCGTACTTCTGTTTCCCGTAAAACAACATAATTTCTTGTAAGGCATTTTTAATTCTAATCTATACTTTTCCCACAGCTAAGGCAGTGTAGATTTAAGGAATGTATTTTAAGGCGCCTTATCTCCCGACTTTCGGACCTCTGACTTTCGGACTTATTAATCTTAAAACCCTGCTCCATTGTATTCCTTAACCCACTCAACTACATCTTTGCTATTAAACTCGCTACTGCCTTCAATTTTTGCTTTTACGATAGGCTTATCGCCCAATTTTTGGGTTAAAATCGACTTAACAACGGCCTTTTTATCTTCGTCGGTTATTGCTTTCATCGGAACCTCTTGTAGCGGACCAGCGCCCGGCTTTTCAATAAAATAGCGAATTGCAGGTGCGCCAACGGGCCGTTCAGGTTCAGCACTTCTTCCGCTGCCAATGCTTATTCCACCGCCCATTCCCATGCCGCCGAAGCCGCCCGTTCCGGTGCCAATACCAACAGAAGGGCGAAACCTTACCTTTTTTTCTTTAACCGGAGGAACCAGCGTCCCGCCACCGAACGAATAAAGATTAACGGCACCCATTTCAATCACCTTAACAAAGCGGTACTCGAAATTTTTACCATTCGCAAAACCCTTACTTACGAAGCTATTGCCATTCCAAAAGAAATTCTTTACATCCTTTGCAGGTAAAATCACATCCTTTTCGTCATTTTCACTAATAAAAACCGAGAAATAATCAGTGCCCTTAATCGTTCCACGAATTACATCATCATTGTTTTTAATAACGAAATCTTGTGCAAACAAATCGCCTACCGTGCCAAAGAATAAAAAAAGAAAGAATAGAAACCTCATAGTAAATCGCATTTGCACAAATAACGGAACTAAATCTTAAATCTTATCAGTTCAGGTTAATTTTGATGTTTCCAGCCTCTACATCGGGGTGAGCTTTTTCGAAAGCAACAAAACTTTCCTTCATCTTTTTAAGGGCATAAGCCTTCGGTTGGGCGATGCCTTTTCCCAAAGCATAAAACTTATTGATGATATAAACGCCGAATAAATAATTTTTAAGCTTTGCATCGGCCTGCGTGTCAGTCATCAATTTCGTCAAATTTTCGCGATCTAAAAACCCCGCGACGCCAACGTTCGCAGCAAGATAGCCCGTAACAGCAGCGATATTATCTTTCTGTTCGGTATAAGCATCGCCCGACGAATTAATCACTTCAATTTTTTTAAGAAATGGGGCAATTTCCTTTGCCACTATTTCCTTGTTTACCGCAATTAAGCCCTTTGGTACATAGTAAACAGAATCTGACTTGTATGGATCTACAACCAAAGTAATCACTTCTTTTGTTGCCGGGTTTTCGAGCGTATAAAGATCTACCATTCCTGTTTTGCCCATTTTACTCCCCCGTTTCGAAAAATCGATCACCGTACCGTCGGGCCATCGAAAAGAGTTCCTCAGCTTCGCCATTCTATTTTGCCTCGCATTTCGATCGGCTATATTTATAAACGCACCACTACTTAACGGTTGATTTGTCGATTCTCCATAACCATCTTTATAGCCCTGCAGATTTTCGAAGCTAATCAGGTGCACTAAGGTGTCCGAAGGAAGCTGAGCCTTTGCAAAACCCAGCACCAAGCATAAAATAATTGTAGAAATTGTTTTCATATAACGTTTTGATTAGATGATGTTGAAAATACAAGAATTCAATAAATAAAATGTTTTTTTGTTGAAAAAGCATTTTAACGATATGGCTAACTTTGGTTACTTTTATCATCTGGTAATCTAATTATCGGTGTAATCATTAAATCTGTGTAATCACATGAATAATAAAAAACTCTTTCTTTTAGATGGAATGGCGCTGATGTACAGGGCGCACTTTGCATTGAGCAAAAACCCTCGTTTAACTTCGACAGGAATCAATACATCGGCAGTAATGGGATTTACCAATACTTTGTTGGATGTAATTAAGAAAGAAAACCCAACACATATTGCCGTAGTTTTCGATACCGAGGCACCAACAGAAAGGCATACCACTTTTGAGGCCTATAAAGCGCACCGCCAGGCCATGCCCGAAGATTTGGCCGCGGCAATGCCCTATGTAATTAAACTGATAACAGGTTTCAATATCCCCGTCATCACCTCCGATGGTTACGAAGCCGACGATATTATTGGTACACTTGCAAAAAAAGCTGAAGCAAGGGGCTTTCAGGTGTTTTGTATGACACCCGATAAGGATTTTGCCCAACTGGTTTCTGAAAATATTTTTATTTACAAACCTGCCCGTATGGGTAATGGCATGGAAATTTTAGGTGTAAAAGAAGTGTTGGCGAAGTGGGAAATTGAACATGTACACCAGGTGATTGACATTTTGGGCCTTTGGGGCGATGCTGTTGATAACATTCCTGGAATTCCGGGAATTGGCGAAAAAACAGCCAAAGCCCTGATTAAGCAGTACGGTTCGATGGAAAATATTATCGCAAACTCGCACGAGCTTAAGGGAAAACAACGCGAAAACGTAGAAAATTTCGCCGAGCAGGGCTTAGTCTCCAAAAAGCTGGCCACCATACTGCTCGATGTGCCGGTTGAATTAGACGAAGCGACTTTAGAACTTTGCGATCCGAGTCGCGATTTGTTAGAGCCTCTATTTACTGAGCTCGAGTTCAGAACACTGGGTCGCAGGGTGTTTGGCGATGAGTTTTCGGTTACCACGGCCCGCTTTCAGGAAGGAACACAAACCGACCTGTTCGGAAACCAATCTGGCGAGGCCATTCAATATACCGATACCCTCGAAGAAGAGGTTGCTGAACCACTTCCAGCAAAAAACATAGAAAATACCGAACACGATTACCAACTTGTAGATACTGCAGAAAAACGTGCCGATTTAATTAAATTGCTGTTGGCCGAACCAACGGTATCTTTCGACACCGAAACAACGGGAACCGATGCCAACACGGCTGAATTGGTAGGACTGTCATTTTCGATAAAACCGGGAACGGGTTATTATATCCCCGTTTCGGCAGTTAGGGCCGAGGCACAGGCCGTTGTTGATGAGTTTAGAGTGATACTTGAAAACGAACAGATTATAAAGATTGGCCAAAACACCAAATACGATATTCTGGTGCTGAAATGGTACGGTGTTGAAGTAAAAGGCAAACTATTTGATACGATGCTGGCCCATTACCTCATCGATCCTGATACCCGCCACGGCATGGATGTATTATCTGAAAATTATTTAGGCTATACGCCCATTTCCATCACCAAACTTATTGGCGCAAAAGGCAAAAACCAGGGAACCATGCGTGATGTTCCGGTAGAACAAGTGGTAGATTATGCCGCCGAAGATGCAGATGTGACCTTGCAGCTGGCCAATATTTTTGAGCCTAAGTTGAAAGAACTCAACGCCACCAAACTGGCCGAAGAAATAGAAAACCCTTTGGTGTACGTGTTGGCCGATATTGAAAAAGAAGGCGTGCGCATAGATATGGATACGCTGAGGGCTTATTCTGCCGAACTGGAAGTTGAGATTAAAAAATCAGAGCAAAGCGTTTACGATAAAGCCGGGGTTACGTTTAATTTAGCTTCGCCGAAACAGTTGGGTGAGGTTTTGTTTGATAAGCTCCAGCTCGACCCAAAAGCCAAAAAAACAAAAACGGGGCAATACCAAACCGGCGAAGACATATTAACCGCATTAGCCAGCAAGAGCGATATTGTGCAGGATATTCTCGATTTCCGCCAGATGCAGAAACTGAAATCGACTTATGTTGATGCATTGCCGCTGATGGTAAACCCCAAAACCGGACGTGTACATACTTCGTACAATCAGGCGGTGGCTGCAACCGGCAGATTGAGCTCTAACAATCCCAATTTGCAGAATATTCCAATTCGTACCGAACGGGGAAGAGAAGTGCGTAAAGCCTTTATTGCCAGAGATGAAAACCACATTTTGTTATCTGCCGATTATTCGCAAATTGAATTGCGCATTATCGCCGAGATCAGCAAAGAAGAAAACATGCTCGATGCATTTAGCAAGGGTATCGATATCCACACGGCAACCGCAGCAAAAGTGTACGGAGTGAGTATTGAAGAGGTTGATAGCACCCAACGCAGAAATGCCAAAGCGGTAAATTTTGGGATTATTTACGGGCAGTCGGCGTTCGGCCTGTCGCAGAATCTGGGCATCCCACGCAAGGAAGCGGCAGAAATCATCGAACAATATTTTGCCCAATATCCCGGCATAAAACGGTACATGAGCGATACCATGAACTTTGCCCGCGAAAACGGCTTTGTAGAAACAATAATGGGCAGAAGACGCTACCTAAGAGACATTAATTCGGCCAACCAAACTGTACGTGGTTTCGCCGAACGAAACGCCATAAATGCACCAATTCAGGGTTCTGCTGCCGACATGATCAAGATTGCAATGATTAACATTCATAAAGAAATGAAAGCACAAAAGCTGCAATCGACCATGACCATGCAAGTACATGATGAGTTGGTTTTCGACGTGCTCAAAACAGAAAAGGACGTTATGAAAGCAATTATAGAAGATAAAATGGCCAATGCCATTAAGCTTACCGTCCCCATTGTTGTCGAAATTGGCGAAGGCGATAACTGGTTGGCAGCACATTAAGTGTTAAGTCAAATTTAGAACCTCATACCAGTTGTCACCCTGAGCGGAGTCGAAGCGCCGTTAGTTGCGCTTCGACTAAGCCTGTATTGAGCGAGGCGAAATGCTCAGGCCGTATTTATTTCCGCCTTTGCCCCAAAGGGGCTACCTTGTGGCGAAATCGGTTTCCCATCGATCGAAGCAATCTCATTAGCAATATTATTTAACCAGAATAGATTGCTTCGCACCTTACATAGAAAAGTCGATCATATTGCTTTTTTAAAAACTCAAGGTGAAATCTAATCCGACAATTTATGTATGACATGATACTAAATAATTTTTATTAACTTTGGTTCAATCCCTCCCAAAGAAGACACATCCCATGGTTTTTGTTTATCTAAATTTTAACTTTGAAAAAATTAACAGGGATTTTACGCGTGCTCTTTCCAGCTCTTTTATTTTCACTTTCTGCATTAGGCCAAAGTGATACATTAGTAACCTATAGTATCGATGGCTCGCCCACCAAAAAGGCAGATAAAGCTACATCCGTTCATAAAGTCTTTGTAAAAGGTGGTGCCTGGGTTAGAACAACCTCGGATAAGGACTTAGTTCTTCAAAAAAGCGAAACATTTTCTGACCGAGATTTGCAAACTTTGAATGGAAAGTATCTAGAATATAAGAATGGCAAAATACACTTAACGGGCCATTATTTAAATAACCAAAAAATCGGCGCCTGGATATCATATGATTCTTTAAGGCGGGCAACCCGCTCCGAAATTTTCCTTACTAACAGAAAAAACGGACCTTATTATCTCTATTGGGAGAATGGCTCAGTTAAGGAACAGGGGCTTTATCTTAATGGAGAAAGAAATGGTGACAGGAAGATGTTTTACGATAACGGAAACCTGGCATTAAAAGAGGTTTATGATTTAGAAAGCAGGCTTATAGATAGCGCTTATTTCACAATAGATGGAAAGCCTACCATCAGAGACTCCATCTTAACTTTTCCTCAGTTTCCCGGTGGTGAGAAACGGTTCTACGATTATATAGGAAGTTCACTTCGCTACCCTGAAGAAGCCTTTAAAACCACCACAGAAGGCAAAGTGCATGTAGCGTTCGATGTCAACGAAATTGGTGAATTAGAAGATATAGAAATTATTTCGATGCCGGGTAAAAGTTTGGGAGAAGAAGCAGTTAGGGTACTTAAGCGATCTCCAAAGTGGATACCCGGCACTATCCTTCAAAAGCCCGCTACCATACGCTGTAAAATGAATGTTAACTTCATTTTGAACTACCTGAATTATTGAAAAATACCTCAATAGTTGTCGCCCTGAGCGCCCGCCCAATGTCATTTAGTTAAGCG
Source organism: Pedobacter endophyticus (assembly GCF_015679185.1). Classification (NCBI taxonomy): domain Bacteria; kingdom Pseudomonadati; phylum Bacteroidota; class Sphingobacteriia; order Sphingobacteriales; family Sphingobacteriaceae; genus Pedobacter; species Pedobacter endophyticus. Next base: position 2,808,073 of record NZ_CP064939.1, read on the forward strand.
AAGAGGGTGTCATCCGATAGCTATCGGATCTGACAATGTTTTATGGTTTTATCCTTAACTAAATGACATTGAGTGCCCGCTGACCGAACGGGCAGGGAGTCGAAGGGCAAATGCACGAGGCTTCGACTCCACTCAGCCTGACAACATAGTCGCCAGGCCACTTCATTATCAATTGATTATTGTAACTTGGTTATTAATTAATTATCTTCATAAAAACTTCATTTCGATTAATCACTTTTATATCAACAAATTAAACAGGTTTAAAATAAAAAAAAACGAGTATGAAAAAGTTATTAAGTTTAATCGCCATTGCAGCATTTGGATTAACATCAGCATTTGCTCAAACACCTGCAACATCGCCAGCTAAGGCTAAAACCACTAAAACAGCTGTTAAAAAAGAAGTGAAAGCAAGTGCCCCAGCTACAGCAGCTCCCGCACAAAAAGCTACCAAAGTTGAAACCAAAACAGCGAAAACGACAACAAAAACAAAGGCAGATGGAACGCCAGATATGCGTTATAAAGAAAACAAAACAAAAGCGGTAACCAAAGTTGCAGGTCCGACCAAAAAAGATGGAACTGCCGACATGCGCTATAAAGCAAATAAAGCTGCAGCTAAAAAGAACTAGGTTTAGGTTTATAATTTGAAAGGGTTCGCCACTTTGTGGTTGAACCCTTTTTTTTGGTTTAATACTAAATTATGGCCTAACTACCTTTTCTATGCCTTTGCAGTGAGGCTGTTTTACCGGGAAATCCTATCGTGTTGGCACATCTTTCCAGTTAATGACGGCTTTTAACGCTGTCATCCTGAGGGATAATTATTGGAATAAAATCAATATGAGATACGTAAAAACACTGAGTCTCTAAATTTCGTGTCATTCTGAATGCAGTGAAGAATCCGCAAACGATGGAATGCAAAGCGCCAACAACCCACTGCCCAAAAAGGGAAGTGAGTCAACTTTGAGCTGTGCGAAATCGGTAAGGGATGCTTCGTGCCTCAGCATGACAAGACACTGAATTAAAGCAAGTTGTGACAAAATATCAATGATAGTTTTAATTTTTCGGAAAAATGTCAATATGAGTGGCGTTTGTATATATTCTTGCCGTCTTTCCCGCGCAGGCGGGAATCCTAAAGCCTTTCTTTCGCTTTCGGATTCCCAATTAAATTGGGAATGACGACCGTTCGTAGTTAGCGTCGCATCCATTCTCGCTAACTTATGATTAATTAATTGTAAACCAATAAGTTACCAAATAACATCAATGATAGGGGTAATTATTGGAATAAAATCGATATGAGCGACGTTTGAGGCTATGCAACGGCTACATTAATCGAACTCAGATTTATAAATTTATCGTTTCGCCAATTTTTGGAAGCAGCAGTGTTTTGCCTTCTCGTTTAAACTTCGCTACGGCATCTTCTGTATCAATACTGATCGGCGGGAAAGTGTTGTAGTGAACGCCAATAACCTGATCGCAATCGATGTATTTCGAGGCAACAATTGCATCTACTACATCCATGGTGTAGTGTCCGCCGATTGGTAAAATGGCGTAATCTAAGTTATGCAGTTCGGCAAGCAACTTCATTTCGGTAGTTAGTGCCGTATCGCCTGCAAAATAAATTTGCTTACGTTCGAGCTCTAACACGAAGCCCGCCGGATTTCCGCCGTAACTGCCATCGGGGTTAGAGCTGCTGTGCACCGCCCAAACGGTACGCAATTTTCCGAAAGGAAACTTTTGTGTGCCGAAATTGATGTCGGTTACCTTATCAACCCCTTGCTCTTTAATCCATTTTGCTACTTCAACCATGGCTATTACCTCGGCGTTGGTTTGCTTTGCCAGCTCGACCAAATCGGCCACATGGTCGCCGTGCCCATGACTAACCAAAATGTAATCGGCCTCAATTGCAGAAGTATCTACATCTTTAGCCAATGGATTTGATTTTATAAACGGATCGAAAAGAAATTTTTTGCCATCTGCCTCAATTAAAAAGCACGATTGGCCATAGTATGTATATTTCATGGTAATAGTATCAAAATTTGAGTTTGGAGGAGAGAGTTTGGGGTTTGGAGGGAAGTTGCAAAGTGAGATAAAGCCTTTTTTTGCTTTGACCAATAGAAAAGGTTAAGCAATTTTGACTCTCAACTCCCAACCCAAAGCTCCTTTTTACTGTCCGAACATGCCACCAAGGCCGCCGAGCATATCTTTTGCTGACGCCTGCATTTCTGTTTGGCTTACTTGTTCGGCACTTGCCAGGGCTTTATTAATTGCGGTTAAAAGCAGCTCTTCTAATTCTTCTTTGTCGGCATTTTTCAAAAACTCCTCATCAATGGTAACGCCGGTTATGCTTTTGTTGGCGGTAGCGGTAATTTTAATTGCGCCGTTTTCCACTTCTCCAAATACCGAAATGGTATCTAAACGTTTTTTTATTTCTTCGGCCTTTTGCTGTGCGGCCATTAATTTATCGAACATATTAGTTGTTTTTATTATAAAACGAATTTAAGACAAATTGTTTTGAAATCGGCTTCCGATAAACGAAATTGTTTTACGGCGCAAGAGCAGTAGCCCTATTAATGTTTGCTCCCTTGCTTTGCTGTATGCTTTCGCTACCTACAGGCCTGCCCAATGCAGGCAGGATGCCGCTTCGCCCAGGGCTAGAAACTCAATTACTGCCTAATCTAAACGAACACTCGATGTTTATAAACCCGACAGGCGCAAATATCCTTTTTTGTTGCTCATGCTTCAAATACCGCAGCTTGCAGCCAAAAAAGATATTGCAGATGGCGGGGCTGCTTTTGCCATGAAAAACTGAACGTTAATTTTCAAAAAAAAAAATTATGCGGAGACATTTGCTTCAAAGGTCGTCATTTCCCACGCAGAAGGGACGGGCAGTTAAAACCTGTCATCATCAGCTACCGGATTCAAACTTCTTTATTTGCAAAAAACGCCAGACTCACAATAACGGATATAGCGAATAGCAAATTTAATCTTCGTCGCTCCCCGGCAAGCTACCGTTTCCGTGGTAGGCTCCCTTGCGAATAATCGGCATATTTAAATGTTTGTATAAATCATCTAAATGCATCAAACTTCCGTTGGTTAAGTTGCCCAAGAAAATTACGACTATATTTTTATCTAAATCGCGAACGTAAATGTGGCGGAAACCATGCCACCAACCGGTATGGTAAACCACCTGATCCATCTTTTCGCCTTCAAATATCCGCCAACCGTAGCCGTAATTAAAATGACCATTTACGGGCTTATTTCGCCCCACATACGAAGAATCGTTACTCTTTTTACTGATCAGCCTCCCGTTTTTCAGATACTTGTCATAAAGTACCAAATCGTGTACGGTACTGTAAATTCCCTTGTCGCCGACAGGTCCATCCAAAAAGTTTTGAACTACTGAATATCGCCAGGTACGATCGTGGCCCACCACATCTACCGGCACCTTCTCGTATTCTGTGGTGCTGTACACATGGGTGTTTTTCATGCCGGCGGGTTTAAAAATATGCTCCATCATGTACTGAGAATAACGCTGGCCGGTTACTTTCTCTATAATGGCGCCCAAAACCATGAAATTGGAATTGTTATAATGAAATCGATTATCGGGCTTTGTGTACGGGTTAGGCTTTTTCTCGGCGATGATGTTCATTACCTCTTGGTTGGTAACGCCCTTTTTCATATTGCGCTTCTCCTTCCGCCAAATGTCGTCAATGAAATAAACGTAATTCATCATTCCACTGCGGTGACTAAGCAAAAGTTTTATTGTAATGCCCTCGTACGGAAAGTTCGGAAAAAACTTTTTAACGTTATCATCTAAAGATAGCTTCCCCGCCTCTACCAACTGCATAATTGCGGTGCCGGTAAACGTTTTGGTAATTGACGCCAGCTCAAACTCGGAGCTGATTTTTAAACTGTCGCGGTGCAAATAATCGGCCCACCCGATTGCTTTCTCGTAAAGTATTTTCCCATCTTTGGCGACCAGCATATTGCCGTTAAAGCCATATTTTCGGTGCAAATTATCTACAAAATTGGCAATCCATTTATCACCCTTTGCCGGGTTGTAAGCAAGTAAAAGACTATCTGCCTTATCGTCTTCTTTTACACGCACTTTGGCGTCGGCCGCCTTGGCTTCTTCCGTTTTTTTGCTGCTACAAGCGGTTAATAAAAATATTGAGAGGGCTAATGCTGTACACGAATTTCTAAAAATCATTAAAATATAGGGTAGTCTGTTAAAAACCCGAAAATTAAAGAAATTTAGCTTGGCAAAGGCAAAGAGTTTTAAACATTTGCGCAATTTTGTTTGTACCAGCATTCGAATAAATGGCCTTTACTGCCATAAACGGGATCGCTATCGGGATTTTTAACCTTCGCGATGTCTTCATCGGCCTCCGGACGCTCTTCGGGCTTACCATATCTGATGTTATAATCTGATCCATTTGGATAAGCTCCAACTACAGTGAAATCGTCGCTCGATTTTATTTTCCGGTGGGCTACGCCGGCTGGAATTACCACCACATCGCCTTTATCCAACTCGATACAAACGCCGTGTTCGCCGCCAAACTGCACATCGGCCCTGCCACAAAAAACGCCCATTACCTCGTGCGTATTGCTGTGGTAATGTTGATAATCGAAAATACCATCAACCCAGGCGTTGGTATAGCCGTTTTGTGCAAAAACCTTTTTTATTGCTTCCTCGGTTTCATCGGGATGAATTAAAAATGCGCCCTTATAAATCATTAACGGCAAGTTCGGATTATTAGGAAATTCTCCGTTTTCTTCTATCTTATGTGCAACAAGGTAGGCCTCTTGTATCAGTTTTTCTTTATCCATGAGTTGGTGTTTCAATAATTAACAAAGTAATGCAGAAAGGGTTTTTTGGTTTTTTCGTAAAACGCGGTTCAAGTTTTTATCGCCACAACAATGTTATTGTAAAATTAACTGATCAGCAGAAAATACAAGTGGCTTGTTAATCGCAAAATGCCGCAATAAATGTCATCCTGAGCGCCTCCCAATGTCGTTTAGTTAAGCATGAAAAGTGTCATCCGATAGCTAGCGGATCTGAGCGGAGTCGAAGATTTTTTTTATAGGATAAATCTATCAACATCTGCCCTTCGACTAAGCCTGTATTGAGCGTAGTCGAAATGCTCAGGGCGACAATGATCTTAGTTTTCTTCGTCAATTTGTATTGCGCATTTCGACTGGAGTTTATCTTGAGCGTAGACAAAAGGCTCAATACAGACTCAAGCTGAACCTCGGTCTTACAAAGCGTCATTCACATCATACTAAACAATTTCGACCGCCATTTTTGTTCAATTACAATTTGAAATACATTTATTGAATCGGCGTTTTGTAACAAATGCAATTTACGGGTATCTTATGCAAAAACGTAAATGAGCTTTTTAGGTAATATTATCTGGATTATTTTTGGCGGCCTGTTCATCTTTTTCGAATACATTATTGGCGGCTTAATATTGTGCTTAACCATTGTTGGCATTCCGTTTGGCATTCAATGCTTTAAATTCGCAATTGTTGGGCTAGCTCCGTTCGGGGTAAAAATTACCGATACTTCATCAAACACCGGTTGCCTGTCTACCATTATGAATTTGATCTGGATCTTTTGCGGCGGCTTTTGGATTGCCCTTACGCATTTGTTCTTCGGCATTTTGCTTTGCGTCACCATTGTTGGAATCCCTTTTGGCCGCCAGCATTTTAAATTAATGAACCTGGCATTTACGCCATTTGGCAAATCGATCTCTTAAAACGCTAACCAGCATTCAAAAAAGAAACGAAATCCCGAGCGTAAGTTCTGGAACTCTCGGTTATTTGATTAAGCCGATTGCTTTAGAATGCTGAATGGCTTCTGCGCTGGTATTAAACAAACAGGCGTAAACCTTTTGCTGTGCAATTTGCTCCATCAAACGTTCGGTTTCGGCTGCCTTTTCAGGTCGGATGTTCCGAATATAAACCGCCTCGATATTCTGCGGATACTTTGCCACAATGGTAGCATAAATCGAAGGGTCTTGTTGCGAATTATCGCCAAAAAACACAAACTTTTGGTTTGGGAAAGCATCTAAAATCCGCATTACCCGTAGCAACTTTCCTTCGTGCCCGGTCTTGCCCGTCTTAATCAGGTCTTTTAAGCGCTTTATGCTGTTGAGTAAAAAGGCGCCATCGGGCAGTTTGTTATACTTAAAGGTTTCAATCAGGTAATCGTAAAGGTTCCATTCGCTGCTACTGACATAAAAAAACGGATTTGGCTGATCGGTATTGGTGTGCGATAAGGCGAGTTGCTGGTAATGACTTGCGGCATCGGGAAACGTTTTTCGCGTATGAGGATTCTTTATAAAGAGTTCGCGCAGGCGCCGGCCAATAGTTGCCGAATGCGAAATCATTACCGTATCATCTACATCAGATATAAATGCAAACTGTGTGATGTGGGGCACGTAAACCTTGCCTTCGCCGCTATTTAAAACGTTGCCATCATCATCTAACGCATCTACTTTTACAAAATGCCAGCCGGCCGCAATATCCCGATCGGCCTGCCACTCAAACCTGAAAAAGCCGTCGTTCTCCGCTTTGTTATAAATGGTTTGATCGAAAAACTGCAGCCTCACGTTTACGAATGCGTAGGGTTTAAGCACAAACAACTTAAGCAAATGCAAAATGTTAACGAAGATGTTGTTGCTGTAAATCTGTTGCGTCTTTGCCTTGTGCTTAAAAACATGACCGTAAACCACTAAATTATGTTTATGGCCATAGCCATGATAAACTTTTACACTAACAGATTTATTCATTGTATTTGAAACAGAATTTACGAAAACTTGTTTGTGTTGTAGTCATTCAAATTAAAAACATGAGGTTATTGTTCATTATCAATCCGGGTTCAGGCAGTCACGACGTCGATTTAAAGCAAGTAATCTCCTCGCATTTTAAGGATAAAGATACTGATGTGGTTTTATATGAGCTGCCGGATGATTGCTCGCTGGATAAGATCAAGCGAAAAATTGCCGAAACTAAAGCCGACCGGGTGGTGGCGGTAGGTGGCGATGGAACATTAAAGCTGGTTGCCGAGTGCTTACTACATACAACCACTCCGATTGGGATTATCCCGGCGGGCTCGGCAAATGGAATGGCGAAGGAGCTGGGCATCCCTACGGAAATAGCCGATGCGCTCGAACTTATTGAGGCGGGCACGCCAAAACAAATTCATGTGGTAAAATTAAACGACGAAATTTGCATCCATTTATCTGATTTGGGATTTAACGCTTATTTGGTTCAAAAGTTCGACACACTGCCCCAGCGTGGGATGTGGGGCTATGCAAAAGCAACCTGGCATGCGCTGGTAAACCATAAGCGCATGAATATTGAGCTCAGTTTAAAGGGCGAAAAGATTAAATCGGCCGCGGCGATGGTGGCCATTGCAAATGCAACGATGTACGGCACGGGCCTGAAAATAAATCCCGATGGTAAATTAGATGATGATTTGTTTGAGATTATATTGGTAAAAGATTATTCGTACCTCGAAATCTTAAAAATATGGGTTACGAAACTTCCCTTCAACCCAAAAAAAATAGAAGTATTTCAAACTTCGGAGGTGAAGATTTCTTCGAAGCACAAAGCACATTTTCAGGTTGATGGCGAATATATCGGCAAGGTGAATGAGATAACGGCCAAGATTTTACCAAAGGCAATTTCGGTAATTGTTCCCTAAAACTGTTTGCGGTGAATTTGAATAGTAAAATACAGCCTAAAAAACTCGGCAATAAAACAGATCCTCAAAAGCACGGAAAACCAGCCATCTGTCAGATTAAAAAGTTCGGGCAGGTAAGTAATAAAGCCGATTGAAAACACCCAAACCAACAAACGAAAGGGAAATTGGACATAGTAAGTGATAAAACCGAATTTTTTATTTGCTATAAGTCCCGCCGCCGAAGCAAATAGCGATACAAATAAGGCCAGAATCAAAATTACCTTTACCTGGGAAAGCACCTGATCGGGAATTTCGTTAAAGTGCGTTACAATTTTCCAAACCTGTTTGGCCAATAAAACGATGCTGATTACATCCAGAATGCCAAAAAACCTACTTGTGCGCATTATTTACAATATTTGGCTAAATAGTTATCGGCCATTTTACTACCCATATTTTTTACGAATGAAAAATCTTCGCAGGCGCCTTGTTTATCGCCCTGTTTCAGCTTTTTTAATCCACTGTCTATTCTCGATTGCAGGTATTCATCATCAATACCCAATTGATTTTTTATGGCAATGATTTGCGCTTCCTGCCCCGGCTTTGCCTGATCGATGTTTTTGTAAAAGTTGATTACCGAATTGGTTAAACCCTCTTCGGCCTGGTAACTGCGAATGGCCTCTTGAATGGCTGAGCTCGATTTACCTTCACAATTGTAGCCCGAAAGCCTGAAATTTACCGGAACAATTACTGATGCGGTGGTATCGTACCCCGCGGGAACCTGCCATTTTCCGCTGCTTAAACGGATTAAGCGAAGTGCCTCTTCATCCAGCTCGCTCAATATTCCTTTGTTTATTTTAGATGAATATACATTTCCGTGTGCATCCAACTTGAAGCTGATGTTTACGGTGCCTTGAATACAGTTATCCTTCGAAAACTGCGGATAAATCATTTTATCTCTTAAGAAAGTGGTAAAACCTGATTTTCCGGTCTTAAACTGCAATTGCGCCATGACAACCGAGGTGCAGCAAAGTAAGCAAAGGGTTAATAACTTTTTCATTATGCTAATTTACACTTAATAAAACTTAACGGCAATGAGTGCTAAGATTTCGTGAAGTAGAAGCATCAAAAAAGCCGCTGCATCAGAAAACAGAATGAAAGCCTGGGCGCAGATCCTATAGCTGAGATTAAAGTTGGCGCCCTAAACCTCTCCCTATTAATGGTGGTGGGTTTTGCAATGTCTGTTCATCCCTTCCGAAGAAGTCGGAAGGGAAAGCAAAGGCCTTTGCTTTTAACCCAAACGTTGATATGGAGAGGTTATGAGAAGCAATCCAAAGTTTTGACAAGAAAATCGAAAATTCGACTGTTTGGTACAGTTTTTTAATATCCATGGGCAGTCATCCGATGAATATCTGCTTGTTGCCAATATTAATCGGATGACTAACGCCATAAGTCATTAACCTAATAGGCTTGAGCCGCACAGGGCCTAAAAATCAAATTGCAAAATCACATTCGGATCGGGGCAATTGGCCAGATACCGATCTCCTTCAGAAAACCGGCATACTCCCGGATAATCGCCCTTTAGCCCGTGCATATCCTCAATAATTTGAAAATGTAGGTGTGGCGGCCATCCTCCGTTTTCTTCTTTTGGGCCAAGTGCTCCTATTTGGCTTGCAGCAGGAATAAATTTGTTTTCTGCTAAGCCGCTCAACGAGGCCAAACTCAAATGACCATATAAAGCATGAAACACATAGCCGGCTATTTCGTATTTCAAAATAATCGTAGCGCCATAATCGCCAAAATTATCATTGTTGGCAAAGCTATGTACCGTTGCGTCATAAAAGTTGTATACTGGCGTGCCTGCCGGACCCCAAATGTCTATCCCCAGATGCAACCTGCGTGGCTCTTCCGAAGTGTCGAAATGGGCACTCCGCGAATAAATTGTTCGATGCTCGTTGTAACCCCCAACGCCGTAGCGGGCATTATTATTGGCTAATTGTTTGTTTATCCAGTCCGAAAACAGCTCGGTATCGTCCAACATTGCTGCTGTAAGTTCTGTATTTGTGGCCGTAAAATCAAACGGCAGAAGCCTGTCTACGCCAGCATCAAAATCAACAACTTTACCAACTGAATTTGCTTTTATAATCTGCCCGAAGCTTTTCATTGCCGATGCTATTGAAAAATATAAGTGTAATTATAAATGTAGTGCGAAAGTGCGCCGCCAACTACAAACAGGTGCCAAATTTCGTGGCTATGCGCCCACCTGAACATTTGCCTGTCTTTCGCGTAGAAATAAGTGCCTGCTATATAAAAGACCCCACCAAAAAGCAGCCAAAAGATTGCTCCTATTGGCAAGGTACCCAACATTTTTTGTAACAGGGGCACAATTAAACAACCCATTAAAATGTAAATCGACAATGAGATTGCTGTACTTTTCAGGCGATTAAAAATCTTTAACAGGCAACCGGTAATTGCAATGAGCCACACAATTGCGAAAAGCCCCCAACGCAACCAACCATCGAAAACTAAGAGTGCTGTTGGCGTATAGGAGCCGGCAATCATTAAGTAAATGCTGCAATGATCGAATTTTTGCCAAAACCGAATGCCGTAATCGCTTGTCGGGTAGCCGTGGTAAGTGGCACTCACCGCAAAAAGCACAAACATGCCGATGCTATAGATCCAGGCTGCCGTAATGGCAATATCGGTACCAGCTTTGCATAATAAAAGATAGCCTGCCGGTATAGCCAGCAGTGCCGGAATAAAATGCGTAATAAAATTAACGGGCTCCCTAAGTCGTCTCACAAACTACTCGCTGTCTTCGTCGCTCTGCCTGGGTTCTTTAGCAATTTGGTCAAACAGATTATCCATTCGCTCAACATACTCGTTGGTATCATCAACAAAGAATGTAAGCTCGGGCACCACCCTTGCCTGATGGCGAATTCTTGCACCCAGCTTATACCTGATTTCGCCAGCATGGGCATTAACGGTATTTATAGAAAGTGTGGTGTTAGTGGTGTTAAAAAAGCTTAAATATACTTTGGCTACGGCCAAATCCGGCGATACGCGCACCCGGGTAATGGTTACCAAGGTATTTGGTAAAAATGCAGCACCTTCCCGCTGAAAAATCTGTGCTAACTCTTCCTGTAGTACTCCTGCAAATTTTTGCTGACGTTTACTTTCCATAACTTGTGTTCTTCGTCATTGCGAGGCACGAAGCAATCTATCGGTTTTTCGCTAGAAATTAGCTCCAAAGATTGCTTCGTGCCTCGCAATGACGGTTAAATTTAATAAAGCAGATTACTATCATACGGGTACCTGGCCACATGTGCAGCTTTCACCATATCGTACAATAGTGTTTTAAATTCTTCTATGTTTTCTTTTTCTGTTGCTGAGATAAATAAAACAGGCACTTTATCGTGGCTCATCCAACTTCTCTTAAACTCATCTAAAGTTAACTTGCCATCGTCGCCTTCATCCTCAGCTTCCGGCGAAACATAAGCATCAATTTTGTTGAAGACTAAAACCATGTCCTTATCTATTGCGCCAATATCTTTCAATGTTTCGTTAACCGTGTTAATCTGATCTTCGAAATTAGGATGCGAAACATCGACTACGTGAATCAGTAAATCAGCTTCCCGAACCTCATCTAACGTCGATTTAAAACATTCCACCAAATGGTGAGGCAGTTTACGGATAAAACCAACCGTATCCGAAAGCAAGAAAGGCAAATTATCAATTACCACCTTGCGTACCGTAGTATCCAAAGTTGCGAATAGTTTATTTTCGGCAAAAACCTCCGATTTCGACAGCATATTCATAATTGTCGATTTACCAACGTTAGTATATCCTACCAATGCAACGCGAATGAGTTGTCCACGATTTTTGCGTTGCGTTTCGTTCTGCTTATCAATGCTCCTTAAACGCTCTTTCAACAACGAAATTTTGTTTAAAATAATCCGTCTATCGCTTTCAATCTGCGTTTCACCTGGTCCGCGCATCCCGATACCACCTTTTTGGCGCTCAAGGTGAGTCCACATACCAGTTAAACGTGGTAAAACATATTGCAACTGAGCCAGCTCAACCTGTGTTTTTGCCTGTGCGGTTTGTGCCCTGCTTGCAAAAATATCTAAAATCAGGTTACTTCGATCGAGCACCTTCACGCCTAACTCGCGATCTATATTCCGCAATTGCGATGGCGAAAGTTCATCATCAAAAACCACGGTATCAATTTCTTCGGATTTTACGTAAGCCTTAATCTCCTCTAATTTTCCCGTACCAACAAAGGTTGCACGCTCGGGCTTAAGCATCTTTTGGGTAAAAACCTTTTCCACCTTTCCGCCCGCCGTATCGACTAAAAAAGCCAGTTCATCTAAATACTCTTTCGTTTGCTCATCCTTTTCGCCAGGTGTTACCACGCCCACTAAAATGGCCCGCTCCTGCTTAATCGCAGTATCATAAAATTTTTGTTTTCCCATGTAATTAAAGCAAATATACGAAACTCACATCATCTGGTGAATATTATCCCATGTAATCAGTAAATGTAAACCCTGCTGGTTCGAGAAATGTTTTTGATCATTTGAAGTGAAAGGTGTCGATGCACAGCAAGTTTAGTCCCGTGCCGAAGGCACGCCTTTGGAGCTTTCTGTTGCAATCTTTTGCGACTGCGGATGCGAGGAACCTGATAACTACAACAAAAGTATTTCCACGTCAATCGGGCTTATCAAACAAAGTTTAATAAAAAATTGGTAGTATGAGAAGTTCCTAAATTTATTGACGACTGGTTTTTCACACTGTCATCCTGAGTGTAACGAAGGATCCCCAAGCGATGGATGCAAAACGCGAATAAACCACTACCAAAGAAAGGGAAGTGACTCACTTCGCTCTAAATCGTCATCTCTACTGCTCTGTTTTTTTAAGCTGAGTTGGGGTTACTAGCAGAATTAAAAGTTTGCTAGCGAAGTACAAAGATTGCCTCCTCCAAGGAGCTCCTGCGGAGCGCTGCGGTCGATACAACGGGCATTCGGTCGAATTCCGTGCTTCAACGTTTCTGCTGCAGGCAGTGAAAAACTAAATCTGTCCTACAAACTCGTTAATCGCCAACCCGGGGTTATCGGTTTTCATGAAGTTCTCACCGATTAAAAATCCGTTGAATCCTGCGCCTTTCAACGCTCTAATGGTTTGGGGATCGCTAATTGCACTTTCAGATATCTTTAAAAACTCATCAGGAATTTTATTCACTAAATCGAATGAGGTTTGGATATCAACAGTAAAGTCTGCCAGGTTTCTGTTGTTCACACCAATCGCATCTAAATGAGGGCTAATACTTCTTTCGAGTTCTTCCTCATTATGCACTTCCAACAAAACACTCAAGCCTAAATCCTGAGCAAATTTTCCAAAATCGCTGATTTGTTTGGGCGATAATATGGCGGCGATCAGCAAAATAATATCCGCACCCCAGGCTTTGGCTTCTAAAATCTGGTATTCATCGATCATAAAGTCCTTGCGCAAAATCGGGATGTTATTTGCAGCCCGGGCAGCCAGAAGATCATCTGTTTTACCCCCGAAAAAATCAACATCAGTCAAAACTGAAAGTGCCGATGCACCCGCAGCGTTGTAAGCCTGGGTTACTTCAGCAACATCGGCAACTCCATTAATTAAACCCTTTGATGGCGACCGACGTTTGAATTCAGCAATAATTCCTGTTCTGTCGTTTGCGAGCAAAAACTCTTTAAAAGACAAAGGCGTTCTATCGAAATGCCTGGTCGTTTGTAAATCGTGTATAGAAATAAGCTGCTTAGCATGGGCAACTTCTTCTTTTTTACGTAATACAATCTTATCTAAAATATTCATGTTTTGTAATTAATGAAAAAAGCTTTAAGAAGTTAACCAGTTTTCCATCATTTGCCTTCCATATTCAGTGAGCACACTTTCGGGATGGAACTGTACACCACGAACATCTAACGTTTCATGTCGGAGCGCCATAATTTCACTTTTATGGTCTTGCGCCGTAATCTTTAAACACGATGGAAAGTTTTCTTTGCTTACCACCCAACTGTGGTACCGGCCAACGTTAATAGTTTGCGGACATTCCCAAAACAACGATTCGTCGCCGTCTACTACCGTTACCGGCGTCGCAATTCCGTGCATGGGCCTTCCCAGGTTCAGCAAAGTTCCGCCAAACACCTCGGCAATAGCCTGCTGCCCCAAACAAACCCCAAAAATACTTTTTGTAGGCGCATAAGTTTTAATCACATCCAATAGTAATCCGGCCTCTTCAGGAATGCCAGGCCCGGGCGAAAGCAAGATTTTATCGAACTTCGCCACATCAGCCAGTTCAAATTTATCGTTTCTCCAAACCACCGCCTCGTAACCCACTTCGTTAATTAAATGAACCAGGTTGTAGGTGAAGCTATCATAATTATCAATTACTAACACAACCTTTTTGGCAGTTGATGGGGTTGTATTGTCTATATTTTTTTCCATTTCAATTTCTTTTTAATTCCGAACCTTTTAAACCGTTTCTGCCATTTGCAGCGCTTTGCGCAAGGCGGCAATTTTGTTGTTTACCTCCTGCATTTCTGTTTCCGGAACCGAATCGGCTACAATACCAGCACCTGCACGGTAATGCAGTTCGTTGTTTTTGCTCATAAAAGTCCTGATCATTATCGCATGGTTAAAATCTTCGTTAAAACCCATAAAGCCAATGGCGCCCGCATAGAAATTTCGTCCTAGATTTTCATTCTCATCAATCAGTTGCATGGCCTTGTATTTCGGCGCACCGCTTAATGTACCGGCCGGGTAAGTGTCTGCAACCACCTTAAACGCACTTACGTTTTGTTGTAAATGGCCACTCACCTTGCTTACCAGGTGAATCAGATGAGAATAATATTGAACCTCTTTAAATGATTTCACCTCAACGTTACTGCAATGCCTGCTTAAATCGTTTCTGGCCAAATCAACCAGCATTACATGCTCGGCGCTTTCTTTGGGATCTTGCTCTAATTTGCGGGCCTGTTCTGCATCCTCAATATCGTTGCCGCTCCGTTTAAACGTACCCGCAATAGGAAAAAGATTTGCCGTATTGTTCTTAATGGTAATTTGCGCCTCCGGCGACGATCCGAAAAGCTTAAAATTTCCATAATCAAAGTAAAACAGATAAGGCGAAGGGTTAATAGAACGGAGGCTTCGGTAAACATTAAACTCATCGCCCGAAAAAGCCTGTTTGAAAGCCCGCGATGGAACAATCTGGAACACATCGCCACGGTAAATGTGCTTTTGCAGTTTTTCTACAAGATTCATAAACCCCTGATCGGTAAGGTTGGAAGTTTCCTCGCCACGAAGCTGAAACTTATATTCGGGGTAGTTCTTATTTTGAATCAGGTATTCCATTTTCTCCAATCCACCCTCTTCCTCTCCTTCAAATGTGTTCTTGAAAAGGGTAATCTCGTTTTTGAAATGATCAATTGCGATAATGTATCGGTATAAATGATATTGCATTTCGGGTGTTTCTTCACCTTCAGGCGTTTCGGAGGCAAATTTAATATCTTCAAAGTGCTGTACGGCGTTCCAGGTAAAATAGCCAAACAGCCCGCTAGAGATAAACTTTATTTCGGGCAATTCTGTCTCCTTAAATTTATCCTTAAAATCCGCTATCTCGTCGATTAAGTTTTTGCTCTCGGTTATCGAAATTGTTCCATCGGGGAAATACGTTTCTAAGCGGCCTCCTTTCAAAATAATTCCGGCCACAGGCTCTGCACAAACAAAGCTCATCGAATTCTCGCGACTATGGTAATCGGAGCTTTCCAATAAAATGCTATTCGGATAAACGTCGCGTAGGCGCAAATAAATACTCACCGGTGTTGTGGTATCGGCAAGCATCTTTTTGTAAGTGGTGTTAATTTTAAACATTTTCTGTTTTATGTTTTCGTTAATGCGGTTGGCTGATAATCTTACTAAAGTAATAAGATTACTTCAAGCCTCGCAATGACGATTTAGTTAAAAAATAAAAGCCCGGCGTGTGGTTCTACGCCGGGCTTTAAAGGTTTCTTTAAGATTTAGGTTGATAAAAATATTTTCCTCATACGCAGCCGGCGCAATTCTGTTTTGAATTACCTTGCCAAAGCCATGCATGTATATTGTTAATCATCGAGAGCAAAAATATAAAGAAATTTGAAAAATGGAAATTATCGTGCTTTTTTATTTTTAAAAAGTGAAGAATTGGACAAACACAACGCTACTATGATCAGCTGTGCTGGCTTTTGTGCATAAATGTGTAAAGTTCACCTTTATCACTATTTTAATGCACGTAAAAAGATGATTTAAACACCCGCAAACCACTAAAAGTTTAAGTTATCCATCAGGGGTTTAAACAAACTGTCGGTTTTTAGAATAAAAGCAAAAAAATTCCATATCTTAGCAATACCCTATTGTCCTTCTTTTCATCCCCATGATTTAAAAATAAAATCGTATGGATGAAAGTTTCTACAAGCAGATCGCTTACCGCATTAAAGAAAAAAGGTTTAAACGAGGATACAGCCAATCTTTTATGGCAACAGAATTAGGGATTTCGCAAAATACCTATTCTCGAAATGAACGCAGTATAAGGAAAATGCCTTTAGAGAGGCTGTACCGAATTGCAGCTATTTTAAATACTCAAGTTGTAATGTTACTTGGTGGCTAAGATATTCCGAAAAAGCTTCTTCCGGGAACTTCTTTAACCATTAAAAATATTGCAACAACGATTAAGATCACTGCCAATCCAAAAAACACAGCAATATTACGGTGTTTTGCCACTGCATCGGCAACCTTTTTCGAGCGTGCGTTACCAATGGTAATTAAAACAACGGCAATAAGCATAATTACTGCATGTTCTGCCTTAAAGTATCTGCCAGCGGGTTCGCTCATTGGCAGTTTGGTTAAGGGACTGAAAAAATACAGTATCAAACCGATCAAAAATTGAATGTGTGCGCTAATAAGCGTAAACACATTTAATTTGCGGTTGCCCTCGGTATAGCTTTTTTTTCCCAACCATCCTGAAAGGGCATTAACTACGGCCACAACTAATAGAATTAATACGATGTAGCGCCATCCTGAGTGAGCAGATTTTAGAATATTATACATTTTTAGTTCGATTTTTTCAAAAATAGCTATAAACAGATTATTCGCTGCAAAGAGCGCTTATTTATATTGGTTTTAAATTACATTTCAGGCTTTGTATTGCCATGGCTGTTTGAGCCGTTCGGCTCTCTATCGTCAACAGATACAAACCGTATCTTTCTGCAAAGTCATAAAAAATGCGATTGAATTTTTATCCGTTCTCTTTTTTTATGTTTGTATCAACAAACAACAAAACTTAATGGGATTATTATTAGATTACCTGAAAAACCACAAATGGATTGTGGCCCTGGCGCTATTGCTTGCAGGTTTCAATATCGGCTTTTCACTTTTAGACCCTTATATTACCGGTCGGATTCTGGATTGTTTTATCAATAAAAAAGACACCTTAACCTACAGCCAATACCTTTGGGGATCGATTGGGCTGATCGGTTTGGCGATTGGTGCGGCAATGGTTTCGCGTATTGCCAAAAATTTTCAGGATTATTTTACGAGCGTAATTGTTCAAAAGGTTGGCGCAAAAATGTATGCCGATGGTTTGCAACATTCTTTAAAATTGCCTTATCAGGTTTTTGAAGATCAGCGCAGTGGCGAAACATTGGGCATTTTACAAAAAGTTCGCTTGGATTCTGAAAAGTTTATCACCGCATTCATCAGCATTTTATTTGTCAGCTTAATCGGAATGATTTTCGTAATTGTTTATTCGGTTTCGGTAAGTTATAAAGTTACTTTGGTTTATTTTTCGGCCATTCCGATTATTGGTTTTGTCAGCTGGTTTTTAAGCCGTAAAATCAAGATTATTCAGCGCTCTATTGTTGGTGAAACAACGGCCCTGGCCGGCTCAACAACAGAATCGTTAAGAAATATTGAGCTTGTTAAAAGCCTTGGGCTGGCCGAACAAGAAATTGAGCGGCTAAATAAAACTACCTACAAAATTTTGGGCCTTGAGCTTAAAAAAGTAAAATATGTGCGCAGCATGAGCTTTATGCAGGGCACTACGGTAAACCTGGTTCGCAGTACAATGGTGCTGGTTTTGCTGCTGCTCATTTTCGACGATACGATTACGGCAGGTCAGTACTTAACGTTTCTATTCTATTCATTTTTCTTGTTTAATCCATTGCAGGAACTCGGAAACGTTATTCTTGCCTGGCGTGAGGCAGAGGTTTCGTTGAGCAACTTCAAAAAGATATTGAGTACGCCTATTGATAAAAAACCCGCAAATCCTACTTCCATCCAAAAAATAAACGACTTAACGTTTAACCAGGTCGGCTTTAAGCACCAAACCGCCAATAGAAATGCCCTCGAAAATATCTCTTTCAAAACGCGTAACGGACAAACCATTGCCTTTGTTGGGCCGTCGGGATCAGGCAAAACTACTTTGGTGAAGCTTTTAGTGGGATTATACCAACCGAAAGAAGGCGAGATTTTATATAACGGAATTGCAAGCAACGACATTGATTTGGATGCGTTGAGAGAAAAAATCGGCTTCGTAACACAGGATACACAGCTTTTCTCTGGAACGATTAGAGAGAATTTATTGTTCGTCAATCCAACGGCGACTGATGAAGAGTGCTACAAGGTATTGAAGCAAGCTGCTTGCCAAACACTTCTTTCGAGAGCTGACAAGGGTTTGGATTCGTTAATTGGAGAAGGTGGCGTTAAAGTTTCGGGTGGCGAAAAACAACGTCTGTCGATTGCCCGGGCGCTACTCCGCCAACCCGACATTTTGGTGTTCGACGAAGCAACATCGTCATTGGATTCGATTACGGAAGAAGAAATTACCAATACGATCAGAAACGTTTCGCACTTAACCGATCACATTACCATTTTAATTGCCCACCGTTTATCGACCATTAAACATGCTGATGTAATTTACGTTCTGGAGAAAGGTCGCATTATTGAGCAGGGCAAACACGAGGCTTTAATAGAACAAAACGGACTGTACCAGGCCATGTGGCGTCAACAAATTGGCGAAAGAATTGTTGAGGTTTAAGAAATCGTTATGAACATGTTAGTAGCACAAATTGAAAGCAATCAAATTGCAGTTATCGTAATAATAGCAGCTATACTGTGGTTGGGGCTCATTCTGACCGCATTATATCATATATCGAGAAACACATCAATGGGTTTTTCGGTAAAGGTGCTTTGGTTTATTATTATTCTTTTTGCGCCGTTTTTAGGGTCGATTATTTATCTAATTTGGGGTAAGAATAAAAAGTTTTAGATAAACCAGACCTTCTCAAGCGCATTGTATTGGGTATTGGCATCGAGTTTTGATTTCATTTCGTCTTTGCGAACTGAAGAAAGGGGTTTTGTGGTGGAGTGAAGCAATCCATTCGATAATTATTACTAAAAAGATTGCTTCGGCTCGCTCAAGTCTAGCCTCGCAATGACGATTATTTTAATAATGAACTTACAATCAAAAGATACCACCAATAACTCATATTAAATTAACTTAATGATACGGCAGTTCTCAAGCGGCTTTCGTGGTTTGTTCGTTAATATCCTGCAAGCTCAATTTGGTTAGTGATTTTGTTTTTAGCCATGTAATAAAAGCAATTCCTATAGTCATACTTCCACCAAACACTACGGCAGGCACGAGCGTGAGTATTTTCGCCGATAAGCCCGACTCGAACTCACCGATCTCGTTCGACGATCCGATAAACATGCTGTTCACTGCCGAAACGCGACCACGCATATCGTCGGGTGTAAGCAGTTGCATAATTGTTTGGCGAATGATAACGCTCACACTATCGAATGATCCCTCGCAAAACAAGAAAAACAAGGTAAGATAAAAGTTTTTAGATAAGCCGTAGCAAATGATACTTACGCCAAAGCCTGTTACGGCAATGAGCAGGTTTCGCCATGGTTTGGCCATTGGCGAAAAGCGTGTCATCGCTAACATGGTTGTAACTGCACCCAAAGATGCAGCGCCACGCATCATTCCCAGGCCAAATGATCCTAAATGGAACACATCTTTGGCAAACATGGGCAATAAGGCCACAGCACCACCAAAAAATACCGAGAAAAGATCGAGACTCATTGCCCAAACCATCATTTTGGTTTTAAATACAAATTGAATCCCTTCTTTTAAACTGTGCAAAATGTTCTCTTTGGGAACATACGTTGAGGGGTGTTTCTTGAAGGTAAAAATACAGATTAACGAAATGGAAACCAGTAAAACGATCACGCTATAAGCCGCAGTTATTCCCCAGAGCCAGTTTACCAGGCCGCCGGTTAATGGCCCGATAATGGTAGCCAATTGCCAGCTGCTGCTATTCCAGGTGCTCGAGTTGGGATATAGTTCTTTCGGAACGATCTTCGCCATTAACGAAAAGGTTGCAGGCCCAAAGAACCCTCTGGCCAGGCCGATGCAGAACACCAGCCCGTACATGATCAAAACAATGAGGTCTTCTTTTAAGTGCAGGTATTTGCTGGTGATGATGAGCATCAAAACCGAAGCCAGCCATACCCCCGAAAAAATCTTGATCAGCAAACCTCGTTTCTCGCTTTTATCGGCAATGTAGCCGCCATAAAGTGCTATCCCAATGGCGGGAATTGCTTCACAGAGCCCCACCAGGCCGAGCTTTAATGGGTCGTGCGTTAAATCGTAAATATGATAGCCGATTACTACTGCCTGCATTTGGTAAGCAAGTGTAAAAAAGAAGCGCATTCCTAAAAAGGAGCGGAATTCCTTAAACCGCAAGGCTGCAAATGGATCAGGCTTTACTATAACGGAGTTGGGATCAGATTCTGCCACTGGAAAAATATTTTTGCAAAATTAAGGTTTGCGAAACTAAAACTACAACGGAATTAGAATCGCATGATAAACGTTACCAAGGGATGATATTATCAACGCGTAGGTTTTCGCTGGGACAATAAGCGCTATCCAAGTAGGTTATCCGATGAATCTGAACGTAACGCCTATATTCATCGGATGACTTTTAAGAAATTTTATCGAAAGAAATTCCGCGTTCCAGTTTTTTCAAGTGTGCTTTAAGCATGGCGTTTTCTGGCTTAAGCAATTGAGGATCATCTTCAAAAAGTGCAATAACAGTATTTCTTGCTTCTGATAAAATGATTTGATCCTTAGCTAAATCTGCCAATTTCAAATCTAAAACGCCGCTTTGTTGTGTTCCGGTGATATCGCCGGGGCCACGCAACTGCAAATCGATTTCCGAAATCTCAAAGCCATTATTGGTTCTTACCATCGTTTCTAAACGAACCTTTCCTTCTTTGCTTAGCTTGTTTCCACTCATCAGAATGCAAAAGGACTGTTCTGCTCCCCGTCCTACCCTTCCACGAAGTTGATGCAACTGTGAAAGCCCGAAACGTTCTGAATTCTCGATTACCATTACGGATGCATTAGGAACATTTACGCCCACTTCAATAACCGTGGTGGCCACCATAATCTGGCTTTTTCCATCAATAAATTGCTGCATCTCGAATTGTTTGTCGGCATTCGGCATTTGCCCGTGTACAATGCTGATTTGATATTGAGGCCGCGGAAATTGATAGCTCAACTGCTCTACGCCTGCCTCCAGATGCAAAAGATCAAGTTTTTCGCTTTCCTTAATTAACGGGTAAACAATGTAAACCTGTCGTCCCTTGGCAATTTCCTGCTTCATAAAACCGAACATGCGCAGGCGTTGCCCCTCAAATAAATGGCGTGTTTCAATTGGCTTTCTCCCGGCGGGCAATTCATCAATAATAGAAACATCCAAATCTCCGTACAGCGTCATCGCCAGCGTACGAGGAATCGGGGTTGCCGTCATCACCAAAATGTGCGGCGGAATAATATTTTTACGCCACAACTTTGCCCGCTGCTCAACTCCAAAACGATGCTGCTCATCGATAACTACCAGGCCTAAATTCTTAAATTTTACCTTATCTTCGATTAAAGCATGCGTTCCGATCAAAATATCAATTTCGCCGCTTTCCAGCTGCTCGTGTAAAAGTGTTCTTTCTTTCTTTTTCGTATTTCCGGTTAATATGGCCACCTTCACCAAATCATCTGTTACCAGTTCGGTAATAGAAGCAAAGTGCTGGCGGGCGAGAATTTCGGTAGGGGCCATCATACAAGCCTGGTAACCGTTATCATTGGCCAACAACATGCTCATTAGCGCCACGGCAGTTTTGCCACTGCCTACGTCGCCTTGCACAAGCCTGTTCATCTGCACACCACGCTGGGTATCTATCCTGATCTCTTTAACCACCCGTTTCTGTGCATTGGTTAGTTCAAAAGGCAAAAACTCTTTATAAAACCGGTTTACCTTATCGCCAACTTTTTCGAACGTTGCCCCCTTAAATTTTAATTGCCGCAGCTGCTTGTTGTGTAATAGTTGCAACTGAATATAAAAAAGTTCCTCAAACTTTAAGCGCCTTTCGGCAGCGTTCAAATCGCTTTGTGTTTTCGGAAAATGGATGTTTAACAGCGCCATTCTTTTATCCGGCAATTGATATTTATCTATAATATATTGCGGCAAAGTTTCGGGTACCTGTGGTATAACCTGATCGAGCAAGCCTGCTATTAAACGTTGAATGCCTTTAGAATCGAGCGTAAATTTTTTGAGCTTTTCTGTAGAATTATAAACCGGTTGAAGGGTTAGGTTGCCTCTTCCAACAGGTTTGTTTTGATACAGCTCCATTTCTGGATGAGAAATACTGAAAGTGCCGTTAAACAAGCTTGGCTTGCCAAATGCCACGTATGCTGCGCCAACCGTAATATGATCATCAACCCATTTTAAACTTTGAAACCAAACCAATTCCATAAGTCCTGTGTCATCCTTAAAAACTGCTACGATACGCTTTGCCCGTTTATCGCCAATTACCTTTTTGCTAATTACACGACCAACGATCTGAATGTATTGGGAATCGATATTGATTTGGTTGATTTTAAAATATTTTGTTCGATCGATATAGCGGAATGGATAATGTGCAAGCAGATCATGATAAGTAAAGAGCCTTAATTCCTTCTTCAAAACGTCGGCTCGAGAGGGGCCCACGCCTTTTAAAAACTCAATAGGTGTATCTAATATCGAATTAAGCAAAGCGATTATCGTTTCTTATAAAGTACAGTTTTTAACAATTGTGCATTAAAAATAACAATAGACAAGGCCAAAAGCAAATAGGCAAAAAGTTGATGGACGTCTATGTGCTCTTTAAAATAGAAGAACGCAACTGCAAAGGCTACAATTGGATTTAGATAAATTAAAATTCCTAATGCGGATGAGGGCATCCCTAACAAGGCATAAGCATTTAAAAACAACGGAATGATGGTAAAAACAATTGCGATCAGAAAAATATGCGACCAAAAAAATGTGTCGGCCGGAAACGGGTTTGAGCTGGTGAGATACATTGGCAGCATCATTAAACCCGACAAAATAAGCTGAACGCCAAGGAAGTTAAACTTATCGATATCCTTAACCACCTTTAAAACGATTACGTAAAAGGCATAGAACGAGGCAATTAATATGGCCCAAAGCACTTCATGTAAAGAGCCCGTGGCGAGTAATGCAATGCTGATGAATGCAATTAAAAGTGCTGCGATTTTTGCCTTGGTTAATTGTTCTCTCAAGATGATAAAGCCACATAATGCAGTAAGCAGCGGGCAAACCATATAAGCAAAAGCGGCCGCTTTTAAACTTACGCCATTAACCGCGTAGATGTACGTGAACCAGTTTCCGGTTATAAGGAAAGCCGAAAGGATGGTGAGTACGAACAACCTCAATTTCTTTGAAAGCGATAAGGCTTTAAAAAATTTTAGATCGGCCAAAAGTGCGCTCCTCCTGAAAAGCAGTACAATTGCCCAAACAATGATAATTGAGACGAATATTCTATAGTAAAGAATTTCTTGTGGAGGAAACCCTTTTATATTGCGAAGGGGAACAGACATTGTTCCCCAAATGATGTAGGGGATAACCCCAGCTACAAAATATTTGCGCTTACTACTTGCCAAAATTATCCAATAACCGCAATTACAGAAATTTCGACATTGACATTTTTAGGCAGCACCGAAACCTGAACGGTTTCCCGGGCAGGAAAATCGGCCGTAAAATATTGGCCGTAAATTTCGTTTACCTGGGCGAAGGTGCCCATATCGCTTAGGAAGATGGTCGATTTTACTACATTATCGAATGTTAAGCCAGCTTCTAACAAAACAGCCTTAAGGTTACGCATCACCTGGTGGGTTTCTTCTTCAATGTTGCCAATGCTCAGCTCTCCGCTTTCAGGATTAATGGCTACCTGGCCCGACACGAATAAAAAATTTCCCGCTTGTACAGCCTGACTGTATGGACCAATTGGCGCTGGTGCATTGGTTGTTGTGATTATTTTTTTCATAAATAGTTTAAAATTATTTGGCGAGCCATTGAATAAGCTTGTAAATGATGCCAGCGAGAAAAATGGTAATCGCTAAAGCATTTATAAAGTGCATAATCTTTATATTGATATTACTTGGTCGATTAGGATCCTTTTTTCTGAAGAAATACATATACAAACTTAGTTAAAAAGCTGAATACAGAAAATTAAAGGCATAAAAAAAGTCCCGATTTGCATCGGGACTTTTTAAACTCTTATATTGAAATACTAGTTTCTAGCAGTTTCAACACGACGGTTTTGGATACGACCTTCTTCAGTATCGTTTGAAGCAATTGGATTAGCTTCGCCATTACCTTTAGTAGCAACTTGGCTAGAATTAACGCCAGAGTTTACTAAGTAAGTTTTAACAGAGTTAGCTCTATCTTTAGATAATTTCATGTTATATGCAGCAGTACCTTCGCTTGAAGCGTAACCGTTTACAGTTACTTTACCACCGTTTTCACGTAACACTGAAGATAATTTATCTAAAGTAGGGTAAGATTCAGTTTTTAATACTGATGAGTTGAAATCGAAACCAATTTTTTCGAAACCAGTAACACCTTCAGTTGAAGTAGTTGTAGTTGTAGCTACAGGAAGTGGACAACCTGAACCATCAACAGCAGTACCAGCTGGAGTACCTGGGCATTTATCGAATTGATCAGAAACACCGTCACCGTCAGCATCTTTTTTCAAATCTTCAACAGATTTTTCAACAGCAGATACACGGTTTTTCAATGCTTCAACTTCTTGACGTAAAGATGGATCTTTTAACTCATCGTACATAGTAGCTAATGGGTTAGTCCACTCTAAGCTTGGTTTAGCAGAAGAACCTAAAGAGAATTCTAAGCCAGCATAACCGTAAGAGAATTTATCTTTAGTAGTACCTTTAGCATAAACTCCGTCTAAGTTATCAGCATCAACAAAGTTCATAGTGTAACCTAAGTTAAAGTTAACACGCTCAGAAACTTTGAATTTAACACCAGCACCTACTGGAATGTAGAAACCTTTTACGTAATCTTTAGCTTCGTGTTTGTCATCAAATGGACCTGTAGCACTACCTTTCCAGTCTATAACAGTACCGTTAGACATAGTTACTTTTGGAGCATAAGCCATATAACCACCACCGGCAGTTACGAAGAAACCTACTGAATTCTCGCGACGTAAGAAATCGATAGAACCTACGTTTACAACACCACGTAAATCTACAGCATATTGTAATTCAGTTTCAAATTCTCTAACACCTGAAGTAATACCTTCGTTAGTACCTGAAAGTTTACCACGAGTTCCGTTTAATTCTAAACCGAATGAGTGACCTAGTTGTTTACGGATGTTTAAGCCGTAACCTAAGTTAGCATCCCATTTGTTGAAGTCGTTAGAACCACCGATAGCAACAACTGGCATTAAAACACCACCGTGTACACCGATAGACCAAGTTCTGTACTGTCCTCTTCCACCAAATACCTTGGCAGAAGAAGTAGTTGCAGGAGCATCTTGAGCGACAGCAAGAGTAGCAACTCCTGTTAATGCCACTAAAGAAAGCGCAACACTTTTCTTTAAAGTAGAATAATTCATAATCTTTTTTTCTTTTTTAAGGGTTAAACAATTTAATTGATTAATTTTTTAGTAATCGCAAAATTAAACAAATATTTAAATTTTCAAACTTTTATACAAACTCCGTTCCAAACTTCGCCTTAAATAAGCATTTTCTTACATTTGAACCTATCACTTTAAAAGTACGTTAATTATGAAATATCCAACCATTGATCAGTCGTTATTTGTTTTAAACAGAAAAAACTTCGCTAAACAACTAAAAAACAATTCTTTAGCTATATTTAATGCTAATGATGAGTTTCCAAGAAGCGGTGATCAGAACTTTGTGTTTAAGCAAAATCCTGATTTATTTTATTTATCAGGAATCGATCAGGAACAAACCATACTCCTCCTGTACCCAGATTGTCCTAATCCATTGTACAGAGAAGTCCTCTTTTTAAGACAGACGAATGATTACATCAAAGTTTGGGAAGGTTATAAGTATACCAAAGAACAGGCTAAGGCCGCCTCTGGCATCGAAAGCATCTATTGGTTAGACGATTTTGATAATATTTTGCACAGCATTGTTCACTATGCAGATCAGATATACCTCAATACTAACGAAAATGATCGATACGCACATACTGTTCCCTACAACGATATCAGATTTATCGAAAAAATGCGATCGAAGTATCCATTGCATCACTATGAACGGGCTGCGCCACTTATGAGGGGCTTAAGAGCAATCAAATCGGACGTGGAGATTGAACTGACTAAAAAGGCATGCGCCATCACCCGCGATGCGTTTGTAAGAGTATTAAAGTTTACCAAACCGGGCGTTAAAGAATACGAAATTGAGGCCGAAATCATTCATGAGTTTATCCGTCAGGGAGGAACAGGGCATGCTTACACGCCAATTATCGCATCAGGGCACAACGCAAATATTTTGCATTACAACGATAACAACCAGGAATGTAAGGATGGCGACGTGATTCTTTTTGACTTCGGGGCGGAATATGCCAATTACAACGCAGATATGAGCCGTTCTATTCCCGTTAACGGAAGGTTTACCGCAAGGCAAAAGGATGTTTACAACGCTGTTCACCATGTGATGAAAGAATCGATAAAATTGATCGGGGTTGGAACGGTATGGAATACTTACCACGAGCAAGTTGGCGAATTGATGACGGAACAGTTAATTAAATTGGGATTAATCTCTAATGACGACGTTAAAAATCAAAACCCAGCCTGGCCAGCTTACAAAAAATATTTTATGCATGGCAACTCGCACCACTTAGGTATTGATGTGCACGATTTTGCGGGCCGATATACGCCATTCGCTGCCGGAAACATTCTTACTGTAGAACCGGGAATCTATATTCCTGAAGAGGGACTTGGAATCCGTCTCGAAAATAATGTCTTAATTACAGAGCATGGAAACATCGATTTAATGGGCGATATTCCATTAGCTGCTGAAGAAATTGAGGATATTATGAATGGGTAGTTGAGGTTTGAGTTGGGAGTTTTGAGTTGGGAGTTTTGAGTCTCTAGTCCGGAGTCGTAAGTCCTTAGTCCTGAGTCGACGGTTAGAATTTCGAGTAATGATCGATAATTAACGAGTGTTGATATTAACTATGCTTTGTCAGGCTGAGCGGAGTCGAAGCCTCGTGCACCTGCCCTTCGACTAACTCCCATTGATCGTAGTTGAAATGCTCAGGGCGACATTTATTAAGGCATTTTCGATTAGTACAACAAAGTCATCGGATGAATATAACGAGCGTGCTAGGTATTCATCCGATGACTGATGAACCAGTGAACTAGCCACCAAACCCCTCGGCAAAGCGATATATATTAAAATTATCTTCCTTTAAGGCTGCTTGAATTTCTTCTCGCAGCCTTTTTTTATCGATCGACTGCATTTTTTGGTGCTGAATAATTTTCCATGCTTTCTCTGCAAATAGAAATTCCTTTCGCTCATTCATATTTTTCGCTGGCTTCATCATCCAATCACAGAGTTGCTCAACGCCGATGTGTTTATCTGCAATTGTTTTGATGATCGCGATGTCCTTTCTACCCTGATGAACCAGCTTAGTCAGGTTGTTAGCTAAAGTATCTGCGCCAGCCCTGTCTGCTTTGTTAACCACAAAGCAATCTGCTATTTCCATCAAGCCGGATTTTATATTCTGAATTTCGTCGCCCGACTCTGGAACCAGAACCACAATTGTTTTATCTGCAAGCCCAGCAATTTCAACCTCCGATTGCCCGACGCCAACGGTTTCAACCAAGATCAGATCAAAATTGGCCGATTTTAAAACGTCAACCATTTCAATGGTTTTAGCCGATATGCCACCCAATGCGCCACGGGTTGCCAGCGAGCGAATAAAAACGTTTGGGTTGTTAAACTGACTGGCCATCCTGATCCGGTCGCCCAGCAAAGAACCAAAATTGAATGGCGAGGTCGGGTCGATAGCTAACACGGAGATTTTCTTTCCATCGGCCATAAAATGATTGATGATGGCATTAACCAGCGTGCTTTTGCCAGCCCCCGGAGGCCCTGTTATCCCGATTACTGGCGTGCTTGCCTTGCCATCCAATCCTTTCAATATCGAATCGGCAGGAGCAATATCGTTCTCAACAAGTGTCAAGGTTCTTGCTAATGCCTTATAATTACCGGCTTTCAATTCTTTTAAGGTGGACAAATGGGTATTCATCTATAAAGCTGCGTTTATGCAAAGAAACAGATAAATTCTTAATCCTTCTTTTTTGCAGCTGTGTATAAACCCGTTTTGCACATTCATCGAGAGGTTTAACGTTGTAAACAATTGTAATTTAAGTATCGTATTCTGCAAAACCGATATTGTTTTTATTTGAAAAGCGTACCTTTACTGGGTTTAATTTAAACTTTTTTGGATTATCTTTCAATGCTATAATCCGTTATATATATCCTTTTCCAATAAAAATGAAAATTTACTTTCGTTTATTATCTTTCGCCAAGCCCATTGAAAAGTTTGCTATACCTTATGTTATTGCTACCTTACTTTCTATCCTGTTTGGAACACTAAATCTAGCTTTATTATCGCCATTATTTGAAACATTAATGAGCGATAAAGATGGGCAAAAAACAGAAAGCCTTACAGACAAAGCGATATCATCTTTTAACATCCTTGGTCAGTTCAGGAAATTTGTAAACGAATCGATAATGCTCAATGGCGAAGCCAAAACACTGGGTTATGTTTGCGTTGTTATCGTTATATCTGTGCTTTTATCAAACCTGTTCAGGTATTTTTCGCAAAGGTTTATGGAAGATTTAAGGGTTCATACATTGTTAAACCTGCGCAAAACTGTTTTTAACAATGTAATGAACATGCATGTCGGCTTCTTTAACAATGAGCGCAAGGGCGATATCATTTCAAAAGTTGCGTCTGATGTACAAGTTGTACAGTTTACGGTTACAAACACCCTTCAGGTGGTTTTTAAGGAGCCCGTAACCCTGATCGTTTACATTGTTCTGCTGTTTAACATTTCGGCTAAGCTTACGTTCTTTTCTTTGCTGGTTATTCCCGTGTCAGCCTTTATTATAAGCAAGATTGTGAAGAGATTAAAGCAACAGGCCAAAGAAGCGCATGAATCCTTTGCGAAGATGATCGGCTTTTTAGATGAGGCACTTAGCGGCGTAAAAATTATTAAAGCTTTCAATTCAACTGAAAGAATCAAAAATAAATTTGATCAGGAAAATATTTTCTACTCCAATTTAACGCGAAAAATGACCCGACGCCAGCAGCTGGGATCGCCTGTTTCTGAGTTTTTGGGGGTATTGATGGTTGCTACAATTGTTTGGTATGGTGGTACGTTAATTATAAATAATGAAAGCAATGCGCTTTCCCCGGCCGATTTTATTGCCTATATCGCCATTTTTTCGCAAGTAATGCGCCCTGCAAAGTCGCTTACCGATTCATTTAGTGGTATACATTCGGGGATAGCTGCCGGCGAGCGTGTGCTGGAGTTGATTGATACCAAACCGGCGATGGTAAACAAACCTGATGCCGCAGTTTTTGGCGATTTTAAGAATGCGTTAAGCTTAGAAAATGTATCGTTTAGTTATGGTGAGAAAGAAATTCTTAAAAACATCAACCTAAATGTAGAGAAAGGGAAAACTATTGCGCTTGTTGGCCCATCGGGCGGAGGAAAAAGTACTTTAATGGATTTAATTCCACGGTTTCACGATCCAAAATCCGGAACAATTAAAATTGATGGCAACGATTATAAAGATTTAACGGTAGAAAGTATCAGGCTGCAAATGGGTACGGTTAATCAAGATTCCTTCTTATTTAATGACACCATTTTTAACAACATTGCTTTTGCACGGCCCGATGCTACGTTGCAAGAGGTTGTAGCCGCTGCCAAAATTGCCAATGCGCACGAATTTATTGAGAATACCGAAGATGGTTACCAATCTTTTGTCGGCGATCGCGGTAACAGACTTTCGGGCGGTCAGCGGCAACGGATCTGCATTGCCAGAGCGGTGCTGGCTAACCCGCCGATTATGCTTTTGGATGAAGCTACGTCTGCGTTGGATACAGAATCTGAGAAACTGGTACAGGAAGCACTGAACAATTTGATGAAAAATAGAACATCAATTGTTATTGCGCATCGCCTAAGTACCATACAGCATGCGGATAAAATTGTAGTTATAGATAAGGGACAGATTGCCGAAATTGGAAATCATAGTGAATTGATGTCGAGAAATGGGCTTTACAAACGTTTAATTGATATGCAAGCTTTTAATGATTAGTGAACGAGGGCTTGTCAGCCTTGGCTCGTTAAAGGCTGAGGCATTTGTGTACCGATAGTCAATAGATCTGACCGTTAAAATCCATAAAACAACTTCCCAATATCTGTCCATGATAGGAGAAATCGGGCCAGACTGTTCCTACCATTGACGTTTTATTCCCGTCCTAGCCCCAAAGGGGCTACTTTGTAGCGAAATCCATCTTTCATCCATTGAAGCAATCTCATTAGAGATATTGTTTAATCAAGCAGATTGCTTCCTGCCCGTTCCAACGCTATTAAGTTAAGATGTCTAAGGCGCCAACTATGAACGGTCGTCATCCTTCGCGAGACTTAACTCCAATGCTGTCATTCTGACGAAGGAAGAATCCCTTACCTATTATTACTGTCCTTGCCTACCCGCTACCTTTTTTGGGTTGTTTACTAATTGTCGTTATGTTTTCCATCGCTTGAAGCGCCTGCCTGCTGAAATAATTATTCTACTCAAAATAATAAGCACCTCGAAATATCCCAAATCAATCTTGTTTTCAAACACGAACCGAGCTGCCAAAGTTATGCCAATGAGGCACTGTTTACACTTCGAAACCTGAAACTAACTGGTGCACATGCGTAAACACATTTTACAACCAGCCACCAATTAAGTAACCAAAATTCAGCTTTAACCACTTGCTTTTTTAATTGCTAACTATCTAACAAACAAACGTTTAAAATATTAAATATGAGATGTTATCATGTTTACAGTGAATTGACTACCAAGATTTTTTC
This sequence comes from Pedobacter endophyticus, assembly GCF_015679185.1. Lineage (NCBI taxonomy): Bacteria > Pseudomonadati > Bacteroidota > Sphingobacteriia > Sphingobacteriales > Sphingobacteriaceae > Pedobacter > Pedobacter endophyticus. Next base: position 2,839,313 of record NZ_CP064939.1, read on the forward strand.
GGCAATAAAAGCCTAACTTATTCCAGATTTTATCGGCATATAAAGTAGTCGAAACAAGTAAAATTAACCGCTATAAATCGAATTAACTTTAACCTTTAAAAGCACTTCATCAGTGACAACTAACAGTAAATACAAGAAAATAACATGACAGATACCGGAAATAAAAAATATGATTATTTAGTTGTTGGGTCGGGACTTTTCGGCGCCACTTTTACCCACGAAATGATGAAGGCTGGAAAGCGCTGCCTGGTTATTGATAAACGCGATCATCAGGGCGGAAACATCCATTGCAAGAACATAGAAGGTATTAATGTGCATTGGTATGGCGCTCACATCTTCCACACAAACGATAAAATGCTTTGGGATTATGTAAACCAGTTTGCGGAATTTAACCGATACACCAACTCGCCTATCGCTAATTTTAAGGGAGAATTATACAACCTTCCTTTCAACATGAACACCTTTTATAAGCTCTGGGGCACAAAAACTCCAGAGGAAGCCAGGGCGGAAATTGCACGACAAATTGAACATTTAGAAATTTCGGAACCTAAAAATCTGGAGGAACAGGCACAAAAACTGGTCGGAACAGATATTTATGAAAAACTGATCAAGCACTACACCGAAAAGCAATGGGGCAAAAAAGCGACGGAGCTCCCGGCTTTTATTATTAAAAGGTTGCCAGTGCGGTTTACGTACGACAACAATTACTTTAACGACAAATATCAGGGAATCCCGATTGGGGGCTACAATAAGATAATAGAGGGCTTACTGCAAAATTGCGAGGTTAAATTGAATGTCGATTTTTTTGATGATATCGATCATTGGAAAAGCATGGCTGACAAAATCGTTTTTACAGGCAAAATTGATGCTTATTTCAATTTTCAATACGGCGAACTCGAATACCGTAGCCTAACATACGAACTTGAGGTGCACGACACAGAAAATTATCAGGGTAATGCAGTGATGAACTTTACCGATGGGGAAACGCCTTACACACGGGTTTACGAGCATAAGCATTTTGAGTTTGGCACGCAACCGAAAACGGTAATCACTAAAGAATACCCGGTGCAGGAAACGCGCAACGCTGAGCCTTATTATCCTGTTAACGACGAAAAAAATATGGCCATGCTAAAAAAATACCAGGATTTGGCTGAGCAGGAACCCAACGTAATTTTTGGCGGGCGGCTAGCTGAATACAGGTATTATGATATGCACCAGGTAATTGCATCGGCATTAGCCAAATCGAGAAATGAATTGAAATTAAGTAAAACCTAATCGGTAATTGACCGGATATAAAAAAAGCCTCTGAAATTTATCATTCCAGAGGCTTTTGAAATTATATACTAAGTATTAGAGTTTTCTGGCAACTTCAACTTGTTCGTAAGCTTCTACAATATCGCCAACTTCAATGTTGTTAAAGTTCTGGATATTTAAACCACATTCGTAACCTTTGCTCACTTCTTTAACGTCGTCTTTATAACGTTTTAACGAGGCAAGTTCACCTGTGTAAACTACAACACCATCTCTAACGATACGGATCTTGCTGTTACGGGTAATTTTACCATCGAGTACCATACATCCTGCAATGGTACCAACTTTGGTGATTTTGAAAGTCTCGCGAATTTCAACGTTGGCCACAATTTTCTCTTCAAACTCTGGATCCAACATCCCTTCCATTGCCGATTTGATCTCGTTAATGGCATCGTAAATGATAGAGTATAAACGGATATCGATTTGCTCTTGCTCGGCCAGTTTACGTGCACCTGTTGATGGACGAACCTGGAAACCAATAATAATCGCATCTGAAGCGGAAGCTAACAATACATCAGATTCTGAAATCTGACCTACACCTTTACTGATTACGTTGATCTGGATCTGCTCGGTTGTAAGCTTCAATAATGAATCTGACAAGGCTTCGATCGAACCATCCACATCACCTTTAACAATGATATTAAGCTCTTTAAAGTTACCGATTGCCAAACGACGACCGATTTCATCCAAAGTAATGTGTTTTTGTGTACGCAAACCTTGCTCACGTTGCAACTGCATACGTTTGTTTGCAATATCTCTGGCTTCACTTTCGCTTTCAAGCGCATTGAAACGATCGCCGGCGGTAGGCGCACCTTGCATACCTAGAACCTGTACGGGTTGCGATGGGCCTGCTGAATCTACCTTAGCGCCACGTTCGTTGGTTAGTGCTTTTACACGTCCGCTGTAACTACCTGCTAAAATCGGATCTCCTACCCTCAATGTACCGGCTTGAACCAATACCGTGGTAACAATACCGCGTCCTTTATCAAGGGCCGATTCAATTACGGTACCTAAAGCTCTCTTATTCGGATTTGCTTTAAGCTCTAGTAACTCCGCTTCTAGCAATACTTTGTCTAATAATAAATCGACGTTCAAGCCGCTTTTGCTCGAGATTTCCTGCGATTGATATTTACCGCCCCAATCCTCAACCAAAATATTCATTACCGATAACTGTTCGCGTACTTTATCTGCATTTGCACCTGGCTTATCTACCTTGGTGAAAGCGAATACCAACGGAACGCCTGCTGCCTGAGCATGGTTAATGGCCTCTTTTGTTTGAGGCATCACCGCATCATCAGCAGCAATTACGATAATGGCAATATCGGCAGCCTTGGCACCACGGGCACGCATGGCCGTAAAGGCTTCGTGACCTGGAGTATCTAAGAAAGTTACTTTTTTGCCCGATGGTGTAGTTACCATGTAGGCACCAATGTGCTGGGTAATACCACCAGCCTCGCCAGCTACCACATTCGCTTTACGAATATAATCGAGCAACGAGGTTTTACCGTGATCGACGTGACCCATGATGGTAACCACCGGGGCTCTTTCGATCAAGTCTTCTTCGTTATCTTCTTCCTCAATAATGTTGTCTTCCTCTTCATCCGGTTTCACGAATTGAATTTCGTAACCAAACTCGTCGGCAACAATAGTTAAAGTTTCAGCATCTAAACGTTGGTTAATGGAAACGAACATACCTAAGCTCATACAGGTTCCAATAATTTTGGTAACCGGTACATCCATCATGTTCGCTAACTCATTAGCTGTAACAAATTCTGTTACTTTTAATATTTTTGATTGTGCATCGAGCTCGTTTGCTGCTTCCTCGGCCGATATTGCCACATCATCACGTTTCTGACGGCGCAATTTGGCACGTTGAGCAAATTTACCCGATTTACCAGCTCCACTTAAGCGAGCCAGTGTTGCTTTAATTTGATCTTGAATTTCTTTTTCAGTAGGTTCCTCTTTAGGGCCTGTTGAAGCATTTCTGTTTTGGAAACCTGGCCTGTTTCTATTTCCCTGGTAAGGAGTGCCGCCTTGTCCGGCAGGGCGATTTCCCTGATAAGGTGTACCACCGGGTCTGTTACCCTGGTAAGGTTGGCGAGGTTGCCCTGGCGCACCACCTTGCTGGCCTGCAGGATTTTGTCCTGGCTGACCATGTTGTCCGGGTGCTCCCGGCGTTTTTTTACGTTTGCGTTTACGTTTAGCGGCCTCGCTATCGCTAGATGAAGCTACAGGGCTATTTCTTCTGTCTGGCGTGGTAGGCAAGGTAATTTTACCAACGATATTCGGACCACTCAATTTTACTGTTCTGGCCTTAATAACTTCGGGCTCAGTGGTTGAGGGTTTTTCTTCTGCTTTTGGCTTTTCTACTGGCTTAACAGGCTCTGGTGCTTTTGCAGCCGGAGCGGCAGGCGCTTCCTCTTTTTTTACCTCAGCCGGTTTTACCTCAGCTTTTGGTTGTTCAACAGGTTTAGCAGGCTCTTCTGTTTTAGGCGCAGGAGCGGCTGCAGGTTCATCTTTTTTGCCCGGGCGTGTTTTCGAATTAAGATCACTTAAATCAATCTTACCTACAATTTTAACACCTGGTAAACCGCTTTCGTCTGCCTTATCTTCTGCTTTATTTGCTGTAGTTTGTTCTGCTGGTGCCTGAGGCGCAGTTTCGGCCTTAGGCTCTGGCGTTTCGGGTGCCTTAGGCTTCTCTACCGATGGAGTAAAGGATTGAGCATTCTTAATCAGGATCTCATCACCTTTCTCAAAGTCGGTATTTTTCTTTGGCGCTTCTACAGGCTTTTCAGTCTCGGGCTCATCACGACGTATTTTACCAATCACTATTTGCTTGGCTTCTTCTCTTACGATCTTATCTCCCTGATACTCTTTTAATAAGGCACTGTACATATCTGGCGTAAGTTTAAACATAGGGCTTTTCTCGGCCGAGAATCCCTTTTTGTTTAAAAACTCAACGGCCGTACCCATGCCTATATTAAGTTCCTTAATAGCTTTAATTAAAATGATTGGTTTGTCGTCTGACATTTAGCTCCTGTTATTTTTATTTAATACAAAAGTAGTGTTTATTTGGCAATTACACCACTATTCAAATTCTGACTGCAAGATCTGAACCACTTCTTTAATGGTTTCTTCTTCTAAGTCGGTGCGTTTCACCAAATCTTCTACCGAAAGTGCTAGTACACTTTTAGCAGTATCGCAACCGATAGCCTTTAGTTCATCAATGATCCAGCTGTCAATCTCATCTGAGAATTCTTCCAGATCCACATCCTCGTCGTTTTCTGCTCCTGCTTCGCGATACACGTCAATTTCGTAACCGGTTAATTTACCGGCCAGTTTAATATTGTGTCCGCCACGTCCAATGGCCAATGAAACCTGATCTGGTTTTAAGTAAACCGATGCATGTTTTGTTTCATCATCCAATTTTATAGAAGTGATTTTTGCCGGGCTTAAAGCACGGGTAATGTATAATGAAATGTTGTTTGTGAAGTTAATCACATCAATATTTTCGTTTTTCAATTCGCGAACGATACCGTGAATACGCGACCCTTTCATCCCTACGCAGGCACCTACCGGATCGATACGGTCATCGTACGATTCTACGGCTACCTTAGCACGCTCTCCCGGTTCGCGAACAATTTTCTTAATGGTAATTAAACCGTCGAATATTTCCGGAACCTCAAGTTCGAACAAGCGTTGTAAAAACTCTGGTGCCGTTCTCGAAATGATAATTTTCGGGTTGGCGTTGATCATTTCTACCTTCGAGATTACGGCTCTTACCGAATCGCCTTTTTTGAAATAATCGGCAGGAATCTGCTCAGTTTTAGGCATCAAAAGCTCATTACCTTCGTCATCTAACACCAAGGTTTCTTTTTTCCAAACCTGATACACCTCGCCTGTTATAATTTCTCCAACCCTGTCTTTATATTTTTTAAAGATCTCGTCTTTCTCCAGTTCCAAAACCTTCGAAACCAAGGTTTGGCGTGCAGCTAAAATAGCTCTACGGCCAAAGCTTTCTAAAGTGATTTGCTCAATGTAATCATCACCAACTTCTAACGAAGGGTCGTATTGATGTACTTCAGCAAGTTCAATTTCCAGATCATCATCCTCAGAAAACCCGTCTTCCATCACCTTTCTTGTTCTCCAGATTTCCAAATCCCCGTTATCAGGATTCACAATCACATCACAGTTTTCGTCGGTTCCGTATTTTTTACGCAACATACTACGAAAAACTTCTTCCAGCACACTGATCACCGTTGGGCGATCTATATTTTTAAAATCCTTGAACTCCTGAAAAGAGTCGATCAAATTAATTGTTGTAGTACTCATTTTTTGCCATGATTAAATAGATTAGTAAGATTACAAGATAATCTCGTTTTTGCTCATTAACCGTATTACTTAAAAATTATTAATACACTTATTTTTAACTATGTTTGAATAGATCAGCAAGATTACACGAATGCAACTTATTGTTTCTATTATTTAAAGCTCACTAAAACTGTTATTTCTAATATATCATTAAACGGAACTTCTGTTTGAATTGTTACCGCTTTTTTTCCTTTTTCTTTAACCGATTCTTCGATGATCAGGCCATTGTATGTAACTTCGAGCAGCTTTCCCTCTTTTTTCTTACCCTCGTTCAATCTGATGCTTATCGTACGCCCAATGTTTTTTGTGTATTGGCGAACGAGCTTCAACGGCTCTCCTACTCCGGGCGAGGAAACCTCTAAATTATAGGCTTGCTCGATCACATTTTCTTCTTCTAAATGAAAACCAACATGCCTGCTTATTGCTGCACAATCTTGTATGCTAATACCTTCGTCGCCATCAACATGAATAATTAATTTATTGTTCGGCAACATTTTCACTTCAACCAGGAATAATTCTGGCCGATCGGCGATTTTCTCCTCTACGAGATCCGCAACTCTCTTTTCTACCTGCATATTTCAACCTGATTTCATAGAAAAAGGGGACACTGTCCCCTTCTCTTTTCTTCGATTACGATGCAAATGTAGAAATTTTTTATGAAAAATCCAACACTTCGCCTAATTATTATGCTGATAATTACCGCTTAAGAATTTGTTTTTGTGGCTGTAAGTTCTGTTTTATTGTTCCCGAGAACAGCTTACCTGCATTGGCGAATTTAGCGTCTATATAGCTTTCGATCAGATAGCGCTTGTTTTTTTCAAAGGCTTTGTACGGAGTAAAAATAAGCGAATCGCCTGCAAAAGTATAGGTTCCGTTTATAGCAACCTGATCTTGCAGGCTGTCTGTTTCTGCCGGCAAAAGAACAACGGACACCAGGTTTAACGAATCGCCACCGGCCGAATAGGCATTTTTAGCCTGTAATAAACTTGTTGCGTCGAAATTTTTAAGTATAATTGATGAGCTATCCTCTGAAAACTTAATTACAGGTTTATTGTTAGTTCCTGTGCAAGCAGCAATAAACATTGCCAGTACAATAAGTGTAAAAAATTTAAATGAGATTTTAAACATCCACAAAACTAAACAATTATGAGATTAATTATTGAAATCCTTTTGATGGGATTAGCCTTTTTTATCGGGGCAAAACTTGTTCCGGGAGTTAGTGTCGACGGTTATGGCAGTGCTATTTTGGCCGCGGTTTTAATAGCGCTTGCAAATGCCACTATCGGCTTCGTTTTAAGATTGCTTACTTTTCCGATCAACTTTTTAACCCTGGGCCTGGTATCATTCATTATCACTGTGTTAATGATTTTGTTGGTTGATAACATGATGACTTCTTTTAACACTTCTGGCTTTTGGGCAGCTGCATTTTTAGCCATAATTGTGGCATTAATTAAGGCAATATTTAGTGCTGTAGCGGGCGAGAAAGAGTAATTTTAGTCCGGAGTCTTGAGTCTGTAGTCTTGAGTCTATGTAGCTCAGACTCCGGACTTTCCGACTTCGGACTACCTAATCACTTCTCTCGAAATTACCATTTTTTGTATTTCCGAAGTACCTTCATAGATCTGAGTAATTTTGGCATCACGCATTAAGCGCTCTACGTGGTATTCTTTAACGAAACCATAGCCGCCATGCACCTGCACCGCCTCAATGGTAACGTCCATGGCTACTTTGGAAGCATATAATTTAGCCATTGAACCGGCTTGAGTGTAGGGCAAACCCTGATCTTTTAGCCACGCCGCTTTGTAAACCAATAATCGTGCAGCCTCGATTTGAGTAGCCATATCTGCCAGTTTAAAGGCAATGGCCTGATGCTCGGAAATGGGTTTGCCAAACGTTTTACGCTGTTTTGCATATTGTGTTGCGAGCTCGAAAGCGCCCTGCGCAATGCCCAGTGCTTGCGCAGCAATTCCGATGCGGCCTCCCTCCAGTGTTTTCATGGCAAACTTAAAGCCGAAACCCTCCTCGCCAATCCTATTTTCCTTTGGCACCTTAACATCATTAAACATTAAAGAATGGGTGTCAGAACCGCGAATACCTAATTTGTTCTCTTTTGGGCCAACGGTAAATCCTTCCATTCCCTTTTCAACTATGAAAGCGTTTATGCCTTTATGCCTCAACTCTGGATGGGTTTGCGCAATAACTAAATATGTTGAGGCGGTACTGCCATTTGTAATCCAGTTTTTGGTGCCGTTTAAAAGATAGTGGTCGCCTTTATCTTCTGCAGTGGTGTGTTGCGAAGTCGCATCTGATCCGGCTTCTGGCTCTGAAAGGCAAAAGGCCCCGATTTTTTCGCCTGATGCCAGGGGCTTTAAATATTTTTCTTTTTGCTCTTCACTGCCATACTTTTCCAACCCATAACACACCAGCGAATTGTTTACCGAAACCACAACAGAGGCTGAAGCATCGATTTTGGAAAGCTCTTCCATAACGAGTACATAGGAAATGGCATCGAGGCCGCTGCCGTTGTATTTTGGATCGACCATCATCCCTAAAAAGCCCAGTTCACCAAGCATTTTTACCTGCTCGGCCGGAAACTTCTGGTGCTCATCCCGTTCTATTACTCCAGGCTTTAGTTCCTGTTGCGCAAAGTCGCGGGCGGCCTGTTGAATCATTAATTGTTCTTCACTTAATTCGAAATGCATAACATTTTTTGTATAAAAGGTTAGTAAATCAAATATAGCATTTTTAAGCTAAATTACTATGGCTGCATAGTAATTTTTCCAGATTCGACTTTGTAAGATGGTTGGATTGAGCATAGAAATTGCAGCTAATTGTATGTCATTCTGCCATTGATTAGCCCCCCCCATCTGCGTATTATTTACATATTTATGCGTCTCTCCCTAATTAAGCACGCTGTCATGCTGAGGCACAGCCTGTCCCGATTTCTCGGGGAAGCATCCCCAAGCAATGAGATGCAAAACGCAAACAGCCCATCGGCAAAGAGGGGATTTGTGGGCAAGGACGGTGATACGTAGGCTGCAGATGCTTTCCCAAGAAATCCTATGGGGTGGACATACCTCCTTTTTTGCGCCGTCATTCCCGCGCAGGCGAGAATCTTAATGCTCGGCATCTAATTTTTTGCGTATTAGGATCCCCTACCGATAGCTATCGGTACAAGCTACCAATGACAGCACGGGTTTTGTCATACACTGCCTATCGCGAAGCTTTCTTTCCTACAACCAAAAAGAGGCTGAAGCAACCAAGAAGAAGTATCAATAAAATTTGCGAGGAATGAATGATAGTGGCATAGGCTAATCCATCGTTGAAAGAGACCGCATAGCGCACTAATGATTGCGCCACCATCCAGTGGAAAACACCAATTCCGCCCTGAACGGGGGCAGCCATTGCAAACCCAGAAAACACCAGTGCGGTAAAGGCGGCACTTACGCCTAACGTAGTGGTCGCCTGCATTGAATAAAAGCATAAATACATTGATAGCATGTAAAACAACCAGATTGCAACGGTGTAGGCTAAGAATAATCCTTTATTTTTTAGCTTCTTATAGGAGCCAAAACCCTGCCGCAAGCCAACAAAAATTTTTAAAAATTTACGATTGAATCTCTTTCGTAAGATGTAAACTGCAGAGGCAAGTAAAAGGAATAAAACAATGCCGGCTATGGCGAGCCAATAGTAATTTAACGAAGCGAGTTTTTTGGTTATGGCGAGATAAATGGTGCCATAAAGAAAGTTGGATACCCTGTCGTACTGGAAGATCAACATCGCAAATGCGCTTAAAAACAGGATTAAAACATCGAAAAGGCGTTCGGTAATTACGGTTCCGATTGAAGCGAACATGGGTACCTTTTCTGTTTGCCTGATCACGGAGCATCGCCCAATTTCTCCAAACCGCGGTAAGGCCAGATTGGCTAAATAACCAACCATTACGGCATGATAAACATTCCAAAAGCCGACGTTATATTTTATGGAGCGATAGAGCATTTGCCACCTCAGCGCCCGTAAAACATGGGCCAGCCAAACAGTGACGACAGACGCGAATACCCAAAAATAGTTTGCCGCCTCGATTTCGAGCCAGATGCCGCCTAAATCCTGTCCCCGAAATGCCAAATACAACACTGCAACTCCTATCAAAAACAGGATGATGTACTTAAGCGCTGTTTTTGGATAGAATTTCACACAGGGTTATTTTAGCAAATGGTTGTTATCGTCAGGAAAAACAAGAATCGGGTTGTATTTTTTGGCGTCTTCTATCGGCAGGGAGCCGTAAGACATAATGATCAACACATCGCCCAGCTGTGCCAAACGAGCGGTTGCACCATTTAAACAGATGGTTCCCGTGCCGCGTTCGCCTTTAATTACATAGGTTTCAAAGCGGGCACCATTATTATTATTTACAATCTGCACCTTCTCGTTAGCGATGATGTTCGCTGCGTCCATCAAATCCTCATCAATCGTAATACTGCCAACATAATTCAGCTCGGCCTGTGTTACCCTAACACGGTGTATTTTCGATTTTAATATTGTAATAACCATGCTGCAAAGTTAGGAATTAGTTTTGAGTTTAGAGTCTTTAGTCGGGAGTCCGAAGTCAGAGGTCATAGATCGGAAGTCGGGAATTTGAAGAAAGCATAAATAGCAAGCTGATAACCTAAGTCCGCAGGTCTTAATACTTTGTCAAAGGCATCCCTATGGGAGATACTTGCCTCTTGATACTACTTTATAATCATATTATCAATCAGTCTGGTCGATCCAACTTTTGCGGCCACAAGCGCAACAACGCTATTTTCTTCTTTTGATGTTGCGGGTTCTAGCGTAGCGCCATTGGCAATGGTAAAGTAATCGAGCTCAACACCATCGATGTTTTCATAAAATGCTTTCGCCTTGGTTTCGAGTTCTTTCAGATCGAACTCGTCGAAATGGTCGGCTACGTATTTTAAAGATTGATTGAGCACCAGAGAATTTTTACGATCAACGTCTGACAAGTGAATGTTTCGGCTGCTCATTGCCAAACCATCTTCTTCTCTAATAATCGGGCAAATAATGATATTGATAGGTAAGCTAAAGTGTGCCAGCATGTTCTTGATCATCAACACCTGTTGAAAATCTTTTTGACCAAACATGGCCACATCGGGCTCTACCGCATCGAACAGTTTTTTTACAATTTGGGTAACACCTTGATAATGGCCCTTGCGAAATTCGCCTTCGAGCAAAAACTCGGCATTGCCCAAATCGATGTGCCAATCTTCATCAGCGCCTTGCGGGTACATTTCGGCAACATCGGGCATAAAAACGCCGTTACAGCCTGCATCGGCCAGCATGGCCAAATCGTGTTCAATTGGCCTCGGGTATTTCTCCAAATCCTTCGGGTCGGTAAACTGCGTTGGGTTTACAAAAATGCTGCAAATAATGACCTCGGCGTTTTGCTGGGCCATTTTTATCAGTGAGATGTGGCCATTGTGCAATGCGCCCATGGTTGGTACAAGCGCAATTCGCTTACCCGATGCTTTTAATGGCGCTAAAAAAGCCTTAAGCGCTGATTTGGTTTTAAAAACTTCCAAAGTGGACAATCTAAATTAAAGGCGTAAAGGTGTAAATTTATCCAAACGAAACCAAACAATACTTGTCAATCTTGATAAATAGTATTATTATGCTTATCTTTGCGGCTCATTATCTTTTATTTAACTTAATATTTTCTTAGAATATGGAGATGGCAAAAACGAAGCTGCTGATTGTTACACACGAGATGTCGCCTTTCCTCGAGCTTACTAAAATTTCTGAAATCACACGTCAATTACCACAAGCAATGCAAGAGAAAGGATTCGAAATCCGCATCCTGATGCCGAAGTTTGGTAACATCAACGAAAGAAGAAATCGTTTACACGAAGTAATTCGCTTGTCGGGAATGAACATCATTATTGATGACAATGATAATCCCTTAATTATTAAAGTAGCATCCATCCCAGCTGCACGCATGCAGGTTTATTTCTTAGACAACGAAGAGTATTTCCAACGCAAGCAGGTGTTTAGAGATGCGAGCGGAAAGTTCTTCGATGATAACGACGAACGTACGATATTTTTCTGCAAAGGTGCATTAGAAACCGTTAAAAAACTAGGTTGGGCTCCTGATATTGTTCACTGCCACGGTTGGATGAGTGCTTTGGTTCCTGCATATATCAAAACCACCTACAAAAACGACCCTACATTTAAAAACTCTAAAGTAGTTTACTCTATTTACGAAGAGGCGTTTGCGGAAAAACTGAACAGCAACTTTGCAAAAAAAGCAGTAATGGCAAACATGACTGAAGAGGACACTAAAGCGTTCGTGCCAGCAGATAGTACGAGTATGCATGTTGGCGCTATAACGCACTCTGACGCAGTAGTATTAGCTGATGAAAACCTGGATGCCGCTATGTTAAAATTTGTTAAAGATTCTAATAAGCCAACATTAGCTTTTAACTTAACCGATAATTTTGAAAACTTCTATACTTTTTACGAAGAAATTTCAAATGATGAATTGGTTTCAGTTGCTTAATTAGGTATTATCATTTTAAATATGAAATTTACAAAGCAAGACTTATTAACCCTGTTGATAGGTCTTTTTCTTTTTGCATCATGTAAAAACCCCGATGGTGTAGGCTTGGATGTTGATCCGGGTACAGCGATACAGGGCACTTTAGTAACATCGGATGTTAAAACGCAGATTGTTGAAGAGCCGGCAGTAAGCACATTGGGGTTGGTTCGCTATCCACTTGGCTACATGAAAGATCCGATCTTTGGTGAAACGGAGGCTGGTTTAGCAATGACATTGTATCCGCCGCAAACATTAACACACGATTTCGGAACTTCGCCAGTATTGGATTCGGCTATTCTGGTTTTAAAAATAGATACCACATCTACCCTAACCAAGTTTTATGGCGATACCATCAACTCTAAATACAGTATTGATGTTTATCAATTAACAAATACGGTTACCGATTACAAAAGTTCTACAGTGCAGGCACACAACAGCACGCTGTTAGGTAATTATAACGGAAAAATTTTCCCAAATACAAAGGGCAAAGTGTATAACATTATTGCGGGCAAACCTGATACGCTTATTACAGCGCCGGCCCAGATAAGAGTACCTTTAAACAGAACCTTTATTCAGGATAACATTGTGAGTTTGGCCGCGAGCTCGCTCACGTCGAATGCTAAATTTGCCGATTATTTTAAAGGCCTTTATGCGCAGGTAAACAAAACGTCATCAACAGGGCCTGGAGGAATCGCTTTCTTAAAATTTTCCGGGACTGATTCTTACGTTCAATTGGTGTACCGAAAAACGAATACTACAAGCGGTATCGATACGGTTTCGGTTAATTTCCCGTTAGGTGCGTTGGCCAGTGTTAATTCTACCAGCGTAATATCGGGCATTGCCGCAAACATTAAACATAATCGTACTGGTACTCCGGTACAGGCGCAAATTGATGCCCCAACAGCAAGTTATCAGGTAACTTACCTTCAAGGTTTGGTTGGTCTTAAAACGAAGATCAGTTTTCCTGATTTGGTAAACTTTACCAATACTTACGGCAAAGCTATTGTAAACAAAGCGGAGTTGGTTGTTGAGCTAGGTGCTGGCACATCATCTTATCCGTTCCTTGCATCGCAAAGGTTATCATTGTACAGATGGGATATTGCTGAGCAACCGATAAACATTTCCGATTATACCAGTTATGCCAACAGCAGCACTCCGGCTTTGTTCGGCGGCTATTTCGACTCGATAAAAAACCGCTACATCTTTAACGTTACCAATTATGTGCAAACGTTAATCAACAAAAGGGAAACTGATTATGGAACATTTCTTGCGCCAACATCGTTAACCGAATTTCAAGTTGCGCCAACGGCTACATCTGCTGAAAGGGCAATTATTGGTGCAGGCACATCGACAACAAACAAGATAAAACTGAACATTTATTACACCAAGATAAATTAAGACTAAAGTTGTTTAGTGCTTAAGAATAAAAAAAAGCCGTTTAACATTTGTTAAGCGGCTTTTTGGTTAAACGATGGTTTCAATTTATGCCGGCTTATCCGAAAGCACTATCCCTTGTCTCTAAACCCGATCGAAGCCGGATGCCGATATCTTCCATCGGCAGAAGCGGGAGCGGGACTACAGGTCCCAATAGCTACTGAGCGTTCATTTCCAAATAAAAAACGAAAGGTATTCTGATAACAATCTATTTTTTGGAGAGCAATATCCCTTGTTTTTAAACCCGATCGGAGCGGGATGCCGATTCTTCATCGGCAGAAGCGGGAGCGGGACTGCACGCCGCCAATGATTGCTGAGCGTTCATTTCCAAATAAAAAACGAAAGGTATTCTGATAACAATCTATTTTTTGGAGAGCAATATCCCTTGTTTTTAAACCCGATCGGAGCGGGATGCCGATTCTTCATCGGCAGAAGCGGGAGCGGGACTGCACGCCGCCAATGATTACTGAGCGTTCATTTCCAAATAAAACTCCTCGATTAAGATTCCCGCCTACGCGGGAAAGACGCTAAGACTGGAAAATATCATCACACCAACAGGCTAAACTCCTACACCCGATTGGGGCTGAAAACTTCAGTAACTGTTGTAAAAGTAACCGATATCATCAACCAATTGGCTGTAAATGGGCTTGGTAAATTCTAAAAATAAATCTCCCGGCGATGGGGGTGCAATTTCCTTTCTCCTCGTCATGGCCAACTGGTTTTTATTCAGCGCACGGTCATCGCCTTTGTAACTGGCCCAGCTATCTCGCCAAACGTAAGTTCCGGGAAATTTTTGCTGACGGATAACCTTCTTGTTTCGCCAATCCATTATCGTCATATCCAACAGACCGGAAGATGAAATGTGCTTTTCAAATATACTAAGCGTTGCCTTAACGGTTCCATAAACCGGTTTACGTTCACGTGTTTCGCCAATTATCACACTGTCGCGTTTCAATTTCTCAACCCGTTCTTTTACATAGGTCTGCCCGACAACAAAGTCGTCGAAATTTAGGCTCAGGATCTGGTCGGGAACTATTTTCTGATTGGTAGCTTGCTCTTCGCCATAAAATACAACAAATTTATTTCTTGAGTAGCTACCAATAAACTGGTCAATTTGCTGCTGAAAGTAATCGGCGCTGAACTTATAAGGTCCGCGGTTTAATATAATGGGCTGAACAACCACTTTAATTACCGCCGCCCAGTAGGCATCGTCCATTTTTGTTTTAACATCCAAGTAGTTTGGCTGCAGGTTCATCACTTTCTCAAATTCATAGTAAGCTTTTTTGGCCGAAGCCCGGTTACCTTCATTCAAGTAAGCAACGCCCGAGTTGTATCTAAAAACTGCTGCGTTATAACGGCTTTCGGCAACTTCGTTTACATATTTCGATGGTGCAGGCACTACCGATAAACATGCAGGGCAGCTATTAATTTCATCGGCCAGTTGATTTAACTTCTGGTAATCGTACATAATCGATTCCCATTTGAACAAATTGCTGGATAACTTAGCCTCGTCTATTTTCCGTAAATGATCCTTCAATGCCAGCTCGTAAGCCGTTTTTAAAACTGCTAACGCTTCGCCATTTTTAGGCGAATTCTGCAGCCTGCTTACCGCCTTTGAAACTGATACATCGTAATCGCCCTTTTGCAGGGCATTTTTTCCTGTGGTACATCCTCCTAAAATTATTAAGGATAAATAAATAAAATACCGTAATCTTGAAACGTTATTCATAAAAGCGCATTTTTAGTTTATTTGGATGGATAGAATCAAATGTAATACTTTTTATTCCGCCAATAAATTACATTTGCAAGCGATAATTCATCCTTTTAATTATTAGACGATCGATAATGAAAATTAGTTGCAAGCCATTCGAATTACTATTGAAACACCCTTTTTCTATTGCAAAGTTTACCAGAACAAGTACGCCGGTGATGCTATTGAAACTGGAGTATGAAGGTTTTACGGGTTATGGCGAGGCATCGATGGTGCCTTATATGGGCGAAAGTTACGAATCGGCGAATGCGTTTTTAAAGCAGGTAGACTTAAGTCCGTTCAAACACCCGTTCAATTTTGGCGAAATTATCCATTATCTCGACAGCATTGCACCGGGCCAGCCCGCAATTAAAGCGGCAATTGATATTGCATTGAACGACATTAACGGCAAAATACTGAACAAGCCTTGTTACGAGGTCTACGGCGCAGATCCATCGAAAATGCCTGTTACTTCTTACACTATCGGGATTGACACGCCTGAAGTGATCCGCGAAAAATTGAGAAACGCCGAAAAGTTTAAGGTGATAAAAGTGAAGCTGGGCAGAGACAATGATCAGGAAATTATCGAAACAATTCGCGGGATGACGGATGCTCCGCTGTATGTTGATGCCAATCAGGGTTGGAGTGATCGGATTAAAGCGATCGACTTAATTTATTGGTTGCACAGCCAGGGCGTGGTATTAATTGAGCAACCTATGGATAAAAACGACCTTGACGGCAACGCCTGGCTAACTGAACGCAGTCCGATTCCGTTATTAGCCGATGAAGCCGTGCAGCGATTGGCCGATATGGATCAGCTTAAAGGGGCTTATCACGGCATAAATGTAAAATTGATGAAAAGCTGTGGCATGTACGAGGGAAACCAAATGATTGAAAAAGCCCGCTCATTTGGAATGAAGGTTTTAATTGGCTGCATGAGCGAAACGAGCTGCGCTACGCTAGCGGCAATTGCACTGGCACCACTTTGTAACTGGGCCGATTTAGATGGCCCCTGGTTAACCAAAAACAATCCTTTTACCGACCCGCAATTCGAAAATGGGAAGTATGTGCTTAAAAACCTACCGGGGTTGGGGCTCGAGGGAGTTACTTCGGATCTTTATCTTTAAACGAATTTCGAATATCTTTGGTTAATTGATATTTAAAATAAAACAAGCAGCAGGTAACGCCTACCAAAAACCCGGCGGGAAGATATTTGCTGTTGTTATAACACCATATCAACCCGAAAATAGAAAGGATAATGGCGAGGTTGTAAAATATATTTAATGCAAACTTTTTGCCCACAAACTGAAAAAATTATTTATAAAGTAATATTTGTTAAAGCCCGTCATTGCGAAGCCGGACGTGCGTGAGCTGAAGCAATCTGTTTGCGAGAAAGATTGCTTCGTGCCTCGCAATGACGAAATATCCTAGTAAACCTGCATATCAGGGTCAAATGCCTCTTGCCAGGCCAAAATTCCGCCTTTTAGGTTATACAGGTTATCGTGGCCATATTGTGCTTCTAACTGCATCACGGCTGCGGCACTGCGCTTCCCGCTGCGGCATTGAATAATTACAGGCTTATCTTTGGCAACCTTATCGGCCTCAATTAAAATGCCGCCCAGTGGAATATTTTCTCCATTCAGGTTAGAAACTTCATATTCGAATGTTTCGCGAACATCGATTAGTTGAAAATCCTCATTATTGTCGATTTTCTCTTTTAGTTCTTGTACCGATATCTCTTTCATTTTGATTGTTGTATTTCATGCAAATATAGGGAATTCAATTTTACGGCCACCATCAAAAAAATGCCATTTATTTTATTCAAAAACTGTAACAACTTTAGGCCTTAGGCGTTTAACTATAAATTGTTATAAATGAACAAACTTAACCGCTTCTTCTGGTTTTGTTCGGGTGCACACATCGCCACACTGGAAAAATACCCGACTGAGCAGAATAAATATACCGGCATTGGTGCCACCATTTTTTTTACCGGGCTGTTTGCTGCCTTATCGGGCGGTTATGCCATGTACTTCGTGTTTAAAGGCGACAACCTTGCGGTAGTTTTTGCAATAATTTTCGGCTTTTTATGGGGCGCTGCAATTTTTAATATGGACCGCTACATTGTTGCCAGTATTAATAAAAGCGCAAGCACCAACAAGCAACTCCTGCAAGCCACGCCACGTATTTTGCTGGCGATCATGATTGGTATGGTAATTTCCCGACCAATAGAGCTTAAGATTTTCGACAAAGAAATTAAGGAACGCTTAAAGGTTAGTTACCTGAACGGCCAGCGTGCCAAGATCGATACGTTAAACAAGGCGTTCGAAAATAAATATCAGGTAGAATTTGGTCGTTTGAACCAGCAAAGGGCAACCCGCGATTCGTTGGAGAAAGGGATTAAGGCCGACAGGCAGAAGCTTAACTTCGAAATTTTTGGCAACAAAACGGCCGAAACTTCGGGCGTAATGGGTTATGGGCCCTATGCCAAACGTAAAGAAGCAGAGATTAAACAGCGTGAGGCAGAGCTCGATTCGTTAAAAGCCAACATCAGCAAATCAGAAAATTTTGTAGATAAGCGTAAGGAGTTCGACGGATTATTTGCCGAGAAATTGTACACCAAACCCCAACTGGATAGCTTATCGAATGTGGCCGGTTTTGCTGATCGAAACTGGGCTTTAGGGCAGCTAAAATTCAACGTAGATGGCAGCCGCGACGATAATACCGCCATTGCAGTCACTTTTATCGGACTGCTTTTTATATTCTTCGAATGCTTGCCGGTTTTTGTTAAACTGATGAGTGCCCGGGGGCCTTACGATTTTGCAACTGCTGATACCGATGAAGTTTCTGTTTATCAATCTAAAAAAGACAAAGATTTTCACATTGAAGTGGCCGATAATATTCACGAAACCAGGGTGGATTCAGAATCGTCGAAGCAAAAAGAGATTATAAAGGGAAAAGCTTACCGCGATTTGGAGCGATACGATTGGGATCAGGAAAAGGCTTGATGATCGCTACATCAATCTTACAATCTTAAATGCGCAATCGTCGTACATTCTTGCTAAATTAGCGATCAAAACTCCTTGTATGAAGAAATTTTTAGGCGCTACCCTACTTTGTGCGCTCTCGTTTGGTGCATTTGCACAAAATGAAATCAGTTATAACGTTTCTTTTCCAAACGCCATCCATCACGAAGCCGAAATCAGCATGTCGATCACAGATGTACCTTCAGGTACTTTAAAGGTACGAATGAGCCGGTCATCGCCGGGTCGTTACGCTACACATGAGTTTGGCAAAAACGTTTACAACTTCAAAGCTTTTGATTCGAACGGCAAGGCGCTGGCCATTAAGCGATCGGCTGGCGATGTGTACGAAATTCCGTCGCATGGCAGCACCGTGAAAGTTACCTACACCTTATTTGGGAATTGGATTGATGGTACCTATGCAGGTTTCGACGAATCACATGCCCACATGAACATTCCCGCTACATTTGCCTTTCCTGTGGGTATGGATGCCCGGCCTCGTTTGGTTCAGTTTAAATATAATGAAAAGCAAAACTGGAAAGTGGCCACTCAATTAAAGCCGCTGGCAAACAACACTTTCTATGCCGCCAATCTCCAATATTTTATGGATAGCCCGATAGAAATTGCCGATTACAAAACTGCCAAATGGGAAGTAAAAAACAAGGATGGCAAATTACAGACTATTCATTTAATCACGCACTCGAACGATACACAGAAAACGATAGATAACTATGCAGAAATGCTGAAAAAGATGGTAGATGAGCACGTTGCCGTTTGGGGCGAGTTCCCGACTTACGATTATGGCAATTACTACTTTCTGGATGATGTGTATCCCGATAATGCTGGTGATGGCATGGAGCACAGAAACTCTACATCGATTGTACAGCGCACACCCAAAATTGAAGGTTACGAAACTAACCTGCTTGGCACATTCTCTCACGAGTATTTCCATAGCTGGAACGTTGAGCGTTTGCGCCCAAAAACACTCGAGCCCTTCAATTTTGAGCATTCAAATATCAGCGATGAGCTTTGGCTGGCCGAAGGCTTTACGCAATATTACGGCTCGTTACTGTTAACCAGAGCGGGTTTAAAAACGGTTGATAATGCGGCACAGACTTTCGAAGGAATGGTAAATGCCGTTTTAAATTCTCCGGGAGCGAAAAATTACTCGCCTATCGACGCCAGCCGCTATGCTGTTTTTGCTGATGCCGGTGTGGCGATTGATCAAACGAACAAAAGCAATATCTTTCTTTCTTACTATACTTATGGCGCTGCAACTGCGCTCGCTTTAGATCTTCGTTTACGCTCCGAATTTAAGCTTACGCTTGATGATTATATGCGTGCATTATGGAAAGCGCATGGCAAACCTGAAATTCCGTATACGGTTCAGGATTTGCAAAAGGTGCTCTCTGAGCTGACTAAAAGCCCTTCGTTTGCGAACGAGTTTTTTAGCAGCTATATTTATGGAACTAAGAAAAACGATTATGCAAAGCTTTTGCTAAACGCTGGCTTTGTTTTACGAAAGGCAAATCCGGGGAAAGCGTATGCAGGTTTTGGTCGTGCAACCGCTGTGGATGGGAAGGTAACATTACCGCAAACGTTAATCGGTACGCCGGCTTACGAGGCAGGTTTGGATGTAGATGATGTGATTTTAACGATAGATGACAAGAAAGTTAACGGTTTGGCCGATCTAAACGCTGTTACTGATGCACATCGGCCGGGCGATGTGGTAGCAATCACTTATCTTTATCGTGGCGAACAAAAGACAACAGAACTTACATTTTCGGAAAATCCAATGCTCGAAATCGTTTCAATAGAAAAAACGGGCGGCACGTTAACACCGGCAATGCAAAGTTTCAGAGCGAATTGGTTAAACTCGCAGGTAAAATCCAGATAACAACAAATTAAATTAAATCATGAAGAAAACACTTCTTTTTACCCTTGTGGGTTTGGCAAGCTTACAGCTTAATGCCCAAAACATCGATAAAATTATCACCAGAGAATATACAGATCACTTAATTAAAACCTTAAGTGCGGATGATATGCAAGGCCGGGCAACCTTTACACCGGGTATTGATAAAGCCGCAACATTTATCGAAACAGAGTTAAAAAAAATCGGTCTGAAGCCATTAGCAGGGGAAAACGGATTTCGTCAGACTTTTTTCAAATACCGGGTAAGCAATGAAAGTTCTTCTGTTAAAATTGACGGACAAGAAATTGCACCTGAGAATGTGTTTGCTACGGGCTTAGCAACAGAGAACATTTCTTTAGATAAAAATAACGCCACAATAATAAAGCTCGACGCGGATAAACCTTTCGTTGCGCAGTTTAGAGCAGCAATGAATGCTGGCAAAAGCCAGATTGTTTTGGTTGACGCCAAATTTGCCGACATGTTTAACCGCTACAGAGGTCATTTTAGTGAGCCGAATACGGTTGATGAAAAAGATATAAAGGCAAAAACAGGTGCGGTGCAGGTTTTTGTTTTAGGTAAAGCGGATGCCGCAGATTTTACGGCAACGTTTAAGAATAAAATTGATAAAATGCCTTTATTTAATGTTGCGGGAATGATTCCCGGAAAATCTAAAGCAAAGGAACTGGTTGTTTTCTCAGGCCATTATGATCACCTGGGGATTTTGAAGACTGTTAATGGCGACAGCATCGCCAATGGTGCTGACGATGATGCATCGGGAACAACGGCAATGATTGCGCTGGCCAAATATTATAAAGCCCAGAAGAACAATGAGCGGACGCTGATTTTTGTGGCCTTTACTGCTGAGGAAATTGGTGGCTTCGGGGCAAAATACTTTTCAGAAAAGTTAAATCCCGACGATGTGGTGGCGATGTTCAATATTGAAATGATTGGCAAGGATTCTAAATTCGGAAAGAATACGGCCTTCATTACAGGTTACGAACGATCAGATTTCGGCAAAATTCTGCAAAAGAACTTAACCGGAACGGAATTTGCTTTCCATCCTGATCCTTATCCACAGCAAAATCTATTTTATAGAAGCGATAACGCCACTTTAGCGGCTTTAGGTGTTCCGGCGCATACCATCAGCACCGACAAGATTGATATTGATAAGTTGTATCATACGGTGAAGGACGAATACAGCTCGTTGGATGTTGAGAATATTCTCTCAACCATTAAAGCAATAGCAAAAAGCGCAACAACCATTGTTAACGGTACGGATACGCCAACCAGAATACCGAAGCTGGAAAAGTAGGTTGTTGTCATTCTGAGTTTTAATTATTGCATAAAATCAATATGAATGAGGTTTTTTAAAGCGGTCGTCATTTCCCCAAAGGGGCTACTTTGTAGCGAGGCACGAAGCGATCTATTCTGCAATAAAGTCGCTAATGAGATTGCTTCAATCGATGAAAAATCGATTTCGCAATGACGAAAACGTCAATGGTAGCGAAGCGAAGAATCCCTGACCGGAAGGGCAGGTGTTTCCTATTGTCGCTGAACGCTGCACAACCCACCCACTTATCGGTTGCAGATTTACTTCGTAGCTGCTTCGCGGTCTTCACTGCCTGCCCGTCCCAATGCTATTAAGTTAAGGATAAAACAAAAAATATTGTCACCCTGAGCGGAGTCGAAGGGCGATGTTTATTTGTTTTTTCCTACAGAAAAGGTCTTCGACTGAGTTTATCTTGAGCGAAGTCGAAAGGCTCAGATCCGATAGCTATCGGATGACACCCGCCGGGTTAAACTAAATGACATTAGGCGGGCGTTCAGAATGTCATTTAGTTAAGGAAAAAACAAAAACATTGTCACCCTGAGCGGAGTCGAAGGGCTATGTTTATTTGTTTTTTCCTACAGAAAAGGTCTTCGACTCCGCTCAGACTGACATCCGCCGGGTTTAACTAAATGACATTAGGCGGGCGTTCAAAATGACAGCATCGTTTCATTGCCGTCTGGCTTCAGCCGACGGCCCAAAGACAAAAACAAAAAAGGCGATGTTTCCATCGCCTTTTTGCTGTTATTTTATTTGCTCAAATACATTGATTTATCTTTGTAAAGCTTTCTAAAGTAAGGATCTTCAAGATCTTTGATGAAACGAATGGCCTCACCTGTCGATTTCATTTCTGGCCCTAACTCCTTGGTCACCTCCGGGAACTTTTCGTAAGAGAACACAGGCTCCTTAATGGCATAACCTTTCAGTTTGCGCTCTATGGTAAAATCTTTCAGTTTAGCTACGCCGAGCATCACTTTTGCAGCGATATTGATGTAAGGAACATCGTAAGCCTTAGCAATGAACGGAACAGTTCTCGAAGCTCGTGGATTGGCCTCAATTACATACACCTTTTCATCTTTTATGGCAAACTGGATGTTTAACAATCCGCGAACATCTAATGCTTTCGCAATCTTAACCGAATATTCTTCCATCGATTTGGTTACGGTATCTGATAAGCTGAAAGTAGGCAATACCGCGAACGAATCTCCTGAGTGGATTCCGGCAGGCTCAATGTGCTCCATCATACCTACAATGTGTACATCGTCACCATCAGAAATTGAATCAGATTCAGCTTCTTCGGCCCGATCTAAAAAGTGATCGATCAATACGCGATTGCCCGGTAAATCGCCCAATAACTTCACAACCGCTTTCTCAAGGTCTTCATCGTTGATTACGATGCTCATTCCCTGTCCGCCCAATACATAACTCGGACGAACCAAAACCGGGTAACCTACTTCATTTGCAACTACAATTGCTTCTTCAGCATTTTCGGCCACACCATATTTTGGATAAGGAATATCAAGTTCTTTCAACAGGTCAGAAAAACGGCCACGATCTTCAGCAATGTCCATGTTTTCGAACGAAGTTCCGATGATTTTGATACCGTGCTCCTTAAGCTTCTCGGCCATTTTTAATGCCGTTTGTCCGCCAAGCTGTACAATTACTCCAAAGGGTTTCTCCAGTTCGATAATTTCGCGAACATGCTCCCAAAATACGGGCTCAAAGTAAAGCTTATCGGCCATGTTAAAGTCTGTAGAAACCGTTTCGGGGTTACAGTTTACCATGATGGCTTCAAAACCAGATTCTTTGGCCGCCAGTAAGCCGTGTACACAAGAATAATCGAACTCAATACCCTGACCAATGCGGTTAGGACCCGAGCCCAGTACAATTACCTTTTTTCTGTCTGATGGTTTCGATTCATTTTCCTCATCAAAAGATGAGTAATAATAAGGCGTTTGGGCAGGGAACTCAGCTGCACAGGTGTCAACCATTTTATATACCCTGTTTATGCCTAAAGCCTTGCGGCGATCGTAAACCTCATCTTCGGTCACATTGCCCAATAACCAGGCAATTTGGATATCTGAGAATCCTTTTTGTTTAAGGGTTACGAAGAAATCTTGAGGAATGTTGTTTAGTGAATATCTCTGCAGCTCCACTTCAAGGGCAACAAGCTCTTGAATTTGGTTTAAGAACCATTTATCGATTTTGGTTACCTTACGAACTGATTCTAAAGGTACACCCATTCTCATGGCATCTTTAATTAAAAACAAACGGTTCCATGAGGCATGCTCCAAACCTTCCATTATATCTTCGATATTACGAACCTGCTTGCCGTCGGCGCCCAAACCGGCACGACCGATCTCTAAACTCTGACAAGCTTTTTGCAATGCTTCGATAAAGGTACGACCGATAGCCATTACCTCACCAACTGATTTCATTTGCAGGCCAAGCTCTTTGTTGGCACCTTTAAATTTATCGAAATTCCAGCGAGGAATTTTTACGATAACATAATCTAACGTAGGTTCGAAATATGCAGATGTTGTTTTTGTAATCTGGTTTTCGATTTCGTCCAGGTTGTAGCCGATAGCCAGTTTGGCCGCAATTTTTGCAATTGGGTAACCAGTGGCTTTACTTGCAAGCGCCGATGAACGCGAAACACGCGGGTTAATTTCAATCGCGATGATTTCATCATTTGCAGGGTTAACCGAAAACTGAACGTTACAGCCGCCGGCAAAGTTACCGATGGCACGCATCATTTTAATCGCCTGGTTACGCATATCCTGGTAGCAACGATCAGATAAAGTCATGGCCGGAGCAACGGTAATCGAATCGCCGGTATGGATCCCCATTGGGTCGAAATTCTCTATTGAACAGATGATAATTACGTTATCATTGCTGTCACGTAAAAGCTCCAACTCATATTCTTTCCATCCTAAAACAGCTTTTTCTACCAAAACCTCATGGGTTGGCGATGCTTCCAAGCCACGTTTAAGTGCTGCGTCGAATTCTTCTTTTTTATGCACGAAACCGCCGCCAGAACCTCCCAACGTGTACGATGGACGAATTACCAGCGGAAAACCAATCTCTTGCGCCGCCTCCTTGCCTTCTAAAAATGAGTTTGCAATTTTCGATTGCGCTACGCCGACACCGATATCAACCATCAACTGACGGAATGCTTCGCGGTTTTCGGTTTTTTCAATCGCGTCAACATCTACACCAATTACCTTTACACCGTATTTTTCCCAAACGCCGCGTTCTTCGGCCTCTTTACAAAGGTTTAACGCGGTTTGACCACCCATTGTAGGCAATACTGCATCAATTTTTGGCAATTCGGCAGAGTCGATATGCTCTTGTAAAATACCTTCGATCGAATCAACAGATAACGGGCGAAGATAAACATGATCGCCAATAACCTTATCCGTCATAATCGTAGCCGGATTAGAGTTGATGATGGAAACGGTAATACCTTCTTCTTTTAAAGAAAGTGCCGCTTGTGAACCCGAATAATCAAATTCGCAGGCTTGGCCAATAACAATTGGGCCTGATCCGATAATTAATACTGAGCGAATGGAAGTGTCTTTAGGCATGATAAGCTTAATACAATAATTAAAATTCTAAAGTGTTTTTACCTCTGTTGAGGTGAAGAAGCAAGGAGGTTTTTTGCTCTAAAGAAGAAAATCCCAACTGTTCTGTCGGGATGCAAAGATAGGTTTTTAGTACGGCTTTCAGCCCAAAATTTTAAAATAAAAAAGAGGACTGTTAGCGTCCTCTTTTCTGAAAGATTCTTAGGGTAGAAATATTATTGTTGCAATTTAATTTCGCCTAAATCAGTTGTAGCGCTATCTTTAACGGCAACCTTGTCTATTATCGCATCCTTGTAAGGCGCATTGGCCTTAATCAAAACGGTATAAACACCCTCTTTTAAATTGGAGAAAGTAAAAGTACCCTGTACAAGCTGCGCTTTCAAAGTATCTGCCCCGCCAACAATCGATACAGCGCTGGCACCATCTGCGGGCGTTATCTTGCCAAACATTCCACCCGTTTTAACATTTGTAAAAGCAACAATAAAGAATGCGAGCGCTGTTAATGCGATTAAAGAAAATGTAAACCTTTTCATATTGGTAGCTATTTGTATTTATTTAACCCAATAACAATAGCTGTACTAATTTGTTTGTCGTGGAAAAAGAACACTGTAGCATTTTGCAAAATTGTTTTGTCTGCATTTTTATACACGGCGTTTTGTTTCGTGCATTAAGTGGCACATGCTTAGCTGTTAATAATCGGTTAAAATAGTCGCATTATGTAACATTAATATAGTGTAAAATACACACGAAGTCATGCTTTCGTCATGAATAGTACAATCAAAAAATATTGGCAATAATGTTGTAATAAGTGGAGTGTATATGCGTTTTGTATGTACTTTAGACAATGATCTAAAGCTTCCTCCGCGGATTAGTTACCCGCAATGAGGATTTCTTCATAAATAGTTTGTTTGGTTTATTATCCGGTCAGAGGAGCCCTCCTCGGCCGGATTTTTTCTTTTATAGCTTTTTCCATTACATTTGAAACTAATATGGTTGTGTTAAAGGCATCATTTTTCGAATTTCTTTTAGAGCAGGCACATCAAACATCGCTTTTAGAATGGGTTGCCGTTGTTGCAGGCTTCCTTTGCATTTATCTTGCCGCCAAAGAAAGCATCTGGAACTGGCCAATCTCCATCATCAGCGTAGTGGCATACGGATTTTTATTTTTCAGGGAAGCGATGTACGGCGACATGACGCTGCAGATTTATTTCTTATTTACCGCATTTTACGGCTGGTACTTCTGGATCAGGAAAAAAGTTGAACACAGCAAGCCCATCAGCAGACTAAGTCCCAAACACTGGCTGTTGGTAATTATTTTCATTTTAGCACTTAGCATTTTATTGGGCTGGTTTATGGATAATTATACCAATAGCACCGTTCCGTACGCCGACGGTTTTTGCACGTCCGTAAGCTTTGTTGCCCAATTTTTACTCACCCGAAAAATATTGGAGAACTGGTTGCTTTGGGTGTTTGTAAACATTTGTTATGTGCCCTTATTCATTTACAAAAACTTAAATCTGAGTGCGCTTTTGTACATTGTATTAATTGCAATTGCGTTTAAAGGCTATTTAGATTGGAAAAAAACCTACCGTGAACAAATCAGTTAAAAAAATTGCCGTTGTTGGCCCCGAAAGTACAGGCAAGTCGACTATGTCTCAACTGCTGGCCAAGCATTACAAAGTAGCATGGGTGCCTGAATATGCCCGGTATTATTGCGAAAACTTAACTGCACCCTATACCCTGCAAGATGAGGTGAACATGTATTATGGTCAGGTAGCCTTAGAAGATGCAGTTCTGGCAACCAACGAAAATGATTTCATTATCTGCGATACTACGTTTGTTACGGTAAAGATCTGGAGCGATGAAATGCTTGGTGAAACCCCGCAATTGGTTTTAGATGCACTGCCCAGGCGGCCGTACGACCTCTACCTTTTAATGGATATTGACCTGCCCTGGCAGGACGACCCGCTTCGTGATTTCCCCAATCAACGAGAATACTTTATGGAGGTTTGGCACAAGGAACTAAGCGCATTGCATGCAAACTATAAAGTAATTAGCGGCCTGGGCGACGTTCGGGTTCAAAATGCGATTGAAGCGATTGATCAGTTTTTGGCGGATTAATTTTGCCATTTTAAAATATTTGTTAGCGCTTTATAAGCTGTCATGCTGAAGCGCGAAGCATCCCTAACCCATAAGTACTCCACTGTTTTCACCCGTGAACGCACACAAATTGGGCTGGTGCATTTTTTAAGCAGTGGCTTCTTCGCTTGCAGATTCTTCCTTCGTCAGATGACAAAACGCCAAACTAACAGGGCCCCGTACAGGACAGCAGAAAATTTAATCATTCATTTTAACAATCCTTAACATATTTTTCTACATTTGTCTCATCATTAGGGGTGCCTTGTTTTAAATAACACAAAAACGGGCTGAGATCATACCCATTTTAAGGTGAAAGGTGTAAGGCGAAAGGTGTAAGGTAATGCGAGAT
Source organism: Pedobacter endophyticus (assembly GCF_015679185.1). Classification (NCBI taxonomy): domain Bacteria; kingdom Pseudomonadati; phylum Bacteroidota; class Sphingobacteriia; order Sphingobacteriales; family Sphingobacteriaceae; genus Pedobacter; species Pedobacter endophyticus. Next base: position 2,867,099 of record NZ_CP064939.1, read on the forward strand.
GCAAAAACCTTAAACCCTAAACCTCTAAACCCTAAACCTTAAATGCACCTGATCCGGGTAATGCCGGCGTAGGGATTGGAGTTATGGAAGTTTAACTGAAGTCGGGAGTACCCCTATTTCCGATGGGTTTAACTAAAAACAAAAACATTGAAAAATTTACTTTTTGCAGCGTTTGCTGTCCTGTTGCCTTTCATTGCACTGGCGCAAAACTCGGTTACCGGAAAAGTTACCGACAACAGTCAAAATGCCTTACCCGGCGCTACCATTAAAATTAAACACCAACGTACAGCAGTACTTAGCGATGTCGACGGAAATTACACCTTGAGCAACCTGGCCAATGGCACATACACCATTATTGTAAGCTATGTAGGTTACAGGGCACAAGAAAAATCGGTGGTGCTTACAGGAAATGCGACATTAAACTTTACGCTGGTTCAGCAGAATTTTCTGGCCGATGAAGTCGTGGTAAACGCCACCCGGGCCTCAAAAAACTCGGCAACAACCTTTAAGAACCTGAGTAAGGAGGAACTCGCCAAGAATAATCTCGGTCAGGATTTACCTTATTTGTTAAACCAAACGCCATCCGTTGTAGTCACTTCCGATGCTGGTGCTGGCGTGGGTTACACAGGCATGCGGATTCGTGGAAGCGATGCAACCCGCATCAATGTAACATTGAACGGTATTCCCTTGAACGATGCCGAAAGTCAAGGCAGTTTTTTTATTAATTTGCCCGATCTCGCATCATCCGTTGACAACATTCAGATTCAACGTGGGGTTGGTACATCAACAAACGGCGCTGGCGCCTTTGGCGGAAGTTTAAATATTCAAACCACGACACGTCGCGATTCTGCCTATGCTGAACTGAACAATACTTATGGTTCTTACAACACGTGGAAAAACACGGTAAGCGTGGGTTCTGGCTTAATTGACAATAAATTTACCTTCGATGGCCGTTTATCGCGAATTAAATCCGACGGCTATGTCGACCGGGCATCTTCAAACTTAAAATCATTTTTCGTATCGGGCGCCTATTACGGCAAAAAAGATATTTTACGTGCGAATGTGTTTAGCGGAAGCGAAAAAACATACCAGGCCTGGAATGGCGTAAGCGAAGAGACGTTAAAAACCGATCGTACGCACAACGATTTCACTTATGATAACCAAACCGACAATTATCAGCAAGATCATTATCAATTATTTTATACCCGAAACATCACCAATCAGCTCGTGGCCAACGCCGCCTTGCATTATACGTATGGCCGAGGCTATTATGAAGAATATAAAGAGGATCAGGGCTTGACAGACTACGGAATAGCTCCAGTGGTATTGGGTGGTGTAACGCAAGAAACATCGGACTTGGTGCGCAGACTTTGGCTCGATAACGATTTTTACGGCGTAACCTACTCATTGAATTATACACCGAAAAACAACTTAAATTTCGTTTTGGGTGGGGCCTATAATGAATACAAAGGACGACATTTTGACGAAGTAGTATGGGCGCAGTTTGCCAATTACGATGGAAGCGGATCGATTCGTCATCGATATGATGATAATGATGCCTTTAAAACAGACTTTAATATTTTTGGCAGGGCCAATTATCAAATTGATCAGTTTGCGCTGTTTGCAGATTTGCAATACAGAAGGGTGTATTATTCTTATTTTGGCATCGATCCGAACGGAACCCCGGCGCAGCAAAACGCGACTTTGAATTTCTTTAACCCCAAAGCGGGCGTAACCTATAACTTTAGCGATAAAAGTAATGTTTATGCTTCCGTTGCCGTTGGCAACAAGGAGCCCAATAGAAGGGACTTTACGGACTCAAACATTAACAGTCGCCCAAAAGCGGAACATTTAACCGATGTTGAAGCCGGGTATCGTACACAGTTTGCCAATGTAACTTTAGGGGTAAATGGTTTCGCCATGTTTTATAAAGATCAGTTAATTAATACGGGGAAACTAAATGATGTGGGCGGCCAAACGCGTCAAAACGTTCCCGACAGCTATCGGGCGGGTATAGAAATAGACGGAAAGTGGCAGATTCTTGAAAAACTCTCATGGGCTGCAACAGCAACTTTTAGTAGAAACAAGATCAAGAACTTTACTGAATACATTTACGATGAAGACCCTGCAGCATTAACAGCCAATGTGGTGAACAGTTATAAGAATACTACGATTGCATTTTCTCCATCGATTATCGCATCAAGCGAAATTAGCTATTCGGTTCTGCCAAACGCAAACATTGCCTTTTTGAGCAAGTATGTTGGGAAGCAATATTTGGATAACACATCGGCCGAAACACGTACCCTTTCGAGCTTTTTTGTTAACGATGTGCGTTTGAGTTACAATACGCCTGTTGCGGGGATTAAAAATGTGGGCTTAAGCCTGCTAATTAATAACATTTTCAGCACTTTGTACGAAAGCAATGGCGGCACTTATCCCTATTTGTACGGTGGTACCTTAGATCGTTTTAACTATTATTACCCACAAGCAACACGCAACTTTTTGTTGAGTTTAAATGTGAGGTTTTGAAAAGCTTAAAGCTTAAAGCGGAAAGACTAAAGCTTAAAGAACAAACGCTTTTGCTCACCCAGAATTGTTGTCTTTTAGCCGATCATATAACTAATTAACCCTCGGCCCTGCAGAAATGTAGGGCTTTTTGCTGAGCTGATCTGTGATGAAATTGGCCTTTAACCACAAAACCCCGGCAAAAATATGTCGGGGTTTTGTGGTTTCTCTCCTGTCTCGGAAGACTAAATTTATAAATTTTTTAACGTATATACAAATATTACAAAATAAAATTTCTATTGATGTTTGTTTTTAATATGCTTACATAGCATGTTTGCCGTTTCACAAACTTTTATTCTGGCAAGTACTTGTTATGGATGGTTTCTATATCGATGATTTATTGTTTCACTTGTTTTGAAACGAAAGATTTAGGTCAAGTTCAGTCATCATTTATGAATAATAATTCCGGAACAATTTTTTAAAAAAATGGTCCCCGCTTATTAAAATCGGGTCATAAAAAAAGCCCCCACAAGGTGGAGGCTTAACGTTCCGATCCGATAGTTATCGAATTTAGTCGGAAGCACAGTATATTTTTTAAACCGTTTCTTCTGAAACGAATTTTGCTGAGGCGAAATCGCGGTTCATGCGGGCAATGTTCTCCAAAGTAATTCCTTTAGGGCATTCTGCTTCGCAAGCACCTGTATTGGTACAATTACCAAAGCCTTCGGCATCCATTTGCGCCACCATGCTTTGTACACGACGGTAACGCTCTGGCTGACCTTGTGGCAACAGCGCCAACTGAGAGATTTTTGCCGAAACAAACAGCATTGCCGATGCATTTTTACATGTTGCTACGCATGCACCACAGCCAATACAAGCAGCAGCCTCAAAAGCAGCATCAGCTTTCATTTTCGGGATAGGCAAATTGTTTGCATCTTGGGCGTTACCAGTATTTACCGAGATAAAACCACCCGCAGCAATCACTCTGTCAAAAGAAGAACGATCTACGGTTAAATCTTTGATCACCGGAAAAGCGGCAGCTCTCCAGGGCTCAACAACAATAGTGTCGCCATCTTTGAAAGAACGCATGTGCAACTGGCAAGTAGTTACCAAATCCTTAGGTCCGTGCGGACGGCCATTGATAAACATGGAGCACATTCCGCAAATACCTTCGCGACAATCGTGATCGAACACCACCGGTTCTTCGCCTTTGCTAATCAGATCTTCGTTTAACACATCGAACATCTCCAAGAAAGACATATCTGGAGAAATACCAGACAATTTATAGTCTACCAAAGCACCTTTGGTTTGGTTATTTTTTTGACGCCAAACTTTTAGCGTTAAGTTCATATTTCCTGTACTCATAACTTTGAGATTTAGGCGGGGAGCATAGGGCATAGGGCTAAAAGCTCCATGCACAGTGCCCTCTGCTATTTATAACTTCTTTGTGCTACTTTAATATTTTCAAACTTCAATTCTTCTTTATGAAGCTCAAAGTTTACTCCTTCTTTAAATTCCCAGGCGGCAACGTAGGCATAGTTTTCATCATCACGCAGTGCTTCGCCCTCTTCGGTTTGGTATTCTTCGCGGAAGTGACCGCCGCAGCTTTCGTTGCGGTTTAATGCATCTATACACATTAACTCCCCTAACTCGATAAAATCCGCCACGCGACCAGCTTTTTCGAGTTCCGGGTTTAATCCGTCTACCGTTCCCGGTACACGAACATCGCTCCAAAACTCAGCACGTAAAGCCCTGATTTCCTGAATTGCCTCGTTTAATCCGGTTGCATTGCGGGCCATTCCACATTTTTCCCACATGATGTGGCCTAAACGTTTATGGAAATGATCAACCGATTTTGTCCCTTTGATACTAACTAATTTATTTAAAATCCCTTTCGCCTTTTCTTCGGCCTCAACAAAGGCAGGGTGATCTGTAGGAATGGCTTTTGTAGAAATTTCTTTCGATAAATAAGCACCAATTGTATAAGGCAGAACGAAATAACCATCGGCCAGGCCCTGCATTAGCGCCGATGCACCTAAACGGTTAGCACCATGATCGGAGAAGTTAGCCTCGCCTGTGCAATACAAGCCGGGTACAGACGTCATCAAGTTATAATCAACCCATAAGCCACCCATTGTATAGTGAACGGCCGGATAGATACGCATTGGCGTTTCGTATGGATTTTCGCCGGTAATTTGCGCATACATATCGAAAAGGTTTCCATATTTCTCTTTAATTACTGCGGTACCCAAACGCATGCAGGTTTCCTTATCAGGATTATGATTACCTGCTTTTGAGGCTTCTATACGACCGTAACGCTCGGTATTGGCTTTAAAATCCAAATAAACGGCAAGTTTCGAAGCACCAACGCCATAACCTGCATCGCAACGCTCTTTAGCGGCACGAGAGGCCACATCACGTGGAACCAGGTTACCGAAAGCAGGGTAACGACGCTCTAAATAATAATCTCTTTCGTCTTCAGGAATTTCTGATGCTTTACGATTATCGCCTTTCTTTTTAGGCACCCAAATACGTCCATCGTTACGCAACGATTCAGACATCAGGGTTAATTTTGACTGATGATCGCCGGAAACCGGGATACAGGTCGGGTGAATTTGCGTATAACAAGGATTTGCAAAGTAAGCACCTTGTTTGTGCGCTTTCCAAGCCGCCGTTACGTTACTGCCCATTGCGTTTGTAGAAAGGTAGAATACGTTTCCGTAGCCACCGGTTCCCAAAACAACGGCATGACCGAAGTGACGTTCGATATCGCCGGTAATTAGATTGCGGGCGATTATACCACGAGCCTTACCGTCGATTTTAACCACTTCAAGCATTTCGTGGCGCGTGTACATTTCTACTTTACCCATACCAATCTGGCGTTCTAAAGCCGAGTAGGCACCTAATAGTAACTGCTGTCCGGTTTGCCCTGCAGCGTAAAACGTACGTTGAACTTGTGTACCACCGAATGAACGATTATCTAACAAGCCGCCATATTCGCGAGCCAGCGGAACACCTTGAGCCACACATTGATCGATAATGTTAGCACTTACCTCTGCCAAACGATGTACATTGGCCTCACGAGAACGATAATCGCCCCCTTTTATGGTATCGTAGAAAAGACGATAAACACTGTCACCATCGTTCTGATAATTTTTTGCTGCATTGATACCTCCTTGCGCTGCAATAGAGTGCGCACGACGAGGTGAATCCTGAAAGCAAAAACATTTTACTTTATAACCCATTTCGGCTAAGGTTGCAGCTGCCGAAGCGCCCGCTAAACCCGAACCTACGATAATTACTTCTATCGTTCTTTTGTTCGATGGATTAACCAAAGGCACAGAAGACTTATATTTCGTCCATTTACTGGTTAATTCACCTTCTGGAATATTTGAATTAATATCTGACATATCTCTTTTGTGCTAAAACTAAATAACTAAACCTGTGTACACTGCAATTGGCATCACGGCGAACAAAACGGAAATCACAATTGAATAAACAACGCCTGTGGTTTTGATAATTCCATTGTATTTGGAATGGTTCCACCCCATGGTTTGGAATGCCGAGGCAAATCCGTGCATTAAATGATAGCATAACGAAATCATTAGCAGCACGTAAGCGGCAACTCGTACAGGGTCCTGAAATTTCTCTCTCATTACCGCATATAAATCTTCGTGTCCGTTAGCATCCACTGTTGGGATCCCGGTAAAACGAGAAACTACCCAAAAATCTTTCAGGTGTATAACCAGGAAAATAAGCAGCAAGGTACCGAGCAACCCCATTGAGCGACTGTACCACTTGCTATTGGCGTTACCATTATATACTGCATATCTTTCAGGTCTTGCCTTTCTGTTTTGATTTGTTAAAATCAAAGCCTGATAAATGTGAAGGATCAAACCTAAGAATAAGATGTATTCTCCGGCTCTGATGATCCAATTGGTAGCCATAAAATGTGCTCCAATATTAAACGTGAGCCCATTATCGTTGATAAAAATTAACGCATTGATACCAGCGTGTACAATTAAAAAGAGTATCAGGAAAATACCTGTGATACCCATGACATATTTCTTTCCTATTGATGAAGAAAGCGCATTTCCGAAACCACTCATTTGATTAGGATTTAAATCTAAATTTCTTGCAAAAGTATTTAATTATGAGTTTAATTTATAAACGATTATGACAAAACAACGATAAAACATTTATTTAGAAACATTCTAAAGCCATTGCCGATTTTTGCAAGCATGATTTGTTACTGTAATGAGTTCAAGATGTACTAAAACTTAAAGGAATTTTATTGTAGGATTTATTCACCGTTTCGTCATTGCGAGGCACGAAGCAATCTGCTTGACTAATAACGTCTAGCATGAGATTGCTTCAATCGATGAAAAATCGAATTCGCAAAGTTAGGTTCAAAGATTTCTCGGCTCCGCTCGAAATGACGATTTTTTGTGTTGTTTTTGAAAAAACGCCAATGGAAGTGTAGCGAAGGATCTCTAACCGATGAAACCGAAAATTTCCGACAGGCATGAGCTAAAATATGAATATAAGTGAGCCAAGTAAGTTCTGCGGCAAGTGGAACTAGATTACATCGTAGGGGCTTCGCGGTTTTTAAGGCGGCGCCGTTGACGCTGGTGTGCATTTCGCGGTTTTAAGAAGGATCTATATGAACGGTCGTCATTCCCAATTTAATTGGGAATCCTAAAGGAAGAAGAAAAGCCTTACTGAGCATTTAAGATTCCCGCCTGCGCGGGAAAGACGGCAAGAATAATAAAAGTCATTCATATGAATTTTTTGACCAATATGAAAATTTAGAATGAAATCTGTCCCCTATTTGTCATCCTGAGCGCAGCGAAGGATCTCTAACCGTGAAGCCGAAACTTCAACGAAGCACAGCAAAATGCGAATGGGCGTAGCTAATAAAAATTGCTTGTAAACAAAAAAAGTCCCGATTAATATCGGGACTTTTTACGATTTATGTGATGAGTTTTCTTAAGCTACCTTTACATTTACCGCGTTTAGGCCTTTTCTACCTTCTTCTACATCGTAGTTTACGGTATCATTCTCACGAATGTTGTCAATTAAGCCTGAAGCATGAACAAAAATTTCGGCATCACCATTTGATGGTACAATGAATCCGAAACCTTTAGTTTCATTAAAAAATTTTACTGTTCCTTGTTGCATTATATTGTATTTTAATTTGCATCAAAGATAAGGTTAAATACCTATAAATCAATTTTTTATTTTTATTTATTTAAATTAAATCTGAATACCTTGATTGATTGAGCGTTAAAGGGCATTTTACTGGTTCGTTTAATTTGCCGGAACTGGTCGATTGATCATGTATTAACAGCATCAGCAGTGCAAAACAGCTTCAACTTCGATCTAATTCACACGTTATTTCTTGCAAAATTGTGATTCTTTAAATCATTTTTATGCTTTCCTTTGCGCTGTAAATTTGATTTATGGTTAATTATAAAGAATATTTTGACGAGCAAGGGATTGATTACCTCACTTACCGATTACTGGTTGATGATTTGTTGCTTGAGGGCAAAACAACCGGTCCGGACAATAGCGAGGCGATGCTCCAATACAGCAAAATGAATGTTCAGCGGATGAGCCGGATCGATAAAACCGCTGCCCTCAACGAGTCGTTAATGTCGACCATTTCAGGATTAACCAAAAACTATAAATTTCTTGTCATTACGGAGGGTTGGTGTGGCGATGCTGCACAAATTATTCCTGTCTTCAATAAAATCGCAACCGAATCGCTTGGTAAAATAGCGTTACGATTTGTTCTCCGCGATAAAAATCTACCTTTAATTGATGCACATCTGACCAATGGTGGCCGGGCAATTCCTGTTTTAATTATACTTAACGAAAGTGCAGATCAGGTTTTGGCAACTTGGGCGCCACGTCCACAGGTTTTGCAGGGCTTATTGAGCGAGTGGAAAAAAGAAACTTCTGACATGAGCATCCTTTCTGAGAAACTTCACGGGTGGTACGCAAAAGATAAAACCCAAACCACGCAGGCGGAGTTAACGAGCTTATTGAAAGGATTGGAGGGATAGTTAATCTCCCAAAGATCTTAATATAGCATCTAATTCATTATCTGAAATGGAAACTTGTTCGGATTTATCGTATATTGATAAAAGATAGATTGTATTGTGTGTGATTCTTACGCTTGTAATCAGCCTTGCCCCGGATGATTTCCCCTTGCCTTTACTTGTAATTGCGAGCCGGATTTTATAACAATCTTTTCCTAGCGGAATCCCTTGTAACGGGTTTTGTCGAAGATTCTCTACAAAAACAACGATATCATTTTTTGCAGATTTATATTTTTTACAGAGCTTTTTATATTCTTTATCGAAAAGGGATGATGTAAGAACATCATATCTCATCAACTAAATCTTCAAAGCGTTTTAATTTCAATTTTCCCTGTTCTGCCAACTCGGTTTCACGATAGGCAGCAGCTAAATCGTTAAGGTATTTTGCTTTCAGCTCCTCAGTATTACTAATCCTGATTCCCTTAATGTTTTTGAGTTTTTCTAGTATCGAAAACGCCTCATCGTCTTTTATTTCTAATATAATTTCCATAGATGAAATTGTCTTAACTTAAAGATACGAGTTTTTTCCTAATCAACACTAACCGTCAACCCTTCCTGCTGCAGAATTTTACGATACACCTCCATTTCGGTAAACGACCCTTCCAAAACCGGGCATTTCCCCTCGTTATGCACTTTCCAGGCAATTTTTTCAGCTTGCGACTCGCTATAGTCCAGATACTTCATCATACAATAGATAACATGATCGAAAGTATTTACATCGTCGTTCCACAAAATAAGGCGATGTACGGTTTTTATTGACGTTAAAATCTCCTCGAGCGTAAAGGTCTCTTCTTTGGTTTCTGTAGACATGGTTGCAAAAATAATCATTAGTATCAAGTATTTAGTATCAACCAATAATATTTTGTTAACGAAGATCTTGGTCTAAAACTTTTCCCTCATGTTTAACATCTCAAATCTCCTGTCTCAAATCTAACATCTCATATCTTCTAAAATAATTACATTTACTTAATCAAATAATAAAACGATGCATCAATCTAAAATTGCGGGAATAGGATATTACGTTCCAAAGAATGTATATACCAATAACGATTTAAGTCGCTTTATGGATACCAACGACGAATGGATCAGGGAACGTACGGGAATTCAGGAACGCCGCTTTGCAGATCGCAACGAGGAAACCACTACCACCATGGGCATTGAAGCCGCCAAAATTGCAATCGAACGGGCAGCGATTACCGCAAAGGACGTAGATTTTATCATCTTCGCTACGCTAAGTCCCGATTATTATTTTCCAGGCTGTGGCGTGTTGCTTCAACGCGAAATGGGAATGGGCGAAATTGGTGCCTTAGATATCCGCAACCAATGTTCGGGTTTTGTGTATGCATTATCAGTGGCCGATCAGTTTGTAAAAACCGGTATGTACAAAAATGTGCTTGTGGTTGGTAGCGAAAAGCACTCGTTTGCGATGGACTTTGAAACCCGCAGCAGAAATGTATCGGTAATTTTCGGCGATGGTGCCGGGGCGGTTGTGCTGCAGCCTACCGATGAAAAAGGAAAAGGGATTTTAAGCACACATTTACACAGCGACGGTGCCGATGCCGAAATTTTGGCCATGTATTACCCCGGCTCACATGCCAACAAATGGATGAAAGATAAACCGGCTTATCCTGATCAGGAACTCGGCGGATTGTTTATGACACCGGAAATTTTAGCAAGCGGGGCGGCGCTACCTTATATGGATGGCCCTTCTGTTTTTAAAAAGGCTGTTGTAAAGTTTCCCGAGGTGATTAAAGAGGCGCTGGCGGCCAATAACCTCACCGAAAAAGATATTGATATGCTGGTGCCGCATCAGGCGAACTTGCGCATTAGCCAATATGTTCAAAATTTGTTGGGCTTAAGCGACGATCAGGTTTTTAACAACATTCAAAAATATGGCAATACTACCGCAGCCTCAGTGCCAATTGCGCTTTGCGAAGCTTGGGAAGCGGGAAAGATTAACGATGGCGACTTGGTTTGCCTTGCTGCTTTCGGCTCGGGCTTTACCTGGGCCAGCGCACTGATTAGATGGTAGGGTGAGCTAAAAGCGGAAGACCAAAGCAGAAAGCCCCATGCTATCTGCGCTTTAGATTTCGCTCTGGACTTTCAGACTCCCGACTTCTGACTCAAGACTCAACACTCGTTTTGGTCTTTCCGCTTTAGTCTTTTACCTTTGGCTTTTAGTCTTTAAAAAATGCGAGCAGTATTACAAAGAGTTACCCAGGCAAGTTGCACCGTTGACGGAAATATTACCGGCGAAATCGGAACCGGTTTTTTAGTTTTGCTGGGAATAGAAGATGCGGATACCGTGGATGATTTGGAATGGTTGGCGCAAAAGATTGCGAATATGCGTGTTTTTGAGGATGAAAATGGCCTCATGAACAAGGCGTTGGCCGATGTTGGCGGCAATATTTTGCTGATTAGTCAATTTACGTTATTTGCTGCTACCAAAAAAGGCAATAGACCGGGCTTTACGCGAGCCGCAAAACCCGATGTGGCCATTCCGCTTTACGAGAAAATGATCGAGCAGTTAGCCAGCCTAACAGGAAAAAACATCCAGACGGGCATATTCGGCGCCGATATGAAAATTGCACTGTTAAACGATGGCCCCGTTACGATTTTGATTGATACGAAGAATAAGGAATAGGAGCAGGATTTACAGGATTTTTAAGATTAAATAGGCAATGAGCAATATTCAATAGTCATCGGATGAATATAGCAAACTGGCCAGGTATTCATCCGATGACTAATGAGCCAATGAACTAGTGAACCAATGTATTCAATAGTCATCGGATGAATATAGCAAACTGGTTAGGTATTCATCCGATGACTAATGAGCCAATGAACTAGTGAACCAATGTATTCAATAGTCATCGGATGAATATAGCAAACTGGCCAGGTATTCATCCGATGACTAATGAACTAATGAACCAGTAAGCTAATGACGATTAACGAAGCACAAGAAACTGTAGACGAATGGATTAAAACTACCGGCATCAGGTATTTTAATGAACTGACCAATACTGCAATTTTAATGGAAGAGGTTGGTGAAGTTGCACGGATTATGGCCCGAAAGTACGGCGAGCAATCTTTTAAAAAGAGCGACGAAAGCGTAAATCTGGCCGATGAAATGGCCGACGTGATGTTTGTTCTGATCTGCCTGGCCAACCAAACAGGAATTAACTTAACTGAAGCCCTGCAAAAAAACCTGGAGAAGAAAACCATTCGCGACGCCGATCGGCATAAGAATAATAAAAAGATAAACCCCTAAATGCTCTAAAGGTGACTTTGCCTTCCCAGAGTATAAGTAAAGCATTGCGATTTATTCTGGCGTTTTAATAGCCCCTTTGGGGATTAGGCAATAAACTCCATCAACGTTCGGTAAGCAACAAATCTATTTTTAAACTTTTCGTTCAACTTCTCCTGCAACGCCGGCGCATAAGTGCTTTGATAAGTGTTGTACTGATCCTGATTTTCGAGCACGTATTGGGCGCAATAGGTTACACCTTCATTTGGTGAATCGAGAACTTTTAACAGCCTGTTCGATACAAATAAACCAGTAGCCATAACCTCCGGAATATGGACTTCCTGCATCCATTTTAACCATTCTGCCGCAGCAGCATCTTCCAAAATTAATGTAACATTATATAAAAGCATGCTACAAAGATATTAAGTAAAATTAATATTGAATATAGCGCAACCCTATTAAATCAATACAAATAAAAACAATAGTGTTGGGATTAGAAGCAACATTTCATATATTCAGACATTCAAGACCATTATAATGACTGATCAATTTGTAACGTTTCGAAGGTTTTATGATAAAACTGCTGCTTTAACATTGGCTGATTTTTAAAGGAAAATAATATTGAATGTCTCATCGAAGATGTTTCAGTGAACTTTGACGTCTCTTTTGCCAATAACGAAACGGAGAAAGATTTTAGGGTTAAAATAAAGTCACGGAGTTTTGATCTTGCCAATCAATTGCTTCAAGAAAGTGCAAAACAAGACTTAGATTTAATTGATTCGAATCACTACATCTTCGATTTTACCGATGACGAATTAAAGGAGGTAGTAGAAAAACAAGACGAGTGGAGTGCATTAGATTTTTTACTTGCTCAAAAATTATTAAAGGAACGCGGAATAACGATAAATAAAGAGGAGATAGAAACGCTGAAAGAACAGCGAATTAGCAAATTGGCAAGTCCAGAAAAATCACCTCGATTTTTAATAATTTTTGGATATGTTCTCATATTTGTCGGCGGCCTTTTAGGACTTTTGATAGGTTGGTTTATCCGCAATCAGGAGAAAACCTTACCCAATGGAGACCGCATCTACTCTTTTGCACAAAAAGACAGAGTTCATGGCGAAAGGATCATGATTTTAGGAGCAATATCTCTTCTGATAACTATAGTGCTTAAATTTTGTTCATTCATTTAAACTCCATCGCCCCGTAAGTTCCTAAATCTTTTTCTCGCTTCGGCACTAAACATACTGCCGGGATAATCGGTAATTAATTTCTGAAAATAAAGCTTCGCCTGGTTACTATCATTTAATTTCTTCTCGTACAAATCGCCGAGGGTAAAAAGGGCGTCATCCGTCCAAATCCCATCCTTAAAAACTTCGGAAACCTTTTTTAAGATATCGGCGGCCTTTTGATAATCGCTTGATTTGATCAAAATCCTGGCCTTGCTCATCAATACCGCATCCGTTAATCCATTATCCGGAAAAGCGATCGAAATGCTGTCCAGCTTCGCAATGGCCTCTGTAGGCAAGTTCCTGAACACCAACATTTCGGCATCGGCATACATTTTTAACGCATTGCTATCGGCAGGAGTTTGGATATTATCAGAAATTAATAAACTCAAATTCAATGCATCATTTGCAATTAATTGCGAGGTTGCGGCCTTCAAAACCAAACATTGCGCATTGCTATATTCGAAATTACCCTGGTAAAAAGAGAGCCTGGCGCTTCTAAAGCGGGCTTCGTTACCTATTGGCTGGCCCTCAAACTGCTTGGTTACCTGTTCGTAAACCAAAAAGGCTTCCCACGGCTGATTGGTTAAAATAAAGATATCGCCCAAATCGAGCTTCAACTGTCCTACATCTTGCTGATTTATGCCCGGAATTTGTAAAGCATCCTCCAAACCCTTTTCCGCCCTAGGCGCTTGTTTCAGGTAATAAGCATATAAATTTGCCAGTTTCTTAATGGCAAAAAGCGTGTTTTTGTTTTTCCCGTTTTCATCAAGTAAGCCTTCGTAATCTTTGGCCAAAAGCTGCAGGTCGGCGCTGTTATACTTTCCCGCCGTTTGGATGCTGTATTTCGTGTTCAGCATCTCGATTTTTGATGGAAGATAGTATTGATTGTCTTTCCCCTTGGTTAGCAAATATTCGTACCCTTTAATTGCGGCTTCGTATGCACCATTTTCGCTAAAGGTGTAAATGGCATCAAATAAAGTGCCGCCATCGGCCTTTGTCCTTTTATCAAAAGCAATAAGCTGGCGCAGGGCCATGTCAAATTCCTGCTGTTGAATGTAGTTCCACGTTAGCAGCTGAATGTAAGCTTCCGTATCGGGGGCTTTTTGAATCTTGCGCAAAATGGCGGTTTGAAAAGTCTGATAATCAGATTTATCGTCAAAAATCGCTGCCAGCACAGCTTCTGCCTGTGGCAACAACTGCGGCATGGTTTCAATGGCATCGAGGTATTCCTGCATCAGCATCGGCTTATCTTTCTTAAAGCGATAAATATTCAGCAGCTCAAAAGTAAACAGTTGGTCGTTACCTAAAAGCCTTCGCCCGTGTTTAAAGGTTTGAACAGCCAGCTCATAATTTTCATATCGGTAAAAATTATTCGCCAAATTCCTGATCTTAAACTCATCTTTTGGAAGTTTAGCAATCATGTCATTAAAAATCCTGTTTGCTTGCTGCACATCGCCTTTTTCCTGGTAAAGTTTGCCCAGGGCAATAGCATAGGCGTCGTTCTCGGGATGTTGTTTTATCGCCTTTTTTGCAATTTTTTCTGCAACATCGTACCTTTTCAGCTTCGTAAGGGTGCTAAAATATAAATCGAAATAGTTCTCATTATTAGGCCTGGCAAATAGCCGCTCTAAAATTACAGCCGCCTTTTCAAATTCCCCATCTTGATAATATTGAACAGCCAGCGCAGTATCGTCGGGCCCCATTTGTTGACCCTGAAGGAATATCTGTGCCTTCGCCCCTAAGGATACCATTAACAAGAAACTGAGGATTAAGCGATTCATGAGCCTAAATTATAAGTTTTAAATGTAACATTTTAATACATCTTTATTTAAAACGCCACGCTATATAAAACGTATTTTAAATGTTACCTGTATTTGTTTTGCCTGTATTTTATAAATACTAAATTGAACGCAGCCACCCCTATTATTTGCACCAGTAACATTGTTGGTGTAAATCACGATTAAATTGTTGTTATACTTATTTTTGTTCTCCCGTAAAGGATTTATTTATGTTAAAAAGGATTTTTCTATTTGTTATAGTGGCTTTAACCTGGGCTTGCAAAGGCACCAGTAATACAGAAGATATTCCTATTGACGACTTTTTTAAAACCCAAGACAAAGCCTATTATCGCATATCTCCGGATGGAAAAAGCCTCTCGTACCTAAAGCTGCAGGATAAAAAACTCGATCTTTTTGTTGAGGATATCGCCTCTGGAAGTAGTGTTCAAATTACCCACCTGAAAGAAAAGAGCATCAGCTTTTATTTCTGGACAAGCAATAACGAGTTGATTTATTACACTGAGGATGAATCGAAGGAAAGAAGGTCTGATATCTTTGTAATCAACAAAAATGGAACGAAACAGGTGCAGTTGAGCTCGAACGAAAAAAGCAGGCTGCAGGTGATCGAAGATCAGCTAATTGACGATAAATATATCATCGTAGCCTCGAACAAACGCGACTCTACAGTGTTTGATGTTTACCGGTTAAATGTTCGCGATGGCAAAATGGACATTGCTGCAAAAAACCCCGGCAATATTACAGAGTGGATTACAGATAATAAAGGCGTTTTAAAGATTGCCGTAGCCAGCGACGGAGTAAATGAAACCCTGATGTACCGCGAAAATGAGAGCCAAAAATTTTCGCCGGTAATTACCAACAATTTCCAGACCACGCTTCAACCAATTGCATTTTCTGAGGAACAAAAAAACGTACTTTACGCGATATCAAATGTTAACCGCGACAAAAACGCCTTGGTTGCGCTGGATTTGAAAACAGGAAAAGAAAAACAGGTGCTTTTTGCAAACGACACGCTGAATGTGGTGGATGCAAAGTATTCTCGCACGCAAAAAAAGATGCTCTTTGTAACCTGCGAAACGTGGAAAAAAGAAAAGTTTTATCTTGATGACAGCACCAGGCTAACCTACTCTAAAATAGATAAGTTTTTGCCGGGCACCGAGTGGCGCATTATCGACAAAGATAAAATGGACGACGTTTTTGTGGTGCGGTCTTTTACCGATAAAAACCCGGGCTCGTATTACTTGTACACCACAAAGGATAACAAGTTTAAGAAACTAACCGATATTAACCCGTCTATTAAGCAGGAACTAATGTGCGCCATGAAGCCCATCAGTTTTAAAAGCGCCGATAGCTTAACCATAAACGGTTACCTGACTTTGCCGCTTTCTAAAAAGCCAAAAAATTTGCCTGTTGTTGTTTTGCCACATAACGGGCCGGGGGGCAGAAACGGTTGGGGCTATAATGCCGAAGTGCAATTTTTGGCCAGTCGCGGTTATGCCGTTCTGCAGGTAAACTACCGCGGATCTACCGGTTATGGAAAGGCGTTTTATGCAGCCGGGTTTAAACAATGGGATGATAAGATACAAAGCGATGTTAACGATGGTGTACGCTGGCTAATCAGTCAAAAAATAGCCAACCCTAAAAAGATCGCCATTTATGGCAATGGCTTTGGTGGCTACCTTGCGCTGAATTGTTTGTACAAAAACCCCGATCTTTATAAATGCGGAGGGTCAAACTCTGGCGTAATTAATTTGTTTAGCTATCTTAAGACAATTCCACCGTTTTTAAAATCGAATTTGCAAATGTATTACGAAATTGTAGGAAATCCGATTACCGATACCGAGTACATGCGCTTTGCGTCGCCGGTTTTCCATGCCGATCGATTTGAATCGCCGGTGTTTATTGCCCAAAATATAAAAGACCCACGGGTAAACGTAGCCGAGGGTGTGCAGTTTATTAAAGAATTAACAAAACGAAATGTTCCTGTAACTTACATTGAAAAAGAAGAAGGACCCAATCCGGTGATGCGGCAGCAAGGTAGAAAAGTATTATACAAAGCGTTAGAAGAGTTTTTACATCAAAATCTAAGTAAGCGATAGGTTATGACCCTGGATAAGAAAAACGGTTACCGTAAAAATTTCTCGCTTGGCGTTACCTTTATTACCCTCATTTCGATATTGTTTATTTTATCGCTGTTTTTGGCGTTTAATTACAGTAAAAAATCAATTGAAAATGATTTCGTTTCCGAAAAAGTAAACGTATTAGAGCAAAGCATAAAGCCCTACAACGATTTCTTTCAAAACAAAATGCCCGAGGTTTCTTATTACAGTGGCTATCTCGATTCGTCAATAGCGGCCAAGTTTGTCGATACCATCCTCTTAAAATATCCATTTGTATCGAAGGTTACCTTTTACGATACCGAAATAAAAAACAAGCCGGTTAAAGATGGCATAAATGCAAACCACCTCGGCATTGGCCCGAAAGCCATTTATCAGTTTGGCAGAAACGTGAATCCCGATTCGATAAAACTCTATTCGGAAGAAGATACCCATTCGTTTAATGTTGGGAGCGATTTTAATGCAATGGCCATTAAACTGGCTACTTTTGTTGAAACGCTCGATACGGCCTCCGTTCCTTCACAGGAAGAGCTTTTTACCAATTTCTCCATTGTCAATTCGAACGATAGAAAAATCACTTACCTTAACATTCCGCGGGGCGAAGATTTAAGAACCTACAAGGAAATGATGAGGCACAAGCTTAATCCCACTCCGGTTTACCAGCAAGATCTTTTGGTGTTTAATTTAGAAGCAACGAAGATCAAGATTATCAATACCCGGCCGCTACTTTACCAAAGCATCAAAATTGAGCCCTTAACTTACGATCCGATTGATACCTCGGTAGAACATATTAGCACAGAAATTGCCTTGCCCGGCGCTTTCTCCGATTTTAAACTTTACCTCGTTTCCTCAAAATCGTACATTAAAAAAGAGATTTTTATTTACTTCATGCCCATAGCGCTGGTGTTGCTTTTGGTGTATGGCGTTTTACTGTTGGTGGCCTTTCTAATTTATCGTAACTTAAACATCAACAGCAAAATGTTTAAGCTTCAGTACGATTTTGTAAACAATTTAACACACGAATTTAAAACGCCTGTTAGCGTAATTAAAATAGCCGGCAATAATATTAAAAGTGCCAGCGCCCTGAGCAAGCGGGAACAGCAATTGTACGGAAAAATTTTAGATGAAGAAGCCGACAAATTAAACCGGTTGATGAATAAGCTGCTGGCTTTTACGCAGATTGAAAATAAGGCGATAAAGCTGAACGAGGAAGAAGTAAACATTGTAGATTTTATTGAAAGCACCATTGAGTCGCACACGCTGAAGCACCCCGATTTTAAAATCACCTACGAAGTGGTCGGCTTTAAAACTTTTATAACCGACCCGGTGTTGTTGGGAAGCTTGTTCGATAACCTGGCCGAAAATGCCTACAAATACTCTAAGCCAGAAAACAAGCGACTACACATTACCGCAAAGCTAATTAAAGGCTTTTTGGTTTTTCGTTTTACAGATAAGGGAATTGGAATACCATCGTCGGAATTAAACAATATATTTAAAAAGTTTTTCAGAATTCAGAACGAATATAACCAAATGGGAAGCGTTGGCCTCGGTTTGGCATTCTGCAAAGAACTGATTAACTTTATGGAGGGCGAAATTTCGGTAAAAAGTAAAGTAGATATGGGCACCGAATTTAAGATTGTGCTGCCTTATAATAATAAATTGGAACGTTAGGACTAGAAGTGAAGCTAGCCTCACAAAGATTAAATACACACAAATGTCAAAAGAAGTAAAAATATTAATTGTAGAAGACGACGAAAACCTTCGCTTTCTTGTGGCGCACCGACTTAAGGCCGAGGGCTACACTGTTTTAGAAGCTAACGATGGCGAGGCAGGTGAAAGAATGATTATTGCCGACCAACCGGATATTGTTCTGCTGGATTGGATGATGCCGGGGAAGCAAGGTGCAGAGGTATGCGAAAGTGTACGCAAGCAAGGTTTCGAAAATCTGGTGATTATGATGACAGCCAAGGCGCAGGATGTTGATAAAATTGATGCCTACAACTTTGGCGCATCAGATTATATTACCAAGCCATTTAACATGGACGTTTTGGTGGCCATGCTCGAAAGTAAAGTCAAATTTATTGTAAATAAAGATATGGCCGAAATTCACCGTTTCGGAAATATGGAGCATCATCCAAATATCCATACCTTGTTTAGAGACGGCAAGAAAATTGAGCTAACTATTCTTGAAAACCGCATTCTGCTTTATTTCTTGCGCAACCCCGGAAAGGTAATCAATCGCGATGAACTGATGTTGGTGGTTTGGGGCTATAACTCTGACGTAAACACACGAACATTAGACATGCACATTGTTCGCTTACGTAAAAAAATAGAATTAAACCCCGATAATCCGCAATTGCTGCAAACAGTTAGAGGCGTAGGTTATCGCTTTAATGCAGGATAATATGAATGAGTGAGTTTTGAATGAGTGAATGAGTGAATTTGGCGTTATGCTTTATTCTCTCATTCATTCATTCTCTCATTGTATCATTCCCTCATTCCCTCATTCAATTAAGCTTCCAGCTCCCTATCTAAATGTTCGGTTACCCGTTGGATGGTATTATCAATCGTGTTGCTTAAAATGGTAAGGTAAGATCCCTTTTTGGCATGGGTAATTGCATCCTGTAAACACTCGGTGCTCTTGTTATTAATGATAATTTCCTTGCCCGGATCTACTTCCTTGATTCCGGTTACCAGCAAATTAATTAATTCCTGCTGATCTCTCCCTCGCAAATATTTTTCCTGGCAGATATAAATCTTATCGAACATTTGGGCGGCAATTCTGGCCGTTTCAATAATGTCTTCATCTCTTCTGTCGCCCGTTCCCGAAATTATGCCAACATGCTCCGTTGCCTCTACGCTTTGCAAATAAGATTTCACGCCGTTAAAGCCATCAGGATTGTGCGCAAAATCTACCAAAACCTTAAAGTCTTTAAACGTAAAAACATTCATCCTACCCGGTGTATGCGCAGCCGAAGGAATAAAGGTTTCGAGCGATAAACGAATGTCTTCTGGTTTGTAGCCCCATAAATAAGCCGCCAGTGTTGCCGCAAGCACATTCTGGATCATAAATTCTACCGAGCCTCCAAAAGTTAGCGGAATGTGTGTTGCCTTATCCACTCTCAACTTCCAATCGCCGGTTTTAATGGTGATGAAACCATTTTCGTAAATGGCAGCAATTCCACCTTTGCGGCAATGCTCCTTAATAACCGGATTGTTTTCATCCATGCTAAAATAGGCCACATTACACCTGGCATCTCTTGCAATTTTTACGCAATAGCCGTTATCAGCATTTAAAACCGCCCAGCCTTTGCGCCTAACCGCACCAATTACCACCGCTTTAACCCGTGTCAAATCATCCAATGTGTGAATGTCGGCCAAACCCAAATGGTCTTCCTGGATGTTAGTGATCACGCCAATATCGCAGGCATTAAAGCCCAAACCCGCTCTCAAAATCCCGCCGCGGGCAGTTTCTAACACAGCAAATTCAACCGTAGGGTCTTTCAAAATGAACTCAGCACTAACAGGGCCAGTGGTATCGCCCTTCATTAACATCGTATTGTGCACATAAACACCATCGCTTGTGGTGTAACCCACACGTTTTCCGTTGCTCCTTATAATATGAGCAATTAATCGCGTAGTTGTGGTTTTTCCATTCGTTCCCGTAACGGCGATGATTGGAATTTGCGATAGTTTACCCTGAGGATAAAGCATATCAATTACCGATGCCGCGACATTTCTTGGCAAGCCTTCGCTTGGTGCAAGGTGCATCCTAAAGCCCGGTGCCGCGTTTACCTCTAAAACCACGCCGCCATTTTCGGTTAAGGGCTGCGTTAAGTTTTGAGCCATGATGTCGATACCGCAAATGTCTAAACCAATAACCCGCGAAATCCTTTCGCAAATAAAAATATTTTGCGGGTGAACAATATCCGTTACATCAATAGAAGTACCGCCGGTGCTTAAGTTGGCAGTCGATTTTAAATACACAATTTCGCCCTTTTCAGGAATCGTTTCGAGCGTGTATTCTTTTTTCGCCAGTAAATCCAACGTATCGCGATCTACAGCAATTTCGGTTAGCACGTTTTCGTGCCCGTAACCGCGGCGTGGATCTTCGTTTTCCTTATCAATCAGTTCTTGAATGGTATGAATGCCATTTCCAATTACGTGGGCCGGATCGCGTTGTGCCGCGGCCACCACTTTATGGTCGATTACCAGCACACGGAAATCGTAACCAGTGATAAACTTTTCGATTATGACGCGGCGAGAATAGGTTTTGGCATATTCAAAAGCAGCCTTTGCATCTTCCAATGTTTTAACATTAATGGTTGCCCCTTTACCGTGGTTACCGTCTAAAGGCTTAAAAACCAGCGGAAAGCCTACTTTTTTAACCGAAGCCTCTAAATCATCGGGATTGGAAATGGTAACGCCAGAAGCCACCGGAATTGCTGCTTCAGTTAACAAGCGCTTGGTTTCCTCTTTATTGCTTGCAATATCTACCGCTATACTGCTGGTTTTCTCGGTCATGGTCGCCCTAAAACGAACCTGATTCTTTCCGTAACCCAACTGTACCAGCGAGCTTTTGTTCAGGCGAATCCATGGAATGCTCCGGCTCACCGCTTCTTCCACAATAGAACCCGTACTTGGGCCCAACGCCTCCAGCTCGCGGATTTCTTTCATCCTGCGGATATCGTGCTCCAGGTCGTATTCGCGGTTATCAATTAAAGCCTCCGCTATGCGCACCGCCGCCTCGGCCGAGTAAATACCAACCTTCTCCTCCAGATAACTGAAAACAACATTATAAATGCCTTCGGTTTTCGTTTGTCGCGTACGTCCAAAGCCCGTTTCCATGCCGGCGAGCGTTTGTATTTCGAGTGCAATGTGCTCAATAACATGACCCATCCATGTGCCTTCCTTTACCCGGGTAAAAAAACCACCCTCAACCCCTTTCGAACACCGGTGAGTAAACATGCTTGGCAACAACTTCTCAATCCTGCCGCTGAAACCCTCGATGGTATTCGTTGGCCTTTGCTCCATATCTTCCAAATCCAATCGCATTTGAATGAGCTTCTTTCTACTGATCGACCATATATTTGGCCCGCGTAATACTTGTATATTTAATATCTTCATGTAATATTTTGTTCGTTTTGTTAACAGGAACTGAGTGGCCTAAATCAATGTAAAAAGAATTAAAATTGATGACTGTAAATTATACATTTATTTTGAAACTCGCCGTTACAAATAGCTAAATCAAAAATTAAAGGCATTTGTTTTCCCAACAGGCTAAAATTGCAGCCTTTTGATGCTAAAGATGTCAACGTTTGTTAATAAACTAAATAATATTGACAAAAAAAGTCGTGTTTTTTATCTTAAGCTGATATATTTGGGTTTTTCGATAGCACTATAATACACAAAGAATGATTCCGAAAGGTAAACTCATCATCATAGGTGGGGCAATAAATACAGGAAGCTTTGCAGAAACGCAGTTCGGCTTGCCTGAAAATATGAACTTTTTTGAGCGTGGAATTTTAAAGCGGATTACTACCGAATCGGTTAAGGATGTCGAATCTCGCTTCGAGATTATTACCACCGCTTCGCTGATGCCCGAAAAAGTCGGCGAAGAATATACCAAGGCCTATGCGCAGCTCGATGTCCATAATTTAGGGGTACTAAACATTACCAATCGCGAAGAAGCCAATGCCGACGAGAACTACGAACGGATAAAAGCGGCAGAAGTAATTATTTTTACAGGCGGCGATCAATTGCGCCTTTCATCTATTTTTGGGGGAACAAAAATCCATCAACTGTTATTAGAGAAATATAAGAACGAGTCGGTAGTAATAGCCGGAACTTCGGCAGGCGCAGCGGCAAGCTCTAAAAATATGATTTACCAGGGCAGCAGCAAGGATGCCCTTCTTAAAGGTGAAGTGAAGATTACAGGTGGATTAGGATTTATCGACGATGTTATTGTAGATACACACTTTGTACAACGCGGTAGAATTGGGCGTTTGCTATATGCAACGGCGAGCAATCCGGGCATCTTAGGCATCGGTTTGGGTGAAGATACCGGCCTCTTTATTTCTGAGGGCCACATTATGGAAGCCATTGGCTCAGGCATGGTGATTTTAGTGGATGGCCGCCACATGACCGATACCAACCTAACCGACGTCGAAATGGGGCAGCCAGTATCGATAAAAAACGCAGTGGTACACGTAATGTGCGATGGAGACGTTTATGATTTAGCCGATCATAGTTTAGTGATCCATCACCCGAAAGTTGTTCCTATTGGATCTTGAGTTCGGAGTGCGGAGTTTGGAGTTCGGAGTTTGGAGTTGGGAGTTGGGAGTCGTGAGTCAAAAGTCCTAAGTCATAAGTTCGGAGTTGGGAGATAGGGCCGAAAGGCTAAGGCGCCCAATTTTGATGCTCACTACTCAATACTCACTACTCAATACTCAATACTCAATACTCGCTACTCGCTACTCAACACTCACTACTCAACACCTGATACCTATCTATAACCATCATGCCAAACGGAAAATTAATTATACATGGCGGCTTCTTTAGCGAGTCATCAACCAACCAGGAAACAAAAAAGGCCAAACAAGATGCCTTGGCCCATATTGTTACCCTAGGCCACGATTACCTGAAAACCCACACGGCCTTAGAAACTGCTGTTTATACTGTTGCCTTACTGGAGGATAACGATTTGTTTAACGCCGGCATAGGTTCACAAATTCAAAGCGACGGTAAAATACGGTTAAGCGCCTCGCTAATGGATGGCAAAACCGGAAAATTTAGTGGCGTTATCAACGTTGAAGATGTGAAAAACCCCATTTCGGTTGCCGAACACCTACTTCCGTACGATGATCGCGTTTTAAGTGACATTGGCGCACAAGATTTCGCCCGCAAAAATGGCTTTGCACACTTCAGCCCTGTTACACCGCAGCGCCAGGCAGAATACGAGGCTAAATTAAATCAGCAAAACAATAAGGGAACCGTTGGCTGCGTTGCGCTTGATACCGAAGGAAACCTGGCTGCAGCAACCTCAACCGGCGGAAAGGGTTTTGAAATACCGTGCCGTGTAAGCGACTCGGCCACTGTTGCAGGTAATTTTGCCAATGAATTTGCAGCCATTTCCTGCACCGGAGTTGGCGAAGACATTGTGAGTGCAGCCCTGGCAGCAAAAATTGTGACCCGTGTTACCGACGGCTTTTCGCTTAAAGATGCAACTGATAAATCGTTTGACGAACTAAAGGCTATTGATGGTTTTGCCGGAACAATCGGAATTACTGTGGATGGCGAAATTTATCACTGCGACTCTCACCCCTACATGGTTTGGGCTTCTTTTGATGTTAATTTACAGGTATTTAGCTAAAATCCCAATTAAAGTATTATTTTTGTTGCATGACCAAAATTGTTTTGGCTTTCATTAGCCTTTTTGCATCATTTCAACTCTACGCTCAAAACATAGATAAAGCCGATTTTCAGGAACCTGGCGGCGGCACGGCAATTAACATTGCGGTATCGAAATTTGACCTTGAAGACGGAAATACGTTTTTTGACGAAGCCGAGGACTCGGAACGCAAGGGCGATTACAACGATGCTTTGACACTTTTCGGTAAGGCCGCTTTTGAATACAATGCCGTAAAAAACTTTAATAAATACGGACAGGCCATTCTGAAAATGAGCAACATGCATTATCAATTGGGCCGTTTTAGCGATGCGGAGCAAATTCTCTTAAACGTTGCTTTAAAAAACTACTCCAAAATGGGGAGCAAACCGGGCCTAATGAACGCCTATAACCTCCTCGGAAAAGTGTACCTGGCCAACAATAAATACACACAGTCGATGTGGTTTTATACCCAACAAGGCATTCTGGCCAAGCAATTGAAAAGAAGTAACGCTTACATCGAATCTGTTTTGGGCATTGTTCAGGTGAAGATAAAAAAACGTGATTTTACACTTGCATTGAGAGATTTAAAATCGGCCGAGTGGATGGCCAATTCCATTAAAACCAACCAGTACAAAGCGCAGATTAAAGATGCAAGAGAATTAATCGCCTCAAAAACCAGTGCGAAAGCGAAAAGTTGATCCAATGATCTCTAGTCATCCGATGAATATGCGCAATTGCACATTATTCATCGGATGACTGGTTTGTTGATTGTAATATTCTGCATTAGAATGGTTATCGGGCAGCGCATACAAAACAATTTTTAACGGCTTACGTTAGCATTTAGATTGTTAAATAAAAAGCTTTTAGCTAGATTTGATAAAGTTTTAACAAGAGACAGTAATAATGCTGTCTCTTTTTTGTTTTTTCGCTAAAATGGTATCATATTGGCTATATAGAATTGGAAATGGATTTTAAATCATTTAAAGAGATGTTAAAGAGAATATTTTTTGTAATTTTTACTGCGGCTGTACTGGCTTGTCAAGCTGCACCTAAAACTCAGCCGATAGTTGAGGGAGTTACCAACGTGAAGCCCGACGAGCAGCAGCAAATTGTGATTAAAGAGGTGGTTAACCTGATTGAAAGTTATAACTACAAAAAAATTCAGATCAACGATTCTATCTCCTCGCTAGTATTGGATAAGTACATTAAATCTTTAGATCAGGGGAAGAATTACTTTTTGGCCTCAGATATTAAGGAGTTCGAAAAATACAGATACACACTGGATGACGATTTCAAAAACGGCGATTTAAGTGCCCCATTCTATATTTACAACGTTTATGCAAAGCGTTTAAACGAATACTTTAACTACTCTTTAGCCCAGATTAAAACCAAATTCAATTTTAATGACAACGATACTTTCGTTTACGACAGGGAAAAAATGCCCTGGGCAGCCTCGGCCACCGCATTAAACGAAAACTGGCGCAAGCGGGTTAAATACGAATTGGTTAATTTAAATCTGACAGGTACTGCAGAAGCAAAAAACGTGGAAACACTAACAAAACGTTACAAAAATCTGCAGTCGCAAACGTCGAAAACAAATAATCAGGACGTTTTCCAGATCTTAATGGATGCATTTACCGAATCTGTAGACCCTCATACCAATTATTTTGTACCAACCAGAGCCACCGAGTTTAACGAAGAAATGTCTCGCTCATTTGAAGGCATTGGCGCCCGTTTGCAAATGGAAAATGAGGTGGTGAAAGTATCTGAAATAATTGCCGGTGGACCTGCCTTTAAGGGCAAGCAGTTAAGTGCAGGCGATAAAATTACTGCGGTTGCACAAGGCGATGGCGAATTTGTTGATGTAGTAGGCTGGAGAATTGATGCCATTGTTGCTAAAATTAAGGGGCCAAAAGGAACAAAAGTTCGCTTAAAGGTAATCCCAGTGGGAAAAGAAATGTCGTCGAAACCTGTAATTATCGATATTGTTCGCGAGAAAGTTATCCTCGAAGATCAATCGGCAAAGAAAAAGGTGAAAACCATTTCAACCAATGGCAAGAGCTATAAAATCGGCATCATATCGTTACCTGCTTTTTACGCTGATTTTAAAGCTGCAAATGCAGGAGATAAAAATTACAAGAGTACCACACGCGATGTAAGAAAATTAATCGATTCGCTAAAAAACATCGATAAGGTAAACGCCATTGTGATGGATTTACGTGGCAACGGAGGCGGATCGCTGGTAGAGGCCATTTCGTTAACAGGATTATTTATTGATAGAGGCCCGGTTGTGCAGGTGAAAGATTTGCGTGGCAAAATAGAAGTTGACGAAGATGAAAATGCGGGCGTAGCCTGGGACGGACCTTTTGGTGTTATGGTTGATCGCCTGAGTGCATCGGCCTCAGAAATTTTCGCTGGTGCAATACAAGATTACGGCCGCGGTATTATTATGGGCAGCCAAACTTATGGCAAAGGAACCGTTCAATCGTCTATCGACTTAAACAAACTGATTAACCCCGGTATGTTGCAAAAAATAGCAGGATTGATTGCCAGAGACAAAACAATCGGTACCTCGCCGGGTGCCGCGGGCGCTGCAAACGTTAACCTGGGTCAAATTAACCTGACTATGGCCAAGTTTTACCGCGTTGCCGGAAGCAGTACACAACACAAGGGCGTAATTCCTGATGTTACTTTCCCATCTGTTTACCCGATGGATAAAATTGGTGAAGATACCGAGGCTTCTGCATTGCCCTGGGACGTTATTCCGAGCTCGAACTTCAAAGCAGTGGCTAATTTGGCAGCAGTAAAGGCAGGCCTGATAAAAAATAGCGAACAACGAATTGCAAACTCACTCGATTTTAAATACTTGAAACAAGATATTGCTGATCTTAAAAAACGTGATGCAGAAATTTCAGTTCCTTTAAATGAAGCTAAACTTAAGGCTGAACGCGATGCCCAGGAGGCAAAATCGCTTGCCAGACAAAACGAGCTTAGAGCTTTACGAGGCTTGCCTGCAATTAAAAAAGGCGAAAAGGTGACCAAACAAGATACTTTCGACTTTATTGAGGATGAATCGTTGAAAGTAATGGGCGATTTTATGCAGCAAACCGGTAATTATGTAATGAATTTAGGAAATACTGGTCAACAGTTCTAAAATAACTACTTCGAAAAAGCCGATCAAAAGTATTTTTGATCGGCTTTTTTGTGCGCTGTAAATTGGCACATCAAATCATATTGATAATTCAAAACTGTTTGAGGCGTTTGGCTAATCACGGCGTCACCCTGTCCCGTACGTACGCTATCGTGTGGACACATTTTTGAAATTCGTTTTACCGAGCTGAAATCATCAAAATGACAACACATTTTATGGCGTTTTCTAAGAACGGTCGTCATCCTCAGCTTGACTGGGGATTCTAATGCGCAATAAATTGGGCGCCCAGCATTAAGATTCCCGCCTACGCGGGAATGACGGCGCATAAAACGAGATGTGTCCACACGATAGGATTTCTCGGGGAAGCATCCCTTAACCATTCCGCACTGATCTTAGCTAACCCACTTCCCTTTTTGGCCAGTGATTTGTTAACGTTTAGCATTCCATCGCTTGCAGATTCTTCACTATGTTCAGAATGACACAAAGACTTAGCCATGTACTACTCTACATCATGCCATGCTGATTTTATACAATAAACTAAAACTCAGGATGACAGCATTAAAGCCTACCATCGAACCCCGTAGCCGTCTATCAATCGAACATCCATACAATTACAAAACCTTTTTCGCCCTGATTTTGCTCAGAAACTCAGGCGTAAAGCCCAGGTAAGAGGCCAGCATATACTGCGGCACCCGCTGTACAAACCCCGGGAAAAGTTTATTGAAATGAAAATACCGTTCTTCTGCAGTTTGGCTATAAAGAAACTTGATCCTCATTTGCGATGCCTGATGTGTCTTTTGCAAAATCAGTCGGAAATACCTTTCCAGTTTGGGAATCTTGTTAAAAATTTCATCGTGATGACGATGGTCTATTGCAATAACCTCAGTTGCTTCAGCGGCCTGTATAAAAAACGCTGATGGTTTTTGGAACATGAAGCTCGTAAGGTCAGAAATCCACCAGTTTTCGATGGCGAACTGCGTAGTCTGCTCAGCACCTTTAATGTCGATAAAATATAACCGTAAACACCCTTTAACCACAAAATAATTCGCCCGGCAAATCTCCCCATGCTCCAGCAAAAACGCTTTCTTTTTAAATGAAAAAGATTTGAGCAATGAACCAAGGGTTTCCCGTTCGTCATCGCTCAAATCTACAAATTTGCTAATGTGGTTATAAAGTGGGCTAAACATCTTTGCTTACAATTAAGCTAAAGTAAGCATAATTGTAAGAGATTGTCGTTAAAACAAATAGCCCTTTAGCTGAGATTTGCCGTATTTGCCCCAGTCTTTTAGTGCTTCTAATAAAATTTCCGTCAGCTTTTTATTGTCGACAGGCTTCCCTTTTACCGGAGCGGTTAAATCCTTTTCGGTTACTGCAACTTCGGTAACCTTGGTGGCAAACCAGGTAATATTTTCGTGCGGCAATGCTACGCCCAATATCATGCCGGGCAAACCAGTAAAGGATTCGGGCCCACCTGAAACGGCAATTTGCGTGCTGTAAAAGGCTACAACATAAATCGAATCCATAATAACAGCATTCGCTCGCCTGCATTCATAGCCGGCAATTTCGCGTGTTTCGTCGGTAATCTTCCAATTTATTTTTCGTACGCTATCTTTTATAAGAAACAAATCATCGTAAACATTCTTCTGGATGGTATTGCTTTGTGTATCAAAATTTGTAGCAACAATGTTCTTCAAATCTGCTAAAGGTTCTCTGGCAATCCAGTTATTGGTCGATTGATCATTCTCGGCCCATTTGTACAGGCTTTTGCTCTTGGTAAAATAAAGCGTGCTCTTGTCTGTTTTAAATTGTGGGTTGTTTTTCTTGTATTGCTCTACCAAAGCCTGAATGTAACCGGCATCTTCATCTTTCGTGTTTCTTTTGATGATGGCGTAAGTGTTGGATTTCTTTTCGAATTCGATTATTCCATTTTGTACAAAATGTACATTTTGGGCAAACGCCTGACTATTAACAAGCATAATAGCCAACAGTAGGGTATATTTTATTGCAGTTTTCATTGTTTCTAATTTATTTTTTTACAACTCCGCCCATTTTAGTGAAATCCCAGCTTACAGAAAGCATAAAATATCTTTTTATTGTAGTGTAGGTACTTTGGTTAATATTACCATTGTAAGCCGAACGGCTAAAGCCAACATTTTGGTTCAAAAGATCCTTTCCTGAGATAGATACCTTTAAATTTTCGGTTTTAAAGAACTTTTTGGTAACGGACGCATTCCAGATAAAGCGCTCAAACGTTTCCTGCAGCACCTGTGTTTTACCGTTAAACTGATAGTTTCCATCAGTTCCAATTTCCAGCTTGCCCGGAAGCTGAACACTGCTCCAGAAAGAGCCGTTCCAACCCCAACCGTCGCTATTGCCTCTTTCGTTAACGCTGGCACTTGCTACGTTGTAGGTTGGGCCAAAGCCAACATTAAAGTTGTATTTTTTCTCTTGGTATTTAGAAACCTCTAAACTCACCCCATAATTGGAGTTTTTGGTTTTGTTTAACTGGGTGATCATGTCGGTGGTAATGTAATTGTAGCTTGAGTTAGCGCTAAAGTTTGCATTAAAGCCAACATTCATATCAATCGCTTTTATTTTTCGTCCGAAGTTGCTGTACAGGGAGAAGTTGGTTGTCATTTTATCATCGAGGTTTACAAATCGAGAAGTACTTTTCCCTCCCTTACTGGTGGTTACATCGCTGATAATGGGATTTAATGTGAAACTGTACGAACTGCTCAGCCAGAAATACTGATCGCTGAGTACCTTATATGAATTATAACTGGCGTTGAAATTATTTCTGAATGAAGGATCCAGATCTGGGTTTCCGATTACCGTATTCAATTGATCGGTATTGTTTCTAAACGGCTGTATTTGATCAATCGAAGGCTGATTGGTGCTTCCATTATACCTTAACCGCAAAGAGCTGCGCTGTTTAAAGTTATACTGATAGCTGGCCTGAGGCATGTAATTGATAAAATTTCTTTTGTAATATTCATCTTTATAAACATCGTATTGCTTATAGTCTACGCCACTAAATTTAGAGCCGAATGAGATAATGGTTTTGTCTTTTTTATAATTGAATATTGCGCCACCCTGATTAATCGTTTGGTCTAATTCGTAATTATTGCTAAAAATCGGGTCGAGGATATCATAACTTCCGGATGCCGATTGATTAAAAGATTTGCGATCTGACTTACCACTGATCAGGTTTAAGCCATAATTTATTGCCAGTGTTAAGGTTTTACTCAGCGGTTCTGTATAGGTTAAATTCGATTTGAACACATTGTTCGTAATATCATTTACCTTATTTTGATTGACTATACTTGTACTATCCTGCGTTGTTTCAGAGGTTCTGTAAAATTCGGCGGTCGAGTTTAAATAACCATCACCTTTGCTCACACTATTCGATCCGCTTAAGCTCAAAGACAGCGTACGGCCTTTTTTCTTTAATCTTTTCGATAATAGGGCGTTAATATTAAAAACCTTATCATCAACATCGTTGGTTAAGGTCTGATTTAGGTAATTTAACTTTTCTCCCTGTCCATTGGTACTGTTTCTTATTTCGGTTTGATCATTGGTACTGTTTTTTATGGTTCCATCAACACCCACTTTTAAGGTTAATGTGGTATCCAACTTAATTTCGTAAGTTAAATCGACCTTGTTTTTAAGCATACTTTTATCGAAAGTTTTAGAGGCCTCGGTATTGATTATACTGGTTGTTAAGTTCTGCTGGTTAATATCGTCGCGGTCTCCGGTTAATCTGATCGAGCCGATTTTATAGTTAACATTCAGCGATTCTTTGTCTTTATTCCATTTGTTATCGAAATGGAGCCCTCCTGTTCTAGCCACCGGTATTCCCTCTCCGTTGTATTGGCCTCCCCAACCTTCAAAATCATCATCGCCGCCGCCAGTGAAATAAATGCCGCCGTCATCGCTTACCTGAAAGCTGTTGCCGCCATATTTATCGGCATCGCCCCAGCCCAAACCAACCTGCCCGGTATTTCCGGTAATGCCGTAGGCCGAAAACTTTTTCTTGCCCCAAAAGCGGTTAAACATCGCCTGCCCGCTGTAGTACTTATCGGTGGCTATACCCCCCTCTACTTTACCAAAATAGCCATTTTTCTTATCCTCTTTAAGCTGAACATTAAGCGTTTTTGTCTTTTGTCCATCATCGATACCCGTAAATGTAGCCTGATCACTTTTTTTATCGTAAAGCTGAATTTTATCCACCATATCTGCCCGAAGGTTTTTAGTAACTAAAGTGGGATCATCGCCAAAAAACTCTTCCCCATCTACCAAAACCTTGGTAATCGTTTCGCCCTGTGCGGTAATTTTTCCATCCTTATCTACCTGTATTCCCGGAAATTGCTTGATCAAATCCTCTACTTTTGAGTTCGGCTCAATATTGTAGGCCCGTGGATCGAATTCGGTGGTATCGCCCTTAATTTTAATGCCCGCCCGATTTCCCTTAATAATTACATCGGCCAGCAATTGGGCTTTGCCGGTGAGGTTGATTTTGCCAAAATCTTTAACCGAGTTTGTAGAGTCGAGGGTAAACTGATCGACAAAATCGGCGTATTTTGGGTAAGACACAAGCAAAATAAATTTGCCGGGCTTTACACCATTGATTTCGAAGAGGCCATTGTCGGTTGTTCGGGTAAATTTTACCAGGGTAGAGTCTTTGGCATTAAGAATGGCAACTGATGTTCCGGCAAGTAAGGTTGTGGAAGCGGTGTCGATTGTTCTGCCTTTAATGGTGTGCGTGGATTGCGCTTTTACGACCGTTGAGATGAGAATCAGAAAGCACACCGATAGTAGGAGTTTTTTCATAAATAGGTTTTTGGTTACGTTGCTCCGAATATAAAACTAATATATTAGTTGCAGGTAATGATTTAACCTTTTTTAACACGGTTGTGACTAAATGGTTATCAGGCTGTTACGAAATGTACTTAATTTGAATAACAGGCCCTATTTGTGCAACTCATTGTGCAATATCTTGTCTTGCTGAGTTATAATTTTTTACTAAGAAAAATGAGTGAGGATGATTTTTGGGGGAAGACTTCCGGAAAAAGGTCTTCATTTTGAGCGCAGCTGAGAACCACGAAGTGCTCAGCGCAGCTAAATCGCTATCCAAGAGTCAAAGATTTTTTATCCCAAGAGGCTCCTATGGCGCAACCGGTCGAATTAACGGTTTGGATGGTTTCGAAAACGTCAATGGTAGGCACGCGAAGCATCCCCGGATGCGTCGAGCAGCCCTACCGATTGCGAATTGCTCTTAATCAAGCGGTTTCTTTGCGTTCTGCGTTTCATCACCTAGGATCGGTCGTAACACTCAGGATGACAGCGTTAAAAGTAGTCATCCGACTAGGTTGTTTTTTCTAGAACGCGACACAAGTCTGGAATTTCAAAAATTTATTAATTGTGATCGTATTTCAAAAAACGAACACGAGTTCAGAACAAAACCATCGGTATTGACAAGCGATTGTGACGGGTTGGATTAGCGCTTTTGAAAGAAGAGGCTGTCTCAACGTGACAAATTCAATTTAAATTTGTCACGTTGAGCCTGTCGAAACGCCCTTTCAAGCATTTGGGCTAGTCCTTCGACAAGCTACCATTGACGTTTTCTGAAAACATTAAAAAAATCGTCATCCGATAGCTATCGGATTCGACCAAAGTGCTCCATAGGAGCTCCGTCGGAGGAGAAATCTTTGAACCTTAAATAAAGATTTCTCAGCTACGCTCGAAATGACGACGCCTCTTAGCGTTTTTTTCTAAAAAACAACGCCATTCATATTGATTTTTATCCCATAAATTACCCCTCAGGATGACAATTCTTCATTTTGAGACAGCCTCTTCTTTTTTGCAAAACAACTACAAATCGAACTTAATGCCTTGGGCTAACGGCAGGGTATTCGAATAATTAATGGTGTTGGTTTGCCGGCGCATGTAGGCTTTCCAGGCATCTGAGCCACTTTCTCTGCCGCCGCCCGTTTCTTTCTCACCGCCAAACGCACCGCCAATTTCGGCTCCGGAGGTACCGATATTTACGTTGGCAATGCCACAATCTGAACCGTTTGCCGACAAAAATTGTTCAGCCTCTCTTAAATTCAATGTCATTATTGCCGACGATAAGCCCTGCGGAACGCCGTTTTGCAAGGTAATGGCTTCATCGAGCGTTTTATATTTAATCAAATACAAAATGGGTGCAAAGGTTTCGTGTTGAACAATCTTAAAATCATTGCTCACCTCTGCAATACAAGGTTTAACATAACAGCCGCTAGCATAATGCGCTCCACTTAAAACGCCGCCCTCAACCACGAAGTTGCCGCCCTCGTTTTTACACTTTTCGATGGAATCGAGATATGCAGCAACCGCATCTTTATCAATCAGCGGACCTACGTGATTATTTTGGTCTAAGGGGTTGCCAATTCTCAACTGATCATAAGCTTTCACCAACTTATCCTTAAAGGCATTGTACACACTTTCGTGAATAATCAATCGCCTTGTCGACGTACAACGTTGTCCTGCAGTACCCACAGCACCGAAAACGGCACCGATTAGACTCATATCTAAATCGGCATGTTCTGAAATGATAATGGCGTTGTTTCCGCCCAGTTCCAATAAGCTTTTGCCTAAACGTGCACCAACGGCCGCCCCAACCTCTTTGCCCATGCGGGTAGATCCGGTGGCAGAAATAAGCGGAACACGGCCGTCTTTCGTCATTAATTCGCCCACTTCCCTATCTCCTAATATTAAATTGCAAACGCCTTCGCTAACATCGTTGGCTTTAAAAACCTTTGCTATAATGTGCTGACAGGCCACTGCGGTTAATGGTGTTTTTTCTGATGGTTTCCAGATGCAAACATTGCCGCAAACCAAGGCCAGGGCTGCATTCCAGCTCCAAACGGCTACCGGAAAGTTAAAGGCAGATATTATGCCAACAATTCCCAATGGGTGCCATTGCTCGTACATGCGGTGGCTTGGGCGCTCGCTGTGCATGGTAAGGCCGTAAAGCTGCCGCGATAAACCCACCGCAAAATCGCAGATATCGATCATTTCCTGTACTTCGCCAAATCCTTCCTGCAAACTCTTGCCCATTTCGTACGATACCAAGGTACCCAGCGCCTCTTTGTTTTCACGCAGGGCATCGCCAAACTGACGAACAATTTCGCCTCTTTTTGGTGCGGGTACGGTTCGCCATTCTAAAAAGGCTTCGTGCGCCTTTAACACAACGTTATTATAATCTTCGTCCGTCGAAACCTTCGTTGAGGCAATTAAATGGCCATCAACAGGAGAAGAACTTTCTAGCGACCTTGCATTTGAGTCGCCTCCCCAAATACTGCCCGTACTAAAGGCAGCATTGTTGGTTTTTACGCCTAATTGATCCAAAATGGATTGAATATTTGTATTCATATAGCTAACGATTTACACAAAAAAACAAAAAATTAACAGAAAGCAGGTTACATTTGAGTTTTACTTTCTCACAATTCTTAATATATTGTTTTAAAGTTAAACTGACTTATAAATCATTAAAAAATGAATAAAAAAATTTTAACGCTAGGCGTTTTGCTGGTTTCGGTTCTTACAACTGGCAGCGTTTTAGCTCAACAAAAGCCTGAAGAAAAGCCAGCAAATCTTTCTGTTTATCGGGTTACGGCACCTAAAATTAACGACCTGATCCATACCAAGTTAGATGTATCATTCGATTACGCAAAGCGATATTTGTATGGAAAAGAATGGGTAACATTGAAGCCTCATTTTTACCCAACGGATTCATTAACGCTTGATGCGCAGGGAATGGATATTAAAACGGTGGCCCTGGTGGGTGCCAAGGGAAATACACCGCTAAAATATTCGTATAACGAGAACAAGTTGCGTATTACGCTAAACAAAACGTACACCAATGCCGAAAAATTCACTGTTTATATTGCTTACACGGCAAAACCAGATGAGTTAAAGGTAAAAGGGAGTGCAGCAATTACGGATGCAAAGGGTTTATATTTTATCAACCCGGACGGGACCGATAAAAAGAAGCCAACGCAAATATGGACGCAGGGCGAAACTGAATCGTCATCGGCCTGGTTCCCGACGATAGATAAGCCTGATCAAAAAACTACACAAGAAATTTCGATGACGGTTCAATCGAAATACACCACGTTATCAAACGGAAAACTGGTGAGCCAAAAGACAAATGCAAACGGCACGCGAACGGACACCTGGAAAATGGACTTACCGCATTCGCCGTATTTGTTTATGATGGCTGTCGGCGCTTTCAAGATCACAAAGGATACTTACAAAGGCAAAGAGGTGAACTACTATCTGGAACCAAAATACTCACCTTATGCGAAGCAGATTTTTGGCAAAACACCTGATATGATGAAATTTTACAGCACTATTTTGGGCGTAGATTATCCCTGGAACAAATATTCGCAAGTGGTGGCCCGAGATTATGTCTCTGGCGCAATGGAAAACACAACGGCAACGCTGCACGGCGAGCATGTTCAAAAAACCGATCGCGAGTTGCTGGATGGCAATGAAGAGGGAACGATTGCGCACGAGCTTTTTCATCAGTGGTTTGGCGATTATGTAACGGCCGAATCGTGGTCTAACTTAACCATGAACGAATCATTTGCAACCTTCGGCGAAGTAATTTGGCATGGGCACGATGCAGGACAGGATGCGGAAGATAAATCGCGCTACGAAAAGCTACAATCGTACATTGGCTCAACAAAAAACGGTGAAAGCCCGGTTCTGGCCCGTTTCCATTACGCTGATAAAGAAGATATGTTCGATAACGTGAGCTATGCGAAGGGGTCGATTATCCTCTATGCCATGAAAAATCAAATGGGCGATGCAGCATTTTACAAGGGCTTAAACAAATACCTGACTACGAATGCGCTAAAAAATGGCGAAACTCATCAGTTGCGCCTGGCTATGGAGGATGTTACGGGTAAAGACTGGAGCCCGTATTTTAACCAATGGTATTACAACGGCGGACACCCGATTTTAGCTGTAGATTTCGGCTACGGAAACGGCAAAGCGACAATAAAGGTGAAACAAACGCAAGATGCAAGTGTGCAAACTTTTACTTTACCGGTTAAGGTTGATATTTACGTAGGTGGAAAAAAGATTAGAAAAGAGATTGTAATCGACAGTCGCGAGCAAAGCTTTAGCTTTGATGTGTCTGCCAAGCCGGACCTGATCGACTTTGATGTAGACAAAATTATTGTTGGCGAAATTAATGACAATAAGGTAGCAGAGAACTATTATTTCCAATACAAAAATGCGCCAACTTACGCCAACAGAATCGAGGCTTTACAGTTTATTATGCAAAGTAAAGCGAAAAGTGGCCAGCAGATTTTGCTTTTGGGATTGAAAGATAAATCGGGAGATTTGCGGGCATTAAGTATTGAAGGATTGAATCTGGAAGATGCCGAGATCAAAGCTGCGGCCCTGCCGATTTTATTGCAGCTGGCGAAAACAGATAAAGACACTGAGGTACGGGCTACGGCGATATCAAAACTGGCAGCTACGGGCGATGTAGCTTATAAAGCGCT
Organism: Pedobacter endophyticus; assembly: GCF_015679185.1. Classification (NCBI taxonomy): domain Bacteria; kingdom Pseudomonadati; phylum Bacteroidota; class Sphingobacteriia; order Sphingobacteriales; family Sphingobacteriaceae; genus Pedobacter; species Pedobacter endophyticus. Next base: position 2,904,195 of record NZ_CP064939.1, read on the forward strand.
GATGAATGAAAGCATCAAAGACCGATCTTACAAGGTAATTGCTGCGGGAATTGGTGGCCTGGCCAAGCTTGCTCCACAAGAAGCTTCGGCGGCTTTAGCGTCGCTTGATCAGGACACTAAAGACCACATGGCTTCGTCAATCGCAACTTTGTATATAAGCGATCCGAAAGATGAGAACCAGGCTTTTTATTCGGATATTATGGCAACCGGCGACCGCAATAAGATATTTGCTGTTATTGGCCAGTATTTTCAATACTTAAAAGCAAATACCAACCCTGCGGTAACGGAAAAAGGACTTAAGGATATTAGCAATGCAATTGAAAGGTTAAGCTTGCAAAAGTACTTAAACAAACAACTTGCCCTTGCTTATACGGCAACTGCACAAGGCAAATCGCAACAAGCGGCATCGGCTGGCGGCGAGGCAAAGGCTAACTTAACAAAACAAGCCGACCTGTTTAAAAAAGCAGCGGTAGACTTAGGAAAAGAATAATCGCTGATGACGGAATTAAAAAGGCCCGATTTGAAGTATCAAATCGGGCCTTTTGTTTTGATTGGTCAATCATCATTCAAGTTTTCGAGTTTCATCTTTGTGGATTTAAACCCACAGTTTTCCAATCGAGATTACTAATCTCGATTAACGGAAGTGAATGATGTCGTTGGTCGAGATTTGTAATCTCGACCCTAATAGCTTTGGATTTTTAATCCAGTTTAGAGCATTAAGGCCATTCCTAACTTTCCGGCTGGTCGAGATTTGTAACCTCGACCTAAATAGCTTTGGAGTTTTAATCCACACTCAATCTCCCGCTGGTCGAGATTTGTAATCTCGACCCTAATAGCTTTGGATTTATAATCCAGTTTAGAGCAGTAAGGCCATTCCTAACTCTATGTAGCACTTAAAACAAAGGGGTGTTTAAGATATAAAAATGTGTCTTTGTCGAGGTGAATGCTATAAACATAAAGTTTTTATTCTAAATTGGAGTATTAAACGAAAATCGCTATGGACGAAAAATTGAAGTACTTCTTTGATCATCCCACCACCCAAAAGGTTGGCATCTTACTTATTGGACTGGTAATCACATGGGGACTTATAAAAGTATTCCAAAAGAGCCTGTTATCAAGAATAAAGGATAATGACAGTCATTATAGAGCGAAGAAGACAAGCAGCTTTATTGGAGGCATTTTAACTGTTATTTTAATCATCATTGTTTTTAGCGACAAACTAGGTGGCTTTACGGTAGCCCTGGGTGTAGCGGGTGCAGGCATTGCTTTTGCGCTACAAGAAGTAATCGGCTCTTTTGCAGGTTGGCTGGCCATTGTATTTGGGGGTTTTTACAAGCCGGGAGATCGTGTTCAGTTGGGCGGAATAAAGGGCGATGTAATGGATATTGGGGTTCTACGCACCACCGTTATGGAAACCGGACAGTGGGTAGATGGCGATTTGTATAACGGACGAATTGTTTTAATTGCAAACAGCTTCGTTTTTAAAGAACCTGTTTTTAATTATTCGGGAGATTTCCCTTTTTTATGGGATGAAATAAAAATCCCAATTCAATATGGTAGTAATTACGAAAAAACCAAGGAAATACTCGAAACCGCGGGTAAAGAAATAGCTGGCGATTTAACAGTACAATCGCAACTGAAATGGAAAAAACTGCAAAACAAATTTCGTTTGGAGGATGCGCAAACCGAACCCATGGTTTCATTAGTCGCCAATGACAACTGGGTTGAATTTACTTTGCGTTATCTGGTAAATTATAAAAAAAGAAGAGCCACCAAAACCGAATTATTCAGCAGAATATTAAACGTAATTGAAACAACAAATGGCGAGGTAAAGTTTGCTTCTGCAACACTCCAATTGGTAAATCCGCAAGCGTTTAAAAAGAGTGGGGAGTAATAAATGATCGGGTTATGCTGCATCTTATAGCCCTGAACGGATGGGCTTGTGCTTGATTAACGTTAGCATTCCATAGCTTGGGGATTCTTCACTGCGTTCAGAATGACAAAGAATCGCTAGCCATCACTGCCATAACAACAAAGCCCGTTCGAAGTTCGAACGGGCTTTGTTATATTTTACTTTATGCTATTCTTATCGAGCCGAAATATACGTCAAAGTATCGGTTGCCGCTCGGCTTGTAGGGCTTGTACCCCATTTAAACGAAAGGTAAAAGGTTTTCGTTGCCGGATCGTAACGGTTATCGTAAGCCGGATCGTTGGCTAAACTTGCGTTGGCGGTACTTTTCATGGTTACCTTGTTGGTTGCCGGGTCAACATTAATTGTTAAACCATCAATACCTCCAACACCGCCACCACTTGCCCAAACTTGTCCGAAATCGACTGCATTGGCGCCATTACTTGGCAAATCGCGGGTTAAACCCTTAAAAAATCCGGTAAGTCCGTCGGTATCACCTTCTCTAAAAATATAACCTTTAAAGCTATATTTCCCATCATATTTGTTCCGCACGGCAACTTTGATTACTACTGAACCAAAGTTTTTGCTGATCACCTCGCCCGATGCATCGGTAATAGTTACCGGCAAACCATAGGTTAAAGCAGGATTAAGCAGCGTGCTCATAAACTTAACCGGCACCTGTACCCTGCGCTGATTTGCAGGTATGGTAATGGTTGTAGGCATGGTGAACGCATTCGATGGAACCATTGTTAAAGCCGGATCGGAAGCATGCGCCGAATTGTAAGCCGCCAATGTGGCCGGATCAACTGATAATGTTACCTTAATATCGGTAGACTTCGTGCTCGATGCCGCGTAGTTGATATAATAAATATAGTCGCTCGGCGCATCTTGTTGAATAAGCGAAGTAGATAATGAATTTACTGTACCATCACCTACTGGCGAGCCTACCGGAATTTCTACAACTGGCGTTGTGCCTGAGAAATCGGGTTGTTCGTTTTTGTTTTTTAAACAAGAAGAAAGGTTTATGATGCAAAAAAGTGCAGCTAAGCCTGTTAATATGTTTTTATTTTTCATCTCTATCTTAATTTTATTTAACGTCCCAGAAAATTCTAGAAGTAAATTGGTTAATACTACCTTCTGCGGCTACGTTTGCCGAGTTGGTGTTGTATTCTCTTTGCGGGTACAACATTCTAACAGGAATCTTTTTAGTAGTTACTGTTGATGCAATAGAAATTGGCATATCGGCCGGAAGTTCCAAACGTCTGTAGTCGCTCCAGGGTTCAATGTCGTTTGATCCGTTCATCGCTGCCCATTTTTGTTTAATAATTAAGGCTATTTTATCGGCATTGCTCGCCCAGTTTGCCACCGGTTGATCGGTTAGATAAGTTGTTGCCTCTGCCGTTGTTAGGCCAAGGTAAACGAAATTAGCTGTAACTGCAGCTTCGTATGCCGCTTGCGCCGAGCCCGAAATATAGCCTCTTTGCGCTGCCTCCGCTTGTAAGAACAAACTTTCGAAATCAGTCATGATCGGTTGATCCTGACTGAACGATTTTAAAACTCCTTTACCAATACTTGAAACGGTAGAAATGGTTTGATCGAAGTTTACATCCTGTCCCCAAACTAAGCTCACGTAGGTACTTCCCTTGCCATCATCAATGGTGTTATAAAATTTACCTAATCTTGGGTCGTCGTTATCCTGCAAGAAATCCATACCATATCTACTGGCCAACATATAACCGTGAGATGCTGTTCTTGTACCATCTACGCCGTAGCCATAAACTGCCCAAAAAGGGTTTTGTTTACCAGCGGTATTGATATAGCCCGGGTTGTTTGCAATGGTTTCTCCGGTACCTAAATAGCCGAAGCCATTGGCGTCAATTTTAGCAATTTCTGCTTTAATGTAAGCTTCGCGGCCTGGCATTTCCGATTGGCGCAAAAGAATCCTTAACTTCAACGTGTTGGCAAACTTGCCCCATTTCTGAAGATTTCCTTTTGCATAAATGTCTGCAGTAGCATCTGCGGGACTAACGGTTGCGGTTTTAAATAAATTGGCAGCAGTATCTAATTGTTTTGCCAAATCTTCGTAAATATCCTGACCTTTATCGTATTTCGGATTTAAGAAAAGTACGGATTTAGAAGCTTGCGTATAAGGTACGTTGCCGTAAAAATCTACAAGGTACTGGTAATCCCAGGCTTTCATGGTTTTGGCTACGCCCAAAAAGAAATCCTGCCCGCCAGCTTTGCTTTGTGTTTCTAAATACGTATAATCGTTTAAGTTATCGTAAAGGTTACCCCAAAGCGTTGTAGATCCGCTCCAGTTTGTGGTAAAGTTGTACGAACGTTCCTCATACCAACCAGATACCCCGCCTGGTGTCATCCAATAGTTCATCCAAAGGGCAGCGAAACTGTAAAATATCGATCCTCCGGTGGTGTAAGCTGCGGTATTGTTAAGTGCGCCTGTTAAAACAAGTGCAGGCTTAACCGTAGTTGCATTATTGGGATTGTCGTTAATATCTAAAAAGTCCTTTTTACATGCGCCCAATAACAAAACCGAGCCTGTAAATAAATATATCAATTTCTTTTTCATGTCTTTCTTTTTAATTTATTAGAAGCCAATTGTTGCAGTGAACCCATAAATACGTGTTGGCGGAGTTTGGTTAAGGTTGTTTACGCCTTGTGCGTTTCCTGTTCCAACGTTAATCTCCGGATCGGTATAAATGTTATCACTTGGTCTAAACATAAACAGGTTTCTGCCGATTAAGGCGATACTTGCATTTTTGATAAACTTGGCCTTGCTTTGTAACCATTGCGTAGGCACCTGGTAAGCAAGCGAAAGCTCTCTGATTTTCCAGAAGGCGGCGCTCATTACATAGTTTGAAGCGGTGTTTGCACGAATACCATCAGACCAGAATGATCCGTTGCCCGAAATGGTTGTGGTGTTGGTGTTTGGAACAAATACACCCGGCGATGTTTGGATAACGGAGTTTGGATACACAAAACGCTCGCGTCCCGCCTCTGCCGATGTATAACTTATTCCCGCAAAATCCAGCGTGCTGGCAAAACTGTTGTAAAAAACGTTTCCGCTTCTGTATTCGGCAACGCCCGATAACGTAAAGTTTTTGAACGTAAAGCTGGTGTTAATACCCAATACGTTACTTGGATTGGTTTGTCCGAAATCCTTGTTTAACGGGTTGCTTAATGGTAAGCCCGTATTGGCATCAACAATAACCCTTCCCTGTGGATCGGTTTGATAAGTGCTCACCTGTAATGATGGGAAGCTCTGTCCAACCACGATGTAGTTATTATCGCCGATACCTAACTGCGACTGGCCCTGATATAAAGAAATCACCTTATTGGTGTTATAAGAGTAGTTTACTCCCACATTCCACCTGAAGCCATTGGCAAGGCCGATAACCGGTGCAGCGTTTAAGCTAAATTCAATACCCTTGTTTTCACCCTCACCAGTATTAATTACCGCACTGGTGTAACCAGTTGTTGCCGATAAATCGATACCGTTGATAATCTCCTGATTTTTGGTATTTTGAAGGTACGCTGACGTTTCCAAAGTGATGCGATTGTTTAAGAAACCAATGTCGAACCCGATCTCTTTCGAAACAGTATTCTCAGGTTTCAGGTTCGGATCGTAAACCGAGTTATCGATAGTGTAACCCGCTGTACTACCATAAGGGAAGTTGCCTGCCGGGCTAATTGTAGAAACTAAACGGTAAGGGTCTATTTGAACGGCATAAACCTTTGATATACCTCCGCGGATTTTCAAATTGCTGATGATTTTGCTCTCTTTCAATGCCGGAATAGCGTCAGTAAGCGTAATCGCAGCGTCTATCGCTGGGTAAAAGAACGATCGGTTGCTTTTCGCCAACCTCGAGTCCCAGTCATTTCTTCCCGAAATGTGGATTGTTAAGTAATCGTTGTAAGTGGCGGTTAAATCGCCGAATGCACCAATCTGGCGTGAGTTACGTTCAGTTTCCGAACCTACAATTTCACCTGTACGGTTGTTAATGTTAAATAAATTATCAACAACAAGGTTTGAACCCGATTGCGTCATGTATTTATAGTTTTTCTGAATAACCTGCGCACCGCCAATTAACGTAAATTTGAACTTGTTAAACGTTTTAGTAGCAGTCGCTAAAAAATCGCCGGTGTACCTGCTTTCAAACTCGTTATAGTCGCCTACCGACGATCTGATGTACTGCGTGGCCGCTGCGGCCTTTCCCGAATCGTGGGCAAAGTCAGAATACGTGTAAGCATAATTTTTGTTCTTGCCTTGTGTATTCTTGGTGCTTAAACCACCTCTGGCCATTAAGCTAATCCACTCAACAGGCTTGTAGGTGATGGAAAGATTACCCAATAAGTCATCACGTCTTTCGTTATTACGGTATTGCTGCAAACCAAAATAAGGACTGCTGTAATAGTCGTTGTAATAATTATTTGGATTGCCATATAAAGAGTTCAAATCGCTGTACTCAGATAAAGGAATATTACCAGGCGTGTTAATTACGTTATTGTATACCTGATTGGTACTTTTATCATAATTACGTTGGGTATAATTGAACGAGTAATCCGCTAAGAACTTGTTTATTTTACGCGTTCCGTTAATACGAAATGCAGTTCTGTTCGATTTATCGCCAGGTACATAACCTTTGCTATTTACGCGTTGCATGTTAATGTAAGTAGTACCATTCTCATTTCCGCCAGAGTAGGTTAAGTCGTTTTGCTCGTCGATACCTGTTTCAAAGAAGTTCTCTTTCTCGTTTTCTTTATAAGTGTATGGCACCATTTGAAATGTTCCGTCTTCCAAAACACGTCCAACAGGTCTGATGCTACCATCAAAGCGATCGCCAAAGGTTTGGTTCTCGAAAGGCGTGTACATCCCGAAGCCATAAGCATCCTGATCGGTACCACCACCGAACTCCGTTTGCATCTTAGGAAAGTAGCTTAAACGATTTAGTAACGTCGAATTAGTATAGGTTACAGTTCCTCCGTCAGCAGATCCCCTCTTGGTACTTACAATGATCACACCGTTTGATGCATCTGAACCATAAAGTGCAGCAGCGTTTGCGCCTTTCAAAATGTTTACATTATCAATATCGTTCGGGTTAATCGAGTTCAACTGGCTTAATGGAACAATTACCCCATCGAGCACCAAAAGGGCCTGATTGTTTCCAGTAAATGATCTGTTACCCCTTAAAACCACTCTCACCTGGTCGCCGGCATCGATTTGGTTATTTGCCTGGTTAATTTGTAAACCGGCAACCTTACCCGATAAACCTGTAGCTAAGTTGGTTGGCTTGCTTGCAGTTAATGCCTTGCCGGTAACCTGTTGTGTGGCGTAACCAATCTCTTTTGGCTTACGCTTAATACCCAAAGCGGTAGATACGGTAACCTCAGACAGCATTGTTGCATCTGGCTCCAAACTTACATTTAGGGTTGATTGGGTGCCTACGGGAATTTCTTTGGTAACAAATCCAACGTAGGAAATTTGAAGTACATCTGTAGCTGCGGCGCTGATGCTGAATTTTCCGTCAGCAGCTGTTGATGTTGCTTTTTTTGTGCCTTTTACAAGGACACTTACTCCAGGAAGCGGGAGTCCATCAGTGGAGCCCAGTACTTTTCCTGTAATAATTTTACTTTGCGCACTCATTTTTGAAAGGCCACAAAATAAAAACACGAATAGACAAAGTATAACTTTTCTCATTGTTCTTAGAATAGGGGATTTTAGTTAATAACGGGTGCGAATAACTACTTTTTTTATCTATAAATCAAGAGAAAACGAATTTATTTTCAAAATAAGACGAAATGCGTTTAAATAGTTACTAAATTGTTTTAGTTATCTGTTTTTTTTGTAATTTCTCCCGCGAAAAGGACGCTTAAAACTGTTGTTTTTACAAAAGCCGTTACGCTATTATATTTAATCATTCTAAATAATTCAAAGGGCTTCTTTTTTAAGTACCTTAGCTAAAAAACCATCCTATGAAAAGCATTTTTACCTGTTTATTTTTTATCAGTTGCTTAAAATTGGCAACTGCACAAAGTGTTACCGTAGGCCCGGGCGGTAAACCGTTAAGAGTTTCTGCCATGAAAGAGGCGACAGAAGGTTCGCCATATTTTAATGATGCCTACAGCGAGAGTAATATCAAAACCGTAGGCAATAAAGAGCTTTTGCTTAAGTTAGTAAAATATAACCTTTACGAGCAGCAGCTGGAATACACCGACGAGCAAGGCAACGTTTTCGCAATTCAGGATTCGACCAGTAGTTTTGCTATCTCAGACGCCAATAAAATACTGCATTCATTCACGAAACACCCATCATTGGGCTTTGTAGAAGTTCTACTAGACGGCAAAACGGGGCTGCTAAAAAAATATGGCGTAAAAAAACAAACGAACGAGGATTTTTATACGAAGAAGAAAACAAGTAAATGGATTGCGCAAAATCATTATTACTTGCTTAAGGTAAATGAAACTGAGGAGTTTCAGCCGAGCAGTAAGGGTATAGCGAAAGCTGTTGGGGATAAAAAAGACAAGATTTTAACCTATATTAAAAACGAAGGCCCAGATTTGGGCACGGACGCAGGGCTGATTGCCGTGTTTAAATATTATAATGGGTTGAATTGAGACACTGGATAAGTCATAAGTCCGTGAGAAACGACAGGCTTTCACGCTGCCATCTTCGGAGATTAGTTTTAGTAAACAAAGGAGTTGAAATGACACGTTTCAATGCTGTCATTCTGAGCATAGCGAAGAACCCCCAAGCGATAAAACGCAGAACGTCAAAACCGCTGCTTACAGAGGGAGTATTTTTGAACTTTTCGACCACATAAGCACATAGAAAACATCGTTTTTATAGGGTTGAGCTATGTTTTCTATGTGGTCAATCCATACGACAAAATAAACCGGAACAGGCTGTACCTGCCATCGACGTTTTTCGACACAGTCTAAAAAATTGTCATTTCGAGCGCAGCCGAGAAATCTTTGAAGCCCGTCTCGCTTAGATGATCTCACTTTGGTAAAACCCAAAAGTTATCGGATGACGGAATGCCACGAATACGTCATCCGATGAATATTTGCAAAGGGCCCATTATTCATCGGATGACTGGTAAAAGTTTTACTTAATCTGTTTTAACAAATAGCTGCCATAGCCGCTTTTTACCAACGGCGCAGCAATTGCTTTTAATTCTTCGCTTGTAATGAAACCCATGCGGTAGGCGATTTCTTCAATACAACCGATTTTTAAGCCTTGTCGTTCTTCGATAATTTGCACAAACTGCCCCGCTTGCATTAGTGAGGTAAAGGTTCCGGTATCTAACCAGGCTGTTCCCCTGCTCAGTACGCCTACCTTTAATTTGCCGCGTTCGAGGTAAATGCGGTTAATGTCGGTAATTTCGTATTCGCCACGGGGCGATGGTTTAATGTTCTTCGCAATTTCGACCACCTCGTTATCGTAAAAATACAATCCCGGAACGGCGTAATCAGACTTTGGTGCTGCTGGTTTCTCTTCGATTGAGATTGCTTGCTTGTGCTCGTCAAATTCAACTACGCCATAGCGCTCGGGATCGGAAACCTGATAGGCAAAAACTACGCCCCCATCGGGGTCTGAACTTGCTTGTAACAGCTTGGCCATCCCATCACCGTGAAAAATGTTATCGCCCAACACAAGTGCAACCTTATCTTTACCTATAAAGTCTGCGCCAATAACAAAGGCCTGCGCCAACCCGTTAGGTTCTGCTTGTACCGCATAACTAAATTTGCAGCCCAGCGATTTCCCGTCGCCTAACAGCTTTTCAAAGTTTGGCAGATCGTGAGGTGTAGAAATAATCAGGATTTCCCTAATTCCCGCCAGCATTAAGGTAGACAGCGGATAATAAATCATGGGCTTATCGTACACCGGCATCATTTGTTTGCTGCAAGCAAGCGTTAAAGGATGCAAGCGAGTCCCACTACCGCCAGCTAAGATTATACCTTTCATATTTTAAGATTTGAGATGTTAGATTTGAGACTTGAGTGCCTCAAAACCAACATTATAACTTATTAGAATTATTTATTTGTTGTATACACGCTTCTAAACTGTTTCTCCAATACGGAATTTCTATATTAAAAGTCTGTTTAATTTTTGATTTATCCATTACAGAAAAAGCCGGCCTCTTTGCTTTTGTAGGATAGGCCGAGCCTGGAATTGGATTGGCCTTAACATTGGTTTCGCTAATTTCGAAGATGGCCTTCGCAAAATCGTACCATGAGGTTACGCCCTCATTGCTGTAATGGTATAAGCCATAAGCGGTAGACTGCGATTGAATAATATCGAAGATTATGTTGGCCAAATCGATGGCATACGTTGGTGTACCTACCTGATCGGCAATGATGCCCAGTTCGTCTCGTTCTGCACCGAGCTTTAACATGGTTTTAACGAAGTTGTTGGCATATTCTGAATATAACCAACTAGTTCGGATAATGAAGTGAGCATCTAAGCAATTTTTAACTGCTATTTCACCATCAAGCTTGGTTTGCCCGTAAACATTGATGGGTTTAGCTACATCATCTTCAATTAAAAGCTTTACTTCATTTCCTTCAAATACAAAATCTGTTGAAACATGAATTAATGTAGCCGAATGGGCGGCACAAGCCGAAGCCAGGTTTGCTGCTCCGGTTTCGTTTACTGCTTTAGCTATGTCAGCCTCGTCTTCAGCCTTATCAACCGCAGTGTAAGCGGCACAATTAATAACAAACTTGGGTTTTTCTTTCGCCAATAAGGCATTTAACCCCGATTGATCTAAAATGTTTGCCTCTGCCTCGGGTGGAGATACAATTTCATTGATGTTTCTGCGCTCAGCTACTGTTTTAAGGCATTGGCCAAGCTGTCCTCCTGCGCCGATAATTAAAATTTTAATCATGTTGTAATTCAGCAAAAGGTTTTAGCAATAAATCTTTGTCAGATACCGACCGTTTATCTTCCGGAATCAACCAGTCGATATTTAAATCTACGTCGTTATAAATTACGCCGGTTTCTGAGGCTTTGTTGAAGAAATTATCGCATTTGTATAAAAATTCGGCAGTTTCACTTAATACCGAAAAGCCGTGTACAAATCCTCGTGGAATATATAGCTGGAGCTTGTTTTCGGCGCTTAACCGAACCGAGATGTGTTTACCGTATGTTGGCGATCCTGGCCGAGCATCAACTGCAACATCCAAAACCTCGCCTTTGGTTACGCGAACCAACTTGGCTTGAGCAAAAGCGCCAGTTTGGGCGTGCAGGCCTCTAATTACACCATAAGAGGAGAATGATTGGTTATCTTGAACGAAATCGCCAGACATTCCCGTTTTTTCTTCGAAGCTGTCTTTGTTAAAGCTTTCAAAAAAATAACCTCTTGGGTCTTCAAATACCCGCGGCTTAATAATCAGACAATCTTTTAAACCGGTTTGTTCAATTTCCATTATTTGTTGCTGTATTGTTGGTCATAATAAGATTGATAATTGCCCGATGTAACGTTATTTAACCAATCTTCGTTTTCCAAATACCAGTCTACTGTTTTAGCCAAACCCTCTTCAAACTGTAAGCTCGGCACCCAATCCAGCTGTTGTTGCAGCTTAGAAGAATCGATGGCGTAACGCAAATCGTGTCCGGCACGATCGGTAACATAAGTAATCAATTTGGCTGATTCTCCGGCCTCACGACCCAATTTCTCATCCATAATAGTACAAAGGAGATTGATCAGATCAATGTTTTTCCATTCGTTATGGCCGCCAATGTTATAGGTATCACCCGTTTTCGAGTTGTGGAAAATTACATCGATAGCACGGGCATGGTCTTCAACCCAAAGCCAATCGCGAACGTTCTCGCCTTTGCCGTACACCGGTACAGGTTTATTATTTTTGATATTATTTATCGCTAATGGAATCAATTTCTCTGGAAAATGGTGCGAACCATAATTATTTGAGCAATTTGAAATCACGCAATCCATCCCGTAAGTATCATGGTAAGCCCTCACAAAGTGATCAGAACTGGCTTTCGAGGCAGAATAAGGGCTGTGCGGGTCGTAGGCTGTTGTTTCGGTAAACATACCTTCCTCTCCCAATGCGCCATAAACCTCATCGGTACTTACATGGTAGAAACGTTTTTTATCATAATCGCCTTTCCAGGTTTCTCGGGCAGCATTTAAAAGGTTAACCGTTCCAATTACATTAGTCATTACAAATGCCGTTGGATCGGTAATCGATCTATCCACATGGCTCTCGGCCGCTAAATGGATAACTGCGTCAAAGTTTTCTGTCTTGAAAAGCTCAAACATCGCCTGTGCGTCTGTAATGTCTTCTTTTACAAACTTGTAATTCGCTTTGTCCTCAATATCAGTTAAGTTGGCCAAATTACCAGCATAGGTAAGCTTGTCGAGATTTACAATATTATACTGAGGATAGTTATTTACGAAACGGCGGACTACATGTGAGCCTATAAAGCCAGCTCCACCAGTGATGAGGATTTTTTTCACAGTTATTAAATGATTTTCAATTGGCTAAAATAGCACACATATTGTGAAATGACAACCTTTTGGGATAATAATGGCGAAAATGAGGCGAATTTACACATGAGGCCTCTTCATTTGATCATTATAGGTGCGAATTGATGCTCCTACCTCGTCGTAGCGTCTACCTCGTCTAGCGTCTCCAATGCTATTAAATTGAGCTTGTCAATTGTTAGTCTGAGCCTTTCGTCTAGAGTTTATCTTGAGCGTAGACCAAAGGCTCAAGATAAACTCAGTCGAAGACCTTTTTTAATAGGATAAAACGAAAAATATCCGTCCTTCGACTGAGCCTGTATTGAGCGTAGTCGAAATGCTCAGGATGACAATATTTTTTGTTTTATCCTTAACTTAATAGCATTGGTAGCGTCTCGCTACGACATATACACATTTCGGTTGGCCAGAGGTATGCATGGACTCAAATACAGGTATTTCATTTGTATTTAAGGAGGAGACTTATGAATGAAACTTGGATAGGCACAAGCGAGACGCTTGCGCCATATTAGGTATGTGTCAACACATGTCCTACGTGATTCGATATGACGAAACCTACACGGCCGCTACCGAATTTTCTAATTCCCGGTACCATTCTTCTCCGTATTTTCGAATCAGTGGTCCTTTTAAGAAAGTGTAAACGGGCACTTTTAGCTCACGTCCAAACGTACAGGCATCATGGCAAATATGCCACCTGTCGTAGTTTAGCACATCAAATTCGGGGTATTTGGTAATGCGAATTGGGTACAAGTGGCACGAAATGGGTTTCTGCCAATCAACTATGCCCTGCTCATAAGCCTTTTCAATTGCACATTTGGTTATTCCGCCTTCAAATAGAACATAGGCACATTCTTTATTTTTATCTACACAGGGAGTGGTTAAATCACCGTCCTCATCAACAACATAAACACCCTGTTCTTCAATGGCCTTAATGCCTTTTTCGTTTAAAAGGTGTTTAATTTTTGGATAGATATCTTCTAATATTGCCTTTTCTTCGTTATCCAACGGTGCACCCGAATCTCCCTCTACACAACAAATTCCTTTACATTTGCTCAGGTTACAAACAAAGTTTTCTTTTAAAACATCTTCGTGCACCAGCACCTGTTCCACTTCTATCATCATTATTCTTTTGCTAAAGCATATTTAAGGCCGCTGGCCGATTTTAACTCCATTGTAACTGCGCCAACTAATATTTCTACCTGAGCCTTTACAGGAACACGATTCCCATCGTCGGTTACCCAAAGGTATAAACGACTATCTTTTTTAAATATTCTGCCAGGCTTTATGGATGGGCTAAACTTTAAACACCTAATGTTACCCAACTTGGTTTTTATGGTTTCTTTGCCAATGTATTCTATTTCTAATGCCGAGATCTCGTCTTGTAGAAAATAGTTCAGCTTAAATTTATCTCCAGTTCTAAGCTTTGAGATATCTAAACTCCGGGCGAAGTAATACGCCGACACTAAATCGAATGTTTGATTGGTTGGCGCAGTAAAGGTGCCTCTGTTGGAAACCACCTTTTTACTGTCTTGATTAAACCTGGCCTTATCCTGACGCCTGTAATTCGCCTCGCGAATGTTTTCCTGATAGAAATAGGGAAGCAAGTCGGTTTTGTCGATGTAAGAATCGTAATGGTCTCTTATTTTATAAAAAATATCAAACGTTCCTGATGTTTGCGCATCAACGGATAACCTGTAAGTGGGCTTTCCGTCGAATTTAAGGTCTGAATTTTGAACTTTTAAAGTACCCTCTGCAGCTGTAATGAAGCCGTAGCGGAGTTTGTAATTTAAAACCTCGCCATCTCTAAAAACCGGCTCCTTCTTAACGGGAAGCGTTTGCGCCCGAAGCCCGAATGCCCCGATAACTATTGTAAATAATAAGGTTAATGTTTTCATTTGCTTTTGTGTGTTTTCAATGGTAATGAAGCTATCATGTGCATTTTTAATTAGAAATGTAGCACATGATGGTTTCATTTGCTTGTGTGTGTGTTTTGCTTTTGTTTGACTAACAACAAGGTAAGAAAGTTTAAAATGTCGTAATCATTACGAAATATATGTAAAAAGCCAACCAATTAAAAGCAAATTTTAAATCGTCGCCCATTGACTGAATACCGTTAACTGAAGTCAACGGCAATGGACAGTTAACAACCTATCTCAGAACTATAGACTTCTGACTCCAGACTCCCAACTCATCTTAATCCTTTCTTTTATAAACCGGAACTGTAGAGCAGGGTTCGCCAAACATGATACTCTTTACTACCGGAGTAAGCAAGTTGGTAATTTCTACATAAGCCGAAACAGGAATATCAATATCGCCGCAACCTTTTACCACAACCCGTTCGTTTGCATAAGCCTGTGGGTCGATCTTTGCCAAAGCCTTTGTTGCCAATACGGCCTCAAGTGTATCAAGATTGCCAAACACAACTTCGTTGGCATATGGCTTTAATCGGTTTGCAAGCAGCATATAGGCCCATGTAGGAACAATTGCATCTGCAGAGCAGATAATTGCTACATTTTTATCTTGATATTGCGCCCAATCGTGATTTTTTATAAACTCACGAAAGTCTTTTTCACGCAACATCAATCCATGAAAAAGATTGTCTTTAATATCATAAAGCACTCTTTCGCCCTTGTGGTAAAAATCTTCGAGATTTAGAGTAATTAAACCACTGCTTGCTACCTTATTTATAATGTTTTCTTGAATCTCCATGGCACATAAATAAAAAAACCGTTCCGATGATATCGGAACGGTTACAAAATTACATATTTTCTATCTAATAGAATTTCACGCGATTGTCTTTTATCTTGGCATTATCTTGTAAGGCCTGGAAAGCTGCACCCAAAGAGCGCTGACCTAGTGTTAAGATCATAGTTTCTTTTTGTTTAAACATATTCGCAATTGGCGCAGGGCTTGTAAATCCATCAACTGAATATACATATACACCGCGTTCGCCTTGAACAGGTTCTGAAACCTTACCTGGTTGCGAACCGAATACGCTTCCCACCAATGCGTTTTCTTGTGCTACTCCTGGAATTACCGGATTGGCAAACACAATGTTTTGTACTGGGTTAACGGGACGAGATACTTTGGCAGCAATTTGATCTAAACTACCCTTTCCGGCAGCAGCCAATTTATCTTTTAACATTTTCGCTTTAACCTCGTTAATTACCATCGGCTTAATTTCGTTTTTAACATCAGCTAATGGCAAAGTTCCTTTCGGGCTTATTCCTGTTAAATGTGCTACTACATAAGCATCGCTCATGCTGTAAATTTCTGGTAAAACATCACCTTTATCTGCAGCGTAGGCATCTTGAATTAACTTACGCGGGTTATCTAAGCCTGCGGCAAATCCCTGGGTTGCTGCAACCTTATCGGCAACGGCTACTTTAAATCCTTTTTGAGCGGCTAGCTTTGCAAAGTCGTTTCCTTTAACATCGCTCAAGAAATTACTTGCCGCTTTATAGGCTGCATCTTTGGTTTTGCTGCTTGCTGTTAATGCTTTTTCTACATAAGCCAACTTGGCCACTTTTGATGATCCGATTTGTTTTTCAATTTTAATGATGTGATAACCAAATTGAGATTTAACCACTTTAACGTCGCCGGTGCTTCCATCAAATGCAGCGTTTTCAAACTCAGGTACCATAGCGCCACGGGCAAACGTACCCAGTTCGCCGCCCTGATCTTTTGAGCCGTCGATGCTGTATTGTTTAGCCAATTCGGCAAAGTTGCCGCCTTTTGCAATTAAGCCTTTTAATGAATCCGCTAATTTAATCGCTCTGTCTTCACCGCCTAATTTTGCCGGATCTAATAAAATATGGCTAGCCTTAACTGAATCAGGCGAAAAACGAGTAGCTACAACTTTTACTACTTTATAAGCGCTTCCGCTTAATTTTGGTCCGTAAAAGCTACCTGCAGGCATGCTGAAAACAGCAGAATCTAAAGCAGGATCGCCTAGTTTTCCTTTTGGCAAATACGTATAAGGAACTTTAACATCAGAGTTAATGGCCGCAAATAACGAATCGTTCTTCGCTACCTTAAAATCAGCAGCCAATTTATCAACCTGATTTTTGATCGCTAATGAATCGGCAGCGGTTGGGCTAATGCTAAAGGTAACATATTCAAAAGCTCGCGTTTCTTGTGGATTGTTGAAACGAGCCTTATTTTGATCGTAGTAATTAGAATAATCGGCATCAGTTAGTTTAACTGAAGCATCAGGAATTGAAGCATAATCTAAGCTAACGTATTTAAAGTTTGCCAGCTTATTGCGGTTGTTGTACTCGTCTGTAGCTTCGAGCGAAGTTACATAAACGGAGTTTTTGATCAGATTACTGTATTTGGTTTGTAATGCCTGATTTGTAATCTCTTGTTGCAACATATTAGACTGTTGTAAGGCTTGAGGCTCTTTAGATTTTAAAAAGTTCATCAAGGTTACACGATCTAACTGACCCGTTTGAGGATTAGAAAAATACTGTCTGATTAGCGGACTTGGATTTTGACCTTGCAACAAGTCTACCAGCTCATCTTCTGAAACTGTTAATCCCAAACGCTCGTACTCTTTGGTTAATAAAACCCTACCTAGCTCGGCATTCCAAGCCTGATCTACAGCCATGGCAGTCATTTGTGCGTTTACACTGCCTCCATACTGTTGTTTCATTTGGTTAAGTCCCTGATCTACTTTCGGACCGAACTCATCGATGCTGATTTCATTGCCATCGATAGACCCCACAACCTTTTGATTTGCCGACCAAAAAGGCTTTCCCACATTAATTGCATCGCCTACTAAAAATGCAACAATTGCAAAACCGATAGCAAAGACTAAAATATAGCCCGCACGGTTACGCAAAAATGTCATTATTCCCATGTTATATTTTAAATTTATTTAGTTTTTTTTAAGAGGGCGCAAGATACAAATTTGCCACAAAAAAGAAAACACAAAAATTAATGAATGAAATGAGCGAATTAATAAGCGAATTTTGAATGAAAGACTTATTGAATTTCAACGATTCTATACAAATTTCGACTGTGCTCTCTATAAGCTAAGTCAAACGGCCTCCAATAATAAGGCTTCGACTTCGCTCAGCCTGACGAACACCGTTGAAGAATCCGAATCAATTAGTTAAACATTTTATTCCACTCAATCATTCACTCATTCCCTAATTGAATCCTTCTGTCTAAGGCGCAATGCCTTCTTTCATATTCAATTCGCCGCTGCCTGTTTCCATTTCGTAGGTGCTGAAATCTTGTGGTGCTCTGAAGTTGATACCGTCTCCTAAATTTCCATCAACACCCTTTACATAAACGCGTTGGTTAGAATAAAAGATCTTTTTTTGTTCATCCCAAATCAGCTCTTCCGAACTAAAAGTATCGCCTTTTGCACTTTTCACCACTACGTTTTTCCTGAACTCGGTTTTAAGTTCTGCATCTTTCCGAATGGCATAATCGCACACCAGATCGCCATTAATGTTGCCTTTTTCGTCGAAGAAATCGATTTTAACGCCTTTGGGCATTTCTTGATAAATGCTTCCGTTGGATGGGGTTACTTTATCCAGAATGGGTGCATAACCTTTTGCTTTTACAAGGGCCGAGTCGCTGTAAATAATTTCTACGCCCAGCGTTCTATCGCGGCTAAGGCTCACCTTTTTTAATGCAATGGCATCGGCTTTTTTCAGGTCGTCATCGCTACACGATGCCAAAAATAACGGCAAGGCAAGCAAATAACCATAAAAAAAAGCATTTAATCTCATTAGTCTACTCTATACCTGCGGAACCAGGTATCGTTTAACGTGAAGCCGAGGTGAAAATTGATGTATTGTTCTTTTACCAAGTTGTTATTTAGTGTACCGCGTTGGCCCACCTCGGTAGTGAAGTTGATTTTGTAAAAAGCGGTACCACCGTTAGCAGTAGGCAACGGGAAACCGAAGCCCAGTGAGGCACCCATTTGCTTAATGTCTTGATTATTGATCTGGATATACGTTTTATCGTAATTAAAGCCTAAACGATAATCAACACGTTTCATGTAGCTGTTGTAAGAAAAGGCATCGGGAGTCCATTGGCCGCCAATTGATGCGCCCCAGCTATCTTGCAAGCCCTGGTTTACGTTGTTGATGCTGGTTGCCGACCACTTGCCCATTCTAAAATCTGCACCAATCATCCATTTATCATTCTGTTGAATTGAAATCCCAAAGTTATGGCTTAACGGCAAGGTAAGGTTCGATCGGCCGTTATCAACGGCGCTTAAGGTATCAATTGCAGTTAATTCGTTTCCGCTGGCATCTCTCAGGTAGCGTGTAGCATAAAATGTTTGCGATGAATGAACTTTGCCCGAGCTGCTGCCCGAGTAGCCAATCGTCATTAGTGTTTTCTTACCGATGTTGAAATCGTATTGTAAGCCGTACGAGTAATTTAACCCACCTACACTATTCTTGTTTTGCAGTTTTGCAAAAACGGCAGTTGCATCTTCGGGATATTCTGTTGCTCTTGTTGTTTGCAGGTTTCCGAAAATGTATTCCAGGTTGGCTCCAATTCTGAGGTGATCGCCAAAGCGATAGCCATAACCGAGGTACGCTTTTGATAAACCGCCTTCGCCCTGGTACAGCTGATCAACGGTTGAGGTATCAATCTTAACTGTATTCCGGTACGAATATCCTAAATCTGAATAAGGCAAAATTCCGAAACTTAATGCCGAACGCCTGGTTACGGGAGCGGCAAATGCGAGGTGACTAAATGTAGCATTGAAGCTGTTTTCGCTAAGGCTGTTGCGTTGTAGGTTGGTCAATCCAGCACTCATACCAATATCAATAGTGGTTAAAGTGATGCCTGCATAGGAGGCCGGATTTTGCATATTGATGTAGTTAAACCCGCTTACCTTGTTTACTGCAGTCGAAATTCCGCCCATCGCCCGTAACTGAGGCAATAAAGAGCCTTTTATATTTCCAAGGCCATATCTTGAATATGGTGATGAAGTGGTAACCTGCGCCTGAGCACCTAAACCACAAACTAAAACGAGTATGGCTGTAATATAATTTATCTTTTTGTACATTTTAATCTGCAATAGCTTCATTTAATCCTTTTAATACCAAGTATGGATCTTTTACAATTTGAGGCGCAAAGATGCTGTTTTGTAATTGCTTATACAAAAAATTAGCGTCGCCCCCTGTTAAAATCACCTTTAAGGCGGTTTCCTTTTTATTATTTAAGGCAATAAAGCCTTCTATTTCGTTAATTATTCCTTGCAACACGCCGTTTTTAATTGCCGATGAGGTGTCTGTTCCATCAACAATTTTATCGTTTTCACTCCAGGTTACCAACGGCAGTCGGCCGGTAAACTCGTGCACCGCTTTAAAACGCATCGCAATGCCCGGGCTTATGCTGCCGCCAAAATATTCTTTGGTGCTGGTTAGCAAATCGTAGGTTATACAGGTGCCGGCATCAACAATTAAGCTTGCCACGGTGGGGTAAAGTCCGTTTGCGCCCAAAACCGCTGCCCACCTATCTAACCCCAACGTGTTTGGTGTTGTATATTTATTACTTACGCCGTTTGTTAAAAGTGTTGAAAAACGCGTGTAATCTGTGTGCTTTGTCAAATATTCTTCGAGGGCGTTAATTTCTTGGTTTACACTACTTATAACAGCCTTTTTTGGAGCAAATTTTTCTACCAGTTGAGCCAGGTCGAGAATACCCAACTTGCTTAAACGCTGGTGGTGGACTATTTCGCGATTTTTAAAAATCGCGATTTTCGCCGAAGAGTTCCCAATGTCAATGCTTAATCTATGCACTTAAAAAATCCCTATCTGCTAGTTATTAAATCATTAGAAATTTAGAAAAACATGGGTTTGCCAAAACTTCATGCCACAAAGCTATTAATCTTTGTTAAGTTTCGCTCTAGTTATTTGTTAAAAAAGGTTAAACAAAAAGAAAGTATTGTACGGATAACACAAATAAAAAGAACAGCGTTTCGTAGAACCAGCGCTTTTTGGCGTTCGAAAAATAATAGGCCAAAAGTACTGCCCCCGGGGGTACACAGAGCAAGAAATGCCAAATCCGAAAGCTGGGCTTAAGGTATAAACTTGCACCGGCAACCACAAACATAAAGAACAGGAGCTGAAAGCCTTTACGGGTGCTGATGAAGCTCCTGAAAAAGTTTTCTCTCAACTGTAAAGAGGCTAAAATAATGATGATTACAACGGGAATAAGTACAAGATAATCGTTGTAATTGATTTTGAACACGGATGGAAATTTATTGCCTAACGGTTTCCAAATTTGATAAAACGAGGTAAGGTTATCGTTCCAATAATAAAATACGGCAAGGAAAAAGAACACGGTCATAAATCCGATCAATCCGGCCAGCCACTCCCGCCAACTGAAGGGCCGGAATAACAAAAGGGCCAGAAATATCATCAATATCATTGCCATAAATGGGAAATAAATCAGCGTGCCTAAAGCGATAATCATCCCGATATCGAAAACGGTTGTAATGGAATTGGCACTTTTTCCAAGCTTTAGAAATTTATCTATTATCCAGATTAAGAAAAAATTGGCAATTAATGCCGGGCTAAGCGTCATAAATGGCATAAACAAACTGGTTCCGGTAATGAACATGAGGCCGGGCAAAAAGCTGGGTTTTGACAGGAGGTTATGGTTGTTGACTACTTTATTGAAGATAAGTGCCTGAACGAAGACGAGAATTGTGGCAAAAAAAATATTTGCACCTGGTGAAAAAGCGTTGTCGAGATCGATATTGATCAGCAGCCGTGCAAATGGCTCCAAAAAATCGAAATTAAGCTGTGGCGGCATTTCATAAAAAATAGCCATACGCATGAAAAATGTGTAAGCCAGCAGCAATAAGAGGTTTATGGGGCTTAGTTTTCTAAACTGGTTGATCATGCTTTTTAAAAGTAGACAAAGTAAAGAAAAATATTTTAGTTGTAACGGCCCTGCACAAGTAGGCGATGATATTATTGCGCCTTAAGTTTGTTCAAAAATGCAACAAACTTTTTATCGTTGTAATCGGCAACGCCTTCGTGCCTAAATGATAACCTGCCAAGCTTATCGAAAATTACGGTTGTTGGCAACGATCCGCTAAATATCTGGGCCGGCACATCACTATTTACTTTAAATACAGGCATTTCGTAGTTTCTTTTGGCCATGTATTTTGTCGATTTTTCTAAATTACCATCGGCATCGGCAAAAATGAAAACGATGGTATTATCGTTTTTAAACTGCTCGTAGAGCTTGGCCAACGATGGCATTTCTGCCCTGCATGGCGGGCACCAGGTGGCCCAAAAGTTAACAAATATCACTTTGCCCTTTAAATTGCCGAGGTCGATAACGTTTCCTCTAATATCTTTAAACTGAATGCCATTCAGATCGCTCACACTCGCAGCAGGTTGCTCAATTTTCGGATTGTAGAGGCCAATTTCCATCAATCCGCGTATCAGGAAAGCCTTTGCATCGGGAACGAAAAGTATAACCAGGATAAGTGTAAAAAAGAGGGCGTTGGCTCCATATTTTTTTAAGATCTTCACTTTACAAAGGTAACAACCTCGGGGCGATAAAGAAATATGCGGCTTTTAAGGCTTAAAGCATGTGCTAAGTCAAGTATGAAACTTCATGTTGGTTCTTGCTCCCGAGCCTTTGTTCCTGCCTAACGGGACGGGCATCAATGCTATAAAGTTAAGTTCGTCAGCTGTCATCCGATAGTTATCGGATCTGAGCCTTTCGGCTTGAGCTTGTATTGAGCGTAGTCGAAATGCTCAAGATAAACTCAGTTGAAAACCTTTCTATCAAACAAAACGACTAAACATCTGCTCTTCGACTAAGCCTGTATTGATCCTTTCGGCTCCGCTCAAGATGAACTCCAGTCGAAATGCTCAGGGCGACAATTCAACTCCTCTCCTTCTTTTCAAGGAGGGCAAAAGGTAGTTTTTTTTCAGGCTACGTCATATTTATTTTTGTGCTAAGACTTAAATGAAAACTATGACAGGCCCTCGTGCTCAAATGAATATTCCATTATAATCTTCATCTAGCGAAGTAATAAACGCAAAAAGGACCATCAAAGCAATGTTACTTATCAGGTCTCCGTTTTTTGATTTGTTATTATTACTTTTGCGGCATTGAAAAAGCACGGACAAAACATAAAAAAATATCTGTCGGCATTTATGCTGATTGTTTTTGCCGTTGCCTTAACGCCGTGGAGCGTTCTGCATCACCACCATCAAGCCCCTGTTGTTGAAAAGGAGGCAAATTGCAAACACGTAAGCCATGTGCAAACACACGGCGATACCTGTTTGATCTGCAAGGCTAGTTTTGAAAAAAACTACGTTCAGGTGCATCAAATTTATCGCGTATTTCTTTGTGCGAAGGTTTTGCTAAAGAAAGAGCTTGCAGTTAAAAGCATTTACACCGAACTTTTAAGAACAAGTTTACGGGGACCGCCAGTAGCCTAATTTCTAAGGCTATTTTAAACACTTTTTTAGTGTTATCGAAAATTATTATTGTTAATGAGAAATGCTATGTAACAAAAGTTGCCTGGCCTCGCTCTTGCTGAACTGATTCAGAATCTTTCTCACTGGAAAGATCTGAACTAAATTCAGGATGACGGCTATTGGTGGCGGGTGTTTACTTAACAACATCCATGGATTATTTCTCGCTTTTTTAAAAATCAATCTCATATTATGAAAAAATTACAGCTTATTGGCTTGGTAATTCTATATACATTATTTAACAGCACGGCATTTGGTGCCATTTTAAAAGATATTAAGGGGAAGGTAATTGATGCCAGCACTAAACAAACGTTGCCTGGCGCTACAATTTCAATTCCCGATTTAAAGGTTACGGGTGTAACAAATAACGACGGAGAATTTTTTCTGAACAACTTGCCATCAAAAGGCAGCTATTTAATGGAAGTTCATTACGTTGGCTATAAAACAGCTACCCAGATAGTAAATTTGGCGAGTGCAAATGCGCTGGAGTTCGCGTTGCAACCGACTGCAATTGAAACCCGCGAAATTGTAATTACGGGAAGCCTGATTAGCAGCACGAGTAAAAGAAATAGTGCCTCATCTGCCGTTTTGGGCAAAAACCAACTTTTGGCGCCGTCTACCAATCTGGTTGATGCCTTGACCAAAATTCCGGGAGTTTCGCAGATTACAACGGGACCATCGATATCGAAGCCGGTAATCAGGGGACTGGGTTATAACAGGATAGTAACTTTAGATGACGGAATTAAGCAGCAAGGGCAACAATGGGGCGATGAGCACGGTATCGAAATCGACCAATTTAAATCAGATCGGATTGAGGTGTTGCGTGGCGCTGCATCGTTGATGTATGGCTCGGATGCGCTTGGAGGCGTGATAAATATTTTGGAACCAAGCACCGCTCCTGAGGGACAGATAAAAGGTGAGTTTATAACCAATTACGCTACCAACAACGGCCTTACGGCTAATTCGTTAATGCTTAATGGAACAGAAAACGGTTTTGTTTGGCGGGCCCGCGGCACTTACAAAAATGCTTACTCTTTTAAAACACCCACAGGTTATTTTCCGAACTCTGGTTTTAATGAAACCGATTTGAGCGGAATGATCGGTTTGAACAAAAGCTGGGGCTATACGCATTTGAACGTTTCGAGCTTTCGAAATAATATTGGTTTTTACGAACCGACATTAGATGATAATGGAAATTTTGTGAAAGAAGATGGGGAAGCATTCATTACTTCAGATTTTAAAAGCCGCGATTTGGACTACCCGCGTCAGGATATTCGCCATTTTAAAATTGCCCTGAACAATAATTTTGTGTTGGGCAATGGAAATTTGAAGGCCGATTTTGGCTATCAGCAGAACCAACGTCGCGAGTTAGAGGATGGACCTGATCCGGCGTTATTTTTTGACCTTAAAACTTATACTGCCGATTTGAAATATTACCTGCACGAAACCAACGGATGGCAACCCGTTTTCGGCTTAAGTGCGGATGCTGGCAAAAGCTTGAACAAGGCGGATGATGAGTTTTTAATTCCAAATTACAGCACTTATGGAATCGGTGTTTTTGCCTTTGCCAAAAAGAACTGGGAAAACAACACGTTTAGCATTGGTGCCCGTTACGATTACCGTAAAAATAACGGAAAACAATTGTTTGTTGATGACGACGAGCTGTTTGCACCTTTCGAAAACAAGTTTTCAAATGTAAGCGGTGCTTTGGGTTTTACGCATCAATTTAACGATGAATGGAATTTTAAGGCCAATGCAGGTTCTGCATTCCGTGCGCCAAACCCTGCCGAACTGGCCTCCAACGGGGTGCACGAGGGTACGTATCGTTACGAGATTGGTAACGCTGCTTTAAGTCCGGAGCGCAGCTACCAGGTAGATGCCGCAATTGAATATGAAGGGAAAATTGTGAGCGCCAGCGCCAGTATTTACAATAATTACGTTCATAATTTTATTTATGCCTCAAACAATGGCGAAACCATTATGGCTGAAGGCGATGAATATCCGGTGTATCGCTACGGGCAGGTAAATGCCAACCTGTATGGTGCAGAGGCCAGCCTAACTATTCACCCGCTGCCTTTCATCCATTTCGAGAACACCTTTGGTTATGTACATGCGCAAAATAAAACTTTAAACAGGCCGTTGGCGTTTATCCCTGCAGCAACGTTAAGAAACGAGCTTCGTTTCGAACCAAAAATAAAGGGAACTAACGATGCTTATCTATTTGTAGGCATTAATTCAGCGTTTAAGCAAACCCGTGTTGATGCGGTTTTTGAAACACCTACAAGCGGCTACACCCTATTAAATGCGGGCATTGGCACCACCTTTAATTTAGGTAACCAGCCGATAAAGCTTTCGGTTTCAGCAAATAATTTATTGGATCAGAAATATTATGACGCCTTAAGCAGATTTAAACCGGGTCGTTTTGATTCAGAAAATCCAAATCTCGGCGTTTACAATGCTGGCAGAAATATCACTTTTGGGCTTTACGTGCCTTTTACTTTGGCAAAGTAAGATAGTGGTGTTTAGTCATCCGATGAATATTGGCAAGAGGTCTATATTCATCGGATGACTATATTTCCATTGCCTCGTCATAGCGTTCCAATGCTATTAAGTTAAGGATAAAACGAAAAAATATTGTCATCCTGAGCGGAGTCGAAGGACAGATGTTTTTCATTTTATCCTATAGAAAGGGTCTTCGACTCCGCTCAGACTGACAATTGACAAGCTTAACTTAATAGCATTGATAGCGTCTCGCTACGAAATAAAAGCTTTACTGTATTCAATGAGGATTATTTTGGGTGAATAATCGGATAGACACAAGCGAGATGCTTGCGCCAGATCGGCTTTTTAAAGTCATCCGATGAATATCGGCAAAAGGTCTATATTCATCGGATGACTATACCATTACCTCGTCGTAGCGTCTCCAATGCTATTAAGTTAAGGATAAAACGAAAAAATATTGTCATCCTGAGCGGAGTCGAAGGACAGATATTTTTCATTTTATCCTATAGAAAGGGTCTTCGACTCCGCTCAGACTGACAATTGACAAGCTTAACTTAATAGCATTGATAGCGTCTCGCTACGACAATGGAAATATTATTATATTCAACGAAGATCGTTTTAGGTGAATAATCGGGTAGGCACAAGCGAGATGCTTGCGCCAGATCGGCTTTTTAAAGTCATCCGATGAATATCGGCAAGACGTCTATATTCATCGGATGACTATACCATTTCCAACGAAGATCATCCAGGTGAATTATTAAATAGGCACAAGCGAGACGCTTGCGCCAGATTGGATGACTATTTGCTCTACTTTTTAACAACTTCTCTTTTTGCTCGCACGTATTGATTGGGCCACTCCGTATCATCGCCTAAAACCTGTGCGGCATGCTGAGGGAAGTAAGCGTCGCGAAGCGATTCTCGGGCAATGAAGATCAAATCGGCCCGCTCCTGCTCCAGTATTTCCTCTGCCTGCTCGGCCTTTACTATAATGCCAACGGCGCCGGTATAAATTCCAATTTCGTTTCTAATTTTATCTGCAAAGGGAACCTGATAATTTGGTCCGGCCGGAATAAAAGCATCCGGAACATTTCCACCCGAAGAAGTATCAATCAAATCTACGCCTTTATCTTTTAACACAGCAGCCAGTTGTAACGAGTCGTTTTCATTCCATCCGTTTTCCGTCCAGTCCGTTGCCGAAATGCGAACGAAAAGCGGCAGGTTTTCCGGCCAAACCGATTGAACGGCTTCAACCACATCGATTACCAACCGGATTCGGTTTTCGAAACTTCCACCATAAATATCAGTTCGTTTGTTACTCAATGGGCTAAAAAATTCGTGAAGCAAATATCCGTGTGCGGCATGGATCTCTACTACCTTATAGCCTGCTTCCAAAGCTCTTTTTGCAGCGGCCCTAAAAGCGAACACAATGTCTTGAATTTCTTTAATATTCAATTCGTGCGGCTCCACCTGCCCCTGCTTAAAGGGAATGGGCGATGGCCCTACAGGCTTCCAGCTATTTTCGCCATCGGCCAGTTGTTCGCCGCCATTCCAGGGCAGGTCGCAGCTTGCCTTTCTGCCGGCATGTGCCAGCTGAATGCCAGCAACAGCGCCATTATTGTGAATAAAAGAAACAATCTGTTTCAATTTATCAACGTGTTCATCTTTCCAGATGCCCAGGTCGGCATAGGTTATCCGGCCATCTGGCGTCACTGCCGTGGCTTCCTGAATAATTAAAGCTGCACCACCAACCGCCCTGCTTCCGAGGTGAACGAGGTGCCAATCGTTGGCAAAGCCGTCCACTGCCGAATATTGGCACATCGGAGAGATTACAATTCTATTTTTTAAGGTAACATCCCTAATAGTAAAAGGAGAGAATAATTTTGACATATAATTTAAATCTGTTTTTAAACCGTAACCACGCTTAACAAAAAGATTGGTTTTTCGACCGAAGTGACCAAGGTATTAAAATCCTGCTGTTTTTAATTCATCATTAATAAACTGAATTTCATCCGAAGTAAGCTTTACGTCGATAGCCTTGGCATTTTGAACCGATTGCTGCTTATTTCTGGCACCTACCAAGGCAATGGTAATCCCCGGGCGCTCAATTGTCCAACGTAAAACCAGTTGCGATAAACTGGCGTTCTTTTCATCGGCCAAAGGTTTAATCCTGGCTAAAAAGGCATTTGTTCTTTCTATGCTTTCTGGTTTAAAAAACGGATTTCCTTTACGGTGGTCGCCTTCCTCAAAATGGTAATCAACGGTAATTTTGCCTGTTAACAAACCGCGTTCCATTGGGCTGTAGGCTAAAACGGCCTTATTGTTTTCGATGCAATATGGAACGGTTTCCTTTTCTACACCGCGGTTTACCATGCTAAAAGGAATCTGGTTTGATACGATTTCGATTGTTTCATTGGCTTTTTGCAACTGGTCAACGTTATAATTGCAAACACCGGCGTAGCGCACTTTTCCCTGCTCTACCAGGCGGGCAACCGCTTCAAAAGTTTCGTCTATTGGCGTTGTACTATCTGGCCAGTGAATTTGGTAAAGGTCGATATAATCTGTTCCTAATCGTTTCAACGATTGTTCGCATTCGTAAATCACGCTTTCTTTACCTGCATACTTATAAATATCGATATCCTTGCCGTTATTATCCTTACTTTTAAAGGCAAGATCGCCTTTTTCGAGGTCCCAGCGCATGCCGAATTTGGTTACCAGCTGAAGCTTGTCTCTGGAAATGTCCTTTATTGCATCGCCAACAATTTCCTCGCTTTCCCCCTGCCCGTAAATCGGTGCAGTGTCAATTGATGTTACGCCAAGATCATAACCTGCTTGTATGGCTTCAATGGCTTCATTTCTGTCGGTGCTTCCCCACATCCAGCCCCCGGCAGCCCAGGCGCCAAACGTAATTGCAGACATTTCAAGGTCTGAGTTTCCAATTTTTCTATATTCCATAATTATATGTTTAAGCTTTTATATATCGCATGTCTTGCGTGAAGCGAATAGACTAATCCATGCACAGCGATATGAATGCATGCCGATATACAAACATACAATCCAAGTATAAACGAAGTTTGGCAGCAGCGAATAATATTTTAGATTTTACAAAGAGGTTATAATGTTAGTGGTTTCGTCTTGAATTAACGCCTGTTCGTCGAGTATTACAACTCGGTGGTATAAAGGTGGCAAAACGCTTGCAACGTTTATCGCTTGTTGGCGTCTTATCTACAAAAACAACAACAAAATATTACAGCAAATTAATTCACTATTAAATAAAAGAAATTATGAAAACCTCAATCAAAACCTTAATCGCAACTTCATTAACAGCTATCGTTTTATCTACAGCTGTAATTGTACCAACCGTATCTGCAACTGAAATCGCTCCGATAAAAAAATCAAAAGTAAGCAGCTTCAGAAAAATCTCTGTAAAAGGAAATGTAGAACTTACCATCGTTCAGGGCAGCAGATCAAGCGTTGCTTATGCCGACGATAATTATGGCAGTGCAAAAGTGATGCAAGATGGCGACAACCTTAAAATCTCATCAACAAGCAACGAACTAACAAAGGTGGTTGTTTATGTAACTGACATCTTCCGCATTCAGGCTTCTGAAAACGCGCTTGTAAAAACCGACGGTAAATTAAACACACAGTTTCTTCAAATCTTTTTAAACGACAACGCCCATGCAGATATTGATACTAAAACAGAAGGTTTGTACACCGTTATCGAAGACCATGCCGATTTAAAGTTAAGCGGTTCTACAAATGATCATACTTTAGTTATGGGTGACACACAAAAACTAACCATGGACAAGTTTGCCGCTTTAAAAACACATACCAACAGCCTCGAAAAAGCAATTGAAACTGTAGTTGTAGCTAAATAACCGGCTAATTTGCACCAATCATAACGCACATTTATCAACGAAGCGGCTTTCTGAAGAGATCAGAAAGCCGCTTCTGTTTAATACCAGTATGTGTAACTGTACGTTTATAAACAAAAACAATATTTTTTGGTTATTTTAAGCACCTACTAACTTTATTTCATGAAAAAGATTTTCTTACTATTTACATGCTGCATTTTTATTTCAACGCAATTGCAGGCGCAAAAACTTGATACACTTTCTATTACATTAGAAAACGTTAAATATCCCTACCCTATCAAATATATGCCTATCAACACAGAAGGGCAGGATATTAAAATGGCGTACATGGATGTCGCCCCCGTTAAAGCGGCTAACGGCAAAACTGCAATCTTGTTTCACGGAAAAAACTTTGGTGGCTATTATTGGGGCAATGTAATTAAGGCGTTAACTGCTATTGGCTATCGTGTTATCGTTCCCGATCAAATTGGGTTTGGCAAATCGTCAAAACCGTTTATTCATTATAGTTTCCATCAAATGGCCGCCTGGAATAAACAGTTACTGGATACACTGGGCGTTCAAAAGGCGGTAGTGCTGGGACATAGCATGGGCGGAATGCTGGCTACTCGCTTTGCGCTGATGTATCCTGATAAAACGGAAAAACTTTTGCTCGAAAATCCCATCGGTTTAGAGGATTATAAAACGTTTGTACCGTATGTTACCACTGAACAACAATACAAAACTGAACTTAAAACTACTGCCGAAAGCGTAAGAAAATACTATCAATCATCGTATTTTACCTATTGGAAACCCGAATATGAGTATCTGGTGAGTGTAGCGGGCGGAGTAACACTGAGCGCAGATTACCCGCGGTGGGCCAAGGTAGCGGCTATGACTTTTACCATGATTTACGAACAGCCTGTGGTGTACGAATTTCAAAATATTAAAGTACCTACGGTATTATTTATTGGAAAGGAAGACAAAACCATCGTTGGCAAGGGGCTGCTATCGGCCGACCAGCAGGCAATACATGGGCAATACAGGTTTTTGGGCAAACAGACGGCCGCGAAAATTCCCGGAGCCAAAATTATCGAATTCGACGCCTGCGGCCACATCCCGCATATAGAAGTTCCGACGGAGTTTTTACTCGCACTTACGGGTAGCCTCTAATAATTGCTCTTTCAATGCGGCTTGCACGCTCGTCAAAAAGTCATTAAAGCACAAAGCCCGAATTTTTAGATTCGGGCTTTGTGGCAATGTTTTGAGTTATAATTTAATCTCTTCATCCTTTGAAGAGATGAAGTGAAACTCTGTTAAATGGTACGATGACTGCGCCTTAACCTTTATCCATTGGCCATATTTAAAAAACCAACGGCGTTGGAGGCTTAAAAAACCTTTGGTAATGTAAGCTTCAATGTAAGGATGGACGCAAAGCGTTACACCTTTTTCATTTTGCTCACGTAAAATATAATTAAGGTTATTCTCAATATCATCCATCAAAACGATACTCGCTTTAATTTCCCCGGTCCCATCGCAGGCGGGGCATTTCTCTACCGTAACAATATTCATTTCCGGACGAACACGTTGCCGGGTTATTTGCACCAAACCGAACTTGCTCGGCGGCAAGATGGTATGTTTAGCTCTATCCAACAACATCAGCTCACGCAAATAGTCGAATAGCATTTTACGGTTTGTTGCCTTGTGCATATCGATAAAATCGATTACCACAATGCCGCCCATGTCTCTCAATCGCAATTGACGGGCAATTTCTTTGGCCGCTTCTTTATTTACCTGTAAAGCATTTTCCTCTTGGTTTTCTTTACTGGCCGTGCGGTTTCCGCTGTTTACATCAATAACGTGCAGTGCTTCGGTGTGCTCTATAACCAGGTAAGCACCACCTGGCAAGTTTACCGTTTTACCAAAAGCATTTTTAATCTGCTTTTCTACGCCGAAGTGATCGAAAATCGGTTCTTTCTGTTTGTACAGCTTTACAATTTTCTCCATTTCTGGCGAAATATCGTGCACATAAGAACGAATATCATCGAACAACTCGGGGGTGTTCACGTAAACGTTTGTAAAATCAGGGTTCAGAATATCACGAATTAACGTTGATGATCTGTCCAT
This sequence comes from Pedobacter endophyticus, assembly GCF_015679185.1. Taxonomy (NCBI): domain Bacteria; kingdom Pseudomonadati; phylum Bacteroidota; class Sphingobacteriia; order Sphingobacteriales; family Sphingobacteriaceae; genus Pedobacter; species Pedobacter endophyticus. The sequence continues at coordinate 2,935,588 of NZ_CP064939.1, forward strand.
TTCTCCCCACACCTTTCTGGAAGGTTCGGCGGTAGGCAGTTTTCTGGTGAAGTTTTCCCATTTGGCAATCAAATCCAACAGATCTTTTTGCATTTCGGCAACTCCACGGCCTTCAGAAACAGTTCTGATAATTACCCCAAAATTTTGAGGTTTAATACTTTCAATAATCTTCTTTAAGCGATTACGTTCGGTATTACTTTTTATTTTTTTTGATACGGATATGGTATTGGAGAATGGCACCAGTACCACATACCTGCCGGCGATTGATAGGTCGGAACTTAAACGTGGCCCTTTTGTAGAAATTGGCTCTTTGGCAATTTGTACAGGTATGAGCATGTTTTTAGTAAGCACATCAGAAATTTTGCCTGCCTTGTTGATATCGGCTTCGAGCTTTAAATTTTCTAATAATGTGCCTGTACCCGAACCATTACGCTTAATCTTTGTTAGCTTAATTAAAGATTGTACTTGAGGCCCCAAATCGAAATAGTGCAAAAATGCATCTTTTTCATAACCTACATCCACAAACGCAGCATTCAGGCCGAGCATATTTTTCTTTATGCGTCCTAAATAAATGTCGCCTACGGCGTAGTTATTGTTAATTTGTTCTTTGTGAAGCTCAACAAGCTGCTTATCTTCAATCAACGCTATGGTAACTCCGGCAGGAGTCGAATTGATAATTAATTCTTTTACCAACAGCTACAGATTTAAGGCTTTACGCCTATTAACAAATGGATAGTATACGAGAAAAAAAACTTGATATTGCCCCTGTAGATATGCGAATAAAAAAATCCATATAAATACTTTAAACCTCATAGTGTTTACCATGAGGTTTAAAGGGCTTCTATCAAAACAAGAAATTATTTTTTCTTATGTCTGTTTTTTCTTAAACGTTTTTTACGTTTGTGGGTAGCCATTTTATGTCTTTTTCTTTTTTTACCGCTTGGCATAGTTTTAAGTTTTAAATGTTTTTATTAATCTGTTAATTAATTTTTATTCTTTAGTTCAGCCACTTTCTTATCAATAAAAGAAGATAAGGTTGGGTTGGCCGCTAATTTTTTGCTGGTTAAATAAGCATCAACTGCTTCTTTGTTTCTGCCTAAATTCTCATAAGCTGTGCCTAAATAGAAATAAGCTTCGGGCGTTGGTGCTTCGGCGATTACCGTTTTAAAACGTGGAATCGCTTTGTCAAACTGCCCCGATTTGATAGAAAACAATCCCAAATTCATGTTTGCCTTAACATTTTCAGGTTCTTTAGCAACCACTTCGAGCAACATTGCAATACCTTGCATTGGTGCACCTAAACCGTTTACTATGGTTACACCTAAGCCTGTTTTGGCCTCAATGTTTGTAGAATCTTTTTCTAACGCATTTTTGTAAGATGCATTGGCTTTCTGCAATAAAGCAGGTTGGGCCAGGCTATCTTGTGTACTTTCAAAAGCCTTTATAAACTGGTTACCCGCTGCCAACCATGTTTTTGATGATGGCTCGTTTTGTGCAACCACTTCTAAATAAAGTGCCGATGGAGTAATTTGCTCTACATCATCCCATTTTTGGGCTAATTGTTTTGCAAGTTCGGTTTTTTCAGTACCTGTAGCACCTTTGTAACTATTTTCTAAAGCAATAATATCAGTAGCTAAATTTTTATTCAGTACATTTTTTGCGGCAGTAGAGGTAGTTTCGATGCTCAAAACAGCAGAAGAAGCAGATTCGCCACCGGCCATTTGACCGGTAGATGGCATTTTGCCGTTTTCTTCTGTTGGTTTTACCAAACCTTTAATGTCTCTTGTAAACAGGAAAGCAGCAAGCAATAAAATCGCTCCAACGATGATGATTTGTTTTGACCTGATGCTGCTGTTCATAAGATAAGAATTAAGCTTCTACGCTAATTTTTTTTGTGTTGCTTTTAACTTTGTCAACAAATACTTTTGCTGGTTTAAAGCTAGGAACGAAATGTTCGGGGATAATTATTGCAGTGTTTTTGGAGATATTTCTCGCAGTTTTTTGCGCTCTCTTTTTAACAACAAAGCTTCCGAAGCCTCTAACGTATACATTTTCACCGCCAATCATGCTGGTTTTGATAACCTTGAAAAATGCCTCAACTGTTTCCTGTACATCAACCTTCTCAATTCCGGTTTTTGTTGATATTTCTGAAATAATATCTGCCTTAGTCATATTTATTTATATATTTTGTTTTTTAATATTATAACTGTTTTGGGGTTGCAAAAGTATTGCTTTTTAATGAGATAGGAAAATAAAAGATGATTTTTTTATTGCCGATGGTATCACCGGATTGCAAGTTTTTTTAAAAACCAATTATTACGCCGTAATTTGCAGTGATGACATTCCAAAATGAATTGATAAAGTGGTACCAGATCAACAAAAGAGATTTACCGTGGAGGCATACACAAGATGCGTATACCATCTGGTTATCAGAGGTTATACTGCAGCAAACGAGGGTTGAGCAAGGGCTGCCTTACTTCAATAAATTTTTAGCACACTTCCCAACGGTGAGCGACTTTGCCAGTGCAACTGAAACCGTGGTATTAAAGCTATGGCAGGGGCTTGGCTATTATTCGAGAGGAAGAAACATGCATGCAACTGCTAAATTTGTGGTAGAACACCATCGTGGAATCTTCCCAAATGTGCACGATGAGCTCATAAAGTTGAAGGGAATCGGCGAATATACAGCGGCGGCAATTTCGTCATTTTCGGCAGGCGAGCCCCGGGCGGTAGTTGATGGAAATGTATTTAGGGTACTGGCCCGGTATTTTGGTGTGGAAACGCCCATAAATTCTACCGCCGGAAAAAAGGAGTTCTTTTCATTGGCGAACGATCTGCTTGATAAAAACGATCCTGCGTTATACAATCAGGCGATAATGGAGTTCGGCGCAATGCAATGTAAGCCTAAATCGCCAAATTGCGGCATTTGCCCGCTGCAGATGGGCTGCCACGCCTTTAACAACAATCTGGTTGGGCACTTGCCCGTTAAGATCAAGAAAGCGCAACCCAGGCATCGGTTTCTAAGTTATTTTGTTTGCAAGCACGACGATAATATCCTAATGAGAGAGCGACAGGCTGGGGATATTTGGCAGCATCTGTACGACTTCCCCAGCATTGAAACAACCGAATTACCTAATTTGCTCGATGCCAGATTTATAACACATGTTAAACAAGTTTTCGGACCGGATGCCGAATTTGACCTTTTGAGCGTAAAAAAGCACTTACTAACACATCAAATTATCCACGTTCATTTTTTTGGATTAAAGAATTATATATTTAACTTTAATAAACAAAAGACACTTAAATGGGTTTCTTTAAGTAACTTAGATGAGTTACCGCAACCAAAAGTTATTCATGATTTTCTTCAGAACTACTTTTTAACAGATAAGGTGGAGTAACTGACCATTTTAGCGAAGTTCATTTAAATAGACGAAACAACTAACCAAAAATATTTATGTCGGGCATTAACAAAGTTATTTTAGTGGGCCATTTAGGTAAAGACCCCGAAGTGCGTCATTTAGAGGGTGGCGTTACCGTTGCGAGTTTTCCATTAGCCACATCAGAAACGTACAACAAGGATGGTAAAAGAGTAGAACAAACAGAATGGCATAACATTGTGCTATGGCGTGGCCTTGCCGAAGTGGCATCTAAGTACCTGCAAAAAGGTAAACTGGTATACATAGAAGGCAAGCTGCGAACCCGCTCTTTTGAAGATAAAGAAAAAGTAAAAAAGTATGTTACCGAAATTGTTGCCGAAAACTTTACCATGTTGGGCAGAAAAAGCGATTTCGAAACAGGAGCCACCCCAGTCGCTCAGGTACAGCAAAATTCGGAGCAAAAGATTCATGATGAATTTACGATTAATCCATCAGACGAAAATGGCGATTTGCCTTTCTAATCGATTACTTTAATGAATAACCGTACTTCAAAACTTAAATAGTCCTGCTCGATTAAAAGCAGGACTATTTTATTTACTCAACTGTTACCGATTTGGCAAGGTTTCGGGGTTGATCTACGTTACACCCTCTCATTACTGCAATGTGATACGATAATAATTGAAGCGGAATAGTTGCCAATAGTGGTAAAAATGCTTCATTCGCATCTGGGATTTCGATACAATAATCGGCCATTTTTTTCACTTCGGTATCGCCCTGGGTTACAATGGCGATAACTTTTCCCTTTCTGGCTTTTACTTCCTGAATATTGCTGATTACCTTTTCGTACGATGAGTTTTTGGTTGCAATAAATACTACCGGCATTTCCTCGTCGATCAAGGCAATTGGCCCGTGCTTCATTTCGGCCGCAGGATAACCCTCTGCATGGATATAAGAAATCTCTTTAAGTTTCAACGCACCTTCCAGCGCAACCGGGAAACCGCTTCCTCTGCCTAAAAACAAGCAATTGGTAGAATGTTTTATTTTATCGGCAACCTCTTGTATCAGGTCGTTAGATTCGAGAGCAATTTGAATTTTATCAGGAATGTTGTCAAGCTCAGTTAGTAGTTCAGTCATTTTTGACGTGGTTATTGTACCTTTTTGCTGTGCCATGTAAAAGGCCATCAAGGTTAAAACCGTTACCTGTGCGGTAAATGCCTTTGTGGAGGCCACGCCAATTTCAGGACCGGCGTGTGTGTAAACACCGGCATGGCTCAACCGTGGAATGGATGCACCAGCAACGTTGCAGATACCAAAAATGGTTGCACCACGTTCTTTGGCCATCTCAATTGCGGCCATGGTGTCGGCAGTTTCTCCCGATTGTGAAATGGCGATAACTACATCTTTTTCGGTTATAATCGGGTTGCGATACCTGAATTCTGATGCATACTCAACCTCAACAGGTATGCGGGCGTATTCCTCAATTAAATATTCTCCAACCAAACCTGCATGCCACGAGGTTCCGCAGGCAACAATAATAATCCGGTCGATATTTTTCAGCTTTTCTGCAAACTCCTTAATTCCACCAAGCTGAACTTTGCCTTCCTCGGGATATATACGGCCACGCATACAATCTTTAATAGATCTCGGCTGCTCGTAAATTTCCTTTAGCATAAAATGATCGAAACCACCTTTCTCAAGCATTTCCAAATGCAATTGCAGTTCTTGAACAAAAGGGGTCTGTACTACATTATCCAATCTTTTAACCAATAAATCGTCTCTGGTAATTAAAGCGATTTCATTGTCATTTAAATAGATCACGTTTTTTGTGTATTCAATAATCGGTGTAGCATCTGAGGCAATAAAATATTCGCCTTTGCCCACGCCAATTACCATTGGGCTACCTTTTCTGGCTGCAATTAAGCGGTCGGGATTATTAATGTCCATAACCACAATGGCATAAGCACCAATTACCTCGTGAAGCGCTAATCGTACAGCCTCTAACAAATCTATTTCTTCGTTCTTTTGTATTTCTTCAACCAGGTGAATCAAAACCTCGGTATCGGTATCGCTATTAAAGGTATGTCCACGTTGCGTTAACTCTTCCTTTAAAGTGGCGTAGTTTTCGATAATTCCGTTGTGAATAATGGATAAGCGACCATCGTTAGAGGTATGGGGGTGCGAATTCCTATCAGATGGAACACCGTGGGTTGCCCAACGAGTATGTCCCATGCCAACGGTTCCAGATTTATCGGCTGTTTCGGCAAAATCTTCAAGCACCGCCACCTTACCTGCCTTTTTATAAATATGTTGCCCGCTATCAGTCATTAATGCAATACCTGCGCTATCATAACCGCGGTATTCTAATCTTTTAAGGCCTTTTAATACGATCGGCCAAGCTTCTCTGTAGCCAATATAGCCTACGATTCCACACATAAGGTTTAATTATTTGATTTTGTAAACATACTAAACAAACGTTTGACTTAGATGATTTTAGAATAAAAATTTAAATCGCCGTTTAAAAGATGTTGTAAATCAAGCTGATCGGGAACGAACGCTCAGTAATGATTGGCGGCATGCAATCCCGCTCCCGCTCAATATCTTTTAATCAAGAATAAAACTAAGATCATTGTCTCCCTGAGCGGAGTCGAAGGGCAGAATTATCAAAACACCTTCTTTTTTGAAAACAACGCTCAGTAATCATTGGCGGCCTGCAGTCCCGCTCCCGCTCAATATCTTTTGATTAAGAATAAAACTAATAACATTGTCTCCCTGAGCGGAGTCGAAGGGCAGATGTTAATAGATTTATCCTATAAAAAAAGTCTTCGACTCCGCTCAGACTGACATCCGTTGTGTTAACTGAACGACACTGCGCTCTCGCTTCTGCCGTGTAATCGCAACGTTAAAATAAAACATCGTAAAAAAGCGTAAATATATAATAACTAATATTGTGCCGATGAATACCGGCTTATACAACCCCTTTAAACACTTCGATTTTTTATACAAAAAATGCTTTTTAAGTGGCAACACATTTAACTCTCCTATTACGCAGGTTCCGCTTTTGCCTACTTGGTTACTGCAACAGGCTGGCTTAACGGGCGAGGAGCAAATTCAATTTTTAGATGAAAGCATCCGTTCGTACAATACGCTTGTTATTCCGCTAAACAACGAGGTTAACGAGCAGTTTTTAAATCCACTGGAAGAAAAGATTGAACGTGCATTTGACAAAGGCTTCGATGCGGTTTCGGCGATGCCGGAACTGGATTTGTTCAACTGGATTGGCAAATTTTTGTACGGCTTTATTTATATCGAGATGCACGCCGCTTTGCGCAAAGAAATGACTGCCGACGGCCTGAACATGTCGCAATCGCTGATGATGAAGTTCGCCAATCTTAATTTCATGATGCAGAATTTGTATACCAGCATTGAGTTTGAGGATTTTACGCCATGGTCTATCGTTGTAGTTGAATTAGCGGATGAGAAAACGCCTTTCAGCTTCCGCGATGAGATAAACACATTGACGTTTTCGCTAAAAATGAAAAACTTTGGCATCATTGCCTGTTTGCAAGATAATGGAACAAATAAACGCTATCACGGCGAGATTTTAAATGAGATTAAGGGCAAGAAATTAACTGCTGAGCAATTTGAAGAGTTAACGGCTCGTTTTTATTATTCTGCTTATCTTTTTAATCGTTTGCCCGAATATACGTTTATGCCGGTTGAAGGTACAACTTACATTGAAGCAATGCCACTGAGGGGCAATATAAGTAAGCCTTTATTTGATGTTTGGCAGCATAAAATATATGCGCAGGTTTTGGAAAACTTTTGGAAACCCTGGGGCTATGTAAAGTTTGAGATCATAAAAGACCCGAACAATCCAATGAGTTTCTTCGAAAAACCTTGTTTGCCGATTGCAGGATAGTCTGATCTTCGAATAACGCCCCTTTTTTATGAGTATTTTTTTCGATAATCGGATATTACCTGAATAAAATCGTTATAAAGTTTTGCAAAATGCCTGGCACAAAAAGAATGGTAAAAATTAGCCCGGTTAAAGCGCCATAAAAATGGGCATCGTGGTTAATTCCGTCTCTGGCATTTCGCGAAGCATAAGCACAGTAAATAAGATAAAGCGGACCAAAAACGAGCGCAGGAATTCCGAACGGGATAGGAAAAATGAGCAGCTTAGCCAAAGGGTTAAAAAGGATATAACTAAACAGCACGGCACTAACTGCGCCAGATGCACCCAAACTGTTATAGTTAAAATTATGTTTGTATCTAAAAACGGTTGGTAAATCGCTCAATATCAACGTTAAAAAGTATAACAGGCCGAACTGCCAGCTTCCCATTAGCCTTTCCAATGTAAAGGCAAAGGCTACGAAAGTAAACATATTGAAAATGAGGTGCATCCAATCGGCATGAATAAAACCATTTGTAATCACCGTCCAAACCTTATGGCCACGCGAAACACTGTACGGATGCAACATAAACTTGCCGTAAAGTGTATTATCGTAAAAGGCATATAAGCTCGTAATTACGGTAAAAACAAAAATTAGTGAGGCGACGGGCGCTATATTGAAATATTCCATTTAGTTATTTTAGATCGAGTTTAACATCTGTTACCAAACGTGCAACTGGATATCGGTTATGTGTTTTTTCGTAATAATCAGAATTTTTATAGACAAAATCAAGCTGTGCGGCCGCATTCTTTGCAAATTCGGGGTCTGCAGCTCTTTTGGCCTCTAATTTAGCTTTTAGATTGGAATCGTTTTTAAGCAACTGGGCTGCCGTATCTTCGAAAACATAAGCCGAATAATGTTCTTTCTGATCGAGGACGGAATCGAAGAAGTTCCAGTTAAAAAATGAATCTGTGGCTTGGGGCTCCAGGGTTTCTACAATGTAGCGGTTGCCAGGTTGGTTTACATACACCACAACATCGCCGGTATAATACTGCAAAGTTTGCTTAACCGGCCTTACTTTAACTGCCGAATGCAAATAATGCCCTTCGTACGGCCTGCTGCTGGTTTTTAAATCGTTAATATAGTAACTCTCAACAGCAATTTTGGCGTCAGTTTTTAACGCTGCAAGTTTCACATTGTTCAATTTCAATAGAGCAATCACCCTGTCCCATGCTTTCGGAATGATGTATGCAACTGGCTTTTCAACAGTGGTTAACGGTTCAAATTTATTCCACTCCTTAATCGTTCTTGTGTATGGTTTTGTTCTGTCGTAATATAATCTATCGGCCCCACTAACTGCGCTTGGCTTTTGTCCGGCTTCAAAACCCTTAAAGGGCAAATCGTGCACTTCCGATTCATTCAGTTTCCAATCGACCGCAAATGTTTTTTGTTGGGCTACAGCTTGGTCAGCCTTCAGCTTGTTTTCCCCGATCAATTTCGCATCTCGCTCTACAATTTTAACGTAGGCCTCCAGAAGTTTGTAAGTAGCATCTACACGCAAATGATAAGATTTCAGCATGTGCGTTTCGGGCATAAACCCGATGGTATTGTGCAACGTAGTATAACCTGTAGAGTAACGCGGCGATTCGATAAAACCCGTGATTCCTGTTTCGGGTGTTTCGCCAATCGAATTAACGTAAGGTATCATTGGGTACCCTTTCTGCTCCATTGCCGAGTACAAATCGGGCACAAGCGTTTGAGTAAGGTATTTCGACAGCACGGGGTTGAGCTTGTCTTTTTGCGTGGGAATCAAGGTCATTACATATTGATAATCTGCCCCATTGCTTGTATGCGTATCAACGAAAATTTCCGGTTGCCAGGTATTGTAAATTAATTGGAAGGCCGCCGAATTTTTTGAATCGGTTTTGATAAAATCTCTGTTTAGATCGTAATTTTTGCTATTCCCCCGAAAACCGTAAGCAACAGGCCCATTTTGGTTAGCCCTCGATGTACTACTGCGATTAAAGCTCCCATCGATGTTGTAAATAGGAATAATGCAAATTACCACATCTTTTGGCAATTTATCAGCTTTCAACAAATCACGGGCCAGCATCATTGAGGCATCTATACCCTCAGGTTCGCCCGGGTGAATGCCGTTATTAATCAATAGTACACGCTTATTTTCTTTACTGATTGCAAGCGGATCAAAAATTTTGCTGTCAGAGAGTACAAGTAGGTGCAAGGGCTTACCGAAATCGGTAGTTCCATAGGTAAGCAGCCGAGCTTTAGGATATTTTGCCGCTAAAGCTTCGTAATAAGCTATTGCTGCGCCGTATGTAGCAGTTTCTGTTTTGCCGCTATTTTCGAAAGGCGTTTTTTGCGCCCAGGCGTTTACCGCGAATGTAAGAAGCGTTAGTATGAAAAATTTCTTCATGTGGTAAAGATAGCAAATGGGGCAGGCATATCGGCCTATTTGCTGCAGATGTAACGGAGATTTTAGCCACAGTTTTACTTGCCAAATGTGAGTTGAGAGAACTCCCCGAAAACGATGACAACAACGCTTCTTTTTGCAGAAATTTATGTTATTCATTGCCGATAACTTTTACCTTTGAAACATGAGTAATTATACCAACGTTAACCAATCGCTACGGCAGCGGTTTATTAGATACGCAAAGATAGATACGCAGTCTGATCCTGGTTCGAATACTTGTCCTTCAACAGAAAAACAAAAGAACCTGGCTCGCTTATTGGTTGAAGAAATGATTGAAATGGGCATCACCGACGCTGAAATGGATAACAACGGGTATGTTTATGGCACCATTCCGGCCACAAGCGATAAAAAATTACCAGTGATATTTTTCTGTTCGCACATGGACACCTCGCCCGATTGCAGTGGCGAAAATGTTAAACCATTGATACACCAAAATTATCAGGGCGATGATATTGTACTGCCCGACGACCCAACCATTGTGTTAAGGCTGGCGGAACACAAAGACTTAAAACACCAGATTGGGAACGATATTATTACCGCAAGCGGAACTACACTGTTGGGCGCCGATAACAAGGCCGGAGTGGCAGCGATTATGGAGGCCGCTGCTTTTTTAACGAAAAACCCGGCAATAAAACATGGAACCATAAAAATTCTGTTTACCCCCGATGAAGAAATTGGCCGAGGTGTAGATAATGTAGACCTTGATAAATTGGGTGCCGACTTTGGTTACACCATTGATGGAGAAACATTGGGCTCGATAGAAGATGAAACCTTTTCGGCCGATGGCGCTACCTTAATTGTTAATGGCGTAAGTACCCACCCGGGATTTGCAAAAGGCAAAATGGAAAATGCCATTAAAATTGTCTCAGACATCATAAATGCGTTGCCAAAAGATCAGTTTACGCCCGAAACCACCAGTGAAAAAGAAGGTTTTATCCATCCCGTTAGTTTTGGCGGCCAAGTAGAACAAGCGGAGGCGCAGTTTATTATCAGAGATTTTACTGATGAAAAACTCGCTGAACATGGATCGCTTTTGGAGCAAACGATTAAAAATGTGATGGAAAATTATCCAAAATCGACCTATAAACTTGAAATTACGCCACAGTATAGAAACATGAAACAGATATTGGACCAACATCCAAAAATTGTAGAATATGGTATCGAGGCGATTAAAAGGGCCGGCGTGGTTGCCAAGCCACAGCGCATCCGCGGCGGAACAGACGGCTCGAGATTGTCTTTTATGGGTTTGCCTTGCCCCAACATTTTTGCTGGCGAGCACGCATTCCACAGCAAACAAGAATGGGTAAGCGTTCAGGATATGGAAAAGGCCGCCCAAACCATCGTCAATATCGCTGGCATTTGGGAAGAAAAAGGATAATCCAGTTTAAAAATTTCACAGATTTATACCTTTTTTGTCGCGCAAAATGCTGTCAGACGAAAAAAACAGGCAAATTCTTTAGTCAGGAATTTTTAAACCGTATCTTATTTGTTACCTTCGACTCTGATGATAACTCTCGAAAACGATTATTTAAAAGTGAGCCTCGCTGCAAAGGGCGCCGAGCTTCAAGGTTTGTACAGCAAAGAAACCCAAATTGAATATTTATGGGATGCCAACCCAAAGTATTGGGCCAAGCACAGCCCGGTTTTGTTTCCGATTGTTGGCTCGTTAAAAAATGATTCGTTCACTTTTAAGGGCAAAAATTACACTTTGCCGCGACATGGTTTTGCCAGAGATCACGTTTTTAATCTGGGGAAGAAAACTGAAACCGAGGCCGTTTTTACGCTGACCCAAACTCCCGATACTTTATTGGTTTATCCTTTTTATTTCGAGCTTAAGCTAAAATACAAATTGATAGACCGGAAGCTGAACCTCACTTACGAAGTGGTTAACAAAGGCAAAGAACCTATGTTTTTCTCGTTGGGTGCGCATCCGGCATTTGCGGTACCAAACACACCGAATACCACTTACGATGATTATTATTTGGCCTTTAACGACGATGAAAAGTTAACTTACTGGAAACTGGATAACGGTTTAGTGGCCGATGAAACAGAAACAATAGCGCTGGGCGGACATAAATTCAACCTTAGCCATCACCTTTTTTATAATGATGCGCTGGTTTTTAAAACCTTGCAAAGTAACTGTATTAGCCTGCTGAACTCAAAAAACGATTCGGGACTACATTTTCATTTTGAAGATTTCCCCTTTTTTGGCATTTGGGCGGCAACCGACGCTCCATTTGTTTGCCTCGAACCCTGGTGCGGCGTTGCAGATGGCGTAAACCACAACCAACAGCTTGAACATAAAGAAGGCATTGTTAAACTTATGCCCAGAGAAAAATGGGAACGCTTTTGGGAAGTGGAGTGCTTTTAACTTATCGCCTAAAATGAACATATAGTTTACCCAGCGAGCGTAAATGTCTCTTGAAACTTAAAGCCAGCACAAGAAAACTATTCCTAAAATGTTTAACATTTTCAAAAACAAACGCTACTGCAAGTTAGTTTATAGTATAGTTTGTTTGGTTTAGTTTTATCGGTGGATACTTATAAGACATTCTTTATAGCCTCATAGTAATATGGGGCTTTCTCATTTTCCGAGCTATTGTAAGTTGGTTGTTTAAAAGTCCTTGCGTGTCGTTTTCTTTCGACTATCCTTGTTTTCGTTAATGGTTTGATGACATTTTTATTCTTGTCGTCTTTGCCGCGCAGCCGGGAATCTTAAAATCCAAAACTCAAATGACAATCCTTTAATACTATAGATTTTTTAGGTTGGAAATGTTCGTTTTGGAAATGAACGGTTTAGTTTTCTTGGCGGTCTGTAGCCCCGCTCCCGCTTCTGCCGATGAAAAATCGGCATCCCGCTTCGATCGGGTTTAAAAGCAATGGGTAGTGCAACAGAATAGACCAAAAGAGACCCAAGTAACCTAGACCCGACAAAATGGAAAGCACGCAAGGGTGAGGAACGAGACCGCGGACTTGGAATGGCGGCGGGACTGATGCAGCCGACAAGCACGGGTATTCTCTACAAAAAAAACAAATTATTAGTCAAATATTTTTCGCATTTTTTGGAAACGGACGCTCAGTAATCATTGGCGGCCTGTAGCCCCGCTCCCACTTCTGCCGATAGAAATAATCGGCATCCCGCTTCGATCGGGTTTAGATACAAAGGCCTGTTAATAGAGAAGTCAAGCTTTTAAAGCTTGACTTCTCGGCCAGATTCTGAATCGGACCCTATTTAACAATTCGATAATTAGTGCTGAACTTTGATTTCAGTTCGTCTGTTCATTATTCTGCCTTCTTCGGTATCGTTGCTCGTAATTGGCTCTTTTTCGCCATGGCCTACGATAGTGAAATTAGCTGCATTTAAACCTGCATTAACGAAATAGGATTTAACGGCGTTGGCCCGATCGATTGAAAGCGACATGTTGTGCTCAGGTGTACCTTCAGCAGATGAATGTCCGTTTAAAACGAATTTTGTATTTGGCGCTTTCTTCATTTCAGCAACAGCCTTATCCAGAATTGCAAACGATGAGGTTTTTAATACAAAAGAATTGAATTCGAATTGAATGTTATCTAAATTAAAATTCGGCTTCTCTACCGGAGTCGATTCCTCAGCTTCTTTTGGTGCTGGAGCTGGCTTTGCTTCTTCAACAGGCGGCGCAGGTTTGGCAACTGGAGCAGGTGCCGGTTTTGCAATCATCTTTTTAGTTTTGCAAGAGTACATCGTTAAGGTAAATAAAGCAACAAGCGCCGTAAGGAAGATTTTTTTTGTACTGTTCATTTTTTCTAACTGGTTTTAGGTTTTTAATGAGGTGTTGATTTCAAACATACAATTTATGATGATTTTATAACGCTCATTTTCCAAAGAACTTATGTTTAATTTACAACAGGACTGTTTTTGATCGGGCCGACTGCTTTCGGGCACGTTACATGAGCCGCTTAAATTACGTTAAATTTCGCCAGCAGCATAGTTTAAAACTATGCTTAAAAGCGGTGTTATGCGCTTAACTTAGCTAGATTTTCCGCTTTGGCAAGTCTAAAAAAAAGCCAGCCCGGAATGAACGGACTGGCTTTACAGTTTGTTGAGCTGCTTTTATTTTTGTCTGATATAAATGTTATCGTGGTTTGATTTCAAGATCAGATCAGCTCCCCCACCATTAATCTTTCCTTTTATATTCTCGGCATCGCTTCGCGTAGTAAAGTTGATGACCCTGGGGGATTTCACACCCACAGCAACCCTTGTTGCCGCTAACGGGGCTTTTGCTGAATTGACTATATTAATCCCGTTTACGGTGCCAACAACAGAAGAATAGCCATTATTACCGTTAGCTTCAGCTTCCTTTTCTTTGTCAACGACAATTTTTAATCCGTCGGCTGCATATATTTTGCCGTAGTTTGTACCAGCTTCCAAGTTTACTTTTACCGTTTGCGGAAGCGCAACATCTACATGTCCGTAAACCGAAACAATAGAAACTGGGCCTTTAATTTCGGCAGGAAAAACGGCGTCGACAGAACTGTGAAGTGCTTTGATATTCATTGGCCCTGTGTTGTTTTCCAATCTCACTTCATTGAAGCTCACCGAAACCTCAATCTCATTTTTTAAGTTCCTTAAAATGATACTGTCTCGATAAATGCTGTTGCTATTCGTAAACAGCACCTTAATATTTTGCGGCACTTTAATATTTACCATCGTTTGGTTGTTCAAGCTCACCGGGTTCACGTTAATTTCGTCGCCCTTTACCGATACATCGAGCCCGAGCCCTGTGTTATCTGTAAAACCTGAGCTATTAATGGCCTTTAACCCTTTTGCACGTTCGTCTACTTCGTCGGGCTCCGTTTTTTTAGCGCTAAATATAATCTCGTTTCCGTTATACCCTTCTAAAATTGCTCCACTGATGTTGAGGTTTAATTTGCCTGAGCTTTTCGCTAACTTATATTCTTTTTGCGCCGCAGCAGATAAGCAAACGGTTAATAGGGCCAAAAAAAGTAGTTGTTTTTTCATTGTATTTAATTTTTAATTGATCATTTTATAGTTTGTCTTCTCTCATTAAGATGCTGTAAGCCTCGTCTTTAACTGCGCTGAATGTTTCTGGGTTGCTCACTAAAGCATGCAGGCTTTCATCTATTTTTACGTTATCCATGGTACCCAGTAAGTTTACCAGCGCAAGCTGCACCATCGGGTCGGTTTGGTTTTTCAGGGCGTTTACCAACAGTATCGAAACATGGGTATCGTTTTTATATTGCGCCATTACGCCGAGTGCCGCAAGGCGAACGTTGCTATTGCCATCATACTCAAGTGTTTTGTCCAAAATATTTATTGTACGCTCACTAATAAGGCCGCTTTTATCAATCGCTAAAACGGCTGCCAGGCGGTTGCTGGCCGAGCTGCTATCGCTCAGCTTCTCGTAAAAATCATCTAAGTTGGACTTGGCCGCGGACTTAGGCAGCGCCAAACGTTTGCGGGCCGTTTTTGGTTTTTTATCCGCTTTTAAGTCGGCAAGCGCTTGCTCTACCTCAATTGTATTATCGGGCACAGCTTTCATTGGTGGCGCAACATCAGTTTTGGCCAAACTTTGATCTTTTTTTGGTGCCGAAATTTTAAAAATCAAAACGGTTGTAGCAATAATTAAAACTGCTGATGCGGCAACCAACCATTTCTTTACATCGAACGTTATGGCTTTTTGTTCCGATTTAACGGGGTTCCGGGCTGCTTTCATCAGCTCGAGGTTAAATTGTGGGGCATCAAGATGATCGAAATCTTCCCTGTGCCTTTCTACAAAATCTTTTAAGGAATCATTCATAATATGCCTTATCTTTTAATGATAGTAAAATCCTTTTCTTTGCCCGATGATATTGAGTTCTGACTGTGGCAGGCGATATGCCAAGCATTACGGCAATTTCTTCCTGGCTAACTTTTTCAAACAGGTACAAATTTAAGATCGTTTTGTACCCTGTTGAAAGCTCTTCAATGCTCTTGCGCACATCCTCCACTCTGCAATCGAAAAGTTCATCTGCTCTTGCATTGTAATCTGCTTCGGCTTGCGGCTCCATATCGCCCAAATCAGTAAATAAGATTTTCTTTTTTCTTAAGTGAGAAATTGATCTGTTGATGGCCATCCGCCTTACCCATGCCTCAAAATTGATAACGCTTTGTAATCGCTCGGGGTCATTAAAAGCGTTAAAAAAAGTTTCCTGCAAAATATCCTCCGCCTCTGCCGTATGGGCAATTAACCTGCTAATCGAATTATAAATCCTGCGGGCATACTTTTGATACAGCATGGTATAGCCCAGGTCTTTCCCTTGAATACACATGGAAATTAAATCCCGATCGCTTATGTTTTCTCTTAACGGCAAAGTTGGAGTTCGTTAATCATTATCAATGGTTTCTATAGAGTAGTCGCAGGATTGTGATAATGTTGCATGGTTGAACGCAATTATTTAACAAAAAAATAAATAATACCCGATGATGCTGCATATATAGGTGTAATTTACTGATTCAGATCTGTATAATATAGGATGATTTAATAGGAGCGGGCACAAAAAAAGCGCTTAACATTTAATTAAGCGCTATCAAAAATTTATAATTTAAAAATGGTTTTCTGTCGTGTTGCCTTACCTAAAGTTGTATCTCAAGCCGATTTCGAATTCGCCGTTTGCATAATTTTGCAGGTCAGACGCATTTGTTGTATAAAGCAGTAAGATAGAGAACTTGTTTTGATAAGTGGTACCAGCGCCAAAGGTTACACTTGCGGTGCTGTGGTAAATTCCACTAAGCAGCAGTTTATCGCCCCAAAATTGTGTATTTAAGCCTAAATCAAAAATATCGCGATAGTTATCAATTCCGCGGTAGGTAACTTTGGGTTCAATTACGTTCATTACTCTGTTTGGACTGATAAATTTATAAGAGGCGGAAGCGAAATAGGTAGAGCGATCGACAATCGTTCTGGATAAATCGCGGTTAAAAAAACGCTTCATATTTGGCAGCGCCGCCTGAATATTGAGGTGTTCGTTTCTAAATGCAAGGCCAAAATCTCCATCGAAATACATTTTGCGTTGATTGAAATTGGTTAAACTCATGTCCCCATCATCTCCCCTTACCTTGCCAAAATCAATCCACTCGTTCATTATCCCTGCCGAGAGACCAAAGTCTAAATAGGCACTACCGTTATTTAATGGTAAATGATAGGCGTATGTTCCTTTAACGTTTGTTCGTTGGATTACGCCCGCTTGCTCGTTGTACAGCGCCATGCCTGCACCTACTTTCCTGTTTGCAGCGCCAAAAGTTGCGGTAACTGCCTGTATAGACGGGGCGCCCTCAACAGCAGTCCACTGGGCTTTATATGCCGCATTGGCCTCCCATCCTTGCTCAAGGCCGGCCATTGCCGGATTACTCAAATACTGGTTTTGATAATACATTGTACCCATCGGATTGAGCTGACCATAGGCGGTAAAGCTCAAAAAGAAAATTAAAGGGGTTAAAAACTTTTTCATGTGATTCATGTGTGATTATTTTAATCCACAGCTAACGATTGCCCGTTAGCTGTGAGCATTTTTTCTACTGATTGCCAACGATAGTGATAAACCCTTTTCTTACACCTATACCTTTGCCAAAGTCGATGATGTAATAGTATGTTCCCTCGGGTAATACGCCACCTTTATAGGTACCGCCCCAACTGTTATCATATCCTTTCATTTCGAAAACGAGTTTCCCTGCACGATCGAATATTTTTACGAGGTTGTTTGGATACATATCGATGTTTTCGACTTTCCAGGTATCGTTTTTACCATCGCCATTCGGTGTTACCACGTTATGAATATCCAGCACCTGGAAGTCGGCCCGCACCTCGATGGTAAATGTTTGGCTACTGCTCCGGCCGTATTGATTAAACCCGGTTACGGTGTAAGTGGTGGTTGCTGATGGACGAATGGTAAGCACTGCCGAATTTTGTCCGTTAATGATTCCTTCTGCATTGCTCCATTGATAAGTTAATGCACCAATGGCGGTTAACCGGGCGGTTTCGCCTTTGCTGATGCTATTTCCTTTGTCGCTGCTAATGCTTAGCACTGGCGGAGGATTGTCGATTACCGTAAAGTTCTGCGTTACCGGGTTGGCCGCTTCGAAATTTGAATCGCCTGCCTGGCTTGCCGTAATTACTGTGGTTCCAATCCCCACAATCTGAACCTGATTGCCATTTGTAATACGGGCAACATTGGTATTGCTGCTAATGTAGGTAACGCTTAGCCCCGAGCTGGCCGTAGCCTGAAGTACAAAAGGTGCATCGGTAACCAATTTAGTCGCCAGTGGATTAAAGGTAATTGATTGCGTTGTTTTCGCGATGGTTAATGTACCTTGTTTGTAGCTGATGTTATAATTGGCCGCAGCAGCGCCACTTCCTGTTATCGGATAAGTTCCAACAGATGATGTGGTTGTTGCCACACTTGCAATTGTTAACGGCGTGGTAAACACTGAATTGTTTTCTGTACCAACAAAGCCCGAATAGGTAGCGGTAAATGTTGGGTTGGCAGCCAGATAAGGTTTTGTTTTATCGTTAATTGTAATCAACAATGGCCTTTGAGTAATCTGGAAGCTTGCAGCGTTGAAAGTAATAGCGTAATTGGCACTAGCCGAAAGCGTATTTAGATTGATGGTGTAATTGCCCACATTTTCGCCCGCTGTTCGGTTTAATGCTCCTGTAATTGCATCGCTTCCAACGAGCGAATTAGGCGCAAGGCTGTAGGTAAAGGCTGGATCTGCATCGCCATACACTTTTGTTTTTGCATCGGCTGTTATTACAATCGGCTTGGCAGAAATGTTTGCGCTGGCATTAGCAACACCGCTTAAAACATAGTTGCCCGCTTTAGCTCCCGTTAATATCATTCCCGAGGCCACCACACTTTTAGCTGTTCCGGCATTTGCATTTGCGAAAGCGGCGGTTCCTGCTGCTAAATTTACATCGGCTTGATCGGCGGTTAAAACGCCAGTTAAGTTGCGTGTCAAAATGGTCGCGGCGGTCGAACCGTCGTAAACCTTATCCGAAACGGTGAAAGTTCCTGAAATTTGTTTCTGCACTACATTAATTGTGGCCAACTTACTGGTCGAGCTATAGTTTGCGCCATCCGTTGGTGTGAAATCTACCGTTAAGGTTTGCGTTCCAGCAGCCAATACCGTTCCCGATGCTGGCGTGTAAACAAAATTACCTGCAACATTTGAGGTTGCATTTAATTGCGTGGCCGAAAGTGCCGTTCCGTAAGTAATAGCTGAAGGGTTTGCCCAGGTGATTACTGGGATCGCTTTGCCTACATTGATGCTTACCGTTTTGCTTGTAGCGGTATAATTGGTAGCGTCGGTTGGTGTAAAATCTACCTTTAAAGCTTGCGTTCCCGCAGCCAATACCGTTCCCGATGCTGGCGTGTAGGTGAAGCTTCCTGCAACATTTGAGGTGGCATTTAACTCCGTTGCCGAAAGTGCCGTTCCGTAAGTAATATCTAATGGATTGGCCCACGTTATTACTGGCGTAGCCTTGCCCACATTGATGCTTACTGTTTTGCTGATGGCGCTGTAATTAGCAGCGTCCGTTGGCGTGAAATCTACCGTTAAGGCTTGCATTCCTGCAGCCAATACCGTTCCCACTGCTGGCGTATAGGTAAAGCTTCCCGGAATGTTAGCGGTTGCGTTCAGCTGTGTGGCCGACAGTGCCGTTCCATAAGTAATAGCTGACGGGTTCGCCCAGGTAACTACCGGCGTCGCTTTGCCCACATTAATGCTTACGGTTTTGCTTGTTGCGGCATAATTAGCAGCGTCCGTCGGTGTGAAGTTTACCGTTAAAGTTTGCACTCCCGCACCCAATACGATGCCTGATGCAGGCGTGTAGGTGAAGCTTCCTGCAACGTTTGAAGTGGCATTTAGCTGTGTGGCCGACAGTGCCGTTCCGTAAGTAATGTCTGATGGATTAGCCCAAGTGATTACTGGCGTGGCCTTGCCTACGTTGATGCTTACGGTTTTGCTTGTTGCGCTATAATTAGCAGCGTCCGTTGGTGTGAAATCTACCGTTAAGGCTTGCATTCCCGCAGCCAATACCGTTCCCGATGCTGGTGTATAAACAAAACTTCCTGCGACGTTTGAAGTGGCATTCAGTTGTGTAGACAAAAGTGCCGTTCCGTAAGTAATATCTGCTGGGTCTGCCCAGGTGATTATTGGTGTAGCTTTGCCTACGTTGATGCTTACGGTTTTGCTGGTGGCCGAATAGTTTGTTGCATTCGTCGGCGTGAAGTTTACCGTTAATGTTTGCGTTCCAGCCCCCAATACCGTTCCCGATGCTGGTGTGTACGTGAAACTTCCTGCAACATTTGAGGTTGCATTTAACTGCGTGGCCGAAAGTGCCGTTCCATAAGTAATATCTAATGGATTTGCCCAGGTGATTACCGGCGTGGCCTTGCCCACATTGATGCTTACTGTTTTGCTTGTTGCGCTATAATTAGCAGCGTCCGTTGGTGTGAAATCTACCGTTAAAGTTTGCATTCCTGCACCCAATACCGTTCCCGATGCTGGCGTATAGGTGAAGCTTCCGGCAACATTTGAGGTTGCATTTAGCTGCGTTGCCGAAAGTGCCGTTCCGTAAGTAATATCTGCTGGGTTTGCCCACGTAATTACTGGCGTAGCTTTACCCACGTTGATGCTTACCGTTTTACTGGTGGCGTTGTAGTTTACCGCATCCGTTGGGGTAAAGTTTACCGTTAAAGTTTGCATTCCTGCACCCAATATTGTTCCCGATGCCGGGGTGTAGGTAAAGCTTCCCGGAACATTTGAGGTTGCATTTAGCTGCGTAGCCGAAAGTGCCGTTCCATAGGTAATAGCTGATGGGTTTGCCCAGGTAATTACCGGCGTCGCTTTGCCTACATTTATGCTTACGGTTTTACTGGTAACGCTATAATTGGCAGCGTCCGTCGGCGTGAAATCTACAGTTAAAGTTTGCAGTCCCACAGCCAATACTGTTCCCGATGCCGGTGTGTAAACAAAGTTTCCCGGAACATTTGAGGTGGCATTCAGCTGCGTGGCCGAAAGTGCCGTTCCGTAAGTAATAGCTGATGGGTTGGCCCACGTAATTACTGGCGTGGCTTTGCTCACGTTGATGCTTACCGTTTTGCTTGTCGCGTTATAATTAGCCGCATCTGTTGGTGTAAAATCTACAGTTAAAGTTTGCAGTCCCACAGCCAATACCGTTCCCGATGCTGGCGTGTAAACAAAGCTTCCCGGAACATTTGAGGTTGCATTCAGTTGCGTAGCCGAAAGCGCCGTTCCGTAAATTATGCCCGATGGATTTGCCCAGGTAATTACTGGCGTGGCCTTGCTTACGTTAATGTTAACCGTTTTACTGGTAGGGTTGTAAGTTGCCGCATCTGTTGGTGTAAAATCTACTGTTAAGGTTTGTGTACCTGCGGCCAATACCGTTCCCGATGCCGGCGTGTAAACAAAGCTTCCCGGAACGTTCGCAGTGGCATTCAGCTGCGTAGCTGAAAGTGCCGTTCCGTAAATTATGCCCGATGGGTTTGCCCAGGTAATTACTGGCGTGGCATTAATAATGCTAAAGTTAACATTCGTTACGTTTCCAGCGGCATCAGCAACAACAAGTGCATAACTATTTACCGTGCTAACGTTTGAGCCACTTGCAAAAGGGGTGCCATTAAGTGTCGCCGTTCCTTCGTTGAAGGTAATGGTTTTTGTAACGGGTGCCGTGTAAGTTGCTCCGGCAGTTATGCCCGTTACAACAGGTGCAGTAAGATCGATCGTTAGCGCCAACGCTGATGAAGAAGCGCTCACATTACCTGCGGCATCTACTGCTTTTGCCGTTATCGAATGCACGCCCTCGGCCAAAGTACTGCTTACTATGCTCCAATTTATTCCCGAAGCCAAAGAAGAGCCAATTTGGGTTGTTCCATCATAGAGATTAACTGTTGCGCCACTTTCTGATGTACCAGTAAAGGTAGGCGTTTGGTTTTTTGTTGGATTTCCGGCACTACAAACAGGTGTCGATGGAGCAACTGGCGAAGTCGTATCGATTACGATGGCCAGTGTTGTTGAAGCGGGGCTTACATTGCCTGCGACGTCTGTTGACTTCGCCGAAATATTATGTGCACCGGAACCAAGTGCCGACGATGTAATTGACCAATTGCCTCCGGTGGCGACTGCGGTGCCCAAAACTGTTGTACCGTTGCTATCGTATAGCGTAATAACTGAACCCGATTCGGCTGTACCGCTAAAAGTTGGCGTAGTGTTGTTTGTTATATTGTCTGAACTTGAAATACCGCTATCACTTGCGGCAAGAAGATCTGGCGTTGAAGGTGCAAGTGGCGCTGTTGTATCAATCGTTATCGATTTATTAGACGAAGCGGTGCTGGTATTACCGGCAACATCTCTGGCTTTCGCTGTGATACTGTGGACACCTGACGAAAGGGCTGTTGTTGTGATAGACCAATTGCCCCCTGTCGCGACGTTGCTTCCGAGTACAGTGGTTCCATCGGTATCGTATAAAACTACTGTGCTTCCGCTCTCTGCCGCACCAGTGAATACCACGGTGGTTGCGCTGGTAATTCCGTCTGAACTTGAAATGCCACTATCGCTTGCTGCAGCTAACGAAGGCGTTGAAGGTGCCACCGGAGCAACATTATCAACTGTTATGCTTAACTCACCAGAAAGTGGACTGGTTACATCAGATGCATTGGTAGCGGTTGCTGTTATTTTGTGTACGCCAGCTGTTAGAGCCGTAGTAAGGGTGATTGACCAACTGCCACCTGTTGCTGTTGCAGTTCCCAACAAAGTTGCTCCCTCGTATAGTTTAACGGTTGAGGCGGCTTCGGCTGTACCAGAAAAAGTAGGCAATGTTACATTGGTAATTTTATCTGTATTAGAATTTCCGCTATCACTCGCCGCAGCCAGTATTGGTGTTGATGGCGCTGCGATCATCGGTCTAAGAATTAGTACCGCACCCCCAATTATCAAATCATCGCCATCGATTACATAATAATTACCGTTGATTTCGGCAATTCCCCAGGGATAATAAAACCCGTTTTCGTGCAAACCCGTCACAATAACGCTCGTCGCTCCGCTTGTTGAATATTTTGTTACCTGATAACCTGTTCCAACCTTTTCACTCGCATACAAATTGTTTTGTGCATCAACGGCTAAAGCTGTGGGCGCTTGGTTTGCCGAAACCTGACTAGTGGTCCCCGATGAGGTAATTTTAACAATTTCTCCCTGGGTAGTGGAAGAAGCGGGTGCAGCTACGTACACCGCATTATCTGCGGCTACACATAATCCTGTAGGGTATGCACCGTCTGATCCGCTCAAGCTACTATAAATTAATGTTCCTGTACCCGGAGCGCCAGTGGTTGTATATTTGCGCACATCATATTTACCGGAATTGAGATTATATTCGGTGGCATACAAATTATCTGAAGCATCAACAGCCAGAGCGGTAAAAAACCTGCCACTTAAGAATTCTGATGATGCGGTGTAATTTGAGGCTTTGGTTACCTTAATAATCTGACCATTTTTTGTGCCGTCGGTAAAATCGGTTGAGATATAAACATCGCCATTGGATGCGATGGCTAAACCCCAGGGAAACTCTTGATAACCATGCGTAAGCCCTGTATAAACCACTTGCGTAGAAGCACCGGCACTGAGGTTGGGATAAGTGTACTTTACGACCTCGTAAATTGCGCCACCGCTACCAGATTTAACCCGGGTGATGTAGAGATTGTTGTCTCGATCTTTGGCCATTGCGGTGTAAAGTCCTCCCGTTTCCAAATTGGTTTGGGTGTACTGTGCCAAAGCAGGAAATGCCAGGGACAGGAAAAGTAATATTACCGAAAAAGTAATGCTTTCTTTAGTAAAGAATTTCTTCATACGTGAGCGTTTAAACGGATAAATAGGGGTTTTGCCAACCACTGGCGGTTTCCTCAAAAATGGTGGAGGTATTTAATCCGACGGCGGTTGATTGTGTTATTATAGTTTGGTTAATATTTTTTGCGTTCGTGGTGGTTTTGGCAATGTCTATTAGTGGTCGCTCGAGACCATTTGACTGTACGGATAATGTGCCGCGAGGGCCAGCTACGCTTTGTTGCTGCAAGTATTGGAGCGCTCCTTTCGCATCGCCTTTGCTCAGGTACGGCATCATAACGGATAGGCTAAGGCCAATCTCATAACCTATCATTCCGAAGATGTTGGCCTGTTGTTTTCCAAAGTCTTCAAAATCCTGCACAAACTGCTTGTTGTTTGGGCTTTCTGATTTTCTGCTCCATGTAGCGGCTGAGTAAACGTTAAGCCCGAGGTGCTTCACATCATCCAATACGTCTTCGTAGGCCATGTTTTCTACCACCAATAATGGCACATGGTTGGCAAACTTACTGGTGCTCCATTGCTGAAGGAAATCAATGCCCATTTTGCCCGTAAAAATGGCATGCACAAAATCTGGTGTGTGGCTTTGCAGGGCTTCAAAAAGCGAATCGAGAACGAGACCGTTTTTGCCTGCATTTTCATCATTGAGGGTAATACTCTGTATTTTGTCGGCTCCTCCGGCAGCTGCACCATGAAAAAATGCAGTATTCAGGTTAAATCCGGCTTCGAAAACCGGACTAATCACCAAACCATCTTTACCGAATTCTTGAGCCGCCCATTTCCCCAATGCGTATTGACCTTGCCAAAGGTTCATTGAAATAGACATCACATTCGGGCCAAAGCCAAGCGGCGGAGGCACCATCTCGCCCATATCGAAAAACAATCCGATCTTTTGATGATTTTCGAGAAGTGGGCGAATATCTGTCAGCACTTTGATGTTGATCATACCCGTAAGCACATCAACCCCCTCAAAAAAAAGCAGTTTTTGTACCGCCTCCAGTGTAGTTCTATTTCCACCCTGCGCAGTGTACACAGGCAGAAACTGGGAATCTTGCTGGCGCAGCCTCATTTTAGCGGCGGCACAGAAAATCCCGGCCATTACATGCTGCGCATAATAAGGATAAACGCCCGAGTAAGGCATCAAAAAACCAACTTTTAACGGCTTGTTCAATTTAATTTCTCGATGGGAATAGTCCTACTGTAGTGATAACAAAATTAATGGCTAAATATGGCGATAGAATCGATATTGGTTGCGAACCGCCCGTAATACCCGCCGTTGCGCCACCCGTACTGTTTAATGTAACCGGATTACCGGTGCCAGTGGTGTAAGTATTTAATGTAGATGCATTAGGGCCCGAGCCTGTTTTAGGGCTGTTGGCCAATCTGTTGCCCGATGCTGTTGCGGCGTTCGGTGTACTATTATCGGCTATAACCAAATTAGAAAGAGTGATAACGTGGCTATGTGCTGGCATTTGAGTTTGTAAGATCGTAATCGATTCCGAACCACCAAGTTCACCCAAAACATAGGAGTTTAAACCCGGTCCCTGTCCTGTCCCAATCGGCGCTCTTCCTCTTAAATCGGGCAGCGCAAACGTGTTTTGTCCGTTTCCACCATAAGTGGTCCCCAATAGTGAGAAAAGAGCGGTGTTTTGAGCGATGGGCAGGATCTGACCTTGACAGAGCATAAAAGTACGCGGCGCAAAATTCCCCGCAAACATTTTTATTATTGCTAAATATTCTTCCATAATAGTTTGTTATTGATAGTTAAGTGTTGAATTGGTTTTTTGATGAGGATAATAGTGCGAGCACCTGATGCTGATGATCCCTATTAATGGCGCCTGGAACATTTGTTTTTAGATCTATGCCCATTCTTTCCTTTTGCTGACTGAAATCGAGACTCACTCTACCTGATGATAGGCCACCGTCGAAATTATTGGTTAACAGAACTTCACTTTTGCTCTTGTTTCGCAAAACCCATAAGCGACTTTTGCTTTGCTGGGCATTTCCGCCGATAAAAAGATCGACACCTTGCGACTGTTCAGCAATTGCCTGGTTATTAACCTCCGATTTTTTATCGAAACCTAAATGGGCAAGGCACACAATGATATCGCATTGGTGCTTTTCTCTCAAAATGCGTACGGTTTGGGTTAAGGCCGTAAATGGATTCTTGACCTGCACACCCGAAATGTTAGCGGGTTCGCCTACGCCAGTAACGCCAACCTTAAACTTGCCGTAAGTAATAATTTGATAGGGTTTTACCGCTTTTTTAAGCGCTGAAGATTCAAAAACATAATTGCAACTTACCAGCTGAAACTGCATGTAGGGCAAAACCGATACAAAATGATCAACGCCTTGCACCAAATCAGCTGCGCTTAAGTTTACCGCATGATAGTTGATTTTGTTCATCAAATCGATGGCTTTCAACTGTCCACCCGCATCTTGCACAGGATTTAAAAACCCTCCGGCATCAAAAACGAGCGATGAAATATCGTGGCTGCTCAAATCTGAATGTAGTTGTTTCAAGCCTCCACAATCTTGAAAAACCGTGGCAAGCTTTCCTTTCAGATCGTTCGTATAGGTAATGTTTACCTGCGATTGATTTGCGGCAACGGTATTAATTTTTCTCACCGTACGGGCAACGGAATCGAGAGTGCCGGTTAGCAGCAAACTGCTGGTAACGAAAAGATTTTTCCGTAGGAAAGATCTTCTGTTTGTAGTCATAAAATTAGTTTGTTAGGGAGTATTAATTATACAAATATTAAATTAAAATTTTACATATTCATTGCTATTCAATTTTTTTTTAAAAAAAATAAAATATTTGCGGAAAAAATGCGTTCAAACAGGTTTGGCCGGACCTAAAAAGACCAAATTTACCTGTGGAAAGAAAGTAGACGGGTTGATGGTATCCACCAAGCGATTAACCGGAACTAACAAATAATACAAATATTTTGGCTTCAGCGGACGAGCATCATAAACGATTTCAGTTTTTCAATCGACTTGGTTACGGTGTCAGTTTCAGTCGAAATTATAAAATCGGGAGCCAAAGGAGGTTCGAAATAATCGTTAACTCCGGTTAAGTTATAGATTTTGTTTTCGTGGCCTTTTGGCAGCATCGCCCGGCGGTAAAGATCCTTGGTATCTCTAATCGTCAGCGTTTCTATAGCGCACGTAATGTAAACCAGCTTAGCATTTAAATGATCCCTTAACCATTGGCGAGCAATTTGAAAGGGATTAATTGCCGCAATGATGATAAAATCGTAATCATCAGACATTTCCATAGCCAAACGACCTAATCTCTTGATGTTTTCGATTCGATCTGACTTGCTGAACCCTAAATCGCTACACAATGTTTTACGATAAACATCACCGTCGAGCACCGCAACCTTGTAATTACTACGGGAAAGTTCCTGTTGAACGCCGTTTGCCAGCGTTGTTTTCCCCGCCCCAGATAAACCGGTGAATTGAATTACTTTAGCCATGTTGCTTTAGCTTGTTATAAAATTGTTGATAAGCTTCCTGCGCAACAGGATAAAAAGTTTTTTGGTTGGTGGCTTGATCACCAGTAAAGGGTTGATCGGGATATTTGCTGTGGAAAGCCAACCGGTTATTCATTGGGTCGCTTTTTTCAAATGCAATGCCCACGGTATGATGAAAATGTTGAAGCAAACCTTCGACACCCCAGGCATAATCGTAAAAATGGTTTTTTCGCTCCTGCAAGTCAATATAAGTAGAAAGCAAATTGTAATATCCGGCCAGAACTTCGGCGGTATAGCTGTTAAAATCTGCAAAATGCGCATCTGAAAGATTGATTTTAAAAACACGGGGATCGATCATTCCGGGAATACTCTGCAAGCCTCTCCTTTTTTGATGCGATGAGATAATGGCCTCGGGTTCGCGAGAAAGGAAATAAAAAGGCGTATCAGGATACCAACTGCGAAGCTGATGATAAAAGTGGAGGTGCCAGCTATCTAGCTTAATAAAATAATGCTTGTAAAACGGGTTTCTTATTTGTCCCATAAAAGCTACTGCCGACATAAAAATTTCTTTTACTTCGGCCTCGCCAATGAACTTGTCGTGCTCCTGCGCTCTTAAAATTTCATCTAAAATTGGTGCCTCGGCAATAACAATGTTTTGCTTTTCACTGGCCAGCGCCTGCGAGAGTAAGGTAGATCCGCATCTAGATACATGAAAGATGAACGCAGTGGGTGGAATGCTATTTAAAGGCGCAGCAGCAAGCAGAAACTGTAGATTGCTCGCGGTCTTAAACCGCGATCGCCCGCTCATTTTAATTCTGCAACGATCGATGGTTTCATCAAAAAATGGCTCATTAATATGATGATTGTCGAGATCGAGCCAATTAACCAACCATTCGCCCTCCAAAAACCGCATCCGATATGGAATCCAACCGTTCATATCCTGATTCATTGTTCGCCTTTTAATTGCTTAATGAGTTTGCGAGCTGTATCAGTATTCATGCGCTCCAATTCCGCAATAATAAGATCGTTCGTTTTATCAGTGATTGGATTATTTTGACTTTCGTTTAGCTTATAGCCATAACCCTCGAATAATTTATCTGTCCAGCTGTTGCGTAGCGCATCTATCACCAAATGAATTCGTACTTCATCGCCATCGTTTTTTATCGCATGCGTCTGATTAAAATCAACGTACCAACACGTGCCTTCATCCATTGCAAGCGGCTCGCCACCCACACTAAAAGTTACTTGTTTATTGGTTTGAATGGGAATATGCAACCTAAAGTTAATGTCTTGATAGCCGCAGCCGGGATCGCGGTGAGGTTTAATTTCACTGCCGGGATGCAATGCCAACAAACGCACCGCTTCTTTATCACATTTCCAACTATTGAGCAGATTGCTGATGTAAGGCAATTGCTTTAATAAAGGAGTATCTTGATAGTTTTCAACACCATAGCTAGCATAAATATCATTTTCTCTACCAGATGCTGAACGCAAGGCGATACTCTGCCAACAGCCCTGATAATCTTTTTGGTTGAAATGATCGCTCCATTTGCTAGCTAAACAAGATGAAAGCTCTTGCTTAAGCTGACTGGTATCGTATGCGAAATCGAACTTAATATACTTTAGCACGGGAGATTTTGTCGGTTTTTATTTTACAAATAAACACATCATTTATCGAAAAAATAATTTTCGAATCATTAAGGCTTACGTTTTCAATAAAGGCCGGCCAATTACCCAAAGAGATAATTTTATACTCGTTGCGTATTTTGACGTTTCTCTTTTAAGACAATAACGAACAACCAACAGACAAGAAAGGCCAGGGTTATATAGTATGCCCGATTTAAGTGCTTTTGAAAAAAGCGTTCATCTAAATCGTACTTATTGATCATGTACTGAGATAGCGGCCGCAGCTTTTTTGTGGTATCAATCGGGTGTACGCCACTATCGCTATATAGCTCTGGTTCCCCATCTACTTTTGCGTACCAGGCTCTTTTCAACTGCGTTTTACTAACGGGTTCAACCGCGGGTATTTTTCGTTGATTTTTCAATCGCTCTATATCCAATGGAACAATTGTCGCTCCGGCAATATAGGTATTGCATTTAACAGGCTCATAATGACTGCCAGTCCAATACATACACTTTTCATCTGGCAAAGGCATTCTGATCTGGTTTACTTTCGAATCCCAAAAATAAATGACGACACGTGCTACAATTAAAATGGCTATACATAAAATGATCACTATTTTTTTGGAGATGCCTACCGTAGTTTTAGGGGAGGGAATGGTAGTGGGCGCTGCTGGTTTGTCGCCTCCTTCTGCGGTTCGCGGTAGTGATGTATCACTTCTATCACTTTCTTTACGCTTTTCTGCCCCAGCAAATTCGCGAAGGGCATTGTAATATCTTGTACTCGGCCTAAGTTCAAAATCTATAAGCCAAGCCAAAAGTTCACTGTTTCTGATATTGGTTTTCCCTGTCTCTCCATTTAAATGGTTTAATAGCGGACGAAAGGCTCCAGGATCTGCATTCGAAATCGATCGAGAAAATTCTGTACCTATTTTATCAAGATCAAAAAAAGTGGCCAAGGCATCAACATCTTTCGGTTCTGGGCTCCTATTGTGAGTATTTAGACATTCCTGTTTTAAGTTGGCCGTTGTTGGATTTGATAAGGTTATAGAAAGCTGCCCACTATCTTTCTTCTTTTTATAGGCAGCCAATACAGCGTCTTGGTAATCTTCAAGCATCATTTTCGGATTTTAAGCGTAAAAATATAACGGAATTTTCGGAATTCTTACGGTTTTCCGGAATTGAAACGGAATTCGGAAAGAATTTCGAGAAGATACGGAATTATCTGAAAACAAGCATTTTGACGTCCTCATATTTGTATCAGAAATCAGCGCAAGTGCATTCTAGCTAAGCGCACTTATTAATAAACTGATTTTTAAAAGAGTTGAAATCGCGGTTGCCAATAGCCGGTTTGGGAAGCAGTTAAAAGCTCCCGCGATGGAAACTCAACACTTCCCAAAAATTTTCAGAAGGCCTTCTGAATACCAATGTAGTAATCCCCACGAATGGTTGTGGGGAACCTACCAAGTATTTGAATTTCTAAAATTTTTGAATCATGTTTATTCCATTATTTCTTGCTATTTTATTGGGCTTAGTGAGTCCAACAGACACCAATACTACAACCAATTGTAACACCAGCACCACGGTATCAACAAATGATACGGGTGGAGAAGATCCTGGCGACAATGGCGGTGACGATGGTGACAATGGTGACGATACAGGGGGCGATCAAGGACAAAATCCACCACCTAAAATCGATTAATATCAGGGCAGCTCAGGCTGCCCTTTTTTTGTTTTCGCATGTTATTTTTAAAACGTTTCGAAGCTAACGCCGAACCCGAGAAAACGAATTCTCAACTTATTTGCTATCTTGGAGAAAAACTATACTCCCGTGAAACGCTTCGCCCACTTATTTATAGGTATATTAATTTTATCTGCCTGTAGTAATCAACAATCTCCCACCGTAAAGCCTGTAGAAAATCCTTTCTACGACCGGGCATTTGAATACAGGGAAAAAGGAGAAGCCGATAGTGCCTTTCGCTATTTTAACAAGGCTAAAGATTACTTCATTCAGAATAAGGATACTTATGGTGCGGGGAAGTGTCTCGTAAATATGTCAATTATCTCAACCGACAAAGGCGATTATTTCGGTGGTCAGGAATTAGCGGTAAGTGCATTGAAATATTTGAATGAACGAGATCAAAAGCAATATCCTTACCTACATCCCAACTATAATAATTTAGGCATCGCTACGCATCAACTTGGCGATTATATTCGGGCATTAAGCTTCTTCGATTCTGCCATCCGGTTTGCAAAAGATTCTTTAGATATTCGGCTATACCTCAACAACAAAGCTCGAACGTATCAGCAAATCAAAAAATATACGGAGGCGTTAAAAATATACAATCATATTTTAGCTGGCGAAAGCAAAAATCGAAAGGAATATGCGAGGGCGCTTTCGAACATTGCAAAAACCAAATGGCTGCAGGACTCAAACTATAATGCAGCTCCTACCCTGCTGAAGTCGCTCAACATCCGTATAAGCGAAAATGACTTGTTAGGACTTAACTCTAGCTATGCACACCTTGCAGATTACTATTCTAAAACCCAAAAAGATTCGGCCCTAATCTACGCTGAAAAAAGGTTTGTGATTGCAAAACAATTGAACAGTGCGACCGATCAACTCGAGGCACTGGAAATATTGATCAAATTAAATCCCAAGGAAAGAACGAAAGAATATTTTGAGCGGTATAAAAAGCTCGATGATAGTGTACAACTCGCCCATAGTTCTGCTAGAAATCAGTTTGCTTTAATTCGCTTCGAAACAGAGCAACATAAAGCCAATAACCTTGTCCTTCAAAAAGATAACGAAGCAAAAAAATATCAGCTTATTATATTGATTTCCATTTCATTATTTATCCTATTTTTTGGTATGTTTTGGTATAAAAAGAGAAAACAAAAAATGGCACTCGAAGCACAAAACGCCATTCGAAAAAGCCAGCTTAAAACCTCAAGAAAGATACATGATGTAGTAGCAAACGGCTTGTACCGGATAATGAACGAAATGGAGAATCAAGAAATGGATAAAAATGTTGTAGTTGACCGGATCGAAGATTTGTATAAAAAATCGCGTGATATATCTCATGAGGAGCCTATTAGCGATACGCAGGCATTTCATATCAGAATAGCCAGTCTATTAAAGTCATTTGCTACAGAAGATATTCACATCGCCATCGCCGGAAATTCAGCAAAATTATGGCAATCGGTATCACCTACGGTATTCTACGAGGTGGAACATGTGATTCAGGAGTTGATGGTGAATATGAAAAAGCACAGCAAGGCTGATAAGGTGGGTTTTAGATTTGACCGTAGCCAAAACCAGATACATATATATTATACAGATAATGGAATAGGAATGCCGAGCGACACAAAATTCACAAATGGCCTGAGAAATGCGGGAAACCGTATAAGCAGCATTGATGGGATAATTAATTTTGACACCATGCGGGAAAATGGATTAAGAATTCAAATATCGTTTCCTGTTACTAATTAAATTAACCATGTTCAAAAGAGTATTAATTGTAGAGGACCACCCATCCATCAGTATGTCTGTTAAGCTAACTTTATCAGATATGGGCGTTACCAATGTTGAATACACCTATTATTGTGATGATGCGCTCATGTTGATCAAAAAAAGTCTTAACGATGACCAGCAATTCGATTTATTAGTTACCGATCTTTATTTTCAAGAGGATCATCGGCCTCAAAAAATCTCCGATGGCATAGCGCTAACTGTGGCTATAAAAGAGGCGCAGCCCAATATAAAAGTGCTGGTTTTTTCTGCTGAAGACAAATCGGCCATTATCGATTCTCTGTTCAAGCGAACGGGCATCAACGCCTACGTGCTCAAGGCACGTAACGATGTGCAAGAGCTTAAACAGGCGCTCGAAGCCATTGCAGCGGGAAAAAGCTATGTTTCAACTGGCGTTAGGCAATCTTTACGGCAAAAACACACCCATGAATTTACTGAGTTGGATATTACAATCATTTCTTTGCTTGCAACCGATATCTCACAAAAAGAAATACCAGATTATTTGAAACAAAACGGCATTAAGCAGTGGAGTTTAAGCAGTGTTGAAAAACGGCTGAAAGAAATGAGAGAGGCACTGGGCTTTTCTAAAAACGGGCAGCTTATTGCGTACTGTAAGGATTTAGGTATCATTTAGAATTGCCTATACTTAGTGCTATGCTAAAATGATTTGTCAGGCTGAGCGTAGTCGAAGCCTCGTGCATTTCCCCTTCGACTAGGCTGAGGCGAAAATCATTCTGGGGTTACAATGGCCTTACGGTTTCCCGTAAAAAAATCATGTTAAGACCATCTAAATTTGATCAAATCAAAAATCAAACCGCCAGATGGATCTTAAGATAAAGCTAGAACAACTTCACCAAAGGGTAGTTGGGCTAAAAGACCAAATCGACACTGAAGAGGCTACGAAAAATGCTTTCGTGATGCCCTTTATCCAAATTTTAGGTTATGATATTTTTAACCCAACGGAGGTCATTCCTGAGCATATCTGCGATATTGGCACTAAAAAAGGGGAAAAAGTAGACTATGTAATCCGAAAGAACAACGAGCCTATTCTTATTTTCGAATGTAAACACTGGAAAGAAAGTGCCGATGCGCACAACTCGCAACTCCACCGCTATTACCATGTGTCAAAAGCTCGCTTCGGTGTGCTTACCAATGGCACAGTTTACAATTTCTATGCTGATTTGGAAAAGCCAAACATCATGGACGAGAAGCCCTTTTTAACGCTCGATATAGAAGACCTGAAAGACAATGCGATTAAAATTTTGGAAAGCTTTACCAAAACAGGGTACAATTTAGAAACCATCCTGGATTCGGCGGAAGGACTGAAATACATTAAGGCCATAAGAAAGGAATTTGAAAAAGAGATTGAGAGTCCTTCAGATGAAATGGTAAAACTTTTGGTAGGTCGCTTTTTCGATAAACCACTTACGGCGAGCAGAATGTCGGCTTTTAAAGAGTACACAAAAAAGGCGTTAACGCTTTCTATCAACGAATCAATTAGCGACAGATTGAAATCTGCCCTGAACATTAGCGAAAAGCCGGTGGGGCAAACTGAGGTTAAAGCGCAACCTATCGACGATAATAATGAATCGAAGGTGCACACGACTGATGAGGAGCTAGAAGCTTTTCAAATTGTAAAGGCCATACTTCGCGAAAAAATACCCGCAACTCGCATTGCTGCACGGGATACGCAATCTTACTTTGGTGTTTTACTCGACGACAATAACAGAAAGCCAATTTGCCGTTTTCATTTCAACACGGCCAACAAGTATCTGGAAACATTTTCGAACGGTAAAGGCGCTGGCGAGAGAAACCAAATTGCCAACCTCGACGATCTTTACGAATACCGCAATCAATTACACGAAACTATTAACAATTATCAATAACGCTCAGTTCTCCGAAAAGACGTTGGAACTCCCCTAAACTCAGACGGATTTTGAAAAGGGGAGTTCCGCGTTTTAGGAAGTGATTACTACGACCTGTGATTTAATCTAATCACTAAACTATATTCTTAATTACTTAAATAACGATAAATGGAACCACAATTACAAAATGAAGTGATGTTTTATCAAGATACAAATGTCACAGTGACACAATCAAGGTTTGTTGCCAGGTCCAAAACCTATGCGATGAGAAATATATCTTCTGTTCATATTTCTGAAGTTGTAAAAAGCAAAACATTACCTGTAATTATGATTGTTGTTGGTATTTTATTGCTTTTGCCCTCCGAAACTAAAATCGTAGGCTCTATTCTTGCCGTAATTGGTATCGTTCTCATCCTATACATCAAAAACGATTTCGCAGTACGTATCAGTACCAATTCGGGCGAGGTAAACAGCATAGTTTCGGAAGACAAAACCTACATCAAAGCAATTGTGAATGCCTTAAATGATGCAATTGTGTATAGAGGCTAATTAAAACCCAGAAAATCTTGATTTAGAATGATGAAAGTTTTACCTATTATTTCCGCAGTAGCATGTCTTATCGGGATATTCAATTTGCCAATTGAATTTTATACTTTTCTTAGAATAATTGTTTCAGTAACGGCAGTATTATTTGGGTTCATGTTGATGAAAGAAAGACGGTATCTCCTTATGATGCTGTTTGCTTGTGTACTTGTTGTCTTTAACCCAATTTTTCCAATCTATTTATATAAAAAAAGTTTTTGGATTCCTTTAGATTTAATAACGGCTGCCTTGTTTCTCCTGATTACATTCATCAGAAAAAAATCAAAAACTCAGCCGCAAAAAACCGGTGAGGTTGAAATCACCCAAAAACGTTTTACCCGCGATAGAATTGTTTCTTCCAAAATTGTGTCCAGGTAACCCATCTCATTGCTTACAATGGCTACGACGCAATTGCTTCAATTGCTATTATTAACACACGCTTGATACAGATGGCCGCAAGCAACATAAACGCCAAACCTAGAAAAGCTTCTTAAATTAATATTCAAGTGATTGCGAATCGACAAAATTTAATTAAAATATTATCTAACTCCACCTACTTTATGAATAATCTTATCGAAAATTTATTCCAAACAAATGTGGTTTCTGAACCTCAAGATGAAGAGACTGAAATAAAAGAAACGTCTTTGGCAGAAAATGAGGAGGCACGAAAAAGAACCTACCATGAGACAGGCTTTAGAGATGGCTCAAGGAATAGTGGAAGTCCGCTAGCATTATCAATTTGTTTGAACGCCATCTATGCTAAGTTTCAGAATGAAGAAAAAGAACTGACAGAGAAGCAGAGGCAGACTAAGGAGCCATATCTGAATGAACAGAAAAGTAAAGAGTCGGAAGTAAAAACGCTTCTAATAGGTAAAGCCAGTAAGGAAGAGCAAATAAACAGGACCGATCTTAATGTAAGATCTGTAAAAGATACTATTGAAGAGCTCAAGTTTGAAATCAACGACTTGGCAAGAGATCCTCAAAAATACCATATCGAGGCGGGCAAAGGCACATCTTCGAAATTCTGGATTGGCCTTATTATTATCCTGCCTATAAGCCTATATCTTTTTACATTTTATATCTCCACCTCATATTCGGCATTCTTCAAAAAGTTTGATTTGAACACGGATATAATGACGAACGTACTAGACTCGAAAGCCTTTGAAAATGCTTGGCGAGATGGGACACTTGAAGGCGCATTTGTAACCTTAATCCCTTTTGTGTTTTTAGGCTTAGGCTATCTAATTCACATGTTCGGCGAAAACAAATCATCAATAAATTACTTAAAAATCGCCCTATTATTTATTACAACGTTTATTTTTGATGCTATTTTGGCCTACCAGATTGAGGAAAAAATTTATGGGCTTGAAAAAACCTTTGAGGCACAGCCATTTAATTTAGCTATCGCATTTCAAACGATTCAGTTTTGGGGAATCATCTTTGCCGGCTTTGTAGTTTACTTAATATGGGGAGTAGTATTCGATTTTATTATGAAAGAACACAGGGAGCGGGATAAGATAAAACACGAGCAGCTCCGAAGGAGAAAGAACGTTCAAATTCACCAAGAAAGGATATCAGACATCAATATTCAGAAAGAAAAATTTTTAACTGAGCTTAATGAGCTCAACCAACGCATTGCAACGGAACAGGGTAGAATAGTAGAGCTCCAGCGGGTAATTGATGCCGTTATTATTCCTACGAAAGAATATGTCCTATATGCTTCTGAATATATGCAGGGATGGATTACGTTTATTAACCAAAAGCTACATCTTTCGCAAGCTGAAAAAACTTCGCTCGAGAACCAATGTATCTCTTGCTATCAGGAAAACCTGAAGCATGTTGGTGCCAGCGAAGACGCTCAAAATTCTGTCTATTTATCTTCATTATAAAAAATTTTAGAACGCCATGAAAACAACATTTTTACTGTCGACTCTATTTCTTTTGCTTACAGCGAGCTTTACTAGAAAAGAACGAATTTCTACTCCTATCGAAAAACCACCACAGAACTTAAATATCAGCTTTCTGTTGGATTTATCGGATAGGATTGACCCTAAGAAAAATCCAAACCCAACAATGCAGTATTACCAGCGGGATGTTCTTTACATGAAATCAATTGTGCAGGCATTTTTGAATCACGTAAAGCAGAAAAAGATATTTAAGCTAAACGATCAACTGCAGGTATTTTTTGACCCCGCACCCAAAAGCCCTCAAATTAACCAATTGAGCCAACAGTTAAAGGTAAGCTTCGATAAAAACTCAAGTAAGAAAAGCATTATAACGACGGAACAAATATTTGCGACGGTACCCATAAAAATCTATCAATCTGCAATTAGGGATCGTCATTATGTTGGCTCAGATATTTGGGGTTTCTTTAAAAATAGCGTTACTGATTATTGTATAAAAGATCAACACAGAAATATTCTGATCATAATAACTGATGGCTACATGTATCATAGGAATAACCAGTTCAAAAAAAATGGCAAAAGTACATACATCACGCCTGCGTTAATTCGAGAACAAAAACTTAACACACCAGACTTCCAATCGGTTATCAAAAGGAAAAATCTCGGTTTTATTGCACCAATTAATAACGTTGGAAACCTCGAAGTTGTCGTTTTGGGCATCAACCCATCTCCCAACAACCCATTCGAAGGCGATGTTATAAAGCAATATTGGGGTGATTGGTTCAAAAGTATGGGTATCAAAAATTATTACCTTAAAACTGCCGAACTGCCTTCAGACCTTGATCCAGTATTGCAAAAGATAATTCTAG
This sequence comes from Pedobacter endophyticus, assembly GCF_015679185.1. Classification (NCBI taxonomy): domain Bacteria; kingdom Pseudomonadati; phylum Bacteroidota; class Sphingobacteriia; order Sphingobacteriales; family Sphingobacteriaceae; genus Pedobacter; species Pedobacter endophyticus. The sequence continues at coordinate 2,973,091 of NZ_CP064939.1, forward strand.
CGGATAAGCCGTAGCGAAATGTTTTTCCAGAACTGAGCCATAAATGAAAACCCTCGCCTTCTTTATCCTTTTCTTAACCAGTATTACCTGTAAAGAAAATACAGCTACAAAAGTTTACCTTTGCAAAAGCGAGGGTGGCAAAAAGTATCACTATAAATCTAATTGTCGTGGTCTTAATAATTGTCAGCATAAAATTATAGCAACAACTTTAGAAAAGGCAAAAGGACAGGGTAAAACATTATGTGGGTGGGAAAAATAACCGTTTTTATTTTATTAATTTTTTTTAGGTCAGTTTCAACGGCCGGGCCAGATTACCCTGAACTTAAGCACAAAACCTTCGAGGCCAAAGTGATAGGCATTACGGATGGCGACACTATAGAGATTTTGTATCGTAACCAACCCATCAAAATACGATTGGCACATATCGACTGCCCCGAGAAACGCGGATCGCAACCTTATGGCAACGATGCAAAAGCCGCACTTTCAAAACTCTGTTTTGGTCAACAAGTACAAGTACATGCCCAAAATTACGACCGCTACAAAAGATTGATTGCCGTGGTAGTGAACATCAGAAAACAAAACGTTAATCAAGAAATGATTAAGCAAGGTATGGCCTGGCACTTCAAAAAGTACTCAAAAGATACTGTTTATGCACAATTGGAAGTTCGGGCACGCCGCAATAAAATAGGACTCTGGAAAGATGCGCAAGCTGTTGCGCCATGGGATTGGCGAAAACACATTCGACAGGCGAAAGCAACACACAACAAACAGAAAGATTAAAGCGAGTCCGCAAGTCCAAAGTCTGGAGTGAAGGCTAAAGGGTTAAAATCTTTAATCCCGCTGTTGACTGTCATTGCCATTGACTTCAGTCAACGGTATATAAAGGTAGTTTATGCGCTCTTACCGCAAATGATCGGCTATTCATGTCGTGATAAGAAGCCTGTTACCTAAGCAAAAAATTGATTTGGAAGCCTGGAGGTTAAATGGATGGCCGGCAAACATTCAACGTTTTTGGTTGTTCAATTATCATATTAAGAATTTAACAGCCAGAATAATGATCACAGCCAAACCACTTCTTTCAGAAAATGTAAAAGATTTTATGGATTATGCGCTCGAAACAATCCAATCTATGGATGGTGCGCCAGAGCATAATACTGAAGAAACGAACCTGGTTCATCAAAAAATTGCTAATTTAAGAGAATACCTTGCGGTTGTAGAAGCATCGTACAACGAAACTACGCCAACCCTGGTTAGTACACCAACAGAAAATACCACTCCTTTCACGGGGACGGGCCACGCGTAAATTTCCGTATTGAGTAACCATAAAAGCGCATCAAAATTTTGGTGCCAATTGCCTATGGCTTTCAATTGACCTGAGATTTTTCTGACGTGAAGGCGCCATTTTGTGTTAAATCAACAAATCCTATCTTTGCCGAAAATTAATCCCGAATTATAAGGCTTTTTACGAATGGATATCGAAAACGAAGATTTGGTTACAAGCTGGATAAAAGAAAATGGCAATCCGGCAATCGAGCAATTAACAAAAGTAAACCTGGAAACTGCCAAAAAAACTGCCGCACTTTTAATCGAGAAGGGCTTGGATGTTGTAGATTTGGCCGTCATAGTAGACATGCACGTTGCAGAGGTGAACAAATGGTTGGATGGTAAGCACAATTTTAGCGAAAAAACATTAACGCAAATACTGACAACACTTTAAAACAATCGTGTAAACGTTTGGCCGGTACAGCTAAGCAGATAACCGAATGCAGCCTCACTACTCTTTCCCACCTCAATCAGCAGGCTACTTTATCCTCTGTACCCACTCACCGCGTTATCATTAAGTTTTAAAGTAATATACCCTTTTAATGAGGCTGTCTCAAAAAGGTTTCGTCTTGAAGCTGTCTCATAAATAGAAATCTGTCATCCTGACCTGTCGAAGAACTTGTTTAAATGCTTAAAAAGGCATTTCGACTACTTGCCCCGATCCGATAACTATCGGGTTTTCGGGAAGCTCAACGTGTCAAATTCGGATCGGATTTAACTTTATGTACAGCCTCATCTTATCTAAAGGAACTTTTAATCCTTTGTATTAAGGCCCTGAAACAAGTTCAGGGCGACGGTTTGTTCTTTTTGAGACAGTCTCTTATTTTCTTTACGCATTCTCATCGTCGCTACAAAGCACCCTTTTAAATCAGCGCTTTTTTACTATTTATCACAGCGACGACTTACAGCGCAGCTTATTCTGATCCCACATATTCGATAGACCAATTATCAATAAATGCAGAACCGTTGCCATATGGTTCTATTTTAAGGCTAAATGTACCTCCCTTATTCAACAATGGTGTCTCCACTTCGAACTTAGTCCATTCACTACCGGCAGAAATGTGCTGAGCGCCACTAAAACTAGGGACCATCCAAAAACCACCCTGTGCCTTTTTTACCATGACGCTTATCTTGTATCTGCCCTTTTCCGTTACTCCACCCCAATCACAAAGTAATTGAATTTTTCCATTCGTGACTTTTAATGATTTACCACCTGCATAACTTTCTGTATTGGTAACTGTAGGACCTCCTTCGGTATAATAGGCAATATTTTTAGCCCTGAAAGTCCATGGAATATATTCAAACCCCACCTCATCGCTATCAAAGGTTGCTTGATAATAGTAAGGCTTAACACCCATTACCTTAGTATAGGTTAATGAGACCCCGGAATGGTTAACAGCATAAATGCGGTATTCAGTCAGGCTTGTACTAGCTTTCTTGTCAATAAAGGTATTCCCTTGTACGTTATCGCCAATTAAGACACCATTTTTAAAAATGTTGTAAGCGGTTGCAAACCGACCATTGCTCCATGTTAATGTACAGTACTTATAGTCTTCGGTAGATGCTTCTGCCAATGGTGGCCGCGGTAAAACCCCTTTGGGAATCGCCACAAATCCTGAATCACTTGCGTAGTTATAAGAGCGCCAATTATCTTTGTTTACAGCATAAACACGATACTCTACCAGAGTATCGGGACCGAGTGCATCTTCATATTGCGGTTCCTTTAGATTTTCAGCGATTACCTTTCTGCCCCTTACAATTAAGTAACTGTGGGCAGTAGGCACCGCATTCCATTTTAAAAACACAGAAGTATCTCCTTTAGAAACTGATAGACTTGTGATGTCTGGCGGCAGGTCCAAATCATATTCTTTATTATCCTTTTTACAGCTGGTATAAATAAGAGCTGTTAAGATTGCGACAATTATATATTTTGATTTCATCTTCGTATAATTAATTAATATCCGGGATTATTTGGCTTAAGATTTGGGTTGGCGTCAAGTGCCGCCTGCGGAACAGGCCATAGATAATTGGAAGGTAAAAATAGCTTCTTGCTGCCAAGATTATATAACTCATCCGATTTGATTGAATTGATGACGCTTTCTGCAATTCCCCATCGACGAATATCAAAATACCTTATTCCTTCGAACGCAAATTCGAATTTACGCTCCTGCCTGATAATTTCCCGCATCTGGTTTTGCGAACGACCTGTAGGAACGGAAGCGATACCTGCTCTTGTTCGTACCTTATTTAGAATCTCGTACACAGAATTATCTATTTGATTAATTTCTGTTTTTGCCTCTGCATACATTAATAGTACGTCAGTATAACGAAGTACAATAAAGTCTGATTCGTCTTCATTTGTCCAGTCTAGCTTTATCTTCTCATTCATATACCCTTTATTAATGTTAAACGGATATGCAGTTTTGTAGGCTCCTTGTTCGAGTGACCCAACCATCCATGGTTCAAACAAAGAACCATTCACGATGCTCTTTCCTCCTATATAAAAAGTTTTTTCGAACCGGACTCCTCTGTTATCCCATTTTTTATCTGCATCATAAAGCGGCGACTGATCTGGTGGAAGACCATCTTTCATATAATATGAGTCAATAAAGTCTGCAGATATTGCTGATGACTGCCAGCTTCCATTGATTCCGTCAAGCGACAATCCGGGAAGATGGTTCGGACCAAAGGGAGTAGAGTAAGTACCACCTTGTTTAGTTCCACCGCCAACGTATTTTATACTGAATAAAATCTCTCCGTTGTTTTCATTATCATTCGCAAAAATGCGTTCGTAATCCGGTTCGAACCGAACAAAAGATTGATTGGCAAAGGCCATTAAATCTTCCGCAGCTTTTATCGTGCCCGGATAATCTTTAATATAGAGCAGGGCTCTTACTTTCATACCCATTGCGGCCTGTTTAGTCGCCTTCCCCCATTTCATATCGAACGGATATTCTGTTAGGTTCTGGATGGCAATATCCAGATCCGGAATAATCAACTTTCTGGTCACCTCTTCCACCGAACTTCTGCTCAGCTTAGATTCGGAAGGTGTTAAAATGCGGTCCACCATCGGCACAGCTCCGTACAAACTCGTTAGTCTTAGGTAGCATATTGCCCTAATAAAATGTGCTTCTCCCAATACGTCTTTTGCAAATTTCGGATCCAGCAAATCCTTTTTCAGTTCGAGTTGTTCAATGATTGTATTTGCCAGATTTATAGAACTGTATCCCTTGGACCAAACAAAGCCGATACCCGATGTATTGGGACTCATGTTCCCTCTGGAAATATCATACCATGGTGTGTGCCAGGAAAAGCTAAAAAACATGGCGTCCGAAGCTACTTCCCAATATAAGTTACCACCATAAGTACCAGTTATTTCTTTGGTGTCAGTACTCCTTAGCCCTGAATAAAGCCCGGTCAAGGCCAAATCAAAATCGTTCTGATCACTGAAGAACACATTTTTCGATACTGAATCTTCAGGTGTTAAGTCCAGTGCTTTTTTACAACTAAAGCCCAATACGGCAATAAGAAGTAATAAGATCTTTTTATTTATAGTTTTCATTGTCTGTTAGAATGTAAGTGTAAGACCAAATTTCATAATCATCGTTTGAGGAAGTCCACCCCTTGAATTTGCCTCCCTTTTACGCTCCGGATCGAAACCTTGGTAGTTAGTCCATGTGAATAAATTAGAAGCGCTCATATAAACCTTAAGGTTTTGCAATGAAACCTTCTCAATGAGCTTTTTAGGTAATTCATAGCTAACTAAGAGATTTCTAAGACGCAGATACGACCTGTTCATCAGGAAATAGGTGTTGAAGTTGTCCGTGTTGGGACCATTGTCGACCCATACACGAGGGGTAGTTAAGCTTGGACGATCAGGAGTCCAGCGATTTAGCCAATGCTCAGCAATATTTGACCCTTGAAAAGTAGGATAAAAATACTCGTGGCTACCATAAGAGTAAGCATCTGCGATTCCTTGAAAATCTGCCGATAGGCCAAAACTTCCGTATCTTAAGTTTATATTCCCACCGTATGTCCAACTCGGATATTGGGTTCCTAAAATCTGGCGGTCATAGGCATCTATAACCCCATCGGGTTTTCCGTCTGGACCACTGAAATCTTCAAATATTAAATCGCCCGGGGCAGCACCAAATTGATGAGGCAACTGGTCAACTTCTTCTTTGCTTTGAAATATACGTCCTGTCCATTTCACCAGGTAATAAGCGTCAATGGGCGAATTTCTTGTTAATATTTTTTCTCCTTTTATGTACCTGTCTGTCTCACCAGTAACATCAGGATTGATGGAAAGAATTTTATTGGTAATTCTAGAGGCATTAATTCCAACATCGACTGTAAGCTTATTGAATTTCTTGGAGAAACTTACAGCACCTTCAATACCTTTATTTCTTACACTTGCCAGATTAGTAAATACTGATGAAAATCCCGTTTCCAGCGGTAAAGGCGTGTTGTATAGTATGCCCGTAGATTTTTTATCAAAATAATCAAACTCAAACTGAACTGAAGAGTTGAATAAATGCAGGTTCAAACCAATGTCGCTCATTGTAGTCGTTTCCCAGTGTAAATCAGGGTTTCCGTAACTATCTGCACGGGCACCGGTAAACACTGTATTTCCCCAAACATAGTTAGCATCCTTATAAGATATTTTGGCTACGTAAGGAAAATCATCGGATAATGCCTGGTTACCCAACTGCCCCCACGAGGCTCTGATCTTCAAAAAATTTATTGCAGGAATTTTCTTCATGAAGGGCTCACTAGTAATTACCCATCCTGCTGAGAATGACGGAAACACACCATACCTGTAATTAGGACCAAACCGTGATGAACCGTCTCTGCGAATATTGGCTTCGAACAAATACTTGTTATCGAAATCATAGTTTAAACGACCAAATTGAGAAACAATCGCATTTTTGGTTAGCCGACTTGAATTTTGTATAGTACTGGGATCTCCCGCAGAAAATACGCGGACATAATTGGATTCAAATCTTCCACGCTCGGTGCTTATCCAATCGAAGTTATTACTCTCTTTACTTATCCCGCCTAAGATGCTGAAGTTGTGTTTTGAGAGGCTGAACTTATAAGCCGCCCGAAAATATGGATTTATACGGTAAGATCTGGTAGATTGCTGCTGCAGCCTTCCATAACCATAAAATCCGGTTAATGAACCCAATGATTCATTAGACTTTGGGGCTGCTATAATCTCCTTATATCTCCAGTTTCTTGCTACAGGCCTTCCAAACCAACCGTTATAAGAATCTAAATTTGTATTGGCTGTAAAATTACCGAACAACTTTAAATTCTTTATTGGTTCAAATTCAAAAAACATATTTCCGTTAATATTATTTCGGTACTCGCGAATATCATTTGACTCGTATTCAGCAAGCGGGTTGCCGCTTTGTATCTGGCCAGTAAATGGCAAAGTGGTATTATCGGGGAGTGCAAGATAACCGTCGTCAGTATGAGGAGGATTTAGTGGTGTTCCCCGCATGATGCTGAGCAAAGAAAAATCAGTTATCGAACCATTTGGTGTGCGCTGATTTCCATAAGTGTATCCGAAATTCACCCCTACTTTTAGCTTGCTTGCAATTTGCGACTCTATATTAATCCTGGTTGTTAGCCTTTTGTATTGCCCATCCAGAATGATCGCTTTTTGATCCATATAGCCCAAAGACATAAAATACTGGGTTTTCTGAGTACCTCCCCGTGCACTGATGTCGTGTTGCTGAATGACGCCTTTTTTTACGATTTCATCAAACCAATCGGTTGAGGCCGCCGCTCGGTAAGATGGGGTCCGGTATTGCTCGATGACCTCCTCAGAAAAAGCAGGAAGACCGCCCGAATTTACCCTCGCTTCGTTCATCAAAGTCATAAAAACAATAGGGTCGGTAATCATTTTGGGTTTACTATTTTTAGTGATCTGCGAAGTAGACCAGCTTCCCTCATAATTGAATACTGATTTACCCTCTTTCGTGCCCTTTTTCGTCGTAATCAGTATAACCCCATTTCCGGCCTGAGAGCCGTAAATAGAGGCTGACGCAGCATCTTTTAGTACAGAAATGGAAGCGATATCAGAAGGATTCAGTACATCCATACTGTTAGAGATAACTCCATCGATTAGAATGAGCGGCGATGTATTGTTCAGTGTCCCCAACCCCCGGATGGTAATTTGTGCACCGTCGTCACCCGCAATACCAGATCCCTGAGCAATATGTACCCCGGCAATTTTACCTGCCAAAGCCTGGGAAGAACTGGTTATGGGCTTATTCTCTAAAGCGGAGGCATCAATAACCCCGACAGCGCCGGTTAAATTAGTCCGCTTCTGAGTACCATATCCTACTACAACCACCTGATCAAGAGTTTTTGAGTCGGGAACCAGGGTAATTTCAAAGTATGTGGTTTTAAGTAAAGGCTGAACTTTTGGCAAAAATCCAATATAGGATATTACTAATTTTTCGGCCTTTTCGGGAACAAGGATACTGAAATTGCCGTTTAGGTCTGTTATCGCCCCCACTTTAGTTCCTTCTACAAGCACGCTTGCGCCTATTAATGTGACTCCGTCTGTTGATTTAACAACTCCGGTAATACGCCTTTCCTGTGCTTCGCAAAAAACGCTAAACAACAGGAGGAATAGAATCAGTAGTTTTCTTTTCATTTGGTTATATTTGGTTTAGAAATTGTTGATCAAAAATCACCATTAATACACGTTCCACAGAGGGCATTATTCATAAAAAAAAGGGTGTTTTTAATATTTTCCCGCTTTTTTTGTAAAGTGTGATCTTTATTTTTGGCAAGTGGCGATACTCCTGGCCATATTTTTAACGCTTCTGAACAAAAGAAAATTCTTCTGCAAGAAGCTCACCGAATGACTTATAGTCGGCATGGAAGATACATGAGACTTACTTATTTCTTGGCGAAATAGCTGCTTAAGTTCGCACCATAAACAAGCAGTTTATCAGCAAAAAACTTTTCTGCCACTGTAACGATATAAGACCCTGAAACGAGTGAGGGTGACGGTTTATTCTTTTGAAACAGCCTCGTTATCTAGTTTATATTTCATCAGGGAAAAGTGATTAGACAAACAATAAACATCTCCACAAACTACGTTCTAGATGAAAGCAAATTGGTAAAAAGAACAATTTTTCTCTTATTTAGACACTTAATTTCAGAAATATTCCATAGAATCAATAAAATTGAATATCTTAAGGGTTAACCATTTATGTTAAAAAAATATTTGCAAATGAATAACTGATTGCTGACCTCTTAATGACCGAATGATATGAACTTACTTATTTCTCTATCAGTCATCCTATTAATCTTTTACCCCAAAACATCCCAAGGACATAATTTTAAGGTTATTGATATATCCAATGGCCTTTCTAATAATACAGTAAAATGTATTGCGCAGGATAAGTTCGGCTTTATGTGGTTCGGTACTTATGATGGCCTGTGCAGGTACGATGGTATTAACTTCACAATATACAGGTATCAAAAAAACATTAATTCAATTAACAGTAACTCAATTACTGCAATATTGCCCACCGATGAAGGATTGTGGGTGGGCACTACGTCTGGCTTAAATTTCTTTTCTTTCAATGAGAAAAAATTCTATAAAGGCCTGTCCAGCAGGAGCAATAAACAGAAAAAAAGTATAGACGGAACGGTAAGAAACATTATCCAGGTGGGTAAGAAAATCATTGTACTTGCTGATAAGGAAGGCTTGTTAGTACTGGAGAAAGATCGGTCGTTTAAACCGCTTTCTTTCGGTCTCAGGGATGCCCAGTGGCATATGATCGCACCTTATAAAGAAGGAAATTTTTTAGCACACTCCACCCAGGGTCTTTTTATACTAAATCCTTTTAAGGAGGTGCTGCGGAATAAGCTGATCTATTCGTTACCCCATCCGGTTCATCATATTTACTATAGTAAAAAGCAAGGCAAAATATTTGTCGGATCGGGAATAGGCAAGAGCTCAATGGTATTTCAGGAAAAACCCAACGGAATTGTTATGCTCAACGACAAAATTCCAAGTGGAATTAAATGCGCTATTGATTTTAACCGAAGCATGATATTTGGTACAGACGGGCAAGGCCTTATTTTTTCGGGGCCTGATAAAACTGAACACTTCATTCCGAAAAACAGTAATATTTCAAGCGACGCTATTTATTCCCTTTTTGTAGATAAGGGCAATAATTTGTGGATAGGGACATTTCGTGGGGGAATAAATGTATTTAGTGAACGAAATAACTGGTTTACTTCATTTTCTACTCAGAACAGCTATCTTAAACATAATTTCGTCACTTCGATCTATGAATCTCCAGCATTGCTGTTATATACCGGAACCGATGGAGGAGGCATTAATATTTTCAATAGAAAAACCCAGAAATCCAGTAATTATACTTCAGCCAACAGCAATATTTCTGGAAACAACGTCGTGTCTATCTCTGGAGATGGTAACGACGTCTGGCTCGGCGTTTATGGCAAGGGCTTAAGTTATTTTTCGAATTCAACACATTCATTTACCAATTATGAACTACCCCAAATACCTGATGTACGGGAAAAAAATTCCATCTGGGTAGTAAAAGATGATCGCAAAGGTAATTTATGGATTGGATCTGAAGACGGACTATTCACATTTAATAAACGAAACAGAAAGTTTGTACTGATTAAACCAGAAATTTTAAAGATAACTGAAATATCTTTCGCAAAAGAGGCCGTTTGGCTTAGCACAAATGGTAACGGCCTGTACCAGTTAGACTATGGAGGAAATATTGTTAAGCGATACCTAAGCGAAGAGAACAAGGCGTTCGCAAATAACAACCTGCATTACGTTTTTGTAGACAGCAAGCAAAATATTTGGTTTGGTGCTGAACATGTGGGGCTATATCAATTTACACCTTCCAGCGGAAAATTTGTGTTGTATGGCCCCGAACAAGGCTTTGAAAATCCAAACGTTTTGGGGATTACCGAAGACCACAACAACAACTTGTGGATCAGTTCGTACAATGGTCTTTTCCTGTTTAATACATCAAAGCATACGTTTCTGCGTTTCGGTGAAAAAGATCAGATTGCATCATCACAGTTTAACTATAATGCATGTTATCAAAACAATGGTGTAATGTACTTTGGTACGGCTAAGGGATTAGTTAGCTTTAAGCCTACTAACATAAACTTTGATCCCAAATTCAAGTCAGTAATTTTTACCGGTTTTAAACTTTTAAATCAAAATAACGATCGTTTGAAATCGCTGAACTCTCCTGCACAAGTGATTCAGCTCCCCTATGATCATAATTTTTTTTCTATAAGCTTTACCGTTCCTGAGCTTATTTCTCCGGATAAGATAAAATACTCGTTTTACCTGGAAAATTTCGAAAACACCTGGACAGCTGGAGGATCAGAGCGGCAGGTAACCTATACGAACGTTCCTCCGGGAACCTATTATTTCAAAGTAAAATCCACGAACCTGGTTGGCGAGTGGAATAAAAATTACTCAGAATTAAAGATTACGATTTTACCTCCATGGTGGAGGACAAACTGGGCCACAACAATTTTTGTGATACTTTCAATTGGCGTCATCACCACCTTGTTATATTTTTATCGGTATCAGTTAAATATAAAGCACCTGGTTCAGCTTAAAGAGCTTGAAAAAAGTACGGAAAAAAGTATAAATGAGGCGAAGCTTACCTTCTTTACTAACATTTCTCATGAACTGAGAACGCCCATTTTTATGCTGACCGCGCCACTGGAAGACTTATTAAAAAATAAAGGTAAATTAATACAGGTACCAAGGGCACATCTCATTGCAATGTTCAAAAATGCCCTGCGTTTAAATAAACTTATCACCAGAATAATTGACTTCAGAAAGTTAGAAGTAGGTAAACTTGATTTAGAAGCACAAACCAGCAATGTAGTGGCATTTTGCAAGGAACTCATACCTGGATATGAGACACTTTGCCATCAGAAAAAGATTGTATTGCTATTTATGCCTTCCTCGTTAAATATCCAATTAAGTTTTGATGCCGAGAAATTAGAAACAATACTGGCCAACCTAATCAGTAATGCTTTTAAATATTCACACGAACAGGGACGGATTACGTTCTCTATTAACGAGGAAAACGACACTGTTGTGTTTTCAGTGGAAGACAATGGAATAGGCGTAAAAGAAGAATACCACGAGAAAATTTTTGACCGGTTTTTTCAGGTCGATCGCAACGTCATCTCTGGTGACGGTATAGGACTTGCTTTTGTGAAACACCTGGTTGAATTGCACCAGGGGAAAATATCCGTTACCAGTAGGTTAAATGAAGGTGCAAAATTTACATTTTCAATTCCAAAACACCTGGAGCTCAGCAACAACCCTGCGCCGAGCCAAAGTGAGCAATTACACGTTCTGAACAATGGAGCGCAAAACAGCACACTGGAATACCCTACCAATCCGAGTGCCCTTCACACCGTATTGCTGATCGACGACGAGCCAGATATATTGTCGCTGATAGAGCAGTTATTAAAAGACGAGTATAAAATTATAAAAGCCAATAATGGTGCTGAAGGCTTGGAAAAAGTTGAAGAATTTACACCTGATATTATAATCTGCGACATGATGATGCCTAAAATGAACGGAATGGACTTCATTTCCGCCCTAAAAACCAACAAACTTTATGCTGCAATTCCGGTGATTATACTTACAGCAAAATCAGGTGAGGAAGATATGATCGCCGCTTATGGCTTTGGCGCAGATGCCTATTTAACTAAACCAGTATCTGTCAAATACCTGAAACAACGGGTAAGTCAGATTCTTAGTAAATCAAATTCTGTTGATATTTCCCAGATACTGGTAGGTAAAAAAACCAATTATTCTAAGATGGAGAAAGATTTTATGATGAAATGCAATAAGATCATTGAACAGAATTTAACCAACACAGCGTTCAATGTATTAGCTTTTTCAAAAGAACTGGGGATGAGCCATTCTTCATTTTATAAAAAACTAAAGGCAATGACGGGCAAATCAATTATTGAATTTATGAACGCCTATAGAATATATAAGTCCGTTCAGATGTTTAATGAAGGCGAGAAAAATATATCAACAGTAAGTACAAAATGTGGATTTAAGGATCCGAAGAATTTCCGGGAAGCTTTCAAACAAGTTATGCGAGTGGCTCCCAAAAATTATATAAATTCTTAAAACAAACAAAAAAGAGGCTGTACACCGTACATTAAACAGCGGCAACAAACTGATCAAAAAACCATATTAGATATTATTCCACTTTTTCCGGAACGCGTTCTATGTGAGTATGTGAGTGAGCTGAGCGACGCTTCTGCGACGTTGTTATGAAATGTAAAGTTTATTGCCCCTTTGTTGGCCCCATTGAACAAAAAAGCCAGTAGCTACACGTAGCTACTGGCAAAAGGAGTGGTCCCGACGAAACCAGAATAAGTTTTATTTAAATAACTTTCTGACTATCAAATACTTGTAAAATACAATTTCGACTCACCAACTGTCAAAATGACCGTTTTTTGGGCTCAAATGTTACACTCAAATGTAAGAAATGAGTTTAATAATGCAAAAAAATACTCATTATTAATTTATTCCGCTTAATAATTTAAACCTGAAAAATCAGCCTCACAGCGAGCGAAACGGCAAAAAATATACAAAATTTCGAGCCCCATCAGCCACTAAGCGGGGAGGTGCCCTAATCTGCAGCAGGGAAAAGCAAAATGCCTTCATTGGAATCACTTTCCTAAATTGACAGGGATACCTGCCAACCCTCATTTTCCGATAATCCAAAATTTATTAATCAGTTATCATTGACTGATAGGCCTCGGTTACCCGGCAATTCAACATCTACAGATGCTATTCTAAACAAGTATAATATTATTTCGTGTTTTAATCTTTGAACTTACCTTATTCACTCCATATGTCAGAGTACGCCGTCAGGGCTATAAAAATGGGTTAGATTTCCCAGCTCCAAGCTTAAATCTCTAACTGCATTATCGCTTTTTCCGTAAAAATCCTGGAAGCTGTGCCTGCCCTGCGCTCAGGTTATTTAACTCCCGCAATTGCTGACTTCCGGTTACACTGATCAAGATCATTAATTGCTCCGCCAATCTCCACTTTTTCAAATTTTTACTCACCTTTAAAAACGCTAAATTCTGAGGGCATAATCCTGTTTTTTGGTGGAATCGAATTAACAGTGTTCATCACAATTTCGTTGAAAGAAAAATAGCTGTTCAGAACGTCTGCCTTAATATCTTCTATAGTGCTGCCATCGGTTATCTTTAATAACCTACGCTTTCTCTGCAAATGCTCGTCGATAAGTGATTCCAACTTTAGTTTTCCTGCTTCAATGTATTCAGTTGCCAAAATCAATCCATCAATATGCAATATCACCACATCATTGATGGTGAAACCCTTTATACCGGCATCGGCCATTTCCTGAATAAGGCTTTCCCGCTCCGTATTGAACCAGTCATTTAAAACGCTTTCGATTCCAGGTACAGTAAGGTTGATGTCATAAACAATTAGTATAGGATAAAATCGCAATGATTGTGGCTTGTAATGCTGATCAAATGGATAGGCCTTGGTCAGACTAAACCTGATTCTTGTGACCAGCTGCTTAACTGCTTTTTCTGAGTTGCCGGATTTATAATATTTTTTCTTCAGATCTTCCTGAATGTCTTTTACACTAAAGGATTGCTTCGCCTTACCTGTGATAAAGCTATCTTTCACCTCTATCAGAAATACCTTGTTGCCATTACGGACATAATAATCAGGTTCCGTATTTCCCATTTGCGCCTTCATCTGTTCACCAGAAAGATTTATACAACTTCTTTTTGAATAGGCCTTGTCGAACATTTTGTATACCAGGTACCCTTCAGAGAAATCGGTTGTAAAGTCCGTTCTGAATTTATCAGCCGAAATGCCAATTTCAGGATGGGTAGCCAAAATAGACTTGCAATCCCAATAAACCGAGCTATACATCTTTCCGATAATCATTGCCCTGTTGAGCATCACATACTCGTTGTTTCCAACTGAGTAAAGAGGCCTGTTACGCACAGCAAGAAAATCGAACTTTACAGCATTTTCCTCGCTTTCCGGTATCGTTGCCTGTAGATTGAACAGTTCCAGGAATTTTTGGTTTTCCTCGTCCTGCCCATTAATGCTAACCGCTGGCGTGAAGCATAATATGCTAAGGGGAAACATTTTTTTTGCATATTCCTTAAAATCTTGTACGCCCTTAGATTCAAGATACAATTGATGGAGTTGCTGATTGTATTTTTCAATAAATTCCATGCAGTACATAGCCTTGATCATCTGAACTGCTCCAACAACCTGATCGATCTGACTGAAATCATGATAACTCAGAAGTGTCGCTGTCGACATCCAGGATGCTCGCTGAAGTCCTGTGAACTCCGCCGGAATTGTACTGGCAATTCCTTCCTGCTTGTACAGAAATTCTTCGTTCAATTTCAGATAAGCTATGAAGAAATTCAAATGGGATTCATCAATGTCAATTGCACTATCGTCAGCAACTTCATCAAGTTCCATCGCAGTTATGTTCATACGAAGATTGGTATATGAGCTGATCAACCGTAATTTCATGCCCATATTAATTTCTGCCCTGTAACCAGCGATAATTTTATGCATCATTTCAGTACCTAGCATTCCTTCCGGGCCAAACCAGGAGACCACTTGCTCTGACAACTCGTTGATGCGGCGTTGCAACATGGAATTGAGTACCCCGATCATTTTTAATGTAAGCGTTTTTCCGTAGGGGGCAAGGATTTCCCTCGGAGAGCGTTCATCCCCGTCATTAAATACCCTGGAATATTTTACCAGCAGCGACATGCTTAGATTTGAGTGCGTTGACATAATTATATCGAAAGTATATTGAACGTCTAAAATAAAAATGATAACTCAAACTGGCAATCATTACTTCATACTTTGAATAGATTCGTACACATTTTGCCTTGCTTATTACATTTTTTTTTCGATGCAGTTAGAATTTGTTTTGAAAAAAATCTTGCCATTGCAGATCTACTTCTTTCGTAGCGCGAGTTAATATCGTTGAGATGCAGCGACGCCTTGGTCAAAATAACTAATATTAAACCACAATTTGAGGAGAAATTTCGGCTTTCATTATATATATGCATCAACCTGATATTCTTGTATAAGCGTTAATCCACAAATTTTAAAAATCAAAAATCTCGCTTTTAAAATTGAAATAATTTATAAATTGCCTTAATCTAACTCACTCTCAATTATGCAGGTAAACCGCAACATCATTAATGGAATATTGAAAGAAGCTCATTCCACTGAGGTTGATTACAAATCATCCTCAAATCTTATTCCGTTAAATGAAGGAATAAACAAGGTGGTGGAGCACATTCATACCGCTTTCGACCAGTCAATTACCAAATACTCCACAGTTGATAAATTGAATACAGGCAATGCTGTTTATAAGAATATCGACCGTTACCTCAAAACGGATAATCATGATGGGCAGTTTATCCAATTTAGTAAAACAAGTTTAAGTGATCTCGCTCTGCTCATCAAGCGGGAAGAAAAATACATAAATAAAAAGGCAGTCTTATATAACTCTAGAAAACTTGTTAGTTTCAAAGGAAAGAAAAATCTTCCCACAGTATAACAAGAGAATATTTTCTAAATAGATAAAGCTTATCACATAAAATCTGAGGTCATACAAGCAGCTTTGTTAAGTAATAAAATAAATTATAATTTCAATAATTCGTTAAATAGATATTTTTAATACCGGATGAATTTATCCAGTCCCATTTAGATTTTATATAATTGACGTCATTTGATTGCTGCTCACCATCAGGTAATAATAACAGCGGTAATTGAGGATATATCACTTTTAAATAACTATTAGATGTCAGATACTTTACAACCAGAAATAGATAACAATTTTAAATTTTTAGCAATTATACCCCTCGGCGAATGCGATGAGAGATATCGAAAGAACCTAAAAACAGACACAATTTACCAATTTTATAATCAGTATCGATTCACTTATCAAAAAACACCAGGTGAAGATAAATCAAAATCAATAATCAGGGTAGATGTGAAGGATGATGCGCTTGATAACCTATACCATACCTATACCGCGGATGGGAAACCGTTGCGTATCAATGTTTCCGCAGTGGTGGGTAAGAATGGGTCTGGTAAAAGTACACTTATTGAACTGCTTTTTGCTGCGGTATATATATTCTCTTCTAATCTCGAAATCCTGACAACTCTGCCGAAGATCGAGCAGGAGACTGACGACATGAAAATCAAGCTGACATCAAGGATTAGAGAGAACCAAAAGTTGAGCCAAGCTGAGGGCTATGATTTGCAGCTTAAAAAAGCTATGCGAATAAAAGGGTACGGAAAGAAGATCCTAGCACTTAAAAAAGCAAATAGGCATCAATCTGAAATCTTGGAAAAAGGCGAAAATGATGCACTTTATTTTGGACGAAAGCTGATTGAGCTTGAGGACGAAAAAAAAGAATTGCTGGCAATGCAAAGTGGCCTTTGCGTAGAGATTATATATCAAATCAACAATCAAATCTTTATGCTGGTCATTAATAAAGCCCAGGTGCACCTCTCATTAATTCAATCTAATCTCAAAAAAACAGACCAGGATCTGAACCCGGCAATTTTATCTAATTTAGACTACAGGCAGAAGCTGGCTGAAGCATTCTTTTACACTATTTCAATTAACTACTCACACTACTCACTCAACTCCCAAATTATGGGTGACTGGATAAATGCGCTGTTCCATAAAAATGATGGCTATAAAACACCCTTAGTCATCAATCCCATGAGAACAGATGGCGATTTCAAAATCAATGACGAAATTAGCAGGGCAAAGTATCGCTTGCTTTGCAATCTGATGGTTCAGCAGTTTGTTTCTAAAGAGGACAACGTTTTTTTAACCGATAAACAGTATGTATCCAAAATCCGTTTCACTTTGAATAAAGACAAACTGGGACGTGAGGCGGTAACCCGGAGCGCTAAAAAGACAACTGCTACGCCTGATTTGGATATTATTACCAACAATGTTTTCGCCAAAATGAGTTTACATAACTTAATTATTTTGAATGAAAATAGTCATCCATTTCAAACAGAAATGGATCGTTATGTAGTCAAAAAAGTTAAAAGAATTGAGCAGCAATATGATGAGTATAAACGGGTAGGAAAACTGGATAATTTTGGAAATGAGCTCGGTTTCAAGGACGTTACTGAAGACCTATTGAATGAAGGGAGCCATGTAGCTTTTAAGTTAAAACAGGTAGTTAATTTTTTTGATCGAAGTCTTGCCGATACCGAAGAAAACAAATTCAGGGTCAGAAACGATTTGGAACATTATGATTTTACCTTAGAAGAGCTCGTCAAGTGGACCGGCAATGATGAGCCGGTAAAGATGATTGAATTTCTGCCTCCGGCATTTTTTGATATTGAAATTTTTTTGACGGACAGTGATGGTGGAAAAGAAAGCAGATTTAGCAGACTTAGCTCAGGAGAGCAACAGCTTATTCATGCATCGCAATCAATGATCTATCACATCAATAACATAAATTCCGTGTCTGAGAGTCAGTTCGATCGGGTTAAATATAGGTATATCAATATCATTTATGATGAGATTGAACTCTACTTCCATCCTGAATACCAGCGCAGATTTATCTCTAACCTACTGAATTCATTTAAGAGTTTACATTTGGGTCAAAAAAGCCAAATCAGAGCAATCAATTTCCTCTTTTTAACCCACTCTCCATTTATAATATCTGATATTCCCTCTAGCAACATCCTATTTTTAGAAAGCAATGCAAGTCCGGCATCTGGTACCCATAAATTTAAAACCTTCGGTGCGAATATCCATGATCTACTGCAGCTGAGTTTCTTTTTGAATAAGGGTTCCATGGGAGAATACGCGCAACAAAAAATTAATCAGACAATCGATTTTATTAATTATCATCGTCTTCAGAAAGAAATAATACTTTTTGGGAAAAAATTAAATAAGCACGAAAAAGCACTAAAGGCAGCAAAGCAAGAACAATTGAGTGAATTAAAACAACCATTTAATCAAAGTATTGACTATCACAGGGCTCTTATTGATGCTATAGATGAGCCTTTATTAAAATCAAAGCTCCAAGAGATGTTGGGAGAAGTTGATAAAGAGTACCGCCTAAACGAACTCAATGCAAAGATTGCATCTTTGCAAAAAGAAAAATCTAAACTAAAAAAGAATGCTCGAATTGCCACAACCTAAAGCTGAGGTTATTGATGACTATGTCAAGCTAATTGTCAATGAAATAAACGGTTTGTTGAAAAAGTTTCATTCAACAAATCCTTTGCGTAATCTTTTCACGCAGGCCAACATTGATGAAATTCTTCGTGCCAAACCGGCAGATATGATGGCAATAAACACCAAAATGATGGGAAAATTGATCCCAGGTTATGACGATAGAACATTTGAAAAGCAATTCTACATAAAAGCTCAAAAGAAAAAAAGTAGCGTTGACAAAGACTTTTTGCTTAAAAATAAACACTATGACACTATAAAGGATATTTCCGAAGTTCTCAATTATAAGAAGATTGTCTCTGAAAACAAAAAAATATCCTTTTTCCTTGCATCTAAACTCTCACGAAACACCTGCACGTATTGCAATCGATTATATACCAATACGGTTACGGCTCTAAAAGCAGATAGACGTTACAAGAGTATAGCTGAGCCTATCATCGTACCAATTGCGAGGGCGCAATTTGATCACTGGTTCTCCAAAAACCGTTATCCGTTACTGGCGCTTTCATATTTCAACCTCATCCCCAGCTGTAGTATCTGTAATCAAATCAAAAGTAACAAGAACTTTCAACTGAAAACTCACTTTCATCCTTATGAGACCCTGCACAATGAATCCTTTAACTTCAACTATCGTCATAAGGATTTGAAGATTGTCAATGTAACAATTGATGGGGCAACCAGTAAAATGGCACAGAATTTCAGAGATCTTAATATTCAGGAGGTTTATGATGTGCATTCACCACTTGAACTTCGTGATCTGCTTGAATTACGATATAAATATTCTGAAAACTACATCAAAAAATTGCTCGATTCGACATTTCCAGGCCTTCCATTATCTAGAAGTGAAGCCAAGCGGTTAATCTTTGGAGTGGAGCACGAAATCGATGATTATCATAAGCGTCCATTCAGCAAGTTTAAGAATGATATTTTAAATATATTGGAAAAATAGAATGTGTTTTCTCAGGCTCTAAATGATTGTGCCGGGTTCATAACTTTATACATTCAAAAATGTTTTTTTCAAAACCCAAAATATCAAATTAACATAGTGATCGAAAAGGTCAAACAAATGTTTTATATTTTTTGGAGCATGCGCCGAACCACTTCTTTACTGAAAATTTTGAAACATTAAACCAATAACAAACTATGAAAAGAGATTTCTGTATTTTCTGCAAATCACCATTAGACGGTAGCGATGAGCATATTATACCACAATCTGTCAATGGGAAGTTACACTCCAAGGATCTGATTTGTCATGATTGCAATTCAAATTTCTTTGGCAGAAAAATAGATCCAGTCATTAAAAAAACACTGGAACCAATCATCAATTTACTTTGCTGGAACAATTCAAGACAGATGGTTTCAGAAGATATCAATGGAAGGCAATATCTGACCAAGGACGGGCAATCGAAACCTGTTAAGCCCATCAAAACTGAAGAATTTGTCGATACCAAAAAGGTAATTAGGATAAGTGGTGATGTAGAGAATACGATAAAGATGTTCCAAAAAGAGGTGGGAAGACTAAAATCTGAAGGACAGGCACTCGCTGAGTATAGCATTTCCATGCCTCAAAATACAACTCCGTTTCTTCGTACACCGTTCACAATTGACCTAAGTCCTGAATTGATTCTTTTGATGAATAAGATCGCTTGTGAATTCTATGTGCATTCTCAACTGGATTATCAGCCTGTAGAAGCACTCTGCAGCCGGGTTCGCCATGCTGACAACGGTTTAGGAAATGTTATCTTCTGTAATCAGAAAAATGAAATTAGAGATCATGCTTCTAGCGAGGTGTCGCACTTGATACACCTTCAAAACGATAAGGAAACCAAACAGATTTTTGCATACATCGAAATTTTTAACGTGTTATGTTGCGTTGTTATACTGACGAATAATTATCATGGCGATGATATCAGTTTTACCTATCATCAGGATGCTATGACTTCAGAACGTTTTTCAAATCATGTAAATTTAAAAATGTCACTTGCCGAAATATTAGCTTATCCTTTTGAAAGCAGTGGATTTGGCTATTTACTTAATTCAATGATGTTTAATTTAAGGGACAGGGAGTTTAATGAAGTGGTAAAAGACGAGTTTAACAAGATAAAACGTCTGCTAGGCGAGCAGGAACTTACAGTCGAAGAACACGATGAGAAATGGATTCAACAAACGACCAAGCTCATTGCAGAATTGACAGTTTTCGATTTTCCATACATTTTAGAAGATCAAGAAGACGAAGAAAATGATGAGTACAACTATGTGCACTCAAACTTTAGGGAAGCCATTGTTGACCAATTTACCAATGAACACCATTTTTTGCTTGGAAAACTCATCAAGACTAAACATGCAACTTTTACAGTCAGGGATTTTTTTCTTCAGCCGATAATTGTCAAAAAGAATAAGCAGCTGATCACTATCTTTGTCGTACTGGAGAATAACCAAACTAAAGATAAAAGTTATGTGAAAGTTGCAGATTTCATTTCATCAATTAATAAGGCACTTGAACAAATATCTATTAAAAGATCAAATAAATAAAATTTAAATTTCGTATGAAAATTTATTTAACCGGACTGTGATTTGATAATTAAAAAACTGAGAACTGAGTTAAATAATTCGCGATACGCTATTGGAATGAAATAGTACAAAACTTAAAAAGTAGCCTTTTTTGAAATAACCTCAAGCCTAAAAGGCAATTTTTTGTCACTTGATACTTCAAATAAACTAACAAAGACTCAATATACACTGCAAATTATAAATAAATTATAATCACTGTTTTTCTCAAATAGCTTATCCTTCTAAATGATAACACCTGGCCACGTATCTTTCATGGATTCCAAATTTTCGTTGGAGTTTAATAGCATATCAGATAGTATAGATGAAGCGTATATGGCCATTGGCATGATCAGCGAGAATATGTTTGACTTCGCAATCAGAAAGCTTGAAAATGCTGCTCTAATCCACATAGTTCTTGGTGTGCATATGCCAACCCACCCAAACGTATTCAAAAAAATAAAGTCACTTTCTGATGAAAAAAAATTGGATGCAGCTGTATATGTTAGGAATTTCTTCCATCCCAAATTATATCTGTTTAAAATCAGGAAAGAATGGATAGCCTACGTAGGTTCCGGAAATTTTACAAATGGTGGTTGGAGTAAAAATGAGGAACTTTTCACAAGAATTACCTGCCAGCAAACTTGCACGGAGCTATATGAAAAGTTTTTAAGATGGAAACTCGCCAGTCAACAGATAGATCAAAGATTCATTGATATTTACGAAAGAAATTTTAATACTTATGCGGAACTGCAAAAGGATACTGTCAAATTCACTGATGATTTGACCGATAAATTACAGGAAAAATTCAATATCGATAATGTTGACTTTACCGAACAATTTTTTTCGAAAAAGCACCATATGGCCTTTCGGCCCGGAATAACTCATATGGATAGCCCGGATGTGCTCGAGGAGCGAAAGGAAGTTCGCAAGCGATTGTATCTTCTTGACGCGCTAATCTCCTCCAAGATACCACCAGGTTGGAAGATTTATCATCATTATGATATCGATCACATCGTTTCGCACATATACGCTTCCGGGCATGATGATCTAAACGTTAGATCACTATGGGTTGGGTATGGGCGAAACAAGGCAGCGTTAAAACAATATCATGGTAATGACAGTACGCCGCTTAATTTCATGAGGATGCAGGTGATTGTACATTATGATTCGGTTGGCTTTTGGCTAATGCCAGGAAAACTTGGTGCAGGTCAAATTGATCGATCAAGTTTTCTTGAAAAAATGGAGAATGAAGAAACTCAAAGGTATTTCTTTAGACATCTCAAAAGCTTAGGAAAAGAGTACTGGATTGAAGTTGCAGGAGAAAAGCGACCTTGCGAAAGCTTTACCGATCATGATGAACTTGCCAGTTTTATCAAAAGAGATGACTTCAGGAATTATTATTTTATTATCGGGAGGGATTACCAACTTGGTGCAACGGCGCTACGCTCAGAAAATATTGTTCTATCCTGTATCGCTGACTTTACGAAATATAAACCACTTTATGACCTTATCAAAGACTCCACATTTGGTTAGTCCATAGTAGTGACTAACAATGATTGCCGATTTCGGATAGTCTGGATGTTCACATCAAACATACCTTTCTCCTATAATTGGAGGCTGACTTGCACATGCGCCACATGATTTGCCTGGTTTTTATGATGGGACATCGACTTTCAAAAAAATAACAGATCAAGCCTGCTGACTGCAACCACGTTTAAACAATTTCTATTGGCTAAACTGACTGCTGTCAGAGGTGCTATGACTGATGCTGTTCTAGATGACATGTTTTCTTTGTTGAGAATTAATAAAAAAGATGTACGTTCTTATGTTTTAGCTGCCATTAATGTTAATTCAATAGTCGGATTTTACACAACAGTCGTGTATATGTTTAGGAACTCTATGGTTCATAATAGAGAAACAGAGTTCCATTTAATGCATGAAACACTTTCACCAGAGATAAAACAATTTATTGAATCATTTTTGATTCCTACAATGGAGGAATTGGTCATTTTATTAACTATTGAACGTAATGACATAGTTTGGTATTCTAATGCAAAAATTAACGTTTACCAAGAATAGTGCTTTGCATAAACGTAAACAAAAATTGATAACTTAAAGTCAGGATGTTTTAATGGAAATTTTATAGCATTTTCATCAATTTTGCTATTCTCTTTAGATCGTCAATTAGTTTATAGCAAAGCAAATAGCTTCAGTAGCCACAATAAATAAGCTCGGGAATCTTGTACCATTGATCAAAGTTAAGCTAACCAAAAGGGAATTAAAATAATTGGTGCAAATGGTGATGGCACCCAATAAAGAATCTTTTCAGAACGTAAAAATCAGATAACATGATGAATTTTCGACTTTGTTTAATATCCTGTTAGGCAGTGTGAGGGAAGAGATCTTGACTTACCAGGCATATTATGAGCCACTGCCAAAAGCACTTATTTTGTTATATAATGTGGTAGTATTTCATAGTATTTTGTATTTCAACGATAAAGAGATATATTATTCTTCATATCTATAGGACAGAATTGCACAGTATTTAAAATGCATCTACGTCATTAGAATCACTTTAAATGACCAAGAAGTCTGAATTTGAAGTACCGTTAATGCCACCCTTCAAACTACGATCCAAAATTAATTTGAAGACCTGATGGTAAACAAGCATCAAACGTAAAAGCGCCTACGATTTTCACAAAAGATTTTGATCAAATAATGAAAATTTAATAGTTTTGACAGCAAAAACCAGAATATTTAGCAATATAATTGCTAAATATTCTGGTTTTTGAACATTTGTTTATATATTTGAATTTATAAAATATTCTTATGATTGCATCTGAAATAGGTTTAGAAAATCCAATATTGATTTCTGATAACATAGTGGAAACTGACTTTGTTAATGAGAATTGGCAACAAAAAGTGTTTTCTCACCCTCATTCCACCATTAGGTTAGGAACACTATTTAGTGGTATTGGAGCAATCGAGCAAGCGCTAAAAAGATTAGATTTGAAGACTTCTATAACATTCGCAAACGATATTGATACGCATGTCAAAAAAAGTTATTTAGCTAATTATGAACTTGATGCTAATGACTGGCATAATGATGTTACCGAATTTAACGCCAATAAATATAAAGGGAAAGTGGATCTCTTAGTAGGTGGAAGTCCGTGTCAGGCCTTCTCAATGGTCGGCAAGAGACTTGGTTTGGAAGATATTAGAGGTACACTGTTTTATGATTTCGCAAGGATTGTAAATGAAACAAAACCTAAAGTATTTATTTATGAAAATGTCAAAGGTCTTACTAATCATGACGGGGGCAATACCTGGAGAGTGGTGCAAGATGTTTTTAAGGATCTTGGATATAAAATTCATTCTAAATTGCTCAATGGTAAAGATTATGGGATTCCCCAACATCGGGAACGGATCGTAGTCGTTGGTTTTTTGGATCATTCGGTAGAATTTGAATTCCCAGCTAAAATTCCTTTAGAACATACAATGCAAGACTTCCTTGAAGATTTCACGGACACAAAATATTACCTAAAGGAAAAGGGGATTAAGTTTGTAACAAGCACAAAAAATAGAATAAAACGATATACCCAAATTAATGGAGATGTCGCGCTTTGTCAAAAAGCGAACCAACAATTCAATTGGCACGGAGATTTCATATTTGAACCAGAATTTGACACAACCTCATTTGATGAGTTTGTTTTTGATGTAAATGATGTTGAAGAAAAATACTATCTATCTGATAAGGTAAGAGACTATGTATTAGCCGGAGGTACAAAAAACTGGAAGACAAGTACAAAGACAGACCTTGCAGTTGCGAGACCGTTGTTACAATCGATGCATAAAATGCATCGTGCAGGTGTTGATAATTATGTTACCCATATGGGAAGGATAAGAAAACTAACTCCTAGAGAGTGTCTTCGTCTTATGGGATTTAGAGATGACTTTAACATAGAGGTTAGTGATACTCAAGCTTATCGACAGGCAGGTAACAGTATTATCGTTGACATGCTTATAGCTGTTCTTAAACAAATGGATATAACAAAGTTTGCGGAATAATCTAAATGGAAGATTTTCAGAAAATTAGAATTGATAGTGTAGAATACAATATTGTTGATTCAATCCAGGATTTTCGCGCTGAAGATAGTTTCATACATCGATCAAACAAACTGGCTCAATTCAATGGCAACGGAGAGTCAAAAAAACATGTTGGGACGTATGTAGGAACTAAAGGCGAGGCAATGTCGTTATTTTTTGAGTATTTTGATTGGGGCAATGAACATTATGATGTAGCTAAAAAACGTAAGACTTTTTTTTCAGCTCAGGATAGTAATGCAGTGGTTCAAGACGGAACTTGCTTCTTTAGTAAGTCCAACTTATTAAAATATCTCGAAGATGCGAAAACTGAATATTTTCAGCAGGAACAGCTTTATCATAACGACATTAGCCAGTTTTATAATAATCGTTACCAGGAGGTTCAAGAACTTCCAAATGAGTATGAATTCTTTAGTATTTATGATGCTTCCGATAATAAATCTCAATCCCAAAATAGGGGCTATATTCGTTCCGATGATGCTATTTGGCGATTATGGAGGGAGCTTATATTACCTAAGATAAGCTATCTTTCGATATTGAAGCTGACCCCTGTTGAGTCCGACATAGCTACAAATAAACCGTTGTTTTTTTTCAGGGTTCTTCTAGATTATCAATATCGTTCTTTTGTACATCCGAGTACATTGGGGGTTTTGGTGAATAAGATAGAAGAAATAATTCCTGAAACACTAAAGAAAGCGTATCGAATTGGCCAAGAAAGATATCGCAAAGATGTGATTGAATATATGCCTCAATGTCCGTTTTCGAAAATAACTGATGAAAGACTACTTACAGCAAGTCATATTAAACCATATTCAGTCTGTATTAAGGAAAATCGTGAAGATCAAGCGTTGGATTATTTAAATGGCTTAGCATTATCACCAACATATGATAGACTTTTTGACCAAGGATATATCACGTTTACAAATGATGGAGAACTCGTTTGCGGTACACAGCTCAGCGCCATAACATGGGAAAGATTGGGCATTAACCCAAATGCAAAAAATAAAATGAGAATTTTCCCTGAAGATCGATCAGAATATCTTCAATACCATAGAAAACATGTGTTTTTGGATGATCTTAGAGACATAATCTGAAACCCTCTTAACACCTGCATTTATTTATTTTGAAGTTTTTTCATCTGCTTTACCATTGATCGAGCATTTTTTATATGGGTGCTTTGCTCATTTGATTTTCCTTTTTTAGTTGGCTTCTTTTCTAATGAGGCTAAATAATATTGACCGTCAACAATTGAAAAATAAAGCCTCATTGCCTCTGGGTCTCTTATTTTCAGATAGGATAAGGTAAGGTTTTCATCTTCAGTATTGTGCTTCAGAATTTGTTCTGGAATGTTTTCATCTTTTTCTTGAAGTTCAAGAACTTTTTTAAATCCATTAATTAGTTCTACTTGAACCGCAGAAGAAGCTTTGTTGAACGCTTTGTCAAATTTTGAGCTTACAATCGGATTTTGGGCAAGTGCCTTGAGTAGGTCTAAATTGTCTTTTTTCGAGTTTATCTCATTTAAAATAATGCCTTCTATGTAATCGGTATTAGGTTCTTCACCAAATAGGTTATTTAGGGATAATGATGTACCACTTGAGTCAGATATTAGTAGCTGGTTTTTTCGAAAGTCGGGACTAATACCTAAACTAAAGAGTAATGATTTATTATCATAAGCTATTTTTAGATAAAAAGCATCATGTGATTCCTCATCTAACTTAATTTTATATTCTGCTGTATCCTCCAAAGCTTTCTCAATGTTGAAAAATGTCTCTATAGGATATTTATTAAATATGCTATAAGCATAATTCCTCTGTTCCTTTTCAGCCAGCATTTCGAAAATTTCAGATAGATAAATTTTCCCAAATGATAAGTTGGCGATCTCATGAGATACAATGCCATCAACTTCTTCCGGATACTTGGTTTTGAGTGTTTTGTATTCCAAAAGCGTATCTTTCAACGCACTGGAGAGTGTTTCTCTCTCATCACATTTGGAATAACAGTTATTTAAATAAAATATAGTCATCTAAAATAACTTGGAGTTGTTAATTTCAAACTGATCGAAGAAGCCGTTTGGCCACTCATTGATTTTGCCATTGTCATCAATGACAGGTGATGTTACTTCAGTATTACGATTCTCATCAAGTTCAAACCAATGAATTTGAACATTTTCACTAAAACCTCCATCTTCTTTAGTTGCGAGCCGAATGCCATCTAAAATGTGTTCGCCATGTGTTTCAATAATTACTTGAACACCATTTCTTGCACACAAAAATATGAGTTTCGCAAGTTCAGTTTGGCCTTTTGGGTGTAGATGTGCCTCCGGATTTTCAATGATGACTAGATTTTTTTTACTGATCGTAGACACTAGAAGTGTTGTGATAACTGGCAGAATATAGCTTAATCCAAAACCCACATTGGTTGCCCTGTGACCGTCAAAAGTTGAGAAAGATGTGTCATTTTTGTCAATGACCTCAAAATCGAATTGTATATTGGGGGAAATAACACCTAACCAACTCCTGACATTTTCAAGCAACCCAAAAGACTGAGCTTTAGGATGTTTTAGCGATTCCGGGACTGAATAAGGTACAATTGTATCATAGTAACGAATGCATTGCAATACATTTTCACCATTAGGGCCAATTTTATTATTTTGGTTGGAGTCAATATATATTGGAATGGAATTTTTCGGCCCAAATCTGCTCGCTGATATGTACCAAATTTCTGGAAATTCACCGGAAAGTGGTTCAGCCTTTATTTGCTCCGATATTGACACTGAATATTTTGATTCATTAATCTCTATTTCCAAATAAATATCGGCATCTGAATATTTGTTTTTCAAATCTTTAACACCACCATGCCCGTCAAGGAAAATGTTTTTTTCGCTATTGAACGCCTTTTCCATCATTAAAAGGGCTTGAATTACAGAGCTTTTTCCACTACTATTCAAGCCGGTTAATAATGTAAGGCGATTAAGGTTCATCTCTCGATATAAAAACGATTTGAAACCTTGGAGTGTAATTGAATTAATCATTTGTATAACGGTTTACCAACTCTCTAAGTTTGGAGTGTCTTTCTATAACGGAACTTTGCTTTAAAGCATTTCTCGAAATTATCTCATCAAAGTTGTAATTTTTAAGGTATGTGTTACTGTACTCATTCAAAAATCTTTGTCTGTTTGAAACTAACACTCTGAATTCATCATCTGAAATTTCAGACAATATAGTTCCCCATACTTCAAATAAAGCTTTGTTAACTGGCGTTCTCCTTTTTCCAAGATAACTTTTTCTAAATGCATGCTCACCAAAAATTTTCGCTCCCCTTGTCATAGCCTTTTCAAAAACTGAAGTAAGCTGTGACAAATCTAGTGGCTTTATTGACGTAAGATTGATATCTTTAAGATGCTTAGTGGCTGCTTGTGAGTCGACATTCGGAAGATAATTTAATATTTGCAACGTATTACTTAAAAAGACATCCATATTTCCATTTTTGGGATAACTAGTATAATCTCTTACTATAAACGCCAATAATCTTAGAATAAATTCTCTATCTAGCATTCTATTATCTCTTATAGAGCCATCAGTTGCTTTCTTAAATGTATCATTTTTTGATAGTTGTTTTAAAAACTCTGTAGAGATTCCACTATATAATGCATGGCGAATTTCTTGATCAGTTAATGGCGCACCACCTCTATTAACACGTTTGAAAATATTTCTTTTAACTACATCAGGAGTTCCAGGGTTTATTACGGTAAAGGTAAACTCTGTTTCTAAGATCCTGTTTTCTATATGGGTTGGTAAGTCTTGCAGTGATTTTCCATTGAATTGATCTCCCCAAAATTCAAGTTTTTGTAAGGTAAATTTGTTATCGATTAAATAATCTCTCATAGTACTTAACCTTTGTAGGCCATCAACTACAGTATAATTATTTCTGTCGTCAGCAGAAACATAAAACATTGGTAATGGAATTTTTAGCATCAATGATTCTATAAGTTGACATTTTTTTTCTAATGTCCAAACTTCATTTCTTTGAAAATCAGGGTTTAGATTTATGGTTCCTTGTCTTAATCTACGCAGTAAGGTCTCCATCGTTAATTTTCTGGTATCTATAGAAATGAGTTCAGGATCAAAAGGGTCATTTTCACTATCCTTTTCAATAACCTGTTCTTCAATTTCTATATCATTTTCATAATCCGATCTTAAAATGAATTGATATTTAATCTCATTTTCTGCGTCATTTAGTAATTTAAGGATATTTATGTGCGAAACTATGGGAAGAGGAATTTCACGTAATAGACTGTATCCTAAATCGTTAGAATTAACATATATTCTTGTCCCGCTAATTTGCGTTTGGTCAACAATTTGAAAATCGATAATATTTGGTAGTGCTTGTAGTTTATCCTTTTTATTTTCCCAAATCAATTCAAGTCTTTCTTTCTCTTGATAATCCTGAGTTGGATTGAAATATTCCTTCCTGCTTATGTTATGAAACTCAATTAAATCTTCTTTTAACAAGAAGCAATTCGCAGTAAAACCCCTCGTTCCAAAAAAATCAGTCAATTTTTCACCCTCGTAACCGAGAAACAGTTTTGCCTCGCCGTTGCCACTGCCTTTCATTTTATTAATTCGTAAAACGAATGAATCAGGAATACCTAAGCCTATTAATTCAGATATGATTTGAAATTGGGACTCTTCAATAATAATTGTTGAACTCATTAATTTATTCTCTTTATGTATTTCTTGCCAGCCAAACTATCCACTTGGAGACTCAAAGTTCTGCAAATATATTCAATTGCGCAGTATAAGTTGTTCCTGCAATTTACGATGATCTGAGCTATTATTGACTAATATAAAATAGGCAGATCATATTATTACGCAAATAAATCGAAGAATTCTTTAAAAAAATCTTCATGCTATCTTTTTAAAAAACTTAAAATAAAATACAGGTATTGCCCCTTACAAAAGGGGGCTTAAGGCTAAATATCAGTTAAAGTTATGAGTAATAGTCGATAAAATTTCTGAACTGCACGTCTATTTATTTTCATTATGATTAAGTCTAATAAAAAAATTAGAAAAGGTGAACCAATTGCTTAAATATAAGAAGAATGAGCTAAAAACACAAAATATTTAAGCTCTTCACCTTCATGCATGCCCCTAAATTAGACTTCAGAATATATTAAATTAAAAAACAAAAAATTATAAGCCCATCTGCAAATTTGTCGATAAGGTTGTTTTAACGCTGTAGATTTGCCTTATAGTCGGACATTTCCCTTCGCAGAGTAATTTTCCAATCTCATCGTAAACTGAATAAAATTTAGCTCCTTTAATTTTTGCAATCTCTCTCTGTCGTTGAAATGCTGATAATATATTTCCTGACTCCTCTAAGGTTCGGTTGTATATCCGGCTAACAAGGTCGAACGCATCCTGCCAGCGGAGGTCTGTTGGTACCTGAATGGTATCAAATAGCTCCGGATTCGACGATTGAAGATGGTGAACGATTTCTCTCTCGAAATCTAAATGCTCAGGGTTGATGTCGTTGTGATTTACGATACAGTTGATTATGTGATCCATTTTACTCCTTTGAGAACTGCTGATATCTTCGGAAATAACAAGGCCCAGTTTTTTATAGTAATCTGCAGTTTTGGTAAAAATCATTACATTATGTTGCAAATCTCCAAGATCTGCGAATTTCTGTTTTGATTTTTTTGCAAGTTTTACTTTCATTTCATCCTTACCGATACTGTATTTTTCAAGAATTTTTTTAGCGTTGCTTTCGGACATCAAGGTTTCAATTTCCATGCTTGATGAAATATTATCCCAAAGTTCCTTGCGTTTCGAGTATTCAGCATAATCATCACTAGCAGCATATTTTTTTATAAGGTCATTCATAAGTTTCATCATCTCCTTCATAAAAGTGGCAAGATCATCTCCCAAACTTTCTTTAAGCCAAAGTTTTCCAAAATCAAATACCTTCCCATTTTTGCTTCCATCTATCCAGTCATATAGTATAGAGATGCAATAGGGTACAACAGCAGATCTAATTTGACCTATGGCAATTTTTCCTGCGCCGTATATGTCTTCCATTTTACGGAAAAGTATAACCCTTGAAATTAACATCTCATAGAAATTTCTATCTATCGCCACTATACCCTTACCATTTTCATCCCCCGAGATGGCATCTATAAAGTGTTTGAAGACCTTGTCGCCTCCTTTCTTCACCATGTAGGGCTGGTCGCCCCAAGCCGTGTAATATTTTCCGAGCTGCTCTTTTGAAAATCTGACCTCTTTTGGAAAGTCTTTTTCTGCCTTCCCGCCCATTCTTACAAGCGTGTTGAATTCGCCTTTCGATTTTTCGAAAAACCATTTTTTTCCACTCGGCATCATCACGCTATCTGATAAAGACTTTATTTTAGTCAGCTGCGGATTTCTCGAACCTAAATCTACTGTTGATACCTTGGTCTGTGAGTTTGAAAATCTGCTGATTTTCGAAATTAGGTCATCCAGGCCGTGCTCGGACATGTTCTTGGCAATATTGATTTTAGCCATCACCTTAACATTATCAACCGAAAATCCGTCTTTTCTAGTAAAGAAGATACTAGCTGTGGTCTGTCCGCCGTTTACTATCTGAAAGTCGGTTAGCGAGGTTATAAAGGTTTTTCCGTTTTCTTCCTTAGTTTGTTTTCCAGTCGATGTAATGGTGATTCCGTTGTTGAAGGCAATAAACTTTTCAGGATTCAGCCTTATCGTTTCCCTGATCCCGGCATTAACGCCCTTAAACTGCAAAAAGGACCTTACGTTCTTTTCCAGTAGCCTTGTACTATACCGTTTGTACAGTTCTGCAAGGATAGTCGCGGGGAGGACGCAAAGGTAAGACTCAAAGTTTTCTTCATCAGCAGCTTTAATGGCTTCTATTTGATAAGAAAAGTCCTTTTGAAAGTCTATAATTAGTACTTCCCTTGCTCCTCGGGATATCTCTACGGAATACAGGAAATTTAAGTCAATGAGTCTTTTAATGACTAGAATGCTTTTGCTGTGCCTGTCTCGATTTCGATTATAGCTGATACTTATTTCTTCATCCTCGAAATCAAACTTTTTTGGTTGCGGTTTACTTCCGCGGGTTTCAACTGTTGCCGATGCCGATAGAAGAAAAATTTCGATAACGTCAAATTGATCGGCACCTTCAGATGAAGCAAGTTTGGAGGTTAGAGCGCCAACTGGGCTTGACAACTGCAATCCTTCATTAAGATAACCTTTTATCGCTTTATTGACGAATTTTGTCACCCGTTTGAATTGATGTTCGTAAGTAGCTTTTGTGGATATCATGAGTTCCTCTGGTTTTGCAGCAAGGCTTAGTTTATCCTCATTCACAATGAATAACTGAAGTCTTTCCCCGGATTCGTTCACAGAATAGCCATTAATTTTCAAGTTGTCTTGCGTATAGATGTAATAGCATTCGTTATAATCCTCGCTGTCGATGAGCTTGGCGTCATACATCAGCGGCAATACCTGACCTAAAAAAGTATTCTGATCGGTAAAACGATTGCTGTCAAGACTGCTATCGATAAGGTTTTCCCTGTATTTTAATAATTCTGTTACTTCCATGCGAGTGCGTGTTCGGATATTTTGTACGGTTCGAGCTTGCTCAGAAGAATACTGTACATTACTTCTGATATGCCTTCATCTAAATTTTTTGGTGTTAATTTAGGGAATAATTCTCCTACACAATCATATAAAGTCATGCGCAAGGGAGTAAACTTAAGGTGATCGTATTTGTTCTGCACAGAGCCGAAAAAACCTTTACGGGAGAGTGCAGTAATAAATATTGAAAGGTCGCCACCATGCTGATATATACGCTCCCGAACTGAGATGATGAGATCAGATATGGTTTTTCCATTTTGGTCATCGTTCCTCAGGCTCACAACACAAAGCCTAAGCGTTTTGTCGGGAACGTTTTCGAGCTGAAATTCACTCGATATTCTGACTTTTGTCTTAGTATACTCCATAGTTTTTACTTCTGTGCAGTTTAAATCGTTTTCAAAATCATGTGTTGCATCATACGGCCCCTTCCAGCTTTCCAATATCTTATTTGTTAAGATAGTTTCGGATCCTTCAAGCTCATGTCGTAGTACAATCATTTCACCGAAAAGTCCTTTCACAACCTCATCGCTGAGGGTTTGGGAGCTTCGTCCACTGAAAAATCCATTCCAACGATGAAATGCCTTAATAAATTCCTGAATATATTCTCCTGGAGTGCTCATCTTTTCAATTTTGGAATACAATGATAAAATCAAGTCGTTGAAGAGATCGCTGAATGGTTGATGTATCAATTTAAGTACAATGTGATGGCTGTCCGCAAAGAAATCTATAGAGAGGTTTTCTTTTACGATAGTCCTGAAACTCAATTTGAAATCTTTAGGTACAGAGAGGATTAAATTTCTGTCGCCGTCCCTGTCAATACCTAAATATAGTTCCGGTATGCAGGAGGAGGATATTCTAATGGAATTCAGGCCGTTTTCAGGCACATCGGCCGAAATCTTTAACCATTGCTGCTCAAGTTGTTCTGTTCTCATGCCTTAGTCATTAGGAATGGCTGAATCCGTTTCTTCAATATAATCGAGACCATCATCTTCTTCCTCGAATCCATAATCACCGTGCAGATAGTAACCACCTGGATCAGGCTCAATCGGCGGGAAGCCAATTGCGGTGCCGATTATCGGCATGTCAAGATCGACCTTGTGTTTTGCTACTAATTCTGTGAAAGCTTTATCCTCGTTACCCTTTTCTTGGAGAAAAGTATACCATGAATCGAAGAGATAGATTATCATCAGCCCCTCATTGGAGCTCATTTTTTCTCGGTAAACGCGCTCAGGGATGGTCTTTTCTTCCGCTTCAGCCCTTGCCTGTTGAGGAGTCATTTCTTTGTGTTCCTTCAAAAGAGCTTCCATACGTTCCTGTCTGAATTTTTCAACTGCCTGAGATTTTTCCTCCTTACTCAGCAGAATGCTCATGTCAGCCGCCGCTATTATATTGGCAGATCGACCTGTTGCTGCAAATTTTAGAGCATTTAAAAACTGATCGCGGTAAATATTTGAGGTAAGGTCATTAGGCTGTTTTGGACCTCTTCTTATGCTAAGTTGAATTTCGGAATCAAGTCCGGTTTCCTCAGGCTTCAAAGATCCCTTACCAACTATTGCATTAGCCTGTCCCTTACTTTTAATAGCTATGGTCCATTTCTGAAGAAGTTTTTTATCATCGCAAAGTTGTATAAATTTTACCATGCTCATCGCATCTTCCCTTGAAAAATGAGTTCCTTCGTCCTCTAGAATTCTTATGATTTCCTTTGGGCTGGTTTCGGTGATTAAAAATCCTTTTCCAGAATCTAGCCATTTGAATTTGGCAACGATGTTATCCCTGAAAAATGCCCACATTTGGGCTGTATTTCCTGGACTCACCATAAAATCAGTGGTCTGCTCAAGTTTATCCTGATAGGACCACTTAACTTCTTTTGTACCACTCAGAATCGATGGTCGTGTTATTTTTAAAGTCCCTGGATGCTTTTTTACCCTGAGTACAAAGTTGGCAGGTGTTTTACCCTTGAGTTCCATCTTTTTGAATTCAATCTCCAATTCCTCGATTGCTCTGGTTGTAGAGTTAAATTTATCGACAGAATCTTGGGTAATGAATAATTTACAGCAGTCTAAATATCCTGGACGATAACCGAACCAACGGCCCATCTGAAGAAGAGTATCTGAATAGTTAGTGGCGCGGATAAAATAATTTATAGTAAGTCCCTCAAGAGTGAACCCCCTCGATAGACGGTTTCCGCCAATGGCTATGATTTTTTTAGGTGAAGAGCTATTGTATTCCAGCTTATCTTTTGTTTCGCTATTGATAGCTCTTACCTCTATCTCTCTGATAACATCGGGGATATATTTTTTTATTGCCTCAAAACTTACAGGTGCCATGAAGCGGTCATCATAGTTTATTGGAAGATAGTTTTGTATGGATTCGGTAATTGCAGCATAATATTTATACCATAATCTTTCTAGTTCAGCATATATCGACTCGGGACCACGTGGAAAATCTGAAGACAAATCAGATTTTAATTCGACTAGATATTTTTTTACCAGTTCAAGTGTCCTGTTCTGCCATGCAGTATATCTAGAGATGTGAACCAACATGGTATTGTGCGGATTGTAAAGCGCAGACTGAATCATGTTTTTTTTGCGGCTTTCACGAATGGCGGTGGCAAGAATGAAGCAGACAATGCTTTCTTTAAGACTAGGGGGAAGTGCTTGTGGGAAGTTATCTGATGAGCTGGGAGCCCTAGTATTTCTCCGATAGCTGTTGTAATCGTCAAAACTTTCATAGCCATTTCCATCATCAAAGGCTTTTTTGTTTTCATAGCTAGCGACAACTTCTAACGATCCATCTTCCAGCGCCATTACTCTTGAAGGAAAAGAAGGGCTGTGATCAGAAACTACTTCTACAAGTGGGATTTTGTCACGCTGGTAGTCCTCGATAGCCGTTTGAAAAATCTGTTTGGCTCCAATGTAATTAGATGGAGGATTAAGCAATACGATAAAATCATCTGGGAATAGGTAATCTTCAAGTTCCAGGATCCGCTTTTCGAGCACACCGTCTTCATTTGTAATTTTAGAATCAATAATCCATTTTGCTTCTCCTACAGGATTACGATCCTGAAGTACATTGGCAAATGGTGTTGCGGTATATCCCAAATAGGTTTTTTTATTAAAAAGGCTCAGCAGAGCCCGGATGTGTCCGTTTATTTTCGAAGCATATTCACGTCCTTTTTTTCCTTCATTATTTAACGACGCATTGTCTGCCTCGTCATCTATTATGAGAAATGGTATATCGTGTCTGTTTCTGTCTTCTCCCATATAATCATGAAGCCAGATTAGCAGATTTTTAAGAACGCTGACATTCTTTTTGCATACCAGGATATTTGTATGGTTCAGTGAAAAATCGGCCTTCACTAGATTATTATTAAAATCGGATTTGGAGGACGTTATTGAAATAACCTGCTCAACATCGCTTCCACCAAGCTTCCCAAACCTACTGATATTACCAACACCTTTAACTTGATTTTTCTTAGTTTCAGTATTGAGACCCTCTCCTATAACATCGCTTTCTATTCTAAGCTGCGTTTGAGTCCGGAGATCTTCCATTATGCCAGAAAGGATGATGATAAGTCCATAACCTAAATCTATAGAGCGGTTAATAACGGCATTAAAGTTACCTGTTTTTCCAGACTGCACACTTCCTACCACAAGGCCCCTGGTATAAAAAGTCGATGTTGAGCGCGGGTTACCCATTTTTTCAACTATGGATAAACTTGAGGCTTCAACTTCTTTTATGACTTTTTCGTTTCTTCCCGTCTTGGACAACATCGTCAGGTAACGGTTTGTGTAGTTCCAGACAAATTTGGGACCTAGATACTCAGAAGTCAGCCAAGTTTGGAAACCTTTTTTTGTCAAAGCATGGCTTGGTTCAATCACAATGGGATTCACTGACAAATATTCTTTGAGTGCTACTGCAAAATAATCATTCAGGGTAACTTCGTCCAATTCAGGATAGCCCATCAGGCGGAAAACAGTGGTAACGCTTTCTCTTATTTTTTCAAGAAGTGCTTCAAAAAATGGAGCATCGAGTTTTGCCCCCGATGCATGCTCCTTAGCTTTGCTGGAGATGAGGTTCTTTATAACCTCGATGTAATTATTGTGGTTCATTTATTTTAAGAGCTTAATTATTGATTGGGGTAAAGTGCTAACTGTAAATCCAAGGGATGGAAATATATCTTCCCTGATAGTTTCATTTGACAGGCCATTATCTTTGAAGGCCATAATACATGCTTCTAGATCAGCATACTCCAAACCGTCCGTTTCTGTGATTCCGGAATATTCTTTATCCTGATGAGCATGCTTCATGCTGTTTAGAGTTGTTTCAATCATTCTTGATATAAGACGAAACAGTGCTATCTGCTCTTTGTTCATCGTTTCGTTCAGCTTGCTAATCAGGGCAAAGGATGGATTCAGTTTAAGAACGGCGCCTTTGTTCGTGGATATCCTATCAAAGAGCTGAACTGTATTATGTTTTTTATTTCCAGTAAATTTTTTTAGTCCTCGGTTGTAATATTCTCGTTCTGCCTCTATTCGTAATTCGTTAATGTAATTTTCAAAAGCGCTTTTCAGATCATGCGGAATTACTATATGCGACTTGGCTACGTTGAGGTGGAGAAGGTCATCAACGCTATTGCCCACGTCAACCCGGAGCCGGGCAAGCTGTAGCCTCGGTCCTTTCTTAATAAGCCCGTTCCAGCCTCCGAAAAGGATAATTCTATCAGCTCGATAAATATATATGCCCTCCATATCCATAAGACTGCGGTTTTTA
This sequence comes from Pedobacter endophyticus, assembly GCF_015679185.1. Lineage (NCBI taxonomy): Bacteria > Pseudomonadati > Bacteroidota > Sphingobacteriia > Sphingobacteriales > Sphingobacteriaceae > Pedobacter > Pedobacter endophyticus. Next base: position 3,010,796 of record NZ_CP064939.1, read on the forward strand.
GTGGTCCATAAGGATTGCTGTTGCCGGCTTTCCGAGATGCTGCGTGAAGGAAGAATAAAACCTTCCATCCGAATAATATCCGTCCGGAACTGCCGCTGCTTGAATTCAATCGGTCTAAAATCGGGTTCCTGTATCGGAAAGGGATTAAACGGGTAAATCCGACTGTTGTTTATACGAATTTGTAGACGGTTTTGTCTACGTTCCATAAACCTGTGAAATACAAGTGATAGATAATCAGAGGTGACTTCGGTAATTTCCTTTTTTAACGCCGTCTGTCTGTTGCCGCTTTCCAAGTAATTCTCAAACTTATACAGTCCCTTCCATACAACTATGGTATTTGCTTCAAAATTATCATGTGGATTCAAGTGTCCTTCACTCAGCCGCTGATAATCTGCAAGCATATTCATGATTTCTGCTTCAGTGTTTATTTTAAGTTGCCATTTGCCCGTATCACGAAGGTGTTTGACATCCCATGTTCTTGCGGTGTAAGTGGTGGCTCCTTTTTCTCTACTGATAACTGAGAAGCATCGGCTTTGGGAAAACGATGCAGTTTTCATACCCAGCCCAAAGCGTCCAAGGTCAATATCCGTTCTGGTTGAATCCGGAGAATTACTGGGGAAACGCATGTTGGTTCGCAGACACTCTTCGCTCATACCCAGTCCGTTATCTGCCAAATACAGCGTGAATGGTTCCTTGTCCATTCTTATGAGCACCTCTATCTTATCTGCCGAAGCAGAGATGGAATTATCCATAAGGTCTGCCAAAGCGGTTTCCAAGCTATAACCCTGTTCGGCAATTGATTTTATCAAATGTTCTGGATGGGGGCTAACTTCTTCGTATTGTTGAAGTTTGTGGTTGTTTTGCATTATTTCGAGTGCGTTAATGTTCGGTGCTTAAGCTTCCGTTTACTGACATATCCCAGCTTGCCGGAATATTACTTCAATGTCCTGCAAGCTGATAGGCCAAAAGTGGGTGACGGCATTGCGGACCTGATGGAGCTGTGCGGTTTTGGGGACCCAAAAGAAATAGGTGACCTGGAAGATCTGTATCCTAGCAGCTTCCCTTATGCTCAGACTTCTGCATTGGGCGGGATTTGTTTGCCTACAGTAGGAACCATCTTTCCTAATATGGCTGGAAATGTTTTCGCCCTCATTGTTTGTCAATGCTGAAAAATCTTTAACTAATTCTCCTTGGACTGCACAATTATCTATCATAGAGGTTACCATGTGAGCACTAATTTATCAAAATATTTTTAAATGTCAGCTAAGGGAGACCTTGTTTCTGTTCCGCGGATAATAGTACACTGTATTCAACTTTCCGGTTCTTTCCAAATATAAGAACAGCGTCCGGATTTCCACTAGAAACAAACCAAATTTCTCGCATTGATATTTACGATGTATTGTATTTTGGATGGTTTTACAAAACTTAAAATCATGATGGGTGTTTTTCAGTTATGGATGGTCAAAAAAAAAACTTTTTGAAACCCTCTTTGGGGGATATCGGTATTGTGATCCCTGCCTCGCGGAGTTACAATATGTCTCGTATCAAGGCAAAAAACACCAAGGCTGAACTACGTTTAAGAAAAGCTCTTTGGGCGAAAAATATACGCTTCAGAATTCATCCCACCGGGGTAATCGGAAAACCTGATATTTTTATCGCTAAATATCATTTAGTCATTTTTGTTGATGGCGATTTTTGGCATGGTTACAAGTGGAATGAGAATAAGGATCGTATCAAAAGTAATGCAGATTTTTGGATTGCAAAGATTGAACGAAACATGAAGCGTGATGTAAACGTCAATCTTGCTCTTTCACAAATAGGATTCACAGTTATGCGTTTTTGGGAGCATCAGGTGAAGTCCGAACTTGATAAGTGCGTAAATCAGGTAGTCCTCTACATCGAATCTAGTAAACTAAGTCTTATTCCTGATAAGGAATGACCGAAAGCATGATTTTCATTATTTATTTTAAATTAATTAATATAGTTTAATTATTTCAAAATATGTGAAGCGCGAAGCATTGTAATAATTAAGTTGTAACATCTTATTAAGTATGCTGATAAGTTGACCCTCAATCCAAGCCCACTGTTTTTTACCATGAGTATCATTTATTCTCCTAAATTTTTAGCTTAATTATTTACTCCGATCGCTTGGATTTAATAAATCTCTAATATCCATAAGAAGGAATTCCGCAATTTTATTGAGGTCTTCTAATGATGGTTGAGGCTTGTTTTTGCACCATCGCGAAATAGTTTCCTCTCTTTTAATAAGGCGTTCTGCCAATGATTTATCGCCATTATTGTAAAGGTATTCAAGCGATATAGCTTTTATTCTTTGCTTTATAACTCTCCGCAAACTCCCTCAACCTCTTTACCAGCTCCGGATTATTTACCTTAACACTCAAACCCTTTTTCTTGTCAAATTTTTCAACCTCATAGGATATTCCTTCTTCTTTATGCAATCTCTTCAACTCTTGTTCTAAAGCCTTGGCCAACCCTATATCAACTCGCCCCTGTGGTTCCAGTAGATCACGATTATCTTTTTGTAGTAATTCACCTATTTGATTTAATTTTTCATCACTAGGCTGGTATTTGTTTGAACTCCAATTGCTTACTGTAGTATAGTCTACGTCAACCCACAGTGATATTAACCGAGAAGACGCACCCTTCTCCTTAGCAACCTGCTTAATCCTATTTACACTTTTACTATTTTCTTTCTCCAAAATATTAAATAAAAAGAATAAAAAGTTTGTGTTTAACTCAAACTTTGTTATATTTGTTATCAGTTATTATAGCGACAAATAAAGTTGGGGCAACCTAATTTTAACGATGTCTCTCATGAAAGAAAACCGTCAAACTTTCCACATGAGCCGATCGTGAGTTCGCCGTATCTATTGGATTTTGTTATCTTCGTGATACCTTATTCAATAGGGCGCAACTCATGTCAGTCTTTTGTGGAACTTAGGCCTTGGCTTAAGTGGTTCTTGACGGTACCTCTTTCAAAAGCGTTGAGTTTCGCCCTATTGGTTTTTTGCCAATCTGGTTTCCTGCTGCTTTTTTGAGTTTGCATCGTTTTACATAAAAATTAACCATTTATGAAAACGAAAAAATTAACCGCCATCAAAATGATCAGCCCTAAGCAAGTGGTTTGTAATTATTCCCTACAACTATTATTAAAGAACGTTATTTGTTCTCCATCTTAATGCATGCCACAATTCCAAGTAAATTTTAACCCGAAAAAGAAGAGGCTAGTGTCAAGAGAGCGCACAAAGTCCCGGCGGGTCAATTTAGCTTGGTAACAGCCCCTTATTGCTGTTTAGGCAAAGTGCAGTACGTTGGTTTTTCGCAATCCTAAGGTAAGTATCTTTTTCCTAATAACAAATACGGTTAACCGTATCTGCATATTTATATGTGGAAGGGCTGGTTTTTGCCTAGATTTTTAACGAAACATATAAAGTCAATTTAAAAACATGAGCTTAAGCAACCACTATCATTTCGATAGGCTTTACGCTTTAAAGCCTAAGAATCCCGTATAATTTGAAAAAAACCAAAGGCAGGTAACCTGAATGGTTAAATAGAAATAGGTTCTTTAATGATAACCTGCCTTGGTTTTCTATGAATAAACTTCAAATTTCCTTCAATCAACCAATCAAACTCATGGAAAAACCAATAATTGTAGCAGTGACAGCTGTGCTATGCCTTTTACTAACGAATTGTTTATACTCAAATATCAAAAAACCTAACACTTTAGGTACATTTATGAAGATGCTGTGCCAAGTGCTAGGTAAACTAAGGCCGCTTTTTTTAAAAAATCTTGCCAAAACTTTTCTTTTTATCAACATATCTTTCTTCCTGGCATTAGACTCAAGTGCACAAATTGCACAAAAGCAGATACTTTCCATTGGCGATGCGGTTCCAGAAAGCCTGTGGAGCTCAAATCATACAATTTATAAGGATGGTAACATCTATAATCAAAGTCTCGAAAAATACAGGGGAAAACTTTTAATACTGGACTTCTGGAGTACATGGTGTGGTCCATGCATCCGCTCCCTACCTGAACTTGATTCGATAGTCAAAATGTTCGGGGATAAAGTACAAGTGATACTGGTCACCAAAAACACTAACCAGATATTGAGTAGCTTCCTAAAAAGTAACGATTATGCCAAAGGAGTAAAATTACCCTTTATAATCAACGACTCAATTCTCAACAAGCATTTTCCTCACCGAAGTATATCACACCAAATCTTTATTGACAGTAAAGGGATTGTTAAGGCTATAACGGGAATTAGTGGAGCCACAATCAAAAATATTCAGGCAATCGTTAATGGAAATCCAATTAATTTCCCGCTCAAGGATGACTTTGCTCCACCTTCTAATCGCGATAAGGAATGAGAGAATTTATATTTAACTATTGCAAACGAGCTGATTTTTTGGCTTTTTTATTCATTTTAGCCTGCGCTTGCTGCCCTGGTAAAACGCTAGCGCAGCAGCAAAGAGAAAGTTTTCTTTCGGGAACTGTCATGTCTGCCGCTGACCGTAATCCTATATCCGGAGCCGTAATCACTGTCGGTAAAAAATTGACTAATACTGATAGCGAAGGTAAATTTTCCATGGCAACGACTTTGGAGAGAGGAGAGTTGAAAGTCTCCTTCATGGGGTTCAAGACAAAATTGATTCCTTTTGACTTAAACAAAAGCACAGTAATATTAATAGTCCTCGAAGTGGATTCACTTGATCTCGGCTCTGTAGAAATTTCCACTGGATATGAGCGAAAAGCGAAGGAACGGGTAACAGGCTCCTTGGACCTGGTTGACAACAAAAAGCTGAATGAACAGTTTGGCCTAAACATCTTGAACAGATTGGAAGGAATGACTCCGTCAGTGTCCTTTGACAGGGATGGTCAGCGCCCAGGATTAACGATAAGGGGACTAAGCAGTATCAATGCCTCCAAATCTCCCCTAATCGTGTTGGATAACTTCCCATATGCTGGCGAAATCATTAATATTAATCCGAACGATATCGAGAGCATTACTGTCTTAAAAGATGCAGCAGCATCCTCTATTTGGGGAGCAAGAGCTGGAAACGGCGTTATCGTGATCACTTCCAAAACAGGGCGCAAGAATCAGGAAATGTCCATCGCGCTGAACAGCAACCTGAGTATAACAACGAAGCCGGATATTTACAAAAGCAAAAATTTTATATCCTCTTCAGATTATATTGATCTTGAAAAATTTCTATACTCAAAAGGCTACTATCAGTCCCTTCTGGAGAATACCAATACCTATCCGGTTGTATCACCGGTAGTAGAACTGCTTTGGAAGCGTGCAGCCGCAACAGCGACAGAACAGGTGCAGATAGACAAACAAATTGAGAATCTGAAGGGAAATGATGTAAGAGAGGACATCGACCGTCGCCTATATTCCGGAGGTTACAATCAGCAGTACGCCCTCAGCATTAATGGAGGCAGTGAAAAAAACACCTATTTTTATTCAGCAGGGTACGACAAAGGAAAGGATCAACTATCTGCTACTAACGACAGGTTATCAATCAAAGCCCAAAACGCCTTTAATCTGAGCGACAGGCTCTCACTGAGAACAGGTCTATTGTATACCGCAGCCAATACCCGGTCCGGGAAACCGGATCCAACATCCATCAGATCGGGAGTAGCTCAAGGACTATACCCTTATGCAATGCTTGCTGACAGGGAGGGCAATTCCCTTCCCATTCCAAAGATCTATCGTGAAAGTTATATTGCAACGGCTGGCGGTGGAAAACTGTTGGACTGGAGGTATTATCCACTAGAGGACTATAAAAACTCGGAGAGCTTAAGAAAGTCCCAGGATTTTTTGGCAAACGTTAATTTGGAGTACAGGATTTTGGCATGGCTGCGGGCTGGCGCGAGATATCAGTCTGAAAAACAAATCACAGATGGGACATCACTTAATACGGAAGGAAGTTTTTTCACCAGAAACATGATCAATCAATTTACGCAGCTCAATCAAGTTACCGGTATAACAAAGTATATTGTTCCGAGAGGCTCCATTATCGACCTCAATAAGATTGAACTATCCTCCCAGAACCTCAGGACACAGATCGATGTTGATAAATCATGGAATAATAACAGCATCAGCGGAGTGATAGGTGCTGAGGTAGGCCGGAACCGTACCAATGGTAACGCGTATCGTACTTATGGCTATAATGATGACCTTGGCGTGGCAACAGGCCTTATCGATCCAGTCAACAGTTACCCGTTATTTTATGGCGGTACTGCAACTATCGGAAACACCAATAGCTTTTCTGGAACAGATAACCGCTCTATATCCTATTATGGCAGTGGAGCATATACATATTTGAACAGGTACAGTATCTCTGGAAGTATCAGGAAGGATCAGTCCAATATCTTTGGGGTAAATACAAACCAAAAGGGAAGACCATTTTGGTCAGCAGGAGCAGCCTGGGAACTTACAAGGGAAAAGTTCTTTCCGCTTGATGCCTTTTCCTACCTCAAGGTCAGAGCTACTTATGGAACCAGTGGGAACGTTGACAATTCGCTCTCAGCCCTTACGGTGATGAGTTACACAGGAAGTCCAAATTCGCTTACCGGGTTTACCCAGGCGGTAATCAACAAATTTGCAAATCCTGATTTAAGATGGGAGAAGACCGGCATGTTCAATATCGGAGTCGATTTTGCAACTTCCGGCGGCAGGATTTCCGGAAGCCTGGATTACTATCAAAAAAGAGGAACAGACCTGTTGGGCGATGCTTTGGTTGATATAACAACCGGCCTGAAGGTTACTTCTGTGCGTAAGAATGTTGCAGAGATGAGCGGTAAAGGGATCGATCTGACCCTGAATTCAACCAATATAGACCGTAAGGTTAAATGGAGGAGTACATTATTACTGGCATACACCCAGAACCGGGTTCAGGATTATTACCTGAGCACATATCAGGGATCTACCTACATCACTCCCCAGGGAAACTTGGTCACCCCGGTAGCCGGATACCCGGTATATTCTATCTTTAGTTACCGATCGGCCGGTCTTGATCCGGTAAATGGAAATCCACGGGGATACCTTGGGGATAAAATCAGCACTGATTATACAGCGATAACAGGTAATGGTACCCAGGTTGCGGACCTGGTCTACAATGGTCCCTCAACACCGGTTGTCTCCGGCGCAATCAGAAATACGCTGAACTATAAAAATTTTGAACTCGCGGTTAACATCACTTATAAACTCGGATATTATTTTCGTAAGAGTTCAGTATCATACAGTGCACTGTTTTCGGGCTGGGTACAACATGCTGACTATATGAGCCGATGGCAGAAAACAGGTGATGAACACTTTACCACCATCCCATCTCTTATATACCCGGCCGATCCAAACAGGGATGCTTTTTATGCCGGATCAGAAACGCTGGTAAGGCGTGCCGATCATTTGAGGCTTCAATATATATCTATAGCTTACAGTGTCCCTGGTATAAAGTCAAAAAAACTACCTATCAGAGATCTTAGCATAACAGCAAATGCCTCAAATCTTGGAATACTGTGGGCAGCCAATAAAGACGGCATTGATCCCGACTACCCTTATGATATCAGCCCACCAAAAATGCTGTCATTTGGAGTAAGGGCTCAATTTTAAAATAAAGATGATGAAAAAAAGATTAAAAACAATCGAAAACTATAGCAGAATTTTGCCGCTTTTTTCCTTTGTGGCAATATTACTCCTATTTGGTAGCTGCAAAAAATACCTGGATGCAAAACCGGAAAAATCCATTCAGATTCCCAAAACTATAACAGATCTGCAGGCACTTCTGGACTATGCCGATGATATGAACAACATTGGCGCGGCCGCTCTTGAAGTCTGCTCTGACGACTATTATCTTCCGGATAATATCTGGAATGCCCTAACTTCAGTAACCAGAAAAAATCTCTATATCTGGGAACGGGATGTATTCAATGATAACTTAAATCCCGGGGACTGGGCAGCAACTTACATACCAGTATATAAGTCCAATGTTGTGCTGGAGGGTTTAGGAAAACTGGAAAGGGTTTCCTCAAATGCTACTGAATATGATCAGATCAAAGGGGCGGCGCTTCTATATCGCTCAAGGTCTTTTCTTGAAGCGCTGCAGATATGGGCATTGCCCTATGATCATAATTCGGCACATAATACCTTGGGAGTACCCCTGAGATTAGGATCTGATTTTAATGAAGTCTCGGTACGATCCAGCATCCGGCAATGTTATGACCAGGTAATAGCGGATCTGAAAAAGGCTGCGATTCTGCTTCCTGTTACTCCGCAACATGTTATGCGTCCCTCGCGTCCTGCCGCTTATGGTTTATTGGCCAGGACTTACCTGATGATGCAGGATTATGGGAATGCAGGCCTCTATGCAGATTCATGCCTTCAATTGAAAAATACACTTATTGATTATAACGTTTTAAATAGTACGGCCGCTTTTCCATTTCCCCGCTTTAATGCAGAAGTTATATTCAGCACAACCATTATCCCGCAGAACAATTCGGCAAATGGCCGGATTGACAGTATTCTTTACCAGTCCTATTCAGAAAATGATCTTCGGAAAAAATTATACTTCAAGGCTTTCACGGCAGTTACGGGTGGAGGATTTGGTTTCAAGGGGAGTTATTATGCTGCCAATAACCTCTTCAATGGGATTGCAACAGACGAGATGCTGTTGATACGTGCGGAAAGCAGGGCCAGGAAAGGATTCGGTTCAGAGGCATTAGAAGACTTGAATACCCTGCTTGTGAAAAGGTACGCCACCGGTAAATTTGTTCCGTACACCCTTACCAATACGGCGGATGTTCTTGGTCTGATACTCACTGAAAGAAGAAAGGAATTGCTTTTTAGAGGTTTGAGATGGGCAGATCTGAAAAGGCTTAATAAAGAAAGCCGCTTTAAGATAACCCTAAAGCGAAATCTTAACGGGAATGTTTTTGAATTGCTACCTGATGATCAAAAGTATGCACTGGCGATACCAAGTAGTGTGATCGAGCTGAGTGGGATTCCCCAGAACTGACCAATAATAAACAGGTGCGATTAGTTTACTAGAGTTTTTCATACGAAAACCATTTGCAAAAAATCAGGCCGCTGGCATAACTTACGCCAACGGCCTGATGGCCTAAAAATTAAGGCTCTAGTTGGTGCTTGGTTTGGGAAGCATCAATTTGAGACAGATCAGGTCTTACGGTACCCGAAACTGTTACCGGCTCGGCATAGATGGCGCAACGCATATCGCCACCACCGCAATCCTCAGGCTCTCCACCAGCAGTATATTCGGTGTAATTCAGCTGATTGCTTTCGCCAGCTATGGTACTTCCTGTATACACAAACCATTGTTTGGCTCTCTTTTCTTTTACGGTTCCTGGGTTTTCAGGTTGAGTAAAGGCACTTAAGCCAATAACACCTGCAACTGAAAATATTGCTGCTACAGCAATATTTCTAAAATTGAACAATCTGTTCATATGTTTTGACTTTTTATAGAATCAAAAAAGTGTTCCAAAAACTTTAATATTTTATTTAGTTAAGGTTGTCCTTTGGCGGACCTCGCCGGAAACTATTTCATAACATAATGATCATGGTTTCCATTTCCCGGATGATGTTGCCGGCATCATCCGGGATAACCGCGAATAGGCCATGTTTACGATTGTGCGTGAATCTGTGGATAACCCTCTTTTTAGCATGGGGATACACTAAGACCGGTTTGCACTGATGGATATAAATCCGGATCAGCGCAATGATAAAGTAAATGATAAATCCGATAAACAGCACTACCATATAGGCAAGTGTGGCCATTAAGGAAATGATCCTGACCACCTGTGTTATCTTTGCTGTATCTAAAACTCTCATTTCTTTACCCTGGTTTTTGTTTTCCCTTTGAAAAGCGGCGCAACCTTGGCGCTGGCCTGCCATTGTTTTGCACTTTATCGTTGTACCCACGTTCCCTATACCAGATGCCCGGCTTTTCTTACCAGTACCGCGGGCTTTACGAATAATCTGCAGGCTTAGGCTCGGGGACCTCGCAAATTCTATTTCTGGTATTCTCCCTCAGGAATGGAGGGTAAACACGCCGGTACTCCCCATAAATATCTTCACTTACAGAAAGATTTAACTTCCTGAAACGAACAACCTAAATTTACGGGACATGAATGTTTTGAACTCTACAGCTTTTTGGTAGTTTTCAGTTTAAATTTCCACGGCTTTTGACCGGGAATTATAATGCAAATGGTGTCAAAAAACACGAATGGATTTTTAGGTGCGGAGGTATTTCTTTTTGATCTTGTAGAGGTATTTAGGCTCTATATTCATAAGGGAGGCAGTTATGTCGTGTATGGGCAGATCGAGGAGCCTTTCATAGAATTGCTTAAAGGCGAGGTAACGATCTTCCGCGTGACCAATGCGCAAAAGTTCTTCAGTTTGTATTCGCTCCTGCATCTTTTCTTCGCATATTTCCATGATCAAATGATTCAAACGGACTTCCTTTTCAGCTAATGTTTTCACTAAGGTCATGTCGAGAGAATAAACCCAGGTATCTTTTAAAAATGCTACATATTCTGTTGAGACAGCTCTGGAAAAGACTCCACTTGACGGGGCGATGAACCCAGTTTCTAAAATCCATGAAGTATGCTCTTCCCGTCCGCGGGAAAAATACCCGCGCACGAGTCCATGATCAACAAAATGAAGCGCTTGGAAGACCTGCCCAGGCATGCAGAGTATAGCACCTTTTCTAAAAAACCTGGACACAAAGAGTCCTGAGAGCAGGGCGATCAATCCCTGGTCTGCATTCTCCATTGCTCTAAGTTTATTTATAAGGCTTTCCATTTTACCCTTTTGAATTCGTTAAGTCTATATCAGTATTCCATTGGATACCGATTTCCGTATTTCTTGCAATTCCCAAAACATATAAATCCGGAACGGCTAATCCAAAAATATGATGTGAACGAACCATTTATGATATGAATTGCATGCATGACGCTGTGAATGACATCCGGCTTGCAACATTTTCTATTTCCCGATTACATTTACAAAGAACAAGTTATTGGCAATACCTGTCAAGTTGCTGAATTAGCAACCCCAAGCAACCCCCAAGCGCCTTTTTTCAAATTTTTATTAATTCAATTAATATCTTAAGGATATCAAATAAGAACACCTTATTTTGATATCAAACTATCAAGAAAAATATTTTATTTATTTTTCAACCGGGATAAACTGAGTTTTAGCGTTCACAAATGCGAAGTCAGTCAATTTCCACCCATTAATTATTTCAAAATATATCATCACAAAAGATCAAAAAATTTACCATTCGGCTCCTTAATAGCCTACAAAGGGAATGATTGACCATTTGATCAGAAATGAGCCTCCTCACATAAATCACTCTTCATGAAGCCTTAAGCAAATTTCGGCATGCTTTTCTTGAAAAAAGTCTACAAATGTTGCCAAATGAGGTGACAAATGTCCCTAAATCACTAAACATAGATCCCCGAAAATCAGAGAAATTCTGTCTGAACATACATCGGTATAACCGGAATTGCAAAAAAAGGGGATGAATTTGAGTTGTGGTTACACGAAACCCCGTAATAGCCGTGACGAAGGAAATTGCAATTACGACTTTAAGGAGCTCGTTATTCTTTGCTCCAGTCCAGATTTTACCATAGAAGCAAAGAGCGAAACAAATGGGGAAAGAGCGGAGCAGTTCGCAGGCCGCAAATGTGCGAGGGGGATAATATTTAATTGAATATTCTTAAAACAAGATTAAGTAAATGCAGACTAATATAAACGCTCCATACCCTGCTCTTGCTGCCTTGCTTTTCTTCCTTGGTATTGTATCCCCCTACTTTTTTTATTTAGATTCAGATGCCAAAACAGCCAAGGCTTATTGGGCCGGGATTGAACGCTGGGGATAACAGACTGACTGTCTGGCATTACTAATATCTGCTAGCGTATATTGGTTCTCGCCTGTTTCTTTCTGTGGCGGTTGCGCCCATTAATGGCTTCGTCATCAATATCATCCTTGATATCTATATCCACAGAAAACACATAGCTATCTTCATTCTGCACAAAATCAGTATGGGATTGATAAGGTTCTGGCAATGTTTTCATGCCTGTCGTTACTTCCTTGATTTCAGTAGCTACTGATTCCAACTGTTCTTCCTGGACTTTCATCTCTATGCGTTCTTTAAGCGTACCATTCTTCAGTGTATTGGAATAGGCCATTGTTTCGTTCAGATGCCTGTCGAAGCCAAACAGATCATCGAATAAACTTTCCCCACTCTGTTTAAAGGCTACGCGGTCAAACTGTCCCATTTTCTTTGAATGCTCGGCATTCTTTCCTCGTGAGGTATTCTGCGGACTGAGCTTGATTTTATTAGTGGCATCTTTCCGGCTGACAATAACCTGAACGTGCATTTGATCTCCAGGTTTACGGTCTCCTCTTTTTCTAATGCCCTGTTTGACCTCGGAATCATTATGGCTGTAATACCGATAGTTTTCCAATTTGCCAAACCAGATCAGGTTGAGATGGCTTTCAATACCCGGCCTTTTAAAGTTCTGCGCATAGGCATCCATTACCCGGGCAGCAAATACTTTCATCTGATCTTTTGCCCCATTTTCTCCATAGCACTGTTTTAAAAACACTATTTCCTTCTGGCTGGGGCTGATGTTGATCAAAAAGAACTTTGCATCATCTCTTCCCAGTTTAGCAATATTGCCGTCAATCTTTCGCCTGACCTCATAAGGCTCAATATTGGTTTGATTTCCGTTGAACCAGTACTCAGGCTCTTTGTTATGGATACGGTTCTCTTTTTCCAGATAATTGACCAGACCACCACTGCCGGCTTTATTATCCGCCTGTTTATTATCTGTAATGTTGATAAACATAAACTTGAGTTTAATTGTTTATAGTAATCTGATCTGCTCTTTGGTAAGGGCAATAAGATCTTCTTTTTCCCTGGCAGAAGTCATCATGCCGAACGCATCCCTTGACCGGATATAACTATCCAGAATAAAGACAAACTGCGCTTTCATAGCTTGCTTGCTGTTAAGACCTTCAAGTATCTTATTTAAAATCATTACTGATTCACCGAATGCATTTGCAAGGGCATTTTGATTATTCAGCACATTCGCATTGTGCTTCAGCACTTCATTATTGAAACGGTCTATAATCTGCCGCTGTGATTCGGATATTCTGCTCATCTCCATTTTGGCAGGAATGAGAAGCATCTCTTCCTGTGCCTTGATGAAGCCGATGTACTTCTGATGGTTTTTAACCAGCATATTTTTTAACAGTTCATCATTGAAATCAAGCGGATCTTTTTTACTCCTATAGAAATAATCCACCATCTGCGCGAAAACCAACCGCTTTGAACGTCCCAGTTTTAAAACGATCCTGTCCAATTTCAGCGCAGTCTGCCTGTTGAACTTTATCGTGCTTAGTGTTTCTTCCTTTGTATTGATCGGATCAGTTGACATAACATTTAATCGTTAAATTAATTATTTATATATCTGCATATATAGCCTACCCATGCTATAGATATGCAGATATATTGAACCCTGCCTGGGGTTCCTTTTTCTTTTACCCTGGCCCTCCCACGGGCCCTAAGAACCCCTGGAGGGTTCTTCAAGCGGGCCTTACGGTATCGTAAGGCCAGAAAGTAGGGCCACTGCCCAACTTCCGCTTGCTCCTTTTTCTGGAAAATGAAAAAGGACTTTTTGCATACTGCCATAACCCCTCGAATTTTTTTAGTAGGAGACCGATCCCAACAGATCTCCCATTAAAAAAATCTATTTTAAAACGTTTCGCTACTATGTCAAAACCCGCAAAGCCATAGTCCGATCTTAAGATAAATTCAACCTAATACAACTTCGTTTTCCAGGTTCCAGGACACCTCGCTTCCAAGAAAAGGATTATAGGACGGGCTGTAAAAGATGTACCCAAAAACCTGAAGCTCACTGATACATTTGTGATAGGTAGAGGTCGATAAGATCTTGGATGAACGCATCAGTTTGCTTCTGCTCACCTGGAAAGGGTGAGTCAAGCCGAGGTTTTCTGAGGCAAAAATCAGCGCAGCCAAAAGGCTCACGTGAAACGCTGAAAGCCTCTGATCCGCCTGAATCCTGTCTTTAAGATATTCAAGATTTTTATTTACGCTCCCCATGCGCCTCCTCTCGATATAATCGTTTGACAACCGCATTTTCAGGCGTACCATAACCCAGGATCCGCCTGATATCCTCACGGCTAAAATATACAATGCGACCAATCTTGGTAAAGGGCAGTTTGCCGCTTACCCGCAAGTGCAGCAAGGTACCGGCAGAAATTTTCATGAGCTTTCTGACCTCAGCACTTTTGAGGTACTCATCAGGCGCTGCCGTTTGGAGCGGTACAATTTTTTTGATCTCTTCGATCAGCTCGCTTTTTAGTTCAAGCAGATCACTTTTGGTAACCAGGTCTAAATTCATGTCTCTTAAAAATTTAATGATCAATGCTCTCCAGCTAGTCACAACAAGAAGCTATGTATTTGGAGATTTCACATCAAAAGTGAGAACAGAAACATGTAATCAGATGCCTAATGGAGGTGTTTGGGCATAAATGCGCTCAACTATACCAATGTTATTTGTCAGGCACATGGGGAACAATATCAAATGCTTTATCCTCATCAGATATAAAAATATGCTTGGAGGAGTCTTCGGGAGAAAAATAATTTTGAGCTGTCGCCAATGATATTGGTTTATCTCCATGAACAAAGTTCTTGGCGATCATTTTATACCATGGACTGTGGCCTTGTGTAACTACGAGCCTTTTGCCATTGGGCAAAACCTGTTTTCGAAGCTGGCGCATCAAATCCATGAATGCTGCTATACTTCCGCTATTGATTACGATTTTTTCACTTGCCTCATACTGCAGGACTTTATCGAAACGGTCCTGCAAGTCAGCCAAGTTACTTTTGAGCAGCGCAATTTCCGCATCCCTTTGATTCAGCATTTTTTCTGTTGAGGTATTTACGTTCCACTCATCAATCGTATTTAAGAATCCTTGGAAGGCTTCTAATTTATCAAGATTGGCCAAGTGAATCTCATATACGGATCTGAATGGATCCTTAGCTGAATAAAAAGTAATTCTTCTTTGAATGCTCCGATTTACTTTACGGAAGAAGGCCTCACGATCATCTGGATACCGTAGCAGATAATGGTTAAGGTGAAAATCGTAAAACGCTCTGTATTCACCATCAGGTAAACTGTAAAGTTTCAGCGCAAAGAAATTATCCTCTAATTTTCTATTAGAGAATATCGGATTACCGATTTCATATGGATGTGGAGAAAAGTCGAATCTCCTTCGAAATTTAAAAAAACGTTCAGTCATGATAAATTAGGAGTGGCGTCCCTTTCAGTAACCAGACAGGGAACTGTTAACAATTGATAGCAATATACAACTATTCAGATCCTCAGGCAACTTCCGGCTTTCGCCACTTGTGAAGTTGTTTTTTAACAGTACACACTTTGGATAGAAATACACACATTATTTTGAGAGATGTCCAATGAAATCTACTTTTTTCTTCTATACCCAGAAAAGTAATCTTACCGAGATATGGATTACCATTAAATTTTCCTGGCTATCCATGGAAGTGAGATTTTTATATTTTCAAAATTGGCATGAGACTCGGTAAATGGTTGTAGAGTCAATCCGCGGAAGTTCGACCCTGCATGCGCATTTCGAGGCAATAGTAAATTTCGAAAAAGTGTTGAAGAACAAGATTGAGGGACAGTATCGTAAGAAAAAGTTTTAACACTTTAATATATCGCCATTACAAACATTCTTCCTCTTTGACAGCACATCAAAAGTAAGGATCATTATACTCGAAGGCCCAGAGCGAATATTATCTTCTAAGACGACATACGAATCTTAATGATTGGGGTATGATAATTATATTGGAGATTAGATAAAGCTTGTTTTTTTATTTAATTTAGATTCCATCTTCCTATATTGGTAGATATATTTATTAATGCACTCAAACCACAATGGAGGAAAACCTCAATAAAAAATATAGGGATAGGCTACGCATCCTACTGATAATTTATTTCTTTTCAGAACCATTCCAGGATCCCGATAAACCCCAAATAATAGCTCGCCTTAAAAGTGAGGTAAAGATTCAAAAGCTGGACTTTCTGCTCCGCTATCCAAGTTACCTATGCTATGAATTAATGCTCAAAATGCACGAAGATTCATCGATCGATAGATCGGAAATCAAAAAGTTGATCAGTGAAATAATAGATTCCCATGAGCCT
Source organism: Pedobacter endophyticus (assembly GCF_015679185.1). Taxonomy (NCBI): domain Bacteria; kingdom Pseudomonadati; phylum Bacteroidota; class Sphingobacteriia; order Sphingobacteriales; family Sphingobacteriaceae; genus Pedobacter; species Pedobacter endophyticus. The sequence goes on from NZ_CP064939.1 coordinate 3,027,094, forward strand.
GAAATAAGGACCATAGATATGAAAAAATTCTTGTACGGTGCTTGGGAAAACTTGGATAGGACCATAAATTTCCTAAAATCACATGGGCTGATAGATTTTGACAGCAAAATTGACAGTTCCCTCAAACAATACAGCAAAGAATACCTTCTTACCTCCCTGGGTAAACAGAAGGTTGAAAATGGGCTTAACGCGATCCCAGGTCTAAAGTGGTACAGTGATAGGTGTTGGATAATCAAAAAATATTTTGGAGATCTTAAGGGTAGTGAGCTTAAAGCTCTCCAATATGGACATACTAAATATAAAGATGCCATGATAAATCAGTATATCCATGATATAGCCGAAGAGGCCAGAAATATGTTTAACAAAGAATTTAACGAAGCAATATGAATTTCAAGTTCGATGAATTTGTAAAATATGTACACGAAATTTACGCAGCGGATTTCTCGCTGGAAGAGGTCAAAGAAATACTATTTCTTGAAGAGGACGGCTATAATAAGAGTGTTCCGGATTCTCCCCAGAAAAGATTACTGTTGAGGAGAATAATACTTGAAGGTAAGAAGAACGAAGATACCACTTTCAAATACGACCGCCCATTGTATAGTGGGGTCAGCATGTGGGTAGCAGATAACCTCAAAGGCAAATCTACTATTTTTAAGGCAATCGGATTTGCACTGACGGGTAGAGATAAGTTCACTCCTCTAGTAAAAACCTGGTTGAAATACATTGCGCTAGAATTTTCGATTAAAGATGCGGTTTATTCAGTCGTATTGAATCTCACCGGTGCACAACTAAAAGCAGCTGTTTATTCCTCTGCCATTGACAGCCTTGCGGGTGAAGAACCGTTAAGGTCGTTTAAAAGCAAAGACGGATTAGCTGATTTCATGCAGGAACTCTTTTTCGAAGAGTTTGACTATTATCCTATTAAAAGAGTTCAGGCGTCACAACCCAGTATTAACCTGAGTGATGCAGATTTGACCTGGGTCAGCTATTACTCCTCCATATATCATCAGTCAAAAGATTATGGGAATTTAGATATTGGCAATCAACATGCAATGGTATTTCAGATGCTTTTAGGACTGGAATACACGTTTTCGATCCATGCTCTTGAGGCCAAAGCAAAAAAGGCAGAACGTGAATGGAGCCTAAAGACAGAACAGGAAAAAAATCAATCGATTACCGTTGAGGATTTGCAAAAAATGCAAAATGATTTGATCGCCACAAATGAGCAGATTTTAAAATTGAGGACTAATACAGAAAAGAAAGCTATTGAGGCGATAGAAGAAAGGCTACATTCATTTCAGCAATCCAGGGAGACGACGAGAAAAGAAAAAATGGACGGCGAGGACAGGCTTTACCAAATGAAAACTGCTTTCAACTCTTCTCAAGTGGAGATAAAGGAAAAACAGGATTTAATCCAGCATTCCACCAGGGAGATAAATAAGTTACGAAAACTGATTGTTGAATACCAAGATTATATTGACTCAGGTATATTCTTCAATAACCTCGAAGTCACAGAATGTCCCCACTGTGATCATGAAGTGGATAAGGATAAGCGTTTGCTCGAGAAGGAGTCTAAAATATGTATGCTCTGCGACCATGAAATGACTGCTCAGGTAAATGATATAGAAATATGGCAATTGAGAATACAGGAAGCTAAACAAGAAATTGAGCGAAACCGTTTACTTTCCGAAACAGAGAACCAGGTACTCATTAACATCGAACAAAAGGTTAAGATTAATGATAAAAAGTTTGCCAGTCTGGAAAATGAGGTATTAAAATTGGAAAATGTTCTTGAGAACTTAGACAAATCAATTAAGGAAGCAGAGGGGCATAGAAATCAACTGAGAGCGACGATTGAAGGAGACTATTTCAGTAAATTCGAAAATCTTCTTGAGCAAAAAATCAAGACGGAAAATCAGATAGCAGTCGCCGAAAAACAGGCAACTTTGCGTCTCGATAATAAGTTGAAAAGAAAGGCTGAACTGCTTAGAACTGGGCATGAACTGATGCTTAAGAGCAGAAAAAAACTGGGTCAGGCCACCCTGTTTCAACTCGAGGAAATTATGCTTAACCAACTTCACTCGCTGGGACTTTCCAGTTACACGAGGGTCGTGATAAATCCAGATAACTTTATCATTCACTATCATCAAGGAAATGTTGTAAATAATTTCAACGACATATCTGAAGGTGAACAGTTACGGGCAAAACTGGCTTTGTATCTGAGCCTTATCGAACTGGATCTGGAGAAGGGTGTGGGCCGGCACCCGAGGCTGATAATTCTAGATTCTCCAACAAAGGAAGAGGCCGATATTCACTTCGTGGAGGGGCTTAAGAAAACATTGTTGCATATCGAAGAAAAGTTTGGTGAGCAGGTACAGGTGATGGTTGGAACAGCAAATAGAGAGCTGGCAAGCATTATAAAGTCTGCTGAAAAACTTGATGTTAGTGAAAGTGGTCAATTTGTCTTTTAATGAACATTCCTAAACAATATCATGATTTTGGCAATTTATCCGAGGATGAAAAGGCGGATTTTTTGGATAGCTTTTTTGATGAAGGCTATTTCCAGAGCTATTCACTTCCCGCATTAAAAAATCTCCTCCAGTCGATTATCGTTCAGGAAACCAAGTCCTACCTCCGGCAATGTGCGCTTGAGATCTACAGCAGTCTTGTTCTCATTGGGAAACTGAGCCGGCAGACCTTACTAGGTATTTTGCTCGAGGATATAGAAGATAATTCAGATCCTTTTGTACAGATCTCGCGTATCCGCTTACTGTTTCTGCATTATGATGCGAGTGCAGACGCTGATCAGGTATTTGAGAAGTTGAGCCGTCATTTGAACGCGGATGTATCCAGTGAAGCTTTATACCGAAAAGGGCTTCTGGCTTTTCTTGCCATCCCTCAAAATGGAACTTCGGATTTCATAGCCGGTCTTAAATTCTGCCATTCACACTTTTTTGCATCATCTAGTATTGTTGAAAATAGGATAGATGCAGCTTATTTCGCAGCAGTCTGTGATTTCATTCTTAGTTTGATTGCTGGTCAACAAGAGGAGTACCAAACATTGCTAGCCAGGTGCCTTAACTTACTCTGGAGATTTGAGATATTCAGTAATGATGAAAATCTGAGTTTATCTCAACATCTGGGACAGGTTTTAAGCCTTAGTGTAGACATCGTGAAAAAAGTGAGTGAGGAAAGTAAATGGATTGACTACGATGCAGAGTTGGTGGAGGTTTTTAGTCTCCACCAAGAATTGATCAATGTTCAGGCAAATGGAACCTTTATCGACCAAACAATTCTCAAGCAGTTCAAACAATTGACAACGTCCGTAATCTCCCCGCTCTATTCCAGCAATCTAATCGCATCCTCAGCCAGGCTTGGCGTGTTAATTGAGAAAGAAATAGATCCAGAATACCAAGGTTTCCTGAAAGAGATACAGGACTCTTTAAACCAAAACATAAATAAAAAAAAAGACAACGTTCAGATTATCGCCTTTCTTGCAAGAAAATATAAAAATATTCCATTACAGCAAATAGAGGCCGATATTCCGTTGATTTCGGACGATGATCCACTGTCCTTGGCCGGGTTGATTAGCGCCTACGCTGCTAAAGATGCAACATATTCTATGACCGGATATCTCCAGGGTGATGAGGTTTTTGCCTTGTTGCGCCGGGCGATTGAGCGCCATATCCCGGAATATTCGGCGGAAAAACTGAATTCCTTCTCAATTGTGCTAAGCAATGTCATTACTTATGTGGTTCGGAGCATGCAGGAAAAAAAGGAATTTTTTCCGGAATTATATAATGCAAAACTCGCCACAGGTAAAACCGAACACATTTTTCAAGAGAGTCTTTTTAGAAATCTCCGACAATCTGGAGCAGGATTCCGATATCTGTATGAGGTCAATCAATCAGGTGGAGGGAGAGTGGACGTTACCTACAATGATAATGGATTGGTGTTTCCAGTTGAGGTCAAAAAGACCAAAACACAGCCATCCTGGCAAGATATTCAGGCAGATTACTTAGCTCAGGCGCAGACCTATACCAATTCATATGAGCAACTGGGGATATTTATGGTATTTGAACTATCTGACAAAACTAGTCATAATGCACCAATAAACGATATCAGGGAATTGTTCAAATTCCAGTATTTAAAAACCCATTACGCTTTGGGAGGTAACTATCCAGACGGGGTTGTATGTATAATCGTCCCGGCAAATAAAGTTTCGCCAAGTAGCATGTCCACCTATAGATAATATAATAGCCTAGTTCGGACAATTTGTCTTCCGAAATTTCACTTGCAGAATTCCCTGATCACTTTTGTCGCTAAGAAAACGGTCTGCAAAAGCCGGGCCGTCAGAAACCCCTCGTCGACTATCGCTTAATGGAAACATGGAACCAAATCGTTTTCAAAATTAAAAAACCAGGTGATGACAGAGCTGTGCAGTTTTATATGAAATATAGCCAACAGTAATAGATTGAGAAAGGCTGCTGCTTTTCGCCGCAATCGAAATTTTGCTAAAATTTACATGTAAAACTATATTTCAGCTGCATGGTATCGCTGGGATCAATATAGTTAAGATCTCGCCACATTGCGTGTACATTCAATCGTAATTGGCATTTGACGGTAAAATTGTGTATTGTTCCAGTTCATTTTTGTCAACGAAAGAATCTCATCGCAGATAATGTTAGGAGACTCATCATGATGAGCTAACCTCATTTCCAGCGCCCTGGGTTTATTTCGGCCAAGTTAGGTTTCGTAAAAAGGTATAGATCCTCTGGTATATAAGAGATGCTGCTTTTCGCTCATTGGGAAATGTGTCCTTCTCATTGGAGGATAGTCTGTTGATGTCGTGCATGATGGGTTCAAGGATCGCAATGGGATTAACTGACATATCTAATATATAATCTTGCAAAATACTAAACCCCGAGATTTATCCCATTGGGTTCCGATACATTGAAAGCCGCCTTGATCGGACACTGATTAGTTTATCGTCAGAGATTATACCACTATCTATTTGGGCTCTTGATATTTAATAGTTTACACCTAAAAACCTCTTTTATATGTTGAAATGAATTAAAATGCCCACCAATGGGCCAACGTTTTCTTTAAGAGTCTACCGAGAATCCAAGCACTCTAGACCAGGCAAAAAGTTATAATTTTATCAATCAGAAAAATTCCTCTCTTTATCCAGTCGATTCTACTGGTTTTTTGGCGTCTTTGTCGGCTCGATTATATCTAAGGTGTAAAAACACAGCATTTATATTTCTATTTTAGAGATTTAATTATTGTATTTTCATTACATGTAAAGTATACTAACAGAAAATAATGGAAGAACTAACAAAAAAGGTGCTGGAAGAATTAAAACGTTTTGACGAATTTAATGATACCCAGGTTTTGCAGCAACATTATAAGGCGGTGCTGGACGCCTATATTGTCGGTAACTATCCCATGGGTTTCGAGGGTGAAACCTTGATGTGTAGCATTCACGAAGTTTGTTCTGACGATAACAGCCATAACTGCGTTGGATGTAATCTTCAGGAGCAGTCTTCGCTGATCATCCGCTTTCTCTCTGGATATGCATCATTCGCAAGTGAACATGCCGTATCCATTCATTTCCATATGCTGCTTTACCTGTTGGCAGAGCGCTATAATCAGTATATCGAAATGATGGATATACCAATTGCGGCTAAGAGCAGGCATTTTAAGATTTTTCAGAAAGTAATCCATTGGGCGAACTTTATCAAACATCCAAAAGCATTTGTACTTGTCCATCATCCGCAATATTTCATCGATGGCATTGATACCGATCCACAGCGGCAGAAAGAAAGAATACATGAAGCAAGGGAAAACAAACATCTTATTGATGACAGCTTTGTCAGCGAGTACTATGCAGGAAGTGAACATAATGGTAAACTGATGACTGCTCTCGCCAAAAAGGAAAACGTGATTGTGCTTTTTCCCGATCCGTTACAGCTAATTGAATCTTTTGTGAAAGCTCAACAGGAATTTGTCAGCCTAATAGTCGATAACAAGGTATTTAGGGAAATCATCACAAACAAAGCGAACCTAAGAGCATCGTTTTCCCAATCAGAAGCTTAAGGCATAATTGTGTCGTCCGACGAACAGAAAATAAAGTTTATCCCATTGCGCGTAGAAATCTTCAGCCTTGATATGTGCGCGAGTTTTTTAGTCAAAAAAGTAAATTGTTTCGCCTATCTGTGGCAGCAAACTGGCCGGGCTTTTATACTGGAGGAGTTCACTGCTCTGAGATATATCCAAAATGGAATCATTGTGCACCTGACCAGCAAGAGAGTCAGCGTAACGATTATAAATCTCGTTATATGAAAGGGCATTATCCACCTTTTAAAAGGTTAATTAATTTCCTTTTAAAATCGTTATGGTTAATTCCTAATTTATTATAATTAAGCTAGCAATTTAGTTTTCAATTTTATAAATAAATAAATCAAACTACCCTACTACATATTAATGAGAAATGATGGAGCTTGTAAAGAATACGTTATAATTTCCTATCTTGGTACATCTAAAATAATTTCTTAACATGTCAAAATTTAAAGGAGATCTCGACGAGCTAAAGGCGAATCTACATAAAGATGGAATAGAGGGTACTTGGTCGAATTTCGACAATGGACACAAATTCAAAACTGTTGACGGTGCTATACTTAACTTTTACAACACTGGAACGCTTCAGGCACAAGGCCGGGGTAATTCGAAAGACAAAATCGATCGTCTAGTCAAGCGTTTGAATGGCGTAACCGAACCAGATGCTGTGGTTGAGGTGGTAAAGGCAGTGGCAGCCCCTCAGTTATTTATTGTCTATGGCCACGATGAAACTAGCCGGGATCAACTTGAACTTATTCTAAGTAAACTTGGAATCGAGTCATTCATTTTGGCAAAATCAAGTGGGAGTGGGCTAACTATCATTGAAGCTCTCGAACAACATGTTGGGCGTGCTGGAACAGCGAAAGCCGGAATTGTTTTATTAACCCCAGACGATATGGCTTATTCAGCGAGGGAAGGAGCAGAAGCACTTAAAGGAAGAGCTAGACAAAATGTGATTTTGGAAATGGGTATGCTATTAGCTAAGTTAGGGAGACAGAGTACACTGATCTTAGTAAAAGGAAAGCTTGAAAGACCATCTGATACCGATGGCATAATCTATCATTCTTTTACTAATCACGTAAAAGAAATAGTTGCACCTTTAGTTGAAAGACTTGAAAGTCTTGGTTTTAAAATAGATCACAAAAAAGCTCTCGAAGCTTCTAGATAGATGACTAAGCAAAAGCAAAAATTCTATACGGTTTGGGTTGGCAGAGTTCCTGGAGTGTATCACACTTGGGAAGAGTGTAAAGAACAGGTTTTTCAATTTGAAGGAGCTGTTTACAAAAGCTTTAGAACCCTTGCTGAGGCAGAGAGCGCGTTCCAAAAGGTAAGTGAAGATTTTATTGGTAATGAGAAATCGTCAATTTCAAAGGATTTTTCACAAGTATCAAATCCTCCAGAAGAAAATACTATTTGTGTAGATGGTGCCTGGAATACCCGAACCAATGCTATGGAATATCAGGGCGTAATGTTTCCTCAAATGAAACGTATTTTTCATGCAGGACCGTTTCCAACAGGTACTAACAATATTGCCGAATTTCTTGCTATAGTACATGCTCTTACCTATTGCAAGACACATCCAGAAATTTCGATCATCTACTCCGACAGCAATACTGCAATCACTTGGGTGAAAAACAAAAAGGCCAAGACTAAAATTGCTGTTACGAATTCTAATACAACAATTATTTCCATCGTCAAACGTGCTGAGGATTGGCTTTTGAAAAATATCTACACCACAAAAATAAACAAATGGGAAACGAGTGAATGGGGGGAAAACCCTGCAGATTTTGGAAGGAAATGATCTAAGACTTAGGTGTTTTTGCATATAAAAAAACGGAGAATGATCTTTCCCCGTTTTTCTAAAACACCGCTCTCAATCAACAACAGTTTCGATTTGATTGGTCAGTTTTCATTGGTTTTTAAAAAGATACTCTTTCCATAATCTCCTGCATAATTGCTCATGTCATAATCAGGTGTACGATTTATTTTTATTAAAAAGGTTTCCTTACGAAAACTTCCCGATAGCTTTAGTAGTTTTCCTTAATGTCCTTAATTTGGATGAAGTTTATGTATTTCATGGTTTTAGAATGAGTGGCAGTCAGTTTATTCATATTAATCCATAAAGGAGCATTCCTGAGTACAGGAAGATATTGTCAAAAGGCTTTTCAGGAGCCATAGAAATACCGTTAAGCCTTCTATGTCGGATCTTTTCATCGGCGATTTCAATAATCAGTTGTTCGAAAAATTCTCGGGTTTCATTTTTTATCTGCCATATTGTTTTTGAATAGGCGCTTCTTATATTTTTGTCCTCTTTCAGGTTGCTATAGAATAGTTTGGCATAAAGAAAGGGCACAAGGTCTAGGGTTGGCCACTGTGATGCCATTACTAGGGTTCCATTATTCTGCAAAGAGGCAGTTGTGAAACCAGCAAGCTCATGGGTACTGTATATTTTTTGGTGATTTCTGTTGTCAATTAGGTTTTGTTACCTACTTTGTTCTTTACCCTTTTTCAGTAAAACGTATATTATTTCAGTAAATTAAATAAAACACCAATATAATTTAGTAAAACAAATACAAAATCAATAAAACTGATATAAAAGAGTTTCATCAGTATTGGATCCACATATATTGAAAACTATACGATACAAAAACCAAAAAACTTTTGTGTTGCTATTGGATCATCTTCGGCTCGGATCAGTCCATATCGGATCAGAATCTAATCACTTGCCCTTCAACAAGCGAAATCTCAATCTTGATCGAACTGACCGACATTGATGTCGGTCAGTTGTGATACCAATATTTTAAAATTTTCTTAATCTGATTGACAAGACAAATTACAATCGATTTCCGTTTACATTGCCAGTAATCTATCTAAAGAGCTTCATAACTTTCATATCACCAGTATCTTCTTCTTTCTTATCTCGGTCTAACAATTTCTCCTGTAATGCAAACATCTCAGTACTAACTTTCGTATCGATCACCTTCGCATAATGCTGGGTGGTTTTTAAGCTATTGTGGCCAAGCATTTGGGAGACGGTCTCAATCGGCAAACCATTTGAAAGCGTAATAGTGGTTGCAAAGATATGCCTGGCGAGATGATAAGTAAGTACTTTAGTGATGTTACAAAGATCGGCGATTTCTTTCAGGTAACCATTCGTGCGTTGATTAGTGAGCACTGGCAACGCGACTTTTCTCCATCTGCATATCCTGTGATTCTTATACCTGTCAAGAATTACTTTCGCCTCATCCAACAAAGGGATGTGACAGGGTGTTTCCGTTTTCTGCCGTTTAATGAATATCCATAAATTACTGTAATCGCCTTTTGTAATCTGATCCAACCGAAGCTGCTTCACATGAATATAGGAGAGGCATGTATAGCAACTGAAAATAAAAATGTCACGAACGATTTATTCTTTATTGTCTTGTTAACTATCTGATTGTATGATGAATATTTCATATTAAAATTAATTATTTTGCCACAAATTCATCAAGTATTTGTGGCACTTTATACTATCTTTTTTGGCTCAATAAAGAAAATGAAATGATGTAACCGATAAGTCACCGGCCCATCATTGACGGATAAAATGTTCCCTAGCAAGTTTACACCATAAACTATATTTTAACGATTTTACCCAACTAAGGTTAATAAGGAATCTAAATTAACATTACTTCAATCTTCAACCCCTTTAACAGCTACATAGCTAACAATCTATCTAAAAAGCTTCATAACTTTCATAACACCATCATCCGGCTTAAGTTAATGTCGGGCCGGTGACTCAAAAAAGCAATTTTCTCGTTCTTGATACGATAATGGGTATTTCGGCAAAATTGGGGAAGAACCCGTTTAGTTGAAATATACAGCCATACCTCTTTCGCTTTATATCATTCAGATGATTTTTTATTTCCTGCTAGAGTTATTTTTTAGCCGGTAACCTCCCGTTTTCGGTGCTCCTATAAACTCTATAACATCATTATTAATTAAATTGGTTAGCTCTCTTCTTACAATACTTTTACTCAACTCAACTCCTTCTGTAATAGCATTCGCTCTACTTCCAGGCTCATTCTGAATAAAACTTACTATCCTGCCTAGCCTTTCTCTCACTTTTGTATTTATTTCTTTCCCAAAAGCATGAACAATCAGATCATTTACTGTTGCATTTACTGTTGCATTTACTGTTGCATTTACTGTTGCATTTACTGTTGCATTTGTACCTTCACCTTTTTGGTCTCCTAACGGAATAAGAACTCTAAATACATTCCCCTCTATAAACTCAGGCTTTCCAGATGAATAATAATGGTAAGGTTTATAATGGAAGGGCCATTTACGTAACCCGTAATGATAACAGCTAAGCTCTCATTAGGTGCACAACACCAACAATGAAAACCATCTTGTACGAACCTGGTACCGGACATCCAACCATTGCGCATTCATAAAGTTTTAGAGGAACTTTCACCGTTGTTATCCTTAAAAAAAGATACAATACTTTTCGATTTCATGACTGCAAATACTTGTCGGTACAAATACACTGCTTTTGTCAATATTAGCAGTATATTTTCGCGTAATCAAATGCTGTCTTTTTAAAAGGATCGGATCAGAATCTAATAATTTGCCTTTCAACAAGCGAAATCCCAATCTTGATGGAACTGACCGACATCAATGTCGGTCAGTTGTGATGCCATATTTTAAAATTTTCTTAATCAGATTTTTACTTGAATCAAATACATCAGAAATGATTTAGAGTTGACAAGACAAATTACAACCGATTTCCTGTTACATTGCCAGCTGTCTATAAAGCAGGTCATTGGGCCAGCTTCCGTTATTACCTTGGTATAAAACAGAGGTCATTGGTCCAAAAGTATTTATTCAGGACTTCTAAAACGGAGGTCAATGGACCACTTTCCATGATTTATTATAGTTGGACAAACCGATTAATTTGAACCCTTTGCAACAATTTTAAATTATTTTTAAGCTCACTAATAAATAGAGTGTTATGAGGAAAATATTTTTGGCGTGACGGGGTCAATCACAGTCGGTTTACCCATATAAGTCTTATTATTCCATTTTTTTAACAACCTGGGAACATCATTTAAAATGCCACGCATGTCCAAAATTTTGGTTTAAAAAAACAAGAAAAGTTATACTATTAGTATCCCAATTATTGATTTTTTAAACCTATAGATAAAAATTATCTCTGAATTTAGGATATAAAAATATTTAGCTATCAAATTCAAGACTAAACTTCCATGAAACCGAAGATAGCTTTTTTTTCAACTGCTCAATATTTTCAACCAGATCTTGAAAACTAGGTGGATTTTGTTCGTAAATCATTTCGCTTTTCATCTTGTTATAGTCGGCTTCCCAGGCTTTGATGAAATCAGCGTGCGGAATAGGATCTAATGTTAGTGGATTATGCTTGTTATAATCTACGCCACCAATTTTGGCATATTCATATCGATGGGCGACAATCGTCTCATATAAATTCTGGTCTTCAATAGCAGATAGAATTTTATCATTTTGTGATAGGTGATAAACATCATACATGTGGCGACTCAATCGATCGACACGGATTTTTTCAACAGGCCGATTAAACTCTTCATGTAGTAAAAACAATTTCTCCAAAAAAGTTCGTTCCGCATCAACGGTTGGCACACTAATAAAAGGGGACGCAAATTCTCCTTCTGGATAAATTTCATCTACAAGAGAACCAAATTCTTTTATCGAATATGGTTCGATTAAGGATCGGCAACTAATTTCAATCTGAACTCTTGGAAGCATATATCCTGGCGTTTCAATAATATTTGGATAGTGAATTTCAATTATCCTAGGGTCCTGATCACTCGCAACGGCATCAACAACCTTTAATTTTACGGCATCAAAACCTTTATTTTTAAAGAAAGCTTGTAACTCTTCAAAAAAAGCGCTTGTCGTATATTCTCCCGCAGTCTTTCTTAGGTTTGTACGTTCTTTTTTCGAGAGATTTCCTGTGAATCCTAGAAATTTTCTATCAATTGCTAAGTCCACATCTTCAGAAAATCGTTCTATCAATTTCCAAGCCTTACTTAAAGATGTACCCCCTTTGAATACTAAAGCTCTTCCTACTTCCATTTCAAAGATAATACCAAGCGTTTGCACTACCCACCAATCCTTTTCGACAGCAAAAGCAGGCATTCCTGTTTGATTACTAATAGCATTAAAGATAGCTTCTTTTTCAGCTGGATTTATATCATAGAAATTAATCATATTGCTTTCTTCATTATTTTTTGTACCCATACTGGAGCCAAAGAAATATCATGTTCCAAATCTTTCCTATGCTCTTTTCTTAAAAGGGCAAGAATTTTTTTTTCTTCTTCTTCACTTAATTTACCATTTCCAATTTCCTTTAAAGCTTGGATAACCAGACGACTGATTTTCCCTTTTGCTAATAAGTTACTTGGAGTTGATTTTTTAAAAGTAATTGTTCTTTTCCCAATTTTTATTTCACGTGGGGAGCCATCCGTAAGCAAAACGATTTTCATCGGAAGTTGTGTACTTAGCCCTAAGGCATTTAAAGCATATATTCCTGTAGGAACTGTACGTATCTTATCACGTTTAGCAATTGCTTGGGCAATCTCTTCAACAGATGGTATAACAGCACCAATATATTTACTTTCTTTGGGTCTTACATAAATGCCTTGAGCCACGCGAACAATCTCCTCTTTATCAGTCAGCCGTTCCAAAGCTTTCCTTACAGCTTCTGATGAACCACATTTACTAAAATCATCAGGAAAGAATAAAGTTCCCTTTGGCCTTCTCTTTATTAAACGTTCTATTTGTTTCTCTATACTTTCCATTAGACCACACCTTTTATATTGTCACAAATTTAATTAACATTTGTGACAACATCATCATATTTTCTGTCACAAATATTGACAATATTTGTGACAGAAAAAAAATCATAAGCAACATTAAGAATAACATCTGAAATAGAATCATACTTAGCAACTATATGATTAAGTTGTTGATTATCTTTAGTTATATGGCCTAAAACCAATCACGGCATCAAGTGCCGCATCTCGTGCGAGAAATTAAATTGATAGATCGTGTTAGTTTTAATATCCTCTTGTCTATAGATCTTTTGCAATACCTTTGTTGAAACTTTATAATCGATCAGATCTAGGAAATAAATCACACCTCTTTTTTCCATAAGCTTGTTATTTCGATCAGATATAAATTAAATGATTAAAATAACAAACAATTTGATCTGACTGACCAGGCAAACTAATGCTCGATGTCCCTGCTACTTTGCTCACAATATACAAACTAAGCTAGCCTTAAAACAATACAAGAAAAGCAAGCTAACCTTGAATTACCATCCATTTTAAGGTTAGCTCGCTTTTTGACCTTAAATATACAACGATCCAGCTCTTAATATTATGCGTTTAATCAGCGGAAAAGCTCTTCATAAACAGCAACTGTGTGTATTAACTAATATCAGTCTATCTAAATAGCTTCATAACTATCGTATCACCAGCATCCTCTTCATCCTTATTACGGTCCAGAAGTTTCTCCTGTAATGCAGACATCTCAGTACTAACTTTAGTATCGATAACCTTCGCATAATGCTGTGTTGTTTTCAAGCTATTATGACCAAGCATTTGGGATACGGTCTCAATCGGAACACCATTTGAAAGGGTAATAGTGGTTGCAAAAGTATGCCTGGCGAGATGATAAGTAAGCACTTTAGTGATGTTACAAAGATCGGCGATTTCTTTCAGGTAACCATTCGTGCGTTGATTAGTGAGCACTGGCAACGCGACTTTTCTCCATCTGCATATCCTGTGATTCTTATACCTTTCAAGAATTACTTTCGCCTCATCCAACAAGGGGATATGACAGGGTGTTTCCGTTTTCTGCCGTTTAATGAATATCCATAAATTACCGTCATCACCCTTTGTAATCTGATCGGGGCGAAGCTGTTTCACGTCTATATAAGACAAGCCTGTATAGCAACTGAAAATAAAAATGTCACGAACAATGTTTAAGCGCTCAAGTGGAAATTCCCTGTTTTTGATCCTATCCAACTCTTCCATGTTTAGAAAAGTCCTTGCCTTAGCTTTCGCAGTATTTCGATAGTTTAAAAATGGATTCCCAACTATCCACCCGGCTCCAAGGCAATACAGCATGATTTTTTTCAGGTGAACAATATATTTCCGGGCAGACATTGCATTATTTCCTCTATCTATTCTAAGAAATAGCTCATAATCGGTAATAAATTTAAAATCCACCTTTTTGATATTGATGTCCTGAACCTCATATTTGAGCTGAAGAAATTGTTTAACATGTCTGATGGAACTTTGATAGGTTTGAAACGTGCTATAACTGTATCCTTTACCAATCAGTTTTTCCATATTGTCATTGTGCTTCTGATAAACTCTTAGCAGGCTGTGGTTAGACGTATTCTTTCCGGTAAGATGATCCCTCAAGACTACCGCTGTCACCTCATCTTCCTTTTCAACAAGAGTGGTATGAAACCGTCGAACTTTTGAGGCCAGCGTATCCAGATAATCATTAAGTTCCCGGATCTCCTCGCGCAGGCCAGTGCCTTTTCCTTTAAGCGCAGACCAGAAGCTGGGAACAATTTCCCTGCCGACAGAATATTCCGAATGTTTTCCTTTCACGGTAATCCGTAAATAGATGGGCATCATCTCGCCCTTGATAAAATTTTTTGGTCTTTTTAGATAGAATAAAAGATGAAAATTGTAACTCATAATGATACATTTAAAATTAAACAAATGTACATTTGAGCCAGTGAGTCATCAAGATGTTCGTCAGTCGAACGAGCTGTAAATCAATATCTTACAAAATAATCCAGCACCCGAACATTTCGGAATAATTCTGGTTTTGATATTTCAATCAATTTACTGACCTACAGTGTTTTACAAAAAATAGTCAATTTTCGACTCACTAAAATTAACCATTCAGAATGGTCGAAAACGAGTCTTAATGTGCTATAAAAACCAAAACAAAGCCTTGAAAATCAACGATTTGTGCAGCAATGTTCTGGTTTATATCTAAGGAAGTGGTCCCGACGAGAATCGAACTCATATCTAAAGTTTAGGAAACTTCTATTCTATCCGTTGAACTACGGGACCAAATTGCGGCTCTTAAAAGCTAAAAAGCTAGTTTTACCACTTAATATCAATGAGTTAAAGACATTTCCAAGACTAGGATGCATCTGTTTAACATTAAATAATTTGAGCAAAGATAATAAAATATTTGGCGCAAGAAAACGGTTTTTACCGCCTATTTGGCGCATCTGTTGGCGCAGAACCTTTTAAAAAAAGGATACGAAAAGTAATCTGTTTTGAACCTAGTAATCTATGCATATCCAGTTAAGCTATCAAACCTCATCTACTTCTTGGAGTACAAAAAAGTAAATACCTTTGTCGGAAGCAGAACTTGCTAGCTTAACCAAATTTAATCGTGACTGAATCGCAAAAAATAAAATTGTTTTCTGGCAAGGCTATCCTTGATTGCTCTTCTCAAGAGTTCGAAAATCTCATTGCTAAAACCAAGAAGTTACTCAATGTCAACCCAAGGCTTAAATTGACTGCCACAGAACTTGAAAAACAAATAGACAGGCTATTCCAAAGTTTAAAAGACTTTAAGCCAACGCAATCAGAACGCAAATACCGTCCAGAACATCGCGAGGGATTTGCTGACTTCATTAAAAAAATGGTTAAGCTATTAGCATCTTTGGAATTGCCCATTAATAACGATGATCCTATTGAGATAAAAATTAATCTTGGTACTAGTCTGCAACCAATTGTAAAGAACTTTAAACTACCAGCCTCACCAAGGGGCAACAAGCATCTTCTCGAGTCATTCAAAGAATTTATAAAGGGCTATTACGAAGACAATCCACCTTTCAAATATTACAAGGGGTTAGACGAAAAAATTAGCTTGGAGTATTTACAGAAACAAATTGATGCTGACACAAGACGCAATCAACCCGTAGAGCAAAAACTTATAAACCGTTTTTATTTTGATTTACACTTAATAATACTAGCAACTATTAAAGAATTTCCACAATTTTCAAAGTCGATAACTCAAGCCAAAGGTATTTCAAATGCACAAGGTGAATTCATTCTTAAATTCCTTCGCCTTTTAGACTATGAAAAAGTTTATAAGTCTTTCGGAAGTAATAAATCAAATGAGGATTTTATCAAGATTAAACCACAACTATTGGGAGACTCTTTAGATTACGTAGGTGATCTCAAGCCGGAAGTAAAACAGCTTCGTAATGATCTACAGTTATATAAACATGCAAGAGAATCTTTTCTGGCTAAAAAAACTTAAATCGGTTTCCCTGTATTTTAGCCCACGCCCCTTCGATCTTGATCTACTTTTGGAGTATTAAAAAAATAACTAATACAAAAAAAGAGATATGAAAAGATCATACGAAGACCTTATAAAGGCACAAGAAACAAAAAAAGAAGAAGCAGGCAACCCAATCTTTACAGACAACAGCGCAGAAGGCTACTTTTCTAAAGCAGAACTAGTGGAATTTATGACTAATGCCCTACCATGGCAAAATAGGCATCTTGCAAGCTTGTTCAATCACATGAAAAGAAATGGCAGCCTAAAAAGCAGACCTGCACATATAATTGAAATGGGAAAGTCAAGTACATGGCTAAATTATTCAGATGGCAGAGTTCCCGTAACTTTAAGAATCTTTCATTTCTCAAATATGAAAGCATTGATTGATGACTATGCAGCTGGCATATTAAGAATAACAAACACGCTCGAAGAACTGTATAACGAAGCGTTAGCCTAAACCCTAAATGGGTGGCATTCTGCCACCCATTTTCACAATTAATTCATTACTAAAATTTTCGGGCTAAAATAGCTCATGGATATCTTATGCTAAAAAAATGAAATATATAGAGAAAAAAATAAAGGAACATCAATATCTATCTGATATTATGAAGCAATTAGCTAGAAATTGCATCTATCAAAAACCAACTGGTCGAGGTATCACTCATCTCGAAATCTGTACAGACCGAGACAGCGTAATTGTCGAGACAAACAAGCCAGTAATTCAAGGAAAGTGTTCAGAATTTAATAAGGGAAACCGGCGAAAACTCAAGATCAGGGGTGTCTATGAAGGCGTCACTGTCCAGGATATTATAGATTATTTGCAATCAGATGTTGAGTACAAAAAGATAATCACAACGCCTGAAAGTTATTTTAAAGTTGTTGAAGCTATTGTGGTACTTGAGATGGAAAAAGAGTTCTATAGCAAATACTTCTTCTTGTTTGATGAATGTGAACATACTATACAAGATGTCGATTTCAGAGAATATATCACTTATCCCATTGACGATTTTTTCAAGTTTAAAAACAAAGCGTTTGTTTCAGCTACCCCTATAGTTCCATCAGATTCAAGGTTTGAAATGCAGAAATTTAAATTCGTTAATATTATTCCTGATTACAATCATGTTCAGGATTTGAATTTAATCGTGACAAACAATTGTCTTTTATCACTTAACGAATACTTAAAAAGAAACAAGCGTAAGCAGTATTTTATCTTTTTAAATTCAACCAAAGCCATAATAACCGCTATTAATTTCCTAGGTGTATCTCTCGATGATAGCTATATATTTTGTTCTGAAGAGAGCAGGAATAAACTTAAGCTAAATAAGATAACTAATGCCGAATCCACTTTGGTTAAAAGTGAGCACTTTCGACAGTTTAATTTTTTTACTAGCAGATTTAATTCCGCAGTTGATATTCTTAACGTAACAGATCCGGAGATAGTTATTATCAGCGATCTTTTCCTTGCTCAACACAGTATGGTTGATCCATTCAGCGAAGTCATCCAGATTGTTGGACGTTTTCGCAAGCCAAAAGATGGGGCAATTAAAAGATATATCACACACATAACGAACATCGATGAAAATCTAGGAGCACTTTCTGAAAAGGAATTGATTGAAGATATAGAGAGATTAAAAAGTGTGCATGACACCTTGACAAGTTTTCTTCAAGCAAGTACTACATCATTTGCTAGGACAATTGTCAATGAAATGCTTTTGACAACTACATTTGCAAAATTTGTAAATGCAAATGGGAAAACAAAACCCTTTATGATTGATAACGCCAAATTTAGGAACAAAGTGAAGCACTATTATCAAAAAAAAGAGCTACTACTGCAAGCTTATCAAAATACCAAAATGTTTAATACGAATCTGCTCACGGAAGAATACAAACTGACGGATGAAATTCGTTTGCAAATAAAGGAATCCAAAAATGCGTTGAAAACATCGATGGAACTTCTCCTGCCGATTTTGAGCCAGCTTGAAGCAGAGGGCATAGATAAGTTGGAAGTACAGGATCAATTGAATCAAATAAAACAAGAGCATCCAACAACCTATGGTGCTTTCAAAACAATAGGTTTTGAAAGAGCAAAGGAACTTCATTTCTCCTACAGTCTAATTCAGCGAGAAATTGGACGCGTTAAGACTTTGAATGAGGGAAATAACTTTAAATTTCTTTCAGATATCAAGACACGATTTACAGTATTCCAAAAATACACATTGAAGCAGATTAAAACCAAGCTAAAATCTCTTATGAAAGAAAATAACCTCACTAGGCTTACACCTGGGATCGAGCTATTGGAAAAATATTTTGAGGTATCTGCAAGAGAATATATCGGATCTGAAAATGGAAAACCGATTTATGGTTATACTATCTTAGGTGTAAAAATCTAAATTTTTATTGATTCAAATATGGGGGTATATACCCCCTTTAATCAAGCGATAAGAAATTGAAAAGAATGGAATGGCGATGTTATAGAATCTACAGATGGTCGTTTGACTACATTAAAAATATAAAATGGAGCTTCAAATATGAGCAGATTCTAGCAGTTTCAATAACTCATTTCGCCCTTTAAAAGCGAAATCAAAAAGCCGCTCAAAACCACAAAAACAGCTTTTGGATTAGTCATTATTGAACGCATACCCCAGGAATATCAGGGGTTTTTGAACAGGTGAAAGATTACGTCGTTTTGCTTCTACGAAAACGGTTGCACAGCACACTAAGTTGTCTTGGACTAATCCCATCGGCAAGCTGGGTAACAAAGATCATCAAAAATTAAATTTTTGAGAGCGTAAGCTAATACCCACCCCTCCCATTGAAATTTTGGAAGTCATTTTCGTTTGGAGCTTGCTTTCAAACTGCGTAAACCCCTTTTGTTTTAAAAGGTAAGGAGTCGATCTAATATCTATAAGACGAGTGCTTCAGATTATCCAAGATAGTTTGTGTTGTGCGAGGCATCAGAGTGCCGACTGAAGCCCCCGACTAGGTTTTGATGAGAAGCAAAGAGTTTTAGC
Organism: Pedobacter endophyticus; assembly: GCF_015679185.1. Lineage (NCBI taxonomy): Bacteria > Pseudomonadati > Bacteroidota > Sphingobacteriia > Sphingobacteriales > Sphingobacteriaceae > Pedobacter > Pedobacter endophyticus. The sequence continues at coordinate 3,046,584 of NZ_CP064939.1, forward strand.
CAAGCTATCGCTACATACAAACCTCGATTTTAAAAAAAAGAAACACCCAGAATTTAAAACCCACAAGCAACAAAATGAAGAACTTTGAATCAGCTAACCAAGAAACTGAGCTAAGAAATGAGCCACAACGACCAGTCTTGAAGAACTACAAACTGGCAAGGCGAGCATTGCCATTGGAAAAAGCAATAAATGAAGGAATGGAATATATGTACCATGATCTGTTGAAACGGATCAAAAAGATGTACAGTACCTTGCCAAATGAAGCGGACAGGTTGGTTGTGGAGATTGACTGCAAGAATGACCCGTTTGACCCCGATGGTCTTTGGTGTTTTTTCACTCCACACTTATACTATCATGTCCGATGCAACTACGTTGAGAGGTACGAAGTTGATTACCAATTCCACAACTGCCCATTCGAGAATGAAATCCGTGCTTGGTTTAAAAGGGTACTGCACCCTATGTACACCAATGAGGTGAGCAAGAAGCCAGACTATCCAACATTTTATCAAAGAGTACTGGCTTATCAACCAAAGGAACGAATTTACACACTTGATTATTGCAAGATTTGACTTCGATTGAATAGCATTCGACTTACACTAATGCCAGGTTTTACAACTTGGCTTTTTGCGTTTCAGTCAAATTGCATTTAATCAAGCGTAGTACCTTTTAAAACAGACACTTCACATTAACCACAAAGCAATTCACAGGCACTCTTCACAGGGTGCCTTTTCTTTTTACATACTTTTTAATTCTTAAAACAATGAAAACACAAACCAAAGCGAAAGCACAGTCCAAAACACAGTACGTTGCCATTACAACTGATGTGCAACAAGTAAACCAACAAGTTGAAAAAGCCTACACCTTGATGGTTGAAGCTGCAACAGAACTACTAAAACGATTTGATGTTGCCAAGTTCCGAACCTATGCACTAATGGATCACACCAAGAACGAGCAGAACACAAATCTGGTAAAAGAGTACCTAAGCTACTTTCACAACATCACTTTGTCAATGTCACCAAAAGATGGCAGATTCTACATCTTTATAGATCTCGGCGAAGAAGCTTTGCAGAAGTTCGGCAGCACTTTGACCAACAACCTACTTAGAGAGTGCTACAGACTTACGCAATCGAATGACAACACCACTGGAATTGAATATTCGTTAAGGGTAAACTATTTGGCCGGTGAAAGCCTACATAATTTCTACTATCGCAGAATTGTCGAGGGTGAAACAGGCTATGTTTCTATTCTAACCGTTGAGAAAGACGCAGCTTAAAAAATTATGCACAGGAATGCGATTAGTTCATTTCTCTTTATTAGATTTGAAAGATGAAATAAACAAAAGAATAATTACATATTAAAATATAAGCGTTAGCTTCTCTACTTGTAACTGGAACCTAGGAAATTCAAGAAGTAAAACAAGATAGATTAGACTGGTGCCCACGCGAAAGGCGTAGGGCTCAGCCTGTCTGTTTACTTGCCTCCTAGGGCTCCAGTTCAGATGTATGGTTGTTGTCCCTACGCTTATTGCATTTATTATATCAAACTATGGGACAGTTTGAGCTTATCTTAAATTAATATGTTAAAGGAGTTTCTCTCAATTTGTGTGCTGCTTGCATGCAGCTACGGGGTTCATTCACAAGTGCTTTATGTACCAAACCCACTTCCCTCAAACAATGGCTATCTGAATCAACAACAACAATCAGATCAGGAAGCGCAGGTTTTGACAGCCTACTCGATAAATCCAACAACCCAATCTGTATTGAAGTATCGAATCAAGGTAGTAACTTATAATAAGGTAACTAAGATCATAAGTTACAAGCCATTAAGTTCCGAGTACTGGTCTAATCTTGCTCTACCTATAACTGCAACTCGTATCTCGATGTATGACCCGCTTGCAGAACAGTTCGAATACAAAGTTTACCTGACGCCCTTGTTAGCCAATATATACTTTTAATAGATGAAGAAATTACTACTACTGGTGTTGATTGCAGTATCAATATCTGCCTTCGGGCAGAAGTTTAGCTATAGCAAACGTATAAATGGGTTGTGGGGTAATTGGGAAACTCCATCCTATAATATGTTTGTCTATAAGTTGATTGGAACTACGGATATATATAACGAGTTCATTATTTATGGAGCCTACGACCATCCATCGAAATACATTTTAAAGGTTATTATGTTAGGTCAAGTTGTTGAAACTGATAAAAAGAAAAGGAAGGAAGCAATCAAGTCTGGTAAGTGGTATGAATATCCAGCTATGGTTGAGTATTACACAGCTAATATGTCTGACCGTTTCAAGGATATCATAAATCGATGGCCTTTGGATGGATACAACACCGATTTTGAGAAACACTATGTTCCAGCCACTGTTACGATTCCGCCCTATAAGGATAAGCCAGTGAACTACAATATATGGTTCGAAGAGTTAGGTTTGGCTATACAACTTAAGTAGAATCGACTTTGTGATGTTTGTACACAAACAATTAATAGAAAACAAGTTTTATGAATCTAATAATTATAAGCTTAACAATCATAGTTAGCTTTTTTATCATAAATGTGCAAGTAGCAAAGAGAAAGAAAGGAACAGTGAAGGAAAAAACACTTCTTATCCCGTGTAGTAGCCTGATATTAGATTACAGGTCTTAAATGTAACCACAATTAACTTTGATTCCACTATTTCGTACGGTATTCAAAAATCCTATGGCTATTTAAGGAGATAGACCAAGTCCTAGCAACAAATTATAAAGATTTGATGTACCTATATTTGCACTTAGATAATGGCAAGAACATAGCTCATATTAGTATTAGAGAAGAGCTATACAATGAGTTAGTACTTGAGGTTGATTATTTCTTTATGGCAAGGTTAGCTGCACCATCACCTAATGATAACAAAGTGTATTATCTTCCATCAGGCCTAGAGGAGGAGATGATGGGCTACCATTGATTTTGATAAGCCTAGACGTCATCCTAATTCCCTCCCTCTCTCATTTGGTGGCTTACAGCGAGAAAGGGAGGGTTTAGTCTTTGTAGTGGTGCAAGATGGCATTTGTTGTGCTTGCTTTATAAGGTACTGCGTTCACTTTTCAGCCGGTGGTTCTTAGCAAAGGGCAGTGCTAGTAGGTAGGTAGATCGGAATTCCGCCATGTCTAATGCCACTTAAAACACATGCCATTGCTTTGCACGGCATGGTTTTAATTTTGGCAAAGCGGATGGCTTCATGAGCCTTCTCTCTATCTTTATCTAGGATTTGCTTCGCTTCATCCTGGATAAATCTATTCAGGCTCCACTTTTCAGCTCACCTGCGTAATCGAAAATGCTGCGCTAACGCTTGTGTTAAAACATAGATCGAATCTCGCTGTTTCACAGCTACTAATTCTCACACATTTTCTCTGTTCGCATTTGGTGAGCAACATCATTTGCAAGTGTCAAGGGGAAGCATTAGTTTAGTGTTTAATTAATTGCTTTTATCTCTATACACATTGTTATCTACTGCACCACCTAACTGACAGGTAATAACAATCGTTAGCATAACTGCGAAGAATCAAACAATCAAGATAAACAAGTTGGATACCGAAGAACTATCAGTAATTCAAATACTGAACAAGATGTATGAGCATTCTGAAGAAATGCTTAAGCTAGGTGAAGCAAAGAACACGACTTTAATAGCATTTAACGGTGCTATAATAGTTGGGATTATAGCAGTATTTAAAGACATACCACATGGCTTTCTTGTATATTATGCGATGTTCAGCATTTTCATGTGTGCCATTTCAATGTTTGTATGTTTTGCCTCACTTGTAGCTAAGGTATTACACAAGCCTTATAAAACCAGTATTCGTCAAAGCGACAACATCCTCTTCTTTGGAACCATTGCAAAACTATCTCACGGCCAGCTAATCGATAAATTAAAGGAGAGGTACGGCTTGGAGAATGTTAATGTTCCTTTTGAGGAAGATAAAGCAAAGCAGATAGTTGTAATAGCACAGATCGCAGCGAGAAAGTTCAACCTATTTAATACAGCAATCGCTTTTATGTTTAGTGGCTTATTGACGCCGTTAAGCTACTTAGTATACTTAATATTTTTAGACCACGATAGATAAATTGAAATGGGATTAAATTCAGACATAACAACTAAAGTTAAAGACATATTAGATGGTAATTTTAACATCGAGGATGTTACCTATGTGCCAGAGATAAGTAATCCAAAGCTAACCTTCAATAACACAGGCTTACGTTTTGAAGCTACAACATTATTTATTGACTTGAGAAACTCGACTGGTATTCTTAACGCTCATAATAAGTCTACTATTGCAAAGATTCATAAAGCATACCTGTTCACAACCGTAAAAGTTGCCACGTCACTTGGTGGTGAAGTAAGAAGTTTCAATGGTGATAGTGTTCTAGCATTCTTTCAAGGCACAACCAAAACTACACTTAGTAATGCAGTAAAAGCTGCAATGAAGATTAAATATATGATCTCAAATACAGGTAGTGGAATAAACTCCATGCTCGCCAAGTATTCGGCAGTTGATTTTGGTATAGGATTAGATGATGGTCGAGTTCTATGCGCCAAGGTTGGCGTCGGAGGCGACGCGAATACCAAGGATTTGATCTGGATAGGGAACGCAGTTAATAAAGCAGTCGTTATCAGTGACGAGTGCAAGTCTCCATATCACATTGGCATATCAAGTTATGTATACAGTAATTTAAATGATGAAGTCAAATTCGGCACTCAAAAAGATCCTTGGGGTAGAGAAGTAAAAGTTGATATGTGGACTGCTTATTATGTAACATATAATGGCAAGAGGGAAACGTTTTATAAGACAAATTGGTATTGGGAGGTATCTTAACACATATTGCACAATCCTTTTAACATAAATTTGTTATGAAAGCAGAAGAATTAAAGCTACTTACAGAAATTAGTAACTCTTTGAAAGCGATAAACGCTAGACAGGAAACTCAGGAGCTATTCGCTGAGTCAAACAAATTATTTGATCGATCAGATGCCAGAGTTGAGAACGCGACAAATCAAATACAAAATACGTTTGATCGCATACATGACAAAGTATTCAACTTCAACAACGGACTGATCGCTGCATACCTCTTACTTGGTTCTTATCCAAGTGAGCGACCAATTCTACCGTTATGGACAACCATATTTCCTGTGTTGGTAATGGCACTTATGATTTATGTTGACGTTAGGCAGATGGGGATCCATAGGTTTGCAGCAAATGAACAACAATGGACAAATGCAGAACGTGATAGTTATGGAGGCAAGATTGATTCGCAAACAAGGCTATCCTTGTTCAGCATGTTCCTGTCGGTTTGTTGCTTAGCGTATCTAGTTGTGAAATTAGGAGTCGCTTAAAAGGATAATCTCTCTCTGCAAACTAACTGAAACTGCACTTTTTCTTATCATATCTGTTTTATTAACCCCCCCCGGAATTTAATATGTGCGCACCTGCTTGTTGTTATAAAAGGTAAACAGTTGTACTGGAATGCGTTCTACCTTATAAATACAATATCCAATAACACAGCACTCGAGCATATCCAAAAACTTATCTCTTTCCTCTTAAAAGTATGTAAAGTATAAAATCTTGGATACAGACTGCTTGACGATAGAATTGTAATACCTTCTAAATCACTGCGCCGCTTCGACGAACTTTGATGCAACGACCTTCGCTCAATACGCATTACGGTACGCAACCAAATCTCCTATCTCGACTGTAATATTAAATAGCACTAATTCTTAATCATGCATGTTCATTTAATGGCAAATATTCACTATGTTTAACAAACAAGTTGGTAACTATATTATATGAGTTTTATTACAACAATGCGGACATTAAATTCAGTGAACATTGCACTATTGGAATTGATTGCAACAGTAATTGGCGGACTGTTTGCATTGTTGCTGTTATATAGAGGTAATCAAGATAAAAAGCTTACTCAGCTACTTAATATATACGATCGGCTTTATAGTGATCCTGATATAGCAAAGGCTCTTTATGCCATTGATAAGGGATCTGGGTTAGAAGAATTGGCATCGAAACAAGTTTCTGAAAAATACCATGTTGCTGCTTTAGAGATGGAGACAGATAAGCTACTTAAGTATTTAGATTTTATTGGGGCATTAGTTAAAACAAAGAAACTTTCACTTAAGGATCTGAAGCCCTTTTCATACGAACTTTCTATTATAAAGGATAACGTACAGTTAACTGCGTACAGGAACTACCTTAGTTCTATCAAAGTCAATCTTAACAATTTACACTACCTTTTGGAAGAATTTCCTTAAATCAGCCTTTCCTTCATACTCATTGTACGATCTTAAACTTAACATGTCAGTCAAAGGAACATAAAATACATGGAACTTCGCTGGTTCAGAGCTGCTGATACTCACATTTTCTTAGTCAACAATGCAGTTTGCATACTTATATTTGAGTATTTACGGTTTAACATATTGAAATCATTAAATGCTTCGATATCTTCGTAATGTAAGTGGTAGAAATAGGAAATGTTAAACTATAAAAGACAGCAAAGCAATAATCGATAAGATAATTAAGATATTAAATTAATTAAAGAATCAAATGATTAAATTTTTAGACGGCGATGCAATTAGCGCCAAAATAATTCAAACCATAAGAGAAGCAAATCAATATTTGACATTTGTTTCTCCTTATATAAAGTTAAACGATAAAGTTAAATCAGAACTGACCTATTTAGTGAGAACTAAGCCAACTGTCGAAATTAAGATTGTGTTTGGAAAGAATGATAAAAACCCCAATAAAAGCCTAAGTAATGATGATTTCGAGTTTTTTAAAACTTTGGGAAATATACGAATTAGTTACGTTAAAGAACTTCATGCTAAAATCTTTTGCTCGGAAGCTCGGCTGATGCTAACGTCCCTAAATTTGCATGAGTATTCTCAAACAAATAACTTTGAAGCTGCTTTTGTTATTGAACACTCTGGCACTATACTCGGGTCATTAGTTTCAAATAAAGCAGAAACCGCATGGGAAGAAGCTTTAGATTTTGTTGATAAAGTAATTGAAAGCTCGATACCAGTTTACCATAAAGGAAAAGTATACGAAACTTCATGGTTAGGGTTTTCTGCCAAATTAGTCGAGGAATATGATGAAGATAATTCTGAAACCTTTTTTAAAAGGACATTGCCTGCTAACGATTCTGTAAACTTTGGTTTTTGTATAAGAACAGGTGTAAACATACCTTTCAATATTAAAGCTCCGTTTTCCGATATTGCATATAAATCATGGAAACGATACGGAAATGAAAGCTACAAAGAAAAATATTGCCATTATTCAGGGGAGGCCAGTGATGGTGAAACTTCTTTGAAATCGCCAGTCTTAAAAAAGAATTGGAAAGAAGCGAAAGCGAAATTTAACTTCTAACCTTTCAGGAAAATTTATTTTAATAGTAATAAATTTGTAGTCAGACTGCTATGGATTCTCAGGGAAGGGAATGATTTAGCAAAAGTCCGGCAGCAAGATTCGAGTATAGTTTGGAGCGAAACGGACAGTACACTTGTAGTGAAATACGCATCCATAATCTGGTAAAAAATTGGCTCGTTTATTGATATTAGACTATTCTAGTTTGGCCTGTAGAATACAGCGAAAATCAAGTCGCTTCAGGAACAACCACTCTATAATTCCATTTTTTGCTTAAACTTTAATTTCGGAAGATTGATTTAGTTTGGTTTTGTCGATTTTGTTCTTGTCAATTCGATTTCAGCTATTTCAAGTTGAATCGATTGCAATCGGTCTTGGGGTTTCTGAATTTTACAATACCATAAAGCACCCCCAATGATAAGCAGTAAGAAGCCGAGCAAAATTCCAGCATTTGCCTGCCTGAGATTCGACTCAGTGGAATCCAAAATCGAATTTAATTCCGTCGATCTGAGTTCAGACTGAACAACATCTTTGGTATGCTTTTTAATTAGGCTGTCTAATCGTTTGCTATTTTCATTGATCTGAGCCCGGTATCGCCGTTTTTGTTCATCAATTATCTCAATTTCCCTAGGATCTTTTTTTTTCCTAATTAATTCAAGGTAAAGTTTGTCTGCATCCAGTATTTCCTTTTGTTTGTCTTGATAATTTATTAAGTGGGCTCTATCAACTATTGAATCTAACTTAAAATAAGTTCTCTGTAAAATTCGTATTGAATCAACAGTGAATTTCTGTCTAGCAAGGCGAGTATTTTGATTTTGCACAGTGTAAACACTGTAAATCATTAGCACTAAACCTCCGATAAATAAAAATTTATAAAGACTATCGGTAGGAATTGATGGGAGAGAAAACATATAGCTAATTTACGTTCGTTTGTGAGAAGAAGATTTTTGAAAGCTTAAAATGTCTTTATGAAATTAAGTTAGATTCGGGATGCATAAAGTTTTTTATTTTGACTATGCATATAGTTTATTCATTATTCCTAATAAATAAATAGTAAATCACGTATAACCAACTTAACATCCCAGCGATTGCAGAATACAATACGGACTTTGTGCTACTCCAACATATAGAGACTGCTAGTGCGCTACCAATTCCAATACCATTACCGATAGCTGTGTTAGATATTTTAGAATCATTAGCTAAACAAGGGAGCGTAAAAACTATAAATAGGGATAATAAGAGCAATTTTTTCATTTTATAAATGTAGAGTATTTTTTATGAAATTAGGGTTTGTGTAGATCACAAAATTAAGAGGCCATAAATATGTTTTTGGACTAAATTCACCAATTTCATTCCTTATAGAGCATGTTGGTTTTTGAACTAAGAGTAACACATATTTTCTTTTAAGAGGCACTTTTAAGTATAATTTCAATCCTCCGTCAATACTATAGTTAAGTTTATATAATACGTTTGTTGGCTAGATAGTTATTTTCTAAAATGATACGTCAAGTTTTCGAATTGGGATAATGTTGACTTGAAACCCTTGAGTAACATCTATTATGTACGATGCACATTTTTCTTATCATACCTGTTTTATTAACCCCTTTATAAGGAATTGTGCGCAGTTGCTTATTCTTATAAAAAGCAAAAGTTTTATTAATTGCTGTTTACCTTATAAACACAACATCGACAACACATTCCTCGAGCATATCCAAAAACAGAACATCCTCCCTTAAATAGACGTAAAGTTAAAAATTTTGGATATTGGTAAGATGGATTAATCGACTTGCAATCATCACTCATTCTTTTATATTTGCATAACTAAATCTCTCTATTAAATTAAACGCTCAATGAAACAATACATCTTTTATTTATTGGCAGCAATAATAATGCTATCTAGCTGCACCACTAATTACTACCTTACTGTTTCTGATACTGAAACGCCAATCTATTCAACAGACGATGGTTACGAAAAGGTGGCATTGATTGAGGCAGGTAAAGGATTCATCAGTAAAGGTAAATCATCGAGAACGGCAACAAGTTATGGGCTATCAAATGGCTACAGTCCGTATATATTAACTTGGAAACCACTTAAAAAGCTAACGAAGAAGCAACTTGCTGAGTTAGTCTTTACCACTAATTATGGTTATACCTATAGCGGTGTACCAACTTCTGATTACAGATATGGTAGGTTATTAAAAACCTACCCCAGTTATACTCCATCAGCCGAGCCTAGATCCACAACTAAATCCACTGGATCATCAGGTGGAACTGTACATGTAAAAGGTTACACTCGTAAAGATGGTACTTATGTAAGACCACATACAAGATCAGCTCCTAGGAGACATTAGATTTCATTTATACCATTATGGCCGTATTTAAACTATATTCAAAACGACAGAAAGAACTGAGGGGCGAGGTATCTGAGGTATTCACTTATGATAATTTACCAAGTGCATTAAGAGTTCAGGTATCACTTATCATTGACGATGCTTTTGGGGTCGATATAGGTCGTTATGGCAATGATAACAAGCCAGAAAAAGGGTTTGCCATGATTCACGAAATCATATGTAGAGAATATGGTGTATTTGAATTAGGTATTAATGACACTGGATACGCTCGTAGTGGCCGAGCGCAGCTTAAGAATCAATTACTTTACTCTCCAGAAACAGATAAGGTTTTAGATGTTATAGAGTTTTGTTTCAAATACATCACTAACATAATAGGTAAAGGTCTATATCGCTACAAAGAGACAACGGACATTAAATTAACACCTGATGATGCTGTTGATGAGTTAAACATTCGATTCAAAGAGCATGGAGTTGGATATCAGTTTGAGTCAGGTGAAATAATACGTGTTGATTCAACGTACGTTCATTCAGAAATAACTAAACCTGTGTTAACATTACTTTGGAATGAACGATTTAAAGGAGCAAATGAAGAATACTTAAAAGCACATGAGCATTACAGGCATGGTAGAAATAAGGAGTGCTTAACTGACTGTTTAAAAGCTTTTGAAAGCACAATGAAGATTATCTGTGAAGAGAAGGGTTGGGCTTACAGCCAAACTGATACTGCCAGTAAACTTATAAATGTCTGTTTCGCAAATAACCTAATTCCTTCGTTTACACAGAATCAATTCTCGTCACTTCAAAACCTACTAACAACTGGAATCCCTACGATAAGAAATAAAGTAGGGGGACATGGACAAGGCCAAGTACCTCTGAAGGTAAATGACGGGTTGACTAGATATGGATTAAATTTAACTGGCACCAACATCATTTTCTTAATTGAGCAGAGCGAATTGTAAATCAATCTAGCTTATCCATAATTACTTAATCATTTATAAGCAATGGCAATATCTAACCAAGTCTTAAAGCAAATAGAGATTCATCAGCTCAAAGGACTGAAAGACTTAACTATCGACTTTACTCAACACCCACTAACAGCTATTCTCGCGCCAAACGGTATGGGTAAGTCTACAATACTCCATGCTATTGCTTGTATCAATAATCCAGTAACTGTCCCAACCTCAACTGTAAACCATCGTTTAAGTGAGTTTTTTACTCCTACAACACATTCAATTTGGACAGGTAGTAGCTTTATGGTAACTCAGGACTACCAAAATGCTGCAATTACTAGTAGAGATGTAAGGACTCACTTCAGAAAAGTAGTTGGACGATGGGCACCAAGATATGTAACTCGCATTGAAAGATATGTATCGTACATCGGTATTAGAACATGTGTCCCAATGATTGAATTAGAAACGCAACAAGCGCGTATACAATTTAATACCACGCCACTTACGGATGCTCATTCTACAAGGGTAAGGAATGCTGCAGGCTATGTGATGAACAAAGTGTACAATGAGTATAACGAGCATAAGACTGGTTGGAATAAAAGCTACATTGGAGTTTCCGTCAATGGGATTTCTTACTCTTCATTAAGTATGGGAGCTGGTGAGCAAAGAGTCTTTTTTATTCTGTCTGAGGTTTTTAGAGCACCGAATTATGGATTGATTATAATTGATGAACTTGACTTATTATTACATGAGGATGCACTATTTAGGCTTTTGGAAAAGCTTAATGAAGTCGCTAGTAACAAGCATCTTCAGATTGTTTTCACTACTCATGCGCTGTCTATTTTGACATTGGATTACATAGCATTTAGGCATCTCTATCAAACTCCATCTAAAACTCTTTGTTTTAGTGATACGAAACCTGATGCCCTACAAAGATTAACAGGACATCAACTTAGACCACTTGAGATGTTTGTCGAGGACGATCTTGCTTATGCTATCGTAAAGAAGATTGGTTCTGAAGAAGGATTGTCGAAGTATATGTCAGTTAAGAAGTTTGGGGCTGCCATAAATTGCTTTACTACAGTTGCTGGAGCCATACTAAACCAGCTTGACAACTTTCAAAATATGCTTTTTGTTCTTGATGGGGATGAATATAGTTCAGAAGAATTAAAAATACGAATGATTGGTAAGGTATTGACAGGCACATCTGAAGAGAATATACTTCAGCGAGCCTCTGCGCTGGAGAAAATTACTCAGTTGATACTACCTGTTGGGTTCCATCCTGAGTTTTATTTTTATAATGTCATCTGTGAGCTAAACAATGGAGATCTGACTGTTGAGCAAAGAGAAATTGTAGATGCAGCAAGGCAAATTGGTAATCCTGGCGATGAGCATAGGTATTTCAATGATGTCATTGTGAGAATGGATTTTACAAGGGAAGTAGGATTGAATAAACTCGTAGATCTGCTAAGCATTACTCCACAATGGGCTTCGATAAGTCAGAATATTAGGCAATGGCTTGACGAAAAAAGAGAGGTTGTTGTAGAGTAATAAGTATTGTACCATAAACACCTATAATGTAGTTAGTACTTCCCATAAACGATGGCATGCGTTAGCTTTACGTGTTAGGAAGTAAGTGATAGCGAGTATCTGTCTAACTACTGCACCAATTTAAGCTTGTCCCACCAATACGTTTAAAGGAACTACGGCATAAACACTCATGTGGCAACCTCACTGTCCATTTATTCCGTTCCTCCTTTACTTAATTGGTTCGAAAGCTTGGTACTTGTGCCATATTTAAATAGATACAACTATGGTACAAGAACAATTTAAGGTAGCTGAAGTGCAAGTAAGCTACAAACCAGATTACAACATTAGTGAACGTCCTAAGATAAGCTCGTCTCAACAAACGTATTGCCTTTTAAAACAACAATGGGATATGGGTAGAATCTCGTTTCTAGAAGAGTTTAAAGTCATACTCCTTAACCGAAGTAACCATGTGTTGGGGATAGTAGATATATCAATGGGTGGTGTCAGTGGTACTTATGTTGATTCAAAGCTAGTGTTTGCTGTTGCTTTAAAAGGTAATGCGTCTGGAATAATAGTCACCCATAACCATCCTAGTGGATCAATCAGACCGAGTGAGGCAGATATCAAGTTAACGAAACGATTGATAGAATGTGGAAAACTACTTGATATTAATGTCTGGGATCACATCATTTTGAGCGAAAACTGCTATTACAGCTTTGCTGATGATGGAATGATATAACTTGAAACCGCTTGAAAAATTCAAGCGGTTATTTACTTAATTCATTGTGAGCAGTTACCTTATAAATGAGTCATCAAATCGCTTCTCTTAGCTTTCACTTTTCTTTTATTAGGGTATATACCCCGTTTAATAAAACAGTAAAAATTGTAATCGGGTGAACCTAACGTTTATTTGTTCCCCAATAGGTTACCCTATAATTCGGGCAAAACATCTTTTAGCCTTTCATCGTTGATTTCTCCCAATCCCCTTAAATAGTTTAGAGTGACAATCATATTTGAATGTTGTAAAAGTTGTTGCAGGACATGTAAATCTTTCGTTTTCTGATAAACTCCGATTGCAGCAGTATGACGAAATGAATAAATTGTTTGATTAGGCTCCAATAATTTCGCTTTGATCATCTTTGTTTTAGCTTTACCCCACATTAAGTTGAAATAACCAACGCTATAAGGTTCTTTGGTCAGAGTGAAAATATTCAACTCTTTATCGCTTATCCCATCTAGTCGTTTCTCTAGCAAAACCTTAATATATAATGGTATATATACTGTCCTTATTCGCTTGCTTTTATTTTCACTGCCTGATAATTGAATTTGAGAAAAGTCCTTGACGAAATGCTTTATCTTCAATAGTCTTATTTCGTGATGGGGACGAAGTAAACACCCGTACGTTAGGATGCAACACAGATGTAAATTAGGATAAGTTGTCTCCAAAAATTCTAAAACCGTATTCAGTTGATCCTTTGAATACGGGATATGTAAACAGGCCTTCGCCCTTGCAGGTTTCGTTGATTTCACGACATTAAAACTGGCATAACCTTTTCTCACGAATTCATTTATCAGGGTACTTAAACACCTTCTTCGGTTAATGTAATTTCGTTCACTGGACTGAAATTTTGCCAAGAAAGCATCAACAACAGAAAGTGGCAGACTATCACATTTATCATTGAGGTATATCTTTGGCACAAACTCAACAAACATCCTACATACAGCTTTTAAATTTCGCTTATATAAGTCGCATAGATTAGAGGAAAGTTTTTCAGCTAAAACCTCTGCTAATGCATTTTGTAAAGAGGGTAGTTCGGACAATTTTGCAAACGGATTCCAACCTGCATTTAAAGCTTTCGTAAATTCGAATTGAAGTTGAGTAAGTACTCTTTTTTGGTCCCGAATAGTTGAACATTGATTGGGATTAATAACGAGGTTCAGTCGATTTCCGTTGTACTCGCGCAACCTCTTACCATTATAATAAAAGGTTACATAAGCTCTTTCTCCTTGCTTTTTAGGAGTGACAATTTTGGGTTGTGTGAACATGATTTGGCGCATCTCTTGACGCAACCCATTATGAAAACATCGTAACTCACTGTGGTCCCGACGAGGGCCTGCCTCATATCTAAAGTTTAGGAAACTTCTATTCTATCCGTTGAACTACGGGACCATTTTTATTTTAGGTTTTAGATTTGGCTTTTTACTCTTCCCAAAATCTACAATCGTAATTATCTAATTATGCTGCCTTCCTGAAATTTTGTGGTAGGCGCAACAAAAGTAAGTTTTCCTTCCGAATTTTCGGCCATTAAAATCATACCTTGTGATAAAATTCCTTTAATTTCTCGGGGAGCCAGGTTTACGATCATACTTACCTGCTTTCCGATGATGTCTACAGGGTTATAATATTCCGCTATTCCCGATACTACAGTCCTTTCATCAATGCCCGTATTTACAGTTAGCTTAAGTAACTTCTTTGTTTTTTCTACCTTTTCGGCAGCAACGATGGTCGCTACTCGAATGTCGATTGCTGAAAATTCATCAAAGTTAATGTTCTCTTTCGCGGGAATCGCTGATGCATTGTTCGCGGCATTGCTTGCTTTGCTTTGATTCAACTTTTCAATCTGGAACTCAATTTCAGCATCCTCGATTTTTTCGAAAAGCAAGGTAGCCTCGCCAATGTCGTGCCCACGTTTAAGCAGATTAATTGAGCCAGCATCTTCCCAGGTATGACCACCATTTTGCAACATCTTCATCAATTTCTCGGCCGTAAAAGGTAAAAAAGGCTCGATCAAAATCTGGATGTTCGCTGCAATTTGAATAGCCAGATTCAAAATTGTGCGTACACGGTCTTCATCTGTTTTAATCAGTTTCCAGGGTTCAGTTTCCGCCAGGTATTTGTTTCCTAACCGAGCAACATTCATCACCTCTGATAGTGCTTCGCGGAAGCGATAATTTTCAATCGACGCAGAAATTTTTGCAGGATAGGTTGCCAGCTCGTCTATCACAGCCTGATCTACCTCGGTAGTTTCCATTCGGGTAGGCACCGCCCCGCCGAAATACTTGTGTGTTAAAACCACCACGCGATTTACAAAATTGCCCAAAATAGCAACCAATTCGTTATTATTTCTAGCCTGAAAATCCTTCCATGTAAAATCGTTGTCCTTTGTTTCGGGTGCAGTAGCCGTTAAAACATAGCGCAATACATCTTGCTTACCCTCAAACTCTCTCAAATATTCATTCAGCCATACGGCCCAATTTTTAGAAGTTGAAATCTTTTGCCCTTCGAGGTTCAGGAATTCATTCGCAGGCACATTATCTGCCAGCGTGTAATCGCCATGCGCCATCAACATTGCCGGAAAGATGATGCAATGAAAAACAATGTTGTCTTTGCCTATAAAATGAACCAGTTTGGTTTCATCGCTTTTCCAGTATTCCTCCCAACCACATTTATCGTTTTCATAATTGTTGATGTAATATTCTTCTGCTTTGGGATTCCATACATCAAGCTTAGCATAATTACAAAGCTCTTTGGTTGCCGAAATGTAGCCAATTGGGGCATCGAACCAAACATAAAGCACTTTACCTTCCGCATCGCGAAGCGGCACACGAACCCCCCAGTCCAAATCGCGGGTCATGGCTCGAGGCTGCAGTCCCGCATTTAACCAGCTTTGACATTGGCCGTAAACATTCGGGCGCCACTCTTTATGGCTTTCGATATAAGCCCTTAAGTGGTCTTCATATTTATCTAATGGGAGAAACCAGTTTTTAGTCTCCTTCAAAATTGGCTTATCTCCCGACAGGGTCGATTTTGGATTGATCAGATCGGTAGCGTTGAGCGTGGATCCGCAGTTTTCGCACTGATCGCCGTAGGCATTTTCGTTGCCGCATTTGGGGCAGGTACCGGTTATATACCGATCGGCAAGAAATTGTTTCGCGGTTGGATCGTAATACTGCTCTGTAACTTCCTCCGTAAAAACGCCTTTATCATACAGCGTTTTAAAAAAATCTGCCGCAGTTTGGTGATGGGTTTGGGAAGAGGTACGGTGATAAATATCGAACGATACACCAAACTCCTTAAAAGAATCGCCGATAATTTTGTGATATTTATCGACTACCTCTTGTGGGGTGATGCCTTCTCGTTTGGCTTTTAGCGTTATAGGCACACCGTTTTCATCCGATCCACAAATGAATTTTACATCCCGTTTATTTGAGCGGAGGTAACGGGCATAAATATCTGCAGGGATATAAACCCCAGCCAAATGGCCAATATGCACCGGCCCATTCGTATAAGGAAGCGCCGCCGTTACGGTATATCTTTTTATTTTATTATTATCCAAAACAATTTTTATTAATTTGGCAAAGATAAGTGTTTTGAAGATGATAAAGCAGCCCCCGTACTTAAAAAAAGGAGATAAGATTGCCCTGGTTTGCCCGGCAAAGAAATTACCCAAGCCTATTGATAACGCAATTGCGACTTTAGAGCGCTGGGGATTAGAGGTTATTATCGGCGAAAGCGTATATGCGAGCCACCATCAGTTTGCTGGAACGGATAAATTACGGACCGACGACATTCAACGGTTTTTAAACGACCCCACCATAAAAGCCATCATCTGCGGTCGCGGAGGTTATGGCTCGATAAGAATTATCGACGATTTGGATTTTACGGCCTTTGAAAAACAACCCAAGTGGTTTGTAGGCTTTAGCGATGTGACCATTATTTTATCGCACATTTTTGCACAAACGCAAACGCAGTGTTTACACGCACAGATGCCCTATACTTTTGATGACTCGACGGAAGAAGCGATTCAATCGCTAAAAAAATCGTTATTTGGCGAAGCTCAGCAATATCAGTATAAGAGCGAGTTTAAAAATAGAACCGGAAGTTGCGAGGGCCTATTAATTGGGGGTAATTTAACCTTACTCGCCATGATGCAGGGTTCGGTTTCAGAAATGAATTTTGACAATAAAATTCTGTTTCTCGAAGATGTTGGCGAACAGGAATACAGTATTGACAGAATGATGCGGATGCTAAAACGGGCCGGCAAGCTTGAAAACCTAAGCGGATTAATTATTGGTGCCTTTAATGAAATAGAAGAAGAAAAAATCTCATTCGGACAAACCGTCGATGAGGTAATTTGGCAGGTAGTAAAAGATTATAACTATCCTGTTTGCTTCAATTTTCCAACGGGACACATTGATAACAACCTAAGCATGGCCCTGGGCGCACAAGTGGCCTTGACGGTAGAAACTAATAACGTTCACTTTAAATATTTATAAATGGCAATTTTTGACAATTTAAGCAAGTACCGTAATACGGGCTTGCTGCTTCTTCGTATTGGTTTAGGCGTAATGTTCATCATTCATGGTTTTCCGAAACTGGCTGGTGGACCTGATGGCTGGACAGGATTAGGCGGCAGTATGAAAGTAATTGGGATCGACTTTTTCCCAATCTTTTGGGGATTTATGGCTGCCGTATCTGAAACTTTCGGCGGTTTTCTTTTAATTGTAGGTTTATTTTACCGCCCAGCCTGTATATTGCTGGTTTGCACTATGATTATTGCCGCAATGACGCATTTTGCCAAAGGCGATGGACTGCAAGGGGCAAGTCATGCAATTGAACTCGGAATTGTATTTTTCGGCCTGATCTTTATCGGGCCCGGGAAATATAGTGTGGATAAGAAGTAGTGGAAACACTAACCGTATACTGGAAAGGTTAACGGATCAAAATAAAAAAGGAGGCTGTAAATTACAGCCTCCTTTTTTGGTTAATTTATATCTTTACTACGGATTTTGAGGTCCGATGTTAGGATTAGCATTTATCTCATCGCGAGGGATCAAGAATAAGAATCTTGGATCTCCCGCTGGAATTTGCATTACGTTATTTACTGAATTAGGTACAAAATTTGGAACAGTTGTTCTATCCAATCCTTGATTAAGCCTTTTCAAATCTAAGTATCTAAAACCTTCGCCCCAAAGCTCAACCCTTCTGTGCATCATAATCTCATCGATTAAATTGCTCCCTGTTTTAGTTGATTTCACAGCGCTCAAATCCCTTTTAGAAACCAAAGCAAATAATGCCGTTTGTGCCAAAGCATCTTGATTACTTCTAGCGTAAGCCTCCGCCAGAATCAAGTGCATTTCAGCACTTCTCATCCAAGGCACATCGCCCAATGACGGGTCTCCAACAGTTTTCACAGAAAACTTTCTACTCATATACCCCACTCTTTTAAAGGATGTGGTTGGTAGTGGAAAGTTGGTGGGGGTTGGAATGGGTTCCCACATTTTCTTTCTCACATCTGTAGCTGAAATTTGTTTGTATAGCGCCGAATTAATCATTTTCGGTGTACCCCTCATATACGAAGTGTTCGCATTATAGGCAATTTGCGCATAAAACGACCCGAACGTATCTCCCTGTTCCGTGGTTGGCATTGCACACCACATAAACTCCGAAAGGCTGTTGTTATTGAAACCGGTTTGATAATCGCTTTGACTCATCAAAGGATATTTTCCACCGTCAATTACCTCCTTAGCATATTTAATAGCATTCGGATAATCTTGCATGGTAAGTGCTACTCTTGCTCTTAGGCCTTTTGAAACCCAAACATCAGCGTGGGTTTTGTTCACCTTAGTTGTTAGGTTTAGGGCTATAGCCTTATCTAAATCAGAAACGATTTGCGTATAAATTTCTTCAACACTAACGCGAGGCTTCGCAACATCGGCAACTGTTAACACTAATGGCACGGCTAACTGCTTATTTGGCTTGGCAGTTGCATCATATCTTGTGCCGTAAAACTGTACGAGGTATGAATACGCATAAGCCCTTAATGTATAGGCCTCCGCTTTAATTCTATTTTTATCTGCATCCAAGCCTTGTGCCGCATCAATATTTTCCAAAACATAGTTTGCATTATTGATGATGCGATAAAAAGTACGGTAGTAATAAAGATTACTTGCATGCGAATCGGTACGAGCAGCAACGTAAGTTCCCTCGCCGGTATTGGTAAACCAAGTAAGATTGGCTTGGTGCAAATCTTCTCCCATAAAATCTATTCCTAAAAGGATGCCCGCAACCCCTGGCTTGCCTTGGGCATTCGACGTAGTGGCTGTTGTTCGGGTAAACATGTATGCATAAATGCCATTAATTACAGCATTTGCATTAGTAGTTGAACTGAAGACGTCCTCGAAAGCCACCTGATTTGTTGGTGCAGTTTCGAGGTACTCCTTTTTACAACCCGGCGCTAGTAGCACCGTTAATAAGCCAGTAAATACTAAAAGCTTTTTCATATATCTTTTTCTTTAATATTTTAATTACAATGATAGATTGATACCTACACTAATGGCACGGCTTTGCGGATAGGTATTTTGGTTAACACCATCAAATGATTCGGTAGGGTTTAATCCTTTTCTTCTCGATTTTAAGTATAAGTTTTCACCAGTTACAAACAAACGAGCGCTTGATACATCGATTTTACTTAACCAAGCCTTTGGCAGGTTGTAAGAAAGGTTAACATTACGTAGTGCCACATATGAAGCATCAATCAGCCATCTGCTCGATGCGGCATTGATATTGGTCGAGTTGCCATAATCCAATCTTGGAATGTTAGAGCCCTTATTTGTTTGTGTCCAAGCGTTTAACACATCTTTGTGCAAAGAGCTTCCATACGATGACGTGCTGAACAAACCTGCATAAACAGCGTCGTAAGCCTTACCGCCAATTTGATAATTGATTAAGAACGATAGCGAAACGTTTTTGTAACTGAATGTATTGTTAACAGAACCTAACAGATCCGGAACAGCTGAACCTGAATAATCATATTTAGCAAATGACTGGTTGGTTACATACTGAACCCCATTTACGGTACGAATATTTGCAGCTGCTGTTCCATCGGCCGGAATGTACAACGAAGATCCATCGTTAGGATCAACGCCTGCAAACTGCCTTAAATAATAATCATAGAAACTATGCCCTGCTTCTCTTCTTTTTGTACCCTTTACAATTGTCGGTGTTTCAGCAGGAAGCTCGGTAATTTTATTTTTAAAAATTGTCCAGTTCGTAATGAGGTTCCAGTTGAAGTTTGTATTACGGATAAGGTCTCCGCCCAACTGAAGTTCTACTCCTTGATTATACATTGCACCAACGTTACGGTAAACACTCGTTACTGCTGATGATAACGGTTGGGGAACACTCAAAATTAGGTCGTTAACATTCTTTCTGTAAAACTCCACCTCGCCTGTTAACCTTCTGCCAAAAAACGAGAAACTTACTCCCGTATTCAGCGTATTTTGTTTTTCCCAGGTCAGCTCGGGAGTTGCTACTGATGATAGGAGTACACCGCCTTCATTGTTGTTATTTGAGCCCAGATCGAAAAAAGCCCTATCGCCATAATACCTGGCATTGTCATCGTCATCAAGCAAAGCATTATTACCAACCTGGCCGTATGAAACCTTCAAACGTAAATCATCAATCCATGAGGCATCTTTCAAGAAATCTTCTTTATTCATTGACCACGAACCGCCTACTGAGAAGAAAGGGCCCCATCTTTTAATAGAAGAAAACCTAGATGAGCCATCGCGTCTGAATGAAGCGTCGAAAAAGTACTTTTCATCATAGTTGTAACTTGCTTTAGAAAAATATGACTCAATAGCATCGTCATCTTTTCTTCCGGTTGAACCTGTCGAAGACACGAAGTTAGCCAGCGCGGTATTGCCTTGCGCCACGATATTAGTTCGATCGGCCTCAAATGTGCGATAGCTATAACTATAATTTTCATGACCCAATAATGCGGTAATGTTATGAAGACCAATTGTTTTCTTATAATTTAAAATTTGGTTAAAGGTGTAAGATTTAATGGTATTGTTGCTCTGAAATTTATAACCATTTGAACCGGCACCATCACCTACTAAAGGATTTCTGTATCGATCTGCGTTATTGTTCCTCAAATCCATGCTAATTGCAGGGGTAAAGGTAAAATCCTTTAAAAATCTAACCTCAACAAACGATCTCGCACTAACTAAGCTTCTTCTATACAAATTATCGTTTAAAATGGTTTCATATACGACGTTACGGCCCGGCGATGCGCCTGAAGGACGATTGACTGCATCAGGATGAATGCCGTAATCGTACCATTGAGCCTCAGTTACGTTGTTATAGATCGGATTCCCAGTTGCATCAAAAGCATGCACGGGATAAATCGGCCCCATATTACGGGCAAAGCTGAATGCATTGATAAAGCTATTGTTGCTACCTGTTGAAGCATCACTAGCGATATTAGCGTCAGACATTGATCCAGAAAGGTTTAACCCTGTTCTTAACCAAGGTTTAAGCTGTGTGTTCACATTAACACGAGCATTGAAACGGCGAAAATCTGATTTTAGGATAAAGCCTTTATCGTTTAAGTATCCCAATGAAATTAAGTAATCCGATTTCTCGGTTTTACCTGAGGCGCTCACATTTGCATCTGTTCTCTGGCCGGTTCTTTTTAATGGTGCGTACCAATCGAAGTCGTTGTACAATAATGACGCGTTCGGGTTTAATTGTCCATTAGCATCTACTAACTCTTTAGCTGGCACATTAAATGGATTATAAACCAAGCTGGTTGCAACATCATTACTCGCCTTTGCAGCTGCTGCTGCCTCACTTAATGGAGTTGAGGCAGAATACATGAGGTTGTTTTTTATGCCTTGCCAAACTGCCGGAAAGTACTCATAAGCGTTTAAAAGCTCATACTCTGGAATACCCCTTGTTGACCAGCCTTGACTAAAGCTCACGTTAATTACCGGGCTGGTCGCTTTTCCTCTTTTAGTGGTGATGATAACAACACCATTTCCGCCACGCGATCCATATAATGCAGATGATGATGCATCTTTAAGTACTGAAATACTTTCTACATCGTTTTGATTGATATCGCCGATGCTGCCATCGTAAACTGCACCATCCAGTACGATTAAAGGCGAGCTAGAAGATGAGATTGAGCCAAACCCACGTATTCTGATTTCAGAATTCACCCCTGGTTGACCGTTTGACGCGGCCACATTGATTCCCGGAGCAGAGCCCTGAAGCGCTGAGGTTATGTTGGTTACGGTACGTTTTTCGAGGTCCTTTGACGTAATACTTGAAACAGATCCGGTGATGGATTCTTTTTTCTGTGTACCGTAGGCAACAACAACAACATCGCCTAATGATTCAGAACTGCTACTTAACCTAATGTTTACCGTGTTTGAAGAGGTGATAGCAACGGTTTCAGTTGTGAAGCCAATATAAGAGAATTGAATTTCGGTTGTGGAGGCGGTTATTCCGATTGAATACCGACCATCGTTCCCAGTTGTTGAACTTGCCGTTGAGCCAACAGCCTTTACACTAACCCCAGGTATCGGCAATCCGTCTTCGCTAGAGGTTACCGTCCCTGTAATTGTTCGGTCCTGGGCCATTGCACTGGATGCAATAAACAACAGTACGAACAAACTTCGTAAAAGTTTTTTCATAATTTGAAATAGTTTTAATGATTAATAATTATTGTTGATACAATAACAGGATCATTAATTTCTATTTCATTCAGAAACTAACTACTACAACAATTGGGGAGAATGGCGTCAAATATACACAATTTTGTTACAGCTGTTCCTGTTTATTTCCACATTATTTAAAGTCATTCGCCTGTCTGAAAATTGACAGTTACAACGCGTGCAAGCATCATTCGCTCAGTTCAGACATCAAGCTCTTTTAAAGCCACTGCAATTAGATAAAAACGCAAATCTGGTGAGCAGACAGTTCGGCCGCTGACGTTTTAGGTTTTCTATCAACTGGCAATCAATCCCAAGAAAAAAACTAACAATTTCATGGCACACTTTGTCAATGACCTTTTTAATTTTGAAATATTTAAATTATCCAACATGATTAAAAAGGGCTTTTCTCTTCTGGGAATATTTTTTTTAGGCATATTGTCTCTGCTTCCCTTGTCCATTTTATATCTATTGGCCGATGTAGCTTATTTTGGATTATACCGTGTTTTTGGTTATCGAAAAAAAGTTGTTCGGCAAAATTTGCTCAAGGCCCTTCCCGAAAAACAGTTCGCCGAGATCATTGAGATTGAAAAGCGATTTTATAAATATTTAGCTTCCCTGATTTTTGAGGTGGTTAAGATGAACAGCATCTCGAAAGCCGAAATAAAAAAACGATTTGTTTTCAAAAACAAGGAACTTGTTCAGCATTATCTCGATCGGGGCCAAAGCGTTCTGTTTTGCTCAGCGCATTATGGTAATTGGGAATGGGGAACCATGGGAATTGGCCTTAACTTTAATGCCGACCACTACCCTATTTACAAACCTCTGAGCAACCCCGTTTTTGACAATTGGTTCAAAAAAACACGAAGTAAATTTGGCAATAATTTAATAGCCATGCGGCAAACCATACGTGTGCTAACAGCCAACAAAGACAAGCCGGGTATTTTCAGCTTCGGCAACGATCAGGCACCTGCGAGGAACGAATCTCACTACTGGACAACTTTTTTACATCAACAAGCATCGATACAACTTGGCATCGAAAAAATCGCCAAAAAAACCAACCAACCCATTTTTTATCTTAAAGTAACTGTGCTTAAACGGGGTTTTTATGAGGTTGATTGTGTTCCGCTTTGCTTAAAACCAAAAGAAACCGCCGAGTTTGAGATTACCGAATTACACACACGCTTTCTGGAAGGGATTATTCGTTCGCGACCGGAATATTGGTTATGGAGCCATAGAAGGTGGAAGTATAGACCCCGAGAAAAATCGCCATTTTTATCTAAGGTAAAGCAGCCTGGCCAAACGTAATCGTTTATATTTGCTGGTGTAACTAATGCCAATGAAAACTTTTAAAAAAGCAGCTGCTTTCCTTTTGCTCTCCGTCGTTTTAGTGTTTGCTGGTTTATTTGTTTGGCAGCCCTATTTAGCAAGGGTGTTGTGGTTTCGAACGCCGAATGCCAATACCTATAAAGCCTTTCCACAGGCGGTAGTTCATAAGAGCGATACCGCATACCATTTCATCAACGTAAAAAGCAAACGAAATGATTTGGATACGCTGCTCGTTAAAGATGCAGATGGACAGTTAATCCCTTTTAAAGCCTACTTCGAAAAAGGTAAACTAAACGCTTTTCTGGTAATTAGAAATGACAGTATTTTGTACGAACGATATAAATCGGGCTACAGCGATAGCACACTGACTACGATATTTTCGGGCGCAAAAAGCATGGTTTCCATCTTGTTGGGTCAGGCTTTGAACGATGGCTACATCAAGAGTTTGGATGATAAAGTAACGGCATATATTCCGGAACTAAAAAACAAAGAGGGTTTTAGAAATATTACGCTCAGACATCTTTTAGAGATGAAATCGGGCCTGGAGTTTAAAGATGCACTGGGTGGTGTAATTAAGGCTTTCTTTTCTGATGAGGCAAAGTATTATTACACGCACGACATGAAATCGGAGCTTTTAAAAACAAAGCTTGTTAACAAACCCGGAACGGTTTGGAAGTACAAAAGTATAGATCCGATTCTTTTGGGCTGGGCATTGGAAAACGCTACAGGCAAAACGGTTGCTGAACTTTTCGAGCAAAACATCTGGCGAAAAATTGGCACCGAATACAATGCTTCATTTGGGCTCGATCATCCCGAAGGACTGGCCAATACCGCAAGCAGGTTTCAGGTTACAGCAATCGATCTTGCTAAGGTTGGGAGATTATATCTTAACAATGGCATTTATAATGGCAATCAAATTGTACCTGCGCAATGGGTAGAACAATCGATAACTATCGGTAATGAAAAACCTGCATCTGCAAAAGGGTGGCAGCAGTCGGCGCATCATTTTCTCTGGTGGATTCCGCAGACGGGAGAGAATGGCGATTTTGCTGCAGAAGGCATGTTAGGGCAACGACTTTATGTAGATCCCCAAACAAATACCATTATCGTTCAGTTTGCAGATCGTGGCGCGGGCGATTATCCCTACCGTAAAATCAGCAGGTACCTGGCCGGATTACCATTCTCTTATCCAAAACCTTAATTGTAGTATTTGAAACTGGCAGATCAGGGAAATAGCAGGTTTGGTACAAGCTTGCAATGACGCAGGAAATCAGTTAAAGCCAAGTTAGCAAACCTGTGAGGCGCCTTTATGGGTACGAATTAAAAAGAAACGGTTGGCAAAATTGCTAACCGTTTACTGAGTTAATTTAAAAGGTATGTAAAAACCGCCTAAGCATGTTGTCCCTCGTGTACTCCCTCTGCAAATTCCTCTACAATCTTATCGTTAAATGCTGGCAAATCTTTTGGTGTTCTACTGGTTACCAATCCCTGATCTACCACAACCTCTTCATCGCTCCAAACTGCTCCGGCGTTGATCAAATCCTGCGAAATGTTTTTCACCGAAGTCATTTTTCTGCCTTGAACAACGTCGGCATTAATCAGGGTTTGTGGTCCGTGGCAAATAGCAGCGACAGGTTTCCCATCGGTAAAAAACGATTTAACAAATGCAATGGCATCTTCGTTTACACGCAGCTGATCGGGGTTAATTACTCCTCCCGGTAAAAGCAATCCATTATAATCATCAGCGTTAGCTTCGGTAATAGCTTTGTCTACATCAACTTCTATCGACCAATGATCTTGATCCCAGGCTTTTATTTTTCCGGTTTTTGAGGAGATAATGTGAACGGTTGCACCCTCTTCTTTTAACCTTTTCACTGGTTCTGTTAATTCAACTTCTTCAAATCCACTTTCAGAAAGCACAGCTATAGTGCGGTTACTTAATTGTCCCATAATCTTTAATTTTAATAGGTGATATTTTAAAGACAGCGTGAGGAAAAATTTGTTTTCGAAAAAATGAGATTATCGGCCTTGCCCTTGCTCTAATACTAATTCAACAGCCTCCAAAAAGCACGCGAAAAAATGCGCTGGGTTGAATCATTTTGAATTATCGAAAAGGCAGGCCGCCAGTTCTTCATCACGATGATATAGATCATCGCGAAAATTTAACGCTCCGGCCTGATCAACCCACGCTGTAAAATAGCTGATGAAAATCTGCACGGGATGCTCAATCTTAATCCAGCGTTCAGTGTTGGCATTCATTGCGCTCACGATTTTTTTAGCCGTCCATTGCGGCTGCGCTTTTAGGAGATAGCTTGCCAGTTTAACGGGCTCGGCAACGCGGATGCAACCATGACTAAACGCACGTTTTCTAAGCTCAAAAAGATCTTTGGCTGGTGTATCGTGTAGGTAAATGCTGTATTGGTTAGGAAAAATAAACTTCACCCGCCCCAATGCATTCTTTGAGCCCGGTTTTTGCCGGATAACGGGCAGTCCATTTCGCCGTCCGGTTATCTCCATATTATGTTGGGCCAAATAACTCGGGTTTTCTTTAATGCCTGGCAGGATTTCGTCTTTTACAATGCTTTCAGGTATATTCCAATAGGGGCTAAAAACGACATTTCTAATCTGATCGGAAAAAATTGCAGTCCGGTTAGCTGTTTTCCCTACAACAATATCCATGGCTATTGCCTCTTTGCCCCTTTCGTAAGCCCGCAGTCTAAATTCGGGAATGTTTACCACTACTTTCCGCTCGGCATCATCCACGGGCATCCACCGCATACGCTCCATATTAATGCGCACTTTCTCAATCTTTGTTGTTATCGGGATATTAATTGCTTTTATAAATTTAGGCCCGATAATGCCATCGTTGGCCAGACCATGCCTTTTCTGAAAGTTGATTACAGCGGCCTCAAATTCGCTACTATAGAAATTGGTCCCATCATCCTCAGGCAAGTCGCCAAGGGTATTTAGCCGGCATTTAACGGCCTGTACTATTGCGCCGGTATCTCCCAACTTATATAGTTTTCCATTATCGATAATGTCTGACCAGCGTGCCTCTTCTAATTTTTTAAGCCGATCTAACTTTTCTTTCATCGAATAATACATCGGGTAAATGGGAACAATATCCTTTAGTTCGGCACCTGCAACAAACTGGTTAAGAATTTCAAATAGGGGAAGTCTTTTTCGCAATATATTCCATTGCAAATCTTTTGGGTTAACTTTTCCTGCATATGCATGATCGATAAAGTTCAAAAAAAGAGTGGTCATGGCCAGTTCTACCTTCTGCAAGCTAGTATCGGCAGATGCAAAGGTGTAATCGGGCTTGGCTAAGCTTACCATTCTCTTAAATAAGTTTGGGTTGCGGAGGGCGCTATCGGCAGAATAGCTGAGAAAATCCTGATAGTTGCTCCAAAATGTCAGCGCCTGCCTGGTAAGCCTCTGTTCATTAACCCAGGCATATTGGTAATCTCTTTCTGTGTAAAATTTTGTTATTAAAGCGGATTTACAGCTATCAATTTGTTCATCGAGTATAAAGCCAGCTAACTGATGCGCATCGAGGCGAAAATTGTTCCTTGCCGTTGGCAACATTGTCGCATCACCAGCGGTTTGTCCAATAGCATCGCTAAAGGCAAAGGCAAGAAACAATATTAAAGTGTAAAATTTACTGATATTCGGCATGTGTGGTGTCAAAATGCGAAATAGGGTTTGCGTATTTTATCAATTGGGCTTTGTTGTAAGCACCACGGTACCGACTGGATATTGAATATCCGAGCTATCTTCGGCAGTTATGAAAAAGTAATCCGGCTCAAAAGGGGTAACCGTATTTAACTCGCCCTCTAAAGAACTGGAAAAGAAGCCGCTACTGCTTCTGAGTTGCCCGATATTTTTGGTAATCTGATTTTTTAATACGAGCCACACTACATACAGCTTTTTCTTCGGCTGAAGCCTCGAGGGCTCTGCCAGGTTGGTTACCTGAATTTTGACCGCATAATTATTATTATCATCCTTGCTTACTTTCACACTGCCCTTTGCCGCGGGTACCACGCTCGAATTCAGAAACTTTGTGGTTGTAGAACACGAAAAAAGGGTGCAAACAAAACAAATACTGAGAAGCAGAATAACTGATTTTAAATTTTTCATTGAAATGATAAGGATGATTACAGGTTGATGTCGGTAAAAACCGAGCTTTGAAAGTACAAATACCAATAGGTTAACATCCCGTTTCCCATTTTAGTTTTCAATTTAATGATAAAGCATAGCCGCAGAGGATACGCAACCGATGATTACAGGTTTTGATGAAACTTTAGTATTCCGATTGGATAAATAATCAAACTCAATTATTCCATCGTTGTTATGGAATTAGCATTGTTGATAAAATTTGGGATAACACTATGGAAAACGTTTTTTTTAGCAATTGGGAAAGTATAGGCCGAACCTTTTCTATTGGGATTCTTGCCTACGTTTCTTTGATGCTAATGTTGAGGATCTCGGGAAAGAGGACGCTATCGCAAATGAGAGAGTTTGATTTTATTGTTACGGTGGCGCTGGGCTCTACCCTTGCTTCTGTGTTGCTAACAAAGGAGATTTCGCTAATGGATGGCGCTGTAGCAATGGGTATTTTAATAGGCCTGCAATACATTTTGGCTTATGTTTCTGTGCGATCAAAAAAGTTTTCGAAATTGATCAGCTCAGAGCCAACGCTCCTGTTTTATAAAGGTAATTTTTTATGGAGCGCATTGAGAAAGGAAAGGGTTACCGAAGCGGAAGTGCGCTCAATACTGAGAAATAATGGCATTGTTTCAATCGAAGATGTAGAAGCGGTAGTGATGGAATCAAACGGACAGTTTACTGTTGTTAAAGAAGGAAATTTAAGCAGCGATGACTCACCATTAAGCGGCGTAAAAAGAATTGATTGATCTGCCGGGCCTCGTTCAACTAACAGGGTGCTTACCGGAATGTGATTTTTTTGCTTGGCCTAAAGATCGTATTGACGTGTCCAAAATAATAATGTAAAGCAAAATTAAATAAACTTCCCTCTTTTTGGCCGATCCTTTTTTCGGTTGGTGCGCCGCTTGGAAAGATTCGGATAAACTTAAAGCAAAAAAGCCTCAACTTTTTCAAGTTAAGGCCTTTGTTGCGGAATGGACGGGACTCGAACCCGCGACCTCCTGCGTGACAGGCAGGCATTCTAACCAGCTGAACTACCACTCCGTTTTGTTTTCTTTTTAAAAGTTTAAACCTCTTTCCCCTTTCGAGGTTGCAAATATAGAGACAATATCGTTATCTGCAAACTTTTTTTTAAAATAATTATAAGTGATTATCCCACAGCACCTTCCTGCATCTTCTCTGCATTTTCGGCAAACTGAAGTGCATCAATTATCTCTTGTATGTCGCCATCCATAATGGCTGGGAGGTTATACATGGTTAAGCCGATACGGTGTTCGGTAACACGACCTTGAGGATAGTTGTATGTTCTGATCTTGGCCGAGCGATCTCCTGTTGATACCATTGTTTTACGTTTAGCAGCAATATCGCCGTTTTTCTTTTGCAGCTCGATATCATAAAGCTTGCTTCTCAACATTTCCATCGCAATAACGCGGTTGCCCAATTGCGAACGTTCGCGTTGGCAAACCACCACAATACCCGATGGCTTGTGGGTTAGCTGAACCTTGGTTTCAACTTTATTTACGTTCTGCCCGCCGGCACCACCCGAACGCGATGTTTGCAGCTCAATATCGGCGGGATTAATGTACAAATCAATTTCTTCTGCTTCTGGCAAAACGGCCACCGAAGCAGCTGATGTATGTACACGGCCCTGCGTTTCGGTGTCGGGCACACGTTGTACACGGTGCACACCGCTTTCATATTTTAACTGGCCGTAAACATCCTCGCCATTTACTTTCAAAATAACCTCTTTGTATCCACCCGCGGTGCCTTCGGTTACATCAACAGTTTCTACGTTCCAACCTTTGGTTTCAAAATAACGCGTGTACATTCGGTACAAATCGCCGGCAAAAAGGGCAGCTTCATCGCCTCCGGTACCGCCTCTAATCTCAAATACGGCATTCTTGGCATCTTCGGGATCTTTTGGAATCAACATCAACCTAATGCGGCTTTCCATTTCCTCTTGCTGCGCCAACATTAAATCGAGTTCTTCTTTGGCCATCTCACGCATTTCGGGGTCTTTTTCTGTTGCCAAAATCTCCTTATTTGCATCAATGTTGCTCATCACATTTTTGTAGATTTTATATTCATCTACAATTTTGCCCAAGTCTTTATATTCTTTGTTTAAAGCCGCAAACCGCTTCATATCCTGAATTACATCCGGATTACTCAACGATTCCTCTACGTCTTCCCAACGTAGCTTTATAGCCTCTAATTTATCTAACATAATATTTTATTCGAATTGAAACCCCTAATCCTACCAATGGTAAAAATTTAAGGAAATGCAAAAATAAGGAAAAAAGCTGAATTAGTTTGGAAAGGGACAACGCGACTTAATCAGTCATCCGATGAATATCGTTCGCTTTGCAGATATTCATCGGATGGACTAATGAGTAAATGCTTCCTCTCGAGGCAACGAAATTTTACGCCTTGTAAGCCACCGCAAATAGCAGCAACAGCAATTCGTGCCTATCAATAAGGTTATTTTGTAACATGCTGTTTATAAGCCTCAGTATGAACGGTCGTCATTGCCAGCTTGTACCGATAGCTATGGGTAGGGAATCTTAATGCAAAAAAAGCGCAACGCGTTAGGATTCCCGCCTGCGCGGGAATGACGGCAAGAATAATTCCCGTCATCCGATAGCTATCGGATCATATTAATTTTTCTCCTAAAAATTAAAACGCAGGATGACAACATAAATGAAGGTGATGCGTATTTTAAGGGCTGATATAATACTCCAATTTCAAATCTTCCCCATTGAAAACGCCGTAAGAATTATAGTTTAGCCATTCGCCAATATTTACATAACGGCTTCCGTTACCTAAATCAATATCCAAAGGCAGGTGCCTGTGCCCGAAAACAAAATAATCGAAATGCTGTTTTTGCAACTGCTCCTTTGCATAAATAGCCAGCCACTCTTTATCCTCTCCTAAAAAGACTTCTTTTTTGGTTTGTGCGGCTCTGCTGCCCTGGCTCCAACTGGTAGCGATCCAAATGCCGAAATTGGGATGCAAACGAGCAAACAACCACTGGCAAAGCTCGCTTCTGAAGATTTTTCTCAAGAATTTATATTTACGGTCGCCCGGCCCCAAGCCATCGCCATGATGCAGATAGAATTTCTTTCCACTACGTTCAATGATTTTTTCATCACTGATGATTTCCATGCCGATTTCTTTCGTGAAATAGTCGCGAACCCACATGTCGTGGTTGCCCTTAAAGAAATAGATTTTGATGCCCGAATCGGCCATTGTGGCCAACTTGCCCTGCAGGCGGATAAAACCCTTGGGAATTACTCTGGCATACTCGAACCAAAAATCGAAGATATCGCCCATTAAGAATAGCTCGCTGCAGTTGGGCTCAATGAAACTCAACCAGCTTACAATCCGTTCTTCGCGGGTTCGGCTTTCGGCATTACTTGGCGTGCCTAAATGGAAGTCGGAAGCGAAATAAATGTTCTTAGCCATGTGCGAGTTCAAAGGTAGGGAAAAAGTTGCGAGTTTGGAGGTGGGAGTTTGGAGGTGGGAGTATGGAGTTGGGAGTTTGGAGTCCGAAGTCGTGAGTCTCAAGTCGCTGCCTCATGGATTTGTCTTCGACTCCGCTCAGACTGACCCCTGTAATATTCTCCAAAATAAAAAAGCGGCAATTCCCGTAGAAATTGCCGCTAATTACATTAGTTATTCAGGTTAAACCCCGTACCTATTGTATCGCATCATTGTAATCATTTTCCCTTGCCGGGGTAACGATTTTCCAGTTGTTACGATCAGTTGGTTGGATGGTAGCGTTTAATGGGCTTACAAAGTTACCGCCATCGGCATAGCTTTTCCTTTCAATTTTATCGCCCCATCTCTTTAAGTCGAAAAAGTCGAAGCCCTCGCCCCAAAGCTCAATTGCTCTGTAGGTTTTAATCTCGTCTAAAAGCGCTGTGCCAGTTGCGGTACAGTTATAGTTCGGGTCTCTCAAACTGGTTTTCGTCAAACTGTTTAAAAGCGACTGAATTTCTGTTGCCGGCTTATTCTGATAGTACTTCGCTTCAGCCTCAATTAATATCATTTCTGAACTTCTGAAGTGGTTTAAGTTACCAACCCCAGGCAAATCAGTTGCAGAAAATTTAAACTGCATATAAGGATAAGATCTGGCTGCCGAAGCCATTGTTGGATACATTGATTTTGCATAATTGGTTAGCGCTGTGCTACCCTCGCCAGTTGTTGCGTTGTAGGCATAGGTTTTAGGATCTAAAAACAGTGCTTTCCTAATGTCGGTCGATGGAATTTTATTATACAACACTTTACTCATATACTTAGGATACGAAGTAACATTTGAACCCGAACCATTGTAAGCGATATAGGCGTGGAACGAATAAAAATACAAAGTCTCGTCAGTAGCACCATAAGAACCCCAAATCCATTCGCTATTTGAGGTGTTGAAGCCAGATTTGTACTGAGCTACGCTCATTAACGGGAAGTTTTGTCTGGCCTTGTTTGCATAGCTTTCAGCTAAAGCATAATCTTGCTTATTTAACGCTGCCCTTGCGTAAGTTGCGTAAGCCACGTTAATATCGGTTAAATAAAACTGAGTTGCCGAACGCGTTTTGCCCGATGAAGTGAACAAGCTTATGGCCGTGTTCAAATCATTATAAATCAACTCGTAGGTTTGGCCCAAAGTAGAAAGTGGTAAATCGCCTGTTGATTCATCGGTTCTCAATACCACTGCCGCTGTTGCACCGTTGTTTGAGTTTGCCCATCTGTCGCCGTACAATTGGGCAAGCATGGTGTAAGCGTAAGCTCTAAAAGTTAAAGCTTGTGCCTTGATGTACTGTTTATCAGCTTCTGGTCCTTCGGCTGCATCTACCCTATTGATAATGGTATTTGCATTTCCGATGATAGAATAGTAATAAAACCACGGATAGTAGGTGTAAGTACTTATTGGGTTTCCATAATATTCCAAGTTGATTACGCTTGACCAACCTGGTAAGTTTACGCCGAAGTTGTTTCCCGCATAGTTACCGTACCACATTTTAATGGTTCCTTCGCCATTAAAGCCCTGGCTCGATATTTTTTGCTGGGTCATTAATTTGGCCAGACCATTTACGGCAAGCGCTGCATTGGCCGTAGTACCAAAAACAACGTTGGGTGCGGTAGAGTTTGTAGGAGCAGTATTTAAGTACTCCTTTTTGCACGATGCAAATATCGAAATAGCGACAATTGCAATAATATATTTATTTAAAGCTTTCATTTGATTTTATTTTAAATGCTATAAACCAATGTTAATTCCTAGAGAAAATGTTCTGGCAGGAACAAATTCATTTTCGCTATAGCCGCCAAAAGTTTGCTGAGGGCTGTAACCTTTCATTCCTGTAAACGTTGCAAGGTTATCTACAAGGAAACTGAATGATAGCCTGCTCAGGTCTAGCTTTCTGGTTACGCTTTGCGGCACCGTGTAACCTAACGCGATGTTTTTGATTACGAAATACGAATTGTTTTGCAAAAACCTGGTGCTAACGCTGCTGTTGTTGTATTGACTATTGGTAAAATT
Source organism: Pedobacter endophyticus (assembly GCF_015679185.1). NCBI lineage: Bacteria > Pseudomonadati > Bacteroidota > Sphingobacteriia > Sphingobacteriales > Sphingobacteriaceae > Pedobacter > Pedobacter endophyticus. The sequence goes on from NZ_CP064939.1 coordinate 3,080,347, forward strand.
GATTTGTGGCGTAGCATCTGGATTAATTCGGTTAGGCGAAGTAAGTGTCATCCCCTCCGGAATACCATTCCACGAGTTTAACACATCTTTATGCACTGCAGATGGCGTAGCGGTTACGCTCATTAAGCCGATGTACGAATAATCGAACCCTTTACCGCCAATTGAGTAATTAAACAAGGCAGATAGTGAGAAGCCTTTATAATCGAAGCTGGTATTGAAACTTCCCATCACATCAGGAACGCCAGAACCGCTCCAATCGCGTTTTGCGTAGGCAGCATTACGTGTGTAGTTTGTTCCATTTACATTAACCAAAAATTGATAATGTGCCCCAGTTGTATTGGTTGGGCTATAAGTAGCATCATCAGCATAATAAAGCGCCTGTCCTGTCATCATATCTACACCCGCATATTGGTATAAGAAGTAGTCGTAAACAGAATGGCCTTCCATATATTTGAACGGATTGGAAAGAATACCATTTGCCCTGTTCTCTTCGGGTAGTGCTACAATTTTGTTTTTAAGAAATGTTGCGTTTGCACCAAAATTCCATTTAAACTCGCTGTTTTTAATGATATCTACATCAGCAGAAAGTTCAATACCGCTATTTTTAACTTTTCCAATGTTCTTGGTTATTGTAGATACTGCACTTGTGGTACTGGTTGCACCGGCTGAAAGTGGCAGGTTAACATCAAATATTAACCCATCAGATCCTTTATCAAAATACTCAACAGTTAAATTCAATCTCTTGAAGAAACGGCCTTCCAAAGCAATTGAAGTTGCACGTTGTCCTTCCCACTGTAAATCTCTGGCCTCGTTTTGAGATTTGTACAAGGCAGCGATATTGTTGTTTTGCCCAATGGTATATAAAGGAAGGTAACCGTAAAGATCAACACTTGCTATGTTACCTACTTTACCGTATGAACCCCTGATTTTCAAGTCGTTAACATAATCAGAAATTGAGCTGAAGAAATCTTCTTTAGATACCAGCCATGTTCCACCTACTGACCAGAAATTACCCCATCTGTGTTCTGGATGCAACCTTGATGTACCATCTCTTCTAAACGATCCTTCAACAAAATATTTCTCCTTGTAGTTATAGCGCAATCTGCTTAACAAACTTTCTGTTCTGTCGTTGTGCTCATAGTCGGTTAAGTTTGTAATTTGCGTAAAGTTTACCAAATCAACCTGTCCGGCAAATGTTTCAGTTGTTTTGTAGCCATACAGATAATTATATCTGTAGAAATAACTTTCGTGGCCAACCAGGAAATCGAAGTTGTGATCGTTGATGCTTTTCTTATAAGTCAATTGCTGTTGAAGCGTCAATTCATTTCTTCTGTAAATCGTTCTCGAACCTCGTCCCTTATTCCCCGCACCATCGCCGATAATGGCATTGTTGTAGGTTCTTTGTTCAGAATTTCTCAATGAATTACTTGCAATGGTCGAAAATTTAAAATCCTTTAAGAAGTTGATATCAACATAGCCTTGAGAAATTAACGAATTTTGATACGTTCTATCCATGTTCAACTCGTTTTCCCAAATGATATGACGATTTACATACTGTGTACGTGAGTTTGCTCCGCCATCATAAATTCTATTCCCAGTAGCATCTAAAATATAATCTCCCGTGGTTAAATTGTGTTCGTGAATGGGATAAATAGGCGCAATGTTCCTTGCATAGTTCCAGGGTGTAGTAAAGCCGCTACCACTACCTGTGGTATTGTTAGAAACCTGATAATTTCCATTTAGGCTGAAACCTGCCTTAATCCACGATCGTGGGCTAATGCTTCCGCTTACACGACCTGTAAAACGCTCAAAATCGGATGTTTTGATGTAACCTTGCTCATCCAGATAGCCTGCAGAGTAGAATAAATTCGACTTCTCATTACCAGCCTGGCCGCTTAAGTTGTAATCCTGACGGTATCCATTTCTGCTGATCGCATCGAACCAGTCTAAATCCTCAGCGTAACTGCCTTTAATTTGCGCATTTGGCAAAAGATTTCCGTTAGCGTCAAAAAGCTGATTATCGGGCAGGTTGAAGATATTGGTTCTCAAAATTGTAGGCACAAGATTGGCATTAACGGTTGCATTGGCTTGCGCTACAGTTAAGGTTGGATTAGCCGTTAACAACTGGTTGCGGTAGCCCAAAAACTCAACGCCCATATATTCTTGTGGCGTTACCTTGTCGTACTCAGGAATACCTCTGGTGTATAAACCCTGATTTACGTTTAAATTTAAGGTCGATTTTCCGTTTTTGCCTTTTTTCGTTGTAATTAAAATTACCCCGTTCGAACCCTTACTTCCATATAAACTCGATGATGTTGCATCTTTCAATACAGAAATCGATTCGATATCATTTGGATTAATATCATTTACACTTCCGGTATACACCACATTATCTAAAACGATTAAGGGAGTTGAGGTTCCGTTAATTGAACCATAGCCACGGATTCGGATGCTTGGTGCCGAACCTGGTTCGCCATAAGAGTTGTTGATTTGCAAACCCGGTGCAGAACCCTCTAAAGCCACAAGTGCGTTAGTTACAGGTCTCTTCTCTATGTCAGCTGCTGTAATAGATGATACTGAACCCGTAATGGCCTCCTTTTTAAGCGAGCCGTAACCAACTACTACAACTTCATCGAGGTTACGAACTGCATCTTGCAACTTAACAGTGTATCTTGCTTGGTCGCCAACTACAACTGTTTGGTCTTGAAAGCCTAGTGACTTGAATATTAAGGTTGCCCCTTTGTCTGCCGACAAGCTGAAGTTTCCGTACAAATCGGTTTGGCTTGAGGTGCTACTTCCTTGAATTACGATGCTCACATTAGGAATGGCGAGCCCTTCGTTATCCAATACTTTTCCTGTAATCTTCTGCGTTTGTCCGTACCCGTCAAAACTCAAAAATGCACACAAGAAGAAAATAAAAATTAGTAAATTTTTTTTCATACTTTGTTTAGGTTTAAAATGAAATATTTGCTAAACAATAATGCGAAGACCCCAATTTATTAGGCTCTGATTTGATAAGGGATTGTAAATAAGGATGATTTCGGTTTATTGTTGGCTGCAAAAATAGATTTTTTTTATCGGCAACAAAAAAATGTTGAAAAACTATTTAAACTCAAAACACTTTATATGAAAAAGCAACTTCTAATAGGTTTATTTGCGTTAAGTTTCTTTGCTTGCAATCGAGAAAAGCACGCAGCAGAAAAAATTACATTGATGAAATATCCAGATACTAAAAAAGACAGCACAAAAGACAATTATTTTGGGACAACGATAGCCGATCCTTATCGCTGGCTGGAAAACGACACCTCGGCCGAAACTGCCGCATGGGTAAAGGCGCAAAACAAGGTTACCCAAAACTATTTATCGCAAATTCCCTATCGTGATGATATTAAAAAACGCTTGACTGAGCTGTGGAACTACCCGAAAGAGAGTGCACCGTTTAAAGTTGGCGAATATTATTTCTTCAACAAAAATGATGGCTTGCAAAACCAGAGCATTTGGTTTATTAAAAAAGGCCTGGATGGAAAAGAAGAGGTTTTTCTCGATCCTAACAAGCTCACTGCCGACGGTACAGCCGCTGTTTCGTTACTTGGCTTTTCGCACGATAAAAAATATATGGCCTACTCGGTTGCCCAGGCCGGATCTGATTGGAGCAACATTTACGTGATGGACATTGCGGGCAAAACAAAGCTTGCCGATGAATTAAAATGGACAAAATTTTCGGGTGCGGCCTGGAGAGGTAACGGATTTTATTACAGCAAATTCGATGAGCCGGTTAAAGGTACAGACTTATCGGCTGCCAATAAATTTCAAAAAGTTTACTACCACAAGCTTGGCGAACCGCAAAGCAACGACCAATTGATTTTTGAGGATAAATCGAATCCTAACCTTTACTTCGGTGCCGATGTTACCGAAGATGAACGCTTTCTGGTTGTATATGCAAGCGCCGGAACTTCGGGAAATGCCCTTTTTTATCAGGATTTGAATGAAGAAAACGGCAAACTCGCACCACTGGTTACTGGTTTCGAAAACAACCACAGTATTGTTGATAATATTGGAGACAAGCTGCTGCTAAATACCGATTTGGATGCCCCGAATAAACAAATTGTATTGGTTGACCCAAAAAATATTGATCCGAAAAACTGGCAGAAAGTTATCCCCGAGTCAAAACTTGCCTTAGAGGGCATCGGCACTGGTGGCGGTTTTTTATGGGCCTCGTACCTGAAAGACGCGAGCACCAACATTGTTCAGTTTGATTTAAACGGAAAAAAAATTGGTGAGGTGGAGCTCCCGGCAATTGGTACCGTTGATGCCTTTGGCGGATATAAAGATGACAAGGAATTCTTTTACTCGTTCTCTAACTTTACCACCCCGGGAACCATTTATCGCTATGATATTGCCAGGGCAGAATCTACGCTTTATAAAAAATCGGAGCTTAAATTTAATACCGATAATTACGAAACGAAACAGGTTTTTTATCCGTCGAAAGACGGAACCAAAGTGCCCATGTTTATTGTGCATAAAAAAGGGATTAAGCTCGATGGCAACAATCCGGTTTACCTGTATGCCTATGGTGGCTTTCAAATTAGCTTAACGCCCGGATTTAGTTTATCGAGGATGTTATTTTTGGAGAAAGGCGGCATTTATGTTCAACCGAGTTTACGTGGAGGAAGTGAATACGGCGAAGCCTGGCACAAAGCTGGAATGTTGAGCCAAAAACAAAACGTGTTCGACGATTTTATTGCCGCAGCAGAATATTTGGTAAAAGAAAAATACACCAATCCATCTAAAATAGCAATTTCCGGAGGATCGAACGGTGGCTTATTGGTAGGCGCCTGCATGACGCAAAGACCCGATTTATTTAAGGTTGCCTTGCCTGCTGTCGGCGTTTTAGATATGTTGCGATACCACAAATTTACCGTCGGATGGGGTTGGGCGGTAGAATATGGCAGCAGCGATAAAAAAGAAGACTTCGATTATTTGATCAAATACTCACCGTTGCACAACATTAAAAGCGGCGTAAATTACCCCGCAACGTTAATCACCACCGCCGATCACGATGACCGTGTCGTTCCCGCCCACTCGTTTAAGTTTGCAGCCACTTTGCAAGAAAAATATAAGGGCGATAATCCGATTTTAATTCGGATCGAAACCAAAGCAGGCCATGGTGCAGGTAAGCCAACAGCAAAACTGATTGAGGAAGCAAGCGATGTATGGAGCTTTGTTTTTCAGAATTTGGGGATGAGTTGGTAAGTTTATAAATAATTACAGATGGGCACAGATAACCACAGATTATGAAATAAGTGTTATCTGTAGCCATTTTTGCAGTTTCGCTAAAAAGGGCTTCATGCTGAGCGTAGTCGAAGCATCCCTTACCCATTTCGCACTGCCATTGGCCTACTCTGCCCCCATTTTTGAGCGCAGTGGGTTGTTGGCGCTCTGTGTTCCATCGCTTGAAGATTCTTCGTGCCTCAGAATGACAAAAAGTTTAAACGTCAGTCATATTGATTTTTTGAAAAATTAAAACCATCAATGAAAACGAAATAAGTAAACCGTCATTGCGAGGCACGAAGCAATCTACTCTCATTAAATAATATCTCGAATGAGATTGCTTCAATCGATGAAAAATCGATTTCGCTACGAAGTAGCCCCTTTGGGGCAAAGACGGAAATAAAACGTCATTGGTAGGAACGAAGACCACGGAGCAGCTGCGAGGTGAGTCTCTAACCAATTATTACAAAACCTGCGCCCTCACAGCTCCACAAATTAGGCTTGTGGGTTATTGAAGTCCGATTTTCATCGCTTGCAGATTATTCGCTATGCTCAGAATGACAACAAGCCAGCGATGATCATAAAAACCAATTCCCACTAAATCTATAGACCAATTATAATTTGCTTTATACTGCACAAAACCCTTATCTTTCGCTTTTAATTGTCTTAAAACATATAAAATACTGAATACAATAAGATTACAGAATTATCTAGAATATTTCTAAATAGAGATATTGATAAAAGTTTATTTTGTAACTTTGCGTCAAATTTTTTTGAATGATCTCTACTGATATAGCCGTAATAGGCGCTGGTCCGGTTGGTCTGTTTGCCATTTTTGAAGCCGGTTTATTAAAAATGCGTTGTCATTTAATTGATTATCTTCCGCAGGTTGGTGGTCAGCTTTCTGAAATTTACCCGAAAAAACCGATTTACGATATTCCGGGTTACCCGTCGGTATTGGCTCAAGAGCTGATTGATAATTTGATGGAACAGGCTAAACCTTTTCATCCAACTTTTACGCTGGGTGAGCGTATTGAAGGCTTAGAAAAGCGTGGCGAAGCCGATTTCGTTTTAACTACCAACATGGGTACCGTTATCGAAGCCAAGGTTGTGGTAATTGCCGGCGGCCTGGGTTGCTTTGAGCCTCGCAAACCTGCGGTTGAAAACCTGGAGAATTTTGAGAACGGTAAAGGCGTTAACTATATGATTCTTGATCCGGAAAAATACCGCGATCAGAAAATGGTTATTGCCGGCGGTGGCGACTCGGCCCTCGATTGGACAATCTATTTGGCCGAGGTTTGCTCAGAATTAACGTTGGTACACAGAAGTGAAAGCTTCCGTGGGGCGCCTGATTCGGTTGCAAAGGTAATGGCCCTTGCCGAAAGCGGAAAAATCAACCTGGTTTTAAACAGCAACCTGCACGCCGTACACGGAACCGATAAACTGGAACAAGTTGAAATTGTTCAGAACCGCACTATGGAGAAAACCATTGTGGATGCCGATCATTTAATTCCACTATTTGGTTTGAGCCCGAAATTGGGCCCAATTGAAGACTGGAATCTGAATATTAGCAAAAGTGCAATCGAGGTTAATACCGACGATTATTCTACAAACATACCTGGCATTTATGCCATTGGCGATATTAACACATACACAAATAAACTAAAGCTGATTCTTTGCGGTTTCCATGAGGCCGCCTTAATGAGTCATAGCGCTTACTCGTATATGAATCCGGGCGTTAAATACACCATGAAATATACCACTGTAAACGGAGTTTCAGAATTTTAAGCTTCGCATTAATTGTTTTAATAGAAAACTATTTTAGCTAAGTTTGCGCTGTTAAGCGAGAAAAATGGAAAATAACATTACAATATATATGCAAGAGCCCGATGGTTCGGTTACGCCACACGAGGCGCCTACCGATATGGGCTTAAGTTTGATGGAGTTTTTAAAGGCTTCTGAATATGACATCTTAGCGACCTGCGGCGGCATGGCTTTATGTGCCACCTGTTGTGTAGACGTTTTGGAAGGCGAAGAAAAGCTTAACGAAATGAGCGACGATGAATATGCCATGTTAGATACTTTGCCCGATTTGCTGCCCAACTCTCGACTGGCTTGCCAGTTGCAGTTAAATAATAATATGGACGGCCTGAAAGTGAAACTTCATGGTGTAAGTTAATCCGTAGCAAACAAAATATTGAAGGCGATACTGAAAAGTGTCGCCTTTATTGTTTTAGGGTTTTTTCGTTTCTGTTATTAAGAATCTTTGGTCGAGACTTATAGTGCCCGCTGGTCGAGATTTCTAAGCCGCTTAGCCAACTCTTTAAGAGCGGGTTATTGCGTTCTGCGCCTTGTCGCGTGCAGATCCTTCGTTATACTCAGGATGACAGTAAAACCCCGTTGGATTACAACCAAACTAAAACTACCGAATATTGATCGTTTGCTTTTCGACATTCCGGGCATACAGTTTGACAGCTCAATTACTAGCCCGTACGTACGGAATGATTGCAAGCCACCCCATTGTGCGTTAAGATCCTCAGTCAAGCTGAGGATGACGACCGTTCATAGTTGGCGCTCCAATTATTTTGCTAAACGCGTTGGTTGAAATCCTGCTGGTCGAGATTTCTAATCTCGACCTTAATAGCTGTGGATTTATAATCCACACCAAAACTACCGAATACCGATCGTTTGCTTTTCCACATTCCAGCCATATACTTCAACGGCTAAATTATCGGTTGCATGGGTATATTCGACGGTAATTGTTTTACGCTCTCCGGGCAATACCGTTACATAATTATCATCGTAAAATGATGGAAGTATCCGCTTACCCGACTCGGTATCAACTAAGGCAATGCGATTAAAGAACGCGACCGGATTGCCACTTGGGTTACTGAGCAGAACTTCGACTTTTCCTTTGCCCTTCTGCGTTGCAGTAGCTTCAAGTTTAGCTTGCTTAATGTGCTGCAAACCTTTATAGCCTCCATCTTTATCGGCCAGCCAGTAAACATTATCGCTCAGCACTTCTTGTTTTTCGTTCAGCAGCTTAAGCGAAACGAACACACCATCCTTTTTATCGAGCTTCTTTAAGAATTCGTTCATTGGAAAAAATCGCCGAACAGAGGATGCTCCGATAGAGTTAAAAACCTGCGAATAAAAGTAATCTTTACCATCCATGTCGTAAACCTTGGCCTGAACCATTAAGTTATGGCGATCTACCAATCCGTTATTTACAACGGTAACCATACTGTCGAGGGGGTTCATCATAATGTGCAAAGGTTCACTTCCTTTGCGTAAACCGTACAAACAAGCATTAGGATCGAGGTAATAATCGTACATCTGGCCACGCAAGGCAGTCCACGGGTTTTGAGTTTTCCAAATAATAGAACCTGTATACCAATCCCACATTTTGTTCGAAAAGCCTTCCATCAGCGCCCTGTACTGGTCGTAGTTAACCAGCTGTGCTTTCATGGCAAAATCCTTTGCATCTTCTACCTTTCCATACGGCTCAATGTGTTTCCCATAAGGAATGTATTTATGGTAATTCCACACCGAATCAACTTTTCCGTCCGACTCAGGCGCAATCATATTTTCGTTGGGGATAAACCTTGCCAGCGATTCATAATCGCCCACGCCCACGGAGCCGACTTCTGAATTATAGGGATATGTTTTTACAGCCCAGAAGCTTTTAGGGTCCTGAATGTTGTAAGGGCCATCGCCATTGCCGCCAATGGTGTTGTACGACATTTCATCACTGTTCGAGAAATCGAAAAACTTTCGTGTGCCATCCAGGCGAGGCAAAATGTCGTTTTTTATCGGGTTTAATATGTCATCAGGAGGCGTAATCTCATTTCCGCCACACCAAAACGCCAGTGATGCATGGTTACGGATCATTTTTACCTGATCTTCGATTGCTGTTAAAACCAGTAGGTGGTTATCAGGGTACTTTCTTCTTGTCCATTGGTCGTCCTTTTTTAACGGGTCTACCCAACGGCCGTTACAATCGCCGCTGAACCAGAAATCCTGAAAAACCAACAATCCATATTTGTCGCAAGCGTTATAAAATTCCGGTCGCTCTAAAATTGCGCCGCCCCAAATCCTAATTAAATTGAGGTTCATATCTTTATGGTAACGCACTTCTGCATCGTAGCGGGCATCGCTAAAGCGCAGCATGGCGTCAGAGATAATCCAGTTTCCACCTTTGATAAAAATCTTCTGACCGTTTACATAAGCGCCCATGCTCTGCGTATGTTCATTCCAGATATTATCGATCTGCCGAATGCCAACGGTTAAATTTTCCTGATCCAACACCCGATTGGCGCTCAAAAACTTAATGTTGAGCGGATATAAATCTTGTTTTCCATATCCGTTTGGCCACCACAACCTAGGGTTTTCTATTGCCAGATCGGCAAACGTAATCTCGAATTGCTTATTTGCCGGAACGGTAACCGATTTACTTACGGTTTTGCCAGCCATTTGATATTGGAGAATGCCGGAAATGGCTTTCATTGTTGGATTTTCGACCTCGACAGAAACTTTTATTGTAGCGGGCTGCTGCTTTGCGTTGGGAATTCTTTTGCCGGGAACCAATGTTACCACATGCGGGTTGAGGATGTTAACACCTTGCGTTTTCTCAATCGTAACTTTATCCCAAATTCCGGTATTACGATCGCGGATGGGCTGAATCCAATCCCAACCTGCGGTGTATTGCGTGGTCAAATTTCGGGCAATGGTACCGTCGCCACCCTGACCGCCATTCGGGTTACCAACCACATCTGGTGGGTAAACAATTACCGCTAAACGGTTTTTTCCTGTTGATGAAAGGTACTTAGTGATATTAAACCTCGCACGCAAATGCATACCCTCATGCGTTGCTGCGTTCACCTTTTTACCATTCAAAAAAATCTCGGCCTTGTAGTTTATACCTCTAAATTGCAACCAAACTTGTTCGTTTCCGACTGCCTTTTCGTCAAAATCTTTTACAAACCAGTAGGTATAATAGTCGTTGCCCGTTTTATAAATATCGGGGATTTTCTCGGTATTCATCCCGTAAAATGGATCCGGCACCTTTTTATTATTCAGCAAGGTGGTTAAAACGGTTCCGGGCACCGTCGCTTGCATCCAGTTATCAAGTACGAAACCCGCTTTCGAAATCTGTGCGCCATCTACCTTAACTTCTTTGATATTGTTGCAGAGCCAGCCGGTATTTAATTCGTAGCGTTGTTGGGCTTGAGCATTAAAAATGTATAGGGATAATAGAATAGCTAAAAATTTTCTCATGAATTTCATTAATTTATACGGTGAAAATACGAATTTAAGATCGCTGCGGGTATACAAAGTTAACCAGGCGTCCGGTTATATAGTTGTCTAACGAACTGTTGTCATCCTGAATTTTAATTTATTGCATAAAAAAACCAATATGATCCGATAGCTATCGGATGACGTAAATTATTCCAGTCGTCTTTCCCGCGCAGGCGGAATCTTAAAGCGAGAGCAGAAGCATAGCATTAAGACCCTCTACCGATAGCTATCGGTACAAGCTGAGGATGACGGCCGTTCATGGTTGTCGTTGCATTCGCTCGGCTGACAAACAAATTAAGTAGCTTAAAATCAATAAACTAACAAATAGCATTGATGGTGGTGTAACGCATGACGCGATACTTCGGGGAAGGATCCCCATGCGATGGAACGCAGCACGCCAAGAAACCGCCACTGAGCGACGGTTATTTGCAGGCCGCTGGCGCCACCAATCAAGTGTTAGTCGACATTTGCAATTTCGGCCTAGCTAATGCTGGATTTAAAATCCAGAGCTAAGGGAGTTATGTACATCCTGACTAGCTATCGGACAAACACTCGCCAGTCTATTTAATTCTTCGGGAACCTATTTACCCGAAACCGGCCTGTCGCTGGCTGTTACGCCCCAGGTTTTTGATGGTTCGCCACCCATAAAAATTTGCATTGAACCGCCATTTGCGATGGTTTTATGTAAGATATATGATTTTGAATAAGGCTTGCCATTAACCACAATGCGTTGAATATATTTGTTTTCGGCACTGTTATTAACCACTTTAATATCGAACTTTTTATTTGCTGAGAGCTGAATGGATGCGCTGTTAATTAACGGACTGCCGAATACATAAGCGCCATTTGCGGGGTTTACAGGGTAAAATCCCATTGCCGAAAATACATACCAGGCGCTCATTTGGCCAACGTCTTCATTTCCGCACAAACCATCAGGCTTTGAAGTGTAAAATTCGCGATCAATCTTCCTGATCAGATCTGCGGTTTTCCAAGGTTGGCCGGCATAGGCATACAAATACGGGATGTGGTGCCCCGGCTCGTTTCCTTGTGCATAGTTTCCGATCAAACCCGAGATATCAGGCGAACTGTTTTCGCCGAGTTCTGCCTTTACCGAAAATAGCGAATCCAATTTGTTTACAAAAGGTTTATCACCGCCGAACAAGACAATTAATCCTTCTACATCTTGTGGTACGAGCCAGGTGTATTGCCAACCATTTCCTTCTGTGTAGTCATCTTCGCGGTGCTTGGAAGCAAAAGGGCTAAACGGCGATCGCCAACTGCCATCGGCAAGCTTGGGCCTCATAAACTGCACATCTTTATCAAAATACTGATTATACAGTTGTGCTCTTTTGCTAAAGTACGCATAATCGTCAGTTTTCCCCAGCGCTTTCGCAAACATAGCAATGCAGTAATCATCGATAGCATATTCGAGTGCCTTGGCAACAGATTCGTTTACCTTATCGGCAGGAATGTATTTAAGCTGCTGAATGTAATCGATGCCGTTTGTTTTTTGCATGGCCGATTGCTTTACCGCCTCGAACGCCAGATTTGCATCAAAGCCGCGATAGCCTTTCAAATAAGCATCAACAACCACCGGGACAGCGTGGTAGCCCACCATGGTATTGGTTTCGCTGCCCATTAAATGCCAAACAGGAAGCTTGCCTTGCTGCTTGTAAATGGCTAGCATTGTATTTACTACGTCGCTTACACGGTCTGGATGCAAAATGGTATACAATGGGTTTGCAGCACGGTAAGTATCCCAGAGTGAAAAAGTGGTATAGTTGGTAAAGTCTGCCTTGCGGTAAATCTTTTTATCTGTGCCGAGGTAATCGTTGTTTACATCGTTAAAAAGCGATGGCGCAATCATGGTATGGTATAAAGCGGTGTAAAACACTTTTTTGGTGGTTGCAGAGGCATCAATTTTCACCTTCGCGAGCTCCTTTTCCCATTTTGCATCGGCACTTTTGGTGGTTGCCAAAAAATCCCATGCTGGCAATTCGGCTTTTAGGTTGAGTATTGCATTTTCGATACTTACAGGAGACAGCGCTACCTTAATTTGAAGCTTGTTGTTATTAATCGATGCGAAATCGATAACCGCCTTTAACTTTTTGCCTTTTACATCCTTGCTGTTTCTAACTTGTTCGTCATCGTAAATTGAGCACTTTGTAATCGGCTGCGACAGCTTAATTACAAAGTATAACCGCTGATCGCTTGCCCACCCTTTCGAGTTGCGATGCCCAACAATTGTTGTTGCATCGAGCTGCCTGAGCGAGGCATTTTGTGGTTCATCCCATCCTATGCCTTCAACTAAATCGATGATGATATGTGGTGTTGATGCATTTTTCGGGAAGGTGTATTGGTGGAAGCCTACACGCTCGGTAGCGGTTAGCTCGGCCTTAATGTGATATTTATCGAGCACCACGCTATAATAACCTGCCTTTGCAACTTCATTTTGGTGAGAGAACTTGGAGAGATATCCCGATTCGTCGTCGGCCGTTTTCCCTTTTTGCAACAGGGTGTTGCCAGTGGCGGGCATGATGGAAATATCGCCCAGATCGCCGATTCCGGTGCCACTTAAATGGGTATGGGCAAAGCCGGTGATGGTATTGCTGGCGTAATTATAACCGCTGCACCAATCCCAACCCTCCATGATGTTGTTGGGCCCGAGCTGCACAGCCCCGAACGGAACATTGGCACCAACGAAAACGTGCCCGTGTTTTGCTGAACCGATCATGGGATCGACAAATTGGGTAAGCTTGTTTTTTTGCTGTGCAAATACTGCTGATGATCCGATTGAGGTTGTTAACAACAAAACGGATAAAATTCTTTTGTAATGCATGTTTAATCTTTAGGTAAATAAACGCTAAGGTAAAACGTTTTATGTCAAGTTTTGTGTCACAATATAAATAGAGATCAGTGTTTGCAACAGCAGCCTATCACTCAGACACTTCTAAAACAACCACATTGTCTTCATCATTGTTAAAGGCGGTGGATATTTGGTAAAGGCCTTTTTTAAGCGAATAATTTACGGGTGCTTTTCCTTTAAGCAAATAGGCTTTCTTGATCTTTTTGAAGCCCACCGGAGTAAAGGCTACGGTGGTGAGTTTGCTATCGAGAATGTGTAGGTAAATCTTATTTCCGGCCTGTGTCATGCTCCAATTATCACTCGGCTTTACATAACCTGCGTTGGTATTGTAAATGCTTTCGCCGTAGGTTTTGAGCCAATTACCCATTGCAGCCAAGCGATCTTGAAACTCCGGCTGGATTTTTCCGTTTGGCATTGGGCCAACATTCAGCAGCAGGTTAGAACCCAAACTTGCCGCCCGAACCAGCATGTTTATCAGCTTTTTTTCGGATTTATAAGTAGTATCGCTCAGGTTGTATCCCCATGAATTGGATATGGTTTCGCAGGTCTCGAGCGGAAGCTGATCAGACGGTTTCTGAAAACTCAGCCCCGACTTATTTTCTCCTGGCAAATCGCGTTCAAACATTTGAAAATCTTCTCCGGCAAAGGGTGTTAAATGGTGGTTATTGCCAATCATACACTGCGGTTGCAGCTTGTGTATTAAATCGTAAATCTCATTATACTTCCAATCTATCCTGGATTTGCGGTCTTTGGCACCTTCGGGTGCTGTTTGATCCCAATGGCCATCAAACCAAATCCCACCTATTTCACCATAATTGGTTAGTAATTCTGTTAGCTGGTTCTTCATAAACTGCAGGTAACTGGCGTAATCGCCCTTTCCTTTCCTACCCGAATGTTGGCCTGTTCTTCCGGTTTGGTGAGGATAATCTTCCCGTCGCCAGTCTAAGAGCGAATAATACAGATAGAGCTTTATTCCTTGTTTATGGCACTCGTCGGCCATCATTTTTACCACATCCTTTTTGTAAGGGGTATTCATGATGTTAAAATCCGAGTACTTTGTATCCCACATGCTAAACCCATCGTGATGCCGGGTAATCAGCGTGATGTATTTCATTCCGGCATTTTTAGCCATGCTTACCCATTGCTGGGCATTAAAATCTATCGGGTTGAAAAAATCTTTGAGGTTGGTGTAATTATGCACGGTGAGCTTTCTCTCGTTCATTACCCACTCTCCGCTTCCGGGAATGCTAAATGGCCCCCAATGGATAAATAATCCGAAGCGGGCATCATTAAACCATTCCCTTTGTTTTAGGTTTGAGGCAGAAGGCACGTAATCTTGTGCATGTAACTGAAGGGTTAAAAGCAGGCCAAGGCCCACCAGAAATAATTTTCTCATAAAAAGTAATTTGGTTAGTTTTTTTAGTCTATTGAAGCGGTTGCCTTTGTGGGCTTCCCGATCACCTTGTAATTACCATCGCCCTTTAATATGGCCAGTATCTGCGCTTGATTGGCAAACAGTTTCCTGGCAGCGGCCAGTTCCTTATCGTACTGAAAGCTTTGTTCTATCCTGCCTTTTTCGTAAAAATAACGGCTAATTATCTGTGTCTCCAAAACCCGCTTAATTTCAGCCTTGTGGCTGGTCAAATCGGTTTTTTTCGAAGAAGTTAACCTGGCTTTGAGATTATTGAGGTCGGTTTTTACTTCAACTGATTTATTTTCCTTTTCGGCTGATGCCTGCAATTCTGCAAGCAATCGTTCGGTGCGGCTTTGGTAGCTCAAATCTTTCTCAACCAGCGTATTCGCAAAAGCGGTATAATCGGCGTCGGAGATTTGGAAATCTTTTGCAGCTGCTAAACTCGGCTTTTGCTTTTTATATTGGTTTGCAAAGGCGAAGAACAGGTTTTTGTTAATGAGCGAAAGGGTAATGGGGCTTAACTTATCAGCGTCGACCACAATGTCGGGATAGACGCCATTTCCACTGTAAACGTTTCTGCCAGTTTTTGTGGGATACATCGTCATTGTAGAATCTGCAAAGCGTTCTGCCATGCCATTGGCATCTTTATGGGCGTAATCTAACTTTTGAATACACCTGCCTGATGGCGTGTAGTATTTTGCAACTGTTACTTTAACTAAGCTGTTATACGGCAAGTTAAACGTTTGCTGCACGAGGCCTTTTCCATAGCTTCGCTGGCCAATAATAATGCCGCGGTCTAAATCTTGCAAGGCGCCGGCAACAATTTCTGAGGCTGAGGCAGAATTGCCATTTACCAAAACAACGAGGGGCAAACTCGCCGCAACGGGCGCTGCAAAGGTTTTGTAGGTAATGGTTTTTTCAACGTTTTTCCCTTTTTGTGTAACCACTAATTGGTCTTTAGCTACAAAAAGGTTAACGATTTTAACGGCTTCTTGCAGAATCCCACCACCATTGTTCCTTAAATCGAGTACAATGCCCTTAGGGTTTTCTTTTTGAATGGCCATAAGTGCATCTTTAACTTCCTGCCCGGCATTTTCTAAAAATTTATCTAACTTAATGTAGCCTATGCCATCGCCCACCATACCTGAGTAGGATACGTTTGGCTGCTTAATCTCATCACGCACCAACTTTTTAGGCATCTCCTTGCCATCTCTCAATAAAATAAGGTCGACAGGCGTTCCTTTAGGGCCGCGTAAAAGTTGACTGACCTCAATCCGCTCTTTTCCCTTCACTGCGATACCATTAATGCTTACGATCTGATCGCCGGCTTTTACATCACTTTTATTTGCAGGATAGCCCTCGCTAACCTCATTTACAAACAACCTGCCCTCTATAAATACAGTGCTTGCCCCAATGCCGCCATATTGTGTGCTCACGTATTTAAGCTTATAATCTTCAATTTCAGATTCTGGAACGTATTCGGTGTAGGGGTCTAAGCTTTCCAACATGGCATCGATACCCGTTTTCATGAGCAGCGGAGCATTGGTGTCATCAACGTAATTGATATTGATCTCTTTGTATAATGAGGCGAAAATATCGAGGTTTTTAGATACCAGGAACAAATCTTCTTTAAAAGAAAAGGATAGGATAGCGAAGCCGAACGTGGCTGCTAAAAGACCGTATTTTAGTTTTTTCATTCCTTAAATGTTTTTCAGGCGGGCTTCTTCAAAATTGTATCGCTACCGATTTGATTGGCACAAGGGTAAATGTACAAAAACCAGCAAACATTAAAAAAGCTTATTGCTTTGAGGGCGTAAAATAACTACATCCGTTGACTGAAGTCAACGGCAATGATTGATATTTTGGAAAGAAGAGCTTTTAAGCGAATCGTCATTGCGAACTGAAGCGACGCCTAAGTAGGAGGGTGAAGCAATCTGGTTTCAATTTGTCCGAAGGAAAAGAAATTATTATCTTAAAGCCTGTTTCCTGTGGTATCGGCCAATGCCTTTTGGATAGTGAATATTTTTAACCGTTGACTGAAGTCAACGGCAATGAGATGAAGCTATGATACGCATTTTGAGTAGCAAATGATTTTTAGTCATCGACTGAAGTCGACAGCAATGAATGCTATTTCGGTGAATCGAATTCTTAAAGCCTGTTTCCTTTGGTATCGGCCAATGCTTTTTGGATGGTAAATTCGATGTAAGTGCGGTCGCGTTTTACCAGTCGCATTAAATCTGCTACCAACTGATCTTCGTTGCCTGGTGTAAAATCTAAGGGTTCGTTGGCCAGATCGCGGTACTTGCGCAAGAATTTGGTTTTTACCTTAAATGCGGTTTCGGGAGTAAGTTGAAAATTAGCCATACAGATTTATTTGCTGCAAAAGTAAAAAATATTTATATAGGTTGGAGCCATTTTATAGGAAAGTAAGAAAAGCTTTGCAGGTTTATTATTTCTTGCACGATAATTGTGTTAAATCGCCGTTATAAATCGAAAAATTTATACATCCCTATTTTAAACTAAAAGAAAATTATGAAAAAGATCATCCTATCTGTTGTTTTCCTAACTGTTTGTTGGGCAACATCACAAGCACAAACTTTTAACCTGGGTATTAAGGCAGGCGTAAACCTTGCAAAAATCAATGCCGATTTTGCCAAGGAAGAAAACAGGCTTGGCTACCAGGTTGGTGCATGGGCACGCGTTGGTGGTGCCAGTTTTTATGTACAGCCCGAAGCCTATATTGGAAGCAAAGGAAACAAGTTCATTAGCATCACCCAAACGGATGGCAATGAAGTTTCGGCAGAGGGTAAGGTGAAATTCACAACGTTAACGGTACCTGTTCTGTTCGGTACAAAGTTCGGAGCCAACAACCTTAACTTTCGCTTAATGGCTGGTCCGGCGATTTCGTTTGTACTGGATGAAAATTCGAGCTTCAGTTCTGCTTACCAGCAAGCAACTGATTTTAATGATTACAAAAACCAGGCTTTTGCCATTCAGGCGGGTGCGGGCGTTGATGTTGGCGCTATTTCTGTCGATTTGCGTTACGAAGCTGGCTTAACAAACATTAGCAACAGCGATAGGTATAGCCAAAAACAAAATGTGTTTCAGTTGAGCTTAGGACTTAAGGTTTTGTAGAAAAACCAGAATGAATAAAAGAAAGGCTGCCAATTTGGTGGCCTTTTTTGTTTCGTGTGGACACATCTTACTCCATAAGTCGTCATTCCCGCGCAGGCGGGAATCTTAAGGCTTTTCCATTAAGATCCCCAGTCAAGCTGAGGATGACGACCGTTCATAGTTGTCGTCCGATTTATTTGGCTAAACATTATTTTAAATGGCTGTTATTCAGTCGGCTATCGAAACATAAGCCCGGCCTCGCAATGACGGAAATAAAACGTCACCCTGAGCGGAGTCGAAGGGCTCATCTAAACGCCACAGACCTTGCGCTTCAAAGAAATAATAAAGCGAAAACTTTGTTAATTTAGTGCCTCCCTCAAACTTGTAAAAATGCCATTACAGCAGGCCGTTAACCTTAAAAAATGCTGATTTTTATAGAAATCATTAAAAATCATCCATGAAATATCTTTGTCTTTTTCTTTTTGCATTGCTGTTTTCGTTCACTGTAAATGCTCAAAATTTTAAATATGCCTTTGTAACCGACACGCATGTTGGTTCGCCAACTGGTGAGGAAGATTTAAATCGAACCGTTGCGGATATTAATGGGCTGAACGACATCGATTTTGTGATTGTAACGGGCGACGTAACTGAAATGGGCACCAACAACGAGCTTAAGTTGGCAAAGGGCATTTTATCGAAACTCAATAAGCCATATCATATCATCCCCGGAAACCACGATACGGGATGGTCCGAGTCGGGAGGGGTAAATTTTATAAAGGAATTTGGTGGCGATAAGTTTACGTTTGATTATAAAGGTTATCGTTTTATTGCCTGTGCTTCTGGCCCTTACGTAAGGATGAGTGATGGGCATATCCCCAGAGACGCAACTGTTTGGCTCGACAGCTTGCTCAAGGCAACACCTAAAAACATGCCGATTGTTTTTGCCAATCACTACCCGTTAGATAATAGTTTGGATAATTGGTACGAGGCAACGGATCGGTTGAAGAAATACAACATTCAATATGCCATTTGCGGCCATGGCCACAATAACCACCCCTACAATTTCGAAGGCATTGAGGCAACAATGGGTCGATCTAACTTAAGGGCGAAAGACAGTATTGGGGGTTATAATATTGTAACGATGACAAAGGATTCGGTGTTTTTTCAAACCAAAAAACCGACGGAGGAAGTTCTTCCCGCCTGGCGGAAGATTGCGTTGAAAACCTTTCGGCCGGATGCTAAAAAATACGAGCGTCCTGATTTTTCAATTAATACCAAATATCCGAATACCAAAGCGTTATGGACGTATCACTCAAACGCCAATGTAGTCAATACGCCAACTTTTACAGGCAACAAT
The DNA here is from genome assembly GCF_015679185.1 of Pedobacter endophyticus. NCBI lineage: Bacteria > Pseudomonadati > Bacteroidota > Sphingobacteriia > Sphingobacteriales > Sphingobacteriaceae > Pedobacter > Pedobacter endophyticus. Next base: position 3,099,667 of record NZ_CP064939.1, read on the forward strand.
GTCATTTTTGGTAATAGTTTAGGATGGGTTGAGGCTTTAAACAAAAAAACCGGCAAAAAAGTATGGACATTTAAAACAAAGGGAGCTATTTATTCTTCGCCGGTGGCTGTGGGTAATCTGGTGATTTTCGGTTCGGGTGATGGAACTATTTACGCCCTGAATGCGAAAACTGGTAAAGCCATTTGGCAAAAGGCTACGGCCAATTCGGTGTTGGGCTCTCCTGTGGCTGCCGATGGGCATGTATTTATAGGCGGTAGCGACAATAATTTCAGAGCGCTGGATGTTAAAACGGGCAAAGAAATTTGGGCTTTTAATGGCGTTGAAGGTTCTATTGTTGGCAAACCGCTGATTTACCAAGGTAAGATTATTTTCGGCTCGTGGGGCAGGCATTTATATGCGCTCGATATAAATACAGGCGCTTTGGTATGGAAATGGGATAACGGTCACGCCAACAGGATGTTTTCGCCTGCGATGGTAACACCGGTTGCTTATAAAGGCATTGTTTACATTGCAGCTCCCGACCGGTATTTGACGGCGATTGACGCCTCGAACGGCAGCACGCTGTGGCGCAACAAGGAGGCTACGGTTAGGGAATCAATCGGCCAATCTGCAGATAGCACCATTATTTATGGCAAAACCATGCAAGATGAAATTGTTGCTTATAAGGCGCAGGCCCAAGATCCGGGCGTACTTTGGCGATTGAATGTAGGTTTCGGCTATGAACATGTTCCTTCTATGTTGATAGAAAAAGCCGGAAATGTGTTTTTTGGCACCAAGAACGGCGTTATTTATGCGATCGACCCTAAACAAAAAACCACCGTTTGGGCACATAAAATTGATAACTCAATGGTAAATACGGTAAATGTGATCGATGGCAAAAATGTATTGGCGAGCACAATGGATGGTAAGGTGGTATGGTTGGAAGTAGCCTCTTCCTAGCCTCTCCCTATCAACGTTTGTGGGTTACTTTCTGAAGTGCAGGTCCCTCTCCAGAAGAGAGGGAAACAAAGATCCTCTCCCTATCAACGTTTGTAATTTAGTTTCTGAGGTGCAAATCCCTCTCCAGAAGAGAGGGAAATGGAAGTACGTGGGTTCAACCCGCTGCCCTTCAAAAACCCGCTCTCCCGGAGAGGGCCATTACTGAAATTGCCTTACTACGTCCTTTCAAAGGGTGAGGCTTGAAAACTAAAAAACCTCCGCCAAACTTTATGTTCGACGGAGGTTTTAACATAATTAGTTGTTTACGTTACCATCCGGGGTTTTGCTGTAGCGTTCCTGCGGGGTACAAACTAATTTGGCCAGTTGGAATTGGCGACAAATAGTTCTTCGGGTCGACAAACGTTCTGGTTAAGTTGGCTGCGTACGGAATGATGTAACCTTGCGCATTTCTGAGCACCTTGCCATTATCGGGCACTTTGGCACCTAAGAAAGCATCAACATTTTTGGCTCTATCCAAATATTGTCCTTTTTTCCAGCGCAAAATATCCTGATATCTAAACCCGTTCATCATCAGTTCTACTCTACGCTCGCGTCTTATTTCCCACATTAGCGGCGAAACATCGGCATCTCTTTTAGGGTCTACAATGGTAACTCCACCCGCAGCTACGTTTCCGCCACCTAGCACAGTGAGTTTTGCAATTCCCGCCCTTGTTCTTAACAAGTTAATTGATTTATCCATGTCGGCCTGAGTAAAGGCTAGCTTGCCCAACTGATCTAAAATTGCGGTGATCTCAGCATAATTAAGTAAAACTTCGGAGTAGTAAAAAATCGGCGCATCGGTTTCATTGTACGGTGCCAACTGGTTCGACGCAGGGTTTAAAAACTTAGATGGACGATAACCTGTGCTTGAGCTGTAGCCATTTACCAAAGTTCCGTTATAGGCTAAAAAGTTATCAACGGTGGCCAACAGGCGATTATCTCTGTTTGTTCTCACAGCTGCAATGGTGTTATCTCCCTGATAAAGCGGCGATTGTCCAATTGGTAAACCATCGGTTGCAGGATACGCTTCTACCGCCGATTTCGTTAAGCCACTCATTTGGGTTGTGCTGTTGGTATAGCCAATTACAGAGTGAGTGAGTACGCCAGCCAGGTATTTTTTATAAAGCAGCACCTCCTTGTTACCAGCTAAATCCATCGAGCTGTAAATGCTTCTGTAATCGGCATTCAAGATATATTTTCCGGTCATCAGCTTTTCGCAGGCGTCTTTACCCTGAGTTAAAAACTTATCAGCATCTGGCAGCGACAATTCGGTATGGTACACCCTGTAAGAACCCTCAAAAAGACAGATTCTTGCTTTTAGGGCCAGGGCTACGTCGCGATTTACCGTATTGTCGCCATCGCTAACACGAATATTATCAACGGCATAGTTAATATCGCTCAATACGCTGTCCATTACCAGTTGACGGGTATCGCGGGGCTTGTAAATAACGTCGGTTTGCGCAACATCTAGCGATTTGCTAATGTATGGAACTCCGCCAAATGCTTTTACTTTACTGAAGTAATCCATCGCCCTGAAAAATCTGGCAATTCCGCTCCAGTGCTTTTTAGCCTCATCGCTCATTGGCACCTGGTTAATTCGCTCTAACATGATATTGGCTTTACGGATATAAGTCCAGTCCCAATCGCCCGATGTTGTTGGCGCTGTTAATGCAAAATTTTGGAACGTTGCGGCATTCTGATCATCGCTTAAGGTAGAGAAATAAAAATCGCCTGTTGTTCCTGTTCCAAAACCCGTAAACAGGGCATAAAAACCCCAGTTGTAAGTCCGAACGTTATTTTCACTTGTCCAGAAGTTGTCATCAGAAAACTGATCTGGTGTATCTACATTTAGATCTTTAGAACAGCTAATGCCTAAAATTGCAATAAATGCGATGTATATTGTTGATTTGATAAATTTCATGGCTCTTATTATAATGTTAAGTTAACACCGAAAGAATATTGTCTGTTAAACGGAAAGGTTCGGCCTGTATAACCAGCTTCGCCATCAGTCATTTCCGGATCTATTGGCGCACCAACGTTTGAAATTGTTGCAAGGTTCTGTCCACTTAAATAAACCCTGAATTTCTGAACCCCGTATTTTTTCAACCATGTGCTCGGTATTGTGTATCCAACGGTTACATTTTTCAATCGGGCGTAAGCAAGGTTTAACAGGTATTTAGATTGTGGATAAAAGTTGTTTCCACTGGCAGGGAAATTTGCAATTTTGGTTGCACTGTTGCCAATATACGGACGAGGATAAAACGCGTTTGGATTTGTCGGCGACCAGAAATCGAGCTGGTTGGCATACATAATATCGGCGTTGCCATAAGCAGGAATAATCATGGTTCCCAAGCCCCAGTAATCGCGTTTGCCAACGCCTTGAATGTACACATCTAAATCGAAGCCTTTATAGGTTCCGCCCAAACGAGCGCTGTATTGGTAGCGTGGCTGGCTATTGCCAATTACTTTCAAATCGCCGTGATCGTCTGCCGTACCTTTTCCCTGGTTAATTACACCATCGCCATTTAAATCCTTGTATTTAACATCGCCTGCTCCATAAACGAAGTTTCCGTTTTGAAGTGCAACCTGGCTTGGAGAGCTTTTTACCTCGTCGTCAGACTGGAAAAACCCATCCGTTTCAAAGCCCCATATTTCGCCATACTGCTGCCCTACATAATATCCAGGGTTCTGATAATTGGGGTTGTTCTGATAAATCAGATTAGATGGATTGTTCCATTTTGTAAATACCGTTTTGTTATCGGCCAAAGTAAGCGTAGCATAAAGGTTAAGATCTTGACTTACCGGATAGTTTAAATCCAAACTAATCTCGTACCCGCGGTTTCGAAAGTTACCAGCGTTAATTCTTGGTCCCGCAGAGCCAAAAGTGGCAGGAACAGAAGTTTGCTGCAACATACCTTTGGTATCGCGTTGATAGTAATCTACCGATAAGCCAACATAATTTTTCAAGAAACGGATATCAGCACCAACGTCTAACGTTTGAATTTTTTCCCAAAGTAAAGATTCTGCTACCGGAATTGGTGCCGCAATGCCTGTAGTTAATGTTGTTCCGGTTGGGGTAATCCAATTCACGTTTGAGGCAGCCATTAATGGGATATAAAATTGGCCGCCAACATTTTGGTTCCCTACTGAACCGTATGACGCCCGAAGTTTAATATCGTCAACATAGGGCTTAATGAAGCTCATAAATTTCTCTTCGGTAATGCGGTAACCTGCAGAAGCTGAAGGGAAAAACGCCCATCTGTCTAGTCTCGAAAAAGCCGAGGATCCATCGTACCGTCCGTTTGCTTCAAACAAGTACTTGCCTTTGTAGTCGTAATTAAAGCGACCGAAGTATCCTGCGTAAGCGCCTACCGGAAATAAGCCTGAACCGTGCGAGCCATTAGCAAGCTGGGTGCCAACCGCTAAATTGAGCTCTCCCCTGTCGGGATCTAAAACAGTATTTCTCGCTGCCGTAAACTGAACATTATCGTACGTTTCAGAGTTTACCCCGGCCGTAACCTTAATATTATGGTCGTTAGCAATTGTTTTCTGATAGGTAGCATAAGCATTAAGCGTATTTACCATATTGCGGGTTTCGCCGTAGCTTACCACATCTTGGGATGCCGAAGCAATGTTTGCGATAAGCGGCGGTGTACCCGCAGTCCAAAAATCGATTGCGTTAATCGGCCCGCCCACCTCATTTCTTAAGGCATTTGAACGGCCAATGGTGTAATCAGCACGGATACTTAAATCTTTGGTAAGCTTAATTGTTGCACCAAGATCAACACGACTGTAATTTTCGGTTAAGCTGGATCTTTGTGCATTTGCTAAATAAGCAGGCGTGTGTCTGAAATAATTTCCATTGTATTGGCCGTACGGGAAATAAGAGCCCCATCTCCAGAAATAATACCAATAGTTCTGATACTGATACGGATAATCGTATTTAAAGTTGCGGTACAGAAACTTTGCGTCAACATCTAACCATTTTGTGGCCGCAACGTTAATGGAACCACTCACATTATACTTGTTAAGCTCATCGGGGTTTAATTTGAAAATACCGCCTTCGTTTGCATAACCGCCGGATAAATAATAACCAATTTTTTCACTTCCGCCCTGCAGGCTCAAATTGTGGTTAGATTGTGCGGTATAATCTTTAAGCATCTCCTTTTTCGGGTCCCAAACCTTATAAAAGTAAACGCGTCCGTCAACGTAATCAAAATCCTGACCCAGAATCATATCGTTACCGGTATTTGTGGCGGCATATTTGTTTTGCCAGTTGGCAATACCATCGCGAAGCTTGGTTAACTGCATACCAAAGGTTTCGGGCGATGTAGTACCGGCCCTAACTGATGCATCGTAAAGCGCTTGCAACTCCGGAACAGGGTCTGAGAAATCGGCCAGCACTGTTGGCTTATTCCACGAAAAGTTGTTGGAGTAAGAAATTCTTGTTGGAATATTTTTCTTTCCTGATTTTGTTTTAATGAGCACAACACCAAAGGCGGCCCTTGCACCGTAAATTGATGTTGATGCGGCGTCTTTTAACACAGAAACACTTTCGATATCGGCAGGGTTAATGATCGAAAGATCGGGGGTTTCCACATTATCCACGATTATTAACGGCCTGCTATTGCCGTTTATCGATCCTACACCCCTGATGTTGATGTTTGGTCCGGCAGTTAATCCTCCGTTTCCGTAAGTAATGGTTAATCCGGGTACAACGCCTTGCAACGCTTTTGTCGGGTCGTTTAGGGGCTTGCTTCCAAAAGTTTTCTCTACATCAACAGTAGTTACGGCACCGGTTAAGTTTGCTTTCTTTTGGGTACCAAATCCTACTACAACCACTTCTTGCAGTCCTTGCGATGTTGATTCTAAAGTAACATTAATGGTATTGCTATTGCCAACGGTTTGCTCTTGAGTTGCGTAACCAATAAAGGTAAAAACAAGTACGTCGCCTTTGTTTGCCCGTATTGAATAGGCTCCGTTACCATCGGTTTGTGCTACAGTGGTTCCGGATTTTATTTTAATAGAAACTCCGGGAACAGGGCCATCGGGCGATGTAACCTTACCTGTTACGGTTACTTGTTGCGCTATAACCTGCGTGAGCAACAAGAAGGCACCCAGAATAGTTAACAGTAGTTTTTTTTTCATAACTTACTCGTTTAAGGATGAAATGATTTTAGGGTTTGTTAGTTTGTTTTCTAAACACGCACAATCACGCACATTATCAAAACAATAAGCTAAGGTCACAAATAGTTTCCACATAAAAATTATTCAACATACTATTTCAGAGTGTGTAACAAAAATTTTATCGCACAAAACCGCATAAACACGCAGAGGATTTGGTAGAGTTTGGATCATCGGATGAAGGTGTGTTCGGCCGTAGCGGGCTACATAATCCGTCATTTCAACCGCAGCAGGCTACACTAATCGTCCTTTCGACCGTAGCGCTCCACAGGAGCTCCTATGGAGGAGAATCTTTTAGAAACCTAAGTTCGATATTATTCCAGCCGAAAACTGCCTCAATCACACAGCCAAAACACCACGTCATTCCCACGCAGGTGAGAACCTTAATGCGGTGCGCTGTTTTTTGCATTAAGATCCCCAGCCAAGCTGAGGATGACGACCGTTCATATCAAATGTTCAATATGAGCCCCAAAAATGCACTTTAATTATAGAAATCAGATTAAGAGAATAGCTGGAGGGCGAGTATCTTTCCGTTGCGCTACAGTCGGGATGACGGGATGAATACCTACACGGATCGTCCTTTCGACCGTAGCGCTCCACAGGAGCTCCTATGGGGAGAAATCTCTTAGAAACCTGAGTTCGATATTATTCCAGCCGAAAACTGCCTCAATCACACAGCCAAAACACCACGTCATTCCCACGCAGGTGAGAACCTTAATGCGGTGCGCTGTTTTTTGCATTAAGACCCCCAGCCAAGCTGAGGATGACGACCGTTCATATCAAATGTTCAATATGAGCCCCAAAAATGCACTTTAATTATAGAAATCAGATTAAGAGAATAGCTGGAGGGCGAGTATCTTTCCGTTGCGCTACAGTCGGGGTGACGGGCAGACTACTTCATTAGCGTTAAACTTCCACTTAGCTTGCCACACTCGCCTTTTAAGTCAATTAAGTAATAATAAACCCCTGTAGGCAGCGGCTTCCCGCGGTAAGTCCCATCGAAAGGCGCTGCATAACCTTTTGAATAAAACACCCGCTCACCATGCCGATTAACAACAGAAAACTCGGCGCTTGGATAGTTTTCGGCCGCGGTGATTACCCACGCATCATTAACTCCATCGCCATTTGGGCTAAACGAATTGGGTACGACCAACGTTTCCCTTTTTAACGACCGAAAATCGATGAAATCACTATGTACGTCGCAATTGTATTTATCCGACACCAAAAGTTGGTAATTACCGGCTTTCAGCGCACTAAATGCGAGCTGCTCAGAAACCATATTTCTCTCCTGATCGATCCACTTATAACGGAACGGCTGAGTAGTACCTTTTACTTCCACGCCTGTAATGCTTATTGTTTGTCCATCGCAACTGGTAAACGTTTGCATTTTGGTTAAATCGATCACGGGGAGGTCGGCCTCACTGATGGTAAAACTTCCTGCTTCATTTGCGCAGCCATTGGCATCAGAAGCCATCAGGGTATAAACGCCGGGGAAAACGTTCGAAAGATCTTCGGTTGTAGCCACTTCATTTCCATCTCCATCGAGCCAGCTAAAGCGGGTGGGAACATCGGTTTGATAGCCGTTTATTTCGACGCGTCCATTTTTATTTCCGCAGCTCGATGGTGTGATCACAACGTCTTTTGTCATGTAGCTTTTGGTTTGATTGTTAACGGTATAAACGGGTGAAGTAACTTCGCAGGCACCGCTACCCGCCTTAAAAAAGTAAGTGCCTGCGGGTACATTAACCAAATCGTTGCCTGTAGCTATGATGTTGCCAGCAGCGTTGTACCAGCTTTTTTGAAGATCGTTGGCTACACCTATATTGGTAATGCTGCCATTTGATGCGCCGCAAATAGCATCGGTAATTTTCTTTTTCGAATCGTCTATCCCATTTCCACCGGCACTAATGGTAAAGTTGGCCGATTTCACATCGCAGGCTCCCAGCTGCCCGGCCTTTAAATAATAAGTTCCGGCACCAACGTTTTCTAAATCGTTACTTGTTCCAACCAGATCGCCGACCGTATTGTACCACTGAAAAACACTGGCATTATAGACCTTAATACCCTTTATACTTCCATTGGCCTCCCCACAAAAAACGTTTTGCTTTAGTACATTGGCATCGTTGAGTTCTGGCTTTGAGAAATTGGAGGTTGCACCATTGGCATCGGTACCCAAACTGGTCACTTTTCCGGTTACTGCACCCGTATATTGCCAGTTTCCGGCGCCATCGGTGTTTAAGGTAGCAAACCACGTTTTACCCTGGCAATCGTTACACTCATCAGTATAAAAAAGCTCGACCATTGCATTCGCGGCATACTTTCCACTTACCTGGCCTGCATTAATAACGTCTATTTTAGCCACATCAAGGGTTTGACCCTTAAAGGTAATTGCACCTTCGGAATTGCAGTACAAGCTATTTTTAAGGATCGAGATTGGATAGGAATTCTCAATGAGGATTGCCGTTTTATTGTAAGCGATATAATTGGTTTCGGCCGTTGTAGTACCGCCAATTATACTTTTGGTATTCGAAAAATTGATGTGAATCCCTGTTCCGTTGGCAAAGTTTTCGGTACCTAAGAAGCCTGTGCCAACTCTATTTCTGGCGATGATGAACCCACCGTTAACATAATCGACCAAAATGCCTTGTAATTGACCACCAATAACATTATCAGTGATATTTGGGATGCTTGTTGCGCCATTTACGTAAATTCCGTTTGCGGCTGGTGATGGTTTCAGGTTAAGCGATTTATCGAGCCCGATTACGTTGTTGGCAATTGTTATGGGGCCATCTGCCGAACCTAAAGCGATGCCATTGCGGGTGTTTGCAGCAATTAAATTGCCATACTCGGGCGCATCGCCTCCAATAGTGCTGTTTTTTAGGAAACTTAAATCTATGCCTGTTTCATTGGGCACACTGTTTAAACCATTTTCACTTAACCCGAAAATGTTGGCGGCTATCTCAATATTCTGTATATCTTCCCGTGAGGTTGTAAAAGGCGACAAAATTCCCGCGTAACAGTTACCGAAACAATTGGGCTTGCCGGGTGCACCGATAATAATGTTTGAGGAGCCTTTAAGATAAATCCCACCCTTTTTCTCATCGAGACTGCCTGCGGGGTCGGCCTTAAAGTTACTAAAGCTAATACCATATACGGCTACATTGCTTGCATGATCGATTTTTAACCCGTTAAAATAAGCTGCAACGGCCCGGACAAGTGATATCCGGATATTGGGATTGCCCAATAGCTCCGACGGTTGGCTTTGCCCATCAATCATAATGTTAGAAGTAATTGCCGGCAGCTCACTTTCGAGCGCAATGGTAATGTCGGTTAAACTAGTGCCTGGCAGATTGAAGTAAATATAATCGGTTTCTGTAGTTCCATTGTTATTGGCCAGGGTAATGGCATTGCGCAAGGTTCCGGCCCCAGCATCAGCATTTGAGGTTACCGTAAAAACTGCAGCTTTAAGGCTGGCCGCAAGTGTAAAAAGAATGAAAAACAGGGATAATTTTCTCATCAATTTCAAGCCTTGAATATACAAAAAAACCAAGTCAGAAAACTGACTTGGTTCTAAACCGAGACAAGGTTTACATTAGTAATAAAAAGTGGTGTAATAGGTAAAAGTTGGTGCCGTTGTGCCTGTGGCTCCAATAACGCCGCGTGCATAAATAGTGTAGGCCCTTCCCTTGGTTAATGTACTGTTAGAAACAGTTGTAAATATCGGAGCCCCCGTTGCAGAGAGCAAATACCAAAGTGGAATTGTAGGCGCAGTTCCGTTTCCAACGTTCGGAATGGCTACCCACGGTGAGGCTTGTCCATACCCGATATTGGTAATAATTTTAGGGTCTGTTACGGCCGCTCCCTTTACAATATCGATGCTTGGAAGCCCATTACAAAGGTTTACAAAGCGAACAAATATTTTTGAAGTATCTAAAGCTGGCCTCACATCCTCTAAAACAAAAGGTGTGCCCAATACTTTATTTGTTGCCGAATATTGCCCGGTTGTATAAATGGTATAGTATTTACCAGCTTCTGGCGATACGGTCGTATTGAGTACTTCGAGGTTTTTATCAACAGTGGCTGTTGGAATTATTTTGGCGGTAAGCTTGTGCGAACCAGGTGCCACGGCCGCGTAGCCAAAATCGGGATATAAACCGTTGTAACCATAACCTGCATTTTCAACGCCTGATGAGGATAACGCGGAAGAAAATTTTACGCCATCTATATAGTAGTTAACAACGGGACTGCCGGGAGTTAAGTTTAGCACTTTGAGGTACGTATATTTGGTATCGGCCGGCGCAAGCTTTTCATATTCGGTATTCTCTAATGATTGGTAATCACTTTCTTTGGCACATGATGTAAGCAGCGCCACACAAGCCGTTAGAATATATATTAATTTTTTCATATCAATTTTATTTTAAACGTTAAGGTTGAGAGAACCACATTGGAACAGTATGGTAGTCGATTTTATCGGCACCAATTTTCTTAAGCGCCTCTAAATTCCAGATATATTCTGAATTATACCTTGGGCGGGTCCTTTGTGCGGGTTTGCCTCCGTTATCTGAATAGAAAGAGGTTGGGAAAAAGTAAGTATTTACATAAGGATTGTTTCCTTTCGCATCGCCGGTAATGTAGTTATACTTGCGCAAATCGGTCCATGTTTCTACAAAACCATAGCCATAAAGCGCCAGGTATTTTTGCAACATAATATCTTTCAATGTTAAGGTTGCAGGCGTTTGTTTTACTGATGCGCTACCCATGTAAGCTGTTTTTTCTGCTGTGGTAATTGCCGTGCCTAAAGCGCTCACAAAATCGATACTTGCCGAAATTCCGTTTAAATATGCGGTATGTGCGGTTTGTAGGTCGCCTTTTCTAAAAGCGGCCTCAGCTTTTAAAAACTGCATTTCAGAATAAGTCATTATCGGGAAACTGGCTTTATCTTTAAACAAGTACTTACCTGTGTTTGCACCTCCGCCCGGATTTGCACTACCTAGTGAGCCCCATGGATTTGGAATTTGGTTTTTGTTTGTTACCGTACCAGGATCGCCAACGCCGGGGTTGGTTCCTCTGTAAACACCGTCTTGGGAAGGGGAGATCATGTTGTTTCTACGCGGATCGATGACGCTTCCGGCAGTTCCGGTTAAATAAGTTCCGTCCAGTAAACCAACGATGATTCTTGTTTGGCGGTAAGATGCTAAATTTGATCTTAAGGGACCAAAAAAGTTGGCATCTGCGGAAATGTTGCCATTATTTGGAACCAGGAAGTTATCGGCATTGCTGGCAAGTGCTTTATCAACATAATCGATCACTTTTTGGGGATCGTAGCTTGCTTTGTTGATTGTACTGCTCGCATTTCTGGCCAATAAACCATAGTTGAATTTGATCCATTTTGAGGCATCGCCCTGATAAACCAAATCTGCAACAGCCAGTTTTGCCTGGGTACCCGCTCCATCTGTTCTGCTAAAATTGTTGATAGATTCGTTTGCGATGCGAACAACCTCTGCATAAACATCTTCCTGCGAATCGTAATCGAACACAAAACGATTTGGCTCAAACGCTTGTTTAACAATAATTTCGCCAGTGTAATCGGTGGTAATCTGGAAGCTCCATGCTTTTAAAGATTGTGCAAGGCCAACATAATTCCATTCGGTTTTTTTCTGGCTATCGTCAATTATCAGATTGAGGTTTGCCCCTAAACCATAGTAACAAGTTCGCCAAATTTCGCCCATAGCGTCGCTTACCTGTATCCAGCCATGCGTTTCGCCAACGTTTACGGCACCTCCAAAATACTGAATTGTACCGCCTAAATACCTGGCATCAAACTGAACGCCACGCTCCATTTGCGCAAACAAAGGTGGAACCAATGTTCTGCTTTCTGGATTTTGCGGCGTTGCCGGATCTGTATTGATATCGAAATATTTCTTACATCCAGAAAATGATATTGCCAGGGCAAATAATACTATATATATCTTTTTCATTGTTTTCTAAATTAAAACCCTACTCTTAAACCAAAATTGAAGCCCATCGGTTGGCCGAAACTACCAAAATCGATGCCCGTACCGCCTGTACCGCCTGATGCCGCACTTAAACCATTTACTGATGGATCTACCCCTTTATAGTTGGTAAGCAGCAATAAATCGGTTCCTGTAAAAAATACACTGGCGCTTTTAAAGGTCTTGCTTCTTTCGAACACAGATTTCGGCAGTGTGTAAGCTAAAGTAATGTCCTTCAACCTGATCCAGTTGATGTCTTTCTCGATAAAATCCAGCGTGTTGAACTGCGAATAATAGGTGGTAGTGATATAAGGTACCACAACAATATTGTTTTGTGTTGGATTTGCACTGTTCTCCAAACCATCTCTTAACACCCCTTTAATAATACGTGGTGTTTCGCGGTCTAAACTTCTTTTAGACATGCCTCGTGCATATAAATAAAGCTCGGTTGCGTTGTAAATATCTCCGCCTTTGCGGATATCAAAAAGGAACGACAAGTTGAAGTTTTTGTAAGTAAAGCTGTTGATTAAACCTACGCCAAGGTCTGGTGCTGTATCGCCAATTTGTGTCCAATCGGTGTTTCTGATTGGCAAACCATTACTCGGGCTAATCAGGATATCGCCATTGGCGTTTCTCAAATATTCCATACTGGCAAGGGCCGAAACGGACGAACCTACTACATACTGCCTTCTTACGTTATCAAACAACCAGGTATCTGATACATAAAACGTAGTTTGATCGGCTGGTAAAGCAGTAATTTTTCCTCTTGCCCGGGTTACGTTGGCTGTAATATCCCAGCTAAAATTCTGGTTTCTGATTGGCGTGCCTTTCAACACCAACTCAAAACCGTGGTTAACCACCTTGCCGCTGTTGATGTATTCTAAAATGGCTCCGGTTGCATAACTTAAACGTGGCGCCGTAATTTGACCGTTACTTACCGTTTTGTAGTAAGAGAAGTTTGCTGAAATTCTGTTTTTGAAAAAGCTTAAATCGATACCCGCTTCTGATGAAGTGGTAAACTCTGCCTCAAGATTCGGGTTACCCAAATTTACATCGACTGCGAAGCCCCCGCCCGTAGTGGTTTGTGGGACCAAAGATGTTTTGGTGATGTAAGCTTTTCTCGGATCTTTACCCGACTGACCCCACGAAGCTCTCAATTTACCTGATGATAACCAGCTTAGGTTTTTCATTACAGGAAGATCAGAAAACACAAAACTTAATGATGCTGCCGGATAGAAAAACGTATAATCGTTAATTGGCAATGTCGAAGAAAAATCCTGACGGCCAGTTAATGTTAAGTACAGTAAATCATCGTAACCTACCTGCGCCTGTCCGAAAGCACCCATTTTGCGTTTTAACACGTTAGCATAAGCTACACGTTGGGTGGTTGGATCGGTATTATTGAGGCTATAAAATGTTTGCTGATAAAATTTGGTTCCGAATTGAGCAGTGGTTTCGTCAAGATTGTCCGAAATATCGTAACCAACTACCAACGAAGGCTTGAACTTTCCAAAATCCTTTCTCACGGTTGCCACCAATGATCCGTTTAACAACCTGAAGTTTTCGGTAAAAGTGTTAATGCCACCGCCACCATAAGAAGTACCAGAAACGTTGGCGTTGTATGATTGTGGGTGGTAAGCGCCCAAACCTTGCATCGAATACACATCGGCGCCTCCAGTGGCCTGAAAATTTAACCAGCTGGTAGGCTTATAGCTAATGCCAATATTTGAGATTACACGGTTTACCTTATCCCAATTCGGGTTGTTTTCCATGGCCCAAAGTGGGTTATCGAGCTCTGCGCTGTAACTTCCGGTAATGGTACGTCTGTCGCCTGTTGCGGTATAATAATTTCTAATGTCATCAATAATCGGCCATGTTAAAACGCTTAACATCGGGCTACCGGATCCTTTATAGGTTTTGTTCGTTTTAGAAGAAATAAAGTTCATCGACGCATTCATGCTCACCTTATCGCTGATTTTAGATGTAGCAGAAAGTTTGGTATTTAACGAAGTATAGTCCGTTCCCTTTATCGAGCCATCCTGATCGGTGTAGCTTACGCCAAGCCTCATCGAAAGCTTTTCGGTTCCACCTTCTACCGAGGCATTGTGCTTTTGTGTCCATCCTGTTCTGTAAAACGCATCAAGATTATCATATCTTGTAAACCGCTCAGGATATTTTGCGCCAAAATAAGTTCTGGTTCTTACCTCTTCGTCGAAAATTCCACCTGCGCCACCACCATAAACGGTTTGAACTTCTGGAAAACGATATGGAATTTCGGCTCTGAACGAGTTGTTGTAACTTACGCTTGCAGTACCTGCCTTGGCACGTTTTGTAGTAATAACCACTGCGCCCGATGCACCTTGGGTACCATAAAGCGCTGTGGCCTCGGGGCCTTTTAAAATAGTTAACGTTTCAATCTCTTCCGGGTTGATATCCATACCACGGTTACCATAATCGTTTGTACGGTTAAAAGTACCCTGACCTACGAGATTGTATTCGCTAAAAGTATTGTTTGAAATGGGCAAACCATCAATTACGAATAATGGCTGGTTATCTCCATCAAGAGAAACGGCACCACGAATAATGATCGATGTTGATGCGCCTGGCGTACCACTTGTAGAAGTAATTGTTGCACCAGCAACACGGCCTTGAAGCGCATTAATAAAGTTATCGCGTTGTGTAGCGGCCAAATCTGATCCTTTTACCGTTTGGGCATCATAACCCAATCCACGGTTCGAACGCTCGATACCGTAACCTGTTATTACTACTTCATCGAGGTCGCCCGCATCGGCAACTAACGAAACGTTTAACGTGGTGTTTCCGCTTACTGGTCTTTCAATGGTTTTATAACCGATATAAGAAAACTGTAAAATAGATGTTGGTTGCGCTTTAATGGTATAACTGCCGGTGCCGCTGGTTTGGGCAACTATGGCTGTTCCTTTTACGCGAACTGAAACGCCTGGGATGGGCCCATCAGCTGATGTGACCTTACCGGTTACGGTTATTTGCTGCGCTATGGCATGCGCAAGCAATAAAAACGTACCAATAATAGTTAGTAGTAGTTTTTTTTTCATAAACTGCTTGATTAGGGATGAAATGATTTTAGTTTAGTTGATTATAATTTGTTTGTTTGTTTTCCTTTTTCTAAAAAACACGCATAATCACGCATTTTTATTAATCTTGAGCTAATATCATAATTGTTTTTAAATAAAAAAACAATTTAACAAACTATTTAAGAGTAAGTAACAAAAT
This sequence comes from Pedobacter endophyticus, assembly GCF_015679185.1. Lineage (NCBI taxonomy): Bacteria > Pseudomonadati > Bacteroidota > Sphingobacteriia > Sphingobacteriales > Sphingobacteriaceae > Pedobacter > Pedobacter endophyticus. The sequence goes on from NZ_CP064939.1 coordinate 3,115,074, forward strand.
TTAATTGCAGAAAACCGCACAAACACGCAAATATTTAAAAAGATTATTATATTCGTAAAAGCCAAACATCAAACTATGCTCAAAAAAGAACGCCATGATTTTATTATGCGCCAAATAAATTTGCACAACCGTGTGTTGACGTCAGATTTGGTTCAACTTTTAACTGTTTCTGAAGATACGATCAGAAGAGACCTGCAAGAGCTTGTTGAAGAAGGTTTACTTTTTAAAGTGCATGGTGGCGCATTGTCAAAATCGTACCACAGCTCGTTCGACGATAGCACGGTGTATGCCCGGGAGAGCAAAATTGCCATTGCAAAAAAGGCAACTTCGCTGGTTAAAGATGGCATGGTGGTGCTTATTGGCGGCGGCACAACAATTTTAGAGTTTGTAAAACAGCTTCCGCAAGGAATTGAAGCCACTTTTTTTACAATCAGCCCCCTGGTAGCGGTCGAGCTTGCTAAATATAATAATGTAGAAGTGATTTTAATTGGCGGCTTGTTTTCTAAAAACTCGCAAATTACCTACGGAGGTCACGTTATTAATCAGTTATCAGAAATTAAAGCCGATTTGTGCCTTATGGGCACCAGCGCCATCCATCCGGAAGAAGGGTTAACAGATACAGACTGGGAAATTAACCAGCTAAAGAAGGCTATGATTGCATGCGCAAAAAACACTGCTGTTTTGTGCATTTCGGAAAAGCTCGATATTAGTTTGAGGTTAAAGGTGTGTTCAATTGAAAGCATTAGCTTTTTAATTACGGAACTCGATCATGCCGACGAGGCGTTAAGGGGTTATCACGAAAAAGACGTACATATTTTATAACAACAAAGGCCCAGAAGAACTGGGCCTTTGTTGTCGCATTTAAAATGCCGGATCGGCTGGCGTATTTGTGTTATTATCTCTTTCTTGGAAAGGATAAGGAAAAAAGTTCCGCTTACGGTCTGCAATTGGTTGGTTAAATCTCCTCATATCTTCAAGCTTAAGCCCCGACATAAAAAGTTCAATCGATCGATGCTTATAAATTAAATCCAACAGTTGTTGCTGGGTATACGTTCCGGTTAAAGCGGGCAATGCTGCCCCAACCCCAAACAGATCATTTGCTGCAGTTTTGGTAACCACTTTGTTTAGTTCAGCTAACGCATTATTTAAGTCGGGCGTAGCCTGGCGGGCATAGGCCTCGGCTTTAATCAAAGTGATTTCGCCTGGCAAGTAAATTGGAATTTGGGTGAAGGTTCCTGCTCCAAAACCATTAATACGAACTGTCGTATTAACTACGGTATAAAACGGAATCCTTGCATCGCCAGCATCAGGAACGTTTGCACCAGTTTGCCCTAAATTTAGGTTTTTGGGCTGAATAACGTTATTTGTTGATGTGGCGATTTCAAAAATTGGGTTTAAATTTAACGCATCATAAGTAAATGCAGATTTTTTTGTCAAGTCGACACTATTCGCAGCCGTTAAAGCCAGGGCATAGTTACCAGCAAATAACGCGTAGCGAGCTTTCAACGCATTTAACGTATTAGAAATATCAATTCCTCCGGGGATATTGCCCAAAAAAGACGTACTTATTGGATTAGCAGCAATTACGGCCAAAGCGTTATCGATTGTTGCTATCGCCTTGTTGTAACCTTCCACTCTGGTAATAAATGAAACATTTTGCCCGATTCCGGCTGGGATTTTCTCCCAATATTCTGATAAATTGCCCAAGGCAAGCGCTTTAAAGATACTTGCATGGGCAATTAATCCCGCTGCATAATTTTTATCTGGCAAATTGGCCGCGTTGTTAATCACATTATCGGCATCAAAAATAATTTTATTTGCGCCCGCCCAAACATTTAATAAGATAGAATTGGTTCCATCAACCTGTACACCGCCAGCTGCCAATCTTTCCTCATTGGTGTTCCCTGTATTTATAGAAATAAGTTCGTTAGTAGTTAAACCGTTTAAGGTAATTGCGGCATACAATACGCCTGCCCTTGTAGTTGAATAGCTTTTCTGCAAACCAACAGTTACCCCCGTTAAACCTTTTGCCGAAGTTAATACGTCGTCAGCCGTAGCGGCATTAGGATTTAAGTACTCCTTGTTACAAGCACTCGAAAAAGCAATCGTTGTAAGCAGGAATGCATAGCCTATATATTTTGATTTTAAATTTTTCATGATCATCTTTTTTAAATTAGAATCTTGCTTGTAAACCCAATGAGAAAGTTCGTGGAATTGGTACCGAACCGAAATCGATATTTCTTAATATTGTCGATTGACCGCCAGCGTTCAACTCGGGATCGTAACCTTTGTAATTATCCCACGAAACCAGGTTTCTCCCACTTAAATTAACCGTTAAGCTTTTAATAAACTTAACCTGCCCTATATTGTAGCTTAAGGAAATTTCCCTCAATTTTACAAAAGATCCATTATCAATACGCCATTCCTCTACATTGTAAACGCCCGCAACGTAACCTCTGGGCAATTGTCCCAATTGCTCCGCTTCGGCAACCTTCCCGTTACCTACACCTTGGCGGGTTCTCCAATCGGCGTTCCAAACATCACCACCTTGAACAGCATCCAACTGAATATGCAAACTCAACTTTTTGAACGTAAAATCATTTACAAATGATGCCGTGTAATCAGGGTTTGGATCGCCAATAACCTTACGCAAAACCGTTCCGGTTGGTTGGCCGCCTGCCCGAAGTGTTTCATAACTCGTAGCCGACGTTTGGTTTCCCCTTTCGGTTTGAGGGATGCCCTGGGCGTTCAACAGTAAACTCCCATCTGCATTGCGGGCAAAGAAAGTACCGTAAAACACACCTACCGGATAACCATCGGTAATAGACACCGGGGCTCCGGCATTTGTCGAAATTAATCTTTGTGCACCAGAGCCTACAACTTTATTTCTATTTTTACTATAAATCAATGTAGAATTCCATGAAAAATTTTCCGTTTTAACCGGAACACCTGTAAGCATTAATTCAAGGCCCCTGTTTTTTAATGTTCCGCCAATATTATCCAATAGGCTCGAATAGCCTGTGGTTGGTGCTGTTACAACAGACAATAAAAAGTCTGTTATGTTTTTGTTGTAATAACTAAATGTTAAGCCCAAGCGATTGTTAAAGAACGCCATATCTGTACCTATTTCCAACTCGCGTTGGCGCTCAGGTTTTACATTTGTGTTTGCAAGTATACTTGATGAAGTTAGTGAAGTTTTACTGTTCAACGCACTTGGCAAATAAACATTAAAACGATCATAAGCCCGAATGCCCGTTAGATTTCCTGATTGACCATAAGCCGCTCTCAATTTAAAGGCGTTCCACCATGAGGAAACACCAAAATCTTTCCAATAGTCAGCAGATGATAAAACGTAACTTATGTTAGCCTTTGGATAAAATTGCGTTCTATTATTCTCACCAAACACAGTAGATTGATCTATTCTAATAGCACCAGTTACAAATAAATGATCTTTATACTTGAAGTTTTGTTGCAAATAGGCTCCACTAATAGAAAATTCTGAACGATTATCACTATTAGGCAGAACTGTACTCGCCCCGTTTACCACCTTTACAAACGGCGCTAAGCCACGGCCATTTAACAAACTGTAAAGGTCTTTTTGATATTGATAAGAACCGCCCAATTGCGTGGTTGAACTTAACAATTCAGAAATTTGTCCGTTGTAAGTGAAGTTTAATTCATTATTAAACAAGGTGGTTGTTGCATTGCCCGCACTGGCATAACCATTTAAGGATGGATCTAAAGCGGGACCGCCACCATAAAAACCCGTACTTACATTGTAGGCAAAGGGCGGGATATATGTTGTTCCATTTTGGATCGAGTTATCAACTCCCATTGTATAATCGATAATCAGATTTTTAGTAGGTGTCAGTTTTAATCCCGTGTTGGCGATGATGCGATTGCCGAATTGACGTTGCTGAATGTCTTCAATCACCGAAACCGGGTTCACACGGCCACGCTCGCCAACCGCCGTTAGGTTGCCTAACACATCTCTGGCAAAAATATCGTGGAAATTACCCAAAATGGTTACTGAATTCATAGGCGAAAAGAAAGAGTTACCATCGGGTTTCTCATTTGCATCGCTATGCACATAATTGAAACCAACGGTCAGTTTTGCCCATTTGTTAATGGTTTGATCCAAATTGGCTCTGAAGTTCATTCTTTTAAAATCAGTGTTTTTGATAATTCCCTGATTAGAGAAATAACCCGCCGAGGTGTAAAACTTCGTGTTATCGTTTCCTCCCGAAACTGAAACAGAGTTATCCGTTCCAACCCCCGTTCTAAAAATATAATCTTGATAATTATACCTTGTTACTGGCGTGGTATTAGTTAAGGTGGGAGATAATACATCTTGAGTTTGTGCTAAAGGCCCATCCGTTGGCCCGCCAAATTTGGTTGGCGATTGGTTCACCTCAATCTGCTTACGTAATTCGCTTAGGGTTAAGCTGGTATTGAAGCTAACTTGGGGCGCACCCGATTTGCCTCTTTTGGTAAAAATCTGAATAACCCCTGCATTGGCCCTCGACCCGTAAATTGCGGCGGCGGCGGCACCATTTAACACTTCGATGTGATCAATATCTGAAGGGCTGATATCCACCATTCTATTTTGCCCCAAGTCTCCTACCTGAACACCGTTATTTATATTGTCATAGTTTCCTGAGGTATTGGTTACTCTAGTAGTAGAATTGTTCACAATTACCCCATCAATAATATACAGAGGTTCTGATGACGCGTTAACCGAACTTACCCCCCGTAAACGCACTGAGATTCCGCCAGCCGGATCGCCAGAGTTTTGACTGATTTGAGCCCCTGGAGTCTTTCCCTGCAATGAAGCTAAGGCGTTTCCACTTGGTGCTTTATTCAAATCATCGCCCTTAACGGTGCTTACATAACTACCCAGTTGTTTTCGGGTTGTTCCGGCCGATGTTCCGGTTACAATTACTTCATCTAGTCCTACAGCATCGGTACTTAATGTTGCGTTTGCCTGTACCTGATTACCAGTGCCCAAGGTTATCGTTTTGGTCACGCTTTTATAACCCACGAAAGAAAATTGAACCTGATAATCTCCGGGGGCCAGATCTACCGAAAACGAATAGCCACCGTTTGGATTGGTGCTGGTTGCGAGGTTAGTATTTACAATTTTAACAACAACGCCCGGAATGGCATCGTTATTTGCTGCATCAGTTACTTTACCAGTAATTGTGTAGCTTTTGCTTTGCGCCTGAGCCGTTTCTGCCCACAGTAGCAGCACGAATGGGATCATCAAAACTGCTAAACATTTTGCTGACCATTTTAGGTAGTATTTCTCCATAAAAAATTTTTAGTTTGATTAGTGTTACACAAATGTAACAAAATACCAGACAATGTAATTTTTTTATGGCAGCAAAATTGTTTACATTATTTGTCACATAGGCAAGCTGATTTTACCCATACAAACGGAAGGCACGCCCTGCCTTTTACCAAAGTTTATGGGCGTTCCGCATAGGGTTTCATTGGCTAATACCGCAAATAGTACAGCCTCTTTCGCATCGGGATTGATGTTTAAATCGGCCGTGGTAAAAAACGCTGCCTTGCTCAGTCGCTCGTTCAAAAGCTTTACCAAGAGCGGGTTGTGCATGCCACCGCCGCTCATAAAAACCTTTAGTAATGCATCATCTCCAAAACACTTTTCAATCGCATTGGCAATGGCCGCAGCCGAAAAATGGCAGAGCGTGGCCATTACATCCTCATGCTTCAAATCTGTTGTTGCCGATTGCTTTTGAGCGTTATCCAGATAGGAAAGGTTAAACAGCTCGGGCCCCGTAGTTTTAGGAAACCCGGCTTCAAAAAAATCGCAGTTCAAAAGTGCAGTTAATAGCTCCGTATTTACTGTGCCAGCCAACGCTACCGCCGCATTTTTATCGTAAAATTGATTAAAGTGCAGTTGCATGTATTGGTCCATCAAGGTGTTTCCGGGACCAACATCAGTCGAAAAAACCTCGGCAGCATTTACATTTCCAGGCAAATAGGTAAAGTTGGCAATGCCGCCAATATTAAGCATTACGCGGTTCTCGCCTGCTTTGGAAAAGATTAAATAATCGCCATAAACCGCTAACGGCGCCCCCTCTCCCCCTGCGGCGATGTGTTTTTGTCTGAAATCTGAAAGGGTAATCATTCCTGTTTTCACCGCAATATGGTCTCCATCGCCAATTTGCAAAGTTCCATTCGGGTAATTATCCATTTGATGCAACGATTTGGGGGCATGAAATATCGTTTGGCCATGGCTGGCGATAAAATCGATTTCGCTATTTTGGTATCCCCATTCTGCCAACGCATCGTTAATCAGCGCAGCATGCGTATTGGCAATCAATTCGTTCATCAAACAAACCAGTTGCAAATCGACCATTTTCTTCGAAAAAACCGCCTTAATTTGTGCCCTGAAATCGTTGGTGTAGCCGCCTGTTTTAAACTTCAGCACCTCAACTACGGTTTCAGCTCCGCTGCCGCTAATTTTACACAAGGCAATATCCAAACCATCCATCGAGGTTCCGCTCATTAAGCCAATAATCAAGCGTTCGGGCTTACTGGCCTTTTCGTAGAGGTTTTGCATTTGGATATTCATATCTTCAGTGGTTATTGTTAGTTTCAGCAATGATATGTAATTAATTTGAAAATGAACATGCAGTGTCTTTTGGCGCCCGAAAGTCTCGCCATTTGCTATAGCCCTTGTAAAAAACCCGGGGCAGCCGCTGCTATCAGGTTTAAAAACAATGGTTTTGCCAAACGCCTAAAACGTTCGAAAAATAGCCTCGACAGACGCGAAAATACTTTTACCGTGCAGCAAACCCAGTTATTGCAATACCGAGGTTGTTAAAAGATTGCAACATTGGATCCAAGGGAGTACGTTTGGCACGGGAACGAACTTTGCTTCATGATTACGGTTTTTGCGCCTTAAAATGAATAACAATGTTTCAGCCCCATTTTATTTAGCGCTTATAAAAAACGAACAAACGTTTGATTGTAGCCTCAACTGTGAAATGCACAATATATTGCAACAAAAGTAAATATCCTTTGTTAGAAATTGCCCATAACTCGCTATATTTACTGCTCCGTACATTAAAAACCATAAAAAATGGCTAGATTAAATCTACTGGAGGAGACACGCTTCGAAAAACTACCCGTAAGCGTATTCGAAAATCCAAAAATTGCTTCAATTAATGTTGCACATCGCATTGCCGACCTCATTAAATCGAAACAAGCAAAAAACGCACCTGCAGTACTGGGCTTAGCAACAGGTGTTACCCCAATTGCAGTTTATGCCGAGCTGGTAAGGCTGCACAAAGAAGAGGGCTTAAGTTTTAAAAACGTAATTACTTTCAATCTGGATGAATATTATCCGATGGCGCCAACAGCGGCACAGAGTTACGTTACTTTTATGAACGAAAACCTTTTCGATCACATCGACATCGACAAGAACAATGTCCACATCCCCGATGGCACACTAGCCTTAGAGGATATTCCTGCTTTCTGTCTTGATTACGAAAAGAAGATAGGCGATTTGGGTAGTCTTGACATTCAGATTCTGGGTATCGGTCGTACCGGACACATTGGTTTTAACGAACCGGGCTCAGCACCAAACTCGGGAACGCGTTTGGTTACCTTAGATGATTTAACCCGTAGGGATGCTGCCCGCGATTTCGGGGGTAAAACTTTTGTGCCTACCAAGGCCATTACCATGGGTATTGGCACCATATTTAAAGCCAGAGAGATTATTTTGATGGCCTGGAGCCGCAAAAAAGCTTCTATTATTAAAAAAGCGGTTGAAGGCGAAATTTCCGGCGAAGTTCCGGCAACGTACCTTCAGCTTTCTGATCATGTAGAGTTTATTCTCGATCAGCCAGCCGCCGCAGAACTTACCCGTTTTGACACACCCTGGTTAGTTAAAGATTGTATTTGGACAGACGCACTGATCCGCAAAGCAGTAATCTGGTTGGCCAATACATTGAAAAAGCCAATTCTGAAATTAACTGAAGACGACTACAACAATAATGGTATGGCGCAACTGGCTACCGAAAAGGGCCCGGTTTACAATATCAATATTCATATTTTCAATAAGTTACAACATACCATTACGGGTTGGCCAGGTGGAAAACCTAATGCCGACGATTCTCAACGTCCGGAAAGGGCCGAACCTGCTAAAAAACGAGTGATTATCTTTTCCCCGCATCCTGACGATGATGTAATTTCGATGGGTGGCACGTTTATTCGTCTGGTCGACCAGAAACATGATGTGCATGTGGCTTACCAAACCTCGGGCAACACCGCCGTTTGGGATGATGATGCGCTTCGTTTTGTAGAGTTCAATGTCGATTTTACTGAAAAAATGGGCATGGATAATAGCCATTTAAAGGAACTTTACAACAACATGAGAACCTTTATTGAGGATAAAAAACCAAACCAAATCGATACACCAGAAATACAAACGGTAAAGGGCTTAATTAGAAAGGGCGAAGCCATTGCCGGCGCTCGGTATTGCGGGCTGGAGGATGACCATATCCATTTTCAGGCACTTCCGTTTTACGAAAGCGGTAAAAGCCAGAAAAACCCCGTTACTGATGCCGATATTGAGCTAACGATGGCGCTGTTACAAAAAGTGAAGCCGCAGCAGGTTTATGCCGCCGGAGATTTTGAAGACCCTCACGGAACGCATATCGTATGTTTCAATATTATTTTGGCCGCCTTAACCCGCCTCCGCAAAACGGAAGACTGGGCAAAAGACTGCTGGTTGTGGATGTATCGCGGCGCATGGCACGAATTTGAAACGCATGAAATTGAAATGGCGGTTCCAATTAGCCCGAAAGAGCTTGAGCGTAAGAAGTATGCTATCTTTAAGCACCAAAGTCAAAAAGACAGGGCCGTTTTCCCGGGCGACGACTCGAGGGAGTTCTGGCAGCGAGCCGAAGATCGTAACCGCGAAACAGCAAAGGCTTATGATGATTTGGGCCTTGCAGAATACGAAGCAATGGAAGCTTTCGTTCGCTGGAAGTTTGAGGATTAAAGATTTGATCAGTCATCCGGTGAATAAATAGTCGGTGGCCAATATCATCGGATGACTTTTAACCAAGAAATCCCTGTGCTGGAAGGTACAGGGATTTTTGTTTTGTAGCCAGCGGAGTCCTCAACCACGGGCGATAAAGAGGTTTAGTACAGTTCGGCATTAGCCAAAAAGTATTGGAAAAGTTATGTATATTGTAGAATTACCACGAACTAATTACTAACGCGATTAACAAATGGCAAAATTTTTAAACACAACAGGGGTTTCTTATCACTTAGAAGAACTCATAAAAGGAACGAAGGACAAATTAATTCTTATCAGTCCTTATCTGCAGTTTACAGACAGGATTAAAGAGCACTTGACTAATTTAAATATTCAAAAGCTAGACATAAGAATCGTTTACAGGGAAAACAAACTTCATCCCCGAAGAAAACAATTGGTTAGAAAGCCAAATTGGAATCCGGACGAGCTTATGTAAAAATCTGCATGCAAAATGCTATATTAACGAAAACGAAGCAATTATTACATCAATGAATTTGTACGAATTTTCGCAGCAGAATAATAACGAAATGGGCATTTATATATCCAAAGTACAAGATCCAGAGCTATATGAAGCTACACAAGGAGAGGTTCAACGACTTTTAACAATAAGTGAAGAAATCAGGGTTACCGTTAAAAAGGTTACTAATGACACACACCCAAAAACTGAGAAAAACATAACGGAAACAAATTTAGCAATCGACAAAGCGTTAAACAGTAAGCAATCAGGCTTTTGCATCCGCACGGGTATTCAAATTCCTTTTAACGTTGAAAAACCAATGAGCTACGACGCTTTCAAATCTTGGAACAAGTTTGGCGACCCTGAATATGCTGAAAAATACTGTCACTTTTCAGGTGAGACCTCACATGGTGAAACAAGTGCGAGCCGACCAATCTTAAAAAAGAATTGGAAAAAAGCCAAAGAGATATTTAAGTTTTGAAAAGACGTTTGTTTGAGAGGCTGTTATTTAAATCAATTAAGGGACAACCGATCTTTAATTCTCCGAAGAACAAAAAATGAAAACCCCAACCATCCACGGCTATATCGACAGAAGAATTTTGATCAACTTTACGGCCGATCCACAAGCGGTTGAACGAATTATTCCGCTTCCATTTAGGCCAAAAATTTATAAAGACAAAGCTATTGTTGGTATTTGCCTCATCAGATTAAAACATATCAAACCCAAAGGATTGCCGGATTTTATCGGCGTGAACTCTGAAAATGGTGCTCACCGAATTGCTGTAGAATGGGATGAAAATGGGGACACAAAATCGGGGGTTTATATTCCTCGCAGAGATACTTCACTAAAGCTGAACACACTCGTTGGCGGTAGGATTTTCCCAGGAAAACATCATTACGCCAAATTCAATGTGCAAGAAAGTAATGGAAATTATCACATTGATTTTAAGAGTTCGGATAATACTGAAATACTAATCGACGCTACTGAAACAAAGTTTTTCAACAACAAATCGATTTTTGAAACATTAAACGAGGCATCCGATTTTTTTGAGAAAGGAAGCCTTGGTTACTCACCGAGCAAAAACGGGTACGAGGGCCTTAAATTAAAAACCTACAAATGGCAAGTTACCGCCCTTGATGTATTAAATGTAAAATCGAGTTTTTTTGAAGATGTGAAACTTTTCCCAAAAGGCTCCGTAGTTTTTGATCATGCGTTATTAATGACGAATATCGAACATGAATGGGAAAGTGTAACTGGTTAATTTAGTATTGTTACGGTAACTTGCTGAAGTTATAAAATTATGGCAATCTCTAATCCGAACCAAACAGTAATATTAGGCTAGAGCATTTAGATCGCCTTACGAATTACCAATGAGAGCCAAGTTTGAGGCTTCAACTAAGAAGTGTCGTCATCCTCAGAGGTCAGTTCTTGAAAAAACAAGTTTGGATGATAGGTTTTTTACGCTGTCATCCTAAGTGCAACGAAGGATCCCCAAGCGATGAAACGCAGAACGCCAACAGCCCACTGCCAAGTGGGCAAGTGGGGGGGCAAGAACGGTGAGAGGTAGGTTGCAGATGCTTCGTTTCTCAGCATGACAAAACCAGCGCTTTCATTGGTAGCTCAACTGGGGATCTAATGCTCAAAAATTGTTCGCCTTGTACTAACCCCGTACGTACGGGACCGCCTGCCTGCCCGCCCGTTCAGGCGGGCGCTGCGATAATGATCTATGAAAGGAACTACTTAAACGCCGAACTTTTCGCCATGCAAATTGGCGACAACTATCCATCACTATAATGAAGCGGAGATAGAGGCGCTCTTCATCAATGTTCTCTGCCAAGCTGACACCCTGCACTCTTTTTTTGTTTGCAAAATGACAGTGTGGGTGTAAATTTGTCCCTCAAAGCTTATTGGCATAAAAAGTGTTGACTGTATGGTTAGTAAAAAACTTAAATTAAAAATAAAATAATAAAAAGTTATGGCGTTAAACCTTAAACCAATTGCTGGCAGTTCGAATAGAGTAATAGTTGAACCAGCTGCCGCAGAAGAAAAAACTGCATCGGGTTTGTATATCCCTGATACTGCGAAAGAGAAACCATCTAAAGGAACTGTAGTTTCTGTTTCTGAAGAGGATGCTGACGGTAAAAAAGCGAGCGTAAAAGTTGGCGATGTTGTAATTTATGGTAAATACGGCGGCACCGAATTCCCTTACGAAGGTAAAGACTACTTAATTATGCGTGAAACTGACATTTATGCAGTAGTAAGCTAATTAATCAATTGAAATAAAAAGTTAAAAGTTATTAGATGATTGCGATTAAAAATCGTAATTCGTAATTCTCAAATCTTAAATTAAAATGTCAAAACAAGTAAAATACAACGTGGAAGCACGCGACGCCCTGAAACGTGGTGTTGATATCTTAGCAAATGCAGTAAAAGTAACTTTAGGCCCGAAAGGTCGTAATGTAATCATTGATAAAAAATTCGGTTCTCCGGCAATCACCAAAGATGGTGTTACCGTGGCTAAAGAAATTGAGTTGAAAGACGCGGTTGAGAACATGGGTGCACAAATGGTTAAAGAAGTGGCTTCGAAAACTGCTGATATTGCAGGTGACGGAACAACCACTGCTACCGTTTTAGCGCAAGCCATTATTACTACAGGAATTAAGAACGTTGCTGCAGGTGCAAACCCGATGGATTTGAAACGCGGTATCGATAAAGCTGTAGCTGCAGTTGTAGAAAACTTAAGAACACAATCGCAAACTGTTGGCGAGGATAACAACAAAATTAAACAAGTAGCGTCTATCTCAGCGAATAACGACGAGGTGATCGGTGCGCTAATTGCTGAAGCAATGGGCAAAGTTGGTAAAGATGGCGTAATTACTGTTGAAGAAGCAAAAGGTACCGAAACTGAAGTTAAAACAGTTGAAGGTATGCAGTTTGACAGAGGTTACCTATCTCCATATTTTGTAACCAATGCCGATAAAATGGAAGCGGAATTAGATAACCCTTACATTTTGATCTACGATAAAAAAATCAGCAACATGAAAGAATTGTTGCCTGTTTTAGAAAAAACCGTTCAAACTGGTAAACCATTGGTAATCATTGCCGAAGATTTAGATGGCGAAGCTTTAGCTACTTTGGTAGTAAACAAAATCCGTGGATCGCTGAAAGTTGTTGCTGTTAAAGCCCCTGGTTTTGGCGACAGAAGAAAAGCAATGTTAGAAGACATCGCTATCTTAACTGGTGGTATCGTGGTATCAGAAGAAAGAGGTTACAAATTAGAAAATGCTGATTTAACTTACTTAGGTTCTGCAGAGAAGGTTGTAGTTGATAAAGACAATACAACTGTAATAAACGGAGCTGGTAATTCTGACGATATCAAATCTCGCGTGAGCCAAATTAAAGCGCAAATTGAAACTACTACATCTGACTACGATAAAGAAAAATTACAAGAGCGTTTGGCTAAATTAGCTGGCGGTGTTGCAGTCCTTTACGTAGGTGCAGCTAGTGAAGTTGAGATGAAAGAGAAAAAAGACCGTGTTGATGATGCTTTACATGCTACTCGTGCAGCTGTAGAAGAAGGTATCGTAGCCGGTGGTGGTGTTGCATTCATCCGTTCGGTTGCGGCTTTAGCCGACCTAAAAGGAAGCAACGAAGATGAAAACACAGGTATCCAGATCATTCGTCGTGCAATTGAAGAGCCATTACGTCAGATTTGCGAAAACGCAGGTATTGAAGGTTCAATCGTAGTACAAAAAGTAAAAGAAGGAACTGCCGATTTCGGTTACAATGCACGTACCGATGTTTACGAAAACTTAATTGGTGCCGGTGTTATCGACCCAACAAAGGTAAGCCGTGTAGCTTTAGAGAATGCAGCATCAATTGCAGCAATGTTATTAACTACCGAAGTGGTATTGGCCGATGAACCAGAAGAAGGTGGATCGCCTGCTATGCCTCCAATGGGTGGCGGCGGTATGGGCGGCATGATGTAATTCAAGCCCCCGATAGATCAATATCGAACACATTTCGTGTAAAAAATAAAAAACCCGGAGCAGTGATGCTTCGGGTTTTTTACGTTTTAATAACCCCTGTGACCATTTTTGTTCTATTACGCCAGCTATTTGGCCACCGTTTGTGTAAAAATCTTGAAGTGTAAACAATTCTTTACGTTTTTTGTATAATATTACAATACGTTTCCGTGTCGCCATTCACAGTTGAAGAAGTGACTACTCGTTTGATTTAACACCAAGCTGGTTTGCGGAGGCGTAATAATCGTTCCCTTAGTGTTAAAGATTTATGATGATTTGCTGTCAAAGGAGATGGACTTTCTTTGCCCTGATTTTTGGGGCTTTTTTCATCACATCCAATGTTTTTTCACAAATCGTCATCCAAACCGTCGATCCCGGTCCATATACGCCCGGCAGTACCATCGCCACCACCTTTACCGTTGGCAATTCGAGCTGCATGGCTACCAACAACCGTTTTGAAGTTTATTTATCTGATGCCAATGGAAATTTTGGCGCTGAGAAATTAATAGGCACTTATACAGGTTTTTATACTACTTACATTAATGGCATTATTCCAGCTGCTACGGTTGCAGGCACCGGCTATAAACTGCGCGTAAAATCTACCAGTCCTACCTTAGTTAGCGCCGAATCTGCCGCCTTCGAAATCAGAGCCGGAACAGCAGTAGAAGCAAAAATTACTTCAGAATACTTAACCCCCTCTAACACCGAAACGTTTGGTACCTGTATCAGTAAGCCAGATAATACCTTTTATTTACAGAACGAATCTACGCCTACAAGCTCGGTAACGGCCACCATAACCGATGAGGGTGCTGGAGGAGCAGCTACCAATGCTACTTTCAATTCATCGGTATACACCTTAATCGCCAGGCAAACCCATTATACCATATTTTCAAAAGCGGTAATGCCAAATGGAACAGTTGCAACCAAGGCTTATCTGCTCATTAACAATAAGGCCATTACTGCTTTCGGCACATCGGGGAATAATCTGGTTTGTTTGCCTTTGGGCCAGCTCGAATTTAACGTCGATTTTACCTCATCAACGGGTATTCAAAACAACTTCCCCGGCGATTTGTACACCATTACCTGGGGCGATGGAGAAACATCGGTTTACACGCTGTGCGATATTATCCGAAATGGCGGTAAGGTTACACACGCTTACCAAACATCATCATGCGGGCGCACCTCAACCACCAGCTCAGGTTCGGTTTTCAATTCCTTTGCCGTTTCTATCAATGTTGGCAATAATTTCTGCGGCACAATCGGCACACCAGTATCATCGTATGCCAAAGTGGTTGTAAAACCTGTAAACCGTTTCTCTTTCAACACACCGGGCTGTACCGCCACTGATATCACTTTTACCAACAACTCGCTTCTGGGCGAAAACCCGAACAGCAATACCTCATCATGCACGCCCAATAATGTAACCTATAACTGGTTTGTAGATGGCGTAGCTGTCGAAGTAAATAAACCCCGCTCATTTAACCTCGTTTACAAGTTCGCCACGCGTGGCGAGCATACTATCCGCTTAGAATCGCGAAGCTCTGGCGCATGCGATGCCGATCCGGTAGAGATGAAGATTTGCATTCAGGATCCTCCAAAGCCGGCGTTCAGCCTGAGCACCACCACGATTTGTGTGGGATCGATATTAGCGCCAACAGACCTTTCGGTGATAGATAACATCTGCGACGGTGGCAATACGTATTTATGGAATGTACCCGCTGGTGTAACCTTTGTAAATGGCACAAACGCATCGAGCAAGCAGCCGCAGCTAAAATTTGCAGCGCCGGGCACTTATGCAATCAGTTTGAGCATTACCACGCCATCGTGCGGAGTGGTGACTACACCGCAACAAACCGTGGTAGTAAACGATGTGCCAACGGCAATGCTTTCGCCCGACATTCTGCTGTGCAATTTAACCACCTACGATTTTAACCCGACCACAACCGGACCGAGCAGAACAACGCTCACGGGAACCACTGTGCTTACCGCCACAACCTACACATGGACGGTTACAGGCGGAAGTTATAGTTTTGTCGGCGGAACAAATGCCAATTCTCAATATCCATCAATCAAGTTTGATGATTATGCAGCATACACCATCACTGTTACCCATATTAACAATTGTGGTACGGCTACCGACACGCAAAAAATGACCTTTTCTACGGCACCTGTTATTAATGCGGGTCCCGATCAAAGCATCTGTTATAACGATAGCGGGTTTCAGTTGGCCGGAGCAATAACCGGAACGGTGAACAGCCAAACGTGGGTAGGCGGTTTGGGAACCTTCACCCCAAGCAGAAACGACCTTAACGCCGTTTACACACCTACAGCTGCCGAAAAAGCAAACGGTATAGTTACGCTTCAATTAAGGGCAACCACATCGCTAAGCGCTCCTTGTAATGAGATAAACGACGATGTGATTCTCACGATTAAAGAAAATATAAGCATTACCAGTGCGCCAGGTAAAACCATTTGTACAGGTACAAGTGTTAACTACACGCCAACCTCGGCAGCAGCTGATGTTACTTTTAACTGGACAGCAACCGGCACCGCAAATGCCAGTGGCTACAGTGCCAGCGGAACGGGCGCAATTAACGATGTAATTACCAATTCGGATGCCAATGCCAATGCCACAGTTACCTACACCATCACCCCCGAAAAAGATGGCTGCACAGGCACGCCTTTCATCTTACAAATTGTAGTTAACCCCAACCCAACCGTTGTTGCATCGGCTCCAAACCTAACTATTTGCAACAGTACTTCAACCGCTATAACCCTTACCTCCCCAATTTCGGGTGTTAATTTTTCTTACACCAGCGAGGTAACCGGCGCAATTACAGGCAACACTAATCGCGCAACCGCCAACAATACGGCATCAATTAACGACATACTCACCAACGCGGGCACTACCGTAGGCACGGTGACCTATACCATTACGCCAAGCTCAGTTGCAAGTTGTATGGGTGTGCCCACAACCATTACTATTTCTGTTTTACCAAGCCCCACGCTTGCAAATGCCGGCCCCAACGAATCGATTTGCAATACTACCAGCTACACATTGAAAGGAAATACGCCGGTAGTGGGTACTGGAAAATGGACAATTGTTTCGGCGCCATCAACAGTAACCTTCGCTGATGACACGCAGGCCAATACCATAATTTCTGGCTTAGAAACTGGCAATACTTATGTTCTGCGATGGACAATTAGCGATGCGAATTGCACCACAACAAGCGACGATGTTGAAATAACGGTAAACCCTTTGAGTGTTGGAGGTACAACGGCCGGTGATGTAACGGTATGTTCGGACGCAAACGGCGGAAATATAAGCCTGAGCGGCCAAACCGGGAGCATTGTTCGGTGGGAACAATCGATCGATAACGGAATCACCTGGGCCACCATTACCTCGACAGCGAACCCATTTGTATTTACAAATTTGACCACAACTACCCAATTCAGGGCAATTGTTCAAAGCGGGGCCTGCGCCGAGGCTATATCTTCGGTTACTACGGTAACCGTAAACCCCGAAACGGTGGTTGCCAACGCCGGAGCCGATCAATCGCTCTGCAGCGGAAACGGCATTACACTAACAGGAAATAACCCTTCGCCCAACACTGGCTTATGGACTTTAACTTCGGGCCAGGCTGATGTAGTGATTACCGACCCCACCTTGTTCAACACCACAGTTACGGGCCTCACACCCGGGCAGGTTTACAAGTTCAGGTGGACAATAAGCGGCTTTGCCGGCTGTCCTCCATCGTCATCAGAAACCACCATTACCTATTACAATCCAATCAGCAACAACATTTCGGCATCATCTGCTCCGGTTTGCGCCGGACAGCCGATTACCATAACCGGCGATACACCAACGGGCGGAACAGGCAGCTTCGTTTACCAATGGCAAAGTAGTGCCGATGGAAATACATGGGTAAACGTTTCTTCGGGCACAGGCAAAGATTTAACATTTAATGCCACCCTGTCGGCTTATTACAGGCGGTTGGTTAACAGCACCATTTGTACATCGATAAGTAACTCCGTGCAAATAAATGTTTTGCCTGCCATCACAAATAATACCATTTCGGCCGATCAACAGATTTGTAGTGGCGGAACAGCCGCAACGCTGGTTGGTAGCAGTCCAAATGGCGGAAATGGTACATTTCTCTATCAATGGCAGTCGAGCGCTGATGGAACCAGCTGGAATGATGTACCAGATGCAACGGCGAAAGATTTTAGCCCAGCCAATCCAGCGGCAACCATATTCTACAGGCGCTTGGTAGTTAGCGGCCCATGTTCTTCGAGCCCGAGCAATACAGTAAAATTAACGGTAAACCCACCTGCAAAGGCCGAAATAACATTCACTCAGGATACAGGCTGCGTTCCGTTCGTCATTACATCAAGCAACGTGAAAGCCACAGTATACGCCGATCGAAATGCCAGTTATACCTGGTTCGCCAATGATGTTCAGATTGGAACAGGCCCGACTTTCCCCGGTTATACCATTGCAAGCGAAAACCAAAATGTCGAAATTAAGCTGGTTGTAACCAGTAGCTTAGGCTGTAGCGGCGACGAAACCACACACACCTTTGCCACCCGTGCCGATGTTGTGGCCTCGTTTACCCAAAATACGCAACAAGGCTGTGGGCCGCTGGCGGTTACGTTTACCAATACTTCGAGTTCGTTAACGGCTGGCACCTTTAAATGGGATTTCGGTAATGGAACAACATCTAACTTAGCACAGCCACCAACGGTTACTTTTCAGGGAGACTTAACGGGAAAAGATGTTACTTATAACGTTACCCTCGAAGCAACTACGCCTTGCGGCACAACGGTGCAAACCTCTACAGTTGTGGTAAAGGCAAGTCCAGTTTCTGTTTTCTCACCAAGCAGAACCGCGGGATGCTCGCCATTTGCGGTTGATTTTAGCAATACCTCTCCCGAAACAGACGCCACCACTTATACCTACGATTTTGGCGATGGCTCGATGCCGTTGAGCGTTACAGACCGGCGATCGGTTAGTCACACGTATTCGGTTATTGCGGTGCAGGATTTTACGGTGACTATGACGGCACAAAATGCTTGCGGAAGCAGCACTTCATCGTACGTGATTACTGTGTCGCCCAACGATATTACGCCCGAACTTGTGGTAAACAGCAGTCAGTTAAGGGGATGCACGCCCTTTAAGGTCGATTTTTACAACAATACCAAAGGGGCGAAGGCCTTTATTTACGATTTTGGCGACGGCAACACGGCACGCACCAATTCAGCGCCAGAAACCGTGTCGCACACCTTTACCAAAGCCGGAAAGTACACCGTTACACTTTATGCATCGAACGATTGCTCAAATGCATTAACCACTGAAGAGATAGAAGTATTGGCGCAACCCATTGTAAGTTTCACGTCCGATAAAACAAGCGGCTGCGATGGTGTACTCGTTAAATTTAAAAACACAAGCACAAACGCCATTGCCTACGTTTGGGATTTTGGCGACGGCACCACCTCAAATGATTTCGAACCTACGCACGCCTTCACAGGTGTTGGCAATAATTATACCGTTACCTTAACCGCAACTAATGCGCTGGGTTGTACCAACGTGGCATCGCAATCGAACTATATTTCAGTAGTGAGCCCGCCTGTTGCCACTTTCACCGTTTCTCCGGGAAATGAAATTTCGATACCCGATTATACCTTTGGCTTTAGAGATACAAGTGTTGGTGCAGTAAGCTGGGAATGGACCTTTGGCGACGGCACGGTTTCTACATTAAAAACCCCAAACCATACTTATGCAGAAAACGGAACTTACACCGTAACATTAAAAGTGCTGAATAAAGAAGGTTGTTCCTCAACGTCAACCCAAATCGTTCGAATAATCGGCGTACCCGGAAGTTTAAGCGTTCCAAACTCATTTATGCCGGCAAGTGCAAAGAACGAACTGAGAACATTTAAGGCGAAAGGAAAGGGAATTAAAGAGTGGACAATGTCGGTATTTAACAAATGGGGGCAATTATTATGGGAAACCTCGCAACTTGATGATGGGGCGCCACTTGAAGGATGGGATGGAACGTACAAAGGACAAGATCAGCCACAAGGCGTTTATTACTGGAAAATAGACGTGAAATTTATTAATGGAAGTGAATGGAAAGGGATGACTTACGATTCATCGCCGCCAAAGAAAACGGGGGTAATTTATTTAATCAGATGATGATGAGGGGAACGAGGTTATTTTTGCTTCTATTGCTTTTGCCGCTGTTTTCAGCTGCGCAAGATCATATCTATTCGCAGTTTTACAATGCACCAATTTATTTAAATCCCGCATTAACCGGGCAGTTCGAAGGCGATTTTAGGTTAAATGCACTGTACCGGAATCAGTGGACGGGGCTGGCCAGCGATTTCTCGTACATGAGCGCTTCGGCCGATTTAAATCTCCATCAAATTAACAGCGGCCTCGGGTTAATATTTAACCGCAGCAGCGAAGGAACCGCATATCTGGTAAAAAACAATATCGCCGCAAGCTATTCCTACATTATAGATGGCGACGATTTCGCTCTGTCGTTCGGGTTACAGGCGGGCATAACCAACCAGAAGCTAAATTGGGACAAATTGGTTTTTGGCGATCAGATCGATAACGGCGGTTACTTACCGGGAGTGATATCGGGCGCCGAACGACCTGATGTTGACAGCCGCTTTTATCTTGATGCAAATGCGGGAACAAATCTGGTTTACGGTAAGTTTATGATCGGCCTCGCCGCTCACCATTTAAATCGGCCCGACGAGTCGTTATCGGGCTTTCAGGCTAAATTACCAGTACGCTTATCGGGTAATTTAAGCTACCAGATCACACTGATTCCCGATCAGTACGATCGCGATGGAAGTTATCTGATTCCATCCGTTGTAGCCTACAAACAGCAAAATGTGAGTTCTTTCAGCCTGGGCATGCAATATAAATATGCAGGGATAAATGCAGGAATCTGGTATCGAAATGATGGAAATTCTAATGGCAACGATGCAATTGTGTTCTCTGTAATCTTTGATATCTTTAATCGCAAAACGAACGGCGAGAAGTTCAGATTGGGAATTAGCCACGATGCGACAACTTCTAAAATAAACTATTCGAACACCGGCGGAACCTCTGAAATTGGCGTGGGTTACGAAAAATATTTTCAAAATAGCTCAAATGGTGGCAGGGCCAATGGCTTAAGATGTTATGATTTTTATTAAATTGCCTAATTAAATTAAGGCAAGAATGACAAATATTTTAGAGAACAGTTACTTTATTACCCAAAGCGAGGTAAATAAATTTCTTTTGGCTACGCTGCTTTGCGGCATCATTGGAGCGGAACGAGAATACAGAAGTAAATCTGCAGGTTTTAAAACCATGATTATGATTGGCCTCGGTGCAACACTCTTCACTATCCTATCCGTTAAAATTGGTGGCGAAAGTCCTGATCGTGTCGCGTCGAATATTGTTACCGGAATCGGGTTTCTGGGCGCTGGTGTTATTTTTAAAGAAGAAAACCGTGTGAACGGTTTAACCACCGCGTGCATCATCTGGATTGTTGCTGCTATTGGTATGGCGGTTGGCGCTGGTTATTACGAGCAGGCCATTGGCGTAACAAGTGTGGTGTTGATAGCGCTTCTTGCGTTTCCGTTTATCGAAGAAATCGGCGATCGCCGCTTCACGAAACGTGTTTACCGCATCGTAAAAAAGCAAGACCACTATAGCGATTTAGACAGTTACGAGGAAGTTTTTAAACAGAATAAGCTTAAGCCGCAACGTGGAAAGCACTCGCTCGCCAACAATATCATTACCGGTAGTTGGGCAGCCACCGGAACACCAAAAAATCACCAGCGTTTTGTGGAGCAAATGTTAAAGGATAGTACGATTATTGAGTTTGATTTTTGATGTTTGCGATTTGAACAGACACTATCGGCTGGGCACATTTTTCTTCATTGATCATTATTGATATTGGTTTTATGCAAAAAATAAAAATAACAATTGGCGTTTTTTAGCACGCCCATTTTAACAAACCTTATAACCTGAGTTCGATTGATAAGGGCCTGTTTTGGATTGTATTGGGTATTTACCATGACCGGTCGTCATCCTCAGCTTGACTGGGGATCTTAATGCAAAAATAGCGCAATGCATTACGATTCCCACGTGCGTGGGAATGACGTGATGGCCTGTTACACCAGCTTTTTATGCAAACAATAATCGAACCGAGGTTTATAGGAACGGTCGTCTTGCTGAATTTATTTCAGCATCTTTCTTGCTAATCAACGCCCTAAAATAAATCTGATGGCTATTGGATCAGGTTGACGTGGTGGTTGGTTTACCAGACATTAAAAATCCACTTCGAACCGGACAGTATTTGATTCAACTAAGTGGAGAAATCTCGCTTGCTATAAAGATTTCTCGGCTACGCTCGAAATGACGATTTTTGGATGACAAACCTCAGAAAGAAGCAATAGAAAGGCTGATGAATGGAATAGCTTCATAGTTTAAAGATTAATTTGTCCTAAATCCTGAAAACAAATCATAGCTTTGTACAACTAACTTGCTTCATGATAAAGGAACAGATCTCCGTTTTCGACATTTTTAAAATAGGCATTGGACCGTCGAGTTCCCATACGCTAGGCCCCTGGCGTGCTGCCCAGCAGTTTACTGCTTCGCTTAAAGCGCAGGGCCTTTTAACGGGCGTTGAGGCAATAAAAATTTTGTTGTATGGCTCGCTCGCCAAAACCGGAAAGGGCCACGGCACTGATGTAGCCATTTTATTGGGCTTAACGGGTGCCGATCCCGTAACTTTCGATGTAGATGCAGTTACACCAACTTTTGAGTCCATCCAGGAACATAAAAAGCTTAATGTTGCGGGCGAGCTGCTTATCGATTTCGATTATAGCAACGATCTGCTTTTTCTCTTTGCCGAAAGTCTGCCCTTTCATCCCAATGCGGTAACATTTCAGGCATTTTTATCAAACGGAAGGGCTTTTTCCGAAACTTATTACTCTATTGGCGGCGGCTTTGTGGTAAAAGAAGGGGAAGACAGTAGCCAGAAAGCGCAGGTCGATTTACCTTTCCCTGTCGAAAATGCAAAGGAGCTTTTGCACTGGTGTTTATCAACTGGTTTAAAAGTGAGCGAAATTGTGATGGAAAACGAACTCGCCTGGAGGTCGGAGGCCGAAACCAAAAAAGGTATCCTTCGGCATTTCGCCGTAATGAGAGATTGCATTTATCGCGGCTGCCACACCACGGGTTTTCTGCCGGGTGGATTGGATGTTGCCAGAAGGGCATTTCCTTTAAATAAGCGATTGATTGGCAAAAGCGAATACCACGACTATACTTCGTGGCTGGAGGCCATTAGAAAAGGCGGAAACGGCTTCAATTACATTTTAGATTGGGTGAGTTGTTTTGCCTTGGCGGTAAACGAAGAAAATGCATCGTTTGGACGTGTGGTCACTGCGCCAACTAACGGAGCAGCGGGCGTTATTCCTGCCGTTTTGCAATATTTTATCACCTTTTGCGATGGTTATGCGGACGAAAAAATTATTCAGTTTATTGCCTGTGCCTCGGAGGTTGGAAGTATTTTCAAAAAAGGTGCAACCATTTCAGCAGCAATGGGCGGCTGTCAGGCAGAAATTGGTGTTTCTTCGGCTATGGCCGCTGCAGCACTAACCGAGTGTTTGGGCGGTTCGCAAAGGCAGGTTTTAATGGCCGCAGAAATTGCAATGGAACATCATTTGGGCTTAACCTGCGATCCGATCGGTGGCTTAGTTCAGATCCCATGCATAGAGCGCAACACCATGGGCGCAATAAAGGCCATCACCGCAAGTCAGTTGGCATTACAGAGCAATCCTGATAAGGCAAAAGTGAGTCTGGATGCTGTTGTGAATACGATGTGGGAGACTGCGCTGGATATGAATGCGAAATACAAAGAAACATCAGATGGCGGACTGGCGACGAACATTCCGATCAGCTTGCCCGAGTGCTAAAAAGCCTCTCCCTCCGGAAGGAAGTGGGTTGGTTTCTGAAGTACAAGTCCCTCTCCCGAAGAGAGGGGAACCACGGTGGGCGGTGTACCAACACGCCATCCTCGCGAATGCGGGGATCTTATTTCTGAAAACACTTTACGGCAAGCCCTAATTAAAAACAGCGTGTATTGGTGCTGAAAACTTTCCGCAGCAAAAAATTAAACCAAACCAGAATGGTTCAACACGTAAAACCAAATAGCGGTTGTAACAAATGATAGCAAAATGCCCACGCCGACTACCAAATTTGAAAGTTTTGGGTTGAGGTTGTATTGATCGGCAACTATGCCTGCAGTTAACAAAGTTGGCATCGCCATTTCAAAAATGGTTATTTTGGTAATTATTCCATTGAGGCCTAATAAAACGGCGATTACAAAAACGGAAAGTGGTGCCAAAACCAGTTTATACAACAAGGCAAAGCTGATGTGCTTAATTTCGCCGAACCAGCCGCCAAATCGCAACTGCAAACCGATAGAAAACAGTGCCAACGGACCTACTGTTCCTGCCAGCTTATCAAAAAGTGGATCTAAAGAAGATAAATCTAAATATTGAGGCAAAATCAAAGCCAAAACACAACCAATAAGCGGTGGAAATGTCAGTACTTTTTTGAGCACCAGTTTTGCGCTTAATTTCTGCTGCTGCGACGAGCGGATGGCAATAATTACCCCAATGGTTGATAATAAGGTAAACGTAATTTGATCGCAAATAATGGCAATGGCCAGTTCCTTTTCGCTAAAGTAAGCAACGATTAAGGGAAAACCCACAAACGAAGTATTACTTAACGAACTAACGAGCATCAAACCGCCAGCTGTAGCGCGGCTTACTTTGCTAAACTTCGAATAAATGGTAACAAATAACCAACCGAGCAACCAAATGCAGACTGGCGCAAGGGCCGGAAAAAGCAAGTCGTTTGTCCACGTAATATGTGGAAGGTACTTAAATGAAACCGCCGGCAGAGCGAGATAAATTATCCAGGCATTAATTCCTTTATGGGCATCTTTGGGCAGGGTTTTACTCTTCCGGAAAACTACGCCCGCCAGAATACATAAGCCGATTAAGATGAAGTTTGCCATTATTGTGCAAAAATTGGGATGAAAGAAAAACGCCAATAAGATTATTTTAGTGGCGTTTAAATGCGATTAACTTGGGTTGCTTGGCTTAGGCTTCTTCTTGTGCCAAACCTTTTTCTTTCCGTTATTTCTTGCGTGCTGAGGTTTTTTCTCTTCAACGTGGGTAATCTCCATATTTGCAATATGCTCTGGCAACGGCATGCGCTGAACGGGTTTTTCAATGAGCTTTTCAATGTTGTCAAACTTGCGCTTATCGCGACCGTTAACCAGGGTAATTGCCGTTCCTTTGGTTTCTGCCCTCGCCGTTCTCCCTATTCGGTGCACGTAATCTGCCGGGTCGCCGGGAACATCATAATTGATAACCAGATCTACGCCCTCAACGTCGATACCGCGAGAAAGCACATCGGTTCCGATAATGATCGGCAATCGCTTGTTTTTAAAAGCGAGTAAAACGTCCTCCCGTTCTTTCTGTCCTAAATCTGAATGGAAAGCCTCTGCCTTAATTTTTAAGCTTCTAAAAGTTTTGTACAAAGCCTTAACCTTTTCTTTGGTCGAAGCGAAAATAATTGCACTTTTATAAGTTTCATCCTTAAAAATATCGGTTAGCAAAGCTTGCTTCTGCTGATCGTGAATGTTGTAGGCTTGTTGATCAATCCCTTCTGCCGGCTTGGCAATAGAAATCGTAATTTGCTGCGGATGGTTCAAAATGGTGCCTGCCATTTTTCTGATTTTCGGAGCCATTGTGGCCGAAAACAGCAAGGTTTGTCTCTTTTTGGGCAAATAACTTACAATGCGCATAATGTCATCATAAAAACCCATATCCAACATTCTGTCTGCCTCATCTAAAATTAAATGCTGCAAATGCTCGAGCTTTAAAAGACCCGACGACAAGTGGGCCATTAAACGGCCGGGAGTTGCAATAATGATATCAACACCATCGCGCATCGAGCGTTTTTGTTGCTCATAGGCCATTCCATCGCCACCTCCATAAACTGCAAGCGAACTGATATTGGTGAAATAAGCAAGCGCTTCTACCTGTAAATCAATTTGTTGAGCTAGCTCCCTGGTTGGCGCCAGAATCAACGTGTTGTTATGTCTGTCTGCAGCCCGGCTAATCTTATCCATCACCGGCAAAAGATAGCTGGCTGTTTTTCCTGTTCCGGTTTGGGCACAGGCAATAAGATCGTGATTATCTAAAATTACGGGAATAGCTTGTTCTTGTATGGGAGTAGCGCTTTTGTAACCCATCGCCATCAAACCTTCGTGTAAATCGGGGTTAAAATTAAAGTCGTTAAAATTCAATCTGTTATGTTTAATATTTTTTTACAAAAGTACCTTAAAATACCGCCAATAGCAAATGGCTTGTGAATATCGATTAGGCGAAATGATTTAGGGCGTATTGTTCGTTCGAATTGCTGCAAACGTCCCGTTCTTCAACGCTGTCATGCGGAGTTTTAATTCCCGCCTGACCGGACGGGCAGGCGGGCGGTCAATCTCATCTAGTAAAACAAAAAACATTGTCACCCTGAGCGGAGTCGAAGGGCGATGTTTATTTGTTTTTTAATATAGAAAAGGTCTTCGACTGAGTTTATCTTGAGCGAAGTCGAAAGGCTCAGATCCGATAGCTATCGGATGACACCCGTCGAGCTTAACTAAATGACATTGGGCGGGCAGTGTACTACAATTGCCGTTATTTTACAACGTACTGTTTTATACGCTCTTATACGAACGGTCCTCCTGCTGATCCGATAGCTATCGGTAGGGATCTTAATACTAAGGTTTTAAGATTCCCGCCTGCGCGGGAATGACGGCAAGAATAATCAACGTCACTAATATTGATTTTTTCGATAGAAAATCAAAACTCAGGATGACAAAAGCCTCGATGTGTACCCAAAAAAGCCCCGATTGAGCGAACAACCGAGGCATGGGAAATTATGATAGACAAAACTAATCTACCGCCACATCCTTTGCAGCGATATTTGTTTCGGGGTTTTTAGGCAGTATTACCTTTAATATTCCATCTGCGTACCTGGCCGAAATGCTTTCGTGAAGTACTTTCCCGTTTAAGGCAAATGCCCTTTCAAACGCTCCGTTGCTGTATTCCCTTCGGCTAAACTTTGAAGCAGTATCATCCTCCGTTGGCGTGTAGGAAATAGTCAGCACGTCGTCTTTCGTTACCACTTTGAGGTGCGCTTTAATTAAGGCCGGTGCGAAAACGTCAATGATGAAGTTTTCATCTGTTTCCTCAATGTTTGCCGGCACGTGTCTTAGCCCATCCCAAAACCTATGTTGTGCATATTGGCCAAACCTGCTGCCGTTGCGATGGCCGAACTTGCCGCCTCTGCCCCTATTCATCATGCCTGCATGGCACCTATTTTCGTTGTACATTTTTTTTAATTTTAATTTTTATTTAACTCTATTTTCTGGCTGCGCTGATCAACTTTTGATCGTTCATCAAAACACAAATTGCCGTTTACAGCCCACTATATTGCGTTTTCGGAATACCCAATAACCGGGTAATGACGTTTGCGTACGGATAAGCGTCTGAAAAAACTGCGTAGTCGAAATTTAAGCCCCTAAGCTGTACCGCAATGTCGTCGATAAATTTCATCGGTTCCAGCAATGCTGTAATCAGACCCGATTTCTCGCTTTCTTTCTTATTGAACACATCCGAATCTTTGCTGTACGATTTGAAATCTGCTCCGATGTTTTCTATAGGTTGTTTAAGCTCATCTGAACCGAAAAACGTGACCTTTTCGCCTCGCGTAATCATTTCGCTTGCCAAACTTAAGATCGGATTTACATCATTGTCGACCGGGCTGCTTAAAAATAAAACTTGTGACATTTGCTTATCGCTTTAAATTGTTTGTGCTATCAATTGCTACTACCGAAGTATCAACTGTTCTTCTGTTGCGGCTACTAAATCCTTCGCTCCGATTACGGTTATCGCAATGGTGTTCATGGTAATGTTTGTTTTTAAAATCTAACCGATCGCGATATCCGTTTTGAACAGCTAATGCATTTAGGCTGTAAAATGTTGCACCTGCAACCGCCAATGCCAATAATATTCTAAATGCTTTCATTGTATTAATAATTTATGTCAATCTTCTGAGCCGAACTTTTCCTGTCTATTGTTGCTTTATACCATTGGTTATCTATCGGAACTATTGGTGCAAAGCTGTCGTTAAACTTTCCGCTCCACCGTTCAAAGCGGCGGCGTCTTCTGGCTCCCAACATCATTTTGAACACGAGCGCTACAACCATTAGCGCAAAAATAAACTTGAAGATAAATGGTATAAAGAAAGCGGCTGTACCAAGTACAATCCCAAATCCTATTGCTTTTAATAGCTGTTTCATTTTGTAAGTTGTTGTTATTTAATAGGGTAGACGGAGCAGATTTATTTTTACTTTAAAAAATCTGAAAAAAGATCTTAAAAAATTGTTGGCTGAAGCCAAACGGCAATTATTACTGAGTTTGCAGTTCTTGTAGGGAGGCAGGGGTCTCTTAACCAATCAAAATGCGATAAATGACCGAAACGTGCGACAGATCTTAAACAGACGCTTGTAAGATGCGTCATCCTCAGAGGTCAGTTGTTTGAAAACACAAAGGAGTTGGAATGACAGTTTTCAATGCTGTCGCCCTAAGTATTACTATTTTTCAAAAAAATTGATGTCGAATGGCGTTTATTATTCTTGCCGTCTTTCCCGCGCAGGCGGTCCCGTACGTACGGGATTAATGCTAAGCCAAGGCCTTTGCTTTCGCTTTAGGATTCCCAATTAAATTGGGAATGACGACCGTTCATGGCTAGCGTTAAGTGTCTTGTGGCTTAAAGTTAGATGGCTATCGCTCAAATAAGTACCAAAAGAGGGCGTGTGAGTGGGCAAGGACGGTAAGGCGTAGGTTGCAGATGCTTTCACGAGAATCCGATAGCTATCGGATCGGGACAGGTTTTTCATCAAATCGTCATTGCGAGGCCGGGTTTGTGGGAGCTGAAGCAATCTGATTTACGAAATGAGATTGCTTCGTGCCTCGCTACAACGTAGCCCCTTTGGGGCGATGACGATTTTTCTTATTTCTATCATTGGTAGCTTGTACCGATAGCTTTTGGATAACGAACGGTCGAAGTAGATGCCCCCACGCCATGGGGTAATAATCGGATCGACTTTCGATATGACCTGGGCGAAAGAAAAACTCCATTAAGAAGATTTATTCAACAAAAAAAGCCAGCTGAAAAGCTGGCTTTAAATATCAATGGTTTTTGGCTCCCCACCCGCCACATCGGCGTTTGTATTCTTCCTTAAATTTCGCCCTTTCCTCATCGTTCATGCTGTGCCATTTGGAGCGCATGCTCATTGCCTTCTCACGGAAGCGATTGCCTCCTCCGCCTTTGTTAAAATTACCGAAAAGCAAGCGGCACAAAACCAATAAGCCCAGTGCCTGCCAAAAATTTAACCGACCTGCGTGTGCCACCTCGGGCAAAATCCAGTTCCACAAGTACATTACAATATAACCCAAGGCTGCAGCAATTAGCGCCACCACGGGTAAAAAGAAAATGAATTTTTTGCCTTTATTAAACTTTCTGTTCCTCATCTTCTGTTTAATTAATAATTTATAAATTCCTGATATAAGTTCTGCAAACGATTACGCAGATGCTTCACTGCGTAACCTTTTCTTGATATTAAGGTTTTGATATTTTCGCCCGTTTCATCGGCCAGTTCCTGAAAAGTTCTGTCTTCGAGTTCATTTTGAACGAAAACATAGCGCTGGTTTTCGGGCAATTCCTGCAAAGCTAAAAACAACTGATCCCAGAAAAGTTTTTTCAAACTCTCCTCTTCGGGCGAGTACGATTCTGCCAGCAAGATCTCACGAAAATTAATCTCGCCATCTTCATCTTCGTAGCTCAAATCTTCAATCAGCACATCTTTTTGTTTCCTGTACCGATCGGTAATTTTATTGCGGGCTACACGGTATAGCCACCCGCCAATTTGCTCAATAGCCCCGGCCTCGGGCTGGTTACTTAACTGGTACCATACATCCTGCAAAATATCTTCCGCATCCTCATCTGTATTCACCCGTCCCCGAATGAAACTGAATAAGCGTTTACCATAATCGGCAACTGTTGAAATAATATTTTGAGGTTCGTCTGTTGGCACTAAGTCTTATTTATTAAACCAGTAAACGGATGAAGATCAATATTACTTTAAATTTTCTTTATTTTTTTTGAAAAGCGATCGAACGAACATTTATCGTTCATTTTGATCAAGGAAGATTGATTGGCGAGCGAGAAATGTTAACGCATAAAAAAACAGCTCCGACAATTTCTTCTACCATGGTAAAAAAAATTTCGAAGCTGTATACTTATCTCAATTGAGAATGGTCTTTATCCCTTTTTTTTATCAGCGTAACCAAACACTTTTTGCAGCAGCGTTGAACTCCGCGAACTCAGGTTATCACGTATTTTTAGTTCTTCTTTTGCTACCTCGACAAATAAACCGTCGATTGCTTTTTGCGTAACATAAGCTGTTAAGTCGGTGTTTACAGGTTTAACCAAAGGCAACCGATTGTATTGGTTAGTTAAGTCGCTGTAATATTTTGTGGCATTCACTTTATTTAGGCTTGCAGCCACTATCGGACTAAATTTTTGGCTAAGTTGCGCTGTAGTAACGCGTTTAAAATATGCTGTCGCGGCATCCTTGTTTCCTAAAAGGATATTGGTCGCATCAGTTAAGGTCATTTGTTTAATGGCCGATATAAAGATCGGCTTCGCCTCTGTGGCCGCGTCTTCGGCAGCGCGATTCAAACTCACAATCACATTATCGCAAAGCTTATTAAAACCGATGCTGCGCAGTGTTTTCTCTACCTTTTGGGCTTCGGGCGGCATTAAAATTTTGACAGCCAAATTTCCAAGAAATCCATCCTTTACCGAAAGCCTGTCCGCACCTGCAGAAACCCCAATTTGCAGCGCTTCCTTAATCCCTTGCCCAATTTCCAGTGTCGACGGTGTTCCGGATGCACTGGTTTTAGTGGTTTTTTCCGTTACCTTTTTAAAGATATCACTGAGTTTGATTTGGGCCTGCGTATTCAGGTTGGTAAATAATAAAAGTACAAATGCGGCAGATAGAAAACTAATTTTTTTCATTAATGAGGGGTTTATCTTTTATGCTAAGCAAATCTTTTGCCATAAGTCTGGCCGATTTTACTACGCTCAAAAATTCGGAACGATAGCCTTCTTTGTCCTTGCCTTTTGCATTTTCGGCCAGCGTTATTACCTGCTCAAAGGTAGCATTTTGTTTGAACGAAGAGTTTCTTAAAATCATACCAAATTCTGCAACCGCAGCAGCGAACCTAAAATTATCGGTAGTAGTGCCAAAGCCCAGTGCATTGTCGGTAACACCTTTAGTTAACAATTTGCTTATACTGCCTTTAGGGTCCTTGTAGCGAAGTTTAACCGTCAACATTTCGCCGGCGAAGCTACCATTGGATGGACTATTTTTCTGATATTTCAATTCATCAACATTTCCCGACAGTACATCTTTTGCGCCAACAGGAATAATTTCATATAAAGCGGTAACCGTATGTCCGGAGCCAATTTCGCCGGCATCTTTTTTATCGTCGTTAAAATCTTCTTTATCAAGCAGGCGGTTTTCGTATCCAATTAAACGGTAAGACTGAACTTTGGCCGGGTTAAACTCTATTTGCAACTTCACATCCTTTGCCACTGTAAATAAGGTTCCTCCAAATTCGTTTACCAGAACTTTTCTGGCTTCGCTCAAATTGTCGATGTAAGCGTAATTCCCATTGCCCTTGTCGGCCAGTATCTCCATTTTACTATCTTTGTAGTTCCCCATTCCATAGCCCAGCACAGTTAAAAATATGCCGCTTTTTCTTTTTTCTTCAATGAGGCTTTGCATTTCAGCATCACTATTGGCACCCACGTTAAAATCGCCGTCAGTAGCCAGAATTACGCGGTTGTTTCCGTTTTTAACAAAATTTTCGCCGGCAATTTTATAAGCCAACTGAATTCCTTCGCCGCCCGCTGTCGAGCCACCTGCACGCAGTTTATCAAGCGCATCTTTAATCCTGGTTTTTTCATCGCCGCTTGTGGCTGGCAAAACCACGCCCGAGCTGCCGGCATACACTACAATCGCCACCTTATCCTTTGCCCTCAACTGGTTTGTTAACAGCTTAAAAGACGAAATAAGCAAAGGCAATTTATTTTGATCTTGCATAGAGCCCGAAACATCAATCAGAAACACAAGATTAGATGCAGGCAAGTTATCCGTTGGAATTGTTTTAGCTTGCAATCCAATTTGCACTAATCTGTGCTCCTTGTTCCATGGCGCCGCAGCAATTTCGGTGATAATGTTTACAGGTGCATCGCCCTTTGGCTGTTCATAGTCGTAATCAAAGTAATTGATCATCTCTTCTATTCTCACCGCATCGGTTGGCGGAAGGGCGCCACCATTTACAAACCTTCTAACATTTGCATACGATGCGGCATCAACATCAATCGAAAATGTAGAAAGCGGATCGCTTTGGGCTTTATGAAATGCGTTTTCAGCAATTTTTGCATAACTTTCCTGGCTCGGAACCGCGTAAATCCTCGGTTTATAGCCCCCAATTATCGAAATACCGGCAACTCTGCCTTGCATGGGAGCATAGCCCCGCACGGTAGAAACCGCCCCTGTAACAACCTTTCTGTTTTGCGCCGCGTAACCAACAACAACGAGCTCTTCAAGCGAACGCGAATCGGCAATGAGTTTAACATGGTAGTTTTTTGCTTTTCCAATCTTGACTACCTGCGATACAAAACCAATATGCGAAATCCTTAATTCGGTGTCCTGATCTGTTACCTTGATGCTAAATTCGCCGTTGGTGTTTGTCGTTACCATTTGCTTGCTTTGCACTGTAGCCACAACGGCTCCGGGCAGCGCAACATTTCCATCGGTAACGGTCCCGGTAATTAGGCGTGTTGTGCCTGGCTTAAAGCTCATTAGTATAAGCAATGCGGTTAAGGATAAAAGTAGCTTTTTCATCATGTTAATTTTAGGAATGATGGAGTTACCACTGCTTTTCCATATCGATACTCGAAAATATTTTTTATACTTGAGGATAATTTGTTAGAGCTACACAGTTTTTGAGGTTTATAAAAAATACAGCTGGAAATAACCAGAAAGAAGATGCAGAATTAATTGCCGAGTATAAAAACAGCGGCAATTTAGATGCATTGGGTACGCTTTATAACAAATATATGCACCTGGTTTTTGGGGTATGCCTAAACTATTTTAAGGATGAAGAACTAAGCAAGGATGCCGTAATGCAGATTTTTGAGGAATTGGTAACCAAGCTTAAAATACACGAAGTGCAGAACTTTAAAAGCTGGTTACATGTACTTACCAGGAACCACTGTTTAATGGCTCTGAGAAAATCTGCTAAACAAAACAACGTTTCAATAGACGATACCTTTGTGGAAAATACTGATTTTGTGCATCTTGATATCGACGACACAAAAGAAACACAGCTTACCGTGATGGAAAAGTGTATGGAAACTTTGCCCGAAGAACAGCGAAAAAGCGTAGATTTATTTTATTTGCAAGAAAAATGCTATAAAGAAGTGGCCGAAATTACGGGCTACGATATGCTTAAAGTGAAAAGCTACATTCAAAACGGTAAGCGGAATTTAAAGATTTGTATAGAAAGGAATAGTGGTGAATAACGACTGGTTAGATATAGATGTGCTTGAAGATTACCTCGATGGTAAGCTTGATGCCAAGGCCATGCACTTTGTTGAACGCCAGGCGTTAGATGATCCTTTTGTGGCTGAGGCCCTGGAGGGTTTGCGCCAATCGCCAAAACGCAAACAAACGCTTTCGATATTGCAAAAGCAGCTTTACGATAGGGTATCACAAAAACCGATCAGGCGCAAAATGTGGGGTGTTACTACACAGCGTTTAAGTATTGCAGCAACAGCTACGGTTGCTTTCATTGCTGTGAGCATCTTGTTCTTTATGCGTGAAACCAGTCGCAAAAATGCCGAAAATGCGGCAAGAAAGGCTGATGGCATTGTTGTAAATTTAGATACGAATAAAGCACTTGCCACTACTAAAGCAGCGCCGAAAGACACCTTAAAAGGGCCGGCTTCTACATCGGCTTTTATAGATGAGGCAATTGTTAAGGCGAAAACAGGAGATTTGGCAAAAAATACGAAAGGTGCTCCGGCAGAACTTTCTAACCCACCTATAACGGTGCCACAAGCAGATCAGGAAGTAGCTATTTTGAGTACGAAAAAGAAAGAGGTGCTTGCGAGAAGAAGTGATGTCTCCGTGTTAAACGAAACAGTGGTATCGGCATCTCCCAATATGGCTTCCGGCAAAATTGTATTCTCCGGAAATGTAATCGACCAGGCTAATGGTAAGCCCATTGGCGGAGCTGTTGTTCGGCTAGCCGGATCGCGAAATGTAACTGCTACTAATGCAGATGGTTCTTTTGCCTTGCCTGCCGACAGCAGCTCGAAAGATCAAAATCTGTTGGTGAGTGCCATCGGCTTTAAAGAAATTCCGGTAGCGGGAATGCAAGACCCGAACGCCATTAGAAATGCCATGACAGGAGACAAATCGATACAGGAGATTGCGTTGATTACGGGCTCCAATGGCCGTAAAAAGGAAAATATTGCTGCCCCGAAAATTACGCTCAGAGCGGAGCAGAACCTGAACGGGAAACCGAACGAAGAGATTATGAAACCCATCCCGGTCTCGACCATAAACTACAACGAATATTTGGAGCGAAACAACAAGCTGTATAATCCGAAAGGCCCTGAAAAATATGTAATTTTAAGCTTTAAGGTTAAAAAGAATGGCCGTCCTACAGATGTTTCGGTGATAAAATCGTTGAATAAAAATGCAGATGCTGAGGCGAAACGACTTATTGTGGAAGGTCCCGATTGGGTGCTGCCCAAAAACGGGAATAATGTTGTTGAGCTGAGTGTAAAGTTTTAGCAAATTTAGATTTTCACCTTAGATATTAATGGTTGTTTTTATGAACGATCGTCATTGCGAGGTACGAAGCAATCCCCCTTTCAAAACAGATTGCTTCGTGCCTCGCAATGACGGAAAAACTCTATACTGATGTATAAACTACCAATTACAGCACCGGTTTTGTCATGCTGAGTAACAGCCTGCCCCGATCCGATAGCTATGGGATTCTAGGGAAAGCATCCGCAACCTACATTGCACCGTCCTTGCCCCTTCACTTACCCCCTTTTGGCCAGTGGTTTGTTGGCGTTCTGCGTTTCATCGCTTGGAGATCCTTCGTTGCATTCAGGATGACACCGCGGCCTAGCTAGTGATGGGCAATGCATGCTTTAATCCAGCCCAACCCCATAAAACAAAAAAGACTAAAGCAATCATTGCCTTAGTCTTTGGATTTACTTCTAGGGATGTTAATTACTTTACATAATAAATTATGGCGTAAATAATTGCCGCGAGTGTAGCTGACACGGGAATGGTTAATATCCATGCCCAAATAAGGTTTATGGTTACGCCCCAACGTACCGCCGATACACTTTTCACAACACCCACACCCACAATTGATCCTGTAATGGTGTGCGTTGTAGATACCGGAATACCAAAATGTTCGGTAATACCGAGCGTTACTGCACCTGCACCTTCGGCTGCAACGCCTTCTAAAGCGGTGACCTTGGTAATTTTTGAGCCCATTGTTTTAACAATCTTCCAGCCGCCGCTCATGGTACCTAACGATATTGCAGAGTAACACGCGATTGGAACCCAGGCTGGCATGGCTTCAAAATTGGGAATTACTTTTGATGCAATTAATGCTGTAGCAATGATTCCCATTACTTTCTGTGCATCGTTACCGCCATGAAAGAAACTCAACGCGGCAGATGATAACAACTGCAGGCGTTTAAACCATTTCTCTGCCGTGGCCGGTTTTGCATAGCGGCAAATATTGATGATGATCAAAGTTAAAATAACCGATATTACCATACCAATTATCGGCGCTAAAACAATAAATGATACGATTTTTACCACGTAACCCATTTCAACTGCGGCCAGCGGACTGGCGCCGATAAGTAAGGCATGCGTCATTCCCGCACCTGCGAAACCGCCAATTAATGTGTGAGAAGAACTTGAGGGAATACCGTACCACCAGGTTAACAGATTCCAGATAATTGCTGCAACCAGGCCTGCAAGGATAACTTCTAATGTAATGTATTCTTCGATTACCGTTTTAGCAACCGTGTTGGCCACTTTATGATCGGTGAAGTAAAAATAAGCAGCGAAATTAAAAAGCGCCGCCCATAAAACTGCCTGAAAAGGCGTAAGGACTTTTGTAGAAACAACTGTTGCAATCGAGTTAGCGGCATCGTGAAAGCCGTTAATGTAATCGAAAGCAATAGCCAGAATTACAACAACAACCAGTAAGGTAGTTACCATGTTTGTGTTTTATTAAGCGTTTTTAACCAAGATAGTTTCCAGCACATTCGCTACATCTTCGCACTTGTCTGTTGCCTTTTCTATCGTTTGTAAAACCTCTTTTTGTTTAATCAATTCAATAGCGTCAGTTTCATATTCAAACAAACGGGCAACAGCCAGTGTAAACACGTAATCGGCCTGGTTTTCGCCACTGTTAATGCGAATACAAGCATCGGCTATAACACGTATGTTTTTGAAACTGCGTAGTTCTTTAATTGCTTTATCAATATCGGTACACATTTCGACTAATAGCTCGGCTATTTTTACAATAGGCTCGCTAATTTCGTTCATGTTGTACATTTGCATCCGATTGGCCGTACCGTAAATGTAATCGGCAACATCATCAACGGCGGTTGCCAACTGGTGGATGTCTTCTCTATCGAAAGGCGTAATAAAGTTCCGACTTAGCTCAAGGAAAATTGAATGGGTAATGTCGTCGCCAACGTGTTCCAAGCGCTCAATTTCCTTAAAAATGGCTTTTCTGCTTTCTGCATCGGCCGTGCTTACCATCTCTAAAAGCGCTTCAGCTATCTTTAAAGCGTTTATTCCAGCTTGCTCAAACAGAGGATGAAATTTTTTGTCTTGAGGGGTAAAGAACTTAAAAATATTGTTCATGTTAATTTTAATATGAAGCAAAGCTACGAGCCCAATGTTAAGTTAATGTTAATTTCTTAATTATATTAAGAAATTGCCTCGGTTTTACGCTGTTGTTACATCAGCCTCACCTGGTTGATAATGAATAAATAACGACAAAAAATAGCTGGGTCGGCTTAGGCTTGTTGGCATTGGCCTCAGGCATAGAGCCCCCAAATTGAGGAAATGGCAATATTACCTTTCGATAGACATACAGGGTTGGTTTTATTTTAAACCGCAGCGCATTATCCAACTTTTTGGAGGGTGAAGGCAAAAGTGGTTCCGATTCCGGGTGTACTACGTACAGAAATAGTTTGCTGGTGCGCTTCGAGGATGTGTTTAACAATGGCCAGCCCGAGCCCTGTTCCGCCAACTTCTCTGGCCCTGTGGCTATCGATGCGGTAAAAGCGCTCAAATAACCGGGCAAGGTGTTTCTCTTCAATCCCAATTCCATTGTCGGTTACCTCGATCAAGAACTGATCGTGAAGCTCGAAAATTTTTATCGCCGTTTCGCCATTTTCGATACCGTATTTTATGCTGTTCTCTAAAAGGTTGATCAGCACCTGACGGATTTTTTCGCGATCTGCATTTACTGTCGTTAGCGCGGTGTACTTATCCTTAAAAAACAGCTTCATTTGTTTTGCTTTGGCCCTGTCCTCGAGATTTTCCATAACCTCTTTAGCCAGCTGAACAAAATCGAACTTTTGGAAGTTTATTGGCGATTCTCCGGTTTCCAGCTTAGCAATAACATCCAGATCGTTAATGAGATAACTTAACCGTTCGACATTGTTCTCGGCCTTTTTCAGAAACTTAATGGCCATCTCCGGATCATCATCTATACACTCTTGCAGGGTTTCTATGTAGCCTTGAATGGCAAACAAAGGGGTTTTAAATTCGTGCGAAACATTGGAAAGAAATTCCCTCCTAAACTGCTCTTGTTTTTTTAACAGGTCTATCTCCTTTTTCTTGGCTCCGGCCCACTCCTTAACCTCTTGCTCAACATCGTTAATCGGGTCGTCGCTAACATATTCGCCGAGCGCATCTTTTAAATCTTTACCTAATTTAAGGTTGTGAATCAGTTTATAAATCAACTTGATTTTAGTGTAAATGTATTTTTCAAGCAGGTAATAGAACACCAAAAAACTACTCAAAAAAGATACGCCGAATGAAATGGCAAGATAATACCAGCTATGCTGAAAGTAGAAATTTACCATGCCGATAGACAGCGCAACGGCAAGGGCAGTAAATAAGACCAACACACTTAATTTCATGGTGCAATTTAGCTGTTTTATGTTAATTGATTGTTAAGCAATTGCGAGGTGCTTAATGTAAGCCATCAGAGATAGGGTGTTTTTACAACTGCTTCTCGGTTAAATATCGCCAATATCTTTTTGGCACGTGCTTAACATGGAGTTTGGTGTTTTTTCGGGATACAATGTTTGCACTTTTGAAGTAATCTTTCCATAAAACGCGATAGAGCTCTTCTTTTTCGTCCATCACAATGGCTTGCGGGGTTTTGCGATCGATCTCTTCCGCAAAATCTAGCGTTATTTCGGCAACAGTGTGGAGATCGTAATACAATCCATATTTACGTTTTAAGTCGTAAATAATCCATTGCTGGTCGGCATAACGGTTTTTAAAGTGCTTAGAAATGAGCGGCAGCACATTAAAGTCGGGTTCAATGGAGGCGTAGAACATGCCATCGCCTGTTTTTTGGAAGCGGATAAAAGCTTCCATTCTGTGCTTTTCCCGTTCCACACTTTTGGCGTACTTGGCAAGAGCAATAACGTGGTCGTTGCCAAAGTTTTTCTCGGCGCCAACACTGTTCTGAAATATATAAATGATGAACTGAAAGAGGTGATCATGAGCCTCAGAAAGTTCCGAAAGAAAAGTGCAATACACAACTCTTTGCCAGTCTTTCTTCAGCTTTTTTTGCAAACCGTTCCACACGCGGTCCGCCTTCGGCTGATCGGCTGCCACGGTAAAGCTCTCACTGAATGCATCAGGCTGGAACGTTTCAATCGATTTTAGCACTACCTGACCCGGCTTACGATCGAACCACTCGAAAACAGCTGTTAAAAACCCCGTGAAAGTGCCGTCAAAAATGTAGTTCATAAAAATTGTTGTTTATCTGTTGAGCGAGAGGCGTTTTAAAAGGTAAATATTTCTTAAAACGGTAGTGCGCAAAAATCCGATACCTTTCATTAAGATTCCGGCCTGCGCGGGATCCGATAGCTATCGGATGACGACCGCCTCCAAAATGCCAATCCTATTGATTTTTTCCTGAAAAATTAAAACTCAGGATGACAGCGTAAAAAACTGTTATCCAAACTCATTTGATTTGCAAAATTACCTCTCGGATGACGCATTTTGCACAAAGCCAAACTTTTAAAACAAGATTAATTGGTTACTATCTGTTTTTAAATATTTGCTCTGACTGTCGGCCAAAATGAAAGCCTTAATTTGCGTACCCTGATAATCTTTTAATTGATAAGGCGTATCAGCACAAAGGATGAAGTGTTTGGCCCGATTATAAGCGACGCCAATTTTTTTAAGCTGATCGATCCTGAGCTTACCGAATTTTCGTGCCTGTACAATTTTTTGTGCCGACATCACCCCTATTCCGGGTATTCGTAGAATCATTTTATAATCGGCAGTATTAATATCAACCGGAAAGTGTTGCATGTTTCTAATCGCCCAGCTTAATTTTGGATCTATGTCAACATCGAGGTTCGGATTGGCATCGTTCAGAATTTCCTGCACCTTAAACCCATAAAATCGCATCAGCCAATCGGTTTGATACAGTCGGTTTTCTCTTAGCAACGGCGGCTTGGTACCTAAAACGGGCATTCGCGAATCGTTGCTTATTGGCACATAACCAGAATAATAAACCCGCTTCAATGAAAAATTCTTATAAAACGAATTTGCGGTGTACATGATATCTTTGTCACTTTCGGGCGTTGCACCTATTACCATTTGTGTACTTTGGCCGGCCGGAACAAACTGAGGCACGTGTTTAATCAGCTTTTTTTCTTCTGTAAACTGCTTTATGTTTTGCTGAACAAAGCTTAAAGGCTTAATTACATCGGCGTGGCTTTTTTCGGGAGCGAGGAGCTTCAATCCTGCTTCAGTTGGCATTTCAAGATTAATGCTCATTCTATCGGCATACAAACCCGCCTCTTTTACGAGCTCATCGCTTGCACCAGGAATGGTTTTAAGGTGAATATAACCGTTGTAATTCTGTTCTAATCGAAGCTTTTTACACACGAGCAAAAGCCTTTCCATAGTGAAATCGGCATTCTTAAAAATGCCCGAACTCAGAAAAAGACCTTCTATATAGTTTCTCCGATAAAAGTTCATCGTCAAATCGACCACTTCATCAACTGTAAATGCAGCCCTTTTAATATCGTTACTTTTTCGAGAAACACAGAACAGGCAGTCGTAAATGCAATGATTGGTTAAAAGAATTTTTAGCAAAGAAACACAACGCCCATCTTCTGTGTAGGTGTGGCAAATACCCGAAGTATGCCCATCTCCTAATCCTTTGTTATGATTTTTTCTGGTGCTGCCGCTTGATGAGCACGAAACATCATACTTCGCCGCATCGGCAAGAATATTTAACTTTTCACGAATTCGATCTGATGACATACGCCTTATTTTTACTAACAAAAATAGCTATTAAACTAAATATATTAGCATAAATACATTTTAAAGGCACTCTTTTACAGAATATACTAATCGTACCTTATTCGGGCGACCTTTTTATGGTGATGATTCTTGACCTGATACCGCAGATGATCGAGAATAAAAGTTTCCTGATAATATTGGAGCTCTGAAAAAAACTTTTCGGCCTCTAACTCATGGTTATTGAGTGCGCTGAAGTTGGCCACGAAGTTGGGGCTTTTAAACTTGATTTGATAAAGATGGGTGCCTTCGTTATTATCGAAAACCTCTTTTATGTTGTCAACGTTATCCCACTGGCTAGAAAACTCAGACAGGCTATATAAGAAAGACCTATTCAGTTTAAAAGTGATGCCCTTATTGCTTAAAGAAACGGTCGTAGAAACATAAATCTGCGTATTTTTTATCCACAGTAAAAACAGCGTTAACAAAATAATCGATATCGATACAATCGTTAACAACAAAGGCGTCGAAAATAATGACGAAAGGCTAAAAAGGAAATAAAATAAACATGGTAGGAATGCAAGCGGTATCCCGACCATCATTATCATTAAAACGCTATTTTTATGATATTTTAATTTATAGGAATGCATGAGAGACTATTTTAAGTAAAAGTAAATCTTAAACATTCAAAATCAAATACTTATATCTGTGTATTGGCAAGGTGTTAGTTGCCCTCCCACTCATTGTAAAATTGATCTAAGTAAATCAGCATAAAATTGTGTCTTTCGATGGCAATTTCCTTTCCTGCTGATGTATTCATCATGTCTTTTAATAAAAGCAGTTTCTCGTAGAAATGGTTTATCGTTGGTGCGGTTGTATTTTTATAACTGTCTTTGGTTAAGTGTTGCTCGGGCTTTATTGCAGGATCGTAAAGCACCCTGTTTTTAAAGCCACCGTAAGTGAAGGCCCTGGCAATGCCAATGGCCCCGATTGCATCGAGCCTATCCGCATCCTGAACAATTTGCATTTCTTTGGAGGTGAATCCTGCATCATCGAAACTGTTTTTGAAAGACATGTGCTGAATAATCAGTTTTACATGTTTAACTGTTTCGGCGTCTACTTTAAGCGATAACAGGAAAGCTTCGGCAATGTTTGGGCCTAAATCTTCATCGCCGCTATTAAATTTAGGGTCGGCAATATCATGAAGCAAAGCGGCAAGGGTTACAACAAGTGCGTCGCCATTTTCTTTGGCGTTAATGTTTTGAGCAGTTTTAAAAACCCGTTCAATATGAAACCAGTCGTGTCCTGCCTCTGCATTTGCCAGGGTCTGCTTTACAAATTGGATTGTTTTTAAAATGAAATGCTGCATAAGAAATCTTTTATTCAAAGATATTGCAAAAATGCAGCCTAAAAAAACCTTTTTAACAGTAGCAGCTTAACCAGCTGCCACTGCTCTGTTTTCATCATCAGCAATGATCTTAATTAAATCATTGTGATTAAGGGTTAACAAATGGGTTACTTCTACCTCCAAAATATCAGCAACTTGAAAAAGCCGTTCAATGGTTAACTTACTGTAACCCAGCTCAATTTTGCTATAGGCATTTTGAGATATTTTAAGTTTTGCTGCCAAATAATCTTGAGTATAGTCTCTGTATTCTCTAATTTTTCTAATGTTCCCGGCAACATTTTTTGTCTTTAAAGCCACTACATCTTCCATAAAATAGGGATAAATTTTAAATGTTTCTACTAGATACGGTTTTTTTTTCTATTTAGATTTTTGTAACATGATTTAAACATTTTACAAGCGATCTCGCGAAACGGATTTTAATTAAAAATATTATAACAAAGCTACAACCTAAAAGTTTAATGTACTCGCTTTTTGTGTCGAAATTATGCTACGCTCCGAAAACCTCACTTCTTAAAATTTCGTTTCTTAAATAACCTGCGGTAATGTGCTGGTTTAGAAGGAATTAGCTTATAACCTCAGACAGAGCAGGCATTATTGAAATTAGAAACGTTATGAAACTTCAAGTTTAATGGGAACGGTGATGATTGTCATCATTCTGCTCCAGATCTTTATTAATTATGCAAAAACATTGCTAACTATAAAAACAGGTCAGCAAATTGACGCAAGGCTCATTTTGGGTTATTATAAACATCCTTTAAAAAATTGTA
The DNA here is from genome assembly GCF_015679185.1 of Pedobacter endophyticus. NCBI lineage: Bacteria > Pseudomonadati > Bacteroidota > Sphingobacteriia > Sphingobacteriales > Sphingobacteriaceae > Pedobacter > Pedobacter endophyticus. The sequence goes on from NZ_CP064939.1 coordinate 3,157,648, forward strand.
GCGGTAGTACCGCAGGATGTGCATCTTTTTGCCGGAAATGTAATTGAAAACTTTGCCATTGGCGATATGGAGCCTGATATGAAAAAAGTAATCCGAATCTGTTCGCAATTGCACATCATGGATTTTATTGAGCGCCTACCCAACGGTTTCGATACCTATCTTAGCGAAAATGCCGCCAACCTTTCTGGTGGGCAACGGCAACGTTTGGCAATTGCCAGAGCGCTTTATCGCAATCCCGAAATCCTGATCCTTGATGAAACAACCTCATCTTTGGATTCTTCATCGGAAGAGCGCATCCATCATGCCATTTCGTTACTTCGCGAGCAGGGAAAAACGATTGTTTTAATTGCGCACCGCTTAAGTACGGTTTTTAATGCGATAAAATTGTTGTTTTGAAAGAGGGCAAATTAATAGAGGAAGGAACGCACACCGAGTTGGTTGAACTGGAGGGCCTGTACACCAATATGTGGCGCAAGCAGTCTCCTTCTATAACCGAAAGCATTAACAGAACGAAGAGAAAGAAGAATGAAAAAACAGAGGTTAAACGTTAATACAAGCCCCAATCGTCTTCAAATTCATCTTTTTCGAAGCATTTTACCCACTCGATAAATAGTAAGCGGAACTTTTCCATTTCATCGAGAACAATATCCTTATATTCTGGTGTGCAAATCTCAAACATATCTGCAGCCCTTACCTGCGTTTCGAGCTCACGAGAGTTAGTCCGAATAATTGACGCATTCTCCATTCTCAAAATGTACATATCAGCTCCTTCAGCTCCGATTATTTTAGGACAGAGCATCAATGCGTTTTGCATGATGAGGTTGGCTGTCATTTCGGCCATTTCGCCAGCTAACGTTTCGCAAAATAAAGCCGAGTATTTGTAAACAGATCGGGCTTGATTATAAAGGTTCTTTGCCCTGGATGCTTTAATTCTGACTTTTTCAGTTTCGTGCGATGATAGATTTTCTTCATCTTCATCATCTCGACCGAAGCGGTTGAAATGTTCCCATTCAGGCATGTGGTCCATGTCATCAAATTCCATATTTTTAATTTTTTTTACGTTTATGGTGCCTATATAAAGCGTAAGATATTAAATTTCAGGCAGAAAATTAAATTTCTGCCTGTGGAATCCTCCGAGACCCGTCGTATAATTCGTATTCGAGCATGCGGCAATCGAGTTTTCCGTTATAAAACTCAATTTTTCTAGATGCCTTAAGCCCGATCTTTTTTGCCAGGTCGGGGTTTCCGGTAAAAATATACCCCGAGTAGCCTTTGCATTTGGTTTTCATAAAATCGCCCATGCGTTTGTAGGTCAGTTCCAGCTTGCTGTGCACGCCAAGGCGTTCGCCATATTCGGGGTTAAACACCACTACCCCTTTTCCATCTTCGGGCACGGGGGTTAGCTCAAAATCGCAAACCTCAAAATCAATCAAGGTGTCAACGCCTGCCGTTTTTGCATTTCTACGGGTTACTTCAACGGCATCTTCTGAAATATCTGAGGCTACAATCTTCAGATCTACATTTTTAATTACCTGATCTTTTAAAACCCTGCGCTCGGCAAAAAATGCCTGTTCATCGTAACCTAAAATATGCATAAAGCCGTAGTTCATGCGGTATAATCCCGGCGCCCGGTTGGTTGCAATCAGTGCGGCCTCAATGGCCAAAGTTCCCGATCCGCACATGGGATTTACGAAAGGCGATTTCCGATCCCATTTTGTAGCGTAAACTGCGCCTGCTGCCAGGGCTTCTAACATGGGGGCCTTGCCCGGAATTTTACGGTAGCCGTGCTTAGCAAGCGTTTCTCCTGAGGTATCGATAAACACATCGGCATCGGCATCTTTCCAGTATAAATGTACCACAGCTTTATTGGCATCAGAACCAGAATTAGGACGAATGCCTTTCTTTTCTTTCATCCGATCTACAATGGCATCTTTTACCTTCAAGTTAGCAAAAAGGGGTGTGGTAATATTTGGATTATCCACATTGGAGGTAACAGAGAAATAGCCAGCAAAATCGATTAATTCTTCCCACTCAATCGCCTTAATTTCAGTATATAAATCATCGGGTGTAATCGCCTTAAAATTCTTTATAGCGTATAAGATCTGACTGGCGCAACGCAAGTTCAAATTTAGCTTTATGCACTCGGTAAGGGTTACATTAAGCTCAACGCCGGTAGGAAATGCTCTTTCGATTGTATAACCGAGCGCCGTAACTTCATCTTGTAAATAGGGAGAAAGGCGCTTATTGCAGGTGATGATAACCTTGCTTTTATTGTGGAAAACTTGCATCATAATATATGCGAAGTTATCAATAAAATTATTGAGATTTGATGTTTAGAGTACAATATTAGCATTAGTTATGGAAATTAAAGGAAAAGTACACGAAGTAGGTGCAACGCAGCAAGTGAGCGAAACGTTTAAAAAACGTGATTTGATAGTTGAATACGCAGAAAACCCAACATACCCTGAATATATTCGTTTTGAGGCTTTACAAGATAAAACTGCATTATTAGATTCGCTTAAAGCGGGTGATGAGGTAGAGGTTTTCTTCAATTTACGCGGTCGCCCGTGGACAAATAAAGAAGGTGTAACCTCATACTTTAACAGTTTGGTTGTATGGAGAATCAATGCTGTTGAAACTACACCAGTAACCGCGGCGCCTGCTACTGTTGCGCCTGTTGATGTAAGCAATACCACTGGCGAAGATGATGATTTGCCTTTCTAAATAAAGATTCTTTTTTAAGCAAACAATTTTGAACCATGCCGGGGCCTAAAGCCCCGGCATTTTTTTTAAATCATTCGTAAGGATTTTAAACCATTGCCGACTCATACCAATAGAGCAGCGTGGCTCGCCTTAAAAATCATACAGAATGGATCTATCAAAACACAGCACAACTACAAGCACAAAATTATTTTCAACAGGATATTACCTTTCGATATTTGGTTTGACAGTGATTTTACTATGGCTAGGCATCTTTAAATTTACGGCTGCCGAGGCTGCAGCAGTGAAGCCCTTACTGGCCAATCATCCTTTTAGTGCGTGGATGTACAACGCCTTCAGTGTTCAAACGGTTTCGAACATTGTAGGTACATTCGAAATTTTAACCGTGTTATTTCTGTTGTTGGGCCTTCTTTATCGCTTTTTCAAAATACTCGCCAATGCAGCGCTGATCATCACGTTTGTAACCACAACAAGTTTTTTATTTACTACGCCTGGCATTTTTAAAGCAGTTGAAGGCATTCCCGTTACCGATTTCTTTATCCTCAAAGATCTGCTTCTTTTAGGTGCAAGCTTAATGGTACTAAATGTTCCAAACGGCGAAATAAAGTACATAGTAGATTCTATTTTTTCTGATCGCCAAAAACGAAAAGACATTTAAACTATTGCAATTGAGATAAAAGCCCTAAAATAAGGCATCTTGCTTCGTTGTTAAAATATGTTAAAAACAAGCACATCAGCATGTTATTGGTTAATTTTGAACAATTGATTAAAAAGAGGAATTCCCTGGCCTCAGATAACGATTGATCACCAATTAATGAAAAAAAGAAGCTTTTGGTTAATTACCGTTTTAATGACGGTGGCCCTACTTGGTGTTTTTGTAATGCAGCTGTATTACATCAGGGAATCGTATAAGCTAAAATCGCAACTTTTCGATGAGCAGGTAAACCAAACTTTAACTTCGGTTGTAAACAAGGTTCAAAGAAGAAACGTTGCCGATCATTTAAATAGAAAAGATGCCGAAAACAAGCTGAGGCAGCTGCAGGATTCGAGGCAGCGGGCGTTGGACATCAAGGATTTGCGACAACAATTTGCACGGGAAGCCGAGCTTAGGCGGGCTGAACGCGAAAATGAAATAGAAAACTACCTCAATCAGCAAGATAGCATCATTCGTGTCTCTTATCGTGCCCCAAACGTGATTTCGGAACGTGAATTTACCTCGCTGACCACAAAAAACGGCGACAGACTTGATATGCAAATGGATGCATTCATTGATAGCAGAAGTCTTGTTTTAAAAGGTTACAGCATGCGCACGAAGCCGTTTGCCCCACCCCCAAAGGCATTTGAATTTCGAACCCTTCAAAACCTGCCCGATTCGTTGCGCTATCTGGTATTCGACCCTATGGATGGTAAACCACTTACGGTTAGTGTGGCAAAAATTTCCGACGATCTGGAAAAAAAATATAAGCGGGAGGATGATATCGCCAGAAAGAAGTTAGCGCTTAAAATTGCTGCATTAGGTAAAGATACTTTCTCTTATACCCGATTGAGCATGGTTGAAGATGTTTCAAAAGAGTTGCAAGAAACCCACATCCCAATCTATAAACGCATTAATTTCGATTCGTTAGGCCAGCTGCTCAAAGCAGAGCTACTTGCCCATAACATTACCCTCGAGCCGTCTTACCGTGTATCACTGGCAAAAAAAGATTCAACCATTTACATCACTACGGCCAATGTTGAAGGCGAATTTTTACCCGAAAACACCTATAAAACACCGCTGTTTGGAAACGATATTTTTCGCGATCCGGGGATGTTGTTTGTTAGCTTTCCCAATAAAAACTCAGCCATTATTGCTAATTTAAGTGTAACACTCGCTTCTTCAATCGGGCTGCTCCTTGTACTCGTTTTTATATTTTCTTACACCCTTTACGCCATTTTAAAACAAAAGAAAATATCAGAGATGAAAACGGACTTCATCAACAACATGACGCACGAGTTCAAAACGCCCGTAGCAACCATAATGATTGCAAGCGAAGCACTGAAAGACCCGGAGGTTACCGAAGACAAAAACCGGTTAAAACGTTTGGCTAATATTATTTACGACGAAAATGTGCGCCTGGGAAGTCATATCGAACGCGTTTTAAGCATTGCCCGCTTAGAAAAAGGCGAACTTAAAATGGAAAACACCGAGGTTGATATGAACGATCTTATTGTAATTGTGCTCGACAGCATGAGCTTGCAGCTGCAGAAAAAAAATGCCATTGTTCAGGTAAATACCAACGCCGAACATGCCGTGGTTTTTGGCGATGAATTGCACCTATCGAACGTAATTTACAACCTAATTGATAATGCCAACAAATACAGTAGCGAAACGCCAGAAATTATCATAAACACACGCAATACAAATAAAAACCTGATTATTGAAATTACCGATAAGGGCATCGGCATGACAAAGGAACAATCGAAACGGATTTTCGATCAGTTTTATCGGGTACCAACTGGCAACCTGCACGATGTTAAGGGCTTTGGCCTGGGCTTAAATTATGTTCAAGACATTATTAAACAGGCAAATGGCAGCATTAAGGTAAACAGCGAAAAAGATAAAGGTACTACGTTCGAAATATCTTTACCTTTAGCAGTCGGTTAGCTATCGGGGCAAAGATGCAATTTATCGATACATCGATGCTTTTAAAGTTTTATCATAATATCGCAACGTATTAATTGTAGTACAAATTAAACCGTTAAGTATATTCACCATCAAACTTAGTATTGCTGTGCTTTAAATGCGATTAAATTAAAGAAACGAAACCGTTATTATTTTCCGATGGTACAACGGAACCATAAAATGATAACAGCTTCATCACCACTCGAAACAAATATAAACAGATGAAAAAAATACTTTTGGTTGAAGACGATCCGAATTTAGGTTTGTTGTTGCAAGATTACCTGCAATTAAAAGGCAAGTTTGATGTTGTGCTTTGCACCGAAGGTGATGAAGGCCTGAAAGCATTTAATAAGCAAAGTTTCGATTTGTGTATCCTTGACGTAATGATGCCAAAAAAGGATGGCTTTACGCTTGGCAAAGACATCAGAAAGGTAAATACCAACGTGCCGATCATCTTCGCAACCGCCAAAACCATGCTCGAAGATAAATCTGCAGCTTACGATTTGGGTGGCGATGATTATATCACAAAGCCATTCCGTATCGAAGAGCTTTTGCTCCGCATTAACGCCATGTTTAAACGCGTAGCCAATAAGGGCGATCAAGCTGAAGAAGCAGCCGAAACGCAATTCTCGGTCGGCAAATACACATTTGATTATACTACTCAAATTATAAGCAGCGGCGACGAACACCAAAAACTTTCGACAAAAGAAGCCGAACTGCTGCGCCTGCTCTGTTTAAAAAAGAACACCGTACTTACTCGCGAAGAAGCGCTGTTAAGCATCTGGCATGATGATAATTACTTCAACGGCCGCAGCATGGATGTGTTTTTAAGTAAACTGCGAAAATATTTACGCGGTGATTCGAACGTAGAAATCATTAATGTTCATGGCAAGGGTTACAAGCTTTTAGTAAGCTAATTGCATAATAGCAACATCACGATAAATAATTTAATTCAAAAATAATACCCATGCCTATATTATGGAACATGCGGGTAGTTATTTGGAGCGCAATGGCGGTGCAATAAAGCAAATTTGCTTGCACTTGTACGCTTCGCATCGTTGTTCCTCCTCGCTGCAGGGTACCGTTTCAATCGGAGCTAAACGGCAAATTATCTGCTTTTTATCGCGCAGGTATCAGTACCATCAGTTGAAAACCAAAGAGCAACCACATTTACCTCATTATTTGCACAGTTATCTAACAACGGTCATCATTCCTTAGAAGTGAGTAACACATTTTAAGGCCTTTTCTAAGAACGGTCGTCATCCTCAGCTTGACTGGGGATCCTAATCCGCAAAAACTGGGTGCCTTGCATTAATCCCGTACGTACGGGACCGCCTGCGCGGGAATGACGAACGGGCGAAGGGAAATGTGTCCAAACGATAGGTGCGTACGGAACAGGGCGACGGCATGATTAACTAAATACCTAAAACACTTCTCAAATTATTAACGTTATGCCACGTTGATTTTTATGCAATAAATTGAAACTCATCATCGCAAATCCATTTACAGTACTATGCACAGCTCCGGTTACCAGCGCTAAACGTAGAGGTCATTCTCAATTGCGGGGATAATATTTCGCTCGCGGGCCATATTAAAAAGTGTATCTATCGCTTTTCTTCCCTCCTCACCTAAATTAACACTAAACTTGTTTACATAAAGTTCGATGTGTTTATACATTACCGCTTCATCCATAGCTTGTGCGTGCTCACGAATGAAATCGATGGCCGACCTCGGGTGTGCAAAAGCATATTCAACCGATTTACGCACCAGGCGATTAACTTTAAGCTGTACTTCGCGGTCCAGATTCCGGTTAACCACAATTCCACCCAATGGAATGGCACAACCCGTTAACTTTTCCCAGTAATCGCCCAGATCGATAATTTTCGTTAAACCCTTATCCTGATAAGTAAATCTGTTCTCGTGAATAATCAAACCCAAATCAATGTCCTCATTAAGCAAGGCCGATTCAATTTCAGAAAAAACCATCTCCTGTTTGTTCTGCAAATGCGGATAAGCAATGCCCAATAAAAAATTTGCTGTCGTGTACTTCCCCGGGATGCCCACCCGAAGTGGGGAGTTGGAAGTTTGAAATTGAGGGTCTTTATCCCCGTCGAAATGTTTTTTACTAATTAAAAGCGGCCCCACACCAAAACCCAGCGCACTTCCCGCATCGAGCAAGGCATATTGGTTGGCCACATACGCAAAAGCATGGAAACTGAGTTTGGTAATATCCAGTTCCCCCTTCATTGCCTTTTGGTTCAACGTTTCAACATCATCATAACAAACCTCAAACGTTAACCCTTCGGTATCTATCTTTTGGTGAATAAGCGCATCGAAAATAAAAGTATCGTTCGGGCAGGGAGAAAAACCAAGTGTAAGCTTCATAACTCAAAATTACCTACTGCGCTGTAGTAAACCGTCATAATCAATTCATTTCTCCAATAAAAGCGATGGCCCAGTCGTTAAGATTTTTAATGGCAAGGCCCATTTTCCAATTGTCCTTGTTTCGGGGTTCCACATAATTGGAAATGCTCCGCACTTGTATGCAATCGATATTTTGTTGCTTGCAGGCAAAAAAAACCGCTGCCCCTTCCATGCTTTCGGTTGTAGGGTTCAATCTTTTTTTCAGGTTCTTAATGCTCCCTTCGCTTCCCGTAACGCAGTTTACGGTAATCCCTTTTGCTGTAGGCAGTCCTACTTTTCTATCCGTTCGCGATTTAAAATGATGTTCGCCGAAGCCCAAATCAACGATCGTTAAAAATTCGTCGCCATTTTCTGCACCCAGCTCCGCAAAAACATCCTCCGTTACATTTAAAACCGCACCTAAATCGATGTTTCTGTCGAAGCAGCCCGCTATCCCTAAATTTACCACCAGGTTGTATTTCGTAGAAAGGTGTTTGCCCAGCGCAAAAGCCGTTGCCACCATACCAACGCCGGTAATTAGTACATCGAAATCTCTGCTTTCAACAAAATCTCCCTCCGCCAAGTTAAAATGCTGGTAAAAAAAGGAAAGTTCAGCTTTTGTAGCAGCCACAATTAAGGTTTTCATCAGGTAAATTTAAACAGATTTAATGGATTTATTGTGCAGTATTTAGAAGCGGTTACTAAGTGCATAAATGTATCAGGAGGCAAGCATCAAGCATCAATACGTCTCGCTTTAACCTTTCTGCTTTAATCTTTCAGCTTTATCTCCGGTTCCCAGACTTCGGACTTCCGACTCGGGACTTCCGGACTTTCTCCGTATATTTGCACTTTATTTGGTAGATAATGATTTATATAACAAGAAAAGCGTCATTTAACGCAGCGCACAAATTGGCTCGTACCGATTGGAACGACGATAAAAACAGCGAGGTGTATGGTAAATGCGCTAACCCGAACTGGCACGGGCATAACTATTGGTTGTACGTTACCGTAAAAGGTGAGGTAAACCCCGAAACCGGTTTCTTAGTAGATTTAAAGTGGCTTAAAGAGGTAATGAACACCTACGTTGTAGATAAAGTTGACCATAAAAATTTAAACCTCGACGTTGATTTTATGAAAGGCAAACTGGCCTCTACAGAAAATCTGGCCATCGAAATATGGAAGCAGCTTGAAGCCCCAATTGCAGAAAGTGGCGCAATTTTACACGCCGTTAAAATTTACGAAACTGAAAACAACTATGTCGAATACTTTGGTTAACCCAAACCAAAACAATTAATATTTAATGGAAAATAAAGATGTATTAAGAAACGAATCTATCGACGGCTATGTTAAAATCGACCGTTATAATCAAGGTCAGATAGATTCAGTTGCTGTTCATTATAAAGATATTTTGAGTAAAATAGGCGAAAACCCGGAGCGAGAGGGTTTATTAAAAACGCCTGAACGTGTGGCAAAAGCCTTGCAATATTTAACACATGGTTACGATTTGAAACCCGACGAGATTTTAAAATCGGCCATGTTTGAAGAAGATTACAGCCAAATGGTTGTAGTAAAGGATATTGAAGTGTACTCAATGTGCGAGCACCACATGTTACCCTTTTTCGGTAAGGCACATATTGCCTACATCCCCAACGGACACATTGTAGGGCTCAGCAAAATACCAAGGGTGGTTGATGCATTTGCCCGCCGTTTACAAGTTCAGGAAAGGTTGACGAACGAAATTAGAGACTGTATTCAAAACACGCTGAACCCGATGGGTGTAGCCGTGGTAATAGAGTGCAAGCACTTATGTATGGCCATGCGTGGTGTGCAGAAACAAAATTCGGTTACCACTACTTCGGCATTTACCGGAAGTTTTTTAAGCAACGATAAAACAAGGGCCGAGTTTTTAAGGTTAATTACCGCAAGCCTGGATTAACCCCCAACCCCTGAAGGGGCGTAAGGGTTATTAAGAAAAATAATTTAACTAATATAAATTTCCCCTTTAGGGGATTAAGGGGTATGAAAGCATATATTTTTCCCGGACAGGGAGCACAATTTGTAGGAATGGGTAAAGACCTTTACGAAAACCCAAAAGCAGCAGAGTTATTTGAAAAGGCCAACGAAATTATCGGTTTCCGAATTAGCGACATCATGTTCGGCGGAACAGACGAAGAATTAAAGCAAACGAATGTAACCCAGCCGGCAATTTTTTTGCACTCGGTTATTTTGGCGAAGGTATTGGGCGATGATTTTAAGCCCGACATGGTTGCAGGCCATTCGCTGGGAGAGTTTTCTGCGCTGGTAGCTGCGAATGCTTTGAGCTTTGAAGATGGATTAAAACTGGTGATTGCCCGCGCAAACGCCATGCAGAAAGCCTGCGAGGCACAACCATCAACAATGGCTGCTATTTTGGGCCTTGCTGATGATGTTGTGGAGAAAATTTGTGCAGAGGTTGATGGCGTTGTGGTGCCCGCAAACTATAACTGTCCCGGTCAATTGGTTATATCAGGCAGTATAGACGGAATAGATCAGGCTTGCGCCCGTTTAACCGAGGCCGGAGCAAAAAGAGCATTGAAATTAAATGTCGGCGGTGCCTTTCACTCTCCGTTAATGGAGCCGGCAAAAATTGAGCTGCAAGCCGCCATTGAGCGTACAAATATTTCAGCGCCAATTTGCCCGGTATATCAAAATGTTGACGCAAAACCTTACACCAATCCCGACGAAATAAAAGGCAACTTAATAAAACAATTAACTGGCGCCGTACGTTGGACACAGACTGTTGAGCACATGCTTGCAGATGGGGCCACAGCTTTTGTAGAAGTTGGGCCGGGCAGCGTATTGCAGGGACTAGTAAAAAAAGTGAGTCGCGAAGTGCAAACCAGTAGTGCAACCGTAGCTTAATTTACAGTTAAATAAGCAACTGCAACGCCATAAACCGACACGTTTATGGCGTTGTTTTTTATCAATATTTAATATCTTTATCAAAATCCATGAAATTGAGCTTTGGTTTTAAAATAAGGTTCTTGTTGCTTGTGTTGGGCTGTTGCCTCATTGCTACTTCAATTTCGCTCAGCAGGTTTACTACAAAAAGCAATCTTTTAAACCGCGATGCTCAAGAGATTCAAGAACGTTTATTAACCAAAGAAAAGGCAGTAAAGGATTTTCTGGCAGATAGCAGCAAGGTGGCCCAGGCCAAAAGGTTTCACCTCGACCCTGACCCTGCCATTGCGTTTCTCAATACCTACAGAAAAGAAACCGGCATTTACCTGTTTACCTATCAGCACAACGAACTTAAGTTTTGGAGCACCTACAAAGTATCTGGAATTGATCCGCAAACGATAAGGGAAGGAAGCTCAGTACTTTATTTTTCCAATGGCTGGTACGATGTGATTAAAAGCACACAGGGCGATTTTACCTTTATCTTTCTAATTGGCATCCAATCGCAATATCAGTTTAAAGAAACCGAGTACTTTAAAAACAACATCGATCCGCTACTTTCCAGTTCCAACCTGCTTACCCTCGCTTCGTTTACCGATAAAGATATTTACAGCATTAAAGGGCTCGATAACAAATTTTTGTTCGGCCTAAAGGTTAAGCCCGGCTTTGTAGATAGTTACTATTCTCCGCTGCAGCTTTGGTTATTTATTGCCGGGCTGGCTTCCATTTGCATGTTTTTCAATTCGCTCTGTTCGTTTATTGCTAAAAGAGGCCATATTGCCTGGGCCACATGCCTGCTGCTATTTTTTTTCCTGGCGTTTAGGTTATCCGATCTTTATTTTGGATGGTTCAACCACCGCTTTCCCTTAGATTTATTCGATCCTAAAATTTACGCCGATAGCTTCTTAATGCCCTCACTGGGCGATTTTTTGTTGAATGTTATTGTGTGCACCTGGTTGCTGTTGTTTATGTTTAACCACAAACAGCAATACAAGTTTCCACGCTGGATTAAGGAAAGCCGAACCCTCGGACTAATTATTCAATGCTTGCTGATGGGCTTTATAGGCTGGGTGGCCTGGCAGGCCGACGATATCTTTTTCGGCCTGATTTTTAACTCCAAAATCAACTTCGACATTATTAACATCTTAAAGCTTGGCGGAACGAGTTGGGTGGGCATTGTGATTTTGTGCCTGGCCTGGTTTCAAATTTACCTCATTACCATTATTTCGGTAAGCGTAAGTACACAGCTCAACATCAATAACCGCGATCGGCTGGTTATTTTTCTAGTTGGGCTCGCCATAGTTTTTGCTTATAAGCTGATGGTCGATTTTAACATTTTCTTCCTTGTTTTCGCGCTTGTTTTGTTCATTGTGGCCCGGGCAGCTTACTTAAAGGAGAAAACTTTTTCCATCGGCCTTTTTGCCCTGGTATTCTTTTGTCTGGCCTTTAACACATCGATAAAATACACCAGATATAAGGATTACAAAGAGCGCAGCCTACGCGAGCCACTGGCCACCAAGGTTCAATCATCGTACGATCCCAATGCCATTGTTGCGTTGGGTGTTTTGGGCGATGAGCTTGCCAACGATGAATTCCTCGAAAAGTACTTTAATGCAAATACGCCCTCAAACCCTGCCGTTTTAAAAAACCACATCAAAGATTACCTCGACGGATATTTAAATCGCTACGACTATCAGATTTATCCGTACGACAACGATGGGCTTGCAATATCAAACCCCTCCATTCCGCCGATTAGCAAGTATAAAAATCTCGTTGAGGCCGGTTCAGTCAAAATTGAGGGCTCCAATTATTTTTATCAGGTAAACAATACCTTCGGTTATCAAGATTATTTCGGCATTGTATCGGTCGTAAAAAATGGCAGTCTGTTAGGCACGCTTGTGCTCGAACTCCGTTCAAAGCCATATAATTATAACAATCGCCTGCCCGATCTTCTCGGCGATCAAAAACAGATTCGCGATGAAGATTTTAAAGGATATTCCATAGCCCTGTATAGCAATAATAAACTCCTCAACCAATCTGGCAACTACACGTATCCGCTCGACGGAAGTATTTTTAAAGGCAAGAACGACGATTTTACGGTTTATAATGACGATGAAATGCGTTACAGCCATCTGATCTACAAGCCCTCGGCAAGCAAAATGGTAATCATCAGCAAAGAAAAGGTAGATTACGTTGAACGCCTGGCTGCATTATCGTTCTTTTTTCTGGTATTTATTATTTTTTCGATTGTGCTTTACGGGCTGATCTGGCTAATTAAGAACCTCGATGATGATAAGGTCGGCTGGTTCAGTATCAACCGATCGCTGATGATAAACGCAAATAAAATTCTTTATAAAACGCGTATTCAGGTGGTAATTGTGTTATCGGTTATGGCCACCTTGATTATAGTGGGCTGGGTAACCTACTATTACATGAACTATGAGTACCGCGGGCAGCAGGATGCGCTAATCAGAGATAAAATTAGAAAGGTGCAGCAGAATTTTGAAAAGCAGGTTTTCAATAATGGCACTATTGAAGATGATGACAATGCGATTGCCGATTTCAACAATTTTGCCGACATCAACAATGCAGATTTAAACCTGTACAACACAGATGGTGATTTGATTATGACCACTTACCCCAAGCTGTATAACTATAAGGTAATCAGCCGTAAAATGGGGCCGCTGGCTTATGCCTATCTTCACAATTTGCACCGATCTGAGTTTATTAATTTAAAAGAACAAATAGGTGCGCTTACTTATGCTGCAGCCTATGCGCCGATTAGAAACGCACAGAATAAGACCATTGCCTATATTGGCTTGCCGAACTATTCTAATGAGGAAGAATATAGCGATAAAATTGCCTTGTTTGTAAGTAACCTGATCAATATCTATGCCCTGGTTTTTGTAGCCATTGGCGTTTTGGCGGTGTTTCTGGCCAATCAAATTACCAATCCCTTAACCTTTATTCAAGAGAGCATTAGTAAAACGAAAATCGGGCAGCGCAACGAGCCAATTGTATGGCGCAGGCACGATGAAATCGGCTCTTTAATAAAAGAATACAACAATATGATTTCGGCACTGGAACAGAGCGCACTGAAGCTGGCTCAGTCTGAAAGAGAGAGCGCCTGGAGGGAAATGGCAAAACAGGTAGCCCACGAAATAAAGAATCCGCTTACACCACTTAAATTGGGCGTTCAGCTGTTAGAAAAATCGTGGAGGGAAAAAGACCCCAACTTTGAGAACAAATTCAACAAATTTAGCAAATCGTTTATCGAACAGATTGATAGCCTTTCGAAAATTGCATCGGAGTTTTCAAACTTCGCCAAAATGCCCGATACCAACCTCGAGAAGCTCGATATTTTCCCGGTGATTGAACAGGCAAGAGAAGTGTACAAAAGTGCAGCCAACGTAGAGATTAATGTTTTTAATAAAACAGATCACGATATTCGGATTCTGGCCGACCACGATCAGCTGTTGAGAACGTTTAATAACCTTTTCAAAAATGCCATTGAGGCCATCGACGGCGATTCGCCATGCGCCATTACAGTTTCCTTATATAATGATGATTTGCGGGCCTATATTGAAATTAAAGACAATGGCAAAGGCATTCCGGAGATTTTGCAGGACAAAATTTTTGTTCCGAACTTTACCACCAAAACGTCGGGTACCGGCTTGGGTTTGGCCTTTGTAAAGCAAGCTATTGAAAACGCCGGCGGAACAGTTAGGTTTACATCGGTTAATGGATTGGGCACAACATTTTACTTAAGCCTAAAATTGGCATAGGCCGCGTCGAGCATTTTCTTATCGTTTTTTGGTCTTAAATGCGCTATTGTTTAAACTGCTGCCATTAAGCAATCCGAACTACTGATGTTATTTGGGCACAAAAAAAAATGTCCCTGAGCGCCCCCCATTGTCATCTAGTTAAAAATAAAACATTGTCACCCTGAGCGGAGTCGAAGGGCAGATGTTTAATAGCTGTATCCTATAAAAAAGTTTTCAACTGAGTTTATTTGTAGCGAAGCCGAAAGGCTCAGACTGGCATGGATAAGAACTATTATAATGACATAGGCAGCATAAGACACAGGAGTACTGTTAAGCCTGATTTGACCTAACTTATTGCACTTTAAAAATTCTGATGCTATTTAACGGAGCTGAACCTGGGCCTTACCCATTGTATTTCCACCTGAATAAAGAATTACCGTATAAATTCCTTTTATAAATGGCTTTGGGTTTGTCCAGTCGATAACAAAGGTGCTGTTATCGTTATTGTAATCAATGAAAATAGAATGGCTGTATTGCATTTCCTGGCCGTCGGCTTCAAAGCGATTGCTTTCATCGGCCAAAAGATTACCTGCCGGATCGAATACGCGTAAGTAAATGTTATGGTGGCCTTTTTCTGCAAGTTGGTTAGGAACAATGGTAAAACGAACGCTTAACTTTTCGGCGGTAGATGATTTGGTTACCTCTACCCTTTTACCGCTAGATTTGGTTCTGAAAGCGATAATTTCAGCGTCTTGAAGCTTTAGTACCGAAGCGGTTTTTACTTTTGCGCTCAGGTTTGCATTCTCATTTTCTAAATTCGATGCCTTGTTGCTGATATCTCTCAGTGTGCTTTGAAGACTATCGCGGCTGTTCTTTAAAAAAATGTTATCCTTTTGAAGTTGTATAATCTGGTCGTTGTAGTTCTTAACAAAAGTTTTCAGGTCGTTGATCTGGGCATTGGCTTTATCTAACTCACCCTGGGTAATCTGGTTTTTCTCGAGGGCAACCTTTAGCTCTTCAATTTTTTCGCGGGCCAGCTTTTGTTCCCCAATAAGTTTTTCGTTTAAATCGAGGTTCAAAGCATTAACCTTATCCAGCTCAACTTCGATCTTTTCTACCTCCAGGCGCAACTTGTCTTTCTCCGTACTTACCGTAACAAACCTTTGACTTTGCTGTCGATCCTTAAAAAATAGATAGGCGTTTGTACCGATAAGTGCTGTTATAACTATAATCAGAAAGTAAATCTTGTTTCTATCACCCTTATTTATTTTTTGTGGTTCCATTTTATGCTGCTGTATCTTCTTAAATTAATATACTTTTGTTAATCCATAGGTAAATGGGGTATACAATTAATTTCAGCAGGGCGAAGGTTATAATTTTACGAAAACTTATAAGAGTTCTTAAAAAATTTCGTTTACTTGCTAGTGAATAATGTGGAATTACTCTACACAAATACTCATCCTGATTAAAAAACAATACAGAAATAATGCTTAAAAACTTTCTATACGCACTTTTAACTTTAACTGTAATACCTTATATATTAAATGCACAAGCATTATCAAAAATTGCACCAAAAAGAGAGTTTAGAGGTGTTTGGGTGGCTACCGTTACCAATATCGACTGGCCCTCGCGACCAGGGCTAAGCGTCGATCAGCAAAAGCAAGAGCTTATAGGAATATTGGAGCGACACAAGAGTCAGGGCATGAACGCAATTATGCTACAGGTACGCCCGGCAGGCGATGCCTTTTATGCAAAATCTCGCGAGCCCTGGAGCCAGTGGCTAATGGGCAAGCAAGGCTTAGCACCTTCCCCTGGTTACGACCCTTTGGCTTTTGCCATTAAGGAAGCACACTTTAGAGGAATGGAGTTGCACGCCTGGTTTAATCCCTACCGTGCCAGCATGAGCAGCAACACCGTATTTAGCGAAAGCCATGCCTACCGCAAACACCCGGATTGGTTTTTTACTTATGGCGGAAAAAAACAGTTCGATCCGGGCATTCCTGATGTGCGGGAATATATTATTCAGGTAATTTTAGATGTGGTAAAAGAATACGATGTAGATGGAATCCATTTCGATGATTATTTTTATCCTTACAAAATAGAAGGGCAAACCATCAACGACAGTGCAACTTTTAACAAATACCCGAACGATATTGCCGATATCAGAGACTGGCGCAGAAACAATGTCGACCTGCTTATTAAACAATTAGACGACAGTATTCATCATTACAAGAAATGGGTGAAATTTGGTGTTAGCCCCTTCGGCATCTGGAAAAACAAGTACGAAGATCCCGAAGGTTCGGCCACGAGCGGCCTGTCGAATTACGCAGAGTTGTTTGCCGACAGCCGAAAATGGGTTAAGGAAGGCTGGGTAGACTACATCAACCCTCAAGTGTATTTTACTTTTACGCGACGCGTTGCTCCGTTTGCAACCTTGGCCGATTGGTGGGGAAATAACAGCTACGGCCGACATGTTTATATTGGGCAGGCGGCCTATCTTGTTAACTCAAGGGCCGAAGCCGCCTGGAAAAACCTGTCGGAATTGCCACGTCAAATTCGCTATATCAGAGAAAACAACCGCATTCAGGGAAGCGTTTTCTTCAGCTCCAAGTCGTTAACTACAGTGGCTCAATCGTTTGGCGACTCTCTTAGAAACGACTTCTACCGGTATTCGGCGCTACCACCCCAAATGCCATGGTTAGATGATGTGGCGCCAAATGAGCCGCAGGCGCTCACCGCCGATGCACTTAAAGATGGCGTACACCTGAAATGGTCGGCGCCAGCTAAAGCGACAGATGGTGAAACGGCATCAGGATACGTAATTTACCGTTTTGCAGAAGGAGATAAAATTTCGGTCCTTGATCCGAAAAACATACTTAAAATTAGTTTTGAAGCCTACCCTTCTTTCATTGATACAAGTACAGAGGGCGGCAAACGGTACAGCTACCTGGTTACAGCGCTCGACCGACTGAAAAACGAGAGCGAACCGAGCGGGCCCGTTGGTGTCGAAGTGCCTTTGGCAAAAGAGTAGTTGTTACTTTTTTACGCCACATTGTGCGCATTAGGATGCCTGGTCAAGCTACGAATGACAGAGACATGAACGATCGTCTTTTCGACTGTAGCGCACTTGTACCGATTTTCATCGGTAGCGGAACGGAGAAATCTTTGAACTATTTTTCGATGCGGAGTTCAAAGATTTCTCCGCTTCGGTCGAAATGACGATTTGCCGGAAAAACCTGTCATCCGCACTCCTTTGTTTTTCTAAAACTGAGCCCGCAGGATGACGACCGCTCTTGGATAACGCCATAAGGTTCGGATGTCATTCCGATTATCCCAGTCATAAAACGATGTTTCAAACATGTGTTCACATTAAAGTAAAAATCGGGCCAGGCTGTGCCTCGGTAAAAGATAGTTTCTTTGGCGCAATGGAGACCGCCTTAACAACGTTGCTCAAAGTAATTTGTAAGCAATAATGAAAACCAAGCATGAGCGCATAAAGGACGACAAACTTTTAAAGCTTTTCTTAAAGCTGTGGATTGAACCGTCACAATTTCATGTTCAATTAGGTTTTATTTTCTGATTATTAAAACTAAACTTTAAATTCGGTTGCTAAACAAGCTTTAAATGATGACCGAACGTAAACAACGCCTGCTTTCTCTGGATTTTTTTAGAGGTTTAACTGTTGCTGCAATGATCCTGGTAAATAATCCGGGTAGTTGGGGACACATTTATGCCCCGCTTGAACATGCCGAATGGAACGGGTGCACGCCAACTGATCTGATTTTCCCTTTTTTCCTCTGGATTGTTGGTGTTTCAATTGCCTTTGCCATGAGCAGCAGCAAGGCCGATGCGGCTATGCACGGCAAAACGATTTCAAAAGCAATAAAACGTGGAATTATATTGTATTTGTTAGGGTTTTTCCTCGCAATTTTTGGAAAAATCATGGGCGTTATTCTCAATGGTAAGAGCCTGATCGAAGCCTTTGAAACCGTTCGCTTGCTTGGCGTTTTGCAACGAATCGGTATTGTTTTTATCATCAGCAGCATTATCTTTTTAAAATGTTCAACGAAAACAATCTTTAAAACGCTGATATCAATACTCGTGGTTTACTGGGCTTTAATGACGTTTGTTCCGGTGCCGGGGGTTGGTTATGCCAATATGGAAAAGGAAACCAATTTGGCAGCGTGGATCGATCGCGGCATACTAACAGAATCGCATACCTGGGCATCATCAAAAACGTGGGATCCGGAAGGTGTTTTAAGTACCTTACCAGCGGTTGGAACGTGTTTGTTCGGCATATTGGTTGGCGTTTGGATGCGCAGAAAAGATGTAGACAACCCTACAAAGGTAGCGTGGCTGTTTACCACAGGCATTATCGCGGTTATTTTGGGCTTGCTGTGGGACCTCCAATTTCCCATCAATAAATCTCTATGGACGAGTTCCTTTGTGCTTTATACAGGAGGCTTGGCGTCGGTTGGACTGGCGCTCTGCTATTGGCTTATCGATGTTCAAGGCCATAAAAGCATCACCAAACCCTTCGTGGTTTATGGCGTAAACGCGATTACCGTGTTCTTTCTGGCGGGTTTGATGCCGAGGTTGTTAAACCTCATTAAAATAACCAACGCCGACGGGTCAAAAACAGGTTTGCTCGAAAAGTTCTATGCAATAGGCTACACACCATTTTTTTCGCCCATAAACGCATCGCTGGTTTGGGCAATATCGTATGTGCTTGGCTTTTACGTGCTGCTTTACTTGATGTACAAGAAAAACATCATTATTAAGGTTTAGGCGACGCCTCCGCTTAGCACCGCAGTCGGTTTGAAGAAAACGATAAACCACATTGATTATTTTCTAAATTTGCAGCATTAACAAGCATGCCCATAATGCAAATTACTGAGGCTGGAGAACACTATGAAAATCATCTCGTATAACGTTAACGGCATTCGTGCGGCAAGTACCAAAAACTTTTTCGGCTGGTTACAGGCAACAAACGCAGAGATGGTTTGCCTGCAGGAAGTAAAAGCAATGCCCTCGCAAATTGCTGAAATAATTGCGTTAATTGAGCAACTGGGTTATCACCATTATTGGTTTCCTGCCGAGAAAAAAGGCTATAGCGGCGTTGCCATTTTAACGAAAGTTAAACCAAACCATGTTGAATATGGTTGTGGCGAAGAATGGATTGATAAGGAGGGAAGAATATTGCGGGCCGATTTCGACGACTTTTCGCTAATGAGCCTGTACATGCCATCGGGCTCGAGCGGCGATGAACGACAGCTTAAAAAGTATGAGTTCATGCGGTTTTTTGATGGCTACATCGGTGAATTACGCAAAGAAATCCCTAATTTAATTGTTAGTGGCGATTACAACATCTGCCATACATCGATCGACATTCACAACCCGAAATCGAACGCCAAATCGTCGGGCTTTTTACCGGAGGAACGCGAATGGATGCAGCTCTTTTTGGATAATGGCTTTATAGATGCCTTTCGTCATTTTAACAAAGACTCACATCACTATACCTGGTGGAGCTACCGTGCGGGTGCAAGAGGTAAAAACCTGGGTTGGCGCATTGATTACCATCTGGCCACGCGGCCCATGGAAAGCCGATTAAAAAACTTGAGAATATTGCCCGATGCCATTCACTCAGATCACTGCCCTGTTTTGTTGGAGATTGAGTAGTTCGGTTAAGTGTTAAGCGGTTAATTTCATGAATTGATTAACAAGAAAATGCGCTACAAATGCTCTGCTTCGTACTTTTCTCCGGCCTTAAGCATTAGTTCAATCTGTTTTAAATCATCGGCAGTGGGCTCTTCCTTTTCCTGCAGTTCAAACACGGCAATCATGTTGTCTTCATATTGCTTTTCGGTTTTAATAACGATTTCTTGTGCCATGATTTGCTGCGCTTAAAATGTAATGGTTGCTGCTGGGGTAATGCAAAGGTCTAAACGGATATCGTGAGTATTCACATCGTCGATCTTCTCAATTGCAGGCGACAAAGATAGGCCAATTTTCTGAGCATTTAAATTTTGTAGAAAGCGATCGTAGAAGCCTTTGCCATAACCCACGCGGTAGCCTTGCTTATCAAAAGACAGCAACGGAATTAAAACCATATCTACTTCCCCGCTATGCAGGTTTCCTTTTTGGGGCTCGAGGATGTTGTAAAGGTTTTTTTGGAGATCATTTATGCCCAAGTATTCGTGATGTGTCATTAAAGCAGTATTAAAATCGGCCTTCGGAACAATGATCTTAATATCAGGATGATTTTCTGCTAGCCATTCGATAATCAGGAAAGTATTCGGCTCTCTTTTTTCTGCTATCGGCAAAAACAGGTGGATTGTGTTTATGCCCTCAAAATCCAGCATCGTAAATTGATCCAGCAATCCTTTGTTCAGTTGGCTATATTCATCTTCCCCGATTGCCAATCTGTCTGTTGAAGCGTGTTTTCTGATCTCTGATTTTAACATAAGGACAAGTTAAGTAAAATAACAATTAGGGTTACAGCTTGTTTTTGAGATTAGCAGAGCGGGCTTGTGCGAACTGAGGCAATCTGGCTTACAAAAAGAGATTGCTTTTCCGAAAAATGGGGAAAGGCCGTGCCTCGCTACAAAGTAGCCCCTTTGGGGCAATGACGACCGCTTCACATCTCGCCCGTCCTTTCGACCGTAGCATAGCGGAACGGAGAAATCTTTGAACCAGTTTCGATGAAAAGTCCTGAGATTTCTCCGCTTCGGTCGAAATGACGATTAGTCGAAAGAACCAGTCATCAATTTTTGTTTTCTAAACTTAACCTTTGAGGACAACGACCGCTCGTAATTGCTTTCTTTTCCGTATAAATCCGCCTTTCGGCGGGAAATTAGTGCACAAAAAAACCCCTGAAAATCAATTCAAGGGCTTGTTTTAAAAAATAAATTTATTTCACACGCTCAACATATTCGCCGGTACGTGTATCAACCTTAATTTTATCGCCCTGGTTTACAAACATTGGCACTTTTACTTCAACGCCGTTTTCTAACGTTGCCGCTTTTAGTGCATTTGTAGAGGTATCGCCTTTAACCGCTGGTTCAGAATAGGTAATTTCGAACTCGGCAAAGTTTGGCAACTGGCCCATAATCGCCTCATCACTTTCCATCGACACGATAACGCTCATACCTTCTTTTAAAAATTTGATCGCAGAGCCAAATAACGATTTTTCTACATTATATTGCTCGTAAGTATTGTTATCCATCACTACCAGATAATCACCATCTTCGTACAGATACTGATAATCGTTGGTTTCTACACGGCATATCTCAACAGCTTCGTCGGTATTCATACGAGCCTCAACAATTCTGCCTGTCTTAATGTTGCGAAACTTACCCGTGTAAAATGCGCCGCCCTTACCCGGTGTACGGTGGTTCCACTCGTCAACAGTAACCAACTCGTTGTTCACACGTAGAATGTTACCGGTTTTAATTTCTGATGCTTTTGCCATATTGTTTTATCCTATTGGGATTTTTTATTTCAGTTTTTGGTGGATCAAAGGTAAAATTATTTTAATAAAAACCTATATCAGTTTAAGGCATAAGTTGTAGGTTGTAAGGTGCTTTGAGCTATTTTACACGCTCCATATAGTCGCCGGTTTTAGTGTCTACCTTAACCTTATCGCCTTGATTAATAAACAGTGGAACCCTGATTTCGGCACCTGTTTCTACAGTTGCGTATTTTTGGGCACTGGTCGATGTATCGCCCTTAACGGCAGGTTCGGTATACGTTATTTCCAGTTCAACGCTGTTGGGCAATTGTGCAACAATCGGTTCATCGCTTTCAAAGGCAATGGTTACGTTCATACCTTCTTTCAAAAACTTAATCGCGCTACCGAAAAGCAGTTTTGGGATATTGTATTGCTCAAATGTATTGTTGTCCATCACCACCAGGTAATCGCCATCTTCGTATAAGTATTGGTAATCGTTAGTTTCAACGCGACAGATTGTAACTTCTTCATCTGTACGGAAACGATATTCAACAATTTTGCCCGTTTTTACGTTGCGCATGCGAGCCTGATAAAAAGCCCTTAAATTGCCTGGCGTACGGTGGATATACTCTTCTACGCTAACTAACTCTCCGTTAAAACGAAGCACATTACCGGTCTTTACTTCTGATGCCTTTGCCATTTTTAATTAAAGTCTATTTATTTTTGGAACACCAAAGTTAAAAAAATCAGTTTTGATTTGGAAAGTTTGTGAATGAATTCATTTTGACCGCTTCGTCATTGCGAGGCACGAAGCAATCTAATTTGCTAGAGAGATTGCTTCGTGCCTCGCAATGACGACCTTTCGACGTAAAAACCCTCGTATAAAAGAAATGCCTTTGGGAACCACTCCAAAGGCATAATCAACCTAAACCTCAAACTAAACTATGAAAAAATTTTTCGCCTTTTTAGGGCTTTATATTTTGTTCCGCTGTGCGGAGAATAATCACTTTACTTCAAGAGCCGAATCAAATATTTTCTTCTCTTTTTGGTGGTGCAAAGGTAAGAACAATTAACCAATTACAAAACTTTTTTTCAAAAAAATTTCAATAATACAAATGTATGACAAATAAGACGATCGTTCGGGCGACGAATATGCAGTTAAATTATTTGAAATCAGTTATTTGCATAAAATTTCCGCAAAATTCATATTCCTGGATCTGGTTCGATCCAATAATTGTCAATCGATCTTTGGTGAAATTTTCAATCAGTTCGCGATACCAATTTACACCCTGAACGTCTAAATTACTTGTTGGTTCATCTAAAAATAAAATTGGTGAGTTGGAACAGCAGGCCAAAGCTAGTTTGGTTCTTTGTTTCATTCCCGAAGAAAAATATTTAATTTCTTTATTGGCCGACTTCTCTAATCCCAAAATGCCAATCAATGACTTTTCATCAACTCCTGCCGCAAAATCTTTGAACTTAAAATGGAAATTAATAATTTCTTTTAAAGTAAAGGTTTCTACCAGTTCTAAATAGGGGGCGGCTAAACTAATGTGCTTGTAAACATCCTCTATAGCGATTTCTTTGGTATTTGAGAAAGTAATATCGCCCTCGGATGGGCTCAGGCTCCCGGTTAAAACGCTCAATAATGTTGATTTCCCCGAGCCGTTTGGCCCCAAAATAGCATAGCTGTCTCCAGATACAAACTCAGCGCTTATACCCCTGAAAATCCATTCTTTGTTAAATCGCCGACCGACATTATTTAAAGCTATCTTCATTTTGTAGTATCGAGGGATGAGTATAAAGTATCAAGACGAAGCCAAAGACTTGGCCATACAAACACTGTTATCAATACCAATGTATTGACCATAATTTGGGATTACTTTGTAACTCATTTTTCGATAAAAGGCGATTGCCTCTGTCTGTCTTTTTCCTGTTTCCAAAATGCACTCAGAAAAACCTAAAGCGGCGGCCCACTGCTCCAACTCAGTCAGCAGCTTCGCGGCAATACCTTGTTTTCGGAAATCAGGGTGAACAAACATGCGTTTAACCTCGGCCGTGGTGTCTGAGAAGGGTTTTATTGCGCCGCAGCCAACCGGAGTTTCATTTTTATACGCAACTATCACCTCTTTTATGGCGTCAACTTTATTAAATTGATCGTAAAATGCATGTTCGTCGCCGTCAGTAACCGCCAGGTACTTATCCAACAGAATAACCAGCTGCCTAAAATCAGTATTGTCTGAATTGGTTTTTATCAACACGATGTCGTTCATGAGTTCCTATTTTTACCAGCCTTATCTGGCGCAAGCGTCTCGCTTGTGCCTATCAAATTACTAAAATGCTCCTTATATTGTCCTAGAGAGACGCTACGACGAGTAAAGTCTTCGACTTCCGCTCAGACTGACAGCTGACAAGCTTAGCTTAATAGAAGTGCTACTTGCTCCAAACGTGTACGCTCCTGTCGGTTTTTTTTCTCAGGACTCCCGACTCCCGACTTCGGACTTTCTTCAGCCTAACTCCCCATGCCGAAGCCTTTCATCACGCCACGATTTGAGTTGCGGATAAAATCTACAATTTCGTCGCGGATTTCCGTTGGCTTAAATTCAGCTTCTATGATGTCGAGCGCCTTGGTTACATTGTTATGTTTTACAAAAAGCACACGATAAATTTCTTGAATTTCATCGATTTGCTCATTGGTAAAGCCTCTCCTACGCAAGCCAACAGAGTTGATTCCAGCATACGAAAGTGGTTCGCGGGCCGCCTTTACATAGGGCGGAACATCTTTACGTACCAATGAGCCGCCTGTTACAAACGCGTACGAGCCAACTTTTACAAATTGGTGAATGGCCACCAAACCGGCCAAAACTACGTTGTTACCAATGGTAATGTGGCCCGCCAAAGTGGTGCTGTTAGAAAAAATGCAATTATCGCCCACTTCGCAATCGTGCGCAATGTGCGAGTAGGCCTGAATTAAGCAATTGCTGCCAATAACGGTTTTCCATTTATCTTTTGTACCGCGATTAACGGTTACACATTCGCGAATGGTGGTGTTATCGCCAATTTCAGCAGTTGTAACCTCACCAGCGTATTTTAAATCTTGTGGTTCGCCAGAAATGACTGCACCTGGAAAAATACGGCAGTTTTTACCGATACGGGCACCATCCATAATGGTAACGTTCGAGCCAATCCAGGTTCCCTCGCCAATAACAACGTCTTTATGTATCACTACAAAGGGCTCAATTACCACGTTTTCGGCAATTTTTGCCTGGGGATGTATATATGCTAACGGTTGTATCATTATTGAGCGGGTTCGGTTTGTTTAACTTTAGAGATCTGGGCCATCATTTCGGCTTCTACAACGATTTTTTCGCCAACCATACCTACGCCTTTCATTTGAGCAATACCTCTTCTAATAGGCTCGAGCAAGTCGCAACGGAAAACGATTGTATCGCCGGGAAGTACCTGCGCCCTAAAGCGAACATTATCTATTTTTAAGAAATAAGTAAGGTAGTTGCTTGGATCTGGAACGGTGCTTAACACCAAAATGCCACCCACCTGGGCCATGGCCTCAATTTGGATTACACCCGGAAAAACTGGCGTGCCCGGAAAATGGCCCTTAAAAAACTCCTCGTTCATGGTTACGTTTTTAACGCCCACAACATGGTTTTTAGAAAGCTCCAAAATTTTATCAACAAATAAAAATGGCTGACGGTGCGGCAAAATGTCCATAATTTGAACAACATCGTATAATGGCTTAGCGCTCGGATCGTACACTTTTTGTATTTTCTTGTTTTTCTCTTTTTTAATGGCGGCCTTAATTTTTTTGGCAAAGGCTACATTAGCTGCGTGGCCCGGTCTTGCTGCCATAATGTGGCCTTTTAAATGCATACCTACCAACGCCAAATCGCCAATCATATCAAGCAATTTGTGTCGTGCAGGCTCATTTTGGTAACGTAGCTCCATATTGTTCAATATGCCTTGCGGCGCTACATCTATATCTTTACGGTTGAAAAGTTTGGCCAAATGACCTAATTCATCTTTGGTAACCTCTTTATCTACAATTACAATGGCATTATTTAAATCGCCACCTTTAATTAGGTTGTGCGATAGCTGATACTCGAGCTCGTGCAAAAAGCAGAATGTACGGCAAGAAGCAATTTCCTTTTTAAACTCAGCAATGGTGTTTATGCCAGCATGCTGGCTCCCCAAAACCGGAGAGTTATAATCGATCATACAAGTGAAGCGATAGTCATCCAATGGCATCGCCACAATCTCCACCTTTCTGTCGGCCTCTGTATAAGTAATATTATGGGGAATGGTAAAGTATTCACGATCGGCATTTTGCTCAATAGTTCCTGCTTCTTCCAATAAATCAATAAATTGAATGGAGCTTCCATCCATAATAGGCGTTTCAGGCCCGTCAAGCTTTATAAGCACGTTATCAAGATCCATACCTACCAACGATGCCATTACATGCTCAACAGTGCTCACACTGGCACCATTTTGGGTAATGGTTGTACCGCGGGAGGTGTCGGTTACGTTATCTGCATCAGCGTCGATAATCGGGTTGCCTTCCAAGTCGATGCGTTGGAATTTAAACCCGTGATTTTCTGGTGCAGGGCAAAAAGTTAAGGTAACATTAGCACCTGTGTGTAAACCAACACCCGATGCAGATATCTCTTTTTTAATCGTTCTTTGTCTAACGTTCATTGTGTATTGTGTTCTTTTCCAGTTCAGCTGTAAGCTTTTTCAATTCTTGTTCTAAAAGGTTAATTCTCTTTTCTACATCAGGCAGATGTTTAAAAATGACTGAGGCACGCATCCAGTTGCGCAACGGTTGTGCGGGGCTACCGTGCCATTGCTTGTTTTCTTCGGTAATGTTGAAGTTTATTCCGGCCTGAGCGCCAATTTGGGTTCCTTTTGCGAGGGTTAAATGACCGGCTATACCAACCTGACCGCCAACCACACTATTTGCGCCCACTTTAGTACTTCCTGAAATGCCCGACTGAGCGGCAAGAACTGTGTTCTCGCCAATTTCCACATTGTGGGCAATTTGAATGAGGTTATCGATTTTCGCTCCTTTTCTAACAATCGTTGAGCCCATTGTTGCCCTATCTACAGTGGTATTGGCTCCAATTTCAACGTCATCCTCGATAATCACATTTCCGATCTGCGGAATTTTATTATAAGTACCATCTTTTTGCGGCGCAAAACCAAATCCATCACTTCCAATTACGGTATTTGCATGTATGGTTACCTTGTTGCCGATAACTGAATTGTGATAGATTTTAACGCCCGGAAAAAAAGTGCAGTTATCGCCGATTTTGGAATTAGCACCAATAAAAGTTTGCGAATTAATTTTGCAACCATCGCCAATAACCACGTTTTCGGCGATGTACGAGAAAGCATCGATAAAAACATTTTTGCCAATCTTCGCAGTTGGATGTACAAAAGCAAGCTTATCTACCCCCGATTGGGCGGCCTGCGCATTTATTGCCTCGTTATATTTATCTAAAAGTATGGTAAATGAACTGTACGGATTATCTACCCGAATTAATGTGCTTGTATATGGCTGTGTTGGCGCAAAGCTCCTCGAAACAATAACAACCGATGCCCGGGTTGAATATAAAAAGTTTTCGTATTTAGGGTTAGAAAGAAAAGAAAGCGAGCCCTCCTTACCATCTTCTATTTTAGAAAGTTCTGATACGGCTACATCTGGGTTGCCATCAATGGAACCGTCTAAAAACTCGCTTATCTGCTTTGCAGTAAATTGCATTGTACAAAGGTATATGTTAAATTGATATGAACAAAAAAACCTGTTCAGGTTAAATGATGTATATTACACAATAGTAAGACTTAAAACGGCAGTAAAAGTCAAATATTTTGTTAAAACCACTTAAATACCCCTCGGATAACAGAGGATATACTTCTCAACAGTTTTTTGTAAAGACTCTAAGTTGGATAAATCTGATGCTTTTGCAATATCGACAATATCGTTATTTTTCATCAAAATCTTAATGTTCCCCACACCTGCATTGTAGGCCCGGTTTTGAATGGCACTTGTAAACACAAAATAATGCACATTTGCTGGTTTTATGCCCAATAAGTTCACTGCTGCGTCCTGCAAAAATTCGACCCGATCGGCTGGTGCCATTTCGTTACTCATCTCCACTTTGTAGAGGTTTCTCGATGTCAGCATTTGGCATAACGTAGATAAGATCTTATCAGAATGGCTTGCCCAAACTTTTACCGCGGTGTAAATATCCTGATCATCGAGGTTGGTAAAATGGGTAAGGTGCGCTTGTTGAAGAAAGAAATCCTCTTCATTGATATCGTTTTTGAGGAAATAATTCAGCGATGGCGGCGCAAATAAATTTTCGCCCGCTGCCGATAACTCCTTGGCCCTTTCGAGCAGTTTCACCAATATCATTTCGCCCGCAATTACGGTTTTATGCAAATAAACCTGCCAATACATCAGCCTGCGGGCAATTAAAAACTTTTCTATCGAGTAAATCCCCTTCTCCTCAATAACAAGGTCGTCATCAAAAACGTTAAACATCTTGATAATCCGGTCGAAACTGATTACGCCCTCGCTTACCCCCGTAAAAAAGCTGTCGCGATTCAAGTAATCCATCCTATCTAAATCCAACTGACCGGAAATGAGTTGATGCAAAAACCGTTTCGGATAGGTTCCGTTGAAAATCTCTATGGCATGAGTAAGCTGTCCGTCGAAATGCGCATTAAGTTCCTGCATCAACTTCATCGAAATATCCTCGTGCATGATGCCCGTTACGAGCGAATGTTCTAAGGCATGCGAAAATGGCCCGTGCCCAATATCGTGCAGTAAAATAGCCAGTATTGCCGCTTCCTCTTCACCTTTTGTAATACTGGTGCCCTTGCTTCTCAGTATCTCTATGGCCAGGCCCATTAAATGCATGGCGCCCAGGGCATGGTGAAAACGGGTGTGCAAAGCGCCGGGATAGACCAAATGCGTCATCCCAAGCTGCTTAATGTACCGCAATCGCTGAAAATACGGATGAGAAATTACATCGTAGATTAACGCCGAAGGTATGCTGATGAAACCGTAAACGGGATCATTGATTATTTTCTTCTTGTTCAATAGTTAAAAATAGTTAAATAGATAGATACGGTACAAAAATTGCTATTTTTATTTATACTTTGATTTACCCGCCAAAATAAAAGGCACTACATACCTATTTTTTACAAAAACATGCAAGAAACTAAAATATTATGGGCCGATGATGAAATCGACCTGTTAAAACCTCATATACTTTTACTAAATGATAAAGGTTACGCGGTAACCACGTTTACCAACGGTAACGATGCGTTGGAAGCGTTTGGAAAAGCCCATTTCGACCTGGTTTTTCTGGATGAAAATATGCCGGGAATGAGTGGCATTGAAACGCTCTCTGCGATTAAAAACCTTAACCCCGATGTTCCGGTGGTGCTGATTACGAAAAGTGAGGAAGAAAACCTGATGGAAGATGCCATTGGTAGCAAGATTGATGATTACCTGATTAAGCCGGTAAACCCCAAACAGGTGCTGCTAACGATTAAAAAACTGATAGACAATAAGCGTTTGGTGAGCGAGAAAACTTCGATGGCTTACCAACAGGATTTCCGCCGGTTGGGCATGACTTTAAGTGATCGGCTAAATTATGAGGAATGGATCGATGTTTACAAAAAGATCGTTTTTTGGGAGTTGGAGCTCGAAAAATTAGACGACCCTCAAATGCATGAGATTTTAACCATGCAAAAGCAAGAAGCGAATACGCAATTCTCAAAATTTATAGAAGAAAATTACCTGGATTGGATCAAAAATAAGGAAACAGCGCCCTTGTTATCAAATGAACTGCTGAAGAAAAAAGCGTTTCCTTATATTAACGATACCACGCCGGTGTTCTTTATCTTGATTGATAACCTTCGCTACGATCAATGGAAAATCATCAATCCTTTGATTTCGGAGTTTTTCAGAATCGACGAGGAAGATATGTACACCAGTATTCTTCCAACAGCCACCCAATATGCCCGTAACTCCATATTTTCGGGGTTAATGCCTTTGGATATGGAAAAAAGGTTTCCGCAGCTTTGGCAGAACGACGATGATGAGGGCGGAAAAAACATGCACGAGGAGGCTTTTCTGGCCGATAATATTAAACGCAGCTTAAGAAAAGATTGTAAGTTTAGTTACAATAAGATTTTGACTTTTGAGCAGGGCAAGGACTTGGTCGATCAGACCCACACTTTGTTGCAAAACGATTTTAATGCCATTGTATTCAACTTTGTTGATATGTTAAGCCATGCCCGAACGGATATGCAGATGATTCGTGAACTCGCTAATGATGATGCCGCTTATCGTTCGTTAACGTTATCGTGGTTTGAGCACTCACCACTTTGGGATTTGTTGAAGAAGATTTCGCAGAAACAGGTTAAAGTAATCATCACCACCGACCACGGAACGATCAGAGTTAAAAAGCCGGTAAAGGTAATCGGCGATAGAGCTACCAATACCAATTTGAGGTACAAACAGGGAAGAAACCTTAATTTTAATGCAAAAGACGTTTTCCTGATCAAGAACCCACATGATGCCATGCTGCCCAAAATAAACATTAGTAGCAGCTACATTTTTGCCCGCGAAGATAGTTACTTTGTTTACCCGAATAACTACAATCAGTTTGTAAATTATTATAACGAAACCTTTCAACATGGCGGTATTTCGCTGGAAGAGATGATTATTCCGGTGGTTACTTATTCGCCAAGGTAACGATTTTAACCACTATTCATCCGATGAAGATTTGCAAAGCGCCGATTATTCATCGGATGAATTATAAACGATCGTCTTCCTGAACTTGATTCAGGATTTTTTATAACCACGTTATTCATCCGATGAAAATTTGCAAAGCGCCAATTATTCATGGGATGAATATTACGATCGTGTTCCTGAACTTGATTCAGGATTTTTTATAACCACATTATTCATCCGATGAATATTTGCAAAGCGCCGATTATTCATCGGATGAATACATTCTTTTGAACATCATTGTTGACCCTCAAAATAATTAAATCTACCCTGTAACCTCGCCCGCTTTAATGTAGTCTTACAGCTAAACATGGAGCAAGGAATTGAAGATTTAGCGCTGATCCAAGATGTATTGAACGGAAACCCTGCTCAATATGCTTTGCTGGTTAAGCGCCATCAGCGGTTTGTGTTTACCCTTGCGCTCAGGTTTTCGAAAAACAGAGAAGATGCCGAAGAGATTGCGCAAGACTGTTTTGTTAAAGCGTATAAAGCATTGGGTACGTTTAAGCAAACATCGAAATTTAGCACATGGCTCTACACCATTACCTACACCACCGCAATGACTTTTTTGCGTAAAAAACGTTTAAATACCGCTTCTTTGAATGATGAAGATACTTTTGTTCAGCTCGAAAACCATACCTCAGCCTTTAATGCGAATGGTTACGAAAAGCACAACCGTAATAAGTTTTTAGCGCAGGCCATTAACTTGCTTATGCCAGACGACGCTACAATTATAACCCTCTTTTACCAGGGCGAACAAAGTTTGGAGGAAATTGGTGCCGCACTGAACATGGAGGCAAACACGGTGAAGGTAAAATTGCACCGGGCCCGACAAAGGCTTAAAGAGAAATTACAATTTTTGTTAAAAGATGAAGTAAAGGAGTTACTATGAATACGATAGAAGAACAACTTTGGGATTATATAGATGGCAATTTAAGCGCTGCACAAGCCAGATCGATCGAAGAAAAAATTGATTCAGATAACGCGATCAGGCTTCAATATGAAGAATTACTGGCGCTAAACCTTACTTTTGGCGAGATGGAGCTCGATGAACCGTCGATGTCGTTTGCGAGAAACGTAATGGAGCGGGTAGCGGCAGAAGTGGCTCCGGTAGCATTGAAAACCACGGTAAATACACGAATTGTTTATGGCATAGCAGCCTTTTTTATAGGCGCACTACTTGCGGTTTTCGGTTATGCGGTTTACAGTTCGGGCATTGATATATCTGCCCTCAACTGGAACCTGAAATTTGGCGTCGACATCAGTAAGTATTTAACTTCAACGGTTGTATATACGTTTCTGTTTGTTGATTTGATTATCGGGTTGGTATTTTTGGATTATTTATTAAGGAAAAAAGCAATGCACAAATAATTCGCAGCTAGTTGGGATTTGTAATCCAACTTTATTAGCGCTGGATTTGAAATCCAGTATTAGATCGGTCGAGATTGCAAATCTAGCCCAGCATATGTTGCAAATTTTGCGTAACGAACGACCAAATCCCTTACAAAAAGATATAAAACCAAAAAAGCCCCGATATTTTCGGGGCTTCCTTGTAAATATGATAGTTAATTAAATTACTTTCACATTAACAGCGTTTAAGCCTTTTTTACCGTTAGCAACTTCGTACTGTACTTTGTCGTTTTCACGGATTTCGTCGATAAGACCTGTTGAATGAACAAAAATTTCGCTATCGCCATTTGCAGGGATGATGAAGCCAAAACCTTTAGTTACATTGAAGAATTTTACTGTGCCTTCTTGCATTGTATTAAATATTAAAATTAAGTGTGCAAGATAAGTTTTAATATTTAAAATCAAAATAAATTTTAACATTATTTTAACGTTAAAATTTTGTAAACACCAGATTATTAAGGGTTTTTATTTGCCTTCCCAATCATAGTCAGCGTAATTTCGCTATTATGAGGAATTCCCAGCGTTGTTCCGGGGGCAACATCAAACCGGCTATTCATGTAAATATCGGCTATTCCCTGCGCCACTTTCTTCTTTCCTTCAGCATCTTCGGGCAGCACGTTATAAACCGCTTTTACGTGTATTCGGCCTTGAAAATCGACCACCGCCGCTACCTGATAGGCAAAGTCTTTATAGGCATTGCCAATTCTGATAATGTATTGCGGAAACATATAATCGTAAGCTTCGGTTCTGTTGTTTGTCCTATCAACCGTGCTCACTTTTTCGGCCTTATCATTTTTGCTTTTAGGTATAAACTCAACAGGGTCTGTAGCCGCAAAAGCGCTGTCGACATTCTTGTTAACCTCAGCGCACCGCCGCTCAATAAAGGCGGTATCGGCCCTGGTTGGCCTCTGTAAATCTTCGGCTTTTGCGTTAATCCGTTTAATGTAATCGTTGGCATAAAAAGTCATGTTTACATCCGACCGGATATCACTGGCAATCACTTTACCATCTACCTGAACCCGTTGAAAAACCATACTGTCTTTACTAATGTGCTTTACCTTAAAGAACTCAGCCGCAAAGTTGTACACATTTCCATGGTCGTATTGCAGGTAAAACTTTTGCATTTTATGCTTCTGAGGACTCCAGGCCAACATGGTATCTTCGGCAGCAACTTCAATTATCCACGATGGTTTTTGCATAAAACCTTGCTTGTTAAATGAGTAGCCATTACTAAAACGCCTTTTAACCTCGGTAAAACGTATCCCTTTTACTGGTTCGAAAGTGAATTCGCGTAACTCCGGGTCTCTATTTTTGTTTTTCGATTTACAGGCAGAAAGCAAGAGCACAAGAATGAGGAAATAGATTGCATTTTTTATCATTTCAACAAAATATGGTGCTAAAATAAGCAAATTACAAGCACAATGAGCTAGATCTGCTTTACCTTTTCTTTACTAAAACCACATTCGCCACCTTGCGCTGACCTGCGTGATCCCATTTTTTGTTATCTGTTGGGTAGTTCACTACACCATTATCGGGCATGCCGTTTACCCATAACGTTGTAGATCCTCCGCCATCAAAATTGATGGCACTTGTACAACCCAACCAACGCATTAATTTAGTAAGCTCGAAGAGACTCATTCCGGCCGAATTTGCATTTCTTCCATCAACTGTTAACAAAATAACTCGGCCGTTTGGTTTAATGCCTAAACAGGTGCGTGGGTGGCGTAAGCGGTTAAAGGCGCCGGTATCGAGTTTTTCGTCTGCGCCATTAAATGTTAATAAGGGCCCGTTTAATAACACCTCTTTCTCAGGCAAGGCGGTTTCCCAGTCGGCAGCGCCATCCCATTTTTTTATAGCAATCTTCCCATTTTCGATCACTACAGCCGCTTCCTGATGCCTTGCCCGACCTCCGTTTTTCTCCAAACGGTTGGTGTTAATCACCGCTCCGTTTACCTTTACAAAATCTACCGATCCACCGTTTTTTACATCGAAAAAATTGCCGTTTATTGCAGCAATGGCGTTAGCACGCAGACCAAAATCGCTGGTGCTTATCAATTCCTTTTCTTCGGCGCCGATGGCGAAAACAGCTTTCCTTCCACGGTTTTTTACTTCAACAAATGAGATGTTTTCGTTTGCAGCAAACAGGTTATTTTGATCGAAATGATGACGATATAATGTGACTTGCCTGGCAACTTTTGTTTTTTGCCATTTTGTTTTTGCAACCGTTAACGAATCGGTGTTTTGTGCATGAGCATTGAAAAACGCAACAGCAAAAACTACCGCAAAAAAGGATTTCTTGAACATGGGATGAGTTTTTTGTTTAAAATTAGCAAACGCGATAATGTTTGCCTGAATCCATCAACATTTATACAAAGTTCACCACACGATTGTCCGTCATTTCTTTGAAGTTTAATCTACCAATGACAGCACGAATTTTGATCCTGAGTTTTAATTTATGGCATAAAATCAATACGAATAATGTTTATATATTCTTGCCGTCTTTCCCGCGCAGGCGGGAATCTTAATACTCGACGCCCAATTTTTTGCGCATTAGGATCCCCAGTCAAGCTGAGGATGACGACCGTTCTTAGAAAACGCCATAAAATGTGTTGTCATTTTGATGTTTTCAGCTCGTAAAACGATGTTTCAAAAATGTGTCCACACGATAGGAACTATCGGGACCTGCGTTATACTACCATTGACGTTTTCGTCATTGCGAAATCGATCTTTCATCGATTGAAGCAATCTCATTAGAGATTTTATTGCAGAATAGATTGCTTCCTGCCTCGCTACAAAGTAGCCCCTTTGGGGCAAGGACGACCGCTTAAAAAATGTCACTCATATCGACTTTATTCTAATAATTACCCCCAGGATGACAGCATTGAAATCTTCCTGCTCAGCACTGCTGTCCTTACGTCTGTGCTAATGGGCTGGGGATATCTCAACCGATGAAAAATCGGTTGTCGATATGACGGGGTTATTAGTGGTAGGTGGAAAGAGTCTCCATACATTGCAAAAAAAAAATGGTTCGTGTTTCCACGAACCATTTTTCTTTAAAGCATTCAGGCTATTTCTTAGGATCTAAAATGTCCTTAATTCTGATGTTTAAATCATCGTAATGCGCTTTTGAAACTTCATCGCCGGTTGCTGCTCTGGCTTTTGTTATGGCCAACAATTTCTTTAACTCTACCCTAACCAACGGCCTGATATCAGATAAGCCAACATTAATTGGGGTTAAGCCATAACTTGCGGCGCTTTCTACCGGAAAGCCAGCTGGAAGTTCACTTTCTTTGGTCATTAAATCCGACAGGCGATCGACGTAGGCACGTTGTAGGTTCCGCTTGAAAGCGTCTGGTCTCGCTGCTACAAAAACCGACGATCTTAAATCGGTAAACATTTCGGGCAAGGTGTAGGCTTTCGCAGTTCCGTTTTTGGTTTCGTTATCTAACAAACGAGCCAAACGCGGCGCCGATAAAAGGTTACCCAGGGTATTGGTTTGTACGCCTTTAATTCGACTTAACAAAACGCCATTATCGAATTTGCTCAACTGCTCGTTGTTAATTAGCCAAAGTGGCGTAGTAAACAATTGCTGGTTTAAAAAACCAATGGCTTCCTTTTGCTTCGCTTGTGGCAAGTAGGCATAAACGGGACCAGATTGCTCGTATGTTTTAAAATTTTCGCTTAATCCGCCAACGTTCGTAGTAACATGGCCCATGTAGCGGTTAAATTGGCCAACAATTTCGCCGTAAATTTCTTTTAAGTTGCTATAATCTTCACCTTTTTCGTAGGTCCATTTTTCGATGTTGGGAAGTATGCGTTTGAGGTTGGCAATACCATATCCGCTCGCCTTCATGGCATTATCGCCCAAATCTTCGTTCTGCAAACGCGGATCGAGCATGGTTCCTTGCCTACCATAGAAATAAAGTGGATTTCCGGCATTTTTAAGCGTCCATTGGTCTAAGATTTCCTTTTCCTGCTCGGCTGTTTTTCCTCCGGGAAGCCATGAGTATCCCCATTTAACGGCCCATTTATCATATTCTCCAATTTGAGGATGCAATTTCGTTACGCCGTCTCCCGGTTGAGCAATGTAGTTGAACCGGGCATAATCCATAATAGATGGAGCAGTTCCATGCGCATCGGTAAAGGTTTTCGAACGCAGCGAATCTACAGGATAGGCATAGCTCGAACCAAAGTTGTGTGGCAAGCCCAGGGTATGGCCAATTTCATGAGAGGAAACAAAACGAATCAGTTCGCCCATTTGCGCATCGCTAAATTTAGCCTTGCGTATTGATGGATTAATTGCTGCAGTTTGCACAAAGTACCAGTTACGCAAAAGGTTCATTACGTTGTGGTACCAGCCAATATGTGTTTCCAAAATTTGCCCCGTGCGTGGGTCGCTAATGTGTGGCCCGTAAGCATTGGCAATATCCGATGCAAAGTACCGTACAACTGAATATCTCGAATCTTCTACACTAAACTCGGGGTCTTCTTGCGGTGTCGGCGCTTTTTTTCCGATGATTGCATTTTTAAACCCTGCGGCTTCGAAAGCAACCTGCCAATCGTTAATGCCCTGAATTAAATAAGGCACCCACTTGTTCGGTGTTGCCGGATCGATGTAAATAACGATCGGTTTTATAGGTTCAACCAGTTCTCCGCGTTTATAAGCGTTGGTATCTTTTGGCACCAAATTCCAGCGGTGTATGTAAGCCGTGCGCTCTGCTTTTTGTGCGCCCGAGCCATAATCAATTTGCGATTGACCGAAGAAACCCACTCTTTTATCCATAATCCGGGCTTTTACAGGGATTTTTGGAAGCAGGAGCATTGACGTATTAAACTCGAAGGTTACTGCGCCGTTGCTATTATCGGTAGGAGATTCTGCCGCTCGGTAGGTTTTTGTAGTTCTTACCTCAATATTAACGGGGAACGTTTTAACGGTATCGATGTAAGAGCGTGCCATATCGTAAGCTGTAACTTTATAAGCCTTGCGCAACTGATCTGTAGCGCCGATTGCAATGACATCGCCATTATAAAAATCGGTAACATCGATCACTACGCCGCTTGTATCTTTGTTGTAAGCCTTAATTTCGAAACTTGCCAGTATTTGCGAAAGGTTGGAATTTTGAACCGATTCGAACATATCGCTATTCGGGTCGGCCTTTGTGGCATAGCTCGGTACGCGAACGTAAACCTGCTTGCCTCTGCGCTCCCATTTCCATACCTGTTCGTTTATTTGTTCGCCTCCATATTGCTGGTTGCCCACCTTTACGCCTACAGGTACTTTAGATAAACGGGTTACCGCTAACATTTCGCGGTTGATTAATGAATCGGGGATTTCGAAATACCACTTATCATCTACCTTGTGGGTTTTAAACAAGCCGTTGGTTGTTCTGGCTTTTGAGGTAATTACTTCGCTGTAAGGCTTAATTCCTTCTTTTTTTGGTGCCGCAGGTGCAGCTGCCGGAGTGGTTTCCCCTTTCTTTGTTTTTGATTTCTTTTGGGCAAGCGCCGAGCCAGAGCCTGCCATGCCACATGCTACAATACCTGCTAATGCAAGTACCTTAAAGTTTTTCTTCATGAATAAAAAAGTTTGTTTGCTTGTTATTAGTGCGTTAAATTAGAAATTTGTTACCGCTATTGCTTTCTTGTATCTGCAAAGTTACTGCAAGTTAAATGCGTTTTTCTAATTTCACAATCTTGAAAAAGGTTTTTTTATCGCGATAAATTTCAAAAATGATTGCGCGCCCGGCTTTGGCCCTGAAAAGTTCAGACAGATCGTTGAAAGAGTAAAAATTTACCGGCTTAAAATTAACGCCGATAATTTCATCGTAAGGGCATAAACCCGCCTTTTCAGCAGGAGAATTCTCGTCTATTTCGCCTATAATTACATGCTTGTACTCCGATTGATCGAGATAAATGGTCATGCCCGTCATATCGTGCTCAAACGGGGCCTTATAATTTATATTCGGCTTAACGTAGATAAAACTCTCCTGATAATTGAACTGCACATCGAACTTTCTAAGCAGCTCTGCGCCAAGGTTTCCATTGCGATCGCTCAAATCAATTTTATGGGCGATGGTTTCAAAATCGGGGAAACCGGCTACAACATCTTTAAAGGTATAACCATCGAAACTTATTTTATTTATCCGCCCCAAAAAGCCCTTAATCTGCCCGCTTAAGCTCATGCCCAAGTTTGCAGGAATTTTTTTAACGGGTTGCGGAAATGCCCCGCCGTTTAACATTTCCATCGATAAGGCGTGGCTTGCCCCGGTATCCATTAAAAATCGCGATCGAACTTTCTTTCCGCCCGGTGCTTCGACATCAGCGTAAACATAGGGTTTAAGGTGCTCAATCTCGATTGGAATTCTGGTGCCGCGATACTTGATCTTTTTAAGCGGATCGGCAAAAATTATCCTGTTTTCGGCGTACCTCACATCAACTATAAAACTATTAAAAAAGCTGTAGCCGATTATCCCATAAATTTTAATGCCCAAATGGCCCGAGAGGTTAAAAAGGTCTTCCTTTAATATGGCCGTTGGAATATTGTTAATTTTTGCCTGGCCAATTTGTGCACTTATGTTTTGCGATACATAGGCATCGATGGTTTCTACGCCAAGGCCCGAAATTTTTATTTTTCGCAGCATACTAAAATCTAACGAATCGATAACGGTGGGCTCTGTAATGATCATGGGGCCCACGCCTGTGTCTAAAACGAAATCAAAAGGCCCCTTTCCGTTGATAAAAACCGGGATTACGATCAGGTTTTTAATACTTCTGAACTTTAAACTCTGCTTTTGCCGGTTGCCCGAAAAGGTAAACTCTTGCGCAACCACATTAAAAAAACAAAATGAAAGCCCCCAGCAAATTATCGCGTTGCGTAAACAGATTATTACAAGAGGCTTATACTTGGTTAACATTGAATTAAATTTAATAATTTAGTTGATAATTATTACCTAATTATAGACCATGTTCCGATTTAAAAGTTACGCCCTGTTATTTCTATGTTTTACC
Source organism: Pedobacter endophyticus (assembly GCF_015679185.1). Lineage (NCBI taxonomy): Bacteria > Pseudomonadati > Bacteroidota > Sphingobacteriia > Sphingobacteriales > Sphingobacteriaceae > Pedobacter > Pedobacter endophyticus. The sequence goes on from NZ_CP064939.1 coordinate 3,196,824, forward strand.
TGCCTTACCGTTCTCATTTCGGGCTGCTCAACCGACAAAATGATTGCCAAAAAGGTGGCAAAAGAGTTTAAAAATTCGGAAGTGATTAAGCAGTACCAGGTGGGTTTTGCCTTGTACAACATGGACGAAAAAAAGATGATTTTTCAAAAAGATGCCGAGAAGTATTTTACCCCTGCATCGAACACCAAGCTTTACACCTTTTTCGCCAGTTTACAAATGCTGCCCGAACAGATGCCGGCGTTGCGATATGTTGAACGTGGAGATTCGTTAATTTTTTGGGGAACCGGCGATCCGGCTTTTTTGCAGTTTGCCGTTAAAGATAAATCAGCCTATAATTTTTTGCAGGGTTCGACCAAGAAGCTCTTTTTTGCACCGGGCAGATATCAGGGAACATTTTTCGGCGATGGTTGGGCCTGGGATGACTACGATTATTACTATCAACCGGAGATTACCGAAATGCCGATTATGGATAATATGGTTACGTCCACATATTTGTCGCCCCGGCGGATCAATATTCAACCCAAGGTTTTTGCACCTTGCTTTGAAGTAGATTCTACAAAAACCAAGGGTAATTTTCAGGTAACAAGAGCATTTTTAACCAACGATTTCAAATATCCGAATGTTGATGTAAAGCCGGGATATAACCAACAAAATCCTTATAAAACCAGCACGCAAACTACTGTTGAAGTACTTTCTGACACCTTGCATAAAACTGTTGGCGTTGTAAAAATGAAGATTCCGAGCGATGCCAAAACGCTTCCGGGTGCAAAACGCGATTCGGTGTTGAAGCATATGATGTTACCAAGCGACAATTTTATTGCCGAGCATTTACTTTTAGTGTGTTCAAATCAACTGGGCGACACGTTGAGTACAGCTAAGGCCATCCAGCACATTACGAAAACCTATCTTTCTTTTCTGCCCGATAAGGTGAAATGGGTCGATGGTTCTGGTTTGTCTCGCCAGAATTTATTTACGCCGAGGGATAACATTTATCTTCTGGATTCCATTTACCATTTGGTAAACAATCGCGAAAAGCTGTTTGATATGATGCCGGCTGGCGGAAAAACCGGCACGCTTAGAAACGCTTATCCCAAAACCGAAACACCATTTGTGTATGGCAAAACAGGGTCGTTAGGTGGTGTGCATAACCAAAGCGGTTTTGTTTTAACCAAAAAAGGTAAAACTTACATCTTTTCTTTTATGAATAACGGTTTCATCAATCCAACATCAGAGGTAAGGGCAGAAATGGTTCGGATTATGACTTATATTCACAATAATTTTTAGGTTATAGTGAATAACACCGACCTTAAATCGATTGGCCAGCCGTTTTCGAACAAGATCGATCTCGATGGCAAAACCTTTTTATATTTTGGCGGAACGGCTTATTTGGGCATTCCGCAAAATGCCGCTTTTGTTGAGCTGTACGTAAACGGCATCAAGAAGTTTGGCCTCAATAACGGCACCAGCCGAAACAACAACGTTCAGCTGGGCATTTATAATGAGGCAGAAGCTGAGGCCGCAACAAGGTTTGGTGCGGAAGATGCCTTGATTACATCCAGCGGTTACCTGGCTGCACAAATAACTGTTAAAGTATTATCTGCATCGGGAAATGTGGTTTATGCGCCGGGCACGCATCCCGCGTTGTGGCTCGATGAACCACCAACTGTTACGGCCCGCTCGTTTACCGAGTGGACGAATGAAACCGTCGCGTTGATTAATTCATCAAACGAAGAAAACTGGGTGCTCATCAGCAATTCGATGAACAACCTTTTCCCCGAGATTTTCGATTTCGGTTTCGTTGAGCTGATCAACGCAGACAAAAATATTACGCTGATTATTGATGATTCGCACGGAATTGGAATAAACAATAATGGCTTAGGCGCAATGGCCAAAGTACCCAGGAAAAAAAACGTGAATGTAGTAGTGGTCGCATCGATGGCCAAGGCACTCGGTGTAGATGCAGGGATTGTTTTGGGCCCTAAATTGATTATCGATCGGCTTAAGGAAACGAACGTTTTTGTGGGTGCCTCTCCCCCGGCAGCGGCCGGCTTGTACGCCTTTATCAGTGCAGCGCAAATTTATGAACAGGCGCTCGAAAAATTGCAGGAAAATATTTTGCAACTGTGCAGCGCTTTGGGAGAACAGTGGAAATTTGCAAATGGCTTCCCCGCTTTTTTAATTGATGATGCAAAGATTGACCAGGCACTTTTGAAGCAGCAAATACTAATCTCGTCTTTCCCCTACCCCAACAAGGAGAGCGACCCAATTAACCGGATCATTTTGAGCAGTTGGCACACGCGTGACAATATCGATCGGCTAATTGCTGCGCTGAGCTAATACTTCACCCATCGTTTTAACCGTTATACAAGCATCTTAAACCTAAAAAAACATGAAAAAATTAGCCCTATTTCTTTCTTTAAGCTTTCTATTTTCGACAGCGGTTTTTGCCCAGGCCACGCAGGTTTGGATAGTGCGACATGCTGAAAAGGATAAATCGAACCCGCAGGATAATGATCCAAATCTTTCTGAAGAAGGAAGAATCAGAGCGGGCGACCTGGCCCGATATTTAAAGAAGGTTAAGTTTGATGTTGCATTTAGTACGTCGTACAAAAGAACGCACCAAACCTTAGATTCGTTAGTTATTCAAAAGGTTATCGATTATAAGGATGCCAAATCGTTAATTGATTCTATAAAGAAAAACTACGAAGGGAAAACGGTTATTGTTGCAGGTCATTCAAATACTGTTTTGGAGCTGATAGAGGCTTTTGGTGGAAAAAGACCCAAGGAAATGTTAACGGATGATGATTATGATTACATTTTCCATCTATCGGTTAAAGATGACAAAGCCCGGGTAAAGATGGATCAATATGGAAGGCCGCATCATTTATAGTTTTGAGTTAAGAGTGGGGAGCTTGGAGGAAAGGGCATAACAAAATGTTTAAAAGAAACAATAACGAATTATCGAACAAAAAATAAAGGAAAGTCGCTTTGGAGTTCTAGTTTCTTTAAGCTACCAACCTAATGAACCATTGAACTATATTAAAGTTTTTCAAAAGGAATATCCATTAAGTTGTAATTCTGCCAGCCTGCAAAATCGTAATGCCACCATTCGTTATCCAGCACGTTCATTTTGTACTTTTTCATCGTGGCAATTAAAAATTCGCGGTTCTTTCTTACGTCGGCAGTAACGGGCTCGTAATTTGCCGCAGCAGCAGCCGAGAAACTGTCGTATGCTGTTGCCATCGCAACCTCTTTGCCTGTTTTTAAATTCACAAGCGTTAAATCTACCGCACAACCGCGATTGTGCTTTGAGCCTTTTGCGGGGTTAGCTACAAAATTTTTATCGCTTGCTTTCTGATAAAAAGCAACTGTAATGGCATAAGGACGATAACCATCGAAAATCTTCAATCCATACCCTTTCTTATTTAGCTCCTTTTGCACTTTCTTTAGCGCTTCTACCACAGGTTTGCGAGCGAAGGCTCTGGCCTGCCCGTACATTACCTGTTTCATAAAATTGTTTTTTGTGGCGTAACGAATATCCAGCTTAATGTTGGGGATGGCTTTCTTTATTTCGACCAATTCATTATTCGGATTTGCTTTCACGGCGCCCTGGTATTGGCTGTACGAACTAATTACAAGGAGCTTTTTTGCCGGGCTGGTTTGGGCTGTAGCAACGGATGAAAGAAATAAAAAAAACAGGATGAAGTTAATTTTCATAGTGAAGGGTTAAGGAGCTGTTGCTAAGAAGATAATTTTTAGTTTCGTGCACCTATAAATTATCGTACCGGTTGTCACCCTGAGCGGAGTCGAAGGGCTGTTAAATTAGGCTTCGACTCCGCTCAGCCTGACAGAACAGATGAACTTATCGAATCTGCCAGATAATCAGGATATTCTATTGAAATATTTTATGCCATTTTTAATATCCTAGTGTTGTGTCAAACATAATTTTTCATTTAGTTGTCACCCTGAGCGTAGTCGAAGGGGTTGTTAAATTGGACTTCGACTACGCTCAGCCTGACATAACAGATGAACTTATCGAATCTGCCTGATATCAGGATATTCTATTGAAATATTTTATGCCATTTTTAATATCCTAGTGTTGTCAAACATAATTTTTCATTTAGTTGTCACCCTGAGCGTAGTCGAAGAGGTTGTTAAATTGGACTTCGACTACGCTCAGCCTGACAGAACAGATGAACCTATCGAATCTGCCAGATAATCAGGACATCCTATTGAATATTTTGTGCCATTTTTAAAGCTTCAACATCCTAGTGTTGTGTCAAACATAAACCATCATTTAGTTGTCACCCTGAGCGTAGTCGAAGGGCTGTTAAATTAGGCTTCGACTCCGCTCAGCCTGACAGAACAGATGAACTTATCGAATCTGCCTGATAATCAGGATATTCTATTGAAATAATTTGTGCCATTTTTAATGCTTTAATATTTCTACTGTTGTGTCACGCATAAACTGTTTTATCGATTGTCACCCTGAGCGGAGTCGAAGGGCTGTTAAATTGGCTTCGACTCCGCTCAGCCTGACAGATGTACTTTTGAAACGTCAACGTAACTTTTCCAACAATGGTTTGCAAAAACCTTTCGACCTAACCTTATTTTCTTACTGATTAGCCACCACCAACAGCTCCAAATCTTTAAAAGGCAGGTTAAACATATCGGCCAGGTCTTTATTGGTGCAATTGCCCTGGTAAATATACAAGGCTTCTCTAATACCTGGTGTATTCCAAATCATGTTTACCAAACCTCCGTACTCGCCAATATCTAATAAAATCGGGGCAAAGATATTTGTTAACGCATAGGAGGCGGTTCTTGGAACCCGCGAAGCGATATTCGGCACACAGTAATGAATTACATCGTACTTCCTAAAAATCGGGTTGGTATGGTTTGTTACCTCGGAGGTTTCGAAACATCCACCCTGATCAATACTTACATCAATGAGCACGGAGTGTGGCTTCATTTTGGCAACCGTTTCTTCCATCACTATGCAAGGGCTTCGACCATGACTGGCACGGATGGCCCCGATAACAACATCGCAGGTTAAAATGGCCTTGTTTAAAACAATCGGCTGCATTACTGATGTAAAAACCCTGCTGCCCAGGTTATTTTGCAGTCTTCGCAAGCGGTAGATTGAGCTATCAAAAACCTTTACTTCGGCACCAAGCGCCAAAGCTGTTCTTGCGGCGTACTCGCCTACGGTTCCGGCGCCCAAAATAACGATCTCCGTTGGTGGCACTCCTGTAAAACCACCGAGCATTAATCCTTTGCCACCAGTTACGTTACTTAAGTATTCGGCAGCTATTAAAATTGAGGTTGAGCCAACAATTTCGCTCATTGCCCTAACCACGCTTAATATATTTCCCTCATCGCGAAGATTTTCGAAACATAAGGCATTGATTTTTCTTTGCATTAAAGCCTTTAAATAATCGGGCTTTAATGTTCCGGTTTGTAACGACGAGATTAGCGTTTGCCCTTTATGCATCAACTCAATCTCTTCCAACATTGGTGGCGCAATCTTTACCAATATGTCAGCATCGAAAACCTCTTTCTTGTCGTAAGCAATTTTTGCCCCTTGCTCGGCATATTCTGAGTCAGAAAAATTGGCGCCGGTTCCTGCGCCGGTTTCCAAAATTACATTGTGCCCGTTATTAACCAATAAGGCAACAGACAAAGGCGTAAGCGCAATTCTGTTCTCCTGAAATGAAATCTCTTTCGGTATCCCGATGTTAAGGCTGTTTTTTCTGCTTTTGGTTTCTAGTCTCGCCGTTTGCGTTTGCAATAAACCCTGGCGAGCGATATCGGCCATTCCTTCGCGTATTCCTGTAGCCATGCTGCTTAAAAATGTATTTGTTTTAGGTTGTTCAATGTACGGAAATTCTATTAATTAATTGCCAGATTTATAACAATTTACGTTTCTTATCACGATTCGCTCCATTAAACCGCAACAAGATCCAACTGCTTAACTTTGCGCTACACTAGTCGGATTTACGCTTTACAACTGTTCATTAGCCGCTCTCTTATATCTTCTCGAAAGTAAACCGCCTGGTGCTTTCGTCGATAACCTTAATATCGACCCTTATAAAATGTTCTGGCAATAATTCGGCCACTCTTTCTGGCCATTCAATTAAACAAACCGCACCACCGTAAAAATACTCTTCGTAGCCCAGATCAAACGCTTCCTGAATTTGCTTTATGCGATAAAAATCGAAATGGTAAACCAACCCACCCGAACCTTGATATTCGTTAACGATAGAATACGTTGGGCTCGATACGACATCTTCTATGCCTAAAACCCTGCAAAACGCCTTTATAAAAGTGGTTTTACCTGCGCCCATTTCACCGTTAAAAACAAATATTTTTTCGCCTTCCGAAAATGCTAAAAGCTGTTCTGCAGTTTGGGGCAAATCTGTTAAACCGTTAACTGTGATCTCCATCGTATTGTTGATTTTTGAATGAGTGAGTTAGAGAATGAGTAAGTGAATTGGAGAATGAGTTAATTTTGGATTAATTAATGGGATGCAAAAAACTTCAACCCGGCAATTGATCCGATTAAGGTGCAAATAAAAAAGATGCGCCAAAAAGTGGCCGGCTCGTTAAAATATACAATCCCTATAATTACCGTTCCCACTGCGCCAATTCCCGTCCAAACGGCGTAGGCGGTACCCATGGGCAATGTTTGTGCCGCTTTGTTCAATAGTACGAAACTCAGGGTTATGCAAATAAAAAACGCAACGCTCCACTTGATATTGGTGAAGTTGTTCGATAGTTTTAAACACGTGGTAAAACCAACCTCAAAAAGACCTGCAATAATTAAAATGATCCAATTCATATTGCAAAAGTAGAATGTTTTTAGAGAAATAACCAAAATGCACTGGGCAATAGGCAATGATCAATTATGCAAACGCTAATTCTTTTACTCTGCTGGTTTTATTTTTGTTATCGACAATTGGTCATTCTTCTATTTGACAATTGAAATTGGTTATTGCTTTCTCCACTTGGTGCTTGATTATTGGTTTTTCGTTATTTTCTTCAACTGGCTGTAACCTCATTTAAAATCATGTTGTCATAACACACAATAAGTAATTCAAAAAGAAAAATTAAAACATAAAATTATGCCAGGTGTATTAGTTCCAATCTCACTTTTTTTAGGTGCATTTGCGATGATCTTCGGAATCCGCTATTTATCAAACAAAGAAAAAATGGCCATGATAGAACGGGGCATCGATCCCGGGGTATTTAAGGCCACGCCGAAACCGTTTTTAAGCTTAAAATTCGGCCTGCTTTTGGTTGGCCTGGGCTTAGGCTTATTGGTGGCGTTGTTTACCGTTCGTGGCATTTTCGGCAGCGACATGTCGCATACCGAAGAAACACAATCGGTAGCTATTTACTTCGGTTGCCTCGGAATTTTTGGCGGCCTCGGCCTAATCGTTTCTTATGTGATTGAGAAAAAATGGTTAGATCAGGAAGGCCTAAAACGTTAAATCCGATTTCGACTTGTCACGTCGAGCATTTGCAACTAACTGTTTTGTGAGCCTCTACACGAACGGTCGTCCAGCTGATCGGATAGCTATCGGATTTATTTCAGCATCTTTCATGCTATAAAGACCCAGATCCCGTACGTACGGGACAGGGTGACGGGCGTAGTTAGCCAAATGCCTAAAACAGTTCTCAAATTATTAATGTTATGCCATATTGCTTTCTCCGCCAAAAAATTAAAACTACCATTGACGTTTTACGTAAATACCATAAAAATCGTCCTTTCAACCGAAGTGCTCCATAGGAGCTCCGTTGGAGGAGAAATCTTTGAACCTTGTGTAGAGATTTCTCGGCTGCGCTCGAAATGACGACCCTTCTTAGGGGCATTCTTCTAAAAAAGGACGTCACTCGTATTGCTTTTTCCGCCAAAAAATTAAAACCCAGGAAGACCACTCTCTATTTATGAAACAGCCTTTTATTTGTCGTTGTAAATGATATTGCCACCTTGCTTAATTACATAGCCACCGTTGTCAGTAACTTCGAAGTCGTCGTTTTTCCAGATGTTCTTATCGGGCGATGTGCGGTCGAGTATTAAACTCTCCTTTTTATCGGGCATAAACAATTCAGCCTGGCTCTGATCTGCGTTAAACAATAAAAATGCGGCAGAACGATAAGTTCCATGGTTATCCACAGGCATCAATTTGATTTCATCGAAAGCCCGAATGCAGTCGTTCTTTAGCACCGACCAGGTGTAGCCTGCTGAACCAATGCAACCGTGCTCATCCTGGTCGGCCCCGGTTTTCACGGCATTTGATGTAGTGTCTTTTTCGCCGAGGCCCTTGTTCTCGTCGGTTTTTGGTGCGTTACATGCAATGGCGAACATTGCACATAAAATTAATAGCTTTTTCATCTTTAAATTATAAAGTTAACGGATTGACTATTAATAGGGATGGGCAAAAATATAGATTTATTTTGGTTTGTTTATAATAGCAACCGTCAATCGACTGATGCAATTCATCTTGCCGCGTTCATCATAAATTTTAATGTCCCAGATATGGGTTTTCGCTCCCCGATGTACAATGGTGCACACGCCTTTTACGAGGCCGCTTTTTACCGGGCGCAAATGGTTTGCATTTACTTCTAAGCCAACAGCCATATATTTGTCGGGGTCGATACACATATACGAGGCTATGCTACCCAACGTTTCTGCTAAAACAACTGAGGCGCCGCCATGCAAAATACCCGCTGGTTGATGCGTTCGCTCGTCAACCGGCATTGTTCCGCTGATAAAATCGTCGCCAATTTCGGTAAACTCAATGCCCAGCAAGCTCCCGATATGGTTTTTAGGCCGATTATTTAAGTCCTCAACGCTAAATTCTTTAAACCACATGGTAACGCTCCTTTAATATAAATACATGGTGGATAATGTGGCCGGCTATAATATACAGGATAGATTTTACATTGATTTCCCTGCCGGATGCGATTCCTTTTCTGTTCAGTTCTGCTTCGTTAAACGAGCGAAACAGAAACAGGTTAGCCTTACGGAGTGCGATAAATTCTTCAATTAAATCTTCTAAATCACGTTCGGCAAACCGGGCATTGACTACATAGTCATCTTCATCAAATCCGGGTAGCGCCTGTGTTTCATTTCTTGCAAAGCAGGTCATTCGATAAACCAGTATCCGCTCGGTATCGATAATGTGGCCTAACATTTCTTTCAAGGTCCATTTGCCTTCCGCATAAGCATAATCTGCTTTATCGCTGTTCGCCCTAAACAATGTGGAGATGGTATCGATCTGCTCGTTCAGGATTTCGAAAATCTCCCTGTCAACTTTGCTGATGTAAGGTTCGCCCCAAATGGGGTATTCGTTAGGCTGTGGTCGGTTCATATCTTAAACTGCTTTTTAAAATAATGCGGAAAGTTGTCCCCTTTCCTACTTCCGAATCTTTTACAAAAATCTCACCGCTGTGATAGTTTTCTACAATTCGTTTGGTAAGCGACAGGCCGAGGCCCCATCCACGTTTTCTGGTGGTATATCCGGGCTGAAAAACAGCATCGAACTTCGATCGCGGAATTCCCCTTCCGGTATCGGTTATATCAATAAACACCTGTTCTTTGGCCAGGTTTTCGATAATATTTATTGTAATAGTGCCCTCATTTTCGATGGCGTTTGCTGCATTTTTCAGTAAATTCTCTATTACCCAATCAAACAACGGGATATTTAACATGGCCCTCACCTGCTCATCGCCATTGATAAAAAATCGAACTTTATCGGAAGTACGTACCTTAAAGTATCTGATAAAATCGCTGATTACGATATAAACCGTGTGATCTTCCAAAATAGGTTTCGACCCGATTTTAGAGAAACGATCGGTAATGATCTCAAGCCGCTTGATGTCGTTTTCCATTTCGGCGATTAGCGGGTCATCTTCGGCATCAAATTTCGATTTCATCAGCTCTACCCAGGCCATAAGCGATGATATGGGCGTACCGAGCTGGTGAGCGGTTTCTTTTGCCAAACCCACCCAAACATGATCTTGCTCATCTCGGCGGGCCGAACTAAAAGCCGCATATGCCGTTAACAAAAACAGAAAAATTACCCCCATTTGTATGTATGGGAAATAACGAAGCTGTGTTAAAATAAAAGAGTCTTTATAATACGCTTTAAACTTGCTTCCCAAAACATTCATTTCCAATGGTGGATGCTGCTTTTTCATAATCCGCAATTGGCGGACAAAGTAGAGGCTATCGTAAACCAGTTTAGAATCGGTATCAACCGTTGGGTAATTCGTCTTGGTGCTATCGAGCCCGAAAAAAGAACTTATTATCCCTGTAGAATCGACCATGATAACGGGCACCTTGGTGTTTTTGCGTACGGTTTCAACAATGGTGGCAAAATTATCATTGTCCATCAAAAACATCGATCTTTCTTGTATCCGAACCCAAAGCTGGAACTGAACGGCTTCCTCACGTTCCATTTTTTTTACAAAAGAATCGGTATAAAACACTGAAGCTATGCCAATTAAAATGGCAAAAATGAGAAGGAAGAACTTCCAGCGGCGTTTCTTTTGATAAGGGTTCATGCTTTGGGTAGCCAAATTACAATAACAAAACGAAAAAAAGATAAAACGATTATGCTTTTTAAAAAAACGAGGCCGGCCAGTGGTTTCGAAAGGGTACCGATGAAACAATATAAAAACAGATGAAAAATATATCTTTGTACCGAGCATAGTGCACAGCGCTTAGAGCATGGATTGCACCATACCCTTTGCCTTTAACTCCCTGCTCTTTGCTTAATCATGGATAAAAAAGTTAGAGTTAGATTTGCCCCAAGCCCAACCGGAGGCCTCCATTTAGGTGGTGTTCGTACGGCTTTGTTTAATTATCTGTTTGCCAAAAAAAATAACGGAACGTTTGTACTTCGGGTAGAAGATACCGATCAAACCCGTTTTGTAGCTGGCGCAGAAGAGTATATTGTTGATTGCCTGAACTGGTGCGGCATAACGCCCGATGAAAGCCCAAACAACCCTGGCGCCTATGGCCCGTATCGCCAAAGCGAGCGCAAACCAAGCTATAGAAAGTTTGCCGAACAGCTGATAAGCGATGGTTATGCGTATTATGCTTTTGATACGCCTGCAGAACTGGAAGCAAAAAGAAAGGAAGTTCCCAACTTTCAGTACGGTCAGGCCACACGCATGCAGATGCGCAATTCGTTAACCCTAACCATTAGCGAGGTTGAAGATTTATTGGCCTCAAAAACGCCTCATGTCATCCGGATTAAAGTGCCCGAAGATGAAATTGTTCATTTTAACGATGCCATTCGCGGCGACGTCAGTTTCGAAACGTCGCTCGTTGATGATAAAGTGCTGTTAAAGGCCGATGGGATGCCAACTTATCACCTTGCGGTAGTAGTTGACGATAAAGCGATGGAAATTTCTCATGCCTTTCGCGGCGAAGAATGGTTGCCCTCTGCACCCGTTCATATCTTATTGTGGAAATACCTGGGCTGGGAAACGGAAATGCCTCAATGGGCGCACCTGCCTTTGATTTTGAAACCAGATGGACACGGAAAATTGAGCAAACGCGATGGCGATCGTTTAGGCTTTCCGGTTTATGCCATGAATTGGACGGATCCTAAAACGGGCGACCTGACAAACGGCTTTAAGGAAATGGGTTTTATGCCCGAGGCGTTTATTAACATGCTGGCGCTTTTAGGTTGGAACGATGGTACCGACAAAGAATTATTCTCGTTGGATGAACTGGAACAGGCGTTTTCTATAGAAAGAATAAGCAAGGCCGGAGCAAAATTCGATTTTGAAAAGGCAAAATGGTACAACCACGAGTGGATTAAACAGTCGCCAGTTAGCAGTTTGGCATCGCCAGTTAAAAATGAGTTGCAAAAAGCCGGAATTGAAGTGAGCGATGATAAATATTTGGCTACGGTTATCGATTTAATTAAAGATCGCTGCACCTTATTGCCCGATTTTGTAGCGCAAAGCAGTTATTTTTTTGCTTCGCCAAACGATTACGATGTGAACTCGGTTAAACCAAAATGGACTGGCGAGAAAGCCGCATTCTTCAATAGCTTTGCCGATGGGTTGAGTTTAACCGATGCAGTAAGTGCAGAAACGGCCTTTAAGGCTTTGGCCGACGAAAAAGGCTTTAAACCCGGCGAACTGATGTTGCCTTTCCGTATTATGCTGGTTGGCGGCAAATTTGGCCCGGGCGTTTTTGATATTGCTGTTTTGTTGGGCGAGGAAGAAACAAAAGCACGAATAACTAAAGCTGTAGCTGTGTTTAACGACTAAATAAATCAAAATACAAAGTACGAGAAGCTCCAGAGATGAAGTTCTCTGGAGCTTTTGTTTATTAAGTCTTCATTCCCGCGCAGGCGAGAATCCAATGTCGTTTAATTAAAGAAAAAACAAAAACATTGTCACCCTGACCGCCCGCCTAATGTCATTTAGTTAAGGAAAAAACAAAAAACACTGTCACCCCGTCTGATTCGAAGGGCGCCAAGTTGGTGCAAGGTCTTGCTTACCCGTATCTCAAAGCGAAGTGGACGCGTCCTTTCCAATGGTCGTCATTCTCGCGCAGGCGGGAATCCTAATGGCTAAGCTCATTTAAGTGGCGGTTTTTAGCGGAGGTTTTTCATCTTATTAACCTCGGTTCGATAATTATTACATTAAAAGCCTTTAACCGTATTACTTGCCATGCCGTCATGCCGGGCGGCCATACTATAAAGATGCTGAAATAAATTCAGGATGACGGCCGTTCATGTTGAACAGCCGATGAAGTGCAAAAAGAGGATTTTTTTGTTGAATTCAGATTATTAGGAAATGAGCGGGTGTTGCCCTGTAGCGGCCGTTTGGCCCCGTGCTCCCTACAATCTTTTTGTCAACGTGAGCAAGAAAACGTGAGCAACTGCACCAAAAAGTATTTTCGTACGCCCGGGTTTAAGTAGAAAGGTTGACAACCAATGACAGCTTCGCTACAAAGTAGCCCCTTTGGGGCAATGACGAATGGCTACATTTGATTAGGTTAACTTTTTCATCCAAACTCTGATTTGGCGCAAGCGTGTCGCGTGTAGCTGTCTCAAACTCGGCTAAGCGTTCGGCTTTTAGTAATTGATTAACCGAGGTTCTTAAGCCTGATTGTAGTGGCAGCCTCCGATTTTTCATCGGAGCTATAACGAAAAGCAGGGCTGAACCCGGCCACAATGCTCTGAACGTTCACTTCCAAAACATAAACATTCATCAAGCATTTTCTGTCCTTTGTTTTACTAAGACTAACCTCTCATAACGGCGAGCGTTCCCGGTGAGTAAAAAGCCCAACCCTAAAAAATAATTTCTACTTTCGTATAACAATTAGATCGCAGTAAGGGTTATCTCTTGAAATTAAAAAGACAAAGTTATGCAATGGTTTGGTAAAGGAAGTGAAGATGTTGAAGATCGCCGATCGAGTGGTGGCGGCCGTACAATTTTAGGCGGTGGTATTGGTATTGTAGTTGTTGTGCTGGGGCTGATATTCGGTAAAGACCTCACCGGACTAGTTGGCCAGTTGCCGCTTGAAGGCAACGGACAACAAACAGAAGGCAAAATGGGTGTACCCGAAGATACCGAAGGACGTTTTGTTTCGAACATACTGCAATCAACCCGCGAAGTTTGGGATCAGGAATTTCAAAACATGGGGCAAACCTATGAGAACCCTAAACTCGTATTATTTAGAGAAGCTACCCAAACCTCCTGCGGTTACGCACAATCGAATATTGGCCCTTTTTATTGCCCGGGCGATCACAAAGTGTACATCGATTTATCCTTTTATGATGAACTGAAAAACCGTTTCGGTGCAGCGGGCGATTTTGCGCAAGCCTATGTTATTGCACATGAAGTGGGCCACCACGTTCAGAATTTGCTCGGTATTTCTGAAAAGCTCGATCGTGCCCGCGGCCAGGTAAGCGAAAAAGAATATAACCGTTTATCGGTAAAACTCGAGCTGCAAGCCGATTTTTTTGCCGGGCTTTGGGCACATCATGCACAAAACCTTAAAGATTTTAAGCTCGAAGAAGGCGATATTGAAGAAGCGCTAACAGCCGCAAATGCCATCGGCGATGATAAACTACAAAAACAAGCTACAGGCGAAGTTCAGCCCGACTCCTTTACACATGGAACCTCGCAACAAAGGGTTTATTGGTTTAAAAAAGGCTTCGAAACAGGGGATATTAAACAAGGTGACACATTTAATACAAACAATTTGTAAAAAAATTAAAACCTTTGTCCAAATGTGTTGTTCGTTTACAGTTAATAGAAATTTTAACTTTCAACCAAACATAATTATCCCGGCTTCTTATTTGTTTAATAAAAATGATTCTTATAGTTGATGACAGGCCCGAAAACCTGATCTCCTTACAAAAAGTACTGCAAGCACACAATTTTGAGGTTGATACCGCATCATCCGGCGAAGAAGCACTGAAAAAAGTGTTAAAAAACAATTATGTCCTCATCATACTCGATGTTCAAATGCCAGATATGGATGGCTTTGAGGTTGCCGAAGCCATATCGGGTTTCAGCAAGGCTAAAGACACCGCAATTATCTTCCTTTCTGCCGTTAATACCGAACTAAAATTTATTACCAAGGGCTATCTTAGTGGCGGGCTCGACTACATCACCAAGCCCGTTGATATTAATGTACTTCTACTTAAAATTAAGACTTTTTACCGCATTTATGAGCAGAGCAGAAAGTTGAATGAGGTGCAGGAAAAGCTGCTCGAAGAAATTGAATTCAGAAAACAGGCAGAACATAAAAAAGACGAATTTATCAGCATTGCGAGCCACGAACTTAAAACACCCCTTACCAGTGTTAAAGGTTACATCCAACTTTTGCAGCGCAGCTTAGACCGCGATAATAAGGAAATGGCCAAAAGCCATTTGGAAAAGGCCAGCATCCAGCTCGAAAAACTAAATGAACTCATCGTCGACCTGCTGGATATTTCGAAAATAGAAAGTGGCAAAATGAAGTTCAACATGCAGAATTTCTGTGCCGATAATATGGTAAACAATGCCATTGAAATGTTGCAGCAATCCAATCCTGATTTTAAGATCAACAAGCTGGGCAAAACCACAGAAACGGTTTTTGGCGACGAAATGCGGCTGGAACAGGTAGTCATCAACTTTATCACAAACGCCATAAAATACGCTCCGGGCACCAATCAGGTTAATGTAACGATCAATATTAACGACGGCAAATTTTATCTCGCCGTTAAAGACTTCGGTATCGGAATTTCGGAAGGGCAGCAAGAAAAAATATTCGATAAGTTTTATCGTGTAGAAGACAGCAGCAACCGTTTCAATGGCCTGGGCATCGGCCTGTACATTTGTTCAGAAATCATTAAGCGCCATGGCGGAACTATAGGTGTAAAGAGCGTACTCAACGAGGGCTCTGAATTTCACTTTATCATTCCTACTACCGAAAGCGAAATCCTTAACAATCAAGAATAATCATTCCTAAATAGATAATGAAAACAACGCTTAAAAACAATCTGCGCCTGGGCCTGGGTCTGTCGCTAATTATACTGTTTATCAGTTCGTTGGCCTCATATGTAAGCATCAGCAACTTAATCAAAAGTACCGAACTGGTTAAGCATAGCGATGAGGTGATATTAAATGCCGAAAACGTAATTTCGTATCTTAAGGATGCAGAAACTGGTCAACGTGGCTTTTTGCTTACCGGCAACAAGGCATTTTTGACCCCATATTATGGTGCAAACGATTCGGCTGCGGCTGTGCTCAAAAAAATTGAGGCGGCAACACAAGATAATGCCATTCAACAAAAAAATGTAAAGGAGCTGAGAAATATAATCTTCAAAAGAATGGGGATTATCAAATCAACTGTCGAAATTAAGACCTTGGGTGGTCAGGTAGATCCAACGGTTCTGTTTCAGGGCAAGGTTTATATGGATCAGGCCCGCGGCGTGGTAACCAACATGGTAGCACAAGAAAAACGCCTGCTCGAAAGCCGTACCGCAGAGCTCAACAAACTCAGCACATTTACGCCGATCCTTATTTTAATCGCGGCCTTTCTGGCCATCATCATTACCCTGTTTTTCTATAGAAAAGTATCGGTCGACTTCGATGAACGCTTGAAACTTCAAACGGAAATTGAGGATAAAAAGCTCGAGATGGAAAAACGGATAGCTGCCATAAAGGAAATTGCCTATCAAATTTCGAATGGCAATTATGGCGTTAAACTCGATAGCCAAACCCAGGATGATATCGGAGAACTTTCTGAGTCGCTAAACACGATGTCGTTCTCACTCAAAAAATCTTTTGATACCCTTGCCGATAACGAATGGCTACAAACAGGTGTAGCCGGCTTGAATGTAAAAATGGTCGGCGAAAAAGACGTTTTCCATTTGGCAGAAGACATTCTGGAGTTTTTAGCAGCTTATACGCAAAGCCAAATCGGCGCTATTTACTTGTTTAAAGACGATGAATATCTGCACCTCAAGGCCCAGCATGCACTTCAGGGGCAAAAGTTGGCCGCTACGCTCGAGCTTGGGCAAGGGCTAATCGGCCAGGCGGTGAAATCGGGTAAGCGCATCCTTTTAGAAGATGTTCCTCAAAATGAACTCACCATTACGCATGCAACCGGTAATATTCGCCCGGCGCAATTATTGGTTCTGCCCATTATCAGGAACGAAATATCTATTGGCGGGCTCGAATTGGGCACCATTGGTCAATTTTCCGATTTGCAACTGCACTTCCTCAATACTGTGATGTCTGATGTGGGCACAGCATTATTGGGGGCGCAAAACCGTCAGAAATTACAACAGCTTTTAGAAGAAACGCAAGCACAATCGGAAGAATTGCAGGTACAGCACAACGAGCTCGAAGGGCTAAATGCAGAGTTGGAAGCACAGGCGCAAAAACTACAGGCATCGGAAGAGGAATTACGCGTACAACAAGAAGAATTGTTGCAAAGTAATCAGGAACTTGAGGAAAGAAGCAGCTTGCTGGAAGAAAAGAACGAACTGATAGAAGAGCGTAATATCGAAATTCAGCAAAAAGCGGAGGCCTTAGAATTAAGTACGCGTTACAAATCTGAGTTTTTGGCCAACATGTCGCACGAACTCCGCACACCGCTCAACTCCATTTTGCTGTTATCGCGGTTAATGGCCGAGAACGAGGCAATGGATCGTGAGCATCAGGAATATGCCGAAGTAATACAAAGCTCCGGTCAGGGATTGCTTAGCCTGATTGATGAAATATTGGATCTTTCAAAGATCGAAGCTGGTAAAATGGAGCTCGATCGGACAAACATCAAGGTGGATGAAATTGCAAACAACATGCGCTCGTTGTTTAATCCCCTTGCCAAAGAAAAGAACCTCAATTTTGTGGTAGAGAAAACCACCGAGGTGCCCGACTTGTTCAATACCGATAAAATGCGTTTGGAGCAGATTATCAAAAACCTGTTGTCAAACGCCATTAAGTTTACTACCGAGGGGTCGGTAACCTTAAATATCGATCACAACAAAACGCTGGGCGCATTGGTTTTTAAGGTAACCGATACCGGCGTAGGCATTGCTCCTGATAAACAGGGAATGGTATTTGAAGCCTTTCAACAGGCCGATGGTTCTACACGTCGTAAATTTGGCGGTACCGGCCTGGGCCTTTCCATTAGCAGAGAATTGGCGAAGCTGCTTGGAGGTTACATCGATCTAAAAAGCAAAGAGGGAGAAGGAAGTATCTTTACCCTAACCTTGCCTTTGGATAAGAGCAAAGGTTTTGAAAAACCGCTCAAAGCTGACGAAAGAAGCGAAATGCAGGTTCAGAGTCACCCCACAAAAAAAATAGATCGGTTAACGGTACCCAATATTCCGCAAGAAATTGAAGATGACAGGGACAACATACAAGCGGGCGATAAAATTATTTTGATTGTTGAGGATGATACCCCGTTTGCAAAAACCCTTCTCGATTTTACACGAAAGAAAAATTATAAGGGTTTGGTTGCCGTTCGTGGCGATGTGGGCATTGAAATGGCGAAAGCCTATAAACCGCTCGCAATTTTATTAGATATTCAATTGCCGGTTAAGGATGGCTGGCAGGTAATGGAAGAGCTGAAATCGAACCCAGATACCCGCCCAATTCCCGTTCACATTATGTCGTCGTTACAGGTAAAAAAAGAAAGTTTGCTTAAAGGAGCGGTAGATTTTATAAACAAGCCGTTTGCTTTTGAGCACATGCAGGAAATTTTTACCAAGCTGGAACATGCGCTGAGCCGCCACCCTAAAAAAGTGTTGATTGTTGAAGAAAACCAACAACATGCCAAGGCGCTAAGTTATTTTTTAAGCAACTTTAGCATTCAAACCGAAATTGTAAGTCAGGTAAACGAAAGTGTTTCTGCCTTGCACAAGCCCGAGGTTAACTGCGTGATTTTGGATATGGGCATACCTGACAAGCATGCTTACGAAACGCTCGAACTGGTAAAGCAAACGCCGGGATTGGAGAACCTGCCGATTATTATTTTTACTGGTAAAAACCTATCAAAAGGAGAAGAAAACAGAATTAAGCAATACGCCGATTCTATCGTGGTAAAAACCGCACATTCTTATCAACGCATTTTAGATGAGGCAGGCTTGTTTCTGCATTTGGTTGAAGAAAAAAGCAAGGAAAAGAACAAACCATCAAAAAAGTTTTCCGAATTGCAGGATGTGCTTGTAGGCAAAACGGTTTTGGTTGCTGATGATGATGTACGAAACATCTTCTCGCTGACCAAAATGCTTGAACAACACCAAATGAAGGTTTTGGCTGCAACCGACGGTAAGGAGGCGCTTAAGATTCTGAACGAAAATCCGGGTGTAGATGTGGTTTTAATGGACATGATGATGCCCGAAATGGATGGTTATGAAACCACTACGGCCATTCGGCACGATTTAAAATACAGAAACCTGCCCGTTTTAGCAGTAACGGCCAAGGCTATGATGGGCGATCGGGAAAAATGTATTGCTGCAGGCGCTTCCGATTATATCAGCAAACCTGTCGACATGGATCAATTGGTATCCTTGTTGCGCGTTTGGCTCTACGAAAATCACCATAAGCGCTAACTCGTTTCGGATGTTTTAAATCGACAAATACCAGGAAATTACGTTAACTACTCTACAAATATGCCTCAAAAAACTATTCTCATTATTGATGATGATAATCGAAACATTTTTGCCCTCAAAGCTGTTCTAAAGGCCAAAGGTTTCGATTGTTTATCTGCAACAAGTGCTCAGGAGGGCTTTTCAATCATGGAAAAGAACGAGAACGTAGCAATCGTTTTAATGGATATGATGATGCCCGACATGGATGGCTACCAAGCCATGGCAGCCATGAAAAAATCAGACAAGTTGCAGAACATTCCGGTGTTGGCCGTTACCGCTCAGGCCATGGTTGGCGATAAAGAGCGCTGCCTCAGTGCGGGCGCCGCAGGTTATGTTTCGAAACCAATTAATGTTGATGAATTGTTAATACAGATAGAAAATTTTACGAGATAAGTGGTAAGCGATGTAATAGATAACGAGCAGATAGAAATTCTGCTTAACGATGTTTTAGAAGTGCATGGGTACGATTTTCTTGAATATTCCCATGCGTCGATAAAAAGAAGGATTACTCGCTTGTACGCACTCGATAGCTTTGTAAGCTTTGCAGAGTTTAGGTACACTGTAAGAACAGATAAACAGTATTTTAAAAGGTTTTTAGAAGAAATTACGGTCAACGTTACAGAAATGTTTCGCGATCCTTCGTTTTACCGGGCCTTGCGAAACGAGGTTTTGCCCGTTCTCGGCACCTATCCGTTCATCCGGATTTGGGTAGCCGGCTGTTCAACAGGTGAGGAAGCGTATTCGCTGGCCATTGTTTTAAAAGAACTCAACCTGTTAAGCAAATCGCTTATTTATGCAACGGACATCAACCCATCGGTGCTAGACAAAGCAAAAAAAGGAATGTTTCCGTTAACTTACTTAAAGCAATATTCAGAAAATTATTTCCTTGCAGGTGGCACAAAAGAATTTTCCAGCTATTATACGGCAAACTACTCATTGGCCAAGTTTGATGAGAGCTTAAATAGCAAAATGATTTTTTCGACCCATAACCTGGTTTCCGATCATTCGTTTAACGAGTTTCAGCTCATCCTTTGCCGAAATGTGTTAATCTATTTTGATAAGGACCTACAGCACAAAGTATTCAATTTATTCGATAGCAGCATAGAAAAACTCGGCTATATCGCGTTAGGAAGTAAAGAAAGCTTAGAATTTTGGCCAAAGGCTAAACAATACAAAAGAATTAAACTGGAGAAAATATGGCGCAAACTGTAATTTCTACAAAGTGCTCGGCACTTGTTATCGGTGGCTCTGCCGGAAGTTTAGATGTACTTTTGGAGATCTTCCCAAACCTGAATGAAAACTTAAAATTCCCGATTATCATCGTTGTGCACAGAAAGGCAAGTAACGAGTCGCTTTTAACCGATCTGCTTAAGCACCGAACTCCGCTTAAGGTATCGGAGGCCGACGAAAAAGTCCTCTTAAAAAACGGACAGGTTTATATCGCTCCGGCCGATTATCATCTGTTGGTAGAAGAAGACCGAAGCTTGTCGTTAGATTATTCGGAGAAGATAAATTACTCGAGACCCTCAATCGATGTTACTTTTCAATCGGCCGCAGAGGTTTTTAAAGAAGGGCTTGTTTGTGTGCTACTTTCGGGCTCCAACGCCGATGGTGTTGAGGGCTTAAAAGCAGTGAACAAATTCGGTGGAACGGCTGTAATACAAGACCCAACCACGGCAATGATGCCTTATATGCCGCAGCAGGCGGATTTGAATGTAAAGCCTTTGTTGGTAATGCATAGTTTCGAAATGGCAGAGTACATCAATAAATTAAACAATTAGACCTATTTATCAAACATTTATGACCGCTAAAAAAATTTTTGTATTCGACGATAATAGGGATATCCTTGATTTATGTACCTTCATTTTAGAAGATGCCGGATACGAAATCCGAACTTCGGAAAGCGCCCATGAAATTGAGAAACAGGTTTTGGAATACATGCCCGATATTATTTTTATGGATAACTGGCTGCCGGAGTTAGGCGGCATACAGGCCACAAAAGCATTAAAAAGCCACCCCCGGCTGAAGCACATTCCGGTAATTTATTTTTCTGCAAATAACGATATCTCTGCCCTGGCCGACGAAGCCGGTGCCGACAGTTATTTGTCGAAACCTTTCGATATTGCCGCACTTGAAGAAATTGTAAAGCAACATTTGAGCTAAAGGTGCCCTGTAATCGTTGACTGAAGTCAACGGCAATGGGTCTGTTAGGCTGCGTCGTCATTCCCGCGCTGGCGGGAATCTTAATGCGAGCGCATTGGCATTAAGATTCCCAATTAAATTGGGTACCGTGACTGACGTCAACGGCAATGCGGTGTTAGACTGAACGACACATCACCTTCAATTGACGGATTAGTTTTCCTATCGCCCTTCGTTCCGCTCTTTTCGTTCTCTGCGCTGCAACCTGCGTTGTTTGCGTTGCTGGTGGCTTTTCTGCATTGCTTTAAAGTTTGCAATATGCGTTTTAATCTCGTTTTCCTTTTCTTCCGTAATGCCAACGCTATGTTTTATTCCGGCGAAAAGACTACGCCAGATCAAATTGAAAAATGACGAGCCAGGCGGGCGATCGTAAGCCACATCAGCCGTTATCAACTTTCCATCCGGGCCGGGGTTTTCAGAATTTATAATCAATGCGTTCGCCAAAAATGATAGTAATCCCCGTTTCACCAGGTGATCCTTTGTGGGGTCGTTCTTCATCAACGCCACAGAAAGATCGTAATACGAAAACACAACTTTTCCCTTGGCGCCCAAATCGTTCGCTTTAAAATTAAATTTCAGCTGGTCTACACTGCCCCTGTTTACTCTTACCAACCCCAGGGGCGTAGTAATTTTATTCAAAACGCGGGCATTAAAGCTGTGCAGCACCCCATCGTAGGCAAATGCCCCATCTTTGGCGGTAAGGTCGAACTTAAAGTTAACATCAAGTTTGCCCTGAGCAAATAAGTACGAGGTAAGGTTCACTTCCATAATCGGGTTTATGGCTTTGATTTTTTCGAGGTTAGTGGCATTTTTAATGGTACCCGAGGTATGCTCGAAGGTAATCTTTCCCGTTCGATCGCTCTCATCGTTATAAACCGCATAGCTTACGTCGATATTGTTCAGTTTGATTTTCTGAACAAGCAATGGCGCCTCTACCATTTGCAACAGCTGGTGCGGAAACTTACCGATCTTGCTCTGCCGAGGCTTATTACGCAAACTATCGTTGTTAAAAACCGAAACATAGCCCTGCGCAATATTCATTTCCTTTGCCCAGAGTTCCTGCTTGCTAATGTAGAGCGGCAAATCGATGCCGTTGAGCAAAATATTGTTCATCTTAATCGCGAAGCGCTCTCGGGCATACCCAGCTCGCTTACCAAACGCCATTTCGCTGTAACGAGGTGCTAAAGCAAAGCTGTCTATCCTCAATTTTCCCGTTGTTGCTCTAAAATCAAGCTTATCTACCTTAATATCGTACATTTTATCAGGCGTATGATAAACATAATTTTTTAGGGTTATCACGATGTCTTTCAGCAGATAAAACCGCGTTGGATCATCAGCCGAAGTAGAATCTATCAACAAATCTGTTAAAGTGATATTTAAATCATTAATTAAAAAAGGTCTGGCATTACTTACGTTTTTGTTCACGTACTTAAAACTGGCATCCTTAAATCGAATCGATTTTATTGAAAACTCCGCGAGGCTTTTAGAGATAAACGCATACGGCGATTTGATGGGCCGGGGCGCTCTCCCCTCGTTAAACGCGTACTGTTTGTTTTGCATTAAAACTTCGGGCTTATCAAAAATGATATCATTTAACTGCAGCTTTCGCTCACGATATAATTTCAACGGGTGGAAGTGCCGTACCGAAAGCTTTTTCAAACTAACGGTATATAAGTTGTTTGGCGCACGTTTTAATGCAATAAGCTCCTTATAACGATTGGTGTCAGGTGTAATTTTAACGTTTGTTAAACTTGCATTTCCGGTTAGAATATTGGTTGATACCCGCGAAAAACTAATGGTATATAAGCTGTCCGTAGATTGATAAACAAGCGTCTTGATCCGATCGGTAAGAAGCGGCCGCGATTTAACATTTAAATACCACGCGGCGGCAGAAAGGATTAAAAATAGAACCAACAGAAGTGCGGTGATCCATTTAAGTATTTTGTAACGTTTGCTTTTGGTGGCCTGCATTTAAAAAGAGCTGTATTTATTAGCAATATACATTTAAAACAGATTGGTTTAAAATGTGCGTGTTAATTTTCCCTCCCGCTACCCGCTAATCGGGATTTCAATCTCGACCACTTAACATCTCGTTCCACTCTCCGTCATTCCCACGCAGGTGGGAATCTTAATGCAAGGAGCTTCTTTACGCATTCGGATCCCTCCCGAAGTTTCGGGAAGGATGACGACCGTTCTCGGATGGCGCCATAGCACGTGTACCCTCGCTAATTGGGATTTCTAATCCCGATTCCTTTAGCTGTGGATTTGAAATCCACCGTTATATAGGTCGAGATTACAAATCTCAACCAGCATCAGCGGGCGTTAGGCCAAATTCGTTCCCTAGTTTTTCGCGACCGCTAACCACTCGCTAATTGGGATTTCCAATCCCGATTCCTTTAGCTGTGGATTTGAAATCCACCGTTATATAGGTCGAGATTACAAATCTCAACCAGCATTAGCGGGCGTTAGGCCAAATTCGTTCCCTAGTTTTTCGCGACCGCTAACCAATCGCTAATTGGGATTTCCAATCCCGATTCCTCTAGCTGTGGATTTAAAATCCACCGTTATATAGGTCGAGATTACAAATCTCGACCAGCATTAGCGGGCGTTAGGCCAAATTCGTTCCCTAGTTTTTCGCGACCGCTAACCAATCGCTAATTGGGATTTCCAATCCCGATTCCTCTAGCTGTGGATTTAAAATCCACCGTTATGTAGATCGAGATTACAAATCTCGACCAGCGCCAGTCACCAGCGCCAGTCACCAGCGCCAGTCACCAGCGCCAGTCACCAGCGCCAGTCACCAGCGCCAGTCACCAGCGCCAGTCACCAGCGCCAGTCACCAGCGCCAGTCACCAGCGTTAGCAGCATTAGTCACCATCATCAGCGCTCAATTCTTCGCTCTTTTCGCCCTTCTGGCCTCCCGCCGATCTTCGCGCTTTTGTTCTCTGATCTTTTTGGCGATTACTTTTTGCTGCTTAACCGGGTTCTTCTCCGGAACTATTCCAACGCCAACAATGTCTTTTATGCCCACAAAAACCGTTTTCCACATTAGGTTGAAGAACGATGCCGAATTGATTCGCGTATTCGTCATTGTTGCAGTTCGGGGCGCCTCTCCTTTCAATGGATTTTGATCCTTTACCAACACCGCGTTTGCCAGGAACGACAGAAATCCTTTTTCTTTAGTTCCTTCACCATCAATGTTATCCGATAACAATTTCACCTTTAAATTGGTATACAACATACTTATTGAGCCAGAGGCGGAGCGCAAATTACCTGTCGCCTTAAAATTTACACGTTGCACATTGCCACTTTCAATTTCAACAAGACCCAGATTTTTTGCCAATGAGTTCAGCTTTTTAAAATCGAATTTGCCCAGGCTACCGCTATAAGTAAATGCAGCGTTTTTATCCGTTAAGTTAAAATCGATCTTTACGTTCATTTTGCCTGATCCCATTAGCAGCGTATTCAAATCTGCTACCGCATGGTTGTTCTTCGCAAGCTTAACACTGTCGTTGGTCACATTTACAATATCGCCGGTTACTGATTTAAACTCAACCGCACCCGTTTTTTTGCTTGCAGGGTTGTACTCCGCATACCTCACATCAACATTGGTCAGCTTCACTGTGTCGATCTTAATTGGAAGCTTAAGCCGCTTTAGGGCCATGTGTGGGTAATTCCGCCCTTTATCGAGGTTTGCAGGCGCAGGCGACTCACGGCTCATAAATACCTCTACATTTGCGGGCCCAATTTTTAATGCCCTTGCGTGCAATTTCTGATCCGTGTTCAGCCCAATAAAATCTACGCCATTAAATTCAATTTTACTAAAAGCAAGATCGTACCGGTCTTTCTGAATAGTGTATTTTCGGGCAAAGGTTAGCTCATCATAAAGCGGCGTTAGCTTAAATCCTTTTACGGTAATTTTTTTCGATGCCGCCGATCCCGAAATCGTATCTACTTTCATCGAGTACATTTTGTCTTTCGTAACCGATTTATAACCAGCTAATTGAAAAGAAACATCTTTGGTGTAGTAAAATCGCGAAGTGTCATTTCCGGATAGAGAATCGAGCAAAAAATCCTTAACCGAAATATCGAGATGCTTCACCGAATTTTTCGTTTTCTTTGCTCCGCTTCTGTTAATGTAATCAAAATCAGCATCGACAATTCTAACCGAATGTATGCGAACGGATTTAAATGTTTTGGAGATTTGCTCGTAAAGCGACTTTTCTGGCTTAATCGTGTCCTTCTCTTTCGGTACCTTGTTAAAAATCATGTTGATCGAAGGCTTATCCAGGCGGATTTCGTTCACATTAATGCGCTTTTTAAAATAAGCAGTTAACAGGCCAACACGCGTTATCTGAAGCTTTTTTAGCTTTACTTCAAAAGTGTGTGCTGGCGCAAGCTTCATCAGCTTTAAACTATCAAATACCGCTGTATCGTACTTCAGGGTAACATCGCGGAGGGCTAAACTCCCCGTAATTACATTCAGATTGATACTTTTAAAATCTATTTTATAGAGGTGATGCGAGCCATTGTAAACCCCATCCTTAATTTTTTCGCTTACAATTGGCTTTAGGTGGGCACTAATATACATTGCGGCAAACGCCAGGATCAAAATCAATCCACCCACAATGCTGCCAATCCATACCCAAAGTTTGTTTCTGTTCTGTGCTGTCATGTTTAACGCTTATCGATAGGTAACACATTGAAGCGTAGAAAGTTTTTAGGCAATTTAAGGGCGCTTTAGGAGAAAGATTCCCGCCTGCGCAGAATGACGACGCAAGAAAGGAAATATGTTCACAAGATGAGGTCCAGCCGGGAAAATAATCAATTTGTAAACATTTGAAGTAAATATGTCACTTTGTCACTTTTAATTAAATTTATGTATTTTTGCAATCCGCAAAAGTTTTTAAGCAATGATTGATTTACAAATACAGGATAAGACGCACGATGAGGCAAGACAAGGTGAGGCTTTAATTTTAGATGCACCCGTTAAAGCCGATGCCCGTAAATTATATATCGAAAGTTATGGCTGTGCAATGAACTTCGCCGACAGTGAAATCGTTGCTTCTATACTTTCAGAAACAGGCTTTGAAACTACAGGAGATTACCATCAGGCAGATGTGATCTTTATAAACACCTGTTCCATTCGCGAAAATGCGGAAACAAGAGTTAGAAACCGATTATCGCAGTTTGGAGCTGAGAAACGCCGTAATCCAAAGTTAATTGTTGGTGTTTTAGGCTGCATGGCAGAACGTTTGAAATCGAAATTTTTAGAAGAAGAGCGTTTGGTGGATGTAGTTGTTGGGCCCGATGCCTACCGCGATTTGCCCAACCTAATTGAGCAGGTAGAAAGCGGACATAAAGCAGTTAACGTACTCCTGTCTCGCGAAGAAACCTACGCCGATATTAGTCCCGTTCGCTTAAACAGCAACGGCATCACCGCGTTTATTTCCATCACTCGCGGCTGTAATAACATGTGCTCATTTTGTGTGGTGCCTTTTACCCGTGGCCGCGAGCGTAGCCGTGATGCACACTCAATTGTAGCAGAAGCAAGGGCTTTGTTCGAGGCAGGTTACCGTGAGGTTACCCTACTCGGCCAAAACGTAGATTCGTACACCTGGACACCAGGGGCCCTCACTAACCCTTCCGGGGAGAGAGGGAACGCAGAGTTGCCTAACCAACCTAATGGGCAAGTCTCCCCTACAGGGGGAGATTTAGAGGGGGCTTTAGCCGGAGTTGTTAACTTTGCCAACCTTTTAGAAATGGTCGCTTTGGTAAGCCCCGAATTAAGGGTTCGGTTTTCCACCTCGCACCCAAAGGATATTACAGACGAGGTTTTACATACCATTGCCAAATACGATAACATTTGCAACTATATTCATTTACCGGTACAATCGGGCAATACCCGGGTACTGGAACTGATGAACAGAACCTACACACGCGAATGGTACATTAACCGCATCGATGCCATTCGGAATATCATTCCGGGTTGTGCCATCTCAACAGATATTATTGCGGGTTTCTGCACCGAAACTGAAGAAGAGCATCAGGAAACACTGAGCATGATGGATTATGTGCAATATGATTTCGCCTATAACTTTACGTACTCAGAAAGACCGGGAACGCTGGCAGCACGTAAGCTGGAAGATGATATTCCTGAAGAGGTGAAAAAACGCCGTTTAGCCGAGATATTGGCAAAACAACAGGCACACTCGTTAATGCGTTTGCAGGAATGGGTGGGCAAAACCGTTCGCGTTTTAATCGAAGGCACCTCAAAAAAATCTGACAAGGATTACTGTGGCAGAGGAGATAGCGGTGCAATGGCCATCTTTCCGGCGGTTGACAATGTAAAACCAGGCGAGTACGCAAATGTTTATATAGAAAGATGTACATCGGCCACGCTGATTGGAAGAATAGTTTAGGAGAAAGTTCGGAGTCCGGAGTCTGAAAGTCCGAAGTGCTAGAGCTGAAAGACTAAAACTTTAAAAAGGCGAAAGGTAGAAGGTTTAAAGACTAAAGCTGAAAGCTTCAAGATTGATTTACAAATACAAAAAAGCGCAAGGTAGAAAGGTTAGGCGGGCTTGATACTAAATACTTGATTCTAAAAGATTGTGGCGACCGAAAGGAAACTCTCATAGCTCACATCTCAATACTCAAATCTAATAAATGGATACACAAAATATTAAACAACGATTCGGGATTATCGGCAATTCGCCGCTCCTCAACCGTGCCATAGATATTGCAAGCCAGGTTGCCCCAACGGATATGTCGGTATTAATTACTGGCGAAAGCGGAAGCGGTAAAGAGGTTTTCTCGCACATTATCCATCAAATGAGTGCCCGCAAGCACGGCGCATTTATTGCCGTAAACTGCGGGGCCATACCAGAGGGAACGATAGATTCTGAACTTTTTGGACACGAAAAAGGCTCATTTACAGGCGCACACGAAGCCCGTAAAGGATACTTCGAAGTTGCAAATGGTGGTACCATCTTTTTAGATGAGGTTGCCGAATTGCCATTGGGGACACAGGCCCGTTTGTTAAGAATTTTAGAAAGTGGAGAATATTTAAGGGTAGGTTCATCTAAAGTTCAAAAAACCGATGTGCGTATTATTGCCGCCACCAATGTAGATGTTTATAACCGCGTAAAAAATGGCAAGTTCCGCGAGGATTTATATTACAGGTTAAATACCGTTCCCTTACGAATTCCAGCGCTGCACGAACGTAAAGAGGACATTTACCTGCTTTTTAGAAAGTTTGCTGCCGATTTTAGCGACAAATACCGCAGCCCCGGATTGCACCTCGAACAAGACGCTGTAAATATATTAACAAATTACAGTTGGCCAGGAAATGTGCGCCAGCTAAAAAATATTGCCGAGCAGATTTGCGTTTTAGAGAAAGATAGAAATGTGACCGGACAAGCGCTGCTAAACTATATTCCCAACGAAGCGGGAAGCAATTTGCCAATGACGATCAATTCTCAATCGAAAGAAGATTTTACAGAAAGAGATATTTTGTACAAAGTGCTTTTCGATATGAAAAAGGATATGGTTGAGCTTAAAAAACTGGTAGCAGAAATTATTCAGCATGGCGGCAATACCGCAACGGTTCTGGCCGACAATCCTCAATACATCAATCAGCTTTACCGGGATGTAGAATTACCTGCCGGACAGGAACATGCCTTTACCATTCAGCACCATACGCCAGGCAACAACGTAAACAACAACAACAATTCTGATTATTTTGCGCACGATGCAGAAGAAGTTGAAGAATCGCTGTCGTTAGTCGACAAAGAATCTGATTTGATTAAAAAGGCGTTGAAAAAACACAAAGGCAAGCGCAAATTCGCCGCTCAGGAGTTGGGCATATCCGAACGCACGCTCTACAGAAAAATTAAGGAATTAAATTTATAAGTTAAAAATGGTGATTAACAAACCAAAAGTCGCTTACTTGTTTCAAGCGGCAAAATTACTTTCATTTTTCGTTGTCGCTGCATTATTCAGCGCATGCTCTTATAAATTTAGCGGCGCATCTATTCCCGCAGAAATGAAAACGGTAACCGTTCGCGTG
Organism: Pedobacter endophyticus; assembly: GCF_015679185.1. Classification (NCBI taxonomy): domain Bacteria; kingdom Pseudomonadati; phylum Bacteroidota; class Sphingobacteriia; order Sphingobacteriales; family Sphingobacteriaceae; genus Pedobacter; species Pedobacter endophyticus. Next base: position 3,226,221 of record NZ_CP064939.1, read on the forward strand.
TTCGAGAACAATGCACCATTGGTAGTGCCAACACTGAGCAATTCGTTTACAGAAGCCGTTAAAACAAGGATTCGCAACCAAACGAGGCTCGCCGTGGTACCCAACGAAGGGCAGGCAATTTTTGAGGGCCGAATTACGGGATACGACATCAAACCGGTTGCGCTGCAAGGCAGTTCGACCCCAACCGCCGGGGCAAACAGATTAACCATTACGGTTGCTGTTAAATACACCAACACGCTTGATAAACCCGAAAATAAAACCAGTTTCGAAGAAAGTTTTACACGATACTTCGATTTTCCGTTAACCGGGGCACCAGTTCAATCGCTTTTGCCAGGCGCAATTGATAATATAAACAAACAGCTTACCGAAGATATCTTCAATAGGGCTTTTGCTCAGTGGTAACATAATCGTTAAAAAAAAACCAAGTACATTTTTTAACTTAGCAGCAAACCTCTTTATAGAATGAACAACAAGAAGCTACTTGCCGATTTACTCGAACAACCTGCAAAGGTCGATGCATCGCATGTATCTTTTTTAAAAGAAATGGCCAGTGCGTACCCTTACGCCCAGCCCATCCACCTGCTTTTGGCCAAGGCCGAAGCCTCATTTGTTCCCAAAGCAGCTTTGTACAGTCAGGGAAACGTGCTATTTCATATCCTAAATATGGTTCCCGTAAAGAATGAGGACATAGCGATAGCCGACGATAGGAAATCTGAACTTACTACCGAGTCGGATGTTATGGTTGAGCTTGATGAGCAAGACGTTTACGAAGAAATTGGTGAACTTAATGTTGATGAAATTGAGGAGATACCGACAACAGCCTCGCCCGATTCGGCACAAGCAGATCATCATTTAACAGATTTGCCATCTGACGACCTTTTCATTGAAAGTGTTGCGGCAACCGATTTTTTCGCATTTGAACAAGCTTTAAGTACTGATATTGCGCCAGAACCAGAAGTGCCTCAAATCGAAACCGTTGTTCCTGATGAACCTGAACACCATCGTGTTTCTAAATACGACGATGACCAGCTTCCCTACACCTTTTTATGGTGGCTGGCCAAAACCAGAAAAGAACACGAGCAGATTTTTCAGCCCTATGCGCAGCAAAAACCGAAACCGACAGTTGTAAAGCAGCAAAACGATACTAATGCCGCATTTCAGCAGCAGTATGTAGAGCACATTTTTCACATTCAAACCCCGTTTGAGGTTGCCGATCATTTGGCAGAATATCCTACAACCGAAGTTAAAGATGCTAAAGGAGCCGAAATTATCGAACGGTTTTTGAAAGAAGACCCAACAATAAAACCGCCAAAGCCCGAGCAAATAGATAACGAAAACAAGGCCAAGAAGAGCGCCGAAGATAGATACGACCTGGTTTCAGAAACATTGGCAAAGATTTACATCGAACAAATGCTTTATCACAAAGCCATAGATACTTATAAAAAATTAAGTTTGAAATATCCAGAAAAAAGCCGTTACTTTGCCGACCTTATCCAATCTATAGAAAAGAAATTTTAAAATATAAATATTATCATGGTAACCTTTTTAATCATTTTATTAATAATTGCGTGTGTAGCCCTAGGCCTATTTGTATTGATACAAAACCCTAAAGGCGGTGGCTTAGTAACAGGCGGCGGCTCTACCAACATGTTTGGTGTACAACGTACTGGCGATGTTTTAGAAAAAGGATCGTGGGTTTTGTTGGTTGCTATCGTAATATTATCACTGGCAATTACTACAGTTTCTAAAAATAGCGGCGGTACTGCAGTTGGCAATTCGGCAATTCAAGAGCGTTTAAACAAAACGCCGTCACCATCGCCACTTGGCAACAGCTTAAACACTGCAAAGCCCGCAGCAACAACACCTGCTAAAACAGATACTACAAAGAAATAAATAAATACTTTATGAGTTTTTAAAAAGCTTTCCTTTAAACGAGGAAAGCTTTTTTTGTTTAATCCGTAGGCGGATTTTGGGGTGCTGCAACGCGATTTAATTTTTCAGCATAAGATCAATATAAGTGACGCCTTCAACGCGGTCGTCATTGCGAGGCACGAAGCAATCTCTTTTCGTAGATCACCTCGCACGAACCCGCCTCGTCACCCTGTCCCGTACGTACGGGATCAGGGCCTTTATAGCATGAAAGATGCTGAAATAAATCCGATAGCTATCGGATCAGCAGGACGACCGTTCGTGTAAGAGCTTATAAAAACGCGTGTTACAAAAAACGTCAATGGTAGCGCAGTCGAAGGACAGATATTTTTTGTTTTATCCAATAAAAAGGCTCTTCAGCTGAGTTTATCTTGAGCGTAGCCGAAAGGCACGAACCCGGCCTCGCTACAAAGTAGCCCCTTTGGGGCAATGACGATTCTCCGAAAAACCTGCCATTTCAATCACGGGCGTCTCTCTGAAAGAAATCGTCATTCCGAACGAAGTGCTCCGAAGGAACTCCTGTGGAGGGGAAATCTTGCGCAAAGTCTGATTTAGAGATTTCTATGCTGCCTGCCAGTCCGGTCAGCCGGGCACTGAACTTCATTTAGTTAAGCTCCACGGCTGTCATCCGATAGCTATCGGATTTGAGCGGAGTCGAAGACTTTTTATATAGGAAAAAACAAATAATAATCGCCCTTCGACTCCGCTCAGGGTGACAATTTTTTTTTGTTTTTTCCTTAACTAAACGACATTGGGCGTTGCACTCAGGATGACAGCGGTGAATAACGCTAATGGTCGTTTTAATTGTCTTTTTCGAGCGTCCTTTCCAGTTTTCTGGCTTCTCTTTTCTTTAGCAGGGTAATATTCATTTTCACATCCTCCTTTGGTCGGTTATTATCATCGGTCAATAACGCCGCAATTTTATCAACCATATCCAGGCCTACAACAATTTCGCCATAAACCGTATAGCTCTGATCTAAATGTGGCGCTCCGCCAATGGTTTTGTAAACCTGTCTTTGCCATTCAGGAAGCTTAAATTTCAACCGCCTTTCTTCCAAAATGTTTAACTGTTCATCAGTAAACACCTTTCCTTGCACCAAATAAAACTGGCTTCCACTTGATGCCTTTTCAGGATTGACCATATCTCCATCTCTCGCTGCGGCCAAAACGCCTTTCTTATGGAATAAGCTGTCGCGAAACTCTGCCGGAATGGTGTATTTCGGGCCTCCGTTTCCCAGCAAAACATCTGGCTTCGCATTTCTTGAATCTGGATCGCCGCCCTGAATCATAAAATCCTTTATCACCCGGTGAAATAGAGTGCCGTCAAAATACCCCTGCTTGGTTAGCTTTAAAAAATTATCGCGATGCAGCGGCGTTTCATTATACAGTTTAACAATGCATTCGCCAAAAACAGTTTGGATGCGCACGTATTTATTTCTTGGCTTCGCTGCAAAAGCAGACAGAACCGAAAAAACGCCAATAAATAGTATTAATTTCTTCATCATTGTAATGTTTGGGGCTAAAGTAATCAAAAAATGAAATTGAGTAAATATTTACCTGTGCGATTAGATTTTTTTTGTTTTATCTTTGTTTTATGAAGCTTAAACAAAAAATAGCACTTTCTTTGGCCGTTTTCTACGCGGTTAGTGTTATGGGTTTGGCTTTGAGTCTGCATTTTTGCGGTGGAAAACTAGAGAACGTAAAACTTTTTAGCAACGAGGTTTCTTGCAAGTTCTGTAAGGATATTCCAGCCGAGAAGATAAAGGACGATGGTTGTTGCAAAAACACAAATGTTACGGTTAAGGTAAAGGATAGCCACCAAACTGCGGCAAAAACAGAAATGCCGAAGCTGTACGCTGTTCAGCTTTTTGTACATTCCCCAACGGACGAATTTTTCTCTAATTTCAGCACCGGTCATTTAAGCAAAATTATTAACAAGGCACCACCGCTCACTTTGGGGGTTGCGCTGCATGTTTTCAACTGTATTTTCAGGAATTAGGATTAAGCTGTATTCCGTACTCACAGAAGTACACCGTGGAATGAGAAATTCATCTTAAATGAATTCTTCATCAGCAAAAAACCCGATCGAAACGACGGGTATTTCAATATTCTAATTCTTAAGATCATGAAAACAATAAAAATATTCAGCATTATTATGCTCTTTTTCGCCGTTAACGTATCGGCCCAACAAATATCAACAGCAGATTTACAGGTAACTGGTTTAACATGTTCAATGTGCTCAAACGCCACACAGAAATCGTTAGAGACATTAAGTTTTGTTAACACTGTAAAGCCCGACTTAAATAAAAACATCTTTGTATTGACCTTCAAAAAAGGTACCGACATCAATATTGACCTGATCCGGAAAAAGGTTCAGGATGCCGGCTTTTCGGTTGGCGGCTTAACTGCCAACTTCAACTTTAATCAGGTTAAGATTGACGAAAAAGGGCAAGCCATCGTTAACGGGAATGTTTATCGTTTCGTAAACGCCAAGAACAAAACCTTAAATGGCTTAGTTAAGGCGTCGGTAGTAGATAAAAACTTCATTTCTAATTCGGCGTTTAAAAAACAAGCTGCTAATATTGCTTCTGATGCCTATGCGAGCGGAATGGGCGTTGTAAACGGAAAGAAAACACGCGTTTATCACCTAATTCTTTCTTAAGGTATGGTAAAGATGTTTAAGCTGGCGCTGATTTTCATCGGCGCCTACAGCAGCGTATCTGCGCAGGAACTCTATGTTTTTACTGAGCCTGCAAGCAATATGCCCAGTAAATCGATTGGTGTTCGTTTAACAAATGAGGGCATGTTCAATAACCCCGATTTTGTAAGCCGAACCATTCCGGAATTAATGGTTGGTTTCAACAAAAACCTGATGATGCATGCGCAGGCTTTTTTGTCTGACTTTGATGGAAAATACCGTTTAGAGGGCGCAAGTATTTACGCTAAGTATCGGTTTCTGTCGCTCGATGAGGCGCAAACTCACTTCAGGGCTGCTGCATTTGGTCGTGTTAGCACCAGCAAACGCCCAACCTATACTCGCGATGTAAATTTAGAAGGAGATAACAGCGGCATACAGGGAGGCGTTGTGCTTACACAGCTTCTGCACAAGTTGGCGTTATCGGCAACGTTGGGTTATGCGCATGCCTTTAAAGATAGTGATAAGAAGATTTTTGGAACGCCGCAGCCAAGTAATATGTTTTCTTACAGCCTGTCATCTGGCTATTTAATTTTACCTGTCGTTTATAAAAACTACAAGCAACCCAATTTTAATGCGTATTTTGAACTATTGGGCAAAACCGATCCGGCGTCAGGGCAATCGTACCTCGATTTGGCCCCGGCCCTTCAGGTAATTTTGAATAGCACCACCCGGATAGACCTGGGTTATCGTTTCCAGGCGGTCGGCAACATGACGAACAGATATACAAAGAACATGTACCTTTTAAGGGCAGAATTTAACTTTTTTAATGTTATAAAATAGATGAAAACAGAAGCGCGGCACTGGCTAAGCGGCCAAACCGTTCCTCGTTGAGTCAAGCTTCACAATCAAAATAAAAAGAAATGAAAAAGATAATGATTATGGTGGCTATACTAGCCATCGCTACAACGAAATTGACTTTTGCGCAAAGCAAAACTGACGCCGCTTTTAACCAGTTGTTAACGGCTTATTACGATGTAAAAAATGCGCTGGCTGCCGACAAGCTGGCTCAGGCTGCAGAGAATGTGAAAGTGCTTTCGGCTAAAGTTGACGCCGTACCGCATAAAGAACTGCCAGGTGCACAGCACACCCTGTGGATGGAACAAGCTAAAGTTATAAAAGCTAAAGCGGCTGAATTAGCCATCGCAAAGGACATTAAGGCACAGCGTAAATCTTTCGAAACGATTTCCTCGGCAATGATTAAAACCATACGGAACATCAAATTTAACAACGCCACAGTTTACCTTCAGCATTGCCCAATGGCCAAAGCAAGCTGGCTAAACGAAAAGGAAGCAGTAGAAAATCCGTATTATGGAAGCATGATGTTTGCATGTGGCGACGTTACGGAAACGATAAAGGCGAAATAATGATTCTCCATATTAAAAACATGGTGTGCAACCGTTGCAAAATGGTGGTTAAGGCCGAGCTGGAAAAGCTTGGCCTTAACCCTGTTTCGGTTCAGCTTGGCGAGGTTGTTCTGGCAGAAAATATCTCTGGCCAACAACGGGCAGAAATTGCCAAGAAGCTAACTCCGCTTGGCTTCGAACTTTTAGAGGACAAAAAAGCCCAGATTACGGAACAGGTAAAAACGTCGATCATCAACCTTGTGCATTATGCTAACGAGCAGTTAAAAGTCAACTTGTCGTCGTATTTAAGCGAAAACCTTCAACTGGAATATCCTCAAATCAGCGCTGTGTTTTCTGAGGTTGAGCACCAAACGGTAGAGAAATATTTTATCAGCCAGAAAATAGAAAAAGCAAAAGAAATGCTAACCTACGGCCAACTTACACTCAGCGAAATCGCTTACCAACTTAATTACAGTAGCGTAGCCCATCTTTCTGCACAGTTTAAAAAAGTTACCGGTGTAACACCCTCGGCTTATAAAACGGCAAATATCGGTAAGCGGAAAACGCTGGATGAGATCTGAGGGATGCAATCCGTCGGCTTAAATTCTGGGTTTGCGCATGGCCTTCAAATTTCACAACCGAGCCGATCAAAACCCGCCATTTTGGGTGAAACCCTTTCTTACCATACATCAAGATGTAGTTCTGCATCTCCCTGTACCTTTGTTAAATAAAAGAACAATATAAGGTTATGAAAAAATTATTCTTATTGCTGATCGCCACCTCACTTAGCGTAGCGTCATTTGCACAAACAACGTGGAAAATCGATCCCATGCACTCGTTTGTTAACTTCTCTGTTAAACACATGGGAATTTCGTTTGTAGATGGATCGTTTAAGAAATTCGATGGCACGGTGACGGCTTCAAAACCAGATTTAACCGACGCTAAAATTAACTTCACGGTTGATGTTAACAGCATTACAACGGGTGTTGATATGAGAGATGGCCATTTAAAAACGGATGACTTTTTCAATGCGGAAAAATTTCCGACAATGAAATTTGAAAGCACGTCGTTTAAAAAATTAAACGGGAATAACTACGAACTGGCCGGAAAACTAACCATTCGCGATGTAACCAAAGATGTAAAATTTGCGGTTGTTTACGGCGGAACTGCTAAAGACCAACAAGGCAACACCAAAGCCGGTTTTGGTGCAACAACAACTATCAATCGTTTAGATTATAACATTAAATATGATCCAACCGGTGCCGGCGTGGCTAAAGATGTTGCGATCAAACTGAATTTAGAGTTTGTGCAGGCAAAATAGCACTTCAAGCGTCATTCGGTAGTTACAGGATGGGAACTTCCGATAACCATCGGATGACGATTTAATAGGAATAGCATGTCGACATTAGCACAGTTCAGAAATTTTACTCAACGGTTGCCGCAAACGGATCTGATGCCAACAATTTTTATTGGTCATGGCTCCCCAATGAACGGTATCGAGCACAATGAGTTCAGCCAAAGCTGGGTTGATCTGGCTAAAAACATCCCGGTGCCGAATGCGGTATTGGTGGTTTCTGCGCATTGGTACACGCATGGAACTTTTGTTACGGCAATGGATTTTCCCACCACTATTCACGATTTTGGTGGTTTCCCTCGAGCCCTTTTTAACGTTCAATATCCGGCACCAGGCAAACCACAACTGGCTACAGAAATCTCTGGTCTAGTGCACTCGGCCGACGTTGCTTTAGATCACGATTGGGGCTTAGATCATGGCACCTGGACAATTGTAAGGCATATGTATCCGGAGGCAAACATTCCCGTTCTCCAGCTTAGCATAGATTACACGAAATCGCCGGCACAACATTATGAAATGGCCCGGGAGATTTATGCGCTCCGAAAAAAAGGTGTTTTGATTATCGGAAGTGGAAATATGGTACATAATCTCCGCCTGATCAGCTGGGAAATGATGCATGGTGGCGGCTACGATTGGGCAAATGAAATGAATTACAAGTTTAAAAACCTTATCGCAAATGGCGATTACCAGCCGTTGATCAATTACCAAAATTTAGGCCCGGATGCAATGCTCGCCATCCCAACACCAGAGCATTATTTGCCACTGCTTTACACACTGGCGCTTCGGAACGACAAGGAAGAGGTTACTATCTTTAACGACAAGGCAATTGGCGGTTCGCTTACAATGACGTCGGTATTGGTTGGTTAATCTTAAAAGTCGCCTTTCTATTTTCTCACTTCCCTCCTGTAAGAAGCCAAAATTCTGTAACTTTTTATGGTTATTTTGTAACGGTTTTTACCCAATTGGAGGGTAAATTTGTAGAAAAAAAATCATGACACATACCTATCAACTTACTGGCATGACCTGCGGTGGTTGCGAAAATAAAGTGAAAAGCAGCCTCTTGGTTTTGCCCGATGTTACCTCTGTTGAGGTTTCAAAAGATACCAACTCAGCAACAATTGGCATGGATAAGCACATTAGCCTCGATACGCTGCAGCAAGCACTGGGTGGAAAGGACAGCAAATACCAGATCACAGCGAACGCCCACAGCGAAATGCTTGAGGAAACAAAATCGTGGGCGGCAACTTACAAACCAATTCTATTAATCTTCGGGTACGTTACCGCAGTTTCGCTAATTGCGTCCTGGCAAGGCAACACCATAAACTTCATGGCTTTCATGCGAGTTTTTATGGCCGGCTTTTTTCTAACATTTTCTTTCTTTAAAATGCTTAATCTGAAAGCTTTTGCCGAAAGTTATGCGATGTATGATGTAGTAGCCAAAAAATTTGGAGCATGGGGTTACATTTACGCTTTTATTGAGCTTGGCCTGGGATTGAGCTTTGCCCTAAATCTCTCGCCAGTTATCGTAAACTGGGTTACGGTGGTTGTAATGACCGTGAGCATTTTAGGTGTTCTCGAAAGCGTTCTGAACAAGAAAAAGATTCAATGTGCGTGCCTTGGAGCGGTTTTTAATTTGCCAATGAGCACGGTTACCATTGTGGAGGATGCCATTATGATTGCAATGAGCGCCGCAATGTTGGTGTTGATGTAATTTAATCTAGCGATTAGTGTTCCACACCGAGCAGGGGAAGAAACGCCGTCATTTTTGTCAGATTGCCCGGCCGCTCAATGTCGTTTAGTTAAGCATGACGGGTGTCAGTCTGAGCCTTTCGACTAGAGTTTATCTTGAGCGTAGACGAAAGGCTCAAGATAAACTCAGTCGAAGACTTTTTATAGGATAAATCTATTAACATCTGCCCTTCGACTCAGCTCAGGGTGACAATGTCTATTAGTTCTATCCTAACTAAATGAAGTTGCGTAACCGCTCGTGATTCTGAGTTTTAATTTATTACATAAAAATCAATTTTATCTTAATAGCTGGTGTCCACACCGAACAAGGGAAATTAGTGCTTGTTATCAAAATATTCTCTTAGCACAGCGTATTCATCAAAATTGTCAGGCAACTTTACAGCCCCAACAGTCGACTGTAATTTAGAAGGAACAGGCGGATTATCATTGGCTGTTATTGTTTTTAAATACTTTTCGACTACTTCGGATAGACTTCTGCCTGTCTGTTTAGCATATGACTTTGCGCTCTCAATTGTAGCTTTTTCGACGGTCAAAGTTAATTTTGTTGTCATAATACGTGTCTATTTTTTATATATACGTGCTTTAGCAGAAATTATCAAGAGCAATTTTATCTTAATAACTGGGTCACACCGACCAAAGGAAACAGTGAGTATCTTGTTCAGTTGACGGTGTTATTAATATGTGCCAAATGATGTTTGCCATGCCAGGCATACATACCCAACATCATCGCTAAGTTAAGTTCCTTATCTTGTGCCGGATGAATGTATTTTCGTTGGTAATCTTCCATTTTTAACGTTTTAAGAAACGTTACCCATCGGCGATGCAGGCTGGTTAACAGCGCAACAGACATTTCAATGTCGCCATTTCTTGCTTCTTCGGTCTCTGCCCAGCCCGCTTCATCGTAGGGCCTAATTACCGGAACGTCTTCTGTAAGCGCCTGTTTAAAGCGAATATAAGCATTCATATGGCTGTCGGGAAGGTGATGAACCACCTGTCTCAGTGTCCATCCACCAGGGCGATAGGCCTGATTCAGTTCGTTGCTGCTCAGGCTTTCAGTAGCTTTTTTGATTTGGGCTGGAAGCGCCTCGATCTCCGAAATCCAAACCGTTGCTTGCCTTTCATCAAAAATTTCAGGCATAATAAACTGACCAATTGGGTATTTGAGCTGTTCTAAATCCATAACGTTAAAGTAGCAAATTTTGGTTTGAAATTACGGCAGAAGTTGTTCTAGAGGGAGTCGAAAGTCTGCCGACTATAAATTATTTTTGTTAAAGCAGGTTCAACTTATTAAAAATTCATTGATTTAAAGCATATTGCAATTAATTTCAACTGTCATAAATGAAAAGGTTTTTTTTAGTTTTTGTATTCGTAATTCCGTTAATCAGCCTTGCCCAAACCATCAAAACAGATGTGCTGGTTTTGGGGAATTCTGCAGCAGCTTTTGCTGCAGGCATTCAGGCTTCCGAATCGGGCGTAAATACGATTGTTTTGACGCAAGCAGACGGTTTCAAAGCAATAGACTTTGAAAAAGAACCCGAAACCGGCCCGATAAAGGCATTTAAACAAAGGGCCAGAAAAGCTTTAAAACTTGCCGACAGCGTTGCTTTACCACAAATTACCAATCAGATATTAAATGCGGTAGTTAAAAACTGGTCGGATAGCTCAAAACTTTTCGACGTAATAAACAACACGCCTTTTATGGAGGCTAGTCGCTCAGGAAGCGGTTGGGAAATAAAGCTGACGAAAGACAAAAGCATTAAAGCAAAGGTATTGGTTGTTACGGACGACATTCAGAAGATCCTTCCAGCGTTAAAAATTTCAGATCTTAAACCCGCTGAAATAAGCCCCTTAAGTTATAGCGGTAACGCTTATCGCACCACCATCGGCGCTATAAATGGTTCTTCAAATTATCTATCACTTTACAACTTGCTTATCCCCGACCAGGATAATGTTTTATACATCAAATCCGATGATTTGGAAATCGGGCAAGCCACCGGAGCTACTGCGGCTTATGCAGCATTCTATAGAACCAAAACCAGTTTATCAAACTTAAAAAGCATTCAAGGTGAGCTATTGGCTTATAAACTTCCTTTAATCCCATTTGAAGATATCAATATCGCCGATTCAAATTGGTTGGCTATACAAAAAGTAGGCATTACCGGAATCTTGAAAGCAGAGCTAAAAGACGGAAAAGCTTTCTTTAATCCTGAAACGAAAGTCGTTTACAAAGAAATAGATCAGCCGATAAGGGATTATTATTATAAAGCCCAAATCTGGTTTGATGATCATCAAGATGTTCCTGTTACTTTGGAAAATACCATTTCGATGATTTGTTATGTAGGCAACAAAGCTGTTGACGCAACGAAGGACAAGCTGCAAAAAAAATGGAACAATGAATACAAATTCCATTCTAAATATGATTTAAAAAAGGTATTGACCCGAAGAGAGTTTGCTGTTATCATCAATGAGTTTTTGACTCCCTTTGATAAAATCAATGTAGATAAAACAGGGCGGGTAATTCGATAGGTTTTGCTTTCCGTCGGCTGAAGCACGACGGCAATGAAGTGCCAATCGCCGGGCTGACTGAGTTCTTTCCATATAGCAGTTAAAGCGCATTGCGTTTGCTATTAGCGATTCTTTGCCGTTGGTTTTAACCAACGGAAATAAGGGAATAAAGGCATTTAACCAGCTAACAAAATATTAAATAGCAAAAATTTATATTAATCGCAATTATTATAGATTTTGACTATATCGCTATCAATAAATACAATGAACAAATAGCCCATCTGGGTTGATTAAGAATTGTTTTAGCCTTACCTTTGTACCACAAAATAAAAGACAAAAAAATTATGGCAATAGTAGGTAAAAAATTTCCGAGTGTTAGTATTGATGCAATGTCAGACATGGGTGATGACTTGAAAATCAATGTATTTGAAGAAGCTGTAAACAAAAATAGCAAAGTGTTATTGTTCTGGTATCCAAAAGATTTTACTTTTGTTTGTCCTACAGAATTACACGCTTTCCAGGCTGCTTTACCTGAGTTTGAAAAAAGAAATACAATTGTAATCGGTGCTTCTTGCGACACCAACGAAGTTCACTTCGCATGGTTAAATACTCCTAAAGATAACGGTGGAATTGAAGGCGTTACTTACCCGATTTTAGCTGATACACACAGACAATTATCTGGAATTTTAGACATTTTAGATCAGGAAGTTAACTATGACGAAGAAGGAAACGAATCTTTCTCAGGCTCAAACGTTACATTCAGAGCTACATACTTAATCGACGAAACTGGTAAAGTTTTCCACGAAAGCGTTAACGATATGCCACTAGGCAGAAACGTTAAAGAATATTTACGCTTAATTGATGCTTACGCTCACGTTCAAAAACATGGTGAGGTTTGCCCTGCAAACTGGGAAGAAGGAAAAGAAGCAATGAATGCCAACAGAACCGGTGTTGCTGAATATTTAGCCGCTAACTAATTAAAATAAAACGTTATGTTTTTAGAATTAACAGAAGATAATCTTCAACAGTATTTAGCCGATAACTCGAAAGTTATGGTTCAGTATGCTGCATCGTGGTGCGGTAACTGCAGAATCATGAAGCCAAAGTTTAAAAAATTGGCTGCTGAGAATGAAGATGTAGCTTTCTTAATTGTTGATGCTGAGAAACTTCCAAATTCACGCAAATTCGCAAACGTTGATAATTTACCAACTTTTGCAGCTTTTGAAGGTGGTAGTTTGGTAGACCAGGTGCAGACCAACAAAGCGGAAGGTTTAATTGAACTTTTTAATAAAATAAAGTAATGAAGATTCCGGTTATAAGACAATTATTTCAAAACACCTCTCCTGCCCAGTTGGAGACAACCTTAGAGGTTTTAGAGGCTTTTTGCGAATTTAGGGGCGTTAGTGAGCATGAAGTTGATGTTGCCGGGGAAATGATCACCAATATTTGCGGTGCCCTTGAGGTACATCAAATGGTGAGCGAAGGCGCTGCAGAAAAAGATGCGCTTAATGCTTTCGGCCAAAAAGTAATGGGCTCGATTGACAGATAATTTCTTTAATCAGGCACTTTAAAATATAAACCCCTTGCAGATTTTAATCTGCAAGGGGTTTTTTGTTCCTTCTACTGCCATTCTGAGTTGTAATTTTCTAGCGAAAGAATCAATATGAGTGACATATTTGAAGCGGTCGTCTTTGCGAGGCACGGCCTGTCCCGACTTTTCGGGGAAGCAATCTATTCTGCAATAAAATCGCTAATGAGATTGCTTCAATCGATGAAAAATCGATTTCGCAATGACGAAAACGTGAATGATAGTGGTAATTTTTGACAAAAAATCAATATCAAGTGACGTTTTTAAGGCGGTCGTCATTCCCGCGCAGGCGGTCCCGAAGCTTCGGGATTAAAGCCTGAGCATTAAGATCCCTCCCGAAGTTTCGGGAAGGATGACGACCGTTCATGTATAGCCTCATAAAGAGCGAAGTGCATAAAAACGTAAATGGTAGCATCGCGAAGAATCTGTTTCCTACCGGCCACTAAAATTACGGCCAGTAGAAGCTTCGGCTTGGTGCTGCTATGTTAGAGATTCTTCGCTACGCTCAGAATGACAAAATTGCGTGAAAAAAAGCCCCTGGCAACAACGAACCTAGGTTGAAAGTGTGCTTGGGCTAAGCCAAATTCCTGCCCGCATTTACAATACCGAACACCGTTCTAACCGCTAACTTTTCTAAAGCCTGTTGCGATTTCTCTTCCTGATCGTGCTGCAATTTCTCCAATGCAAAATGCTGAATTAAAACCAACGGCAGAATGATTTTCTCGCGGGTGGCGATTGATTTTTTGTCAACCGGATAATTTGCCATTAAAACATCTTGTCCGGAAAGTTTTAAGAGCATCTCCTTCGTTAATTCGAACTCGTCGTGCAATTGCGTCCAAAAGGCGCCGTACTCGTTATCGTGAGCTAAATGGGCCGTAATCACAAAGTCCGATTTACTCATGCTCATCATGCAGTTATCAACAATGGTTTTTAAGTAATCAGATTGCTCATAAACTTTTACCACCTTGTCCCAGTTACCTGCATTTTCCTGATTTTTAAGCGCAGTTCCCATTCCGTAAAAGCCCGGCACGTTTTGTTTTAGCATGCTCCAGGCGGTAACAAAACTAATGGCTCGTAAATCTTCAAGTTTCATTTCGCCGCCACCATTTCTTTTTACGGGGCGACTGCTGATGTTGGCTTTAGATAGCAATTTTAAGGGCGAAAGTTTTTCGAGGTAACTCACAAATAACGGATGTTCACGCAGATCTACAAATGCTTTGTATCCGTCTTCAGCCATTTCATCAAGCAAGGTTTTGTTTTCGGTGTCCAACAAAATGTTATGTTTTTCCTTTAACCCTGATGAAATGCCTGCATTAATAAGCTGTTCTATGTTAAATTCGGCACTTTCCACCGAACCGTACTGCGAGCTGATGGTTTGCCCCTGAACGGTTAGCTGGATATTCTTGTTTGCAATTTCCTTACCCATTGATGCATAAAAACGATGCGTTTTACCTCCGCCACGAGCCGGAGGACCACCACGGCCATCAAAAAATGCCAGTTGAATATTGTGCTTTTCAGAAACCTTGGTTAATGAGGTTTTACCGTTAAAAATCGACCAGTTGGCCATTAAGTAGCCTCCATCTTTGGTGCTATCAGAATAACCAAGCATAATATCTTGCTTGTTACCCCTACTGGCCAAATGGGCCTTATAAAACGGATTACTATAAAGCGTTTCCATAATTGCCGCAGCTTCCTTTAAATCGTTTACGGTTTCAAAAAGCGGCACAAAATCTATCGTTAAGTCGTTCTTGCTCCAGCCATTCCAAAGGAAAAGCTCAATCAGCTGTAAAATATCGGTCGCCTGCTGGCAATTACTGATAATGAAGCGGTGGCAAGCCTTTTCACCATTTCGCTTTTGAATACCCTTAATTTCCTTAATCGTTTGAATGGTATCTTCAATCAAAGCGTCGGCCTCAGTTGTATAAACGGGCTTCGCCTCTTTAAACGAAATCAGCTTTAATTTTTCTGCCTCCGTTAATTGATCATAATCAGCCGGATATAAGGAGGAAATTGGTTTATTCTGACGGCAATAAGCGTGCACATTTCGCAGTACGCGGCTATCCTGACGAATATCTAACGAAGCAAAATAATTTCCATATAAATCAATCTTACGGATCAGATCATTTACCAAATCGACAAATAAGCCGTTATGCTCGTTAAGAAGTGTTTCCTTGATCTTATTTAAATGTTCCCTTAATTCATCCGAAATATCATGCAGTTCACAAGTTTGATCGAAAGCATTTTTGTACAGTACATTTTGCAGATGCATCATGTTATCTTCTACGCCTCTAAAGGTGATGCGGCGCTTCATAATCCTGAAATCGCGGTAATAACAGCGGAACAGGATTTGGCGCAGCATTTTTGAAACGGCCAAGGTAGTATCGGCATGGATGTTTGGGTTTCCATCTCTATCGCCACCCGGCCAAAAGCCCAGTTCCAAAATCTTTTTCGTTTCGAGGTTATACTCGTCAAGGTTCTGGTCTATTTCCTCCTGAATATTGGCCGCGGCAAAGTAAAAAGTATGCTCTAAAAACCAGGCGAGGTTTAACGCTTCATCAACCGGCGTTGGCGATTTTTTATTAAAGAAAGGGGTTTTTCCCAATTGCTGCAAAAGCGAATTCATCGAGGTAAGGTCGTTATCTCTAATGGCCTTTGTCAAATCAGTGATGATGGCCAGAACACTGCCCGGATAAAATTGCGTGGGGTGCGCCGTTAACACGAGGCGAAGCGACAATTCGTCGATCAGTTTCTCGATCTTTGCCAGCATAGGCTTATTGTCCGCGTTCTTTTTCAGGATAAACGCCAGCGTGCTTTGTTCATCTGTAGTATTCAGTTTTGCAAAAGAAGCATCCTCAACGGCATCAAAAAGCACAACTTGGCGCTCTATATATTGTATAAAACGGAATAGCAGATCGATAATGTCCTTACGTTCCGTATAGCTGGTAAACTTGGCGAAAAACTCCTCAATAATTTGGGCAGGCTTTTGTCCGTTGGCTATTCCATCCTCGCAACTTTTGAAAAATAGTGGCAGCAAAGTGCCTGTATCTTTAATTTTGTAAAAAGGCAGGGTTAAGAAAAGGCTATTGAATAGTTCGAACTTAGAGATTACCTCATTATTAAAAATGGATTCACGCTGTGTAGTTAAACGAAGTTTCGGCATGGCTTAGCAATTGTTTTGTGTACGGTAATACTACAAAAAATGCGCTAAGTATTAAAATTCTGACGCTTATAATTTGGATAATTATATATTAAATCCTAATTTTAGAATCTTATTTGGCTAGGTAATAGTCGGGTAAGAACATTTGCAATGTTTAAGGGCGTTGCATTGATTGTTAATTTTTTGGGTTAAAACAGCCGATGTCATAAAACACATCGGCTGTTTTTGTTTATCCCCACCTAACCTCCCCAAGGGGGAGGAATTCCTCTCCCTATCAGAGTCAGTATTTCTTCTTCTATTGTGCTATCCCTCTCCACAAGAGAGGGAAACATAGCAAGTGATTTGAACAAACTTTGCATAAACCATCGGGTTCTACCTGCCGAACCCTTTAAAACCCTCTCTACCGGAGAGGGCTGAGCAGGAACAAGCCTACATTCTACCTTTCAAAGGGTGAGGCTTTGTGGCTAATGCACATCAGCCGGAATCTCTACGTTTTTCTTAAATTTTTGCAGATACAACAACGGTATAGAGAACAACATAATCAGTCCGGCAACCCAATATGCATCATCGTAAGTTAACAGCATCGTTTGCCGCGTTACCATTCCTTCCATCGCTTTAGCCGCCATCATTTTGGCATCGATAAAGTTTTGGCCCTTTGCCATAAAGTTTCTGATCAAACCGTTAAAACGTTCTACAAACGCCGGGTTGTAATCGTTTAGGTTGGTCAATAAGTTACTTCTATGGAAACCCGAACGGATGTGAATAAGCGTTGTTAAAGCCGCGATTCCGAATGATCCACCCAACTGGCGCATCATGTTGTTTAAACCTGAACCCTGACCAATTTCTGGTCCTTTCAAATCCTGTATCGCCAACGTGGTTAAAGGCACAAACAATAAGGCCATACCAATCCCGCGAATTACCAAGGGAAGGAAAAAGTCGCCCGTTCCCGATTGCAATGTCGAGTTGCTCAGCATCCAGCAGAATACGAAGAATAAGAACATACCAACAGTGGCCATAAATTGCGCTGGCACTCCCTTTTTAAGCATAATACCAATAAAAGGCATCATAATGATGGTACACAGCCCACCGGGGAATAACAATTCTCCGGTTTGCAGTGCCGAGAATCCAAGCAGGTTTTGGCAAAATATTGGGAAAACGAATACCGATCCGTATAAACCAAAGCCCAATACAAAGGAGGTGAACATACCCACCGCAAAACTTCTGTGGCGCATAATTTTAAAGTTCACAATGGGGTGGTCGGTGCTCATTTCTCTCCAAATAAATAGCAATAAGCCAAATACCGAAGCCGCAGCTAAAGCTGTAATGTATGGTGTTGCAAACCAATCTTCGCTCTCACCTTTTTCTAAAACCGTTTGTAAACTACCAACAGCAATCGCCAATAAGGCAATGCCCCACCAATCTACAGGTTGCCCCTTCCCCTCTTTCGGGGTGGCCCGAACAAAGGTGTACGTACAGTACGCGGCGAGGATTCCGACGGGAATATTTACATAAAAGATCCACGGCCAGGAGCTGATATCCAAAATGTAGCCGCCAATAGTTGGCCCAACAGTTGGCCCAACTACTGCCCCCAAACCAAATAAAGCTGTTGCAATACCCACATCTTCACGTGGCCAGGTTTCAATTAGGATAGCTTGTGCTGTTGATATCAATCCGCCGCCCGCCAAACCTTGTATAATTCTGAAAAGTACAAGCTCTCCAAGCGAAGTTGCGTTTCCGCACAAAAATGAAACGAGTGTAAAAACAATAATGGAGGTAAGAAAGTAATTTTTCCTGCCAAATCGGTTACCCAACCAGCCAGACATTGGCAATACGATAACGTTTGCTACCGCGTAACCCGTAGAAAGCCAGGCGACATCCTCCAGAGTGGCGCCCAAATTTCCCTGTATTTGTGGAATTGCTACGTTTACGATTGTTGTATCTATCAGCTCCAATAATGAAGCCGTAATTACCGTAAATGTAATCACCCACTTTTTTAACCCTACTTCGGCCATTGTTATTTTTTTTAGTTAGTAGAAACTGATGCCTGAACGCTCATTCCGGGGCGTAACTTGGCAAGCATTTCTTTTGATGGGTGAATTTTGATTTTTACCGGAACGCGTTGAACAACTTTAACGAAGTTACCTGTTGCGTTGTCGGGAGGCAATAAAGAACCTTTTGCGCCGGTAATTGGCGAGAAGTTATATACTTCACCCTGAATCTTTTCATCTGGATAAGCATCAACTTCAATCTCCACTTTCGATCCTTCTTTAATCTTCTCTAATTGAGTTTCTTTAAAGTTTGCAGTAACGTAAATGCTTCCATCGTTCACAATCGAAAATAGCGACTGACCTGGCTGTACCAGTTGTCCTTTTTGAACATTCTTTTTAGAAACAATACCCGAAGCTGGTGCTTTAATTTCGGTGTACGATAATTGAAGTTTGGCAAAATCGATATCGCTCTGGCGTTGGCTAATGGCGTTGCTGCTTACGGCCAATTGCGATTGCGTGGTACCAACTTGCTTAACCGCAGCATTATACTGATCTACAGCCGCCTGATAGGTAGCTTTGGCTGCATCGCGAGATGCTTTAGCCTGATCGAAAGCTTGCTGCGTAATCGAACCATCTTTGATCAGGTTTTCATAACGGGCATAATCTTTATTGGCTAGTGTCAACTTTACCCTTGCGGCCTCCACATTTGCCTTTGCAGTACTGGTATTAGCCTGGGTGGCAGCAATTTGCGATTGCGCTACACCAACGCCCGCATTTGCACCTTTTTGTCCCGCTTGCGCTTGCTCTAACTTCACTTTGTAATCGTTATCATCAAGCTTAACCAAAACCTGGCCTTCGTTTACATGCGTGTTTTCTTCAAAATTGATGTCCTTTACATAACCGCCAACACGAGCAACAACAGGACTGATGTCTCCATCAATCTGCGCATCATCCGTATCAACGTGTTTGCTGTAATAATTCCACTCTGTGATACCAAAAACGGCACCTATTACTAGTAAAACACCTAAAATGATGGGTACTACTATGTTCTTTTTTTTCTTTTCAGTTGTCATTGCTGTATTTATTGCGTTATTTTTCCTGTTGATTTAAGTAATGTGTAGTATGCCAAACCTGCATCGGCCTTCGCTATTTCTAAGTTTATTTTTGCCTGATATAGCAAAGTTTCTGCATCAATTCTGTCGGTAACCGAAGCTACATTATTCTTGTATTTCGATGCCAGTAACCGGTCGTTTTCGGCCGCCTGGGCGATAGATGTTTCCAAAACCTCAATCTTGTTAACCGCTACCTGATAGTTTTGGTAGTTTCTGTTGATATCGGTTTTAACCTGATCCGATAAAATATCTTTTTGAATGGCAATTTCACTTTGTTGGATCCTCGCCTCGCTTACTTTATTTTTATTTGTCCAAAGCGACCCGATATTCCACGAAACCGTGGCGCCTACAGTAACAGGCAAAAGGTATTGGTTTACCGGCGGAATAAAACTACCGCTCGGGTTAATGTAATATAAATTGGCACCTACACCAACAGTAGGTCTCGTATTGGCCTTAATGGTTTTAATGTTGTAATCGGCAACCTTGTTTTGCACATCAAGTTGTTTCAACTCCTGGCGATTTGCCATTGCCAACCCAATGTAATCGTTTAACGAGCTTGCCGCCTTTAAACCAGCCGATGGATCGACAATTTTGATTTCAGTATCTTCCGGCCAGCCCAACAAAATATCAAGGTTATAGTTAACCACTTTGCGGTTGCTTTCTATATCCATTTGGGTCAGCGTAACGTTTGCCTGTTGCAATTGGAAACGCAAAACATCGTTCTTGGTTACTATTCCCTGCTCAAAAAAGCGTTGTGCCTGTTTAATTTGGGCAGCAATCGATTCGAGATTTTGGTTTACCACCTTTTTGCTCTGCTCAATTTTATAAAGCGAATAATAGGTGCTGATTACCGCGTATGTAATATCTTCTTTACTTATATCGGCATCTAATTGCGCTACCTGCGCCAATAACTTAGTCGATTCTTTGGCATATTTGAGCTTGCCGCCGCCATAAACCAACTCTTGTACCGCTGCTGTACCCACAAAAGCATCGGCCCTGTTGGGTAAATTTAAAACAGAAGCGCCATCGCCCAGGCTAAAAGTGTGGGTGGGAATTTCTGCATGATTGTACATAAAACTCGCATTGGCGGTAGGAAGCGCGTTGTCTTTAACAACTTCAAGCTGCGCCGCCGCCTGATCTATCTTGTTTTGAGCACGTTTTAAATTTTTACTATTGGCTATGCCAAGTTCGATCGCTTGATTGATATTTAGCTCCTTTGTGCTTTGTGCAAACAAAGCCGCCGGAATTAACGATGCCACAAGCATTAATCTAATTGATTTGGGTATCATTTTTTGGTTGTTAAATAAACTGTGGTTAAATCTTTTAAGTGAGCAATGGCTCGCTCTTTAATCATTTTCTTGTCTTTCGGATTGTTCAGGTCGAAATTCGAACATGGCATTACCTTGTTGGGAGAGATTACAATGTTTGTTATCGTGCCCATAATCGTTGCAATGACCATCCGCCCATCAACTTTGTTAAAGCTTCCGTTTTCTATCCCCTCGTTTATTATTCGATCGATGAGCTGCATGTTCAGCCCCATGGCATCCTTTATCTTATCGTACATCTCGGGCCTTTGCGTTAGCGACAACTCCCTGTGCATCATTTTATGAAAGGCTACGTTTGCCAATATTCTGTTTGCATAACCTTCGATAACCTTGTGAAGTTTTTCTAACGAAGAAATTTTATCTTCGTTTATAATGCGTAATTGAGAAGCAAAGCCTTCGATGCGGTTGTTCATTATCTCTACAAAAACACCCTCTTTCGAACCGAAATAATAATTAATCATTGCCATGTTGGCACCAGATTCTTTGGCGATCTGTCGCGTCGATGTACCTTCATATCCTGTTTCGCAAAACAGCTTCTCAGCAGCATCCAGTATGGCTTGTCTTTTATCTATCTTTTCTGTTTTCATTTCTTTTTTGACGGGACAAAATTAATCAAACGATTGATTAACTTCCAAATGTTATGGACCTACTTTTACATTCAATTGATAAAACCTTAACTTTAAGCGAAATAATTTGTGTTTATCATCAAATACACATCCTTTCTTTCCCTATTTCTGCTTGTTTTGATGTTTTTAACGGCCGCCTTTGTAATCAATAAGAACGAAAATGAGCAAAGCTGGATTAGAATAAACACGTTGTGATATCTGCCTGAGGCGACAAAGGTTGCGGTTTACGAGATCAAAACTGATCAAATTCCATCACATTTTGAAATTGTTGAAAAAAGAATAGAAAAGATCGTTTACAAGGGATGGTTATTTTTCACGTCATTCCTATCGATTTTTATTCAATAAATTACTTCTCAGCATGACAGGCTAAAAAGCCCTCAAAATCTTTAGACTAACGAATGAATTTAAAGAAGTTCTAAAATTTAAAATAAATATTAACTTTGCTCCAAATATTAAAAAAATGAGCGTACAAGAAAACAGCAGCAATAATTTTAACTGGTTATATTATGCTTTAGGATTATTCTTTGGTGTTGTAACCGGAGCAATAATTACACAAAACTATATTTTCGCTATCTTGGGTGGTATTTTAGGCATGTTAACAGCAGGCTTATTCTTAAATGCTATCGTAAAAGGAAGAAAATACTAGTCAACTTTCGATTTTACGAAATCCTGATCAGGATTTAAATCATCAATCCCCAATGAAAAACATCATATTTGTTGTTTTCGCTCTTGTGTGCTTTGGCGTAAAGGCTCAAAGTGTTTCTACTTCTACGATTAAGTTTGCGGCAGCCGACCCAAGCCCTGCCGACATTGTGTACTTTCCGTTAAATGCAGCCAAGGCAAAAGCAGGCGATGAAACAAAACCTATCATCAAAGTCATTTACTCCCGTCCGCAAAAAAAGGGACGTGAAATTTTTGGTGTCCTCGAGCAGTTTGGAAACGTTTGGCGTTTTGGTGCCAATGAGAATACCGAAATTCGCTTTTTCGAAAAGGTAAACGTTGGTGGTAAAAAAATAAAGGCCGGCACTTACAGCTTATTCGCAATACCGAATAAAGACACCTGGACTATCATTTTAAACAAACAAACTGATAAATGGGGTGCCTTTACTTATGATTCATCAAAAGATGTTGTGCGGGTTAACGTTCCTGTGAAATCACTCGCAAAGCCGATCGAATATTTCTCGATAACTTTTAGCCCAAGCCCAAACGGCGCAACCTTAATTGCCGCCTGGGATAAAACTCAGGTTGAATTGCCTATTGGCCTTTAAAGCCCCAAGCCCCTCCCATCAAAGGAAAAAGCGATTGAAAGGGCAATGCATCCCTCCCCAGAAGGGAGGGAAACAAAGTATAGCGATTTGAACCACCGGGTTTTACCCACTGCCCGACAAAACCCTCTCTTCTGGAGAGGGCGGCAACCACACTTGCCGTATCCCAAACTTTCAAAGGGTGAGGCTAGAGGCTTCCCCCCATAAACGGATCTGTTGTAGTAATTTCTCCAGTTTCTATTTTACCTGCATAGCGGTGTTTAAAAGTCGTGTTTCCCGCTTGAACAATACTGAAATCGTACCAATGCGCATTTTTCGATAAATCTAAAGCCACTTTTGTGGTCGATTTCGCTTTCAAATTGATATTTTGGGTTGGCTTTTTATACTTGTTATCAATAATTTGAAGGCTAACAGGCACCGCTGCTTTGTTCTCGATAGAAAAAACCAAATTGCCCGAAAGCTTTTTGGCTACCAACCCGCTTTGTTCTGCGGTGGCCTTAATCGTAATGAGCGGATTTTCCTTATTGCCCACAAAGTGCCGATAAAAGCCGTTCGGTCCGGTAACGCTCAAATCGTAAATTTCGTTGTCAAAATCTTCGATATTGATCTTGTCTGTCAGCGTGTCGCCAGCCTTTACTGCGTATGCCCAAAATTTTCCCTGCACGCCTTTAAAACTGGCTGCTGAGTTCATATTAAATGGTGCGCCAACAGTTTCCCATTCGCTGCCAAAGGGCATTTTTACGGATTGAAAACTAACCTCAATTTCATTGCCTGCAAGGTTGGCATCCGCTAATAAATGGTAAGGAAGCGCACAGGCAGGTTTCGTTCCTTTTTCCTGGCTTGGTGCATGAACGGAGGTTTGTGTAGAAAAGGACTCATGTTGGTTAATTTTGGCAACCTCACCCTTATTTAACGCCGTTGGCCCCACTTGCGGCGGTTTGTTTCTGGCGTTGCCGATGCTGGTAACTACAGCGGCTCTTTTTAACGCTTCGGGCGAGTGAAGTGCTTCGCCATTGTAGGGGCGAAATACCGAGCTTAAATCGCCACACATGGCCCTGCGCCAATCGCTGATATTATTACTTTTCACATTTTTCCCGGTCCTTTTGTTTAGCCATTTCTCCATAAACATCAGCGATGAAGTATGGTCGAACACCTGCGAGTTTACAAATCCTCCCTTGCTCCACGGCGAAGCAATAACCATGGGCACACGATAACCCAAACCGATCGGACTGCCCTTTCTGGGCTCAAAGTCTGTAGCAAAATCAATTCCGGCCGACACTTTGCCGCTCGAGGCATCGCCCGGATTTGGCACCACAAAAGGTGGTTGATGGTCGAAATAGCCATCATTTTCATCGTAGGTTAATACAAAAATGGTTTTCTTCCAAACCTCGGGGTTTTTGGTCAAAATATCCAATGCTTCGCTAACGTACCAGGTTCCGTAAAGCGGCGAGCTGGTATGGTCTGAAAAGCGTTGGGGCGCCACCAACCACGAAACCGTAGGCAATTTCCCTTCGTCAACATCTTTTCTAAACTGGTGAAAAATGTCGCCTTTTGGCAGGTTAATTGTTTCTTTTTCTCCCTTATCGTTGGTAAAGGTAAATGGCGCCAGTTCTAAATAGTCTTTTTGCGAAATATTGGTGGTGAAAGCCTTATCAATCAGGTTTTTCTCCTTCTGAGAAAGCTTATCGTATTTTGCCTGCACTTCTTCGGGCGTAAGCGCTGGTTTAACAGTATTATCGCCATTTTTTCTGAAATAAGCAGAAAGCTTTACATTGTGCCTGCTGATGTATTCTACCGGATTATCGCCATAGTTTCCCAGCCAATCGTCTACCTCGCCCTCCGGCAATCGCGATGTCCAAAGTTCATTTTGGTAAATTCTCCAGTCAATGCCATTATCCTCAAGCGTTTCTTGAAATGTAGGCCAGTCTACAAATACATTGTTTTGCGATTCGGCCTGATCGTTGTTAACAACCGCAACTTTATTGGCACTTTTTTCGCCACGGACAGTTCCCGTAAAAAAGAATAAACGATTTGGCGTTGTACCTGTTAACGAAGAACAAAAATGCTGATCGCACACCGTAAATGCATCGGCTAGTGCGTAATAAAACGGCACATCGGCCCTTTTATAATACGATAATGTCATTGGCCCTTTTACGGGAAGCCATTTATCATACTTGCCCCCGTTACGAGCCGCCACCTGATCGTTCCACGAGTGAGGCAAACCACCCTGCCAGGTAATTTTTGTTTTGTTGATATCAACATGAAATGGCGCATAGGTGTAGCCCTGCCCATCCTTTTGCAACCAAACCTTGTTGCCGTCTGGCTGAATGTGCGGATGTGGCTCGTTAAAGCCTCTAACCCCTTTTAAACTGCCGAACATGTGGTCGAACGACCGATTTTCTTGCATTAAAAATACGATGTGTTCCGCATCGTAAAACGTACTGCCGGGATCGGCATTGATTGCCATGGCCTTTAACACCGAGCTGGGCAGGGTGTTGGCCATTCCCGTAGCACCGGCGAGCATGGCCGCCTTTTTTAAAAATTCTCTACGTGAGTCCATAAATATACAATATAGCTTAGATACTGCAATGTAGGAAAAAAGTCGTGAGTGTTCAGTCTTGAATCAGGGCCTTTAGACGTAAAATAATTGCGATTTAAAACAGGTTTTTCAAGATTAAAGGATTTTTAGGATGAAACGTTCGAGTACGTCATCATTTCGAAGCGCAGCCTTTTGCCCAAAGGGATGCCTTGGGCACAGCTCCGGGAGAAATCTCTCCGCCACGCACCACTTGCTTTAGTTTGTGCCAATGGGCAATAGCTATCTCAACCGATGGAAAATCAGTTGTCGGTATGACGCGGTGTTTACTTCTGATAAACCCTTACATAATCGACTTTCATTGTTGCCGGAAATATCGATTCGTCAACGCCTTTTTTACCTCCCCAACCACCACCAACGGCAACATTTAAAATAAGGTGGAAATTTTGATCGAAAGGCCATTCGGGCGCACCCTTTCCTGTGTTTTTAAAGCTGAAATACTTTTCATCGTCAACAAAGAAATCCAT
Organism: Pedobacter endophyticus; assembly: GCF_015679185.1. Taxonomy (NCBI): domain Bacteria; kingdom Pseudomonadati; phylum Bacteroidota; class Sphingobacteriia; order Sphingobacteriales; family Sphingobacteriaceae; genus Pedobacter; species Pedobacter endophyticus. The sequence goes on from NZ_CP064939.1 coordinate 3,251,923, forward strand.
TCTGTCTTCGTACCATTCAATGGCGTACACATGATACGAATTGTAAGGATTTATTTTAACCGCCTTGCCAACCTGGGTATGTATTACATGGTTAAACCTTTCAGTATGTACTGTACCATACACGCTATCAGGCTCGTAACCAACATGTTCCATAATATCAATTTCGCCGCTTTTGGGCCAACTGCCATATTTCCACTCGGTTGGGAGTGCCCAAATTGCTGGCCACAGTCCGCGGCCCTTCGGCAACATCGCCCTTACCTCCACTCTTCCGTACTTAAAATCGAACTTGTTTTTGGTCACCAGCCTGGCCGAAGTGTAATGGTTGTTTTCCTTATTTTCTTTGAGTACATTGATGTTCAAATTCCCTTTTTTAACCACTGCATTTGCGGTATCGGCATCGGTGTAGTACTGCAACTCATTATTTCCCCAGCCTTTTCCGCCTACATCGTAACTCCAGTTCTTACTTAATGGCAGGCCGGCATCGTCAAATTCATCTGCCCACTTCAGTTTCCATCCCGTTTTTACTGGTGTTTTTTTTAGCTCCTCAAAAACCATCTCCGGTTCATTGGTCGTAATGTAATCAACCCGATGTGCGAGCAACCACTGCACCTCCGGAACCGTATTTACCGTCCATGCATTAACCGTTAAGCCCAATCGGTGCGCATTTTCAATCCAGCCATCTTTTTGGTACACACTGTAATGGTAATCAACCCCCGTTAGTTTGTCGGCTTTCATCTGCTCGGCACTAATATCGCCTTTTAAATAAGCAACTTTGGCTTTGGGCAGAAGTTCGAGTATGCGCTTGCAATAATCGTAATCGAAGCTGATGTATTCCATCCAATCGGACACGCCGATTTTTTTCACCATTTCGATGCATTTATTGGTAACATCAATCCCGCGTTCTTTGCTTATCAGCGATGGCTTTATCTCTAAAATGAGCTTCGTTCCCTTTTGTTTCTTACCTGCTCGTAAATAAGCCTCAAGCGTCGGAATTTTTTCTCCGTTACTCATCGTTTTGGTTAACAACTCCTGGTAAGTCACTTTCTCAATAGTTAAGCCCTCAAATTCTGGGTCGTGGTTAACTACCAAAACCTGGTCTGAGGTCATCCACACATCAAATTCCGACCCATAACAGCCTAGCTTCGCAGCTTCATTTAAAGAGGCGATTGAATTTTGCGGAAAATTATTTTTCTTCCAGGCCCCGCGATGGGCAATTACCTGGTTATTATTCCAGTTAAACTTTTGAGCGAATGTGGCTGTAAAAATGAACAACATTAAAGCAGATATAAGTATTCGTTTCATATTTGGGATGATTACACAAAAAATCAAAATTAGATTTTTATCGGTACAGTAGCTTGAAATCTATGTAACCTTTGTATTAACAACAAGATAGGAAATCTATCATTATCTGGCTTAAAAAATCGCAAAATGCACCTTATAGCTATTTTTACAAACTTTTAGGTTAAATACGCTCGTCTGCTTCCTTTTTGTCTGCCGAGCGCAACGGGAATGATATAAAAATCAGCGGGTTTGAAGGGTTGCGCTAATTAATTTGAAATAAAGGCGTTACCTTATCAAAGGTTTCTTTTAATTGATTGGAACAATTTTTACATTTACGGTGATATGGTGAGCAATAACTACAGCGATTTATTAAGCAAGATTGATGAGTTTATCCGTAAATTTTATTTAAACAAAATTTTGCGGGGAAGCATTTATGCTGCAGCAATATTAGTAGCCCTGTATTTAATTGTCTTTCTCGGCTTCTACTACCTTAATCCCTCGGCCGGCTTTAAAACATTCGTTTTCTTTGGTTATTTGGTGGTGGGAGCACTTTTGATTGGCTTTTTGGTGATCAAACCCTTATTGTCGATGTTAAAACTGGGCGAACATTTGTCGTTCGATGAAGCATCGGTTATCATCGGAAATCACTTTACCGATATTAAGGATAAACTGCTAAACACTTTGCAACTTCATCAGCTTGCACAAGATGGCCCTGAGCATAACCAACTGATTTTGGCCAGCATCGATCAGAAAATTTTGGCGCTGAAACCAATTCCATTCAACACGGCGGTTAGCATAAACGACAACAGAAAGTATTTGAAATACCTGATTGGCCCATTGTCTATCATTTTGTTAATTGGACTAATCGCCCCTGCAATTTTACGCGAAGGAACATATAGCTTTCTGAAATATGACGAATACATTGCCCCAAAAGCGCCGTTTAGTTTTATCATTTTAAATAAGCACTTAACGGCAATTCAAGGCGATGATTTAACCATCAACCTGAAATTGGAAGGCAATCAGTTTCCTGCCGAAATGTATGTTGAGGATGGAAAAAACACGTATAAACTCGAGAAGGAAGCCATTAGCAGGTTCAATTATCGCATTAAGAATATACAGGGAAATAAAAAGCTGATTTTTAAGGGTGGCGGCTTCAACTCTTCTGCTTTCGCAATCACCGTTAAACCCCGCCCCGAATTGTTAGATGCAACTGCAACGCTTACTTACCCCGCCTACCTGGGCAAGCCACACGAAACAATTTCGAACGTGGGCGATATGCTCTTGCCCGAAGGTACCCGCGTGGCCTGGAGTTTTAAGACGCAACAAAGCAGCGCACTTTTATTTGTGCTAAACGGAACCGAAAACGTTCTAAAAGTCGATGGAAACCAATCTAAGTTCAATGCAACAATTAAAAACAATTCGAAATACAGCATCAGTCCGAAAAATGATTTTGTAGCCTTGAAAGATTCGCTTTCGCACCAGATCACGGTGATTAAAGATCAATCGCCCGCAATTCAGGTCGAAGAAAAACAAGATTCAATAAGCACAAAAGCAGTGTATTTTACTGGTCAGGTAACTGACGATTATGGCTTTAGCAGGCTCAGTTTTAAATACAATATCAAAGAGAACAATAAAATTTTAGCTAGGGTAAGCAAAAACATCGCCATTAAGGCAAATGCTACCGAAAACACCTTTTTCTATTTCTGGGATTTGAAAACAGCACCCGCGAAGCCGGGACAAGAAATTGAATATTATTTTGAGGTTGCCGATAACGACGGTGTAAATGGCGCAAAGGTTACCCGTTCGGAGATAAAGACATTTAAACAGCCCACAAAGGCTGAAACCGCCGAGCAGGTTAATGCCAGTAACAACGCACTTAAACAGAAGATGCAATCGGCCATTCGCCTGGCAAACACCATCGAAAAGGAAAGTAAAAAAGTAGCCGAAAGCCTGATCGATAAGAAACAAATTTCGTTTGAAGATAAAAAGCAAATTGAAGCGCTATTAGACAAACAAAAGCAGTTAGAGGACGCGGTTAAAGAAATTAAGGAGCAGAACGACAAAAATATTCAGCAGCAGGAAGACCAAAAGCAAACGGACGAACTTTTAGAGAAACAAAAGCAGATTAAAGACCTGTTTGACAACGTGCTTGACGAGAAAACCAAGGAACTTTTGCAGAAGTTGCAGAACCTGATGAACGAGCGCAACAAAGACCAAACGCAGAATGAACTTTCGAAAATGCAATTGGATAATAAAACGCTCAAAAATGAACTTGACCGCATTTTAGAACTGTATAAACAACTGGAGTTTGAACAGAATCTTCAGAATAATATCGACCGTTTAGATGAATTGGCGAAGGAACAAAAGCAGCTTGGCAAAGAATCGTTAGAGAAGAAAAGGGACAACGAGTCGCTGAAACAAAAGCAAGACGCCTTGAACAAGGAAATGAACGATTTGAAAGAAGATTTAAAAAAGCTTGAGGAAAAAAACCAAACGCTCGAAAAGCCAAACCCTTTTGAAAACCCCGAGAAAGAGGTGAGCGATATTCAAAAAGAACAGCAAAGCAGTAAGGATGCGCTGGATAAAAAAGATGCTAAAGGTGCGAGCGAGAAGCAACAAAAAGCGGGGGAAAAGATGGAACAACTCTCGAAAAAAATGAGCGAAATGCAGCAGCAGGGTGAAGAAATGGAGAATAACCTGAATGCGAAAGAGCTGCGCAAATTGCTCGAAAACTTGTTAACTACCTCCTTCGATCAGGAAAAAGTGATGTTGGCCCTTAAAAGGGTAAGCGTTACAGATCCATCGTACACTACAAACGTTCAGAAACAACGAAGCATAAAAGACAACCTGAAAACGATTGCTGATAGTCTGTATGCCTTAAGTAAACGTGTGCCACAAATCGAATCGACGGTTAATGAAGAAATGAATAAGATCAACTTCAACCTTGATAAGAGTTTGGAAAGCCTCGGCGACCGCAGGACGCCTGAAGCAAATCGGTATCAGCAGTTTACAATGACATCGATAAACAACCTGAGTTTGATGTTGAGCGAAGCGCTGAACCAATTGCAGAACATGCAAAAAAATGCCAAATCGGGAAGCGGAAAGAAGCAAAAAACAGGCATGAAACAGCTTTCTCAAATGCAGGAGCAACTGAACAAAAATATGCAAAAAGCCCGCGAACAAATGCAAAAGTCAGGCGGCAATCAGGGTAAAGTGGGCAAAGGACAAATGAGCGAAGAATTTGGTAAAATGGCGCAGCAACAGCAAATGATTCGTCAGGCATTGGAGAAAATCAATCGTGAAGAAAATAAAGATGGATCTGGGAAGATGGGCAATTTAAACGAGGCCATCAAAGAGATGAAGCAGACGGAAAGCGATTTGGTAAATAAACGTTTGCAGCAAGAAACCTTAAACAGACAGAAAGAACTTTTGACGAAGCTTTTAGAAGCAGAAAAAGCAGAGCGTGACCAAGAGGAAGACTCAAAACGCGAAAGTAAATCGGCGAAACAGTTTCCACCATCGTATCAAAAAATGCTCGACGATTTTAAGAAACAGCAGCAAAATGGAAGCGATATGCTCCAAAAAGTCCCTGCTGGCCTAAATTATTACTACAAAAACAAAGTTGCCGAATATTTAAAGGCATTGAACGGTGGAAGTTAAATTGTTGTAGGTTCTCCTGTCATTCTGATGGGTAATTATTGGAATAAAATCAATATGAGTGACATTGTTTTAGCAAAATACGCTAAGAGGCGGCGTCATTTCGAGCGTAGCCGAGAAATCTTATTCAAGGTTCAAAGATTTCTCCTCCATAGGAGCTCCTTTGGAGCACTTCGGTCGAATCCGATAGCTATCGGATGACGATTTTTAACGTCAATGATGGGAACGACAAATCCGAAAGCGATGGATGCAAAACGCCAACCAACCACTGCCCAAAAAGGGACGTGAGTCGACTAAAAACGAGTGGGTAATCAGTAACGGATGCTTCCCCGTGATTTGGGACAGGCTGTGCCTCAACATCGAACTCGCTGAGGATAACAACTGACAACACTAGCCCCAAAACGCTGAGTTGCCCCACTTATTCACCATTTACGTTGGTGCTTTATTTAAGTTAGTATGCTATCATCCAAAGATTCTTCACTGCGATCAGAATGACAAAGTATTTTCCTTAAATTTGCATGCAAAAACCCCACATGCCTGCAATTTCTTTTTTTACAGAATCAGTTAAATATAATCTTCCTCAAAAGCTCAAAGTAAAAAAGTGGATTAAAGCAACAATCGAGAAAGAAGGCTTTGAGCTAAAAGAACTTAATTTTATCTTTTGTAGCGATGAATATTTGTTGGGCATTAACCAGCAATACCTAAACCATGATACCTATACCGATATCATTACTTTCGATAACTCAGATGAAGAAAAAGAAATCGTAAGTGACATTTTTATCAGTATCGAACGGGTTAACGAAAACGCGAAAACCTTCGGGACAAACGAATTCGATGAGGTTTGCCGAATTATGGTGCACGGAACCTTGCACCTGCTCGGCTACAAAGACAAAGGCAAAGCGGCAAAAACGTTAATGACACAGAAAGAGGACGAATACCTGGCGTATAGAAGCGAAGCGGGACTGATTTAACCCGACTACATCGTCATTTCTAATTGACGCTTTTTCCCCAAGGGATGCCTTTGGCATAGCCTCCTATCGTGTGGACACATCTCGTTTTTTGCGCCGTCATTCCCGCGTAGGCGGGAATCTTAATGCTGGGCGCCCAATTTATTGCGCATTAGGATCCCTCCCGAAGCCTCGGGAAGGATGACGACCGTTCTTAGAAAACGCCATAAAATGTGTTGTCATTTTGATGATTTCAGCTCGTATAACGATATTTCAAAAATGTGTCCACACGATAGCATAGCCTCGGGAGAAATCTATTAGCCAAACACATTTGCTTTAAGTTAGTGGTGCAAATATAGAGACACCCCCAATCGATGAAAGATCTATTATCTTTACAATCGGGGTATTCTAGTATCTTCAAAAATACCTTAAGGAATTGTTTATACGGCATCTCTATCGGAAGAGAGACGTCTACTTATGAAGCATTACTCGCTTTTTCCCTTAGGTAAAGTAACTTAAAATTCCAGGCAACCTCTTTTCAGTATCCAGTTCGTCTGGTACTTCTTGGCGTTCGTCGATAATTAACATAAGGTGGTATAAATCTTTAACATTAGCTGCAACATTTCCCACTCCTCACAGTCTTATATACAGAACGACAGAAAGTTGAATATGAAAAGATCATAAAATCTGGTGTTATGCCGAAGGAACAATTGAGGTTCATGAGACCGATTTTCTAAGGCACAACACTAGACTGTACTTTTCATGTAGCAATACATAAAAAGAAAGTTTAGTTTTAGTTAATGATAGAAAGCAGCGGTGGAGCGAGTCCAACCGCTGTTTTCGCTTTTGTCACTTTTTTCGCTAAAGGCGAGCGCCCAATGAATTAAGGGCTAATTTCGATCAATATTTTGCCATTTTTAAACTATCAGTGAGTGCTTTACGATAACAATTCGCACTGCCAAGATTTTTATACTTACTTTTGCACTAATTTTCCTTTATAAATCTGAAACTTACAAAAATTGAGCACATTAATTGCGGCAGAGGGCTTGGGCCATGGATATCATGACGAATGGCTATTTAAAAATTTGACCCTGGGAATTAACTCCGGGCAGCGAGTAGCGTTGGTAGGAATCAACGGAGCCGGGAAGAGTACGCTTTTGAAGTTACTTGCCGAGCGATTCCCTCCCCTGGAAGGAAAAATTGTTAAAAATAAAGCGGTTAAAATCGGTTTTCTCGATCAGGAACCTCAATTCAATGAAGGCTATTCAATTAGCGATTTTATTTTCTCATTGGAGAACAAACAGCAGCAGCTGATAAAGGAATATGAGGAATTAATCGAAAACCCCAACCCAGATGAAAAAGCGCTCAACCGGTTGTACGAAGAATTGAGCGAACACAATGCGTGGGAATATGAGCATGAGATAAAGACTATTCTGAACAGAATGGGCATTACTCATCTTCAACAAAAAATATCAACGCTTTCGGGTGGCCAACGCAAGCGCCTTGCATTGGCAAAGCTATTAATCGAAGATCCTGAGATTTTAGTATTGGATGAGCCAACCAACCATTTAGACATTGATACTATTGAATGGCTGGAAAAGCTTTTGACTACTGGACAGAAAACGATTTTGTTGGTAACGCATGATCGGTATTTCTTAGATAACGTTTGCAATACAATAGTTGAGCTAGATCGGGGAAAGATTTTTAATTATAACGGCAATTATGCTTACTTTCTGGAGAAGAAAGCCGAACGCGAAGCGCTGGATTCAACTGTCTTACACAAGAACCAACAGCTACTAAAGAAAGAATTAGAGTGGATGAGGCGCATGCCACAGGCTCGTGCAACAAAATCGCAGGCCAGAATAGATGCATTTTACGACTTAGAGGAAAAAACAAAGAAGAAATCTGACAATCAGAGTGTTACGCTTAAAATGAAGATGTCGAGGCAGGGCGGGAAGATAATTGAGTTGGAACACGTCGCTAAAGCATTTGATGGCCGTAATATTATTAACGATTTCAGTTATACCTTTAAAAAAGGTGATAGAATTGGTCTTGCAGGAAAAAATGGAACCGGTAAATCGACACTATTGAACATCATCACCAGCCAGCTCTCACCTGATGCGGGTAAAGTTGATACCGGAGAAACTACCGTTTTTGGTTATTATAAACAAGGCGGTTTGGCTTTTGATCCGAAAGAACGTGTGATCGATATTGTCAAGTCTGACGCAGAATATATTAAAATGGCCGATGGATCTGTGATCACTGCCTCTGCCCTGCTTACCTTGTTTTTGTTTCCACCGAAGAAACAACATGGCATGGTAGAAAAACTAAGCGGCGGTGAGAAGAAGCGTTTGAACTTAATGAAAGTGCTAATGCAGAACCCCAACTTCTTAATTTTGGATGAGCCCACTAACGATTTAGATATTGATACCCTTAATGTATTGGAAGAGTTTTTAGAGAACTTCCCCGGCATATTAATGCTCGTTTCACACGATAGATATTTGTTGGACAAAATGAGTGATCAACTATTTATTATGGAAGGCGACGGTGTTGTTAAAATTTACAACGGTAATTATTCAGAATATCGCTTGAGCTTAGATCAGCCTAAAGTGAAAGTTGAAAGCAAAAAGACAAACTCAACTACTCCCCCGACTGAAGTCCCTAAGAGCGCTAAAAAACTTACTTTTAAAGAACAGCAAGAATTAGCAGAAAGCGAAAAAGGGATTACCGAAACGGAGAACAAAATTGATTTATTAACGCAACAACTGTTAAAGATAGATGCGGCCGACTATAAGAAAATTCAAGAAGTTTCAGAAGAGATCGATCAGCTTAAACTTAAGTTAGATGATTTCACATTAAGATGGTTGGAACTGTCGGAACAGTAAACACAACAATTTAGACGAGGATTACCCGTTATGTTTCACGTGGAACATTTATTCCATCACGAAATCAACCCAGTTGGCGAGTATTCACCAATGTTTAATAATCAGCAATTAAATTACTGATAGGATTAAAATTACATAATGTTCCACGTGGAACATTACACAAGAATAGATAAAATGTTTTCAAAATACGATTTGATTGTAGTTGGTGCAGGCCATGCAGGGTGCGAAGCAGCAGCAGCGGCTGCCAACTTAGGATCATCTGTTTTACTAATAACAATGAACATGGGCACAATTGCCCAAATGAGTTGTAACCCTGCAATGGGTGGTGTAGCGAAGGGACAAATTGTTCGAGAGGTGGACGCTATGGGTGGTTATTCAGGTATTATTTCTGATAAATCGACTATCCAGTTCCGCATGTTGAATAAGTCCAAAGGCCCTGCAATGTGGAGCCCGCGTGCACAGATCGATCGAATGCGATTTGCTGAAGAGTGGCGCCTGGCATTAGAACGTACCCAAAACCTCGACATCTGGCAAGACAGCGTAGTCGGCCTGTTGGTAAAAGATAATACCGTTTACGGTGTAAAGACTTCGCTCGGCATTGAAATAGAAAGTAAAGCGGTGGTGCTTACTAATGGAACTTTCTTGAACGGCGTAATGCACATTGGCGAGAAGAAGTTTGGAGGAGGTAGAACCGCCGAACGTGCTTCGACTGGCATTACCGAACAATTAGTAGAATTGGGTATGGAAGCTGGCCGAATGAAAACGGGTACTCCTCCCCGCGTCGACGGAAGAAGTTTGGATTATAGTAAGATGGAGGAGCAGTGGGGAGACGAAAATCCTGGCAAATTTTCATTCACCGATACGGAGGTCTCTACTGATCAACGGTGCTGCTGGATTACGTATACCAATGGAGATGTACATGAGACTTTGAAAGAAGGTTTCGAAAAATCACCTATGTTTACGGGACGAATAAAAGGTTTAGGCCCCCGATACTGCCCTTCAATTGAAGATAAAATTAATCGGTTTGCAGAACGAGATAGGCACCAGATATTTGTTGAACCCGAGGGATGGAACACCTGCGAAATTTATGTAAACGGATTTTCTACCTCGCTTCCGGAAGATGTTCAGTTTAAAGCGTTACGCCTGATACCGGGATTTGAAAATGCAAAAATGTTCCGCCCTGGTTATGCCATTGAATACGATTTTTTTCCACCAACCCAATTGTCATTAACACTCGAAACGAAGTTGATCAGCAATCTATTTTTAGCGGGTCAGATCAATGGAACTACCGGTTATGAAGAAGCGGCCTGTCAGGGATTTATGGCTGGAATAAATGCGCATCAAAAAATAAATGAAAAACATGAGTTGATCATGAAAAGATCAGACAGTTATATTGGCGTGTTGATTGATGATTTAGTAACCAAAGGAACTGAAGAACCATATCGCATGTTCACTTCACGTGCCGAACATCGCTTGCTCTTGAGACAAGATAATGCTGATATTCGCCTCTCTCCTATTGGCCATGAATTGGGCTTAATTTCAGATGAGCGTTTAGAAAAAGTAAATCAAAAGATTGCAAGTGCAGATGCCTTAGTTAAATTTACCAAAAGCCAAGGGATTGAAATGGCCGATGCAAACCCGATGTTGGAAAGCTTAGGTTCGAGTCCATTAAACCAAAATGTAAAAATCCATAGTTTGGTTGGTCGACCACATGTTGGCTTACCCGATCTTATTAGAGTAAGCAAGCCGCTTGCCGAAGCAACTAAAGAACTGGATAACGAAACCATCGAGCAAGCCGAAATCAAGATTAAGTATGAAAGTTATTTTGAAAAAGAAAATGAGATTGTTGCAAAAATGTTGAAGATGGAAGACAAGGAAATCAAACCCGATTTTGACTATAACAAAATTGTTTCCATTTCAAAAGAAGCCCGTGAAAAATTATTTAAGATCAAACCACGTACATTAGGCCAAGCATCTCGAATTTCGGGCGTTTCACCATCCGATATCTCGGTTTTAATGGTATATATTAATAAATAACTGATTATCAATAAGTTAGACTACAAAGTAAAGACCTTAAATTAAACGATATAACGTAAAAAAAATATTTTTTAATATTAAGTCTTCAAAAACATCAAAAATTCGTCAGACCGTTTAAAACATGCCAAATTTAAAAGCTCAGTATTTTAACCTTAAAAATCTAGCGATGCTAACCGCCTCGCTCCTATTTTTTGGTTGTGCAAGTATTCAAAGTCCGCAAGGTGGCCCGAAAGATACTGAGCCGCCAAAGATTTTAAAAATGACGCCAGAAAATTTGACGAGAAATTTTAACGCAAAAAAAATCGTGATCGAGTTTGATGAGTACTTTAATATTAAAGATGAGTTTAAGGAGTTTTCCATTTCGCCCGATCAGGAAACTCCGCCGATTTTAAAGAAGCGGCAAAAGCGTTTAGAAATTACCATTCAAGATTCGCTTGAAAAAAATACAACTTATACGCTCAACTTCGGAAAGGCAATTGCCGATGTGAATGAAAGCAATGTGGTGAAAAATCTTTCATACGTGTTTTCTACAGGACCGGAAATCGATTCATTATCAATTGCCGGAAAAGTCAGCAGTTCTCTTACAGGCGAACTGGAGAAAGAGGTGACGGTATTTATTCTGCCAGTAGAGAGAGATACGCTTTTTGGTAAAAAAAGACCATCCATTTATACAACTACGGATAGCGCCGGAAACTACAAACTAAACAATTTGCGGGAAGGAAAATATAAAATTTATGCGCTGAAAGAGAATACCGGAGGCGGTGATAAGATTTATCAGCAAATATCAGATGAAATTGGCTTTTTGAAAGACACCATTGTTCTGAAAGGCAATTTAGATAATATTAATTTACAAACCTTTAAAGAGCTCGCTCCAACCTTTAGGGTGATGGATAGGAAATTAAACTCAGATGGAAGCATTCTCCTTACCTTTAACCAACAGTTAAAGCAGCCTAAGCTAACCGTAATGGAACCTACTGCCGTTGATGTTGGCAAGTACGTTCACTTTAACAAAAGGAACGACACAGCGAGAATTTGGCTAAATGACTTAACTTTCGATTCGGCTAAGGTGGCCATTCAAGATGAAGGAAAGGTTTTAGAAACCGTTGCATTTACCCGGGCGAAGCGAGATACTTATCAACGCGATTTAACTATTAGCGATAATGTAAATGGCGGTAAACTGAATCCTTATCAGCGCTATACGCTAACTTTTCCATTTCCGGTTACGGCCGCAGATGCCTCAAAAATTGTTTTGCTGGAAGATTCGGTTAAGCGAACCAATTTCCAATTGCTAAAAGACAGCGTAGATTTTCTAAAATACTATGTTACCTATCCCTGGCGAACAAAAAGAACTTATGATATTAAGTTCGCTGCAGGCGCATTTACCGCAATTTTTAATACCAAAAACAAGGATGTTACGAAGCGCTTTACTTTAGATGGAACGGACAATTATGGAACGCTCCTGTTAAAAGTGAACGTTCCTGATACTTCTAAAAACTACATACTGGAATTTATCGACGAGAAGAAAAATCCAATTCAATCATTCAGTTTTAATAAAAACGGAAATATTGTTTTCTCTAAATATCCGGCTGGTAAATACTTTGCGAGAATCATTTACGATGAAAATGGCAATGGCATTTGGGATACCGGAAATGTAAAAGCGGGCACACAACCCGAAAAAATATGGTATTCTACAGATGATATGTCGTTAAAGGCCAATTGGGACAGGGAAATGAGTATCACGATACCGCCACCTCCAAAGGATTAAGTTTCATTCTTAGCAAAGTGCCTGTCCCGATACTTCCAGTCGTGTGGACACATCTTTAAAGTTTATTATATGGCACAGAAGCATCCAAATGAGAGTCAATTTTTGAGACTTCAACTATGAACGGTCGTCATCCTCAGCTTGACTCTGGATCCTAATACGCAAAAATTGGGTGCCTTGCATTAATCCCGTACGTACGGGACCGCCTGCGCGGGAATGACGGCGCAAAAAAAGGGAGTGTCCGCACGATAGGATACTTCGGTGAAGAACCTCCCACCTATTAGCACAAACAACCGTTGCCCCACTACAAAAATCGTCATTTCGAGCGCAGCCGAGAAATCTTTTACCTGCCAGCACAAACCACCGTTGCCACTCCCGTTCGCATGGGCTTGTGCTTGATTAACGCTCCGCGGCGCATCGCTTGGGATTCTTCCTTCGTCAGAATGACAGAGGCTATGAAAGCCCCTTTTATGGGTTTGGCGCCTTAAACCAGCCACTATACATCACATAGTTATCAGGCAACTTATTCAACAAAGCCCTTTGCTCCTCGGTAATAGGTTTAATCTTTTTTGCTGGTGTTCCGGCGTAGAGATAACCGGTTTCGCAGACTGTGTTCTCTAAAACAACCGATCCTGCGGCAATAATACAATATTCCTCAATTATAGCATGATCCATTACAATTGCTCCCATACCGATAAGAACGTTATCGTGTACAGTACAGCCATGAACAATAGCATTATGCCCAACCGACACACGATTTCCGATGTGGGTAGACGCCTTTAAATAAGTAGCGTGAATTACTGCTCCATCCTGTATGTTCGATTCGTTGCCGATGGTAATGGCGTTTACATCGCCCCTAATCACCGCATTAAACCAAACCGAACAATTATCGCCCATCGTTACATCGCCCACAATTGTAGCGTTTTCTGCTATGAAACCATCTTTTCCTATAGCTGGATATTTATCTTTTACTGGAAGTATTAAAGGCATAATTAAATTATTTTGTCATTCTGAACGCAGTGAAGAATCTGTTATTTACTTGTAGTACAGAAAGTCTCTCGGAAACGTTTGTTCAGCATTTCATCGTTTGGGGATTATTCTATTGTTTTAATGGTACTCATGCTTGCTTCGCAGGTCTTCGACAGGCTCATACTGACACCGGATTATAAAACTGTATCAACTAACGTTTCAGCATGCTGAGGGTAATCTGTAGTAAAATGCAATCCCCTACTCTCTTTACGCTGCATGGCCGATTTTACGACCAAATACGCCGTTTGAATCACATTCCTCAACTCGCACAGCTTAACCGAAACCTTATTGTGCTTGTAAAACTCTTCCGTTTCCTGATAAATGAGAAACAATCGGCGATGGGCTCTTTCTAAGCGAAAATCGGAACGTACGATACCCACATAATCGCCCATTATTTTCTGCAATTCCCTTAAGTTATGAGTTACCAACACATCCTCATCAATCTGAGTAACGCCCTGAGAATCCCATTCGGGAATATTATCAGGAATAACAGTTTGCTTGAAGTTTTCAATGGCATCTTGATAAATGCGATGTGCAAAAACCGTAGCCTCTAGTAACGAATTGGATGCCAAACGGTTAGCACCATGCAACCCTGTTGAAGAACATTCGCCACAAGCATACAGGTTTTTAATAGACGATCGTCCGTATTCATCAACCAGAATACCGCCACACATATAATGCGATGCAGGTGTAACTGGAATATAATCTTTAGTCATATCAAGGCCGATCGACAAACACTTGGCATATATATTCGGAAAATGCTTTAAAATGTCGGCTTTCTTGCGCATGGTAATATCCAGATACACAAACTCATCGCCCGATTTTTTCATTTCATTGTCTACCGCACGAGCAACAATATCCCGAGGTGCCAGCGATTTACGTTCATCGTACTCATGCATAAACTCTTCGCCGTTTTTGCGGCGCAGCACCCCGCCGAAACCCCGAACAGCTTCTGAAATTAGAAAAGACGGATACTCCCCCGGATGGTACAAAGCGGTTGGGTGGAATTGAATAAACTCCATATTTCTCACTTTTCCCTTGGCCCGATAAACCATAGCCATACCATCGCCCGTGGCAATTACAGGATTTGTGGTAGCAGAATACACATGCCCGGCACCGCCAGAAGCCATTACCGTTACGTTTGCCACAATCTTTTCCACATCGTTAAGCTCTGTATTAAAGGCATATACACCAAAACAGTTAATATCTTCAGTACGTTTATCCACAAACTCACCCAGGTGGTGCTGAGTAATCAACTCCAGTGCAAAGTAATGTGTTAATATCTCTATGTTCGGATTCTCGTGAATTTCTTTCAAAAGCACACGCTCAATTTCGTAGCCCGTGATGTCTTTATAATGCAAAACCCGATGCTCAGAATGACCACCTTCTTTGGCCAGATCGTAAAAACCTGAGTTGTCTTTATCGAAATTTATTCCGTAATCAATGATCTCCTGAATGCGCTGAGGTCCCTCTTTTACAACGATTTCCACAATTTTTTCATCACACAAACCATCGCCTGCAATCAGCGTATCGTCGATATGCTTTTCAAAAGAATCATCTTTATCAACAACAACCGCAACGCCACCTTGCGCATATTTTGTATTGGATTCATCCTCATTAGATTTGGTAATAATTAAAACCTTACCAAACTTAGCTGCCTTAAGCGCAAAACTTAAACCTGCTATACCTGAACCAATTACCAGAAAATCAACTTTTCTCATTAAAAAATCATTTAATTACCAACGGTGTTAATAACTATAGAACAACTGTTAGCTTTGTGTAGAAATAAGACTAACAAATAAATTTGAATGTTTAAAGCTACTCTAAAAACACAATTTGCCACAATCTTTTGAGCAATTTTTAAGCACATTTGTGTAAGTAATTAACTTTTTGCCCAGTTATAAACAATTAACATTCCAATATTGATAACATTTAGATCGATTTTCGATAGTGCTGTAAATCAATCTTATCATATCATAAAAATACGATCCAAATGTTGGTAAACGATTAACAACTTATTTGAAAGAATTTTTTTCTGAAACTTGCCAACAATACTAACACACTAATAAACAAACAAAGATTTATTTAAATAAAATACTTATTAATTATTGAGACGTGGAAAGCCTTATCTTTGACCAACGTCTAAAATCAAAAAAAGAAGTTTGATAATGAACATCGATGTCTTAGAAGAAATTAATAAAAAGGGATTTGTAGAGGAAGAAATTGATCCTACGCTTGATCTTTTTGTTGAAATTGAGAAAATAAAAAAAGAAAAGAATGCAATTATACTAGCACATTATTATCAAGAACCTGATATTCAAGATATTGCAGATTATATTGGCGATAGTTTAGGGTTATCTCAGGAAGCTGCCAAAACTGATGCAGAGGTAATTGTGTTTGCTGGTGTGCATTTTATGGCCGAAACCGCCAAGATTTTATCGCCCAATAAAAAGGTGTTACTGCCCGATGTAAAGGCAGGCTGTTCTTTGGCCGACAGCTGTCCGCCGCATTTGTTCAGGAAATTTAAAGAAAAATATCCCGATCACCTGGTGATTACTTACGTAAATTGTACTGCGGAACTTAAAGCATTAAGCGACATTGTTTGTACATCGACAAATGCAGTTCAAATTGTAGAAAGTTTACCGAAAGAGCAAAAAATCATTTTCGGGCCCGATCGAAATCTCGGCGCTTATGTAGCCAAAAAAACAGGCAGAGATTTGGTATTGTGGAACGGCGCTTGTATGGTTCACGAAATTTTTTCGAAAGAGAAAATTACCAGACTAAAGGAACGCCATCCGAACGCAAAATTTATTGCCCATCCCGAATGTGAAGATTCGGTATTGCAAATGGCCGATTATATTGGATCGACAACCGGGCTTTTAAAGTATTGCATCTCTAACCCGGCAACAGAGTTTATTGTTGCAACTGAAAGTGGCATTATCCACCAAATGGAGAAAGCCTGTCCGGATAAAACCTTTATACCTGCGCCGCCGAACAACAGTTGCGCATGTAACGATTGCCCTTATATGAAAAGAAATACGTTAGAAAAACTATATTTATGTATTAAAAACGGATCGCCGGAAGTAACTGTGCCCGAGCATATTATAGAACAGGCACGTAAACCGATTCAACGTATGCTGGATATTTCGGCAGAATTGGGATTATAGAAAAAATCGTCATTGCGAGGCACGAAGCAATCTCATTAAACAGATTGCTTCGGCTCGCACGAACCCGGCCTCGCAATGACGGAAACACAATAAAATGAAAGTAAACAATCTCCTTAAAAATTATTCGGGCTTACTATGGCTTTTGGCAGGAATTACTGTTGGAAGTATAGTCGGATTAATTTTTGGAAAAAGGGTTGAAAGTATAAAACCGCTGGGCGATATATTTTTGAACCTTTTGTTTACCGCAGTAATTCCGTTGGTATTTTTTGCTGTTTCGTCTGCCATCGCAAATATAGACCGAACAAAAAAACTAGGGAAATTACTCACCATTATGGTTTTGGTCTTCTTATCAACGGTATTAATTTCGGCTATTTTAACTTTAGCTGCTACGTGGGTTTTTCCAATTCATCAAGCTTTAGGAACCAGTTCATTACCTGCAGAAACTGAAAAAATTCAATCGGTAGGCGAACAAATGACCCAGCTTTTAACCGTTAGCGAGTTTTTCGAAATTGGTAGCCGGAAAAACATGCTGGCGCTGATTATTTTTTCGGTCTTAGTAGGCTTTTCAACATTATATTCAGGCAAAGAAGGCGAAGGTTTTAAAACTTTCCTGGTATCTGGAAATGAGGTGATGAAGAAGCTCATCATTTTGATCATGAAATTAGGACCCATTGGTTTAGGCGCCTATTTCGCTTATCAGGTTGGCGTTTTCGGACCTCAACTTTTTGGCACTTATGCCAAAGCTTTAGGTTTGTATTACGGCGTTGGCGCATTTTATTTTGTTGTATTTTTTACCTTATACGCCTTCGTAGCCGGTGGATTCAAGGCAATTAAAATCTTCTGGAAAAACAACATTGTTCCCTCATTAACCTCAATAGGAACATGCAGCAGCATTGCCACCATACCCGCCAACCTCGATGGCACGAGCAAAATGGGCGTTCCGGCATATGTGGCCAATGTTACTATTCCCCTCGGCTCAACTTTACACAAAGATGGGTCGAGTATTAGCTCAATTATTAAGATAGCCGTTGTTTTTGCTATTTTTGGCAAGGATTTGGTGCATGTTGACACGATTATTTTAGCGTTGGGAATAACAGTTTTGGTCAGTATTGTTGAAGGAGGAATACCGAACGGAGGATATATTGGAGAGTTATTGATGATATCTGCTTATCAGTTACCGCCCGAGGCCCTGCCGCCAGCAATGATTATTGGAACGTTGGTAGATCCGATGGCGACGTTGTTAAATGCCACTGGCGATAACGTAGCGGCCATGTTGATTGCCAGGTTTACCGAAGGAAAAAATTGGATGGAAAGAAAGGTCTAAACAGACTTTTGTCATTCTGAACGCAGTGAAGAATCTGTAAGCTATTGGCACAGGCCTTAGTACCTGATCTCCATATAGTTTAGCTATGTGCTTGGCTGAAGCTAGCATACCATTGCTTGCAGCTCCTTTGATTACGCTCAGAATGACAAAAAAAATTCGGGGGCTTCGCCCCTTTTTAGTCAAAAATTAAATAAAAAATCCCGCTTACGGGTTTAGGTGATTATGTTTGAAAATAAAGAACGTACAGATATTAATGAGTTAGGCGAATTTGGTTTGATCAAGCACCTGACTACAAATTTCAAGATCAGAAATGAATTTTCGGTTAAAGGTGTTGGCGACGACGCTGCTGTTTTGGATAGCAAAGGCAAGCAAACGCTAATTTCGACGGATTTATTGCTCGAAGGCATTCATTTCGACTTGGCTTATGTTCCGCTGATGCACTTAGGCTACAAAGCCGTACAGGTAAATTTAAGTGATATTTATGCCATGAACGGGAAAGCCAGCCAAATTACGGTTTCACTCGGTTTGTCGAGTAAATTTCCGTTAGAAGCCGTTGAAGAAATTTATAAAGGAATAGAACTAGCTTGTAATAAATACAATATTGATTTAATTGGTGGCGACACTTCTGCAAGTAAACAAGGCTTGGTAATTAGTATTACCAGCATTGGTTACGCTGATGCCGACAAAGTGACTTACAGAAATGGCGCTAATGAACACGATTTGCTTTGTGTTTCGGGTGACCTGGGCGGTGCTTACGTTGGTTTACAAATTTTAGAACGAGAAAAACTGATTTATTTGGAAAATCCTCAAATCCAGCCGGACTTAGAGGGTAAGGATTATATCATCGAACGACAATTGAAACCAGAAGCACGTATGGATATTGTTGCGCTTTTGGAAGAAATGGACATTAAACCCACCTCAATGATTGATGTTTCGGATGGTTTGGCCTCAGAAATACTGCATCTGGCTACTGAAAGTGATAAGGGAATAACGATTTACGAAGGAAAAATTCCATTGGATCCGATGACCTACGAAACGGCTCGCGAGTTTGGGCTCGACCCAACAGTTTGTGCCTTGAGCGGTGGCGAAGATTACGAATTGCTGTTCACCATTAGTCAGGACGACTATAAAAAGCTGAAACACGATGTAGATATTACCGTGATTGGCCATGTTACCGATAAAAACTCGGGCTGTAAAATGGTTTCAAAATCGAATAATGTACACGAGCTGAAGGCACAAGGGTGGAATGCTTTTAATAAGTAGATAGACGAGTTTTTGTCATTCTGAACGGAGTGAAGAATCTGTTAGCTATTACCACAGAACCTTGCCCGCCCCACTTACATTCATATCTTAGCTTGTGCATGGTTTGCGGTTCGGTTTCCATCGCCTGCAGATCCTTCGTTACACTCAGGATGACAGGGTTATTAGGCAATTTGTCATTCTGAACGTAGTGAAGAATCTCTTCCCTATTATCGCAGAACCTTGCCCGCCCCACTTACATTCATTTTTTTGGCTTGTGCATGGTTTGCGGTTCGGTTTTCATCGCTTGCAGATCCTTAGCTATGCTCAGGATGACAGGGTTATTAGGCAATTTGTCATTCTGAACATAGTGAAGAATCTCTTGCCTATTGGCACAGAACCTTGCCCGCCCCACTTACATTCATATCTTAGCTTGTGCATGGTTTGCGGTTCGGTTTCCATCGCTTGCAGATCCTTCGTTACACTCAGGATGACAGGGTTATTAGGCAATTTGTCATTCTGAACATAGTGAAGAATCTCTAACCTATTTGCAGAGAACCTTGCCCCGCTCCGCTTACATTCATTTTTTTGGCTTGTGCATGGTTTGCGGTTCGGTTTCCATCGCCTGCGGATCCTTCGTTACACTCAGGATGACAGGGTTATTAGGCAATTTGTCATTCTGAACATAGTGAAGAATCTCTAACCTATTGGCAGAGAACCTTGCCCCGCTCCGCTTACATTCATTTTTTTGGCTTGTGCATGGTTGGCGGTTCGGTTTCATCGCCTGCAGATCCTTCGTTATATTCAGGATGCCAGGGTTATTAGGCAATTTGTCATTCTGAACGTAGTGAAGAATCCCTTGCCTATTGGCACAGAACCTTGCCCCGCCCCACTTACATTCATATCTTTGCTTGTGAATGGTTGGTGGTTCGGTTTCCATCGCTTGTGGATCCTTCGTTGCACTCAGGATGACAGGGTTATTGTTATTCGCTGAGGATTTCATCATTCATAAACTTCCAGTCTGGATTTTCAGTTTCAATTAAGGCGTTTTTCCTAGCTCTCGTCCAGCCCTTAATTTCCTTTTCCCGGTCGATAGCATGTTCGATGTATTGATACCTTTCAAAGAAAATCAGGTAATAACAATTGTACTTTGTTGTGAAGGCAAATTTATTGCTCCCTTCAACATGCTGTTTTAATCTTGTCTGCAAATCGTTGGTTACACCGGTGTAAATCACAGTTCGGTTTTTGTTGGTTAAGATGTAGACAAAATAATTATGGTTCATGGTTTAAAATTTAGTGTCATCCTGAGAGAAACGAAGGATCTCTAGCCTATTGGCACAGAACCTTGCTTTGCCAACCCATGTTCCTATTTTGGCTTGTGCCTGGTTTGCGGTTCGGTTTCCATCGCCTGCAGATCCTTCGCCATGCTCAGGATGACAGGGTTATTAGGCAATTTGTCATTCTGAACGTAGTGAAGAATCTCTTGCCTATTATCGCAGAACCTTGCCCGCCCCACTTACATTCATTTTTTTGGCTTGTGCATGGTTTGCGGTTCGGTTTCCATCGCCTGCGGATCCTTCGTTACACTCAGGATGACAGGGTTATTAGGCAATTTGTCATTCTGAACGTAGTGAAGAATCTCTTACCTATTGGGACAGAACCTTGCTTTGCCAACCCATGTTCCTATTTTGGCTTGTGCATGGTTTGCGGTTCGGTTTCCATCGCCTGCAGATCCTTCGTTACACTCAGGATGACAGGGTTGTTAGGCAATTTGTCATTCTGAACCTAGTGAAGAATCTCTTACCTATTTGCACAGAACCTAACCACCCCACAAGCGGTCATTTTGTTAGGCTTGTGCCTCGTTGGCGCTTCGACTTTCATCGCTTGGGGATCCATCGCTGTGCTCAGGATGACAGATAAGCGAGACCTACTCACCATCCAAATACTTTGCATCAATCTGTTTGGTGGCTTTGGCGCCTAGCTTTTTAATCTTTTCCGAGGTATTGGTTAAATTTCCTGATCCGACGGAGAGTTTATTAAGTGCTCTATCGTAAGCATCCTGTCCGTTTTTGATGTGTTTTCCGATATTTTCCATGTCGGCAACAAAGCCAACAAACTTATCGTACATGGCGCCACTTAAACGGGCAATTTCCATTACATTTCGGTTTTGCCTTTCCTGTTTCCACATGCTGGCGATGGTACGCAAAGTAGCCAGTAAAGTAGATGGGCTTACAATAACCACTCGCCTATCCCACGCGAAATTGAACAACTCGGCATCCTTTTGCACGGCAACGCTAAAAGACGATTCTATCGGAACAAATAGCAAAACAAAGTCGGGAGAATTGATTTTGTATAAATCGTGATAGTTTTTTGATGATAATTCTTGAATATGATTCTTAATCGAAGCTAAATGGGCCTTTATAAAGCCTTCACGCTCTTCATCGGTTTCGCACGACACAGAACGTTCGTAAGCCACCAAGCTCACCTTAGCGTCGACTACAAGATGTTTATCATCCGGCAGATCAATAACTACATCGGGCTGGTAGCGACCGCCTTCGGCGGATACCAACGAGGCTTGAATGCGATATTCCTGATCGCGAACCAAACCCGAACGCTCCAAAACCTTTTCTAAAATCACTTCACCCCAGTTTCCTTGTTTTTTGCTATCGCCTTTAAGCGCTTTCGTCAGGTTATTAGCATCTTCCTGGATGAGTTTGCTTTGAATCTGCAGTTCAGAAATTACCCCTTTCAAAATATTGCGTTCATCCGATTCAGCTTTGTAAACCTTTTCAACTTTCTCTTCAAAAGCCTTGATATTTTCTTTCAATGGGGTTAAAATAATATCCAGATTGGTTCTGTTCTGTTCAACAAACTTCGTCGATTTTTCATCTAAAATCTTATTTGCAATAAGCTCAAAATCTTTGCTTAATTTTTCTTGCGATTGCTCGAAACTCAACTTCTGTTCGGCTAACTTCTCCTTTTCGGCAATATAAAACGAACGTGTGCTTTCCAGTTCGCGATTGGCGTCAGCAAGCCGATCTCGTTCGGCTTGTAACTCATCAATTAAGCGTTGCTGTTCCTGTTTCAGTAAAGTGGTAATGTGCTCTTTTTCGGTGATAAGCCCGGCCACCCTTTCGTCGCTTTTAGCCAGGTTGATCTTAAGCTGCTCATTTTCGAACTTTATTTTTTCAAAATCTTCCAGCGAGATCAAAGTAACAGCAGATTGCGGCTTTTTAAAAAAAAGTAACACCAAAACCAGTAAAATAATAACAAGAAGCCCTACCGCTGCAATTTCCATAATGATAATAATTTTAGTAAAAATGTAAATATAAAATAAATTTGCCAAAATAATTTGCTACGAACGTTTGGTTGATTGGATTTTGCTATTGCTGAATTATTGAATAGCAAGAACCAAATTTAGGCCCATTTTATCACGCCATGGCATCTTACTTTCGAACCTCGGACTTTCATAAAGTTTGGTTTTGCTTGTAGTTTTAAGGCGTTATATCTTCCGACTTTCGGACTCCCGACTTTCAGTCTTATATTTAAATTTCTTATCATTGGCTTCTAAATAATTTCAATGAACGAATTAACTATTCTCATTTCTTGCCCTGATCAGGTCGGTTTGGTTACCAATATTACGCGTGTTTTAGCCACACATCAGCTCAATATTATTGCGATGCGTGAGTTTGTTGATGAAGCAAACAAAGCTTTTTTTACGAGAATTGCATGCACAGGTGATTTTAACGAAACAGCAAAACTGAAAGAAAAACTGCTTGAAAACTTGCCTAATGGTGCTGAGGTAAATTTAATTGCGCAAAAAGAAAAGCAAATTGCTGTTTTGGTAACCAAAGAATATCATTGTTTGGCCGAAATATTAATAAAAAATCACTTTAAAACGCTTGGTGCCAGTGTACAGTGTGTAATTGGTAATTACGAGGTGTTAAGAGATTTTACCGAGAAGTTAGGTGTTCCTTATTTTTATGTAGATCATAACGGAAGAGATAAGGCCGAGTTTGAGCAAGAATTAAAGGCAATCATAACTAATTTTGATGTCGATTACCTGGTACTGGCTAAATTTATGCGAATTCTTTCGGCGGATTTTGTACAGGATTATGCCGGAAAAATCATCAATATTCATCACTCCTTTCTGCCTGCATTTATTGGGGCCAACCCCTATCGCCAGGCATTTGAGCGAGGGGTTAAAATTATCGGCGCAACGGCCCATTTCGTAACTGATAATTTGGATGAAGGTCCGATTATTACTCAACATACTTCGCATGTTGACCATAATTTCGGCGTAAAAGAAATGGTTCGTTCCGGCAAAGAAGTAGAAAAAAAGGTATTGCTCGAGGCACTTGAACTGGTTTTTGAAGATCGTGTTTTTGTAAGTGGAAATAAAACGGTTGTTTTTAAGTAGGGAATCTTCACTGCGATCCAATGAGGCAAATGATTTCGAAAGCGATATCTTCCGTGATGGCGCTATAATGTTCAATTTTGGCTACACCGTTTTGGGACAGCGCCTAGGCGCTGTTTACAAAAAACTCGAAACCATACATAACTAATAATCTACCTTTTATGTACTGGATTCTAGCGCTGGAAACCGGATGCTGCATGATGTTTTCTCGCCAAAGCGAATAGCACAGCTGTACCCGTTAGTATCTTCTAATAAATATGTTCAGAAATGCGCTCAAAGCATCCAAATGAGCATTTTCATTATTGCACCGCTTTTCGGAAGTCCTTTTCTGTACGCGTCAGCATTACACAATTTCCACACTTCCTCCGGCAATTCGTAGCATTTGAAATCTACAATTACTCAGCCCATTACAGCTACAGCGTAACTCGAAAACGATCTAATTTTCAAATATGAAAACTGACTTTGCACAGCAGAAATGTAAAAATTTTAACAAAGAAATATATAGGAACGCTTTTTGCATATCTGTAAATGAAAAACATACATAAGAGAAATGGGAGTTTATTTAATATTAATCATCCCGGTATTATTGTTGAGCATGTTTGTACAATGGCGCTTTAGAAATAAGTTTTCTAAATATGCCGAAATGCAACTGAGCTCTGGTTTATCGGGCAAGGAGGTGGCAGAAAGAATGCTACGTGATAATGGAATTTACGATGTGAAAGTGATGAGTACCGAAGGGCAATTAACAGATCATTACAATCCGACAGATAAAACAGTTAATTTAAGTACCGATGTGTATTACAGCCGAAGTGTGGCTGCTGCTGCGGTTGCCGCCCACGAGTGTGGCCACGCCGTACAACATGCAAAATCGTACTCGTGGCTTAACTTAAGGAGCACGATGGTTCCGGTGGTGAGTATTTCATCAAACTTATTGCAATGGGTTTTATTAATTGGCATTTTGTTAATCGGGTTTACAGGCAACCCAATTGTATTGGCAATTGGCGTGGTTGGTTTGGCTTTGGTAACCGTTTTTAGCATCATTACCTTACCGGTTGAATTTGATGCGAGTAACAGGGCACTGGTTTGGTTAAAGAACAACCAGGGTGTTATGCAAACGCAGGAAGAAAACAGCCAGGCTAAAGATGCACTTTGGTGGGCAGCAATGACTTATGTAGTTGCAGCCGTTGGTGCCATTGCGAACTTACTTTACTATGCATCGATGCTTTTTGGAAGAGGAAGAGATTAGAAGAATTTACCTATGAAAAACAAAGGCGGCAAAGATTTTTCTTTCCGCCTTTTGTTTTTTAACAATAATTAAATCAAATTTCGCAACCATTTTCATCGCATACGGCATCACCGTTCTCGTTCAACGATTTAAGCTGAGTTTTGGGCTGCGTACTTTTCCATTCGTTAAAACTTTGTGTTAGTGCATCTTTAAAGGCCTGCACAGGCTGGGCGCCCGATACACCATATTTTCTGTCCATTACAAAATACGGAACACCGCGAATACCCAGGTTCTGGCTTTCGTAAATGTCGTACCGTACCGCTTCGGCAAATTGATCGCTATTTAAAGTTTCTTCCGCTTCGGTTTTATCAATGCCTATTTCTTCGGCCAACTCCACAAGAACCGAATGTTCGCCAATGTTTTTACTTTTAACAAAATGCGCTTCAAAGAGTTTCTCTTCTGCCAAATCTTGCAAATTGTGCTTAGCCGCCAGATGAATTAACCGGTGAGCATTAAAGGTGTTTGCGGGAATGTTGGTGTCGAAATCTATTTTTAAACCCGCCGTGGCAGCCATATCTACAACCTGCTTTGTCATTTGTTTCGCTTGCTTAATGGGCATTCCCTTGCTTCTCGAAAGGTAATCGTAAACCGTTTCGTTATTCGTGTTATGGTAGTCGGGGTTAAGCTGGTAACTTTTCCAATTCACCTCAACTTCATCCTTAAATGGTAGCGTAGCAATTGCCTCTTCAAAATGGCGTTTGCCGATATAACAAAACGGACACATCACGTCCGACCAGATTTCTACTTTCATTTTATAAAGTTAAGCGGTTGCGTTTTTACGATGGTAAGTGGAAAGTAAATATTCCCAGAACGGGTAATTAATTACTCAAATAGGGGAAATATTTTTGGGATCAGCTGCGGATCAAAACCGTAAATAACTGTTGATTAGCTTATTGTGTTTGTGGCATGATTTTTTAAACTGTTAGCTAACTAAAACATTTCGGTATAACAAATGAAGAAACTATTTTTAATGCTCGTTGTCACTGCTTTAGCAATTCACGTTAAAGGACAAAAACAAATCTTTGAGGGTCCATCACTAAAGAATGAGATTCCAAAACACAAAATTGTGGCCATATTGCCGTTCTCTGCAAAAATCACTTATAAGAAGCTTCCAAAAGGCTACGATGCCGCTGCAAACAAGGAGCAGGAAGACGCCATGTCCAAATCAATTCAGTCGAGTATGTACACTTATCTTTTGAGAAAATCTGACAACTATTCTGTTAAGCTTCAAGATATAGACAAAACGAACATCTTGTTAAAGAAAGCTGGGATTGATGGCAAGTTGGATGAAACAACTAAGGATGAAATTGCAAAAATACTGGGAGTTGATGCCCTGATCAGCGGCACATATAATACTGAATCAACAAAATCAGAAGCTGGTGCGATTGCAACGTCGATTATTGGCCTGGGCGGGAAAACAGGCACTGGAAAGTTGACTATGCTAATTAACAACGGATCGGATGGTGAAATGCTGTGGAGATTTACAAAAACGATGGACGACGGCATCAGCACATCAACTGACGAACTAGTTGAGCAGATGATGAGGAAAGTTTCACGTAATTTTCCTTATTCGAAATAATAGAACAAACAATTTAAAGTGCCTCCATGATATGTCAATATCATGGAGGCATTTTTTGCTTAACAATTTATTTATACAACTGATTAAATATCAATTTAAAAGTGCCATGAGTTTGTGCCCGAAAGGCAATTTCGGGACCAAAGGCGAGTAATTTGCCTTTACCAACATTGGCTTCAAATGCCGTTACTCCATCTTGTAAGTAAGCTTGCCCCCATGCCCAGCCACTTCTTAACGGCGTTGCCGATTCGAACCACATTAAAGGTTTAATCTTTCCCGAGGCAATAGCGTCGCCAGTAAGCTTAAACACCGGGCTATTGTCGAAATAAATATCGGCTTGTTTCTCCATTCCCCAGGCAGCAGGTAATTTGGTATCTACAGCAACATTTAAAACACTGCCTGGCACATAATATTTTTCGGCAGGCAAACGCTTTTCTTCACCATTGATGATTTCAACCATCGCATTGCGTACCGGAAGATTTAAGTGATAAGCTAAATTTGTGCTGCTGCCAATGGTTACCACCTTGCCACCTTCCTGCAAAAACTTATTGAGCTGCGGAACAGATTTGTCGATACTAATTCTGCCCAAACGATTTCTGTATTCCGCCGGAATGTCGTCTGCTTTTGGACCAAACGATCGGCCGCTCGACGTGCCTTGAGCCGACGGAACTGCTCCGCCAACCAAAATAATCACATCGTATTTCGACTTCAGGTTGCCGGCATCAATATCTTGTGGGTAAATTACCGTAGCATTGTAGTGGTACTGCTCCATAATCCAGCGTACCCAGCCAGAAGCCATCGAGCCGCCATAAGTATCCCAAAGGGCAATTTTGCCAGCGGCAACTTTTACCTTATTGGCTGGCAGTGTTGCTTGCTTTAACGCAATATTGGCTTTCTGCAACACTGATTTTGCAGCAGATGTTACATAGAAATCGCCATTTTCGGGAGCACGGTAAACCACTATTTTGTTCTTAAGCAAATCATTTACCGCCGTGTACGAATCGTTTTGGGCTGCACTTAAAACGTAAGCTGAGCCAGAAACCATTTTATTGTCTGCTACCAACACCTTCCCATAGGGGTTTTTCTCAAACGGGCCCGAAAAATCGTTAAGAACCCGATCGAACTTTACATCCATTAAATACGCTAATGTCCAACCTGCGGCATCGTAAGGCGGAATAGGTGCGCCACCCTCATATTTAAAATCGTTGGGATGGTCTTGCGGCTCAAACATATCGAGTACATGCGGACGAAATGCCTGATCGGTTTTAACAACATAACTCCCCGCAGGGTAACTTTTGCCCGCAATAGAAAATGGAGCCGTAGCTTTTTGAACAAGAACGCCCGTTCTAATCAAGGCATTTAAAAACTTAATGGCCGTATTAAAATCGGGTTGATTAGCGGATAAAATGTACCCTCTCGCATCTCGGTTTGAAGGCGCTTTCATCACGGTATCAAAAGCTTGTTTCGATAAATTCGACGACACTTTGTTGCTTTCTCCTTTTTCGCTTTTGAGGACATTGCTTATCGCTTCGATCTTTTTTGGCGAAAATGACCAGGTGTCTTTGCTGCCCCTTTCGATGGAGTTTTTGCCCATTTGATAGATGTTAAACAGCAGTTCATCACGATGGCGTTGGGCATAATTGAGCACGGCATAATTTAACGAAACGGAGTAATCTATCGAATTTTTGAAATACCATTTTCGTGGCGTTACCGGGTTTGGCGAATCGCTGTTGGGTAGTAAACGTGAGGGCACCAAGGGCACTTCCGATGGCGTAGGGTTACCAATTATCTCGGTTAAAAGGCCGATCATGTTATGAAAATAGGTTGTCGTTCGCAATCCGCCATTGTACCACGTAGAAAATACTGAACCTCCACGCTGGGTGTAACCCGGTTTACCTTCAACATTCATTCTCGTATGCATCGCTGCTCCTACCGCGTCTAAACTCGTTAGCAGCGTAGGGTCGAACACATAATTGAACGGATCGCGGTAAGGCGGACCGGCAACCACCGTACCCGCCGGGCCCGATTGATGGTGGTTGTACATAATTTGCGGCAGCCACTCTACAAACAACTGGCGGCCAATGTTCTGCGTTTCTTTAAGGTTTAGCATAAAAAAGTCGCGGTTGTTATCATGGCCCGCGTACTTTTCGTATAAAACAGGGAGGCCCGATGTTGTTCGTTTCTTTTCATCCTTTTCACGCATATACCAGTTGCTCACCAGTTCCTGTCCGTCGGGGTTGGCATGCGTAAAAAGGATAATCACGTTATCTAAGATCTTTAATGTCTCCGGATCAGTTTTAGAGGCGAACTCGTAAGCAGTTTGAATGAGCTGATGTGCACCTACAACCTCTGTAGCGTGTAAGCCCCCATCAATCCAAACTACAGCTTTGCCCTCTTGCGCCAAAGCCTTAGCTTGTACCGGCGTAATCTCTGCGTGCGCCAGCTGTTGCGAAATTTCCTTGTAGCGATCTAGTTTTTGAAGGTTGGCAGGAGAAGATACAACCAGCATGTACTGGCTTTTCCCGAATTCAGTTTTGCCAATGTCAACCAGCTTAACCCGATCAGAAGTTTCGGCCAGTTTTTTAAAGTAAGCTTCGGTTTGCGTATAATTCGCCAGCTGATAGTTATCGCCAATATCGAAGCCAAAATTCGACTTCGGTGAGGGTACATTTTGGGCGAAAACGACACTATGCCCGGCCAAAAGCAAAATAAAGCAAAGTTTTTTACAGTAATTTTTAATCATAAAAGAAAGTTTGTTGGAATAACCAAATATAACATACAATACTTTCGAAAAAAGGCATGCTGTTAATTTGTTACAACCTTAAAAATCAAAATATTGTTGCGTTTTGCTGCATCTGGTTTAAAATATCCAACATTTTAAAAGGTATTGCATACATTTGCTTCGATGTAAGTTCTTAACTTTATTTTTCATCAACCGATATCGGTTTTTGGTGTAGTGCCAAAATTAAAAGGGAATCGTGTGCAAATCACGAGCTGTCGCGCAACTGTAAACGCTGTTCTTTCGAACAACTGTTTTATCAATGGGCCACTGTACATAAGTATGGGAAGGCGATAAAACGGGGCGTAAGTCAGGAGACCTGCCACATATCGAATTGACGGTGCTTTTCGCGTAAAGAAGTAATTGGTCAGGTCTGATAGGTACAATAGAATTAAACATTTTATTAAATTTTGCTTAAAGCTTTTGCTTTGGGCAGAGCGATTTTGTGCCTTTACCTACCCTTTAATTTTTTATTCAGAAAATCATGTAAATATTGCTGAGGGCTTTTAAACGATTTATTTATTTAATCTTTAAAAGAGATGAAAACGCAAAATTTGGGCTATCCGCGAATAGGTAGCCAACGCGAATTGAAAAAAATCTGCGAAACCTATTGGGCAGAAAAAACGGGGTACCGAAATGTACTTCAGGTTGGAAAAAACATCCGCCAGGAGAATTGGAAAACGCAAAAAGAGGCGGGTATTGACCTGATTCCCTCAAATGACTTCTCATTTTACGATCATGTTTTAGATCATTCACTGGCATTTGGTGCTATCCCAAAACGCTACAATGAAGTGATGCTGAAAAAGGGAAATTCGGAGCTCGATCTGTACTTCGCTATGGCAAGAGGCTACCAAAAAGACGGCCTGGATGTTGTTGCAATGGAAATGACAAAGTGGTTTGATACCAACTACCATTACATTGTGCCCGAGTTTTATAAAGACCAAACGTTTAAACTGTTCTCAACGAAAATTATCGACGAATTTTACGAAGCCAGGGAGCAGGGCATTTTAACCAAACCGGTAATAATTGGCCCGGTGAGCTATTTGCTTTTGGGTAAGGAGAAAGAAAGCGGGTTCGATAGAATTGATTTGATTAAAGAATTGCTCCCGGTTTATACTGATATTTTAAGCAGACTGGTGGCGCTGGATGTTGAATATGTTCAGTTCGATGAGCCATTTTTGACGCTCGATTTAAACCCAAAAGAAAAAGCGGCCTACGAATACGCCTACCGCGAGATCAGAAAAACATTTCCTCATTTGAAGATCATGATGGCCACTTATTTTGAGGGCGTTACCCAAAATTTAAGTCTCGTAAACTCACTTCCGGTAAACGTGCTCCATGTTGATTTGGTTCGGGATGAGAAGCAGTTAGATGCGCTTTTGTCGGGTATTGATGACAAGACGATTTTATCGTTGGGCCTGGTTGACGGAAGGAACATCTGGAAAAATGATTTTGAGAAATCTTTAGAAAAAATTGTCCTTGCAGTAAATAAAATTGGTTCCGACCGCGTTTGGATTGCACCTTCTTGTTCGCTGATCCATTGCCCTGTTGATTTGGATAATGAAACTGATGAGGAGCATTTAACTACAGCGGTTAAACAATGGATGGCTTACGCGAAGCAAAAAATTGGTGAAGTTGCCACACTAAAAAAATTGATTACAAAAGAAGACCCTACATCTACCCAGAAAAGGCTTACGGAAAACAAAATTTCAATTAACGAGCGGCATACATCAACATTGATTCATAATCCTGAAGTGAAGAACCGGGTGAGGAATTTAAGCGCTAACGATGCACAGCGATTGAACCCTTTTCCGTCGCGAAAGGTGGCACAAGAAGCGTTAAAACTCCCAAGGTTCCCGACAACTACCATTGGCTCGTTTCCACAAACTCCAGAAGTAAGAAGCTGGAGGGCCAGGTATAAGAAAGGTAGCATTAACGGAAACGAATACACCAGGCTTATTGCTGATGAAACGGCCAAAGCGGTGAAATGGCAGGAAGAAATCGGGCTCGACGTGTTGGTTCATGGCGAATTTGAACGTAACGACATGGTAGAGTACTTTGGCGAACAGCTGGATGGTTTTGCGTTTTCTAAAAACGGGTGGGTGCAGAGTTACGGCTCCCGCTGCGTAAAGCCGCCGATTATTTATGGCGATGTTTCCCGTCAGAAGCCAATGACCGTTAAATGGACGAGTTACGCACAGTCGCTCACCAACAAACACATGAAAGGGATGCTTACGGGCCCGGTGACCATTTTGCAGTGGTCTTTTGTACGGAATGATCAGCCCCGATCTGAAACCTGTACCCAAATTGCTCTGGCCATTCGCGATGAGGTTTGCGATTTGGAAAATGCCGGAATTAAGATTATTCAGATTGATGAACCTGCCATACGGGAGGGTCTGCCGCTGCGGAAAGCGGAATGGCAAACCTACCTGTACTGGGCGGTTGAGGCCTTTCGCATTTCGGCCAGCGGCGTTAAAGACGAAACGCAGATACACACGCACATGTGCTATTCGGAATTTAACGACATTATTGAAAATATTGCCGATATGGACGCCGATGTAATTACGATAGAAACATCGCGATCGCAAATGGAATTGCTCGATGCCTTCGCCGATTTTAAATATCCGAACGAGATTGGGCCAGGCGTTTACGATATTCATTCGCCGCGGGTGCCAAAACGCGAGGAAATGGTTTCGCTGCTCAATAAGGCCAAAGCCGTGGTTCCGTCAGAACAATTATGGGTTAATCCTGATTGCGGGTTGAAAACGAGGGGTTGGGATGAAACTAAAAAAGCATTAATTGAAATGGTAGAGGCCGCCAAAGAGATGCGCAAAAGCGATGAAGTATTGATGACTGAATCCCAGATTGGGTAATATCGACCCGCCACGGAGACACAGGCAACGGAATTTGCTTTGGAATTGAAGAAATCCGAAGGTTTCTGTTAAATCTGTGTTTCCGTGGCTACATTTGCAAAAAATAAATCATGACCTTAGAAGAAAGAATCGAAAACTCAAAAACGAGTATTTTTAAAGCGGTGTTTCCAAATACCACCAACCACTACGATACACTATTTGGCGGTACTGCCATGCATTTAATGGATGAGGCAGCTTTTATAACGGCAACACGTTTTAGCCGCCAAATTATGGTAACTGTTAGTAGCGACAGAATCGATTTTAAAAAGCCAATACCAGCTGGAACAATTGTAGAATTGATTGGAAAGGTAATCCACATTGGCAACACAAGCCTTAAGGTTAGTGTAGAGATTTACATCGAACAAATGTATGCCGAAGGGAGAGAACTTGCTGTGCATGGCGAATTCACATTTGTAGCTATAGACGAACACAAAAAGCCCGTTCAGGTAATTAAATAATTTTGTTTAACTTGATTGACCAGCCAGCGCATCAAACAGGTTTAATTATGGAAAGCAAGCTTACAGAAAAAGACTTTAATCGTATTGCCGAGCAGCTCGCCTGCCCTAGTGGCGAACATGGCCTTAAGATTGGCAAAATGATGCATGCCAGTAACGCCGGCATGACGCACGCTGCAATTGATGCACTAAACATCCAAAAAAATGAGGCGGTATTAGAAATCGGACACGGAAACGGCGGGCACATCAATTATTTACTCGAAAAAAATGAAAACATAGCGTACTTCGGCGCCGATATTTCTTCAACGATCATCAACGAGGCTAAGAAGGTAAACGAAGGCGCTTTAGCACATGGCAGGATTCACTTTGAGTTAACCGACGGAACTACCCTCCCCTTTACGGATGAAAAATTTGATAAGGTTTTTACCGTAAACACGATCTACTTTTGGAACGACCCGATGGGCTACTTGACCGAAATAAAAAGAGTTATGCGCTCAAATGGGTTATTGGTAATCGCATTTGCCGATAGAGGTTTTATGGAGAAGCTGCCTTTTACCAAGTATGGTTTTACATTATACAATTTGGAGGAAGTGATCCATCTGATAGCTGTTGCAGGGTTTAAAAATGTAAAAGCCATCGCTAAACGCGAACGGATTGCAGATGATAAAGGTATTGAGGTAGAAAGAAGTTATTATTTAGTTGAAGCAACCGCTTAATGTCGTTTAGTTAACACGACGGATGTCAGTCTGAGCGGAGTCGAAGACCTTTTCTGTAGGAAAAAACAAATAAACATCGCCCTTCGACTCCGCTCAGGGTGACAATGTTTTTTGTTTTTTCCTTACCTAAATGACATTGAGCAACCGCTTAATACAAAATTAAGTACAAATAAGCGTAAACTACTGGTGCAGCTAATAACAGGCCGTCAAAGCGATCGAGCAAACCGCCGTGGCCAGGCAATAAGCCGCCGCTGTCTTTGGTATCCAAACTGCGTTTCAGCATCGATTCTATCAAATCGCCCAAGGTACCAAAACTAGCAATTAGCACCGCCATTCCGGCCCATACCCAAAGCGAACTCTCGGTAAATATGAAAGATAGAATAACCCCTACAAGTAAGCTTGTAAACATTCCGCCGAAAAAGCCTTCCCAGCTTTTTTTGGGCGAATGGCGCTCAAACAATTTGCGCTTGCCATATTTTACGCCGAACAGGTACGCCCCCGTGTCATTGCCCCATAACATGAGCAAAAAAGCGAGCGGGTAATGAAAGTTGTACTCGTTCCAGTCGCTCAAAAAACCGAGTGCATGAAAAAAACAAAACGGAATGGTTACGTACGCAAAGCCTACAAAGGTGTAAGAAATATTGGCGAAGGGAATTTTGTTCTTTTTATAAAGTTCAGCAATAAACACCGAAAAAATCAACGGAATACAAAGCAGCAGATATTTAACATCGTACTCGAGGTAATGCAACCCGGCTGCCATCAAAAAAATCAAAGCACCAGCTGTTAATCCGATATTCCTGTGCGGACGGATTCCAGAATTTTTGATCAGTTTGTAAAATTCGAACAGCGAAAGCACGCTCAAAACAAGGTAAAAAGCCGAAAATAGGTAACTCTCTAAAATCGAGCCCAACATTATAATGGTAAAAAAGAAAGCGGTTATGGCTCTGGTTTTCATTTTAGGGTTTGGTTCTGGCAGGTTAAGATCAACTCCTATTCAATTTCGTTTTGAACGATATATTCGATGGCTTTATCAAAATCAGATTTATTTACCATCACAACTACCTCACCAATGTTGTAGGCAGAAATTTGCTTGTTAATGGTTACGGCCGGAATCCCTGCCTCTTCCAGCCCCTGTTTTAAAACCTCTGCCGCAAATACGTCGCTCGAGGTGTATACTTTAATCCAATTTTCGTTCACTTGTTGTGCTGTCTTTAAAAAATTTAAACAAAGCTATGGTAATTATTGCACTAATTAAATAGCCGTACCATGCAAAACCAAGTGGCTCGTCGGCTTTATCCAGCGGCATGTTATGCTTTTGCATGTAAAAAGCCGCACATACAGCATAGGCATTATTTAAAAAGTGGGCCAATATGGCGTACCAAATGCTTCCACTAAAGTAGTAAAGATAGCCGAAACCTGCGCCTAAAAGCATGCGGGGAATAAAGCCGTAAAACTGAACATGGATGGCGCTAAAAATAATAGCCGTAAGCCAAATGGCCAAATGCGGGCTGTTAAACGCTTTGTTTATCGATCGTTGAACCCCTCCCCGAAACATTAATTCTTCGCCAATGGCCGGCAATACCGCAATCATGATCAGGTTTACAACGAAGTCGAAATTGTTTCTTACCGTAAGCAGTTGAATGGTGAGTTTCATGGCCTCATCTTCCTTTTCCTTCATCCACTGCTCCAGGCCCTTCAAAAAATCGGGAAGCACCAGTTTTTGGTTAATAACCACCGTCCATTCCATAAATGGCATACTGGCCACCATGATTAGAAACACCAGGCCCGCCAACAAAGGTTTAGGGTTTTTAAAGCCGTAAAAGCGTGTAATTGGCTGCCCTTCGGTTAAGGCAAGTGCAAGCGGCGGGGCAATAAATGTGCCTATTGAACTAAAAATCTGGATGATTTTTAGCCCGTCAATATACTTTGGGTCGCCCGCCATCATTAGCGAAAAATTGCTGAAAAAGCTCATTCCGTATATCATGGTATCGATAACAACGGCGATCAGACCGAAAACCAGGCCCCCAATCAGTGCGTAAAATAAAAGTAAAAGTAATTGTAAGAACGGATTGATTTCCTCCTTATTAGGTTTTACAAGATTCATTATTTGTACCTTTGTATGTTTTTATTAATTGTTGAAGATAGATAATGTCTGTAAAGATAGGAAATATAGATTTAGGCGAGTTCCCGTTATTGCTTGCGCCGATGGAAGATGTTAGCGATCCGCCGTTTCGGTTTGTCTGTAAACAAAACGGAGCCGATTTAATGTATACCGAGTTTATTTCGTCCGAAGGCTTAATTCGCGATGCGGCAAAAAGCAGGCAAAAGCTCGACATTTTTGAGTATGAAAGGCCAATTGGGATTCAGATTTTTGGTGGTGATATCGATCATATGCGTGAGGCTGCGGAAATTGCTGCGGCTGCGGGGCCCGACCTGGTTGATATTAACTATGGCTGTCCGGTTAAAAATGTAGTTTGCAAAGGCGCCGGATCGAGCTTACTCAGAGATATTGATAAGATGGTTAAAATGACGGAGGCCGTTGTTAAGGCATCACATTTGCCGGTTACCGTTAAAACTCGTTTGGGTTGGGATGATAACACGAAAAACGTTTACGAAGTGGCCGAGCGCCTTCAGGATGTGGGCATACAGGCCTTAACCATCCACGGTAGAACAAGGGCACAATTGTATAAAGGTGAGGCCGACTGGACTTTAATTCGCGAGATTAAGCGCAATCCACGCATTAAAATCCCGATTTTTGGCAATGGAGATGTTGATAGTCCAGAAAAAGCTGCAAACTGGCGCATGGAATATGAAGTGGATGGCATTATGATTGGAAGGGCTGCGATTGGTTACCCCTGGATTTTTCGCGAAGTAAAGCACTTTTTTAAAACCGGAGAGCATTTACCCGGGCCCACCATTGAAGAAAGGATAAATGTTTGCAGAACCCACCTCGACAAATCGCTCGAATGGAAAGGGCCAAAGACGGGAATCTTCGAGATGCGCAGACATTATGCAAATTACTTTAAGGGATTGCCAGATTTTAAACCGTACCGCATGCGTTTAGTCGCCGAGCCAGATATCAACAACATTTACAGCATTTTAGCCGAAGTGGCAGAAAAATTTGCCAACTATGATGCAACCGCAGTAATGGCTTGATTTTTGACTCGTTTTTTTTATCTTAGTAAATCATCATGGTAACAGCTATTACAGACGGGGTTAAAGTTTCGGTAGAAACGGTATACCAGCCAGAATATTCGAATCCGGCGAATGAACACTTCATGTTTGCCTATCGGGTTGAAATTGCCAATCTTACTGATTATGCGGTACAGCTTATGCGTCGGCAATGGTTTATTTTCGATTCCAATAGCAGTCGAAGAGAAGTTGAGGGCGAAGGTGTAGTAGGTGTTCAGCCGATTATCGAACCGGGAGATGCGCATGTATATGTTTCCGGCTGTAACCTTAAAACCGACATGGGCACCATGAGGGGTGCCTACTTAATGAAGCGCCTGATGGATGAAGCTGAATTTGAGGTAGATATTCCCGAATTTCATCTGGTGGCACCCTATAAATTAAATTAACTACGGTTTGAAATGACCAGAAGCCAAATGTAATGATCCAGCTCACGCTCTTGGAGTTGGTAAAAAAACAAATTCCGCACCTGAATTACGATGATGCGAAAGACATTATCAAAATCGAAAAAGTCTTAAAAGCCGAGGCAAAACTAAATCCGGCGGTTAAAATTAACGACATCGAAAATCTGTTGTCGTTTTTAAAGCTATACAAAACTAAATTTCTTCCAATTCTTCAGAATAAGAACATCGCAATTATTGTCGGCCAAAACCCGGGCAGAATAAATTTTGCAAGGCTTAACCGCGAACATATTTCCGATGAAACCCTGGCTGAGTTTCAACAGGCTTTTGCCCCAAACACCCGCGATTTTGTAAAGAAAAGCGTTCGCGATGGCGATTGGACTACTTTGAGAAGTGTTTTTTTAAACTACGATTTTTTGGTGGAAGAAGAACTGCGGGAAGAAATCTGCGAAAGTTTTGTTACAAAAAACCATGCCCTCATTTCGGCCATAGAAACGAATCAATGTATTGCTTTTGCAAAGGCCAACGCCTTTTCTGTAGAAGAAGGTTATTTTTATTTGTTGAGCACCTTAGCACCGGGCTATTTTGATGAAGATGTGTTGCGGATAAACAACGCCATATCCGAAAGGCAAAAAACAGATCCTGGTACCAAGCATTATTTAGGCAAAGTGTTGTATGCCGCTACGTTTTTTGATGCTTTTGACGAAAGTCTTAAAAGCACGCTTCAAGGTAACCAGCAAATTGCATTGAGTTGGGTTTACCCAAATTTGCAAGAGAAATCTGATGGCAGTTTTCTCTCAAAAACAATTATCGCGGTTGTATTAATTGTGTTGGCAATTATCGTGTTGGTAATTGCTGCAGAGGCGGGCATCAGCTCCATTACGCCATTTGTTTTTATCGCCATGTTTGTGGTTAGAGCGATTATTGCTTTGAACAAAAAGTGAGCGTGCTTTATAGTGGGAGGTGTTCGTTCGTCATTGCGAGGGCGGGTTTGTGTCAGCCGACCTGTGCCGATTTCTTCTTTCGTCAGGACACATCTTTGAAGCATCGTTTTGCGAGCTGAAATGACAACATATTTTAGGGCGGTTTCTATGAACGGTCGTCATCCCCAGCTTGACCGGGGATCTTAATGCGCAATATATTCGGTACCGAGCATTAATCCCGTACGTACGGGACCGCCGGCGCGGGAATGACGGCGCAAAAAACGAGATGTGTCCACACGATAGGATTTCTCGGGAAAGCATCTGTAACCTAAATCTCACCGTCCTTGCCCACTCACTCGCCCTCTTTCGACCATCCGTCCTTTCACGCGTCCGCCTGAACGTATGGGCAGCAATCTCTTCTGCAATAAATCGCTAATGAGATTGCTTCAATCGATGAAAGACCGATTTCGCAATGACGAAAACGTCAATGGTAGGATGACGACTGTTCATGCTAACGCTAGATATAACCCAAAAAGAGTACATATATCAATTGAACATGTCTATTACTTCAGGCCCAACGTCCCGTCTTTATCATCGAAATAATTTTTTGGCTTCTCTTTCAAGAGGCTGTATAAACCATTAATAATCCCTCTTAACTCTTTGTAATTAGCTTCTGCAATTGCCTTTTCGCCTCCATTAATAAAGTTTCTTGCCAGCTTTTCATCAGCATATTCGTTCAGCTCACGGTAGGCGTAAAAATAAAATAGGTTAATATACGATTCATCTTCCTGATAATAAATCTCATTGCTGATTTTATCCAGCTCTTTAGTTTTCGATTTGATCAACGATAGCTGGTTCGAATTCAAAAACTGCGCTTCGTTTTTAATCACCTTATTAAAAAGACCCTCGATTCGGGGATTTGGTTTAAGGAGTAACGATTCTTTAACCTCCATTTTGGAAGTCTGATAGTTATCGATCTCGGCCAACAGGTGTTTTCTGCGCACCAGATCGTCGTAAATTTGAAATACTTTTCGTTTGCGCTCATCTATGTTGTAAATCCGGTCCGTAACCAAATCGCCTTCAATCTCAATCAATTCCCTCAACAGATCAATTATTTCTAAGCGCACATCGTTAAGTTGATCAATAGTGGGGCTGTATTCTTGATGATGGGAAGAAAGTAACTCCTCATCAACATTGATTAACGAATTTTCGAGTTCGTGCTGAATTTTTGATGGTGAAACCTGTTTCGCAGAAGCATTAAAAACCTCGGTAATTTCCAAATCGATTGCGCCAATAAAAACGTTAACCGTTAAATCTCTTGATTCGCTAATCTCGAAATCGATCTCAATGTCGGTACCTTTTAACAAGTTGGCCGATAACATTTCCGATTTAATTTCTAAATACCCGATACAAAGGTTGCTCGCGGGTGAAGTTTCTGCCCTGCCCTCAACAATGTTGATAATTAACTTCTCGCCAGAATCCTTCAAAATTGGTTTGGATATGGTTTTGTAAAGCTTTTTCGAGAGCGGCAGAATGTCGTTCTTTCTAAAAATCTTTTCGAGGTAAGTAGTGCCCAAACTGTCATCTATCTCCAGGCAAATATCATTAGGTAAAGGCTGGCCGGTAATGTTATAAATGCCGTGATTGATTACGAGATTTTCTTTTTCGTACACCAGATTTTGATACTTGTCAAAAATCTTCACGTTAAAAAAGTTACTGTTTTTCGGAATCAGTTTCAAAAACTCGGTAAATCGAGAGTGGAAAGTAATCAACCCGGTATCAAAGCCGCCATCGCTTCTGGTAATTCTGTAATAGCCCGAAAACTCGTTCGGAACCAAAGCAACCAGCAACTCATCATCATCTTGCGAATTTACTTCGTACGCCAATTTTACATCGTTCAGCATCGTTTGCACTTCCTTTTCGTCAGTTATAGACGTGCTAAGCTGCCTGGTTTTGGTGCCTGCATAATAGCTGGCACCCACAATAATTGCCGTGGTTGGGTCGATGCTCGAATCTACAATGGTAGCAAATTCCTT
Organism: Pedobacter endophyticus; assembly: GCF_015679185.1. Classification (NCBI taxonomy): domain Bacteria; kingdom Pseudomonadati; phylum Bacteroidota; class Sphingobacteriia; order Sphingobacteriales; family Sphingobacteriaceae; genus Pedobacter; species Pedobacter endophyticus. The sequence continues at coordinate 3,291,940 of NZ_CP064939.1, forward strand.
TTGCAATGTGGTTTTAACATAAGGAATGTAGGTGGTGCCCCCAACCAGAATAATCCGTTCAATCTGGTGTTTTGAAATGCTGTTCTTTTGCAATAACCGATTGGTGAGCGTAATCGTTTCGATTACCTTGGGGTGAATCAGTTCGTTAAAACGTTGCCTTGTAATTTCCAGTTCGATAAATTTCGAGTCTATATCCAGTTCAACAAATGCACTTTCCTTGATGGATAATTCCTTTTTAGCTTCCTCTGCCCGATAAAGTAACTCGAAAAAGAGCTTTTTATAGGGGCTGTCTTCCGTGCCGACTATTTGCTTCCATAAATCGCTTATTCCTAACTCGCTTTCTAAAACGGGGCACAAAATATGCTCAACCATCAAATTATCGATATCTAGCCCACCTAAAAAGTTGTTGCCTTCATGGTCCATCACCTTCAGTTCGCGATTATTTATGTTTACCAGCGCAACATCAAAAGTTCCGCCGCCGAAATCGTACACCAACCAGGTTTTATCTTCGTTAATGGGAATGTTTTGCAGATTGGCATAAGCCAAACACGCGGCAATTGGCTCTTGCAAAAGCACTATTTCTTGCAGGCCGGCATTGTAGCCTGCGGTTTTAGTGGCGTTTGATTGAATGGTATCAAACGATGCCGGGATGGTAATTACAGCGGCGGTTGGTTTATCATCGCCCACAAAATTAATCAACTCCCTTAATACCAGTTCCGAAAAATTAATCGCCGTTTTGTTTTCATTTATCGCAGGCACTGCGTAGATATGCTCGCTGCCCATTTTGCGCTTGAAGCTCGAAAAAACGTTTTCTGGCTGCACCGAAATGAGTTCGCGGGCTTTGTCGCCTACCAAAATTCGCGAGTTTCGGTAAGCTACCACCGATGGAAGCGTGTCGCGAAAACCAACCGGGTTTTTAAATATATTAACCTTTCCCTGATAAAATTTGCCTATGCCCGAGTTGGTTGTGCCTAAATCGATACCAAAATTTATATTCTCCATGTTACCCAACAATTACTACCGCTTTTTGTATCAGCGTATTACTGCCATCACTCTCCATTTTATAAACGGCAGGCTTTAAAACCTTGGTTATTTTTACGCCATTATCGGCAATATTGGCTTCAATAGAAACGTCTCGTTCGTCGTAAATTTGCCCTAACGGATTAATGATGGTATAGCCCTCTTGCTCCAGCTCGTGGTAAATGCGCTGAAAATTCCTTTTAAATTGAGCAATATCCTCTGGTTTGATCTTGTTCTCTATCTCGAAGATTTGTGTAATAATATCTTTCATGTGATTGCATTAATAATGACACTAAGATTGTGCTTTAAATTCTATTTTGAAAGTTTTTAATGCAGATATCGATGTTTGGGGTTAAAATACGACGATGTTCTATATGTAACCAGGAAATTGACCACATAGGCACATAGAAAACATAGTTTTTTACGCTGAGCTATGTGACCTATGTTTTTATGTGGTCGAAAACTTATACAACAGATTAAGGTACAGATCATTGCAGGGAAAAAGTATTCAATACAGCTATATACGCGAGTAGTTATTGACCCCACTTTAGCAGTTTACCACACCAGTCGATAACTTAGAAATTACTTGTCGAACTGGCAGAATTTTAGTAGATTTATTGAGTGGATAAAGGACTCAGTTTTAAGGTTGATAAGTTAACTAATTCCATAGAGAATATTATTACTGGAGAGGTTTTTGATACTCAAATAGTTAAATTAACAGAACCAGATGTTAAACAGATTAAAAAGACGAACTGGCAATTCGACTGGCTAGATGAGTTAAAAGACAAAAGTAAAGAAGTTTATAACTGACATCGGTTAACAACCCGAACATTATTCAGGGATTACTAAGTATAGAGGACAAACAAGACCACATTTTATGCACTTGATTGAAAGCTCAAAATTTAATAGAGGCAAAGGAAAGGTGTATTTAGGCGTTCCTGGAAATTTAGTTGCTTATGCCTGTAAGGTTTCCGTTGACCGGGGCTATGAGGGCTTTGTCGCATTTGACGCAAAGTCTGCATTGATCCAACATTATGAGCAAACACTTTTTGCAACACATTTTCGGGGGCTTAGAATGTTTATTCAAACAAGTGCCGCGTTAAGACTTATATCACAATATTTCAAAAGCTAAAATTATGGGACTTATCAAAGAAGCAAAAAATATAGACCTATCAACTAAATCTGAGCCGTGGACAGAGGAGGAACTCGCAAACTTCAGAAAAGTGATGAAGAAGATTAAGGAGAAAAATGCTAAACGAAAAGGGCTCGATTTAAAGAAAGCAGTTCATTGAGTTCAGCCTGCGTGTTTTCATCAGAATTGGAAAATAAATTTCGGTCTTCTCTTTCAGAAAATACCGCAGATTACGCATAGTATTTCCGCAGTTTGAACACATCCGATGAATATTTACGGCTGTTTACTTATTCATCGGATGACTAGCGTTCGAAGTTATCGATGCTGATTTTTCAACGGCGTTAATAGATACTCCAAGCCATTAACCCTGATTTCGAACATGGTAGCCATTAACTCGCCCAATCTTCCTTTCGGAAAGCCCTTATCCTTGTACCAAAGCAAATAACTTTCTGGGATATTGCAAATCAGTGCGCCTTTATACTTTCCGTAGGGCATTTGCATTTTTACTAAATCGAGTAATATTTTCGGGTTCATGTTACAGTATAAAATCTAAATAGTTTTCTTTGTTACCGATTGAAAACGTTGCGTTGGGATAGTTTTTGGCAAAGAAACCGGGAATCTTCTTTTTTCGATTGCCCCATTTAAAATCTACCGCCGTAATAGCGCCTTCCTTTGTTTCAATAAAATCAATCTCCTGCTGATCGTAGGTGCGCCAAAAATAGTGTTGTACGTTTTGTTGCTGGTAAGACATCTTTTTTATTCGTTCGCTAAACAAGTAATTTTCCCACAAAAGGCCCTGATCATTACGAATCGGCATTAATCTAAAATCGTTAAGTATCGCATTTCGAATGCCGTTATCGTAAAAGTACCATTTCGATAATTTTGTAACCTCTTTTCGTAAGTTGTTGCTGTAACCACCAACTTTAAAAATAATGAACACTTTTGATAGCAAGTCAAGGTAACGATCGACGGTATTTTTGCTAATCGCCAAAGATCGAGCAAGTTCATCTATCGACACTTCCGAACCGACCTGAAAGGCAATTAATTTTAACAATTCTAGTAACTTACTGCTATTCTGAACGGTTTCGTACATCAAAATATCTTTTAGTAAGTACGATTTAACCAGTTCTGTTAAATATTGACTTTTTTCGCCAACGGTATCCAACTGAAATATTTCAGGGTAAGCGCCAAAAATCAACCTTTCTTCGAGGTTTTGAGCCGTTTGCAATCCGTTTTCATATTGTGCCAACTCCAACTGGGCAATGGGATACAAGTAATAGGTTAAACTTCTCCCCGTTAATGGTTCCCCTGTTTGGTTGGAAAGATCGAAAGCCGAAGAGCCACTTGCAATAATGGTTAAATCTTTAAAAGTGTCGATTACCAGCTTCAAGATTTTTCCAATCTCAGGTATCGTTTGGGCCTCGTCAATGATCAGCAGCTTTACATTGCCTAAAATTCGCTTGTAATTGGCTGCGGTTCTTGTTGAAAGCAGCTTCTGAACATCTTGATCTTCTCCATTTAAAAAAAGACTTTCAATGCCAGCTTCTGCAGCAATTTGTTCAATGAGCCAGGTTTTGCCAACCCGCCGCGTTCCAAAAAGCAAAACAACTTTATTCTTACCTATCTTTCCAAGAATTGTTGATTTTAAATATCTCGAAATTTGACCTTGCATAAGTCAAATATAAACAAAAAACGTTAATTCAGTCAATGCATTGACGCAATTAACGTTAATTCAGTCAGTCGACTGACTGAATTAACGTTTTTAATCAATTAATTCTAAAGTTTGAATCGCCTCATCAACCGTGCTTACATTATCAAAAGCGATGCGCAAAGTGTTTTTAACCTCTTTTAAGTTACACATTCGAGGATGATTTTGAGCAAAAGATAAGATCTTGGTAAAAGTATTTGAATCGAAGTAAGCCGATTGCTTATCGCTTAGAAAATAGCCACGTAAACTATTCTTCTTAAAACTAATTTTTTCAAAGCCCAGCTTTTTTCCAAGCCATTGCAAGCGCACCACGCTCAACATAGTTTTTACCTGCTGTGGAACCGGCCCGAAACGATCGGCCAAATGCTTTTCGAAAACGGCGAGCTCAGTCTCATTTTCAAGCTTCGATAGCTCCGTATACAGGTTGTAACGCTCAGTAATATTGGTAATGTAGGCATCGGGAATGTAAAGCTCTAAATCGGTATCAACCTGTGTAAATCCCACAAACGGACGCTGCGGCTCGTTCTCAAATAAGCCTTTAAACTCAGCTTCTTTCAATTCCTGAATGGCCTCATCCAAAATTTTATGATACATTTCGAACCCGATTTCGGCAATGAAACCACTTTGCTCGGCGCCCAGTAAATTTCCACTACCGCGGATGTCCAAATCTCGCATGGCTACGTTGAAACCGCTTCCAAGGTCAGAAAACTCTTCAATGGCACTTAAGCGTTTTCTGGCTTCAGAAGTAAGCGTAGATAACGGTGGCGACAGTAAATAACAGAAAGCTTTCTTATTGCTACGCCCCACACGACCACGCATTTGGTGCAAATCGCTCAAACCGAACATGTGGGCATGGTTGATGATGATGGTGTTGGCGTTCGGAATATCGAGGCCGGCCTCAATAATGGTGGTGGCCACCAAAACGTCTTTTTCGCCGTTAATAAAATCAAGCATCACATCTTCAAGCGCATCGCCGTCTAGCTGGCCATGTGCGATGCCAATCCTCGCCCTAGGCACCAGTTTCTGTATCATTCCGCCCAATTGCGTCAGGTCGTTCACCCTATTGTGAATAAAGAAAACCTGTCCGCCGCGATCAAGCTCAAACTGAACCGCCTCCTGAATCAGTTTATCATTAAAAACATGGAGTTCGGTGCTAACGGGTTGACGGTTGGGCGGTGGCGTGCTGATAATCGACAAATCTCTTGCCCCCATTAGCGAGAAGTGCAACGTTCGCGGAATCGGCGTAGCAGTAAGTGTCAACGTATCAACATTTACACGAATGGCCTTTAAACGCTCTTTAGCGGCAACCCCAAACTTTTGCTCCTCATCGATAATCATGATGCCCAAATCTTTAAACTTCACATCTTTGCTCAGCAAACGGTGCGTACCGATTAAAACGTCAACCTTTCCTTCGGCAGCTCTTGCCAATGTATCTTTAATTTGCTTGCTCGTTTTAAAACGATTGATGTAATCAACAGTAACAGGAAAATCTTTTAGGCGAGATGAAAAGGTCTTAAAATGTTGAAGTGCCAAAATAGTAGTTGGTACGAGCACTGCGGCCTGTTTACCCTCGGCAACTGCTTTAAAGGCCGCACGAACGGCAATTTCGGTTTTGCCGAAACCCACATCGCCACAAACCAAACGATCCATCGGATGCGGCGATTCCATATCCTTTTTTACATCCTGCGTGGCTTTCAACTGATCGGGCGTATCCTCGTAAATAAACGAAGCCTCTAATTCGGTTTGCAAATAACCATCGGGAGAAAAAGCCGTACCCGCCTGGGTTTTGCGCAGGGCATAAAGCTTAATCAAATCGCGGGCAATGTCTTTAACTTTTTTTTTTGTTGTTTTCTTCAGCTTATCCCAGGCATCGGTACCCAATTTATTCATCTTCGGCACACCGCTTTCCTTTCCGCTGTATTTTGCAATGCGGTTTAGCGAGTTGATGTTTACATAAAGCAGGTCATTATCTGCATACACCAGGCGAATCATTTCCTGCGTTTTGCCATTCACTTCTACCTTTTCCAATCCCGCATATTTTCCAATACCATGATCGATATGCGTAACGTAATCGCCCGATTTTAATTCGCGAAGATCTTTAAGTGTAATCGCCTGGCTCTTTTGGTAGCCTTTTTTAAGCTTGTATTTATAGTAGCGGTCAAAAATCTGGTGATCGGTATAAAACGCGGTTTGGATTTCCGGATCAACAAAGCCCTCCCTCAACATGCTGTTAATGGGCGTAAACTTGGCTGTTTTATCAATATCATCTAAAATGGCGTACAAACGCTCAATTTGCTTCGGCGAATCGGTAAAAATGAAGTTTACAATTCCGGCCTTTTCGTTCTCTTTTAAGTTATGAATTAAAAGGTTAAAATCTTTATTAAACGATGGCTGGGGCTTCGTTTCAAACTCAAAGCGATGATCGGTTTTATAGAAAAATTGCTTTCCAAATTCTACCAAGGGGAAATCGTGGAAGTGATCGCCAAGCAACTTTTCGTCGCTAAAGGCAAATTTCGGGTCGATCCATTCCGGATTTTGCGCTTTATCTGCCGCGGGCAAAGCCTTCCAAAGCTCAACCGCCTTTTTATATCCCGCCTTTATAATATCGAGCGTAAATTCTACATCTTTAAGCCAAAGCTGCGTATCTTGGTCAATATAATCGAGAATGCTGATGTTGCTTTCCGTTAAAAACTTGGCCTGTACATTTGGTACAATGGTGAGTGATTTGACATCGGTTACCGAAAGCTGACTTTCAATATCAAAACTGCGGATACTTTCTACCTCATCGCCAAAAAACTCGATGCGGTAAGGCAAATCAGAAGAAAAGGAAAAGATATCGACAATACCGCCACGAATAGAAAACTGCCCGGGTTCGTAAACAAAATCACGCCTGTCGAAATCGTAATCAATTAAAAACTCATTAATGAAATCGATGCCCAGCTTAGCGCCAAGGCTAATTTCCAGCGTGTTTTTCTCCAGCGCAGAACGATCAATTACCTTTTCGGCAATGGCCTCGGGATAGGAAACCACGATTTTGCCAAATTCAGAATCATGATTTAATTCGTTTAAAACCTCCGCACGAGCCAAAACATTTGCTGTGTCAACCTGCGTAAAATCGAACGATTTACGGTACGAGGATGGAAATAATAACACCTGTTTATCTAAAACTCCCTCTAAATCCGACTGAAAGTAAGCCGCCTCTTCCCGATCTGGAAGAACAAAAAACAAAGGCTTGTGGAGTAAGAAGTAAGACGAAAGCGCCACAATGGCATCGGCAGAACCAACTAACCCCTTTAATTGTATTTTTGGACTTTTAGAGGCGTTTAACGCTTTGGTAAACTCGGTTACCCTATCGTCGGTTTTGTATCTGTTTATTAAATCGCGAATGTTCAAGGCACAAAAATAAGCTTATCTTTAGTATTAACCCGCAACTTTATCAAAGGTTTTTTAAGTTTGTGCTTTACCTTTTCATTTGTTTCCGGCCAGATGTGATTGAGATGCATTTAGTGCTTACTCAATTTTTTTGTAGCGCTAAGTCTGTGCGGCTTCGGTAAAATCCGGTCAATGTCGTTCAGTTAAGCCTAATCAGTGTCATCCGATAGCTATCGGATCTGAGCCTTTCCACTTCGCTGAAGATAAACTCAGTAGAAGACTTTTTTAGTGGATAACCCATTAACACCGCCAGGATAAAACTAAGAAACATTGTCACCCTGAGCGGAGTCGAAGGGCAGATGCCTGCGGCCGCCATGTACACCGAACGTTCACTTTCAAGAAGAGGAAAAACCTCATACAAAAATAAATTAGCCACGGAGACATGGAAATCACGGAAAATAACTACAATTTTTTCCCTGTTTTTTGTGCTTCCGTGGTAACCTGGTGCATCGTTTTTTTGGCGTTGGCATACAAAGAAAAGAGCGAAAGTTAGGTAAGAAAAGTTAAAAGTGATTCCCAGGCTTTAAGCGCAGGCCGCCGCCCCATGTCATTTATTTAAGGAAAAAACAAAAACATTGTCACCCTGAGCATTTCGACTTGAGCTTGTATTGAGCGTAGTCGAAATGCTCAATACAGGCTTAGTCGAAGGGCGATGTTTATTTGTTTTTTCCTACAGAAAAGGTCTTCGACTCCGCTCAGATCCGATAGGTATCGGATGACACCCGGCGAGCTTAACTAAATGACATTGGGCGCCCGGTTTCTCGGGTACAAATCTAAATTTGTCGGTTTTTATTTACCTTTCGTCGATTAAAGCGATATTCTTGTAACAAAGCAATGCCGAAATCCTCTAAAATATATAAATTGAAAGCATGAAGCACATTAAAAACTTTCCACTTGAACTGATGTTCTGGACGACGGCTTTAGTGTTGCTGGCAGCAGCAAACGCACATGAGCATCACTTTACGCTTTGTCCGCTGGCCAATTTGGGCTACGAGGGATGGTGTCCCGGATGCGGATTGGGCAGGTCGATAAGCCTTATTTTACATGGTGAGTTCGCATCGAGTTTTGCAGAACATTGGTTCGGTTTGCCAGCGCTTTTAATTATAATTTATAGAATTTACAGTTTGATAAGAAATAACACAACATCGAAAATTTTAACAACAAATACATAGAAACCATGGATATATTTCAATCGCCCCTAATGTCGTTACCAGGTATAACGCCAGAAGAATACGCCTACTTACAACAAGCAACCACAGGATTAAACGAACAACAATTGCGTAATTTTTTAATGATTTACGGAAGCCGCAGAAAGCAACCATCAGAAATCTTGTTGCTGGCCCTGATTGGATTTTTGGGTTTCGCCGGGATACACCGCTTTGTAATCGGCCAAATCGGGATGGGAATTTTGTACTTCTTTACCGGTGGTTTATGTGCTATTGGTACCATTGTTGACGTGATCAACCACAAAAGCTTAGCATTTGAGTACAACCAGAAAATGGTTTTTGAAAGCTTGCAAATGGTAAGAATGAGCGGCGGCCAATTTCAGTAATTTACTTAGAATATAAATTTACAATCCCGTCCCGATGAAAACCGAGACGGGATTTTTTTGCTGTCATCCTGAGCGCAGCGAAGGATCTCTAACCTACCTGCACTAACTTGCTGATAGCACAACCCCATTTAGCGGCCTGTCAATTTTGAGCAGTGCTGTGTTTAAGTAATATGTTTATCGCTTGCAGATGCTTCGCTCCTACCATTGACTTTATTTTGTAGCAACTTGATAAACAGAACTACAAGCTAGCCACCCCAACCCCTCCTAAATTAGGAGGGGAGTCGCAACTGCACAACCATTTCGCCTCGAAAACCATCAAGATCGCACTGCCCAACTCCTCCCGATTTCCTCCTATGGTGTGGACACATCTTTGAAACGTCGTTTTCAAACTATGAATACTCAAAATAACTACAAAATTTTATGGGGTTATCCAAGAGCGGTCGTCATCCTCAGCTTGACTGGGGATCTTAATGCGCAATAATTGGGTGCCTTGCATTAAGATTCCCGCCTGCGCGGGAATGACGATGAGTTGAAAGGAAATGTGTCGACACGATAGGATTTCTCGGCTGCGCTCGAAATGACGACGCTTCTTAGCTGCATTCTTTGAAACATGACCTCACTCATATTTATTTTTTTCCTGAAAAATTAAAACTCAGAATGATAGAGACGCAACATCAAAAATTTTTAAACAAAATCTCCGATTTGTATATCTTTATCAAATGAAACTAGCCGAAATAACCAGTTATCTGGAAACCATTGCGCCATTGAATTATCAGGAAGATTACGATAATTCGGGATTGATTGTTGGCGATCCGAACATGGAAATTCGTGCCGCATTGGTGGCGTTAGATTGTATCGAGTCCATTGTTGATGAGGCCATTTCGACAGGTTGCAATTTGATTATTACCCATCATCCAATTGTGTTTAAGGGCCTAAAAAAGCTTAATGGTAAAACCTATGTTGAACGCGTGGTGCTCAAAGCCATAAAAAACAACATCGCCCTGTACGCCATTCACACTAATTTAGATAATATCCATACCGGCGTTAACGCTCGCATTTGCGAACGTTTGGGTTTAAGCGGCACAAAAGTTCTGGCGCCAAAAACTGGCTTGTTAAAAAAGCTGGTAACCTATTGTCCGCAGGCACAAGCCGAACAGTTGCGCTCGGCATTATTTTACGCTGGTGCTGGCAACATCGGTAACTACAGCGAGTGCAGTTTCAATGCAGATGGTTTCGGCACATTTAAGGGGAATGAGGATACCGACCCATTTGTAGGCGAGAAAGGCATTCGGCATAGAGAGCCCGAGGTAAGGATTGAGGTGGTTTTTCACGCACAAAGTGAACGCAAAGTGTTAATCGCCCTGTTTGAAAATCATCCATACGAAGAAGTAGCCTACGATATTTACAAACTGGAAAATAAACATCAGTTAATTGGTTCGGGCATGGTGGGCTGGTTGGGATACGATATGGATGGCTACGATTTCCTGCATTTGGTTAAAGACCGCATGCAGGCCAGGGTAGTTCGGCATACGGATATGATCGGTAAACGAATTAAAAAAGTGGCGGTTTGTGGCGGATCAGGAAGCTTTCTTTTAAAGGACGCGATTGCGGCCGGGGCAGATGCCTTTGTTACCGCCGATTTTAAATATCACGAGTTTTTTGATGCCGACGAAAAAATCATCATTGCCGACATCGGACACTTTGAAACTGAACAATTTACATCAAATTTATTGCTTGAAATTATTCAGAAAAAATTTACTAACTTTGCAATCCGTTTAACGGAGCAAAATACAAACCCCATAAATTACTTGTTTTAATGGAACAAACCGTAGAACAAAAGCTAAAAGCTTTATACGAATTACAAAATATCCACACAAAGATTGATAAAATTCGTCAGGTACGTGGCGAGTTGCCAATGGAAGTTGCAGATTTAGAGGACGATGTTTTAGGACTAGAGACTCGAATTTCGAAAATCAAAGGAGAGCTTGATGATCTTGAGGATGCAATCGTTACCCGTAAAAACACCATCAAGGATGCTCAGGCAGCAATAAAAAGATACGATACTCAGTTAAAAGAAGTTAAAAATAACCGTGAATACGATGCTTTAACGAAAGAAATTGAAATTCAAGGCTTAGACATTCAGGTTTCTGAGAAAAAGATAAAAGAGCATGGCTTCGAAATTACTTCTAAAACTGAGATCTATGAAGCAGCATTGGCTGATTTAGAAGGAAGAAAAAAAGATTTAGAGGTTAAAAAAGCTGAACTTGATGTAATTACTGCCGAAACTGAAAAAGACGAGCAGGATTTACAAAAGAAAGCCGATAAAGCAGAGCCTCAAATTGAGGAACGTTTATTGGTTGCTTACAAGCGTTTACGCAAAAACTCGGTTAACGGTTTAGCTGTAGTAACGATCGATCGCGATTCTTGCTCAGGATGCTTTAACCAGATTCCACCACAACGCCAGCTGGATATTCGTCAACGTAAAAAAATTATCGTTTGCGAGCACTGTGGCCGTATTTTGGTAGATGAGGCTTTAACTCATGAAGTAGCAGAAGCATAATCGCTTGGTATAATCATACATAGAAACGTCCCGATCATTGTCGGGACGTTTTTTGTTTGTGCCCAAAACAAGTAATCTCTTTTTGCGTTAAGTGTACATATCCGTAAAGTGTAATTAATATTGCTGTAGCTTCAACAGTATAGAATTCTTATATACAATGATTAAAAACATTCGTTTCTTTGTTTTAACCGTTCTCCTTACCGCTCCGCTTTCCTTATTTGCCAATTTCGACTTTAATAACAACTGCCTTAACGCCTATCGGAGCATCTTTGAATTGAAGCTCGGCAATGCAAGGGCGTACATTTCCACTGAAAAGAAACAACATCCCAATAATTCAATTGTTCCGCTCCTCGAAAATTATGTAGACTATTTTACGATTTTAACCTCCGAAAGTAAGCGTGATTTTGATCGTTTAAAAGGGAATAAGGCAGATCGGTTAGATCGAATAAGCGACGATGATAAAAACTCGCCCTATTATCTATATGCCCAGGCCGAAATAAATTTGCAATGGGCTTTGATTCGTGGCCGCTTTGGCGAATACTTTAATGCCGCAATGGAGGTAAAAAGGGCCAATAGTTTATTGCAGGCAAATGCTAAAAAGTTCCCGGATTTTCACCTGAATCTTAAAGGATTGGGATTAATTAATGCAGTACTTGGGAACCTGCCAGATGGCGCCTTAAAAACCGCGCTTTCTACGTTTGGTATAAAAGGCGACTTGCAAAACGGATTGAACATGTTTGAAACGCTGGCCAATAATTTGCCAAAATCATCATACGAGCCCTTTTATGCGGAGGTTGTTTTTTACTACGCCTACGTGCTTACCGATGTTGCCCACAGCCCTGCCGCTTACTCGAAAACCATGAAGTATACCGAACGCATTGCCGATACCAGCCTGTTAAAAAGTTATTTGCAAAGTTATGTCTGCATCAAAAATTCACACAGCGACCAAGCCATTTCTATTTTATCCAAACGGCCCGAGGGTGGCGTTTACCAGCCTTTCCCTTACCTCGATTATTTAGAGGGCGTAGCTCGGTTAAATAAACTCGATTTAAGCGCCGAAAGCCACTTTAAAAGATTTATTCAGACGAATAAGGGGGTGAACTTTATTAAAGATGCCAACATCCATTTAGGATGGATTTCGTTACTTCGTGGCGATAAGGGAAGCTACAACATCTTCGCCAATAAGGCAATTAGCAGCGGCTATACTTATATGGAGAAAGATAAACAGGCAAAGAACGACGCTTCGGGTGAGGCTCCCAACTTAGACCTTTTGCAAGCACGTTTGTTGTTTGATGGAGGCTATTTATCGCGGGCATTACAGATTTTGTCAGATAAGAGTGCCAGCAATTTCAGTTCAACAAAAGATAAAATCGAATATAGCTACCGTTTAGGCCGTATTTTAGACGATTTAGGTAAAGATGACCAGGCGTTATCGGCCTATCAGGCGACAATAGCCCTAGGTCGCAACCAGAAATACTATTTCGCAGCGAACGCAGCCGTACAAACAGGAAAGATTTACGAGAAGAAGAAGAATATCGCCAAAGCCAAAGAGGCTTTTAATCTCGCAATTTCGATGAAAAACCACGAATACGAAAACAGCATCGAGAGTCAAGCCAAGGCCGGTTTAAAACGGATTGATTGATAGGTTTTTGTTGAGTGACATGTGATTTTTGCGGAAATATCAAAGCTACCATTGACGTTATTCGGTAACTTGTTGATTTACAATTAATTAATCATAAGTTGGTGAAATGGATCGCTAACTACGAACGGTCGTCGTTCCCAATTTAATTGGGAATCCTAAAGCAAAAGAAAGGTTTTAGGATTCCCGCCTGCGCGGGAATGACGGCAAGAATAATTTACGTCATCCGATAGCTATCGGATCATATTGATTTTTGTGAAACAAATTAAGACTCAGTATGATAGCGTTAAAAAACGTTTCTCACTCTTTGCCAAAATCACGTCCATCAATAACCACCCTTCTTGTTAAAACCGATAAACAAATGCATTAATGTGCATACCCGCTCCCACCGAAGCAAAAACAGCCACATCGCCGGGCTTAACTTTATAACCCTTAACCTGCTCGTTTAAAACCAAGTCTAACAAGGTCGGAACGGTGGCAACAGAACTATTGCCCAGCCACGAAATCGTCATTGGAACCAAGTTTTCTGGAACGGTTTCCTTGCCGTAAAGCTTAAATAGCCGTTTCATAATAGCTGTATCCATTTTGCCGTTCGCCTGGTGAACAAAAACGATATTTACGTCCTCAACGCTTAGCCCTGCTTTATCAATTGCTTTCTTAATTACTTGCGGCACCTGGATAACTGCAAACTCATACAGTTTACGACCATTCATTTTCAAATAGAAATTTCCGGTAGTTTCCTCTGGGTGCGAACCCTTGCCCATGATTAACAAATTGCCATAGTTTACCGCGTGCGTTTCGGTTTTATGAGCTAGGATGCCTTTCTTTTGCTCTTGTTCTTCTTTGGCTTCAAAAATTACAGCACCTGCACCATCCGAAAAGATCATGCTATCACGGTCGTGTGGGTCGATAATTCTGCTCAATGTTTCAGCACCGATCACCAATACCCTTTTCGCATCGCCGCTCTTAATAAAGTAATCGGCCTGAATTGCGCCTTGCACCCAACCCGGACAACCGAAGATGATATCATAAGCTACGCAATCGGGGTTAAGTATGCCGAGCTGCTGTTTTACTTTTGCGGCAAGGGAAGGCAAAATGTCTATTCGATTGCTCCCTAAAGGAATGTCGCCAAAATTATGGCAAAAAATAATGTAATCTAAAGTTTCTTTATCTATACCGGCATCTTCAATGGCCTTTTCAGCCGCTTTTGCGCCTATGTGGTTACTCAACTGTTCCGGGCAGGCATATCTGCGCTCAACTATTTCGGTAATCTCTGAGAACTTATGAATAATTTCTTCATTTTCTTTTTCTAATCGACTTCCGTTTTCGAAGAATATCGAGTCGAGGAACTTATCGCCCGAAATAACATTTTCTGGAATATAGCTTCCGGTGCCGGTAATTACCGTATTTATTACTTTGCTCATAATTATAATACCGCATACTAAAACGGTATGTAGTATAAATTTATGGTTAATAAATTAGAAATGGAAATTTTTTTGTTTGAAATAGTCAAATAATTGGCAATGGGCCTTTAAGGGTATTGGCACTTTGCGCCAGAAGTTAATTTCAATAATTGTAAAAAGGGTAAAGATGCTTTTTTTGTCAAATCAGTAACCTATCTTAAAAGAGAGGCAGCTTCACCATCAACGATTGAGTTGAAACAAAGGTAAATAATCTGTACCTTGGATTAATAAAAAAATATAGGGTTATGGTTATAGAAAGAACAAGTGATGAAATTATAATTAGGCTTCCCTCTTACATCAATACAGACGATCTTCAGGCTTAATTGGCTATCTCATTTATAAAGAGTCGGTCTCAAAGTCTGAGGCTACACAAGCTGATGTTGACACCTTAGCTTCAAATGTTAAAAGCGGTTGGTGAAGAGAAAAACAAAGATCGCCTAGATAGCTAAGTAATTTAAGCGTTATCGTCATTTTTGAGCATTAAGATCCCCGCATTCGCGAGGATGACGCACACTAAACATGGGCTGTTTAATTAACTGGCCAAACCTACCTAAAATCATCAATTAAAAATACAAACAGCTCTTTCGGGCCATGTGCGCCGAGCACCAGAGTTTTTTCTATATCAGCAGTACGGCTCGGCCCGGTAATGTTGCTAATCATCGACGGGATTTGATTTCCATATTTATTTTTAATCAGCTGAAAAGCGTCTTTAAGATCGAGGACCAACTGACTCGTTTTGGCAATTACAATATGGTGATGAGGAAAAATGCTCAGTCGCCTTCCTGCAGCGCTTTGGTTGGTAACCATTACACTGCCGTTTCGGGCCACTAATGCTTCGCAAAGCGTAATCCCTACCTCTGCCTGTTCAAAATCCTTATCGGTTTGGTAAAATGGAAACTCGTATTTATTGAAGAAATCTTGTAATTCGGGCTCCCAGCAATAAATTTTGCGCCATTTAAATTTGTCTGCAAGGTGAAGCATGTTTTCAAAAAAATCGATGCCGTCTTCGCAGAAGATGAAGTTTCCGGCCACTGCGGTAAGTTGCTCAGCAAATAACACTTCCAGCTCATCTGTGTTTTTTCTGTAAAGTGGGCTTTCCTCTAAGTTCGGATACGGATTTTCACGCTTCTCTAAAAGCGCTTTCCTTATCTTCTTCAGCATTTTTTCCTTGGCCGTCGTATTGTCTTTCATCATTTAAAAAAAAGCTACCCTAATAATTAAACTAGGGTAGCAAATGTAATTAATTAGAATTGTTTTCTATGCTTCTACTGGAGTAATTTGACCTGTTGAGCCAGCTTCGGTAGAATTCTCGAACAAACGTTTTCCAAATATTTCTTCGAGATCATCTTTAAACAATACTTCTTTCTCGATTAAGATGTCGGCCAATTGGATCAGCTTATCTTTGTTTTCCTGCAATAAATTAATTGCCCTTTGATACTGACTTTCAATTAAAATCGAAATTTCTTTATCGATCGTTAATGCAGTATCTTCAGAATAGGGCTTTGAGAAGTTATATTCGTTCTGACCTGATGAATCGTAATAGGTAATGTTTCCAAGCTTTTCATTCAGTCCGTAAATGGTAACCATTGCCCGGGCTTGCTTGTTTACTTTTTCTAAATCGCTCAATGCGCCAGTTGATATGGTATCGAACATCACTTTTTCAGCTGCTCTTCCACCCATTGTAGCACACATTTCATCCAACATCTGGTGCGGGCGAACGATCAGCCTTTCCTCTGGCAAATACCAGGCTGCACCTAAGCTTTGTCCGCGTGGAACGATGGTAACCTTTACTAATGGCGCCGCATGTTCCAACAGCCAGCTAACCGTAGCGTGGCCGGCCTCGTGAATGGCAATAGCACGTTTTTCGCTAGGCGTTATAATTTTATTTTTCTTTTCTAAACCGCCAACAATTCTGTCAACAGCATCCAGGAAATCTTGCTTATCAACAGCAGATTTGTTTTTTCTGGCCGCTATCAGTGCAGCTTCGTTACATACGTTGGCAATGTCTGCCCCCGAAAAACCTGGGGTTTGTTTTGCTAAGAATTCAGTATCTAATTCTTCCGATTTCTTTAACGGAGTAATGTGAACCTCGAAAATTTGTTTACGTTCAACAACATCTGGTAGGTCAACATAAATCTGTCTGTCAAAACGGCCGGCTCTTAACAACGCTTTATCTAACACATCGGCACGGTTGGTAGCAGCTAAAATAATTACGTGTGTGTTGGTGCCGAAACCATCCATTTCTACCAACAGTTGGTTTAAGGTATTTTCACGCTCATCGTTACCGCCCATTACACCGTTTTTGCCACGTGCACGGCCAATAGCATCTATCTCATCAATAAAGATGATACATGGCGACTTATCTTTCGCTTGCTTGAACAAATCTCTCACCCGGGATGCGCCCACGCCCACAAACATCTCCACAAAATCAGATCCTGAAAGTGAAAAAAATGGCACTTGTGCTTCGCCGGCAACGGCTTTGGCCAATAAGGTTTTACCAGTACCCGGCGAACCCACTAATAAGGCACCTTTCGGAATTTTACCACCGAGATCGGTATATTTTTTTGGGTTCTTAAGGAAATCTACAATTTCCATTACCTCCGTTTTGGCTTCTTCTAAACCTGCAACATCGTTAAAGGTGATATTCACCTGGCTTTCCTTATCGAACAAGGTTGCTTTCGATTTGCCGATGCTGAAAATCTGGCCTCCGCCACCAGCTCCGCCACCCATTCTGCGCATCATGAAAATCCAGAAGCCGATTAAAAGCAATACCGGTAAAATGATGCTTAAAAACCAACTTGCCAATGGATTGCTGCGGTTTTCTGATTGGAATGATACTGGTTTGCGGCCTGCCGGCAATGCTTTTTGCGATTCGGCCAATGCCGCTCTTAAGTCAGCGAACTTTCCACCAAGTTCAAAATATACAGTTGGTGTAGTAGTGTTCGATAAATTTATAGAGCTCGAGCCCTTAAAATTTTTGTATGCAGGCTTGGTTAAACTGTCTTTTTTGATGTAAACCTCGGCCCGAACCAAATCTTCAGTTTGGTAGGCTACAATTCTATCCACATCGCCAGGCAAAAGCATTTGGCTTTCGAAGGTTTCATAGGTTACCTTCTTGCCGCTATCGCTGGTGAAGAAGAATTGAGCAGCAACAATAGCTAATATGATGGCTGCATAGACCCAAAAGATATTAAATTTCGATCCTTTTTGTGGCTTTTTAGGAATGTTTGGAAGCTTTTTCCCCTGCTTATCGTTATTATTTTGATTCTCGTTCATTTGTCTTTGTCAAAATTGTATTTCAATTGGGCTATGCACTTTGATAATTTGTGCTTTCGGCGTCGCCCCAAAGTTCTTCTATGCCATAAAAATGGCGCTTTTCGGTTTTGAAAATGTGCACAACCACATCGAAATAATCGAGTATAACCCAATCTGCCGTTTCAAAGCCTTCCTTATGTCGTGGGTCGGTTTGCGTGGCCTTATAAATTTCTTTTTCTACGCTATCGGCAATGGCTTTCACCTGCATGCCCGAATTTGCGCTCGCAATAATAAAATAATCTGCTACCGATGTATGGATGTTTGTTAGATCTAACCGCACTATATCTTCTCCTTTTTTTTCCTGAATGCCGTGAACAGCTAATTCCGAAAGGTATGTAGAAAGGGCTACTATTTTCTTTTTTACCATTAAAATGCTTTAATTTTGGAATTTTAAATATATAAATTCAACCCTTGCAAAATAACACTTTTTCGACACTATTTGTTGGTCAAAATTTAATCAAATTAAAAGAAGTTGATTCTACAAATAACTTTTTAAAAAAAATGGTGTCAAATTCCGAGCCATTAGCCGAAGGAACTGTAATTATGGCAGACAACCAGTTTGCAGGTAGGGGGCAACAAAACAGCGTTTGGCAAGCACAGCCCGGCAAAAACATCAGCGCCAGCATTTATTTAAAGCCATTTTTTCTTCCCTTAGAGAAGCAGTTTTTTCTCAATATGGCAGTTAGTTTAGCGGTTAGCGAGGCCTTAGCGCAGTTTTTGCCAGATGGAATCAGCGTAAAGTGGCCTAACGACATTTACTTCGGCAGCAAAAAATTGGGTGGCATTTTAATCGAAAATACACTGACAGGCTCATCGATTAAATCGTCAATTGTTGGCATTGGTTTAAATATAAATCAGGAAGAATTTGCAGAAGACATTAAAGAAAGTGCCACATCTGTCATTCAAATTTTACAAAAAAACACTCCGATTACTGAGATTTTAGAGCAAATAGTTATATTTACAGAGAAATACTACTTAGTTTTGAAAGCAGGAAGATACGATTCCCTGCACGATGAATACTTGCAACGCCTTTACAATTACAATATCGCAGCTACTTATAAGCAAAGCGGAACAGTTTTTGAAGGAACTATTAAAGGAGTTACCGACAATGGTAGGTTGCTCGTTCAAACCGAACAGGAGTTGGTTTCTTTCAACTTTAAGGAAATAGAATTCACACACACAAAATAAACACACAATGAAAAAAATCACCATGGCGCTTTCGCTGGTATTATTTACCGTTTTGGGAGCGTTCGCACAAATTGAAAAACCAGTAACCTGGTCGTACGCCGCTAAAAAAGTGAGCAGCACTGAAGCAGTTTTGTATATTAAGGCTACAATTGATGATAAATGGCACATTTATTCGCAAAACATGCAAGATGGAGGCCCTATTAAAACCAGTTTCACGTTTTCGCCTTCTAAAGACTTTTCTCTTATAGGAAAAACCATTGAACCAAAGGCCATTAAAAAATACGAAAGCACTTTTAAAATGAACGTAAGCTACTTCGAAAATGCGGTAGTGTTTCAACAGAAGGTAAAGCTAAACAAAGCGGCTACAACCGTTAAAGGCAAAGTAGAGTTTATGGTATGTAACGATAAACAATGTTTGCCGCCGGATGAAGTTGAATTTAGTATTCCCGTTAAGTAATTGAAAGCAAAATAATTACAAACAGTCCCGACAAACTCGGGACTGTTTCTTTTTTAAGTAAAATCTGCCACCAATTGTGCGTTGCCGGGCGGCGTTTATAAAATTATTACTAATTTCACGCCCTTACGAAAAAACACCCAAACAAATGAAGAAGCTTTTATTATTGCTGTTAACAGCTACGATCTTTTTTGCATTGCCCGCTACCAAAACTTACGCGGCTTTGGTGCAAGATACTTCATCAGCTACGCTGCCCGACGATGTAGTTTTTACAGAGGTGGGATCATCGCAGGATAGTGCAGCGAATGGCATTGTTAAAGATACTGTTAAAGAAAGCAAAGTACAGGCAGATACGCTAACCAAACCCGTCAAGGCCCCTCAAACATCGAGCGCTGAAGAACTAACCCTTTGGCAAACATTTATTACCGGTTTACTAGGTGGTTTCCTGGCGTTTTTAATGCCCTGCATTTTTCCGATGGTTCCATTAACCATAAGTTACTTTACAAAAAGGGCCGGCAGCAAACAAAAGGGAATTGGGCAGGCCATAATATATGGCTTATCAATTATCGTAATCTATGTTGTTTTTGGGCTGTTAATCACTTTCCTGTTCGGCTCGAGCAAGTTAAATGAGTTAAGCAGCAGCGGCACATTTAACTTTGCCTTCTTTATTTTACTTGTTGTTTTTGCAATTTCGTTTTTTGGCGCTTTTGAGATCACGCTGCCAAGCAGCTTTGTTAATAAAATAGATCAGAAGGCTGATAACAGCAAGGGCTTGGGCGGAATTTTCTTCATGGCTGCATCGCTTGCGCTCGTTTCGTTTTCGTGTACGGGACCAATTATCGGAACTTTACTTGTTGATGCAAGTTCTAAAGGTGCAGTATTGGGCCCGGCCGTAGGCATGTTTGGCTTTGCATTGGCACTGGCATTACCGTTTACCTTATCGGCAATTTTCCCCGGGTTTTTAAACAGCATGCCGAAATCTGGCGGTTGGCTAAATAGCGTTAAAGTTTGTTTGGGATTTTTGGAACTGGCACTGGCGTTAAAATTTTTATCGGCTGCCGATTTGGTCTGGCATTGGGAGTGGTTCGATCGCGAGATCTTCCTTTCGTTGTGGATTGTAATTTTTACGCTAATGGGAATTTACATCCTGGGTAAAATCAAGTTTTCGCATGATAGTGATCTCGCATTTGTTTCTGTTCCGAGGCTTTTCTTTGCCATGCTGTCGTTCTCTTTTGCCGTATACATTCTGCCAGGTCTTTGGGGCGCTCCGGTGAGCGTACTGAGTGGCCTGGCGCCGCCTTTTAATACGCAGGATTTTGTGCTTGGTGGCGGTAGCGAAACGGCCTCGGCCCCGACCGATTTTCCATCGACAATAAAATATAGCGAAAAACTGCATCCGCCACGCGGGTTCAATGCCTTTTTTGATCTTGATGAAGGTTTGGCCTATGCAAAAAAAGTAAATAAACCGGTAATGATCGATTTTACCGGACATGCCTGTGTAAATTGCAGGAGAATGGAGGATGAAATTTGGATCGACGCTGAAGTAAAGCGTTTAATTAAGGACGAGTATGTTTTGATTCAGCTTTACGTTGATGAGCGAGCAGTTAAAATGCCAGCAAATAAGGTGCATTACTCAGAAATTCTGCGTAAAAACACCGAGGATCTGGGCGCTTGGAACGCTGATTTTCAGGCAACGAAATACAATACCAATTCGCAGCCCTTTTATGTATTGGCAGGGCACGACCTGAACCCTTTGGTAACACCGCAGGGAGCAATATTTGATGCTAAACAATATGCGCTATATTTGCAGAGCGCTTTAGACATCTACAAAGCAAGAAGTAAATAAATGAATAAGATTAAGAACATTGGCGTTTTAACCTCTGGTGGAGATTCGCCAGGCATGAACGCTGCAATTAGGGCGGTTGTTAGGGCCTCTATTTATTATGATATAGAAGTAACCGGAGTTGTTCGCGGTTATGAGGGACTAATTAACAAAGATTTTATCGCTATGGATCGTAAATCTGTAGCCAACATTATCCAACGTGGAGGCACAATCCTCAAAACGGCCCGTAGTGAAGCTTTCAGAACCGTTGAAGGGAGAAAGAAAGCCTACGATAATATGAAAGAAGAAGGCATTGATGCCTTAGTTGTTATAGGTGGCGACGGAACTTTTACCGGCGCTAATGTTTTCTCCTCAGAGTTTGATTTTCCAATTGTAGGGCTTCCGGGTACCATTGATAATGATTTGGCGGGAACCGATTTTACTATCGGCTACGATTCGGCCCTAAATACGGTTGTTGATGCGGTAGACAGGATCAGAGATACAGCTGAATCTCACGACAGGCTCTTTATAGTTGAGGTAATGGGACGCGATTCGGGCCTTATTGCGTTAAGAAGCGGTATTGGCGTTGGTGCAGAAGCGATCATGATTCCAGAAGCCAACATGAACACCAACGATATATTGCATAAGCTGGAGCACAGCCGAAAAGATAAAGCCTCAAAAATAATTATTGTTGCCGAAGGCGATGATACAGGTGGCGCATTTAAGGTTGGAGAGATTTTGCAAGAGAAATACCCACATTACGATACGAAAGTATCCATTTTGGGGCACATTCAACGGGGCGGAAAGCCAACCTGCATGGATCGCGTTTTAGCGAGCAGACTCGGCGTTGCCGCTGTAGAAGGGTTAATTAAAGGCGAAAGAGGCGCCATGGCCGGGTTAGTAAACAAAGAGATTATTTTTACGCCGTTTAACCATGCCATTAAGCATATTAATGCCGAACAGGTAAGCTCAACGTGGGTAAAACTGATTGATATATTGTCGTTTTAAAAGCCTCACCCTTTGAAAGATTGAAGCTATTGAAAAGACAATACCTCCCTCTCCGGAGGAGAGGGAAACAAAGGACAGTGGTTTAAACCCAAAACTTAAACAAATTTCAATAAAGAAAATACTGATCCTTTACGCCTAAGGTAGCTTAAAGCCTTATGAGATTGGACGGATTTTTACCGCTGTCCGCTAAGTCCCTCCCCTCGGGGGAGGGATCAGGAGGAACAAGCCAAAATGCTAACTTTGGCAGGGTGGGGCTGCTTTAATCCTCTAAAATGACTGCGGTTCCATTGGCACTCACCATAAGCATGCTGCCGCCGTTTCCAACAGTTTCGTAGTCTAAATCGATGCCAACAATGGCGTTTGCACCCAAAGCTGCGGCGTATTGTTGCATTTCGTTCAAGGCGGTATCTTTTCCCTCTCGTAATACACGTTCGTAAGAGCTCGATCGGCCGCCAACGATATCGGTTATGCCCGCAAATAAATCTTTAAAAATGTTTGCGCCAATAATGGTTTCTCCGGTAACGAGACCAACATATTTTACAATTTTTCTGCCCTCAACCGTGGGCGTAGTAGTTAATAGCATAGTTTTTAGTTTGTTGTTTAGAGTGCTTTTTTGGCTGAATGTTACATTTTTGAGCTGAACGGCGTTGTATGTGCCAAAAAAATGGCGGTAAAGATTTACAGCAGCAGCCCGGCAACTTCTTCCCAGGTGTTTACGCGTTCGTAATCGGTAACGAGCAAGTTGTGCGGCGATGTAAACAGCAAGGGCCTACCAGGATAGTTAACGAAATTCTTAATGCGGTCGTCGATCATAATATCGGTGTTTACGATCTTATTGCCGCAGAAGATGATGTGCTGCCAGTCGATAAACGGAAAATGATCGGCAAGCCAATCGTGCTTATCCTTTAAGCAATTCGGAAACTCCATGGCGGCCGAAACAATGTAAACCTCGTATTTTTGTTGCAGCGCTTTAATTACACGTTGGCTATCGGGAATAATTTCCAGATCACGAAAAAAGCCGGGCTCGTTAATATACTCGAACCATTTTTGTTCAACATCTTTGGGAACATGGTGATAGATTTCGTTCCCGGCATCGATTTTCAGATCTAAAGGAACGGTGTAATCACGGTTGTAAAGCTGAATAAATTTCTTAATCGGATCGGCAATTACCTCATCCATATCTATGGCGATTCTTTTCATGGTTTTTTTGCGAATATTTTCGCCAAATCTGCTGAAAATAAAGAAATTAAACTATGTTTTTAATTTACAGTATTTTAGTTATCTTTGCAGCCCCGCAGCATGTAGCTCCGGGAACTATGTTGAATACATAAATACGAAAAGAAATGGCAACTAAAATCAGATTGCAAAGATTCGGTAAAAAAGGAAAGCCTTTTTTCCACGTTGTGGTAGCAGATTCTCGCTCTCCACGTGATGGTAAATTTATTGAGCGTTTAGGTTCTTATAACCCAAACACCAATCCTGCTACTATCGAAATCAACTTCGAGAAAACTTTGGCTTGGGTAAACAGTGGTGCACAACCAACTGATACAGCTCGTGCTATACTATCTTACAAAGGCGTTTTATACAAAAAACACTTAGAAGGTGGTGTTAAAAAAGGTGCTTTAACGCAAGAACAAGCTGACGAGAAATTCACTGCTTGGTTAGACGCTAAAGCGGGCAAAATCTCTGGTAAAACAGAAGGTTTAGCTACTTCTAAAGCAGATGCACGTAAAGAGGCATTAGCAGCAGAAGCTAAGAAAAAAGAAGAAAGAGCAGCAGCAATCGCAGCTAAAAATGCACCAGTTGCAGAAGAGGTTGTTGAAGAAGAAGCTCCAGCTGCTGAAGCTGAGGCAACTGAAGAAGCTCCTGCAGCAGAAGCTACTAAAGAAGAAGGAGCAGAATAATCATAATTATTTTTGTTCACGAAATAGCGTTCCGAATTTCGGAACGCTATTTTTATTTGAAATCGTCATTGCGAGGCACGAAGCAATCTACTTCGTACGATTTCTCAAAAAGAGATTGCTTCATCTGATGGAAAAATCAGATTCGCAATGACGGAATACAACGGAAAGTATGAAACACGAAGAAGCATTTTACATAGGTTACGTTACAAAAACGAGGGGCTTAAAAGGCGAGGTTCAGCTATTTTTTGAATTTGACGACTACGAGAAACTTGATTTCGACGTTGTTTTTGCAGATATGAATGGTAAGCTTGTGCCCTATTTTGTGGCGTCGGCAAAGTTGCAGGCCAATAAAACGGGCTATTTCAACTTCGATGATGTTGACCATATTGATAAGGCACAGCCCCTGTTAAAGAAGAAACTTTACTTGCCGCTTAACCAAATGCCCGAGCGCAATGAAGATGAATTTTTCTACACCGACCTGAAAGGGTTTATGGCGGTTGACGAAACACTTGGCGAGCTTGGCCAGATTGCTGAGGTAAACGA
Source organism: Pedobacter endophyticus (assembly GCF_015679185.1). Lineage (NCBI taxonomy): Bacteria > Pseudomonadati > Bacteroidota > Sphingobacteriia > Sphingobacteriales > Sphingobacteriaceae > Pedobacter > Pedobacter endophyticus. Next base: position 3,316,680 of record NZ_CP064939.1, read on the forward strand.
ATACCCGCAACAATTTGTAGCTACGGTTTTATACAAAGAAACCGAAATTCTTTTTCCGCTGAACGAAGATTTTATCGTGGAAATTGATGATGAAGAAAAGGTACTTACACTCGATTTACCTGAAGGCTTGCTGGATATTTATCTCCAAAAGTAATTTAGAGCTGCCGTTATCCAGCGAATCCCTGCTTTAAGGGTAATTAATATTTTTTTGTTTTTGAAGCTAATTTGTTAATTTAGAGTTCATCCTAACCAAATTAACATGCTTATCAAAACCTTAAAAACCGCCCTGATTTTTGCTGCAGTATTCACGATCGTGTCTTGCAAAACCGTACAACAAGTCAGTTTAAAAGAAATTAAACCGTTTGTAGGGATCTGGAACGATACCACAAACCCGGGAACCAAAGTCGTTTTTAAAGCCGACGGTAGTTTTTACAATGTGGCGAAAGAGGCTGGAGTGCAGATTGTTACTCATAGCGGTACGTTTAAGGTTTTATCGAGCAATATGTATGTGCTAACGATCTCCGATGCGAGGGCCAATGCAACCTACGATTTAAAGGGCAGGCAATACGCCAACTATTACACGTTAAGCAATGACCATAAAACGATGAAAGTGAGTGGTTATGTTGATGGTAGAAATGGCAGGGAAGGTTTGAAATGGGCAAGTGACCTGGTGAGAGTAAATACATTGAATTGATTGGCATGCGTTTGCTATAAAACTTTTCTGCAGGTTTTCCGTTCTAGCTTTTATATGAAAGGCTTTCTTATTGCGCTAATCGCTGTCTTTTTTCTCGCTGGTTGCAACCAAACTAATCAATCAGACCACGCCATCGCTAACAAAGCGGTTCGTGTAAAAACGCAACAAGATTCGATTGAAGAAGCAGCCTCCAAGGTTTTAACTACATTAAAGGATGAGAATTATGCTGCATTCGCCGCTTTGTTTCACCCTGTTGATGGCGTTCGTTTCTCACCTTATGGTTTTATCGATCCGACGCATAAAAAGGTTTTAGGCAAAGATTTTTTGGAGGCGATTGATAAAAACTGGACTTTAACCTGGGGTCATTTCGACAGCAGTGGCGAAGCGATAAAAATGAAAGTTAAGCCTTACGTTGCACGATTTATTTACAATGCGGATTACTTAAATGCCGAGAAAAAAAGCTACGATTTATTCATTGGACAAGGTAACACTATAAACAATTTAAAGGAAAGCTATCCCGGGCTTCATTTTACTGAATACTATTTTAAAGGTGTAGATGAAAAATACAAGGGGCTCGATTGGACAAGCCTGCGTTTGGTATTTAAAAAGCACGAGGGGTCTTATTACCTGGTGGGGGTAATACACGATCAGTGGACGGTTTAGTTTATTTAAATCATCAAAACTTGACTTCAGACTAAAGACTTCGAACTAAAGACTTAACTTTGCGCCATGCGTTTTGATATTATAACTGTTTTGCCTGCTTTGTTAGAAAGCCCATTTGCACATTCTATTTTGCAGCGGGCGCAAAAGAAGGGGATTGCAGAAATTGTGGTTCATAACCTGCGTGATTACGCAACAAACAAACAAAAGAGTGTAGACGATTACCAATACGGTGGCGGTAGCGGCATGGTGATGAGTATTGAGCCTTTTGCGGCCTGCATTGAGAAGCTTCAGGCGGAGCGGCAATACGATGAAATTATTTTTATGAGCCCCGATGGTGTTACGCTCAACCAGAGCACGGCCAACGAGTTATCTATAAAGAAGAATATCATTATTCTTTGCGGGCATTACAAGGGCATAGATCAGCGCATACGGGATATCTTTGTCACCCGTGAGATTTCGGTTGGCGATTATGTTTTAAGCGGCGGAGAATTGCCGGCAGCGATAGTTGTTGACGCGGTTGTTCGCTTAATACCCGGCGTATTGAACGATGAAACCTCTGCCCTTTCTGATAGCTTCCAAGGCGAGCTTTTAGATGCCCCGGTTTATACCCGTCCGGCCGATTGGCGGGGCCACAAGGTGCCCGATGTTTTATTGAGCGGGCATGAGGCGAAAGTGAACGAATGGAGGCATGAGCAGGCCCTGGAGCGAACAAAACTGCGCCGCCCTGATCTTTTGGAATAGAAGCATTTACAGGAGTTGATTGTGGATTTCTAAAACATTGTGGAAAAAATAAAATTAGTTTTTTTAATTGAAAAAAAATCCCTAATATTGCAATCCGAATTTCACGGGTTGAAATATCGATTTAATAGCTTAAAATCATGGATTTAGTAAAATTTGTTGAAGAGCAGGCCATCGCGAAAAAAGATTTTCCTGCGTTCAAGTCTGGCGATACAGTGAGCGTACACTATAAAATTCGCGAAGGTAATAAAGAACGTGTTCAAATTTACCAAGGTGTTGTAATCCAACGCAACAGTGCTGGTGCTAACGAAACTTTCACAGTTCGTAAAATTAGCAATGGTGTGGGTGTTGAGCGTATTTTCCCGTTCAGTTCTCCAAACATCGAAAAAGTAGAAGTAAATAGCTATGGTAAGGTTCGTAGAGCTAAGTTGTTTTATTTACGTGCTTTAACTGGTAAAGCTGCTCGTATCAAATCATTAAGAAAATAATATTCTTTATTATAAGATATAGCCTTCACGATTAATTTCGTGGAGGTTTTTTTGTTTATAACTTTACCGTATGTTAGATTCTGCATTTTTCGACCAGATATTTTGGGGCAACACCGTAAAGGCTTATTGCTTATTTGGAGGTATCCTTTTTTTTGGCCTCATTTTTAAAAGAATTGTATCAAAGCTATTAAGTAAGCTGCTGTTTAAGCTTTTCGAACGTTTTTCGCAGCCCTCGCACGATCAGGCTTTTGTAGCCCTGCTGATTAAGCCAATCGAAAGCTTCATCCTTTTAAGCACCCTTTACCTTTCCATTAACCAGTTAAAGCACCCCTTAGAGGTTGCTATATTCCATTACAGTAAATTGGTAGGCAAGGTTAAAGAGCAGATTCCGGTTTCAATTGGTGATTTTATCGACAGGATTTTTCTTTTTTTGATCATCCTTTCGGTTTTTTGGATCATTTTAAGAATAATCGATTTCATAAGTCATGTTTTATTGTACAAGGCATCGTTAACAGAAAACAAATCCGACGATCAATTGGTGCCTTTTTTGAAAGAGCTTTTCAAAACCCTCGTAATCTTCATTGGTTTTTTTACGCTGCTGGGCTTCGTTTTCGAGGTAAATGTATTAACGCTGATCACCGGACTGGGTATTGGCGGTATTGCGATTGCATTGGCGGCGAAAGAGAGTTTAGAGAACCTGATCGGCTCTTTTACCATATTTTTAGATAAGCCTTTTACGGTAGGCGATTTGGTGAAGGTTGACGGCGTAGAAGGAACAATTGAAAAGGTAGGCTTTAGGAGTACGCGGATTCGTACAGCTGAAAAAACAATGGCCACCATTCCAAATCGGGGGATGATTGATGGTGTTTTGGAAAATCTTTCTCTGCGCAACTCACGAAAAGTAGGCTTTATCATTGGTTTAACTTACGAAACTAAGCCGGCATCGTTAAAAAAAATCATCAGTGAAATTCAGGAATTAATCAATCAGCATGCTGCTACAAATCAGGATGGAAATGTATCATTTAAGAGCTTTGGCGACTCGGGCTTAAACGTAGAGGTAAATTACTTTGTTACGGAGCTCAACTTTCTCAATTTCCTTAACATCAGACAGGAGATTAACTTAGAGATTATGGATATTGTGCTTCGGAATAACTCTGATTTTGCTTATCCTACGCAAAGGCTCATTAGCGATAGGCCGCTTGCAGCCAATGAGGAAAAGGCCGTTGGCAACGATGCTATTGATTAGCAGCTGGCCTAAAGCTTTACGTACCTATCGTGTGGACACATCTTTCTGGTTAATCACTGTTTTAACGGTGTTGTTCTGAGTTTTAATTTTCAAAGAAAAAATCAATACGTCATGAACGCAAAAAACAACCACCCCTTGCCCCTCCTTGAAAAAAAGGAGGCGAGTCGGACAGTGCTGGCTTTCATGGTTTGCAGGTCAAATGGTTGTAACAGTTGCTACTTCCCTCCTAATTTAGGAGGGGTTGTGCCAAAGGCATCCCTTGGGAGGGGTGGTTAGCATAAAGCCCCACATGACAAGTTATGTAAAAACGTCAATAATAGTATAGCTAAGACCGCGAAGCAGCTACGAAGTAAATCCCCAAGCTATGGAACGCAGAACATCAAAACCGCAGTGCCAAAAGGGGGGCGAGTGAATAGGCAAGGGCGGTAAGATGTAGGTTGTGAATGCTTCGTTCCTGAATGGCTTACAAAAGTAGTTAAAACAGCCTTTTTGCCGAAACAATAATAACGTGGAAATTAAAAAAAAGCCGATTTAGTTTTGCTAAATCGGCTTTCTTATTACTCGTATTCTTTGCTTAACTTAAAGTAGCCAGCGTAGTTATGCCACCTTTTACCACCTGATTAAGTTCTACGTTAACTTTTGTTCCAACCGGAAGAAATACATCAACCCTTGAGCCGAATTTGATGAAACCGAACTGCTCCGCTTGTACCACCTGATCGCCTTCTTTAACGTACCAAACAATTCTGCGGGCCAAAGCTCCAGCTATTTGACGGAACAATACCGGCGTACCATTGGCATGCTGAACAACCGTTGTTGTACGTTCGTTTTCTGTTGATGATTTCGGATTCCAGGCAGCAAGATATTTACCAGGATGATATTTGAAAAATTTAACCACGCCCGATATTGGGTTGCGGTTGATGTGTACGTTTACGGGCGACATGAAAATGGAAACCTGCAAACGTTTATCCTTAAAATATTCACCTTCTTCAGTTTCTTCAATTACAACTACTTTGCCATCGGCAGGGCAAAGCACAAGGTCGTGGCCAGATGAAAAAGTACGGCCCGGATTGCGGAAAAACTGCAATACGATAATTAATAAAGCTGCCGAGAAGATGTAGATAAACCAGCGTAACCAGGTGATGTCGTAATATTTATAATCGACAACTGCATTGATAACAAAAATAAGTAAAACCGTTACGGCTATTGTGGTATAGCCCTCTTTATGTATGGTCATTTTGCGTTTTTATTTATAGGGCAAAGGTGCGAAAAATAAATTACACTGAAAGTAATGCACATACAAAGCTTCTGTGATATTCATTAAAAAAAATAGTATTTACAACCATTAGGAATAATCAATCTTTGTGTTTATCTTTATTCAAACCTTATAAGTGGCTCACTATTAATATCCCAACTATGAAAAAACTAATTTTTTTAATGGCATTCGTTGCCATATCTTTTGCAGGCTTTAGTAATGAAGAAGCTGGCACCATCAAAAAATCTACAAAAAACAACAAAGAAAAAATTGTAAAAAAGATTAAGGCAGTTAATAAGATAAAACCAGAGAAACGAATGGACTGCTACGCCGTACAAATGAACACCAGTTGTGGCACGTTTAACGAAACGATGTGCAGTGAGGGAGGAACACCTCGACAGCGACAAGAAGCGTTCGAGGTGTTGACAGAAATGTACGATAATGCCATTTGTGAATAAGCTTTAATTACCAAAATCCACTTATAAGGTTTTATTATAATTCGTTTTTTCATGATGAAGAACGATTCATCTTTCGCCGCTAAATTTATAAGCGTCTCAACAATTAATACTGAAATATTTTACCCGCATGTAACAAAGCGGGAACGGTGAATGCTCAGCAAATAAAATCGTTTTATTGAGTTGCTTTTCAAAGCTCCGCACCCCATCTAAACCTACTTCAAAGCGTTTTTTAGAAATGAAAACATACCTTCTAGTTGCTTTCTTACTTTTAATGTTGTGCCAGGCACGTGCTCAACGAGCCGAACAAGCCTCAGTAGCCGTTTATTATAAACACAACCACGTTAAAGATACCGCCAATAAACTGAGCTTATATAGTGAGCGGATGGTTTTATCAATTGGTAAAAACGCCTCAGTTTATAAAAGCTACGATAAAATGGTTAACGATTCTGTAAAAAAAACCATTGTGCAAGACGATGGCAAAGGAGGCTATATTGTAAATACTACCAACCGTAAAAAAACAATCGGCACCCAAATATTTAAATACGCTTTGGATAAGAAGATGATCATTTTGGAAAAACTGATAAAAACCTATGCCGTTAGCGAACCCTACCCTACGATTGAATGGGAAATTAAATCCGATACACTTTCTTTGGGCGGGATAAAATGCCAGAAGGCTAAAGCAACGTTTAAGGGACGAAATTACACGGCATGGTTTGCTTCTGATTTGCCGTATAACACAGGACCCTGGAAATTGTGCGGGCTGCCGGGTTTAATACTTCAGGCTTATGATGATAAGCACGAAGTAGAATTCATATTCGATGGGTTACGCCCTGCCCCTGCAAACGAAAGTATTTTTGTACCTGCTGCGGCAATTGCCGCTACCCGGGAAGATTATAAAAGATTGATTGGCTTGTTAAGGAACGATCCAACTGCTTTTTTTGCGCAAAACGAGGTAAACGGCGTAAGGCTGTCGCCTCAAAATCCCGATATGTTTAAAAATGCAAAACAGCCTGATAAAAACCCTATTGAGCTAAAGCCTTAATGCGTTTAAAGCCAATTTTCCTCTTTATTTTTTTCGCCACTTGGTCTATTTCAATTGCTTACGCACAAAGCGGTTGGTACGGAACCGTAACTGATTCGTCAAGTAATCCAATTGCTTACGTTAACGTGGCCTTGCTAAACAACGGCATAATTTTAAGCTACACAACAAGCGATAAAGTGGGCAAATATTTGTTTGATAAACATATAAAAGACAATACGTTATGTACGCACCTTCAATTTACTGCTGTTGGTTATAAAAAGAAAACAGTAGCATTAACTAAACCTGATAGGCTTTACAATGTGGTTTTAGATCAATCTCTGGAGGTTTTAAGCGAAATATTAGTTAAGGCCAAACCCGCTCCAATTAAAAAACAAGGCGATACGACGAACTTCGACCTGGCTTTTTACAAAGCGCCGCAAGACCGGGTTATTGAAGATGTTTTGAAGAAAATACCAGGCATCGAGATTACTGATGCCGGAAAAATAAGCTATAACGGTAAGGCCATTACAAGTTTCTTTATTGATGGTGATAATTTGCTGGATGATAAATATGCCCTTGGCACCAGAACAATTCCGCCAGGTATGGTAGATACACTTCAGGTATTCGAAAATCACCAACCGATAAAAGCCCTTAATAATATATCGCCAAGTGATAACGTATCGTTAAATATTGTTCTTAACCCCAAAGCCCGGATCAAATTTACGGGTTTTGCCAATTTGGGTTTGGCAACAAGGGCCCATTTTAAGGAGGAAGCAAATTTAATGAGCTTTAAAAAGGATTATAAAACCCTTAATATCATGAAGTACAATAGCGATGGCTACGATTTATCGAAGGACATTACGGCTCAAAATTTTCTTGAAAAGAACAATGATTTGAGTCGGAACATTAATTATCCTTTAATCGATCTGAATATCATTGCAGCGCCCAACATTAACCCGAACAAGTATTTGTTCAATCGTGCATTGCTAACCTCCACTAACCAGTTGTTTAAGTTAAAAAACGATGTGCAGCTGAAGCTTTCGGGGCACTATTTTAACGATCGGCAGCGAAGCAATCTTGCCAGGTTGACCGAGAAAATAATCTCTGCCGATACCATCCGTTTTTTTGAGGAGCTGAGCCAAAACTATAAACCACAAAACGTTGCGCTGCGAGGCGATTTAACCATTAATAAGAAGAACTATTACTTTAACAACACGCTAAGGTTAAAAAGTGAAAACACAAATGTTGCGGCTCTGATTACCGTAAATGCTGAACCGGTAAAGCAGGATGTGAGGACGAAGCCCTACGAACTTTACAACGAAGCGAACTTTATTAAAACCTTCGGCGGCAATAAGGCAACGGAGTTTTTCTCTTTCCTGAGCAAATCTGATAATCGACAAAAGTTAACTTTGACGCCAGCAGTGATCAATGGTTATAGCAATCAACAAATTGAAACACCACAATTATTTGTAACCAACAGTTTGGCATTTAAGGTTTCGACAGGAAAACTCTCGCAAGAATATAAAATAGCTCACATTTACGACGAAAAAGAGATTAACTCGGCAATAAACGAAATTTATACGAATGGTTTGGGTAACGGTTTAAAGTGGAAATACAACAGGTTACAATTTAACCCATTTTACAGTTATCTCAATAATAAGGTGAGAATATCACTTGGGTTGCCTGTCAGTTATAACAGTTTTAGCTACGGCGACAGGCTGTTTTCGAGTAACGAGCACCACGTAAGGTTTTTGATAGAACCCAAGTTTGCGCTTAAAATAAATCATGGTAAAGAAAATAGAATAACTGCGCAATATCAGTATAAAAACGACTTCGGCGATGCCTCCACGCAATACCGCGGCTATATATTGGCCAATTACAGAACGCTTAATGCTTATGATACCAATTTTTTATCGCAATCAAATACGCATCATTTTTCGGCAGGCTATAATTTTAGCAAAAGCATTAGCCTTTTCTCTTTCAATGTGCTCGGCTTTTACAGTGTGAAAGAACGAAATGCGATTAACCAGATCAGCTTTAGCGGTTTTAATGAGACCACCATGCAACTGCCCTTGGTTAATTATAACCGCAACCTGTTGTTAATGGCCAATACAAACCAATATATTTTTGCGCTAAAAACCACGCTTAAGGCAAACGTAGCCTTGCAGCAGCTTTATACCAACCAGTTGCTTAACTCCGAATTGATGCCCTATAAAACGAAAACCTACACGTGCGGCATTGGCACCGATACGAAATTTAGCGATGCCGCTTATTTAAAATTTAGTGCGTCATTTGTACCAATAAGATCTAAAGCCACGGCATTTGATTTTTCGGAACGGCGAAGCGAATTTTTAAACCAGAAAATTGAACTTGTTCTGTTGCCCCGAAAATCTATCGTTTTTAAAATCAATGGCGAACATCAATATTATAACAGTACAATTAGCCAGCCTTCAAATTATTTGTTTCTAGATGCGGGTTTAAGTCTCAAATTTGCAAAGGTGAAGCAAGAGCTTACACTTTCGGCAATAAATTTAACCAACGTTAAGTCTTATCGAAACACATTTTTAGCCGCCTATACGAGCTCAACCACTAATTACCAGCTTTTGGGACGCTTTTTTCAGGCAAATTACAGCTTTAACTTTTAAGAAGTTGCCCTGTAAATATCGTTTAAATTTCTGCCCAGGCCGTTGTAATCCAGTCCATAACCTACCACAAACTCATTCGGGATTTCGAAGCCAATGTACTCCAAATCATCGATTTCATATTTCAAAGCGCTTGGTTTTAATAAAAGTGAAGCTACTTTTACCGACGCGGGATTTTTTTCTTTTATGGTTTTTAAAATATGAGTTAGCGTTAATCCGGTATCAACAATGTCTTCAACCACGATAATATCGCGGTTTTCCAAATTTTCGGGCAAGCCAATCAGTTCCTTTACAGCGCCGCTGCTCGATGTGCCTTGGTATGATGCAACACGCATAAAGGCAACCTCGCAAGGAACGTTTATTTCCTTGATTAAATCGGCCATAAAAAGGAAACTGCCATTTAATACGCCAATAAAGAGCGGACATTTTTCTTCGTAATCTACATTGATTTGAATGCCGAGCAAACGAATCCTTTTGTTTAGCGTATCGCTTTCTAAAAAGACCTCAAATTCTTTATCCTCTACTTTTATTTTGTGCATTGTACTATTGTTGCATTGTTTTATTGCTGATGGTTGAGAAAAAACACTAAGGCAGGTTAGCTGTGCTTTGTCAGTTAAGCTCTTGACTGCCGAATGGTGACTCACGACTAATGACTCAAAACTCCCAACTCAAAACTCCCAACTCAAAACTCACGACTCCGTCACCCTCCGTTCTCTCGTTCTCTCCGTTTCTGTTCCCTACGCTCCTGCCGCAATTGCTTTTTCGATTTAACAGTGTCAGCAGTTTTAGAAGTTGCTGTATCTTTTTTGGAACCGTTACCGAAAATGCGGTCGAAAAGATTTTTATTCTTGTCTTGCATAATCACCACCGGCATCCCGTCTTCTTCGTCATCAAAAGCCGTAGTGTCGATCACCGCCGTATCAGGTGCCAAATATTGACGCAGCCCTTCTCGCAAGCGCACATTATAGAAACCATAGCCCGAAGTGTCGGCAGGTGTTAAGCCCCTTCTGGCCATAATATTTCCCATAAACCTAAAATAATTGAACATGTAAGGTTTCAAGCTTCCATCGGCCATAAATTTGTACATCGATGCCTTCGGCTTAGGTACAATACTGGCTAAAAACAAACCATCGCCAATGGTCAGGTCGGCAGGGCGCTTGCCAAAGTAATATCTCGAAGCCTCTCCGATTCCGTAAATGTTTTGACCAAGCTCCATAATGTTAAAATAAACCTCGAGCATGCGCTGTTTGCTTACCAAATGGTTGTGCTCAATAAGCCAAACAATAAGTATTTCTTCGGCTTTACGGGCCAGGGTTTTTTGCCTGCTCAAATACACATTTTTAACCAGCTGCATGCTGATGGTGCTTCCGCCACGCTTAAATTTTTTCTCCTTAAAATTAACGGCAATCGATTTTCGGATCGATTCTTCAACAAAGCCGTTGTGTGTATAAAATGATGGATCTTCGGCAGTTAAAACGGCGTTGATAAAGTTTTTCGATATGGAGCTTAAAGGCGTAAAGTTAGGGTTTGATGGGCCAATAGTGATATCACGCATCGGCTTGCCGTATTCGTAAGGCGTGTATACAAAGGGCGCATTAATTTTTTGAAGGTTTGTTTTCCCCCACCTTAAAATCTTAAAGTTTACCGGCGTTAACGTAGAGCTGAAACGAACGCTGTCAGGAATTGCCGTATCGAGATAAAAATTAAGATTATATTTTACTTTTCCGGCTACTTTCAAGCCGTCTAACGATTCGAACAGGCCCTGCGGAAATGCATCCAAAACCGCTTGTGCGTCCTGTTCATCGGCGTTGACCTTTAATTCGTATATCTTGTTCTTACCGAGTGTGTATTTTACATACGGGTGGATTTCGGCATTTTTTAAGTAGGCGGTTGATGAGCTATCGAGCGCCACATAGTTTGGCCCAACCAGAACAACCGCATCCAACTTGGCGTTTTTAACGATGATATCGTTCGAAGCGATTCGGGGCTGGTTCAAAAGCATATTTTTTACCGACCACGAACCCGAAATTTTGTAATCGTCGCCACTGTATCCGGCATTCTTAAGTTCAGTTTCCAGTGTATCGAAGCTTATTTTTGCATGGAGCTTATTGTTTAAATAGGGCAGTTCGAGCTTTTTGCCGTCGGCGTAAGCGGTAAACTTTAATTGCTTACTTCCCGGATCAACATAACCATCAACATGCCAGGTGGCTTCGCCCTCATTTACGTTTATCGTCGATTTTAAGTCGCCTCCATCAATTGTGGCAACCGTTGCAAAATTCAGTTTGGCCGTATCATTATCGTTAAGCTTAAAAACCAGATTTTTTACATCCAAATCGTCAGGAATTTTGTATAAAACCTGATTTAAAAGGTTGCTTGCAATTTCCGAAAGGTTTGATTTGCCTGAATTTTCGGTGCTGTCTTTTTTCTTTCTTTTTAAGATGAAATCGATGTTCGTGGTAGAATCCTTCAACACAATGCTCACAAAGCCATCTTTCATTTTAACTTCCGAAAGCTTAACATTACCGAAAAGCAAAGGGAATAATTTTACGCCCACACTTAGCTCACCAATGTGCGAGAGCGTATCTCTTTCTTTAGGCACAACTGAAATGGCAGTCATTTTTACGGTGCTTAAGCCGGTAAAACCAGCCGTACCTATCTTTACTTCAAGCCCGTAATCCCGGTCGGCTTTGGCAATGGCCTTGGCGACCATCTTTTTTAAAAGCGCTTCCCTTTTGCTATATGCTACAGCCCCTAAAACTACGCAGATGATCAAAAAAACACCTAAGACCCATGCGCCGATTTTTAAATATTTTTTAGGGATATTAATTTTGGGTATTCGCATATGCTGATAAAATGTTAACTTTTTAAACCGATTACTATTGAAATTCGCTGCCGCAGACTAAAAATTTAAGCTGTAAGTATTCGAAGCGCCATCTAATTAAACGTGTGCAACCCCCGATAATTTGAAAGCCGCAAACTGTTAATTGATTAAATTGCTTAAACGTAACAATTAAATGTTTATTTCGTGTTAAAATTACAGTTTAAAAGGCTAAATAAAAGTATTTGTGGCGATGTTTTGTTAATTTTGAACTTAAATTAATATGATGCAGATAAGCCCGCAACAAGTTTTGGATGCTTTAAAAAATGTTGAAGACCCCGATCTTAAAAAAGATTTGGTAACCTTAAACATGATTAAGGATTTACAGATAGTGGAAAATGAGGTAAAATTTACTTTAGAACTCACTACGCCTGCATGCCCCATGAAAGACATGCTCAAAAATGCCTGCACCAATGCCATTAAACATTTTGTTTCTGCAGCGGCCGAGGTAATCATAAATGTAACATCGAGGGTTACCCAGCCAACAAATTCATCATCGCTGGATAACATCAAAAATATTATTTTAGTTTCATCAGGAAAAGGTGGCGTTGGCAAGTCGACCGTTGCCAGCAACCTGGCCGTTACACTGGCGAAAGATGGCGCCAAAGTGGGGCTGATCGATGCTGACATTTACGGGCCATCGGTACCGACTATGTTCGACTTGGTAGATGCCAAGCCGGGCGCCGAGGAAACCGCCGATGGAAAGACAAAGATTCTTCCCATAGAAAAATACGGCATCAAACTGTTGTCCCTTGGCTTTTTCGCCGATCCGGGGCAGCCTGTGCCATGGCGGGGACCAATGGCTTCTAATGCAGTAAAACAATTGTTTAACGATACAAATTGGGGCGAACTGGATTATCTGATCGTGGATCTTCCTCCCGGCACGGGCGATATTCACATCACCATTACGCAGAGTTTCCCTATTTCGGGAGCTGTTGTGGTTACCACTCCTCAACAGGTTGCGCTGGCCGATACACACAAAGGGCTGGCGATGTTCAGGATGCAGGGGATTGATATTCCCGTTTTAGGCGTGATTGAAAACATGTCGTATTTTACTCCTGCCGAACTGCCTGATAATAAATATTATATCTTCGGTAAAGGTGGCGGCACGGAGCTTGCCGCACGATTTGATGTTCCGTTTTTGGGTGAGATTCCAATTATTCAAAGCATTGCCGAGGCTGGCGATAATGGTAGGCCGGTGGCGCTAAACCAAAATCCGCTGCTCGATGTTATCTTTGGAGATATTGCAAGTAAAATCGCTCAACAAGTTTCTATCAGCAATGCACAGGTAGCAAATTGCTAAAAAATTACTATTTTTATATTTTAAAAAACCAATAATGAATTTAACAGAGCAAGTAGAACAGGCATTGGAAACTATTAGGCCCTATTTAAAGGCCGACGGGGGTGATGTTTCTGTTGAAGAAATTACATCAGACGGAGTGGTTAAACTTAAGCTTTTAGGTAACTGCGGTTCGTGCCCAATGAGTTTCATGACAATGAAATCGGGTATTGAGCAAGCCATTATGAAGGCTGTTCCAGAGATTACATCCGTAGTGGCTGTAAACATGGCTGAGCAAGATTAGCTTTAACACTATTTAACAAGGAAGTTTTATTTTTAAAATTACTTTTGTCTTAATGAGATATTGTGTTGCCCTGATTTGCCTTTTTTTTTCTATAACCGCTTTTTCTCAACAAAAGCAGGGTCGGGAAAGGCTTATTCAATTTTCGGGGATAATTACCGATATCGATAGCACAAATGTAATTCCTTATGTTACCATTACCAACCTTTCGGCAAAAAGTAAACGGGTTGGCGCCGATTATAGAGGCTATTTTACGTTTATTGTTAACCCCGGCGATACCATTCTTTTTACGGCCATTGGCTATAAAAAATTCTCAACGGTGATTCCGGAGGGCACACCTGATAGCAAATATACCATCATGGTAAAGCTGAAGGCCAATGTAATCGATTTGCCCTCTGTTCGGGTTTTTCCGTGGGCAACAACAGAAGAATTTACCAGAGAGTTTCTATCTATGAAACTGGCAGACGATGATATGGCGATTGCCAAGAAGAACCTTTCGAGGGCCTCTATCACCGGCATGATTCAAACGCTGCCCAGGGATGGTCAGGAAATTTCAAGCCAGAATTACCGATATAATTTTGATCGGATGATCAATAAAAATATGGTGCAAACCAACCCTTTGCTCAATCCATTTGCCTGGGGCAAGCTGATGCAGCAAATCTTTGACGGGGATAAGAAAAGGAACGAGAATTAGCTTTTGAGTTCGGAGTTTTGAGTTTTGAGTCGGGAGTTCTAAGTCGGGAGTCATTAGTCCTGGGTCCATAGGCCCTGCCTAGTCGTAGCGTATCGCTAAGCCGCAGATTAGTTAAAAGTCTTTAGTCTTGGATGCTTGAATCATTCATCCCCATACTAAATTAATGAACGGGCCGAAGCCCAACTTGAGATTTCTCGGCTACGCTCGAAATGACGATGCGTTTTAGGATTATGGTGACGATTGCACTTCTACCTCGTCGTAGCGTCTCGCTACGACACAGATTAATTAAAGGCCTTTAGTCTTAAATGCTTGAATCATTCATCCGACGGAAATAAAGCGATTGCATATTCGCCGGATGACTATTCAGTAAATTACCGTTTCTTGCTCTTGTTCGGAAACTTCATTTTGTAATCGGTTTTGATGTTTCCCTTCGAAATTGCATCGAGCTTACTTTTAAGCATCGTTTTACGCAAAACACTTACTTTATCGGTAAATAATTTGCCTTCAATATGATCATATTCATGCTGAATAACCCTTGCTGGCAGCCCGTCTACATCATCGGTATGTTCTACCCAATTTTCATCAAAATACTTCACCTTAATGTTCGGTTTGCGCATAATGTTTTCACGAATATCGGGAATGCTCAGGCAACCTTCGTTGAAACTCCATGGTTCGCCGGTTTCCTCTAAAATCTGCGCATTAATAAAAACTCTTTTATAACCCAGCTTTCCGTCTTCATCCTCTCCGGTATCAACAATAAATAAGCGGATTGGCAAACCGATTTGTGGAGCAGCAAGCCCAACGCCATTGGCATAGTACATGGTATCGAACATGTTTGCAATCAGTTCTTTCAACTCGGGGTAATCTTTATCAATATCGGTTCCGACTTTCTTTAATACCGGATCGCCGTAGGCTACTATAGGTAATTTCATTGTGTAATATTTAATTGGCCGTCCATTGCCCAAAAGGGCTAATTTGTAACGAGGAACGAAGCAATCTTAATCTGCAGCTTTGAAAGCCGCGAATGTTAGACAAGCTTTGTGCTCAGCGAGACAGCTTTTATCAGTACAAAAATAACAATTATTCCAATACAGGGCTGAAAGTAAAAATATTCAATTGTTCTGGCGCCAGTACTTCATCAACAATTTGAGCAACTTCTTTTGTTGTAACTTTGTTTATCTTTTCGAAAACCTCTTCCAACGAATCGATTTTGTTATGGTCGATGAGGCTTTTTGCCATCGAGATTATTAAGCCAATCCGGTTTTCTTCGCTTAATGCAATTTGACCGATAAATTTGTTTTTCGCTTTTTGTAATTGCAACTCATTCAACGGCTTATCTTTAAGCTTCTTAATCTCCTTAAAAATTGATGAAAGGGCTTTTTGATGCTTTTCTTTATCGGTACCAAAGTAAATGGTGAATATGCCGGTATCGCTCAACGGAGAAAAATTTGACTCAATGGTATAGGCGATTCCGTAGCGTTCTCTAATTTGAAGGTTCAACACAGAGCTCATTCCATTGCCGCCAAAATAATTGTTCAGCAACATTAGGCCCGCCTTTTTTTTATTGTGCGTAGAATAAGTCTGAGTGCCTAAAATGCAATGCGATTGCATAATGGGCTTATAAATGTTAATCGTTTTCGGGGTTAAGATTTCGGGCTTGATTCTAGTTAACGACGGCGTGTTTTCTTCTATGCTACCAAAATGTTTTGTTCCCTTGGTTTTTACATTGTTAAAAGTGTAATTGCCCAAAACGGCCACCACAATTTCGTTGGTGCGATAATTTGCCTTCCGGAAGTTGATTACATCCTCACGGGTGAAATTACTGACGCTTTCTTCGGTGCCCAAAATGTTGTTCCCGAGTGGATTTCCTGCAAAAAGCATATCCTCAAAATCATCGTTTATGGCTTCTTCGGGCTGATCCACATAAGAGGCAATTTCATCGAGAATAACGCTTTTTTCTTTATCCATTTCATCCTCCGGAAAGGTGGAATGAAAAACGATATCGCTAAAAAGATCTAAGGTTCGATCTAAATACGGGTTTAAGAAAGACGCATGAATGCAGGTGTATTCTTTTGTGGTATAAGCGTTCAAATCTGCGCCTACGCTTTCTAATCGATTTAGTATCTGTATGGTGCTGCGTTTTTCGGTACGCTTAAAAATCAGGTGCTCAATAAAATGGGCCAAACCTGCTTTATGCTCAGGCTCATCGCGAGAGCCTGTATTGATAATAATGCAGGCGTGTGATATGGTTGAAGCCGATGGCACATGCAATAACCGGATGCCGTTCGGTAAGGGATGAACATTGTATTCCATTGAGAGGCAAAGATACGGCTAATTGCTTACAATGCCTCCGTATCAGGATATTGCAATTGTAAAGCGGATATCAATTTATCTCTTGTGGGGCGCTTCAGCAATAAGAAAATGAAGTTGGCGACGGCAAAAATTAAAAAGAACGAATTGTGGGTCAAAAAGAAACCCACCAGATTAAAGAGCGCTCCGCCCTCTAAAAATGCCGAGCTAATGATAAATGCGCTTTGGTATTGATTAATTTTAGCGCCTGCCTCGGCTGATTGATCGATTTTAGCGATAACGTTTCTGAAAAAGAGCAGACTGGCCGAAATAGTGATTAACCCCACAATCGGAAATATTGGATTAAAGGGTGCTGATGTTTCGGGATTAGCATCGAAATACAAATTGTCGCGATTGAGGAAAATGGTTACCAAGGCGAAGAGAAATACGCCGCCACACAAAGCCGCGTGAATAATTTGGAGTGTTCTTAATTTAGGATTCATTTATACTTGTAAAGTCAGTTTTAAATGGCCGCCCAAACCGGTTTGAACGATTTTTATCAAAGTAGAAAGCCTGATATCGCTTGCATTGTTTTCAATACGTGAAATATATGATTTGTTCGTGCCACATTTTTCAGCAAGCTCTTTTTGAGTCAAACCAAGCTTATGTCTTGCTTCTTCAAGTAAAACACCGAGTTGAAAGCTTTCGAATTCCTGTTCCCATTGTTCTCTTTTTTTCGCACCTCGTTTACCATATTTATTATCAAGGATTTCGTCAAGAGTCGTGATGTTACTTTCTTTCGTTTTCATATTCTGCTTTTATTTTTAATGCTTTATCAATTTCAGTTTTTGGTGTTTTTTGGGATTTCTTTTGAAAACCGTTTCCCAAAATCACTAAATTCCCTTTGTCGAAAAAAGCGAAAATTCTAAAAATATTCCCCCCAAATTCCACCCGAACTTCGAAAAGCCCGTTGGTTCCAGTCATGTGGTCAAAGTACTTTTTTGGAACTCGGTCAATTGTTTGTAGAAGATTTAGTGTCCACTCAATCTTTCGTTGTACTTCTTCTGTTTGGGCCTGGTAGAAGTTCAAAAAATATTTTTTATATGCAATAACTTTTCGAACTGCGTCCACTTTGTAAAGTTAACTATTCAGGCAACAACATGCAACTTTTATTCTGCGGTTGGCAGGCTTAAAATTACCGTTGATGTGAGGCTTAAGATTATTGAATCATTTTATCAATTTACCGAACGAATTTTGTGGCTCGGCTTAATATGTCAATCGATGCTTACTCCATGCGGAATATTATCGCGCAAGCATTAGAGACCTATGCCACAGATTTACAGACTCGTATGCAAATCTGTGGCACTTTATCTATTTGGTAATCCCTTCGAGCGCAAATAAAAACGCCCATCTCAACGACACATCTTTCAAATAATCAAATCGGCCAGAAGCGCCGCCATGACCAAAATCCATGTTGGTTTTTAGCAACAAAACGTTGTTATCGGTTTTCATTGCACGAAGTTTTGCTACCCATTTCGCCGGCTCAAAATATTGCACCTGGCTATCGTGAAGACCGGTAGTGACCAACATGTTCGGATAAGCTTTTCTCTCTACATTTTCATAAGGCGAATAGCTTTTCATGTAATCGTAAGCATCTTTTTGTTTTGGATTTCCCCATTCATCAAACTCATTTGTTGTTAAGGGAATGCTTTCATCGAGCATGGTGTTTACCACATCAACAAAAGGAACATCGGCAATTACGCCGTTCCATAAATCGGGGGCCATATTTACTACGGCGCCCATTAATAAGCCACCGGCGCTACCACCATTTGCATATAGGTGATTTTTTGAGGTGTACTTTTGCTTAACTAAATACTCGCCGGCAGCAATAAAATCGGTAAAAGTGTTTTTCTTTTTCATGAGTTTACCGTCCTCATACCATAGCCGCCCCATTTCTTGCCCGCCGCGAATGTTTGCAATGGCAAAAACGAACCCGCGATCGAGTAAACTCAATCTTGGCGAAGAAAAAGTAGCATCGGTACTGGCGCCGTACGAGCCGTAAGCATACAGCAATAACGGCGCTTTCCCATTTTTTTCGAAGCCTTTTTTATAAACCAGCGCTACCGGAATTTTCGTTCCATCTTTTGCTGGAGCGAAGATCCGTTCTGTAACATAATCTTGAGGATTATAACCACCAAGAACTTCTTGCTGCTTCATCAGTTTTTTGGTCTTTTTCTCCAGGTTGTAGTCGTAAACCGAGCTGGGTGTTGTTAACGAGGTGTATGAGTAACGAAGCGTTTTGCCGTTATACTCGGGGTTTGATCCAATCGCCGCTGAGTAAACAGGTTCGTCAAATTTGATGTAATAATCGCTTCCATCTTTCTTAAGCACACGTAATTCGGTAAGGCCGTTTTTACGTTCAGAGAGTACCAGAAAATCCTTAAATTCTTCGCCATATTCGAGCAATACATCTTTACGATTTGGGATCACTTCTTTCCAGTTTTCTTTTGAAGTTTTAGTTAATGGGCATTCCATCAGGCGGAAATTTTTGGCGTTCCAGTTGGTTACGATATAAAATTTATCGTCGACGGGAAGAACATCGTACAAAACATCTTTAAATCGTGGCGAAAATACCTGAAACGGCGCATCAGGTTCGTCGGCGTTTATCATTCTATATTCCGAAGTCAACGTTCCCTGAGAGCCAATGAAAATATATTTGCCATTTTTCGATTTTGAAACTCCAATATAATTGGTGTTATCCTTTTCATCATAAACCACAACATCGGCTTTTACATCGGTGCCGAGTACATGCCTCTTAATTTTTTCGCTCAATAAGGTAATCGGATTTTTAGAGGTGTAAAAGAAGGTTTTGTTGTCGTTTGCCCAGGCCACTGCACCCTGCATATTTGGGATGGCATCGCGATAAATCTCCCCCGTTTCGAGGTTTTTAACCTGAGTGGTGTACTGCCTACGTGAAACCATATCTACACCAAAGGCCAGCAACTTGTTGTCGGGGCTTACGCTAAAACCGGTTACACTGAAATACGAATGCCCCTTTGCCATAGCATCAACATCGAGCAGCACTTCTTCGGGTGCCGTTAAGCTGCCTTTTTTACGACAATACTTAAAATATTCCTGGCCATCATCAGTGCGTGAATAATAAAAGTAGCCGTTTTTAGAAACGGGCACCGATTCATCTTTTTCCTTAATGCGGCCTTTCATTTCCTTGAATAAATCTGCCTGAAATGCATCAGTACTTTTCATCATGGTATCCAGATAAGCATTTTCGGCTTTCAAATAATCGACAACCTTAGTACTATCCGGGCCTTTTTTGAAATAGTCGATCATCCAGTAGTAATTATCTGCCACGGTATCGTTATGAATAATTCGCTTGTAGGGATTAATTGGGGCTATTGGCGGCTTAATATCAGGCCATTTAATGGGTTTCATTTCGTTTTTTTTGGGGTTGTTACACGCTGAAATTGCTAAAAGCAAAAGCAGGCCGGGCAAGATACGTTTGTTCATGATGGTTTGGTTGAGGTTAATGCAATTTAAGGAATTTTTTACAAGCGTTTCAACCAGAGCAGTAAAAAGGTTTGGAAGATGAACATTTTAATCTAATCTGTGCTTCTCAATAACAGTTTGATGTTGAAGGCTTCGATCACCACTTCTACATTATCATTTTGGCAAAAATTAGCAATGGTGCTGATATTCATTCCAATTGAAAAAAATAGATGTTAAATTGCCTCATTAAATTTTTCACTCAAAGCACCATTCTTTTATAGAAGGTTAGAAGATGCCAATGAAATTAGGTTACAAAAAAATAGTCGTTAAAGTTGGGTCGAACGTTATTACGCAGGCAGATGGTACGCTGGATGAATTTCGTATTCAGCACCTTGTAACGCAGCTTGCCGAAATTAAAAGGCAGGACATAGAAGTTACGTTGGTTTCGTCGGGCGCAGTGGCCTCGGGCAAAGGGCTAATGCGGATGTCGGACAAGGTAGAAACGGTAAAGGCACGCCAGATGTTGGCTGCGGTAGGGCAGGTAAAACTGATTAACACGTACTCGGAATACCTCGAAGACCATAGCATGATGTGTGCGCAGGTTTTAGTTACGAAAGAAGATTTTCGCGATCGGATACATTACTTGAACATGAAGAACTGTATGCAAACGTTATTGCACAACGACATTATTCCCGTTGTAAATGAAAACGACGTGGTTTCGGTGACGGAACTGATGTTTACTGATAACGATGAATTGGCGGGGCTGATTGCCTCCATGTTGAATGCCGATGCGTTGATTATCCTTTCGAACGTAAATGGAATTTACAATGGCGACCCGAAAGCTGAAGGTTCGAAGGTGATTGAGCAGATTTCGAGTTCGGCAGCTAATCTTGCTTCATTTATTCAAACGGGTAAATCACAGTTTGGCCGGGGTGGGATGATTACAAAATCGACAATGGCGCAAAAAGTGGCAAGGTTGGGTATTGCGGTCCATATTGCAAATGGAAAAATAGATAATGTGCTCACATCGCTATTAAATAAAGAGGTGAAGCACACGTTGTTTATCCCCGAAAAGATAAAGTCGGGCAAAAAGAAATGGATTGCGCACTCTGAAACTGCGGCCACGGGCATTGTTAGACTAAACGATGGAGCCAGAAGTGTTTTAACATCGGGCAAGGCAACGAGCTTGTTGCCTGTTGGTATCATCGAAGTTAAAACCGATTTTTTAAAAGGCGATATCATCAAAATCATTGGCGAAGATCACCAGACAATTGGTTTGGGAATTGCGCAGTACGGATCGGATAAGGCAAGGGAGCGCATGGGACTGAAAAACCAGAAAGCACTGGTACATTATGATTATTTTTACTCTGCGATATAAGCGGAAAGGTTAAAGCTGAAAGACAAAAGCGGAAGGACAAAAGATCAAAGCTGAAAGACGAACGCGACGGCTCTTTGCCGGCCAGTCTTTACCACGATGAGATGGAACACAGCAATCCTGGCGCCCTCTCTTCAAGGAGAGGACGGGGGAGCGGCACTTGATAAACAATACTAAAATGAACTATAAAGACTACTTCGAAAGGGCGCAGCGGGCAAGTCGCTCTATGATGAGCTTAAGTAAAGACACAATTAACGCTGTGTTGAGTGACTTAGCAGATGAGATGATTTTGAATACGCCCGAAATTCTTGCTGAAAATGCAAGGGATTTAGCGAAGATGCCGATCGAAGATCCAAAATACGACAGACTTAAATTAACGGAACAGCGCATTGCGGATATAGCAAATGACATAAAAAACGTGGTTGGTTTGGCAAGTCCGTTGGGTGAAATCCTTTCGGACAAGACGTTGGAAAATAAGTTGCAGATTCAAAAAGTTCGGGTTCCGCTTGGCGTGGTTGGCGTAATTTACGAGGCACGCCCAAATGTAACTGCCGATGTGTTTTCGCTCTGTTTTAAAACGGGAAATGTGGCTGTTTTAAAAGGTGGCAGCGATGCAGAGTTTTCGAACCTGGCTATTGCAAAGGTGGTACATGCGGTACTTGAAAAATTTGGTATAAATGCAAACGTTTTGACCTTGTTGCCTGCTGAAAGAGCAGCAACTGAGGCGTTGTTAAATGCGAGGGGCTTTGTTGATGTGCTTATTCCACGCGGCAGCCAATCGTTGATTAACTACGTTCGCGATAACAGCAAAATTCCGGTAATTGAAACCGGAGCCGGAATTGTTCACACTTATTTTGATGCAGACGGCGATTTGCAAAAAGGGGCAGCAATAGTTTTTAATGCAAAAACCAGAAGAGTGAGTGTTTGTAATTCGCTCGATTGCTTGTTGATCCATCAAAATCGGCTGGATGATCTGGCTGAACTTTTATCGCCGTTAGCAGATGGAAAAGTTGAGCTATTTGCCGACGAGAGAAGCTTTGTGCGCTTGAGGTCGTCTTATCCTAACGAACTTCTGAACCCTGCAAACAAACAACATTTTGGAACGGAATTTCTTTCTTTAAAAATGGCTGTTAAGGTTGTTGATGACTTAGATACGGCGTTGGATCACATCGCCAGGTATAGTTCTAAGCATAGCGAGGCTATTGTTTCTGAAAATGCGTCGAACATCGAAAGGTTTTTAAACGAGGTAGACGCTGCTGCGGTATATGCCAATGCCTCGACAGGATTTACTGATGGGGCGCAATTTGGTTTAGGAGCCGAAATCGGCATCAGCACACAAAAGCTTCATGCCCGCGGCCCAATGGGACTGGAAGAACTAACGAGCTATAAATGGGTAGTGAGGGGCGATGGACAGATAAGGAGCCCCTCCCAACCCTCCCCAGAGGAGAGGGCTAAAGCATGATGTAAAATCAGCTCGAAATATTTTTTGCAGTTTAAATACGTTGGGTTTTCAAAGTCCTCCCCTCTGGGGAGGATTTAGGAGGGGCTTTTATATTTCAAACACCTCTCCCCTTTCGGGCGCTACTACATTGAAACCATCTTCCTGCAAAGCTGCGGCCAGACTTTGTAAGCTCTTATCTTCGCCATGAACCAGAAACACTTTTTTAGGATGGCCAGTCTGCTTAACCGTTTTTACTAAATCGTTGTGGTCGCCATGGCCGCTAAGTAAATCGGTTTGACGGATGGTAGCGTAAACCATCATTTCTCTATCTTTTATTCTAACAATTGGCGCACCGCTCAATAGCTTGTAGCCCAGCGTACCTTTTGCGCAATAGCCGATAAATAGAATGGTGCAATAGTAGTTCTGAATATTGTAATAGAGGTGATCTTGAATGCGGCCCCCTTCGAGCATGCCCGCTGAGGAAATGATGATACAGGGATCGAAATAGTTGGAAACATCCTTGCTTTCTTTCATGGTTTGCACATAAGCCAAATGCTCAAACTCGAACTCATCGCCCATGGTTTGATAGAAATCCTTTGCTTCCTGATTAACCAGGTTGTGGTGCTTGCGGTAAACATCGGTTGCCTGTATGGCCATGGGACTATCTACGAATATCTGCACGGGGGGCAACAATTTCTTTGTAAAGATTTGGTTGAGGGCAAAAACCAACGACTGCGTCCTTCCGATGCTAAATGCAGGTATAATCAATCGGCCGGGTGTTTTTATGCAGGCTTCTTCAATCTCTTTTACCAATCTTTCCTCCAACGTTTGATCTTTGGTGTGGTAGCGACCGCCATAGGTAGACTCGCACACAAAGTAATCTACCTGGGGGATTGGCTCAGGCTTTACCAAAACAGGGTAATTTTCTCTGCCAATGTCGCCCGAGAAAGCGATTTTCTTTTCTTCGCCCCCGTCGTTAATCGTTAAAACTGCCGCTGCGGCCCCAAGTAAGTGCCCGACGGGGATAAAGGTGAGGCTGATGTCGCCATTTATTTTGAAAGCTTTGTTAAATGCAATGGTTACGAAGCGATCGATAGTATCCATTACATGCTTATGCAGGTACAAAGGTTTTGGCCCACTGAAATTGCCGCGTTTTGTGCGTGGTTTTCTACTTTGTTTCCTTAAAAAGAGTTCAACAGAATCGAACAGTAAAATGGAGGTTAAATCGGCTGTTGGCGGCGTACAAAGTACCTGCCCTTCAAAACCCGAGCGTACAAGTGTAGGCAAATTGCCTGAGTGGTCGATATGTGCATGGGTTAAGATAACCAGGTTAATGCTGGCGGGATCGAAAGGGAATTGCTGATTTTCTTCTTGATAGGTCTCCTTTTCATAATCTAAACCGCAATCTATCAATATTTTGTAATGTCCAACTTCGAGCAGGTGCATACTTCCTGTTACCTGCTGTGCAGCGCCCCAAAACGTTAACTTCATTTTTATTTATTGTAGGATAATTTGTTTGGACGTAAAGTAATATAATTGATGCGATTTTTAATAATTACAGTGTATTTTTTTGATTAATTGTCTTCCACTCTCCGTTTTGCTACAGTAAGTAATGCAGCTTTACGCTGGTCAGAAAAACCATTTAAGTCATCTTCGGTAATTACTTTATCAACTAACATCCCGATAAGGATAAAATAGAAATCTGAGTTACTCATGCCGTCATAACGTCTTGCAATGTGTTTATCGAAATCTTTTACTGCCGTAAATATCGAATAATAACTTTCTCTGTTATCAATAGGTTTTTCTGCTTGCCATTTGCTTAAAATTGCTGCAAAATCGCCCATGCCTCTGGCAAATTCGCGTTGCAAGGCCACTTCAAAAATAGCCCTGCATATTTTGTTTTCCGATTTAGTGAAGTCCATAGTTAAAGGTATAAATTTTTAAAAGCATAACTGCTATTAAACCTGAACCATTCGTTTCAATGCCTTATCTTTGCACAAAAACAGTCGCCATGCAAGAACCATTTGATATAGAAATCGGCACGATAAATTATTCGGTCTTCCCCGAGGGAAATGATTCATATACGATTTTTAAAGACGGAAAAGAGTACACCCAGATTCAGAAAGATACATCGGCCATTTGGTTAAAGATGGACTATAAAACGGAATTGCCAATTTTTGAGGAGGATGAGGAAGTGAATGCTATTGGAAAGGCAATTGAAAGTTATGTGCCTGAGGAGGAAGATGAGGAAGACGAAGAATTATAATAAAAAAATCCCCAACTTTTAAAGCGGGGGATTTCTTATTAATTCATTTGTTTTTTACCTATCGGTCGCAGTCTGCTGTCCAGGTTTGGCCATCTTTGGTTACCAACATGTTCAGATCGTCTTCATCGATGGTAATTCCGGTTAAGCCCGAACCTACACTCACATAGGTGTTATCTCCCGATTTCTCGAATTTTACGCCTGTAATGTCGGGAATGTTGTTTCCGAAGTAGAAATTGTACGTTTCGCCAACTTTACTTACGGTTACCTTACCGTCGGAGCTGTTAATAGTAGTTTGGCCATTGCGGTAAGAAACGGTTCCTTTATAAGTGCCCACAAAGAAATCTCTATCGGCCGGATCGGTATCTTTTTTACATGATACCATTACTGTTAATGCTATCAAAAGCATGCTGAAAATTTGAACTGTCTTTTTCATCTTTTTGTTTTTCAATTAAGAACCTGCTTCGGTAGAAAGCAAATTCGGTGAATAAAATGTGATAGCTTGATTACAATCACTATGCCAATGACGATAATTTTTGCCCCGAAAACATGAATTTTGAAATTAATTTGCTCCCATTATAAGTCTTAATTGGTTGAAAAACAACGATTTTTAATTGTGTCTTTTGAATTTTATTAGCTAAACTAAGAGAGGTTGATCAGCTGGCCAGTTAATTGAAAAACTGTTTGGTTTTTTGGAATCTCACTTAGCGTTAATCGTGCAAATACCGATAAAAGTCGTTGACAAAAGTTTTTTGACCATCTCGAAAAATGTTCATACAATTGAAATTAATTAGTAAGCCTTGAGGAGCTTCCAGCAATTTCATGTACGTAAGCAGTTGCGCCTCATAGATTGGTTCTATCATTTTTGCCGATTTAATTTCAACAGCAAGGCAATTTTCTACAAGTAGGTCGCAGCGCAATGTTGTTGCAACAACAATCTCTTTGTAGGTTATAGGCATTGATATTTCACTCACAAAGTCGATGCCGCGGAGTGAGAGCTCATGTTTCATACACTCATGATAGACGCTCTCCAGTAGTCCTGGCCCCAGTGATTTATGTATTTCGATAGCTGAACCAATCACTTCGTAGGTTAGTTCTTTAAGGTAAGTTTTGGTTATCATATATTAACGTTTGTTTTGCTCTTGGTTGTAGGTAATATGGTTTTTATGAGCCAAGCCAGGTCTAAATTTTCTCTATGGCTATATGGTTCAAATTTATTTGTCTTGGGTGTACGCTTATAAAAGGCTTGCCTCAATTATCAACCATATAGGCACATAGGTCATATAGTTTTTAGGAGCCAACCCAGGTATATATTTTCTCTATGGCTTATGGTTTCAATTTTATTTGTCTAGCCGCGTACGCTTATAAAAGGTTTGCCTCAATTACCGATCATATAGGCATATAGGTCATATAGTTTTTATCGGCCAAGCCAGGTCTAAATTTTCTCTACGGATATATGGTTTCAATTTTATTTGGTATACGCTTATAAAGGTTTTGTCTCAATTATCGACCATATAGGCATATAGGTCATATAGTTTTTAGGAGCCAAGCGCAGTCTATATTTTCTCTATGGCTATATCGTTCAATTTTATTTGTCCTAGGTGTATGCTTATAAAAGGTTTGCCTCAATTATCGACCATATAAGCATATAGGTCATATAGTTCTTATGAGCCAAGCGCAGTCTATAATTCCTCTATGCCTAACCTCTACCCTGCCCAACCATCCCTATCCAGGCTTCTATAGTTAATAGACTCGGCCAAGTGCTCTAATTCTACGTTTTCGCTTCCATCTAAATCGGCAATGGTGCGTGCAACTTTCAAGATCCTATCGTAAGCTCGTGCCGATAAGCCCAATCGCTCCATAGCGGTTTTCAAGAGTTGTGTCCCCGCTTCACTGATCTGGCAAACTTTGCGCACCATTTTTGGACTCATCTGCGCATTGCAATGCAGATCTTCTTTGTCGGCAAATCTATCGTCCTGAATTTCCCTCGCTTTGATTACCCGGGCCCTAATCATTTCACTTTTTTCTGTCTCACGAGAGGAGGCGAGCTCAGAAAAGTCGACAGGCGTTACCTCAACGTGTAAATCTATTCTATCCAAAAGCGGCCCCGAAATCTTGCTCAGATATTTTTGAACCACACCGGGCGCACAAACGCATTCCTTTTCGGGGTGGTTGTAAAAGCCACAAGGACAAGGGTTCATTGAGGCAACCAACATAAAGCTTGCAGGATATTCAACAGAGAACCTTGCCCGGGCTATTGCTACCTTTCTGTCTTCTAAAGGTTGACGCATTACCTCTAAAACCGTTCGCTTAAACTCGGGCAGTTCATCTAAAAAGAGCACACCATTGTGCGCCAACGATATTTCTCCCGGTTGTGGATTCACTCCACCGCCAACCAAGGCTACATCAGAAATGGTATGGTGAGGCGACCTGTACGGACGGACGGTCATTAAGGCATCGGCGGCAGAGAGCTTTCCTGCAACCGAGTGTATTTTAGTGGTTTCTAAGGCTTCGAATAAATTTAAAGGAGGCAAAATGGTGGGCAAGCGCTTGGCAAGCATCGTTTTTCCGGCACCGGGCGGGCCAATCAAGATTACATTATGGCCGCCAGCGGCGGCAATTTCTAGCGCACGTTTAATATTTTCCTGCCCTTTAACATCAGCAAAATCGTGCTCGTAATTACCAATGTTCTTTAAAAACTCTTCTTTGGTGTTAATTTTAACCTGTTCCAAAGGTTCTTTTTTATTGAAAAAAGCAATTACCTGCGCCAGCGTTTCTACGCCGTAGGCAATTAAGCCATCAACAATGGCCGCCTCGCGAACATTTTGTTTCGGTAGTATAAAACCTGTAAAACCATCTTGTTGGGCTTGTATAGCAATGGGCAGTGCGCCCTTAATGGGTTGAATTGCACCGTCGAGCGAAAGCTCACCCATGATGAAATAATCGGCCAGTTCATCATCAGGAATTTGCCCCGAGGCCGCTAAAATTCCGATGGCAATTGGCAAATCGTAAGCCGACCCCTCTTTTCGAATGTCGGCCGGGGCCAGGTTGACCACTATTTTTTGTCGCGGCATCCGAAATCCTGCAACGTGGATCGCACTTTCGACCCGTTGTAAACTTTCTTTCACAGCGTTATCAGGCAGCCCGACCATATAATATTTATTGCCCTTCCTAATACTTACCTCGATAGTAATAGTTAGCGCATTTACGCCATAAACGGCACTCCCGTATGTTTTTACAAGCATTCCTTTTTTATTATAAGAAATGGGATGACAGATTATTCGGGGATGAGTGGTGATTTGTCTTTCCTAAGATAGCAAGAATTATCGACTTGTGATCGCAGGTCGAGATCAAAAACAAAGAAATGTTGGGGGCCTGCCAGCGATATTTTCCTCCATGGTGTCAACCCGAGCGGAGTCGAAAGATCTTTAGTGCTTACCCTTCGACTCCGCTCAGGGTGACAATCGATGCGATAGATTCAAAAGGCAAAAAAAATCCCAACCATTTCTGATCAGGATTTAAATACTTAAGCCCTACCCAATCTCCCCAGAGGGGACGAGTTAGCGATGCGCTAAACCGCAATTGCAAGTTTAGGGCTTTTTTTCGCTTTAAGCCTTAGTCTTTCAGCTTTTATCTTTTACCGAACGGCATTTTAGGCATTCCTTTCATCATTGCTGCTGCGGCTGCGGGGTTCGAAAACTGCTTCATCATTTTGCGCATATCTTCAAACTGCTTAATCAACTTGGTTACTTCCTCCACTTTACTGCCCGAACCCTTTGCAATGCGTAAGCGACGACTTTGTTGAATCGCGTCAGGGTTTTCTTTCTCAAATGGTGTCATCGAATTAATTATAGCTTCGATTGATTTAAAAGCATCATCCTGAATATCAACGTTTTTCATCATCTTTCCCACTCCTGGAATCATCCCCATCAAATCTTTCATGTTACCCATTTTCTTGATCTGCTGAATTTGGTTGTAGAAGTCGTTGAAGTCGAATTTATTTTTGCGAATCTTCTTCTGTAACTCTGCTGCTTCTTTCTCGTCGAACTGCATTTGAGCACGTTCAACCAACGAAACCACATCGCCCATTCCCAAAATACGCGAAGCCATACGGTCAGGATAGAAAACATCAAGTGCTTCCATTTTCTCGCCCGTACCAATAAACTTAATCGGTTTGTTTACTACCGATTTGATCGAAAGCGCTGCACCACCGCGGGTATCGCCATCTAGTTTGGTCAAAACAACGCCGGTAAAATCAAGACGATCGTTAAACACCTTGGCGGTATTTACAGCATCTTGTCCAGTCATCGAATCCACAACGAATAAAATCTCGTGCGGTTGGGTTTTGGCCTTAACTTCCGATATCTCGTTCATCAACGATTCGTCGATGGCCAAACGACCTGCGGTATCGATAATGATTACATTATTTCCGTTCTGCTTACCGTGCTCGATACCTTCTTGCGCAATGCCTACAGGATCGTTAGATTGACGATTTGCATAAACCGAAACGCCAACCGAAGTACCTAAAACCTCTAACTGATCTACTGCCGCCGGGCGATACATATCGCCAGCAACCAACAGCGGTTTTTTGCCCTTACCCTTTAAATGTAAAGCCAATTTACCAGCGAAAGTAGTTTTACCCGCACCATTTAAACCGGCAATTAAAATAATGGTTGGATTTGCCTTCGTTTCAAGCTCTGTAACCTCGCCACCCATTAAGGCCGCAAGCTCGTCGTTCATGATTTTGGTAAGCAATTGTCCCGGCGAAACTGCGGTTAACACATTCTGCCCCAAAGCTTTTTGCCTTACTTCGTCGGTAAACGACTTAGCCGTTTTATAGTTCACGTCGGCATCCAGCAGCGCTTTGCGGATCTCTTTCATCGTTTCTGCAACGTTGATTTCCGTAATGCTGCCTTGTCCCTTTAATACCTTAAATGCTCTGTCTAGCTTGTCCTGTAAATTATCAAACATCGTTATATAAGCTAATAGCTTGTTGCTATAAAAGCAAAAGCCACTTGTTTTTTAATAAAAGGCAAATGTATCAAATTTTGCTTGTAAATCTTTGCAACTCAAAGCCAAAAATCTTTTTATAACGCCAACAAACCCTAATAATCTTCCATTTGATGCAACAATTAGCACCATTCATAGTCTTATGGTTACTAAAACAAACAAATGAAAATTTTACCGTTCCTTTTACTGGCATTTATTGCAAACTTTATTTATGCACAAGACCCGGCCGGGCAAAAGAAACTCGTTGCCACGCGTACCGTAGAAACCCCTAAAATAGATGGTATTTTAGATGATGCCTGCTGGATAAACGTTCCCATTGCGACAGATTTTTTCGAGATCAGGCCAGTGCCGGGAAAAGTAGAAAAACAAGATCGGAGAACCGAAATGAAGGTTTTGTACGATGATGTTGCCATTTATGTTTACGCCAGAATGTACGATGCACCTGATAGCGTTTCGCACGAGTTGGTTTCCCGCGACAACATCGGAAATGCCGATTTTATATCCATCATTGTCGATCCGTTTTATGATAAAATGAATGGCAACGGGTTTTTTGTTACCGCTGCCGGCGTTCAGTTCGATGCCAAATACTCGCAAGTCGGCGATGAAGATCCCAACTGGAATGCTGTTTGGGAAAGTGCAGTTAAGCTCGATGATAAAGGATGGACGTGTGAGATGAAAATTCCGTATTCGGCATTGCGTTTTTCTGGCAAAGATGTACAAAGCTGGGGCCTAAATTTCAGCAGGCGCATTCAACGGACGAACGTACAAACGTTTTGGAACTTTGTTGATCCAAAAGTTAACGGCTTTATCAATCAGGAGGGCCTGTGGACTGGGGTAACAAATATTAAACCTCCGCTAAGGCTTTCGTTTTCGCCCTATGTTTCAGGCTACATCAATCATTATCCGCTTAATTTGGCCGGCGTAAAAAACACTACTGCTCGCTTTAATGGTGGAATGGATGTAAAATACGGCATCAACAACAGTTTTACGTTGGATATGACGTTAGTGCCCGATTTCGGTCAGGTGCAATCTGATAACCGCATCTTAAACCTCACTCCTTTTGAGGTAAAATTTAATGAGAATCGCCAGTTTTTTACAGAAGGCACCGAGCTTTTTAACAAGGGCGACTTGTTTTACTCGAAGCGAATAGGGTCTATACCCGCCTATGCTAATTATTCGGGCGTAAACGAGGGCGATAAGATTATCAAAGACCAAACAGAAGCAAAGGTGTTAAATGCTACCAAAATTTCGGGCAGAACGGCCAAAGGTTTGGGTATAGGCATTTTTAATGCAATTACCAACAGCATGCAAACCGAGGTAGAAGACGCCAACGGAAATACCCGCGAGGTGGAAACTCAACCACTTACCAATTATAATATCCTGGTCTTCGATCAATCTTTAAAGAACAACAGCTCGGCAACCTTTATCAATACCAATGTGTTGCGTCAGGGAACTGCGTACGACGCCAACGTAAGTGCCCTGCTTTTTACCCTAAACAACAAGAATAACAAGTATTTCATAAACGGTGGCGGTAAAATGAGTTATCTGCGTGGAGCTGAAAGCAGTACAGGCTACAGTTATACGTTAAGGTTAGGAAAACAGAGCGGAAACTTTACGTGGAGTTACAATCAGGCTTATGCTGATGATAAATTCGACCCATCGGATATGGGCTTTTTTACCAACAACAACTTTTTAGATCAACGCATTGGCTTAGGGTATAATGCTTACAAGCCGAGCAAATGGTATAACCAGTTCGAAAGCTGGCTAAACCTCAACTACTCACGCAGGGCAATTCCGAGTGCTTATCAAAAAGTTGGTTTTAACTCAGGCTATTGGGTGCAATTTAAAAACTTGTGGTCGGCAGAGTTTGATTTGAGCTTGGATAGAAAGGGAAACGATTTTTACGAGGCCCGGAACAGACAGATTTACCATGCACCGGGTGTTTTCGGGGCAGCTTTATACGTAAACCCTAATCGGGCCAAGCCTTACAATTTTGGCGGCAACATCCGTTATTTTAAACAGGCAGCGATGGGCGGTGAAGAATATAATTTCTATTTGTTCCAAAACCTGAGAGTGAACGATAAGCTCGCTTTTGGTTTAGATTTGGATTATAACCCAAATTTCAATTATGTAAATTGGGTGACCAACCAAGGCGAGCAATCTATTTTTTCAAAGTACGATCGGCGTACCGTCGAAAACTCTTTCGATGCCAAATATACTTTTACAAACCTGATGGGCATTACCGTTGTATTGAGGCATTACTGGAGCGACCGGAGAAACAAGGAATTTTATTTACTGAAACCTGATGGGAACTTGACAGCTTATGAGGGGCCGGCCTTAACAGGAACTGATAGAAACTATAACGTTTTTAATATCGATTTAATTTATACGTGGCAATTTGCGCCCGGCAGCACGCTCTCTGTCTCGTACAAAGATGCTGCAGAAACATACGACACTTTTTACACGGAGCGTTATAATAAAAACCTTAATGGGATTTTGTCAGCACCGCAGAATAATAGTCTGTCAATAAAAGTACTGTATTATGTAGATTATCTCGATTTGAAAAAGAAGCGGAAGAAAATATAGTTTTTTGAGTTATCGGATGAATAGTTGCAAGGCATCCGGCGATTATCACATCTCCTTTCGCCCGTTCGTCATTCCCGCCTGAACGGACGGGCAGCAATGCTATTAAGTTAAGCTCAGCAAACCGTCAGTCTGAGCTTTTCTGCTTGAGTTCATATTGAGCGTAGCCGAAATACTACATTGACGTTTTCTGAAAACATTAAAAAAATCGTCATCCGATAGCTATCGGATTCGACCGAAGAGCTCCATAGGAGCTCCGTTGGAGGAGAAATCTTTGAACCTTGAATAAAGATTTAGCTTCGCTGAGCACTTCGTGGTTCTCGGCTACGCTCGAAATGACGGCGCCTCTTAGCGTATTTTTCTAAAAAACAACGTCATTCATATTGATTTTCATCCCATAAATTACCCCTCAAGGTGACAATGTTCTATAATTTGATCCTTAACTAAATGACATTGGTCAGGCGCTCGATGACGACGCTTCTTAGGAGCATTTTTCTGAATGACGATGAGTTCACCCAATTACTGCAGGCGAAAATCTATCTGGGGAATGTAAAAGCAAAACCCAGCGACAGGGCCTGGCTCGCCTGTACCTTGGCATCAGTATCTTTATCGTACAAAATAACGCCCGTAATACTGGTATTCATGTACCTGTTGATCTTGGCCGTAAGCGCAATGTCCAGTCTGTGGTCAATTCGCGAACCAGAAATATCTTCGTATGGAATAAACATATTGTACCGTGCCTTTAAATTGGTATTCTTAAAAATGTCCTTGTCAAAAGAACTTACAATTTGAAAGGCGAGTTCATTTCTAAATTTCTTTCCGGGCTCAACACCGAAATTTTTACTGTTGGTACGATACAAAGTGGTATCGAGCACCAAGGTTTGACGAGCAGTACCGGTACCAATTCGGGTAGAGAAATAGTTTACAGGCTTATATTCGAAACCGATAGATTCTGTGATGTAACCAGGTCCCATAAATTTCGAAATTAGCGTAGCTACTTCTTGCCCATCGCCATTTCTGCTGTACGAGTAGCCATTATCAAACTGCGATTCGAAATTTAAAGAGCCAAAAAAGAACCAGCTTTTAGATAATTGAAATGAAGCTTTGTTATCCCAATAAATACGGTCGTTGGTTTTCTTTTGCAGCTGATCTTTGTTTTTTACTTTGCCATATTGCAAAATAACCTCGCTTACGTAGCTGTAATTATTCTTGTTGTATTCGGCTTTGTAGTTTACGGTTCCGCCAACGGCAACCGAGTTGGTTCCTCCACCTTTCCAGTTATCGCTAAACTGTGCCTGGTTAACGTTGATGCCGATGTTGGTTTTGGTTTTCCAGTAATTAACCTTCGCATTAACCACGAGGGGCTTAATATTTACCGGTTCGAAATTTAATGGCCCCTGCCTGCTTGGCAACGGACTACGTTTCAGCTTAATATCCATGCCTTTGGTATTAAACGGCACTGTATCAATTTCCTGTGCATACAAGTTAACCGAGCAGAAACTTAGAATAAGGATGATGGTAGCTAAACAGGTCTTCATTACCTACAAAGAAAAACAAAAAATTGTGAGATAAAAAGCTTTTGATAAAATGATTGTCCAACAGACAATTATAAATCGCTGCGCATTAGTGGCTTTAAAGTGCTTTAAGCCAGCCGTACCAGCTCCGTTTTAAATAATTCAAATTGCCGTCGTTATTGTAAGCCTCTTTTTCGAAAACAATGTTGCGGTAGGCGGTATCGTGTTGTTTAAAACGGATTAAATTTATTAAATAATGAAGAAGATACAAGATATAAAAAGGCAGAATAAGCAGTTCGAGCTGTTGCCTCAGGTGTATTTTTTCGTGGTTAATGATGACTTTGTTTACCCTCAGCTTTTCCGATTTAAGCAAGATGAAAGGAAATATCGCCATTCCTGCTGCGGGCAGGCGCTTAACGATTAAAATGGGTGGCCTCACAACTTATCGATGGTTAACTTGGGCAATGGAGGCAACTGCAAGGCCCTTGGGTTTAAGCGATAGCTTTTATAGGCGTTGCGAATAAACATATTGAAGCTGTAATCATCGGCATCGAGTACAAACTGATAAGTTGGACGGTATTGCTGCATAAAATCGAGCATTTCGTCTTCTTTTATTCCCAAAACCCTTTGAACCAAAGTAGCATTAAAGCGGTAATCGATTAAATCTTCGCGGTAATCTTTTTCCAGTATTTTTTGCAGGTGCCGGGCATTTCTTCCTTGTTTGCTCAACAAGTTGTAAATGGCGTCTATCCCCAGGCCAGCGCCGCCATTGCCCAGGCTCAAAAGATCTTTGCTGCTGCCTTTTTTGGTTTGATAACGGTATTCCTGAACTGACTTTTCATACTGTTGCTGCGGCGTTAAACGTTTTTGTTGTATAATCACATCGCGCAACCGGATACCGATTGATTTAAGCTGAAAGTATGCCGCCGCCTGTCCTTTAAAAACCAAAGTATCGACCCCATATCCCGAGAGCGCCGCAACCAACGTGTCGCCCGGAATAGCATAGGTGTTAAATTCGCCTTTTGTATTGTTATAAAGGCCATCGCCGGTACGGATGTTGTAAATGTAAACTTTTGCCAAACGTTGCTTGGTTTCCTTATCAATAACTATCCCCTGCACTGGTTTGGTTTGGCCAAACAGCATCGGCGACAAGGCCAAAAATAAAACAAGCGCAGCAAAAAATTTCATGAGGCTACAAAACTACAAATAACTGATAGGCAATGCTGAGTATTAACATTATTTAACGCAGGTTTTTTGCTTTTATTAATGCCGAAGCCCAGGTAAGCGCTCAACCCCATAGAAATAGATACGAATAAATTTACTTTGTGCCTGAAAACTTGAAAACCTAAAGTTAAGCGTATTTTATTTAACCGTTAAAACCTGACCAATCTTTATCGCGTCTGTGGTCATCTCATTAAGCATTTTCAACTCATCTACCGTAAGGTTAAAGCGTTTGGCAATGTTGTATAAGGTATCGCCTTTAGCAACGGTGTAAGTGCCGTTTGCCACAATGGGCTTAGCCCCTGGTGGAGGTGTTTCAACTGGTGTAAATTTTTTCTTTTCCTGCGGAATATTTTCGTTGATCTCTGTAAATACCCTGTCTTCGCGGGCAATTTTTTGTTTTTCGCTTTCTGGCTGATCGTATTGGTAAAGCTGATATTTCTCGATCATATTGATCAACAAATCCGGATATTTTGGATTGGTGGCATAACCTGCAGTTCGTAAACCCTGTGCCCAGCTCTTGTAATCGTTTTTATCCAGTTGAAACAAAAAACTGTAGCGTTTACGCTTCAAAAATTCCGAATGATCTTTAAATGATTCGCGGGCATCTTTGTACACCCTAAAGCAGTCGTTTTTTTGGTCATCATCGCGAAAATAATTTTTCCCTTTCCAATCCGATGTACATTTAATACCAAAGTGGTTGTTGGCGTATTTGGCTAAATCGCTGTTTCCACTGCCCGATTCTAAAATTCCCTGCGCCAAAGTAATGCTGGCCGGAATTCCGTAAGCGTTCATTTCTTCTATGGCCACGGCTTTAAACTCATCAATATAACTTAATGTATTGTAGCTTTTGTAACTGTTGTTGTTGGCCTTGTTTGCCGCTTTTTCAATCTGTTTGTTGTTTTTAGAAAACTTCCGCGAAGCACCGCACGAGCTGATCAGAAGCGCTACAATAACAATAAGAAGTAAATGATGGGATGAACGCATTTTTAATAGGTGTTGTTTGAATTGATTAATTGTTTAAAAGGCAATGTACTAAAGACTTAGGACTCGGGACTAAAGACTCCCAACTCCAAGCTCAATACCTCAACCGCTGGCCCGGCTTTAACCTGATGCTTTTCAGTCCGCTTTTTTTCATGATCGCCTTTACCGTTGTTCCTTTTTTCCTGGCAATTACGCTTAAGTTATCACCCGCTTTTACGGTATAAACGCGGCCTCTTTTCCGGTAAGTCCGGCTGGCGTAAACGGGTTTTTTATAGCCTTCCGGGCGCTCATCATATTTATAGAGCTCATATTTCTTAGCGATGGCAATTACCTGGCTTGCCCAGGTTCTGCTTTGAGCATATCCCGAACGTTGAATTCCCAGCGCCCAGCCTTTATAATCGTACTGATCGTGTTTTGCAAAAAGATTATTAAAAGGCTCGCGGGTCTCCATAATCTCTACAAAATGATCGTACGATTCGTCTGCATTTTCATAATCGCGATAGGCGGAGTGGATTTCCGTATTGTTGTTAGGCCCCTTTACACCAAAATGGTTGTTTAAGTACTGGGCAATTCTGCTGTTTCCAGCCGCTGATTCGTGTATGGCTACAGCTAAAATGATACTTGCCGGAATTTTGTGCTCACGCATTAAACCTTGTGCATATTCGGCATGTTCGGCAATATAATTCTTTATGCTCTGGGCTTTTACAAAACTTGCCGTTAAAAGTAGCAGGCAAAAAGTAAGTGTTTTTTTCATTTTTCATTTTATTGTCGTCATTGCGAGGCACGAAGCAATGACGGGTGATTCATTTCTTTCTTATCACAAACAGCCCATCCCTAACGGGGAGGATTAGTTTTTCAACCCGCTCATCTGCAGCTATTTTATCATTAAAACCAGTAATATTTCGGGTGTCTTTATCCTGCTTATCCTGAAGTACTTTTCCACTCCACAACACGTTATCAACAATGATGATTCCCCCCGGGCGAACACGCTCGAAGATAAGGTCGTAATAAGCGCCGTTATTCTTTTTATCTGCATCAATAAAAACGATATCAAAAACTTCATCCAGTTCCTGCATTGTTTCGTTCGCATCGCCCAAAATGTATTTAATCTTATCGTTAAATGCAGATTTTTCGAAATTAGAACGCACCATGTCCTCAAGTTCCAAGTTAATATCCAAAGTATAAAGGATGCCATCGGGTGTTAGTCCTTCGGCCAGGCAAAGGGTGGCATAGCCGGTAAAAGTGCCAATTTCGAGGATTCTTTTTGGGGCGACCATTTTACTCAAGAAGCTTAAAACACGGCCCTGGTAATGCCCCGAAAGCATTCGCGGCATTAAAACCTTAAGGTTTGTTTCGCGGTCTATCTGTTGAAGCAGCTCATTTTC
This sequence comes from Pedobacter endophyticus, assembly GCF_015679185.1. Lineage (NCBI taxonomy): Bacteria > Pseudomonadati > Bacteroidota > Sphingobacteriia > Sphingobacteriales > Sphingobacteriaceae > Pedobacter > Pedobacter endophyticus. The sequence continues at coordinate 3,354,603 of NZ_CP064939.1, forward strand.
GGGCTCGCAATAATGGAGTAAAAGTTGTTGTAAATCGTCGTTTATTAAGCTCATGTATTGGGTTATAAACGGTTGGTTTCCATAAAATATTGTAAAAGGATGGTGGCGGCAACGGTATCCACACGTTCTTTGTTCTGCCGGTCCATTTTTTTTAAGCCACTTTGGGCAATAGCCTGATGTGCCATTTTTGAGGTGAAACGCTCGTCGACCCAAAACTGTGGAATGGTTGGGAATGCTTTTTTAAGCAAAGTGGCAAAGCCTTTTACATGCTGTTTCGAATCTGAATCCGATCCGTTCATTTGCTTCGGATCGCCCAAAACAAAAGCTTCCACTTGTTCCGTTAGTAAATACTTTTTGATAAATTCAATAGCATCTTTTGGGTGTACGGTATCTAACCCGGTTGCGATAATTTGCAAGGGGTCGGTTACGGCGATGCCGATACGTTTAGTTCCATAATCAAAAGCTAGGATGCGGGCCATATAAAATTATTGAAGCCGCAAAGGTAAGGTTTTTTGATTTTATGGTTTCGTGCCCTATTTCCCCGCCCGATTGATCTCCTCAGCCGCACCACCGCTCGATCGTTTTGTGGCCTTTAAAGGCTTGCCGAAGCGATAAGAAAAGCTTAAACTCACTACCCGCGTGTCGCTCTTAAGCCTAAAATACTCCGTTGCGCTCGGAAAATCAGTTAAGCCTTCCATTACCTGCGTATAAAACATATCGCGGGCATTAAGTTTCAAACTTCCCTTGCCCTTTAATATAGATTTCGATAAACCAACAGAAACCTGTCCGGTGGGATACAATAGTTCCTGTAAATCGTTTCTCGCCCGCGTGATGTAATTGCCTGAAATTTCGGCATTCAAAGTTTTGTTAATGGTAAACTGATTGTTTATGCTTGATAGCAGCTGATTGATGGAAGATGAATAGTTGGAGTTTCGATAACCATTTAACTTTTTATAATTAAAGGTACTTTGCGCATTGATGTTCCACCACTTAAAAGGCGAAACCTGCAAAGCTACCGATAGGCCCAGGTTATGCACCTTACCAACATTGCCTTCCGTATAAACTAAAATATCAGTGCCCTGCGACAGAAACAATTGGGAGAAGTAATCTTTAACTACGCTGTAAGAAACCGATGTAGTGAGTAGCTGCTTAAATTGATGCGACAACTCCAGATTCCAGGTGTATTGCGGCAAAAAATATGGGTTTCCGGTGTGATAGGTGTATTTGTTGATGATAAACACAAAAGGATTAAGCTTTTGGTAAGCCGGGCGATCTATCCGGCGGCTCGCTGTTAGTGTAAACGAATTCAGCGAATCGGCCTGATAAGTTACATAGCCCGAAGGAAACAGGTTGCTGTAATTTCGCGAAAAAGCAGAGTCGGGCCGAATCTCGTTACCCAGCTGGTGCGCATTATAATACGTGTTTTCGTAGCGTAAACCGGCTTGCGCACTAAACTTGCCAAATTTGGTTTCGAAGCTGGTATACAAGGCGTTAATGTTTTCCTTGTATAAAAAATGATTGCTTTTGTTTAGGTCGGGCGAAAACGTGGTGCCGTTAAACAGTTCATAGGCCGCCGTGTTATCGGTGCTTATTGATGAAGATTTAAAACCCGATTCGATTTTCGCGTTTTTGCCAAAACTTACCTGATGATCAATCTTTGCCGAAAAAATCTTCAAATCAGATGGAATTTCCGCTTCTGTGCCGCCAAGGTCAACGTTCGATCCAAGCAGCCTGTTCCTGAACGATTGGTCGTTTTTAATGCTATACTTTAACGCATCAAGATCGAAAGAAATGCCCTGCTTTTTACTTATCGCATGTTTTAAGTAAACGTTAATGCCTGCATTTTTGAGATTGAAATCGGTAGTGCTGTATGTGCCAACGGCCGAATCGATAACCGAAGGGCCACTTTTCCAATTTGCTATCGCTTTGCCGGTTGCATCTTGCTTAGCAATAAGCCCGCTTAGCGTAAGTCCAACCGTCGTTTTTTCGGAAGCATAAAAATCAACACCAGTTTTAAAAATGTAACCCTGATTTTTGTTATTAAAGTTAGACGTTTGATCTAATGTCGAAGTCACGCTTCCATCACCATTAAAATATTGACGGTAAGCGTAAATATCGGTAAAGTTTTTTGCCGAGTTCACTGCAAAATTCGCAAACGTATTAAATTTACCCTTTCTAAAATTGAGCAGCAAACTGTTGTTGTTCTTATAATGGCGCCCATAGCCGAAACCAGTATTTACCGATCCATTAAACCCTTCCTGTCTGTTCTTTTTAGTTTTGATGTTAATAATTCCGGCATTTCCACTGGCATCGTACCTGGCAGACGGGTTAGTAATCAACTCAATCTGATTTACCTGCGAAGCACTCATGCTGCTCAGCAAATTGTTTAGTTCGGTGCCCGATAAATAAGTTTGTTTATCATCAATCATTACCAAAACCCCTGCTTTCCCTTGCAGGCTAATGCCACCATTCTTATCAACCATCACTCCCGGCGATTTCTCCAAAACCTCCAAAACCGTAGCACCGGCATTTGTTATCGCTGCATCAACATTAATAATGGTTTTACCCTGGCTGCGTTGAACGTACTGCCTTTTGCCAACTACATCTACATTCCCAAGGTCTTTATTTGCGCCGGTTAACACAATGTTAACTGTAGTAACGGCCGTTTTCGAAACCGTTGTTTGCTGGGTAATAAAGCCAACGGCAGTTATTTTAAAAATGTAGTTATTGGTTTTTGGGCGTTTAAAACTTGCAAAGCCCTGCTTATTAGTAACGCCAACCTTTACCACGGCGTTGTTGCTGGCTAAAAGCAGCTGCACTGTGGCCTGTTCTATCGGTCTCTTCTGCTCATCCATAACAATCACATCGATCGCTTTTTCCTGGCCAAAGGAAAAAAAGAATCCAAAACAAAGGAGCAAAAGAAGAACAAATTTCAAGACGTCTGTTTAAGTTAATTTAGCTAATGTAACTATATTCATTGTAAATTCGGTTTTTAAGCCTTAAAATATGCTTAAATTGCACTAAATCCTATCGTTAAGCGCTATCAAAAATCCGACTTAGGTCATATCTCACATGTATTTTATCAATTCTCGTATCTATTTCTTATTTTGCACCAAATGCAGTTTAAAGAAATCATCGGACAGGACAAGATTAAGCAACAATTGGTGCAAACGGTTACGGAAAACCGGATTAGCCATGCGCAACTTTTTTTATCGCCGATAGGTTCCGGAGCGCTGCCACTGGCCATAGCCTATGCACAGTATATTAACTGCTTAAACAGAAATGGCAACGATAGCTGTGGCGAATGTTCATGCTGCCGCAAATACGAAAAACTCATTCATCCCGATTTACACTTTTCGTACCCGTTTTTTGCATCGGCGAGTACTAAAATCGCGGTTGATGTGCTCGACGAATGGCGCAACATGCTGTTGCACGATCCTTATGTAGATATAGACATTTGGCGTTCGAAGCTCGATGCCGCAAACAAACAGGCCAATATTCCAATCGCCGAATGCCACGATATCATCAAGAAATTAAGCTACAAAGCTTTCGAAGCCGAAACCAAGGTTTTGATTATGTGGCTGCCCGAATATTTGGATAAAGCCGGCAATGCATTGTTGAAATTGATTGAAGAGCCACCGGCAAATACGCTGTTTATCTTAATTGCGCAAAGTCAGGAGCAGATTTTAACCACCATTTTATCGCGAACGCAAATTGTTAAAATTCCAAAGCTCACCAATCAGGAAGTTACTGAATATCTGTTAAACACAAGCGGTTTAACCACCAATCAGGCGGTTGATTACTCTTTTTTGGCCGATGGCAATTTAATTGAGGCAAAAGCATTGGCTGCAGATACGCAAAGCGATAGCTCAGGCACGTTTACGGCGTGGCTGCGGATGGGATTTGGCAACAGGGTACCTGATTTGATCGATTTTACCGACGAGGTGGCAAAGTGGGGAAGAGAGAACCAGAAAAATTTTTTAAGGTATGGCGTAAATTATTTACGTGAGTGCTGCTTAATTTTAAGTGGCGCCGATGATTTGGTAAAATTGCCGCCCCTAACGCTCGATACTGCAAAAAAGTTAACAACACATGTGCTTACCCTGCCAATGGCCGAGGCCATAATTGGCGAGCTGGAAAAGGCACACTACCATATTGAAAGAAACGCGAACCCTAAAATTCTGTTTTTAGATGTATCTTTACAGTTGGTAAAAATTATAAAGTTTAAAACGCTCCCTCAGGGGACTCAATATATATACAATTAATTATGGGATGTGGAAGTTGTTCAACAGGTGGTGGTTGCACCCCTAATGGATGCAAAAGTAATGGCTCATGTGGCACCACCGGGTGTCAGACAATGGAAGTACACGATTGGCTATCCAACTTGGATATGCCTTCAAATTATAAACCTTTTCAGGTTACCGAAATAAAGTTTAAAGGATCTCGCAAAGAGTTTTTCTTAAACAGCGATAATATTTATCTCGAAATTGGCGAGCTTGTTGCTGTAGAAGGGCCAACAGGTGGTTTCGATGTAGGCCATGTATCCCTCACAGGCGAACTGGTTCGGGTGCAAATGAAACGCCGCAAAACCGCTTTGGATCAGGTTACCAAAAAGATTTATCGAAAGGCCACTGAGGCCGATGTAGAGAAATGGAATGCTGCCAAGGGAATGGAATGGGAAACCATGCACAAGGCTCGTAAACTGGCTTTAGATCTGCGTTTATCGATGAAGATCAGCGACGTAGATTATCAGGCCGATAAAACAAAAGCCACGTTTTTTTACACAGCCGATGGACGGGTAGATTTTCGCGAGCTGATTAAGAAAATGGCCGAAAATTTCCGTATACGGATCGAAATGCGTCAGATTGGGATGCGCCAGGAGGCCGGACGTTTAGGCGGTATCGGTTCGTGCGGCAGAGAATTGTGCTGCTCAACTTGGTTAACCAATTTCAAAACCGTTTCTACCGCTGCGGCACGCTACCAAAACCTGTCGTTAAACACATTGAAGCTCGCCGGTCAATGCGGAAAGCTTAAATGCTGCCTAAATTACGAGCTTGATACCTATTTAGATGCCTTAAAAGATATTCCCGATCGCATCGAAAATCTCGATACCGAGGGCGGTTATGCCCGTCATCAAAAGACAGATATTTTCAAAAAAATTATGTGGTTTAGCTATCAGGGCGACGAAAACTGGATTCCGGTTAAAGCCGCTCGGGTTAAAGAAATCATGGTGATGAATAAGGCTGGCAAAAAAGCGCCAAACCTGAAAGAAGAAGCCGTTCAGGTTGCCGCCCCTGTTGTGGTAGAAAAAACCTTCGATTATGAGAATGTTGTTGGCCAGGATAGCTTAACACGTTTAGATGAACGCGGAAGAAACAGGAACAGCAGAAACCAAAAAGGCAAGGGAAATAACAATCAAAATAGGCGAGACAGAGCACAATCGGCAGATCGGAACGCTCCATCTAACAAAAAACAGTCTCAGCAAGGGGCTCCAAAAAACCAGCAAAGTAATAAGCCGCAGCCGGGCAATAAACCGCAACAGGCGGTACCAAAGCCACAACATGTAAACGGACCTAAGCCGCAGGGCAATAACCAGAAAGCACAGCAAGGGCAAAAACCTGTAGTTAAAGCAGAAGGGGCAACAGTTACCGAGGGCGCTAAACCCGAACAAAACAAAAGTAGAAACAGAAATAACCGCAGAAAAAACAATAACCGCCGAAATAACAATAATGGCTCAGAGAACAAACCTGCTTCCGAATAAAACATCTGCACTGGTGTGTTGCGCCCTGATGATGATTACATTTTTGGCGGGATGTACTAACAGTATTATCGACAGCAATGTGGAGTTGGATAACCGTAGATGGTCTTATCGTAATCACATCGCTAACTCGTTCGAGATTAAGGAAAGTTCAACGCCCTACAATATTTATTTTAAGTTACGCGTTACGGCCAATTACAAATATTCGAACATTTTTATCCTTGCCCATTTTAAAGATGGAAATAAGGTCGTTACCAGGCGCTATCAATACAAATTAGCCAAAAACGACGGCGAATGGCTGGGCAGTGGCTCGGGCAACGTATTTAGCTACACGTTGCCCATGCTTACCAACTATCGCTTCGCCCACAACGGAAAGTTCACCATCGAAATTGAACAGAACATGCGTGATAATCCACTTTTGGAAGTTAGCGATGCCGGTATTCTGATCGAAAATGCAGAATAATATACCATTGATTAAGGGCTATAAACTTGCGTTTGCCGATAATCTCCTGGGTATTAAATAGCAAAATATTGCTTTTTATAATTACAAACAGGAATCTGTTTTAAAACTCGGCTTTTCTCAAAGCGATGCCTTTGGCACAAAATTTCCCTGCCAAATTAAATTACGCATTGCTTTCATAGCCTCTCCCCATCAACATTTGGTTTAAAGCGATGTCTTTGCTTTCAGGCTGCCTCGAAAATGATGGACTAGCCCAAATGCTTGAAAGTACGTTTCAACTCCCTATATTGGTTTCTCGGCAGGCTAAACACTGCAAATTTGAATTGAATCTGTCTCTTTAGGACAGCCTCATGTACATACAGCGCAAAAACCACCGCCGTTATTCATGTAGCATCTTATTTGATCAGTCACCCGCCCCATCGGCGCAGAACTACATGGTTTGTACTCGAAATCGCCTAACATTTACTACCTTTAGGAATAACTGTATTCCCTTATGAGGAACTTTCGACTCCAATTTAAAAACGCTCTACTCTTACTATCACTTGTTTTCCTAAGCTGTGCAACGCTGGCACAAGACACTTTGTCTGCAAAAATCAAAAGCATTGTTCACCAGGCGAACGACCAGATTAACGAACCGAAAACATTCTTAAAAAAAATTAAGGAAGCAGAAACCATGGCGCTTAAAAGTAAAAACGCCATCGATTTTTTGCGTATTTACAAAGCCAAAGCACTCTTCTATCATTACAATAAAAACTTCAAAGCCAGCAAACCTTATATCATTAAAATTAAGCGCTTGCTGCCTTATTGTAATGATTTGATTGAGCAAGCACATACTTACGAACTGCTTTTTGTGTTGGAGCCATTTCCACGAGATGAAAGTATGAAAAACCTGTTGATGGCCCTTAAGCTTTACGAAGAACATGGCACACTGAAAGACCAAATAGATGTAAACTATAATTTGGCAGTGCAGTACAAGCGTGATAAAAATTGGAGCGCAGCCATTAAACATGCCTTGTTAGCGGCCAAAGTGATCAGCCTAACGCATAAAAAACCGGGCACCAAAAAATTTCTGGATTTGTTCTTACTGGAATCTTATACGGAATTGGGCGATTTTGAAAACGCCAGGGAAATGCTGAACAAAGCCAAAGCTACTTTTCGGAAACTTAGCGCAGAAAACAGAAACGTGCTCTACAGATACCTGTTCTTTAAAAACGCATCAAACTTTTACGCCAAAACGAAGCAATTGAACGAGATGGCAAAAATGAATGCCGCAGTTTTCGCCTCCATCGATAGCGTTCGGAAATTGGATCTCAGCAAACTAAATGACGTACTAAGGATTGAAAATGAGCTGGAAATGAAAAAGGCGGAGCTAAAGCGGGTTACGCTTGAGGCCGAACTAAATGAATCGAAAATAAGGGCGGGCCAGATTTTAATCGCCTTTATTTGTTTTTTACTCATCTTATCCATTGCAATTTCGATCTACCTTAAGCGAAATTCGAAAAAGATAACGGCCTTCAATGAAGCGCTTGAAAAAAAGAATGCCGATTTGGAAAGCATGGCTGCAAAGCTGGAGGAAGCCCTGAAAGCAAAAACCCAGTTTTTAAATGTAATGACACACGAGCTTTTTACCCCCATCAATGGTATCGCCTTAATTTCGCATAATTTAAGGGCCGAAATGGGCAAAAGTGGTTTTAATCAAAATCTCAAACTGCTCGAATTTTCGAGCAACTATCTATATCGGCTGCTAAAGAACATTGTTGATGCCAAATCGATAGAGAAAAAAGACTCAAAGCTGAATGTAGAAAAAACAAATCTGAAATCCTTTATCCGGCTTGTTTCAAAAACGGCTCAGATTTTCCTCAAAACTTCGACCAACAAATTTGAGCACCAGGTTGATGAAAATATACCTGTTCCACTGCTCGTCGATTCGGTTAAGCTTTCGCAAATCCTGATTAATTTGCTTAACAATGCCAACAAATTTACTTCAAAAGGCCAAATCTTCCTGAGTGTAGATTTGAAAACGGACACCGAAACGCGTGCCGAGGTTTTATTTAAGGTGATTGATACGGGAATTGGTATCAAGGCAAAATCGATAAGTTATATTTTCGATAAGTTTAGCCACGAATCAGAATCCATCAGGCGAAAATATGGAGGCAGCGGCATTGGACTGTACATTGTAAAGCATTTTCTTAGGCTGCACAACAGCAAAATAGCTGTTCATAGCCGCAAAGGGCAAAAAACTACATTTTCGTTCTCAATTTGGTTCGACAAAGTTGGTGCGAGCGATGCGCCGCGTGTGGAACTCCGCGAAAAGGCAACAGGCAACATCCTTTTAGTCGACGATAATCAGATGAATCTTGTGCTCACAAAAAGGCTTCTAGAATCAAATGGTTTTAGCTGCGATACCACCGAAAGCGGGCTGGATGCACTTGAAATATTACGGAAAAAAAATTACGACCTGATTTTAATGGACATCATGATGCCGGGGCTGAATGGCTTTGAAACCACTAAAAAAATGCGGGAAGAAAATATAAAGGAGCCGGTAATAGCCTTAACGGCGATAGATATTGACCAAAATAAGGCTGATTTTGAGCAAGCAAAATTTGCAGCGGTATTAACCAAACCGCTGATACCTGATCGCTTTTTTAAAACCATTAGAGCCACGCTTACCGGCCAACGCAACCGCAGTTAATTCGAATTTAAGCCCGTTAATTAATAGCGTTGAATAGACTTTATTCGAAAAATCGCTTTCAAATGAGCGAATATTTGTTACCTTTAGCTTTAGAGCTATAAGTTGTGAAATATTTAAACCTAATAATTTTATGTTCCTTTCTCATTCTCTGGGTCGCCTCCTCCAACTCTACCGCCTCAGGTCAGGCTAATGCTATATCCGATAGTATCAAAAAAATGGTCGATAAAGTAAATCATCAGATCTACAATGGAAAAATAGATCTTAAAACCATTTACAAAGCAGAACGTTTGGCACTTAAAACCAAAAATGCAGTCGATCTTTTGCGGGTTTACAAGCTGAAAGTACTCTTCTATTACTATAATAAAGATTATTATAACGGAAAACCTTATATAGCCAAAATCGAAAAGTTGCTGCCCTATTGTGAAGATCCATTGGAGAAGGCCGATACCTACCAAACGCTCTTTGTGGTAGATGCATACCCACCGGACGAAAATAAAGCAAATTTACTGAAAGCATTTGAGCTTTATAAAAAATATGGACAGGCTGAAGACCAAATCGACATAAACTACAACCTGGCGATATGCTATAATCGGGAGAATGATTCCAAAAATGCCATTATGCATTCGTTATTGGCGCTTGAAGCTATCGACGAAACGCATACAAAATCAGAGATGAAAAAATATCTCTACTTATTTTTATTTGAAGCCTACACTGAACTTAATGAGTTTACAAAGGCTAAAGAAATGCTGAATTTGATTGACTCAATTGCTGGTAAATTAAAACAAGCAAATCATTTCACATTTACGTATTTGTTACAAAAAAATACATCAAAGTTTTATTACAAAACAAAGCAATATAAAAAGCTGGCAGAAATAAATGATCAGGTGTTTGCATCTATTGATAGTGTGCGAAAAATGGATCTGATGAAACTGAATGATGCATTAAGTGTTGAAAGCGAGCTGAAAATTAAAAATAAAGAACTAGAACACCTCAAAATTAAGCAACAACTTGAAAACAGGAATGAGCAGATTTTCATCATTTTCATTTCTCTTTTACTCATTCTATTTATTATCATATCAATCTTCCTGAAGAGAAACTCGAGAGAGGTAAACGCCATTAACCAAGAGCTTGAATTAAAAAATAAGGATCTGGCGGCCATGACAACGGAGCTCGGCGACGCTTTAAAGGCCAAAACAGAGTTTCTGAACTTAATGACGCACGAACTTTTTACGCCCATTAATGGCATTTCAATTATCTCGCAAAATTTAAAGACAGAAACCGATAAGAAAAGCTTCGATGAAAATATTGAGCTGTTGGAGTTTTCGAGCAACCATTTATATCGCTTGTTGAAAAATATTGTAGACGCTAAGTTCATAGAAAAGCAAGTTCTTATTCTTAAACCAGAGGCTGTAAATTTTCAATCTTTTATGGGCTCCGTAGCCCAAACGGCAAATTTCTTTCTCAAAACCTCCACAAACAAATTCAAGTATTTTATTGATGCTAACATCCCCGATCCGCTGCTTGTCGATTCGGTGAAGCTATCGCAAATACTGCTCAATTTATTAAATAATGCCAATAAGTTTACCGCTAACGGCCTTGTTTCATTGCAGGTAAACCTCGAGGTTGAAACCGCTACTAAGGCGAAAATATCGTTTAAGGTTACCGATACAGGGATTGGTATTGATGCAGCGATTTTGGAACGGATTTTTGATAAATTCAGTCATGGATCAGATGAAATAAAGGAAAAATTTGGAGGCAGCGGCATTGGGCTTTACATTGTAAAACATTTCCTCTTGTTACAAGATAGCGAGATCACGGTAGAAAGCCAAAAAGGGAATACGGTGTTTTCTTTTTCTATCTGGTTTGATAAAGCTTTTGAAATGGGAAAATCGGATAAAACGGTGACTCAAAAATCAAAAGGAGAAATACTTCTGGTGGATGACAACAGAATTAACCTGATTCTTACCAAAAAGCTTTTAGAATCAAATGGTTTCGTTTGTGATACAATCGAAAGTGGATTTGACGCCCTTGAACTATTAAGGAAAAAAAACTACGACCTCATATTGATGGACATCATGATGCCGGGCCTTAATGGGTTTGAAACTATTAAAAAGATCAGGGAAGAAAACATAACAGACCCGATTATAGCTTTAACCGCCATCGATATTGATCAAAATACGACCGAATTTGAGCAAGCAGACTTTACAGCGGTGTTAAGTAAGCCCTTGGTGCACGATTGTTTTTTTAAAACGATTACAGCAATACTTGCCAAGAATAGCCACCGAAGTTGATTTCGTTACAAATATTGCAGCAAGTTTTCCAGTTTCATGCCTCGCGAACCCTTCAATAAAATGAGGTTGTTATTCATTACGTTTTGTTGAAGGTAGTTGGCCGCTTCGCCCGGTGTTTCGAAGAAAGTCGCATCAAGTACGTCTTTAAACCCGTAAAAATGTTTTCCAATTAAGATAACCTCATTTAATCCGCTTTGTGTAGCTTGCTGTGCAATTAACTCGTGCTGCTTTGCCGATTCGGGGCCAAGCTCGAACATATCGCCCAAAATGGCAACTTTTTGGGGCGAAGAAAGTGCCGAAAGGTTATTTAGGGCGGCTTCCATGCTACTCGGGTTGGCATTGTAAAAATCGCAGATTACCGTGTTGCGCTCGGTTTTGGTTAACTGCGAGCGATTGTTTTTGGGCTGATAGCCTGCCAGGCCAGCGTTAATTTGGTCGGGCTCCATGTCGAAGAAATCGCCAATGCAGATTGCCGCCAGTATATTTTCGAAATTGTAACTTCCGGTTAAGTTGGTTTTTACTGTTGTTGCAACTTCATGATTGGTCCACTCTACCTCAATAAAAGGATCGCTGCTTTTTAAGTTTCCCTTTATTGTATTTCCATGCTCCGTACCGTAATAAATCAGTTTATTAAGCCCTGCAGTGTTGCTCATTTCCAACAGGTAAGGGTTGTTTCTGTTGATAAAGGTGTAACCATGGTTTTCTTTCAAATAAGCGTACAGCTCGGCCTTGCCCTTTTTTACGCCTTCAAACCCGCCAAAGCCATCTAAATGCGCCATACCCACATTGGTAATAATGCCATGCGTAGGCTGGGCGATGGTACAAAGCAGCTCAATTTCTTTTTGATGATTGGCACCCATTTCAATTACCGCAATTTGCACATCGCTGCCAATGGATAAAATGGAAAGCGGCACGCCAATGTGATTGTTCAGATTGCCAGAAGTAGCAAACGTTTTATAACGCTCGGCCAAAACCGCATTGATCAATTCCTTGCTTGTTGTTTTGCCGTTACTGCCCGTTAACCCGATAACCGGGATGTTTAACTGTTTACGGTGGTGGCGGGCAAGATTCTGTAAGGCCGTCAGCACGTCATCAACCAGTAAGCAGCGCTCATTCTTGGCATATTGTTCCTCATCAACAACAGCAAAGGCCGCACCATTATCCAAAGCCTGCTCAGCAAACTCATTCGCATTAAAATTATCGCCCTTCAACGCAAAGAAAATGCAATCCTTAGTGATGTTCCTGGTGTCGGTAGATACTTGCGGGTGCTCAAGGTAATGGCTGTATAGGGTTTCGGTCGAGGTCATGCTTTAATAGTAAAAAATATGCTGTAAAATTAACGTTTAGCAATAACAAAAAGCAAAATTACTACATTAGTTAAAATTTATCCATTTTATGAAGAAAAGCCTTACGCTCAGTCTGTTTTTACTCATTTCGTTTCTAGCCGTTCAAGCACAAATCAAATCGCCCGATGAGTTTTTGGGTTACGAACTTGGCAATCACTTTACACCGCACCACCGTGTGGTCGATTATTTTCGGCAGGCTGCGGCTGCATCTTCGAGCAATATAAAACTGGTAGAATATGGCAAAACGAACGAGGGCAGGCCGCTTCTTGCTGCTTTTATCTCAACGGCAGAAAATATTGCAAGGCTAGATCAAATCAAGGCAAATAATACAAAATTAGCTTCAGGAACAACAAATTCGGTCGATTTGGCCCTTCAACCCGCAATTGTTTGGTTAAGCTACAATGTTCATGGCAATGAGGCAAATTCTACTGAAACATCCATGAAAATGCTTTATACATTGGCCTCGGGTAAAAATGCTGAAGCCAACCAATGGCTGCAAAATACGGTTGTGGTGATCGACCCATGCCTCAATCCCGATGGTAGAGATCGGTATGTGAACTATTTTAATAGTGTTGTTGGCAAAACGCCTAACCCCGATCCAATGTCGAGAGAACATATCGAACCCTGGCCGGGCGGCAGGGCTAACCATTATTATTTCGATCTGAACCGCGATTGGGCCTGGCAAACACAAATAGAGAGCCAGCAACGATTGGCTTTATATAACGAATGGATGCCGCAAATACACGTCGATTTTCACGAACAAGGCTACAATGAACCATACTATTTTGCGCCCGCCGCAGAGCCTGTACATCAGGATATTACGCCTTGGCAGCGCAATTTTCAGGTTGTGGTGGGTAAAAACAATGCGAAGTATTTTGATGCCCAGGGCTGGGGCTACTTTACCAAAGAACGATTCGATCTGCTCTACCCTTCTTACGGAGATACTTACCCGCTGTATAATGGATCAATTGGAATGACTTACGAGCAAGGTGGAATAAGGGCTGGCTTGATCGTAATTAATAATGAAGGTGATACTTTGACTTTAAAGGATAGGATTGCCCACCATTTCACCACAGGGATGTCGACCGTTGAGGTGTCGTCATTAAATCACGATAAGCTTTTGGCGGAGTATGTCAAGTATTTTCGGCAGGAATTGGCTACCGCTCCGGGTATTTATAAAACATTTGTAATCAAACCCACTAACTTGTCGCGGCAGAAAAAGTTGGCAGAATTGTTAACAAAAAATAAAATCGAGTTCAGTTATGGCGCCGACAAATCGGGTAAAGGCTACGACTACGATACACAAAAAGAAGAAAGTTTTACCGTTAATCGTAACGATTTGATCGTTAATGTACAACAAACCAGGGCCGTTTTGGCAAACGTTTTATTAGAACCAAAAACGCTCGTAACCGATTCAAACACCTACGATATTACGGCCTGGGCCCTGCCTTATGTTTATGGATTAAAAGCTTATGCCAGCAAGGAAAGTTTCAAAGGAAGGTTTTCGTCGCTAGCCGAAGATCAGTCTTCGGCCATGGATATGGATAAGCCATTGGCCTGGCTCTTTTCGTGGGGCGCTGCCGAAGATGTTCAGGTATTAATTGCCTTGCAAAAGGAAAATGTGCGGGTTCGACAAGCCGATCAGCCGTTTACTGTTTCTGGTAAGGATTACCCGGCCGGAACCCTGATTGTTTTACGGGTTGAAAATGAAAAATCGAACCAAGCTATTAAAGATAAGGTTGTTGCCATTGCCACTAGGTTCAAAAAACCCGTTCAGGCTATTGCAAGTGGGCTTGTTGATAAAGGGAAAGATTTTGGATCAAACGTTTACCCGATTCTTAATGAACCGAAAATCGCAGTTGTTTCCGGCAGTGAAGTGTCATCTTTGGCTTTTGGCGAAGTTTGGTTCTATCTGGAGCACGATTTGAATCTATCGCCAGGCATAATCAATGCTAAGGATATCAATAGTCTCGATATTGGAAAAATAAACACATTGATATTACCTGACGGCAGTTACGGTAGCTTTATTGGCGACGGGTTGGTGGCCTGGCTGAAAAAAGGAGGGCGATTAATATTGATGGAAGACGCCATTGAAAGCGTTCTTGATAAAAAAGGCTTTGATATTAAGAAAAAGGAAGTTGTTGTAAACAAGAATGCAAAGCCTACACCGAGCAAGTTGCTTTTTAAGGATAAAGATAAGGACGATTATGATTACGCCATCCCCGGAGCCATTTACAGGATCAATCTCGATGCTTCTCACCCCTTCTCTTACGGTTTGGGAAAGTGGTATTATAGCTTAAAAACCGACCGGAAAATTTATGTGCCTTTTGTTGAGGGCTGGAACGTGGGTCAGGTAAACGATAAGAGCTTGATGGCTGGCGTTGTGGGCAAAAAGGTAAGAGAAGAACTAAAAACGGGCTTATTAATCGGTGTGCAGGACCTTGGCAAAGGCCAGGTAGTTTACCTCGCCAACGATCCTTTGTTTAGAAATTTTTGGGAAAGCGGAAAGACGCTTTTTGGCAATATTCTGTTTTGTAATTACTAAATACTTGTAAAATACGTATTTATACTTATTGCCTTCAAAACAAAATTTGTATCTTTGACCAGATTCTCCCGAATTGTTATAGTAGTTAATTTCTAATTGAGATTAGGAGTTAGTGAATCCATATTGGTTACAACAGTAATTATTAATTCATTAACTAACTTATTTTCAATTATGAAAAAACTTCTACAAAGTTTGTTCATACTTATGTTTGTTGCAAGTTCTGCACTGGCACAAGAGAGAACAATTACTGGTACGGTAACATCTCAGGAAGATGGGCTGCCGATACCGGGCGCTACTGTTAGGGTCAAGGAGATCCCTAATCTAGGCGCACAAACCAATGCAGACGGACAATATTCTTTCACTGTTCCTTCCACGGCTAAAACATTCGTGTTTAGTTATCTAGGTTACAGGGCAAAAGAAATGGTTCTTTCAGGGAGCAGCGTCTTAAACGTCGCTTTGGTATCTGATGTGACTTCTTTAAACGAGGTTGTTGTAACTGCGGGCGGTATCAGTATTCAGCGCCGTCAACAGGGTAATCAATCGACAACTGTTAAGGCAGAAGAACTTACACAAGGAAAAGCATTTAATGTGGCAAGCGCCTTAACAGGTAAAGTCGCAGGCTTACAGGTAAATGCCGTGAGTAGTGGTGTTAACCCGAGCGTTCGTCTGGTGCTTAGGGGTAACCGCTCTTTGCTGGGTAATAACCAGGCGCTGGTTGTGGTTGATAATGTCATTGTGCCAAGTGATATCTTGGGAAATTTAAATCCCGAGGATATTGAAAGCATTGAGGTTTTAAATGGAGCCGGTGCTGCTGCGCTTTATGGATCTGACGCTTCCAACGGTGCTTTGATTATTCAAACCAAAAAAGGTAAAAGGGGCGCTTCAACTATCAATGTAAGCCATACCACCAACATAGAGCAGGTTAGTTTTTTGCCTCAGCTACAAGAACGTTTTGGTTCCGGAACAGGTAACGATGACATTCCTACATATACTCCTTACGAAAATCAACAGTATGGCCCAGCTTCGATGGCGTTGTCCGTCCAATTGGCAAGCCGTTGGCTGATGGTTCAATTCAATCAGTTCCTTATTCATTTAATTCAGATGAAAATAAAAATGCCTTTTGGGAAACAGGCGTTTCTAACCAAACAGATTTTAATATGTCTTCAGGTGATGATAAAGGGACGTATTACTTCTCTGGTCAGTACTTCGATCAAAAAAGCACGGTTCCTGGAGACAAGTACAACAGATTTACGATGCGTATTAACGGTGAACGTAACCTGACAAGCAACATTACTTTTAGCTTTAACGCTAACTATATTCAAAATCGCTACGATAGATCTTCTGCAATTGGTACTGTGTTCGATAACGTGTTACAATCACCAGGTCAAATTCCGCTAACAAGATATAAAGACTACAAAAACGATCCATTTTCAACGCCGGATGGATATTATAATGAATACTACCAGAATCCTTATTTCGCGCTGGGAAATAACCGTAGTTTATCGCGTAATGACTATTTGACTGGAAATGTACAATTGAAATGGTTTCCGATTAAGGAGCTATCTTTGTTAGTAAGAGTTGGTCTATCAAATCGAAGCTTTGCAACCAAAAATACTACTGATAAATTCACTTACTCTGATTACCGATTGAAAGAAACCCCGAACTTTTCAAATGTTGTCGGAGCAGTAGGCGAGTCATCAGGCTTCAATACCCAAATTAATCCTGAATTTATCGCCCAATACATTAAAAAGCTGTCAAAAGATTTTACTTTAAACGTTATTGCTGGCGGTGTATTGAGACAGAACGCCTTTAAGGTTGTAAGCGTGGGTACAACAGGTGGCTTAGCTCAAAGCGGGTTTTTCAATATCAATAATGGCTTAGGAAACGCTAGTGCTAGTGAAGCAGATTATAAGGCAAGACAGATTGGCTTATATGGCGATGCTCGTTTAGGCTTTAGAAATTATTTATATTTGCATATAACAGGCAGAAATGACTGGAGGTCTATCTTAGCGCCTGAGAGTAGATCATTCTTTTATCCAGCGGCAGACATCTCGTTTATCGCTTCTGATGCCTTTTCATTCTTAAAACAGTCTAACGTAATTGAGTCGTTGAAAATCAGAGGTGGTGTGTCTAAAGTTGGTAATGTGAACTTGGGAAATTCACTTAACTTTGGAGCCTATTCACTGCTTCCGACTTTTAGTTCTAGTTTTGGCTACCCATTTAATGGTATTGCGGGCTATGGCTTGAATGACCGAATTGTAGCTCCAAATATCAAACCTGAAATTACATTAGCTTACGAAGGGGGTATAGATTTTTCATTATATAAAGCTAGAATTACCGGTAGCTTTACTTATTATAATAGCAGTACTACTGACCAGGCAGTGCCAATTGACATTGCTAGTTCTAGTGGGTTCGATACATTTTTAACAAATACGGGTGAGGTTACAAATAAAGGTATAGAAACTACGCTTCGCGTTGTCCCTGTTAGCAATACCACGACCGGATTAGAGGTTTCTGTCGGCGCTAACTATACGTATAATGAAAATAAGGTTGCATCAATAGGGAGTGGATTAACTCAGGTTTCACTGGCAGGCTCCACTGGTACAGGTTTGGGAATATGGGCAATCGAAGGGCAGTCTTTTCCATCAATAAAGGGAACAGATTATGTAAGAGATGACCAAGGAAGAATCATTGTTGATCCAACCACAGGCTTTCCAAGTAATTCTACAAATACTATTGTTCTAGGAAACACCTCTCCTAAACATCGCATCGGACTTGACGCGGCGGCATCGTTTAAAGGATTCAGATTAGCTGTTTTATTCGAATATAGGGGAGGTTTTGTAATGGGGCAAACTTCTGGTAGCTATGATTTTTCTGGTGCAGGTATCAGAACAACTTATTTTAACCGTGAGCGCTTTGTTATTCCGAACTCTTCTTACCTAGATCCAGTTACGAATACTTATGTAGAGAATACAAACATTACAACTAGAACTGGGGGTGTAGATTTTTGGACGAATGGACCAACTAATACTGCCGTAGGCACAAACTATGTTTATTCAGCGGCATTTTGGAAGTTAAGAGAGCTATCACTGGGGTACGACATCCCTAAATCAGTTTTGGGAAGTTTGAAATATGTAAAAGCTGCTCGTATCAGCTTGCAGGGAAGAAATTTATTTATTTGGACACCGAAAACAAACATTTATACCGATCCCGAATATAGCTCTGCCGGCGCTGATAGCAATGGTATTGGTGTTGTTAACCTTGGCCAAACGCCACCAGCTAGATTTTACGGTGCGACTCTATCATTAACATTTTAACACATATTAATATGAAAAAGATTTTAAACTTTTTATTGATGGGTGCCATAGCAGTTGGCTTTTCTTCCTGCAAAAAGTACCTGGATATAAATAAAAATACAAACGATGCGACAACTGCAACCCCAGCACTTGTTTTGCCTCAGGCAATTGTTGGCACGGCAGCAGTTTCGCAAGCTCTTAATGCATCTTATTATACGCTTGGTGGTTTTTCAGCAAACATTTATGGGGTGGGCGGCTATGGCTCTACTTTGACTTATGCATACACTGCCGGAAGTTTTGTAACTGGCTTCACTGCGTCCTACGATAACGCAAATGACTACCAGTATGTAATTGATAATACCGCAGCCGATCCGTCTCTAGCCTATTCAACTGCGATTGCTCGTATAATGAAAGCCTATGTTTTTGCAAAAGTTGTCGATCAATATAATGACGTGCCCTATTTCGAAGCTTTAAAGGGCAGCACCATGTTGACCCCAAAGTACGATAAGGCTGAGGATATTTACAAAGATTTAATTTCTCAATTAACAACGTCAATTGAATTGATAACTGCGGCTCAAGCAAGCGTGGCAACAAGTAATATTGTTCCAAGTACAGACCCTTTATTTAAAGGAGACATGAATTTATGGAAGAAATTTGCAAATACGATTAAACTACGTTTGTTAATTAAGATGGCGGGAGTTCCTGAGCAGGCTAGCTACGCTGCGACAGGGTTTAACGGATTAAATACTTCAATTGGCTTTTTGAGTACAAACGCTTTGGTTAATCCCGGCTATGTTAAGGCAAACAATTCGGATGGAGTTAGTCAACAAAACCCTAGCTATAATAGCCTTGCTTTTAATACAAGTAATGTTAGATCGCAAAGTCAGTCGATTCCCACTAGGTGGATTATGACTTTCTATACAGGATCAAAGTTGTCAGACCCCGGTCGGGGAGATGTAATCTATAGAGGTTTCCCAAGTACAGCTGTCAATCAATTGGGAGAGGAGAATACATCTTCTTCTCAGGTTCCGCCGGCAGGGTTTTCTGCTTGGTTTACCGGGATCGATGCAACTAGCCCTGGCTTAGGTGTAGCAAAAGGGCCTTCTCAGGGACAATCGCTAATGTTGGCCGCTGAGAGTTATTTTTTACAGGCTGAAGCCTACGTGAGAGGTTATCTAACCGGCGATGCTGAAGCAGCCTTTAAAGCTGGTATTACTGCGTCTTTTGATTATTTGTATCAAAACCAAAATAATACAGTTGATCCGGGTAAAAATGTGTCTTCTGCTGTTTTGGCTTACCAGACTGCAAATCCTGGTAGTTATTTAGTTAACTATCAATTAACCGCTATGCCGGCTATTGGCGATTACAATACAGATGTTTTACAGCGAAGAATAGAAGCGATTATAACTCAAAAATACATTGCGATGAACATGATTCATTGTGATGAGGCATTTAACGAGTTTAAACGAACAACTTATCCACGGATTGTGAATGGCTCGCAAGATGCCCTTTTAACCTTTGCCTCTAAGCAATCGGTTTCCACACGTCCTGATAAACTGCCTGGCCGTGTTCTTTATCCACAATCAGAATACAATTTAAACCCAGCCAACGTTCCTTCGGTTACCTTGTTTGGCTCAAAAATATTTTGGGACACAAAAGATTAATTTATAGAAATTATGAAAAAATATACATATAAATCACTAGCGCTATTCTTAGTTATTACATCACTAACATCTTGTCTTAAAGATGATAGCCTGGTTTTAGATCCTAAAAAGGGGCATAATGTAATCGAGTTTGCTAACCCAGGACAAATTGCAATTAATGGCAGTATTTACCCCTTGTATGTGCTGTCTTATGAGGTAGTCCCAGAAGTTTCTACAACCGTTACTGTCAGTTATTCTGGTCCTGAAACGGAGGCACCGGAAGATATTACTGTTAATTTAGCTTTAGCTCCCAGTTCTGTAATTGAGGAGTATAACACGAAACAAGATAAACATTACGAACTGATGCCAACTTCAAATTATACCTTTAACACAAGTTCAGTCGTTATTAAAAAAGGAACAACCAAAGCTAGTTTTGATATTAAGTTTAAACCCAATACATTCGATCTATCCAAGGCACTCGTGTTGCCATTGAAGATCGTTTCCGCCTCTTCTGGTATTGTTAGTGGAAACTTCAACGTTATACTCTTAAATGTAGGCGCAAAAAACGCTTATGACGGTATTTATCAGTATACCACATCTGCAAGTACCTCTTTACAGCCAAATAAGAATGTTGAAGTCGAACTGATTACGCAGTCGTCTACAACAGTAGGTCTTTCTCCAGGACTATTAGCCACTTACAGTAACGTTGTTACCTACACGGTAGACCCTACTACGCTTGCAGTGACTGTTACTTGTCCGTCTTTGGGCGTGCAAACACCCCAAGATGTTAGAAGCAAATACGACCCTACAACAAAAACATTTACGGTTTTTTGGAAGCAAGGAAATGGCAATAGAACTTTTGAAGAAACACTTGTTTATAAAAGAGGGAGATAAATATCAGACCGTTTTCTATTTGAAACAGGCCAGCAACTTAATATTGGTCCCAGTTAGGCAACTAGCTGGGACTTTTTGGTTATAGAAAGCGCCGTACTTTTGCTACATGCGCTGTACCCTGCGCGATGCAGCCCTTGCTATTGCTCCTTCATATCAAACGCATCTTTGCTCAATTTGATGATCACGATCAGCTGTTAACCGCACTTTCTGTCCAAAAAATCTTCAAAACCTCATAATTCAGCCCATGTTTTCGGCCGAATTCTTGGTTCAGCGATGCAAAAATTCTATTTTTCTTTAAAATCAAACTTAAGAATCAAACATAATTAACGGACTTTTTAGTTATGTAGCGTTTATTGTCAAAAATCGTCGTCTTTTTCGCCTAATTTATGCCTTTTCGCCCTATACTAAAACGTTTTTCCAGCCAAAAAACTGTGCGTCCTTGCCGATTAACGGCCACTACCCCATTGTGGGGCCATAATTCCACGGTGATTTCGTTATTTGATGACTTATTTTCCCAAAAAGCCACAACTTGTAGAAATAATTACCCGTTTTTGTTAAAAAATGTTAAAATAAATTTGGTGGTATTGTTAACTAACTATATTTTAGCGCCTAACAAATCATTAACTAACCTATTATTTTATTATGAAAAAACTTCTACAAAGTTTGTTCATTCTTATGTTCGTTGCGTTCAGCGCAGCGGCTCAAGAAAGAACAGTCAGTGGAACAGTAACATCCCAAGAAGATGGCCTACCAGTTCCAGGTGCAACAGTTAGAGTCAAAGAAATCCCCAATCTCGGCGCACAAACCGGCGCAAATGGCAAATTCACTCTAAAAGTACCAGCAAACGGCAAAACACTTATCGTTACTTTTTTGGGCTATGGCACCAGAGAGTTCGCTATTCCTAGCAGTAATGTGCTTAATGCGGTGTTAGTATCCGACGTAACCTCGCTAAATGAAGTTGTAGTAACCGCTGGCGGTATTACCATTCAACGTAGACAGCAGGGTAACCAATCGACAACCGTAAAAGCCGAAGAGCTAACTCAAGGCAAGGCCTTTAACGTTGCCAGCGCTTTAACAGGTAAAGTGGCGGGTTTGCAAGTAAATGCCGTGAGTAGTGGTGTTAACCCAAGCGTTCGTTTAGTATTAAGAGGAAACCGCTCATTGCTTGGAAATAACCAGGCGTTGGTTGTTGTCGATAATGTTATTGTACCGAGTGACATTTTGGGTAATTTGAATCCCGAAGATATTGAGAACATTGAGGTACTGAATGGTGCCGGAGCAGCTGCGCTCTACGGATCAGATGCATCTAACGGTGCCTTGATTATTCAGACCAAAAAAGGCAAAAGAGGTACATCATCGATCAATGTAAGCCACACAACCAACGTAGAGCAAGTAAGTTTCTTGCCTCAATTACAAGAGCGTTTTGGCTCAGGTACAGGTAACGATGATGTTCCAACTTATACGGCTTTTGAGAACCAACAATATGGACCAGCATTCGATGGTACTGTTCGCCCTATTGGCAAGCCGCTGGCAGATGGATCAATCCAGTCTGTACCTTACTCATTCAACAGCGATGAAAACAAAAACGCATTTTGGGAAACAGGCTATTCAAATCAAACAGATTTTAATGTTTCATCAGGCGATGAAAAGGGAACTTATTATTTCTCTGGCCAGTATTTCGATCAAAAAAGTACCGTTCCGGGCGATAAGTACAACAGGTTCACCATGCGTATTAACGGTGAGCGTAACCTAACGCAAAACCTTACTTTCAGTTTCAATGCCAACTACGTGCAAAATCGCTACAATACCTCATCTGCAATCTCTGCAGTTTTCGATAACGTATTGCAGTCGCCTGGGCAAATTCCTTTAACCAGGTATAAGGATTACAAAAATGATCCATTCTCTACTCCAGACGGATATTACAATGAATACTATCAAAACCCATATTTCGCTTTGGGCAATAACCGTAGCATTACCCGCAACGATTATTTAACAGGAAATGTCCAGTTGAAGTGGTTCCCGATTAAGGAATTATCTTTATTGGTGAGAGCGAGTTTATCAAACCGTAGCTTTGCAAACAAATCGACCACTGATAAATATACTTATTCTGATTACCGTTTAAGACTAACATCAAACTTCTCAAATATTCTTGGTTCGGTAAGCGATTACTCGGGTTTTAACACGCAAATAAACCCTGAGTTTATTGCGCAGTACATCAAGAAACTATCAAGAGATTTTACCTTGAATGTAATCGCTGGTGGTACAGTAAGACAAAACACATACAAAACCGTAAATGTGAATACCAATGGCGGTTTGGCTCAAGGTGGTTTCTTCAACATTGGTAATGGCCTTCAAAATCCAGGTGCGAGCGAAGCAAATTATAAAGCCAGACAAATTGGCCTCTATGGCGATGCCCGTTTAGGTTTCAGAGACTATCTGTATTTGCACGTAACCGGAAGAAACGATTGGAGATCGATTTTATCTCCCGAGAACAGATCGTTCTTCTATCCATCTGCTGATATCTCGTTCATTGCGTCGGATGCGATTCCTTTCTTAAAGAATTCAAACGTAATTGAATCATTAAAAATCCGTGGTGGTGTATCAAAAGTAGGTAACGTAAACTTAGGCAACAACTCTAACTTCGGTGCTTACGCCCTATTGCCAACATTTGGCTCGGCTTATGGATATCCTTACGGCGGTATTCCGGGCTACACTTTGGGCGATAGAATCGTTGCTGCAGACATTAAGCCGGAGATGACTTTAGCCTATGAAGGCGGTATCGATTTCTCTTTACTTAAATCGAGAGTTACCGGTAGTTTCACTTATTATAATACCAGCACTACAGATCAAACGGTGCCAATCGACGTGGCAACCTCAACAGGTTTCAACAAATTCTTAACCAACACTGGTGAAGTAACCAACAAAGGTGTTGAAACATCACTTCGCGTTGTGCCAGTAAGAAATACAACCAACGGATTAGAAGTTTCGGTAGGTGCAAACTATACTTACAACGAAAACAAGGTGGCTTCGATCAGCAACGGTTTAAGTCAGATTTCGCTATCAGGATCTGCAACTACGGGCTTGGGCGTTTGGGCGATCGAAGGACAGTCTTTCCCATCGCTTAAAGGTACTGACTATGTAAGAGATACCGAAGGCAGAATAATTGTAGATCGTATTACAGGATTTCCAAGTTTGACCACTGGAACGTTTATTTTAGGAAATACAGAGCCAAAACACCGTTTAGGATTAGATGCAACGGCATCATTTAAAGGGTTCCGTTTAGCGGCCTTGTTCGAATATAGAGGCGGTTTTGTGATGGCCCAAAGTTCTGGAAGCTACGACTTCTCAGGAGCGGGAATCAGAACCACCTATTTTAACCGCGAGCGTTTCGTTGTGCCAAACTCTTCTTACTTAGATCCGGCAACCAACACTTATGTAGAGAATACAAACATTACCACGCGTACAGGTGGAGTTGACTTTTGGACCAACGGACCAACAAACACTGGTGTAGGTACCAACTATGTGTATTCAGCAGCTTTCTGGAAATTAAGAGAGTTATCATTGGGATATGATATTCCTAAATCGGTTTTGGGGAATTTAAAATATGTTAAGGCCGCTCGTATTAGTATTCAGGGTAGAAACTTATTTATCTGGACTCCAAAAACAAATATTTACACAGACCCGGAATACAGTTCTGCCGGAGCTGACAACAATGGTATAGGTATCGTTAACCTTGGCCAAACGCCTCCAGCCAGATTTTATGGAGCAACCTTATCATTAACATTTTAATACACACTGATATGAAAAAGATTTTAAACGTCATATTGATAGGTGCCGTTGCAGTGGGCTTCGCTTCCTGCAAAAAGTATCTTGATATTAATACAAATCAAAACAGCGCAACAAGTTCAACGCCTGCGCTCGTATTGCCTCAGGCCATTGTGGGTACTGCAGCAATTACTCAGTCGCTTAACAGCGCTTATTATTTTCCGGGTGGTTTTTCTGCCAACATTTTTGGTGTGGGTGGTTACGGAGCCAGCGTAACTTATGCCTATACCGCCGGTAGCTTCGTAACAGGTTTTTCTTCCTCGTACGATAATGCAACCGATTACCAGTATGTTATTGATAACACATCTGCCGATCCAGCATTAGCTTATTCAACTGCAATTGCCAGAATTATGAAGGCATTTGTTTTCGCCAGAATAGTAGATCAGTATAACGACGTGCCTTACACAGATGCTGTTAAAGGTAATGCCGTGCTTACCCCGAAATACGATAAGGCCGAAGACATCTATAAAGATCTCATTGCTCAGCTTACCGCATCAATCGATGCAATTGCTGCGGCGCAAGGAGGTACAGTGGCAAATAAGGTAGTTGCAAGTACCGATCCATTATTTAAAGGAGATATGGATTTGTGGAAAAAGTTTGCAAACACGATTAAACTGAGATTACTGATCAAAATGCGTGGCGTGCCCGAGCAGGCATCTTATGCTACAACAGAATTTGCTGCTTTGAACACCACACTTGGTTTCTTAACAACAAACGCATTGGTAAACCCTGGCTATGTTAAAGAAGCAAACAGACAAAGCCCGATTTACGGATCGCTTGGTTTCGCTAGTGATGGTACCAGGTCGCAAGGTCAGGCAATCCCTACTAAATGGATTCTATCTTTTTATAATGGAACCAAATTGTCTGATCCCGGACGCGGACGCGTAATCTATCGTGGTTTCCCCAGCACCCCTACCAATCAGTTGGGTGAAGAGAATACCGTATCAACTCAAGTTCCACCAACCGGATTTTCTGCTTGGTTTACCGGAGTTGATGCAAACACACCAGGGCTAGGTGTGGCCAAAGGCCCATCGCAAGGTCAGCCTTTAATGTTGGCCGCAGAAAGTCATTTCTTACAAGCCGAAGCTTACGTGAGAGGTTATTTAACAGGCGACGCCAAAGCAGCGTTTGAATCTGGCATTACCGCTTCATTCAATTATCTATACCAAAACCAAAATGGTACCGTAGACGCAGGAAAAAATGTTAGTGCCGATGTTGCAGCCTATATCGCTGCAAATGCCGATCAAAGTGCAAATCCATTGGTTTATTTAGCCAACTGGAACTTTACAGATAAGCCCTTAGCCAGCGATTATAATCAAAGCACCTTAGAAAGAAGAATTGAGGCGATCATTACTCAAAAGTACATTGCATTTAACGTAATTCACGCCGATGAAGCTTTCAACGAATTTAAGCGTACTACCTATCCACGCGTTGTAAATGGCTCGCAAGATCCAGTATTAACGTTTGCTTCAAAGCAGTCAGTTTCAACACGCCCAGACAGAATGATCGGAAGGGTTCTTTATCCACAAAGTGAGTATAACCTGAATCCTACAAATGTTCCTTCGGTTACAATATTCGGTTCGCGAATTTTCTGGGACTTAAATTAATAAAGACATGAAAAAAAATATTCTAAAATCTATAACACTTCTGCTTGCGGTAACTTCGCTTACCTCTTGCTTGAAAGATGACCGCCTGGTTCTTGATCCGGCAAAGGGCCATAATGTAATTGAGTTTGCTAACCCCGCTCAAATTGTTAGAACCGGCACTCCATCGCCGATGTATGCATTCTCATATGAGTCAACTTCTAGTCCGGTTTTACCTGTTACTGTAAGCTACTCTGGCCCAGAGGCGACTGCTCCGCAGGATATAACCGTTCAGATTGCGGTTGGTGCCGATTCGAAAATTACCGAATACAACACGGCAACTGGCGATCATTTTGTGAAGCTTCAGCCTGCGAGCTATACAATTTCGGCAACCGAAGTTGTAATTAAAGCCGGAACGAGCAAAGCCACTTTTAATGTTAGCTTTAAACCAGCCACTTTTAACTTTGCGGCTGCCGAAGTATTGCCATTAACAATTACTTCAGCTTCTTCGGGCATCATCAGCGGAAACTTTAACACCATTTTGTTAAATGTAAGTGCAAAAAATGCGTACGATGGTGTGTATGCCATGCAGGCCGGAAGTTTTGTACAGCGTTACAGCAACCCAACTACGCCAACAACAGGCGATAATTTAAATGGAAGTACGGCAACGAATCCGGATGTAACTTTAACCACAGTTGGAGCCAATACCGTACAAATTGGCAACTTGAAATGGGCCGGTGGTACTTCAAACGTTGCTGGTATCGATAACCTACAAGCAACTGTAGACCCTGCAACCAATCTGGTTACCATGAAAGCGCTGGGTAATGCTACATTAGCAAACATCCCAGGTTCTGTTAACAAATATGATCCGGCAACGAAAACATTTACCTTAAATTTCGACTGGAACCAAACAGGAGCAAAAAGGGTTTACTCTTTAAACATAAAGTATAAAGCATCCAGATAGTTTTAGATGCGAGTTTTTAATGTCCCTTGAACAAGTTTCAAGGGACATTTTTTTTAAGTTTATTTCTTTATATTTATACAAGACAATTCAGCTCAGTATGAAAACAAAATTTTACCTCTCGGCCCTGGCCCTATTCGCTGGCCTCCACCTGTGCTCGGCACAGGAACAAAAAACTACTTCTTTATCTGATGCAACCAAAGTGGTGTATGCCATGAACGATGCCAAAAAGCTTGACGGCGTTTACTCCGTAATGAAAGATGATGATAAGGTGTTGTTAAGGGGTGTATATAAAGACAATACCCGAACGGGCAATTGGTATGCTTTTAATGATAACGGGAAGGTGTTTTTGAGATACAATTACGACCTGAACAAATTGGTTTACCTGGATACGCTGAGTATTAATCGTTTAAGTGTAAACGTAGATACGACCGACCCAACAGCTAAAGAAAAGGCAAGCATTCCGGTTCCCATTGCATCTATTGATCAATACATTTCTTTATTGGGAACCGAGCTAAAGCGAATGATTTTAAAAGAAAACAGAAACGCTGATGGCACCCTCGATGTAGATTTAACAACCAATATAGATAAAAAGGGCAAGGCTAATTATGAAGCTACTTATTTTGCCGATGGACTAAAAGTGGTGAAACGCCTGGTTATTGCCGAAAAAGGATTTGATATAGATTGGATTCCATCCAGCTATAACGGCCAGAATTATGCATCAACATTTACTGTAAAGGCAAGAATCGATTTTACACAAAAACCGGGCATCAAACAGCGTTTTATTTGGGTTTATTAAGTGCCCTGATATCCCCTCTTTTTCCTTGTTTTTATTCAGGCCCATTCGGGCCTTTTTTTATGCGCCTAAAAACCAACCCTTAACGCAATTGTGTCTGAATTGTTTGGCAGTTCCGTAATAGAAAAGTCATAATTCGGCCAAATCAAACCAATTATACAAATTATTAGTTGTAAAGTTTGGATTACACATAATGTGCCATAAATTAGATGCCACGTTTTAATTATTAATCATAAATCACCCTATTTATCAAATCATGAAAAAACTTTTACAAAGTTTGTTCATACTTATGTTCGTCGCAATTTCGGCGATAGCACAAGAAAGAACAATAACTGGTACAGTTACTTCTTCGGATGACAAATTGCCGATTCCAGGAGTAAGTGTAAGAGTTAAGGGCACCCAGGTTGGTGCTGTAACAGATGCAAATGGAAGGTATTCTGTAAATGTCCCTTCGGGCGGTACAACTTTAGATTTCTCGTACATTGGATATGTGGTGCAGAGCAAAGCAATTGGCTCAGCAACAACAATTAATGTGGAATTGGTATCAGATGCGCAGGTTTTAACAGACGTTGTTGTAACTGCAAATGCGATCAAGAGAGAGAAAAGAACCCTTGGTTATTCTGCACCGACGATTACTTCTGAAGCTTTAGAGCAAAGTGGTAGCGCCAGCGCACTTACTGCAATGGTGGGTCGTGTACCAGGTATGAACATTTCTTCTAGTTCAAATACACCGGGTAGTTCAACCAGGATTGTTTTCCGTGGTGGTACCTCAATTGCAGGTAACAACCAGGCGTTGATCGTTATTGATGGTGTTCCTGTAGATAACTCAAGTGTTATTGGTGGTGCCGATAGTCGCTCTAGTGTCGACTTTGGTAACAGGGCCAATGATATCGACCCTGATGATATTGAGAGCATTACTCCACTTTTGGGCCCGGCAGCGGCAGCGCTTTACGGTTCAAGAGCATCAAACGGTGCGGTTCAAATCACTACAAAATCAGGTAAAAAAGGTAAAACACAAATTACTTTCAATACCTCAAACACTTTCTCATCAATTCTTAAATTACCTGATTTCCAAAACGAATACGGACAAGGTTATGCCACTGATTATGATGGAAGTGTTGTAAATGAGTATTTTAATGATAGTCAGGAAAACTGGAGCTGGGGCGCACCTTTCAATGGCGCAATGCAAGAGTGGGGACAAAGTATAGACGGTGTCAGACAGTCTAAACCTTACTCGGCCCAAACAGACAATGTTAGAAATTTCTTTAAAACAGGTTTCGCAACAGATAATAACTTAAGTTTCTCTGGTGGTACTGATAAATCGACATTTTATCTTGCATTAAACACATTGAACTCAGATGGTATTTTCCCTGGAGCGCAAGATGTTTACGACAAATATGGAGTTAGATTTAACGGAAGAACCGATTTTAGCGATAAATTCAGCGCTGGTATATCATTCAACTACAATAAAATAAACGCCAGACAGGTTGCTGGTGGTCAGAATGACAACTCTGTTTTCGACAACGTTCTTCAAACCCCAAGAGATATTCCTTTGGATAAACTTGGCGATTTAAACAACAAGTATAACGGATTTGGTTATACTGATGCTAATGGCGTTCTTCATGCAGATCAATATGGTTATTATGGATCTTATACGTTAAACCCGTATTATATCCTTCAAAATTTCACCAATGATGATGCAATCAACCGGATAACAGGTAACGTGAACCTGGAATATAAGCCTTTATCATGGTTAACTATTCAAGATCGTATTGGTACCGATACTTATTCGGAGCGCAGAAGACAGTTAACTCCAAAGTTCTCATTCTCGCCAATTGATTTAACCACAAATCAAGGTACGCACGTTAGTAATGGTGGATATCAGATTGACCAGTTCAACGTAACTGAAATTGTGAACGATTTGATGGCTACAGCCTCACATACTTTTAGCGAAGACTTTAAAGGTTCATTAATGGTTGGTCATAACATCCGTCAAAGAACTACTTCTACAAACAGAACTGCAACTAATGCAAGTGCCGGTTTGGTAGTGCCAGATTGGTACAACCTTCAAAATAGTAATGGTCCGTTAAACGTTATTACCGATAACATCAGCCAAAGAAGACTTGTTGGTGTGTATGCCGATTTGAACTTAGCTTATAAAAACTATTTGTTCTTAGAAGCCACAGCACGTAACGACTGGTCTTCTACGCTACCTGTACAAAATAACTCGTTCTTTTACCCAAGTGTAAGCGGTTCATTTGTATTTAGCGAACTGATTAAGCCTAACAACATATTGAGTTATGGTAAAGTACGTGCAAGTGTTGCAAAAGTGGGTAACGATACAGATCCTTACCAGTTGTTAACTACTTTTTCAAAAGGTACAATTTTAAGTGGTTTTGGTAGTACTGTATTTCCTTTCGGAAACGTTGCTGCATTACAAGCCGGATCAACCCTTGGTAACCCGAACCTTAAGCCAGAAATTACAACTGCCTATGAGTTAGGTACAGAATTATCATTCCTTAACAACAGAATTGGTTTAGATTTTACTTATTACCAAAACAAATCTAAAAACCAAATTTTAGCTATTCCTATTCCTAACTCAACAGGTTATGGTTTTAGCGTGGTTAACGTTGGTGAAGTTCAAAACAAAGGTATCGAGTTAACCCTAAAAGGTACTGCTGTTAGATCAGCCGACTGGAATATCGATTTATTCGGTACTTACACCAGAAACCGCAACTTAGTTGTAGATCTTGGTGATATCGATCAGGTTGTTCTTGGTGGTGTAAGCGGTATGGCGATTGTTGCTGCCGAAGGAAGACCTTATGGCGAATTTTATGCAGTAACCAACCAAACAGATGCACAAGGACGTACAATTGTTGATGCTGAAACTGGTTTGCCATTGCCAACCGCAACTGCGCAATACTTAGGAAGTTACAATCCTAAATTTCAGGCATCATGGGGTGCAAACATTACATTCAAAAAGCACTGGAACTTAAACGTATTATTTGATACTAAACAAGGTAACAAGCTTTATTCAAGAACAAAAGATATTCTTGCCTTTGTTGGTGTTTCAGAAGAAACAGGCGGTCAAAGATTCGGTTTGCCATTCCCTAACTCAGTGTATTTAGATGCAGATGGCAACAGCGTTGTTAATAACAGCGTTTTCTACAACAAACAAGATTATTTTCCAGATTTAAATCCAGGTGTTAACATTATCGATGGATCATTTGTGAAATTGCGTAGTGCAGGTATCTCTTATTCATTCAACAAAGAGCAGCTTAAGTCGTTGCCTTTCAGTGCCGTATCGTTAGGTGTGTTTGGTAACAACTTATTTATCTGGACTGCTAAAGAAAATAAATACGTAGATCCAGAGGTTAACTCGGGTGGTGCAACAAATGAGCAAGGTTTCGATTACACCGCTCAGCCATCTGTTCGTAATTATGGATTTAATTTGAGAGTTACATTTTAATTATAGAAGTCATGAATCAAAAATATAAATTCAAAACTAAGCAAGTGCTGTTTACGGTCCTTATTGCCGTTGCAGGATTATCGGGCTGTAAAAAGTTTTTAGATGTAAATGAAAATCCGAATAACCCGGATACAGCATCTCCTAACTTGCTTTTACCAGCATCGCAGGCTGCAACTGGTCAAATTATGGGTAACTTCTTCCAGATTTACGGTAACTTTTGGGCGCAATACTGGACTCAAAACCCAACGTCGTCGCAGTACAGAACCGTAGATCAATACAACCCGGCTGCCACAGCATTCGATAGACCGTGGTTGATCTTATTCCGTAATGCGTTGGTAAATGCCGACTTAATTACTAAAGCGCAGGGCTCAAGTCTGGAGTATACCAAAGGCATAGCTTACTTAATGAAAGCTTATACTTTCCAGGTAGCTACAGATGCATTCGGCGATATTCCGGTTAGTCAGGCTTTACAGCCAGAGGTTTATCCGGCACCAAGCTACGATGCGCAGGCCGTAGTTTACGATAGCGTTTTTAATTATATCGATAAAGGAATGGCTTTGATAAGCGTTAGCAATTCATCTTCGCCAGGTGCTCAGGACATGGTGTTTCAGGGCAATATGGCCAACTGGAAAGCTTTTGCTAATACGTTAAAATTAAAGGCTTATTTAAGATTAGCTTATGTAGATCCAACCAAAGCTGCTGCAGGTGTTAGAGCATTGTACGCTACAAACCCAACATTTTTAACCGTTGATGCTTCAATTAAATATTTAAGCACTGGTGGTAACGAAAATCCATTGTATAATGAGATGGTAGGTTTAAGCAGAACTCAAAACATTGTTGCCAGCACCACAGCTATTAGCCATTTTGATGCGAACTCTGACCCTCGGGTAGCTAAGCTTTACGATTTAATTCCAACGGATGCCGCTGCCAAAACAGAGCGTTCAATTCCGCAAGGAAGCTACAACACCAATACTGGTAAAACGGTTTCTCCGCCATCAGCATTGGTTGGTGCACGGGCAAGCAATTCTGCTTCTGCTACAGCGCCTGTTAAATTTATCTCTGTTGCCGAAAGTTACTTTTTACAAGCCGAAGCAGTACAAAGAGGCTGGACTAACGGCGTAGGAGTTGTTGCTACACTTTATACTCAAGGTATACAAGCCAGCTTTACCGCTCTTGGTGCAGGCGATGCTACAGCTTACATTGCCAGCGCACCTGATGGGGCTGCGGCTTTAGCGGCAAACCCACTTAAGGCCATTATTACACAAAAATATTATGCAATGTGTGGTTTCCAGGGCTTTGAGGCTTGGACAGAATGGCGCAGAACAGGATATCCTGATTTCTTTACTCCATCTGTAGCACCAATATTAGGTATACCTAGAGGAAGCTTCCCGCTTCGTATGGCTTACCCAAATACCGAAGCTACATCAAACAAAAACTTCCCTGGTATTGTAACTATCGATCAGCCAGTTTGGTGGGATAAAAACTAACTAAAGTTTGCTTTGCAAGCGTGAAACAAGAAGCCGCATCAATTCAATTGATGCGGCTTCTTTAGTTAAATGCGTGGAATAAGTTTTCATTTTGAGCGCCCGCCCAATGTCGTTTAGTAAGCTCAACTGCTGTCATCCGATAGCTATCGGATCTGAGCCTTTCGACTCCGCTCAGGGTGACAATGTTTTTTGTTTTTTCCTTAACTAAATGACAATGAGTCCCCGCCTGACCGGAGCGGCCGAGAACGGATGTCCCAATACTTCCTATGGTGTGCACACATCTTTCCTTTTGATGACTGCTTTTAACGCTGTGATCCTGAATGTAACGAAGGATCCGCAAGCGATGAAACGCAGAACGCCAACATACCACTGCCCAAAAGGGGGCGGGGTGAGGCAAGGACAGTAAGATGTAGGCTGCAGATGCTTCGTTTCTCAGCATGACAAAATAGGTGCTGACATTAGTAGGTTGTACGAATAGCTATAGGAATGGAGACAGCCTGTGCCTCGCTACAAAGTAGCCCACTTTGAGCAGTGACGATCGCCTTAAAAGGGTCATTCATATTGTTCTTTTAAAAAATATCCCAGGCATAAAAAAAGCCCCGACTTTCATCGGGGCTTTAGCTTTTTAGTATTTTCTATTTTACCTCTTCGTAATCAACAAAGTCGCCAAGTTTATCGGTTTTGCCCGTTTGTTTGGGCGGCATATAGTCTATCGAAATAGATCCCTCAGGCTTCGATTGTCTTCGCTGTTGTTGTTGCCCTTGCCCGCCGGCTTGCTGTTGCATTTTGCTGGCGAGGTTATTAAATAGCATAGGCAGTATCAGTCGAATCAACATTCTGATGATCCAAAGTACTAAAATTGCTATGAAAATGAATTTAATTAATCCCATCCTTTAATTTAACTGTGGTTACAAATATAAGACGTACTAATAGGTAATTTGTTACCTTTTATGTTGTTAGTTGCTTTTTGTTTACATTTAAGATACAAAAAATTTGTTAAAAAAAAATTATTCTTCAACAATTTCCGCAACCCGGCCAATCTGACCATCTTCTAACCTCACTTTTATTCCTCGTGAATGAAATGCCGAGGAGGTAAGCAAATCTTTCACTATTCCATACGTTATATTTCCGCTTCGCTGATCCTTTTTCAAAATTATTCCCACCTCTAAACCTGGGTAAATGTCTTTTCTATTTTGTCCGTTCATTTTTAAATAGTAGTATCGAGTAGTTAGTATCTCCCAAAGGAATAACTTTGGCAAGTATCAAGACTAAAAGTAGATAAGCTATAATATGGATACATTTAGATTAGCAATTCCATAAATTATCCGCTTTTAGCTTTAGCCATTTTTCTTTAAGGCAATTTACTAAAATCTATCTCTGGTTTTTTACCTGTTGCTGGTCTGCTGAAAATAGTTTTTGGAACGGTATAATTATTAAAAAATCCACCATCTTTTAAATAGAAAGAACCATTAATAACGCCGCCCGCAAAATCCATCCGGTAACCTTTCATTCCAGTATTATCTGTAGTAAAACGGGCTTTGGTTAACTCCATCCAATTCCCTTTATCATCACAAATCCATTGATTGTTGTATGTTCCCATTCTGGATTTATCGCCCTGTTCTGGTGAAAAATTCTCTAAAAAGGAATGAAAACGTTTTAAATAGGTTTGTGTTATCGGTCTTTTAAAGCTTGCAATTAAACGCCATGAATTTGTTTCAGGTGTAAAAAAGTAGGCTGTGTAAGTTGTTGTACTATCATTACCCGGTTTTCCATGCAATAAAAACTTATAAGTATTGCCTGCTTTCCAAGGGAAGTTTAAAAAGCTTTGTCCACCAGAACCTTCTCCACCAAAATCTTTAGCAGTAACATCTGTACCTTTTTTAAGCATTTTTATTTTGTGCGATTCTGGAATACTTTTAGGATCATCCGTCTTAAAAGGACTCCAAACTGAGAATAGAATGTGGCGATAAGTATCGCTATTTACCTGCATGCCAAAATACCCTTCACCAAAGCCACATGCCATGAAATACGAACCTATTTTATCTTGTCCAACGGGAACAGTAATTTCATTATAATACCATTCAGCATTCACATTATCTGGCTGCAAATAATTTAAATGTACCGATGGACCTCTTCTTCCCCAGTGGAAAAAACCGCCCTCATTGTTTGGTACATATGCCGTTTTAGCATCAACTGCCGTTCCTGATAAAAGTAAATTGGTAATTGAAGGAAACTGATTTTTAGTTTTGCTAATTCCTGAAATTTTTATGACAACATAGCCGGTATCTTTAATATTCCACTCTCCAATTTTTCCGGTTATTGGCTTTTTCTCGTCGAAGTTTACAGATGTAGTTTTGTTATTGATTGTAAAACCAAGTGTTGCTTGTCCTTCAATACTAACTTTATCATCCATTGAAATACTCAGTGTGCCCGGTTTGGCAACTCTTACAAAAGCTGTAATAAACTCTGTGCTATCAGTCCAGTTTGTAATGCCTTTATTGGTAATTGTTCTGGAATTGTCTCTATCGTTTATTTGATTCGAACTATAGGCATTTCCCCCGAGCGGAAAGATAATGCCTGTTTGATTTTGAGCCTGGACGTGCAGGCTTAAGGAGCCGAGTACGATCAGCGACAAAAGTTTAAACGATTTCATTTGATTAATTTTTAGATAACTTATTAAATACAATTCTAATCAATTAATCTAAAAACTAAGGCATTTAAACCAAATCTTTACTTCCCAAATAAATGTTTAAAAGATACTACCTTCAGCTTCTGAAACGCTCAATTCAATAAATCTAATTAAGATCTGAAGAAAGTTCAAATTATCGCTTTGCTGTTGGGTAGCATATTCTTGTACAACCTTGTTTCGTACTCAATTAAAAAATTTGTCATCTTCTTAAAAGAGCATTATACAGATTAATCCCCTTTGATGTACTATCCTTTTTTGGGCATCGGGGTTAGCATGATGCTTTATCTAACACATATATTGTGAAAGCAGAAAAAAATGAAGTGGCTGAATAAGCTACTTGGCAAACTTTTCATTATACATTTTTTCGAGGGCGAACATTTCGTCGCGTAGCTTTGCCGCTTGCAGAAAATCCATTTCTTTTGCTGCTTTTTGCATGTCTTTTCTGGTATTATCAATCGCCCGCTGCAATTCGGCTTTGCCCATGTACTGTACAATCGGATCGGCGGCAATGCTGATCTCTGCATTTTCAATATAAGCACGGGCTTTGTTATCACTTGCCTTTTGCGAGAAATCGAGCACTGACGTTTGTTCCAGAATTGCCTCACGAGACTTTCCAACCGTCTTCGGTGTAATGCCATGTTCAAGGTTATAGGCAATTTGCTTTTCTCTACGTCGATTCGTTTCATCGATGGTTTTTTCCATGCTTTCTGTAATCGAATCGGCATACATAATTACCCGCCCGCGGTCGTTTCGTGCTGCACGGCCAATGGTTTGAATCAGTGATTTTTCAGACCTTAAGAACCCTTCTTTATCGGCATCTAAAATGGCCACTAACGTTACTTCTGGCAGATCAAGCCCCTCACGGAGCAAGTTAATACCTACCAGAACATCAAATTCTCCCAGGCGCAATCCCCTGAGTATTTCGACTCGCTCCAGTGTTTTTATTTCCGAATGGATGTACCTTGTTTTAATGTTTAATCGATCCAAATACTTCGTCAGCTCTTCGGCCATCCGTTTCGTTAAAGTGGTTACTAAAACGCGTCCGCCATCTTTTATG
Organism: Pedobacter endophyticus; assembly: GCF_015679185.1. NCBI lineage: Bacteria > Pseudomonadati > Bacteroidota > Sphingobacteriia > Sphingobacteriales > Sphingobacteriaceae > Pedobacter > Pedobacter endophyticus. The sequence continues at coordinate 3,391,395 of NZ_CP064939.1, forward strand.
GTCAGGTCTATTTCATCCAACAGATCATCAACCTGATTTATTGCTGGCCTGATCTCGATAACCGGGTCGAGCAAACCCGTGGGCCTGATCACCTGTTCAACTACAACTCCTTCCGATTTTTCGAGTTCATATTCGGCCGGCGTTGCACTAACGTAGATGGTTTGCGGTGCCAGCGCTTCAAACTCGTTAAAATTTAATGGTCGGTTATCTAAAGCAGCCGGTAAGCGAAAACCATACTCAACCAACGATAATTTACGCGATCTATCGCCGCCATACATCGCCCTGATTTGTGGCACAGTAACATGACTTTCATCGATTACCATTAAATAGTCGTCAGGGAAATAATCAAGCAGACAGAAAGGCCGCATTCCCGGCTGTCGTCCATCAAAAAACCGCGAATAGTTCTCAATACCTGAACAATAACCGAGTTCTTTCATCATCTCGATATCGAAATTCGTCCTCTCCTCTAAACGCTTGGCTTCAAGTAAGTGCCTATCGGCGATTAACTGGTTTTTCCTGATTTCCAACTCCTCCTGAATGCCCCAAATGGACTGGTTAAAACGATCTTTTGGGGTTACGAAAAGGTTCGCAGGGTAAATGGCCATGTCTTCCAGTTTTTCCAATGTTTTTCCCGACACGGGATCAATGGCCGAAAGTTCTTCGATATCATCCCCAAAAAACGAGATCCGATAGGCATGATCTAAATACGCAGGATAGATATCGACCGTATCACCCTTCACCCTAAATGTCCCACGCTTAAATTCGGTTGTTGTGCGAGAATACAAGATCTCAACCAAGCTGTGTAGAAAGGCATTTCTGGAAATGCGTAAGCCTACGCCGAAACGAAACACCATTCGCGAAAAGTCTTCAGGGTTTCCCATACCATAAATACACGAAATAGAAGAAACAACAATGATGTCGCGTCGCCCACTCATTAATGAGGAGGTGGTGCGTAAACGGAGCTTTTCGATTTCTTCGTTGATGCTTAAATCCTTTTCTATGTAAGTATTGCTCGAGGCGATGAAGGCCTCAGGCTGGTAATAATCGTAATAAGAAACGAAATAGTTTACGGAGTTTTCGGGGAAGAAATTTTTAAACTCCCCGTAAAGCTGTGCCGCGAGGGTTTTATTATGGCTTAAAATGAGCGTTGGCTTTTGCGTTTGCTCAATAACGTTGGCTACGGTAAAGGTTTTCCCCGACCCGGTTACGCCCAGCAAAGTTTGATAATGTTCGTTGGCATTTACGCCGTCAACCAGTTGTTTTATCGCTGTAGGCTGGTCTCCCGTCGGTTGATATTCTGAGGTGATTTTAAATTTCATGGGCAAATCAAACTTAGTCAAATTTGATGTTTAAATCAATTTTAAGTGCTCTCGTTTGCTCACCAAAATGTAAACTATTTATAGGGAAATACATCGTGGGTTGCTTATACTAAACAGTAAAAACTAAGGAAAGTTAGTTAAACATTACATAACATGGTTAATTAAAACCTGGTAAGTAGACGAATAACTAATGTTCATTTAAACGCACTCCGGAGTCACCAAACTAGTAAATCGAAAGTTTAACTTTTGATTTACTAGGTTACATAACCGCTCTTATACCATTCATTAAACCTATATAGTTATGTAAATTCAAAATAAAAGTTATGTAAATTCAAAATAAAAGTTATGTAAATTGAAAATATTTGTATATTGCACTCGCTTAAAACTATATAAAATGTTCGTAAATAGGCGTTTACAAAATTCAATCAATCTACAGTTGAATAAATTTCCAATCGTTGCCGTAACGGGGCCAAGGCAATCGGGTAAAACAACTTTATTGAGAAAGATTTTTAAAAATTATAGATATGTTTCTCTTGAAAATATCGATATGCGAACATTTGCTTCCGAAGACCCCAATGGATTTTTGAAAGAGTATGATGAAAATGTTATTCTTGATGAGGTACAAAAAGTTCCTCCATTGTTTTCGTATTTACAAACAAAAGTCGATAACAGCCGCAAAATGGGTCAATACATTATCTCTGGGTCTCAAAATTTTCATTTATTGAACAATATTACACAAAGTTTAGCAGGAAGAGTGGCCTTGTTTACGTTGTTGCCCTTAGATTTAGAAGAGTTGAAGAATGCAAATTTGCTAAGTGACAGTTACCCAAAAGCACTTTTTGAGGGCTTTTATCCGGCGATTTTCGACAGGGAAATAAACCCAGTAGTTTTTTATGCAAACTACATCAAAACTTATATTGAAAAGGACGTTACTGAATTATTGAATATAAGGGACTTAAAAGCTTTTAGAACCTTTTTAGGTTTGTGTGCAGGCCGGGCAGGCCATCTTTTAAATATAAGTGCGCTGGCTAATGATTGTGATATTTCGCAACCAACCGCAAAAGCATGGCTATCGATACTAGAGAGTAGCTATATTATTTTTCTTTTACAACCTTATCATGAGAACTTTAACAAGAGGTTAGTAAAGAGTCCTAAGTTATATTTTTATGACAGCGGATTACTTTCCCATCTTTTAGGAGTGAGATTAGAAAGCGATATTATAGAGAGTAGGTATAAAGGTAATTTGTTTGAAAATATGATTTTGGCAGAGTTTCTTAAACAGAACTACCATAAAGGCCAATACGAAGATTGTTTTTTTTGGCAAGATAGTAACGCGAACGAAATAGATATTCTGATAAAAAAACACGATAAATTCGAGCTTTTTGAAGTTAAAGCCACCGAAACGGTGTCGTCGAAATTATTTAAGCAAATGGATAAGTTTGAAGAATTGGCATCACCAGAGAAAGTTGAAAAGACCTTAATTTATGGTGGACTGCAAAATCAAAACAGAAGTAACTATACTGTCTCAAGTTGGCGCGACATCTCTAAATAAAAGACTCGACGCCTCAAAATGAGGATTTTTGATAGTAAAATCATCGAAAGTGGCCTTTCTGGAGAATCAGTGAAAATTTATTAATTTCATACATGCCCAAAGAAAAAACCTCATCGAAGTGAATCAATGAGGTTTTTAGTAAAGTCATCGAATGACTATAACCCACTTGCAGATAATCATCCTATGACTCAAACGAAAATTGACACCCGAAATCTTACTTTCCGGCAGCTACTTTCATCGGGTTTGAGCCAACCGACTGCCCTCTAACCGAAGTACTGGCTTTTGCCTTAAATGCCCTAAATTTGCTTTCTTTGGCCTTGCCTCCCCAAGCATTGTTGCTTGTATCGATATCGGCAGTTTCACGCAGTGGATCTAATAAAATCGATTCAACCTCTTTGTCCTTCACATAAAATTTTGACGTTTTTTGCTCATTATGTCTCCAGATTTGTGCCGGAATGCGATCAATTTCTTTTGTACCATCCTTATAGGTGAATTCTACAATAACAGGCATCACTAAACCACCTTTGTTGCTAAAGCTGAGTTCGTATAAAAACTTGTCTTTGTATTTGGCCTGCTCTGATTCGGGCACAAGATCAAACGGAGCACTCATTTCAGTCTTAGTAGTAACGGTGGTATCAATACTAACCATGCCCCTATCGTATTTGTAATAAAAATCTTGTGCAGCTACGTTTTTATCAGCGTAGAAGGTAATATTTTTATCTTCGCGGTTTCTGATTTTAGAAATATCATCAAAAACAGGAATCATGGGCTTATCAATTTGAACCATTCTCGATCTTGCTGCTGGAATATCTTTGGGAAAATCTACCTTGGCAAACTTCACACTATCCAATGAAATGTCGCAAGGATCGGTTCCATAAAACCAGCCTCTCCAAAACCAATCTAAATCCTCGCCGCTGGCGTCTTCCATGGTGCGGAACAAATCTGCCGGCTCCGGGTGTTTAAAGGCCCATCTGCGGGCATATTCTTTAAAAGCATAATCAAACAGCTCACGACCCATAATCGTTTCGCGAAGAATGTTCAATCCTGTGGCCGGTTTCGAATACGCATTCGGACCAAAACGGGCAATATTTTCAGAGTTGGTCATAATCGGTTCCAGCTCATCTTTTGGCAATTTCATGTAATCAACAATCGTATAAGCAGGCCCCTTCTTGCTCGGGAATTTGTTGTCCCAAAGCTCCTCGGTTAAATACTCAACAAAAGAGTTCAAGCCTTCATCCATCCAGGTCCACTGGCGCTCGTCGCTATTTACAATCATCGGGAAAAAGTTGTGCCCAACCTCGTGAATAATTACGCCCAGCATGCCGTTTTTAGTGCTTTCGCTGTAGGTACCATCAGCATCCGTACGGCCATAGTTGAAACAAATCATCGGATATTCCATTCCATTCGCAGCCTCAATACTTTGCGCAACAGGGTACGGGTAAGGAATGGTAAAATCTGAATAGGTTTTAATGGTATGCGCCACGGCACGTGTTGAGAACTTGCTGTACAGGTTATAAGCCTCTTTTCCGTAGAAACTCATGCACATTACTGTATTGTTATTTGCCTGTATTTTTTGCGGCATAGCATCCCAGATAAACTTACGCGAAGATGTCCAGGCAAAATCGCGAACATTGTTTGCGTTGAATACCCATGTTTTTTTGGCGGTAGATTTTTTAGATTCTGCGGCTTTGGCTTCGGCAAGGGTCTGAATTTCGACAGGTGCCGATGCCGTTTTTGCAGCATTGTATCTGCTCAGTTGTGTAGGCGTTAAAACGGCGCTGTAGTTGATACATTCTCCGGTTGAGCCTACCAGGTGATCCGCCGGTACAGTCATTTGAACCTTGAAATCGCCAAAAGTTAAGGCAAATTCTCCCCGGCCTGTAAATTGGTGGTTTTGCCAGCCCTGAAAGTCGCTATAAACACAAAGGCGTGGATACCATTGCGTCATGGTAAATAAATAATTTCCATCAGCTGGAAAAAACTCATAACCGCCACGGCCGCCAACGCTCATTCTATCGGTAATGGTGTAATTCCAATCGATATTGAAAATAAATTTCTGCCCGTTTCTAAGTGCTACAGGTAAATCAACCCTCATCATGGTTTTGTTTACCGTGTATTTCAGGTTCTTACCAGCTGCATCGGTAATTTTGGTGATGTTAATTCCGTAACCATTATCGGCCTTCGAACTCAATTGATCCAGCGTTTGTGTGGTACCCCCCGCGGGCATTCTGGTCGCATCTTGATAGTTCGAGCTTTTGCTGGTGCTGTGCTCGTTCTCATCTAACTGCAGCCAGATATAGGTTAACGGATCAGGCGAGTTGTTGGTATAAGTTACGGTTTCAGAGCCCGTTAAACGGAGATTCTTCTCGTCCAGTTCGCATTTAATATTGTAATCGGCACGTTGTTGCCAGTATTTAACACCCGGTGCCCCACTTGCAGTGCGCTGTTCATTAGGCGTTGGCAGAATGGTGCCCAGTTGTTCGAACTTGTTGCCGTGGTTGCTGCCCGGATTGTTCTGAATGTTTTGCGCCATAGCCAAACCGCCAGAAAAAAGCAGCAGTCCGGTTAGTGTAAAAAATTTATTCATAATTTTAAGTTAGTTATTAAAAAGGAATTCGCTCCAAAGCCATTTTTAAAGCCAGGCTAAATACGGCTGCTGAAATAAACAGAACCCAGCTTAAGCGCTTAATTCTGGTATAGTTAAAAACAATAAACGTTAAAATCAATATAATCAAAACCATAAAAATTTGCCCGGCCTCGAGCCCAACGTTGAAGCCAAACAAGCCCCAGCCCATGTTTTGATCGCTTGCCAGCATCATTCTTATCGAATTTGCGAAACCCATTCCGTGTATCAGGCCGAAGCCCAGGGCCAAAAAATAGTTTATTTTAACCGATCGCAACGAGAAATCGGTTCTGAATAAATTACTTATCGCCGTAATTACAATGGTGCATGGAATAAGAAATTCCACCCATTTACTATCGAAACGGATGATATCCATCACACTCATAAGCAAGGTTGCTGAGTGGCCAATTGTAAAAGCCGTAACCAGGATGAGCACCTGTTTTAAATTGGTATAGCTGTAAATTGCAATTAGGGCCAAGATAAAAAGCTGATGATCTAAAGCATCGACACTTATGATGTGCTCCCAACCCAGTTTAAAGTAAAAGATAAAATCTTGCAACGGCATTATAACAAATTAGCTTATTATATTTAGCTTTTAGTACTTTTGAAAGCTTAAAATTAAAGTTTTAATTATAAAAAAGGCAAAAATTGAATCAAATCGTCATGTTTAATACCAAATTTGTTACCATAATTATTGCTTTCGTGTTTTTCGGCGGAATAAGTGCCGGGAAACATCCGCTTCATGTAAGCACAACTGAGGTGAATTTTAATGCCAGAGATAAAACCCTCGAAGTGAGTTGCAGGATTTTCTCTGACGATTTTGAAGCTGTTTTATCAAAAACCTATAAGCAAAAAACAGATTTATCCAACTTAGCGATGAAAGCTGCAATGGATGAACTGGTAAAACGATACCTGATTACGCATCTTCAGGTTATGGCAAACGGCCAGCCCACAAAAATGAATTATCTTGGCTTTGAGATTGATCATGAAGCCACCAATATTTATCTTGAGGTGGAGAAAATACCTTCGTTAAAATCGTTAAAAGTTACCAATACCATTCTTTACGATATGTTTGATGATCAGATGAGTATTGTGCATTTGGTGAAGGGCAACGTCAGAAAAAGCGCCAAAATTCTCTATCCCGATAAACAGTTTGGCGCAAACTTTTAATTGTAATTTTTGTAGTAGATATTAAAAAGCGCATTAAAATACTTTTAATTTTAATGTTCCTTTTGTTGCCCTGAGGTAACCTTAAACTGGAAAATATTGCTTGTAACCTGAGTTCGATTAATATTTCAATAGAAAGCTGTTCAACCGCGTTGCCACAAAGGGGCTACTGCGTAGCTTAGCCATTTCCGTCATGCTGAACTTGATTCAGTATCTTTCATGCTTGGCGTTCATGCTAGAAAGATTTTGATCCCGAAGCTTCGGAACAGGATGACGACCGTTCATAAAAAATGGCCAATGCAAGCAGAAAGAAGCATGTTATTTAATTGAACCAGGCTTGTATCTTTTTTTAATCGCCCTATAGCTACAATAAGTTATGCACCTAATCATTTTCTCTGATCTGTTAACCCCTCGGATTAAGTACATCTTTACTTTCATTTTTAAGGAGATTCTGAAAGCCGAGGTCGAATTTACCGGCAATAGGCAATACTTTCTCGAAAGCAGCAATGCCCGGATCAGTTATGGCGCTTCGCCTCTTGCCGACGAGGTGTTTTTTAAGAGCACCAGCTTGCTCTTTGCAAACAAATTCGATAAGATTAACCTGAAAACGACCACCTTCGACGATTACTCGGTGCCTTTCCCTGTGGAAGAATCAGCGCTGCCCTTTGATGTTTTTGCCGCATCGTTCCTGATCCTGACGCGGTATGAGGAATATTTGCATCAAAAAACTTCCGAAGAGGATTTTAAGCCCTCGCAAAGTTTGCAAAGCAAATGGAAAATGCTGAACAGGCCGGTTATTGATGAGTGGGCGTTGATTATAAAGAGTATTATAAAAAAGAAATATGCGACGCTTAAATTTACCGAGAAAACGTTTAGTCATCAACCGCTTCTTAATTTTGCCGTTGTGCCCGAATTGCCCGATGGCTTTGTAAATAAGGCAAAATTTGTGTTTAGCACTTTGTTTAAAAAAGAGAACAACTTTCTAAGTGCCAAATTCGATGAATTAACAGGTGTGGGCGCCAAGGCAGAAACGATAATTGATAAGGTAAACCCCACCTTGAAAGGGAAGATCAAGCCGATATATTTCGTCGAATTCCCATCGGTACCGATTAATTATGTGCGCATTAACGGCGTTTCGCAAAGGCTAAGGGATAAACCGGTGGGTCTGCTGCGGCCTTGTGCAAGCGATAAGGAGAAACTTGGTCAAATACTTGATGGGTTAACTAAGCTAAAAAAAATCCTCCCCGGCCAGGTTTCGTTAATGAGCTTGCAAATGGAGCCTTTAAGGTTTCCGATCTGTTATCTGAACCTGCACAGCGCCGGCATTACTACAGATTTTTCTATGGGTTACCCCAACGTACCGGGCTTTAGGGCCGGAACCTGTACGCCCTTTAATTGGTACGATTTACAGCTCGAAAAAGTTACCCCACTGGTCATAAATTCTTACTGCCTCACCGATTTGCAATTACAAAATCTGCCATTGCCCGAGGCCAGAGCCCTGATTTCTAAATATTTGAACGTAGTTATTACCGTAAGCGGGTCGTTTTATACCTGCTGGAACCTCAAGAGCTTATCGCCAAGCCCTAAATATAAAAAGTTAAGCACCCTTTTTAACGAAATGCTCGCTCAAGCCGGGATTTAATTGATTTAGTAAATCGTATTAAATCATTAATTATTAACTTAGGCAAAAGCGATAGCTACCAAATCCTAAAACTACTTGTATGATTTTTGACTTGAGTAAAACCAAATCGATTGCGAATACTTTCATTGCGGAGCTCCGCGATGAAAATGTGCAAAAAGACGCCATGCGTTTTCGAAAGAACATAGAACGTATTGGCGAATTTTTTGCCTATGAGATTAGTAAATCGCTAAAATACATGCCGCAAGAAATTGCCACTCCGCTCGGGGTTTCGCAATGCGATGTTTTAGTTCAACAGCCGGTATTGGCTACAATATTACGGGCTGGATTACCCTTGCAGCAGGGCTTGCTGAATGTTTTTGACAAGGCGAGTTGTTGCTTTATAGCCGCCTATAGAAAAACAAAAAAAACCGGCAATTTTGTAATTCAGATGGATTATGTGTCGAGTCCGGATTTGGATGGAAGTATCGTAATTATGGCCGACCCGATGCTGGCCACGGGCCAAAGTATGGTTTTGTGCTGCAAGGAACTGATCAATCGTTATAAAATTGCCGAACTGCACATTGTTTCGATTATTGCCAGTACAGAAGGCATTACACACGTTAGGGCAAACCTACCGAAAGCAAAACTTTGGGTTGGCGCCATTGATGAAGAAATGACGAGCAAATCGTACATCGTTCCCGGCTTGGGCGATGCTGGCGATTTGGCTTATGGCGAAAAAGTATAAAAGCCTCACCCTTTGAAAGGAAGAATTAGGGCGAAATCGTAGCCGCCCTTTCCCGAGGAGAGGGTTTTTAGGGGCAGCGCTTGTAACCCAACGGTTTTATTAAAAGCACAAACTTTGTTACCCTCCCTTCTGGGTAGGGATAAGAAGGAACAAGGCTACAGCACTATCTTTAACGGGTGGGGCTTTTGATTTAGAATTTATTATCCATGAAAAAACATATTTTCTTCGATCTCGACCATACCATTTGGGATTTTGACCGGAATGCCGAGGAGACCTTGAACGAGCTCTTTTACACTTACAATTTAAATGGGCTGGGCCTTAACTCCTGCGCCGATTTCATTACAACGTACACCACAAATAATCACCAGCTTTGGGCCGACTATCACCTGGGGAAAATTACCAAGGAGTTTTTAAGGGCCGAGCGCTTTAGTAAAACCTTTATCGAGCTCGGTATCCATCCCGACGCCGTTCCGCATCAATTCGAAGAGGATTATGTACGCATTTCGCCAACTAAAACGAATTTGTTCGAGGCTGCAGACGAGGTGTTAAGCTATCTTCAACCCAAGTACAAACTGCATATCATATCGAATGGATTTAAAGAAACTACACTCACAAAAATGAATTTGTCGGGATTAAATCCCTACTTCGAAAACGTAATCATTTCTGAGGATGTAGGCGTAAACAAGCCAAGCCCGATCATTTTTGAATATGCACTCGACAAGGCAAAGGCATTAAAAGAAGAAAGCATCATGATTGGCGACAGTTTGGAAGCCGATATTTATGGCGCTTTAAACTTCGGTATGGAAGCGATCTTTTTTAATCCCGGAGGTAAAGATAAGCCTGCGGATGTTGACCGGCAAATCACTCATTTAAAAGAACTTTTGCGGTTATTTTAATTCTTTAGCTTATATTTATAAATGAGCGCTGCAAAAATCAAGGCATCAATAGGCAAAATTGTTAACGCTTACAAAACGAAACTCGCTTTGTATCCTGACGATTCCTTCCAGCTTACGCCGCCTATAAACGGATGGAGTTACAGTGAGGTTTATTCGCATATCTTTGATTCGAGCGTACTTTCTACCATTGCCATGGAGAATTGCATAAAGGGAAACGGCCAGAATATTCCTACACATTTCGTGGTTAAAGTAATCCTTTTTTTTGGCGCATTTCCTCCCGCTGCAAAGTATAAAGTTCCGAAACGATTGGCCGACCGGGTGGAGAAAATCTCCCGAGCGGAAGCCCATAAATTAATCGTATCGTTTGAAGAAGCGTTAGAAAGCGCCTATGCAACAATCGGCAAGGCCGATAAAAACTGTAAAACTAAACATCCGCGATTGGGCTATTTAAATGCAATCCAGTGGCTAAGATTCATCGAAATTCACCTCAAACATCATTTAAAGCAATTGGCAAGGATAGAAAAGAGTTTTAAAGTTTGATCGATATTGCTGCGAGCACCTAAAGGCTAATTAACGCACAATTTTTTACATCTTTGCGCTGATGAAATTACCCAGTATTAAAGGTTTTGACGAAGAAGCATTTAACAAGTATTTAAAAAATACGGGGTGGTTAATGTTTGGGAAAGTCCTTAGCCTTATTGTCGGACTATTTATCGCCCGATATCTTGGCCCGGATTTGTTCGGCGACCTCAACTTTGGTTTGTCTCTCGTAGCTATCTTAGCAGCAGTTGGTTCACTTGGTCTCGACACCTTTATCATCCGCGAAATTATTAAAGAACCAGCCAGGAAAGCAGAAATTTTGGGCACTTCTTTATGGCTTCGGCTCGTTACAAACGCCGCTGCTATCCCGATTGCAATGGCTATTTATAATGTCAGCCATAAAATTTCACGAAGTCCAGGAGAGCCCTTAACCATAATGGTTGGCCTACTTGCACTGGCGTCATTTTTTAAGTCTTTCAACGTGATCGACGCTTATTTTCAATCTCAAGTTCAGTCTAAGTATGTAGTTCAGGTACAAAATATTTGCCTGATCCTTTCTGCGATTTTAAAACTGCTGATTATTTACTGGGGCCTTCCTCTAATTTATATCGTTTTGGCTTTAGTGTTCGATGGATTGATTTTAGCTATAGGCTTAATTATCATTTATCATAAAAGAGGATTTAGCATTTTTGAATGGACTTTCAATGCAGACCGTGCAAGGTCGCTTTTGAAGCAGTCGTCGCCACTTATTCTTTCCGCAGTAATGATATCTATTTACATGAAGATAGATGTGGTGATGCTTAAATCAGTTGGGAGCAAGGCCGTAGGTATCTACAGCGCTGCGGCTAACATTAGCGAGGCCTGGTATTTTATTCCCGTGGCTATTGTTACTTCCGTTTTCCCGGCGCTACTTAATGCCAGGAAAACAGACATTGATCGTTATCACAAGCGGCTCGGTAATTTGTACGACTTGTTGGTGTATATCTGTCTTCCGGTAGGTTTGTTTATCAGTTTTACGGCTGATTTTATTATCCATCTTTTATATTCCAACAAATTTGAGGGTGCAGGCGCTATGCTTTCTATTCACATTTGGTCGGGAATATTTGTGTTTTTAGGCAGTGCAAGCTCACAATATCTAATTGCCGAAGGTTATACAAAAGTTGCATTTTATCGTACCGCCGCGGGGGCCGTTGTAAATATCATGCTGAACATTTGGCTTATACCAAAATACGCGGGCGTTGGGGCTTCCATATCAACATTAATCGCCTGCATTGTGTCAACATTTTTTATTTTATTTATTCCAAAAACCAGGGAACAGGGGAAAATGATGTTAAAATCACTATTTTTGGTTACGACATTTCAAAAAATACTTAAACGTTGAGCACTTTAAAAGCACTAACAACATTGATTACGAAGCCAAACAGGCTTAAAGCTTTACTATCATACGGACATAAAGGTTATTTAAACAGCATTGGCTGGTTTACAGCTTTCGATCAAAAACAAGCTGTTGACGCCAATGGCAAAGCCCTGCCATGGGTAACTTACTCGTTCATCGATTTCGTTAAAGAAAGAATCAATAAAACACAGCATATTTTTGAATATGGCTCAGGCAACTCCACTATTTTCTACGCCGAAAAGGCAGGAACAGTTACCTCTGTTGAACATGATAAAGGTTGGTTTGATAAAGTTAAAGGCACTAGCCCTGGCAATGCCGAAATCATTTTTTGCGAACTGCACCGAGATGGCGAATATGCCAGAAAAGCCACGCTTTTAAATAAAAAGTTCGACATCATCATTGTCGATGGCCGCGATAGGGTTCGTTGTTGTAACTACAGTCTCGATGCTTTAACCTCTAACGGCGTTATTGTTCTTGATGATAGCGAACGCGAAGTATATAATCCGGCCAGAATTTTATTGAAGCAAAAGGGCTTTAAGGAAATCAGCTTTAGCGGAATCTCCCCAGGATTATTTTACGAAAAAGCTACTTCGGTTTTTTACAAGCCCGATAATTGTTTAGGGATTTAATTCAATCAAACGTATGCTAAGCGAAGAAGTTAAAACCGCCTACGATAATTTTTACGCCGATAATGATGTGGCTTGGCGCATGCTGGGTGCCAAATATAAGGCGCAAAACATTGTCGACGTTTGCACAGAAATTAAGCCCAAAAAGGTTTTGGAAGTCGGCGCAGGCGATGGAAGCATCTTACACTTTTTAAACGAATGGAATTTTGCACCCGAACTTTATGCGCTTGAAATTGCCCAAAGCGGTGTAGATATCATCAACGAGCGAAAGCTTACCAGCTTAAAAGATGCCCAAACTTTTGATGGCTATACAATTCCTTACGAGGATGACAGTATCGACCTGATTATTTTAGCCCACGTACTGGAGCATGTGGAGCATGAAAGAATACTGCTTAGAGAGTTGAAACGTGTGGCCAGGTACATAGTTGTAGAGGTGCCTAAAGACTATCGTTACGGGGTTGATACCCGCATCAAGCATTTTCTAAATTACGGACACATTAATATGTACACCCCAACGTCGTTGCGGTTTTTACTTCAAAGCGAAGGATTAGAAATTTTGAAAGATAAAGTATCGTTAACTGCGCCCGAAACGACAAGATTTAATGAGTTTGTGAACAAGAAAACACCAAAAACGTTTACCGCGAGCCTAAAAATCGAACTTGAGTACAGGATCAAAAAAACAATGGGAAAATTGATGGGAAAAAAGAAGCAAGAACAATTTGCCAATGCTTACACCGTGTTGACCCGAAAATCGGACCATAATTTAAAGATATTTTAGTGTAATGCAAAACCTTGCCCCCATTGCCCTTTTCGTTTATAACCGCCCACGACACACCGAGCGTACAATCAAATTTTTGCAACAAAACGATTTGGCAGCCGAAAGCCGGTTGTTTATCTTTTGCGACGGCCCAAGAACGGCAAGCGATGAAGAAAATGTACAGGAAGTAAGGTCGCTTGTTGCAAAGGTCGACGGCTTTAAAGCTGTTAAGGTGATCGAGCGTAAACAGAATGCAGGGCTGGCCAATTCTGTTATTGCCGGAGTAACGCAATTAATAAACGATTATGGCCAGGTGATCGTGTTTGAAGATGACCTGGTAACATCGCCACATACACTCACCTATTTTAACGACGCCTTAAACCGTTATCGAAACCAAGAAAAGGTGATGCACATTGGCGCCTATATGTATCCCTTAAAATCTGGAGACTTACCACAAACTTTCTTTTATCGGGCGGCTACAAGTTGGGGCTGGGCCACCTGGGAGCGAGCTTGGAAAAATTTCGAGCCCAATATTGATACTTTGATGCAGCAATTTGACAAAAAGAAGATCGCTGCCTTTTCTATTGAGCACAAAATGAATTTTTGGAAGCAAATGAAGGAGTTTAAACAAGGCAAAAACAATAGCTGGGCCATCCGCTGGTACGCTTCCGTTTTCTTAAAAGGAGGATTAACGTTAAACCCCTCGCAATCGTTGGTGAACAATATTGGTCACGATGGAACAGGTGTCCATTCTGGAATCAACGATATTTATAATGTAATTATTAATCCAAAACCGATTACAGAGTTCCCATCTGCGATAGAAGAAAACCCGATAGCTTATCAAGCGATAAAAACTTTTTTAACTAACCGCAAAGGAAGTTTTTGGGATAGGATTAAGCGTTATGTCAATCAGAAGTTCAAGAGTTAATTGCGGCATCTCGTGCTGAATTTTTCATAACAAGTTTATTTTTTAACGACATTCAAGAGGGCTGCGCCGTTTATTTTAGCATCCTTTCCACGATAAAGACCCTGAATCGAAGCCGCTGGGTGGGCGGGCTTCGACTCCGCTCAGCCTGACAAAGTATCGTTAACTTAACACTAGTTGCTTTTCATTTTCTGGATGTGCCAAAATTGTTTCCATAACTAAATTTAATTTAAATATTTGGTAATTCGTGCACGCTTAGCTTCGAGTTTTCGTATTTTGGGTTTCAAAAACTTAAACATGAAACTTCTAATAACCTTCTTAATCATCCTCACTACTTTTGCAAACGCTCAAGATGCGCCAAAACCGTATGGAGCTTTACCCAGTGAAAGGCAGCTTGCCTGGCATGATATAGAAGTTTATGGGTTAATACACTTTACGCCTACCACCTTCGAAAACAAGGAATGGGGATTTGGTGATGCCGATCCGAAAGCCTTTGCGCCCACAAATTTCAATGCACAACAGATTATAAAAGCGGCCAAAGCCGGAGGGTTAAAGGGAATAATTTTGGTAGCGAAACATCATGATGGCTTTGCGCTTTGGCCAACCAAAACCACAGAATACAATATTTCAAAGAGCCCTTTCAGAAACGGGAAAGGCGATTTGGTAAAAGAAGTTGAGCAGGCCGTACGCAAAAACGGTTTAAAATTCGGCGTTTATTGTTCGCCCTGGGACCGCAACAACGCGTTGTACGGTACTGATAAATACCTCGCAATTTATCAGGCACAGCTTAAGGAATTGTACGGCAACTATGGTGAGCTTTTTATGAGCTGGCACGATGGCGCTAACGGTGGCGACGGTTATTATGGCGGAGCAAGAGAAAAACGCTCAATTGACAACACCACGTATTACGATTGGGACAATACCTGGGCAATTACGCGAAAAATGCAACCAATGGCCAACATTTTTAGCGATATCGGCCTGGATGTGCGTTGGGTTGGGAATGAAAAAGGAAATGCTGCAGAAACCAGTTGGGCAACCTTTACGCCTATGCCGCCCGAAGGAAAAAATGTTGCCGTTCCGGGGCAGGCAAATTATCCGCAAAGCCCGGAAGGGATTAGAAACGGCAAATTCTGGATGCCTGCCGAATGCGATGTTCCGCTGCGTAAGGGATGGTTTTATCACCCCACTGAAAAGCCGAAAACGCCAGCGCAATTATTTGATTTGTACCTCAAAAGTGTTGGCAGAGGCGCAGGATTGGATCTCGGTTTAGCGCCCGATACCCGCGGCCAGCTTCATGATGACGACGTTGCTGCATTGAAGGGATTTGGAACGTTGGTAAAGCGTACTTTTGCAACAAACCTAATTAAAAACGCGGTTATAACTGCCAACAATACCCGCGGCAAAGCATTTGCAACAAACTTTATTGCTGATGGAGACAAACAAACGTATTGGGCAACGGCAGACGGCGTTACTCAAGCTACTTTGGAGATCGACCTAAAAAAACCGATAACTTTCGATATTATCAGCCTGCAAGAATATATCCCATTGGGGCAGCGAATTGAAGGTTTCAATATCGAAGTCTTTGAAAACAATAGTTGGAAACAAGTTTACGCAGGCACAAGCATTGGCGCTAAACGATTGGTTAAACTAGATCAACCTGCAACAACAACTAAACTGAGAATCAACATCACAAAATCGCCTGTTTGCATTACCTTGAGTGAGATTGGACTTTATAAGATGAGCAACTAATATTATTCGGCTCTATAAAGAATTGTAAACATTTCGCTTAATGCATCTGATGTTTGCTTACTGTAGCGATACGTGCTATCGCCCTTTATATCGCTGTACATCAACATTACGGCTCGGTAAGAAGCTTTACCGAGCCTCACTTTTCTATCTCGTTCTTTTGCATCTTCTTTTTTTAATACTAAAGAATCCATCCGCTTTATAATCGCCAGATTTTTTTCCATCGGTTCGATGCCATCTTCCTTAATCGATTTAAGCTTGGCATCTTTTGGTAAATCGATCTTTAAGCGGGTTATGGCATTAAGATTCTCGAGGTTACGATTGAATTTGAAGGTCAACACTTTAAACTCCTCGGTTTGATATTTTGGGCTAAAAATTATTATCCCCGCAAAAAAGATCGCGAACAAAGTTGGACAGGCAGCATACCTGATCCAGTTTTTAAGCGGCGATGCAACCGTCAATTTGAAAGTAAGTAAATAACAAAAAATAAAGCCCGAAACAAAACCGCCGATGTGTGCTGCGTTGTCTACCCTTTTTCCGAAGGAGCCATTAAGTAAAACCAAAAAAGAAACAATTAATGTGCTAATAAGTAGAGCCTGTGTTGCTTTCTTTTCGAAAGTTTTGTTCACTAATAAGGCAATGAATGCGCCATACAGGCCCATAATTGCGCCAGAAGCCCCCATCATTATAGATTCCTGGTGCACAGTTAAGCTTATTAGACCCCCGCAAACACCGCTCAACAGGTAAATAAAAAGATACTTCTTCCAGCCCAGTTTATTCTCGATCATTAATCCGAGATAGATCAGCGCATACATATTAAAAAATAGGTGAGAAACAGAACCATGGATAAACTGATGAGTAACCAACCGCCAAAATTGCCCGTTAAGAACCGTATTGCGGTGATTTACGCCAAGCGCTAACCTAAAATCTTTTACTTTTTCGACGAACTTGTATACATCAAAATGCTGCCTTTGCGAAATAAGAAGGTACCTGAAAAATACGGCTGATAAAAGGCTGACTATAATAAAGTACAGTACATTAACAATAACTAAAGCTGGCGTAACCGTGTATCCTTTTTGTGGGAAAAACAAATACAACACGTTTTTGATCTTGTTTTTGGTGGCCAATGGCGCTTTTTCAAAATACAAGTCATCCTGTTCAGCAATTAATGCATTGAATTTAGCCAGCCGATCGTCCCAAACATCTTTCAGATGAAACTCTACATACTCAAATTCATGGAAAAACTTTTCGAGGTTTAAATCATTTTTTCCGTAATCGTTAAAGAACATTTGTATGCCAACACATTCGCTTTTTACCACAGCAAAATTGCCGTGAATGCGGATGGAGATTTCTTCGCTATAGCTTTGAAAAGAAATGGTGGTGTAGGCAATCAATCCCGTTTCGGAGAGGTGGCTCAGTTTCCAGCCGAGGTTTTCAATCGCTTGCTGGGCGACAATTAGATATTTATCAGCCGGAAAATCGCCAAGCGGGATAAATTTTTCAACTTTAGGAGAGTAACCCCAACTTACAGACATAGAGCGTTATTGTTTCTTCGCCACTAAGATAATATATGGCGACAAACTTTTACTCTCAAAAGGAATAATTTTAGTAAAAACTTTGCCTGTTAGCCAAACGGCCTTTTTGAATAATCTGGTTGGCATCGACTTTTGATTTTCATTCTCGAGCCAGATACTAAAACGCCCAAAGTAACCCGCTTTAACTTCTTTCAAGCCTGCTTTTTCGCAAATCGATTTCAGCAATTCGGGGTTCATGCTATCGATATTGTGCTTATCGTAGTTTTCCTTATCAAAAGTTTTTTGAAACCAGCCGTTTACTGCCTTGAAATTGGGCAAGGTAATAAACAAGGTTCCACCTGGCTTCACAAATGCAATATGTCGGTTAATGATGTCGGCGGTATCGTTAAAA
This sequence comes from Pedobacter endophyticus, assembly GCF_015679185.1. Taxonomy (NCBI): domain Bacteria; kingdom Pseudomonadati; phylum Bacteroidota; class Sphingobacteriia; order Sphingobacteriales; family Sphingobacteriaceae; genus Pedobacter; species Pedobacter endophyticus. The sequence goes on from NZ_CP064939.1 coordinate 3,409,234, forward strand.
TGCTCAATTAAGCCGCAGCTAAGCACCAAATCGTATTGTTGCTCGGGCTGGTAATTGAACAGGTCCGTCTCAATAATATGAATATCCTTTTCCGTCAACCCGTTTTTTTTCAAAAGTTCGTTTACCACCGGCGGATGAATAAAATAATCTAAAAGCGTAATGTCAAGTCCGAAATATTTTTTTAAAAACACGGCATAATAACCAGGAAAACCGCCTAATTCTATCGCGGTGTTTACCTTATTTTGTTCTATAATTTCGGCCAACTGTTGGTGAAATAAATAGTTTTGGGGAAGCTTAATAGCAATGTTTTTTTTGTTCTCCCAATAATTTGCCCAAAAAGCTCTGTCAGTCAATAAATTTACCATGGTCAGGATGATTCCATGCCAAAGTAACGGAAAAAGCGCAGCTCCCAGAAATATTTTATCCGTTAAACGGTTAGGTTTTTCGATAAACAGTGTAATTGCATGAATTTTATTATTCAGTTATCCGTTAAGCGGTTTGTTTCTATTTCAACTCTTTTAAAATCTCTGCAACCGCTCTTTCCAACTGCGGATCTTTATCGGCCAGCCGATCTTCGAATGAAAAGCAATAAAAATAGGAGGATGAAATTATGCGCCAGATTTTATATTCGTAAACAATAAAATGTATTTTTGATTGATTTGAAAGTTGTACACCTAAATACCTATGATGGAAACGGCGGAGCAGGACGAGCCTGTTTGCGACTAAGCGATGCCCTGAACGAAAGCGGTATCGACTCGAAAGTTCTGGTATATTTTAAATTCGGCCAAAACCCAAAAATCGACAGCTTTAGCAAATCGCCCCTGCAAAGAGCCCTGGCTGTGCATAATATTTTATCAGAAAGGTATTACGCCAAATGGTTGAGCAAATCGGTTAAAACGCCTTTTAGCTTGCAATGGTTTGGACGCTCTATTAAGAACCATCCCGAAATTAAAAGCGCTGATATCATTCATTTACACTGGATTAACCACGGCTTTTTAACACCTAAATTTTTAGCAGAGTTGGATGAACTGGAGAAGCCGATTGTATGGACTTTTCACGATAGCAATGCCTTTACCGGTGGTTGCCATGTTCGTTATGGCTGCGAAAATTTTCATCAGCAATGTGGTAATTGCCCAATTTTGAAGTTTAGCGGCAAAAACGATGTTTCGCACAAAACGTGGCTCAGAAAACAGAAAGCCTACAGCGAATTAAATTTTCATATTGTTGCGCCGAGTAATTGGATGGCAAAATCGATCAAGTTTAGTAGTTTGCTCGGTACCCGTACGGCTTCAGTGATTCCAAATACGATTGAGACCAAAATTTTCAAGCCCTATGTTAAAAGCGAGGCGAAGAAAATTTTAAAAATCAATCCTGATCAGTTTGTGTTGATGAGCGGTTTCATGCCTTCGAAAAATGATAAACATAAAGGTACTCCTTATTTGATCGAGGCTTTGGAAATCTTAGCACGTAGAAAAGGAATTGTACGGGAAAACATTGAACTGGTTATTTTTGGGAACAAGGAAAACGCCGAAATGCCCGAATTTCCTTTTAAAACAACGTTTTTGGGTACAATTAATAAGGATGACCATTTGGCGAAGTGCTACTCGGCCGCCGACGCCTTTATTACTCCATCGTTAGAAGACAATTTGCCCAATACCGTAATGGAAAGTTTGGCTTGCGCCACCCCAGTGATTGCTTTTACAACCGGCGGAATCCCCGATATGGTTAAGCACATGCAAAACGGTTATTTGGCTGAGTATAAGAACGCCGCCGATTTAGCCAACGGAATAGAGTGGCTCTATCACCGCCCCGATAAGGACGAGATACAAAAGGCCGCCAGGTTGAGTATTTTAACCGATTTTTCGGAGGAAGTGATAGCAGCAGAGCACATGCATTTGTATGAAACGCTCATCGGTCTGCAACCCAAATAAAAATTTATGGAACTATCTAAAGCGCATCTTGACAACATCAAAGCATTAAAATCGGCAATATTACAAAGTCGGTACCGTGCCGCCTCGCTTGTTAACAAAGAGCTTTTAACGCTGTATTTTGCTGTCGGGAAATTTATTTCCCGCAAAATTGAGGAGGAGAAATGGGGGGCGAAGGTGATCGAAAATCTTTCTGCCGATTTACAGCTTGAGCTTCCAGGGTTAAGAGGATTTTCTGCAACAAATATGAAACGAATGCGGCTGTTATTTGAATCGTGGGAACAACAATTCGTAATTAGTCCGACAGTGTCGGCCAAATTAGAAACAATTGATTTACAGGAGGTTGTATTTAGGCCGACAGTGTCGGACCAAATAGGAAAGACGTTTTTTGGGCTAAGCTTTTCTCATCATTTAGAGATTATTCAAAATACCAATCAATTAGAAGAAAGAATATTCTACATCCAAAAAACAGCCTCCGAGTTTTGGAGCTTAGCCACTTTGAAAAACCACCTCAACAACCAGGCGTTTCAAAAAATAGGTAACCTGCCCAATAATTTTACGAAAACGATAACTAACGACGAAGCCAGGCAAAAAGCGCTGCAATCGTTTAAGGACGAATACCTGTTAGATTTTATCAATATTGAAGATGGCGATGAAAAGGATGAGCGTGTGCTGGAAAGTGAGATCGTGCAAAACATTAAGAAATTTTTAATGTCTTTAGGTTCAGACTTCGCTTTTATTGGCAACCAATATCGCTTAATTGTAGAAGATGAGGAATACTTTTTAGACTTGTTGTTTTTTAATCGCCGCTTACAATCATTGGTCGTTTTTGAATTGAAAACTGGTAAATTTAAGCCAGAATATTTAGGAAAGATGAACTTCTATTTGTCTGCTTTGGATGAATACGTTAAGCAGCCACATGAGCAACCATCGATAGGAATTATTCTATGTAAGGAAAAGAAAAACAAAGTTGTTGAATTCTCTTTTCGCGATTTTAATAAAGCAATGGGCGTTTCGACATACAAAACGAGTGATGTTTTGCCTGCCGAATACAAAGGTGTTTTACCCGACGTAGAAACGCTAAAAAAATTAATGGATTAGTATGCCTAAGCTAACAGTCATCACTATTGTTTACAATAATGTTCGTGATATTGAACGAACCATCAACTCCGTACTCCGTCAAACCTATAAAAAAATAGAGTATATTATTGTTGACGGAAAATCGACAGATGGAACTTTAGAAATCATTGAAAAATATAAGGATCGCATCTCGAAATTAGTATCTGAGCCTGATAAGGGCATTTACGACGCCATGAACAAGGGACTGGCACTGGCCACCGGCGATTATGTATTGTTTATGAATTCGGGAGATGAAATTTACGATGAACATACCGTTGAAAACGTTTTCGAAACTGCCGCCGGAGCCGACATTTACTATGGCGAAACAGAAATGTACAACGACAATTGGGAAAGCCTGGGCAGAAGACGACACGAAGCGCCAGAACAGTTCGATTGGACAAGCTTTAAATACGGGATGAACATTAGCCACCAGGCAATTTACGTTCGCCGAAGTATTGCCTCGCCCTACGATTTAAATTACAAGTACAGTGCAGATATCGACTGGATTATTAAGGCCGCTAAAAAAGCTTCGAATATAGTAAACGTTAACCGTTACGTGGCCAAGTACCTGGTGGGGGGGATGAGCAAGAAAAAACACCGCGAAAGCCTGATAGAAAGATTCAAGATCTTTACAAAATATTACGGCCTCATCCCAAATATCCTTCATCACCTTATTATTGCAAGTAATTTGTTTTGGTATTTTTTGCAGCACCGCAGGACGAATGACTAACAAGGCGCTGGTTTGCCTTCAAATTATAGCGCTTTCGATTTACTAATTTGTAATTTAATCTTTGCAAACATAAAACTTAAGCATTTATTCATTCCTTTGTAATGCAGCAAATCTAACCTCAACCTAAATCAGTAAAACGTTTTATGAACCTCCCTAAAGTTTTAGTGTTATCGATTTTCGTTTTCATAACAAAAATGAGCTTCAGCTATCAACAACCAAATTCGAACTTTTTATCCAAGCAAGATACGGCATCGGTTCCGAAGGAAATTGAAGATCCCGAAAACATAGGAATAAACAAAGAAGCAGCACACGCCACGTTGATGCCATACGCAAATTTAAAGCAAGCATTGGCCGCAAACAGACATGCTTCGTCGTTCAGCAGGAGTTTAAATGGAATGTGGAAGTTTAACTGGGTAGACTGGCCTCAAAAACGACCTGTAAATTTCTATCAGCCCAATTACGATGTTTCTGGCTGGAAAGAAATCAAGGTGCCTTCCAACTTTCAGGTTGAGGGTTACGGTACGCCTTATTACAGTAATTATAATTATATTTTCCAAAAGGATTTTCCGAAGGTAATGAGCACACCGCCTGAAAATTTTACTGCCTATCACGAACGGAATCCCGTTGGAAGTTACCGCAGAGATTTTACGGTGCCGACAGAATGGAAGGGACGCAGGGTTTTTATCACTTTCGACGGCGTTGATGCAGGCTTTTTTATTTGGGTAAATGGCAAAAAAGTGGGCTACAGCGTAAACAGCCGAAATGCTGCGGAATTCGACTTAACAAAATATCTGCAGCCCGGCAAAAACACGCTGGCAGTAGAGGTTTACCGGTTTACTACAGGAAGCTACCTCGAAGATCAGGACATGTGGCGGTTGAGCGGCATTTTTAGAAATGTAACCCTTTGGAGCGCACCCACCCAACATATTCGCGATTTCTTCGTTAAAACCAATCTCGATAAACAATACAAAAATGCCGAAGTGGTTGTCACAGCCAAGGTTAAAAACTATGGTACTACCGCCACTAAACCAAACAGCCTAACCGCAATGTTGTACAACGGAGCAAACGCTATAGTTGGCGCCAAAGGCCAAGCGCTCGTTAGGGCGTTAAAGCCAGGCGAGGAAATTGCAGTCAATGTAAAATTCAGCGTTACCAATCCCGAAAAATGGACTGCAGAAACCCCCAAGTTATACACAACTGTAATTACCCTCGGCAATGGAAAGAGCACTACCGAAACCTTATCGGCCAAAACAGGTTTCAGGAGCATCGAAATTAAGGGTCGCTTGTTTACCGTAAATGGTGTGGCCATCAAATTAAAAGGAGTTAACAGGCACGAGAACTGGCCAGATGTTGGTCATGCGGTTACCGAGGCCCAAATGATTAGGGATATTGTGTTAATTAAGCAGGCCAATTGCAATCATGTGCGTACCAGCCATTATTCCAACGATCCGCGGTGGTATGAGTTGTGTGATGAATATGGGCTTTATCTGGTGGCAGAGGCCAATGTGGAGTGCCACGGAGCCATGAACGAATTTAACGATGAGCCGAGGATCAAGGCAGCTATTGTAGATAGAAACGTTGCCAATACCGAAAGTTTCAAAAATCACGCATCCGTAGTCATATGGTCTTTAGGCAATGAAAATGGAAGTGGAGGAATAAATTTTAGGGCTGCACTCACTGCGATAAAAGCCATAGATCCAACACGGCCAACGCATTACGAAGGCTTTGGCATTGGCAAAAACAATCCTGCCGATGTGGATAGCCAGATGTACACCGATGTGAAGAGCCTCGAAAGCCGGGTTACAGATACCAGACTTAGCAAACCGTTTTATTTATGCGAATATGCACACGCGATGTTCAATTCGATGGGTTCGGTAGATGTTTACAACGAATTATTCGATAAATATCCGGCTTTATTAGGTGGCGCAATTTGGGAATGGCAAGATCAGGGAATTTACAACAACCGCGATCCGAAACACCCAATAACGGCATTTGGGGGTGGCTTTGGCGAATACCCGAACGACCAGTATTTTATTCATAAGGGTGTGGTATTCTCCGATCGTTCGTTAAAACCCCATTACCCCGAGCTAAAACATGCCTATCAGTGGGTTAGCATTTTACCGAAAAATTTAAGTAAAGGCGTAATAACGATCAAAAACCGATATCAGTTTACCAATTTAAATACGCTGACTGGCAAATGGATAATTACCGAAGATGGCAAAACGTTATGGTCAGGTGCTTTAGTAATTGGTTCAATTATCCCCGGGGCGGAAAAAGATATCACAATTCCGTTTGTGGTTAAGCCGAAACCAGGGTCAACGTACTTTTTAAGGGTTTCGTTCGATTTATCAACAGATAAAAACTGGGCAAAAAAAGGTTACGAGGTAGCTGCTCAACAGTTGGAGTTGCCAATCGCCATTCCTGCAACAGAGACAAGTGCTGGCGGAGATTTAAGCCTCACCGATTCAAAAGAAATCATTAGCATAAAAGGAAGCGATTTCAGCCTTGAGTTTGATAAAGCAAAGGGCACCTTTTCGAAGATGGAAAAAGACAACAAGAACATTCTTCGCGATAGCGGTGGCCCGATGCTGCATTTGTGGCGTGCGCCGCACCGTAAAGACGACATGTGGGCTTATGAAGATTGGGAGAAAAAAGGACTTAAAACCATCAGTTGGGTAACCGACCAGGTGAACGTTACCCAACTGTCGGCCAACCGTGTTCAAATAAACGTAAGTTTAACCGGCACCGGAAAAGATAATTTCGTGGTTCACCACAATGTAGTTTACACTATAAATGGAAACGGTTTGATTAAGGCGGATAACGACGTAAACTTTAGTGATCCGAAGTTGGTACTGGCCAGAATAGGGGTTCGCTTATTTTTGGATCAAGACCTCGACAGAATGGAATATTTTGGACGAGGCCCAATGGAAAACTATGCCGACAGGAAAAGCGGGTTCGATGTGGGCCACTATTCGAGCAGTGTAACTCAACAAATGACACCGTATGAGAAACCGATGGAAAGCGGCAACCACGAAGATGTACGTTGGGCAAACATCTCGGCAGGCAATGGTGCTGGTTTAACGGTAAAAAAAGGAGCTGACTTATTACAAGTAGCCGCGTTACCTTACAGCGATGAAGAAATGGAAAATGTAGAGTATAAAATCGATTTGCCAAAGAGTAAAGGAACGGTATTATGTATTAGTCACAAAACCCTCGGCGTAGGCTCGTGGGGTTGCGGACCGAAACCTTTGGAACCATATTTGGTTTACGCCAAACCCACTTCGTTCAGCTATTTTATCGAACTTACAGGTAAAAAATAACTATTGGTTTCACTTTTAATGTTGTTTTAGTGAAAAGGTTAATCAATCTCAAACTAAGCGATGACGTTGCGTTATTTTGCATTAGAATCCCCAGTTAAGCTACCAACGACATCACTGGCTTTGTCATGCTGAGGAACCGAAGCATTTGCAACCTATATCTTACCGTTCTTGCCCACTCACTCGTCCTTTTTGGCAGTGGGTTTTTGGCGTTCTGCGTTTCATCGCTTGGGGATTCTTCGTTGCATTCAGGATGACAACGCTAAAAGCAGTCATTCTGAAGCTTCGCGATCAGCATCTTCTTTTTTTCAGCGTCAAGTCAAATAGCCTGTAGAAACAAACCAGGAGCGCAGTTAAAGTTAACTTTACAATAGCGGCAATGTGAAGTGAAATGTAGAGCCTTGGCCAACCACGCTATCCACCCAGATCTTGCCATCGTGTCGTTCTATAATTTCAGCACATAAATAGAGCCCAATGCCAAAGCCAGAAATGGTATGATCGCCCTGAACGCGATAGTAACGCTCAAAAAGCTTATCGATGTCTTTCTCCTTGATACCAATTCCCTGATCTTTGATTTGCACCTCAACCTGGTTATCTGTCACAATACAATTAATAGTAATCGTAGTTCCGTTATCAGAGTATTTTATCCCGTTGCTAAGCAAATTAGATAACACGTTGCCTATTTTATCCCGATCGGCGGTAACCTCAACGTCGCATGTCTCATTTACAACAATATCGTGCGATGATTGCGAGATATAAGTTTCCTCAATGGTTTCATTAATTAAACCGTCGAGCTTAAACGGTTTCTTTTCGATCGATAGCTTACCAGATTCCAACCGCGAAACGTTCAAAAAGCCATTGATCATGGCGGTCATTTTTCTGATTTGCGAATGGGTTTTTTCGAGCGCAACAGTTGCGTAACTATCATTATCTTTTTTAGCCTTGCGTTGAAGCACCTGCACAAAACCGTTAATTGCCGTTAAGGGTGTTTTAAGCTCATGGCTTACCATCCCGATAAAATCATTTTTTCTCAGTTCGTCCAACTTACGCTCTGTAATATCCATAAACAAGCCTGCATATTCTACAGGAAGGCCATTTTGATCCAAAAACATGCTGCCCGTAACTTTGATCCACTTTTCCTCGCCCGTAACCAGGTTTCTGATCGGATATTCAGTGTCGCTTGGTAAGTGCCTCTTTAGCGAATTGCCCAACGTAGAACGAAGCAGTTTCCGATAATCGGGGTCAATTGCCTGCATAATATCATCCAACATTACCTCATCATTTACTGGCAGGCCCAACTGTTCTTTTACAAAGCCTGAGATGTAAACCTTTAACGTATTAGGATTTATACTCCACGTGCCCATTTTACCCGTTTCAATTGCCAGCCTAAGCTTTTCTTCGCTATCGGCAAGCTTGGCCGAATAAGCCACCAGGTCATCATGCGTTTGCGCCAGCTCTTCGTTGGTAGTAATAAGCTCCTCGTTGGCGGCCGCCATTTCCATGTTGATATCCTGTAATTCCTCCTGGTAAAGTTTCCGTTCAGTAATATCGGGGCTTACCGTAGCAATTACATCATTGTTCTGTTCATCTTTTATCGAAAAACTGTTCCACTCAATCCAAAACGGCTTTTTCGTTTCTTCATTCCAAAACCTGATTTCGTGCTTAAATTTGTTTTGAAGCATTTTTGGCAGAAGCCTTTTGATAAACGGCCGGTCTTCCGGGTAAATGCAGTCTACAATGCTTCGGCCCCTAATCGATTTCCAACCCAGCTTCGTTAATGCCGCGGGATTTAGGTACTTTATTTCGAAGTTTAAGTTAACCAGACCAATAAATTCAGAACTGGCCTCAATTAATGTATTTAAGTTTTGCTTTTCAATTTCTGCAAGTTTACGCTCCGTAATGTCTACATACGATGTGATATAACCCGCAAACGAACCATCGGCATTAAAGCGAGGAGGACCCTGCGCCAACAACCAGTGGTAATCGCCTTCCTTGCTTAAAATCCTGAACTCGGCGGTAAAAGCTTGCTGATTTTGGAGAGCCGTCAGGTACATGTTTACATATTTTGCTCTATCGTCAGCATGAATAAGATCAATCCACCCGAAGTTTACCAGGTCTTTCGTCAATCGTCCTGTTAGCGTAGTCCACGCTTGATTAAAATAAACTGCTTTTCCCGTCTCATCCCCAACTGCGATAAAGAAATCTGTTCCTTCCGCCATCGTCCTAAACCTCTTTTCACTTTCAGCCAGCTCATTTAACCTGTCTGCTACCCGGGCCTCCAGTTCACTATTAAGCAAATGGAGTTGCTCCTGCGTTTCCTGAAGTTCTTCATTTGTGGCGGTTAACTCCTCATTTGTAGCTGCAAGTTCTTCGTTTAATGCCTGCTCACGCTCTAAAGCTTCCTCTTTCTCTCTCGCCCGCTCCTCAGCCTCTTGTTTTAAATATCGCTCCGTTACATCAATTGCTGTATGCAATATGCACATGGTTTTGCCCTCGGAGCTCTTAATTGCACGGTATTCAAAATCGAAATAAAAAGTTTTAATTTGGCCATCGATCAACAAATCGGCTGGGGTATCTTTTCCCGAAAGCGTTAGCCCTTCGTTCCAAACCCTTTTAAACATCTCTATAAAAGGCTGGCCCTTCAATTCAGGCAGTGCATTCTCTAACGATTTGCCAATAACGCTGCTCCGCTCCTTTCCCCATATTTTAAGCATAGCATCGTTGGCGGTTTGAATTATCGCATCTTCAGTAACATGGATAGCAGTTGCCGTAATCGTTTGATCATAAACAGCTAATAACTGTTGTGGGCTTAAAAGGAAATCTTTATCGCTCATCATAAGATTTGGGAATTGCTTAAAGTTATAAAATGGGTTAAAAAGGTGGATAAAAGCGCATGTTATTCACTGTTTTTGCAGCGAATGATATACTAACCATTACGCTATTAAAAATGTTTTTACAACTGGTATTTCTGGGTAATATTAACTGTTTTTCTCACAACTAAAACGAATTACAGCAATGCTGGCAAACCAACCGGTCCGTTTTGGCGTGGCAGTTCCGTGATATACACCCGACTGAGTGTGTACCGCATTTTGGCCTAATTCTTACAATTTTGCCCGTCGGGACGTGATTGAAGACCCTGCAGAGGCTACAATTACGAAAACAACCGCCAGGCATTCTTTAAGCGATAATCGCTCTTGCAAAAAAAAGAAAGCTGCAATGGAGGCCACAGCTGGTTCTAAACTCATTAAAATACTAAAAGTTCGTGCCGGAAGCTGTTTCAACGCACCCATTTCTAAGGTGAACGGAATGGCGCTCGATAGCAACGCCAATGCAAACCCCAAAGCCAATAAATGCGAATTTAAATGGCTTAAACCACCATTTGCAATGCCAAAGGGAACAATAAGTAAAGTGGCTACAACCATTCCTATCGATACCGCCTGATCCCCGTCCATAATTTTGGAGATTCTTCCACCCAAAACAATGTAAGTACCCCAACATGCAGCGGCCATTAAGGCAAACAGGATCCCGATCGGGTCAAGGCCATTATTTGTCCACGGCGTAATCAATGCAATGCCAGCCACTGCCAGCATTACCCAAAAGAAATCGATTATTTTTTTCGAACCGAAAATGGCCACTACCAGGGGCCCGATAAACTCGAGTGTTACGCCCAGGCCTATCGGAATTCGGGCTATGGCCAGGTAAAACACCATGTTCATTGCGCCGAGGCTCAATCCGTACAAAATCACATATTTCCACTGTTTTTTACTCAGTTTCGTAACATTTGGCCTAAACGCAATTAAAAGTATCAGTGCCGATAAACCAATCCTTAACGATGCCGTTGCCGCGGGGCCAATTGCCGGAAACAAGCCCTTGGCAATGGCCGCTCCACACTGCACACTAATAATGGCCAACAAAATTGCCGGTATAGGCGGGATATTAAATCTGCTTCTCATTCAGGATTGATTAATGAGCGGCAAATTTAATGAATTGTGTGTTCACAAACCCAAAAAAGGCGCAATGTATATACAATGCGCCTAAAAATGCGGTTTAAAAGTGATTAAGAAAACAACTCCTGTTCGTCGCGATCCGCAACCGGAATTTTTTTAAGAAAATCGTCAAAACCAGAGCCTTCATTGTCAGAGTAAATGCCGTAAGCATCCAACACATAGCCTATGTTCTTCTGTTGATCTTCTACCAGATAAAGAACCGAATTGTCTGCCGGATCGGAGTCGCCCTCGAAGCGGTAGGTTTTAACAATTGTTAAATCTTCCGGCTTATAGATAGTGCCCAGCGATTTACTTTGCATCTTTCCATGATCTGTCATTTTTAACTCGTTATCCATTCCTTTAAGCCTCAATTTCTCTAAAATCTGACTTAAAGTATTCATTGCTATTGGCCGTTCCATAGTCTATTTATTTGTATTGATATAAACAACAGGTTTATTAAATGGTTTTGGCTTGGCGCATTTAATCGCAAACCAAATGAAGCTCAATGTGTTTGATAGTTACACTAAATTTAAAAACGATGAAAAAACTTTTTCTAGGCTTAACCATTGCAGGGGTTACATTAATGAGTGCCTGCACAAAATCAGATAAGGAAGTTGCTCAGGCAACCCTTACTGCCACTGCAGATAATGCCAAAACAATTGGTACCGCAAAGTTTTATGAATTGAGTAACGGAAAGATCAAGATGGATTTGGAGGTGGATTTTGCCGCTAGAGCAGATAGCAATGTAGCCGTTCATTTTCATGAACATGGCGATTGCGGAAATATGGGCGAGAATGCACATGGACACTGGAACCCAACAAATGAAGCCCATGGCCAATGGGAATCAACCGCTTACCATAGTGGCGATATCGGCAACATCATGCTCGATCATAATGGCAAAGGCAAAATTTCGGTTACTACCGACCGCTGGAGCACCGCAGAGGGAGATATCAAGAATATTATTGGTCGTGGAATTATTGTGCACGGCGGCACTGACGATTATAAAACCCAGCCAACCGGCAACTCTGGTCCTCGTGTTGGCTGCGGGGTTATTGAAGCTGTCAAATAAACCTTTTGCACATTAAAACCAAGGGCGATTTTTTTTAATCGCCTTTTTTATGCAATTAACCGCAGGTTGGCATCATAATAAAAAACCTGAAACGATGGCAACTTTAAACGAATCTCAAAGCGGCAAGGCCGTAAAAGGAAGAACAAAAAAAACAGCACCACGCGTAGATTTAACCGCAATGGTAGATTTGATGTTTTTACTCACTACATTTTTTATGCTCACCACCACTTTGGGGCAATTAAATGCAGCCGATGTTGCAAAGCCCGATAAAGCTGGTGATGCTACCGAGCCCTACCCCGAATCGAGAACGATGACACTTTTATTGGGTAATGATAACAAGGCCGTTTCTTATATGGGCACAATAGAAAGAGCGCAAATGAAAGTGATCGACATGAATGCTGTTCAATCAGAAATAAGTTTGAATAAACTGCGTGTAGCTAAAACTCATCAGGATAACCCCGCGAAATATCTGATCGTGATTATTAAGCCAGGTAAAAGCTCGAAGTTCAAGAATTTTGTTGATGCAGTAGATGAAATGAAAATCGGCGATGTAAAATCGTTTGCGATCGACGATGATCACATTTCGGCAAAGGAAGAAGATTTTATGAAAGCAAACGGAATTTGAGCAAATTTATCAGGCTCTAAATACAAAAGAAGCCAAATTTTTAAAAAAAACTTGACTTCTTTACTTTTCATTCGGAGAGGCTATCAAATGCCAAAAGCGGTTTTCACCTGCTCAACGTAATCCAGCTTTTCCCAGGTAAACAAATCAACGGTAACCGTTTTTTCCTCACCGTTTGGCGTTCTAAAAGTTTTGGTTACCGTTTCAGGAGTTCTACCCATGTGGCCGTAGGCTGCGGTTTCGCTATAGATTGGGTTTCTCAATTTTAAGCGTTGCTCAATAAAGTACGGGCGCATATCAAATATCGATTCAACAATCTTAGCAATCTCACCATCAGTTTTGCCCACTTTGCCCGTTCCATAAGTGTTAATGTAAATACCCATCGGTTTTGCAACACCAATGGCGTATGATACCTGCACTAAGATTTCGTCGGCAACACCAGCCGCAACCAGGTTTTTAGCGATATGACGGGTGGCATAAGCCGCGCTTCTATCTACCTTACTCGGGTCTTTGCCCGAAAAGGCGCCGCCACCGTGCGCACCTTTACCGCCATAAGTATCAACAATGATTTTTCTGCCAGTTAAACCAGTATCGCCGTGCGGCCCACCAATAACAAACTTACCAGTCGGGTTAATGTGATATTCGATTTTATCATTAAACAAATGCGCATACTGCGGATTGTTCTTTATAATGCGTGGAATCAGGATGTTTATCAAATCAGCTTTAATTTTGGCCAACATAGCAGTTTCCTCATCAAAATCATCGTGCTGTGTCGAAATTACAATTGCATCAATACGTACAGGTCTGTTATTGTCGTCGTATTCCAGGGTAACCTGACTCTTTGCATCCGGGCGTAAATACTTAATCTCGTCATTTTCGCGTCTCAACACGGCCAGCTCTTGTAACAACTTGTGCGAAAGATTTAGCGCCAAAGGCATATAATCTTCCGTTTCGTTGGTTGCATAGCCAAACATCATCCCCTGGTCGCCAGCGCCTTGCTCTTCCTTATTCGTTTTATCTACACCTTGATTAATATCCTGCGATTGCTCATGTATGGCAGATAAAATGCCGCATGAGTTGGCCTCAAACATGTACTCACTCTTGGTGTATCCAATTTTCTTGATTACATCCCGAGCAATTTGCTGTACATCTAAATAGGTTTTAGATTTTACTTCACCCGCTAAAATAACCTGCCCAGTGGTAACCAAAGTTTCGCAAGCAACCTTCGATTCTGGGTCAAAGGCCAAAAAGTTATCAATTAAAGCATCCGAAATTTGATCAGCAATTTTATCCGGGTGACCTTCAGAAACAGATTCTGATGTAAATAAATACGACATTTATTAAATATTATAAGTGATGAATAAACAAAAAATTAGCTTGCCAAACCCCTCGGAAACAGGTGGTAATTGATTAAAAGGAGGTATTAGCAATTTTTTTAAGTGGTTGCAATCCGGTCCCGAAGATTCGGGATAGCAAATCAATCCACTTTTAATGGCTGCAAAATTAGCATATTTTCTTTATTTCAAAAATTATAGATTATTTTGTGCACTCAATCTTACATTTTGCACACAAAGACAAATATCCTCTTTATTATTAATCCCATATCTGGTGGCAGGGTGAAACTTGCTATCCCCGATTTTATCGATAGATACCTTGATAAGGATAAATTCAACGCAAACTTTGTATTTACTGAATATGTGGGGCACGCTGCAGAGCTTGCAGAAGAAGCGTCGAACAAAAACTTCGATGTTATTATTGCCTGCGGTGGCGATGGTACCATCAACGAGGTAGCAGGCAAGGTGCTAAAATACAACAAGGTGCTGGGCATTTTGCCCCTAGGCTCGGGAAACGGCTTAGCCAGGTTCCTAAAAATTCCTAAAAATATTCGATACGCACTTTCGATTATAAACCGGTTAAAGATTGAGGAGATCGATACCGGCGAATTTAACGAAAAGTGCTTTTTCAACCTCGCTGGTTTGGGCTTCGATGCACATTTGAGCGCTATTTTTTCCAAAGATAAAAAAAGAGGTCTATCAGGCTACGTTAAGCTCGGGCTGCAAGAGGTATTTAACTACAAGGCAGAAACTTATTTGCTCGAGATTGATGGCAAGCAATATAAACGTAAGGCGTTTGCAATTAGTTTCGCCAATTCATCACAATACGGAAACGATGTGTACATTGCGCCCAATGCATCAGTAAAAGATGGCTTGCTCGATGTTTGTATCATCAAGCCCTTTTCTATACTAAAATTGCCTGTATTAAGTTATGTAATGTTGAAAGGCACTGCAGAAACCTCCGATATGGTCGAGATTATCAAAGGCAGTCACATCAAAATTACAAGACAAAACGATGGTGCTGTACATGTAGATGGCGAGCCCTTGCAAATGGGCAAGGTAATTGAGGTTACGGTAAAGCCGCTTTCACTTAAAGTCCTTGTGCCGTAGCTTTGCAGCAGCTATAAATTTTATCAATTATGAAAGCCAAGAAAAACAGTTTAAGCGATTTGGGCGCAATTATGTATTCCACCAATCCCGATTTTGAGTTCGAAAAAGAAATTGATGATACCGTTACTCCACCCCAAAACCAGCAGGATTTGAGAATTATGCTTGATAAGAAAAACAGGGGCGGTAAGGCCGTAACATTGATTACAGGCTTTAAAGGACGATCTGAAGATTTAGACGTGCTTGGCAAGATGCTTAAAACCAAGTGCGGTGTTGGCGGCTCAGTTAAAGATGGTGAAATTATGATTCAAGGCGATGTTCGCGATAAAGTAATGGCTATTCTTCAAAAAGACGGCTTCAAAGTTAAAAAGGCCGGAGGTTAGGTCTGGCATGGTCCTAACATAAGCAGGCCTAATTTTAAGTTACTGGGCTGTTTCGAAAACGAACGTTTTATGAAGCTTTTGGCGGCCATTCTGCCCCGTTCTCACTACAATCTTTTTGGGCTTAATCGTGCTTATCGAGCGTATGTGCTGCAAAAAGGGGTTTTTGTACGCCCTGCTCGCCCCAATGCTATTAAGTTAGGCTTGTCGCCGATGAAAAGCAGGCTTTGCGCTCTAAATGGCAATTGATGTTTAACGTGACCTCCCCGTTATACACTCACACAACCGACCCAATAAACTCGATACTTAGTGTATTTATATCTGATTTTTTATACTACTAAACAGCTGTTTAATTGACTGTTATTTAAGCGTTTAACTAATAGTGTAATAACTACAATATGTAAATAATTGCTTCAAAATAGTTGTTTTTTAACTCGCTAACCTCTTACCTTTGCCTCACTAACTAACTTATTGTTATGAGCAAAAAGAAACCGCAGGCGCCAGATTTAAGCTACTTGAATCTGAGCGGAAACATGGCTGTAATGTACCAGCTATCTCCCGAGAAATTAATAGATGAAGCCTTATTAAATAAAGAGGGCGTGCTGGCAACCTCGGGCGCACTTGCGGTTGATACCGGAAAATTTACCGGCCGTTCTCCGAGAGACAAGTTCATCGTATGTGATTCCGTTACCGAAGAAACGGTTTGGTGGGGCGACATCAATTTCAAGATTAGTCCGGAGCGTTTCGATGGCCTTTTTAACAAGATGACGAATTATCTGGCCGATAAGAAAATCTACGTTCGCGATTGTCTGGCCTGTGCAAATCCCGAATATTCGCTGTCGATCAGGGTAATTACAGAAACCGCTTATCAAAATCTTTTTGCCAATAACCTGTTTATCCGCCCAAATGAAGATGATTTAGGCGATAAGCCTGAATGGACGATTATTGCTGCGCCAGGCTTTTTGGCCATCCCCGAAATCGACGGGACCCGCCAGGCAAATTTTTCAATTATCAATTTTACCAGAAAAATGATCTTAATTGGCGGCACAGGCTACACCGGTGAAATTAAAAAGGGGATTTTCTCTGTGTTAAATTTCGTTTTGCCAACATATAAAAATACACTTTCAATGCATTGTTCGGCCAATGTTGGTAGCGATGGTGATACGGCCGTATTCTTCGGCTTATCCGGAACGGGAAAAACAACCTTGTCGGCAGATCCAAACAGGCGCTTAATTGGCGATGATGAGCACGGCTGGGGAAATGATTCTGTGTTTAACTTTGAAGGTGGCTGCTATGCAAAATGTGTCGATTTATCAGAAGAAAAGGAGCCGCAAATTTACAAAGCAATTAAAGCGGGGGCACTGTTAGAAAACGTAGAATTTTTTCCGGGCACCAAAGAAGTTGATTACTCCAATACGGCGAAAACGGAGAATACAAGGGTTGCCTATCCTTTAGAACACATCGACAATGCCATTTTACCTTCTATTGGAACGGTGCCCAAAAATATATTCTTTTTAACGGCCGATGCTTTCGGCGTATTGCCGCCAATTTCCAAATTGGATGTAGAACAGGCCATGTTCCATTTTATGAGTGGTTACACTGCAAAGGTCGCCGGTACCGAAACCGGTGTTACAGAACCGCAATTAACATTTTCTGCGTGTTTTGGCAAGGCTTTCCTTCCGTTGCATCCATCGAAATACGCCGAATTGCTAGGCGAAAAAATGCGGAAACACCAGGTAAACGTATGGCTGGTAAATACAGGCTGGATCGGCGGTGCGTATGGTACAGGCAAAAGGATTAAGTTAAGCTACACCCGGGCAATGATAGCTGCGGCTTTAAACGGCGATTTAAATCATCATCAATATAAAAGACACCATGTGTTTAAACTAATGATGCCTATGCATTGCCCCGGTGTGCCATCGGATATTTTAGACCCGGCCACCACCTGGACAAATAGCGAAGAATATTACATGAAAGCCTACGAGCTTGCTTATGCCTTTGAGAAAAACTTCGAGCAATTTGAGGCCACCAGCGCGGCAAAAACAGTAGGTGAAGCGTTAAAATTGTGTTAAAAGCACTTTAAAATGCATTTTTTGTAACAAAAATTTGCAAATGGAATTTTTTTTAGTTTTCATTGTGGAAGAATTGCCTCCGGCTGAGGCAATTTTTTTGTTATATACACTACTTAATTACCGTAAACTAAATCTTAAGTAACGATTTAATTGTTTATTGATTTATTAATTTGTAATTTGAAATCAATTTATAAATTTGTTTTTCGCAACAATATCAGATAAGAAACGTTGTGTGTATTACAAAAAAGATAGAACAGCTAAATTTAAAAACAAGAACTAAAACTAAAATTTAAAAAAAAATGGCAAACGCACCAAAACCAACAACTGTTAAAAAAGAGAGCACTGCTACAGCTTCAAATGTTTTCGCAACATTGGTTATTCCGATCTGTATCGTAATTGGATTCGTTATTTGGAAATTCGTATTAGGAGATCCTTCAAACTTTATCGATAACAACCCCGAAAATTTACCATTACCAAATAACTATCCAGGTACTGCTTACAAAGGTGGTCCGATTGTAGCTGTTTTAATCGGTTTATTATTAACAACTATCGTTTTCTCAATTGAGCGTTTAATCGTTATCGGAAAAGCAAGTGGAAAATCGAGCTTAGATACTTTCATCGTTAAAGTAAAAGGTTTGTTAAACGCTGGTAACATCGAAGCTGCTAAAGCTGAATGCGATAAACAACAAGGTTCGGTTGCTAACGTAATCAAATCTGGCTTGAAAAAATACAGCGAAGTAGAAGCTGATACCAACATGGATGTTGAGCAATCAATCGTTGCTATCCAAAAAGAGGTTGAAGAAGCTACAGCATTAGAAATGCCAATGTTAGAGCAAAACCTAACCATCATTGCAACTTTGGTTTCTATCGGTACATTGATCGGTTTATTAGGTACAGTAACAGGTATGATCCGTGCATTCGCCGGTTTGGCAAACTCTGGTGCTCCAGATCAATCAGCATTAGCGGTAGGTATCTCTGAGGCACTAATCAACACAATGACTGGTATCTCTGTATCAACATTGGCTATCATCATGTACAATATCTTAACTTCTAAAATCGACAAGTTAACTTACGCTATTGATGAGGCTGGTTTCAGCATCGTTCAAACGTACGCTAGTTCGCATAAATAAAAATTTTGAAAATATTTTTACCGGCTTTATGGAAAACCGGAAAAAAATTCATCATTATTAAAAAGTTAAAATATTATGCCAAGAATTAAAGTTAAAAGAACCAGTACTGTAACAGATATGACCGCCATGTGCGACGTAGCTGCACTACTACTTACGTTCTTTATATTAACTGCAACGGCAAGACAACCAGAACCACTAGCGGTTTCTACGCCATCATCAACCTACGAGTTTAAGGTGCCGGCAGAAAATAATGCGACATTAACCATTGGGCAGGGAAAGGTTTTCTTTGAAGTAGCAGGAGTTAATGTGAGGAAAAGAACCTTAGAGCTAATGGCCGAACAGTACAATATGACCTTTACCCCTGAAGAGCTAAAAGCATTTATGGGAATTGGAAGTTTTGGTGTTCCGCTTCAAAGCTTAAAGCAGCTGATTGCAATGAAGGCCGGCGATCGTATGAAACCAGGTGTACAGCCAGGTATTCCAGCCGATTCTACTGATAATCAGTTAAGCGCATGGGTGTTAAATGCCCGTAAAGCAACTAAGGAAATAAATCAACAGGATATGCGTATCAGTATCAAAGGCGATTCGAAAGAAGAGTATCCTGTAGTTAAAAAGGTAATTGATATACTTCAAGATCAAAAGGTTAACAAATTTTTATTGGTAACCAACGCTGAAGCTAAAAAGAAATAAGAAATGGCAGAATTAAACACAGGCGGGAAGAAAGCCACACCGAGGGTTGATATGACTCCCATGGTGGATTTGATGTTTCTTTTGGTAACTTTCTTTATCTTAACAACAGTAATCTCTACGCCACAGGCGATGGATATTGTAAAGCCAGATAAAAATGATAAGCAACCTGAGAATAGATTAGAGCTTAAGGCATCGAAAACAATGACCATTTTGTTGGGTAAGAATAACAAAGTAGCATGGTACATGGGCGTAGCTGGCGAAACCGCACCCAATATTGGTCCTTTAGCTACCGTTGGAGATGATATCGTAAAGAATAGAAAAATCGCCGACGCATCGGGAGTTGCTGGAGATTTTGTGGTGCTGGTAAAACCAACGTCAGGATCTACTTTCCAGAATTTCGTAGATATGATGGACGAATTAGAGATTCTTAAAGTTAAAGTTCGTCAGATTGACGATGATAACATTCAGGATAACGAGAAGCAAGCCATGAAAGAACAAGGAATTTTATAACCATTAAACCATAAGTTATGTCGAAGTTAGATATATTAAGAAGAGAATGGATTGAGGTGGTTTTTGAAGGTAAAAACAAAAGCTATGGTGCTTATCAGTTGCGTAAAACCAACGGATCGAACACAACAAGAGCACTGATAATTGGTTCAATTGTCTTTTTACTATTATTTTTCTCTCCGAAAATCTATAGCCTTATTAAAGGTAATATGGATAATCAGGATGAGGAGAGGGTAAAGGCAGAGGAAGTTATTATTGCACCTCCACCACCAGTTGATCCCAAAACACCACCACCTCCACCGGTAGAGCCACCGCCACCAAAAGTGGATCAGGTAAAAATGCCACCTCCAATTGTTAAACCCGATATTGAGGTACGTGATGAACCACCTACAGTTGAAAAACTCAAAGTGGCAGATCCGGGGCAGAGAGAGCTGAAAGGTGACCCTGATGCAGCCGACGAAGTAATTGTTGGTCCCGTAGGCGAAGGCCCGAAAAGAACTGAAGCTGTCGCTGTTGATGATAACCAGGTTTACGACTTTGTTAGTATCGAAAAGCAACCGGAGTTTCCTGGAGGTTTGCCTAAGTTTTATGCCTACTTAAGTAAAGCAATCAAATATCCGCCAATGGCGCAAGAAAACAATGTTCAGGGTAAAGTATTTTTATCTTTCGTTGTTGAAAAAGATGGTAAGCTAACCGATATTACAGTTACCCGCGGTTTGGGTAGCGGTACCGATCAAGAAGCTATTCGCGTTTTGAAAGCGAGTCCACGTTGGAATCCAGGAATTCAAAACGGTAAGCCGGTAAGGGTTAAATATAACATCAACGTTAACTTTACATTGAACTAAATTTGTAGATGTTAAATTTTGATATTTTTAAGCAGAAATCGCCTAAACAGCGGTTTCTGCTTATTTTAGGGCTTGTCATGTTTGTGTTTTATCTTGTTTTAGGTGTGGCATTCATGTTTTGGGCTCCACTGGCGCAAAGGCTTAGCGCAATCCCTCAATGGGGCAGGATTACCATAGGTATTTTTTTAATTATTTATGCTTTTGTTAGGCTCCTGAGCCTAAGCAGGCGAGATTAATTTTTAATGAAGAAATTCCTTTTTATTTGCTGTGTGTTGGCATGCATTTCTTGTAGAAGAAAAGAACAAACCAACGTTGTAAAGGAAACCCGAACCAGTGGAACTTTAAAAATGCTGGTAGACGAAAGCGTTGGCCCTATTGTACAACAACAGATCGATATATTTAGTCTTGATTATCCCCTGGCTAATTTTAAAACCACTGTAAAACCCCTTGAAAAACTCTTGCCAACGTTTTTAAATGATAGCGTAAGGGTAATTGTGTTGCCAAGGCTGTTAACTAAAGATGAAGAGCAGTATTACAACAAGCGACAAATCAAAATCAATGCTTCGCGGTTTGCCATTGATGGAATAGCTTTAATTACAAATAAAGATAATATTGATAGCACAATTACCGTTAAAGAGGTGATTGATATTTTACAAGGGAGAAAGTCAGATAAAAAATTGGTCTTTGATAACGCTTATTCAAGTACCTTTCAGTATTTCAAAACATTGGCCAAAATCAGCCAGTTTCCGGCTAGCGGTGTTTACTCAAAAAACTCAAGTAACGAAGTAATAAAACTAATTGCTAATGATAAAAATTTTATTGGTATTTTAGGAGTGAATTGGGTTTCGGGAAGGAACAGCGAGATGGCCCAGGAATTGGCGAGGGTTAAAGTGCTTGGTGTTAAAAATATCAAAGGTGAGGTAGGCGATGATCAATTTTATAAGCCGTCACAAATCAATTTAATCAATGGTGTTTATCCTTTCCTAAGAAACATAAACATTGTAGATTGCGAAGGAAGAGACGGTTTAGGCACAGGATTTGCAACATGGCTAAGAAGTCAGAGAGGACAATTAATTGTACTCAAATCTGGACTGGGGCCCCACAAATTGATGCCGAGAGCGATTAACTTAACCAAGTAGAATTAAATTAAATTAACTATAAATTGAACCACGAAGTAACCTGAAAAGAACTTCATTTTTATTTAAAAACACAATAATCCGATGAAAATTTTAAAGAAAGCAATAACCTTAAATGTAGGTTTGGTGTTGATGGGTTCTGCAGTTTTTGCTCAAGATTTAAATGACGCGAAAAAAGCCATCGACGCTGAACAATATCAGAAAGCTTCATCAATGCTTAAATCATTGGTGACCAGCAAGCCTAGTGAAGGAGAAAACTATTATAACCTCGGTTTAGTTTATCTTAAAACTGGCTATATCGATTCGGCAAGGGCTGTATTTACAAAAGGCCTGGCTGCCGATCCGAAAAACAACCTTAACTATATCGGTTTGGGGGAAGCAGATATGTTAACGAACAACCCAACATCTGCCAAAACAAACTTTGATAAAGCGGTATCGTTAGATCCTAAAGAATATGAAACTTACCTTAATATTGGCCGGGCCTATTTAGCTCAAAATAAGCCGAGCGATGAAGTTTCTAAACCCGATTTTACTTTGGCCCTGGCAAACATTCAGAAGGCTGATGAAATGGATTCGAAAGATAAAGACGCACAAATTTTCTTGGCGTTGGGTGATGCTTACGCCTTGCAGAAGAATAACTCTGAAGCCTTAGGTCCGTATTTTCGTGTAAACGACATCGATCCTAACAACCGCAGGGCTAAAACTCAAATCGGTAGAATGTATAAAGAGTCAAAAGCTTTTCCTGAAGCTGAAAAAGAACTTTTAGACGTAACTACTGCCGATCCAAATTACGGCCCCGCTTACCGCGAATTGGGAGAGCTTTATTTAATATGGAGTGGTTTCGGTGCCGATAAAGAAAAGGCAGCCAAAGCAACCGAGAGCTATAAAAAATACATGAGCTTAACTGATAAATCTTTAGAATCTCAGTTGCGTTACATGCAGTTCTTGTATTATGTTAAAGATTTCAAGGAGTTAGAGCAAGTGGCATCATCTATTCAGGTTCCTGCCGACCATCCAAAATCGACAATCGTTTCGAGGTTAAAAGGTTGGTCTGCTTACGAGAATGGAAACTATCCACAGGCATTAACAAGTTTGACTAATTTCTTCGCCAAAGAGAAGGATACAACCAAAATCTTGGCTAACGATTATCTCTATTTAGGACAATCGCAAATTAAAGCAGGTAAAGATACTACAGCGGCAATTGCTAATCTTGTTAAAGCAGCTAAGATTGACACGAACAATGCGGAATTTTTAAGTGCACTGGCGTTGGAAATGTATAAAAGTAAAAAATACACCGATGCGATCAACACGTACAAATTAGCTATTCAGTATAACCCGAACGGTAAAAACGTTTATACTAGTTACTATTATTTGGGTCAGGCAGCCTTCCGTAAAACATACTACGATAAACGCGACAAAAAGCCTTTTGACTTGCCGTTATTAACCGAGGCAGATCAAAACCTGGAGAAACTGAACAAAGTTGTGCCTGATTACGCAATGGGGTATTTTTTAAGAGCGAGGATTAATGACTATATCGATCAGGCTCAAAATGGAACCGCTACAAAAGGTTTAATGATTCCATTTTACGAAAAGTACATTACTTTGATTAAGCCAGAAGATGAAGCATCATCTAAAGATAACTTAGTTGAATCGTACAGATTGTTGGGCGCTTGGTATGCAGACAAAGACAAAGCGAAAGCAATTGACTTTTTAACTAAAGCTGTAGCCTTGGATCCTAACGATTCGTATGCGCCAGCAAAACTTAAAGAATTGCAATCTGCTAAAGGCAAATAATCAGTCAATTCTTAATATCGAACATAATTTGAAAAGGCAGAGTTTGGTTACTCTGCCTTTTTCTTTTACTTTTGCATCAGAAAATAAACATTATGCAAGCGCAAAGTACCTCAGTAGATTTTTTACCAATTATTTTTCAAGTAATCGTAGCCTTGGGTTTCGTTGTCACTACATTGGTTGCAACACACTTTTTAGGTCCAAAACGTAAAACGAGCGACAAGCTTGAAACTTTTGAAGCAGGGGTTAAGTCGATCGGTAACGCACGTCAACCGTTTTCGATCAAATATTTCGTAGTTGCTATTTTGTTTGTACTATTCGATATTGAAGTAATTTTTATGTACCCCTGGGCAGTTAATTTCAGGGCCTTAAAAATGGATGGAATGATCGAAATGTTCATCTTCATGGGAACGTTGCTACTCGGTTTCGTTTATGTAATCAAAAAGAAAGTATTAGACTGGAACTGATCAGTTTGTCCCAAAGGGATGCTTTTGGCACAGTTTTCTGGCAGTTGGCAATATAAAGTCATCGGATGAATACCTGAAATTTGCCAATATTCATCCGATGACTATTCAAACTAAAAAATGGTAGTTGAGAACTGATAATTGCTAATTAAGAACGTAATCTTCATTTTATTTAGAAAGGTTCTAAATCAGGTTCCGCTAGTTTAATTGCCTTTAAAATATTGTAAATTTGTTGCTCATTCTGCAAAAGGATGAGCATTTTTTGTTTATAAACATGAGTGAAATAAATATAGTAGATGCGCCTCCAGGAACCGAAGGACCTGGCTATTTTGCCACTTCTTTAGATAAAGTGATTGGTTTGGCACGTTCAAATTCGTTATGGCCGTTGCCTTTTGCAACCTCTTGTTGCGGTATCGAGTTTATGGCAACCATGGGTTCTCACTACGATTTAGGTCGGTTTGGTGCAGAGCGTTTGAGTTTTTCTCCTCGTCAGGCCGATGTTTTAATGGTGATGGGCACCATCGCGAAAAAGATGGCTCCGGTATTAAAACAAGTTTATATCCAAATGGCCGAGCCGCGTTGGGTGATGGCTGTTGGCGCTTGTGCAAGCAGCGGAGGTATTTTTGATACCTATTCTGTATTGCAAGGTATTGATGAGGTAATTCCGGTTGATGTTTACGTTCCGGGCTGCCCGCCAAGGCCAGAGGCAATACTCGACGGCTTCCAGCGCATTCAGGATTTAGTGAAGAACGAATCTGGCAGAAGAAGGAACTCCGATTATTACAAAGAACTTTTAGGTCAATACGGCATTAAATAAATGGAAGAAACGACGTTAAATAACAACATTCACCTTCAATTAACCGAGAAATTCGGCGAAAAGATCACCGCTGTTTCTGAGCCTTACGGCCTCTTAAGTTTCGTAACCTACAAAGATGTGATCATAAACGTACTGTCGCATCTTAAAGAAGAGTTAAAGTTCAATTTCCTTACCGATATTACTGCTGTTCATTACCCAGGTAAAGACCACGGTATTGCCGTTGTGTACCACCTGCACAACATGGTAGAAAAAGTGAGGGTTAGAATAAAGGTTTTTATTTCCGAGCAAAATCCAACCATCCCAACGGCGACTAGCGTTTGGAAAGGTGCAAACTGGATGGAGCGTGAAACTTACGACCTGTTCGGTGTTCAATTTGAAGGTCACCCAGATCTTCGCCGGATCTTGAATATGGATGATTTAGGTGTTCACCCCATGTTGAAACAATATCCATTGGAAGATCCGAACCGAGTAGATAAAAAAGACGAATTTTTTGGAAGGTAAATTATGAATCATAACCATCCGGTATTTACAGATAACGACCCGCAAAGTGAGCTTGTAACCCTAAACTTAGGCCCAACCCACCCTGCAACCCACGGCGTTTTTCAAAACGTGCTTCAGTTAGATGGCGAGCGCATTGTAAGCGGTGTCTCTACTATTGGGTATATTCACCGGGCTTTCGAAAAGATTGCCGAGCACCGCCCGTTCTATCAAATTACTCCGCTTACCGATCGTTTAAACTATTGCTCCTCGCCTATTAATAACATGGGCTGGCACATGACGGTTGAAAAGCTGTTGAATATCCAAATGCCTAAACGTGTAGATTATCTTCGCGTTATTATCATGGAGCTTTCCCGTATCGCCGATCACATCATTTGTAATACGATTATCGGTCAGGATACTGGCGCCACAACAACCTTCCTTTACCTTTTCCAGTTTCGTGAGCATATTTACGAGATTTTTGAAGAGGTTTGCGGAGCAAGGTTAACTACTAACATTGGGAGAATTGGCGGCTTTGAAAGAGATTTCAATGAAGTGGCCTTTACAAAAATTAATAAGTTTTTAAAAGAGTTTCCTGTGGCTTTAAAAGAGTTCGAAAATCTGTTAACCCGTAACCGTATCTTTATCGATAGAACGGCAGGGGTGGCAGAGGTAACAAAGGAAACTGCTTTAGAATACAGCTGGACTGGTCCGCTTTTACGCGCAACTGGCGTAGATTACGATGTTCGTGTAAGCGATCCGTACTCCTCATACCAGGATTTCGATTTTGATGTTCCAGTTGGTACCAGCGGCGATATTTACGATAGATATCTGGTGCGCAATGAAGAAATGTGGCAAAGTGTCCGCATTATTGAACAGGCACTTGTAAAGCTAAAAACCGAACCAAAAGGTATTTTCCATGCCGATGTACCCGAATTTTATCTTCCTCCAAAACAAGAGGTTTATAACAATATGGAAGCATTGATCTATCACTTCAAAATTGTGATGGGCGAAATTGATGCACCAAAAGCAGAAGTTTATCACGCTGTAGAGGGTGGAAACGGTGAACTGGGTTTCTATCTCATTAATGATGGAGGTCGTACACCTTACCGCCTGCATTTCCGCAGACCAAGTTTTATAAATTACCAGATGTTTGCACCAATGAGCGAAGGCATGTTACTGTCTGACGCCATTATAAACATGAGTAGTATGAATATTATTGCAGGAGAATTAGATGCTTAAAGTAGAAGAACAAACACCTGTAACGTTATCGGCGGAATTGCTGGCCAAGTTTGACGAAGTTAAAAGCCGTTATCCTGAAGGTAAACAGAAATCGGCATTATTGCCATTGTTGCACCTGGTGCAAGCAGAATATCTTTGGGTTCCAACATCTGCGATGGATCAGGTTGCCGCGTATCTAAATATTCAGCCAATAGAAGTTTATGAGGTAGCCACATTTTATACCATGTACTTCTTAAAACCACAAGGTAAATATGCCTTAGAGGTTTGCCGTACTGGCCCGTGCTGCCTGGTTGGTGCAGAGAAAATATTAGACCACTTAGAAAATAAGTTAGGTGTTAAAGAAGGTGAAGTTACTGCCGATGGCTTGTTTAGCTTTAGAGGAGTTGAATGTTTGGCCGCCTGTGGGTATGGTCCGGTGTTGCAAATTAGCCCCGAATATACCTTTTACGAAAACCTAACTACCGAAAGTGTAGATAAACTGATTGAAGATTTGAAAAATAAGTCCTAAGTCGAAAGTCTTAAGTCTTTAGTCGATTGGCTATGGACTTCGGACTAAGAACTACAGACTATAGACTAATAAAAATGTCTCGAAAACTGTTACTTGAGCATATAAACGTACCAGGCATCAATACACTTGAGGTCTATCGCCAAAAAGGTGGGTATCGTGCCGTAGAAAAAGCCCTTAAAACTTTAACACCTGAAGAGATTGTTGAAGAAGTTAAGAAATCGGGCTTACGCGGTCGCGGAGGTGCGGGTTTCCCAACGGGAATGAAGTGGAGCTTTTTGGCCAAGCCAGAAGGTGTTGCACGTTATTTGGTTTGCAACGCCGATGAGTCTGAACCGGGCACTTTTAAAGACCGTTATTTAATGACTTACATTCCTCATGCTTTAATTGAGGGAATGATCGTTTCTAGTTTTGCCCTTGGTGCAAAGGTTTCATACATCTACGTTCGTGGAGAAATGATGCCGCAAATCCGAATCCTCGAAAGAGCAATTGCTGAGGCAAAAGCAGCGGGTTGGTTGGGTAAAAACATTTTGGGAACGGGTTACGATTTAGAATTATATGTTCAGCCTGGTGGTGGTGCTTACATTTGTGGTGAAGAAACTGCTTTGTTAGAATCACTTGAAGGCAAAAGAGGTAATCCGCGGATCAAGCCGCCATTTCCGGCAATTGCAGGTTTATATGGCTGCCCAACTGTAGTAAACAACGTTGAATCGATTGCCGCAGTGGTGCCGATTATTAACGACGGTGGCGAGGAATACGCCAAAATAGGTATCGGTAGAAGTACAGGTACAAAATTAATATCTGCATCTGGAAACTTGGTTAAACCAGGTGTTTACGAAATCGAATTAGGATTACCAGTTGAGGAATTTATCTACTCGGACGAATATTGCGGCGGTATTGCCAATGGCAAACGCTTAAAAGCAACGGTTGCGGGCGGTTCGTCAGTTCCGGTTTTACCTGCCAACTTAACATTGAAATTAGCAAACGGCGAACCTCGCTTAATGAGTTACGAATCGCTATCAGAAGGCGGCTTCGCAACCGGAACGATGTTAGGTTCAGGAGGCTTTATCGCTTTTGACGAGGATCAGTGTATTGTACGCAACACCTGGAATTTCTCCCGTTTTTATCATCACGAAAGTTGCGGACAATGTTCTCCATGCCGTGAAGGTACCGGATGGATGGAAAAAATCCTGCATAAAATTGAACACGGACATGGTTCGATGGAAGATGTGGATTTGTTATGGGACGTTCAGCGCAAGATTGAAGGTAATACCATTTGCCCATTGGGCGATGCAGCGGCCTGGCCGGTAGCGAGTGCAATTCGTCATTTTAGAGATGAATTTGAATGGCACATTAAAGAACCAGTTAAGAGTCAGACACAAAATTACGGTATCGCCAATTATGCAGTGCCAATAGAGAAAGCACCGGTAGTAGAAGAGAAATAATTCTAAGGTCGCATTCTGCGCCCTTAAGCTGCTAATCATCATTGCAAGGAATGAACCAATCCTAAGCAACGTGTATAAACAAGAAAGATTGCTTCGTACCTCGCAATGACGGAATGAAGCCAAAAAATAAAGATTATCAATAACCATGAGTGAAAAAGTTAAGGTTACGATAGATGGAATAACAGTAGAGGTTGACAACGGAACAACCATCCTTAATGCCGCACGGCAAATCGGGGGTGATATCGTTCCGCCTGCCATGTGCTATTATTCTAAGTTAGAGGGCAGTGGTGGTAAATGCCGTACCTGCATTGTTAAGGTAACCAAAGGTTCAGAGAAAGACCCTCGCCCAATGCCAAAATTGGTTGCATCTTGCCGTACAACCGTAATGGATGGTATGGAAGTGCTCAATATTACCTCGCCAGAGGTTCTAGAGGCACGTGCGGGTGTGGTAGAGATTTTATTGATCAATCACCCGTTAGATTGTCCTGTTTGCGATCAGGCTGGAGAATGTGATTTACAAAATTTGGGTTACGAGCACGGTTTGCAAAAAACACGCTATGAATTTGAGCGTCGTACTTTCGATCGTATTGATATTGGCGATAAAATTCAGTTGCACATGAACCGTTGTATTCTGTGCTATCGTTGCGTTTTTACTGCCGATCAAATTACGAACAAGCGGGTTCATGGTATTTTAAACCGTGGCGATCACTCCGAAATTTCTACTTATATTCAACAAGCCGTTGATAACGATTTCTCAGGAAACGTGATCGATGTTTGCCCGGTTGGCGCTTTAACCGATAGAACGTTCAGGTTTAAGAACCGTGTGTGGTTTACCAAACCAGTTGATGCACACCGCGACTGCGACCACGAAAAATGTACCGGAAAGGTAACACTTTGGTATAAAGGTGAAGATGTTTTGCGTGTTACGGCCCGTAAAGATCAGTTTGGTGAAGTAGAAAGCTTTATATGCAACACCTGCCGCTTCGATAAGAAGGCAACGTCTGATTGGGTAATCGAGCACCCAACCCATATTGATGATACTTCGGTAATTGCATCAAACCACTACGAAACATTAAAACCTTTGCATGTTATTCAGCCTAATGAGGCTTTACAAGCTGCGAACGAAATTGAACTACATAAAACAGTTAAGTACTAATGGAAACAGGTTTTATCATAGAAAAATTTATTCTGGTAGCGGTAATCTTCGGTATCAGCCTGGTAATTGCCATGTACTCTACTTATGCCGAGCGCAAGGTTGCAGCCTATCTTCAAGATCGTTTAGGCCCTGATAGAGCCGGGCCATTTGGTATTTTGCAGCCATTGGCCGATGGTGTAAAAATGTTTATGAAGGAGGAAATCATTCCCACTACATCAAACAGATGGTTATTCATCGTGGGTCCAGGCTTAGCCTTGCTTTGTGCCTGTATTGGTACGGCGGTTATTCCATGGGGAAGCCCAATGGAAATCGGCGGTAAAATTGTTCCACTTCAGGTAGCCGATATCAATGTGGGCGTTTTGTACATCTTCGGTGTCGTTTCTTTGGGCGTTTATGGTGTAATGATCGGCGGTTGGGCATCAAACAATAAGTATTCGTTATTGAGTGCTATTCGTGCTGCATCGCAAAATATCAGTTATGAAATTGCAATGGGATTATCCATCATCGCTTTGCTTTTAATGACGAACACCTTAAGCTTAAAAACAATTGTAGAGCAACAACATGGCTGGCACTGGAATGTATTGTATCAACCATTAGGATTTTTGATCTTTTTGGTTTGTTCTTTTGCAGAAACCAACCGTGCACCATTCGATTTGCCTGAATGCGAAACGGAGCTTATCGGTGGTTATCACACAGAATATTCATCCATGAAATTAGGGTTTTACCTGTTTGCTGAATACATCAACATGTTTGTTTCATCGGCAGTAATGGCAACCTTATATTTCGGTGGTTACAATTATCCGGGGATGGATTATATGGCTACTTTGTTAGGTCCAACCTGGGCACCATTGTTCGGAACCGCTATTTTATTTGCAAAGATCTTTTTCTTCATCTTCTTTTTCATGTGGGTACGTTGGACAATCCCTCGTTTCCGTTACGATCAATTGATGAATTTAGGTTGGAAAGGTTTGATACCTTTGGCCATTGCCAACATTATAATAACTGGAGTTGTGATCGCGATTATAGAGAAGTTTTAATTATGGAATCATTAAGTAACAAGAAAAAAGTACTGGAGCAAAAGCCGTTGAGCTTTATGGAGCGTATGTACCTGCCTGCAATTGCAAAGGGCATGGGCATTACCATCAGCCACTTATTCAAAAAAGAGGCTACAGTAAGATATCCAGAGGTAGAGCGAGAGTTTTCTACCAACTTCAGGGGAATGCACTCTTTGAAACGTGATGAGAACGGGAAAGAGCGTTGCACAGCCTGCGGTTTGTGTGCGCTATCGTGCCCTGCTGAGGCAATTACCATGATTGCAGCAGAACGTAAACCTGAAGAAAAACACTTATACCGCGAAGAGAAATACGCCGCAACTTACGAAATAAACATGCTTCGTTGCATTTTTTGCGGTTTATGTGAGGAGGCTTGCCCAAAAGAGGCCATTTATTTAGATGGACCAATTGTACCAGCTGATTATTTGCGTAAGGATTTTATTTACGGAAAAGATAAATTGGTAGAGGCTCCGTTGGAGATGAAAAAATAATTTTACACAGTGCGTCATTGCGAGGAACGAAGCAATCCTAATGCAACAGACGGTATAATAAAGAAGATTGCTTCGTGCCTCGCAATGACGAGGAGTATAAACAAACAACAAATTAATGAGTACACAAGTATTCTATTTCGTAGCCACATTAAGTATCATCTTTTCGCTGATGGTGATTTTTGCAAAAAATCCTATTCATAGCGTATTGTACTTAATCCTCACGTTTTTCACATTCACCGTACATTATGTGTTGTTGAATGCCCAATTTTTGGCCGTTGTAAATTTCATCGTTTACATGGGTGCCATTATGGTGTTATTTTTATTCGTACTGATGCTCCTCAACCTAAACAAGGAAACCGAGCCTGTTAAGTCGCCATTGATTAAAATTGTCGGTGTTATTGCAGGATGTTGTTTAGTGGTTACCTTGGTCGGCTCATTTAAGGCAGCAACAATCACAAGTCCTTTGATTTTGAAAGATCCGGGGCTGGGTTTAGTAGAAAATCTGGGCAAAGAGCTTTTTGGGCCATTTTTATTGCCATTCGAATTATCATCTCTATTACTGTTGGCGGCAATGGTTGGAGCAGTTTTGTTATCTAAAAGAGATGAGGTAGAAGCATAATGGAAAATTTAACTACACAAATGGCAGGCGTTCCGCTAAATCATTACATCTATTTATGTGCAATTATTTTCACAATTGGTGTAATTGGGGTATTGACCCGCAGAAATGCAATCGTAATTTTTATGTCCGTTGAGTTGATGTTAAACGCGGTGAATCTGTTATTAACCGCTTTTTCGGTTCACAGCAACGATCCATCCGGGCAGGTTTTCGTATTCTTTATTATGGCATTGGCCGCTGCAGAGGTTGCAGTGGGTTTGGCCATCATTGTAATGGTTTACCGAAATACGAAATCGATAGATATTAATGTTTTAAATCGCCTTAAGTGGTAAAGGGAGTTTAAGTTAGCTTCGAAAGCCGCAGCGTCGACTGTCACCCTCAGCCTGACAAGGAGGAAAAAGGACTTGATTGACGTCCTAACAGCAAAGAAGGCAAGTTTTTAAACTTGACTTCTTTTAAAAAGTAAACAGTTTAAAAATACCTTAACTGGTAAATACATTTAATAAATGAAAATAGAACAATTGATTTGGCTGGTTCCATTACTTCCCTTCCTGGGATTTGTAATCAACGGACTGGGCAGAAAATCTTTATCTAAAGGACTTATTGGTATCATTGGAAGCGGTGTGATCCTAGCCTCGTTCATCATCAGCGTAGTTATCTTCTTTAGTCTACAAGGCGATACACAAAAATCTCACGAAGTATTTTTATTCGATTGGATCAGCGCAGGCACCTTGCACATTCCACTTTCGTTTTTGGTTGATCCCTTAAGTT
The DNA here is from genome assembly GCF_015679185.1 of Pedobacter endophyticus. Classification (NCBI taxonomy): domain Bacteria; kingdom Pseudomonadati; phylum Bacteroidota; class Sphingobacteriia; order Sphingobacteriales; family Sphingobacteriaceae; genus Pedobacter; species Pedobacter endophyticus. Next base: position 3,442,033 of record NZ_CP064939.1, read on the forward strand.
CGATCATGTTATTGATCATCACTGGAATCGGTTTCCTCATTCATTTATATTCTACCAGCTACATGCACGATGATGAAGGTTTTGGTAAATTTTTCTCTTACCTTAACCTGTTTGTGTTCTTCATGCTCTTGTTGGTGCTGGGCTCAAACTACATCGTAATGTTTATCGGCTGGGAGGGCGTAGGGTTATGCTCGTACCTGTTAATCGGTTTCTGGTACACCAACAGCGCTTATGCATCGGCAGCCAAAAAAGCTTTCGTAATGAATCGAATTGGCGATTTAGGCTTCTTGCTGGGTGTTTTCTTAATGTTCAATTTCTTTGGAAGTTTAGAATTTTCGAAAATCTTCCCTCAGGCGGCCAATATGTTGCCAGGAAACAACACCTTGTTTTGGATTACCATTTTATTATTTGTTGGTGCCTGCGGTAAATCGGCGCAATTGCCCTTATTCACCTGGTTGCCCGATGCAATGGCCGGACCAACGCCAGTTTCTGCTTTAATTCACGCAGCAACGATGGTTACGGCGGGTATTTACATGATTGCCCGTTCGAGCGTGTTGTTCGATTTGGCACCACTTACCCAACATATTATTGCAATTATCGGAATTGCTACCGCACTTGTGGCTGCAATTATTGCCTTAACCCAAACCGATATTAAAAAAGTATTGGCCTACTCCACCGTATCTCAATTGGGATATATGTTTTTAGGCTTGGGCGTTGGCGCTTATACCGGTTCATTCTTTCACGTATTAACGCATGCATTCTTTAAGGCATTATTATTCTTGGGCGCTGGTTCCGTTATCCATGCCATGCATCACGAGCAAGATATGCGCCACATGGGTGGATTGAGAAAGAAACTCCCTATAACTTTCTTAACCATGATGATCGGTACGATTGCCATTGCAGGCTTACCACCATTTTCAGGGTTTTTCTCTAAAGATGAGATTCTGGCAAATTCGTACCAATACAGCCCAATACTTTGGGGAATAGGTGTTTTAACCGCTTTCCTTACCTCTTTTTATATGTTCAGAATGATGTTCCTTACTTTCTCAGGGAAATACAGGGGAACTCATCACGAAGAAAGCCATGTGCATGAATCGCCTAAAGCGATGACTATTCCATTAGTTATATTGGCAATTTTAGCTGCCATTGGCGGAGCAATTAACTGGCCGCACGTTTTCGGTGGCAACGAATGGTTGGCGCACTGGCTAACTGGTGCAGGTGTTGCACAACACGAGTTAAATTTAGATCACTCAACTGAATTTACCTTAATGGGCGTTTCAATATTGGCGGCCATTGTAGCTTTGCTTTACGCTTACGCCCGATATGTAAAAGGCGCTCGTGTTCCCGTGGCCGATGAAGCACCACGTTCGGCACTTGCAAAATTATCGTATAACAAATTCTATTTAGACGAGATTTACGACTTCATTATCACCAAACCATTAGATGCTTTTTCAAGATTTTTCTACAAAATTATCGACACGAAGTTTATCGACGGAATTGTGAATGGATTAGGATGGAGTACAAACGAGGCAAGTAAGGGTGTTCGTTTATTACAAAGTGGAAATGTTGGTTTCTACATATTTATGATGGTAGCTGGTATCATCGCATTGCTTGCTTATACATTTTATTACATATAAAAAGGGTTCAAAAATAAATAATGGAACAACTTTTACTACTTATATTTCTTCCGCTTGCAGGTGCCATCATTACGGCGTTCGCGGGTAAATCGGCCAAGGTAATCTCAACTGTAATTTCGGTTGCTTCTTTAGGCTTGGCCTTGTTTATGGCCTGTAACTTCATCCCCGATGCAAGTACACAGTTTGAGGCAAACTTGCCCTGGATTGCAGATTTAGGCATCCGTTTTCATGCAGGTATCGACGGTATTAGCATGCTCGTAGTGTTGCTAACCAATTTGTTGGTGCCAATTGTTATCCTCTCGAGCTATAAACACCAATATAAAAACCCTGCGGCTTTCTATGCATTAATTCTGTTTATGCAAAGCGGGCTATTGTTGGTTTTTACTGCTTTAGATGCTTTCTTATTCTATATTGGATGGGAAGCTGCGCTGATTCCAATTTATTTTATCTGCGCATTTTGGGGCGGAAAAGACAGGATTCGCATCAATATGAAGTTTTTCGTTTATACGATTGCAGGTTCATTATTTATGTTGATGGGGATTATTTATCTGTACCTACAAAACCCCGCCAACAACTTCGATATTCAGGCGTTTTATGCTTTAAACTTAGATAGCGCACAGCAAGGATGGGTTTTTTGGGCATTCTTTATTGCTTTTGCCATCAAGATGCCGATTTTTCCTTTCCACACCTGGCAACCTGATACTTATACAGCCGCTCCTACGCAGGGAACGATGTTGTTATCAGGTATTATGTTGAAAATGGGTATTTATGGCGTAATCAGATGGTTATTACCAGTGGTACCAACAGGCGTTCAAGATTGGTCGTGTTTGGCTTTGGTACTTTCTATCATTGGCATTGTATATGCATCAATAATCGCCTTTACCCAGAAAGATGCAAAGCGTTTAGTCGCTTATTCATCAATTGCCCACGTTGGACTGATTGCCGCTGGTATCTTTGCATCATATAACCTGGGTACTGCCGGCACTCCGGGCATGCAAGGAGCGATGGTACAAATGCTAAGCCACGGTATTAATGTAGTAGGCTTGTTCTTCGTTTTAGATATTATCTTTTCACGCGTAAAAACCAATAAGATTTCCGAACTGGGCGGAATTGCCAAAGTTGCACCTCAATTAGCGATTACTTTTCTAATTATCGTTTTAGGTACCGTAGCGCTACCGGCAACCAACGGTTTCATCGGCGAATTTCTATTGTTAATGGGGGTTTATAACTACAGCGCATGGGCGGCTGCAATCGCGGGCTTAACCATTATTTTCGGAGCCGTTTACATGTTGCGCATGTACCAAAATGTAATGCTCGGCCAAGCCAATTCATTAACCATTACTTTCACAGATATTCAGGGAACGGAGAAACTGGTTCTTTATATCATCTGCGCCTTGATTATTATTTTGGGTGTATACCCCAAACCAATATTGAATTTAACAGAGGCATCTGTGCAACATTTATTAGAACAGGTAAGTCAAAAATTAACATCAGTAAAATAAGCAATGAATATTATAATAACCATTAGTATAACAGCTTTTATTGTACTTTACGCAGGTTTGTTTAAAGCCAAAAAAGCCTTATTGCCGCTTACCGTTGTTGGTTTACTTACCGCGTTGGGCTTTACTATTGCTGCCTGGAACGGTAATGCTGTTCATTTTGGAATGATGCAGACCGATAATTTTGCCCTTGCTTTCTCCGGTGTTTGTATTGTTGGAACGCTTCTCATTTTCTTGCTTACTCAAAATTATTTCAGTTCAAAAAGTGATAATGTCGCCGAGTACCATACCCTCATTCTCTTCGCCCTTGCCGGTATGATTATGATGGTATCATACAAAAACATGGCGATGTTATTTGTTGGGCTCGAGATTATGTCTGTGAGTTTATATATCCTCGCAGGGATTCGAAAGAAAGATTTTGCATCTAATGAGGCATCGCTAAAATACTTTTTAATGGGCGCTTTTTCAACAGGCTTCCTTTTGTTTGGTATCACCTTGATCTATGGCGCAACAGGCTCGTTCGATTTAGATAAGATTCAGGCTTACCTGGTAGATAACAGCACAGCAATTTCCCCGATTTTTTACCCTGGCGTAATCTTGATGATGATCGGCTTATGCTTTAAGGTAGGTGCCGCACCTTTCCATTTCTGGACTCCAGATGTGTATGAGGGTTCGCCAACTTTAATTACCACTTTTATGAGTACCGTAGTTAAAACGGCTGGTTTTGCTGCTTTTTTGAGACTGTTTGCCGATGCTTTAAAGCCGCTTCACGATTTCTGGGTTGTACCGCTGATCGCGATTGTCTGCATAACCTTGTTTATCGGTAACGTAACCGCGTTATTTCAAAAAAACTTTAAGCGAATGTTGGCTTATTCGAGTATCTCGCATGCAGGTTATTTGCTGTTTTCGTTGGTGGTAATCGGCGCAAATTCTCAAAACAATGTGTTGGTTTATGCCGCCGCTTATACTTTCGCTTCTATCATCGCCTTTGCGGTACTTATTTTGGTAAAACAAAAAACAGGGAGCGACAGCTTTGAGAGTTTCAATGGCTTAGGCAAGAAAAACCCATTGGTGGCTTTGGCGCTAACTGTAGCCATGTTATCATTGGCAGGTATTCCGTTAACCGCAGGTTTTATAGGTAAATATGTAATGTTTTTAAATGTAATGGCCGAATACCACACGTTATTGGTTGGGTTTGCTATATTAAACGCTTTGGTTGGCTTTTACTACTATTTCAGGGTAATTATAGCCGTTTGGTTTAAAGACGGCGCAGAAACAGAACTTTCAACGCCGGGTCAATACAAAGTGGTTTTATTGGTTTCGGTAGCAATTACGTTAATTTTGGGCGTTTACCCAGCTATCTTATTAAACCTTATTTAAAAGACGAAAGCTAAGATTATGATTTGCCACTTCTTTAACTAAAGTAAGTGGCAATTTCGTTTTTATAGGTTTTTCCAACAGACAGCTTTCTTCCATTTTTTAGGTAGATAAAATCGTCTTTAAAGCTTTCTATATACTTTCTCGAAGCGATAATAGATTTATGGATTTTCAAAAAAGAATGCGTGTCTCGCAATTGTTTCTCCATCTCAGAAATGTTCGAAATCACAAGTATAGATGTTTCTTTCATAGAAATCTGAACGTGATTTCTCTTAGCTTCGATAAAAAATATATCATCAAGATAGATTTTCGTTATTGCTTTATTTTCTTTCGCTTTAACGCAGATAAAAGCAGGTTCAATGGCTGATCGATCAATCATTGATAAAGTTTTGCTTTCGAACTTTTTAAAGTCGAAGGGTTTTAATAGAAATTCTTTAACATCCAAGCCATAACCAGCTACTGCGTAGTTATCGTGGCCACTTACGAATACCAAAAAATTGAACTTTTCTCTAGCTGCTTTAGCCAGTTCCAACCCTGAAACATTGGGCATTTCGATATCTGTAAATAAGATATCGACCTTGTCTTCCCTTTCTAATATTTCTTTCAATGCGATTGTCGAATCGGTATAAACTTTTTCCAACTTTAAAATCGATATTTTATCAATATACTCTGTAAGCTGTTGAACCGAATGAGGCTCATCATCAATAACGATACAAGTGTAAATCATATTCCCTAGTTTATTGTTAACTCACATTTTTTCACCAGGGATGTTAGGAAAGCTCTGTGAGAGGTATAATAAAGATAACACACTTTCAACCAATAAACTACTGTTTTTTAAACTTTCAGCACGAAAAACACGCTTTGAGCACGAAAATGAAAAATTAATAAAATTTTTTACAACTATTGTACAGCAGAAACAGTCGGCCGGAGTGTTTGAATTAACAGTTATTAAACTTAAAATACCAAAATGAAAAGTTTAGAATTAGAAAGCCTTTGGCGTACAGAAATGTAATGAACGTTATCAAAAAAATGTAGGCAAGTTTAATGACGCAGAATTACTCTTAACACCAGCTTTGTGATTAATTTTTGGCTGCTTAAACCTTTCTGCCGTTTAAATATAAAAATCTTCGAACAAAATTTCTGAGAAATTCAGACGAGTCCTAGGTGTCAAGACTGTTTAATATAAGCAATATGCCTCATCGCCGAATAAAGGTTTTATCATTTATTTTCATTTTAATCTGTCTGTTAAGAGTAGCAGCGTACGGGCAGGAAAACATTCATTTAAGCATTAGGTTAATAAATAAAGAGGACAATATGCCAATTAAATTTGCAAATATCTCACTCATTGATTCAGCCGGAAAAGCTGTGCAATTAAGGCTTTCTGATGAAAATGGAAAATGCAGCTTTGTCGTATCTTCACCAATGAATCAGAAATTAAGGTTATATACTGCGCCCTTCGGCTTTAAAGAATACTATTCAAAAGTGCTTGCCTACAAATCTGGATTAAATCAAGATACAATCTTCCTTAGCAAGGAAGCAATTGTACTTCAGGAAGTGAAAATTTATAAACAGCAAACAATTCAAGATGGCGAAAAGCTAATTTATAGACCAAAACTCGATCAGTTTTCTTCGACTAAGACTATCGTTCAACTTCTTCCCCGACTTCCAGGAGTGGCTCTCGTATCTGGAAAACTAAAGTTAAATGGTAATGATGGTGTCCTTCTATTAATAGACGGCAAGGGAGAATTGGTGAGTCAATCTCAACAGATTGAAATGCTCCGAACATTAAGCGCTGACAAGATCGAGAAAATAGAAATAATACAAACACCTTCGGCACGATATGATTCTAATATAACGTCTGTTATCGATATTATCACAAAAAAGGAAAAAGGATCGTCTACTGTAAGAGTCAATCTAGCCCAGCCATTTTTTATGGACAATCAAACCTTAGGAGTGGATTTTCTTTCTACTGGGGCATCAGCAAATTTTAATTTTAATGTGGGGGGAATTAGGACTTCAATACTCTTCCGGGTGCACAATGCAAAGTCGTTTGAGGATTCAGAATTCAAGAGAATAATATATGATCTGTTGAGTTACACTTCCATAACTAATCTTCGCTCTTCTCGTTTTAGCCTTGCCCCCAACATTATCTTAGATTATGATATCAATTCTAGGTCAAGCATTGGTATAAGCACAGACTTATCGTTTGTGCCATCTTTGACAAGAAATACTTTTGAAAGTTACCGATTTTTTGATATCACATCTAATATGTTGGACTCAGTAGTTGTAATAGAGAACAGGTTCAACAATAAGCGCAGTACTATTCAGTTAAATGGCAACTATCGTTATATATTCAATACAGAAAAGAAAAGCACCCTCTACTTAAACTTCATCTATTCTGTAAGCCCATATAAAGTTAACAATGAATTAAACAAACCATTAAATGGTATAGACCAAGTTGTATCATCAAATAAATATAATAGTGCCAGTGACATCGTAAATGCTTCGCTAATCATCAGTGATCTTGTCAAATCTAGAACCACGTCTACCGACTTTGGCTTCAAGTTTAATACATTGAGCAATAGTACAGAACAGTTTTTTGGTGCCGATAAATCAAATTTTGTTTACCAAGAGCAACTAAGTAGCATATTTTCCAGTTGGAAAACAAAATTAGGCAAGTATCTCATAATAGCGGGTATAAGGGGGGAATTACTTAACTCACATTCCACATTTGACAAAAATGGTTCTATGCAAACATTAAATCAGGACTACTTTAAGGTTTATCCTAATTTCTTGATTCAGAAGAATCTCTCTAATAATTTTACAACAAGCATTGGTTTTAGCAAAAAAATTAGAAGACCGTTTCTAAATCAGCTAAATCCATCCAGCCATATAAGTAGCTTTGTGACGAGTACAGCCGGTAATATCAATTACAAGCCTATTTTTTCAAATAAATTTGAAGCGCAATTACGTCACAATGATATTGGGCTTACAGTATATTATGAGCAATCGTCGGGTAATTCTACATATTTGCCAACCGATGACCCGTTTGTTAATCAGGTTGTCAACTTGAATAAACTACATAAGTTTGCATTTTCGGGCAATAAGGGTTTTAAGATCTCATCTTTCTTCTCTTGCACTGTTAACGCAAACTATTCATATTCCCGCCATGAAGACAATGATGTTAGGTACTATAAAAACGGATTAAACCTTTTCGAAATGAGTGCGTCGAGCGAGATTACCCTTAGCAAGAAAACACAGATACAGGCAGATTTTTATTATCAAGCTAAAATGAATCTGGAATATACCGTATACAGCCCTTTTTTCTCCCACTCTCTGACCTTAAGGCAGTTGTTATTGAAAGATAAGTGGAGCCTCAGCTCGTCCTTAAACGATCCGTTAGGACTAGAGAAAAATCGCTCGAAAAGTTTTTTTAGCAATCAGTTTTCTTCTGGTTGGGCACTTACCAATCAGCGGAGTGTTTCCGTACAAATTGTATATAACTTTCCTTTCGGCCATCGGTTCGAAAATCGAAACTATAAAAAGAAGAACGACGGAGAGATAAGGGATCAACAATAGTAATCAGCATAAACTAATTAATATGAAAATCCATTTATCAAGTATACTACAAAAGAAAAAGGGAATGCTACCTCACAAACTTTCACATATAATCAATAAACTCATTCTTATCTTGATATCAATGCTTTTATCATGTAACAGTGCGGAAAAGAATGAAAAGCCTGTGGCTGTTGCAATACTCGCTGATTTGGCAGCGCTACCTTTTTAATACACTACAATTAGCGTTACAGGTTTGGGCAACGTGAAGCACTATGGAAAATGTTTTGAGCCCAGTGTTAAAACTCTCGCTATTAGCGATTCGATGCCCTGACTTTGGTGTTTTTTAAACTTTCAGCACGAAAAACACGCTTTCAGCACGAAAATGAAAAATTAATAAAATTTTTTACCACACTTGTATTGCAGAAACAACCGGCCGGAGTTTTTGAATTAACAAATGTTTAACTTAAAACAAACTAAAATGAAAAATTTAGAATTAGAAAACTTTGGCGTTCAAGAGTTGGATGCGAGAGAAATGAAGACAATTGATGGGGGCGGATGGCTTAGAAAGCTCGGATGGGGTTATCTTGCTACTGAAGTAATTGATCATTGGGATGAGATCAAGAAAGGATTTTCAAACGGTTGGAATGCTTAATAAATTAAATAACATAATAAAAAAAAATATGAACTTACAGGAATTCAATTTGGAAGAGCTATCGGCTCATGAGTTAGAAATTATTGACGGTGGCGGTTTCTGGGGAGACCTAGCTTATGGGATTGGTTACGCTGCACGGCATGCCTACGAAATTGGCAAGTCATTGAGGAGCAATCCTGCATACGGTAATGCGAATGTTTATAAGTAAAATTAGGTATGAATCTGAAGAGTGGATTTATCCACTCTTCAATATTGTTAAATATGTCTAAAAAAATCTTTTCTGAAATCATAACCAATTTCACATGCTTCTTCGCGTTGTATCTCTTATTTAACTATACGAGGTTAAATATTAGTTTTGTAAGAGATATTGTCACCGGTTGGAAAATATTAGTTATTTTATTTTTTTCAATTTTTGTAATGGTTTTTGATAGGCTGTTTAATAAGGAGTAGCGTATGTAGCCAAATAAACAATAATAGCGCTACTTAAATGATTGATACCTGATTGGCGTTTACAAATAAACATATTTCAAATCAAAATATTTTGAAAAGATTTTTTTCTCAAAAAGTAAAGTCATTTAGTATAATACAAATTCAAGCTGCCAAAAATCTCACCTACTTTTGGATTGTTTTTTCGATTTATTTCATCTTTCAATTTTCTACTGCTGTTATCGCAACCTACTTTGATGCAGATTTAACTTCTATTAGTCTAAAATTTGGCAGTTTACAAGAGGAATTTCTTATTGCGGTTATTGCTGCCCCGATTATAGAAACGCTAATTTTTCAATATTTCGTAATCGAAACGCTTTTAAATGTGAAATTGGCACCATTGCTCTGCATTATTGCCTCTGCGCTGTTATTTGGTGTTTCTCATTACTACAATATAGCCTACGTTTTGGTCACAACGATAGTAGGGCTCATATTTGCTTATTATTATATGGCTTTGCGTCATCAACATTATTTAAACAAACTTATTCTGGTTACGCTGTTACATGCGCTATCTAACCTGTTTGCATTCGTAAATAACAATTTTTACGATTTCACAAAATGGTAGGCATCAAGACTGGTATCAGAAAAGAACATTCCACGATGTTTTTATCGTAATGTAATCTATGTCAATCATATCAGAAACAGAATTCAACAATACATCCCTCATTTTCCTCCATCAAACCCGCGTTCGCAGCCAGATCATTTATGTCACTGTGGTTGTTGCAATATTCGCTGCTTTAGCAGCGCTACCTTTTTTATACACTGCAATTAGCGTTACAGGTTCGGGCGCTATACAAAGCAACATCGAAAAAGCCGAACTTTTGGCTCCGGCAAGCGGCAGGATCACTGAGGTTAACCTGATTGATAACCGACAGGTAACGAAAGGAACTCAACTACTAACCATTGACGCTAGCTTGGCGAATCAGCAAAAAAACTTAATTGGTAACCACCAAAGCCAATTACAACAACAACTAAACGATGCCTTAACGCTTTTGAAGTTTAAGAACAACCCTAATTTGCAAACCCCTTTGTATCTGGCCGCCTGGCAACAATATACCGAGGCTTTACAAAATGCAGCCAATGCAAAAGAACAGGCTTTTAAAGTTTACCAACGCTATAAAACCTTAATCGACAAAAAGGTGGTTACACAAGCAGAGTTCGAGCAATACCATTTTAACTATAAACAAGCCCTTTCAGATTATGAAATGGTAACAAAAAAATATAAAACACAATGGCAAACAGAGGCCAACCAATACCGCAATGAGCTGCGTGATTTAAAAAATCAAAATATTCAAATTAACGATCAAGTAAAACAATATATTTTGAAAGCTCCTATAAATGGCTCGTTACAGAATTTAACTGGCATACAAAATGGCTCCTTTGTGTATGCCAATCAAAAATTGGGCGAAATTTCACCTGATAGTTTGCTGCTGGCTTTTTGCTACGTTAAACCAGCCGATATTGGCTTAATTAAAAAAGGGCAACAAGTTCGATTTCAAATCGACGCCTTCAACTACAATCAATGGGGTTTATTGAGCGGCATTGTTTTAGATATAGCCAATGATATCATCATCGAAAACCAAACGCCTTATTTTAAAGTAAAATGTAAGCTTGATCAGGATTACCTACAATTAAAAAATGGCTACAAAGGGCACGTAAAAAAAGGGATGACTTTTACCGCTCGTTTCACGGTTACAAAACGCAGTTTTTACCAACTGCTATACGATAATGTTGATGATTGGTTAAACCCAAACGGAGTCTAAGCCGCTGGTAGTCCATACCTGATATCTCACATCTAAAATCTCATGTTTAACACTCCATGTCTCTTATAAAACAACGCGATATTACCGATTGTGGTGCCGCATGCCTGGCATCGGTCTCGGCCCATTATAAATTGAAGCTTCCTGTTGCACGCATCAGGCAATTTGCGGGTACCGATAAAAAAGGAACAAATGTATTGGGATTGATAGAAGCAGCCACAAAACTTGGTTTCGAAGCCAAAGGAGTTCGTGGCGGCTTAGATAGTTTAAATAAAATACCGTTGCCCGCCATTGCACATATTGTAGTAAAAAAACAATTGCAACACTATGTTGTAATTTATAAGGTTACCGACAAATATATTGAGGTGATGGATCCTGGCGATGGTAAAACGCACCAAAAAACCGTAGCCGAGTTTACAGAAGAATGGACTGGTGTTTTGGTATTGCTTTTGCCCAGTGAAAGCTTTACCCAGGGAAACGAAAAAGTGGCCAATAGCTTTCGCTTTTGGCAGCTTATACAACCGCATAAAAGCATTGTAATCCAAGCGCTTTTTGGTGCCTTAATTTATACCATTTTAGGGCTTTCTACTTCTATTTTTGTTCAGAAAATTACCGATTATGTATTGGTAGATGGTAACAGAAATTTACTCAATTTAATGAGCGTAATGATGATTGGCATTGTGCTGCTCCAGCTGTTTATTGGTACTGCGAAAACGATATTTACCATGCGCACAGGGCAACAGATTGACGCCCGCTTAATTTTAGGTTACTACAAGCATTTGCTAAAATTGCCACAGCAGTTTTTTGATACCATGCGGGTTGGGGAGATCATCTCAAGAGTAAACGATGCTGTAAAAATTAGAGCTTTTATAAACGATGTTTCCATCGGTTTGGTTGTAAACGTATTTATCGTGTTTTTATCTTTCGGCCTCATGTTTACTTATTATTGGAAACTGGCCTTGCTAATGCTCACAGTAATTCCGGTATATCTCTTAATTTATTTCATTACCAATAGACTGAATAAAAAAATCCAGCGCATGTTGATGGAGGATTCTGCCGAGTTAGAAAGTCAGTTGGTAGAAAGTTTAAATGCTGTAGGTACAATTAAGCGCTTCGGGCTGGAAGAATTTACCAATACCAAAACCGAAGCAAGGTTTATTCAGCTGCTCAGAACAGTGTACAAATCGGGCATCAATAGTGTTTTTTCGGGTACATCTTCCGAAGTAGTGTCACATCTGTTAACCATTCTCTTACTGTGGGTGGGAGCGGGTTACGTTTTAGATAATGAGATTACGCCTGGTGAATTATTCTCATTTTATACGCTTATTGGCTATTTCACAGGGCCAGCGGCCTCGTTAATTGGCGCAAACAAAGTAATACAAGATGCAGTTATTGCCGCCGACAGGTTATTCGAAATAATGGATCTGGAAATAGAAAATGATGCTTCCAACGTTGCTCTCACTAAAGAGTTGATTGGAGATATACGTTTTGAAAATGTGGCGTTTAGATATGGTACAAGGGTAACCGTTTTCGAAAATTTGAATCTGAACATTAAGGCGGGCACATTCACGGCAATTGTTGGTGAAAGCGGATCCGGAAAATCTACCTTAATGGCGCTGTTACAGAATATTTATCCAATTCAAAAGGGAAATATATTTATCGGTAAATACGCCATTAAATATTTGAACAATTCGTCACTAAGAAATTTGCTAAGTATTGTGCCGCAGCAAATTGATCTGTTTGCAGGTAATGTAATAGATAATATTGCCGTGGGCGATTATGAGCCAGATATGCAAAGGATTATCGACATCTGCACCCAACTGGGAATTACAAACTTTATAGAAGCACTGCCCGAGGGTTTTCAGACGTACCTGGGAGAGAATGGCGCAACATTATCAGGTGGACAAAAGCAACGTATTGCCATTGCCCGGGCATTGTACCGAAACCCGGAGATTCTGGTTTTGGATGAAGCAACCTCGTCGCTCGACTCAGCATCTGAACAATATGTTCAGCGTACTATTGAGCTACTGAAAAAACAACAGAAAACTATCATCATTATAGCCCATCGCTTAACCACTATAAAAAACGCAGATAAAATCATCGTATTAGATAAAGGAAAAGTAATAGAAGAAGGGCACCATCAAGAGATGATTTCAACTAATGGACATTACAATAATTTATGGAAACAACAATTTAATTCGGTCTAAAAAACGTATCTTGACCCATAATGATTTATAATTATACACACCTTTGTTGTTTGATAATTATTTGTAGTTTTACGAATAATTGAATATGCACGATTTTTGGAGTAACCTGCACCAGCTGATTGATCCCGAGAAACTATTGAGGGAGGGCGGATTTTATCTCGTTGTATTCGTTATCTATGCAGAAACAGGCCTTTTCTTTGGCTTCTTTCTTCCAGGCGATTATTTACTGTTTTTGGCCGGCATGTTTGTTGCCACAGGCAAGCTTGATGTAAACATAGCTGTGCTTTTGGCTGGCCTGTGCGTTGCAGCTATATCGGGCAATTTTACGGGTTATTGGTTTGGGCGCAGAACAGGGCCCTTATTGTACACCCGTAAAGACAGTTTTTTCTTTAAAAAGAAGTACCTTAAAGCCGCCGAAGAATATTATAACAAACAAGGTGCATTTGCGTTAATTATGGGCAGATTTGTTCCAATCGTGAGAACTTTTGCACCAATCTTCGCTGGGGTAGTTAAACTGGATTTCAAACGATTTGCGTTTTATAATGTTGTTGGAGGGGTGCTGTGGATCTGTTCCTTAACATTATTGGGGTATTTTTTGGGCAAAAGATTCGAGCAGCAGATTAACGATTATCTATTATATATTATTATTGGCTTTATACTTATCACAACTATCCCATTATTGATTACCTTTGTAAAAAGTAAAGTGAAAAGTCCCGAAGAGGAAAAGACAGATTTAAATTAAAAATGGCAAAAGACGAAACTCACGCATGGCATAGCGTATCTCCTGGTAAAAACGTTCCAGAAATTGTAAACGCAATTATTGAAATCCCAAAAGGCTCAAAAGCCAAATATGAAATAGACAAAGAATCAGGATTAATCAAGTTAGATAGGGTCCTGTTTTCATCTGTGATGTATCCGGCAAATTACGGGTTCATTCCGCAAACCTATTGCGATGATAAAGATCCATTAGATATTTTAGTGCTTTGTTCGGTAGATGTTTATCCAATGACATTGATCGAGGCGAAGGTAGTTGGCGTAATGCACATGGTTGATAACGGCGAACAGGACGATAAAATTATCGCTGTAGCTGCGCACGATATGTCGGTAAATTATATCAACGATTTAGAAGAATTGCCACCGCATCAAATGAAAGAAATTGTTCGTTTCTTTCAGGATTATAAGGCATTAGAAGATAAAAATGTAACAATCGAACATTTATTGGGTGTTCGCTATGCGCACAAGGTAATTAAGGAAAGCATAGAACTTTACAATACGACATTTAGAGAATTGGTTTAATGGACTTACCCACGGACTGTTTATTTTTAAATTTTGAACTAACTTCAATTCTGCCGAAAAATCTGGTTTTGGTCGCTCTAGAAGATCCAGATACCGGTAATGTAGGCTGGCGATTGTTCTTCGCGTTGTTTTTAGTATTGTTAAACGGATTTTTTGTTGCGGCAGAATTTGCAATTGTTAAGGTTCGGGCATCGCAAATCGAAATTAAAGCTAAAACAGGAAGTCGTGTTGGCAAGATGGCCAAAACTATCATTCATGATTTGGATGGTTATTTAGCCGCAACACAATTAGGCATAACGCTCGCATCACTGGGCTTAGGTTGGGTGGGTGAAGGCGTTATGCATACCATCTTCAAAAATCTTTTCGATAGTCTGCATTGGGGCTTAAGCGATGCATCCATTCACACGGCTTCAACTATTGTTGCATTTTCGCTAATCACTATTATGCACATTGTGTTTGGTGAGCTTGCTCCAAAGTCTTTCGCTATTCAGCGACCCGTAGCAACAACCATGTTTGTAGCTATTCCATTACAGGTGTTTTATGTTGTTCTGCGCCCTGCTATTTGGCTATTGAATAGTTTGGCCGCGATAATATTAAAGCCATTTGGAATTAACACTTCTGGCGGGCACGATTCCATTCACAGTACCGAGGAACTGCAATACCTGCTCGATCAGGGTAAGGAAAGCGGCGCCATCGATAATAACGAGCACGAACTGATTAAAAACGTTTTCGATTTTAACGAGCGTGTAGTAAAGAACATCATGGTTCCACGAACCAAGATCTCGGGTGTTGAGTTAACATCTTCAAAAGAAGGAGTTATTGATAAAATCATTGCAGAAGGCTATTCCCGTTTGCCCGTTTACCATGAAGTGATGGATAAAATTGTCGGCATCATCCACGCCAAAGATATTTTGCCGCTGGTAGCTTCGGGTAACGATCACTGGACGTTGAACGACATTATCCGAAAACCATACTTCGTAACGGAAACCAAGAAAATTAACGATTTGATGAGTGAATTGCAAAGCAATCGCATTCAAATTGCCATCGTTTTAGATGAGTTTGGTGGAACCGCAGGGATGGTAACCTTAGAAGATATTGTTGAAGAACTGGTTGGTGAAATACAGGACGAATACGATGAAGAAAAGCCGTTGGTAGAAAAGGTTTCAGACAACGAATTTATCGTAAATGCGTTTGCTACGGTGTATGATGTTAATGAGCATTTACCGCACGATTTACCGGAGGATGAGGATTTTGATACTGTGGGCGGTTTGGTTTCGCATGTCTTCGGGCGCATTCCCGAGGTAGGTGAAAGCAACGAGTCTTATGGTTATTTGTTCACCATTTTAAAGAAAACAGAGCAAAACATAGAGACGATCAAATTAGAACTCGTAATTCCGAAAGAAGCGCAGGTAGATAATCACTAAAGTAAAGTACCAAGATCAAATTCGAACAAGAGAACAGCATATCGGCAAAAAAGCGATTTTTTAAAATGGTTATGCTTTTTTAGGCAAGTAGTTATTTTTGATAATTGATTATTGTTACTTGGTGATTTATTCATTGCTCATTGCCGGCTAATTCTGTAAATCCCGTTCAATTATGCACATTTTTTACACCCCAGATATTGCCGGAGATACTTACACCCTGAATGAGGAAGAAAGTAAACATTGTATACGGGTTTTAAGATTGCCTGTTGGTACAGTGGTGAACCTTGTTGATGGCCGTGGCGGCTTTTATACCGCAGAGATCGTTTCGGATAATCCCAAAAAAGTTGGACTTTCGGTTTTAAATGTTGAACGAGAGTTTAATAAGCGGAACCATTATTTGCATATTGCCGTTGCGCCAACCAAAAATATCGATAGAATTGAATGGTTCGTGGAGAAAGCTACAGAATTGGGCATCGACGAAATTACACCGATCATTTCTGACCGATCAGAGCGAAAAGTTGTTAAAGAAGATAGGCTAAATAAGGTGATTACATCGGCCGTAAAGCAATCAATCAAGGCCTATCATCCCAAACTTAACGAAGCTGTTTCCTACGATGCATTCCTAAAACTTCCCTTCGAAGGAGAAAAACTAATAGCACACTGCATAAATCAGGGTGAAAAAAGGTACATCTCTGAGTTAGTGCAGCCCCATCAAAAATATTTGATACTAATAGGTCCTGAAGGCGATTTTACTTCCGATGAAGTAGATTTGGCTTTGAATAAAGGCTTTAAACCCTTAACTTTAGGTGAAAACAGGTTGCGCACCGAAACTGCGGCACTCGCTGTTTGTTTTGAAATAAATTACCTTAACCGTTAAGTCAGCTTGAAGTTTTCAGTTTTTAATTCTCAGTCAAGTTTACGCACCCCAGCTTTAAACTTTAAGCTTTGGTCTTTTCGCTTTCTGCTGCTCCTTGCTTCAAGCTTTGGTCTTTTGGCTTTCAGCTTTGTGCTTTCTGCTTTTAGCTCTTTTCCGCCCACCTACCGCATTGCCAAGCTGAAATATAACGGCGGTGGCGATTGGTATTCCGATAGAACCGCATTGCCCAACCTGATCGCTTACTGTAACGCCAATCTGAAAACCAATTTCTACCCTGAAGAAAGTATTGTTGAGGTTGGCTCAAAAGAGATTTTTAATTACCCATTTGTTTACATGACAGGGCACGGCAATGTGGTGTTTAGCGATCAGGAGGCAAAAAACCTGCGTTTGTACCTCACCGCTGGCGGCTTTATCCATATAGACGATAATTATGGCCTCGATAAATTTATCAGGCCGCAAATGAAGAAAGTATTCCCTGAGTTGAACTTTGTTGAATTACCAGCAAATCACGCTATTTATAATCAAAAATTTAAGTTTCCAAATGGCTTACCGAAAATTCACGAGCACGATAACAAACGGCCGCAAGGCTTTGCCTTAATTTACAAAGGAAGAATTGTTTGTTATTACACTTATGAGTGCGATTTAGGCAACGGATGGGAGGATTTGGGCACCTATCCTGGCGATAGTCAGGAAACAAGGACGAAAGCCCTTAAAATGGGGGCAAATCTGGTTCAGTATGCATTAACACAATGATATGTATAAAGTAAAAGTTAACGATGCTTATCAATACGAAATTGAGACCAAAGGCAAAGAGTTGTTGGTGAATGGTTCTGCGCTTACCCTCGATTTTGCAAAAATAAACGACGTTGAAACCCATGTTTTGTATAACAACAAATCGTTCAACGTAGAAATTGCAGAGCTGAATACCAATGAAAAAACCGTTAAGCTGAAAGTGAATGGAAACCTGTATCATTTAACTGTCGAAGATCAATTCGATCAGCTATTAAAGCAGTTGGGCTTAGATAATCTGGCCAGCAGTAAGGTTTCGGAGATCAAGGCACCAATGCCTGGCCTCGTATTGAGTGTGGCCGTTGCAGAAAATGAGGAAGTGAAAAAGGGAGAAAACCTGTTGGTATTGGAAGCTATGAAAATGGAAAACATCCTGAAATCGCCCGCAGATGGAATTGTAAAAAAAGTATTCATTGCCCAAGGAGACAAAGTAGAAAAGAACCAGATATTGATCCAGTTCAAATAGTCAAAAAAAAAGTCAAGCTTTTAAAGCTTGACTTTTCATATTAAATGTTTTCTATTTGTCCTTATTTTCCTTTTCCAACTCTGTACGGCTTTGCAGGGGGGGTGTTGAAACTCCTTTTGCCTGCAGTGCTAATCTCCGGAGCGCCAAGCATTGTCATCGCACAACGGAAACCCACCTCGGCCGATGATTCGTCTTGTTGCATAAAGCGTCTTGTTGCAGGATTCAACCAGTAGGCCATATCGTTCCATGAACCACCTTTATACACTCTCGATTTATCGTTTACCAACGTCACCCCTTCTTCGTTCAAGATCGTATTTTGTCTATCGCGATAACCCCTTTGGTCAGCCTGATAAGTAGTAGAAGCAACCGGGTTTTGCGGATCGGTAGATCTCGAGATCGAATCCATCATTTTCGCATGCGCCTGTTTCTCAGCCCAGGTTTGCTTGCGGCCCGAGTGTGCGGCAACTTTAATGGGGTTGCCGTATTTATCTAAAGCAATCTTGCCACTCTGTGCATCTTCCAGTTTTTTATTGGTAAAATAGTTGCCGCGATAAGGATTAAATGCATCCGCATCGGTAAAAGTACCCGTTCTGTAAACGTCGTTAACCCATTCGTTCACGTTCCCAGCCATATTGTATAAGCCAAAATCGTTTGGTGCATACTGGATTACCGGAACGGTCAAATCTCCTTTATCGTTTAATGAACCGCCCACACCCATATAATCTCCGGGCGCCCGTTTAAAGTTGGCCTGAATTAGCCCCCTTGTTTTCTTCTTGGCAGAACTTACGCCTAACCCATTCCAGGGGTAAATTTTATTTTGATTAATGTTTTCATATTCAGTATTGCCAATCAATCCCAGAGCAGCATATTCCCACTCGGCTTCAGTTGGCAGGCGATAAGGCTGCATAATCACACCATCCTCCAAGGTAGCTGTTCTCCTGATCTGACTATTTCTGCCATTTCCGGCAACGGCTGCACCAGCGGTAGTAGTAGCTGCACCACCTCTTGTATTGTAGTCGATAGGCGCATTTTTACCCACATCATTATACTGGCCATTTAGGTAAGCATCAGTATTAAACGGATTATCAGGTCTCGGTGCTGCAGCCGCAGTGGCATTATTGTTTCTGCCGTTGCTGTTGCCAGCAAGCGTTCTGTAATCAGTTAGTATACCTTTTTCGCGTAAAATAAACTCGTTTGCTCTGGAGGTTCTCCATTCGCAGTAGCGTGATGCCTGCTCCCACGATACACCCACAACAGGATAATCGCGATAAGCCGGGTGGCGCAAATAGTTGTTTACGTAAGGCTCGTTGTAAGATAGTGCACTACGCCAAACCAACGTATCAGGAAGTTCATTGTAATAAAATTCCTGATCTTCAGGGAAGTTGTATCTGATCCAATGCAGGTATTCGAGCCAATCCGTGTTCGATACCTCGGTTTCATCCATATAGAATGAAGGAACGGTAACCTGTCTTCTGTAGTTGTAAATGTTCGGCTCAACACCCGGAACTTCGATAGCACTACCGCCAACAACTAAAACACCACCTTCAATTGGAATAAGGCCGGGGCCCGGAGCTCGTTTATATTGAGTGGCAACAGCAAAAGCGCCAGATTGGTTGCTTCTACTCTTTCTGTCTGCATACGGAATGCCTGTCTTGCTCGAACTGTTTCTGCCTTTAGAAGAGCTACAACCAGTAATCAACACTGCCAACGACAGACATGTTAAAGAATATAGTATAAGTTTTTTCATATTACTAGGACGATTATCGCACAATGGCGATTCAATCGATAAAATTAAACAATTTTAAATGAATATATAAATATTGTGACAATAAAATACGGAATATATTTTAACCCATAACGTATTATTTTACATCGTATTGTGTCTTTCTAAATTTTGGGTCGCTTTTAAGTTAAGCAATTAGTAATAAGCGCTGTAAACAAAATATCTGTCTGGTATATCAACGCATATGATAGATACATGTAGTTGTAATCAAAAATAGTTGCTTCAAGTTTAGACAGTGTTAGAGCTGTTGATTGATCGCGTAAGCTGGAGACGAATGGAGCCAATCCTAATTCGTGAGCATAACTGATCAGCCCCCCCTTCACTGATATCAGCAAACCCAACCACGAGCTCAAAGGCCGAGGCAAATTGAAACAATTGTAAGCCTAAAACCTCTTCAGATCGAATTTTATGGGCTTTCAACTTGTCTTAACACGCCATGTAAATATGCCTTTTGTTAGTGTAGTACCAGTTTTGTTCGCTTTCTGATACACCAATATGTAAAAAAACGTAGGTTTAATTAGCAAGTAATTACATTATTCGTACTTTGGTGAAATATATTTTTTGGATTTACGTTAACAGGATATTCGCCACTAATAACTGTTTCCGAAGATCTTAAATTACGACCTTTATAGGATGAATCTCAAGTACATCAGTAAACTTGCTTTCTCTGCACTTTCTTTGACTTTGGCAGTTGGTAAAACAAACGCCCAGGCCACCATAGGCAGTACTCAAACAAACGGAAGCGAGGCTAATAATATTGTAACGGCGGTTCCCTTTTTATTAATTACGCCCGATGCACGTTCGGGAGCAATGGGCGATGCCGGAGTGGCAGTAGCCGGAGATGTAAATTCGGCGAGTATTAACGCCTCAAAGTTGGCCTTTCTTGATAAACCCTACGGCTTCTCAATTTCTTACAGTCCCTGGTTAAAAAGCCTCGTGCCTGATATAAACCTGGCCTTTTTAAGTGGGTTTTACAAGCTTGATGAGCGAAACGTAATTGGTGCATCCCTCCGCTATTTTTCTTTAGGTTCAATTCAATTAACAGATGCTAATCAACAGGATTTAGGCATTGCCAATCCGAACGAATTTGCCTTCGACGTATCTTTTGCCCGAAATTTCGGAGAGAACTTTTCGTTAGGATCATCCTTGCGCTATATCTACTCCAACCTGGCAACCGGGCAATTTGGCTCATCCGGAGAAATCCGTGGAGGCAACGCCGTGGCTGTAGATGTATCTGGCCTCTACAAAGCCAATACCAACCTGTTTGGTAAAGAAGCGATTATTTCTGCGGGAGCAAATATTTCGAATATCGGGACCAAAATGAATTATGCCGATGGCGGCCAAAATTTCTTTTTGCCCACAAATCTTAAGGTTGGTGGCGCTTCTACCATTTCGGTAGATGAACTCAGCACATTAACTATTGCGCTCGATTTTAACAAGCTCTTGGTTCCTACACAGCCTATTTACGATTCGAACAACCAGATTGTGAGCGGAAAAGATCCAAATCGCTCCGTTCCGGCGGGTATTTTTGGGTCATTTAGCGACGCACCCGGCGGCTTTAGCGAAGAACTTAAGGAAGTTGGCATTTCTACCGGACTTGAATATTGGTATAACCAGCAATTCGCCATTCGGGCAGGGTATAACTATCAGAACCCAATGAAGGGCGATAGCCGCTATTTTACCATGGGCCTGGGCTTGAAATACAATGTTTTTAATATAGATTTTTCCTACTTATTGGCAAATACACAAACAAGTCCGCTTGCCAATACCTTGCGTTTCGGCCTTTTGTTTAACTTTGGCGAGAAAAAAAGCTTTAGGTAATAGTCCCTAATGTATTCCACAGTTAATTATAAACAATCATGAAAATTAAAGTTGGCTTTGGCTTCGATGTACACCAGTTGAAAGATAATCATCCGTTTGTAGTGGGTGGCGTTACGCTAGCTCATCATAAAGGCGCTTTTGGCCATTCGGATGCTGATGTATTGCTTCATGCCATTTGCGATGCGCTTTTGGGGGCGGCAAACCTGAGAGATATTGGTTTTCATTTTAAGAACACCGACGAACGGTGGCGAGGAATCAGTAGTGTCATTTTACTCAAAGAGACTGTTAAGCTGCTTACCGACAAAGGCTGGCAGGTTGGAAATATCGATGCCATGCTTTGCCTCGAAGCGCCAAAAATTAATCCGCATATCCCTCAAATGCAGAAAAACATAGCCGAGGCAATCAATATTTCGGTTGATGACATTTCTATTAAGGCAACCACTAACGAAACAATGGGGTTTGTTGGTAGAGAAGAGGGTGTTGTTGCTTATGCCGTTTGTTTGATCGAAAAGGGATAGGCTTTTTGCATAACGCATCATCCGTTGGCTAATAAATGCTTCATGTTGAAAACCGATTTTTCATCGGTTGAGATATTTCTACCCGATTGGCGCCGACTTAAAGCAAGCAATACTTAGCTAACAGATTTCTCTGCTACGGTCGAAATGACGCTTGGTCCGGCCGTCATCTCGATGAAGTGCACCCGTAACGACTTTTCATTTGCAGCGGAATGGAGAGCGCTTTGGCATTCATCTTAATAGATTTCTCCTCCACAGGAGTTCCTATGGAGCGCTAGGGTCGACATGACGCTTAGTTTGATCGCTGTTATTCTTCCAAATAACCGAACCTGCCCTGATTGTAATCGTCAATAGCCTGTCTAATTTCCGATTCGGTATTCATCAAAAACGGACCGTATTGTACAATCGGTTCATTGATCGGCTCGCCGCTCAATATCAAAACGACGCTATCGGCCAAAGCTTCAATTTTAACTTCCTCACCATCATTTTTAAAGTGAACGAAACTGTTTACTTCCGCTTTTTCTGTGCCGTTAATGTTTACTGAGCCTTCAACAATCATAAAACCGGTATTAAAGCCTGGCGGAAAGTTGAATGTTGCACGTCCGCCCTTGTTCAATCTGGCATTGTATAAATGAATGGGCGTAAAGGTGTGTGCATTTCCGGCTATACCATTGTAGTTGCCGGCAATAATTTCAATTTTTCCTCCGTTTTCGGGCAAATCGAAATGCGCCATATCCATTTGCTTAATCGCCTGATATTTGGGCGTTCCCATTTTGTTTTTAGCAGGAAGGTTAACCCAAAGTTGAATCATTTGGAAGGGGCCACCTGTTAAGCTGTAATTTTCCTCATGGTATTCTTTGTGCAAAATACCACCGGCCGCTGTCATCCATTGTACATCGCCGGGATAAATCACCCCGCTATTCCCTGAGCTATCGTGATGCGCAACCGCCCCGTGATAAGCGATGGTTACCGTTTCAAAGCCGCGATGAGGATGAATGCCAACACCACGCGGCTCCTTTCTTGCCGAAAATTCGATTTTAGATCCATAATCCATCAAAAAGAACGGATTCATATCTATTTTATATCCACCAGGAAAAAAGTTGTGCACCCTAAAGCCGTCGCCAACCATGTGTGGGGCTGGTGCCTTTAAAATGCCCGATACTTCTTTTGTTTTAATATCCATCACCTTCAAATTAAAATGAGGCATGGTGCATAGGGCATGGAGTAATTACTCCATGCTTAAATTCCCTTTGCGCTATGCTTCTACGCTTTTTACAAACTGTAACTCTCCAAGCAAACGAACTTCTTCGCTTACCATAACGCCGCCAGTTTCTAACGCTGCATTCCAGTTAAGGCCAAAATCAGAACGGTTGATTTTTCCGCTTAGCGTAAAGCCCGCTTTGGTGTTTCCCCACGGATCGGTTGCTATACCGCCAAATTCGGCAGTTAATTTTACTGGATTGGTTTCTCCTTTAATGGTCAGGTTGCCTTTTACAATATAGTCGCCACCGTCTTTCTCAACCGAAGTAGATTTGAACTCAATGTGTGCAAATTTTTCTGCATCGAAGAAATCAGCGCTTTTCAAGTGGTTATCGCGGTCCTTGTTTCCAGTGTCGATTGAATCGATATCGCCCGAGAAATTAATTTCAGCATTTTCAAATTCATCACCTTCAGAAGTCAAATCGGCAGAGAAGGCTTTTAAACTACCAGTTACGGTGGTAATCATTAAATGTTTTACTTTAAACTGTAATTCGCTGTGGGTTGGATCTAATGTCCATGTTTGCTTTGCCATATCTTTTGTTTTTTTAAGGTTTAATATTTACAACACAAAAGTACAGCAAGGGTTTCGGCTGAGAATTGATGTATGTTAATTAATTAAGGATCGAATTATTGAATGGGGAATGATTGAATGAGAGAATGATTGAGTGCGAGAGTGTTTGAATGGGAGAATGTTAAATGACTGACTGAGTAATTTGATGAGGGGGTGATAAGAAGATAAGTCCGACTATCAAGCCAACATCACTTAAAGCCGCCATGTAATTTGGATTGCTTTGCTTTTCACATGCCAGCATTCACTAATTCATTCATTCAAAACAGAGTCCTTTAATTGGGCTTGAAATGCTTATTGGCGAGTTCTTTTCGCACTCTGCTTAGCGATTCGGGTGTGATGCCCAGATAAGACGCAATCATCCATTGGGGTACACGCAGCGTAAGGTTAGGATAGAGCTTAATAAAATCGAGGTATCTTTCTTCGGCGGTAGCGCTCAACAGCATATTGATCCTTTTTTGCATAAAGCGGATCGAATTGTTGAGTAATCTGGTATGCATAGGTTGCAAACATGGCACCTGAATTGCGGCCTGCTCCATAAAATCGTTGGGCATTAATACCACTTCTGTAGCCTCAATTGCATCAATAAAAAATATCGATGCTTCATTATTCATGTTGTTGCGATCGGAGATTAACCAATTTTCTGGGGCAAATTGCAAAATGTGCTCCTTGCCTTTTTGGTCAACAGAATAGGCCCTTAACAACCCCTTGCACACGAAAAAACCGTGTTTGCTTAAATCGCCGGTAAACTGGATAATTTCTCCCTTATCGAATTTTTTGATCTTTAAGCCCGCAGAAATGCTATCGAACTGCTCATCAGTAATTTGTATTTTTTCTTTAAGGTAGTTCTTAAACTGATCGATCATAAAGCGGATTATTAACTTTTGGGTTTGATATCCGAAAAATCGACGCCGCATTTACAGTTGCCTCCACAGCCATCTTTTTTCACCTGTAAAGATTTATAGACTAAACGGCCAACATACGCGAGTGCGATGGCAAAAAGCAAAAAGACTAAAATGGTTTGAGTATCCATAAATCAAATTTACGATTTTAGATTTACGATTTTAAATCTTTGCTATTGAAGGATAAAAAATTACACTAATCAGGCCAAATTGACTTACCCTGTCGTAGCGTCTCCAATGCTATTAAGTTAAGAAGGATAAAACGAGAAAATATTGTCATCCTGAGCATTTCGACTGGAATTTATCTTGAACCTTTCGTCTACGCTCAAGATAAACTCTAGACGAAAGGCTCAAACAGGCTCAGTCGAAGGACAGATATTTTTCGTTTTATCCTATAGAAAGGGTCTTCGACTGAGCCTGTATTGAGCGTAGTCGAAATGCTCAGATTTGATAGCTATCGGATGACAATTGACAAGCTTAACTTAATAGCATTGGTAGCGTCTCGCTACGACATGTATTAAATTAATAAAGCAATGGGCATAGAATTAATTCGCCTACGCACTCAAGTGCAAGCAATTGGACAGGCACAAGCGGGACGCTTGCGCCAGCTTTCGTTTCTTAGCATTAATTTACTTCTCCATAAAGCCCACCGTTCCTCCAACCCAATCGAAGTCGGCGTTGTAACGTACACCGATCATTTTGCCCCTGCTTAAGCGGCCAAGGTTGATGCAAAGTTGTGGCTCGCCACCATCGGGCCAAAGGTACATCATTCTGATTTCTGCCTTAACGCCTCCGGTTGGCGACTGAACAGCTGGTTCATAGGTCACCTTTCTTTGTAAAATCCAATTTTCGGGATCAGGAATGTTGCTGATGTCTTCTACTGATACATCGATAATCACACCCATTCCCGCAAATGAAAATAATGGTTTCAACACATAATTCTCTAAGTCTACTGGGATTTCTTCAACCTCATTTAAGAAACGCGTTTCGGGCACAAACTCACTTTTCAAAAATGGCATTGTATATTTACTTATTCTATAAAACCAGTTTGGATGCGTTACCCATTCAATATCCACTTCCTCACGAGGATCGAAACTACTTTTAAAAACATCTGTGTTTTCTGCAACTTCATCAAATATTAAGCGGTTGTAAATCCTTTTCAGTTGGATTTGTTGCCCATTTTCTTCGTAAAAAAGTTGCTTTCCTACTTTCTTAATGTCCCCTAAAGCCAATATTTTAATGCCCAACTGTTTTTGCGTAACCAGAAAATCGATCGCAGTTTTCTGATTTGGTGCATCAATATCCATTACGGCAACTTCATGTGGTTGGTGTTTGCCAATAATCACCTCTTTTAATAAGTTAATGTAGGTTTGTTCATCAAAGCCGTTTAAAAAATGACTTGTCGTATCGTTTATATCAAAGCACTTACGGAAGGTGTTGGCGAGGTGAACTTGAAAGCCATAAAGCGAAGGGAAGCCTTGCATTTCGATCAACATTGGTGTTAATTCACCGGCTTGATTTTTACAAATGCCGAAATCAAAAGTTAAAAAATGCGGTTGCTCGTTCTCATTTGGCACATTCCATTCAGCAGGGATCGCCTTCTGTGTAATTTCTTTAAAGTTCGGTTGCTTAATAAGATCGATAATTTCCTCACCCGCTGCAATTAGTTTCTCCTTTAAAGCCCTTGGAATAAAAAGCGGTGTTTCAGCAACCCGAAAAGGAATTTCTTTATAATCTTTTTCCAGTTCATTGATGAAGGCTTTATACTTTTCGGTTGTAAATTGCTGGTTATATTTTTGGCGTTGGGCGGGTATCATAGTTAGTTTGGTTAGTAAACGCTGTGGTTCTGAGCATAATTTTGAAGAAGTCAGGTTTTTTAAAACCTGACTTCTTTCTCTTGCCTAATGCCTACGACAGTCTTTTCGAAAAGATTGCTTCGTGCCTTATAGCGACGTCCTTGTGACATGCTTATAATCACTAGACTATTTAAAAGTGCAATATAATCAATTAAACATTCTCGCCTGGCCGCCACCCAAGTCTGCTTCGTCATCTGAACCTGATTCAGCATCTTTCATGCTGAATAGATCCCCAGCCAGCTACCAATGACAGAAATAAGAAAGATCGTCATTGCGAGGCACGAAGCAATCTCATTTCGTAAATCAGATTGCTTCAGCTCGCACAAACCCGGCCTCGCTACAAAGTAGCCCCTTTGGGGCAATGACGATTCGCCGAAAAACCTGTCGTCCAAACTCCTTTGTTTTTTCAAAACTGACATCTGAGGATGACGACCGTTCATAGTTCGTGTTTTACAAGCTTAAAGTATATCCAAAGCGTTATCGCCATTTTTTTCAAAACGAACCCTGTTTGGTACTGGCAATGACGATAATAAATGGATTAGCATAATGCATTTCATTGCCGTTGACTTCAGTCAACGGTTGATGAAGCATTTAAGCCTCCTGCAAATTGCCTATCGCTTTATTTAAAAAGTTGGGTAAGATAATGCTTTGCGTGAGGACAATTCGTGCCGGATCATCTAAGCTGCTCAGCATGTCGAAATATTTTTCTTCGCCATGCGTATCAACAATAGCTTTCTTTTTTTCTTCTTGTAAAAGGTACATTTTCATCCCCACAGGATCGGCTTCGGGGTGAAATTGAGTTCCGATAATCTCCTCAGAAAAGCGGATAGACATGGTGCACCTTTCGAGGTTGACATGTTTGCGCTCTTTTTCTATGGCTAACAGCTTTGCCCCTTTAGCCTCGAAAGCAGCAAGATCAGGCTCAATTACCTGCCAGTCTCTACTATCTACAGAGAAGAAAGGATTGGTAATTCCATCGAAGATTTCATCTTTTTCGCCGTCCTCAGTTAAAGTGATAGGGAAAATACCGAACGCATTGGAGCGCCTTTCGGTTACCTTGCCAAGTTTATATTTTCGACACGCCAACT
This sequence comes from Pedobacter endophyticus, assembly GCF_015679185.1. Classification (NCBI taxonomy): domain Bacteria; kingdom Pseudomonadati; phylum Bacteroidota; class Sphingobacteriia; order Sphingobacteriales; family Sphingobacteriaceae; genus Pedobacter; species Pedobacter endophyticus. The sequence continues at coordinate 3,469,854 of NZ_CP064939.1, forward strand.
GAAAAGAGTGACAAATTAAGAAAGCATGCTTTTTTTCTTCTTCGTTTGCGGCATTAAATGCTTCGATTTGGTCGAGCAAGTTGTAAAAATCGTTTTCCCATTTTTCGCCCTCACTTTCAATTGGGCTGCCCGGGCCACCGCTCGAAATGTAAGCATCGTACTCCAGGCCGGGTATTTCACCATTTTGCCTTAAATCGAAAATATCGAATGATAGATTAATGTTGTTTTCTTTTTCGAAACGGAATAAAATTTCCTGAATTCCCCGCATACCTTGATTGGGTGAACCGTTATTCATATCAATAACGGCGACCTTTAAATCTCTTTTATCCATTTTATTTTACTTTGCACCTATAAGTGTTTGAGTAGTAATGTAATCTACTACCGATTCAAAGTTACCAGTTTGTTGATAAATTGCCAACTGCCTATCGGCGCCGGTGCCGTGTTCTAAAATTTTATGCACGTAATTAATGTCCTCGCGGCAGCCCAATTCATCAACCACATCATCAACAAAATCCAGTAATTCCAACACCAAGTTGCGGCAGTTTACCTCCATTTCCTTTCCAAAATCGATTAGGTTTCCATCTATTCCGTAGCGTGCAGCCCGCCACTTGTTTTCATTGATCAATGCCCTTGAGTAGCTGATAAATTTCATGTTTTGCAACCTAAGCTTATATAATTTAGCGCATAAAGCTTGAAATAACGCCGTAAAAGCCATTGTTTCGTCGATCAACATTGGGCAATCGCAAATGCGGAACTCAATGGTATCGAAAAACGGATGAACGCGGATATCCCACCAAATCTTTTTGGCATTATCCATGCAATTGGTTTTAATCAGCAGCTTAACATAATTGTCGTAATCTTCAATGCTGTTGAACACATCAGGAATGCCGGTACGCGGAAATTTATCGAAGATTTTTGTTCTGAAAGATTTATAGCCTGTGTTTCTCGATTCCCAAAATGGCGAATTGGTTGATAGTGCAAATACGTGTGGCAGAAAATATCTTACCTGGTTTGCAATATGAATGGCTAACTCGCGAGATTGAAAACCAACGTGAACGTGGAGGCCAAAAATTAAGTTTGAACGGGCTGCTTCCTGCAACTCGTTCACAATTTCGTTATAACGGGGATGCTCTGTTATTAACTGTTTTTCCCAATGCGAAAATGGGTGCGTACCCGCCGCTCCAATCCGAAGACCCTGCTCTCCAGCTAGTTGCGAAACGGTATAGCGCAGTTGCGAAATCTCTTTACGGGCCTCGCCAGTGGTTTTACATATTCCTGTTCCAACTTCTACAACAGCCTGGTGCATTTCGGCCTTCACCTGGTCTTTATGTATTTTTTGTGCGGCGTCTACAATTTTTTGATCATGAGAGGTAAGCTCTCTGGTAACGGGATCAATTACCATGTACTCCTCTTCTATGCCCAGTGTAAATTCGTTCATCCTTTTTGTATTAAATTAATCCCTTTTATTTTATCGGTTTCTTTTTAGCAACAGGCTTCTTTTCGGTTTTTGGTTTAGGAGCTTCTTTTAATTTTACAGGCTTCGCTTCTGCTTTTGGTGCAGCTTTTTTTGCAACCAGGGGCTTGCCAGCGACTGATGATTTTATGTATTCGCCCCATGTTAAGTTATCTTGACCATCTTTTTGTGCTTTGGCCCGTTCAATGGCATAATTTGCAGTGGTTTCTACTACCCAATCGAAGTTTTCCTGACCTACACTTTTGATGTCGGCATCGGGAGCCGGATTACAGAAATCGATTGCGATAGGCACACCATCGCGAACCGCAAATTCTACCGTATTAAAGTCGTATCCTAAAAACTGGCATAGTTTAAGCGTATATTCCTCAACTGTTTTCAGCAGTTTGGCATCAGGTGTTTTTCCTTCAACGGCGTAGCGCAAATGGTGCGGGTTACGCGGATCGTATTGCATAATCCGAACATGTTTTCCGCCAATGCAGTAGCATCTAAAATAATCCTCAAAAATGATTTCCTCTTGTAAAAGCATCACTAATTGCTCGGTACCGCTGTGTTTATGAAAAAAGTCTTCTTTATCGTGAAGTTTGTAAACGTCTCTCCATCCACCTCCATCGTAAGGCTTCATATAAGCCGGAAAGCCCACATAATCGAATATGGCATCCCAGTTTAAGGGCATGGCCAGGTTAGAAAATGATTCGCTCGTGGTTCCGGTTGGATGCTGCCTTGATGGAATTAATGCTGTTTTCGGCACCGGAACTCCGATTTGTTCTGCTAAGGCATTGTTAAAGAACTTTTCGTCTGCGCTCCACCAAAACGGGTTGTTGATTACGGCGGTTCCGGTAATGGCTGCATTTTTTAACGACGCACGATAAAACGGAACATCTTGAGAAATACGGTCGATAATTACCGAATAACCCAAAGGTGAGTTTTGAAATATCTTCTCGATTTTAACTGCTTCGGCGGTAATGCCTTGCTCTGCTTTTTGATTAATCCGCTCGATTACGGCCTCAGGAAAAGAACGCTCCTGGCCAAATAAAATCCCTATTTTTTTCATTGGTTTTAATTTAATTTTTAATGGGTTAACTGTTTTTACGGGATGTTTTATTGTTGGATGTTTAGCTTTTTGTTATTGGGTTAACTGTTTAATTGACTGAATTGTTTAATTTTTAAATTGCCTATTGTCAACTGAAAACTGCCAACTGAAAACTGGAAACTGGAAACTGGAAATTTACAACTGCGCTATGTAATTCGGAAACATTTCTCGCCAAATTGGCCAGTCGTGATCTGCATTTTGTCGAATATCCAGCCAGTGGTCAATTCCTTTTTGGCTCAAAATTCCCGAAAGTCGTTCATTATCCGGTCGGCACATGTCTCGATCTGTAGTTCCCAAAACAATTTTCATGTAATGCAACTCGGGGTTGCTGTTGTTCATTAAATTATCAATCGGGTTATTAAAATACACATCATCATTATAAAAGCCGTCGAGCTGGCCGGTAATATCAAATGCGCCGCTCATGCTGAACATATGACTAACCAACCAGGGGTGCCTAAACGCAAAGTTTGCGGCGTGATACCCACCAAAGCTGCACCCCGCGGTTATAATTTTGCTGTGACCGGTTTCGTGCCTTGCCAATGGTGCAAGTTCTTCTAAAAGATACCTATCGTACCAAATATGATTTTTGACCCGATCGGACGGATGAATGCTTTTATTGTACCAACTCAACTTGTCAATGCCGTCTGGACAATAAACCTTAACCTTTCCCTCATTAATAAAGCCTTCTATTGAATCAATTAGCCTGAAATCTTTGGTTTCATAATATCTTCCCATGCTTGTTGGAAACAGCAGAATAGGAATGCCGCCATGACCGAAGATGAGCATATCGATATCCATACTCAAATTAGGGCTGTACCATCTTTTATGTTCTTCTTTAATCATATTTAAAATTTAATGTTTTAAGATAGAAATTATATTCAACAAATGGAATTGATTTATCTGAAAATAAGATCATAATGTAAAAAAAGTGCCCTAATATTTAATAGTTTACCAAGATTTGTACCTTTGCCGAGAATTTGAGGCTTTGCCAGTGATAGGGGATTATGATTATGTACAACACAGTTTTATCAGTAAATATTAACGTTAACAATTTAAAGGTGCCCTCTGCTTACTTAAAGCGTGAGGTTGAAATAGATATCTATGCACCCGAAGGATTGTTGGGAAACGAAAAAATAGAGCTTCTTTTATTAAACGATGGCCAGGATGTGGCCAAGATGAATTTCTCGAAAATATTAGAAGAAACGCACCATAACAAAAGGAACCACAGGTTAATTGTGGTGGCCATTAAAGCGTCAGAAGAGCGTTTAATGGAATATGGGGTGGCCGGCACACCCGATTTTAAGGGCAGAGGCGCGAAGGCGCAGCTGTATAACGACTTCATAGTTAAGGAGCTTTTACCCTTTGTAAAGAAAAAATTAGCACTGCCGATTACAGGTAAGGTTGCTTTTGCGGGGTTTTCTTTAGGCGGATTGTCTGCTTTTGATGTCGCCTGGAACAATCCGACGGTTTTTGATGTAGTTGGGGTTTTCTCCGGCGCATTTTGGTGGCGTAAAAAAGCATTGACGGATGGTTATACAGATGCCGACCGCATTTTGCATACGCTTATTGAAACCACCTCGACCAAGCCCGACATGAAATTTTGGCTGATGACCGGAACGGAAGATGAACAGGCCGATCGGAACAACAACCTGATCATCGATTCGATAGATGATACAATAGATGTGGTGAAAGCCTTATTAAAGAAGGGTTATAAACGCCCCAAAAACATTTTTTATTACGAAAAGGTTGGTGGGAAGCATGATGTGGCGACCTGGGAAAGTGCAATGCCAGCATTTTTAAACTGGACTTTCGAAGCTTAGGCCTGCTGATATAAGGCCAACCATATCATTTCATCTGCCCTGTCGGGCCGAGCGGAGTCGAAGCCCACTTTAGCGGCCTTTCGACTAAGCTTGTATTGAGCGCAAACAAAATGCTCAGGACGACAACCTGCATCAAGTTTTACGCTTGAGTTAACACTAGTCATATTTAGATAAAATCGGACCGTCGAAAATGGTCCATAAGCACGCTTTTTGGCCGCATGCTTTCAGCGCATTGTTGGTCCAGGTGTTGCAGGTTTTGAAAATGCTGTAGCTGCCAACTGCGTTGTAAAAAGCGTCGCCCTTATCATAATGGACTGGCGAATTAACTTTGATAACGTGGCCGTAGGCATCTGTTTCGAAGCTTTTTGAAATGTATTCAACCAGTTTTGCATATTGTTGCTCGCTTACAAACAACTTTTTACAGTATTTATCTTCAGTAACAGTTTGATAATAGGTAGTGTGCATTGCTGAACTATTGGTGCCCGAAATTGCCCCTAAGGCTGTGGTTAACTTTAAATCTGAAAATTCGGGGGTTTCGAGATAAAATTGCTTATCGCCCCAGCCGATTGCCAAAAAATTATAGGAACTATCTGCACCGATTGTATTCGAAAACTTAATTTCAGTACTCCAATCTTTTAATCCGTTTTTCGTCGGAACAACAATATCGGTATGGATCCCATTGCTCATGACATACAGGGTTACGTCGTTTTGCTTTGGGGTATTGCTGTTTACCGTAATGTGCGATAAACAGAATGCAAGCAAGAAATAAAAGGCTATCAATACAAAAACAACAAGGATAAATTTAGCTGTATGAGTTAAAAATTTTTTGGTCATTTGTATTTATAGGGCCGCTTGGCGTTTATTGAAAAAATATCTAAAGCATGAGGTCCGTATAGCTTAAAAAACCAAAACACAATACCTTTTTATCTGCTCTGTCAGGCTGAGCGGAGTCGAAGCCCACTTTAACTGCCCTTCGACTCCGCTCAGGGTGACAATCGACATGAACTTTTACGCTTGACTTAACGCCGGTGTGATAAATGGCAACCACAAGAATTTCTCTTTTAGGTTTATAAACCCTAAATACAATCAGGTATGGAAAAATTGCAGTCTTGCTTTCCCGACAGCCTCTCTTTTTCAGCTGATAGCTTTCGGGGTTGTTTGAAATATATTGAATTTGTTTTTCGACAGCATTGATGAATCTTTCGCCCAAACCTTCTAATTGTTTTTCATACCACAAATAGGCGCTGATAAATTCTTTTTCCGCTTCGGGATGAAACAGGATAGTGTAGTCGATCAAATTTTTGATGTTTTAGCTTTCTGCTTAACTTCCTCAAATGTCGAAGCAGTTATTTCGCGATTCTCATATTGTTCAAGACGCATATCAATCTCCTTTAAAAAAGCTTTATCCTCCCAAAGGTTGGCCTGTTCGTTAATTTCGTCCTCTACCATGGCATATATTGCTCTTACCTTCTTCTCGTCAGCATAACGAATATAATCGTATAACCTTTCTCGTATTGTGCCAGTTCCCATTTTAATTGAGTTATAGTCAAATTTACACAAAAACACTATTATTTCAAAGAAGCAAACTGCCAACTTCAGTCTTCGGTTACGCGATAAGTTTAATTTTCTTTACCTTGATGCAACGTTTTAAAATCCCTGATGTCTTATTAGCAGAATATTCGAAATTTTGGAAGCCGTTTACGTAGATAAGAACCTTGACTTAGTAAGGGAGTGCATGCATGGTAGCAGGGCAGCGCAGTTTGAATTGTACAAACTGTACGCCAAGGCGATGTATAATGTGGCGCTACGGATTTTAAATTACGAAGAAGAGGCCGAAGATGTTTTACAAGAGTCGTTTTTAGATGCCTTTACGCGAATTGTCGACTTTAGACAGGAAACTACTTTCGGACTCTGGTTAAAACAAATCGTAATTAACAAGTCTATAAATTATCTGCGCAAGCGAAAATTCGACTTTGTGGGTACTGATGAGATTTCGGAAGTGCCGGATGAGTTGGTGGCCGATGATTATGAGGTGCAGTTGCAGGCAGAAGAGATACGTAAAGCAATAAAAACATTGCCCGATGGTTATAGGGTGGTGTTGAGCTTGTATCTTTTAGAGGGCTACGACCACGAGGAAATTGCACATATTTTGAAGATAAGTGAAAATACAAGTCGCACACAGTATATGCGGGCGAAGAAAAAACTGAAAAGTATTTTAGAACAGAAAGGGATGAGAGATGAATAATAGATTGGAAACTTTTGTAAAGGAAAACCGTAAGGCGTTCGATATTATGGAACCACCTGCGGGGCTTTGGACAAAAATTGAATTGGAACTTGACGCAAAAAAAAGCTTAGTAGCACATGATAAAAAAAAGTCGGTAAGGATTTATTTATGGATGAGTGCTGCAGCAGCCGTGGTGGTGGTATTTGCTTTAGGCTGGCTTTACGCCGGAAAATTACAGGCAAACCACTTAGATATCGCTGATGTAAACGCAGCCTACGCCAAGAAAGAGGTACATTTTGCAGGGCTGATTACCGAAAAAAGAGACAGTTTGGCCATATTTGCCGAAGCAAACCCCGAGCTGTATAAAAAGTTTACCGCCGATTTGGCCAAGCTCGACGAAGAGTACGACAGACTTAAATCAGAACTGCCAAAGTCGTTAAATCAGACTTTTGTAGTCAAGGCGATGGTTAAAAACCGCGAAATACAGCTGCAATTACTTAAACAACAATTGTTGATTATTAATCAGGTAGACGATTATAAAAGAGTGAATCAGATTTAGTCGGGAGTCGCGAGTCTTTCGAGAGAAAGCAGAGCAAGGTAGCGATTTTTAAATAATCAGTAAGCAATTCAACAGTTTAACAATCCAGCAATTTAGCAGTTCAACAGTTTGGCATTCACCAGTAAATACGCTCAGTGCATTTAATGAAGCTACCAGTTGGCAGGTTTTTTAATTAGATGTTAACAACTAACAAGCATGAAAACAGTTAAAATATTTTTTGCTTTAATGGCATTTATTGCCGTAAAAAGCCAGGCCCAGGAATACGTTGAGGTCAGCACATCAAACACTTACGCTTCAAATAATAATGTAACTACATCAACTACCACCGTTACCCGTACTGTAACAAATCAGGATGTTCCATCGGGCGCTGATGCGGAAAGATCGAAATCATTCACAAAAAGTTTTAGTGTCGATAACAGCGACAAGATAAATTTAAACAACCAGTACGGATCTATCCTTATTAAAACATGGGATAAGAGAGAGGTTCGGGTTGATGTAGACATCAGGGCCTATAGCAGTTCTGAAAGTGATGCCCAGAAGTTAATTGATGCCGTTAGCGTTGATGCGAGCAAAACTGGTGATTTGGTTGCTGTAAAAACCAACATGGCGGATAGAAACGGGCGGTATGGCCGATCGGTAAAAAATGGCGTTACCACCTGGAGACGAGAAGTAAAAATCAATTATGTGGTATACATGCCTGCCAGTAATCCGCTTGCTATTTTACAACAGTATGGGAATGTTGAACTCGGAAATTTCGCCGGCCCAACCTCGCTAAAAGTTCAATATGGCAACTTGGTTGCCGGTAACCTGAGCAACAGCAACAATTACATCAATGTTCAATATGGCAAGTGCGATGTTCAGGATTTAAATGCTGCGGTGGTAAAGCATGAATATAATGGCCCGGTAACAATTGGTGCGGTGGGCACGCTCGAACTAGATGCCGAATATGTTGGCGTAAACATCAATACCATCAGAAAATCGGCAGATATTAAGGTGCAATACGGAAAGGGCCTTACCGTGGGTACAATTGGCGGTAATTTGCTGCTAAACGCAGAATATGCCAAAGTGAATATCAATACGGTTAGAGGAAATACCGTGGCCAGGCAAGCTTATGGCGACTTCAACATCGCTTCGGCTGGCAAGATTGCCGTTAATGCAGAATATTCTAACGTTACTTTAGGTACGCTCAACGGCGATGCCAATATTACCATGGATTACAATAGACTCAACGTAAATGAAATTACGCCCGCTTGCAGAAATTTCAATTTCGCAGGCGAATATGTAAGCGTCAGTTTGGGGTTTGCCGATCGGTATAACGGTAATTTCAACGTTTCTACTTCGTACGCCGGCTTCAAATACGGCTCAAACGTAAGCGCTAACTTAGTCAGCAAAGACGAGCAAGATAAAAGATACTCGGGCAAAATCGGTAACGGTGGAACGGGGAATGTGAGCGTAAAAACAGAATACGGTGCAGTAACTTTTAAATAAACTAGCATTCCTTTGAACGCGACATGTATTCATCCGATGAATATGATAGCAATGTACTCATCGGATGAATATAGCCAACATGCCAGGTATTCATCCCATGAATAAATAAAAATATAACTAAACCAAACAAACCGTCGGCCTCGCCATTTAGGCGAGGCTTTTTTTGGCAACACCGCAAGCAGATTCGTTTCCGCTGTGTACTTTGTCTATCTTCGTAGCTGATGAAAACTTGTTTCTTCGCATTGATTTTTTGCTTTGGCATGGTTAAGGCACAGCAAACGCCGATAAAATGGGCTACTCAGGAAACCTTTTTCGAGGATTTAGTCGGAAAACCGTTGCCAGATTTTACCGGGTTAACTACCAATGGCAAATCTTTTTCGAGCATTGAACTGAAAGAACAAATTGTGGTCATAAATTTCTGGTTTGAGAACTGTCCGCCGTGCATCGCCGAGATGCCGGAGCTCAGCGCTTTGCAAAAAAGATTTGCCAGTCAAAAGATTCGGTTTATTGGCATCACGCACGACAGCCCTAAATCTGCAAGGCGTTTTCAAAAAAGTCACGATTATAACTATCAGGTTGTTAGCCTAACGAGTGATGAAATAAGAAAATTAAACATCAATCATGGTTTTCCATGTAATGTATTGGTTGGCAAAAACGGAAAGATCTTGTATGCTATGGCAAATATCTCATTCTCCGACCCGGCATTTAGACCGAAATCCACAATTTTTGAAGAGCTGTTGAGGAAAGAAGTATATCAGAAAACGACTGAATAAAATTGAAAAATTTCTTGAGCATTTCAAATGAGGTTGTTTCAAAAGTCGACTTTTCCTCCCAAAGGGATGCCTATGGCACAAAGGGATGCCTTTGGCATAACTTTTCGTGCCAAATAAAATTTTGCTTTTATAACCTCTCCCTATCAACGTTTGGGTTAAAAGCAATGCCTTTGCTTTACCTCTCCTCGAGGAGGACCTGTCCCGACTTTTCGGGGGGGATGTACAGACAGCGCAAAAACCACCGCCATTAAAAGGGAGAGGTTTAGGTCGCTAATTTTAATGCTAACGGCCAAAGTATTAAAGAATATATTCCTCGTTAATTGGCTTAACAGGTTCGGGGATATTCTCTTCTTCGAGCATTTGCAGCAGGTTAATTTCAATGGTTCGGGTAATGGAGTTTAAGGGAACGCCCGCCGAATTTGTTTCGAAGGGGTTGATCAAACTCATGCCGTTGATCTGAGTCGATACAAAAACGAACCCGATTAACCAACCTAAAAAAATAGCCGCTATACCAGCCGTGTCGCTAATGGCCAATGTAAATGTAACCACAAAAAGCCAGATGAAAACCTTGGTTAAGTAGCTATATGTTGTGGGGAAGATGGTATTTTTAATCCGCTCGCTCATGCCCATCGAATCCGAAAAGCGGACCAACATTTCGTTAATTTCAATAAACCTAAACCCATCAACCTGGTTTGCTTTCGAGAGCTTTTGTAAATCTCTGGCTTGAATGTTTAAAATGGCGTTGTGCATATTTTTATGTTTGGCCACTTCCTTTAAATCATCGTCTGTTAAGTATTTGATATAAATTTCATCAACTGTTCCTCGCAAACTGGCCTTTAGTGAGTATAAAAATGCAATGTGGCGGTGTATCATCGTAATCGAAGTGGTATTATCGCCGTCAACGTAATTAATCAGCGCCCTGGCAAACGATCGGGAATCGTTAACCAGCGCACCCCATATTTTTCGTGCTTCCCACCACCTGTCGTAAGCCTGGTTGTTATTGAAACCGATAAAAAAGGCAATAGCTGTGCCCAAAACAGTTGGTACAATGGCAGAAACTTGAAAGTGATGGGCAATGAGGTACTCTCGGGTAAAATAAGCGATGGTGCACGAAGCGATCATAATAAGATCGACCCGCCAGGTATTAATTAAGATCCGGCTCAACCGAATGTTCTGTATTAAAAGCATTATTGTTTGTTTTGAGTATGAAAATACAAAATGAAAGCCAAAATGTTTTATTGTAACAATTTAAATCGAAAATTATGGGTTTTATTGTTTTGTACGACAAATGATTATCTTAGAAAACCAAATATTCTCAACTCTTATGAGCGAAACCCTACCAAAGAATAATATTTTCAAAGTAATCGGTGCATCATCTCTCGGCACCTTAATTGAATGGTACGACTTTTACATTTTTGGCAGTCTGGCTGTTATTATTGGCCATCAGCTTTTCCCCGAAGATGCCGGTGCGTCGGCACTGATTAATACCTTGGCTATTTTTGCTGCAGGATTTATCGTAAGGCCATTTGGGGCTTTGGTATTTGGTCGTTTGGGCGATCTCATTGGCCGCAAATACACTTTTCTGCTCACACTGGTTTTAATGGGCGGCTCTACTTTCTTAATCGGCTTAATTCCATCGTATAAGAGCATCGGTTATGCGGCTCCAATTTTGGTTTTGATATTAAGGTTGGTACAAGGGCTTGCCTTGGGCGGCGAATATGGTGGCGCGGCAACCTATGTAGCCGAACATGCACCCGAAAATAAACGCGGCTTTTTTACGAGTTGGATTCAAACCACCGCAACTTTGGGGTTATTCCTGTCGTTGGGTGTAATTGTAATTACAAAAAATCTGTTGGGTGCCGAAACTTTTGGCGATTGGGGCTGGCGTATTCCTTTTTTACTATCGATTGTATTAGTCGTGGTTTCGATCTACATTCGGATGAAGATGCACGAATCGCCGCTCTTCTCTAAGTTAAAGGCCGAGGGAAATGTATCAAAAAACCCACTTAAAGAGAGCTTTAACAATAAGGCAAATTTCAAGATGGTATTGTTGGCCTTATTTGGCGCAACCATGGGGCAAGGTGTAATTTGGTACACGGGCCAGTTTTATGCGCAGTCTTTTTTAGAGAATACCTGCAAGCTCGATTTTAACGACTCACGCTACATTTTGCTTTGGGGAATTGCTTTCGCCACTCCTTTTTTTGTAATTTTTGGCGCTTGGAGCGATAAGGTTGGACGCAAATGGATTATGCTTAGCGGCATGTTATTGGGCGTGATATTTTACCGCCCCATTTACCAAATATTTTTAGATGATACAGATTTTAGCAAGGTTGAGCAAAGTGATGTCCTGTCATCAAAACCGGACCCGGTAACCACTGTACCAATAGCGAATGCCAACGACAGCTTGAGAACTGTTTCTACGCAGGTTTTATTAAAAAATGGCGCTTCGTTTTATAAGGTTCAAGCCGATACCCTTTCAGCTACCAGAGGCCTTTTAACAGGTAAAGAGATAATTAGGGACAAAGTGCTGCCGAAACCAATATTTTGGAAGTTTGTAGGTTTAATTTTCTTTCAAATTTTGCTGGTAACGATGGTTTATGGGCCAATTGCGGCTTTCTTGGTCGAATTGTTTCCAACGAAGATCAGGTATACATCCATGTCGCTGCCGTATCATATTGGTAATGGCGTTTTTGGCGGCTTAGTGCCGTTTATTGCAACCTTAATTGCCAGCTTTGCGGGCTCAACGCCTTTGTCGGGCTTGTGGTACCCCATTGGCATCGCAACATTGAGCTTAATTATCGGCACAATCTATTTATCAAACAAAAAAGACGAACGTATTAACGATTAAGATCATGAATACATTAAAGAAATTTTTAGGTTTAATTTGGATGATCCTCGGGCCCCTAGCAATGACTTTTTTGTTTTTGCAGGCCATTGAAAAAGTTGGGTTAACGCACACCGATATTGAGCGGACGAATACTATTTTGCAGTGGGCGATTATTCTTTTTATCTTTTTACCAATAAGCATTGGCCTGATGATTTTCGGTTTCTACGCCTGGAAAGGTGAGTATGATAGGTTGCCTGAAAGTTCGGGAGAACTTTAATAAGGATGTTGTCAAAACCCTTGCTGTCATTCCGAGGCACGAGGAATCCCTATGCGATAGAAGATGAATGTTCATATACCGCTGCCAATGGCAGAGACGGAAATAAACACCGTCATTTCGACGTTAGGAGAAATCTGTTTCCTACATGGCCCAACACTTTGTCGCAGCACTTCTTTTCGTGCATCTTGGGTTACAGATTTCTCGGCTAAGCTCGAAATGACGATATTTTGATGGATGCGTTGCCACGGAGGCACGGAAAGCACGGAGAAAAATGTGAAACATGTTTCCGTGTCAATCTGTGTTTCCGTGGCCGTAATTTTGAGCACGCGATAATTGGGGTTGCCACGGAGGCATTCTGAATGAATAATTGGATAGGCAAAAGCGAGACGCTTGCGCCAGATGGGGGTTTTATCCTTAACTTAATAGCATTGGTAGCGTCCCGCTACGACGATCTCGGTTAATAGCGGGCGCAAACCCCTAGCTTTAAGATCCCCAGCCAAGCTGAGGATGACGACCGTTCATAGTTGATGCCAAGATAGGCCCAACACTTTGTCGTAGCACTTCTTTTCGTGCATCTTGGGTTACAGATTTCTCGGCTAAGCTCGAAATGACGATCTTTTGATGCATGCGTTGCCACGGAAGGCATTCTGAATGAATAATTGGATAGGCACAAGCGAGGAACTCCCCTACTTGGGTTACAGATTTCTCCTCGTTCCTCGTTCGAAATGACGATACTTCGGACTTAGGCCTTTCCGACCTCGGACTTCCTTACAAAACCCTCAACAATAGACCTTTCAAATATTCGCCTTCTGAGAACGAAATTCTAACAGGGTGATCTTCTGGTTGGCAGAACTGCTTAATTATCTGTACCTCTTTGCCAGCATCTAAGGCGGCCCAGGCGATAATCTGCTTAAAGGTTTCAATATCAACAGCACCTGAACACGAAAACGTAGCCAGCAATCCGCCTTTTTCGAGTAAGAGCATGCCCAAACGGTTCAAATCTTTATATGCTCTTGCCGCCCGATCCAAAGCCGAACGCGATGGTGCATATTTTGGCGGATCGAGCACAATGACGTCGAATAATTCTCCGGATTCTTTAAAAGCCCTTAGTTGTTTATTTACGTCAGATTGTATGGCAGTAACCTTATTTGCATCGAACTTATTCAGTTCCACGTTCTGTTTTAACGTTTCTACAGCAAGGTTAGAGCTATCTACGCTGGTAACATTCGCCGCATCGTTGGCCAAACAGTTTAAGCTAAAGCCGCCGCTGTAACTAAAGCAATCCAACACTTTTTTACCTTTTGCGTAACTGGCCAAAATCTTTCTGTTATCGCGTTGGTCGCAATAGAAGCCTGATTTTTGTCCCTCGGCAATGTTGATATTATAGGCAATTCCGTTTTCTTTAACTTCCAAAAACTCGGGTGGGTTTTCGCCCCAAAGCAAGCCGTTTTCTATTGGCAGTCCTTCGTGTGTACGAGCGGTGGCATCGCTTTTATCAAAAATCCCTTTCGGCTGTAATTCTGCTTTTAAAATCTCAACAATGGTCGATTTTTCCCTTTCAATTCCTGTGCTCAAAATCTGTAGGGAAAGAAAATCGGCATATTTATCCACGATTAATCCGGGCAGAAAATCAGCTTCGCTGAACACTAAACGGCAGGTATTCGTTTCACTATTTAAAATCGGTTGGCGGGCGGCAATGGCCTGTTTCAATCGGTTTTCGTACCAATCTTTACCTATTGTTTGGTTTTCATCCCATTCTAGCAAACGCACCGCAACCCGCGAATTGCTATTGTAATAACCATAGGCTAGAAACTCCTTGTCAAAGGCAAAAACCTTTACCACTTCCCCATCTTCGGGTTTCCCTTTTACTTTTTCTAAAGCACCAGAAAATACCCACGGATGCCTTTGTAATGCTGCTTTCTCTTTACCCTTTTTTAATGAGATTTCTACCATGATGCAAAGGTAGTGATTTAGTCTCTAGTCTGAAGTCTTGAGTCTAAAGTCTGTGGTTTATGGGCGGCAATTCTGAGTTTTAATTTTTGGAAAAAAATCAATATAAAGTGACGTTTATTATTCTTGCCGTCTTTCCCGCAGGCGGGAATCTTAAAGCGAGAGCAGCAGCATTAGCATTAGGATCCCCAGCCAAGCTGAGGATGACGACCGTTCATGTAGAGGCTTTTAAAACAGTGAGTTGCAAACCAACCTCATTGCGAGGCACGCCCGCCTGACCGGACGGGCAGGAATGCTATTAAGTTAAGCTCTTCAGTTGTCATTATAAGAAAGAGTTTAGGCATAAAATCAAGTATGAGCTAAATAGTTATCCGATCACCATTATTCTTGCCGTCTTTCCCGCGCAGGCGGGAATCTTAAAGCGAGAGCAGCAGCATTAGCATTAGGATCCCCAGTCAAGCTGAGGATGACGACCGTTCATGTAGAGGCTTTTAAAACAGTGAGTTGCAAACCAACGTCATTGCGAAGCCGGGCTTGTGCCTTTCGACTACGCTCAAGATAAACTCAGCTGAAGCAATCTGATTAACGGAAAGAGATTGCTTCGTTCCTCGCAATGACGACCGTTCGTAGAAGCTGTCCATTGATAGCGTGTAAGGATAACTATCGGATGACAGAAACAATTCAAACAATTAAACAATTCCAACAGTTAACCATTTCCTACAAAAACCTGTTGCCCAAACTCTTTTGTTTCCTCACGAGTTCAGTATCCAAAACCTTTGTTTCAAATTCTGTTACTGGTCGTTTGGCTTCAATCATCGAAATCAGCAATTCTGTAGCCACCTGCCCCATTTCAAAAGCGGGTTGCTTTACTGAGGTTAGCGAGGGCGAAAACAGTTCGACAACGCTCGAATTGGTAAAACCGGCAATTGCAATTTTATGGGCAACCTCGGGGTTTGTTTTCTTTAGGGCCATAATACAGCCCGTGGTAAGTCTGTCGCTGGCAATAAAAATACCATCGGGGCTGAGCGGTATCAGTGCTTTAACCGCTTGCTCGAGTTCGGCGCTATGCATGCCCCCATGTTGGCAATATTTCACCAAATCGGGGTTAAATTCGATATGATATTTGGCCAGAGCCGCCTGGTATCCTTTTAAGCGCTCCTTTGTAATAGAAAGATTCTCTGAATTGGTTAAGTGCGCAATTTTCCGCTTTCCCGATAAAATCAAATGTTCTGTGGCATCAAAAGCGCCTTTAAAATTATTGGCAATTACTTTGTGGGTTTCAAAATCTTCGGGCACACGATCGAAAAAAACGATGGGCAAACCTTTGCCATACAAATCGCGGAGGTAATCGATGTCTTGCGTTTCTGATGATAAGGCAATCAACAAGCCGTCAATCGATCTCGATGCCAGATGCTCAACGTTCAGCTTTTCCTGTTTGTACGATTCGTGGCTTTGAGAAATAATTACATGATAATCCTTGTCGTAGGCAATCGACTCGATGCCGTTAATTACCTGCGAAAAAAAGTTGTTGGCAATTTCGCTAACGATGATCCCGATCGAGTAGCTTCGGCGTTCCTTTAAACTTCGGGCAATGGGGTTGGCCCTGTAATTTACCTTCTCAGCATACGCCAAAACGAGCTTTTTTGTTTCTTCACTAATTTCGTAACGGTCTCTTAAAGCCCTCGAAACTGTCGAGGTAGACAGGCCCAGTGCTTTAGCAATATCTTTTATGGTAGAAGTTTCAAATCTCATCTTTCAGGGGATGCGTACAAGTTACGAAAAATATCTCTTTTGATGGTTTTGATCACAATATTAATAAACGTTAAAACTACGTTTTTGGGAACGTTTGCACAGTTTTTTGGTTAAAATCGATTCCAATCCATTTTTAGTTTGTAAAATTGTTTAATCAACCTAACCAAATATAATCAACCCTTATCACCGCGACATAGAATTATCTTCTGAGTTCACCCTATAAATCATTCAATCAACAAATAAATCAATCACTATGAGCAGAGTTTTACTCTTATTGGCATTTCTCTCTTTTTTTGGTTCGTCTGTAGTAAAAGCACAAAACAGACAGCTTACCGGAACAATAAAAGATAAAGCCGACGGGCAACCTTTAGTTGGCGTTAGCATTACCATTAAAGATTCGAAAACCGGCGCCAGCACCGACGGAAACGGTGTTTTTAAAATCAGCATTCCCTCAAAAGGTGCTGTTCTTACCTTTACCTACATCGGATATAAAACGAAAACTATCGGCGTAACGGACCAATCCAAATTGGATTTAACCTTAGAAGAAGATGCAAATACCTTGCAGGAGGTTACGGTAAATGTGGGTTACGGCGTAGTACGGAAGAAAGATTTAACGGGTGCAGTATCATCTGTTGGGGCCGATGTAATTGCAGCGGCGCCCGTTTCATCAGCGTTGGAAGCCATTCAAGGCCGTGTTGCTGGGGTTAATATCGCTTCAACCGAAGGTTCTCCCGATGCAGAAATGGTAGTTAGGGTAAGGGGCGGTGGCTCTATTACCGGCGACAATTCTCCGCTGTATATTGTAGATGGATTTCCGGTGGCTTCAATTGCTGATATTGCACCGCAGGATATTGAAACGATAGACATTTTAAAGGATGCATCATCGACGGCTATTTATGGTTCGCGGGGTGCAAACGGGGTAATTTTGGTAACAACAAAGAACAGTAAAGATGGCAAAACAACAATTGCCTACAATGTTTTTACGGGCGTTAAAAATTTAGCGAACAAGTTAGATGTTTTATCTCCCCTTGATTATGTTACCTGGCAGTACGAACGTTCGTTGTTAGATAACTCGCCAATTGATTACACGCAGTACTTTGGCAACTATCAAGATATCGATCTGTATGGAAATGTGCCGACAAACGATTGGCAGGAAATTGTTTTTGGCCGTACGGGAACTACATTCAACCAGAACCTGAACATTAGTGGCGGCGGCGAAAAAACCAAATATAGCCTTAGCCATAGTTATGTAAAGGACAAAGCGATTATGCAACTTTCTGATTTTGAAAGGCAGAATGTAAATTTTAAGCTCAACCATAAATTATACGATAGGCTGACCCTCGATTTCGGGTTTAGATATGCCAACACAAAAATTAAAGGCGGCGGTGCAAACGAACAAAACGAGGTTTCGTCGGCCGATTCTCGCCTCAAAAATGCGATGATTTATCCGCCATTCCCCGTACCGGGCTTAACCACTACGACCGAAACCGACGACGAGTTTAACTTATACAGTCCTTTAATTTCTATTTCTGATAACGACCAATATATCCAACGTAAAACCTATAACCTAAATGGTGCGGTTAGCTGGGATATTATTGATAATTTAAGGCTCCGCACGGAGGTCGGTTACGATGGCTACCGGAACGATCAGGATCGTTTTTATGGTACAACAACCTATTACGTGCGAAATGTGCCCTCGGCCGAAAATCAAAACCTTCCGGCCCTTATTCTTACCAATTCCAATAGAAACAGTTTCAGAAATACCAACACGTTAAACTATAATTTTAGTAAAATTTTAGGTAAAGACCACAACCTAACTGCTTTGCTTGGGCAGGAATTTATAAAAACTGAACTGGACATTTTAACAAACGTGGTTCACGGGTTTCCAGAGTCATTCGGTTTTCAGGATGCTAGAAAATTATCTACGCAAGGAAAAGCCAATTCGATTGATAACAATTTTTCGCCTGATGATAAATTGCTTTCATTTTTCGGACGGGCAAACTACGATTACCTGGGCAAGTACTTAATCAGTGCAACTTTTAGGGCCGATGGTTCGTCGAAATTCTCGCCGGGCAATCAATGGGGTTATTTCCCATCAGTTTCTGCCGCCTGGCGCATTTCTCAGGAAGAGTTTATGCAGGGCACAAAATCGTGGCTTAGCGATTTAAAGTTGAGGGCCAGTTATGGTACTGCCGGAAATAACAATATCCCGCCGGGACAGATGAACCAAACCTTCCAAAATTCGGTTACCACTTGGGTAAATGGCTTTAACAACTATTGGGCAGCCTCTAAAACGATGGCCAATCCCGATTTGAAATGGGAAACCACCGTTACCAAAAATTTAGGTTTGGATTTTACTTTGTTCGATGCAAAAGTTACCGGTACTATTGATGCTTATCTAAACCGAACAAAAGATTTGTTGCTTCAATTCCCAGTTGCTGGTACAGGTTACGATTTTCAATACCGCAACATCGGCGAAACGCAGAATAAGGGGCTCGAATTCTCGCTGAACTGGAACGCGATCAGAAAGACGAATTTCGATTTATCATTTTCTGCAAACATCAACTTCAACAGAAATAAAATAATTTCGTTAGGTGCAATTAAAAACATCAACGGCACATCCGGCTGGGCTTCAACGGAGATCAATGTCGATTATTTAGTAGAGGAAGGCGCTTCAGTGGGCAGAATTTACGGTTACCGCAACGCCGGCAGATACGAAGTGTCGGATTTTACTGGCTATAATGCGACAACAAACACGTGGACGTTAAAGCCGGGCATCGTAAATGGTTCTGAGTTTTTAGGCACCATCAGGCCGGGAACAATGAAAATCGAAGATCTCTCTGGTGATGGCAAAATTGATTTATCAGACCGTACCGTTATCGGCAATGCAAATCCGCTAAATACCGGAGGATTTTCTGTCAATTCGAGAATTTACGGCTTCGATATTGGCGCCTACTTTAACTGGAGCTACGGAAACGATGTGTACAATGCCAATAAAATCGAATACACCTCAACCAGTAAATACAGCTCTCGAAACATGCTCTCGATCATGGAATCGGGCAACCGCTGGACGAACCTTCGTGCTGATGGAACGCTCAGCAACGACCCAACCGAGCTTGCTGCCATGAATGCCAATACCACTTTATGGTCGCCATACATGAAAACCTTTGTGCTGAGCGATTGGGCGGTAGAAGATGGATCGTTTTTACGTTTATCTACCTTAACGCTGGGCTATACGTTGCCGGCAAGAATTTCGAGCAAACTTAAAATGAAAAAGCTGCGCCTTTATGCCTCGGCATATAATTTATGGCTGCTAACAGATTATACAGGCTTTGATCCCGAGGTTTCGACCAGGCGCAGAACAAACCTAACGCCCGGTGTAGATTATTCGGCTTATCCAAAAAGCAAATCGTTTGTATTTGGTTTAAATGTTAATTTTTAGGCTACAATTTTAATTTCAAAGAAATGAAAAAAGTAATATATACATTATTCATCCTTACCGGCCTTACTTTGGTAACGAGCTGTAAAAAGGTGCTCGATGCCCCAACAAAGTCATCGCTTGATGAATCTGTAATTTTCTCTACCCCGGGGCTGGCCGAAGGCGCCATTGCAGGCATTATCCAATCGTTTGGCGAGACCAACTCCTATCGCGGTCGTTTTTTGGTTTATTACGGAATTAACAACGATACCGAGGTAAGTAACAGCTTAAAGGCAACCGGCGATGACAAATCGCGGTTATCTAATTACAACGCCAATGTAAACAACGGGCAAATGAATACCGATAACAATGCCTGGGCAAAGTTTTACGAGGGCATTGAGCGGGCAAATTTGGCCATACGCGGTATAAGGACTTATGGCAAGGTAGAAAGCAACGCCCAAATGGCGCAAATACTTGGCGAAATACTCACTTTAAGGGCCGTGCTGTATAACGATTTAATTAAAGGTTGGGGCGATGTACCGGCCCGTTTTGAGCCCATTACTACGGCAACCACTTATCTGCCCCGAAGCGATAGAGATGTAATTTACAAACAGCTACTGGCCGATTTAGATGAAGCAGCGGGTTATTTGCCATGGCCGAACGATAATGCCACAACCAGCAATGTAGAGCGTGTAAACAAGGCCTTTGCTAAAGGGTTAAGGGCACGTTTGGCGCTTGCCGCGGGCGGTTATGCACAACGCCTCGATGGAACCGTACACTTAAGTACCGATCCTGATTTGGCTCCTGCTAAAATGTACGCCATTGCAAAAACAGAATGTCTGGATATTATCAACAGCAATAAATTGAGATTATTGGGGTTTGAAGAAGTGTTTAGAAAGCTGAATGAGGAAGCCGGACAGGCGGGCTTAGAATCGATGTGGGAAATTCCATTTAGCGAAGGCAGGGGAAGGGTAATTTTCGACCTTGGCGTAAAGCACTTAAAAACCGATAAATATACCGGACAAAATAAAGGCGGAACGAACGGACCGAACCCGATTATGTTGTACGAATATGAGCCGGGAGACGTAAGGAGAAGCGTTACCGTGGTGCCTTACGAATGGGATGGCGGAACGGGTGAAACTGGTGGATATCAAGTGCCATCGAGCCTAGGCCGTTTGTATTTCGGTAAGTATCGTTACGAATGGATGAAAAGAAGAGTAACATCTACCAATGATGATGGTTTAAACTGGATGTACATGCGTTATGCCGACGTGGTTTTAATGGCTGCGGAGGCCGTTAACGAACTGGATGGGCCTGCAGCTGCGGCACCGTATTTGAAAATGATCCGCGATCGTGCTTTTCCTAACGATGCCGCCAAGGTTACCGCTTTTATGACCACGGCAACCGCTTCGAAAGCAGCGTTCTTTAATGCAATTGTTAACGAAAGGGCTTTAGAATTTACTGGCGAGATGCTCAGAAAGGGCGACTTGATTCGTTGGAACCTTTTGGGTACAAAAATAGCCGAGGCGAAAATTAAATTACAGCAGCTCGAAAACAGACAAGGTAAATACGCAAATCTTCCAGCCAAAATTTATTATAAAACGGCTGCAAACGGGGAAACCGTCGACATTTACGGGTTGAATTTCGGAGATACCGATGCGCAGGGTGTGGCGCTGGGTTACACCTCGAGTAAAACGTGGACAATGGTTTCGACGGGTGATGCATCAACCTTTTGGGATGCACTTGCCGTAAAAGATCCGAATGCACAACAAGTTTGGCCAATATGGCAGGTGTTTTTAGATTCTTCTAACGGATTGTTAAATAATAAAAATTTGAACTTATAATAGCATTGTAATGAACAAGAATAGATTGTACAGTTACATTTTCTTTCTGGTAACCCTGATTAGTTTCTCGGGA
Source organism: Pedobacter endophyticus (assembly GCF_015679185.1). Classification (NCBI taxonomy): domain Bacteria; kingdom Pseudomonadati; phylum Bacteroidota; class Sphingobacteriia; order Sphingobacteriales; family Sphingobacteriaceae; genus Pedobacter; species Pedobacter endophyticus. The sequence continues at coordinate 3,491,423 of NZ_CP064939.1, forward strand.
TGTAAGGACAATAATTTGGAGGAGATTACCAACCTTGAAGTGGACCGGGCTTTTTCTCCAACAGGGCTTACTGCAACGGTAGTTAACAAAACTGGGGTAAGGTTGACATGGAAAGCGGTTAATAATGCCAAAACATACACCGTAGAGGTTTTTACAACGACAGATTTTTCGGGCACAGCCGTGAAAACCGTTAAAGACATCGCTTTTACGCAAGTGCCATACACAGTTACGGGGCTGGCAGGCGATACGCAGTATTATATCAGAGTTAAAGCATCGGGCGAGGGCGTTGATGATTCAAAATATGTTAGTGTGGCGATAAAAACTGAGCCTGAGCAAATTTTTCAGGATATTACCGCTGATAAACTCGGCTCGAGAACGGTAACCTTAAATTTCCCCGCTGGCGAAAATGCAACAACCATTACGCTAAATCCGGGCAATATAACCAGAGCCGTTACACCAGCCGAAATTACCGCCGGAGCGATAACACTAACGGGTTTAACACCAAAAACCACGTACACGGCAACCTTGCTCTTAAACGGAACGGTGAGGGGAACCAAAACTTTTACCACACCAGCAGAGTTGCCTACAGGCGCCGATGTTGTTATTGTAGCAGCAACCGACGATTTGGCTGCAATGATACAAGCAGCTACAAAGAGCACGAGGTTTGTAATTTTGGAAGGATCGAAATACAATGCCGATCTGGCTTTCACCTTACCGGCGGGCATCGATATTAGCATTATTGGTGAGGTTGCTGCGGTAAAACCGATTGTTTCCTTTACACAAATTATTTTGCCTGTTACTGGCGGTAAGCTGCATTTCGAAAATGTCGACGTTAATGCGTATGCATTGGGCAATGAAACTACAACCCGACGCCAATATGTAATTAACCAAAGTACAGCGTCTACCTTTGATGAGGTTTCTTTCGAAAACTGCAACATTCGCAACTTCGTTAACACGCCGATGCGCATGCAAGGGTCTGCAGCAATTACATTGAATAAATTCATTGTAAATAATTGCATAATCGATAACATCAGCATCGCCGATGCAGGCCCGGGCGGAGGAAACTATGCATTCATCAATTCGAACGTGGCTACGGGTAAAATCAATAATATCACATTAACCAACAACACGTTTTCGAATATTGGCTATGGTTTAATCTTGCACAATCAGGCCCCATCTCAAACCGTGACGATAGAAAATAACACTTTTTATAACGTGGTGGGCGATGCGAGGTATTTTATCGATTACAACGCACAAACCATATCGGGCGGGTTTTCATTTAAAAATAATATCGTAGCCAAAACACTATCACCAGCGGCAACAGCCAGAGGCATGAGAACTGCAACAGCGCCAACGGTAGCCAACAACTATCAAACCAGCGATGTGGTGTTTACGGCCAATCCTATTCCCGGTATTACCGCCTATGCCGGTGCAAGCACAGCTTTGTTCACGGCTCCGGCTACCAAAAACTTTAAAATAAAAGATGATGGCTTTGCGGGGAAATCCACCGCAGGCGATCCGAGGTGGAGATTGTAACTTAAATATTAAAAAGGGCAGGTTTCTGCCCTTTTTTGTTGAAATTTATTCCAACAATATTACTAAACGGTATGTCACACTGAGCGTAGTCGAAGTGGGTGTTTTGTGAGTCTTTACAGGAGTGGTCATAATGCTTAGACGTCAGTTTTAGGAAAGACAAGAGGTTGGAATGGCAAGTTTTGAAGACAGTGGGTTTTTAGCGTTCTATATTTCATCGCTTAGAGATTTACTTAATCAAGCTACCAATGAAGAAATAAGAAAGATCGTCATTGCGAGGCACGAAGCAATCTCATTTCGTAAATCAGATTGCTTCAGCTCGCACAAACCCGGCCTCGCAATGACGATTCGTCGAAAAAGGGATTGCATGAGCGTAGAGCAGTGCAAAATGGCGAACAGATTCTTTCCCGAGAATCCGATAGCTATCGGATGACAAACCAATAAAAAAATGAAAAACCTCTTAATAATGCAATGAAACCATCAACCTATCTTAAAATTACTTTCTTTATTTTTGCATTCATCTTTTCTAATGCCCGGGCGCAAGACCCAAAATATCCGGCAGAGATTACCGTGTCTCAAGACGGAGGGGGTAACTATAAAACCATTCAGGAAGCCATCAATTCCGTTCGCGATTTAGGCGAAAAAGAAGTGAAAATATTGATCAAGGCAGGCATTTATAAAGAAAAGATTGCCATTCCATCATGGAAAACCAAGATTAGCTTGATAGGTGAGGACAAAACAAATACAATTATTACATTCGATGATTATTCGGGAAAGCCAATCCCGGCCAACAAGGATGCCTTCGGGAAAGATAAATTTTCAACCTTTACGTCGTACACCTTACTGGTGCAGGCAAATGATGTTAAACTAGAGAATTTAACCATTTCGAACACGGCGGGCCGAGTGGGACAAGCGGTAGCACTGCATGTTGAAGGCGATCGTTTTGTAGCGCTAAATTGTAATCTTTTAGGCAACCAAGATACGCTTTACGCTGCCACGGAAAACAGCCGACAGTTTTATCAAAATTGTTTTATCGAAGGAACAACCGATTTTATCTTCGGTACTGCCACTGCAGTGTTTCAGGGTTGTACCATTAAAAGCTTGTCAGATTCTTACATTACGGCGGCGTCTACATCCAAAAATCAAAAATTTGGCTTCGTATTTTTAGGCTGTAAAATTGTAGCCGATTCTTCTGTGAGTAAAGTTGCACTGGGTCGACCATGGCGACCGTATGCAAAAACGGTGTTCATCAATTGCGATTTGGGAAAACATATTTCACCTGCAGGATGGAATCCGTGGAAAGGAGATTTGATGTTTCCTGATAAGGAAAAAACGGTTTTTTATGCAGAATATAAAAACGTTGGTGCAGGTGCATCTCCAAAAACAAGATTGCCTTGGGCGAAGCAGTTAACAGCCAAGGAAGCGGGGAGTTATACAATTGAAAATATATTTGGTGATGGCTGGAAGCCTTAATATAACGCTGTCATCCGAAAGCTATCGGATCTGAACGGTCGTCATCCTCATAGGTCAATTTTTGAAAAGAATGAAGGAATTGAGATGACAGTCTAAACGCTGTCATCCTGAGGGGGTAATTTTTAACAAAATATCAATATCAAGTGACGTGTTTAAGGCGGTCGTCATTCCCGCGCAGGCGGGAATCTTAAAGCTTTAGCATTAAGATCCCCAGTCAAGCTGAGGATGACGACCGTTCATAGTTAGCGCCTTAGACAGCTTAACTAAATAGCATTGGGACGGTCAGGCAGTGAAGAATCCGCAGGCGATGAAGACATGGCTTCAAACCTGCACAAGCCTAAAACATGAGCGTCGGCGGGCTCACAAGTTTCCGTGCTAATAGACTAGGGATTGCTTCGTGCCTCGCAATGACGCCGTAAAAGTAATTAAAAAGAAGTCAAGTTTTTAAAACTTGACTTCTTTAGTAATCTGATATGAAAACTACAATCTACAAAACAACTGCTGCCATAATTCTTGTGGCTTTATTCTCATTCTCCAACCAAAAAAAGCAAACATCGCTTTACATTATTGGCGATTCTACAGCGGCGAACAAAGAAGCAAAGGCATATCCCGAAACAGGTTGGGGTATGGAGTTACAGGCGTTTTTTAATAGCGACGTTAAAGTAGATAACAGGGCGCTCAATGGAAGAAGTACCAAATCATTTCGGGCGGAGGGACGTTGGCAACCCATTTTCGACAACCTGAAAAAAGGCGACTATGTTTTTATTGAGTTTGGCCATAACGATGAAAAAGTTGATAAACCCGCAGTTGGCGTTTCCTTAGCTAATTTTAAAGTCAACCTTATTAATTATGTCAACGAAACGAGAAGTAAAAAAGCAATTCCGGTTTTGCTTACGCCGATTTCGAGAAGAACCTTTAAAGATGGAGTACTCATCGATTCGCATGGCGATTATCCAAAAATTACGCGACAAGTAGCCGATTCGCTAAAAGTTCCGCTTATTGACATGTTGGTTAAAACCGAAAGCTTGTTAACCCGTCTGGGCGATGCAGGGTCGATAAAGTTATTTAATCATGTCGACTCAGGGCATGTAAATTATCCGCAGGGGAAAAAAGATGATACCCATTTGAGTCCGGCGGGGGCAAAGCAGGTTGCAGGCTTGGTTGTGCAAGGGATTCAGGAATTAAAATTGGGCTTGGCGAAAAGGTTAGCCAGAGATTAAAGAGTTACTAACTTTTAAAAAGTTAGTAACTCTAAGGTTGAAATTCTCATTAAAAAATATACTTCGTACTTAAAAAATTCGAGTCATCGCCTTTAACAATTTCGTTCAGTAGCTTTTTGTTGTCATCCGTAAACTTGGTGGCAACCAAAGAGCGGATCGAGAACGAACGCAAGGCATCAACAACCGAAAGTGTCCCTTCGGCGCTATCTTTACGGCCCGTGAAAGGGAAAGCATCTGGCCCACGCTGACATTGGCAGTTGATGTTTACCCGACTTACCTGATTAACCAAAGGATCGATCAATGAAGAAATAACAGCCGCATTATTGCTAAAAATACTCACCTGCTGCCCGTGTGGCGAACCGATTAAATACTCAATAGGCTCTTCGAGATCATCGAACGGCACAACCGGCACAATTGGGCCAAATTGCTCTTCGCGGTACAGCTTCATGTTGCTGTTTACCGGGTAAACAATGGCCGGATAAACAAAAGTTTCAAAGGTTTGTCCACCGTTTTTGTTCACCACCTTTGCACCGTGAGAAACGGCATCATCAATACATTCTTTTAAATATTCGGGTTTATTTAACTCCGGCAATGGAGTAAGGTTAACTCCTTTTTCCCAAGGCATACCAAACTTCAATTTTTCTACCTCGGCCGATAATCGCTTTAAAAACTCTTGCGCCAAACTGCGGTGCACATACACGATTTTGATGGCCGTACAACGTTGCCCATTGAAAGAAAGCGAACCCAAAACCGTTTCCGAAACGGCGAGGTCTAAATCAGCATCTTTGGTAATAATAGCTGCATTTTTTGCGTCTAAACCCAAAATAGCTCTCAAGCGGTTTACTTTCGGGTGCAGTTTTTTAAGTTCATTGGCTACTTTACTCGATCCGATCAACGTTAACACGTTAATTTTTCCGGATTTCATCAAACCCGGAACAATCGTATTCCCACGACCGTAAATGGTGTTTACCACGCCCTTCGGAAAGCTCGAGCGAAACGCCTCAAGTAAAGGATAATGTAATAACGTGCCGTGCTTAGGTGGTTTGAATAAAAGCGTATTGCCCATAATCAATGCCGGAATCAGTGTAGTAAAAGTTTCGTTTAAGGGATAGTTGAAAGGCCCCATACAAAGCACTACACCAAGCGGCGAACGACGAACCTGCGCCACAATTCCTTGCTCGATCTCAAAACGCGACGATTGCCTGTCGATGTCTTTTAAAGCATCAATAGTTGCATAGATATATTCAACCGTACGGTCGAATTCTTTAACCGAATCGGCATACGATTTACCGATTTCCCACATAATCAACTTGGCAACAATTTCCTTTTGCTCAATCATTTTATGCGTAAAATTTTCTACGCAGGCAATGCGATCAGCTACGCTCATGGTCGGCCACTGGCCACGCCCGTTATCGTATGCGGCTACGGCAGCATCAAGGGCTTCGGTCGATTCCTTTTCGGTACAAACCGGAAAACTGCCAATGCGTTTTCGTTTATAGCCTTCGGGAGTTTTAACACATACCGGAGAAAAAACCTCATTAAAAGGTCCACTCCATGTTTTCATTTCTCCATTTGAAAGAAATTCCTTCTGATTGATCTCTTCCTTAAGCCTAAATTCATCTGGAATCTGGCTTTCTTCAACGAAAATACTTTCGAGGTTTAGCGTTGTACTCAATTTGGTTTGGATGTTAGGGTTTATAATATTGTTAATCTATCGTTTAAGTATAGATTTTAGCTTTGTTTCGTCATTGCGAGGAACGAAGCAATCTCTTGACTTATTGATTGAGATTGCTTCGTGCCTCGCAATGACGTACTTCTTTACCTAAGTTCGATCACTTTGTATTTTGGTACCAGGGTTTTCATTACAATCCACCCGATTAAATAGCAAACTGCACAAATAGAAAAGATGATGAAATAACCCGCTTCAATTCCGTGGAAACCCATAAAATCCAATTCGGTATTCTTACTATAATCAAACAAGAGTCCTGAACCTTTATTAATTATTGTAGCGCCAATACCTCCGGCCAAACCGCCAATACCGGTTATGGTAGCAATGGCCTTTTTAGGGAACATATCGCCAACGGTTGAAAAAATGTTTGCCGACCATGCCTGGTGTGCAGCTCCGGCGATACCAATAATAATTACGGGAATCCAATAAGTAATATGCCCCAACGGTTGTGCTGCTAAGGCTAAAAGCGGGAAGAATGCAAAAATCAACATGGCTCTCATCCTGCCTTCATAGGGGTTCATTCCCTTTTTATCAACAAAATAGGTTGGTAACCAGCCGCCAATTATAGATAGCAGGGTGATCATGTACAGCACAAATAATGGGAAAGCGCTTTCGGTCGAGTCCATTCCATACACCGAGCTTAAGTAGGCAGGTGTCCAGAATAAAAAGAACCACCAAACACCATCTGTCATAAACTTACCAAAGGCAAAGGCCCAGGTTTGCTTATACTTAAAACAATCTATAAACGATACTTTCTCTTTGGTTTCTTCAACGTAATCGGCCAGTTTACGATCGTTGATAAGATCTTGTTGAATGTAAGCCAATTCTGTTGCACTCACTCTTTTGTGTAGCTCGGGCTTATTGTAAACGAAGATCCAAAGGCCCATCCAAACGAAGCCTAAAGCACCGATAATAATAAACGACATTTCCCAGCCGTACGCTTGAGCAATGAAAGGGATTGTAATGGGGGCAGCAAGTGCACCAACGGTAGCACCGGCGTTAAAGATACTGGTGGCGAAGGCCCTGTCTTTTTTAGGAAAATACTCTGCTGTAGCTTTAATTGCAGCGGGGAAATTACCTGCTTCGCCCACTGCCAACACAAGACGGGCAAAAATAAATAAGGTAACACTTACCGATACTACCATTCCGGTATCGCTAATTCGGCCAATTATTTCTTTCGCGCCTTCGAAACCTACAAACCAGTTGCCATTAATGATTCCAGCGGTTGCAATACCACAAAAGGCGTGCAAACATGCCCCTACAGACCAAATGCCAATGGCCCATAAAAACCCTTTTTTAGTGTCTAATCTATCTACTAACCGGCCAGCAAAAAGCATTGAGACGGCATAGAAAATGGAAAACAAAGCGGTTATATTTCCATAATCGTTGTTATCCCAGTGAAATTCGGGCTTAATGAAATCTGTCCACGTTAACGAAAGTACCTGTCTATCTAAATAATTTATGGTTGTGGCCAGAAACAAGAGTAAACATATGGTCCATCTGTAATTGCCGATCTTTGGTTGGTTCATTTGGTTAGGTTGTGTTAGTATTATTTGTTTTGTTGAATCAAATTGAGCGCTATTTTAGTGTTTTCGAAAAGGTCATCGTAAAGGCCTTTGCTCATTACCTCTTTACTAATGAGCTTGCTGCCCATCCCTACGGCGCAAACGCCAGCTTTAAACCACGTTTTTAGGTTGTCGGCATCAATTTCGACACCGCCCGTTGGCATAAATAACTGTCCGGCGAATAAATCCTTAATTGATGAGAGAAATTCAGGGCCAAGGATGTTCGCAGGGAAGATTTTGATCAACATGGCTTTATGTTCCTGTGCGACGCTGATTTCGGTAGGCGTCATACAACCCGGAACCCAAAGCATGCCAATTTTGTTGGCAATTTCGGCTACGGCCGGATTAACGATTGGTGCTACAATGAAGTCGGTTCCAGCTTCGATAAAAGCATTGGCATCGGCGGGCGTTTTGATCGTTCCGATACCCAAATAAAGATCGGGCATTTCTGCATCGCGAACTTCTTTCAGCTTTTTAAAGTTGGATAGCGCCGATTTACCACGGTTTGTGTATTCGAAAACACGAATGCCCGCTTTGTACAAGGTGCGTAATATCTCTACACTGCCCTCTTCGCTATCTTGATAGAAAAGTGGCAGCATGCCTTGCTCCAAAATGGCATCTAAAATTTTGTGCTTGTTACTTATCATTTGTAATGTTCAGTTTTTGGTTATTTAGTCATCCGATGAATATAGCGACCATGTTATTATTCATCGGATGACTAATTCACATATCGTTTTATTCACTTCTTCTTTTTATGTCAGGCTGAGCGGAGTCGAAACCCAACTAGCAACCCCTCGACTCCGCTTGGGGTGACAAGCCTTACTTATCATCATTTAATCATTCGCTTTTTTATATCTTCAACCGTGCTGGTGGTCGCATCACTCGGAATGTACAATTTATCGTAAGCGGCTGCGGTTGCAAAATTTAGGGTTTCGGCAACCGATAAATGGTTATAAAAACCGTAAATCAAGCCCGCCATAAAACAATCGCCACTGCCTACCTTATCTAAAATCTCTTCGGATACATATTCTGAAGATACGGTTAGTTTATCTTCGGTATACATTGTGGTATAATACCTGATCCCTTTTCCATAATCGAAACGAAAGGTGTTGGCCACAGCCTTACACGCTGGAAACAAACTTAATATTTCTTTTGAAGTATCGGTTGCTTGTTGCAGTAACGTTTCTTTTGCATAACCCGCTGTGGCCAGCAAATCTTTGTGAAGCGCAGTGCCCATCATTTTATTCGCCGCCCAAACGTTGCCCATAATTAAGGTGCAGTATTTGGCTAGCTCAGGTAAAATATCAATCGGTTCCTTGCCGTATTTCCAAAGTTTCGATCGATAATTTAAATCTAACGAAATAGTGATGTTTCTGGCCTGTGCAGCTTTCAGGGCCTCGAGGCAAACATCGGCAATAGATTGGCTAATTGCAGGGCAAATGGCGCTAAAATGAAACCAGGTTACGCCTTCGAAAACATTGTCCCAGTCAATTTGACCCACTTTTAAATCGGCATAGGCAGAGTTTGCCCGATCGTAAATTACCCCGGCATTTTTAAGGTCTTTCCCCTTCGGAAGATAATATAAGCCAAGCCGATCGCCATGAAAAACCATGGGTTTAGTATCGATATTGCGCTCGTTGAGATAACCCACAATTTCCTGGGTGACAGAATTATCGGGCATTGCCGATAAATACGCCGATGGTACATCCCAAAGCGCCAAAGCTGTGGCCACATTCAGTTCGGCACCGCCAACGTAAAAGGGCAATTTATTTTCTTTTAGCCATTGCCCATCCATATCCGGGCAAATGCGCAAAAGGATTTCTCCAAAACTTAAAACTTTTTCTCCTTCTTTTGCCAAGGATGCTATTTGGTTACTCATTTTTTATATTGGTTCGCTTTGTGTAATAAACACGGCACTTTATAGTTTCACTATCGTTTTTAATCCTCTTTTGTAAATTCTTTTATCCTTTGCTCTTTGTTTGCAAATTATTTGCCCCCGACCATGAACGGTCGTCCTTCCCAATTAAATTGGGAATCTTAATGCTAATGCTCTCGCTTTAGGATTCCTGCCTGCGCAGGAAAGACGACAAAGAATAAATACCACTTAAAGATTGGCTCAATGAAAAAAAAATAAAACTTAGATTGCAACAACAGCTACGCATGTTAAAAACTTCCGTGACCTCTGTGTTTCCATGGCAAAAATCCGTGCTCCATTGTCCAAAAACTAAAACGTAAAATAATTTTTCGCGTTAAAATACGAAATGTCCTGCACTATTTTTCCCACCCATTCCAAATCGTCGGGCAGTTCGCCATTCTCAATGTCCTCTCCAAACAGATTACAAACTATTCTGCGGAAATACTCGTGGCGAGGAAATGACAAGAAACTGCGTGAATCAGTTAACATACCCACCAAACGACTTAAAAGCCCCATGTTTGATAGTGCGTTCAATTGTTTGATCATGCCGTCTTTTTGATCCAAGAACCACCAGGCCGAACCGAATTGGACTTTACCTGCAACCGAGCCATCGTTAAAGTTGCCAATCATGGTTGCAATTAATTCGTTATCAGCCGGATTCAGGTTGTAAATAATCGTTTTAGCCAGCTTATCTTGATTGTCTAATCGGTTTAAGAATTTAGAAAGCATTCGTGCCTGACTAAAATCGCCGATTGAATCCCAACCCGTATCAGGGCCGAGCTGCCTTAACATGCGGGCGTTGTTGTTGCGCAAGGCACCTAAATGGTATTGTTGAACCCAACCTTTTTCGTGATCCCATTCTGCAAAATAGATCAGCATTGCCGATTTAAACTTGAGGTTTTCCTCGTAAGAAATACTTTGCTTGCTGCGAATCTTATCAAAAATAGAGCTGATTTCCTGCTCGGTATAATCTTCAGCGTAAATTTGTTCTAAACCATGATCGGAAACTGAACATCCGTTTTCGGCAAAGTAATCGTGGCGGCCTTTCATTGCGTCGATATAATCTTGAAAACTGCCTATCGATTTATTTACAACGCTTTCCAATTTATCAATGTATTCGTTCAATCCGGCCACGTCATCGCTGTTCATTGCTTTATCGGGACGGAAAGCGGGCAACATTTTTAAGGCGATGCCTTCGTTTGCCAATTGCTGGTGGAAGTTTAAGCTATCTAACGGATCATCAGTGGTACAAACGGCCTCTACGTTCATTTTAGCTAATAAACCACGAACCGAATATTCAGGCGTTTGCAACTTTGCCGAACAGTCATCGTAAATTTTTTGGGCAGTTCTGCCAGTAAGTAAGTCGGTTACACCGAAATATCTTTGCAGCTCTAAATGGGTCCAGTGGTATAGTGGATTCCGCAAGGTAAACGGAACAGTTTCTGCCCACTTTTCAAACTTTTCAAAATCAGTACCCGACCCGGTAATGTATTTCTCGTCGACGCCATTGGCACGCATCGCCCGCCATTTATAGTGGTCGCCCGCCAACCACACCTGACTCATGTTTTCAAACTGCGTATTGTTTGCAATTTGCTCAGGAATTAAGTGATTATGGTAATCGATAATGGGTAACGTTTTTGCAAAATCATGGTATAGTTTTTCGGCCGTTTTACTTTGCAAAAGGAAGTTTTCGTCTAAAAATGATTTCATTTCTTTTGAGATATGAGATTTGAGACATTAGATATGAGAATATCAATGGCTTATCTTTTAATGTTGATTTTTTATGCCGTGAACCACAGTCCACAGCGTTCATTCTTCTTTTTATTTGAAGGCAATACTGACAAACGCATTATCTTTCAATTATCCGTCATGTCGAAAACCGATTCTCCATCGGTTGAGATATCTCTTGCCTATTAACACAAAACTTAAGACCAGCAGTGTATAGGTAACAGATTTCTCCTTGAGCCGGAAAAGCTCAAGATCGAAATGACGTTGTACTAGTAGCTGCTTCGCGGTACTCACTCCGTCAAATTCGATAGCTATCGGATGACAATCCCTTACAGTCATACTGGTACGAGACAATGTCATTTCGCAAGCTGAGATTGCTTCAGCTCGCACAAGCCCGGCTTCGCAATGACGGTTTAATGGAACGATGATTTTGGCATTTAAACCTCGGTCCCCAGACTCCCGACTTTCGGACTTTTCCTACAAACTCACTCCTCGTTTCCAAGGAATAAAATCATCTTGATTTAAAAGTACTGCCTTCGGAATCACCTCGCCGCTTGCCGCTTTAATGCAATATTCCAAAATGTCCTCACCCATTTGTTCGATGGTTTTTTCTCCCTCGATAACCGGTCCACAGTTGATATCGATGATATCGCCCATGCGTTTGGTTAAGGCGTTGTTGGTAGAAACTTTAATGGTCGGGCAAACCGGGTTTCCTGTTGGTGTACCCAAGCCCGTGGTGAACAAAATCAAGGTTGCGCCCGACGCTGCTTTACCTGTTGTAGCCTCCACATCGTTTCCGGGCGTACAAACTAAGTTTAACCCCGGTTTTATTGCGGGTTCGGTATAATCTAAAACATCTTCAACGGGCGATGTTCCTCCTTTTTTGGCCGCACCGGTACTTTTTATGGCGTCGGTAATTAAGCCATCCTTAATGTTTCCGGGCGATGGATTCATGAAAAAGCCAGAACCTACACTTTCGGCCTGCGCATTATATGTGGTCATCAGCTCGATAAACTTTCGGGCGGCAGTTTCATCTTTGGTCCGATCGATTAATTGCTGTTCGGCGCCGCAAAGCTCGGGGAACTCGGCCAAAAGAACCGTTCCGCCAAGCGCTACCAACAAATCGGAAGTGTAACCCACCGCAGGGTTTGCGCTAATGCCGCTAAAGCCATCGCTACCGCCACATTTTACGCCTACAACCAGTTTGCTCAATGGCGCCGGCTGACGCTCAATTTTGTTGATCTCGGTTAAACCAATAAAGGTTTTCCGAATGGCTTCTTTAACCAATTGTTCTTCGCTTTGCGATTGTTGTTGCTCGAAAACGAATAGCGGCTTATCAAAATTAGGGCTGCGTTTCTTTAGATCGTCCATGAAATCCTGAACCTGCAAATTTTGGCAACCTAAACTTAATACGGTTACACCAGCAACGTTCGGGTGATCGGCATAAGCCGCCAGAAGTTTGCTTAATGTAGCTGCATCGCCACGGGTGCCGCCGCAACCACCCTGATGGTTTAAAAACTTAATGCCATCTACATTTTTGAAGATGCGGTTTGCGGCCGGGTTTGCCTGCCCGATAGCGCTTGTATCAGCACCCTCGAGGTTTTCGCCGTTTTTATAAGCCTCTACCAGATGGTGAGCATATGTTTTATACTTATCGGTTACGGCATAGCCCAATTCGTTGTGTAAAGCCTCGCGAATCACATCCAAATTGCGATTTTCGCAAAAAACGGTTGGGATAAACAGCCAATAATTTGCGGTACCAACACGGCCATCGCTGCGGATATAACCATTGAAGGTTCGGCCTTCAAATTTTGAAACATCGGGCGCATGCCACTCGTAATGGTACGGTCTAAATTCGAAAGGATCTGACGCATGTTTGGTATTTTCGGTATCCATTAAGCCCCCTTTGGGGATAAAATGCTGTGCCTTGCCCACCAATACGCCATACATGATAATATGATCGCCAGCATTCATATCCTGCATAAAAAACTTATGCTTGGCTTGAATGTTATCCTGTAAAACATACTCGTGCCCATCGTGAATAATCGTTTCGCCCTTTGCCAAATCTTGTAAGGCAACAAGCACGTTGTCATTCGGATGGATTTTTAATATTCTAGTTACCATTTTAAATTGTTCTTTCTGAGTGCAAGTTAAGTAAAGTTTCGTTTGCACCTTTATTTTGTAGTAAATCTACGTAAGATTTTACGGCGGCGTTAAAACCGGGGTAGTTGTTTAGGTTTTTATCCCAAAGGCGCCTATCGCCCAAGGTATTATCTACCACCGTTTCGGGGTCTTTCCAGTAATTGTATAACGTTTCGGCAAATTCATCCTGTGTGGGGAAAGCCTTGCCGTTTGCATGGGCAATATAGTTTTCGCCTTCTTTGCTTACATTCATAAATACGATGTACGCGGCCACGCCCAGGGCGGTAAGTTGCGGCACTTCGTTCTTTAACGCGTAATACCGTCTAATTAACGGCATATTGCGCATCTGCAATTTTGAGGTGAAGTTTAAGGTGATGGCCTGCCATTGATGATCTAAAGAGCGATTGCTAAAACGATCAATTACACTTTTTGCAAAGGCTAGGGCCTCATCGTAAGTAATGTTCTCATTAACTACCACTGGCGCAATTTCGTTTTCCATCAACTTTAAAACGTGGTTGGCAAAAAGTTCATTTGCCATAGCCTCTTTAACCGTTCTAAAGCCCGCTAAAATGGCCAGCCCGCAACTAATGGTGTGCGTGCCGTTTAGTAAGCGAAGTTTAAGCTCCTTAAATTTATCGATCGATGGAACAATAAAAACACCTTTGTCGGCCTGTGCAAAAGATAAGATTTCCTTCACTTTTTCGCTCGATGACTCAATGGCCCAAAGCCTGAAAGGCTCGGCCATAATCATCAATTCATCTTGATAGCCCAGTTCACTTTCAATTGCTTTTTGATCGGCTTCTGGAAGTTTCCCCGGCACAATCCGATCAACCAAGGTTTTGCAGAAATAATTGGCTGTTTTTAACCAATTCTCGAAATCCCAGCCTAATTTATTTTGAATCGCCAGATCTAATAAAATCTCTTTTAATTTATCGGCGTTATCGCTAATTAATTCCGTTGGAACGATAACCATTCCGCTATCTTCAGCGCCATTAAATGCTTTATATCTTTCGTGTAAAAAGGCCAGCAACTTACCCGGATAGGATTGCGGCGGGTTATCAGTAATTTTATCCTCACTTTTTACAATCCCAACTTCGGTAGTGTTCGAAATAACCACTTTCATTTCTGGCTGGTGTGCAACCTTCAAAATCTCTGGCCACTCTTGCGACGCAGAAAGCACACGACTAATTGAAGAATTGATCATGTTTTCTTCAACCTCTTCACCATCTTCAATGCCTTTTACGCATAAGGTATACAAGTTATCTTGATTGGCAAAATCATCAACACCCGATTTTGAAGTCGATTTTACTACTACTATTCGTCCGTTGAAAATACCTTGATGATTCGCCTTATCGATAAAGTAATCGGGTAAGCCACGTAGTAAAACGCCCGTTCCAAATTGGATTACCTTTTCTGGTAATTCCAGCATTTCGGCGGTTGGTTTTATCACCTTTTCGCCGTTAATGTTTTTTAAGTTTTCCTTGTTTAAAATCATTGCTAAATTTTTTATTTTCCGTTAGCGGCAAGCCACTTTGGGTATTCCTTTTCAATTAATTTTTGCCCCCAGTTACCGTACCAGGCATAGCCATTCCGTCTTTCGGGGCTTAAATCTTCCAATTTCGATTTAATGGTATTATCCCGGTCGCCAAAAATGGGTGTGTTCTTCTCTAAATCGTAGAAACGAGCCCAAGCCATACTGGTATCATCGGCAATTAATGCCGCCGTTTTACCTTTTTCGCGATCGAAGCGATACCCCGCTATTTTATGTGTATTGAACCATTTCATAGCCCCAGCAATCGAATTTCGAACCGCATCAGAAGGGTTTTTAATGCCCATTAAAAAACGAACAAGGCTAGCCGATTCGCTTGTAGCTAACGATGCAGGTTCGAATGCCCTCGCCTTTGCGGGTAACAACGAATCTTTATCGTATTGCGCCGCCCAAATGGTTAACTCGCCATTTTGTTTTACCTGCGTTTTCAAAATGCAATCGATGCCTTTGGCGACTGCTTTTTGTGCTTTTGGAATGTAATCGGAATTTACTACTTCAAAATCGTTTTTTTGCAGGGCAATGTCGTTTAAAATGTTCAACACGTTAATCATCGCATCGTCGTTATAGGTAATCTCCGAGCGATAAAGCGCCTTGTCAGGATAATATTGTGGCCAACCGCCATTTGCATATTGCGCCTCTAAAATATAATCTAAGCCCTTTTCTGCCGCTTTTAAATAAGCTTTGTTCTGTGTTTTCTTATACGCTTTAACCAAATAAACTACCTCTCTGCTCGTAGCTTTATTGTCGAAGGTGGCATGTTTAACTGTAGTTTCCTTTATTTTGGCCAACAGTTCAGGCGTTAATGCAGCGCCATAGTTTACCACGCTTTTATCTTCGAGCTGCTTTGGCCAGCCGCCATTAGCAAGCTGATAAACCAACATTTTTTCGGCAACAGCATCCGTTGGCATTTGCGCATAGCAAGAGCTGAGCAAGATGCTGCAGAAAATGGTTAACACTATTTTAATTTTCATCATTTTTTAGTTTCCTTTAACCGTTGACTGAAGTCAACGGCAATGGGTTTGAAATCGATCAATCCCTCCTTGTTGTCATGCTGAGTTTTAATTTTCTATTGAAAGTCAATATCAGTGACGTTTTTAAGGCGGTCGTCATTGCGAGGCACGAAGCAATCTTTTTTGGTAGAGCAGATTGCTTCGGCTCACACAAGCCCGGCCTCGCAATGACGGAAATAACCTAGCAGCAGTGCAGAACACAATCTGGCGAACCCTAATTCATCGGTTTTTTAGGGTTTGGTTTTCCATCGCTTGCAGATTCTTTCCCGAAGTATCGGGACAGGCCCTCCTTTTTATTTCTCATTGCCGTTGGTTTCAACCAACGGTTTTTTATCTCGGCACCTGCTTAATCAGCCAGTTTACTAAATCATTTGTGGCCTTAAAGTTCTCTAAATCTGCCGGCAGCTTTCTACCGTCGATATATTCGTTGTAAAACCATGGATCGCCAACCGCGAACACTGTGCCTTTTCCATATTTTGCCGTTGCAATAATCACATCGCCCTTGTCTGTTAAGGCCGAAACCGCGGGGCTTTTAGCTACAATTGTCGAAATCTCCTTAATATAAACTTTTTTCGCTGTTTTAAAGATTGAGTTTCCGGCAGGAATATTTACAGCACCTTGCTCAAAGTTTGCGCCTTGCACTTTGTTGCGGCTATCTTCATTAAAATGAATACCAAAAGTTTCGGGCAATGCATTAAATTTCGAGATTTCGCAATTGCCAACATCGTTAAGCAACAACACTAAAACGCCACCGCTTTTTACCCATTCGCTTACCTGTTTAGCGTGTTCAGCATTCATGAAGTTAGGATTGGCCGTTTCTTTTTCCGTATCCGGATCAACGATAATATAAATGTTGGTGCCTTTTAAGTTTGAAGTGGTTGGCGCTGTTTTGAGCGTGGTCGTTTTTACGCCAGCA
This sequence comes from Pedobacter endophyticus, assembly GCF_015679185.1. Taxonomy (NCBI): domain Bacteria; kingdom Pseudomonadati; phylum Bacteroidota; class Sphingobacteriia; order Sphingobacteriales; family Sphingobacteriaceae; genus Pedobacter; species Pedobacter endophyticus. The sequence goes on from NZ_CP064939.1 coordinate 3,508,203, forward strand.
TCGTTAAATATTTTGCCAAATAACGAAAAGCCGTTGTTGTCATCTTCCTGCCACAGATAATGAAAAGGAATCTTATCGCCCGTCGGCCCCGTCATGAATTCATTATTGAAAAAATTATCGACCGTAACCGTTAAACCTTTTCCCGGTTTTGGCAAGGCGGCAACTTCCATTTCGGCAGCCGCACAAATAAATGCGCCCATGCCTTTCGGGTCGTTGGTAATCACTTTTTCACTAATGTAGTATTCGAAGCTTCCATCACGGTAACGCGGTTTGCCGCCGAGGCCCGAAACCGACACCGTTTTGGTCAAGTTGATGCGTTCATCGCCGGCTTGCTCAACAAATTCTTTTTTCAAGCCAGCATAACCTTTGTTGGCCGCTGCCATAAACGATTGTGGCAACCACCCTTTACGAACGCCTTTTGCCAGGCCGTAAACAAACATGCTCGATGCCGAGCTTTCCAAATAATTACCTTTTCGCGTCGGCATGTCCATAATATCGAACCAAACGCCCGATTTCTTATCCTGATATTTAACCGTTGCTGTTGCAGTGCGATTTAAAATGGCTAATAACTCCTTTCGCTGCGGATGATTTTCCGCAAAATTATCCAACACATCAACTAAGGCCATGATGTACCAGCCCATTGCCCTTGCCCAAAAATTTGGCGAGCGACCAGTGGTTTTATCCGCCCATTTCTCCATTTTACTTTCGTCGTAGCCGTGGTAAAGCAAACCCGTTTTGGCATCTCGAGCGCTTTTTTCCATTAAGATAAATTGCTTTGCGATATCATCAAAGGCCGCATCTTTTTTCATCAAATTGGCATATTCGGCGTAAAAAGGCTCGCCCATGTACAATCCATCCAGCCACATCTGGTTTGGATAAATCTTTTTGTGCCAAAAGCCACCTTCTTTTGTGCGAGGCTGTTTTTGCAACTGATCATACAGTTTATTTGCCGCCAGTAAGTACTTCTGTTGGCCTGTTACCTTGTATAGAAGCAAAAGTGACCGACCGTTTTTGATGTTGTCGATGTTAAAATCATCGGGTTTGTAGGTCGCAATGTTTCCCTCTTTATCCAGATAAGCATCCATCGACGATTGAATGTACTTGAAATATTTTCCGTCGCCAGTGTTGCGCCAAACCGCAGCCGCACCTTCCAGCACCACGCCCATATCGTAGCTCCATTTTGGCCCCTTGGCGCCTTTCAAAATCGTAGTGTCCTGAAATAATTTTTCCATTGCCGTTAAGGTCAACTGCTCCGAAAGTTTCTTTTGGGCAAAGCCGATTTGCACCGATGCTAAAAGCCCCAGTAATGCCGTTGTTGTATATAGAATGATTTTCTTCATGCTTATTATTTTGAAATCTGCAATGCTGTTTTATTTACTTCCTGGCTAATGGCCGATGCTTTTTTCGCTTTAGAAACATCCGTGCCCGTTACGTTTACCCCCTTGGTTTTTTCGCCCGTGATATCAAATAAAAGCTCAGCTCCGTTTTTATATTGAAGTCCGTTAATGTTAATATTCGTACCATTCTGCACGTGCACAACCGGGTTGGTATCGTTGGTAATGACATTCACATTTTTAAGAAAAATACCCGAGGCCTCGATAATTTCGATTCCCTTTTTTGATTGGATGGTTACATTTTCGAGGTGAATATCCTTGATGTTCATTTCGGGTAAACCCCGAAAGAAAATCGCTTTTTCGGCACCATTGGCCACCACATTTTTGATGTAGAAATTTTTAAACTGCGGCGTAGCTGCTGTAACCGGAACGGTAACCGTTTTTATGGCCTCACGTTTTTCGCCCGCCAATGGAACCGGATCAACGGCTGCGTAATACATATCGAAGAGGATGGCTTCACCCGGAATATCGATCATGTTGATATTGTCTACAAAGATATTCTCGACCACTCCACCACGGCCCCGAGTAGTTTTGAAACGCAAACCAATGTCGGTACCAATAAAAGAGCAATCGTACACCCAAATGTTTTTTGCGCCGCCACTCATTTCACTACCGATAACAAAACCACCATGTGCGTGGTAAACTACGTTGTTTCTGATAATGACATTTTCCGTTGGAACGCCACGCTTGCGACCAGCTTCATCTCTACCCGATTTAATGCAGATGCCATCGTCGCCAACATCGAAAGTGCTGCCTTCAATTAGTACGTTTTTGCACGATTCAACATCAACACCATCGCCGTTTTGCGCAAACCAAGGGTTTTTTACCTGTAGGTTCCTCAGCGTTAAATCCTCACAAAGCAAAGGATGTAAATTCCACGCGGGCGAATTTTGAAAGGTAACACCCTCTAAAAGAATTTTTTTGCAATTAGTGAGCACCAATAAATTTGGGCGGAGGAAATCTTTGATATCTTCATAATCTGCCGCAGTTTTTCCTGCCACAATTACGCCTGCATTTTTGGTTTTAGATCCTTTTACCGTTTTTTCTGATGGATACCACATTTTACCATCCTCACTAACCACGCCGCCAGAAGATATTAACTTTTTCCACTGCGTTTCGGTGAGTTTATCTTTTTTCACCATGCGCCAGGCGCCGCCGTTTCCATCGATTATTCCGCTACCTGTAATGGCAATGTTTTCGAGGTTAACACCTGATATTGGGCTTTGGTTACGCCATGCGGGTTGTCCTTCCCAGTTTCCCTCTACCAACTTATATTGATTAAAATCATCCGTAAATTGAACAATGGCATCGCGTTTTAGGTGGAGATTTACATTGCTTTTTAGCTCGATAGGACCTGTTAACCATAAACCCGATGGGATTAAAACCACACCGCCGCCCTTTTGGCTTACGCTAGCAATGGTTTTGTTGATGCTTTGGGTGTTTAGCGTCACGCCATCGCCTTTTGCACCAAAGCTGGCAATACTTGTAGTGTCTTTTTTGAAGTTAACCTGCTGAATTATCGGCAAATTAACTTTTTGTTGCGCCATAGCCGAAGCTGCAGAGAATAAGAAAATACATGCAAGGGCAATTTTAGAGTGGCAAGAACAAGCAGAAATATGTTTCATTAATTGTGCTGTTTAATTATACTTGGTTAACGTAATAACAAGTGTACGTTGTTTAGCGCTAAAAGCGAAGAGAAATCTATGCAAACGTTGCCGGAGAAGCTGCGGCAAAAGCTATGTTTAACACATGTTTATCTTCTGGTAATCAATATCATAAGGCTATTTCGTGGCCTCTGGATTCCAACCACGGAAAACGTTTTCCAAAATATAACTTTTATATTCTTCATCGCTAAGTTGATGCGCCCATTTTACCCTATTTTTAACATTGGCGCCTTTTCCCTTGCTTTTGTATTCGGCATAATAGGCCGTTTGCTCATTACTTTCCTTTCCCCAATTATTCCAGCCTTCGGGACGAATGAGCTCGGGCAAATCGCAATTTAAAAAAACGACTTTGGCGTATGGCCGCCACGGGCGACCGAGATAAAAGCTATTTGCTGGGGCATCGCCTATTATTTTGCAGTTGTTAAAAACGTAGCCAAATTTGGTGGTATCGGCTGTTGATGCTGCTGTAATGTAGCCTTGTTTTTTGCAGAAGATTGTGCAAGTTTCAAACCATGCTGTAGCTGAACCGAAGATAAAATCGACCGTGCCCTCGATATAGCAGTTCTTATAATACTGACGATTGTTTCCGCCGTAGGTATAAAGTGTATCCTGAAAACCTAAAAACCGACAGTTGATAAAAGTCGATTTGTCGCCGCCTGCCCAAAGAGCAACCGCTTGCCCAACTGGGCCCGACGAATTTTGGAAAGTGATGTTTTCTGCGCTGAAACCCTCGCCGTAAATATAGAAGCTCGATGATCCTGAGGTTCCCTTTTCTTCGCCAAAAATGTTCTTCTTTTGCGCATAATCATCATAAGTTAAAACAGTTTCCTTTAAGCTTTCGCCGATCAGTTTGACGTTCTTCTTCGAGGCAGCCAAAACGAGTTTTTCCTTGTAAATTCCTTTTTTAATGAAAATAATAGTCGTTTTGTTCCTAAAGTCGGGCACTGCATTTATGGCCTCCTGTACGGTTTTAAAGTTTCCGCTTCCGTCTGCAGCCACGATAAAATCGGGTTTATTTTCTGTTGCCTTTGTAGTAAATGAAAACGCAACTAAGAGAAATAAGATAATGGACTTCATAAAATTTGGTTAGACTTAAATTAAAACCGGCCACGCAGAAGCATCAAATCTTGCAGCGTAGCCGAGAGTTAAAATATATGATGAACAAGTTTAAACATTAAAAACGGCCCGAACGAAGAAAATAACACAATAAAGATCGCAAACGATGTCGGGAACGATTGCACAATATTGGCTTGCCAGAAAATAAAAAAAGGGTTAAACTTGGGTTTGTCATTCTGAGGGGTAAATTATTCGATGGAATCAATATGAGTGTGATGCTTTTTGATGAGAACTCCTAGAAAGGTCGTCATTTCGAGCGCAGCCGAGAAATCTTTTTCCAAGGTTCAAAGATTTCTCCTCCGAAGGAGCTCCTATGGAGCACTTCGGTCGAAATGACGATTTTAGGAAGTTCTCGGGAAACGTCAATGGTAGGAACGAAGCAATCTGCAAGCGATGGAATGCCAACGCGAAAAAAGCACAAGCCTAAAGAGTGGTTGTGTGTGGATAAACGCTAGCTAAGTGCTGGTAGGGGACAGATTCTTCGCTGCGCTCAGAATGACAAAGCCGCAATGACGATTGCTGGAAAACTAACCAAATACCATAATGAAATATACATTCACTACCATATTTATTTCGATACTGTGCCTAAGCGCCCTTGCTCAACATCCAAACTACATATCAAAGGTTTGGGTGGCCGATCAGGGTAATGGAACCTATAAAAACCCGGTAATCAATGCCGATTATTCAGATCCCGATGCCATCCGTGTGGGCGACGATTTTTATATGGTTGCATCCAGTTTTGATGCCATTCCGGGCTTACCCATTCTCCATTCGAAAGACCTGGTAAACTGGAGGCTCATCAGTTATGCGCTGAAACGCCAGCCACCATTCGATCATTTTGCAAAAACTCAGCACGGCAACGGCGTTTGGGCGCCATCAATCCGCTATCGGAACGGCGAGTTTTACATCTATTACCCAGATCCCGATTTCGGAATTTACCTCACTAAGGCCAAGACGGTAACGGCAGAGTGGTCGGCCCCAAAATTGGTTGTTGCAGGTAAAGGATTGATTGATCCTTGCCCCCTGTGGGATGAAGACGGAAAGGCGTATCTGGCCTATGCCTTTGCCGGTAGTCGTGCCGGAATAAAAAGTGTTTTAGCGGTGATGCCTTTGTCGGCCGATGGTTCAAAAGCCATTGGAACGGGCAGAATTGTGTACGACGGACACGAACTCGATCCCACCATTGAAGGGCCTAAATTTTATAAGCAAAATGGTTATTACTATCTGTTCGCCCCGGCGGGTGGCGTTGCCACAGGTTGGCAAACGGTGTTGAGGAGTAAGAACATTTATGGCCCCTACGAAAGAAAAGTGGTGATGGACCAAGGGAAATCGACCGTTAATGGACCGCATCAGGGCGCCTGGGTAAATACACAAACTGGCGAAGATTGGTTTTTGCACTTTCAAGATAAAGATGCTTACGGCAGAGTAGTGCATTTACAGCCTATGAAATGGATAAATAACTGGCCCGTTATCGGATCGGATAAAGATGGGGATGGCGTTGGAGAACCTGTTATTGCCTATAAGAAACCCAACGTAGGTAAAGTTTATCCCATAGAAACACCTGTAGAAAGTGATGAATTCAGCTCCACTAATTTAGGGTTACAATGGCAATGGCAGGCAAACCCACAGGCGAATTGGTTATTTACAGATGAAAACTCAGGAACGTTAAAGCTTTATACGGGCAAAATTCCCGATGAGGCTAAAAACCTTTGGGATGTTCCTAACTTGTTGATGCAGAAATTTCCGGCCGATGAATTTATGGCTACTACAAAAGTGACCTTCAAGCCAAATCCTAAGCTCGAAAATGAGCAAGCTGGACTGGTGGTAATGGGGCGCAGCTACGCAAAAATGAGCATCAAAAGTAAAAAAGATGGCCTGTTTTTGGTTTACGGCGTTTGCGAAGGTGCCGATAAGGGAAGAACTGAAAACGAAAAAGAAGTTACGCAACTTAAATCTGCTACTCTGCAGTTGAGGGTTAAAGTTTCGAACGGGGCGAAATGCCAGTTTAGCTATAGTGAAGATGGAAGTACGTTTATTAATGTTGACGGAGAGTTTCAAGCTACGGCAGGCCAATGGATTGGCGCCAAAATGGGTGTGTTTGCGGTAAGGGATTCGCAAACCAACGATTCTGGAATTGCCGCATTCGATTGGTTTAGGGTTGAACCGCTAAAATAATAAAGCTATTAAAACATAACATCATGAAAAACTATAGATTTTTGTTCGCCTCATTCATCATTTTGACGCTAACGATGTCGTTTATCATTAAGCCGAAACCCGTTAAGGTGTATTTAATTGGTGATTCAACCGTTGCAGATTATTCGTTAGAACCGGATTATATGCAGAAGAAATATCCAATTACGGGTTGGGGGCAGGTTTTTCAACAATTTCTACAAAAAGATAGCCTCAAAAACCTTAACAAACTCATTCGGAGCGACAGCGCTTTGGTAATTGATAAGGCAAAAGGTGGCAGAAGTACAAGAACGTTCTTTGAAGAGGGCCGCTGGAAAGAGGTTTTAGATTCACTAAAGAAAAATGATCTGGTTTTAATTCAGTTTGGGCATAACGATGCCGCCAAAAACAAACCTGAACGGTATGTAGATATTCCCGGATATAAGGATTTTTTGAGGATGTATGTTAAAGAGACAAAAGCCAAGGGTGCGATCCCGATTTTGCTTACGCCCGTGGCAAGGAATAGCCCGTGGAAAGAGGGCAAGCTTCTAAATGCACATACCGATTATCCACAAGCGGTAAAAGATGTTGCGGCTGAGCTCAAAGTGAAGATGATTGATTTGAACGAACTTTCGGCCAATTTCTTTACCTCGAAAGGTAGGGAGTTCTCCGCAAAAAATTACTTTATGAATTTAGATTCTGGCAAATTTGTAGCTTATCCGAAAGGACAAAAAGACAACACCCACTTTCAACCCGAAGGCGCCAAGGAAATTGCCAGACTGGTTTACGAGGGATTGAAAAAGATTAATGAGGGTGATTAGTTAAAGGCACTAAGTTTTACTTACAATTCGGTGTTCTTAGTGCCTTTTGTCGTCAAACTACTATCCCACCATTACTTTTGCTGTAATTGCAAGTCGGTTCCAAGCATTAATAGTTACAATTGCCATAATAATTTGCGATAGTTCTTGCTCGTTAAAAAAGCTTGCAGCTTGATTGTAAGTGGCGTCGGCTACATGATTCGAAATTAAGGTTACCTCTTCGGTTAAGGCCAAAATTGCTTTTTCTTTTTCCGTGAACAAGGTCGTTTCTCGCCAAGCATTTAACAGGTATAAACGTTGCTCCGTTTCGCCCATCTTAAGGGCATCGGTAGCATGCATGTTTAGGCAAAAGGCGCAACCGTTAATTTGCGACGCCCGCATTTTAATCAGCTCTAAAAGGATTGCATCAACTTTACTGGTTGACAAATATTTTTCTAAACCGTACATGGCTTGATACGCCGCTGGTTCTGCTTTCTGGATGTTAATTCTGCTTTCCATTTTTTTGTTTTTTGATTACGATGTAAAGGTCGGCAACAGAGCCTTCAAAAAACTTAATCTAGTTTAAGAAATACCCGCGGAAACACGGAAATACACGGAAATCATTTTAGGAAACACAGAAATCAATTTATTTTCTGTCCCGTGGCTTTCCAGCCTCCGTGGCAATTGTTAGCACGATGCTGGGGCGTATTGAAAAGGATTGGCCACGGAAACACAGAAATACACGGAATTATTTTATGTTCCGTGGCTTCCCATCTTCCGTGGCAATTGTTTAGCACGGTGCTGGGGGCGTATTTAAAAGGATCAGCCACGGAAACACAGCAATACACGCCCGCCTGTCGGATGGGCAGGAAAATCATTTTATGTTCCTGTTCCGTGGCTTCCCCGCCTCCGTGGCAATGTCATTTAGTTAAGGATAAAACTAAAAAACATTGTCACCCTGAGCATTTCGACTACGCTCAATACAGGCTCAGTCGAAGGGCAGATGTTAATCGATTTACCTGCAAAAACGTCTCCGACGGAATTCTTCCTAAGCTTTTGCAGCATTCTTCTGACTCAATTGCATGGCCATCATTTCCTTCATGGTTTTGTTCATGCCTTCGGTGCTGCCATCCAAAAAGATTACATTGCCCTCGCTGTATTCTGCGAACTGTTTAATCGCTTCGGTCCACATCGTGAAAAGAATTACCGACGTATCCAGGTTGGCCTGTTGCATTTCGTGTGCGGCATTCGTCATCCCTTTTGCCACTTCTTCCCTGAAAAGCGCAATTCCCTGTCCACGCAACTGTGCTGCCTCACGTTCGGCCGTTGCTGCAATTTTAATTGCATTGCCGTCAGCCTCGGCACCTTTTGTTTTCGTAATCAATAGCGCTTGCCCCTCATTTTCAGCTGCCGCCTTTAAGTTGTTCGAAGCCACCACGCGACTCATTGAGCGCATAATCTCTTCATCGAAAGTAATGTCGTTGAGTTGAAGATCTTGCAAGTGATAACCCCATCCATCCAGAACCTGATCGATTTGTTCCTTAACATGAAGCACGATTTCCTTGCGCTGTGCCAAAACGTTGGCTTGCTTTTGTGTAGCCACGTACGCACGAATAGAACCCTCGATGGTTCTGATTAAAGCCTGCATCAAATTGGTTGAATCAACAAATTTAAAAGCAACGTTCTTAATGGTTTCCTCATCCTGATTGATAACCGAATAAAGCAACATCGCCTTAAAATAGACGTTCGCCTGATCTTGGGTTACCGCCTGAAACGATAATTCTACCGAGCGGTTCTGAATGGAAATTCGAGAATAGATTTGCTCAATTAAAGGTATTTTTAAACTTAAGCCCGGGCGTAGTAAGCGTTGATACTTACCAAAAACGGTTACTACGGCTATTGTTCCTTGTTTTACGGTAACAAAAGAACTTAAAAGGATAACGAGTCCGAAAAAAGCGAGGATGTAGAGAGTGATTTGCATAATTGTTTTTTCGATGAAGTTATGAAAAAATTAATGCAAAAGCTGAAGCTAAAAAATGTCATTCGCAAAACAAAAAAACTTTTCTTTTGTCTATATGATACTAAAAATTAGATCATGAATGTAAAACGAATCTTTGGAACTATTTTAACCATATTAGGTGTAATCGGATTAATTTACGCTGGCTACGGATTTGTGAACCACGCCCAAAATACAAGAGGCCTGTTGGTATATGGAATAATCGGATTGATATTCTTTGTGTCGGGCATAGGCCTGGTTAAAAACACGAAAGATGAGAGTTAGTGAATAATCAAAACTTTGGTTGTTCTCTTGACTTGCCTTTTACTGCATCGAGAAAAATTGATGTCATGGCAACCGCTAATAAATAATTATAACAGGCTCCCGTCATTGACATTGCTTTTGTTCCCAGGTAACACAGGAGGCAAAGTATTCCTATGATTTTATAAAAGGATAGTTTCATCTTGTATGTTTAAATAAATTTATATTCCTTGATGCTTAAGGTCCGTTTTGTTCGTATCAGGAATTGGTACGGTTAAGAATACTAGAAAATGAGAGTTAGTAAACATGGCATCAGCGACTAATTGACAAAAAAAATATCACTTTCCGTAAGTTCTGAGGGCTTTCCATCAGGTTGAATTTTTCCATTCTCGATAGTATAGAGGCTATCCTCTTTTTTGCGGTTTAAATTTTACGGGGCACCACCTATATTAGCCATATCATTTTTAAGGTTTTAAAGTGCTTGAAAAATTAAGCTCTATATTCCTTTCCATTGCAGCAATATATTCATTCAATGACAAAAACCTGAGAGTTTAAAAGTAACTCTGTTTAATCAACTTAGAGCAATTTTTACAAAATTGGGCATATTGTGAATGTGATGAACTAACTTTATTGAAATATTGGTTAAGCATGCCTCAAATCAGTTTTAAGCCAATTTGCAAAAAGCAAAATTGAAAGAGCATTAACGCACCTTTTTGCTTTGACTTTAAACTTGCTTAGCTAAAGGCTGACTGTTTCAATTTCTTTCTAAAAACCTATTTGCTTTCCAAGTGCATGTAGAGTAATTTTCTTTAGACTCTTTATTTTAGTTTAAAGCAACCATCCCTTTTGTGTACTTTTATTCGTTAGACAGCTTAAGGTCTAGTTGGTAGGCAACTATTCTTTAAAGAACGCAAATATCTTTAATCATTAGTTTCCGACAAAATATGTTCAGGAATCAACTTTGATTTTAAATAAAGAACATTTGCTATCGCTGGCCCGGCCGAATAGCTAAGGATTGGGGTGAAACCATGTTCGTTGAGATAGCTGTCAAAATCATATCTTGTTGGAATATCCTCATATCGCATTTCCGTATTTGCTTCAAGATCAATTAGTAAAATTGACTTTAGAAACCTCTCTCCGCCTTTTAGAGCCTTTAATTCTGATCCTTGAATATTCATTCTCAGGTAGCTAAAATCTTTATTCGTCCAGCTATTAGGTAACTCGTCAATAAGTTGATCCAAAGTTTTACAGGGTACAGACAGCTCGCCATAAGCTAAAGAATCCAAAATGTCAGAAAATTGACCTTTAACTGGTTTTGTCAGAGAAGAAAGTGAACTTATTTCGGTACGGTATATTTTGGCTAAGCCCGATTCATCAGAGATGGCGCAATTTACTCCATGGGCTTTCATTCGAATTTCTTCTCCAAGAAAGCTCGATAAACTAATAAAAGTACTATTGTAATCGTCAATTCTCGTTTGCATTATTTTGAATTCTTCCGGCAAGGGTTCAACCATAACTACGTTCCGAAATCCAAGAGCAGCGTACATCGGTAATTCCTCTCCTATATGTCCTCCCAAATGTATAACCCCAGATCTGGAAATATTAAACTTCTCCAGCAATATTTGATATCCATATAGCAACGGGTCTAAATTGGCTTTTGCATTTCTTTTAGTAGCTAATTGCATCAGGTTTGCTGGGATAATTTTATAAGAGTTTTCTGGTTTCATAATTATTTAAATTTACAGATGTACTTAAGGAACTAACTTTTCTTCTTCAAATTTGAAGTCATGTATTCCGCAGTGATTCTATCCTGACTGTTTTCACTTTTGCTCAGCGTGTTGATGATCCGTTTCTGTTCATCAATCGTCTTGTTCTGACTCATTTTTTGACTGGCCTGCAGCTCTGTTACCGTTATAGTAAACGGTACAATCCCATTTAACATCTTGTCTTTAAAGCTATCAGATAACGAATCCCATTGCGGTCTATAACCGGGCTCGTAAGTTAAAATCATGTCTTCCAGCGACCGAATTGCATCCGAATGATCTTGCACCACAATACAGTTTCCATAAGCATGCACAGCATAGTAATTCCATGTCGGAACACTTTCCGTCTTATCATAATGTTTCGGGGAAATATAAGCATGTGGCTCACTGAAAATAACTAGTACAGTTTGTCCCTCAATATTTTTCGCTTGTTGATTAGCCTTTGCAAAATGTGCATGCAATGTAACGACCTCATTTTCGTAAGTAATTGTAAATGGCAAATGTGTAGCCTGTGGAATCTGATCAATCGTTGAAACAATTGTAGCAAAACTAAATCTTTTCATAAAAGATACGAGTTCCTCTTTATCGGATACCTGGTTTAATTTAGAGGTATACATTAGTTTAATAATTTAGATAAGTTCAACATCAATACAAGTACCAGCAATATTTAGCGCCAAAGATTTAACAGTATTTTCACGAGAAAAAACGTAATCTACATACGCTTCCATAGGGAGCCCTACCAGTGAAATCTTGTCTTCAGTAAGCGCCAGTGCTTTTAATAAAGGCTGGTCATTCACCAGCACACATAATTCTGCATCTATTAACCTGACACTTCCCTTTAAACTTTCGTTCAAGTCCAAAAAGCCCATCCCTGGTAAAGAAAAGCCTTTGGGAAGCAAAAAATTACAGTTGAAACGAGATAGTGTCTTTGTATCTATTTCCACATGGTCATCTAATTTAGCAGCGGCAATCAGCGCCAAAGGAATAGAATCTAGAGGAAACAATTTCAGTAGATCCTTGGTTACTGTAACATCAATCACCAGATGCACCCTGGTTTGCTGGCTCTTGTTTACACCATGATGAGGTTTAGAAAAATCACCAAACCATAATTCACCAGGTTGCCAGTTACAACGTAAATCATCAAGAAAAAACTCAACATTCTGGTTAGTAAAAACCGGAATATGCAACCGAACTATCCGGTCTGATAGAAACGAATCGCTATGTTCTTTGATGATACCATCTGGTTCAAGCATCATAAAACGAACAAGTCTTAGCCTGAGCTTCATTGCTTTTAATTCGTCCAATAACTCATCCGTTTGGGGTAAGCTTTCACGTTCTTCATTACCTAATGAGTATATTGGAATCGTATTCCAATTAAAATTTCCCTCGCCTGGATATCCCGCTGGAGCACTTTCAATGTTCTTAATACCATTGTAAACGCGAGTGAGCATCTCGACCGAAAAAGTTTTATTTAATCTTAAATTCATAATAATAAGTTATATGCTATGTTTGTATAATTAAATTATCATTTATAAATGCCTCAACTACTTGTTCAAAATTTGGATTGACAGATAAACCGGCCTTCAATGCTACTTGGTGAGAAATTCTTTTATAAGCCCAAATCGTTTTCTGAATTGAGGCTTTCATTTCATTAATGCTGCTGTGCGGATAAATACCACTTGCAATCATCGCGGCGATATCAATTTGACTTGTAATTGGTTCGCCAGCATAAGTCTTGAGGTCATTTAGCCAATCGATCATTTCGCTTAGCCTTTTTTTGATATTGTTATCCAATATAAAAATGGCATAATAAAAGTCATTTCTAATCAATTTTACCATCATTTTATAACAGTACTGCCAAAACTGATTATAGTTGTTATAGAACATGTCATTATACGCTTCACTTTTATAAAATTCTAAGTTAGCATTGAGCAGAGCAGGTAAGTTATGCTGTTTAGAGCAATTGATTTTACATTCAGAACATTGCGGTTTTTTAATACTTTTACTTATCAGGGTTTCCAAATCACTATTGATTTTAAAGCCTTTCGACAAAGCGATTGGATGGGATAATTGTTGGTAAACCAAAATTGACTGATCAATAGCATTAGTCATACGGGGGAAATCCTGATGAGGAAATATACTATATAACTGTTGAATAATCGATTCATCACACCAATCATATATCTTCGCTCCTTTATAAAACACGTCCAGATCTTTATTATTTGGATCCAGCAATGTATGCCAGTATACCATTTGAATCAGCGATTTTTTGATTTCATGATCATGGACATTTAATGCCTGAAAATAGTGTCCTCTTTCTAACTCAAGATTCATCTTGCAACAGGATTGCCAGAACTGGTTATAATTCCGCTCAAAAGTATTTTCATTAATCAGATTATTGCGTTCTTGATAAAGCTCATGTTTATATGCATCAAAAATTCTTTCAATTAGACTTTTGATATTCACTTGATCGTAGAGTATTTGATATCCTCTTTTTAGATAATAATGGAAAGTATATAGTTTTTTATCCACGCTTTCCAATAACTTTTTTGGAATAACAGTTGATAAACCGACTTTCTTCAGCCATAAGAAATACTTTGCCGTCCGAAATTCACTAATATCTACCGTGATAATATCTAGACTAAACTCATTTTCGAGTACAATTCTGTTAAACAGAATTTGATCCATCAGCTCTTCCACAATTACCCTGGAAAGTATATTTCCGAAACTTTCTAAAAGCCATTGGTTTTGGTTTTTATCAAGATAACGAGCTCTATCAGTAGTGAAAATGAAAATATCCAAATCGGAGTTCTCATCAACTTTTTTTCTATTAGTCGATCCAAAAGATACAATTGCCTTTATATCAGCATTATTCTCGGCCAGATCTATTGTTGCGGTTATGGCTTCGGTTAATCTGCTTTTCATGTTATTTAATTACACGTTCTTCTATCTCGTCAATAGCCTTGTTAATTTTTCGTTGCACTTCCAGTTTGATATTTCCGAAAGTATGGGTGTAAGTTAGCCTGACTATTCTTGACTCATACCTATAATCGGTTAAAGCAGAAAAATTCGGATTCCCTTCATTTATTGATGTTACATGATAACGGTCTGAAAGAATATTGCTGATACTAAGTTGCAAACGATCATTTGAAGCCAACCATTTTTTATCAATTGACACATCAATTTTATTGGAAGGACTTGTCCTTGAAGCACCTGTGAGTCTGGCAGACTGGTAGGAACCAAATACCTGAATATAGTATTGTTTTGACAGCATGAAATTCTGAGTGCTTTTAATTCTATAGTATGAATCTGATAAGCGTCCTCTGCTTAAAAGCTGAGTAGATTGTAATACACCCTGTAAGGAATTATCGATCTGCCACCAATCAGACAGCCTCACAGGTATATACAACAATGCTGAATATATTTTATTATTTTTAAGGTTGATTGGCATAAAAACCTGCCTGTTATCCTCAGAGAGAACAGGTTGAAATCTAAATATCGGATCAATTGTATTTATGAATTCAGTAGTGATCGAGTATCTTTTAAAATTGTACGTCAACGTATATACATCACTTAATGAAGGCTTCAGGGATATATTTCCATTATAAAGGGTTGTAGGATCTAAAAACAAAATGAACGGAGCAAGATCGTTATAAGTCGGCCTGCTGATTCTTTTGCCATACGATAACAACAAAGTGCTGTTAGCATTCAATGTCCTTGACAAAAACAAGGTCGGAAATACCCTTCCCAAATTTCGGTTCACAACTTGTTTTTGTTCAATAATAGTTAAATGAGTATCCGAATTTTCATAACGCAATCCAACGTTCATAGTTGTGTTTTTATTAATATTCCATTTCGCTGAACCATAAAAGGCATGAATAATTTCATTCAAATGAGAGCGTCCACTCATCGCTGGGTCAGGCACGTATTCCTGACCGAGTAATCGTGCCACACTAACGAGATTATCCAATGAGGTAAGGGTAACTTTATATCCCGCTTCCAGTTTCATATTTTTATTGACCTGAACACCATAGTCGGTCCTTGCTGCCCAAATATTTACAGGCGTTCTCTTCTCAGAAGTAAAAACGTCCTTTAGAATCTCCTTATTTGCAGCATCAGCATAGGTGTTCTCATAGAAATTGGGGTTTTTATTATAAAAATACAAATAGTCCAGATCGACATCCAGATTTGATTTTTTATCGATTTTATACGCTAAATTTACATTACCAGTAAACAAAGTTTTCTTGCTGTTTTCTGAATTAAAAATGCCTAAATTCACGATGGAATCAGGTCGATAATAGATATTCCCTCTACTCTTTACATGCTGATCCCATGTATTCAGAAGCCCATAAATGCTACTTCCTAAAGTTGTTTTATCATTTAAACTGAAATCCAGACCAAGTCTTCCAGAATAGTTAGCACTTGTAGGAAATCTGCTTGAAACGATTGCGCTTGAATAATTACTTGCATTCGTGGTGATTGTTTTATAATTCTCAAAACGCCTATAGGAACGGTCCCGATTATAAGATAAGTCGCCAAAAAAATTGAGTGCTTTTTTTCTTGTATTCCAGTTTACTGCCAACCGCTGCTTGTCAAAATCACCAAAGCCTAATGCCGTAGTATATGCACCATTAGTACCATCGGTAGTCCTTTTGTTCAGCAGAATATTGATCAGCCCACCTGCATTTCCAGCTTCATATTTTGCAGGTGGATTGGTAATCAACTCAATCTGCTTAATGTTTCCAGCCTCCATTGTATTCAGCATCTGTATCAGTGAGCTTAAAGGGATATTGACAATTTTTCCTTCCAGCATAATTCCAACCTCTTCTTTTCCATTCAACGAAAGGGAAGAAGTTTGACGATCAACCTTTACCCCAGGTAGCTTTTCTAAAACCTCAAGGACACTTCCGGAAACTAATGTATTTTGATTACCAATATTGACGGCTACGCGATCAATTTGTCGTTCATAAAGCGGCCTGTTTGCTTTTATACTTACCTCTTTCAAGTTGACTTCACTAGGTTCCAGGTGAATAGCTGGAATGATTGTGTTTAATTCTCTAATTGAAACAGGAACCCTGCTATTCTTGTAAGACCATGAAATTAAAGAAACAAAATACTCCCCCATATTATTAACCTGTAATTTATATTTACCATCCAGCGTAGTCATTGAAGAGGCGACTGTGGAGGAATCTGAGAGCCTGACAACGGAGATTTTTGTATAGGCTACCGGCAGATTTTTATTATCCAACACTTCACCAGTTATGCTATATTGACCCCGTATATTGCCAAACCAGCAAAGTAGGATAAATGAAATGATCAGAAAAGGTTTTGATAGAATTGGGAGCAACATAAAACTAAAATTAAAGCGTTTGCATTGTATTTATTTTGTGGGTCTAAGAAACTTATTTAAAAGATGTGCAACAGGCTTTTTAAAGATTGCGGTTAGTACTGGATTTTTAAGAAGCACTGATATATATACATCTTCATGCCCGGCCTGAAACTTATCCTTCATCGATGCAGAGGAAGATCCCATATCAATATGGAGACATCTTTGGTCAATGGCAAAACGAATCGATTCAAGCATAATCTGATACCAAAGATTGTGCGTTTTAGTAAACCTGTAATCGAATCCTGTGAACAAACATTTCACTTCCCGACTATTGAAGAACATCAGACCGAATGCAGCAATCTTATTTTGTAGGTTATAAGTAATAACCTTAGTTTTGATTTTACTGTCACACAGTGCAGAAAATACAGATCGGTTAACCGCTGCTGTTCTGTTTTCTTTAGCTTTCGCATTAGTTTTCTGATATAGAGGATAAATCAGATCGACTAATTCTGGAGTTAGTTCATAGAGCCCAACACTCACCGCAGAATCTTGCTTACATTTCATTACACTTCTAAAATAATTACGTTTTTTTGAGGGTAATGCATTGAAATAATCTTCAAATGAGGCAAAAGAAGCTATATTCAGATAGCTCTTCACTAATGCATGATGATTTAAAAACCCCATGTCTTGGTTTTTGGCCATCAATGGTTGATCTGCTGTACCATAAAATTCACGTAAAATAACTACGTAAAATTTATACTGCTTCTTCAAGGTCTGCAGAATTTGCTTTACAAAGGTGCTATAAGAAATATGATTTTCACTGTGCCAGAACGCTTTTCCATTTGTTTTAGGAGCTCCAAACATAGCTATGGCGATTGGAAACCCGGCAATTCTGATCTTCAAAATTGATATTAAACAAATAAAGATAATCTCCCCTTTTACAGATCCAGTATAGAAAAATGTATTAATATCCTGCTTATTATACAAGTGAAGATAGTCGAGTGTTAATGTAAAATTATTCGTTGCCACATGGAGATTCCAACTCTCTGTCTTAGGCTTATCCGCACAAAAAGCAGACAAGCTGTTATTCACAATATTCAACTCTGTCATAAAGCTATAAAATTGGGATTTTCATGAGTAACACGTATTAGCTTTCCTTCCTGCATTTTATATATGTAGTCAGTAAAGTAATAATATTTATCATCGTGGGTGATTGCGATTATGGTGAACCCTTTTCGTTTAAGCAAAGGAATGATCTCTTCATAAAATTTTTTCCTGAAATAAGGGTCCTGATCGGCTGCCCATTCATCCAAAACTACAATAGGTTTATTCTCTAATAACACACAAACTAAAGCTAACCGTTTCCTTTGTCCCATTGATAAACCTCTGGTGGTAAATACATTATCTTGCCATCCCACCTTATCATTTAATTCAAAGATAGTCAGATACTCCTGTACCTGGATTGGGTCAACCTCAGGATTAAATACTTGATCAAAGAGATAATAATCACTAAAAACGGCTCCGAACAACATTTTAAAAACCCCAATATTATCGAATCCAATCAACACATCATCGACATATACCTGACCAGTACCTGGCTTCAGTAGGCCTAATAAAAGCAACATAAAAGTGGTTTTTCCGCTTCCATTGCCTCCATAAATAAAATACACATTCCCCCGCCCGATCTCAAGGTCAATCGGTCCAATGCCAAAACCATTTTCCTGGCAAACGCTGGTTGGATAAGTGTACTTTAGATCCTGAACTTTGATCCTGGAAAAATTATCAAAAACCTCCTTTTTGGTAATTGGATGATCATTGAATATGGTGCTAAATGTATCGCGTAAATCTACAACACGCTTGTATGCAATATTTGCCTGGTATAGCCCTGGTAAGAGTGCCATAGTCGTTTCAATTGCACTACGCAGAAACAGGAGTATAAAAACAAAATTAATTGATGTGGCCATTGGCAGACCGAACCTATTATTGAAAAACATCAAAACTGATAGTATGAGCGTAAAGAAAAGAATCTGTCCCGTCAGCTGATTAAGAGAAATTCCGGTAAAAGCTTTAATGTTCAAGCCAATAGACCTTTCCGCAATTTGTTCTAATTTAACTTGCCCCAGGATAGTCTTTTTATGCCGATCCAAAGATATTTCCTTGAACCCATTTATTAATGAATCCAATAGACTTACAAACTGCTCTTCTTCATTTCTTGCGGCTTTTAGAAAAAACTGATTTCTCTTGAATGAAATACGATAAATAAAAGCTCCTGATACGATGACTATTAAGGTAAGAATGAACAACAATATACTGAGGTAGGCAAGATAGGCCATGCAAAGAATCATGGTCAAAAGGGAAGTAAGAAAATAGATGCAATGTTCGGCAGATTGTGTCAAAATCGAAACGTCACTAATTAAGCATGCTGTAATTTTATGGGAATGCCTTTTAAAGTCGTTGAAGTTGGCATCAGACATTATTCTAACGACCTCTACTCTAAGCTTCCAAAACAAATGTTGTGAAAGCTTAATGGTTGAAAATGAGAAATAGATTCGCGTTAGGGCATATAAACCGATAAGTACAATCAAAAAAAGACAGTACTTTAATTCAAAGACTAAAGCTTTATCATTAACTTGTTTGTTGATCAACAGGTTAACCAAACTGATAAAGCCCAAAGTCAAGCTACTTGAGATTGTGCCCAACAAAAAAACTTTGATGAAATTTAGCTTTGATATAATAGGGTCTCTCATATTTTACTTGATGTTGGTAGGCCGTTATTAATTGATGCTTACCTATTTATTCAAATACATTATCGTTTTATTACAGATGGAAATAAAAAATCTCCAAATTGATTTTTTAATGAGGCTGAGATGATCAAAATAGATCAAGTCATATTCTGCTCTTGCAATGCCTCCTCTATTTTTTTTAAACTCATCACCTCCAGAGCTATAGTTTAAATTTTTATGTTGTGTCTTTGCATCAAGAACCCTGATGGCAAAATTTAAGGTATACAAATGAAAGTAATCAGCAGTATTCTGTTTGCACGCTCCCAGCGAACTGATGATGCTCCCATTATCTAAAAATGTTACAGTGAAGGCCACAACTTCCTGATCTGAATTTTTAAATGCCTGTAACTTAAAAAACGGTAGTGCTCTAATCATTTCAAACCACTGTTGATTATAAGGCAAGCTATATTTAGAGTGTTTGCCGAAATAAAGTTGATTATATAAATGCCTTATGGTAACCATATCAATACTTTTTAATTGATCTCCCTGTGTTAGCAGATAAGTAGTCTTTGCATTAGCCTTAATAGCTTTTTTAATATCGGACTTTTTTAAAAATTCTTCATCCATATCTACAGCATACACTATACGGTTCGTTAAGCAATTCGAATTAGGCAAAGACATGCCCTCAAAATGAAGATAATTGTTTACCCCTTTGAAAATTATCGCATATGATTTATAGGCACCTTGAAAGAATTCGCGGATATTCAATAACTCTTCATTGTTCAGATAAACGGATGCCCCGGTAGGTATTATCCAGCAGTTAACATATACTGCTTTATTTATCCTTACCAGATTAAGCAGCGCATTCAGTATTATCCCCAGACATTGTAAAGAGCCATATAGCAAACGGCTTTTAACCTTTTCCTTAACAGAATCTATCCCATGTTTAATATAATGAACACTCAGAGCTGATAAATAAGAGGATTTATCCTTTCCCTGGTTTATAACGATTGGAATAATTTTATCATTGACTACTAACAACTTGAATTCAGAATTAAATCCATCAATATAATATTGAGGCCCTTTTTCAAGCAGATTTATTAAATAGCCATCAGGCCCATCTTCTGAACGATAAACATGGGATAATGATTCATATTCAGTTACAGAAGAGCACAAATTAATGACCATAAAATGTATGATTTATCATCGTGCTTATTTTAGTTTATAGATGTCAATGTTCCATAACTGAGTAGACTCTTGTAAAAACAGAGGCCGATATAAATTGCCAATTTCTTCAAAGCCATCAATTTGTGGCCGCGTTATTCTAAGATTACCTCTGACAACAACTTTGCCTGCGTTGGTCAAGTACGGTTTCAATAATTGCAGATAGCTTGTCTCTAATTTACCGCCCATAAAAGATGGGACATCGGAGAGAGAAATAAAATCTATACTCTTCGGCGCTGTTTCCTGGATTACTTTTAATATATCACCCTTAATATATTTGATCTCACAGTTCTCCAACCCTATTTTAACCTTATTGAACACTTCTGCATCTGCTTCAATCGGATTTGCACGGGTATTGATTAATTTTCCAAAGAAACAAAGTTGTGCAAAAAAGCTTTTATTTACATCCATCTGGTGGAATATCTGATTGAAAAATTCTTTTAAAATTTTTAAAGTGAGATCCCGGGATATTTTTCTTTGGAAAATCCCCTTTATAAAGCAGGCTATTTAATACAGAAGTATTTCCAAGTAAGCGCAAAACCAAATCCCATCTATGCCTTGGAAATCGATCAGTTAAATACGCTATCTGTTCTGGTAGGCTATTAGTTTCAAACAGCATTTGCCCCTTTCTACCCGTAATCAAACGATTCACCTTAGATAATTTAATCAGAGTCTGTTCAAACTGACCCGTGTAAATAATCTCTGACCATTTAGCATTTACAAACACCTTTTCAAGATAAATCCGGGCCGGCTCAGAAAGGGGAAGCTGATCAAAGATTTTCCGTCGTTCGTCTGGAAGCAGAAATACAGGTGGGTATCCCAAAAAGGCTAGATACTGCTCAAAGTCCAAATATTTTATCGCCTCATACCGAAGTTCTGTCAGAAACAATTGTTCGTCAAGAATATCTACACAAGTTAATTTTTTGGGGCTGCGTGCAAGTAGAGGAAGCATTCTTCCTCCGCTGCCTGCTATACCCATAACATGGTTTACGTCTTCCTCTAGTATATTATATTCAACTCTAGAATCTTCGTCACCCAAACTGTAGTTTAAGTTCTTAAAGTACTTTGGAGACATAAATGGCTATTGGTTGATTAAGTGACTATATCTTGTTGAACTGTCAGACTGAAGTTTTAAATATTCTTCCACAATGTCATCCAGCATCTCAGATTGAAGTTTCAAACTGGTTATCAATACGTCCTGTACTGATGACCAATCATCTTCAGTTTTGCAATACTTCTGAATCATATTTTCAATCTCTGCCGCATGATCTTCATCAATTGCAGCATGAGATACCAGAAAGGTCGTGTGCTTATTATTTAGTTCCAGCTTTTCAATAACAGATTGCATCAATGTTTGAATATATTGATAGGAGTCTTCTGCCCAAAAGCTATATCCCAATCTTCTAAGGGGGTTTCCAACTTTGGAGATTCTATATAAATAACCAATGAATGTTTCTGTAGAGGATAGTGGAAGTGGCATATTTGTTTCATCTTGATCTTGGGTTACACCTAGGTTTGAAAGGTCATGGAACGCCATCATTTCATGACCTGCTTCCTCTTCTGCGTGCTCATAGCAAAATTTCATATAATTGGAGGGCATTGATTCGAATCTTGTAGCTACCAATGCTTGATGCTTTGGATTATGCTGAACATAATGATATGTTTCAATTAAGTATATAGCATAAAATCGCCGATCATATTCTCCATTCAGAATAAAATTACACCACTTAGAGTTCTTGATAATTTTATTCCATTCTCTATCCCGCAGTTCAGACAAAGCAGTAAATTCTTTCGACCTTAATTCTGTTAATGATTTTTCCATAATTTATTTATTTTAAAGTACTTGTTTTTAATACTTTCTTTTTTATTAATTTATTAAAGCTTGATATCTCACCGGTAACCAAATAATATTTATGATCTGCTCTACCCTTCAATAAAAAGCCCTCATCTATCACTGAACTTGCACCTATATTCTTATAGAGCCTTACTAAGCCTAACTTACAGACGGCGAAATAGACTGTATAAGGAGTGTTCTGAAGAACCCAATCTGAAAAATGATAGAACATAAAAGCATGAAGATTTTGATTCCTATATCGATCTTCAATATAAACTCTATTAAGTTGCACGGCCTTATCTTTGTCAAGACTTAAGTTAATATCGTCTGGCAGATTCGATGAGATTTCCCATGCCTCATCATGATATGGCGTAATTCTGCAACTTGCTACAACTCGATTATCAACTGTAACATAAAATAGTATAGAATAATCATCGAATTTATCCTTAGCAGGAAACTCTTTGGTTAAATCAAGAATATATGGAAAGTCTTTTTGACATATGTTCAACCTTGAATTATAAATAGCTAAATATTCTGATTGCGATTGGGCTCTCTTAAAAACAAAAGACGTTGTTTCGTTTTTCTTTAAATCTAGAAATATGGACATAATCTGAATATTATAAGATTAACTAAAGCTATAGTATGATTTATAATATTCCTAAACGGAGTATGTTTAAAATTATACACCAGATGTATAATTTATTATTTGCTTTTGGCTATAATATTTTGATTGTTCAATCTAAATATCTACACTTGCATGTCTAACTCTTTCCTATCATCCCTAGGAAGCTAAACTTAACGCTATGGATGAGGAAAAAATAAAATTAATTTGCACGAAAATTAGATTAAAAAGAATTGAGATGGGTTACAGCCAAGAATACATGGCTTACCAATTGAGCATATCTCAAAATGTTTATTCGCAAAATGAAAGAAATATTAAAAATGTTCCTTTCTATAGGGTTTTACTGCTTGTTAATATCTTAGGGCTTGATATCTCAGAATTGATTAATGCTTAGTCATCATTGCTAGGGTACTGAATCTACTATAATTCGGTCATTACCACGCTACCTAATCACCTTTATCCCAAACCGGGCGCCTATTTTCTGTTTATATGAGTGCTGGTATTGCCCCCAGTTTTGCTGGTGGTAGCTGAAATAACACCTGTTATTCGGCGAATTGAATACAATATAATAAGGAAACGACCTGTTCGAAGTTTCAGATCATCTACATATTCGAGGCCGACAAAAACACCGTCCTTTGGCAAATAGATGTTTCCATCGCTGATATCGATAATCAAATTGTTGATGCTACAGTCGTTCTTAAAAACGATATTTCGAGTGAGGAGTTCAGCATCTGGGCATCCCTTTCTTTTATCACGCCTAAATAAATGGACGCAGGCGATTCGTTGTACAATTGGTTGCCAGCGTCAATTTGGAGCGGTTTACAACTCTAACATCGTTCACTAGGTTATACAACAATTTCGTAATTAACAATGTTGAGTCGCGGGTTTTGTTTGGAACAAACTGCGCTACATAATTAGCCCGTTCGCCACTGGGCCCAACGTAGTTTCCAAAACCTACAGGACCCGTTAACTCCTGATCTTTAAAGTACCCTAATCGTATTCTTTTTTTAGGTTTAGCACTAACATTAACGGACTGAAATTGAACGCTTACCGGTGATGACTGAATCGTAACATCGTCGTTGCCCTGCTCAATATCGTAATTTATCGTTTCGTAGCCAACACAGCTGATTATAAGGTCCGATAATGCAGTTTTTATGCTGAATTTACCTACGCTATCAGTGTAAATTACTCGCCGCTGCCCAGTCACGTTTTTATACGTTACCGTAGCAAATGGAACGCCCAACGTGGTTTCGCTATTCACTACTTTCCCCTGTAGGTGTGTTTGACCAAAGCAAGCGAAACCAATGGAAAAAACTTTAAAGAAAAAAATAGACCTCATAAAAAGTAATCAGAATTAGTACCCGTTAAAGGTAAATTTCGAATGTGGGTTTTCCTAACCACCCCGTATTTAAGTCATACATCACACGTATAACTATGTTACTATAATAGAACAAAAACAGACTACACGCTTAGCGTCTAAAACCCATAAAAAAAGCGACCATTTTGTCGCTTTTTTTATGGGTTAATTAGGTTTCTTAAAAGTATCCTTTAACGTTACCGTCCGGTTGAAAACCAATTTGTCAGACGTCGAATCTTTATCCAGGCAGAAATAGCCTTTGCGAATAAACTGGTAGCGTCCATCCAAATCAGCTTCTGCCAATGCCGGCTCAATGTAAGCATTCGATAAAACCTTTAAGCTTTCAGGATTTAAGTATTCCTTAAAATCACCTTCCTCCGCATCTGGCGTTTCAGAGGTAAACAAACGATCGTACAACCGTATTTCAGCGGTTTTTGCATGTTGTGCACTCACCCAATGGATGGTACCTTTTACGTTTATGCCGCTCGTATCACTTCCGCTTTTCGACTCAGGTATATAAGTACAATGTATTTCGGTTACGTTTCCGTTTTCGTCCTTTACGAAATCTTCACATTTAACAATGTAAGCGAATTTCAAACGAACCATTGCACCTGGGGCCAAACGGAACCATTTCTTTGCGGGCACTTCCATAAAATCTTCCCGCTCAATCCAAAGCTCATTGCTAAAAGGAATCACACGCGTGCCGCCCCCATCTTCGGCTTCCGGATTGTTTTCGCCAATCAGTTCTTCCGTTCCCTTATCATAATTCGTAATAACCAATTTAATCGGATCTAAAACCGCCATTACACGGTTCGCTGTCTTGTTTAAATCCTCACGAATACAAAACTCCAATAAACTCAGCTCAATCAGGTTTTCGCGTTTAGCAATACCGATACGTTCACAAAACTCGCGAACGCTTTTCGGCGTAAATCCTCTTCTGCGTAAACCCGAAATTGTTGGCATCCGTGGGTCGTCCCAACCGCTTACCAGATTCTCGTTTACCAGTTGAAGCAATTTTCGCTTGCTCATTACCGTGCTCGTTAAATTTAAACGGGCAAACTCATATTGTTTCGACGGAAAGATCTCCAGTTTTTCGATAAACCAATCATACAGTTCACGGTGTGAAACATATTCAAGCGTACAAATCGAGTGCGTAATGTGCTCAATGCTATCGCTCTGACCGTGGGCAAAATCGTACATTGGGTAAATACACCATTTGTTGCCTGTACGGTGATGTTCAGCATGTTTAATGCGATAAATAATCGGGTCACGCATCAGCATATTGGGGCTTGCCATGTCAATTTTGGCCCTTAAAATATAAGCGCCATCAGCAAACTCACCATTTTTCATGCGGGTAAAAAGATCCAGATTTTCTTCCACGCTACGGTTTCTGAACGGACTATCCTGTCCCGGCTCCGTTGGCGTTCCCTTTAAGGCCGCAATCTCATCAGCCGAGCTTTCATCAACATAAGCCAGGCCTTTTTCTATCAATTTAACCGCAAAAGCGTACAACTCATCAAAATAATCAGATGCATACAGCTCATTCTTCCAGTTAAAGCCTAACCATTTTATATCCTCCTGCTGGCTGTTTACGTACTCCGTTTTTTCGGTTACCGGATTCGTATCGTCGAAACGCAAGTTCGTATAGCCGCCGTATTTTTGTGTCAGTCCGAAATTTAGGCATATCGCTTTGGCGTGGCCAATGTGTAAATAACCATTCGGTTCGGGCGGAAAACGCGTAACCAAAGTATCGTACTTGCCACTATTTAAGTCGTTCTCAACAATTTCTTCAATAAAGTTCAATGACTTCTCTTCACTCATAAAAAGCTGTAAATTAGGAATGCAAAGGTAAGGAAAATGAGCGGATTTATCAACGCCGACAGCTTTATAACCTTATTACATTTTTTCGTTTTACCGATTGATTGTCAGTATGTTATTTTGGTTTGCTATCCTGGAGCCTTTACCGTGGGCGCACCAAGCACCTAAAATAAACCTTATTGCGGCGATATCCTATTTTGATGCTTTAATGCTAACCAGGGTACAAACCTGCTCAAAATAGATTAAGCGGAAAGAAGGGCTTTGGTAACCGATACGTACAGGCTTTGCTTTATATAAAATGTTTAGTGCCTTCTTTTTTGAAGCGCAAAAGCAGTGGTCAAATTAACATTGTCACCCTGCCCGTTCCAATGCTATTAAGTTAAGGAATAATAATATGGTCATCCTAAGCGCCAACTATGAACGGTCGTCATCCTCAGCTTGGCTGGGGATTTTAATGCAAAGGCTCATACATCTGCATTAGGATTCCCTCCTGCGCGAGAAAGACGGCAAAAATAAAGATCATCCGATAGCTATCAAATCATACTTGATTCTATGCCTAAATTCTTTCTTATAATGACAGCCAAAAAGCTTAATTTAATAGCATTGCTGCCCGTTCTGTCAGGCGGGCGTGCAATGTCATTTAGTTAGGGGTATTATTGAAAACATTGTCACCCTAAGCCTGTCGAAGGGCTGCTAGAAAGGGCTTCGACAAGCTCAGACTGACAGCACCCTTCGTGCGTAACTAAATGACATTGGGATGCCGCTTCGCCCCGGGGCTAAAAACCAAATGCCTGCCAAAAGCATTAAACCAATTTTCCTAATGCTTAAAAATCGATACATTTACATCAACTTAATATTCGATATGGGCAAAATATTAAATCGGCCGATCCGTGTTTTAGTGGCCAAGGTGGGGCTCGATGGTCACGACAGGGGCGCTAAGGTAATCGCTACATCTTTGCGAGATGCAGGCATGGAGGTAATTTATACCGGGCTTCGGCAAACACCAGAAATGGTAGTAAATACCGCTCTGCAGGAAGATGTTGACGCCATCGGCATTTCTATCCTTTCGGGCGCACACATGACGGTGTTTCCAAAAATTATTCATTTGATGAAAGAAAAACAGCTCGATGATGTGCTGCTTACCGGCGGTGGGATTATCCCCGAAGGCGACCGCACAAAACTTGCTGAGTTGGGCGTTGGGGAATTATTTCCCCCTGGAACAACCATGGCGAGCATAGTTGATTATATTAAACATTGGGTTACAGAAAATAGAAATTTTTAAAGCGATGACGGATCAAAATTTAATAACAGCGGTAAGAGAAAACATTCTTTACATCACCATTAATCGCGAAAAAGCATTGAACGCGTTAAATAAGGCTACATTGGCCGAGTTGGCAGAGGCCATAACGTTTGCCAATACCACAGATGAGGTGAGGGGCGTAATTATTACGGGCAGCGGCGAGAAGGCTTTTGTTGCGGGTGCCGACATTAAAGAATTTTCAGATTATACGGGAGCGCAGGGCGAAGAACTTGCCCGAAAAGGGCACGAACTGGTGTTTAACGCCATTGAAAACGCTAAAAAGCCATTTATTGCCGCCATTAATGGTTTCGCATTGGG
Organism: Pedobacter endophyticus; assembly: GCF_015679185.1. NCBI lineage: Bacteria > Pseudomonadati > Bacteroidota > Sphingobacteriia > Sphingobacteriales > Sphingobacteriaceae > Pedobacter > Pedobacter endophyticus. The sequence continues at coordinate 3,535,888 of NZ_CP064939.1, forward strand.
CGGCGGGCTCGAGTTGGCCATGGCCTGTCATATCCGTGTGGCTGCCGAAAGCGCAAAACTAGGGCTCCCCGAAGTTTCGCTCGGCTTAATTCCGGGTTACGGCGGCACACAACGGTTAACGCAATTGGTTGGCAAGGGAAAAGCCATTGAGATGATTATCACCGCTAACCCGATAACTGCACACGAGGCAGAAAAAATTGGCCTGGTTAACTACGTAGTACCACAAAGTGATGTTATAGCTAAGGCAACAGAGATTTTAAACTTCGTAAAAAAACGAGCCCCGCTTGCCGTTAGCGCAGCATTAAAAGCCGTAGTTGCTTCATTAAATAATGAAGGCTATCAGGTAGAAACAACCTTGTTTGGGGAGTGTTTCGAGACTGAGGATTTTAAAGAGGGCGTTGCAGCATTCGTAAATAAAAGACCAAGTGTATTTCTCGGCAAATAGGCAATTTGTTGGCGTAATTTTCATATGCAATAGGGAAAATTGGGGAAAATATTTCCCAAACCGATTTTATTTTCGTAAATTATACCGAAACCAAAATCAAACTGTAATCCCATGTCAACTGCATGTTCCGGGTTAACGTTGAGTTGAAAACTATTTACTGATGAAAAAGAAGATACTTATAATTGACGACGAGGTCAATATTGGCTTATTGCTTTCGCGGTTTCTAACAAGGAACGGCTTTGAAGTGGCCACTGCGATAACCGGAAATTCGGCTTTTGAAACTTTATCAAATGAAGTCTTCGATCTTGTGCTTTGCGATTATGGCCTGGACGATACCGATGGTCGCGAAATTTTAATAAAAATCAAAGAAAACTACCCCACCACCGGGGTAATTATCATTACCGGCTACACAGACATCAAACGTGCCGTTGAGCTGATTAAGCTTGGCGCATACGATTATATTACAAAGCCTTTGTATCCTGATGAAATATTAAACACCATAAATAAGGCACTTGAAACACAAAGGGCGTTGAACGAGCGTTCAATGGCTCCGGGTGAGGCTATCAGCAACGTAACTGAGCCGGAATACAACAGCCAAACACAATATATTGATGGCAAGAGCGAGGTATCAATCGGCTTGTTAAAGCAGATTCAATTAATTGCGCCAACTTCTTATAGCGTTATCCTTACCGGAAAAAGCGGTACCGGAAAAGAATATGTTGCCAAAACCATTCACCTCAACAGTTTAAGGAAAGATAAGCCCTTTATAGCGATGGATTGTGGCTCGCTAACCAAAGAATTAGCCGCAAGTGAGTTTTTCGGCCACGAGAAGGGAGCCTTTACCGGTGCCTTATATAAAAAAATTGGCCACTTTGAACAAGCCAATGGGGGGACGTTATTTTTAGACGAAATCGGCAACTTATCTTACGAAATTCAGGCAACGCTGCTCAGAACAGTTCAGGAAAGAAAAGTGAAGCGCATTGGAAGTACCAAAGAAATTGACCTCGATGTACGGATTATTGTGGCCACCAACGAAAATTTGGTGGAGAATATAAACAAAGGAACATTCAGGGAAGATTTATTTCATCGTTTTAACGAATTTTCAATCCACATTCCTTCGCTGAAGAAACGGGGGAACGATATTATGGTTTTTGCCGAACGTTTTTTAGCCGACGCCAACCGCGAGCTCGGGAAAAATATCAAGGGATTTTCAGAAGGGGTTAAAAACTGTTTCTTAAGCTATAGCTGGCCCGGAAATGTACGCGAATTGAAAAACGTAATCAGGCGGGTATCACTCCTAACCGAAGGAAACGAAATACAAGTGGGTGTATTGCCCCTCGAACTGGCAAACCATATCAGAGATTTTGATAAGGAGCATATTTCGGAGAAAGTTAAACCCAAGCAGGCTAAACGAAAAGACCTTAAAGATGCAGCCCACGAGGCCGAGTACAACGCCGTTTTGAGCGTTTTAAAGGACGTAAATTTTAACAAGACCAAGGCCGCCAAAATCTTAAATATCGATAGGAAGACACTGTATAATAAAATAAAGGCCATTAAGTTTTTAGACGAGCAATAATATCATGTTTTGTAAAACAAAACGAGCGCTTTTAGTATTTAAAGGAATACCATCACATCTCTATGTCAGTATTTTCTTACAAACAGCGCAACAATATCAATCTCGTTATCATTATAGCGCTCGGCTTGTTAATCGCCTACTCACTACAAGGAATATTTAGCGCAATTTTAAGTACGTTGGTGCTTTACACCATTATGCGTCCGGCATACATTCACCTCGCCGAAATTAAAGGTTGGAACAAACGTTTGGTTGCCATCTCGCTGATCGCCTTTAGCGTTTTAATCATCGTATTGCCGTTTTATGCATTGAGCAGTATGGTGTTGAGTAAGATTTCGGAACTTAGAAACAATGAAATCTTTTTTAAAAATCTGTTGGTTAAGCTTCAGCATTTAAGCCCGGTCAAGATCAATCAGGAGCTCATTCAGGAGGGAATGAACCGCTTGGGCAACTGGGCTACCCAGCTTTTTCCTTCGCTGATCTCAAGCGCAGTAAATATTATACTTAGTTTGCTAGTGATGTATTTTTTATTATACTTTATGCTCATTGAACGTAAAAAGTTTGAGTATTCATTAATCAAGTATGCACCATTAAGAGAACAGAACGCTTTGCGCTTTGGCGATGAAATGCGAAACACGACCTACGCAAATGTACTTGGCCAGGGCTTAATTTGTTTGGTGCAGGGCTCACTTGTAAGCCTATCATTTTACGTGCTCGGCTATAAAGACCCTGTATTTTGGGGCGTTATCACCACGTTTATATCCTTTGTTCCGATTTTAGGCCCCCCGGTCGTTTTTGTGCCGGCGGCAATACTGCAAATTGCCAACGGTAATAACTTTGCAGGCTGGGCCATGTTAATATTTGGCTTTGTGGTCATTATCAATATTGATAATGTGCTCAGATTCATTATTGCAAAAAAAGTTGGTAACATACATCCCATTATTACAGTAATTGGCGTAATTATTGGTATTCCTTTATTCGGAATATTAGGGCTTGTTTTTGGCCCGCTTCTGCTTTCTTATTTTATATTGCTAGTTAAAATTTACGAAACGAGTACGCTCGCTTCAGAAAGATTGGAAAGAATTAAAACAAATAACGAACTTGGAGAGTTATAATGTATATCCCTCAAGAGTAAATAATATGGTATTTTTTTTCTATTTTACTTGATTGTTAAACCATTTAATACATAAATTATGAATGATAATTCGAAAGTTGTGGTAGCGCTTTTAGCAGGATTAGCTGCGGGTGCGGCCCTAGGTATTTTATTTGCACCAGATAAAGGCGAGGAAACACGCGACAAGCTTAGTCAATCGTTAAAAGACTTGGGAGATTCTATTAAAGACAAAGCTGCCGACGAAATCAACAATTTGGCAGGCTTAAAAGAAAAAGTTGTAAGCTCTATTAAAACCAAGCTGAGAAGCGTTGAGGAAGAATATAGCGACGACGTAGAGCACGCATAAATTAAATAAATATCTTAACCGGCTTCGGCCGGTTAAATTACTCATCTAAACTATGCAGGAAAATAAAGAAAAAAGCATTGAAGACATTGTAGACGATGCAAAGGGCTTTTTGGAAGCCAGGATAGAATATACCAGATTATATTTGGTAGAAAAAGCAGCTAAACTTTTTGCAGATTTAGTTACCAATACTGTCGTAATTGTCTGTTTTATTTTGGCATTCTTATTCGGATCGGTTACGCTCGCTCTCTTTCTATCCGACGTGCTTGGCGGTTACACTGCGGGTTTTGGTTGCGTTTCACTGATATATATTGCGTTAGCCGTTATTGTTTATTTTACTAAAGACAAATACATCGAAAAGGCCATCATTAATGGCGCCATTAGAAAGTATTTTGATAAACTTGCAGATGAGGAGGAAGAAGATGAGAAACTATAAAAACATCAGGACCCTACAAGACTTGCAAGCTAAAAAACTGGAGCTGAAAGTAGAGTATAAACTAAAGCAAACCTTACTTGTTGCTGATGGCAAAACCTATTTGCACCAGTTTACACCTGCAGCATTGTTTAAAAAATATGTTACCCCAAATAATTTCTTTAAGGTTGATGATAAACTTAACATCAGCGGTACAGCGATGTCTGTGCTGTTGCCGATGTTTATGAACAAAACCATATTTAAAGGAGCTGGGTTTTTAACTAAGGCAGCCGTTGGACTGGTATCGGGTAAAGTTGGGAAATCGCTGGATGCTGAGCATCTTTCGGGCATCTTTAACTCAGTTAAGGGATGGTTCAGTAAGAATAAAGAAAAAAAGGCGAAGAAATTTGTCGATTATGGTATTCCGCCAGATAGTGAAACTTATTAGTTTATGTTAACATAAATGCTGTAATAAATATCACCCTGAGCATTTCGACTGGAGTTTATCTTGAGCGTAGACGAAAGGCTCAATACAGGCTTAATCGAAGGGCAAGTGTACTAGGCTTCGACTTCGCTCAGCCTGACAAAGCATCATTAACAAAATTAGTACTTGGTGAATACTTATTGGCTCACCTCAATAGTCATTGAATATATGCCAAGCACATTGGCTATTAATTAAAAAGGCCACTTAGCGTTTTGCGTTAAGTGGCCTTTTTTTATTCGCTTGCTCTGATGAACTAATGACCAATGAACAAATTGTTATTTTTTAAAGATCCGTTTTAATCTTCAGTTCCTTCAATTGTTTATCGTCGATTGTGCTCGGACTATCGATCATAACATCTCTTCCCGAATTATTTTTAGGGAAAGCAATTACATCGCGAATCGAATCTAAGCCTGCAAAAATTGAAGTTAAGCGGTCAAATCCGAAGGCAATTCCACCGTGTGGAGGTGCGCCAAACTCAAATGCATCCATTAAGAAACCAAATTGTTTCTGAGCTTCTTCAGCGCTAAAACCTAAATGCTTAAACATTAATGCTTGCAGTTCCCGATCGTGAATACGAATTGAACCTCCGCCAATTTCAGTTCCATTAATCACCATGTCATAAGCATTCGCACGAACATTTTTCGGGTCCGTATCTAGCAGGGCGATATCTTCTGGCTTGGGCGAGGTAAAGGGGTGGTGCATGGCATGGTAACGCTCGGTTTCTTCATCCCATTCTAAAAGCGGAAAATCCAATACCCAAAGTGCTGAGAAAGTATTTTTATCGCGTAAGCCCAAACGGTTACCCATTTCAAGACGCAACTCGTTCAATTGTTTACGAACTTTATCAGTCGATCCAGCTAAAATTAAAAGCAAATCGCCTTTTTCAGTTGCAAAAGCTTCGCTCCATTGCTTCAAATCTGCTTCGTTAAAGAATTTATCAACCGACGATTTTATCGTGTCATCATCATTATGTCGGGCATAGATTAAGCCTGTAGCACCAATTTGCGGGCGCTTAATAAAGTCGGTCAGTTCATCTAACTGTTTCCGCGTATAACTGGCTGCACCTTTTGCATTAATACCAACAACCAACTCGGCGTTATCGAACACAGGGAAGCCTTTGCCCTTTACCAAATCGTTCGCCTCTACAAACTGCATGGCAAAACGCGTGTCGGGCTTATCGGAACCATATAACCGCATTGCATCGGCGTACTGCATCCGCGGAACTTCTGGCAAATCGTAATTGCGAACCTCTTTAAAAAGTGTGCGGATTAAGCCTTCAAAGGTGTTTAAAATGTCTTCTTGTTCGATAAACGACATTTCGCAATCGATTTGGGTAAACTCCGGCTGGCGATCGGCTCTTAAATCCTCATCCCTAAAGCATTTTACAATTTGAAAATACCGATCAAAACCCGAAACCATAAGCAATTGCTTAAAAGTTTGTGGCGACTGCGGTAAGGCGTAAAACTCACCCTCGTTCATGCGGCTAGGCACAACGAAATCTCGGGCGCCTTCGGGTGTAGATTTGATTAACACCGGAGTTTCTACCTCGATAAAATCTAAGGCATCTAAGTAGCGGCGAACGGATTGCGCCATTTTATGGCGTAAAACCAGGTTGTTACGAACCGGATTGCGACGTAAATCGAGGTAACGGTATTTCATGCGCAGCTCGTCTCCGCCGTCAGTTTCGTCATCAATCATAAAGGGAGGCAGCTTCGCCGCATTTAAAACCTCAAGTGCAGAAACTTTAATCTCTACATCGCCTGTTGGCATTTTAGGGTTTTTATTGCTGCGTTCTACTACCGTACCAGTGGCTTTGATCACAAACTCGCGACCTAACAAACGTGCTGCTTCGCAAAGCTCACGGTTATCATCCATGTTAAAAACCAGTTGTGTAATACCATAACGGTCGCGTATGTCGATAAAAGTCATGCCGCCCAAATCTCTCGATTTTTGTACCCAACCACACAAGGTTACACTTTCGCCCAAGTTATTAAGGGTTAGTGCACCGCAAGTTACTGTTCTTAACATATATTGTAATCTAAATTTAGCGGCAAAAATACCGATTTTGTTTTAAAGTTGACGCTATCAAGAATGGTTTTTGGTTGGATGGGAAAATTCACCATAAAGTTTGCTTTTTGCAAACTTTTCATTATCTTTAACAATGAAAATCTTGGTCAAAAAAACCATAATGTTTTATGCAAATATGTATAAGGCTTCGGCTATCGCATTATCAATATGGTTTGATGAGTTTTCTAAAGAGGACTTTAATAATTTCAACGAATTAAAGGAGGTTTACCGAAATGCGAGCGTGGTTAAAAATTCAAGAGTAGTTTTTAACATCAAAGGAAATGACTTTCGATTAGTTGTTTCCCTTAATTTTATACAAAAAACATGCTATGTAATTTGGTTTGGTACCCATGAAGAATATGACAAGATAAACGTTGAAACAATTACTTTCGATACGAAGATTTTAACGAACAATTGGAGGCAAAAATGAATTGGAAAGTTTTAAAAACAGAATCAGATTATGCAAAAGCTTGCATTCGATTAATGGAAATTTTCCATGCAGAACCAAATAGCGAGGAAGCTGATGAATTGGACTTATTAATAGTATTGGTAAAGGATTATGACGATAAAAACTATCAGTTGCCAGAGTTAAATGTTTTAGAGGTTATTAAATATAAGATGGAAGAAGCAGGTATGAAAGCCAAGGACTTAGAGCCGATAATTGGTAGCAAAGGACATGTTTCGGCTGTATTATCTGGCAAAAGAGATATCACTTTGAAAATGGCCCAAAAGCTCAAGAATTATTTTAATATCCCCGCTGATGTTTTTTTGCATTCAGCATAGTTCAATTCAATACTTTTCTTCCAAAACCACCTCAACCGAAATCACTTTCCACTCGCCATTGATATTTTGCCAATGGTAAACTTCTTCGGTTTGAATCGTCTGTTTTTTCGAAAAAATCAATAAGTTAGGTTTAATAATAACGGATTTACGGGCGATTTTCTCTGTAAAAACATCATTTTCTACTGATGACTTGATGCGGTAATGACTCGTTTCGATACTCTTCGCCGATTTTAGTGCCTTCTCCAAATCGTAGATAAAGTCTCTTTTATTTAGTGTTTTTCCATCGGCTTTGGTATATCGTAATGCGTCGTCAAAAATGGTAACATAGGCGATTGCATCGCGGTTCTCTAAATCGCGGTTTGCTTTTTTGTGTATCTCGTTGATGGCAGAAAGAATTAAATCGGTTTCCATAACATGAAGGTAAATGTTTGTTTTCTGTTTTCAAACAAAAGTTAGTCATCCGATGAATATAGCCGATGTACAGTATGCACTGGATAATTGAAACTTATACAGCGGTGTGATGCTGAGTTATAATTTTTCAGCAAAGAAAATCAAATGTTAATTGTTTTGAGACCATCGTCATTCCAGCGCCCGCCTGAACGGATGGGCAGGCAGGCGGTCCCGAAGCTTCGGGATTAAAGCTTTAGCATTAACATCCCCTACCGATAGCTATCGGTACAAGCTACCAATCACAGACATATGAAAAATCGTCATTGCGAGGCACGAAGCAATCTCATTCCATAAATCAGATTGCTTCGGCTCGAACAGGCCCGGCCTCGCAATTACGACTCGGTGAAAAACCTATCATCCCAACTCCTTTGTTTTTCAAAAAACTGATCTCTGAGGATGACGATCGTTCATAGTTGGTGCTCATTTATTAGTCAACTCATAGATTGGCATAACGGTGTTTAGCCGCCTAGCCCCAGATGGAGTGGTTACCCTGCAGCTCGGAGGAATCACAATGCGAAGCGTAAAAGCGTAACACGGGAACAAACTGACTTGTATGCGCAGGCGTTGCGCTTCAACAATTAAGAAAATTAACATCAAACTTCAATTTCGGCTGGCTGGCAACCGCACGTTACTTTCTAATTAAAAATGAGATCATTACAAAATTACCATTGCGTTAAATAAGTGCGCTTGATAGTGAAAAATCAATTCGAAAACACTATCTTTGCGCCAAATTTGAGGCGCATTTTATGCAAAAGATTAGAAATATAGCTATTATAGCACACGTTGACCACGGCAAAACTACGTTGGTTGATAAGATTTTACACTCTTGTTCTATTTTTCGTGACAACGAACAAACAGGAGAGTTGATATTGGATAATAACGATTTAGAGCGTGAACGTGGTATTACCATCGTATCTAAAAACGTTTCTGTAAGATATAAAGATGTAAAAATCAATATTATCGATACACCTGGTCACGCGGATTTCGGCGGCGAAGTTGAGCGTGTGCTGAAAATGGCCGACGGTGTACTTTTACTTTGCGATGCTTTTGAAGGTGCCATGCCTCAAACCCGTTTCGTAACACAAAAAGCTTTGGCTTTAGGCTTAAAGCCAATTGTTGTTGTAAACAAAGTTGATAAAGAAAACTGTCGCCCGGAAGAGGTTTACGAGCAAATTTTCGAATTGTTCTTTAATCTTGAGGCCACAGAAGAGCAGTTGGATTTCCCGGTAATTTACGGTTCATCTAAACAAGGATGGATGACTACCGATTGGAAAGTTCCAACTACCGATATTTTCCCTTTATTAGATGCTGTTGTGGCAAATATTCCACCTGCACCGATAAACGAGGGTACTTTACAAATGCAAATTACCTCTTTAGATTATTCATCTTTCGTAGGTCGTATTGCTATTGGCCGTGTTCACCGTGGTACAATTAAAGAAAACCAACCCGTTACTTTAATTAAACGCGACGGCAAAATGGTAAAATCGAGAGTAAAAGAATTGTATACTTTCGAAGGTTTAGGTAAAGTTAAAGCTACCGAAGTGAGCTCTGGCGATATCTGTGCTGTTGTTGGTATCGATGGTTTCGATATTGGCGATACCATTGCCGATTTTGATGCACCAGAACAATTGCCGGTAATCAGCATCGACGAGCCAACAATGAACATGTTGTTCACCATTAACAACTCTCCGTTTTTTGGTAAAGAAGGTAAATTGGTGACCTCTCAACGTATCAAAGATCGTTTGATTAAAGAGATGGAGAAAAACCTTGCATTAAAGGTTGTTGAAACGGCATCGCCTGATAGCTGGTTGGTTTATGGTCGTGGTATTCTCCATTTATCGGTATTGATCGAAACCATGCGTCGCGAAGGTTACGAATTGCAAGTAGGTCAGCCACAGGTAATTGTTAAAGAAATAGACGGTAAGAAACACGAGCCGATTGAAACTTTAATTGTTGATGTACCTGCAGAGGTATCGGGTAAGGTGATCGAATTGGTAACTCAGCGCAAAGGTGAGTTGTTGATTATGGAGCCGAAAGGCGATTTACAGCACTTAGAATTCGAAATTCCTTCGCGTGGTATTATCGGTTTGCGTAACAACGTATTAACTGCTACTGCTGGGGAGGCAATTATGGCACACCGCTTTAAGGCTTACGAGCCTTGGAAAGGTACAATCCCAGGTCGTTTAAATGGTGTATTAATTTCGATGGAAAAAGGCCAGACTACTGCTTATTCAATCGATAAGTTACAAGATAGAGGTCGTTTCTTTATCGATCCGGGAGTTGATGTTTACGAAGGACAGATTATGGGTGAGCACATCCGCGATAATGACCTGGTTGTAAACGTTGTTAAAGGAAAAGCATTAACCAACATGCGTGCATCGGGTACTGATGATAACACGCGTATTGCGCCAGCTATTAAATTCTCGTTAGAGGAAGCAATGGAGTATATCCAGGCTGACGAATATATTGAGGTTACACCGGCAAGCATGCGTTTACGTAAGATTTTCTTAACCGAGCAAGAACGTAAGGTTAAAGGAAAACAGTTTGCTTAAGTCCCCACCTAAATCCTCCCCCGAGGGGAGGACTTTACAAGCATATAGCCCATTTCTTAATTGAGATGGGCTTTTTTGTTGGGGTTTTTCCTAAATATGCTGTCATGCAGGGGGGCAATTTTTAGCGAAAAGAATCAATATGGTATGAAGTTTTTAATGCGATCGTCATTGTGAGACACAGCCTGTCCCGATTTTTCAGAAAAGCCATCTGTTTGATTCAATAATATCTCGAATGAGATCGCTTCGATTGATGAAAAATCGATTTCGCAAAGGCGGAATAAAACGTCAATGATAGAGCCAGAACATCGTAACGTAAATCTTACCATCTTCGCCCAGTAACCATCCCTTTTTTCGGCAGCAGGTTTTGGGGTCCTGCGTTTCATCGCTTGGGAGATCTTTCTTTAAACTATTATTGACGTTTTTATGCAAGATCTTCTCATTCAGTGTTTTGTCATGCTGAGGTACGAAGCATCCCTTACCGACTCCGCATTGGCCTTAATTAACTCACTTCCCTTTTTGGCCAGTGGTTTGTTGGCGTTTTGCATTCCATCGCTTGCGGATTCTTCACTGCGTTCAGAATGACACGAAAATTTAGTCACTCAGTGTTTACGTCATGCCATATTGATTTTTATACAATAAAATGAAACTCAGGATAACAGTGTCAAAAACTTGTATCCCAACTTCTTTTTTCAAAAACTGAACTCCGAGGATGACGCATTAAACAAAATGTAGTGCGAGCGGTGCCGACAGCTCAGCTCATATACGCAGTTTTCCGCTTTATCTCCGGACCTCGGACTTCTCACTTTCGGTCTAACCCAAAATATCATGAACGGCTTCATCGATAGTTGCATGTTTAAATTCGAAGCCATTAGCTAATAAAACCGCTGGCTCAACCCACCTGCTTTTTAAGATCAGCTCCGTTTCTGTGCCGATAATTCTGGCGCCAATAGCCAAAAGCCATTCCGGGGCAGGCAATCCGAAACCAAAACCATAAGCTTTCCTAATCGCTTGCATTAAAGCTTTGTTTGTCACCGCGTGCGGAGAAGTGCAGTTTACGACCCCGCTAATGCTGTCGTTATTTAATAACCATTCAATTGTTCTAACCGCGTCTTGTTCATGTACCCAATTTACGTATTGCCTGCCATTACCTTGTTTACCGCCAAGGCCAAACCTTACCAAATTTAACAATCGCGGAAATGCACTATCTGTTCTGCCCAGCACAATTCCCATGCGTAGCGCAATTTTTCTGGTTTGAGGCGTTTCACTTTCAAAGAAACTGCTTTCCCATGCTTTACATACATCAACAGAAAAACCGTCGCCAATTTCGCCTGTATATTCATCCTGAGGTCGATCTTCTGCATGACGGTAAATCGTAGCTGATGTGATATTAATCCATAACTTCGGCGGATTGGTGAGGCCAATAATCGTTTTTCCGAGCAAACGAGTAGGTATCACTCTCGAGTTTATGATCTTTTCCTGATTTTTCGGAGTATATCGGCAATTAACGTTCTTGCCACAAAGATTAACCAGCAAATCTGCATTTTCAAGTTGCTTGCACCATTTTCCTTCCGTTTTTCCATTCCATAAAACAGTCTTGATATTTCCTTTTGCCGCTTGCAAACTTCTTGATAAAATAATTACTTCTTCTGCCAGCGCACTAAAGTGTTGAGCCAATAGCCCGCCCAGATAGCCGTTTCCTCCCGCGAGGATAATTTTTCTGTAAATCATAATCTTTATAATAAAAGGATCAACCCTAAAACAATTAAACGGTAAGTGGCCCATGTGCTGCTCATTAGCCAGCCCAGTTCCAAAAGCTTACATCTGCGAATATGCTCAAGGAACATCAGGCCAGCAACCAACAAAAAGTAAAGCAGAAAGAAGAATGGATTTACATCGAAATACCTGGCCATCGCCAAACCGGGTAATAAAAGTATCGATCCGGCAAATGAAATGGTCATCATATTGCCCAGGTAGGCCCAAAGTTTTTGTTTTTGATAAAGGCCAATGATAAGTCCCTGAAATAACATTTGACAACCGCAGATCAGGTATTCCCTGTATTTTCCTCCTAATGGAACAAAGTCGGTTAACAAATGCGCATAGGCAGTTAAGATGTACGCCGTTACCAGCCACGTAAATAAGAGAAAAGCGACTCGATAGTGCAGTTTGAAACTGGGTTGAAGCTGATGTGCTTTTGTTTCGGCAGGAATAATTACTTTGCGATTGTAAGAGATAAAGGCATAAAGCTTAGACATACTTAAAGCAAACGGCTTAAAATTAAATAACGGAACAAATATGGGCATCGAATTACCAATAATTTTGAAGAGGCTTTTTATGCCATAGGTTACCTCGCCAGTTTCGGTATTTACCAAAGCAATTTCGTTTACGGCTTTTTGTTTATCAATTAAAGGACAGATATTTTTGGGCATATTTTGGTAAGATTCTCGTCCGTTATTGGCCAGTAGGCCCGCTTTTACAAATGCTTTGGTGTAAACATAACACATCGGGCATTCATCATCGAAGAGGATAACATGGTTGTTCAGCGTTTTCATTTCATTTTAGATTTTAGAACTTTCAGTAAAAATTGAAAGTTTAGATTAAAAAATAAAGCCAGTTATGGCTGTAGTTAAGGATTTTTCTCAACTATGTCAGGCTGAGCGGAGTCGAAGCCCGTTATACTTGCCCTTCGGCTCCGCTCAGGGTGACAATTCAATGGGTGCTTGTTAATAGTTTCAAATTTTACTTAAACACCTTTAAAATAGAACCCCAAAACCAGTTCTCCTCTGCCTTAAGCATGGTTTCAAGCGTTTTATCTACATTTACTGCCAATTTGTTGATGTCTGTAATCGATTTTTTGAACGTTTTAAATTCAAGATCCTTTTCATCGCCCTGTACACTCGATAATTCGTTGAGCACCTTCAAGACAGGCTCTAGCTCCCGTTTTTTCCTTTCTTTAGCCACCTGACGGGCGATGTTCCAAACGTCTTTATCCGCAAAAAAATATTCTTTTCTTTCACCGGCCTTATGCTGCTTTTCAATCAGGCCCCAGCCAATTAAATCCCGTAACGTCATGTTCGCATTTCCTCTCGAAATACTCAGGCTTTCCATAATTTCTTCGGTTGTAAGCGCTTCGGGCGAAATGAGCAACAGTGCATGAACCTGCGCCATTGTACGGTTAATGCCCCATTCGGAGCCTAATTTGCCCCAGGCCTCTATAAATTTGAGTTTTGCCGCTGCTAATTCCATAAAACAAATGTAATTATATTTTTAAACTTTCAAAAATTATTGAAAGTTTATTTATTTTGAAAATTACTCCTGCTTGGCTTTAATTCGGTTGATGATGCGCTCTACATTTTCGTATTGCTGTAAACCAGCTAGTAAATCTTTTTGCGATTGATCGAAATAAACCGACAACTGCAGAACCGGCAGCGCAAGCATGGGCTTAAACATTGTGCCCGGGGCAAAACCTGCCTCGTTGTTTTTAGCCCTTGCTCTGTCAAATGCTACGGTGGTATGCACGTATTCCTCGTGTTGCTTTTCTCCTTTAATGTACGGCAATAACCACTCAACAGATTTTTTTATCGATGCACCCTTGGGCGATTCATAGCTGTAAAAATCAGGCCCCTTTGCCCTATCAATCATAATTGCCAGTTTCAACATAGGCTCCAAATCGTAAATGTGGTAATGCATCGCATCCCTTTGCTTAAAGTCCAAGCTTGTTCCATCAGCGTTTAAGTTAATCGCAATGTGTGTTTTTAAATGCGCTATCGTCCAATCAATCAGCTTTTGGTTGCCCAGGGCATAGCCTATTTCGCCAACCACCTTTAACCGGTGGGCGTTCCAGTTGTTTATAGCGCTTCCGCGGCCAGAGTTCATTCTTTTACTATTTATCTCCGCCCAGGCCGTCTCACTTAGCCAATTCTCTATCGATTTTTTGCTTTCGGTAGGAATGTCCTTTTTAATTAAATCGTAAGCCTCAACCGCTTTGTCAATTTTGGTATCGTTAATCGGATTGCCGTTTCCGCGATTTTTATTGGCCCAGGCAAGCAAAAATTCCAACGATTTGTTTAAGTAGCGCTTTTCGCCCGATAATCGGTATTGCAGGGCGAGCGAAAACATTTTATCCATATCTTTAAGGGCACGGATTGTTTTCACCTTTTTGGGATGGCCCTGTAACAAGCCTTCAGAGAGGATGGTATCTATAGGATTTGGAACATCGTTTAGGTAGCTGGCAGTTGTTCTCTCAAACTCATTGTAAATCTCTTTATAGCTGGTTTCCGTTTTGAGCTGTAGTTTTAGCGTTTTGATTTCAGTGGCATTTAGGCTCACAATTTGGCATAGTGCCACATTGCTAAGCATCGCACAGAGGCACATGGCCAGGAACTTTCTCATCGTTAAGCGGTTCATTTTAATTTGGTATACACAAATTTAGATTTTATTCTGCTCACATTTAATTTATTCCTTTTTTATACCGCCCAATTTTTTATTTTTGACATTCGTTTAAACTTAAACAAACCTTGATGAATAACTGGTTCAACAGAAATGGCATACACCTCGCCATCATAGCATTTTTCGTAATCATTACTTTTGCCTATTTCAGTCCTGTTTTGCAGGGTAAGGCCCCCGCACAGAGCGATGTTGTTCAGGCGCAGGCCATGCAAAAGGAAATTATGGATGTAAAGGAGGCCACAGGTAAGGCCCCACTTTGGACCAACCAGATGTTCGGCGGAATGCCAGCCTATCAAATTTGGGTACCTTATGCGTACAGCGGCGCCACCTATGGCATTGCGTTGATTACTAAAGCCTTGCCAAACCCGACAGGAACCGTTCTGCTATTGCTTTTTGGTGGCTATTTCTTATTTATTGTACTAAAAGTTAATCCCTGGCTTGCGGCGGCAGGAGCCATTGCATTTACCTTTACGACTTACAATTTTGTGTTAATCGCCAGTGGACACAGCAGTAAGGCATTGGCGATTGGATTTTTTGCGCCAATTATAGCGGGTATATTGCTTACGCTGAGGGGCAAGTACTGGTACGGCGCCAGCTTAACGGCCTTGTTCTTAGCCTTAGAGATTAGAACGAACCACGTTCAAATGACGTATTACTTAATGTTGGCCATACTCATTTTCGTTATCGTCGAAGTTTCTCAAGCCGTTAAAAATAAAACCGTTCCCCATCTTACCAAGGCATTCGGCTTTCTTGCCCTGTCGGTTTTGCTCGCTGTTATGATTAACGCCAGCCTATTGTGGTCTACCGCAGAATATGCAAAAGAAACCAATCGTGGCAAGTCAAATTTAACCGTAGCCACTACCGAAAAAGATGCAGGCATGTCTAAAGAATATGCTTACCAATGGAGCCAGGGTGTGGGCGAAAGCTTCACATTCCTAATTCCCGATTTGTATGGAGGCGCTTCGAGTGTGGAGGAATTGGTAAAACCAGAAAGCAACATGTTTAAGGCCGTTGCCGATATAACTGGTGGCGATCAGGCTGCAACTACTCAAGCTATACAACAACTTGGGCAGCAGTTAAACATGCAACAATATTGGGGCGAGAAACCTTTTACCCAGGGCGGTTACTACTTCGGGGCAATCATCTGCTTCTTGTTTGTATTCGGCTTATTCATCGTTCGCAATCCATTAAAATGGTGGATTTTGGCAACCACAATCTTATTTATCCTTCTGTCGTTCGGTCGCCATTTCCCTTTTGTGAGCAATTTATTTTTCGATTATTTCCCGCTTTACAACAAGTTTAGGGCGGTTGAGTCTATTTTGGCCGTTGTCGGCTTAATGGTGCCAATACTGGCGCTGTTGGCGGTAAAAGAGGTGCAAGAGGGAAACACCGATCAAAAAGTATTAATTAAAAAACTAACGTGGTCTGCCGGTATTACCGGGGGTTTTGCCTTGCTTGTAGCCATTGCGCCAACGCTGTTTTTTAGCTTTAAGGCATCAAATCACCAACAAATTGTACAGGCGTTAACGCAAACGTTGCAAAATAATGCCGGCATTGCACAGAAAATAGCAAACGGGTTAGTTGAAGATCGTATTGCGATAGGTCGTGCCGATGCTTTCCGGTCGTTCTTTTTCATACTCATTGGCTTCGCAATCATTTGGGCCTTTATAAAGAAAAAACTGAACACCCAGTTGGCTTTCGGGCTCCTTGTTTTTGCAGTATTAATCGATATGTGGCAGGTAGATCGCCGTTATTTAAATAACAAAAACTTTGAGGCCAAGGCATCAGTCGACAATTATTTTCAGCCTAGAGACGTAGATAATTTTATTTCTGCTGATAAAGATCCAAATTTCAGGGTTTTCGATGCTTCCATAAACACCTTTAACGATGCAAGCACCTCGGCGTTTCATAAAACCGTTGGTGGCTATCATGCGGCAAAACTGAAACGTTTTGATGAACTGATTCAGCATCAATTCTCTAAAAGCATCAATCAGGATGTTTTGGATATGTTAAATACGAAGTACATCATTACTCAAGACCCTCAAAATGGCTCGTTTAAAATGCAGCGTAACGCAACCGCCTGCGGAAATGCGTGGTTTGTACAAAGCGTGCAATATGTGGCCAACTCTGATGAAGAAATGAAGGCCATTAGCAGTTTCGATGCAAAGAAAGAGGCTATTGTTGATAAAAGCTATAAAAACATGATCGATGATAAGCGTTTAGGAACAGGAACCGAAGGTTTTATTAAATTAACCAGTTACAATCCTGATCATCTAACTTACGAATATTCGTCGGCCAAAGATGTAGTTGCAGTCTTCTCCGAAATTTATTACAACAAAGGATGGAAAATGTACATCGACGGTGTTGAAAAGCCTTATTTCAGAGCCGATTATGTTCTGCGTGCCGCACAGCTTGAAGGTGGTAACCATAAACTTGAATTTATATTCCACCCGACATCCTATTACGCAGGTGAAAAAATTTCGCTCGCAGGTTCACTTTTATTGCTTGCCGGATTAGCATTTGGCATTTATTCAGAAAACAAAAAGAAAAAACAGACTGCTAAAGTTTAACTGTTTAAGAAAACGACTTTACCAAAGCCCGCAAGATTAGCTTCTTGCGGGCTTTTTGTTAAATGTTACTCAGCAGCCAACCAATGTTCTAGGTCGGGGCCATCCGATAGGAGAGAAATGCTGTTTCTTATAACGATGTTCTTTTAAGTTATTAGTAATCAATATTTATTCTTATGCGCTTATGAGGAGCAAACCTGCAATTCCCCTGGAACTTTTCCAAAGAACGCATCCGACCTAGGAGATGATTTTAGGAAAAAATGTTTAAACCGTTTGCACATACTTTAAAAACCGCTGAACAAAAGAATTTTTTTATCAAGAAAAAAGAAAAAGCCTGTCTGGCCAAGACAGAAAAATCAATATGAGTGACGTTTATATTCTTGCCGTCTTTCCCGCGCAGGCGGGAATATTAATGCCGAGCAAAGGCCTTTCCCTTCGCTTTAGGATTCCCAATTAAAATTGGGAATGACGACCGTTCTTAGATGACGCCATACAAGTTTGGCTGCCATTTTCGATTATTCCCCTGCCATACAGCAACATGTTCGAGATATGTCCACACGACAGGAGAAGTCGGGACAGGCTGTACTCGCTACAAAGTAGCCCCTTTGGGGCAATGACGGTAGGGTGGTCGTTATTGTTTGAACCTAAAGCAACGATTATCCTAAGTATCGCGTAAGTGGTTTGGTCATTTGAATATGTTTTTTAATCAAACGATTAAATTTAACAATTCCGTAACATTTGTTTGATACCCAACGTCTTACTTTTGTATTGTAAAATCAGACGTTATGCTGGAATCCTTTTTCGCTGTTTGTTTATTGATTGTTGTACTCTACTTTTTCAGTCCTTTTGAGGTAAAACTCGATGAGGAAGAAGAGTGGTAAAACCGCTTCCTGCCTTTTAAAACTGCTTGTTTCGAGCGGTATCAAATTCTTTGCCCCTAAAAATCTCCCGATATGAGTAAAAGAAATGTTGATGTAGTCGTAATTTCCGATGTGCATTTGGGCACTTATGGTTGTCACGCCAAAGAACTGCTGAAATACTTGAAGAGCATTAAGCCAAAGCGAATAATCCTTAATGGCGATATTATCGATATCTGGCAGTTTAGCAAGCGCTATTGGCCAGAATCGCACATGAAAGTAATTCGTAAGCTCATGAAGTTTGTATCCGAGGGCGTGCAGGTTCATTATTTAACCGGCAATCACGATGAAATGCTTCGCAAGTTTGATGGGATGGAGATGGGCACTTTTCAGCTTCAAAATAAATTAATTCTCGATCTTGATGGTAAAAAAGGATGGTTTTTTCATGGCGATGTGTTCGATGTAACCATGCAGCATTCTAAGTGGCTTGCGAAACTGGGCGCCGTTGGTTACGATACCCTCATCCTCATTAACAGCTGCGTAAATTGGATGCTTACCACCCTTGGCCACGAGAAAATGAGCTTTTCGAAAAGGATTAAGGGTAAATTTAAAGATGCCGTAAAGTTTATTAACAGCTTTGAGCAAACGGCGGCAGAATTAGCGATAGAGAAAGGCTACGATTATGTAGTTTGTGGACACATTCATCAGGCAGAAAAAAGAGAAATTATCACTGATGGCGGTTCCGTTACCTATTTAAACAGCGGCGACTGGGTAGAAAGTTTAACGGCCCTCGAATACCATGATAAGCAATGGACGGTTTTTAAGTACGATCATCAGGATTTTGTGAAGGATGAAATTGAAGACGGAATCCTCTCAGACGCTGATGATTTGAAAAGCAAACTCGACATTAATATTCTTTTGCAGAGTATTAAATATGAAATTGCCCAATAATTTAAGATATTCGGGGCAATAAATGAAAATACTTTACGCAATACAAGGAACCGGAAACGGACACATCAGCCGTGCCCGGGAAATTATTCCATTACTGCAGCAATACGGCGAACTCGATATCTTGGTCAGCGGCACACAGGCCGACGTAAAACTGAGTCAGCCGGTTAAATATCAGCTTCACGGCTTCAGCTTCATTTTCGGAAAAAAAGGTGGTGTAGATCATTTTAAAACCTGGCTCAACATGAATCTTTTTCGGTTTAGAAAAGATATGAAGCAATTGCCACTTAAAGATTATAACCTCATCGTAAACGATTTTGAACCTGTTAGTGCCTGGGCTTGTAGGTTGCAAGGCATCGAATGCGTTTCGCTAAGTCATCAGGCTGCCTTTAAATCCAAAAAGGTTCCCCGGCCGCGTACCCTCGATTGGGGCAAGCTCATTTTAAGTCGGTATGCCCCAACAAAGCACCATATTGGTTTCCATTTTGATAGGTACGATACATTTATCCACACCCCGGTAATCCGATCAGAAATACGGGCGCTGGAGCCCAAAAACCTCGGCCATTATACGGTTTACCTCCCCGCTATTGACGACAAGCGCCTGGTGAAATTGCTTGGCCAGGTTCCGAATGTAAAGTGGCAGGTTTTTTCGAAACACAGCAAAGTAAGCTATCAAGCCGATAATGTATCTGTAGCGCCTGTTAACAACGAAGCCTTTAATAAAAGCTTGGCCACTTGCGAGGGGTTGTTTACCGGCGGTGGTTTTGAAGGCCCCGCAGAAGCCTTGTATTTAAAAAAGAAGCTGTTGGTTGCGCCGATGCGTTTCCAGTTTGAGCAGCAATGCAATGCCTACGCCTTAAAGCAATTCGGCCTACCCGTAATTTGGGGCAGTACAAAAAATTGGCTCCCAATCATAAAATCGTGGGTGCAGAACCCGCAAAAGCATCAATTCGATTTTCCTGACGAGACGGCAAAAATTATTGATGACATGGTAAAGAAATATGCTCGTGTTTAAAGAAAGTGTTACAGCCATATCTTAACGGCTTTAATGAGGGTTGAGGGGGTGTCATGCTAAGGCAGCCTGTCCCGATTTCTTCTATCGTGTGGACACATCTTTGAACATCGTTTTGCGAGCTGAAATCATCGAAATGACAACATATTTTAGGGTGTTTTCTATGAACGATCGTCATCCTAAGAAGTCAGTTTTTTGAAAAAAAGAGAGTTGGGATGACAGGTTTTCACCGAATCGTCATTTCGACCGAAGCAGAGAAATCTTTGAACTCCGCATCGAAAAAAGGCTTCAAAGATTTCTCCGTTCCGCTACCGATGAAAAATCGGTACAAGTGCGCTACAGTCGAAAAGACGAGCAAATTTTAAATCTGTCATTGGTAGCTCGACTGGGGATCCTAATGCGCAATAAATTCGGTGCGGAGCATTAATCCCGTACGTACGGGACCGCCTGCGCAGGAATGACGGCGCAAAAAACGGTATGTGGGATTTTCATTCATTTGGCTAACCCACAAATTAACTAGTTGTAGGCCGTTAAATTCTAATATCGGTTAAGTTTCTTAATGAGTTTTAGATACAAGCAGCAATAAAAGGTCGTGCTTTTTGTTCGATAAGGCTAATATTATTTCATCGCTTTGCTTACTTTTGCCGCCATGGTCTCATTTTTCGAAGCTTCGCTAAAGCAACTTTCTATCCATCATACCGGCAACAAATTGGTTGAGGAATACTACAAACTATCTGATGCCCCGTTAAAAATCGACGATGAGGTTTTGGGTAATTTGTTGATGCAGTATTTTTTGAAACCCTTTGAAAAAGTGAACGAAGTTTATCGTTTTTACCATCCAAATGATAACCTGAACTTAAATGAGGTGTATCATTTCGTACATGAAATTTTCGAAAATAATCAGCTGTTTCACGAAGATTCGCAACAATTGGCCAAGCACCTGTACGATGTGGCCAATCATCCGAAAATAAAATCGGGCGAATTGTATGTGGCCTATTTCGAGAAAGTTCAAATTGAGGGCGAGCAGCTTGATGTAGTAGGCATTTTCAAATCGGAAACTAAAGACACGTATTTAAAGGTGTACCCCGAGCAAGATGGTTTTAACATGAGCTATGAGCAAGAGGCAATTAGCATTAATAAGCTGGATAAGGGCTGTTTGATTTTCAATGTTGATAAGCAAGAGGGTTATAAAGTTGTAGTGTTAGATCAGGCAAAAAGTAATAACGAATCGGCCGTGTACTGGAAAGATGAGTTTTTGAAGTTGAAGATCAGAAACGACAGCTACAATCAAACCAATAACGTTTTGGGCGTTTATAAAAACTTTGTAACGCAAAAGCTCGATGATGATTACGAAATCAGTAAGGCGGATAAGATCGATTTGCTAAACCGTTCGATGAAGTATTTTAAGGAGAAAGAAACCTTTGATATGGAGGAGTTCGGGAATGAAGTAATTGGAAATGCAGAGGGAATCGAATCGTTTAAAAACTATAAGAAAAATTACGAAGAGGAATACGAAAGCCCCATTGCCGATAATTTTGAGATAGCCGAATCGGCCGTAAAAAAGCAGGCCAGGGCCTATAAAAGCGTTTTAAAGTTGGATAAGAACTTTCATATTTATATTCACGGCAATAAAGACATGATAGAAAAGGGCTACGATGAGGGAAAATCGATGAACTTTTACAAAGTTTATTTTAGAGAAGAGGAGTAAGTTTGGAGTATTGAGTGGGGAGTATTGAGTTGGAAGTTTTGAGTATTGGTGCATTTGCCCTTCGACTGATGACTAAACATTAAATCGTCATCTCGACCGTAGCGGAGAGATCTTTAAAGCCACCTATTTACAACTAGCTGGTATTCATCGGATCACTAAACATCAACTCGTCATCTCGACCGTAGCGGAGAGATCTTTAAAGCCCCATATTTACAACTACTGGTATTCATCGGATGACTAAAGATTAAATCGTCATCTCGACCGCAGCGCTTCAAAGGAGCTCCTTTGGAGGAGAGATCTTTGAAGCCACATATTTACAATTAGCTGGTATTCATCGGATGACTGCGGACTTCCAACTGAAAACTGAGAACTGAAAACTGAGAACTAAATCCGCTGCTGCGCTTTCAGTGCCAGATACTGATTCACCACGTTTACAGTTAGCTTTTGTGGCGGGGTTAAGATAGATAAGATGCCATTTTTGTTTAATTCCTTAACCATCAATCGCTTTTCATAAACGAATTTCTCTGCGATGGTTTTATGATAAATACCTTCAATATCTTTAGCTGGCTCCATACTCAATGCGCTGAGCTCTGTGTTTTCGAAAAATACCACCAATAACAAGTGATACTTTGCAAGTCGCCGTAAATAAGGCAGTTGCCTTTGCAAGGCCGACATACTTTCGAAATTAGTGAAGAAGATGAGCAAGCCCCGCTGTTTCACCACGCTTCGAACAGTAGAATACAGGGCCTCTAAATTGCTTTCTAAATACCTGGTTTTTTCCTTGTACAGCACATTCATGATGTTTCCAAGTTGCGCAGCCTTTCTATCGGCAGGCACAACCGAGCCAATCGTTTCTGAAACCGTAATCAGGCCAGCTTTGTCCTCTTTTAGCATGGCCACCTTTGCGAGTGCAACACTGGCGTTAATGGCATAATCGAGCAGGCTTAACCCCTCGAACGGCATGCGCATTACCCGCGATTTATCGATAATGCAATAAATATTCTGCGAACGCTCGTCAGTATACGTATTAACCATGAGGCCGCCTTTTCTGGCTGTGGCTTTCCAGTTTATCGTCCGGATGTCGTCGCCGCCAACATAGTTTTTAATTTGATCGAACTCGGTACTTTGTCCAATCTTTCTGATTTTTTTAATTCCAAGCTCAGTGAGCTGATGAGAAATGGCCATCAATTCGTATTGACCAAGGTTGATGAAAGATGGATAAACGGGCAACGTGTTGGCTGTAGCCAGGTTATACCGGCGGCTAATGAGGCCAATGGGCGAACTAATGTAGGCCCTGATTAAGCCAAAATTGTATTCGCCGCGTTTTGTTGGGCGTAAGTTGTAATGGATAGACTTAATTTCGGCGGGTTTCAGCGCAAACCGGAAATCCTTATCACGAATTTGAAACTGAAAGGGTACTTCATCAATTACACGGGCATTTACGCCAAATCCATAGCTATTTTTAATCTCGATTTGAATGGGGTTTTCATCGCCATTGCTTAATCTTTTTGGTGTAAACCTTCGAGCATTCACACCTTGTCTTATTCGGTACAAAATGAACAAATCAATTAAAAAAAAGGCGAGCAATACACCCGTTGCAATCACCGGAACTTCGCCAAGCCACGCGAAGAAAAACTTCAGCAAAAAAAGCACGACGCAAACGCCCAGGGCCGCAAATAAGCGATCGTTGAGGAACAGGTTGGTATAATATTGCTGAAAGAATTTTTTCAAGGGTTAGTTTTTTAGTTTGTTTAAAATTCTCGTTTTGCTGTCATCCTGAGGTACGAAGGATCTCTAACCGATTAAACTCCGAACCTGAGTCTGGTAAGGTATGTTCCGTATGTGGTTAAAAACCTACAGATTCTTCGCGATGCTCAGAATGACAAAACCTTTGCTGTCATCCTGAGGTACGAAGGATCTCTAACCGATTAAACTCCGAACCTGAGTCTGGCAAGTCATGTTCTGTTTGCGGTTAGAAACCTGCAGATTCTTCGCTGCGCTCAGAATGACAAAACCTTCTGAGCAGGCTCACTTACCTCGGCACTTCAATTCTTTTTATAATCTGATGAACAATATCGCTTGTTGTTAAGCCTTCCATTTCCTTTTCGGGCGATAGTAAAATTCGGTGTGCCAAAACCGGAATGGCCACCATGATAATATCGTCTGGCGTTACAAAATCGCGTCCTTGAATGGCTGCCAGGGCTTTTGCGCTGTGCACAATAGCCAAAGAAGCTCTCGGCGAAGCACCCAAATAAAGCGACGGATTGTTGCGGGTCTCGCTCACGATCTTCGCGATAAATTCGAGCAGCTTCGGTTCAACAAACAAACTGCGAATCACGCTTCGTGCCGATTGAATTTGCTGAACAGACAAAACTGCCTTTACATCGCTGGCCAGTGTTTTATTTACAAGGTTATGTTGCGACATTAAAATGGCGGTTTCTTCTTCAAACGACGGATATTTTACTTCTATTTTGAAGAGAAACCGATCAAGCTGTGCTTCGGGCAGGCGGTAGGTTCCTTCTTGCTCAATGGGGTTCTGAGTGGCCAAAACCATAAAGGGCTCATCCATAATATAGGTATGCCCATCGATAGTTACCTGACGTTCTTCCATTACCTCAAACAGCGCCGATTGGGTTTTAGCGGGAGCGCGGTTAATTTCATCAACTAAAATGATGTTGCCAAAAATCGGCCCTTTTCGAAATTCGAAGTCTCCGGATTTGGTGTTAAATATCGGTGTTCCCAACACATCCGAGGGCATTAAATCCGGCGTAAACTGTACCCTCGAAAACTGCGCATCGATTGATTTTGCGAGGAGTTTTGCACTTAATGTTTTCGCTACGCCGGGTACACCCTCAATTAAAATGTGGCCATCGGCAAGTAAGCCGACTATTAAAAAGTCGATAACCTGCTTTTGTCCGATAATGATTTGGCCAAGTACGTTTCTAATCTGCTCAACCGCTTCGTTTAAAGCCGTTAAATCGGTACGTTGGTTAAATTGTTCCTGCTCCATGGCGTTGTGTATTTTTATAAAATTGTTCTATGCTTTCGTTTAAACCAATAAGTTGATGATCGCTTAAATCGCTCATCTGCGGAATTTGCATAAAATAATTGGTTAATGTTTTGGCAGATGGTTCATTTATGCCTGTTTTTTCGATCAATAATTGAGCAAAACTCGCATCGATATCGTTCGTTTTGATATAATATCGGCCACGTAAAAAAGCCAGAAAATAATTGATCTTTTTAAGTGCAATATCGAGGTTGTTGCGCTCGTGGTAATAAACGCTACCTACCACGTTTACAAAATCGACCGACGAGTTTTTAAGCGGATCGGCCACGGGGATAATTCTTTGCTTGCGCTTAATATCATAAAGTACAAAAATGATCAGGCCAAAAATACTCAGGTAATAGGCCCATCTGAGTTCGGGATGTTTAAAAAACACCCTTAAAATATCGGTCGTTTCGTTCTTTTTTGTGGCGAAATATTGATCTAAGATCAGTTCGTTGCTTTTTTGAATATAGCTTAGAGTTTTGGCCGCATATTCGGCGCCATATTTATTCAGCAGGGTGAAATTGGTGTAAAAGCCAGGCTCGGCAATAAGGTAAAGTGCGCCTTTGCCGAAGGGGTATTTTACAAAGTTTGCCTTCTGTTGTTGGTTTACGCCCAATACTATCGCCCGGGTCGAATCGATTTGGCTAAAGTACTGTCCGCCTATGCCACGTTCGAAACCATAATTGGCCTCGGTTTTTAAAGCTTCGTTGGTAAAATTAAGCGACGGCCGCTCCATCGACATTGTTTGGGCTGTTCTAAGCTTCAACTCCTCTGCCATTTTTCCGAAATCGTAGCTGGCAATGAAAATCGAATTTCCTGCCCGCATAAATTTTTTCATTTGCTCAAAATCTACCTTACTAATGTTGGCCGTTTGCGCAACAATTAGATAAGCAGAGCCGTTACTACGCTTGTTTTTGAGCGTATTATATATTGCCAGCCGCGATTGCTCAATTTTGGCACCCGGCAAAATGTCCTTTATCCTATGGTGTAAAATGTACGTTCCGTATGGAATTTTATCGGTAGAAATATAAGTTGGCGCCCAATTGGTCGGCGTAGGCTTGTTGTACTGCGCCACGAGGTAAACAACGATGAGAACGAGGCCAATGCCGAAGTAGATTTTATATCCTTTCATTTAATTTGTGTTTTAAACTGGTTAAATGATTGGTTAATCGGTTCAAACCTGCCTTTATCTATAGGGAAATCGCCATACCAAATGTAGTCGAACTGGAGGGTTAGCTTGCTAAAGTCTGCCTTGAGCTCGGGCTTGCTAATTTCCATTAAATAGTTATAGTTGGTTTTTTCGGGTTGCCATTGTATAATCTCGGCATCGCTAAGTTTTTTTAACGCCTGCAGGTATAGCAAGCGTACCGCAAGGCGATATTTGCCTTCGCCTATTAAACGTTGCAGCTCTTGCTCGTAATCTATTTCATGAATATTTTCGGTAATTACATCGTAGGGAAGAATGGTTTCCTTCGGTTTCTTGCTAAAGATATTCTCGGCGCCGATAATTTTCGTAATGATGAAGATAACCAACGCAATGCCAAGCCCAATAAAGAAGTATCGGGAGACAGCGTTCGATGCGGCACCAACAAAAAGCTCGTTAATGGCCGACCAAAACCACATCCAAAACCGATCCCAAAGCGATAGCTGTCTGCGCTCTTGCTGGTCGTATTGAAACGCTTTCTGATCTTTATAATCACTTATTGCTTCCTTATCAAATTTCGCCGGCGTAATTTTACTGCTATCCGTTTGCAAAACAATGGGCAACGCAGTCTTCTTTGCTTGCGCAACCACATTTACGGGGCAAACATAAAGCAACGATGCAAGGAAGCAACCAACAAGAAATCGCAGCATATTAATATTCCTCAGGTCTGGTGTCTGTTGGTTTTTCAGTATCTCCAAATTGTGTTATGCGCTCCATTAAACCTAAGTTTTCTTTCTGCTCTACCAGGCTAAAGTAAACGAGCGTAACGGTTATAATGGGTATGATAAAGAAGACCTGGCAAAGCGATTGCAGAACGGTAGTAATCATAGTTAAGGTTAGCGACATTTGAGGGCTTTTATGGGAAAGCAAGCCGACCATATTCAACAGGGTTGTTGGCAGCACCACCATCGTCATACACGCATAAATAATAATCCAAACAATGATAAGTGTACCAAAAGTGACCCAGAAGTTATCTTTTATCAACTGAAAGCTTCGGTTAAATGAAAAAGCCAACGATCCGTTTTCAATAATCATAATGGGGTAAATCATCGATACAAAGGGAAACAGCCAGAAAAATGGTACGATACAGAATATGAATGCAATACAAAGTAACAGCAATAGCGCTATGGAACTGCCGAATACCCTGAAAAAATAGTGCTTAAAATAGCCCCAAACCTCATCAATAGTTGGTGTTTGGTTGCCTTTCTGGATATAAATTGCGATATAGGAATGAATGGCCACGCTCATACTTGCATACGAGAAGAGACTGAATAACAACGATAGAAAATATTCTATACCAAATGTCGACCCGAACGGATTTCTGTTTGAGCCCTGGGAAATCTTAATGTCGTTGAGAACGTTCACCATTTTGTATTGCTGCAACAGCATGGCGGCCATGCTCGCCAATACAAAGAGCCCACAAAAAATTGCGTAAGTGGTAATTAAGGGCTTGAAGTTTTGCCGAATAAATGCGAAAGTGTCGTTTATGATCTGGCCAAAATCGCGGCGCTTTTTAAATTCGAATGGTGATAGCATGTTAATTTATTACTTTTTTTGATAATTGTATTGGATAGATAATGACGTACCAGATAATAAAAGCTGCGGAAGATAGTAAAATGAGCAGGCTGATTACGAGTGGCATTTCGGTATAACGGGTAACAAAGCTCTCGAAAAATGCGGCGACGATAAAAATTGGGACTAAGCCGACAACGATTTTTAATCCATCTTTTGCGCCTCTCAAAACGGAAACTTTGCGGGTGTAGGTTTTAGGAAAGAGGAAGCTGTTACCTAGCACCAGCCCGGCGGCTCCCGCCAGCACGATCGCCGAAATCTCGAGCGTTCCGTGAATCCATATCACCAATACAGATTTTACGCCCAGCCCTTTACTAAAGAAAAAATATTGAAATGAGCCGAGCATAATCCCGTTTCTAAATAGCGAGATAATGGAACCGAACGAGAATAAAATGCCCAATACGAAGGTGTACAGCGCAACATAGATATTGTTCGATCCGATTTTAAGGAACATTAGAAACTGGTTTTCGCTTTTGTAAACACCAAAAGGATCGCCTTTTGCAATATTTTCATTCGTCATGTTTACATACGCATCGCCCATAATTAACCGAACAAAGGTGTCATCGTACTTGGCCGATAATAGGCCAATTAAACATGAAATGATGAAGAAGATAAATGCGTAATGAATTTGTTTTTTATAGGTAAAAAACAACAGCGGCAGCTCGGTTTTCCAGAAGTGGGTAAATCGGTTGGTGCTTTCTTTTTTGTTTTTATAAACAGATTGGTGGAGCTTGGAAGCTAACCCATTAAGATATGCAGCAGTTTTTGAATTTGGATAAAACGTGCGGGCGTAAGCTAAATCGTTGGTAATTTCTATAAACTGATTTGCAATTTCATCGGGATTGGCTTGAAGCGAATGCTCGTATTGTTTCCACTTGTCCGAATTTTGTTTTACAAATAGTGCTTCTCTCATGTAAGGCGTTACCAAATCTTCGGTTAAAATAGTTAAATTTTTAAGGATATAAAATATGTGGAGCTGAATAAAATGAAAGGCTGCGCCGTTTTATTACTTTGGGTTTAACGCATAGTCTCATAGTCCCTCTTTGGAGAGGGTTTCACAAACGAAACATACCGGAATCCACACAAAGGGAGAGGATTTTTCCAAATCATCCCCTCCCAAAGGGATGCCTTTGGCACTGCCCCCTTCGAAGGGGGACGCAGGGCGCAGATAGCGAACGAGTAAATTTCAAACGTCATTCGTATTGATTTTTTGCTGAAAAATCCTTCTCAGGATGACATTATTTTCTGTTTTATCCTCAACTTAATACACTGAGACCGGCTCGGGATATATGGATAAGTTACTTCGCCCTATAAAATCTATGTTTTCTATGTGCCTATGTGGTCGAAGCGAATTTACCTCGCTCACCCTGTTTTTATGCGCCGTCTTTGCCCCAAAGGGGCTACTTCGTAGCGAAATCGATTGAAGCAATCTCATGGTAAGGTGTTATCATTGGTGGATGAGGTGCCTGATGTGAGTTTCGGAATGGCTTAAACCTTGTTTTATAAAAATCAGCATTTGAATACGTTGATTATCCT
Source organism: Pedobacter endophyticus (assembly GCF_015679185.1). Lineage (NCBI taxonomy): Bacteria > Pseudomonadati > Bacteroidota > Sphingobacteriia > Sphingobacteriales > Sphingobacteriaceae > Pedobacter > Pedobacter endophyticus. Next base: position 3,565,010 of record NZ_CP064939.1, read on the forward strand.
TAAAAAAAATTATGTTTGAAACATGGATAGCATCAAAATTAGCACTACTCAAAATATCGATATTGATTACGAAGTTTCGGGTCTCGGCGAAAGGATGGCAGCCAGATGCATCGATCTGGCCATTTTTGTTGTCGGAGGAATAATATTTATGATATTGATGACGGTTGCGAGTATGAACATGTCGGGAACGGCTGCTATCGTCATCGCGATTATCTTCTTTGCAATTTTCGCTTTCTACGATCTGGTTTGCGAAATGATGATGAATGGTCAAAGCATCGGTAAAAGGGTGCTTAAAATTAAGGTGATTAGCCTTGATGGAACCCAGCCCACATTTAGCCAATATTTATTGAGGTGGCTATTTCGGATAATCGATTTTGGCATCCCGTTCGGTTGGGGCACTGTAGCACTTATTGCTGTTGCAGTAAGCAAGAACCACCAGCGTTTAGGCGATATGCTGGCTAAAACCACTGTTATAAAAACTGTTCCCCGAACCCAGTTAGAAAATGTGGCCTTCAGCTTTAGCCTGCCCGAAGATTACGTGCCCAGGTTTAAGGAAGTATTGCATTTGAACGACCGCGACGTTGAATTAATTCATGAAGTGTTAATGGGCTATTACCAAACCGGCAATGCGGAGCTGATTTATACCATGACTGCCAAAACAACAGCACATATTGCGGTTAACGTACCTGCTGATATGAACGAACTACAGTTTTTAGAAACGGTGTTGAAAGATTATAAGGCGCTAACCTCGGTGGCGATTTAAGCTATGCGGCTAAATAAGTAAACGGCTTGGCCGGAATGTTTCTGGCGATCCAAAAAGCAAGAACCAGAATAAATATCAGCTTTGGCACCAGTGGCTTTTGCCAGATTTTTAAATCGTAATTCTTGTTGGTAACGTAGGAAGTGATTTTTAAAATAAAGTGAAGAAATAAAAATGGCAAACTCACTACCATTAAAACGTTGAAGTCTAAAGCCTGCCCAACATTTCCATGCAACAGTGCGTGTACAGCTCGTTGCGAGCCACACCCGGGACAATCGAGATGCAGGTATTTGTGAAAAGGGCACTCAGGGAAAAAAGTGTACATCTCAGGGTTATAGCTGTAGTATGTTATTGCCAATGCTATCAGGATTATAATCCCTAAGATGTACTTAAGTTTCATTATCTATAGTTGCTCATCATTGCGCCACCCATGCCCAAAACCACAAAAAAGAGGATGTACAACACATAAACGCTGATTCCAACGAAAAAGCCGATTTTGGTCCACTTTCCGGCGGTTGCGGATGCTGCTTGTGCGCCTGCATAATCGCCCATGGCATATTTGCTGTTCACGCTTGCTGCATTAATAATCCCAACGATGCCGAATGGGAGGCAGCAAAATAAAGTTACCAGAATAGATTCTACCAACCAGTTTTTGGGTGGAATGCCTGGAGAATTGCCAAAAGGAGTTTGTCCAAATGGAGCATTTGATTGGGATGTTGGATCTTCCATAGATTAAATTGTTAAAGGGTTGATTTAAATAGTTAGACTAATGTAAAATTTTTCTTCTAAAAAGAAAACACATCTGCCATTTATTTAATTTGATAATCAGGAAGTGGAATGTAACCGAGCAACGCAGAGCGGTTAAAAAGAAGCAATAACTGTGGTTACAGAAGAACAGCCGAAATCTTCGGCAATAAGGCCGAGGCCCATTCATTGTACATTTTTGCGCTTGGGTGTAATCCATCGGCGGCAATTAGCGATGCATCGGTTTTTGCATTTCTCGAGGCAGGGGTTATATCAGTATAACTTACGCCCGCTGCAATAGTAATCTCTTTATTTGCGGCATTGAATGCATCAATTTCGGCGGCGATTGTTTCCGGGTTTTTGCCCGAGTTTTTGCTAAATGGCGTAGCACCCCAATCGGGTATCGAAACTACAAAAACTTTAGCTTTATCGCCATTGGCAAACGCAATTGCTTTTTGCAATAACTCAGCAAACTCTTTCTTGTATGTCGACAACGGGTATCCACGATACTGATTGTTTACACCAACTAATAACGTGACATAACTGAAGGTTTGCGTCAGATTTTCGCTTTTAATTGCGCTTTCAAGCTCGTCCGTTGTCCAACCCGTTTTGGCAATTATTTTAGGTGCACCAACATCAAATCCCTTTTGTTTTAAAGCATTTTGAAGCTGATAGGGAAACGATTCTACCTGCTGCACCGATTCGCCAATGGTATAAGAATCACCCAATGCCAGATAGGTAAACCTGGCATTTGCATTAAAGTTGTTTGTGGGCAGATCGGTTTTTGGCATGCTCGGATTTTCGCTGGTTTTCGTACATCCCGAAGATAGCAAAGAAAGTAAAATGCAGACGAATAGTTTCATGAATTAATTTACGAAGAACATCGAGCGATAGATTTTAAACGATTGCTATATCCTGCCATTTCAGGTTTCAATCTTTGCCATGCTCCGTTGACTGAAGTCAACGGCAATAAATAGCATTACCGCTAGTCGATTCATTGCCGTCATTTCATTGCCGTCAGTTTCAACTGACGGAACATAGGCAAACTACACCAACTCCATTTTAAAAAGGTCGGCAATGTGATTTTTCAATCTGCCCTTAACCTCTTCCATATCCAGTTTACGGCCAAGCTCGGCTGCTAAAGAAGTTACCGCCTTATCGTCGATACCACAAGGCACAATATTTTTAAAGTAATCGAGATCAACATTTACATTAAAGGCGAAGCCGTGCATGGTAACCCATCGGCTGCACCGAACGCCCATTGCACAAATCTTGCGGGCCTTGTCGTTATCCGCGTCTAGCCAAACACCTGTATAACCCGGGTATCGTCCCGCATCGATTCCATAATCTTTTAAAGTTAAAATTACCGCCTCTTCCAGCGTACGCAAATAGAGGTGAATATCAGTAAAAAAATTATCCAGATCTAAAATCGGGTAACCAACAATTTGTCCCGGGCCGTGATAGGTTATATCGCCACCGCGGTTAATTTTGTAATAAGTTGCATTCTTTTCTTTCAGCCCCTCTTCATCCAACAACAAATTTTCGGGGTGCCCGCTTTTTCCGAGTGTGTACACATGCGGGTGCTCACAAAAAATTAAGTAGTTCGGAGTCGGCGTTGTTGTATTGTTCGTGCGGTTTTCGGATTTTATGGCAACCGTTTTATTTAGTAGTTCCTCCTGTCTGTCCCAAGCCTGTTGGTAATCGGTTAAACCCCAATCTACAAACTGCGTTAACACCAAACCAGTCTCATTTTTCTCTGCTTCGTTCATCAGCTCTGTATTTACGATGGACTGGCCACATAACCCAGCATGTATCCGTCGTTGGTTTTAAAATAATTGATGCTCAACTCTCTCGTTCCGTTTGGCAACTCCACAATTGCATTTAAGCTGCCTTTCTTTTTTAGTTTAAAGGGCTTAATGTGAATGTGTTGTTTAAACTCAAGTCCCTTTTTTCCGTGCCATTTATAAATAGCCTCTTTTGCACACCAGGCAACATATAAACCATCGATGTTATCGCCAAGCTGCTTTTGGGCAAGTTCAATATCACTTAGAAACTTATGCTTAATCGTTTTAACTTTATGCTTAATGAGTTCGATATCTACACCAACAGCATATTCCTTACTAATCATTACTGCGGCGTAATCATAAGAGTGGCTTAACGAAATGTGGTAATCGGAATTAACAAGATAGGGCTTGCCATCTGCATCAAACTGGCAATCGATATATTCAGAAGTGTTAAGCATCGTTCGCAGCAAAAGCCTTGTACTTAGCCAATGCAACAAGCGTTTTCCGTTATTTAACGACGAAATAATATCCAGCTCGTGCTGCTTAAGCTGTAGCCCGGCCAACAGTTCTTCTTCCGTTTCTTCAATTTTCCAAATTGCTAAAACTGAATGCCCATCAATATTTTGGTTGTAAACGATCGCCATTTATTAAATTGGAAGTTACATGCAAAATTATCTTAAATAAATGATAATTTAGGCCAAAAATACGCATAAAAATGATATTATCTGATAGCAGGATATTAGAGGAAATTGAGAAAGGAACGATTATAATTGAACCGTTTAAACGCGAGTGTTTGGGAACAAACTCTTACGATGTTCATTTGGGGAAATATTTGGCTACTTACACCAACCGTGTTCTTGATGCAAAGGCACACAACGAGATTGAGCATTTCGAGATTCCTAAAAACGGGTATGTATTGCATCCGGGCACTTTGTATTTGGGGGTAACTTTAGAATATACTGAAACACACGCACACGTACCATTCTTGGAAGGCAAGAGCAGTACTGGCCGTTTGGGTATTGACATTCATGCCACAGCCGGCAAAGGCGACGTAGGTTTTTGCAACACCTGGACGCTCGAAATATCGGTAGCACAGCCTGTAAAAGTTTATGCCGGTATGCCCATCGGGCAGCTAATTTACTTCGTGGTAGAAGGCAACATCGCAACGATGTACAACACCAAAGGAAATGCAAAATATAACAATAAAACAACCAGACCTGTAGAAAGTATGATGTGGAAGAACAAATTTTAGCGGTTTTATTAAAAACCGGCAAATCACCCTAACCAAATTACTATGAAAATTAAACGCTTGTGGCTAACCCTCGCCACGCTCATGTTTTGTACCTATGCTTTTGCACAAACCGAATCCGCTGCGCATGCGCCATTGGTAAGTGCGTTAGAGAAGTGGGCAGGACAAAACCAACAAGAAAAAATTTACCTCCACACCGATAAGCCCTATTATTTAGTTGGCGATACCATTTGGCTCAAAGCTTACGTTACAATGGGTAGCGACCACGTTCCATCGACCATAAGCGGAGCCATTTATATCGATTTATTAAGTGAGGGCGATTCTATAGCTAAAACCATAAAGTTACCTGTAATGGGTGGCCTGGCCAAAGGCGATTTCGTTTTGAACGACAGCACCACCCGCGATGGCAATTATCGCATTAGGGCCTACACCGAATGGATGCGAAATGCAGGCCCCGATTTTTTTTACGACCGAACTTTTAGCGTGGGCAATTCGGTTGCCAATGAGGTTTTCGGGAAAATCGATTATATTTTCGAGCAAGATAGAAATAAGCCAAAAGTTAAGGCCGTTTTAAAATATACCGATGCAAAAGGGAAGCCTTTTGGCGAACATGGTGTAAGCTATAGTATTAAGGAGGGGTATAAAAGCCTTTCATCGGGCCGTGGCACAACAAATGCCGCCGGAGAAATAAGCGTAGAATTGCCCGCTTCCAAAAATCCATCACAAAATACCACTTACCTCGTTACCCACTTTACCTTAGATGAGGCAACTAAAGTATCGAAAACGTTTCCATTAAAAACCAGTCAGCTTCAACCCGATGTTCAGTTTTTTCCCGAAAGTGGCTGCCTGCTTGCCGATACCTGGAACCGGGTGGCGTTTAAGGCAACGGGCACCGACGGGTTGGGCGCAAAAGTTAGCGGAAGCATTGTTGATAACGAACAAAAGGAAATAACAACTTTCGAAACCCAGCACTTGGGAATGGGCTTTTTTAATCTGATGCCCGAAAAGGGAAAAAGCTATACAGCAAAAATTAAGATGGAGAACGGTTTTCAAACAGCTGTACAACTGCCCGAAACCAAAACAGATGGCTACACGCTGGCCGTTTATGGAAGAGAAAACGGCCAGGGCGCACAGGCCGATACCGTTTTGCTGAGGATAAACACCAATGCAGAAACATTAGCTAAAGGTGCGCAGCAACTCAGTTTAATTGCACAATCGGGCGGAACGGTTTACGCGGCGTTGCCAATAAACGTATCCAAAACAACCACTTCGCTTTATATGCCAATTAAACAGGTTCCATCGGGAATATTGCAGTTTACACTTTTTTCGCCAACCGGAACCCCAATAAACGAACGTGTATTTTTTGTTCAGAAAGACGATAACATGCAATTAAAGGTTGTCGAAACCAATAAAAGAGAATACAAAAAAAGAGATCAGGTATCGCTGGCAATCGCATCTACAAACCCGGCGGGCCAACCCATCAGCGGGAATCTATCGGTTGCAGTAATTAGCGAAGATGCGGTGCCATTTGATGAAACAAAGGTAAATACCATTTACTCGCAGCTTTTGCTCAAAGCCGATATTAAGGGCTACGTTGAACAGCCGAACTATTACTTTTACAATGCAAACGAAAAAACCAGAGAAAATCTCGATTTGTTAATGCTTACCCAAGGTTATCGCCGATTCGTGTGGAAAGATGTATTGGCCGGAAAAGCACCCGATGCAGGTTACAAGGCCGAAAAGATTGTCAACGCTGTTACCGGGCAACTTAAAACGCTAAGCAATAAGCCGCTTGCAAACGGTACGGTGACGCTTTTAAACAACAAATATGGCATTCTTCGGGATACCGTTTCCAATCAGCAGGGAAAGTTCAGCTTCGATAACCTCATCATTTTAGATGGAACTGAATTTACTTTGCGGGGCCGAAATCCGAAGGGTGGAAAGTTAGTGGAGGTTTTAGTAGATAAGGCCGGAAGCCAACCTGTAACCCCCAACCCCAACGTTGGCGACTTAAATCCCGACATCTTATCGTTGGTTAAAACATCTTTAGAAACCAGCAGGGCGCTTGATGAAGAACTGGAAAAACACGGTATGTTGAGCAGGGTTCAGCAGCTTCGCGAGGTAAGCATACGGGCAAAAAGTAAAATGGCCTATGGAAACACCATTAAAGAAAGTCAGGCAGATGAAATTTACCGCCCCGATAGCCGAAGGCCATGCAAAACCCTAATGGATTGTTTAATGCGAATGGACGGAAGCCGCGTAAACTTTGTTTATAAGCAAGGAACTGATAAATACGATGATTGCGGCCCGCTATACATTCCGATGTTTCAACGGGAGCAATACACCGTGATCATTGATGGGATGACGATAGCGCCATGCGATTATCAAACATTTTTTACCGGAGATCACCCTGCAGACATTGATAAAGTTTACTTTTCGCACGAAAGTAAGGGCGTTAGTGCAAAGCTTACAGGTACGGGAACTTTTGGGCCGGTGATGGCAGTTTTTACACGCACGGGCAATTTCCGCAGGGGATACGACCCATCGGTAATTACCTACTTCCCCAAGGGATACGACAATGCGAAGGAATTTTACAGCCCGAAGTATAACGTACAAAATCCTTCGAACGTTCCCGATCAGCGAAGTACTGTTTATTGGAATCCGTCGGTTATTACCGGTAGAGAGGGAAAGGCAGAGATCAGTTTCTTCAATTCCGACCAAACCGGAAGTTATCTGGTCGTTGTAGAAGGGATAAATGGGCAGGGCCTATTGGGTAGAACAACCTATCGATATAATGTAAAGTAATAGGTGGGTATAATATCTAGCTTGACGGTTTTTAAACATCACTCAGATTCTGACCAGCGGCCGACTGATGGTTATCGGTATTTCAATCATTCTCGGGCGCTTTCAAAGTCTCTTGTATCATCTTCATAGATCAATTTTTTCAGCAAATCGCCACTCATAGCTGGCATCCTGAGCTTAAATTTATCGCATTAAATCAATATGAGTGACGTTGAGAGTTGAAAGAATGTTAAGCATTATGGTTAACCACCTCGTCACCCTGTCCCGTACGTACGGGATCAGGGCCTTTGTAGCATGAAAGATGCTGATCCCGAGGCTTCGGTACAGCACCACGACCGTTCGTGTAAAGGTTTATTTTACAGCTAGTTGATGCAACGAAGAATCCCGAAGCGATGGAGCACAGAACGTCAATAATCCACTGCTGAAGAGCGGACGGCGAGTACGGTAAGAAGTAGTTTAGCGATGCTTTCGCGAAAATCCGGCTATTGCATGAGATCTTACAGATATTCACCCATTTTTTGTATATTAGTATTTGGCAATCTTCGATCAATGCTCTCAAGTGAAGCGTCGAAGGATAGAGATAGCCTATCATCTAAATTACATCGATACCAACAAAATGAATCAAGAACTTTGGCGTAACATACTCGCTTTCGAGTTTGAGAATCCAACAGAGGATTATGGATTTTCTACAAGACTTGCCAAAGAAAACTTTTGGACTAAGGCCTTTACTGAACAAGCAATTTTAGAGTACAAAAAATTTATGTATCTGGCGGCTACCTCAAATCTTATGGTTTCTCCGTCTGAAAGTGTTGATATTGTTTGGCACCAGCATTTGGTTTTCACCCAGTCTTACCAAGATTTCTGCAATACGATCGGAAAGAAAATTCACCACATTCCGTCAACCCATAACAAAGAGGATTTTGAGAAATTTAAACAGGCAAAAGAGAGAACTTCAACGCTTTACGAAACAGATTTTGGTGCCCAGCCAAAAAATATTTGGGGCTATAACAACATCTTCGAAAGCCTAAACCTCGAAAAGGCAGACACCAAAATTACAAGTTTTATAATTAGTGGTATATTGGTATTTATTGGTTTATCCGTTCCAATCTACTTTTTATTAAAGCCGATTTATTTAGACATCGATAATCTCCATTTTATAGTTGGCTATATCATACTAACAATCATCACCCTTTTAGCATTGGCTGTTTATAGCCAAACATGTTTTGATAACATAGTTTCACAGTTCGATAAATCTTCATTTATATTTAAGTTGAAGCCTTTCGAGCTTGTTTATGCAAAAACGCAAAAATTATCGGAGGTATTGCAAGGGGCTGTAAACGAACTTATAGAGAGCGGAGTCATTCAAATAAATGCAGATAAAAATATTGAACTTGTAGAAAGTAAGGTAACGTTGAGCAAGGAGCAGTCGCAAATCGTTTCCGTGTTAAATGAAACAGGCGAAATATCTTATTTTTACCTATTAAGTATATTAATTGCGAAGCCAGTTTTTAGCAATACAGCCAATTGTTTAGAAGCATTTAGAAAATACTTTAACAAGTCAAAAAAATTCGATTCGTTATACCGCAAAAACTTTTATGTTTTAATGATTTTACTATTGTTGGGGTCGACGAGAATTGCAACAGGCATCTTACGAGATAAGCCAGTTGCCATAATTTTACTGGCAACATTTGCTGTTTCGATATTTACGATCCAATACTTACAATCTTTAACGAAACAAATTTCCACCTATGCGCTGCCAGAGCTTTATGAGAAAAAAATTTTACCAACCAAGCAAATAGAAGGCAATTGGCAATGGAGCTACTTTTTGTTAGGCTCGGCTGTTTTAACAAGTTCACTCACTGAATTGATGAAATCTGAAATCAAAAAAAAAAGTGACTACTCCAGTTCATGCGGCAGTAGTTGTAGTAGTAGTTGTGGTGGTTGCGGAGGAGATTAATAACACACATTCATAACAGTATTTTATGATTTGCAAGACACCATTGATAGAAAGCATAACTAAGTTCTAAGTTCACCACTATTTTACATAGAAATATCGCCCATCTTTTGTACCTTGACGCAGAATTACTTAGCCTCAACACATGAAACTTAAAATTACTCTCGCCCTTTGTTTTCTTTTGGGATTAGTCGGTTTTACCGCATTTACGATAGATGATGATCCATTTGCCGAACTCCTGAAAAAATTTGAAGAATACACGGTAAAATACCCGCAAGAAAAAGTCCATTTACATTTAGATAAACCTTATTATGCCATTGGGGACGACATTTGGTTTAAGGCTTATGTGCTAAACACCAAAACCGCCGCCCCATCAACCATCAGCAAAATTTTATATGTCGAATTAATTAACGAAAAAGACTCGTTAAAGAAGCTGCTTAAGCTCCCGTTGATGGCGGGAATTAGTTGGGGCGATTTCAAATTGACAGATTCGTTAAGCGAAGGCAATTATCGAATCCGTGCTTACACCAATTACATGCGCAATTTCGGAACCGAATTTTTCTTCGATAAAACGATAAAAATTGGCAACAGTTGGGCCAATAAGGTTTTTACCAAAACCACTTACAATTTTAGCAAGGATAATGCTACCGATAAAGTAGCCGCAACCATTCATTTCGAAGATAAAAATGGTATCGCCTATAGCGAAAACGAGGTTAGCTACGATGTGCAGTTAGATTACCGTTCGATAGCAAAGGGAAAAGTAAAAACCGATTTGCAAGGCAACGCAGCCATTAACTTTACCAACAACCAGTCGTTTCAAAACAAATCGGGCAAAATTATAGCAACCCTTACCCTGCCTAACAAGGAGAAAGTAACCAAGTCTATTCCGATAACCTCAACCTCTAACGATGTCGACGTTCAGTTTTTCCCCGAGGGCGGCACTTTAGTAGAATTGCTTCCGCAAAGAATTGGCATTAAGGCTACCGCATCAAACGGCCATGGCGAAAATATAGAAGGAACAATTGTAGATGAAAATGGCACTGCAATAACCACTTTTTCTACAACCTACCTGGGCATGGGGAATGTGGTTTTCAATGCACAGGCCGGCAAGTCGTATTCGGCAAAGGTGAAGTTTAAAGATGGGTCAGAAAAAACGTTTAAGCTGCCCCTTGCCGCCAAAAGTGGCTATGCCATTTCACTTAACACTACCGATACCAGCAACGTTGTACTTCGAATTATGGCAAGCGCCGACCTGATCAACAATAATGAACTTAAAATTATAGCGCAAAGCGGGGGCAATGTCTATTACGCATCCAAAGCGAAAATGGATAAACAGGTTTTGCAGGCTGTAATACCAAAATCGAAGCTGCCTTCAGGCATAGTTCAGTTTACCTTATTTAGCAACGATAACCAGCCAGTTGCCGAGCGTTTAATCTTTAACAAGCATCAATCAGAATTGATTAATGTATCACTTGGTACCTCCGGCGTATCTGCCCAAAGGAAAGGTAAAGCAGCTTTTACATTTGATGCCACAAACCAGTCGAAGCCCGTTTTAGGTAGCTTCTCTGTTTCGGTTACCAATGCCAATAAGGTGGCTCCTGATGAGGATAATGAAACCAACATCCTTACTTCGCTCTTGCTCACGTCGGATTTGGCTGGCTACGTTGAAAAACCAAATCACTATTTCTTAGATGATGATCTGAAGACACGAAAAGAACTTGATAATTTAATGCTTACACAAGGCTGGAGAAGATTCATCTGGAAAAATATTATCAATAACGTTGGCCCGAACATCACCTACAAGCCCGAGGAGTCGATTACCATCAGTGGTACAGTAACCAAGGGCAATAAGCCAGTTCCTAATGGCAAAGTAATGCTTATGGCCACTAAAGGCACGCTTTATATCTTAGATACGGTTACAAACGCCGAAGGAAAATTCGTTTTCGATAATTTGAGCTTTACCGACAGTACCAAGTTTGTGGTACAGGCCAGAACAAAAACCGACCGAAAATTTGTAGAAATCAACCTCGATGTAGTGCCGGGGCAAATTGTTACCAAAAATAAGAATAGTGCCGATATAGACGTTAATGTAAACAATACCTTAATGAAGTACATTAAAGAAAGCGATAACTATTTTAATGAAATGACAAGGCTTGGGCTTATGGAACGAACGATTAAGCTAGATGAAGTGACGATTACGGAAAAGAAAAATCCGGCAAAAAACTCATCGAACCTCAACGGTGCCGGAAGAGCAGATTTTATAATGACAGCTGCTGATTTATCCACTTGTGTTACGCTATCGCAATGTTTGCAAGGCCGATTGCCCGGCGTAATTTTTCGCGGCAATATTCCCTATTTAATGCGCAGTCAGAATACGCCAATTCAGATTATCTTAGATGGCATGCCTGTGGAGGCCGACTTCTTAGATAATATCGTACCCACTGATGTTGAATCGATTGAATTGTTAAAAAATATTGGTAATACTGCCATTTATGGCTCGCAAGGTAGTGGCGGGGTAATCATTATTACCACCAAGCGTGGTGGCGGTACCAGTAGCTACGACCGTTATGCGCCCGGAATCGTTACCTTTAACCCTCGGGGCTTCTCTGTAGGTCGAGAATTTTATTCACCCAAGTATGATGCCGCCAGTACCAGTAGCAGGGCCGATTTGCGAACCACAATTTATTGGAACCCACAGGTGGTAGCCAACAACGATGGTAAGGCGAAGTTTGAGTTTTATAATGCCGATGAACCAGGAACTTACCGGGTGGTTATTGAAGGAATTGATGCCTTTGGACATTTGGCCAGAAAAGTTTACACTTACGAAGTGAAGTAAGGTGAAAGCCTAAAGCTGAAAGACCAAAGCGCATACTTTGTGCGAATGTTAGGTTAACTCATCGCTAACTCCTCCCCTCTGGGGAGGTTGGGTGGGGCTTAAAAAGGTGGAGGGTGTAAAGGTGAAAGCCTAAAGCTGAAAGACCAAAGCGCATACTTCGTGCGAATGTTAGGTTAACTCATCGCTAACTCCTCCCCTCTGGGTAGGTTGGGTGGGCGTTAAGTTGAAAGTTTCAAAGGGTTGCTTAAAAGAAATAAAAGTCCTTATGTGGTTAATTAAAATAACTAAAGCACAAAACACTTTAGCGATTACCAAGTTTATAATCACAACAACAAAATGAGCAGTTCCTAGCTCCCTCTCTTCAAGGAGAGGGCGGGGGGAGAGGTTCTTGATACAATTTTAAAAATGAATACAATAAAAGTAAGCGTAAAAGATAGGTTGGCAACGATCACATTCGATAAAGGAAAGTCAAACGCTTTAGACCGCGAGTTGATTACCGAACTGGATGATATGCTTAAAAATATTGCTGCCGACGACAATATAGGTGGCGTAATTTTAACCGGAACGGCTCCTTTTTTCTCTGCCGGGCTAGACTTGGTAGCGCTTTATAACTATAACGAAGAGGAAGCGAAATCTTTCTTCGAGCTGTTTTTTAATTTTACGGCAAACATTGTTTCTTTCAAGAAACCGATGGTTGCGGCCATAAGCGGACACAGTCCTGCTGGTGGCTGTGTAATTGCATTGGCCTGCGATGCCCGCGTAATGGCCGAAGGGCAATATATTATCGGGCTGAACGAGGTTCCGGTCGGGATTATTGTACCTAATAGCATTTTTCAACTTTATTCATTTTGGATAGGCAAGGCGGAGGCTTCACGAAGTTTACTTACCGGCAAGCTTTACAACCCCGAAGAGGCATTGAAAGTAGGCTTAATAGATGAACTGGTAAAAGGAGAAAGCTTGCTTACCGCGGCCGAGAGAAAGATAAAGAAGTTTATGGAACTCGAAAGCAACACATGGTCGCAAAGTAAACTTAATATTCGCGAGGAGCTCATTGCTTCGATGACGACCGACCAATCGGCGACACTCGAAAAAGTGTTAGCACAATGGTGGGCACCAACTACTCGCCACATTTTAAAAACCATTTTGGCTAGTTTGCAGCGGAAGTAATTCAGCATACAGTTCGCAGTTTTCAGCTTGCAAAACGAACAATTTAACAATATCAACAATTTAACAATACTGTATGTTCAATTATAATTCGCCGATGCTGAGAGAAGATGCCTTAAAAGGCAAAACCATTGTTATAACAGGAGGTGGAACGGGCTTGGGGAAAGCAATGGGCGTTTATTTTCTAAAGTTGGGTGCAAACCTGGTTATTACAAGTCGTAAATTAGACGTATTGCAAAAAACCGCCGGTGAGATGGAGGAAAAGACGGGTGGAAAGGTTTTGGCAGTGGCTTGCGATGTTCGCGAAGCCGATCAGGTTGAAAATGTATTGACCAAAACGCTCGAGAAATTTGGATCAGTAGATGTTTTATTAAATAACGCTGCGGGCAACTTTATTTCACCCACCGAGCGTCTGTCTGCAAATGCCTTTTCCTCTATTATCGATATCGTTTTAAAAGGTACCGTAAATTGCACATTGGCATTCGGCAAGCATTGGATTAAAGAAAAGCAAGCAGCAACCGTATTAAATATTGTAACCACCTATGCCTTTACAGGTTCGGCCTATGTAGTGCCATCAGCTTGTGCAAAAGGCGGCGTGTTGGCCTTAACACGATCGCTGGCCGTAGAATGGGGGAAATACAACATCCGAACCAACGCAATTGCACCCGGACCGTTTCCAACAAAAGGTGCCTGGGAAAGATTATTGCCCGGAGATTTAGCCAAGAAATTCGATTTTAAAAACCGGGTACCACTCAAAAGAGTTGGCGAACACCAGGAACTCGCAAACCTTGCCGCATTTTTGGTAAGCGATTTTTCCGGTTACATTAACGGAGAAGTAATTACCATCGACGGTGGCGAATGGCTACAGGGCGCCGGACAGATGAACGGATTAGAAGCCATACCGAGTGAAATGTGGGACATGCTTGAGCAAATGACGCGTAGCGCAAAGGGGAGTTAGGTTTTGAGTTTTGAGTTTTGAGTTTTGAGTCCGTGCCAAGGGCATCCCTTTGGGAAAGTCCGAAGTCCGAAGAAAATGCCAATCAAGTTAGTGATTTATTTCCAGCAATTCAACAATATAGCAATTCAACAGTTAACCAATTAATCCATTCTGCGATTTCATTCGATCCGTGTAATCAAACCAAAGGTAAAATATTATCTTTGCCGATATGAATATCTTACTTTTAGGTTCAGGCGGTAGAGAAAGCGCATTCGCTTGGAAAATAAGCCAGTCTTCGCACTGCGATAAACTAATTATTGCCCCCGGAAACGGTGGTACAGGAGCATATGGCACCAACATCAATATCAACGTAAACGACTTCGATTCGATTAAAAAAGTAGTACTTACCGAAAATATTGAATTGGTAGTTGTTGGCCCCGAAGAGCCCTTGGTTAACGGTATTCATGATTTTTTTCTGGCTGACAGGGCCATTTCGCATATTCCTGTTATTGGCCCGAAAAAAGAAGGCGCAATTTTAGAGGGAAGCAAAGATTTTTCTAAACAGTTTATGGAGCGTCATGGCATTCCAACGGCCGCTTCAAAATCTTTTACACCCGAAACTTTGGCCGATGGTTTGGCCTATTTAGAAAACCATGCTTTACCAGTGGTATTAAAAGCCGATGGTTTGGCAGCAGGCAAAGGCGTTTTAATTTGTACAGAAACTATCGAGGCGCAAGAAGAGTTAAAACTCATGCTTGGCGGTAAATTTGGCGCAGCAGGTGCAACTGTTGTTATCGAAGAGTTTTTAAGTGGCATTGAACTTTCCGTTTTCATTTTAACCGATGGAGAAAACTATGTTACACTTCCATCGGCAAAAGATTACAAAAAGATCGGCCAGGGCGACACGGGTTTAAATACCGGCGGCATGGGCTCTGTTTCCCCTGTTCCATTTGCAACGCCAGAGTTTTTACAAAAAGTTGAAGAAAGAATTATCAAGCCAACTGTTGAAGGCTTAAAGAAAGATAACATTGATTACACAGGCTTTATTTTCTTCGGATTGATTAAAGTAGGCGACGATCCTTACGTAATCGAATACAATGCTCGTATGGGCGACCCCGAAACGGAAAGCGTTATTCCACGAATTGAGAACGATTTAGTGGAGTTGTTTATGGCTGCGGCCAACAAGCAATTAAGTCAGGTTGATTTGGTAATCTCTGAGCAAACAGCCGCAACCGTAATGATTGTTGCAGGCGGTTATCCCGGCGAGTATTTAAAAGGAAAAGCCATTACAGGAATCGAAAACCTGCGTCATTCAAATGCTTTCCATGCCGGAACATTATTAGAAAACGATGTGGTTAAAACAAATGGCGGTAGGGTAATCGCCATAACAAGCTTGCAGAGCGATCTGTTTACAGCTTTGCAATCCGCCACTGCCGATGCCGGACGCATTTACTTTGACGGTAAATATTTTAGAGAAGATATCGGCTTCGATTTGGTGTAAGTTAGCTTAGCATCGAATAAAAGCCTTTAAACTAAAGAAGTCAAGTTTCAAAAAAACTTGACTTCTTTTTTTATGCATTAAATTTTACAGAAAGTCATCCGGTGAATAGTTGCAGATTGCGTAATTATTTATCGGATGACTAAGTAATTCTTCAATAATTTTACTTCGATTTGTTTCCCAACAGCTCCTGAAGCTTATCTTGTAACGCTTGTTCTCTCAAACCTTTTGCAATAATTTTTCCGGTCGGATCAATTAAAAAGTTGGCTGGAATAGATTGTATGCCATACATTTTGGCAACCTCATTGCTCCATCCCTTTAAATCAGAAACATGTGTCCAGGTTAAGCTATCTGCTGCAATGGCCTTTTGCCAGGCCGCTTTCGTTGTTTTGGTGGTACCTCCATCTAACGAAACGCCTAAAACGGTAAAGCCTTTATCTTTAAATTTGTTATACGCAGCTACAACATTTGGATTCTCTTGACGGCACGGGCCACACCACGATGCCCAAAAATCTACAAGCACATATTTGCCTTTAAAATCTGAGAGTTTTACAGGCTTTCCTGCCGTATCAACTTGTGTAAAATCCATGGCCATTACGCCAACCGCAGTCTTTTTGCTTGCGTCGAACACCTGGGCAATTCTTTTACCAATGGGCGTTGTTTTAAGCTCAGGAGATAGTGCAGCAAAAGCTTTTTCTGCACCAACAGCCTGATCCGGATCGCCGGCCAACTGCCCAATGGCGCTTAAACTGATGTATGATTTAGGATTTGCGTTTGCAAATTGCAATAACAGTGCAGGCATTCCCTCCGAGGCTTTCTCGTAGCGAGCCCTCAAAGCATCCATGGTTTCCTTGTTCTGCTTTTGCTCCGTTGTGTAGCCAGCATATTCGGTATTTATCGCCATTAACTGATCGTTAACCGATTTTGTCAATGCCTTTAATTTTTTCGCATCATCATTAACTGTTGAGCCTGTAATTGTTGCATTTTTTAAAGAATCGGGGGCAGTTAACTTAATGTTTCCTGGTTCCACATAAAACGATAACCCATCTAATTTTTCACCCTGGGCCGGGCGATTAACAAAAGGATTTTTGTTCAAGTATAAACTGCCTTGTGTTGGAGCGTTTAAGCTTCCTTTAAAAGTAAAAGTACCGTTGGCTACTGTTGTAGAATCGGTTACATTTTTATCGTCGCCTTGATAAATCAGATAAACTTTGTCGCCAGTTTTTAAGCCTTTTATGTCACCGTTTAAGGTAAACGGTTTTTGCGCTAGTGCTGTCAATGGCAAAAGTGCCATTGCAGATAATAATATTTTCTTCATGAGATGAGTTAGTAGTAATAATTTCCAAGATAGGAAATATCTTTTTTTAAACGTAATTAATTGAAGTTAAATTATGTTAATTGTTCTTACAGGCAGTTGTTTGTATAAAATTATCGACGTAGTTTACAGCGCTAACTTTGAAATTGTACGGCCTTAACTTTGAAATTGTACAGCCTCAACTTTGAAATTGTACGGAAATTTTGGAGCTATTTTTAACTCAGTTTTTGATAGGTTCGCCACCACAAATCAGGCATTTCGCCATTTACTGCGGTTTGGTAATCATCATACCGGCACGGCACCAGGTGATAGCGTTCGTTTTTCGACTGGCCCGATGGATAGGGAACCTGCATCCACCAACGATCTGATTTTTTGCTTTTTACAAACATCATTTCGCCCGAGCCATCTTTCAAACTCGTTCGATAGATCATAAATTGCGATTTCGGTGTAAGCGGAAAGTCTTTCTTGCGGGCATAATAACCATCAATAAAGTACCAAACCATTTGCGCCAATAAAAAAGCAGTTTGGCCATTGTTATCATAAGCCGGATTAAACTCGTAAAAGCCAATAGAAGTGAGCTTATCATTCATTCCGGCATAACGGGCAATTCTGCAAGCTTCTTCACCATCGAAACCATTGGGCGTAGTGTTGGCATTTGCCGCCGCATCGGCCGAACGGATAGCGCCCAAATCAAAGCTAATCATGTTTGCGTTTCTTATAATTGGCTCCGTCAAGGTAATATCCTGGGCAAATTCGCCCAAACGATGAACATCAAAATAAAGCTTATCCATCATACTCAAACTCTCCTGATTTACAAAATAAGTTTGATAACCAATATTGCTATAGTTGAACAGATAATTGGGTTGGTGCAAAAAAATCTTATTTAAATAACAGTCTGATCGGGTTTGAATTCCCTCGCTTTCGTCATCGCCAATGTCAAACTGGTTATCGATTACTACAAGATCAACTTTCTGTTCCAGATCCTCGTAGCCCAAATATTGCCCATAAGTTAAATCCTGTCCTCCGCCGATAATAATCGGAACGATATCTTTTTTAATAAGTTCCGAAACAACCATTTTAAGTGCAATGTAAGTATCGGCAATGGTTGCGCCATGTTTAATGTTGCCCAAATCAACAATTCGGCTGGCGAAGGCGCCTTCGTTCAACTTATACAATTTCTCTCTAAAATAATCTGGCGCAAGTGCACAACCCTCATTATTAACCGCCCCCCGTCCATCGAGTACGCCGATGATCGCCAGATCATAAGTGTTTTCCTCAAAATCGGGAAATGATTCGGTGTAGATAGTTGCTTTTAGGCCAAGCTGACTTGTAAAAAATCCTTGCTTCGGGGTAAAGCTATCGGGGTTTAGTGGCGAAAAGAAATCCGTTAACGACATATATTTAAAACTCTCGCCTCAAATATCTATTTTTGAATGCGTATTTCCACATATAGCTACAAAAAAATAAAATGATACTGGTAACCGGAGGAACGGGATTTTTAGGGTCTGAATTAATAAAACAGTTGACCGATAAGGGCTTAGCTGTGCGGGCGCTAAAACGTGAACAATCCAAAATTCCGGCTCTGATTGCCAATAACAACTTAGTTGAGTGGTTCGTGGCCGATATAAACGAGCCGTCTGACCTGGAAGATGCTTTTGAAGGAGTTACAAAGGTGTTCCATTGTGCTGCCTTCGTATCGTTAAGTTCAAAAGATAAAAAGAGGCTTTTTCACGTTAACATCGATGGCACTTCGAACATCATCAATCTTTGTATCGAAAATAATTGCAGGCTGTTACATGTAAGTTCGGTTGCCGCCCTCGGTAACGCTAAAAAAGGCAATCAAATTACGGAAAGGGATTTTTGGGAATACGACGCCAAAGCGCATGCCTATGGGCTTTCGAAATATGAAGGCGAAATGGAGGTTTGGCGGGGAATAAACGAGGGATTGAACGCTGTTATCGTAAATCCATCGGTCATTATTGGTAAAAATGCAGGTTTTGAAGGTAGTGGGGCCATTTTTAAATTGATAAAAGACGGATTCGCTTACTATACTGATGGTGCATCGGGCTTTGTAGCTGTTGAAGATGTGGCCAGGGCAATGATTTTATTGATGGACGCGGAAATAGCGGGCGAGCGCTATATTATTTCTTCCGAAAACATTCATTATAAGGATTTATTTAAAGAGATAGCGGTTGGATTTGATGCCGAGCCACCTAAAAAAGAGGCTAAACCGTGGATGCTTGGCATAGCTTGGCGTGCCTTAAAACTCGCATCCGTTTTTACAGGTAAAGAGCCGGCGATAACAAAAGATACCGCAAAGAGCAGTGTAACATTAAGTTATTACAATAACAATAAAGTAATCGAGCAAACTGGAATTAGCTTTAAGCCCCTTGCTCAAAGTATAAAAGAAATTACCCAATTTTTAAAATAATGCCGAAACAGAAAGCTTACTACATTATCGATTTTGATAGCACATTTACCCAGGTGGAGGCACTTGATGAACTTGCCAGGATATCACTAAAAAATCATCCCGAAAAGGAAGCGATTTTTCAAAAAATTGAAGATTATACCAATTTCGCAATGGAAGGAAAGCTTTCTTTTTCAGAAAGCCTGGCTCAGCGGGTAAAGCTATTGCAAGCCAACGAAGACCATTTGAAGCAGCTGATAAAACATTTAAAGAAAAAGGTTTCTACTTCCTTTTCTCGAAATGCTGAGTTTTTTAAGAAGCATGCTGACGATGTTTTGATCGTTTCTGGAGGATTTAAAGAGTTTATTACGCCTGTTGTAAGCCAATACCATATAAAAAAAGAAAATATTTACGCCAATACCTTTGTAACTACCGGCGATGGAAATATTATTGATTACGACCATGCCAACCCACTAAGCGAAGAGGGTGGAAAGGTAAAGTTGCTGCAGCATTTAAAGTTGGAGGGCGAATTGTTTGGCATTGGTGATGGCTATTCGGATTTCCAGCTGCGGGAAAGTGGTTTGATCAACAAGTTTTTTGCTTTTACGGAGAATATCGCCCGCGAGAGCATTGTTGCCAAAGCCGATCATGTTACCCCAAGTTTTGATGAGTTTTTGTATGTGAACGATCTTCCGCGTGCAATTTCTTATCCAAAAAACAGAATCTTATGCCTTGTTATTGGCGACGTAGATCCGATGAGCATTGCCGTACTCAAATCTGACGGCCTATCTATCAGGCATAAAGCAACGTTCGAGGAGAAATACGTGAAGGACGTTGGAGTAATCCTTTTTGCTGATGGTGAAAAATTGGATAAGGAAAAGTTAAAGAACGCGGCCAAGTTGAAGACAATCGGCTATTTGGGCAATGCAAAAAATAAGATCGATCTTGAGCTTTGCACTAAGCAGGGAATCGTGGTTTTCGATGATCCTAAAAATAATCCCCGCAACATCGACTTTATTCCAAGGCGAGTAACGGATTTTATGAACACCGGAGCCACCTATTTGAGTAGCAACTTTCCGAATCTGCAACTGCCAAAAATTACAAAGTCGCACCGTTTGATCCATATTCACAGAAACGTTCCTGGCATAATGGCGCAAATAAATACGGTATTCGCACAGCATAACATCAACATTGTAGGTCAGTTTTTAATGACGAACGCACACATTGGTTATGCAATTACAGACATCAATGCAGAATACGACAAACAGCTGTTCAAATCGTTAAAAAAGATTGAGCATACCATCAAATTTAGGGTGCTGTACTAAAACGCGGCGCTGTCATTTTGAGTTTAAATATTTTCAGATGAATCTAAAATGATGTTCGTTTTAGAAGCGGACTCCTAAGAAAGGTCGTCATTTCGAGCGCAGCCGAGAAATCTCTACTAAAATTCAAAGATTTTCCTCCAAAGGAGCTCCTGTGGAGCACTTCGGTCGAAAGGACGGCTTCAATGGTTTTCGGCATGAATGATGTACCTATATGATGAATTCTTAGCGGCCTTGATTCGCCGGCGCAAAACCACTCACTTCAAAAACTGATGTCGCTTTAACAGCAAGTGCTTAGGACTTCCAATTTTTTGCGAGCGATAGATCCCGGTATGACCAGAAAATAGATATGCAGTAACACAGGCGAGTGCAATGTAAACGCCAGATGTATCGCCAAACAGCTCTATACCCATAAACACACAGGCCAGCGGCGTGTTTGCGGCCCCCGAGAAAACGGCGACAAAGCCCATTCCCGCGAGCAGGCCAACTGGCAATGGCATAAAAATACTTAAAAAACTGCCTAACGTGGCGCCGATAAAAAATAGCGGCGTTACTTCGCCGCCTTTAAAGCCGGCACCCAAAGTTAAAGCGGTTAAAAACAACTTCACCAAAAAAGTATAATAAGGCTCTTGCTGCGAAAATGATTCTGAAATAACGGGAATTCCCAAGCCGATAAATCGGGTGTTACCCAATAAATAAATAATCACAATGAGGATAAGCCCTCCTAAAACCGGCCGTAAAGGTGGGTATTTTATCTTGCCGAACAGCGTGGTTAAAAAATGGGTCAATGCAGAGAAACTTCTGGCCGCCAAGCCGAACGCGATGCCCGAAGCGAGCGCTAACAACAGGTTTAAGGTATTGAGATCCGGCACTTCGGCAATAACGTAATGCGTATGACCAACGCCCCAGGCTTTACAAGCATAATCGGCAATGACCGCTGAAATGAACGACGGCAAAATGGAGCTGTACATCAATGTACCCACCACAAAAACCTCAAGCCCGAAAACGGCCCCGGCCAGCGGCGTTCCAAATACGGAGGCAAAGCCAGCGCTGATGCCACAAATCAAGATTACTTTTCGATCTCTCGGCCTTAACTTGAAAATTTTTGTAAATTGATCGGCAAAGGCACCTCCGATTTGTACCGCTGTACCCTCTCTTCCCGCCGAGCCCCCAAATAAATGGGTAATAATGGTTCCGGCAAAAATCAGCGGCGCCATAATCAACGGAATAATCTTTTTTGGTGTGTGTAATTCTTCAATCAAAAGATTATTTCCCTTTACCACTTCCTTGCCCCAGTAATGAAAAGAAAGGCCGATAATTAATCCAGCCAATGGCAAAAGTGAGATGATCCAAAGATGGCTTTCGCGGTAATCGGTTGCCCAATTTAGCATCACTAAAAACAGGGCTGAAGCCGAGCCAACAGTTACACCAACCAGGGCCGAAAAAATGAGCCATTTTGCAGCATTTAAAAACACTAATCCGAAATCTTGCTTAATGAAGCGATTGATAGACAGAAGAAATCCTTCTGTTAAATTTTTAACAGGCATTGAATTCAATTTTAAATAAAAATCGTAGGAGTCATCAGCCTGTTTGGGCGGTTTTGGCGGTACCCCATCGCCATTGTTCCAAAAATATAGATTTTAGGCATTCCTACCAAAATCTTTATCACCTTTGTAATAATAAATCAAACTAATGGACTTCACACCAGAAATAAAGGACAAACTGAATCAACTGCAAGAGAAGTATACGGCTATGGGGCAAGACATGTCCTCCTATCTCGACGGCCTGCTTTATGCCGATTTTTTGACGTATTGGGATTATATCCATTTAGACACTTTGCTCAGCTTGCAAAGCCCCAAAACGCCATTCCCCGATGAGCAGATTTTTATTATGTATCATCAAATTACTGAGCTATACTTCAAACTTGCCTTACACGAGTGCCAGCAAATTTCAGCCCATGAAAACTTAACCGTGGCATTTTTTACGGCTCGAGTAAAAAGAATCAATGCTTATTTTAATGCCTTAACAACCTCATTCGAGGTAATGGTTGATGGCATGGAAAAAGAGCAGTTTCTAAAGTTTCGGATGTCTCTTTTGCCAGCAAGTGGGTTTCAATCGGGGCAATACCGGATGATTGAGATTTATGCCACAGATTTTATTCGCCTTGTTGATAAAAGTAAGCGGACCGCTTTAAGCACCGCAACCATAGAGGAACAGTTTGAGCACATTTACTGGAAATTTGGCGCTACAGAACTGGCATCGGGTAAGCAAACGTTAACTCTGAAGCAGTTTATCAAAAAATACGCAGCGCAATTTTTGCAGTTGGCAAAAGATAATATCTCGACCAATTTTGCTGCACTTTATCATCAACTGGCGGCCAACGGAGCCGATGTTTCTGCGCTTGCCGAAGAATTGCGTAAGCTCGATTTGTACGTCAATGTAGAATGGCCGCTTTCGCACTACAAATCGGCCGTTCGTTACTTAGAAAAAGACCCCGTCGACGTGGCCGCAACAGGCGGCACCAACTGGCAAAAGTACCTGCCTCCGCGTTTTCAAAAAAGAATTTTTTACCCTTTCTTATGGACAGATGACCAAATTGACGAATGGGGAAAAAGTTGGGTGCTTAGTGTGCTTAAAACACTCAAAAACAAAGAATAATATAACAAAAGCCTGTTAAATAAGTGCGCATTTTCGTTAACTTTGTCCGAAATAACCAATGATTGAATTAAAGAATGATAAAATGGTTGAATCTAGACGATGCAAATCAGTCATTCATTCAAATTCTCGCTTCAAAAATATAAAAGTATGACTGACACATTAGATATAAAAATTACCAAAGCTGCTCAAACACGTTTGACGGTTACAGATTTCTCTCAATTACCTTTCGGTAAAGTTTTTACCGACCACATGTTTACGGCCGACTTCGAAGATGGCGAATGGAAAAACCTGCAAATTCTTCCTTATGGTCCCATTCCGATGAGTCCGGCTATTTCGGCGCTTCATTATGGCCAGGCTATTTTTGAAGGGTTGAAAGCTTATCGCCAACCTGATGGTAAAATCAGTGTGTTTAGAGCTGATAAAAACTTCGAGCGTTTTAACAAATCTGCAGCAAGGATGTCTATGCCAACTATCCCTGAAGAATTATTTATGCAAGGTTTAGCGGCATTGATTAAGGCCGATGAGAAATGGGTGCCTAATCAAGAGGATTATGCATTATATATCCGTCCGGTGATGTTTGCAACCGACCCGTATTTAGGCGTAAAAGCATCAGATACTTACAAGTTTGCTTTATTGACAACACCAACGGGCCCGTATTACAGCTCGGCATTAAAAGTTAAAATTGAAACCGAGTTTACCCGTGCCGATGATGGCGGCGTAGGTTTTGCTAAAACTGCAGGTAACTATGCCCGGTCGTTATACCCTTTTGAGCAGGCTAAAAAAGAAGGCTTTGATCAATTAATCTGGACTGATTCTGCCAGCCATGAATATATTGAAGAAGCAGGAACGGCCAACTTAATTTTCGTAATTAATGGCAAGCTGGTAACGCCTTCGGTACGCAGCACAGTGCTAGATGGCGTAACGCGTGATACCATCATTAAACTTGCTAAAGAAGACGGAATCGAGGTAGAAGAACGCAGAGTTTCCGTCAAAGAAGTAATCGAAGGAATACAAAACGGAAGTTTAACCGAGGCCTTTGCAGCCGGAACAGCGGCAACCGTTACCCATGTTGGCGAAATTGGTTACGAGGGCGAAACCTATCAGTTAACAGATCCATCTACGCGTAACATTTCAAACGGAATAGCTAAAAAGCTAAATGACATCAGATATGGCTTAACCGCTGATGAATTTGGCTGGAATTGGATTTTATAAGTCCTTAAAAAACCTTAAAATATAAACGCCCCGTTACATTTTGTCACGGGGCGTTTTTGTTTCTAATCGTTAATGTCAATTATTAACACCAAGACGGGCTAATCGTTGTGCTAAAAGCCTCTTATGCTTTAATCTTTACGCTTTGGTCTTTGAACTTTACTCTCTGCGCTTTGGTCTTTCAGCTTTGAGCTTTGGTCTTTCAGCTTATTTCTCTAAAATCACTACACCTTTAGCCTCAAATGCCAGCTCCCTTTTGGGATCAGTAATTTTTGCAACTTCTTCGGGAGATCGCTTTGCATCTTCAGCATAATGGCGCAAGGTTTCTACAGAAATCGTCTGCTTTTTAGCAATACCATCCAGCACCACTGTTTTGCCAACAATGTCTTTAGGCATAAAAAAGGCATAATCTTTAAATGTAACCCGCATTGGGTCGCCATTTGGCATCGCCAGGGTCATCCAGCAACCTTTTTTCTTGCAAACATCTACCACCTTGCCCTCAATTTTCATATCCACAGTTTGCGAATCGCCCATGGCCGCCTCCATTTTTGATGCTGGCTTTACGTTGCCCGGCTTAACTTCCTCGCCAAACTTCTGTCCGGTGTAGGCAGTTTGGGCAAATCCAATAGTTGCGAATAAGCAAAAGGAAAAGCTTAAGATGATTTTTCTCATGGTGTTTTTACTATTAGTGTTACAGTTATTTATCTCAATCAAAGATATTTAAAATTTGTCTGAATAGTAAGTGCAAAAAAAATCCTCGTTAACTATCGCTAACGAGGAAAATCATCCCTATTGTTATAGATCACATCCCATGATGTACAACACTATATACTAGGCAAACCCTACGCCAAACTTTCTTAAATGGGATCGTGGTTCAGAATTAGCTAATAATCAATTTGTTATGTTCTTCATTTGTTCTATGCCAAATTGTGCTCAAATCATAACCGAGGAAAATCATCCCCAATGTGGGTAAAATTTTCCTTACACGCCCCAATTTGATTTGGGGTTTAATCACTATTATTCCTTTATAAGATCTTCCTGTTTTGCTGGGTATTCCCTTGTGATTACTTGTCATCGGATAACTTCGGGAGAGATCCTAATGCGCAATAAATTGGGCGCCGAGCATTAAGATTCCCGCCTGCGCGGGAATGACGGCGCAAAAAAAATGTCTCCACACTATAGGAGAAATCGGGACAGGTTGTCCATCGCAATCACGAAAACACTTCACTTTAACCTGTAACTATTTCTTTGCTTTTCCAAAACCTAATCTCTACCAATGACAGATTCTAAAATTTGGTCGTCTTTTCGACTGTAGCGTAGTCCCGAAATTTCGGGAGAGAAATCTTTTAAGCATCATTTTAAGCCGAGTTTAAAGATTTCACCTCCAAAGCATTGGTGATACTGATGCTTGATATGATAAGGCAAAAAAAATCCTCGTTAACTATCGCTAACGAGGAAAATCATCCCTATTGTTATAGATCACATCCCATGATGTACAACACTATATACTAGGCAAACCCTACGCCAAACTTGGTACTCCTTTGTTTAATGCTGCAACATGCTGTAAAACAGTAGTTTATTTTTTGTCTGCGCTGATGCCAAAATAATTCAACAACAAAAAGCGGGGAAAATAATCCTCAACACGGGGAATTTCTTCCTTAGCTTCCCCAAATTGTGCTATGTGCTTGTCGCTGGTCTAGCACCGCCTTGCTCTTGTCGCCATCGCCATTGGAGATACCGTAAGCGATATTTTATATTATTGAGCAGAAAGTGCAAGGAAGGTTGAAGTTGGTATTGTATGTTAATCATAAGATGGCTTAATAAATATCACCCTGAGCATTTCAAGTTTGGTTGTAGTTACCTACGACCGGCTGAATCCTGGTTAAGTAAACCAAATTGGTCTCGCTGAAAATAACGGCTAACTGAAGTTTCAAAACCCTATTGCAAAAAAAATCCTCGTTAACTATCGCTAACGAGGAAAATCATCCCTATTGTTATAGATCACATCCCATGATGTACAACATACTACATTAGGCAAATGTTAATCCAAAAATGTGATAGTGATAAAAATAGGTCGTATTTCGCTTATTAACAGGGTGTTGTAATGTTTTTAACATTCGTGCCAAAAATAATTTAGCTGTAGAACTGGGGAATTTAATCAGCGATATTTAAAATAACGTTGAGATAATTCCCCAGTTATGATGGAGACTTAGCCAAAAATCATTTCAAATACTTCTTCAATTTTACCAACGGCCTTAATCTCCAATTGGTATTTGGAGCTGTCGACTCCTTTTAAATTGTATTTCGAAATATAAATGGTTTCAAAGCCGAGTTTATCGGCCTCTGCTATGCGTTGCTCAATTCTGTTTACGGCCCTAATCTCTCCCGACAGCCCTACCTCGGCAGCAAAACAGTTTTTAGACGAAATCGGAATATCCTGCTGTGAGGAAATGATCGCAATTAACACCGCCAAATCGATCGCCGGGTCTTCAACCCTGATCCCTCCGGCAATGTTTAAGAACACATCTTGCGTGCTCAGCCTAAAGCCGCAGCGCTTTTCGAGCACGGCCAAAAGCATATTCATGCGTTTGGTATCAAAGCCTGTGGCCGATCTTTGCGGAGTGCCGTACGCTGCCGAGCTTACCAGTGCCTGTGTTTCAATCAACATTGGCCTGGCACCCTCCAGCATGGCCGAAATTGCAATGCCACTCAGTTCTTCATCGCGTTGCGAAAGTAAGATTTCAGACGGATTGGAAACTTCTCGTAAGCCGCTTCCCTGCATTTCGTAGATCCCAAGTTCGGCTGCGGCGCCAAAACGATTTTTAATGGAGCGCAAAATTCGGTAAACATGATGCCGATCACCTTCAAACTGTAAAACGGTATCGACCATGTGTTCCAATATTTTTGGCCCTGCAATAGCGCCGTCTTTCGTGATGTGGCCAATAAGGAAAACCGGCACACCCGTTTCTTTTGCAAACCTGAGCAGCTCGGCGGTACATTCCCTTACCTGTGAAACGCTTCCCGGTGTAGAGTCGATATGAGACGAATGGAGGGTTTGGATTGAGTCGACAACCACAACCTCGGGCGCCAAAATTTCTATTTGCTTGAAAATGTTCTGAGTAGATGTTTCGGTTAAGATATAACAGTCAGACACGCCGCTTTCCTTGATTCTTTCCGCTCGCATTTTAATTTGCTGCTCGCTTTCTTCGCCCGAAACATAAAGCAGTTTTTTACCTTGCAGGTTCAACGCCAATTGAAGCATCAGGGTCGATTTTCCAATCCCCGGCTCGCCGCCAATCAGCACGAGAGAGCCCTCCACCAAGCCGCCGCCCAAAACCCGGTCAAGCTCCTTATCGCCGGTTAATATTCTTCTTTCAACTGACGATTGAATCTCGTCTACCTTGCTCGGTTTATTTAGTTTTCTGGTACTTATATCGGTTTTCCAGGTCGGAACTGATGCAGGCGCTTTTTCAACTATTTCTTCTACAAATGTATTCCATTGTCCGCACGAAGGACATTTACCCAACCATTTTGCCGATTCGTAGCCGCAACTCTGACAGAAATATGCAGTTTTTGATTTTGCCAATTTTCGATTTTTTAGATCACGAATTTACCCTTTAATGGTGGCAAGTGATTTTATTTTTTTTAAACATCATCACGAACTGAAATAACTATAGCGCTGCACAATCAATTGATCTCTTTGGCCGTTACCTTGTTAATTCCCTGCAAATCGAATTTTATGGTGTTCCCCATCGATTGCATGGTGCCCATCAGCCCGATTCTTGTATGACTGTTTAAAATCAGCCCGGTTTTAATGTCGAGTTGCGCATCACCTGCATTGGTACCCGTTAAATCAGTTTCCAATTTGTTGCCCATGGTTTCAAAGCTGCCTTTCGAAATTAATGTTCCACTAATGTCCAGATAGGCAATGCCATCTTTCACATCTTTAAGGGTGTATTTGGTGATGGTTTCTATCGGCATGGTCATCTGCATTTTGGTATCAACCGTCCAACTTTCGCCAATTTTGACTAGCTTTCCGGGGTAAACCCTCAACGTCGATTCCATGGTTTGTTTCATGCCCTCGCTGTTGAACTGCTTACTTAGTGCCGCTTTTATGCTTTGCGTCATTGCCGAATCTGTTCCCATTTTTGAGGCCATATCGTTCAGCATCTTATCCACCCCGGTTATCGATTTTATTGAACCATCAGCAGCAATGGTCATATTAAACGAGGCGCCCTTTAATCCCCTGAAAGGGTTTGGTTTAGTGCTGTCCTGATCGTCGGAATCCATTGCCATTACATTTCCCATGGCCGACGATTTCATATAGATCCGGTTGTACACCACCTCGATATTTTTCTCCATGTTGTCGCCATTACGGATCGCAAAAGTATAATCGGTGCCAATATTCTGGTTGAGGTTGATTTTTTGACCTGCCACTTCCTGGTTTATAATTTGATCGGAGACCACCGAAAAGTCGTACTTTTTCCCTATCGGGAAATTTTGTTTCAAGGTGTACGTTTTTTGCGCAAGGGCGCTGAACGATAAGAATAGGATAGAAAGATTGACGATGAATACTTTTTTCATACAGTTTGTAGCGGTTTAATTTAGGAGTATAATTAGTTTTTAATTTGCAGGCTGTTGCGCAAAGATGCGGCTCAATTGGTGATACAGATCCGGATGTTTATTTTTAAGCATCTCCGGTTTTTCAAAAAAGTATTCTGAAACTACAGCAAAAAACTCAGCTTCGTTGGTAATCGCATAAGGATTGATGTCTGACTTGTTATCCTCGATCTTTTGCATCTCTTTGTGCATCATTTTAATCCACGGCCTTGTGTATTCGTGGCCAAGTAAATTTTCGGGAATGCCGTCGGTTGCGCCATCAGATTTATCGAGCAGGTGCACAAACTCATGTATCGCAGTGTTTTCCTTGCCGGCGTTTTTAGAGAAGCCATGCCTTAATGCAGATCGCGAGAGGATCATTTGGCCGTTCATGTAACCACCGCCAACCATGCCCGTTATATTTCGTTCGGCTCCGTCAAACTGAAAATCGTGATTAAACGTATCCGGATAAAGCAATACACTGGTTAGGTTTCTGTACTGCCAATCCGGAAACCCAAAGATTGGGATGACGGCGCTCGAGGCGATCAGCAATTCATCTAATGTGGTCATTTCCAATCCAACCGCCTCTATTTTTACCGTGCTGAAAAATGCAGCCACTTTTTTTTCAAAGCGCAACTTGTCGGTCGAATCAAGGTGATGATAAAAACCCACATAGTCGTTTAGTATCTGCAGGTCGGTTTCGGTAAGCGGTTCGATGGCCGGCTTTTTCTTCCGCAGAATAAAGTATAACAGGATGATGAAAATTGGAATAAGGTAGCCAAACGGTAGCGAGTTCATTCGTATAGTCGTTAATTGTGATTAGTTTTTGTTTGCTGTATATCGCCTCAGGTTTATACCGCCGATAACGATGCGACCCGTTTAGCATAATGAGCCTGTTAGCTTTCCAAAATTTCCAACTGATGAAGAACATCTTCTCGTGTTACCGGATAGGCGGCGTTGGTTAACAACGATTGGTAAACTGCATCAAACAAAGGCAGGTAACTGCCCACCTCCGATGGAATCAGCTCATCCGTCTTATTCCCGTCTGCATCTATTGTAGTCAGCAAACCTTCCGAACCTTCTGGCTCAATACCGAAACCGACGTCGGTTAATTTTTTGCCTGCCAGTAATTGCTCTTCCTGCGAATCGGTACGCTGTTTAATGAAACTTCCGGTAACGCCATGTAAAACAAACGCAGCCTGCGGATTTACAACCAACATGCTCGAGGTTACGAAAACATTTACGCTATCTGGGTAACTGAGCTGGATAGAAAAATAGTCGTCAACAAGCGTATCCTTTCTGTTTTTTCCTAAAATTTTATGAAAACTCAGCGGTTTTCCGAACAAACTGATTACCTGATCTAACAGGTGCGGTCCTAAATCGTAAAGCAAGCCACTGGCCTCAATCGCTTTCTCTTTAAATAACTTCGGACCGATTACATTCCGGTATCGATCGTAACGCAGGTGCATTTCATTTAGCTTGCCCAGCTTGCCACTGGCCAGTACCTTTTTTACCGAAGCGAAATCACTGTCCCAACGACGGTTTTGATAAAAGAAAATTTGCTTGCCCACCTCATCGGCAAGCTCGAAAAGCTGTTTAGCCTGTGCAGATGTTGCTGTAAAGGGCTTCTCAACCAGAATATGTTTACCCGCATTTAAAGCCGCTTTGGCATGCTCAAAATGGAGATTATTTGGCGTGTTAACCACAACCAATTCAATCTCGTTATCGTTTAGTAGCTCCTCAATACTGTTGTAACTGATCAAATCCGGATAATCGGCCGCTGCCTTTTTTTCGTTTCGCTCTACCACTGCTTTCAAGCTAAAGCCTGGGTGCGCATTTAAAAAAGGTGCATGAAAAACCTTTCCCGACATACCGAATGCGAGCAGGCCAGCTTTAAATATCTTGTTAGGGTTTGTATTCATAGGTTATAAATGTAGCCAAAAATATTTTTTGGTTGATGGCTAAAAACTTAAAAGATTTAAATTTTACTTTACACGGGTTAAGCTTTTGTTAAACGAACTACGGGGTGGCCTTTTTTAACGTTATCTTTGCAAAATGAAACCCTCGGAGATAAATACTAGGTGGAAAGCCCTGCAACAGCGAATTGCAACGGAATTTGATTCGGACCTACCCGATTTAAAGGTAATGCTTTTTTTAATCGGTGTTCAGGAGCTGGGCAAAGGACCAAAAAAATACAGCAAGCGGCAAAAGGAAGAGCTGATGCATATTGCCACCTGCAGGCTGTTGAGCGAGATGGACTTTTACGAACTGGAAGGTGTAGATCAGGATGGCTGGCCGCATTGGAAACTTGTTAAAGCTATTCCGCCGTACACCATGCTGGAGCAGGAAATGTTGATGAAATCGCTGGTGGTACGCTATTTTGAAGATATTTATTCCTGATGGCGGCACAATTGATGAGTTTGCGCTCAGATCTAAAATTTAACCAACAAAAAACCCCAACGCTTTTGCATTGGGGTGGGATATATAATGACCTCATAGGTAGAGGGAATTGATTGTTTA
Organism: Pedobacter endophyticus; assembly: GCF_015679185.1. Taxonomy (NCBI): domain Bacteria; kingdom Pseudomonadati; phylum Bacteroidota; class Sphingobacteriia; order Sphingobacteriales; family Sphingobacteriaceae; genus Pedobacter; species Pedobacter endophyticus. The sequence continues at coordinate 3,596,768 of NZ_CP064939.1, forward strand.
TCCTTGTTTTTGTGCTGAAGATTTTAATTCATCACTCGCAACAATTACAATCTCTACACGACGGTTAGCTGCACGTCCTGCTTCAGTTTCATTATCAGCAATTGGCTCAGAGAAACCTTTACCAATGGTTACCAATCTTGATGAAGGCACACCTTGAGAAACGGCATAGGCTTTAACGGCTGCTGCTCGTCTTTCTGATAGGCCCTGGTTATAAGTTTCGGTTCCTTTACTATCTGTGTGACCGATAATTTTAATATCTGTATCTGGATATTGATTTAACGATGCAGCTAAGCTTTGTACGTTACTTTTTGCAGCATCTTTTAAAGCTGTTTTGTCGAAATCGAACAAAATACCGCTATCAAATTTTACAATAATACCTTCACCCTCACGGATCACTTCCGCATTAGGAATTGCTTTTTGGATTTCAGCTGCCTGTCTGTCCATCCTACGACCGATAAACGCACCAGCAGTACCACCAATTGCACCACCAATTAATGCACCCACAGCAGTGTTACCTGCTTTCTTTCCGATTAGTGCACCTACCACACCACCTGCAGCGGCACCAATACCAGCGCCTTTTTGTGTTTTAGTTAAACTATCACAACTTTGAAGTGCCATTGAACCTACTGCTAACCCTATACTTAATGTTGCTATTTTTACTTTTGAAATGCTCATAATAATGTCGATTTATAATTCTACTCAGCCTATTCAAACACGATGCCAAAAAAAATTAAGACTCAAATAATTTCATTTTACTAAAAATTAACCCAAAAAACATCGTTTTTAGTGCAAATAAAAAGCGCCTCAGTTTGCTGAGGCGCTTAACATGTATTATTCTTAGTACAAAAGCTAGGCAGAGAAATAGCTTTCCAGCTCTTTCAAGGTATTTTCATCTGTTCTAAAATCCTTAATCACCTGGCCTTTTTCTACAAGTATGATGCGTTTACACACATCAGTTACATGATTTAGGTCGTGACTAGAGATGAAGGTGGTCATATTTCCGGGATACTCTTTTAGCAGTTTTTTCAACCTGATTTGCGTAGTTGGATCGAGGTTGGCGAAAGGTTCATCAAGAATGAGTAGCTCGGGCTTTTGCATTAAGGCGGCAGCAATGCCCACTTTGTTTTGGTTCCCCTTGCTAAAATCGCGGATGTATTTCCCGCTATTTAATATTTCGCCATTAAAAAATTCGTTGTACTGAGTCAAATAGGCGGCCACGTCAGCAACGCTCAGGTTATTTAAACTTCCAATAAATGTAAAATATTCTTCCGGCGTCAAATAGTCAATAAGGAAGCCTTCATCCAAAAAAGAGGCTGTGTAATTTTTCCAGTTACCGCTTTGCATCACGCTTTCGCCTTTTGATAAAACTTCTCCTTCGCTCGGGCGGATCAAATCTAACAACATACGGAAGAAGGTGGTTTTTCCTGCACCATTGTTCCCTACCAGGCCGATGGTTTCGCCCTGTTCGATTTGCAAATGGTCGATATTTACAACGGTTTTATCGCCGTAAACCTTTTTCAAATTTTTTACTTCTAAAATCATAATTATTCTCTAAAGCCCTCGGCTATTTTATAACGTTGTTGTTCTAATCTTTTTACGATGAAATTTACCCAAAAGCCCCGCATCAAAAGCATGATAATACCTACTAACGACACGGCAAATAATCCCCAATATGGCATATCCAATAGTCCAAACGGCATGTAGATTAGCATAGGGACCAGAATAAAAGGGAAACCCAGTATCCATTGCGTTGCGCCAACACCCTGCCAGTTAAAACTCGCACTTTTGGTAATATCAAGTCGCTTATAGTTCATTGTGGCGAAATACAAAATCATTACTGTACCAAAGCCGATGTTGCATAAATAGGCTGCCAGATGCAGCAAAAGCAGCTTAGGGCTTAAAAAACCGTAGAAACTGGCCAGCAGGGTTATTATGGTAGAGGCGATGGTGAAAAGTAAAAACTTAGCCTTGATGTAATCTTTAAGGTCGATTTTGTTGCTCAACAAACCATCGAAATGGGCGCTTTGCCAGCCGAACATAAACTGTCCGTAGGTAATAATCGAGATACCCGTCATAAAAATAGCTGCAAAAATCATTTTGCCAAACGAATCTGAATCAATCAGTGGCTGCTTGTAGAAAATGAATCCGTAAAACAGAAAAAAGAAAGCCATAAGCACTGATGAACGCGGGCGCTTATGCCGCAAAATTAGTTTCAGCTCTAATGCTGCCAAAACGCCTACCTTGCCAAAACGATTTAGAAAAGCATAATCGGTACTTACCTTTTTCTCTTGTTTACTGCCCAGCTCTTCTACATAAAGGTTGCTGGCGAGGAAATTAGAATTTATCTTAAAGATAGCAAATGCCGCAATGGTAAACCCGAAGCCCAGATAAGGGTGCTGTGCAACCGCCCTGAAAACATAATCGGAAGCTGCCATTAATGAAATAACCTTAAAGTATTCTAACGCAGCAAACGCTGCAATAATGACTAAACCACATAAGGTATAAACTACGTTTGTAATAGATTTTCTTTTCAGGTATAAAATCAAATAGTTATTAAAAATAGTAATTGAAATTACCGAAATAACGTACATTACAGTTGCAAAGGCGCCATATTCAACTCTTATTTCGGTAAAAATAAAAGGGAAGAAAAGAAAAAGAGGCCAAAGATTAAATGCAGAAAAAAGGGCCTTAACATTTAAGAAACTGATGATTTTAGTTTTCTTTATTTTTAAGTGCAAATAAGGGATTATACTTAAGGTAGGCAGCTCTTGCAATTGCAGGCGCATTAAAAAGTCGATGGCAAAATAGTAAAGAATAATTCCGTTAAAACTTTTAAAAATATCCTGTCCCTTAAAAACCTCTGGCAAAAACATGGCCATTGTAAAGCCGATTCCTACTGCAACCGTGAGAAAGTACAGCATAAAAAAGCCGAGAACCACTTGTGCAGCAATACTGCCGCCCCGGTTCCGCGAACGCCAAAAGGATTTCCTTTGATGGCTTAAAAAAGTGCTCAGCATAAATAGTTTAGGTATTAGTTTGTTTATTAGTAGCTATTTTTAAGTAATTGTTACAGCTAGTGTTATGTTAAAGGTGCTTTTTCAGGCTGAGCCTTTCGGCTTCACTCAAGATAAACCTAGTCGAAGCCTAGTGTATTTGCCCTTCAACTCAGCCTGTATTGAGCCTTTCGGCTACGCTCAAGCTGAACTCCAGTCGAAATGCTCAGGGCGACATTTATTACGGCATTTTACGATTAAAATAACACTAATAATTGTATTTATTTTTCCAGTTTTGTTTCAGTTTTTCACGCAGTTTTTCTTCTGCTGGGTTTTTGCCCGGATCGTACAGTTTGGTTCCGCTCAATTCTTCCGGAAAGTATTCTTGCGCCTCGAAATTACCCTCGTATCCGTGCGAATATTTGTAATCTTTTCCATAGCCAATATTTTTCATCAGCTTGGTCGGTGCGTTTCGGATGTGTAATGGAACGGGCAGGTTTCCGGTTTGCTTAACCAGGGCCTGTGCCTTGTTAATGGCCTCGTAAGCGGCATTGCTTTTCGGCGAACTGGCCAAATAGGTAACGCATTGCGATAAAATGATCCTTGCCTCCGGATAGCCGATTACATTAACTGCGGTGAAGCAATTGTTTGCCAACAGCAAGGCGTTGGGGTTTGCATTCCCAATATCTTCTGAGGATAGAATCAGCAATCGGCGGGCAATAAATAATGGATCTTCGCCGCCCTCAATCATTCTGGCGAGCCAATAAACGGCAGCATTCGGATCGCTTCCACGGATGGATTTGATAAAGGCAGAAATGATATCGTAATGTTGCTCTCCTGCCTTGTCGTACAAAGCCAGGTTCTGCTGGGCATGTGCAAGTACATTTTCGTTGGTTAGTGTAATTTTGTCTCCACCGATGCCATTAATGGCAATTTCCAAAACATTTAAAAGCTTACGGGCGTCGCCACCGCTTAAACGAATCAGGGCTTCATGCTCTTTAATGGTAATCTTCTTTTGGGCCAGCAGGGCGTCTTTCTTTATCGCTGTTTGCAGCAACCCGGCCAATTCTTCTTCGGTTAGCGATTTAAGAATATACACCTGGCAGCGGGAAAGCAAAGCGGAAATAACCTCAAAAGAAGGGTTTTCTGTTGTTGCACCAATTAATGTAACCAGACCACGCTCAACGGCGCCGAGCAAACTATCTTGCTGCGATTTGCTAAAACGGTGAATTTCATCAATAAACAAAATCGGCAGACCCAAAAAGCTATCTTTTAACTGTGCGGCTTTATCAATTACCTCACGAATATCTTTAACGCCACTGTTGATGGCGCTGAGATTAAAGAAAGGTCTGTCTAATGCTTGCGAAATAATGTAGGCTAAAGTTGTTTTACCAACGCCGGGCGGCCCCCAAAAAATCATCGATGGCAACTGGCTGCTTTCAATGGCCTTACGCAAAACTGCACCAGCACCAACCAAATGCTTTTGCCCTACGTATTCATCGAGGTTTTGAGGGCGCATTCTTTCGGCTAAAGGGGCTTGGCTTTGCATATGGTAAATATAGTAAAAATGAGATTTGTCGGGCGCATTTTGCTACAAATTTTAGCGCTGTGGTTACATTGGTTTATTTGATCTAAACACAACCCCAGCGTTATTTCTGCCAAGGCCAGTTATTTTGAGTTTTCTTTCAAAGAAAAGCCTAATAGATTTTGAGTGCCTTTTGTAGCCCAAGTTTTGCATGTATAGGTAAGATTTAAACAGTAAGCGCTAAGTTTTGTTTACTTTTAGTAGCTGTACCGGCAAAGCGTAACTAAATGGTTGAACCTGGATTTGGCGGCGCTTATTTAAAACTCAATTATTGGAATATGAAAGATAACTTTTCTACACAGGCGGCAGAATATGCCATTTACCGCCCCACCTATCCGCAGGAAATGTTCGACTATCTTTTGAGTTTAACAGACGGCCGAACCGCCGCATGGGATTGCGCTACAGGAAATGGACAAGTAGCGAGGGTTTTAGCGCAGCATTTTGAAAATGTTTATGCCACTGATATAAGCGAAAAGCAGATCAGTCAGGCTTTAAAGCTGCCCAATATTGTGTACAATGTTGAGCCTGCGGAAAAGGTAAGCGTTGCCGACAACTGCTTCGACCTGGTTACTGTGGCGCAAGCAATCCATTGGTTTAATTTCGATGGATTTTATAATGAAGTTAAAAGGACGCTTAAGCCAAATGGGCTTTTGGCCGTAATTGGTTATGGGTTGATGCATATCGATAAGAAAGTAGATCGGGCGATTCATAAATTGTATGAAGATATTTTAGGGAAATATTGGGATAGCGAGCGTCGGTACATTGAAGAGGGCTATAAAACGATTCCATTTCCTTTTGATGAAATTGTTGCGCCTCATTTCGCCATTAAAACCAGTTGGAACTTTAATCAGCTTATCGGCTATTTAAACACCTGGTCGGCGTTGCAGCATTATAAAAAGGCCAACGAGCGGAATCCGTTGGAATACATGTTAACGGAGCTGAAAGAGGCTTGGGGCGATGATGCCGAAAAAGATGTTCGTTTCCCGATATTGCTGCGGGTTGGGAGGTGATTTAGAAAATCGTCTTTTCGACTGAAGCGCAGCGAAAATGGAGAAATATTTGGACTGGTTATGCAGATTTCTCCTCCAAAGGAGCTCGTACGGAGCACTACGGTCGAAATGACGACAATTGCTTATATTCATCGGATGACTTTTGATCGTTTTTAAGAACGTTTACTTCAACAAATCCAAAATGCCCAAAACGGTGAGCTTTTGTTGTTCGCCACTCTGCATATTTTTTAGGGTTAATTCGCCGCTTGCTATTTCGTCGCCACCGATTAAAATTACAAAAGGAATATTTTTGGCATCGGCATACGCCATTTGCTTTTTGAGCTTGGCCGACGATGGGTAGAGCTCTGCTGAAATGCCGGCATTGCGGAGTTGCTGCAGGATTGGCAAGGCATATTTTTCTGCTTCCGAATCAAAATTGCTGATTAACACCTTTGTTCCTATTTCTGCTGCTGCCGGAAAAAGGTTGAGTTCTTCGAGCACATCGTAAATGCGATCTGCACCAAAAGACACACCCACTCCGGTTAAGTCCTTTAAGCCAAACATGCCTGTTAAGTCATCGTAACGACCGCCACCACCGATACTGCCCATGGCCACTTCGTTGGTTTTAACCTCGAAAATACAACCTGTATAATAGTTTAAACCTCGGGCAAGGGTAATATCGAGCTCTAATTTTGCGGTTAATGGTAAGCTGTAGGCAATCAGGCTTTCAACATAATCGAAAACCTGTTCAATTTCGGCTACACCTTTTAATCCAATTTCTGAAGCGGCCAGAACGTTTTTTAAGCTTGCCAGCTTTTCTTCGTTCGTTCCCTCTAATAAAATAACCGGGCGGAGCTTTTCAAGGTCGGCATCTGTAAAGCCACGTTCTAACAGTTCTTTGCTTACCCCATCGAGACCAATTTTATCGAGCTTATCAATGGCTACCGTCATATCGATAATCAAATCAGGTTTACCTATAATTTCGGCGATGCCTGATAGAATTTTTCTATTATTGATTTTTATGCTGAAATCTTTTAGTCCCAGTTTGGCCAGTGCCTCATTGTAAATTAAGATAAACTCTGCTTCGTTTAGGAGGCTTTCTGATCCGACTACGTCGACATCGCATTGATAAAATTCACGGTATCGTCCCTTTTGCGGCCTATCGGCCCGCCAAACCGGTTGAACCTGAAAGCGCTTGAAAGGTAAGGTAATTTCGTGCTGATGCATGACTACATAACGGGCAAAAGGTACTGTTAAATCGTAACGCAGGGCTTTTTCGGAGATTAATGGAATAAGTTTATTGCTATTGTCGTCCTGAGCGAAGTCGAAAGACTTTTTTTTGGCATCTTTTAGGTATTCGCCACTATTCAGTATTTTAAAAATCAATTTATCGCCCTCGTCACCATATTTTCCCGTTAAGGTAGAAAGGTTTTCGAAGCTTGGGGTCTGAATTTCTGCGTAACCATACTTTCTGAAAACCGATTTAATGGTATCGTAAATAAAGTTGCGCTTTACCATTTCAACAGGCGAAAAATCGCGTGTACCTTTTGCTAACGAGGGTTTGATAACTGACATAGGCGCAAAAGTACAAAAAAAGGCAGAGGGTTTATGAGCTGAAATGTAAAAGCTGAAGGACTGAAGCTGATGTTCGTGTGCATGAGTGCGAGATCATTTAGTTACCGTTGGTTTCAACCAACGGGTAAAAGACAGGCACATCAGCCTTTAGCCAAAACCTTTGAACCTGCCGCAGCCCTGAAATGCTGTGTGTTAAGATGCAAATGAGCACCATGATAAGAAACAGATTCTTCGGTGCGCTCAGAATGACAAGTGTTATGCTATTTGCTCGCCTCTTTGCCGTCGGTTTCAACCGACGGATAAAAAATAAGCCCCAAAGCTTTAGCCAAAACCTTCTGGACTTTGCCACAACCATGAAAATACTGTGTGTTAAGATGCAAATGAGCACCATGATAAGAAACAGATTCTTTGCTGCGCTCAGAATGACAAGTGTTATGCTATTTGCTTGCCTCTTTGCCGTCGGTTTCAACCGACGGATAAAAAATAAGCCCCGAAGGCTTTAGCCAAAACCCCGAACCTGCCGCAGCCCTGAAATGCTGTGTGTTAAGATGCAAATGAGCACCATGATAAGAAACAGATTCTTCGGTGCGCTCAGAATGACAAGTACTATGCTATTTGCTTGCCTCTTGCCGTCGGTTTCAACCGACGGATTAAAAATAAGTCCCCAAGGCTTTAGCCAAAACTTTTCTCGACCCTGAATGCTTCCTTCGTCAGCATGACATTGATTTTGAAAATATTGAAGATAATACCTTGCTTTATAGGGAAAAACTTAAATTTGCCACAACAAAATTAAAATATAATGAGTTTCAGAATAGAACACGATACCATGGGCGAGGTGCAGGTGCCTGCCGACAAGTACTGGGGTGCACAAACCGAACGCTCACGCAATAACTTCAAAATCGGCCCAGAGGGCTCAATGCCAAAAGAAATTATTCATGCTTTTGGCTACCTTAAAAAAGCGGCTGCCTTGGCTAATACCGAACTGGGCGTACTCTCTGCAGAAAAAGCCGATTTAATTGCCAAAGCGTGCGACGAAATTATTGCCGGCGATTTAGATGATCAATTTCCGTTGGTAATATGGCAAACTGGTTCTGGTACGCAAAGTAATATGAATGGAAACGAAGTAATTGCCAATCGTGCCCACGTAATGAATGGTGGCGCTTTGGCCGACGATAAAAAAGTGCTTCACCCGAACGACGACGTAAACAAATCGCAGTCATCAAACGATACCTATCCAACTGCAATGCATATTGCGGCCTATAAATTAACCGTAGAAAACACCATTCCTGGTTTAGAGAAACTGCGCAATGCATTAGCCAAAAAGGTTGAAGAATTTTCTGGAATCACCAAAACGGGGCGTACCCATTTTATGGATGCTACGCCTTTAACCTTAGGACAGGAATTTTCGGGCTACGTTCAGCAGATCGACAACAGTATCAGGGCGATAAAAAATGCCTTGGTAATGGTGGCCGAATTGGCCTTGGGCGGTACTGCAGTTGGCACCGGCCTTAACACACCAAAAGGTTATGATGTTTTGGTAGCAAAAAAGATTGCCGAATTAACCGGTCTACCATTCGTTACCGCACCGAATAAATTTGAGGCTTTGGCAGCTCACGATGCAATGGTCGAGCTTTCTGGCGCTTTAAAGCGTACAGCTGTGGCCTTAATGAAAGTAGCCAACGATGTACGCATGCTTAGCTCAGGCCCGCGTTGTGGTATCGGCGAAATTGTAATTCCCGACAATGAGCCAGGCTCATCAATTATGCCGGGAAAAGTTAACCCGACACAGCCAGAAGCCTTAACAATGGTTTGTGCCCAGGTTATCGGTAACGATGTTGCCGTTTCAGTTGGCGGAATGTCGGGCCACTTCGAATTAAACGTTTTTAAGCCGTTAATTGCTGCCAATGTACTGCAATCGGCTCGTTTAATCGGCGATGCATGCGTGTCCTTTACCGATAAGTGTGCTGAGGGCATTACCGCCAACCTGCCAGAGATTGAGAAGCATTTGCAAAACTCATTGATGTTGGTTACGGCCTTAAACCCTCATGTTGGGTACGAGAACGCCGCGAAAATTGCCAAAAAAGCGCATAAGGAAAACAAAACGTTAAAAGCCGCTGCTGTAGAACTTGGTTTGCTAACCAGCGAGCAGTTTGACGAATGGGTTCGCCCCGAAGATATGGTAGGCAGTTTAAAATAAGCCCACCTAGCCTCCCCAAAAGGGGAGGAACTTCTTTCCACAGTCCACATCATGCGTCGGATTTTGAAGGCCCTATAAAGTTTGGTTTCCCCACTGTCATCCTGAGAGGCGTCGTCTTTTCGAGCGTAACCGAGAAATCTCTATGCAAAGTTCAAAGATTTCTCCTCCGTAGGCACTTCTCTGGAACAATCGGTCGAAATGACGATTTTCACAGCGTTTTCGGAAAACGTCGATGATAGGTACTGAGAATCCCGGTCTGCTGCAAACAGGTGTTTCATCTGTCCAGATGCTTTCCTGAGAAGGCGAAACAAGCAGTACCTCAGCATCGCAGAAAGTATTAAAAAGGCTGCAAGCACGTAAACTTTCCGCTTCAATCTGCTGGGTGGGTTTAATTAACACAAAACAGGGCTAGCCATACAAAGTCTAATCTGAAAGCCGCAATTAGACTTTGTAACCTTGAGTTCGCTTAAAAAGCGCACCCTTTTTGGTTTGTTTTGGGTATTTACTATGACCGGTCGTCATCCTGTCCCGAAGCTTCGGGATCAGGATCTTTGTCGCATCAATGCGAAGCATGAAGGATGCTGAAATAAATTCAGCATGACGAAATGGCTAGGGTATGTGGTTAAAAGACTTTTTTACTGAATAATTATCCAACTCAGGTTTGTAGGCTTTAAAGAATTTAAATTTAATCGCACAGCGAAAAAAAATGCCAATATCAGACAAAACATTTAGTGATTTGAAGAAACTCGGTCTACTCGCCAGATTAAGGTATCTGTATATTTTATCGATTTTTGGCTTTATATTACTGTTAAATTCTTGTTCGCCACGCCCCAACATCCAGGGCAAGGGCGAAGTGTTTATGCAAGGCGTTTGGAACGAAGATGCTGTAGCCTTTAGCAATAAATTGAGTAATTACACTCAGCACCATTTCAGAATTACATGCGATTCCATCTACATTGATTTCGTAACCCATAGCAAGCTGAACCTTTACGAAGACTCTTGCTACAATAACGGAATTTGGAAAGAATATGCCAAAGGTGTATATGCCGTGCGTGGCGATACCCTTTCTATTGGCGCAACCTTTACCTGGGCCAACTACAAACAAAAAATATCTGGCTGTTACCGCATTGGCAGGTACGAAAAGAGTTTCCTGATCAAGAAAAAATCAGCTGATACTTTACTTTTAGAAAGCTTGAGCGATCAGCGACAAATGACCCTTTCGCTTAAAGAAAAAATTACCTGTGTACAAAAACCACTATAAAATGACACTTAAATTGATACAAAAAAGACTCCATATTGCTTTGATCATAGGTTTGCTGGCCTATGTACCCGTGCAGGCCAATGCCTGGGGAATGATTGGCCACCGCGTTGTTGGCGAAGTTGCCGATAGTTATTTAACTGCTAAGGCCCGCAAGGCCATTCAGGCTATTTTAGGTTCAGAGAGCCTCGCCATGTCCGCAAACTGGGGCGATTTTATCAAATCCGATTCAACCTACAATTACATGTACAACTGGCACTTTGTTAATTTACCCGGCGGATTAGATAAGCAAGGTGTTTACAATATTTTAGAAACCGAAAAGGCGCCAAACCTTTACAATAAGATTATCGATTTAACGGCTGTTTTGAAGAAAACAAGCAGCACCATGGCCGAGAAGAAACTAGCGCTGCGGATGCTCGTTCACATGGCAGGCGATTTATCCCAACCTATGCATGTGGCACACAAAGAGGACTTGGGCGGTAACCGGGTTTCGGTTTCATGGTTTAATGAGCGATCGAACCTGCACCGTGTTTGGGATGAGCAATTGATTGAATATCAACAGTTAAGCTACACCGAATTTGCGCGGGCGATCAATCATCCATCAGCTGTAGAACTGTACAACTGGAAAAACACCAGCCTTAAAGATTGCGTGTATGAATCGTACACCGTTTGTGCTAAAATTTACGACCAGACTAAGCCCGATTCAAAACTAAGTTATCGCTACAATTTCGATTGGGTTGATACCCTTAATCAGCAATTGTTAAAGGGAGGTGTAAGGTTGGCAAAAATGCTGAATGATATTTACGCGTAACACCTTATAACATTAGTTCGATTAGATTTTAGTAAAAAGGTTAATTAATCCCGAACAAAGCCATCACGTCATTCCCGCGCAGGCGGAATCCTAATGCAATTGATCCGTTTTTGTGCATTAGGATCCCCCAGTCAGGCTACCAATGACAGCTTCTATGAACGGTCGCCATTGCGAGGTACGAAGCAATCTCCCTGTGGCGGCCGTTTTAAGATTGCTTCAGCTCGCTCAAGCCCAGCTTCGCTACAAAGTAGCCCCTTTGGGGCAATGACCAAATGGCTAGCTTTGATTATGTCAAAACCTGTCCCAACTCCTTTGTTTTTATCAAAACTAGACTCTGAGGATGACGACCGATTGTGCTAAATTGCAAGTGCAACCAAAAAAGAGGAGGTTTATTAATCGAGCTCAGGTTATAAAATTAAAATGTATGACAACTTCGCTTCTCAAAATTTTTAAAACTGTAGCGTTAACACTGCCGTTGCCGTTTAGGCAATAAACTTAAACGCGATGAAGAAAATATTTTTGATTTTATTGATTTGTACCGCTTTTGCATGTAAAAAAAGCGAAGTTGATGGCAGCGATATTACCCGTTATAGCTGGCCGCTCGTTTCGGCAACTGTTAGCCCTGCAATGGTGATAAATGGAAAAGCAGAAACCAACTTTAAAACGATGGCTGGTCCCTCTGGTTGTTTGAATAACAATTATACACTTTCCTTTTCCAAAGACGGCTCTTATGCTTTTACATCAAACGGACCGCTTTGCGATATGATCTCCTACCAGAATTCGACATGGACCAAATCGGGTAACGAAATTACCCTTAGCGACGGGCTTGGCCACGATACAAAAGTAACCTTGAGTGGAAACAGCATTACTCAAAAGTATGTTTTTGAACAGAACGGAACCACTCATACTGTAACTTATCTGTACACAGCAAAGAAATAATGAGTTTGAAGCCTGTGATACATAGGTCGGGCTTCAATATTTTAAAACGGTTGCCTTATTGCTTTTGTTGCTCCATTGGCGGCGCAGATAGCAAACCTCTGATATCACTTTCTACTTCCTCCTCTTCGCCCTTCTTTTTCTTCTTTTTGGCCGATTTACCGCTCAAACGATCTTCGATAATCCGATCATATTTCGTTTGTTGATCATCTTTCAAAACGTTACGGATGTTTTGAGACGTTTCGTTTTGCAGTTTATAAAACTTGTCAATATCATCCTCGCGAGAAGTACCCGCTTGCTGCCTTTTAATTAGCTCTGCTTGCTCCCTTGCCTGGTTAAATGTGAAACGATAAATTACACTTTTTTGAGTGTCGTTAAGCTTTAATTTCTTGTCCAGATCCTCCACATTTTTTTTGGCAATCTCATCCGGCGTTGGCATTTTGTTTTGCTGCGCCTTTGTTACGCCATTAATACCAAACAATACCACTAATAAAAATATAATCCTCTTCATTTTTAAATGTCTTAAATATTCAAAGGTAACTATTTCTCCCAAAACAAAAAAAGTCTCGATTTATAGATCGAGACTTTCTTCTTAGTATAGAGGTTGCCGTTTACAATGCCTTTTTATAAAGTTCTGCAACTGCATCCCAATTCACTACATTCCAAACTGCCGCTAAATAATCAGGGCGTTTATTTTGGTATTTTAAGTAATAAGCATGCTCCCAAACATCAATTCCTAAAATTGGCGTACCTTTTACTTCAGCAACATCCATTAAAGGGTTATCCTGGTTAGGAGTTGATGACACCTGAAGCTTTTTATCAGCGCTAACTGACAGCCAGGCCCAACCCGAACCAAAACGCGTAGCACCAGCTTCCTGCATTTTAGTCTTTAAATCAGCAAACGAACCGAAAGTTTCATTAATAGCCTGAGCTAAATCGCCAGTTGGCTCGCCACCTTTATTTGGACCTAAAACGTTCCAAAATAATGAGTGGTTATAGTGACCTCCGCCATTGTTTCGTACTGCAGCAGGATATTTTGAAATGTTTTTTACAATTTCCTCAATGCTTAAACTAGCCTCAGGCTTACCTTCAACAGCTTTATTCAAGTTGGTAACGTAAGCTTGGTGGTGTTTATCATGGTGGATTTCCATGGTAGTTTTATCAATATGCGGTTCTAGTGCATCGGTTGCGTAATGTAACGCAGGTAATTCAAAAGCCATAGTTTATGTTTTTAAAATTTAAAAAAATGTTTCTGTAGCAAATATAACATTACTAGGTTAAGATTTGTTCATGTTATTATCATCAAATCCGTTTTCAGCAAAGTTGTAAACAACAATCAGCTACCTTCCTTGCCAAGTTACCTTTTTTTTGCGAAAAAGCTTTTCATTAGTTCTGCGCATTCATGGGCCATAACGCCACCCTTTAAAATCGTTTTAGGGTGCAACAGGTTCGCCCCCTTAGAAATGAAGCCCCGCTTTTCCTCTCTTGCGCCATACACAATTCTGCTAATTTGAGTCCAGTAACTGGCCCCCGCACACATTACGCAAGGTTCAATAGTTACGTACAACGTGCAATCTCTTAAGTACTTACCGCCAATTGTTTGCGCAGCCGATGTAAAAGCCTGCATTTCCGCATGTGCCGTAACATCGTTAAACTTCTCCGTTAAGTTATAGCCCCTTCCAATTATTCTATTTTTACACACCACTATGGCGCCGATCGGAATTTCATCCTCATTTAAAGCTTTTTTGGCCTCCTCTAAAGCCAGTTTCATATAATGGATGTCTTCTTCCTCCCGATTGTTGTTCTCAAAATTATAAAAACTCATAGCGCAAAGATACAGTAAAATCGAAGCCATTGAATTGGCGGCTAAATCTGGCTGAGAAATAAAAGTTTAATAACCATTTCCATTTGAAAATTAACGCTGGAGCCTTTGGCGGCCTTAGTCCTGCTTTCCCTCCAATTTTTTTGCGGCCTTTTTATGTTTTATTCAGCGCCACTGCTACAAAAAGTATTTCCGTCCAATCAGGTTTAAAAACGAGGGCCGGTGGGTTGTTGGCGTTTCGCAGCAGCAATATTGCTTTGGCATTTAGGATTATTGCTTTGGCATTTAGGATTATTGCTTCCGCACTTAGAATTATCCCCTCCGCATTTAGGATTATCGCTTCCGCATTCAGGATTATTGCTTCCGCATTTAGAATTATTGCTTCCGCATTTAAGATTATTGCTTTGGCATTTAGAATTATCGCTTCCGCACTTAGGATTATCGCCTCCGCATTCAGGATTATTGCTTCCGCATTTAGGATTATTGCTTTGGCATTTAGAATTATCGCTTCCGCATTTAGGATTTTTACACCTGCTGGTTATTTTGTGCAACCAGTCATCCGATGAATATCGGCGAGTGGTACAGTATTCACCGGATCACTTAAAGTGTTATAGGAGATTATTCTCTATGTCTAATCAACAACCCTAATTAATTTCAACTAAATTAATTTGCTTCCGTTAGGCACCTTCTGCTCAACGGCCGTTAATACAATATCGCCGTTTTCGTCTGCAAAGCCCGTAACTAAAAATTCAGACATAAACTTGCCAATCTGCTTTTTTGGGAAATTGATTACGCCGACAATCTGCCTTCCAACCAATTCATCCAGCTTGTAATGCCTGGTAATTTGGGCGCTGCTCATTTTAATGCCGAACTCGCCAAAATCTACCCTTAATTTATAGGCTGGTCGTCGCGCTTCCGGAAACTCGAAAGCCGCTATAATTGTTCCAACCCTTAGCTCAACCTTTTCAAAGTCGCTCCAGTTTATTTCTTCCATCGATCGTTTTTTGCGAGCAAAACTATAAATAAAACGGTTTTCCCACTAAAAAATTTATCTTCTTTTCTATCAAGCCATAAAATTAAATCGTAGAGTTGCATAAAAGGATGATCTTGAAACTGGCGAATTGTCAATTCGAAATCATTTGATAAAGTCGTAATAAACGTCAGATTAACATTTTTTAATCAAAAAAAATGCAGAAATAATTCATGATTTGATTACATTTAGATTTCTAAACCAAATTATCATTCATCATTAATGAAACAAAACTTACTGGATACGAAAGATTACATTGTATTTGCGATCTATTTCGTTATTGTAGCTGCTTACGGATTGTACATCTACAACAAAAAGAAATCTGCATCCACAGGCTCCAAAGACTATTTCCTGGCAGAAGGTTCACTAACCTGGTGGGCAATTGGCGCTTCGCTAATCGCTTCCAACATTTCTGCCGAGCAGTTTATCGGCATGAGTGGTTCGGGCTTTAAAATGGGGCTCGCCATTGCAACCTACGAATGGATGGGTGGACTTACCCTGGTTATTGTTGCCATTTTCTTCATTCCAGTGTATCTGAAGAACAAAATTGCAACCATGCCGCAGTTCCTTCACCAGCGATACAATGGTACCGTTGCCATGATTATGGCCGTATTTTGGTTGCTTTTGTACGTTGTTGTAAACCTAACATCAATATTGTATCTCGGCGCATTGGCCGTAAGCAGTATTTCCGGCTTCAGCCTCGATTTATGTATGTATGCCATTGCAGGTTTTGCCATTTTGATTACTCTCGGTGGTATGAAGGTAATTGGTTATACCGATGTGATTCAGGTATTCTTTTTAATACTCGGCGGTTTAGCTACCACTTATTTAGCGCTAAACCTCGTATCTACACATTACGGCACCAGCGGTATTTTTGAAGGCTACAGCTTAATGACCAACAAAGCATCCGAACATTTCCACATGATATTAAAACCCGATAATGAGAATTACATCGACTTACCGGGGCTAAGTGTACTAATTGGTGGTATGTGGATCGTGAATTTAAACTACTGGGGCTGTAACCAGTACATTACTCAAAGGGCCCTGGGCGCCGATTTAAAGACCGCCCGTGGTGGTATTCTCTTCGCTGCGTTTTTAAAGTTGTTGATGCCAATTATAGTGGTGTTGCCAGGTATTGCAGCCTACGTTTTATATAAAGACGGTGCTTTTCAAACCGAAATGCTTCAGGATGGATCAGTAAATCCCGATCGTGCCTACCCTGTACTCTTAAACCTGTTACCTGCTGGTTTAAAAGGACTTTCGTTTGCGGCGTTAACCGCTGCGGTGGTTGCTTCGCTCGCCGGAAAAGCAAACAGTATTGCTACGATTTTTACCCTTGATATTTATAAAAAGGTATTAAAGATTGATGCAACCGAAAAGAACCTTGTATTTACTGGAAAACTATCCATTATTGTTGCCATGGTTTTGGGTGTTTTAATTGCACCACATTTAGGTATCGATAAAAAAGGCGGTTTCCAATACATTCAAGAATATACAGGCTTTGTATCTCCAGGTATTTTTGCAATGTTTATACTAGGTTTTTTCTGGAAAAGAGCCACATCCAATGCTGCACTGTTTGCAACCATTGGTGGTTTCGGAATGTCGATCTTATTAAAAGTACTTCCCAACTATACAGATCTGTCATGGTTATCCCCAATGGGCTTCTCCGTTAAAAATGCCGCAGGTATCTACGAGATCCCCTTCTTAGACAGGATGGGCTTCGTATTTATATTCTGTATTTTGGGTATGGTGATCATTAGCCTGTTCGAAAACAAAAATGGCGTTAATCCGAAAGGACTTGAAATCGATGCCAAGATGTTTAAAACCACAACAGGTTTTGCCGTTGGTGCTTTAATAGTTGTTGGTTTATTAGTGGCGCTATACAGCGTTTATTGGTAAGTGATAATACTCAATTAAACTTAAAAAGCTTTCTGGTTAAAGACCAGAAAGCTTTTTTTTTTAGTTCAGGCAGCATTCCATCATCGGAGGAATGCTGTCAAATAAATTTTTTAGAATAAATGTTCAGAATATGGATAAGAGAAGTCGTCTTTTCGAGCGTAGCCGAGAAATCTTTCATGCAAAGTTCAAAGATTTCTCCTCCAATGGAGCTCCTATGGAGCACTTCGGTCAAATCCGATAGCTATCGGATCCCGTGCAGGCGGTCCCGAAGCTTCGGGATTAAGTCGGTAGCATTAAGATCCCCAGTCAAGCTACCAATGACAGAAATAGAAAAGATCGTCATTGCGAGGCACGAAGCAATCTCATTTCGTAAATCAGATTGCTTCGGCTCGCACGAACCCGGCCTCGCTACAAAGTAGCCCCTTTGGGGCAATGACGATTCGCCGAAAAAACCTTTCATCCTAACTTCTTTGTTTTTCTAAAACTAATCTCTGAGGATGACGCCCCGTTCCTGTAAAGCTTTATAAAAAATGAGTTGCTACGTGGCCGCCCGTTCGGTCAGCGTGGGCTTGTTTGGGATTATTTAATCCTTTTTAAAGAGAATATTAATCGAATTGAGGTTTTTAGGCTGTAGTTTTCCCCTTTTGTTTTTAGAGTGTCGCCTTTGGTCTTTCACCTTTAATCTTTTAGCTTTAGTCTTTTAGCTTTCAGCTTTAGTCTTTGAGCTTTCAGCTTTAGTCTTTGAGCTTTGGTCTTTTAGCTTTCAGCTTTGGTCTTTTAGCTTTCAGCTTTAATCTTTCAGCTTTCGTCTTTTAGCTTCACACCTATGACTACTGCGCACAAGGCCCATCAGGAATCTCCCTGCTAATCTGAATAACTCGCGTTACAACCAGTGTAGAATCGAAGTCCTGAGCAACCATTGCCGTATCAGATTTTGCAAAATAACCTTCCAGTTCTACGTAAACCGGTTGATATGGCTTTTCGAAGCCTAACTTGCTATATTGCAGTTCGAGGTTTTTAACGCTATCCCTAACCCAATACTCACGCCCATCTTCACACAAGGTAAAAGATTTCATCTCCGGCCCAAAAGTATACAGGCCCTTAACTGTTTTCAGATTGCTTTTCTCTCCCTCGGCTTTCTTATCGCTATTACAAGCCGTTACCGTTGCGCCAAGGAGCACAACCAATACGATCGCTTGCTTAAAAAACTTCATTCTATAAGGTTTGATTTATTTGATTTATTTTTTTTACACTCAAGTTGGCTGACAAAGCAGATGCCAAAAATGAGAAAATGCCCACTGTTATAAAAACTAAAATGAAATCTTTCCATTTTAGCCCAATCGGGTAAGAATTCAGTAAAGTTCCCTCGCCCATTTTGATCAACCCGAAGTTGTGCTGCAAGTAATAAAACACCAACCCGATTACCAATCCCAACACGCACCCCGACATGGTAATCATCATGCCTTCGAGCAAAAAGATCTGCTTAATTAATTTCTTGCCAGCGCCAAGGCTGCTTAAAATCGCAATATCTTTAACCTTGTCGATCACCAGCATCGTTAACGAGCCTACAACATTGAATATGGCTATAATTAATATAAACGTGAGAATGATGTAAACCATACTTTTTTCTGAATTAAAAATATGGTGCAACGAGCTATTTTGCTCTGCCCGGTTCTTCACCGAAAAGCCGTTGCCAAGGTGTTCAATTAGTTGAGCCTTAAATTTATCGATATCAACACCCGGATTGAGATCTATTTCCAACGATGAAACATTTCTGGGTTCATCAAGTAATTGCCTTGCAAACTCCAGCGGTACGATAATTCCACTGTCAAACTCCTGCTGAACCTCAAAAACGCCGCTCACGCGAATACTTTTTGTGTTAAAATCGTTTGCCGGATTTATGGAATTTACCGAAATGCTTTTCTTGGGCGAATACAGCTCCAGTTCAGTAAAAGGATCGAGCGTATTTACTGCCAGGTATGTTTGTAAGCCAGATCCGATAACAGCATTATCACCACTTTTATTGTGCAAAACAAAACGGCCCTCCTTAATGGTGCTGTCGAGCTTTTGGTTCTTTAAATAGTCATCGCTTACACCCTTAACCATTCCAACTGCCTGTTTATCGTTATACTTAAGCAGGGCATTTTCTTGCAGCACCTCAGAAAAGGCATACACATCTTTGTTTTTTCTTAACCCGTTAAAAAATGGCGTAGTTGGGTCGAAAGTTTTGCCCTTTGCCGGCGTAATCTGAATTTGGGGCGTAATTGTATCAAACATGCCCAATACCACGGTTTCCAAGCCGTTAAACACCGATAGGATGATGATTAAAGCAGCACTGCCAACCATAACACCAACCATTGATATGCCAGATATCAGGTTGATGGCATTTGTTGATTTTTTTGCAAACAAGTACCGTTTGGCAATATAGAACGACGTATTCACGCTGGTAAATATAATTAAAAGGTTTAGGGTTTAGTGGTAAGGCGAAAGGTTGTATACCCTTGCACAGCTATTTTGCCCACGCGGTTTGCCCTTATATTAAAAAAAAGGATTATGTTGTTTCTCGAAACCTATAGTTGTTGCTGGCCCATGCCCCGGATAAACCTTCGTTTCATCTGGTAATACAAATAGTTTAGTCGAAATGTTTTGGATAAGTTGCTGGTGATTGCCTCCGGGCAGGTCAGTGCGGCCTATGCTTCCATAGAAAAGTACGTCGCCGCCTATTAAAAAGCCGTCGGCCTTGCTATAAAAGCACAAATGCGCAGGAGAATGCCCCGGAGAAAAGATTAATTCGAGGCTACTATTGCCAAATCTAACTGTTCCACTTTCGGGTAAGAATACCTCCGGCAACGGCGAAACTTCATACCGCGTAAAGCCCATTGATGGAGCATAACCCGGTACAGCAGTTAAGATAGGTAACTCACCCTCATGAAATTGAGCTTTTAGTCCGTAAGTGTCGAAAATGAACTTATTGCCAAATACATGATCAAGGTGACAATGCGTATTTAACAATAAAACTGGTTTTAAATCATTTGATTTGATAAATAAAGTCAGCTCATTCTGCTCAGCCGCATCGTACATGCCTGGATCGACGATGATACACGATTTTGTTTCGTCAAAAAGCAGATAAGTGTTTTCACTGTAGGCGTTAAAAGTAAATGTTTTTACTGTGATCATAATTAGTTCAAATGTAATGCCGTTGAATTGCTAATGGTTATTGGCGAGCGATAATTAATGGCAACCAAGCGATGACGTAAAACGAGGATTAGCAGCTTAAATCCTGAAATCACACCATCTCGTAATCCTGCTTAATCGCGCCACTTAAATGTAGATATCAACGTGTCTATGTCGGTTTTAATAAATTTAATTACCGGAGCAATTGAATCGTACTGAGGTCTTTCGTTAAAATAAAGTGCCCCCCTGAAATAGTGCTTCACGCTATCTGTTAAAAAGAACTGAACCGACGAAGCTGTATTCCCCTCAATGGCATAATAAATGCCATAAACTCTTTTTTCAGGATAGTTAATCAGCCGTTGATCGATGGCACTTGCCTTAATCGTATGTTTAAAGGCCAATTTTCGTGCATCTTCAACCATTTCGTTGTATTCACTCCGGCTCGAAACATCGTAATAAGTCAAGTGTAAATAACCGTTAAATTGCTTAAAATGCAAGTTATACCAATCCTGTTTCGCGTCAGATCGTTTGTCTTGCTCCATTGATGCATACCTAGGAAACCCAAAGCTAAATGGGGCCGGCCCATAGAACTGTGTATAAGATTTTTTCGGAAATTCGATTCTGTAATAGGCCTTTGGCTTCGGGGTGTAATTATTGTTTTTACAAGCCGTAGCAAATAGAAGCAGAGCAAAAGGAAGAAGAATTATCTTTAATATTTTCATAAAGCTTTTATACACTGTTTATTGATGTGGTCGTTGCTTGAAACATTTACGCTTTTGTCCGCCCAGGCTCCTGCTAATGTCAGTTAGTTAAGGAAAAACAAGAAACATTGTCATCCTAAACATTTCGATTACGCTCAATACAGGCTTAGTCGAGGGACAGCTGATTTTGTTTTTCTCCTAAAAAAGTCTTCGACTCGGCTCAGACTGACACCAGTCATTCAAACTACTTATTCCATATCGCCCAGGCCTGCTCTGCCTGTTTGTGTAGCATTTCTAACCCGTTTTTAGTGCTTGCACCGCGTTCTGCAGCCTTTATTAAAAACTCCGTATCTAAAGGATTATATACTAAATCGTAAGCTAAGTGTTCAGGCGTAATCTGCTCGTAATCTATTTCGGGAAATGTATTGATATTTGGCGACATTCCCAAGGGGGTCGTATTGATCAGCAGTTGATGGGTGGCCAAAATTTGCGGTGTTACTTCCGAGTACAAAATTGTATTTGGCATCGCTTTGCGAACCACAATCTGATATGGAATGCCCAGTTTATCGAGCACATATTTTACCGCTTTTGCTGCGCCGCCATCGCCAAAAATCAGTGCTTTTTGATGTTGTGGCGATAGTAAGGGCTTTAAAGAAGCCTCGAAACCGTAAGCGTCTGTATTGTATCCCTTCAGATAGTTTTCGCCGTCGAACGATTTTATCGAAATGCAGTTCACAGCACCAATTTTATCTGCAGCCTCGTCCACTTCGTTTAAGTAACAAAGCACATTTACTTTATGCGGTATGGTAACGTTTAGGCCGCAAAGCGACGGATTGTTGGCAAGCAGGTCCGGCAGTGCTGTAATGTCCTCAATCGGGAAAAGCTCATATTGATGATCTGTAATCCCTTCTTTCAGAAACTTTTCGGTAAAATATTTTTTTGAGAAGGAGTGCGATAAAGGATAGCCGATTAAACCGTACGTTTTCATAAGTGATATTTACGTCATTGCGAGGTACGAAGCAATCTTAATGCGATAAATAAATGTAGATTGCTTCGTACCTCGCAATGACGAATTTTTATTTCAGCTCATTTAAGAAATAATCAAAAGTATCGCCCCTTAAGCCTAAACGGATTGTTTCTAACGGAATAACCTCCGCCGGTGCAATGTTGCCCAGGTTTACGTTCGTTCCAATTAATTTAATAAACCAAACCTGCTGCTCTTTTTGTGGTGCTTCCCAAATAATTGTTTCATTAGGAATCTGAGTTAATATTTCGTCTACCAGGCCTTCCCTCACTTCGCCACTGCCGCGGTAAATGCCAACATTACCGCCCTCGCGAGCTTCCGCAATAACTTTCCATGAGCCAGCCTGAATTTCCGATTGCATTAGTTTAATCCATTTGTAAGGTGCAAATATCTTCGCGGCGTCCTTACTTCCAACTTCCGAAATTACGGTAACCTGTTGGGCCAGTTCGCTAATATAACGGCATTTAATATCGTGTTCAATCTCTATAGAGCCGTCAGAAACCTCCGCGTATTCCATTCCATACTGGTCTAAAACACGTTGATAATCTGTAAATTGATCACGGATGATAAAAGCCTCAAATAATGTTCCCCCGAAATAGGTGGGGATGCCTGCACTTTTATATAAAGCTAATTTTTCTTTGAGGTTTGGAGTAACATGCGATGTTGCCCAACCTAATTTTACGATATCTGTATGTACGCCAGCTACTTCTATAAAATCTTCCACTTGGCGTAGGCTTAATCCCTTGTCCATAACCATTGTTAAGCCGTTTTGGCGTGGTTTAGATGGACGTTCAGGAACGTTTTTTAATGGGTAATTCATATGCGTACAAAAGTGAAAAAAATTTTGAGATTTATTAGTTAAATTTTTTTCACAAGGCTGTTACCTGATAAATCGGTTTATAACGTTAATAATGGCGCTGTTATCTTGCAATTGGGGTAAATACTCGAATAAAATGTAATGCTTATCAGGATCGGTTGTCAACGCAGTTTCGAGGTAACCCAGCGCATCTGCATAATTGCCAAGTGCAAATAAATAGGCCACCATGCGGTAATAAAGCTCGGCCGCCTCCGGATTATTTTTAATTGCCTGCGCCATTGTTTCCGACGCCTCCAGCAATTTTCCCTGCTCATAAAGCACCGTACTAAAGTCGAGCCAGGCCTCAATATCAAGCGGATTGTATTCTATAACCTTTTCATAAGCCGTGATCGATTCCTCAATTTGACCCAGCTTATAATAGGCATCCGCCATCGCGAACCAAAAGTCGGCGTTTTCAGCCTCCAGGTCGATTGCTTTTTTATAAAAATGCAGCGATTCGAAATAGCGTTCCTCATGGTTAAGGGTTACACCGATGCCAAACCATGCATCTGCCATTTTTGGATCCATTTTGACCGATTTCTTGTAATAAGAACGGGCATCATCCATTTTTTCGAGCTTCTCGTAGCATTCGCCAATGGCGCAATACGTGTCCGCATTGGGCGGTTCATACTCGAAAGTCTGTTTATACACATCGATGGCCTCATCATATTTATCAAGCTGAACCAGGGCGTTTCCTTTATTAAAGTATGCCGAACTAAAATCTTCCTTAATTAAAATAGCGTAATCGTAGGCATCAATTGCTTTTTCGAAAAGATTGAGTTTATGAAAACTATTGCCCAGGTTATACCAGGCCGCATACGAGTACGGATCCGTATCGATGTATTGCTGATAAAACTTGATGCTTTCCTCCTGCTTGTCGAGCACATCGTAACAAAAGGCCAGTTCGTACAAACCGTCCTGATTTTCCATGTTCTGCTCCAAACTAAGCTTAATATAGGTAATTGCACTTTCATAATCGCCCATGCTTTGGTGCACATAAGCCATTTGCAACAAAATTTCATCGGTATTTTCGGCCAAACCGAGTGCTTTTTCGTAATTCTCAAGCGCCTCAGCAAAACGTTCGGTGTTTTGAAAAATGTTTCCACGAAGCAAATAAATATCTGGCTCCGATGGTTCAAGCAATTCGGCTTTTTGCAGCGCAATAAATGCTTGTTCGTTGTTGTTGGTTAAAATATAAAGATGCGCCTGTTTAATTAAGAAAACCGTGGCATAGGGATGTTGACTGATTGCAAAATCGATTACTTGCAGGGCCTTTACCGGATCATTTTTCTCTATATAAAAATCGACTATATATTCGAAGGCACCAGCGTCGAAAAAATACTGGTCTTGATTGCGCAGCATTTCTTCGTATCGCTCAACCGAGCGGTGTGCATCTTCGTTGGATTCAAAAAAGAATTCTTCTTCCATATCTATTACTATTAAAGAACCGCTACCTAGGCAGAAAATACATTATAATTTTAACGATTTTAATTAATCGTTTTATAAATAATTATTAACATCGATTGTTAAAAAAATCGTAAACGACTGAAAATAAAGCCAATTGAGTGCGATTAAAATGTGTAGATAATCAATCGTTTTTTCAACATCGCGGTTCCTTTCCTCTTCTTTCACAAAAATAGCATAATTTTATTTGCCTAACGTAATGAAGAAGTCATGAAAAAATACACCGTTTTAGCCATTCTCTTAACCTGCCTAAACACCGGTTTGTTTGCTCAAAATGAGGAAGCAGCCATTAAGCAGACGGTAAATAACTTGTTTATCGGGATGAAATCTGGAGATAGCACCATTGCCAGATCGGCCTTTGCCAACGATTGCATTATGCAAACCATTGTAAGCAAGAACGGAACAGCATCAGCTCGTACCGAGAATTTAAACCAATTCATCAAATTTATAGGCTCGGTTGCTAAAGATAAACTGGATGAGCGCATCGTGTTCACCAAAATTTTAATTGATGGCCCGCTTGCCGTTGTATGGACAGATTATAAGTTCTACCTGAACAATACATTTAGCCATTGCGGTGTAAACTCGTTTCAATTGGTAAAAGGAGCAAAAGGCTGGCGAATTGTTTACTTAATTGATACGAGGAGGAAAGATGAGTGTGAGGAGTAGGAATGGGCAATTGGCAAAGAGCATAGTCCAATGGACATATAGCTAAGTCCAACTTTAGATTCTTATTTCCCTTGTGTTTAAATAGTTTTTGGAAATGAATGGTTCCGCATCAATGGCGGCAGGCAGCCCCGCTAACCACCATAGTCCTCGCTTCTCCAAGGGCGCTATGGCGCTCGCTCTCTGTGGGCTATTGGCTCATATCGGGTTTAAAAACAACGTATCTGCGTGGCGGTCAAAAACACGGCTACATGGCATGCGCTTTATTACGGCATTTCCTCTTGATCAATTTTATATATTTGCGGAATAATCGAAAAAATGGATCAAGAAAAGCAAATTGCGGTAATTGGATTGGGTTACGTTGGTTTACCACTTGCCATAGCATTTGCGAAAAAATACCGTGTGGTCGGCTTCGATAAAAATGAAAGCAGGGTGGGTGAATTAAAGGCTTTGCATGACAATACTCAAGAGGCGAATATCGATGAATTGGCCTTTGTAACCCAAAACCAGTCAACATCATCAGGCTTAATGCTCAGTGCCAACCTGCCCGATATTGCTGCTTGTTCTATCTATATCGTCACCGTTCCAACTCCAATAGATCAACAAAAAACTCCCGATTTAAAACCACTTTTAGAGGCTAGTAAAATGCTGGGCATTGTTTTAAAAAAGGGCGATATCGTGATTTATGAATCTACAGTTTACCCGGGCTGTACCGAAGAAGATTGTGTGCCGGTTTTAGAGAAAATTTCGGGACTTAAATATAATATAGATTTCTTTTGTGGTTATTCGCCCGAGCGGATTAATCCCGGTGACAAGGTAAATACCCTCACCAAGATCAAAAAAGTCACGTCTGGCTCAACCGCTGAAACTGCATTGGAGGTCGATCGACTATATGCCTCTATTATTACTGCAGGTACCCACCTTGCGCCCAGCATAAAAGTGGCCGAAGCTTCAAAGGCAATCGAAAATGCCCAACGCGACGTAAACATTTCGTTCGTAAATGAACTCGCCCTCATTTTCGATCGGATGGAAATCGACACCAGCGACGTGCTTGCTGCTGCGGCAACCAAATGGAATTTTTTAAACTACAAACCCGGCTTAGTTGGCGGGCATTGTATTGGTGTAGACCCTTATTATTTGGCTCATAAGTCAGAATCGTTGGGTTATAAGCCCGAAGTTATTCTATCCGGGCGCAGGGTAAATGACAACATGGGCATGTTTGTGGCCAATAAGGTCATTAAGATGATGCTGGCAAAGGGCAAGGTGATCAGCGGCGCACGAGTATTGATTTTAGGCTTCGCCTTTAAAGAGAATTGTCCCGACATCAGAAATACCCGGGTAATTGATATTTACAAAGAGTTAAAATCTTTTAGCTTAAATGTAGATGTACACGACCCGTGGGCAAATGCAAATGAAGTAATGAACGATCACGGCTTCAGGTTAGTTCACGAAAATGAGTTCGGTATCTATGACGCGGTTATCCTCGCCGTTGCGCACCATCAATTTCTCTCTTTAGATTTCGCAAAGTTTAAATCAACGGGAGCCGTTATCTTCGATACCAAGTCGTTTATCAATCGAGAGTTGGTGGATGCAAGGTTGTAACTTTTAACCAGAGTGTGTAATGGCAAGTGTCAGGCTGAGTTGTAATTCCCGCCTAACCGGACGGGCAGGTTTTGGAAGAAAAATCTATATGGATGACGTTTTATTCTGTCCGTCATTCCCGCGCAGGCGGTCCCGTACGTACGGGATTAATGCCAGGCTAAGCCTTTCTTTCGCTTTAGGATTCCCAATTAAATTGGGAATGACGATCGTTCGTAGTTGGCGTTTCATCCATTTGGCTAAATTATACTTGGTAGCTGCAATCCAATATATTACCAAATAACGTGAATGGTGGCGTAGTCGAAGCCTTTAAAGGCCCGTCGGGTAAGCATGTGATGAAGTCCTTGTAGCTGGGTTACAAGACTACTTTTCATCAAAAAAAGTGGAAAGCCTGTCTGGCTAAGACAAGAAAATTAAACGCAACAACCTAATTTCTCCGGTTAAGGTTAAACTGTAAGCCTGCAGAAACCGGATTAAGCAATGTTTCCAGTTTTCGGTAGGTGTTTACTGTCCTTCCCGAACCGCTCGGCTCAGTAATGTCTTGCCTTTCGTATGAGAAGTAAAAGTCGAGGTTACTTTCGGCAAATAAAAGGAGTTGGGGTAAAATATTTACTTTTACGCCAATTACCGGGGCAAGAACAAGGCCGTTTTTGGTAGCTTCGGCCGTTTTACTGCTAAATCCTGTTCCTTTCGGCGACAGTGTTCCCGAAAAGCGATTAGACCGGAAACCTAAGTCAAAAGCGAAATAAGGTTGAATTTTTGAATAGTTGAAGTTTTTTTCGAACCCAATTTTAAAACTGTAATCCGTAACCTTGCCATTAGCGATTTCGCAGTTAGCACAGGTATTATCAAAGCTTACATCATTTCTATAATAGTTTCCACCTATTCTATAGCTAATCTGGTTGTCGTTAAACTTAAATAGGATGCCGTTGCCGTAAGTGCTTGTATAGGTTTGATTACTTGTTTGATTCAGAATTTTCGGCAATTCTACGAGGGTGTACGCCCTTACGCCGATAGAATAGTTATAATCACCAGAGGTTTGGGCTCTTGCAATAATTGTACATAAAATTAAGGAAATGCCAATAAAAAACTTGTTCATAAAGTTATGCTAAGGATAAAATTGCGATAAAAGTAGAAAATAAATTCAATTAATCCGGAAAATCGTGCAATCGCGTTAGCTTTTAAGTATAAGTGTAAATTGAGGTTTGTACGTTGTAACCGCGGGATGCAGACAGTTCATCGAGATTTTGCACATTATGAAGTAATCTACTAGACCCACTCAGACAATTTTTTCTTTGCAATCGAATAATTATGTATGTTTGCATGCTCAAAATCTATGAACTTATAAATATGAAGATTGCCTTAATAACGGGTATAACAGGACAGGATGGAGCCTATTTAGCAGAGTTTTTACTTAAAAAAGGATACTTTGTTCACGGGCTTAAACGTCGTTCATCTTTGTTTAACACCGATCGTATCGATCATTTATATCAAGATCAGCATGAAAGCGATGTTAATTTCAAACTTCATTATGGCGATCTTACAGACTCAACCAACTTAATTCGCATTATACAAGAAACCCAGCCCGATGAAATTTACAATCTGGCTGCAATGAGTCACGTTCAGGTGAGTTTCGAAATGCCCGAGTATACCGCTAACGCAGATGGCATCGGAACGTTGAGGCTTTTAGAGGCGGTGAGAATCTTGGGTCTCGAGAAAAAAACGAAAATTTATCAAGCCTCTACATCCGAGTTATACGGTTTAGTACAAGCCGTTCCGCAAAGCGAAACCACCCCGTTTTATCCGCGTTCGCCTTATGCTGTGGCTAAAATGTATGCGTACTGGATTACAGTGAACTATCGCGAAGCTTACAATATGTTTGCATGCAACGGTATACTTTTCAATCACGAAAGTCCGTTGAGAGGTGAAACATTCGTAACCCGTAAAATTACAAGGGCAACCGCCAAAATTGCTTTAGGTTTGCAAAACTGCCTTTACCTAGGCAATCTATCAGCTCAACGCGATTGGGGGCATGCAAAAGATTATATTGAGGCGATGTGGTTGATTCTTCAACAAGAAAAGCCTGAAGATTTCGTTATTGCTACAGGAATTACAACCACCGTTAGAGATTTTGTGCGGATGAGTTTTGCAGAACTTGGCATAGAAATTGAGTTTAGCGGCAAAGACGAACACGAGAAAGGCGTGATCATTAATGTAGATGAACAGATTGCTGACAGTTTGGGCATAAAAACCACTGCCTTAAAACTCGGACAAACAGTTGTGAAGGTTGATGCAAAATATTTCAGGCCTACTGAGGTTGATCTTCTATTAGGCGATCCGACCAAATCAAAAACACAACTTGGCTGGACTCCAAAATATGATCTTCCTGCATTGGTTAAGGATATGGTTTTTTCTGATCTGCAGTTAATGAAAAAAGACGAGCATTTAAAATTAGGTGGATTTAAAACATTAAACTATTTCGAATAAACTGAGCAGTGAGCATCTTATGAAGCAAACATTTAAACTATTAGTCTCCCTTATATTTTTTGTATTTTTTACAATTACTGCGGCGAAAGCCCAGAACTATGCCAATGTTAAGGTAGATGAGCTTTCGGATGCACAAATCTTGCAGATGATTAAAAAGGCCGAATCTATCGGCTATTCTGAAGCGCAAATGGAGCAAATGGCAGCTGCTCAAGGGATGAAAGCCGATGAAATTCAAAAATTGAAATTAAGGGTTGAAAAGGTAAGGAAGCAAGGAACAACTTCGGCGGTTCAGAGCGACTCGAAGCCGGTTTCTACGGGAAGAGAAATAAGTGAAAGTACAGATGGGGGTGAAATTGACAACGAGAAAAAAGAAGCAGATGAAGAAATAGGGCCAAAGATTTTTGGTGCTGAACTTTTTCGGAATGGCAGCATTACCTTTGAGCCAAACCTTCGAATAGCTACACCAAAAGGTTATGTAATCGGTCCAGACGATCGTTTGCTAATTGATTTAAACGGTGACAACGAAGCCAGTTATAACTTGCAAGTTAGCCCTGATGGCGTTATTTT
This sequence comes from Pedobacter endophyticus, assembly GCF_015679185.1. Lineage (NCBI taxonomy): Bacteria > Pseudomonadati > Bacteroidota > Sphingobacteriia > Sphingobacteriales > Sphingobacteriaceae > Pedobacter > Pedobacter endophyticus. Next base: position 3,626,398 of record NZ_CP064939.1, read on the forward strand.
ACTTCAATATGTCGGTCGAATTTCTGTAGCCGGTTTAACAATCGAGCAAGCCACTTCAAAAATCAGGTCGGCTTTGTCTTCAACTTATCCTTCTTTGAGATCGGGCCGAACCACTGTTGCCGTGAATTTAGGGAATATCAGGAGTATAAAAATCATCATGACCGGGCAGGTTGTTAAACCCGGAACCTATACTTTATCATCTTTATCTACAGTTTACAATGCGTTATATGCCTCAGGAGGCCCCGCCCAAAATGGGTCTTTCCGAAATATTCAATTAATCAGGAACAATAAGGTTGTAGCAAACATCGACGTTTACGACTTTTTATTAAAAGGGATTCAGCAGGGTAATATTCGCCTACAAGATCAGGATGTAATCAACGTGCCTGTTTATGAAAAGCGGGTAGAGATTACTGGCGAGGTAAAGCGTTCTGCCTTATTTGAGGTAGCGAAGAACGAAAGCTTACAAGATGTGATTAATTTTGCAGGTGGGTTTACCACGCAAGCTTATACCGCAAAAATTAAGGCTTTTCAAAATACCGCTATCGACCGTAAGATTGCCGATATATCTTCATCGGAATTTACCACCTACTCTCCAAAAAACGGCGACAAATATGTGGTTGAAGCAATATTAGATCGTTTTGCAAATCGTGTTGAAATTATTGGGGCGGTGTTTAGACCAGGTGTTTATGAACTAGACAAAGGCTTAACACTTAGAGGTTTGATTAATAAATCTGATGGTTTAACTGAAGACGCATTTTTGAACCGTGGTTATATCAACAGGTTAAATCCAGATAACACCCAGTCTTTAATTTCATTTGATGTGGCAAAGGTAATTGCCGGCACACAAGCAGATATCCCTTTACAACGCGAAGATAAGGTGACCATTTCGTCTTTATTCGATTTGAGAGATGAATATAAAGTGACTATTCAGGGAGAAGTGAGAGCGCCAGGCACCTTTGATTATGCCGATAATATGACCTTAGAGTCAATGATTCAATTGGCGGGAGGCTTCAAAGAAGGTGCAACACCTAACCGAATCGAAATTTCACGCAGGGTAAAAAACAGTGATGCAAGGTCTGCATCTGCTCGCACGGCCGAAGTGTTTGTCGTGAATGTAGATCGCAATTTAAATTTAAGTGATAATGCCTTCATTCTACAGCCTTTCGATATCGTGGCTGTTCGAAATGCTGAGGGTTATACCGTTCAGAAGCAGGTTAAGCTAGAGGGAGAAGTATTGTATCCGGGTACCTATACCATCAGCCAAAAAGACGAAAGAATTTCTCAGTTGATTAAAAGAGCGGGGGGACTTACCCCTTCGGCATATCCAGATGGAGCATCTTTAAAAAGGGCTGGGGCAGAGAAGGTAAATCCTGAAGACAAAAATGCCATCAACAATAAAGAAGAGGAAGATAAGAAATACTTAAACTTAAAACGAGCTCAGGAAGTAGGCGTAAAAGACACTGTTAAGGCAGAGGTAGAACAAAAGCTGATTGAAAGTGATCTCGTGGGTATAAACCTAGTGGCGATATTAAAGGATACGCTCTCTAAATTTGATTTGATTGTAGAAGATGGTGATGTAATCCGTATTCCGAGAACTTTACAAACGGTGAAAGTTACTGGAGAAGTGTTAAATCCGAACAGTATCGTTTACCTTCCGGGAAAAAGCTTGAAGCAGTATATTAGTGGTGCTGGAGGTTATACAGACAATGCTCGTAAAAACGGAACCTATATTAAGTATGCAAACGGATCGGCTGCAGCGGTAAGTAAATTTTTATTTTTTAACAATTACCCGGTGGTAAAACCCGGCGCAGAAATTTTAGTGCCTAAGCGGGCAGAAAGAGAGCGGATGACCGCTCAAAGCTGGATAGGAATTGGAACAGCAGTTGCTTCATTAGGTGCAATAATTGTAAGTTTACTAAGATAAATCAACTCCTCTCATTATTTACAAGGAGGAGTTGTGCCAAAGGCATCCCTTTGGGAGGGTGGTTATAAAATGTCATCCTGAGCGTAGTCGAAGGACTAATAAAATAATTAAAGTTAAGTGTCTCGATACTTTGCCAAAGGCATCCCGTTGGGAGATACTAAATACTCGATACTAGTAAAAATGACAACAGAAAGTCAACAATATAATCAAAAAGATGAAATTACATTGAAGGAACTCCTTCTTAAAATTCAAGAATGGTGGCGGTATTTGCTATCTCGCTGGCTATTGATTTTTACCTTTGGACTGATAGGAGGTATTTTAGGATTCGTGTATGCTTATTTTCAAAAACCAGTTTTTATCGCCACTACGACTTTTGTATTGGAGAGTAATGAGGGTTCAGGGGGAGGGCTCGGTCAATATGCTGGATTAGCCTCGATGGTGGGAATAGATTTAAATGGAGGAAGCGGCGGTATTTTTCAAGGAGACAATATACTGGAGTTGTACAAATCACGTAAAATGATCCAAAAGACATTATTGACTCCAATAAAAAGTAATTCCAACGAGTTACTGTTCAACCGATATATTCAAGTCAACAAGTTAAAAGAGGGTTGGTCAAAACAACCGGAGTTAATGAATTTAAAGTTTGAGGCTGAAGATTCATTATTTATCTCGAAATCAAGGTTGCGTGACAGCATATTGGGTAAGGCGGTAGAAGACATCATAGCGAATTATTTGACAGTGACCAAACCTGACAAAAAGCTTAGCATCATCAAGGTGGATGTTAAAGCTAAGGACGAAGTCTTTGCCAAAGTTTTTAATGACGAGTTAGTAAAAAATGTCAATGACTTTTATTTACAGACGAAAATCAAAAAGTCATTGGATAATATTGAAATTCTTGAGGCGAAGGCTGACTCTGTTAGAAAGGTAATGAACGGTGCAATTTACGACGTAGCAGCAATTGGAGATGCTACTCCCAACCTCAACCCTACCAGACAAACTCAGAGAGTGGTTCCTGCACAGCGAGCACAGTTTTCTGCGGAAACAAATAAATCTATTCTCAGTTCTTTGATCCAGAATTTAGAAGTGACTAAGATGAGTTTGTTGAAAGAAACGCCACTTATTCAAGTAATTGACCAACCAATTTATCCAGTCAAAAAAGAAATTTTTGGAAAAAGTAAGGGGGCAGTTATCGGCTGCGTTTTATTTGGATTTGTGTGCATCTTAATTTTAGCAATTAGGAAGGCTTTAATAAACTTAGGGTGATGATAAAAAAAATTGACGAAATAAAGATAGTAAAATTGCCCAAGATTTTGGATGACAGAGGAAATCTGTCTTTTCTTGAGGAATACAAACATGTCCCTTTCGAGATTAAACGAACTTATTGGATTTATGATGTTCCCGGAGGGGAATCGCGTGGGGGGCATAGCTACAGAATTAACGAGGAATTAATTATTGCGTTGTCTGGAAGTTTTGATGTCATTCTCACTGATGGTTACGAAGTGAAAAGGGTTTCCTTAAATCGATCATATTTTGGCTTATATGTGCCTAACGGCATATGGCGACACATGGAGAATTTCTCCACCAATTCTTTAGCATTTATTGCTGCCTCGACAGAATTTGATGAAGCTGATTACGAGCGAGATTTAGATAAATTCAAAAATAATGGTAAGTATATATAATTGTAATGTTATCGAATTGAAAAAGATTCATAATAGAGCGGGTAATATCACTCCTGTTTCCGGCCTTTCCGATATACCTTTCGCAATTAAACGAGTTTATTATTTATACGATGTGCCTGGAGGTGAGGTTCGCGGAGGACATGCGCATTATGAACTGCAACAACTTATCGTAGCTGCAAGTGGAAGTTTTGATGTATTATTAGATGATGGTAAAAACAAAAAAATTATGACGTTGAATAGACCGAATTTTGGTTTGCTAGTAACTCCTGGCATATGGAGAGATTTGTTGAATTTTTCATCAGGGGCCGTTCTGCTTGTGCTGGCATCTTTACCATATGATGAAACAGACTATATTCGAGATTATCAGAAATTTATTGATTATAAGAATGAAAGCTAAAATACATATTCTAGCAGACGTACAATCTGAAACAATCGGCAATGGTACATCTATATGGCAATACTGCGTCATACTAAAAGGAGCAAAAATTGGGAATAATTGCAATATCAATTGTAATGTATTTATTGAAAATGATGTTTTAATTGGGGATGATGTTACAATAAAACCAGGAGTTCAGGTCTGGGATGGTGTTACTATTGGTAATAAGGTAATGATTGGTCCAAACGTTACCTTCACGAATGACAGAATACCTATTTCAAAAAATAAGGAGTACAAAAATGAAAAAACTGTAATTAATGAATCTGTTTCAATAGGCGCAAATTCTACAATTTTGTGTGGTATTGAAATAGGTACTAAAACATTAATTGGGGCCGGTAGTGTTCTTACAAAGAATACATTGCCATACACCGTTTGGTATGGTAATCCAGCATTACATCAAGGTTATATTACTGAAGACTCATGTTTGTTAAGTTTAGATTTAATTGATAGAAAAACAGGTGAGGAATATTGTTTAGAAGGATTTAAACCAGTGAAAAAATGATTAAATTTTTAGATTTACAGAAGGTCAACGCTCAATACACTCAGGAACTCAAGCAAGTAGCGTCAAAAGTTATTGATAGTGGATGGTACTTACTGGGAGAACAGCTACAGCGATTTGAAAAACAATATTCTCAATATGTTGGTTCTAAATACACTATTGGCGTGGCCAATGGGTTAGATGCGCTGATTTTAATTATTCGCGGCTACAAGGAATTAGGTGTATTTAAAGAGGGGGATGAAATTCTTGTTCCTTCTAACACCTATATAGCCAGCATTTTAGCCATATCAGCTAATGGTTTAGTACCGATTTTAGTCGAGCCAGAGCTAGAATCATATAACATCGATCCAGACCTAATAGAGGCGCACGTCAACGAAAGAACTGTGGCTATACTTCCGGTGCATCTATATGGACAGCTATGTGATATGGAGCGTATTAATTCAATCGCAAGCAAGTATAGTCTAAAAGTCATTGAAGATTGCGCACAGGCTCACGGTGGGATCTACAAAAATGGTTTAAAAGCTGGTAATCTTGCAGATGCTGGAGGGCATAGTTTTTATCCTGGAAAGAACCTAGGTGCGCTAGCCGACGGTGGAGCCATCACGACAAGTAATGAAGAGTTATACAAAACGCTAATTGCACTTAGAAATTATGGTTCCCATATAAAGTATCAGAATATTTATAAAGGGATGAATAGTCGGCTAGATGAAATGAACGCAGCTTTCTTATCTGTCAAATTGCAACATTTAGATGTAATAATCCAGAAAAGACGTATAATAGCTCAAAGATATTTGCACGAAATAAGGAATCAAAAAATTGCACTTCCCCATGTTCAAAATACCGAAGCACATGTCTGGCACCTTTTTGTTATCAGAACAGATGAAAGGGAGAAATTGCAAAAACATTTAGCTGATTGCGGTGTTCAAACTTTAATTCATTATCCGATTCCTCCTCACAGGCAAGATGCATACGTAGAATTGAGCGGGCTATCATTTCCAATTTCCGAGAAAATACACGCGGAAGTGCTTAGTTTACCTATTTCTGAAGTAATGACGCTAGATGAGGTAAGCTCCGTTATTCAGGCTGTTAACTCCTACAACTAGCTAAGTTTTGAAATTACTAAAGACGTCTTTTTTATCTGCAATTATAACATTTTTAAGGCTGGCTGCAGGTTTCGTTTCGGTCAAGGTTGTTGCAGTTATTACTGGCCCGGCTGGCGTTGCTTTAATTGGCGCTTTCAGTAATTTTTTGAGTGTAGTACTAACTTTTGCTAATGGAGCAATAAATAATGGTGTGGTAAAATATACCGCTGAGTATGACCAAAACGATCGAAAACTAAGAACGCTATTAAGCACTGCTCTCAAGATATCCATGGGATGTTCGATACTTGTTGGTTTTTTTCTGATCGTTAGCGCACCTCTCATATCCAAGTTAATTTTCACAAACACAATGTTCGTAAATGTCGTGCGCGTACTTGGAGTTACAATTATTTTTTACTCACTTAACTCACTATTAATTTCCATTCTAAATGGCAAGGGGCATATTAAAGACTTTACAATTGTAAATGCGGTAGGAAGTGTAATAGGGCTAGTATTTACAGTCGTTTTAGTGCATAAATACAAGATAGTTGGTGCCTTATACTCTCTTGTTTTGGCCCAGACCCTGGTGTTTTTTATCACTTTGCTTCTGGTTTCAAGGAATGAGTGGTTCAGTTGGGCTATATTTCGAGCCAAGTTTAACAGAATTGCTGCACTTAAATTAAGCCATTTTAGCTTAATGGCATTTGTGACTGCAGTTACTGTGCCCACATCTCAAATCATCTTACGGAATATGCTCATAAATAAGTTTGATATAGATCAGGCTGGCTATTGGCAGAGTGTGGTTAGGATTTCGGATGCGTATTTAATGATAATTACGACCTCGTTGGCAACTTACTACCTTCCAAAATTATCTTCTTTAAAGAAAGAACGAGATATACATGCTGAAATTTTAAATGGATTTAAAATGATTTTGCCAGTCGTTGCTATTGGATGTATTACAGTATACATATTGCGATTTTTCATTATAGAATTGTTATACACAAAGGAATTTATGCAAATGGAAGTCTTATTTCTTTGGCAGTTAGTTGGCGATTTCTTGAAAATTACAGCTTGGCTTTTAGCTTACGTAATGCTCGCAAAAGCCATGACAAAGGCTTATGTAATTTCAGAAGTTATTTTCAGTGCTCTATATTTAATTCTGAGTTATATCTTTATCAGTCGATATGGATTGATTGGTGTTACTTATGCATTTGCTGCGAACTATGCTGTATACTTAATGGTGATGATAATTATTTTCAGAAAATTGTTATTCTTGAAGAATGGGTAAAATAGAGTCAATTACATTCTTCTATCCAAGTACAATTGTTGGCGGAGCAGAATTTTTATTTATAAGATTGGCTGAAAACATTTGCCAAAGGTTTAATGTAAGGATCTATTATGTGGATTTTGAAGACGGTTTCGCAAGGAAAACTCTGAGAAACAATCATAAAATTTCTTTCATCGATTTTTTTAGATTTAAAAGGCATTATATTCCGGCAAATACGCTAGTTGTAACTCCGCTGTCCTCAATAATTGATTTATTAAAGTTCGATAAATGCGAAGGTGATTTCAAGGTCCTATTTTGGTCTATCCATCCGTTTGCTTTGAACAATGTAATGAAACATTATCTAAATGGTAAACTAAATAAAATTATTTTTACGGAGGATTTAAATGAGTTCATTGCTTTGGGGGGAATTAAGTTTATGGATGGGCCAAACTATTCGATTCAGCGAAACATCTTCCAATTTTCCGGCGAACCGAGCTATTTGCCTATTCCAGTTCGTATTGCTGAGAAGAGTAATGCTTACAGAACCAGTGCAAACATTAGGATAACTTGGCTTGGGCGATTATCAGAGGATAAGATTTTCGCATTATTAAATGTATTGAACCACGCAAATACTTTCGCATCTACGTCCTCAAGAAGTGTTTATGTAAACATTATTGGAGAAGGTGAAGCCGCAAATCTTCTGTTGATGGAAAGCTATCCTAACTTAAATATTGTCAGACATGGTAGCTTGATTTCAACAGAACTTTATGAGGTGCTAACAAACGACACAGACGTGCTTTTTGCTATGGGGACTTCAGCGCTTGAAGGCGGAGCACTCGCAATTCCAACAGTTCTGGTTGATATGTCGTATTCTGAAATTCCAGACTCAAACCGATTTAGATGGCTCTATGAAACTATTGATTTCTCATTGGCAGATGAATATACCCCTGAACAATCAGATCGGCATTTGTTTGATCAATTGATGAATGAGGTTAGTTTAAGACATGATATTCACGCTACGAGATGTCATACATATGTTTCCACTTATCACAGTATGGACGCTGTTGGCTCAAGTTTAATGGATGCCTTAGAGAAAACGGATTTGACAATTAGCAGGTTAAAAAAATCCAGTTTTTCTCAGTTCGGAAAGTTAAATTTGCTTTCGGTCGTTAAATCATATATAATATTTCTATGCAAAAAATTTTAATCGTATTCGGAACTAGGCCTGAGGCCATAAAGATGGCACCTTTGGTAAAGGCTTTTTTGCAGTCTGCCGATAATTTCGTGACCAAAGTGTGCGTAACCGCCCAGCATAGAGAGATGCTTGATCAGGTTATTGATTTTTTCGAAATAATACCTGATTACGATTTGAATTTAATGAAGCCTTCTCAGAATCTTTATCAACTTACTGCAGACGTATTGACAGGATTAAAGACTGTGTTTGAGGATTTTCAACCTGACTACGTTTTTGTGCATGGGGATACTACGACGTCAACTGCCGCAGCGATGGGTGCATTCTATAATCAATCACGTGTATGTCATGTAGAAGCTGGTTTAAGAACTTTCGATAAATGGTCCCCTTTTCCGGAAGAAATGAATAGGCAGATCACAGGTAGACTGGCAGATTTACACTTTGCCCCAACATTGAAATCAAAACAAAATCTAATGCGAGAGGGGGTTTCCGAAGCTAAGATCATCGTTGTTGGAAATACCGTTATTGATGGTCTAAATTGGGCTGTAGAAAAACTTAAAAGCTATGAAAACCGCCAAATTCGAGAGCTCAAAGATATTGTGGGTGATAAGAAAATTATTTTAGTAACCGGTCATAGAAGAGAAAATTTCGGACAAGGGTTTATTGAAATATGTAATGCAATCAAGGAAATTTCCAAGAGGGATGATGTACAGCTAATATACCCTGTGCACTTAAATCCCAATGTGCAAACTCCAGTTTATAATATCTTGAGTGGCTGTGATAATGTTAATTTAATTGAGCCTTTAAGTTATCCCAGCTTCGTATGGTTAATGTCTAAAAGTCATATAATACTTACGGACAGCGGTGGTATTCAGGAGGAGGCACCGAGTCTTGGCAAACCGGTACTGGTGATGAGAGAAAATACAGAGCGTCCTGAAGCTGTGGAGGCGGGCACCGCAAAATTAGTTGGCACTAGCAAAGAGAAAATTGTAAAAGAAGTGACTTTGTTGTTAGATGATTCTGCTATTTTTAAGGCAATGAGCGAAGCTAATAACCCTTATGGAGATGGTACAGCTGCTAACCAAATTCTAAAAGCAATAAAGAACTATGGCTGAAAAACTTATCATAATTGCGCCTTACCCCAGAGAGAATAATATTAAAGATGGGATGCAAATACGAGTAAGTGCTATTGATAAGTTGTTGGCGAGTTTTCCCAGAAAATACGTTAACATATCTATTAGACATAAACATCGAATTAAATCGCGACATAGCGATCTGGTTACGGAAATACATCTGAATCCAATTTTGCATTTCTTTGATATTTTGAGATTGATAAAAGGAGCAGAAAATATTTACGCCCATTCCTTATATGCATTTAAATTGATACCATATGCACTTTTATTAATATCGAAGACGAACAAAAATTTAATTTTGGATGCGCATGGAGTTGTTCCAGAAGAATTCTACTTCGAAAATAAGAAGCTTATGGGAAGCTATCTCAGCTTTTTAGAAGCACAAATATTTAAAAGGGTTAATCACTGCATAAGTGTTTCAAATAAGATGGCTGCCCATTTTGCAAATAAATACAAAAAAGGAGATATTGATTGGCATGATCACATATTTTATATACATAACTCCAACCTGAAAGAAACTAATGCAGAGGTTTGTGATAAATTAAGAGCTAAATATGGAATAGATGAGAGATCGTGTGTGTTAATTTATAGCGGAAATCTACAAAAGTGGCAGAACATAGACATGATGCTCGCCAAACTCTCTAAAATTATAAATTCATCAATAAAGATAATAGTGCTGACAGGGGAAATGGAAAAATTTCAGTCCCTAATAGCCAAATACAATCTTTCCGAATCCATATGCTTAGCATCTGTATCACCCAGTGAACTTAGTGATTACTATGCAATCAGCCATTACGGATTTATTTTAAGAGACGATATCATTGTAAACAGGGTAGCCAATCCAACTAAAATGCTTGAATATTTAACGTTTGGACTGGTTCCGATTGTTATTTCCCCTGAGATTGGAGATTATAACGCTTTGGGCTATGACTATCTAAAAATTAACGAACTAGATGGAAGTATCAGAAAAATAAAAAGCATCAATAATATGCAAATTGCAAACTCTATTATTGAAGTTAACCAGACATTCAAGCTACACAAGTTAATAATATAGGAGAGACTGGAGTGGATGATAAGCTGATATTGCGTATTGTAATAGTCAATTTCAACGGAGATAATGATACAATAGCTTGTATCGATTCAATTCTGGAATCGACAGATAAATTATATCAAATTTTTATTGTTGATAATTCTCCATCAGGAGAATCTATTGATCGAATAGTTCATTGGTTACAAGAGGTAAACAGCAGAAAGACGAACTATCACAACTCAGTTTTTGGAGAAACACTTTACAAAATATTCTCGAAATATGACTTTGAATTAATTAATGATGAAATTGAAACTCGCATTGTAATTGTAAAAGATGTTAAAAACCATGGCTTTGCTGCTGCTAATAATATTTGCATAAAATATCTATCTAGAGTTCAGTCAGTTAAATGGATCTGGTTGTTAAATAATGACACATTGGTACCCCCTTCAACTATACGAACTATAAAGGAAGGTATCGCGCAATCAAGAGCTAACACTGGCATATATGGTACGAAACTTTATTATGCGCATGAAAAGGGAATGTTACAAGGGGTGGCGGGCCAGTACAATTTCTGGACAGCAACATCGAAGCACCTTGGCGGTAGGCAGGCAGACTATAACTATAGCTATGAGAAGTTCATCCGGGAGGCTGATTATATAATCGGAGCATCTATGATAGTTAGCAAGGCATTTGTGAATGATGTCGGTTTTATGAATGAGGAATATTTTCTTTATTACGAAGAAATAGACTGGGCATTTAGAGGCAAAAATAAGGGGTGGCAAATAGATTTGATTCCAAGTGCATATATTTATCATAAAGAAGGAGCTAGTATCTCTAAGACAGCAAATAATATTTCTCTTCTAGCAGATAAGTGTTTTGTGGTCAATAGGCTTAAAATAACAAAAAAATATGCGCCCAACTATCTATTGAGTGTATATGCATCAATATTGCTTGTGTTGGTAAATAGGATATTGCGTGGCCAATTCAGTCATATACTGCCGATTGTTAGAGCATTAGTATTAAATAATCCGTTGTTATGATAGGCCGATTAGATTCAATTAACACTACGGATATTATTTACAAGGTAATTGCATTAATATTTATATTTATATTCTATCAACAGGTTCTTGTTATTAATATTGGAGGAAGCTTTAAAATTTATGAGTTTTTAGGATTGATTTTATTGGGTATATTTATGCTTACAGATACAAAAACTATCTATAGTAAGTATTCTTTGTTGCTGTTTATATGTTTTGTAATAGCTCCCATACCTGGAAACCTGCTCAATTTTTTTAATCCCATTAAATTGAATTACAGCAACCATTTTCCAGAGGCAGCGTCCAAGTTTAGATTTAACATTTGGATTGCGCCAGTTCTAATTTATTTATACTATTTATTGAATTGGATAGTTATCAATTACATAATTGGGTCAAAAATAGTTTTTCAAAAGCATAAAAAGCTTGTGAAATACTTCGTTATATCTGGGTCATTAATTTCTGCATATTCATTTTATGGATATTTTTTGGTTCCAAAAGGTTTGCCAGATCTTGTGCCAGGATTTTTAGATTATAGGAACTCCACGCCCTTGAGTGTACACCGACCTGCGGGATTTTCTGCTGAGCCCGGCAGCTATGTCTTAATGGTAATGTGGCTACTATTATATTTAATTTTCATACCGGATCTGTTTAAAACTAAATATTTACAGAACATTTTGCTCTTTTGCACGTTGATTTTGCTTATTTTAACACAATCGACGTCGCTTATTGCGATCGCTCTTGCAATGTTTGTGTTTTACTTTTTCTTAAACGGATGGAAGAGTAGGTTTAACATTGCCTTACTCATCTTACTAGCGGCCTTTGCATTTGGATCAGTAGTAGCCTATTTCGAGATTGGGGACTTAGTAGAGTACATTTTTATACAAAAAGTAGAAAATTTTTTTTCAAAAAGAGATTATGTAACTTTTAATGACTCTGGAGCTATAAGAAGCTATACGAATTATATCGGATTAAAAGTCTTTAAAGCTAATCCAATATTTGGTGTCGGAGGAGGTAATTCTTACTTTTACATGTGGGCGTTTGAAAATGGAAATGAAACGGGGGTAATAACTTACGACATGCTTCCTCAAAGTGCTCATGGTAAAATCCTGGCGGAACTTGGCCTTTTTGGATATATCCCTTTTTTAACCTTTTTTTTGTTTGCAATATTTAAGTTCTACCAAAAAATCACAACTAAGTGCCGGGGATTTAAAGACAAGTATTTTGTGGGTACCTATAAGGTCGGCTTCATAGGAACGCTCGCTACACTGGGAATGCTATTATCGATTGCACCCGAATATAATTTATTTATCTGGGTAAATATTGCATTAATGTTAAACATTGTTCATCATGAAAAGAAAATAAATGGTCATACAGCGAATACTATCGAATCGTAAATTTATGAAAATGCCGAGTTGGCAAATAGTTTATGAGTGGGAAGACGATTTTATAGAGGCTATGAATCTTAAAATGGTTAATGCCTTTAAGAAGATATTTTTTGATAACAAATTGTCTAGATATTTCATAAAAAAGAAATATGTTAACCGTTTAATTCGAAACGTAGATTTGATCACGCAAAGAGAAACAAAGGCGATAGCCTTCGACTTATTTCCAAGACCAACTTTCTCTTATATTACATCCTGCAATGTTATACCAATAATTATTGATTTCTGGCTTACGGAGGATCTGGATGCTTTTTATGAAAATTATCAAAATTGCAAATTTGTATGTATTTCCAGCTTGGAAGCATATAATTATTTAAAAAAGAAGAAATGTCCTCTAGAAATCTATCACCTCCCTTTGAGTATATCAGATCGTTACAATAACAGTGATAATTTTATGTCGAATAAGCGTTTCGATTTAATATTAGCTGGAAGAGAAAATTTAGTTTTGCAATCTTTTTTAGATATATATAAAGAACAACATCCTGAATTGAATATTGTGTATAGACAAATAGAAGATGGTAAAATAAATTTCTACTCGACTAAGGACGGATTTTTAGGGAATTTTAATAGTCGTAGTGATTATTTCAAACTGCTAACCCAATGTAAAATTGGATTTTATTCTACACCTGGCATCGATGGAGGAGAAGTCAGAACAGGGGGTGCTAATCCGGTAACACCTAGGTTTCTTGAGTTGCTAAGCGCAGGATGTAGAGTCGTTTCTCGTTATCAGAAAAATGATGATACGGAATTTTATGAATTAGAAAATATGACAGTTAATGCACTAACCTATGAAGTATTTTCAGAGACCATGGACGTATATCTGAATGAGCTGGAATTTCCCAAACATAAGTATGAAACATATCTGTCAAAGCACTATACGTCGGAACGAGTTTGCCAACTACAAAAAATCATAATAGAAAATGAAAACACACATCGTAATAACTAGTATATTTCCTCCAACTGAGGCAATCGAAAAATTTTCAGCGCTAGAGGATTTCCAGCTTACAGTAGTTGGAGACAAAAAAACACCTGAGGGCTGGAACTATCCTAATGTAAATTATCTATCAATCGCAGATCAAGAGAACTCCGGATTCTCACTTGCTAAGATACTGCCTTATAATCACTATTGTAGAAAGATGATTGGTTATTTACATGCCATTAAGAACAAAGCAAATCGTATTATCGATACTGATGACGACAACATCCCCTACGATAGCTGGCATTTTCCAGACCTAGAGGCGTCGCAAGATCACTTAAACGAAAATCTGGGCTTCATCAATATATATCAACTTTTCACAGAACAAAAGATTTGGCCTCGTGGGCTTCCTTTGAAACTTATTACCACAAAATACTCACTTGAAGAAGCTGTTAATGAAAAAAAGAGTAATGTTGGTGTGTGGCAAGGGTTGGCAGATGAGGATCCAGATGTAGATGCAATCTATCGTCTTACAAGTGATGAGCCCTGCTATTTTAACAAGCGAAAACCTGTTGTTTTGTCAAAGGGAACCCTTTGCCCCTACAACTCGCAAAACACAATGTATAGACAAGAATTGTTTTCTTTACTTTACCTACCTACATATGTAACTTTTAGGTTTACAGATATATTGCGTGGGTTAGTGGCACAACCAATTATGTGGTTATATGGATATCATTTAGGCTTTACTGAGGCTACAGTAATACAAAAGCGAAATCCCCATGACTATCTTAAGGATTTTATGTCGGAGGTGCCGATGTTCGAATATACGGAAACGGTGATTGAATTGGTCAAAAGTGCGATATCATCTGATAGATCAATAAATGAAAATTTGAGGTTAGCCTACCAGAGTTTACTGAACAATGGTATTGTAGAACAGCGTGAGCTAGATACGCTAGATGCATGGATTAATGATGTCGAAAACTTCAAATTAAAATAATCAGTTGAAGCAGCAGCAGAAGATAATTGTTATCGATTGTAGAATGATTTCTATGTCTGGTATCGGCACTTATTTACAACATATCATTCCCGGCATTATTAAGTCTAAAAAATTCACCGTTCATTGTTTAGGATATTCAGAGTTGGCTAATTACGAATGGGCTGATAAAGTAACTGTTAAACTAATGAAGGCAAAAATCTTGTCAATTGCGGAACAGTTAGAGTTGCCTTTTGCCATTCCAAAATGCGACATATTTTGGTCTCCTAATTGGAATGTTCCTTTGTTGCCTATAAAAGCCGTGTCCAGACTCGCAACTATTCATGATGTTTACCACTTAGCGAATGCAGAGAAATTTTCACCTGTACTGATTATGATGGTAAAAATATTTATGAAAAGACTGGCAATCTATCCTAAACTTGTAACTGTGTCTGAATTTTCAAAAAGGGAAATCTGTAGACTCACAAATGTGCCGACTGCTAAAATCGAGGTTATACCACTTGCACCAAAAGAAGTACAGATATCAACGGTGAGATCTGGGTTAGCTACAAACTATATTCTTTATGTAGGAAATGTAAAACCTCACAAGAATTTGAGGCTCGCATTAGAGGCTTTTCAAAGATTGAGCCAGGAGGAACTATCTTTCGTAATTGTAGGCAAAAGAGATGGATTCATAACGAATGATACTTCATTCGGTGATCTCATTAAAGAATTGGGAGCGAAAATTAAATTTACTGGTATTGTCGACGATGATCGACTGGCGGAATACTATAAAAATGCAACCCTCTTTTTATTTCCTTCATTATATGAAGGTTTTGGGCTACCAATTTTAGAAGCTATGGAGGCAAATATACCTATCATAGCGTCCAATGCTGCATCAATACCGGAAGTAGGGGGAGAATTGGTTCATTATTTCGATCCAACTGATGTTAACGATCTGCTGAGAAAGTTGAGGCTGTTTTTTGATGGCCAACTAAAAGATCTTACCGGTGGCTATCCCATGCATTTAAAGAATTTCAGCTGGCAGAAGGCGATTAATTCACATATTAAAATTCTTGAGACAATTTAATGAAGATTCTTCAAACAGTAAAATACTATGAGCCATCAAAAGGTGGAATGGAATCCGTGGTAAAGGACATTGTAAGTTCGATCTCGACCAAGCATAAGGACGTAAAATTTACTGTATATTCGAATAATCATACTCGGCTACTCAACAGGAATATTGATAGCGTCAACAATATTACGTTGATAAAGGAACGTACACCTTTTATTTTTAAGAGCCAACCACTCAATATTAAATACCGAAGCTTGACAAAGCTAATCGCTGACAATGAGATTATTCACCATCACTATCCTTTTCCAAATATGGAATTGGCATTGATCAGAAATATAGAGCTGCTTAGGCAGCGGAAGTTGATTATTACATGGCATGCTAACATTAAATCATCGAGATGGAGCTGGATCGGAAAATTTTATGACCCAATAATTAAACGATTATTAGATATAGCACAGCACATAGTTGTTACCTCTCCGCAATTATTGGAAAACTCCGACTTGCTCCTACAGTATAAAGACAAAGTAACGGTAATTCCACTGAGCTTCGATCCAGCACTAAGCTTGAATGTACTACCTAAAAAGTATCCTTTCAATAGGAATATAAAATTGCTTTTTGTAGGTAAGTTAAGAGAATATAAGGGGATCAAGTATTTAATAGATGCGGTTAAAGAACTCAATGTTAATCTAACAATAGTTGGCGATGGTGAAAACGCGACTAGTTTAGCAAAACAGGTCGAAATACTAAATATTGAAAGCAAAGTGGAATTTAAAAGTAATTTGTCTAACGAAGATTTAGGTAAGTGTTATTTAGATTCGGATATCTTCGTTTTGCCATCGATAAACGAGGCCGAAGCTTTTGGGGTTGTACAACTAGAGGCAATGGCAAACGCCCTACCAGTGATTAATACAAATCTAAAATCGGGCGTACCGTATGTGTCGTTGGCTGGCATTACAGGTGAAACGGTAAACCCAGCCGATTCAAATGAACTTAGGTTAGCAATCGAAAATCTAATTAGTCAACCTCAATTATTTGAAAAATATTCTGCAAATGCCGTTCGCAGAGTCGAAATGTTTTCAAGAAGTAAATTGGCTGAGAATTATTTAAAATTGTATTCAAGTGAAAGTGTAAAATAACAATAGCTTTTATTCGAAAATAGGCAAAATATGTTGGGGGAGTGGAAAATTAATCCAATGGATTGTGAAGGATACGGTAGAGGATTAATATCTAAAACATCTTCTAGGCTAAAATTAAAATTAATGAGAATGCAATCATTGTATGGACTAACATCGATAATAAGCCGCTGATTTGAGCAGCCCTTTAATAAAATGATATTTATGCGCCAGTATTTGTTATAATAAAGTATGAATGTATGATTAACGTTAAAGCTGCTAATTTTCGTAATTTCTCACGTTGGTGTAGCTGACAAAAATTTGGCTATCTCATTTAAATGTATTAAATATTTCTATCTCATTCTACATATGATTTTTGTAACAGGCGCCTCTGGTTTTGTGGGTAAAAACCTACTGACCTATCTACCTCGGTATGATGAAAATACGAAGCCCTTAAGCCGTATCGATTTATTTAAGAACATTGACTTTGATCATTCTGATGCCATGATCCACCTCGCTGGTAAAGCCCACGACCTCAAAAAAGCATCCAACCCTGATGAGTATTACGAGGTCAATTTCGAATTAACGAAAAAACTGTATGATGCTTTTCTGCGATCAGATGCTAAGAAGTTCATTTTTGTCAGCTCTGTAAAAGCAGCTGCTGATGTCGTCGAAGGGATATTAACAGAAGAGACCGTTCCAAATCCACAAACACATTATGGTAAGTCTAAGTTAATGGCTGAACAATATATACAGTCGCAACCTTTACCTGAAGGGAAGTCGTATTATATCTTAAGGCCGTGCATGATTCACGGACCGGGCAACAAAGGGAACCTAAACTTGCTATATAAATTCGTTCAAAAAGGAATACCTTATCCACTAGCTGCCTTTGAAAATAAACGGTCGTTTCTGAGTGTAGAGAACCTGTGCTATGTGATTAAAGAATTACTTGAAAAGGATGTTCCATCGGGAGTTTATAACGTAGCCGATGACGATTCATTATCAACAAATGAAGTTGTCAGAATTCTTTCAGAGTCCGAAGGCAAAAAAGCGAAAATATGGAAGGTGCCTGCGAATTTCATTCGTTTTGTTGCGAAACTTGGAGATGCTATTAAGCTTCCGTTGAATACGGAACGCCTAAATAAGCTTACTGAGAACTATATAGTAGATAACTCGAAAATTAAAAAGGCCATCAATAGCGATCTGCCAATATCAGCAAAGGAAGGCTTAAAAATTACCGCTAACTCTTTTAGATAGCAATTGATTAGTAGATTTGTCAAGATCCTCATAGCAGAATTCAATAGCCAACATTAATTATGAGTTTTAAGTCTTGAATAAACATATATTAACATTATTCTAAATCGTCATTGCCCCAAAGGGGCTACCTTGTAGCGAGGCTGGATACTAAGCGAGCCGAAGAAATCTATATTAATAAATCATGCAGATTGCTTCACGCCACCACAAGCGCCATTTACTTCGTTCGCAATGACGTACAAAACTCATAACCCAATTTAACTTAGCAAGATGTCTATCCTTTTTATAATTATCGTATTTGTCTCGCTTTTCGCCCTCGAAATCCTCTACTTCAAGCTAGCCGATCACTTCAACATCATAGATAAGCCCAATCACCGTAGCTCACATACTGCGGTAACCATTCGTGGTGGAGGAATTATTTTTACGTTGGCTGCATTAATATTCTTCTGCACTTTTAGCTTTCAATATCCTTATTTTATTTTAGGCTTATTTGCAATCAGTCTAATCAGTTTTTTGGATGATATATTGACATTAAATAACAAAATAAGGTTGGCTGTCCATTTGTTTTCCGTGCTGCTCATGTTTTATCAATGGGAACTTTTTAGCCTTCCGTGGTTTTGGCTGCCCATTGCTTTGATTTTTGTAATCGGAACCATCAATGCCTATAACTTCATGGATGGTATAAATGGTATTACAGGAGGATACAGTTTATTAGCAATCGCTACATTATATTACATCAACGAGTACATCGTATCCTTTACCTCAGCCGAGCTGTTAATAGTAGTTGGCCTTTCGTTACTTGTATTCAATTTTTTCAATTTCAGAAAAAAGGCAAAATGTTTTGCTGGCGACGTTGGTAGCGTGAGTATAGCATTTATTATTGTTTTTCTCCTTGGCCAACTGATCATACAGACTCAAAATTTTAGCTACGTTTTGTTATTATTGTTTTATGGGTTAGACACTGTAACAACAATTGCTTTTCGAGCCATTCGGAAAGAAAATATTTTTGAGGCACACAGAAGTCACTTTTATCAGTTTCTTTCAAACGAAAAAAAGTTACCCCACCTACTCGTTGTGGCGATTTATATTGGTGTACAGTTCATCATTAATCTCACAATTATTTATTTTATAGGAACTGATCTGCTATCGGCATTGTTTTTGATTATCGCTTCAGCAATGCTATTTCTGATCGTCCGTTTTAAAATGGAGGGGAAAGAGCGCTTACTTAAATATAAAAGTATTGACTGATTGGATAATTTACGGAGGTGGGGGTCACGCCAGAGTAATTGCCGATGCAATTAAATTAACTGGAGGCAACGTGATTGCTTATTTCGACGATAACACGTCTTTGTCGTCCATTAACGATGTTCCCGTTTTTTCTTACAGTGAAAATATTGCTCCGCACGCAAAATTGATTGTTGCTATCGGGAACAATCTATTAAGGAAGGATGTTGCCAGGAACATTGCACATCAATTCGGTACCGTTATCCATCCAAAGGCTACAGTTGCCGATGATGTTGTCATTGGCGAAGGAAGCGTCGTTTTAGCTGGTTCAGTAATTCAATCAGGAGCAATAATTGGTAAACATGCGGTGGTTAACGCCAATGTAACGGTCGATCACGATGTGGTACTCGACGATTTTACCAGCATTTACCCGAACGCTTATATCGGTGGAGGAGCCAAGGTTGGCATGGGCGCAACCATCGCTGCCTGCTCTGCGGTAGCAAGACTGATCGAAATTCCAGCCGTATTTGAAAACGATGCTGTTATGGAATTAGATTTGTATTAAACTTGTTTTAATATGTACCTTTACTAAAACTTACCTATTACATTTTGTTTACTCAAATTAATATAGTCCCACGCTGGGTCATTTTCATATTGGATTTGACAATATGCACTTGTTCCCTCATTTTTGCTTATTTACTTAAGTACAATTTAGATATAGATGCTTTCGACCTTCCCGAACTAGCCAGAAACCTTCTTGTAATTGGCGCAATAAATATTGCGGTCTTTTTTCATATCAGAACCTATACCGGTATTATTCGATATACCAGTGCGCAAGATTCCTTTAGGATATTGATAGCCGTGATTATTGGTAATGGAACTTTCTTTATCTTAAATTTAATCTCGCTCACCTTTTTCAATACGCCACTTATCTCTATTACAATATTAATTACCAATGGTTTAACCAGCTTTTTGCTCTTAATGACCTATCGGGTATTAATCAAGTATTTTTTCTTATATGTTAAAAACCTCAGCCTCGATAAAAAGAAAGTAATTATTTACGGTGCTGGCGAAGCAGGCTTAGCCACAAAAAGAACTTTTGATCATGATGGAAGCGTCAACAAAAGTATTGTTGCCTTTGTAGACGACGATTCTAGAAAAATTGGTAAGACGATTGATGGGATTAAAATTCTCGACGCCAAACAGTTAACCTATCTCATTAGTGAACACGAGTTGGATGAAATCATTTTTGCATCTTACACCATTCCCGACGATGTAAAAGACCAGGTAGTTGATCTTTGCCTCGAGAATGACGTCAAAGTGTTAAATATCCCGCCTGCAGATGTGTGGACGAATGGCAAGTTACAGTCAGCACAAATTCAGAAGCTAAATATCGAAGACCTTCTGAATAGAAAGCCCATCAAGATCGACATAGAAGGCATCGGACAAATGCTCAATAAGAAACGAATTTTGATAACCGGTGCAGCAGGATCCATCGGTAGTGAAATTGTTAGGCAGCTTTCTAAGTTCGATGTTGGGTTGATCATCCTGTGCGATCAATCTGAAACTGCGTTACATGAGCTTTACCTCGAACTTGAGGAGACCAACAAAACAAAAAATTTCCATGCTTTTATCGGCGATGTTCGCGATGAGCAACGCATGGAAAAACTTTTCGAGACTTATAAGCCACATTATGTGTACCACGCTGCGGCCTATAAACATGTTCCTTTAATGGAAGACAATCCTGCTGAGGCAATCAAAGCCAATGTTTTGGGCACAAAAACCATAGCCGATAAGTCTGTTAAATATGGGGTCCAAAAATTTGTAATGATCTCAACCGATAAAGCGGTGAACCCGACCAATGTGATGGGCGCTTCCAAAAGAATAGCAGAGATTTATGTGCAATCTTTAAATAATTCATTAAGTACCGACGGTTTTATTTTCAGCAACGGATTGCAATACATCAACGAGCTCAATGTGAAGCCAATTACAAAATTTATTACCACACGATTTGGGAACGTTCTAGGATCAAACGGATCTGTGATCCCACGTTTTACACAACAAATTGAAAAAGGTGGGCCGGTAACCGTTACGCATCCAGAGATTACACGCTACTTTATGACCATCCCCGAAGCATGCAGGCTAGTTTTAGAGGCCGGTTGTATGGGGAAGGGCGGAGAGATTTTTATATTCGACATGGGCAAATCGGTTAAAATTGTGGAGCTGGCAAAAAAAATGATCAGACTTGCAGGATTAGAGCCCAATGTTGATGTCAAGATAGAATATTCAGGATTGCGCCCTGGTGA
This sequence comes from Pedobacter endophyticus, assembly GCF_015679185.1. Classification (NCBI taxonomy): domain Bacteria; kingdom Pseudomonadati; phylum Bacteroidota; class Sphingobacteriia; order Sphingobacteriales; family Sphingobacteriaceae; genus Pedobacter; species Pedobacter endophyticus. The sequence goes on from NZ_CP064939.1 coordinate 3,647,976, forward strand.
AAAGCTGTACGAGGAGTTGCTAAACGATAACGAAAACACCATGCCAACCCATCATGAAAAAATTATGATCGGGAAAGTGAGGGAGTACGTATTTGCCGATGTTGAACAGCAATTGTATGCGCTTATTAATTCTGCAAAATTAAACAACGATAGGCAAGTTGTAATAAATATGAAAAAATTGGTTCCCGAGTTCAAAAGTAAGAATTCGGTGTTTGAAGAATTGGATCAAATTCTATAGCGATCAAATTTCAACGATCAAGTTAATATGAGAAAATACATTTTTATGGCCGTAATGGCCTTTTTTGTTTCTAAGGTAAATGCGCAAACTACTACGCCAAACGTTAATATTCCTTACGATTACCAATTTTACCAGAAACTGAACCCAGCTGTGTACGATCAGCAATCTAAATTCCATTCATCAATTAAAGGCTTTTTTGCCGATGATAGAGCATTGCAGATGCATTACGATTCGTTGATGAAGGCAGGAACCGATAGCCTTAACACAAGAAGTTGGGCACACCGCAAGCTTTTTCAAGAACACTTGCTCGAATTTAACGACGATGATTATCGCATATATGCCGATTTTCTTCCTGATCTGCAGGTCGGAAGAGATTTTGCAGGCGAAGGCAGAACAACATGGATGAACACCCGTGGCTTTCAGGTGGGCGGTAACGTTGGCGAGAAGTTCTCTTTTTATTTAAACGGTTTCGAAAATCAGGGGAAATTTGTCAACTATGTAAACAATTACATCGTTAAAAACCAGGTCGTTCCAGGTCAGGGATATGGTAAGTTGGCAACCGATCAGCAAGACTGGTCTTATGTAACCGCCTTATTATCGTATTCTCCAAATAAGCATTTAAACTTTGGCCTAGGTTACGACAAAAATTTCATTGGCGACGGTTACCGGTCGATGCTGCTTTCTGATGTATCGTCTAATTACTCATTCTTTAGAGTTCGAGCCACGTTGGGGAGTGTACAATACCAAACTATTTTTGCTTACATGCTCGATCCGGGATCGCCTAAATTGGCTTCTGAAAGAAGATTGGGCGATAGGGGCAAGTGGATGGCAGCCCATTATGTAGATTGGAATGCGACGAACCGCTTTTCAGTTGGCTTTTTTCAGGCTGTAACCTGGGCCGATGCCGAGCAAGAAGGTAAAAGGGGATTCGATTTTAACTATGTGCATCCTTTTATCTTTCTTAGACCAGTTGAGAACACCAATACAACTTCACCCGATAAAATGCGCCTCGGCTTCAACCTAAAATATGAACTATTGAAGAAAACGACGTTGTATGGTCAATTTATGTTTGACGAATTTACAGCTAAAGAATTTTTTGCCGGCAATGGTTATTGGGCAAACAAATTTGCCATTCAGTTCGGTGTAAAAGGTTCAGACCTCTTTAAAGCCAAGGGGCTGAATTATTTGGCTGAGTTTAACACTGCCCGACCTTATACTTACGCCCATTTTGATCGGATTTCGAATTATGCAAACTATAATCAATCTTTGGCCCATCCGCTTGGCGCAAACTTCAGAGAATTTTTGGGTATATTAAACTACAGTTATAAACGATTTGATCTCCAGGGTGAAGCATTATATGCACGATATGGTCTCGATGCGGATGGAATGAACTATGGCGGGGACATTTTTAAAAGCTACAATACCCGATCTGTACAGTATGGTAGTCACATAGGACAAGGCATAGGTACAGACTTATATTATTTAAAAGGCCAGGTAAGTTATTTGTTAAACCCCAAGTACAATTTCAGATTGGAAGTGGCTGCTACCTATAGAGATGAGCGCAATCAGGTCGGAATAAACAAGACAGGATTGTTGACAGTAGGAATAAGGAGCTCATTTAGAAACATTTACCACGATTTTTAACCGACTGCAAATCGATTAAAAAAGGGGCACTAGCCCGATTTTTTCTCTAGTTTATCACTATTTAATGATTGGTTAAACGTAAAAACAATAAAATTTAAAAAGACTTTGGTATAAAAGAGAGATTTTTTTAACGTTTTCATATGTTTTTATTAGGGTGCACCACCTTGGTGCAAACATTATACCATTAAACATTAAAAAGGGAGTAAAGTTTGTTTTTTAATCGGTAACTTTCATGTTACGATTTATTTTTAGATAAAAACAATTTAAATGTTATACTACTGTGCCACTCTCTTACGATACGTTACGGTCGATTGGGATTCGTACAAGGATGGATGTTCCTTTATAGTTCTCGATTTTTAACGTTCCTTTTAACTTCTGCGTTCTAAGCTTAATGTTTGCAAGGCCCATACCCTTTACTTTTTTCGCACTAGGATCAAACCCAACCCCGTTATCTTTAATGTTGAGCAAAATAATTCCGTTCGAAATGGCGATGTTCAGCTTTACCTCGCTAGCTTGAGAGTGCTTTATCGCATTGTGTGCAATTTCTTTCGCCAGCAAATATAACTCCCGTCGGCTTTGACTTTTTATTGTGATTTCAGGAATTTCGTTCGGCAGGCTTCCCTCAAATCTAATTCCCGAGTGCTCAAAAAACTTGCGAATTTGTTCTTCTATATAATAAATGATGTTGATCAAACTATCATTGTCTGAATTCGTGCTCCAAATTACCTCATTTATTTTCTCCGATATGTCGTTAATCATGTCGCTTAGCTGTCGTACTTCTTCAATGTCCGGCTTATTTTTCGCAGATAATTCTGCATACAACTTAATGGCCGAAAGTCCCGAACCTACCTCATCATGTATTTCGCCGCTAATCCTTTGCCGCTCTAATTTGATAAATTCATTTTGAGCAGAAAATTTGCTGTCGAACTGGTTTCTGTACGCCCTATTCTTTAATAAGATATATAGGATAACGCACAGAAGCACAAGTATTACAGAACAATAGAACCAGTAATTTGTAAAAACTAGCGAAAAAGAAAAATTTTTTGGCATTTGTAAATGTACTGTTTATATTAGGAATAACCGCTAAAACTTGAAATAATGTATAATTAAAGCTACATTTAATTAACTTTTTGTGGTTTTTATTTGTAGTATTTTTAATAGTACTAGTCGAAGTATTTAATATACTAATTAAATGATTTAAAAGGACATATTTAAATTTTAATTAACAATAAAATCATTATACCTTAGCAAAAGTTCTTAGGCACAAAAAAGTGCAAAGAATGTCGTCCCCCTACTTATTGAAATCACGGTGTTATTGGCTCACAATAATAGTGTGAAAACAAGAAAATTAAAAGCTTTTTCTGCTTTTAATATAGGTTTGATTTAATCTTAACGAATAAACGATTACAGTTAAATTAACATCCCTAATTCCTGTTTTATGATTTCCATCTCGATTGTAGAAGATCACGATCAATACCGCAACCTGCTAGTTAAGGCAATAGAAATGAATAAGCTCTTTAAAATTAAAGAAGTTTACTCATCTGCAGAGGAAGCTTTGGATCGCTTATATTATAATGCTCCAGATATTGCACTCGTTGATATCAAGTTAAAAACTCAATCCGGCATCGAACTTATTAAACAAGTTAAGCCACAATTGGCCTTTACACAGTTTTTAATGTGCACCAGTTATCAAAATGACGATAACGTATTCAATGCATTAAAGGCCGGTGCTTCTGGCTACATCCTTAAAGGCTCAACTGCAACCGAAATTCAGGATGCTATTCTTGATCTGTACAACGGCGGCGCCCCAATGAGTCCTTATATTGCCCGGAAAGTAATTAGCCTGTTGCATGGGCAACCAAGAAACGTAAACAGCTTTGGCTTAAGCGAACGCGAGCTCGAAGTACTCTCGCTGCTTAGTAAAGGTTTGTTATATAAAGAAATTTCCGACCGTTTATCTATCAGCCCGAACACGGTAAAAAACCATTGTAAAAATATATACAAACGTTTACATGTACAAAATAAGATTGAAGCCCTAAATAAATTCAATACTTATAGCATGAAATCTCACCATTTTATTGCCTAACAAAACACAGGTTTTAAAGCTTTAGCCATTTCGGGCTATTGCTTTATAGCCAAACAATTCGCCAATTTTACGCCCAGGTTTTACTGGTGAATGTTGATCTAACTTAATGCTCAAATAAATTATTAGTTATGAAAAGTAGACATGTATTTATTCTTATAAGTATCTTAATTGTTTGTGATGCTATTGCGATCAACTCCGCATTCGGCATTCTTTTCTTTTCAGGTGTGATAAAATCCCGCGATTTCGGTGGCATGGCCAACTGCTTAATGTTGTTGAATATCACCTGGATGCTATCAGCCATAATCAACACCACCTATTCTTTCAAAAACGTACAAACCACCGAGCTCTTATTTAAGAAAAGTGCTTTTACCTTTATATTGCAAGTGGTTTTAATGTTCGGCATCGGGTATTTTACGCTAAATATTATCGTTATTCCGCAATCGATACTTTACACCCTTCTGCTTAGCTTTTCGGCCATTACCTTAATTAGATTCGTTACCTATATTTTTGAGCGCTATTATTTAAAAATGGATCTTTACAAAAAGAACATCGCGATAATAGGCAATCAGGATCTGGGATCAAAACTCGAGAAATATTTCCGTAGCAATCGCTTATCTGTAAACTTTACAGGATATTATGGCGAGCTGGCCGAAGATACAGCGTTGGCTGAGCAGCCACTATCTCAACTTAAAAAAACCATTCGCTATGCTATTGAGAATGATCTTGATGAAGTTTATACCACTCAATTTCCAGATCAGTGTGCCGAACTAAATGAAGTGATTTCCTTAGCTGAACAAAATTGCGTTCGGGTTAAATTTGTCACTTCCTTTATCAAATATAAGCGTGAAGAAGAAAATTTCAAAAGCGCAAATTACCGTTTGAGTAGTTATTATGATGGTATTCCTATTTTAGTAACCCGGAAAGAACCACTAACGGCATTACGAAACAGGATTATCAAGCGTACTTTCGATATTTTGTTCAGCCTGGCGGTAATCATCTTTATCCTATCGTGGTTTTTGCCGCTGATGATGGTTTTGATTATGCTCGAATCGAAGGGAAATGCCATATTTGCGCAGCTTCGTTCGGGCCGTGATAACCGTGCTTTCTTTTGCTATAAGTTTCGCAGTATGAGGATGAACACCTTGAGCAATACCAAGCAGGCCGAAAGAAATGATCCGAGGATTACCCGACTTGGGGCGTTTATGCGCAAAACCAGTATTGACGAACTTCCTCAGTTTTTTAATGTTCTTTTTGGCGACATGAGTATTGTTGGCCCTCGCCCGCACATGCTAAAGCACACGGAAGAGTATAGCAAATTGATCGATCAATACATGATTCGCCAGTTTATTAAACCGGGAATAACCGGTTGGGCACAGGTGAATGGTTTTAGAGGCGAAACGAAAGAGCCGGGACAGATGCTGGCCAGGGTTAAGCACGACATTTGGTATATGGAGAATTGGTCGCTTTTGCAGGATATTAAAATTATCTATAAAACAGTTGCGAATGCAGTAAAAGGCGAAGAGAACGCTTTTTAATGCTAGAGTCCGAAAGTTGGGAAGTCCGGAGTCCGAAGGCTTGGTTAGATGTTTAAGCACTTCGACTTCGCTCAGTGTGACAGAAGCTTTCTAAGCTTGGATATAGAGAGTCCGAAAGTTGGGAAGTCCGGAGTCCGAAGGCTTGGTTATATGTTTAAGCACTTCGACTTCGCTCAGTACGACAGAAGCTTTCTAAGGTTGGATATAGAGAGTCCGAAAGTCCGAAGATTAAGAAGTAAAAAGAACGAATGAACGATCGTCATCCTGAATTTTTCATAACAAGTTTAGTTTTTAATGGCATTTAAGAGGGCAACGCCGTTTATTTCAGGATCTATTTAGCATGAACACTAAGCTGGAAAGATGCTGACCACGAAGTAGCTACAAGACATTTAAAAACACTAAGACACCTTATAAATCAAGTTCAGCATGACGAAGCGGCTGGGCAATGTGGCTAAAATGACGAGGTTTTGCTGAGATAATAATCGAACCGAAGTTACTTTGTTTCCCGCTTTCCCGGAAAGGGTTTGCATCTCTAAACAAATACTCAACTTTAATGATTTGGGATCTGTCTTCTCCCTATGAACGTTTGGGTTAAAGCAGATACTTTGTTTCCCTCTCTCCCGGAGAGGGACTTGCATTTCAGAACAAATACTACCAACATTAACAGGGTGAGGCTTCCTACCCAGCTAAACTATTCGTTGTGCGTTTAACGGCGAATTTTTTAACGGTATTTATGATCGAAAATTTATCGTAACCGCATTCAGCCCACAGTTCTGGCTGCTCTCCGTGCTCAATAAACTGATCGGGGATGCCTAAGCGAATCACATTTGCCTGGTATTTATGATCTGCCATGAACTCCAACACCGCCGAGCCAACTCCGCCCTGAATGGCACCATCTTCTACGGTGATAATGTGTTTATATTTAGAAAATACCTCATGAAGCATTTCTTCATCGAGCGGTTTAACAAAGCGCAAATCGTAATGTGCCGGATAAATTCCCTCGCTGTTAAGTTCAGATCGGGCCTCAACGGCAAAATTGCCTACATGGCCGAGGGTTAACAGTGCCACTTCCTCGCCATCGCAGATTTTTCTTCCCTTGCCAATCTCCAACGCTTTAAACGGTCTTTTCCAATCGGCCATTACGCCATTTCCGCGAGGATACCGAATCACAAAAGGACCAGCATTTTCCAGCTGAGCGGTGTACATGAGGTTTCGTAACTCTTCCTCGTTCATTGGCGATGAAATGGTAAGGTTCGGAATGCAGCGCATATACGAAATGTCATAAGCACCATGATGTGTTGCGCCATCGGCTCCGGCCAAACCGGCTCTATCTAAACATAAAACCACATTGAGTTTTTGAATAGCCACATCATGAATTACCTGATCGTACGCCCTTTGCATAAAGCTCGAATAGATATTGCAAAAAGGAACCATTCCCTGGGTAGCAAGACCTGCAGAAAAAGTAACGGCATGTTGTTCGGCAATGCCTACATCGAAAGCTCGTTTTGGCATGGCCTTCATCATAATATTTAACGAAGAGCCCGAAGGCATTGCTGGTGTTATGCCTACAATTTTATCGTTTGCCTCGGCCAGTTCTACCATGGTATGTCCGAAAACATCCTGATATTTTGGCGGTTGAGGCTTATCAGTAATACTTTTTTTAATTTCGCCGGTAATCTTATCAAAAAGACCCGGTGCATGCCATTTGGTTTGGTCTTTTTCGGCCAGGGCGAAACCTTTGCCTTTAACGGTAACACAATGCAAGAGTTTTGGTCCCGGAATTGCAGCTAAATCTTTGATGGTTTGCGCCAGTCGTTTCACATCGTGACCATCAACCGGCCCGAAATACCTGAAATTTAATGCTTCAAATAAATTACTCTGCTTTAAAAGAGTTCCCTTAATGCTTTTTTCTATTTTCTTAACGTATTTGTGCGCATTCGGTCCTAACTTAGATAGTCCTGCAAGCACCGTAGAAATATCGTCTCTAAACCTATTGTACGATTTCGAAATGGTAATGCTCGTTAAATATTCTTTTAGCGCACCAACATTCGGATCGATAGACATGCAGTTATCGTTTAAGATCACCAGTACATTGCTGTTTTCGATGCCGGCATGGTTTAAACCCTCAAATGCCAGTCCCGCTGTCATGGCACCATCGCCTATAATGGCAACATGCTGCCGGTCAGGTTCGCCCTTCAACTGGGCTGCTACGGCCATACCGAGTGCCGCAGAAATTGATGTAGATGAATGCCCAACGCCAAAGGTATCGTATTGGCTCTCTGAAATTTTCGGAAAACCACTAATGCCCTTGTAAACCCGATTTGTGTGGAACAAATCTCTGCGGCCAGTCAAAATCTTGTGGCCATACGCCTGGTGTCCAACATCCCAAACTAACTTATCGTAAGGCGTGTTCAGCGCATAATGTAAGGCAACGGTAAGCTCAACAACACCCAAGCTGGCACCAAAGTGACCGCCATTAACACTTACAATATCAATAATATATTGACGTAATTCTTGGCATATCTGCTCCAGATCGGCTTCGCTAAACTGCTTCAAATCAGCAGGGTAATTGATTTTTGATAATAGTGGGCCAGCTTTAACTTGCATTCATTATTGTGGTAAAGGACAAGTTACAAAGGAACGCATTTTTGTTATAAAAGCGAAAGGAAATTTGAGGCGGTCTTTACAACCAAAAATAGGCAAAGAAATGAAACTGCCCCACCAAATTTTTATCCATTAAAAATTATTTGATTACAACAAATCGAGCTGTATTTAGTCTTATTTGTAATACACATATATTAGCTAAACCCTATAGTGCTAATCTGCTAAATGAGCACTTACTTCTACTTGTTCCGTAACCATATCGACTACGTTTTACACAGCTCTGTATAGTCGTATTTTTATCGCTAAATAAATACTTGTATGATTAGCTTAACTCACGACACTTCAGCCCATAAACTAAACAAAGTAAAAGTTGGCGACGAAATTACTGACGAATACCAATCGCAGGGAAAGGTTGTTAAAATAAACAAAAATATTATTAACGACCTGAGAGAGTATATGTTTCATTTGGATTCGAGGCAGATTATTTATATTTTAAGCAAAGCGATGTAGCCATAGATCGTTACCTATAATAATAGATCATTTCGGTAAAAAGCGCTATTGCCAGATCTTCATGCATCAAGTCTTTTCTTGCTGAGGGAATTAGATCATTTTCTTTATGTTTGCATTAAATGCAAGCAGAGAATTTCGAAATCAAACTTCCGGTATTTGAAGGCCCGTTCGATTTATTATTATTCTTTATCGAGCGTGATGAATTGAACATTCAGGATGTTGAGATTGCAAAGATTACCAACGACTTTTTAGATTATATCCATCAGCTTTTAGCAGTTAATGTTGAGGTGGCAAGCGAGTTTATACTGGTGGCCGCTACCTTAATGCGCATTAAATCTAAAATGCTTTTGCCCCGCATTGAAATAGATGAGGCGGGTAACGAGGTTAACCCCGAGCAAGACCTGATTGCCAGGTTAATTGCCTACAAGCAGTTTAAGTCGGCGGCGGAGGAAATGCGGGTTTTTGAAGAAAGCCGGATGCAACAGGAGCGAAGGGGAAACATTGAGCATGATTTAACGCTTGTTGCCGAATCGTCGTCGCACCAGGATGAACTTTTATCGCTCGATCTGTATAAACTGCTTACGGTTTATCATCGAACCATGCAAAAGTACGAGTTGAGGAGCGAGGAAGTAAAACACACCGTGGTGCAGTACCCTTACACCATTGAACAACAAAAGCATTTTATTGCAAATTTGCTCGATATTAATCAACAAATCGACTTTGCGCTTGTGCTAAAAAATTCGGAGAACAAAGTACATTTCGTGTATAATTTCCTGGCGATACTGGAAATGCTGCAACAACAAATTGTAGAAATTACTATTGGCAGTGGATTCAATAATTTTAAGGTGAAATCTTTTTCCTAGATGAGATCTTCAAGTGCCTGTTTAAAAAAGTACACTTTTTAAAGGATGTCACGTTTGTCTCCTACTGAACTTTGATTGATGCGTCATCCTTTCCAAAATTTGGGGGATCTGAATTCAAAAAAGAAGTATCACTAGCATTACGATTCCCGCCTGCGCGGGAAGGACGACCGATTAAAGTAAATGTGCTCATAGAACATTAAAATTAGACACATTTACCCTGAGCTTTCCGAAAAACCGGGACAGGTACTCGAAAGGCAGCTACAATTCGAAACAGTAATCGCTTTCAATAAACGCATCTCTTTATGTAAAAGCGATTTCGCTGAAATCCATCTCTGCCTTAACGATTAATTTCTTACTTTTGCAGAAAAATACAAACCTAATATAAGGATGACACGCGACACCCAAATCTTTGAACTTATTGATCAGGAACTAAACCGCCAGGAGCACGGTTTGGAACTTATTGCATCAGAAAACTTTGTGAGCAAGCAGGTAATGGAAGCTGCTGGTTCGGTATTAACCAACAAATATGCCGAAGGCCTGCCAGGAAAACGCTATTATGGCGGCTGCCAAGTTGTAGATGTGGTGGAGCAAATTGCCATCGACAGAGCTAAGCAATTGTTCAGCGCTGCCTGGGTTAACGTTCAGCCTCACTCGGGTGCGCAAGCTAACGCGGCAGTAATGTTGGCAGTTTTGCAACCTGGTGATAAGATTTTGGGTTTCGACCTTTCGCACGGTGGGCACTTAACACACGGTTCTCCGGTAAATTTTTCGGGCAAACTATATGAGCCGCTATTTTATGGTGTAGAAAAAGAAACCGGCCTTATCGATTATAAAAAACTGGAAGAGGTTGCGCTTGCTGAAAAGCCAAAGTTGATTATTTGTGGTGCCTCAGCCTACTCTCGCGAGTGGGATTATGCTTTTATCCGCTCGGTAGCAGATAAAATTGGTGCATTGGTGTTGGCTGATATTTCTCACCCGGCAGGGCTGATAGCAAAAGGATTGTTAACTAACCCGCTTCCGCACTGCCACATTGTAACCACTACTACACACAAAACCTTACGCGGCCCTCGTGGTGGTATGATTATGATGGGTAAAGATTTTGAAAACCCCTGGGGATTAAAAACGCCAAAGGGCGAAGTGCGCATGATGAGCAATTTGTTAGACATGGCAGTTTTTCCAGGTACACAAGGTGGCCCTTTAGAGCATATTATTGCAGCTAAGGCAATTGCCTTTGGCGAAGCTTTAACCGACGAATACGGTGCTTATATTAAACAAGTTGCCGCAAATGCACAAGCAATGGCCAAGGCGTTTGTAGCTAAAGGTTACGGAATTATTTCGGGCGGTACCGATAACCACTTAATGTTAATTGACCTTAGAAATAAGAACATTACTGGTAAAGTGGCCGAAAACGCCTTAGAAAGAGCAGAAATTACCGTAAATAAAAATATGGTTCCTTTTGATGATAAATCGCCGTTTGTAACCTCTGGCATCCGCGTGGGTACAGCAGCAATTACCACCCGCGGTTTAAAAGAAACTGAAATGGGTAAAATTGTTGATCTGATTGATCAGGTGCTTACCAATCCAGATGATGAAGCAAACATCAATAGCGTAAAGGCCGAGGTAATTAAACTGGTTAGCGCCTTTCCGCTTTACAAATAAGATTAATTAAATATTTTGAGAGCAGTTGCATTAATTTGTAACTGCTTTTTTATTGGTTAAAATTATATTGCCGTTAACTTCAGTGGGTCTATTGCCGTTAACTTCAGTCAACGGTATAAGGACTAGCCGTGATCTTGAAATCCCTCAATTCTATAAATTCTGATCCCAAAAAGTAAAGGGCCGATATTCTTAGAAGAAATATCGACCCTTACCATCTAAATTAACGCTCTCAAATATATAACGCAGCGAAATACGAATTGTTTTAACTTAATAAAAAAAATTAATTTTTCTCATAACAGCCTAATGTCGAAGGGTTTATTCTGTTTATGCCGCGTAAGTCTTTATTCAAATAGCTATTGTAATAAGGATCGTTGGTTAGGCTCGAACCTTTTCCAATAACAATGCTGTTATCCTGCAACTGAAAATTCTCCGAATCAACTGCGATAAAACCCGGCTCAACATTAATCAGATTGCTGCTGCCCAAATCAGTCTTTGTTGTCTTAATCAGGTTATTCAGCAGCTTATACTCAACCTTTGCCGAGCTTTTGCGTTGAATGTCGAGCTCGTTAATCAAAGAGCCGCAGATAATATTGTTGGTCAGTTCTATGTTAAGATGATTGTAAGCACTGCTCGATATATAGTCAGAAAAAGTCAATGCTGCAGTCTTCCGCGGAAAGTCGAAGTTATATCCCGCAAAGGTATTTTGTTTCAGCATATAACGGCCTCCGCCTGTAGCATAAACCAGGTAGTTGCCGCAATTGTACATTAAATTGTTAAAGGCCAGCATTTCCGAATGGTAGCCAATGTAAGCGGCAACCTGCATGTTCTTTATAATACTGTTGCTTAAAATCAGTTTGCTGTTTCCATTGTGAGATAACGAATCGGAAGTAATACCTACAGATGCGTTCTTGATGACCGCGTATTTAATTACCGCATTTCCCAACCGCTTTAAAAAAATCCCCTTCCACTGGCCCGGTTCACTCGCGTAAATGCTTTCGAGCCTGTCGCTGCAAAACACCACAGGATCGTTTGCCGAGCCTTCGACATTTAGCATGCCCTCAACGTTTAAGCTGGCATCTTTGTGAAAATAGATCTTCGTTCCAGGTGCAACATTCAATCTTGATCCGCTCTGCACGGTAACGCCGCCAGTAATTACATAAGGAAGCCTATTAGACCAATATGTATCGCCTGTGATTGATTTCTCATTTATAAAAATCGCATTTTGCCCAAAAGCCACAAGTTTAATAACCTGCCTATGGCCATTACAATTGATAATTATAGAATCTTGCACTAAAAAAGGCAGGTTGCTAGCCGTGGGATCTATTTTAACCTTAACAAAAATATTCAGCGAGTCCTTACCGTTAAGTAACAGGTTTGTGCTGCTCGACGTTGATTCGCCGTTGATATTAAGGCTAAATGACGATGGCGTACCTCCAGATAGCACAATTTCGTTAATATATAACGCGTTCGGGTTTTCATTGCTGAGCCTGATCCGTTTCGTAACCGAACCAGTAGATGAAAATATCGTGTCGAACAGAACGCTGTTTGTGGCCAAAGTTAGCTTCGCCTCCGGATCGCTCGTAATGCGCTCATCTTTACGGCAAGCAGCCACAAGTATCAACAACAATAAAAACAAGCCATTATTTAAACGCATCTTATCAAACATATAGAAATGTTCGGTTTCTTGCAAAAAAAGAAATTTATTCGGCAAAGGCCAGCGCCGCAATACTTACCTTATTTGCGCCACATAACAAAAGCGCATTGGCGCACGCTTCGAGGGTTGCCCCAGTGGTAACCACATCATCCACTAACAAAACATGGCGCCCTTTAATAAGTGCCGAGTTGTCGACCTCAAAAACATGCTGCATATTTTCATAACGACTGTACCTGTTTTTTTTGGTCTGGCTTTCCGTACCCACCAATCGCCTCAGTAATTTTTCATTAACGCCAATGCCAGTTATTAGCGAAATACCTTCGGCGATAAAAGCACTTTGATTAAAGCCTCTCAATCTCAATTTACTTGGGTGAAGCGGCACCGGAATAATTGCATCCATTTCAGCATAGAGTTGCGATCCTTGTAATCTTTCACCCAGCATTTTGCCCAGCATCAGGCCAACTTCCGTTTTGCCCTTGTATTTTAAGCTATGAATCAGGTTCTGCACCTTAGTTCCCTTTCTAAAATACAGCATTGCCATCGCCGCATTAATGTCAACCCTTCCCCAAAGCTGCTTGGCCACCCTGTTTTCAGCATGCAAATGATAATCGGTAAAGGGCAAATCGTACAAACATTTCGTGCAAATGATTGCCTCATTTAACAACAGCTCGGCCCCGCAAGCATTGCACAACTCCGGAAAAAGAAGCCCAATCAAGTCCGATGCCCAACGTTGTATGATTAACATAACCCTAATTTATCATTTTAATTAATAGAAAGTTCATTAATTGGTGTGTTTTGTGAATTGATAATGGGTTGATTAGTATCATTAGCTCACTGGTTCATTTACTCCTCGCAATTGCAAACTGAGAACTCCCAACTGAACCCCCCCCCCAACACCCCAATCCCTGAAATGTTTGCCCCGCCCTTCAATTTTTTTTCATTGATTTTCAGTTCATTATCAAAACCTCCAAAAAATACCCCCATATCCATTTGGAGTAAGCCCAACTTTTGCTACCTTTGCATCCCGCTTCGGAGGAAACGGTTGTATTGAAAAGGTGGATCAGGGACAGTAGAGAGGGAAAAGGCGCAGAATTTATTTCAAAATAAATTTGGCGAAAACAAAAAGATCACTACCTTTGCAGCCCCGATCAGAAGAAAGGGACGCCCGTTAAAAGACAGGCAGATTGAAAAGCGAAGAGAAGGAAAAAGGAGAACGAAAAAAATAAAATAATTTATTTGCAGTTCAGAAAAAGTTTTCTACCTTTGCACTCCCAACCGAAAGGAAAGGAAAAAAAAGTCCAGCGGCGGATGTCGCGAGTGACTAAAAATGAAAAGATTGAAACTGGCCGAAACAGGGAAAAGACCATTAAGACTTATGCCCAACTGAAGCTGGAAGATATATAAAAGGCATACCGTGAGGTTTCAATGCCGATAAGTTCTTAAAAGAGATGTCAATGATGCGTAGTGGGGTAATGAAGTACGAATTCAAGTACAGAGTTCCTTATTACATTTTAAAGTCAATGTCTAACAGACAAAACAAAAGAAGACTATTTTTAACAATAGTTAAAACTGGTCAGAATCAAATAACATTTTACAATGGAGAGTTTGATCCTGGCTCAGGATGAACGCTAGCGGCAGGCCTAATACATGCAAGTCGAGGGGTATAGCGGTGCTTGCACTGCTAGAGACCGGCGCACGGGTGCGTAACGCGTATGCAACCTACCTTTATCTGGGGGATAGCCCGGAGAAATCCGGATTAATACCGCATAAAATCACAGTACTGCATAGTACAATGATCAAACATTTATGGGATGAAGATGGGCATGCGTGTCATTAGCTAGTTGGCGGGGTAACGGCCCACCAAGGCGACGATGACTAGGGGATCTGAGAGGATGGCCCCCCACACTGGTACTGAGACACGGACCAGACTCCTACGGGAGGCAGCAGTAAGGAATATTGGTCAATGGAGGCAACTCTGAACCAGCCATGCCGCGTGCAGGAAGACTGCCCTATGGGTTGTAAACTGCTTTTACTCGGGAATAAACCTAGATACGTGTATTTAGCTGAATGTACCGAGGGAATAAGGATCGGCTAACTCCGTGCCAGCAGCCGCGGTAATACGGAGGATCCAAGCGTTATCCGGATTTATTGGGTTTAAAGGGTGCGTAGGCGGCCTGTTAAGTCAGGGGTGAAAGACGGTAGCTCAACTATCGCAGTGCCCTTGATACTGATGGGCTTGAATGGACTAGAGGTAGGCGGAATGAGACAAGTAGCGGTGAAATGCATAGATATGTCTCAGAACACCGATTGCGAAGGCAGCTTACTATGGTCATATTGACGCTGAGGCACGAAAGCGTGGGGATCAAACAGGATTAGATACCCTGGTAGTCCACGCCCTAAACGATGAACACTCGCTGTTGGCGATACACAGTCAGCGGCTAAGCGAAAGCGTTAAGTGTTCCACCTGGGGAGTACGCCCGCAAGGGTGAAACTCAAAGGAATTGACGGGGGCCCGCACAAGCGGAGGAGCATGTGGTTTAATTCGATGATACGCGAGGAACCTTACCCGGGCTTGAAAGTTAGTGAATGATCTAGAGATAGATCAGTGAGCAATCACACGAAACTAGGTGCTGCATGGCTGTCGTCAGCTCGTGCCGTGAGGTGTTGGGTTAAGTCCCGCAACGAGCGCAACCCCTATGTTTAGTTGCCAGCACGTTAAGGTGGGGACTCTAAACAGACTGCCTGTGCAAACAGAGAGGAAGGAGGGGACGACGTCAAGTCATCATGGCCCTTACGTCCGGGGCTACACACGTGCTACAATGGACGGTACAGAGGGCAGCTAGCCAGCAATGGTATGCGAATCTCACAAAGCCGTTCACAGTTCGGATTGGGGTCTGCAACTCGACCCCATGAAGTTGGATTCGCTAGTAATCGCGTATCAGCAATGACGCGGTGAATACGTTCCCGGGCCTTGTACACACCGCCCGTCAAGCCATGGAAGTTGGGGGTACCTAAAGTATGTAACCGCAAGGAGCGTCCTAGGGTAAAACCGATAACTGGGGCTAAGTCGTAACAAGGTAGCCGTACCGGAAGGTGCGGCTGGAATACCTCCTTTCTGGAGTAGAGTTGACTACTCACTGCGCAACATGATATTTCTACATTAAGGTTTAGGGTAATAAGGTATAAGGCTTAAGGTCTTCATACTCCATATACATACTATATCTTAATATTAAAAAAAACTAAGGAGAGACGAGATTGAAATTGAATTACGATTTAAGATTGACGAATTACGATTGAAGCGGCAACGGAAGAACATCGTAAGTCTAAAATCAACAATCTAAGATCAAGAAGTCCCGTAGCTCAGCCTGGTTAGAGCACTACACTGATAATGTAGGGGTCTCCAGTTCAAATCTGGACGGGACTACACCACTGAAAGTCATAAGTCGATAAGTCTTAAGTCATGAGTCGTTAAGACTACGGACTGTTGACTAGGGACTTAAGGACTGGACTCTGGGGGATTAGCTCAGCTGGCTAGAGCGCCTGCCTTGCACGCAGGAGGTCAACGGTTCGACTCCGTTATTCTCCACCATTAAGGTTGAGGGTTAAAAGGTTGAAGGTTTAGGGTAATACCTATTGCTTAAACACACCACACCATAAAAACACACATCACCCGGATCGGTGATCATCATTGACAGATTGAAAGAAAAAGAAAAACGCCACAGGGGCACATGAAACGGTTCGAGACCGCAGTTTTTACTAATAAGGTTAAGCTTAGGCTTGGGCAGAGGACAATGAAACCCTCCACCCTTATACCCTAAACCTTACACCTTAGTAAAGTTCTTTGACATATTGGAAGAAGTTAAAAAAGAAGAGCAAACAACAATAGGCGACTGTTGTGTTTGTGCTCACTTAGAGGGATCGCAAGAAACCGCTAAGTATGAGACATCATAACAAGAGCAAAAAAAGCATACCATATGGCGCAAAAGGCATATGAGTAGAAGAAAGTAAGAAAGAGTACACGGGGGATGCCTTGGCTCTCAGAGGCGATGAAGGACGTGATAAGCTGCGATAAGCTTCGGGTATTTGCAAATAGGAATAGATCCGAAGATTTCCGAATGGGGCAACCCGGCTGGTTGAAGACCAGTCACATATAATGAGCAAACCTGCCGAACTGAAACATCTAAGTAAGCAGAGGAAGAGAAAATAACAATGATTTCCTGAGTAGTGGCGAGCGAAAGGGAAAGAGCCCAAACCTATTTTGTTACGGCAAAGTGGGGGTTGTAGGACTGCAACGTGGCATTGGTGAACAGAAGTGGAACGGGATGGGAAGCCCGGCGATACAAGGTGATAGCCCTGTACACGTATAGAACACCAGTCTAGCAGTATCCTGAGTACCGCGAGGTCGGAGACGCCTTGTGGGAATCTGCCGGCACCATCCGGTAAGGCTAAATACTCCTGAGAGACCGATAGTGAACCAGTACCGTGAGGGAAAGGTGAAAAGAACCCCGAACAGGGGAGTGAAATAGAACCTGAAACCGTGTACTTACAAGCGGTCGGAGCGTACAAGTTGCGTGACGGCGTGCCTTTTGCATAATGAGCCTACGAGTTACTCCTCACTGGCAAGGTTAAGTGGTTAAGCCACGGATCCGAAGCGAAAGCGAGTCTGAATAGGGCGCATAGTCAGTGGGGGTAGACGCGAAACCTTGTGATCTACCCATGGACAGGTTGAAGGTGCGGTAACACGTACTGGAGGACCGAACCGATAAACGTTGAAAAGTTTCCGGATGATCTGTGGGTAGGGGTGAAAGGCTAATCAAACTGGGAAATAGCTCGTACTCCCCGAAATGTTTTTAGGAACAGCGTGGATATTTAGTTTAATAGAGGTAGAGCTACTGATTGGGTGCGGGGGAGTCAAATCCTACCAAATCCAGACAAACTCCGAATGCTATTAAATATGATCTGCAGTGAGGCGCGGGGTGCTAAGGTCACGCGCCGAGAGGGAAAGAACCCAGACCATCAGCTAAGGTCCCCAAGTTACAGTTAAGTTGAACTAACGAGGTCCGATTGCACAGACAGCTAGGATGTTGGCTTGGAAGCAGCCATTCATTTAAAGAGTGCGTAACAGCTCACTAGTCGAGCGATCGGGCATGGATAATAAACGGGCATTAAATTGTACACCGAAGCTATGGGATTGAAATATATCGGTAGGGGAGCATTCCATCGACAGCGAAGGTACCTGGTAATGGGTGCTGGAGTTTATGGAAAAGCAAATGTAGGCATAAGTAACGATAAGGCGGGCGAGAAACCCGCCCACCGAAAGGATAAGGTTTCCTGATCAACGCTAATCGGATCAGGGTCAGTCGGGACCTAAGGAGAACCCGAAGGGGAAATTCGATGGACAACTGGTTAATATTCCAGTACTTTTTATAACTGCGATGTGGGGACGGAGTAGTGACACTGCCGCGATCTGACGGAATAGATCGTTAAAGACAGTAGGTATTAGAACGGTAGGCAAATCCGCCGATCTAGCTGAAAGTCGATAGTACCGCGAGCCCTCGGGTGAGTGGATAGTGCAGGTAATCAGACTTCCAAG
The DNA here is from genome assembly GCF_015679185.1 of Pedobacter endophyticus. Lineage (NCBI taxonomy): Bacteria > Pseudomonadati > Bacteroidota > Sphingobacteriia > Sphingobacteriales > Sphingobacteriaceae > Pedobacter > Pedobacter endophyticus. The sequence continues at coordinate 3,666,362 of NZ_CP064939.1, forward strand.
AAAAACCGCTAAGCTTCAGGTTATAAAAACCCGTACCGCAAACCGACACAGGTATCCGGGAAGAGGATTCTAAGGTGCTCGAGTGAATCATGGCTAAGGAACTCGGCAAAATGGCCCTGTAACTTCGGGAGAAGGGGCGCTGGCAGCAATGTCAGCCGCAGTGAAAAGGCCCAGGCGACTGTTTAACAAAAACACATGGCTTTGCAAAATCGAAAGATGAGGTATAAGGCCTGACACCTGCCCGGTGCTGGAAGGTTAAGAGGGGATGTCATCCGCAAGGAGAAGCATTGAATCGAAGCCCCAGTAAACGGCGGCCGTAACTATAACGGTCCTAAGGTAGCGAAATTCCTTGTCGGGTAAGTTCCGACCTGCACGAATGGTGTAACGATCTGGGCGCTGTCTCAGCCATGAGCTCGGTGAAATTGTGGTCCCGGTGAAGACGCCGGGTACCCGCAACGGGACGGAAAGACCCCATGCACCTTCACTACAATTTAACATTGACATTGGGTACAGGATGTGTAGGATAGGTGGGAGGCTATGAAGCGGTGTCGCCAGGCATCGTGGAGCCAACGTTGAAATACCACCCTTTCTGTATTCGGTGTCTAACTCCACAAAGTGGAGGACATTGTTTGATGGGTAGTTTGACTGGGGTGGTCGCCTCCAAAAAGGTAACGGAGGCTTTCAAAGGTAAGCTCAGTACGCTTGGTAACCGTACGTGGAGTGCAATAGCATAAGCTTGCTTGACTGTGAGACATACAGGTCGATCAGGGTCGAAAGACGGATATAGTGATCCGGTGGTTCTGCATGGAAGGGCCATCGCTCAAAGGATAAAAGGTACGCTGGGGATAACAGGCTGATCTCCCCCAAGAGCTCATATCGACGGGGAGGTTTGGCACCTCGATGTCGGCTCGTCACATCCTGGGGCTGGAGAAGGTCCCAAGGGTTCGGCTGTTCGCCGATTAAAGTGGCACGCGAGCTGGGTTCAGAACGTCGCGAGACAGTTCGGTCCCTATCTGTTGTGGGCGTAGGAATTTTGAGTGGGGCTGACCTTAGTACGAGAGGACCGGGTTGGACCAGCCTCTAGTGAATCTGTTGTTCCGCCAGGGGCATTGCAGAGTAGCTACGCTGGGAATAGATAAGCGCTGAAAGCATCTAAGTGCGAAACTAGCCACGAGATGAGAATTCCATATAGGGCCGTAGCAGACTACTACGTTGATAGGCTACAGATGTAAAGGTGGCGACACCACAGTCGAGTAGTACTAATCACCCGAAGCTTTCAAAGCAACAACATCGTTGTTTGCTCTTCGAAACTTAACTTCTTTCAATAATATGTCATTTAAGGCTTAAGGCAAAAGGCTTAAGGCGTAAGGTTAATACCTTATACCCTACACCTTTCAACCCTCAACCTTATTTAAAAATATTTAGGTGCCTATATCGGTGGTGTCCACCTCTTCCCATTCCGAACAGAGAAGTTAAGCCCACCAGAGCCGATGGTACTGCGGTAACACGTGGGAGAGTAGGTCGGTGCCAAATCTTAAAGCCCCAAAGGGGCAATTGCAAAACCCTTCAGTTTATTCTGGAGGGTTTTCTTGTTTATAAGCTTTTTTTTCCGTACTGGTTGGTGTCCCCACCAACCAAATACAAACGCTGTCATTGCAATGGAGGCCGTCATCTCGAATGCAACCGAGAGATCTTTGTCGTTTACGGTACCAGGCGGGCGCAGCGTAATAATGCCATTTTCATTCCCGCCGCTATTTGCTTATTGGTTGGTGTCCCTACCGACCAAATGTAAACGCTGTCATCGCAATGAAGGCCGTCATCTCGAATGCAACCGGGAGATCTTTGCCGTTTACGGTACCAGGCGGGCGCAGCGTAATAATGCCATTATCATTCCCACCGCTATTTGCCTATTGGTTGGCCTTCCCACGGGCCAAACTATGAACGCTTTCATCGCAATCGAGGCCGTCATACTCAGCTTGACTGGGGATCTTAATGCGCAATAATTGGGTACCTTGCATTAAGATTCCCGCCTGCGCGGGAATGACGATGAGTTGAAAGGAAATGTGTCCATACTATCTGAGGTATCGGGACAGGCGCTGCGCTCAGGATGACAGCTATGAATGGCAGCCGTCTTTTAGAAACCCGATGCGAGCGGATATCCTTTTCGGTAGCGCTTGCTATTCTTATTTCATCGGCGTATCCAGAAAAGATTAAAGCGGACAGCGGGACTAAAATCGGCCAGCACTGGTGACGCTGTTTTCCCAATACTTTAAAGCAATAAGGTAGCTCACTTCGGGAGCATTTGAGCACCGTAGTGCCCTGAAACCATCAGAAAATCAGGAAACGTTAACTCAGGCATGTATTTTGGTGGGCAACTGTGTTATAATACGTTTCAATTTGACAATATTTTAAACTCAAAGATTTATTTCTGCATGTTGATAAAAAAGCAAGGCAATAAACATAACTTCGCGGTAAATTAGTTCAGCATTGCAAACTTTAGAACAACTGCATAACGGCGAGCTCAAGGGCATAGTTTCTTTGAGGATCTCTGAAGGTTTAAAGGATTTCCCCCGTGAAATTTTTGAATTGGCCGACACGCTTGAGTGCCTTGATCTTTCAGGAAATCAACTCAGTGCCTTGCCGCACGATTTCGGTCGATTAACGAAGCTGAAAATTCTTTTCTGTTCTGATAATTTGTTTACTGTGCTGCCCGAGGTTTTGGCCGATATTGCCGGACTGGATATCGTCGGTTTTAAATCCAATCGCATAGAGTTTGTTCCTCCAAAGGCACTCAACCCGCATATTAGATGGCTTATACTTACGAATAACAAGTTGCAAATGCTGCCTCCGGCGATTGGCAACTGTTTGAGATTACAAAAGCTGATGCTTGCTGGAAACAATATTATTTATCTCCCACAGGAACTTCAGTTGTGCAGAAACCTCGCTTTAATCCGGGTGGCAGCTAATGAACTACCTTTTCTACCAAAATGGCTTTACTCGATGCCGAGCCTGGCTTGGATCGCATTTTCGGGCAATAAAATTAGCAAGGGTGGTGTTGGACTGCTTGTGCCTCAAATTGATTTAGAGGAGCTCGAATTTAAAGACCAACTAGGGGCGGGCGCATCAGGTACTATTTACAAAGCATTCAATAAGGTTACCAATACGGATGTTGCTGTTAAGATTTTTAAAGGTACAGTTACCAGCGACGGTTTTCCAGAGGATGAGATGAACGCTTACATAGAAGCGGGTAGTCATCCGGGTTTAGTAAGGCTTCTGGGCAAAGTGGATGCTCGTGTGGAGAATGTTAAGGGCCTGGTAATGGAATTGATTCAATCTTCTTTTCACAATTTAGGTGACCCTCCAAGTTTCGAAAGTTGTACCCGAGACGTTTTCGCTGCTGAGCTGGAGTTGAGCGACGTGCAAGTTTTAAAGGTTGCTTCAACAATTGCCTCGTTATGCGAACATTTGCATGAAAGGGGAATCATCCACGGCGATCTGTATGCCCATAATATCTTGATGGATGCAGACGCAAACGTTCTGTTCGGCGATTTCGGTGCCGCATCATTTTATGATACAAAAAATATTGAGCAGGCTTTCTACCTGCAACGGATTGAGGTGAGAGCCTTCGGTTACCTTATTGATGATTTGCTTTTGCGTTGCGGGCACAACTCAATGCAGGAAATGAAGAATTTAAGAGACAGTTGCCTGTCTCAGGAGATTAACCTTCGCCCCAGCTTTAAAGAGATTACAGCAAGGCTACAGTCGCTTAAATCGACTAGTTTTTAGCTTCTTCTTTAACAGCAAGTTGTCCGCAGGCCGCGTCAATATCCTTACCTCTGCTCCGTCTGATATTGGTGTTTATACCCTGACTTTTTAGGTAGTTGGAAAAGGCATCAATCTTATCGCCCTCGGCATTTGTGAAATCGGCAAATGAGATCGGGTTGTATTCAATCAGGTTTACTTTACATGGAATATGCTTGCAGAATTTGGCCAGATCCATTGCATCGGATATTTCATCGTTAAAATGATTGAAAACGATGTATTCATAGGTTACCGGATTCTTAGTTTTGGCAAAATAATATTTCAAAGCCTCGGCTAATGCCTTCAAAGAGTTGGCCTCATTAATGGGCATAATCTCGTTTCGCTTCTTATCATCGGCTGCGTGAAGTGAGAGTGCAAGATTAAATTTTGCGCCATCATCGCCAAGCTTTTTGATCATTTTTGCAATTCCGGCTGTTGACACAGTAATGCGCTTATAGCTCATATTTAAACCATCGGGGGCTGTAATCCGCTCGATCGATTTAAGCACGTTGGCATAATTTAAAAGTGGTTCGCCCATGCCCATGTAAACAATGTTGGTTAATGGGTTATCATAATTTTGTTTCGCTTGCTTATCAATCAAAACAACCTGGTCGTAAATTTCGTCGGCATTTAGGTTGCGTTTGCGATCCATGTAACCGGTAGCGCAAAACTTGCAGGTTAAACTGCAACCCACCTGCGAGCTCACACAGGCCGTCATCCTATCTTCTAACGGAATGAGTACGCCTTCAACTATATTTCCGTCTGCTAAGCGAAATGTGTTTTTAATGGTATGATCGTTACTGAACTGCGAATTGTTTACCTGAACAGCGTTAATGGAGAAATTTTCATCCAGTGCTTTACGAAGATCTTTAGACAGATTGCTCATATCGTCGAAGCTCGTCGACGATTTCTCCCACAACCACTGATAAATTTGCTTTGCTCTAAAGGCAGGCTGTTGCATAGCGGTTAAATGCTGTTGCAACTGTGGCAAATCCAACGAGCGGATATCAATTTTTTTTGCTGTTTTTTCTAACATGTTATTTATCGCCGTAATGACCTAAAGCAGAAATGATAAAAACCCTAAATGTTTTCATCTACTCTATAGATCATTCTGTCTTTTTGATTTATTCTTCTTGCCCAATAGCTTGCTAAACCATATTTCCAGGGCTCAGGGTTTCCGATACCAGAGTAGGGGTAGATTTAAGCTCTTCAACTATTTGATCTATTCTTTTTATTGAAGTTTTGTTGCCTGACTTAAAATGAAGCTTAATCTGTTTCTCTGCAACTTTTTCTAAAACGATTGAATATTTTCCCATAAAGATTTAGTGGGGTCTAATGTTTTAACGTTGCCTTTCTTTATTGATTCTTCAGCTTTTTCAATTGCTTCTACCATCTCGATTCCGTAATGATCGATGGTTTTTTCACGTTCAGTTAGCGCAGAACTACCTTCTTTTTTGAAAGGAACTTTCAAAGCCTTTGCTACTGCTTTTAAAGCAGCAAGTTGTTCTTTGGTTTTGGGATGCATGATTAACGTTTCCATAAGTCTATTTCTCTTTTGCCAACTGATTAATGCAAAGTTACTTAAAAACTGCCTAAGCTGAAAGATTTATACTGAAAGCCAGCTTCCCGATAGCGAATTTTACAAAAAGCTACATAACAAAAAAGTTCAGCACGTTAATGTACCGAACTTCTTTTTATGTTTTTAACTATACGGTTGGTCGGTTCGGATCGATAACTTCATTTGGCGTTTCAATTAAACCATCACCCTTAAGGTAGTTTAGCAATTTTAATCCAACTAAGCTTAAGAGCTTACAGAAAGCAGATTGTGTATCATGCTATCTTCCCCTTTGCCTGGTATTTGCCTTGCCGGCCGGTTTACCTTTTGCCGGTCGTGCGTTTCTACTTGTTGAATTGCCTTTATGATTAGCCTTCCCCGCTGCCGATGCGGATTGTTTTTTTCCTCCCGATTTCTGAGCCGGCTTGAAGCTTTTTACAGGTTTTTTAGCGGGTGCTGACTGCAGTTCTGAGCTTTCATCCCACGATGTTGTTTTCTTTTTGGTGTTTTTAGGTTTCTGGGCCACATCAGATGAAGATTTTTCAACGCTCTTCATCACCACTTCCATCTCATTCTCTGTTAACTCCCTGAACTCGCCGGTTGCAATGCCTTTCAAATTGATATTCATAATCCGGGTACGCTCTAACTTGGTAACCTCGTAACCGAAATGCTCGCACATCCGGCGTATTTGCCTGTTTAAGCCTTGAATTAAAATGATGTTGAATACAAATGTGCTGATTTGACGAACCTTACACTTTTTGGTATTGACACCCAGAATTGGTACGCCATTACTCATTCCGAAAATAAAATCTTCGGTAATGGGTTTATTTACTGTAACTACATATTCTTTTTCGTGCTTGTTTCCGGCCCTGAGGATCTTGTTAACAATATCGCCGTTATTGGTCAGAAAGATCAGGCCCGACGAATCTTTATCTAGCCTGCCGATCGGGAAAATGCGTTCGCTGTAGTTTACATAATCAACAATGTTGTCTCGCACGCTCGATTCGGTGGTACTTGTAATGCCAACGGGTTTGTTAAAAGCAAGCAGCACAAAATTCGATTCCTCTTTAGGCTCAATGTTATGCCCGTTTACCATTACCCGGTCGCCGGGAAAAACCTGATCGCCGATTTTGGCCCGTTTGCCATTGATGAAAACATTTCCTTTTTCAATATACCGGTCTGCCTCACGACGAGAACACAGTCCACTTTCGCTTATAAATTTATTCAAACGTGTTGCAGCGTGCTGATTCATATTGCAATTTTACGTAAATAAATCAGCTTATAAGCCAGAAAGAGACTAAGATTGATCGAATTTAGCCTGAGCAGATTTCATTTGGCGCCTTAAAACTCTCCCTTTTAATGGCGGTGGGTTTTGTTGTGTCTGTACATCCCTTCCGAAGAAGTCGGAAGGGAAAGTAAAGGCATTACTTTAACCCAAACGTTGATAGGGAGAGGTTATGATAAGCAATGCGAATCCGATAGCTGTCGAATTCAATTTGCGAGGGAAACCTATGCCCAAGGCATCCCTTTCAGGAAAACTCGGCTTTATAAGCCAGCCCTGCAACAAGCCCTTTCTCTATTTGCAGCTTTCACAGGCTGAGGCCTTTAAAAATTCTGATCGTCGGCACTTGGACCATAACTTCCCGGAATCGGAATGTTGAGCAGCCTCAAATAAACGCCCAATTGTGCCCTGTGGTGCGTAGTTTGGCTAAAAGCGATGCGAATGATTTCATATTTAGTCATGTCGCCTAAAATCTGATCACCGTTGCGCAATATCCACTGATCGTCAAATTTTGCTTCATCCGCTTTTTCGAGGTCTGCCTTTCCGCTTTCGTAATTTTCGGTCAGAAGCTTAATGAGGTCGTCGTTATTTTCCACTTTTTTCTCCTCGTAGGGTGCGGTGGCAAAGTCCAGTCCGTCGGTATTTAGGCCCAGGCTCACCCAGCTTGGCAGGTCGGCAATATGGCTTGCCAGCGATTTCATTTTCATGCTTTTCTCGTGCGGTGCCCAATCAAATTTATCAACCGGCACAAGAGCCAGGAACTTTTTTGTAGTTTCAAATTCCGACTCGAATTCTTTTAGTAATGCTTTAATAATATCCATGTTTTTCTGTTTTGTTTTTTCGATTGTGTTCAATTCCATCAGTAATAAATCAGCCATGCTCATGATTTTTTGGTTTTGTTTCCACAAAGAAAAAGCCCCACAGTGACAACCCTATGGCAGTGTAAAAAAAATATTTTTTATTTTTTTACAGGCCAATAAAGCCTCTGATTTTTTGTGTTTGGTAGCGTTCAGCAGAAAAAGTGTTGTTCAGCAATCTGTCACCTAATGCAAACATATATTCACTTCGGGCAATCAAAAATTTACTGGCAACAGGCTCATGTAATCGCTTAACTGCATGTGATTGCTTTTTTCGAAAGAACGCCCGGTATTTTTCAGGCAAATAATTCTGGTCAGATTAAAGTCGCGGTATTGATTCCTGATATGGCACCAGGCAATCAAATGCCAGCTAAAGGCATAAAAAATTAAACCGATTGGCTCCACCTCACGCTTGCTCACTTCATCTTTGGCGTTTTTGTATTCGAGCGCAATCATGTTTTTCTCAGCTATCGCACTTTGAATAAGCGAAAGATATTCGTAGTTAAATGTCATGCGCTCCGGAATCTGCAGCTTGATGTGCTGGTTCATCAGTTCCAGCTTTTCCCTTTGGCTGGTTTTTAACACGGCTTTAACTTTGGTAAGTGCGGTAGAATAATGCGATCGGATCGAGTGATCGGCAAAGCCGTTCACCAGGCTTTCTACCAGCAGCAAGGCATTTGCTTCGTCAGAATTAAAGGAAACGGGCGGTAAAAAATAACCTTGAACCAGAAAATAACCCTTGTGCTGTTCAAAGGCAACAGGAATGCCCTGTTCCTGCAAGGCCTTAATATCGCGGTAAACGGTGCGGATACTAATGTTAAACCGTTCGGAAATTTTATCAGCAGAATTGTATTTTTTGGATTGCAGAATAGTTAAGATCCCAAAAAGGCGGTCGATGCGGTTCATAAGGATTGCTTTGGTTAAAATTAGGTAATTTATGGCAATTTTGAAGGACTAATTGGATATTAATCAAGAGCAATCGCTTTTAACTTTTCCTTGCTTGCCTTTCTGTTTTCTGCATACCCTAACGGCGAAAACATAAGCGTTATGTTGCCATGGAAGCACGGAAAATACGGAATAACTTTAATTTTTATCACTGCCCGTTCGGTCAGGCGGGCGTGCAATGTTGTGTAGTTAAGTATGAAAGGTGTGAGTCTGAGCGGAGTCGAAGACTTTTTTTTAGGATAAATCTATAAACATCGCCCTTCGACTAAGAACCAAATAATATGGGCGGGCATGCCTTCGGGTTTTCGTGGCTAATTTATTGTTACATAGCCTGACTTTTTTAAAGGCGATTTCCCCGGATATTTATTATTGCCCGGTCATTTCTCAATATTCGTTATTCATCAGCGTTGGTATGTTATTTGTTACTAGTTCGCCTCATTATGTCTATCAAGCGAAAAAATTCGTTTAGTATTCAGACACAACATTAAATTAATGGCAGCCGTAATTCAGAAACGTTTTTTCAGGGCAATAAAAGGAAAGGTAATTATCGGTTTCTTATTCGCCTGCTTTGCGCTGCTTTCGGCATGGGGAATCAGCAAATTTGCTTTTACACGGATGCTGAATACGGTTGAGGAAATCTCGGCCCCGAATGATCGTTTGCGGCTTGTAAACGATCTTTCGCACAAAATCGCCCGCCTCGATCAGCTTCAAAGGGATGAGGCATTTAATAAGCAGGGCAACTCCAATTTCTTAAAAGAATCTCGAAAGTTAAGGGCTACGTTAGATACGCTACGTAATTTGTATACCGGCGATTCTGCTCAGTTGGCGAGGATTAAATCGATCAAAAATTTACTTGCCGAACGCGATAAACAGTTTGTTTCTTATTTAAAAGTCCGTGAAACACTCGTAAATACCAAGTCGTTTTCTGATGAGGTGCAAAAGCTGAACGATCTGATTGCTGTTCGGACGCGGCAAGCCGACAGCGCCGTTTTAACCACCGAAACAACAACATCAACCACTACCGTCGCTCCTGAGGAACAAGAAAAATCGAGAGGTTTTTTAAGTAAGTTGTTCGGTAAAAAGAAGGCGGATGTTTATAAAATCATTAACGAAGAATTTAAAGTAAAACGCGATACCTTAAACGCCGAGGCCGAAGATAGCATTGTAAAAAGTATGACGGGCTCTTTGCGTTCCATTGAGTTGGAACAACAACAAAAAAGCAAGAAATTTTTAAAACGAGAGGCCGAACTATCAACCGCCAGCAATGCATTAACGAGCAAAATGTTGCAAATTTTGCGTGAGGTTGAGGGCGAAGCTGTAGCGCAGGTTGATTTAAATGGAATAGAGGCGAAAGAAGTGGTAAATGACGGTATTACGCAAATTACGGCAATTATCATTGCATTTTTTTTCCTCACCGTAATCTTGCTTTATCTTATTTTAACTGATATAACCAGAAGCAACAGGTACCGTAAGCAACTGGAGCTGGCAAAAGATGAGGCTGAATATCATGGCAAGGCGAAACAGCGCTTTTTATCGAACATGAGCCACGAAATAAGAACGCCGCTGCAATCTATTTTGGGGTATGCCGAATTGATTAGCCAACAAGATCAGCCGAAAAAGAAAGATATCGACGCAATCTATCAATCATCAATCCATCTGTTGCAGATTGTAAACGAGGTGCTCGATTATAACCGGATCATTTCGGGCGAATTTACCTTCAACAATCAGGTTTTCGATATCAAGAAAATTATCGCCGAGGTTACCGCTGTTGTTCGTCCGTTGGCAGAGCAAAAATCGTTAACGTTGATTACAAGCTTGGATTTGGGCGACGTTGAATTTGTTAAAGGCGATGCTTTCCGGTTGAAGCAAATTCTTTTCAACTTGTTGGGCAATGCCGTTAAATTTACCTTAAAGGGAGAAATCAATCTGCGCATTTCGTGCAAAAAGCAGCTCGATAATCTCCATTTTCAATTTACCATAACCGATACCGGCATTGGTTTCGATGAAAGCGACATTTCGCGGATCTTCAACGAATTTGAACAAATCGAATCGCCGGAAAAATACGTGTTGAACCAAACAGGAACAGGGTTGGGCCTCCCGATCGTGAAGTCGCTAATTGAAGCTCAGGGCGGACGAATCCACGTGAAAAGCAAATTGGGCAAAGGCACAACTTTCAATATTTATTTAACTTTTCAGCAAACAACCGAACCTGTAACCGATACTTTTAGCTCGGAACATTACGCCATTGTAAATTCGGGAACAGTTTGGGTTATTGATGATGACAAGTTGATCGTCGATCTTTGCGGACTCATTTTCGCAAAAAACAACATACGGTTTAAGTGCTTTGGCAACGTTGCCGATATATTGAAACAAGAGCCTGATGCAGACTTAAAATATGTGTTGGTGGATATGCGCTTACCCGAAATGACCGGGCTTGAACTTTGCCATTTGCTGAAGAAAAAGCTTGCAGCCGATGTGAAGTTTTACGCCATTACTGCCCAGGTGTTGCCCGAAGAAAGAGAAATGGTATTGAGCGAGGGTTTCGACGGTTTGATTATGAAGCCATTTAGGGAAGCCGACCTGCTTTCCATTTTCGATAAGGTGCAGCTTTTAGAAGAACCTACAGAATTTGATCTTTCATCGCTCGAGAAGATGACCTTCGGCGATCAGCAGATGTTAAACAAAATCCTGAATCGGTTTAAAGAAGATTGCATTAGCGATGCGGCCGATTTGAAAACGTATATGCTCGAAAATAATTACGATAAATGCCGACTCATTGTTCATCGGCTAGCAGGCCGAACAGCACAAATGGGGGCGAAAACACTGGCTCAGGCTTTCAGACTCCTTGAAACTGAAATTGCCGAAAAAGGTTTGAACAGCGCTGTGAAAACGGAAACTGCAAACCAACTGAAAAAGTTAAAGGCATTGGTAGCGGCTATTGAGTCGCCATTGGCGGTATAGATACCTTCTATTTAGTCGATTCCATACCGTTCCATTTTCGCATAAAGCGTTTTGCGGTCGATATTTAGCATTTTAGCCGCTTTAGATTTATTGTGCTTTGCTTTAAGCAGCGTTTCAGAAATCAACGCTTTCTCGTTTTGCTCATTTACCGCCTTTAAATCGAACGAACTTCCCGGCAATGTTTGCTGATTAACGGCAATCATCATTTCATCCGGTAAGGCATCTACTTGCGCAATTTCGCCCGGAGTCAACAGCACCATCCGTTTAATTACGTTGCTCAATTCGCGTAAATTTCCGGGCCAGTCATAACTCAGCAGTAATGATTTCGCTTCTGCAGAAATGCTCTTTACATTGCGTTTTAAGTTGCGATTTGATAGGCCGATAAAATGGTTGATGAACAATTCCAAATCGCCGCCCCGATCTCTCAAAGCCGGCAACTGAATCTTAAATTCGTTGAGTCGGTGATACAGATCTTCTCTAAACTCACCGCCAGAAATGCTGTTAATCAAATCATCGTTGGTGGCCGCAATTATGCGAACATCGACAGCAATTTGTTTCGTGCTTCCCAGCGGTTGTATTACCCTTTCTTGCAACGCCCGAAGCAATTTAATTTGCACTTCGTAACTTAAGTTTCCAACTTCATCCAAAAAGAGCGTGCCACCATTGGCAGCTTCAAACTGTCCTTTTTTGTCCGTTAGCGCACCTGTAAAGGCGCCTTTTACATGGCCAAACAGCTCGCTCGCCGCCAAATCTTTAGAGAGCGCTCCGCAATCGATCGCAATAAAAGGCTTATTGGAGCGCTTGCTTTGCTGATGAAGCGTTCTCGCCGCAAACTCTTTACCCGTTCCGCTTTCGCCCTGAATAATAACCGACATATCGGTGGGCGCAACCAACGCAATGTGCTCATACAGCTTATCGGCAATTGCACTTTTTCCCTTAATAAAATCCAGATCGGTAGCCTCTATCTTCGCCGCTTTCGAGTCCTTTTTCGCCAACGAATTTTTGATCACCATTAACAATTCATCCGGATTAACGGGTTTCGTAATGTAATCGAAAGCACCCATTTGCATCGATTTTACAGCCGTGCGAACATCATTAAAACTCGTCATTATGATAATAGGAACCGAAAGCCCTAAATTTCTGGAATGTGTAATCACTTCGAAGCCAATTCCATCTGGCAAGCGATAATCGATAATAAATAGATCGAACTCCTGACTTTCGATCAATTTTAATGCAGGCTTGATGTGAGTTATGAGCGTAACCTCATGGCCGTTCTTTTGCAAAAAGCCTTCAAGTAATTGAGCAAATGTTGTATCGTCATCTAAAATCAGGATTTTCGCCATACAACAAAAATAAGAAAAGCCAGCTAAAAACTGGCTAATCTAATACTAGGTAGATGTAATATTTGGGGTTATTGTACCGGTTTACCGTCTTTGTCAATTTTCACAGAACCTGTTTCTGCTTCCTTTTTAACATTGATCAGGTAATATTCTTTTGTGCCTTCTTTAACCGACCAGGCTTCTGTTGCCGTCCAGCCTTTGTAAGCATCAGATTTTAGTGCCGTTGTAACTGGCTCAGGTAATTCTTCCAATTTAACCGGAGTTTTTACTGCACTATCTTGAACTGCAACAATTGCAGCATTTTTAATTGTATTTACTTCACTCGCTTGTACTGCAGAGAATCCCGCAAATGCTAAGAATGCTGCTGATAAAATTAACTTTTTCATGTTTTCTAATTTAAATGTGTTGAAACTAAGAAATAGTTTCGTGGTTCTGTTTTAAAGAAGTGCAGCCTCCCGCAGACTGCACTTAGGGTTGATTATGCCTGAAAGGCAAATTATTGTACCGGTTTACCGTCTTTGTCAATTTTCACGGAACCTGTTTCCGCTTCTTTTTTAACATTGATTAAGTAATATTCTTTGGTACCTTCTTTAACTGACCATGCCTCGGTTGCTGTCCAACCTTTATAGGCGTCAGATTTTAGTGCTGTAGTTACTGGCTCAGGAAGTTCTTCTAATTTAACCGGAGTTTTTACTGCGCTATCTTGAACTGCAATAATTGCAGTGTTTTTTAATTCTTTTACTTCACTTGCTTGTACTGCTGAGAATCCTGCGAAAGCTAAAAATGTAGCTGATAAAATGAACTTTTTCATAGTATGATTTTTAAAAATTAATTTGTGTAACAATACTTGCTAATGTTTCATAATGGTGCCAAAGCTACTGTAAGTCCGTAATTTTCTCTTTTTCAGTTGTTTAAGGTTGTGCCAATAATGCCAAACTGTGGAATTTCTCCACAATTTGGGGGCAATAGCTACAAATTTGATCGGCTAAAAGTGTTTAACTGAGCTTGTAAATCGATTTTTTGATTCGGAAAGCAAAAGCAGCAGGTAATTTTAACGTTTACACTGTCATGCTGAGTGCAACGAAGGATCCGCAAGCGATGAAACAACAAAACACCGATAACGCACTGCCTAAAAAAGGACGGCGTGTGTTTCTGCCTTCGCTTTAGGATTTCCGCCTGCGCGGAAATGACGACTCAAGGGAACGTGTCCACGCCATAGCCTTTAAAGGAGATGATTTAAACAAAGTCCTTTCCTGTCAATTGCAGTACTTTTTTCCGTTGCTTCATCCCTTCCGAAGATAATCGGAACTCCAAAGCGAGACAATGTGACAGTGCGTTGAACGCAGCGTAAAAAATGTCGACGATAGGATTAATTTTATTTCTTTGCATCCCGATAATCCCCTTAATTTGCAACATGTCAAAATACTTTTCAGCCGACTGGATTTTCCCGGTGAACACGCCGCCGATAAAAGATGGAGTAATTTCGATAAGTGAAAGCGGCGAAATTGAAGCTGTGTTTAGCTACGATGCCGCCAGCAAGCTTACTGTTGACATAGAAAAGCACAAAGGTGCAATTGTTCCCGGTTTTATTAATACACATTGCCATCTCGAATTATCGCACATGCATGGGCAGATTCCCGAAAAAACCGGTTTGGTCGATTTTGTTCAAAGCGTTATCAAAAGCAGGCAATCGGATAATGACATGGTGATTGAGGCAATGAAAATGGCCGATCAGCAAATGCTGAACAATGGGATTGTAGCCGTAGGCGATATTTCGAACCAAAGCATTTCGAAGGAAGTAAAACTGCAGAGTGAGATACATTACCACACTTTTGTTGAAGCCATGAGTTTTAATCCGGAGCGGGCCGATGCGGTCATGAATAATGCAATAGCGCTGAAAAATGACTTTTTGCCCTTGCCCGCTTCCATCGTTCCGCATGCGCCCTATTCCGTTTCTGAAAAACTCTTTCAGCTGATTAATGAAAGGGCAGAAACAGGCAACGATTTTATTAGCATTCACAATCAGGAAACGACCGACGAAAACAATTTTTTTTTAACTAAAACCGGAGGCTTTTTAAACCTATATAAATTTCTCGGCCTCGATATAGAATTTTTTCAGCCGACGGCAAAAACTTCGCTGCAAAGCTGGCTACCTTACGTTAAAAAACAGAAAACGCTTTTAGTGCATAACACCGTTACCAGTAAAGACGATGTAGCATTTGCCCGGCAAAACCACCCCGATTTATATTGGTGTCTTTGTCCACAAGCCAATCTTTATATTGAGGATGCCTTGCCCGACGTGGATTTACTCATTGATGAAAACCTAAAAATTACTTTGGGTACCGATAGTTTGGCGAGCAATCATCAGTTGAATATTTTATCAGAGATGAAAGTTTTACAAGAACGTAAAAAGGTAAACTTCGAACATCTGCTGCAATGGGCTACAATTAATGGCGCTCAGTTTTTAGGTTTGGATCAACAGCTGGGAACAATCGAAGTCGGCAAAAGCCCCGGTTTAAATTTGATTCAATTATCAGATGATTTTACAATTGAAAGCGATAAGGTGGAAAGGCTTAGCTGAGAATTGGTTTTGATATTGAAAATAAAAATGTAGATTTATAAATGAATTTATTTATATTTGCATTAACAGTACACGCCACGCTACCCTTAAGAACAGCGTCCCAGGGCGTGTCTTTTGCTTTATAGGCTTTTTGTTTGTTATGTACAGTAAACAGCCGCTTAGGATAAATCAACAAATAGATCAGCTGATAAACAGAGGTTTATCAATTTTGGATATTGATTTAGCTCATCACTTTTTGTCTCATATTAGCTATTATCGTTTGGCAGGTTATTGGTGGCCAATGCAAGCTGAGCCCAAAGAAGACCACATTTTTAAGCCTAAAAGTAACTTTGAAGATGTAATATCATTATATAATTTCGATAGAGTGCTTCGTGTCATTATTTTTGATGCTATTGAAAAGATAGAAATTAGTTTACGAACAAAGCTAATTTATCACCTATCTCATGAATTTGGTCCTTGGTGGTTTCAAAAACTAGAGATATTTCAAAACGTACCGGAGGCAGTAAAAACGCTGGCAGTTTTAGAAGAGGAATTAGTTCGCTCAAAAGATATTTTCATTAAGTCTCATAAAGCAAAACATAAAGATGATTTGCGATTTCCGCCATCCTGGAAAACACTGGAATTAACAAGTTTTGGAGCACTCTCTAAAATTTATGGGAATCTAAAGAATGATGTCACTTCTAAAGATATTATTGCTAAGGAGCTTGGGTTGGTTAATCACACATTTTTGCCTAGTTGGTTGCAATCTTTAGCTCAAATTAGGAATTATTGCGCTCATCATAGCAGGCTTTGGAATAAAAATCTTCCTGGTAGACCCAAACTTCTACCCAACCCGCCTTTCAATTGGATTAGAGAAGTGCCACAGGAGAAAGAAATGCATCTGCTCTATATCCACTTATGTTGCATTAAATATTTGCTAAATATCATTCAGCCTGAAAATAATCTTAGGCAGCAACTTGTTAGCTTACTGGAAAAATACCCGAGTGTTGATCCAAACGCGTTAGGCTTAAAACCTGCTTGGGTAGAAGAACCGTTATGGAAATAAAGAAAAACGTTTGCAAACTTTTCAACATTAAATACCCCATTATTCAGGCCGGGATGGTTTGGTGTAGCGGTTGGAAACTCGCTTCGGCGGTTTCAAACGCCGGCGGCCTGGGCATCATCGGGGCAGGCTCCATGTATCCCGAAGTATTGAGAGAACACATCCAAAAATGCAAGCTTGCAACCAATCGGCCTTTCGGTGTCAATATTCCCCTTTTATATCCAAATATTCAGGAAATTATAAACGTTGTAGTTGAAGAAGGCGTAAGCATTGTGTTTTCCTCTGCCGGAAATCCTGCAACGTGGACACCGTTTTTAAAAGATCGGGGTATTACCGTTGTTCATGTAATAGCGAACACAAAATTTGCCCGTAAAGCCCAGGAAGCTGGCGTTGACGCCATTGTGGCCGAAGGTTTTGAAGCCGGCGGCCACAACGGTCGCGAGGAAACCACTACAATGTGCTTAATTCCAATGATTAAGCAGAGCGTAAACATTCCCGTAATCGCTGCAGGTGGAATAGCCAGCGGAAAATCCATGTTGGCCGCCTTTGCCTTAGGTGCCGATGCAGTGCAAATCGGTTCTGCTTTTGCAGTTGCCGAAGAATCTTCGGCCCATCCTGCATTTAAAAACAAAATTGTTTCATCGGCAGAAGGCGATACCAAACTGGCCATGAAAAAGCTTGTTCCGGTAAGGCTCTTAAAAAACGAATTTGCCGATAGCATTATGCAAGCAGAAGCCGAAGGTGCAGACAGGGCCCGGTTGGCGGAGCTGTTGGGCAGGGCAAGGGCAAAGCTCGGCATGTTTGAAGGCGATATAGAAAACGGAGAGCTCGAAATTGGCCAGGTAGCTGCAATGCTGAAAGCAATAAAACCCGCAAAACAGATTTTTGAGGAGATTTGGACGGAATTTACCGACGAGAAAAATCGACTTTCGAAATTGGATTTCAATTAAATTATTACCCTTAACTTTACCGCGTTAATTAGTTATTCATTTACATGAAACACCTCAACATAAAAGTAACTGGAAAAGTACAGGGCGTATTCTTTAGAGCAAGTACGAAAGCCGTAGCCGACCAAATGGGCATCAAAGGCTTTGTAAGAAACGAAAAAGATGGTTCAGTTTATATCGAAGCAGAGGCACAACCTGTAATTTTGGATGCCTTTATCGATTGGTGTAAAGAAGGCCCCGATAAAGCAGTGGTAGAAAATGTTAAGGTAAGCGATGGGGAACTAAAAAATTATCGCAATTTTGAGGTGATAAAGAAAAATCTGCTTTGGTAATGGAATTTACAGTTTTTGAGCTACAAATTACGGTGTTAAATCTTAATCATAAATTAAATCGATTTCGACTTTAGAAAGGTAATTTACTAGCCCAATCTAAAATCTGAAATCTAAAAATCTAAAATCAATTGTCAGTTTATAAAAAGTTTCTTGGGCAAACGATGGTTTATGGTATTAGTACCATTGCATCAAGATTACTCAACTTCATATTAACGCCAATCTTCACCCGAAGTTATGGTGCAAGCGCATTGGGTGTTTTCACTAAAATGTATGCTTACGCATCGATGATTAATGCGATTTTGGCCTTTGGTATGGAAACCACATTCTTCAGGTATCTCAATAAGTACGAAGATAAAAAACAGCAGGTTTACAACAACTCATTTTTAATTGTTGCCTTTATTTCTACACTTTTCTTAATTACCGGACTCGTTTTTACAGAAAGCATCACCAAATGGCTGTTAAATAACGATATGTCGCACTATCAAGATCAGAAACGATATGTGCAGTATTTCCTTTGGCTACTATTTTCAGATGCAATTTGCGTAATTCCTTTTGCACGGATACGAGCCGATGGCAAACCTTTTCGGTACAGCATTATCAAGTTCGTTAACATTTTAAGCTATGTACTTTTAAGCTTATTCTTTATTTACGGAATTCCGATAATTATAAAGCATAGTTTACCTGGCGCTACTTTTTTTCAGAGTTGGTTTAGAGATAAATGGGTGGGCTATGTCTTTATCGCAAATCTGCTCGCTAGCGGGTTGACGTTCCTTCTGCTTGTGCCAGAATTTTTAAAAGTGCAGTTTAAATTCGATAGCGTGCTGTTCAAAAAGATGCTCTCTTACAGCTGGCCCGTGTTGGTTGCAAACCTGTCGTTTATCATTAACGAGAATCTTGATAAAATTCTTTTAGATCGTTATACAACTGAGGCACAGGTAGGTATTTACGGTGCAGTTTGCAAGCTGGCCATATTTTTAAGTATTTTCAATATGGCGTTTAGGTTGGGTGCCGAGCCTTTCTTTTTCAGCTACGCTAAAAATGAAAATGCAAAGGTAACCTATGCCAAAATTCTCGAGTACTTTGTAATTGCACTCTCCATACTTTTTGTCGCACTAACCGCCAACATCGAAATACTTAAATATTTTATTAGCCGCGATGCAAAACATCTTGCCGAATACTGGGTCGGTTTGCCCGCGGTTCCGTATTTGCTGGTCGGCTATGTTTGTTTGGGCATTTACATGAACCTTTCCATTTGGTATAGGCTGTCTGATCAAACTCGGTTTGGCCTGTACATTTCACTTGTCGGCGCTTTTATAACCATTGTTTTTAACATGATTCTGATTCCGAAGTTTAGTTACATGGGCTCGGCGTGGGTTTCGATGGCTACTTACGCAACCATGATGATTATATCGTACATTTTGGGCCAAAAGTATTACCCGATACCATATAATCTTAAAAAAATTGTGGCCTATTTAACTATATCGATTATATTGGTATTTTCGTCGTTTTTCGTTTTCAACAGGAACATTTATGTAGGCAATTTGATGCTGATTGCATTTGTTGCAGGTATTGCCTATTTTGAGAAGAACAACTTATTGAAATTATTAAAGAAATAGGAACAGATTCCCTCATTCTCTCATGTCACATATCTCCAATCTCATATCTAAAAAGCCATGCAAATAAAAATCATCAACAAATCCGAACACCCTTTACCACAGTACGAAACCGCTCACGCTGCTGGTATGGATTTGCGGGCATCGATTACAGAAAACATTACGCTAAAGCCTTTGCAACGCTTACTTATTGCAACGGGTTTGTTTATTGAGCTACCCGTTGGTTACGAAGCGCAGATCAGACCGCGAAGTGGTTTGGCTTACAAGCACGGAATTGGTATTGTAAATTCGCCGGGAACAATCGACGCAGATTATCGTGGCGAAATAAAAGTTTTATTGGTAAATTTATCCCAGGAGGATTTTACAATCGTTAATGGCGATAGAATAGCCCAAATGGTAGTGGCCAGACACGAAACAGTGCAATGGCAAGCGGTTGAAGAACTTGGCGAAACGGCCAGGGGAGAAGGCGGATATGGACACACTGGGAAATAACGGTGATTGAATCATAGAATCGGAAAGGACTGAATGATAGCATGATGGAATGAAGAATTAATTGATTGATCGAGTGATAGAATGATGATAGCCATACTGTTTAAACATTCACTCATTCAAAATTCAAAAATAAAACAATGAAAAACTATATTTTTCTCGCATTGCTTGCTTTTGGCGGAGGGGTGTTTGCGCAAGTGCCTGCGATTTCGGCCAGCAGCAGAGACAGCAATATGGTTAAGCAATTGTTTTTTGCGGGCCTTCGAGAGAAAATGTCGGAGAATTACAATCAGGCATCAACCAGTTTCGATAAGATTGTGAGTATTGATCCGAGTAACCACGCGGCCTATTTCGAACTGGCAAACGCCAATCTTCGGATGGAAAAGCTCAGTGCTGCCGAACAGAATATTAAAAAAGCAATTGCGCTGAATGGCAACAATCAATGGTATTACCGCTTGCTGATAGAGGTTTACAAACGAAATAACAACATGGAGGCTTTGGTTTCTGCATTCGATCAGCTGATTAGAATCGATCCCGAAAACGATGCCTATTATTTCGATAAGGCCAATGCCTTTTTTCTATCCAATAAAATCGACGAGGCAAAGAAAGTGTACGGCGAAATAGAAGCCAGGTTCGGGCCATCGAAAGAACTGCAAACGGCTTTACGCAGACTGCAATCAGATGGCACTGCCACCGAAAGTGATATTATTAAGTTGTTGGAAGGCAGTCAGGCCGACGTTAAAAATTATTTATACGCTGCGGGTTTGTTGATGCAAAAAGGCAACGATCAGGAAGCATTGAAAGTGCTTTTAAAAGCCCAAATGCTTGAACCAGCAGATTTTGAGGTCAATCTTTCGCTAGCCGATGTTTACCGCAAACAAAAAAACGACGAGGCCGCATTTGCTGCTTTAAAGCGTGCCATCGAAAGTCCTGAAATGCCTGTTTCCGAGAAGGTTAAAATCATAGCAGGCCTATTTCCAAAGTTAGATCAGGCTTTGGTAGCTAAACATGTTACCGAAATGGCGGGTTCAATGGCCGAAAAAAATCCGTCTGACGCTAAAATTCTTGCACTTTACGGCGACGTACTTTATCAACAGAACAAATTAAAAGAAGCATTGGCCCAATACCAGGCGGCGCTAAAGCTGAATGAACAGGTTTTTGTAGTTTGGGAGCAGGTTATTAATATTCAAACCTTGATTGGCCATTATGAAGAAGCGATTAAAGTTGCCGATGAGGCGCTAACAATTTACCCAAACCAGGCGAGCTTGTATTATCATTTGGGCTATGCACTTTATAAAACCGCAAAGCTAGAACCTGCATTGTCAAACCTGAAATCGGCCTTGCAGCTCGATGTTGATAACAAGAGCCTGCAAGCACAAGTGTTTGCGCTGCAAGGCGATATTTTTATAAATCAAGGCAATTTTACACAAGCTAAAACTGCGTTTGAAAAGGCCATAGAACTTGAGCCCGATAATTATCTGATCATGAATAATTACGCGTATTATCTGGCCCTGAGGAATGATGATTTGAGCAAGGCAGCAAAATATGCTGAAGCTGCAGCAAGCGCAATGCCGAATAATCCATCAGTTACAGATACCTACGCTTTTATCCTTTTTAAGCAGCAAAAGTACGATTTGGCTAAAACTTGGGTAGAAAAAGCGCTTCAAAACAATAGCCTAAAGAACGGTGTTTACTTGGAGCATTACGGCGATATCCTCTTTATGAAAGGAGAAAAAGAGGCAGCAGTTGAACAATGGAAAAAGGCAAAGGTTGCCGGCAATGAATCGGAAGTTTTAAATAAGAAAATTAATGAGAAGAAATATTTTAAATAGCGCAGCATTACTAGCGGCAATCGTTTTTGTATCATCGTGCACGCCGAAAAAGCAAATCGTTGTGGCTCCTCCGGTTGCAACAACCGAAACAGCGGTAGATAATTCTAAAGCCGAAGCACTAACCTTATTAAACAACAAGCAGTTAAAAATTAATACACTTTCGCTAAAGGCAAAGGCAACATTAGATATTGCCGGCAATACCAACGATGTAACCATGAACTTCCGCATGAAAGACAAGGAAGTAATTTGGGTAAGCATTACGGCGTTAGGTGGTGCTTTTGAACCTGCACGGGCTTTGATTACGCCAGACAGCATCAAGATTATGAATAGGCAAAAAAGCCAGCTCATTGCAAAGCCCTTTAGCTACATATACAATTTTACCAATAGGCAGGTAAACTTTAATACGCTTCAATCCATTTTAACAGGAAATGCAATGGGCGAGTTTTTAACTTCCGAATCTACAGTAAAGCAGGAGAATGGCGTTTGGGTGGTTTCAGGAAGAAAGCAGGATCTGGATTACCGTTTGCTTTTCAACACACTCTTTAAGGTTGCCGAAACCAATTTGAACGATGCCAAAAACGGGCAGGCGTTAAAGGTTACTTACACCGACTATCAAAAATTAAACGAATATCTTTTTCCAACCGCCTTGCAAATCAACACCCTATCCGGCAATAAGAAAATAAATATCGATTTGCAATTTGTTAAAATCGATGGCAATGTTCCGGTCGATTTTCCGTTTAAAGTTCCAAAGAGTTATACTTTAGTTAATTAGGCCGATTTTACGTGTTTTCGTCATCGAACTGAAGCTTTTTCCCCCCAGAGATGCCTTTGGGCACCGCTTCAGGAGAAATCTGTAAGCTAAGAACTGCTTGCTTTGAGTTGGCACCAGTGGCGGAGGGATATCTCTCCCGATAAAAATCGGCATTCGATATGACGGTTATATTTACGATGCACCTTTATGGCCTTAGTATCTCATTTTAAATATTTTTTACTGTAAAATTTTTATACTTTTGGCTTAATGAAGCTACACAAATTCCTATTTATACTGTTTTTAAGCGCATTTGCAATTTCAGCTACTGCGCAAACGGAGAGTCAACTCAGGAGAAAAAAAGAGGCAATACAGCGTGAGATTGAACAGCTCCAAAAGAATTTGAGTAAAACCGCAAGCGGCAAAAAACTAACACTTCAGCAAATTAATGGCATAAATGCCCAGATTCGGTTGCGCCAGCAAAAAATCGGAACAATTAACTCCGAAATAAAAAACATCGATAATCAAATCTCACAGAACACAAATACCGTACATAACTTACAAGATCAGTTAGGCGATTTAAAAAAGGAGTACGCTGCAATGATCCGCTTTGCACAGCGAAACAGGAACGCATACGATAAAATGATGTTCATCTTTGCCTCGAAAGATTTTAATCAGGCTTATAAGAGAATAAAATATTTACAACAATTTAGCCAGTACCGTAAAAAGCAAGCCGGATATATTGAAACTACACAGCAAAACCTGAATGGAAAGATCAAAGTTTTGGATAAGACTTTAAGAGAAAAAAGTAATCTTTTGAAGGAACAGGAGCGTGAGCAGGAAAAATTGGGCAAGGATAAAAACCGGCAATCGGTTACTCTGGGTAAGTTGAGCAAGCAAGAGCGCCAGTTTAAACGCGATATTGCGCAGCGCAGAAAGCAGCAGAAACAAATTGATGCCGCCATTAGCGCCGCCATCAGACGGGCCATTGAAGAAGCCAAGCGTAAAGCAGCCGAAGCCGCCCGTATTGCAGCAGCTAAAGCAGCGGCAGAAGCAGCAAAAGCCAAGGCCGAAAACCGACCAGCGCCGGCAGCACCTGCGGCAGCAAAAGCCAAAACCACAAGTGAGGCATTAACGGCAACGCCCGAAACCGCCCGTTTATCGGCCGGGTTCGAAAATAACAGGGGCAGGTTGCCCTGGCCAGTTGCAAATGGAACCATAACCGAAACATTTGGTCGCCACATGGTCGATCAGGCTCCGTATACCAACGATGGCGTTGATATTACAACAAGCGATGGCGCTGCGGTTAGGGCTGTATTTTCGGGCAAGGTGTTAACCGTTCAATATATACAAGGCCGCGGGGTAGTAATTATTATCCACGGTGAGTACATTACCGTTTACCAGAATCTAAGAAACGTTTCGGTAAGTACGGGCAGCAATGTTGAAACAAAACAAACCATTGGGGTTGTGGCCAATACCGGAGATGATGCGATATTGAAATTCCAGATTAGACGAGGACAGTCGCCTTTAAATCCGGAAGGATGGATCAGTAAATAGTGAATGGGCAGTTACCAATGACCAGCTGTCATCCTGAGCGGAGTCGAAGGACAATGACCAGTAAACCAATAACCAGCTGTCATCCTGAGCGGAGTCGAAGGACAATAAGCAGTGAACCAATAACCAGCTGTCATCCTGAGCGGTGGCGAAGGACAATGACCAGTGAACCAATAACCGGCTGTCATCCTGAGCGGAGTCAAAGGACAATGAACCAGTTAACCAATAACCAACTGTCATCCTGAGCGGTGTCGAAGGACAATGAGCAGTGAACCAATGAGCAGCTGTCATCCTGAGCGGAGTCGAAGGACAATAAGCCAATGGGAAAAAAACATAGTTTTAAATTGTATATTTGTATAAAATAGATTAGTGATGTATCAAGGCACGTTATTAGAGTTTTTAAATATGGGTGGATCGGAGATCGTACTCATTTTAGTGGTGGTTCTATTGTTATTTGGAGGTAAAAAATTGCCAGAACTTGCCCGGGGATTAGGAAAGGGAATTAGGGAGTTTAAGGATGCATCCGACGGCGTTAAACGTGAAATCCACCGAAATATTAACGCAATGGATTTAGATAAGGACGAGGCGGAACAAACCGTTTCGAACAATAATAATGAGCGTCATCATCCAGCTGATGAGGCACCGATTGACGAAAAAGTAAATACCGATCCCTTAGTTAACAGCACATCCGCAGAAGAAAAAATTATAACTGATAAAGAAAAAGTTTAAATAAAAAGTTATGTTAAATACAACAATAGCAGCAATGCTTGGCACACCAGAAATTATATTGATCGTTGCTGCGATCCTTTTAATTTTTGGAGGAAAGAAAATTCCTGAACTAATGCGTGGTTTAGGTAAAGGTGTTAAAGAATTTAAAGAAGGAAAAGATGGTGTTGATGGAGAGCATGTAGATCCATCTAACCGCGATAAAACCGTTTAATTGCAATATATTTTTAGTTTTGAAGAAATACAGCGCTCTAAAAGAGATACAAAGGCTCATTTCGCAAAAAGCTTTAAACCTGCCCGACTTATTGGCTTATTATCTTAAGCAAATTGAAGATAACAAACACCTCAATGCATTTAACGAGGTGTTTTTTTATTCGGCAGAAGTTCAGGCCAAAGCGGTACAACAGAAAATCGAAAACGGTACCGCAGGTAAACTGGCAGGTATGGTTATTGGCATTAAGGATAACATTTGCTACAAAGACCATGTGGTAACCGCATCATCGAAGATGCTCGATGGTTTTGTTTCGCCTTATTCATCAACCGTTGTGCAGCGATTATTGCAGGAAGATGCTGTTATAATTGGTCGCCTAAATTGCGACGAATTTGCTATGGGCGGATCCAACGAAACTTCGTATTTTGGTGCAGCTAAAAATGCCGCTAATCCCGATCTTGTTCCCGGTGGTTCGTCTGGCGGCTCGGCAGTTGCCGTGCAGGCCGATATGTGCCTTGCTGCCCTCGGTACCGATACCGGTGGCTCAGTTAGGCAACCAGCTGCTTTTTGTGGGCAAATTGGCTTAAAACCTACATACGGTAGAATTTCTCGCCATGGCGTAATTGCCTATGCCTCATCCTTCGATCAGGTAGGCCCGATTACAGCCTCAGTTGAAGATGCTGCCTTGCTTTTACAGGTTCTTGCAGGTGCAGATGATAATGATTCAACCGTTTCACCACTCGAAGTTCCCGATTATCCCACCTTATTAAGTGAAAATAAAAAACAAAAAATAGCTGTTTTAAAAGAAACGATTGAGAGCGATGCGCTCGATCCCGAAATTAAATCGGCAATATTAAAATCAATAGATGATTTAAAGGCACATGGGCATACTGTTGAGTATGTATCATTCGATTTGCTCGATTATCTGGTGCCTGCATATTATATCCTCACTACTGCAGAAGCATCTTCGAACCTTTCGCGGTACGATGGTGTACATTACGGTCATCGCAATACCGAGGCGAAATCGCTTACCGAGCTTTACAAACGATCGAGAGCAGAAGGCTTTGGCGAGGAAGTCAAAAAGCGCATTTTACTAGGTACTTTTGTATTAAGTGCCGGTTACTACGATGCTTATTACCAAAAAGCACAACAGGTGCGCCGCTTGATAAGAGAAAGGGTAGATGCACTTTTTGCAGATTACGATCTCATCTTATCGCCTGTGGCACCAACCGCTGCATTTAAAATCGGCGATAATGTGCAAGATGCATTGGTGATGTATATGGCCGATAT
The DNA here is from genome assembly GCF_015679185.1 of Pedobacter endophyticus. Lineage (NCBI taxonomy): Bacteria > Pseudomonadati > Bacteroidota > Sphingobacteriia > Sphingobacteriales > Sphingobacteriaceae > Pedobacter > Pedobacter endophyticus. The sequence goes on from NZ_CP064939.1 coordinate 3,692,468, forward strand.
TTTTACCGTTTTACCATCATTGAGCGGCAATCCGGCGATAGCTTTGCCTTTGGGCAATAATTCAGAAGATTTACCGTTAAGTATTCAATTTATAGCCAAACATTTTGAGGAAGATAAGCTTCTGGCTTTTTCTCAGGCATTTTTATCAAATTAGTCGAAGTCCGGAAAGCCCGGGTTCGTAAGTCATTATTGCAATTGGATCAGATATTTTGCTGTCATTCTGCCGGAATGACAAATCATAGTAAACCAAATAGCTCATGATTAAAAAATTACTTTTTGCCTCTATTTGTGCTTTTCTTGGATTCGCCTCCACTTCTTCTGCGCAGCAAATTTTAAAATTAGATAGTCTGCCGAAGGGACAGAACAACATTTTCATCAATACCGATACAACAGCGGTTCCTGTCGTAAACGAGAATCCGTTGATGATGAGCCAAAATTATATCTACAAGCTCAGGCTCGATTCGATAACCAAAACCGTTCCCCTGCCTTACAACGAGTTCGTTCAACAATACATTGATATCTATGCCAAACGCAAGGATATGTTTGGCAAAATGATGGGCTTATCAAACTACTATTTTCCCATTTTTGATAAGGCGCTCAAAGATTTTAATATTCCGCAGGAAATAAAATACCTTACCATCGTAGAGTCGCAAATGAACCCGCATGCCATTTCGAGGGTTGGCGCAACCGGTATTTGGCAGTTTATGTTTGGTACGGGCAAAGCTTATGGCTTAAAGATGGATAATTTTGTTGATGAGCGGAAAGATCCCATTCAGGCCAGTTATGCGGCTGCAGCTTATTTTAGAGATGCCTATGAGGAACTCGGCGACTGGCTTTTGGCTATTGCAGCCTACAATTGTGGCAAGGGAAACGTAACACGTGCTATAGCGAAGGCGGGTTCCAGCGATTTTTGGGAGATCAGACAGTTTTTGCCAAAGGAAACCCGAAACTATGTGCCTGCATTTATTGCCGCTGTTTATGTAATGAACTATTATGGCAAGCACCAAATTGCCCCGCAAGCCTGCGATTTATACCTGAAAACAGATACCGTTCAAACTAGCAGGTTCGTTTCGCTTTCGTCGCTGGCCAAGGCCTTAAATGTGAATGAAACAGCGCTGTTTGCGTTGAACCCATCGTATAAAAAGAAAATTGTAAACGGAACCGATGAAGAGCCTAAAAGGATTGTGATGCCCAAGTTGCGGGATGCAGACTTTGCGGGTATTTACGATGTGCTTTACAACTCGGAGCTTGATGTAGATATGAAAGTTGTTCAGGCGAGCACCGACGATGTGCGTGATTTACGCAAGCAAAAGTTAACAACTCCGCCCGCAGTTGCGGTGGTCTATCATAAGGTTGCCTCTGGACAAAACCTGACCTCGGTGGCGAATAAATACGGCGTAGAGGTTCAGGATTTACGTGTGTGGAACCGCCTAAAAAGTAAAACCATTGTTCCCGGGCAGAAACTGAAAATTTTTGCCAAAAAGCAGGCCACGTTAAAAGCGCCAACTTCATTTTTAAGTTACAAAGTGAAGATCGGCGATACGCTTTCGGGCATTGCCGAAAAGTTTGACGGAGCAACCGTTCAAAGCATTAAAAAGGATAACGGATTAAATAAGGCGGCGTTGCAACCGGGTATGGTCCTCAAAATTAGTAAGGGCTAAGGCCGTCGGCAAGCTGCATCTAAGCAGGTCGTCTTTTCGATTGTAGCGTAGCGGAGAAATCTTTGAAGCATCATCTGGCGCAAGCGGCTCGCTTGTGCCTATCAAATTATTCATCCACTCCCCTCTTTGAATACAGAAACTCGCACTGTTGTCCATATGCAAAGGGGCTCCTCACTGTTCCATTAATTTAATATATGTCGTAGCGAGACGCTACGACGAGGGTAGGACGAGGGTAAGTCACCAGCGCACTTCCAAACTGTAACATTGTTATCGATTTACAGATTATTAACTTTCACTTCATTCAAAATGTGTTAAAATAGATTTAATTTGCTTCGAATCATTCTAACAAAACATGGATACCCGAAGAGAATTTCTCCGCAAATCTTTACTGCTTTCTGGTGCTACAGGCTTGGCAAGCGTTATGCCATCGTCAATTCAAAAGGCATTGGCAATAGACCCGGTGCCCGGAAGTACTTTTCTCGATGCCGAGCACATCGTAATCTTAATGCAGGAAAACCGGTCGTTCGATCATGCATTTGGTAGTTTACAAGGTGTTCGCGGCTTTAATGACCCAAGGGCGGTAACCTTGCCAGACAATAAGCCGGTTTGGTTTCAAACTGATGCGGTTGGAAATACATACGCTCCTTTCAGGCTAAATATTAAAGATACCAAGGTAACCTGGATGGGCTCGTTGCCGCACTCAAGGGCCAGCCAGGTTGATGCCTACAATGAAGGCAAATACGATAAATGGCTTATAGCGAAGAAATCGGGTAATAAAAATTATGCACAAATGCCTTTAACCTTGGGGCATTACGTTCGCGAAGATCTTTCTTTTAACTATGCACTGGCAGACGCTTTTACCATTTGCGATCAGAATTTTTGCTCGGCTATGACCAGTACAACACCAAACCGATCGTTTTTTTGGACTGGCAAAATTACCCACGATGAAGATGGGATTCCAAAAGCCAATATCAGAAACGACGATTTTGCGTATGGTAAACACCCCTGGAAAACTTTTCCTGAACTTTTGGAAGAAAACAAAATCAGCTGGAATTTTTATCAGAACGAAACCAGCTGCGGAGGTGGATTTAAAGGTGAAGAAAGATCGTGGCTCTCGAACTTCGGCTGTAATTTGTTAGAGTTTTTTAAGGCCTACAACATCAAGTATAAAGACAAGTATGTAGAGAACCTTCAAAAGTTGGTTGAAACCTTGCCCGGAGAAATAAATAAATTAGAAGAAGCCAGTCCCTCAAGTGATGTAGCGGCAAAAAAGATTCAAAACGACCTTAAAAATAAAACCAAAGCGCTGGACGATGCTACAGCTGAACTGAAAAAGTGGAACAGCGAAAACTTCGCTAAGCTAAGCGATGAACAGAAGAGCTTGTTTTACCGTGCTTTTGTAGTCAATAAAAATGATCCTGATTATCGAAGTATCTCCACTATAAAATATAACGACGGTGCGAAAGAACGCGAGGTTACTGTACCAAAAGGTGATGTGCTTTACCAGTTCAGGCAAGATGTGAACATGGGTAAACTGCCAACGGTTTCGTGGTTGGCGGGGCCGCAAAACTTCTCCGATCACCCAAGTGCGCCATGGTACGGAGCGTGGTACATTTCGGAAGTAATGGACATTTTAACCAAAAATCCCGAAGTGTGGAAGAAAACCATATTTATTGTAACTTACGATGAAAACGACGGGTATTACGATCACGTGCCGCCGTTCTCTATTCCAGATAACAACAAACCCGAAACCGGAAAGGTGTCAAAAGGCATCGATACCGAAATTGAGCATGTTCGTTTGGCAAATGAACTTAAACAAGGCGTACCCGAAAAAGGGGCACGCGAAGCCCCGATTGGGCTAGGCTTTAGGGTGCCGATGTTAATTGCATCGCCTTGGAGCAGAGGCGGTAAAGTAAACTCGCAGGTTTTTGATCACACCTCTACACTTCAGTTTTTAGAGGAGTTTGTAAACAAAAAATACAATAAAAATATCCGGTTGGATAACATCAGCCAATGGCGCCGGGCGATTTGTGGCAACCTGACTTCAGCATTTACCCCATTCGATGCAGAAACTGAAAAGCTGCCGTTTCTTAACCGCGATGCCTTTGTAGAAACCATTTTCAATGCCCAATTTAAGGAGCAGCCGAAAATAGCTAAACCGCTATCAAGTGAAGAAATAAAACAAGTTGTTTCCACAAATGATTTCGCAAGCCTGATGTCTCAGCAAGAGAAAGGGATCAGAAAAGCCTGCGCCTTGCCGTACCAACTTATGGGATCGGGTTCGTTAGACCAGAGCAAGCAGCACTTTCAGATTAAAATGGCTGCCAAAAACCAGCTATTCGGCAAAAGTGCTGCGGGCGCCCCATTTACGGTTTATGTTCCGGTAAAATTTAAGGATGATAGCAAAGAAGATATGTGCCGAAATTGGTCGTTCGCCGTCAAACCGAATGATGAGCTCGACTATTTCTGGCCGTTAAGTGCTTTCGAGGGCGGCAAATATCACTTGCGATTGAACGGGCCAAATGGCTTTTATCGTGAATTTATCGGAACCGCCAATGATCCTTTCATTACGATCTCGGCCGAGCATGAGCTGAATCGCTTAACAAAAGCACCAACAGGAAACATCAAACTGGTAATAAAAAACGAAAGCTCAAATCCGGTAGATCTTGAATTGACTGACATCGGTTATAAAACGAACAATTTGCGTAAATCAATCGCGGCAAAAGCTGAAGAAGCCTTTATTTTAAATTTAAAGGCAAGCTACGGCTGGTACGATTTTGAGCTAAAAAGCAGTGCAAACAGTTTGTTCTCGCAACGATATGCCGGGCGGATTGAAACCGGAAAAGAAAGCTTCACCGATCCGGTAATGGGCCGGGTTTAAATTGAACGGATGGAAAATCAAATAGTCGTAGCGAGACGCTACGACGAGGTGGGGTTTACCTAAAAAACAAACAACCAACTCCAAACTGTCAAATCTTTCCCCAACCATTCAGTCTATTCATTTTTGCAATAATCCCAAAACAATTCCCTTAACTTTCTCCAATACCTTTTTTATTTTAAGCCTCATAAAAAGAATTGTACCTTTGCACCGTCACTAATAAGTTACTTAATGAGTAATACAAATAGAAAACAAGATGCATTGGACTACCATTCACAAGGTCGTCCGGGAAAAATACAAGTAGTACCAACCAAACCTACAACATCGCAACGGGATTTAACCCTGGCCTACTCACCTGGAGTGGCCGAGCCCTGTTTAAAAATAGCAAACAACAAAGAAGATGTTTACAAATATACCGCCAAAGGTAATTTAGTAGCTGTAATTAGTAACGGAACAGCCGTTTTAGGTCTTGGGAACATTGGTCCCGAGGCGGGCAAACCAGTAATGGAGGGCAAGGGGTTGTTATTCAAGATCTTTTCTGATATCGACGTTTTCGATTTAGAGTTGGATACCGAAAATGTAGATGACTTTGTAAAAATCGTAAAAGCGTTAGAGCCTACCTTCGGTGGAATTAACCTCGAAGACATTAAGGCGCCTGAGTGTTTCGAGATCGAGAGACGCTTAAAAGAGGAAATGAACATCCCCGTAATGCACGATGATCAGCACGGAACCGCGATTATTTCGGGCGCCGCACTGTTAAATGCCTGCGAATTACAGAAAAAGAAAATCGATAAAATTAAGGTTGTGGTAAGTGGTGCTGGCGCCGCCGCCGTTTCTTGCTCAAAAATGTACCTTTCGTTAGGGGTGAAGCAAGAAAACCTGGTAATGTTTGATATCAATGGCTTAATTGATGTAAACAGAACAGACCTCGACAGCATTAGAATGAGCTTTGCCACAACCCGAAAAGACATTGCTAATATCGGCGAAGCTATGAAAGGCGCAGATGTGTTTATTGGTCTTTCGGCCGCAAACGTAATCTCTGCCGACATGCTCTTGGGCATGGCTAAAAACCCTATCGTTTTCGCTATGGCGAATCCAAACCCCGAAATTTCGTACGATTTGGCCATTAAAACCCGTAAGGATATTATTATGGCAACCGGCCGTTCCGATTATCCAAACCAGGTAAACAATGTACTGGGTTTCCCTTACATTTTTCGTGGAGCGTTAGATGTTCGTGCGACAACGATTAACGAAGAAATGAAAATTGCTGCGGTAAAAGCCATCGCAGAATTAGCTAAAAAATCTGTTCCCGAAGCTGTTAACCTCGCCTACAATGCCAGAAACCTGAAATTTGGCAAAGATTATATCATTCCAAAACCGGTCGATTTCAGGTTAATTACCGAAGTGTCAACAGCAGTGGCAAAAGCCGCTATTGCGAGCGGTGTGGCACGCAAAATTATCACCAATTGGGATGCTTACAACGAAGAATTAAGAAAGCGGTTAGGGCTTGACGATGCCATTATGCGTGCCGTTACCACCAAGGCCAAAATGGATCCCAAACGTGTGGTATTTGCAGAAGCCGATAACTATAAAATTTTAAAGGCGGCGCAAATCGTTAAAGATGATAACATTGCTATTCCTATTTTATTAGGTAATAGAGAAAAGATACAGGAAATTATTGATGCACACGCACTTGAGCTAAGCGGGGTCGAAATTATCGATCAGACAGAAAATACCCCCAAGGCCCTTCAATACACCGAAGCGTTGTTTAAAAAGCGCCAACGTAAGGGCGTGTCGTCAATGAGAGAAGCCACAAAGCTGATACGCGACCGTAATTATTATGGTGCATCGATGGTAGAATTTGGCGACGCCGATGCCATGATTTCAGGACTTACCAAAAATTATACCGCCGTAATTAAGCCGGCCTTGCAGGTAATAGGCGTAGAGCCGGGTGTAAAACGTGTTGCGGGCATGTATTTGATGATGACCAAAAAAGGCCCGGTATTTTTCGGCGATACTACTGTAAACGTAGATCCAACTGCCGAAGAACTGGTTGATATTACGCTACTGCTCGATAAATCTGTTAAGCAATTTAACATTAAGCCACGCATTGCGCTACTGTCTTACTCAAACTTTGGCTCGAACGATGGCGTAACCCCCGAAAAAGTTAGGCAGACGGTTAAGTTATTGCACAGAGATCACCCAGAAGTGATAGTTGATGGTGAAATGCAGGGAAACTTTGCCATTAATAACGAATTGTTGAAAGATAATTTCCCTTTCAGCACGCTGGCCGATGAACCAGCGAACACTTTGGTGTTCCCAAATCTCGAATCGGGCAACATTTCATACAAACTCCTGCAAGAACTGGGCGGTGCCGAGGCCGTTGGTCCGATCCTTTTAGGGCTAAATAAACCTGTTCATATTGTTCAGTTAGGAAGCTCCGTAAGGGAGATCGTAAACATGGTAACCATTGCCGTTGTTGATGTTCAGGCCAAACAAGAAATTGAAACATCAAAGCGAAAAGGTATATTTGGAAAAACAACTAAGAAATAAACCTTAAGGATTGATCTGTTGACAGTGGGTTTCAATCTAAAATCGTAATTCTAAAATCGTAATTTAAAATATGTACGCCTATATTGACGGTAGATTAACGTTCAAAAATCCAGCTTATGTTGTAATTGAGGCCGGAGGTGTAGGCTACCACATCAACATCTCATTAAATACCTACAGCGCGTTAGCCGAGGGAGAAAAGTGTAAATTGTACACCTGGCTGCACGTAAAAGAGGATGCACATACATTATACGGCTTCGCTGATGAGGGCGAACGCCGTTTATTTTTACACCTGATATCTGTATCAGGCATTGGGCCAAACACCGGCAGAATGATCCTGTCATCCATTACCCCCGTTGAAATACAAACCGCGATTGTGACTGCCGATTTGCCACTTATACAGCGTATTAAGGGCCTGGGGGCAAAAACCGCCCAGCGTTTGGTTTTGGAGTTGCAAGATAAGCTTAAAAAAGAAGGCGCAGATTCATTAATTTCTATGCCTCAACACAATACAGTTAAAGATGAAGCGTTATCTGCATTAGTAATGCTCGGATTCGCCAAACAAACAGCCGAAAAAACCATCGATCAGATTTTAAAAGTAACAGAAGGAACACTTTCGGTGGAGCAACTAATTAAACAAGCTTTAAAAAAATTATAGATAACAACGCATTTGAAGAGAATTTTTACACACCTATTCCTCATTTCTGTTTTCTTATTTGCTTTCCAAAACGCTTTCTCACAAGTTGTTCCGGGCAAAACAGATACCGCTGCGGCCAAAAATAAATTTGGCTTGCAAGAAAAGGAACGCCTGGGTTTGGGAGCGCCGCCGACGCCTTTTAATCCATCGCCGAGTAATTTAAAAAGAATTGTAGAGTACGATGCCAAAAATAAGCGTTATGTAGTGAAGGAGCTTATTGGCGATAAGTACGTGCTGCAAACGCAATACCTCACAATTGATCAGTACCAACGCCTGCTAAACAGCGAAATTAAGCGAGATAACTGGCGAAGCATTTCAAACTCTGAGGTGAGCGATTACCGCAATACAGGCATTATCCCTCAAATTAAGGTGAACAGCAGGGCATTCGAGAAATTATTTGGTGGCTCGGTAATCGATATTCAACCACGCGGAGAGGCAGAGCTCACTTTTCTGGGCCGAATAAATAAAAACGAAAACCCGCTTTTTAACGAACGGCAAAGGGTACAGACCAATTTCGATTTCAATCAACGAATTCAAATGGATTTGGTGGGCAACATCGGTACCAAGCTAAAAATTAAGAGCAATTACAATACCGAGGCGCAGTTCGATTTCGAAAATCAGATTAAGCTTGATTACACTGGTGGTGCTGACGATATTATCCAAAAAATAGAGGCTGGTAATGTAAGCATGCCTTTAAACACCTCGTTAATTACCGGAACGCAGGCGCTTTTTGGTATTAAAACGCAATTAAAGTTTGGGCGGTTAAACGTAACCAGTGTTTATACACAGCAAAAGTCCGAATCGCGGGAGCTGAATATAACCAACGGTGCACAGCAAAATACAACAACCGTTAGCGCCGATAGTTACGAGGCCAACAAACACTATTTCTTATCGCAGTTTTTCAGAAATAACTACAATAAGTATTTGGCCAATGCGCCGATTATCACCTCTCCAATTCAAATTACCAAAATAGAGGTGTGGATAACCAACAAAGCGGGGAACACGAACGATTCGCGTGATGTTTTGGGTTTTATGGATCTGGGCGAGAACCAGCCTTACAATACAACCTTGTTTACAGGCGGAACATCGGGCTTGCCAGCAGGAACAACTGCAACTGGTTTCCCACAGCAGTCGAATAATTTGTTAGCAGCCTTACCTGCCGGGGCACGCTTTACAAACTCAAACGACGTTATTTCGTTCTTTCAGGGAAGCGGAACTACCGATAACTATGCCAAGTTAACTTACGCCAGAAAACTTACTGATCGAGAGTTTACTTTTCAGCCGCAATTAGGTTATATCTCCCTAAACAACCCGTTAAATGCCGATGAAGCCCTAACCGTTGCTTACCGATATACCTATAATGGCGTTGAATACCAAGTGGGTGAATTCTCAACTGATATCCCTTTCGATGCGGCAAATCCGAAAGTTTTATACACCAAATTATTAAAGAACGAAACGAACAATATCAGTTTGCCAATCTGGGATTTGATGATGAAAAACATCTATTCCATTGGTGGCTACCAAATCAGCAGCCAGAATTTTAAGCTGGATATTTATCGTATCGACAATCAAACCGGGGTTGAAAGTCCCATCATGACCGAAGGCCAGAACACGGCAAACCGACAATGGATTGCCTTGACGGAGTTTGACAGGTTAAATCAGCAAAATGAACGGAAACCTGATGGTATTTTCGATTTTATTGCGGCCAACAATGCCTTTGGCTCGTACTCTACAGCCAGCAACGCTAACACCAACAATCTTTTCGGTACCAATGCTGCGGGTGTGGCTACGCTCATTACCAACACCAACACCGGATATATTACCATCGACCCCGCAAACGGCAGAATTATTTTCCCGATCATTGAGCCTTTTGGTAAAGACTTAGCTGCCAGATTTGCCCCCGGCGAACAATCGTTAATTGATAAATATGCGTTTACGGCACTTTACGATTCAACACAAACCATCGCAAAGCAGCTTTTTCAAAATCAAAACCGATATCTGATCAAGGTTAACTATCAATCGGATATTTCTTCGGAGTTTAATTTGGGCACCTTTAACGTTCCCGAAGGGTCGGTAAAAGTATTTGCCGGTACCATGCCGTTAACCGAGGGTGTCGATTTTACGGTCGATTATCAGGGCGGTAGAGTAAGCGTCATCAATCAGGCGCTTTTAATTTCTGGTCAGCCCATCAGAATCACAACCGAAAACAACGAACTTTTTGGTTTGCAACAACGATCGCTTTTTGGTACCCGTTTAGATTATCGGGTAAACAACAAGTTAAACCTTGGGGCAACGGTAATGAACCTTACCGAAAAGCCTTTAACACAAAAGGTAAATATTGGCGAAGAACCCATTTCTAATACCATTTTGGGTGGTGATATCAATTACAGTTCGCCTTCTCGTTTTTTAACCAAAATGGTCGATAAAATTCCATTTATATCTACCAAAGCCCCCTCAAGTGTTACCTTTTATGGCGAGTTTGCGCAACTGATTCCCGGCCACCCGCGGGCGTTAAATTTTGCAGGGAGCAAAAACGGAGTAAGTTATCTCGACGATTTCGAGGCATCGAGATCGGTAATCGATTTAAAGAGTGCCGTTGCCTGGCAGTTATCGGGTACGCCGCAATTATTCCAAGAATCGCAGCTTGTTGATGATCTCGCCTATGGTTACAACCGTGCAAGGATAGCTTTTTACAACATCGATCCTACTTTTTATAATTCATCCGCATCTACAACGCCATCAAATATCCGCAACAACCGAAACGAGCTTTCTAACCATTATGTTAGGCAGGTAATTGAACAAGAAGTTTTTCCGTTTAAGCAAACCGCTACGGGGCAGGCGTTAAACATTACCACTTTAGATGTTGCCTACTACCCCACAGTGCGGGGACCATATAACTTTAAAACTACCGGGTTTAGGCCCGATGGTAGTTTGTTGCAGCCACAGAACAATTGGGGCGGTTTCCAACGTAAAATTGAGACCAACGATTTCGAGGCTTTAAACATCGGTTTTATTGAGTTTTGGGTGTTAGATCCGTTTATTTATAAGCCAAATGCTACCGGTGGAGATATGTATTTTAACCTGGGCAATATTTCCGAAGATATCTTAAAGGACGGCAGAAAATCGTTGGAGAATGGTTTGCCGGCTACTGACGATCCTTCGAAATACGACGAAACCAGTTGGGGTAGGGTGCCAAAGCTACAACCCGTTGTACAGGCTTTTGATACCAATGTTGATGCCCGTAAGGCACAGGATGTTGGTTTAGATGGTTTATCGGATGCCGGTGAGCGTGCCAAGTTTGCCGCTTCAATCAACCAAATTAAATCGCAATTGAACGCAACCGCATCTGCCTCGCTCGATGCCGATCCGTCGTCAGATAACTATGCCTATTTTAGAGGGCCTGCATTAGATCAGATCAATGCCGGAATATTAAAGCGTTACGAAAAATACAATGGCACCGAGGGCAACTCGAAAACATCACAACAATCGCAAGAAGAGTTAGGGTTAGAGAATTCTGCATCTACCTCGCTTCCCGATGGTGAAGATATCAACCGCGATAACAACATGACGCAAAGCGATCAATATTTCCAATATAAGGTGTCTATGCGCCCCGGAGATTTGGTTGTTGGGCAGAACTTTATTACCGATAAGGTTACTTCGCAGGTAAAACTGGCCAATGGCAACACGCAGGCCGCAACCTGGTATCAGTTTCGGATTCCAATCGGCGACTACCAACAAAAAGTTGGCGGCATACAAGATTTCAAGTCCATCCGTTTTTTCAGGATGTTTATGACCAATTTTGCTGATACCGCGGTGTTGCGTTTTGCAAAATTGCAATTGATTCGTGGCGAATGGCGTCCGTTCAACTCATCAAACGAAGCAGCACAAGTGATTGTAGAGCCATCGTTGCCGGCATTAACCCCCGACAATTCGAGCATTGAGGTTTCAACTGTAAATATCGAAGAAAACGGAAAGCGATCGCCAATTCCGTATGTTACGCCTCCGGGTATTATCCGCGAACGCGATTATAGCAACTACCGTGGCGATACCCGCTTAAACGAGCAATCGCTTTCGGTAACCGTTAAAGATTTGAGAGACGGTTATGGCCGGGCTGCATTTAAAACTTCGTACAGTGATTTCAGATCGTACAAGCATTTGGAAATGTTTGTTCACGCCGAAGCTGTAAATAATCAGATTTTGAACAATAATGATGTTGCCGCATTTTTAAGGATCGGGACCGATAACATCGATAACTACTATGAGTATGTAATGCCTTTGCAGATTACCCCTCCTGGTACCAGCGATCCGGATGCGATTTGGCCCGAAGCCAACAGGATGGATGTCGATCTTACCCTTTTCCAGAATGCAAAGCTTGCCCGTAATTCGGCCCGGTTAGCCAACGGACAACCGTGGCCAATTAATATTCCCTTTACCTATACCGATGGAACGCGAACTATTGTAGTTAAGGGCCAGCCAGACATGAGCAAGGTGCGGGTGTACATGCTCGGAATTAAGAACCCGCTTAGAAATTTAAGCGTTGGCGGAGCTGACGATGGCTTCGATAAGAATGCACTGGTATGGTTTAATGAGTTGCGATTAACTGAATTTGACGAAAAGGGCGGTTGGGCAGCTACAGGCAGGTTGAACCTAAAGCTTGCCGATTTTGCCGATGTGAACATTTCGGGGAGCAAATCGACCATTGGCTTTGGTTCTATCGATTCGAAAGTGAGCGAGCGGAATCGGGCAGATAACACCTTGCTCGATGTATCATCAGCAGTAGAGCTTGGCAAGTTTCTTCCGCAAAAGTCGGGTGTTAAAATCCCGATGTTTGTTAATTACTCTAAGCAGGTATCAACGCCGCAATATAACCCACGTACGCCAGATATTGAGCTGAAGAATGCATTAGAGCAGGCGAGTAGGGCCGAGAAAGATTCGATTTTGAACTTCGCTCAGGATTATACTGTGCGCAGAGGCATCAACTTTACAAACGTTAGAAAAGAACGCACCAACAACAGCAAGCCGGCTCAGCTTTGGGATATCGAAAACTTTGCCGCCAGCTATGCCTATACCCAGTATAACCACCGCGATTTTATTAATCAAAGCAGCATTCAAAATACCTATAGAGCATCGTTACAGTACAGTTATTCCAGAGAGGCCAAAACAATTGCTCCTTTCGAAAAGATCATTAAATCGAATATGCTGGCGCTGTTGAGAGATTTTAATTTTAGTATTTTCCCAAGTGCCATTAATTTTAGAATTGATGTAGATCGATTATATTCTGAAAACACATTAAGAAATAACGACCCTACCAACACTTTAGGCGTTTATCAGAATGGGTACGGTACCACCTTTAATAAGAACTTTACCATGAGCAGAATTTATGGTATTGCCTGGAACCTGACCCGATCGCTTCAGCTCGATTTTAATGCCACAAACTATTCTATTATTGATGAGCCAGATGGCCGGATTAACGGCTTAAAGCGTGATACCGTTTGGGAGAGCCTTAAGCGTTTAGGGCGTACAACCGATTACAACCACAACTTAAACGTAACCTACAACCTGCCTATTGATAAAATACCAGGCTTTAACTGGGTAAAGGTTACCACGCGTTACGGAACAAACTTTAACTGGCAAACTGAGCCGCTTTCTACCCTCCGCGATCCAAATATTAACCTTGGCAACACGGTGCAAAACAGTAGAACCATTCAGGTTAACCCAACCTTAACCCTTTCTACGCTGTACAACAAGTTTGGATTTGTACGGAAGGCGGGCAGCGGCGATACCGGAGGAAAAGTGACGAACTTTTTTGTGAACCTGTTAACCAGTTTAAAAAATGTAAGCGGAAATTATGTGCAAACTAAGGGAATCTTTTTGCCGGGCTACTTGCCAACAACGCAATACTTTGGGATTGATGATGTAACGGGCGCACCGGGCCTGGGCTTTGTTTTCGGTAGCCAGCAAGACATTAGGCAACGGGCACTCGCCGGAGGCTGGCTAACCAGCGATACACTGCAAACGCAGTTGTATGTAAATACCTTGAGGGAGGATTTGCAAATGACTGGCCAACTGGAACCGTTTAAGGATTTTAGAATTACCTTAAGAGCCAACAAGGTACAAACCCGCAATTTCTCCAGCAACTTTAGGTATTTGGAAAGTACTTCTTCATTTGAGAATTTAAGCGCCATTACCACAGGCGATTACAGCGTTTCTTATATCGCGCTGGGAACAGCCTTTAAGGAGAAGAATGCCAACGTGATCTCGACTTTGTTTAATCAGTTTATGGCTAACCGGATAATTATTTCGAGAAGATTGGGTGCACAAAATCCTAACTCGAGTGGTGTTACCGATGGGTATGCCGATGGCTATAGCAAAGAGAGTCAGGATGTGTTGATTTCGGCATTTATGGCCGCTTATTCGGGCAAGGATGCGAATAAGACACGCATGAATGCGTTTCCGAAAATACCGCTGCCAAACTGGAACCTAACTTATAGTGGTTTAACCCGAATCCCTTTCATTGCCGATAAGTTTTCATCGGTCGATATCAGACATGGGTACCGTTCTTCATATAACATCAATGGTTTCAATTCATTATTGAGGTACCAGGAAGTTGGAGGCTTTTCGAGCACTCGTGATGTAAACAACAACTTTTTACCCGAGTATCAATTTGCACAGGTAACCATTTCAGAGTATTTTGCGCCGCTGGTTGGTATCGATACACGGTTTAAAAATAACTTAACGGCATCTTTTGAGTTAAACAGATCGCGGTTGCTGGGCTTGAGCCTGTCAAATAGTCAACTCGCACAATTATCAGAAAATAACATGGTACTTGGCTTGGGCTACCGAACCAATAAGTTCCGTTTTCCTTTTGGCTTGTTTAAGAGTTTAAAAATGGATAACAATATGGATTTTAAGCTCGATGTTGCCGTTCGCGATAACAAAACGGTGATTTACCGTGCCGATATCACCGAGGCCGAAGTATCATCGGGTGCCAAGAACATTACATTACGCCCGAGTGTAGATTATGTGTTGAACCAGAAGTTTAATATCAAATTGTTTTACGATTCGAACATTACCAAACCGTACACCTCGCAAACGTTTAATACATCGTTCAGTAATTTTGGATTTAGCTTAAGGTTTACATTGAATTAGGTTTAAAAGCACAAACTACTTCGTCGTAGCGTCTCGCTACGACGATATGAGTACATACAGTTCTACAACCCGTCATATCAATAACCGATTTTTTCATCGGTTGAGCTATTTGTTAGTTAACTGTTCCAATCTAAAGGAAGCAGTGCTTGGCAGACAGATTTCTCGGCTACGCTCGAAATGACGGACAATGGAGTGAGTTTCGCACTACCTCGTCGTAGCGTCTCGGTACGACGATATGAGTACATACAGTTCTACAACCCGTCATATCAATAACCGATTCTTTCATCGGTTGATATATCTGTTAGTTAACTGTTCCAATCTAAAGCCAGCAGTGCCTGGCGGATAGATTTCTCGGCTGCGCTCGAAATGACGGAAACGGAGGAAAACCCTTCAACACCCCATCATATCGATAACCGATGATATTTAACTAAGCAAAATAACGTTAACATTGTTATATCTCGAAAATCCTCGTTAACTTTGGCAAACTAATTTATAACAAATGAATTTTCCATCAGAATTAAAATACACTAAAGACCACGAATGGGTTAAAGTTGAAGGTAATGAAGCTTTTATCGGTATTACGGATTTTGCACAACGCGAATTGGGCGATATCGTTTATGTAGACATTAACTCAGTAGGTTCGGAAGTGACCAAAGAAGAAGTTTTCGGAACGGTTGAAGCCGTAAAAACAGTATCTGATTTATACATGCCGGTAACTGGTACCGTATTAGAAATCAACGCTGAACTAAACGATAATCCTGAGTTGGTAAATTCTGATCCTTATGGACAAGGATGGATGGTAAAAGTTACCTTGAGCGATTTAGCTGAAGTAGAAGGTTTGCTTTCTGCAGATGCTTATAAAGAATTGGTTGGCGCTTAATTTTAAGATATTTTGTACAAAGCACTAAAACATCAAAAGTGGGCTATTCTTTGGACCATCATCGTTTTGGTGCTTTGCAATATAAAAATGCCCCAATCCACTTCCGAAGGTGGTTTTTTCTTCGAGGGATTTGATAAAATGGCTCATTTGGGCTTTTTCTTTGTTTTATCGACCCTGCTCTTTTATGGCAAAATAAAGTATCAGCATAATTTCGCTTTCAGAACATTAACCATTTTTAAAATTTTACTCATCAACGCAATAATCGGTGGGATAATAGAGTTGTTACAATGGAAGGTTTTCGTTTATAGGTCTGCCGAATGGTGGGACTTTACCTGCGATATGACTGGCGCATTAATGGCTGTTTTTAGTTACGTTTTGCTCCATAAATTGAATTTCGATGAAAGTAAAAATTAGTTTAATCGGCCTGCTCATTATTTCTATGCTAGCAAGTTGCAGTATTTTCAAAAAAAGCTGTAATTGCCCAAAAGTGTATTACAAAAGCTATCCCGGGCAACGATAAGCCAAGCGCACCCACGCCTTCTGAGCCAGGGCTGTTCTCCTCATCAACACAGAACCGCTCATTTCCAGCAAAAACGTATTGCTTAAGAAATTGAAAATCGGTTCAGACAAATCTTAACCCTGTTATTACAGTCTCATTGTCAGAATATTAGTCTCGAAAGTTTAATCTTCTATGATTAAAATTGTGCTGTATTTAAAATGTTACCAAGCTTTTAACAAGTCTTAACAAACCTTTCCGCCTTTCCTTAGTCTGATAGCATAGTTTTGTAATAGAATATCTAAATTTTTTTAATGAAAAAGAACGTTCAAAAGGCAATTTTAGTTGTCCTTATATTTTGCGGGTACATTGCCCATGCACAAAATTCTGGATCGATAAGCGGAAAGGTAATTAACGCAAAAGATAAGCAGCCTGTAGATTTCGCTACCGTTGCCATACGCAATTTAAAAGATTCTACCGTTGTGGCCTCGGGCCAAACTAACCCCGATGGGTCTTTTAGCTTCAAGGCCATCGCCCCCGGCCGATACCGTGTGTATGCGGCATTTTTGGGGCTTAAAACGGCAACTAAAGATGTTGAGGTGGCAAAGGCAGCCGTAAACGCCGGCGAAATTGCGCTGGCCGATGATGGTGTAGATTTAAGCACGGTAGATGTAACTGCCAGCATCCCCATCGTAGTTAAAAAAGACACGATTGAGTTTGATGCTAAATCAATAAAAGTGCGTGAAAATGCAGTTGTTGAAGATTTATTGCAAAAGCTACCGGGCGTAGAAGTTGCAAAAGACGGAAGCGTAAAGGCCCAGGGAGAAACCATTACTAAGGTTAAGGTAGATGGAAAAGAGTTTTTCGGGAACGACCCCTTATTGGCCACCAAAAACCTGCCCGCCGATATGGTAGATAAGATTCAGGTGATTGATGAACTTTCGGAACAGGCACAGTTTACCGGAATCGACGATGGAACCCGCAACAAGATATTGAACATTACCACCAAATCGGGAATGAAGCACGGTTACTTCGGCAACAGTACCGTAGGCTATGGCTCCAACGATCGTTATGATGCCAACTTAAACGTTAACAAGTTCGACGAAGACCAGCAATTGAGCTTTGTAGGACAATTTAACAACATCAACAAACAAAACTTTGGTCAGGGCGGCGGCGTAGGAAACGGCTTTGGCGGTGGCAGCTTCGGTGGCCGTCGCGGAGGCGGAGGTGGCGGCGGTGGTTCAAGTTCGCCTGGCATTACCACCACCAATGCAGCGGGTTTAAACTTTGCAGATACTTATAAAGACGGAACGCAGTTTCAGGCAAGTTATTTCTTTAACGATGCTACTGCGAAATTGCTTCAAAACTCAAACACACAAAATTTGTTCGGTGGCATTACAACAAATATAAACGAGAACTTAAACAGCACAACCGAGCGAACAAACCACCGTTTTAACTTTATGGTTGATACCAAGATCGACCCTTCGCTATCCATCAAGATACAGCCAAACGTTTCTTACACCGAAACCGATGCCAATAGCACAACCACTTACAACCGCGATTATGTTACCTCGTTAACAAACGGATTGCAGCGTTATAACAACAACTCAGCAACGCCATCGTTTAGCAACAACTTATTGGTTCGTAAAAGCTTCAAGCGCCGCGGCCGTACGCTCTCGTTAAACGTAAACACATCTATAAACGATAACGACGCAACTGCCTTAAACTACAGGTTAGATCAAATTACGCGGAATGGCGCAACCACCGACAGTTTAACCAATCAAAACAACCTTACCAACAGCAATTCGATAAATAATACTGCCCGCCTGGTTTATACCGAGCCGTTAAATAAAACACTCAGCGTTGAGTTTAACTACCAGAACGGTTATTCGAACAGCGATTCTGAACGTCAGACTTTCGATTTCAACCCGGCAACACTACAGTTCGATTTGGTTAATTCGCAATACACGAATACCTACAATAACCGCACCTTGACGAATGCAGCAGGGTTTAGTTTTACTACAACCGAAAAGAAATACAACTGGAACATTGGTATTGCAGCGCAACAAACCAACCGTGTAAACACCAATTTAACTACAGGTTTGGTACGCACGCAAAACTTTATCAACATAACGCCGTCGGCCCAGTTCAGATATAACTTTAGCAACCGCAAGCGTTTATTTATCAATTATCGCGGATCAACATCGCAGCCAACAATCGATCAGATTCAGCCGATTCCGGATAATACCAACACGCAGACAATCTTTGTGGGTAACCCAACTTTAAAGCCATCGTTTAATAACTCATTAAGAGTGAACTACAATAATTTCGACATCGAAAGCGGTCGCTTCTTTTTTGCAAGGTTAAACCTTACCCAAACTTTCAACAGCATTGGCCGGGCCAATGTGCCGCTCGAAAATGGTATACAACAGGTGAGTTACGTAAACGTAGATGGCGTTTACGCTGGTAGCGGAGGGGCAACTTTATCTTTGCCACTCATGGCCGAGCGCAAATTGACCCTTAACATATCGGCCGATGCATCGTACAACAGAGATGTAAACTTGATTACATCCAGTGCAACTGCAGGGCTGGTTAAAAACATTACCAATTCATACACTATCTCTAACGGTTATAAATTGGTTACCAATGTTGATAAATTTGATTTAACAGGCGGCATCACCGGAAGCTACAATCACTCCGTTTACTCGGCACAACCATCGGCAAATACAACCTATTATACCATTAACCCCAACTTCGATGTAAGTTATGTGTTGCCCGGTAATTTCAGAATTGCAACAACGGTTGAGTACTACCGCAACTTTGGCGGAGGTGATTTGTATAACAGGGAATACACTTTGATCAATCCTTACTTAAGCCGCCAGTTTTTTAAAAACAGAGCAACGTTTAAGTTCTTGGTTAACGATGCATTGAACCAGAATACAGGCATAAGCAGAACAACTACAGGCACCTCAATATCGGATGTAAACTATAATGTGCTTAAACGGTATTACATGTTAGCGTTTACCTACTCGCTTACCCGCATAGGCGGAAGGACGATGGGTGGCGACGTGCAAATGCCTAGCACGGGCGGCGGCGGAAGACGCAACAGAATGTAAAAGCTTAATGAAAAAGGCCCGTTAAAATGCGGGCTTTTTTTTAAAATTTTCTCTACCAAATTAACTTGATGCTATCTGATTCGCCTTGCTTTTCATCCTTTCGCCCATTCGTCATTCCCACGCAGGTGGGAATCCTATTGCAAGGCACCAATTTTTTGCGCATTAAGATCCCCAATCAAGCTACCAATAACAGCACGGGATTTGTCATGCTGAGGAACAGCCTGTCCCGATTTCTCGGGGAAGCTTCTTTAACCTACATCTCACCATCCCCGCCCGCTCACCGGCCCTCTTTTGGTAGTGGGTTGTTGGAGTTCTGCGTTTCATCGCTTGGGGATCCTTCGTTGCTCAGGATGACAGCGTAAAAACCTTATCCCAACTTCTTGTTTTTTTTTAAAAACTGACCTCTGAGGATGACGCCCCCTCGTAAACAACGTATTAAATTAGTCCGGCATCGCGAGTCAACGCAATCTTATCCAAAAGCACCAGCCCTTATAAATGTACAAATGACAGTTATGTATTTCATTTGTTACTTTGGCTTCAATAAACCTTTAACCCCAAGTTAGGTCTTAAAATAGAATCAGGAAAACTAACCAAATGAAGAGAATTTTTACGCTGCTGCTTTTGTTATCGTCAACTTTCGTTTATGCACAAAAAACCGGTTCGGTTAGTGGGCGGATCATCCAGTCGAAAGATAAAAAGCCGTTGGATTTTGCTTCTGTTGCCATCAAAAATTTGAGCGATTCTACCACCGTGGGCGCAATGAGCACCACCGAAGATGGCAAATTTGCGTATAAAGGATTAAAGCCCGGGGCTTATCGGCTATATGCCGCTTTTTTAGGGCTTAAAAACAGTACAAAAGATTTTGCCATTACAGCGGATAAAAGCGACATTAACATTGGCGATATCATTTTAGAGGGCGGCGCAATTGATCTCGAAACCGTCGAAATTAAAGCAGAAGTGCCGCCAATTGTTGTTAAAAAAGATACACTCGAATTTAATGCCAGCTCTTTTAAGGTAATAGAAAACGCCGTAGTTGAAGATTTACTTAAAAAGCTGCCCGGTGTTGAGGTTGATAAGGCGGGCACGGTAAAGGCACAGGGCGAAACCATAACGAAAGTTAGAGTTGATGGAAAAGAATTTTTTGGTAACGACCCGTTGCTGGCCACCAGGAATTTGCCCGCGGATATGATCGATAAAATTCAGATTATCGATGAACTATCGGATCAGGCACAATTTACGGGCATCGACGATGGCTCCAGAACGAAGATTATTAACATTACCACCCGAAAAGATAAAAAGAACGGCTACTTCGGTAATTCAACCGCTGGCTATGGCTCAAACAACAGGTACGATGTAAACGCCAATGTGAATCGTTTTAACCAGGATAAACGACTGAGCGTTGTTGCCCAGTTTAACAATGTAAACAAGCAGAACTTTGGCGGAGGTTTAGGCGGTGGAAACGGAGGCAACAACGGTGGCCGCGGCGGAATTACCGACACCAAAGCGGGGGGCTTTAACTTTTCTGATGAATATGCGGATGAAACCGAAATCAACCTCAGTTATTTTGTTAACAAATCAGACAACCTGATCTTAAGGAATAGCGTTACACAAAACCTGCTGGGCGATGTAACAACCGTTTTTAACAATAACCAGGTCAATACATCCGATAGGTTAAACCACAGGCTCAGCTTTATGGTCGATACCAAGCTCGATTCCCTAACCTCGTTGCGCATACAACCCAACATCAGCTACACCGATAACAAAAGCTTAAACAACAGCAACTACAGCCGCGATTATAAACGGTACATGATTAATGGAACGCAGGCGCTAAGCAATCGCAGCACGGCACCGTCCATTAGTAACAACATCTTACTGCGCAAAAAATTTATGCGCCGGGGCCGAACCTTGTCTTTAAACCTCAATACAAACCTTAATAATAACGATGCAGCTAATTATAACAATAACTCAGAGGGCCGTACAGACAGCGGGGGCGTGGTAACCCCAAAGCTAACTAACCAGTTTAACGATCAGGAAAGCGAATCGCTAAGCCAAAGCACCCGGCTGGTGTATACAGAGCCGTTAAGTAAAACCTTGAGCCTCGAGTTTAACTATCAAAACGCCTACAACCACAATACCTCCGATCGGTTTACCTACAATTACAACCCCGCCACGTTACAATACGATTTGCTCGATGCCACTTATAGCAACGCGTACGAAAATACCATCTTAACCAACTCTGCAGGTTTCAGTTTCAATAAAAATGCGCAAAAATACAACTGGAATTTGGGCATGGCCGTTCAAAATACCGATAGAACTAACAACAACATCAGCCGGGGATATGTGTTAAAGCAAAACGTTTTCAATTATACGCCATCGGCCATGTTCAGGTATAATTTTAGCAAAAGTAAGCGCCTGGTTTTTAATTACCGTGGAAGCACCACCCAGCCAAGTATACAACAGTTACAGCCTATCCCCAATAATACAAATACCCAAAGCATCCCGGTTGGTAATCCCGATCTGAAGCCCGAATTTAACAATACCTTACGGGTAGCCTTTAACACCTTTACCGTTGGCAAAAACCGATCGCTTTTTGTAAACCTCAATTTAACGCAAACCTCTAACCGAATTGCCAACAGCAGCAGCTTGATCCAAACCGGGCCAGACCAAGGCAAGCTGGCCATTTTGCCTGTTAATGTTAATGGCGTTTACTCCGGCAGCCTTTCATCATCGCTCAGCTTACCAATAATGGATGAAAACAAGCTTAACTTTCATATCAATGTAAGCGGCAACTACGATCGCGATGTAAACTTCACCAATTCACTAAAAAATATTACCAACAGCTGGTCTATACGCAATGGGTACCGGTTAGTTTCAAATCTCGAAAAACTCGATCTTACCGCTGGCGTTAGCGGCTCAATTAACCGTGCAACCTATTCAGTGCAGCCCAACTCTAATACCCGATATTATACGTTTAGCCCGAATATAAGTGTGAGCTATCTGTTTCCGGGCGATATCCGCCTAAATGTAGATGCCGATTATAACCAAAACACCGGCAGGGGCGAGGCTTTTGATACGCACTTTACCTTGGTAAATGCATTTTTAAGCAAGCAGTTTTTTAAAAACAAGGGAACTTTTAAGGCTTCGGTAAACGATTTGCTGAATGAGAACCAGGGCATAAGCCGCACGGCGAACAACAATACCATACAAGATGTAGGCTACAACGTACTTAAACGCTATTTTATGTTCTCCTTTACCTACTCGTTGAACCGAATGGGTGGAAAAAACAGAATAAGGGGTAACGAGGATGGCGGGCGGGGAAGAAGAAACGGCGGCAGTTTTGGTGGCGGAAGGCAGCGCAATTAACTTTTAGCAGCCGAAAGCGCTGTTATGACATGGTAGTATAGCTAATGTTTGCCTTGACCATTACAACCGCTTCAACAACATTTAAAGGTACATCCATTGCAGCATCCAGGTTGTTATAACCTACCAGTTGGATATGGTTTTTAATATCCGATTTTTTGATAAACCTAACCAGCGTATGCAACTGATCATCGATTGAAACACTTACAACATACATTTCGCCGAAAATAATCCCAGTCTCCAGATCATTTACACGCTTGTAAACAACAATATCTCCAGCCTTAACAATCGGATACATACTATCGCCAGCCACGGTAATTGCACCATCACACTTTGGTAAGTTTGGAATTTCGATGTAACTTACAACCTTCGGCTCGTGGAATAGCTGGGTAAGGCCCTCCGAAACGTTAAAATTATACAACGGTATTCGTTTATCTTCTGCCAGCTTCTCTTTTAAACTTCTATAACGCGGTCGCTCCGGCTCATTAGCTATGTGCAGCGTTTCATCAACCGGATAAAGCGTCCTTGGCTGGCCCTTTCCTGTAATAAGCCAAGCAATGTTCAAGCCCGGAAAAACTTCACTGATCTTCTGGCACTTATCGCTCCCAATGTTGCTGCCCTTATCTAAGAAGCCGTTAGAAAGGCCGGTTTTCTTGTAGAACTCGTATTTACTCATTCCAATTGAACCCAGGTACTCTAAAACTCTTTGTGTTGCCCCCATTTTTTGAACGATAGAAATTAATCTCTTAGAATATTTGGTAAATAGACAATAATCTATTATATTGTGCTTGTATAGAACAAATATAGAATTTATATGGTAAGCAATGAAAAAAAAACAGCTGCTAAGTCTGCTACGCATATCAATGCAACAATTGATAGCACCGACGAGCAAATTTATTTGGAATCTTTGAAGAGGCTTTTAGACGCAAAGCGAAGGGGCGATTGGCTTTTGGTAGCCGAGATGCTGGGCATTAGCGCAAAAAACGCTGAGTTATCTTTTGCCCGCATTTATTCAAAGTACCACAATGAGGTTGTAGACGCCTTAAATACGGTAATTAAGAACAGAAAAAAGCGTCTTAAAAAATTTTAATGTCTACAAAGCAATAATTACCGATTTTTTTTGCATCTTGAGCATTTACGTTTCTCTTTGATCAAGATTAGCCCCTGCGGCCCCATCCCACCTCAGTTTATTTATTAACCGTTGCCAAAATATTTTGTTATGATAGATTTGGAAATTGCTGCTGCAATAAAATCCGGCAGCCTGGTGGTGTGCCCTGGCCCACATCGAGATATCTTTTTTATGCCATTGCGCCTCCTGCCGGGTGATTATGTAGAGGCCAGGCCGAAAATGAACTCAAAGTACCTCGAAAATGGCAGCTTTGAGTATTTCGGCTGCGGTAACTCCGACTGCCGCTTGGCTACGCCATCCGAAATAGAGTGGTTTAACAAGCTAAGGGCAGCTAGTAAGTTTAATGTGCCAAGCGATGAAAAAGTTCAAAAGAAAGCACCTTCGGGTAATCGATCCGGCATACTTCAATTTATAGCGAGCTTATTTGGAATAAATCTAAAGAAAGGTTAACTTGCGGGAAATTTAGCACATGAAGCTTTCGAACCTTAAAATTGGCGAAAAAGGAACCATTATGGCATTTACCGATCTTGATTTATCAGTAAAACTGATGGAAATGGGATGTTTGCCCGGCGAGGTAGTAGAGGTTGAGCGGTTTGCCCCGCTGGGCGATCCGATGGCTATTCGTGTTGCTGGTTATCAGCTTTGCTTGCGTAAAAGCGAGGCCGATGTCATAATTATTCAGTAAATAGGTGGGTTTGGATATTAAAGTTGCGTTAGTTGGTAATCCCAATACAGGTAAATCTACATTGTTTAACCGGTTAACCGGTTTAAATCAGAAAATAGGAAACTTTCCCGGCATTACAGTCGATAAAAAAACAGGCTTTATGAAGCTTCCCGATGGTAAGGAAGCTGAAGTTATCGATTTGCCCGGCACCTATAGCTTATATCCGAAAAGTAACGATGAAAGCATCGTCTTTCAGGTTTTGGCCGATAAAACCAATAGCAGTTTTCCGGATGTAATTGTATTAATTGCCGATGCATCAAACTTAAAGCGCAACCTCCTGCTTTTTTCTCAGGTGGCAGATTTGGGCATCCCGATGATATTGGTGCTTAATATGATCGATTTATCCGAAAAACAAGGCACAAAAATCAACCTCATCGAACTCGCTCAAAGGTTGGGTGTTCAGGTTGTGTCTATATCAGCAAGAAACAACATTGGCATCGATAAGTTGAAGCAGGCCATAACCAACATGAATAAGGTGGCCACCCAGTTGCAAGATGTTGATGTAAATGTATTGGCGCCGGAAGCCATAAACGCCATCAAATCGAAACTTAATACCGATAACGATTATTATGCTTTGCAGGTGTTGCACCAGCACGAGTATTTGGGATTTTTTACCCAGCAGGAGCAAAATGAGATTGAGGAAATTGAGCAGGCGCATCACTTCGAATCGTCGAAAATTCAGGCTGCAGAAACAATTGCCCGGTACAAGCATTTAGGCTCCGTACTATCGGGCGTGGTTACAGAAACCAAAACCACCGAAAAGTTTGCCACCAACAATAAGCTCGATGCCATTTTAACCCATAAGGTATGGGGCTTCGCCATTTTTTTATTTATTCTTTTTAATATCTTCAACGCCATTTTTGCCTGGTCTACCTATCCAATGGCGTGGATTGAGAGCGGATTTAGCTTCGTAACTGAAGTTGGCCACAACTACTTGCCGCAAGGCATGCTTACCGATTTAGTGCTCGATGGCGTTATTGCCGGCCTGGGTGGCATCTTCATATTTATTCCTCAAATTGCGATCCTTTTTGCCTTTATCTCCGTTTTGGAAGATACTGGCTACATGGCCCGCGTTACGTTTATGATGGATAAGATTATGAGCAAAGTAGGCTTAAACGGAAAATCGGTTGTACCTATGATTGGTGGCCTGGCCTGTGCCGTACCATCAATTATGGCCGCCAGAAACATCGAAAACTGGAAAGACCGGATTATTACCATTATGGTTACCCCTTTAATAAGTTGCTCGGCAAGGTTACCGGTTTATATATTGATTATTTCATTAATTATTCCCTCGCAAAAGGTATTGGGGATTTTTAATTTGCAGGGCCTTGCTTTAATGGTGATGTACCTTGTTGGTATAATAGCCGCTGTACTTGTTGCCCTGGTGATGAAGTTTATTATTAAAACCAAAGAGCGGGCTTATTTTATTATGGAACTGCCCATTTACCGCATGCCAAGGTGGAAAAATGTGCTTTTTACGATGTACGAAAAATCGAAAACCTTTGTTTTTGAGGCTGGTAAGGTAATCATCGCCATTTCCATTATATTGTGGGTGATGGCTTCGTTTGGGCCTGGCAACCGTTTCGAGAATATTGAAAAGAAGTATGCGCCGGCATTGGCAGATACCACAAAACCCACCACACATATAGAAACGCTAATGGCTTCTGAGAAGCTCGAAAACTCGTACGTTGGCATTTTAGGGCATTGGATTGAGCCTGCCATCCGTCCGTTGGGTTACGATTGGAAAATTGGCATTGGCTTAATCACCTCATTTGCGGCCCGCGAAGCATTTGTTGGCACCATGGCCACCATTTATAGCGTAGATGGGGGCGACGAAGATACATCGACCATTAGAGAGCGCATGGCCTCATCGGTAAACAACCAAACCGGCTTGCCAGTTTACTCATTTGCTACAGGCATTTCGTTAATGTTGTTTTATGCCTTTGCAATGCAATGCATGAGCACCGTGGCCATTGTTTACCGCGAAACAAAAGGTTGGAAATGGCCCATTATTCAATTGGTTTACATGACGGCGATGGCTTATGTAGCTGCGTTAATTGCGTACCAGTTGCTTAAGTAGTTATTAGGTCCTTAGTCCTCAGGCGATAGTCCGTAGTCTTTAAACTAGAGACTCAAGACTTCTGACTCAAGACTCCGGACTCCTTTCATCCCAGCTCAATTTGGCGTTTAATGCTTTCTTCCAGCGATATCAAAGTCTCGGTGCGCTGAATGCCGTTAACTGCCTGTATTTCCTCGTTCAGCACGTGCCGCAAATGATTGGTATCTCTGCAAATAATTTTGGCGAACATGCTGTAAGCGCCAGTTGTATAATGCAGTTCAACCACTTCTTTAATTTTACTCAACTGGGCAACGGCGTCTTTGTATTGAATCCCTTTTTCGAGGTAAATCCCCAGGAAGGCACAAATATCGTAGCCAGCTTTTTGCGGGTCGATAATTAGATGCGAGCCTTTAATAATGCCCATTTCCTGCAATTTTTTCATCCTAACGTGTATTGTACCGCCAGAAACGATTAAGTCTTTTGCAATTTCTGTATAAGGTTTTGTGGCATCCTGCATCAATTGCTTCAATATATCGATGTCGAGGTTGTCAATTTCTAAATTGGAATTGTCTTTTTTAAGCATATTTTTGAATTATGATAAGCAAATTTAACAATATTTATCAAAGTAATAAAAATAAAATTAAATGTTTAAAATATTTGCAAGGTATTGATAGTTCCTTTACATTTGTATCAAGCAATTAACAAAAACGAACGTTCTTTAACAAATTGCTTAACATACTGTAGGGTGGTGAAACAGGCAGACACACCTCCTTGTCTCGGTGGCGGAGAATTTGGGAAACCAGCAATGGCTAACCACTCCTTGAAGGTTCGATTCCTTCCCCTACAGCGGTTTGGTTTCAAGTACAACGTCTTAATAGACTGTTGACTAAATACTTCAGACTAACGACTAGAATGTTGGGTGGTGAAATTGGCAGACACGCCTCCTTGTCTCGGTGGTGGGGAATAATGGGACAAACGCAGTTTATTGGGTTGACCACAATTAATTTTTTGAACTGTAGCTAACTACCCCTTGAAGGTTCGACTCCTTCCCCAACAGCATTTTTTATGAATAATAAGTTAGTTAATCGAGCAATCCTGGATAGGTTGCTCTTTTTTGTTTTGTAACTTACGGTTATTTTATCTATGCCGGATTTTAAATCCGGAGCTAAAAAGATCGGGATTACAAATGCCAACCAGCGAGACTTTTTCAATTCCGTATAAACAAAAAAAGGAACAGATATCAATCCGTTCCTTTCTATTGGCTTTGAAATGCTGATTAAACAGTCATTACATCTTTTTCTTTAGCCTCGGCATGTTTATCAACCTTTACAATGTACGCATCGGTTAATTTCTGCACTTCAGCTTCGCCAGTTTTTATTTCATCATCTGATACGCCTTCGCCCTTAAGTTTTTGGATTTTGTTATTGGCATCCTTACGGATGTTGCGTACGGTAATGCGGCCGCGTTCTGCTTCTTCTTTAACTTTTTTAACCAGGTCTCTTCTGCGTTCTTCGGTTAACGGTGGTACCACTAAACGAATAACAATACCATCATTTTGCGGGTTGATACCAATGTTGGCTACCTGAATGGCTTTCTCAATTGCTGTAAGAAGTGATTTCTCCCAAGGCTGAATCACAATTGTTCTCGCATCTGGCGTATTAATGCTCGCTACCTGAGCCAATGCTGTTTGAGCGCCGTAATAATCCACAAAAATCCCATCAAGCATGCCTGCCGAAGCTTTACCAGCCCTAATTTTAGTTAGTTCAGATTCACAATGATCGATCGCCTTATCCATCGAAGATTGTGCGTCCATTAATTGCAATTGTATGAGTTCGTTCATAATATGTGTATTTCTACAAAAATAATAATTTTTTTATTGCTGGTAATCTTATCGCTGGTCGAGATTTGTAGTCTCTTACTATTTATACTGGATTTGAAATCCAGAGCTATAAAATCGGGATTGCAAATCCCGATTAGCGTGTTACTTTACTGCTGGTCGAGATTTTTACTGTTGCTGGTGGAGATTTGTAATCCCGACCTATGTAAACCGAATTTTCAAATCCCGATTAACAATCGTCTTATTGCTAGTCGACTTATTGCAAGTCGACTTATTGCTGGTCGACTCAGTGCTGGTCGAGATTTGTAATCTCGACCTATCTAGATCGGGATTTCAAATCCCGACTAAGTGTGTCTAAAAGTTATTTCACCAAAGTACCGATAGGTTCGCCATTGGCAATTTTCATAAAGTTGCCATGTTTATTCATATCAAATACAATAATTGGCACCTGATTTTCTTCGCAAAGGGTAAAGGCTGTCATATCCATTACGTTTAAACCCTTGGCGTAAACCTCTTTAAACGAGATTTCTTCATATTTTGTTGCCAATGGATTTTTTTCGGGGTCGGCGGTGTAAATGCCATCAACCCGGGTTCCTTTTAATACGGCATCGGCCTTAATTTCGATAGCCCGAAGTGCGGCAGCAGAATCGGTTGTAAAATACGGATTGCCGGTACCTGCACCAAAAATTACAACGCGGCCTTTTTCAAGGTGGCGAACGGCACGTCTGCGAATAAACGGCTCACAAATCTGTTCCATTTTAATTGCGGTAAGCAAACGGGTCTTGATGCCAACTTTTTCCAGTGCATCTTGCAAGGCCATCGAGTTGATTACCGTAGCAAGCATGCCCATATAATCGGCTTGTGCCCTGTCCATTCCGCTTTTTTCGGCACTTAAGCCCCTAAAAATATTGCCTCCACCTATTACTATTGCAATTTCTAAACCTTTATCGTGTACGGCTTTAATATCGTCGGCATATTGTTTAACGCGTTCATTATCAATTCCGTATTGTTTCTCGCCCATTAGCGATTCGCCGCTAAGCTTTAGTAGGATGCGTTTGTATTTCATGTCCTCAAAAATATTAACATTTTTTTAATACCGAGCTATGCTTTTAAACAAATGCTGTAATTATTTAATTGCTATGCGCTCGCCGTTAAATATCACATCCTGCAGCTCGAGATTTTGATTAACAACCAACAGATTAGCCGTATGGCCGATTGCGATTTCGCCAGTCAGGTTTTCGATGCCGATCAGTTTGGCAGGATAAACAGTTGCCATTTTTATGGCTTCACCGATTTCAATATCGCAAAAATCGACACAGTTTTTTACGGCCTGCAGCATCGTTAGCGATGAGCCGGAAAGGGTGCCATCGGGCATTACAAACTTATCGCCTTTTTGTACGTGTTGATATGGCCCCGTTGAGCAAGCGGTTACCGCATCAGTAATGAGAAATAAACGTTCTTTTACCAACTTTTTGGCAAACTTTACCACTTCGTAACTTACATGGCGGCCATCAACTATAACACTGGCCATAGCTTTGTTGTGGTTAAAAACGGCGGTGGGAATTCCTGGGTCGCGGTGGTGGATTGGGCTCATTGCATTGAATAAATGCGTTGTAGTTTGAATACCTTTGTTGTAGGCTGCGGTTGCTTCTTCAAAAGTGGCATTGCTGTGTCCCAGCGAAACCAATACATCATTATCTAGCAGGTATTGAATAACTTTATCGTCCTGACACTCGGGCGCAATGGTCATCATTTTAATAACGCCATCGCCAAAGTTTAATAGGGCTTTGATTTCATCTAAACTGGCTGTGCGAACAAATTCTGGAATGTGGGCGCCTAAACGTTTGGGGTTTAAAAAGGGGCCTTCGAGGTGAAGCCCAAGAAAATTCTTCGCACTTTGGCGGTATTCTTTTGCGGTTTTGATACAGGCGTT
The DNA here is from genome assembly GCF_015679185.1 of Pedobacter endophyticus. Lineage (NCBI taxonomy): Bacteria > Pseudomonadati > Bacteroidota > Sphingobacteriia > Sphingobacteriales > Sphingobacteriaceae > Pedobacter > Pedobacter endophyticus. The sequence goes on from NZ_CP064939.1 coordinate 3,722,937, forward strand.
AAAAACCTGCTCTGTATTGGTGGCCATACATGCCAGAAAACCTGTTGTGCCTTTTTTTAGTAAGTCATCCTCAATAATAGCTAACGATTCTACCGTGGGCTCTGCCGAAAATAATCTACCTCCTGCACCGTAAATCTGAAGGTCGATGAGCCCGGGAAGTACCATCAGTTGCTGTTCCGAGCTTGGGTGGCCACTGTTGGTTAGTCCTGAAATTTTGTTCTCAGCGATAGTGATGGTCTTATTTTTTTCTAATTTCTCGTTATCGAAATAAGAAACATTGGCAAGGCTTTTAGGCATGGGCAAACGTTTGAGTAAATTTGTTCTTACAACTTCAAAGTTAAATATTGTAGCTATATATTTGGTTATAAGAGCAAATAGTTATTTAAATAAACCAATGGAAAATAGTAGAAGGAGTTTTTTAAAAGGGAGCCTCACGCTTGGAGCTGCTTCTTTAATAACGCCGTCGGTCGCACTTGCTACTCGGCCCCGCGTTGATGACGGATTTAAGTTCGCTGTTGGCCCGTATCTGCAAACCAATTTTAATAATTCTATGACCATTTTGTGGTTAACCAATAATATTGGTGCCGGTTGGGTAGAATATGGTGAAGCGCCCGATCAACTCAATCAGAAAGCTTTTGGTAAAGCAGAATTAGGATTAATTGCCGCCAATAGCAAGCTGAATATGATAACTCTTTCAAACTTAAAGCCGGGAACTAAGTACTATTATAAAATCGTTTCGAAAGAAATTAAAAGCTTTCAGCCATACAAGCTTGTTTACGGCGATACAATAAGCAGCGAGATACAACAATTTGTTAATACCGACGTAAACAAGGCGGAGATATCATTTTTGATGATGAATGATATACACGATCGGCCTGAAAGTATTCCGCATTTGATGGGTTTGGTTGGCAATGAGAAGCAGGATTTTATCTTTTTTAACGGCGACATTTTCGATTACCAAACTGATGAAAAACAAATTATCGATCACATGTTGCAACCCTGTGTAGATAATTTCGCAAGGCATACTCCGTTTGTTTATGTTCGGGGAAATCATGAAACCCGGGGAAAATTTGCCCGTGATTTTCCCCGGTATTACATGCACGTCGGGCATGCCGCGTTTACTTTGGGACCAGTGCGTTTTGTGATTTTAGACACAGGAGAGGACAAGGAAGATTCGCATCCGGTTTATGCCAACATCGTAAATTTTGATGACTATCGTGCGCAACAGGCCGAATGGCTCAAAACAGAAATTGAATCTAAAGCTTTCAGAAAAGCTCCGTTCAGAATTGTTTTAATGCATATCCCACCTCGTTTTTCCGGAGATGCGCATGGGCCAAAGCAATGTACCGAACTATTTGAGCCTTTGTTAAACAAGGGAAAAGTAGATTTGGTATTGAGTGGGCATACACATCGGCATATGGTGCATCAACCAGATAAAAATTTAAATCATTATCCATTAATTATTGGTGGTGGGCCAAAGGCTGGAACAAGAACCATTACAAAGATAAAGGCCGATGCAAATAAAGTTGTGGTGAGTATGCTCGATGATTCGGGCAAGGAAGTTGGGGCGTATACCGCAATGAAGAAGTAGCTAAATTTAGGCTGCCAAGAGATTCAGTGAGTGAGCATCCAGATTTGAGAAAATATTATTTTGAGCGCTTGTATATTGCGTTCAGTTCGGACATGAAGTGTTCAGCGTCATTTTTTGTTCTTATGACCTTGCCGAGACTATCCTCGTCGCAGAAATTTCTAGAAACAGGAGTTGCAGAAGTAGGCGATATTTTTGCAGCTTTTTTCAAGTCTTGAATTTTATTTTGAATGTGCTGATTCATAATACAAATATAATGAAAAATTGATGAACAAGTTTAAGGCTATTTTAGTTTGAACATATAATATCTGTAAAGATCTCGATTTTCTCTCTCATAATCAAATAGTTCTGGTCGAGGTTTAGCATAAGGAGTGCCATCTTCATGCGCTTCGTACTGGCCATTGCGGAATATCCTTACATACCAATCAACACCAATTGCTAGAAAAAATTCATTAAAATAAGCACGATTGTGTTTAAACATGCGGTGATAAAGTCTAGCCCTTAAGTCATTTGACCCATCGATACCAATTGTAAAGCCGTTATTAGAATCGAGAAAGGCCAGAGCTAAAAACAATACTGTAGAAAAGACCTTATTTATATTTGAGTGATGCAAACTCACGTTGTCCTTAAAACCTCCATTACTAGCAGGTGGCCCAAAGCCCAAATTGTACACATCTGGTAACAGCGGGTCTGGGTGTTTCGAAATCTTTACAAGTATCTGTTGAATACTGCCATCGCGTTGAAGAGCATTGAATCTCATTTCAGTTAAATCTTCTGCAATGAAAGTTGGAGGATAGGTTTGCTCAAAATCGATGGCTATCTGCATTTTGGAAAAAAAATTAGCTTCCTTTAAGGAATAAAATGTGCTGTAATTACTTTGATTAGTATGACTTTGAAATTGGTAGTCAACCAGCTAATTTATAAAATCTTCTCCAATATTTCGATCAGAACACAATGCAATTGAGCAGAGGCTTTCTCAAAAAGACAAATCGATAAATTTGTCACGCTGAGCCTTCTGGAAATCCGGTAAAATCGTCTCTGGACAAGTAGTCGAAACGGCCTTTCAAGCATTTGGGCTAGCCCTTCGACTATCTCTCCCGACTTTTCGGGAAGCTATCATTTACGTTTTTTGCAACTTGCTGTTTTATAAGACACTACATGAACGGTCGTCATTCCCAGCTTGTACCGATAGCTATCGGTAGGGAATCTTACTGTAAAAATAGCGCAACGCTTTAGGATTCCCGCCTGCGCGGGAATGACGGCAAGAATAGTTTACGTCATCCGATAGCTATCGGATCATACTGATTTTTATGCAATAAATTAGAACTCAGGATGACAATACTTCATTTTTGAAGCAGCCTCCATTCAGCTGCGCTTCAGTCGAGATGACGACCGTTTCTTAGAAATAAAGTCATAAAAAAAGCCCCGATTTCTCGAGGCTTCGTTGAATTTTATGGATGCTTATGCACCTAATTGTACACGTTTGAAAGCAGATACTGTTAAACCTTTAGAAGTGTTATCTAAAAATTTACGAACATCTACTGAACTATCTTTAACAAACTCTTGGTTTAATAAAGTGCTGTCTTTGTAGAATTTATTCAATTTACCAGCAGCGATTTTTTCAACCATTTCTTCTGGTTTACCTTCAGCACGAATTACATCTTTAGCAATTTCGATTTCACGCTCAATTGTAGCAGGATCAACACCGTCTTTATCAACAGCAACAGGATTCATGGCAGCAATTTGCATGGCAACATCTTTACCAGCTTCAGTAATATCAGCACCATTAGTGTTTTCAAATACTACTAAAACACCCATTTTACCGTTAGAGTGGATATAAGAAACGATTTTTTCGCCAGAAATATTTGCATACTCTTGAATAACGATTTTCTCGCCGATTTTACCGGTCAATTCAGTAATCGTTTCGGCTACTGTGCGTCCATCTTCCAAAGTAATTGCTGATAACTCTTCTGCAGAAGCAGGATTGTTTGCAACTGCTGCAGCTAAAACAGCCTGAGCTAAATTACGGAAATCTTCCACTTTAGAAACTGGCTCAGTTTCGCAAGCTAAAGCAATTAATTTGCCATTTGTGCCATCTGCTGAAACAGCGATTGATACCAGACCTTCAGAAGTAGCATTACCAGAACGAGCGGCAGATACTTTTTGACCTTTTTTGCGCAATAAATCAACAGCTGCTTCGAAATCGCCATTTGCTTCAACTAAAGCTTTTTTGCAATCCATCATACCAGCGCCAGTTTGTTGGCGTAATTTATTTACATCTGCGGCAGTAATTTGTACTGTAGACATTTTATCAGTTTTTACAAACAAATCCCGATATAAATCGGGACTTGCGAGTGATTAAATAATTTATGAATTTTGAATTTGTAACCTTTTATGCCCCTTTAGGGGTTGTGGGGTTACTCTTCTGTTTTGGTTTCTTCAGATGAAGACGCTTCAACTTCTGCTTCAGCAGCTTTTTTACGTCTTGGCTCTTTTACTTCTGGAGCATCAGCTGCAGCTTTAGCGGCTACTGCTTCTTTTTCAGCCTCATCTTCTTTTTCGCGTTTACGCTCGTCTAAACCTTCTTCAATTGCTTTGATAATGATATCAGTAATTAAAGAGATCGATTTTGTAGCATCATCATTCGCCGGAATCGGGAAATCGATGTTCGAAGGATCAGAGTTGGTATCAACCATCGCAAAAGTTGGGATGTTCAATTTCAACGCCTCAGTTACCGCGATGTGCTCTTTCTTAACATCAATTAAGAAAAGCGCTGCTGGTAAACGGTTTAAATCAGCAATACCACCCAAAAGTGACTCTAATTTAATACGCTCACGCTGAATCATTAAACGCTCTTTTTTCGAAAGGATCGAGTAAGTACCGTCTTTAGTCATTTTATCGATGTTTGACATCTTTTTGATTGACTTGCGAACGGTAGCAAAGTTGGTTAACATACCACCTAACCAACGCTCGGTTACGAAAGGCATGTTTACTTTTTTAGCCTGCTCAGCTACGATTCCTTTTGCTTGTTTCTTTGTAGAAACGAATAAAACTTTACGTCCTGATTTTACGATTTGTTTAATCGCAGCCGCAGCTTCTTCAGTTTTGGTTAAAGTTTTATTTAAATCTATAATGTGAATTCCATTACGCTCCATGAAAATGTAAGGAGCCATTTTTGGATTCCATTTACGGGTAAGGTGACCAAAGTGTACACCTGCATCCAATAAGTCTTGATAAGTTGTTCTTGCCATTGTTCTTGCCTCCTGTGATTAACGTTTACTGAATTGGAATTTCTTACGGGCTTTCGCACGTCCTGGTTTTTTACGCTCAACCATACGCATATCACGCGTCATTAGGCCTTTAGCACGTAATGCAGGTTTTTTCTCCGCATCTAGTTCAACAATCGCTTTAGCAATAGCTAAACGAACAGCTTCTGCTTGTCCTTTTACTCCACCGCCTTGTACGTTTACAGTAATATCATAACGACCAGTAAGCTCAGAAACCTCTAAACTTTGATTTACGATGTATTGTAAAGGTAAAGTTGGGAAATATACTTTGTGATCTTTACCGTTAACGGTAATTGCGCCAGCACCATCTTTTAAGTAGATACGTGCTACAGCTGTTTTTCTTCTTCCTGAAGTGTTAGTAACTGACATTTCTTAAAGTTTAATGGTTTTTGGAGATTGAGCTGAATGAGGGTGAGTTTCACCTGCATACACAAAAAGATTGGTGTAAAGTTTTTTACCCAATTTAGTTTTCGGTAACATACCACGTACCGCTTTCTCGATTACACGTTGAGGGTGTTTCGCCATTAACTCCTTAGGAGAAATAAAACGTTGACCACCTGGATAACCAGTGTAAGAAACATACTGCTTTTCGCTGAATTTGTTTCCTGTCAATTTAACCTTGTCTGCATTGATAACAATAACATTATCGCCGCAGTCTACGTGTGGGGTGTACTCAGGCTTGTTTTTACCACGGATGATCATTGCGATCTTCGATGACAAGCGCCCCAAAATCTCGCCTTGCGCATCAACAACAACCCACTGTTTGTTAACAGTTTTTGCATTGGCCGAGACAGTTTTGTAACTTAACGTATTCACTTGCTTGTATTTAATTTATTAAACAATTTATTATTCCCATTAAATTTGGGACTGCAAAGATAGATAGAAAAGTTTTATTATCAAATAGTTGATAACAAAAAAGTTTGCATTGCTGGTTGTAATAACGAGGAGCGCCGCCACGTGGCAAGCTGATTGGTGATTTTTTGTAAAGCTTGACGGAGGGGGGCTCTGTTGCATCCGTTGCAGACGTTTCGTGCCTACCATTTACGATTTCGGTAGATAACTGAATTCTGCGTCTGAACGCTTGTTTAGCCATGTGAATGGAACGTCAACTATGAACAATCGTCACCCTCAGCTTGACTGGGGATCTTACTGCTATGGCTTTAAGATTCCCGCCTGCGCGGGAATGACGACCGTCTTAAAACCGTCACTCATATTGATTTTATCAATAAATTACGTCTACCATTGACGTTATTGGTAGTTGAGTGAATTACAGCTACTTAATCTTTAGGTTAGCCAAATGAATGGAACGCCAACTACGAACAATCGTCATCCTCAGCTTGACTGGGGATCTTACTGCTAACGCTTTAAGATTCCCGCCTGCGCGGGAATGACGACCGTCTTAAGACCGTCATTCATACTGATCTTCATGCAATAAACTACGCCTCATCATGCCAGCGTGACGAAGTTGCTGCAAATTTTAAAAGTATATTGCTGCAATCCCGTTTAGGGGGCATGGGTTGTAAACTTATTATGGGTTAGAAGTTAAATGGATTTTAGAAATAATAGTTTGAAACTATTTTTTCCTTGTAAACTTAATAGCCATTGTTTTAACATCCTTGCCGTTTTTGGTGTGAAACATTTCCATTAATTGGTTATCCTCATCAATAAATTTGGTAATTTCCTTAACATCTATCTCTTTGCCAACCGATGGATCGTACATTTTGCCGGTTTGGGTTAAAGTTTTGCTTGCTTCATTATAAGTTCCCTCCAAAATCATCATTCCAGTGCCCATATTGTCGATCCAGGTGCTTATATAAACTTTACGAGCATTATCAAAGGCTACAGTACTTATACCTTCAAATGGCATTCCATCAAAATTACCGGTGTGCGTACTTTGTTGGTAACGGCCCCCCAAAATCATTTTGTTTACAGCAACCGATTTACTAACAGTTGGCGGGCCATCAGGATTCATCCACATGCTAATTTCTTCATCCCAGGTGCCATCGCTTTTTGCTAGCATTTTGTGCGCCTCACTGGGCGTCATATACACTTCCCAAGCTTTCATTGTTGCTGCTGAATTTAAAGGTTTTTCTGTGGAGGCATTTGAAGTGCTATCAATTGATGTTTGGTCGCTTTTGGTTGCGTTATTGCAGGCTGTTGCAAAGAATAGGGCAATTCCAGCTCCTAAAATTAAATTTCTCATGCTCCTTTTGGTTTTGGTTACAACCAAATATAATCAATGTTCAATTTATTTACAGGTTATTAGATGCGTTGCTCATTTTTTTCTTGGAGGTGGCTTTTTCACGATGAGCGCTCTCAATTCATCTAGATAACTAAAAGTCAGCGCAATATTCAGTAATAGACAATAATTATTTTAGCTATATTTGTTTAATGCCGAAACTATATGAATACTTAGGGCTAATTATACTTTTTTACTCAAATGACCATGAGCCCATTCATGTACATGGAAAGTACCAGGGAACAGAAAGCAAAGCCGATATTATATTTATAGATGGTGTTTTTAAGGAGATATTAATTTCTGATGTAAAGGGAAAAAGGCCTTTGGATTCAAAAAACCTGAAAAACTTTAAGGCCTTTGTTGAAGTTTTTAGAGATGATATTGTTGCTAAATGGGTCGACTATTTTGTCTACAACAAACCGATAGCATCAGAAGTTATAACAAAGAAATTATAAAATGATAGTTGAAATTAATAAAGCCGAATATCTGAAAGATTATAAAATTGCGTTTGAATTTTCTGACGGGGTTAATCAAACCGTTGATTTCGAGGCTTTTTTAAGGACTGCTAAAAACCCGATGTCGAGAAAGTATCTCGATATAGGCGAGTTCAAAAAGTTTCATATCGAATACGGCGACATTGTTTGGAACGATTTTGAAATGTGTTTTCCAATTTGGGATTTACATCAAGGCAAACTGTAATAACGACAAAACCCATTTTTGAAGGTGCAATTTGCGACTTCAAAAGATCTTAACTACAAATCATCATGCATAAAGCCCATTCTTTTCCTTGGGCCGATTTTCTTATCCATTAAGCGATCAAGGTAAGTAAATAAAAGTTCTATGTTTTTTTCCTGACTGTTCATTTTTCGCTTAAGCTCTTCAATATCATATTTTAATTCACCATTTTCGGTTAACCACTGCCTCAATCTTGTAAATATTCTCACGATTTGAATGTTTACCTGTATGGCTTGTTGGCTGTTTAATATGCTAGAAAGCATGAGTATGCCATGTTCGGTGAAAACAAAAGGCTTATACCTTAATCCCATCTTATCCGAATTGGAGGTCACAATTTGTGATCTCCAATCTTTTAACTCTTCAGATGTTAATTCAAACATGAAATCTTGGGGAAATCGGTCAAGATTTCTTCGTGTCGCTTGTTTTAAAACCCTAGTCTCCACGCCATAAAGTTCCGCCAAATCTCTATCTAGCATAACCTTATGGCCACGAATTTCATAAATCTTGTTTACTAAAATATTTTCGGGGATGATAGAGAGCGATTGTTTAGCTGCCATATCGTTGTTGGTTTTATCCAAGATACAAAAACAGTTTCGATTTTTGAACTCTCAACTTGATGAAAACAATCTACAGAGGCCATTGTTACATAAATTTATCCCTATTTATAATTGTTTATGCAGTACCTCGATACTATTTTCGGTTATCCAGTCCCATTAGTTATCAAAAACCTAATTATTGGCATCGCAGCCATTTTGCTCGGTGTTCTTGTAAAGTTTGTTATTCACAAAACGTTCATGTTATTGTCGCGGTGGTGGAACTTTGCCATCATCAAATCAACAATAAAGCACTTGCGCCGCCCGGTAGAAGTTTTTTTGCCCTTATTGTTTCTCAACTTTTCGATTGATTTAATGGATCTCTCTCCAAAATTTAGACTGGGCATTGATAAAATACTCGAAATATCACTTACCGTTACTTTTGCAATCATTTTGATCAGGTTAATCAATGTTCTGGAAGATTTTTTTTACCTCAAATATGATCTCAACAAAGAAAATAATTTAAAGGAGCGCAAAATCAGAACGCAGCTGCAGTTTGTAAGGAAGTTTATCGTTTCATTAATTATTTTAATAACCGCAGCTATCATTTTACTGAGCTTCGAAAGCATGCGTAAAATAGGGGCGGGCTTGCTAACGGGCGTTGGTATTGGTGGTATTATTATTGGTTTTGCGGCACAAAAATCGCTGGGAAACTTGCTGGCGGGCTTTCAAATCGCGTTTACACAGCCGATTCGTATTGACGATGTGCTGGTAGTTGAGGGCGAATGGGGCAAAGTTGAGGAAATTACTCTAACTTATGTTGTGGTAAGTATTTGGGACCAACGCCGATTAATTTTGCCTATAACCTATTTTATTGAAAAACCTTTTCAAAACTGGACGAGGGTTTCAGCAGATTTGTTGGGCACCGTTTTTCTTTATCTCGATTACACTATCCCGATTGAACCTTTGCGCCAGGAAATGACAAGGCTTTTAACAGCCAGTCCGCTTTGGGATAGGAGGGTGAACGTAGTGCAGATTACAGATAGCACAAAAGACGGATTGATTGAGGTACGCTTTTTAATGAGTGCCTCTAATTCATCGCGTGCCTTCGATTTGCGGTGCAACATTCGCGAAGGTATGATTACCTTTATTCAGGGTAATTATCCTGAAAGCCTGCCAAAGACAAGGTTGGAGTTTAAAGATAAGCTTAAGGAAATATAAATTGTCATCCGATAAGTCTCGGATGACAATTTTTACTTTTTCTGCTATTTGATCGCATAAATACTCTCTTTTACGATAAGTAACTGATAAAGATTCTAATGTTCAGTCGACATGACGCACGATGTGCTATTTGAACATCCCTTTCAGCTTAGCCAGCTTTTCCTGTAAATCGCCATCAGCATCTTTTGGCTCATTGCGAGGCTTAGCGCTTTGTTTTGGGTTGTTGGATTTAAAATCACGCTTACTTTTCTGCGTTTCAGACTTCGGACTTCGGACTCCCGACTTGGGACTTTCTTCACTTTTCATTGAAAGCGAGATTCTTTTGCGGGCAACATCAACTTCCATTACGGTAACCTCAACCTTTTGATGAACCTTTACCACATCATTCGGGTTGGCCACAAAGCGATTGGCCAACTGGCTGGTATGCACCAAACCGTCTTGATGTACGCCAATATCAACAAAAGCACCAAAATTGGTAATGTTGGTTACAATACCGGGAAGCTTCATACCGGTTCTTAAATCGCCAATTTCGTTTACGCCATCTGTAAAACTGAAAGCCTCAAATTGTTCGCGTGGATCTCGACCGGGTTTGGCTAGTTCTTTTAAGATATCGTTCAAGGTTGGCAAGCCAATATCGTCAGTTACATATTGTTGCGGCTTAATTTGCTTTTGCAATTGTGTATCCTTCATTAAGGCAGAAACGGTTGTGCCTAAATCTTTCGCCATTTTATCGACCACGACGTAACGCTCTGGGTGAACTCCGCTCGTGTCTAGCACATTCTCGGCATTGCGAATGCGCAAGAAACCTGCTGCCTGCTCATAAGCCTTGTCGCCCAAACGAGGCACCTTTTTTAAACTTTCACGGTTTTTGAAAGCCCCATTTGTATTTCTGTAATCGACAATGTTTTGCGCCAAAGTTGGGCCTAAGCCGGAAACATAAGCCAAAATTTGTTTTGAAGCCGTGTTCAATTCTACGCCAACGGCATTTACAGCGCTGATTACGGTATCATCGAGACTGGCTTGTAACTTATTCTGATCAACATCGTGCTGATACTGGCCAACTCCGATAGATTTTGGATCGATTTTTACCAGCTCCGCTAAGGGGTCCATCAAACGGCGGCCGATTGAAACAGCGCCACGAACGGTAATGTCCTGCGTCGGAAATTCTTCACGGGCAACTTCAGAAGCCGAATAAATTGAAGCACCACTTTCATTTACCATTACAACGGTAATGTGCGGCAGGTTTAAACCTCTGATAAAAGCTTCAGTTTCTCTGCCGGCGGTTCCATTGCCAATGGCGATGGCCTCAATGTCATATTTTTCGCAAAGTTGCTGAATGGCGAATGCTGCATTTTTAATATTTCCCTGTCCGGTGTGCGGATAAATTGCGGTGTTTTCTAACAATTGACCTTGCTTATCTAAACAAACCACTTTACAACCAGTGCGGAAACCGGGGTCGATAGCCAATACGTTTTTCTGTCCCATTGGAGCTGCCAATAACAATTGGCGGGCATTCTCTGCGAAAACACGGATGGCTTCCTCGTCTGCTTTTTGTTTGGTTAACACGCGAAGCTCGGTTTCCATTGCGGGCTCCAGTAAACGTTTGTAACCGTCTTCTAAGGCTTGCTGCACTTGCTTAGACGCTGCATTGTTTGCCAAAATAAACTGATTTTCGAGAATTTCCAATGCGCCTTCGGCGGGTGGCAATGCATCTAAGCGCAAAATCAATTCTTTTTCGCCACGGCGCATGGCCAAAACGCGGTGCGAGGCAGCCGTCTTCACCGGTTCGTTCCATTCAAAATAATCCTTGTACTTTATACCTTCCTCTTCCTTGCCCTTAATTACTTCTGATTTAAACACGGCTTTCTCCTGGAAGTATGTGCGCATTTTGGTGCGTGCTTCGGCATTTTCGGAAATCATTTCTGCAATGATGTCGCGGGCACCCGCGAGCGCCTCATCAAGTGAGGCAACCCCTTTCTCGGCATCAATAAATTGAGCGGCCGAAGTTTCTAAATCAAAACTTTGTTGCTCAAAAATTTGTAAGGCCAGCGGTTCTAAGCCCTTTTCCTTTGCCGCCGAAGCACGGGTTTTGCGCTTCGGCTTGAAGGGTAGATAAATATCCTCCAAAAGCGAAATGGTTTCAGCCTCGTTTAATTGTTTTTCGAGCTCAGGCGTTAACTTTCCAAGGTCAGTCATCGATTTTAAGATCGCTTCCCGTCGCTTGTCCAAATCGCGGAGTTGCAAAACCCTGTCGCGTATGGCGGCAACTTCAACCTCATTTAAACTGCCGGTTAATTCTTTTCGATAACGCGAAATAAAGGGCACTGTTGCACCTTCGTCTAACAAATTGATGGTTGCAGTTACTTGCTTTTCTGCAACTTTTAATTCAGCTGCAATTATTTTATGGTGAGTTAACATATTCAAAATTAAACGACAAAGCTAATCAGGATTTACTGGATTTGCCGGTTTTTAAAATCAAGTTTTCCACTAAAATATGTGAGTAAATTTATTAGGGGAAGCTTCTTTACCGTCTTAGAAGTTGCGTAGCGAACGGATATCTCGATTGATGAAAAATCGATCTTCGATATGAGGACAGCGAAAGGTTGGTTTGAAGCGCAATATGTAAGTTTATCAAGTGAAGAAATTCAAGTGTTACTTTTTCCTCGTCGGAGCCTTATCCCTCTCCGCCTTAAACTTTGTAATCCTGGCGATCAAATCCAACGGCATCGGTTTATCAATTGGAAACTGAACGGCGCCCTTGCTCCATTTGTAATCGCCAAACTCATGCTGAAATGCTTCGATTCCGGAGCCTGTTGGGTAAAAGCCGATGTGGTTTTTATAGGCTGCGAAGTAAACCAAAATCCCATTTTGTTTAAATGCAGGCATTTTATAGCTGATTACCTCTTTGGCATTTGGTACAGCGTTATGTATCGTTTCGCGAAGCTGCTGCAGAATTGTCTGTGTTTTTGCAGGGAAAAGGGCAATGTACTCATCAATTGTTTTTGGTTCCTGTTTTTCCATGATAGCTAAAATCCTTGCATGAAAATACAAAAAATCCGATGGATTTATTCACTAATCTGAATATCGTATTTATATAAAAGACCTGCCAAGCCCGATTTAGAGAAACGTGCCTTTTTGACGCGATTGCTGTTAGGATCGATGGAATAATTATAAGCTGTTCGGAAATCGACCTTTTCTAAGTTTGTTCTATCGAATGTTGCCGCTGATAAATCGCAATAATCAAAAACCGATTGCATTAAGTCGCATTCTGAAAAATCAACTTCATGCAGCTGTGAATTTTTGAAAGTGGTTTTCTTCAGTTTCAACTTATAAAAGGAAGAATGGTCTAGCTTACAATTGTCGAAACTGAAAGCGAGTCCGAAATCGTTACAGTTTTCGAAACGGAGCCCCAGCATTTTGCAATCGCTAAAATTAACGTCGATTAAAGCTGTTTTGGCAAAGCTTGCAAGACTTAAATTACATGAAATAAATTGGCAGTCTAGGAATTTGACACCGCTTAAGTCGGAACTTGAGAAGTTACAGTTGATAAATTTGCAGTTTTCGTATTCTGCTTTTGGTAAAGGCCGCAAGGTGTAATCTTCTTTATCAAACGTTTTGTCGGCTATGTAATTTTCGGGCATGGGATGTACTGCTTATGCCGCGAAGTTAAAAATTACCAGTCGGTTTTGAGGGTTTAAGTAAAAAACTGAGTTGAGTTTTTGTTTGCAGCAACCGTGAATTGCTGTCATGCTGAGTTTTATTTTTTAGCAAAGATAAATATGAGTAACGTTTAAGGCGGTCGTCTTCGTAGCGCAAGCGGTCCCGAAGCTTTCCGGATTAAACCTTAGCAATCAAGATGCCCAGTAAAGCTACCAATGACAGGTTCTAAAACTTGGTCGTCTTTTCGACTGTAGCGTAGCGAAACGGAGAAATCTTTTAAGCATCATTTTAAGCCGAGTTTGAAGTAGACTAAACCCTAAAGGCTTAAACTGATAGCAAGCGAGGTTAACTAAAAAACTGGTTGCCCATCCGAAAAGGGCAAAAAAAATCCTCCAAATTGCTTTGGAGGATTTATATATTGTGTCTTCGACTACGCTGAGATCCGATAGCTATCGGATGGCAATCGAATGGATAATTACTTTTTAACGTACATTACTTCTTTAACTGCCTTAACAACTTTCTCGGCATTTGGCAAGCTTGCAGCAATTAAAGTTGGCGAGTATGGAAGTGGAACATCGGCACAAGTTATACGTAAAACTGGTGCATCTAAGTAATCGAAAGCTTGTTTTTGAACCATAAAAGCGATTTCGCCCGAAAGTGATGCCAATGGCCAGGCTTCTTCTACAACAACCAAGCGGTTTGTCTTCTTCACTGATTCGATAATGGTAGCATAATCAATAGGACGTACGGTGCGTAAATCAATCACCTCAACGTTGATGCCTTCTTTGGTAAGTTCTTCTACGGCTGGATTTACCACACGGGTCAACATTTTACCGAAAGTTACGATGGTTACATCGGTACCTTGTTTGGTTACACTGGCCTTGCCGATTTCTAAATAATATTCTTCTGCAGGAACGTCTCCTTTATCGCCGTACATTACTTCCGATTCCATAAAAATAACCGGATCGGGATCTATAATGGCTTGCTTTAATAATCCTTTTGCATCATAAGGTGTAGCGGGAACTACCACTTTTAAACCTGGTGTATTTGCATACCAGTTTTCGAAGTTTTGAGAGTGTTGTGCGCCTAATTGGCCTGCGTTACCAGTTGGGCCGCGGAAAACCATTGGGCAAGAGAACTGACCGCCGCTCATTGATAAAATTTTAGCTGCGCCGTTGATGATTTGGTCGATAGCTACCAGTGAGAAGTTGAATGTCATGAACTCCACAATTGGAATGAGGCCTGCCGTTGCAGCACCAGTTGCAATACCTGCGAAGCCTAACTCGGCAATCGGGGTATCGATAATGCGTTTCGCACCAAATTCATCAAGCATGCCTTGACTTACTTTGTACGCTCCGTTATATTCTGCTACTTCTTCACCTAATAAAAAAACGCGATCATCTTTACGCATTTCTTCTTGCATGGCTTCGCGTAGTGCTTCTCTAAATTGGATTTCTCTCATTGTAAATTTTAATAACGGAGGCAAATATAATTATTAATCGTATGGAAACCAAAGGCAATAATGCGTGTAAATTGTAATAATTATGGTTCACTATTGGCAACGATAAGCGTTATTATTGTTAGTTTTTACCTATAAGTGCTGATCGCTGAAATAATATTTTGCGATGCCCTAAATGGAGCTCGTTTTTGTGTTAGTTTTTATCGATTCTTCGAAACATCTTAATAAAACATCTATTACTTATTTCTTGCTCTGGCGCTAAACTTGGTTCTATCCAGTCTTGGTGGATTGTCTTCGGGGTAACCGTAAGCGGTACTGTTTAAATAATTTGCAATTCGTAATCTTTCCTGCCACGTTAATGTGCGGTAATATTCTGCATGAGATTTTTAGGCCTCGTCGGATGTTTGGACCTTAAATGCTGTTCTGTCTAAACGATACATAATCAAATATAAGCATATTATGGATTTATCTAATGGCCTGGATTTAGCAAACCATAAATTTCGCTATCTAAGAATTGCCCCCTGAAATAGTAATTTTGCTTAAAATGAGCTTCTTTTTTAAATCCATGTTTAATCAAAATTTGCTGCGAAGCATTATTCTTAGGACTAACATTAGCACAAATACTATGTAAGTTCATATTTTTAAAACCAAAGGTGATTGTTTTTGCCAAAGCTTCTGAAACAATGCCCATCCTCCAATAATTAGGATGTAGCATATAACCAATCTCTGCTCTATGATTTGCATAATCTGTGCGCCAATAACCTAAAGAGCCAACCATTTGACTAGGGTTTTCTTTCAATGCAATTACCCAAGCAAGGTTATCGCCATTCGCGAAACCAATGTTAAAAGATGAAATAAATGCTTCAATTTCCTGAATATTTTTAGGCCTTTCTCTATAAATGTATTTCATTACCGTTTCGTTCGTTCGCATGGCGAATAAGGTTTCGGCATCCGAAAGTGCGTGCTCCCGCAGAATTAAGCGTTCGGTTTCAAGTACAGGAAATTTGGTGAAGTTGAGGGTTAGCATTTTAATCTTTCTGTAGTTCAAATTTATACTTATCGATGAACTCTTTTACTTCTTCATCAAAAGTTTTTTTACGATGGTGGTTTTCCTGATTTTTGATGTAATTACTTACAGTTTCTAAGTTCGATTCGCTAACTGAAACAGCAAAATAATCGTCTTGCCACATAAAGGTGTCGCTGATGAGATTGTTGTTGTTTATCCAGTGCGCCGATTCTCCTTTTATCAATTGAACCACTTGGGCAATAGTTTGTTCTTTCCCAAGCGATATCAAACAATGCAGGTGCTCAGTGTAGCCATTGATGTCTTTTAACAGAATGGATTTTTCCTTACAGTTCTTTGCAATGTGATTTTGAATTTGATAGCGAATGTTTTTTGTTAAATAGGGATGTCGGTTTTTTGTTGAGAACACAATGTGAACCCAAATTCTTACATACGACATAATGGAAAGTTTGGCTGAAGCCAATATAGGAATTTATTTTGAAATCCGTCGGCTAAAGCCAGACGGCAAAGTGGTGGATAATGCAGATAGCGAGTTGGCTTAGTGAGCTGCCTTGCTCATTGCCGGAGCGCTGCAAGGTGATGGTTATGCAGATAGTGATTTGGCTTAGCTTGCTCATTTGCTAAGCCGTCGGCTGAAGCCAGACGGCAAAGTGGTGGATAATGCAGATAGCGAGTTGGCTTAGTGAGCTGCCTTGCTCATTGCCGGAGCGCT
Source organism: Pedobacter endophyticus (assembly GCF_015679185.1). Lineage (NCBI taxonomy): Bacteria > Pseudomonadati > Bacteroidota > Sphingobacteriia > Sphingobacteriales > Sphingobacteriaceae > Pedobacter > Pedobacter endophyticus. Next base: position 3,739,395 of record NZ_CP064939.1, read on the forward strand.
GCAAGGTGATGGTTATGCAGATAGCGATTTGGCTTAGCTTGCTCATTTGCTAAGCCGTCGGCTGAAGCCAGACGGCAAAGTGGTGGATAATGCAGATAGTGATTTGGCTTAGCTTGCTCATTTGCTAAGCCGTCGGCTAAAGCCAGATGGCAAAGTGGTGGATAATGCAGATAGCGAGTTGGCTTAGTGAGCTGCCTTGCTCATTGCCGTTGGTATCAACCAACGGAGACTGCAAGGTGATGGTTATGCATATAGTGATTTGGCTTAGCTTGCTCATTTGCTAAGCCGTTGGCTAAAGCCAGACGGCAAAGTGGTGTATAATGCAGATAGCGAGTTGGCTTAGTGAGTTGCTTTGCTATTGCCGTTGGTTTCAACCAACGGCGTTTAAGACAATAGGAGACAGGCTTTAGCCGCATGATAGCAAAGTGAACAAGCTAGCCGCCTTTTACATTCCCGTTGGTTTCAACCAACGGGAAATTGGATCATTTCCCAAACAAGGTTTTATAAATCGAATATTTATAATTATCCGGAATTTCGCTAGCCTTAAAATAAGGAGCACTAAAAAGTTCGGCAAGCTTTTCTTTGAGTTTAGTTAAAAACAAAGGCTTAATTTCTTCCAAAAAATCGCCCCGCAATACTTGCCTGTTCGATTTAAACCAAACGCCGCCATAAACAGGGTCGTTCATGGTTTTAACGATATACAAATTCGGTTCAACACAGGTTTTGCCGGCGAATTGCTCGTACGCATACGTGTAAAGCAACGTTTGAATCAGGGCCTTGTTAATATGTTTTCCATCCGAATTAAAAAGTTCATCTACATCCTTAAATGCCAATTTATCGCTTCCTGTTTTATAATCTACAATTTTTGTAACACCGTCCTTAACATCAACCCGGTCTATATATCCAAAAATCTTAACGCTTTCATCCTTTCCATTTAACGGAAAGCTGATTTCGGCTTCAACCTTTTGCTCAAGACTGATAATCGTAAACGGCGTTTGCGAAATATCGTGGTTCAAAATAATGTTCACATAAGCATCAACAATGGCCAAAATCACTTTTTGCATGCCTTTATATTCCATCACCAAATCGGGATGATTAAACATTACTGCGTTAAAAGCCCGCTGTATAAGCTTCGGAACGGTGCTTCGTCGAGCGTTGATTCTTTCAGCCGTAATTTCAGCATCCCTCAAATCTTCGTAGAAATACTCCATTACCTTATGCAAAATCGAACCAATCTCGTTAGCCTCAACCACGGCGCTAATTTCCTTTGGTTCCTTGATGCCGGCGATATAATTGAAGAAAAAATCGATCGGATTAGAAATGTATTGCGTTAATGCCGAAGGCGACAAAATTTTCTTTTTGTCGAGGTACCTTTGTAATGTTTGCTGAATAAAGGCATTGCCCGTTTTCTCTATCAGAACTTCTTTTTGCTGTTCAGTTTTTACTTCCAGATTCAGCTCATTGTAGGTAAAACTGAAGCCGCTTTCGTACTCCAGTTGTTTTAAGATTCTGCTGGCTTCGCCCGAAGTGGATTCATCAGTTAAGCTGTTATAAACAAAGTTGATGTTTCTTGCCCTTTGCATTAGGCGATAAACCATGTACGATGAAATAGCATCGAGATTTTCTAAAACAGGCAAGCCGTACACCCGGCGAATAGAATCTGGAATGAAACTATTTCCGATTGATGATTTCGGAATAATTCCTTCATTAAAACCTAAAATCACCACTTTATCGAAGTTTAAGTTTCGGGTTTCAAGCAATCCCATCACCTGAATGCCATTTAGCGGATCGCCAGAAAGCGGCACAGAAATGGCCTGTAGCGATTTTTGAACCAAATAAATCACAAACGGAATTTCTTCTTTCCCGATGTGGTTTCCAAACGTATCCTGTAATCGATTGAGTTCTTGAATGGTTTTCACAAACAGCTCCGCATCAATCTTTTTTAACGTTTTGGCGTTCGATAACCTCGTTAAAACAAAATCCAACACCTCCAATAAGTTCGCAACTACAAACTGAGGTCCGTCAATTTTCTTGTAAAACACTTCGAACAAACCGCGTTGCCGTAACAACCGTTTGTGGTCAATTTCGACCTGGTTTTCGGCTAGCAAGGCGGTGAGGATCTTGTCACGCATTTTTTGCGTCAGGCCGGTTAGCGGATGCGTTAAAAAAGATTCAACATTTTTGTATAGCACTTTCTCGGCTTTTAAAATTTCGAGCTGACTGGTTAGCCATAAATCTACCAGACCAAAAATACTCGAAGTTGCCAACGCAAAACCCATCGTCACATTCAAGTCTATTGCAGCGCCATTATATGCAGTTGGAATTGTTTGCAAGGTAGGAATCAATAAACTTTCGTCGGCCAAAACGATAACCGTTTTACCAACGCTTTCGGCATTCGCGTAATCTTCCTCTAAAATTTCATTTAGTATTTTTGCCTGCGCCGACTGGCCTTGAACCTTAAACACGTTCACCTGATGTTCGCCGTTTTTCATGAGGCTTTCAGCCGCAGCAAATTCATTTTTTAAGCCGAGCGTATTCAGGTTTTTCCTTAAAAACAAACCGGCTTCCTGCGAAACATCGTCTAAATAATAGCTGTCGGCATCGAAATAGAATAATGCCTTATCCGCTTCCTGTAGTTGAGTAAATATTTTGGCCTCGGCGCTGCTCAGCGCATTGAAACCAACAAAAATGATTTTTTCTTTGCCAAAGTTCGCGGTAAATTCCCTGTGGCTGGTAATATCGCCAGCCAAATGGCGGTAAACAGAACCGTTGGTCAAGTAGCCTTGCTCTTTTAGCGTAGCGTGAAACTTATTATAAAGCTTTGGCATCCGTCGCCACATTTTTATAAATAACTCCTGTTGCTTCTTGTGTTTTCCTTCCGAGTAAGAAGTCCAGAATTGAGACAGAAACTGGTATTGCTCAGGACTCAAATAATCGAAGTCCTGATTAATTACCGAAATGTCCTCCAAATCGCGATACAGCTTCTGAGCATCTACCAAATCAGCATCTATCTGGCTAAAGTCACTTAAGATGATTTTCGCTAAAGGAAAAAACTTGTAGCTGGATATGGCCTCTAACTTTTCTTCGGCCAATAGCTGATTATAGATTTTATGCAGCGTAAAAAACTGCAGGTAAAAATCGGCAATTTTATAGCTGGTTGAGCACGAAAAGAACTCCTGAATAGTAAAAAACGAAGGACTAAAAAAAGGCTTCCGGATAATGTCGGCCAAATGCTTTTGCAAATAAGCAGCTGGCCGTTTATTGTTGAAAACGATTGAGCAATCTTGTAAACGGTCGCCAAACCTGGTAACTAAATCTTCGGCAACTTCCTGTAAAAATGGTTTCATCTGCATCATTATACTAATTTCAATCGGCCCTTCACTGCGTAAAAAAGGTAAGTTCTTATATTTTTGTAACCCATGTTTTTCAAAAGATCCTTGTAATTAAGCACCTGCTGAATATGTTTTTCACTTTCCTCGATAGTGAACTTGTAATCGAGGATAATCACTTCTTCATCGGTGATCAGCACCCTGTCTGGCCGATGAAGCTTTCCGTCAGCATCTACAATATTTTTTTCGGTAATGCTTTCCTTCGCTCTATCTAACAGTTCCCGAAGTTCAGTATGGTTTAACACCTCGAGCGCAGAACCAATGAGTTTCTGCTTTTCTTCGTCTTTAATAATCCCCTGCAATACCAGGTTTTCTGTATAAGCGGCAACCTCTCTTTCGCTGGCGGCACTTGCTAAAATATCGTGTAATAACGATCCTTTGCGCCCAGATTTTTCAATATTGACCAAATGTTTTAAGTGTTTTTCTTCTGATGGAATGTAAAGTTCAGAAAGCCGGCTAGTTGTTGGATAGCTTTTTAAGTTGATGAAATTTGCTTCATCGGGCTTGTTTTCGTTCGTTACATAATCCACAATTTCATAAACGCCGTTATCATCAAACTCGTCGGCCAGGGTAAGATTGATTACATCGCCCATATTCGATAAGTTAATTTCCTTGTTTCCTTTAGGTTCGGCCTTGGCCATTGTGGCAATATACAGGTAGTCTTTTGAACGTGTTGTAGCCACATAAAGCATATTTAAGGCATCCATATTATTGTACAACAACTCCTCGTAATAGGCTGTTGCAATGGCCGAATCGGCAAGGGCCTCATTGTACTTTAACGGAATGCCCCGCAGCTCTTTGTAAACAGTATCTTCTGATGAAACCCAGAAAGTAGAATTGGTTTTACCTTTAACTTCCCAGTTACAAAAAGGAACAAAAACCGCTCTAAAGGCCAGCCCTTTCGATTTATGGATGGTAATGATCTGTATGGCATTTGCACCCTCGGGCGATGGCAGCGATTTTTTCACGCCGTCTTCATCCCACCAGGTTAAAAAAGAAATGATGCCTTTTTCGCCCAATCTGCCCGCATTGGCCGTTAAATCTCTAAAGGCGAGCAGATAAGGAAGGTGCTGGCTGAGGTTCTTTAAATTGTAAGCTTCAATTAAAATTTCTACCAGTTCGGCGAGTGGGAGTTGTAGCCACGATTGCCAGTTTTCGCAGAGCGATTGTGGTAAAACCCGACCTAAAGTGCTCAAAGAAACATTGTTGAGGTGCAGATAATGATCGGCACTGGCCGCTTTTTGGTGCAGCGAATGGTAAAGCGCAATGCAATTGGCCTTGTACAAAGCCGTTTGAGCATCGAGACCAATGAGGGTTTTTAGCGTATTAATGATGAGTTGAACTGCCGAGTTATTGGAGATTAGCAATGCATCGCCCGACAGAACGGGCAAACCTTGTTCCATCAGTTTTTCAACGGTGAGCATGGCTTCGGTGTTCGAGCGCACCAAAATAGCGATGTCTTTTAAGGCATAATGTTGTTCATCTTTTAGGTGAAAAATTTCATCGATTACGTCGTTCAAGGCGATATCTCTAAAAACCGTTTCCGAAAATCGGACTTCCTCCGGAGCCTGGTCCTTGCCAAATTTCTTGATTTTTATTGTTCCGCCTTTTAGTGTATTGGGGGCGGAATTTTGTGTGGCGCCTGCATAAATATCTGTTATAATGGAATCGAAATTTTCGTTGTTCCACCAGTTGGAGATATTTTCGGGCTTGCCTGCTAAATTTTGATTTAGTTCGTTTTGTAGGGTTAACGGAATGGAGCGGTAAAGGAAGTTGTTGAACTTGATGATGTTCTCGGCACTCCGGTAATTCTCCGCCAAACTATCTTCAATAACATTGTGAGCACCAACATCCACTTTGGCGTGTTTATGTAATATGTTCCAATCTCCATTTCGCCAGCGATAAATTGATTGTTTCGTATCGCCTACTATTAAGTGGTCGGTCAATTCTAAACTGGGTGTTGCAATGGCGTTTGTTAAAAGCGATTTAAAACTCCCCCACTGACTGGTAGAGGTATCTTGAAACTCATCAAACAAAAAGTTTCGGTATCGGTTGCCCACTTTCTCCCAGATAAACGAAGGGTTATCACCTGCATCTTCGGTAATTCCCGAAATTAATTTTTGGGCATCGCTAATTAAAAGGTTATCATTTTCTGCCCGATATTCTTTCAGCAATACTGCAATTTCTTGCATCAACCGTAAATAATACAAGTTTTTGTTAAATGCAATGGCTAATTGATAGTTCGGCAAATTCGCCAAATAATGCGCTTTTATCTTTTTTAAAATGGGGTTTACGATTTCGAATGCTTCGGGCATGTTTGCAGCCTTCTGAAACCATTCGTCAGGCTCGTCAATTAACTTAAAAACAGATTCAGCTTTTGATAAATCGCCACGGGCAACCAAAACCAGTTTAGTCAGCGGACTTCTCGATTTTCCTTTCAAATGCTCATTTTCTACACCTAAAACATTTAGTGCTTCGTACGCATCGGTTGCCAGCTGAATAATTTCATCTTCGAAGTTTTTTATCTCACTTTTGGTTACGTTGATGTATTTTTTAAAGAGCTCATCAATGTTCTCGAGGCCCAATTCCTCAACCGCTGATTCGAAAATCTGAAACCGTTCAGAAAAGATTTCTCCGATAAGGTTGTACAATTCGATTTTATAGTTCCAGCTTTTATTATCGCTGATGCGCTCAATAGCCAGATCGATAATCCATTGCAGCAACTGTTTGTTATCGTTTAGCGCTGCATCAAGCTTGTTTACCAAATCATCCTTAACCTTGTCATAATTCATTTCTAAATTATAATCGGCGTTTAGGCCCAGCTCAAAAGCAAAGCCGCGGATTACTTTCTGCACAAAGCCATCAATGGTACTTACCGAAAAGCGGCTATAATCGTGCAGAATTTTGCGGTAAATTTTATCGGCTTTCAGCTTCAAACTTTCAGCTTTTAACTCGGGATAGGCAATTAAAATCAGTTGACGATAATCGTCGATTTTTTTTGATGGGTTACCCTGCGCCAAACCAACCAGCACCTCTAAAATCCGCGATTTCATTTCTTCGGTGGCCTTGTTAGTAAAGGTAACAGCTAAAATTTCGCGGTATTTATTTTCGCCACTAAAAAGCAGCGTAAGGTAATGGGCGGTTAAACTGAACGTTTTGCCAGAACCGGCAGAAGCTTGAAGGATTTTAAGTGGTTTAGGCATAGTAGGCTTGTTGATTGAGGCTGAATTAATTTACTTTAACACCCCGCCCTGCTGGTACCCCTTTTGTGAGAGGGGGATTTAGCGCAGAACCTGACATTGTTTTAATGCGTGTGGTTGTCTGCGTTATGCATTCCCCTCTTTTAGAGGGGTGGATGCGTAGCAGACGGGGTGTTCAATTATGTTTTAACCCCATAATGTTCAATTATATAATTTTCTAAGCCCATTAGTGCAAAATTCATAGCTCTCATCACATCATCAACAGAAATTCTGTAAACCCTTAAGCCTAGAGAAATAAAATAATCTTCTCTTATTTTATCATATACTTCTTTACCGTCGTGACTTGATCCATCAATTTCTATGATTAAGCCTAGCGCTTTTATATAGAAATCGACGATATAATTGCCAATAACTCTTTGCCTGTCGAAATCTATTTTATGGAAATTGCCTTTGGTTACCTGCATCCAAAATAATACTTCCGGCAAATTTCTTGCTTGGCGAAGTAACCGGGCTCTTTCTTTGAGCTTATTGTTATATGGAAGTTCTAAAATTAAACGTTGTTCTATTTCTATTCCGTTTATGAAAATTGGTTTTTTGTTTAACTCGCTCTTGTTTGACACCCCGCCCTGCGGGCACCCCTCTGGGAGAGGGGAATATGAATCGCCTAAATTATTGGCAGGTATCTTAAGAATTGTTTTCATTGACAATTGATGTTTTTGCGCTTTGCAATTCCCCTCTTGAAGGGTGCCCGCAAGGCGGGGTGGTTTTTACAAACCCTAATTTACAACAATTTAAAGCCTTTCAGAAATCATAATATTAACAATTGGTTGAACAAACCTATCTCGTTTTCTTTTTCTTCGCTAAAACCTTGTGGCTGATTCTTGCGGGGCGCTCGGCCATTTCAATTGGCAAACCCAATAAATCTCTGATTACAACCGATGCGCAGGCTCCGCCAAAGGCCGCCGGGAGGTAAGAAACCGTTCCATACGCCGATCGTTTAAAATTGCTGCCATCTGTCATAATCATCGAGCGCTTATCCATTTCTTCGTTTGAAAATACGGCCTTTATTTTATCGGCGTTCGCCAGTTTATTCAACCGCTTGCGTACATAACTGGCAAACACACATTGGTAGGTGTTTGGAAGTAACGTTACCCTCAATTTCGTTGGGTCCATTTTGCCCCCGGCGCCCATTGAACTAACAATTGGGATATTCCGTTCTAAAGCGGTAGAAAGCAGGGTGATTTTTGGCATCACACTATCAATGCAATCCATAATATAATCAAATTCCGATTCGAGAATTTCGCGGCATTTCTCTGGAGTAAGGAAACTGTTCACCACATGCAGCTTTAATTCGGGGTTGATGGCGAGTAATCGCTCGGCCATAATCGCCGCCTTACTTACACCATGGTTGGTTGCTAACGCAGGCAACTGCCTGTTGCGGTTTGTAGGATCAACAACATCGCCATCAACGATCGTCATTTCGCCAATGCCCGATCGGCAAATAAACTCGGCAGCGAAAGAACCCACACCGCCCAGGCCGATAACCAAAACGTGTTTGGATTGAAGCGTATTTATGCCTTCATCGCCTACCAAAAGGGCCGAACGGGAAAGCCATGCTGTATCTGACATATTTTTATTGATATTCGAAAACGGACTTATTTTTAATTGTTTTTACCATCAAAAACCGGATTGATAATGCGGTTCCAATTGGCAAAAAATGCGAGCTTTGAGATCATCTACAGCACATTTTTTTAAATTGGCTGCGGCGAGGTAAACTTCTTTAATGGGAACTTCCGAATCATCAGTTTCCAAAAAGAAATCATCGATCTGCTGAATCAAATTTGTAACGCCAGAATTAGGTTTTAAGAGACTAGCTCCAAAGGAGAGCAAAAATCCTTTACCCAGTAACTGTTTGCCCATTTCTTCGCTTTTATTAAAGCCGTGAATAATCATCGGAACCTTGACTTTTAATTGCTCCTTCATTTCAATCAGCTCGGCAAAAGCCTTTACGCAATGAATAATGATTGGCTTTTGTAAGTGCTCCGCGATGGCAATTTGCTTTTCAAAAATAATAATCTGGTTGTCCAGACTTTCGCCTTTCAACTTATCTAAACCACATTCGCCGATCAGTTTTACGTTCGGCTGCTTCGCCAAAACAGAAAGATATTTCAGTTGCATTTCTAAGTTTTCCAAAATGGCGTACCACGGATGCAGCCCTATCGAAATGGGCCTGGTTTTGGGCATCGCCAGGAAAATATCGCTCGTTAACGATAAGCTTTGGATGCTCGTTTCGTCATGTTTTTGGGCACTTTTGTGGCTATGTATATCAAGAAAATCCATCGATATACAAAGATAAGATTTTACAAAATGTATTTACTCTGTAAAGAATTTAATGGTAATCTATAAAATTAGTCGACTTTGCTAACTTTGCTTTTATTATTAGAAAAAATCATGAAAAATCTATTAGTCTTATTAACGGCTGTTCTTATTTCGGGCGCAGCATTTGGTCAGGCCAAAACGGCTGGTGTGCATATTTACAATCCCGAAGCCAACGCCATGGCCGATATTAAAGCGGCAACAGAAAAGGCAGCCAAAGCCAACAAACACGTGCTTGTTCAGGTGGGGGGTAACTGGTGCACGTGGTGTATTGCGTTCCACAATTTGGTTGATACCACCGCAAGCTTGAAACAAACCATTAACGATAATTACGAGTACATTTTGGTAAACTGGGACAAGGATCATCACAATGATGAAGCGATGAAATACCTCGGTTTTCCGAACCGTTTTGGCTATCCGGTATTTGTGGTATTAGATGGTAAAGGCAAGGTTTTGCACATCGAAAATTCATCGTATCTTGAATCTGATGAAATTGGCGCCAATGGAAGAAAAAAAGTTGGACATGATGTGAAAAAGATCACTTCGTTTTTGAAAGGCTGGACAGTTGCTGCCGTTGATCCTGAAAACTACAAACCAAAAAAGACAGCAGGCTAGGACGCTAAATGACTAAAGCTGAAACGCTAAAGCAGAGGGCTAAGGTAAACAGCCAAAAATTATAGAAAAGCCGCAGTTTTCAGACCTATGTCTGTAAGCCTGCGGCTTTCATTTTTAATCGTTCAGATCTTCTTCGTCGTTACGATCAACATCATCTAAATTCAGTTCGTACGATGCTCTCGAAGCTTCGTCAGCCTGCTCCAGTAAATCCTTATCGTGCTCGATATTGGTATCATCGCCATCCAGTTCATTTATGTTTTCGGTATCGTCCTCTCTGCGTAAAGCATCATTTGGGTCGTTCGAATAATCTTCGTCTTGTGGATCTATCATAACTTTTGGGTTTTTAATAGATAATGATTTTAAGGCAGAAATTGTTTTAAGTTTTTTGAAGCAGAAAGATTGGTAGTTAAACTCAAATACAAACAAAAAATGCCAGATAAAGTTATCCGGCATTTTATTTAAGATCATCAAGTTGTCAAGCCTTTGCAGGCGAAAGTTGCGGATTATAACCCGTCGCCGAATTTATAATTTGGCAAAATACTCACCGGTAATTTCCCCGATGGGATTAATCGGTTGTTGATTACTGCTGCGGCCGAAACCTGCATGTAATCTTCTTTTTGATAACCAATAACTAAGCCTTTGCTCTTTTCGAGGCCTGGCAAACCCGCGAGGTTATAAGGGTTGGCAAATAACGCGAACACCGCATTTTTTGCTGATAAATCTTTAATAAAATTTTTGACACCAGCATTTAACGGGATGTTATTTGCAGGCCGCGATCGGCTATCGTGAATACCAACAATTATTTGATCAAAAGCAGCCACTTCCCTGGCAATGTTAGAGATTTGTGTGCTCGACGCATCTTTATCCAACACATAATAAACAGAATTATAATAGCCTTTCGAAATTTCTTTCTGAAAGCGGGTAACCCCCGGAACGCCAATGCTGATAATTGCGGTTCTTCTGATCGGAATTAGATTTTTGATATATTCTTTGCCTCTTAACAGCGTAACCGAGGCATTGGCCAATTGCTGTACGAGCGCATTGCTCGTATTGCGGTTAATGCCCGCACTTAGGCCCGGAATGGCAATTGTATCTCTATTTGCAAAACCAGCCCAATATTTGGCAGTCAGAATTTTTTTAACACTTTCGTTAATGGTATTTATATCTACACGACCTTGACGAATCGCCTTTCTGATTAATTTGTTTGCCCTCTCGCTGTTCTCCGAAAGCTCCAAGATGTCGTTTCCGGCAATAATGCCCCTCAAATCTGCCTCGCCTTCCTTAAAATATTTTACCACGCCCTTCATGTCCATCGCATCAGAAATAATCAGACCTTTAAAGCCGAGTTTTTCCTTTAAAATGCCTGTTACGATAGGTTTTGATAGGGTAGAGGGTAAGTTTTTTGTAGTATCGAGCGATGGAATGTTCATGTGGGCAATCATAATTCCCGATGCACCTTCTTTTATCAGCTGCTTAAAGGGGTACATTTCAAGGCTATCTAAGCGTGCGGCGCTAAAAGTAAGCTGCGGTAAATCGTAATGAGAATCTACATCAGTATCGCCGTGGCCCGGAAAGTGCTTCAATGTGGTAAGCAAGCCGCCCTCTTGCATCCCTTTCATGTAAGCACCAGTTTTGCTGGCCACGTTAAATTTGTTTTCGCCAAACGATCGATAATTGATTACCGGATTTTTAGGATTATTGTTAATGTCTGCATCAGGTGCTAAATTCATTTGCATGCCCAAACGCTTATAATCTTTGGCCACTTCGAGCCCCATTCTATAAAGTAAATCCTTATTTTGAATTGCACCCAATGTCATTTGATAAGGATACGAAATGGTGCTATCCAGGCGCATGCCAAGGCCCCATTCGCCATCGTTGGCCACAATTAAGGGTACTCGGCTCAACTTTTGGTACGCATTGGTAGCAATTGCCTGTCGCACCGGGCCACCCTGAAAAAAGATAACGCCACCTAGTTGCTCCTTCTTAATTACCTGCCCAACCGAGTCAATGTATTTTTGGCCCAGGTTGGTATGCGCCCTAACAAAGAACATCTGCGCAATACGCTCTCGTCGGTTTAATTTTCTGAATACCGAATCAACCCATTTCGGTTGATTGGCTAGCATTTCTAAATAGGTTTTCTGTTGTGCGCCTGCAGAAAATGCAACAGCGCAAAACGCAAATAATATGAATCTCTTTTTCACGTTGTAATGTTGTATCCGATTGCGCGAAGTTAACAATCGAAACACGAATTAAACAAAAACTAATCCAAGTAAAGAATTTAATACAATAGGTTGTAAATAGGCATAAGTGGCGGTGAAAAATGTGGGTAATATAGATTAAAAAAAGTGGGGGACACGCCGTCTTTTGGGTTCTCGCTCTGCAAACAACGTGATCTGCCAAAAATTAAAACATAATCGAAAGTGAGCGGTTAATTATATAGCGCTCCGCAATGTTTACTAAAATCTACAGTTATGAAAAACACGAGCATTCCAAAAAACAACCCAACGGTTCAGGGCAATTCTATTGCAGACAGGGCGAACCACGATGTAAAGACCGATAAGAAAATGCAGGGAATTACGAATGGTGGCGGCCAACGTTCTGATCAAACCTCAAACAAAGACAATCAACGTAAGGTTGACAACAAAAAATAGCGATTTTTAATGCTGAGCCCACCAGGTGTTATGCGCTTAGTGGGCTTGGCAAATTTCGCTTAGGTGCCCTGGCGGGCCAGCGCTATAATATCTTTCCCCTCCAATATTTTTCGCTCGTTATGATGCTTCAGTGTATTAATCATCGCATCGCCGAGTTCTTCCATTGTGCAAAACCCGTTCGGGAAAAATTTCCTTCCCAGTGGGAACATCCAATTGATGTATTTATAAAACTTGTGAGCAAACTTCTGCCCCGGAATGGGTTTAATAAAACCAGGCCTAAAATTAAATACCTGCTCAAAAGGCAATTGATATAAGTCGGTTTCCGTATCGCCCTTTACTTTTTGCCATTTTAAGCGTCCGTTTTTATTCGTTCCGCTGCCAGAAACGTAACAAAACGTCATCGCGTTATTTAGTTTACTTAACGTTTGGGCAACATGCATTGTAAGCGTGTAAGTCATTTTAAAGTACACATCGTCGGCAACCCCAACCGAGCTGATGCCCAGGCAGAAAAAGCATGCATTATAACTGGAAAGGTGTTGCTCAATAGACGAAAAATCGAAGAAATCTTTATGGATTATTTCCTTTAGCTTGGGATGGGCATAACCGCAGGTTTTGCGATTGATTACCAAAACGGAATCAATTTCAGCGCTTTTAAGGCACTGAATTAGAACACCTTCTCCAACCATGCCCGTACTTCCAGTTATAATTACCTTGTTTTTACCCCTTGGTTCTTCCATAAAATTCAATTTAACTAATAACTGTTGAAGTTAACGTTTGTTTGGTTTAACGAATTCTGCATAACTTCTTTTTATATACATCAATAGCTGATAATCGCTCATCTTCTTTACCTCTACTGCAGTTGGGAGATATCTATCGACAAAAATTTGTAGTGAATCATTTGCAAGACCTGTAATATCGACAATTTTTTTGGCGTTAAAGCGGCGATTGATGTAATTGCTCTCCTCATCTTTCAATTGTACTTTCTGCAGTTTTGAAATGGATGATTTATCCTTTGTGAGTAAGCCAATTGTTTTTAAAACATCAAAACTGATGATGGAAGAAGTAGAGTTTGATACCAAATTTGAACCTGGTTGCTTACGCCTAAGTCCTTTTTTTACTAAAACATCTTTTATCGTTGGCGCCTTATAGTCGAAAATGTTAGCATACTCTTTTCGCATTTTTAACGAATCGGCCAGATAATCTCTTTTAGATACAATAGTAATATCATCTAATGTGATAGAAGTTGGCCTAAGATAGATTTTTACGTTCGGGAAGATGGTTAACAGGCTCAATTCATCATCTTGATAGCCGAGTTTATGGATTTTTACAGATCCCAATGTACCTACTACGCCGAGTTTAAATGTCCCATCTGCCGCAGTGAAAGTATTTCGCAAACCATAACTTATCACAACATGCGCTAAAGGCAACTTTGTCGACATATCAAATACTTGCCCATTAATTTGTTGGGCGCATACGTTACACGATAGAGCAATTAATGCAAACAATAACAGCGTTTTCATAGATAACTGGTTTTTTCTAAAGTACCAATTAAAACGCTGAACCGTAAAAGTTTAACAAATGTTAACCTGTTCACTGTTTTAATGCGCATAAAAAAAGGATAGCTTTTTTGGGCTATCCTTTCCTATTATCTTGTTGGTCCTTTAATCAGGTAATCTTTTGGTGGTTCTGCACCTAATAAATTTTGTACAAAGTAATCCCATCTTCTTCTCATCATATACGGCGAATACGCTCCGTAACCATGCGCACTATTCGGAAATATCACTAAATCGAACGATTTATTTGCTTTTTCCAGCGCTTCTACTACCAATAAAGTATTGTAAGGAGGCACGTTATCGTCCATCATTCCATGTACGAGCATCAGTTTTCCCTTTAGGTTTTTAGCGTAGTTTTGATTGGCCTGCGCTTCATAATCTGAGTTCTCCACAAAACCATTGTAGCGTTCGCCCCAATCGTCTTCATAATTTCTGTTATCGTGATTCCCTGACTCAGCAATGCCTACCTTAAAGAAATCGGGATAACGGAACATGGCAGCCGCGGTAGCAAATCCGCCGCCCGAATGACCCCAGATACCAACTCTTGTAGTGTCAATCGGAAACTTTTCTGAAAGTTGTTTAATCGCAGTAATCTGATCAGGCAAAGTATTTTCCGCCATGTTGCCATAGCTCATATCGTGAAAGCTTTTAGAGCGATCAGGGTTGCTGGTGCCTTCAATTACCACAACAATAAAGCCCAATTCGGCCAAGGCCTGGTTATCGCCACGCGAAGCAGCAAACGACCAGTTACCAACGCTTCCGCCTTGAGGGCCCGGATAAATGTAATCGATCACCGGGTATTTTTTACCCGATTCCATTTTCGTTGGCGTAAAAACCAAACCGTAAATGTCAGTTTTGCCATCGTGTGCCTTCACCGAAACCGGAGTTGGCGCTTTCCAGCCCGTTGCAGCTAGCCTGCTCACGTCGGTTTTTTCTAATGATAGCAGCAGCTTTCCGTTCAAGTCTCTCAAAACCGTAACCGATGGTACATTTGGTTGAGAGTAAGTATCTAAAATGTATTTTCCTGATGGAGAAAAGGTACTGATGTGGTTGCCCTCTTCTGGTGTTAACGAAACGAGGTTTTTGCCATCGAAACCGATCTTATACAAATGCGTAAAATAAGGGTTTCCTGCCTCGCGGCCATTGCCAACAAAATAGATGGTGCGTGTTTTCTCATCCACTTTTAGCACCCTTGCAACTACAAAATCGCCCTTGGTAATTTGGTTTTTGAGCTTTCCCGTAGTCGAGTCATATAAATAAAGATGTCCCCAGTTATCTCTTTCCGAGTACCAGATAATTTCTTTTGATGCAGGTAAATAGCTCCAGTTTATCGCCCCCTGGCCCGATTCGTACTGGGTTTTTACCTTTTCTTCGAAAACTTCCCGAACTGCACCGGTTAATGCGTTTGCAATTCTGAATTTTTCAATTTTATGGTCTCTCGAAGTTGAAACAAAAGCCAGTTCAGTTCCGTCTGCCTTCCAGTCAATATCATCAAACGTTCCGCTGCTCGAAATATCATCACTCAAGGTTGCCCGGTGCGGATCGGGAGCTACATCAAGCGAAATCACCTTGGGGTTTACCACATCAATCACCACTCTTCTGATCGTAGGAATTTCCTTATCGTCGGGAAGCGGATATTTCCACGTACTCAGCGTTGGCGAGCCTACGTTGGTACTTACCAAATACATATCTTTCGAGTTGCGCTGATCTTGCTGAAAGGTAGCTATCTTTTTTGAGTCGGGCGACCAACGGAGGATCGGTGCATCGCTGTGTTTCCATCCCGCATTGTCGGTGGCGTAGCCATAATCTTTTATGCCATCTGTGGTAAGCTGCGTTAGCTGGCCGTTTGCAATATCTTTAACATAAAGGTTGTAATCTTTTATTAAGATCGATTTTTTACCATCGGGCGATAGAACCTCATTTCTACTGTTGCCACGCATGCTGCCCGGCGTGTTGTTGCTGTTTTTGTACGCAGTGGTTAACTTTTTGCTTTTTGCTGCAGGATCGACCAGATAGGTTTGCTCACCGCTCGGGGTTTTTACCGTGTACCAGAATTTATCGTTTTCAAGCCATTTCGGTCTCACCGTACCGCCATCGATAAGTGGCTCGGTATTGTAACTCATAAAGCGTTCGGCACGCTCGTAATCTTGAGCCGTTAATGCCTGCTTTTGTTGAGCACTTGCTGTAAGCGCCAAAGAACAAGCCGCTATGCTCAGCCAATATTTATTCATAATTTCTTAGTTAATCTCGATTGTAAAAATAGTACAGTTTCATAAATTGACGGGTATTAAAAGTGATACAAATAGCGTTGAAAAAATATTAATGCATCTTAATTTGCTGCTCAGATTACTATTATAGCCGCTTTTTTTGATTATTTAAGCTATTTTTAGTATATTAGTTTGTAACGATAAGAAATAATTGACTCTTTGCCTGGTAGATTAGCCAAAACGCTGATTATAAACAGCGTTTTCCCGCTAAAATAACTGTGCTGCAAAAAAGCCAGTTACGCCATTCACCAGTAAAAAAGGTTTTTCCAATTATCTGCTTATCCATCCCTATTTTTTGTTCCATTCATCAACAGGTTATCTATAACCTGTTGATATTTTATTGCTATTTACTAATCTATTCCAAGGTTTAGCAAGCATCTGTTGCTTCACTTTACAATTTCGTCTGGCCAGGCAACAGTTTTGCCATTTGCCCGCCATGTTGGCAATTGGGCACCACGTTTTTTAAGCTCGGCAGTCCAGATTTTGGCCAGTTCAACAACCTTTGCCCCATTTGAAATTGACAAGTCGTGTTGCTCGCCGATATCATCCTTTAAATTATAAAGCTCAAGTTTCTGCTGTTTCATTAAATAAACCAACTTCCAATTGCCCAATCGCATTGCGCTCGACCACGCGTAGCCTTCGTCTTCATTTCGTGTCCAACGGTTTGGATAATGGAAAAGGATGGGCCGTGCGTCGGTTTTTAACGAAGCGTTTTTTATCAGGGGCAAATAGCTTTTACCGTCTAACTCATCATGGTTTTTTATTTTCGCGATTTCTAATATCGTCGGCATAAAATCTTCGGGCATAACGTACTGGTTTGTCTTGCTTCCGGCTTTGGCAGTCGTAGGCCACTTAACGATAAAGGGGATACGGATTCCGCCCTCATAAACCGACCCCTTACCAGCTCTTAACGGTAAATTTTGGGTGTTGCGCTGCCCGCCACGGCCAGTATTGGCAAGGCCGCCATTATCTGACATAAAAATAATTACGGTATTTTTTTCTATTCCCCTGGCTTTTACATAATCCAAAACGTCGCCCAAACTTTTGTCCATCCCTTCAATTAGCGAGGCGTAAGCGGCCTCTGTTTTATCAAGGCCAGCCTCTAAATAGTTGTTTACAAACCTTTTGTCAGCCTGAATGGGCAAATGCACTGCATAATGGCCCAGATATAAGAAAAACGGTTGCTTGTTTTTGATGGGATAATCTAAAGCGGATTTGGCCTTCAAAGTTAAAGCCTCAGTTAAGAAAGTATCGCTACCATAAAATTGCTGCAAATCGGGCACGGCGTTAAAGCTCGTTTTGCCAGGCATATTGCCATAGTTTTCTTCGCCAAGGTAACTCTGTGGATGGCCCAGCGACGAACCGGAGATATTGACTACAAAGCCAAGCGCTTGCGGGTCGCTTCCTGTTGTACCTAACGATCCCCAATGGGCCTTGCCAACATGCACTGTAAAATATCCCGCGTCTTTCAACAGCTGGGGTAACGTTTGCTTAACGGTAAAAGAGTTTTGATGATCGGTTACACTTAGGCCATTCATATTCCAGGCCGGTGGAGCTAACAAACTGTCTGGAAAATCAGTAATCTGATTCGCTGTGATAGAAGTCCAGTTGGTGATATGGGTTCGTACGGCGCTTTGACCGGTAATCAAACTGGTTCGCGTTGGTGTACAGACAGAATTGTTGTAGGCATTGCTAAATAGCATTCCTTCTTTGGCCATTCGCTCCATATTCGGCGTATGGAATTTTTTGTTCAGCGGCATTATTTGATTTCCAAACGGCTGCGAAGTGTCCATCCAGCCCATATCATCTACCAAAAATAAAATGATGTTCGGTTTTTCTTGAGCTTGACAACAGCGTAATGGAAATAGAAAAAGAAGTATAAAGAAGTGTTTTTTCATTTGACGAGTAAAATTAAGAAAAGCTGGCTGGCTGACCATCAATGTCATTTAGTTAAGGAAGAAACAAAAAACATTGTCACACTGAGCATTTCGACTACGCTCAATACAGGCTTAGTCGAAGGGCGATGTTTATTTGTTTTTTCCTACAGAAAAGGTCTTCGACTCCGCTCAGATCCGATAGCTATCGGATGACACCCGTGGAACTTAACTAAATGACATTGGGCTAAATGCTTCTCAATATAAGAAAAAGATTTATAATAGCGATTTGAAATGGCGCTTGAAGTTTTGTAAGGAACATTGGAGTTGTTAGCTTGCCCATGTTGACATTTTAAGTAATCCTTAAAGTCAGTTTAGAAAAACACAGGTATTGGGATGACAGGTTTGACGGTGTCATTCTGAGTGCAACGAAGGATCCGCAAGCGATGAAATGCAAAACGCCAACAACCCACTGCCAAAGCGTCGTGAGCAAGGACGAGAGATGTAACTTGCTTTCGAGAAATCCTATCGTGTGGCCATATCTTGGAAACATCGTTTGTTTAGTCGTCATTGCGAGGCCAGGCCTGTGTGAGCCGAAGCAATCTGATTTTACGAAGTGAAATTGCTTCCTAAAGAAGTTGGGACAGGCTGTGCCTCGCAATGACGATTGTTCATATCTCTGTCATCCTCAGCTGATCGTCCTTTCGACTGTAGCACCCCTATACCGATTTTCATCGGTCGCGGAACGGAGAAATCTTCGAATTTTCATTAAAAAATGGTTCAAAGATTTCTCCTCCAAAGGAGCTCCTACGGAGCGCTTCGGTCGAAATGACGATTGTCTTTGGCGGAGAGAGCGGGATTAACTTCGTTGATCCCTTGGCGGGGGAGGCTTCAAAGAACTAAAGCCTCGTTGCGCTCATTTTTTTGTTGTTCCTCAGCTCTGCTGAAGCTTAGCTTCGCAAATTCCCAGAAACAACAAAACCCCGTTTTTGGACGGGGCTTTAGTTCTATGGCGGAGAGAGCGGGATTAACTTCGTTGATCCCTTGGCGGGGGAGGCTTCAAAGAACTAAAGCCTCGTTGCGCTCATTTTTTTGTTGTTCCTCAGCTCTGCTGAAGCTTAGCTTCGCAAATTCCCAGAAACAACAAAACCCCGTTTTTGGACGGGGCTTTAGTTCTTTGGCGGAGAGAGCGGGATTCGAACCCGCGGTACCTTGCAGTACACACGCTTTCCAAGCGTGCTCGATCGACCACTCTGACACCTCTCCTAACAATGCTGTGCAAAAATATATTTTTTATTGATAAAAAAGAGTGCTTATTTTTTCGCCGGAATTATCGGGTTAGGCAAAGTATTTGTTTTACTCAACACCGAGGTGATGCTCGAAATCACTCCGGCAATATCAGATAAATCGGCTGGTACAATCATCGTATTATTGGTTTTTGCCAGTTTGCCGAATTCGTTTAGGTATTGTTCGGCAACACGGAGGTTAACGGCATTCATTCCGCCTTCGGCATTAATAGATTGCGCAATTTCGGTAATCCCTTTTGCCGTTGCAATGGCCACCATTTCAATTTCTGATGCCGTACCACTTGCCTCGTTTATTTTACGTTGCTTTTCACCTTCCGATCGGGCAATCATTTCCTGTTTGTCGCCTTCGGCACGGTTAATTTTCGCCTGTTTATCACCTTCCGATTCGGCAATTACTGCCCTTTTCTCCCTTTCGGCACGCATTTGTTTTTCCATGGCGTCTCTGATGGTTTGTGGTGGCGAAATATTTTTCACTTCGTAACGAGACACTTTAATGCCCCATGGCTCGCTGGCTTTATCTACCGCACTTACAATGGTTGCGTTTACGGTTTCTCTTTCTTCAAAAGTTTTATCCAGCTCCATTTTACCGATTACACTTCGCATGGTGGTTTGAGAGATCTGAATAACGGCAAAACGGTAATTGTCAATGCCATACGAAGCTTTTTGCGGGTCCATCACCTGCAGGTATAAAACCCCATCCACTTCAACTGCAATGTTATCTTTGGTAATACAAATTTGCGAAGCCACATCAATGGCCTGTTCCTTAAGGTTTTGTTTGTAGGCAATTTTGTCGATAAACGGGATCAGAATGTGGAAACCTGCATCTAATGTGCGACTATATTTACCTAAGCGCTCAATAATAAACACCGACCGCTGCGGAACAACTTTGAAGGTTGATAGAAACGCAATGAGAATAAAAATGATAAGAACGATTAAAATAATGGTTGAGGCTGTCATACTTTTATGGGTTTTACAATTAATAAAATGCTTTTGGTTTCTATAATTTCAACTTGTTGGCCTAAAGTGATGTACTCGTCTGATTTAGCATCCCAACTGGCGCCCTTAAATTCTACTTTACCGTTTTTTTCGGGGGTAATTTCGGTTTCGGCAAGTGCTATTTTGCCAATATACTCATCTTCAAGTACCTTCTGGCTTGCTTTATGCATGCCGAGCTTTTCTTTAACCCATTTCCTGAAGAGCACAACAGTAACGAGTGCACTCACCAAAAAAATGATTAATTGGGTATCTATGGCAATATCAAAAAACAGCGTAATAAGTGCAACAAGCCAGGCTGCAATACCAAAAAAGAATAAAATAAAGCCGGGGACTAAAAATTCGAGGAGAAAAAACGAAAAGCCTACAACGAACCAAAGTACCGAGATGTTCATAAGCTCATCCATAGTTTCGAAATTTGATTGTTGAAATATACTTAAAATTCTTCAAATTTAAAAACCTATGGTTGTTATACCAGTAAGTCGCTTTTAAACGTAACTACTGAACAAAAATAGATCAGCTACGGAAACATAGAAACCCCGCCCGCCTGAACGGGCGGGGAGGCGGGATCTTAATGCAAATGTATTACCCTTGTGTTAAGCTCCCCAGCCAAGCTACCAATGACAGCGCCGGTTTGTCATTCTGACGAAGGAAGAATCCGCAACCTACATCTCACCATCCTTGTCCCCTTCACTTGCCTTCTTTTGGCAGTGGGGATTTGGCGTTCTGCGTTTCATCGCTTGGGGATCCTTCGTTGCACTCAGGATGACAGCGTAAAAAAGCTGTCATCCCAACTCCTTTGTTTTTTAAACTAATCTCTGAGGATGACGACTGTTTATTGTTGGCGCTCAGGATGACAATATTTTTTATTTAATCCTTAACTATACGGCATTGGGCGGGCGTGGCAACTTAATGCCTGGTTTACTCAGGAAAGAGAAAAGATTAGCAAAAAGAACTTAAAGGGAGTTGCGCTGGTTGTTAAACTTTTTAGCGCAAAAAAAATACCCGGAGGAAACCCCCCGGGCATCAAAAATATTTTGAATGAAAATTAATCGATCACCGTAATTTTTAGCATGTTGGTTTTACCTTTAGCTTCCATCGGGATAGCAGCCGTATTAATTACAATATCGCCTTGCTTAACCAACTTCTTGCTTTTCAGTATTTCGTTCACCTCAATCATGGTATTATCAGTGCTTTCCCATCTGTCGTAGTAAAAGCCTCTAACGCCCCACAATAAACTTACTGCATTTAGTAATGCCCGGTTACTTGTAAAGATAAATGTTAAAGCCTCAGGTCTGTGGCTCGAGATTTCGAAAGCGGTATAACCACTTAAAGTCATAGAAACAATTCCTACTGCGTTGGTTTGTTTAGCTAAGAAACAGGCCGAATCGCAAATCGCATCACTTAAAAAAGATGGCGATTTTGGTTTCAAGAACTTATCTGGATTAAAAGGGTAGTTGTTTTGCTCGATGTTTTGAATAATTTTCTGCATCGTTTCGATAACGATTAGCGGGAATTCTCCAACAGAAGTTTCGCCACTTAACATTACCGCATCTGCACCATCTAAAACAGAGTTGGCCACATCGTTAACCTCAGCACGCGTAGGACGTGGGGTAGTAATCATACTCTCCAACATCTGTGTGGCAACAATTACAGGTTTAGAAGCGGCTCTACATTTGGCAACAATCATTTTCTGTAATAATGGCACTTCTTCCATTGGGCATTCAACACCTAAATCTCCACGTGCAACCATAATACCATCGGTAGCAGCAATAATTTCATCGATATTGGCAATGGCCTCCGGCTTTTCTATTTTGGCAATTACACGAGCCGTTTTGCCACGCTCGGCAATTATTTTCTTAAGTTCAATAATATCTTCGGCCTTACGAACGAAGGATAAACCAATCCATTCTACATCATTTTGAAGAACAAACTCAAGGTTTTCCCTGTCCTCTGGCGTCAATGACGGAATTGAAACTTTCGTGTTGGGCAGGTTTACGCCTTTACGCGAGGTTAAGATCCCACCGTGTACGATTTCGCAAACTACCTCATCCTTTAAGTTGGTAGATAAAACCTTCATTTGCAACTTTCCATCATCCAAAAGGATAATTTCTCCGGCTTGCACATCCTGAGGAAAGTTTTGGTAAGTGATATAAATGCGCTCCTCATTGCCCACACACTCATTGGTGGTAATTACAGTTGTTTTACCGTTAATTAAGTTAATGCCGCCCTCTTTAACCAGGCCGATACGGATTTTTGGTCCCTGTAAATCGGCAAGGATTCCAACGTTGTAATCGTATTTCTTGTTTAGATCTTTAATAGTATCTAAAACTGCTTGATGATCAGCTTGTGAGCCATGAGAAAAGTTTAAACGACAAACATCTAAACCAGCATTAAACATACTATATAATACTTCTGGCTTTGCTGATGCAGGTCCGAGTGTGGCAACAATTTTAGTTCTTGAATGAAAAGGTTTCATTTAATTAATTGATTTTAGCAATGCAGTAGGGAGCGCTAATTATTCTCTAAAATAATCAAACTGCATTAAAATTTATATATTTTGTTTTTTCGTTCGTTGTTTTATAACCGTCAAATATAGTGTATTTACTACACGAAGTATATATTTTTTATATTACCAAATTCTCCTTGCTCTTTAACTTTACCGGATCTATTTTTGCAGCTACCTGAATATCAGGAAGTTTGTTCAATCCGTTTATCAGATAATTTAAATCTTCCTGATCGATAAATTCTCTTATTATGATGAAGAAATCGACGTTGCCCATTTCAGGAACCAGTAAACCATCGCTGCTTCTATTGCTGATTAAATAATATTCTACCTCGCCCTGTTCTACAAAAAAATAGTATTTTGAGAACGACCAGGCCGGTTCATCTACATTAAAAAATATTTCGTGATCTTCAATTTTCTCAAACTGCGTGTTTAATCGGGTATTAATTTTGTGGCACAAAACATAGTCTTTCAATGGCGCTGTAATCGCAATCAACGTAAAATCAAGATCTAAGGTTAACTTTAGGTAAGTTCTATTCAAGGGAAATAATTTATTTAACAGAACGAAATTAAAAAACTAATTCTATATTCGCTTGTTATTTCGAAGCCAAATTGTGCTATCGAAATAAAAACATTTGAAAATTGTAAGAATTTATTTTTCTTTGCACAGAATTATTTAACCATTAAATTATAAAATTATGTCTGATATTGCTTCAAGAGTTAAGGCTATTATCGTAGAAAAACTAGGTGTTGACGAAAGCGAAGTTACGCCAGAGGCTTCATTCACCAACGATTTAGGTGCAGATTCTTTAGATACCGTAGAATTGATTATGGAATTTGAAAAAGAATTCAATGTAGCTATTCCTGACGATCAGGCTGAAACCATCGGTACAGTTGGTCAAGCGATTGCTTATTTGGAAAAAAACGTTAAATAGAATTACGCTTTTTCAGTATAAATGGAATTAAAAAGAGTAGTAGTAACAGGGTTGGGTGCGCTCACTCCTATAGGCAATAATGTTCCTGATTTTTGGGAAGGATTGACTAACGGGGTGAGTGGCGCTGCTCCTATTAAGGGTTTTAATACTGAAAAGTTTAAAACCAAATTCGCTTGTGAGGTAAAAAACTTTAATCCGGAAGATTTTTTGGAGAAAAAGGAAGCCCGCAAATTAGATCCGTTTGTACAGTATGCTCTTGTAGCTACTGATGAAGCCGTTAAGGATGGAGGATTCGATTTCGAGAAATTGGATACCAACCGCATCGGTGTAATCTGGGGTGCAGGCATAGGTGGGTTGAAAACCTTCCTTGATGAAATTTCGAACTTTGCCAAGGGAGACGGTACACCAAGGTACAATCCATTTTTTATTCCAAAAATGATTATTGATATCGCTCCAGGGCATATCTCTATTAAGTATGGCCTGCGTGGGCCAAATTTTGCAACTGTTTCAGCTTGTGCTTCATCTACCAATGCCATGATAGATGCATTTAACTATATCCGTTTGGGTATGGCCGATGTAATTATCAGCGGAGGTTCTGAAGCCATCATTAATGAGGCAGGTATGGGTGGTTTTAACGCCATGCACGCATTATCAACACGTAACGACGACCCTCAAACAGCATCTCGCCCGTTTGATAAGGACCGCGATGGATTTGTAGCCGGTGAAGGCGCCGGAACTATTATTTTAGAAGAACTTGAACACGCAAAAGCAAGGGGTGCAAAAATTTATGCCGAACTTGTTGGTGGCGGAATGAGTGCTGATGCCAATCACATCACCGCTCCACATCCCGAAGGTTTAGGTGCTAAAATGGTAATGACAAACGCGCTGAAAGACGCAGGTTTAACCACTGCCGATATTGATTATATTAATGTGCACGGAACTTCGACACCGCTGGGTGATATTAGTGAAACCAAGGCCATTGCTGATCTTTTTGGAGAGGATGCCTACCGTTTAAATATCAGTTCTACAAAATCGATGACTGGTCACTTATTAGGTGCAGCAGGTGCAATTGAAGCAATCGCCGCAATTCTTTCTGTGCAAAACGACATTGTGCCTCCTACAATCAATCATTTTACAGATGATCCAGCTTTTGATCCTAAACTGAATTTTACCTTTAACAAAGCGCAAAAACGCGAAGTTAGAGCCGCTTTAAGCAATACTTTTGGTTTTGGTGGTCATAACGCTTCAGTTATTTTCAAGAAATACGAGGATTAATTTGAGCTGCTTGATATATAATTTTTGTATTGCTAATTAAAAATAGATAACTTAGTTAAATATGCTGATTAGCCGTTAATTCTGTTATTTTTTTAATGCCGATATTTAGATTATATAAACTTTATCTTTCTCCCGAGAAAGAGTTCGTTAAAAAGCTGCGGAATATTTTAGGCTTTGTTCCAGGTAATGTAACGCTGTACCGAATGGCGTTCAGGCATCGATCTGTTGCAAAAGTGCTGAAAAATGGAAGCAGAAGTAGCAACGAGCGTTTAGAGTTTTTAGGTGATGCCGTACTGGGTTCTGTTATAGCCGAACTATTATTTAAGCACTATCCTTACAAAGAAGAGGGGTTTTTGACCGAAATGCGCTCAAAAATCGTTAATCGGGCAAACCTAAACCAGCTTGCAAAAAAAATTGGCTTCGATAAACTGATTCAGTTTGATCAGCGCTCTGTTAGCATCCAAACGAAACACAACTCCATGCTCGGCGATGCCTTTGAAGCTATCATCGGAGCCATTTATATGGATAAAGGCTATAATTTCACCAAAGAATTTCTGCTTAGGAGGATTGTAAAGCCGCACATTGATATCCATACACTCGAACTTACCGAAACTAACTTTAAAAGTAAACTCATTGAATGGTGTCAGCGCCATGGCAAAGATGTAATGTTCGAATTGGTTGAAAATGGCGAAGGCGAAAGCGCCAAGCTGTTTACCATCAGTGCAATTGTAGACGGCGAAAAACAAGGTACCGGAAGAGATTATAATAAGAAAAATGCCGAAAAACTAGCCGCCGAAAAAGCTTGCGAAACACTGGCGATCTAGTCTTATTGGTTCATTAGCTCATTGGTTTATTAGTTCAACAATCATTGTCGAATCGGTTAAATGGCTTACGGTTGATAAGTAAATCTCCATTTAGACCAAAGAACAACGATCGGACAATACGCTATGGATAGAGACTATGGACTCGGGACTAAAGACTCAAAACTCCCAACCCCCAACTCAAAACTCCAGCTTACTTCCCCTTGCCAAGTGTATCGGTAAATTTCTTCGACGATTCTTTAATGTACTTAATGTAATCGTAACTGTTCCAATATTGTGCTTTATCGTATTCTGGCCTGCAGTTGAGCATGTAGGTTTCCAAATCTTTACCTCTCAAATTGGTGTTGTTTTGAATAATAGTGCCATTAAAATATTGGTCGATTTGACTTTGCTTAATTTCGTTATCTGCGTATCGGCCAAACCGTCGGGCATTTTTAGGGTCTTTACCTACCAGGTTATACAAGGCATTGAGCGGACTAAAAACGGTTTGCAGGAACGATGATTTGCCGCCATTGTAAACCCCTTTGTTTTTAAATTCTTGCTTAATTTCGGCAAGGTCTTGCTTCTTCGTATTGCCACGAATTGTTACTTCATCCAACATGGTTGAGTTTCGCACTAAATAAATGATCAAATCCTGATTGCTCCGAACTACAATTTGTTGATCGAGCAGGTCACGCTTATTTACATATAAGGTATCGCCGATTTTGGCTTTTAGCTGAAACATTCCCAGGTCGTTGCTTCCTACGCCGAGTTTGGTGCGCTGATTGGTAATTTCTGCTAACGCCACTCTAATGTTCGACCCTTTTTCTATAACAACCCCTCTTACAATAAAATCCTGTGCTTTTGCACCAGCGCAAGCCATTAGTGATATGATGAATAAGAAAATGAGCTTCGGATATTTCATTGCATTGTTGTTTTTTTGTGGTTCAGGGTATCTGTATACCTGCGGGCAGATTCCTTGATGTATTTAATCGCGTCGTAGTGGTTCCAATTGTTAGCCAAACTGGTTGGCGGATAATAGTCAAGCAAAAACTTATCCAAATCTTTTCCTTTCAGGTCGGTATTTTCAATCACCAAACTTTTGTTAAAGAAACGGTCTACTTCCATCAAAGTTAGCTCTTTTTTATAATAGCGTTTAAATCGGCGGGCCTGGGCGGGCGTTTTGCCAAAAAGCTCGTAAAAAAATGTCAATGGATGACCGCCAAAGGGAATTAGCGAGATAAGGGGCGGCTTGCCGGCATAAAAAGAGCCGTTCCGTTTGTAGTCGCGGTTAATTTCTGCCATTTCCTGTTGTTTCGAGTTGCCTTTAACAACAACCTCATCTAACATGGTAGTGCCCCTGGTTAAATATACCACCAAATCTGTATTGGTTTTGACTGCCACTTTTTTGTCGAGCAGGTCTTTTTTGGTTACCAGTAAAGTATCGCCCATTTCTACGCTGAGCTGAAACATGCCAATCTCGTTACTAACAGCGCCCGTTTTCGATCGCATATTCGAGATTTTTGCCATGGCAATTCGCACGTTCGATCCCTTTTCAATTACCACACCTCTAATGATGAACGACTGGGCAAAAGCCTCGTTCGTAAACAAACCGCTTATCAGAAGCATCAAGAAAAGGAAAGGCCCGAGTTTCATTTTATGCAAGGTTTTTTTGTAAAATTAACATTTGTTAACTTTATAAACTGTTAAAAGAACGTTAATGTCCATCCGAAAATTTGCCGGCCTGCTGTATTTGATGTATTCATCCATCGTGTTTTTCATCTTAATGAATGCGGTATGTCCTTTCGTTATTTTAACCACGGGTATATTTAATGAACGTGCGGGAAGACGGATTGCTTTTATGTTCTTGAAGTTTTGGGCCTACAGCTTCAGCTTGCTCACTTTTCTGTGGTTCAGGGCAAAAGGAAGCGAAAAAATAAATACATCGCGATCGTATATTTATGTAGGTAACCACACTTCTTTTCTCGATGCGGTGGCTATTGTAATTTGCATCCCCCAGGCCTTCAGTCCGCTGGGCAAGATTGAAATGTTAAAGGTTCCCGTTTTTGGCTGGATTTACAAGCGCCTCGTGGTCATGATCGATCGCAGCAGCCGCGAAAGCCGCGACCAATCGGTGGCCGAACTTAGAAATCACTTGAACAAAGGTGAGTCGATCTTAATATTTCCTGAAGGTACGATGAATAAAACAGACGACTTGCTGGCTCCTTTTTACGATGGCGCATTTCGCCTGGCTATTGAGACGCAAACACCAATAATGCCCTTCGCCATTTTGAACAGTAAAGCGCATTTGCCACGACGGAATCCACTTTTGTTAAAGCCCGGTTTAATTAAAACAGTATTTGGCGAAGCGGTGGAGGTTAAGGGAATGGCCGCGGAGGATTTGGACAAGTTGAAAGCGAAGACTTTTAATGCCATTTTGACCATGCTTAAAACATAGCTCAGGGTAGTTTTTAAGTAGAAATGAATGCTCTGGTGCTGCCAGCCTGTGTGCAGTTATGCCCGCCCTGCAGGAAAAAGGCTTACCCAAAAAGCTTACTGCGTTGTAAAATAAACCTGATTGGAACGAGCACGCAGTAAAGTGTAAAGCGGGGCTGCAGGCCGCTAAGAGCTAGCCGCGTCCGTTTACTAAAAATTTTGATCGGGCAAGAAAGATTGGGACAATTGCCGATTTTGTTGCTTTATCGTTTCACGTTAAAAACCTATCTTTGCACATGATAAAATCCATGACAGGATACGGCTTAGCAACAGCCGATTATGCAAATGCAAAGTATAGTGTCGAAATAAAATCGCTCAACAGTAAATTTCTTGAGCTCAATTTAAAATATCCCAAGGCTTTTTCTGATAAGGAACTTGTGCTGCGCAACATCTGCAGCAAAGATATTGAACGTGGAAAAGTAAGCCTCAGCATTAATGTAGAGCGCACCAATGGCGATGTTACAGGAGCGAGCATTAATACCGCCTTGCTCACACATTATTACAATCAATTAATTGCGGTAAACGAGCAATTGGGAGCCGAAAGTAGTAATCTTTTGCAAACAGCACTGACTTTTCCTGAGGTAATTAGCTACAAGGAAGAAAGTGTGAGTGAGGATGAATGGAACCATTTATACCAGATTTTTACTGAAGCGCTGGCCAATTTTAACAAGTTTAGGGAAGATGAAGGATCTGTGTTAAAGGCCGACCTTGAACTCAGAATCAAGAATATCCTGTCTTATTTCGAATCAGTTGAAGCGCTGGAGCCGAAAAGGATTGCGCACATTCGGGATAAGTTTTCGCAGTTTTTAGAAGAGGCGGTTGGCAAGGTAAATGTGGATCAGAACCGCTTTGAGCAGGAACTGATCTATTACATAGACAAAATTGATATTACGGAAGAAAAAACACGCCTGAAAAGTCATTGCAATTATTTTTTGCAAACGTTGGCAAGCAAAGAGGCCAATGGAAAGAAGATGGGCTTTATTTCTCAGGAAATTGGCCGTGAGATTAACACCATGGGGGCAAAGGCCAACGACGCACAAATGCAACAGTACGTTGTGGGAATGAAGGAAGAGTTAGAAAAAATTAAAGAACAGTTACTGAATGTGTTATAGAAAGCTTAAAGCTAAAAGTTCAAAGATTAAAGCTTTGGACTTAATGCGTTAAGCTTTAGTTTTAAAAAAATGAAACAAGGCAAATTAATTATATTTTCTGCGCCATCAGGAGCTGGTAAAACCACCATCGTACATCATTTATTAAAGAAGTTTCCTGAACTGAGTTTTTCCATTTCGGCTACCACACGCGAGTTAAGGGGTAATGAGACACACGAAAACGATTATTACTTTATTACTAAAGAGGAGTTTTTGCACAAGGTGGCCCGTCAGGAGTTTGTTGAGTTTGAGGAGGTGTATAATGGTACTTTTTACGGCACGCTACGTTCGGAGATTGAACGCATTTGGAATGAGGGTAAGCACGTTATTTTTGATATTGATGTAGAGGGCGGTATTCGCCTGAAAAGGAAATATGAAGAGGATGCGTTGGCCATTTTTGTTCAGCCGCCATCGTTAGATGTTTTGAAAGAGCGGTTGAGCGGTCGCGGTACAGATAGCCCGGCGAAGTTGCAGGAGCGTTTTATCAAGGCGGAGAAAGAACTCACTTACGCCGATAAATTCGATGTAATTTTAAAGAACTACGATTTGACTACAGCTTGTGAAGAGGCGGAGCAGTTGGTGAGGGAGTTTTTGAAGAAATAGTTCCTTAAGAAAGTGGAAATTGTTATATTTGAGTATGACTGATATTCAACTGTATAGCCAGATTTCTTCATTGCCTTCAGATCTGAAGAAGCAGGTTTCTGACTTTGTTTCGTCGCTAAAGAAAAAATCAAAACGAAATGAAAAGCTGAAAGAGAGACAATTCGGTTATGCAAATGGTTTTTTTAAAATGTCTGCCGATTTTGATGAGCCATTGGAAGATTTTAAAGATTATATGTAACTTTTCCAATATTGTCAGATGAATCTGATAGCTGAATGGAAAGAAGTCAAGCTTTTAAAGCTTGACTTCTTGACTTTTTTTGTCATTGCCCCAAAGGGGTTACTTTGTAACGAGTATCAATCAGGTCCGTGTCCCTGAAAAAAATGATGACGTTTTAGATATTCTTTATGCATATAAGCACGGACTATGAACGGTCGTCATCCTCAGCTTGGCTCGGGATCTATTTAGCATGAACGCTAAGCATGAAAGATGCCGAGCCCGAAGCTTCGGGACAGCAAGGACGAAGCGGTTATGCGTGGTGGCTAAGCAAAATGCTAATGGATTTCTTGCGTATAAAACATAGCTGATTATGAGCGGATTACAACGGTGTCATTATAAGGTACGAAGCAATCCTATTCCAATAGACTTTAGTACGAAGATTGCTTCGTACCTCGCAATGACGGCGTTGATTTAAACTGAAAACTGAAAATTGAAAACTGGTCTTTTCTTTGGTTCTTATAACCCCATCCACACAGGGCATTTAATTATTGCCAACTACATGGCCAATCATACTGCGCTTAGCGAAGTTTGGCTGGTAGTTTCACCGCATAACCCTTTAAAGGAAAAAAGCGGATTGACAAACATGTACGACCGGTTGGAAATGGCAAAAATAGCAACGGAAAATGCTGAACATATCCGGGTGAGCGACATTGAGTTTGGCTTGCCGCAACCTTCCTACACCGTCGACACGTTAGCCTATCTGCATGAAAAGTATCCGGAACGAACGTTTGTTCTGATTATGGGCGCCGATAACCTGGCATCGCTTAAGAAGTGGAAAAATTACGAGGTATTGCTCAAAAATTATGAGATTTACGTTTATCCACGTCCGGGAGCCAATGTGAGCGAGTGGGGAAACCATCCTGCAATTACTTTTACCCAAACACCGTTAATGGAAATCTCATCCACATTTATCCGAAAGGCAATTAAAGAAAAGAAAAACGTTCAGTTCTTCTTGCCCGATAAGGTGATCGATTTTATTGATGGCAAGGGAATGTACCGGTAGTTTACTCCTCAAAATTATCGTAATAAGTAAAGTCCTTTGTAATCAATCCATTCTCGATCGTAAATATCGTGCAAATGGGCAATTCAAATTTAGAACCGTCCGGAGCTGTACCTGTAGATACAAATTCAACGATGATGTGTTTGTCTCCTGAAGGGTAAACCTGAAGTACTTCATCCCGAACATCGGCGAAAGTAGTACCCAATTCGCTATATTTTTTAACAATTTGATCTCTCGTCTGTTTAAAAGTTCCCTGTCCTAACGAGGGATCTTTAAATTCAGCCGTATCAGTATACATAGCAGCCATTTTGGGCCAGTTGTGCTGATTAAAATGTTCAAAATATTGTTTAATCAAAGCTTCATTGTTGGTAGTATTCATTTGTTGCTTTTTAGTGTCTTTACAGCTAACTAAAACACTGATGGCGAAAAGAGACAGAATTAATTTTTTCATTGACTGTAAAGGGTTAACGATTAAATTTTTGTATTATTTAGATTGGATAATCCCAATATAGGAAGAAATTCAATTTTCACCAACCAACTATTATCAGCTACCAGCTAGCAATTAGCAACGAAGCAATTACAATGAGCAATACCGAACCGTCATCGCATGAATCTAGCGTCAATACAAGGTATTCATCGGATGATTAATTAACGAATGAACCAATGAATTAATTAACCAATTACAATGAGCAATACCGAACAGTCATCGGTTGAATTTAGCGTCAATGCAAAGTATTCATCCGATGACTAATGAACCGATGAACCAATTTTACTTAATACATCAAAAATATAGTCGGCTTTTTATGAAGATCAATTTCTTCTTTCCGCCAGTTGTACACACTTTGCGTTTTGATAAATTCATCTTCGGCGGTGAGATTGCAGGCCACACAAATTTGCGTGTTGGGCTTGCAGCTTTTCAATACTTCTTCAAACAGCTGGTTATTTCTAAAAGGCGTTTCAATAAAAATCTGTGTTTGTTTATATCTGCTTGCAGATAAATCCAAATCCTTGATCCGTTTGGCTCTTTGTTCTTTATCTATCGGTAAATAACCCCAAAAAGCGAAGCTTTGGCCATTAAACCCTGAAGCCATTAAAGCGAGCAAAATTGAGCTCGGTCCTACCAACGGAACTACTTTAATTCCTCGTTTGTGCGCCTCGGCTACAATATCTGCACCTGGATCGGCAATGCCCGGGCAGCCCGCCTCACTCATTAAGCCCACATCCTTGCCCGCCTTTAACTCATTAAAAAACTGACCGAGATCATTTCGGTTATGTTTTCCGTAATCGTGAACGATCAAATCTTTTTGAGGGGTTTGTAAACCAGCTTCTTTTAGAAACCGACGTGCGGTTTTACTATTTTCAACAATGTAAGTATCTATCTGGTTAATGGTATCTACCAAATAGGGGGTAAAGGTTTTATGAGCTGCCTCTTCTGCCAGAGGTACAGGGATTAGATATAAGGTGCCATTTTGCATGATGCAAAAATACAATTATAGAATTAAGTTTTAGAATTTATAGAAAAGCAGAACATACTTTTTAAAAAATTTAATTGTAGCAAATTTTATTGGCGAATGACTTGTTTTCTGCACAATTATACTTTGCTTAAACCGTTATAAAAGAGTGAAATATGCCCCGGCTGGCGAGATCTGGCACAAAACGAAAAACTATGCATGCATATTAAACCTTTAATGCTGTTTGGCGCTCTAATTGATACACACAAGTTAGGTTATTAAATAAACACACAAATGAAAACACTGAAAAAATCGGCAATTGTGCTAGGGCTTTTTGCGCTCCTTGCCGGAACCACAACCTTAGTCAGGGCACAAGACTATCAAAACGACTACCAGGACGATGGTTATAGCACTGGAAACGTTTCTCTACAAACTTTTTACGACGAATTGTCGCCTTACGGCACATGGATTCAGGATCCGCAGTATGGTTACGTTTGGCGGCCTGATGTTGACCAAAGCGATTTCCGGCCTTATTATACAAACGGACGTTGGGCGATGACTGAATATGGAAATACCTGGGTATCTAACTACGATTGGGGCTGGGCACCTTTTCATTATGGCCGTTGGGTAATTAATAGTTATCGCCAATGGATTTGGTTGCCAGATACTACATGGGGACCTGCCTGGGTTGATTGGAGAAGTGGGGAAGGGTATTATGGTTGGGCGCCTATGGCACCGGGCATTAGCATTAACCTGAGCTTCGGCCGCAGGTATGTGGTGCCAGATTTTTGCTGGAACTTTATTCCGCAGGCGAGCATTTACGTTAATGTTTTTCCGAGATATAATTACGCCCGTAACAATGTTTACATCCGCAATACAACGATTATAAACAATACTTATGTTTACAACCGGAGAACGTATTATGGAGGACCAAGGATAGAAGATATTCGACGTGCGACGAATCGTAATGTAACGGTTTACAGATACTCGCAAAGTAGCAGACCGGGCGCCAGCAGAATCGAGAACAGACAAGTGTCTATTTACAGGCCACGACCTGAACGGAATGCAGTAAACAACAGGAGTGCTGCACCGAGAAAATTTGAGCAGGGTAACGCTGGTTTTAGCAGGGCAGGAAGAAATGAGGGTTACACGAATCGCGATTCGCGGGGTGGAAACAACAGCAACGACAACCGTTTTGGATCGAGAAATGACAATCGTTCTTCTCAATCAACCCGTGGAAATGATGCTACTATTGGCAGAGAGAATAACCGATCGAATGCCGATCGTGGCGAAGTTTATAATCGCAACAGTAACGGACGTGCGGAACGCGGAAACTCGAACGGAATTGAGCAGCGGAACCAGCAGCAAAACGCTAATCGCGGAGACTACCAACAACGGATGGAGCAAATGCGTCAGCAACGTGGTCAGGCGGATCGCGTAAGCCAGGATCAGCAACGGGCACAAAGAGATGTTCAGGCTTCTCAGCAACGTAATGAGCGGGCACAGCAACAACGCAGTGCGCAAGGTCAGGAGCAACAAAGGGCTCAACGTAACGAGCAAATGCAACAACAACGTGCTCAACAGGCGCAGGGGCAGGAGCAACAAAGGGCGCAGCGCAACGAGCAGATGGAACAACAACGTGCCCAACAAGCGCAGCAAATGGAGCAACAGCGGGCGCAGCGTAATGAGCAAATGCAACAGCAACGTGCTCAACAGGCGCAAGCCCAGGAGCAACAGCGTTCGCAACAAATGGAGCAACAAAGAGCACAGCGTAATGAGCAAATGCAACAGCAACGTGCACAGCAAGAACAGCAACAAAGATCGCAGCGAGAGGCCCAGGCTCAGCAGCAACGTGCACAGCAAGAGCAGCAACAAAGATCGCAGCGAGAGGCCCAGGCGCAACAGCAACGTAGTCAACAAGAACAACAACGAAGCAGCGGTGGCGAAAGAGGCAGCGCTCAAGGTGGAAGGCCAACAAGAGGTGGCAGAGGATAAGTTAAGGGGCTGAACCCTTAAAAGAGGTCAAGATTTAAAAGCTTGACCTCTTTTTTTGTCCTGTTATTTCTGGCAGGCTACTTAGATCGGTTCCGCGATAAGTTGTTTCGGCATCTGGATGAAGGTGATCCGGATCCAATAAAAAAGTTTCGATGCCCAGCTCCAATCCGAATTTTATTTCCGACTCTGCATCGTCGCCGATAATTAAAATGTCGCTCTTATTCAGGTTTTCCTTTTTAATAAATTCTGCAAAAGCTTCTTTTTTGCTCGTTTTAGCTACGTCAATTACAAAAACCGATTCGAAATCATCAGCAATTCCCAGCATTTTAACTTTTGATAACTGTTGCTTAGGGAACCCGGCTGTAAAGATAAATTTGCGTCCTTCCAACGCTTTGATGTAATGGTAATCTTCACTCGTTTGCAATGGCTCTACCACTTCTCTGTTCGCTAAAAACTCAACAGTACGCTCAGTAACGCCCTTATCGAATCCGTATTTTTCGGCTACCTTTAAAAACGGTGTCCGAAGCATTTCTTTTTTTGCCGATTGGTAATCGTGGTCTGAAATGCCCAGGTCTTCCTGATCAAGTAGATTGTAAAGGCCGCTCATTAAGATTTTTTCGTTTGGCTTGGTAAAGTAGATGGTGTTATCGAGGTCGATAAAAAATATATGCTTCATTCTGGATTAATTTTTGTAATATAAAAAAAATTAAAACACCAACAGGTGAAATATGTTTAATAACTAAATACTAAAAATCATGACAAAAGAAACAAAAATTATAGCAGGCGTATTGGCCGGAGCTGCATTGGGCGCAACTATTGCATTAGCATTATCTTCAGATTCGACTAGTGATTTAAAAGAAAAAGTATCCGATTTTTTTGCTGATTTATTAGATGCATCGAAAGACAAACTTGCGGGCTTTTCAGATAAGGCATCAGGCGTTGCCGACAAAGTTAAAGATAAAATATCAGAGGTAAAATCATAAGAAATTGAATTGCCGGAGAAAATCCGGCAATTTTTTTATAAATCATTCCCGCTACACCTAAATGAAGATTGCCTTTCATGGTGCTGCCCGTACTGTTACAGGGAGCAAGCACCTTATTACGCTAAAGAATAACACCCAAATATTATTAGATTGTGGCCTTTTCCAGGGAATGGGCCGCGTTACCGACAAGTTGAACGACTATTTCGGCTTCGATCCGAAGCAGGTAACCTATCTTGTTTTATCGCATGCGCACATAGACCATTGCGGGTTGCTGCCGAAGTTGGTGGCCGATGGTTTCAGCGGGAAAATCTTTTGCACCGCGGCCACAATGGACCTTGCACGAATATTAATGATGGATTCTGCAAAAATTCAAATGCAAGATGCTGAATTTTCCAATCGTCGACTGCGTGAGGGTGAAGAGATGGAGGAGGCGCTTTACACCGAGGAGGACGTGACTAAAACGCTCAGCCAAATGAAGATTGTGGAGTATGAGGAAGATTTTGAAATTGATGAAAATATCAGGTTAAAGTTTACCGATGCAGGTCACATTTTGGGAAGCGCTGCCGTCCATTTATCAATAAAAGAAGATGGTGAAATCAAGAGAATAACCTTTTCGGGCGATGTTGGCCGCTACGGTGACTTGTTATTAAAGAGTCCGCAAAAATTCGATCAGGCAGATTACATATTAATGGAATCTACTTATGGCGATTCGTTACACAAAGATCTCGATCCTATTGAAGACATGTTGCTGGAAATTATTAACGAAACCTGCAACGTTAAAAGAGGAAAGGTTATTATACCGGCATTTTCGGTCGGCAGAACGCAAGAGTTGCTGTACGCTTTAAATGGCCTCGAATTGAAGGGCAAATTACCCGATCTGCAATATTATGTAGATAGTCCACTATCGTCTAAAGCAACGGAAATTCTAAAAAACCATCCGGAGGTATATAATAATGGCGTTAAGCGGGTGATGAAAGTAGATTTTGACGTGTTTGCATTTAAGGGCCTGCGTTTTGTAGAAAGTGTAGAGGAATCGCAAAGCTTAAACGAGGATCGGAGACCGTGTGTGATTATCTCTGCATCGGGAATGGCTGAGGCAGGACGGGTGAAACACCACATCAGGAACAACATCGGCAATACCAAAAATACCATTTTAATGGTGGGCTACTGCGAGCCTAACTCGCTGGGTGGGCGATTGCTTGCTGGCGAAAAGGTTGTTGAGATATTTAGAGATGAATATGATGTGAAGGCAGATATTCGCTCAATTAAATCGATGAGCGCTCACGGCGATTATGAAGATTTGTTGCATTTTTTAGCTTGCCAAGACCCTGAAAAAGTAAGGCAATTATTTTTGGTACATGGCGAATACGATGTTCAGCAAAACTTTGCCACACGTTTAAAGGACAATGGATATAAACACGTAGCTATTCCTAGTTTTCATCAGGAATTTGAGCTTGAATAGTTCAAATTAAATCACGATCATTTTGTTCTTGATCCCATATACCACCAGGCCGGTTCGTGATTTTATATTCAATTTAGCGAATAGCGATTCGCGATAATTATCAATGGTACGGGGGCTCACATTCATTAGTTCGGCTATTTCCTTATAGGTTAGTTCGGAGCAGCAATGCTGCAAAAATGTGAGTTCCCGTGCCGAAAACGTAGGGTTGCTGTCGCCATCTTTCAGTGCCACCAGTAACTTTCCAGAAACGAGCTCATTTACGTAAAATCCTTTTTCTACAATAACCTTTATCGCGTGGAGCAATTCTAACGGAGTAGATTCTTTGAGCATGTAGCCGCCTGCGCCGGCTTTTATCATGCCAATAATGGCTTTTTCATCTTCGAGCATGCTCAACGCCAATACATGCATGTGTGGATAATTGGTTTTAACCCATTTGGTGGCAGCGAAGCCATCCATAACTGGCATGTTAATATCCATTAAAATCAGCTGAACAGCCGGGCTTTTTTTGAGCTTGGTTTGAAGATCGGCGCCATTAAAGGCTTCAAATGAAATGTCGATTTCATCGAATTCGCCGAGTAAACTCGCCAGGCCAGAGCGGAATAAGGTGTGGTCATCTACCACGGCTACAGAAATGCTTGGTGTTATCATAATTAAGGATAAGGAATTTCGATTGATATTGCTGTGCCTTTGTTGGGTGCCGATTGGATGTTCAGGCTTCCTTTAATCATATCAACCCGCTTAAAAATTGAACTTAAGCCCATGCCTGTCTTTTTTTCTTTAATTTGTTCGTAATCGAAACCGATCCCATTTTCTTTCACAGTTAGTTGCAGTGTATTATCGCTAAATGAAGCGGCAATTTCAATTTCGGTTGCCTGGGCATGTTTAATAATGTTATTAATAATTTCCTGAAGCAGACGCAAAATGATCAGATCTTTATTGGGCGATGTAACTGATAAGCCCAAAAGCTGATTGTTGATAATGAGCTGATAAGTACCAGCTTTGTTTAACCAGTTAATTTCTTGTTCGATGGCGTTACCAAGGCCGTTTTCTACCAATTGCTCGCCATGCAGTATTTTGGCAAGTTCTCTGAGCTCTTTTATTGAATTGTTGACCAGAGAAAGTGAGTTTTCAATTTTTTTTCTGGTCTTTTCTGTGTTCGAAAGGTCTACTGAGTTTAACGTTAAAGTGGTTAAACTCAGTAGCTGCCCAACGTTATCGTGCAGTTCTGTGGCAATACTTTGCATCGTCTGATCTTGAACTTCTACCAGCGTTTGAAGAATTTCTGCCTCAAATTTTTGCTGCATGGCGGCTTTTTCCAGCAAATGGTTTTTCCGGTATTTGATACTGATCTTAATGTAAAAGATCAAAAAAACGGGCATCAGTAAAAATATCAGTGTCGATATTCCAACTAAGATAACGATTTGCGTTGTTTCGCTCTGCATATAAATGAATAAGCCCAAAGGCCGTACAAAATAAGGTTAAGAACATTCAATATAATGTACCTAATGCTGAATGCGCCAATTTTAATGCTCATGAACAACTTCAAGAACAAATTAACCGTAGTACTGCCAAAATAGTAAAACAAAACCGCCGTTAACCACCAAAACTCTGGATTTCCGCTTATTTCTGGTACTTCTTCGCTGGTTAAGAGCAAATAGTAATAGTAAAGGCAATAGAGTACAAAAATAACCGACATTACGCTTACAACTACTTGGTTAAAGACCAGTATCCCATTTTTGATAATAAACCCAAAGTAGAACGCATAGATAATTGAAGTTCCTATGGCGAGTAATACTTTCGCATTGGTGTATTTGTTCAAACAGTGGTAAATTCCGTAAGAGATAAAGCTAGCCTCGAAAAAGACGAAGATATTAAATACCCAAAGGTTGTTGTGATACTTAGAGGACACGTACCTCCCGATAACCATTTCGGTAAGACAAACCACGATAAGATATGCGATGTTATTTCGCCAAAACAGATTTTTGTCTTTTACAAGGAATACCGTTGCCGTGGTGAGGCAAAGTAATTCAACAGTGGTTATAGGGCTAAGTATTGCAGACATTGCTTTCTAGAGTGTTACACCGTTACACTCGTCTGGGCACATTTCGCCTCTGTTGCCAATATCGCCAGTATCATCATCGTGAGGCCCTTCGCCACCAACAGTGCCCTCAACGCTGGCAAACGTTGGAACAAGTAATAGCGTGTTTCTGCCGACATGAGATTCTGGTAAATCTGGTAAGGTATTCTCAACGTACTGTGCAAAATAGATTCTTAATCCGTCGTGCTTACCATCGCTTATCGTTTTGGCGATATTTAAGATTTGCTCTGCGGGAAACCATACAGCCTTAGTGTAAGATTTTGAATTCAATGCTGCGGTTTCTTTTGCATAGGCGTTAACCATTTCTGTCGCAATCGTGGGATCGATAGATTGCGAGCTTAATTTTTGATCCATAAATAATAGGGTTTGATTTTGCGTTAAAAATCGATAATAATAAGCGCTTGGGCAAGTATTTGATAAAATAAAATACCGTAAAATTACCCTTTTATTTAGGGCGAATTACCGTGGAAATGTATTACTCTGCGTACTTACTTTTGATATTATAACGGTTACTGAGTAC
Source organism: Pedobacter endophyticus (assembly GCF_015679185.1). Taxonomy (NCBI): domain Bacteria; kingdom Pseudomonadati; phylum Bacteroidota; class Sphingobacteriia; order Sphingobacteriales; family Sphingobacteriaceae; genus Pedobacter; species Pedobacter endophyticus. Next base: position 3,779,169 of record NZ_CP064939.1, read on the forward strand.
GTTGCCGTTATTGAAATAAGGTCGTCTATCTTCAAATTATTGCACATCAAGCTTGTTGGCTCGTTTTGAGATAATGCGGTCCTTTTTGTTTTTTAAAAACGGAATTATCCAAAATTTCATAAAATGATTAACAAAGTTCTGCTTCAGCAAAATCATGTCGCTATAAGTGAGCGAGAGGTTGAAATAGTGCATTTATTATCTATGGGCTACAACAGCAAGGAGATTGGCGAAATGCTGTTTATAAGCGAGCATACAGTAAATACACACCGAAGAAATATGGTTAGAAAACTCGATTTGAAAAATTCGTACCAGCTTATTGTCTGGGCCTTTAAAGAAAGAATATTGTCCTTTTAAAGGATTGAAAATACATGTAAATGACGCACCTCTCTCACGCAAAAAGCCTGCCTTTAATAAAGTGCAGGCTTTTGTTTTTTAAACAGAAGGATGGCGTAGCTATCGGATGAGTGGTTTAACGCTGTCATACTGATTTTAAATTTATTGCATGGAAATCGATATGAACGACGTTCTTAAGTTGATCGTCATTGCGAGGAACAGCCTGTCGCGATTTCTCTTGTCTGTGGACCCATCTGTAGAACATTTGATTTATGACCTCGAATAATTTGAATTATGGTCAAATTTCATGGCACTATCCAAAAACGGTCGTCATCCTCAGCTTGTACCGATAGCTATCGGTAGGGCATCCTAATGCACAAATTTAGGCGCCTTGCATTAAGATTCCCGCCTGCGCGGGAAAGACGAACAGCCGAAAGGAGATGTGTCTATACTATATGATTTTTCGGGAAAGCAACCTCTTTTCATAAATCAGATTGCTTACCGATGAAAAATCGGCACAGGTCAGCTCGCACAAGTCCTGCCTCGCTACAAAGTAACCTTTGGGGATGAGGAACGGTCTCATCTCTGTCCGTAGCCCGCTCGTCTTTTCGACTGTGGCAACGCGGAACGGAGAAATCTTTTAACGATTTAACGAGAGAATATGAACTTCGGTCTATTAACTATTTAATACTTTTTTTAGTTACGATGAAATAGCCAATTACAAAAAGAGCCACGGCATAAATTAAGCTCGTGTAAATTGCCTGGTTAAAAATCTCAATGTTTGCCGGGTTGGATAGATTTTTGGCTGAAGAACTACTACTTAGCACTAACGATGGATGGCTATAAGGGATCAGGTAAGCATATTTCCAGCCCAAATTGCCTGTAATTATACCCATAATGGTGCCCACAAAGCCGATTCCCATTGGCTTTAAAAAATCGCCCCAAAGCAAACTAAGTATAAATTGAATGGATAAGATACCTAAAGAGGAAAGAAACAGCTTGATATAAAACTTGATTAAAAGTGGGGAGGGATCGTATTGATTGAAATTATACCTGGGAACAAGCGCCTGAAGTAAGTGACCAAAGGCAAACGAGAGCACGCCGAACAAAAACAGACAGATAACCACCAGTATTACGGCATAAAAATACTTGGCGGCATAGATAGATAGTTTATTTAAGGGTTGGGCGAAAAGTGTTTTCCAGGTATCGTTCTTATGTTCGATATTGTTGACCGAAAAAGCCATAAATATGACGTAAAACGGCAAAATCAATATACCCATTACGCCAAGCGCAGCACCAATGTACCGCAACCAGAGCATCATTGGCGGATAATTTAGGTTCAGAATTTTATCTGCATTGGTATAAAAACCAAAAGAAACCAGGCCGCAAACAACGAGCGGTAATATAATTGCAGCCCAAAATGCGAGCGTTTTTCTGGATTTGTAAAACTCAGAAACGAGTGAAATATAAAAAGAGCGCATGTTTAATTGGTTTTGGTAATGGCTAAAAACAAGTTCTCGAGGTCTTTACGCTGTCTGGAAAGGCTGCTCACGCTGCAGCCACGTTGTACAAGCAGCGTGTTGATCTCGCCGCTTTGGCTTGCAGAGGAGAATGGAACTGTAATTCTTTTTTCTGTTTGTGAGATGATTTCAATGCCAGCTTCGCTTAGGAGGTTGCTTGCTAACTCGGTTTGCTCCACCTCTATTTCGAGCATGGGTTTACTTAGTAAGTGCAATTCATCAATAGTGCCCTGAAACAACAGTTTGCCCTTATTTATGATGCCAACGTGTGTAGCGGTTTTTTCTATTTCGGCCAATAAATGGCTCGAAACCAATATCGTTTTACCATGGTTGGTAGCCAGATCAACCAATAAATTTCTAACTTCGATAATGCCGTTCGGGTCGAGGCCGTTTGTAGGTTCATCTAACAGCAGCAGTTCAGGATCGGAAACCAAGGCCAATGCTATGCCAAGGCGTTGTTTCATCCCCAGCGAGTATTTGTTCGATTTTTTGTTTGCCGCATCTGATAAGCCGACCAGGGTCAACATTTTTTCTGCCTTATCCTTTTTAATACCTAAAATGATGCAGCGGTTAATCAGATTCTCTTTTCCGGTAAGGTGGCCGTAAATTGCCGGCTGTTCTACCAGTGCACCCATTCGCTTTAAGCATTGAATGCGGTTGTTGTTAATTTCTTTGCCGAAAATGAAAACCTGATCTGCGCGAGATTTTAGCAGGTTGAGCAATATTTTTATAGTAGTGGTTTTACCGGCGCCATTTGGCCCCAAAAAGCCATAAATGCTGCCTTTAGGCACCTGTAGCGATAAATCGGTTACAATGGCCTGGTGGCCAAAGCTAAAATTTAAACCTGCGGTTTGGATGGCATAATTACTCATCCTTATTGAAAAATAGCGGTAGCTTGTTTAACAACAGCAGTTGAGGTTTTAGCAGGTTTTACCACTAATTCTGTTTCATTGCGATTGGCATTAACGGTAAAGGTTAAAATAATCATCATAAAAACTGGTACTAATAAAAGTAAAAATGGCGATGTATTGGCTAACTTTTTCATTTCGTTTCGTTTTGATGATTCAAAGGAACAGAATGAAAATCGGCTGCTAAAATGTATTATACCAAGTGTTCAAGATTCTAGATCAACGGCCATTTTGGGCGTTCGTCGATAAATTTTGCCATTTGGACGGTTCGTAGAAAAAAAATGCCCGTTGGTAGATTGTTTGCTGTTAAAATATAAAGTTTATTTATTTTGGTTGCATAAAATAAAGCAGGGAGATTTGTTCCTGTTTAATTAAATATAAATGAAAAAAAGCAAAGGGCCTTTAATACTGCACGCATTATATTGGGCGGTTATCGTGTTCATTATTATTTTGGATGTTTTTTTTAGCGCGGAGAGAAACACGACCAAACATGTTGTAATTTCGATACTGTTATTTGGCGTCATTAACGTTTCTCTGTTCTATATTAATTACCTCATTCTTATCCCTCAATTAATTAAACGGAAGAAGAAGTATTTCCTATACATCCTTTTGTTCTTGCTTTTGCTGGGTGCGGCCTCGTTAATAAAAACGGTAGTTGCAGTGCTAAATCCGAAAGATATGATGGATTATGTAATGGAAGGGAAAAAGAAAACCTGGCCGGCAGATCAGTATTTTTTTGCACAGTTATTTATTTGTGGTTTCTTTTTAGTTTCGAGTTGCCTGATTAAATTTGCGGCAGATTGGTTCTCTAACGAGCGCATTCAGCGTGACCTTGAAAGTGAACGACGAGAAATGGAACTGCAGTTTTTAAAATCGCAGCTCAATCCGCATTTTCTTTTTAATTCGCTAAATAATATTTATTCGCTTGCTTACCAAAAATCGGATAAAACAGCCGATGCAATTATGAAGCTTTCAGAAATTATGCGTTACATGATTTACGAGAGCAATACGCCCACTGTTGATTTAAGCAAAGAGGTTGAGTATTTAACGAACTACATTGAGCTACAGAAAATCCGTTTTAAAGATGGTGCATTTATCGAACTTACCTTAAACGGCGAAATTGATTCACAAAAAATAGTTCCTTTAATGCTGATCAGCTTTGTAGAGAATGCATTTAAGCACGGCGTAGTTAACGATCCCGAAAACCCGGTAAAGATCAATATTATTGCAAACCAGAAGATTTTGCACTTCAGTGTGATTAACAAAAAGAACCAGCAAAATAAAGATGCCCAGGGCGGGGTGGGGCTAACTAATGTGGAGCGTAGATTACAGCTTGTTTACCCCGATAGATATAAATTAAATGTTGTAAATTCGGCTACTCATTATACGTGCGAACTAATGATTGATATTTAAATTAGATCTGATGTGAGACAGGACATCTGAGACGGGAGACATTAGATGGAGGATGTGGGAAATGTTATCGTCCATACGCATCTCTCAAATCTTTCATCTCAGGTCGCAAATCTATAATCTCACCGCTAAAATTAAACCTAAAAATGAACCTAAACTGTATTGTTGTTGATGATGAGCCTTTAGCGCTTGATATTTTACAGGATTATATTTCTAAAGTGCCTTTTTTAACTTTGGTTAAAAGGTGCGAAAACCCTATTGAAGCGCTGCAAATTGTTCAGGCGGGAGGAATTGATCTGGTGTTTTTGGATATTCAAATGCCGGAGTTAACCGGAATACAGTTTTTAAAAATTGCGGGCAACAAAACGCACTACATTTTAACAACGGCTTACCCTCAATATGCTTTGGAAAGTTACGATCTCAACGTTTCTGATTATCTGCTTAAGCCGATTGCTTTTGATAGGTTTTACAAGGCGGTAGAAAAAGTGCATAATCAGGTTAAGCCAGTTGAAGCTCCTGCCAGTGTTGCGCAACCCATCATTACTCCAGCGCCATTTTCGGGGCCGCCGAACCCGGTACAGGATTACATTTTTGTTAAGACTGAACACAAGATTCAAAAGATTTACCTACATGATATTTTGTACATCGAAGGTTTAAAGGACTACATTTCTATTTTTACCAAAGATGAACGTGTGATTACGCTTCAGAGCATGAAAAAGATGGAAGAAGCCTTGCCGCAAAGCCAATTCATCAGGGTGCATAAATCGTATATTGTTGCGGTCGACAAGATAGAAAGTATTGAAAGAAGCCGGATAACCATTAATGAAAAGATTATTCCGGTTGGCGATACTTACCGCGATGAGTTTTTTAGGGTTATCGGCAATAAGAATATTTAGTCGGGAGTCAGAAGTCTTTAGTCGTGAGTCCGAAGTCCAAAGTTAATATTGTCGAATTGCTGAATAGTCCGCAGTCGAGCGTTCAGGGATGGGATCGGGTTTAAGTGTTCGTTCATCCCGTCATGCTGAATTTTTTGCCCTTCGACTCCGCTCAAGGTGACATATCACGGATTTTATGATTAGCACAATGAGTTGATGGAAGAAACGAATACTTAACTTGTTGGTGAAATATTACCCTACACTTGCCCGAGCAGCTTTCTGATTTCGGTTTCAGCTTCTAAAGTAATCTCGTTAGCGGTTTTTCCTTCTGGCTCAATCGGTTTTAAGATAGTCCACTTTAACGCGTTGCCAGTAGTAAGAGGATACGTTCCAAACCGAACAATTTTCCACGAATTTTCTATTGCGACTGGCACCACGAGGGCATTCGGTACAGCCTTTAAAATGGTGGCAATTCCTCCAAATTGGAATTGTTTAACCTGTCCGTCTTTGGCTCTTGTGCCCTCAGGAAAAATAACCGTACTCCAGTTGTTTTCCTTCATTCGGCGACCGAGTTTTATGATTTCGGAAATGGCCTGTTTATTGTCTTTTCTGTTGATGTTTGCGCCGCCACCCAGGCGCAGGTTTATCGATATGGAGGGGATGCCTTTAGTTAACTCAATTTTGGAAATAAATTTTGCACTGTGTCTTCTTAAAAACCAGATCAACGATGGAATATCGTACATGCTTTGGTGGTTAGCGGCGAAAATAATCGGCCGATCTGTTGGCAGCGTGTATTCGTTTTTGAAGCTGATCGAATTTAAAAGGAGTAACTGGCAATAGGTAAGAAAGAAGTTTAAAATATCTACCGAAACTTTGTGCGCCTTGTAGCCAAAAAGTTTGTAGCAAATCCATTGAATGGGGTGGAAAATGCAAAGTGTTAATCCGAAAAAGAAATAGAAAACAGGACTTAAAATGTAGCCGAAAAGCTTACTCATTTAATTAATTATGTTATAATGTTGCTTTAATAATTGTTTGGTGTTTATAGCGTTACAGTTCTTAAACTTAATATTATCGCTGCGGCTTCTTCCTCTTAAGCGTGTTTGATTCATCACGTATTGGCGCATTCAGTTTTCTTTCTTCTGCAATCAATTTTAGTGTATGTATATCATCGTAATCTTTGGGGCGTGCCGACGACAATTTGTTCTTTATCAAATCGTCATAGCCTATAAACTTTAAGGAAATATCGTTATACATTGCGTCAACTTTGTCGTTATACGCAGTTTGAAAATCATACACCCCCGAAATATCGACCAATATTTCTATTTTCTTAAAACTGATCGTATCATGTGGCAATTTTATCGGTTCTTGCTTTGCCAGATATACTCCTTTTAGTATACTAACATCAAAACCAAACTCGTCAATAGCAGTAAGCAATCTCGCAAAGTTAGCCTTTTCGGGGTTTATCCATAAGTCCATATCGTGCGTAGTTCTCGCATAGCCATGAAAGTTAACCGCAAAGCCTCCTATCAACAAATATTCAACCTCATGCTTATTTAATAAGGTAATAAAGTTAAGGTAGAAATCGTCGGTAATATCCATGAGCTTGTTTTCGTTTTTTATCCAATGGCTTTGCATATAAAAGAGTGCGTCCATCCGCTGGCCGGCAGTGGAGTTTGCAAATTCTGATATTTCGGATGTACGACCCATTGTTGGTGAGTAGATTAACAATTTATATCAACAAAGATAATCATTACAATTCGCCGTTTAAAATCATCAGCTTGGCTTTTAAAATTGCAGCCACACTCATTGAGTCGGTTATTTCTCCGTTTAAAACCATTTGATAAGCAGCGTCAAAAGGGATCTTTTTTACAACCAGTTCTTCCGTTTCCTCTGGCATTGCTATTCCCTGTATTAAATCGGTGGCTACATAAATTATGGCATGTTCATCGGTTACCGAATTGGAAAGGTGCAGCCTTTGAATTTCCTTCCAATGTTTGGCGCTCATGCCGGTTTCTTCTAAAAGTTCCCTTTTGGCACTCTCTAAGGGTGCTTCGGTAAAAGGACCGCCGCCCTCGGGAATTTCCCAGCTGTAGGCCTTTAATGGATACCGATATTGGCCTACCAACCAGGTGTTGTAGTCTTCATCTAAAGGTAAAATGCCCAGCGCTAAGTTTTTAAAGTGAATTTCGCCGTAGATTCCCTTGCCACCCGATGGATTAATTACCTGATGCTCGGTTAATCTGATCCAGTTGTTATCATATTTAAGTTCACTCTCGAGGGTTTTCCAGGGATTGATTGCTTCCATAATGCAAGGTAGTAAAAAAAGAAGCCCCTCGCTATGAAAGTTAGCGGCTGGGCTTTCTTCTTCATAAAAGACCATTAATTAGCTCTCTAAGGCGCCAACTATCAGCGGTTCTCATCCTCAGCTTGACTGGGGATCTTACTGATCAGTCTTTTTACACTGTATTCAGATTCTCTCCTGCGCGGGAAAGACGGCAAGAATAACGTCATCCGATACCTACCAGATCTTCGGCGGGTGAGGCTCTTTTAAAACGATCCCTCGTCTGGGCGGTTATCTTGTTGATCGTCTTTTTTCTTGGTTTTGTTTAGGTTAAAGCTTGTTTTTCCGAAACGGTAAGAAAAAGTTAAGTTGCCCATGGTGCCACGCATTCGGCGCTCAAAATCGATAGTTGTATAATTGTCATCCGTCGTCATGCTCCAGGCCCTGGTGTTAAAAATATCTCTGATGTTTAAACTCAGTGATGCTTTCTTGTTCGGGAAATCGTATTTCGCACCGCCATCAATTCCGTACATGGCGTTTCTTTTTCCCTGGGCCATCACCTCTGGGGCCCTGTAATCGCCACGCATTTGTAGCGACACATTTTTTGCCACCGTTAAGTTTGCCGTTAAGTTGGCATTCCAGCTAAAACCGCTGCTATTGGCAATGTTGTAGCGCTCATCGCCGTAAAACTTACTTTGGTACAGGTTTACGTTTGTAGTAAAGTTTAAAGCTTTAAGCAGATCGAACCGGCCAATTAACTCTAGTCCGCTGTTTATCTGACGAGATAAGTTTTGTGGTGTCGAGATGATCACACCGTTTTCATCAGGTACGCTTCTTACCCGTTGGATTACATCGTTTGTTTGGCGAAAATATAAACTTGATGTTAAGGTCACTTTCTTCCAATATTTCATGTAGCCCAGTTCGAAAGAGTGAACATCTTCTGGTAATAAGTTCGGGTTACCAGCTCTATAATTCAGTGGATCGGAAACATCAAGGAAAGGGTTTGTTTCCCACGGACGTGGACGATTTACGCGTCGGGTATAGCTCAACTGAAGTTGGTTTTCGCCTTTCAATTTCTGGGTTAAAAACACACTTGGATAGATTCGCTTATAATGGATATTTCCCTCGCTCGATGTCAGCACGTTGTTTTGATAGCCCTCTAAATGGGTATCTAAGCGGGCATCTTCGGCCCGTAAACCTATCTGATAGCCAAAGTTCTTAATCTGGTTTTGATAATTTAAGTAAAGGGCGTGCACCTGGTCTTTACTATTAAAATCGTTAATCAGCTTATTGTTTCTAACATACACGCTCGTATTGGTTAAAATAGAATCAGCGTACTGATCGTTATTGCCAAGGCGGATTTGGCTGCGGTAGCCTGCTTCTATTTTGCCAACCTTACCCACTGGTAGCGCGTAATCGGCCTGAATGTTATAGTTGCTGTTATCGCCTGTGTTAAAAATGCGTTGTAAACTTGGGTTTAAATCAACAGCGTTACCGTTGCTATTGGTAACGTTTGTGCTGTAGGTTTGATCGTTGTTGTTGGTTCCGTTAGAGTAACCGAAGTTAAAAGTCAGTTCCTCTTTAGGCTTTTTAAATTTCTGTACATAATCCAAGTTCAAATCATAACTATCGCCATAGCCGTTGTTGGCATTGGTTCTGTTGCTTAACAAAACAGGAGTTCTGGCAGAACTAAGCTGTCTGATGTCGATAAACTCATCTCGCTCATTCTCTCTCGAATTGAAGCCGCCCGATAAACTGATTACGCTTTTTGGCGCCACATAATAATCGATACCTGCCTTTACATTGTGGCCTTGATCTAACGAGTTTGATGAGGTATTCTGATTGGCAAATGCGGTAGAACTGGTTGGATCTTTATAGGTGATATCTTGAAAACCTCCGCCTATGCGGTTGCCATAACGATAGCTGTAATTTCCGTAAATATTTACTTTGCTGTTTTGAAAACTTAGGTTGGTGTTGGCATTATAGTTATCGCGGTTACCGGCAGTTATTGCTGCAGAGCCGTTAAAGCCAAGCTTGGTATTCTTCTTTAATACAATGTTGATTATACCCGATTGGCCTTCGGCATCGTACTTGGATGATGGATTGGTGATTACCTCTACACTTTCAATTGAGCTGGCGGGTATGGAGGCCAATATTTGTGCAACGTTGCCACCCGCAATTAACGAGGGCTTGCCATCGATAAGTACCTTTACGCCACTTGAGCCCCGTAAGCTCACATTGCCATCAATATCGGTAGAAACTGACGGGACGTTTTGCAATAAATCGCCGGCTGAACCACCTTCGCTAATTACGCTTTGATCTACGGTAAAAATCTTTTTGTCGATGCCCATTTGCATGCCAGGCTTTTCGGCAGTTACGGTAACCTCACTTAATATGTTGCCCTTGCCGGGGTTCATCTTAATATCGCCGAAGTTAACGGTTCCGGTTGTTGCAGTAATAGTTACATTGTTTCTAACCATGGTTTGGTAGCCTACGTAACTAATTTTAAAGGTAAAAGTGCCCGTTGGCAAATCGGTCATTACAAAAGCACCATTTACATCTGTTTGTGCAATTTTTGCGTTTTTGCCTGCCTTGTTAATTAAAACAGCTGTTGCAAATGGAATGGTTTCTTGCGTTTTGGCATCTTTTAAAACGCCGGTAATTTTTGCCTTTCCGCCAGTTTGAGCAAAAAGGTTAAACGTTAAACTAAAAAATAAAAGGGTAATCTGTATCGTTCGCGATTTTAAAAGTCTCATTAAAGAATATGCTTTGTGTGTGTTTTTTATAAAGGGAGACAAAGTAACGGCAACTAAGTTTAAATAAGGAGCCGTAACTATTTTATTACAGCCCCTTTATAGTAAAATTTTTGTGAGCATTTGAACGGATTAATGTTCGAAATAAACGCTTGTTTTAGCCCCAAAATGCAGGTAGTTACAGTTTAACGTTGCCCTTATAGAAAACATTTTTCGATAGTACGGAGTTTAAAAGACCTCGAGATTGTTACTTTTGTACAAGCATGAAAAAAATATTGATCGTGGATGATCTACATCCGGTTTTTAAGGAAGAGGCTACTGCCATGGGCTACCAGGTTGATGATGAACCTCAGATTACACGCGAGGAAACTTTAGCAAGAATTAAGGACTACGTGGGCATTGCCGTGCGTACGAAATTTAGAATTGATAAAGCGCTTTTCGATGCGGCGGTAAACCTGAAATTTGTAGCCAGGGCAGGTGCAGGGCTCGATAATATAGATGATAACATAGCCTTTGAGCGGAATATTGAGCTGATTAATGCGCCCGAGGGCAACTGCGATGCGGTGGGCGAACATGCCACTGGTTTACTTTTATCGTTGATGAACAACTTCCGCAAGGCGGATATCGAAATCAGAAACGGTGTTTGGGACAGAGAAGGTAACCGCGGTTATGAGTTAAAAGGCAAAAAAGTAGGTATTATTGGCTATGGGTTTATGGGGCAGAGTTTTGCGAAGAAACTGGCGGGCTTTGAGGTTGATGTAATGGCCTACGATAAATACAAGACGGGTTTTTCTGACGCTTTTGCCCGTGAGGTAAGTATGGAAGAGATTGTGAAATTTAGTGATGTTTTAAGCTTACATATTCCTTTAACAGCCGAGACAAGGCAAATGGTAAATGATGAATATTTTTTCCATTTTAAAAAGCCGATTTTTTTCATCAACACGGCCAGAGGGGAAATTGTAGGTACCCCAGCAGTATTAAATGCGATAAAATCGGGCAAAGTTTTGGGTGCCGGTTTAGATGTTTTGCAAACTGAAAAGTTTCCGGCCCTCGGCGAGCAAACGTGGTACCAAGAACTGGCAGCAAACCCGAAGGTGATACTAACGCCGCATGTTGGCGGATGGACTTTTGATTCGTACCGCAAAATTTCGGAGGTTTTGGCAGAGAAGCTAAAAGGAATGAATTTTTAATTTACGGGAAACCAGCGCATAAAGGATTCCATTTTCTAAATTAAAAACAGTTGCGATTTCTTCTCAAAATCCAATCATTATTTCATAAATTGGCAATACAATCTAACCATTTTTATCATGCCGAAAGATCATCAATATTCAACTACGGTTACCTGGACGGGCAATAAGGGCTCGGGCACAATGGATTATCGTTCATACGATCGCGATTATGTCATTTCTGTAAAGGGCAAAGCCGATATTTCGGGTTCATCTGATTCGGCCTTCCTTGGCGATAAATCGAAATATAACCCCGAAGATTTACTTTTGGCCTCTTTATCAAGCTGCCACATGCTTTGGTATTTGCATCTGTGCTCAAAGAACGAAATTGTTGTTATCGATTATAAAGACGAGGCGGTTGGCACAATGGAAGAATCGGCCGATGGAAGTGGCAAATTTAGGGAAGTTACGTTGCATCCGCAGGTTTTAATTGCCAATAATGCAAATATCGAACTGGCAGAATCGTTGCATAAAGAAGCCAATAAAATGTGCTTTATTGCTAATTCGGTCAACTTTCCGGTTAACCATCAGGTAAGTTGTAAAACGGAGGACAGTTAGTAGTTGTCAGTTGGCAATTTTCAGTTAACGGCTTGGCGTTGTAAATGGCTCCAAATTTTTCTTCATTGCAGTCTTGCTTCAGTTGGCAATTTTCAGTTTTCAGTTAACGGTTTGGCGTTGTAAATGGCTGCAGATTTTTATTCATTGCAGTCTTGCTTCAGCAGACGGGCGGTTTAAAGTGATCGGATGAATACTTGCAATATGCCGATATTCATCCGATCACTTTTTAATTGGCGGTTCCAAACTGAAAATTGAGAACTGCAAACTGACCTATTTTACCTCATAAACATTATCTTTTGGCGTGGCATCAACGTAAATGCCATTATCTAACGCAACAGATTTTATTTTTTTAAGGGTATTAATAACTACTGCAGTTTGTTTTTGGTTGGCTTTCCACACCATTGGCGTTTTATGGATGTTTTCTGTTTTGCCATCACTGTAAGTAACCACAACATTGAATGGAATTGCAAATCCACCGGTATTTTTAACTGCAATGGTATACTTTCCTTTCGCCGGGCTAACTTTCGAAATTGATAAATCAAGGTAATTATTGGTAAAAAACCAGTTTTGGAAAAACCAGTTCAGGTTTTGGCCCGAACCTGCGTTCATGGAGTTAAAGTAATCCCAGGGAATGGGGTGTTTACCGTTCCAGTTATTCATGTAAGTATGCAGTGCTTTTTTGAAAATTTCATCGCCAAGCATGTCCTTCAAAGCCAAATAGGAAAGCGACGCTTTGCCGTACGAGTTATTGCCATAACCTGCTCCCGATACTTGATCTGACATGGAAATTACCGGCTGATCTTCTTCTGCAGATTTATCGTTGATATAATTGTTCACCCGAAACTTTTTGTAGAAATCGTCGGCTGCTTGCTTGCCATGCTCTGCAATACCGATCAAATACTCGAAAGTTGTTGCCCAACCTTCGTCCATATAAGCGTAACGGGTTTCGTTAATGCCCATATAAAACGGAAAATAGGTGTGCGCTACTTCGTGGTCTTGCACCAACTGGGCAAATACCGGATCGCCAAATTGCGAATCGTTGACCATCATTGGGTATTCCATGTCGGCAAACCCCTGAAAGGCGATTGTTTTTACGTAAGGATAAGGAATGCCCGGCCAGTTGTTAGAAAACCAAGCCAACGCATTGATGTTATACTTAACCGAGTTGATGAAATCCTTTCCCGTTGTTGGGTTATAGGCCGCCTGAGCACTGGCCCTTCGGCCGGTTTTTGAATCGACAATTACACTTCCGCCATCCCAAACGTAATGGTTGCTCAAAGCAAAGGTAACATCGGTAATGTGATCTGTTTTAAATTTCCAGGTGTTCCACTCTTTTTGTGCAGTTACCTTGCCTTCTTTTAATTCTTGCGCTGTAGCGATGTGGATAACGCCATCGGTATTGTACGATTTTTTTAAACGCTCGGAAATTTGAGGCTGTAAAACTTCATCGGGGTTCAAAAAATCGCCTGTAGCATAAACTACGTAGTTTTTTGGAGCCTTGACAGAAAAAACATAGTCATTAAAATCGTTATAAAACTCAGCCCTGTCGGTATGCGGAATTCTGTCCCATCCGTTGTAGTCATCGTAAACTGAAATTCGCGGATAACTGTAAGCCACAAAAAATGAGTTCGGGTCGATCTGTCCTTCGCGGCCACTTTCTTTCGATAATGGGTAATCCCAATCGATTTTGACGGTAATCTTTGATTTTGGATTCAGCGGTTTTTTTAAGCGTACGTTGCCAACCGTTCCCCAGTTTTTGCTGTCCACTTGATAGGTTTCGCCATCTACCGAAAACGAGGAAATGTTCAAGCCTGTTGATAAGAAATCTTCGCTTACAGCTCCGCCACGTGGTGATGTTGGCTTATGCAAATTATTTACAAAACGAATGGCAAGTGTTTTTAAGGTATCATTACTGTTATTGCTGTAAACAATTTCCTCTTGTCCGCTCACTACCTTGGTTTCGGCATCAACTTTTATATCCATGTTGTAACGGCCATGGTTTTGCCAATAATTGGGACCGGGTTTTCCGCTCATAGATCGCGTTCCTTTTTGATAGGCCGCCTTAATATTTCGCGGCATATAAAGTTCCTGCGCCGAAACGGTGTAACCGCCTAAAGCAATTAGCAAGGCAATAGAAAGTATTTTTTTCATTTTTTACTGAATAATTTGCGCTAAAAGTAAAAATAATGAGTGAATTATAGAATATATCGAACATTGTGGATAAATAATTGGATAGGCATAAGCATAAGCGGGACGCTTGCGCCAGCGAGGTACAAAAGTGCTGTTCGTCCTTAAATCATAAAAAATCCTGTGTATTTATTTGCTTTTGTAATTTACACAATTTATCTTCGTTATAATTGAAGCAAGACTATGTAGCAAACCAACTATGTAGTCTTGTTTGTTTTTTATAGCGTTTGAAACAAAATTAATAGAGCAATGACAGAGGTAACGTACTACACACAAGAGGGGTTAGATAAATTAAAAGAGGAAGTTCATTATCTAACTACGACTGGCCGTCAGCTGATATCTAAAGCAATTGCTGAGGCAAGAGATAAGGGCGATTTGTCGGAAAATGCAGAATATGATGCCGCTAAGGAGGCGCAAGGTTTGCACGAGGCGAAAATTGCCAAATTGAAAAATACATTGGCTAATGCACGACTGATTGATGAGTCGAAATTAGATTTGTCGAAAGTGCTGGCTTTGTCGATCGTAAAGATCAAGAATGTTAAAAACGGTGCAACGATGACGTATCAATTGGTTGCCGAAAGTGAGGCTGATTTAAAAACGGGAAAAATCTCTGTTAAGTCGCCAATAGCACAGGGATTGCTCGGTAAATCAGTTGGCGAATTTGCCGAAATTGAAGTGCCTGCAGGCAAAATGCAATTCGAAGTATTAGAAATTTCGAGATAAGCAAGAGCGGTGTAAGGTTGAGGGTATAGGCGTAAGGCCAAATTTCGTAAATTGTAAACGCCTCACCTTTACCTCTTATGGTAATCTTTTATAATAAACAAAGACTTTTAGTTGGGCGTAATGCTTTAGCTCCCGCCTTTAGCCCTAAACCTTACACCTTTTAACCTTACACCTTAAATGACTATCTTTTCGAAAATTGTTGCCGGAGAAATAAATGCCCATGTTGTAGCGGAAACCGTGGAGTATTTAGCTTTTTTAGATATTCAGCCGTTAACAGCCGGGCATGTATTAGTGATCCCTAAAATCGAGGTCGATTATATTTTCGATATGGATGAGGATCTGTATGTTGGGCTGTGGATGTTTGCCAAAATTGTAGCTAAGGGATTAAAAACCGCTTTCCCCTGCGAAAAAGTTGGCGTTTCTGTGGTGGGATTGGAAGTTCCGCATGCGCATATACATCTGATTCCGATGAACCATGTAAACGATATGAATTTCAGTAAGGAAAAGCTTAAACCTACCGAAGAGGAGTTGGCCGAAGCTGCTGAAAAAATCAGGCAAGCGCTGTTGGAAGAATAATATCGGCATCGAATCGATCATGTACTTATCAAACAGAGTTGGCCGGTACTGTCAGCAGGAACTGTCTGGCTTCGCTCAGACAAACTCCCTCCAAGCCCTTTAATTTAGTATTTGCTTTAGTGAACACCTTACTGTGAACTTGCATAGGTCGAATCAATTGTTTAAATTTGGTTATGAGGCCACGATTGTATTTTGATACTTCAGTGTTTGGCGGAATCTATGATATTGAATTTCAGCAGCAAACCGAAAAGTTATTTGCAATGGTCAAATGTGGTGAGGTCATTTGTGTATACTCAGATCTGACGGAGTTTGAGCTGCAAAACGCACCGAAAAGGTTAAGGAATATTTCGTTGATTTGGATAAAGAAACTGTCGAATATGTCGAAATCACAGAGGAAATCAACTCCTTGGCAGAAAATTATATCAATGAAAAGGTCGTTGGGCCAACTAGCATCGACGATTGTCGGCATATTGCTTGTGCCACGATAAATAAGGTTGATTACTTGGTAAGTTGGAATTTTAAACACATAGTAAACGTATTCCGCATCCGAGGCTATAACTCGATTAACATTAAAAATGGTTATATACAGTTAGATATACGTTCACCAAAAGAGATCATTGAAAATGAATGATAAAAACGAAAAAAAAGAAAAAAGTTTTGACACAGTCAAATTTTTTCGGACGGTAAAAGAGAAAATAGCAAAAGAAACTGAGGGGATGACTTTTGCAGAGTTTAAAGCATACCTTAACGAACGTAACTTGAAAGTTGAAAGGTGATCAAATTAAATGCTCTTGTTTAATGATAAAATGAACCTCACATCACAAATAGGTGATGTAGATTACCACAACCGATAAAAAATCGATTTCGTAACGACAGCGAAATAGCTACTTTTTCAAATATGGGTTTTGGTTTGGCAGCGGAACAAAAT
The DNA here is from genome assembly GCF_015679185.1 of Pedobacter endophyticus. NCBI lineage: Bacteria > Pseudomonadati > Bacteroidota > Sphingobacteriia > Sphingobacteriales > Sphingobacteriaceae > Pedobacter > Pedobacter endophyticus. The sequence goes on from NZ_CP064939.1 coordinate 3,795,447, forward strand.
CCGTTTCGCCTGGCACAGACTTGAACTTTTGCTCCAACCAATTTTGCTTGGCTTTTTCTATCAATTCCTTTTCTGACGCTACAAAGTTCCAGTAAATAAACCTCTCTTCGGGAAACGGGTTTCCGCCGAAAATATAAACCGTTGTGTTTTCGAGCATCGTAAATTCGCAGAGTTTGGCATCGTTGGCAATTAATATCAATCGCGGTTCAAACAGGTGACCATCGCTTTCAATCCCGCCCTCCAAAATGTAAAGTGCACTTTCGCCAAAAAGATTATCGCCAATGTTCAGTTTTTGCCTTTCTGTGCTCTTAATCTCTAAAAAATAAAGCGGACAGTAAACGGGAACAGGCGATTTTTTCCCGAAAGCCTCACCGGCAATTAGCTTGATACTTACGTTGTCTTGTTCCCAGCTTGGTATATCTTGATCGTCGACATGAAAAAACTCGGGTTCCATTTGCTCCAAAGCCTTTGGCAGTGCCACCCAAATTTGTAAGCCGTGCAACAATTTATCGGTATGTCGCAAATATTCCGGCGTTCTTTCAGAATGAACTATTCCACTTCCCGAAGTCATCCAGTTTACCTGACCGGGTTTAATGATTACATCCGTTCCCAAACTATCTTTATGTTCAATTTCTCCCTCAAAAAGAAACGTTAAGGTCGATAAGCCAATATGCGGGTGCGGAGGGACGTCTAAATTTTCATGGTCGTTCATTGCTGCCGGCCCCATGTGGTCGATAAAGGCGAAAGGCCCAACCATACGTTTTTCTCTAAATGGCAGTAGCCTGCCAACCATAAAGTTGCCAATGTTTGCTGGTCTTTCTTCGATAATGAGGGAAATATTCGACATGGAATTTTGGGTTGTTTGAAAGTGTGAATTTAAGGAAAATCTTTATAAAAATCGTCATTGCGAGGCACGAAGCAATCTCATGTGATAGATTGCTTCGTGCCTCGCAATGACGAACGGGATATAAAAAAAGCATCCCTTTCGGGATGCTTTTAAATTGCAAATAAAGAATGAAAAATTATACCAATTCTGCCAAAGCCTCTTTGCTAAAGCCTTTTAATTCGTCGGTACGGTTGTTCTTAATTTTTTCTACCCAGTTCGGGTCAGCTAAAAGCGGACGACCAACAGCAACAAGGTCGAAATCGCCACGATCCATCCGGCGTACCAGTTCATCGAGCGAGCTTGGTTGAGAGCTTTGGCCAGCAAAAGCACCAAAGAAATCGCCGTCGAGCCCAACCGAACCCACCGAGATGGTTGCTTTGCCAGTTACTTTTTTGGCCCAGCCTGCAAAGTTCAAATCAGAACCTTCAAACTCTGGCTCCCAGAAACGGCGTTGCGAACAGTGGAAAATGTCAACACCAGCATCTGCAAGCGGCGTTAACCATTGCTCCATTTCAGTTTCATTTTTGGCCAGTTTAAAATCGTAGGCCGCTGGCTTAAATTGCGATAAGCGAATAATAAGCGCAAAATCGTCTCCAACGCGTTTGCGTACTTCTTTAATTACCTCAACGGCGAAACGTGTACGCTCGGCCAATGTTTTGCCACCATAAATATCGGTGCGATTGTTGGTGCCGTCCCAAAAAAATTGGTCGATCAGGTATTGATGTGCACCATGAATTTCTACAGTATCGAAACCTAAGGCTTTTGCATCAGCAGCTGCCTGACCAAATGCGGCAATGGTGTCGGCAATGGCAGCATCGTTCATGGCAACGCCGTTTTCAAAACCGGGCTTGTTAAGAGATGATGGCCCTTCGAACGGGGTGCCTGGCAACCACCCAGATGGGTGATTTTCCATAATACCCTGATGCCAAATCTGTGGACCCATTTGCCCGCCTGCGGTATGAACGCTATTAATTACTTTTTGCCAAGCGGCCAACGCCTGTTCGCCATAAAAGTGCGGGATATTTGGATCGGCCGAAGAGGATGGGCGATTGATTACGGTGCCTTCTGATAAGATCAGGCCAACCTGACCTGCAGCTCTTTTTGCATAATAGGCAGCTACATCATCGGTAGGGATGCCATCAGGCGAAAACGACCGCGTCATAGGCGCCATAACAATTCTGTTTTTCGTGTTCAATGTTTTTAAGCTGAAAGGCTTAAATAAACTATCTGTGTTCATATTTTTCAATTTTTATAATTCTGTAGTAATAATTTCGTTCAGTTTTTTCAACCCCGCTTCGTTGCGTTTGTAGTACGTCCATTGCCCCACGCGGGTTGCAGATACCAAATCGGCTCTTTGTAAAATGGCAAGGTATTCGGAAATGGTGCTTTGAGATAAGCCGGCTTTTGTTTGGATTTGACCTACACAAACACCAACGTTTTCGAAATCGGCATTGGGCTGTTCCGGGAAATTTTCTGCAGGCTGTTTCAGCCAGTTTAAAATCTGTAAACGCGTTTTGTTTGATAAGGCTTTAAAAACTTCTACTTGATCCATGCTGCAAATATATATCGACTTTTCCCGATATGCCAATTATGAAGCTAAAGATTACAATGGTGTGTAAAACGGATTAAGCGTTAAGTAGACGTTTAAAATTGTACGATTTGTGGCGATTTTGTTAGGATTTAAGTTAAACAAATCCTTACATTCGTTTAATCATCCTAACCAAATGTCAACTTACAAATCGCTAACTGATCTTGAGATCTTCGTTCTGATGCAGGAGGGAGATAAGTTCGCCTTCGAGGAAATTTACGAGCGCTTTAATGGTTTGTTATACATTTACGCCTGTAAAATGGTAAGCAATAGGGAGGATGCCCGTGATATTGTGCAGGAGATTTTTGTTTACCTGTGGAGCAACCCAAATATTCAGATCAAAACGCAACTTTCATCTTATTTATATACTGCGGTTCGCTACAAGGTTTTCGATTGGTTGGACAAAAATAAATCGCGGTCGAATTATTTGCAATCGCTGACAGATTTTGCAGAGAAAGGCGATTATGTAACGGATAATTACATTCGTGAAAGAGAATTTGCTTCGCTAATTGAGAAAGAAGTAAGCTTGCTGCCGCCGAAGATGAGATTGATTTTTGAAATGAGCAGGCAACAGCACCTTACCCAAAAACAAATTGCAGAAATTCTTCAATTGTCAGACAAAACAGTTAAAAAACAAATGAGCAATGCGCTTAAGGTTTTAAGATTAAAATTAACTTCGTTTTTGTTGCTGGCTGTTATAGTTTTAATCCGTTAACCGTTGACTGAAGTCAACGGCAATGGAGTTCTATTCCTTGCTAATTTACCGTTGGCTAAAGCCGAACGGCAATGAGGGGCGATGTGCAGGTTTATTCCTCGCTATTCCATTGCCGTCAGTTTCAACTGACGGGATACTAAAGCCGAACGGCAATGAGGGGCGATGTGCCGGTTTATTCCTTGCTATTCCATTGCCGTCAGTTTCAACTGACGGGAGACAGATTTAAAGCTTTTTTGCAGGAAACTCGTTTTATAAACCCGACACTGTGGATACCGGCCTCGAGTGTAAGGCCTGCAGGCGTATGAGCAGGTGGCGGGAGGAAACATTAAAATGAAATGCTGTCTTTGCTTTTCTAAAAAAAAGAATAAATCTGCCGTGGTTGGTATGGCTATTTCTGGGATTACGAGTGGGATTCTTCACTACGTTCAGGATAACAGGCGAAAAATAAAAAATATTTTCATTCCATCTACTACCTGGCGCCTGCTCAACCTACTTGTATTTAATTAGCCAAATATTTTGAAGTAATGAGTAAACAGGAAGTTGAAAAACTTTTAGAAAAGTACCGGAGCGGACTTTGTACTGAAGCTGAAAAGGCTTTGGTAGAATCGTGGCACTTGAAAGCGCTTTCGAACAGAGATTCTGACTTAAATCATGCAGAGTTGATCGATGCACGGAAGCAAATCTGGACTGCGATTCAGGATGAAACAGCAATAAATTCGGGAATAAAAAATAGGCTGTGGCTAAAGCTGGCTGCTGCTGCGATGGTACTTTTCTTTATCGGCTTTGTGATTAAGAGGCAGCTATACGATAACATCGGCACTAAGCCCGAAATTACGAAAAATCAAGATCCGATTATCCGTCCCGGTGGTAACAAGGCCACCTTAACTTTAGCCGATGGCTCTAAAATTTCGCTTACCGATGCCTCTAACGGTGTTATTGCCAAGCAGGCCGGAATAAACATTACCAAAACCAAAAACGGCGAGCTCATTTATACTGTTGCTTCTGTTTCTAACAACAGAAATTTATATAACACCATCGAAACGCCCCGCGGAGGGCAATATCAAATCAACTTGCCCGATGGTACAAGGGTTTGGCTAAATGCAGAATCATCGTTAAAGTATCCTGCAGCTTTTAACGAAGCCGCAAGACTGGTTGAGCTTAAGGGCGAGGCATATTTTGAGGTGGCTAAACAGCTGGACAAAAACGGTGCTCGTGTGCCTTTTAAGGTAAAAACGGAACTGGGTAATGGCAGAGATCAGGAGTTAGCCGTTTTAGGAACCCATTTTAACATTAACGCTTACGCAAATGAGCCGAGCAATAAAACCACCTTGCTTGAGGGAAGCGTACAGATTAAAAACTTGCAAACCAATGCTGCAGCTTTACTCAAACCTGGTCAACAGTCTGTGATCAGTTCATCATCTTCGTTAGTATTAATTCAAAATGTTGATGCTGAGGAATCGGTAGCGTGGAAAGATGGTTTCTTTAGCTTTAATGAGGAAAATTTGCAAACTATTATGAACAAGATTGCCAGGTGGTACGATGTTGAAATCGACTATCGGGGAAACCGGATCAATAAAGTTTTTGGCGGGCGTATATCGCGGTTTAATAGTGTAAACGAAGTTTTGGATATGCTTCAAACAACCGGCGCCGTACATTTTAAAATTGATGGAAGGAGGATTTTAGTTATGCCATAACGTATACCTGCTTTCATCAAGCGATGATGATTTTAGGATAGTGCCAACAAAAAACCGGAAGCGCGGCAACGCTCCCGGCTATATAAAAGGCCTTTTCTAACCGTAAAACTGTGAGATACAATTATTCTTAAACCTAATAACCAAATATATGAATTTTTATACCGATTGGTTGCCCCAACCCAAAGGGCGCCTGTTTAAATTTCTGCTGATTATGAAATTGACGTTTGTCTTACTAATCACTTGCTTTTTACAACTCAGTTATGGGGCTGCCAATGCGCAGAACGTAACTTTATCAGAAAAAAATACCACGCTACTTAAGGTTTTTAAAAAACTAAATAAAGATGTTGGATACAACTTTTTGTACGATTTAGATCTTCTTAAAGAAGCCAAACCCGTAACTATTCAAGTCCGAAATACCGATATTAAGGAAGTGCTCAGGCGCATTTTTAGCGAACAGCCCCTCGGTTTTACGGTTAAAAACAATACCATTATCATCCACCGGAAAGCTGTAGACGGAACGCCACTGATGATCAGAACGTTTGTTGACATCAGAGGAACGGTACTCGACGAGAAAGGACAGCCAATGGTTGGCGCTAGCGTTAAGGTAAAGGGCACCAACCAGGGGATTATGACCGATGCAACAGGTACCTTTATTTTGAGGGATGTAGCCGAAGGCGCAACGCTGGTTGTTTCTTACATTGGTTATGAAAATAAAGAGGTTACCGCCGCCAACGGCATTACTATTACCTTAACACCTTCGGCGGGTTTGTTGGCCGATGCTGTTGTAATTGGTTACGGCACGCAAAAGAAAAGCGTAGTTACCGGCGCCATTGCCTCCGTAAAAGCAACCGATTTGAAAGATATGCCCGTAGTGAGGATCGAACAATCGCTGCAAGGCCGGGCCTCGGGCGTAACAGTTACTACAAGCTCTGGGCAGCCAGGGGATGGTGGCACCATCAGAATTCGTGGTACTGCAAACATCAACAACGCCAATCCGCTGTTTGTGGTAGATGGTGTCGTAATTGGCGGAGGTATCGAATATTTAAATCAATCGGATATCGAATCGATCGAAGTATTGAAAGATGCAGCTTCTGCGGCAATTTACGGTACGCGGGCGGCAAATGGGGTAATTATTGTAACCACTAAAAAGGGGGCAAATACTGGCCGGATTAGAGTAGAATATAACAATTACATCGGTACTCAAGCCCCGTCTACCAAGTTAGACCTTTTAAATGCAACCCAATATGCCACAATTTACAACGAATCGCAACTGGCAGATGGCGTAACTGCAGTGCGTTTTCCGAACCCGCAACAATACGGCGTGGGCACCGATTGGCAAGACGCCGTTTTTAACAACAAGGCCATGATTCAAAACCACGACTTAAATATGAGTGGTGGCAATGAGAAATCAATCTATTATGGCTCTTTCAGTTATTTCGATCAAGATGGTATCGTGGCCACCCAAAATTCGAAGTTCAAGCGCTTTACCGCACGATTTAATTTTGAACACAAGATTACCAAGAACATCAAGTTTGGAAATTCAATCGGTTACACCAGAATTAATTCCACAGGCGTAAGCACCAATACAGAATATGGTTCTCCATTAAGCAGAGCCATTAATATGGACCCGATTACACCTGTTGTGGAAACCGATCCTGCGCAATATGGCCTACCCAAATACTTAAATAACCCCGTAGTAAGAAACGCCGCCGGTTTTCCGTATGGAATTTCTGATTATGCACAATCCGAAATTTTAAACCCCATTGCCGCCTTGCAAGTTGCGCAAGGAAACTCATGGAGCGACAAGGTTGTAGGAAACGCTTTTGCCGAAGTGGAATTTATTAAAGGCTTAAAATTGCGGAGTACCGGAGGTGTAGATTTAGCCTTTTGGGGAGGACAAACTTTTCGTCCCATTTATTACCTCAACTCCATTAATCAATCTACCCTAACCGCCTATACCCGCGATAACAACAGAGGTTTATTTTGGTCATTAGAAAATACGCTAAGTTACGATAAAACCATAGGTAAGCATGTTATCACCGCCTTGGTTGGCTATTCGGCACAAAAAAACAAAGGCGAAACCTCTGGAGGAATTAAAGAAGGAATCCCTGTAGATAACATCCGCGATGCCTCCCTGCAATTTCCTGTAGCAAGAATCAATTCCGATTTTTATGGCGGCGAATACCAAAACACCTTAAATTCAATTTTCGGAAGGATTATTTACAATTACGACGAGAAGTACCTCTTCACCGGGATTATTCGTAGAGACGGTTCATCACGTTTCGGCCCTAACAATAAGTATGGTTATTTCCCATCCGCATCGGCAGGTTGGGTTGCATCAAGAGAAAGTTTCTGGCCCCAAAATAACATCATTACCTTCCTCAAATTCAGAGGGTCGTACGGGATAAACGGTAACGATAATATTCCCGATTTTAGCTATTTAGCTACCGTAAGCGGCGGACGAAATTACTCGTTAGGTACAGCAGCAGGTCAGGCGTTGGTTAACGGTGTAAGCCCGAATGCGCTTTCAAACCCCGATTTGAAGTGGGAAGAAACTTCATCATTCGATTTGGGCTTCGATGCCACGTTGTTTGAGGGCATTACCCTATCAACCAGTTATTTCAATAAGAAAACCTACGGCATGTTGCTTCAACAAGTCGTGCCATCGTACGTGGGCAACACAGGTCCTTACGCCAATACGGCCGATTTATACAACCGCGGTTTTGAGGTAGAACTGGGCTGGAACAAAAGAGTAGGCGAGTTTAGCTTCCGCGTTGCAGGTAACGCCTCATTTATTAAAAATGAAGTGACCTTGCTAGGTGCCGATAAAGATTATCTGCCTAGCAGACAAACGATTACTCCGCAGAGCTTAGAAGTAACAAGGGTTGCCGTTGGTCAATCCGTCGATTCGTTTTTCGGCTACCAAAGCGCAGGTTTGTTCCAAAATCAGGCAGAAATAAACAATTATAAAAACAGCGCCGGAGCCCCCATACAGCCCAATGCCAAACCGGGCGATATTAAGTTTTTAGATTTAAACGGCGATGGATTGATTAGCGATGCCGATAGAACATTTTTGGGCCGATCTAACCCGAATTTTACCTATGGCTTAACGTTTTCGGCAAAATACAAAGGGTTCGATATTTCTCTTTTCGGACAGGGCGTTTCTGGAAACATGATTTTTAATGGTTTAAGAAGGTTCGATTTAAGCCCGTCTAATTACACCACAAACATTTTAAACAGATGGACCGGCGAGGGAACCAGCAACATGGTACCGCGTGCAACTTTGGCCGACGAGAACAAAAACTACAGTCGCGTTTCGAGCCTGTTTTTAGAAAGTGGCGCTTATTTCAGGTTAAAGAATGTTCAGTTGGGCTATACCTTGCCCAAAACCCTGATCAATAAGGTTGGCCTCGATAATCTGAAGTTTTATGTAATGGCGAACAACCTTTTCACCTTGACCAAGTACACGGGCTACGACCCTGAAATTGGTGGTGGAAGTTTAGGTGTAGACCGTGGTTTTTATCCACAAGCAAGATCATTCTTTGTAGGTGTAAATGTTGGATTTTAATAATTTAGTGATGAAGATTAAAGATATAAAATATGCTGTTGCCGTACTGGCAATAATGCAGTTATCCGTTTCGTGCAAGAAAGACTTTTTGGAATTAACCCCCAAGGGTACAGCAACCGAAGAAAATTTCTATCGCAACGAAACTGAGGTTTATCAGGGCTTAATAGCCGTTTATGATGTGATGCAGTGGGGAACAAGCGGAGGTTATACCATGAAACAGCCGTTGTTGAGCGCCGCATCAGACGATTGTTGGGCCGGTGGCGGTAATGCCTCCGATCAACCGGGGTGGGTTGCTTACGATAATTTCAACATGGATTCGAGACTCGGCCCGCAGGTTGGGTTATGGTCGAGGAATTTTACCGGTGTAAACCGTGCCAACATCATTCTTGGCAAAATCGATAATGCAACTACGTTAAGTGCAACATTTAAGGCCCGCGTAACGGCTGAGGCGAAATTTTTAAGGGCCTATTTTTATTTCGATCTGGTTAGGTTTTTTGGCAACGTTCCGCTCATTACGCAACAAATTCCAACCGCCGATTTATATACGCAAACGCAATCGGCACCTGCTGCCATTTATGCGCAGATAGAAAAAGATTTGAGAGAGGCTTATCCCGATTTGCCTGCAGTGGTTCCCTCGGGAGAAAAAGGCAGAATATCAAGAGGCGCAGCTAAAGCATTGCTGGGTAAAGTGTTGCTTTTTGAAAACGATAACGCCAAGCTAACCGAGGCCGCAACTTTATTTAACGATGTAAATAAAACCGGTAACGAATATGGTTACGCGCTGTTGCCCAACTATGCAGATATTTTCAGGCCAGATAACAAATTCAATGCAGAAGTGATTTTAGAAATTCCGCATTCAACTTTAGGTGCCTGGGGCGACTGGGGCTGGGTTAATGGCGGCGAAGGTAATGTAGCGCCACAGTTTGTGGGCATGGATAGTTACAATGGCGATACGTATTCGGCGGGTTGGGGCTTTTGCCCGGTCACGTTGGATTTGGTAAACGCCATGAAAGCTGATCCGCGTTTTGGAACATCCATTATCGATGGTGCCGCATTAAAAGCTGCCGGAGGAACATACAACGCCCGTTACCAAAATACCGATTATTTTATTAAAAAGTACGCACCGTTAAAGGCTTACCGATCAAACAGTGGAACGGCAGAATTAAACTGGCCGATTGATGAAATCGAAATGCGCCTGGCCGATACTTATTTAATGGAGGCCGAAGCTTTGGTACGGTCGGTAGGCAATGCCACCCGTGCCCTCGAATTACTTACCGCCGTACGTGCAAGGGTTGGTTTGGCGCCAGTACCCGCAACCTTAGATAACATTTTTAACGAGCGCCGTTTAGAGCTGGCTTTCGAAGGGCATCGTTTCTTTGATCTTGTTCGTTCGGGCAGGGCAGTTGCAGTACTTGGGCCTTTAGGCTATAAAGCAGGTAAGAGTGAGCTGTTACCAATTCCGCAACAAGAAATTGATTTAACCAAAGGCGTAATCAAACAAAATCCGGGCTATAATTAATCAGATATTATCATGAAATTCAATTATATCATAAAACAATCGGCTGGGTTTCTTAGCCTGTTGATATTGCTGAGCATCAGTGCCTGCAAAAAAGAAAATACAGATAAAGAGTTGGGTGCATTGCCTACCGCCGATCAGGTTAAGTTTACCGTAACGCCAAGCACAACCAACGCCAATGTAGTTACGCTGGTAAACGAGTCGCCGGGGTTTAAGGCCCTTTGGGATTTCGGAAACGGTGGCACTGCCGATGGCAACACCGTAACCGCATCTTACCCCCTCGCCGGAACGTATAACGTGAAGTTAACCATTGTAACCGATGGGGGTTCCGTTTCGAGCACAAAAGCCGTGGTCATCGCAAATACCAACCCCGCCATGTTAACCGATCCTGCATTTACTACTTTGTCCGGAGGCTTATCCAATGCGTCGGGCTTTACGTGGGTAATCGATCAAAAATCGGCCGGACACTTAGGCGTTGGGCCGATCACTTCGCAAGCGCCCGATTGGTACCAGGCAGCGGCAGATGAAAAAACTGGACTTGGCTTTTACGATGATGAAATGACCTTTAACATGAATGGGTTGAAATATACTTACGATAATAAAGGCACTACATTTGCAAACGCATCCAATGCCCCGGGAATTGGAGGCCCGGCGGGAGCAAATGATCCAACGGTAAACTATACGCCAGCAACCAATTTAACCTGGCTAATTACTGAAACCAATGGCGTTAAATATCTAACTATATCTGGTGGAGGCTTTATCAGTTATTATTTAGGCGTATCTCAATACCAGATCTTATCGCTAAATGAAAATGAGATGTGGCTGCGGTGTTTAGATAAGGCAAACGCAGGAAATGCCTGGTACTTAAAATTGGTTAAAAAAGGCTATGTAAGGCCAGTGGTACAAAAACCATTACAAGCGGCCAACCTGAGTGATGATTTTCAAAACACGGCAAACTTTACGTGGACGACGGAGAATATCGACTTTACCCGTCCGTATGATAACCCTGCCAAATTTCCGGTAAATACATCGGCAAAAGTTGGTTATTACGAAAAACGCACCGGTGATGAGGGGCAATATGGAAATTTAAACGTTACACTGCCGTACCGTTTCAACCTGGCCACTACCAACAAAATCAGGCTGAAAGTGTTTTTCCCCGGAGGCAACAACTTTACCAAAACGCCGGCAACCGTTTCAGTGAAATTGCAAAACTCACTTCTGGGCGGTAATGCCTGGCAAACCCAAACGGAAATTGTGAAGACCATTACGCCTCTGCAATACAACAGTTGGGTGCAGTTAGAATTCGATTATTCGGGAATAAGCACACAAACATTGTACGATAAAATAGTGGTTCAGCTCGGCGGCGAGGGGCATCCAAATCCGGGCATATTTTATGTTGATGATTTTGAATTTAAGTAGGTGGTTGTCGAGTCTTAATATTAATGTCATTCTGAATGCAGTGAAGAATCTTTAGGCGATGGAATGCTAGCTTTAATGAAGCACAAGCCCAAACACGTGAATGCCTGTGGCTAAAGCACGGGTATTAAGTTATCTCGGAACAGATTCTTCGTGCCTTAGAATGACAAATAAAACTGTTTTAATTAGAAAATTGCGATGAAGTATTTTAAGAGAGAGATGATTACTGCTTTGGCAGTTGGGTTGATGGCGTTAAGTTCATGCTCAAAAAAAACTGACGACGGTCCGGTGTATGTTCCTCCGGTGCCTGCCGGGCCGCCAACAGATAAGGGATGGACATTTGAAACAACGCCAACCTGGGCTGATGAATTTACAAACACGGGTGCACCTTTGGCCAGTAACTGGGATTACGATACCGGTGGCGGCGGTTGGGGCAACAGAGAGTTAGAGTATTATACCAATACCACCAACAATGCAAGCGTGGCAAAAGGCGTTTTAACCATCACAGCCAAGAAAGAAAACATGGGTGGGATGGCTTACACCTCATCGCGAATGGTAACCCGGGGAAAGCTCGACGCATTGTATGGCCGTTTTGAAATTAAGGCAAAACTCCCCTTTGGTAAAGGAACATGGCCGGCAATCTGGATGCTGCCAACCGATCGTTTTTACGGCGACTGGCCAAAATCTGGCGAAATCGACATCATGGAACATGTGGGCTACGATCAGGATATGGTTCACTTTACTACGCACAGCGAAGCCTATTATTTTAAGATCAACACACAAAAAACAAGCACCAAAAAAATCGACGGTGTAAGTACGGCTTTTCATTTGTACCGTGTCGATTGGACGCCCTATGCCATAAGGGGATATTTTGATGATGTAAAAGTTTTTGAGTTTGCCAACGAGGGTACAGGCTATAAAGTGTGGCCTTTCGATAAGCGCTTTCATTTGCTGTTAAACATTGCCGTAGGTGGCGATTGGGGCGGGGCACAAGGCGTTGATGATTCCATTTGGCCCCAAAAAATGGAAGTCGATTATGTTCGATATTATAAAATGGTCGACAAATAGACTTTGGGATTAGTTTAGATTAGAAGTCGCTAAGAAATTAGCGGCTTTTTTTTCACAATAAAACTCACCATCTAAGAACGCCAGGAGGCTAAAACCCTAGCATAAAATTTGACCACAAAGGAACATAGGCCGCATAGCGTAGCTATATACAACTATGTTTTCTATGTGCCTATGTGGTCAAAATAAATTAGCCAAATTCGAACGGTAGATAACAGAACACTATTTAGACAATTCTCAAAATTAGCTCAGCATCTACGGCAGCTAAAACCATAAGTATAAAATTTGACCACAAAGGAACATAGGCCGCATAGCGTAGCTATATTCAACTATGTTTTCTATGTGCCTATGTGGTCAAAATAAATTAGCCAAATTCGAACGGTAGATAACGGAACACGATTTAGGCAATTCTCAAAATTCGCTCAGCATCTAAGGCAGCTAAAACCATAAGTATAAAATTTGACCACAAAGGAACATAGGCCGCATAGCGTAGCTATATACAACTATGTTTTCTATGTGCCTATGTGGTCAAAATAAATTAGCCAAATTCGAACGGTAGATAACAGAACACTATTTAGACAATTCTCAAAATTAGCTCAGCATCTACGGCAGCTAAAACCATAAGTATAAAATTTGACCACAAAGGAACATAGGCCGCATAGCGTAGCTATATTCAACTATGTTTTCTATGTGCCTATGTGGTCAAAATAAATTAGCCAAATTCGAACGGTAGATAACGGAACACGATTTAGGCAATTCTCAAAATTAGCTCAGCATCTAAGACAGCTAAAACCATAAGTATAAAATTTGACCACAAAGGAACATAGGTCACATAGCGTAGCTATATAAAACTATGTTTTCTATGTGCCTATGTGGTCAAAATAAATTAGCCAAATTCGAACGGTAGATAACGGAATACGATTTAGGCAATTCAATTTGTCGCACGTTTCGCTTTTTTAAAGATTTAAGGTAATTACGTGTTAATAGCAATCGATTTAATATCTTTACTTCCAGACATAAAATGCGTATATGAAACACTTCCGGTTGTTACTCTTAAGCATGCTGCCCTTATTCGGTTTCGCTCAGGATGTAAAAGTAAATCTGAAAGGAGAAGTCAACTTTCCTGATTACGATAAAAGTTCGCGGACGATTTATTTTATCTATCAAAAAGCTGGCAAATCGATTCTCGACAGCGCCCTGGTAAAGCAGAATCAGTTTCTTTTCAATGCCACTTTGAATCCTAAGATCAAAGTAAAACTGCAATTCACTAAACCAGGTACTTCGCCAAATGCAGCAGCCGACCCCAATATTTTGAGCCTTTTTGTTAACCAGGGCGAAGTAACGGTAAAAGCAACCGGCTATTTAGGCCGGGGAAAGGTTACGGGTTCCGCCATGCACGACGAATACATTGCGTTTAAGAAGCCGTATTTAAAAATTGATACCAGTTTGCGTTTACTTGGATGGAAAAAAAGACGTGTTAAAGAAAATGACTCTCTAAAAATGAAGGCCGTTGACAGAGAAATTGATTCGGTAAGGAATGCGAAAATGAATTTGTTAACTTCGTTTTTAGACCAGAATATCACTAAACCTTACGCTCCAGAAGCTATTTTGATGTATTTGCGTGCAAATGGTTCGTCTTTCGACCTCAAAAAAGCACAGCAATATTTCGACAGTCTGCCCGCTGAGCAAAAGCAAGCAGAAGAAGCCAATGACATTATCAAGGCCATTGCTGATAAAAAAACGAAGCCCAATTAGATAAAAACCTATTCATGATTTCTATAAAAAAATACCTCCTCCTTTTTGCTGCCGGGTTTTTCAATTTGGCATTTTGTGCTGCGCAAGGTAACGGTGGGAACACGATAAAAATACTCAATGCCGTTGATTTTTATGATGGCTATGCGAAACCCATTGACAAACCTGTGGCAGAAGGGTTGATCCGTCTCAGTAATACAAAATACCTGCGCAAACTCACCGATCAGGAGAAACAAGCAGTAGGCAATAAGTTAACGGTAAAAGTCGCTGTAAAGGCAGGTTGCGATAATTATGACCGAATTGGAAGTGTTGCCCTTTACAAAACTCCAAAGGGAAAATCGTTTGATGATAAGGGAAGCGAGCAGTATGAACTGCTGCGCATTATGACCCCTTTCATGTATAGGACACGCGAACCGGACAACATCCCGTACATTGCTGAAATAGATCAGCTCGCACCCTTATTTAAAGACAAAAACAGCGACATCTGGATAATGAGCGAAGTGTTCGGAACAACGGGTGCGGGGCAAAAGGAGGTGATTGGTTGCAATGGATCGCTGTTAACCTTTACTGTTTCGGTTGATTTAATTACCGAAAAAGGCAGCAGCCAGGAAAGTAATAACCTGTATTCGCTATTTTGCAACTACACCATGAATGGCGAAGATACTATTGCCGGTTATAATGCAAAGGCAGCGACTTTCACCCTTAAAAAAGATGTAGAATCGGCAAAGTTGTATGTCATATCTTCGGGGCATGGCGCTGGAGAGGGGGGAGAAGAATACAATTGGCGGGAGCATGTTGTTTACCTTGATGGGGAGGAGCATAGCCGCTTAGAAATGAGCCAAAATTGTGCCCCTTATGAAATATACAATACCCAGCCAAACGGAATCTACTTTGGCAACATCGCAAAAGAACGCCGCAGTTGGTGCCCCGGTGCGCCTGTACCTACAAGAATAATAAATTTAGGCCCGCTAAAAGCTGGTGAGCATAGCATTAAAGTAACCATTCCCGAAGCTCGATTGCTTGAAACAAAGAGTTACTATGTCGTTTCGGCGTATGTAGTAACGCAGTAAAGGCATCTATCTATCAAAGTTGGAGCTTAAAGTCAGTGCTTTGACTCTTATCGTCATATCGACCGATTCGAAGTCATCCTATGAATATCTGCACCATGCAAATATTCATCGGATGACTTATTTAATCAAATCGTCTTAAAATCAATTGACTGTTCTCAAAACTGATCTCAGGACGACTACCGCCGTCTTTAACCTCGAACAACCTTGCTATTCATTCCATAGCTATTGAGTTCGTAGCCGTCAGTTTCAACTGACGCACTTATTTTAGCAATCCTTCATTAAGTTTGACCGATAGACATATACTAAGTTGACTATATGTTTAAGAGTAAGTTATATTTATATAATCAAATACACTTTTATGATAAGTTATATTTATATAATCAGTTATATTTGTATAATGACACTTTCATCGCAGAATATCGACAAGATAAGACAGTTTTTCTCCACCCGCCCGGTGAAAAAGGCCTACTTGTTTGGTTCATATTCTCGAAATGAAGCGGAGGAATATAGCGACGTGGACATTTTGGTTGAACTGGATTACACGAAGAATATAGGTATGCAGTTTTTTACTTACAGTGAAGAACTTGGAAGCTTACTAAAAAAGAAAGTAGACGTGGTAAGTTATGCTGGTATATCTAAATATGTGAAACCTTTCGTAGACAAAGACAAGGTGCTTATTTATGAAAGGTAGTTTAGGAGATCGGGTTAGATTGCAACACATTCTTGACGCAATTTGTGAAACTGAGAGTTACCTAGAGGGTGTTAGCTTCGAACAATTTTTGGAAAATTCTGAAAAACGGTTTGCCACACTTAAACAGATAGAGATTATAGGTGAGGCTTGTAATGCGATTACCGAAGAATTAAAAACCAGATTCCCTCTAATTCCATGGAAGCCGATAACGGCATTTAGAAATATTTCAATTCATGAATATTTTGGCGTCGATTTGCAACTAACCTGGGAAATTGCAAAAAATGATTTTCCCGATTTAAAGGAGCAAATCGTCATTGTTCTTAAGTCAATTAGCACTGACTGAGTTGCCTTTTGTTTTATCAAGTCATGCGATAAATATCTGCATATCGCCTATATTCATCGGATGACTTATTTAATCAAATCGTCTTAAAATCAATTGACTGTTCCCAAAACTGATCTCAGGACGACTACCGCCGTCTTTAACCTCGAACAACCTTGCTATTCATTCCATAGCTCTTGAATTCGTTGCCGTCAGTTTCAACTGACGGAATTATTAGCAATTTAATTTGTTTATTCATCGGATGAATATAAGCATGTAGCCAATATCCATCCGATGACTATTAAACTAAATAACCCTAAAAAGCCTCCGCAATACTAATATAAAAACCACTCTGGCGTTTTTCGTTGGCTCTTTTTTCGCCAATGCCATAATCTAGCCGCACGCTGATGCCTTTTTCCGGATCGAAGAAATACCTTAAACCAGCACCGTAATTCGGTTTAAATTGGTTTACAGCAAAATCGTCGATGCCCCACACCGTAGCCGTTCCACCAAAAAGGGTGGCGCCGAAGCGACTATTGTAGCGATAACGCAACTCTCCCTGAAATACCAATAAACTTTCATCTCTAAAACGACCATTGTAATAACCACGCATCATTTCATCGTTACCCATTTGTTGCAGTAAGTAAACAGGCGTGTTTTTACCCTGAATGGTATTGTACAGCCCCTGAACCCCAACGGCAAAGCTGTTACTTAATCGCCAGAAATTTCGAACATCGAGTTTAATCTGACTTCCCGTAAAATCGCCCTGCGAAGAAATATTTGGTGCGTACTGATAAGTTCCCCTGATGAAGAAACCCTGCGTAGTGTAGTTATTATTATTCCTTGTATCGTAAGCCTGTGACACACCAATATACGCTACGCTGCCGGATTTGTTGCTATAATTATTAAAAATGCCATCAGGCACCAAATCCTTATACTCATAATTTTCAAAACCTAAAGAAACGCCCGTATAAGCTTTCGGTAACAACTGCTTCTCGGCTTGTAAAAGCACTTTAATTTGTTGTTGAATGAGTTTGTCGCTATTTGCTTGCTGAGTACTGTTACCCACGCCATAAAAGTTGAACGGCATCCGCTTAAAACGGAGTTCTCCTATATAATGTAGCTTGTTGCCTTTGCCCCAAATATCGATCAGGCTACTCATATTATAAGCTTTCTTGGTAGAATAATTCAAATTCAGCGTTAACGATGAAGGCCGGTTGGTGGTATCTAACCGGTCGGCGTAAAAGCCTACAATCGCTCCAACGCCAAACTGAAAACCGGTTTCCTGAGCATAACCAAAAGAGGGGATGGGTAAAAAACTCGCCTTGCGCAAGGTATCTTTTTCATTCGAAAGCAGTTTTTTAATCAGTTTCATTTGAGCAAACGAATTCCCAGTAATTAAACCAAGAAAAACGATCAGGTAAAATTTTTTCATCGCCGCAAAGAAAAGGAAATTTAGTAATAGATTGGTTAATTGATTGAATTGACTTAACTGTTTGAATTCGTCAATAGTCACTGACTATCAATTATGGACTATGGACTAAAGACTATGGACTGTTAACTAAAGGCTAATTGTTGAACGGTTTGAATTGGTTATAGATTATCGACTCAAGACTATGGACTTTTGACTAAAGACTATAGACCAATAAACCAATTTTATCCTTTCGGGCGAAATGCCTATTTTTGCACCAAACAATACATAACAAAACGAAATGAGCAATACTAGAGGACCAATATCTCAGTTTATGGAGCGTAATTACCTCCATTTTAATGCTGCGGCGATGATGGATGCGGCTAAAGGCTACGAAACGCATTTAGATGAGGGTGGTAAAATGATGATTACGCTTGCCGGCGCAATGAGTACCGCTGAATTGGGAATTTCGCTTGCCGAGATGATTCGTCAAGACAAGGTGGCGATTATATCATGTACAGGGGCAAACCTTGAAGAAGATATTATGAACCTGGTAGCACACTCACATTATAAACGCGTACCCAATTACCGCGATTTAAGCCCACAAGACGAGTGGGATCTGCTAGAGAACCACTACAACCGTGTTACCGATACCTGTATTCCTGAAGAAGAAGCCTTCCGTCGTTTACAAAAACACATACATAAAATTTGGAAAGATGCCGATGAGGCCGGAGAGCGCTATTTTCCGCATGAATATATGTACAAAATGCTATTGAGTGGCGATTTGGAACAATATTATGAAATCGATCCTAAAAATTCGTGGATGCTGGCTGCTGCCGAGAAAAATTTGCCGATTGTAGTACCCGGATGGGAAGATTCGACCATGGGTAACATCTTTGCGTCGTATGTAATGAAGCAAGAGTTAAAGGCATCTACCATGAAAAGTGGTATAGAATACATGGGTTGGTTGGCCGATTGGTACATTGCAAATAGCGATGGTAAAGGAATTGGTTTCTTTCAGATTGGTGGCGGTATTGCCGGCGATTTTCCGATTTGCGTGGTACCAATGCTCTATCAGGATATGGAAATGGAGAATATTCCTTTCTGGAGCTACTTTTGCCAGATTTCAGATTCAACAACCTCTTACGGATCTTACTCAGGAGCCGTGCCAAACGAGAAAATTACATGGGGCAAACTCGATATTCATACTCCTAAATTTATAGTTGAAAGCGATGCAACAATTGTGGCGCCGCTAATGTTTGCGTGGATATTAAAACAATAACAATTAAATAAGATAAAACCAAATCGGTTCAATAATGCCCGTTCAAGATAAAGCTCAAGAATGGGCATTTTTATTGGCTGATAGCCTCAAAACGCCATTTGTTTAGAATGATTATAAATTGTATTTCAAGTCACTATTTTGTCATGGGATTTATTAATAAGTTATACTTTTGTTCAAGTTTTGATGGGGCTACCTTGGTTTAATCATCAATTTCACAACAAAAATTAAATTAAATAAGTATAAAGTGTTCATTATGAGAGATATCTCGATGATTTTAAAAAACGTTTGGAAGTCGTTATTCGTGTTTTCAGCCATTTCCGTAATAGCGGTTTCTACCGTTAATGCGCAAGATGCTGCGAACGGAAGAACACTTTTCAAAGCAAAATGTACATCGTGCCATGCGTTAGACCAAAAAATGGTTGGTCCGGCTTTAACTGGTGTTACCGATCGCCACCCAGAAGCATTCCTATTAAAATGGATTCCGAATTCTCAAGGCTTGATCGCTTCAGGTGATCCTGCTGCTGTTAAGCTTTTTAATGAGAACGGTAAAGTAGCCATGACTTCATTCCCAGAGTTGGACGAAGAAAAAGTAAAAGACATTTTAGCTTACATTCAACAAGGCGAACCTAAACCTAAAGACGGTATTGCTACTAGTTCAGCTGCTAAAGAAAGTGGAACTTCAGGCTTGTCAATTGTTGGTATCGTTGCTATTGTTTTAATTGCTATTGTAATTTTAGTTATTTTAGGTCGTGCTTCTAAATTATTAGAGCGTTTGATCCTTCAAAAACAAGGCATTGAGATCGAAGAGGATGTTCCATTAAATGTGGGCGTTCGTAAAATGTTCAAGAACAAAAAGTTTGTAATGTTCTTTATTTTGTGCTTGATTATTGCACTGGGCTCGTGGGGCTGGATGGGCATGTGGAACACCGGTGTTCATACAGGTTATCAACCAGTTCAACCAATTAAATTCTCACACGAGTTGCACGCAGGTACCAATCAAATCGATTGCCAGTATTGCCATAACGGAGCATTCAAATCGAAAAATGCTACAATTCCATCATTAAACGTTTGTATGAACTGCCATAAAGCGGTTCAGGCGAGAGACAATTATGATGGTGAAATTTCTCCTGAGATCAAAAAAATCTACAATGCTTTGGGTTACGATCCTGAAACTCAAACCTACGACGAAAGCAAGTCTAAACCAATGGAGTGGGTACGTGTACACAACCTTCCTGATTTTGCTTACTTTAACCACTCTCAACACGTAGTGGTGGGCGAAGAAGCCATTCGTAAGGCAAAAGGATTACAACCAAACGAGCCTGTATGTTTTGCTTGTCACGGTCCGGTTAATACAATGGAAGAGATTTATCAATACTCTCCGCTAACCATGAAATGGTGTATCAACTGCCACAAGGAAACAGATATTTCTGGCCAGAAAAACAATGCGTTTTACACCAAGGTTATTGCGGCGCATGAGAAAATCAAAAAAGGCGAGAAAATTACCCCAGCGTTATTGGGTGGTTTAGAGTGTGGTAAATGCCACTATTAATAGAGTAGAGTTTAGTAAGAACGTTCGAATAAACAGTAATATAGCTTAAATGGAAAGCAACAAAAAATACTGGAAAGGCTTAGAGGAGTATAACAATACACCCGATTTTGTTAAGAATAACAAAAACGAATTTGCCGAGCCACTTCCAATAGAAGATGTTTTAAATGAAGCAGGGTTAAGTACCGTTACCCCACGCCGCGACTTTTTAAAGGCGCTAGGCTTTGGTTTGGGTGCGGTTACTTTGGCAGCATGTCAAACAGCCCCGATTCATAAATCTATTCCTTACCTGGTAAAACCTGAAGAGGTTACACCAGGTATTCCCAACTATTATACTTCGAGCTTTAACGGCCAGAGTATTTTAGTTAAAACGAGAGAGGGCCGTCCCATTAAAATCGAACCAAATCCAAATGCGGGCGAATTTAACTCGGGTACCGATGCACGGGCGCAGGCTTCTGTTTTAGATCTTTATGATGTATCTAAGCTGAAAGCACCGGTACTTAAAGGTGAAGAAACCACCTGGGCAAAAATCGATAGCTTTGCAAAAGGCGAATTGGCAAAGGCTCAGGCAGGCGGTAAAAAAATCCGCATTGTAGCTTCTACCGTTAACAGTCCATCTACAAACGCAGTATTAGCGCAGTTTATTGCAAAATATCCCGCTACAAAACTGGTTCAGTACGATGCCGTATCTTATACAGGTATTATTCAGGCAAACCAAAATAGCTTTGGTAAGGCCGTTTTACCAAAATACAACTTCAATAAAGCCGATTTAATCGTGAGCTTCGGTGCCGATTTCTTAGGCACTTGGATCAATTGCGAAGAATATACAGCACAATATGCCTCTAACCGTAATAACAAAGCGTTAGAAGGCAAAAAAATGAGCCGCCACATTCAGTTTGAAAGCGGAATGAGCTTAACCGGTACAAATGCCGATACACGCATTCCAATTAAACTTTCAGAACAAGGCCCGGCATTAATCGCATTATACAATGCAATTACAGGTCAGTCGTTACCTGGCGGAACCTTAGGTAACAACGCCACCGCTAGCAAGGTAATTAAGCTGGCAGCAGCAGAGTTAACACAAAACAAAGGCAAAGCGCTTGTAGTTTGTGGCTCAAACGATGTATCTACCCAAATTTTGGTAAATGCCATCAACGCAGCTATCGGTAGCTATGGTACTACAATCGATTTAGATAATCCTTGTTACTTATTTGCAGGTAACGATGCTGAGTTTAATGGCTTAGTTGCAGAAATGAATCGTGGCGAAGTAGGTGCTGTTTTGTTCTTAAACAGTAATCCGGTTTACGATTTCATGAACAGTAAAGCATTTACCGATGCTTTGGCAAAAGTTCCTGCGAAGATCTCTTTTGCAGATCGTGCCGATGAAACTGCTTCACTTTGCGATGCTGTTGCCATTAACCACAACTATCTAGAGTCGTGGGGCGATGCAAATGCTTACGAAGGATATTATTCAATTGTACAACCAACTATTAATCCTGTTTTCAACAGCCGTCAGGCCGAAGAAAGCTTATTAACCTGGGCCGATGCTCCGGTTAAAGAATATTATCAGTTTGTTCGTAGCAATTGGGAAACCAAAATGTTACCTGCATTAGGCTTAAAATGGAGCGATGTGCTTGATAAGGGTGTGGTAAGGGTAGCTCCAAAACCAGCTACTGCTTATGCTTTCACTTTATCGTTGGCAGCAGTTGCCACATCAGTGGTAAACAGCAGCAAAGCCTTAGCCAAAGGTGGCGACCAAATGGAACTTCAGGTTTACGAAAATGTTCCGATGCGTGATGGTAAAAATGCCAATAACGCGTTCTTACAAGAATTGCCAGATCCTGTTTCTAAAGTAACCTGGGATAACTACGTTGCCCTGGCGCCTAAAACAGCCGAGAAATTAAAAGTTAAAGAATTTGATGTGGTTACCGTTAAAGGAGCCAACGGATATTCGGTTGATCTTCCCGTATTGATTCAGCCAGGTCAGGCACAAGGTACTGCCTCAATCGCTTTAGGTTACGGCCGTACAAAAGTGGGCAAGGCAGGTAACGATGTAGGTAAAAATGCATTCCCTTTCATTTCTTTCGTAAATGGAACCATGCAATATGCCACCAACGTAACCATTACCCCAACAGGCGGTTATTACGAATTGGCGCAAACACAAACTCACCACTCTTTCGAAGGACGTGCGGTAATTAAAGAGGCTACTTTTAAAGAATTTCTAAAAGATGCTTCGGCAGGTAACGAAAAAGGCGAACATAAAGATTACGATCTTTGGGATCAATGGGAAAAACCAGGTAACAACTGGGTAATGGCCATCGATTTGAATGCTTGTACCGGTTGCGGTTCTTGTATTGTTGCCTGTAACGTAGAAAATAACATTCCGGTTGTAGGCCGCGATGAGGTTCGCCGTCGTCGTGAAATGCACTGGATCCGTATCGATCGTTATTACAGCTACGAAACTAAAGATGGTGATGTAACCAAGGAAAAGGAGATTGCTAAATTAGAAGATTTAGATCACGTTTCAGTGGTTCACCAGCCAATGTTATGTCAGCATTGTGATCACGCACCTTGCGAAACGGTTTGTCCGGTATTGGCAACAGTACACTCAAGCGATGGTTTAAACCACATGGCTTACAACCGTTGCGTAGGTACACGTTACTGTGCAAACAACTGTCCATATAAAGTTCGTCGCTTCAACTGGTTTAACTACTGGAACGATTCGCGTTTCGATAACTACCTAAATAACGAGTTTACCCAACTGGTTCTAAACCCTGATGTTACCACACGTTCACGTGGTGTAATGGAAAAATGCTCGATGTGTATTCAACGTATCCAGGGAGGCAAGTTGCAAGCCAAGATAGAGAAACGCCCATTAAGAGATGGCGATATCAAAATGGCCTGTCAAGAAGCTTGT
Organism: Pedobacter endophyticus; assembly: GCF_015679185.1. Lineage (NCBI taxonomy): Bacteria > Pseudomonadati > Bacteroidota > Sphingobacteriia > Sphingobacteriales > Sphingobacteriaceae > Pedobacter > Pedobacter endophyticus. The sequence goes on from NZ_CP064939.1 coordinate 3,818,883, forward strand.
TCAGCAAATGCAATCATATTTGGTGACGGAAACGATCCTAATTCAGAGGTTTCGAAAGCATTACGTTCAGATCGTATCTACTACGTATTAGAAGAAATCAATGTAAAACCGGGCATCGGCTACATGACAAAAATTAGAAACACAGATACAACAGTACAAGCGTAAGCTTTAGTATAAAGAAAATACAAATTATGTCAGGACATAACGAATCAATACTTAGAGAACCATTAATTACCGGCGATAATATCACGTATGCAAAAATTACGGACGATATTTTAATGCCGGTAGAGAACAAGCCGAATAAAGCTTGGTGGATTGGTTTCATCGTAGCCTCATTAGGTGCTTTACTTTGGGTGGTAGCGGTAAGCTATACCTTTTGGACAGGTATCGGTGCATGGGGATTAAATAAAACAGTTGGTTGGGCTTGGGATATCACCGGTTTCGTATGGTGGGTAGGTATTGGTCACGCTGGAACACTAATCTCAGCAGTACTTTTACTCTTCCGTCAAAACTGGCGTAACTCCATTAACCGTTCGGCAGAGGCGATGACGATTTTCGCCGTTATCTGTGCCGCAACATATGTAGTATCGCACATGGGCCGCCCCTGGTTAGCTTATTGGGTTTTACCTTTACCAAACCAGTTCGGTTCACTTTGGGTAAACTTTAACTCTCCATTGGTATGGGATATGTTTGCAATCTCAACTTACTTTTCTGTATCGTTATTGTTTTGGTACACAGGTTTATTGCCAGATATTGCAACCATCCGCGATCGTGCTACAGGAATGCGCAGAAAAATTTATTCGATCTTCTCTTTCGGATGGAGTGGAAGCGTTAAAACCTGGCAACGTTTTGAGGCCGTGTCCTTAATCCTTGCAGGTATATCAACACCACTTGTACTTTCGGTACACACCATTGTATCAATGGACTTTGCAACATCGGTAATTCCAGGATGGCACACTACAATCTTTCCTCCATACTTTGTGGCCGGGGCGATTTTCTCAGGCTTCGCGATGGTGTTAACCTTATTATTGGTAGCACGTAAAGTATTAGGTCTTGAAAACTACATCACCATGTTCCACATTGAGTCGATGAACAAAATCATCATCTTAACAGGATCAATTGTAGGTGTAGCCTACTTAACAGAATTTTTCATCGCTTGGTACTCAGGTTCAGAATACGAGCAATACGCATTTATAAACCGTTCAACCGGTCCATACTGGTGGTCGTACTGGATGATGATGACCTGTAACGTAATCTCTCCGCAATTGCTATGGTTCAAAAAAATCCGTTTAAGCATCAAAGCTACCTGGATTTTATCAATCGTAGTAAACGTAGGTATGTGGTTTGAGCGTTTCGTAATTATCGTTACTTCATTACACCGCGATTATATCCCTTCAAGTTGGGCAATGTTTTATCCAACCTGGGTTGATATCAGTGTATTCGTTGGTTCAATTGGCTTGTTCTTTACCTTATTCTTATTATTCTTAAGAGTATTGCCATCAATTGCAATTGCAGAGGTTAAATTATTATTGAAATCTGCAAGTGAGCAAGCTAAGATGAAGCAGATTAAGGAAGGACATGAGAATAAAGAATATGTAGCTGAATACATAGAATCTTTAGAGAAATTTGATAGTGTTAAACAAGAAGATTACGCAAAAATATAACAATGAGTGATATCAAATATATTTTAGGCAGCTTTGGAGATCCTGACGAAATGATGCATGGCATCGAAAAGCTTCAGGAAAATAACATCAGTATTTATGATGTATATACCCCAATGCCTATACACGGAATAGAAGCTAAATTAGGAATTAAAAGATCGAGGATCGATATCGCAGCATTTTGCTTCGGTATTACCGGAACCTGCGCAGCTTTTGCATTAATTTATTTTTGCGCAGTAATCGATTGGAGAGTAAACATTGGTGGTAAGCCATCATTTGCATTGCCGGATTTTATTCCGATAATGTTCGAGCTTACTGTACTCTTTTGTGCTTTCGGTATGGTATTAACTTATTACGCCTCAACGCACTTATTTCCAGGAAGAGCTCCAAGAGTAATGGATCTTCGTGCAACCGACGATCGTTTTGTAATCGCAATTGATGCAAACGACAACGCAGCGCACACAGAAATTGATGGTTTGTTAAAAGATGCCGGTGCTTTAGAAGTAAAGTATAATGAAAGGAAGTACATTAGCTATGAATAAGAATAAATTTGTTTATACTGCGTTTTTAGCTATTGCTTTTGCAGCTAGTTTATCTGCTTGTAAAGATAAGCGCAGTACTGGCCTAGAATATGCCAGAAATATGTATGATCCGATTGCTTTAAACCCGGATCAACCAGTAGATACCGCAAGCGTGCCTAGTTTTAGAGGGCATGCAGCCCAATTGCCACCAGCACATACCAAACCAGTTGGTTTTAACGAGTATGATGAATATCCTAATACCAAAGAAGGATATGAGGCAGCAGGCGTAAGTATGGTTAACCCATTGCCGGTTGATACCGTAAACCTTGCCGAAGGAAAACAGTTATTTGATGTTTTCTGTAGCCCATGTCATGGCGAAAAAGGTGATGGTCAAGGCCACCTGGTTAAGATTGAGAAATTTAGTGGTGTTCCTTCCTATCACGAGGGTTCGTCATCAAGAGGAGGTAACATGGTCGATCTTACTGCAGGTAAAATTTATCATACCATCACTTATGGTGTAAATAACATGGGGTCGCATGCTTCACAAATCAGCCCAACAGATCGTTGGAAAGTGGTGATGTATGTTCAACAATTACAAAAAGGACAATAGTAAAGTAGAAATAAATGGGAACTCACAATATTAATTTTAGTGAACAATTTGAGTTTACAGGTAAAGTAAAAACCTTAAGCATTGTTGGTATCGTTATCGGTGTTGCAGCTGTGTTTTTCGGTTTCTTCGCTGGCGATAAAATCATGCACGAGCGTACTTTTGCTAACCTGTTGCTTATGGGCTATTACTTTGCATGCGTTTGTATGTCGGGTACATTTTTCCTTGCTGTTCAATATGTAGCACAAGCGGGTTGGTCTGCTTCAATTTTACGCGTACCACAAGCTATGGCCAAAACATTGCCGATTGCTTCAGTTGTACTTTTTGTTATCGTTGCCGCCGGTTTATTTAGCGGTAACCTGTACCACCACTGGCATGCGCCAGGTTTAACTGACGAAAGTAGCCCGAATTACGACGCTATCATCGCTGGTAAATCTGTATTTTTAAATGTACCTTTCTTTTTAGGTCGCCAGGTGCTTTTCCTGGGTGTTTATAGTATCTTTTCAATTCTATTTGTAAAATATTCATACAATGAAGATTTGGCCGGAGGATTAAACTCTTACAGAAAAAGCTTCAAAAATGCCTGTATCTTCCTCGTAATATACGGCTTTACTACGCCGGTATTTGCGTTCGATACCATCATGTCGTTAGAGGCGCACTGGTTCTCAACCATGTTTGGTTGGTATAACTTTGCCGCCATGTGGGTAAGTTCGTTGGCAATTATTGCGGTAATTCTTATTCTTTTAAGAAGAGGAGGTTACATGCAATGGGTAAACAACAGTCACTTGCATAACCTTGGTCAGTTTATATTTGGGTTCTCTATCTTTTGGACTTATGTATGGTTTGCGCAATTTTTGTTAATCTACTATGCCAACATGCCAGAGGAAACGGTATATTTCTACAAACGCTTTGAATATTACAAGTTTTGGTTTTTCTTAAACCTTGCAATGAACTTCTTAGCACCTGTATTATTGTTAATGGACAGAGACAACAAAAGAACCGACGCAAAATTGTTATTTGTTTCTATCGTTGTGTTATTGGGTCACTGGGTAGATTATTACCAAATGATTATGCCGGGAACTGTTGAAGGACATAATGGTTTTGGAATTGTTGAGATCGGTACCGCGCTAGGTTTCGTAGGATTGTTTACCTTTACAGTCTTATCTGCCTTGAGCAAAAAACCGTTGATCGCAAAAAATCACCCGTTATTACAAGAAAGTTTGCATCATCAACTTTAAGTTGGAGATTTTATAAGGGCAAATATTTATTTTATTATTACAATTAGCAGTACAGCGTACTACTTTTAAGAAAATGAGTTTAAGAAAGTTTATCACGAATAAAACGACCGCAGCTTTAGCAGTGCTACTTACTGTTTTTGCAAACACCAGTGCATTTGCGCAAGAGGCAGCAGGAGCTGCAGCGGTTTCGAAAGTTGATATGGGTGAGGTTTATAAATCAGTCATTTTTTATGTACTGGTCTTCTTAGCCGTATGTTTGTTCATTGCCGTAATTGGTAAAGCAATTAAGGTATATGAGTTGAGCCGCGAAGCACAAGGAAAACCTGTAGGTATTAATTGGAATGGAATACATGCCAGTTTATTTGCATTATTCCTAATTGTTGGTTTGTATGGTGTGTATTGGGAGTATACGGTACACGGCGCAATGCTGTTACCAGATGCCGCTTCGATACATGGTGAAAAGATTGACCAAATGTTCAACCTAACGTTGATCATTACCACGATCGTTTTCGTTGTAACACACATCCTGTTATTTGGATTTTCTTATATCTACAAATACTCTGCAAAGAGAAAGGCATATTATTACCCACATAACAATACCATCGAAAAAATCTGGACTATTATTCCAGCTTTGGTATTAACCGTGTTGGTTTTGATGGGTTTCTTAACCTGGAGATCAATTTTCTTTAAAGTAGAAGATCCAAACCACAAGCCATTGCAAATTGAGGTTACTTCAGAGCAATTTAAATGGTCTATCCGCTACCCCGGAGCAGATGGTATTGTAGGAAACAAAAACTACAAACTGACAACAGCTTCGAATCCATTGGGTATCGATTTTAAAGACATCAACTCACGCGATGATGAAATGGCCGATGAAATGGTTATTCCGGTTAACAAACCCGTTAAGTTGATCTTAACTAGTAAAGATGTTATTCACAGTTTCTATATGCCGCACTTCAGGGTTCAGTTGAACACCGTGCCGGGTATGAGAACCATTTTCGAATTTACGCCAACCAAAACTACTGCGGAGATGCAGCAGGAAACAAACGATCCGAACTTTAAGTATTTATTCTTCTGCGCAAAAATCTGCGGATCGGGTCACTACAACATGCAAAAAGTTGTACGTGTAGTTTCTGAGGCCGACTACAAAACCTGGATTGCAGAGCAAAAAACTTACTTGAACGATGATTTGAGAAAAGCGTTCAACTTGCCAGTGGCACCTGCACCAGCTAAAGTGGAAGCAGATTCAACAGCAACCGATTCGGCAGCTGTTTCAACTAACCAAATGGCTTTAAATAAATAATATTAAGCAGGAGCGAAAAGAATTATGTCAACAATAGCATTACACGACGAACACACGCACGACCACGCTGATCACGGACACCATAAGGAGACGTTGATTTCGAAGTATATCTTCAGCATGGATCATAAAATGATTGCCAAGCAATTTTTGATTACTGGTATTATTATGGCCGTAATCGCGATGGTTTTATCAATTTTATTCCGTATTCAATTGGCCTGGCCAGATCAAGCCTTCCCTTTCTTAGAAACATTTTTAGGAAAATGGGCAGAAGGCGGTCGAATCAAGCCAGAGTTTTACCTGGCCCTGGTTACCATTCACGGTACCATCATGGTATTCTTTGTACTTACAGCCGGGTTGAGCGGTACCTTTAGTAACTTATTAATTCCATTGCAGATTGGAGCACGAGATATGGCCTCGCCATTCTTAAACATGCTTTCGTACTGGTTCTTCTTTATGGCCTGCGTAATCATGATGTCTTCATTCTTTATCCAAACAGGCCCGGCATCAGGTGGTTGGACAGTTTATCCACCGCTATCTATTGTTGCCAAGGCAATACCAGGTTCAGGCTTAGGGATGACCTTGTGGTTGGTGAGTATGGTACTCTTCGTTGCATCATCATTAATGGGTGGTATCAACTACGTGAGTACAATCTTAAACATGCGTACCAAAGGTATGGATCTTTGGAAAATGCCTTTACCTATTTGGGCTTTCTTTTTAACCGCTATTTTGGGTATCTTATCTTTCCCTGTATTAGTTGCAGGCGTTGTATTGATGATCTTCGACCGTAGCGCAGGAACAAGTTTTTACTTGTCTGATATCGTAATGGGAACCGACATTTTACCAAACGAAGGTGGTTCGCCAATTTTATGGCAACACTTGTTCTGGTTCTTGGGTCACCCAGAGGTATATATCGTAATTATGCCAGCGTTAGGTATTTCATCAGAGGTAATTTCTGTAAACTCACGTAAACCGATCTTCGGTTACCACGCAATGGTTTACTCATTAATCGGTATCACCGTATTATCATTCATCGTGTGGGGTCACCACATGTTTGTAACCGGTATGAACCCGTTATTAGGTGGTGTGTTTATGATCACAACCTTGATTATTGCAGTTCCATCCGCAGTAAAAACATTCAACTATCTGGCTACATTATGGAGAGGTAACATCCGTTTCACTCCGGCAATGTTGTTCGCCATCGGTTTAGTTTCATTCTTCATCTCAGGTGGTTTAACCGGTATCTTCTTAGGTAACGCATCGTTAGATATCAACTTGCACGATACTTATTTCGTAGTAGCTCACTTTCACCTGGTAATGGGTTCGGCGGCGATCTTCGGTATGCTTGCAGGTGTTTATCACTGGTTCCCTAAAATGTTCGGTAGAATGATGAACGCTAAATTAGGATATTTACACTTCTGGTTAACATTCATCGCAGCCTACCTCGTATTCTTTCCCCTTCACTTTTTAGGTTTAGATGGCGTACCTCGTCGTTACTATTCATTTACCGAGTTTGAGTTTATGAAGAAATGGTTAACCGTTAACGTATTTGTAACCTGGGCAGCAATTTTTGCAGCTTTGGCACAGGTAGCGTTCTTGTTTAACTTCTTCTACTCAATATTTAAAGGTAAAGTAGCACCTCAAAATCCTTGGGAAGCGAATACTTTAGAGTGGACTGCTCCAGTAGAACATTTGCACGGAAACTGGCCGGGAGAAATTCCTACAGTTTACAGATGGCCTTATGATTATAGCAAACCAGGACATGATGTAGATTTTATTCCTCAAACTGTTCCTTTCTCTGAAACCATGAGCTCTAACTTGCCTCACGATTTTGAAGGAAATGAAGCGGCAGAAAAAATACAACAAGATTGGGAATTGGCCAATCCTATTACAGAAAATAAAGGCTAGTAAAAAGTCTTACAAACAATTTAAAAGGGGTATCTGATTAAGTTTCTGCTTATCCGGATACCCTTTTCCTCTTAAAAAGATATGGTCAGCAGATCAGAGCAGCGTTTCATTAGGATAAATTTTATAACAATCATCGTTACGTTGATGGTTATACTTGCTGGTGGTATTGTGCGCAGTACCGGATCAGGTATGGGGTGTCCCGATTGGCCTAAATGTTTCGATCGGTATATTCCGCCAACCGACGTTTCTCAGCTTCCGGCAAACTACAAAGAAAAATATGTTGCCGGTAGATTGAAAAAGAACGAGAAATTTGCAAAGTATCTCGAAAGCATGGGGAACGTAGCGCTCGCCGATAGCATAAGGCACGATAAAAGCATCACCCTGCCGGAAGAGTTTAATGCCGCCAAAACCTGGGTAGAGTATATAAATAGGTTGGCAGGCGTTTTAGCTGGCATATTTTTGGCACTCACCGCAATTTATTCATTTACGTACAGAAAGACGGCAAAGCGGATAATTGTATTGAGCATCTTGAATATTTTGGTAGTTGGCTATCAAGCCTGGTTGGGTTCGATAGTAGTTTCGACAAACTTGGCCCAATGGGTGGTAACCGTACACATGCTGTTGGCGCTGGTAATTTTGGCGATATCTATTTATACTTATAATTACGCCAAACAGTTAAACAAAGCTCCATCGGTAATTATGTATCGCATATTGTGGCTAAAGGGGTTTTTGTTGTTTACTGTTTTGATCAGCATTGTTCAAATTGTTTTGGGTACTGAAGTTAGAGAAGCTATTGATGTGATAGCTAAGTCGTTTTCTTATGAGAATAGAGGAGCCTGGATTACAAAAGTCGGTTCAATTTTCTCTTACCATCGAGATATGGCGATTTTGGTAACCATTGCAAATGCAGTAGTTTACAAAATGGTCATCGACCGATTTAGCGGTAAAGCCGCACCATTGTTAACGGCCCGTTTCATTTTAATTACGCTTCTCGTTCAGTTGTTAAGTGGTTTTGCTTTGGCTTATATCGCATTTCCACCCGCAGCGCAGGCAGTTCATATTTTGTTCTCGACACTGCTATTTAGTTTACAGTTTTATTTGTACTTGCTGGTTTACAGAACAAGGACTTACAAGCAATAATTTAAGGAAATTGAAACATATACTTTCAGATTTTTCTAAGCTCATCAAATTCAGATTATCGTTTACGGTAGTGTTTTCTGCTTCCATTTCTTTTTTAATTGGACAGAAAATGCAGGTAGGACGAGGAAACATTCCAACCATTGACTGGGGCAACTGGCTTATTTTAATCGCTGGCGGATTTCTGGTTACAGCGGCGGCGAACTGTTTTAATGAGATTATAGAAAAAGATCTGGATAAGTTAATGAGCAGAACCAAAGACAGGCCAATGCCGGCTGGTAGAATGACTACGGGACAGGGATTAATCCTTGGCGTATTTATGGCTTTCTTAGGGACATGGTTACTCGGTAAACTGAACCTCGAAACAGGGCTTTTATCTGTTTTTTCGATTTTGCTGTATGCTTTTGCTTATACGCCATTAAAGCGGAAATCGCCAATTGCGGTTTTTGTAGGTGCAATACCCGGCGCATTGCCACCGCTTATTGGTTATTTAGCCGCATTTGGAAGCTTGAAGGCCGAAATGTTTCACGAAATCGATTATTACATTGCCGCAATATTGTTCTTGATCCAGTTCGTTTGGCAATTTCCCCACTTCTGGGCCATTGCCTGGGTACTTGATGATGATTATAAGAAAGCCGGATTTAGGTTGTTGCCAACAAAAAAGAGAGATAAGACCTCGGCTTTGTTAACTTTTTTGAGTACTTTAATTTTGATTCCGGTAAGCCTTTTGCCAACCATTTATGGTTTTGGAGGTTATTACATCGGAGCCTTATCATTAATAGCCGGGTTGATTTTTAGTTGGCTGGCGCTTAAGCTCTTAATGAACAGAGATTTGAAAGCGGCGAAGCAGGTAATGTTTTGTTCTTTCTTCTACATCCCAGCCGTGCAACTGGGCTTATTATTAAATTTTATTGCAAAATAAATTATGGTTATTACAATGGAAAATATTCCTGATAAATTTGATCCAAAACCGCGAAAGTTTATCGTTTGGTTGTTTGTGGTATCATCTACCATTATGTTTGGGGGCTTTACCAGTTATTATCTGGTGTTCTCCGCCTCCAAGGGCAAAGGGCATGGGTTGATTTTGCCAGATGCATTTATCTATTCCAGCCTGGTTATTATTGCCAGCAGCATCACCTTGTTACTCGCTTCGAGGGCACTAAAAAAATTGAACTTCAGTTTACAGCGAAACCTGTTGTGGCTAACCGTTATTTTGGCCATTGTGTTTGGCGTAATGCAGTTTAGCGCATGGGGCAGCATGGTGCGTACAGGCGCAACGCTGGTTGGTAATAATGCAGCCATATCGTTCATTTACGTTGTTTCCGGAGTCCACCTTTTGCACATTATCGCCGGGGTAGGACTGATTATAAATGCCCTTGTTGGAAGCTACAGGGACATCCCTGCTGCCAAAAGCCAATTTAAAATGGAAATTGCCTCTATTTTTTGGCATTTTATAGATATATTATGGATATATCTGTATGTTTTTTTACTTTTGAACCGTTAAAATTGTTAACAAACTATTATACTATTTCCAAATGAATACAGTATCACAATTAGATCAAGTTAAAACCGGGCCATGGAATGGTGGTCGTTCTCCGTGGTCGGTAGAATATGGTAAAATCATGATGTGGTTTTTCCTCCTGTCAGATGCTTTTACCTTTTCATCATTATTGATCTATTATGGGGCTCAGCGTTTCTCTAAAACGACATGGCCAGCACCAGATAAGGTTTTCCAATCTATTCCGGGTATTGCCGAACATGGCGCACCGTTAGTTTTCGTAGGTATCATGACCTTCATCCTGATCATGAGCTCGGTAACAATGGTATTAGCCGTTGAAGCAGGCCACAGAAGATCTAAAAAAGAAGTTATCGGCTGGATGGTTGCTACCGTTATCGGTGGTTTCATGTTTCTGGGCTGTCAGGCTATTGAATGGACTCACTTACACCACGATGGTTTCTGGTGGGGTCATATTCCTTCATCAGAAGAATTGAAGCATTTCTTTAACGGTCCTGTTTCCGAAATTGCTGCTCAACAGTTCGCAAACTTGTTTTTTACCATTACTGGTTTTCACGGTTTCCACGTATTTAGTGGCGTTGTAATCAATATTATCATTTTGATTATGACAATCAACGGAACCTTCGAAAAAAGAGGACACTATTTAATGGTTGAGAAAGTTGGTCTATACTGGCACTTCGTAGATTTAGTATGGGTGTTCGTATTTACATTCTTCTATTTGGTTTAATTTATCACACTATAAAAATATTTTTATGTCAGATCACTCACATACTAACGAAGGTCACGAACACGGAGAGCACGCAGGTTTATCGAAAGGTAAAATTTGGCAGGTGTTCGGTATATTATTATTAATTACCGTAATTGAATTCATTATCGCTTTGGTGCTTATTCCAAAAGGTGTAATGACACAGCACATCGGTAATTACATCTACATTATCTTAACTTTATTAAAGGCATTTTACATCGTTGCCTATTTTATGCACTTAAAATACGAGAAGCTAGGCTTACAGCTTTGCTTAACCGTTTCGTTCATATTTATAGGTTACTTTATCGTATTAATGTTAATAGAAGGCGGTTGGTTAAACCTGCATATGTTTAGCCATTAATGAAAAGAAATCCGATTAAAAAAGTATTAATCCTGGTAAGCATTTTAGCTATACCGGGATTTTTGTTTTTTTACTTATTGCCACGGTTTGCTAAAAACCGTTACAAGAGCCTTCCCATTTATGGAGAGAAGGTGGTTGCAAAAACCTTTCATAGTGTAAAAGGCAAGCAGATACCCGATACGATTTATCATGTAGTGCCCGATTTTAAACTCGCAAACCAACAAGGAGACAGCCTTAGCTGGAAATCGTTCGAAAATAAGCTCGTAGTGCTGAACCTGTTCAATCCCGGTATGACTACTCAACAGGCCAACAAGTACATTAAACAACTTTCTGATAGTTACGAGAAAAAGCCACTGGTTAAATTTGTAAGTATCGCGGTGAGCCCTGAAAGTGCGCCGGACTTAGAAAGATTTGCTGATAGTTTGCGGGTGCTACCATCCAAATGGGATTTGTTATCAGGAGACACAGCCACTACCTACCCACTTATTAGAAAGGGGCTGTTACTCGATGTAATTGCCGACGAGCGAGACGGAAAAGCCAACTACATTTTTAGCAATAAACTATTGTTGATCGATAATCTACACCGAATCAGAGGCATTTACGAAGCCGACCGTCAAGAATCGAGGGAGCGCTTAGAAGACGAAATAAAAGTGCTTATTGCCGAGTATCTGAGAAATATAAAAGATGGGCGATAAGCCTCACACAGCCTCCCCAGAGGGGAGAAGCGCAAAATTTATTAATCAGCGCACCAACGATTAACCAATTGATCAATTTCGGCAATTAACCAAACAAAGCATGGAAAACAACTCAATAGAGAAAAAATATAATAAATGGATCTTGATCTTATCTGTTGCCATTCCTTTGGTTGTGGCCCTGTTATTTGGGGTGAACCTGAGAAAGCTAGGCTACGATGTAAAGCCGCTTTCCTTTTTACCACCAATTTATGCCACAATTAACGGATTAACAGCAATTGTTTTGGTTACGGCCGTATGGGCCATAAAAAATGGCAAACAAAAGCTTCACGAAAACCTGATGAAATTTGCCATTGCCTTATCGGTGGCGTTCTTGGCGATGTATGTTGCTTACCACATGACATCAGATTCCACGAAATTCGGTGGTGAAGGAGTAATTAGATACGTTTACTTTTTTATACTCGTTACGCACATTTGTCTATCGGTAATTATTATTCCTTTCGTTCTGATCACTTATGTCAGGGCGTTGGCCAAAAATTTTGATCGACACCGGAGAATTGCCCGAATCACGTTTCCAATGTGGCTCTATGTAGCGATTACCGGGGTTATTGTTTATCTGATGATCTCACCTTACTATCAGTATTAATTCACATTTAAAGCGCATTTTCGAAGCCTGGCCCAAAAAGCCGGGCTTTTATTTTGAATTCGTTTTAATTAGACTTTGTAAGTATTATATTTGATTTGAGAAGCAAAAACGAACTAATACTCAGCTCTGCCGCCTCATCCCATTGTTATAGGCCTGCTGTTTAGGCCAAAACATTAGTTAAAACTATGTTTATGTGAATATGATGCAAAAAGATACAGCGACTGATCGTGAGTTAGTGAATGAGATTATCGAGGGAAACGAGAAAGCTTTTTCTGTTTTGTTTTTCAGGTATCTCCCTGTTTTGTCGGTTTTTGCCACCCGGTTTACCAAATCGGAAGATAGTGCTGAAGAAATTATTCAAGATGCGTTTATACGCGTATGGCTAAATCGCGATAAGCTGGCCGGCGTAGACAATGTAAAGGCCTATTTGTACAAGTACGTTTCTAACGAAGCGTTAAGCCATTTGCGTAAAAAGTTGAAGCAAGAAAAGATGGCAACATCCTTTGCCGCAAGCCATACCGATAGCGATAATAATACAGTAGACGAGATTAATTTGAGGGATGTGACCAGAATAGTTTCCGCCGCAATTGAAAAGTTACCAACTCAAAGGAAGAAAATTTACCAGTTGAGCCGAAATGATGGCAAAACTATTCCCGAGATTGCCGAAGTATTAAAGATTTCGCCAAATACTGTAAAAAATTCGCTCGTTACTTCGCTAAAATTTATACGATTGCAACTAGAGGAGCACGGTATTCTATTTATGTTCCCAATATTTTTCGGCTTTTTTAAAATAAAATGAAAAAAAATACTTTTGCGATAGTCCTATTTTCAATTTCGTGCTTCTTAGTATCAGAACCCTTATGGAGCAACGCCTAAATTATCTTTTAAACCAATTCAGCGCAGGAACCCTTACGCCAGAAGAGAAGCAGGAGCTTTATTTTTTGGTAGAAACTGAGGCGGCATTGGTATCGGCAGAAATTGCCGAAATGATTGCGGCGCAAGAGGTTGATGCTCCATTTTCTGCCTACCCGAAATGGGAAACTGTTTTAGATCAAATTTTATCGATAGACAAGCCTAAGCCAAACCGCCTAAAGTTGGTTGTATCGAGAATGAAATGGGTGGCCGCAGCAGCTTTATTCACCGTATTTTCATTAGCTACTTATCTTGTTGTTACCAATAAAAAGAAAGAACATGTTTTTACATCCGATGTTGCCCCTGGAGGCAATAAGGCGTTTCTTACATTGGCCGACGGGAGAAAAATTTCTTTAACCGATGCTGCCGCAGGAGATGTGATCCAGGAATCGGGTATCTCGGTAACCAAAAAAGCGAATGGCCAATTGATTTACAATGTTGAGTCGGCCAATCAGGCAATAGACGATTCGCAAACCAATACCATATCAACGCCAAAAGGAGGTGAGTGGGAGGTGAGGTTGCCAGATGGTTCGGTTGTATGGCTCAATGCTGCATCGAGCATAAAATATCATTTAAATATTGGCACTTCGAAGCATCGTAAGGTGGAACTCACTGGCGAAGCTTATTTTGAGGTGGCTAAAGATAAATTGCGCCCCTTTATTATAAAAACAGCCAGACAAGAGCTTGAAGTGTTGGGAACACATTTCGATATCAGCAGCTATCTGGACGATCCTGTTACCCGAACAACCTTGTTGGAGGGTAGCGTAAGCGTAGCAAATTTAGATAAATCGAATAGTGAGATTCTTAAACCGGGCCAGCAGGCTATTTTAACCAACGGCGATTTTCAGGTTAGAGACGTAGATACCGAACAAGCGGTGGCGTGGAAAGATGGATATTTTATGTTTAATAACGAAAAACAGGAAAGTATTCTCAGAAAACTGGCCAGGTGGTATAACGTTGAAGTGGAGTATGTTGACCCTGAAGCTAAAGAGGTAATGTACTATGGAACGGTTAGCCGTTTCGAGAAAATATCGAAGGTACTTAGAAAGTTCGAACAAACCGGAGAAGTACGCTTTGAAATAAAAGGCAATAAAGTAATTGTCTACAAAGCTTAAGCAAGCGAAGATGAAGAAATAACTAACCTTCATCTATAAAAAAAGAATTAACTAAATAAATCATAACCCTAAACAACCAACACAAACTATGACTGCACCTCGACAAAAATCCTGACGATTAAAAGTTAGATGTAAAAAAAAGGAGTGCTACTAACACCCCCTTTTTTATCTGTTTAGCTATTCCGTAAACCGGATCGATTAAACCAATTATTTCTTGAATACTTGCGAAACGCTTTAGGCGTCCAAACTTTATTGCGCTTCGCACAAACAGACTATTAAATGTACAAAATTTATATTAGAATTTTATGTACGCTTCGCGGCTACATCCCTAAATTACTATTAATGATGAAGTTAATAACGGTCATAATGCTTGCTTCCCTGATGCAGGTTAGTGCTGCTTCATTTGGCCAATTAGTTACATTAAAGGAAAGAAATGTAACATTAGAGAAAATGTTCAGAGAGATCAGAAAACAATCTGGCTTCGACGTTTTGTTATCAACCAATAAAATTAAGAGTACCACCACAATCAATGCCAACTTTACCAACGCAACGGTAGAGGAAGTGATGGCAAAGATCACCTCTGGAAATGATTTAACCTACGTTATTGAGGACAAAACCATTTTAATCAAGCCGAGAGAAAAATCAATTATCGACAAGGTTGTTGAATATTTCGCGGCTGTGCGTGTAACAGGAAAGGTTAGAGATAAAAGTGGCGCTCCGCTTCCAGGAGTGAGTATTCGTGAAAAAGGTGGCGCTAATGTAGCCTCAACTAACACCTCTGGCGATTATAGCATTACTGTTAACGATGGGGCTACCCTGGTTTTTAGCTTTATTGGCTACAAATCTCAGGAGGTAACGGTTAATGGCAGAAACGTAATCAACATCACTTTACAGGAAGATGCTGCGCAACTACAAGAAGTAAACGTAGTATCAACCGGTTATCAGCAGTTAGACAGAAAATTGTTTACGGGTGCAGCTACTCAGTTAAAGGTTTCTGATGTTGAAAGACTTGGTGTATCCGATATTAGCCGCATGCTTGAAGGCCAGGTAGCGGGTGTTACCCTACAAAACGTATCAGGTACTTTCGGTGCCGCACCAAAAATTCGGGTGCGTGGTGCAACGTCGCTATCGGGCGATAACAAGCCGCTTTGGGTAGTGGATGGGATTATTTTGGAAGATGTTGTAAATATCTCAAATGAGGCCCTTTCAAGTGGTGATGCAAACACATTGCTTGGATCGTCAGTTGCCGGATTGAACGCTGATGACATCGAAAGCTTCAACATTTTGAAAGATGCGGCGGCAACAGCTATGTACGGTGCAAGGGCAATGAACGGTGTTATCGTTGTTACAACCAAAAAAGGTAGACAAACAGAAGGCAACCCAAGAATAAGCTATACCGGAAACTTTACAACCTATTCTAAGCCAACTTATGAAGGCACCGACATTTTAAATTCTGATGAGCAAATGGCTGTGTTGGTTGAATATTTCAACAAAGGTGCTTATCAAATTCCATCTTCTTCGAGCGGCCAAAACGGCGGTATCTTTTATAAAATGTACAATGAACTTTATAACTATGATCCTGCAACTAAAACGTTTGCATTGCGCTACGATAAAGCAAGTGTTTCTAATTTCTTAAACCGATATGCCAATGCCAATACCGATTGGTTTGATGTGCTTTACAAAAATTCGTTAAAACAGGAGCACTCATTAAGTGTAACGTCAGGTACCGAGAAATTTCAAACCTATGCTTCTACATCGTACCTAAATGATAAAGGCCAAACTATCGGAAGCAATGTTGACCGTTTTACGGGTAATTTCAGGGCGAACTTTGCTCCGAGTAAAAAGCTGAGCTTCGAATTGCTAACTACGGCCTCGGTGCGTAACCAAAGAACTCCGAGCGGCAACTCAGACAGGCAGTCGGATCCGGTTTATGGAAGCTACTACCGGGAGTTTGACGTTAACCCGTACAACTATGCCAGAAATACCAGCCGTTTAATCACTCCGTATGATGAAAATGGCAATTATGAGTATTTCATTAGAAATTATGCGCCATTTAACATCTTGAACGAGCTTGAAAATAATTATACGACGCTTCAAATGCTTGATATCAAAGTACAGGGTGGGGTTAAATATAAAATTATTCCGGCGCTGACTTACTCTATTAACGCGGCTTATCGTTTCTCTAAATCAGAGAGACAAAGTTATGTGTTAGAGCAATCGAACCAGGCCCAGGCATTCAGATCGGGTGGTGATGCTACCCGCGATGGTGATAATCAGTACTTATATATCGACTCGGCCAACCCAACAGGTTTGCCAACAAGTATATTACCAACCGGTGGTTTTTACAATACAGCTGGTGATAATTTAACGAATTACTATTTCAGACACGACCTTGTTTTTGATAAAAACTTCAACGATAAACATTTAGTTAACGTGTTCGGATCAATGGAGGTTCGTTATATCGACCGCCAAAATCAATACTTTAACGGTGTAGGCTATCAGTATGAAAATGGGGGCTTGGTAAATCCAAGTTATTTGTACTTCAAGCAATCTGGCGAAGCTGGAAAAGCATACTTTGGCATGGGCAATAACTTTGAGCGCTATGTGGCTTATATGTTAAGAGCCGCCTATTCTTATAAAGGTCTTTACAGCTTTAACGCTACTACACGCTACGATGGTTCGAATAAAATGGGCAGAAGTAGAGAGGCAAGATGGTTACCAACCTGGAACGTTTCGGGTTCGTGGAATGCCGATCAGGAAAGCTTCTGGCCTAAAAATGACATCGTTACTTACGCTGTTTTACGTGGTTCGTACGGTTTAACGGCCAGTATTGGTAATGCAACCAATGCACTTCCTGTTTTTTACGATCAGATTTCGAGAAGACAACTGTTAAAAGATCAGGAAGTTCAAACCTATATTTCTACACTTCAAAACAGACAACTTACCTGGGAGAAATCGTACGATGCCAACGTGGGTCTCGATTTAAGATTCTTCAAAAACAAAGTGAATTTCTCTGTTGATGTTTACAATCGTTCTATTCACGATTTATTGGGAAGTTTAAATACTTCAGGTATCGGTGGTGAGTTTACAAAAACGGCCAACTACGCAGAAATGTCGAGCAAGGGTATAGAGTTTACCATTTCGGGTTCGCCAATCAATACCGACGACTTCAAATGGGCAACCAACTTTAACTTTGCCTTTAACAAAACCAAAATTACCAGGTTAGATGCCTTGCCGAACATTTGGAGAGCAGTATCTGCAACAGGTGGTGCCGTGCTTGGATATCCGCAGAGAGGATTGTTCTCGGTTCAGTTTGCTGGCTTGAATCCGCAATACGGTTACCCAACTTTTTACGGTACTGATGGTGCTGCAACAACTTACATCGGCCTGCAAGATGATGATATTGAGATCTTAAAGTACGAAGGTCCAACCGATCCAACAACAACCGGAGGTTTCTTTAACCAGTTCAGGTACAAAAACTTCGCGTTATCTGCATTATTTAAATTTTCGGCAGGCAATGCACTACGTTTAGCGCCGTCAATCGCCGCTTCTTATTCAGATATGACTACTTTGAGTCGCGATGTATTAAACAGATGGATTATGCCTGGAGATGAAAAAATTACTAACGTGCCTGCATTGCTCGATCCGGTTTCTGCAGCCGCTATCGTAAGTTCAACAGGCTCTACAACCAACGCATCTTACCCTTATAACCTTTACAATTACTCAACAGAACGTGTGGTTAGTGGAGATTACCTTAAGCTATCGAGGATAACCGCAAGCTATGATATTCCTAAAAAAATCACGTCGAAATTTAAAATGACTAATGCCTCGTTTATTCTGGCATGTGATAATGTTGCTGTATTATACGCCGACAAGAGATTGAACGGAGAAGATCCGGAGTTCTTTTCAACCGGAGGTGTTGCATTACCGGTTCCAACACAATTCACACTATCATTAAGAGTTGGATTTTAATTTGAAAAACTATGAAAATAATTAAATCAATAGCGATATTATCAACTGTAACCGTTTTGGTGTCACTACAATCATGTAAGAAATACTTAGATGAGGTGCCTGATAACAGAACAGAAATAACAACTGTAGCTAAAGTAGCACAGTTAACTGCAACCGCTTATCCTACGGCGCATTACATTACGTTTGCCGAAGCCGCTTCTGATAATACAGAAGAAAAGGAAAAAGGCGTTGGATCATTAAACGAAGCCTGGGATAAACCATATTATTGGGAAGACTTATCCGGAACGCCTACAAACAGCGCCGGCTCTTACTGGAATGGCTGTTACGAGGCTATTGCTGCGGCCAACCAGGCTTTGCAGGCAATACAGGACGGCAATTTCGGCGATGCCGTGTTGCCATACAAAGGCGAGGCGCTTGTTGCCCGAGCTTATGCACACTTTATGCTGGCCGTATTTTTTGCTAAACCTTACGAAAAAGGAGGGGCAAATTCATCACCTGGCATTCCTTATGTAACTGAGCCAGAAACCCAGCCTATTAAGCAATATTCGAGAGGAACGGTTCAGGAAACTTACGATAAGATAAAGAAAGATTTGGAAGAAGGCCTACCGCTTTTATCAGCAAGTGCTTATACCGTTCCGAAATATCACTTTACCCCTTCTGCTGCACATGCTTTTGCATCGCGTTTTTACCTGTTTCTTGGCGAGTGGCAAAAGGTTATCGATCATGCCAACTTAACCGTACCGGGCAACGATTTTGTTAATAATATGAGACCAGTTTCTACAACCTTATATGAAATGACAAATAACGATTTCAGGGCAAACTATACCAAAACCGAGCAAAGAACAGCAATTATGCTTGGCAACGCGTACAGTACCTACACTTACGAGAATACGCCAAACCACGGTATCGGCAATAAACTGGTTACCATGTTTACCTCTCCAAACGTAACCGGAAAAATATTAGCCAATAAAGTTTACCAATGGAGTGCAGGAAACTATAACACACTCAAGTATTTATATTATTTCTTCTATACCGGTCCGGGAATCGGGTTTCCTTATTTAGTAGTGCCTTTGCTTACTGCTGATGAAACTTTGATGAACAGAGCTGAGGCTTATGCGCAGTTAGGGCTTAACGACGCTGCACTGAAAGATATCAACGACTTTATGAAAGTGAGAATCAGAGGTTATAACGCCAACACCGATGTGGTAACATTGGCAAAAATCAAAGTTTTTTACAATATCGACGATCCAAAAGAAGGGTTGATCAGAACAATTTTGGATTCTAAAAAAGCAGAGTTTTTAGAAGAAGGGATCAGGTGGATGGACATTGTGCGTACCGGAATTACGGTAAGACACAACGTTTACAGCAATGTGGGCGTAGAGAGCTTCATGGAGCTTAAACCAGGCGATCCACGCAGATTGTTTCAATTGCCAACTGAAGTTAAATTATCGGGAGTAGAACAAAATCCAAGATAAATGATTATGAAAAATATTATAAAAAGTACACTGGCCGTAGTAATTTTCCTTATCGTTGCTAGCTCATGCCGTAAAACTGAAAATCTGGATGTAGACTTTGATAAGTACAATCTGGATATGCCCGAAACCAATACCGACTTGGATAAGTGGCTAAATACAAATTTGCTCGATCCTTACAACATGAAAGTGGTGTACAGGTTTAACAGGTATTACTACGGAGACGCTGCAGCCGATGTTGCGCCACTTAAACCTGAAAATGTACAACCAATGATGCAAACCGTATTGGATGGTTACATTGCGCCTTACCTTAAAATAGCTGGCTTAGATTTCGTTCAGCGTACCAACCCTAAAGAGTGGGTGTTATACGGTTCTAATAAGTATCAAACTGATGGTTCTGCCATTGCGGGAACAGCAGCCGGAGGTAAACGTGTAACCCTTTATGGCGTTAACTATTTCAGCCTGTCGCCAGGCTTCGTAAGCTCGAGGTTATTTGTTATTCACCACGAGTTTACACACATCTTAAACCAAACGGTTGCCATTCCTATCGATTTTGAGGCCATTTCTGGTGGTGCCTACAAGCAGCCGTGGACATTAACATCGGCAGCTACAGCTAAAGAAAACGGCTTCTTAGGCCCGTACGCAAGTGGAAGCCCAACAGAGGATTACGCAGAAACTACCGCTACGTTATTGGTATCGGGCCAATCGTATTATGATAACTACGCAAATACGTCGAATGCAACAGCAAAAAGCAGAATTAAGCTGAAAGAGGCCAATGTTGTAAACTACTTCAACACCGCTTTTGGTATCGATTTCAGAAAATTGCAGAAAGAGGTTCAAAATTATATCAAAAATACCGTGAAAGATCCTGCGGTTTCTTTCGGATACTGGTTAAACCGGAATCTATACAAAAGTATGTCGATCAATTTGGATAATGACGTTACTTACAGTACTTACGGTATTTCTGATCAGTTTAAAACAGCTTATCAAACCTCTAAAACCAATGTGAACACCTTGGCAGGTTACGGATTAACCTTTAATTCGATTAAGCTGAACTTTACTTCACCAACAGCAATGACGATGGAGGTGAGCTTTAACCAGGGTACAAACGCATACGTGGCCAACTACAATTTTGCAATGGCTGTAACTGATGCAACCGGGGCAACTAAGTTTACGCTGTCATCAACTGCTCCGACAGGAAATGCAGCATTGTTGTTAACCTCGGTACAGCCACTTTTAACCTATTTATCTGCTAACAATTTCGTTGCAGATTGGTTGCCAGCTGCATATAACACAGGTACCTACACCAATTTTGGTGGGTTTTATGTTAGCGGTTCACCAACAAACTATTTTTACGGCGCTTTAGGGCAATAAATTTAACTGTTATGAAAAAGATATTATTTTTATTTGCATGTCTACTGATATTTGCAGGCTGCAAGAAGTCTTCGTTTGAGGCCAAATTCGACCAAGATCCCGAAATTAGGATGGGTGAGGCCATTGCAAAAGTAAAAAATACTTTAAGCAGTGCCGAAAACGGCTGGATTGCCACAACGCCCACTGCCGACGGTGGTGGTTACAGTTTCTTTATGAAGTTTGATGGTACCGAAAACGTTAAAATGTACGCCGACTTAAATGATGCTTCTGCTAAAACGGAATATGCCTCATATTATCGCGTTAAGCAAGATCAAGGTGTTGATCTGGTTTTCGATACGTTTACTTATATCACCATGCTCAACGATCCGGATCCTTCAACATTCGGTGGGCTTCTTAGAACGGGGTTCAAAAGCGATGTAGACTTCATTTACGACCGATCATCTGGCGATAGCATCGTTTTCATTGGAAAAAGATACCGCCAACCGTTAAAGATGGTTAAAGCAACTGCAGCACAGAGAGCCACTTATGAAGCCGCTGGTTTAAAAACAGCAATAGATAAGATAAAGGGTTTTTTTGCAATAAATACTAACCCCTATATAGATGTAACTTTAAATGGTGTAGCATCAAGAGTTGGTGTTTCTCCAAACCTTACAAACAATGTTTTATCTGGTAAAAGAATAGATCTATCGGTGATGTTAGCAGATGGTACAATATCATCTGGCGTACAAAAGTTTGCATTCACGCTACTCGGTGGCGAAATACTAAATGGCGGATTGGTATGGCAGGGCATTACTTTTGTTAGAATGGCTTGGAAAGACGCTACAACTTTGGCGCTATATGATTCTACAGAAAAAGAATACATCATTAAAAATTCTCCAACTCCTTTATTACCAGTACACTTACTGTTAGGAGTTAAGTTTTCTTCTATTGTTGTACCTTTTGCAACCACATATCCAGGTTGGTCATCTGATTTTTCAGCTAGAAGAGCTGCAGCTGCAGCTGCCATGCTAGCAGGCCCTTATCAGTTAAGATTAGATAAAATGACTTTTGCTTTTGCAGTTGTGAATAAGAGAATGACATTAACAACAGATATTTATCAAGGAGCTAATAGATTTGTTGGAGATTTCCCATTTACTTATACAAAAACAGATGCCGGAGTATTCAAATTTACGGCAGGAACGCCAACTGGAAATGCAGGATTAATTGTTGCCAATATGGCCCCATTAACCACGCAGAGACTAAATGTTGATACATTCACTTTGGCTTATTTCGTTAATCCAACCACAGGCGAAACGCTGGGTCAGTTTAGAAGTATTGAACATCCCGATTTTACTTTCAGTGGATCTCTATTGTAATCTTAATCATTAACCCTCTTAAAGCCCCCGAATTTCGGGGGCTTTTTTATCAAAAGTAATCGCTATCTTTAAATCATGGAACATCACATCAAACAAGTAAAAAACGTTTTTTACATCACCCTCTTTGCAGGTTGCTATTTTGTATTGGCTTTCGCCGGTGTGTTTCAACATGCTGATTCAAAACTGGTGGGTGGCCTTTTTGAACTATTCACCATCCCATTATTGTTATTCCTTGTATTTGCACTTTTATACTCATTTTACCTGCTGGTTATTAAGCATTCAAAGCCGAGGCTTTATCTTTTAACAAGCCTTATTGTCTCATTTGCGATAATCGTGACGATGTTTTTCGTTCCGTAACTTACGTAGCAAAAGCATTTCCCAAAACATTCGAAAGGGGATATTACGCCCCAATGTTAACAACACTTCTCAACCACTTCGCCTGCCGTTCTGAGGTTGCGAAGCAATCATTGGCAGCAACTCACCATCAATCTCTTTTTTAGTTGCTTTCATTTGTTTACCTTTGTTATTATGATTTCTGGTTAATCACCTTTGATGCATGCGCCGACGTTGTGACTCTCAATAAGGAGAGCAGCAATGTTTAAATGTGATCGGGGTATCGGTGTTGCACTCACCTTTCTACAGCTCCCAACATCATCCAGAAAATAATATTCCTGTTGTTATAAGTCTTCTTCCGGTAACATGGTCATCAACAATTAATTGTTTGATTTCAAGGTTGTTATTTGATTTTATTGTGTATGGATGTTTTAGCCATAACAACGGGACAAGACTTAATTCACATTATTGAGAAGGGCCGTCCTGCGGTCTTTACCCGATTTTATACCTCTTATTTCCAGAAGCTATTATTGGCGAGCGATAAATATGTAAAAGATGTTTACGTGGCCGAGGAAGTTGTTCAAGACGTTTTCCTGAAAATTTGGGAGCAACCAAACCGAATTCTAGCCGTGAGATCAATTAAATCTTACCTCTATAAAGCAGTAATTAATGCATCTATTAATTACCTGAACCGCCAAAGAAACATCGGTCAGCATCACTTAAAGCTCATTGCTGAATTATCTGACGATTGTGTAAACGATCTTGAAGAGGAAAATGAGATTATTCTTCTCCTTCACCGCGAAATAGAAAGGCTGCCCGTTCAGTGTAGAAAAATCTTTAAGCTGAGCCGCTTTGAGCATTTAAAGTATAAGGAGATTGCCGCAGAGCTCGGAATTTCCGAAAAAACTGTCGAGAACCACATTGGCCATGCGTTAAAGACGCTACGTAACCGCTTTATGAATGATAAGCAATTGCATAAAAAGGGCAAAAGCTTTCTTTTTAATAGTTATTTGTTCTAATACACAGGTATATATCTCCCATTTTTATTCTTTTTCAAAAAACACTAGGGGTTTTTAAAAATGTAATTGTCTACATGCAATAGAACCAAGACCAAACTAGCTTACCAATGCTTAACCAATCCGAATACCTGAACTTAGTTGTTCGGTATTTAAATGCCCCTCAGGATAAGGAACTCTGTTCCAGGATCTTGTCTTTCAGGTCCGAATCGGCTGAAAATGAATCCTATTTTAAGGAAATGGAACGGATTTGGCTTTTTTCGTCGGCAGCAGATAGGCTCAGTTTACTCGATCCAAAACAAAGCGAAAAAAGATTTCATTTGGCTTTAGGGCGTCCAACGCATCGAACAGGTACGCTTAAAAAATGGATTAGTGGCATTGCAGCCAGCTTTTTACTGATCGGTTTATTGCTTGTGTGGCTTAAGTATGGCAAAAGCGTCGAAATCGTTACGGCCAAAACGAATCAGAATCAAACAGATACCATTTTTTTGGCCGATGGTTCGAAAGTAATTTTAGCGCAGAACAGTGAATTACAATACGCTTCCAAGTTTGATAACGGTACAAGGGAAGTTCGCCTAAATAAAGGCAAAGCTTTTTTTCTTATCGCCAAAGACGCTAATCGGCCCTTTAGCGTAGATGTTGCCGACTCAAGAGTAAGCGTTCTTGGAACATCTTTCAACGTCAATCTTTCAAATACAACCATCGATATAGATGTAAAAACCGGCCGGGTGCAATTTTCGGTAAACCAAGCCTCGGGTTCTGCTATGCTAACTGCCGGACGAGGACTCTCGTATAGTCGGCGTACAAAACAAACAACACTCAGGAGGGCCGTAAATCCAGATTCGTGGTTAACAAAGCACTTGATTTTTGTCGACGCCCCATTAGAGGAAGTTTGCCGGCAAGTAGGCAGTTGCTATGGCGTGCAAATAAGGCTTAAAAGCGGAGAGCAAACAAGCAAGAAGTTGAATGGCACTTTTGAGCACGAAGATTTAGAAGATGTTTTAAAGATTTTGGAACAAACCTACAATCTAAAAATAGATCGACGAGGAGATGAAATTACTATTGAACCTTAAACAAACAAAATAAAATACAATACTGAACAATTAAACTATGGAGAAAAATTTCTACAAAAGAAATGTCGTAATAAGTTGGAGCCGAACGGCCATGCTTATCTGCGCAATCTTTTGGGGCAGTTTAGCTAATGCAGACAATAAGCAGGCTAACTTGCAACCCGAAAGACTAGAGAACTATCTGAAAAAGATTGAGCAAGCTTACAAATTGAGCTTTGTTTACGACGCGACGGAGATTAGTAAAGCAATGATTTTGGATGTACCTGCAAAATTAACTTCAGTTCAAGAGTCTCTTGAATACTTAAAACAAAAAAACATAACCTATTCCAGAGTAGGTAACCAGGTTATTCTTAAACTGCAGGTTGAACGATCAGCAGAGCGAGAAGTTACCGTAAGCGGACGCGTTAGAGACAAGAAAGACAATTCTGCCATGCCTGGTGTAAGCGTTAGAGAAGTTGGTGCACGAAATTCTGTATCCACCAATCAACAAGGTGAGTATAAAATTACCGTAAAGGATGGCGCAAAATTGTCATTCTCATTTATCGGCTATAAAACCGTAGAAGTTGCGGTTAATGGCAGAACAACCATTGATGTGAGTTTAGAGGAAGATGCGAATCAACTTAAAGAGGTGAATGTCGTTTCTACAGGATATCAAAACTTAAACAAGAAGTTATTTACCGGGGCCGCCACAGCCTTAAAAGGGGCAGACGTAAAGCAAGACGGTATTACCGACGTAAGCCGGATGCTTGAAGGACGTGTTGCTGGTGTGTCTGTTCAAAATGTTTCAGGGACTTTCGGTGCAGCGCCGAAAATCCGTGTTCGTGGGGCAACATCAATTACGGGTGAAAATAAGCCACTTTGGGTTATAGATGGGGTAATTTTAGAAGATGTGGTTAATATTTCAAACGAACAGTTGTCATCTGGGGATGTAAGTACATTAATAGGTTCATCGGTTGCGGGGATCAACGCTGATGATATTGAGAGTTTTAATATTTTAAAAGATGCTGCAGCAACTGCCCAATATGGTGCAAGGGCAATGAATGGGGTGGTTGTTATTACAACGAAAAAAGGCCGAATTGGTAAACCATTGATTTCCTATACAGGCAATTTTTCCACCTATTTAAAGCCAACGTATGATAGTTATAATATCATGAATTCATCAGACCAAATGTCTGTTTATTCAGAGTTGGCACGTAAAGGGTGGTTAAATCACTCAGGTGCCTCAAGAGCGGCAGATGGCGGTGTGTTTACCAAAATGTATCAGTTGATTAATACTTACGATGCTAGTTCAGGCACGTTTGGATTAGCTAACACACCAGAGGCTCGAAATGCATTTTTATCGCGTTATGCAACCGCCAATACCGATTGGTTTGATGTGCTTTTTAAAAACTCGCTCATGCAGGAACACGCAATTAGCGTGTCGTCAGGTACAGAGAAATCTCAGTTGTATTTTTCAACGAGTTATTTAAACGACAATGGTTGGGCTGTTGGAAACAACGTAGAACGTTATACAGCTAATGTAAATGCTGTTTTTAACCTGTCAGAAAAGTTAAGGATTAACTTTATTACAACAGGATCAATTCGTAATCAAAGTGCACCTGGAACAATAGGTCGCGTGAGCAATCCGGTAGAAGGAACTTATTCGAGAGATTTCGACATCAATCCATTTAGCTACGCCTTAAACACCAGTAGAACGCTCACTGCTTTCGATCAGAATGGAAAAAGAGAGAATTTTACCAGAAACTTTGTGGATTTTAATATCCTTGATGAATTAGAAAACAAT
The DNA here is from genome assembly GCF_015679185.1 of Pedobacter endophyticus. NCBI lineage: Bacteria > Pseudomonadati > Bacteroidota > Sphingobacteriia > Sphingobacteriales > Sphingobacteriaceae > Pedobacter > Pedobacter endophyticus. Next base: position 3,845,617 of record NZ_CP064939.1, read on the forward strand.
TCCTTGGAATTGAGCTTGTTGGATTTCAAGCTTCAGGGGGGATTAGGGTACAAGTTTAACGATCATTTCAAATATGATTTCCTCGCCTCGATGAGGTATGTTAAAAGCGGAAATGAGCATAGGGTAAGAGAAAATTCTAATATGGCCAATGCTTACCGAGCAAATTGGGATTCTTATGTTCAAGATAACAATCGTTTTTTGTTCCGCGATCCTGAGCACCCAGAGTTACAGCCGATAGTTGTTTTGCCTTATGGCGGTTTTTACAACACAAATGATGATTTTTTACGGTCATATATGATTCGAAACTCAGTTGAATACGATAATACCATCAACGAAAAACATTTAATAAATGTGTTTGCAACTCAAGAAACCAGGTTCGCAAACCGTCAAACCAGAAGCATGATTGGCTATGGTTATCAATATGATAAAGGAGGAGTTCCATTTATTGATCCAAATATTATTAAGCAAGCTTCATTGAGTAACTTGAACTACTTTTCGATGAACAACCGATACGACAGGTTTGCCGCTTTTATGACCAGGGCAGCTTATTCTTATGATGGTAAATATTCGGTGAACGCTACTGGGAGGTACGATGGATCAAATCAATTGGGTAGCTCTGCTACTGCCCGATGGCTGCCAACCTGGAATATATCCGGAGCTTGGAACATCGATAAAGAAGAATTTTATGGTTCAGAAGTCCATGGCAATTCTGCCCAGTCCGCAATAAGCAAAATCTTAAACCGTGCCACCATCAGAGCAACGTATGGATTAACAGCCAGTTTAGGTAATGCTACCAACTCTGCCATAGTATTAAGAAATGGAAGTGCTTTAAGACCCTATTCAAACGAAGTTGAGTCAGTAATGAATATTCAATATATCGAAAATCGAGACTTAACCTGGGAAAAGCAATATGAAACCAATATTGGACTTGATTTAGGTTTTTTCAAAGATCGGTTAAATTTGACCGTCGATTTGTATAACAGAAACGGATTCGATCTAATTAGTCCGCTTCGGACATCGGGTATTGGTGGGCAGTACTTAACAACTGCCAACTATGCCGACATGAACACTAAAGGGATCGAGGTAACGATAAGCGGGCCAATCATTAAATCAAAAGATTGGAATTGGAGAAGCAATTTCAATTTTGGATATAACAAAAATAAAGTAACCGAGCTTTCGAGCCCACAACGGATATTCGATTTAGTAACGGCTGACGGAGGCCCGCAACAAGGGTATCCATACCGTGGATTATATTCTGTGGATTTTACCGGATTAAATCATGATACCGGTATCCCTGAATTTATCAACGAAAAGGGCGATAGTAGCGATAATGTTTATATGCAAAGTTTGGTAACCAAATACCTTAAATATGAAGGTCCGACGGACCCCAAGTTGACAGGAGGTTTCTACAATTCGGTTAGTTACAAAGGGTTTACCTTCAATACACTGTTCACCTTCTCAGCCGGAAATAAAATCAGATTGAACCCCGTTTTTGCAACATCATACTCTGATTTAGACGCTCTTCCAAACGAATTTAAAGATAGATGGACCCTACCTGGAGATGAGCTTAAAACGAATATTCCGTCAATTGTCGATATTGGGGCTGCGGCTGGCATAGACGGCAGATATCCTTATGACACCTATAACTACTCAAGGGTAAGGGTTGCTGATGGAGGTTTTATTCGTTTAAAACAAGTATCGCTTTCATACGCAGTTCCGGCCGAAATTTTAAAGCATATAGGCGCAGGTAGCGCCTCAATAAGTGCTGTCGCCAATAACTTTTGGCTAATTTATTCGGACAAAAAGCTCAAGGGCCAGGATCCAGAATTCTTTGCTTCTGGTGGTGTTGCATTACCTATTCCAAAGCAATACACTCTCTCTTTGAAGGTTGGATTTTAATTTAAATTGTAAAGAAAATGAAAAGAAATAAAATATTTATATATATAGCGTGTTCCGCCTTAATTTTATCGTCAGGGTGTAAGAAATTTCTCGAACATCAGCCCGATGATCGTAGTGAGTTGGATGATCCGGTTAAGGTTGCCGAGCTTCTGGCAAATGCTTACCCTCACGGCAATTACATAACAATGGCAGAATCAATGAGCGATAATGCTGGAGACAAGGGAACAACAAGACGAAGCTTGCCTAATTCATTGGCATGGAACTATGAAGATCAAGTGGATGCAACATCAGGAGACACCCCGCCATTCTATTGGAACTCTTGTTATAAAGCTATTGCAGCAGCAAATTATGCCTTGGAAGCTATTGACAAAGCAGGCAATACATCTCAATATGCTGCAAGTAGAGGAGAGGCTTTGGTTGCACGTGCATACGCTCACTTTATGCTGGTAACCTTTTTTGCAAAAGCATATGATCCTGCTACTGCAGCCTCAGATCCTGGTGTGACATATGTTACCTTGCCTCAAAAAGTCGTTGAAGGTGATTATAATCGGGGAACGGTCGCCAGCGTGTATGATAATATCAAGAAAGATTTAGAGGAAGGACTTCCGCTAATCAATAATAACTCATATAGAGTACCTAAGTATCATTTTACAACCCAAGCCGCCCACGCTTTTGCAACTCGTTTCTATCTATTTAAAAGAGACTATCAAAAGGTTATAGATCATGCAAATGCATTATTTCCCGGTGATACTGTGTCCGACCAATTAAGGCCCTGGAATACAAATTACTACAAACTCGGGTATTATGAGTTGCAAGCAATATACACTAATTCCACGGAACCCGCCAACCTGTTATTACAAGAAGCTGAGTCAGTTTGGGGAAGAAGCTACGGCGGATATAACTATGGGTTAAGTTCAGCAGTAAGAGCTACTGTTTTTAATGCTGCAAACAACCCGACAGGGAAGGCTTTGGCAATGTCAACGCAGGTTTATGGCGGTACCGAAATTGTTTACAACATCCCTAAGTTTAGAGAGCATTTTGTAAAGCAAAGTATCAGTGCCAATTTTGGGGATGCTTATAATATGGTTCCGTTGCTAACTAGTGAAGAGGTATTATTTAACAGGGCGGAAGCAAACGCTATGCTTAATACCACCGATAGCAGAGCAAAAACAATTGCTGATCTCGACATTTATTTATCAAAAAGAATTGTAGGCTATTCGGCAACATCAGATAAATTTACAGAATCCAAAGCAACAGATTTCTTTTCAACCTTAACGGTTAAAGATGCTTTGGTGGCCACTATTTTAAATTTCAAGCGCCAGGAATATATGCATGAGGGGTTAAGATGGTTGGATATTGTTAGGTTAAAAATTCCAATTGAACACAACAGTCTTGATGGCAAAATAAAGATTTCACTAGGTGCAAATGATCTAAGGAGGGTAGTTCAGATTCCTCAAGATGCCGTAGCGGCCGGACTAGCTGCCAACCCCCGTTAATATAGTATACAGATATTATGAAAAAGAAATTATTCACAATAGTTGCATTAGCAACAATCTTTTTAGCTGGATGTAGCAAAGAAGAAAATTTGAGCGCCGACATTGTCGGCCTCGGCGGAGATACTTGGACCAAAGGTTCGGTTGACGAATGGATCAACATTAATTATACTACTCCGTACAACATTGAGGTTAAATACAAGTGGGATCGGTCAGAGCTCGGCGAGTTTTATAAAAACGTGGTTCCTATCCAAGAAGATTTGGTGGTCCCAGTGATGAAGATCATCAAAAACACCTGGATAGACCCTTACGTAGCGATAAAAGGGGCTAATTTTATGAAAACTTATTCCCATAAGCAATTCTATCTGGCAGGAAGCCCTTCCTACAACAGCAATGGAACTATTACGCTTGGAACTGCTGAGGCGGGTAGAAAAATTGTATTACTTGATTTAAATACTTTTGATGCCACAAACAAGGCAGCAGTTAGACGAATTTTGCATACTATGCACCACGAGTTTGGTCATATTTTGAATCAGAACATTGCAGTGACGCCTGATTACCAAAGAATTACTGCTGGTGGCTATACTGCAACTTGGTTTAATATTTTTAGGGGAGCTTATTCATCCAATTCCACTTTAGATAAAATCGCCTATGAAAATGATTTTTGGGGAATGGGTTTTATCACGCCTTATTCGAGATCAAATAAAGATGATGATTTTGTTGAGATGCTGTCCTCATTGTTAGAAGGAGGGCAAGCTAATTTTGACAATATTGTAAACAACCTTTTTATTTATGACGGAGCCTACGTAAAAAGAAATGGCAAGGGCGTATACGAGCAAAATACTGATGCAAGAACAAAGCTATTGAAAAAGAGAGCTATTGTTATTGCTTATATGAAGGATAGTTGGGGAATAGACCTAACTACTCTACAACTAAAAACACAAGAGGCAATCGATGCCGAATCGCCAATTCCAAATTTCAACACGCTGTTGGGGCCAGGTAAAGATTATGGAACAATATCGGTAAACCCACAAAGATTATCGGGTTTATCATCAAAGTTCTTAACAGCGTACAACAGCGCTAATACAAGCTTGCAAACTAACAAGGGGTATTATATCGATAACATTTCGTTAATTTTTACTACAGCCAAAAAAATGACGTTAAGAGTAAATTATATGGATCCAACGGCTGCATTGGGTGCAGGTGAAACCGCTGATTTTAATTATAGTATTACTACTGCTAACGGTGTAAATACACTTACTTATACTAATCCGCAACCAATAGATACTAACGCAAGGGCTATAGAAAGCGCTATCCCCACTTTGTTGGCTTATTTCAACAACCAATCGTTTGATATACGTTGGGTAGATGATATTGTACCCCAATCGAAAAGAATATTTGGCGGCCTTGTGAAATCAACGGACCCAACTTCTTTCTTATTTGGAACATTGTGATAATTTAAAACCAAGATGATGAAAAAGCATTTATTATATTTATTCTTCTTTGCTTTGGCGTTAAACGCATGCAAGAAGGACGATAGTGACCCTATTATTGGGGATGTCGACGAAAGGCTAACAGGTACGCTTGCCGATTATCAGGCCCAACTTGTTGGGGCGGAATTCGGTTGGAAAGCTTATTTGTTGACCAACAATAAAACGCCAGCCACGTTTCTGTTCAACTTTACTAACAAAAACAGAGTTACAATGGAAGCAAATTACGAGCCTGGCGCCAACGAAAGTTCGTATCGGTTAAAAGCTTTGCAAAAGCCAGCACTTTTATTTGACAGCTATTCTACATTACATTTACTAGCAGATCCAAATCCAAATGTTTATGGCGGTGCTACCGCTGCAGGTTATTCCTCAGATTTTGAATTTGCTTTCTTATCGTCAAGTGCAGATACAATTAAATTAGAAGGTACATTTAACAAAAGTAAATTGCTTTTGATCAGATCAAAATCCAAAGAAGAAAGTGAGGCAGTCTTTACTTCTGTAGAGGATGTTAGTGACGTGGTTTCAAAGGTTAAGACCTATTTTAAACGAACGATAATTGGTGGCATTGAGTGTGAATTAAATTTGAATGGAAATGCTCAAACTCTTTCTCTTTCCTATTTAGACGGTGGTACACTCAAGACTGTTAAATCTAGTTATTACGTTGATCAAACAACTATACAATTATACGAGCCCTTAGTAATAGGTAAAACATCGATATCAAAATTGGAAAGACTAAGTTTCGATTCTGCAACTGGTATTCTTAATACAAAAGCTGGGGGGGAAATAATTCAAATCAAAGAAGCTATTAAGCCAATGCAATATGACATTACCGCTGCAAAGAAATGGTTTAATAACCCGCCAAACGGCTATTATTGGTTTACCGATGGATTTACTGTTGACGGCATCGATGATGCCTATGGTGTTAAAACAATTCCAGGATACAATTATTTGATATTCTATTCGGCGTACAGGCCTCAATATTCCAGATTAGGATTTATTGTAAATGGCGGATATGCTGCTTATGGTCCGGCCCCAATCGCTATTTTTCCCGACGATGGCACTATCAAGTTTAACAATGCGGGATTTTTTGGGACGGCTCCGGCCGAAATAAGGCCCATAGTTACAAATACGCAAAATAATCTGTTTTTAACCGCAGGTTTCTATGCTATTCAAACCGATGTTAAAGGTGGAGCGTTCGATTTAGTATCTGTTAGTGATGCGAGAACATGGATTTCATTTCGGCGATAATTTATTTGGCTAGATGTTAAATAATGAGCGCATTTTTCATTTGGGTTTAATAATATCAACTTAGCATTTGCAGAATTCCGAGATTGCTGATTAAAAATTTCTGGCCATTTTATCTAAAGGATGTTGTTCAGTCAAAATACGGTATCAATGACGGCTTTGGGCGATTCTATCAGAAGACTAGCTAAGATATTTAAAAGCTTAAATCATTCCCCCCTCGCCTTTTAGGCGAGGGGGTTTTTTATGACATAATTTTTAAACCGCTCCATTCGTTAAATCAGTATATTTGTGCTAATGAAAAAGAAAATCGGTTTCATCTTATTTGCGTTCGTTTTAACTTTTGCAGTGTCGCTTCAGGCCAGTGCGCAGTGCGCTATGTGCAGCATTAATGCCGAGCAGGGTGTAAAGAATGGCAATACGGTATCGGAGGGGCTTAATACCGGGGTGTTATATTTGTTGGCCGTTCCTTATTTAATGGCTTTGGTTGTGGGTGTAGTTTGGTATAAAAAATACCGCAAGAAAAATATTCACCTCAACATGAAAAAAGAGCCATTCAATTTAAACTAACCATGGCCGAAGGTACCTCAAAACTTTATGCCATCATCCATTGTAAATGCCCGCATTGCCGTAGGGGTGATATTTTTACGGGCAGTATGTACGGGTGGAATATTCAGCATACTAAGGAAGTTTGTGGCCATTGCGGACAAAGAATTGAAATTGAGCCCGGCTATTTTTATGCAGCAATGTACGTAAGCTACGCCATGAATGTGATTGAAATGTTGATTGCAAGCTTGATCACCTACCTTGTTGTCGGGCCGTTGACAGATGAAACCTTTTGGCATTACCTCATCGTTATTTTCGCCGGCTGCTTTGTGCTCTACCCGTTCAACTATCGCTATTCTCGCATCATTTTGCTTCACGTGCTGTCGCCAAATATAAAGTACAAACCTTATTACGATAAGTAAGTCCGAAGTCCGAAGTCCGAAGTCCGAAGTCCGAAGTCCGAAGTCCGAAGTCCTTTGAAAATGCCAAGCAAGTTACCTATTAATTTTAATTGTGAGTTATTGGTGATTTGAAAATTAACCGATTACAACAATCAATCAATCAATCAATTACCGCATACTGTATGTTAAAAAAAGAGTCCCTCCAGTTTATACAAGACGTTGCCGAAAATAATAATCGCGAATGGTTTGCCGAGAACAAAGCGGTTTACGAAGATGCAAAAGCAGACGTTCTTGCCCTTGTAGGCCAAATTATCCCAGAGCTCGCCAAAGTAGATCCCGTACTCTCTGCAGAGGCCGATCCTAAAAAATGCCTGCTGCGCATTTATCGCGATGTTCGCTTTAGCAAAAACAAAGACCCCTACAAAAACAACTTTGGAATATGGTTCTCGTCGAAAAAGGGTGGTAACGAACCGGGATATTATTTGCATATCCAACCCGGAAAGAGTTTCGTTGCAGGTGGGTACTGGATGCCAGAACCGGTGCATTTAAAACTAATTAGACAAGAAATTGATTATAATATTGGCGATTTTAAGGAAATTATAGAAGAGAAAAACTTCAAAAAGCACTTTAAATTGGGAGTAGACAATGCCCTGAAAAATGCACCGAAGGGTTACGATCCCAACGATCCGAATATTGAGCTTTTAAAGTTGAAGAGTTTTGAAGCCACAATGAGAATCGATGATGAGGCATTTCTAAAGCCTGCCATCGTTGATAAGTTGATAACTTCTTTTAAAACGGTACAACCATTAGTTGCATTTTTACGAAACGCTATCAGTCAGTAAGCAATTGGCAATTTGCAATTGGCAGTTAACAATTAGCAATTAACAGTTAACAATTGGCAATTAGCAATAACCAATGTGCAGTAAGTAATTAGCACTTAGCAGTGAACAATTGGCAATTAGCAATGACCAATGAACCTCCCGATAGCTATCGGGAAAACCAATAACAATTAACCCAATATAAAAAATGAAGAATACCTTTTTTGCTTTCTGCGTTCTCCTATTTCTTTCATCCCTTACCTCATGTGTAATTTTATCGCCCAAAAAGTACAAAGCTTTGCTTGGCAGTAAAGATTCATTGTACACGGCATTTAACGAAAGTTTGATTAAAATTGAAAATCTCGAGAAGGAAGTGGCCAGGCTCAAAAAAGATACTACATTAATGGCTGAAGAGCTGCGTGGGCTTCAAAGTAGCTACAATGATATTGATGCTGACTACAAAAAGCTGAAAAGCAATACGTCGACCCAGATTAGCAAACTTTCTGGTGATTTAGAGGCCCGCGAGAAAAGATTAAAAGAAGTGGAGGAGGTTTTGCGCAAGCGTGATGCCGCCACCAACTCACTTAAAGAAAAATTGCAGCAGGCCTTGTTGGGCTTTACAAAAAGCGGCCTGACTGTAGAGATAAAAAATGGTAAAGTGTATGTGTCGCTAACCGATAAATTGTTGTTTCCATCCGGAAGTATCATCATCGATGAAAAGGGTAAACAAGCCTTAACCCAGCTGGCCAATGTATTAAAGCAGCAGCCAGAAATTAACATCGCCGTGGAGGGCCACACCGACAATCAGAAAATAAATAATCTGGGTCAGATTAAGGATAACTGGGATTTGAGTGTTTTGCGGGCCACATCGGTAGTACGTTACCTTACAGATAACGAAAAGGTTGAAAGCGTACGGATGACCGCAACCGGAAAAGGAGAGTTTCAACCGTTAGGCTCAAACGCAACGGCCGACGGCAGAAGCAAAAACAGACGAATTGAAATTGTACTGTCGCCAAAATTGGATGAGCTGTACAACCTGATTAAATAATTGCTTCCGAATGAATTTAAGGGCCTTGTGATGAAAATCACAAGGCTTTTTAGCAATTCTGACTTCGCCGGTACGATTTCAGAATCTTAAAAGTCTGCTCAAACTCCTCGCCGTTAAGGTTAGAATATTCCGGCATTGCCGTTTTATGGTCGTGCAAGAAATTTAGCAGCTCCTTTATGGCGTTCGATACTTCTTCAGATGATTCGGTGTGCTTAAGTGCATCAATCTTACTTAAAATCAGAGAAATCTCCAGCATTCGGAGATCATTTTTCGAAGCAATTTCAAGCCCCGAATCAATCTCCGTTAAGGCCTGATCGTAATTGTGAATGCAGTTGTAGAAAGTAGCCTTAAAAATTTTAATGCCCGTTAAAACGAAGTTGGTATAATAAATATATTCACTTGCAATAATTTTATCTAAAAACTGCATAATTCGCTGAGCCTTCTTAAAGTAATTCAGCTTTAGGTAGGTGTGGCCCAAATACAGCAACAGAAACGGCGAAAATACCGAATACCTGACGTAGAAAATATTTGGGTACTTATTTAAAATCGCCATAATAAAGCGATGGCATTCTGCATAATTTTTCTGCGAGAACAATACCATCAGCACCAACCTAAAGCACAATACCTCTGGGCTGGTCAGGTCTTCATTTTTGTGCGGCTTGCTTTTGTCAATTTCATAACAAAGCTTAATAATCTTTTCTTCGAGGTTTTTGCTTTCTGTCGGTTTGCTATTGAGAACGTTGTGGAAATAAAGAATTAAATCGTACGGATTAATCGGAAACAGATCGTTCAGTCGCTTGTAATTTCTTTTTAAAAGATGCATTGTGTTTTGCAACGAAGCCTTATCTACATCGACAAGATAGATGTTACATTCCAGAACGTGGAGCATGGTTTGAATATCCTCGTTCAGTACATTGCCCGAAATTGTTTTAATCGTTTCCTTATACAGCTGGCTCATCGTGCGCCCGTGGGCCATCAGGTCTACAAAATCGATACCTACATTCAGCTTGCTAAAGTTTGCATTTGGCTTACTGAGTTCGTATCGCGAAACATAACAGATAAAATCAAAAGAGGCGTTTTTTTCTTGGTTGGTAAAAGGAAGCTTGAAGATATTTTTGAGCTGCGCAATCTCGTTTCTGTTAATACAAAACCGAATCGACCAATTTAAGATGTGCTCTCTCAAAGAGTTTTCCTTACTAAAGGTTTTTAAAATATATTCGAAAAACCCCTTGCATGATTGATAGTCAAATTGCTCGGTGATTTGAATGAATAAAAAATAAGTATAAACATCTTTACTGATGAAACGCACCACTTCAGTAGGAATTGCGGTACTAAATCGCTTTTCCTCAATTAAAATCCCGGCCTTTAAGAGATCTGCGTATGCCTCGGGATAACAATTTATATAATCAAGTATTTTTTCTTTAGGTACGCTTAGCTTTTTATCGCGTTCAGAGATGCACCCGCTTATTTTCTTCGAAAGGTAGATCTTTTCGGTGCTTTGCTTCGCCAGGAAGACCTTTTTTTCCAAAAAGTAATTAATCAGCTCATAGCAAAGAAGCGGATTGCTTAGTTCGAGCATATTATCCTCTATCTTTAGCGTAAAGTACACCTGAATCCAGAAAGGAGTTTTAAATTGGGCAAGCACAAGCGGACTTACATCGCCTTTGGTTACCTTTTTATTTTCGATGTGGCTTAATGTGTAAAGAATTTCGTCCACATTTAGTGGCGGAACATTGCTTAAAGTATCCTCATCGTAAAACAACCCGGTGTACCAGGCCTTGTTTAAGAATGCTGACCCCGACAACGTTGGCTGAAGATTAAGCCAGGTATTGGTGCGTAAACCAAAAATCAGTTTTACAAAATTGTTTTCCTCAATACTGTGTAAAAAGTCGATGAAGACATTTAAATGGACGCTTTTTGCTAAAACATCGTCGATGCCGTCAACCACAATCACAAACCGGCCCTTGCGTTCCTTAGGGTTTTTTTTGAAGAAGCTGATCATTTCGCTCAGGCTTTCGAATTTAAACTCTTTCAAAAACCAGTCTTTTAGCGATAGGCCACTTTGTGTAATCGCATTTACGCTCATGGAGTTCAGAAGTACAACAATGTCGTTCTTGTAAATCGCATTTTCGGAAACGAAAAAATGCTCGACCATGTGCGCTATTAAAATCGATTTACCATGACCAGGCTGAGCGCTTATTGTAGTAAATTGATAGTTGTTCTTAAGGAAATAATCAAAATCAGGATAAAAGAAACTTCTGTTAGCCGTGGAATTAAACGGAACGCCTGAGTTGTTTTTTTTCGAAATTAACGAAACTTCGGTTATCGCCTGAGCCTTTAGCTTTAGGTTATGCCAAATGCTTTGTGCAGAAGTAGTTTGCGATTCCTTATCCCGACAAAAAGAGTCCCAATCGTCGTAGCCGATGTACTGCGATAGACTATTAAGCGTAAAAAGTGAAAATTTATGAAGGGTGTTCGCAAATCCGAAAAAGCGTTTTACAGTTGTTTCACTGACGTAGTTTTTCGTTTCTTGAAAAACGTATTCGGAAATTGTCTTACAATGAGCCGGATCGATATTACGCAACCCAGACTTGATAAGAACAAACTTCCTGAGTTCAAGAAGGAGCTCATTAGTGTTCATTATATATGGATGATGACCTCTGCTAATGTCATCATAATTTCACGAAAGGGAAAATGTTTTCCATAATAATCGTTCTCATGAATAAAATGAATAGAAAGCTGACAAGGCAGAATGAATAGTAATGGATAAAATTGATATCGTTTAAGGCTTAGTTTTGTCATGAAAAAATAACGTTCCCTAATACGTTACCCGAAAGTCACCGAATATAATCATCCTAACTAACGCCTGACATGATGAAAATCTTTACCAAAAGTTCCCTGAAAGGAGTCTATTACATTGCTCATGCATTTGCAATCATCATTCTTTTAACGCTCTTCCAGTCTAAATCGTATGCTCAAACCAAAGTTTATGCAAATGCTGTAAGTGCGGTTTCTCCCAATGGAATGTCGTCTCTTTTGGGCTGCGGTATTGCAGGATTAGGTCCTTGTTATAACACGCCGACAGTTGATAATGCAACTAACGCCACCACTAGCGACAATAATACGTTTGCTACGGTTAAATCTTTTGGCGGGGTGGCTCTGGGGCTTGCAGGCTATTCAGGTCAGATCGATCTGAAATTTGCCGACGCTGTTCCGGCGAACACCACAACATATATAAGATTAGACTTTGATGGCGATGTGCTAAATGCACTGCTTGGGGGCAACCTGGGCGGATTGCTGGCCAATGTTGGTGGCAACGTTATTTTAGGTAACCACTCGTTCGAAGTCGGGGCAAAAAACGCTGCCGGAACCACTGTACTCAGCGGCTCAAGCACTGCTGCGTTTTCGAGCCCTAATTTACGTTTGGTTAAAGATGGTAATGGCTATTTTTATGTGGCAATTACACCTACGCAGGCTTACGATAGGGTGTATGTAAGAGATGTTACCAGCAGTTTATTATTGGGAACAACCAACAGCACCAAGGTTTATTATGCCTTTCATGCTTCCGGGAACGATCCTTGTGCGCAGGCCTTTACCACTGGTTTTGAGGGAACGGGCATTACACTCGATGCCTTGCAACTTGGCGGTTCGGGCGTAACAAACAGTCAAAACGCCATTGATGCCAATCCAAATAACTATTCTACTTTGAGTTTGGGGATATTGGGCGTAGGCGCTACCGTCAGTCAGAATTTCTATTTCCTAAACCCTTCTAACCCGGGCGACGATTTTAACCTCAGGTTCAGTTCTTCATCAGCCTTGCTAACTGCTGGCGTTTTAAATAATATTACCGTTACGGCCTATAACGGCAACACACAGGTTTACACCGCTTCGGCGGCTTCGTTGTTAAATCTCGATTTACTGGGATTGCTCAACTCCGGTGCGCCCACTACGGTACCTTTTTCGCCGGGTGTAACTTTCGATCGTGTGAAGGTAAGCCTCGGCATTGTTGTTAACTTAAATCTTACGCAAAGCATCAACATTTATGGTGTCACCCGCACCGCAGGCCGACCAACGTTTACAGCGCCTGCAACAAACGCCGTTGCTGCTTGTTATAATACACCTGCGGCACTTACGGCAACTACGCTTAGCACAAACGAATTGATTTGGTACGATGCGATTGAGGGTGGAACCCCATTGGCAACAGTTGCTTACAATGGCACTTTTACCACGCCAGCGTTAACAGCGAATAAAACTTATTATGTTGCCGCCAGAAGATCTGGATGTACATTGGAATCGGGCAGGGTTCCTGTTGCCGTTACCGTTAATCCTCAAATTGTTTTCAACGGATCGACGCTTACCAATGCAACACCGGGCTTTGCATACGCCAAACAGTTGGATGTTGCTACAGGCGGAACACCAGGCTTTACTTATGCACTGGCCCCCGGAAGCTCGCTGCCGGCAGGTTTAAGCCTTTCTTCGACGGGGATTATCACGGGCACGCCAACAGCTCCAAATACGTATACCTTTTCTGTAGTTGCAAAAGATGCAAAAAACTGTACCGCAACTGCAAGTTACACACTAACCGTAACCACGGCATTGGCGCTTACTCCGGGTACATTGCCCGAGGGAATAACCGGAACAATTTATCCTACTCAAACCATCCCGGCTGCCACTGGCGGTACCGGCCCATATACTTATACTGCCAATAACTTGCCTCCGGGATTAACATTTAATCCGGCAACAAGAGAAATTACAGGAACACCAACCGTTCCGGGGCAATATACTATCCCGGTTACGGTGACAGATGCGAATGGAAATGCCATTACTTCGAACTACACCGTTAAGGTTACCGATCCCTTGGTACTTACGGCTGCAACTTTAGCCGCTGGAACTACCGGAACAGTTTATACCACGCAAATTATTCCATCGGCAACCGGCGGTACAACGCCTTATACCTATTCGGCTACAGGATTGCCTCCGGGGCTATCTTTTAATCCGACAACGCGGGCCATAACCGGAACGCCAACGGCTTCGGGCACTTTTACCACTGCGGTAACAGTAACAGATGCCGACGGAAAAACAGTGACGACCAACTATGCGATCGTGATTAACGATCAGCTGCTGTTACCTGCCGCAACTTTGCCAAATGGTACCGAGGGTGTGGCTTATGCAGCACAAACGCTTCCCGCAGCAGTTGGCGGCGTTGGTCCTTATACTTACGTAGCAACTGGCATTCCGGCTGGATTAACTTTCAATCCGTCGACGAGACAAATTACAGGAACCCCAACACAGGCAGGTAATTATACCATTAGCGCAACTGCAACTGACAGTGAGGGCAGAACCGCCAGTAATACCTATGCGCTTAGGGTGGTGGGAACATTAAACTTGCCGGGTAAAACATTGCCCGATGGTACGGTTGGCAACTCCTACTTAACGCAAACCTTACCAGCGGTATCGGGCGGCACTGCTCCTTATACTTATGCTGTAACGGGCCTTCCGCCGGGATTAACTTTTAACCCCACTACAAGAGAAATTTCTGGTACGCCAACTCAGGGCGGTGCCTACTCCGTTGCTTTAACTGCAACCGATGCCAATAACAACAAGGCTACTACCAGCTACGCATTAAACGTTGGTGTTACTGCGCCGGTTGTGGCATCTGCTACAGTATGCGCTGGCAGTACAGAAACATTAACGGTAAGTAACTTGCAGGCCGGTGTAACTTATAATTGGTATGCTTCTACCGGAAGTACGCCTTTAGCTACAAACAACAATGGTACTTTTGTAACACCTGCAGTAACTGCGGCAACTGTTTTTTATGTAGAGGCAGTATCGGGTACAGCGGTGAGCACCAAAACACAAGTATCGGTTGCGGTGAACCCACCAGCAACACCGGCCACCGTAACAACCAACAATCAGGTAATTAACAGCGGTCAATCGACCACCTTACAGGCTACTGCCGATTCAGGCAATACCATTACCTGGTTTGACTCGGCAACCGGCGGTACACAGGTGGGTTCAGGAACATCGTTTACTACGCCAGCGTTAACGGCCAACACCACTTATTACGTTCAAACTACCAGCGCAGCCGGTTGTACCAGCTTAACGCGTGTGCCTGTAATAGTTACCGTAATTTCGAATAACGGCTCAACCGCATGTAATGCAGCAAATAGCCAAAGCACAGGCATCAACGGCATCTGTGTTGCCTGTAGCATTACCGGAGCGGGCAATTCTACTGATGCAAACGCAAGTAACTTTACCAGATTATCGTTAGGCGTAGGCGTTGGCGCAACAGGTTATCAGCAACTCATTTTCCCAACTACAGGCGTTGCTACAGACAGCATTCGCTTAGATTTGGCTTTGCCAGGTGGCCTGGCCGATGTAAACGTATTAAATGGCATAACGGTTACCGTACTTAACGGCAGTACCGTTGTTAGCACAACAACTATTAATGGCGGCTTATTAAACCTCAGCTTGTTGGGCGGCAATCGCTTTGCGGCAACTGTTTTGGCAGGCGGCGCTTACGATCGCGTTCAGGTGAGTTTTGGCGCTGCCGTTTCGGCACTTAGCAGCTTAGATATTTACGGTGCAACGGTAGTTTATCCGGCCCCAACTTTAACATCGGGTGCCCAAACGGTTTGTAATGGTGCAACGGCAACATTAGCGGCAACGGCAAACGGCGGCACAACTTTGGCCTGGTTCGATGCACCAACAGGAGGTACGCAATTAGGAACGGGCGAAACTTTTACTACCCCGGCATTAACTACAACTACAACTTATTACATTCAGGTAAGCAAGGCATCGTGCCCTAATCCAATCAGGGTTCCGGTTACAGTAACGGTAAATCCGGCAATTGTATTTGCTGGTACAACTTTAGCCAATGCCACCATTGCATCGCCATACAGCGTGCAGTTACCTGTAGCCACCGGCGGTACGCCCGGCTATACTTATGCCCTAAGCTCGGGAAGCACTTTGCCGACAGGCTTAACGCTTTCGTCAGCGGGATTAATTAGTGGCACACCAACGGCCACTGGCGACCCAACGTTTTCGGTTACGGTTACCGACAGCAAAAACTGTTCAGCTACGGCAACATTTAATTTAGCTACTTCGCCAGCGTTAATGCTAACGCCTGGTGCTTTACCTGACGGTATTACCGGAACGCCATATACTACAAACGGTATACCTGCAGCCACTGGTGGCACTGGCCCATATATTTATTCGGCAACTAGTCTTCCTTCCGGCTTAACGTTTAATACGACAACAAGAGAAATTACCGGAACACCAACTCAACCGGGCAATTATACCATTCCGGTAACAGTTAGCGATGCAACGGGTAACACCACTACCGCTAACTTTACATTGGCGGTTGTAGATCCGTTGGTTTTACCTGCGGCAACTTTGGCCAACGGAACAACGGGATCAGTTTATACTACGCAAATCATTCCATCGGCAACCGGTGGTACTGCACCTTATACTTATGTTGCTACAGGTCTTCCTGCTGGTTTAACTTTCGATCCATCAACACGGGAAATTACCGGAACGCCAACACAGGCTGGTACGTTTACCATTCCGGTAACGGTTACCGATGCTGCCGGACGCACGGCAACAAATAGCTACAACGTTACAATTGGCGACCCATTATTATTACCGAATGCAACTTTACCTGATGGAACGGAGGGTACTGTTTATGCAGCGCAAACATTGCCTGCAGCAGTTGGCGGTACATCGCCATATACTTATGTGGCAAGTAATTTACCAGCGGGCTTAACGTTCGATGCAACAACCAGACAGATTACTGGTACACCAACAGAAGCCGGCAATTATTCAATTGGCTTAACGGCGACTGATAACGCAGGAAAAACTGTTTCTAACACCTATTCATTAAGAGTAATTGGCGTGCTTTCGCTACCGGGCGCCACTTTGCCAAATGGTATTGTCGGCACTTCTTACCCTACACAAACGCTGCCGGCGGTAAGCGGCGGAACCGGGCCTTATACTTATCTGGCAACGGGAATCCCTCCGGGATTGAGCTTTAATACCGCCACGCGAGAAATTACCGGAACACCAACTTTGGGCGGAACATACACCGTTTCATTAACTGCAACTGATGCTGAAGGCAACAGTGCAACCTCTACATACAGCCTCGTTGTTAATGTAAATGCTCCGGTTGTGGCCGCAGCAACGGTTTGCTCTGGCAGTTCGGCAACACTAAGCGTAAGTAATTTACAGGCTGGTGTAACCTACAACTGGTATGCCTCTGCAGGAAGCACACCGTTAGCCACCAATAACACAGGCGTTTTTGCGACTCCGGTAGTTACTTCGCAAACTGTTTTCTATGTGGAGGCCGTTTCCGGAACTGCAGTAAGTGCCAGAACCGCGGTTACGGTTTCTGTAAATCCCGATGCTGCACCTGCAACTATTATTACCAACAATCAGGTTATTAACGCTGGTCAAACCGCTAACCTGTCGGCTACTGCCGATGCCGGAAGCACAATTTCATGGTATGCAGACACAACTGGTGGAACCGCGCTTGCAACGGGCGCATCGTTCACTACGCCTGCACTATCTACTACCACCACTTATTATGTAGAAACCGTAAACGCATCGGGTTGCGCAAGCCTTTCTCGTGTTCCGGTTACTGTTACCGTAATTAATGGCGATGGCGGTAGTGCCTGTAATGCAGCGAGCACCCAAAATTCGGGCATTACCGGAGTTTGCTTACTGTGTGGAATCACCGGTGCCGGAAACTCTACCGATGCCAATCCGAGCAACTTCACCAGAATTACATTGGCAGTTGGTGTCGGATCAACAGGATATCAGCAACTCATTTTTAACACACCGGGCACTGCCACCGATAGCATCCGTTTGGATTTAGCCTTACCTGGCGGCCTTGCAGATGTTGGTTTGTTAAGTAATGTAACATTGAACGTAATGAACGGCACAACCGTTGTAAGAACCGTTCAGTTAAATTCATCACTTCTAAATCTTCAATTGCTTTCTGGAAACCGGTTCACCGCAACTATTCCGGCTGGCGGCGCTTACGATAGAGTGCAGGTAAGCTTAGGAGGCGTTATATCTGCAGTAACCAGTTTAGATGTTTACGGCGCCACTGCGGTTTATCCTGCCCCAACCATTACCGCCGGAAACCAGACCATTTGCGCTGGAGGCACGGCCACCTTAACGGCAACTGCCAATGGCGGCACAACGCTAGCCTGGTTCGACACACCAACCGGAGGCACCGCTTTAGCAACTGGCGAAACGTTTACTACGCCGGCACTTACGGCAACAACTACTTATTATATTGAAGTAAGCAAAGGAACTTGCGCAAACACAACAAGAATTCCGGTTGTGGTAACCGTTACCCCATCATTGCCTACACCAGTATTGGCAACCATTGCCGATGTATGCGAAGGATCACCTGCTACATTATCGGTAGCGAATCCTGCTGCGGGCACTACCTACAGATGGTACGATGCCACAACAGGTGGCAACTTAGTATTTACTGGTGAAGTATTTACTACGCCAGCCTTAACCGCTAATGCCACTTATTATGTAGAAGCAGCGCAAGGAAACTGTACCAGCGCAACGCGGGCTGTGGCTGCGGTGAGTGTTAACCCTCGCCCTGAGCTGCCAATAGTGAGTGCAAATACAACCACTGTTGCTGCGGGCCAAACGGCTATTATTACTGCAAGTTCAACAGATGCCACCAACACTTTCAACTGGTACACTTCTGCAAATGCAACAACACCAATTTATACAGGTGCTATTTATGTAACACCACCATTAACGGCAACAACAACTTATTATATCGAATCGGTTTCGACCAATGGATGTACCTCTTCAAATCGGGTTCAGATTACCATTACGGTTGACGGAAACGGATCGCCAAATCCGGTACCGTGTGAAGGCGCAATCGCTCAAACGAACGGCGTAAACGGTGTAGCGCTGCTTTCGGGTGTGTTTAACCCAACCTTATCAATTGATAACGATACACAAACTGCTTCATCGCTGGTTATGCCGGTAGGTGCAGTCGGCGCATCAGTTTACCAAAGGTTATCGTTCGGTTCGGCATCTCGCATTGGCGATACCGTGCGTGTAGTGGTTTCAACTCCCGGCAAGTTATTATCACTGGCGCTTCTAGCAAACGCTTCGGTAACTACTTATCTGGGTACAAACAGCAACGGCGATGCCCGATTGTTAAACAGCAATTTATTAAATATTCAGTTATTAAGCGGTGGTACCCAAGCGGAAGTTACTTTCGTGCCAACCGCAATATTCGACAACGTAGAAGTGAGGTTAAACTCCGGCGTATTGGGTGCGCTTACATCGATTGATGTCAACTACGCACAACGCATTTTGGCTGCACCAACAGTAAGTGTATCAAATGCTACGGCTTGCGTGGGTGCTACAGCACAGCTTGCGGTGAGTAACCCATCATCAGACTTAACTTACAGATGGTACGACGAAGCAGGTAATTACCTTGCAGGAAAAGATGGTGTTATTTTTACAACGCCTGCGCTAACCGGCGATACTAAATTCTATGTAGCGGCAGTTTCGGCAACGGGCTGTGTAAGCTACAGAACACCGGTAACGGTAACCACCAACCCTGCACCAGTTGCACCAACTTTACTCAATGCTGATGTAAGTACTTGTTTAAACACGGCGGTAACCTTGCAGGTGAACAACCCTGTGGTGGGCACAACTTACAACTGGTACGATTCGGCAACATCAACAACCGTTTTATTCACTGGCGATAACTTTACTACGCCTGTAATTACGGCAAACAGAAGCTATTTCGTTTCTGCAACCAATGCTTGTGGTACGCCATCGGCCAGAACCGAAGCAACCATCACTTTAGGAACAATTGATATTCCGGTAATTACACCGCCATCAATTACCATTACCAGCAACTCGGTAGCTATATTAAAAGCAACATCGAGCACAGCCGGCGCAACCATAAACTGGTACGATGCACCGGTTGCAGGCAACTTATTATTTACCGGCGATACCTTTGTAACGCCACAATTAACAGCAACTACCACTTACTATGCAGAAGCCAGTGCGCCTGGTGGATGTATTGGAATCGGTAGGGCGGCCATTACCGTAACCGTAACATCGGGCCCTCCAGTTACAACGCCTTGCGGATCGGCTACCACCACCGTTGCAAGCGGAGTAACCGGTATCGCTGTTGGCGCAGGTGTTATTAACCCAACGCTTGCTGTTGATAATGATACCAATACCGGTTCGAGCCTTGTTATTCCGGTAGGCGCATTGGGTGCCTCGGTTTATCATCAGGTAGGTTTCCCTGAGCTTTCGAACATTGGCGATACTTTAAGGGTAAAAGTTACCGTTCCGGCGCAATTATTATCGGTGGCGCTGTTACAAAACCTCACTTTAACCACATTCCAGGGATCAACCAGCAATAACGATGCAACATCAATTTCAAACCCATTGATCACCCTGAATTTACTCGCGGGCGGAAGCACTGCAATTTTAACGTATGTGCCAACAAGCAGGTTCGACGGGGTAGAATTAAGACTTAATTCGGGCATTTTGGGTGCATTAACCTCGGTTAATTTTGATTATGCACAAAGAACCATCACCAAGCCAACCGTAGCAACTGCAACGGCAACAGCTTGTGAGGGCGCTACAGCAACTTTAAATGTAACCAATCCGCAGGCAGGAATTGTGTATAAATGGTACCTCGGATCGGTATATCAAACAGGAAAAGACGGAACAACGTTTACTACCGACCCAGCTTTAACCGCCGGAACTTACGTTTACAATGTAACTGCTACGGCCACTGCAACAGGTTGCGAAAGTGCAGCTACACCAGTAACCGTAACTATATTGCCTCCACCGGCTACACCAGTGCTAAGCACCACTAACCCGGCTAGCACCTGCGTAAACAGCCCGGCCACTTTAAGTGTGCAAGCGGTAGCAGGTGTAACTTACAACTGGTACGATGCGGCAACAGGCGGCAACAGGTTGGTAAGCAACAACAGCAGTTTTACTACTTCTGCATCGCTTGCGCCAGGCGTGTACACGTATTATGTAGAAGCCGTTAATGGCAACAGCTGCGCAAATGCAACACGTACACCGGTTTCAATTACCGTAAATCCAGCAGCAATTGCGAGCGACATTACGGTAACAGGCGGCACCTCGTTATGCGCTTCGGGTACAACAGTGTTAACGGCATCGAGCACAACGGTTACCAACCCGGTATTTAACTGGTACAGCGATGCAGGTTTAACTAATCAGGTTTTTGAGGGCGCTACCTTTACAACACCTGCCATTACAGCCTCAACCAAATATTATGTAACAGTTAAAGGAACAAATAAATGTGCCAATACGCCGGGCAATGCCAGCGAAGTGAGCATTACGGTAAATCCGATTGCCGTGGCAGCCGATATTAGCCTATCGGGTACGAGCACAATCTGTGGTGGTTCATCCGTAGTATTAACAGCATCGAGCACCACGGTAACCAACCCGGTATTTACCTGGTACAGCGCTGCAGATTTATCTACAGTTGCCTTTACAGGTCCGGTATTTACTACGCCAAGCCTAAACGCAACCACTACCTATTATGTAACCGTTAAAGGCGATAACAAATGCGAAAACAGCGCCGCTACTGCAAAAGCGATTACGATAACGGTGAATCCGGTTGCAACCGATGCTGATATCACTTTAAGTGGGTCGACTTCGATTTGCAGCGGTGCCACAGCAGCATTGTCGGCAACTGCAACAACTGTTGTTAATCCGGTATTTACCTGGTACAGCGACGCTGCCTTAAGCAATGTTGCCTTTGTGGGTCCTAATTTTACCACGCCTGCATTAACCGCAACAAAAACTTATTATGTTACGGTTCGGGGCGACAATAAGTGCGAAAACTCAACAGCGAAAGCATTAACCGTAAACGTAAAAGAGATTGCAACAGCTGCTGATATTTCGTTAGCCAATGCAGCAATCTGCTCAGGTTCGACTGTAATGTTAATGGCTTCGAGCACAACGGTTACCCAACCGGTATTTACCTGGTACAGCGACGCTTCGTTAACAGTGCCTGTATTTACCGGGCCAACGTTTACCGTTACCGGTTTAACCAATACCACTACTTATTATGTAACGGTTAAAGGAGCCAACAAATGCGAAAACACGGCCGCAGGCGCCAAGGTGGTAACAGTAACGGTTAATCCGTTAGCAACCACAACCGATATTATCGTAAATGGAGGCACAACAGCATGCGCAGGTTCGCCGGCTGTGTTAAGTGCTACTTCGCCAACCGTAAACAACCCGGTATTTACCTGGTACAGCGATCCTGCTTTAACAAACATCAGTTATATTGGTGCTACGTTTACCACACCGGTGCTAAGCGGTACTACCACTTACTATGTAACGGTTAAAGGAGATAATAAATGCGAAAATGCAGCGGGTACCGCGAAAGTAGTTACCGTAACGGTAACTCCGGTAGCCACTAACGCAGATATTACCGCAGCCGACGCTACAATTTGTGCAGGTTCAAATGCGGTGCTTTCAGCATCGGGCACAACGGTTACCAACCCAACATTTACCTGGTACAACGACGCTGCTTTAACATCGGTGGCTTTTGTTGGCGCATCGTTTAGTACACCTGCGCTAACCGGAACCACAAAATATTATTTAACTGTTAAAGGCGATAATAAATGCGAGAATGCTTCGGCAACTGCAAAAGTGGTAACGGTAACTGTAAATGCGGGTGCCACACAGGCAGATCTAACCGTATCGCAACCAACCATCGTTTGCGGCAGCGGAACTGCGGTAATTAACGCAAGCTCTACAACCGTAGCCAACCCGGTATTTACCTGGTACCGCGATGCTTCGTTAACAGTGCCTGTGTATACGGGTGCCATATTTACTACGCCTAACCTAACCGCTACAACCACTTATTATGTAACTGTTAAGGGTAGCGATAAATGCGAAAATACTGCGGCCAATGCCGTAGCCGTAACGGTAGTTGTTAGCCCAACTGCAGTTGCAAGCGATATTACAGTAAGCGGCGCTACCGCCATCTGTGGTAATGCAGTTGCCGTACTTACAGCAAGCTCTACAACGGTAACCAACCCGGTATTTACCTGGTACAGCGATGCGGCCCTTACCAACCCCGTGTTTACTGGCTCGGTATTTACTACGCCGGCACTAAGCGGTAACGCCACTTATTATGTAACCGTTAAGGGCGATAATAAATGCGAAAACCTGCCTACAGCGGCAAGGGCAGTAGCTGTAACCATAAATGCAGCACCAGAAAACCCAGTGGTTTCTACTACCGGAACTAATATTTGTGCAGGCGAGGCTACCACGTTAACCATTAGCAATGCACAAAATGGCGTAACCTACCAGTGGTACAGTGCCGCAACAGGTGGAAATTTACTCTTCACTGGCCAAAGCTATACTACGGCAGTGCTTACAACAACCACCGACTTTTATGTAATAGCCACCGGGGCCGGAGGTTGTAACAACACAGGCGGCCGCGTACGCATTACGGTAACCGTAAACGCCAAGCCGGGCATCCCAACTGTAGCTTCATCGGCAGTGAGTGCTTGTGCAGGCAGCAGCACCGTATTATCGGTTACCAGCCCACAAACAGGAGTAACTTACAACTGGTATACCACCGCAACAGGCGGAAGTATTGTAGGTACGGGCGTTAACTTTACCACGCCACCGATAACCGCAAATACAACTTATTATGTTGAAGGTACAAACGGTTCATGCGTATCAACAACCCGAACAGCTGTAAATGTAACTGCCTCGCCAGTGCCAGTTGCACCAACATCGGTAACGGCAGCAAACGGAATTATTTGTTCGGGCAGTACAACAGTACTTACAGTGAACAACCCTACAGCCGGGCTAATTTACACCTGGTTTGCAGCAAGCGCTGGCGGTAGCGCCCTGGCAGAAGGTACAATCTTTACTACCCCGGCATTAACGGCTACCACCACTTATTATGTAGAAAGTGTTGCAGCAAGCGGATGTTTAAGTGCAACAAGAACCCCGGTAACAGTTAATGTGCTTCCGGTGTTAGAGCGGCCAGTTGTAGTTGTGCAGGCCACTACCGCAAACAGTGTAAACTTCGCCTGGTCGCCCGTAACAGGTGCAACCGCTTACGAAGTATCGTTAGATAACGGCTTAACCTGGGTAAATCCAACCAATGGTTCAACAGGTACATCGTATCTGGTATCGGGGCTGAAACCAGATCAAAGCGTAACGATTATTGTAAGGGCAAGGGGACAAATCGACTGCCAAACCAGTGCCAATTCAAGTCCGGTTACAGGTACGGCAGCAAATCCATTTGGTAACGATGTTTACATCCCGAATGCGTTTACACCGAACAACGATGGTAAAAACGACACCTTTATGATTTACGGAACCGCCATTGCAGGTGCCAAACTGACCATCTATACCCAATGGGGCCAACTCATTTATCAAAGCGACAACATGTCGGCCGGATGGGATGGTACTTATAAAGGCGTAAATCAACCGATTGGCGTGTACGTTTACATGGCCGAAGTAACTTTCAAAGATGGAACAACCACGATAAGAAAAGGAACAGTAACGTTAATTAGATAAGTGCAGTTAAATCAGAAACAGTTAAAATAAAAGACCATGAAATTACTATCGGCTTTAAAAATATATATCGCAGTAATCGTACTTGTGTTGTTAACGGCAAGGTCATTTGCACAAACCGATCCGCATTTCTCTCAATACTATGCCTACCCGCTGTGGCTAAACCCCGCGCTAACAGGTGTAATTGATGGCGACTACCGCGGGTCGGTAAACTTTAAACAACAATGGAGCTCATTAAACAGCCCCTTTGTAACCGGGGGCGCTTCATTCGATTTAGCGCCAAAAAAGAACTTCGCTTTTGGCGCAACCGTACTCAACCAGCGGGCAGGGGAGTTAGATTTTAACTACCTCACCGCCTTGGTGTCTGGTTCCTATCGTTTGCGGTTTGGCGCAGAAGGTTTGCAAATGGTGAGTTTCGGTTTGCAGGCAGGCATTATCAACCGGAGTTTCGATTTTTCTCAGGCACGCTTTGGCGATCAGTTTAATCCCCTTTCCGGTTACGATGGTAGCATGATGAGTGGCGAGACTTTATCTTCACAATCATCCTTAATGCCCGATGTAAACGCAGGCATTATGTTTTTCGATGGAGACCCCAATCGCATTGCCAATGTGTTTGCCGGAGCCAGCGTATCGCATTTAACCCGCCCTAAAGATCATTTTACAGGAATGGCCTCCCGGCTTCCAATGCGCTTTACCGCCCACGGAGGCGCCCGAATCCGTGCATCAGATTTGTTGGATATTGTGCCGAACGGTTTGTACATGACCCAGGGAAACACCCAGGAGATTTCTATTGGTACTTACGCACAGCTGAATGTTAACCAAAACTCAAGCTTCCTTTTCGGCGGCAATTACCGCGTAAAAGATGCTGCCATTGCTTTTGTTGGTTTGCAGCTCCGCAATATGGTGTTCGGTTTAAGCTACGATGTAAATACCTCCAGCTTTAATCGCGCTTCTAACAGTAATGGTGGGTTAGAATTGTCTATATCGTTAATTGGTCGCAACGGAATTATCGGGCCAAACTTTTTCTGTCCACGTTTATAATCAATCAGATGAAAAAAATACTAGCCATTTTTCTACTAGCCTTTGGCAGCTTTGCCCAAGCCCAATATGTGGTCAATTACAAGCGGGTTGCCGATACTTATTTCGAAAATCAGGATTATTATGCTGCTGCTACCTTTTATAAAAAGGCATTAAAAATTACAGGCGATAGCACACACGCGGTTTTACCTTACGGGAAGGATAGAAAATCGAGTTCAGATGAGAAAACTATTGAAGATTACGAAGGCTCGATTTTTAAACTTGCCGAAGCCAGCCGCTTATATCGTGATTTTACCGAAGCCGAAAAGTATTACAGCATTGCCATAACCTTTACCAACACCCGGTTTAGAAAAGCACTGTTTTATTATGCAAAATCGTTAAATGCAAACCGAAAGTTTACACAAGCCATTACCGCGTACGAGCAGTACATTCAAAAAAATCCCGGTGACCCGCTTGCCGGCGATGCCAAAAAGGAAATTGCATCATGTAAGTTTGCTATCGACGAAATGCGTTTCCCGCGGATGGTTCGGGTAAAAAAGCTGCCTAACGACCTTAACGGACTGGGATCTAACTATGCGCCCGTTAAAATTAATAACGAATTTTATTTCACTTCCTCGCGGCCAATTGCAGTAGCAGGAAAGAAAGACATCGTTAAAACCGAAACGGGCGAGGTGCAGGTGTCAACCAAATCCAATCCATTTATCAACAACATCTATTCGGCCAAAAGCGACTTTGCTGCGGGTAACGATGTGTCGGTAAAAATGATGAACATTAAGCTGCCCAAAGATGTTGAAGTTGCCGCAACCACATTTACGCCTGATGGGAACACTACTTATTTTACCGTTTGGCACGAGAAAAGTAATTATGCCATTTATACCGCGAAGAAAACGGGCGATAGTTGGAGCGACCCGCAACCGCTGGGGCTTGAGGTAAATAGCAAAGATTTTAATGCTTCGCAGCCTTTTGTAACCGGCGATGGAAAATATCTGTTGTTTTCGTCTGACAGGCCCGGAGGTTATGGAAAGTTCGACATCTGGTTTTGTACCCTTCGTGATGATGGATCGCTGGGCCAGCCCGTAAACCTTGGCAATACCATTAACACCGAAGATGATGAGCGGGCACCTTATTATAATGTAAATACGAAGAAGTTACTTTTTAGCACCGACGGGCGGGTGGGCCTTGGCGGATTCGACTTTTTTGAAGCCGAAGGCGACCTGATTACCTGGGCAACGCCCAAAAACCTGGGCTATCCGTTTAACTCATCCAAAGATGATATTTATTTCACCGCCATTGATGCGCTCGGCAATAGAGGCTACATCAGTTCCGATCGCGAATCGACCTGCTGTATGGAGCTTTTTGAGGTAAAGAAAGAAGCTTTCAACGTAAACGGAATTTTAACAGATTGTAAAACGAAAATGCCATTGCCAGAAGCCAATGTGATGCTTGCAAATGCCGAAGGACAACAGAAACTGGTAACAGGCCCCAATGGAAAATATAGTTTCAAGGTAGATTCTAAGCGACCCGTTAAGCTCACTTTTGCAAAGGATAACTATTTCGCCATTACCAAAAATTATGCTTACGAGGAGCTTGCCAAGGCCGATACCTTAATTACTAAAGATTATTGTTTGAGTCCTTTTAAGCTCGGCATCCCAATTGCGCTCGATAATATTTATTATGAGTTTGATAGCGCCGATTTAACAGAACCATCAAAGCAAGTGCTCGATTTTCTGGTTCCGATTATGGAAGATAATCCGCAAATGGAAATTGAACTGGGCTCGCACACCGATAATTTAGGAACAGACGAGTATAACCTCGATCTCTCGAACCGAAGGGCACAATCGTGCGTAACGTACTTAGTGAGTAAAGGCATTGCGGCATCGAGGCTAACGTTTAAAGGCTATGGCGAATCGATGCCCCTTGCGCCCAATACCATTGGTAAAGGCAAAAAACAAAAAGACAACCCTGCAGGCCGGGCCAAAAACAGGCGTACCGAATTTAAGGTTACCAAAAAATAAAGCCAATCATCTCCCTAATTTTTCAGCCATCTTCTGCAAAACGGAAGGTGGCTTTTTTGTTTGTTGAGTTTGATAACGGTCGTCCTGCTGCCCCGAAGCTTCGGGATCAGCATCTTTCATGCTATAAAGTAATATGCTGTTTTATACGATACTACATGAACGGTCGTCATTCCCAGCTTGACTGGGAATCTTAATGCAAAAAAAATAGCGCAACGCTTTAAGATTCCCGCCTGCGCGGGAATGACGGCAAGAATAATTTACATCATCCGATAGCTATCCGATCATATTGATTTTTTTGCACTACCTGCCCGTCCGGTCAGGCGGGCACTACTATTGACGAAACTGTGTAATATGCTATTTTATAAGATACTACCTGAACGGTCGTCATTCCCAGCTTGACTGGGAATCTTAATGCAAAAAAATAGCGCAACGCTTTAGGATTCCCGCCTGCGCGGGAATGACGGCAAGAATAATTTAAGTCGTCCGATAGCTATCTGATCATATTGATTTTATTTCTAATAATTACCCCTCAGGATGACAGCGCAAAAAAACTTTTTCTTCCTCATCACTTTGAACAAATTTTACATATATTTAGGTCAGTAAAAAACTCCCCTATACATTAATCATTGTTTGCCCAGCTAATCCCACGGTTGAAAACGATTAATACAAACCACATTTTTTAGAAAAATAGTACACTTAGCACAGTGGCGTTTCAACCAGTGCTGGTCGAGGTTTGCATTCCCAGTGCTGGTCGAGGCCCAGTGCTGGTCGAGGTTTGTAACCTCGACCTACATAACACTGGATTTGTAATCCAGAGCTAAACGAGTCATTGTTGCAGTGCTATATTTTTGGCTGTGGTTTAAACTGATTAAGAATGAACTTAATATAAAACCAAAATGAATTATGAGTCAAAGCAACAAGATCTCAATTGAGATCAATCCGGAAGAATCAGCAGCCATTTCAGCAGCTCTCGAACAATTAAAGGTCACTTTAAAGCCAATTTTAACCATTAACTTAACTGCAGAGGAAAGAATCTCCACTTTAAAAATGGGCGACAAGACATTGGCTTTTGTAAATAAAACCCTGGAGTATGCCGTACAAAATCCTTCGTTGGTGCCTAATTACATCGATTTGGAAGAGGCAAAAAAAGATCACAAACTTGCAGCCGACAGTTACAACATTTTTCAGCAACTAAACACGCTTGTACGCGGCATAGAAGACACGGGCATGGTAGCAGGTGGCGATGCCTACGAGGCGGCATTAGTCATATATCATTCCATTAAGGGTGCAAGTCGATCTGACATTCCCGGTACGCAGGCTATGTACGATGATTTGAAGCAACGTTTTCCCGGTCGCGGCAAAGGAAGTACACCATCTGTATAAGTCTGATTTTTGATAAAGTGCCTTTACGGGCATTTAAAAGTACCTCCGAGCACCAATTTGGTGCTCGGAGGTATTAAAAGGTAGCTCGGAGGTATTAAAAGGTAGCTCGGAGGTATTAAAAGGTAGCTCGGAGGTACTAAAAGGTAGCTCGGAGGTACTAAAAGGTAGCTCGGAGGTACTAAAAGGTAGCTCGGAGGTATTAAAAGGTAGCTCGGAGGTATTAAAAGGTAGCTCGGAGGTATTAAAAGGTAGCCCGGAGGTACTAAAAGGTAGCTCTGAGGTACTAAAAGGTAGCTCTGAGGTATTAAAAGGTAGCTCGGAGGTATTAAAAGGTGGCTCGGAGGTATTAAAAGGTAGCTCTGAGGTACTAAAAGGTAGCTCTGAGGTAGTAAAAAGCATCTTTTAGATAGCAAAAGGTATCTCCGAGATACAAAGAAGTGGGTCTGTTCATTAAACTGTGTCACTGATTATATCTTTTAAGCCCTATTAGCGAGGTTGTCATCCGATAGCTATCGGATCTGACGTAGGAAGAATCTCTTACCTACGAAGCACTTGCCCCTTAAAAGCACAAGCCCTTTGGCTCTTGATTTTAAATCCAGCGTTAGGAAGAATCTCTTACCTACGAAGCACTTGCCCCTAAAAAAGCACAAGCCCAATATCAGCTTAATGAAACGTTACCTACATGCAGGTATTGTAAAAACAACGCTTCGTGTAAAATTTTATTTATTCTTTGAAGTTTTAATCGCTTTAGAGCGTGTGTTAGATTATTTTCATGTAATAATGGGTATTTTATAGTTGATAACATTTCTATTATCCTACCTTTAGTTTTTGATCATCCCTAAATAATAGAAAATTATTTAACATGATCGTCATGAAGAAATTAAAGTTTACCACCGGCAAGGCTGCGGCCTGCTTAGGTGTAATGTGCCTGTTATTGGTGCAGGGGTGTAAGAAGGACATTATACAGCCCAATTCAAAAGACCTGCAAAACGGCCTGTCCATCGCCGAGGCGAGGGCTTATTTTGAGCAAAACATCACCTCGATAAAGCACCGCAAATTGTCTTCAACCAGTCCTCTGGCCGATACCGGGACTGCAGACGACGACAGCACAGAAGCTAATCGGCCAATGTGGGATGCCGCCCAGCTCAAAGCGCTCGGCGCAGGCCCAAACGCCGTGTTAACCCCGTTGCACAGGCCCAATACCTATGTAAATATTTCTAAAGGCCGCATGGTACACTATGGCTTTCTGAACTACATGATGATGCGGAAAGACGAACAGGGTAATATGATAACCGAATGGGTAGAGTTGAAGCCAACCGAAAAGTGGATCGATTCCAAAACATCAAGGAAGTACGACGGTGCCATTATAGTTAAGAACTGGGATGGAAGCATAAAAAAGATCTACTCATTTGACAACGGCGAAATAATAAGAAAGAGCGCCTTGAAAAAGCGCATGCTGGCGAGCCTGAATGGAAAGGTTATGGACAGTTCTGGTGGCGATGTGCTTTGCTTGGTAACCACAATTTTAACTATAAAAACCCAGGCCAACACCTGCCCCTGTGTTGGCCATACTTATGCGCAATATGATATCTGCGACTGCCCTAGGGGCAAACCCAGCGAAGGTTCGCACAAAACAGCAAAGGTAGAAGTAGAATACGATTGCAACATAGATATACCGGATGATCCAATTGATGGGACAGGGGGCACTAGCTCGGGGGGGACAACAATTGGTACTAATGGGAGCATAAGTGGAGCCGGAACCAACGGAAATGACTATGTGCCGCTAAACTGTAACCCAGATCCGAATTATACCATCCCAACTATCCCACCACCCCCGGGCACAGCGTACGTGCTACCCTGCTCTCAACTGGCCATACCAGTTGAACCACCAATTACTCCTATCACGGCTCCCAAAACGTTGGCCGAGATACTGATAGAGTGGTTTAATACAGACGCCGACACGCAGATGCATCTTTCCGTTGCAGAGGTAACATTTTTAAATAACAACCCGTCAGTCACAGCAGAACTGTATGAACATTTGAAAACGGAAGATCGAGCGGTAAAAGAATTTGGCAGATGGGCGGTGGGGTATTTATTCTTGAATAAACCCTTAACCTTTGAACAATTACTAGGCAGGCTAATGAACAAACCCTTTGATTTTGAACCCAGCCAAGTACTTTACATCCCCAGAGATAGAGAACCGGCCAGCTATTATTGGAGGCCGAAATTAAAAGAGACGAAAGATTTTGATAAGTATTTAAGCTTTGTGCCAGGCGATACTAAACCAGAAGATTTGGTTAATTGTTATTATTACGCTTTTGGTGATGTGCCTGGGGCATTAAAATATCCTGGAAGCCCCAAGTGGATGCTTAGATTTGAGCTAGGCCCAGAATGGGAAAAAGTGAAGAATGGTATTCCTATCAAGGTTGGCGATAGAATAGGATACTATGTTCCTAACCATAAAGGGAATGGGCCAGCCTGGGCACATGCGGGCGTGGTAATTGAGGTTGATGCGCAAGGATATGCCACTAAAATACGTAGTAAAATGGGGCCATATTGGAACATTATCGAGCATCACCCTAGAGATATCCCAGCAGATTATGGCAGCACTGAACCATCATTTATAGTGAATGGCAAAGCAGAAGCTTCTCGCATTTATTATAGAAAAAAGTAATTTAATAGACCATGAGAAACATTTTTTTAATTATTACCTTATCATTTATTTCAGGAGCAGCCTTCGCTCAGGATACTATTGCCCATGACCTTCGAAAGTTAGCCCACCTTAAACTCTGGTGTGAGGTGCATGGGGTATTTCCAAATCAGAAAGAATTTAGTGATAGGAAAAAAGATAGGGGTAGAGATTCTCTTTTTTACCAATACGTTTCGCTTATTGCCAAGGTAAAGAAATCGCCCAAGATTTACTTAACCTATATTAATAAAGTATTAAAGGAAAACACCGACTCCTTGCGCAAGCAGGAGATGGTCTATAAAATTCCATTCCCTCCTACACCCCTTTATTATTATAATTCCTATTCGATCAAGATCATTGACCTGTACCGGGTAATAAAATATAGCCTTTTAGAACGGGATGATGATTACCTGCCCGAAAATTTTGTTGATCTAGGGGTAATCGACCCCAAAAACTATCATGGCTATTATGAGCCGGAGCCGAAGCGTGAAGCAGCGATTAAATACATCATCAAGCGGTTTTCGTTAAATGCCAAAGAAAAGAAGTTTTTGAGGGACGAACTGAATGTAGGCTATGTTATGGATATAAAAAACTTTTTAGATACCTGTGCACAAACTGCAGAGAACGAACTGTTTATAAGAGAATCGATCGCAAGTTTTGTAAAAGATAAAGAAGTCCCATTAGATGGGCTTTATTTCTATCACCGGCATCTCAAAGACACAGAAGGCTATATGCCGAGAGATAAGGAGCCCCGTAAATAACGCAGGTGCAATACGGCATTATCGAGCATCACCCAAGAGATATCCCAGCAGATTATGGCAGCACAGCACCATCATTTATAGTGAATGGCAAAGCGGAAGCTTCCCGCATTTATTATAGAAAAAAGTAATTTAATAGCCCATGAGAAAGATTCTTTTCATGATTGCCCTTTCATTGATCTCGGCTGTGGCCCTGGCTCAAGATACCATTGGCCGTGACCTACGAAAGTTAGCCCACCTTAAACTATGGTGCGAGTTATATGGCATATACCCAAATCAGAAAATATTTAGTAATCATGAAAAAAATAAAGCCATTAGAGATTCTCTTTTTTACCAATACGTTTCGCTTATTGCCAAGGTAAAAAAATCGCCCGAGGTTTATTTAACCTATATTAATAGGGTATTAAAGGAAAACACCGACTCCTTGCGCAAACAGACGACGACCTATAACAATTCAATCGTCACAATGCTTAATCGGTATAATCCTCATTCGATCAAGATCATTGACCTGTACCGGGTAATAAAATATAGCCTTTTCGAACGGGATGATGATTACCTGCCTGAAGATTTTCGTGGCCTGGGCGTAATCGACCCCAAAAATTATCATGGCTATTACGAGCCGGAGCCGAAGCGTAAAGCAGCGATTAAATACATCATTAAGCGGTTTTCGTTAAACGCCAAAGAAAAGAAGTTTTTAAGAGATGAACTGAATGTGGGCTATGTTATGGATATAAAAACCTTTTTGGATACCTGTGCACAAACAACCGAGAACGAAATGTTTATAAGAAAATCGATCGCAGGTTTTGTAAAGGATAAGGGAGCCCCGTTAATCGGGCTCTATTATGACCATCTGCTTTTCAGAGACACAGAAAACTATATACCGAGAGATAAGGAGCCACCTAAATAGCGTAAGGGCAATACGGCATTATCGAGCATCATCCAAGAGATATCCCTGTGAGCTACGGAGATACTAACCCTACTTGCACGTACAACGGAAAACCATATCCGTCAAACAGGCCCCTTTTTTATATTTCAAACATATTGATTGTGCAATTAAAAACAATAAACTAAATAAAAAGACCCAGAAGATACTTATAATTATTTCCCAAGTATAACGTCCTCAGACCCGAGACCCAATTTGGTAACACAATTGGATCTTTACAAAATTATTAGATATAGTTTGTTTGAAAAGAACCAGTGCTGGTCGAGGTTTGTAACCTCGACCTACATAATACTGGATTTGCAACCCAGAGCTAAACACGTCCGGATTGCAAATTCAGACTAGCGTGAAACCGTTCTTCACCAAAAACCCGGCTTAAATCGGTAAACATGCTTTTTCACTTTAAAACAGGCCCAATTGAATAATCTTTTGTAATTTCCGCTCACTGAACAAACTCATGAAAGTTAACATCGACTCCACCTTAATTTTTAGAACGCCCAAATTTTCGTACACAGACGAATTGGGCGATTGCTGGGATGAGTTGAAAGCCGCCATTGCCCTGTCTTCAACGTCGTTTTACGAAACAATAAAAGATGTTAACGTAAGCGGACTTGATGCGCTGCCTCCAAAAATCTATTTTACCATTTGGAAATACTTTAACAGGGCCAAATTTCGCTCAACACCATACGGAACCTTCGCCAGTTTCACCATTTTGGAGAATGCGATCGATGAAAACAAAAGTCAGATTGTAATTAATGAGCGCCAAAAACTGACTGAGTTGCTCGATTGGCCACTTAAAAACAACATTCAGTTTAACATTAACGACTTACTTAATAAAAACTGCCTGCTTTTTAGCAACAGCAGTTACTATTTAACACCGCAAAGCTGCCGTTATATTGCCTGTACCGATGGTGTTTTTGAGCTGGCAGAAATTGATAAAAACGAGGAGGTGTTGCAGATTTTAGCGGCTTGCTTAACGCCTTTACGAGTTAACGATCTGGTAACAAAGCTCGGTTTAGAAAACGAGGCCCTGCCCGAATTGTACGAACTTTTGCAAGATATGCACGAGCTGCAGCTGATTTTTACAGCATACGACCCAAATATTATCGGCGAGGATTATTTCGACAGGATTGGAATAAAAAGCGATGAACAGGCGGCAAAATACATTATTGCCGAAAGGCATGCACAGACTGGCGCACTAAATAACCCTATTTTAAGGGCCTTGCCAGGTTTGATCGATTTATTGCACCACAGCATTCGGCAAGGCGAGCGGACCGCATTGCAGCAGTTTGTACGCAACTTTAAGAAAAGATTTGAAGATAAAGAAGTGCCTTTGCTGCAAGCCCTCGACCCCGAACTGGGCGTTGGCTATGACGATTTGGAACAAGCCGGAACCAATGATGACCTTATCGCTCAGTTGAGCAGTAAAAAGAATAAAGAGGCCGATGTGGACGACCTCAAATCGCTGCTTTCGCAACAACTATCAGCGCAAAAATTCAATAGCGCCGATCCCATTTTGTTAAACAAACTTCCGCTGAAACCGCTCGAAAAAGTAAACCCACTTCCTAATTCGGTGAGTGTACTGATGTCGGTTGTAGATGATTTAATTTTTATCGATCAAATTGGTGGCACCACCGCAAATGCACTAAGTGGCCGGTTTACAATGGCCAGTTCTAAAGTGGAAGCCTATTGTAAAGCCACCGCACAGAGAGAGCAAAGCGCAAATGAAGACGTACTTTTTTTCGATGTGGCCTATATGGTCGAAGCCAATATCGACAACATTAACAGGCGTAAGCTCGTGTACGATCATCAGCTCTCGATTTTAAATTTCGACACTTCGGCAGAGCCACTGACACTCAACGATATTCAAATCGCTATGCGAGGGTCGGACATTATTTTGCGCTCCAAAAAACTGAACAGGCGCATTGTTCCCAAAATGGCCTCCGCCTATAACTACAGCAGATCAGACCTTTCGGTTTTTAGGCTGTTGTGCGATTTGCAGCACCATCGCCAGCAAACAAACCTTTCCGTTTCGCTCGAAAGCCTGTTTCCAAACCTCCGTTATTACCCAAGGCTGCAATACCATAACATCATATTGAGTGCCTCGAAATGGAAAATCGATAAACAAAACCTAACCGACACGAAACAGCAGTTTTTTTCTGTTAACGATTGCAGAACGTATCTAAAATCGCTGGGTGTTAACGGCCTTTTCAAAACAGGGGTGTCCGATCAAACCCTTTGCTTTGATGTGGAAAGCGATAACGATGTTTCGGCGTTTTTACAGTACATGCAAAAACAAACCAGCGTTTACCTGGAAGAAGTGGTTTTACCCATAAACAGCGCTGTAGTTGATGAAGCAGGGAAACCTTATATGGCCCAGTTCATTCTAAACCTTTATCACCAAAACAAAATATACAACAGCATTTTGCCACAAAGCGAGGCACCTGCGGTGCAAGAAATCTTTCCTCCGGGAAAAGAATGGCTTTATTTTGAGGTTTTTTGCCATCAACAACGTGCCGATCAGCTCCTTGTAGAAATTGTTTCTCCCTTTGTAACAGCACATCAACAGCACATTAAATCGTGGTTCTTTATCCGCTACAACGAAAATGGCGATCACATCAGGTTTCGCATCCTTTTAAACGATGAGCGTGACGGACAAAAACTAACTTCGCTATTCGTTAACGATTTAGATGCATATTTAGCTGCCGGCCTGATATCCGACATACAGATTAAGACCTACAAACGCGAAGTAAACAGGTATGGGGCAGATTTGATAGGCACTGTAGAAACACATTTCTGCGCCGATAGCAAATATATATTGTCTCTTATCGAAACACAGCCCGACAATTTTAGCAAGTATAAACTTTGTTCGAGCCTGGTGGAGCATATTCAGGCGTCAAAAGTGCTCAGCGCCGATAGGCTGGCCAAGGTAATAAAGCACGTATCAGACGCTTTTAATGAGGAACATCGACTTGAACCGGCAGATTTCAAAAAGCTGAACAGTCAATACCAGCAATTTAGAAAACTCGAAAATGTGCCGCTAACTGCGTATCAGGCAGAACATTTCGAGGGATTTGCAACAAGCCTGGTATCTACGTTAGGCAGTGCCAGCGAACAAAACCGGGAAAAACTGTTTTCGGACTTAATCCACATGCACGTAAACCGACTTTTCAATAAAGATCAGCGCACCCACGAAATGGTGATTCATTACTTTCTGCTTAAAGATATTCAACGCGTACTCGCCATGCAACGCTAGGCGCCCAGCTTAGCAAGCGGACTAGGAATATCAACATCAATTTCGGTGATATACCTGTTCAATGGGTCGCGGTAATACCTAAAGATGTACTCCTCTCCATAAAAATTCGCCAGTCGCTTGTTAATATTGTCTATCCCAACATGATGACTTTCTGTATGCTTTCCCTTGTTATCGTTTACCATATTAATGGTGGTAATGTTTAAATTGTTCTTTTCGTAGGCAATCTTAATGAGTGCAGGTTGTGTAGAATGCGATACATTTCCATGTTTAAAAATGTTTTCAACCAATGTAAGCAAAATCAGTGGCGGGAAACGTACGCCAAATAACTGGCCAACAACCTCAAGTTCGAGGTTTATCGTATTGGCCGTTCGCAGCTTATGTAAGTTGATCAGGTGCTGTATCTGTTCAATTTCTTCACTTAAAGGCACCATATCCGATGCCTCGGGCCGCTTTAGGGCGTACCGCATCATTTCTGCCAGGTTCATTATCGCATCGGCGGCCATCGGCGCTTTTTTACGCGCATCGTTGTAAATAAAATTCAGGGTATTGAACAAAAAATGCGGGTTGATCTGGCTTCGCAGATAATTGTTTTGCGATTGAATTAGGTCATTCTCAAGCCGCTGATTCTGTATTTGTGTAACGAGAGACTGCCGCTCGAGCTCCTCCACTCTGCTTCTTTCTTCTAACGATATGATCAGGTAAACATAACCGGTAGAATATCCGATAATTGCTAGCGAGCGATATATGCCTGATAAAACTAGGTCTAGCCCTAAAGTTGGTGTCCCTTCAGGCAAAAAAAGTAAGTTGATCTTTTCGAATAGGATGAACAAGGCAATGCTATAAGCCACGTATGCGACGATAGCTGTAGCAATGAGAATAATGATTTTTAGAAACTTTAATTTGTTCTTATGTGTAAGGATTTTTTTAAGGATCCAGGCATAGCTATAGAACAAACTAATATTGGCAATATATACAATTGCGTACGCCCCAATCTGCCTAAACCGGCCACTGATAAAACCCAGTATGAATACTTCATAAACAATGAAAATAGTCCAGATTAAGAGGTGGAGCTTATACTTTTCGTATAAGGATTTGAATTTTAAAAGAGTCATTTTTTAGTATTATGTCAATTTAATTAGGGGTTTTACCGCCCAAAATGGTGGGTTTGTGTAAAAAAATGGTAGAGTTTATCATATCAGTGCACCTTTACATCAATCAATAACAACAAATCACAAATCAAAAATTTAATAATATGAAAACTCAAAACAACTCAAAGCTTACTAAAAAAACTGTCTTCGTTTACAAAAGCGTTAAAGCTGAAAACAACTTTGCTACACATCCGATCGGTGATATGAGCCAATCAATCGCTACCAGTATTTTGGCTTATTAATAACTTATAAAATCAAAAACATGAAAACTCAAAACAACTCGAAGCTTACCAAGAAAACTGTCTTCGTTTACAAAAGCGTAAAAGCTGAAAACAACTTTGCTACGCACCCGATCAGCGACATGAGCCAGTCAATTGCTACAAGTTTCATCATTTAATTATAACACTTAAATATATCATTATGAAAACTCAAAACAACTCAAAACTTACTAAGAAAACCGTATTCGTTTACAAAAGTGTGAAAGCTGAAAACAACTTTGCCACTCACCCAATCGGCGACATGAGTCAATCAATCGCTACAAGTATCTTAGCTTATTAATAACTCAAAAATCAAATAACATGAAAACTCAAAATAACTCCAAGCTTACCAAAAAAACTGTCTTCGTTTATAAAAGCGTCAAAGCTGAAAACAACTTTGCCACACATCCAATCGGCGACATGAGCCAGTCAATCGCTACCAGCATTTTAGCTTATTAATTTAAAAATCAATAACATGAAAACTCAAAATAACTCCAAGCTTACCAAAAAAACTGTCTTCGTTTATAAAAGTGTTAAAGCTGAAAACAACTTTGCCACACATCCAATCGGCGACATGAGCCAATCAATTGCTACCAGTATTCTGGCCTATTAATCATTTAAAAATTAAAGAACATGAAAACTCAGAATAATTCAAAGCTTATCAAAAAAACGGTATTCGTTTACAAAAGTGTGAAAGCGGACAACAACTTCGCCACGCACCCAATCGGCGATATGAGCCAATCAATTGCTACCAGTATCCTCGCCCATTAATTGTCGAGCTTTCATATTACCTCACAATAGCCAAAAGCTTATAAAAAGCTGTTTTCAATGCCAAAGATTTTGCCTTAAATGCTTATAACTCAATCTGCTTAAGATATGTTTATCAATTGCTAGTTTGTCATTAGTTAATAGTATCTTTAAGTTCAAATTAAAATCCCATGAAAACTCAAAATGGCTTACGACTCAGGAAAAAGACTGTTTTCGTTTACAAAAGCATTAAAGCTGCAAACAATTTTGCCACACACCCAATCGGCGATATGAGCCAATCAATTACTACGAGTTTTATACGTTTATAGTTAGCTCAAATACCGTTTTAAAAAACAGGGTTGATCTCAGGATTTTTAAGAACGGTTTCATATAACAAATATCGGGTCTTTAAACTAAATAGCATTTTGCGATACGCGAAAATGGCTATACATGTACCCATTGTGCCAGTGTATAACTATTACTGGTTTCTGTTAGATTTTAACAAGCTGCTTTGTACATACGCAAAAAAAGCGTCTTTGTACCCTTCGCCAATCTGAATCATTTCATTATTCACGAGGCGTATAATATTACCATCTACCTTTTTAATGGCCGACTTGGCCACAATATTTGATTTGTTTACGCGAATAAATGCGTT
Source organism: Pedobacter endophyticus (assembly GCF_015679185.1). Classification (NCBI taxonomy): domain Bacteria; kingdom Pseudomonadati; phylum Bacteroidota; class Sphingobacteriia; order Sphingobacteriales; family Sphingobacteriaceae; genus Pedobacter; species Pedobacter endophyticus. The sequence continues at coordinate 3,885,034 of NZ_CP064939.1, forward strand.
ATTTTCTAATGCTTTTTCAATTTCCTTTAAGGTTAAGTAGGTGGTGTGCGTTTCAGATTTAGTAATGATCTGTATGTAATTTTGTAAAGCTTTTATGTAAAGTATTTCATCAATTGCGATGTTAGAAAACGCGTACTTATGGTCGCCTTTAATGTAAAGGGCCGCTACCTGTTCTACCTCTTTGGGCGAAGCTTTTGCAGTAGTAGACTCTTTCTTTAAAATCCGATCTATGCCCAGGGCAAACTTTGCAAATGATATTGGCTTAAGGAGATATTGATCTGATTGCACATCAAATGCCTGAAGTGCATAATCCGGATGTGCAGTGGTAAATATCAGATACTTAGTTTTCTCTCTGATCGTTTTTGCCAGTTCAATCCCGTTAATACCCGGCATATCAATATCCATAAATAATAAATCAATCTCATCATCAACACTGATCTCTCTGAGCGCCTGCACAGGGCTGGTAAAAGTTTTAAAAACCGTTAGGCCCTGCATTTCCGCAATATGGTCAGTTAACACCTCTATCGCATGCTGCTCGTCGTCTATAACAATGCATTTTAAGTTCATGATTATTGAATAAGTTTGTTTGAAGGATTGTAATGCAAGTTAAGTAAAAATTTGGTTCCCATCACATAGAAAAAATACTGGCTTGCCCGTTTCATCACACAAACTTAGTGGTTTCGTGTAAAAAACTGAGGAGTTGATGTAAAAAAATTACACATATTCATTCTTTTTTCAATCTTTAAACTGTTTGCCAAAAACAAATAATTAGAGGTAAGAAATTACTTGTAATTAAATATTAAACATCTGCCTACCCAAGCTTGTGTAGCCTGTAGATATGAAAATTAAAAGCAGGCCATACAATACTGGGTTTAGTAACTTAAAGATTTGAATTAAAAGACATAGTGCCTACTGAAAACTAAAATGAAAAACAACGGTTACGAGTATTTACTTAACAGCATTTATTACCGCGGTGGTATTACCAACCAGGGAATGAATGACCTTTTGTATCAGGAAATGCAGAATGAGTATGGCAACCTCAACCACCAGCAAGCAGGGGCGAACCTGAACGGTGGATATGCATTTAAAAAGTCGTTCTTAGTAGTTAGAAACTATGTTCAGCAGGCGATTAAACATGGAATGAAGAACCTCCGATTGAAAATGGAAGTTGCCGACATTACCAAGTTAACTTATATCGTTGCCATGTTGAATAGAGAATTTTTTGATAAAAAGAGCCTCGATTCAATCATCGCTTCAGCGAACGCAGTGTTCAGTCAATACAATTTAAAAAATTAATCCTATTGAAATATAACAAAATGGAACTTAAAGACGAAATTGGGCAATTTGCCGTAAGAATCAAAAAAATGCTTCCGCAGGTTCAGTCGGAAGATTTGACCAGGAATGCGCTGGTAATGCCTTTCATCCAGATTTTAGGCTTCGATCCTTCAGAGGTTCAATCTGAGGCTGTAGTGGATTTTGGCGTTAAGAAAAGTAAAAAAGTTGACTATACTATTATGAAAGATGGCGAACCTACTATTTTGGTAGAGTGTAAACATCACAATGATAGCCTCGATATTCATGATTCTCGTTTGTCGAAATATTTCCGTAAAACCAAAGCAAAATATGGTTTATTAACCAACGGTTTGGTTTATCGTTTCTATACCGAGAAAATGGTAAGATCTAAAAAGAATCAAGAACCATTATTTGAGTTCAAAATAACTGATACAAAAGCAGCTACAATTGCAAAAATGATCGAAGAACATAAAGATTACTTCAATGTTGATCATAAACAAGCAAAATTAGCTAGCTAAAAAGACTTTAATTTTAATCTAAGAGTTCCCGAAAATTCTGACTAAAAACCCTGATCTTGATCGGGTTTTTTTTTGCCCGAAATTTTCAAATATCAGTCAACGGATGGTTACCTGCAAGCTGCTTTTATTCATCTGATGAGTTTGAAAGACAGCCAAAAAAAAAGGGAGAAAGTTTTTAAGCTTTCTCCCTTTGTAGTGTTTATTCACTTCGGTGGATTGTTATTTTAGCATAACTTAACTACATTGGTCGGCACTTTTGCATGCTGAGCTCGATTTAGAAGTGATTTTGTAGCTTTGCGTTCATGCTAAATAGATCCTGAAATAAATTCAGGACGACGACCGCTCTTATTCAATAGCCGATAAAACCCCGAACAAAAATAGCTGATCGGAACAGGGGCTACTGTATTAAATCAGCTCAACACTTCTGCTTACAAATGCCGTTAAATCTGCTCCGGTTAACATTCCTTGCGCTAATAAAGCCAAATCAACCGCTTGCTTAGCGAGGTTGGTTTGCTCTTCGCCCTCGGCCTTTAATATTTTGCTAACCAATTTGTGGTTACCGTTAATAGCTACTTTATAATTGTCTGGCATCTGGCCATAAAAGCCCATTCCGCCGCCCATTGCTGCCATATCTTTCATCCGGCGCATAAACTCATCCATGGTAATGGTAACGGGTAGCTCATCGGGGTTTAAGGCCACCACTTCCACTTGCATACCTGGCTTGGTAATTGCCTTTTCGAAAATGCTAGTTACCTCTTTTACCTGGTCTTCGCTCAACACATGCTCATTAACCTCATCTTTTTCTATGAGTTTATCAGCAACGCTCGAATCGACACGTTTGATTGAGGTTTTTTCTAACTTCTGCTCCAGCTGGTTAATGAAATGGTTGTCGATTGGCGAATCTAAAACTAAAACATCGTAGTCCTTTTTGTTCGCCGATTGAATGAAGGCATCCTGTTTCGAGGCATCGTTCGAGTACAGATAAACTACGTTTCCATTTTTATCTGTTTGCAAAGGCGCAACTTTGTCTTTATATTCTGTTAAAGTAAAAAGTTCGTTTTTAGTATTGCCAACTAAGGCGAAGTCTTTAGCTTTATCGTAAAACTTGTCTTCGCTGATCATGCCGTATTTTACAAACAAACCAATATCTTTCCATTTTTCTTCGAACGATTTACGGTCTTTGTTAAACAGTTCAGCCAGTTTATCGGCAACCTTTTTAGTAATGTAGTTGTTGATTTTTTTCACATTGCTATCGGCCTGTAAGAAACTGCGTGATACGTTTAACGGAATATCCGGCGAATCGATTACACCGTGTAGCAACATTAAAAACTCAGGTACGATGTCTTTAACCTCGTCGGTAATAAATACCTGACGAGAAAATAGCTTGATTTTGTTGCGTTGCATTTCGAAGTCGTTTTTCAACTTAGGGAAATACAATACGCCCGTTAAATTAAAGGGATAATCAACATTTAAATGAATCCAGAATAAAGGCTCTTCACTAAATGGATATAACTCGCGGTAGAAACTTAAGTAATCCTCGTCTGACAAATCTGCAGGCGCTTTCGTCCAGATCGGGTTTGTAGTGTTGATGATGTTATCTACTTCAACATCTTTGAATTGTTTTTTACCTTCGGCGTCTTCACCATCTTCAACCGATTCTTTTTTAGTGCCAAACTTAATTGGAACGGGCAAAAATTTAGCATATTTATCTAAAATACCCTGCAGTTTCGACTCTTCTAAAAACTCCTCAGAATCTTTGTTAACGTGAAGGATAATATCGGTACCACGGGTTTCTCTGGTGCCTTCGGTAATCTCGAATTCCGTGCTGCCATCGCACACCCAGCGTGCTGGTTCGGCACCATCCTGGTAGGATAAGGTTTGAATTTCGACTAAATCTGCAACCATAAATGCAGAATAGAAGCCTAAACCGAATTTACCAATAATTTCATTGGCATCTTTAGCATCTTTAAACTTTTCTACAAACTCACTTGCACCGGAGAACGCAACCTGGTTGATGTATTTTTTTATTTCTTCGGCCGTCATACCCAAGCCGTTATCGCTAATGGTAATGGTTTTAGCTTCTTTGTTAACCGAAACTTGTACCAATGGTTGACCCACTTCGCCATTAAACTGACCCAAAGAACCCAGCCTTTTAATTTTTTGAACTGCATCTACTGCGTTAGAAACTAACTCACGAAGAAAAATCTCGTTATCGGAGTATAAAAATTTCTTAATAATCGGGAAAATGTTCTCGGTATGTATCGAAATGTTTCCTTTTTCTTGTATGCTCATATATAAAGTTATTGTTTAATCTAGCAAGTGCATATCAAGGCTTGTTCCAAAGCGTTTTCTTTGCCAAATTGACAGGGTGGTTTGAGGTTTGATGTGTTTTGCGTCCGATAGTTTTATTGTTGGGTTTTAGTGTGGGTTGCGGTTTGCAACATCGACCTGGCCAATGCTGGATTTGAAATCCAGCGCTACGGCTTGAAAGCCAAAAAAGTCTAATTTTTAAAACTTGACCTCTTTATATGGAGTTTGCGCATCGACATCTGATAGCTATTGATTGAAAGAACAGCTGGTCCTGATTTCTGCTATGGTGTGTAGATACATCTCAAGGACATTGTTTTACGACCTGGATAATCGGAATGATGACCAAATTTTATGGCGTTGTACAAGAACGGCCGTCATCCTCAGAGATTAGTTTTAAAAAAAAACAAAGGAGTGCAGATGACGGTTTTCAATGCTGTTATTCTGAGTACAGCGAAGACCGCGAAGTAGCTACGAAGTAAATCGCCAAGCGATGAGAAACAAAACGCCAATAATGCACCTGACTAGCGGAAAACCGGTTTCGAAGGATGACAACCATTCAAACAAAAAAGCCGGTTGTTGAACCGGCCTTCGTATAAATATGTTGTTTCTTTTAATTCATTAAATATTTTTCATCCTGCTCTAGCGAGAGAATTTTGGTGATTTTTTTCAGCAATACATCCATTTGGAATGGTTTCGAAAGGAAATCGTCCTGACCGTAATTAAGTGTGGTAAAATCTTTAGGATCGTATAGGCCGGAGATCAGCAAAATGGGGATTTTCGAGGTGCTTTCAATCGATTTTAATTGTTCGCATACTACCCTTCCATCAATGTGACCCAAGGAAATATCAAGTAAAATTAAATCGGGGTTAAATTGTTCAATTCTGTTAAAAATCTCCTCGCCATCATTAAGTGCTGAAACCTTAAAGCCGCCAATCTCGAGTATTAATTGTATGGTTTCTAAAACCTCAATATCATCATCTACTACTAATATTCTCTTCATATGTTCTGCGCAAATTTGTGTGCCTCCAAAATTATAACAAAATGTAAGTTGTTATGTTTACAATCTTAAAAATATTTTAACAATATCTTTATATGTAAAATGAGATGGATTAACTGGCATGATTTGCTATTCCCTCTTTCTGAAGTATGAAGCTAAAAAGCTCATCTATGGGCTTTTGTAGTATTTTACCCGGTTCAATATCATTATGTTCGAGCACAGCAATCAACTCCTCTTGATAATAGTAGGCAATGGAGCCTACAAAATGGCAAGGAATGTTCTTATACTTCGGATAATCTTTAACGTTGGTATCTACAAATTCCTGAAAGCCGGCCTTTAAAATTTCTTGAATAAAAGGGTGGTTTTTATGGCTTGCCATAAACCGGCTAAAGCCGGCCAAAAATATGTTTGGAAACGGCTTTTGGTAAATATTGGTAATAATCTGCTCTTTCTCTATCGGGTACGATTTTTTAAATTCTACGGCGAGTTCTGCAGGCATTTTGTTGTAGAGGTAGGCCAGCAATACCTTTTTGCCAAAAAACGTTCCTGAGCCCTCATCGCCCAAAACGTAGCCCAGGCCGTGGTGGCCATCGTGAATTTTCTTTCCGTCGAAATAGCAAATGTTTGATCCGGTACCTAGTATACAATTTAAGCCTTCGGCATTGCCGCACGTGGCATACACCGAGCCCAGCAAATCGTGATCGACGGATATAAACGCCTTGTTGAAAACATCCGAAAGCCCGTTTGAAACTACCTCATGCTTATCTGGCGATGAGCAACCGGCGCCAAAAAAATATATTTCGGTTACCTGGTCGGCATATTGGGTTATAGTTTCATTCTTTTTAATGAGCTTGCTAATTTCCTGTTCATTTAAGAAATAAGGATTTATGCCAGGGGTATTAAACTTAATGACTTCACCATTAAGGTAACCCATCCAATCGGTTTTTGAGGAGCCACTGTCAGCAACAATTATCATGCACTAAATATAAAGATTAATTGGATAAATCTATGTTTCCACTAATTTCTTTTAATGTCGTTTCGGCTATCTTTGCTTGGTATTGCATTTCGATGAACCGATTTTGAGCATCGATGGCATTCCGCTGTGCTTCTCTGAGTTCTAGCGGGGCAATGCTTCCCAACCTATATTTAGCTAAGGTAATGTCCAGATTTTCCTTGGCAATATCCACATTTCGCTGCTCCAGTTTAACCAAATCGAGAAAAGTGCTGTAGTTTTGATAGGCAGACAACAGTTGCGCATTCACATCGAGCTTGGTCTTGTTCAAGTTCAAGCTGGCCGTTTCAATCTCAATTTTTGCGTTTCTTTCCTGCTGTCGCTGTAAAAAGCCATTAAACAAATTGATGCTTGCCGTAACGCCGTATGTAAATCCGTTTGCAGCAAATTTCTGATTAAATCCGGTTGGGCTGGTGCTATTTGCACGGCTGTAGCCCGAGTTTAAACTAATTACCGGATATCGTGCTCCTCTAATTGCTTTCAATGTTAACGATGCAATCCGCTGATTGATAAATGCATTTTGAACATTTGGATTCTGCTGTTCAGCAATTTCGGCCTGTTTGGTAAAAGAAATCGCAGCATCGATGTCGATTGAATTGATCACGGAGAAATCGGTGCTTATGTCTCTTACCATGAGTTGGTTCAGACGCACTTTGGCAACCTGAAGGGCATTTTTGATTTGCAAAAAGCTGGAGGTATCGGTGTTGTAATCTACCTGTGCGGTTAATACGTCCAGTTTGGAACCCCTGCCCAACTGAAGCTTGGTTTTAGCAATATTTGTTCGTAAGATGGAAACATCCATTGCACTATCGGCCGCAACGAGTAGCTGTTGCTGCCTAACCACATCATAATAAGCCGTAATTACATCGGCAATGGTGGTTAAGATGGTTAAGCGAGAAGCAACCTCGCCTTGTTTTTGCAGTTCCTTTAATCGATCGTAGTTGGCAAACATGCTAAAACCGTCAAATACCGTCCAGTTTAAATCTGCTCCCAAATCGTTATTGGTACTTTTTGCACCGTTGATCACCCTGTCGGCGCCTGTTGCCGGTGTTTGTCGCGTATTTTGAATGCTTCCTCCGTTGGAGTAAGTGCCTATAAGGGAGGGCAGCATTCCGGCATTGCCAATGTTGGCATTGTTTTTTGCTATTGCGATATCATTTTTGCTGATTTTGATATCATAATTGTTCTGCATGGCAATGGTAACTGCTTCTTGCAGTGTAAGTTTTTCCTGCGCAAATCCCGAAATCGAGAGGCTGAGCAGAAAAAACACTATTTTCAATCTTTTGCTCATCTTATTCTGCTGTATGTAAGGCTTCCTGTTCAAAACGATGGGCGTCTTTAAGTTCTTTATTAGGTTTATATGGCTTGGCCCAGTACGAGTAAATGGCAGGGATTACAAAAAGGGTTAAAACCAATGAAAACAAAGTTCCACCAACAATTACGGTTCCCATGCTCATTCTGCTTTTTGCTGCTGCGCCCAGGGCAAGTGCAATAGGAAGCGCTCCAATAGCAATGGCCAAACTGGTCATTAAAATCGGTCGTAAACGCGACACAGACGCCTCTCTTATTGCCTCGGGTATGGCTACACCTTTCTCTTTGAGCTGATTGGCAAATTCGACAATGAGGATACCGTTTTTGGTAACTAAACCGATTAGCATGATGGTACCAATCTGGCTAAAAATATTCCAGCTTTGGCCACATAACCACAGCGATAAAAATGCTCCGGCAACGGCCATTGGTACGGTCAAAATGATAATAATCGGGTCTTTAAAACTTTCGAACTGGGCCGAGAGGATGAGGTAAACCAGTAATAGCGCTAAACCAAATGCGAAAAATGTATTGGACGAACTTTCCTTGAAATCTCTCGATTCGCCACTCAAATCGGTAGAGAAGGTTTCATCTAAAACTTTTTTCGAAATAGCGTCCATGGCATCGATACCCTCGCCAATACTTTTTCCGGGGGCCAGGCCAGCAGAAATTGTGGCAGAGATAAACCTGTTATTGCGGTATAACTGCGGGGGGCTACTTTCCTCGCGGGCGGTTACCAGGTTATCGAGTTGAACAAGCTGGCCCTTATCACTACGAACGTAAACTGAGCTCAAATCAAGCGGGTCTTTACGGTCGGTACGATCAAACTGACCAATTACCTGATATTGTTTTCCATTCATAAAGAAATAAGAAAAACGTTGACCGCTTAAGCCCAGATTTAAGGTTTGTGCAATGGCCGAAATGGAAACGCCAAGGTTTTTGGCCTTATCGCGATCGATGGTCAGGTTGATCTCTGGCTTATTAAACTTCAGGTTGACATCAGAAACGGTGAAGGTGGGGTCTTTTGCAACCTCCTCCATAAACAATGGAACCTTTTCGCGGAGCTTTTCGAAATTTTGTGCCTGAATAATGTAGCTGATTGGCAAACCGCCTCGGCGACCAACTGAAATGGTGGGTTGTTGACTGATGATTACTTTGCCCTCCGAATATTTTTTGGTCACTCGGGTTAACATGTCGGCAATTTCCTTTTGCGAGCGTGTTCTGTCTTCAGGGTCTACAAGGCCCATCCTTACAAAGCCCATATTAGTAGAGCCTGCGCCACCGAAATTAGGGGAGGTGATGGTAATGTTTACGTTTTTTTCAGGTACAGAATCAATTACCAACTGGTTCAGTTTCATAATAAACTCATCCGTAGCTGTAAAGGATGCCCCCTCGGGCAACGTCGCCGTCATGTTAATGGCACTTCTATCATCGTATGGAGCCGTTTCCTTCGGCAATAACTTCCAAAAGAGAAAAATGAGGCCCATACAAACTATAATAATGGGGATGGAAAGCCATCTTTTATCCAAAAACTTGTTCAGGTTGTGGGCGTAGGAATCGTTTAGCTTCACAAAATAAGGCTCCGTCCAGTTGTAAAAACGAGACGGTGTATGGCCGCCTTTTTTCATTAAATAAGCGTTTAACATTGGCGTTAAGGTGAGCGATACGAAGGCGGAAATGAGCACCGCCGCACCAATTACCACCCCGAACTCCCTAAATAACCTGCCCACAAATCCCTGAAGGAAGATTACGGGCAAAAATACCGCCGCCAATGTAACGGAAATGGAGATTACGGCAAAAAAGATCTCGTTTGAGCCCTTTATTGCGGCCTCAAAGGGCGACATGCCTTCTTCTACCTTTTTAAAGATGTTTTCGGTTACCACGATACCATCATCAACTACGAGTCCCGTTGCCAAAACAATGGCCAGCAAGCTTAATACGTTGATAGAAAACCCAAAGGCATACATGATAAAAAAGGTGAAGATGAGCGATACGGGAATATCAATCAATGGCCTGAAGGCTATGGCCCAATCTCTAAAGAACAGATAAATGATCAGGATTACCAACACTAACGACAGCCCTATGGTTTCTGCCACTTCTGTTACCGATCGTTTAATAAAAATGGTATTATCGCTCGAAACGGCCAGCTTGATATCTTTGGGCATATCGGCCTTTAACTTATCAAAACGCTTGTAAAACTCTTGGGTAATGTCGATGTAATTTGCACCTGGTTGCGGGATAATGGAAATGGAAACCATTGGCAGGCCCGATTCTCGTAAGATAGTCTCCTCATTTTCGGATCCTAAAATGGCATAGCCTACATCTTTGAGCTTTACTACCTGATTGCTGTCTGATTTGAGGATAAGGTTGTTAAATTCTTCTTCATTTGTTAGTTTACCGAGGGTTTTAACGGTAAGCTCGGTAGTGGCGCCGGTAATCTTTCCGGATGGCAGTTCGACGTTTTCGTTATCAAGTGCCGTTACAATATCTTGCGAGGTTAACCCATAAGCACTCAGCTTATTGGGGTCCATCCATATACGCATGGCATATTTTCTCTGGCCGCGAATTTGTACGGTACTTACGCCAGGAATGGTTTGGATGCGGTCGGCAATTACGTTTTCTGCAAAATCGCTCAACTCCAACGTGTTTCTCTTATCACTTTGAATCGTCATCGATAAGATGTCGTCCGAATTTGCATCGGCCTTACTTACCGTTGGCAAGCCATCAATATCTTTTGGCAATGTTCTTGCGGCTTGCGAAACTTTATCGCGTACATCATTTGCGGCTTCTTCAATATTCTTATCAAGATCGAACTCAATAGTGATATTACTTGCTCCCTGGTTACTCGACGATGAAATATTCCTGATTCCATCAATGGTATTGATCGATTTTTCTAATGGTTCGGTAATCTGCGACTCGATAATATCGGAATTTGCCCCAGGGTAGGAAGTACGTACCGATACCACTGTTGGATCGATGGACGGATATTCGCGAACGCCCAAAAACGTATAACCAATGATGCCGAAAAGGACGATCAAAAGGTTCATAACGATGGCGAGAACGGGTCTTTTTATACTCGTTGTGGAGATACTCATAATTATTCTTTAACCAAATGAACTTTTACCGGTGCATCTTTTTTCAGTGCCATGGCACCCGTGGTAAGAACGGTATCGCCAGCTTTTAAGCCCGATGTAATTACGATATCCTCATCTGTTCGCGTTCCGGCCTCTACCTTGGTCTCTTGTGCCTTCCCATTTTTTTGTACGTAAACAATTTTTCCGTTTAACACAGGAATGATGGCGCTATTGGGGATAAGGATAGCATTTGGCGTTGTATTTAGGGCCAGTTTTATTTTTGCAAATGAACCGGGCAGCAGCGCATTATCGGCATTTGGCGCCAGGGCCCTGATTTGTAGGGTTCTTGTTGCAGCATTGATTCCGGACTCAATGGCATAAATTTTTCCGGTATGCTGTTTTGATGATCCATCGGTTGTGAAACTAATGGCGGAGCCCATTTTAATCTGGCCGGCATATTTCTCAGGAACGGCAAAGGTAACCTTTACGGGGTTAGTGCTTACCAGATTGGCAATTACGGTAGCGGGCGTAAGGTAGGTTCCCGACGAGATATTACGCAGGCCGATTCTGCCAGAAAATGGTGCACGGATGGTTGTTTTGGCCAATTGTGCCCTGATTAATTGTGATTGTGCCTGCAACGAACGCAAATCGGCCAATGAAGTGTCGTATTCTTCCTGGCTTATTGCGCCTTTTTCTAAAAGTTGTTTTGCCCTGTTTTCGTTGGTTCCCGAAAGCTTTTGCTTGGTTAGGGCTTCTTGCAACTGTGCCTGAACATCCTGAGCGTTTACCTTTACCAAAACGCTTCCTTTGGTAACATTTGTTCCTTCGGTAAAATAAATTCCGGTAACTAAACCAGAAACCTCGCTTTTTAAAACAACGGATTCGTTAGCCTCAATAGCGCCAGTTACTTCTAAATCGGCATTAAATGAGCGTGGCTTAACCACAATGCCATCTACAGCTAACGGAGCACCTGCGCCACCGCCTTTGGTTGCGCCTTTACCTTGCGCACTACCTGCGCCGCCTTTACCTTCGAGCTTTTTGTTTGCGTTGATTCTGTAATACACTAAATAGGCGAAGCCCAAAGCCAAAACAGCGTAAATGATATACCTCTTCTTCATGTTTATATTTGTGTGTGTATATCTGAACCTCTAAAAACAATTAAATGTTAGATATAATGCACAAAAATATTCAATTAATTTAAACCTAAATTTGTTGTATTAAGGATGTTACCCTTTGAGATAAGCAATTAGCAAGAACCAATAACCAATTAGCAATAACCAATGAACTAATGAACCAATGAACGAATATTAGTCATCGGATGAATCTAGCAACCCTGTTAGGAATTCATCCGATGACTGAAGAACCAGTGAACTAATGAACGAATATTAGTCATCGGATGAATCTAGCGACCCTGTTAGGAATTCATCCGATGACTGAAGAACCAGCGAACTAATGAACCAATGCACTCAATTAGTCATCGGATGAATCTAGCAACCCTGTTAGGAATTCATCCGATGACTGAAGAACCAATGAACCAATGAACGAATAAACTTCGAACTTTTACGCCGATGACTTAACGACGCTTGTTAGTGTATCTTAAACGTTCTATATCCATATACGGCAATGATACAGAAGCAGATAAAAGGAAGTATAAACGAAACATTCACGGCTGCATAGTTTCCAATTCTATCCAGATCGATAATCGACCCTTGTAACAGCGGCATTAATGCACCACCAACAATGGCCATAACCAGGCCTGCGGCGCCTAAAGAGGTATCTTCCTCGCTTAAGCCATTTAGCGCTATCCCATAAATGGTAGGGAACATCAGCGACATAAAGAATGAGGTGGCAACCAATAGGTACAAACCGAGCATACCCTCAACAAGTATCACGCCTGCGGTTGTAAACATGGCTCCGAGGGCAAACAGCATGAGCAATTTCCTTGCGTTCATAAACTTCATTAAGTAAGTAGTAATAAATCTGCTCAATAAAAACAGTCCCATCGCAACGATATTGTAATTTTGGGCGGTCCCTTTTGCAAGGCCAAGGTTACCTGCATATTGAATAATGAAAGTCCAGCACATAATTTGTGCAGCCACGTAGAACAACTGGGTTAAAACGCCCTCCCTGTACTTTCCATTCTTAATTAATCTTTTAAAAGAATCCATAGCCGAGCCTTGCGCTTGTGTTTGTTCGCGTTTGGGCATTTTCGAGATCAGGATTACGAGCAGCATTACCAGTACTACACCACCAAGCATTACATAGGGATCTCTGATGGTGGCTAGATCATGTGTTCGAACAACCGCTTTTTGTGCATCGCTTAAGGAGGGGAAGATGAGTTCTCCACTGGCGTTCCTTTTATCGGATGCCAATGCGGTAAGGATAAACTTTGATGCAACAAACATACCGCACAGCGCACCAATGGGGTTAAAGGCCTGGGCCAGATTTAAGCGTTGGGTAGCTGTTCGCTCATCGCCCATCGATAAGATATATGGGTTTGCCGCAGTCTCCAGAAACGCCAGTCCGAAGGTTAAAATATAAAAAGAGCCCAGAAAAAACCCGAAGACCTCATATTTGGCCGCGGGATAAAACAACAACGCACCGGTGGCATACAGGGCCAGACCAAGGATGATTCCTTTTTTGTAGCTGTATTTCCTGATAAAAAGTGCTGCAGGAATGGCCATGGTGGCATAGCCGCCGTAAAAGGCAAATTGTACCAAAGCGGCCTTTGCGGTAGATATTTCCATAACCGTTTCAAAAGCGGCAACCATGGGGTTGGTAATATCGTTTGCAAAGCCCCATAAGGCAAACAAAGATGTAATTAATATAAAAGGAAACAAGACTTCCTTAGGTATTACCGGAACTTTTAGATTTTTCATTATTATAGTTTGGTTAGTTGTTTTGGTTTGATAGCAAATTGTACGTTGATCTTATACTGCCGTAGATCTGCTTTTATCAGTAGAGCGCCAGCTTTTGGATGGGGTGTGTCAGGGTCTTTTTAATAAGGAGATCACCGATAAAATCTCGGGCTTACCTGCGTTCTTTAGCGATATTGGGCATAAACTACTTTGGTTTGCAAATACTCTTCCATTCCATGTTTTCCGTCGGCGCCGCCCAGGCCAGATTTTTTCCAGCCTGCGTGAAAGCCCTGGATGGCCTCAAAGTGTTCGCGGTTTACATACGTTTCGCCAAATTGCAACTCTTCGCAGGCATACATAATCTTGTTGAAATTTTCGGAAAAAATGGATGATGTTAAGCCATATTCACAATCGTTGGCAAGTGCAATGGCTTCATCTAAACTGGCAAATCTCATTACGGGCAACACCGGTCCGAAAACTTCTTCCTGGATGATCTGCATTTGCTGCGTTACGTTTGCTAACAAGGTGGGCTGGTAAAAGTACCCTTTGGTAAAGCGCTCAGAACGGCTTCCGCCCACAATAACCTCAGCACCTTCTTTTTTGGCAAACTCGACCATTTCACTCACCTTGGCAAGCTGTTCTCTGGAAACCAGGCTACTCATATCAGGATTATCTTCCGAAAATGCGTCGTCCATTTTTACCGATGCCATTTTTTTGGTTACCGACTCCATAAACTGGTCGTAGATGGCGTCTTCTACGTAAACCCGCTCTGCACAGTTGCAAACCTGACCGCTAAAAATCACTCTTGAGGATACTACTGCATTAACAGCCAAATCCAGATTGGCATCAGCACATACAATAGCGGGTGCTTTTCCGCCCAGTTCTAACGACACTTTGGTGATGTTCGCTGCTGCGGCCTCCATAATCCTTTGTCCTGCTAAAACGCTTCCCGTTAAGCTCACAATGCCCGTAACGGGGCTTTTGGTTAGTGCGTTACCCACAACGGGGCCGGTTCCACATACCACATTTAATACGCCATTGGGGAGGCCGATATGTTCAATCATCCGCACAAACTCCATAATGGTATTGGGCGCAATACAGCTTGGTTTAATTACGCAGGTATTGCCGGTAATAAGGGCGGGTGCCACTTTCCGGGCCATCACAAAGAACGGAAAATTCCACGGGCAGATGCCCACGGCGACTCCAATGGGCGCTTTGTGTAAAAATATATGCTCTTTTTTACGGTCGCTCTGAATTATCTCTCCCTCAATTCTTCGGGCCCAGGCGGCATTGTAATCAAAATAATCGGCCGTAACATCAATTTCGACCTGTGCCAAACCAATTACTTTTGCTTGTTCTTTGGCTAATGTTTGTGCTAAAGTTAATCGGTTATCGCGAATTACGCTCGCCATCTTGTTCAAATAGCCGGCTCTTTCTATTGCTGTAAGCGATTTCCATGCATATTGTGCCGCCTGCGCTGCTGCTAAGGCTGCATCGGCGTCGGCCACAGAACCCCTGGGAATTAACGACAAAACTGCTTCCGTACATGGATTTAGTACTTCTGTAGTTTCGCTCGAAGTTGATTTTACAAATCTTCCGTTGATGAATTGGTCAAATTCTTTCATAATTGATGGTTTAATAAATGGTTAGAAAATGGGCTGGATACGTTGCGTCTTTAATGAAATGCCCGGTTTTACATCAAACGGATTGTTTAATTTGTACACAAACATTAATCGCAAGTATCTGCACAATCAAAAATAGGAGTTGGGCATTGCCACCTCTTTATCTATTGCAGGCAACTTTGTGTAGAATTTAAACATAAGAACCTCACCCTGTGAATGTCGGTGGTTTTTGATCTGGCAGTGGCAGTCCCTTTCCGGGAGAGAGGGGAACATAGGAAGCTGCTTTTAAAAATAGCGAATTAGCAATTAACAATTAGCAATTAACAGTTAGCAATTAGCAATTAACAATACGCAATTAGCAATTAACAGTTAGCAATTAGCAATTAACAATACAACAGTTAAACAATTTCAACAACTAGACAACTTACAGGTACCTGCCCGATTTATAGGCCGCTGGCGAGATGCCGGTTACCGCTTTAAAAACACGGGAGAAGTGGTAACGATCAGAGAAGCCCAGGTTAAAAGAAATGCTTTCGATGGTTTCGTTGGTGTGGCCAAAAAGTTCGCACGCCTTGGCTATCTTTCTGTTTTGTATAAAGCTGTGCAGGGGCAGGTTCATCTCAGTTCTGAACAACCTGGCAAAGGAGTTTGGAGCCATGTGAACAAGCGAGGCCAAATCGGCATTACTTAGTTTCTCTGTAATATTAGCTTCGATAAATCGGTGAACAATCAGCACTCGCTCATCTATATTAATTGTTTTCCAAAGCTCGGCACCGATATTGGAAATTGTTTCCTTAATAAAAGACTGCAGCTTCAGGTTGAAGGTCATTTTAAAGTTTTGATTATCAAGCTTCAATTCATTTGTTAAATACATCAGGCCCTCGCGGAGGTGCGGTGTAAGTTGGATCTTGAAAATGCCCGGAAGCACGTTGTCGAACGGCGCTCCAAGGTTGAAATGGGTAAAAAAATGTATTAAGCTTTTCGTTTCGTAATGCGTTTCATCGTGTTCGAAAGAGAGGTTTTTTCCGGCAACATGAATTCCGGATGTATATCGTTTGTTTTTTAAATAACTGGAGGAGAAAGGGGTAAATGGCGAAACAATGTACAAAAAATCAGGATCCATTTGATAAACCTGATGTTGCAATTTCAGCTCGCCGCCCTCATTTTTGTTCCAATAGATGCGCCAAAACGGAAAAACCATATTGTGGCAGTCCCATAATTCTAAATGCCAGTATCGGCAACACATCAGCCTGAGTTTTACATCTATAAACCGTTGTTGCTGAGTAGAAGGATCGCCCAACTCAATCTTGTTTATTAATCTCATTTGAGTTCGATGTTTAAATTGTACACAATAATACCAATTTTAAATATTTAAATCTCTTGCTGTGGCCGTTACATTTACCTCAACAAAATAAATTTAAATCTAACCATTTATGAGCGATATTATACTTCCGGCAGAAGTACGCGATGAGCTGAAAAAAATCTCACGGGTTGCCGGCTATCTCTGGCAAAGAGAATGGGCTGAGCGAAATGCAGGCAACATTTCTATGAACCTGACTTCCTACTTCAATTCTGAGGATGTTCTCGAAAACGTAAGGCATAAAACATTTACCCTTTTCAATTTCCCCAAGGGTGCTGCCGGGCTTGTGCTCTTTATTACGGGTACGGGTTGTTATTTGAGAAGTTTAATAGACCACATAGACGAGGCGGCGTGCATTATTTACATCAACGACGAAGCAACGGGCTACACCTTAATCTGGGGCGGCAAGAGCCCGAATTTCGGCCCTACATCTGAGCTGATTTCGCACAGCAGCATCCATGTATTCAACGCAGAAAACAATCCGAAACACCTGGCCATTGTGCATACACACCCTCCAGAGTTAATTGTAATGAGTCATCACCCTTTATTTGCTCATGAGGAAGAACTGAACAGACAAATCTGGATGATGTGCCCCGAGGTTCGCGTATTTGTTCCCAAGGGAATTCACTGCACACCTTATGCGCTATCCAGCACTGCAGCATTGGCCAAGGCGACCATCGAAGCCTTTAAAATCAGGAATGTTTCGCTTTGGGAAAAGCATGGCGCAACGGCTACGGGCGAAGATGTAGAAAAGGCCTGGGATTATTTAGACGTGGCCAACAAAGGCGCCAAGCTATTGCAAATGTGCTGGGCGGCTGGTTTTGAGCCCGCCGGACTTTCGAACGAGCAGTTAACGGAATTAGAACAATTTACTTAAACCTTATTTAACCCATCATCATGAACAGATTAATAGGTAGACTACCAAAAATAGGCATTCGCCCGGTAATTGACGGACGCGAACTTGGTGTGCGAGAATCGCTGGAAGACCAGTGTATGGACATGGCGAAAGCCGCCGCAAAATTAATTGAAGAGCACTTACGTTTTCCCAGCGGAGAACGGGTAGAATGTGTTATTGCCGATACCACTATTGGCGGCGTGGCAGACGCGGCGGCCTGTGCCGATAAATTTAAGCGAGAGGGTGTTGAGGTTTCTTTAACGGTTACCCCATGCTGGTGTTACGGCACCGAGGTAATGGATACCGACCCCCTGATGCCAAAAGCAGTTTGGGGCTTCAATGGCACCGAAAGGCCGGGAGCGGTTTATCTGGCCGCCGCCCTGGCAGGGTACAGTCAAAAAGGACTGCCGGCCTTTGGTATTTACGGTAGAGAGGTTCAGGATGCCGGGGATATGCGTATTCCCAAAGATGTAGAAGAAAAGCTATTGCGCTTTGCAAAGGCAGGCTTGGCAGTAGCGCAAATGAAAGGAAAATCTTATTTATCAATAGGCTACAGTTCCATGGGGATTGCCGGCTCAATGGTCGACGTAAACTTTTTGCAGGATTACTTTGGCATCAGGGCTGAATTTGTAGAATCGGTAGAAATTTTGAGGCGGATAGACGAAGGCATTTATGATGAGGAGGAGTTTGAAAAAGCACTAAAATGGACCAAAGCAAATTGCAGGGAAGGTAAAGATTATAACAGTCCTGATGCGCAAAAATCTGCGGAGGTAAAAGATAAGGAATGGGAAAAGGTGGTAAAAATGACGCTCATTTGCCGCGATTTAATGGTGGGTAACCCTAAACTGAAAGAAAAAGGGTTTGGTGAGGAAGCAAAAGGACGAAATGCCATTACTGGCGGCTTTCAGGGGCAGCGCCAGTGGACAGACTACCAGCCGAATGCAGATTTTACGGAATCGATACTCAATTCTTCTTTCGATTGGAACGGAATTCGGCAGGCTTTTGTATTTGCCACAGAAAACGACTGTTTAAATGCCGTATCCATGCTGTTCGGTCATTTGTTAACCAACACGGCGCAATTATTTTCGGATGTGAGGACTTATTGGAGCCCCGAATCTGTTGAACGGGTTACGGGCAAAAAGTTGACTGGTATTGCAAAAGATGGCATCATCCACCTGATCAACTCTGGATCTACCACTTTAGATGCCACAGCACAGCAGAGCGATGCGGACGGAAACCCGACAATGAAGCCTTACTGGGAAATCACCGAGGCAGAAGTTGAGCAATGTTTGGCGCATACCAAATGGCCTGCCGCAATTGGTGAGTATTTTAGGGGTGGGGGCTTTTCCTCGCAATTTAAAACCAGGGGCAGCATGCCGCTAACCATGTGCAGGATCAATCTGGTAAAAGGATTGGGCCCTGTGTTGCAAATTGTTGAAGGCTGGAGTGTGGAACTACCCGAAGATATCCACAGCATCCTCGATGAAAGAACCAACCCAACCTGGCCTACAACCTGGTTTGTGCCAAGAACAACCGGAAAAGGTTTCTTTAAAGATGCGTATTCGGTAATGGCCAAATGGGGCGCAAACCATGGTGCCATCTCTTATGGCCATATTGGTGCCGACCTCATTGCTCTGGCCGCTTTGTTAAGAATCCCTGTAAACATGCACAACGTAGCCGAAGATGATATTTTCCGCCCCAGCGCCTGGGCTGCCTTTGGCGAAAACCTGGAGTCGGCAGACTACAACGCATGTGCCAATTACGGGCCGCTTTATGGCTTTAAATCGTAACCCCGTGCAGGGCTTAAAAAACATAGAGCGATGAATGTTATAGCGGTTTTTGATATTGGTAAAACCAATAAGAAGGTATTGTTGTTTGATCGGGATTTTAACGTGGTTTACGTAAATGCCATGCGTTTTGAGGAAACCCTTGATGAAGATGACTTCCCTTGCGAGGATCTGGAGGCCATCGAAACCTGGGTGCAGGATGAGGTTAAGGCCATCCAGGAAAAGCAGGTGTTTTTTATAAAGGCCATTAATTTCTCTACGCATGGGGCCGCCTTGGTTTATTTAAACAAGGATGGAAAAAGAATAACGCCACTTTACAATTACCTCAAGCCCTTAACCGTTAACGTTGCCCCATTTTACCAGGCCAACGGAGGTATAGAAGAGTTTTCGCGAAAAACGGCATCGCCCGCTTATGGGATGCTCAACTCTGGCTTGCAGCTATATTGGCTTAAGCACAGCAAGCCAGATGTTTGGCGCCAGGTTGACACCATTTTGCATTATCCACAGTATTTAAGCTATCTGTTTTCCAACCACATCATGGCCGATTATACGTCGATTGGAGCACATACGGCGCTTTGGGATTTTGATTGTATGGAATACCATAAATGGCTAAGCGCAGAACACATTGCATTGCCCAAGCCACAATCGGGCAAAAAGGCCATCTTATCCACCATTAATGGATACGAAGTGGCTATTGGGAAAGGTTTGCACGACAGTTCTGCGTCCATTATTCCACTGCTGGAAGGTAGCAAGCACAATCGCCGCGAATTCATCCTATTATCTACCGGTACCTGGATTATTTGCATGAACCCTTTTAGTAAGGAAACCTTAACGTCACCTCAATTACAAAATGATTGTTTATGTTTTTTAACCCCTGATAAAAAGCAGATTAAATCGTCGATGCAGTTTTTGGGCCATTTACATGAGCTGAACACTGTAGCCCTGGGCGATTATTTTGGCGTAGAGGCCAATCACTATTTATCGCTTACCTTAAATGAAAAACGCAGTGACGAAACGTTTTACAAACAAGAGACCATTTTTTTTAAAGATGAAGACTCATTAAGCGCAAAGGCCGGCTTAGAAGAGCTGAGCAGGTTTGTTGATTATGAACAAGCCTATTACCAGCTTATTTTTGAGATCAGTAGGCGGGTTTGCAAAGGTATTCACCACATTTTAGATACAGCAAACGATTTGAAGGATATTTATATTTCCGGCGGTTTCAACAAAAACCAATTATTTGTTCGATATGTGGGCCAAATGATGCCACAACAAACCATTATAGTTACCAAGGATGGAAATGCAAGTGCAATGGGGGCAGCTTTGCTGATGAAAGATTATATAGACGGTTAGAACAATTAATAGCACTGATGATTGCTTCCTTCGATCAAAAATCATTTGGCTACAACCACCCCTTTGGCGCACAAACGGAAATAGCGCCCTCAATGGTTCCGTCCGCCCGGTGCCGTTTACTTAGGTATAAAACTAAAAAACACTGTCAGTCTGAGCCGGGTCGAAGGGCAATTAAAAAGGGCGTCTACAAGCTCAGCCTGAGAGGCAGTTGCGCTTTACCAAACAACACGGAGCGGCCGCCAGACGGGGCGAACGGGTAACCGAAGGGCAGCTGTTTTTATTTTCCGGCTGTAAAAAAGGTATTGACTGAGTAGCGCACGGGCATTTAAATTTATAGTCAGAATTATCGGTTTAAGGTTGTCACCGTTACACCGTTAAAAGAGCCGGCGATTTAAAACTTCTTCATACTTTAATTCAATCTAATAAACGATATTAGTATCTTTATTGGAAATGCAGATGTCGTTAAAAATCAGTAAAACGTATAATGATGAAGAAGCTTTAGCCCAAATGGCACTCGATAACCAGGATGCCTTTAAGGCGCTATATGAGAAATATTCGGGAAAAATGCTTCTTTATGCTTTCAATGTGATCAAAAATAAAGAAACTGCTGAAGATATCATCCAAAATATTTTTGTTGATTTTTGGTCTAAAAGAACGCATGTAGAAATAAATAACATAGAATCTTATCTTTTCAGAGCCGTAAAATACCAGATTTTTAATTTTTTCAGAAACCAGAAATTGGCCATCGAAGACATTACCCGATTAAATATTATCGATATATCAATCAGTGCTTCACAAAAAATAGAATACCACCAGCTAGAAAAAACGATAAACGAAATGGTTGCCAAATTGCCGAAGCGTTGCAAGGAGATTTTTGAAATGAGCAGGTTTAAGTTTAAATCTCATAAGGAAATTGCCGACGAATTGGGGATTTCTGTTCAAGCAGTTAAAAACCAGATTTCAAGAGCTTTGATCTTTATTAAGGATGAGCTTCGCAAAGAAGAATACCTGCTGTTCTCTTTTTTCATCGCGAATTTGCTGCTTGTAGGGAATACCACCCATTAACTGCGAAAGGAAAACCACTCATATTGCTTCATGCTCTGCTCACCTCAATAGCGGTTATATTTCGATTGCTTCGTTGCTTGCGATGATGTTCTGGTAACAAAAATTCCTTTCCCATCAGTGGTATTGCTCTTTTTTCGTTGCTGCAGGCCTCTCCAACGAGGCACAATGAGACAATATGGTAAACCCATAGCAAAAAAATGGCGACGATAGAGGTTAAAATTTTTCAAATACATTGGCGGGTTAACGACAATTCAAAAGCAGCGCTGGATTTGCTCGCCATTTCTTCATTACCCAAAAAAGTGGCGACTTTGTGATGAGACCGGAATTGTGCAAGCCGAAGCAATCTGATAAATTATTGCCTTTAAAATGAGCGTTTTAGCTCGAAAATGAAAGCATAACAAAAAATATTTTACTTCGGACATGTACTTTAAGCCAATATTGTTACTTACTATTATAAACCACTAACCAAATATTATTTTTATATGCAATGGATAAAGAACACGCAAGACGGCTTTTTAATAAGTATCTCCAAAACGAATGTTCTCCTGAAGAATTTGAACTCTTAGAAACTTTTTTAGCATCTTATCAACTAAACGACACCTGGCCTGAGTTAGAATTGGGCAACGAAAGCGCATTTAAACAACGGTCGTGGTTAGAAATAGAAGCCAGAATAAATAAAACCCCAGCTAAGGAAGTGTTCCTTTGGAGGTCTTACCTCAGGTTAATAGCCGCCGCAATTGTAATTGGCCTGCTCTCAATTGTTTATCTTTTCAGAAACGATTTATTTGATCGGCAAGACCCGTTGCAACATGTAATCGCTAACCAAACCAGCATTAAACCAGGTACCGATAAAGCCATGTTGACGCTCGAAGACGGTTCGGTGCTGCAATTGGAAAAAGGTGCTTCATTAACAACAAACAATGCCAATAGCAATGGCGAAAGGATAGTTTACAATGCGGCAAAAACAAGTGCAAGCCAGGTTGGATACCATTATTTAACAGTTCCCAGGGGTGGGCAATTCCAGCTTGTGCTATCCGATGGCACAAAAATCTGGTTAAATTCAGATTCCAAACTGAAGTATCCCGTCGCCTTTTTTAGAGGCAAAACGCGTGCGGTCGATTTGGTTTATGGCGAGGCCTATTTTGAAGTGGCTACCAGTAAAAAACACCTTGGAAGTAATTTTAAGGTAACAACCAAAGAACAAACAATAGATGTTTTAGGAACTAAGTTTAACATTAGGGCCTTTAACGATGATGTTAAAACCGTATCATCATTAGTAGAAGGACGAATTTCAATCGAGAAAAATGGGGTAAAAAAGATTTTAAAGCCCAATCAACAGTCGGTGGTTTTTGAAAATGAAAACTCGATCCACGTGAGCGAGGTAGACGCCGCTGCCGAAATTGCCTGGGTGCATGGCCTTTTTACCTTCGAAGAGGCTTCATTGCAAGATATCACGAAGATTTTATCCAGGTGGTATAACGTCGATTTCAAATTTGAAGCTCCGGCAAAAAGAAAATTTCTCTTTACCGGCGTTTTGGAAAGAACAAAATCTGTAAACGAGCTTATTAAAACGATTGAAAGAACCAGCGAAGGTGAGGTAAAATTTGAAATAAAAAATAAAACGATAATGATAAAATAGAGCAACAAAGGAGGAAAAGGCTAACACATTGGACCGTAATAACCTTTTTCCTCCTGACATTTAATTAAACCGATTTTTAACTAAACTAACCAAATTTATGAATTTTAAATTTATGAACGGGCATGCTTTTTATGGCGTGCTGCTGTTCCTGAAATCTGCTATGAGAATCCTAATTTTTTTCTGCTGTACCATAAGTTTTGCGTTTGCCTCAAACAAAGGTTTTTCGCAAAATGCAGAGATAACCATTCAAAAAAACCAAACATTAAGCATCAAAGAAATTTATAAGCTCATAAACAAGCAAACCAATTATAAGTTTATTTACAGGCACGACCTGATTAAAGATGCACCGAAAGTTGCGCTAAAGAAAGGCGTAATGAAGGTTAATGATTTGTTGGATAAATGTTTGTTGCCCAATAAGCTGACTTACGAATTTACTGCGAATGAAACCGTGATTGTAAAAAGGCAACCCACTTTGCCAGCCGGACCCGAAACAACTCAAGGCAAGCGTCAGATTCGGGTTACCGGAACCATTACTGATGAAAAGGGTGGGGTTTTGCCCGGCGCAACCGTTTTTGAAAAAGGAACTAAAAATGGTACGCAGGCCGATTTGGCGGGTAAGTTTTCGATCAGCGTGTCAAAGCCCGATGCCGTTTTGGTTTTCTCATTTCTCGGCTTTGTTTCTCAGGAGGTTAATCTCAATAATCGAACCACCCTTGCTATTGTTTTGCTTACAGATGCCGGAAAACTCGATGAAGTTGTGGTAATTGGCTACGGAAGTCAAAGTAAAGTAAAGGTAACCGGGTCAATAGCTTCATTAAAGGCCGATGCCATAAAAGATGTACCATTTACAGATGTAGCACAGGCATTGGCTGGCAAGCTAGCTGGAGTTCAGGTTACCCAAAATACGGGCGCACCTGGCTCGGCACCCAATATCAGCATTCGGGGCGTGGCAACCTTAACCGCCGGAACCGATCCGCTGATTGTTCTGGACGGACTTCCCTTATCTGAAGATGTTAGTATACAATCAATTAATCCTACCGATATTGCTTCCGTTGAAGTACTAAAAGATGCAGCTTCTGCCGCAATTTATGGTTCGAGGGCCTCTAACGGGGTAATATTAATCACCACTAAAAAGGGAGTGCAGGGAAAAACCAAATTTACGTACAACGGCTCTTACGGCATACAAAATGTGGCCAAAAAGCTCGATTTATTAGATGGTTACGAATTGGCGCAACTATTAAAAGAAGCACGCGATAAAGTTTATTTGCGCACAGTTCCGGGCGCTTCTGCGAACGATTCAAACGAGATAAGAGAAGGCAACACCTCCAATACAGAAGTGCTGATTCCAAACTATATCCTGCCCTACCTCGATGGACAAAAGGGATTGATTAATACCGATTGGCAAGATGCTATCTTTAGAAGTGCCCCAATCCAAAGTCATGAGATAAACGCCAGCGGCGGAAATGAGAACACAACTTTTTTTGTTTCCGCTAATTTCTTTGATCAAGGAGGCATTGTTGTGGGCTCTGATTTTAAGCGCTACTCTGCCCGGGTAAACTTGAAAACAAAATTTAGCGATAAGTTAACGTTCGGCATTAATTTGACACCGTCCATTTCCAAACAAAATAAAATTGTTGAAGGTTGGGAAGATTCACCGGTTTCGATGGGAATCAATTCCCATCCATTTTTCCCCGTTTATAATCCTGATGGTTCCTATTCCATCAGCGAACAGATTAAGCAGGCCGCACTTTACGGGCTTCCGGATGCCGAAAATGTGGTGGCGGTATCAGATATAACAACCGACACCAGAGAAGATAGCCGATTATTGGGAGGCGCTTTTTTGGAGTACGAGATTATTGAGGGCTTAACAGCCAAAACCTACTTTGGCGGATATACCATTTCTTCGCGTTCTAATTATTTCAGGCCCTCTTACTTAGGAATTTACCGAGCCGCTGCACCAACAGTTGCCCAGGGAAGGTCGAGCACTTTTCGAATTAACAATTGGGTAAGCGAAAATACGCTTAATTACAAAAAAAGATTTAATGATAAACACAACCTCGAAGTTCTGCTTGGCTATTCCATACAAAAAGAGAACATCGAGAAAAACGGCATTTCCGGACAAGGATATCCCAATGATGAAGTAGAAACCCTTAATGCAGCAACGATTATCAATTCTGCCGAATCAAGCATTACCGAATGGGCCTTAATTTCTTACCTGGGCAGGGTACAATACGATTATGAAAACAAATATTTGCTATCTGCAGCAATTAGGAGGGATGGCTCGTCCAGGTTTGGCAACAATACCCAGTTTGGTATTTTTCCCTCGGTTTCAGTAGGGTGGCGGGTTGATCAGGAAGATTTCTTTCCAAAGAGCGATGCTTTTTCTTCGTTAAAGTTCAGGGGCAGCTGGGGTGTAACCGGTAATAATCAAATCGCAGATTTTGGTTCACTGGCGCTGTTAGGCTCGGCCAACTACACTTTTAATGGTTCCATAGCCAATGGACTCAGGCCAGGTACCTCGCCAAACAGCGATCTATCCTGGGAAGAATCAACCACAACCAATTTAGGGCTCGATGCTTCCTTTTTCAAGAACAAATTGTCGGTAAGCATCGATGCCTATCGAACAAATACAGATGGCTTGCTTTTAAATGTACCAGTGCCGGGATATTCAGGTTTTGAAAGCTCGTTGCAAAATATCGGTAAGATAAGAAACCAGGGTATCGAATCGAGTATGACCTATCAAACCAAAGTTGGCCAGCTACAAATCAGCTCTACAGCCAATATTTCTTTCAACAGAAATAAAACAATATCGCTGGGGCCGGGCCAAACCAGAATAATTTCTGGTATGAACATTACCGAGGTAGGCAAGCCCGTTGGTGCGCACTATGGTTATAAAATCATAGGAATTTATGAAACACAACAGGAAGTAGTCAATTTCCCCAGGTTTGGGGGCGAAGCCAACATAGGCGAATACATCTTTGCAGACCTTAACAACGACGGAATAATAAGCAGCGATGACCGCACAAGTTTGGGCACGTACTGGCCAGATTATACCTGGGGCTTTTCGAGCACACTAAAATATAAATACTTCGATTTCAACTTCAGTTTGCAGGGCGTACAAGGAGTAACCGTTCGCGATAGAATGGTTGGAACGGTTTTATACGACCACCAACCCTGGGGCAACCATACCAAAGATTATTATGAAAATGCCTGGCGGAGCCTGGAAAATCCAGGCAAATATGCCGCCCCCGGGTCGCGTTCAAACATATTACATCGAGAGTCAAATCTTTTTGTAGACGATGCGTCTTACCTGCGTGTACGAAACATTACGCTCGGCGTAACATTAGATAAAAAACTGATTAAGAAATTATTTTTAGATAATATCAGGATCTACGCCACAGCGAAAAACCCTTTCACGTTCACAAGTTTCAGAGGGTACAACCCCGAACAAAGCGGAGGTAATCCACTTCAGCCCGGCGTTACATTAGGTAATTTCCCCTTAGAGCGGTCGGTTGTTTTAGGCGTTAACGTAAATTTTTAAGAAAAGATGAAAAAGATTTTAATAATAATGCTGTCCATTATGGCTATGGGGTGCGAAAAAGAGCTAGATATAGCACCGCAATCCAGTTTTACGACAGAAAATTTCTATAGAAACCAAAATGATATAGAACAGGTAGTAACCTCGGCTTATGCCTTTTTACAATCTGAAGGACAATACGGAGAAAATTTCCATTTTTTTATGGAAGTGCGTGCAGACAATTCTGTCGAAACTGGTTTAACGACAAGAGGAGGAAGCTTTGGCGAGTTCGAGGTCTTCAATATCAACCCAAGCAATTCGGTGCTGAACGAAACCTGGACGGATTGTTACAAAGGCATTCAAAGCTGCAACATTGTTATAAACCGGATTGATGCCATCCCGGGGATGAGCCAAAACCTTAAAGACGTTCGCAAGGGCGAGGCCTTGTTTATCAGGGCGCTAACTTATTTTAACCTGGTGCGGATTTGGGGCGACGTGCCATTGGTGCTTAAGGAAACTGTTAACCCCTTTGATTATTTTGATATTGGAAAAACAGCGGCAGCCACTATATACGCCCAAATTGAAACCGATTTGCAAACTGCAGCCAACTTTTTGCCTATTGCCCAATCGCAGGTAGGCAGGGCAACCAAAGGTGCTGCACAGGCCTTGTTAGGAAAAGTATACCTTACCCAAAATAAATATGGGCCTTGCATTACCACTTTACGGGCCCTTAATGGCTACGGATATGAGATTGTTGGCAGTTATGCGCAGGTGTTCGGCCCTCAGTTTGAAAACAGCAAAGAATCCATTTTCGAAATTCAGTTTACTGGCGGTATTGGTGGCGAAGGAACGGCCTTAACAAACCTGTTTACGCCACTTGGTGCAAACTCCATAGTAAACAACATCGGCACACCCTCGGGGCACAACTCGCCCACAAAAGAACTTCGCGATGCTTATGCAGCCAACGATTTGCGTAAAGCAGTAACCATAGGCGAAGTTAACGGCAAATTATACCCGAAGAAATACATTACCGAACCCAAAGGGCCTAACGATTCGGATGTGAATGTTGTTGTTTTAAGATATGCAGATGTTTTGCTGATGCTGGCCGAGGCGCTTAACGAGCAAGGTTATAGTGCCGACGCAAATGGAGAGGCCTTTAAATTAATCAACCAAATACGCAACAGGGCAGGATTGAGCAATTACACCCCGGCAATGTTGCCCAATCAAAGCAGTTTTAGAGATGCCGTGGCAAAAGAAAGGAGATTTGAACTCGCCTTTGAAAATCACCGCTGGTTTGATTTGGTAAGGACTGGCAAATTTGTTTCCGTAATGAATAGCTCCAGTCAGGAAGCTGGCCCTTTTACCGTTTCACAAAATAACGCAGTTTATCCGATTCCGCTAGCCCAGATAGATATTAACCCAACTAAAATCAAACAAAATGAAGGATATTAATCAATTCAGAAAGGCATTTAATATGGATATTTCCATATTTAAAACCATGGCATTCTTAATCGCGACGATGTTCATATGGTCTTGTTCGAAAAAAGACTCAATTTCACAGCCCGAGGCGCTGGCCGTAACAGCTAAGCCGGGAATAGATCAGGTAACGGTAAAATGGACACCAGTTAACTCCGGTAATTTTGGTTCTTATTGGATCAGCTATTATCCCGGCGATGGATTATCAGTAATCAAAGAACAAACAAAAGACTCTGTAGTGTTTAGTGATCTTGACCCGAATATCGATTATCGCTTTACCGTAGTGTGGGTTGATAACAATAAGGTAAGATCGTTGCCGGCCATCGTAAACGCAAAACCCGAAGCATTATTTGTTGAGCCCGAGGTGCTTTACGATGACGATTTAACGATTGAAAAACAAGAGCAGTTAGATGCGCTCCCGCTTTTGTATACAAAAATCAGCGGCAGGCTAAGAATAAGCGGTGCTGACATTACCAACTTGTCAAAGCTGAAAAACCTTCGAACCGTTGGTAAAAACCTCGAAATTCTGGATAAAAATACTGCGCTTACCAGTTTGGCCGGATTAGAAAAACTACGCACCATTAGCGGCAATTTATGGATTAGGAAAAATGCAGCCTTAACTTCTGTTGAAGCATTAAAACAGCTTACAAAAATTGAAGGCAACTTGTATTTTTACGACAACGCCGTTGTTAAATCGCTTTCAGGATTTGATAATCTTATAGAGGTTAAAGACGTTTTTATCGGAGATCGTGGTACTTCTGCCAACGATGGAAAGAACCCGCTACTAACTGATTTTTGTGCACTGAAAAACCTGTTTTCGTTGCCCGCGGGCGGACGCACCGTGGTTATTGCACAGAATGGATATAACCCAACTGTACAGCAAATTGCCACCGGCACATGCGCTAAATAGCAAAATGAGTTACCAGAGCAAGTTAGGATGTATTGATTTGCAAACCTGGCCAGCGCTTAAAAAATTACACCGAGACAAAAATAGAAAGGGCTGTTTCAAATTAGGTTGATACATGCTGCGGCGATAAGTTGCCGCACAAAATTCCACCTGTTGAACAGTTTCTTTAACAACACCAACCGGCCGATTGGTTCTCACCATTGGCCTATTAATAACTAAAAAAGACAGATATGAATCTTAATAAAATTTTTTCGACTTTCTTGCTTTCAATAGTCTTATTGGGAAGCATGGGCTGTGGTAAGGGTACAGATCCTTTTACCGAGAAACCTGTTATTGCCGACCCCTGCAAAAGCGGAAATTGCTTAACTGTAGCTACCTTAAATGTGGGCGTAGGGCAGCGTGCATCTGCAACAGTAATTGCTCAAAAATTAAAGCCGCTTAACCTGGATGTGTTAACGCTTACCGAATGCCCAACGTTGATTGACCAAAATTCGATGAATAAAGATTTTGTGGCACTTGTTGCAGAAACCTTAGATATGCCTTACTGGAAACTGGGTACTATTTCATCAGCAAACCATTGGAAAGACTGGGGCACCGATATTTCAGGCAAATACCACGGTAAACTAAAGGCCGTTTTAAGCAAAACCCCGCTCTCAAATCCCGAGGATATTGCCTTGCAAGGAAGCGGATTTTCTCCATCAAGTGTGGTTAAGGTAAATACAGTGATCAAAAACAAGCCGTTTGCAATTTATGCTTTGCATGTGCCAGGCAGCAGCAATGCAGAGGGTTCGGTTCACAAGTATTTTGCAGATCAGGTGCTTTCGAAGGAAACATCGCCCAACATATTGGTGATGGGCGATTTTAATAACGTTCCCTCAGGCGCAACCATGCTTTACCTAAAGGGTAAAGGACTAAAAGATGCATTAGACGATCTCACCAATCTTTCCAGTCGTATAGACCCTTACAAGCCAGGTAGAATCGATCATATCTTATACAATGGTGCTTCAGAAATAAAAGCAGTTGATGGCTATAGCAAATTTGACGCTAACATTTCCGACCACCCGTATATCTGGGTTAAAATGTTGTACAAATAAAAAGGTAGATCATAAAGAGATTAGCGCGGCCGAAGTTTCGAAGAGCCAATAAGAACGCGGGCATTCGGTTCTCAGCTGCGGCTATCCATTGTTGAGTCTTCTTAGCGTTCACAATTCAATCTGAAATGAAAAAAGACAAAATTACTGGCCTGTTATTTTTTTGGTTTATCAGTATACTGGCAACAGTTGCCGAAGCGCAAAGTAATAGCCCAATTGCTAACCAGGGGTTTGTTTACAAGGGTAAACAGGATCATCAGGCCGCTGAAAGCCATAAAAAACCCAGTGACACGAGTAAGTATACGAAGCTTGTTGAATGGCAGGATGGTTACTTAGATATCCACCATATTAATACCGGAAGTGGAGATGCCTGTTTTATGATTTTTCCTGATGGAACAACTTTGCTTTTTGACGCAGGTAACCTGAACCAAAAACGATTTGGGGCAAAATATGCGCCCATGAAAACAACATCACCAAAGCCTGATTCTTCACGCTCTGCAAGCCAATGGATCGCCAAGTATATCAAAGATCGTTTGTATAACATTAAACAGCCGAAAATTGATTATGCACTGGTATCGCATTTTCACGATGATCATTATGGCAGCTTGGTCGATTTAGGCAGAACGATCCCAATCAAAAAAATAATAGACCGCAATTATCCTGATTACGATTTTCCCGTCGATTTAAAAACCTACCTACAAGCAGATAACGACTTTAAAAAATACCTGGCGTTTATTGAGCATTCAAAAGTTAAAACCGAGTCGCTTAAAGCCGGCAGCAACACACAGATCACGCTAAAAACCGGGGCAGAGCGCTATCCAACATTCAGTGTGCGCAATGTCAAATCCAATGCCGACATCTGGACAGGCCTTGGAGAAAATACAGTGCCGCATTTTACCGCTAATGATATCACAACTTTTTACAAGGGCAAATTCAACGAAAATACCTTGAGCCTGGCCATAAAGATCGCTTACGGACCTTTTGATTATTTTACCGGAGGCGACAATACGGGGCTCCAGGGATTTGGGCTGCCCGCCTGGTTTGATGTAGAAACGCCCATGGCCAAGGCTGTCGGGAAAGTGGAGGTAACCACGCTCAACCATCATGGAAACAGAGACGCCACCAACGCTTTTTTCTTGAAGACTCTAAATCCTAAAGTTGTTGTGCAGCAATCCTGGTGCTCAGATCATCCCGGGCAGGAGGTTTTTCATCGTCTTATCGATCGTAATGAACAGGCCGAGCCGCGGGCTATTTTTGCCACCAATTTATTTGATGAGCTTAAGGTTGTTTACGGTCCGTGGTTGGTAAACAGCTACAAAAGTACGCAAGGGCATATCCTGGTAAGGGTACATCCCGGCGGTAAAACCTACGAAGTGATCGTTTTAGATGATAGCCTGCCCGAAACGCGTGTAAAGAAAGTATTTGGCCCATATCATAGCATCGACTAGTGAAAAGAACAAGCGAAGACCAGGCAAAAACAACCATAAAAATTAGCACCTGAGCAATAGAAGAAATGAAACACCATCTAAAATTTATTATCATCATCCTATTTGGCCTTAACCAAACTGTTTGCGCCCAACAAGATAAAAAGCCGAAGCTTGTGGTGGGTATCATTATAGATCAGATGCGGGCAGAATACCTTTATAGATTTAAGGACAATTACGGCGAGAATGGCTTTAAGCGATTGATGAAAACCGGATTTAATGTAAAGAACACACATTACAATTATGTGCCTACCGCTACCGGGCCGGGCCACGCATCGGTTTATACGGGCACTACGCCATCCAACCATGGTATCGTATCAAACCATTGGTATAACAGAGATACGAAGAAAATTATGTATTGCGCTGAAGATACCACCGCTGCATTAATTGATAATGATGATGCTCAAAAAAATACGAAAGACAAAACCTTTTTTCGCTCCCCTAGAAACCAAAAAACCACCACCATAACCGACGAACTGAAACTTTTTACCAATAACAGGGCAAAAGTTATCGGGATTTCTTTAAAAGATCGGGCAGCAATTTTTCCTGCCGGCCACCTCGCCAATGCAGCATTTTGGTACAACAGCAAGAACGGAAATTTTATAACCAGTTCTTATTATTTGAACAGATTACCCCTTTGGCTGCAACAGTTTAATCAGAAGAAAAAGGCCGATTCATTATTAAACCTGGTTTGGAGTACAGCGTTACCTGTGGAAAGGTATATAAACAGCAAGGCTGATCACCAGAATTTCGAAAAGATCTTCAAAGGAAAACAGAATAGTGTTTTTCCTTATGATTTAAAAGAACTGCGCAAAACAAATGGAGATTTCGCATTGTTAACCGAAGTTCCGTACGGAAATACCATCTTAACAGCATTGGCCCTGGCTGCACTTAAAGGAGAAAACCTTGGCAAAGGAGCCGAAACAGATTTTTTGACCATTAGCTATTCCAGCACAGATTATGTAGGGCATAACTTCGGAATCAGATCTAAAGAAATTGAGGATACCTATGTTCGTATGGATCAGGAAATTGCCTTACTCCTCAATGCTTTGGACACACATCTGGGAAAAAATGAATATACTTTATTCTTAACATCCGATCATGCCGGCAGCGATCATCCCCGCTTTTTGCAAGCAAACAATTTGCCGGGCGGATTTTATCATCCAAAGGCCATTAAAGAAAAATTGAACAGTCATTTATCAAAAGAGTTTGGCCCCAATAAGTATATCGCGTACATGGACAAGACACAAATTTATTTCCGTGAAACCGATACTTCAAAAGAAGATGTACTCGAAGCATCAGTAAAATTTCTACAATCGATTGATGGAATCAGGGAGGCTTTCATCCCCGGAGATCCCGAATGGAACCTGGATAACAGCACGCTTTCAACCTTCATAAAAAATACCTATAACCCGGCACAATCTGGCGACATTATTTACCATACCTATTCGG
Organism: Pedobacter endophyticus; assembly: GCF_015679185.1. Lineage (NCBI taxonomy): Bacteria > Pseudomonadati > Bacteroidota > Sphingobacteriia > Sphingobacteriales > Sphingobacteriaceae > Pedobacter > Pedobacter endophyticus. Next base: position 3,918,049 of record NZ_CP064939.1, read on the forward strand.
GTTGGATGGAAGAACTGCCGTTTGGCACCACACATGGAACCGCATTTAACAGCGATACCCACGTGCCTTTACTGTGGTTTGGAAATGGTATTACAAGAGGAGAGACGATAAAGCTCCATAGCATAACCCAAGTGGCACCTACACTTTCCTTTTTGCTTAACATTCCGTTGGCAAACGCATCAAATCCGCAACCTATCGAAGAAATTTTCGAGCGGTAGTCTGAGCCCTTATAACGATGCCTAAAGTTCTGGAAGCTGAAATAATCTAAAATTGTTTGCGAGGCATTGCACGCAACCTCAAACTTTTGGACGAATTAGCTAATGAACCAATGCATTCAATTAGTCATCGGATGAATCTAGCAACCCTGTTAGGAATTCATCCGATGACTGAAGAACCAGCGAACTAATGAACCAATGCATTCAACTAGTCATCGGATGAATCTAGCGACCCTGTTAGGAATTCATCCGATGACTGAAGAACCAGCGAACTAATGAACCAATGAATTCAATTAGTCATCGGATGAATCTAGCGACCCTGTTAGGAATTCATTCGATGACTGAAGAACCAGTGAACTAATGAGCCAATGAACCAATGAATTCAATTAGTCATCGGATGAATCTAGCGACCCTGTTAGGAATTCATCCGATGACTGAAGAACCAATGAACCAGTGAACCAATGCATTCAATTAGTCATCGGATGAATCTAGCGACCCTGTTAGGAATTCATCCGATGACTGAAGAACCAGTGAACTAATGAACGAATAAACTTCGGACACTTCGACCTCGGACTTTCGGACTTTTCTCGACTTATTTTATAAATTTGTGGCAAAACACCCTCAATATGTTTAATAAAAAATCAGTTTTAAGTTTAGTTTTATTGCTAACATGTATTATGGCAGCGAAAGCACAGGTAAAAATTGGCTATGAGGTTTCTTTTAAAGAACCACAGGCCCATTATGCCGAAGTTCAGATGAATATTTCTGGATGGGCAAAGGATTATGTTGATGTGAAGATGCCCGTTTGGACACCAGGTTCTTATTTGATACGTGAATTTGAAAAAAGTGTAGAAGAATTTAGTGCTACAGCCGCTGGCAAGCCTGTAAAAGTTGAAAAAGTAAGGAAGAATATTTGGAGGATTTTTTCTAATAAGGCCGCAAATATTCAGGTCAACTATCGCGTTTATGCATTCGAGATTTCGGTGCGTACCCCGTTTATCGATGAGTCGCACGCCTTCCTATCTCCGACCGCGATTTTTATGCATCCCGAAGGCATGATTAAATCGCCAAGTACCGTAAAAATAATACCTTTTAAAACCTGGAGCAAGGTTTCTACAGGGTTAGCGCCCGTAGCTGGTCAATCTTTTACCTATACTGCACCCGATTTCGATATTTTGTATGATAGCCCGATTGAGGTTGGAAACCAGGATGTATTCGAGTTTATGGCAGCAGGAGTGCGCCATGAGGTGGCCATGTACGGCGGCGGTAATTACGATAAGGAGAAGCTAAAAGTAGATATGGCGAAAATTGTTGAAGAGGCAACCGCTGTTTATGGCGAAAACCCCAACAAACACTATGTTTTTATTGTACACAACTTTTTAAGAGGCGGAGGTGGATTAGAGCATTTAAACTCTACAACACTCGGCGCATCTAGAAATGCCTACAATACCGAAGCAGGTTACAAAGGCTTTTTAGGTCTTGTTGCGCACGAATATCACCACTTGTGGAATGTTAAGCGCCTCCGTCCTGTAGCTTTGGGGCCGTTCGATTACGATAACGAGAATTATACAACAAACCTTTGGGTTGCCGAAGGCTTTACCTCATACTACGAAAACAAGTTTATGCACAGGGCCGGTTTTAACGATGCCGATAAATTTGTAAACGACCTGGCTGGTGGCATAGCAACGGTCCTGAACACGCCCGGCGCAAAATATCAATCTGCAGCCTCATCGAGTTACGATGCCTGGATCATTGGTTATCGCCCGAATGAGAACTCAAGAAATAATTCTATCTCTTATTATAACAAAGGTGAAGTAATTGGCATTTTGATGGATCTTGAAATTATTAATGCCACCAAAGGAGCCAAAAGTTTAGATGATGTAATGAAAGCCATGTACTTGCAGTGCAAAACCCTTAAACGTGGTTATACCGATGCAGAGTTTAAGGCCATGGTAGAGAAAGTATCTGGCATCAGTTTCGATAGTTTTTGGGCCAAATACGTTAACGGTGTTGTAGACCCTGAATATGTAAAATATTTCGGTTATGCGGGTGTTGATGTAAGCACCGAGAACGCAACGCCAAATAAACCTGTAACGGGAGCTTCAGGCCAATTAACCAACGACGGTACAATCAGTGTTACATCGATAGCACGAAATTCTGCCGCCTGGGTTGGAGGCTTAAACGTAAACGACGAAATTGTGTCTGTAGACGGCGTTACTGTGCTCGATGCACTGGCTACTATAAAGTTAAGAAGCGCAATGCTTTCTTTGGAAACCTTGCCATTAGTTGCCAACAAGAAAATTGGCGAAACTTTAAAGCTACAAGTTAAACGCGATGGCTTAGCTAAGGAAATTGTTTTAACCCTTAAAGAAAACCCAAGCGTGCGCCTAAAAGCGACGATCAACCAAAACGCAACAGCAGCTCAAAAAGCGGTTTTAGCCAAATGGTTGGGGAATTAAGTTCGGAGTTTGGAGTCGTGAGTTCTAAGTCTTCAGTCACTAGCCTTTTTCGCAAATAAAAAATCCCGTGAGCGCTATCAATGCCTTACGGGATTTTTTTATTGGGGATTTTTGGGGAACAATTGGGGCGAAAAAATATTCGCTGCTTTTTTGACCCCACTTTATTCCTCGTTTTTATGGCACTGAAGTCTGTTTTTTTATTGGCTGAGTTTTTGAACTAGTTGGTTATGTTGATCTAAATAATGAGAAACAATTTAACATCCAAAACTTTATCTTGTTTCGGAAATTAGTGGCTCAATTGTTATCGTCATCAGTAACTCTTGAGCGCTAATTTTTTATTTGCCAACACTTTTAATTCATAAAAAAAATCCCGTGAGAGCTGTGTCTCACGGGATTTTTGTTTTAAGCCCCACCCAACCTCCTCAGAGGGAAAGAGTTAGCGATAAGCTAATATGCGAATCGTAAATTAGCGAGGCGCTCGATAAATTTCGGCTTTAGTCTTTAGTATTTTCCTCCCAAAGGGCAATGTCATTTAGTTAACCATGACGGGTGTCAGTCTGAGCGGAGTCGAAGACTTTTTTCTATCGGATAAATCTATTAACATCTGCCCTTCGACTGAGCCTGTATTGAGCCTTTCGTCTACGCTCAAGATAAACTCCAGTCGAAATGCTCAGGGGGACAATATTTCTTAGTTTTACCTCAACCAAATGAAATTGCCCAATGGGATGCCTTTGGAACAGCTTTTAGCTTCCTCGGACTCTCAGACTTCCCAACTTCGGACTTTCTTTAGTCTTTCCGCTTTTAGCTTCGGTCTTTCAGCTTTAGCCTTTCAGCTTCTTAGGACTTTCAGACTTCGGACTTCGGACTCCTTTTAGTCTTTCCGCTTCAGTCTTTCAGCTTCTTCGGACTTTCGGACTTCCCGACTTCGGACTAAAAAGTATATCTAAATCCTAATCCAAATCTGCCGGCGTTAAAATCGCTATCATTATCGCCGATATAAAGTCTAGGTCTCCAATCTAAGGCCAAAGCCAACGGTGCGCCCGAGAATTTGTAATCTAAACCAACCATTGGCACTAAGTAAAAGCTCGATCCACCATCGTACAATTGTACCGAAGGACCACCACCTAAATACCAATCAAGGCCCGATGCACCCGGAATTGCCGAGTTGTATTGTAAAAAGCCCTGAATAATTGTAGAGTTTCCACCAAATAAAACATCGCCTTGTATGGCTGCTTTTGAACTGAAGTGGTGTCTGATAGATGGGCCAACCAAAGTTGCGCCGTCACCAAAATCGATGCCTAAACCAAGGCCCGTTTTGTAGTTTTGTGCCTTAACACTTGTTGTCGAGATTGCGAACAATGCAATGCATCCTAAAATTGTAAATAACTTTTTCATAACAGAGATAATTTTAAATGATTTTTTAAAGCTATCGAACTAACAATTTTGATGCCGTTTCTGTTTTTTGCGTAAAATCTTCGCTGAGATAAAAGAACAATGCTTGCATAGTAATTTTGTTATTGGTAAGTTTATTGGACTAAATTTTTGATGAACTAAATTTTGTTAAGGCAATACCAACAACGCTTTTAGTTTAAAAAATTAGCGGTTGAACACATTTTTAAGTTCAATTTTTTAACTTAACCAAATAATATTAAACGTATGGCTGCAGAAATAACGAGGGTTTTTGATTTGTTAAGAATTAGCCTTGATCAACCAAAAGAGCAATTTATCAGTGGAAAAATTAATGGCAAATGGGTTCATTATAGTACGCAGGAATTTTGCGATACTGTAGATAATTTGAGCCGCGGACTAATCAAGGCCGGTATCGGCAAGGGCGGACGGGTTGCCGTTATGAGCCATAACAGGCCCGAGTGGAATATTGCCGACTTTGCCGCCAACCAAATTGGTGCCTATCAAATTCCTTTGTACCCAACGCTGGCCGAGCACGATATTCAGTTTATTCTTACCGATGCCCAAATTACCATCTTATTTGTAGCTGATGAGGATTTGTACCAAAAAATTAAGCCTTGCGTTAATGCCGTAAATCCCGATATTAAAATATTTAGCTTCAATAAAATAAACAATGTCGAATGCTGGACTACCTTAATAGAAGAAGGTAAGAAGGCTACCCAAATCAATCTCGATGATTACCGCAGCAAAGTAGCGCCAGAAGATATTCTCACGCTGATTTATACCTCCGGCACCACCGGAACGCCGAAAGGAGTAATGTTGACCCATAACAATCTCGTGGCCAATTTTGTAAACTCGGCCGTCGTAATGCCCGATGGTGTAAACAAAAGTTTAAGCTTTTTGCCCTTGTCGCACATTTTCGAGCGAATGATCATCTATTTGTATCTGTTTAACCATACCGCCATTTATTACGCCGAAAGTATGGAAACCATCGTGGCCGATATTCAGCATGTAAAACCTAATGCATTTTCTACCGTGCCAAGGCTGCTCGAAAAAGTGTACGATAAGATTATGGAAAAGGGCAAATCGCTAACCGGCATAAAAAAAGCAATTTTCTTTTGGTCCCTCGCCTTGGCAGAAAATTATACTATTGATGCAGGCCCATGGTACAACTTTAAGCTTGGCATCGCCCGGAAGTTGGTTTTTAAGAAATGGCAGGAAGCCCTGGGTGGAGAAATTGTAGTTATCGTTTCCGGAGGTGCCGCACTAAATCCGCGTTTGGCCCGAATATTTTGGGCTGCTGGCATGCCTGTTTTCGAGGGCTACGGCCTTACCGAAACCTCACCCGTAATAACCGTTAATCATTTCGGGGGTACCATGTTCGGGACTGTTGGCGAGGTTATCAAAGGCGTTGAAGTAAAAATTGCTCCCGATGGAGAAGTGTTAACACGAGGCCATCAGGTAATGAAAGGCTATTATAACCAACCCGGGCTAACTGCCGAAACGATAGACAGCGAAGGCTGGTTTCATACGGGCGATATTGGCGAACTGATCAACGGAAAGTTCTTAAAAATTACAGACCGGAAAAAAGAAATGTTTAAAACTGCCGGGGGAAAATATGTTGCACCCCAATCGTTGGAAAATAAATATAAAGAGTCGATATTTATCGAGCAAATCATGGTGCTCGGCGAAAACCGAAAGTTCCCATCCGCGTTGGTTGTACCCAATTTTGAAACACTAAAAACTTGGGCCGCAAAAAAAGGCATCAAGTTTACAACCAACGAAGAGATTATTAAAAACGAACAGGTTTTGGCCAAGTATAACGAAGTTATTGAGGCGGCCAATGCAGGCTTTGGTAAGTGGGAACAGGTAAAAAGGCTGGCGCTGTTGCCAAAAGAGTGGAGTATAGATGGTGGCGAGTTAACACCCAAGCTCAGCTTGAAAAGAAAGGTGATTACAGAAAAAAACAACCCTATAATAGAGAAAATATATAAAGATGCAGAAAACTACAAAGCACCTGGTTAATGTAAGGATAGCAGCCATCCTGTTCACGGTAATCGTTAGCTCTGGCTGTGCCACAGGGCAGCTCGGTAAACACAATAGCGACGAATTTAAAAACGGAATGGTAGTTTCTGCTCATCCGGAAGCATCGGAAGTTGGCATAGAAATCTTAAAAAAGGGCGGTAATGCCGTTGATGCTGCCGTAGCCGTACAGTTTGCCCTTGCAGTAGTTTATCCCAATGCAGGCAATATTGGTGGTGGCGGATTTATGGTTTACCGTTCAGCCGCGGGCGAAGTGAACGCCCTCGATTTTAGAGAAAAAGCAGCCGGAAGCGCAACCAGAGATATGTACCTCGATACCGCAGGAAACCCAATTGTTACCAAAAGCCTGTATGGCCATTTGGCGGCAGGCGTACCCGGCTCGGTAGATGGCATGGTTGAAGCCCATAAAAAATACGGTAAATTAAGCTGGGCCGAAGTGTTGCAGCCAGCAATAAACCTTGCCCAAAATGGTTTCAAAATTACCCAGCGCCAGGCAGGAGAACTAAACGGCCTCCATCGAAAGTTGATGGAATTTAATCCCAACGGAACCGCATTTGTAAACCTCGAATCGACCTGGAAAGCCGATGATTTATTGATCCAGAAAGAACTGGCCAACACCTTACGCTTAATTAAAGAGAAAGGCCGGGCTGGCTTTTACGAAGGAGCAGTTGCCGATTCTATTGTAGGTGAGATGAAACGCGGCAACGGTCTCATCACCAAAGAAGATCTTAAAAACTATCACTCAGCATGGCGTAAACCCATTACCGGCAGCTACAGAGGTTATAAAATAATTACAATGCCCCCAACTTCCAGCGGAGGCATCGCTTTGGTACAATTGCTTCAATCTGTAGAGCCTTTTCCCCTAAATAAATGGGGTCATAACGCCGATTCTACCGTGCAGGTGATAGTAGAGGCTGAACGACGGGTTTATGCAGACCGTGCAACGCACCTGGGCGACCCTGATTTTTATCCCGTGCCCCAAACAGGCTTGTTAGATGCCGCCTACAATAAAAATCGCATGAGCACTTTCGACTGGAACGCCGCCACACCCAGCAGCAAGCTATTAGCCGGCCAGATAAAAGGAGCAGAGCACGAAGAAACAACCCATTTTTCTATCGTCGATCGCCAAGGCAATGCAGTTTCCATCACGACAACGTTAAACGGTTCATACGGATCGCTGGTTGCCGTAAAAGGTGCAGGCTTTTTATTGAACAACGAAATGGACGACTTCTCCGTAAAGCCCGGCGCACCAAATATGTACGGTCTGGTAGGAGGCGAGGCCAATTCAATATCGCCGAACAAGAGAATGTTGAGCTCAATGACACCGACCATTGTAGAAAAAGACGGCAAGCTCTTTATGGTAGTTGGCACGCCCGGAGGTTCAACCATTATCACATCCGTGTTTCAAACCATCGTTAATGTAATCGATTTCAACATGTCTATGCAAGGCGCCGTAGCCGCGAAGAAATTCCACCACCAATGGCTCCCCGATGAAGTCGCTGTAGAAAAAGATGCCCTTGATAGCACAACTGTGGAAAAATTAAGGAAAAAAGGCTACAATATTATACAACGCGGACCGATTGGCAGGGTCGATGCCATCTTAAAAACAAAGTGGGGCTATTACCAGGGAGGGGCAGATCCACGCGGCGACGACAAGGCTATTGGCTATTAATGTTGATAAGTTAGTAAGTATTTTTACGGAAACGTATTTTTGGTATGGCAATTGTAAAGAAGTGTGCAACGCTTATTCAACGTTATAACTAAAAATTATGAAATTACAATTATTCAAAACACTACCAGTTGCGCTAGCTGGTTTATTGATCGGCTCAGCTGCTATGGCGCAAGAAGCTCCGGCAACCACGTTCAGAACCTGGTCTATCGGTGTTAACGCAGGTGTATTAACACCACTTTCGCCACTTGGTGGTAAAAACGATTTTAGTAACAACAAATCGAACTTTGGCTACGGTCTTTACATTAAAAAACAATTTACACCCTATTTCTCACTTCGTTTAGATGGAGTTCGTGGTAAACTTAAAGGCGATAACACTGAGGCTTTCGAAAGTGGAAGAGTTAATTCTTCGCCAGTAAGTGCTTTCGATACCCAGTTAGAATACTCGGGTTCATTAAGCGCCGTAGTAAACATGTTTAATATCAACATGTTCAAAAAAGAAAATGCTTTACAACTCTATACCTCAGTTGGAGCAGGTTTAGCAGGTTACAAGCCAACAATCACTACATCGGCAGGTACCTCTTTATACGCTGGCGATAAAACCATTCAGGAATTGATTATTCCCGTAGGCGTAGGTGCTAAATTTAAAATCTCTGATGCTGTTAACTTCGATTTAGGTTGGACAATCAACTTTGTAGATGGCGATAACTTAGACGGTTATTACAGAGGAAGCAACGACAAATATAACTATGCTTATGCAGGTTTAGAGTTTGCCTTAGGTAGCGGAAAACAATTGGCTTTCCACAACCCGGTTGCAGCAACTTACGATGAAGCCTTAGCTGCTAAAAACACAGCAAACGCATTAAAATCAGATTTAGATGCACAAAAAGCTGAAAATGCAAAACTGCGTTCAGAAATGGCCGATATCTTAAAAGATACAGATGGCGATGGTGTTGCCGATAAATTGGATAAATGCCCAGGTACACCAGCCGGAACAGTAGTAGACGGATCAGGTTGCCCATTGGCAACCCCAGAAAAAGTTGTTACAAAAGTAATCGTTACCGAAGAAGATCGTAAAGTTGTTGCAGATGCAATTAAAAACTTAGAATTCGATTTAGGTAAAGCAACAATCCGTTCTAAATCTTATGCTTCGCTTAACAGGGTTGCAGGTTTGTTGATTAACAAAAACTTCAGCTTAAAATTAGCAGGTCACACAGATAACACTGGTTCTGATGCATTGAACATGCGTTTATCGAAAGACAGAGCAGAATCGGTAAAAGCTTATTTAGTTTCTCAAGGAGCAAACGCTTCAAGAATCGAAGCTATCGGTTACGGTGAGTCTCAGCCAATTGCTACAAATAAAACAGCAGCTGGCCGTCAGCAAAACCGTCGTGTAGAGTTTACACTTTACTAGTCGGCCTTAAATACTTTCAAAGCGTCCTTGAGTTAATCAAGGGCGCTTTTTTTGTTTGGCGAATGATGGGTTCCAGCTACGTTATCGTTCATTAAGCAGAATCTGATTTTTTAGAAGCACAACGCCAGTGTAAGAAACGCAGTATCTTCCCGAGTGCCGCTATTATGCTTCGCTTCGTTGTCCTTCTCGCTGCATGGTATCGCTCAATGTTATTTAGTTAAGCTCGAGGGGTGTCATCCGATAGCTATCGGATCTGAGCCTTTCGACTTGAGCTTGTATTGAGCGTAGTCGAAATGCTCAAGATAAACTCAGTCGAAGACCTTTCTGTAGGAAAAAACAAATAAACATCGCCCTTCGACTCCGCTCAGGGTGACAATGTTTTTTGTTTTTTCCTTAAATAAATGACACAAGGGTATCGCTTCACCCGGGGCTAAATTGAACGCTTCTTCACAAAGCCGAACTAATCGCTACCCCTCTATATGCCCTCTATGCCTATATGGTCAACAATTAGTTGATATTCCGTCTCAGATGAATTTTGATATTTTTTTAGAAGCACAACGCCAGTGTAAGAAACGCAGTATCTTCCCCTATTCCCCTATTCCCCTATTCCGCTATTACGCTTCGCTTCGTCGTGCCTCCTCGCTGCAGGGTATTGCTTAATGTTATTTAGTTAAGCTCGAGGGGTGTCATCCGAGAGCTATCGGATCTGAGCCTTTCGACTTGAGCTTGTATTGAGCGTAGTCGAAATGCTCAAGATAAACTCAGTCGAAGACCTTTCTGTAGGAAAAAACAAATAAACATCGCCCTTCGACTCCGCTCAGGATGACAATGTTTTTTGTTTTTTCCTTAAATAAATGACACAAGGGTATCGCTTCACCCGGGGCTAAGTTGAACGCTTCTTCACAAAGCCGAACTAATCGCCATCCCTCTATACGCCCTCTATGCCTATATGTTCAACAATTGGTTGATATTGCGTCTCTGCTGAATTTAACAACTTTTTTAGAAGCACAATGTCAGTTTAAAAAACGCTGTATCTTCTCGTGTGTAGCCCCGGGTGAAGCGAAGCCGAATGTTTCTTCACTAAGCCGAACTAGGTCGCCACCCCTCTATATGCCCTAAATGCCTATATGGTCAAAAACACTGCATCCAATCGATACGAGATATTCCCCCTCCTCAACTCTATATGCCCTCTATGCCTATATGGTCAACAACAACTTTTTATGACAATAAAATCAATTTTCCCTTTGCATTAACAAAATACATTTATTAGCTTTGTTATGCAAGCATAATAAAATAATCAAGATGAAGCAACATCAAACATTAGATTACCATGTAAAGTTTGCATGGCAAAACATGTTTAATAAGTACAACCAAATGGCATCTAGTTTCGGCATTACCCAGGCAATTGGATACATGCTCATTAACATAAACGATGAAGACGGTACCGCTGTTTCTAACCTGGCCGCACTGCTTGGTGTTAAAGCCACAAGCTTATCGCGAATGTTAAATAATATGGAAGAAGCTAACCTGATTTACCGGGAAACTTCAATCGGCGATAAACGTTCAGTAAAAGTGTACCTGACAGATTTTGGCAAAGAGAAGAAACAACTGGCAAAAGGCGTAGTTCGAAAATTTAACGAATATCTTGATGAGCACTTTACCAAAAAGGAAAAAGAAACATTCATCAATTTGTTAATAAAACTAAACGACATTACAGTCGCTTATACCGTTGATTAAATGACAACATGAATAGGCTGTATCATAAAGCTATATCCGATCCGAATTTGTCACGTTGAGCCTCCCGAGAAATCGGGACAGGTAGTCGAAACGCCTTTTTAAGCATTTAGACAAGTCATGCGACAAGCTCAGGATGACAAGATCTATTTATGAGACAGCCTCTTGAAAAGTTCTTTAGAACAAAAAATAAAATCAAACACTGATGAAAAGAAGCATTAATAAAGTTGCTGTTCTAGGCTCGGGTATTATGGGTTCACGCATTGCATGCCACTTCGCCAATATTGGCGTAGCGGTTTTGCTTTTAGATATTGCGCCAAAAGAACTCACCTCAGAAGAACAGGCAAAAGGATTGACTCTTGATAAACCAGATGTAAAAAATCGAATTGTAAACGCGGCTTTGCAAACTGCTATAAAATCGAATCCATCTCCGGTTTATTCAAAAAAAGTATTGAATAAAATCAAGACTGGAAACTTCGACGATGATATGTCGAAAATTGCAGATTACGACTGGGTAATAGAAGTTGTTGTCGAAAATCTCGACATTAAGAAAAAAGTTTTCGAGCAAGTAGAGCAATTCCGAAAGCCCGGTACATTAATTACATCAAATACATCCGGCATCCCCATTCATTTGATGGCAGAAGGAAGGAGCGACGATTTTAAGGCTCATTTCTGTGGAACACACTTTTTTAATCCACCACGGTATTTAAAATTACTCGAAATCATTCCTACGCCGCACACCAAGCCAGAAATAGTAGATTTCCTGATGCATTACGGAGATAAGTTTTTGGGTAAAACCACCGTACTATGTAAAGATACACCAGCATTTATTGCCAACCGGGTTGGGGTGTACTCCATCATGGCATTGCTGCACCTTGTAGAAAAGCTCGATTTAACCGTAGAAGAAGTCGATAAATTTACCGGCCCGGCTTTAGGCAGACCCAAATCGGCTACTTTCCGCACATCCGATGTGGTAGGGCTCGATACAATGATTAAAGTGGCCAAGGGCCTTTACGACAATTGCCCCGACGATAAAGCCCACGATTTATTTAAACTTCCAGCATACGTGCAAAAAATGGAAGAGAACAAATGGCTGGGCGACAAAACCAAACAAGGATTTTATAAAAAGACAAAAACGCCCGAGGGCAAAACAGAAATACTCGCCCTCGATTTAAAAACACTCGAATATAAGCCACAGCAAAAAGTAAAATCGGCAACTTTAGAAATGACCAAGCCCGTCGAAAACCTTCGTGAGCGCATGAAGATTTTTGCAGCTGGTAAAGATAAGGCAGGCGAAATCTTCCGTTATTCTTCATTTGGCTTGTTCGAATACGTTTCAGATAGAATTCCGGAAATTTCTGACGAGTTGTATCGGATCGATGATGCCATGCGTGCCGGCTTTGGCTGGGAATTGGGGCCGTTTGAACTCTGGGACGCGGTTGGCGTTAAGGAAGCCCTTGCAGGCATGGAGCAATATGGCAATAAGGCCGCTGCCTGGGTACACGAAATGCTCGACGCAGGAAACACCTCGTTTTATAAAGTTGAAGGTGGCGTAAAAAAATACTACGATATTCCAACCAAATCCTACAAAATCTTACCCGGAGCAGAAGAATTTATCATTCTCGACAACATTCGCGAGAATAAAACACTTTGGAAAAACTCAGGCGTATCCATTATCGATCTCGGCGATGGAATTTTGAATGTTGAATTCCACACCAAGATGAACACCATCGGCGGCGATGTTATTTCAGGCATAAACAAGGCGATTGATATGGCCGAGAAAGATTATCGCGGCCTGGTGATCGGAAACGATGGCGCAAATTTTTCTGCCGGTGCAAACGTCGGTATGATTTTTATGATGGCAGTTGAGCAAGAATGGGATGAACTTAACATGGCCATTCGCATGTTCCAAAATACATCCATGCGCATTCGGTATTCATCAATTCCCGTTGTAGTGGCGCCGCACAACTTAACCCTTGGTGGCGGCTGCGAATTCAGTCTCCATGCCGATCACGTCCAGCTTTCGGCAGAAACTTATATGGGTTTGGTTGAATTTGGCGTGGGCGTAATTCCCGGTGGCGGCGGAACCAAAGAGTTTGCCCTGCGGGCTTCCGACGAATTTAAAGACGATCAAATTGTTCAAAACGTATTGAAAGAACGCTTTTTAACCATCGGCATGGCTAAGGTATCTACTTCGGGTTACGAAGCTTATGAGCTGGGCTACCTGCAAAAAGACAAATTTTCGATTTCAATGAACCGCAACCGTTTACTGGCCGATGCAAAAGCCAAAGCCATCGAGCTGGCTGAAGCGGGTTACACCAAACCTGTACAAAGAACAGATATTAAGGTGCTCGGAAAGCAAGGCTTGGGCATTGTGTACGCCGGAGCAAACAGCATGTACGCAGGTAATTACATTTCCGAACACGATAAAAAAATCTCCGAAAAATTAGGCTATGTGATGTGTGGCGGCGATTTATCGGCACCAACAGAAGTAAGTGAACAATACTTGCTCGATCTGGAACGCGAAGCCTTCTTATCGCTTGCAGGAGAAAGAAAGAGCTTGGAACGGATTCAATCCATTATAACAAAAGGAAAACCGTTGAGGAATTAGAATCAGATGTGAGAGACTAGACATTCGATGTGAGAAACAATTTCGTCATTGTGAGGCCGGATTTGAGCGGGCCGAAGCAATCTTACTTGATATTCTTTCTCTTTAGAATTGCCTGGCCGCCCCGCACTGACGACAAATGACCGAATTAAAAAATAAATTGTACGATTTGAATTTGGATTTGAGCAGGTCTCAAATCTCAAGTCTCAAATCTCAAATCTGAAGAAAAATGGAAGCATACATTATAGCCGGATATCGTACAGCAGTGGGCAAGGCCCCACGCGGCGTATTCCGTTTTACAAGAGCCGACGATTTAGCTGCCGAGGTGATTAAAGCTTTGGTGGCCTCGGTTCCGAATTTAGATAAAGAACAAATCGATGATGTAATTGTGGGTAACGCAACGCCCGAAGCTGAGCAAGGACTAAACATCGGCCGGATGATCTCTTTAATGGGCTTAGATACAGATAAAGTACCGGGTGTTACCGTAAACCGCTATTGCGCTTCGGGCCTGGAAACAATAGCAACTGCAGTAGCCAAAATTAAGGCTGGAATGGCCGATTGTATTATTGCTGGCGGAGTGGAAGTAATGAGCGGAATGCCTTTTGGTGGCTGGAAACTTGTGCCGAACGCTGAGGTGGCCAAGAAAAATCCCGATTGGTACTGGGGAATGGGCTTAACAGCCGAGGCCGTTGCCAAAGAGTACAAAGTTAGCCGCGAAGATCAGGATGCATTCTCTTTGAAGTCGCACGAAAAGGCCATTCATGCCATTAAAAACGGTCATTTAAAAGACGGAATCCTGCCAATTACCGTAAATGAAAATTATCTCGATGAAAACCACAAGAAGCAAACCCGTACTTACGTGGTTGATACCGATGAAGGCCCTCGTGCAGATACGACTTTAGAAAAACTCGCAAAATTGAAACCCGTTTTCGATGCCGTTGGCAGCGTTACCGCGGGCAATTCCTCGCAAACATCCGATGGCGCAGCATTCGTTTTGGTGGTTTCAGAAAAGAAAATGAAAGAACTGAATGCCGAGCCCATTGCCAGGTTAGTAAGCTACGGCGTTGTTGGTGTGCCGCCGAGAATTATGGGCATTGCCCCAATAGACGCAATCCCGAAAGCCATTAAGCAGGCCGGATTGAAACAATCCGATATCGACTTAATTGAGCTGAACGAGGCTTTCGCATCGCAATCATTGGCCGTAATACGTGCGTTAGATTTAAATCCCGACATCGTAAACGTAAATGGTGGCGCGATTGCTTTAGGCCATCCACTCGGTTGCACAGGGGCAAAGCTCTCCGTACAAATGATGAATGAACTTAAAAGACAAGATAAAAAATATGGCATGGTTACCATGTGCGTAGGTACTGGCCAGGGTGCTGCAGGGATTTTTGAGCGGTTTTAGTACACAAATTCGTCATTGCGAGGAACGAAGCAATCTCACTTGCAAAAACAGATTGCTTCGTGCCTCGCAATGACGGCCATGCTAAACGAGTGGTAAGGACGGTCGTCACTCTGAATTCATTTCAGAGCCTTTAAAGTATGACCGTCTAACATGGACGCTGATAGGAAAGATGCTGAACTAAATTCAGCATGACGATCATGCTGCGGACTTAGTAGCAAAAATTACAGAAATAGAAAAAATGATTTACACTTTGGATAGGAGCATCAAATTTTGAAATCAATTATGGGCGTGATTTAAAGTTTTGAGCCCAGTCTTGATACTTGATACTCGCTACTAGATACTACAAAAATGGAAACAACTGAAAAAAAAACAATTAAAGGCGGCGAATTCTTGATAAAGGAAACCGCATATCAGGATGTATTTATTCCCGAAGAGTTTGATGAAGAGCAACAAATGATTGCGCAAACTTGTCGCGATTTTTTAGAGGCCGAAGTTTATCCCAACTTAGAGAAGATCGACAAGCAAGAAGATCCCGAATTGATGCCCACACTTTTAACAAAGGCGGGCGAATTGGGGATTTTGGGCGTATCCGTTCCCGAAGAGTACGGCGGATTCGGGAAAAACTTCAATACCTCAATGCTCGTGGCTGATGTGGTAGGCGCAGGCCATTCATTTGCCGTGGCGCTTTCTGCGCATACCGGAATAGGTACCCTGCCAATATTGTATTATGGCAACGACGAGCAGAAAGCAAAATATATTCCCAAATTAGGCTCCGGAGAGTGGAAAGCGGCCTATTGCCTCACTGAACCCAACTCAGGTTCAGACGCCAACTCGGGCAAAACCAAGGCCAAACCGAGCGATGATGGCAAACACTACATCATCAACGGACAAAAAATGTGGATTACCAACGGCGGTTTTGCAGATGTTTTTATTGTTTTTGCGAAGATCGACGATGATAAAAACCTTACCGCTTTCATTGTAGAAAAAGACTTCGGTGGAATTACAATGAACCCCGAAGAGCATAAAATGGGAATCAAAGGCTCATCAACCCGTCAGGTGTTTTTTAACGATTGCCTCGTTCCGGTTGAAAATATGCTGAGCGAGCGTGAAAACGGCTTTAAGATTGCCGTAAATATTTTAAACATCGGCCGGATAAAACTGTCGGCCGCTGCAATCGGTGCTTCAAAAGCAACATTGAGTACAGCAATCAATTACTCAAATGAACGTAGCCAATTCGGTAGGCCGATTTCCAAATACGGGGCAATCCGGTATAAAATTGCAGAAATGGCCTCGAAAATTTATGCCGTTGATGCAGCCAATTACCGTGCAGGTCAAAACATCGATGATACTTATGACCAATTGGTAGCGGGAGGAATGGAGTCGGGAAAAGCACGATTGAAATCTGTTGAGCAATTCGCTGTTGAATGCGCCATACTGAAAGTTTGGGGCTCTGAAGCCTTGGATTACACAGTTGATGAAGGGGTTCAGATATATGGAGGAATGGGTTTTAGTGCCGATGCGCCAATGGATCGGGCTTATCGCGATGCCCGAATTAATAGAATCTTCGAGGGCACGAACGAAATTAACCGATTGTTAACCGTTGATATGATGTTGAAGCGTGCGATGAAAGGTGAACTTGATTTGATGACCCCCGCTACCGCCGTCGCCGCTGAATTGATGAGTATTCCTGATTTTGGCGAAGAAGATACCGCCTTATTTGCTGCAGAGAAAAAAGTGTTGGCCAACCTAAAAAAAGCGACTTTGATGGTTGCTGGTGCTGCGGTGCAAAAGCTGATGATGACTTTAAGCAAAGAGCAAGAGATTCTGATGAACATTGCCGATATGGCCAGTTATGTATATGTGCTTGAATCTGCTTTATTGAGGACAGAAAAATTAGTGGCACTGCGTGGAGAAGAAGCAGCCGCAGGCCAACTGGATTTACTGCGCATTTACATGGTCGAAGCAGTCGACGGAATTTCAAAAGCTGGTAAAGAAGCACTTTGGGCCTTTGCCGAAGGCGACGAGCAACGCATGATGTTAGTTGGTTTACGCCGCTTTACCAAGCTGGAGCCGTTTAATGTTAAAGATGCACGCCAAAGAGTTGCGCAACAGTTAATTGAAGCGAATAAGTACATTTTTTAAGGTAGAAGGTAGAGGGTTTAAAGGTTGAAGGTTTATGCGGAAAGTGCTCGCAACGGTGCGCTTTTTTGCCGATGGGTTTTTACCTTACGCCCTCTACCTTCCACCCTTCTACCTCAATTATGTTAAATTAGGTTAAAAATTGTACCGTCCGTATTAAAAGCGTATTTTTGCGGATGATGGCAAAGTTTAAATATATTATACTTTTAGTGTGCATTGCAGGATGCTTTGCGGCTTGTAAGAAAAATGTCCCTGTGGATGATTATGATCCGAATCCACAATTTATGGCAGATACAACGGCGATAAGGGCATTTATTAAAACTAACAACATTCCGGCCCAGAAAGATTCGTATGGAATTTTTTATCAAATTATTGAGCCCGGATCAGGAAGTGTAACTTACCAGGGAAGTACAAGAATTACGGCAAATTACGACGGACGACTGTTAAATGGCGCTCTTTTCGATAGCACAAAAGGAACCCCGGTTCCGTTTACTTTGGGCCAGGTTATTGCCGGCTGGCAAATAGGCATTCAAAAAATTCAAAAAGGTGGTCAAATCAGGCTGATTATTCCTTCTTATTATGCTTACGGAACAACTTCGCCATCTTCGTTAATCCCGGCAAACGCTATTTTAGACTTTACAATTACACTTACTGACGTACAATAATAAATGAACAATTTTACCAAACTCAGCCTCTTTACAGTTCTGGCAACTACAACAATATTCAGTTCGTGTAAAAAGGAATATGAGTCGATTCAGAGGGTAGATGACGCGGCAATTAAATCGTATATTGCCAAAAACAACCTGACTTCGATGCAGCAAGACCCCGATAAAACCGGGTTCTATTTTCAGGTAACCAACCCAACTACCGGAGACTTGTTTTTAAACAAGGATTCAGTTTTGTACGATGTAGTAATTAAATCGATGCAATCGGGTAATCAGTACCTTAAATCGCCTGTTAACGGAAACCTCGGTACTTACGTTGGTTATTTAAACAACTTTTTCCAATCATCGCTGTCAACATCAACAACTTATAATATTCCCGCTTTGCGTACAGCCACACTGGCCTTAAAGCCGGGCGGTGTTGCACGAATTTTACTGCCGTCTTATTTGGCTTTTGGTCGTAATGGCGCTGGTGGTATTCCATCAAACGAGAATCTCGATGTAACCATTACTACTTATCCATATAAAAAGCAATGGCAGTTTGACGATGTGAAAATCCAGAATTTCCTAACTGCAAAAGGCTTAACAGCCACAAAAGACGCTTCGAGAGTGTATTATATTACAACCGCTGCCGGCACCGGAACGGAAACGATTACCGAAACCAGCACTGTAGTTTACAAATATACCGGAAGATTGCTTGACGGAACGGTTTTCGATTCGTCAACCGATGGCACATACTCTACAACCTTGCAGTACCTTATTCAAGGCTGGAAAGCAATAATACCGAAATTTACCGCAGGGGCGAAAATAAGGATGTTTATCCCATCCGACATGGGTTACGGCCTATCCGGAAATGGCGCAATTCCGCCTAATGCCGTATTGGATTTTGATATAGAGATTGTTAGCGTAACTAAGTAGCCAACGCTTCTTTAAACACTTTTAGCACCCTTTCTCGTGCAAACGTATGCTCAACTATTGGTTGGGCATATTTTTTTGTACCAAATTCTGGCACCCATTTTTTGATGTATTCAAATTTGGGGTCGAACCTTTTGGTTTGCAGCTCGGGGTTAAAAACCCTGAAATAAGGTGCCGCATCGTTTCCAGATCCCGCTGCCCATTGCCAGCCGCCAACGTTACTGGCCATTTCGTAATCCAGCAGTTTTTCGGCAAAATAAGCTTCGCCCCAGCGCCAATCAATAAGCAGGTGCTTCGATAAAAAACTGGCTACAACCATGCGCACCCGGTTGTGCATCCAGCCTGTTTGGTTAAGCTGTCGCATCCCGGCATCAACAATCGGGTAGCCTGTATTTCCTTCGCACCAGGCCCGGAACTCATTTTCGTTGTTACGCCACTTTATTTTGTCGTACTGTTTTTTAAACGAATTGAATGCTGCATAAGGAAAATGCCAAAGAATCATCATATAAAATTCACGCCAGGCCAATTCAGACAGCCAAACATTTGATTTTGCATCAATGGCATCGCTCACGGCCTTCCTGATGCTTATCGTTCCAAAACGGAGATGCAAACCGATGTGTGTTGTGCCGTTTAAAGCCGGAAAATCTCGTTGAGCAGCATATTCATCCAGCTTATCGGTATAGCTGATTTTTGGAAATTGCAAGTTGCTTTTTTCAAAACCCATATCCTTTAAGCCAGGCAGTGGCAGTTGCTTCGTTGTTAAAAAGCTTTTAAAGTATCGCTTTGTCGGATAAGCTTTTACATAGAAATCGTTCAGTTTCGCTTGCCATTGTTTATAGTACGGCGTAAAAACTGTGTAAGGCGTTTTATCCGCTTTTAAGATCTCATCTTTCTCAAAAATTACCTGGTCTTTAAACGTTTTAAAGGTGATTTTTTCACTCCTTAAAAATTCGAACATGTTGTCGTCACGCTCCCGGGCGTAAGGCTCGTAATCGCGATTGGTGTACACCTCCTTAACAGGGTAATCTTGCAATATCTTCGGCCATACTTCTTCTGGGTTTCCATATTTCACCAACAAATCTGATCCAAGATTTCGAAGCTCTTTTTTCAAACTTTCAATCGTTTGATAGATAAAAGTCACCCGGGCATCGTTGTGAGCAAGCTTATCTAAAATGTTTTTATCGAAAATAAAGAGCGGAAGCACAGGGTTTTTGCCTTTTAGCGCATGGTAGAGCGCTGCGTTATCCTGTAAGCGTAAATCTCTGCGAAACCAAAATATTGAAACAGGTGTCATTAACGAATGAATTAATTAAAAAGAGTAATGGGCAATGGCAATAAGCAATTTACAATAACCAGTTAAACAATTGAGCAATTAAACAGCTTAGCTATTTATATAAATCAGTCAAAGCACTGTCCAAATCTGTAAATTTAAATTTAAATCCAGCATCTAAAATCTTCTGCGCAGATGTATTGCTGCTCATTAATACCGCTTCTGCCCGTTCTCCGAGCAACAGTTCCAGCGCTTTTTTTGGTACATTGAATGGCCACACCGGGCGGTGCAAGTGTTTGGCTATTGCTTTGGTTAGCGCTTCATTAGTAACCGGAAATGGTGCGCAGGCGTTATAACAATTTTCCATGTTGGGGTTTTCAACGGCATAAACATACATTTCTACCATATCGTCGATATGCAGCCAAGGCACCCACTGTTTGCCATTGCCAAGTGCCGCACCAGCAAACAGGCGAACAGGCTTATCTAGTTGCGGCAAAGCGCCACCCTTTGTGCTGAATACAATCCCTGTGCGTAGTTTCACGGTTCTTAAACCGAGTTTCCTAGCCTGCGATACGGCTTCTTCCCAAAGTTTGCAGCATTGAGCCAAAAAACCATAACCATTTGAAGTCTCTTCCAATAAAATCTCATCACCGCAATCGCCATAATAGCCCACCGCCGATGAAGAAATAAAGGCTTCGACCTGATGATTAGGGTTTGACCTGATCGTTTTCAGCAGCAATTCAGTCGATTTTACGCGACTATCAATAATCTCCTGTTTACGCTCGTCCGTCCACTTTTTATCAACTATCGGCGCCCCGGCCAAATGAATCACGGCTTCAACGCCATTCATGCAATTGGCATCAATGGCTCCTGTAGCAACATTCCACGTAAAGCTGTTTGAGTCCTTTGCCTTCTTACGAGAGAGCGTATTCACTTCGTAACCCTTGCTCAACAGGCGCTTTTTTAGTTCAGCGCCAACAAGTCCGCTGGCTCCAGTAATGAGAATCTTTTTCGGCATGTGTTTATAACAATAAAGATACGAAAGGGTTTTCGAACTGCCTTGTCTAAACGGCATAAAACCGGATGTATCGTCATTCTCGCGCATGCGGGAATCTTAATGCCATAAACCATCTTGGCGCTTTAGGATTCCCTATCAAGTATGGAATGACGTGGCGCAGAGCCTTGCAAACTGTTACCAAATCGTCATTCTCGCGCATGCGGGAATCTTAATGCCATAAACCGGCTTGGCGCTTTAAGATTCCCTATCAAGTAGGGAATGACTTGGAGCAGAGCCTTATACGCTGGCAAAAGACCACCTATCAAAAGTGATTTCGATCAATTCCCATAGTCCCATTTCACCAAATTGTCAATCTCGCGCATGCGGGAATCTTAATGCTATAAACCGGCTTGCGCTTTAAGATTCCCTATCAAGTAGGGAATGACGTGAGGCAGAGCCTTGCAAACTGTCAATAGGTTAAGTAAGCTTTTTTTTTGCAAATGCGCCGTAAGTTTTATTTCTACCACATCGTCATTCTCGCGCATGCGGGAATCTTAATGCCATAAACCAGTTTGAAGCTTTAGGATTCCCTATCAAGTAGGGAATGACGGGGAGCAGAGCCTTTTACGCTAGCAAGAGACCACCTATCGAAAGTGATTTCGATCAATTCCCATAGTTCCCATTTCCACAAATCGTCATTCTCGCGCATGCGGGAATCTTAATGCCATAAGCCGGCTTGGCGCTTTAAGATTCCCTATCAAGTAGGGAATGACGTGGCGCATAGCCTTGCAAGCTGTCAATAGCTTAAGTAAGCTTTTTTTTTTGCAAATGCGCCGTAAAGTTTATTTCCACCAAATCGTCATTCTCGCGCATGCGGGAATCTTAATGCCATAAAAACGGCTTGGCGCTTTAAGATTCCCTATCAAGTAGGGAATGACGTGGAGCAGAGCCTTGCAAGCTGGCAATAGCTTAAGTATGCTTTTTTTTTGCAAATGCGCCGTAAAGTTTATTTCCACCAAATCGTCATTCTCGCGCATGCGGGAATCTTAATGCCATAAACCAGTTTGAAGCTTTAGGATTCCCTATCAAGTAGGGAATGACGTGAGGCAGAGCCTTGCAAGCTGTCAATAGCTTAAGTAAGCTTTTTTTTGCAAATGCGCCGTAAAGTTTATTTCCACAAATCGTCATTCTCGCGCATGCGGGAATCTTAATGCCATAAACCAGTTTGAAGCTTTAATATTCCCTATCAAGCAGGGAATGACGTGGCGCATAGCCTTGCAAGCTGGCAAAAGACCACCTATCAAAAGTGATTTCGATCAATTCCCATAGTCCCATTTCACCAAATTGTCAATCTCGCGAAGGAGAAATCTTAATGCCATAAACCGGCTTGGCGCTTTAAGATTCCCTATCAAGCAGGGAATGACGTGGCGCAGAGCCTTGCAAGCTGTTAATAGGTTAAGTAAGCTTTTTTTTTTCAAATGCGCCGTAAAGTTTATTTCCACCAAATCGTCATTCTCGCGCATGCGGGAATCTTAATGCCATAAAAACGGCTTGGCGCTTTAAGATTCCCTATCAAGTAGGGAATGACGTGGAGCAGAGCCTTGCAAGCTGGCAATAGCTTAAGTATGCTTTTTTTTTGCAAATGCGCCGTAAAGTTTATTTCCACCAAATCGTCATTCTCGCGCATGCGGGAATCTTAGTGCCATAAACCGGCTTGACGCTTTAAGATTCCCTATCAAGTAGGGAATGACGTGGCGCATAGCCTTACAAGCTGTTACCAAATCGTCATTCTCGCGCATGCGGGAATCTTAATGCCATAACCAGCTTGGCGCTTTAATATTCCCTATCAAGTAGCGAATGACGGGGCGCAGCAGTCTATAAACAGCCAAAACATTGATTTCAAGGCGTTTTTCTGTTGGGAAACTGCCGATTTCTCATTATTTTTTCGTATAATGTGGTAAAGTTCGCATTACGGAGGAATTACCACCGTTGTCCCGATACATTTTGTTGGCTGTTTGTAAAGAAATTTTCAGCTTTTTTGATGCCGACAAAAAATAAGATAAATTTGTAATTGCGTTCTTAACACCCTTTTCCCACAAGAGATGTCCAAAAAAATTTTAGTCTGGTTCAGAAATGATCTTCGTTTGCATGATAATGAGATGCTGATAGAGGCTATTGCTAAATCGGATGCGATTTTACCTGTTTACATTTTAGATCCCCGCTTGTTTGGCGAAACAAAATACGGAACGCTGAAAACCGGAAATATCCGGGCACAATTTATTTTAGAGAGCGTATCTGGGCTAAGGTATTCGCTTAAGCAAATAGGAGGGAATTTACTCATTGCTCAGGGAAACCCGGAAGAAATTATTCCACAACTGGTTCAGGAATACGAAATAACGGAGGTTTATCACCATCGTGAGGTGGCCAGAGAAGAAACGCATGTTTCTACATTGGTAGAAAATGCGCTGTGGAAGCTTCGTGTTAATTTAAAGCACTTTATCGGCCACACGTTATATAATAAAGAGGACCTGCCTTTTCCGATAAAGGATATTCCTGATGCCTTTAATCAATTTAAAAAGAAAATTGAACGCGATTCGATCATCAAGCCCTGCTTTTTGGCGCCCGATCGCGTTAACGTTGCCGAAGTAATTGATTGGGGATCGCTCCCAACGCTGGCGCAGTTAAACCTCTCACCGCAAGAAAAAGATGAGCGATCTGATTTTCAGTTTACCGGTGGCGAGGCGGATGGGTTATCGCACTTACAAAAGGTTATTGTAGCCATGCAGCAAGCTGCCAGTGCAAAAAACCTTATTCTAGCCTCAAAGTTATCTGCCTGGCTTGCAATGGGCTGTTTATCACCCCGTAAGGTTTACTGGGAAATAAAAAAAATGGAAGGTTTCCCAAATACCAAGGCCATGTTTAACCACATTTTGCTAGGTCTGCTTTGGAGGGATTATTATCGCTTCATGTTTAAAAAGTACGGCAACCGATTCTTTCATCCAAATGGTTTTGGCAGCCAGGGCTTGGTTGATGTAGAAAACGAGCAAGAGAATTTTGCCAAATGGAAAAATGGCCAAACGGGTTTTGTAGTGGTCGATGCGGTAATGACTGAGTTGAATCAAACTGGTTTCGTTTCTAATATCGCCCGTCAAACCGCTGCCCTCTATTTAATCAATAATTTAGAAGTAAGCTGGGTATTTGGCGCAGCCTATTTTGAAGAAAAGCTGATTGATTATAATCCGGCAAGTAACTGGGGAAACTGGGCCAATGTTGCAGGCGTGGGAAATGATCAGAAATCAAAAAGCGTTTTCGATTTAGATAAAAATATAAAAAGCTTAGATCCGAAAGGAAATTATGCCTTAACCTGGGCTTCGTAAGATTGATTGAATGATAGCGTTTTTGAATGAGAAAATTGTATGATTTTGGATGACAGAATGATTTTTAAAGCGTCGACCGCCAACGTTCAGCATGCAGGCTGGTAAGATGTAACCTCAAGTTGAGACGGAAGGCTAAACACAGGCTTAATTTAAAGCTAGTTCGGCAAAGAATCCTTTATCAATCAACAATTCACTCATTCATTAAATCACTCATTCACTCACCAATTTAATAATTCATCCAATAATTTAATTTAATCGAGTTTTTTGCCATTTATATAAGGTAAAATTCTAATTTTGTAATGCTTATAGTAAACAGTTAATAATGGATAAATTATCTTATCTTAATGGCGCAAACGCCGAATATATAGAGTCGTTATATCAGTCGTATCAACAAGATCCTGAGTCGGTTGAATTTGGTTGGCAGAAGTTTTTCGAAGGTTTTGATTTCGGCAGAACTTCTGAAGGCCCGACAGTAACCGCAGAGACACCTGAACAATTTTTAAAAGAGGTTAGTGTATTAAATTTGATCGACGGATACAGAAGCCGTGGTCACTTGTTTACGCGTACCAATCCGGTTCGCGAACGACGCAAGCACTTACCAACTTTAGATCTGGCAAATTTTGGCCTGTCTGACGCCGATTTGGAAACTGTTTTTAATTCAGGTGTCGAAATTGGTATTGGTGCGGCGAAACTGAAGGATATCCTTGCTGTTTTAAAGCAAACTTACACAAGCTCAATAGGAGCCGAATTTAAGTTCTTACGCACACCAGAAGTGTTGAACTGGATTCAGCAGAAGCTGGAAAGTGTTCGGAGTACGCCTAGTTTCTCTATCGATGAGAAAAAACGTATTCTTAAAAAATTAAACGAAGCGGTAAGTTTCGAAAATTTCCTTGGAACAAAATTTCTTGGTCAGAAACGTTTCTCTTTAGAAGGAGCAGAAGCTTTGATTCCGGCGTTAGATTCGGTTATCGAAAAAGGTGCAGAACTGGGTATCGAAGAGTTTGTAATTGGCATGGCGCATCGCGGTCGTTTGAACGTGTTGGCCAACATTATGCAGAAAACGTACAAAGATATTTTTGCTGAATTTGAAGGCAAAAGCTACAACCCTGAAACTCCATTTGGTGGTGACGTAAAATACCACCTGGGCTATTCAACAGATGTTACCACTAACGCAGGAAAAAGCGTTCACTTAAGCCTTTGCCCCAATCCATCGCACTTAGAAACCGTTGATGGTGTGGTTGAGGGCATGAGCCGCTCAAAAATCGACTTCAAATACGATGGCGATAACAGTCGTTTAGCACCAATTTTGATTCATGGCGATGCTTCAGTTGCCGGTCAGGGTATTGTTTACGAGGTAATCCAGATGGCTGGGCTTGAAGGTTACAAAACCGGCGGAACAATCCACCTGGTAATTAACAACCAGATTGGTTTTACTACAAATTATAAAGACGGTCGTACAAGTACTTACTGTACCGATATTGCAAAGGTGACTTTATCGCCGGTTTTCCACGTCAATGGCGATGATCCGGAGGCTTTGGTTTATGCCATTAATTTAGCAATGGAATATCGTCAGAAATACAAAAATGATGTCTTCATTGATATTTTATGCTACCGTCGTTTTGGACACAATGAATCTGACGAACCTAAGTTTACTCAGCCTTTATTATACAAAACAATAGAAAAGCACCCTAATCCAAGGGAAATTTATATAGATCAGTTAACTAAGGAAGGTAAATTGGAAGCGGGTTTGGCGAAAGAAATGGAAAAAGATTTCCGTGGAATTTTGCAGGAGCGCTTAAATGAAGCCAAAGAGTTTGTTGCTGGCAATGCCGAAGTAAAATTTGGTGGTGCCTGGGCCGATTTGCGTATCGCTACGCCAAAGGATTTTGAAACTTCGCCGGTAACGGCAGTAAAAAAATCTACCTTGTTAGAAATAGGTAAGCGTATTACCACCTTACCTTCAAATAAAAAGTTTTTCAAAAAAATCGAGAAATTATTCGCCGAGCGTACCAAAATGGTTAACGAAACCCTCGTTTTCGATTGGGCAATGGGCGAGCAGCTGGCTTATGGCACCTTGCTATCAGAAGGTAAACGCGTACGTTTAAGTGGTCAGGATGTAGAGCGGGGTACTTTCTCACACCGCCACGCCGTACTTACGTTAGAGGATAGCGAGGAGGAATATGTACCGTTGGCAAATATTTCTGACCAACAGGCACCGTTTGATATTTACAATTCTCACTTATCTGAATATGGTGTTTTAGGTTTCGAATATGGTTACGCAATGGCAAATCCAAATGCGTTAACCATTTGGGAAGCACAGTTTGGCGATTTCTTTAACGGTGCGCAAATTGTTGTCGATCAGTATATAGCCAGTGCCGAAACCAAATGGCAACGCGAAAACGGATTGGTAATGTTGTTGCCTCACGGGTACGAAGGCCAGGGACCAGAGCACTCGTCGGCACGTATTGAGCGTTTTATGGAGCTTTGCGCCGATTACAATATGCAAGTTGCAAATTGTACTACGCCAGCCAACTTCTTCCACATCTTGCGTCGCCAGTTTAAACGCGATTTCCGTAAACCGTTAGTGGTATTTACACCGAAAAGTTTGTTGCGTCATCCTGCTTGCGTTTCTAAGTTGGAAGATTTTACCACAGGCGGCTTCAAAGAGGTTATCGATGATGAAAATGTAAAGGTTGAAGATATTACCCGTGTTATATTTTGTAGTGGTAAAATCTACTACGAACTGCTCGAAAAACAACAGGCAGACGCGGTTAAACATGTTGCATTGGTACGGGTTGAACAGTTATATCCAACACCGGTTGACCAAATGGAAGCCATTAAGAACAAGTATAAAAATGCGAATGAGATTTTCTGGGTGCAAGAGGAGCCAGAAAACATGGGTGCATGGCCATACTTATTCCGCAAGTTATATAAAACCGGACTAAAAGGCATCGATGTAATTTCAAGAAAAGAAAGCAGCAGTACTGCAACTGGTTTTGCGAAACAGCATGCCAATCAACAAGCCTACATCCTTGCAAAAGCGTTAGAGGTTTCTGTTAAAGAAGAAGAAGTAAAAGACGCTGCCAAAAAAGCAAGCAAGAAGTTGGCAGAAGCCGATTAGAAAGAATAACCAATAAGTAAGTCTCAATTATCAACTGCAAATGCTTATTGGGTATTGTGGCTTGATAGTCAGTTCTAGAAAATTGGTTATTATAACTTGATTATTGTTTATGGAGCATTGTAATTCGATAATTGGTTATTGATAGTTGCAACTTGATAATTTGTTAATTGATCATTGCAATTTGATTATTGGTCATTATAATTGAGTATTTGAAATAGATATATTAAATAATATGAGTTTAGAGATAAAAGTTCCACCAGTTGGTGAGTCGATAACCGAAGTTGTTTTATCGCAATGGCTAAAAAGCGACGGCGATGTTGTTGAAATGGATGAGGTTATTGCTGAATTAGAATCAGACAAGGCTACTTTCGAACTAACCGCTGAACAAGCCGGAACTTTAAGAACAATTGCTGCCGAAGGCGATACTTTAGCAATTGGCGCAGTAGTTTGTAAAATTGAAGATGGTGGAGCTGCGCCTGGTCCAAAGGCCGAAGGCGAAAGTCCAAAGTCGGATGCGCAAGCTCCGGCAGCGGTGGCTGAGGCTCCAAAAGCTTCTGAGTCTGGCAAAGAATCTTATGCTAGTGGCACGCCATCGCCTGCTGCTGGAAAAATTCTTGCTGAAAAAGGTATCGAAGCCACTGCTGTAAAAGGCACTGGCGTTGATGGTCGCATTACTAAAGACGACGCTGTTAAAGCAGAAAGCGGAAAAGCTAAAGCTGAAACCCCGAAAGCAGCTCCAGCTCCTGTTGCTCCTGCTCCAGCCGGTGCACGTTCTGAGCGTCGCGAGAAAATGTCGCCACTGCGCAAAACCGTTGCCAAGCGTTTGGTTTCTGTTAAAAATGAAACGGCCATGTTAACTACTTTTAACGAGGTTAACATGAAGCCAATAATGGACTTACGTTCGAAATATAAAGAGTCGTTTAAAGAGAAACATGGTGTTGGCTTAGGCTTCATGAGTTTCTTCACTAAAGCGGTAACTGAAGCGCTAAAGGATTTTCCTGCCGTGAACGCCCGTATTGAAGGCGAGGAATTGGTTTACAATAATTTCGCTGATATTTCTATCGCCGTTTCTGCACCAAAAGGATTAGTCGTGCCTGTAATTCGTAATGCCGAAAGCATGAGTTTGGCAGACATTGAAAAATCTGTGCTGGCACTGGCTTTAAAGGCACGCGACGGTAAATTGACTATCGAAGAAATGACAGGCGGAACCTTCACCATTACCAATGGCGGCGTGTTCGGCTCAATGATGTCGACTCCGATTATTAATGCGCCACAATCGGCTATTTTAGGAATGCACAATATTGTTGAGCGTCCGATTGCTGAAAAAGGTGAGGTGGTGATTCGTCCGATGATGTATGTTGCATTGTCATACGACCACAGAATTATCGACGGACGTGAGTCGGTTGGTTTCCTGGTACGCGTTAAGCAATTGTTGGAAGATCCAGCCAGATTGTTGTTAGGCGTTTAATCGCTAAATCAAGTTTTCAAAGAAGTCAAGTTTTAATGGCCGGTGTGCTCTAAAAACTTGACTTTTTTTTATACCCTAAAAATGAAACTAACCTTCAATTTTAAGTTCCTGTTCCTTTTTGTAGCGATTTTTGTTGTAGAAGTCTTAATTGCAAAATTCGTACACGACGCATTTATTCGCCCTTTTGGTGGCGATGTTCTGGTGGTGATATTGATTTACGCCTTCTTCCGGATTTTCCTCAAAACAAACTATAAAAAGCTCGCTCTTGGCGTGTTAATTTTCTCCTTTATCATCGAGTTTTTACAGGCGGTTCATTATGTAGAATGGCTGGGTTTACAAAATAGTAGGCTTTGGAGCACTGTTCTCGGCACTTCTTTTAGTATTTACGATCTGCTAGCCTATTTTGTGGGTTATTTGATTTGTTTGCTGTTTAGTGATAACTGATTCCCTTCTAGTTGTAGCGTCTCGCTACGACTCCACATTCTAAGAAACATAAATTAATTAATTTAAGTCGTAGCGAGACGCTACCAATGCTATTAATTTAAGCATAAAACAAAAAATATTGTCATCCTGAGCGTAGTCGAAGGACAAATATTTTTTTCTTTATCCTATAGAAAAAGGTCTTCGACTCCGCTCAGACTGACAGTTGCTGAGCACCCTCTAGTTGTAGCGTCTCGCCACGACTCCATATGCTAAGAAACATAAATTAATTAATTTAAGTCGTAGCGAGACGCTACCAATGCTATTAATTTAAGCATAAAACAAAAAATATTGTCATCCTGAGCGTAGTCGAAGGACAAATATTTTTTTCTCTATCCTATAGAAAAAGGTCTTCGACTCCGCTCAGACTGACAGTTGCTGAGCACCCTCTAGTTGTAGCGTCTCGCTACGAAGCCACATTCTAAGAAACATAAATTAATTAATTTAAGTCGTAGCGAGACGCTACCAATGCTATTAATTTAAGCATAAAACAAAAAATATTGTCATCCTGAGCGTAGTCGAAGGACAAATATTTTTTTCTTTATCCTATAGAAAAAGGTCTTCGACTCCGCTCAGACTGACAGTTGCTGAGCACCCTCTAGTTGTAGCGTCTCGCTACGACTCCACATTCTAGAAACATAAATTAATTAATTTAAGTCGTAGCGAGACGCTACGACAAGGAAAGTATCTAGCACAAAAAAGCCCACCTCTGTTAAAGAAGCGGGCCATAATAATTTAAGTTTAAACTGTGCACTGCCGAATCGTAACTCGTCAATCTACAATCGTAATTCTCTTAGTCTTCGACAATTTCACTGTTAATACTAACTTCATCTTTTACATCCTCTTTAAAGTAGTTTTTTTGGAAGATTAGAATAAGGATCACGCCAACAGAAATCGCGGCATCAGCAAGGTTAAATACCGGTCTGAAGAACACAAATTCGTCGCCTCCCCAAATCGGGATCCAGCTCGGAAAGTGACCCTTTGCAATAGGAAAATAAAGCATATCTACCACGCGACCATGAAACCACGTCTCGTAGCCGTAAATTTTTCCATAAAACACCGAATCGATGATGTTACCAAGTGCACCAGCAAAAATTAGTGCTACATTTAAAATTAAACCTCTATGATATTTATGCTTAATTAGATAATGTAATCCATAACCTATTCCGCCAACTGCGAGGATACGGAACAATGACAAGGCAAGTTTACCATATTCGCCGCCAAACTCCATCCCGAACGCCATGCCATTGTTTTCGGTAAAGTGAATAATAAACCACTCACCAATAATGTTGAACTCATCACCAAGGTTCATGTGGGTTTTGATCCACGTTTTTAGCACTTGGTCGGCAAGTAAAACTAAAAAGATAACGATTAAAGGTTTTGTATATCCTTTCATTAACTCTGCTTTAATTTGGCTTCAATGCTCAAAGTAGCGTGTGGAACTGCACGCAAGCGTTCTTTTTGAATCAACTTGCCTGTTTCGCGGCAAATACCGTAAGTTTTGTTCTCAATACGAACCAAGGCATTTTCGAGGTTATCGATAAATTTTTTCTGGCGGGCAGCCAACTGATTGATCTGCTCTTTTTCCATCGTTGCAGAACCATCTTCAAGCGTTTTGTAAGCGCCGGAGGTGTCTTCTGTACCGTTTGCATTTGGGTTGCTTAATGATGCCGTAAGTGCGTTAAGCTCCTCTTTGGCCATTCGTAATTTATCTTGAATTAACTCTTTAAATTCCTGAAGTTCACTGTCTGAGTAGCGCGTTTTGTTATTATTTTCCATGTTTTTAATTTAG
The DNA here is from genome assembly GCF_015679185.1 of Pedobacter endophyticus. NCBI lineage: Bacteria > Pseudomonadati > Bacteroidota > Sphingobacteriia > Sphingobacteriales > Sphingobacteriaceae > Pedobacter > Pedobacter endophyticus. Next base: position 3,949,224 of record NZ_CP064939.1, read on the forward strand.
TTTTCTAATATATGGATTTATATTTTAGTTACCGAAATGCTTAACTCAACATCATCAATAGTGATTTTGTTTGCGTTAGTTACAGTATCTGTTAATTCTAGTTTGTCGGCCAAAATTTCTGCGCAAATGTACGCTATGTTTTTCGTCACCGCGGCCGCTATCAGATTATCATTTTGTAAAGCCACGTTAATTCTATCGGTCACTTCGAAGTTTAGTTCCTTACGTAAATTCTGGATCCTGTTTACCAACTCGCGAGAAATTCCCTCTTGTTTCAGCTCCTCAGAAATGGTTACATCTAAGGCAACAGTTAAGCTACCGATGTTGGTTACCTGCCACCCCGGAATATCTTCAGCAAAAACCTCCACATCATCATTCATATCTATCGCATGCTGAACGTTGTCGGTACCGAAAACGTTGATGTAACCGTCAACCTCTAAACGTTGAATATCGTCTTGAGTCATGTTTTCCAGCGCCTGTTTGACAATGCTCATATCCTTACCCACTTTTTTACCAAGCGATTTAAAATTTGGCTTCAGCTTTTTCTTTACAATGCCATGCGTATCGGTAATAAACTCGATGTGCTTAACATTGGTTTCTGAAAGAATGTAGTCGGAAACCTTTGAGATTTTCTGCTCGAAATCGCCATTTAGCGATGGAATCAGGATCTTAGCCAAAGGCTGACGAACGTTAATGCCCGACTTTTTACGCAGCGATAAAACCATCGACGAAATATCCTGGGCGTAAACCATACGCTCGTTCAAATCAGTATCAATTAAGCTCTTATCAGCCTCGTTCCACAGGGTTAAGTGAACAGATTGTTGTGCATTTTTATCCGTTACGGTTAAGTTTTTATACAACCAATCGGCAAAGAAAGGTGCAACGGGGCTCATCAGCTGGGCCAACGTTTCCAAACAGGTATAAAGTGTTTCGTAAGCCGCACGTTTATCATCTGTCATTTCGCCTTTCCAAAAACGGCGACGGCTCAACCTAATGTACCAGTTGCTCAAATGCTCATCAACAAAGGTTTGGATGGCACGGGTGGCTTTGGTTGGCTCGTAAGCATTGTAGCTTTCGTCTACTTCGCTAATCAGATTTTGCAATAAAGATAAGATCCAACGATCCAGCTCCGTTCTGTCGGCAACTTTGCTCAGGTTGTTTTTGTCGATCTCAAACTTGTCGATATTTGCGTATAAGGCAAAAAATGCATAAGTATTGTACAGTGTGCCGAAGAATTTACGGCGCACTTCATCCAATCCTTCTAAGCTGAATTTCAAGTTGTCCCAGGGCGATGCATTGCTAATCATGTACCAGCGGGTGGCATCAGCGCTGTAAGTTTCGATGGTGCTGAAAGGATCAACAGCATTGCCTAAACGCTTAGACATTTTGTTGCCATTTTTATCTAACACCAATCCGTTTGAAACTACATTTTTGAAGGCTATACCCGGGTTTCCTGTTTTTGCATTAATTTCCCTAATCTCATCGCTCGCCTCGCTCAACATTACCGCGATGGCGTGTAAGGTGAAAAACCAGCCCCGTGTTTGGTCAACTCCTTCTGCTATAAAATCGGCAGGGTAGGCGTTTTCAAATTCTTCTTTGTTTTCGAAAGGGAAATGCCATTGTGCATACGGCATTGCGCCGCTATCAAACCAAACATCGATTAGGTCGGTTTCACGCGTCATTTTTTCCCCTTTTGATGAAGTTAAAATCACATCATCAACGTAAGGGCGGTGCATGTCTTTCAATTCGAAACCTGCAGGCATAAGACCTGCTTCGATAGATTTCGCTATTTCTGCGTTCAGTTCTGCGATCGACCCAATGCATTTTTCCTCTAAACCGTCGGCAGTACGCCAAATAGGCAAAGGCGTTCCCCAATAACGAGAACGGGAAAGGTTCCAATCAACCAAATTCTCCAGCCAGTTGCCAAAACGGCCGGTTCCCGTCGATTCGGGCTTCCAGTTTATGGTTTTGTTCAACTGGGCCATTTTATCTTTAACAGCGGTAGTTTTAATGAACCAACTATCTAAAGGATAATACAACACCGGTTTATCGGTTCTCCAGCAGTGTGGATAAGTGTGAACGTATTTTTCTACCTTGAAGGCTTTGTTTTCTTCTTTTAACTGGATCGCGATTTCTACATCAACTGATTTCTCAGGAGCTTCACCATCTTTATAATATTCGTTTTTGACGTACTTACCGCCATAGTTTCCACCTAAAGAAGCGATAAACTTCCCTTGTAAATCAACCAACGGTACTGCATTTCCCTTTTCATCTAAAACCAACATCGGTGGCACTTCAGGTGTGGCCAATTTTGCCACTCGGGCATCATCAGCGCCAAAAGTTGGAGCGGTATGAACGATACCTGTACCGTCTTCGGTGGTTACAAAGTCGCCAGAAATAACCCGGAAGGCATTTTCGGCGTTTTGATAGGGAAGTGCATAAGGCAATAATTGCTCATATCTGATCCCTACCAAATCTGCACCAGCACATTCGGCTAAAATAACATAAGGAATCTTTTTATCGTCGGCCTTGAAGTTGTTAAAATCTTCGTCGTTTTCAGATAAAAAGTATTTTCCAGCAAATTGCTTACCAACAAGTGCCTTAGCCAAAACAACATTGATTGGCTCGAAAGTGTATTGATTGAAGGTTTTAACCAGCACATAATCAATTTTAGGCCCAACTGTTAAAGCCGTGTTGCTCGGTAACGTCCAGGGCGTCGTTGTCCATGCCAAAAAGTGAATTGTGCCGAAGTCTTTTAAGAACGCAGACAGAGATTCGTCAATTGCTTTGAACTGTGCAACAATTGTGGTATCGCTTACATCTTTGTAAGTGCCAGGCTGGTTTAGTTCGTGCGAGCTTAAACCTGTTCCGGCAGCGGGCGAATAAGGTTGAACCGTGTATCCCTTGTATAAAAATCCTTTGTCGTAAAGTTGTTTTAAGATCCACCAAAGGGTTTCAATGTATTTATTTTCGTAAGTGATGTATGGATTTTCAAGGTCGACCCAGTAACCCATTTTTTCGGTAAGATCGTTCCAAACATCGGTATATCGCATTACCTCGGTACGGCAGGCTGCGTTGTATTCATCAACACTGATTTTTTTGCCAATGTCTTCTTTGGTTATACCCAGTTTTTTTTCTACGGCAAGCTCAATGGGCAAACCATGGGTATCCCAACCGCCTTTGCGCTTAACCTGATAGCCTTTTAAGGTTTTGTATCGACAAAAAATATCCTTAATTGCACGAGCCATTACGTGGTGAATGCCCGGCATGCCATTGGCAGACGGTGGTCCTTCGTAAAAAGTAAACGGATTAGATTTTGGACGTGAAGAAATGCTCTTTTCGAAGATGTTTTCCTTTTTCCAAAAATCTAATATTTCTTGCCCTATTTTGGCAAGTTCTAATTGTTTAAATTCGCTATACATCAATCAAGTACCTCAAAAAATTAAGGTTGCAAAGTTAAAAAAAATGAGGGAATTTCAGTAGTTTTGGTGTAAATACTTTAACTTGAAATTATTTAATACTGGTCTTCTATTGATGATTCTGGCTGTGGTGGCGCTGCCGATTGTAGCGATTATTAAACCGGCTAACAGAGACTTTGTGCTTTATGCTTTCTATTTCTGTGGGCTGCTTGAATTAATTGGCCTTATATTTGTTTTATTACATATTCTCAAACTAAAAAAAACACCCAATGATAAAGCTTCTTAAATTACAAAAGGCCGTTTTTGTGCTCATCTTGGGCGTGCTCTCTTATATTGCTTATAAGGTTTTAGAGGCGTATGAGGTAAACCATGCCCGTTATCTGCAAATGCTGGCAGGTATTTTGGTTATGGTTGGTGCCTTATGGATGCTGTACCCAATTATTTTTGCAAAAAAAGATGATAGTGGGAATGCGGAAATTATAACCGACCCCACTGTTGAGGTGCCGGTAGATGGCGAAGAGGAAAAATCGGAACCGGAGTAAATCCTCTCCCAGTTAAAGTAAGCGGTAGAACGTGGGTCTCGTTATCCCTCCCTCTCCAACGGAAAGCGAAATAGCGGATTAAGCATGCGTACAATCTAATCCGTATCAGTTAAAACTACTGTTCTTTCATTATCGTTTCCTTTGGAGAGGATTGCAGCAATTTGCCAATGCAAAAGCTTCGAAAGGAGAGGATTTAATGATCAAATTCTCCGGCATTACGTGCCGATTCTTCATCGGAAACCATTTTCCTTACTTTCTTTTTGTCTAACCATAAAACCAGCGCAGGCAAAAGTGTCAGGTTAAAAATCAGGGCTACGAATAAGGTAATCGATAGCAACAGACCCAAGATTACGGTACCGCCAAAGGTTGACGCGGTAAAAATTCCGAAGCCAAAAAACAAAATCAACGCAATATGGGTCATACTCACACCCGTTTCAGTAATGGTATCGGTAATCACCCGTGGAACGCTAAAATTGGTTAGGCTCAACTCTTGTTGGTACCGGGTCAAGAAATAAATGGTTTGATCGGATGCGAGACCAAATGCAATTGTGAAAATCAAAATTGTTGACGGTTTCAACGAAATGTCGAAATAACCCATAATCCCGGCCGTAATAATCAGCGGAACAATATTCGGTAATAACGAAATAAACATGATGCCCAGGCTTTTAAATTGCGCCAGGCGTAATAGCGAAATTAATACAATCGCTAAACCAATGCTTTCGAACAAATGCCTTAACATGTAATCGGTACCTTTAGAGAAAATTACACTCGATCCGGTGAGTTCTACATCAAATTTTGCTGGTGGCAATATGCTGTCGATACGCGGTTTTAGCTCGGCCATGATAGCGTCCAGGCGTTTCGAGCCCACATCGGCCATTTGAAAACTAATTCTTGTTGTCTGGTTTCCCTTGCCTACAAAATTTGTCAGCAAACTCGCATTTCCTTTTCCCCCGCTGGCAATATAGGCGAGGATGAAGTTTTTTTCCATATTATCTGGCAAACGGAAAAAAGTTGAATTGTTGTTGTAAAAGGCTTGCGTGGCATACTTTAGCCCCATGTTAACCGAAATTGAACGCGAAAATTCGGGGTATGCGGAAATCATTTTTTCCATTTTCTCTATTCTCTTCAAGTTTGTTAAATTGAAGACGCCATTTTTCTTTTTAGTATCAATACTGACTTCAAGCGGCAAAATTCCCTCGAAATTTTTTTCGAAAAACTTCAGATCGGTTAAGATTTCCGAGTTTTTTGGCAGATCATCTACCACATAACCATTTACATTAATTTTGATTACGCCAATAAAGGCAATGATTGAAATGATGATGGTACCTATATAAATCAAGCTGCTTTTTTGTTGAACCAGTTTGTCCATCTGCACCAATAGTTTGTGCAAAAAGCCATTTTCAACATGCGTTTGGGCCTTAATTTTTGGTGAAGGAAGATAGCTAAATATGATCGGTATTAAGCATAGGCACATTAGCCACGTAACCATTACGTTTATGGCAGCCACGCTTCCAAACTGCATTAACAACTCGCTTCCGGTAAAATAAAGTACGCCGAAGCCAATTGCGGCAGTTACATTAGCGATGAGCGTAGTAACGGCGATTCTTTCTATGGTTACCGCTAAGGCTGCTTGCTTATCGATACCTTTTCTCAGCTCGTTTTGATATTTGTTTAATAGCAAAATGCTATTCGGAATACCAATAATAACAATAAGCGGCGGAATCAGGCCTGTTAAAATGGTGAGTTCGAAGCCAAATAAAACCAAGGTTCCAACGCTCCAGATTACGCCCATTACTACCACCAGAATGGGGAAGAAAACGGCATAGAATTTTTTGAAGAAAATGAAAAGGATAACCGCCGAAACGAGAATAGATAGCCCTAAGAAAAGTACAAACTCGTTGCTTACCAACTTACTTACCGCCGTGCGGATGTAAGGCAGACCTGAAATATGCGTACGGATTTTCGTCCGCTCCTGAAAAGCTTTTGCTTTATCTTCAATCTGCTTCAAAATCGGATTTCGGGCAGCGGTATTCAATATTTTGGCGTCAAAAGTAATCGCCATTAACGTGGCATTCTGTTTATTGTACACCAGGCCCTCAAAGAAGGGCGTGTTAAATAGCATGCTTTTTATCGAGTCCATCTCCACATCGGTTTTCACCAAGCCATTTGGAATCGCCTTTAGTACAAACTTCTGTTCAACGGTGTCCTTTTGTAATTGAAATATTCTTCCCGAGGACAGCACTTGCTTTATGCCCTTAAGTTGCTGTATATCATTAGACAGCTGAACCCATTGGTTGTAAATTTCTTTTTTGAAAATATCGGGAGATTGAATTCCAATCACCATCACACTTCCATCCTCACCAAAGGTTGTTTTAAACCGGGTATATTTTAAAAAGGCGCTGTCGGTAACTGGTAGAATCTTACTTCCGGCATAAGAAAGTTTGACATTCTTGGCCTGAAAAGCCATGAATACGGTGCCCAGCACAAAAAATACAATAATCGCAATACGGTTATGAAGAATAAACCTCGATAGCTTTACCCACATGTAGTGTTTAGTTTTTTAATGATATGATAAGGCAAAACTAATCTTTATTATAAATCAGAATGTGTTTTTGCGCAATTAATTTTGTACAAATAACATACTTTTGAAAAAATTGTTTTTTGCGGTATGTTGCATAAGGTTAGAGGAATTGTTTTAAAAACAACCAATTACAGCGAAAGTAGCGTAGTTGTTCAGGTGCTGACTGATAAGTTCGGAATGCAGTCTTATCTCATTAATGGTGTAAAAAAGCCGCGGGCCAAAATCAAGATGAACATGTTGCAATCGCTGCATTTACTTGATATGGTTGTGTACCATAAAGCCAATGTTGATATACAGCGGGTTGCGGAGGTTAGGCAAACGCCGGTTTTTAAGAGCATTCCATACGATATTGTAAAATCGAGCATTGTAATTTTTTTAAATGAAGTGCTTTATAAAAGTATTCGCCAGCAATCTGCAGATGATAGTTTGTTCGACTATATTTTTAATTCAGTGGCCTGGTTCGACGAAAGTGAAGTGCTTAACCCGAACTTCCATCTGTCATTTCTGTTGAAATTGTCGCGGTTTTTAGGGTTTTCGCCCAATGCGAAGAGGAGAGCAGATCAAATCTATTTCGACTTGCAAGAAGGGGAATTTGTATCGAGAGTTCCAATTCATGCAAATTATCTTCAGCTGGAAGATGCACTTAGCTTTATTGCTTTATTTATTACGCCGCTCGAAAATATATCGGAAATTAAAATGACTAACAGACAACGGCGATTTTTGTTAGATAAGATCTTGGTTTTCTATACCTTGCATACAGCATCATTTGGGGAGGTGCAATCGCACAAAATACTGGAAACATTACTCGGCTGAAAAAAAATAAAAAAGATTTGCGAAACAAGATTATAGCGCTATATTTGCATTCCCAAAAGGAAAGGGAAATTAGCTCAGCTGGTTCAGCGCATTCCGATTTCATCGGAAGGGTCGGGACAGGGGTTAACTACAGAATAAAAAGGGAAATTAGCTCAGCTGGTTCAGCGCATTCCGATTATATCGGAAGGGTTGGGACAGGGGTTAACTACAGAATAAAAAGGGAAATTAGCTCAGCTGGTTCAGAGCACCTCGTTTACACCGAGGGGGTCGGGGGTTCGAACCCCTCATTTCCCACACAATCTTTTAAGGATTTAGAAGATTTTTTATAACATAACAAAAAAGGGAAATTAGCTCAGCTGGTTCAGAGCACCTCGTTTACACCGAGGGGGTCGGGGGTTCGAACCCCTCATTTCCCACTAAAGCCTTTCAGGAAACTGAGTGGCTTTTTTGTTTATATAGGAAATTAGCTCAGCTGGTTCAGCGCATTCCGATTTCATCGGAAGTGGTCGTCCCGATCGTATATCGGGATCATTTCCCACCAAAGCCTTTCAGGAAACTGAGTGGCTTTATTGTTTATATAGGAAATTAGCTCAGCTGGTTCAGCGCATTCCGATTTCATCGGAAGGGTCGTCCCGATCGTATATCGGGATCATTTCCCACTAAAGCCTTTCAGGAAACTGAGTGGCTTTTTTGTTTATATAGGAAATTAGCTCAGCTGGTTCAGCGCATTCCGATTTCATCGGAAGTGGTCGTCCCGATCGTATATCGGGATCATTTCCCACTAAAACCTTTCAGGAAACTGAGTGGCTTTTTTGTTTATATAGGAAATTAGCTCAGCTGGTTCAGTGCATTCCGATTTCATCGGAAGTGGTCGTCCCGATCGTATATCGGGATCATTTCCCACTAAAGCCTTTCAGGAAACTGAGTGGCTTTTTTGTTTATATAGGAAATTAGCTCAGCTGGTTCAGCGCATTCCGATTTCATCGGAAGTGGTCGTCCCGATCGTATATCGGGATCATTTCCCACTAAAGCCTTTCAGGAAACTGAGTGGCTTTTTTGTTTATATAGGAAATTAGCTCAGCTGGTTCAGCGCATTCCGATTTCATCGGAAGTGGTCGTCCCGATCGTATATCGGGATCATTTCCCACTAAAACCTTTCAGGAAACTGAGTGGCTTTTTTGTTTATATAGGAAATTAGCAGCTGGTTCAGTGCATTCCGATTTCATCGGAAGTGGTCGTCCCGATCGTATATCGGGATCATTTCCCACTAAAGCCTTTCAGGAAACTGAGTGGCTTTTTTGTTTATATAGGAAATTAGCTCAGCTGGTTCAGCGCATTCCGATTTCATCGGAAGTGGTCGTCCCGATCGTATATCGGGATCATTTCCCACCAAAGCCTTTCAGGAAACTGAGTGGCTTTATTGTTTATATAGGAAATTAGCTCAGCTGGTTCAGTGCATTCCGATTTCATCGGAAGTGGTCATCCCGATCATATATCGGGATCATTTCCCACTAAAGCCTTTCAGGAAACTGAGTGGCTTTTTTGTTTATATAGGAAATTAGCTCAGCTGGTTCAGAGCGTTCCGATTATATCGGAAGTGGTCGGGACAGGGGTTAACTACAGAATAAAAAGGGAAATTAGCTCAGCTGGTTCAGTGCATTCCGATTTCATCGGAAGTGGTCGTCCCGATCGTATATCGGGATCATCTCCCACTAAAGCCTTTCAGGAAACTGAGTGGCTTTTTTGTTTATATAGGAAATTAGCTCAGCTGGTTCAGCGCATTCCGATTTCATCGGAAGTGGTCGTCCCGATCGTATATCGGGATCATTTCCCACCAAAGCCTTTCAGGAAACTGAGTGGCTTTATTGTTTATATAGGAAATTAGCTCAGCTGGTTCAGCGCATTCCGATTTCATCGGAAGGGTCGTCCCGATCGTATATCGGGATCATTTCCCACTAAAGCCTTTCAGGAAACTGAGTGGCTTTTTTGTTTATATAGGAAATTAGCTCAGCTGGTTCAGCGCATTCCGATTTCATCGGAAGTGGTCGTCCCGATCGTATATCGGGATCATTTCCCACTAAAGCCTTTCAGGAAACTGAGTGGCTTTTTTGTTTATATAGGAAATTAGCTCAGCTGGTTCAGCGCATTCCGATTTCATCGGAAGTGGTCGTCCCGATCGTATATCGGGATCATTTCCCACTAAAACCTTTCAGGAAACTGAGTGGCTTTTTTGTTTATATAGGAAATTAGCTCAGCTGGTTCAGTGCATTCCGATTTCATCGGAAGTGGTCGTCCCGATCGTATATCGGGATCATTTCCCACTAAAGCCTTTCAGGAAACTGAGTGGCTTTTTTGTTTATATAGGAAATTAGCTCAGCTGGTTCAGCGCATTCCGATTTCATCGGAAGTGGTCGTCCCGATCGTATATCGGGATCGTTTCCCACTAAAGCCTTTCAGGAAACTGAGTGGCTTTTTTGTTTCGTAACATTCCCTTATATTGTATGATGTTCTACACTTATATTCTGCATTCTAAAACTCGCAATAGATATTATATCGGGTATACTTCAAATTTAGGAGAACGGCTTATCCGGCATAATCAAAAGGGGAAAAGTTTTACTGGTAACACAAACGATTGGGAATTGGTTTATACCGAAAGTTACGAAACCAAGCTTCTTGCACGTAACAGGGAACTACAAATTAAATCATGGAAAAGCAGGACAAAGCTTGAGGAATTGATTTTAAAAAAGGGCTGACCAGTTTTATTGTTCCTGGTGTTCGCGGTGCGGGGAAATACGGGCTGCCGATCAATCTAACCCAAAATGATGTTTTTTCTTTGTGCTTTTCAATACTTTAAGTTTTTAATGCGAAATTGGCGGCAGCAAAAACCTCGTTGGCATGTTTAATAAGATCGTACGGTTTATTTTTTTCGGGAACTATTTCGTAGGTCTTTTAGCCGTTGCGTTGTCGTTAGAGGCGGTACTGCAACTGCGTTTGCCGTTTAATTCGCTAAACTATTATTTGTTGCTGTTTTTGGCACCCACCATTTACTATACCTACGCCTATAACAAAGTTTCGAACCAGCCATCAGCCACCAATCCCCGAACGCAATGGTATTTCGAACATAAGCGATTTGTAAACCGAAGCCAACTCATTTTATCGGTACTTTGCATGCTGCTGGCACTCAATCTGCTGTATCACAACCTCAATCATATTTTGGCGTTGCCTGCGGTTTACTGGATGGCCATTATTGTAATTATTGTCGCCGCGGCATTGTATTATGGGCTGTTGCCAAAATCGTTTCTACGATTTAATCTCCGCAATACAGGTTGGTTAAAGGCTTTCGTTATCGGATTTGTTTGGGCATGTTGCGCCAACGTGCTGCCTTTAATTATGCTTAAGATAGAAACTGGCATCGATTATCACGACTCCGTATTATGGACGTGGTTATTTGTTAAAAACTGGATGTTTTGTACCGTTAACGCAATCATTTTCGACATCAAAGATTATCCGACTGACGCAAACAGGCATTTACGCACCTTTGTAGTGCGATATGGCCTGCGCAAAACTATATTTAACATCTTAATCCCATTGCTCATCATCGGTCTCCTATCGCTCGGTGTTTTCGCCAGTTATAAAGGGTTTGGCATACCGCAGTCCATTTTCAACATTTTGCCTTTTATTCTTACGATTTATATTGCCTACTCAATGCACCAACGAAAAAACATACTTTACTACTTAATGGTGATTGATGGTTTGATCTTTTTCAAAGCCATTTGCGGTATCGTGGGAATGCAGTTTGTTCGATGAAGCAAAAAGGCGAAAGCAAATACATAACTTAAATAACACTTATCTTAAATAGTACAGTCATGAAACTTATTAAGCGAGTGTTAACTGTTTAATCGACCTGCGATGCAATTAACCAATTGAGTAGGTTTCAGCAGTTAATTATTAATCTTAAATCCTCTAAACCAATAAATCTTGTTAAATAATTACGATAAAATAGCCAAACATTACGATTTTTTAAGTCGTTTGGTGTTTTCAAAATCGCAGGTAAATGCGCAGATTAATCAGTTGAAGTATATTTCGAAGGGCGACTGCATATTGATTGTTGGCGGAGGAACCGGATGGATCCTCGAAGAAATTGCTGCGCTTTATCCGTCGGGAATTGAAATTACCTATGTAGAAATTTCGGAAAAGATGATCGATATTTCAAAAGCACGTCATTGTGGGCTCAACAAGGTAATCTTGGTTAATTTGGGGATTGAAGAATTTGAAAGCGATCGGGCTTTCGACATCATTGCAACCCCGTTTTTGTTCGATAATTTCTCAAAGCAAAGGGCAGAAGGGATTTTTAAGAAACTGGATAAATTGTTAAAAAACGAAGGTTTATGGTTTATGGCCGATTTTACAACAGATCATAAAAATGGGCGATGGTGGAAAAAGCTGTTTCTGAAAATCATGTACACGTTTTTTAAAATGGCTGGAAACGTTGAAGCGCGAAGCCTCGTAAATATGACCACATATTTCGATAAAGCCAGTTATTTACCAATGCATGAGGCATTTTATTATGGCCGGTTTATCAAAGCAACAATTTATAGAAAACTAAAATGACATTCCTTTAATGCAATTATGTTGCATTTGTAAATAATTTGGCGATCTTTGCTTAAAAGAACGATATGAAATTTGATGTAATCATTATAGGCGGGAGTTATGCCGGATTATCTGCTGCGTTGGCGTTGGCACGAGCGGTAAGAAGTGTGTTGGTTGTAGATGCGGGTCAGCCTTGCAATAGGCAAACGCCACATTCGCATAATTTTCTAACCCATGATGGCGATAAGCCGGCCGACATTTCTGCTGTTGCAAAGGCCGAGGTTTTAAAATATCCGACCGTTCAATTTGTGGATGGCACTGTGGTTGGTGCCGAAAAGCAAAGTGCTGGTTTCGGTATAACACTGGCTAGCGGCGAAAATTTCTCTGCCCGTAAACTTTTAATAAGCACAGGTTTAAAAGATCTGTTGCCGCCTATCAAGGGCTTTGCAGCATGCTGGGCAATATCTATAGTTCACTGCCCATACTGCCATGGTTACGAAATAAGAGATGAAAAAATCGGCTTGTTAATGAATGGAGACCACGCTTTTGAAATGGCCAGGAACCTGAATCACTGGAATAAGGATTTAACCGTTTTAACCAATGGGAAATCAAATCTTACAGCACAACAAACAGAAAAACTGGCGTCGAAATCAATAAAGATAATAGAAGAGGAAATTGCCGAATTCGAACATGAAGAGGGTGTGCTAAAAAATGTTGTTTTTTCAAACGGGGAGAAACTGATTTTAAAGGCCGTGTACGCTCGTGCTGAAGTACAGCAACATGTCGATTTTCACCTCCAATTAGGATTTGAACTTACTGAATTGAATACGATAAAAGTTGATGAACAGCAAAAAACGACTGCTGATGACGTTTACGCTGCAGGAGATTGCACAACCTTAATGCGGTCGATACCCATTATTACAGCTTCGGGCACGCTGGCCGCCATAATGATGAACAAAGAAATGATTTCAGAAGATTTTGGATAAATCATCGCACTAAAATACTATTGCGGCAATAATAGTCGCAGCAAACATCATTGCAATAACAATACGGTCGGCCGTTATCCATTGTTCTCGGGTTAACGGCGTCGCCGTTTTTTTTATGGTTTCTGCTTTGTGCCTTACCAGCCTGAATAACGAGGTGTCTAATTTAATAATCATGGGGTATGTTTTTATAGATTGTATTTGAATTATTCAATTTCTACGCCAAAATGCCTGCAAAATGTTGAATTGTTGATAACTTGGATTTTTTTGTTGATTAGTTTCCTTTTATAAGATTCCGATTACAATTCGATACTGGGTAAAATGCCTTTTGTCCTCAAAATCATACAATAAAAATGTGTAGCAGTGTCTTAATGAGTGTCTTAGCTGTATGCGTTTGTGGCCGCAAATTCATGCGGGCACTTAAATAAATAACCCTGTTTTTCGAAAATTGTTCGAAACAAAATGAAAATTTTGTCTTCCTCGCTTGGCTTACCAACTATTTGAACGCATCATCTATTGTCGCTAAGTTTAAGATTTGCAGCTTGCTTCTTACTCGCTGAATCCGATTTTTCATTAAATAAAGACGCGGCAAAGCACCTCATCAATGCGTCTTTTTCACCTCAACAAAAAAAAAACTTTAAAAAATTATTGTTTGATTATCAACGACTTAAATGAAAACTCTCTTTTCTTTTAGTACTATGTATTGCATAGTACATTATAAAACATATATCTTTGTATTATGATAGCAGAAAATACGCAAACGCAAATGCGGAAGGGAATTCTGGAATACTGTGTTTTGTCAATCATCTCGAGGGGCGAAATTTATGCCTCTGATATTATCGCCGAATTAAGGACGGCGAAATTATTGGTGGTTGAGGGTACATTATATCCATTATTAACCAGGCTTAAAAACAATGGTTTGTTAAGCTACAACTGGGTAGAATCTACCTCAGGCCCGCCCCGTAAATATTATACGCTTACCGAGGTTGGTAAGAGCATTTTATCACAATTAGATCAAACCTGGCAAGAATTGGCTTATGCCGTAGGTGTTTCGCAAAAAGGAGCCAATTCATAAATAGCAGTAAAGAAATGGAAAAGACCATCATCATAAATATAGGTAACACGATTATCCACATCGAAGAAAGTGCCTACGAACTCTTAAAAGCTTACCTTAACGAGGTTAAGCAACATTTTTCTAATCACGCCGATGATCTCGAAATTGTAACTGATATCGAAAATCGCATAGCAGAATTGTTGGCCGAGCAATTGGCTGAGCAGAAAAAGCAGGTGGTAGATGCTGCCGACGTAAATAGCGTAGTTGCCCAAATGGGACGGGTGCAAGATTTTGATTCTGTTGAGGAAAACGAAGATGAACCAATAATAAATGCCGGTTACCAGCACCAATATACCGAGAAAAAGCTGTATCGCGATATGGACGACCGCGTGGTTGCTGGAGTATGCTCGGGTATTGCACATTATATTAATACTGAAGCTAAATGGATTAGATTGGCGATGCTTCTTTTCACCTTTTTAGGCGGGGCAGGGTTACTTATATATGGGATACTTTGGGTAATTATGCCAAAGGCAACTTCGCGACTGGAAAAAATGGAAATGAAAGGCGAGCCAGCCAATTTGCAGGGTTTTCAAAAGAACCTCGATGAAGAACTGCAGGCGGTTAAAGAGCGCTTAAACGAGGTAAACAGACACGCCCAGCCCTTATTTGCCCGCCTCGGAATGTTTATAGGCGAATTTTTCGAATGGCTTGGCCGTTTTATAGCTGGCACCGGAAAAGTTATTTTTAAAGTAATTGCCGGATTTATCATTCTTTTCGGCATTCTGTTTCTGATCACATTAATTATCGGAACCGCGGCATTTCAAGGCTTTTGGGACGCCAGCATTTATGAGTATTTCCCGTTTTCGGTCATTAACGATGGCAACCGGGGAGCAATTTTGCTTGGCGCTTTTATCGTACTTTTCATTCCGATTTTGGCGCTTGTTTTATTCTCAATTCGGGTGGCGTTTAACAAACAGGCCATTAATAAAACGCTTTCTTTCGCTTTGTTAATTGTTTGGCTAATCGGTGTAGCTGTAACAGGTTATCAGGCGGCTAAAATATCTTCTGAATTTAAACAACACGCAGAGTTAACCGAAACGGTCGACTTGAAATCCTACAAAACCTATGTAATTGACATCGATAAAAGCAAGTATTTCAGTCGCGAGGATAGTATCGCCTTTCATGTCGATGCTGATAATAAAAATCAAATTGTTGTAGATGATTATGAAGATGGACCGTTTGTCTCGCCAAATAAGATTCGCATCAACATCAACAAAAGTGAAACTTCTGCTTCAAGATTGATCACCAAGTTCGAATCGCAGGGTAAAACTTTTCCTTCGGCTTTGCAAAATGCGCAGAACATTAATTACAGCTATGATCTTAAAGATTCGGTGTTTGTTTTCAATCCACGTTTTCAGTTAAATAAAGGGGCAATTTGGAGAAACCAGGAAGTGCATCTAAATCTCGAGATTCCGGTTGGAACCAAGGTGATTATAAAACAAGATTCGTACCGCTACATTAATAATTATTGGGCATGGACTTGTAGCGATGCCGAAAACGACAATGATAATTACACCGTTTGGATCATGACCGATGAAGGTTTAAAATGTGTTGCCCAGTTAAAGGAAGAAGCATTGCAGAAGAAAGCGCTGAACCAGGAGCTGCTTAAGTTAGAATCGTTGCAAAGAAACACAGCTGTTGATACGGTAAACCAGGATTCTGTTTCGAGGAGGATTAGGGAAGTTAAGGATGAACTGGGTATAGAATCCAGATAATATCGTGTTAGAAAGTAGTTTAGGCCGGTTTTACCAACGGTGTTGTTAAAGTTGGGCATGCTTACAAGTCAGATTTAATTCATAAAGCCATGAAAAAGTTGTTATTGTTAATGGCATGCCTGTTGGCGTGTTGGGCTTCCTTTGCCCAAAAATTATATCGAGTTGAAGGAAATATTGTTGATGAAAAAGCCGTTGCTGTACCGTTCGCGGTGGTAAGGTTACTCAATTATCCCGATACCACCGTCGTAAATACGGTTTCGACCGATTTGGATGGACTTTTTAAGATTGAGCAGGTAAAGAGCGGAAGTTACGTGATGTCGGTTTCGATAGTTGGTTTTAAAACGAAGCGGATACCTGTTTTTTCGGTAACCTCAGATTTCAAAATTCCGCCGATTACCATTGAAAGTAGCAGCAAACAGCTACAGGATGTGAGTATTTCGGGCAAGAAACCCTTTATCGAACATCAGATTGATAAAACGGTATTGAATGTAGAAAATAGCATTACGGCCACGGGCGGAACGGCGTTAGAAGTACTGGAGAAAGCTCCGGGTGTACAGATTGATCGGCAGAGCGACCAGATCAAACTGAACAATAAATCTGGCGTTTTGATCATGATTGATGGAAAAACTAATTTTTTGTCGGGAACGGATGTTACGGCCTTGTTGAGCAACATGAGTGCGGAGCAAATTTCGACGATAGAATTAATTACGAATCCATCATCAAAATATGATGCTGCCGGAAATGCCGGGATCATCAACATCAAGTTGAAGCGAAACAAAGCGTACGGTACAAATGGAACGGCCTCGTTTAATGGCGGCGGTGGGATTATGCCAAATTCGCCCAGCGATTTGTACCGTGCCGGCCTAAACTTAAACCTGAACCACCGAAGTGGGAAATGGAACATTTTTGGTAACGCGGCGGTGGCCAGAAAATCGAATTTTAATAACACCTTTCTGGATAGAACAACCTTATCCGATGGTATAGCAAGTTCATTAACGCAAAACTTCGATCGCAAAAACAAAGGTGTTGGCTTCCAGGGAAAAGTTGGTGCTGATTATTACGCCACTGAAAAAACCGTTTACGGTGTTATGGTCGATGCAAACACGGTAGATGCCAGGCTGACAAATTTTAGTAATACGAACATCAATGCTGTGCAGAATGGCGTTTCGACACTGAGCTACATTTTACAGGATGCATTATCGAAATCGCCGGTTGGTAATTTAACGGCAAACTTTAACATCAAACACGATTTCGATACCAAGGGAAAGACTTTAACGTTCGATGCAGATTACTCTGGCTTTAGCAATAAGAAAAACGAGAGTTTTATCGCCAATTACCTAAATGCGAATGGCGATCCGACTAACCAAACGAACTTACGCAACAATACGGATGCGCAAATTGATGTGTATGCGGCAAAAACAGATTTAACCTTGCCGGTATCGAAAACAGTAAAGATAGAAACGGGCCTTAAAAGCAGTTATGTAATTACCAATAACGATTTTTTGTCGGCGCAGTTTTTAAACAATGTCTGGCAAAACGATCTTGGCAAATCGAATAACTTCGTTTACAAAGAAAATATAAACGCCATTTACGGCAATTTCTCGAAAGAATGGAAAGCGTGGCAAATTCAGGTGGGCTTAAGGGCTGAGCACACGCATTCGAACGGCAAATCGGTTACCGATAATAACGAGGTAGATCGAAATTACCTGTCGCTTTTTCCAACAGCTTTTTTAAATCAAAAAATAAGTAAAAACCACAATATTCGGTATTCATATAGCCGGAGGGTCGATCGTCCGAATTACCAGCAGCTTAATCCGTTTGTGTTTTATATGGACCCACTGGCGGTAGATCAGGGCAACCCTTTTTTAAAGCCTCAGTTTACCGATAATTTCGAGATCAATTACAGCTACAAGGAGGTTTCATTAGCATTGAACTATTCTGATACCCGCGATATGATTACACAAATTAGTCAGCAAAACGATGCCACAAGGGTAATTAATGTAATCAGGCAAAACCTTGGGCGGTTCCAAAACTATTCGGCCAGCGTTTATGTGCCCATAAAAATCGCCAAATGGTGGAGTTTGCAGAACAATGCGAGTGTTTATTACAGCAAATTCGACGATCCGAACTTAGAAGGTGCCGCCTATAAAGCAAGTAAGGTAGCCATGAACCTGTACAGCTCCAGTTCTTTTACGTTGCCTAAAAATTTTTCCATCGAGCTTAATTTCTGGCTGAACACACCGAGAGTTTCGGGGGTGGAGAAAACAACCGTTACCCAATACGCACTTAACGCCGGGATTCAAAAAACGATGCTCGATAAAAAGCTCAAGTTAAGATTAACGATGGACGATATTTTTTTAACGAACTATTGGGCGGGAAGTTTGATTTATCAAAACGTAAACCTGAACGTAGTGAATCATTACACCAGCAGAAGGGCAAACCTTAACATCAGCTATAGCTTCGGCAACCAAAACGTAAAGTCGGCACGATCGCGAAAAACAGCTACCGATGATATCAAAGGCCGTGCAGGGGAGTAGGGGATAGTTTGGAGTTTGGAGTTTGGAATCCGTACCAAGGGCATCCCGTTGGGAAAGTCCGAAGTCCGAAGTAAAATGCCAAACAAGTTGGTGATTTTTTAACAATAAGTAGCATGCAATTAGCAATTATTTTAGCAATTCAATAATTAACCGATTAAACGATACATCAAAATGAAAAAATCAATATACAGTTTAACAATTTGCCTTGCTGTACTTGGCGCTGGCTGTCGCAATGGGCGGGGTCATTTGTCGATAAATACAACCGATTCAAATGCTGAATTTAAGTTTGAGGCGAAATACGATGAGTACAAAACCGATAGGCTGGAAAATTACCTGGATAGCGCCCTGAAAAATGAACTGCCGCTTGATCAGGATATAGACATTTTGGTTAACCTCAATGGAAGTGACAAATTCAATTTAAAGGCAAAGAAAGGCTGGTTGCAAATCAACTTTGATAAGCGTAAAAATTCGCTAAATGGCTACATGAAGGTGAAGCGGTTAACAAAAGGGATTGGTGCTAAGTTAACCGAACGATAAACTGTCATTGTCAAAGCGCAATGGCTATTTTGTTAAGTGAATGATTCATCAACCTGCGAAACATTTACATGTTAAAAATATCAGGTTATTTATGTTATATTTGTCTTAACATGACTTCTTAGCTCAGCTGGTAGAGCAACAGACTCTTAATCTGTGGGTCCAGGGTTCGAACCCCTGAGGGGTCACTGAAAACAAAAGCAAAAAACACTAGAACGCTATAAATCAAATGATTAGTGTTTTGCGTGAAAGGCTAAAAGACCTAATATGTGCATAAAATCACACATAAAAGGTGAGTCATTCGGTGAGTCATTTGAAATTTTAAAATGACTCACCGAATAGCTTGTAACTTTCTGTTAATCAAGTAGTTCAG
This sequence comes from Pedobacter endophyticus, assembly GCF_015679185.1. Lineage (NCBI taxonomy): Bacteria > Pseudomonadati > Bacteroidota > Sphingobacteriia > Sphingobacteriales > Sphingobacteriaceae > Pedobacter > Pedobacter endophyticus. Next base: position 3,968,422 of record NZ_CP064939.1, read on the forward strand.
GAGATGGACATCTTGTCGTTTTTAGACTGTAAAGCTAACTTTGTTAACCTTTATTCAGTTATATGAAAACTAATTTCAGTATGCTCTTTTACGTGAAGAGGCCAAAAAATCAACAAAAAAGAATTGTTCCGGTTTATGTTCGCATAACGGTTTCAGGAAAACGATCCGAGACAACTACCGGTGTAAATTGTGATCTCGACCGCTGGAATCCTAAAACAGGTCGCCAGATCGGAAATAAAGAGGAAGTGAAAATTTTCAATGCATACCTTGACAATCTTCAATCAGAAATTTATAAGGCACATAAAAATCTTTCGGAATCATCTGAGGAAATTACAGCGGAAAGTATTAGGTGTAAGTGGTTAGGGATTGAAAAGGAAGTTCACACCGTGATGGACGCTATGAAGCTTCACAACCAAAAGATGGAAGCTTTGATCGGGAATGGTTATGCCATAGGAACCCTTAAAAGATTTCAGGTGTTGGAGCGTCATGTACAAGCATTTCTTGAAAAGGAATATCGTACCAAGGACATGAACATTAAGAAAATCAATCGTCCTTTTATAACTGATTTTGAATTTTTTTTGAGAACGGAAAATAGATGTTCTGCCAATACTGCTGCAAAATACCTAAAGAACTTTGGGAAAATTCTCCGGATTACTTTGGCTTCCGGATGGATTGATAGGGATCCGATGTTTGGTTATAAGATTAAGATGAAACCTGTCGAACGTCCTTTTTTGACAGACGATGAACTTAATAGCTTGGCCAGGAAAAAATTTTCTACTGAAAGACTTTCCCAGGTGAGGGATATTTTTCTTTTTTGTTGTCTTACCGGACTTGCATATTCAGACGTAGAAAAACTCAGTTTATCAAATATCCAGATAGGTATAGATGGGAGCAACTGGATTTATACCAACAGGACAAAAACAGGTGTCCGCTCTGCAGTTCCTTTACTAGCTTCAGCTGTTGTAATACTTGACAGATATAAAGATAATGCGTATTGTACGAATAAGGGTAGGGTTTTACCGGTATCAAGCAACCAGAAGATGAATGAGTATTTAAAAGAGATTGCAATTCTCTGTGGAATTGAAAAACACTTGAGCTCCCACATTGCAAGGCACACTTTTGCAACAACGGTGACTTTACTAAATGGAGTTCCGATCGAAAGCGTTTCAAAAATGCTAGGACATACCAATATCAAAACAACTCAAATTTATGCCAAAATCTTAGATATTAAGGTGAGCGCAGACATGGCGCTATTGAAAGAAAAATTTTCTATTCTCCAATAATTGAAATGGCATAGCTTTTAAATAGAGTTATAACAATTCTTTGAAATGACTGTTAATCAGAGGGTCGCTGGTTCGAGCCCAGCAGAGGGAGCTGATAATCAATCAGTTAGCCCCGCTCCGTCCGAGTGGGGTTTTTTATTTGCACAAAATTTGCACTTCAAAATTTCTACTAATTTTTTTCCTCCAAATTGCTATAAACGAAAAAGTAGAAGATTTTTTTAGATTTTATACCTCGGTTACTTTACTCGAAATTGACATGTTAAATTTAAGCATTTTGGTAGTGCAAATTTTAATTTGCACAGAATTTGCACACATTTTGGTGCTGGTTGTACAAGGTCGATCTCCGAAAATTCGACCCTTTCAGATTATTGCAAAACGTTGGTTAATCTTGAGAATTTATTAACAATAAGCTTGAAGGGCAGTATTGGAAAAAGGAACTTGCTATAAGTTTTACTAAGGAATCATGATTTTGAAATATAATCCAATAGCTTTATCAATGAATTGTTTCAGCTAATTTTGTATTATCAAGATACGATCGTTTTTTGATAAAAATTTTATTAAGAAAACTTTTAACTAATGGGCTTTTTGGAAAAACCAGAGTAGATTGACCCCGTCTCACCGGAAATAAATTTGTTATAAATGATTGGTTGCCATTTTGGTATTGAATTGGCGGAAAGGGGTTAAATCAATTGGTTTGTCCAGTCAGGAAGACAAACCGGATATATCCTTGTCTTAATGATAATTGCCCATCCCTGCATAGTTATAGTTGAACAACCCAACACTTATAGCAGCTTCGTCGCCAAACCCTTTTTTATTGATGAACTGATCAGATAGGTTGCTCCAGATGTCGAGGTTAATTAAGTACCGAGATAAATTATTATAATCACTTCGGAAACATAACCTAATTCGGTACACTGTTCAGAAAGCTCCGAAGACGACCGAACCATTGGTGGACTTGAGAGTTTTGTTATCGAAGATAAAAGCTGGAAGATTAAAGATTGAATCTGACTCAGGATTTTCATTTCAGCAAATTTTTTTTATTTTTCCCAATTCAACAGAAAATAGAGTAAAGAAACCTTTTGGTAACTATTAAATTAGCTCAGAAGAGACCAACCTAAGTTAACTTTCCAAAGTGGATAAATACTTATGAATCGGAGGCAAAAGTTGAGAAACGGATTGGAATGTTGAATACCCTTTTTTAAATTGGGTTATAATATTCTGAAGCTTAAATAGGTTAACAACTAAGTAATTAGATTATGGGTGATGGCGTAATGAACCAAAACAGCACTATTTCTGGAGTTGCTTTTGTCGATAAGGCTCTGACGGTGTCCCTCAACGGTTCTTTTGCTCAAAAAGATCTTATCTGCGATTTCCTGATTGGTAAATCCCTTAGCTATAAGGTCCAGAATTTCGATTTCCCTGTCAGTAAACTCCGGGAATTCGGCAGAATCAATCCCATTATTTTCGACTTCCTGATATTTCAACGGAATCATTTTTTCTACCGATTCAGAGCAAAGAAACTTTTTGCCCTGTCCAACAGACCTCAGGGCGTAGATCAGCTCATGTGGTTCTGCAGATTTGGTGAGGTATGCAAGGCAACCTGCAATAAAGCATTTTTTTATCTGCCGCTCCGAATCCAGCATTGATAAGGCAACAGTTCTTATATCAGGATGTGTAAGTCTTATTTGATTGAACAATTCAAATCCATCGAGCTCCGGCATATTTACATCTGAAAGAATAATATCAGCTGTTTTGCCGGATGAAAGAAAATCAAGGACCTGTTGTCCATTGGACGCTTCGGCAACCACCTCCATGTCATCCTGCTCATCGATCAGCCTTTTGATTCCATGCCTTACCACCGCATGGTCCTCTGCAAGAATAATTTTAAGGTTTTTCATCTTTTCTGTTTTACTATTTGAATGCATCTGAAGTGCCTAATTAACAACTGATTTTTTCACAAACCGTACAAATACAAGCTGAAATATACAGTTATTCTAGTTGTAATCTGCTATTTATTAGTTAATGCGTACCCGCTCATAAAACTTTACGTAGTTGCCAACAAAATACACCCCTTGATAGGAAAATGTGTTGCTGCAAGTCTATCTAACTGGCCTAAAAAAAGAAACATATTAAAAATCCCTTAAATCAGCTTCCTCAAGGCTTATTTAAATAAGTATTAAAATATTCCATACTCAAATTTCCATTGCCTGATACGGGAAATGAACTTAGCTATTTCACCGTGTATGTACTTGAACTATTTTTGTAAAAATAAATTGAATGGCAAGAATCTTAGTGCTTGAAAATGATGTGGGTAATGCAGAAGTCATTGAACTGATTTTGCGCGAAGAGCGGCATGAAGTGCTGAACATACAATGCACGAATCTACTTGCCGGAGCAATCGATAAATTTTTACCACAGCTCATTATCATGGATATTTTGTTGGACAATGCTGATGGACGCGTGCTTTGCAACAATTTAAAATCAGACAGTAAGACCAGTCAAATACCCATCTTACTTATTACAGCGATGATGGAATCACATGCACTATTAATTACTTCCCGGGCAGACTGCCTTATGCTAAAGCCATTTGACTATAGCCTGCTGACCAGAAAAGTTAATGAAATGATAAATTAAAATGAAATTTGAAACCATGATAAAGCCAAATATTCCAATAGCCAGATGTCTCATTGTCGACGCTGATTGCTTTGCTGCAAATAAGGTGGAAAAGTGCTTGGTCGCTCTGCCTTGGATTAGATTGCTTGGGATTGTTTCTGATGCCGGTGGAGCAAGGGCAGTTTTATCGGAAAACCAGTCCCTGGATGTTATTTTTTTTGGTACAGGCGTAAATAACGCACATGCCTTTGAGATCGCCGCTGCCCTCAGGGATCATGTAACATGCATGGTGTTTATCGGTGATAATAATGAATCTGCACTCAAGGCTTTTCAGGTTGGGGGAGACCACTTTGTCCAACGTCGGCTTCTGGTTTCAGATTTCACTAAGACCTTGGGTGAGCTTATCATCAAAAAGCTTGATTCAGCGGAAAAAATAAATGTATCAAACGGCAATCTATGGATTCCCTTACAAACTGGTAATTCTACAAATCAATTTTTATGAGAAACGGCATCGTATTGTCCTATAACAAAGTTGTTGGCATAGGCGTGATCAGAGATTCAAATCACCAGCACATCTTATTCCATCACAGCACGATAAGCGTAATTCCTCTTAATGGTAGTGAGGTCACATTTGAAATTGAATTCCGCAATGGCTCATTGGTTGCCGTAAATGTAAAGTTTTCCGCTGTCAAAGTTACCTCTGATAATATTATGTTGTCCGAATAGTCGGGCGGCAAATATCATCCATAGGAAAAAAGTGTCATTATGAACTATTTTGATGTGGTTTAAATAATATTTGTAGTAAGTCTCTGTATTGTGAGATTTACCGGTCGATACCTTTCCTTTGTAAAAAAAAACTGACTTTAAATAGCTTTCAAAGCCATGCAAACGATAAAACATCTTTCGCATGGCCTCTTATTTTTTTAGAAAATTTCTGATGCCGGTGGCAGCCTTTTACCTCCACCTCATCAATTGAACTTGTGCTGCCAGGGATATTGGCTAAACCACCTTCGCAAAAAACAGCAATTTCAATCATCAGATGGCTTGTCTACATGGCGGATTTTTTTGAAAAAAGTTCTCTCTATTATTTTTTAACAAAAAATGTTGAATGTTAATGTAGCCTCATTTTGACTTTGCAAATTTCAACGGAAGCCGGACCTCAACCTTCGTTCCTTTACCGGGGGTCGAACTGATCTTGACCTTCCCCTTTAAAAGATCAGCCTTGTTGCGGATAGAGGCCAGACCAATTCCCGGTTTGTCTTGAATATTCTGATCTACACCCACACCGTTGTCCCTGACTTCAATCAGAACCTCGTCAACTTGAGCTACAATCTTTACCTTTGCACGGGTCGCTCTGGCATGCTTGACCACATTCACCATCAACTCCTGCGCGGTGCGGAAGATAGCCAGTTCTACATAATTGTCCAGCTGAACAGTTTCCACTAAAACCCTGCAATCAAACCTCACCTCTGAGGTGAGCTGCTCACAAACATCTTTGATTGCCGCACTTAGCCCGAATTCAGCCAATACAGTTGGCATCAGCTCGTGCGAAATGCGCCGGGTCGCTTTAATCGAATCAGTAAGCAATGAGGTGGTGTATTCTTTTGATTCATTGAACTTATCGGGTTTTTCTGTTGCGTTTTCTACCGTTAAATAATTGATGGCAAGCCGGGTACTGTAAAGAAGTTGCCCCAGACCATTGTGAAGGCTTTCTGAGATTCTTCTTCGCTCTTCTTCCTGTGTGCGCAGGGTAACCTGAAAAATTTGCAGCTGTTGTTCTGCTTCAAATTGGCGTAGACGCTCCTCCGCTTTGAAACTGGCGGTTATATCCATGTCAACGCCAAGTATCCTAATTACCTGTCCGGCACCATCCTTGATCAATGTAGCTTTGATCCTGAGTTTTTTTTCTGATTCGCCCACGAGAATGGTCAGGGTTTCCTCCAGTTTATCCGTGCCGTTTGTAATGTCCGAAACAACGCGTGCCGCGGCTTCCTTGCAGTCTTGTATAGCGTAGGCAAGATATATATCTGGCTTGATAGCGAGTTCTTTATCTACGTTAAAGAGCCGGTACATACCCTCAGACCAGCTTAACTCTCTGCTTTGTAAGTCATATACCCAGGTACCTGTAGTGGCAACCTCCTCTGACTGTTGCAGTAACAGATAGTTTTTGTCACGTTCATCTTCCGAAATCCTTTGTGCCGTGATATCACTAGCTACACCAAACCATTCTATTATCTCCCCATGGTCATCCAATAACGGGACTGCCCTTGAATTTGCCCAGCCTATCCGTCCGTTGGCAAGCAAGACCCGGTGCTCGAGCTCGAATAGACGTTTGTGCATGATTGCCTCGTCAATGACCGCTTTGACTTTCTGGTGCTCTTCAGCGGGGATGTAATGTATCAACCATTCGTGAGCCGGCGAAGGTGTATTGGATAAAAAGCTGTCACTTTGCATGGCGTACATTTCTGTCCAGTCTGCATTCATATGATATATCAGGTCTGAACTTGCCATGACAAACATTCTGAACTGTTCTTCTGAATTTTTAAGGTCTTCTTCGGCCAATTTGCGTTCGGTTATGTCCATATTGGTTGCAACCAGGCCATCATCGATTTTCGAGAACATACAGGAATACCATTTGCTGAATCCCTCGTGGGGATAGAAATATTCCATTCCTTCAGCGATGCCCGTCTCCATTACACGTTCCATGATACGGAACAATCCGGCAATTCTGATGCCCGGATATTCATGGGCGTAACGTTTGCCCACCAGGTCGTTGCGGCCGGTTTCCTTATTTAATTCGCGATTGGTCAGCATGATTTCAAAATCCAAGATGTTTCCCCGCTCATCCCTTACAGCGTTCAGAACTGACATGGAAATAAAGCTGTTGTCCAGAATGGACTGAAGCAGGTCACGGTTGCTTTTAAGCGCTATTGCGGAACTTTTGAGGTCCGTAATATCCCTTTCAATAGCCAGTACACTCACCAGTTCCCCATCGGGATTTCTTTCCGGAGTCAATCTGGAATAGAAGTAGGACTCACCTCCTGCTGTTTGAGAAGAACTGAAATGTTCAACCGTTTGCCCTGTTTCGAATGCCTTTACAAGGCTTTGTGTATAAGGCAAAACAAAGGAATCGGGAAGTCCCAAGTCACTATTCGTCTTATTGAGAAGGACATCGATACCCGCACCCATCTTCCTTTCAAAAGCGGCGTTGGCGAAAACAAGTTTAAGGTTCTTGTCCCACCGGGTGATCACATCAGGGGTATTACCAATTAGTGTGGAATACTGCTCCTTACTTTCCTTTAACTCCCTGGTTCTGATTTCAACCTCTTTCTCGAGCTCAATGCGGTAATTTTCCTCAGATAGGCGAAGTTCTTCCAAAAGTTCCCGTTGGGTGGTAAGGTCGCGCATGATCTTAACATAACCAATTATATCACCTTTAATGTCCCTTAATGGCTGGGTGGTTCCCGAGCCCCAGAACCTCGAGCCATCTTTTCGCAAATGCCAACCCTCGTTTTCCGCACGACCACTTTCCTCTGCCTGGATTAATTCCTTTTCAGCCACACCGGCCTCTCTGTCTTCACCAACAAAAATAATATCTTCAAGTTTACCCAACATTTCTGTTTCGGTATAGCCCAGGATAAGCTCGGCACCACTACTCCAGCTGATGACCTCCCTGTTATTATTTATGGTGAATATCGCATAATCTTTTGCACTTTCGATCAATAAGCGATTGCGTTCTTCGGATATTTTTAACGCTTCTTCCGAAGTCCTGCGCGAGGTAATGTCAAAAAAGGTAATCACAACTCCATTGATCCGGTCCTCGGAGGTTCTATAGGGAAGAAGGCGCATCATATATAGACGGCCATCGATAGTGTTAACCTCCCTCTCCACTGCATTAAGCGTTTTGAGAACCATTTCTGCGTCCTGAAGGAGATTATCGTTTTGTAGTTTGTTGGTAATATCGGTAACGGGCCGGCCATAGTCTCCGGATTTTAGGTTAAATATCTCCAGAACAGCCGGAGTAAACAGGCGGATGGCAAAAGTCCGGTCAAGAAATATCGTTCCGACATTGGCAGAATTAACCAGGTTTTGAAGATTATTGCTGGAGATGCTGGTTTCCTCAATCTTGACCTTTAGTTCCTGGTTTACCGTACGGAGTTCCTCGTTGATGGATTGCAATTCCTCTTTACTGGTTTCAAGTTCTTCGGCAGCTGAACGCAGCTCTTCATTCATCGCCTGCAACTCTTCATTCGAGGCCTTGAGCTCCTCTGCCTGATATTCATACTGCTCAATGGAATTCCTTAGCTGGGTCTTAAGTCCTATAAGCTCCTCCTCAAGCTGCCTGGCCATTGGTTCCTCAGCACTTACCATTAGCGTTTTGCTTTCCCGGGAAACTTCTTCTGATGGTAAAAAAAGCAGAAGGATGAAGCCCCTTTCAGGATCAGATTCTTCCATCACAGGGCGAACGTGAATATTCAACGATTGCGCTTCCCCGTTAATCGAAAGTTTGATATTCCTCAATTCAACTGAGCTCTTATTCTGGATGGCCTGATAAAGCGTCGCCCGGATTTCCAGCCTGATTTCGGGGCGGATTAATTTCAAAAGGTTTTTTGTGGGTTCACCTCCGGCAAATTCCAGGTATTTGCCTGCCCTTTCGCTCATATGAACAATCTCATAATCCTGATTGATTACCAGTGAGGGAGGCGCATACTGCTCGAGCATTTTTTGGTGGAGCTCGCCATATGAAACACGCTTTGTGAATGTCCCCTGATCATCAGACTTATTTATCAGATTCGTTCTTGGTTTTAACTGCGGTATGGAGTCCGGGACAGGGTAAGTTCTGGCGGCAACTTCTCTAGTCTGGAATATATGACTATCACGGTTAAAGGTCGTGTATAAATCATTTGCAGCATCCACAGATTCCGAGGTGCCGAGGAAAAGAAATTTTTTGGCCCTCAGTGCAAAATGGAAAGTTTCAATGACACGTTCCTGAGCAGTGCTGTTGAGGTATATCAGCACGTTGCGACAGGTCACCAGATCCAGTTTGGAAAAGGGAGGATCTTTCAAAAAATTGTGATTGGCGAAAAGGATCATCTCCCGGATCTCCCTTCTCGCACGGTAGCCATCTCCATCATGGGTAAAAAATTGCCTCAGTCTTTCAGGGGATACATCAGCGGCATCATTCAATGTGTACAGGCCTTCACGGGCGGTGGCGATAGCTGCTTCGTCGATGTCGGTAGCAAAGATCTGTATTTTCGGCGCATCATGGGTTCTTATCGCATGTTCAGCACAAAGCATGGCAAGAGAATAGGCCTCCTCACCGGTGGCGCATCCTGCCACCCAAATCCTTACCTGGTCACCCGATGTTTTGCCCAGAAAGATTGAAGGGATAACTTCCTGTTCGAGATAGCTGAAAGCCTTTCCATCCCTGAAGAAATTGGTAACCGAGATCAGAAGGTCTTTTAATAAGGCTCGGGTCTCTTCCTCATGCTCTTGCAAATAAGCTAGATAGGAGCTTAGGTCCGGAAGGTTATATACATTGATTCTTCGCTCGATGCGGCGGAGCAGGGTTGCCTGTTTGTAATTGGAAAAGTCATGTCCGGTACGGATTCGCAGCTGCGTGAAGATTTCATGCAGGGTTTCTTTCTGCGTTTCTGACCGATTCCCTGACTCTTCGCTTATTCTCACATTGCGTCCGTTTTCACGGTACGCAATAATATGGGCCGGGATTTCAGCGACATTCAATACCTCGTCGATCAGCTCAGTGGCAATAGCATGCCTGGGCATTTCATTAAACTCAGCCTCACGTGGATTCTGCACGAAACAGGCGCCTCCACGTTCTTTTATCCGTTTCAGCCCCATCGATCCATTTGCCCCGGTACCGGATAAAACAATGCAGACGGCTCTTGGGCCATGCTGATCGGCAAGCGAACGAAAGAATATATCCACCGGTGCACGGCGTTCCTCGATATTTAGGTTAGGAGAGACAGCGATCTCACCATCTTGCATGGTGAGGTGACGATCGGGAGGTACAACGTAGAGGTGGTTAGCTTCGATTGTAGTCCTGGAGGTAACCTGAGTGACCCTAATTTTGGTTTCCTGTTGGAGTATTGCAGCGAGTTGACTGTCATGGTCTGGTGAAAGGTGAAGAATAACAACATAAGCCATGCCGGAATCTTCCGGTACACCGCGAAAAAATTCCTGCAGTGCCTGAATACCGCCAGCCGATGCTCCGATACCAACAATTAAAAATTCCGACGGTTTCTGCTGTAGCTGCTCAACAGGGTTGAGCGGTTCTTTGTTATTTTTTACTTTGCTTTTTCCCATTGTATGCCCAGTGGTATTGTATTTATGTTATAACTCAATTTTGATCTTAAATCCAGATATAATTTCTGGTCAATATTCATTCTTTAATTCTTCCATGAGCGTATTTGGGCTCAGGGGCTCATGGCTATGTACGGCATTGCGTATCGTCACTGAACGCTCCTGAATTTCTATTGCCTTACGGAAATAAACGGCTGCCAGTTGGAGCTCATTGAGCTCGGCAAAATGGTCACCAAGCTGGTTCAAAAACATTATACTCTCATCCATTCCCCTGATGGCTCCGTAAAGACTGTCCTCAATCTTTACGCTCAATGACGACATTAGCGCATTAGCTGAATACGCATGGCCGGTATGGCATCTGAATCTGAAGCTCTTCCCATCGGTGATCTTGGAGAGCACGCCGTTGCACTCAGGACAGGAATATGGGGATAGGATACCTATATCCAATGATCCGTTTTCCATTGCATTTTTTTCTGCGGCTATATTAATTTCGATTCTGGTTTTTTCATCCCTTATAAGCGGTCTTTCTTCCGAAATATCTTCATTTGTCAACTTCACCAGCAGGCTTGCCATGACATCAACGGGAACACAGTAGTCAACATTTACCTCCCTCAGTGCGCTTTCGGGCATCGAGGGGGCTTCTGCATCCAGAGGATCCTGAACAATTGCCATACCGCCTCCGCTTTTTATTCGCCAGAGGCCGGCTGTTCCATCATCGAGCCCGCCGGAGAGGATTATTCCGATCACACGGTTTCGATAAGTATATGCCGCACTGCGGAACAAAGGGTCAACCGCTGGTCTGAAACGATTCTCCTTAGGACCATGTGTAACCCGTACACAGCCATCTTCAATCAGCAGGTGGTAGTCCGGTGGGGCTACATATATCCTGTTGGGCAAAATCGGTTCTCTGTCACATGCATTTGCGGCGTGGATCGAATTGAGCTTATTGAGAATATCGGGCAGAATACCGCGTAAATCCGGACTCATGTGCCAAACAATGAAGATTGAAGCCTGGAAATCAGATGGCAGGTTTTTGATTATTTTTTTTAATGCCTCGAATCCGCCAGTGGATGCACCAATCACGACAATGTTCCTTTTTATCATTTTTTATTATTAACTGGTCAATGCCATATCTAAATCATTTGTCTTTAGCAGAGGAAAAAACTCCCTAAGAATTTAGGCCTAACTTATCTGTCTAACACCTTTCTCAGTCCACAATCTCCTTAAAAATTTCAATTCAGGGGAGACCGAAAGTATGTCCCGATAAATATACGCTTAACAGTTGGTATTTCGGGCTAGCCCATAAGTCCGGCATGTTTGCCAGTCCCTGTCTATCTCATGTTTCAGTTACAAACACCCTTTCGTCAGGAATTTCCCAGTTCTTTTAAAAGGACGTAATGTGAGCGAAGTGCGCTTAGGAAAGTCTTATTCTCATGATAGGGCAACCCGAAATCCAAGGCAGTCTGTTTTACGATCACAGATATTCGGCCATAGTGTATGTGGCAAATCTTCGGAAATAAATGATGCTCAATCTGCCTGTTCAGACCGCCAAGGAAAAATGAAGCCAGAGCGGAATGAGGCGCAAAATTTGCCGTCGTTCTGATCTGGTGTTCAGCCCAGGCCTCCTTCATATTGCCTGTATCATCCGCAATAGGGAATTCAGTACCTTGGACGACATGGGCAAGCTGAAAAACAAGTCCCATAGTTATCCCTTGGGCCAAATGAAGTAACAAAAATCCGCTTAGAACCATCCACCAGGACAGATCCATATACAACACAGGCAGGAGGATAAAAATAAAATAATAGAGCGCCTTGTAAAAAAAGAGGTTGAAATACTCAATCCTTGGATGTAAATTCTTTCTGCTCCCGATCGTGTGCTGGAAAAATTTCTTGTAATCTTTCCTGAATACCCAGGAAAGCGAAGCCAAACCATATAATGGAAATGCATAGAGATGCTGAAAACGCTGGTGTGGCCTAAGCTTTTCATCTCTGCATACCCTTATCAATCCTGGTGCGATTTCGATGTCTTCATCATGTCCGGCTATATTGGTATAGGTATGGTGTACAATATTGTGGGTAATATTCCAGACATAGGGATTTGCCCCTATTAGATGGAAAAGCATGCTCAACACCCGGTTTATCCGTTTACTTTCGGAAAAAGATCCATGGATGGCATCGTGACAGATGTTAAAGCCTATAAATGCGGAGACTACTCCCAGCGCCAATGTAAGTATTGAAAGTGCCCAAACACTCATTCCGGAGAGGAGAATCAATAAATACAGAGCGATAAAAATGGTCAGGAATACAATTAGCTTTATCCACATCAAAAAATTTCCATTGATGCCAACACCCCTTTCTGCAAAATCACTGCTGACCCGCTTTCTTAACTCAGAGTAAAAATTCGCTCCTGTTGAAGCTGGAAACTTGGCTTTAATTTTCATATTTTTTGGCAGATTAGGGATGAAAGTCGGGATCATTCAGCGCTCAAAGTGGTAAATGTTTAAAGGAATTTCTTTACGACTCCATTAATCTAATGAGGTAACAATCGCAATTGTTTGGCTGTAAACCTTTACTTATTGAAAATCAGGTATACGCCGCAAGTCTTCAGAGCGGATCTCTCCTGCCGGTAATATCGCTCTTGCGTGCGTGGGTATGCAAAAAAGGACTCAGCTTATAAAAAATTTTCCAGATCTACATGGTAAAAATAAGTATCGGCTCATTTTATTGGGGTGCACTACGGGTTTATTTCAGGTATTTGCTGAGCAAACTAATACCGCCAATCGAAGTTGTTAGTGAAAACAGTGTTTGCTATGAAAGAAAGTTACGGAACATTATCACAAACCATTAATGGCTTGAAAAAGGACGGATACCCAATTGATTTTAGTGTGCTTAAGGATAACCTTGTTTGCCAGGGCAATGTAGATACATTTGCTCCTGAAGATTTTAAGATCGATAAAACATTTCGTTTCGAAGGTGCTACAAATCCCGGTGATGAATCTATTCTATATGCCATTTCATCGGTCAAGCATGACTTGAAAGGCATTCTAATAAACGGGTACGGCATTTCTGCAGATAGCAATACAAATGATGTAGTCTTAAAACTTACCAATAGGGACCTATAATATTACAATACTAACAACACCGCATTAAATTTAAATCGTATAAAATTAGTACATTATGAAAAACTATCATCTTAAAAAGCTTTCCCTTCCTCTACTATTGACCGGAGTAATGTTCTTGGCATCAGCCTGTTCTCACCGACCATCTGATGAGGACATCAAGGCAAGAGTTGACAAGCAACTCCAGGAAAATCCGGATTACGGGTCCATTACCTCCTCGGTAAGTGACGGTGTGCTGACCTTACAGGGAGTTTGTGCATCCAATGGCTGCGATAGTCTGGTCGAAAGCGAATTAAAAGATTTGGAAGGGGTGAAACGTGTGGAGAACATGGTCCAAATGGATCTTGAGACGGATCTTACCCTTCGTACCTCAGTCCAGTCCATTATCAGTAAATACAAGGGCGTTCAGGCTGACGTGGCCGCAGGAGTAGTAGTACTGAGGGGATCAATCGATAAAAGAGAAGTGGAGCCTTTGATGGATGAGCTCAAGGCACTTAAGCCCAGAAAACTTGATAATCAACTCGCCTTGAAATAATCCTTAAAGGTTTTAACCGACAGCAAGAATAAAACAATAATACAATAACTTCAAATAAAAAAGAAAATCATGAAAAAAATCAAACTATTACTTCTGGCCTCTGCTTTATTTGCCTTCGCAGCGCATGCGCAGATTCAAAAGGGAAATGTGCTTGTCGGCGCAAATTTAGCGAACTTAAGCTTTGGGCTTAAAGACCCCAATGTGATCAGTATTGACCTTACACCTAAGGCTGCCTGGTTCGTGAGGGACAATGTTGCCCTGGGTGGATATGTCAATCTCGGTATCCAGACTGCTAACTCCTCAAGCACGACCACGAATTACGGCATAGGTGCTTTGGGCAGGTATTATACAGGATCTGATGTGGAGCTATTAAGGCACGGAAGAATATTTGGAGAGGCAAGCCTGGGGCTTGGCGGGATTAATGTAAGCGATGGAGGAGGACATTCAAACGGTCTTGATATTGGATTTGGTCCGGGCTTCGCCTATTTTATCACACCGGCGATCGGCTTGGAAACCCTTCTGAAATATAATGGACTGGCCGGATTCGGCAACGCCGGATATCAAAGTACGCTAAGTCTTTCCTTTGGTTTTCAGATCTATCTTCCTGGGAAAAGCACGGCACGGAAAGTCAAAAATGACGTTCAGTGATCAGGCATAGCAGCTCTTGCCTTCAAATGGGCAAATTAACAATTTCCAGTAGCAAAATTTCAGCAGCACTTATACTTACCTAACAAGATGGAAAATATTTTTTTCGATAACTGGCAGAGCATCCTCCGTGCTTTCGTTATAACAGTTTTAGGTTATGGAACGCTGGTTTTGGCGATCCGGATTTCCGGAAAAAGGACCTTGGCCAAGATGAACGCCTTTGATTTTATAGTAACCATCGCTTTAGGATCCTGTTTGGCATCTGTTTCTCTCAATAAGAGTGTGGCATTGTCAGAAGGCATCATAGTTTATGCTACACTGATCGGGCTCCAGTTTTCTATCACATGGCTTTCTGTCCGCTTCAATCAAGTTAAAGTAGTTATAGGGGGAAAGCCCACATTACTGGCTTACAAAGGAAAGATTTTAGCAAAAGTGTTAAAGGCCGAAAGAATAACTATGCAGGAGATATATGTTGCCTGCAGAGCCAACAGCATATTTAACCTGGATGAAGTGGAGGTAATTGTGCTTGAGACCACAGGTGATATTACCGTGATTTCCAAACCTGGCTCCGCTTTCCCTGCACAAACCCTAGAGGATGTCGTTCACTCTTCATTTGATAAAACTGAATGACCATAACACTCATAGCGATTATAAGGGCGCAAAATGTAATTTTTCGATGATAGAGAATAAAAATAATACCAAAGCGGTAGAAAGCTTCAACCATAAGGTGTGGATAGCGAGTAGTGTAGTAGCTTTGATGATCGCATTTTTATGGCTCTTCAAAGCGC
Source organism: Pedobacter endophyticus (assembly GCF_015679185.1). Lineage (NCBI taxonomy): Bacteria > Pseudomonadati > Bacteroidota > Sphingobacteriia > Sphingobacteriales > Sphingobacteriaceae > Pedobacter > Pedobacter endophyticus. The sequence continues at coordinate 3,983,729 of NZ_CP064939.1, forward strand.
TCTTTGGAATATTGTTGCTGGTACTTGCAGGTGTGCTGATGGCTATCTATTTTCATGGCTGTGCCGGCCTGCTCCATAGATGGCTGAAAATACCATATAAGTTCGCGGTACTTGCTTCTGTGCTGCTCAACCTTGTTCTTTTATCAGCTTTTTTTTGGTTTGTAGGTGCCAGGCTTCAGGCACAGGTTGCTGAACTTTCGCAAACACTGCCCGGCACGATAAACCATGCTAAAGATTGGCTCAAACAGGCTCCATTGGGAGATAAGGTGCTCGATTATTTCGATCTTTCTTCGGATTCTGCCAAAACGATTGCCGTTGCCAAGCAGTTTTTCTCTTCCTCCTTTGGTATTTTGAGTGATGTCTACATTATTGTCTTGCTGGGTTTATTTTTTACTGCAGGGCCGGCTGAATATAAAACAGGTATCATTAAGTTATTGCCCTTAAAAGCAAAAGCTAAGGGAAATGAGTTACTCGAAGAAATAAGCAAGGTACTTAAAAACTGGATTAAGGGGCAGCTTTTCGGTTTTGTATTTATTGGGGTGCTCAGCGGAGTGGGATTGCTCATCATCGGCATGCCCCTGATTCTGACCTTGGCACTCGTGGCAGGCTTGATGAACTTTATCCCAAATTTTGGACCGATCATAGCGCTTGTACCCGCAGTTCTTCTTGCATTGATGGAAGGAACGACCACTGCATTGATTGTGGTATGTCTTTATACGGGAATACAAATTGTTCAAAGTGCGGTGACCCAACCCCTTATACAGAAGAAAATGGTGGACATACCGCCTGCACTTGTTATATTCGGACAGGTGGCAATGGGGATCCTTGCCGGTTTTTGGGGTATTTTACTTGCCACACCTGTGATCATCATTATTATCGCGCTGACCAATAAATTGTACATCGAGCGGCAGTCAGTACAGGATGCCAATTAGAGAAAACTATACACTGAAATTCAAATACAAAAAATCAAAAATTATGGCAGAAATTAAAATTGAAAGAAAGAAAATGTTGTGGCCCTGGATACTTGCCGGGTTTGGTATCGCTGCGGTACTGGCAATATACTTTTTTTACTACCGGGACAAAGAGAGTATAAATGTCTCCACAAAAAATGAGGGCGGAAAAATTCATGAGTCCATCGTGGAATACACCAGTTATGTAGACAGCGACACAACAGCCATGGGGCTCGATCACAAGTATACCCACAATGCCATATTGAAACTCGCGAATGCTATCAGGGATCTTGCCTCTCTAACCGGATATTCGGCAAAGAATGACATTCAGCAGGCAATAGATTGTGCCAATCTGATTACAATTGATCCAAATGCTGGAACGCATGCTGACAATATAAAGAAGGCAGCGGCTTTTCTCAGTACGGCTTTAGCTAATATACAGAAAAAGGGGTTCACCGGATTAAGAAATGAAGCTGATCAAGTCCGAAAAGCGGGGGAGGAAATAGATACGGATGTATTAACGCTTGACCAGAAAAGAAAGGTGAGGGCATTTTTTACTAATGCCTCGATACTGCTAAAAAAAATGGACCAAATTGAAAATGAACACTAAAAACGTAGTTATGAATGAAGAAAATAAAGACCTATATTACCTGGAAGAACTACCAGATTTTAAGGTGGCGAAAGAAAATCCTGATGTGAGGGGATGGAATGTTCTGGACAAAGATGAGCGAAAAGTTGGCACAGTAGACAGTTTGCTGGTTAGCAAGTCCGCGAAAAGGGTTGTCTACCTGGATGTGTTGGTAAATGAGAGTGTTATCGCAGCTGGACATGAAGTTTATGGCGCTCAAGTCGCAGGAGTGCATGAGTTTTTGAATAAAGCTGGAGAAGATCACCTCATACTGCCAATAGGTATGGTTACGATAGACGAAGCGTATAAAATCATCCGGTCAAAAAAAATAACGCATGATACATTTGCCAGCACAAAAAGGTTCAGTAAGGGAATAGCCATCAACCGTGATTATGAGCTTAGTGTCCATGGGACCTTTGTTCCAGGATTTCCTGAAAAAACAATCCCCGAAGCAAAAAACTTTTATGACCGTGAAGAATTTTTAGCTTATTAAAATTTATTGTTATCGTTTGTTTAAGATAGGGCATCTTTGCATGTCCTATCTTTTTCGAAGACATAGATAATTACCTTTACAACAACGGTAAAGCTATTATTTGCAAATGCAATATCCCAAAAATTGTATAGAATTTCTCAATGTACCAATAGTGAATATTTTTTAGATGTTAATTTTGGGCAAAATACACTCAACCTGTTCCAAATGAACCGATCGCACCATCTGAACGCTCTCTTTATCAAGGACAAATGAAAACGAGCAAATCCTTGTGTTTATAAGGTTTAAGTTATGCATCATAATAGAAGAATTTTTCTTTGAATGTCCAGATCTCTTCAGTGAGCGTCCATATAGAATGAGAATTTCGGCTGTTGATCAATTTTTGGTAATGTGTGTTATAGACGAAAGGGACTTGATTCAATTATCTTCGCGTGCAGATAATGAATGCGCAAAGGCAGAACAAGGCCGATGTGTACCTTTCAAATTCTACGTACGAAAGATAAAAATTCCGATAATTGTTCACCATAAGTGCAGGCAATAGAGGGCCTTGGTTCTTCTGTATTTTGAATGGTAAAGAATTTTTCAAAAGTGAAGTTTTCAAATTGATTGCACGAAAAATTGCGCTGATCTAAATAGTAATCTGAAGTGCTAAAATAGCTGAGTTTCCCTGTCTGCGTATCAGTCGTGGAACTGATTAGGTAATTCAGAACTGACAACCTTAACCTGAATAACTTCTAGCATTTTAGAGAAGAATTCCTGAAGGTTTTCGCTGGATTCCATTTTTCTGAACTTTGAAATCATGTTATATAAAGCATTTTGAATATAACGATCGTTACATCCATAATCCCATACAGGATATATACAATCGGTAAAAAGTTCGATAAATGTCCGGTCTTTTAAAATGATCCGAACCCTTTTTTGATCGTCTCTCAACAAAATTTCCGGTTCATGGTTAAGCCTGTAAAGAAACAGGTCGGATAGCGCGTGTAAACTCAGTATAGCTGTCTCAGGGTCATTAATCCCAGGACTTAAAGCCTTTAATGCTACTTCTGTCAGTTGGTGAAAGCCATAATAGAAATTATGGTCAACGGGCTGTCCTGGATAGAAATCCATAAACACCAATAGCTCGTCCATATTTTTATCATCCAAAGGCTTAGTACTATAAACTTTCAAAAATTCCTGTCCTTCTAGGAGGTAGGTGCCCGGGGGGAATTTAAATTCGATTAATAAATCATGATGGGCTGCATATATGACAAGTTGTTTCCTGTCAAAACCCTGATAATATCCTGATGCTCGAGTGAAAATAAACTGTGGATCTAATTGATGTAGGTCATCTGAACTTCCATTACCATCTGCAGTAATCAGGGAATTTTTGAGAGATTCCAATGTTTGTTTGTGAACACGTTCAATTATCGTTTCAAATTTTACTGACTGGGTAACGTAATGCAGGAAATAGATGAAAACAAAAATATCAACTACAGTAATCATTAATAGTAAATAGATACTTAGTGCCGGAACATAGATACCCGATTCAATGTCCCTGATAGTACTTAATAAAAATAATGAGTAGACAATTGTTCCGATATATAAGCCTAAAACACATTGCTGAAACCTATTCCCGATCATGCTTTCCAGCATACGGTTACTCATTTGGGAAGCGGCCTGGTTTAACAAAATCATTACCATGGAGAAGCTGAAGACCATCAAAGAAATAATACCTCCTGCTATGGTCGAGACAATAGTTCTTGCGGTACTGGCATCTTTTAACCTGACCCAGCTATAATGTGCTTTAATATATTTACCCGTACCGGAAACATCCAATTCAAGCATCAACCACGAAAATATTAAAAATCCAACGGCAATCACCGCCGGATAAAATGCAATGCTACTCACGGTCTTGTGGTAAGCGATCTTGAGCGATTTAGAGACTTGTCCGAAAATCATTACCTTGAAATTGCCGGGTTTGCTGTATAAATACTGTCCACTACATAGCAGCTTATTCCCCTCCAGGGTAATGCATATAAATACTCCTTATAATGCAACTTCATAAATCCCCCTGCATGATGGTTTAGTGTGTCCGCAACTTTCGAATCGTTCACAGAGAACATAAACTCATTGGAAGCAATACTCCCAGGTTGTTGGGTACGTATTCCAGCCAGTATCAATCGGCCTTCGTAAGTTTTGAATAGATATCCCTTTTGAACAAAATAATTTAGCTGCCCTGCTTTAACACCTTCTCCAAAAACGAAATAATAACGGTAATAAATGGTTGATACCAAAGCTATGAATAGGAGGATGCTTCCTACAATAACTATTTTCTTTTTAATTGACATCTTGTCGCGTGGGGACGCTGAATTGTTATTTTTCATCTGTACAAATATGTTTTTAATTGTGATGAAGCTATCATTGATTTATTCATTTCACTGTGTGGTTTTGAAATCATGATGGTTTCATAGTATTTTGTTTTATGCACCTAACGAGAGATTAAAAACAATCCGCAAACCTTCCGGATTGAGGCATTCAAAACGGGCAATTCCATTACTGGCGGACTTGAATGCTTCTTTCATGTCTTCGAGGTTATTGACTCGGCCACCATTTATACTTAAAATAATAGATCCTCGCTGGATCCCGATTTGCGCAAATAGACCAGCAGGATCAACAGCAATAACAGCAAGTCCAGTATTCATCCGATAATGTTGCCTGAATGCAGGATTTAGTGGCGCAAATGAGGCTCCAAGTTTTGATGAAATTGTTTGAGCATCAAGATTTAAGGTCCTCTGCTGCTTTGGCTCCTGTGCCTTCAAAGTAACCTTTTGATTCAGCACCTCCTTTCCACGCTTATATTCAAGTTCTATAACATCACCAGGATGATGCCTAGCTATGCGCTCGGATAATTCAACAGATGAGTTGATTTTAACATTGTCAATACCCTGAATGATATCCCCTTGTTTTAGTCCAGCCGAGGCGGCGGCGCTTCCAGTCTGAACGCCAGTAATATACGCTCCTTTTACCTTTCCCGGTTTAATTCCCTGCTGGATCAGATATTCGTCTTCTGTAGCTGGAGACGGAAAACTTACGCCCAGCAGTCCCCGCTTTACTTCACCATACTGGATCAGATCTTTAACTACTTTATCTACCAGGTTTACAGGAATAGCAAAACCATAACCTTCATAACTTCCTGTTTGGGAAGCAATCGCAGCATTTATACCAATAAGCTTTCCACTGGTGTTTACTAATGCTCCGCCACTGTTGCCCGGATTAATCGCCGCATCTGTTTGAATATAGGCTTCAACTGCTGAGCTCATAGCTGAGGAAGTACCTGACTGATCTTTTGAATTGCCAATTAATCCTATGCTTCTTTCCTTAGCACTCACAATGCCCGCAGTAACGGTTGTATTCAGAGAAAATGGATATCCGGCAGCCAACACCCACTGGCCGACCTTTACCTCATCAGAGTTGGCTATCTGAATCTGGGTCAGGTCGTTGGCATTGATCTTGATCACCGCAAGATCAGTGTTGGGATCCCTGCCGACTAGCTTCGCCTCAAATATTCTTTTATCTGTCAGGATAACTTCCACTGAAGTGGCTCCCTCTACAACGTGATTATTGGTAACAATGTAACCATCTTTACTCCATATCACTCCTGATCCGGAAGCCATTGCCGGGGCTGAACGTCCAGCAGAGCCATAATATGGATCATACGTTTGAGTGTTATTTGAAGATCTTTTTAAAACAACCTTAAGGTGGACAATGGACTGGGTAACTAGGGTTGCAGCCTGAGTGAACTCTGGAAGATCTTCAACTGCCTGCCCGTCGCTTTTAACATTAGCAAAATGAATGGATTGTGCGGGCGAATCGCCTTCGGAACCAAATATGTCCTGCTTGGAATCCATTAATTTAAATACGGTAAAACTAACCAGTGCTGCAACCAAAACTGTAATTAAGATTATTCCAAATTTTTTCATCATTTTCGCTTTTACATATTTCTTTAGATATCTGATTGCAATTCCAACACTGTTTTTATTTTTTCAATGGCACTGTTTACTGCAGATTCCAACGTAGCGGCATTAGCTGTGACTATCAAAGATTTCCTTCCTTGCTGCCAAATTTCAAAAAGGCAAAGGGTTTCCGCCACACCATTTCCTCTACTTAGGCTGACCAACAACAGATTTATGTCTCTTTCAAATCGACTAAGCGCATTTGAAATTTTACTTTCCAGAAATGCATGCAAACCTACCTTACCGTTACTATCCTGGTCTGTACTAATCTGCACCCGCATACCCTAACCAGTTAGTTCATTTTTTCAAGCAGTGCCGCGGCTTTCGTAAAAAATGCTTTTACTTTCTTTCTTTGGTCAAGCGTCTGCACTTCTGGGTCAATGTCATCTGCAGATTTATGCAATTTCCCAGATTCATCTGACAATGAAGGATATTTCTTTTGTTGAAGAGAAGTCAATGCTTCGGTCAAAATATCTGCGGACTTGATAATATCGTCCGCATGTGTAACTGCTAATGGATCTACAGTAATTTGATTTGCATAAGCATCCGCAGCGGCAAGGTCATTAACTAACCTATATCCGGCGGCACTTGACATTGACTTTATCGCCGCAGAAAGCTTGAGTAAAGCCTTGTTTGAAAATTCATGATTAAGACTCATTTTCTCGGGATCATCCTGAACGTAATCAATATATTCTTTGACCGTGGGGTTATTTTCCCGCTTTAGCAATAGATTCACCGCAGGACGATGGAGCTCCATAGTTTCGACTGTTCTAAAAGGCCATACTTTCAGAAAGTAAGCTCCAATAACCAGAATTGACAATCCTGCTGTTACCCATAGAAAGAACGGGTTAAAATGTTTTTTTTCACTGCTCATGTTATCCAATTTTGATTATTGTTAGTTACCATACCCTCCAGATTTACCCAATGATTATAGATATCTGAAGCATCTTCTTGATTATGTGGTATAAATACCAGTAATATTTTTCCATTTTTCAACCCTTCTGAAAATAGGGCAGAATCCTTGCCCGGCTCATCGGAAGATAGGATACGTCCAATCAGCCCTCCGGCAATGGCTCCAAGACTGCTGCCAATAACTCCAGAGGCAACCGGACCTATCATTACAAGGTTGAGTCCACGTATTCCCAGATTACTTCCCAGAGCGCCGATTGCAAAAGCAACACCTCCCATGATTCCACCCATTATTCCCCCTTCCAGAGGAGCATTGAACTCGTTCTCAGCATCAACCTCACCGCTTTTCTGAGAAATGCTGTAAAGCTTATCTTTGGTGGTACTTGCCATCGCCACGTTAATTTCCTCAGATACATACCCTTTCTTTAAAAGGTAGTTATACGCGTTTTCAGCACTATGCTTATCCGAAAAAAGTCCTGAGATATAATGCAAATTTGTATTATTGATAGGTTCATCCATTTAGTTGGTTTTGGTGGTTAATACAACTGTCCCAACCGGATACTGAATGTCAGCACTGTTTTCTGCAGTAACAAACAAATAATCAGGCTTAAAGGAACTTACAGTATTCAGCTCTCCTTCTAATTCGCTGGAGAAAAACCCACTGCTGCTGTTCAGCCTTCCTATATTCTTGGTTACCTTATTCTTTGTAACCAGCCATACTACATATAATTCCTTTTTTGGTTGAAGCCGCTCTGGCTCGGCAAGGTTAGTGATTTTTACATGTATAGCGTAGTTGCTATTATCATCCTTACTTATCTTTACCGCTCCCTTAGCCGCCGGAACAACAGATGAATTGAGGAAATTAAGAGTAGTCGAACACGATACAAGTGTAAATAGTATGCTAAGAATTAAAAGGAAAGACTTGGATGTTTTCATATGACAGATTTCAAGGTGAAGTTTAGATGTTAATTTAAGAATAACCACAACCCTTTAGAAATCCTTTGATATACAACAGCCAGCAGATGGTTTTGGTTTTAGTATAATATCTATATAATTCAAAATCAGCCATTGTTCACAAAACCGGGATACAATGTCATTCCTCCATCTACGTATATTGTTGTACCAGTAATGTAGTCGCTATCGTCTGAGGCCAACCATGTTGCAACCCTGGCAACATCGTCCGGCATTCCAATCCGCTGGTAGGGAATGAGTTTAAGCAACGCTTTTTTACTTTCTTCATTGTCCCAAACTTCTTTATTGATATCTGTAGCAATTGCACCCGGTGAGATACAGTTTACACGTATTTTTTTTGGTGCTACCTCAAGAGCAAGAGATTTCATTAGCATATCAATTCCTCCTTTTGAGGATGCGTAATTAACATGGCCTGCCCAGGGAATCACATCATGGACAGAACTCATAAAAATTATGTTCCCTATGCACGCTGAACTGTCAATGACAGATTTTTTCTTCTCAAAATATCTAATAGCTTCCCTTGCGCATAAAAACTGTCCGGTCAGGTTAACATTGATCACCGTATTCCATTGGTCTAAGGTCATTTCAGCAAATGAACTGTCCATCTGTATACCTGCATTATTAATTAAAATGTCCAGTCCACCATATAGCTCTTCCATTTTCTTGTACATCTCAATCACCTCGCTCTCCTTGCTTACATCGGCTTTTAAACTAGCACCTTTACCACCTTTTTTTTCAATCATACGGACTGTCCGGCTTGCCCCTTGTTCATCTTGATGATAATTTACGACCACGTTTGCCCCCTGTTCACCGAAAGCAACGGCGACCCCTTGTCCGATTCCCGAGCTAGCCCCGGTTACCACTACTGTTTTTGTTTGACTTTGTTTTTTCATATCCGTTTCGTTTATAATCTGCATGGACAGCAGAAATGAGCTGACTGCCTTATTTACTTATAACCCTGATTGTTATAGAAGTCCTTTTTTACAGCTATTTCTCCAGCCTTTGTAACATAGTTTTCATTTGGGCAATTTCTTTTTTTTGCGCCTTAATGATGTCATCCGCAAGTTTGCGTACTTCAGGATCCTTTATCTTAGCATTGGTACTGGTCAATATTGCCGAAGAGTGGTGCGGAATCATGCCTCTCATATACTGAACATCCCCAACGGCAGATTGTGTGCGCAGACCAGCGAATGCCAGCACAAACACCACTGAAGCGATTGCAGTAATCAGAATATTAAGTTTCTTATTCCCGTACATGTTCCTCATCATGAACATCATTAACAGTGCCATAGGAGAAACCATCAAAAGGGTCATATAGAGTCGGTTCAGGCTTATATATATATGGCTTAATTCAAATACATTTAAAAACATTATCGTATACATAATGACGAAGGATATAGCAAGCATTAGCGCAAACTGTCCGTAATTGCGATTGTCCATTTTGTTTTCTTGATTTTTCATTCCAAAAAAAAATTAGATTAATGAAATTAGTTAATTGGTATTTTACATGATCAAATGCCTTAATTATCACGTTTTTGAATAGAATTAGCTAAATTCTTCTCCTGACGTTCCACATATAGCTTATTGATTGTAGTCAACACTATAGCCACAACCGGAGTGGCCAGTAATACTCCCCAAAAACCACCTACTATACCCATTGCTACCTGTCCAAAAATCACTAATGCAGGCGGCATGTTGATCATCTTTTTTTGGATCAATGGTTGTGTTACTGCACTTTGAACAACCTGTATCGCGGTATAAAGACCCACAACGATTAAAGCTGTCGTGGGGCCTTGCATCAATGCAAGAAGCGAGGCAGGAACCATTGCGATGATCGGGCCAAAGTTTGGGATAAAATTCAGCAGCCCTGCAAACAATGCCAGGGTGAGAATGAGTGGCATATCCATTATCCACAATCCCACGCCAGTAAGCACTGCGATAAACATAAACCCAAAAAGCTGTCCTTTGATCCAGCCTTTTAAAACCTTATGAATTTCATCCAATAAGTTTTTGCCTTGTTCCTTAGCCTTTTCCGGCAACAAACTAATCACTCCACGTTTATACATTGATGGACTTGCGGTAAAAAAAGCACCCAATAATAGAATAATATACAAGTCACTCAAAATTCCAAATGAAGAAGATAGAAATTGTCTGGCGACCGAAAAAGTCTTTTCCGAGTCTCCCGAGGCGTTTAAATAGTCCAGAACTTTGGCACCCAGGGGATAGTGGCCCAGCCATTCTTTCGCATTACCGATAGTTTTTGGTAAAGTTTCGGATAATTCTGCGACTTGTTGCTGAAGCCTTGCGCCAACAAACCAGAAAAAACCTGTAAGTAGGACTATATTTAAAAGCACAGAAAATGCCAAGGCCGCTTTATAAGGTAAATGGAACCAGGTTTTAAGCCGTCCCGCACCGCCGTGAAAATAGATGGACATCAGAATTCCCGCCAATGCCAGTAATAAGACGCTGAAAAGCGTTTTGAATAACAGCAAAGTGATTAAAATAAATGACAATATGCCACCTGTTATCCATACTTTGTATTTAAAACCGCGCTCTTGAGCTGCGTAATCATCAGATTTTTGCATCGTTAAACATTAGTGACGGTTAATCATTGTCGTTATCTGTACTTTTATTTCTACTGTTATTGAGCTGCTTATCGAGGTTGTACGCAGCACTGATCAGGCCCAGGTGGGTGAACGCCTGCGGGAAATTCCCAAGATGTTCTCCCTTAAACCCAAGTTGTTCGGCATATAAGCCCAGGTGATTTGAGTAACCCAGCATCTTTTCAAAATAAAGCCTGGCCTTATCCAGTTGTCCGGATTTAGAAAGGCATTCTACGTACCAGAAACTGCACATGGAAAAGGTTCCCTCGCGGCTTATAAATCCGTCTGGTGCAGCATCCTGGCTATAGCGATAAACTAGGGCATCTGAAACCAGTTCATCCTCTATTTTTTTCAAAGTTGACAACCACCGTGGATCTTTAGGGCTAATGAAACGAACCAGTGGCATAAGTAATGCAGAAGCATCCACCGTGCCTGATCCCGGGGATTGCATAAAAGCCTGTTTTTCTTCATCCCAAAAGTCAGCATAGATGACATTAAAAATATTATTTCTTTCCGCCAGCCAGCGGGGATTAAGCGGGAACGACCTTGCTTCCGCAATTTTGATCCCCCGGTCAAGTGCTACCCAGCTCATCAGGCGTGAATAAAGAAAGTTTTGTTTGCCACCTCTCACCTCCCAAATTCCTTCATCAGGCTGGTTCCAGTTCTCCGCAAGCCAGTTCACCTGCTTTTCCAGGTTTTTCCACAAATCATAGGATATAGGTTCACCGTATTTATTAAAAAGGTATACCGCATCCATAAGCTCTCCATAAATATCTAATTGCAACTGTCCGTAAGCATCATTACCTATTCTTACAGGGGATGATTTTTTATACCCCTCAAAATTGGTAAGGATTTTCTCTTTCAACTGAGTTGCTCCGTTAATGGCATACATTATTCCCAAACGGTTTTCACCTTTTATATCTTCACAAAGATTTTCTACCCAATTCATAAATGCTCCGGCTTCTTTGGTATAGCCCATTCGTGTCAACGCATACATCGAAAAAGAGGTGTCCCTGATCCAGGTAAACCGGTAATCGAAATTGCGTGCTCCCCCAATGCTCTCCGGTAAACTAAAGGTAGCAGCAGCGATCATGGATCCATACTTATACGATGTCAATAGTTTCAAAACCAATGCAGATCGGTTTACCATATCACGCCACCTTCCAGAATAGGTAGACTGTTCCGCCCAACTCTTCCAATAATTTACAGTTTCAAAGAGACTTTTAGTAATGAATGCTTCAAAGTCCCTTTTTTCCGGATATTCTTCATCAATATGCTCAAATACAAAATCTGCAATCTCTCCTGGATTGAGATTGAAGTTGGCCATGACATCATTTTTCTGAATCGTAAGCGCAATAGAGCTTGTAAGGCGTAATAGGGTCTGAGGCTGGTTTTCTTTCGTTTTACTTCTAAATATTACCTCTGTATCAGAAATACGTTCCACGGTATGCAAATCTCTGCCATAACTGAACCTGGGGCTGCATTTCATCTGGTAACTAACTTTACCACGGATGGTGGTCACTCTTCTAATGAGCTCCTTGCCCTTGGACAATTCCTGAACAGGCATAAAATCTGTAACTTCAGCCACACCTTCTTCATCAAGAAAGCGCGTTACCAGTACATTGGTATCAGGTAAATACATTTGCTTTGATCTTGGATTTTGAAAAAGCGGGCTAATCTTAAAATTCCCTCCATTTTTATCATCTAAAAGTGCAGCAAATATGCTTGGTGAATCAAAATTCGGAAAGCACATATAGTCTATTGCGCCATCAAGCCCAATAAGCGCAACTGTATTCAGGTCGCCTATAATTCCGTAATTTTCTATTGGTTGATATCCCATAATTGATCCATTAATCTAGTGGTCATTTTTATCGTTTCTGGATTCTGTCATTTCATTAAACGCAACTCCCCCTTTAATACCAAAATCAAGCGTCCTTATTGGAAACGGTATCATGATATTGTGCTTATCGTACGCCTTTTTAATACGTATGATACACTGACTCTGCACCTCAAGAAAATTTATCTGTTCAGAGATGCTAATCCAGAGCCTGATCACATAATTAATAGAACTGTCCCCAAACTCTGTGTAAAACATGGTAACCTCATCGTCGTTGGTCAGTCCTTCAATATCTTTGACAGCCTCTAGGGTAATTGCTTTTACTCTTTCCAAATCTTCGCCATAGGAAATTCCCACTTTTAAATCAATTCGTCGCTTACCCAGTAGCGTATAGTTTTCTATCGGGTTCTGAAAGACGTCCTTGTTTGGTATGATCACCATCTGTCCCTGATAGGTACGGATGACAGTATCCCGGAGGTTGATTTCTTCCACCTTGCCCATGTAGTCCTTGATCTTTACAATGTCTCCAACAAACAATGGTCTTCTAATCGAGAGAAATATTCCCGAAATAAAATTGGCTGCGATATCCTGGAAGGCAAAGGCTAATGCTAGACCCAGTATTCCAGCTCCCGCCAGGATGGAGGTAACTGCTTTATCTAGCTGCAACACGCTTAAGGCAATGAAAATTATGATGCCTAAAAAAAAAATATAAATAATCGAGCTGAACAGGTTCTCCAGGGTCTCGTTATGGATAAATTTTCTCAATAGCTTTTTCAGGAGGTTCCTGACTGATTTTGCCAGAAAAAAACCAAAAACGAGTATGATTGCAGCGAGTGCGATATTTGGCAGCAGTTTAATGAGTTCCTTTGCCCAGAGGCTGAGCTTGTCCACGATCAATTGATAGGCATGATTGATATCCATAGTATCTGAATTATAAGTTTTACATGATCAGCCTGACACCGCCAAGTTCTGAAACGTGGTAGGGGAATTTATCACCAGGGGCACCAATGAACATGAAATTCTTAGGAATCGCCCATTTGCTCGATAATTCCTCGACAATATCAGGCCCGAACTCTCCCTCGATTTCTACAAAATCGATATCTATATCAGGATAGGCCCTGTCCAGCACTTCAATATCTTTTTTTAGATTTTGGTTATTGCTTTCCGCATTGGATATATGGACAATTTTGATCTTCTTGGTCGCTTCATTTTCCTCCACATAAATCATGACCCTGTTGAGTATAGAAACGTTATCCCCACGTGTGAAGAAAACCAGTTCTTGTGAATTTATCTTTACCAGGCCACGATGCAACCTCATATTAGTTAGTATAAACCTTTTCAAAGGTTTCCCTATGTGAGTTAAGGAATACAATATCCATTTGATCAGCTTTGCCCTATTGAGCATCACCAGGATAAATAACATTGATGGACCAAGATATTTAATGAACACATAGAATGCATCAGGGTTAAGCCGCATATTACCAAGAAAGGCGGCAATGATAAATGAAATTGCGACCACCACCGAGAGTACGGTAGCTTTCTCCATACGGGGCAGTCTGTTCCGTTTAATTTTTAACATCAGGTTGCCTATACCAAACAGCGCCATAACAGTCAGGAACGAAAATGTATATACACCTGCCAGATTCACCAGGTTTCCCCGCGTAACCAGCAGTATCGAAACGCAAAGAATAAAAAAGCCGATAACGATTCTATAATTGACGCCACGACGGTTCTTTACCAGAAAGAAATTGGGTAAGATCCTGTCCAGGGCAATTCGCTCTGCAAGTCCAGTTACCCCAACATAGGAAGTGAGCACCGCACCACTCAACACCAGTACTGCATCAACGGAAATCAGGTAACTCAACCAACTGCCTCCAGATGTTTGGCCCATAAATGACAACAAAGATTCTTTATGACCATCAATGATACCCAAAGGAATGATACTCAATGCCAGCAGCGCAATTACCGGATTAAAAAAGCTGACCACCCGCCACATATTTCTTAAGGTCTTGGGAAATACGCCAGGCTTTTGCTCTTCCACAAAATTTGCAGAACTCTCAAAACCAGAAATACCAAGCATAGCCGCTGAAAAACCAAAGAACAGCGCAGCTATGATGCTACCTGAACGTACAGGAAGGTGCCAGTTCCTGAGAAAAACATCCAGCCCATGATTAAACAGAAACCAGCAGCAAGCCAATACCAGCAAGCTAAGCGTGGCCAGGTGAGTAATGAAAATAAACACTGCAACTATGGCAGACTCCCCGATCCCAATTACAGCAAGCATTATGAAGATTAGCAGCAACAGTATTGTTGCCGGAATTAGCGGAAGTCCATGTACAATATCATGAAAGTAAAACATACCTTCATATGCTGAAATGACAGCGGTTGCCATGTAGGATAGTATAGTAAGGCACGCTGCAAAAGATGCTGTCTGTTTAGAAGTTGTGTTTAAGAGTACATTATATGCGCCTCCATTCAAGGGTAGTGCACCGACGACTTCTCCGTATATCTTTCTAAAAAGAAATAGTACCAGTCCAACGATCAGCAGTGAAATCCATGCATACTGGCCAGCGTAGGTAATGGTCAGCGCCGCTACATACAAGCATGAAGAACTGATATCGTTCCCACATATTGAAGTGGCTTTAAGTTCATTCAGCTTATTGTGAGGAGCTTCAATAGATTGTTTCATGTGCGATTGATAAACAGCTCAGTCGCGTTCAACAAAATGTATGTCTTCTCTACGGCATTTACCACTTCTATAACATCTATTCTGCCTAAAGGTTTTCTTCATGTAAACAAAGAAGCTGTTTATTTAAATACGGATTTGGAGATGTACTTCTTGGCAGTGTTGTTGTGAGATCATATTGTTATGAAAAAAGTACTTCTTTTTATTTTTCCTCTTCTGGTTTTCTGCTCTTTATTTAAAACTGCAGAAGCAGATTCCATAAACAAAAAAGCGCATCATTTGAAAGATTCAATTTTGGTTACCGCTTTTCACACTGACAGTGTTCATGTAGAGGAGTTTATCAAAAAAAATCCGTTTGGACCTGTCGTTGCGGATCAGATCAGGCAGTTTTACAAAACACGCGACTACCAGAACGCATGGATAACCGAAGATGGTCTTTCAGAACATGCGCAGATCTTTTTGAATTTGTACGATCAATACCGGTTATACTCGGCAGATTCCTCCTTCAAAAATGTACACCTCGCTTCTCAACTTGAGCTACTACAAAGTGAGGGAATGAGCATCGATTCCCTCAAAACTTATGAACAACTTGAACTAAAACTCACTGTTTTTTTTATACATTTTATAAAGCGAGCCTATGCAGGTAAAGTTGATCCTGAAAAATTTCAATGGCATATCCCTAGAAAAAAAATTGAAGTAGCTAGACTTTTGAATGAACTTGTTTTATCCAAAGACTTAATCCTCGATTCCTGGTTACCTATTAGTGAAGAATACAAAGCCATGAGGGATCATGTACTGCGGTTAAAATGCATTCCACAAGAAAAATGGACAAATATTTCGCTGTTGGAAGGGAAAAATATAAAACAAGGGGATACTTCCAAAAGTGTTAAGGCTATAAAAAACAGATTGTTACTACTTGGCGATCTGACAATAGGGGATACGACAGAGATCTATACAAATCAATTGTTAAATGCTGTAAAAGGCTTTCAAGTCCGGCATGGATTGACCATGGATGGGATCATAGGACCTAATTTTCTGGAAGCGCTAAATATGCCTATTCAAAAAAAAATAGAACAAATGCTGATTAACATGGAAAGGATGCGTTGGATGCCTAAATATGAAGCACGCAAAAGAGTTGTCGTAAATATACCAGAGTTTAGGTTACACGTGTATGAAGGGAATAAGGATATACTAAGCATGGATGTGGTAGTAGGCAAAGCAGCAACCAGAACAGTAATCTTTTCAGATCAGATCAAGCATGTTGTGTTTAGTCCTTACTGGAACCTACCACAAAGCATTGTTAAGAATGAAGTGCTTCCCGGATTAGAAAGCAATCCAAACTATTTGATCGACCACAACATGGAGCTTCGTGGCCAGCGAAATGGATTACCAATTATTCGACAAAAACCTGGACCCAGCAATGCGCTTGGAAGAGTTAAATTTATTTTCCCCAACAAATACAGTATCTATTTACATGACACCCCATCCAAACAATTATTCCAGCGAACAACCAGAGCGTTTAGCCATGGCTGCATCCGAGTAGAAGATCCCTCTGCATTCGCTGCAAATCTTCTCTTCCAAAAGAAAGAATGGACTTCAAAAAAAATAAAAGACGCAATGTCTTCGAATTTAGAACTATGGGTCAATTTGGATAGTCCTGTGCCAGTATATATAACGTATTTTACTTCCTGGATAGATTCATCAGGTAAACTGAATTTTAGAAAGGACATTTATGGACACGATAAAAGACTTGCGTCCCATTTGTTTGAGCACTGATTGAATGTCTGAACAGAAATAGTACTTTTACCAAGAATAGCCTAAATACAGTGTTTTTCGTTGAGTGTACCTTTTTCAAATAAATTTATTATGGATGGAATACAATTAATATCTCTCATCATTGCATTATCTGCAGGCTTGGCTTTCATTAATATTCGATACCTTAAGCTACCTTCAACAATAGGAATTATGGTATTGTCTTTACTGTTGTCACTAGTACTTTTAGTTGTGGGAGCTTCATCTTCACTAGGAAGTTTTGTAAAAGATATGATGGCCCAAATTGATTTTTCAGGCTTCCTGCTCGATTTTATGCTTGGGTTTTTATTGTTTGCCGGAGCATTGCACACTGATGTGAAAAAGCTTCGTAAAGCAAAATGGCCGATTCTGACCTATGCTACCGTAGGAATATTGATTTCTACTTTTTTAGTCGCTACTGGAATCTATTTGTTGCTGCCGTTTTTATATCAGCCAGTTGAATTTATTTATTGCTTACTTTTTGGTGCGCTTATTTCTCCAACTGATCCAATTGCGGTTTTATCAATTTTAAAAAAGGCAGGCATTTCAGAATCTATTGAAACCAAGATAACTGGTGAATCTTTATTTAATGATGGTGTAGGCGTGGTTGTCTTTTTAACCCTTTTTAGTGTTGCAAATAAAGGCTTCTCTGAAGTATCTACCTCTGATATATTGGTACTTTTGACTGAAGAAATTGTAGGTGGCATCGTATTAGGGTTAGCACTAGGTTATATAGGGTTTCTTATGCTCAAAAAAATAGACCATTATCAGACTGAAGTTTTAATAACCCTGGCTATGGTTATGGGTGGAATTTCCCTGGCTCCTTTATTTCACTTTTCTGGGCCCCTGGCTATGGTGATAGCGGGTTTATTTATTGGCAATAAAGGAGCTTTGGAGGCCATGTCAGAGCAGACAAGTGACTATGTTCATAAATTCTGGGAAATGGTAGATGAGATTTTCAATGCAATTCTATTTGTAGTTATTGGGTTGGAACTTCTTATCATACCTTTTGAGATATCGTTTCTATATGTAGGTTTAGTTTCAATTATTATCGTAATTCTCAGTCGTTTTATATCATTGATTACTCCGTCATACCTTTTTAGGCTGGAATACGAATTTCCAAAAAAGACATTTCTTATTATGACCTGGGGCGGCTTACGGGGCGGGATATCAATTGCCTTAGCATTATCATTAACAGTCGGAATGGAAAGAAATTTGATTGTTTGCGTGACCTACATAGTGGTTTTGTTCTCGATTATCGTGCAGGGACTTAGTTTAGAGCGGATAGTGAAAAAGCTTAATTAGGTATCTATCAATTATCGTTCACTCCAAAGCAGCCCTATCTTGATATCTGTTTTATATGTACAAATAGGATTATTAAGTTCGTTAACAAGACTAGTTATCAAGAAATTTTTGTAATCTTTATTACATGCTGTATATCTCGTCATCTCTGAGCAGGCATTTTGTCTATAATCAATAGATGCGATGACTTTAAGCATTCATATTCATAATTGTCATATCACATAACATTCATCTAAAAGCTGAAATGATAAATAAACAAATGACATAGATCTTAAGATTTTTAAAAGACTTTGCGTTTGAAATATGTCGCTTTAATTTTTAGTTTAGTAATTTTGTTTGGCTTAATATTAGCTTTGATACTGGATACTCAATGGGCATTGAAAAGTTTGTGAGATTTGTTAAGGGTGTGGTTGCCATCGATGAACAGGATTTGCAATTGGTCCAATCAAAATGCAGGCAAAAAGTAGTACCGAAGGGCAAGCTTTTATTAAAATGCGGTCAGGTTGCCAATCAGTATTACTTTATCGTATCTGGCGGACTTCGGTTTTACGATGCGTCGGGTGAACAGGAAAATACGACTTGGGTTTGTTTTAAAGATGAGTTTTTTACTGAAATATCCAGCCTTCATCCGCAAAAACCTACCCGGTTCAACATTGAAGCCATCGAGGAAACGAAACTGATCGTTATCGATAAGAAAGATATGGACTTTCTCTATGCCCACCTAAGCAGTTGGGAAGAATTCGGGCGTAAGATCTGGGAGGCTACAACCGCCAGAATGGTCGATCAGTTATTGAATTTCCAGACCTTGACTGCAGAAGAACGCTATCTTAAGTTTCTTACAAACGGAGAGCTGGGACAAAAAATTCCGGTAAAGCAACTTGCTGCTATCCTGGGTATCACACCCAATGCATTGAGCCGTATCAGAAAAAACATAAGGTAAGTCATTTTCTACCTTTTGGTAGTTTTGCCATTGTTTCATTGCCGTACATTTGATTTATTCAATTTAAACAGAAATCAAATGACAATATCTAGTGGAACAGCACAGCAAAAATTTTCAGATGACGAGCTCATTCAGGATTTTCGGGGATTTAGCAATCATTATGCAGAGGTTAATGGAGTCCGATTGCATTACGTAGATGGGGGCTCCGGTGAAGCGATAATCTGTCTGCCGGGATGGCCCCAGACCTGGTATTCTTACCGAAACATTGCTTTAGAATTTTCAAATACGCATCGGGTTATTGTTGTGGATATTAGGGGGATGGGTACTTCTGATAAGCCTGAAAGCGGTTATGATAAAAAGACAATGGCGCAAGACATTAATCAATTAATACATTCGCTTGGTTTAAAAAAAGTAACTATAATTGGTCATGATATTGGTGGAATGGTTGCAATGAGCCTGGCTTTCAATCACCCGGAAGTTGTTGATAAACTGGTTATAGCAGACGGGTTGCATCCTAACGAGGGCATGCTCAAGATGCCACTGTTACCTGCACCCGGAACTTTTGGTGAAAAAATGGATGCCAATATGCCTTATGCCTGGTGGATGGGTTTTAATCAAGTGAAGGGTTTACCTGAAAAAATTCTGGAAGGGCGTTTCCGGTTTCTGATAGATTATGTTTTTGATTACGTAATGATTGACGAAACCAAAATGACTGAAAAGGAGCGCAGTATTTATGCTGAAGCTTATAACGATGCAGGGAGTATCAGGGCTTCCAATGCATGGTATCAGGCATTTGGCCAGGATATCGAAGATTCGAAAAACTATCAGCAACTTCAAATGCCAGTTTTAGGAATTGGTAGCAATGTCAGTCATCAGTTTATGCAGATGTCGATGCCTTATGTTTGCCAAAACAGCCATTTAGTGGCTCTTTCTTCTGGCGGCCATTATATGTTTGAAGAAACGCCGGAGCAGGTAGTCGAAGCCATTTATAATTTTTTAAAATCATAAACAAATTACTATGAATAAAAATATTTTGGTAGCAGGTGCTACTGGTCATCTGGGGTCAATGATTTGTAAAGCTTTGACTGAACAGGGGGCTAATGTCATTGCCCTGGTAAGAAAAGAAAGTGATGCAGGAAAGAAAGAATCGCTTGCGCAAGCAGGTGCCATGGTGATTGGAGTAGATTTTAATAAGAATGCTGAAATCGCAAAAGCCTGTGAGGGGATAGATTGCGTCGTTTCTGCCCTAGCTGGACTTGCTGAGGTGATCATTGATACGCAGAGCGCACTTCTGGATGGTGCTATTGCTGCTGGAGTAAAGCGATTTATTCCTTCTGATTTTTGTACGGATTACCAGCCATTAACACCGGGAGAAAACAGAAACTTTGATCTTCGGAGAGCTTTTAAAAATTATATCGATGAAATTGACATCCAGGCCACTTCCATTTTTAACGGCGCCTTTGCTGATATACTGAAATACAATACCCCGATTTTAAACCTTAAAAATAGATCTATTGCCTATTGGGGTGATAAAGCGGACTGGAAACTGGATTTCACAACAATGGAAAACACAGCAGCATTTACTGCTTTGGTAGCTTTGCAGGATGAGAGTCCAAGAGATTTACATATCGCAAGTTTTCAAATCAGTCCGAAAATGTTGAAAGATAGTGTTAAGGCGATTAGTGGACAGGATTTTAACTTGCAAAAGTTGTCGGACTTGAATGAATTTTCAGCAAACATAAAAAAACAGAGGTCAGAAAATCCTTCCGGTGAGCAGGAGTTGTATGCCAAATGGCAACAATCACAATACATGTACTCGATGTTCACTACGCAACATCCAATGCTGGATAATCAACATTATGGCGAGATAAAATGGACTTCCGGGGATGAATATCTGAAAACATTTATAAAGTAATTAATTAAATAGGATTCTCGAAAACCCGGAGCCTTTTCTATTTCGTAATAGTGGATTCAATTTATTGGATAAACCGGTGTTAATTGACCCGACCTCACTCAAAATAATTTTATTACAAATGGTTTGTTCTCAAAATACTTACCAGTGATTAGATACTGGTTAGGTGGGGCCAATTAATTGGTAATTCCGTTAAGTTATTGATGTTGTCTTTTTATAACGCCAGGGTTTTCAAAAAGGAAATCAATATAAATATTATAGGGACGTCACATTTGAAACTGCTAATAAGATAGACCTTTTAAATAACATTTTTATGCTACACCTAACAACCAATAAATAACAGTAAAAATGAAAAAATTAGGTTTCTTATGATAAACAAGAATCATGCATGCTCAGGTTTATCTCTGTTGTTTTGGTGTTAATCAAAATCTGTGAATCAATCTTTAGGCTCCCAAAGCTGGATTTTGTTTCCTTCGGGATCTAAAATATGGACGAATTTACCGTAATCGAAACTTTCTATTTTATCGACAATGGTTACATTTTCCTTCTTTAGCGCTTCAACCAGTTCTTCCAGATTCTCAACCCTGTAATTAATCATAAAGTCTTTTTCCGACGGCGCGAAATATTTTGTGTCCTGCGGGAACGGGTTCCATTGCGTGAGGCCCTCTTTTGTGCTATCCTCAGCATCCCGCCACTTAAAACTCGTCCCGTAAGGGGTTGTATCGAAACCCAAGTGTAATTTATACCATGCATTGATTGCTTTCGGGTCTTTACATTTAAAGAAGATACCCCCGATACCGGTTACTTTTTTCATTTTTTTTTTATTGTTGCTAATCATTTTGTTCACCGTAAAACCTGACAGAAAGGCTGCAAGCAACAGTAAAGTAAGTAACCCTGTTTTTTCTGCTTTGATTATCATTTTGCCTTTAATTTTTTTATTGCTTTAACGGGAATGCCAATATCCAAATCGAAATGACTCCAGTTACATATATTTTCCTTATCTAAAAACACCTCTATTCCCGGTTGCGTTTCACATTCATAATTGCTATTAATCAGCCAATTATCAAAAAGATAATTTATCCCCTTCGCAACCAGATTGATATCGCCGGATACCCTGATAAATGCATATTTACAAGCCGGCAGAACTGTATGTTGAACGGGACTACCTGAGTTCATCTTGAAATTTTCAGGTAGGGTAATGCAGGCCTCATACCTATATTTCTCTTTTGGTGTTACTTCCGGATCATCTTTTGACATACCAAAAATGGTCTCCGATTCATAAAGGTTTTGTTGCTTTGCCCAGCTAACAAGTTTTGCAAATGCCGAAATAACTACGCCTTCCCTAAATGCATCGCTCACCCTGATATATGCAATCCTTCTTTCCTTCAGCTGCTTGATCTCAACAGGAAAAAGCTGTTCCGGTTCTTGCTGCTTCCATTCACAATGATATTCAATTATTGGCTGTAAATCTTTGCAAATCTTGCTGTTTTTTATTTTTTCGCCTTTCCGGTATCCGCTGGGCGAAACCTCGAAGTATTGTTTAAACAAGCGTGACAATGTCGTACTGGAAGAAAAACCGCATTCAATTGCGATTTCCGCGATTGGTTTTTTTGAAAATTTAAGCAGACGCGCAGCTTTTTCGTTACGCATCCTGCTAGTGAATGCTTTAACCGTTTCGCCCATCATCGCAACAAATATGCGGTGAAAATGGAAAGGCGAAAAGAAGGCGACGGAAGCTAATTCTTCAAGAGATACTGACCTGTGCAGGTTATTGTTGAGGTGGTCGATCACCCGATCGATCCTTCGCCGGTAAATGTCTGCTGAGCTATTATTCATTCGGAATAAATAATAAAATAGTTCATTTTAACAAAAGAGCAGGAGCTTTTAAATGAAAAACGGAAATACAGTTCTGCCATATTCCCGCTATCAAAATTTACGCTCTCTGGAAGCTAATGTAGCATTACCAAGCCTTTTATCAAAAATTTTCGGCATGCTGTAAATGGCTATTACTGATATGCTAATACATCCGGGTGGCGGTTTGGGCTTGCACGCACATGCAACTATCCACGAATCATTTTATGTCGTGGACGGAAAAGTTGAATTTTCCAACCGAAGAAGGGAAAAGTACTGCTAAAAAGGGAGATATTGTAACCATTCTGAAAGGTGGCGACATCCATAGTTTTATAAGTATCATTGACTCAAAGAACTTAAACCCCAAGGTTTGGTCACTACGGGGTAAACAAACAGCAGAAAGTTAGCTCAGCATATCGATAATTGCGAATTCACCATTGGTTTGTTTTCCCGGGATAATAATGCGATAGGTGTCGCCAACTACGGAGAGATGGCTTCCCTGACTTTTAATTATTTGTTTTACGTTATTTGCCATATCGTATCGGTTTAAATGATGATTTGTTTTTGAGGGCTCAGCATGCTACCTATTCTTTGAGAAATGGATAATCTGTGTAGCCTTGTTCTGCGCCACCAAACATAGTTGCCCTGTCCGGTTCGTTAAGTGCAGTGTTTTTTTCAAACCGTTTTGGCAGATCGGGATTTGCCAGAAACAGCGAGCCGAAGGAAACTAGTCCAGCTACACCATTTTCAAGTTCTGCTTCTGCCGAGGCTCTATCGTAGCCTGCGTTTGCAATGACCGTTTGCTGGATCATACTGCCAAATAATTCGATCTCATCATTTGCCGGATAGTGGGAAGGAGAAGGGAAATAAGGGCTCCGCCTCATTAACTCGACGTAGGCAAAATCTAATTTGTTGAGTTCGTCAATCAGGTGAGTGTAAGTGCCTAAGGGATTATCTAAAATCATATCACCATAAGGATGGAAAGGTGAAATCTTAATTCCAACTTTTTCCCCACCTACGGCATTGATCAGTTCCTGCATGACTTCAATAACAAAACGTGTCTTATTAGGGATGCTGCCACCGTACTTATCTGTTCTTTGATTTGAACTCTCTGCCAAAAACTGACTTGGCAGGTAACCATTTGCAGCATGAAGTTCAACCCCATCAAAACCGGCTTCGATGGCATTTTTAGCAGCCTGCCCATAATCTTTTATAGTTTGCTCTATCTCCGCAATGTTAATTTCCTGAGGCGTTTCGTAATTTTTTAAACCTTGCGATGTAAAATGTTGCATCCCTTGTATAGCAACCTTGGAGGGAGCAAGCGGTAATTTGCCATTTCTGTCAATAGAATGCCCTACACGGCCTGTATGCCAGAGCTGTGCGATAATTATGCCTCCATGATCGTGTACAGCCTTAGTAACCTTTTTCCAGGCTTCAATCTGTTCGTTCCTGAAGATGCCGGGTGTAAGCGGGCTGCCGGTTGCTTCATCGCTTATCCTGATGGCTTCGGTAAATATCAGGCCTGCGCTGGCTCTTTGCGTATAATACTCAACGGTCATATCACCTACAACACCGTTATTATCAGCACGGCTTCTTGTCATTGCAGACATTGCCATTTTGTTCTTTAATGTTAGACTTCCTAATTGTATTTCTTCTAATAATTTCATGATATTTTTAATTTTAGTGCTACATTATTATCTTACAAAGATGTCTCTATAGAATAAAGGGAACTTGTATCAAATCACTGTTTTAATGTGATAAGGAATTAATTCCACCTTACTCTATGTCTTTGAGCACTCTTGGTATATGCTTATTGCTTATTGTAGAGTGGCAAGTAAACCTCAGCTACAAAATCTTCTGCTGTTGTAGGGGTTGTAGTTGAATGATCTCTTTTTTGATAATTCATCATTCCGGCTTTAATAGCAATCGCCATGTCTAATAAATTATTCACAAAATCTTCTGAAAAACCATTCTCTAAGAACACCTGTTTTGCCTGCTCTACGGGAATTTGCACGTAAGGTAATTCAGGATTCCCTATGGCGCTACCAACGATATTGGTGAATTCTCTATAGGTATAATCCCTTGGCCCCATTACAGCATGCACACTTTTACCTGTGAAGTTTAGGTTTGCTAAATGTGCCGCTGCCACTTTAGCCACATCCTGAGTTGCCACCATGGGGATAGCATGGTCACCAACGGCTGCTGTTCCGTTAATTCCTTTTAATTTCACCAAGCCGATGGTTCTTAAAAAGTTTTCCATGAAGTAGGCAGAACGGATATGTAACACATTTACATCCTGTAATTGATTTAACCTCACTTCTTGTTCACCAGTGCCACCCATTATGCCATTTCCTTCGTGCATATGAGAGCCTACACTACTCATGTTTACAATGTATTTAATGCCAGACTTTTCGATGGCTTCTATTAACCTGCTTGTTACATCCCGTTGGTACGCTCTGGTGTTTTCGGCTTTTACGTTATCAGGTAATAATATAAAGGCGCCATCGGCGTTAGCAAAGGCACTTGTCAGCGTTTCAACATCGGTGATGTCTCCTGCAATTATTTCTGCACCAAGACTGCGATATCTTTCTAACTTTTCAATATGTCTAGCTATCAGTATTACATGATGACCTTCATTGATAAGGTTTTCTGAAATTTTATTACCCACAGTTCCAGTCGCACCGAGTATTACTATTTTCTTTTTCATTTTAGTATTTTTTAATCGTTATTAATTATTTACTATACAAAGATGCTGTGATTTATATAGTGAAATTTGTATCAAATCACTATACTGTTTTTGATTAAGCTAACTATTATTGGAGATTACAACTATACATTCCACCGTCAAAATGGACTGCGTTTGTTTGCGTGATAAACAGTACAATGTCAGAAGTTTCAGTTGCTTGGAATGTTGGGTTTTCTATTTCAACCAACACACTTTCTCCAGTGACAAGCGACATAGTACCATTGATGTTTATTTTTCCGTCAAATACATAAAACAGGAAGGCAGCATTTTCAGCTGGAGATTCGGGTAGGATGATTTCTGTATCTTTTTCTAATCGCAGATCCATTAACCTTGTATTGCTATTTATTTGCAGCGGGTAATCGTCGCCTTTTCCAACTATTTTTCGCCATTGATTGTTACTGCCAGACTTTTCGATGGCTTCTATTAACCTGCTTGTTACATCCCGTTGGTACGCTCTGGTGTTTTCGGCTTTTACGTTATCAGGTAATAATATAAAGGCGCCATCGGCGTTAGCAAAGGCACTTGTCAGCGTTTCAACATCGGTGATGTCTCCTGCAATTATTTCTGCACCAAGACTGCGATATCTTTCTAACTTTTCAATATGTCTAGCTATCAGTATTACATGATGACCTTCATTGATAAGGTTTTCTGAAATTTTATTACCCACAGTTCCAGTCGCACCGAGTATTACTATTTTCTTTTTCATTTTAGTATTTTTTAATCGTTATTAATTATTTACTATACAAAGATGCTGTGATTTATATAGTGAAATTTGTATCAAATCACTATACTGTTTTTGATTAAGCTAACTATTATTGGAGATTACAACTATACATTCCACCGTCAAAATGGACTGCGTTTGTTTGCGTGATAAACAGTACAATGTCAGAAGTTTCAGTTGCTTGGAATGTTGGGTTTTCTATTTCAACCAACACACTTTCTCCAGTGACAAGCGACATAGTACCATTGATGTTTATTTTTCCGTCAAATACATAAAACAGGAAGGCAGCATTTTCAGCTGGAGATTCGGGTAGGATGATTTCTGTATCTTTTTCTAATCGCAGATCCATTAACCTTGTATTGCTATTTATTTGCAGCGGGTAATCGTCGCCTTTTCCAACTATTTTTCGCCATTGATTGTTACTGTAAGTTTCGGCTAATTGATGAAATTGAACTTGTGGAATCAGACCCATGGTTTCTGGCCTGATGAATATTTCTAATCCTTCTAAAACACCACCATGTTCTAACACTTTTTCTTCGTGATAAAAGTTTGCCCCGGCATTGATTACCATCACTCTGCGGTTTGAGATGGTGTCTGTATGCTTTTCAGAATCGGGATGTTTGACTTCGCCTCTTCTTAAGTAGGTGATAATCTCATCTTCCCTGTGCGGATGCATTGGGATCAACGTCTCTGGTGTAATCCGGGCATGATCTATTCTACCTATTGTGGAAAATCCTGTATCTTTCAATTCAGGCTGGATAAGCCCTGGATATAAAATTTGTATTCCAAATCCGTCACGCTGCTTACCATATTTAATTGTATTGTCTATTTTTGTTAACATGATATTTTGTTTTATCTCAATAATTGTGAAGTAAGCAAAGATCGCCGGGCACCACTTTGCGCAAATTCAATTAATTTCTACGGCAACTTTTCCGATGTATCCGCCCTGTTCGGCATAGTCGTATGCTTCCCTGTATTGGGTAAATGGAAATGCTTTGTTAACTTCGATCTGTAATCCATTCTCGACCTCGTTTAGTAGAACATCCGTGTATTTGGTGGATGGGCTGGAAAGTATTACAATGTGCTTTTTGGCAGTGAAGAGGTTGGCGAAAAATGAGAGAGGGATTTCAATCGTCTTTGGTGTTGGGTTTAGAAATATGGCCTTAGCATTCATGATGCGTTTGGCATTTTTGTAACCCATTTTGCCCGACAGATCAATAACGATATCATAAGAAACTTTCTCAGTTAGCACATTCTCTTTGGTATAATCTATTACCGTATCTGCTCCCCATTCTTTTGCATAGGCTAATCCCTTTGGGCTTGAAACTGCTGTTACATTAGCACCCTGTTGTCTTAACAATTGAAGTAAAAACATACCGAAACCTCCGGTCGCCCCATTTATCAAGATGGTAGTCTGCGAGTCGATTTTACCCATTTTTTGTATTGATGTAACTGCCGCAATGCCTGCTACCGGAATAGATGCCGCCTGGGTAAAGCTGATACTGGAGGGCTTTTTCCAGACCAATGAAGCGGTTACTGCGACATACTCGGCTGAAGCACCCACTTTCATATTTTTGACTACTCCAAAAACCTCGTCGCCTTTTTTCAGGCCGGTCACAGAAGTCCCGGTTTCTTCAATGATACCTGCGAAGTCTGTCCCTGTCAGCTTCGGA
The DNA here is from genome assembly GCF_015679185.1 of Pedobacter endophyticus. Taxonomy (NCBI): domain Bacteria; kingdom Pseudomonadati; phylum Bacteroidota; class Sphingobacteriia; order Sphingobacteriales; family Sphingobacteriaceae; genus Pedobacter; species Pedobacter endophyticus. Next base: position 4,011,738 of record NZ_CP064939.1, read on the forward strand.
AACTTTGAGCCGGACATTAATTTCATTTCTCCTTTCCTGATTTTCCAATCCATAGGATTGATGGAAAAGGCTTTTAATTTAACCAGTACTTCATCTGCTTTAACAGTGGGTTTTGGCAGTTCAACAGTTTGTAAAACAGCTGTGGTTCCGAATTCGTTGTATGCTAGTGCTTTCATAATATGAATTTTTAATTGTCTAAATTGATATTACAAAGTTGCACACAAGCGCACTAGCAAACTTGTATCAGATCACTATTGTACGATTAAGTGATTATTGCATTCATCGTATAGCTGAATACTTCTTAACAAATGTTAAACGAGTCAAAACAATTATTGAGTAATTTTGAGACATGGAAGAGTTTATACAATACATATTGCAGTATGGCAATTTGAATAAACAACAGATTGACCTGATTACATCCAAGGCAAAAGAGCTACAACTTAACAAAGACGACTATTTTGCTGAGGCTGGAAAAGTACTGAAACAAGTAGGTTTTATAATTGATGGCATCCTCCGGATTTGTTATTACAACAATAAAGGCGAAGAAATCACCAAAATTTTCATAGAGGAAAAGCATTTAGTTTATAACTTGAGCAATGTGCCTTCCACGGAATATATTCAGGCAGCGACAAATTGTAAACTGCTGGTGTTTTCTAACCAGGATTGGAAAGAAATTGCTGACACGATAATCGATTGGGAACATATCATTCAAAAAATTGCCCACAAATCCCTTTTTCAAAAATTGGAAAGAGTTAGTCCGCTTATATCACAGGATGCTACAACCCGCTATTTGGAATTTATGGAAAAATATCCCACTCTTGTCAATCGTATTCCTTTGGCATATATTGCTTCATACCTTGGTATTACACAGCAATCTTTAAGCAGGATCAGAAAAAGCATCCGCTAATCTGTTTTTAACAAATGGTAAACGGGGTCTGTTATTTTTATTGGAATTTTGTCATGTAAATTTTAAAGAACAAAAAATGAACAAGACAATTTTTATAACAGGAGCTTCATCAGGTTTAGGAAAAGCGACCGCTAAATTATTTGCTTCGAAAGGGTGGACGGTCATCGCTGCAATGCGGGAACCGGACAAGGAAAGCGAACTTATCCAGTTTTCAAATATACATGTGTTAAAATTGGATATCAGCGATGCTCTGCAGACAGCAGAAATCGCAGCAAAGGCGGAAAAAATAAGTCCGGTTGATGTAGTACTGAATAATGCCGGTCACGGATTAATGGGACCTCTTGAAGGAACAACTGACGAACAACTTGCTCAGCAAATTAATACCAACTTTTTAGGAACCGTTTTGGTAACTAAATCTTTTCTTCCTTATTTAAGGGAGCGAGAAAAGGGTATAATTCTTAATGTAACATCTTCAACAGCTAATATTCCATATCCATTTGTAGCGGTGTATGCTGGAACCAAAGCTGCTTTAGAAACCTGGACAGAAGCTATGAGTTATGAATTAAATGGGTTTGGTATCAGTATCAAAACAGTAGTTCCGGCTTATATGCAAACTAATTTTGGTAATAATGCACAAATAGTTTCACATCAGGATTATCAAGATGTTTTTAATCAATATGTTACAGCAATGAAAGCAGATTCAGGTGCCAAACGCGATACGCCCGAAAGTATCGCCGATGTTATTTACGACGCTGCCACAAACAATAAAAAACTGTTACATTATACCGCAGGTAGCCTTTCTACAAAAGAATATGAATGGTTAAAAAAAGACGGAATTGAGGTAGTGATGAATGAAATGAACAATCGTTTTTTCGGTAGCAGAAAGTAAAGCTAAACTAACTAAACAGCTATGCACATATTGTGGTAATAACAAACTGTGCATAGTTGATCGTTCCCATATCTATTATATGAGATTAATAAATCTGTATCAAATCACTATTAAACTTCAACGCTTTCGGGGGCATCCCAAACATTTCGTACATGTACTTATTCATTTGTGGGAGGTCGTAAAAACCAGTATCATAGGCAACATCCGTAAGGCTTCTGTCTTTATCAGAAAGTGTAAGATAGATCGCCTGGCGCAGCCTTGTCCATAACAAATATTTTGATAAACTGCTTCCCGTTTGTTCTTTGAAGAGAGATGCTAGTCGAGACGCAGAAAGAAAAACAATATCTGAAAAGGTTTGTGGGGTAATATCAGATTGAAAATAGTTGGCTTTGATGTAGTCCGCTATTTTAGTTACCCTTTCATCATATTCAATCGACGGTAATTGGTGTATTAATGCATCAATCAATATTTTAATATCCAAACTGTCACGGGCTGTCTGAAAAAAGGAATTTGTTTCCTGTGGTGTGTCGAAAACGATATACTCTGGATATTCCGTAAACCTCTTTGCCAGTTCTAAACCAATAGTCGAATAGGGTTCTATATTTAGAACATTCAACGTTCCATTTTCAGCCTCACAAAAATGCTTAACTTGAGGCTTTATTAAAAAACCATGAATTCCCTCGTAAAGTACTCCATTGATAGTTGAATTGAAAGGAGTGTCATTAGAAAGCACAATTTGATAAGCCGAATGATGATGAATTTCAACTGTGAGGTTGCGAGCCCTAAGAGCAAGAATGAAAGGGTTGTTGATCGGCTTTCTCATATAAGTTTAAATATCTCGATTATTAGCTGGAAATTTACTAATAAAACAGTGACTTGTTGAGTAATATTATATCTCCGTTTTCATGAATATACGAATATAAAAAGCCTAAATAGGAATGGTGTGTTTGCTTTTAGTTATGCTTGTCCCGCTTGCACAAGTCTCTTTATCAAACACTTTCGTTTTTACAAAATAAAATAATTCATTCTTTATCGCTTTTACATTAATATGAATCTAAGCATTCTATAACGATTCCGCGGACATTATTGCTTCATAGGTTTTGGGGATTTATCGAATGCTGCAAGTTCGGATCATTCTTGATACGCTCCAATTCAGTTTCGATAACCTTCAGATATCTTGTTTTATCTGGTAATAAATGCTTTCAATCTGCTGATTCATTTTATCCTCGCCCTTTTTATCTATAAAAGATAAGATTTCCGGTCTCTTTTGATAGGCTTTGTTTCCGCGGTTACCTTTTCATTATCCCTACGAAATCTGCGTGGAATATTTTCTGTTCTATATGTTCGCCAAAGTTATCCGATACAGAACCGACGAATATATCTTTTTTTGTTACCAGCTCTACAATTCTTCAATTGTACAAGTTCAAAGCTGCGGAATAGATATTTTGACCGTCGGGATTATTGCCCACGCTTAAAATTTTAGGGTCTTTCGGGTTGTTGATATCGAGTTTTAAATCATCGCCTGTGATCACCCAATAGAATTGGGGGGTAATCATTATTGATAAAGGAATTTTTTGCCGATGAGATTTGTCCTTGTAATTGGTCTTGTGCGCCACCCTGCCACGCGTCCATAAATAGCGACAATTTTTTTTTCAAATCGAGATATGAGGTCAAAATCTTGAACACGTCCGAATACATTTTGTTCAGCAGTGCAATGGCGTGTGGGAATGTGCATTATTTACCATTATCATAGATTTTCAGCCATTAGATAATGGCAGCCAATAAGATAATTGGATTCTCTACAAAAAAAAATCCCCCTGCTTCTGTCTCCAAGATGTGTCAAGGTTCAGTATTATGATATAAGCCGCTTCGTAGGCATCAGCAATATCCGTCAAAGAATCAGGATTGAGTGGGTTGCAACGGTGGCTCTTGCGCGTGTCGTCAAAATTTATAGCATAAAATCTCGGCTGAAGTTAGTATTTATCCCGATGCTCTAATGAATGGCTGTATGTAATGCCAGATAGGTCGTAAACTTGAAATCGTAGATGTGCATACTGAAGCCTTTTTCGATCTGCTGCTTGATGTAGTTATTTACGAAGGATAAGATTTTCCTGAACCCGGAGTGCCAAACACAATTGATGGCCTGAAAGGATTGACAATGTTTTTCCAATCGTTGTTCCATTTGCCGTGGTAGTAAATTTTGGTGGCAGGTTGACTGAATACTCGTTTTCCATAGCTTTGTTTCCTGCTGAAACCTCTAGTTCTCGTTATTCAAAACATTGATCATCAAATTAGTGCGGAGCACTCGGCTCATCCATACGCCCGCCGTCAGCAAGGCGAGATAACATAAAGAGACATTGAGAATATACAGAAATGTGCCCGTTGCCTGAGAAAGCCTTAGCAACGGTGCATTTAGGAAGAACAGTACCAAACCTAAACCCAAAGCCACGTAAATTTTAGATCAGGTTATATTCTCGTTCTATACGCCCTTTATTTCTAAACAGCTTAATGCCAACAGAATCAAAGCAAATCCTTTGGTATAAAGAGGGTGTGAAATAAACCCGCCTTCCGGTTGAAATTGCCCAATATCCTGTTGATTACTTCTGGGGTCCAGCCAAGTTGTAAAAAGAAACCGAGGCAGAACCAATAAAGGTGCATCAGCATCAAAAGAATAGTTACTGCTCTCATAAAAAGCCATGATCTTGGCAGGTCCCCGTAATCGTCTTCTATCTGAATTATTTTAAGTTTTAATGTTCAGGCGTGAACTTAAAAGCTCTATGGAGTGGCTATAAAAATATGTTTCCAATGGCGTTCTGTGGCAGTATTTGATGTTGGTATGCTACAATTGACTTTCTGACTACAACAAATACCAATTTGACTACTTTTTACAATTCGACAATTAGGAATTTTACATCAGAATTAAAACAAGAAAATATATGCGAATCCTCAAAGAAAAAGTAGTTGCTATAACAGGTGCCAGCAGTGGAATGGGCAAAGCCATAGCAATAGAACTAGCACAAAACGGGGCAAAAGTTATTTTAGGCGCAAGGCGAGCAGAACAATTACAACAAATTGTTGAAGAAATTATGAGTAATGGTGGAGAAGCCGCCTCTGCTCAAATTAATGTGAAGAATAAGTCTGATCTGGTTCGGCTTTGCAATACAGCAGTTGAGCAATATGGAAAACTAGATGTAATTGTAAATAACGCCGGTGTCAGCCAGTTAAGTCGCATTGACGAACTGGATATGGATGGTTGGGAAGAAATGATAGACATTAACCTCAGGGGAGTTTTATATGGGATGGCGGCCGCCATCCCAATTTTCAAACAACAACAATCCGGGCACATCGTCAATATCATCTCAACTTCAGGATTAAAGGTTGTACCAATGCAGGGTGTGTATGCTGGAACAAAAAATGCCATTCGCACCATAGGAGAAGCGTTTCGTCAGGAGTCAGACGGAAACATACGAATTACGGGCATTTCACCCGGATTTGTAAAAACAGATTTTGCAGATAACATCAAGAATAAAGAAATGAAAACAGCAATTCAAAAAGGAATGCAACAAATTGCTATAAATCCCATAGCTATTGCGAACGCTGTGATTTATGCAATAAGTCAGCCTGATGATGTTGAGATTGGAGATATTGTTATTCGTCCGTCAAAACAAAATTGATTAAATTCGTAAATAAAAATGCAGCACTCATCTAACATCAAAAATATTGACAGCATATCACAATTGATGCGTATGCTGGGAGTTCCTGCACCATTACATCCCTTAATTGCATTGGTGGACTATAAGAATGTATCGATTGAAATGTTTCCAAAAGGTCAAATGGTAAGTCTTGATTTTTACAAGATCTCTTTTAAACCTACATTCAAAGGTCATGTAAGATATGGACAGGGATACTATGATTTTGAAGAAGGCGGGTTGGCATTTTTAAAACCAAAACAAATTGTTGTTTCACCTGAAGAAACACAAAGCTATGAAGGGATCGCATTATATTTCCATTGTGACTTTATCCGAAATTATCAGTTAGGAAGGATAATAAATCAGTATGGTTTTTTCTCTTACGATGTTTCAGAAGCTCTCTTTCTATCAGCCAAAGAAAAAGAGATAATAGCTAATTTATTTTCTACAATATCAAATGAGCTTGCTAACAATATTGACCGTTTTAGCCAGGATGTTTTAGTTTCACAAATAGAATTATTGCTGAATTACAGCAATCGTTTTTACAGCAGGCAATTCATTACAAGAAAAGCAGTCAATCACGATATAATAAATTCTTTGGATAAGCTTTTAGACAGTTATCTCGAAGAAGATAAATGTGCGAAAAACGGCTTGTCATCCGTAAGGTATGTTAGCACAGAATTAAAACTTTCACAGCGCTATTTGAGTGATATGTTGCGTTTATTGACAGGATTGAATACGCAACAATATATCCAGACCGCAGTTATAGAAAAAGCTAAAGAAAAATTATCTACAACGAGTTTATCTGTTTCAGAAATTGCCTATGAATTGGGATTCGAACATTCGCAGTCGTTTAGCAAATTCTTCAAGACAAAGACTAATTTTTCGCCAATAGGGTTTAGAAAATCGTTTAATTAAGTTTTCAAGAAAGTTCAATTGTTATCTGTCTTAAAAATTCCTTAATTATTTACTTGCAACATATGTCGTGGATGATAATAAAGATAAATTGAATTGTAAAAAAATTAATGTAGCTTATGCCGAAGATCAATTGTGGTTCAGGGATAGTGTCGTGGAATTACTTATCCAGAACGGATTCGAAATTTCCATCGTAGCACAGGATGGCGATGAAATGATTAGGCTTTTGGAGAAGGCTGACGGCTCACCAGATATCTTTCTTACTGATTTGAGAATGCCAAAGATGCACGGATTTGAACTAATCAGGCAGATTTTAAAAAGATGGCCAGATTCAAAAGTGGTAATGCTGACTTCAGATGTCGAAACTTTCTATGTGGATGAGGCAAGAAAAGCCGGTGCAGTTGCTTTTTTACATAAGATCATTGATCATAAAAATATTGTCGATGCTTTGAGAGAAATCTACGATACTGGAACGACTAGTCACGGCAAACTCTGAAAGGCTGGGATGGTGAAATTCCAATTACCTTTAGGCAGAGGGTAAATACAGACATTATATTAATAAACTATTACTTTGCCCTTGGATTGTAAATTGATTTCAAATCATCTAAAACATTGCACAAAATTTGCACTAAAAATTTTCCCTGTTCCATGGAGTCGAACATTCGTAAATCTAACTTCCATACTGATTTCGAAGACACGATTCATCGAGTGGGGGCTTATTACGAAAAGTATGGAGACGATAATTTGTATCCACAGCCTCATATGTATTCGGTAACCACAAAATTTAAGGTTTGAGTGATGAGATAGGATTATAGGTTAGGACGTATTTCAGTTGTTAAATAAAATTTTTAGAAATAGTTATTTTATTTATCGTTGTTATGCCAGCAAAAATTATGACATTCTCAATTGCTGAATAAAATATTTAATATTTTCAGAGCCTTTTATGGCACCAGAGAAATGTTATTAATGTACATCTTTTGTAGTTCTTGATAGCGTATTGAAATTGAGGGTATTGTACTGGAAAGCAAAGGGGACCTCGGAAAAACGCTTGCCTATAACGTCCTGGAGAACCAACTTGATAGCCTGATCAAAAATGAAGAAATGCGACGGATCATCACCTGGGGGCTTAGCGAAAATCTGCCCATCCTTAAAGAGCTCGATCTGAAACGTGAAGATATAGGTAACAGGGTACTGAACGAGGCCTTCGATGAGCACTTTGAAGGTAGTGGCAAAAGTTTCAGGGCAATGTATGCCATATTGATGGGCGGGGTATATTACCTTATACTACATGCCAAGATGCAAGAGAACCCCTTTTTGTGGGATAGATCTTCAGGAGCCTTCCGGTCAGGAAGAGATTAAAAAGGCACTAAGGCAGTTTATCGAGCTAGCCTACTCCTAATGGTTCTCCTTTCGTAGCCTTACGGACAACCATAGTAGATCTGGTTACAGGGGAAAACAAGAAGAAGCATTAGTTAACAAGTAGGCAAAATGCATAATACAAGATAAAGAACTATTGATATAAGAAATGCAAATAAGAAAACAGTAGCGCCTATTTTAAATAACTGGTATTTTAAAAAGGTAATTCGTGAGTTGTAGAGAATTTGCACCCCAAGCTCCTTCTCGTATTCCGAAAAGGGGGTTGTGCTCCCGACTTTAGACAAAAATTTATCCTCAAAAGTTGACAGAGATAGGGTTTTCAAGTACCCGTAATAATGAATATTCTCAAAATGAAGCTCTTTGGTTATCCAGTTGCTTATCAGACTCAAAAATTTCTGGAATTTTGATCCGCTTTCAATCTTTGCAAGGATTGGGAAAAGCGAAATCAATGCACATAAAAAAGAAAGCGTTGCCAAAGGGGTGAAAAAGTAAAAACCAATCTTTTCAAAACGGCTATCCTGAGAAAAGTTGATTTGTGTTAATCCAGCCACAACTGCAGCGTTAAGGGTCATCAACCCTAAGTTTTTAGCTTCCGCAAATTTGAGCCAATCACTGACATTGGCAAACAGCCTATGCAATCTTTCTTCTTGTTCTAACATCATGCAAAAATATTTTTAATTTATTAACCAGGTGATATCACCACCATAAATCCCCACACTGACATTTTTTACCGATCTGCTCTGCAGCTTCCAGTATGCTCCAGTCACATCATTCCCTGAAGGGTTCGCGGCCGTATATCCATTGAAGACTGTTCTTGTCATCAATATTTCCGGATATCTGTAAGCCCGGTTTTCCTTTGAAAAGTTTATAAGTTTTCCTCCCAACAAATCCAGCGGTGGCCCTCCTTTATAACTCCAAATGTTTTTGGCGAAATCTTCAGCATTCATTTCAACAGTTTCCTCGGTAGTCAAATAATAAGGTTCATTCATTTTAAGGGTTGGCTGAGTCAAGGGGAAGCCTCCAAGTGAATTAAAATATCTTGCAGGATTAACCGGGTTCCTAGTCACTTTGAAGATTGTCTCGTCTATGGTTTTGTTCGCCACATCGGTTAACCGCGAAGCGATATTTGCAGGGTAGCCCGCCCAAACCAGACTCCTGTTTTCAGTGCCCTCATGACCTTGCCTTTGGAGTCCAACTTTAATCACCCTCAGCTCACCATGGTCAATTCCGATGCCGCATTTAAAATCGACTGCTGGGAATTTTTTTCTAATGACATACTTTGAAAGATGGTTGATGGTGATTGCACAATGTACTGCATTTTTAAAGGAGTTTTCAGAGGGAAAAACAATCATAACCCGGTCCCCGATTATATTTCGGATATGTCCTCCATGATGTTTTGCCGCTTTCAATACGCCCTTAGTGAAAGCAGTATAAATCTTTCCCATCGTAATATTGTGGTGTTTTTCGGTGAGCGCTACCGAATCTCTTATATCTACATACAGTACGCAGGTTTTTAAGATCTTGCCCTTTTTCTCTACATTTCTTTCAAAGGTAAGTTGCCCATCACTTCTGTTTGGTACACTGGTGGTATTACTAAAAGTAAAATTAGTGCTAACCACATCTGTGATGTCGGTCTCTATCTCTGTAATTATATCTTTTATACTTGCCATGCTATGTCTTGTAGGTGCAGGTAAAATTTTTAATAAAGGTCCATTCAACTCCCTTGAGATCCACTTTCACCACTCCCGATTTTTTCCAGTATGAATGGGTATTATTTAAAGAGTATTTGTAGACCCCTTCGGTGCAAAAGGAGCAGGAATCGTAGTCAGAAACATGAAAATAATTTATTGAATTATTTGTTGCCACGCTTTCGAGTCTAAATAGTTCGGTCAACGGCTTACCTATCATCGTATATTCCGGAAAATTTTCAGACTTGTTTTTATAGTACATGATTTCCCCATCATGTAAAGCAATTTTAACTTCTCTTGATGAACCCTTGGCCTCTACGATAATGTCTTTCGCACAGGCGTCCGCCGTCTGAAAGAGATGGGCCTTTGTTCCTGTTAAAAACGGTTCACCGAACATGCAAATAATCCCATCGCCGATAATTTTTTCCACTTCTCCTCCATGATGATATATTAGTTTAATTACTTTGTCATAATAATCGTCGAGGTAGGTTGATAATGTTGAATTCGGCCAGGATCTGCATTTAGAAGAAAAATCGGTGATGTCTATAAACAACAACACGATATTGGCAGATTTTTGACTTTCAAAATAATCGATTATATGGTCGTCCAATCCCCGTTGAACAAAGAGGCTTTTAATAGCATGAGTAGGCTTTGAAAAATTTTCAGCAAGCAATTTTATCTCATTTCTGGATACAATGGTTTTAGCGGCATATTTTTCACGAAATGCCTGTATTTGTAATAGATTCGGCATTAGATATCTTTAAGTGTAATTGAATTGAATAACTTGTAATCTACACCCTGCAACGGTGGCAAGGTGTGTGTCCTGTGGGACCACTCCTTGCCAGAGATGGTGTTTAGATTGATTTTACCCTGAATTAGTTTTGTATAATATTCTTTAACTTTAGTATCCTGGTAATAATTTATTCGCTCATTTATACTGATCGATTCAAGTCTGAAAAGTTCGGTCAAGGGTTTGCCAATCATCGTAAATTCAGTATAAAGGCCACTTTTGTTCTTAAAATAATTTATCGTACCGTAGTGCGCTGCAATTTTGCTAGAAAACTTTGTTCCCTTCGTTGACTTTATAATCTCCTTGGCACAATTGTTTGCTTGATTGATCAAGTCTTCCTCATCACCGTCAATGTAAGGCAGACCAAATACACAGATAATTCCATCACCAATAATTTTATCAATTTCACCACTGTATTTATAAATTATAGGTATTACTATATCGTAGTATGCGTCAAAAAAAATCCCAATATCCTCGCCATCCAGATCGCTAAAACGACTGGAGAAATTGCAGACATCAATGAAGAGAAGGGCAACGTCAGCTTCCAAACCCATGTCAAAATATATCGTATAATCTAAACCAAGCTTTGCAAGTGAATCAGGTAATGCTTTCTGAATCTTTTGAGGATCTAAAGATTCTGTAAGTGCGAATAGTTTGGTTTCTCTCCTTATCGGGCTTTGTTTGCCATATTGCTGGTTGAAGCGTTTTATTAAATTTAGATTTGCCATTGAGAGGTTGTTAACTCAACAAATATAATATTTGAATTTATCTTAACCCAATCTGTCTGTTGACTTTAAACAGTTACGCTGACATTTCAAATTAGTTTACGGTATTTAAAGTCAATTTGCTTAACTACTTCCAGCTTAAGAAAATTCTACCTTAAAATTTATTATGCTATCTTTGGATTTAACTGGAGAACCTTTCTATGCAGTATATAGCCGTCCTTGGATACAAAGATGTTTTCAACGAAGATATCCCTGAGAATCCTTTAGCATACATTGAAGCTTATCCTACAGAATTTTTGCTGTTGCGCCTGTCGAAAATAAATGCAATGCTTTTCCAGGATCCCGACAGTAGAAATGTGGATTCAGAAATAATTAAACACGCAATTTTTGCGGATATCCAGGGCTTTGAAATCCCTGCCGAATTTCAGAACAACTTCAAAAGTGAAAAACGTTGGTTTTCCCCTGCGCCAATTGCAATGCTGATTACGGAAATTCTGAAAGATTTTAAAACTGTTGAGAAAGATAGGGTTATTAATACACTAGCGTTCTCCAGAAATCTTTTCAAAACAATACTTATCTATAACCAGCTGTATTACTCCCGTTACGGTGATGAAGACATGATGAGCTTACAAGGGGTCTTCAGACTGGAGATTATGCAACAAAACTATTTAAGGAATACTGGGCCGATGAAGATGATGACCTTAATGAAGTTTGCTTTTATCAGTAAGTTTTTGGATGTGCATTTAGCACTTAAACAAGATGCCATCGAATTTTGCAAGGAAATGCAGCTAGGCAATCCATGGTTATACGGAAAATTTTTTCTTGAAGTACTCACTCTAGCCTTAACATCAGTAAATAAGGGAAAGCATGTGCTTAACGTCAAAGATATGCCTGAAAGATTAATGCGAGAATATGCAATAGATATTTCAAAGCTGTCTGGCAAAGATCAGCTTTCCCTTAACATGGATATTGTTCCAAAACCATTTTATTTTATTGATGACAATCAGGCAATAATCCTGGATTACAGCTTTTTTCAATACGCCGTTGAACAAGGCTTTTTTTATTCGTTTTACCAAAACAGTCCGCTGAAAAATGATAAACGCTTTAAAGATTATAATACTTTCAAATCCTACATCGGGCTGCACTTCTTTGAGAAGTTTCTGGTTGAAAGATATCTCAAAGCGATATTTCACAAGCAGAACCAGAAAATAATTTCCACCGATAAATATCAAGACTATATCGTAAAAGCGTCCTCGACCGACGTTTTTATATTCGAGGTGAAGATGACAGATGTCCATGCCAAGACTATCGAGCAGATGGACTATAAAAAATTCAAGATTTTTCTTGATGAAAATTTTCTTTCAGAAAAAAGCAATGGCAAGAAAGACAAAGGTGCGGCTCAGATCATTCGGCAAATAGATAACCTGACTGAGCCGGCTAGTGAACTGCTGAAAATGGTGGGTATAAAGTCATTGAAGAAAATAAACATTTATCCAGTAATCATCTGTTCTGATTCCAACGTTGATATCTCTGGCGCACAGCAGTATGTCAACGCTATCTTTAACGAAAAGCTTCAGAACCGTAGGGAAAGCTTCCAGTCTATTAAGCCATTGATGTTGCTGCACGTAGACTTTTTAATTAAATATTTTGGCCCGCTAAAAAATAATTCGGCCTTACTTTCAGAGCTATTAAATGGGTATTTCAAAAGCCAGAAAACTTTAAATCAAAATCTAAAAGCCCATCCCGGCATTCACAACTATTTTGTTGCAAAACGGCCCTTCCATGCCTACCTTTCTGCAAAGAACCTTCCTGATACCCTGGAAGAAACAGTAAAAACTATGACCGAATCCTTTGACCTACAGATAATAGATTTCGGCATCACCGAATATCAAAATGGAAAAACCAATCTAACTGACCCCGTTTCGCTAAATCTATAATCGCAAGATAATCAATGATTTAATTCCAATGCAATTTCTGGTGGTATGGGGTCAATTGGTTGCGGTTTATCCACCCTACTATCAGAAAATGAATTTATGACCTTCTAATAATAACTGATCCGAACACTCTAAATACAGACGCTTACATCTTCCATAAAAAATGCATAAATACGACCTTCACCTATTAGGATGGCATGCCTTTCAGCAACTATGCCTAACGATAACCCGAGAAATTCTTGGCCAAACTGTCGGTGCCTTTTTGGATACTAATGATGCCGGCAAAGACGGAGCATTCTCAGGAACGTGGAAACAAACGGGATCTGAAGATCTTGTCGGTAATTTTGTAATTCAATGTAAGTTCACTAACCAAGCAGATCATAAAATAACATTAAGCAGTCTGTCTGACGAATTCGAAAAGATTGAAAAGCTTGTTGCTGAAGGAAGATGTGATTGCTATCTTCTATTAACTAACGCGGGTGTATCGGGACGTTTTGAAGGTGTATTTAATAAAAAAATGGCGTTACTAGGTGTAAAATCGTGGCGAATCTTCGGGAGTAATTGGATAAGTAGCCAGATCCATGAAAATAAAAGGCTAAGAATGCTTGTGCCTAGAGTATATGGCCTTGGTGACCTTTCCCAAATTTTAGATGAACGGGCTTATGCGCAAGCAAGACAATTACTTCTCTCTATGCGTGACGACCTTTCAAAAGTTGTAATCACCTCAGCCTATTATAAGGCTGCTAAAGCTTTAAGTGAGCACGGTTTTGTATTAATTATAGGAGAACCTGCTGCTGGAAAAACAACAATAGCCTCACTTTTAGCAATGGCTGCTGTTGATCAGTGGCAAGCACTCACTTTAAAGCTTGATCGCCCTGACCAGGTCACCAAGCATTGGAATCCAGAAGATCCCAATCAATTTATGTGGATAGATGATGCGTTTGGCGTAACCCAGTATGAATCGGAGCTCGTAACCAACTGGAACCATATTTTACCTCAGGTAAAATCCATGTTAAAACAAGGGATAAAAATTGTGATGACTTCTCGGGACTACATTTATAAAAGGGCTAGAACTGATCTTAAAGAAGGTGCATTTCCGCTTTTCAATGAAAGCAACGTAGTGATAGATGTTCACAATTTGGCAGTTTCAGAAAAGGAGCAAATCCTATATAATCACTTGAAGTTGGGCAGGCAGTCCAAAGATTTTATTGCCAAACTCAAGCCTTACCTTAATGAAATTGTTAACCATCCGCAGTTTATTCCCGAAACAGCCCGCCGTTTGGCAGATCCTGCTTTTACTAAAACGCTTCAGGTTTGGCCACCAACGCTTATGAGGTTCGTGAATAACCAAGAGAGCTTTTTAGAGGATGTTATCAGGGGACTGGATAAGCAAAGCAAAGCTGCCTTAGCACTGATATATATGAATAATGGCCAGCTTCACAGCCCAGTTATACTGAAGCCAAATGAAGCAGAGGCAGTGGCTCGACTTGGATGTGACGTCGGAGGATGTATTGAAGCACTGGACTCTATGAAAGATGGCCTTGTTCAATACACCTTAATAGAAGACAATGCAGTTTGGAGATTCAAGCATCCAACAATAGGCGATGCTTACGCAAGAATAATTGCAAAAAGTCCCGAGCAACTCGAAATTTATCTTGAAGGCACTGAAGTTGAGCGGATTATTGAACAGGTCACCTGCGGTAACGTTGGCTTAGAGAAAACAGTAGTTGTGCCTAAAAATATGTTCGGTTTAGTGATTAAGAAACTTCAGCAGTTTAAATCATCATACGATTATAAATCTCCTTTTCTATCAGCGTGGGACGCGAAAAGGAAAGCTCTTACTTTTCTATCCCGACGATCATCAAAGGATTTCTTAAAATTATATATTGAAGAAAATCCAGAATTATTTGATTTGATAGTAAAGCCTTCCATGTCATTTCGATATTCTGACGAAATCAAACTTTTAATTAAGTTGAACAAAGAACAACTTTTACCAGAAGAGCGTCGTAAAGCTTTTACGGAATATATCTCTCATTACACTATAGCTGGAGATGATCTGGAACTTTTAGACAATACCGATTTGCAGGAAGTTTTCACCCCGGATGAATTAGCAGATATAAAACTGAAATTAGTGGATGAGTTAATTCCCAAACTTTCAAAGGTTCGTGAAGATCGGGAAAGTGAATTTCGGAAATATAATAAGGATTCATCGGAGGAGCACATGGAAGAATTTTTTGATAAAATGAACATTTTATTGGAAGAATTTGAGGGAAATGACGCTATCATCAATGCAATTGAAAGCGAGGTCAATCACGCAAAAAACTGGACTAGTGAGAATGATTTTGACCAAACTGATGAGCGGCCAGAAAGAGTGCTTGACAGTAGAGATGAAACGACGACGATAACAACGACCAGAAGCATTTTTGACGATATTGATTCCTGATCATTGGATTTCTATTAACGCGAATTATTTCTATTTAAATTGCTTATTTGAAATTTCTTCCCTCATGAAATGCTTTTTTCGCAGTCTCTTCCCGAACCTGGCTCCGCTTGTTCTGTGAAGGATAAGGTGCTGTTTTTTCATCGCCCCTAGCCAGGGTTAATATTGGCAGTTCATCTACTTCACGCTGTACCAGCTTTCCGAGCATCTTTGTAAAATCAAAACATTTACTCACGATCACGTGCACCACCTGTCCCTCACGCTGCAACCTACCTTCCACCATGAGAAGCCTCGAATGCAGAATTTCTTTTCTATAGGTTTCAAAAAGCTTTTCAAAAACAACCAGATTGGAATAGCCTGTTTCATCTTCGATAGTAATAAAACAGACCCCGCCAGCAGTACCGGGACGCTGGCGTACCAATACCAGTCCTGCTACTTTGACAAGCTGCCCATCTGTAGAATCGTTGTTGATATGATGGCAAGTTCTGATATTAAGCATATCCAGCTGCGGTCGCACAAAGCTCACCGGATGGGCTTTTAGCGATAAACCAACTGTTGCATAATCCTGCACGACATGCTCACCTTTGCCCATTAAAGGCAGCTCAACCTGCGTCTCCAGCACACTTTCAGATGCCTGGCCTTTAAATAGTTCGACGGGCATATCCTGCAAAGCGGAAACTTCCCAAAGTGCCTTGCGCCGATCCATTCCCATGGAACGGAAAGCATCTGCATCAGCGAGCCTTTCCAATGCCACTATGGATACACCTGCATCGCGGAGTGCCGTAATGCTTTTATAGCCAGCGTTCCGACCATTGACCAAAACATCCATATCATCTTCTCTGATCCCACTGATCTGCCTGAAGCCCAAACGCAGCGCAAAATATTTGCCCGATTTCTCTTCGAGTTTATTGTCCCAACGGGAATGGTTAACATCTACTTCGCGCACTTCGACCGTATGCTTCTGGGCATCGATAACAATCTGTGCCGGCTGGTAAAATCCCATTGGCATGCTGTTTAAAAGTGCTGCTGCAAATACATCCGGATAATAATGCTTTAACCAGCAGGATACATAGACCAGTAAAGCAAAACTTGCCGCATGGGATTCGGGGAAGCCATAACTTCCAAATCCTTCAAGCTGTTTGAATATCCGCTGGGCGAATTCCAAGGTGTAACCTTTGGCCATCATGCCGTCAATCAATTTCTGCTCATATTGATTTACCATCCCTTTGAACTTAAATGTCGCCATGCTCCGCCGAAGACCATCGGCCTCTGCGGGGGTAAAGCCAGCAGCTACGATGGCAATTTTCATGGCCTGCTCCTGGAACAGCGGAACGCCCAATGTTCTGCCCAGGATTTCCTCCAGTTCCGGGGAAGGGTAGACCACTGGCTCTTCGCCATTTCGTCTGCGCAAATAGGGGTGGACCATATCCCCCTGAATAGGTCCGGGCCTGACAATGGCTACTTCAATCACCAGATCATAGAATTCTCTGGGCTTTAGCCTGGGGAGCATGGACATCTGCGCCCGGCTCTCAATCTGAAAAACCCCCAGGGTATCCGCCAGGCAGATCATATCGTAAACTTCCGGATCGTCCTGGGGAATATTGGCCATGGTGTACTGCACGCTGTAATGGTCCCGGCAGAGGTCAAAAGCCTTTCTGATGCAGGTAAGCATGCCCAGCGCAAGCACGTCAACCTTTAAAAATCCAAGTGCATCAATATCATCCTTATTCCATTCGATATTCGTTCGGTCTTCCATCCGGGCATTAAGGATAGGACACAGGTCGGTGAGCTTGCCTTGGGTCACTACAAATCCCCCGGTATGCTGACCCAACTGGCGCGGAAATCCCATCATCTGCGCGGTAAGCTCCAGTGTTTTTTTTTGATGCGGATCATTTGGATTAAGGCCTTGCTCTGTTACCCTTTTTCCCTCAAACCATTCATCTGTAAACTCCCAAATGGAACTTGACAACCGGTTAATGGTATCTACAGAAAGTCCCATTGCTTTTCCCACATCACGGATTGCGCCCCTTTGATGCTGTTGAGTGACAGTTGCCACAATTGCAGCCCGGTCGCGACCATATTTATTGTAGATATACTGGATGATTTCTTCTCTGCGCTCATGCTCAAAGTCCACATCAATATCAGGGGGTTCGTTTCTGGCCGGGGAAATAAAACGCTCAAAAAGCAGATCGAATTTCATGGGATTAACTGAGGTGATGCCTAACACAAAACAGATTGCAGAATTGGCTGCCGATCCCCGACCCTGGCAAAGTATCCCACGAGATCTGGCCTCGCGTACGATATCTTCCACGAACAAAAAGTAATTGGCATAATCCATCTGCTTAACAAAAGCCATTTCGTGGTTAATCATATTGACCACTTTTTCCGGAATGGTTTCTCCGTAAAATTCATTTGCGCCTTTCCAGGTCAGGTATTCCAGCTCTTCGAGCGGTGAACGCCCGCTTTTATTGATTTCTTCAGGGTAAACATATTTGAGCTCATCCAAAGAAAAATTACAGGATTCTGCGATTACCATTGTGTTTTGGATAGCACTAGGATATTTTCTAAACAAACGCTCCATCTCGGCTACTTCTTTCATGTAGCGCTCTGCGTTCTGGTGCAACCGAAATCCCGCCTCCTGGATGGTGCATTTTTCTCTCACGCAGGTCAGCACATCCTGTAATTCCCTTCTTGCGGGATCATGGTAATGGATATCGCCTGTGGCCACAACAGGTATATTGTAAAACCTGGAAAGCTGAGAAGTCCTAAATATAAGCTTATCATCATTTCCCATATAGGACCTTGTCGCTGCCAGATATAAAGATTCTCCTAAAGCCTCTCTATACTCTGCAACGGAATCGATAAAACCAGGATCGTATTCGAACCTCCGGTTAAGCTCGCCGGGCATGATCAGGGTAAATATGATTCCCTTGCTATGTGCATAGACATCTGCTCGGGAGATATGGCAAGACCCTTTTTCTGCACGCATATTGCCAAGGGTAAGCAGCGCCGATAATCTGCCATAAGCTTCCTTGTCTGTAGGATAGGCGAGAAGGCTCGGCCCATCAAGCAAGTCCAATCTGCATGCCGGGATAAGCTTTACCTGTTTTTCCCTGCACGCCGCATGTGCGCGGACAATGCCAGCCAAGGTATTGCGGTCGGTTATGGCTATTTTTTTATATCCAAAAATTTCTGCCTGCTCCACCAGCTCATGGGCATGGGAGGCTCCCCGTAAGAAACTAAAATTTGAAGTCACCTGTAGTTCGCTATATCCCATCTCCGTTATGCAAAAAATCCATGAATAAACCACTGATACTTTTGTTCGCCCCCATAGTGGCCTGAACGGAACAGCCAATAACGTCCGCCCAGCTCGTCCTCGACCTGGTAGTAATCCCTATGCTCACCCTGATCTAGCCACCATTCGCGTTCAATACGCTCAGGACCATCTGCCTTGGCGATGATATGCCGAATGCCCTTATAAATAAAAAACTTAGGGGGATGATCGGGAATGGTGGCCATCACCTCTATTGGCACAGGGGATTTCAATAGTTCTGTAGGCCGTGGCTTATCCACCCGCCAGGCGATGTTGGGTTTTTCGCTCACTGAAACCGCTCTGGAAAGGGCACGTTCCGGCCAATATCTTTTGGCGGGAAGATAGCGATGGATAACCTGAAATCCCACTTTTCCGGCAACGCGGTCGAGCAATCTGATTACGCTCTGGTCATCCAATCCCGGTTTTGAAGTCCACATTTCCTCCTGGGGGATCTCTACCTCATCTACCTTTGGTGCATCCATTACGAAAAGCTCAATACCAAGGGCTGGCCTGATCTGATCAATTTTAAGCTGAAAAAGTTTGAACAGATGACCTGGGCTATTGGATGCTCCACTGGTGCCTATATCAACCCGCACCACTTTCCCATCAATGCGGTAACAGGTCAGCAGTCCCGTGCGCAATCCCTTTCCCTCCGCATGCATGCGCTTGCAAAGATTTTCAAGAAGCTTATTGATAGCAATCTCAATCCCGTTTCTGGTCTTGATAGGTTCCAGGCAGGCCAGCCTTTCACTAAAGGCAACAGGTAGCTGCAAGGGAACAAGCACTTCGTTTTCTGTTCCTATAGCCTGCGCCAAGCGCAGCAGAAAATCTTCTCCAAACCGCCTGCGCAACACGGATCTAGGCATTCCAATAAAACTCTTGATCTGGTAAAATCCCAGTTTGCGAAGTTTTGCAAGTATGGGCTCTTCGAGTCGCAGGGCATCTGGAACCAGGTTCAGCAGTGCATCAACCTGTTCCCCAGCGGGGATCAAAGGGGTGATTTTTCCATAACGCGATACTGCCCAGGCCGCGCCGGGCGTATCGGCAATAGCCAGGCGAACGGTATATCCCTTGCCTTTTAGTCTGGAAACTATTTCTTTAAGGTATCCGCGTTCTCCTCCCCATAGATGGGCGCATCCCGAAATATCCAATAGCAATCCATCCATTCCAAATTCATCAATGACCACTATAGGGGAATAGCGCACGCACCATTCTCCAAGTCCTTTGAGCAGTTTTTTAGAACGGCCGGGTTTATCATCCAGCACTTCCAGTCCTGGACATATTGCCTTGGCATCTGCTGCACGCATCCCTATCTCTACCCCGAAATCCTGGGCTAATGGGCTGACTGCCGTGATCATCATTCGCCCATGATCGGGGGCTGCAAAAACAAAGGGTACGTCCTTTAGCTCCGGCCTGCGGATAAGCTGCCAGTCAGCCAGTAACTGGCGGAACCATATAGAAACAAAACGCCTTTGCATGATATATTATCCAATTTGTCTGCCCTCCAGTTCAGACCAAACGATTTCTTTTTTAGCTTTTTTAACCTCCTCGAATTTTTCGCCTGCCCATTCTAGCACGAAGCTGCCAGGGTTGCCATTGCGCACCTTTAAAAGCTCTACCTGCCATCTGGGAAAGCCAAGGCCCGGCATACCTTCCTCGGTTTGGGAAGGCAAGGGGCTAATTCTCCATCTTGCGGTTGCAACGGTACTGGCGGTTTTATTTTCATCTTTGCGGAGGATAAAACCTGTAACGCCACTTTTTTCTACGGTAAGCTGCAATCTTCGGGATTCAATTAGCGATAAGTTGTTAACCTCGGCTACTACTGCAGCGAGGCCTTCGCACTTTAAGGCTTCTTCTGTAATCCAGAGAACATCTTTTTCGGTCTGTACGTCCATGAATATGATCCGTTCAGGCTCAACATTAAATAGGCTCAACGATGCGGGGAACAAACCGCGGGAAGTGCTTGCCCATACGCAAGCTGCGCCATTTTCCATCAGCACTGAAAGCAGTCCGGCAATAAATCCCTCGCTAGCGGCTGCGTGTTCGGGAAGCACGGTGATAAACTCATGGATGGCTTTTTGGGGAAAGACCTTGCCCGGAAAGGCATCTTCAATTTCCCCGAGGCCAATGCGTTCAGCCTTGCCAGCAGACAGGGGTTTAAAGCCCTGCCACAGCAGAATATCCTGCTGCAATTTTTGAAACAATTCCCTTTTAGCATCCATAGCGTATTAAATTTTCATACTATTATTTTTAGTATTATAAAATTTAACAACAAACATAAAGCTAAAATTGTTAGTAAATAATAAAATGTTGAAAAGATTGTGGTTTTGGTGGAGAACTCACCGCCAGCCTCAGTTTCTTAATTTAGCCTAAAATCTCTGGTATCGATTGCTAAAAAAAGAAAATTGTTATGATGGTTTGGCGTAATCTCTGACGAAATTAAACAACCATTAGATATCAGACGGTTCAATTCCAATAAAGCCCTGGGCTTTTAGGTTTGCTGCGGTCTCTTCCTGATATCTATTTACAGCTTCGGGGTCCTCGTATCTGGTTTCAACACAGCTGCCATTTTCCAATGCGGTTGAGCCCATGCAATATAGACTTGATAGCACGTTGGGATGATAAGTTCCCTTCAAAAGGGAAATGATGTCGAATGCGAATTCGGAAAAATGCTGTTCCCAGAATGTCAATAACAGACTAAAATATGCATCATCTTTATACTTAAGGCATTTCGATGTTGCCCAAAAAGATAATGATGACCTGGTGTTGGCGCTAGTATCAACGTCTTCGTTTCTGAATTTTATTTTCCCGCTATAATATTTATCAAGAGTATCAGCGCGAAGTATTATTCCGCCGTGAAATCCCCTAAGCATTGTAGCCTCGACCAATTTGTCCATCGCCGCAAAATCCTTCTCATGCTCTTTTCTAAGCTCAAAGAATACTGTCGCGCAGAAAAAATTGGCAGGAAGATAGAGCTCGCCGCGGCTATGCTGGGGATCTAACCGGGCCAATAGCGGCTTTAACTTGGAGAGTTGTTCAACTGCATCCTTGGCGGATTGGCTGTTAAATGAGGACTTCACCTCAAATACGGCGTGTACATATTCCACGGGTATTGCGAGTGATTTTCCCTGTAGGGAAGCATCCGGATTTTCCTCCACCCACAGTACCGGGGATTCCAGCTGGTCGTATATGATTACATCATAATGCACCATGTGCTCTTTACTTGAAATGCCTGGCGAGATGATATATCCTGAGGCAACGGCGTAGCGTTTGGGCAGAAATTCGCTTAGCCACTTTCTAAATTCAGCTTCTGCCACGCGGCCATGTCTGGTCTTGACCAGCTTATTGTTTTCCAGATCTTTTGCAAGATCATAAGCGGCGAGCATTCTGGTTCTGGCAGCCAGGAACTGTTTCCATCCTTGGGTCGGCATCTGTGCATGAAGCGGGGATCCATTGGTATTCATTTTTTGTTGTGCTTATAGATATGCTAGATATTAATTCCTCCAGTGGTCGAAATCCAAAACTTCCTGATCCACAAAACTAAGATCCAAAGCCGGATGGTCAGGATAATTGGCAGGGGTAGCCTCACCGGCAAAGCGGTAACCTTTATCAATAGTGCAGGCTTCCATCAATTTTGACGGGATCTGTGTAAGTGCAATTTCGGTTAAACGCTCGTCGCTGGGCTCCTGCATCAGCCATTCCCATGCCAGGTCATCGGTAAGTATAGTTGGCATGCGCTTCTTAGAATTATGGATCTGCTGCATGATGCCATTTGCGGCTGTAGTCGCAAAGGCAACTGTTCTGACCACTTCGCCGGTATCTTTGTCTAGCCAATCGTTATAAACCCCAGGGAACCAGAAATATTCTTTTCCAACGATTCCAACTTGATATGGGATTTTATCTGTAGCCTTTAGCAGCTGCCCCTTTTTTCCATAGGTAGGCACATGCATCGATTCGATGATTCCGGTCGACAGAACCAGGCATCTGCGTTTCCGTGCCGAATCTGCCCACATGGACTTCTTACCTGATTCATTCTCAAAGAGGTTCTCCGCCTTAAAGTTGAGGGTGGTGTACATTCCCCTGAATTTTTTGGCCTCTTCGCGATCCTTGGCATAGCCGGGAATAAATCCCCACTCGGCCTGCTGGATCTCAAAATCCCTTCTATCATCTGTGGGCACTACAATAGCGCAGGGGGCATAATTGAAACCGTTATGAACGCCCGTGTCCAAAAAATCATAATTTTTGACAGCTTTTTCCAATTGTTTGAGCTGGATAAATTCCGCTCTTGCCACTTTCTGCCCATTGTAATAACACATAACCTTATCTCCTTTTAGCGCGGATATGTTCCGCTGTAAATTTGCCGATTTCGGCAGCTTCCTTATGGCTCCCTAGAGGAATAGAAGTCCAGAACTTTTTGTCATTGGCACCGACCGCTACAGCAATCACCAGCGGTTTCATTTCTGCTCCATGGTTTACATGAAAAACCCTTTTGCCTTCCAGTTCATGTTCAAATACGAAGTGTCCTTCCACCACATTCCAACTCGAAAGGTCCTTCAATTTCTCTCATATGTTTAAAGTTAAGGAATTACCATCTATAAGCCTATTAGATTTTTTAAATTCGCTCACAAACTATAATCCGATGAACGACGCAGACGTAAAAAATATCATCAATGAGAACCAGGAGCATATCGAGAGGTTGAAAAAAATGTTGCTTAATATCCTTTCGGTATCCAACATCCGTTTTTGGTATTGGAAGTTGGACCACTTCAGGATCTCGGAAAATATATATGAAGATCTCATGGAAATGGATGCCTTAATGACAAGTATCATAGTTTCCTACGGGCGTTTGTTCAATTCTAGCTTCGGAAGTACAAGAATGAATGAAGGTATAGTCCCTAATAATCTTCGGGAAATGCATAAACATATTCTTGATCTCAGAAACAACAAATATGCTCACCATGGAGGTCATCAATCCATTCAACCGAATATTTCCATAGAAAATAAGGGTACGCATTTGAACGTAGCTCTGGGAGCAGAAATAGGAACTTGGCTAGGTGCCCCTCAAGAATGGAAGGAGCTTTTTGAATGGCTTGACGGATATATGCACTCGGAGGTTAAAAAGAAGCTTGCCATGTTAACAAAACTAACTGGGATAGAATGGAAGATACAAGATCATGATGCACCTTGGTGGATTTCTTAATTTTGATTCGTCTTTATATGATTACCTTAAACCTGCATAGACAGCTTCTTATTTTTCCTAATCCTATAAGGATATGTTATTGTGTGCCTAATATACATTCGATCTGTTTTCGTATCTTCCGAAATCCTCAAGAGGCATTTAATAATTTCTTTCCTACCTATTATGATATTGGGGATAAGCGAAACTTTAGTATTACTTTATTTAAAAACATTGGATTAAAATTAAAAATAATTATTGATAATAGTCGTGTTCCAATTATAAAAACCTTCTTGCTTGGGGAAGTCAGTAGGATAAAATTAAACTTACCTCGAAATAGTTGCTAGCAGTCCTCCCATAGCGGAAACTAAATTTTTCTCCATAAGCTAAACTCAGTCTTTTTTCTATGTTGTCCATTCCTTTATTAAAACCTGAATGATGAATCCTGGTGTTGATTAAATTGGAAGTACTTATTGATAATTCGTTTTCACTTAATTTAATATCTAATAAACCAGGTTGGTGTGGCTTTTGTAAATTTCCATGCTTTAGCATGTTTTCTAATAAAGTGATTATAACCAATGGTATAAAGCGAAAATCCTTAACTTCTTCAGGAAAAGAAAGATTAATATACTGTTCTTTGTCTTTCCTTATTTTATTAAGGGATATGAGGTTATCAATCTGATGCAGTTCCTCCTCCAACTTCGGAAATTCTTCGGGTGATTCCTTCGTTTCAAGACTAAACCGCATCAATTCAGCCAAATTAAGTACGGCTTCTCCGGCGTCCTCATTAAATTTTCGGACGCTATCATATAAAAAACTCAATGTGTTGAATAAAAGGTGTGGATTGATTTGGGCTCGCAGATATTCATACTTCGCAACATGTAGTTCATTTTGCATCTCTTTATTTTTCAAATCGTTTAAATATTCCATTCTTTCCGACTGTTCTCTTTTCAGCCGTTCTTCTTTGAAACGCAAAAACAAAAAGTAAAAGCAGGAAAGAACGATAAAAAACAAGCCTCTCCAGAGCGATTGAAAAAAACTTTTATGGTTGGTTATAATGGCTGGGATGCTAAATCCTTTGTGGGTTCCTTCCAGCGTATAATTAAGATAAGACCTGAAAAATATATATAAACAGATCTGAATTATCATTAAGATGATTACCCTTGTCCAGGGTTTAGACTTTGTAAAACTCTTCTTAAGCACAAAATGCGCATTCGTATAAAACAGAATAATATTAAGAATATAATGAAGCGCATAATTCAAAGCTTTTCCAAAAAAGCCCATTGAAAGTCCGATCAGTCCGACCTCTAATGTTATGAATATTGTCCATCCAATTAGGTGCAAGCGCTGCACTTTGCCCCATTCGAAAATTTTCTTAGTCATGCTATAATCGCTCTTTGTGTAACCTCATTTTATCGCGGTGTAAAAACTTTTTTTACGCTAAATAATGGCTCTAGTTTCAAAATAAAAACATGAAACAGAACCCTAAAAAACTGGTCAAAAAAACAATATTTGTTTTTAGATCGCAGCAAACAATTCGAAAGTCTGAAACCGATCCGACTACTTCCAGCATCATTATCATCTCTAATGAAACGTTGATTAGCCATCGTTGAGTTTTGGTTTCTCTTTTAAATCCTTAAGACTTCCGGCCGGATCTTAACGTTTTATTCTCCGAAAATTCAATAAAACCTTGCTTATAGTTGTTGCCCATCGGAATGATGTGTGCTCCGAGCTTTAATGTATTTCCAGCTATCTTTTCAACCCTCTCTTCGTTCACGAAGTAACTGCGGTGAACTCTGTAAAACAGTGTGCCCCAAAATTCTTTTTCAACTTCCTTCATTGTCAAATAAACTGTGTAATCCTGTTCCTCGGTAACAATTTTCATGTAGTTTTTCAAGCTTTCGAAAAATAATATTTTGGATTTTTTTATCTTCAGTTTCTGTCCTCTATCGCCGATGCTGACATAGAAATATTTTTTTTGGGCAATCCGTATCCCTTCTATTCTTTTTCTTTCTGCATCTAAAATGTCCCAAACAGTCTTTATAAATTTAGGTTTTGAAATCGGCTTTACCAGATAACGCGATGCATTAACCTCAAAAGCTTCTATTGCATATTTTGTAAATGCTGTTGTGAAGACGATAAATCGGGACCTGTTGACTAATTTTTTTGCAAGCTCAATACCGGTAATTTCTGGCATGTCTATATCCAAGAAAATAAAGTCTATTTTGTCTCTGATACTGATTTCTGAAAGTGCAATAAGGGGATCAAGAAAAGTCTTGACTAATTTTAGGTTGGGATTCGTCTCAATGTAATCTGAGAGAATCGAGATTGAATGTTTTTCATCGTCGATTACGACGCAACGAAGTTGTTCCATATGTCAAAGTTTAGGGTAATCTTAAAAATGATCCCTCAATTACTTTGCATATCCAAATTAACTTTTTTCTTTTGGTTCGATTTTAATTACCTCAGTGGTTTTCTTTTGGGATAAAGAACCATCTTTGTTAATTTTGTTTGTTCTCCTTAAAGTTAATATGACCATGTCATATTTTGGCTGCTCCAAGGGGAGGATATCTTGTATAGTGCAATTGAGAGCGCTTGCTAACAAGTTTATATGTCTAATACTATATTTTGCTCTTTCAGTGAACAGCTCAACTTTTCCTACAAAACCTTCTGATAAACCCATCTTTTGCGTTAGTGAAACTTGAGATAAGCCAAGCTTTGACCTCAAGTTTTTTACATTAACAATAATTAAATAATCCAAATGAGAAATTTCTACAGTTACAATCTCAGGGTTGGAATTCCGGTTCTGCATTATATTGCAAGGAACAATAAAATGAAAATTTTATCACAGGTACATGTGGAAGTAAATTTTTTTATTTATATTAGCTTAATAAAATTTATTGTTGGTTAAATGACATTTAACTACAAGATTTGATTTTTTATTACCGAAAAACCTTGTGACGAAAAGTAGGACGTTTGAACACAAGCAGTAGGTGAAAACTCAAATCCTGTGCTATCTTTGCATAGCATAAGGACTTGGGTCGCCTGCTATTCTGTGTTCGGCCGCTGCAAAGCGGTTGGTGGTCCTACACCTTCGTCTCAGAAAAGCTAAGGGCGACCCTTTTTATTTTCTAAAGGTTTTTTGGTATAAACCAAAAAACGTGAGACATCGAATGAAATTTATTGATCTATCTACATTTTTCCATTGGAAATGTGCGGGAGGATATTGCTTAAATTTCAACACAAAAAAATCTGTTTATTGTGGTTTTGCGTTCATAATTCTTATTAGCCTGGTTATCTGTTCTCCTGAATAAGATGCCAGGCTAAGGCAGGTCAACCCTACGGTTAATGATAGAAAATAGGTTCTTTAATAATGGGCCTGCCTTAGTTCTGTTCAGTATTTGAGATTCCTCATTTAATTTTCCGATCAACTAACTTAAACTAACAAACAATGAAAAAAACGATATTCTCTATCGCTAGGGCACTGCCATGCCTTTTTTTTGGAATCGACCTTATAAAGAAACCCAAGAGATGTGTTCCACCTTTTTATGGGAATTTAAGCTTAAGCTGTTTTCAATTGGATGGTCAGACAACAAGGAATGTTGCTAAACTAGCCTATAGAGAAATAAATCTAGAAAGATTACTTAGAAAGAAAATCATTCGGTTAACTGCAGCTTTGTTTTTCCTTTCAACCTCTCTATTCGCGCAGGCAAAGGCGACAAGTCATCAACTGGCAATCAACGATAAAATACCTAATCTTATCCTTTCTCAAATCCTAAATTTTCACCAGAAAAGCGCTCAATTTTCGAGTTTTAGAAATAAAGCGCTTGTTCTTGATTTTTGGGCGACATACTGCTCTCCTTGTATCGCAGAATTTCCGAAAATGGATGCTATGCAAAAAAAATATGGTAAAAATATTCAGTTTTTATTGATGAATACCTATGCGAGTGATACTGTAGAAGTTCTAGAAAAATTTTTAGCTGGGCAAAGAGCAAAAATTAAAGATTTCGCTTTACCCATAGTCGTAAACAACGCTGAAATAAAAACCGTATTTCCAGTCAATACGATGCCGCACTATATCTGGATTGGTGCAGATGGACGTATTAAAGCGATTACACGTGCCGATCAACTTACAGAAGAAAACGTCTCGCGACTTATTGCGGGTTTAAGTCTCAACCTTAAAACTAAAAAAGATTAATATGATGGCAAATCATTTCAACACTAGAAAAATGAAGTGGAATTTTCTACTGTTTTGTATGGCTCTGATAATCATTATCCTTTCTGCAATAACAGCTTTTGCTCAAGAAGCGAATGTGTTAAAAGGGAAGGTTACCGACTTCGATGGAAGGGTAATCCCGGCCAGTGTTCGCTCGAAGAAGAATATGACAATAGTTGATGAGGCTGGAAACTTTACTATTGGAAAATTAAATGTCGGCGACACAATTCGTATCACTGCAACTGGATATAAAACAATATTCAGGATTTATTCAATAAATGAAAAATTCATTTCTGTAAAGATGACAGATGAATCGCAGCAGTTAGAAGATGTCACAGTTCAGACCGGTTATCAAACATTAAAGCCTAACGAAGTTAACGGAACAATCTCCTCCATTACAGAGAAAGCGCTAGGAGAACGTGCAGGTTCGAATATTTTGGAAAGGATAATTGGCCAAAATAGCGGCTTAATGCTCCAGTTAGGAAAGAGTAATAACAATCCACAAAATAAGACCAATATTTCAGTACGTGGTCTCGGAACAATCAATGGACCACTGGATCCGCTTATCGTACTTGATGGTTTTATTTATGAAGGAGATATCTCTAATATTAACCCTAATGATGTAGAGAATGTATCTGTACTAAAAGATGCAGCAGCTGCATCAATTTGGGGTGCTAGGGCTGGTAATGGCGTAATAGTGATTACAACTAAGAAAGGCAGGCAGAACCAGCCCATGCAAATTGCCTTTAGTGCAAATGTACTGGTGCAGGATTTACCAAAATTTAATTCGATTAGGCAAATGAGTAGCGGTGATTATATTGCTTTTGAAAAACAGCTTTTCGAATTAGGGTATTTCAATGATCGGATATCAACTACACCATGGTTGGCACTAACCCCTGTGGTCGAACTTCTTTTAGCAAGAAGAAACGGGCAGATTTCGCAATTAACGGCGGATAATCGTATAAATTTATTAGTCGGAAATAATACACAACAGTCCTATCTGGACAATTTTTATACTCGTGGGATTCTTCAGCAATATAGCCTTAATCTTAAAGGTGGTAGTGACCGTAATACTTATCTGCTTTCTGCTGCCTATGATAAAAATAGGGGTGAAGTGTACAATACCTCGGGTAAATTAAATCTGCATTTTGCCAATGAGTTTAAGGTGCTTGAGAAATTAAACCTCAGTACAAATGTTTATTACACAAATTTTACCGGAAAGACCGGGCGTCCCGCTTATAATAACCTTAGCTCCGGGGGAAGGTATCCGCCGTATTTGAATTTCTCCCAGCCGGGAGGGCTTGCTACTGAATTCAGATCCGCATATACCGATACACTTGCGAAAGGGAAACTTCTTGACTGGAAATTTTATCCCACAGAAGATTATAAACATGATTATACTGATTCCCGTTCTCAGGACTTATTTGCTAACGTCGGGCTTAAGTATCAAATCGTAAAAGGGTTAAATCTGCAGGTAAATTATCAATATCAACGCCAGAGTTCAGATACTGAACGAACATCCGATGAACAAAGTTATGCAGCCAGAAATCTGATCAACTCTTTTAGCCAGGTAAATGCCTCTACGGGTATTATTACTTATCCGGTGCCAAAAGGCGGGATCCTTAATTCTTCATCTTCAGTAGTAAACTCCCAAACTGGAAGAGCGCAATTCAACTACAATAACGTTTTTGGCTTGCATAGCATCACTGCAATTTTGGGTGCTGAAGCAAGAAGTGCAAATACTTCTTCCAGGGGAAGCAGAAGACTAGGATATCAATCCGACCCGCTGTATTTCATCCCTGTCGACGAGGTTGGTCTCTACCGTCAATACCTAACGGGCTTCACAAGTCAGATCGGCAGCGTTAACACCCTGACTCAAACCGCATACCGTTTTATAAGTACGTATGCCAATTTCGCTTATACCTTCAAGGGACGTTACCTTTTATCAGGAAGTATAAGGCGTGATGGATCAAATATTTTTGGTGCTGATATAAATGACAAATGGAAGCCCCTATGGTCATCAGGCTTTGGATGGAAAATTTCGGATGAATCCTGCTACAATTTACATTGGTTGCCAGTACTGCGGCTAACCACAACCTTTGGTTACAGTGGCAATGTAGATTTGACGAAAACAGCATCCCCAATTGCAAGCTACGGAGTGAACGCTTTAACCGGTTTCCCTTTTACGAGGGTCAATGCCATAAATAATCCGAATTTGAAATGGGAGCAGCTTTCACAAGTTGATATGAAGTTGGATTTTGAACTTCCAAAGCAAATTTTAACAGGATCATTTTCTTATTACATTAAGAAAGGGACAGATTTATATGGTGTAACGAATTATGATTATACTACTTGGGGAGCCAGGGAGGTGATTACCCGAAATGTTGGCAATATGAAAGGGCAGGGATTTGACCTTGATCTGCATAGTAGAAATTTTCAAACTCAAAATTTTAACTGGGGAACTGACTTATATATTAGTTATAATACCAATAAAACTACAAAGTATAATAACCGGGATAATTCGTCGGCGTATTATAATCTACTTAATGCTGGAAATTCAATCAGCCCGATCGTAGGATATCCTCTTTATGCAATTGCGGGCTATAAATGGGGAGGGCTGGATAGCAAGGGAAATCCGCAAGGGTATTTAAATGGGAAACTCAGTACAGACTATGATGCTATAACTGATGAGTCTTTTAATTCAGGGGAAAATGTTGTGTACCTCGGTTCGGCAAGTCCAAAATATTTTGGTTCTTTAATCAACACGTTTTTTTTCAAGGGCTTGAGTTTATCACTAAATATTAACTATAAATTGGGTTATAAAGTGAGAAAACCAGCCCTTGCCTACTCATCGCTCATAGAAAGTGGGCTGGGCAATTATGAATATGAATCCCGCTGGCAAAAGCCTGGTGATGAAAATCTTACAAATGTACCTTCATTTATCTATGGTTCTTCAAGTTCCAGGGATGCATTTTACGCTTATTCGGAGATTAATGTGATGCCTGGAGATCACATCCGCTTAGATTATATCCGTTTAAGTTATAAGTTAAATACTGTGCAATGGAAATTCCCGTTCCGCGACCTTGAAATCTATTCAGGCTTACAGAATGTAGGGATCATCTGGAGAGCCAATAATTTCGGTTTGGATCCAGAGTATTCGAATGTACTAGCACCATCCCGTCAGCTAACATTTGGTTTACGGGGATCTTTTTAAAAAATACAGCAAGTAATAAGATGATGAAAAAATATAATATAGGTCTAAGCATTGTGATTTTTATTTCGATGCTCTTTACTTTGAGTTGCAAGAAATACCTTGAAGTAAAATCAAACGCTAGATTAGTCGTACCCAATACCTTAGCTGATGCTCAGGGTCTGTTGGATGATGCTAATTTGATGAACCTGAGAATAGCTCCATCATTTGGTGAAGCATCGAGTGATGACTTTTTTTTGCCACTTACTAGTTATAATGCACTGATTGTAAGAGGACAGGAAGCATATACATGGAAACCGACACCATATAGGTATGGTAATGACTGGAGCCTCGCGTACGCCGCGGTGTATAACAGTAATCTTTGCCTCGAATTGTTGCAAAATATCGAAAGAACGCCATCAAACAGTTCTCTATGGGATAATGCAAAAGGGAGCGCCTTATTTTACCGATCCTTTTATTTTTTGATGTTGACAAACCAATATGGGTTAGCATTCGATGAAAAAACATCCGAGAATGATTTAGGTATAGCGCTCCGAACATCATCCAATTTCAACGTACCATCAGTACGTGCCTCTGTAAGTGATTGCTATAGGAAAATAATCGAAGATGCAACTTTAGCCCTGGCTTTATTGCCAGACTATCCCCAGCATGTGCTAAGACCATCAAAAGGTGCTGCGGCGGCATTATTATCCAGGTGTTATTTGTATCGTCATGAGTATGATCTCTCTTTAAAATATACATTAGAAGCACTCAAATTGAATAATAAATTAATGGATTACAATGGTGATAGTGATCTGCTCGTATTGACCAGTACTGTTCCGATTAAAAAATTTAATAAGGAAACAATTTGGTATGCCGAGCTTTCCAGTAATTTCGGTGTCAATAATACCACAAATTCCAGAATTGATACAACATTGTATGCTAGCTATAATGCGAATGACTTAAGGAGAACCGCATTTTTTAGGGCATCTGCTCCTTATCAGCAGTTCAAGGGGAATTATACCGCTAGCGGGACGATTTACTTTTCAGGCCTTGCTACCGATGAGCTTTATTTAAATAGCGCCGAATGCAAAGCCTTTCTAAATGACTTACCCGGAGCCATGGAATCTTTGAATACTTTGTTAAAATCGCGGTGGAGAAATACAGTACCGTTCTCGCCTATAACTGCGTCCGATAGAACTGATGCCATCAGGAAAATCCGCGAAGAAAGAAGAAAGGAGCTGTTGATGAGGGGTTTGCGATTTGCTGATTTAAAGCGCTATAATAAGGAAGGGGCAAATATAACATTGAGAAGAGTGCTTGGAAATCAGGTCTTTACGCTCGAACCTAATTCCCGCTATTATGCGCTTCCATTACCCAGCGATATAATAGAGTCTTCAGGAATGCAACAGAATTAAAAAAGGGGGCAAAATAAAATGCCCCCTTTAAACCTAATGGACAACTATTGGGCCGTTCTATTTTCAATTTCCATGGTATCATCATCGCTTGATGAAACATACGCTCGTGAAGAGTTGAACGCAGTTGCAACTAAATTCAGTGAAGGATCCAATGTTGGAGTTCCGCTTGTATTAACATAAGCTTGATCCACGTGGATAATACACGCTTCTTGTTGAACTTCATTACATCCAGCTGCGCTTGGATCGTAAATCCAATTGCTTAAGGTTTCAACCTGTGCTTTAGATTTATTGGCGGAATTATACTTGAAAGTATATTGAACCCTTTTACTGTCTGCTTTAAATGCAGAACCACCAAATACTAAAACTAATCCTAGAGCGGCAGCCATTAGGCCTTTGCTCACTTTTTTTACTGTTGTATACATAATTTAAGGATGCTTTTTACTTTGAAAAAACAAGCGAAAAAGTTAGTTTAGGATTGGGCACCATGCCCACTGATTACATTAATTTTTTTATAATTTATTTTTCACTCTTTGCCGCTTAACCTCCTTTCTTTTTTGATGATTTTAATAAGACAACCTAGATTTATAGAAAACAAAAGCATATTGAAGTAAAGATGTCCTTCCCAACTCATCTTTGAGATGAAGCCACCGCAGCTGCATGGGGCGTTGGGAAAAACGTGGGTTAGGATTAGTGTGATATATATGCTAAATCCCAATATCAAAGATAAGGAAAGCCATAACCCCCATTTGTGTTTATTGAAAATCAGCAGCGCAGCAGCGGTTAGCTCAAGAATTGGAACTAGAAAAGTAAGTAACTGCTGTATTAAATAGGAAAAGGGCTGCTCTTTCATCTGGAGCTGGTAAAGCTTTAGATCTGCGAGCTTTGCAAAAACTGCATAAGACCACAGCAATGTGAGCAGCAATATTCCAACAGTATTTAGATGGGATACCAATCTATCATAGCTTATATGCGCCCATTTATTTGAATAACTATTTTCCATGTTTTAGTCTTTAAAAAAACCATCTGATTGTAGATTAAAGTTCGAAACAATAGAAATAATATTTACTACTCGAATTCGGCGATTTTTACTCTTTTTGCACCCCTTGGTAAAAGAAATAATCATACACCTATTTGTCTAATAATGCGATTGCCTGCCGTGTCATTTGCGATATTTCCTTTTTATTTTGAATAGATATTTTGATTCGATTGCGAGAAGGGAGGCCAGAATCTTATGAATGGGAAGATCGATTAATTCTGGATACTTGTGCTGAAAATAAAGAAATCTTGTTTCCGCATGTCTGATCCTTAGCATCTGTTCTCTCTGCTTAATTTCCCAATAATGTTCCTCATAGATTTCCAGAAGTATTATTAGAAATTGCGGATTTGATTTGGCAAGGTCACTCCATTGTGAGAGACTTATTGAATAGCCGGAACTGTCCTTTAAAAAATTTACATACTCATTTGTTTGACTGTAGGAAAAAAACGGCGTAGTCGGGAAAATAAACCCGCTCTGTAATATCCAGGATGTGTTTTCTTGCCCTTCGAAAATAAAATATCCTCTTGCCAGGCCCTCTTCTATAAAATAAAGTTCCGGGTATGAATGATCTGGTGTACTAAGAAGTAAACCTTTATTGAATGTCTTCGAAACAGAGATTTCGGCCAGTTGGCTTACGACAGGTTCGCTCGCATTTTGAAGACTTTGCAGTTTTTCGATTAGTCGTTTCATTTGAATAGGGTTTAAGTTAAGCTTTGGGATGTGTCAAATAGTAATTACACATCAGGAATTTTATTTTTGCCGAGAAGGAGTTCTAACTGTATGTTTAAATGCCAGGCTGTATATGATAGATTCAAGAGGTACGCATCAGGGAATAGTTTCATAAGGTTTGCATAATGCTTTTCGCTAATTGCTACCACAAAAGAATCCTCCAGAAACTCTACATAGAGTTCAAATCTTGATCTTGGCAAAACGTTTGGAAAATGGTACAGGAATTCGCCAGCATTATAAGTGCCGATAACGATTTCTTCGTCATTATCCTTATCGATTGCCATTAACCGTAAAGATCCGCTTTCAATCAGGGGATAAAAATTATAATCTTCTTTAGTCAGGAACACCGTGTGGCCATCCTTATATGCGGTCCTTTTGGCTATGGTTGAGATGTATGCTGTAAGTCCATGCGAGAGCGAGTGAAATGCATTTAGTTTCTGTGAGTAGTTTCCGACATTCATGATCTTTTTAGGGATAAAGAACGGTTATTTGAAAACTTTGTCAAGTTGCAGAAATTTTATGGTCTTGCAACCCCTCATCAAAGTCCTAGATTCGCAGTTTTCTCACAGCTCAATATCTTTCCTGGGCTAATGCAAGCATTTCACTGAGCTTTGCAATCACTTTCCTAACATCTTCACTAGCATGGTTATAATGAGCGTTCCTGGCACTTTTTTCAGATATTGAATCGCGTTCCACAGTGCTAAAGTGCCTGGCAATGTATTGGTGCGCAAATTTTGCTCTTTGCCAGATAATTATACCCGTCTCCATCTGAAGGTGGACGAAAAAAGCCAGTTGTTTAACGGAAAAAGAAACTTTATAGTTGGCGTTCATAATTCCAGCTTCCTCAACTTCATGATTTACAAATTCGATAGCCCTTAGTAAAAGGAGTTCTTCTCTAAGAAATTTTTTTATAGTGCGCTGAAGGTCTGGTTTTGTTTTAAACTGAAGCATTTGGGATTCTCTATATAAAACTCTTATCTCTTTCCGATAAAGACAGACAGCCGAGATTTTTTCACCCAAAGTTGTATTATTCTCAATCTCGCTTGAAATATACCGTTTGGCATAAAGAAATAAGTCCGGATGATTTATTCCAAAACCAATGAAAATTTTTATCACGCTAAACTCATCAACTGAATCAAGCATGATGACATCCTGATATATTTTGGAGCAGGATTTTTTCCAAAATTCCAGATCTTTAAAGCTGATTATCTGACTAAGATTTAAAACTTTTTTTATTACTTCCATCAGCTTTTTATCCAATTTCTTATTTTCTAGTTCACCAATGATCAAACTCAAACTATCCTCAATTTCTGAAGTCTCTGACTCAATCATCTTTATCGGAACCCGGCCTTTGTCGTTGAAAACCTGCGAGAAAACTTGTTTCATCCAGATAAGTATTTCTTCCATTTTGT
This sequence comes from Pedobacter endophyticus, assembly GCF_015679185.1. Classification (NCBI taxonomy): domain Bacteria; kingdom Pseudomonadati; phylum Bacteroidota; class Sphingobacteriia; order Sphingobacteriales; family Sphingobacteriaceae; genus Pedobacter; species Pedobacter endophyticus. The sequence goes on from NZ_CP064939.1 coordinate 4,047,582, forward strand.
CCAGCAGTGTGTCAATAGTGTTTATTATAATCTTATGGTACTGACCTTTTTCCCTGAGCGTTTTTTCGTTACTGGCCTTATCCATTAAAAGGGTTAAGTTCTGTTGGTGAAAATTGAAATATGCTTTTAACTTATCGTGGGTATTTAGTTCAACGGCCATATCCCTGAAAACTCTGGTCAGTCGGGAATGTTCTCTTTCCAGACTTTTTTTGGTATCTACTGCATAATTTTTTGCAAAAGTTTTTTTCGTTTGCAGGCTGGTCAGATGTTCCTCAAAAAAAATAAATTGGTAATTCATAGCTGATTTTTAGCACAATTTATGACTGAATTTAGCGCTCAAAGAGATTTTTACACCGAGGGCTTTGGTAGTTACACGGATAGTTTGATTATGCTGACAAACATATTCTCAAAAGTAAAATTTACCGAATTTGTCTCTGAAATATGTTTGTTAATAGCCTATTCAAATGGGGTTGATCAATTATGCAACTGATAGTTAACTTGATTTGGAGTACAAATTGGCACAACTTGCGAAAGTTCCTGTAGCGTTATCGCAGGTTCAATCAAACCACTTTTCACCTAAATCCTTTCTCTATGTTAATCCAAACTTCTGAACAGCTTTATTTAGAAATGACCGCAAAACTGCATGCTGTAAAACAAGAACCCATCAGTGACCTGACCAGATTTTCATCCTCGCTAGACATTATCGAAAAGTATATAACCCGTTTGAACGCATTGGTGAACCAATTGGGTTTCCCTTCCGAAATGGACGAGATTTTATTCTTTAAGGAAACCAAACCGAAATTTTATAGCTGTAAAATTTTGATTGTTGAGCAATTCAATATTCTATCAAATATTCCTATTGATACAGACGAGGCCATTAGAAGTTATTATGTTCGAGAAATAGATTTCTTGAGAAGATATTTTGAGCAAAATAAATTTCTTTACCAATATTATCTAAACAATCAAACTGCCATGGACCAAGAGTATTTTCTAATAAAAAACAAGCAGAATCTTCCGGCGTTGAAATACGACGAATTTGATACCAATGTAGATTATACTTTTGCAAAATTCCGTGCATATGAGCAGCTGCGCGAATTTTTGCTGACCAGGATTCGATTGATATATAATAACCCCGATTCTTCCCTTTATCACTTTCTGGCGAGAAATTCCCAGCTAAAATGGACTGACGACAAAATTAGCCTGGTTGAGCTCGCCTATGGAATATATTTTATGGGTTCTTTAAACAATGGAAAAGCTGACATCTCCCAAGTCGTGGATATTCTGGAGCGAAGCCTGAATATAGACCTGGGTGTTGCATACCGGAAATTCATTGATATATCCAGAAGGAAGAATAAAGGGTATACAGTTTATCTTGATGGTATGAGAAGTGCAATCAACGAACATATCATTGGTAAACAACGCTTCAGTTAAATTGCATCTCCTTATTTTTTTTAACAATTTCAACATAAAACTATATTTCCGGAAAGAAATTTCACAAAACGTTTGGTAGTGAAAGTATAACACAACTTTTAAAAAGTGTGAAAATTTTATTGCCACGATTTATAGAGATTTTGGCAAGTTCGAAAGTTTTACCAAGAGTTTATTCTGTTTTCTGACGATTTTAAGGCAAAATCGGTAAGCTGCAGCATTTCTATTCCGAAAATCAAAACAATTAAGCAACGTTAATGGAATTAAAAAATCGTACCCACTTTTTGGAAAGTGTCAAATGCTCGCAGCATACTTCCTGAATTTTGAGCCAACAAAAGAGTTGGTCTTTGACATTCAGGAATGAAACATTACCCATAACACTATGGGAATTTTGCGAAGCTTTGAGATCACGTCAAAAAGGTGAAAGCGCATTGGCAGACGAGAGTCCGGTTTGTAGAAACTGAGGTGAGTAGTTCCGAATTCATTAATATAGAGGCCATTCTTTAAGTCTCTATCATCAAGGGGCGATAAGCCCCTTTTTCATTTCTAAAATTCTCAAAACCTAATGTTATGTCAGCTTTTCTAAATGTAAATGAGATTAAAGAGAAAGTTTCTCTGTTGAGTCTATTAAAGAATTTGGGCTTCAGTCCGCAAAAGCAATCCGGTGGAGAACATTTTTTTCTCAGTATGCTCAGAGAAGAATATACAGCTTCCCTATGCGTAAATGATGATCTCGGAGTATGGTACGATCACGGCGGAGCCGGGGTTTCGGGAATTAGAAGTGGGAGCATAATTGATTTTGGACTTGCCTACTGGTATCCGTCCACTTTTCCGGAGGTGCTGAATAAGATCTTAGAATATTCAAAAGTCGAACTTGAAAAATCCTCGCAGTTGAACAATAGTGTTCCAGCCAGGTCACAACCCGTAAAAGTTCCTAATTATAGAATAGAGGCCATAAACGAGTCAATTAAAAAGGATGGGTTAAACGCTTATCTTAAATCTAGAGAGATTATTTCTGTTGCAAAGGATCATCTTTATGAACTGCATTATTCAGTTCTTGACAGTAAAAATAAACACAAGAATTTTTTTGCATCCGGCTGGCCCAATGAAAATGGCGGATGGGAGGTCAGAAATAAATATTTTAAGGGTTGTCTGGGTCATAAGGGGATGTCATTTCTACAGGGAGCCGCCGATAAGCTCTGCGTATTTGAAGGGTATTTCGACTTTTTGAGCTGGCTGGTTGATAACCCCAACGACCCATCTTCAGTACTTGTTTTAAATTCCTTGTCCTTTCTTCAGTCTGCAATGGTACGTGCAAAACAGTTCAGCGCCATTCAGGTATATTTTGATCATGATAAAGCCGGAGTTTCCGCTACTCAAGATTTTATAATCAATGTGAGCGGCAGCCAGGATTATTCGTTTAAATATGCCGGGTTTAAAGACTACAATGAGCACCTTGTTGCCAACAAGAAAAGCATTGAAAATTCGTTGGACTCTGGTTTATCATTGAACGTTAACAATGATTTTTCCAATGGACGTTGAAATATCCGTATATATAGATATGAGGATATTTGTTTATGTCACTAAACAAATATAACTGTAGGTGGCTATGTCTATAGCTAACTAGACCTATAGAAATATAGGCATCTATCACATAATACATCTATACGAATATCGAACTATAGAAATAAAAAGATTTAATTTGATTCGATGATGAGTTTCATCAATTTTAATCTGATTAACAAGGGCTTATTGATCTTACTGTCAGGATTTTTGCGCAATGGCGCGAGATGGCTTTCCAGAAATAAATCAAAGTCATTCACTTTTGTTGCCTGGTTTAGATAAACCGGCATTTCAGGTCGCTGGCAAGTCTTGAAAAACGCCTCTAATTCCGTTATTTCCATCAAGCAAAGTTAAGTGCCATTTCCTGTTTTTTGCCGGAATTCTTTTAACAATTATCTAAAAGCTTGTTTCTGAGTCCTATGGATTTAAGCTGCCACTTCTCGATGCCACCCGTCGTTTTTTATTCTGCAAGTTGTGTTTTTGTTGCACAAAAACCCTTTAACTTGCCCGCTTTTTTACCGGTGGTCGGCAGCGGGATGGAAAAAACTCGCAACTCGTTTTTCTTTTTTGAGGATCAAATCAATATTTTATGAGCGTTAAGCAGAAGAATGGAAGGCCGTTGATGGTTGAGGGCAAAAAAACAAAACATATTAAAGCCAGGGTAACCGAGGATGAATATACCATGGTCACAAATGAATGGGAATCCCTTTCGATGAAGGAAAGCGATTACCTGCGTTTGATGGTGTTGAAGCCTGGTTCGTTAAAGGTTAAGGTGAATGCACAGGAGGTGATACGGTTGCTTGATCAGTTGGGGGCTGAGCTGGGCCGGTCAGGAAACAATATCAACCAACTTGCAAGACATGCGAATTTTCTCAATAAGCGAGGAATGCTTAACGCAGAAATAGTAGTCAAGTTCAATGACCTTTTCTCAGAATACATATCCCTTTTCCGGGAAATTGAAAAAGAAACCAGGGCACTTTTGCGCCGGCTGAAGAGTTAGCGATGATCGTCAAGATATTACAGAAATCCAAAACGTTCAGCGCAGTCAGATACAATACCAATAAGGTTGAAAAGGATAAAGGCGAGCTTTTAAAAGTTTCGGGATTTGAAGCACTGTCCGGATTTTCGGAACTGAAACCTCAGGATTATATTAACTACCTATCCTCAGTTGCAGCATTGAATAAAAAGGTTGTGTATCCACAGTTTCATGCCATGATCTCTTCCAAGGGAAGGGCTGCTGACAAACAAAGCCTGTTGCTTCTGGCAGAAAAATGGTTATCTGGCATGGGCTATGGCAACCAGCCCTACATGCTCATATTTCATAAGGATACCGATAACAACCATATCCACATCGTCTCTTCCAGAGTGGACCTAAAGGGCAATAAAATATCTGATGCTTTTGAAAAGATTCGTGCATACCGAGTGCTTAACCGGTTGATTGGCCAGGATGAAAAGCAATTGGCAGCCGAAGCTGTCACCAAAGCGCTGCAGTATAAATTTTCAACAGCAGCACAGTATTTAATGATTTTAGAAGCTAAAGGGTATTCGGTCAAATTGGTAGGTGATGCTTATAACGTATCAAAATTCGGTGAGCTGGTTGCACAGATTGACATTTCAAAAATACAAAACAGCTTAGCCGCAATGGGCTTTTCTGGGGAGCGGAAACTTCAGCTGAGAAAGATCTTTGAAAAATACAAACCGTTAACCGATACTAAAATGTTCCCGGTAGTCGAAAAACATTCGGGCGGTGCACAAGGAAAAATATTAAGGTATTCCTCTGACTTAAGCGAGAGACTTTCTTCCGACTTCGGACTGGAATTTGTTTTTCATTTCAATGATGGCAAAAGTCCATACGGTTACACGATTCTGGACCATGCCAGGAAAAATGTTTTCAAGGGCGGGGAAATTATGGCGCTGGCCAAATTTGCAGAGGTTCTCTCCACAGTACCTCATCAGTCACTGCTGCCTTTAGAGTCTGGTGTTCCGATGCGACCCGGACATTTTCCTGAAGAAAATATGCTGCTGGAAATTTTACCGCTTTCCGGCTCCGGGGATCTGTACTCCGAATTTGCAGAGGGGAGTGATGCCGGTGATTTTTCATTTGGTTTCGATATCGCAGATGATATTGATGATGAGCAGATCAACGGCCGAAACCGCAGAAGACAAGGAAAGGCGAGGACGAACACACGATAAAAATATTTGATATGGTTATACTACTGGGCAACCAAAAAGGAGGTGCGGGCAAAAGCACGCTTTGCCTGCTCCTTGCATACTACCTTTCCACAATAAAAAAAGCGAAGGTGACCGTTCTGGATATGGATTATCAGGCATCAGTCTCCGGGAAGTTCGAGAAGGCAAAGATTCTGGAGAATGAACCTATTTACGAGGTTATCGCTTCGGACCTGAAATATTATCCTGCTTTACTTGAGCTGCTGACACAAAACATTCAAGAGTTCGTACTCATTGATTTACCGGGCAAAATGGATGATGATTTACTGATTCCCATTATTCGCTCCGCAGAACTCATAGTCTGCCCATTCAACTATGATGAATTTTCTGTGGACAGTACTGTTCTTTTTTCACTGGTCTGCAGGGAGATCAACAAGGACTCTCCAATTGTGTATGTGCCCAACCGGATCAAGAACACGGTGAAATATGAAACAAAAGAGGAGGTCGATAGGGCTTTGGCCAGGTTTGGAATGGTCTCCCCGGATATTTCGGACAGGATTGATTTTCAGCGTGTGGGAACAGTCCATGTTCCAGCGGCACTCATTCCTGTTTTCATGCCCGCCCTTGATTTTATCTTCAACGCCCATATGAAGGGAGGAGCTTCATCATGAGCGAGATCAAATCACTTGCCGAGCAGCTTAAATCCAAATTAGAGGAGCAAAAAGGTGTGCAGCTAATCGCTAGTGCTGAAAAACGGCCAGTTCAGAAAAAAAAAAGAGAGAAACCCGATGACAGCAATTCAGCCAATGAGGCTAAAAAGATATCAGCACTTCTTTCAGCGCTTCGCGAGTTCAATATGGATGGGCAGGAAAAAATTCTGATCCGTCTTGATAAGCGCACAGTTGCACAATTAAAGCAGCTCAAAGTCGCAACCAATATTGAAATGATCAGGGTAATTGCCTTCGCGCTGCAAGATTTCCTTAAGTCCCATCCCTGGCTAAACGACTACATTTCTCAAACCTTAAAACAAATGGCCCATGAGCTGGATTAATTTTTTAACAGTAATCTTTATCGTTTACCTTGTTTATTATTGCCTGAACCTACTCTTTGATCTTTTCCTTTCACCACGCATTCCCAATGGGGATATCTCAGAGGATGAACTGTTTTTCACCGAGACCCATACCCCCGAACTGATTACTGCTAACAGGACGATAGATCCGGTAAAAGAGGAGGCAGAAAAAGAAAAACCCATAGTCTTTTTTCCGAGCGGCCCTACCAATGCCAGTGGGGGCATCAGTTTAAAGCACCTTTTTTCCCTTGCAAAGAACAACCTTATCGAACACACACGCACAATACCCTATTAATCTTCCGATGAAGATTTTAAGAAACTTTCTAAAGGTGGCAATAATTGCCGTTTGTGTGATCATCTCCGTTTCCGCTGCTGCCCAGCCAGGTATCTCCGAATTCTATTCAGTCTCTTCCGAGGTTCATCGGTGGTATTTTTCGCTTTCCGATTTGGTACTGGTGATTGGCGCTATCTCCGGAATCCTTGGCGGACTGAGGGTTTACGTAAACTGGCAGACCGGAAAGCACCATATTGATGCCCAGGTGATGGGCTGGTTCTTTTCCTGCATCTTTCTGTCCGTTATGGGCATTTTTCTCCGGGGCCTCTTCGGGCTCTGACCACAAAAATTTAACTTTTTTCAATTTTTTTATATGACAATAAAACGCAAAAAACTTTTACTGGTGGCTATGCTATTGAGCATGGTGCAGACTGGCTTCTCGCAGACCGGCGGCGGCACTACAGGCATTAACGCTGCGACTTCTTCGCTGACCGCTTATGTGGACCCTGTTTCTACGCTGACCTTAGCCATTGGTGCCGTAGTTGGTATCATAGGCGGGGTTCGCGTTTATATCAAATGGAATTCCGGTGATCAGGATATCAATAAGGAGATCATGGGCTGGGGCGGATCCTGCCTATTTCTGGTGCTGGTATCAGTTGTCATCAAGGCATTCTTTGGCGTATAAAATTCATGCGCAAATATCCAGTTTACAAGGGGCTTCAAAAGCCCCTAGTTTATCGTGGCTTTAAGGGAAAGTTTATCGCATATGGTATCTGTACACTTAGCTTGGGATTGGTTCTAGGAGGATTGAGCGGAGCGCTCGTCAATATATACTTCGGGGGAATTGTAACCATTTTCTCTATCACCGGTGGCTTACTCTACACTTTCTCCAAACAGAAATCCGGTTTGCACGATAAGAAAAGATCCGGAAAAATACACATCCACCCAACTTATTTAAGAAGAGGTTATGGGAAAATCAGAATTTAAATTACCCTATGCCGGGATTGAGGAACTCAGCGGGTTGAACATTCTTTATGGCGAGGCTGGTGAGTTTTCTGTTGTTCTTTCCATTGAAAATCCAGTACTGATCTATTCTGCCGACCCGGCCGCATATCAGGCCTTTCATCTTTTGCTGCTGAACGTGATCAAGATCCTGGGAGAGGGTTATCTCATCCAGAAACAGGATATTTTTGCAAAAAAGAAGTTTTCAGGCAAATCTAAAACCGAGCCCCTGCAACAGAAGTATGATGAGCACTTTTTGGGGAGGGAATATATCGACCATTGCACATATCTTGTTATTACCCGTCAGGTTAAACGAAACGCAATGTACGTTTATGACAAGAAGGCCTTAATGGATTTTCTATCAAATATTACAAAGGTCAGCGAACTTCTTAAAGGTGCATCATTATCACCGGCTTTATTGGACCGGTCAACGCTAGAGCGCTACGTATCACGTATAGTGGCCATGAATTTCTCTTCTAACCATTTTTCGCTGAACAACTTCAGGCCAGGTGATAACGAAATTGGTATCGGTGCAAATTCGGTCAGGTGCATGAGTCTGGTCAACATCGATTCCATTGACATGCCGGAAACTATTGGTCCATTTTTATTGGCAAACGATGGAAAGGGGCTTGAGGAGTTTCCCCTGGATAATCTCTCCTTTCTTTCTTCTGTCCCTGAGATTGAGACCCTGATCTATAACCAGCTGTTGGAAATTCCGTCCCAAGGGATAACGCTGAATAAACTCAAGCTCAAACGCAAAAGACATTCTGGCGTTCCGGATCCAGCCAACCAGATGTGCGTAGAGGATATTGATAAACTTCTCATCGATGTGGCAAGGGAAAACCAGCTTCTGGCAAATGTACATTATTCAATCATCGTCTGTTCACCGGCAGCAAATATTGAGACCAGCTGCAACTATATCGAAGCAAATCTTTTTAAGCAGGGGATCATCCCATCAAAAAATGCTTATAATCAGATGGAGCTTTTTAGGTGCGCGCTGCCGGGAAATGGAGCGGAGCTTAAAAAGTATGATTGGTTTTTAACCACGGCCGATGCGGCACTTTGCTTATTCTATAAGGAAAGGCTGATGAGGGATGAACCTTCGAAATTTTTGATCCGGTTTACCGACCGCAGGGGAATCCCTGTTGGAATTGATCCCGCAGACCTGCCAATGGATAACGGAAGGATTACCAACCGCTCGAAGTTCGTATTGGGCAGTTCGGGAACCGGGAAATCCTTCTTTATGAATTCCCTGCTGGAACAGTATATGCTTTATAATTACGATGTGGTAATCGTAGACGTCGGGCATTCCTATTCTGGGCTTTGCAGCTACTTTGGCGGGAAATATTATACCTACACCGAGCAGAACCCGATTACCATGAATCCTTTTATGATCTCGGAAAAGGAATACAACCGGGAGAAAAAGGATTTCTTAAAAACCCTGCTTGGGTTATTGCTAAAGGGCGCTGACGGCACTGTTTCACAGGTTGAGGATACCGTTTTTTCAAATGTAATTTCAGCCTACTACGCTGATTTTTTTTCGGGTAACCAGAATGCCGGGCTATCTTTAAGTTTTGACTCTTTTTATTATTATTCCGTAGAAAAGATTGCCCGGATCAAGGAAAATGAAAAGGTGTCCTTTGATCTGGATGAGTACCGGTATGTGCTCCGCAAATTCTGCATTGGCGGAGAATATGGCAGACTGCTTAATGAAAATACGAGTGCCTCCAATTTCTCCGAACGTTTTATTGTCTACGAAATCGATTCCATTAAGGAAAACAAGGTGCTTTTTCCAATCGTTACCCTGGTGATAATGGATCTGGTTCTGCAAAAAATGAGACACCGTACAGGGCAGAGAAAAGCGCTCATTTTGGAAGAGGCTTGGGTGCGACGAGAAGTTGCATAAGTGATTGTCTGGCAATGTGACCAGACCTGCTGTTTCGTCAGCAGTAACCTATCGGCACATGCATTATTGGTAACGGTTTTGTATGAAGCTGCCGAGTAAAAAAGCCCTTTCGGATGAAGGAGCATAAGCCGTGAGGCTTAGCAACAATCTTTAGTATCATAAGGTTGGGGCTCAAGGTTGAATGGTATGGCTAACATAAGTGAACTGTCGATTGAACCATCGTAACTTCGCACTAGCCAAAGATACTGATAGGCTATAACCCAAAAGGGAAGCAGTCGGTTATCCCAGTCCAAGCATGGGATACACGAACATTAGCACTGCCGGTGGATAGACAGAGCCTAACCCATTCATTTGTCACTTATGTAGAACTCGGTAAGCCTGTACCGTTCCTGTTTTAATCAGGAAAGCGAACCGCAAGGGAAGCCGATAGCGGTGCGGGTATAAGAACGCGGAAAAAGCGAAGGCCATCCTGTAATGGGCTGGATAGGGGTTTCAATGTCACCCCACGCTAAAGCGGGCAGACTTCCGTATGGTAACTTATTACAATTAACTATTAGAACTTTCAAAAGGAGGAAAGCAAATGAACGTAATTGAAAAATCGTGTGCGCCTTCTGACCAAGTTTTCCACTGGAACAGTATTGACTGGGACAGGTGTGAATCAGAGGTTAGAAAGCTACAAGTTAGACTTGTAAAGGCTCAGAAAGAGTCCAGGCATAACAAAGTGAAAGCTTTGCAATGGCTGCTGACTCATTCGTTTTATGCCAAAGCTTTGGCAGTAAAGCGGGTAACCTCTAACAAAGGTAGGAATACGGCGGGAGTGGACAACAAATTGTGGTCTACCCCAATTGCTAAATCTCGGGCGATCAACGACCTGAAAAGGAGAGGTTATCAACCTCAACCGTTAAAACGGGTTAATATTAAAAAGAGTAATGGTAAAGAACGTCCTCTGGGAATTCCGACTATGAAAGACAGGGCAATGCAGGCGTTGTATCTATTGGCCTTAGCGCCAGTCGCTGAAACAACAGCGGACGGACCATCATATGGTTTCCGTAAGGAACGTTGCGCTCAGGATGCATTGCAGTTTGCACATAGCCTGCTATCAAAGAGTTATTCTCCAGAGTGGGTACTTGAAGCCGATATCAAAGGATGCTTTGATCACATCAGCCATGAGTGGTTACTTGCTAATGTTCCAATGGACAAAAGCATTCTCCAAAAGTGGCTGAAATGTGGTTTCATCTTTAAGAATGAGCGCTTTTCCACTGACGAGGGTACTCCGCAAGGGGGTATCATCTCACCAACTCTGGCCAATATTGCACTGGATGGATTGCAGTCATTGATTGCAAGTAAGTTTAAAATCAGAAAAGTCAACAAGGTGGCAATTGTACCTAAGGTAAAATTGATCCGCTATGCTGATGATTTCATTATCACGGGTAAAACCAAAGAACAATTGGAAACAGAAGTGTTGCCGTTAATTAAGGAATTTCTTGCAGAAAGAGGTTTATCACTTTCGCACGAGAAAACCAAGATAACGCATATTACTGACGGATTCGACTTTTTAGGCTTCAATATTCGTGAGTATGATAATGGTTCTGTTATGACTATACCATCAAAGGCAGGTCTTTTGAAACTATCCGAAAAGATTGGAGGCATCATTCGTGCCAATAAAACCAGTCGCCAGGATGTTCTCATCAGACAATTAAACCCTGTAATAACTGGTTGGGCGAACTACTTTAAAACTAGTTCAGCCTCAGATACCTTTAGAAAAGTTGATTTCCTGATGTTTCACAAGCTATGGTCTTGGGCATTAAGGAGACATCCTAAAAAGGGAAGATACTGGATTTCAGAAAGGTATTTCCGCAGGATCAAGAATAGAAATTGGTGTTTTGCGACCGATACGCCTGGACACGAAGGAACAAGCGAAGTCTTTTCCCTTAAACGAGCGTACGACTTTAAAATACTTAGGCATATTCAGATCAAACAGGATGCAAACCCTTTTGACCAGGAATGGGAACCTTACTTTCAAAAGCGCAAAGTATTTAGAATGCTTGAAACTTTGGATGGTAAAAAGACCCTGTTAGCATTGTGGTTGAAGCAAAACCGTAAATGTGATTTATGTGGTAGGGATATAAATGCGGATGATGAATGGGCTATTAACAAACGCAGGTTTGGTGAAGACATTCGCATCACATTGGTACATAAACCCTGCCGCAGAAGCCACGACCAACTAAAGTTGAGGTTAACATGAGCCGGCTCATATATATGGGCTTTAAGTTGCTTGAGCCGTATGAGGGGAAACTCTCACGTACGGTTCTTAGGGGGGAAAGCGGGAGTAATCCCGCCGACCTACCCGATAAAGCGATCGCCTCTCCACTGATGGCAAACTACATTTTATACCTTTATAAAACCATGAGAAAATTCTGGGGCGAACCTATTGTGGTCACCCAGGAACTTGGAGACATCCTGGGAAATGCAGTTATAAAGGATTCCATTTTGGCCAGTTCAGATACCATCTGTTTACTAGACCAGTCGAAATTTCGGCGTAACTATGAGCAGGTGGCAAAACTGCTCTCCTTAGATGAAGTAGAACAGCGAAAGATATTCACCATCAATGCGCTCGATAATAAGTCTGGCAGAGGAAAATTTAAGGAAGTTTACATCAAGCGGGGTAATACCGGAGAAGTTTACGGGGTTGAGGTTTCGCTGTTTCAGTACCTCACTTTTACCACGGAAAAGCCTGAAAAGACAGCCGTAGAATCTTATGTGGCAAGATACGGATCTTATCCTGCCGGGCTTGAAGCTTTCGTTTCAGACCTCAGATCCAGTGGCCTTGGCCTTGCTGATTTTGTTCGGCAGGTAAATGCCGAATAATTCACAATCTAAATCATTTTTTATGCTTAAGATAATCATCTTTCTATTTTTCGGCTGTTCCGTTGTGTTTGCCTCTGCGCAGATTTATGTTGACCCGACCACAGCAGCAGCAACTGCGGCGCATGCCGGTGTGATGAACAGCGGCCTCTCTAAAACCAGTGATAACCTCACCCTTGTTCAAAGGGCCCAGCTTGCAGTTACCGGACAACTTGGTATTGTAAACGATCTGCAGTCCACCATTTACAGGGGGCTGTCAGAGGTTTCGGGAGTGATGCGTTCGCTGCTTTCGGTCAAGGATATCTCCGAGATCTCCCAAGATATTGTAATTGATGTAAACAAGGCAGTAAGTCTTGCCTCTTCGGATCCTGTCTTGCTTCTTTTTGCTGAGGGCGGCGCCAGGGAATTCAGGACCAGAGCCATCCACCTGGCAGCAGAGGTCAGCGCTTTCGTGCTGAAGGACGGGCGGGATGCGTTGATGGATTCAGGGGAACGGGCAAAGCTGCTCAATAAAATTGTGGTAGAACTTACCATTCTCAGAGGCGTAGCTTACGGGATGTACAGAACGATGTACTGGGCGAAGCAGCGCGGAATTCTGAACTCACTCAACCCGTATGCTGGCTATATCAATATCGATAAACGAATAGCGGACGATATCATCAGGAATTTCAAATCTTTGAGACAATGAAGAAAGCACTTCTTTTTATCCTGCTAAGTTGGTTTTTCCATTCCCAGGCCCAGCTGAATGTCGAGCTTTTACATCAACTTGTCAGAGACAGCAAGACTGAACACGGTAAACAGGCTGATGCCAGAGACAGGCAGGCCGTTTCATCTGCTAATGAGGAAACAAACAAAACACTGATGGTAAGGTTGAAGGATAAATACAGAGAAATCCACTCCCGCTTTAAAACAGTCAGTCTCGCTATTAACGTGGCGCAAATTGGGATCGAAGCTTATCCGCTCTTGAATGATATTGCCAAAAGTCAGGAAAAAGTCTATGAAATGTGCAGGGACGATTCGGCACTCTTGATTCTGGCCATTCGGTCAGAAGCTGAGATGGGTGAACGGGCCAGTTCATTGCTGAATTTTTTATATGCACTGAGCCTGTCGTTTGAAGACATCAATCAGATGAAGCCCAGTGACCGCAAGCTGCTTTTTTCCCACGTACTCACTGAACTTAAAGCCATCGCAGGAGCATCGTTGGGCCTGGCTACAACTCTACAGTATTCTTCGAGGAAGAAAATACTCGATGGGCTAAACCCCTTTTCGGGGTTTATCAATACTGACAAAAAATTGGTGAACGATATCCTGGGCAAATCCCGCCAACTTAAAAACTGATCTTATGAAAATTTTTCTGGGCTTTGTTCTGATTGCCCTTCAAATGCAGGCCGTGGCGCAGCGCGTGGTATTCGACCGTAGCCACTTTAATATCGTGAACGAAAATGGCGCGGTCAGGCTGGCAGCCGAGAACACTTATCACAGTTACTTGAGTGCCATAAATAACAGGCTGTCGGATATCAATGTAAATTTATCCGCTGTAGTAACCGTGCAGTCAATAATCCTTTCTTCGCTCACCCAGGTAGACCAGGGGCTGAAAAGTGCACTGGCAGTCAGGCAGATTGGATCGCTGGTCGCAGAGATTGCAGCTGAAAGCAGCGAAATGACTGAAATGGCCAAATCGGATCCGCATCTGCTACTCTTCGCAGAAGCAGTGTCCCGGCAGCTTAAAGATAGGGGAATCAACCTGTTCTCCGAGGTTTCCGCTTTTGTATTGAAGGAGGGAGAGAACGTGCTGATGGATTTTGAAAAGCGTGACGCGCTGCTTAAAAAAATAGCGCTCGAACTGCGGGTAATCAGGGCATTGGTGTTCAGTATGAAAAAATCCATGTACTGGGCCAAGACAAACGGCGTGCTTCGTTCACTAAATCCATATCAGGGATTTGTCAATCAGGACCTGCGTTTGGGCAATGATATTTTATTTAGGTCCAGATTATTGAGGCAATGAATCATATTAAATCAAAGCCTGCAGCGGCTTGGAGATTAAAATCAGAATGGCCTTAACACTTTTAATATAAAAATATTCAAGATGAAGAAATCACATTTGCTACTGTTTTTATGCCTCTTGGCAATAAACTGTATTGGTCAGAAAAAGATAACTGACAAACACATCACCTATCAGCAGGAACGAATGGTCTTTAAGCAGTGGGATGCGGACAAGTTTACGCCTAAACCCGGATTTTTGGGCCTCAACCCGGAATATTGGATAACCTGGGCGCTCCATCCGAATTATCCCAGGACCGATCTTAGGCCGCTTGGCCCTGTAGGTCCTCAAACCCAGCGGCTCTTGTTTGCCGCGGCCATGCAAAACTCAGACAACACCTATAAGCTTCATGCAGATACCTTGCGCAACACCGCTATCAGCGAAGCGGTCAACTATTCTGGAGCGCTAAGCGCTGCAGACCCCCTCTGGCAAATCTATTACCGAAAGGAGTTTAATGATCTGTTGAATTTCACAGACTCCGACCTGCTGTCAGGGCTGACTCTGGCGGAACAAAACTATCTTTTTTCCACCGGTTTATATGGCTGGTACATGGAAGAAAGCAAAGCGTTACTGGAAAGACTTCAGCTGGCAAGAACTACAAGTATTGACCGTGGATCGCGGATAATTGCCTATCACAGAATGCTTGATGAGTACCGAAGCCTGAGAGCCGTCTGGGAGATGAAAAAGTCAAAAACAAAAACCTATCTGAAGATAAAAGGTGTCGCTGAAAAGCTCAGAAGCGAAACCAGTTCGCCCATGATATCCAGGAGCGATATCCAGATTGCAGACGATATCCTGAAAAAATCCAAACTCTAATTTATGGACTTATTAAATATTTTGACCGGCACTGCCGGTTTTTTTGTGGAGTCGACGCCCGATTCCTTTAAGGAAACATTCAATTTCCTGCAGGGAAACGGGGTATATGAGGAAGGGATGATGCATTTTTTGCATGAGATGAAAAATACAATCTGGACACACTACGATGCGTTCATCGCAGATGCGCAGGCACTCGCCGCTATTTTCATGCTGATATTTTTTGCCATCAAGAGTTATGAGATGATTTCCGGCGATAAGCAGCTGGAGATCATGCCGCTGCTCCGACCCTTTGGCTTAACTATGGTAATCTTGTGGTGGAGCATATTCACCAGAATTCTTGCCTATCCTACTGATGTGGTCGAACAGAAGACCTCAGCGATGTTCGATGGCAGTCAGTCAGAGATAAACGATCTCAGGCTGCAAAGGGCAAAGCTGATGGTGGAGGTCTCTGATCAATTATTGAAGGTCCAGGCAGAGACCGAGACCGCAAAGACCGAAGCGGATACCTGGTATGAGAATGCCTGGGAATCGGTTAGGTCATCTGTAAAAGAAGGATTTTCTGAAGTTTGGAATCCGATAGTGGAGATGAGAAACCGGTTGCAGGTCGGACTCCAGCTGCTGGCGACCTCGCTCCTGGAAACCCTGGCCATTTGGATCCTGAGAGTTTGCACTTATATCATTTTTATCATTCAGATTATCTTTTCAACAATCCTGATCATTCTGGGGCCATTTTCGGTCGCAGTCTCAATTTTACCGGCATTCAGGGATTCGTTTTCGACATGGATCGCAAGGTTCATCTCAGTCAATCTTTATTCCGGCATCGCCTATCTGGTGATGTATGTTGCCTCACTTTTTCAGCATTATGCCCTGGAAGCAGAGATCACCCGGTATCAGGAACTCGTTGGTACGGGAGGCGCTAGCCTGGAAAAACTTGGCTGGTTTGCAGGGAACGGCGTGCTCTCCTTTGGGATGGTGATTGTAACCTTCGTCATTGGTGCACTCACCATGCTGACCGTGCCAAGCATATCGACCTGGATCGTTTCGACTTCAGGGGTGTCTTCGGCAGCAAGTTCAATGGGCAGGGGCGCATCCAGTATGACCCGCGTTGCCGGACAAATGATGGGGGGACTGTGAGATGATTATCAGAAATATCGAATCAAAAATCCGCCTGGCGACCTTTATTTCTTTGGGAAGCTTCATCCTTTGCCTCTGCGTGGTGGCGACAGTCTCATTTTTTGCCTATGGCTATGTGAGAGATTCCAGAAAGAGCATTTATATCCTTGACCCTTCCGGAACGCCGGTCATGGCAAAGCAAACTGATGTGCAGCTGAACCGGGCTGCTGAGTACCGGGCGCATATTGCAAGGTTCCATTCACTTTTCTTTTCTTTAGTCCCGGACGATAAGTTCATAGAGTACCAGATGAAACAGGCCATGTACATGATCGATGAAAGCGGTGCACTTCAATATAATAATCTCAAGGAGAAAGGTTTTTTTACCTCCATTCTTTCTTCATCTGCAGTATTGACCATGCGTACTGATTCCATTTCTTTAGATGAGAAGAGCATGTACTTCCGTTTTTATGGCACGCAGAAGATTGACAGGCGCAGCTCCACAATCACCAGATCTCTAATCACTGAAGGCTATTTGAAGGATCTGGAGACCCGTTCTGACAACAATCCCCACGCGGTGCTCATCACGCGCTGGAAGACGCTGGAAAACAGGGATATTTTGACTACAGAAAAAAATGCTTTCCAATGAAAAAAGTAACGGTTTTATCTGAACTCCGGGCCGAGTTCTCCAGCCTGATTGAAAGAATGCAAAGGGTTCTTGCCGCATTCACTGCAAAAAATCCAAAGCCAATTTTCTGCGTAATGGTAGCGCTTATGTTCTGCTCGCTTTTCCTGTGCTTTACCCTGCTTAGGCTGAAAAATGCCGCGGAACCTAAAAAAACAAAAGTTCTCAGCAAGATCGAGGGAAATCTTGGTGAAATCGGAACTACGGCAGGCAAACTCCAGCGAGTCATTGAAATCAGGTCGGTTTTGCAAGTCTTGCTCGCAAAGGACTCATTGGATAAAAAGGATTCCCTATTAATGGAGCAACTGCTGCTGGAAATTGATAGGTCGATGACCAACAAAAAATAATAAATTATGAAAAAAATCGATTTCAAAAAGCCGCGGTATGCGCTGCCATTAATCTGCCTTCCTTTTTTAATGGTTTTCTTTTATGTCTATAAAAGCAGCTATGGCAAAGATGGCGTAAAGGTGGTAGGGACTGATTCGCTGCAGACCGGTGTGGCAGGCGTTTCCGCCCAGGTCAGGAACCAGGAGCTTTCGGGCAAGCTTGATGCCTTTAGAAATAAATTCAAACAGGCCGATGGTTATACCGCAGTCGGTACCATTGATGAAGAGAACATGCAGCGGGCAGAAGTAAGTTCTTCCTACAACTCAAAGGAAAAGCGGATGCTGGATTCCATCGATCAGGTGCTGAAGGCAAAATATGGGGTGCAGGGCTCCGAAAGTTCTAAAGCAACCAGCCATTTTTATTCCGGAGCAACGTATCCCGGTGACGGGATGTTATCCAGCGCCCGGCAGGACAAAGCGTTAGCCGATGCGCTCTCAAAGATAAAACACGGGAAAACAGATTTCCAGGAACAAAGATCCGAAAAGCTGGAGACCGATCCCATGCAACTTTTCCGTCAGCAGATGGCCCTTGTCGATAGTATGGGAAAGGCAAACGATCCTGCACTAGCGGAAAAGCGGGAGCGGGAACGCCAAAGCAGTATGGCTGAAAAGGAAGAGAAGAGTAAAATAGTCATTTCGGTCAGGCGTTCTATTTCAGCATCAGGCGCTTTTAATACAATCATTTCCTCCGAGCAGCAGCGGCCGATATCAGCAATTATTGATCAGGATATTACCGGATTTTCCGGTTCCCGTTTACGCATCAGGTTGACTGATGATATCCTGGCAGGAAAATTCCTAATCCGAAAAGGTACTTATCTCTACGCCACAATCTCAGGCTTTTCGGCTCAGCGGGTAACACTGATTATTCAGACTGTATTTTATAATGGAGAAATCCTGCCGGTAAACCTGCAGGTTTATGACAACGACGGCCTTCCCGGAATTTATGTTCCCTCATCTGCTTTTCGGGAGTTTACCAGGGATTTAGGCGCTTCCAGTTCGCAGGGGATTACCATTCAGCAGATGGCTGAAAATAACAATCAGATGGTGATGGGGGTACTTTCTAAAATGTTCCAGTCCGCCACCACCGCAGTTAATAAACTTATCCGGTCAAATAAAGTAAAGGTAAAGTATAATACCCAGGTTTATCTTATTGATCCCTCTGAGCTAAAAAGAAAACAACAAACCTATTAAATTTTTATGAAAAGATTATTATTAGTTGCCCATATGCTTCTGCTAAACGCAAGTATTTGGGCGCAGCAGACTGATGCGGTAAATCTCAGCCAGGTTCCAACAGTGGGAATCTCAGGCTCGGTTTCGCTACATTTTATTTCTCCGGAAAAAATCTCCTACGTTGATCTGTCCAGTGCGGCGATGATTGGCGATCTTCCCGAAAAGAATATGCTCAGGGTCAAGGCCGTTCCGGATTCTATTTCTTCACTGCTGTCCGGGAGTGATCCCGGGATAGTGACAGTTGTCGGGGAAAGTTTTATTGCCCAATATAAGCTCGTTTTTCTCAAAGCTTCGGATTCGGGGCAAATATCAACCCAGGTAAATATTTTGTCCTCACACATGAGACCGTTAGATATTTCCGGAATTAGTCTTACCCAAAACGATTTCAGGATTAATACCTTAAGGTTATTAAACGAGCCGAATAAGAGACCCATAAGCATTCAGTCAATGTTTGGGATTTCAATTACAGTGAACCAGATACGCGCTCTGGGAGATTTTGTTATGCTGGACCTTGGCTTTAGCAATGAAACTAATTTACCATTTGATGTAGATGAACTCAGGTTTAAGATTGAAGACAGGAAAATCAATAAGTCTACCAATGTTCAGTCAGTGGAGGTCAGCCCGGTTTTTCAACTTTATCCTTTTGAAAGGTTCAAAAAATCCTACCGGAATATCTATGTGCTGAAGAAGGCAACTTTTCCCGGTGACAAGATATTCAATATTGAGCTTTCCGAAAAGCAGATTTCAGGTCGAAACCTTCGCGTGGCGCTCAGATACTCGGATATGCTGGAGGCGGATACTTTTTAGGCCTGCATGATGGAAGAGAGCAAAGAGCAACAAAGTTTGCACCACTTCCTGCAGTTCGCGATTTATCTGGCAGTATTGCTTGACATATTGATGTTCGTTTACGCGCCAAAATTGTTGGTGGATAAAGTCAATTTCCATAATGGCTTGTCAGGGTTACTGTTTCGCATGTCACGGATAGCGATATATGAAAATCCGTTCTATAGCCGCTTTTTCCTTTTGCTGCTTATTTCCCTGGTATCTATTGGAACCTTAAGTAAAAAGGAAAAGGATTTAAAACCTACGAGAGCCATTATTTATCCTCTGACAGCTGGACTTCTATTGATGGGATCCAGCATTTTTTTCTTTGGAGAGGGTGGGGGGGAGATTTATTACCGTACAAGCTTTTATGACTTGGGCTATATCTTAAGCTTGCTGGCAGGAACTGTTCTGGTACACGTCGCGATGGATAACGTTTCCAAGATCATCAGTTCCTCTTTTGGAAAGGATAAATGGAATACCGAAGAAGAGTCGTTTATGCAGGCAAAGAAACCAGTAAATGGACCTTTTTCTGTCACCATTCCATCCCTGTTTTATTATGGAAAGAAAATCCATTCGGGGTTTATCAATATAGAGAATATTTTCAGGGGCACACTGCTGATTGGCACCCCGGGCTCGGGAAAGAGTTTTGGGATTGTGATGCCTTTTATCAGGCAGCTCATCGCCAAGCAGTTCTGCATATGCTGTTACGATTACAAGTTTCCCGATCTCGGCCAGATAGCCTATTATCATTTCCTGCTTAGAAAGAAACAGGGTAAGCTTTCCGGTTTTGATTTTCATGTAATCAATCTCACCCAAGTCGAGCGAAGCAGAAGAATAAATGTTCTCCGGCCAGATTACATAGTCACGCTGGCAGATGCCGGCGAGACCGCGGAGGCGCTGGTGGAGGCACTGAAGAAAGGCGATAAATCAGGGGGCAGCGATCAGTTCTTTACCCAGAGCGCGGTGAACTTTCTTTCTTCATGCATCTACTTCTTTTCGCAGTACGAAAATGGTAGATATTCGACCTTTCCCCACGTGCTCTCGTTTTTAAACTGCAGCTATGAGCAGATCTTCTCGGTACTTTTCTCAAACCCGGAGCTTAAAAGCCTGCTTTCGCCATTTGCAACGGCCTGGCAAGCAAAGGCCTTCAACCAGTTGGAGGGACAGATAGGAACGCTCAAGGTATTTATTTCCAGGCTCGCGACCAAAGAAACCTTTTGGGTTTTTTCCGGTGATGATTTTAATCTGAAAATTTCTTCAAGGGATGAACCGTCAGTTTTAGTGCTGGCCAATGATCCCAATACCCAGAACATCAATTCTGCCTGCTATTCTGTGGTCCTGAACCGGCTCACCCGGCTCATCAATTCAAAGGGCAACCTTCCCTCAGCGCTAATCATTGATGAGCTGCCAACGCTATTTGTGCACAGGATTGAAAACCTCATCGCAACGGCCAGATCAAATAAGGTTGCGGTGTTGATGGGGCTTCAGGAACTGCCGCAGTTTCAGCAGCAATATGGTAAGGATACTGCTACAACAATCACCTCAGTGGTTGGAAATGTGCTTTCCGGCTCGGTAAGAAACAAAGATACCCTGGAGTGGCTCGAGCGGCTTTTTGGAAAAGTTAAACAGCAGTCGGAAAGCCTTTCTATCGACCGGACCAAGACCTCGGTATCGCTTTCTGAAAAACTGGAATCATTGATTCCCGCAGGCAAAATCGCCTCGCTAAAAGCTGGTGAACTCGTTGGGATGCTTGCAGCTGATGCTGTTGAGGACTATACCGGCAAATACGAAACCTCGGCGATCAATTGCAGGGTTAATCTGGACATGGATTCAATCGCAAGAGAAGAAAAGTCCTATGTGCAGATGCCGGTATATTACGATTTTGGAGGCAAAAAGGAGCAGGTCCTAAAAGAGAATTTTACGCGTATCAACAATGAGGTCAGCCAGCTTGTGAAGCGGTTCAGATCTGAGGGAAGTAATGTTGCTGAAACCCCGAAAGCCTCCTTGGCCGGAGGAATGAAAAGGTAAACAAACTTTAATTTTAAATCCAATTTTTTATGGAAGAACTAACAGGTAAGCTGGTGGCCATTAGTCCCGCGCTTACCAATGATCCGACCTTTAAGCAGGGCCAAATTGGAATTATCGCAATGGCTGATTTGAAATCCGATACCGTTAGCGTTGGTTTTTCATCCGGCGAGATGGGCAGGTATTCTTCAGATGCTCTACTGGTCCTTAAGGATAAAAGAGATCTCTATCAGGATATTATGATAGGGGTAAGGGAAATGGACGGCGATACTTTCAAGCAACTTCTGGACATCAACATGAAGCAGGAACACGCTGATTATGGCCATCAGTCTGCAGCATTGAAGATAGCCCTCAGCAGTCCGGAATTACTAAAACGGAGTACCGTCTCACTGGGAGAGCATCTTTCTATCAAACTGGGAAGTGATATCAGTCATGAAACGGCTTTTGAACGCTAGCGGTTTCATCCCGTTAGTTTTTGTTTTCTCTGTGTGGGTACTCACGGCCAATGCACAACTCTCGATGCCGCTGAACTCAATGAGGATAAATAGCGGCTTTGGAAAAAGGATTCATCCGGTCACGCATAGGTCGGATTTTCACAGCGGGATTGACCTGCGTGCGAGAAATGAGCCTGTGTATGCATTTTTTGCCGGAAGGATATCCGAGGTAGGATATAACCCTTTCCTGGGAAAATTTATCAGGATTGAAAAAGACGGACTGGAGTGCATCTATGGGCATCTGTCGATTTTGCTGGTCTCCAAGGGCGAGCAGGTTGGATCTGGCGAGGTTGTAGCTGTTACGGGAAGTACCGGGCGGGTAGCCGGGGAGCACCTGCACTTCTCGCTGAGACAAAATGGTAAATATCTAAACCCGGTACTCTTCATCCGTGGCTATTACCAGGACAGTACCAATAAAGAAAATAATATGGAAAACACAGTAACCTATAGCTTGCGGCAAAAACTGGAACTGCTTGTCATGATGGAAGAGGTGGCGCTAAACGAGCAGGAAGCGTTGCTGTATGGCGTTGACCTCGCGGACCGGGAGGATCCGGAAGATGAATAAGAAGGAGGTCACTAAGCCAATGCACGTTCAGGTTGCTGAAAGAGTTATAGAAGCTCTGAAGGCTGGTACCGCCCCATGGCAGGTTCCATGGGATGCCGGAGGAATGCCTTTTGAGTTGCCCTACAATTTGCAGAGTGGAAAGCGTTATCGGGGTATCAACTCGATTTCGTTATTGATGAGCGGGCGTGAGGATCCAAGATGGATGACCTACAAGCAGGCAGAGGAAAGCGGATTTCAGGTTCGCAAAGGCGAAAAATCAATGATGATTCA
This sequence comes from Pedobacter endophyticus, assembly GCF_015679185.1. NCBI lineage: Bacteria > Pseudomonadati > Bacteroidota > Sphingobacteriia > Sphingobacteriales > Sphingobacteriaceae > Pedobacter > Pedobacter endophyticus. Next base: position 4,070,305 of record NZ_CP064939.1, read on the forward strand.
GTTCGTAAAAACCTCGGACGAACGCACCAAGCGCGATACAACAGGCAAGATATTACATGATGAACTGGGGAAACCAATCACAGAAAAGATCCAGCTTTCCCACGCCATCGTACGCAATGCCTATGTGTTTAATGCGGATCAGATCGAGGGAATGCCAAAGCTTGAACTTTTAAAGCCCGTTGGGCTATGGGAGCCGCTTGAACGTGCCGAGAAACTGATTGCTTCCTCCGGGGCGGTTATCAATCACGAAAATTCAGGTAATGCATTTTATGATCCCAAGAAAGATGCGATTACCATTCCCCACAAAGACTGGTTTTCCGAGGGACATAAGTACTATGCCACACTCTTACATGAACTTGGCCATTGGACAGGTCATCAGGATAGGTTGAACCGCGACATGGGCAAAGGCTTTGGCAGTGAAAGTTACGCCAGAGAAGAACTTAGGGCCGAGATTGCCTCGATGCTCTTAGGCCAGGAACTCAGCATCGGGCATGATCCGGGGCAGCATTATGCCTATGTGGAAAGCTGGATATCGATTCTGGAAAACAATCCATTTGAGATATTTTCGGCCTCAATGGATGCCGAAAGGATTTTTGGTTACGTACTTGGCCTGGAGAAAGGAAAAGAACTTTCGACGGATGCAAATGAACTGAGCGTTCTAAAGGCCCCGCCGGATAAAACAGTGAATTATTTAACCACCGGCGATAAAATCCGCTACAATGGTTCTGTTTACGAAGTGCTTGGCCATTTGAAGCAGGGGCGCCTGAAAATGCTGGAAAGCCTGAATGGCAATGCGTTCACCCTTTCCCAGCAGGATAAGCTATACAGTGCACTTTCATTTTTAAAAACGCAAATGGGCAGGGAACAGACCCAGAGCTATGAATACTCGAATCCTGAAAGGTCCGATGACCGCGCTACCGAAATAAATAGATAAACAGTATTATGGAAAAAATGATTATCATGGAAGCTTTGCCGGTTGCAGAGCTCTCCAGACTTGGACTTTATGAGGACGGCAAGCATTTGCTATCCTCCGAGGATATCACAGCCCTTATCGCGGGCAGGCGTACCTCACTGGTCAACCTGAAGAACCTGATTGGTGAGGCTTTCACTATTGAGAGCCTTGACGTGAAACTTTCCCTTCATCAAAGCGCGCGGTGGGGAGATGAGATCATGCTCCACCCGATCTACAAAGAGATTACTTTGGCCAAAGGAATGAACGAAGAAGAACTTTGGCCGATATTGACAGGTGAGCAAACGAATGTGGTTAAGGTATTTCACGATGCTGAAACAGGAGCAGACCACACCCTTGTATTTGAATATGATGGCGAAACGAAAGAATTTATTTCCTACGACCCGCTGAAGGTAATGGTCCCTTTTCAGGTTAATGGTGAAAAACTTGATGAACAGCAGCGCCAGGATTTTGCGCAGGGTAAAATTGTTGAGCTCAACGACGGAACCAAATTTCAGTATATGGCCTCGCTTCCTAAAGGGCTCGTATCTAGCCGATCAGCCCTGATCCTGGCAATGTCTGATGATGGAAAGTCTCCGAGTTTTCTCATAGATGATCTTATGCCACTGAAAATATCCAGCGCTCAAGAGCAGCCTTTCTCACCGGCATTTGAATCTGCATTTTTGGAAATGAGAAAATCGGAAGCTGTAGGGTCTGAGGACAGCCTGCAGATTGAGCTTAATGATCTCAAAAATAGTTACCATAGCCCCTTGGGCCTGGGACCATTGAGGTAATTGGAACGGATATGGGTGGAATTTGATGGATTCTCCTACCATATTCCGGCAGGTCTGCCGGAGGTAACTATCAAGTATGCGTTTCTTTTTTACCAGGAAAGAGATGTGCCTGTCAAACTAATTGACGAAAACCAATCTGCTGATCACTATACCGCCATTGTTTTGGTCGGATTCTGTCCGGATAAAGAAACTATTTCAAGTATTGCCCGACTTTTTTTCAATGCATTATTTAGAACAGCATTCGGTAGGGATCTTCCGGCACGGGTGCTGTCGTGCCGGATATCCCTCTGGCTTAGAAATACTGATGCTCGTTTTTTGCTGATTTCTACCTCCATACATTTTCGTTACGGATCTAAAACGTTTTTATGTCCCGAGGAAATATTCTCTTTGAGCAGATTCTGCAGAATTTCCGGGTTTAGGACTAACGTAGCTATTTTTCTTTAACCAAATTTCAAACCCATGATTCCCGAAATTTTCAGGGAGGATCAAAAAATCAATGTCCGTGTCTTCGGTTTTGAGGTAAATGTCAATTATTGCTATCATTGGCCGTCACGCAGGTCAGACGGAAAGGAACCTCTCGCTGTACATCTTGAGTTCCGTTCAGATTCGAAGGTCATCTCATCAACAGGTTATAAATCGCAATTTCTTTTCTCGGCATTTCTAAAAGACTGTGGATACGCTTCACTCGAAGAACTCTGCACCGCGCTCGGAGAGCATCTGGCCAGAGAAAATGGTTATGAACCTCCGGAGCCTGAGCAGCAGCTCAGCCTGTTTTAATTTTTAACAAATTATCTTATTATTTATGAATGAGCAAAATTTAGAATACCTTAAAAAGAGCCTGGATTATCTTGGCTTTGGAACAAAGCTGAACGATGTCCTGGAGTCGGCAATATCCAGGGAAATCCCTGCATTTACCCTCGGCGTGAACCAAAGCTACACTTCTGCGCAGGCAAAAAAAGGTCCTACAATCGGGAGTGACCAGATGCGGGTTATGTTAAATTTTAACCGGTCCAAACAAAGTGACATGTACTTTCTCAATGATTATGAAGTGACACTTGTGAAGGCGGGAAGTGCGTTGCCAGTCAAGCAGGTCTTTGATCTAGAGCGGGATAACCGAATTACTGCCATGCAGGCTTATAAGTTATTGTCCGGAAATTCACTGGAAAGAGATGTGTACGCTAAGACTGAAAATGGGGAAGCACCCGAAAAGAAAAAAGTCTGGTTTAAACTGAGCTTAGATGTTCAGGATGCTTATGGTAATCATCCGCTAAAAAAGTTTTATCCTGAATTTAATTTTGACCTGTCGGATTCTATCGATAAATATCCGTTCAAAGGTTTAACGGAGCTTGAAAAGGAAGGCATGATGAGGGTTTTAAGAAACGGAAATCTCGCCCAGGCGGAAATGCTGATAGGTAAAAAAACTGTTCCGGTCTTCGTTACCGCCAATCCACAGTTTAAAGGGCTTGATGTTTACGATAAAAATATGGCCATTATCCGCCAGAACGAAATCTTTCCCAAAAAGGCTGAGGAGAATAAGGTTGTCGCTACTGTAGAAAGCGAGACTGAATCACAAAAAAAAGAAATCGATGCTAGGGAAATTGTGGATAGATTCCTTTGGGAAAATGGTCAAGATAACGTTTCTCAAGATGAACAAATAAGTAGGTAGATATAGTAGTGTATCGTTGTCAGACGTGATTCACTTCAGGTACGAATGTTACTTTTAAGATGCGTATTGTTTATTATACAGAAATTCTCTTGGGCATTTTACCCTTACATTCATTTGGATAATTCAAATTGCGGTAAATATCATTTACATGTGGGAATGTGCGACATCTTTAAAATTTAATTCTTACAATGGATAACATGCTATAAACTTTTTTAGTCTTTTTTTCGTATATTGATGTATCTAGCTGGCCAAGAAAACCAACAGTTGTTTTTTTGTTAAAATCTGAATTAGATTTGGATTTATTGCGCTTTTTAGGTAGAATTGTTTTGTTAAAAAGACGCGCTTGATAATTTGTTAAAAAGGTTTACCTTTGCAAACCTTTTCACGGGAAGCGTGTTAATTAATGTATACCGAAAAGATTGTTCAATTATGGAAACGATGTTAGAAAAACTAAAAACAAAATTTGCACTCCAGTCGAGAGCAGAAATTTTAGAGACATGGAATTCTGGAAATGAATGGGATAATCAGGAAACTAAGGCTAACGATTATCTAAGCCATGTAAATATATCGGTCGGAGTGGAGGTTCCGAAGGTAAATTTTGAAAATGTTAAAATTAATGATAATTTAGGTTCGAGTTTATACTCGAACCTTTTTTTTTATATTAATATTCTAACTAATGCAATCAGCCTCATTTCAATTAAGAGATTATCAATTCATTAAAGTAGATCTCAATAATTCCTCTATAAAAAATAACGATATAAATATCTCTTTTGATGTAGCCGGTATTTACTTTCCTCAGAAAAATAATTATGAATTAACATTTAAATCTTCAGCGAGAAGCGAAGGGGAGGAAATGAGTTTCATATCTGTTACATGCTTAGCCAACTTCTCATTCGATAATGTTGGTTCTCTGGAAGAAATACCTGATTATTTTTATCAAAATGCAATAGCAATCGTTTTTCCGTATCTAAGGGCTTTTATTAGTCTTATTACCACTCAGGCAAACGTACGTCCTGTGATTCTTCCCACATTAAATCTTTCACAGTTAACCACACCTCTAAAAGGAAATACTACAACACAAAGCAATTAAATCTATGTCTTTAAGAACGGTTTACCAAACGTTAAAGGATAGAAATAATAATGATGAGGTAGTTGCTCACGGGCCATATCTTTGTAATAAATCCAACGCTTGGCTACATGAAGGGTATTATTTCTGGGAAGAATTTATCGAGCCCGCACATCATTGGGGCAAAACCTGGTGTGCTAAAAAATATATAATTACACGAGGTGATTGTTTAATATTTGAACACCAGTTATTCGATCTTGTCGGCAATCTACATCATATTCGTCTTCTAAAAGAAACCGTCGAGTTTTTAAAAGGGGAAGGATTGGTGACAGAAGAAACTACCGTTGCACACATCATTGACTTTCTAAAGAAAGAGGGAGTGTTTGGCTATCTAGCCACTAGGGCACATACTACAGATTCTTTCAGAAAAAAGTATAAACTCGATGTTTTGAAATATGAAGTTGACAAAGAAACTGTTCTAGTAATGAACCCTGCTGTTCAAATATGCATTTACGACTTAGATTCCACTTTGTTTTCGGAATTTAGAATTGTATATCCTGACTTCGAGCAAATTGCATAGAATACTATAATATCAAGATTGATGGAGATTTGAAAATGGGAGTCTCCGTCTTCTATAATTTGAGTCAACATTTTTCATTTCAATTGATCATCACAAGACATCGGTAATTACAGTGATTTAAGCATAAAGTCAATTTCATTTAATTGGCCAATTTGCTGCGGAAATTACATTGTCAAAGAGCCGAGATATTCAGATCATGCCAGCTAACTAACACGCATCCCCACGATAAATAGCTTATTTGAACCTGCGTTTATTCCTCCCTAGATATTTTGAGAATATAACCCAAACTATCCCTGCAATTACAAATCCAATGAGTGGAGTTTTCAAAGTCAATGCAGCGAGCATTGCGGCAGTCGATACAAAACAGGTTAATAGAAATAAGAATAGGGTCTTCATAAATTTATAGGTTAAAATGTTCTAAATAAATGTTTATGTTCAATGTTTCACAACTGCACAGTTATTATGAGATTCACTTTTGAGCAGCTGCCTGAAGAGGTTGCAAAAATCCACGATAAACTTGACAGAATTTCAAAGCTTTTGTCGCCCAAGGAAATTTCTACAGAGGTACCTGAGAATAACCTATTGAATATCCAGCAGGCAGCTCAATATTTATCTTTAGCTGTCAATACAATTTATAGCAAGGTTAGTCGAAAGGAAATACCCTATATAAAAAAGGGAAAACGTTTGTACTTTTTTAAAGACCAACTCGCTGATTGGGTTGAATCCGGAACCTCATCCAATACAAGCCTGATTGAGGCCGAAACTGAAACTCAATTCCTTGCAAAACATCTTCGAAAAGCAAGACGTCTTTTTTGAATTTAAACCAATTGATTGTAGATAAGACCTTCTACCTTTGTCTAGCAATCTGACAAAACTAAGTTTGCAAAAACATATAAAAAATACTTAGTAATAACAGCATTTTGGATGCTGAAAGAACTCTGGTCGCATCTTGCGTCCGGAGTCTCTTGCTGTGCCCCAAAGTTTCCGAGCGAAATGACAATTACATGCAAAATGATCAGCTGAATGATTTTCATAAGATTGCCGATCTGCTGGTTTGCGAAATGGACTGGGTATCGGAATCGTAATGAATATTTCTTAAGGAAACTAGGCCGCCACGCATTTTTTGATTTGAAATAGTGCTTGGGAAAACTGATATTACTATCCATCTGCATTTTATATTCTTGAAAAACGACCATCATTCGAGAATTTGAAGTTTAAGCTTCCTGACATCTATTACACAAGGTCTATAACCAGTTTGATTGACAGATTGAAAGCTGAAAAATGCGAATTATGTGGCGCAACCGAGCAATTGGAAATGCACCATATTAGAAAAATGAAGGATGTCAAAGGGAAACAACCTTGGGAGTTAGTAATGATGGCAAGGAGAAGAAAGACCTTGGCAATATGTCACGGTTGCCACAGAAATATTCACGATGGAAAGTATGACTGCTAATATTTGTGGAGAGCCGTATACATTGAGAGGTGTACGTACGGTTCGGGGGAGAGTTCAGGAAAACCTACCGATATTAATATCGACAAGGCGTCAGGTACTTATCCTGCGCTACTTTCAGAATGTACGCAATTATAAGGATGGCGAAGCCAAACTATAATCCATTGTAATGGGCGGTACGGCACAGCTAAAGACCCAAAATGCATTTGAACTGTGTACAGACTTTGCCTATGCAGGAAAAGAGATTTTTAACTTCAATTAATCATCAAAGGCGACTATCTCCCAAGGTGGTCGCCTTTTGTATAACGTGACACCTGAAAATTGGTGGCAAAAAGACACACCCTCCCGATGGTTGGGGCAGTCTTTGTCATTAAAGCGGTGCAACCCCTCTGTCAAAATTGGATACCAACTTACCATTCCTTCCCACACATTTTCCCAAACAGGTTGCGATTTATTTGAGGGATATTCATTATCTCTTTTGTTGTACTGGGTTGAGTAAAAACTATTACTATTTCCCTTTGATTTTGTTCCGATGCTTTTTACCCCAACTTTCCATCGGTAAAATTACTTCTTCAAGTCCATAAGAATAATCGGTAACGGAATATTCAATTTTTACAGGATAATTGTCAATCACGGTTCGTTTAATCAATAAGTTTTCCTCTAAATGTTTTAATTCTTTGGATAAAACACGGTTCGTAATCTGTGGAATGGAATTAGAAATATCATTAAATCGCTTGTTTCCGCTGTAAATAGAAAGTATTATAGGTAGTTTCCATTTTCCACCAAGCACAAACATGGTGTCTTGAATGGCCTTGACTTTTTCTTGAAACCGCTTTTCATCTTTTGCCATAAATCAGGTATCCTTTTGTATACAGGTATCAAATATATACTTTTTCAATTTTAACTTTGTGATGCGTAAACAATTAAAGCAAAGTAAAATGCAGACAATCTTCATCACAGGGGCTTCATCGGGTTTCGGTAAGGAAACCGCCAAACTATTTCAAGCAAAGGGTTGGAATGTAATAGCCACAATGCGTTCGCCTGAAAAGGAACATGAATTAACGAAGTTAGAGAACATTTTAGTTTTGGAGTTAGACGTTCAAGACGAAAACTCTATCAAAACAGCTGTTCAGAAAGGAATAGAAAAATATGGAAAAATTGACGCGTTACTGAACAATGCTGGTTTTGCCGTAATGGGCATTTTTGAAACAGCTAGCGAAGAACAAATCCAAAATCAATATGACGTGAATGTTTTCGGGATGATGCGAACAACAAAAGCTATATTGCCTTTTATGCGAACTCAGGCAAAAGGCGTAATTGTCAATATTTCATCGGTTGCGGGACGAGTGGGATTACCTTTCGCAAGCATTTATGAAAGTTCAAAATTTGCAGTTGAAGGCTTCTCGGAGGCATTACATTTCGAAGTTGGCAATTTTGGAATTAAAGTAAAGATCATTGAGCCAGGTTCATCACCAACCAATTTTGGAAATGCCAGAAAAAGTACAGATAATGACATTGCTGATTACAATCCGTTTTTGGGAAAGTTCTTTGAAAATTATCCAAAGAAAACGGCACAGTGCAAAACCGCCACACTGCAAGAAGTAGCCGAAACAATTTACAACGCTGTTACAGACAAAAGAGATAAATTAAGGTATATAATTGGTGAAGATTGTCAGTTTTTTGTGGACACCAAAGACGGGAATCTCGAAGAAAATTACATCCAAGCCATCCAAGCCTTTTTCGAATAGCTAGGCCTAATCCATAATAAAAAGACTATCCCTTTCTTAGGTCGGGATAGTCTTTTTTGCGTCCACGCAAAGTCCTTTTTAAGCGGGGTTAGCCATTCTCCGAGTTACTCGTGCTGTAACTTTATCTATAAATTAATTACAACAAAATAATGAACCGCTCAGTAAAGTGGATTTGGACTTTTCAGACAACCAGTAGTTCTATCACCTTCCCGACATTTGCACTATAAATACAGACAATAAGCAAATGGAAAATAAAGAAACCGTACTGGTTACTGGGGCAACCGGGTTTGTGGGAATGCAAATCATCCTGCAACTGTTAGAAAAGGGCTATACCGTGAAAGCCACGGTAAGGGATGTTAAAAGTGAAGGTAAGGTCAGAGAGACCCTTCGCAAAAATAACGTCCGATCCTTAGAAAAACTTTCGTTTGTTGCGGCTGAACTCACCCAGGACAATAATTGGGAAGAAGCGATGCAGGGCTGCAACTATGTACTGAGTGTAGCATCGCCCATATTTTTTGACACACCCAAAAATGAAGAAGAAGCCTTTCGCCCTGCCAGGGAAGGGATTTTGCGTATTTTGAAATATGCTAAAAAAGCCAGCGTAAAAAGAGTGGTGATGACCTCCAATTTTGGCGCCGTGGGTTTCACGCAAACTGACAAGTCCCGGGAAACTACCGAAGCCGACTGGACAGACACCCGGAACAATGCAGTTTCAGTGTATGAACGATCTAAAACCTTAGCGGAAAAAGCTGCTTGGGAGTTCATCAGAACAGACGGCGGCAACCTGGAATTTGCCACTATTAATCCCGTGGCTATCTTGGGTCCATCACTGGATGCACACGTTTCGGGCAGTTTTCACCTGCTGCAAAATTTATTAAATGGAAAGATGAAAGCTATTCCGAACATTCCTCTGAACATTGTGGATGTAAGGGATGTAGCTGATCTGCATATCAAGGCGATGGAGATACCGGAAGCCAACGAAAAGCGTTTTATTGTTTCGGCCGATGGCCAGATCTCGTTGCCCGAAATCGCTGAACTTTTAAAAAGAGAAAGACCCGAACTGTCGCGAAAAGTTTCGTCCAAAAGAGTGCCCAACTTCGTGCTTAGCATAGCATCCTTGTTTAATCATCAGGCCAAAGAGGGTGTATTGCTGGCCAAAATGAACCGCAATCTGAGTACCCGAAACGCCAAGAGCATCCTTAACTGGAAGCCTGTTGCAACCCAGGAGGAAACGATACTGGCCGCGGTAGACACACTGAAGAAATATGATTTACTCTAAAAAGCGACCGAAATGACAACAAGAATAATCAGCGGAATACTTTTAGTCGTCACCGTCTATTTTGGGTTCAGCCACGGCTCTCGGGTATTTCAAAAACCAAGTGCACAGTATCTGGAAATGATGCAATCGTTGGGAATTACCAGCCCAATGAGGATTGCCTTTGGCATAGTTTCCATTTTTTTAACATTGCTCATTCTTTTTCCCAAGACATTTTTCCTGGGTAATACAGTCAGGGCTTTACTCTTAGTACTGATGATGGCCTTGGCCCTTAAAGTTGGAAACTATAAATTTGCATTGATTGAAATTCCATTTATAATGATGCCATTGATCCTGATATATTTAGGCCATCCTTTAAAAAATCTATCCTTATAATACTGTTATGAGTGCAGACAGAGAAGCCAATGTATTGAAAGAACAGTTTATACCGGATACCATATTTCTATTTGTGGCAAAAGGAACGATACAGACCTACGATGGAAATAAAAAATCCATTTTCAGAACAGGAGATGCCATCATTGCCCAAAAGAACAGGTTGGCAAAGTATGAATTACCAGACGAAAAGGACGCTTTTGAACCCATTGTGTTCTGCTTCGACGAAGATTTTTTGAGAGAATTTAAAGCAAAGCATAACATACAGCCCAATGGTAGCCTTATCGGGGACAGTTTTGTAAAGCTTCCAAAAAATAAGTTCATCAATAGTTTCATCACCTCCATAAAGCCCTACCATAAAGGAATTATGGAACTCGAAAAAGAATTTGAAACTGTGAAATACGAAGAACTGCTCCTCATTCTCTTGAAAGTAAATCCGGAGTTGGCGGATTCGCTGTTCGATTTCCGAAAACCTGGAAAGATTGATCTGGAAGCCTTTATGAACAAACACTATGCTTTTAATGTAAGTAACGAAAGGTTTGCCACATTGACCGGCAGAAGCTTATCGGCGTTCAAAAGAGATTTTAAGACGATCTTCAATGATACGCCCAGCCATTGGCTGGTTAAGAAACGGTTGGAAGAAGCGCATTTTTTGATTAATAAGGAAGGTAGAAAACCCAAAGATTTCTATCTCGAATTGGGCTTTGAAAGCTTATCGCATTTTTCAGTAGCTTATAAAAATAAGTTTGGATATGCACCATCCAGGCAAGCAGATAAATGAAATTTTACCCCCAAATGTAGTTGGTTTAGACAAAGACGTTATAGATACTCCCCTCTGCCGGGGTGATCACAAGTATTCATATCGACTTGATCTTAGTGTTGACCAAGTGTAAGTCTGCTTATCGCTCTTTTAAAATCTTCAGAATCATTCCCTATCAATATATAACTGGAAAAGCCAATATCAAAAAGAGTATTGGCAATTTTCTCCTCGTCAATATCAGTGTGCGCAATCAGCTTAATGGATGGATATTGCGTTGTTAATTTTTGAAGCTGTGCCAGCGCATTCTTGTTGTAGAAATCAATGTCAATAATACAAACTGCGGGAAGTTCTTTGAGGGCGGACAATTGTGATAATCCATCTTCAATGTTATACGAACGAAATATTACTTCAAGCCCTGAAGCTATGAGGTCGTTACAGGTCAAATCCAAAATTGGACTTTTATCATTGATGAAGGCGAGGGTAATTTCTTGTTTCGTTGTACCAGTTTCCATATCATAGCTTTTTGTGTTGATGTAGCCCTGCACAAAAAAAGAAGCGCAGGCAACTACACTTATTGGCATTAAGGCACTGGTACGCCTGACCCCCAAATAAGCGAGCGCCCACGCCTATGACGTGAGCGTTCTTACTTATCTGTTCCGGGGTTTTAAAAATTACCAGTTTCTAATGCGGAACCTAAAGCAAAAACACTTTAAGTATTTCTATATTTTCGAAAGCAAAGGTACTAAACTCGTTCCTTTCCGAATGCATATATTGTATATTCCGTTAAATGAAAAAGGCGAAAGAGCCGGGCATGCGTTTAAGGCTTCGCTGTTTGGAAAGAGTGCAGGACTTCCGGCTTTGGAACTGCATTTTGCGAAATGCAAAACAGCTTTGAAAGACAGCCCAACTAAACAGACCATAAAATCTGCCATTACCATTGCCCTGAAAACCACGAGTGATGAGCAGGCATTCAAAAAGCAGTTAGCGGAACAGGGTATTAATGTAGTCGTGCGCCGGAATGATACAGGGCGTATTTATGGAATCACATTTATTGACCACAATTCCAAAGCGGTTTGGAATGGCTCACGTTTAGCAACAGAACTTTCTGCAAATACCTTTAATGATTATTGGAACAATAACATCAAACCCGATATTAAGGAACCTGCCGTATTACAACCCAAACTATCCACATCAAATGATGCGGATCTTCCTGCGGAAGAACCACACCATTTGTTCGAATTCTTAACTACGGGCAAACACCAAGATGGTTTGATTGAAGCACTGGGCGGCTTATTGCCCGAAGCCCAGGGCGAAGATTACGAAGAACAGGACTTCGACAATAAAATGAAGAAGAAAAGGAAACGCCAAAGAGGTCAGAAGTAATGTATTCTTTTAGTGATAAATGATTAACAAAGTTTTCGATTATTTTTAAAAACTCAATTAAACGAAGCCCTGAATTCCAAAGGACTTTGATTCGTTTTGTTTTTAAATAATTTACTGAAACTCTGCGAATGCTCAAAACCCAGTTCGTAGGCAATTTCGCTGACTGATAAGTCTGTCGTGGATAGTTTTTCTTTTGCTTTTTCAATCAATTTGTCATGAATGTGTTGTTGCGTGGTCTGCCCCGTGAGGACTTTAAGCAAACGGCTTAAATAACTTACAGATACATTTAGTTTGTTTGAAAGATATTGGGCGGTCGGCAAACCTTTTGAAATTAAATCATCATTAATGAAATAATCGGCAAGCAATTTTTCCATAATATCGAGGATTTGATGACTAGCTTTTTTGCGTGTAATGAATTGTCTATGGTAAAAGCGTTCGGAGTAATTTAGTAAAGCTTCAATATGTGAAATGATAATATTTTGACTGAAATTGTCAATATTGGAATGATACTCATTCTTAATATTCTTTACAATTCCATTTAGCGTTTTTTCCTCTTTTTCTGAAAGAAATAATGCTTCATTTACAGCGTATTCAAAAAACTCGTATTGTTTTATTGTTTTTGCAAGTGGCATATTCCAAATAAAATCGGGGTGTATAAGTAAAATCCAACCTGATGTTTCTTCGGAATTTTCTTCTTCAATAATTTCAATATTGAGCACCTGATTTGGCGACATAAAAAACAGCACGCCATCATCTTCAAAATCGTAGTGCTGTTGTCCATATTTATACTTCAAACCTTTCATACGTTTCAAAGCAATGAAATAAAAATCAAATACCGCATTCAAAGCCTGTGGGTCGGACAGGTCAGTAAAATCATCCATTGCAACTACACTAATCAAAGGGTGTTCGGGCTTGGGCAGACCTCTTACCCGATGAAATTCGCTGATTGATTTTATTCTATCTGGTTTTTTATTTGCCATATACAAAGATAATTATTGTTGATTGTATGCTTTTGCAAATTCCTTTGCAAACTCTGTCAATTTTACTTTTCCCATTTTTGGATTGTTCTTGTGGAAATTTTTAAGCGGTGTTCCGCTGTGCATAACTGACTGCATTTCTACCATAGTTTGTGCAATTTCTTGCGGCATTTTTGCCATTTTTAATCCTTGCAACATTTCTTTATCCGAAATCAAGACCCATTTCAAATAAGGTTTTCCGACAGCCGAACCGATAATTTTTGCGGCTTCGTTACAAGTCATTTCTTCGCTTCCTACATAGCGGATTTTTACTTTTTCTGTTGGCGGATTTACCAATTCTTCTGCAATTGCCTCTGCAATATCTTTTGGTGAAACAAAAACGATTTTGTCGTCCCCGCCATAATTCCCCATTAGTAACCCTGTTTCTCCTTTGAGCAAAGCCTTTAATCCCAAATAACGAAGTGTCAAAAATTTCCCAATAATACCTTTGCCTTTTATCATATCCATAGAAAAATAAAAGTTGGTGTAGAAAGCTCCGGGTCGCATAATGGTAATTGGCACATTAAGCTGTTCGGTGAAAATGTTTTCAGCATTTTCACCTTTAACCAAATCAGCCGACCAACCGCTTAAAAACACTACACGTTTTACCTCTGCTTCCTTTATTGCCTGCACATAATTGTTGGCTATTTTGTGCATATAGGCTTGTTGGTTGGCTTCGTTCATATTCATTGGTATCATACAATATACTGCGTCTGCACCCATAAAGCTATTTATAAGAAAAGGTAAATCTTCCAGTTTACCAATAGAAGCATGTGCTCCTAATGCTTCTATTTCTTTTTGTTTTTCTGGATTGCCGCTAATAACAGTTACCGAATGTCTTTTTGCAATCAATTCTTTTGCAAGTGGTTTGCTAATGTTACCTAATGAACCAGTGAGTATGATTTTCATTTCTTTTAATATTTGTTTATGCAAAATTGCACTGAAATAAAAAAAGCAATGTAACCGATTTTGACTTTGTTGTAGCCGGAAATGAAATTATTAACTGGAAGCCATAACGATTGTTTGACCGTGATACAACGTCTTCATTTACTTATTATGTGTGTGCAGTGTAACTTCATTGTAACTTTTGAATACTCTGATTTACTTATTTTTCATATATCAAATTATTAGCCAAACACCGCCACACAACGCCACTGGCTGCCATATTCTTATCGCCACACCATAGAGCCTTTAAATTCACGCCCGAACATTAAAATATAAAATAATGCAAGGAGAAGACGATTTAAGAGGACTTGCCAAGATAATGGCTTTTATGCGGGCAGTCAGTATTCTTTTGGTACTGATGCACCTTTATTGGTTCTGCTACGGTTTTTTTTTTACAACGTGGTTGGACGTTAGAAGTAATCAACAGGATATTGGGCAATTTCGACCGGTCAGGTGGTTGGCGAAACGGCAAAAAGTCTTTTGGAAGGGTTTGGTAAAGTATTACAGAAACGCCAAAGTATGACCATCAACCGAAATGATAAATCTACCTCTATCTCCATACAGTTAGACGGCCTTATCCCGGCTTCCAAAATCTCAACATTAACACAGGGTATGTTTGTCGGTTCTGTATCGGATAACTTTGATAAACGTATCGAGCAAAAAATATTTCACGCCAAAATTGTGGTAGATAATGAAAAGGTTGCAGCAGAAACCAAAGCCTTTCAAACGATACCGGAAATCTTATCTTTTCTAGATGAGCAGGGCGAGGATAAGATGAAGCAGGAAATTGAAAGCAATTACAAACAGATAAAATCAGACATCGTGAATATTGTTGTCAGTGAAATGGAACGCATCAAGAATGACCCGGATTTACGGCATTTGATACAGCAAGAGGGGTGAAATAAAAAGGGCTTTCAAAGCACTTTTTTACATTTTAAGCAACAAAAATCCGACAATAATCGAAAATTATCAAACCTCATTTATGCAACCAATGCAATGAAAATGATTTTATTGACTTTAGCGGTTACCACATCAAAGCTTCCGTGTGGCGCTATCACAACTTCCTGAGCCGAATCCGTACTGTTCTCTAACAGCCAAAAATAACTCACAATTCACTAATAGATTCGTGGAGATTTATTTTTGGAAGGTAAGGGCTTGGGCATTGATTATTGCTATTTGGATTGAAAGATGTAAATCGATTCTTATCGAGAAGCGTGTTGCTGGCAAGAGAGTATTATAGTTTCTAAGAAGACTCATTTGAAAATGGACTATTTATTATTTTCTACAATGATATTGTTTCTGTAAGATTTGCCCCATTTTTCCATCGCTTCAATAACTGGTTTAAGGCTTTCACCGTGCGCTGTTAATTCGTATTCTACAGTAATGGGCATCGTATCCTGCACCGTGCGTTTTACAAGATGGTTCATTTCCAGATCCTTTAATTCTTTGGAAAGCACTTTGGGCGCAATACCGTCAATATGGCGATGTATTTCCATAAAGCGTGCTTTGCCACTGAAATATAACATGCCCAAAATGCAGCATTTCCATTTACCGCTCAATAGATCCTGGGTGTCTTTTACTGCCTGAATATTTTGCCGACAAGCCTCGGTCAATTTTGATTTATCCCTCATAAAGATCATTTCATTTATGCAAAAATACGGTAAAACAATTACTTTGAAGCAACCTGATTACTTAAAAGTAACTAATTACCAATAGGTAACAGCTATATTTTTAGTAACTAAAAGAGTTAACTTTGTGTCAGGATTTAAAACAATAATAAAAATTGATATGATATTAGTAACGGGAGCTACAGGACATTTGGGTTCAGCAATAGTGGCGCAATTATTAGAGAAAATTCCAGCTAACGAAATAGTCGGTTTGGCAAGAAGCAAGGAAAAAGCAGAAGTATTGAGAGAAAAAGGTGTCCGGATAAGTATTGGTAATTTAGACGATGCCGCTTCATTGAAAAAAGCTACGGAAGGTATCGAAAAGATCGTATTGATTTCTACCATTGATCATCACCGTTATCAGCAGCACAAAAACCTAATCGATGCAGCAAAAAAATCGGGCGTTAAACATATTGCCTACACCAGTGCTTATATCAAAGATGTGGCAACTTCTCCGGTAAAAGCTCATCTTGAAAGTCATTTTCAAACCGAAGATTATCTGAAGGAAAGAGGTTTGACCTATAGCATATTTCGCAACTCTTTATATATGGATATGATCCCTGTGTATGTAAGTGACAAGGTGTTTGAGGAAGGGATATTTTTACCTGCTGGCGATGGAAAAGTAGCCTATGCGCTCCGCCGCGAAATGGGAGAAGCCATTGCTAACGAATTAGTGCAAAATAATGGCGAAAATAAAAACTACGAATTGACCGGTGCTGAATTGTATTCTTATGAAGATATAGCGCAGGCACTAACGGAATTATCGGGCAAAGAAATTACATATACCAATGCCGATCCTGTAAAATTCTCCGAAATACTAAAACAATTGGGCGTACCGGAACGGATGGTTATGGTGGCATCTGGCTTTACCACAGATATTAGAAATCATCAGTATGAAATCATTAGTAATGATCTGGAGTATTTACTGGGAAGAAAACCTGCTTTATTAAAGCAAGCACTCCAAGAATTATATGTCACCCAATTATTTAAGTGATCTTTTGAGAACATCAACAGGTAAGAGCCCAATGCCATATTCAGGGTAAGCTGATCGATGTTTCCAAAACGATGCTAAGCTCCACATCACTTTCCTTTTCCGAAATCGCTTGCCAATTAGGATTTGAACAACCTCAATCGTTCAACAGATTATTCAAATCCAAAACAAATCAAACGCCATTGGAATTTCGGGCAAGCTTTAATTAGGTAATAAGTTTTTGGAGGTTGTTATCTTCACTTTATTTCCTCAAATGCAACTATGTTATTCGGACAAGCGATATAAGTTATTGGCAGGTGGTTGTCAAAAAAAGTTCAACTACCTCTGCAGATTTCGACACATCACCTTGCAATGCGATGGCTATATCACCTCGTGATTCATTTTCGGCAACAACTTTATCCGCGCCTTCTTTGCTTGAGGCATAATTCACAACAACTTTTTCGCCTTCCGCTGCATAATACTTAGCAATAGACGCTCCGATACCTTTTGATGCTCCTGTGATGATGGCTACTTTATCTTTTAGTTTTTCATTTTATCTGATTTAATATATTTTACTGCTAATTATTTTCTCGCAAATGTTGTATAACCACCATCGACTAATAGCTCGGTCCCTGTTATAAAGCTGGCTTTTTCGGAAGCTAAAAATAATACAGTATCAGCGATTTCATCAGGATGCCCCAAACGATTTAACGCAACCGATGAGGTTAAATGATTTTTGGCTTCATCTGTCGTAACCGCGCTATCAAAACCTTCTGTTTTTACAGGACCAGGGCTGATCATATTTATCCGTATACTTCTATGCGCTAATTCGTTTGCCGCTACTTGAGCAATTTTGTTTAAAGCACCTTTTGTCGCAGAATAGATGCTTGATCCCAAATTTGCTGCGGTGGCTACCGTAGAAGACGTAAATAATACGTTAGCACCTTCTGCCAGATGAGGAATTAATTTTTGGAGCGTAAAAAAATGTCCCTTTACATTGGTGTTGAATTGCAGGTCAAAATCGGCTTCAGTCACATCCTCAATCCCTGAAAATACAGCCAGACCAGCATTCAGAAACAATATATCTATCTTAATGTCCTGTGAAATGACTACATGTTCCAAAGTTTCAATTCCTTGCATATGTGATGTATCTGCAACCAAAGTTTGGAGATTTTCGCTGGCAATTTTAGATGCTGCCTTAGTAAGGTTTTCGTTATTTCTTCCTGTAATCCATACAGTTGCACCAGCATTGATAAAAGCTTTAGCGGTTGCAAACCCTATTCCTGTTGTACCACCTGTGATGATAACTTTTTTGTTTGTAAAATTCATTTTTAATAAAAATTTGTTGACTGCAAAGTTATATTACATTTGTTATTTTTAGTAACTTTGTACTGAAAAGTTATAGTAACATGGAGGTAACAAGACCCATTGAGAGCGAACTTAAATGCATGGCAAAGCACTTTCAACAACAGCACAAGGAAGAAATGCGAGCTGTCCAGGATTCGATGGATGTACTTAATGGAAAATGGAAAATACCGATTATTTCATCGATTTGCTACTACAACAAAAGACGTTTTTCGGATATCTTACATGATGTAGAAGGTATTTCAAACCGTATGTTGAGTAAGGAATTAAAAGAATTGGAAATCAATCAGCTGATTGTTAGAACTATTCAAGATACACAGCCGATTACTGTAGAATATACTCTTACCGACCACGGAAAGACTTTGCAAACAATTATCAATAACCTAACAGATTGGGGCATCCAGCATAGAAAAAAGATTGTAGGTAGGTAGTATGGATTGTAACTTATTGAAAAGCGGCCGATATTTTTTTCAGACGTATCAGCCTTTTTTTTGAAATTAAGATATTTTGTTAATGTTGTATTCCCTAAAAGTTAACAATCTAATTTAGCCAAACACTGCTACACAACGCCAAAGCCTGCCACATTCTTAGAGCCACTAATAGAGCCTTTAAATTCACGCCCGAACATTAAAAATCAAAATAATGCAGGGAGAAGACGATTTAAGAGGCTTAGCCAAGATAATGGCTTTTATGCGGGCAGTCAGTATTCTTTTGGTGCTGATGCACCTTTATTGGTTCTGCTACGGTTTCTTTTTAGAACGTGGTTGGACGTTGGAAGTAATCAACAAGATATTGGGCAATTTCGACCGAACCGCGGGCTTGTTTTCACATACCCTTTACACCAAAGCATTTGCTTTGGTTTTGTTGGCTTTAAGCTGCTTAGGCACAAAGGGCGTAAAGACCGAGAAGATAACCTGGTCTAAAATTTATGTGGCTTTGGGCGTTGGGTTTGTATTGTTTTTCCTCAACACGCCGTTGCTAAAACTACCTCCTGCAACAGGCACATTTCTTTATATGCTAACTATCTCGTTAGGCTATATCGCTTTGCTGATGGCGGGTGTATGGATGAAAAGGTTACTGAAAAACAATTTAATGGACGATGTTTTCAATAAAGAAAATGAGAGTTTCCAACAGCAAACAAAACTGATGAAAAATGAATACTCCGTCAATCTGCCTACCAAATTTTACTACAAAGACAAATGGAACCACGGTTGGATAAACATCGTCAATCCTTTCAGGGCATCAATTGTGTTGGGTACGCCCGGTTCGGGAAAATCTTATGCAATCGTAAACAACTATATCAAGCAGCAGATAGAGAAAGGCTTTAGTATGTACATCTACGATTTCAAGTTTGACGACCTTTCCACGATTGCCTACAACCACTTACTGAAGCACAGGGATAAGTACAAAGTACAGCCAAAATTTTATGTGATAAATTTTCGGCATTTTCTTTCAGTACGATATAAGCATCGAATTTCTTTCCGGCTTTACTTGTCATTCCTTTGATAAGAGAGGTTTTGCCTTTATTGACAAGGCTTGTTACATTTTCAATACTGATTTGCACACCGCAGACAGTGCGGAATTGTACCCAATTACAAGCCTCATCAGGGCATTTCACTATCTTGTCACGGATGATGAGTTGTTGACTTTTGCATCTTGGACAGGTCAGTTTGGGTTGATTGGTACTTGCAATAGAAGTTTGCAATAATTCATCGGTAATGGATTTGGCATAGGTTTCCATTTCTTTTTGGAATGTTCTGGCATCCGCTTCGTTGTTTTCAATTTTCTGCAATGCCAATTCCCATTCGGCGGTCATTGCTACGTCTGCAATCTTGCGTTCTTTGACCAGCTCATAAACCTGCAATCCTTTTTCGGTAGGGATTAAAGAGCTTTTATCCCGTAGGATATAATTACGGGTAAACAGTGTTTTGATAATGGCGGCTCTTGCTGCAGGCGTACCGATACCAATATTTTTGAGGGCTTTACGCTCTTCTTCATTTTCGATTTCTTTTCCGGCAGTTTCCATAGCGGACAAAAGCCCGGCTTCGGTGTAAAGCACTGGTGGTTTTGTCTGCTTTTCCAAAACGGAGGCTTCTTTTATGATAAGTTCGTCGCCTTTATGCAGTTCGGGTAGTTCTTGCACTGGCTCTTCGCCGTCATCGGTAAAACTACCTTTTATGGAACGCCAACCGGCTTCCTGAATTTTACAGCCTTTTGCCGCAAAGTCGTAATGCGATACCTGTAATAACAAATAAATATTAACATCTAAAAAGCCCTTTTGGCCCGCTGCTCTGTACCTAGATATTGACCAAATCGGTTTGGTTATCTAGAGAAACTAATTTAAAAATATCAATAGATGAGAAAATCAGTTTAGATAAATTCTTTAAAGCTTAACGAAGCACGACCTTAATTTATCATAACCACCAAAACTGAGGAAGAACCAGAAAGTGACCTATCCATTTCGGATCAAAATGGCCGCCTGACTTTCTGCCGAGCATAGCAGTGAAAATTGAACTGATATTTTTTCTAACTTGCATGTTTGAATATGACGGCAGATAACATCGGAAACTTACAGGAATTTTATAGTAAAATGGGCATCGAAGAGAAGTCTATCGGAGCAGCGCAAGGCTTTACCATTCACCGTGTTCAGCATTCTATCAAGGTTTTGCCTTTCCGGTCGCAAAGTTTCAGACCCGATTATTATAATTTTCTTTTCAGTAAGGATGGCGATGGGAGTTATACGATTGATGAGAAATATTTTCCGGTAAATAACCGCACAATTTACTTTACCAATCCGGGTAATTTCCGCACTTTTGAATGGGCTAGGCTTTCTGATGCCTGCCTGATAACCTTTGATGAAGCGTTCCTGAAAGAATACGTTTATGCAGACATTTTTCAGCAGTTTCCCTACCTGCTTACCGAAACCGTGCGTCCACGGACTTTAAGTACCGACCAATATGCCCGTGTGGAAAGACTTTATACCTTGATTGAAACAGAATTTATGTCCCAATCGCCTTTTCGCAACCGCATCATCGGAAGTCTGCTGGTAGCTCTTTTACACGTTGTCAAAGAATATTGTTATCTAGATTACAACCCCATTTACGAAGGCAACAGAAGCTCACAGATAGTTAAAAGCTTTAAAATCGACCTGGATGGTTATTTCAGGGATATTTTAGATACCGGGTCAGAACAGCAGATACGGGTACAATATTTCGCAGATAAGCAAAATCTGCACGTCAACTATCTGTCCCAGGTCATCAGCAATAAGACAGGAAGATCTATGCTGCAGTGGATTAATGAAAAGGCAATCTCAACAGCAAAAGTCCTGTTGCAGGATAACGCATTCAGTATCAAAGAGATTTCTTACCGGATGGGATTTGTCGAAAGTGCTCACTTTAGTAATTATTTTAAAAAACATAGCGGCGAAAGCCCTGCTAGCTATCGCAAAAATCATTTCAGCTAACCATTCTTAGAAATTCGCATATCTTCCTTAGAGTTTCGCAACCCTTACCCTACGGAATAGCTTCATCTTTGTATCATCAATTTAAAACAATTAATGATGAGTTTATTAAAAGAAAAAGTAGCCGTAGTAACCGGCTCATCCAAAGGTATAGGGCGTGCTATTGCACACGAACTGGCAAACGCCGGAGCAAAAGTTGTTGTAAATTATAGTGGCGACCAGAGCGCTGCTGATGATGTGGTTGCAAGCATCGAGTCACTGGGCGGAGAAGCTTTTGCTATTAAGGCCGATGTAAGTAAAAAGGCGGAAGTCGCCCGTTTGTTTGAGGAAAGCATTGCCCGTTTCGGCAAAATAGATATTTGGGTAAATAACGCCGGCGTGATGTTGAACGGATTGGTAAAAGATCTCTCAGAAGAACTTCTTGAAAAGCAACTGGACATCAACTTTAAAGGCGTTTTTTATTCTTTGCAGTTAGCCGCAACAAAATTGGCAGATAATGGAAGCATCATCAATCTGTCTTCTACCGTTACCAGAACCGTGTTTCCAACATATGGTGTGTATTCTGCTACCAAGGCTGCGGTAGAGCAACTGAGCCGGGTTTTTGCCAAGGAAATAGGTTCCCGGGGCATCAATGTAAACTGCGTTTTGCCTGGCCCTACCGCAACCGATTTATTTCTGAACGGAAAATCAGAGCAGTTAATCGCTCAAATTGCTTCTACAAATGCATTCCAGCGCTTGGGTGCACCGGATGAAATTGCCAAAGTGGTTGCTTTTTTAGCATCGGATGAAGCTAAGTGGATTTCCGGTCAAAGCATCGGTGCCAACGGCGGAATGGCATAATTTCGCTAATATTATTATCTATATATTTTTCTTGGCTGTTTCTGTTTAAGGCGTTACAGCCCAGGAAAAATATAAATCCATCCAATCTATTTTAAAAATTTTTTAAATAAAATAATGAATTCACTACAAAATAAAGTTGCCCTCATCACGGGCTCTAGCAGGGGCTTGGGCAAGGCGATTGCTGAACGGTATGCGGGATTGGGTGCCAATATAGTACTGAATTACACCAATAACAAAAACGCTGCAGACCAGGTGCTTTCTAATATCAAAGCTATGGGTGTAGAAGCTATTGCCGTGCAGGCTGATATTAGCAAACCAGCTGAGATTACTCGTCTTTTTGAAGAAGCGAAAACTGCTTTTCAAAAAATAGACATCGTAGTTGCTAACGCCGGAGTAGAATTGGTAGATGTTCCCGTGGAAAACTTTACGGAAGAACAATTCGACAAATTATTTACGCTCAACACAAAAGGGGCATTTTTCACTTTGCAGGAAGCTGCGAAACACGTTTCAGATGGAGGAAGGATTATTAATATTTCTTCCAGTACCACAGTTTATCCGTTTGAAGGTGTTGCCTTATACGGCGGTAGTAAAACTGCACCCAAGTATTTGGTAGAAGTTCTTGCAAAGGAAATCGGTGGAAGAGGTGTTACCGTCAATTCCATAATCCCATATGCAGTAAGCGATGCCGGTATTTTTACAGACCCCACCGAGCCTTCCATCAAGTGGTTGATAGAAGCCAACCCAATGAAACGAATGGCCCACGTGGATGATGTTGCCAATGTGGCAGAATTTTTTGCCAGCGACCTTTCCTCTTTCGTAAGCGGCCAACATTTATTGGTAAATGGGGGCGCAAGTCATTAGGATTCACATTAAAGTTATTAAGTATGAATATGAAAAATAATACTGTACTGGTTACCGGTGGTGGAACTGGTATCGGGCTGGAAATAGCTAAATATTTTTACGAAAATGGAAACGAGGTAATTATTTGCGGCAGAAGGCTTGAAGTGTTGGAAGATGCCCAAAAGGTAATGCCCAACTTGCATATCCTGACCTGTGACCTGAGCAATGCCAATGCGCGCAAAGCATTTTCAGCAAAACTTTTATCCAACTTCCCCAACTTAAATGTTTTAATCAATAATGCAGGAATACAACGTTTCAGAAACTTAAGGGAAAATTTGCTCACCGAAAATGGATGGGCAGATTATCAGGATGAGATACAAACCAACCTCGAAGCGCCAATTCATCTTTCCAACTTGCTACTGCCTGCATTGCATAAAAAAAAGAATGCAGCCATTATAAATGTTACTTCCGCACTGGCATTCGTTCCGTATACTGCTGTCCCTGTCTATAGCGCAACCAAAGCAGCCATACATTCTTTCACCTTGTCTTTGCGGCATCAGCTTAAAGATACCGACATAGCCGTCTTAGAAATCATTCCTCCGGCAGTTAATACAGATCTAGGCGGTAAAGGACTTCATACTTATGGTGTGGATGTAACTGAATTTACCACTTCGGTTTTAAACAGATTAGCCAATGGCGAGGAAGAGGTCGGCTACGGTGGCTCGGAAGAAATACGGTTGTTTGGCAAGACACAGCTATCGGAAGGCTTTAAGAAAATGAATGGATGATTAAACTGACGGGATAGTTAAAGGAAATGGATCTGCCGAAAATAATATTACTTATTCTTTATTAAAACAATAATATTCCAATCAATTGAAAGATTTCCGAAATTCCAAGGGTGATAGGTCGGTTTTAGCTTTGAAAAACCTGCTGAAGGATTGCGAATATTCGAAACCCAGTTTGTACGCAATTTCACTAGCCGATAAATTGGTAATAGTTAAGAGTTCCTTAGCTTTATCAATGAGCTTATCGTGAATAAGCTGTTGTGCGTTTCTTCCGGTAAGCGAACGAAGCATATCGCTGAGATACTTTGGTGTCAGATGCACTTTTTCTGCCAAATCCTGTACTGTAGGAATGCCGCTATTTAAAGAATTTTCATTGCCAAAATAATTTTCCAGATGACTTTCTAATATGTGAAGAATCTCATTACTAACAGCCTTTCTTGTTACAAACTGCCGTTTATAGTAACGATTACAATAGTGTAGAAGCAATTCTATTTGAGTTACCACAATATCTTGACTAAAATCGTCGATGGGAAGCTGCAATTCCTCTTCAATCACCTTAAAAATGGCGATAATACTTTCTTTTTCCTTTTCTGATAGGTGCAGTGTTTCATTTACATCATACGAAAAGAACCCGAAGTTCTTGATTTTGATTGCCAATGAAGTATTTAGCAAGAAATCAGGATGGAAAAAAAGAGAATAGCCGGCATAGTCATTCTGGTTACCATCATTTTCAATTACTTGGTTTGGCGCTATAAATACCATTCCTCCTTCTTCAAAATCGTAAAATCGCTGCCCGTATTTTAATTTTCCTGATATGTTTTTAAGGAAAGAAATTTTGTAAAAGCTCTTTATATGGGGATTGGGCATTCTGCTCAGGTCAATGTCCTTTTCCATATTGTTGGCTATCATGACCAACGGGTGCAAGGGCTTTGTCAAGCCCAGCACGCGTCTTAATTCGGAAAGTGATTCGATCCTATAAGGAATATGCTCTTTTTTACTCATTCTTATGTTTTATCTACCAAGGACATTCTACACCTTCGGGAAAAAATTCTTCACTAAAGAATTTTCCTGATGGTCCATCATTATCAATTAGAGCATATTTTACAATACGTGTTGCCGCTTCTTCTACGGTTCCGCTACCACGATGATTGTTGAAATCAGTTTTTGTGAAGCCGGGATCCACCATATTTACTTTAACAGCGGTTTCTCTCAATTCAAATGCCAAAGCGATAGAATACATATTCAAGGCAGCCTTAGATGGTTGATAGACAGCGCCTTTGAAATTGTAGTATGGATTAGACTTGTCATTGGCCAAAGTAAGCGAACCCTGGCTAGAACTTACATTCACAATACGTGGCTCAGGTGAATTTTTAATTAAGTCGATAAATGCCTGTGTCACTCTTGCAACACCGATCACATTAGTATCAAATGCCTGTTTAAACTGCTCTGGTGTAGCAATTAAAGCCTGCTGTGGCTGCCCTCCGCTTACTCCCGCATTGTTAATGAGAACGTCTAATGAATCGGATTTCTTTCCTATTTCTGCCCGGGCGGCTTTTACTGAATCATCGCTGGTTACATCGATTTCAATAGCCTCAGCATTGGAAAACCCTGCTGATTTCAGCTCTTCTAAAGCTTCATTACCGTTTTCTATGTTTCTGCTCCCTAGATAAACGTAAAATCCCTTTTCTAACAATTGTTTTGCTACCTCAAAACCAATACTTTTATTTGCTCCGGTAATTAATACTTTTTTCATTTTCTAAATTTTAAATTATCTACCAAAGATCTGGCCTTATTCTGTGTTATTTGTAACCATAAAGAGTTTATTTATAACCAAAATGATGAAAATAATTGATTATACATTTATTAAATACACCGTTGATTTAACAAATGATTTTTTATATTGATTTGGAATGAGGCGGTTTCTTTCTTAAAAAGCCTTGAAAAATAGTGGAAATTTTTAAAATATATTGAATACGCAAATTGTGAATACTGTAGCAATTTTCACTTAATAGATTTTTAATTTCACCAATCATATAATTATGAATCGACTCAATTTCGGATTTTTCTTGTTTCTTGTTTGAGAAATAGCTTAAATAATATGGAGAAAATTTGACACAGCCGCAAGACTACCAAATGTGGCTAATCCTTGAGTGTGCAGTAATTCTCTATAAAATAATTTAGATAAATACAGTGGAAGTTTGCAACCATATTACTGTATAGTTCAGAGCGATCAATAAAGCACCGTTTGTAAAAGCACTGCGAATATTTCAGCAGCGAGTCTTGATGGGTTGGAATAATTTCTTTGCGGCATCCGCTTAGAGATAACGAAATAGCCATTTAGAAATCATTCCTCTGGCACTTATACCGATTTAGGCGATAAAAGACGTCATATTTATCATGTGGATGTAAATGAATTTACCATTTGGTTTTAAACATATTACCCAATTGCAATCAATAGACTGGCTACGTTGGCTCGGAAGAAATACTGTCGTTTTGTTAAAGCACACATATTGAAGCGCTTTAGGAAAATGAATGGATGATTGATTGAAGTTTTATAGGGAGATAAATAAGTCTTAACCTTTCCTTTAAAACCCTCTAACCTGCTTAAGAAGGTCGTGAGGATAGTCCAAGGTAATAGCACTTAATTTGTCCAATTTCTGAATGTGTTCGTCAGTAAGTTTCACTTTCAATGATGATAAAGCATCATTGGTGATGAACATTGCGTGCTCCAAGCAAAGGAAAAGGGCCCTTTGGTAAACCCCAGGAAAAAACAATCTTCCCTGGGGTTTCGCTCAGCTATTCAGCAATTACAATAAGTTCATCGACTATTTTTTCTGCATTTCATTTTCTCTATCATCATCAATCGAATTCCGATTGATCCGTCCTTTCTCGCCTTCGATATTTGCCCGTCAGATGTCCGCCTGCCAAAGGCGAATATATCATTGTTCCCAACCCGAAATATTCAGCCATAGAACGAAATTCCCTATCGGCTGTTCTTTGAAGCAGGTTATATTCAATTTGTATCACTGTTAATTTTATGGCCGATGCAATTGTGGAGACCTTCCAGGCAGGGAAATTTGTCAATTCCCTATAAAGAATTTTGCCGCTGCTTACCAAATCCTCAAGCCCTCTAACAATTTCTTAGACGGTGTTAGCCCATCATCGTAATGCGGCATATAAATATGTATATAATCCAATCCTTAATCTTTTAAGACTGACTTCTACCTATTGCTGGATTGTCTTGCGATGACTACCAGAATTGCTCTTTCCCAGAATAGCTTCACTGCTCCGTGTATATTTGGTACAAATGATAAAATTATGCCGCTGATGCTGTAAAAAATTGCCTACAATCTCTTCAAGAGCGCAATTTTTCAATAGTCTAACATAGAATAGACTTCAAATAATCGTAATTATATAAACAAACTATTATCAGTTCAATGTTTAAATAGAAAAATTTGCAAAACTAACCGGTAAAAGTCTGGCAGGCTTTGAAAGAGATTTTCAAAAAGCATTTGACACTTCTACACGAAAATGGTTGCAGTAAAAACGACTGGCCGAAGCGTACTACCAGATTTCAACAAACAGAAAGAAACCGACCCTGATTTACCTGGAACTGGGATTTGAAAGTTTGCTACACTTTTCCAATGCATTTAAACAAAGGTTTGGCATAACACCTTCTCGCTGGTCAGCACAATTGTAAGATAGCTTCAATAGTTTGTCAATTGTATTGGGGAAGATACTACTGCAAACATCAATTGAACGAAGCCCGAAATTCCACGGGTGTTGAATCGGT
Source organism: Pedobacter endophyticus (assembly GCF_015679185.1). Taxonomy (NCBI): domain Bacteria; kingdom Pseudomonadati; phylum Bacteroidota; class Sphingobacteriia; order Sphingobacteriales; family Sphingobacteriaceae; genus Pedobacter; species Pedobacter endophyticus. The sequence continues at coordinate 4,098,030 of NZ_CP064939.1, forward strand.
TTTGCTCTTAAGCAATTTACTGAACGATTGTGGATACTCAAAACCTAATTGATGGGCTATTTCACCGATGGAAAGATGCATTGATGTCAATAACTCTTTTGCCTTTTCAATCAATTTCTCGTGGATATGCTGTTGGGCATTTTGCCCTGTAAGACTGCGTAATACATCACTCAGATAATTGGGAGAAACATTAAGCTTATCGGCAAAATACCTGACAGATGGATTTTTGTTTTCTTCCATAAATCCGCTGTAAAAATATTTGTGAAAAAGTAATTCAAATTTTGAAAGTATGTCGTTGGTCGGCTTTTTACGGGTAATGAACTGCCTTTTATAATAACGGTTACAGAGCGTCAGCAATAAATCTATTTGCGAAATCAGCACATCCTGACTGAACTTATCTATAGGAAGATTGAATTCTTTTTGAATATTCCGGATTATTTCCTTTATGGATTTTTCTTCATCTCCTGATAAGATAAGGGCCTCATTCACACTGTAATCAAAAAAAACGTATTCCGGTATTTTTTTGCCAAGGGATAATTGAATTAAAAGTCGGGATGCACCATTAACAACCAGCCATTATCGGGGCTAACAAAATTCTCATCAATTACGGCAATCTGGTTAGGGGCAGTAAAACCCATTAGTCCCTCGTCAAAATCATAGCTTGTCTCCGAAGGCTTCAAGATCCTTCATTTTTTCTATCCTTCTGGCGGTAGCATAAACGGTGTAATCGCTTTGTGCCAACAGTTTTGCGGTGGCTTTTCCCATTCCGGAAGAGGCTCCCGTGACCAATGTTATTTTCATTTTTCAAACATTTAAAGTATAGCACAAAATTGTACATCAACAGTCAAATAGAAATATGCAAAACAAGGATTGTTATGTTTAAAATCAGGCAAACAGATATTTCAATTAAACTCCCTATGCTGTAAGATTAAAAAAGATGAGCGGCGAAGTACTTCAACTGTGCAAGCTCCTTGTGAATCATTATAGCCCTATTGCTTATATTCAATTCATTCAAGCAGTCTGATATAGATAGAAGGCTGGGAAAGTCAGGGTGATTCTCCCAAACATGAAAAATTATCCAGTGTTCAATGTAAGGTCGAAGAAGGTGTTTCAAGCCTGGTGATGTATGCTAACTCCCTGGCTGGTCATTTAAATTTTAGATCCCGGAAGGCATAAATTGCAAAATAATTTTTATTTACTAACTTAGGTAAATCCTTTTACCATAACCAAATCTTTCCGGGTAAATGCCCAATTATTGAATGCGATGCTGAATGAACAGAAAAAACTCTTGAAAAATATTGAGGAAGGCAGCCAGCATGCTTTTAATATTTTGTTCGGCCAGTACCAGTCAGTTGTATACTCCATAGCTTTCAGGATAATCAAATCACATGAAATTGCGGAGGAGATTGTATTCACTGTATTCTTGAAAATCTGGCAGGATGATAAGCTGAGCAGGGTTGATAATATTGAATCCTATCTTCGGGTATTGACTAGAAACCAGACTTTAAAATCATGGAGGAGCCTACAGCTGCAGACCAAAAGGGATCTTTATATCAAATCTGTCATTAAATCCGAAGACCACACTACCGAGGAGCAAATTGCCTTCAATGAAACCGCTAAGCTGCTCAAAGAAGCTGTTGAAAAACTTCCCATGCAACAGGGCCTGGTTTATCAGCTTTGTCATGTAGAGGGTAAAAAATACGAAGAGGCTGCTATGGCGCTTTCGCTATCCAAACTGACCGTGAAGACACATATGCAACTGGCCTTAAGGTTTATCAGAAAATACCTGAAAGCGAATACTGATGTCGCTCTCACTCTACTGACCATCTACTATTTTTTAAAATAATTTTTTTTTGATTACTCCTAAAAATAATTTCCGGGGTCTTATGTGTATAAGCCCTGATTTTTTAGGTTAAACACCTTTCATGACTATGGACGATCGAAGCAAATACTTATTCCAACGTTATCTGGACAACATATGTTCCCCAAAGGAATGGGAGGAGCTTATGGGGATACTGGAAAATGACGAAGTCCTCGGCAATTTATTCGATGAAACCTGGAACAAAAACCACGGTCAAATTAATCTGCAGTCATCTTCGCCACGGGAACATATCCGTCAAGCCATTCTAGAAAGGCCTAAATCCCGAAAACCGAAAAAGCTGCTCTATTACGGCCTTGCTGCGGCCTCACTGTTTGGTCTTTTTGTCCTTTTCCAGCTGATTTCATCAAATTTTAGATCTTTTAACAGCCCGGTCCAGAAACCTTTAATCCAGATCGCTGATGTTGATCCGGGGTATAGCAGGGCTATGCTGATTACGGGCAGTGGAAAAAAAATTAACCTCGAATCGCTGAAAATAAATGAGTCGATGGACCTGGCTGGGCTAAAACTGCATAAATTGGCCGAGGGATGGATTAAACTCGAAACCGCGGCGGACCTATACAACCAGTCATTGCAAAATGTCATTCAGACACCTAAGGGCGGTGAATTCAGGATTACACTGTCCGACGGTTCAGAGGTGATGCTCAATGCATCTACAAAATTTACCTTTCCGGCACGCTTTTCCCCACAGGAGCGGTCTGTTTCCATTCTGGGAGAAGGATTTTTTGATGTGAAAAATAAGGATAGAGCGGGAAAACCACAGGCCCCCTTTGTAGTCCATACGCTTAATCACGACGTGAGGGTACTTGGTACCGCCTTCAACATCCAGTCCTATCCTGGTCAGTCAAAGGACTTTACCACGCTGATAAGGGGTGTTGTTAAAATCGGAATTAATAATAAAGAAGGAAAAGTGCTCCATCCGGGGGAGCAGGCGATGGTTTCAACCCTTGGCGACATCCGGGTCAATAAAGTTGACCTGGAAGAGGTAACCGCCTGGAAAGAAGGCCTTTTTTTGTTTAACGATAAGCCGCTCGAAGTGCTGATGGAAGAAATTTCCAGGTGGTATGATGTGGATCTCCTGTACGTTGGAAAAAGGAAAGCTTTGGAGCTGTTCGGGGTTTATTCCAGAAAAAAATCACTGAAAAGCCTGCTTTCAAATCTGGAACAAACCGGTAAAATAAAATTTGAAATGTTATCAAATCAAAATATTAAAAATAAGGAAAGGAGGGTTACTGTAAGAATCAAATATCTGTAATGTGAAGAAGAACCGGAAGTGTTACCAGCACTCCCGGAAGACCTGATGAGGTTTATTGACCAAACCATCATCCAATTATTAGCCAACTGACTAACCAATTAATCTTAACCAAATGTACAAAAAATATGCGGCTTTTAGCGGCACGACCCTCTATGGCCTACTGAAATGCTTATTTATGATTAAAGGAATATTTGCCGTAATCCTTGTAACCGCGCTGCAGGTTCATGCCACAACCTATGCGCAGAGCAAAGTCACCTTAGATGTTGCAGAAATGCCCATCAGGCGTGTATTGCACCTGATCAGTAAACAAACAGGATACAATTTTATCAGCGAGGCAAAAATCCTTGCTAAGATCCCCCCGCTGACTTTACAGGTTAAAAACCAGGAAGTCTCCGGGCTCATGCCAAAGCTCTTGAATCCAGCGAAGTTTGATTTGGTTTACCAGGATGATAAAACAATCATCATCCGTGAGCGGGCACTTAGGTTGCTTCCCCACCAACTGGATGTCGTGGTGACCGGAACTGTCACCGATGAAACCGGCGCGCCCATTCCAGGCGTATCTGTAACCTTGTCGGGCAGCTCCAACGTCGGCACACAGACCGATTCAAATGGTAAATTTACAATCAAGGTAACCGAAAATGCCACGCTTGTTTTTTCTTATCTGGGTTATGAGCGTTATGAAAAGGCCGTAGGCAGTCAGCGTGATCTTAAAATATCACTCAAACCATCTGCTTCTGCGCTGAACGATGTTGTGGTGGTAGGCTATGGTAGCCAGTCCAGAAGGAATATCATCGGCGCGGTGTCGACCGTAAATCAGGAAAACATAAAGGATTTGCCCGTTACCAGCATCGATCAGAAGCTTTCCGGGCAAATGGCCGGTGTTCAGGTTAACCAGGCGTCGGGAACCCCCGGAGGAGGGATGGTCATCCGTGTGAGGGGTTCAGGCTCAATCGGCGCCGGGGATGATCCATTATATGTAGTGGATGGTTTTCCGCTGAACAATAACTACGATAAATTCCAGAACCCCTTAAGTACCCTCAATCCGGACGACATCGAATCCATCAGTGTCTTAAAGGATGCTGCTTCCTCAGCGATATATGGCTCAAGGGGTGCAAACGGTGTTGTACTGATCACCACAAAAAAAGGTAAGAGCGGTGCTTCAAGCGTTGATTTTTCGATATATACCGGCGTTCAGCACATCCCCCAATCCAGGAAACTAGATATGATGAGCGCGGAAGAATATGCAACCTGGCGTAGAGAGCACCGTCAGGATCTGGCCCGGTTCAACAACGTTCCGTTTGTGGAATCCTCAGTTCCTGAGATTTACAGAAATCCTGCTGCCTTGGGCGCTGGTGTAGACTGGACGGACGAGGTGACCCGCACGGCACCTATGCAGAACTATAATGTGACCATTTTAAACGGCACGGAGAAAACAAGGATCATGACCTCTGCCGGATATTTCAATCAGCAGGGCGTGGTACGCAATACTGGTTTTGAAAGATATTCTGTCCGTATGAACCTGGAAACAAACCTGACTAAAAACCTGACTTTTGGCCTAAACCTCTCGCCAAGTTATACCAAAAGAAAGCTATCTGATTCAGAGGGGCATTTTGAGAGCGGCATTCTCACCCAGGCGCTTCTGACAACGCCTGTTTCTACGGTAAGGCTTGCAGATGGCAGCTTTAATCCAATCGTAACCTCACCCGATGCGTTCACCAACTCAAATCCACTGAACGTATTGATGAATACCAACCGCACCTCTACCAACGTGCGGGCATTGCTCAATACGAGCCTTGGCTGGAAAATTCTTCCAGGCCTTACAGCGAAGTCCTCATTTAATTTTGACTGGCAGGACGGTAAGTTCAAAGTGTTCCAGCCATCTTATGTTGGCGCGTTCCGTAATCCTCCGCCCCAGCCGGCACGTGGGCAGTTTGACTCCAATGTCATTTTAAACTGGCTCAATGAAAATACCATTAACTATGTTAAGGACTGGAAAGACCACCACCTTGATGTGCTGGCAGGCTTCACCGTTCAGCAGGAAAGAGGGGAACGTAACTCTATCAACGGTTCGCAATATCCCAATGATGTGGTGCAGACCATAAATGCAGCTACAGTGGTAACTTCCGGGGCTGATGTGCAGAAATGGCGCCTATTGTCTTATCTTGCCAGGGCCAACTATACGTTTGCCGACAAATATATTCTTTCCGCTGCCATCAGAAGGGACGGTTCATCAAGGTTCGGGCAGCAAAACAGATGGGGCGTATTTCCATCGGGCTCCATTGGCTGGAGGCTTTCCAAAGAATCGTTTTTCCCGAATATCCCGCAGATTGACGATCTGAAACTCCGTGGCAGTTTCGGTATCGCCGGGAATAACTCCATCGGTAACTATACCGCCATCCCATTAATCGCGGCCAGTAATTATGCATTCGGAAACAGCCTGGCTAATGGTGTGACACTGAATTCCCTGGCCAATCAAACCCTGGGCTGGGAATCTTCCAAACAACTGGATATCGGTCTTGACCTGAGCATGTTTAAAGGAAGGCTGAATTTCACTGCAGAATATTACACCAGAAATACTGAGCAGATGCTGCAGACGATAGACATCCCAATCAGTTCAGGCTTCAGCCAGGGCATAACCAATCTGGGTAATGTTAGGAACAGGGGATGGGAGTTTTCTGTTAGCTCGAAAAATACCACCGGAAATTTAATATGGGAAACGGACTTTAATATTTCTTTCAACCGCAATAAAGTGCTTGATATTGGCAGCAAGCAACGGATCATTACCGGTGTAGCCGGAGCAGGAGGGACTAATATCACAATGGTGGGCCAGCCAATGGGCATGTTCTATGGTTATGTTTCCGACGGGCTTTTTTTAACGCAGGATGAGCTGCTCCGGTATCCAAATATCAGTGGGCAGGTAGTTGGAACAGTGAGGTACAGGGATGTTGACGGCAACGGCAGAATCGATGCCAATGACCAGACAATCATCGGAAATCCGCATCCTGATTTCATTTTCGGTATGACCAACCGGTTTAAGTTCAAAGGCTTCGACCTTTCGCTCCTGTTGAGCGGATCTTACGGTGGCCAGATCCTGGATCAGTATAAGCAGTTTACGACCAATCTTGACGGGGTTTTCAATGTGGAAAGGGAAGTGATCAACCGTTACCGTTCACCGGAAAATCCGGGTGCAGGGATTTTGCCAACCACTGTAAGCAATACCAATCTCGCCCGCGATTTTCGTCCATCACATTGGGTGAAGAACGGCTCATATGTTTCCCTGCGAAACCTCACTTTGGGATATAACCTAAAAACTGCATTTAGCCGTTCTATGCGGATATACCTGAGTGGACAGAACCTGTTCTACATCACTCCTTACAAAGGTGGTAACCCTGAGGTAAGTTTCTCGGGCTCCAATTCACTCGCTCCGGGGGTGAACTTTACCGCCTACCCGGTTGCTGCGACTTATACGCTGGGCGTAAATTTTGCATTGAAGTAGATTGTTAAAAAAATACGATAAACCAGGCTTTGCAACCTACGTGCAAAGCCTTTAAAATATGATAAAATGTTAAAATCATTAAAAAAAATAGCGCTATTGGGCCTGTTTCTATCCGGATTGACCGGTTGTCAGAAGGATTATCTGGATGCGAGCCCGGAGCACCTGCAGAATGCGGGAAACTTTTTCCAGTCAAAGAATGACTTTATTCAAGCTGTAAATGGTGCTTACGCGCCACTGAGACCGCTTTTTACCGATTCATTCTGGCAGCTTGGGGAGATGAGGTCGGATAATACTTCTTTCCAGTATAATACCGGCGACCGCTCAGCGATTGGCCGGGAACAGAATGATCAGTTCCTGGAACTTGATGACAATCCCTTTGTTTATTCTTTCTTTGCCAACTCATTTACCGGAATAGGCAGGTGCAATGTAATTCTCAACCGTTATGATGAGGCAAAAATCGGCGATGCGAATGCTGCCAGGCAAATCCTGGGCCAGGCGAGCTTTCTAAGGGCATATTATTATCTTAACCTGGTTCAGCTTTTCGGGGAAGTTCCGCTTGTGCTCACCGAGGTGACCTCGACGAATGACGCTTTCGATAAAGCAAAGAGAAAGCCTGTCGCGGAGATATATCAATCCATAATTAAAGATGCAGGTGTTGCGGTAAATAATCTTCCGGCCGCATACCCTGCCCCTACAGACTTGGGCAGGGTGACCAGCACTGCTGCACATATGCTGCTGGCAAAGGTGTATATGGTCCAAAAACAATATTCACAGGCCATGGAACACCTGAATATTATCTTACAGTCGCAAAAGGCACTAAACCCGGATTATTCCAGCAATTTCAATCCATTGGCGAAAAATTCCGTTGAGTCGGTTTTTGAGGTCCAATTCCTTGAAGGTCCTTTTGGAATGGCCAGCAATTTTATGTATACCTTCGCCCCCTACAACGCCGGCACGAGCATCACCGGTTTCGGGCTTTACACAGGTGCAGATTCGGGCTGGAATATCCCGACTGCAGACCTTCTGGCAGCTTATGAACCAGGGGATCTCAGGCTGGCCAAATCGATAAACAGGACTTTTGTTGACCCCAATACCAATCAGGTTGTTCCCTATACCATTAAGTTCCGAAGCGCACACAGCATCCGCTATCAGACCAATGATAATTTTCCGGTGTACCGCTTTTCTGATGCACTTCTGATGGCTGCTGAAGCTTTGAATGAAATTGGATATACTTCTTCCGGACAGGCATTTACCCACATCAATAGGGTGCGCGCCCGTGCAGGGCTTGCTGGGCTAAGCCCGCAGCAGGTATCCACCCAGGAACTTTTCCGTGAAGCAGTGTGGAAGGAGCGACAGGTCGAACTGGCGTTTGAAAACCACCGCTGGTTTGATCTGCTCAGGACAGGCAGGGCTGCCGCTGTAATGCAATCCCACGCGGCAAGGGAGAAGGCCCTGAAAAGCCATGTTCCTGCGGCTGCATACAATAACATCCGTTTATTATTTCAATATCCACGCAGGGAAGTTCTTTTAGAACAATAATGCCGCGGAGGTATCCCGGGAGCCTCGGTTCCCGGGTATTTCAATCAGAAACTATACATATGAAGCCGATTCCAACCTATATCATATTTTTTTGCCTGATCATCCAGGCCATGTGCACAAAAGCGGATCCTTTGAACCCGAAGCTGATGAGGGAAAGCTGGCCCGCGAGATGGATAAGTTTCCCCGAAGAGGGGGATAATCCCAATGGATTATATCACTTCAGGAAAGAGATTTCCATGAAGTCGATACCTAGGCAGCTATGGATTCATGTTTCGGCAGACAGCCGCTACCGACTTTACATCAATGGCAAATGGATCAGCCACGGGCCTGCAGCAGGTGAGCTGCGGCATTGGCAGTTTGAAACCATCAATATCGCGCCCTTCCTGAATCCCGGCAAAAACGTGATTGCCGCCGAGGTCTGGAACTTTGGTACCCAGCGCCCAATGGCACACCACTCTTATAAAACGGGCCTGATAATTCAAGAGGATGCACAGGATAATCTCTATGGGTTCACTAGCGATACCAGCTGGAAGGTTTGCAAAAACTCCGGCTATTCCATCATGCCTAAATGGAGCAGGGGCACCGACATCGGCGCTGCTGAAATGGTGGACTTTGAAAAATACCCCAGTGGCTGGAATTCTGCTGAACCGGATCATGAATTGCGCTGGGAAAAGGCAAGGCAGGGAGAACGGGGTGAAACCAAGTGGTCCGTTTTCAACCGCCCAGGGCGCCTGCTCGTCCCTCGCGAAATTCCGGCCATGCGTATGGAACCCATCCGTTTCTCATCGGTCAGGAAATCTTCGGGGGTGGAAGTCAGTGAAAATCACCTTCAAAAGAAAAAAACGCTGAGGATACCGGCAAACACCAATGTTGAATGGATTATTGATCAAAAGGAACTGACAAATGCTTATCCCGTCCTTGAAATAACCAGTGGAAAAGGTTCCCTGATAAATATTGGGTATGCAGAGGCCTTATATGACAGCAGCAATAAAAAAGGGAACCGTAATGATATTGAAGGTAAAATGTTCCGCGGCTTCCAGGACGGCCTTAAAGCTTCGGGGAAAGCTGAAGCATATATGCCTTTATGGTTCAGGACCTTCAGGTACATTAAGCTTACTATTCAGACGGCGGATCAGCCACTTGAAATCTCAGACTTTCATGCAATCAAAACAGAATATCCTTTTGACTACAATGCAAAATTCAAAAGTGAAGATAAGTTTCTGGATTCACTCCTGGAAGTGGGCTGGAGGACAGCAAAATTATGTGCGGTGGAAACCTATATGGATTGTCCCTACTATGAGAGGTTGCAATACGTTGGCGACACTAGAATCCAAGGGCTTGTTTCGCTATACAATAGTGGTGATGACCGATTGTTGCGCCAGGCTATAAAACAGTTTGACCAGTCCAGGATGTCTGAAGGGTTGACATTAAGCCGGTTCCCGACGAACTATGATCAGCAAATACCCCCATTCTCCTTATGGTGGATTGGTATGGTAAATGATTATTGGATGTACAGGGGGGATAAAAAATTTGTAGGGGGTATGATGCCTGGCGTCCGGCAGGTGCTTTCGTTTTTTGAGCAGTATCAGCTCGAAGACGGCTCATTGGGGGCGATGCCCTACTGGAACTTTACGGACTGGTCAAACCATAAAGGCTGGGTTTTCGGGGTCCCGCCCAATGGACAGAAAGGCAACAGCTCACTACTGGATTTTCAATTTTTATGGGCATTGCAGATTGCCTCAGGATTAGAATCCTCATTAGGCCGTCCGGAACTCTCACAGAAATATCTCAACCAGGCGGCAAAACTTTCATTGACAATCAAAAATAAATACTGGGTTGCGTCAAGAGGCCTGTTTGCGGATGAAGATACTAAGGGGTTATTTTCCCAGCATGCAAATGTACTGGCAATTTTAACCCATGTGGTAGAGGGAAATCAGGCGAAAGATCTTATGGAAAAAATCCTCGCGGATGATTCAATCGCCCAGACAACTATTTACTTCAGGTATTATCAAATGCTGGCGCTGAAAGAAGTGGGCCTGGCAGATAGGTATCTCGATCAGCTCGGTGTATGGAAGGCGCACCTTAACAGTGGGCTCACGACCTGGGCCGAAATAAGTGATACCCAGACAACCCGATCTGATTGCCACGCCTGGGGGGCCAGTCCAAATATAGAACTGTATAGAATCGTACTCGGAATTGAGAGTGACGCCCCTGGGTTTTCAAGGGTCCGGATAAATCCTGCCCTGGGAAAGCTTAAGCATGCAGAGGGATCTATTCCACACCCAAACGGTGATCTGACGGTCTCTTACCGGAAAGTAGGACAGAGGTGGAATATTACAGTTAGGCTACCGGAAAAGGTGTCGGGAACTTTTATCTGGCAAGGAAAAACCTTTGAATTAAAGCCGGGACAATTAAACAGGTTAAGCATGTAGCAAAACCGGATACATAGAGTTTTCACTTAATTTAATTTTACTTAAGGCTATTTTACGCTGCCGCGTATTGCAGATAGGGTCGTTTCACCAGTTAATGCTGATCATGGAAAATCTTGGAAACTTAAAACAAATCATTGAAGCTGCTGAGATTGAAAAAAGCAAATTTTAAAGCACTCAAAATCTCCAGGCGGCCACCAGGTTAAGGCATCTACTCCAAAAATTGAGGTTAGCCGCGCAGGAAATCCGAATGTCGGTTTTGGATGATAAAAAAACATTGCCGAAAAGCGATACCAAAAAAAGAGACAAATACAATTAAAAATGATAATCCACTTTATCTATTATCCTACGTTTTGCCTTTCAGGTGAGGGTCAAGCCTTGTCAGAAAAACATGAGTTTCGGTGGGATGCATTTGTCTACCGCAATAGTCAAGATCTATTATTGCTGATCCTGAAAGCTCGAAAACTAAATCCTGAGCTCACAAAATCCCGCTGACTTCCATGATATGGTCGGTCCGCGGGCAGTACAGAAAAAGCCATCGCAAATGCGGTGGCTTTTATCCCCAAAGCAATAAATGCGCTAATTATCGCTGTTTTTCTTTTCAGTAACTTCAATTCTGATTTCCTGGGCAAGCGTTTTCAAATCCTGCATGACCTTGCGTACACGAGTACCTGCTGCGCCATTTCCGTTGTCATAAAATTTTTTTACATCAGCCTCAATAGCCGCTACCACTTCTTTTAATCTTGCAAATTTTTCCATATTGTTGTTTTTTAAGGCGCTGCAAAAGCATCGCCAGTTTGATTAAATTTTCCTTTGAGGAACAGCGAAATTAATAAAATACAATAAAGTCTCAAACCCTGGCTTTGCGCGGCCTCCTCATTTTTACCTTTTGAAAGTCCCATAGATTGCCCTTTCTCATGTACCTTGAGGAACTGTTCACGCTTTTCAGGCTTTCCTTCCATGGTGAACATGTTGAGATTGGAATATCGTGGGATAGCTTCGATGTGAAGTTTGATTTTTTTGCCATTTTTTTTCCACGCTGACCGTCGCCGTTTCTAAGTGCAGATTCCAGCTGGTTCCTTGATTTTACCTGCTGAAGTTCTTTGATATCATATTTATCCAGGACCGATTTCAAATCAAAGCCTTAAGATAGGGACGATAATACATCTTTTATTCTGCAGGTAAACTTTTCTGGACTAACGGATTTACAAATCCCCTGGCAAGTATGTTAAGACGATACAATGGGGTGACCAATAATTTAATTGCCAATACCAACCTACGCTATACCATTTTACCGGGCTTAAATGCCAAGGCAAATTTTGGATATACAAATACCCGCCTTGAGCAGATAGCTGCCGTGCCGGCATCTTCTCAGAACCCTGCTAATAATCCGACAAGTTCTGCAAACTTTACCAACCTGAATGGAGATTTCGCTAAGACTGATCAACTTATTTCGGAACTTAGGGTCAGTGTGTTTGGGTCTCGACTGACCACTCCAAAACACTAATAAATAATATGTTATGGATAATTTGTGTCTTTTCTAGGGATGGTCAATCTGACCCGGAATTACTTGGTCAAGGTCGCCGAAATCTCCACCAATCGAGTCGTAAATGGAACTAATTTGCAGTTGGTGACTGGTTGGATTAATCCCTTCGACCATACAAGGGCGATGATCATCTATACAGGACAACAGACTGCAGATATTGTCAACCTTCACTACTCACCGCATTAGGAACAATATGGATATTGGGTAGCAGAAAACGCCATTACGTTGGATAAGGGAGACTATGTAAATTACCGAAAAGTTTGGACTTGCGATCCTTTGGAATAGGTCGACGATTGCTGCTAAGATGCGTTAACGGTGATCAACGAACCCATTCCGAAAGCATTTGGAATAAGTATGGGAGTGGTTAAAGGGGGCTCACTCGGTGTAGAATTCTACTTTTAACTGGTCTGAATTTTGGGAAGTTCACACAGGTAAACGACGGCTGTTTTACCATTTTAAATAACGTGCCTACTTCTGCTCTAATATTAATGATACCTGCACTGATGAAAGGCCCGATTATTATATCCGTTGTGCCTGAGGAATTTATAGCACGAGTTGTGGGAGATACTTCTGATAAAGAGACAATACCAAATATTCATCATCAATTTTAAAAAAACCATCAAAACACAGAAATGTTTCTTGACTATCAAATTAGCAAATAAATAACCAAAGATTTCCCAGGATTAAATCAGATCATAAACGATTAATTTACATATTGGATAGTTTATTATTTCTTTGGTTTAGGTAATGGTTCACTTTCTCAACCAAACTAACGTCATCTGGTGAAATAATAATCTTTTTTTTACGATGGGTCCGAAGAAGAATTCTATTTTTTTTCTGGGTCACGAACCAGGTCATATTACCGATTTTAGAATTGTAATATTTTCCGTAATATCCAAAAAGACCGCTATTACCAAAAGTTCTCACCACTCCCGAAAAATCGGTTGAGTCTAAAAGTCGTATCTCTGCAATATCAGAAAGTTTGATTACTACCTCGCCAACTGGTCGGTGTATGACTAGTGTTTCCCCTGAAAGAGAATATTTGCTGGTACTATATAAATAACTGCCAACGAATGTCGAAATAAGAAGAAGAAGCACTCCACCATGAATTAGTATTAATTTTATATCGCCATTTACTGATATAAGTAATCTTACATTTTTCTGCCCAATTGCGATGAATAGAATTAAAATGCCTATAGTTGTTCCCTTGCACAAAGTGTCAAGTGATGCTTTGTAATCCATGCTGGTTATATTTTTCTATTGTCCGATACTAAAACTCCTTTAAATAGATTTACTTTATTGGAGTATTTTCTATAAGGAGTGATAAATTCCTATCGATAAATTTCATTCAGTCCTTAAAATACATCTTTCGCACGAAGAATCCAAAAGAATATATAATGCTGACTGGAATAGGTTTTATATGCATCACTTCGGCTAGCTGTTACCACCTTTCTTAAAATCGCGGATTACCTGCGGGTGACTCATTCCAACTTACAGAAGATAAGCTCAGCTTGTTATTCTATGCTGAAATCCGTGTATCGACCCATAATAAAACTTCTGCCTTTCTTTTTCAAATCCCTTCAACCTTACGTTTTATCCAATTTCAGTTTGATGTTGATAAAATCTGTATAATTGACGCAGATCCTTAATCAATTTATTAAAATCGACCATTTCTGACGACAAATACAAGTGTATGTTCATTACCCTAGAAGTACTGATAGATATGGTTGCCATAAGCCTCAGCTATTTCAGCACAGAGTTTTATTAAAAAAATCACTTTTCGGTGCTTCAATTCTCAGTATGCAAAGGACGATATTCTTTTTACCACGCCTTTTCTTCTGCAAGGAAATTTAACTGGGTGAATTTGAATGGCATTGCAAAATTGTTATGTTTGTTATAAGAATAAAAAACATTCCGTTCGTGAACTATTTATAACAAATATTTGAGAAGGCCAAACTCGTTTTTTGGAAGAATAAATTTTTAGATAAGGATATTGATGCTATGACTATATTCAATGAAAACAACCTATTGAAAAAACCGAAAAAATTGTTGTGATCGATTAATAGACAGTTTCTAATAAAATATTTTTTATTTGACGACCAAAGTAAACTTTAGCCGCTGGGCTATCAATAAAGGGTTCGTTTTTGAGATTATTTGATGCTCAATTTGACATTAAATAAGTTGAAGTTTTGAATATTTAATTAGCTTCATTTGATTTAAATATCATTTGTTAGAGTAAGCATTAATTTGGGATGGCAAATTTGTGAATACTAATATCTTTAGATGGCAATCAATCAAATCGGGTATTACAAATCAAAATCTATATTTTTTTTTCCTCGCTGAATGTTATATGAATAATGTCCAGGCGATTCGGCAAATCAAATTACTGGATTATGCATCGTTGTCATTGCATTCATCGCACCAGTGGAAATGAAGCAAATTAATATAAATGTTGTTTTCTAAGGAAGTTAGATAAGATTTTAGTATTAAGCAATATTAGTCTATGTTATATAAGTTGATTTTTTGTTAGCTAAAATCCATTAATTGCTCTGCAACTTTGACCTTCGCTTCATTTTCAAAACCAGCCCAATAGTTTTGAGTCGTAATGATTGTCGTATGCCCCAAAGCCTCCTGTGCGAACTCAAGTCCCGCCAATCGTACCGCTCTAGTCGTAAAGCTATGTCTAGCATGCATTGTTCCTATATTGAATGGTATACCTAACTTTTTCCCTAACCGAACCATGTGCTGATTTATGAATCGTACAAAGTTCATATTGACCCTATATTTTTCTTTGGCGTCCATATCCTTGGAGAATATAGGGAACACATAATCATCTGCCTGCCCATTTTTTATTCCATATTTGAGAAAAAATCTCGCAATATGTGAGGTTATCGGAACAACAATAGGTCTTGGATCTGATTTAGTTGTGTTAAAAGTTTTCTTGCGTAGGAAACTAAAATAACCTTCTCCCAGATCTCTGAATCTCAACTCTGCAACGTCCCTGATGTTCATTCCATTACATTGATAACTGAAGAACCAATAATCCCTTGCCTTCTCTATAAATTCATCACCATCTACATCTGCTGTCAAAAGGGATTTCATTATCTCCGAACTCAAATTTTTCTTAATATTTCTACCTGTAGGTATTTTATATTTTTTAAATGGATAAATTTCCTGTGGAATGTCTGCATTTTCTATAGCTAGATTAAAAATTCTTCTAAGAGCTCGAAGATAGATTCCAACGGTTGTCCGTTTTAGATTTCTCCCCAACATCCATCGTTCATATTTATTAAGTATATTGACATCAAAAAAATCAAATTCAATCCTCTCTGGTGGTTTTTTTCTACCTAATCCACAAAACTCTTTAAGCGACTTTACAGTGGAAATATAATTGGATGCCGAACCAATTCGGTCTTCACTTTCCAGTAACTGAATATACTCGGTGAAATAGTAGAATACATTGTTCACACTGGATCTTACTTTAAATAATGCTCTTTCAAATTTATAAAATGAAAAGTCATCAACTTTTTTCAACGCTTCGATAGCCTTCGATTCAATTGCTTTAAGCTTAATCTGAATTCGTTTATATCTACCTCGAGGAGAAGGATTCAGATATGCATGTTTGAACTCTTCTCTGCTCATGGAAATTCCGGTATCATATAATTTCGCGCGTTGGAAATACACTCTCAATTTAATTGGATAATCTCCATTGCCCAGCTCTCGGCGTGTGTCTTGGTAAAGTGAAATTGTAGCTTCTTTCATCGTCTAAAATCATGTTTTCATTTGCACAAAATTTGCACAAACTTTATCGAAATAACTGTGCAAATCAAAATCTAAAGATAGACATTATTTTTTATAACTGTTTGAAATACAAATAAATACAACAAAATATTAATAGATATTAACATCTTTTGCGTCGCTGTTAATCAGAGGGTCGCTGGTTCGATCCCAGCAGAGGCATCTGATAATCAATCAGTTAGATCCACTTCGCCCGAGTGGGGCTTTTTATTTGGTGCGTCGGGAATGGTAATTTACTATAGGGTTGAAGTCCCGAACAGGCTTTGCAGTAGGAAGTGTTAGCTAGAGACAAGGGTGTCGTGGGCGACTGCGAATCTGAAGGAAGTCCGAGGCAAGTATGGGGGCTTACGAATAGAAACTGTATACGAGGCGGATTTGGTCCGGGTGATGTTGCCAAACAAACAGAAGCCCAATACTGCACGGGGACTATTACGTAGATACAGAGACCACATCCATAGGAAGTAGATTGTCTTAACCCTAGAGATCTGAATGAGTTCTGTCAAGTGTAAGCGCGATTACAGGAGAAGAAACATTTAGCAGAGATGGTAAATGCCTCAATCAGAAGTCAGCAGCGGTCGTAGTACTGCATTTTTCCGATGCAGAAAGGACCAAATGTTAGGATGGCAAAGGAAACAGGAAGTTTATGGCAGAGCGCTTACAGCGGAACCACATTAGCGAACTGCTTATATGAGGGTAGGACGGAATCCGAGAGTAAAGTATAAGAGGAGCTGAGCCGAGCCGTGCAGCCAATGTGCACAATGCCTGGGAAGGAGTTTTTTTTTAGTATTATGCTTGAAGAAATATTAGACATCCGAAATGTACAAAGAGCCTTTATTCAGATCACTGCCAATAAAGGTGCTGGTGGTATTGATGGTATGCAGACCGATGAACTTCGCGACTACCTGAATACGAGCTGGCAGAGATTACGGACTAATATTTTAAAAGGCGATTATCGACCAAACGCTGTGAGAAAAGTAGAGATACCCAAAAGCAGCGGTGGTATGCGGATGCTTGGCATCCCAACGGTCATTGACCGGTTGATCCAACAGGCCCTCTCTCAATGGCTGAGCCCCAAGTACGAGGGCGACTTCTCCTCTGATAGTTATGGTTTCCGGCCAGATCGCAATGCCCGTCAGGCAGTGCTAAAGGCTCAGCAATACCTTAATACAGACTATACCTGGATTGTGGAACTTGATCTGGATAAATTCTTTGACCGGGTAAACCATGACAAACTTATGTACCTGCTCTCATTAAAGATAAAAGATAAGCGGACATTGAAGCTTATCGGTCTTTACCTGAATGCGGGAATCATGGAGGATGGATTGGTCAGCCCAAGAAGAGAAGGTATGCCACAAGGCGGTCCATTAAGCCCGTTATTATCAAATGTGATCCTTCACGAACTTGATGAGAAGCTCCAAGAGCGTGGGCATCGGTTCGTACGTTATGCTGATGATTGCAGTATCTATTTAAGAAGCAGGAAATCGGCACAGCGGGTAATGGCAGGTATTTCAGTATATCTGGAAGACGGGCTGAAACTGAAGGTTAACAGGATGAAGAGTAAGGTCAGCTGGCCGAGCCAAAGCAACCTCCTTGGGTTTTCATTCTATGGGACTGAACCCAAGCGCAATTTGGGAATATCAGTCAATCTCCGAAAATCTCAATACGGTTATCGGTGAAATGATACCCGTTGTCTGGAAACACATCAAAACGCCTGCAAAGGTCGGTATGAACATCGGTTAATGGTGTAAGAAACAGGAATGCTGGTTTACCTTAAAAGATAAGTTTATCGATGTCAGTCTGATCAATGATGATATAATAAAAGAAGGAGAAAACCAGATGAATGACGGCGCAGATGCAGTGGATCTGACCCCTCCAGGAGATTAAAATCATTGAAGAAGCAAGGAAAATAACCGCAGAAACCTGGTTTTCTGTTTCCAAATGGACAAAAGAACATAACAAATTCACTCCATTTGACAGAAAGCTTGCCTACAATCTGGGAGTCTTGTCCAACAGAAAAGCTGCTTTATCAGCTAAGCAGGCAAAAAATGCATTGCGGATTCTCAAGCAGGCGACTGATGATGACTTTTCGACACGTTAATGCCATGCTTTTAAACAAAAAATAATTTTTATTGCCTAGTTGTTAAATATAAACGAGGTTTTAGAGACTTGGATGTGAAGGATGATGAATATTTGAATGTTGCCTTTGAGATTGATTATGACCGAAAGCGAATTAAAATTCATGGACAACCTAACCAACAAGAACGCTCGACCGTCGTCTAACAATTGAAGCTGATCGTAGCGCTTGCCAGCAGCTTCTAGGTATTCTTCTCATGCTCATTATTGTCTTTTTATAGTAACAAATTATTAAATGCTTACATAAAATTAAATTAAATGCGACAATTGGAATTGTATCCAAAATAAAATGAATATTGAAAAAAGTTTAATATATTTGTTTTCTCTAAATCCGTTTTCAATGAAAAAAAAATCTCTAATTACACTAACGATACTCACAGGCTTATGCCTTTTTCTTTTTGCCTGTAGAAAAGACATTATTTTTATGGTTGATGGCAAAGAATCCGTAAATGCTTCGATTATGGAAAATGCCAAAATTTGGAGGTTACAAAACCTTAAAAAGAGCACACAAGTACTTAAGCCTTTATGGGCTGACTCTTGGAAAATTATGTCGACTAGTAATAAGGAATTGTTGATAGTTCCTGCTCCCGAACATTATATGACAAATGAAAATTACAGGATCAGACGTTTTTTCATTTTCACAATATCCAAAAATGACATCATGGACGGTCAAATAGTAGAATTTTTTGGAGCAAATTACAAGATCGAATCTAATCTTGAGCATTTACTTAAAAATTATGCTGAAGCTAAAATAGATAAATTTACAGGAGCTGTTAATAGATATGACATGAATTATATCCTTAAAAACAGCAATACTTTTGAAAACGGTCAGCCCTCTAAAAAAAGTATTGTATTATCGCAAATGCAAGTACGTAATTCCAAATCAGATTTGCCAAATCATCCCGTTCTTAATAGTAAATTAATGTCTCTAACTGCAGGAAAAGTGATGACAACGGGTTCCTGTGGAGATCCAGTTGTGCAAAATATAGGTTTTCCATCCTCTTATTGTGAAGGGGGAACTG
This sequence comes from Pedobacter endophyticus, assembly GCF_015679185.1. Taxonomy (NCBI): domain Bacteria; kingdom Pseudomonadati; phylum Bacteroidota; class Sphingobacteriia; order Sphingobacteriales; family Sphingobacteriaceae; genus Pedobacter; species Pedobacter endophyticus. The sequence goes on from NZ_CP064939.1 coordinate 4,117,127, forward strand.
TGCACATACAAGAAGAAACCACATATGCTGATGGATGCTTAATTAGCCTTAAGAGAACCTATTTGGGAGTGTCTTGCCCAAGTAGCGGTTCAGGGAGCGGTTCAGGGAGCGGTTCAGGGAGCGGTTCAGGGAGCGGTAGTGGCTCCAGTCTGGATGAGAACCCGCCATATAGCAATTCAATTGTTACTTTTTATCAACATATAGGATACATGGTCGATGAAAATATTGATCGGGCTGGTGAGGATGCAGATGCATTAGAGTTTGGCTATATGAGTAGAAATCCTTGTAGGACTAATTTTGAAGCAGATATCAAATGTTCGGCCTACCTTGGTGCGGGTGCACCTGTTGCTGTAGTCGAAGAAGTTGTTAGTATGTGGGTTAGCCTTGTAAATGCATCGCAGACAACTCATTTACTGGATGGAACAGAAGATTCCTGGTACAATTTTTTATCACAAACGCCACAGTATAATCACAGTCCAGTTGGGTACCCTGTCATTAACTTGCGCTGGATAACTAAGAGGACCTCAAGACACACAGTCAAGAAGCCTAATCAACTGCCTAAATCAAACTCTTATACTACCCCGTACGATATAGAAAGAACTTATAGTGCATACTATAACGGTTACATAAATTAGACCAATTATACATTTTACGACAATTTTTAGTTAAGGACTTACCACGAAGCGCTTTATTTGTTTAATATTTACGACTATTTTAACGACTTAACTAAAAACTAATATTTTTATCCGAAAAATAATGTAATGATGGAAATAACAATTCTAAAACCAATTGTAGTTAATCAATTCAAATTTAATAAACAATACTTATCTAAACTAAAAGTCAGTAGTTCTTATCAATCTTTTTTTTATTATCATTTTAATTCTTCTAATTCTTTTACAATTGTATTTAAAATAATTTACACTGTCGGAGATAAATGGAAAGATACAATCATCCCCTCTAGAGAACCGAACAAATGGTCCGTACACCTGTCTGGCGAAGCAGGGTCTGGAAAAATATTATTTATATATAACTATTCTTGTAGGGTTAAATTTTTAAGTGAGGGATATGAATCCGATGTGACATCATTGACATCATTTGTTGATCAATTTTATAGTCATATTCAACATATTCTTCAAGACCCTGAGCTTGAGTTAGTCCAAAAGAAAGAAAGAGAAATATTGGCCAGTAGACCGTCAACCGATATTGCTATAGAGATAATTGACAATTTAAGATCAATGAAGATGTATGATTGAAACCAGCTATTCTGATTACAGAAAAATACCGAAAACCCACAAAATCATCTTAATGGTAAATTTAAAGTTAACAATCCAAACCCGGTCAAGCAAATTGAGTGGGATTTTTTTTTGAAACAAAGAGGTCTCTGTCTTTCCTAAAATAGATTATCATAATTTCTCTCTACATGGATAGCTAATCTGTATTTCTTCTAGAAAAAAGGTAACATTGCAGTCTTAGTTCGAAATTTTCAAATCAGCAATCCACTTCAAGTCTTCAACAAAAGAGTTATAATTGGGGTTCTGCTAAAAGTGGCCACTGGTTTTCATCCATCGTGGGCATCTTTGTCGGCCGATCGCGCTTGAAAGTGGTCACTCTGCTCATTTTAAGCGGTTTTAACTTTCTGAAAAGCAGGGTTGGATTCAATGGTTGTTTCGTTTGGAGAAACCGAAATGGAGATGTTCTAATTTCTTATTCTGATGTCTTTTTAGAAGTGGGCTGAATTGCTACAATTCTTGTCCTGACTTTTTGATAAGCAATTTATAAGATTGTCAAAGAAGTTCCCATCCTTAAAAAAGGACTTTTTGACGTTGGAAAAAAGACTTGGTAACTAACCTATCATGGAATCCCACTTGGAAATAATTGCTCAGATTCAACTAATAATACAACAGCATTTTAAAATAACCGAAAAATTTCATCTTATTTTGGGTTACCACACTTGAAAAAAAAAGCCCATTTAACGTTAGAACAAAGGTATAAAATAGAGGCTTATCTATCGATAGGATAAAAGCCTCTCTGAAATTTCAGATTATGTAGGCAGGGAATAACTGTTATCTCCCTGGAAATATAAAGAAACTCGGACGGCAGAAGCGGTGTGTACAAAGCTGCTCTTGCAGACAAGAAAGCTGACTCTAGGCATCGGGAAAAACCTAAAAACATCCGCTTCGATGAACATCTAAAAGCACAAGTTTCGGCATTACTGAATGCGGACTACAGCCCCGAGCAAATAGAGGGATGGTGCAGGTCGAAAGCTGTTTTTATGGTTTCCAAGGAGGCTATTTAAAGGTATGTATGGAGACAAACGCCAAGGCGTTAAGCTGTACGAACATCTGCGAAACAAGGAAAAAAGATATAAGACGGGAAAATAAAAATAATGGCAGGACCTAAATCGTTGATAGTGTGGATATTAGCAAACGTCCAAAAATAATTGACCAAAAGTCCAGGATATGATAGACAAAAGGTGCAGCAAGAACAAAACCATTTATACACACTTCAGTTTGTTAAAATGGTTGATTACGGAGAAAATGCAAACCGAAATCTCTACCCTTTTGAAAGAAAAGAATTGTTAATTTTAAGTACGATTGAGAAACGCAAAAAAACACATTACACTTTGTTCTATTCGAGCTTGTCAGCTGTAAGGAGCCAGCATTGAGCAACCTGTAGGTATCAATTAGGTTTTCAGACGCAGTATAAATATTTTTAATGATGGAAAAAAACAAAGACATATGAGGCATTTAGTAATTTTGCTACTTGTTATTTTTGAAATTGTAATAAGTTCCGATCTTCGCGCCGAGGAGCTTTACAATATTTCCGGTACCGCGACTGATGAGAATAATAAACCTATACAGGGAGCAACTGTCTTTATTAGTGGCGCCCAAAAAGTTACAGTAACTGACGCCGGAGGTATTTCTAGGTTTGTCGACATGCAAGCTGGAAACTACCTGGTCTCAACAAAAATGCTTGGTTACAACAGTCCTTCAGTTGCCATTACATTGCGAGACAAATCAGTAAATTTATTGGTTAATCTTGAGATAAAGTCTATTACCTTGGATGAGGTTAGCATCACATCAAATCAAACCCGCCATCGTTACCTAAAGATATTTCAGGAGCAGTTTTTGGGACACACGGCGGACAAGCAAAAATGTTTGATAGTCAATCCAGAGGTTATTTCCTTGACTGGCAAACAAAACAATACTGGTAATCTGATATTGAAAGGAGAAGCTGATGATTTGATTATTATTGACAACTTTCTTCTAGGATATAGGATAAAATATCTTCTACGGTCATTTGTGGATATACCAGAATAGATTGATCCCGTATAACAGGAAATAAAATTGTTGTAAAGTTTTGCTCTTAAGTATTTTAGTAAATTAGCGGCAAGGGGTCAACCAAGTTGGTTTGTCCACCTAAGTGAACATTCTTTCGGAATTTTTAAAGGTTATATAATAGTTCGTCATGAAGTTCCAGAAGAAAACAATTCCTACTGCTACCAATTTACTAAGGTAAATATCCACACGACCGTAGGTATGCAATAAAAATATCGAAAGATAATTAATAGCAAGACCTGCAAGACCAATTATAAAAAAACACATAAATTTGCTGTTACTAGAATTCTTTTGTTTTCCAAATGTCCACTTTGAATTTAAAAGATAATTGTTAATTACTGCAATAATAAAACCGATTGTAGAAGCTATAAACTTGTCCATTGAAAAAGACTCAATCAGCAAATATGTCAAGGAGAAATCGATAGCCATTCCAAATAGCCCTATGACGCCATATTTGACTACTTTGATTGCCATCGGGAGAAAACGCTGTACGTATTTGTTTAAATACATTATTTTAATTCTTATAATTTTTGTGTGCCCAGTTTCTTTGTTTTTGTCCTTGACTTATTTCCTAAAAATTATTCTTTCCTCTGAGGTATTTCAGATTAGATGCAAACTAATATAGTCATTATCATAAGCAATCAAAACTGTAGAAGTAAGAATTTTTGACTTTTTATTTTTTCTTAATATTTGTTTGCCAGATATAAAATTGGGGAAGAGTACGCTTATCAAGAAAATAATAGTTAACCGCTATAAAAATATTTATAAAGAAAATTACCGCAATTAAAATGAATCCGATGATGTGTAACGATGTTTTATCTTTCATTATCCTTTATTTTTTTAAAATCAGATCTGGACTCGATAGTGATCTTTAATCTTTCCTTAAGCGTAAAAGCATTTTTCCAAACATGGACATAATTCTGAGAGGTCCAGATTAAAGCGACTAGATATATTGCTCCGAGGGCCGTAAAATGGGGGCTTAATCTATATTTTGGTGAAGAATACTTTAACAAAACTGTTGCAACAAATAGACATGAGCCCACAGCAGAAATGTAGGCGTAACGATCCGCAATGACAGAATACCGAGCTAATGAGAACAGGTTACTCGTTAAAACTATATGTATAAAGAAAAAGCTCAAAGCAAACAAAATTATTTTGTTTTTCAGTTTATTAAAAAAACAGGCGACGATTATAGGAATGGATATAACATGAACCCACAACCAAACTGGAATATCTTCAGATTTTAGAAATGGAAAAGGATACAAGTATGAAAGATTGACCGGGAGAATACATTTGGTAATGTACTCACTTACAGAATAGAAAAATAAGGGGATACGTTGGAACCACGTATAAAAATCACTTCTATCGATTTGTTGGGAATCTAGCGTTGCCAATCCGAGCATTGTTGCCAAGATAAAAAAAGGGAGCTTCTCAAGCCAGACTAACTTGTTCCGAAGATCTCTACTATATAGATAATCAAGCAATACTAAACATACAGGTAAAACAACCGCCTGTTCCTTTGCTCCAAAGGAAAAAAGAAACATAACTAGTGTTAAATAATAACTTGACGGTTCTCCCGAACTTAAGTATTTTCTATAAGAAATTAAAGCAACAACGTAAAACATCGCATATATCAACACTTTCGATGCCGCAACCCAGGAAACGGGTTCTACATTTATGGGCAATATTGCAAACATTGTTGTTGTAAGGAAAGCAAGTTTAACATTTTTTAAATTTTCCCTCGTATCAATATCACCCATTAATTCTTTCAAAAAATAGTAAACCAATAGGCAGTTTATATAGTGAATCATTACACTTACAATGTGGTATACACCAGGTGTATAGCCAAATAAACGATAGAGTGTTGTATAATATAACTGGTTTAACGGAGCATATTGACCGTAATAAAAATCTGTAAATATTGATCTGATATTACTAATTGAGAATCCACCTTCTGTAAAATGGTTAGTTACAAACCATTGATCATCCCAACCAATCAAAAAGTCGAATTTACTAACTGGAAAATAGACGATTAACAACGATACAAATACTGCAGCCATAAATATTATGTTTCTGCTATTTTTATTTTTCATATGAAAGCGATGATTTTTCTCCAATATATGAATTGTGTGGAAAAAGAATAAAATAATTAACAAAAATCTTTACGGACATTACAAATTAAATTTTATCAGCAAAAGAATTATCTTGCAAAAAAATACCCTGCCATGCTGCGCTTTAATGTGAAAACATCTTTCTGTATTGTAATGGTTATGGCTTTGGTCCTTGCAATATCAATATATTATTCTAGCCAGCCCTTTCGGGCAGATCTTATAACCGCTAGCGGTTCCGCTTCAAGGGTTATCCTACCATTTAAATCCAAGGATGCAGGTAAGCCGGGCGTTTATACCTATAAATTAACAATATATAACTCGGCCTTGTTGTCGGGAAAATTCCATGTCATCGTTGATGATTGCTTCAGAAGCATAGAGTTAAATGGCAGGAATATTATGCTAGACATAGCATTGGAAAAAATATGTGATAGCAATAATGGGTTCGATATAAATTTAAAAAAACAGCTTCATTCTGGGGCTAACGTCTTAAAGCTAGAAACAGAAAATCGTAGCGGACATTTTGGGCTTCAATTTTACGATACGACCTTTTATGCTAAGTATTATTTCATGATATTGGTGTTTCTTTTCATGATTCTATTTAAACCAAAACCGTTTACATTTACCATCTTTGGTAACTTCAAACATCTTTTAAGAAGCGAGGGGAACAGACTGTATGCCGTTTTCCTCTACATTCTAGTTATTACGGTAGTTTTATTTCTCGGGCCCATACTCAAAAACAGTAGCTTGCATAGATGGCTGATCATCTGGACCATATTAGGTTCAGCCTTAATTCCCTCCCTCCATTTGATCTACACGAATTGCTTATTTGCTAAGTATTCATGCTGCATCTTTATTTTGTCATTTATACTTTGTTCAGCCTTTCTTGTTTGCCGCTTTTATGATGAATATTCCTACGATGTTGAGGGGCACATCCAATACATACAATATATGCTGGACACGGGCCATAGTCCTGTTGCCTCTGGTGGATGGATGTTTTACCATCCCTCTTTTTATTATCGTTGCGCTGCCCTCTTTTGGAGCCTTGTAAACTTGAATGCCCACTTTAACTATGAAGAGTTCTTGAAAATGATGCAGGCGTTTACACTATTCATCTTTATATTTTATTCTTATTTTTCTGTTAGGACGGTTGACTTGGTTTTCAGGACCCTAAGAAAGAATGTTGACAAGAATACTCTTCGGGGTTCATATCATTTGGTGATTTCCCTTTTTCTGTTTTGGCCGGTCAACACTATTTTTTCCGGTAGGATTGGAAACGATATCCTGTTCGAACTATTTTATGCGATTGCATTTTACTTCATATTGAAATGGTGGCATTCTCAGAAATTAGGTGACTTTCTCATTATTTTAATCTGTGCCTCTTTTGCGATATGGTCGAAAACAAACGGTTTTATACTGTTGGGTCTGGTTGGTACGCTTTTAACAATAAGATGCTTTACAAAACAGGACATAAAGCTGTTTAAAATGAGATATATAAGTAAAGCATACCTATTTGCCATATTTTTGGTGTTCATTGGCTATTTAACCCTTTCTGATAAGATTGCCCGCTTTAGGTATGATCCAGATGCGCCATTAGTTGTCAGTAATGCCAATGGGCTGGGCAATGATTTGAGGGTAGAAAATAATTTAAGAACCTTTTTGACCTTTGATGCCGTAAAATTTGTCAAAGTACCATATACAAGCGCAATAAACCCGGAACGGGGACGGGATAACTTTTGGCACTTTCTTTTTAAAACAAGCCTGCTGGGTGAGTTTAGTGAAACGTCGCCGGTGTTAAAAGCTATTGCCAGTGCATTAAGCCTATTTTTTTTATTGCTACTGCCAATATTCCTTACTGGGCTTTTTGTAACAATAAAACACTATAAAAATGATTTACCAGTATTGATGTCGCTTTTACTTTTGGTCGGCTCGATGGTGATTTTTAGGATAGCATATCCTTTTTCATCTTCTAACGACTTTAGGTACATATATCCGGCCGTTTTACTGTTTTGCCTATTACTTGGTCGCGGAAAAATCCATCTTTCCAGGATACGATTTGTCAATTACTCAGCGATAGGCATTATTTCCATATTTATTGGCCTGGCGACAATTTACCAAATATTAAACAGCTTAAAATATTAAACAGTTAGAATTCCCTGTCAACCTATTTTAACAATCTCCAAATCGATGCAACCGATATTAAGCACAAAAGATCTTCTATTGAAAAAACTATCAAAGACAGATCTTTCAACAGATTCTTATTTTTATGTTGTGGTACTAATTTTGTACCTAGTTGTGGCATACAATAGTTCTGGCTATTATCATTTCGATGAACATTTTCAAGTTATTGAATTTGCAAATTATAAAATGGGTAATACCTCATCTTCTGATCTTGCCTGGGAATTCTCATCGAGATTAAGATCAAGCTTTCAACCAGCTTTATGCTTTACAGTATTTAAAATTTGCAATTCCATTGGGCTTGATGACTCCTATCAACTCTCTTTCATTCTGCGAGCCCTAACTGCTGTATTCAGCATTAGTGCGATTAGGTTCTTTATTCAGTCATTTAAGCACGCGGTTATTAACGACTATCGGAATCTTTTTGTCCTAATGTCTTATTTTATATGGTTCCTGCCATATATAAATGTTCGTTTTTCATCTGAAACATGTTCTGGCGTATGTTTTGTATTTGCCCTAGGCTTAATAGGACGACCCAATCCCAGAAGAACAAATTTTCAGGGAATCTGTCTCGGGATTGTCCTGGGGATTTCGATACTTTTTAGATATCAAACGGCCATAATGGTTTGCGGGGCCATATTGTGGTTAATTGTTTTTGAGGGGGAGTCAAAGAAGAGATTGGCAGTTATCATTTTTTCAATAATTGCTGTTCTTTCAACAGGAGTTGTAATTGACATCTGGTTTTATGGCGATTTTAATTTAACTATATATAATTATGTTTATATCAATCTTATCAAGGATGTAGCATCACAGTTTGGTGCTTCCCCTTGGTACGAAATATTATACTACATATTTTTTTCAACTGGCCCTCTTGGGATCCTCATCTCAATTGCATATTTAATAATGGTATTTTATGAACCAAAGAGTGTTTTTATATGGACTACCTTGCCATTTCTTGTTGTTCACTCAATTGTTCCCCACAAGGAATTGAGGTTTTTATTTCCATTGGCGAACTTGGTCCCTATAATACTTATCTTAGGGTTTCAGCACTTTTCCCGGCTTAAACTATTACCCCCTCGTGGAATTGGCTTAGCACTACTAATCTTATTTATAACAATTAACTCGATCGGTCTTGGGGCTACCGTTTTTAGGGGGGCAGGTGATGCAAAGGTTGCAGTTGGCGAGTATATACACAAAAAATATGCGCAACAAAAGATAAACCTTATCTGTGTTAACGGGATAAATCCTTACATTGATTGGCAATCCCCAAAAGATACTTTTTATCTTCATTCAAATATATCCCGAATCATAGTCCCTACAATATGGGGTCCGGATCCATTTAATCAGCAATTGGGAGATGTAACACTACTATTAATAAGGCAAGAAGATATTACTGGACCAAGAACACTTGCCTTACTCGAAAATAATGGTTTCACTCTTGTGTTCGAAAATTTTAATGCGTTTGAGAGAATAATCACTGAATTTTATGATTCGTCCTTTTTTGACCAGGAAATTTTTGTTTATGAGCTACAAAAGAACTAGTTCTTTATAATAATAATAAATCCACCTCTGCTACCTCTGTAATCTATTATCGCGTGGTTTCTTTTATCCTCTTTCCAAGGATTTGCAAGTTTGTAAAACATAACCGGCTCTTCTATAAAATATTGATCAGTCATATATTCAATTTTCCCAACACGGTATTTCCTTAGTGAATCTACCAGGTTTTTTTTGGGGAGAAAATGTCCTGACGACTCGATCTGTTCATTGCCGATATTCACCTCAAGAACTTTGTACCCTTTGACATCAAGAAAAAATGCTTTAAAGAGAGTTAGGGCGCTCAAAAAGAAAGAGAAAACAAGCGACAAGTACAATGTTCTACTGGCTTTTGGATCATGGCAAACTTTTAGTGAAAGATATAATGCTATAAGGATGAATATTATAAGGTAATATCTAACCGAATTATGGACGGTAAAGAGGCTAAAAATACCCAGATAACTAATTAAAATAATACCTGGCACAGTGGTCTTTCCGAACGAAAACACGTCTTTCCAGAGATGATAGATACAGGAGATACAGAGAATTATAGCCGGAAATATAAAAAACGCCTTAATGCCCAATGCTACCGGGTATGAATAAATATTTAGAAAGATCTTATAATTTGTCAATACATCAAAGAATGCTAATCCATGGCAGAAAACAAATGTCGCGAGACCCGCTGATGCAATTATTAACACAACATACCTTGGGATTCTAATTTTAAAATTAAAGTCCATTTCAAAGGCATAAGCAAATAAATGCACCTCTAATAAAACAAGAATAATAATCGAACTACCCCATATCATTCCATATTTCACATCAAAAATAACATTGAAAAAGCTCATTAGAATATGGAGCGCAGCTAAATTAAATAGATTTACAAAAAGCAGTATGATCAGATTTTTATAACAATAAGTTTTGTTGTGTCCGCTCCATATCAATAAACCAAACAGGGCAGCAAAAGAAACGCTTGCATAGATAATATGATTATAAGTCCCCAATAAGTTTATCATAAGGAATAAGATTATCAAGATCGGCCTGGGCTTGGCGTTTGTCTTCACAATTTTTGTTACCACAAGAAGGTATATGGCCATAAGGATCATTGTAAAGCTATTAACTTCCCAGGCAATTCTGGGTAAGATCAGATATATTGCTGATTGACCGATGAATAGTAAGAATAAGATTGAGGATTGTTGACTGTAGGCTTTTAGTATCCGGGATATTATTATAACGCCAATCAAGTTAAATAATACTCCTGGGATTCTGAGTTGACCCACACCTGATTCGAAGAAATAAAACGAGAGATATGAACTCAGCGCTTGTAAAATACCCGTGTAATGATTCATGCCATAAATTGAATGGAAGCCCTCCGTTTTATAGGAATCTGCCATTATTCCCATCCACGCTTCATCCCCATGCAGACCGGGTAGGCTATTTAGCTTCCAAGACCACCAAAACAGGAGGTAACCATATAACAATATCTCTGCAATGGTCCTTAAATAGGTCTTACCTTGGAAAAAATATTTTATTGTAGTGAGCATTTTCTGTATAATATCTTGTTGTAGCTTTATTGAACAAAAATAGGATTTCTGAAGAACTCTAATTTGAGTTGCATAGAAAAGAGTTCACAAAACAGGAGTCTTTGTCGTTTGGAATTCAAGTGTAGAACCGCAGGTGCCAAGAAATACATTACTATTAAGTTGATATGATTGGATTTTAATTTTAAATGTATATTTTAGTCAAATCCCTAACGATATATGAAAAAAAACGCTCAATCAAACTTGTTGATCTCCAAAAACTTCAAAAGAGGTTGCAACGGTTCTTATCTTAATCAAACAGGGAATGTCTTTTTTCAAAAGTTAAGGTTTTTTGTTTACGTAACGATTTCCTAATCCACCAAATGAGTAAAAAACAGACGGCGATTATTATCGGCGCAGGTCCAGGCGGACTGACGGCTGCATTCGAATTAGCCACCCGATCAAACATAGATGTGACCATACTTGAAGCTAGTAATGAGATTGGGGGGATTTCAAGAACCGTCAATTACAAGGGAAACAGGATTGACATAGGCGGGCATAGATTTTTTTCGAAGTCCACCAGAGTGTTAGACTGGTGGGCCAATACCCTACCTCTGGAGCCAGCTTCACAGCCCCTAACAGATCTTGACTTATCTAAAATAGGCCCTGCGTCCACAGATTCTGAAAAAGGGGATAAGGTTATGTTAATCCGTAAAAGGGTTTCACGAATATTTTATCTGCGGAAATTCTTCGATTATCCAATAAGCCTAAATTACGCTGCAGCAAAAAACTTGGGTTTTATAAGAATAATCAAGATTGGTATAGCCTATATCACAATCCGTTTGTTCCCTATAAAAAACGAACAAACCCTTGAAGACTTCCTGGTAAATCGATTTGGTAGGGTTCTATATGAAACGTTTTTTAAGGATTATACCGAGAAAGTCTGGGGTATTCCATGTCATCAGATAAAGCCGGAGTGGGGCTCGCAACGGATAAAAGGCCTTTCAATCTCAAAAGCAATAAAACATTCTATAAAATCAATGTTCGAAAAGGATGAGACCATAGAACAAAAAAAAATTGAAACGAGTCTTATAGATAAATTTATGTACCCGAAATTTGGTCCGGGCCAACTATGGGAAGAAGTTGCAGACAAGGTAAGCACCCTAGGAGGCAAGATTGTATTTGGCACCAGGGTAACAAAAATAAAATGGATTACCGAAAGTCAGGTCGAGGTTTCCGTGAAGGATGTTGCAAGTGATTCAGAGCTGGTTTACACAGGGAATTACCTTTTTTCGACAATGCCCATTAAGGACCTTATTTTGGGAATGGGGGATGAAGTCCCATTGGTGATACAAGAAGTTGCAAAGGGGCTAGCATACAGGGACTTTATTACGGTTGGGCTCTTACTTAAGGGCTTGAAAATTAAGGATAAAATGCCAAATAAAGCCGGTCAGAATCCTGATCAATTAATTTCCGATAATTGGATCTATATCCAAGAAAACGATGTGAAGCTTGGTAGATTACAGATTTTTAATAATTGGAGTCCCTACATGGTTGCTGATAGTAATAATGTATGGTTGGGACTAGAGTACTTCTGCAATGAAGGAGATCATCTATGGAACATGGAAGATAGGGATTTCATTACTTTCGCAATTGAGGAGCTGGTTAAAATAAGTTTTATTGAACCTGATGAGGTATTGGATAGCACTGTGATAAAAGTACCCAAAGCATATCCAGCGTATTTTGGTAGTTACGATGACCTTCCGCTAGTTAGTGAATATACAGATTCTTTTAGCAACATGTTCTTAATTGGACGAAATGGCATGCATAAATATAATAATCAAGACCATTCAATGCTAACGGCAATGGTCGCAGTCGACAACCTTCTCTCAGGCAAAAAAGATAAGGGGAATATTTGGATAATCAATACGGAAAATGATTACCATGAGACGAAAACCAGCGACTAGCTTAAAAAGCGAAATTGCTATGGACCCACGCAAACTATTAGAATTTCTAGTCCATAAAAAATATAATAAGCCATTTATTCGAAAATTATTTGGAAATATTAATTTTCTTCTTATTTTAGTTAAATAATCGTTTAAATTAAATATATAATTATAACCTAGGTTGTGGTCTGATTTTCTCGTAGTTTGTGTCTGACATAAGCTAATGAACAGGATACAACTAACTAATCTTATGAAGAAAAACGCCCTCCTGTTTTTGACCGGCATTGTTAGTTTATGCCTTCTATTATTCGCATGCAGAAAGGACATAAGTTTATATATTGAGAATAAGGAACAAGCTTCTTCTATTCAAATAGAATCTGCCAAAATTTGGCGGCTGCAACGACTTCAAAACAAAGGAGTGGTTCTAAAACCATTATGGGATGGGGCATGGCAAATGACGACCAGTAGAAAGCGGAATATTTTGGTTGTACCTGCCCCCGAAATATTCATGGCTGATGAGAACAATAGAATACGACGATTTTTTGTGTTCACCTACGATGGCAATGATGTAAACGGGGGTCGTATTGTTGAGTTTTTGGGCCATAACTATGCTGTTGAAGAAAATCTAAATTATTTGATAAAAAATATTGATAGCGAAAGTATTCAGGAGTTTAATGGCTCGATATTACAATATGATATTAATTATCTTAAAATTATAGGAACATCTTACGAAGATGGAAAGAAGAAAGCAAATGCCGAGGTTGAAATCGTAAATAACAGTGTTTCGGAAATGAAACAAATTCAAATTTCCAGAATGGGAATTTATGCAAACGCCAAACTAATGTTAAACCGTACGAGTGGATTAATGACATCTTCAAGTGAATGTCCAGCAACTGTGGTTATTAACAATGGCTTCCCTTCAACATATTGTCAAGGCGGTATTGTATTGTATTCTGAACAAACAAATTATATAGACGGTTGTTTGGCTAGTATCATAAGAAATTATATAGCTACCACTTGCCCTGGAGAGGGAAGTGGTTCTGGAAGTGGTTCTGGAAGTGGTTCTGGAAGTGGTTCTGGAAGTGGCTCTGGAAGTGGATCGGGTGGAAGTCCGCAATATGGAGGCGGGGGAAGTACCGGAAATCTAATAAATTTGATTGAAAACCCTTGTACTGCTGCCGCATTTGCGATGGCAATGACCTCAGATGCTTCCGCAAATATTAAAAATCTATTCTTCGATGCATTCGGCATAAATACGAACAATACAGTTATTTTTAAAGATATGACCGCGGGTCTTAATATAGATGGAAAAACAACAACTGTAACTTTGAATGGAGTTGCTACCAGTACAGTGCAATTCAACAGTGCTGCATTCGACATTCGATCACAGCAATATGCCGTTGCTACTGTATATCATGAAATGTTTCATGCCTATCTAGGTGCGCATTTCCCAGCGGATCAGGAAGGTAAGATACTAATTCCTCCACAACATGAATACATGGCTAGCAACTATGTAGACATGTTAGCTTCCGTTCTGACAAGTCAATTTTTAGGATTAAGTATCACCGATGCTAAGGCTTTGGCTTGGAGTGGATTAAAAGGCACATCGTACTGGGACACCTTAAGTGAGCCCGACAAAACAGCATATGGTATTATACAAACTCTTTATAGTGATAAAGAACGGGCCGACAAATTGGGTACTTATTGTAATTAAATATGGGAAAAAAAATAACATTACTTCACCTCTTTGTATTTGCGATTATTACGGAAGCGTATGCGCAATTAGCTAATAAAAGCACATTGAACACAATAGCTAACTCAATAAATAAAATATATCGAAAACCAATTGATAAAAAGCTTGTACTTTTTTCAATCTGGGTGTCAACGGATAAAAATTCAAAGGTCGATTCTGTTTATTTTTCCGAAATGTCTCCCCCGTTGACAATTGACATGGTTTTAGATACTGCTGAGATTAAAACTTTCTTTAAGAGAAGTTCTAAATTAGAGAAAAAGTTTTCTAATACATTATTTATTATTCCTATATTGTATCGCCCCCTAAATAACATTGCTGCCATTTATTTACCCGACTTGGGCCGTGATTTTAGCAACCTCATCCCTGAGCAGGCTAAATTTCGAAATAAGAAACTTATCGTGGAAAAGCCGACAGAAATCACTATTCACGAAACAGTGAATTAATATATATTCAATTTTTAAGCCCCCGGCTATAGCGTAGTCACTATTATGCTTTTGCCACTTTAAAAAATTAATATGCCGTTTGTGAATATCTGTCCAACTCACGCATCGGTTCCAAAAATAACTGATAGATAAAAATAAGAGCAAAAGGCATGATTTTGTTTATAAATAATTGACAATCAATTTATGAATGAATTAAAATGACCTTATGCTCAAAGATAAAATTATAGAAATTTTTTTAGAGGTTGATGATTTTTGCAAAGAAATAATTGCCAGAACTTGAACAACAGTTCATCCATGACCGTTCTCTGGTCAAGCGCAACAGGAGGGCCGAACTCTGCGAGAGTGAAATGATTACCCTGATGGTCGCCTTTCACTAGGGTCAGTTCAGCAACCAGTATGTTCATGGAATACTAGTTAGGAGAAAGGATAATATGGCGTTAAGGAGTTTTTATATAATTATACTAATAATAACCTTAAGTGATTGCACATCAATAAGGAAAGATAATTTAAAGGGCAGTCTAATTGAGCTGTCTTCTCACGGGGAAATCTTCAACAATGCAATTAAGGAAATTATCGCATTAGAAAATCACATTAAAATATATAAAGATAGTTTATGTACAAACCAATTTATTTGACCCCTTTGCACCAATTTTAAATTATTTGTAAGTGCTTTGAAAAAAGTGTGTTATAATACATTTGTTATAGGCGAGAGGGGGTCAATCTACTCTGGTTTATCCAATCAACAATCATATTATCAGTAAACAACGCTTCAGTTAAGATGATTCTTCTGGGATTTTTTCTAACAAATTCAATGTAAAGCTATGTGTCCGGAAAGAAATTTTTAAAAATGTTTGGTAGTGAAAGTATAACACAAGTTTGAAAAAGTGTTAAAATCTTATTGCCAGGATTTGTAGAGATTTTAGCAAGTTCTAAAGTTTTGTCAAGAATTTACTCTTCGATGTGAGGGTTTTACGGTAATATCGATAGGCTAAAACATTTCCATTCCGAAAACCACTGCGATTAGGCTACGTTAAAAGAATTAAAAAATCGTACCCACTTTTTGAAAAGTGTCAAATGCTCGCAGCATACTTCCTGAATTTTGAGCCAACAAAAGAGTTGGTCTTTGACATTCAGGAATGAAACATTACCCATAACACTATGGGAATTTTGCGAAGCTTTGAGATAACGTCAAAAAGGTGAAGGCGCATTGGCAGACGAGAGTCCGGTTTGTAGAAACTGAGGTGAGTAATTCCAAATTCATTAATATCGAGGCCCTTCTTTAAGTCTCTATTTTCTTGGGGCGATGAGCCCCTTTTTCATTTCTAAAATTCCCAAAACCTAATGTTATGTCAGCTTTTCTAAATGTAAATGAGATCAAAGAGAAGGTTTCTCTGTTGAGTCTGTTAAAGAATTTGGGCTTCAGTCCACAAAAGCAATCCGGTGGAGAACATTTTTTTCTCAGTATGCTGAGAGAAGAGTATACAGCTTCCCTGTGCGTAAATGATGATCTCGGAGTATGGTATGACCACGGCGGAGCTGGTGTTTCGGGAATTAGAAGTGGAAGCATAATTGATTTTGGACTTGCCTACTGGTATCCGTCCACTTTCCCGGAGGTGCTGAGAAAGATCTTAGAATATTCAAAAGTCGAACTTGAAAACTCTTCGCAGTTGAACAATAGTGTTCCAGCCAGATTACAACCGGTAAAAGTTCCTAATTATAAAATAGAGGCTATAAACGAGTCAATTAAAAAGGACGCACTAAATGCCTATCTTAAATCCAGGGAAATCATTTCTGTAGCAAAGGATCATCTTTATGAACTGCATTATTCAGTTCTTGATAGCAAAAATAAACACAAGAATTTTTTTGCATCAGGATGGCCTAATGAGAATGGCGGATGGGAGGTAAGAAATAAATATTTCAAGGGCTGTCTTGGCCATAAAGGGATGTCATTTCTACAGGGAGCCACCGATAAGCTCTGTGTGTTCGAAGGGTATTTCGACTTTTTGAGCTGGCGGGTTGAAAACTCCAACGACCCATCCTCAGTACTTGTGTTAAATTCTTTGTCCTTTCTTCAATCGGCAATGGTTCGTGCAAAACAGTTCAGCGCCATTCAGGTATATTTCGATCATGATAAAGCCGGAATTTCTGCCACCCATGATTTTATAATCAATGTGAGCGGTAGCCAGGATTTTTCTTTTAAATATCTAGGGCATAAAGACTATAATGCAAAGCTAGTTACTGATGCAAATGCCGCTGTAGAACAGAAATTTGCGCAATTGAAATTCAGTACGGAAATTGGGTTCATCCCGGAGCGATAGTATATATAACTCTAGTCATCTAACTGAATATTCAGATGTAGGATTACATGCATATTTATATATAGACATATAAGCATATGTAAACATATTTAATCTTAATCCATGTTTTTCTGATCTTCCGCCCATTGATCCATAATTGGCTGATATTTTGAAATGAATTCGTCGAACGGTTGAAATATTAGCTTACTGCTATAGCTTGTATGTTCGAGATATAACTGATCGAAATCTAGCATTTCATCCCTTTTTGATATCAGCCTTCCATGAAATTCTTTGGTAAATCTCCACAGCATCCAAAGCGCAAAAATCATATGTCCGTATAGATTTGCCAGTTTGTTTTCTTCGTCTTGACCGGGCATCTGAGCCTCTTCCAAATAGGATATGAGATCTACGAGTCTCTCGCTAAGATAAGTGGGGATTTTTGATTTATCGATATTTTGAGCCAATTCAATCATACTTTGGAGTGCGGCGCTTTGACTGTCACTAATATGAAGTCCAACCTTAGGATAGAAATCCAGTTTAGATGCTTTCAGTAACAGCGCTCTGATTTTTGCTAATTCAGTCACAACGTTTTGCGAGTCGGCGATTCTGGACCGGTTGTTCGCTCTTCGGCTATCAAGAAAAGTTAGCACTGAAATCAGCAGGGCACCACCTGCGAGGTAATCACTTGGAGACATAATGGACATTTAATTTTTTGAGACTAATATATGATAATTGAACTTTATTTTTGGTAGGAATGCTCGTCGTTTTTTATTCTGCAAGTTGTGTTTTTGTCGCACAAAAACCCTTTAACTTGCCCGCCTTTTTTTGCCGGTGATCGGCAGCGGGATGGAAAAAACTCGCAACTCGTTTTTCTTTTGGAGGATCAAATCAATATCTTATGAGCGTTAAGCAGAAGAATGGAAGGCCGTTGAAGGTTGAGGGCAAAAGAACAAAACACATAAAAGCAAGACTAACTGAGAACGAATATAGCCTGGTCACACAACTGTGGAAATCCCTTTCGATGAAGGAAAGCGATTACGTGCGTTTGATGGTTTTGAAGCCTGGTTCGTTAAAGGTCAAAGTAAATGCGCATGAAGTGCTAAGGTTACTTGATCATCTGGGGGGTGAGCTGGGCAGGTCTGGAAACAACATCAATCAACTTGCAAGGCATGCGAATTTTTTGAATAAGCGAGGAATGCTTAACGCAGAAACAGTAGTCAAGTTCAACGAACTTTTCTCAGAATACATCTTTCTTTTCAGGCAAATTGAAAAAGAAACCAGAACACTTTTGCGCCGGCTGCAGAGTTAACCATGATCGTCAAGATATTACAGAAATCCAAAACGTTCAGAGCAGTTAGGTACAACACCAATAAGGTTGAAAAGGATAAAGGTGAGCTTTTAAAAGTTTCGGGATTTGAAGCGCTGTCCGGATTTTCGGAACTGAAACCCCAGGATTATATTAACTATCTATCCTCACTTGCAGCGTTGAACAAAAGGGTTGTGTATCCGCAGTTCCACGCCATGATTTCTTCAAAGGGAAGAGCTGCGGATAAACAAAGCCTGGTGTTTCTGGCAGAGAAATGGTTAATGGGAATGGGATACGGCAGTCAGCCTTATATGCTCATTTTTCATAAGGATACTGATAACAATCATATTCACATCGTCTCTTCCAGAGTCGACAGGGAGGGGAATAAAATATCTGACGTTTTCGAAAAGATTCGTGCATACCGTGTGCTCAACCGGCTAGTCGGCCAGGATGAAAAAAAATCGGCAAGTGAAGCGGTGAGCAAGGCACTGCAGTATCAATTTTCCACAGTAGCACAGTATTTAATAATCTTGGAGGCAAAAGGATATTCGGTCAAATTGGTAGGGGATACTTATAACGTATCAAAATTCGGTGAGCTGGTTGCAAAAGTGGATATTTCGAAAATCCACAACAGTTTAGCTGAAAATGGCTTTTCGCAAGAGCGGAAAGCTCAGTTGAGAAATATATTTGAAAAATACAGGCCATTAACCAACGCTAAGCTTCTCCCGGTGGTGGAGAACAACCTGCGCGGTGCACATGGAAAGATATTAAGGTATTACTCTGCTCTGAGCGAGAGACTTTCTTCCGACTTCGGACTGGAGTTTGTTTTTCATTTCAAGGATGATAAAGGTCCATATGGTTACACCGTTCTTGACCATGCCAAAAAAAATGTTTTCAAGGGCGGTGAAATTATGGCGCTGGGTAAATTTGCAGAGGTGCTCTCGACAGCACCCCACCCGTCGCTGGTATCTTTTGAGCCTTATGATCCGGTGCGACCCGGACATTTCCCTGAAGAAAATATGCTGCTTGAATCCCTGCCACTGCCAGTTATGGAGGAACTGTATCCCGGATCTGAAGAAGGAGGTCATATTGGCGATTTCTCATTCGGACTTGATATCGCGGATGATATTGACGATGAACAGATCAATGGCCGAAACCGCAGAAAAAAGGGAAAGCCAAGGACGAACACACGATAAAAATATTTGATATGGTTATACTACTAGGCAACCAAAAAGGAGGTTCTGGTAAAAGCACGCTGTGCCTGCTACTGGCATACTACCTTTCCACAATAAAACAAGCGAAGGTTACCGTTCTGGACATGGATTATCAGGCATCAGTCTCGGGAAAGTTCGAGAAAGCAAAGATTCTGGAGAATGAACCAATTTACGAGGTTATCGCATCAGACCTCAAGTATTATCCTGCCTTACTCGAGCTATTAACACAAAATACCCAGGAGTTCGTACTCATTGATTTACCCGGTAAAATGGATGATGATTTATTGATTCCCATTATAAGTTCTGCAGAACTTATAATCTGCCCTTTCAACTATGATGAATTCTCGGTCGACAGTACTGTTCTTTTTTCTTTGGTCTGCAAGGAGATAAACAAGCTCTCGCCAATTGTGTATGTACCCAACCGGATCAAGTCCACGGTGAAATATGAAACAAAAGAGGAGGTTGATAGGGTGCTCGCCAGGTTTGGCATGGTCTCCCCGAATATCTCGGACAGGATCGATTTTCAACGTGTGGGAACAGTTCATATACCAGCAGTACTCATTCCGGTTTTTATGCCGGCCCTTGATTTTATCTTCAATATCCATATGAGCAAAGGAGCTTCACCATGAGCCAAATCAAATCACTAGCCCAGCAGCTTAAATCTAAATTAGAGGAGCAGAAAGGTGTGCCCGTAATTAATGATGCTGAAACAAGTCAGGCTCAGAAAGAAAGGGACAAACCCGATGACAGGTACTCAGTCACGGATGCTAAAAAGATATCAGCACTTCTTTCAGCGCTTCGTGACTTCAATATGGATGGGCAGGAAAAAATTCTGATCCGTCTCGACAAGCGCACAATTGCGCAATTAAAGCAGCTGAAAGTCGCAACCAATATTGAAATGAACAGGGTAATTGCCTTTGCGCTGCAAAATTTCCTAAAGTCCCATCCCTGGCTAAACGACTACATTTCTCAAACCCTAAAACAAATGGCCCATGAGCTGGATTAATTTTTTAACTGTAATCTTTATCATTTACCTGGTTTACTATTGCCTGAACCTATTCTTTGATTTATTTCTTTCGCCGCGCGTTCCCATTGGAGAAATCTCTGAGGATGAACTGTTTTTCACCGAAACCCATACTCCTGAACTGATTACTGCTAATAGAAAGGCAGAGCCGGTAATAGAGGAGGCAGAAAAAGAAAAACCTATAGTTTATTTTCCGAGCGCACCAATCAATGCCAGTGGTGGCATTAGTCTAAAGCACCTTTTTTCCCTTGCAAAGGATAACCTGATTGAGCATACACGCGCAATACCCTATTAATCTTCCGATGAAGATTTTTAAAAAATTCGTGAATGTGATATCAATCTCAATCTTTGTGCTTTTCTCTATTTCTGCTGCTGCCCAGCCAGGTATCTCCGAATTCTATTCAGCCTCTTCCGAGGTTCATCGGTGGTATTTTTCGCTTTCCGATTTGGTACTGGTGATTGGCGCTATTTCCGGAATGCTCGGCGGACTGAGGGTGTACGCAAATTGGCAGACGGGGAAACATCACATTGATGCCCAAGTGATGGGCTGGTTCTTTTCCTGCATCTTTTTGTCCGTTATGGGCATTTTTCTTCATGGGCTCTTCGGTCTCTAATCACATAATTAACTTCTATTTTATTTTTTTTATGACAATAAAAAGCAAAAAACTTTTACTGGTGGCTATGCTATTGGGCACAGTGCAAGCCAGTTTCTCACAGACCGGTGGCGGTACGACAGGCATCAATGCGGCAACTTCTTCGCTTACCGCTTATGTGGACCCGGTCTCTACGCTTACTCTAGCCATTGGTGCCGTGGTAGGCATTATCGGCGGCGTCCGCGTTTATATCAAATGGAATTCCGGTGATCAGGATATCAATAAGGAAATTATGGGCTGGGGCGGATCCTGCCTATTTCTGGTGCTGGTATCCGTTGTCATCAAGGCGTTCTTTGGCGTATAAAAATTTATGCGCACATATCCAGTTTACAAGGGGCTGCAAAAGCCCCTTGTTTATCGCGGCTTTAAGGGCAAGTTTATCGCATACGGGATTTGCACACTTGGTCTGGGATTGGTTCTAGGAGGATTGAGCGGGGCCCTCGTTAATATGTACTTCGGGGGAATTGTAACCATTTTCTCTATCACCGGTGGCTTACTCTATACTTCCTCCAAACAGAAATCCGGTCTGCACGATAAGAAAAGATCCGAAAAAATACACATCCACCCAGTTTATTTAAGCAGAGGCTATGGGAAAATCGGAATTTAAGTTGCCCTATGCCGGGATTGAGGAAACCTGCGGGCTTAACATTCTTTATGGCGAGGCTGGGGACTTTTCAGTTGTTCTTTCCATTGAGAACCCCGTGCTGATCTATTCTGCCGACCCGGCCGCCTATCAAGGCTTTCATCTTTTGCTGCTGAACGTAATCAAGATCCTGGGTGAGGGTTACATCGTTCAAAAGCAGGATGTTTTTGCGAAAAGGAAATTTATCGGTAAGGATAAAACCGAGCCCTTGCAGCAGAAGTACGATGAGCACTTTTTAGGAAGGGAATATATCGAGCATAGCACTTGCCTTGTTATAACGCGTCAGGTTAAGCGAAACGCAATGTACGTCTATGACAAAAAGGCCTTGATGGATTTTATCTCCAACATTGCCAAAATTACTGAACTCCTTAAAGGTGCATCATTATCACCTGCTTTATTTGACCGGTCTTCCCTGGAGCGCTACGTATCGCGTATTATGGCTATGAATTTCTCCTCGGAGCATTTTTCGCTGAATAATTTCAGGCCGGGTGATAATGAAATTGGTATAGGTGCAAATTCGGTAAGGTGCATGAGTCTGGTCAATATCGACTCCATCGACATGCCGGAATCCATCGGTCCGTTTTTATTGGCAAATGATTGGAAGGGGCTTGAAGAGTTCCCCTTGGATAATCTTTCCTTTCTATCTTCTGTCCCTGCGGTAGAGACCCTTATTTATAACCAACTGTTAGAAATTCCTCCCCAAGGGGCTATGCTGAATAAACTCAGGCTCAAGCGCAAAAGGCATTCAGGCGTTCCGGACCCTGCGAACAGGATGTGCGTGGAGGACATTGACAAACTCCTTGTTGATGTCGCAAGGGAAAACCAGCTCCTGACCCATGTTCATTATTCAATAATTGTCTGTTCGCAGGCAGCAAATATTGACGCCAGCTGCAACTATATCGAAGCCAATCTTTTTAAACAGGGGATCATCCCATCGAAAAATGCATACAACCAAATGGAGCTCTTCAGGTGCGCACTGCCGGGGAATGGAGCCGAGCTTAAAAAGTACGATTGGTTTTTAACAACGGCAGATGCTGCACTTTGCCTGTTCTATAAGGAAAGGCTGATGAGGGATGAACCCTCGAAATTTTTGATGCGGTTCACTGACCGCAGGGGAATCCCCGTTGGTATTGATCTGGCCGACCTCCCGATGGATAACGGACGGATTACCAACCGCTCCAAGTTCGTTTTGGGCAGTTCGGGAACAGGGAAATCCTTTTTTATGAATTCCCTGCTGGAACAGTATATGCTTTATAATTACGATGTGGTAATCGTAGACGTCGGGCATTCCTATTCCGGGCTTTGCAGCTATTTCAATGGCAAATATTATACATACACCGAGCAGAACCCGATTACCATGAATCCATTCATGATCTCGGAAAAAGAATACAACCGTGAAAAAAAGGATTTCTTGAAGACCCTCATTGGACTGCTTTTGAAGGGGGCTGATGGCAACGTCTCGCAGATCGAGGATACCGTTTTTTCAAATGTGATCTCAGCCTACTATGCCGACTTTTTTTCAGGAAACCAGAATGCAGGGCTGTCTTTAAGTTTTGACTCTTTTTATCATTATTCCATAGAAAAGATTGCCCGGATCAAGGAAGATGAAAAGGTTTCCTTTGATCTGGATGAGTACAGGTACGTGCTCCGTAAGTTCTGTATTGGGGGAGAATATGGTAGACTGCTTAATGAAAGCACCACTGCGTCCAATTTCTCCGAACGTTTTATTGTCTACGAAATTGATTCAATTAAGGAGAACAAGGTACTTTTTCCAATCGTAACCCTGGTGATAATGGATCTGGTTCTGCAGAAAATGAGGCACCGGACAGGGCAAAGAAAAGCGCTCATTTTAGAGGAGGCGTGGGTGCGACGAGAAGTTGCATAAGTGATTGTCTGGCAATGTGACCAGACCTGCTGTTTCGTCAGCAGTAACCTATCGGCACATGCATTATTGGTAACGGTTTTGTATGAAGCTGCCGAGTAAAAAAGCCCTTTCGGATGAAGGAGCATAAGCCGTGAGGCTTAGCAACAATCTTTAGTATCATAAGGTTGGGGCTCAAGGTTGAATGGTATGGCTAACATAAGTGAACTGTCGATTGAACCATCGTAACTTCGCACTAGCCAAAGATACTGATAGGCTATAACCCAAAAGGGAAGCAGTCGGTTATCCCAGTCCAAGCATGGGATACACGAACATTAGCACTGCCGGTGGATAGACAGAGCCTAACCCATTCATTTGTCACTTATGTAGAACTCGGTAAGCCTGTACCGTTCCTGTTTTAATCAGGAAAGCGAACCGCAAGGGAAGCCGATAGCGGTGCGGGTATAAGAACGCGGAAAAAGCGAAGGCCATCCTGTAATGGGCTGGATAGGGGTTTCAATGTCACCCCACGCTAAAGCGGGCAGACTTCCGTATGGTAACTTATTACAATTAACTATTAGAACTTTCAAAAGGAGGAAAGCAAATGAACGTAATTGAAAAATCGTGTGCGCCTTCTGACCAAGTTTTCCACTGGAACAGTATTGACTGGGACAGGTGTGAATCAGAGGTTAGAAAGCTACAAGTTAGACTTGTAAAGGCTCAGAAAGAGTCCAGGCATAACAAAGTGAAAGCTTTGCAATGGCTGCTGACTCATTCGTTTTATGCCAAAGCTTTGGCAGTAAAGCGGGTAACCTCTAACAAAGGTAGGAATACGGCGGGAGTGGACAACAAATTGTGGTCTACCCCAATTGCTAAATCTCGGGCGATCAACGACCTGAAAAGGAGAGGTTATCAACCTCAACCGTTAAAACGGGTTAATATTAAAAAGAGTAATGGTAAAGAACGTCCTCTGGGAATTCCGACTATGAAAGACAGGGCAATGCAGGCGTTGTATCTATTGGCCTTAGCGCCAGTCGCTGAAACAACAGCGGACGGACCATCATATGGTTTCCGTAAGGAACGTTGCGCTCAGGATGCATTGCAGTTTGCACATAGCCTGCTATCAAAGAGTTATTCTCCAGAGTGGGTACTTGAAGCCGATATCAAAGGATGCTTTGATCACATCAGCCATGAGTGGTTACTTGCTAATGTTCCAATGGACAAAAGCATTCTCCAAAAGTGGCTGAAATGTGGTTTCATCTTTAAGAATGAGCGCTTTTCCACTGACGAGGGTACTCCGCAAGGGGGTATCATCTCACCAACTCTGGCCAATATTGCACTGGATGGATTGCAGTCATTGATTGCAAGTAAGTTTAAAATCAGAAAAGTCAACAAGGTGGCAATTGTACCTAAGGTAAAATTGATCCGCTATGCTGATGATTTCATTATCACGGGTAAAACCAAAGAACAATTGGAAACAGAAGTGTTGCCGTTAATTAAGGAATTTCTTGCAGAAAGAGGTTTATCACTTTCGCACGAGAAAACCAAGATAACGCATATTACTGACGGATTCGACTTTTTAGGCTTCAATATTCGTGAGTATGATAATGGTTCTGTTATGACTATACCATCAAAGGCAGGTCTTTTGAAACTATCCGAAAAGATTGGAGGCATCATTCGTGCCAATAAAACCAGTCGCCAGGATGTTCTCATCAGACAATTAAACCCTGTAATAACTGGTTGGGCGAACTACTTTAAAACTAGTTCAGCCTCAGATACCTTTAGAAAAGTTGATTTCCTGATGTTTCACAAGCTATGGTCTTGGGCATTAAGGAGACATCCTAAAAAGGGAAGATACTGGATTTCAGAAAGGTATTTCCGCAGGATCAAGAATAGAAATTGGTGTTTTGCGACCGATACGCCTGGACACGAAGGAACAAGCGAAGTCTTTTCCCTTAAACGAGCGTACGACTTTAAAATACTTAGGCATATTCAGATCAAACAGGATGCAAACCCTTTTGACCAGGAATGGGAACCTTACTTTCAAAAGCGCAAAGTATTTAGAATGCTTGAAACTTTGGATGGTAAAAAGACCCTGTTAGCATTGTGGTTGAAGCAAAACCGTAAATGTGATTTATGTGGTAGGGATATAAATGCGGATGATGAATGGGCTATTAACAAACGCAGGTTTGGTGAAGACATTCGCATCACATTGGTACATAAACCCTGCCGCAGAAGCCACGACCAACTAAAGTTGAGGTTAACATGAGCCGGCTCATATATATGGGCTTTAAGTTGCTTGAGCCGTATGAGGGGAAACTCTCACGTACGGTTCTTAGGGGGGAAAGCGGGAGTAATCCCGCCGACCTACCCGATAAGGCAATCGCCTCTCCGCTGATGGCTAACTACATTTTATACCTTTATAAGACCATGAGGAAATTCTGGGGCGAACCAATAGTGGTCACCCAGGAACTTGGAGACATTTTAGGAAATGCGGTTATCAAGGATTCCATTCTGGCCAGTTCAGATACTATCTGTTTACTCGACCAATCCAAGTTTCGGGGGAATTACGAGCAGGTGGCAAAGCTCCTTGCCCTAAATGAGGTCGAGCAGCGAAAGATATTTACAATCAATGGCCTTGATAATAAAGCGGGCAGGGGGAAATTTAAGGAGGTCTATATCAAGCGGGGTAATATTGGAGAAGTTTATGGGGTAGAGGTTTCATTGTTCCAGTACCTTACCTTCACCACTGAAAAGCCGGAAAAGACCGCTGTAGAATCCTATGTTGCCAGATTCGGATCGTACTCTGCCGGGCTTGAAGCTTTCGTTTCAGACCTGAGATCCAGTCGCC
Source organism: Pedobacter endophyticus (assembly GCF_015679185.1). Classification (NCBI taxonomy): domain Bacteria; kingdom Pseudomonadati; phylum Bacteroidota; class Sphingobacteriia; order Sphingobacteriales; family Sphingobacteriaceae; genus Pedobacter; species Pedobacter endophyticus. The sequence goes on from NZ_CP064939.1 coordinate 4,143,795, forward strand.
TTGGCCTTGCCGATTTCATCATGCAGGTAAATGCCGAATAATTCACTATAAATCATTTCTTATGCCTAAAATAATCATCTATTTTTTGTTTGGACTTTCCATCCAGTCTGCCTCCGCGCAGATTTATGTTGACCCGACCACAGCGGCAGCGACTGCTGCGCATGCCGGGGTAATGAACAGCGGCCTATCTAAAACCAATGATAATCTAACCCTCGTTCAAAGAGCCCAGCTTGCGGTCACCGGACAGCTCGGTATCGTAAATGACTTGCAGTCTACAATCTATAGAGGCCTCTCAGAAGTTTCCGGGGTGATGCGTTCGCTGCTTTCAGTCAAGGATATTTATGAGATCTCCCAGGATATCGTCATTGATGTAAACAAGGCGGTAAGTATTGCCTCTTCTGATCCTGTTTTGCTTCTTTTTGCTGAAGGCAGCGCCAGGGAATTCAAGACCAGATCCATCAACCTGGCTGCTGAGGTCAGTGCCTTTGTTTTAAAGGACGGGCGAGAGGCTTTGATGGACGCAGGGGAACGGGCAAAGTTGCTCAATAAAATTGTGGTAGAGCTCACCATTCTTAGGGGTGTAGCTTATGGGATGTACAGAACGATGTACTGGGCGAAGCAGCGCGGAATTCTGAACTCACTCAATCCATATGCGGGGTATATCAATATCGATAAACGAATAGCGGACGACATCGTTAGGAATTCCAAATCCCTGAGACAATGAAAAAAGGACTTCTTTTTATACTGTTAAGCTGGGTTTTCCATTCACAAGCCCAGCTGAATGTCGAACTTTTACACCAGCTGGTAGCAGACAGCAAGACCGAAAACGGTAAACAGACTGATGCCAGGGATAGGCAGGCTGTAACATCTGCGAACGAGGAGACCAATAAAACCCTGATGGTTAGGTTAAAGGATAAGTACAGAGAAATTCACTCCCGTTATAAAACAGTTAGTCTGGCCATTAGTGCAGCGCAAATTGGGATCGAGGCTTATCCGCTGCTAAATGATATTGCTACAAGTCAGGGGAAGATCTACGAAATGTGCAGGGATGATGCGACGCTCATGATTTTGGCGATTCAGTCAGAAGCAGATATGGGTGAGCGGGCCTATTCACTGATTAATTTTTTATATGCACTAAGCCTGTCCTTTGAAGATATTAATCAGATGAAACCCAGCGATCGCAAGCTGCTTTTTTCCCATGTGCTCACGGAGCTTAAAAGTATTGCCGGAGCATCCAGGGGTTTAGCTACAGCTCTACAATATTCTTCGCGGAAGAAAATATTCGAGGGACTTAATCCTTTTTCAGGGTTCATCAATACTGATAAAAAATTGGTGAACGATATCCTGAATAAATCTGAGCAACTTAAAAACTGATATTATGAAAATCTTTCTGGGCCTTGTTCTAACCCTTTTTCAATTGGAGGCACTTGCACAGCGGGTGGTATTCGACCGTGGCCACTTTAACATTGTCAATGAAAATGGCGCTGTCAGGCTGGCTGCCGAGAACACTTATCACGGTTATTTAAGCGCCATAAATAACAGGCTATCGGATATTAATATAAATCTATCTGCTGTAGTGACCGTGCAGTCAATAATCCTTTCCTCACTTACCCAGGTCGATCAGGGGCTGAGAAGCGCCATTGCCGTCAGGCAGATCGGTTCGCTGGTAGCAGAGATTGCTGCGGAAAGTAGCGAAATGACAGAAATGGCCAAATCAGACCCGCATCTGCTACTCTTCGCTGAAGAAGTGTCCCGTCAACTAAAGGAGAGGGGAATCAACCTGTTTTCCGAGGTTTCTGCTTTTGTTTTGAAGGAGGGAGAAAACGTGCTGATGGATTTTGAAAAGCGTGACGCGCTGCTTAAAAAAATCGCACTTGAGCTTCGGGTAATCAGGGCATTGGTGTTCAGTATGAAAAAATCGATGTATTGGGCCAAGTCAAACGGCTTGCTTCGTTCACTAAATCCATATCAGGATTTCATCAATCGGGACCTGCGTTTAGGCAATGAGATCTTATTTAAGTCCAGACATTGAAACAATGAAACCTCGATTTGCCCAATCCCGCAACGCCATGGATATTAATATCATGATATCCTCATCACTTTAAAAATAAAATATTAAAGATGAAAAAATCACATTTGATACTGTTTTTATGCTTTCTGGCAATAAACTGTATTGGTCAGAAAAAAATAACTGACAAACACATAACCTATCAGCAGGAACGAATGGTCTTTAAGCAATGGGACGCGGGTAAGTTTACGCCTAAATCCGGATTTTTGGGCCTTAACCCAGAATACTGGATAACGTGGGCGCTCCATCCGAATTATCCAAAGACCGATCGCGATACCTCAGGTAAGGTGTTACATGATGAACTGGGAAAACCAATTACGGAAAAGATCCAGCTTTCCCATGCCATCGTGCGCAATGCCTATGTTTTCAATGCGGCGCAGATCGAGGGAATGCCAAAGCTTGAGCTGAAAAAACCTGGCGGGCTATGGGAGCCGATTGAGCGTGCCGAAAAGCTGATTACCTCCTCCGGGGCGATTATCAATCACATAAATTCAGGGAATGCATTTTATGATCTCCGGAAGGATGCCATTACTCTTCCTTATAAGGAGTGGTTTTCCGGGGCGGATAAATACTATGCCACCCTCTTACATGAGCTTGGCCATTGGACAGGTCAACAGGATAGGTTAAACCGCGACATGGGTAAAGGCTTTGGTAGTGAAAGTTACGCCAGAGAAGAACTTAAGGCCGAGATTGCCTCAATGCTCCTGGGGCAGGAACTGGGCATAGGGCATGATCCGGGGCAGCATTATGCTTATGTAGAAAGCTGGATATCAATTCTTGAAAACAACCCATTTGAGATATTTTCTGCCTCTATGGATGCCGAGCGGATTTTTGGTTACGTAACTGGCCTGGAGAAAGGAAAAGAGCTTTCGACAGATGAGCATTCACTGGGCGCATTGAAGGCCGCGCCCTCAAAAACAGTGAATTATTTGACTACGGGTGATAAAATCCAATATAATGGCTCAATTTATGAAGTGCTTGGACACTTAAAACAGGGACGCCTGAAAATGCTTGAAAACCTGAACGGCAATGCATTCACCCTTTCTAGGGAAGACAAGCTTTACAGTGCCCTTTCCTTTTTAAAAACTCAGATGGGCAAGGAAGAATCCCAAAACTATGAGCACTTCATAACGGATAGGTCAGATGACCACTCTGCCGAAATAAATAGATAAACTGTATTATGGAAAAAATGATTATCATGGAAGCTTTGCCGGTTGCAGAGCTTTCCAGACTTGGACTGTATGAAGACGGCAAACATTTGCTATCCCCAGAGGATATCACAGCCCTTCTGGCAGGGAGACGTACCTCCCTTGTCAACCTCAAAAACCTGATCGGTGAGGCTTTCACTATTGAAAGCCTTGACGTGAAACTTTCCCTTCATCGTAGCGAGCGTTGGGGAGTTGAGATCATGCTCCATCCTATCTACAAAGAAATTACATTGGCCAAGGGAATGGCCGAAGAAGAACTTTGGCCGATATTGACGGGTGAACAAACTAATCTGGTTAAGATTGTTCATAGCGCTGAAACAGGGGTCGATCAAACTCTTGTATTTGAATATGACGGCGAAACAAAGGAATTTATTTCCTACGACCCTTTAAAGGTAATAGTCCCTTTTCAGGTAAACGGCGAAAAGCTTGATGAAAAGCAGCGTCAGGATTTTGCACACGGAAAAATTGTTGAGCTCAGTGATGGAACTAAATTCCAGTATATGTCCTCTCTTCCCAAAGGGATTGTATCCAGCCGCTCAGCGTTGATCGTGGCAATGTCTGATGATGGAAAGTCTCCAAGTTTTCTCCTAGAGGACCTTACGCCACTGAAAGTGTCAAGTGCTCAAGAGAAGCCTTTCTCGCCGGCGTTTGAATCTGCGTTTTTGGAAATGAGAAAGTCTGAAGGTGTACAATCTGAGGAAAGCTTGCAGATTGAGCTTGATGATCTCAAAAATGATTACCACAGCCCGCTGGGCCTCGGGTCATCGAGGTAATTGAAAAGAGTATGGGTAGAACTAGACGGATTTTGTTACCATATTCCTGGTGGTCTTCCTGAAGTCACCATCAAGCATGCGTATCTTTTTTATGAAGAGAGGGATGTGCCCGTTAAGCTTATTGATAAAACCAGATCTGCTTATAACGAGTTCGCCATTGTTTTGGTCAGCTTCTGTCCGAATAGGGAAACCATTGCATCTATTGCCGCACTTTTTTACAACGCAAGATTTAGGACTGGATTCGGTAGGGATCTTCCGGCACGGGTGCTGTCATGCCGGATATCCCTCTGGCTTAAAAATACCGATGTTCACTTTTTGCTCGTATCTACCTCCATTCATTTTCGTTACCGGTCTAAAACGTTTTTATGTCCTGATGAAAGATTCTCATTGAGTAGATTTTGCAGAATTTCCGGGTTTAGGACTACCGTAAGTATCTTTCTTTAACCAAATTTTTTTAAACCAATGATTCCCGAAATTTTCAGGGAGGATCAAAAAGTCAACGTCCGTGTCTTCGGTTTTGAGGTAAATGTAGATTATCACTATCATTGGCCATCACGCAGGTCAGAAGGAAAGGAACCTCTAGCTGTGCATCTTGAGTTTCGTTCAGATTCGAAGGTTATCTCTTCAACTGGTTATAAATCGCATTTTCTTTTCTCGGCATTTCTAAAAGACTGTGGATACACTTCTATCGAAGAACTCTGCACTGCGCTCGGAGAGCATTTGGCCAGAGAAAACGGCTATGAACCTCCGGAACCTGAGCAGCAGCTCAGCCTGTTTTAATTTTTAACAACAATTATCTTATTATTTATGAATGAGCAAAATTTAGAATACCTTAAAAAGAGTCTGGATTATCTTGGCTTTGGAACAAAGCTGAACGATGTTCTGGAGTCGGCGATATCCAGAGAAATTCCTGCCTTTACCCTCGGGGTAAACCAAAGCTATACATCTTCGCAGGCAAAAAAAGATTCTGCAATTGGGAGTGATCAAATGCGGGTGATGTTAAATTTTAACCGGTCCAAACAAAGCGACATGTACTTCCTCAATGATTATGAAGTAACACTCCTTAAGGCAGGAAGCGCGTTGCCCATTAAGCAGGTCTTTGACCTGGAGCGGGATAACCGAATCACTGCTCTGCAGGCTTATAAGTTATTATCCGGAAATTCACTTGAGCGTGATGTGTATGCTAAAGCTGAAAACGGAGAAACAGCTGAAAAGAAAAAGGTTTGGTTTAAGCTGAACCTGGATGTTCAGGATGCTTACGGAAACCATCCACTAAAAAAGTTTTATCCAGAATTTAAGTTTGACCTGTCCGAATCTATCGATAAATATCCGTTCAAAGGGCTAACTGAGCTTGAAAAAGATGGAATGATGAGGGTTTTGAGAAATGGAAACCTCGCTCAGGCAGACATGTTGATAGGAAAAAAAACTGTTTCAGTCTTTGTTACAGCCAACCCACAATTTAAAGGGCTTGATGTTTTCGATAAGAACATGGCTATAATCCGTCAGGATGAGATCTTCCCGAAACAAGAAAAAGTACAGAGAAATGATGTGTCGCAAGAGCAGGCTACTTTTAGAGAAGTTGATCTCAGCGCAGCAAAAACAGAGGAACGCTTTCCCTGGGAAAATCAGCAGGATAATGATGCCTCTCAAGGCAGCGAGATTGGACTTTAAGTTTCTATCAGAGTAAAAAAACTTTCAGCAAATCTACACCATTTCTTTGAATAAGATTCTAAAACCCTGGATGCAGAAAAGCTCCGGATGCTTCTGGCATTCGGAGTGTTTTGCCGTACGCAAGCCTTTCTTAAGGGCAAAATCAGTATCCTAATTACCTATATTTTTAACCTTTTATTTCGATTTAAATTATGACAGCCATTGAACTTATTACCAAAGAAGATCTTAAAAACTTTAAAGAAGAACTGCTTCAAGATATTAAAGAAATGATAAAGCCCCAAGACTCAGTAAACAAAAAATGGTTAAAAAGCAGCGAGGTGAGAAAACTGCTGAATATCTCGCCCGGAACGCTGCAGAACCTCCGCATCAATGGAACACTTCCATTCACACGCATTGGTTCAATTATCTTTTATAAACAGGAAGACATTACTGCAATACTAGAAGGAGGGTTGAAATGAATTTCAACGTCGATGAGACTTATATTTCGTTCATTGCCTTTCAAGCTGCGTTAAGACGAATAGGAGAGGATAGGTCGATTAACACAACACACGTCAGTCTATTAACCAGTATCTTTATCTGCTGGCAAGAGAGTGGATTTAAGAGTCCATTCATGGTAAGCAGGCGGGTGCTTATGGCCTACTCCAAGATTGGTTCCAAGACTACATACCATAAGTGCTTGGGCGAACTTTTGGAAAGAGGATATATTGGATATAAACCCAGCTTCCACCCAAGATTGGCCAGTCAGATATGGTGGCGGCAGATCGAAAGGTCAGATATTACTACTTTTAAACCCTGATGCATTTAAGGTAGTTTGCATGTTTTGAGATGACAGCTTGGATTTCTTGAAATCATTAAAATCAGGCAACAGACAATTAAATTATAAAATATTGTTGCATATTTTATAACTTAACGCATCTCAAATTTCTAAATTATGACACTCGACATGCTCTTGAATCAGGGTTTTGCTGCGCTCCAGCAAGATGATTACAATATTAGCTACAATTTTTTCTACAAAGCTTATGAGCTGGATAACGCCAATCCGACTGTTTTCTTGGGAATGGGTATGAATCTTGTGGGTCTGGGTGATGTCGAAAAGGGTGTTAGCTATCTTGTACATGCTACGGAACTTGCTCCTCATTATGAACAAGCTTATTTTTTTCTCGGGAGGATATTGATTCATGATTATCCGGAAAGGGCGGTAGGGTATTTTAGGCAGTCCTTTCAGCTTAGACCTAAAAATAATCAATCGGCTTATTTCTTGGTTGAAATCGGATACTATTCGAAAGATGAAAAACTTCTAAGGGAATATTTGGATGAAGCAATTAAACTGGTTGATCTTGAGGGTTATATGTGCGTTAATTTAGCTAAATATCTGGGCGAATTTGCAAGAGAAGAGTCTGATGAGTGGCACATTAGAAATTCGGAAAATTTCCCTAATATTTATCAAGCTCAATTCAATAGGGCAATAATGCATTATGAGCGTGGAGAATACGATTTAGCCTACAATTATGCAAAAAACTCGTTAAAAGTTACTGAAGAATTTGCTGAGCCGTTTAATATGATTATTTGTTCTCTCCGCAGATTACATAGATATAATGCTGCTTTGCAATACTGTGAGCGAGGATTAATTTTGTTTCCCGAGAGTTTCGATTTACTTAAGCTTCAGGCATATTTGAATTACCGCGTTGATAAATATGATATGGCTGAAAAGCTTCTTAACGCTCTTTTTAACCAAAGAGGAGCTGACTCAGATATGTATTTTTATTATGGTAAGCTTTTAGAAGATACTGGGCGATACGAAAAAGCAATCGATTGTTTTCAGAGTGGATTGAAACTGGAACCTGATAACCTTGAAATGAAGTTTTGCATCGGTACAGTATACTCTAAAATGGGGGAGGTCGAAAATGCAGAAGTGATCTTCGAGGAAATTAAAGTAAAACATCCCAGAAAGACCGGAGTTTATTATGAACTTTTCTTTCATTACTACAGGCAGGGTAAGCTTGCCTTGGCGATAAAGCAATTGGAGATTTCTTTAGAGATTAAGCCTAATCAACCTTTAATACTTACAAGATTGTTGTTAATGTATGAGAGAACAGGTTCTGGCAAGGATGTCAATGGCCTTTATAAAAAAGGTATTGAAGATTTCCCTTATGAAGAATCTTTAAGAGCTAATTACCTAAATCATTTAAGAGGAATTGGTTTATCTCTAATCGAGGTATTGGTTGAGGGAGAAAAGGCGATCGCCAGTATTCCGGAAAGTGAGCTTCTGCATAGTGAAATAGGATATATTTATCTGGAACTTAAAAACTTTGACAATGCTGAGTACTGGTTCAAGCAGGGACTGACCCATAGCCCAATGGGCGAAAATTGTTTAGTTGGTCTTGGAATTGTTCATGACGGACGTCTTGAACCGGAAAAAGCGGTACAACTATATCATAAGGCGCTTAGCCATCATCCGCAGAGCTATACTGCATTATGCGCTTATGCCTTGAATAGACTCAGTTATGAAAAAGAAGAAGATGCATATGAGATGGTGATAAGGGCTATAAAAATTATCCCTGATTCCTCAGAAGGGTATCGGATACTAAGTTACATCAATTTAGATGTAAATCCTGAGAAGGATAAACACTTTTTGAGTTATTCTTATTTATTAGGGCAAGAAAATGCTTCGTTTAAAAAATTTAGATTAGAATATTCGATTGCTAGAGAGTGGAATCTACATGTTTTTAATCTATGCAAAGGGTCTGCATCAGATTTGGACAATATGATTCAATTTCATGCGGCAATTGATAGGGCTATTGAAAAAGTAAAGCCGTTTACCAGACTTTTTAGTTTCTGGCGAAATGGTCATAAAATTAATGAGGGATTAAAAGCTGAGGCAGTTTCTGCATTTTACATTGGAGACCCTATCCATGCGTTAAATATTTTTGCTCATCGGATAGGTGAGGATTATTATCAACGGGATACTATGTCGTGCTATTATTATGCTCTTATGGTTCAGAATATTGGTTTAGACGTCAGTGAGCAGGTGCAGTATGTAGTTTCTTTGGCGAAGAAAGCAAAATTGATATCCCCTAAAGACAGTTACTATTATGCGCTCACAATTTTTTTAAGCGGCGAGATTGAGCAGGCGATTGAAATTCTTGAATCGATTAAGCAGGACTTCAGACCTGCATATTATCAGCTCGTTATTCTATATAAGGTGTTGGCAAATAAAGGGAAACAAGATGTTGGGGCAATTTCCACTGAAATAAAGGATAAGTTAACGCAAAAAGTTACCGCCTTGGTTTTTGAACTTTCAGCGCTGGAGGAAACCGAGCCTATGTTTGCTTACGGCATAGAGAAAATCAAACCAGATTTAGATCCAGACAATTTCCTTAACGATATACAACCTCTCCTTTATTTTTTGGAAGCTGAAGAAATATTGGGAATGATCTTTAAAAAACAGAAATCCCTAGACCATGCTTTTGAAAACGTGCTTGTCTTGGATTCATTTGAGCTGAAAGCTAATCAATATAACAGTAAAGAAGAATTGTCTCATATATGGGAGAAAATGGTTGGAACAGATGTGAACGAGAAAATCAAAAATAATCTTATTAATATGCTCATGGTTAATTCTGATGTTGAGTTTGAACTCGCTAGAATGATCAATAGAGGGTGTACTTCAGAACTCGCGCTGGTCAGAAATAATTATCAGGTGAATGAGCCGTTCGAATTTAAACTGCACTTGCAGGTAATATTTAAACTTTATCAAAATGAAAAGCTTAAGATTCAACAAGCTTTCAATCTTATGAATTATCTTCAGTATTGTCTTCAAAGTATTCCGTATAAAAAGATGAGTGAAACAGTTAATTTACTTATTGATACCTGTGTCGAGCTTTTGATGGATGCTATGAATGTTCCGAATTTATACTGGTTAGAAAAACTGGAAAAGTTGCGTACGATTTTGAAAGAAGAGAAAACAAAAAAGGCACCCCCGCTCATGGCTTACAAACAGTTTATTGCAATTAACGATTCTGGCGAAGGGACTGAAAGATCAAAATCTATTTTTGGTCTATAGTCGTAGTATTTATATGCCTGACTTTAAGTCTCAAGAGGGAGTGATAAAGTGATTTTAGTGTTTAAGATAATTTTGTTTCGGTACAAACTGACCACATTTAGAAAGTATTAATTAGGAGACTCGAAGCGGCAATGGACTTTCTCTTTCTAAAACAGTGTTGCTTAGATATGTTTTAAGGTGGTGTCCCTATTAAAGTCCGCCGAGCGCATTCAGTTAGCTTACATGTAGGTAAGTGTTTTGAATGACCTGCTTTTTTCTGGCAAGTCAAATTGGTAGACTTGTTTGTTTTTTTATTTTTCCAATCATCATCACTGCTTAGGATTGTTCTATCAAGCCTAATTAAACTAGTAGTCCTCTAGATGCGGATTGGTTACCATTGACCTAATCGTTAAAATCCATTACGGAGAAGCTTTTCAAGTTTTGCAAAGCTTCATAAACTTTATAGAGGTTTACTTTTGAGGGAGTGCTTTTGTTTGGTCTGAGGTAACGAAGCGTGTCTTCGTTTATATGATCGAGGATAAACCTGTTACTGCGGTATTGAATATGCTACAGCTTCACATCATTGTCAAACATAGAAGGTGTGTACATTAGAACATTCTAATCCAGTGTTCTTTTATACTGTTGCATATTTGCATTAATGTACTTCCCCTCTAGATTAATCGCAGGCATTACGATGTTGGTGTGCTTTGCCATGGATTGTCATGCTGATTATGGCTGCTACATTACGACAGTTGGTGGTGCTCCAGAAACCAGGGTTTATTACCAGCAATATGCTGGCACCAGCAATACTCCTGTCAGATTTTTTACAGGAACTGCATACCGCAACGTAAATTGTCCATCCGGTTCAACCTCCTCAACGACTCATCCCGGAAATATTTTGGCGACTACAATGCCTTCGACAGGGTGTTGGGCTGACTTTGTTGGACCAGGTACAAATGTTAATAATTCTGGAAACTATAGGTTAAATGGGTATTTGGTTACATATGACATAGTTCCATGCCCTCTTGATGATTTATTACCTTTAACATTGGTGATATTTGGAGGAGTGGGAGCGGTTGTTTTACGAAAAGGATTAGTATAAAATAAAAGCCCTCGTTTTAGGCGGGGGGCTTATTATGACTGCTAAATAATATAATCCACTTTGTAAATTCTCGCATTAGTTCTTTTTGGATTATATTTGTATACTAATAATAATAGCAATGTCAACATCAACCATAGAATGGACTGAAATAACTTGGAATCCTGTTACAGGGTGCACTAAGTTAAGCCCTGGTTGTAAATTTTGTTATGCAGAAGTGATGTCGAAGAGACTTAAGTCCATGCGACTTCCTAAATATTCAGACGGCTTTAAAATCAGAACTCATCCTGATACACTTAACATCCCATTTACATGGAAAAAACCAAGGGTAGTTTTTGTAAACTCTATGAGTGACCTTTTTCACGAACAAGTTCCTGCATCTTTTATAATTGCTGTCTTTGAGGTTATGAATAATACTCCTCAACACACGTACCAGGTTTTAACAAAAAGAGCAGAAAGGCTGCTGGAACTATCCGATTCTCTGAAATGGACAGATAATATCTGGATGGGAGTTTCCATTGAAAATCAAGATTATGCATACCGAGCTGATTACCTTGCAAAAACGCCTGCTGTCACCAAGTTTTTATCGATTGAACCATTAATAGGAGAAGTGTCTCTCATCAATATAAAAGATATGAATTGGATTATCGTAGGTGGAGAATCTGGACATAAAGCAAGACAAGTAGAACATAATTGGATAACTAAAATTCGTTTAATGTCTGAAGATTTTGGAATACCTTTTTTCTTCAAACAATGGGGCAAGTCAAAATTCAACTCTAACCCACTAGATCCTACAATTGATAAAAATCATCCTCATCATGCGAAAGGCGGTTGTGAGTTGGATGGTACCATTTATCGAGCTATGCCAACTATTTCTTGATTGCGCTACCCATGATACTGTTTGCAAGTTTAACCGCTGTAGCGTTGTTAGATGCGCAAAAAAAATGATACATTATCGATTTATTCTTGTTGACCATGATATACGGCTCAGAAACGAAATCAAAAATACTAAGCATTTTATTTTTGTATATTTCAAATAATTTCTGATTAGCCTTTGATGCTTTTACAGTAGCCAAACTTTCTTCACCAAAAAGATTGGTATTGGTATATTCTTGATAAATACTATTGGCAATATCGTTCCTTCCAATACCGAAAAATCTTTCAAGTCTTTCCCACCATGCATCTGAAATGTCACTATCTCTCTTCAATAGTCTATTCGCCCCCACACCTGTAGGACATAAAATCCATAAATCAACGCCCAAACCTTTCAATGATTCCAATGTGTTCCAATCTAAATTCATCCCGAAAGGATCTAGAAATGCCAAACCTCTCCGTTTTTTAGTTGAAGAGATAAAGGCTGAAAACCTTAAAAGAGCATCATTACAATCATCTGTAACGGTAAATATATTTTCATCGTTTCTCGTTGCCTTCAAGTCCGCATCTAATTGAAGCCTCTTATTTTCATTTTTTTCAACAAAATAGTAAATGTCAAATCCAATTGGATCTGTTATTTGTATTATTCTTTTACCGGCCCCAGCAATCACTTTGAAACTTTCTTTTTTCCCGATTTTTATATCTCCACTACCTGCAAAACCATCAAAATAAGTCAAGTGAAAATTCTTGTTATTCATTATCTTAAGATAGGCATGGACATACTTTTCAAGTATTATGACTTTTCTTTCGGTCCAAGAGCCGCCAAATTCATTTTTCATAGTGTGAGAGTTTAATTCCATAAACTTAATAAATAATTCTAGCTATTTACTAACTCCCACGGGTAGACGTACCCAATCGCCTAACCTTAGGTAGTTGGGTAAAACTAACATAAATGTTAAGAAGCACGCAGACAGGCGTGCAAAATCACAAGCATTGCTTTTTATTTCCATCCGATTTATACCTTAATAAAAAATGATTTATGTATAGCGATCAATTAGTAATTGAGGCGGCCAAATCTAGAATTGATTTTTTTAATCAAGAAGAAATTAATCAAAAGGAATATTTAAATGTTCATTTAACTATAAATGAGCCTGTGCCACAATCACTTATTGTAATATTTCATCGCGAAAAAATTAACAATGCTCTGGGTTGGACCTTTGTTGACTTAATCAAGAATTAGCTTATGAATACGATTGAAGACTTAAGAAATAATACTACGCTGATAAGTAAAGTGAATAGTCGGGTGTCAGATCTTTGGAGTTCTTTTGATAAAATTCTTCGTTTTTTGAGACACATTGTTATGTTATTTGTTCAAGCAAGTATATAGATGACAAATTCGGTCAGGAAATAGTATTTGTTACTTAGACACTAAAGCAAAAATTCATCACCATCATGAGTGTCGAATAATATGTTAAGCTCCATTTTACTAAAAATATCTGTCCTTTCGCATTAGCAATGTAACATCCATTGATAATGTCTTAAAAATGATAATCTCCGTTAATCACTTAGTCTATGAGTTAAGTCGAATTCAAGTACATAAAATTTATCCTCTGATCTAAAGCCAAATACACGATATTTTTGTGTTGTTCTGAACTTATAGATATGACTTTTAGGATAATAACTAGAGAATAAATCTTGATGCTCATATTTCTTATAAGCTAATCCAGCTTTATTTTCACCCTTGCCACCCTGTTGAAGAATGTCACTCCAACTCATGTCGCGGAACATCCTGAAACTGTTAAAAAATTCATCTTCATCGGCCTTTTTTCCTAAAAACTCAAAGCTCTTCTCAGTATTTACTAAAGAAAAATCAAGTTTAGTGTCTTTGAAATAAAACTTACAATATTGTTCAAATTTTAAAATCTGCTCATTGTACTGTGTTTCAATCAGAGATATAAAAGAATAATAGTTAGGAAGGTTTTTTAATTTCTTGTCTTTAAATACCTCAAGTTGGTCTGTTAGGAAGTCAGATGGTTTTAATGATATAATATGACAATCTCGTTCGTAACCCTCTGCCAAACAGCTATCATTAACATCTTTACCTAAATATTCATATTTATATTGCCCTCCACATTTCTTATTACTATCCCAAAATGGATCATTAATTATAGCACTAAGCTGAGATTTTAATTTTCTAATTTCATCAGACTTTCCATCTCTATCTTTTGATATTAAAATTTCATGTAAAGATTTTTTATCATAAATTCTTTTTGAATATATATCAGATTTTTTCAATAGTGTGGTGACACCGCTTTTTTGCAAATTGAAAAAATGCAAAAGTTCAATTAAAGCAGTGTTTTGAAAATGTTCAAAAGAATCAAATTGATTTTGAAATGAGAGTTCATTTAGTAAAAGTTCCATATTATACCAATCCTAATAATTCGTCAAGATCATTGTCAAACTGATCGAACAAGTCATCTCTTACATCCAAAATTTTTCCCCTACTATTTAAATTAACGTTTATGTTATCGGATAGGTTGTTTTGATTCATTTCGAAAAATTGAATACTGATATCATCATTACAGATTTCATTCCTGTAAACTGCCTTCCTAATTCCGTTGAAAATATGATCCGAATGAGTTTCAATAATAATCTGCACTCCAGATTTTGCAATAAATGCTAGAAATGAGGCTAATTCAGATTGCGCTTTTGGGTGGAGATGGATTTCTGGGTTTTCAAGAATTACAGTGGCTCCTTTTTCAATATTTAAGCATAAGATAAGTATACCAATGATGTAACTGGTTCCAGCTCCAACGTGGTAGGGGCGAACATTTTTATTTCCTTTGAATGAATAATTTGCAGTTATGATATTGCCTGAAATAATATTGTCAAGTGCGATTGTTACATTTAGAATTTTATTAAGCCAATAGTTTACATGAAAGTCTAGGGTACTGCTACTATTATCGACCATTCTTTCATTTACCACAATGTTTCGTGAGTTTTTATAGAAATAATCAATCAAAAATTCAGCATTTTCCCCAATAAAATTTTTGTTTGAGGTTATCTTATGATAAAAATCTTTAGGGCCAACCCTGTTTGCAGATATATAGTAAATAGCCTTGTAGTTCCCTTCGGCTGAACTGATTATTTCATCTTCAGCTACCTCAATTTTGCATAGGCTGGCTTCCTGTACTATTTCGATATAAACTCGTTCTCTACGGATAATGAAATTCCTAATCTCTTCAAAATGACCTAGATTAAGCCAGTGACTATTTAATGAGTAATCTGTCGTCAAGCAATTATCTATCAAAAGTAGTGATTGGATGGCCGAAGATTTTCCTGACGAATTAGTTCCACAGAACAATGTTAGATTCTTTAAATCAATTTCTATTTTATCAAAGCATTTAAAATTGTCTACTATTAATTTGTTTATCATCAGTTCGCTTTTATCAATTTTATGGATTGTTCGACAAGTGAAAATCTCCTTTGCACAGCTTTATTGCTGTCGACAGTATAGGTTAAGCTTTTTACAAAATTATCATCTTCTAAATTAGAAGATTTGAATTTCGTGTTTTCAATCAAATTTTTATAGGCCTGTCTTATCTGTTCTTCTTTTGTAGAAAACTCATTTTCTAATTCTATAAAAAAGTAAACTAACACTTCAAATAAGGCCATGTTAATTGGTCTTCTGATTTTACCATCCCTGGGGAGTCTAAAACAATCATCTCCGAACAAGTAGTAGGCATTCTGCATAGCTTTATCGAAAGACTTTAACAAATTTGAATATGGTGAACCTATCGAAAGAATCTTCTCTTCAATTTCGTCAATCGAATAATTATCTTTATCCAATGCGGTAATATCAAAAGAGTACTGATTTAAGAATCTCATAGATTTCGACAAAAAGTCTTCCAAATCACTTCTATATTCTATGAAAGCCCCATTTTCCTTGCTCATTTTTTTCTTCCAAAGATAAAATGAAATTGTCCTTAATACTAAATACCTATCTTTCATTCGAGTTGTGGGAATGTTTGAAGTTACAAGTTTAAAGGTATCAATTTTGCTTAGAGCCTTTAAGAACTTTGTCGAACTTCCTTGGTAAATAGCATTTCTCATTTCTTGATTATTTAGTCGAGTACCTCCGCGGTTAACTCTGTCAAATAAATCATAAGTAAGTCTTTCTGGGGTAGGTTCTTTAATTATATGTAGGACAAGATTAACGTCTTCGATTTTACCTCTAATATTTGAGTCTAAAAACTCTTTGTGTTTACTTTCTCGTGAAACACTCCGCTCTATTTCCTCACTAAATTTTCTACCATTGAATTCTTTTAAGATACTTAAGTTAGATAGGGAAAATCGATTGCCCATGAAATCGAAAATAGTTGAAAGACGTTGTCTACCATCAATTAAAATCCAATTTCCATCCTTGTTTTCTTTAATATAGAGTATCGGCAACGGTATTCCTATAATAATAGATTCAATTAGCTCAGATCTTTGTTTTTGGTTCCATACACCCTCCCGCTGAAACTCAGGATCAAGCTTAATTATATCATTTTTGTATTTTCTGAAAAGTTGAAATGCAGAAAGAGTATCCCGAGCAATATTTATATTTTTATACGGATAAACATCTTCTTCATTGCTCTCCGTATCTTCTAATGCGTCAATGCTTAAAGTTTGCTCGCCTTCGAAATCGATTTCTTCACTTTCATTATCTTGATCGTTAATCATAAGGTAAATTGAAGTGGTTTTTAAATGTTCAAAAGATGAAACCACCAACAAATATACATAACAGAAAATTTAACAGTCCATAAACTATCAAATTAAGTGTTAAAAATAAAACTATGCGTTCGTATTATGAGACTGTTTAAGCGAATTCCACTTAAGTTCAAACAAAATTACGATATATTGAATTATAGATGAACTTTATATGTATCCATAATGACTTTGAGTTTGGGCCAGTCGAAAGTAATGTCATACTTTTTAGCAAGCAGTTCAAGTGCGCCTGGTTTCGGTCTCTGATTTTGAATAAATAGATCCGAAAGTTCGTTCATATAAGCTTCATGTCCCCCTGGAGAGTAAATCTCGATAAATTTCGCGGGTTTAGTGCCAGTATTCCAAAAAGCTATGCACAATTCCTCTTGGTCGCAGGTGCCAATCACCTTCATTGACTTCAAAGATTTTCTCACCAACAAGAATCGTAAGGGTTCCTTGAGTTACTCTGCATATTTCATCAAATCCTTTATGGAAATGAGGTGGTGCACCGAGTATGCCTACCGGTAAAGTTGATTCAGTTACGCCTAAGTGACCATCTGTTTGAGTCTTATCCAGCTTGAAAATAATATCTCCATCACCAATTTTTCCCTTTTTCCCTTCTCCACTTTTTATATGTATTGGTTGAAAGCCGTCAATGGAAGAGACTTCAATATTGTTATGATTTCCTAACCCCGCAATTGCATATTCTGGAACGATTGCTACACCCATGGCAAGCGCTAAACATTTTAAAATGTTTCGCCGATCGATTGTTGAAATTTCCATTGTGAAATATATAATACAATATCCTAAAAATTTTATGAATTACCTAGTCATCTAAAGCTCATGTGATAAAGAGCCTAAATTAATGTTTCTTTAAAATTACTTTACATCCAGCCTGACGAAGCGACTAAATCCAATTTAACTTCGTTCTTTACTAGAAATTTCTGGCGCAACCCATCTTCATTTTTGTATCACTAAAACCCTCTATTTGTAAGTAAAATAGATTTTGTTTTTATGATACAAGTTTTTGGGAAGCTTGTTTGATTAGACCTTATTCAGTTCCATAACTATTTCAAAATCTCGTAATACCACCATTTAATGAGGGGGGCTTCATATCAAAGATAGGCGCACTGGAGGAATACACGGGTACTAAGCAGGCCCAAATGGATCAAGTTCTCGCCTTATGTAGCGACTCCCTCTCATCATGATTGCATTCAGAGCCTACCGAGAGTAATCAGATTCTAAGTATCATTAACCTAATATATAGGTAAATCATGATGGAAAATTAGTTTATTTCTAACAAAAAAGTTCTACCTTTAATGCAATGGCATTTGCAGCTAAAACATATTAACAAAAAGGTGCGTCATTCGGAGAGTCAAAGTTAGAAACGCCCTTAAACAGACATTCAATGGCCTTTTTAAGGCTAAGTTCGAACCCCTGAGGGGTCACCACAATAAGTTACAATCATCGGCATTGGGCGTAATAAATTTGATTGATTAGCGGCTAAAAACCATAATGTTGGCGATGGAAACCCGTTAATAGAAGAGCAAAATCCCACTGTTTTTTAAACAAGTTCGATTTAATAATGAGATGTTAATTTTTAAACTTCGCATTGTTTAACAAATCTTTTAAAATAGCAGCGGCCTTGTCCTTATCCTCTTTTTTATATTTTATAAAACCATTTAAATAAAGACCGTTATGTGGCTGAGAGTTAAAACGGTAGTAACATTCATCATTTTCTTGTGTATTTATTATTAAATAATTAATACTGCTATAATTCTTAATCTCAGAGCTAACAAGTGTAGAAGTTTTATCCAAATTATATAAATAAACTTTTTCTTTTTGAATTTCTGTTAGGGTTCTCTTGGTAATCCCTTCAATAACTTGCCATAAGCCGATGTAAACACCATCTTTTTCATATATCTTATTGTCTTTCGGTAAATATTTTACGTCACTTTTATCGAGCAAGCCTTTGGGCTTCTCTAACATTTCAGCGCTGCTTAAAGGTTTCAGTTCTTTAGTATCACTAATTTGTGCCACCCCGCCAACTGTTATTTGCTGTGCCCTTAGCCGAAGGCTTAATAGGCAAAGTATAGATATTAGATAGATTTTCATATCATTTTCGAGTAAAATACGGACAAGATATTTCATAATAAAGTCGCCAGTGCCGCCTTAGGCCATGCCAACAGGTTTAAAATCTGTTGAGCCGCAGCACTCCTAACCCATTGAAAACCGTTAATAGAAGAGCAAAATCGCACTGTTCTTTAAACAAGTTTGATTTAATAATGAGATGTTAATTTTTAAACTTCGCATTGTTTAACAAATCTTTTAAAATAGCAGCG
Source organism: Pedobacter endophyticus (assembly GCF_015679185.1). Lineage (NCBI taxonomy): Bacteria > Pseudomonadati > Bacteroidota > Sphingobacteriia > Sphingobacteriales > Sphingobacteriaceae > Pedobacter > Pedobacter endophyticus. Next base: position 4,162,617 of record NZ_CP064939.1, read on the forward strand.
GCCTTGTCCTTATCCTCTTTTTTATATTTTATAAAACCATTAATAGATCGCATATTGTGTGTTTCAGAAAAAAATCGATAGTAGTATTCTCCCTTATCAATTTCATTTATAATGAAGTACTTAATATTATTATAAGTTTTGATCTCGGAACCAATTACGGCGATCGTGTTTACCAATTTGTAGATCCCCTCTAATTCTTTTTGAACTTGTTCAAGTGTCCTTCTCGCATCTCCATCGGTAACCTGCCACAGCCCGATATAAACACCATCTTTTTCATATAAATTATTGGCCTTGGGTAAATATTGTACGTCTCTTTCATTGAGCAAACCTTTTGGCTTTTTTAACATTTCAGCGCTGTTTAGAGGCTGCAGTTCTCTAGTTGAATTGATTTTTGCTACACCACCAACTGTTATTTGCTGCGCCCTCAGCTCAAGGCTTAATAGGCAAAGCATAGATATTAGATAGATTTTCATATTATTTCGAGTTAAATTATGGACATGATATTTCTATAACAAAGTCGCCGGTACCGCCGTAGGCCATACCAACAGGTTTAAAATCTGTTGAGCCGACAGCAGTCCTAACCCATTGAAAACCGTTAATAGAAGAGCAAAATCACATTGCTTATTTAATAATAATTCTACTGTTTAAACTGTAGATTGCTAAGTAACTCTGCTAGAATAGTAGTTGCGTTGTCCTTATCTCCATTTTTATATTTAACAAAACCGTTAATTAATCGATTATTGTGGGCCTCAGAGATAATGCGATAATAATATTCATTGTCTTCTTTTGTTTGTAAGATCAAATATTTTACTCCGTTGTGCATTTTGATTTCAGAAGTAATTACTAGGAAAGTTTTAGAGAGTTTATATACCTCAATTAATTCAGCACGAATCTCCTCAAGTGTCCTTTTAGAAGAGCCTTGTTCAATTCCCCATAAACCAACGGCAGCCCCATTCTTTTCGTATAGGGTTTTAGGTGTCGAACCTATGTCGCTTTTTGTAATCAGACTGTTAGGATTTGCCAATATTTGTACATTTTTTAATTGCTTAGCATCCTTAGGTAGATTGATTTGTGCCACATCACCAACTGCTAGTTTTTGTGCCTTTAACCCTATGTTAAGCAAGCAAAGTATAAGTATTAAATAAGTTTTCATTTTTTCTTCGCGTTAAATTATGGACATAATATTTCTATAACAAAGTCGCCGGTGCCGCCGTAGGCCATACCAACAGGTTTAAAATTTGTTGAGCCAGCAGGTGCCTTGTACAGATTAATGGCCTCACCGAATAGGCTCAAAAGTGCATGCTCCGAGCTGCCATGTTCCGTGGTAAGCCTTATGTAATTGGCATTAAACCCAGCTTCATCTGCCTTAAACTCGAAGTATAACTTTTCGAGCGCTTGCCAGTTATTTACGGTAATTACATAAGTATGTAAGGAGGCAACCACTGTTACGAATACGTTCGACCTAAAAAAGTTCCTTTCCTCTGTGCTGGCGTTGCGAAGGGCCGGTACATTAATGTTGCTTACTAGCCAAATTGCGTCAGCCGGAGAGGGCGCCGAATTGCTCGGATGCCCGTGTGAAACGCCAACGGTAAAGCCATCGGTAGTGCTCCAGGTAAATTTTGGGTTAAAATTGTTGGTTGCGTTATCAGTTCTGACCGTAGTACTTTTATATGGCGAAAAAGAGGTAGGGGCTACCAATTTAACTTCGGCGCCATATTCTACACTGGTGTTGGTTGTTTTTGTTAGTATGGTAGAATTTTGTGCAGCGATTATGCTATCGCGGGCCATGTTGCCTACCAACATCTTTTGGAAACATGGATCTATTAAAGCCATATAGCCGTCATCGCCAGGACATAGTTGATAGGGCTCATACACTGTTGGCGGATAATAGTTAAACCCGGCACCAGTAACCAACTGAAAAGCATTGTTCTGTGCGCTTTGATAGGCATTTAAAGCTTGTTGATAACTTAAGTATAAGATACTTGCCGCTTTACTCAACTCTTCTTCAACAGAGCGGGCAATTCGATCTAAAAGCTGCGGATCGGTGCCAGCCGGATATCCAATGGTGTATTCTATAGATGGATAATAATAGTAACAGAACTTTGGCGGTACCCCTACCGCCATTAATTTATCTATATTATTTTGAAGTATGTGTTTATCTGGCCGATAAGTCGATTTTAGAAAGTTGAGTGCCTTTTCTGGTTCCTTTTTGCACGATCCTACAAATAAAAACAGCAATAGAAACGATAGCGAACCGAATGTATTATAAAAATTTTTCATAAAGAAAAAATAGATTATTTTCTAATATACGATTTTTTAAACAAATTAGGAATAAAAAAGCCTTAAATTGTTGGTTTTCTTTTTTTTATAATTACAAAATGCTCGCCGGCTTCGGGCGTTTTAATTTTTCATGCGCTAATTTTCCTATATATTGGTATATTGAACGCTCAATTAAAATCAAAAAATGAAAAAGTCATTTCTAACCATCCTCATTCTTCATTTATTTATTCTAACTTCTTTTGCTCAAAAAAATCCACCGTTTTGGGATGACGTGCAAACCATAAAAAAGTACGACCGGATGTATAAGCCGCCGGTTAGTCCTGTGCTCTTCGTTGGAAGTTCCTCGATAAGAAAATGGGACGATCTTACCCAGGTTTTCGCAAAATATAATGCACTAAACCGAGGCGTCGGCGGAGCGGTAATTAACGACATTACTTTTTACTTAAACGATATTGTATTTCCGTACCAACCCAAGCAAATTGTGCTTTATGTGGGCGAAAACGATTTACCGAACGAAGACGTTACACCCGATACGGTTCTGAACAGAACAAAGGTTTTGTTTAAGGCCATCAGGGCGAAATTGCCAAACGTCCCCATTGTTTATATCGCTATGAAACCAAGCCCGAGCAGGGAGAAGTTCAGGGAAAAAGCAGAAGCCTCGAACGCATTAATTCAGAAATTTTTAGCTGGCGATGCCAATACAACTTTTGTAGACATTTATCCGTTAATGTTAACCAAAGATGGAAAACTAAGACCAGAGTTATTTGTGAAAGATATGCTGCACATGAATGCCGATGGTTATGCAATTTGGCGAAAAGCCGTTGAAAAATACCTCATTAAATAAATCTTAATCTTTTAGGGATTTTGGCTATCTTCAAGTTTTAAAAAGCTAACCAAATCCCTATTTTGAAAGGCCCAAAACGCATTCTCCTAATTTTAGGCGCATTCTCTGCTGTAATAGTCATCCTATCGAGGTGTATGACTGCGGCTGATAAACTGCCAGACGATATTCGGGGCGAGGCTTATGCAGGAGCAGCAAGCTGTAAAACGTGCCATCAATCACTATCAGCCGATTATGCGCACAGCCCACACGGATTAACTTCGCAGAAAGTGAACGACAGCGATTTAACGGGTGTTTTTCCTCCAGATTCTAATTCATTTTCGCTCAATGCCAACGAAAAAGTTGTTGTTGAAAAACGAAAGGGAGGTTTTTATCAGGTAGCCTATAAAGATGGCGTGGCTGTTAGGGCCGAACGATTCGATATGCAGTTCGGTTCGGGCGAAAAGGCTTACACTTACGCCTATTGGCGAGGCAAAAAGCTATATGAGCTCCCGCTATCTTATTTTGCGGCCATTAACAATTGGGCAATCAGCCCTGGCTTTCCGGCACACATGTTTTATTACGATCGCGGCATTACAAGTCGCTGTTTAGAGTGCCACGGTTCGTTTGTAGAAAAGGAACTCAAGCACGAGTCGACATTTTCTATGAATGAGGAGATGAAGCAGGGCTCGATAATTTATGGTATCGATTGCGAACGTTGCCATGGCCCGGCAAAACAACACGTTGTTTTTCATACCGAAAACCCGGAAGAAAAAACAGCTAAATACATTACCATTTTTAAAACGCTAAGCAGGAAGCAGAAAATGGATGCCTGCGGAGTTTGCCATTCGGGCAATACGCTAATGGCGCAAAAATCTGTTTTTGAGTTTAAGCCGGGCGATGACATTGACAAATATTACGTGCAGGATTTTGTTGGCTTCGGAGGCGGCAAGCCCGATGTTCATGGCAACCAAACCACCATGCTAACAGGGAGCAACTGCTACATAAAAAGCAATAACATGACTTGCCAATCGTGCCACAATACGCACGAAAATATAAAAGGCAACCTGGCGATATATTCGCAACGTTGTATAAACTGTCATAAAACAACCAATCACAGTGAAGAAACCCTATCCAGAGGCGTTTTGGCCGCCAATTGCATCGATTGTCATATGCCCAAAGAATCCTCTAAACTGATTTCATTTAAACAGGCTACTAAAAACGAGGCAAGTGCATATCTGTTAAGATCGCATCATATTGGCATTTATCCTGCTGAGCGTAAATAACTAAGATGGTAATTCGTACATTTGATTCCATTTACAAAAATCAGATCGAGCAAGTATGCCCAACAAAAATTATTTAGCCGTACTCTTCCTTATTGTATTCCATTTTTCTGTTTTTGCACAAAACAAGTTCACGCTAAGCGGAACGGTGAGAGACGCAAGTACCGGCGAAACACTCATTGGGGCAACGGTTCGCATTACAGGCGCCACTACAGCGGCAGGTTTAACCAATGCTTACGGCTATTTTGCGCTTACTCAACCCGCCGGTAGCTACACCGTGGCCATAAGTTACACTGGTTATGCAACAACGAGCAAAACAATTAATTTAGATAAGGATTTAAAACTGAACACGGAGCTTAGGGCGGCGAACGATTTGGCAGAAGTAACGGTAAGTGCCAGTAACCGAAAAAACGAGAACGTTAAAAGTGCACAAATGGGTCTGGAAAAGGTGGATATGCAATCTTTAAATAGCATTCCTGTTTTGCTGGGCGAAAAAGATGTGCTCAAAACCATTCAATTGCTTCCCGGTGTAAAATCGGGAGGAGAGGGCAATACTGGCTTTTATGTTCGGGGCGGAGCAGCCGATCAGAACCTGATCTTACTTGATGAAGCGGTAGTTTATAATTCATCACACTTACTGGGTTTCTTTTCTACTTTCAATGCCGATGCCATCAAAGATGTTAGCCTCTATAAAGGCGGAATGCCAGCGCAGTACGGTGGTCGTTTATCGTCGGTTTTGGATGTTAAAATGGACGACGGCAATAACAAAGAATATCAGTTTCAAGGCGGTATTGGCTTAATTGCCTCACGTTTTAAGGCCGAAGGACCAATTGTAAAAGATCGTGGCTCTTTTATGGTCAGCTTTAGGCGAACGTATATCGACTTGTTTTTAAGGGCTTCGCCTGATTCATCGATCAATGGCAGTACTTTGAACTTTTATGATATCAACGCCAAGGCGAATTATAAGATCGATGATAAAAACACCATTTATATTTCGGGCTATTTTGGCAAGGACAATATCGGCGTGAAAGATCTGTTTGAAAATAACTGGGGAAATGTAACCACAACGATCAGGTTAAACCACATTTTTAACGACAGGTTATTTTCCAATACATCGCTAATTTATAACAACTACAATTATACTGTTCGGCTGCTAAGTGATGCGACAAAGTTTAAAGCCACATCGTTGGTTCGCGATTTCAATTTAAAAGAAGATTTTCAATATTTCAGCAATAAGCACATTTTGAGGTTTGGCCTTAACGCAACACAGCATCGCATTTCGCCAATTGCCATTACAACCAACCAGGAGTCGCAGGTGAATCCGCTCACGCAGGAAAAACGGTACGGACTAGAATCTGCAGCTTATATTTCTGACGAGTGGGCGGTAAACGAAAAGCTCAACTTGCTGTATGGGGTTCGATTAGCGGCCTTTTCGTTAATGGGGCCGGGTAATTTTAGTACTTATGATGCGGCAGGAAACACAACTTCGACAGAAAGTGTAGGCAGTGGGAAATTTTATAAAACTTATCTGAACCTCGAGCCGCGTTTCTCGGTAAGCTACCTCTTTAACGATGAAAATTCCATCAAGGCATCGTACAACAGAAATACGCAAAATATCCATATTTTAACCAATGCTACCTCCAGTTCGCCAACCGATCAGTACGTGCTTAGCAGCAATAACATTAAGCCAGAAATTGCCGATCAAATTGCAATTGGGTATTTTAAGAACCTGAAGGAAAACAATTACGAATTTTCTGGCGAGATTTACTACAAATGGCTGCAAAATCAAATCGACTATAAAAACGCGGCCCAGCTATTGGCCAACTCAAATGTAGAATCGGAATTGCTTTACGGCGTTGGCCGGGCCTATGGCATGGAACTGTTCTTCAAGAAAAAATTTGGCAGGCTAAATGGTTGGGTCGGCTATACCTTATCGCGAACGGAACGGAAGTTTGCGCAACTGAACAACGGCAATTATTTCCCTTCGAGGCAAGATCGTACCCACGATGTTTCGGTTGTTGGAATCTACAATTTGAATAAACGGTGGACGTTTTCATCGAGCTTCATTTACAGCACGGGCAACGCGGTAACGTTTCCGGCAGGAAAATATGGCATTGGCGGACAAACCGCGTACTATTACACCCAGCGTAATGCGGGCAGAATGCCTTATAACATGCGGTTGGATTTAAGCGCTACACTTGAGGGGAAAAACCGGGGTAAATATCATTCGAGCTGGAACTTTGGAGTGTACAATGCCCTTGCTCGAAAAAACCCGTATTCCATTGAGTTTATTGATGACCCGAACGACCCGACTAAAACGGTGGCAGAGCAAACCTCGCTTTTTGGACTTATTCCTTCAGTTACCTGGAACTTTAAATTTTAACGATGAAAAAAATAGTATACATCGCACTTTTTGCACTTTCGTTTTTGGGGTGTAAGAAAATCATCAGCATCGATACCGAAAACGCCGCTGCGCAAATCGTTATTGAGGGGAAAATTAATGATCGTTTAGCCGATCAACAAATCAAGATCACAAAAAGTGTGGGCTACACCGAGGCGAGTGTGTTTCCGGCAGTTTCGGGCGCTGCAGTAAAAGTTACTGACAGTAAAGGTGTTAAATACATTTTTACCGAAACATCGCCGGGTGTTTATACCAGCAGGATGAAAGGGGTGTACGGCGTTACCTATACCATGAACGTTGCGGCAGAAGGTAAAAACTACACAGCCAGTTCAAAAATGCCCAACTTCGTTAAAATCGATTCGATTGGTATTATTAACAACTCATTCTTTGGTAACGAAGTTAAAACAACTGCCGCATATTTAGTAGACCCCGAAGATGAAGCCAATTTTTACCGCTTCACCCTGAACAAAAACGGGATAAATTCAAAAGGCATTTACGTAAATAACGATCGACTTACGAATGGCAATAAGTTGCGCATTCAACTGTTTTTTGATAGCGGCAGTGATGACGACGATGAAGATGATCTGGTAAGCGGAGACAAGGTAGCTGTTGAAATGGAAAGCATTGATAGCAATATTTTCGATTATTGGTATGCTTTAAGTGGTCAGGCGGGTAGAGGGCCAAATCAGGGCACAACGCCAGCAAACCCAACCTCTAACATTTCCAATAATGCGCTGGGGTATTTCAGTGCTAACACCTACCAAAAAATAACGGCAACGGTAAAGTAGGGCAATTTGTAGATCAATAGGTCTACAAAATGTTGTCTGCATAGAGGCTGTCTCCAAATTAAATCCGATAGCTATCGGATTCGCCTTGCGTTTGATAACCTCTCCCTATCAACGTTTGGGTTAAAAACAATGCCTTTGCTTTCCCTTCCGACTTCTTCGGAAGGGATGTACAGACAGAGCAAAAACCACCGGCATTAAAAGGGAGAGGTTTAAGGCGCCAAATAAATTCTGAGCTTATGGTGTCGTTTTGCTTTTTGAGATAGCCTCCAATAACAAACACATCGTCGGTACAATCCATTCTTTATTTATAAAAAACACCTTCAACTTTTTACTGTTAATTAAACATGAAAGTATTTATAAGTGGCAATATTGCTTCGATTGGATTAAAACAATTGGAAGAAAACAACATTTCGTTTACGCAATGGAATGAAGACAGACAAATTACCGCGGAAGAGCTGATTGAAGCCTGCAAAGATGTTGACGGACTTGTTAGTGTAGGCCCGAACAAATTGAACGCTGAATTTTTAAACGCTTGTAAACATTTAAAGGTTATCGCGCTTCATTCGGTAGGTTTTGATCAGGTAGATGTTGGTGAAGCAAAAAAACTGGGGATCAAAATTGGCAACACGCCCGGGGTATTAAGCGCTGCAACCGCCGACACTGCGTTTTTGCTGATGCTTGCGGTTTCGAGAAAGGCGTTTTACCTGCACAAAAAAATTATTAGCGGCGACTGGAAAAATTATGAGCCTACGCCCGAACTGGGCATAGAGTTAAATGATAAAACGCTTGGCGTTTTCGGTATGGGCAAAATTGGTTCGGAGCTGGCCAAAAAGTGTGTTGCCGCTTACGGAATGAAGGTAATTTATCATAACCGATCGCGTAACGAGGAAGCTGAGAAAGAGCTCGAGGCCAAATATGTGTCGTTTGAAGAGTTACTTGCAGAAAGTGATGTGCTTTCTGTACACACCGCATTAACATCAGAAACCGAGGGAAAATTCTCAGCTGCGGTTTTCAAGCAGATGAAGCCAACCGCTATTTTTGTAAACACGGCAAGGGGTGCAATACATAACGAAGCTGATCTGATTGAAGCCTTGAAAGACGGTACGATTTGGGGAGCGGGATTAGATGTAACTAATCCGGAGCCTATGGATAAGGATAATCCACTCTTAAGCATGGAAAACGTTGCCGTTTTGCCGCACATTGGCTCTGCAACGGTAGAAACGCGTGCAGCAATGGCCGAGCTGATTGCCGAAAATATTGTGGCGGGCTTAAAAGGAGACAAGCTACCTCATGAGGTAGAATAAGCAGCTTAATTTAGCGAACAAAGAAGTCAAGTTTCTAAAAAACTCGACTTCTTCAAATCCTGTCCGATCTGGGATCAGAATTACTTCACTGTATATTTGAAAATCGATCTGCCAAGGTTACCGTTGGCGTCAATTCCTTCGATGGTAACTTTGTATTGCCCTTTACCATCGGCATTGTAAAACTCGAATGAAGCGTTTCCTGTAGCATCGGTAACAATTTTTGGATTCCAGTAAATGGTGGTTCTCAAATCATTGCGATTCATGCTCGTTGGGGTTTCATATTTGGGTGAGTAAAACTGCCTTTCTTTATCGTAGCCGCCCGGAGAAAATGTCAATTCGTAATATTTTGGCAGCAAATCCATTAATTGTGCCTTCGATATTTTTTGTCCTTTCGGCATTTTCTTTTGATTAAAAACCAACACCCCGTTAACGTTATTCGTCCGGTTTACCAGGCCAAGATCGTCTCTTAAAAAGATTTCTATCGATTCGAGCATGTTCACATCAATGGTATTAATCTGATTTACATCAACGTTCATCCCGTTGATAAAAATCCCCATTGGTGTTCTGTTGCCGGCGTTATAATCTCTGCTCACATAAAAATTACCATCGGCAAAAGTTACGCCTGCAAGCATGCCCTGTAAACAGTTAATCAGCAATCCACAGCCCTTTAAACGATCGCCGGAAACCTCGTGATCGGCAATTTGGCTTAATCCCGATAATGCCGGATAATCTTTATGGCTAACTTTTGGCGTTGCGGTAGCCTGAATGTTTACATCCTTCAAGGTGTGTAAATAGGCGTATTGCCTTTTACTGTTGGCCAGGTAAGTGGTTAAGGTACTATCGATGTTCAAAACCTCCTCGGCAGCGCTAAAATTTCGTGTTAAACTCGGTACCGGCGACCCGTTCATTTGCAAAGTCATGCTTCTATAATTCGGGTTGTATTTCGCGGTAATGGTAACTTTCGACGAATCGTTAAAAACAAGATTTTTAAACCTAAAATTCCCTACTGGATCGGTTGTCCCCTCTAAATTAAAGCGCTTATCTGGGATGGTGAGCAATAGTTGTCCTTTTCGCACCGGAATGCCATTGTTCATTCTTAAAATACCCGAAAGCTCTATCCCTTGCTCGGGTAAGAAATCGATTTTGGGCAATTTGCCTGCGATAATATCGGTGTAGTTGAAGCTGCGGTAACCTTGAGTGAGTAAAAGCACATCAAGATCGGCATTTTTCTTGGCATCGGGTGCGTTGAAATAATAATTTGCCTTTTCAATGTAGCCCTTTACATCGCTGCTGAGTAAAAGACCTGTTAAAATGGTACTTGTGGCATCTTCGCTCGATGGAACTTTGGTTTCATCAACTACGGCAACAGAAAAATTTCCCTCTACTGGCGCACCGTCTTTTTTTGCAGCAACATTAATTTTTACCTTTTTCTTAATTCCATAAGTTGTTGCCGGGCTCGAAAGCGTAACTACCATATTGTCTTTATGCTGAACGAAAACCAGGCGCTCACTCAATGGCTTTCCTTGTTCGTTAAATAAGGTGAGCTGCGCAATTCCATTCGGGAATTTAGATTTCAAAACCGATGTAAGATATTCTTTGTTGGAAAGCGCCGTTTGAGCGCCGTAACAAATAACACCTTTGCTTTGTGCAATTACATAGAATTTTTTGCCCTGATTTTCGGTAAAGAAAGCATCATTAGCCTGTATTTTAATGGCAATGTTATCTGCACCGGTGTTATCAACGGTTAGCGTAATCCCGTTAGGGGCAACGGCTGGCAGGTTATAGCTTTGGGTAGTTCCATCGGCATAAGTTACCGCGGCCTTGTAGGTTTTGCCTGCCTCGGCCAACAAATTAAAGCTCCCCATACCCAGGTGCTGGGCGGTAAATGTTGCTACCTGCTTGCCATCGTTATCCGTTACAATACCTTTGGAGCTAATGCCCAGTCCATCGCTTTTTACCGCTTTAAACGCAATTTTTGTATTCAAGCCGGCAATAAGGTTTCCCCCCTCCGGAAAAAACTGAAAGTCTTTACTAATTATTGCGTTCTTAAGCTGAAAACTGCTGGTAGCCACATCTTTTTCGGTGGTATTTATGCTTGTAATCAACTGGCCTTTTTGGAGCTGATATTCCGCCTTTTGTGCATGACTTAAAGCAATGGTTAAGTAGCCATTGGCATCGGTTGTTCCACGGCCTTTTTCGATAACCGTATAACTGGTTACCACCTGCCAGCTTACGTTTTTATTGGCATAAGGCTTGTTATTGGCATCTTTAAACTGCACACGGGCATCAATTTTTTCTAATTTATCCGTCGAGGTATTTTTGTAGGTAATGTGGGTTTTAACTTCTTTATCAATGGCTTCGCCTACATAAAAGGTTTTGTTAAAAAACGCTGGGTCCGCCATGTTCAACATCCACATGGTGTAGGCACGGATGTGATAATTGCCTTGTTTGTAGTTGACCTGATCGAGCGGAAAGTTCCCGTTGGCCAGACCGCCTGTAACCGGAAGCTTTAAAGTTTGTATCAACGAGTCGTTTTGATTGATTACATCAACATAAATGATTTTGCTCAGCCCCGATAAAAAGTTCTGATTTTCGGTAACATAAGCCTTAAACCAAACGGTGTCGGCAACTGCATAATAGGGTTTATCGAAGTGTAAGTAAATTTTTTCGGCAGGGAAATCATTTAACACCTTATTGGTTTTGGCAATGATGGTGTTAATGCTTACTGTATCGGTTTGTGCCGACGAAGAAAGGTGTATTGTTGATAGAATTGAAAATATAATAAGCGTTGTTCTAAAAATCTTCATTTATGCGAAATTAATGGCTCAGACTGTAAATATATCCAATTAAAAATAGAGCGCCTAAACAGATGTGATGTTTAACATTTTTTTACATAAAATGAGGCATAGCCTATAACCGTTGACTGAAGTCAACGGCAATGAGCATTGTCATCCTGAGCGGAGTCGAAGGACAGATGTGATTGTTTTTCTTATAAAAAAGTTATTCGATGCTTCTATTGACGTTATTTGGCAATTAGTTGATATATAGCCGTTAAATTGGGTTAGAAAACGATTATCGCAACCATGAACGGTCGTCATTCCCAATTAAATTGGGAATCTTAACGCTAATGCGCTCGCTTTAGGGTTCCCGCCTGTGCGGGAATGACGACAGCCGCTTAACTAATCCACATTGAGCTTCAACTGACGGCCATGTTTCAGAATGTTCAAAAAAAAAACGAGCCGCTGATTTAGCGGCTCGCAGTGTATGTAATCAGGACGTGAATTTCTTACTTAAATTCGATTACGAATTCATTTAATGGCGTACGAACCTTTTTAAGGTTTGCCAACCAGTCTGCAGATTCGTCTCTGTTGCCCAATGGTAATAAAGTTACGCTTTTTAATCCTTTTGTATCTAATCCCAAAAGTTTATCTAAATCAGGGCCATTAAAGCCTTCCATTGGTGTTGCATCTACCTTTAAAACGGCTGCCTGAGCAATGGCGATACCGAAACCGATATAAGCCTGACGAGCAGCATGATTGAAGTTTTCTTCTGCTGATCTGGATAAAACCATTCCTTTTAACTGCGCTTTATAGGCGTCTGTTCCATTTAAAGGTAAGCCACGCTCGCTATTCATTCTATCGAAAATAGCGTCAATTCCTTCTTCGGTATAATTTTCCTGAGCTGCAAAAATCAAAAGGTGTGAAGAATCTATAATCTGCGATTGCCCGAAAGCAATTGGAGCAATCTTTTCTTTTAATTCTTGATTGGTTACCACAACAACCCTGAATGGCTGTAGGCCAGATGATGTTGGAGCCAACAAAGCTGCTTGAATAATCTGATCAACTTTCTCTTGTTCTACCGGCTGACCGTTCATTTTTTTAACGGCATAACGCCAGTTCAGTGCATCTATTAAACTCATAATGTTGTTTCTTTCTTTATAGATACAAAGATGGATATTTCGGTAATACCATTTATTGATGTATGGTAAGAAATGGGGAAATATTTTAAGACTATTGACCTGAGTTCCTTTAATAAAACGTCCTTTTTACGTTATTCGGGACAGCATGACGACATGACTTGAACATACGGTTAACATGCTTTTTTATTAAAATATTAATCGAGCTGAGGCAATTAGATAATTACCACCTAAAAAGCGTTAGTACAGTTAAGCTGTTTTGCTCATTCCTTCCACTTTGGTCTTTCCGCTTTCATCTTCAGTCTTATTTACCGAATGAACTTTAAATCGCTCCGAACCGGAAAATGATCAGACAATTTAGCTTCGGTGATTTTGTAATTCAGTACTTCCAGTTCTTTTGAGGTGGCGATATAATCAATTTGAAAATTTGGGAATTTACCGTTATAGGTTTTGCCAAGGCCCGACCCTTTTTTTATGAAGCTGTTATTTAAGCCCGCGGTAATTTGGGTTACCACGTACGATGCAGGGGTATCGTTAAAATCGCCGGCAATTAAATAAGGCGTTTTACACGTTGCCATTTCCTTTTTCATAATATCTACCTGACTGCTTCGCTTTAAAAAAGCACTTTTAAGCATTCTTAAAATCCGTTTCGAAGGCTGCAGGTCGGTGTCCATCTTCTTAACTTTATCAAGATAATCATAGTCTTGTTTCTCAAAAGAGATCGACTGAAAATGGACATTATAAATTCTTAAGGTTTTGCCCTGAACCTTTAAGTCGGTATAAATGCTCATGTTTCCCGGAACACCCTCAATAAAAGGAATTTTGCCGCTTCCTTTAATGGGGTATTTGGAAAATATGGCCAGTCCGATTGCTTCGTACTCGTTTTTATTGGTGGGCACAAAATAGTAAAACCGGGTGTTTAAAAGCGCTTTTAAGCTATCGATGGTATCGAACTTGCCCGTGTAGCGGGTGTAAAACTCCTGAAAGCAGATTACATCTGGGTTTTGATCTTTAACCACCTGCAGCATTTGCGCTTTAACCGACTCATCGTTATCGCCTCCGTAAAGCTTAAAGTTATGAACGTTATAGGTCATCATTCTGATGCTGCCCTCTGGCTTTTCTTTGCCCCCGGTGTCGCCACCGATTGCGAACGTAGCCTTTAGCGTTTTAAAGCCAATGGCGATGATAACAATGGTAGCAATAGCAAACAGATACTTTTTGCGAATGAGCCACCACACAATAAAGAGGATGTTGATGAGCAAAACAAAAGGATAAGCAAGGCCGAAAAACGCGATGATGGCATGGTCTCGCGGGTCCATACTACCTGCCAAAATTCCGCATACCAAAAATATGGCCACGAGCATTGCAACAGGCATTAATAGCTTATCGAAGAAACTATATTTTTTTTGTTTTGCCATTAATCCTTGCTCGCCTTAAATAACTTTTCCTTTTCTGAAGCGGTTAGTTTATCGTACCCTGATGTGGAGATTTTATCGAGAATCTCGTCAATTTCCTGTTGCGAAACGCCACCTTTGAACTCACTTTTTTTAACTGGCGGCTTTTCATTTTTAACCACACGTAATTTTGGCTTGCGTACGAAAATTTTGCTCCAATCGTTACCGTTTTGCAGGCTTTTTATAAATACAAACCCCAACAGGGCACCGCCAATATGCGCTAAACTTCCACCGGCATTTACTGAACCTATCGCTATAAAATCGAGGATAAAATAGATGATGGCTATCCATTTAATTTTAACTTCACCAATAAACAAGAGCATAATTGTGTAGTTCGGTACCAGCGTTGCGGCTGCAAAAATTATGGCCATTACGGCTGCCGATGCACCAATTATGGTTGTAGCAATTAAACTGCTCGCAAAAACCGGAAATATATTCAACGCCAAAATAGCAAATAAGCCACCGGCTATGCCTCCGGTTAAATACACAAAATGAAACTGTCGGTTATTTAAGAAGTTCATAAAGATACTGCCAAACCAATAGAGGCCCAACATGTTAAACAGGATGTGAAAAATTCCATCGTGAAAAAACATGTAGGTAAAAATGGTATAAAACCTTTCGGGTAGCCGGGTAAAGCTGGCAGGCAGGCCGATATATTGACGTAGAAACCAGTCGAGATTTAAAGCCGAATTGCCCAGAAAGATGAAGACACCAATAATTGCGGTTATTAGAAAAATAATAACGTTTATCCCAATGTAAAAAAACAAAGGGTTGCCAGATCGAAATATCTTGAATTTTAATTCTTTAAAAGTATTATTCATAAAGTGTATAAAAATTGTCTTTTCTATCTTTCCAAATTTTAACCAATATAAATCCAATAATAGCGCCGCCTAAATGGGCATAATGTGCAACAGAATCGCCAGCAACCTGGGCTACACCTGAAACTAATTCAATAACTATATAAATCGGAATGATATATTTAGCTTTTACAGGAACGGGAATGAATAAGATCATCAGTTCTGCATTAGGGTAAAGCATGCCAAACGCTACCAATAGGCCAAAAATGGCGCCAGATGCACCTAACATGGGGCCATAATATATATCGCCTAATAAGTTAAATTCTTCTTTACTTTTTGCTGAATAAGTAGATATATCCTGAATGAAGTGACCGACCGTTGAATAGATTTCGTACGATTGCACAGCCCATTGCAGCGCCAAAGCCCCAAGACCGGTAATAAAGTAAAATATGATGAATTTTTTTCCTCCCCAACGTTGTTCTAAAATGCTACCGAAGCTGTATAGGGCAAACATATTAAAAATAATATGGAAGTAATTTACCGGGCTATGCATAAACATATAGGTAATGGGCTGCCAAATTCTAAAGTCGGGCGAATCGAAATAGTATACCGCAAACCATTGTACAAGCGGGTAGGTGTTGTTTGGATTCAGCGCCAATGTTCCGATGAAAAATAAGATATTGATAATCAGTAGGTTTTTAACTACTGGTGGTATATATATGTTGTTCATTTATTTTTAATATTTTTACTGTTTCCCTTGCGGGATGTTTCATTAAGGCATTCAGCATTGCTATGAAGGGCTAGAAAATAGGCTAATCTTTTAGCTTTAGTCTTCAGTCTCTAGCTTTCGTCTTTCAGCTTTTCCACCCTCAATCTTTCGTCTCTCTGACTCTCAACTCCTAACTCCGCCCTCAAAACTCCCAACTCCCAACTATCCCTTTTCAAACTTCTTATCCAGCTCGCCCAGGGTTATAGTTTGTATTACTGGTTTTCCGTTTACACCAAAGTTAGGCGTTTTGCAGGCGAAAAGTTCATCAATTAAGGTGTTCATCTCTTCCTGGCCCAAGGCTGTGCCTGCTTTTATGGCGCTGTTCTTGGCCAATGTTCTCGCCAGGCTATCTCTTTTTGTTAACTTTAATTCTTGTTGAGAGTTTTTAAAACCTTCGATTAATTGCTCAAATAACTGCGTTTCGTTAATGTTGCTGGTGCCCAAATCTACGGGGACTCCTTCAACTACCAACGTGTTTTTGCCAAATTCGCGTACATCAAAACCCAAACTTTTTATATCGTCCAATAAACTTTTTGCCAATTCAAAATCGTTGGCGTTCAGGGTAATCGTCTGCGGAAACAAGCTCTGTTGCGAAGCGCCCTTGCGATCATCTAAATGTACGAGGAAACGTTCATAAAGGATGCGTTCGTGTGCCATTTGTTGATCGATAACCATTAATCCCGATTTGATTTGCGAAACAATATAGCGATTGTGCAGTTGCATGTATTGCTTCTGTTTGGTTTCAATTGGCTCTTCGGTATAAAACGAAGCTTGTTCTACAACGGGTTGCTCTACAATTTCATATAACGAACCCCAGTTTTTGGCGCTTGGTTTTGCCTCATAATTTCTTGGCGATGATGAATAGCCCGAAGCGCCGCTGTTGTCGGTTGCAAAAGGATTAAAATCGGGATTGAAATTGATACTCGGCGGAACAATATCCTCAACCGCTTTTTGGGTAATCATATTGCTAAAGCCTGTTTCCTGATCAAAATCCAGGGTTGGCGAAATGTTGTACCGGCCAATAGAGCGTTTTACTGCCGATTTTAAGATGGCATATATCGATTTTTCATCAAGGTATTTAATCTCCGTTTTGGTCGGATGAACATTCACGTCGATTTTTGAAGGGTCGATCTCAATAAACAAAACGTACAGCGGGTAACTGTCGTCTGGAAGAAGATCGTCGAAAGCCGAGCTTACCGCGTGGTTTAAGTAAGGATCTTTAATAAACCTGTTATTTACGAAAAAGAACTGTTCGCCACGCGTTTTTTTGGCGAAAGCGGGCTTGCCAATGTAACCTTTAAGGTTGATAATGGTAGTTTCTTCTTCAACCGGAACGAGGCGTTCGTTGTAATTATTGCCGAAGAGATGCACAATACGTTGTTTTAAGTTCCCTTTTGGCAGGTTGAAAATCTCCGTTCCATCGTGGTGCAAACTGAAAAATACCGCCGGATGCGCAAGGGCGACGCGTTGAAATTCATCGATAATATGACGCATCTCAACGGGATTGCTCTTTAAAAAATTGCGACGGGCAGGGGTATTGAAAAATAAGTTTTTTATGGCAATTTGCGTACCCGCGGGGGTGGCAACAGGTTCTTGTTTGGTAACAACAGCGCCCTCGATCGAGATACACGTACCAATTTCGTCTTCGTGCCTGCGGGTTTTCATCTCCACCTGTGCAATTGCAGCTATGGAGGCCATGGCCTCGCCGCGAAAGCCCATTGTGCGGATCGCAAAAAGATCTTCTGCTTTTTTAACTTTCGAAGTAGCGTGGCGCTCAAAGCACATTCGGGCGTCGGTTACGCTCATTCCACAGCCATTATCGATAATCTGAATCAGCGCCTTTCCCGCATCTTTAATTACCAACTGAATCTTATCCGCACCGGCATCGATCGAGTTTTCGAGCAATTCCTTAACTGCAGAGGCCGGTCGTTGTACAACTTCTCCGGCAGCAATTTGATTGGCAACGGCATCGGGCAATAAGTGGATAATATCAGTCATGTATGTGGGCAATGTGAATTTGCTAAATTATGGAAAATAAGCTTAAGGATAGGGATTTGTTTAAAACTCAACATGTAAATGACTGGGAACGGTTAACCCCGACCATAACCACCCGTTAGATCGAATCCCGATTTTTATAGGGAGATATGGCTCTTTAACATACATTTACTAGTGCTTAGCTAACAGATTTCTCCTTTCGCTAAAAAAGCTCCGGTTAGAATGACGGAGAACGGGTAATAACCGGCACGCTGGTCGAGATTTTGATTTTTAATCCAACTGGCATTAGTACTTAGTCAACAGATTTGTCTCCCCGCTGGAAAAATCAGGATTCGCAATGACGGAGAACGGATCATAACCGCCACGCTGGTCGAGATTTGCAATCTTGACCTATCTAGATTTTGATTTTTAATCCCGACTAACGGCCATAAAAAAAGACCATCGTTCGATGGTCTTTTTAAAATTATAATGAGTTTTGTTTATTTAACTTGTTGTTGTGCTCTGGCAATATAAGCGTCTATCAATTGCGCTTCAGCACTTTCAGGGTATTGTGTTTTGATTTTGGTATAAGCATCAACGGCGCTACTAAAATCCTTTAGGTTTTCGTTAACCAGGCCCAATTTTTTCAAAAACATCGGCGAAGTAAATTTGCTTGCCTTATCTGATGCTTTTTTGTAATAAGTTGCCGCTTGTTTGTAATCTTTCAATTCGCTGTAAGCATCTCCCAATAAGCCTAAAGCCAAGGGATCTGCAACCGGGCTGCCAGTAGCGCTATATTTGCTTAACGCCTCAACCGCTTGTTTGTATTCGCCTTTGCGCAAATAAATACCTCCTAAATATAAGTTGGCAAGATTAGCCGATTTTGTATTGTCGTATTCTTCAGCAATCTGCTCCAAACCTGGGTAGCCACTTTCGCCCTTAACGGCTTTGTTCGATAAAGAATCTACGCCGATATATTGCTCTGCCTTAAACATTTTGCTTGCAGCTTCTTCGGCACGGCCTTTTAAATAAACACCTTGGTACCAAAGATATACTAAGATTAATAAAACTACAGCACCTGCAATGAACAGTAAGCTCTTGTTATTTTCCTGTAAGAAAGAACCTTTTTTAACGGGTTGAATTGTCTGGTTATCTGTTTTAGACATGTTTGTTTAAAAAATTAAGATTGCAAAAATACATTTTTCAATCAAAGTATCAACCTTTATTTTGAAGTATTTGATTAATCATTAATGAATTAGCCAACAGGCTAACCAAAACATATTTGCTATCTTCGTAATAGACTGATGAGTGCATTAAACCAGGTTTGGTTATCGCTAAAAATGCCCGAATGGTTAATGATGAGGTAAATGGTTTGACTTTCGGTGCGACTGATTGTTGATTTAATGCGGAGTGGTTGCCAGAATAAGCCCAGGTTTTTTACCGATGAGGCGGGAAACAGTTCGTCGAAACCCATGTAAACCTCTTCGATGTGCGAAATGGGAACTTCCAATTGTTCATCGCCGGTAATAAAGATACCGTTCGATGCCAGCAAAATGCTTCCCTCGTGCCTGTGATTGGGCTTTAGAAACGAAAATAACCCCGCAAGTTTTTTATACCAGCTTAAGCTTCTACTTTCGGTAAGCTCATGATCAAATGACCAAAGAACGTTACCCTCTAACATTTTTTGTGCAACCATACCATTTTCCTTCGCAATGAAAGTACAATTTTTTTAAATCTTATCAACGATTATTTTTAACATTCGATATTTAGCGGGTAAAAAAGGGTAAATTTGTGACATATTTATGTGGTTAAAAAACGTCACCCTTTTAAATTTCAAAAATTATAGCGATGCTGATGTTCACTTCTCTGAAACCGTGAATGTTTTTACAGGTAATAACGGATCGGGCAAAACCAACATGCTCGATGCCATTCACTACCTGTGTTTATGCAAAAGTTATTTTAACCCGATTGACGGGCAGCAGATAAAAAGCGGTGAGGACGTGTTCATGATTCAGGGCGATTTCGACCGGAGTAAAAAGAACGAAAAGGTTAGCTGCGGCGTAAAACGCAACCAGAAAAAACAATTTAAGCGCAATAAAAAAGAATACGAAAAACTCGCTGATCATATCGGTTTGTTTCCTGTGGTCATGGTTTCTCCATACGATGTCAACCTGATTATGGAAGGCAGCGAAGAGCGCAGAAAGTTTATAGATAACGTAATTTCGCAAACCGATTCGCATTATCTCGATCAGCTGATTACCTACAACCGCGTGCTTGCAAACAGAAATGCACTTTTAAAGCAAATTGCAATTACGAAAAGATACGACCCTACTTTGCTCGAGATTTTGGATGAGCAGTTGGTAACGGCCGGCAATAAGATCTTTGCCACACGCAAGGCCTTTATGGATGAGTTTATTTTGCTGTTTAACCAATATTATATCTACCTTACGGATAACAATGAAAGGGTAGAACTCAACTATCAATCGCAATTAAACGAGAACAGCTTCGAGGATTTGCTAAAGAAATCTGTAGAAAAAGACCGGGTTTTAGAACGTACAACAACCGGGATACATAAAGATGAGCTGGTATTTTCGATCGCTGAAATGCCACTTAAAAAATTTGGGTCTCAAGGACAACAAAAATCGTTTTTGATAGCACTCAAACTGGCACAATATGCCTATTTGGCAAAAAATAAAGGCTTTAAACCGCTTCTTTTGTTAGATGATATTTTTGATAAATTAGACGACAACCGCGTTCAAAAGCTAATGCAAATGGTGTCGCACCACGATTTCGGTCAAATATTTATTACCGATACGGGCATTGAAAGAGTAAAATCAATTTTTAATAGAATAGACGTTGATGCAACGTTTTTTGAAGTAACGGAAGGACAAATAAAAAATGCGTAAACCCAACGATTTAACCATGAAAGATGCCGTTAGCAAAATGCTCGATGTGTATCGTTTACGTCGTAAATTTGATGAAACCTCTATTTTAGCGCTATGGCCCGAAATTATGGGCACCGCTATTGCCAACCGCACTACACAAATTTATATCCGCGATAAGAAACTATTTATCAGAATAGAATCATCAGTAATCAAAAACGAATTGGTGATGGTTAGACAGGGGATTATCCAGAAATTGAATGAGCATGCTGGAAGCGAGGTAATTACGGAGATGGTTTTGTTATAAACGCCGAAACTAGTGCCATGCGCTGTTACCTCTCCAGTTGTGAAATCAAAACTCGTACATGTTAGCTCCCCGCAGGTTTTCAATGGCGATGAGTGCATCAGCCCTTAAGGTATAGTTCATCCTCATTTCTTCTTCCTGGGCTTCTAAAGACTCAAACCCATATTGATTAAGGAATTTTTGGGTGTGCAAATAATATTCCCCTAAAAAGTCGGTCATCGATTTAATATCAGCATCTAAGCCTTGGTTTTCGAGGTTAAACCGGCAAGAGCTCTTGTACGAAACAAGTATGTCGCCCGCGTCCTCTTCTACTTCCACGCCATGAAGCTCAACAGTCCAGCCATTTGGATCATCGCTAGAGATAATTGTTTCCTCCCATTCTACTCCTCCAACAGTAGAAAGGATATCAAACGAAATAACCATTGTTTTTAATGAGTCGACCACGCTGCACTTAAATTCAAAGCCCGAACTATAGCTGTGACCGTTATGACTTTCGGCTAAATGCGCTTCGTTAAAAATATATTTGGTTACGGTGATGGGCTGTAGGTTAAATATTTTCATCGCTACAATATTAAAATAAATAGGCTGATAAAAACTAATTTATCAGCCTATTTATTTTGCGTTCAGAAACCCCCAAAGGGTTGGATTTTACTTAGCCTCTTCCGCCGCCAAATATTTTGGCCAGGATCCAAATGAGTAGTGCAACTACGACTACAACTATAATAATACCCGACCAAACGCCGGCTTTAAAAATACCTCCAACAAGTTCACAACTTGATAAAGTACTGCATAAAAATGCGATTAGTGCTAAATGGGATGCTTTTTTCATAATCATGTTAATTTGTATAACCTAACATTAATCGTTGAAAAAAGTTTTACACGACCCTTATTTGTCTCATGTTCTGATTACAGAAGGTTGTGTACAACCCCCGCCTGAGCGGACGGGCAGGTGATGCTATTAAGTTAAGCTTGTCAATTGTCATCAGATAGCTATCGGATCTGAGCGGAGTCGAAGACCCTTTCTATAGGATAAAACGAAAAATATCTGTCCTTCGACTGAGCCTGTGTTGAGCGTAGTCGAAATGCTCAGGATGACAATATTTTTTCGCTTTATCCTTAACTTAATAGCATTGGGAAGGTCAGGTGATGTTGCCAGGTAGCTCCCGACCCTTTGCCCGGCCGCTTGGTTACTTCCCGTTTACCTTTAGCAGCTCAACCTCAAAAATTAATGCACTATAAGGCGGGATATCGGCACCTGCACCGCGTTCACCGTAGGCTAAATTGTAAGGGATAAAAAATCTGTATTTTGAACCCGCTGGCATCAACTGTACTCCTTCCGTCCAACCGGCAATTACCCTGTTCAGCGGAAAGCTGATCGGTTCGCCACGATCGTAAGAGCTGTCGAATTGTTTTCCGTTTAGTAAAGTACCCTTATAATGTACCAATACCGAATCGGTAGCCGTAGGTTTAACCCCGGTTCCTGCTGTTATTACCTCATATTGCAGGCCGCTAGCCGTTGTTTGTACGCCAGCACGTTTTTTGTTCTCTTCTAAAAATGTTTGTCCTTCTTTTATCATGGGTGCATATTTAATTTTATTGGCTTCGGCCTCAGCCTTGTTTTTTACTGCCGATGCTTTGGTGATGGCTTCGTTTATGCATTGTTGAGCTTGCTCCTGCGTTAATATGGCTTTGCCACCCGCAAATGAATCTTTTAGCCCTCTTAAAAGCACCTCGTAATTTAAGGTAGAGAGACCGGTTGATTTTAAACTGGCGCCAATTGACGTTCCGAAAGCATAACTGGTTGAATCTAAACTCGACTTTAAGCTCATTACAGCAGCGCTGGTAGTAGTTTTTTTGGTAATGGTGGTTTTCTTTGCAACAGGCTTTCTTACAGCGGTTTTGGTTTGTGCAAAAGAAGCAGCGGCCAATCCGGATAAGCAAGCCGCTAAGAAAATTCTTTTCATTTAGGTGTGAGTATTGTTATTGCTAACGATTAATTTGTTTGATTATTTTGGTGTGTAAGATACGAAATTGCCAAAAACAATAAAACCCCGAAAAAATCGAGGTTTTAACAGTAAGTTCAGCTAAATTTAGAAGCGCTCGTCGGCATTAAAAAAGAAGTTGCCTTCAATTTCGGCATTCTCGTCAGAATCTGATCCGTGAACAGCATTCGCATCAATAGATTTAGCATATTTTTGGCGAATTGTACCTTCTGCAGCTTCTGCAGGATTAGTAGCGCCAATTAATTTTCTAAAGTCCTCAATTGCATTCTCTTTCTCTAAAATTGCAGCAACAATAGGTCCTGAAGACATAAAGCTTACCAAATCTTTATAGAAAGGACGCTCGGCATGAACAGCATAAAATTGACCTGCACTTTCTTCTGTAAGCTTAGTATATTTTAATGCGATGATTTTGAAACCAGCATTAGTAATGTCATTTATGATCGATCCGATGTGGCCGTTTGCAACCGCATCTGGCTTGATCATGGTAAAAGTTCTGTTAGTGCTCATTGTGTTTTGATATCAATTTTTTTGCAAAAATACGTTTTAATTGATGAATATTAAAAGGATAACGTTTAAAAGCGCACATTAATATTAATTTTTACTTAGCTTTGCCTCGCAAAAAATATATGTTGACACTAACTGAATTAAAAGCCTTACTGGCTACTCCACAACGAATTGTAATAACAACCCATCATAAGCCAGATGGCGATGCAATGGGCTCGTCGTTAGGTTTGTACGGCTATTTGATTCAGAAAGGCCACCATGTTAAGGTGATTACGCCGACCGATTATCCGACGTTTTTGCACTGGATGCCCAATAACGCTGATGTAATTATTTTTACCGAAGCACAGGAACAGGCCGCTAAACTGGTTGATGAAGCCTCGATTATTTTTTGTCTCGATTTTAACACCCTGAGCCGCATTAATGAGCTTGGTGAACTCGTTAGAGCCGCAAAGGCGACAAAAGTAATGATCGATCATCATTTGGAGCCGGAAGATTTCGACGATTATCGCCATTGGGATATCAATGCCTGTGCAGCTGCACAGTTGGTGTACGATTTTATTGTGAACCAATTGCAAGATGTTGACGGCATCAATAAAGATGTTGCATCGTGTTTATATACGGGAATAATGACCGATTCAGGGTCCTTTCGTTTTCCATCTGCCACATCAGAAGTTTATCGCATCGCGGCAGATTTAATTGATTTAGGTGCCGAGCATTGGAAAATCCATCAGTTGGTTTACGATAATGCCAGTGAAAATCGCATCCGTTTTTTAGGTTATTGCCTATCCAACAAGTTGGAGGTGATCAGGGAGTACAATACAGCTATCATTTCGGTTACCAAAGAGGAGCTTGCAAAATATCAAAGCGCTACCGGCGATACCGAAGGGGTAGTGAATTATGCGTTATCTATTAACGGTATTAAGTTGGCCGCCTTAATTATAGAGCGCACGGATAAGATTAAATTATCGGTGAGATCTACAGGCGATTTTCCGGCCAATGAGATCTGCAAAAAATATTTCAACGGCGGCGGGCACAGAAATGCCGCTGGTGGAGCTGCGGAAAAACCATTGGCAGAGGTTGTAGCCGAGTTTAAGTCAATTTTAGAAGAATATAAAGAACAGTTGCTTGCTAGTTGAGTTTGGAGTGTTGAGTAGGGAGTGTTGAGTCCGAAGTCTGAAGAGCAAAAAGTAAATCAGTGTAATCAATTTTTAAAAAAAAAGTCAAAATAAATAAATGAAAAAAGGATTAATTATTCTAGCAGCGGCAACTTTAGGTTTAGCGGCTTGTAACAAAGAGAAAAAAGGTGCCGGAGGGTTGTTATACACCATTCACCACTCGGAAGGCAAAGAAAAAATTAAAGAAGGCGATATCGTTAAAATGAACTTTGTTCAAACCAACGATAAAGATTCTGTTCTAGCAAGCACTTACGACAATGAAATGCCTGCTTTTTTTCCTGCACAAAAGAAAATGTACGCTGGCGACATGAATGATGTGTTAACATTGTTTGGCGAAGGCGATAGCGCTACCTTTAAAGTGAATTTAGATACTATGGCTGCGCAAAGCAAACAACCAAAGCCAGAGCAGTTTAAAAATGATAAGTACATTACCTTCACGGTTAAAATTGAAAAGGTTTTCAAGAAAAATACTGGCGAGGCTGATTCTACCTTCCAAAAAAGGGTAATGGAATTATATCAGGCGGATATGAAAGCAACAGCAGACAAACAAAAGGCTGCTGAGCCTGCAAAAATCAAAAGCTTTATAGAAGATAACAAACTAGACGTTAAAACTACAGCAAGTGGTTTAAGCTATGTAATTGAGAAACCCGGTTCGGCTGAAAGGGCAACAATTGGCGATACGGTATTGGTTGATTATACTGGTAGGGTTACCAAAAAAGGTAAAGACGGCAAATACAAAATATTTGATACAAGCGACGAGAAATTAGATAAGGCAGAAGGCAACTCACGCCCCGGAAAACCTTACGGCCCACAAAAAATGGCTATCGGACAAACTGTTCCCGGTTTTAACGAAGCTTTACAGATGATTGGTAAAGGCGGTAAAATTAAGGTGATCATTCCATCGAAACTAGGTTATGGCGAACAAGGCGCTCCACAGGTTGGAATTATGCCAAACAGTCCTATTGCCTTCGATTTAGAGATTAAAGACATTATTAAGGGTAAACCTGCTGCTGCTGAAGCTCCTGAGAAAAAATAATTAAGTATTCGGATATTTAAAAATCCTGCCGAGCAATTGGCAGGATTTTTTTGTTTGTACCTGTAAGCAAAAAACAAAAACATTGTTAGTCTGAGCATTTCGACTGGAGTTTATCTTGAGCGTAGACGAAAGGCTCAATACAAGCTCAAGTCGAAAGGCTCAGACAGACACCAGTCTCAAGTAAAGCACTTCATTGTGCAACACCGCTGAAAATCCACTTATCGGTTGGTGTCTGCACTGACCGAAACAGCAATTTGTAGAAATAATACATTGTACAGATTTATTAAAAACTTATTATCACCTATCTTTGTCTGCATTATTACAAAATACCCCAACAAAAACGGCATCTGAACGTTTTGTTAATTTAACGGAAAACTAAATGAAAGGAAAGAGTATATTCTTCGTATTTGCGGTGGCCCTTGGCTTATCTGCTTGCAACAAGTTTGAAAAAGGTGAAGGCGGCATGATGTACAAGATTTATAGCAGCGAAGGAAAGCCCAAGATACAGGAGGGGGATTATGTGAAGCTAAACGGGATAGAAACGGTAGAAACGACGACTAACCCCGATTCGGTGATGGTGAATACGTATGATAACGAAAGGCCTGCTTTTTTTGCCATTACGAAGTCGATGTTTCCGGGCGATTTAACTTCGGGATTGAAACTATTGGGCGAAGGCGATAGTGCGGTGTTTAAATTGAATTTAGATTCGATGGAGAAGTACTCAGGACAACCGAACCCCAAGAATTTAAAATCAAGAATAGCTACTTTCACCATCAAAATTGAGAAGGTGTTGCACAAGGGCAACGATCCGGATTCGATATTTGATGCCAAAAAACGGCTGTTTTTTGAGGCTGAGTACAAAGGCCTGATTGAAAAAAATAAAATTGTAGAGCCGGCTAAAATCAAAAAATATATCGAAGAAAACGACTTAAAAGTGAATACGGCGCCTTCAGGTTTAAGATATATCATCGAGCGCCCGGGAAATAGCGAGCGGGCCACTTTGTTAGATACGGTAGTGATGAATTATACGGGGCAGTTTCTTAACAAAAAATCGAATGGACAGCTGAATGTGTTCGATACTTCTGATGCGAAGGTTGCACGAGATGCAGGCATATTTTCTGAAAGCGTTCAATATGTGCCGCGAAACTTGCCTTTGGGCCAACTACCGCAAGGGGTAATTCAGGGAATTCAAATGATTGGCGTCGGTGGCAAAATCAAAATGATTTTGCCTTCAAAGCTGGCCTTTGGCGAAAATGGAGGCGGTCCGTTTAACCCGTTTACGCCGCTTGTGTTCGATGTTGAGCTGAAAAAAATAATTAAACCGAATACTGCTACGCCAGCAGAATAAGTAGTCGCGTAGAAAACGCTTTGCTAATCAGCGCTCGTTAGAAACGAGCGCTCGCATGAGAAGAAATCTTTAAGCTTCCTTTAAACAGATTCGTCGTTGCGTAGAAGACGCTTTGCTATTCGGCGCTCGTTAGAAACGAGCGCTAGCGTGAATAACAAATAACAACGCCGTCATATCGATAACCTATCCTTCATCGGTTGAGATATCTGTAACCAATTAGCAGAAGCCGAAAGCAAGCGGTGCTTATCCTCATTTGCGTCTGAGCTTTGAGGAAGAAATCTTTAAGCTGCCTTTAAACAGATTCGTCGTTGCGTAGAAAACGCTTTGCTATTCGGCGCTCGTTAGAAACGAGCGCTAGCATGAAACGAGCACTAGCATGAAACGAGCGCTGACTAGCATGAGGAAATTATTTCCAATCTTGAAAAGGATGCACGGTTAAGTTGGAGTTGTAATATCGCTTATCATGCGTAACCTCCTCTGCTACCCATAGTGGTAACTCAAACTGTTCGGTTTCTGACGATAGCTCAATTTCTGCAACGATCAATCCCTGGTTTTGTCCCCGAAAGACGTCCACTTCCCAAAGCTTGTCGCAGAATTCAATTTCATATCGTGTTTTCTCGAGTTCACTTTCCGAAAAATTATCCAACAGCTCTATGGCGTCTGTTAAGGGAATTTCGTATTCGTATTCCAATCTTGTAGCACCAACAGACATTCCTTTTATGGTCAACCAGCCTGTATTTTCCGTTGCCCTTACTCTGATCGTTTTAGCAGGATCGGTTGTGATGTAGCCTTGCCTGAAATGTTTTCCGGCGGGCTTTTCTACTTTTTCCCATTCCGCATGGTTCAGTAAGAATTTGCGCTCAATTTCCTTACCCATTATTTCGATCTTTTTTGCAAATCTGTAACCGGAATGCTGATCAACCTGCCGATGGGTTGTTTGCCGCGGTAAGTGATAATGCGCAGCATGCTGGCATCTTTCGGCGGAACGAGGGCGGAAGTGTACTTCGGATAGAAACGATCGGGAGTGGAATTATCAAAACTATAGTAAATGTCGAGGCCATCAATCTCAGGCGTTAATTCAATCATGAGTTGACGGTCTGGAGAACGTTTCACATTAATAATTGGATCATAAATGGCTGGCGAATACTTTATTTCTGCCAGATCCAAACGCTTAAAGTGTTCTTCAGTGCGATCGACAAAGTTGCTCCAGTTCTTCTTTTCGACAGGACTCCAAACTGATTCGGAAATGGCAAAAGCACGTGGCCAAACCATATACTGAACCTGGCGGAAGTTGAAAATCTGTTCCGTCCAAAGATTTGCTTGTCCGCCGATAACATACTGTGCATTTACACTTGCGGGCACAGGATTAAACTGATAAGCCTTGTTTAATCGCAGCGATGCATACACCTTTGGTTCGGTAATGGGGTCGGCCTGCATATAATCTAAATAAGCAAACTCGGTTGGACTCATTACCACGTTGTGTTTATCATTAGCGGCCTGAATGCCATATTTCATGCCTCGCCAGCTCATCACCGCCGCGGTAGGAGATACGCCGCCCTCGAGGATTTCATCCCAGCCCATAAATTTTTTGCCCTTGGCTATCACAATTTGTTCCACCCTTTTTTCGAAATACGCCTGTACCTGCGGAATGGTTTTTAGTCCTTCACGCTGCATTAAGGCCTTTACCTGATCGTTCTTTTCCCAAAAGTTATGCGGCGCTTCATCGCCACCCATGTGAATGTACTCGAATGGAAACAACTGGGCAACCTGCGTAAGAACCGTATCTAAAAAGCTGTACACTTTTTCGTTAGCAGGGCAAAGCGTATTATCAACCAATGCAATTGGCGGGGCTCCGCGGCTCCAATCCATAATTTTTTCGCCCGAGCGCACTTTATAGTTTTCGGCGCCTGGTGTGCACGATAATTCGGGGTACGAAGCAATAATCGCAAGACTATGTCCGGGAACATCAATTTCGGGCAGGATGTTTACAAAGCGATCTTGCGCATATTGTACCAGCTCTTTAATATCTTCTTGCGTGTAAAAACCACCGTAAGTACGCGGTTCATCGGCTGTTGGAGGCGTAAAATCGCCAAAAGTGCCCACTTTTTTAACGCTCCATGCACCAACTTCAGTCAGTTTTGGCAAGCCCTTGATCTCAATTCTCCAGCCCTCGTCATCAGCCAGATGCAAATGCAGCAGATTAAATTTGTAGCGCACCATGTTATCAATAAATTGCTTAACCTCGTCTTTGGTAAAGAAATGTCGGGCCACATCAAACATGAGTCCCCGCCAGCCCAATTTCGGATAATCGACAACATCTACGCAAGGCACTTTCCATTTAATGTGCTCTACCACTTCCTTACTTTCAATTTCGGTTGGGAAGAGTTGAATAAGCGATTGTGCGCCCCAGAAAATACCGGCAGGTTTGTTAGCAGTAATTACAATTTGCGTAGGATTTACATTAAGTTTATAGCCCTCGTTTCCGAGCTGGGCATCCGGCTGCGTATTTAAAATCAGTTTTATGGTTGGATGATTGGCTGCGTTGGCGGTACTTACAAATTTTCCTGTTGCTGTTTTAATCCTGTCTGTTAAATAAATAATAGCTTGTTTAACATCACCGCCTTTTGTGGTCTGAATGGTTACATTTTCGGGCAATGTAAACGTTCCGGCTTTTTTCATTAATGAAACCGGCTCAGGAATGATAGCGATCGGCGCCGGAGAAATGGCTGGTTCACCATCGCCGATTTCTGTTTCGTTAACTAAGGTTTGAGCGTATAAATTGGCCGTAAAAATACAGCAGGAGATAATCAGGAATAACTTTTTCATTAAATCAGAATTGTAAATGGATCGAATGCATATTAATCCGCAATTTATTAAAAAAAATAGAAAAAGCCTCACCCTATCAAAGCATGTGGTATTTGTTCTGACAATGCAAGTCCCTCTCCGGTAGAGAGGGAAACAGCGTGTGTGGTTTGATCCACCGTGTTTAAAGTAGGTTTGAAGCTCATGCTGTACTTGGCACGAAGAGAAGTAATCCCTATCTTAACTACTTTTTTTAGTCAACTTTGTTCAGGGCGGGACAGACCCTTAAGTTCCTCCCTTCTGGGGAGGGACTAGGAGGAACAAGCCTGACCACTGCCTTTGCTAGGATGGACCTTAAAGGCTTTTCCTTAACCACTCCATGGCTTTCTTATCATCAGTAAATGACTTTATCGGTATGGGCGGGTTTTGAAACTTGAAAAGTATACGCATAATTAATTGTGATAAGCCCGGCTTTGAAACCATTGCCATTGCCTTATAAATTTCAGGGAGTTTTTCTGTTGATAATTTTCGGGTTTCCTTATCCGGAATAGGCGAATTTTTAAGATAAATTAACAACGGCACAGGCTTGCTGCCTGTAATGTTTTTAACCAATTCTACATTGGCGGTAATATTGTTTACGGTGCGCAAAATGCTTTTGCTATACGAAATCAGAATTCCTTCGTCGGTTAAAAGGTAATCGGCAATTTCGCCTTCAATAAGTTGATTGTTCTCCATATCGAATTAACCGCGTAAATGATAGGCCTTTGGTTTCGAAAAAGCCCGCAAACCCTGGTGCGAAAGTGTGGCGCCGATGCCCGAATATTTTCGTCCGCTCCACGGGAGTGCCGCACTTACCCTGTCGCAACAGTTCCAATAGCCCGAGCCTGCATCAAGTTTGCTTAGTAAACTTTCCGCTCTTTTCTGGTCGGCTGTATATATCGATGCCGTAAGGCCGTAATTGGTGTCTTGCATCATTTTTAAAGCCTCCTCATCATTTTCAACTTTCATAATACCGATAATCGGCCCGAAGCTTTCCTCTTGCATAACCAGCATATCATTGGTTACCTCGCTTAAAACCGTGGGCTCGAAAAAGTATCCTTTGTTTGCAATGGGCTTTCCGCCGTGAAGCAATTTTGCGCCCTTCGCCAAAGCATCGCTAACCTGATTTTGTAAAACGCCGATCTGTTCCTTTCTGGTCAAAGCGCCGAGATACGTGTCGCTATCTGTTGGCGAACCAACTTTCCAGCTTTGCACTTCTTTAACAAATGCGGACAAATAAGCATCATATTGTTGCTTGTGAACGTAAATACGCTCTACCGAACAGCAGCTTTGCCCGTTGTTATAAAATGCGCCATCGGCTGTTGCCATTGCAGCATTTTCAACGTCCGAAACATCTTCGGCAATATAAAGCGGATCTTTGCCGCCCAGTTCAAGCTGGCAGGGAACCATTTTTGTGGCCACTGCTTCGTAAATCAGTTTGCCCGTTTTATAAGAGCCCGTAAAAAAATAGCCGTCGAAATCGAGCTTTAACAGCTCGGCGCCCGTTTGCCCGCCACCAATTGCAACTTGAAATATCTCATCGGGTACGCCAGCTTTTTTTAACAACTTTTCGATTTCGAGACCTGTTAAAGTTGCATGTTCTGATGGTTTGTACATTACCGCATTGCCGTTTAACAGCGCCGGAATAAAAACGTTAACGCCGACGAGATATGGGTAATTCCACGCCGAAATGTTGCAGACTACGCCCAGAGGCTCATATTTGATAATTTCCTTAAGTCCGGGTTCCTCAACCATAATCTCATCGCTCAGGTATTTTTCAGCATGGCTTAACATCCATTTAATTCGCGATCTTGCGCCATTGATTTCGTTTCTGGCTTGCTGCAGAGGCTTACCAACTTCGCTTGTTAAAGTGGCAGCCAAACGCTCGATTTCAGCTTCCAGAAAACCACTGAAAGTAGAAATGATGTTTATTCTTTCACTAAGCGACTTTTCTGCCCAAATTGGTTGCGCTTGCTTTAAAAGTTTAAACTTCGCGTTAAGCGCAGGTTGGCGGTCTTCTTCGAGATGTGCGATTACCTCTTCCGTTGCTGGGTTGATGATTTGCATGTTTTTGTTTGATTACACAGATTTTCCTTTAGGTTGATTACACCGATTGGATGGTTAACCAGATGTATGTGGCTGATTGTTTTTTGCTTTCAGCTTTAGTCTTTCCGCTTTTAGCTTTAGTCTCTCTCCTTAGTCTTTTTTCTTCTACTTTCGACTCGCAAACTTCCTGACTTCCTGAATAAATGCTTCGTGCAGGTTTTTACTGAAAGGACCCTGTTGATCTTTTAATCTTTCGGGATGCCACTGTACGAGCAGAAGAAATGGTTTGTCTTTCGGGTGAAGCCTTTCCATGGCCTCAGCAATTCCATCGGGAGACAGGGCACTCACTACCAGACCTTTTCCCATCTTTTCGGTACTTTGATGGTGATTGCTGTTTACTAAACCTTTATCGGTGTTTACGATTCTATTTAACCAGGAAGAAGGATTGACAATGATTTCGTGATAGCGATCGCTGTTATCGGGCATTTTAGAATGATCGAATTTTCCCCACGTAGCGATATCCGGAATTAAAGTACCTCCAAAGAAGACGTTTGCAACTTGCATGCCGCGACAGATTCCCAAAACGGGGACTCCGTTTGCCTCCGTGTATTCCAGAACTTTAAACTCAAATTCATCCCGCTGATCGTCAACATCATCTTCATGACAATAATGATAATACTCGGGCAAATTGTAAAACCGCGGGTTTACGTCTTCGCCGCCGGTTAACACAATGCCATCGCATTTCTTAATATCGTCGAAATTATTCAGCTTATAGCCTAATTGAATAACCGCTACATTTTTATTGTAGGATAAAACCCAATTGCGATAAATATCGAATTTGCTGCAATCGGTAACTCCTATAATTAGTTGATCAGACATATTATTATTTACACTTAAGCCCCACATAGCCTCCCGATAGGAGGAGTTAGCAATGAGCCAATTTTGCTTTAATCTTTTAGTTTTTTTTAAGCCCAACTCAGGCTCCCCAATGCTTGAGGTAAGTTTGTCAGTTGTCAGTATGAGCCTTTCGACTTGAGCTTGTATTGAGCCTTTCGTCTACGCTCAAGATTAAACTCCAGTCGAAATGCTCGAGATAAACTCAGCCGAAGCCCTTTTTCTAGGATAAAATGAAAAGCTATCTGTCCTTCGACTCCGCTCAGGATGACAATAATTTTTCATTTTATCCTTAACTTATCACTTACCTTATGCTTTTGCTCCCTACCTTGCTTTGGTCTTTTAGCTTTTAGCTTTCAGCTTTAGTCTTTCCGCTTTTCGCTCTCAGCTTTAGTTTTTTCGCTTTTCGCTTTCCGCTTTCCGCTTTAACCTTTCAGCTTCAACTTACAGCGCACTTAAATACAATTGTTTAAAATCTTCCCGGCTTACCGGCTTTGGATTGTTCGGATGTGCAAAATCTGCAAATGCCAAATCTGCCAATGTTTCAATGTGCTCGTTTTTCACGCCAATATCGCTCAATTTATGTGGAATATTTACTCTTGAGTTTAAATCAAACAAATACTTTACAACGGCATCGCCATTTTCATCTTTCAGGTTTAAGGTTTGCGCAATTTTTTGGAATCGATCTTCAAAACCTGCAATATTAAACTGCATTCCATACGGTAAATTAACAGCATTTGCCAAGCCGTGGTGCGTGTCTAAAAGTGACGAAAGTGGGTGCGCCAACGAGTGTACCACGCCCAGGCCCTTTTGAAAGGCGATGGCGCCCATCATTGAGGCGAGTAACATTTTGCTTCGGCTTTCTAAATCGGGGCGATTGGTTGCGCAATCAAGCGAATCGTTAATCAGTGCAATGCCCTCTAATGCAATTCCATCGCACATGGGGTGGAAATTTTTTGCCAGGTAAGCTTCCATGTTGTGCGTTAAAGCATCCATTCCCGTTGCGGCGGTAATAAATGGAGGTAAATCCATAGTGAGCTCCGGATCGGCAAAAACAATCTGAGCCATTAATTTTGGCGAGAACAAGATCTTTTTCTGATGCGTTTCATCGTCGGCAATAATCGCACTGCGACCAACTTCACTACCCGTTCCGGATGTGGTGGGGATGGTAATAAAAGGAGGAACATCATTGGTTACATAAATATCACCGCCAATTAAATCATCGTATTTAAATAAATCGTCGCGATGGTTTACGCGGAGCACAATTGCCCGGGCAACATCTAAGGCTGCACCACCGCCAATACCGATAATGCTATCCCGATTACTTGCATCCCACGCATCAGTACCTTTGTAAACATCACTTTTTACCGGGTTTTTGTGGATATCGCTAAACACTTCTACAGCAATGTGCTTAGATTTTAAATCCTCTACAATTGTCTTAAAGAATTGCAATTGAGCAATGGTTGAATCGGTTACAATTAACGGTGCCTTTAAATTGTTTTTTTGTAAATAGGCCGGTAATTCTTTCACTGCGCCTGCGCCGAAACGAATCGTTGTAGGGAAGTTGAACTGATGGATTGTATCGAATATCATGTGTTTGTTTTTTACTGATTAGGCATTTAGGGTAGCTAAGGTTTGTGTTTTTCTTATCATTCTGAGTTTAACTCGTGCTAAAAAATCAATGTAAGTGACATTTTAAGGCGGATCGTCATTGCCCCAAAGGGGCTACTTTGTAGCGAGGCACGAAGCAATCTCTTTTCGCAAAATCAGATTGCTTCGGCTCGCACAAGCCCGGCCTCGCAATGACGGAAATAAAGCGTCAATGGTAGAACGGGCTATTCCTCAGAATGACAAAATTTCTCTATTGCCGTTGGCTTCCGTCAACGGTCAACTCAAATTATTTCCAAATACCTTTTTAACTCCCAGTCTGTTACCGTTTTGGCAAATTGCTTGCATTCCCACTCACGCGTCATGGTAAAATGTTCCACAAAGCTGGCGCCCAAAAGTTCCTTTGCCAAATCGGAGTTTTTCATTTTTTGTGTGGCCTCAAACAAGTTTCCAGACAGCGTTCCGTTTGATAAATCGGTATAACCATTGCCCCTTGTAACGGGTTGCGATAAATCGAGTTTGTTTTTTACGCCGTAAAGTCCTGCGGCCAGGCATGCCGAAAGCGCCAGGTAAGGGTTGGTGTCTGAGCCCACAATTCGTGTTTCTAAGCGACTTGCTTTTTTACTTCCCGGTAAAGCACGTAACGCCGTTGTGCGGTTATCGATACCCCAGGTTACTGTGGTTGGCGCCCAGGCACCTTCAACCAGGCGTTTATAACTGTTAATGGTTGGGGCAATCATGGGTAAAATGTAAGGCAAACAATGCAATTGACCTGCAATGTAGCTTTTCATTATTGCGCTCATTTTGTCGCTAGCCTTTTCATCATAAAACAAATTGTTTTTATTGTCTTTATCCCACAAACTTTGATGCACATGCCCGCTGCAGCCCGGCAAATTTTCGTTTATTTTTGCCATAAACGTGGCCAGAATTCCGTGTTTATAAGCAATTTCTTTTACCGCCGTTTTAAAAAGCGTGGCTTGGTCGGCGGCTTCAAGAATGGGGGCGTACCTAATTGCCGCTTCGTAAACTCCCGGTCCGGTTTCTGTATGCAAGCCCTCAATCGGAATGTTAAATTTAGTGAGCAAATCGAACAAATCGCTCATAAATTCATTTTTATAGCTGCTTCTCAAAATCGAGTAACCAAACATTCCCGGGGTTAGCGGTTTGAGGTTCGCAAAGCCTTTTTCTTGTGCTGATTCTGGCGTTTCTGTAAAGTTGAACCATTCAAATTCTTGAGAGAAAAACGGAGACAATCCCAGTTGCTCACATTCAGCGGTCAGTTTTTTTAGCAACTGCCTTGGGCACACATAATTTGCAACCTCTTTATCATCGATAAAATCACCTAAAAAAAAAGGAATATCATTTTCCCACGGTATTTTTCTAAAAGTCGTTAAGTCGATCTTTACCTGCGCATCGGGATAACCGGTATGCCATCCTGTAAACTTCCCGTTTTCGTAGGCTACGTCGCCCACGTCCCAGCCGAAAGTTACATCGCAAAAGCCCAGGCGGCCCTCAATTAATGAGATAAATTTCTCTGCCGCGATGTATTTCCCCCTTAAAATACCGTCGATATCCGTAACGGCAACCTTAACCTTTTTGGAGGGATGGTTTTCAACATAATCGATAATTTGTTTTGTTGTACTCATCAATCTGCTTTTTTAAAGATTTTATATAGAAGAAACACGGTCAGCACGATAGCTAAATAAATTATCCCTAATTTAAGGTTATAAATTAACATGGCTACAAAAGAGCCACAGGCAATTATTAAGGCGAGAATGGGAAATAGTGGATAGATCGGCGTACGGAAAGGGCGCTCCATTTCGGGCTTGTGCTTGCGTAATACCATAACCGAAACCATCGAAATAATGTATAACGTTAAAGCGCCAAATACTGAGATCACAATAATATCGCCCGTTTTGCCCGACAGTAATGCAATAATGCCCACAACCATGTTGCCAATTAAAGCATTTGCCGGAGTTTGAAATTTGGGTGAGATTTTGCCCAGAATAGCTGGAATTGTTTTGGCCTTGCCCATTTCGTAAGTAGAACGACCAGCGGCCAAAACCAGGCCGTGGAATGATGCAACCAAGCCAAACAGCCCCACGGTAATTAATAAATGGTACATTAAATGGTTATCGCCGGTTATCATTGATAAGGCCAGCGGCAGTGGAGAATCTGAGGTTTCGCCCGATTTTCCGTTTTTATAAACGATGGCCTCCCAACCACCAATACCAATAGTAGATATAAATACTAAAACGCAGAGGATGGCCAGCGTAAAAATAGCCCAGCCAAAGCCCTTACTGATGTCCTTTTGTGGGTTCTTCGTTTCCTCGGCAACATTTGCCACCCCCTCGATGCCTAAAAAGAACCAAATGGCAAATGGAATTGCGGCAAAAACTCCACTCCATCCATTAGGAAAATTGTTTTGTACGAGATTTTCTGCACGAAATTTCGGAAGCGTAATTCCCGAAAACAAAAGCAGTTCGCCCACGGCGAGTATGGTAACAATCACCTCGAACGAGGCCGCGGCCTTTATGCCGTAAATGTTTAGCGCCGTAAATACGAAATACACCGCAATAGCACTGGTAAGAATAGGAACCTGAGGAAAAAATGCATTGAAGTAAGCGCCAATGGCAAAGGCGATAGCGGGCGGCGCAAAAATAAACTCCACCATTTGCGCTATTCCGGCAATAAAGCCGAGGTTTTTGCCTAAAGCGGTATTTGCATAATCGAAAACCCCTCCCGCTTTCGGAATAGCGCAAGCCAGCTCAGCGTAACTGAAACTAAAGGTAACATACATCACCATAATTACCCCGGTAGCAATGGCAAGCCCCAATGTTCCACCTTTTTCGAGGCCGAGGTTCCAGCCGAAATACATTCCCGAGATTACATAACCAACGCCCAGGCCCCAGAGCATAAAAGGGGTCAGCGTTTTTTTCAAGCCATTTGTGTCTGCCATCTTAACGTTTTACGCATAAAACAATAATTAATCTGCTCGGAAAAATTATAAGGTTTGGTTTTTTATAGTAGTAATTTTTGTCCTTTTTTAAATTTAGTCATTAATGTTAAATCAACGATACTTTGTCAGGCTGAGCGGAGTCGAAGCCAATGCTAACGACTTGTGAATAAGCCTGTATGAAGTGAGTCAAAATGCTCAAAGTGACAATCGACCTACCTATTGTGCGTGACTTAACACCAGTTCAGGTTAATTTGTTGCAAGCGTATAAACTGCTTGTTTATAAGGTTATCCGATTCGGAGGTAAAAAGTACTATTTGCATTGAAAGATTTGTTGTTCAGCTCACTATATATGTCGTCCGTCATTTTGAATTGAAGCTTTTTTCCCGAAGGGATGCCCTTGGCACAGTGGAAGGAGAAATCTTTCACCTGGGTACTGCTTCTTTAAGTTGGTGGCAATCTGTAAGGCCTGTCCGACGAAAGGCGGGGATATCCCAACCGATGTTCGATATGACGGAAAAGACAAGTTGGTAGCTGTATAAGCCACCAACTTGAACTTTAATTTAAATCCTTGTTTTTGTTGAAAATCTGCGTGTCCCTTGTGTTTTTTTGCACCGTTATGGCACCAAAAAGCGAAAGGAGAAACGCAAAGGCATAAAATCCTTTTTCGCTGGGCAACAGTGTAGCATTCCATAGGCCTACAACCAGCAGCGTAATGGTCAGCAACGTAGAGAACCAGCTGATGCCGTAGTATATTTCAGTTACTGGAATGCCCTCAAGTTTATCGCGAACGGCTTTTTGCAGTGAAATTACAGCGAACAGTCCGAACATTAAAACGGTGAAGTAATATCCTTTTTCGTTTAAGAGCATATCCGAACGCCAAAGGCCAACAATAAAGCCAATCATTCCGATGCCCAACGCAAACCAGGCGGCCGCCACAAATGCGTTTGATGGTTTTTGATTCATTTTAATCAGAGTTTAATTTATTTAGAATAAGAGGTAAGATATAGAAAATATTGCTATGAAATAAAATTATTGAAACATCTAACAAACAAATTGTTATCGTTCGCATTTAACTTTAATAATGTTTAACTTAGTTATATGCAAACATTGCTTACCTCAGCACAAATGCGCCAGGCCGACGAGTTTACTATTAAAAACAAGCCGATTGCCTCAATAGATCTTATGGAAAAAGCCGCCCGCTCATTTGTGCAAAGCTTTTTGAGGGACGAGTTTGATGCAAATCAGCGTATAGCAATTTTTTGTGGCAAAGGGAATAACGGTGGCGATGGCTTGGCAATTGCACATTTGCTGCTTAACAATGGGTGCGAGAACGTTAAAGTGTATGTGATTAACTTTAGCGATAAACAAAGCGACGACTTTGCAATCAATCTCCAGCGTTTGGATGAATCACGCTGTAAAAAAATCAACGTTAGCACTGTCGATGATCTAAAAAACATGAAAGCTGATGTGATCATCGATGCCATTCTCGGTTCTGGCCTGAATAAACCGCTGGCCGGCGATTATGAAAAATTGGCGGCATTTATAAATGAACAGAATAAAAAGGTTTATGCTGTCGATGTTCCAACTGGTTTCCCATCCGAGGGCATAATTCCTGCTGAATACAATGGAATAAAAGCTTACAAAACCATTTGTTTTCAGCGTCCGAAGATTAACTTTTTCTTTCCCGAGTCGGCTTTGGCAACACAAGAATATGAGGTTGTAGATATTGATTTGAACGAAGATTTTATACAACAGCAGGACGCCGATTTTTATTTGGTTGAAGAGACAGATGTTCGGGAGCTACTCAAATCCCGGAAATTATTTAGTCATAAAGGAACCTACGGCCACGCACTAATCGTTGCCGGAAACGCGGATACGATGGGCGCTGCCCTGCTTTCATCGCTTGCCTGTTTGCATACTGGCGCTGGTTTAACTACCGCATGCATTCCAAAAAGCGGATTAACGGCGCTAAATTCACTTTTGCCAGAAGTGATGGCCTTGCCCCGCGATGAATATACCAGAATTGAAAACCCGGCTAAATTTAAAGCCATTGCCATTGGCCCCGGCCTGGGCGTTTCGCCCGAAAGTGAGAAGTTGCTCGAAAGTTTGCTCGCAACCAATAAACCTCTGGTAATTGATGCAGATGGACTAAATTGTTTGGCTGATAACCAAACCTTGCTTTCCAAAGTACCAAAAAGCTCAATTTTAACCCCACACATGAAGGAATTTGACAGGATATTTGGCGAGCATGAGCATTGGTGGGACAGGGTGCAGACCGCTAAAGTGCAAGCGCAGGCTTTGCAAATCGTTATCATTTTAAAAAACCAGTTTACCTTTGTTTGTTTGCCAGATGGGAAAGTATATATCAACCCCACAGGAAATCCTGCGATGGCGCAGGG
Source organism: Pedobacter endophyticus (assembly GCF_015679185.1). Classification (NCBI taxonomy): domain Bacteria; kingdom Pseudomonadati; phylum Bacteroidota; class Sphingobacteriia; order Sphingobacteriales; family Sphingobacteriaceae; genus Pedobacter; species Pedobacter endophyticus. The sequence continues at coordinate 4,202,402 of NZ_CP064939.1, forward strand.
GGGAATGGGCGACATTTTAACCGGTGTGGTGGTTTCATTTCTTGCGCAGGGATACTCATCCGCCGAAAGCGCAATTTTGGCCACATTTATCCACGGGCGGGCTGGCGACATGCTCGCTGATGACAACGCCGTGGTCACCGCTTCGGAGGTTGCTAAAAACATGCCTAAAGCACTTAAAGCATTCCAATAGTTTATACCTTAGTTTATACCTTTCCAATATATTCCGCTAATCGGGATTTGTAATCCCAATTTAATAGCCCTGGGTTTAAAGTCCAGCCTTGAGTAAACAAGTCTTTCAGTGTGTGCTGTATCTCCGCGGCTTTTTGTTCTGCCTTTTTCGATAGATGTGGATAATTTTTCCTAAACTAGTAAACCAAAACGTAAAACAAATGGATACTAAAAGAGAGTACACACTAAGCGAGTTGATTCAGGAATCTGCCGAAAATTCCAACGAGAATGATTTTTTTGAGTTGGAAAAGCCGGCGATGCTCGAAGTCAATTTAAAGAACCAAAAAATTATGGCCAAGGCAGGATCGATGGTGGCCTATGTGGGCAACATCGATTTTAAAAGAGAAGGCATGTTGAGCAAGGGCTTGGGAGGCTTGTTAAAAAAGGCGATTTCGGGCGAGGGAACCCGCTTAATGTACGCTAAAGGAACGGGTAAGCTCTATCTTGCCGACGAAGGCAAAAAAGTAAAAATCATCAAATTACAAAACGAATCTATTTTTGTCAACGGTAACGATGTGCTGGCAATAGATGAAAACATTAGGAACGACATCAAGATGTTAAAAAGCGTGGCAGGTATGATGAGTGGTGGATTGTTTCAGGTAAAACTTTCGGGCAGTGGTTATATTGCCATTACCACACATGGCGAACCGTTATTGCTGCGGGTTAGCGCCAGCCAGCCTGTTTACACCGATCCAAATGCAACAGTTGCCTGGTCGCAAAATCTGTCGCCAAATATTAAAACCAACCTTACTTTTGGCTCGTTCATTGGTCGTGGTAGTGGAGAATCGTTGCAAATGGAGTTTTTTGGCGAAGGCTGGGTGTTGGTTCAGCCTTACGAAGAGGTTAAATACGCACAAAAATCCTGAAAAGACAAAGCCACACATAGAATATAAAGGGTGTAGCTCACGAATTGTTTTAAACGAGAGAAGTCAAGTTTTTTGAAACTTGACTTCTCTTAATATTGCTTGATCAAACAAGCTTTAAGTAGGCTAAACACCGCCCATTACCATTAACTTTTCCATCGTTGGGTTAACACTCCCGCCTGTTGGCTCAATGGTTACGGCAAAAGCCTGTGCATTTTGTATAGTTTCCATTTTGCGTAAGGCCTCTGTAGAAACTGAATCCTTTCCGCCGAAAACACCCAGGCTCACTGGTTTCCCATTCACCATTGCCCAAAGCTGATATTCGTGCTCAGCGTCGGTTTTTGGCAAGTCCATGGCTGCGTAATTAATCAAAACCGTTTTATCTTTCTTGTTCCAGTAGACATTCATTTTTGATTTTGGACTAAAAGCCTGACCGGCCATCCGGATAGTTGCCCACTCTTTGCTTTCGGCCATTTCGGCCATATTGTTAAGCCCTTTGTTCTCAAATTCAAGCTTATTTACCACATTGGCAAACCTTTGTTTATCCTGGTTTAAGCTAACAATCTGGTCGTTTGCATCGTTTAATTTACTATAGGTAACAATTAAAGCACCGGTGCTAATAATTAATAATGCTATGCAGGCTACCAAAGCATAACGAAGTGTTTTTATATTGCCATTACTGCTTTCAAGTCTTACAACTTTCGGCTCATTAGGCTTTTCAATATTAGATGCGGTTACTAGAGGCTCTTCTTCGTCAATGCCCAATCTTTCGAATAAACTGGTTTCAACATGAGCAGCGGGTTCGATGGCATTTTGCATGGCATATTGCTCCATAGCTTGCTCAATGGCAGCTATTTCAGCACTCACCTCAGGATTTTGAGATGCTATTTCCTCAACTTGCAGCGCTTCCTCTGGCGATAAGTCGCCTAGAACGTACAGTTCAAGTACCCCAGATTCGATATATGCTTTTAAATTTTCCACGCTCAATTAAAACTCCTTCTCAATTCTATTATAGCCAGTCGGATTCGGGTTTTCACAGTCCCCAACGGCAGATCTAACTTTTCTGCGGCTTCTACATGCGTATAGCCTTTGTAATAAACTAAATCAAGAACGGCTTGTAGGTCTGGTTTCAGATTTTCCACAAGTTGTTTAACGCCAAGAACATCGGGATTAAACGTAACCTTGTTTTGCTCATCAACGGAACTTACGTTATTTTCGAGGTCTTGGTTTTTGAGTGAATTCTTAAAATCTTTGGAACGTAATTTATCGATAGAGAGGTTTCGGGCAATATTCATCATCCACGTAAACAGTCTCCCTTTGGTTTCATCGTAGTGTGCGGCAGACTGCCAAATCTTCACAAAAGTTTCTTGCAAAACATCTTCCGCAAGCTCCGTGTGCGTAATAATTCGCGAAATTACGCCATACAGCGCAGATGAATACATGCCATATAGCGTTTTTAATACCGCCGGATCTTTCGATTGCAGGGCTAAAACGAGTTCTGGCTCAGTTAGGGATAATTTTTTAAATGCAGTCACTATTGGTCACTAAGATACAATACACAACAACAAAACCAAAAAAATGTTTTGATTGTTTATTCCCAGCTGGAATGCGATTTTTAAAACAATTTAAATCTGCTGCCGTTAAACTATTCCCTCTATCGGAAAAAGGTGTTTTTCAGCGTGATAAGAAGAACGAACCAAGGGACCGCTTTCTACATATTTTAATCCTTTTGCCAAGCCAACTTCTTTGTACATTGCAAAAGTATCGGGGTGAATCCAATCAACTACCGGATGGTGATTACGTGTAGGCTGCAAATACTGGCCGAGCGTTAAAATATGCACACCGTTTGCCACCAAATCATCCATCGCTTCGAAAATATCGTCTTCAGTTTCGCCCAGTCCAAGCATAATCCCCGTTTTGGTTCTTAAGCCAAACTCAGAAATCCGTTTTAGCGCCTCTAAACTTCTATCGTATTTGGCTTGAATACGTACCTGACGGGTTAAGCGCTTCACCGTCTCCATATTGTGCGAAACAACTTCCGGACGCTCGTCCAAAACACGATATAGATTATCCCACTGACCTTTAAAATCGGGAATCAGCGTTTCCAAAGTAGTAATCGGGCTTTCCCTGCGAATAGCCTGTAAAGTCTCAGCCCAAATAATTGAACCACCATCTTTTAAATCATCGCGATCTACCGAAGTGATTACACAGTGCTTAACACCCATCAGCTTTACCGAATTGGCAACGCGATTAGGCTCATCAACATCAACCGCTAATGGGCGCCCTGTAGCAACAGCGCAGAAAGAGCAGCTACGCGTACAAATGTTTCCCAGGATCATGAATGTTGCAGTACCAGCTCCCCAGCATTCGCCCATATTCGGGCAGTTGCCGCTTTCGCAAATGGTATGTAATTTATGCGTATCAACTAAACTGCGTACCTCCGCGTATTCTTTTCCAACAGGCAATTTTACGCGTAACCAATCAGGTTTACGCTTAACTTCAGTTACAGCAGGTACTACCGGTAAATCAATCATGATGCAAAGTTAATCAATCCCATCCAAAAGTTCGAACCATAAAATGTTTGGCGCTTGTAATAATAAATTGGTTCACTGATTAGCTTGCCTACTCCCAACCCTCAACTGAAAACTCCCAACTGCCAATTCCCAACTGCCAACTCCCAACTCAAAACTATGTTTCCTACTTTCAAATTTCATCGCTAAATTGCTTGCATGAAAAGGTTTTTTACACTCTTGTTGCTTTTGTTTTCTATGCTCTCCTTAAAAGCGCAAAAACGTCCGAACATTATTCTCGTACTGGCAGATGATATGGGTTATAGCGACATTTCCTGCTACGGCAATCCGCTAATTAAAACCCCTTTTTTAGATGAAATGGCCTCTAAAGGAATAAAGGCCACCAATTTTGTAACCGTTTCGCCAACTTGTACCCCATCGAGGGCTTCGTTATTGACAGGCAGGTACTGCAGCCGAATGGATTTGCCATGGCCAATAGGTCCCGGCGATAAGCGTGGTATTCCGAGTACAGAAGTTACCATTGCAACGATGCTGAAATCTGCAGGTTATAATACGGCGCTGGTAGGTAAATGGCATCTTGGCGATCATGGCGACGCTTTACCGAACAAGCAGGGTTTCGACAATTTTTATGGCCTGTTATGGAGCCACGATTATCGCCCACCGTATGTAAAAACCGATACCGTGATGAAACTTTGGCGGAACACAAGCCCAGAGATTTATAAGCCTCACGATAGTATTTTAATCAGCGCTTACACAAAAGAATCCATCAGTTTTATTAAGCAGAGTACAAAACAAAAAAAACCGTTTTTCTTATATCTGGCGCACAATATGCCGCACTTACCCATTGCATTTGCTGCACAAAAAGCCAAAAAAGTGCATTCAGCGGGCGGTGAGCTTGGCGACGTAATTGAGGAAATGGACAGGAGCCTGGCCGAAATTTGGAATGCCGTTGTTGCAGCGGGCGAGGCCGACAACACCATATTTATGTTTACAAGCGATAATGGCCCATGGATTAATGCACCACAAAGAATGTACGATGATGGATTTACCAAATTTTACCACGTAGGCTCGGCTGGCATATTTAGGGGCTGGAAAGGTGTGTCGTACGAGGGCGGGCATCGCGTTCCCTTTATTTGTTACTGGAAAGGCCGAACCATTGTAAATACACAAGAAACAAGGCCATTTTCGAATCTCGATATTTTACCAACTATTGCTGAATGGACAAAAACAAAACTCCCCCAAAACGTACTCGATGGTGAGTCGGTTTCGGGCTTACTTACAAATAAAAAATACAGCAAGGTGCATCGCCCCATATATTACCATAATTATGTTTTGGAAGGCGTAAAAGACGGCGATTGGAAGCTACGAATCACAAAAAAAGGCGACAAAGACAGCAGCGAGCTTTATAATCTGGCATGGGATCCATCTGAACGGGTAAATCTTTTCAACGACGCCAAATATCAGCAGCAAAGAGACCATCTGGTAAGGCTTTTTGGTGAATATCCGGGTAATTCCAAATAATGACCGATCACCATCTCATTTTTTAAGAAATCGGATAGCGATTGGATCAAGGTTTAAGATGTTTTGAAAGAAGTGATTGATTAAATAAGTTTTTTATCGCTGTCATCCTGAGTGTCCCCCTGACCGGAGAGGCAGCAATGCCATTAATTTAAGCTGTTTTAAGGCGCTAACTATGGACGGTCGTCATCCTGAGAGATCAGTTTTAGAAAAACAAAGGAGTTGGGATGACAGTTTTCAATGCTGTCATCCTGAGTGTAACGAAGGATCCCCAAGTGATGAAACGCAGAACGCCAACACCCCACAGTCAAAAGAGGGTGAGTGGGTGCGCAAGGACGGTAAGAGTAGGTTACAGATGCTTTTCCCGAGAATCCGATAGCTATCGGATCGGGACAGGCTGTACCTCAGCATGACAAAACCCGTGCTGTCATTGGTAGCTAGACTGGGGATCCTAAAATTAGGCGCCTTGCATCAAGATTCCCGCCTGTACGGGAAAGAGGGCAAGATTAAACGCCATCCGATTTACGTGCTTGGCACTGGACACTCGGTATAAACCTGATGTTGCCAGGTAGCTTTAAATGGCAATTTTTCATTGTCATTTGAACTACAGGCAGACAGCAGGACTATCGGCCGCCATCGGCACAGAACTGTTCATTTCCAAAAAAAGCAAAAGTCTATCCTGCTAAACGTTTCTTTATAAAGCATGTGATCATTTACAACCCAAGTCGGTTTAAAATCTAAATATTTGACTAAAAGGCGAAAGGCTAACTACCATGATGATTCGCTTCTGCAGTATTCAATTAAAATGTATATTTACTGTTCGGAGATAAAATAAATGGAAAAAAGATGGGTGTTGACGTCAAATTGTAATGATGAAACAGTAAACGAAGTAGCAGAACAGTTAAATATAGATAAGTCGCTCGCCAGAATATTGGTGCAGCGCAATATTTGCAGTTTCGATGAGGCCAAAAATTTCTTTAGGCCGGAGCTGGCTCACCTTCACGATCCTTTTCTGATGAAAGACATGGATCAGGCCATTCGGAGAATTGAAACCGCCTTGGCTACTCACGAAAAAATTCTCATTTATGGCGATTATGATGTTGATGGAACAACCTCCGTAGCGCTGGCCTTTAGCTTTTTTTCTCAGCTTACCCAAAACATCGAATATTACATTCCCGACAGATATTTAGAAGGTTACGGCATTTCTACAGCAGGAATCGATTACGCCAACGAAAACGGATTTTCATTAATTATCGCGTTAGATTGTGGTATTAAATCCATTGATAAAATTGATTATGCCAACAAATTGGGCATCGATTTTATTATTTGCGATCACCACTTGCCGGGCGATGAACTGCCAAAAGCGGTTGCCGTTTTAGACCCCAAGCGAGCTGATTGCGAATATCCTTTTAAAGAATTGGCCGGCTGCGGTATTGGCTTTAAACTTGCTCAGGCCTATGCTCAAAAGCACAATCTGCCAGCAGAAACTTACTTGCAATACCTCGATTTGGTTATGGTAAGTATTGCCGCTGATATTGTTCCGGTGGTGGGCGAAAACAGAATTTTAGCTTATTACGGCCTTAAAAAATTAAACACCAACCCCTGTGAGGGCCTAAGGGCGTTGATGGAAGTTTCGGGTAAAACGCAAAATTATACCATTACCGATGTTGTTTTTACACTAGGCCCGCGGATAAATGCAGCAGGAAGAATAGACCATGCAAAACATGCCGTAGCCATGCTGCTTTGCCAGGAGGATGGCAATTCGCTTGAGCAAAGCGAGCTCATTAACCTAAAAAATACTGAGCGGAAAACTTACGATCAGGACATTACCCGAGAGGCCCTGGCGTTGATTGGGGAAAGCGAAATATTGATCAACAGAAAAACAACGGTAGTTTTTAACGAAAGTTGGCATAAAGGTGTAATTGGCATCGTCGCATCGCGATTAACCGAAAAGTATTATAGGCCAACCATCGTGTTAACAAAAAGTAACGGCCATGTAGCCGGCTCTTGCCGTTCGGTGGTAGGCTTCGATTTATATGAAGCGTTAAGTGGCTGTGCCGATCTCTTAGATCAATATGGCGGGCATAAATTCGCTGCAGGCTTAACCATGCAAGAGCAAAATGTTGATGCCTTTGCAGATAAATTTGAACAAATTGTTTCCGCAAGCATTACCGAAGAAATGTTAACGCCCATGATCAAAATTGACGCCGAAATACAATTGGCGCAAATAGATGGCAAGTTTTTCAGGGTGCTATCGCAAATGGGCCCATTTGGACCCGAAAATATGGCGCCCATTTTTGTAACGCACAATGTTTACCTGGCTCAACATGCCATGGCCGTAGGTGGAAATCATTTAAAAATTAATATAAAACAACAAAATTCACCTATTTTTGAAGGTATTGCATTTGGGCTTGCAGAATTTCAGAATCTTTTACAACCAAAAGTTCCGTTTTCTGTTTGTTATACGATAGAAGAAAACGTGTGGCGAGAAAAGCGCCGTTTGCAACTCAATATTAAAGGAATAAAAGTTAATTGAATACTTAAAGGTGTCATCATGAGGCCGTCGAAGGACATTTGAACGACCTGCCCTGGCTTATTGGGAAGCGCAATGTAACAAGATTTAAAAACAAGATTTGATTTACGCTAAATCGTAAATCGTAAATCAAAAATCGTAAATACGAATGATATTAAAAGCCGAACATTTGGTTAAAAAATACAAGCAGCGTACCGTTGTTAACGACGTTTCTTTTAATGTTAACCAAGGAGAGATTGTTGGTTTACTGGGTCCGAACGGTGCCGGAAAAACAACCTCTTTTTACATGATTGTTGGATTGATAAAGCCAAATGAAGGGCGGATTTTTTTAGAGGGCGAAGACATTACCGAGGATGCCATGTACCGCAGGGCGCAGAAAGGAATTGGCTATTTGGCCCAAGAGGCGTCGGTTTTTAGAAAACTAACCGTTGAAGATAACATTCTGGCGATTTTGGAAATGAGCAGCATGACCAAAGAGGAGCAGAGAGATAAGCTTGAAGAGCTGATTAACGAATTTAGTCTTCACAAGGTTCGTAAAAACCGTGGCGATTTGCTATCCGGAGGCGAGCGCCGCCGTACGGAAATCGCCCGGGCATTGGCAGCAAATCCGAACTTTATCCTATTAGATGAACCTTTCGCCGGGGTAGACCCAATTGCAGTGGAAGAAATTCAAAGCATTGTAGCTAAATTGAAGCACAAAAATATCGGTATTTTGATTACCGACCATAACGTTCAGGAAACGCTTTCCATTACGGATAGAGCCTATTTGCTCTTTGAAGGGAAAATTTTAGAACAAGGTGTTCCTGAGGTGTTGGCAGAAAACGAAATGGTGAGAAAGGTTTACCTCGGATCGAACTTTGTATTAAAACGTAAGAAATTTGAGGTTTAAGCTTAAAGACTAAAGCTGAAAGCGAAGAGACCAAGGCGCAATTGGCTCATGGCTAACTCCTCCCCTCCGGGGAGGTTGGGTGGGGCTTGAAAGACTAAAGCGAAATTAGCTCATCGCTAACTCCCCCTTTCGGGGAGTTTGGGAGGGGCTTAAAAAATGGCGTTAAAATTGTTGCTAAAAACCATGTCAAAAAAATAATATGGCAATTGTAAATTCAATTTTCACCTGGTTAATGAAGAAGCGGATTCATCAGATCGAGCTTTTCATGAAATATCCTCACGACGTACAGCTCGAGTGGTTTCATTCCTTAATCGATAGTGCTGAAAACACCGAATGGGGCAAAAAATACGATTATAAAAGCATTCTAACCCCTCAACAGTTTCAAGAAAGGGTTCCGATTCAAAATTACGATACGTTAAAACCCTATATAGAACGCATGCTAGCCGGAGAGCAAAATATTCTCTGGCCGTCAGATATCAAATGGTTCGCAAAATCGTCGGGTACAACCAGCGACAGAAGCAAATTTATTCCCGTATCTGCCGAAAGTTTAGAGGAATGCCATTTTAAGGGCGGTAAAGACATGCTTTCGATTTATTGCAACAACCGCCCCAATAATCAGATGTTTACCGGAAAGGGCCTGGTTTTAGGTGGAAGTCATCAGGTAAACCAATTGAACGAAGACTGTTTTTATGGCGATTTATCGGCCGTATTAATCAAAAACCTGCCAATTTGGGCCGAGTTTTACCGCACGCCGAATATGGCCATCGCCTTAATGGACAATTACGAAATTAAGATGGATAAAATGGCCGAGGCCACTATTCATGAAAACGTAACCAGCATTTCTGGCGTTCCAACGTGGACCATCGTATTGGCCAAAAAAGTGTTGGAGCTTACCGGTAAAAGCAACTTGCTCGAAGTGTGGCCCAACCTCGAAGTTTACATTCACGGCGCAGTAAATTTTACGCCGTATCGCGAACAGTTCAAGCAACTCATCCCATCCAATGATATGTATTATCTGGAAACTTATAATGCATCCGAAGGTTTCTTTGGAATTCAGGATCAAGGCGATTCGGATGAAATGCTTTTAATGTTAGATTACGGTATTTTCTATGAGTTTATTCCAATGGAAAATATTTGCGATGATAACCCAAAAACCTTGTTGCTTGGAGAAGTACAACTGAACAAAAACTACGCAATAGTAATTACCACAAATGGTGGTTTGTGGCGATATATGATTGGCGATACGGTTCAGTTTACCTCATTGGCGCCTTATCGAATTAAAATTACCGGGCGTACCAAACACTTTATCAATGCCTTTGGCGAAGAGGTGATTATTGATAATGCAGAGCAGGCGCTTACTAAGGCCTGTTGCGAAACGGGTGCCGAAATTAAAGATTATACCGCCGGGCCGATCTATTTTCATGGTAAGGAGGCGGGCGGACACGAATGGCTGATCGAATTTGACAAGCAACCAAGCGATTTTGAAAAGTTTATCGACGTGATGGACCAAACCCTCCGCGACATAAATTCCGATTACGACGCCAAGCGATTTAAAGACATGGCGCTCTGTCGCCCAAAGGTGCATAACGTACCTCCCAATACTTTTTATAACTGGTTAAAGGCCAGAAATAAGCTGGGCGGACAGCACAAGGTTCCCCGTTTGGCAAATGAACGTAAGTACGTGGATGATATTTTAGAAATGTTGAAATCTGCAGCCGCTTAAATGATCTTGGTAAAGAGAAGTCAAGCTTTTAAAGCTAGGCTTCTCTAACTGCGCAACGGAAGGAGCTTTAACATCAGCCAATGAGTGCAAGAAAGCCCTGAACAATTATTGATATATTTGTTACAGTTAATGATTAAGATATGGAAGCTACAGGAAAACTGACAAATGTGCAACTGGAGTTATTGAAACTTTTTCAATATAATTTATCAGACGCACAGTTAACGGACATTAAGGGGATGTTGGCACGATATTTTGCCGACGTTGCTTCGTCGGAGATGGACAAATTATGGGAAGAGCAAAGTTGGGATGAAAAGACAATTGAATCTTGGAAAGATGAACATTTAAGAACAAGCGGTTAAATAATTCACTACGTCATTCCCACGCAGGTGGGAATCTTAATACATTACGTTTTGTTACATTAAATCTCCCGAAATTCGCGAAGGATGGCGACGGGCGCTGTTAAATAACAACACGGAAAGAGAATCATTAATCGAAAAATTCAGTAGCAATGCCGACTATATCGTAACTAACGATCAACATTTTAATATATTGAAACAAATCGCTTTTCCAAAGGTAAATGTGCTGTCGATAGATGATTTTCTCGGTATAATTCGTAAAAAGCTAATATGAAGTTAAACAGGAAAAAAATATTGGATTTTTTCAAAAAATCTGAAAACAAGGCAACCGTAATCTTGAACGATAAATCGAAGGCAAACGCTACGATAAAGGATGCTTTGGGCAAAGCCGTAAGCAACAAAGGCGAATTAGAAGGGGTGTGGGATAAGCTGGTGTTGCTTTTTGCCGTTTCGAAAGACTTTGTAAACGGGAATTATACTGAAATTCCAAAACGATCGATAATTGCAATTTTAGGAGGATTGATTTATTTTTTATCACCAATTGATGTTGTGCCAGATTTCGTGCCGCTCTTAGGGTTTATCGACGATGTGTTTGTGCTCAACCTCGTTTATAAGCAAGTGCTTAAAGACCTTGAAAAGTACAAGGCATGGAAAGATAACGAGGGCAAAATTATCAGTATTGATGGCTCATCAACATAGCTTTTTAGATTGGGTTGAGCGTCATCTTTTTACCTGTCCGTTTAAGGCTAATTTTGGTTTCGATTGCCCCGGCTGCGGCTTTCAACGTTCTATTATTGCCTTAATGAAAGGTGATTTTTTGAGTTCATTCAGAATTTATCCTGCCGCAATTCCTTTCATTTTGATTCTGCTTTTTACATTGATCCATTTAAAAATGGACTTCAAAATGGGAGCTAAAGTAATTAAAATCGCTTACGGCGGTGTTGCAATAATTATCCTAATCAATTACATTTATAAAATATTTACATCCCAACTTATCAGCTAAAAATGTCAGAAGAACAGGAAACCTCCCAGGGAAACGAACCACTGGATTTAAATAAAAACAACACCCCCGAAGCGGCACCTACAAACTCGGGTTTTGCAACACCACCGCCTTTTCAACAACCACCACCTTTCGGCCAGTTTCCCGGCGGAATGGGGATGGGGCAACAGAACCTGCCAAATGCTACAGCGGCCCTGGTTTTGGGCATCATTGCACTTCCGGCCTGCTGCTTTTACGGTGTGTTTGGTCTGGTATTCGGAATAATCGCCTGGATTCTTGGCGGTAGCGATGTTAAAAAATACCAGCTTAATCCCGCATGGTATACCGAGTCGTCCTATAAAAATGCAAAAGCAGGAAAGATTTGCGGTATGATTGCGACGATTATAAGCGCATTGTTTATCACTTTAGTTATTTTGGCGGTTGTAGGTGCCATTACGCATCCACAGGCCTATGATAAATTTTTCCGCGGATTCAACTGATATACAGGCTTAATTTTACCTTCAAAATATAAATCGGATGATGCATACCATCCGATTTTGTTATTTTTGTACCATCAAAGTTGTAAACACAAAAACTCAAGATAATGTATCCAGAATATTTAGTAGAACCAATGCGTAAGGAATTGACTAATGTTGGTTTCGAAGAATTGAAAAATGCCGAAGAAGTTGATCAGGCAATTAAGGGCGAAGGTACCGTATTAGTTGTAGTAAACTCTGTTTGCGGATGCGCCGCGGCCAATGCTCGTCCGGCGGCAAGAGCAGCAGCAGCTCACGAAAAGCATCCTGATAAATTGGTTACCGTTTTTGCAGGAATGGAAAAAGAAGCTGTAGATCAGGCTAGAAATTATATGATGCCTTTTCCTCCGTCTTCTCCGGCCATGGCCTTATTTAAAGATGGTAAATTGGTACACATGATCGAGCGCCACCAAATTGAAGGCCGTCCTGCACAAATGATAGCCGACAACTTAATCGGTGCTTTTGAACAGTATTGCTAGTTGAAAAGGAGATTCATTGCGATTACATCGGTCAGCGACAAACGGTCGATGTAATCCTTTTAATTAATTGGTTTAGGCAAAAAGGAAATAAAATCGTTAAATTAGCATTATGGAAACGGTTACATTACACCCACAAAATAGAGAGCAATTAAACGCAATTAAGGCCTTTGCCAAGGCTTTGAAAGTTCCATTCGGACCAAGCACGAAAGCTGAGCAAACTGAGCGGGAAAAGGGAATAGACCTTTATGGGATAGAAATGGTAAAAACCGTTGAAGAAGCAGAACAAGATATAAAAAACGGAAATACAACCAGGGTAAAAAGGGAGGATTTAAAAAGTTTTCTAGGTCTATAATGGCTTATGATTTAGAATTTACCCCAAAAGCAAAGAAAGATATACAAGAACATGGGAAAGCAGGGAATAAGTCGCTTTTAAGCAAACTTTGGTTTTTGTTAGACGAGCTTTCTGAACACCCATTTACAGGTACTGGCAAGCCTGAGCCACTAAAACACAATCTTTTCGGACATTGGACAAGGCGCATCAATCGTGAACACAGGATGTTATACCGTGTTGAGGATGATAAAGTATATGTAATTTCGCTTAAAGGTCATACCTAAGCAACTTTGTAACGCTGAAATAGCCATTGAATCCATTTTGCAAATTAGCGCAACCTCTTCTAAAAATCCTTATTAAGTAACTTTTCCAATTCCCCAAAAGAAACATTCATTCTTACCCTGCCTTGTTTGGCGTAAGATATTTCTCCCGTTTCTTCCGAAATAATTACGGCCACAGCATCCGTCGTTTCCGAAACACCGATCCCAGCTCTATGCCTAAGTCCGAATTGTGGCGGTAACTGATCGTTATCTGTCAGTGGTAAAATGCAACTTGCGCTTTTAATCTTGTTCTCCGAAATTACCACAGCACCATCGTGCAGAGGGCTATTCTTTTGAAAAATACTTTCGAGTAAACGCTTCGAAATTTTTGCATCTACAAATTCGCAACTGTTCGCGAAATACTGCTCATCGTAAAATTTAACGAATACAATTAACGCCCCTGTGCGGGTTTTTTTCATGCTTTTGCAGGCATCAATTATAGGCTTAATTCTGGTCAGATTATTTCGTTCTATTTCTTTGCGACCAAATAAATAACCCCACCAGGCCTTGTTTTTTTGCAGGAAAGCATTTTTGCCAATGAGCAGCAGAAACCGTCTGATTTCCGGATGGAAAATCACAATCAAGGCGATAATCCCCACGCTCATAAATTTCTCTATAATGGTAGTTAGCAATTTCATGTGTAGCGCATCAACCACACGATAAAAGATTGCAATAATGAGCATACCAACCAACAAGTTTACGGCAAGTGTATTGCGAATTAAAGTGTAAACATAGTAAATCAGCAGAGCCACCAGTATGACATCCACCACATCAGTTGGCGAAATTTTTAGAAAATCAAAATCAAATCCTTTCATTTAGCGCAAGATAGTTTAAATCGGTTAATTGTTTATTTTGTTGGAAGGGAAATCTTTAAATTTTTGCAGAATTTCTCACGCTTCGAACCAACCGTCGTCCCGCGGGATGACCGGTTTTATGGCTGTCATCTTGAGTGTAACGCGTGTCCCGATGCTTCCTATCGTGTGGACACATCTCGTTTTATGCGCCGTCATTCCCGCGTAGGCGGGAATCTTAATGCTGGGCGCCCAATTTATTGCGCATTAGGATCCCCAGTCAAGCTGAGGATGACGACCGTTCTTAGAAAACGCCATAAAATGTGTTGTCATTTTAATGGTTTCAGCTCGTAAAACGATATTTCAAAAATGTGTCCACACGATAGGATGCATCGGGGAAGGATCCGCAAGCGATGAAACGCAGACCATCAACAAACCACCGAGCAAAAAGAGAAGTGAGTCAGCAAAGTGTCTAACTTTTTGGGGGCACGCTTTAAAAACGGCAGTCTGAGCGGAGTTGAAGACTTTTTCTCATAGAATAATTGATAAGCATCTGCCTTTCGACTAGCCTGTATTGAGCGTAGCCGAAATGCTCAGGGTGACATTGTTTTATAATTTCTTTTTAACTAAACGACTTTGTGCGGATGCTTTCCCGAGATTCCAATAGCAACAGCAACTCACCTTATTGCGATTTCAAAACAATACATCAACATGATTGACGATTAAGACTGTGGCAGCAAACCAGTTAACCTTTCGTCATCCGCTCTACCAACTTCACACACTCAACAGCTTCCTTTACATCATGAACCCTTAAAATGCCGGCTCCTTTTTGCAGCGCAATGGTATTTAGCACCGAAGTTCCGTTTAACGACTCGGCCGCTGTAATGTTCAGCGCTTTGTAAATCATGCCCTTTCTCGAAAAACCGACCAAAACCGGGAGTTTAAATATTTTGAACGCCTCCAGTTCATTCAATAACTGGTAGTTGTGCGACATCGTTTTTCCGAAGCCAAATCCCGGATCGATAACCACGTCATGCACATTTAACTTTCTTAGCTCTGCTACTTTCCTTGCGAAATAATCTACAACCTCAAGCGTAACATTTCCGTAAGCCGGGTTAAGGTGCATGTTTTGAGGTGTTCCCTGCATGTGCATAATCATATAGGGAACCTGTAAGTTGGCTACCGTTTTCAACATCATCTCGTCCATATCGCCACTCGAAATGTCGTTTACAATATGCGCACCCGCCTGTATGGCTTCTTCGGCAACGCGGGACCTAAAAGTGTCAATAGAAAAAACAGCGTCGGGAAACTCTTTGGCCAAAACCTCAATAATGGGTACTACCCGCTGCAACTCTTCATCGGTTGAAATATCTTTCGCCCCCGGACGAGAGGAATATCCACCAACATCGATAAAAGCCGCCCCCTCATTTAAAAACTGTTCTGTTTTGGCAATGGCCTCTTTAATGGTGGTGTTTCGGCTATCGGGATAAAAAGAGTCGGGAGTGATGTTCAGAATTCCCATCACCTTTGGCGTACTTAAATCGATTAATTTACCTTTGATGTTTAGGCTCCGCTTCGGTTCAAAAAAGTTTTTTTCTGCCATAATAAACCCTTTCGGGATTTGTGTTTCGCTATAAAAATGTATCTTTAGCTTTTGTTTTTTCCCAACAAAAATACATTAAACTAAATAATTTACCGAATTGGCACAAACAAATACCGCTGTAGCGTTTGATGAAGTAATCGCTGTTTGCAGATCTTTATTTCTTAAAAAAACAAAAGATTATGGAACAGCGTGGCGCATTCTCAGACCAAGTTCTATTACCGATCAAATATTTATAAAAGCACAACGCATTCGTACATTAGAAGAGAAAAAGGTAAGTTTGGTTGGCGAAAACATCACTTCAGAATATATCGGGATTGTTAATTATTGTGTAATTGCAATGATGCAACTGGAATTAACAGATGGCGAACCCAACGAACTTCCGTTTGAGCAAGTAGAAAGTTTGTTCGAGGCAAAAGTGAAGGAGACCAAGGATTTGATGTTTGCCAAAAACCACGATTACGGAGAAGCCTGGCGAGAAATGCGCATCAGTTCGCTTACAGATTTAATTTTGATGAAGATTTTTCGCGTAAAGCAAATCGAAGATAACGAAGGACAAACACTGGCCTCTGAAGGCGTGAAAGCGAATTATCAAGATATGCTCAACTATTCGGTTTTTGCACTCATTAAATTAGGAGTTAAATAAAATAAATGAAGAACATAGTTTTAGGCTTTTCGAGGTTTTTTGTCGGCGTACTTTTTATATTCTCAGGATTAATAAAAGCTAATGATCCTTTGGGTTTCGGCTATAAGCTGCAAGAATATTTCGATGTTTTTCATTTAAGCTTTTTAAATGGCGCTGCAACCGGAATTGCCATTTTGCTATGTACCTTAGAAATTGTACTCGGCGCATTGCTGCTATTTGGTTTTTGGAGCAGAAAAGTAGCCTGGGGTTTATTGCTTCTAATTGTATTTTTTACGCTCTTAACGTTCGTTTCTGCTGCGTTTAAAGTAGTAACCAGCTGCGGCTGTTTTGGCGACGCCATTCCGCTAACCCCTTGGCAATCTTTCAGTAAAGATGTTGTTCTGCTGGTTTTAATTATTATAATCTTTGTAAATAAGGATTTAATACGACCAATTTTTAAGAAGGAATCAACGCAAAGGAACATTGCAATTGTGGTTACGTTGCTTTCTTTGGGTTTCGGCCTTTTTACCTACAATGTTTTGCCCGTTATCGATTTTCTTCCTTATAAAGTCGGCGCCCATATCCCGTCATTAATGGTGATTCCTCCGGGAGAAAAACCTGATGAATTTGAGATCATGTATCACCTTAAGAACAAAAAAACCAAGGCCGAGAAAGACATGAGCGATAAAGCGTATTTAAAGACGGAAATTTGGAAAGACGACAACTGGGAAATTGTTGGTGAGCCCCAAAAGCGCCTGGTTAAAAAAGGTTTTGAGCCCAAAATAAAGGATTTAATTATTACCGATGCCTCTGGTACCGACTACACCAAAGAGTTGATCGAAAACCCATACTATAATCTGATCTTTGTAGCTTACGATTTGAAAAATGCTGACGAAAAAGCAATTGGCAAGTTAAATGCGCTTGCTTTAAACGCTACGCAACAGTTTAACATTCGTTCGGTACTGTTAACATCCAACTCAGCGCAGGATGCAGAAGCGTTTATCAAGAAAAACAACCTTTTCTCGGAGGTTTTTTATGCTGATGCAGTGCCTTTGAAAAGCATGGTGAGGGCAAACCCCGGAATTTTATTATTGCGTAATGGCGTAGTGGTAAACAAATGGCATTACCATAACGTACCCACTTTTGATCAATTGAGCAGAAAATACTTCGATAAATAATGATTGGATATGCACTAAAAAAATTGCTGTATGGCCTGTTGGTTATGGCTGGCGTTGTGCTGGTTGTTTTTGTGCTCTTTAATATTTTGCCCGGCGATCCGGCCCGAATGACTATGGGGCAGCGCTCAGACGTACAGTCGCTCGAAGCCGTTCGTAAAGAGTTTGGCCTCGATCGATCCAAGCCTATGCAGTTTGTACTTTATGTAAACGATCTTTCGCCCATTAGTGTGCTCGATAACGACAGCACAACACAAACAAAGTACCATTACGCCAAATTGATCGATTTCAATGAAAAAGCATTGGTGCTAAAATGGCCGTACCTTCGAAATTCTTATCAAACCAAGCGAGACGTAACGCAAATACTCGCCGAAACCGTTCCAAATACGTTTATTCTAGCTTTGACGGCAATGATCTTCGCCACCATTATCGGCGTATTGTTAGGTGTGCTCTCTGCCGTTTACAAAGATTCGTGGATCGACAAAGCTGCAAACACCTTCGCTATTTTGGGGATTTCTGCACCTTCGTTTTTTGCGGGCATCATCATCGCCTGGCTTTTCGGATTTGTACTGAGCGATTATACAGGTTTAAAAATGAGCGGAAGCCTGTATTCTTACGATCCTTTTAACGGTGAGATTTTAACATTAAGAAATCTTTGGCTGCCGATGATTACACTCGGTTTAAGGCCACTGGCGATAATTGTTCAGCTTACCAGAAGTGCCATGTTAGATGTGCTTGCCCAGGATTACATCCGTACCGCCCGGGCAAAGGGCTTAAGCAGGCGATCAATTATTTATAAGCATGCATTAAAAAATGCCATGAACCCGGTAATCACGGCTATTTCTGGTTGGTTTGCATCGCTTTTGGCTGGTTCGTTCTTTGTAGAATATATTTTTGGCTACAACGGGTTGGGCAGAACAACCGTTGCCGCGTTAGAAATGTCTGACTTCCCGGTTGTAATGGGATCGATATTGTTTATCGCCTTCGTTTTTGTAGTCATCAATATCCTTGTCGATATTTTATATGCTTATGTCGACCCACGGGTTAAATTGGCTTAAGATGAAAGAAGAAGAAATCACTAATTATACCGAGCTTGCAGACGGGCAAATTATCAAAATATTTAAACAGGCAACCGTTCAGCTGCCCGGTGCAGAAAGATTATTTAGTCATATCCTCAATGCGCAGCACATTTGGGCGTACCGGATTTCGGGTGAAGAACCGCTTTACGGGGTTTGGGATATCCATCAAAAAGAAAGTTTCGAACAGATCTCTATTGATAATTTTAAGCGAATCAGAAACATATTGAAAGCGGGTTCCTTAGAAAAGCAAATTACATACAGCAATTCGAGAAATGTCCAATTTGAAAATCAAATAGATCAAATCTTATTTCATTTATTTAATCATTCTACTTATCACCGCGGGCAGGTAGTAACGTTGTTGAAAAAAGAGGGCTTTGAACCTCCGGTAACCGATTATATTATATTAAAACGCGACCATTTGTTATAGGTCGGATAGAATAAACAGCATGAAAATTTTCCTAATCGGCTATATGGGCTGCGGCAAAAGCACAAAGGCGAAGCAATTAGCGCATCGTTTAAATTGTCCTGTAATTGATTTAGATGCAGAAATTGTAGCGAAAACAGGTAAAACTATTGCCGAGTATTTCGCCGAGTTTGGAGAAAGCGGCTTCAGAGATTATGAAAGTGAAATGCTTAAAACATTCGATTATCCTGAGCATTGCGTGATAGCAACCGGGGGCGGATTACCATGTTTTTTTGATAATATGGACTGGATGAATGCAAATGGTGAAACGGTTTATCTTGAGATGGAACCGGCTGCCTTGGTATCGAGACTGCATAACCGTCAAAAACGGCCGTTGATAAAAGATTTGGATGATGATCAGCTTTTGGAATTTATTAAAGTTAAACTGCAAGAAAGAGCGCCTTTTTATACCAAAGCAAAGATAATTGTTGATGCCTTTGATCTCGATGGTGAGAAACTGGAACAGGCCATCAAGTCGGAGGGTTAGAAGGCGGAAGGGAGTGGGTTTAACCCAAAAGCTGAAAGCGAAAAGAGGCAAGAATCCCTGGTCTGAAGTCCGGAGTCAGAAAGACTAAGGGAAAGGACTAAAAGTGCAGAAAGTTGAGTATGCCAAACTTGATATTGATACGCACTTCTTGATACTATAATCCTTTAATCCCCAAATCCTGATCGATTATTTTGGCCGATAGCAAGGCCAACGGAATGCCACCGCCCGGGTGTACACTGCCGCCGCAAAAATAAAGCCCCTCAATTTGTGAACTAAAATTTGGATGCCTTAAAAATGCTGCGAACTGGTTGTTTGAGCTGTTGCCGTAAAGCGATCCCTGGTACGAACCTGTGTTCAGTTCAATACCCCGCGGGTCAAGCACGCGTTCGCAAACGATGTCATCGTTAATCGTTTTCTTTAATATGCTATTGACCTTCTGTAAGATGTTTTGCTTCGCTTGGGTGATCAGTTTATCCCAGTCCTGACCTTTATTTGCCGGAACATTGATCATCACAAACCAGTTTTCGCAACCGGCTGGTGCATCGCTCTCAATGTGTTTCGAAGTAATGTTAATGTAAATCGTGGGGTCGTGATACGGGGCTTCCGCTTTCCAAATCGAGTCGAACTCTGCTTTATAATCCTTAGCAAAAAAAATGTTGTGTAAACCCAGTTCCGGATGGCTACTTTTTACGCCCCAATAAAAAATCAAGGCCGAGCTGCTTCTTTCCTGACTCAATAATTTTTCGGGAGCTGGAAAAGCCTTTAACAGCTTTCTGTACGTAAACCAAATGTCCAAATTCGAAATTACAACGCTCGATGCGATCAGTTTGTCGCTGATTTTAATACCGGTGACCACTTTGTTGTCATACACGATTTCATCAACCCTCGAATTCATCAAAAATTTTACGCCGAGGTCTTTCGCCAGTTTAACAAGCGCATCGATGATGCCATACATGCCATTTTTAGGCAAGAATGCGCCGAAATGGTATTCAAAATGTGGAATAACGTTTAGCGTAGCCGGTGCCTGATACGGATTTGATCCATTATAGGTAGCGTATCTGTTAAAAATCTGCGTTATTCTTTCGTCCGTAAAAGAGCTTTCATTCGCCTTCGCCTGTGTCCTGAAAGCGTCTATTTGCCCAAATCTAAAAACCGATCTCAACGTATCCCAATGTAAATAACTTTTAATTTTGTGGAGTGATCTTTCCAGAAAAACCCGATGTGTGATGTCATAAATCGTTTCGCTTTTTTTCAAAAAACGTTTCACTTCTTTCGCGCTTGATTGCGTTCTTTGCTCAATTTCTGCCGCAAACTTATTCAAATCTGTATGTGCGGTCAACCTTAACCCGTCTTCGTAAAAATAGCGGCAAACTTCATTCAGCTTTTCATATTCGAAATAGTCTTTTGGGTTTTTTCCGGCCAGTTCGAAAAGTTCATCAACGTATTGTGGCATGGTAAACAGGCTTGGCCCGGCATCAAATCTGAAGCCCTCGAGCTTAATCTCAGCGAGCTTACCACCCGGATAAGCGTTAGCCTCAAAAACCGCTACATCGAAACCTTTTACAGCCATTCTAATTGCCGAAGCAATTCCGGCAACCCCAGCTCCTATAATTATTGCTTTTGGTTTAGGCATGCTGCGAAAATAGGATAAAAATATTTATTAACTTATGGCATGAACAAGGGTGAAATAATTATTTACAAAAACGATATGGGCTTGCCAGCAATTGAGGTTGCTTTACAAGGGGAAACTGTTTGGTTAACGCAAAGACAAATGGCGCAATTATTTGATAAAGATTATAAAACAATTTCTAAACATATTATTAATGTTTTTAAAGAGGGTGAACTACTACGAGAGGCAGTTGTCGCAAAAAAGGCGACAACTGCCTCGGACGGCAAAACATATCAAATTGAACATTATAGTTTAGACGTTATTATCTCAGTAGGTTACCGTGTAAAATCTAAAGAAGGTACGAGGTTTCGTATTTGGGCCAATCAAGTTTTAAAAGATTACCTGATCAATGGTTATGCGCTGAACAACAAAAAATTGCAAGAACAAAGCCAGCAACTGGCCCAACTTAAACAAGCTATTAAATTAGTAAATAGCGTACAAAACAAGCAGTTGCTAAATGATGAGCAATTGAAAAGCACTTTCAAAATTCTAGTTGATTATGTATATGCGCTTGATGTACTGGATCGTTACGATCATCAAAAACTAGAACATACTGTATCAAATTTAAAGGGAAATTTTAAAATAGACTACGAATCTGCAGTCGAAGCTATTAACGATTTACGCTATAAATTTGGTGGAAGCAAACTATTCGGTAACCAAAAAGACCAATCTTTTAGAAGTTCATTATCTACTATTTATCAAACATTTGATGGGGAAGAACTATATCCAAGTTTGGAAGAGAAGGCCGCAAATCTGCTCTATTTTGTTGTAAAAAATCACTCTTTTACTGATGGAAACAAACGGATTGCAGCATTTTTGTTCATTTGGTTTTTAGACCGAAACAAAATGCTTTATCGAGAAGATGGCAGCAAACGAATTGCCGACAATGCGTTGGTTGCGCTCACTTTATTAATTGCCGAAAGCAATCCTTTGGAAAAAGAAATGATGATAAAAGTCGTTACCAATTTAATAAACGATAAAAATTAACTTATTTCAATTCCAAAAGGTACAATTTCGTTTGTTTCTCAATTTCATTAACGGCAAACTTTATGGCCGACCCTACACGCGTGGTTTCAGCCTTAACCGGCATTTGGTTAACAGTAGCGAGTGCATCTACATACCATTTGCACCACACTTCTAAAATATGTTTTTCATTAGCCACTTCCTTGCCGGCGGCAATTGCCTGCTTGCTCAATTCAAATTCGGTTTTTAAGCGTGTCAAGGCATCACTTTTAATCTGTGTAACAGTTTTCGACGCTGTATTTTCGTCGGCAGAAATCAAGGTGTAGGCGGCTGTTAATGCGCTAATTCCAATATTTTTCATTTCAATTGGCGAAACCTTGTCAATCCTGTCATTATCGGTGTGGTAAAACACGTCGGTGAAATGCCACATCAATAAGCCGGGGATTTTATTTTGCAGAAACGGTGTGTGGTCGCTTCCTCCCTCAAACGGGTTGTAGTTAACCGTCCAGTTGGCAAATTTGCCCTGAGTTTTACAGATATCAAAAACAAAATCGTTAAAATAGTGCGGAAACAGATCTTTTTCAGCTACCTCGCCAGCGCCCCATTCCGTATGTTTATCTTCACCCCGCGTCCAAATTGCCGAAGGATCTGGCATTTTTTCGATCAGGAACGATCCGCCCGTCTTCTTGGTGTCTTCGCCCACCATGTCCAGGCTCATTCCCCACATGATATCTTTAGCACGTGCCGTATCTTCAGTAATATATCTTCTTGTTGATGTTATCTCGTCGCCCCATAAAAAGGTGAGGGTTCGCTGTGGCATAATCTTTTTTGCTTTGTAAAGTTCAGCGGTTAATCGTGCCATCTCGGCTAAAGTACCAACACCGCTGGCATTATCGTTGGCGCCAGGTTCTTGCACGTGTGCGCTAAAAACAAAACGCTCTTTCGGCTTTACGCTGCCCTGCAGGTTGGCAACAATCGTTAATTCCTGTGATGGGTAAATTTTGGTTTCGATATCGACTTTTATCTTCGTTAAGCCTTTTGCGCAGGCGGCCTTTAACCTTTCTTTTGCCGAATAAGAAAGTAGTAACGTCCACACTTCACTATTGGCTTTCATACTGCCGAATTGGATAGAGGTTTGATGAACCTTGGGCTGTGTGTACTTTGGCATCGAATAGCCAAGCACGCCAATTGCACCTGCCTTTGTTGCCAGCGCCAATAACCTCGCCGGATGGCTTTCCGCAAAAATGATCTTTCCCTTTATATCTAGTTTTTCAATTTCGCTTGGTGTGACTTTATCTACAAATACAACTTCGACCGTAACGCCACCCTTCGGGGTAGAGCCACAGTTGATCGGAATCATATTGCGGTTGGTTTTGAATGAAATTAGCGGCGCCGTTTCTCCAGCAATAGTAATGCTGGCGTTAACCGGTTCCCAGGTGTTGCTTTTTAGTGGTCGCTTTTCAATCCGGTAGGTGAGGGGTGCCTCAAGCTCATTTTCTTTTTGCAGAACAAAGCCGGCTTTTTTCAAAATTTTCTCTACGCGGTAAATACTGGCGTTAAAACCTGCGTTTCCGGGAACACGAAAAAACTTTTCGACAAAAGCGGTAGTTTCTAATGCGTTTTTGGCGTTGAAACCACTGCGGGTCAGCTTGAAATAATTGTCAGTTGTATTTTGGGCGTAACTTGTCAATCCCGCTAAAAGCAGCGCAAAAAGTATCTTCGTTTTCATTTTCGTTCTAAAACCGAAAGATACTAAGAATATTCAATTTCAATTAAGCGTATCGCTTGCCAACTTTGTGCTTCAGGCTTTCATCAACAGACAGTGGCCCCGAGCCAACTACCCAAAACATAATGAGCAGGAAAAGCACTAAAACCGACAACCACAATTCGGAGTTTGGCATCGAAAAGCCAGGTGCAAGGTTAATAAAGAATACGGCGAATAGCAAAATCGGAATTTGGATAACCGCCGCAAACCGGGTAACCAGGCCCAAAGTAATTAAAACTCCGCCTACCAGATGGGCAAAAGCTACAACGTGGATGGCCACACTGATCATCATGCCAGAGAAACCAAATACGTTGTTTTGAGTAATCAGATTTTGCAATACGGATGTATCGCTGATAAACGAAACACCCTTTCCAAAAATAACCAGTCCGAGGATGATGCGAAGAAAGTCGAGCCATTTTGTCTGATGGGCATCTCCCCAATGTTCAATTTTACGGATAACGTTCATGATGAACCTCCATTTTTATGTGAAATGATGAATCAAGTTACGGTTTTTTGCAATCAAATCAAATAAATGCTTGATAATCAGTTGATGTTCTTATTGGAGTAAAAGGTCAAAGTAATGCAAATTTAATTTATACCGTTTTGGTTTTTGGTATAAATTTTGTATTATTGTGTAAATAGACAAAGGTTTTCGAGATGAGCAAAGAAATATTAGAATTTTCAGTGCAGGTAGATGAAAAGTTTGACTTAAAATTTAATTGGCTTAATGGCTTTTGGACAGCCGCATTTAAATTTTTTGGCGAATAAACTTCTAAACCAGAATAATAGGAAACGGGCAGCAGTTGTTCGATCGGAATATTATTGACCTGTAACTTTAGCTCACCATTCAATCGCCAACCTTTCTATCCTTTCGGAATGATTACCAGATTTGAGATTTTGACTCTGGAATTCCTACTTTCCTCCTTTAACCTTTCTACTTTAGTCTTTCAGCTTTTACCCTTATCTTTGCAAAATAATGAGTAGAAGAAAATCAGGAACGGTAACCATTGTTCCGAATGTACATATAATTGATATCGCTGAAGAAGGAAAAGGCGTGGGCAAGGCCGATGAACTGGTCATTTTTGTAGACAAGGCTGTGCCCGGCGATGTGGTTGATGTTCGGTTGACCAAGAAGAAAAAAAACTTTGCCGAAGCGGTAATTGAACAGTTGCACGAGGGATCAGCTTTACGCACCGACCCTTTTTGTCCTCACTTTGGCACTTGCGGAGGTTGCAAATGGCAACATATGGGTTACGATTCACAATTAAAATTTAAGCAAAAGAACGTGGAGGCTGCGTTACAACGCCTTGGCAAAATTGATACTTCGCATGCAGAACCGATTTTAGGCTCCGCTAAAAATAGATATTACCGCAATAAACTCGAATTTACATTTTCTAATAAGCGTTGGCTCGAAAAAACTGATGTAGAACGTGATGAAGACTTCGACATGAATGCGTTGGGCTTTCATGTTCCGCTTCGTTTTGATAAAATTTTGGATATTGAACATTGCTATTTGCAGGATGAGCCGTCTAACTCGATCAGAAACGCGGTGCGTAAATACGCTTTAGAAAATAATATCTCGTTTTACGATTTACGCAACCACGAGGGGGCATTGCGCAATCTGATTATCCGCACATCGAGCACAGGCGAAGTGATGGTTGCCGTTGTGTTTGCTTACCCGCAGGCCAATGAGATTGATGGGATGATGGGCTTTTTAAAAGACGGATTTCCGCAGGTTACCTCACTTTTATATATTGTTAACCAAAAAAAGAACGATACCATTTTTGATCAGGAGGTGAATGTTTTTGCGGGCCGCGATCATATTTTTGAGCAGATGGATGGTATCAGATTTAAGATTGGCGTAAAATCATTCTATCAAACCAATTCAGAGCAGGCGTTTGAGTTGTATAAAATTACAAGAGACTTTGCGGGTTTTACTGGCGATGAATTGGTTTACGATCTTTACACCGGGGCCGGAACAATTGCGAATTTTATTGCCAGGGATGTTAAACAGGTTGTGGGCGTAGAGTATGTGCCAACGGCGATAGAAGATGCGAAGTTTAACTCTGAATTGAACGGAATAGACAACACCATTTTTTATGCAGGAGACATGAAGGACATTTTAACTGCAGAATTTATTTTGGCACATGGTAAGCCAGATGTGGTCATAACCGATCCGCCGCGGGCCGGCATGCATGCCGATGTAGTGCAGCGCTTGCTTGAAATGGAGGCTGAAAAGATTGTTTATGTTAGCTGTAATGCCGCTACACAGGCCCGAGACC
Source organism: Pedobacter endophyticus (assembly GCF_015679185.1). Lineage (NCBI taxonomy): Bacteria > Pseudomonadati > Bacteroidota > Sphingobacteriia > Sphingobacteriales > Sphingobacteriaceae > Pedobacter > Pedobacter endophyticus. The sequence continues at coordinate 4,228,587 of NZ_CP064939.1, forward strand.
TGGAAATGTTGAAAGAGAAATACGATGTTGTGCGCATTAAGCCTGTAGATATGTTTCCACATACGCAACACGTTGAAAATGTAGTTTTATTAAGGTTAAAGGCATAGGATAAAAAGGTTTAAGGTCACTTTGTCGATCTTTAAAAATTAACCTTATACCCTAAACCTTTCACCCTTTACCTTTTGAATATGGATAGAGAAGAATTATTGGGCGCAACGCCAGAAAATAGCGGAGAGCCGCAAAAAAAGCAAGAGAGTCCGTTAGTAAGTTTAGAAAAGGACCTTGAGTTTTACGCTGATGCAATGAAGGAAGTGGCTATAGAAATTATGGTTGAGGGCATATCTTCCCATCCGATTTTTATTGCACACCAGCATGAGGTAAACATTGGCGAACTCATTTTAAACAAAGAAGAATTAAACACCAATTGGACAATTCAGGCTTCAACGCTAGAAGAATTTGTAGAAAAGGGAATCATCAAAAAAGATAAAAAAGAAGCTTTTTTAAAGGCTTACAAAAAGCCAGAAGATTTTATGTGCGTTTTTGTAGTTGTACCAGAAGGCGCTAACTTTATTTACTATCCGTATAAGTAGTCCGAAAGTCGGGAGTCGGGAGTCAGAAAGTCGGGAGTCCGAAGTTTAAGTGCAGAGAGAACTCCCGGGCTTGAAAGTTTAATGGGCTCGTCACTGCCCCGAAGGGGCTACTTTGTAGCAAGGCTGGGCATAAGCGAGCCGAACTGTGCCGATTTTTCATTGGTAAGCAATCTCTCTAACGGTGAACCAATGCGTCAATAACCAATAACCAATGAACCAATGACCAATGACCAATAACCAATGAACTAGTAAAAAAAGCAAAACGCCACTTTGCATCCACAAAGCGGCGAATTATCATTAACTAAACTAAGTTCTTAATTCACGTGATGAACATCACCACTTTTCGAAGTTGCACTTTTTCTTAAAGCGGCATTGCCTTTATAACTCACATCGCCGCCACCGCTGGCTGCGGCCTCTAATCCTTTATTTACATAGATACCCACGTCCGATCCGCCCGATGCCTGTACTTTGGCATAATCGGTAATCAGCCCGTAAGCGTCTATATCGCTTCCGCCGCTCGATTGAATGCTCATATTTGTTGCTTTACCTTTAATTTCGATGTCGCTACCTCCACTCGATTGAATGGTAACATCCTGACACGCAACCTCCAATTTCAAATCTGAGCCTCCCGAGGAACGAATAGCCAGCTTGTTGCTTTTTAGTTGATTGCGAGTGTAAACATCCGATCCGCCCGAGGCTGCAAGCGCAGCCAGCGTTTTATAATTTACATAGGCTTTAATTTCGCGATTTTTAAATATACCGCTTAAGCTAAAGCCATCTTTAAATTTGATATTAATGTTGTTGCCGTTTTGCTCTACCACAATGTTTTTGAGTGTTTCCTCATCTGATGTGATGCTCACACTTTCGCTGCCGCCTTGCGTAAGGTATAAATCGATACCGCTGCTTACGCCAATGCTATTAAAGTTTTTTATGGGAAAGTTTTTTGTGTCTTGTGCATTCGCTATAAATCCGCAGGTACTGAGCAAGAGAAATAACGACGATTTCGCAAATAATTTCATGTTTTTGGTTTAAGGTTATTAATTAGACGCATGCGATGCAAAAACGTTGCAAGCAATTGAAATTATTTTTCAAATAGTTTGAATTTCATCCTTAAAATCGTTCTTTTTGTATTCAACCTTTTTATAGTATGGCATCGCAACTCCTAATTCTCGATAAAAAACAAATCCAGCAGAAAATAGATCGTATCGCTTATCAAATTCTTGAGGATAATTTAGGCGAGAAAGAGATTGTACTCGCCGGGATTTGGGACCGTGGCTACAAATTGGCAATTAGGTTGGAGAAGGTGCTCAGAGAAATCTCCGATTTTAAACTCACACTGCTTCGCATAGATCTGGAGCGAGAAAGTAGCAAATTAATCGAAACTACCGATCTCGACCAGAGCCATTGGAAAAATAAGGTAATCATTATTATTGATGATGTTTTGAATAGTGGCAAAACGCTGGCCTATGGACTGGGCGTGTTTTTAAATACCCCACATAAAAAGATTCGCACCGTAGTACTGGTAGATAGAAGCCACAAGATTTTCCCTATCGCAACCGACTTTGTCGGGCTGGAAATGGCCACCGTTTTAAAGGAGCATGTGGATGTTATTATCGACGTAGAAGGAGAGGAAGACAGAGTTTATCTTAGTTGATGGATAGGGCCGATCCTACCAAGTGAAATTAGTTTGAAAAAGCTATTTTACTCCAAATTTTCTTTCTCTTACTCAAGAATGCGCTAAATCATGCGCTCATATTTGCAAATAACCCCAATTTTTTGCAATTTCCCTCCATGTATCAGCCGCGAAAAAATACCTTTATCTATAAATTTTTCTCCTGGTACATCCGATACATCATCAAAAAAGATTTTGCGGCTTTCAACTATGATGAGATAGAAACCAAACAAGACGCTGCCATACTCATTCTGGCCAATCATTTTAGCTGGTGGGACGGTTTCTTTATCTTTTACATCAACAAACGGGTTTTTAAAAGGCAATTTCATGTTCTGGTCAATGCCGAAAACTATAATAGCGTTGGTTTTTTAAAATATCTGGGCGCTTTTGCATCCGAAAATAAAAGCCGGGATGTGCTCCAAACACTTAATTACGCTGGGCAACTTTTGAATGACCCAAAAAACCTCGTTTTGGTGTTTCCGCAAGGCCAATTACACTCCAATCATTCAAGGTCGATAGATTTTAAAAAGGGTGTAATGCAAATGATCAACTCCAGTCATAAAAACATCGCCATTGTTTTTGCCGCTACCTTTGTTGATTATTTCGGCAAGCGAAAACCAACGGTACAAACTTACCTGCAAACCTGGGAAACCGAAGAATATGTGAGTTTACAACTACTAAAAAGCGCTTACAATAAACATTACGATCAATCGGTTGTTAAACAAACAGAAATTACCGAATGACGATTTTTATTTATGCTGTGCTTGTTTTTCTGGTGATCAGATTTTCTGTTACCTTATTCAACTTCCTGTCTAATCCGAAGCTGGCGAGGTCATTAAAGCACTATAACGATGAGGTTTCGATCCTTATTCCGGTTAGGGATGAGGAAAATGACATTTTGCATTTATTAAAATCAATCAGGGAACAAGATTATACCAATTATGAGGTTATTGTTTTAGATGATGGAAGCAGCGACAACACCTATGCGCTGGTAAGCAAATTCTGCACGGAGAACCCCCGCTTTAAAATTGTAAAAGGTAAAGCGCTTCCCACAAATTGGCTCGGAAAAAACTATGCCTGTCATCAGTTGGCTGAGCTTGCTACTGGCAAATACCTTTTATTTGTTGATGCCGACGAACAGATCGCTCGTGGATTAATTAACAGTTTAATTGCCCGCATGGAGATGGGAAAGCTTGCTTTGCTCAGCATCTTTACCAATCAGGTGATGCAAACGCTTGGCGAAAAGCTTACCGTTCCGCTTATGCATTTCATTTTGTTAAACCTTTTACCACTCAGGTTGGTTAAGTTATCTAAAAACCCGGCCTTTGCTGCGGCAAGTGGGCAATGCATGTTTTTTAACGCCCAAAATTACAAAGAAAACCGTTGGCACGAGCAGGTAAGGCACCAGGTGGTGGAGGATGTTGAAATTATAAAACTGGTTAAACAAGAAAAATTTAATGCGGAGGCGCTTTTGGCCAATGGCCTGATTTATTGCCGGATGTACAAAAACCTGAATGAAGCGCTAAACGGCTTTAGTAAAAATTTACTTGCAGGTTTTGGCAATAACGTGTTAATATTGCTATTTTACCAGCTTTTGGTAATAATTGGGCCAGTATTGCTGTTGTTTTATTTTAACATCTCGTTACTGGTATTGCCCGTTGCCTTAATTGTATTAAGCAGAACAATGATATCGTATTTATCAGGACAAAATGTTTTGATGAATTTGATTTTGCATCCATTTCAGATGCTGTTTTTCTTAATTATTTCATTCATCTCAATAAAAAAACACATCTCTAAAACAGGCACATGGAAAGGCAGAACGATCAATACGATTTAAAGGTAAAGAAAATCGCAGTTGCTGTAATCATCATTTTTCATTTGGTAGGCTTAATTGGGTTTATAGTTCCATCGGCACAACCTTATTTTATCAAGCTCATTCCTTTTCACTTATTGCTTATGTTTGCCATCATTGTATTTGCCTACAATGCCGATGTAAAACGCTTGTTGCTTTTTGTATCAGGAGTGTTTCTTTGTGGTTTTTTGGTCGAGGTTTTAGGCGTGCATACCGGTAAGATTTTTGGCAGTTACTATTACGGCGATACGCTTGGTTACAAGGTGTTTGCTGTGCCACTTTTAATGGGGGTTAACTGGGTAATCTTAATTTTTAGTGTGGGCCAGATGATGAAAAGCTTTAAAATAAGAAATAGTATTTTGGCTTCCTTATGTGGGGCGGTAAGTTTGGTTGTATTCGATTATTTTTTAGAGCCTGTGGCCATAAAATTCGATTACTGGCAATGGGATTGGCACCAAATTCCCATTCAAAATTACGTGGCCTGGTTCGTCGTATCCATCATTCTGCTTAAGTTTTATTATGCGCTCGGGTTAAAGCAGCAAAAATATATCGGTACCGCAATGTTCCTTTCGCAGTTATTCTTTTTTGTTGTCTTGTACATGACAACCCGTACAAATATTTTTGCTTAATTTTGCATTACAATGGGTTATAACTTGCAGGTTAATATAGATAAATCATCGGGCTTTTGCTTTGGCGTTGTTTACGCCATAGAAATGGCAGAGGATATTTTAGATAGCGAAGGTTACCTCTATTGTCTCGGAGACATTGTGCATAACGATGAAGAAGTTGAACGGTTGACCAACCGTGGCTTGAAAATCATCGACCACGAAGTGCTAAAGGGTTTAACAAACGAAAAGGTGTTGATTAGGGCTCATGGCGAGGCACCATCAACTTATCAATTGGCTTTAGAAAACAATTTAACCTTGATTGATGCTTCTTGCCCTGTTGTTTTGAAATTGCAAAACCGAATTAAAAATTCTCACGATGATGATGAGCAAGTTTTGATTTTTGGCAAGCATGGTCATGCTGAAGTAATTGGCCTGCAAGGACAAACCGACGGTAAGGCCATTGTTTTTCAGGATTTGGCTGAGCTCGACAATGTTGAGCTGCCATCGAAGTTTACCTTATATAGCCAGACTACAAAAAGCACCGATAAATTTTACCATATAAAAGATCAGTTGCTGGGGCGTGGCTACGAAGTGAAGGCGAACGATACCATTTGCCGACAAGTGTCTAACCGCTACGAAGAACTGGAAGATTTTGTAAGCCACTATGATAAAATCGTATTCGTTTCGGGCAAAAAATCATCAAACGGAAAGGTACTTTACGATGTTTGTAAAAAGTATAACGACAACTCTTACTTCATCTCAAACGTTGAAGAGCTAGATTATACCTGGTTTGATGAGAACGATAAAGTGGGTATTTGTGGAGCAACTTCTACGCCAATGTGGCTAATGGAGAAAGTAAAAGCAGCGTTGGAGCAATACTAGTCCTGTTATGAAGCTTGTCAGGCTGAGCGTAGTCGAAGCCCGTATACTACCCTTCGACTACGCTCAGGGTGACATTTTATGGATGGACCTTTCTTTTTTTAAAATTGCCCAAAACAAGAGAATCAAAATTGGAAACTAAAAACTCACATACCGGAATTGTAGTCGCCCTAATCGTTATTTCGTGTTGGTTTGTTTCGCTGTACCTACTCTTAAACTGGGATTTCGATTGGCGCAACCCATTGGTTTATGTGATGGTTTTTGTGCAAATGCACCTATTTACCGGCCTTTTTATCACTGCCCACGATGCCATGCATGGCACAATATCGCCAAACAAAAAAGTAAATGACTTATTGGGCTACATATCCGTTTTTCTTTATGCTGGCTTTTTCTATAATCGCCTTTATGCCAAGCACCATCAACATCATCAACATGTTCATACTGAATTAGATCCCGATTTTGCACCCCACAGTTTTTGGAAATGGTACTTTCGTTTTATGCTCAATTATGTTACCGTCATTCAACTAATTATTATGGCCATTGCCTTCAATGTGCTTAAAATTTGGGTAGATCAGCAAAACTTATTGTTGTTTTGGGTTTTGCCTTCATTGCTAAGCACCTTACAATTGTTTTATTTTGGAACCTATTTACCGCATAAAGGCGAGCATGAAAACGAATACCATTCCTCCACCTTGCAAAAAAACCACTTTATTGCTTTTATAACCTGTTATTTTTTTGGTTATCATCTCGAACATCATCAAAAACCAGGTATGCCCTGGTGGCAACTGCACAAAACCAAAGGCTGAGGTATTTGCTTTTAGAAAGCAAGGTTCCGCACAGTTGTCAATGCCATTGATGTTTTTATTTCTGTCATTGCGAAATCGGTTTCATCGAGTGAAACAATCTCATGCGAAATATTAGTTAATCAAGGAGATTGCTTCGTGCCTTGCAATGACGACCGCCTTAGAAACGTCACTATAGTGGATTTTTACTAAAAATTTACCACTCTGGATGACCGTAAAAAAGTACAATGATGCGCTGTTTCAAGTCCTCTTTTTTTATAGCCTGTTTCGTTTATTGTAGTCACCCGTTGTAAATAAACCTGATGGCAGCGGCAACCCCAGCTTTTTCGCGAGGCTATAGCGTACAGCAGGGCTAAAATGTTTTTATGGCAATGGCCGTCCATTTCCTGTTATAGAAATCAAAATGTGAAAGGTATCCGTTCAAATATTATGGCTTTTTTGACTAAAAAATGTCGACGATCATCTTTTTACGATCGCTTAAATATAATAAAAAGGCGATATTTGCGCCACAAAACATATCGTTTCAAGTATGAGCAAAAAGGGGATTTTACTGGTAAATTTAGGAACGCCCGATAGTCCGGCAACAGCAGATGTTAAAAAATATCTCGATCAATTTTTAATGGACGAGCGAGTTATCGATATCCCCAGGTTGAACAGAACGTTGCTGGTAAAGGGGATAATTGTGCCTTTCCGCAGCCCGAAAACAGCAAAATTATACAAAGAAATCTGGAGCGAAAATGGGTCGCCACTTTTGTACTATAGCCGTAAGCAAGCAGAAATGCTGCAACAACGCTTGGGCGAAGGCTACCATGTAGAATTAGCTATGCGCTACCAAAGCCCATCAATAGAATCGGCATTGGCAAACTTAAAGGCCGGCTTGGTAGAAAGTATTCAGGTTATCCCTTTGTTCCCTCAGTATGCATCGGCAAGCACAGGCTCAGTATTGCAATTGGTAATGGAGCTGGTGGGTAAGTGGCCAACCGTTCCTCCCATATCTTTTGTTAATTCGTTCCATGATAACGAGCTGATGATTCAAGTTTTTGCAGAAAATGCACGAAAACATCAGGTAGAAAGCTACGATCATGTATTGTTCAGTTTCCACGGATTGCCAGAGCGTCAGCTGTTAAAATGCGATCATACCGGAAATTACTGCTTAAAAAGCGCCGATTGCTGCCAAACGTTAAACGACACTAATAAATTTTGTTATTCGGCGCAAGGCCATGATACTGCCCGATTGATTGCCAAAGCGCTCAACATATCGAAAGAAAATTATACGGTTTGCTTTCAGTCCCGATTGGGAAAGGAACCTTGGGTGCAGCCTTATACGACAGATGTTTTGAAAAAACTGGCCGCTGAAGGCAAAAAACGCCTGCTTGTTTTTAGTCCTGCATTTGTGGCCGATTGCCTGGAAACCCTTTATGAGATTACTGTCGAGTATCATGAAGAATTTAGAGCGTTGGGCGGGGAGCATGTTCAATTGGTTGAAAGTTTAAACGACAGTCCGGTATTTATTGAGGCGCTGGCGGGAATGGTAAAATAAATTTCTATGGCAGGTTTTATCGTTTTAATGGGAGTTTCAGGAAGCGGCAAAACCGTTGTCGGAAATGCGCTCGCAGAAAAGTTAGAGAACGCCAATTTTGTTGATGGAGATAATCTTCATTCGCAAAGGAATGTTGATAAAATGGCGGCAGGCATCCCCTTAACTGATGAAGACCGCATCGATTGGTTAAAGCTAATTGCCTCAGTTGGCCACGATCAGGTGGCGCACGGTACCACATGCATTATGGCTTGCTCAGCGTTAAAAAGAACTTATCGCGATTTGTTGCGAGAGAAGAATCCATCAATGCGCTTTGTTTATTTGAAAGGAAGTTTCGAATTGATTAACAAACGCATTTCTCAGCGTTCGCATCAATATATGCCCTCAAGTTTGCTGCAAAGTCAGTTCAATACGTTGGAAGAACCGGAAAGCGATGAAAATGATATTATCGAAATCTCAATCGACCAAAGCGTAGAGGAAATTGTTCAGGCGATTGTAAGCGCTGATTTGATTATTAAATCATTACGCTAGCGTTGTTTAACCAGTGCTGGTCGGATTTTGCAATCTCATCATAACTAACGCTGGATTTAAATAAGGAACTAACGGGCTTCTGCTTTTTTAAGAGCAACAACTTCGTAGGTAAAAGATTCTTCCTTCGTCAGAATGACAAGTTGACTATTTGCTGGTCAAGATTTCAATCTTGTAACTAATCCGGGTAACCACTTAATTGTTGTTGTTTTACTCAATCTTCAATGTCGTTCAAGTCGTAATCGTTAAAATAATCCAAATTACGCATCGTTATTGATCTCGCTCGACCACGAGCACGTTTATCCAAAAACTCCTCGTACGATTTAACGGCATAGTGTTTAATGTGGATGATATCTTGTTTTGGTTCGCGATACCAAAAGTTTTGAGTTACGGTTTCACCGTGCGAATCGGCCGTACTTCCCGATATTCTGGCCACTTCATGGCAACCAATGAACGAAAACACTTTACGGGGATTAACAATGCTTTTCACATGCCTGTTTAAGTGCGCTTCGGGCTTAGCATGATGCTTAAAACGATCCATCACTTTTCCGGCTTCTTTTACCTTTGCGCCACCGCTGCCGTAAATTAACCAATTTATCTCTACGGCCGAAAAATCCTCGAAACGTTTCAAAAAGCGGGGGATAGAACTATCCTTAACAGGGAAAATAAATTCGTCCAAATCAATAAAAGCAATCCAGCGGGCATCTAAACGATGTTTCTCGAGGCAATTATCATAAGCCATGAGCTGCTGTTTCATGCCCGGCCAAAGGGTATACTCAACCATTCCCGATGAAATGTACGGTTCCAAAATCTGGCGGGTATTGTCGGTACTTTCGTTATCGTAAATATAAAACTTTTCAACGCCCAACTTGCGATGCCATTCAATCCATTCTTCAAAATAAGGCCCCTCGTTTTTGGCAATTGCACAAACTGCCAAATAATAATCTGGTTTAATGTTCTTTTTGCCGGGTAAACTTGCCATCAGTTTTAATGCACTAAAAGGCCCATAACGCAAAATCCCACGCCATTGGTTTCTGGTCATTTTATGCGGAATCAGGCCCGCAACAATCTCTGCAAGCCCCTTTTTGGTTACATCTGCTAAGTTGATTTTGGTTAAGATCTCATTCCACTTTTCCTTTTTCGAACGATTAGGAATGAAGGTGGTTAAGAAGCTTGCGACTGTTTTGTTCATTACTTCAGGAATAGGGATACAATATTCCCATCATCCTAAATTGACGTTTTCCGCGCTTGCAGGTTTTTGTATTACACATAATAGAATACCGTAGGGAGATATTGACAGCAAATTTAGCTTAAACGTTCAACTAGTCAAGTAGCGCGATGAAATACATGGAGAAATCGAGAAGAATGTTGAATAAGTTTACACTTTTACAACATAACCTTTGTGTCAACAAATAACTACTTTTACGCCTCTAACAAAAATGCCGTTCTCTATATCTTAATTGGGGTTCGAATCATTGTAAATGAATTTCACTATCTTTATCCCCTTTCAATTAAAAGAACTAATAGGCAGTATGGAGATTGATTTTGTAGTTACTTGGGTAGATATGAACGATCCGAAATGGAAAAAGGATTTCGCTGCTTACTCGGGTAAAATAGATAATAAAAAGAACGAGGTTTCCGAAGCTCGCTTTCGTGATCACGGGCTTTTGAAGTATTGGTTTAGGGGCGTTGAAAAATTTGCACCATGGGTAAGAAAAATCCACTTTGTTACTTGTGGTCAGCATCCCGAATGGTTAAATTTAAATCACCCCAAATTGCAGCTTGTTAACCATGAAGATTATATTCCTAACCAATTTCTTCCAGTATTTAATTCCAGTTTAATCGAGATCTATCTTCACAAAATTCCAAACCTTGCTGAGCATTTTGTTTACTTCAATGACGATTTTTTCATCATTAAGCCCATTACACAGGAACGATTTTTTAAGAACGGCTTGCCGAATGATATTGCTGCTTTCAGGATGAATTTTGGTCTGTCGTTATGGAGCAAATGTTTAAAAAATAATATCAGATTGATTAATAAACATTTTGATAAGAAAGAAGTGCTGGAGAGAGATCGTGACAAATGGTACGACGAAAGTTATGGTAGCCGCGGAAGGTTAACCAAGCAATTATCCTTCTACAACAAGTTTGTAACGCTCAGAACGCCACATAATGCACAGCCTTATCTAAAATCTACATTTGAAGAGGTGTGGGAAAAGGAGGGGCAGGAGCTTACAGCAATGTCAAGACATAGATTTCGTAGCCCCAATGATTATACGCAGGAGCTTTTCAGAACCTGGCAGATTTGTAAATCAAACTTTAATTCTTACAATACCTATCAAAATACAAAGATGTTTCCACTATTGTTTAAGGCCGAAAAGGCGATTAAAGCAATAAAAGAACAATCTTACTCGCTGGTTTGCATTAATGATAATGAACATATGCGAAATTATGAACAAACAATGGCGAGGGTAGAGCAGGCATTTGCCAGCATCTTGCCCGAAAAATCTAGCTTTGAAATTTAAGACAATGGAAGAAAAGGACTTGATTTCGGTGGTGGTTCCAGTTTATAATGGCCAACAGTATGTCAAAACCTGTTTGGAGGCCTTATTGGGGCAAACCTATAGCAATTTAGAAATCATTGTAATAAACGATGGATCAACAGATCAATCTGCAACATACATACAAGAATACCCCGTAAAGTTAATTAACCTCGAAAAGAATCAGGGCCTTTCATTCGCCAGAAACACGGGAATGGATGCGGCAACAGGCAAGTTTATCCATTTTATGGATGTTGATGATGTTGTTAACTTGAATTACTATGAGCTGATGCATACTGCAATTGTTGATACGGATGCGGATATTGCCTGTAGTGAGATTATTAATAAGGCAAGACCGCAAAAATCGCAGCGGTTTAAAACAGAAAGAGTTTACACAGCAACACACGATAAACTGGAGGCCACCTATGTTGGAAAGATGGGGTTTGTGTGGCGGTATTTGTTTAACACTGACTTTTTAAAAAAACATGCCTTGCGCTTTCAAGAGGGTAGATTGATGGAAGATTTGATGTTCTCTCTTCCTGCTGTCTTTTTTGCAGAGAAAGTGGTGGTTGTACCGAAGGCTGAGTATACCTATTGCCATCAGGAAAATTCGATTATGACCAATAAAGATGAGGCGCATAGAAAAAAACGGCGTGAAGATAAGCAACATGCCAAGGATGCTGCATTGGAATTTGCCCGTAAACATAATTTCGAAATACCGGGAGTAACTACTGGAAAGTTGCGATATATTATTAAAAAATGGGTTACTTAGTAACCTGAGTTCGATAATTAAAGTACATGTTTTGGGCTCGTATTGAACATTTAATATGAACGGTCGTCATCCTTCCCGAAACTTCGGGAGGGATCTTAATGCAAAAAACAGCGCACTGCATTAAGATTCCCACCTGCGTGGGAATGACGTGGTGTCTTGGTAGTGTGATTAAGGCAGTTTTCGGATGAAATAATAATCGAACTCAGGTTAGTACTTCATGTTATCATTATTTAGCCATAAAATGAATATTTTAAAAAAGTTATCAGCAACATTTATATATATAAAAGGAGCAACAAAAAAATATTATAAACGCAACAAGATTTGGAAACTATACCAAGATGTAGAAAGTTATTGGAAGGGTGTTGTTGCTGATTACTTCGACGGAAAATGTGACTTTTATGAACTAAAACCAAAGCAAGATCTGGCTGGAAGAAGTATTATTTGGCAGTATTGGGGGCAAGGAATTGAAAACGTCGAATTGCCCGAGGTGGTGCAGATGTGCTTTAGATCTGTAGATAAATACAAAGGAAATTATGAGGTAATAAGGTTGAGTGATGAAACCGTAAGCCACTACCTAGATTTACCTGATTTTGTTTGGGAAAAGAGAAAGAATCCTGCATTTAACAGAACCTTTTTTTCAGATTTACTTCGCTTAGCACTGCTTAATACCTATGGTGGTGTATGGTTAGATGCCACAATTTTGCTGACAGATACTTTACCTGTGCGTTTTACAAAACTTGACTATTTTATTTACCAACGAGACTATGCAACATCAAATAAAGCCTATTGGGAAAATACAGATGTTTACTATTGGAGCTGGCATCCAAATCATAAAGTACGGACATTGAATAGTATAATCTTTGCTAAAAAAGGTAATGCCGTTATCTCAGCAATGCAAAACTTAATACTTTATTATTGGAAGACCCAAGATCGAATTATCAATTACTTTTTCTTTCAAATTTTATATAATTTACTTATTGAAACACAATTTGTTAATGAAAAATGTGTAGTTGTCAGTGATACCATTCCTCATCTGTTACAAGCAAAAATGAAGTATCCAGATAGCAGTTCTATTACCGATGAAGAAATATTAAAGGCAAGCCCGATACATAAATTGGCCTATTTTAGGGATAATCGCTTGAAGCGATTGAAGTTGTTTTACAACAAGTATATTTAAGTTAACCATTGATCAAAAAGATAGCCAACACAGTAATTATAATTATGGAAAATTTACATCTCATTTCGGTTATCATTCCTGCTTACAATGCTGCGCCCTATTTGGCCCAATGCCTCGAAAACATCCTATATCAAACGCATAAAAACATCGAAATAATAGTTGTGGATGATGGATCGACGGATAACACCGCCGAGATTGCGGAGCGATACCAGGTTAAACTTATTCGTAAAAAAAACGAAGGTGTATCTAAAGCCAGAAACATGGGCTTAAAAGCTGCGACAGGAGATTTTATACATTTTATGGATGCAGATGATTTAATAAACCTCGATTTTTATGAACAAATGCTAAAGCCTGCACTAAGTTATGATGCAGATGTTGCCTATTGCGGAATGATTAATGAAAGAGAACCTAAATCATCGTATTCTATTGAGCATCAATTTTTAGCAATTGTAAATGAAGATAAGTTGGCATTAACTAAGGTAGCCAGCCACGGTTATTGTTTCAAGTATTTGTTTAAGGCATCTTTTTTAAGTAAGCAAAAATTGGAGTTTGATGAAACGGCGCATATTGCAGAGGATATGATATTCTCCATACAAGCTGTGTTTTTAGCTAACAAAGTTGTGTCTGCTCCCGGTGCGGTTTATTACTATAAATACAGACAGGATTCGGCATTGGTAACTCAGCGTAAAAAAAGCAAATGGGAACGGGAGAAAACGATGAAACCTTTACGGCTTTTTAGAAAGAACTTTGAAAAGATGCACAATATAAAACTTAACAATCATGCTGTAAGGTGGACTCGCTATCGGTTTTTAGGCATGCTGTTGCTGAAAAAAAAGACCGATGATAAAGGTAATGCTGCGTGGTATTTTTTGGGCCTGTGCATTATACAACGAAGAGATAAATGATAAGATATAAAGTAAGCGTATTTTAAGAATTCATTATCTCACCCATTGTACTGTTCTTTTTGATTAAACCACACTTTCTAAACATTTCAATTAATCGTCGATTACGTGAAGTAAGTTTAATCATTGAAATATGGGGTAAAAAGTTGTCCAATCGGCATAAGGCAAAATTTATTTTATGATTAACCCACCCATAATATCCTTGAATGTAAAATGCGCTGTCTTCACATCTCTTTAGGTACAAATTAAAATCTTTACTTTCTCTAAAAGCAATTTGACAAGCTATAAAAACTAACAAATAGTGCGGTATCGGGATGTTTTGTTTTATTAAATCATAATCTGGCCTTATTTTAAGGTCCTCGAAATAGTTTTTGCTACCTAAATCCTTCAGCGGTATCAATACATCCAACCAACGCTTAATTATATGGTTATTTGGGGCTGCTGCCAATAACCAAGATTCAAGCACTGGGTATTCGGCATCTATCGTTTGATTTTCATTGTAATGCGCAATAATATCAAAACCTTCGCTTTCGGCCTTTTCGTGTATCCAATTTAAATTATCTCTTAAAATTATGGTACAATCCATCCATATGCCACCAAATTTATATAACAATTCCAATCTTATAATATCGGTTTTATTTGCAATAGGCATTTTGCCTTTGATTACTAAGTCTGGAAGAAATGCGCTTACTTTATTTTTACTTAAAATATGAATCTTATGCTCGGGATGTAACCTTTGGATAGCATCAATCATTTTCTGAATAGAATAAGGAATGAAATCTTCTTCCCAATACATCCAAATAATTTTAGGGATGCTTTGCGGCTTTGCATCGGGATTATTTGTAATAATTAGTTTCTTTTCGACTGGATAACTTTGAGGTAAAGAGGTGCCTTTTATTGTATTGACGACCAAACATTTCAGCATTTTTAAAAATACCCACAACTCATCACTGATCTTATTTAATGTTAACCGCATCGTAATTTAATCGTTCCTGATTTCAGTATTAAAATTTAATGAGCTTTTTGGATGTTTAATGCTTTATATCAATATTTTAATTATTATTTTTTGCATCAAAAACATTAAGTAAAGACCCAAAACTCAGGTTATTTATGTGTTGTTTTCGCTTTTATTTCTCGATCTACTTCTTAAACAGTTATTAAATATCAATTTATTATTCTGCACCAGCTTAACGCAACACAAGATCTAAATGGAATATTTAAATATTTATCCTAAACTTTCGATTTATAAGAGGAGGGTCAAAAGTATTGTAAATTGGCTAACTTTCCAAACACTAAATCTGTTCAGTTATCGCTTTACAGATGCTATGCTTCTTTTCATAAATTTGAATAAAAGAGCAATGTTATAAGTAAACGGAAATTTAATGTTGAACGGTAAGGATGTGCTTCCTTTTATTAATTTATACCGCTCTAGCCACTCTTTCATAATCCATTTATGTTTCTTAAAATTCCATCGTACCTTATTATTATTCTTATTCAAGTAATTTAAAACGCTAAAGTACTCTTCAAATCTTTGTTTTTCTGAGCTAGCATTTTTGATGTTTCTTGTAGTACTATCGTGATATCTGAAATTGTTTAATATTTTAGCTGAATAACAAACCTTACCGCTCTCCAACAACTTTATCCAAAACAACCAATCGCCTGCAAACCTCATGTTGGCTATAAGCCGAAACACAGCTGTATCTATCGATTTTTTTTTAAACAACACTGCACTGGCATTTGGTATCACATTTTTATAAAAAAATTGAGTGTTAATCTCATCTAGCCCATCATTTCTAAAATCTTTCAACCAATTTCTTTCGCTTATATCATCTGCCCATGCCAACCGTGTTTCCTTTTTCCCATTCTTATCTATACACCAAGAGGCACAGTAAGAGAGTACAATATCGTCATCAGTTTTTGCGTTGTTAAATACGGTTTCTAAAAATTCTTTTTCGGCCACATCATCACTTTCTGCAATCCAAATCCAGTCTCCTTTTGCCAGATTTATGCCTTTTTCCCATTGTTCAAAGGGCGATCCAGAATTAATCTCATTATATATTACGTGACTAACTTTTTCGTGAAATCTATATTGCTCTATAATCGTTTTACTATCATCTGTTGAGCAATCATCTAGAATAATGACTTCAAAGTCTTGAAATGATTGGTTAAATACAGACGCTAAACGCTGTTTGAGATAGGCTGAATGGTTATAGTTTGGAACGATAATGGAAATAATAGGCATAGATAGGTGTATTGGGAATAAGATTTCTCTATCCGGTCTGGCTTATCAAAGGAGATATTTGCTCAGCATAAAAACCGTCAGAAAAAAATTAGCATTAGGTTTATAATCAAAAAAAATATCTCGTACGTTAACTGTTTAAGTAATTTTTGTTCTAAAATAGAATAAAAATTTTCAAAACTCGATATTTTATTGAACCGAACCTCGCAGGTTTAAGGCCTGCGGGGTTATTCCTAATGTGATAAACGTTTATCGGGTTGGTTGTGGTATGTTTTTAAAATAATTTATGAACCATGATGACAAGTAGTTATCCACTTACTTAAGTACATCCGCAGCGGATAACGATTATATAGTATACCTAAGAGGCCGTCATAAAAAGCTAAATGAAAGTCTAAGCACAGATTCGATAGCTATTGGATTAAGTTTGGCGCACTAAACCTCTCCCTTTTAATGCTGGTGGGTCTTGCGCTGTCTGTACATCCCTTCCGAAGAAGTCAGAAGGGAAAGCAAAGGCATTGCTTTTAACCCAAACGTTGATAGGGAGAGGTTATGAAAGCAGTGCGAATCCGGTAGTACGGGATAATAGATGTCAAGTTGACCGACTTTGTCGGCAAACTTAACATCATTTGCTTTCTCAACCCATCGGCGATGAAGGTTGTTCACCGTCGGCTTCTACAACTCCTCGGCGGTTTAATAAGGTGTTGTAATTGGTTATGGTTTGGTTAAGCAAATTAATGGTGCTTGCCCAGGGTTCTGCGCCATCACTAATATCGAGATTGGAGTTTAACCTATTACGCAATTTATAATACACCTCATTGGCACTATTGCGTAACGCCCTCAGTTTTTCGGCGGGTGCGGTTGCCAATTCTTCATTGCGTTTAGCATAGGCATCAGAAAATTCGTTATTGGCCTGTTCCAGCTCTTTTTTCCAGTCCGTTAGGTTCAACTCGCTTACAGCAGTTTGCAATTCAGCCTTGGTATTCCAATCGTTAATAATATTGCGCAGGGTAGTGGTTTCGCTTAAGTAATTATCTTTAGCTATACCCGTTCCGAACAAGTTTAAATGCGCCGCCAATATTTTTGCTTGTTTGTTTATGTTGGCATCGGTACTGTAGGTATAACCTTGCACCAAAAAAGTAATGCCGTTTATGGCTTGATCTCTTCGGGCATCTATAGCTTCTATTTCTTTGGTAACTAAACTTGCTTGGCTTATTTTAAAAAGCTTCTCAATGTCATCGGTTGCTGTTCTTAATAAATCGTATTGTGCCCTCACATTAAGGTCATCCGGGTCGTTTTTTAACACAGTGTTTAGCGTATCGGTTAAAAACTGGATGTATTCGCCGTTTCTGAGCGGCTGTAGTACGATGCTGTCAATCATATTTGGTTTTTTAAAATTGTTAAAGATTAAAATCAAAATTTTACTATGCCACCTTGGCGCTAGGTATCGGGAAGCTTTCATACTAACTATGATACCTCCGCGCTAGGTAGCGGGAAGGTTTCCAAGTAACTTTGCTACCTCGTTGCTGGTGGCAGGAAGCTTTCAATATCAGTTTCATTGTTTGTCGCCCTTGGCGACAAGTTTTCGAGCTAGGTTTCAACCTAATTTAAGGCCCACAAAAATTGCTAAGGCGGAACTCTTATAATACCTTCCAAAATCATTACAATTTAGTTTTTAAGGGTTAAAAAAATACGTAGGATGTAAAAAATAGGGAAGATAAAAAAATTTGTTGGTAAAGGGTATCCAGATGGGATATGGAAATGTTTGTATCAAACTTAACTAAAAGATTCGGTGATACGTAATTGTTTGGGTTTTAGTTGTAGATAATTTCCAGTTGCGCATTTAAATTAAATAGATTTTTATTTTGTTTAAACCATTTTGCATACAAAGAAATTGAGATATTATATCATTGTAAATGCGGTAATTTTAGATAAGATTCTTGTGACTAGCCCTTGAACGGTTTCTTCAAAGTTGATGTGAATTGAAGATTGAACCCCAATAATATAACTATCATTCGCTATCCCTAGAATAAATCTATAAATGCTATGATGTTAAAACTATTAGTATATTTTTGTAGCGAAACGGAGATGTTATACGTTTATTTTACGTTAAGTACTTATAAAAAAAATAAAAAGCGTAAAAGGATAGAAAAGTGTTAGAGTTTGAAGGGAAGACAATCATTTTTGGGGCACCAACAACTTTTGGTTTCTCGTCGGTTATAAAGCCAGAGCTGGAGCGTGTAGGGTTAAAAGTATTTGATTTTTCGCCTGTTCTGGATAGTAAATTTAAATATAAAAATATTTGGCAGCGGATACATAATGTGTATCGAAAAGTATTCTTTAAAGATTACGCAAATAAAAAGAAATTACAAGCAAGTGAAATAGAGCATTTGCTGATGACTTCTTTAATGGAGGTTCCAAAAGCTGATTTTTCATTCTTTATAAGACCCGACCTGTTTCCTTCGCGGTTTATCGAAGAGGCATGTAAAAAATCAGGGTTATCCGTGGCGTACCAGTGGGATGGTTTGGATCGCTATCCGAAAATATACAACTATCTTAAGAATTTTGATCGTTTTTTTGTTTTTGATAAAGCAGATATTACAACAGCTACGCTGTCACTTACCAACTTTTTCATTCCTGATAGAAATTATTCCAACACCTTCCGTGGTGAAAAGGCTTATTTTTGTGGTAGCTATATAAACAAAAAGAGGTTTTCTGAAGTAGCAGCTATTGCATACGCACTGCAGCCGTTAAACATTCCACTAAACTTTTTATTGGTTTGCGATAATAAAAAGCTCCGAGAAGAAATAGAAGAAGAATCGTTCACTATTATAGCAGACTCAATAATACCCTATTCAAGTAATCTCGAAAATGTAAAAAATTGCACGATTTTAGTTGAGGTGCAAAATCCGGTGCACGAAGGGTTATCTTTTCGAGTTTTTGAGGCATTAAATTACAATAAAAAACTGATTACAACCAATGCCGCCATTAAAAGCTATGACTTTTATGATCCTGCTAATATATTTGTTTGGAATGGAGAAAACAGTGGCGATTTAGAAAGTTTCTTGAACACTCCGATGAAAGCCGTATCAGAAAAAGTTAAAAACAAATACGGCTTTGATAATTGGATTAAATATGTGCTGGATTATGGGAGGTATGACTCTATTGACTTACCCGAATCAAAATAAGATACAACCGTTGCATGCATCAGCTAATAGTCTGTTCAAACTTATAATCGTTCGAGAATAAATAAAGGCTATTAAGTACTCTTTAAAAAACTAATGTACTACAATAAAAATGTGGAAAGAGGATTATTCTTTTCTTTGGAGAATATGGACAACTGATTACCCTCTGTTACAAATTGTCAATTTTTCGCGGAAGCAAATCGATGCATAGTAGAACAAAATTATAACAACCTAACAATTTATCATTAATAAATACGGAAAAAGCGTTTCTCATTTGAGTAGGTTTGTTAGCAGGAGTTCGAATTTTGGTATTTGAACTGCTAAAGTGTATGGTTTAACTGCACTTTTTAACGATTTCCGATTAAATGCACCTCCTTTATGATAAAAAGCCATAGCTTCTTGTAGTTTAGTTACATCATAACCATCAATTACAGTTCCCATATCTTTTTTTATAATTTCATTAGCCATTCCTACATCAAAGGATACAATTGGCAACTCACAATAGGCAGCTTCCAAAATAACTAGAGAAAATGACTCTGCTTTTGATAACATTAAAAAGCCGTTACCCATTTTCATATAGCTATAATAATCCTCATCCTTAGCGCCACACAGTATCAGCTTATTGTTACTCCTCATGGCTATTTGATTCAAATAAAAATTAAGCCCATCATCAGTCTCCTTTCCCAACCACACAAAGCATACATTCTCGTTCTTAAAGATTTCGAGTAACTGAATCAAATATTCTATTCCCTTTATGTAGTGAACACTCCCCGAAATGATCCATACAAACCGATCACTTGGAATATTTAGTTCTTTCCGAAGCCTTGCTGGTAGTTGTAGATCAATTTTTATTTGATTTGTATCAATAAAACAATTTTGCAATAACAGTTTTTTACTGTCTTTAATTTTTTTCAGATTCTCGTAAACAATATTTGAACATGCAATTAGATAGTCTGAACAGGTAATAACCTCTTTTAAGTTTCTATTTCTAAGTAAGGTAAAACCAAATAAATTTTCATGTATATGAGTAACCACTTTCACCCCTATTGTTTTTGCCGGCATAAAAGGCTCACTCAAGGTACACGTATTTACATACCATAAATCTGCCTTAATGGTTCGTTGAATTCTTAAAAGCTGGAAAGAAGTGTGGTTTATCTTAAATATTTTTAAAATACGCCTCAACAATTTTATATGAAACCGCTTGTCCTCTTTATAATTTAAATACTTCGTTATATTCTTTGGAAGTTGATCAAAAAGCTCTCCCTGTCTGAATACATATACATAGGGCTCAAATTTCGTTCTGTCTATATTATTCAATAAATGCCACAAAATCATTTCAGAACCGGTTCTAGCTAGAGTCGGCGTTATAAATAGTATTTTTTTCATCGTATTGTTAGCGCAAAGGTGTTTGTAAGATTATTAATATATTTTTGTGGTCTATTTATGATAAACTTACATTTAAAACGTGAAAATAGTTAAAATTTTAGGCGGTTTAGGCAATCAAATGTTTCAATACGCATTTTATTTGGCTTTGCGGAAAAACTTTGGAACGGTTAAGATTAGTACAGCGAGCTTTGACGAGTATACCTTGCATAACGGTTTCGAGCTTGAACATATCTTCAACATTCAGGCTGATTATGCTTCCGGGGTGATGAGTAAAATATATGATCCCACCTTTAATAAGTGGAATATTAGGAAGCTAAGGCGTGTTTTTGGTTTGAAAAAGACTTACTATGAAGAAAAGAAGTTGTTTGATTTTGATAAACAAGCTTTAGAAGAAAATGTAAGCAATAGGCTGTATTGGGGATATTGGCAAAACGAACGTTATTTTATTGATATTGCAGACGAAATTACCAACGCCTTTAAGTTTAGACCGCCATTATCAGCAAAAAACAAGTTAGTAAACGAGGAGATTAAACACTCCAATAGCGTAGCTATACATGTTAGAAGAGGCGATTATTTAACAAACGAACTTTTGGGTGGATTATGTGGCTTGGATTATTACCAGCAGGCTATTTCCATACTTGAACAGCGTATTCCTAATGCAATATACTTTATTTTTTCGAATGACATTGACTGGTGTAAGGCACATTTAAACCTACCTAAAGCAAGCGCTATTAATTGGAACCATGGGTTACAAAGTTATGTAGATATGCAATTGATGAGCGCATGTAAACATCAAATCATTGCAAACAGTAGTTTTAGTTGGTGGGCAGCTTGGCTCAATAGTTATTCGGAAAAAATAGTTATAGCACCAAAAATCTGGGCAAATGGCATCGACAATAATGACCAGGTTTGTCCAAAAACATGGTTAAGGATATGATAAAAACTCCGTTAGTTACGGTTTTTATGGCCGCGTATAATGCTGAGCCATTTATTCGTCAATCAATCCTAAGCGTCATCAATCAAACATTTGGCGATTTTCAATTACTTATCGTGAATGATGGATCTACCGATAATACGGTAGGTGTAATTGAAAGTATAAAAGACCCTCGAATAAAGCTTGTGCATAATGATGGTAATCGAGGCGTATTTTATACGCGGAACCGACTGTTGAACTTGGCTATCGGAAAATACATTGCAATTTTAGATAGCGATGATGTAGCAAGCCCAGATAGACTGGAGCTCCAATTGGCTTTTATGGAGAGCCACCCTGATATCGCCCTATGTGGAGGGAATGCTGCGGTGATTAATGAAAGTGGTGAGCTTACAGGAGTTAATTATATCGAACCGTTCGACGAAACTATTGAAGTGTTTATGTTGTTTGGCAATCCCTACATTAACTCAACAGCGATATTTAAAAAGGATGTATTCCTTGCGTTGGGTGGTTACAAAGATTATGATCCAGCCGAAGATTTTGAGCTGTTTACCAGAATAGCGGAAAATTACCCAGTTGCCAACTTAAACCAAACCTTGGTAAATTACCGTATCCATTCAAATAATATATCTATAAAAGATAACAGCAGGCAGATAAAAAACGAAATTCGCGTCCTCCATAACCTGCGCAAGCAATTGGGCTTAACAAACGATGAACTTTGGTCCGCCATCCATCTATCGTTATACAAAAGGCAAACAAATCAATTTACTGTTAAAGAATATGCGACCTTTTTAAGTGAAGTCAAGTTAGCAAATCGACAGACAAAAAGATATAAGCAAAATATATTAGATGAATTTCTATTTAACAAATGGTATGAAATTTTAAGAGAAAGAAAGGCGAAGGCAGCACTCTTTCTGTTCTTTGATAACAGGTTGTTTAAGTGGAGGTTTTGTACTTTTAAGCAGGTAAGAAAGGTATTTAAGCAGTCGTTCTTTTCTTTGCGCAATAGATAGATATAATCTAGATTAGCGTCTTTTTTTTTCTTTCAGTATTCAAACATTTCTATTTACCTTAGAAAAGAACTGGCGGCTTTATGATTAAGAAAATAAAAAAATTGTTGAAGAATGATGCGAAAACGAAAAATTTTAAGCTTCAATTTAACCAGTTAATAACGTTAGAAAAGCAAACAGATAAACGCTTTGTTCTGGATAGTAAGGATTTATATCCTTGCTTAAGTGATGCGACTACATACACTGGATTTGATAGGCATTACGTTTACCATCCGGCTTGGGCTGCAAGAATAATTAAAGCCAATAACCCCAAAAAGCATATTGACATTTCGTCGACCCTTCATTTTTGCTCGATACTATCTGCTTTCATCCCCGTAGAATTTTATGACTATAGGCCTGCAAAACTTTATCTAACAGGATTAAAGGCGCTCGGTGGCGATTTGTTAAATTTACCTTTCGCAGACCGCAGTGTTTACTCATTATCCTGTATGCATACCGTTGAACATATCGGCTTGGGGCGTTATGGTGACCCCTTAGATTATGACGGAGATAAAAAAGCTATTGACGAACTTAAAAGAGTATTAGCGCCCGGCGGAAATCTCCTCTTTGTAGTACCTCTGGCAAATACCACAAGATACATTTTAACGCTCACCGTGTATATACTAAAGAAAGCATTTTTGAGCTGTTTTCGGATTTGCAGCTTAAAGAATTTGCACTAATACCAGAAGATGGTGAAGATGGTGGGTTAATTGTTAATCCTGATGAGGCGATATTGGAAAGACAACATTATGGATGTGGTTGTTTCTGGTTTCAGATAAGCTAGCGGTTACTATAATGCATTACCAGCCCTAACGACAAGGGCTAGCCATCTTACACTATTTTATTCAAGTTTTACTTGCTTAGATAGCGGCTATCACAACCGTTAAAAATATTTAAACTTGGAATACGGTCTAATAAAAAACAAATACTGTTTCCATGCTTGCGGCCCCTATTATGCAAAGCAGTTACGGGCATTTGGATTGAGAGATAGAAAAATACGAAACTTCCGGATTAACAAAACATGTTGAAAGGTAGAAAGAGTTTGAATAACAGAATAGAAAAGGTATTATGGATTTCATTTGGAATTAGTATCCTAAAAACTAATCTAACATAAAATTGTAAGTAGTGGGGAGCGCGGCAGATATCGCGACAGCAGCTGAGGTACCGCTAAGTTAAGGGTATAAAAGAAAGAGCAAAAAATGGCCGATTTTTATCGGCCATTGATCGTATTAGTGAGTATTACCACACCAAACAGGGCATTTTTTAATTTGGTGGTTTTTTATGTGATCTGTGTATAACACAACAATAATAAAAAGACCTAATTAATTGAATATGCATAAAAGGCAATTCCCGTTCTTAACCATCCTGAATAACCCCTTACCGCATTTATATCAGAAGAATACAAATTGCATTGGTTTCTTTCGTTATAAAACTCATATATAGGAACTGTGCCAACAACATTACTTTGTGAATATGCATAGAAAGCTACAATTGGTGAGCTCCAGCCTGGCCAGTTAGGCTGAATTAAATTTGGATTAGATGAATAAATCATTCTAGTTTGCTGATGATGTCTATATTGATAAATAGGAATCGATCCATTTTTAGCCGAACTAAACCCATAAAAAGCAGGCCTTTGATAAGCCCAGCCTGACCAAGACGGGTCTATTGCATTATCACTTAAGCTATATAGATAATCTTGGTTTGTATGATGGTAATATTGATGAATCGGAACTTCACCCAGCTCTTTTATTTGCCTGTCTGCAATATATTTTTCAACGGCATCTTTAACCTGCTGTTTTTTACCTGGATCACTTATAAAATCATAAATAGGAACTGACCTGTTAATATTTGTCAACGTTGCGTTGTTGACATTAATACTTTGCTGCCAACTAACAAGATTTATTGAAACACTTGTGTTTCCATCTTTATCTCCTGTAAAACTTGTTCCTGAATTTGTGCCACCAAAGAAAGTTCCCTTGAACAATTTTTCCGTTGTCTCATTTGAAATTGTTGTTTTTTCTTCTTTGCTTAGATCAGCGCTCAAATCAACACTGAATATTTTCTCAATTCCGATTGAGAAGCCTGCTTTTATCGCATCTTTTTTCGCCTGAAGGGTAGTTTCTTTAACCACTGAGCCTTTATAGTCGTATCTTAAACGCCCTCCGATGTCAATCCCTAATAAAACATGAGTTCCGTATCGTTCAACTAATGCTTCTGCACTATAATTAGATAAATTGGCGATAAATAATGGCGTTAAATAGTTTTTCAATAAATCAACAGTAACATCGCCGGTAAAATTTATAGTTTTTATCCTAAACCAAGATTCATAAGTTGCATATGAGTGCCTACTATTGTAAGTGTAAGTATTCTGATCATCGTTGGTCAATGAAAAATTAGATGTACCGTAGAGCTTGCCCCCTTTATCATCCCCCGCAGTTTGTTTAAGTCCAAAATTTCTTTTAATGTTTACGTCTTTTACGTAATCGTAAGCAGTGGCGCCTAAATAAACATTATGATCACCTTTTGTATCAGTTGGCGTAACAATTCTGCCAGGGTAATCCTTGTTGAAATTATCGATATCGATAATCGACACATCAGAAGCGCTATTTCTATCAAATAGCTCACCAGTTATATCATAACCATGGCCTAATAAATCCCACTTTCCATCGCCAGCAATAGCTAAACCGTTATGCTTACCACTCAACCCCTTCTTCTCAATCGTTTCACCCTTTTTACAATTGCTTAATAATGCCGTAAAGGCACATATCAAGCAGATCAATTTAATTTTGTAATTCTTTTTCATTGTTTAATTTTTCACAAACAGACAACAAAAAAATTACGAACATGTAAACCTATGGCTATCATAATAAACAAATAAGTTTTACTAAGCCGTATAATGAACAATATCGAAATTAGTAAAGAAGATTCTTGCTGTGCTTATGGCTTTAGCCTCACCCTAGTTTCAAAAGCACCCGAGTGCATGTTGATTATTGCTTGGGGCGTTCGATTAGGTTGCAAAATGATAGGTTTGAAATAATAATAGAAATGTCTACTGCCTTCATGCATACGGACCATATTATGCGAAACAATACGGCCACTTAGATCGAGAAATAGAAAAGTGTAAAGGCTCCAGAATGACTGAACATGTTTACGGATTTAAAATTTTGAAGGCTGACATGTCACAGTTTCCAATTTCCATAAAAAAGGCCCACAAGTTGATGCCTTTTTAATCAAAATCCACAAACTGAATCAATTATTCAATTCATATTAACAGCGTTTGGGAAGTTGATGATTTAGCCTTTTAGGGGACGAGCTTGCTGTCATATTTTTAGTGATAAAAAACGAAAAAGAGCCGCAATTGCTATTGAGGCTCTTTTTACACTTTTAAAGTTCTTGAAGTAGTTCAAATTTCCATTTTTGCTCATTTCCACCATACCAAGACCACTGGCAGGCATTTGTTCCATTTTTATATAATGAAGCAGAATTGTTGTAATTAGGAATGGTTAAAACTTGTTTACTTTTTTCATTGATTATTTTATAGGTATTATCTCCTATTTTTTCAAGATTCCATTTTTGTTCGCTTCCATCGTACCATGGCCACTGGCACGCATTGGTGCCATTTTTATATGATGAACCTGAATAATTGGGGATAGTTAACACCTGATTGCTTTTTAGGTTTGTCATTTTGTAAGTACCATCTCCTATTTTTTGGACAGACCATTTTTGCTCGCTCCCATCATACCAAGGCCACTGGCAAGCATCTGTTCCGTTTTTATAAGATGATCCTTTGTAATTAGGGATGGTTAAGGCTTGACTGCTAGTTATTTAGTTATTTTATAGATACCATATTTAAGCCCGTCAGCTACAAGCTTAGCCTGCCCATCACTAATATATTTTTCAGCCACATTTTTAATTTGTTCCTTTTTTACTGGATCGGAGATTAGCTCCCATATAGGCATTAAGCCATCGGGAGCAATATCAATTAGCACTGAATTTTCTAGCGTGCAGCTACTTTGCCATGCTGAGATATTAACTGTTGGCGTTGGATTTGGATTCGAAGCGTTGCCTATAGCAATATCGCCAATCAAGCTTTTAGTTGGATCGCCTCCTATAGTTGCATAATGTAAAGTTTGGTTAAAATTTTCTTCAACATCATGAGTGTCATAAGTGTATCCTACATTCAGATTAAAGATCTTTTTTACATTAAGGTCTATACCTGCCGAACTTGCTTTGGTTTTATCGGATTTAGTAGTTTGTGATTGATAAGTAACATCTAATTTACCACCCAATATAATCTCGGCTAAAACATGTGTACCATATCTGTTAACGATAGCTTCAGGTGTCTGAGTATTAACATAAGATATAAATTCTGGATCTAGATAGGATTGTAGTACATCATTCACTGTGTTTAATTTGAGTCTTTTTTGCTGTACTTTTAAATAGTAGTTACTATAAATATATTTAGCTGAAAAAACATCATTGTTACTATAGTTTGCAGTGATGGTTGCTTTGAACAGCGATGCTCCCAGAAACTGATAGCCAAATGTAGTGCTTAGACGGGCCGTTATCTTTTTTAAATAGGATACGGCATCACTGCCGGCAGTTAAGTAACCTTTGGTTTCAGTTGATAGATCATATACCACTCTTGTGGGATAATCTGTTTGTAACCGATCGACATCGATGACAGGCCTTGTAGCTGCACTTGCATTCCCAAATTCTCCAAGCACATTATAGCCATAACCTAATAAATCATTTTTCCCATCTCTGCCATAGCCTGCAACTGCATTATGCTTACCACTCAACCCCTTCTCTTCAATCGTTTCACCCTTTTTACAATTGCTTAATAATGCCGTAAAGGCACATAACAAGCAGATCAATTTAATTTTGTAATTCTTTTTCATTGTTTAATTTTTCACAAACAGACAACAAAAAAATTACGAACATGTAAACCTATGGCTATCATAATAAACAAATAAGTTTTACTAAGCCGTATAATGAATAATATCGAAATTAGTAAAGAAGATTCTTGCTGTGCTTATGGCTTGAGCCTCAGCCTATTCTCAAAAGCGCCCCACTGAATGTTAGCTTTTGCTGAGAGGGTGCGAGCAGATTGCAAAATGATAGGTTTGCTTGGGACAGAAGTTTTCTTAGTTGAAGGTTTTCCATTATTTACTATCGCAGCGATTGCAGTTTTTAACCCAGGTTCATTAACATCCCCAAATGGGGCATCATTGGCTAAACTAACCGGTATATCAACCTCCATTCCATTAAAATATTCAGACCAACCTTGTGCATTTTTTAGGAAGAAACTACTTAAATAAACAGCATATTGATCGATATTTATCGCAAAGAAGCCAACAGGCTTTCCATATGTGCTTTCCCCAACCAGTTTAACATTTATATAAGGTTTAAGGCAACTGATAAGCAGTTCGCTTGCCGATGCTGTACGACCAGATACAATGATGTAAACAGCCTCAACGGTTTCGAGCGTGCCTTTTTTATCAAATCGATAGGTATTGCCCGCCTCCGTATAATCTACATCGGCCATGGTTGCATTCCGGCCTTTATAAATCACAGGCTTTCCATATTCATCTAAGTAAGGTTGGTGCTTTAAAATGGAGGCTTTCCCCGTTTGCAGGGTCGAATTAAATTGCTCCGAATACATTACCTTTCCATTTAGCGTGCTAGGTGCAATTAAATTAACTACGTATTCGGCAGTTTCTACATATCCGCCCCTATTGTTGCGTAAGTCTATAATCAAGTATTTCGGCTTTTCTATAGAGAATCTAGCAAAAATATCATCAAGTTTAGCTTTACTATCAATCAATTTAGGAAACCCAGTCAAAGCCACATAAGCGATTTTTTTTCCGCCAGATTCAATAACACTGTTGCTGGATATTAGTTCGCCAGTTGCTGGGCCAGCCTGAGAAGTGCCGGCGCTTATGCTACCAGCTTGCAAATAAGAGTATTTGGGGGAACCATTAATCGATTTTTCGTAGGGCACTCCTGTCGACAGATTTATTTTTAATTGTGAAATGTCAAAAAGCTCCTTTTTAAATGCGATAATCTCTGGCGCTATGTGAACGTACTTTTCTCTAGGCAAAAAGCTTTTATATGCTGGTAGTACTTCATTCCATAAATAAATCTGTTTCGCATAGAGAAATATCGAATCGATGGTAAGCTCAGTTCTCGTTCCTGTGGTTGGAGAAACAGTCTCTTCGACATTAGCACCTATATTATTCTCTTTCTTACAGCTTAAAACGCATGGAGACCAGAGTAAAATAGACACCAAGATAGGCAAACTGTAATTAGAGGTATTTAACATATAATAGACTTGGCGAATAAATACAAATCAGTGTGAAAGCTGTTATGTTTGAACGGTTTTTACCAAAGAGACAAATTAAAAATATTAAATTTGATAATCCCTAATTATCATTATTTACTGATTTATCATATATATATGTAATAAATCAAATTTATTTTAACCGCTCGAAAATGTTAGATATAGGGATTACTTTAAGAAAATACAGGAACAAGTACGGATACACACAACAATTTGTCGCCGATTGCATTGGCATTAGTCGTGTTAGTTATCGAAAATGGGAAGATAACGATGTAGAATTCACGGTTAAGCAACTCCAAAAGATTGCTGAGTTTTACAACATCGTTATTGATCAGATCATTAAGGAAAGCTTAATAAACGATCCTTAGAAATGTTACGATGTCAAAAGATCTTTGAAAAGACCCAGATTTTCCAAGATTCTTTTCAAAAGCCATGCGCTTTTTATGGTCATAAATTACTTGCGGCATTTCAAGTTCCAATTCAATATCATTCATCTTATTTTCTTATCTTCGGCGCAACATATAAGCTTAAGAACAGAATGAAAATAGCCGTTATTGGAACCGGATATGTAGGTTTGGTTACAGGAACCTGCTTAGCAGAGACAGGAAACGACGTGATATGTGTTGATATTAATGAAACCAAGGTTAAGAAGATGCAGAACGGCGAAGTGCCGATCTACGAACCTGGCCTCGACCAGCTTTTCCACAGAAACATAGCGCAGGGCAGGCTAACCTTTACCACAAACCTTGCTGATGCCGTTAAAGAAGCCCAAATTATTTTTATGGCCCTGCCAACACCTCCCGGCGGCGATGGCGCCGCAGATCTTTCCTACATTTTGGGTGCCGCAAAAGATATTTCGAAGTTAATTACCGAATATAAGATCATTGTTAACAAATCTACCGTTCCGGTTGGAACCGCTGACAAGGTGAAAGCAGTTTTTACTGAAAATACAAATATCGAGGTAGATGTAGTTTCCAACCCCGAATTTTTACGCGAGGGTGTTGCGGTTGATGATTTTATGAAACCCGATCGGGTGGTTTTGGGTACACGAAGCGAGAAAGCCAAAAAACTAATGGCCGAGCTTTACGGCCCCTACGTTCGTCAGGGCAACCCAATTCTTTTTATGGATGAGCGTTCCTCTGAGCTTACCAAGTATGCCGCAAACTCCTTTTTGGCAACGAAAATTACTTTTATGAACGAGGTAGCCAACCTTTGCGAACTGGTTGGAGCAGATGTTGATGCCGTAAGGAAAGGCATTGGATCAGATGAGCGCATCGGAAAAAGGTTCCTTTTTCCCGGCGTTGGTTACGGAGGTTCGTGCTTTCCGAAAGACGTTCAGGCACTCGTTAAATCATCCGATGATTATCAATACGACTTTCAGATTCTTAAATCGGTGATGGAGGTTAACGAAAAACAAAAGACGATTTTGGTGGATAAGGTGCTGAAATACTACAAAGGAGAAGTTAAAGGTAAGCACTTTGCGCTTTGGGGATTGGCATTTAAGCCCGAAACCGACGATATCCGCGAGGCACCTGCGCTGTATATTATTGATGCCCTTGTAAAACAAGGTGCAACAATCACCGTTTTTGACCCAGAGGCGATGGAAAACGTAAAGAGCGTTATTGGCAATCAGGTTAGTTATGCAAGTAACCAGTACGAAGCACTCGAAAATGCAGACGCACTTTTGATCGCTACCGAATGGTCAGTATTTCGTAACCCCGATTTCGAAAAGATAGATGGAATATTGAAGAACAAGGTAGTATTCGACGGCCGTAATTTATACGACCTGCAAAAGATGATCGATCTGGGTTATTACTACAATAGTATTGGCAGGAAATTAATTGGTTAAAATGGAGCGGAAAAGGATTTTAATAACAGGAGCGGCAGGCTTTTTAGGTTCGCATTTATGCGATCGCTTTATTAAGGAAGATTATTATGTAATTGGAATGGATAATCTCATTACAGGCGATCTGGCCAACATTGAACACCTTTTCAAGCTGGAGAACTTCGAGTTTTATAACCATGATGTTTCCAAATTCGTTCACATTCCCGGCAAATTGGATTATATTTTGCATTTTGCCTCGCCCGCCAGCCCCATTGATTACCTTAAAATTCCCATCCAAACCTTAAAGGTAGGTTCTTTGGGTACCCATAATCTGTTGGGCCTGGCCAGGAACAAAAAGGCACGGATGCTTATTGCTTCAACA
Organism: Pedobacter endophyticus; assembly: GCF_015679185.1. Classification (NCBI taxonomy): domain Bacteria; kingdom Pseudomonadati; phylum Bacteroidota; class Sphingobacteriia; order Sphingobacteriales; family Sphingobacteriaceae; genus Pedobacter; species Pedobacter endophyticus. The sequence continues at coordinate 4,259,784 of NZ_CP064939.1, forward strand.
TCTGAGGTTTATGGCGACCCGAATGTAAACCCACAACCAGAGGAATATTGGGGAAATGTGAATCCTGTCGGGCCTCGTGGCGTGTACGATGAGGCCAAGCGCTTTCAGGAGGCGATTACGATGGCTTACCACACTTTTCATGGTGTGGAAACAAGGATCGTTAGAATCTTTAATACCTATGGACCGAGGATGCGTCTGAACGACGGTCGCGTTTTGCCAGCGTTTATCGGGCAGGCCTTGCGTGGCGAGGATTTGACTGTTTTTGGCGACGGTAGCCAGACACGATCGTTCTGCTATGTTGACGACTTGATCGAAGGAATTTACCGCTTGTTGATGAGCGATTATGCACAGCCCGTAAACATCGGCAACCCCGATGAGATTACCATACAACAGTTTTGCGAAGAGATTATCAAGCTTACCGGAACCTCACAAAAAATCGTTTACAAAGATCTTCCACAGGATGATCCCAAACAACGCCGCCCAGACATTACCAAGGCAAAATCGATGTTGGGGTGGGAGCCAAAGGTTGGCCGTGCTGAGGGATTAAAAATTACCTACGAATATTTTAAATCGTTGCCTACCGAGGCGCTGAAAAAAATTGAACATAAGGATTTCACCACATTTAACCGTTAAAAATGTCAAAGATATTAGTTACCGGAGGAACCGGGTATATAGGTTCTCATACCGTTGTCGAGTTGCACAATGCAGGATATGAAGTTGTTATTGTAGATAACCTTTCTAACTCGAACATTAAAATTTTAACCCAGCTTCACGCCATTACCGGAAAATGGTTCGATTTCAATGAGATCGATCTTCAGGATGATCAGGCCGTTCAGGAGTTTGCCGAAAACAATACGGATGTTACCGGGATCATTCATTTTGCCGCATCCAAAGCAGTTGGAGAGTCTGTAGAAAAACCATTAAAATACTACAAGAACAATTTTTACGGATTGATTAACCTGCTAACCGCATTTAACAGAAAGATTGATTTCGTGTTTTCATCATCGTGTACGGTTTATGGCCAGCCCGATAGCTTACCTGTAACCGAAGCGGCGCCGGTAAAAAAGGCAGAATCTCCGTATGGTAATACCAAGCAAATTGCCGAAGAAATTTTAGCGGAAACTGCTGCGGTAACGCCCGACTTACACGTAATTGCCCTGCGTTATTTCAATCCGGTTGGTGCACACAAAACCGCCCTGATTGGCGAGTTACCAAATGGTGTGCCGGCCAACCTGGTGCCATTTATCACCCAATCTGCCATTGGCAAACGAGGCCCGATAACTGTTTATGGCAACGATTATGATACGCCAGATGGGTCGGCCATTCGCGATTATATTCATGTTGTAGATTTAGCCAGGGCACACGTAGCGGCAATAAAAAGATTGGAAGAAAGCAAGGCCAGTTCAAATTACGAAGTGTTTAACATCGGCACAGGTAAAGGTTCGTCGGTTTTGGAGATTATTGCTGCGTTTGAAAAAGTAAACGGCGAAAAACTGAATTACAATATCGGCCCGAGAAGGGCTGGCGATATCGTTCAGATTTATGGGGATGTACAGAAATCTAACCAGGAGTTGGGATGGAAGGCTGAACTTGATCTAGACGAAATGATGCGCTCGGCCTGGGAATGGGAAAAATACATTAAAGCGAATCCTTTTTAGATGAAGCTGTCGGAGCACAAGGATTTAAAAGCCGCCATTATAGCACTGCCTGTTAAGGAAAAGGACAGGCTGTTGCTTCGTTTGGTGGCAAAAGACAAAGTGCTTACCGAGCACCTGCACTACAAAATATTGGAAAGTGAAGGCGACCTGGAGGATAGAAAGGAAACCATCAAATCGAATGTAACAGCAATAATTCCCGAACTTAAGGCATTAAATGCCAAAGAGGCGCTGGCGAGGGTTAGAAAGCTAATTGCGTCTGTAAATCATTTTTATAAGGTTACTAAAGATCCGATAGGAGAGGTTGAACTGAAGCTATTCATTCTTCAACAAGTTCCTTTAACCTATAAAAGATCTATTTTTGGCTATCGCGATTACAGTTTTTTGTTTGCTTCCTTTTACATTAAAACTGTCGAAACAACCATCAATAAGCTGAAAAAACTACACGAAGATTTACAGTTTGATTTAGCAGATTCGCTAAACGATTTACTGAAAAAGATTTACTCATCTAACTTAAAAGCGGCCGCCGAAGCCAGCAGCTTACCAAAGCCAACATCTTAACGATGCAAAAAGAGCGTGATCACTGTTTAAAGCGACATAGAATTGATGCGGTTTGCGCTAAATTCTTCTAGTCGGAACCAGAACAAATTATAGAAAAAACGCTAAATTGCGCCAGCCAACCCCATTTCGATTTGAAGGTTGTTGAAATAAAATGGTCAGTGTAATAGGCTCATCGGTTTGAATAGAGATGAAATGGAAGCTTTCAACCTCTCGCAGGAAATTTAATACGCTCAAACTCAAGATATCTCATGTTCGGATTTTTTAAAAGGAAAAAAGTAATTCCCGAATTCAACTTCTCCACTATTGGAACAGATATGCATTCGCATATCATTCCGGGAATCGACGATGGCGCTCAAACCCTTACCGATGCATTAATACTTGCCAGAAAGTTTAAATCCCTCGGCTTCCAAAAACTCATCGCAACCCCGCATGTAATGGCCGATTATTTTCGCAATACTCCCGATACGATAAATCGAGGGTTGGAAGTTTTGCGGAAGGGAATCCAAGAAATACACCTCGATTTAGAGGTAGATGCAGCTGCGGAATATTATTTAGATGAAACGCTGGAAAAAAAGATTAAAGAGAAAGATGTACTTACCTTTGGAAGTAATTATCTGCTGTTCGAACTTTCATACCTAACCGCACCGCAAAATCTTGTCGATCTGATCAGTCTCATGCAAGATGCAGGATTTAAGCCCGTGCTTGCCCACCCCGAGCGGTACCCGTATTTTTATAACTCGTTTGAGAGTTACCTTCAAATTAAAGAAACCGGCTGTTTATTGCAAATGAACTCGATTGCTTTAACGGGTTATTATGGCTCGGGTGCAAAAAAGGTTGCCGAAGAAATGGTGGAAAAAGATCTGGTCGATTTTATTGGCAGCGATATGCATCACCCAAAGCACGCAGCCGCCCTTGAAAATAGTTTAAGCACACCGTTAATGCAGAAGTTGCTTAGTAATGGTGAGCTTAATAATGTTTTGTTGTAAGTAACGAAAGATGTATTTCTTTGGTTGTAACTACCTTAACTTTACTGTCATGCTGAGGTACGAAGCATCGCCAACCGATTAGCATGGGACCTGCATACCTCACCAGCATTCATTATTGAGTTTGTGCTTTTTTTGAGCTAGCATTTCATCGTGTAGAGATTCTTTCACTGCGTTCAGAATGACAAGTAGGGAGGCCTTTGATTAATAAAAACCCTTACTCGTACCTTAATGCTTCAACAGGATCTAATTTCGAAGCCTTTTTTGCCGGATAATAGCCAGAAAGAATACCCACCAGTACACATAAAACAAAACCACCGATTATAAACAGCCACGGAATTAGGAAAGATCCACCCATGGCCAACGATATGATGTTACCCAGTACAATCCCCAAAAATATTCCTAAAACACCTCCCATTAAACAAATTACTACGGCCTCAATTAAAAACTGGCGACGAATAACCTTTGGATTAGCGCCAATGGCTTTTCTGATCCCGATTTCGCGGGTTCGCTCTGTTACCGAAACCAGCATGATATTCATCAAACCGATAGAGGCACCGATTAAGGTAATTATACCGATGGCGACACCCCCAACCGCTACAAAGGCCAGGTTTTCGAATAAGGTTTGTGCAACAGCGTCGCTCTTGGTAATTTCGAAATTATTAGGTTCGCTAACCTTTACCTTGCGGATATTTCTGAAAAGTGCAGTGGCTTCGCCGATAACATTCTCTTGATCATTATTATCGCCAACCATAACCGTAATGGTGTAAGATGGATTGGCATTGGCATTAATCTGCTTGGCCTTCAATAAGGGAACATATACCGCTCTATCGCCACTAAAGCCCATGCTCGAGCCCTTTTTCTCCAAAATACCAACGATTTTAAAACGGTTGTTTCCTACGTTGATGAGCTTATCCATCGGATCTGCATTTTTGAAAAGTCGCTCAACAACCTCGCCACCTACAATACAAACATTACTGCCCATGGCCACTTCGGAAGCACCGAAGTTTCTGCCTTGCGAGAGGTTAAGCCCCTGCGAAGCCAGTCCGTTTTCGTCTATGCCCTGAACGTTAATATTGGGGTTGGTTTTTAAACTGCCGTATTTTACCGTTGACCCACCACTGGCAAAAACGCTTACAGCGACGGTTGCAGGAGCATTAAGGCTATCTTTGAATTTAATCGCATCCTCGTAACGGATTGATTTGAAAGGCTTCGGGCGCTTTCCGTTACCAATTCTGATGCCCGAACCCCGATTCCGAATGTTAAATGAATTGGCACCCATGCTGCTAAAAGCATCTGTCATGCTCTTTTTAACTGCATCAAGTGTTGTCAAAATACCGACTAAGGCCATTAAACCGATTGCGATAATCAAGGCAGTAAGCATGGTACGCAAGCGATTACCTTTGATAGATTCCAGCGCCAGTCTAATATTTTCTCTGTAGTTCATTTACTTTAGTATCAAGATTTTTGTATCAAGTATCAAGCATGGACGTTAAACCTTCAAGTTTCGTTTTTAATCCCTCTCGCAGACTGGTCTTAGTCTTTCAGCTTTAATCTTTCCGCTTTCACCTTTTGGCTTTCACCTTTTGGCTTTCGCCTTTAAGCTTTAGTCTTTTAGCTTTCACCTTTCACCGCTTAAAACAAAAAAGTCCCGACGTTTAGACATCAGGACTATACTTTATGTTACAATAAATATCGTTTTATGCTGAGAAACTCGTTCCGCAACCGCAAGTGCTGGTTGCATTCGGGTTTATAAAAGTAAAACCACGCGAGTTTAAGCCATCTTGCCAATCGATCATCATGCCCATCAGGTACATTTGATGCGCCTTGTTCATGAAAACCTTAATGCCTTCGATAAAAAACTCCTGATCGCCCTCTTTTTTCTGATCAAATCCTAAAACGTAGTTCATGCCTGCGCAACCGCCGCCTTCAACGCCTACACGTAAACCGTAGTCGTCGCCAATTTCTTGCTGGTCTTTTAATTTATAAAGCTCTTTAGCTGCTCCCTCTGAAAAAGTAACCGGTGCAAATGATGTATCAACTGTTGTACTCATGTTATTTCAAATTTATCTGTTACAAATATAAATAATAATGCACATTTTTGCTTTTAGCGGAGCAATATATTACCGTAGAAAAACAAAACATGGATATTCAACAAATTTCGATAGATGTAATTATTTTATTCGCAGGAATATTTCTCGCCTTTATGGCAATTTATTATATTGTTAAGGGTGATATTCAGCATTTTTTCGATTTGAAGGCTGTTGAGCTTAATAAAGAAAGCCGATCGCACGTTTTGCCGCTGCGTCTTCAGGCACACGAACGGCTCGTCATTTTCGTCGACCGCATTAACCCGGCCAATTTATTGGTACGATTGCACCAGCAGGGAATAAGTATCGGCGCCTTGCAAGGGGGAATTTTGACCGAGATCCGCTCCGAATATCAACACAACATTACGCAGCAACTTTATATCGACAGCGTAACGTGGAATGTGGTGCGTAAACTAAAAGACGATACCATTGCCATGATTACCAATGCTGTTAAGGGTTTACCTGAAGATGCAAATGGAATAGAATTGAGCAAGGCCATTCTTCAGCACATGGCGAGTATAGAGGAAAATCCTTACGATTTAACGGTTGAGTTGATAAAGAAAGATATTCAAAGGTTGTTTTAACGCAATTGCAATGACCAATTACCAATTAACAATTATCAATTTGCAATTACCGATTAGCAATGACCAATTAACAATTTGCAATTTGCAATTACCAATGAACCAATGAGCTAATGAACCACTGACCAATGAACCATTGAACCAAAAATATGAGCGCAAAAAAGCATACCACCACCTCAGGCATCGAAATTAAGGAAATTTATACTTCGGCAAATGCGATGAATGAAAGGGCTGGCGAATATCCGTTTACCAGAGGCATAAAAAAGGATATGTATCGCGGCAGGCTTTGGACGATGAGGCAATATGCTGGTTTTTCAACAGCCGAGGAATCGAACAAGCGCTATCATTATTTATTGGCTCAGGGAACAACGGGATTGTCTGTCGCCTTTGATTTGCCAACCCAGATTGGTTACGACTCTGATCATGAAATGGCCGACGGCGAAGTAGGCAAAGTAGGTGTGGCCATCGATTCGTTAAAGGATATTGAGATTCTATTTGATGGCATCGAACTCAAAAACATTACCACTTCGATGACGATTAACGCAACTGCCGCTATATTACTGGCCATGTACATTGCGCTGGCCAAAAAGCAAGGTGCAGATTTGAAGCAGATTTCGGGAACAATACAGAACGATATATTAAAAGAATACGCCGCAAGAGGAACATATATTTATCCGCCGAAGCCCTCGATGCGATTGATTACCGATATTTTTGAGTTTTGCAGTCGCGAAGTACCAAAATGGAACACCATTTCCATTTCCGGCTACCACATTCGCGAGGCTGGTTCAACCGCGGTACAGGAGCTGGCCTTTACTTTGGCAAACGGTAAAACCTATTTAAAGGCGGCAATTGAAAATGGATTGGCTATTAATGTGTTTGCCCGGCGACTTTCGTTCTTCTTTAATTGTCATAACAACTTTTTCGAAGAAATTGCCAAGTTCAGGGCCGCCAGGCGGATGTGGGCAAAAATTACGAAGGATTTGGGTGCAACCGACGAAAAGGCGCAAATGCTTCGTTTCCATACGCAAACGGGCGGCTCGACACTAACAGCGCAGCAACCGCTTAACAATGTAATACGGGTGACCAACCAGGCTATGGCTGCGGTTTTGGGTGGAACGCAGTCGCTGCATACTAACGGCTACGACGAGGCGCTATCGTTACCAACAGAAGCAGCCGCAAAAATCGCCCTGCGTACCCAACAAATTATTGCTTTTGAAAGTGGCGTAACGGATACAGTTGACCCGCTTGCAGGCTCATTTTTTGTAGAAAGCCTTACCGATGAGATAGAGACTGCTGCATGGGCCTATATCGATAAGATTGATGCAATGGGTGGTTCTGTAAATGCCATCGAAAGCGAGTATATGCAAAATGAAATTGCTGCCGCATCTTATCAATACCAAAGGGAGATAGAAACCGGCGAGCGAGTTTCTGTTGGGGTGAACAAATTTATACAAGAAGAAGAGGGTTTGACGGATATCTTACGAATCGACGATGCTATCCGTAAGCTGCAAACGGAAAAGTTAAGGCTGTTAAAAGCGGAACGGAACAATGTTGATGTTTCAACTGCCTTGCAAGCTTTGGAAAATGCGGCGAAAGACGGTTCGAACATGATGCCATACATTATTGACGCCGTTGAAAAATATGCAACGCTCGGCGAAATAGCCGATGTAATGCGTAAGGTGTTTGGCGAATATTAAGTCTTGGTTATTTAACTAAAAAACATTGCGTGGTCGGTACTTGTGAGCGAGACCTATTCGCCCGAAAAAGCGATGGAGCGGATTGGCAACTAAATCAGCCACGCTTTCCAAACTGACTGGTTGTCGTGCCTAAGGCCCTGCTAAATTCTCGTGGCAAGATTGTTACGTTTGTACTTCAACAATTCTAATAAGAAGCGGGGCTATCTGTTCTATTTTTATTATATTACCTCAGCCTGTCTTGAGCACCTGTTTAAGCTAAATAGGAGGGTTCCGGATCTTAAGTTATTTGTTCCGTTCGAATAGCGATTACCATTAAATTTAACGATTTGCGCCGGTAATGGCGTGACTTTTGCTTCTTGAGTAGCGATTTGAAATGTTGAAAGGAAATCTGCGTTAAATAGTGCTAAATGTGGAAAACCGATGTTAATAAATAGTTATCAACATAAAAAATTGAGGTTAAGCAGGCTACTTAATTCCCTATCAGTATGTTACGATTTATTTGAAAAATTTGTTTAAAATGTTGATAATTTTCTCAATATTCGTACTCCCGAAACGGATCATTCCTTTATTTCGAATCGGCACTGGAAACCAATAAATTATAGAAATCGCAATGGAAAAAACTTGTACAGAAGTGTGGAAGAACTGTCTTCAAATCATTAAGGATAATATTCCGAACCAAAGTTTCAAAACCTGGTTCGAGCCAATAACAGCCCTTAAGTTGGAAGGTAAGGTTTTAACCATACAAGTGCCAAGTTTGTTCTTTTACGAATGGCTTGAAGAACACTATGTAGGCTTGCTTCGCAAGACTGTAAAAAAACAACTTGGAGAGGACGGCAGGTTGGAATACAATATCGTTGTTGATAAATCATCTAACAGTGGCAGTCCTTACACTACTAATATGCCATCAAATGGAAATGGGGCAGAGGCAAAGGTGCAATCGATGCCAATTCCGGTTTCCATTAATAAAGACATCAAAAACCCTTTTATCATCCCTGGATTAAAAAAGCTAAATGTCGACCCGCAGTTAAACGCTAATTATACTTTCGAAAACTATATTGAGGGCGATTGCAACCGCCTGGCCCGCTCTGCTGGTTATGCCGTTGCGGCGAAACCCGGAGGCACTTCTTTTAACCCGTTGATGATTTACGGCGGCGTAGGTTTGGGAAAAACCCATCTTGCACAGGCCATCGGCAATGAGATTAAACGTAGCATGCCCGATAGGCTGGTGATTTATGTAAGCTGCGAGAAATTTTGCCAGCAGTTTGTAGATTCATTAAAAAATAATACGATTAACGATTTCGTTAATTTTTATCAGGCAATGGATGTGATCATTATGGATGATGTACACAACTTTGCTGGTAAAGAAAAAACACAGGATATTTTCTTCCATATTTTCAATCACTTGCATCAATCGGGCAAACAAGTAATTTTAACTTCCGATAAAGCACCAAAAGATTTGGCTGGTTTGGAAGAACGTTTATTAAGTCGTTTTAAATGGGGCCTTTCTGCCGATTTGCAGGTGCCTGATTTAGAAACCCGTATTGCTATTTTAAGGAAGAAAATGTATGCCGATGGAATTGAATTGCCCGGCGAAGTTGTAGAATATGTAGCACATAACATTGATAATAACGTTCGTGAGCTGGAAGGGGCGATGGTATCATTACTTGCACAAGCTACTTTGAACAAAAAAGAAATCGATTTAGCTTTAGCTAAACAGATGTTAAAGAACTTTATCAAAAATACCACCAAAGAAATTTCTATGGAATATATCCAAAAATTGGTGTGTGAGTATTTTGAGGTTCCGGTTGATATGGTTAAATCGCAAACACGGAAGCGCGAAATTGTGCAGGCCCGTCAAATTTCGATGTACCTCTCGAAAAGCCACACTAAATCATCGTTAAAAACGATTGGTGCTTTCTTCGGTGGCCGCGACCACAGTACGGTTATTTATGCCTGCCAAACGGTTGAGGATTTAATCGACACGGATAAAAAGTTTAAGGCTTACGTGCAAGATATTCAGAAGAAACTTAAAATGAGTTAAATTAAGGTAGAGGGTTTATGCTAAAGGCATCCCTTTGGGCAAGGCAGAGGGTTTAAGGTAAAAACCAGCGTTGATTAAATATTGAGAGAAGTCAAGTTTGTAAAAACTTGACTTCTCTTGGTTATAGGCGAACGGTGGGCGCTTTCAAATAAAAAACAGTTTAGGATTAGAGACGCACTTTATCCAGCTCTGCCAACCCGTAATGCAATGCAGCCACATGAATACATTGCGCAATCTTATTGTCTTTCAACAACTGTTTCACTTCCGCTACGGTATATTCTTCAACATTTAAAATTTCATGCTCATCTAAATGCTGCTCGTGGGTTTTTACACCGCCAGTAAGCAGATAAGTGTACGTTTTGTTATTTGCAGTTGCCGGATTTGGGTACAGCTCAGCAATAAGCTTGCAGGTTTTAAAGGTGTAGCCGGTTTCTTCCAAAAGCTCTCGCTTTACGCCGGCTTCCGGCCCTTCATCGCCATCGACGACTCCGCCTGGCACTTCGAGCGAAATAATATCGGCGGCATGACGGTATTGGCGCACCATAATGATCTTTCCTTCTTCGGTTAAAGCAATGGCTGTGGCCCAGTTGGGATATTCGAGAACGAAATAATCATCTTTAACAATTCCGCTGGGAAGTTTTACCTCATCAACACGTAACGTTGCCCATTTCTCTCGCACTAAATATTTTGAGGCAATTTTCTGCCACTTTTCTATAATCATTTGTTTAATCGTAAATCGTAATTTTGAAATCGTAAATCCTAAAGGTATTGTTGAATCGTTTTCTGCCTATGCAGGTTTACAAGGTGCACAATCTTATGCTTATCAGAAAGGTACTGGTAAATTAAGTTTAGTTTAGGCGCAATTGTTTTGTTTCTTTGCTCGCTAACACCAAGCTCATAATATAAAAACTCACTTAAAGAATCCAATTTTTCTGGCGGCAGATCACTTGAAGTTAACCAAATTTCAAACCTGCTCAAATCCTGGTTTTCCAAAACATCAATGGGAAGCAGGAAGTTTTTCTCCATGGCTTCTTCAAACATTTTTTGGGCATCCTCGAGCTTGCCTTCCAGTTTCAGTCCCATGATCCTGGCGAGCACCTCAGCCAGTTTTTGTATCTCGGCGGTTATTAAATCTTTTCTAAACACTTCTTGATGAATAAACAATGAACAATAAACAATTGGCAGTTGGCAATGAGCAATAAGCAATTACGCATGAGCAATATCCAAAACAGCAAATTAACCAATAACTTTGGTAGCCTAAACACCCCAGCCGTTAACTATCGACTCAAGACTCCGAACTCCGAACTCCGAACTCCCAACTCGAAACTCCCAACTAAACCTACCAGCTTCCGCTCGATCCGCCGCCACCGAAACTTCCGCCACCGAAACCGCCAAAGCCGCCTCCGCCACCAGAAGATCCACCTCCGAAACCACCGCTTCCCCAGCCGCTGTTTCCGCCGCGTCCACCACCGCCAAAAAGCAATGCCCAAAACAAAGCGTTAGATGCGCCACGGCCACCAATAACCTGGCTACCGCCGCCTCCGCCGCCTTTACGTAAGATGATAATTATTACAATAACTATAAAAATGACTATAAATACGCTGCCAATTCCACGTTCTTTGGCATTCTTGGCCTTTGGTTTGTCGTTTTTGTATTCGCCTTTGGTGTATTTTATAATCGATGTAGTGGCTTCATCCAGCCCGGCATAGTAATCGCCGTTTTTAAAGTTGGGTTTAATATCATTATCGATAATCCGCTTTGCGTATACATCAGGTAAAGCACCCTCAACGCCATAACCGGTTTGGATAGAGATTTTTCTATCGCCAATGGCAACAACAATCATTATTCCGTTATTTTTGCCACCCTGGCCAACACCCCATTTTCTGCCCAGCTCAAGTGCATATTCATTAATATCGTAATCGCCAACCGACTTCAGTATGGCGATGGCAATTTGTGTTGAGGAAGAATCGTCGAAGGCAACCAGTTTTTGCTCCAACCCTTGTTTTTGATCGGCAGACAAAGCACCGGCATAATCGTTAACTAAAGTTGTTGGTTTCTCAGGAAAATCTTGCGCAAAGGAAAAAGTAAATGCTAGGCCGAGTAGTATCAGTAAGAATAATTTTCTCATTCCTTATTTTTTGTTTGATTATCCATAAATATAATATCGTTTGGCAGCTCATTAATATCACCGTGCTGTGGTGGAAAAAACAGGGCCAGTTTTTCCCCAGCCAGGGCAACGCCGGCAATAATGCCGACAGCCAAATCGCCTTTTGCAAAATGTGCAGCCATGGCCACTTTGGTTGTTTCCCAAAAATCATCAGGCACAACCTTATTAATTCCCGCATCGCCAATAATGGCAAATTTATGGTCTGCATGGGCAAGGTAAATTAGTACACCGTTTCTTTGTGCAGTTTTATCCATACCTAATTTTGCAAAATATTCTATCGCTTTCTCGTAAGGGTCGCCGGCGCAATGTTTATCAATGGCAATCCGAATTTCTCCGGATGTTGCATTCTCCGCATCGGCAATTGCCTGCGCAATTCTTTCCTGTTCGAGATCTGAAAATAATGACATTTTATTGTGATGTTTTATGAATTGATGAATGAATAGGCAATGGGCAATTAGCAATTGAAATGACAATTGGCAATAAACAATTGCAATAAGCAAGTTAACCAATAAACGAATGAACTAATGAACTCCCAAAGGGATGCTTTTGGCACATTGAACCATAAGTTAAAAAGGGTAATGTATGCTTACTCATAAACACACATTACCCTTAAATGTTATTTGCCCAGATTAAAATTCTACTTTAGGCGCATCTTTAGCTGTTGCGTCCGCTTCGAAATATCCTTTTTGTTTAAATCCGAACATTCCTGCCGTTAAGTTGGTAGGAAACGATCTGATTTTGCCATTGTATTGTTGAACAGCATCATTGAAATCTTTTCGGGCAACCGTAATCCGGTTTTCGGTGCCTTCCAATTGAGCAGATAAATCGCTAAATTGTTGGGTTGCTCTCAACTCGGGATAATTTTCGGTAATAGAAAGCAATTTGCCCAGCGCCTGGCTCAACTGGCCTTGAGCAGCCTGATATTTCTCGATATTTTCTGGTGTTAGATCATCGGCGTTCACCGTCATTTGAGTAGCCTTTGCCCTCGCCTCAGTTACCGCAGTTAAAGTTCCCTGCTCAAATTTAGCCGCCCCTTTAACGGTTGCAACCAAATTCGGAATCAAATCTGCTCTCCTTTGGTACTGGGTTTGCACGGTTCCCCATTTCGATTTTACATTTTCATCTAGTTTAACCATGCTGTTGTATCCGCATGAACTTAAAGTGCTAACTGCAATTACAGCAGCTAAAATTCCAAAAACTAATCTTTTCATTTTTGTGGTCTTCTGTTTTTATTGATCAAATACAATTAAGGTCAATTTACAAATTAGATATCAAATTGCATGCCTTTGTTACATTTTGGGTAAATTACTGACAAAATGTGCACTGTCAGGGTATTTCGGTTGATAGGACTCCTTGTACGTCGGAATGACAGCGCTTTGAACCAATGGCCAACCAATGAACAAATGACCAATGAACTAATGAACCATCCAATTCTAATTGTATCTTTGTACCATTCAGGATAAAAGCCTGACGAATTGTATGCAAAAAGACATCGAAATTACGCTGCTGCCCGAACAGGTTGACGAAACAGCGCTCATCAAAGTTAAATTGGCCGATGGCCTGAAGGTTTCGCGAGAGCGGATTAAAGCGTTCGAAATTTTAAAGCGCTCCATTGATGCCCGCTCGAGGAAAGTAATTTTCCGATTGCAGGTTAGGGCCTTTATGGATGAAGAACCTCAGCTTCAAATCAACACTATAAATTATCAAAATGTAAAAGATGGTAAGCCTGTACTCATTATTGGTGCAGGGCCGGCGGGGTTGTTCGCTGCATTGCAGTGCATAGAAAATGGATTGAAACCTATTATTATTGAACGGGGCAAAGAGGTAAAGCAACGGCGCAGAGATTTGGCAGCGATAAACAAGCAGGGTTTGGTAAATACCGAATCTAATTATTGTTATGGCGAAGGGGGCGCAGGGACGTATTCGGATGGTAAGTTATACACCCGATCGAACAAGCGTGGCGACATTAACAAAGTGTTGCAGGTTTTTGTAGATCACGGTGCAGAACGCGATATTATGATTGATGCCCGCCCGCACATCGGAACCAACAAGCTGCCAAATATCATTACTTCGATAAAAGAAACCATATTAAATGCCGGTGGCGAAGTGTTGTTTGATACCAAAATGACCGATATAATTGTCGAATTTGGAACAATCAAGGGCATCGAAATCAATTTTAGCGACAAACTGTTTGCCGAAAACGTTATTCTTGCTACAGGCCACTCCGCACGCGATGTTTATGAATTACTCCACAAAAAGAACATCTTAATTGAGGCCAAGCCTTTCGCTTTGGGCGTTCGCATAGAACATCCGCAAGAAATAATTGATGCAGCACAGTATCATTGCGATATCCGGTCGGAGTATTTACCGCCGGCTTATTATAGTTTGGTAGAACAAGTTGGTGCCCGCGGGGTATTTTCTTTTTGCATGTGCCCGGGTGGAATTATTGCTCCTTGCGCAACAGGAGAAAATGAAATTGTGGTAAACGGCTGGTCGCCCTCAAAACGCAACAACCCGTTCGCAAATTCGGGCACCGTTGTTCAGGTAACATTAGATGATGTTCAGGGCTACGATCCGCTGCGGATGTTAAACTTTCAGTCGGAAATAGAAAGGATTTCGTTCGAGGCTGGCGGAGGAAACCTCGTAGCTCCGGCACAACGCATGGTAGATTTTGTGAACAATAAACTATCGATAGATCTTCCCCGAAATTCTTATCTCCCGGGAACAAAAAGTGTCATGTTGGATAATATTTTGCCCGAGTTTGTTTCTGACAGCTTAAAGGCTGCACTTCCACTTTTCGGAAAAAAAATTAAAGGTTACTACACCAACGAAGCGATTCTGGTGGGTGTCGAAAGCCGAACATCTTCTCCGGTTCGCATCCCGAGGGATAAGGAAACTTTTCAGCATCCGCAGGTTCAGGGCCTTTATCCCTGCGCAGAAGGTGCCGGATATGCCGGTGGAATCGTATCTGCAGCTATCGACGGGATTAATTGCGCCAACGCCATCACAAAAGCGTCCTCGTAAATGGTCTGAGCTGCCCATTTACCACAATAGCTAAATATTTGAAATGTTTCATAGCTAATCGTGGTTAGCATTTTTTATATTATCACCTGCAAACTCTTCGCATAGTAGAATATGGTTCTTTTTCTGGATATGAACGACCAGCATTTCATAGTGCTTCCACCCTGTGTCATTTAGTTGAGCCTGCTCGGTGTCATCCGATAGCTATCGGATCTGAGCCTTTCGACTTCGCTCAAGATAAACTCAGTCGAAGACCATTTTTGTGGGAAAAACAAATAAACATTGCCCTTCGACTAAGCGTGTATTGAGCATTTCGACTACGCTCAATACAAGCTCAAGTCGAAATGCTTAGGGTGACAATGTGTTTGTTTTTTCCTTAACTAAATGACATTGTGCTTCCGCCCTGTGCCAAAGGCACTCTTTTGGAGCCACGCACTATAGCCCTGATGAAAACTCAGGGGCTGCTGCTGCTGTCAGGTTTATGAACCAGGTTTTTTCGCACCTACCGCCATGCCTAAACCCGATTGGAACGGATGCAAATCTTTTTCTGATTGGCAGGAGGGAAAGCGGGACTAAAGGAGCCAAAAGAACAGAACCGTTCATTTCCAGAAAAAAATAATCAAATCTTTTGACTTTAGCTTTTATCGATCCGATCCTGTTACGTTGAGCTAAGCCTGTGTCTAGTTTACCGAAGGATGAAACGCCTTTTTTCGCATTTCGACTAGTCCTTCGACAAGCTAATCTCAAATAGACCTTTTAACAAACATTATAAACTTCGACTTGTTGTTTGAATATGTTTAATATCACAAACGAAATTAAAAAGGGTTTTAATGGTGATGCGTGGCATGGAAACCATGTAATGCAGACTTTAAACAATGTTAAACCCGAAAATGCTTTCGAACATTACGTTCCGAATGCCCACTCAATTGCAGAAATTGCCCTGCATTTAACCGCCTGGACTGAGGAAGTAACGTCGAGAATAATGGGCAACCAGGCCGCGGAACCGGCAATGGGCGATTGGCCGATTCCGGAAGCTAAAACGCCGCAAGCATGGGAAAAAATCATTTTTAATTTCAAGCTTGCAAACGAAGAATTAATCAGGCATTGCGAACTTGTAAAACCAAATGAATGGAATGACGACGTTAATATGGAACGGAACCGTGCATTGGGAACGGGCGTAACAAAAATTGAGCTGCTCAACGGGCTGGTTCAGCATCATGCGTATCATTCAGGTCAAATTGCTTTGCTTTCGAAGTTTTAGAAAGCTGTGCCAAAGGCATCCCTTCGTACCATAGGCATCCCTTTGGGAGGAAAGGACTAAAGCTTAAAGCTAAAAGACTAAAGCTTAAAGATTAAAACGGAAAGCAGAGAACAAAAAATTGGAGTCCTAAAAATCGACATATCTCTTAAACAGGCGTAATCAACTAACAAAATGAAAAAGACACTAATTATTGGCGCATCGCCAGATCCTACACGATACGCTTACAAGGCGGCCCACATGTTAAAGCGTTTTAATCATGAAATTGTGAATGTGGGCATAAAAAAGGGTGAAGTTGCGGGAGTAGAAATCGAGAAGCCGGGCGAAATTCATCAGGATATTGATACGGTAACGTTATATATCGGACCCGCTTTGCAACCTCAGTACGAAGATTACCTGCTGCAAACGAAGCCTAAACGAGTTATTTTTAATCCAGGCACCGAAAACTATCAGCTCGAGAAGTTGTTGGATCAGCACAACATCGAACCCGTTAGAGCCTGTACACTGGTATTGCTAAGCACTGGTCAATACTAAATTCGATAAAGCAGCCCCCAGTTTACATAATCGGCTTGAGCAAAATGCATATACGTTTTGGCTTGTAGGCCCAGGCGTGGTGTAATGTTATAGGTAGGGCCGAAAGTCCAGTACCAGGTTGCGCTTTTCATTAACCTATTATAATGGAGGTACTTTCCGAGTTGCGCACCGACGGTAATCCGCCATAAATTAATATCAGCACCAACGCTAAGCCCGGTTCGCCACTTATCAAACGATGTTCCGTAATTTTGAAAAGTTTCTCCCGGTTTTTGAGGGTCGTATACAGAATAATAATAAACGGCATCGCCACCTGCTTTTAGGGTCATAATATCATTTAGATAAAAATTATAGCCCGCGTAAAATCCGCTTTTGTAAAAGTGTTTTCCCCGTTGCTCATACACGCCACGGGCGCCAATGCCAGCGCTAAGCTCAACAGAATTTCTGCTCAGCGGTTCATAGCTGCTTTTCTTTTCAGTTGGTAAAGTTTCCGTATTGCCAAATTTTAGCCCCACGTAAACATTTCCTGTGTTTAAGCCGCCATTTGGCACGGTTAAGCCGCCGTTAGATAGATGCAGGAACCCAAGGCCAACCAGCAAGTCTGTATTCTTGCTTATGGGGAGCTCCATTCCTAAGTCGGCCTTAATAGCTTCATTAATCGGGCTTCCCAAAAATCTGTTTTTCGCACTATTAAAAAAATATTTGTTAGTCACGCTTAAGCCCACGCCAGGGGTGAAGTTCACTTTTACGGTCCCAAGTTTAAACAACTGAAAATCCATTTGTGCAACCAGCCCATAAACCTGCCCAAAAGCGTTTTCAGCTGTGTCTTTTGCGCCTTTCAAGTTGCTGATGTCTCGAAAAATCAACCCAATTCCGTACGATTTGGCACCAATTGGGGCAATCCATTTATCCTTATGTTGGCTAATGTCCTTAAAATACGCCGCGTCAAAACCAATTATCCGATCCTGAAAAAGATGTCCTTGATCCGCATTTACATGGGTGCCAAAAACAGGTTTGAAGATAATTGAATGATTCTCGTTAACGATTTGAGCCTTAACATAGGCGAAACTCAAAAAAAAGCAAAATAACAGTAGTTGTTTCTTCATATCAACTTTTACTAAAACGATAGGCCAAGCTGTAATAAGCATAACGATATCCTGATGCACTATTTTTTACCTCATTTGTGGTAAACGTTGCCGCATAGCTCGCTGTCCACCGTGCAATGGCGAAGGTTAGCGCCACTTGGGTATTAAACACCACACGTTTAGGTTCAAAAGTAATCGGTCCCTTATCTTTAATAAACAGGCCGCCCTGTAAGCTGGCATCGTAAGCCACCGCGTAAGCCTGCGGGGCTACCGATAAAAAGAGTTCGTATTTACGTTTTGCGGCGTTTGCTTGGTTGCTGCTCACTAAACTGTTAAAAGCCGCTGAGCCGTCCATATCATTAAACTTCCCCAATTTTAACATTGCACCAACTCCCGCTTTTGTAATCACGTTCCCCAATGCCGCCGATGCTCCGCCAGTGAAGTCAAAAAAGCCATCATTTGTGGCAAAAATCCTTTTATTGTAATTCGCTGCTACATTCAATTTTGGTTCGCTGTTCAGTGCATATTCCCAGCCTTCAATCTTGTTTTGGCCCACCAGGCTGTGAAATGCCTTTTGAAAGGTTTCGCCCAAAGCACTCTTGCCCGCAATACCAAGTTGGCCAGAGACCCTGATCGATTGATGAGTATCATAAAACCGCGTAAAATTCGCTTCGCCGTACAAATAAGCAGAAAAAGGCCGATCGTGCGTCGCCGGATCCGGAGCGAAACTATAAAAGGGGTTGTATATTTTTTGGCCGACTTCGAAGCCAATAATTTCCTTCGATCTCCCCGGTTTTAATCTGTCGTGGTCTAGCGCATGATTAAACTTGATGAAAAAGCCGTTCGTGTAGTAACGATCGCTAGTAATATCTACATAAGCGTCATTCTCTGAAACCATGGTAATTTCGTTTTTATAATTTTGAGCATAGCACAACTGGCCAAGGCCCATAACAAGAAGCGTAACGTATAATTTTGACTTCATTAAGCAAATACAGAGTTTGTTTACTCGCAAAAGTATCAATTATTGTTTAAAACGATAACTTTCAAAATTGATAATGGGTTCAGTAGTGAATTGGCTATTGGTTCACTAGTTTCGCTAATCCGATTCTATTTTTTTGGAGCGCACTGGCAGTGCTACTATATAAGTATGTTCCCGCCCTGTGCTGCAAGTCCTCGGCCTCGTACCTCGGCCTGCGGGCTTTCCGCTGCGGTCGGGGCTAGGTGGGCAGTTAGTTCATTAGGTCACTCGTTCATTAGTATTTGGCTAGCTGCCTAATCTGCAAACTGCCAATTTAACCTTCTTACTGCCTAGTCAAATGCTCAAGATAAACTCAGTCGAAGACCTTTTCTATAGGATGAAACAAAAATATCTGCCCTTCGACTCCGCTCAGGGTGACAATAGCATTAGACTCGGGGCTAGGTGGGCAGTTGGTTTACTGGTTCATTGGTTCAATGGTTCACTCGTTCATTAGTATTTAGCTAGCTGCCTAATCTGCAAACTGCCAATTTAACCTTCTTACTGCCTAGTCAAATGCTCAAGATAAACTCAGTCGAAGACCTTTTCTATAGGATGAAACAAAAAATATCTGCCCTTCGACTCCGCTCAGGGTGATAATAGCGTTAGGCTCGGGGCTAGGTGGGCAGTTGGCTCATTAGTTCACTCGTTCATCAGTTCATTAGCTCACTCGGTCATTTATTCTTTGCAATTGAACACTGAAAACTGAGAACTCCCAACTGAGAACTCCCAACTGCAAACCGCCCCCAACACCCCAATCCCTGAAATGTTTGCCCTGCCATTCAATTTTTTTTCATTGATTTTCAGTTCATTATCAAAACCTCCAAAAAATACCCTCATATCCATTTGCAGACAGGCTAACTTTTGCTACCTTTGCATCCCGCTTCGGAGGAAACGGTTGTATTGAAAAGGTGGATCAGGGACGGTAGAGAGGGAAAAGGCGCAGAATTTATTTTAAAATAAATTTGGCGAAAACAAAAAGATCACTACCTTTGCAGCCCCGATCAGAAGATATGGGACGCCCGTTAAAAGACAGGCAGATTGAAAAGCGAAGAGAAGAAAAAAGGAGAACGAAAAAAATAAAATAATTTATTTGCAGTTCAGAAAAAGTTTTCTACCTTTGCACTCCCAACCGAAAGGAAAGGAAAAAAAAGTCCAGCGGCGGATGTCGCAGGTGACTAAAAATGAAAAGATTGAAACTGGCCGAAACAGGGAAAAGACCATTAAGACTTATGCCCAACTGAAGCTAGAAGATATATAAAAAGGCATACCGTGAGGTTTCAATGCCGATAAGTTCTTAAAAGAGATGTCAATGATGCGTAGTGGGGTAATGAAGTACGAATTCAAGTACAGAGTTCCTTATTACATTTTAAAGTCAATGTCTAACAGACAAAACAAAAGAAGACTATTTTTAACAATAGTTAAAACTGGTCAGAATCAAATAACATTTTACAATGGAGAGTTTGATCCTGGCTCAGGATGAACGCTAGCGGCAGGCCTAATACATGCAAGTCGAGGGGTATAGCGGTGCTTGCACTGCTAGAGACCGGCGCACGGGTGCGTAACGCGTATGCAACCTACCTTTATCTGGGGGATAGCCCGGAGAAATCCGGATTAATACCGCATAAAATCACAGTACTGCATAGTACAATGATCAAACATTTATGGGATGAAGATGGGCATGCGTGTCATTAGCTAGTTGGCGGGGTAACGGCCCACCAAGGCGACGATGACTAGGGGATCTGAGAGGATGGCCCCCCACACTGGTACTGAGACACGGACCAGACTCCTACGGGAGGCAGCAGTAAGGAATATTGGTCAATGGAGGCAACTCTGAACCAGCCATGCCGCGTGCAGGAAGACTGCCCTATGGGTTGTAAACTGCTTTTACTCGGGAATAAACCTAGATACGTGTATTTAGCTGAATGTACCGAGGGAATAAGGATCGGCTAACTCCGTGCCAGCAGCCGCGGTAATACGGAGGATCCAAGCGTTATCCGGATTTATTGGGTTTAAAGGGTGCGTAGGCGGCCTGTTAAGTCAGGGGTGAAAGACGGTAGCTCAACTATCGCAGTGCCCTTGATACTGATGGGCTTGAATGGACTAGAGGTAGGCGGAATGAGACAAGTAGCGGTGAAATGCATAGATATGTCTCAGAACACCGATTGCGAAGGCAGCTTACTATGGTCATATTGACGCTGAGGCACGAAAGCGTGGGGATCAAACAGGATTAGATACCCTGGTAGTCCACGCCCTAAACGATGAACACTCGCTGTTGGCGATACACAGTCAGCGGCTAAGCGAAAGCGTTAAGTGTTCCACCTGGGGAGTACGCCCGCAAGGGTGAAACTCAAAGGAATTGACGGGGGCCCGCACAAGCGGAGGAGCATGTGGTTTAATTCGATGATACGCGAGGAACCTTACCCGGGCTTGAAAGTTAGTGAATGATCTAGAGATAGATCAGTGAGCAATCACACGAAACTAGGTGCTGCATGGCTGTCGTCAGCTCGTGCCGTGAGGTGTTGGGTTAAGTCCCGCAACGAGCGCAACCCCTATGTTTAGTTGCCAGCACGTTAAGGTGGGGACTCTAAACAGACTGCCTGTGCAAACAGAGAGGAAGGAGGGGACGACGTCAAGTCATCATGGCCCTTACGTCCGGGGCTACACACGTGCTACAATGGACGGTACAGAGGGCAGCTAGCCAGCAATGGTATGCGAATCTCACAAAGCCGTTCACAGTTCGGATTGGGGTCTGCAACTCGACCCCATGAAGTTGGATTCGCTAGTAATCGCGTATCAGCAATGACGCGGTGAATACGTTCCCGGGCCTTGTACACACCGCCCGTCAAGCCATGGAAGTTGGGGGTACCTAAAGTATGTAACCGCAAGGAGCGTCCTAGGGTAAAACCGATAACTGGGGCTAAGTCGTAACAAGGTAGCCGTACCGGAAGGTGCGGCTGGAATACCTCCTTTCTGGAGTAGAGTTGACTACTCACTGCGCAACATGATATTTCTACATTAAGTATAAAGACCAAAGCCGAAAGACCAAAGCTAAATGCACGGCCTTAAGGTGAGAAACTGCAAAATGAGCAGTTCTAAGCTCCCTCTCTTCAAGGAGAGGGCGGGGGGAGAGGTTCTTAATATTAAAAAAAACTAAGGAGAGACGAGATTGAAATTGAATTACGATTTAAGATTGACGAATTACGATTGAAGCGGCAACGGAAGAACATCGTAAGTCTAAAATCAACAATCTAAGATCAAGAAGTCCCGTAGCTCAGCCTGGTTAGAGCACTACACTGATAATGTAGGGGTCTCCAGTTCAAATCTGGACGGGACTACACCACTGAAAGTCATAAGTCGATAAGTCTTAAGTCATGAGTCGTTAAGACTTCGGGCTGTTGACTACAGACTTAAGGACTGAAATCTGGGGGATTAGCTCAGCTGGCTAGAGCGCCTGCCTTGCACGCAGGAGGTCAACGGTTCGACTCCGTTATTCTCCACCATTAAGGTTGAGGGTTAAAAGGTTGAAGGTGTAGGGTAATACCTATTGCTTAAACACACCACACCACACCACAAAAAACACACATCACCCGGATCGGTGATCATCATTGACAGATTGAAAGAAAAAGAAAAACGCCACAGGGGCACATGAAACGGTTCGAGACCGCAGTTTTTACTAATAAGGTTAAGCTTAGGCTTGGGCAGAGGACAATGAAACCCTCCACCCTTATACCCTAAACCTTACACCTTAGTAAAGTTCTTTGACATATTGGAAGAAGTTAAAAAAGAAGAGCAAACAACAATAGGCGACTGTTGTGTTTGTGCTCACTTAGAGGGATCGCAAGAAACCGCTAAGTATGAGACATCATAACAAGAGCAAAAAAAGCATACCATATGGCGCAAAAGGCATATGAGTAGAAGAAAGTAAGAAAGAGTACACGGGGGATGCCTTGGCTCTCAGAGGCGATGAAGGACGTGATAAGCTGCGATAAGCTTCGGGTATTTGCAAATAGGAATAGATCCGAAGATTTCCGAATGGGGCAACCCGGCTGGTTGAAGACCAGTCACATATAATGAGCAAACCTGCCGAACTGAAACATCTAAGTAAGCAGAGGAAGAGAAAATAACAATGATTTCCTGAGTAGTGGCGAGCGAAAGGGAAAGAGCCCAAACCTATTTTGTTACGGCAAAGTGGGGGTTGTAGGACTGCAACGTGGCATTGGTGAACAGAAGTGGAACGGGATGGGAAGCCCGGCGATACAAGGTGATAGCCCTGTACACGTATAGAACACCAGTCTAGCAGTATCCTGAGTACCGCGAGGTCGGAGACGCCTTGTGGGAATCTGCCGGCACCATCCGGTAAGGCTAAATACTCCTGAGAGACCGATAGTGAACCAGTACCGTGAGGGAAAGGTGAAAAGAACCCCGAACAGGGGAGTGAAATAGAACCTGAAACCGTGTACTTACAAGCGGTCGGAGCGTACAAGTTGCGTGACGGCGTGCCTTTTGCATAATGAGCCTACGAGTTACTCCTCACTGGCAAGGTTAAGTGGTTAAGCCACGGATCCGAAGCGAAAGCGAGTCTGAATAGGGCGCATAGTCAGTGGGGGTAGACGCGAAACCTTGTGATCTACCCATGGACAGGTTGAAGGTGCGGTAACACGTACTGGAGGACCGAACCGATAAACGTTGAAAAGTTTCCGGATGATCTGTGGGTAGGGGTGAAAGGCTAATCAAACTGGGAAATAGCTCGTACTCCCCGAAATGTTTTTAGGAACAGCGTGGATATTTAGTTTAATAGAGGTAGAGCTACTGATTGGGTGCGGGGGAGTCAAATCCTACCAAATCCAGACAAACTCCGAATGCTATTAAATATGATCTGCAGTGAGGCGCGGGGTGCTAAGGTCACGCGCCGAGAGGGAAAGAACCCAGACCATCAGCTAAGGTCCCCAAGTTACAGTTAAGTTGAACTAACGAGGTCCGATTGCACAGACAGCTAGGATGTTGGCTTGGAAGCAGCCATTCATTTAAAGAGTGCGTAACAGCTCACTAGTCGAGCGATCGGGCATGGATAATAAACGGGCATTAAATTGTACACCGAAGCTATGGGATTGAAATATATCGGTAGGGGAGCATTCCATCGACAGCGAAGGTACCTGGTAATGGGTGCTGGAGTTTATGGAAAAGCAAATGTAGGCATAAGTAACGATAAGGCGGGCGAGAAACCCGCCCACCGAAAGGATAAGGTTTCCTGATCAACGCTAATCGGATCAGGGTCAGTCGGGACCTAAGGAGAACCCGAAGGGGAAATTCGATGGACAACTGGTTAATATTCCAGTACTTTTTATAACTGCGATGTGGGGACGGAGTAGTGACACTGCCGCGATCTGACGGAATAGATCGTTAAAGACAGTAGGTATTAGAACGGTAGGCAAATCCGCCGATCTAGCTGAAAGTCGATAGTACCGCGAGCCCTCGGGTGAGTGGATAGTGCAGGTAATCAGACTTCCAAGAAAAACCGCTAAGCTTCAGGTTATAAAAACCCGTACCGCAAACCGACACAGGTATCCGGGAAGAGGATTCTAAGGTGCTCGAGTGAATCATGGCTAAGGAACTCGGCAAAATGGCCCTGTAACTTCGGGAGAAGGGGCGCTGGCAGCAATGTCAGCCGCAGTGAAAAGGCCCAGGCGACTGTTTAACAAAAACACATGGCTTTGCAAAATCGAAAGATGAGGTATAAGGCCTGACACCTGCCCGGTGCTGGAAGGTTAAGAGGGGATGTCATCCGCAAGGAGAAGCATTGAATCGAAGCCCCAGTAAACGGCGGCCGTAACTATAACGGTCCTAAGGTAGCGAAATTCCTTGTCGGGTAAGTTCCGACCTGCACGAATGGTGTAACGATCTGGGCGCTGTCTCAGCCATGAGCTCGGTGAAATTGTGGTCCCGGTGAAGACGCCGGGTACCCGCAACGGGACGGAAAGACCCCATGCACCTTCACTACAATTTAACATTGACATTGGGTACAGGATGTGTAGGATAGGTGGGAGGCTATGAAGCGGTGTCGCCAGGCATCGTGGAGCCAACGTTGAAATACCACCCTTTCTGTATTCGGTGTCTAACTCCACAAAGTGGAGGACATTGTTTGATGGGTAGTTTGACTGGGGTGGTCGCCTCCAAAAAGGTAACGGAGGCTTTCAAAGGTAAGCTCAGTACGCTTGGTAACCGTACGTTGAGTGCAATAGCATAAGCTTGCTTGACTGTGAGACATACAGGTCGATCAGGGTCGAAAGACGGATATAGTGATCCGGTGGTTCTGCATGGAAGGGCCATCGCTCAAAGGATAAAAGGTACGCTGGGGATAACAGGCTGATCTCCCCCAAGAGCTCATATCGACGGGGAGGTTTGGCACCTCGATGTCGGCTCGTCACATCCTGGGGCTGGAGAAGGTCCCAAGGGTTCGGCTGTTCGCCGATTAAAGTGGCACGCGAGCTGGGTTCAGAACGTCGCGAGACAGTTCGGTCCCTATCTGTTGTGGGCGTAGGAATTTTGAGTGGGGCTGACCTTAGTACGAGAGGACCGGGTTGGACCAGCCTCTAGTGAATCTGTTGTTCCGCCAGGGGCATTGCAGAGTAGCTACGCTGGGAATAGATAAGCGCTGAAAGCATCTAAGTGCGAAACTAGCCACGAGATGAGAATTCCATATAGGGCCGTAGCAGACTACTACGTTGATAGGCTACAGATGTAAAGGTGGCGACACCACAGTCGAGTAGTACTAATCACCCGAAGCTTTCAAAGCAACAACATCGTTGTTTGCTCTTCGAAACTTAACTTCTTTCAATAATATGTCATTTAAGGCTTAAGGCAAAAGGCTTAAGGCGTAAGGTTAATACCTTATACCCTACACCTTTCAACCCTCAACCTTATTTAAAAATATTTAGGTGCCTATATCGGTGGTGTCCACCTCTTCCCATTCCGAACAGAGAAGTTAAGCCCACCAGAGCCGATGGTACTGCGGTAACACGTGGGAGAGTAGGTCGGTGCCAAATCTTAAAGCCCCAAAGGGGCAATTGCAAAACCCTTCAGTTTATTCTGGAGGGTTTTCTTGTTTATAAGCTTTTTTTTCCGTACTGGTTGGTGTCCCCACCAACCAAATACAAACGCTGTCATTGCAATGGAGGCCGTCATCTCGAATGCAACCGAGAGATCTTTGTCGTTTACGGTACCAGGCGGGCGCAGCGTAATAATGCCATTTTCATTCCCGCCGCTATTTGCTTATTGGTTGGTGTCCCTACCGACCAAATGTAAACGCTGTCATCGCAATGAAGGCCGTCATCCTCAGCTTGACTGGGGATCTTAATGCGCAATAATTGGGTGCCTTGCATTAAGATTCCCGCCTGCGCGGGAATGACGATGAGTTGAAAGGAAATGTGTCCATACTATCTGAGGTATCGGGACAGGCGCTGCGCTCAGGATGACAGCCACGGATGACGATAGTTTTTTTGGAATGCATTATAAGTTTACTTGAAAAGTATCACTCCTGCCGTTTTTCCTACTCAAGCGAGAATCTTAAAACGATTGGAAACGAGATCTTCATTCCCAAAATATAAAATAGAAATGCTTCAGTATGCAATGGTGTGTTAAAATATCTAAATTATTAAGTAGTGTCCGCAAGAAACCTGTATTATTGTAGTAAAATAAATTTTACGGTTATTATGCGCTTAAAGGCATCTTTTTTCATCGTTTGTTTCGTAACGCTTCATTTGAGTGTTTTTGCACAAAGTAAAAATGTGCAGCTCCCGGCCAACTGGTATAATCTGGATTTAGTAGAAAGCGGCTATTTTGGAATCAGTACGGAGAAAGCATACCGCGAATTGCTAACGGACAAGCAGCCAAAGCAGGATGTAATTGTGGCGGTTATCGACGGTGGAGTTGATGTCAATCACCCCGACCTTGAGCATGTGCTTTGGACGAATAAAAAGGAAATCGCCGGCAACGGAATAGATGACGATAAAAATGGCTATGTTGACGATATTCATGGTTGGAACTTTATTGGTTCGAAGAAAGGCAACCTGGAATTTGATAATCTGGAATTGGTTCGTTTATTAAGGATTTATAAGCCAAAATATCAATCGACTACCAACTTAACTCCGCTTGATAGTGCTCAAAAGGAAGAGTTTAGGCTTTACAAAAGAATGGTGGGCGATTTCGGAAAAAAGTATGAAGATGCTAGCAATACCTTTGCAGTTTTGATCGCAATTAACAAGGTTTTCGAAGCTGCTGCAAAAACAGCAAATAAAGCCGTACCAGATTATGAGGACATTGAGCGATATAAGGCGGATGATGAGACGGAAGAGCAGGTTAAAACGATTATTAGAAGGGGTTCGAGAGATGAAGGCGGTTTTGACAAATTCTACAAGAGTGTAAAGGATGGCTATAAGCAGTACGACGCCATGTTAAAGTATAACCTGAACCCTAACTATGACATGCGTGCGGAGCTGGTAGGTGATGATTACTCGAACTCAAATGAGCGGTATTACGGAAACAATGACGTTAAAGGACCTGATGCCTTTCATGGAACGCATGTTTCGGGAATTATAGGGGCCGATCGAACCAATGCGCTAGGCATTATGGGCGTGGCAAACCATGTACGCATTATGGCAATAAGAGTAGTGCCAACTGGCGATGAACGCGATAAAGACGTCGCCAATGGCATAAGATATGCAGTTGATAATGGCGCTAAAGTAATCAATATGAGTTTCGGTAAAGGATATAAATGGGATAAAAAAGTGGTTGATGCTGCCGTAAAATACGCCGAAGAAAAAGGTGTACTGTTGGTACACGCTGCTGGCAATGATAATCAAAACAATGACATTGAAGAAAATTATCCCAATAAATATTTTGATAGTAAAGAAGCAGATGCTTACCGCGAGGCTCATAAAAAGCCGTTAAAGCCCGATTTTGTTCCGCCGTTGCCGACTGCGCAAAATGGCAATATGGGAGGCATGGGCCCCGGGTACAATAGAACTGCTGTGATTAAGCCCGTGCCGGTAGATTCGGCCAAATTCAATTTGCCACATGCCAATAACTGGATTGAGGTTGGTGCCAGCGCTTACAAGGATGATGATAACTTAAAAGCCGACTTTTCTAATTATGGGAAATATACGGTTGATGTTTTTGCACCCGGGTTTTTAATTAATTCGACGATACCGGATAATAAGTACGAGGAAGCTGACGGTACAAGTATGGCTGCGCCTGTTGTTTCGGGACTGGCGGCGTTAATTTTAAGTTATTATCCCGAGTTAAAGCCTGCACAGGTTAGAGATATTATGATGAAATCGGTTGCCAAAGTACCCCATAAAATAAAGTATAAAAATGAAAAGGGCGAGAATATCCGCGTGCCCTTTTCAGATATTTGCGTCAGTGGTGGCATCGTTAATGCTTATAATGCGCTCAAGCTTGCCGCCACTTACAAATAGGTTCGCCGCTAAATTTTTTCACACGTCTGCGCACTATGCGGTGAATTAAATCTGTGTATTCTGGCAAATGGAAAGTGTTTACCTGTTCCAAAACTGTTAAGGATTAATTACGCTAGTGCGCACTTTCGGCATTACTAAGCAATCAAGAACGATTTATCCAAATAAATCACTGCTTAAGTAACGGTCGCCCCGATCGCAGGCGATAAATACAATTACGCCTTCTTTCAGCTCCGAAGCCAGCTTAATTGCTGCAGAACAGGCGCCACCAGTGCTCATTCCCGCAAAAATTCCCTCCACCTTTGCAAGCTTCCTGGCCATATCAACTGCGTCGTTTTGAGTAATATCCATCACCCGGTCAACACGTTCCGGCTCGAAAATCTTCGGAAGATACTCAACAGGCCAACGCCTGATTCCAGGGATCGATGCCCCTTCGGTGGGCTGACAGCCTACAATTTGAATGTTGTTGTTTTGCTCCTTAAAGTATCTCGAACAGCCCATGATGGTGCCGGTTGTGCCCATTGAACTTACAAAATGGGTTATTTTTCTGTCTGTATCCTTCCAGATTTCGGGGCCTGTAGTTTTATAATGCGCCATATAGTTGTCGCTGTTTGCGAACTGATTAAGCAGAAAGTAGCCACTTTGGGTTCCTTTTTCCTCTGCATAATCGCGACAAACTTCTATACTTTCCAGCAACGTTACCTTGGCGCCAAAAGCTTCCATTGTTAAAGTTCGCTCGCGTGTTGAATTGGCCGGCATTACCAACTCAATGTTTAACCCGAACAGGCTTGCAATCATTGCCAATGCAATTCCGGTATTGCCACTGGTTGCCTCAACCAGTTTGGTATTGGCAGTAATTTCGCCTCGCTCCATTGCACTGCGAATCATGTTCAGCGAGGCCCTGTCTTTAACACTTCCGCCCGGATTATTGCCCTCTAATTTGGCGTATATTTTTACGTTTTTATTGGGGTTGAGGTGCTGAAGTTCAGCCATCGGAGTGTTCCCGATTAAATCGATAATGCCAGCCATTTTAAATTTCGTTAGTTTCGTTAATGTTTCTTACTTTGATAATTGGCGAGTGATAAGCGGTAGAGTAGGGCAGAATACTTTCTGTAATCCATACGTTTCCACCAATCACGCTATTGTGCCCGATTACGGTATCGCCACCTAAAATCGTCGCTCCCGAGTAAATGATTACATAATCCTCTACTGTTGGATGGCGCTTATTTCCTGCGAGGTTTTTGCGCACGCTTAGAGCGCCAAGGGTTACACCTTGATAGAGTTTTACGTTTTTCCCGATTACGGTGGTTTCTCCAATCACAATTCCGGTGCCATGATCGATATGAAAGTAGGCGCCAATTTTCGCCGAAGGGTGAATATCAATTCCTGTTTTTGAATGGGCATGCTCGGTTAAAATCCTCGGAATTAATGGAACGTTCGAGTTAGCAAGAATATTTGCGATGCGATAAAAGCAAATGGCGTAAAAACCGGGGTAAGTACGGATTACTTCAAACTCGCTCTGAGCCGCCGGATCGCCGTTAAAAATCGCTTCAATGTCGGTATTTAAAATGCTATATAAATCTGGGAGTTTGTTAAAAAAATGATCGGCAATTTCCTTGCAGCTCATATTCTCTTCTTTGCAATTTGCGGCAATAATGTCTGCAAGCTCACTTTGAAGTGCTGATGCCTGTTCACGAAGCTGATTTTGCGATCGTTGCACAGGCATATTATCAGGATAAAGAAAACGGATAACGCTCAAGGCCCAGTTTGAGATGACCTTGTTTGATGGAATGTTGGTTCCATAAACCTTTCGTTGGGCGAGTAAGGTGAAAAAATCGTTATCCATTGCCGTTTAATTTTATTGTCAGTGTATCAGACAAAGTTAAAATTTTTGACGCGTTAACAAGAGAATGCCCACTAAATACCTAGACTTTTTAATGTAATTTTTTGCAATTTGCTACCGACTCAGATTTTTTGCTTGCGCTAAAAGGCGACTGTTTAAGTGGTTTTCACATACGGTAGCTTATTTGCTGCCGAAGTGCGGGCGAAAAATCTTTCCGTAAATCTTGCAACTATTGGACTGCTTTGTAGCTGTTTTTATGGGAAATAAGAAGGTGAATTTGTTAATTTTCGGGTTTAAATTCTATTGGAATGATTTTTTCTCTTATCTTCAATGACTGAAATTTGCCGGAATGACAAATGGCCTATTTCAAGTGACCACCATTCAAACTATATTTAAGAGACGTTTTGACAGAACAGCAAAATAAAAAAGCAGGGCAGTTATTTAGAATTATAAAACTTTCTATTGCGAGGAGATTCGACCTACATCTTGATAAGGCTGATGAAGAGGAGGTTGTGGATTATATTAAAAGAAATTCGGATTTTCGGGGTGCAAATCTCTGGACACTGATCTTTGCCATTCTGGTTGCTTCAATCGGCCTCAATGTCAATTCAACAGCGGTTATTATTGGTGCGATGCTTATTTCGCCACTAATGGGGCCGATTATGGGTGTTGGCCTGGGTGTAGGTATTAGCGACTTCCAACTGGTAAAAAAGGGGCTTCGGAATTTGATGATCGCTACCTTGATTAGTATTGCCGTTTCTGCGCTATATTTTTGGGTAACTCCGTTGCACGAGGCTCAAAGTGAATTGCTCTCGAGAACTACCCCGTCGCTCTGGGATGTTTTCATTGCTTTTTTTGGCGGTTTGGCGGGCATAGTTGCGCAAACGCGAAAGGAGAAAAGCAATGTAATTCCTGGTGTTGCCATTGCAACAGCATTAATGCCTCCGCTCTGTACTGCGGGGTTTGCCATCGCATCGGGTAATTTATATTATTTTTTAGGCGCTATTTACCTCTATTTTATAAATAGCGTATTTATATGCATCAGTACTTATTTAATTGTTCGCTTTTTGCGCTTCGCGAAGAAACATTTCGAAAATGCCGAAACCGAGCGGAAGGTTAATCGGTACATTCTGATTATTGTTGCGGTAGCTGTTTTGCCTAGTATTTACCTGGCTTATGGCATTGTAGACAAAAGCATTTTTGAAAATAATGCACAAAAATTTATAAACGATCAGTTTCGTTTTACCAGTACGCAGGTTATTAATAAAACGTTGCGGTATAACAGAGATAAAAACGAGATAGACTTATTGCTCATCGGAACGGAGCTCCCGAAGAGAACAATCGATTCTATTAAGGGCAAAATGAAGGATTATAAGCTAGCTAATGCGAAGCTTCTTATCCGGCAGGGATTGGACGCCAAGCAAGAAATCGATTTCTCGCAAATCAAAGCAAGTATTATGGAAGATGTTTTTAAAAAAGATTCTACCGCCAATACTGCTGTGAATAAGAAAAAAGCTTTGCAAAAGGCACTTCCGGATATCCGCTCAGAACTTACAGCGCTCTATCCAGAGATGACAGATTATTTAGCGGCAAATACGGTGGTCGAAAAATTGAACACGCCTGGCAGAGATACACTTACGGTTGTGGTTGCGAGCTTTTCAAAGCCTGCTAAAAGGATCGACCGCACGAAGTTAAGGTCGTGGCTAAAATCGAGATTGGATGTAGATTCGGTCAGGTTGATTATTCCATAATCACTAACTATTATTATGAATACTTGCTTGATGGGAGAACATCAATTGAGGTGTTATGCCCGATCGTTTTCTGCCAAGCAGTAAGCTCCCATCAGCAGCAACATTTTTGTGGGCTATTCTTTGTAATTAATTCATGATAAACAAAAAAGCAAAAATAGACATCCTTGTAATTAACTTACACAAATGGTTGTCGTATAAACAACATCGTTTAAAAAAGTAAAGTGGCAAAATAATAAGACATGCTATTGTAGCATCATGCGTGTTAGCAACTGGCAAATGTGCCCTGCTATAACATTTTATACGGTCAGTGGGGCATTCTAATCCTAGAATGCCGCACGCCGTGCAGTGTAACTGCAATCATCCATCCCTATTATTTGACGAGGTCAAATTTGTATGATTATAATCCAAAATTACTACTCATTACGTATGTGGTAAATACCTATTAGGTGAAAGAGTATAAATACTCCATGTATTGATATAAATACTCCATGAATGTTACTCTGTACCGGAATATTTTTGTATACTGATTATAAAATTGTTAATTTAGAGAAATACTTGTGTTCATATGAAGTGCTTGATTGTTGATGATGAGAAAATTTTTCGGATGGTCATCAAAAGATTATTGGAGTTAGATAGCACGCTGAGCCTGGTGGCAGAGTGTGAAAGTGCTATAGAGGCGCACCAAAAAATTTTAGACGAAAAAATCGATCTCATCTTTCTGGATATTTCGATGCCCGGGATGGATGGGCTTGAGCTGGCCAAAATCCTGAAAAAGGGGTATCCGATGGTGGTATTTATGACTTCTAACAAGGAGCATGCCGTAGAAGCTTTTGATTTGAACGCTGTTGACTATTTGTTGAAACCGGTGTCAGAAGCCAGGTTTCTGAATGCCATTGAGAAAGCCAAGGATATTTTCAAAACAAAGAGCCTCGTTTTGGATAACAGAACAAGTGAATTTGTTTTTATCCGCGATTCGAATACAGTAAGAAAACTGAGTCTTCAAGATATTTTATACTTTGAGGCAACAGGCGATTACGTAAAGGTGAGCTTAAAGGATAAACACTACATTATCCACTCTTCGCTGAAAACCATTGAGCAAAAGTTACCGTCTAATGTGTTTTTGAGGGTTCACCGATCTTTTATCATTAACCTGAACAATGTCGATTCATCTGAGGGCAAAACCTTGATCATCAAGCACCACATGATCCCGGTATCCAGCGCCTATCGAAGTGAACTGAACAAGCATATGCTGTTTCTCTAACCTGAATTTAGCCCATGACCCTAATTCGACTGACTTGCAGCTTTCTAAACAAAATATAGCCAGTCTGTCTGCTTTTGCAAAACGCCTAAGCATTTTCTTGTTAACAGGAGCGCTGTTTATTTCCTGTACACCGTTGGATACGAACAAAAAGCTCGAAGTTTCGCCCGCGGCCAATAAGATATTAACAGCAGTGAGTGCCATGGCGCCTGCTTCGGACGATAAGAAGACCTTTGTTTACCTCGATTCTGCTTATCGTACTTTAAAGGCACCTACTTTTATCGATCTTTACGCTAAGTACAATTTTAAGGGCTCCCGATACCTCAGATATCATGCAAATACCGCAAAAGCTCGCATGTATGCAGACAGCATGCTGTATGTTTTGGCAGGAAAGGAAGAAACATACAATTTACGATATACCAAAGCAGTTTTTTTTAAGGGGGATGTGCTCTTTACGGAGATGCGATATAATCAGGCTTTTGAACTCTACTACAGCGGTCGTGAATTTGCCATGAAAAACCTCGATTTATGCAATATTTTCGAGTATACCTATCGTATCGGGATGGTGATGTATAAGCAAGAACGTTACCTTGGGGCGGTTCCCTATATTAAGCGGGCTTTTTACGAAAGCAGGTATTGTGAAGGCGAGGCGAATGGATATAAGGTTTATATTTCGCGACAGGGGTACCTGAATACGCTGGGCATTTGCTTTGAAAAGGTGGGAATGCTGGATAGTGCAATTTATTACTACCGGAAATCGCTTGCCTTTATTGAGCATGATGTTCCTGCTTTGCCCGAAAACGCCAGGTTTAGGAGCGCCGCCCGCGGAATAGTATACGGAAACCTTGGTGGTGTTTATGCTAAGCGCAATCAACTGCAGCTAGATGAAGCTTACCTGAAAAAAAGTATTGCTATAAACGATCGTCCGGAAGGCGACCTTGGCGATGCCCGAACAGCTAAGGTAAAACTGGCGAGGCTGTACATCCAGATTGGCAACATTGATGAGGCCAGGTTGTTATATGATCAGTTGAAAGAAACATCGCAGAAACAGGAGCGACCTTTATCTGTTGATGACGAAATGGACTTAGACCAAATCGGATCACAATACTACCGCAAGATAAATAACTTTTTTTTGGCCTATAAATATATAGAGCGTTATAACAGTTTGCGAGATTCTGTTTATAGGTCGAAAACCGACCTGATGCGGAGCGATTTAGATGCTGCCTTTAGGGTGACTGAGCAAAATTATCAGATTGCCTTACTTGCTAAAGACCGGCAAATCAAGAAAATTTATATGTTCAGTTTTGGCATACTTTCGGCTATTGCCATTGGTGTGCTGGCGCTGGCGTTGAGAAACAAAAAAAGGTTGACGATGGTAAACGCTGAGATTACCGCCCAAAACGCCGGCCTCCAAATGACGTTAAAGGTACTGGAACTGAGCCAAAAGGAAAACAACCTGATGATTAAGATAGCGGCACATGATTTGAGAAATCCAATTGCAGCGGTAATCAATGCGGTTGACATATTGAGGTCTGCCAAGCTACCCGATAAGCACCTCGAGATACTTGAGCTACTTGAAGATTTAAGCCAGCGTTCGTTGGAAACGATAGACAGCCTCCTGAATATCAATCTTGATACTGAAAACATTACCAAAGAGCCAGTTGAAATGGAAAGGTTTCTATTTCAATGTGTAAATCTCCTAAAATTTAAGGCCGTAGAGAAAAATCAACATCTCGAGCTTTCTGCTTTTCAGGTAGTTGTTGAAGTCAATAAAGAAAAGATCTGGCGACTGTTTAGTAACCTGATTTATAACGCCATTAAGTTTAGCCCTTACGGTTCGCAGATAAAAATTGGTATGGAAAGGGAAGATGACGACCTTGTTTTCTTTGTACGCGATTTTGGTATTGGTATTCCAGAAGAATTGCAGGATAAAATTTTCGATATTTTTACTGAGGCCAAACGATTTGGAACCTTGGGCGAGCACCCGGTTGGCCTTGGGCTGGCCATATCGAAACAGATTGTACAGGCGCATGAAGGAGAAATATGGTTTGAAAGTGTCGTTGGAGAGGGAACAACCTTTTACGTAAGGCTTCCATTAAAAAAATGCAATCCAAATTTAACACGGGCGTGATTTAGTCGACAGCTTTAACTTACCCCAAAAGCGGTTCATAAAATACCGCAAATAAGATTACACCCCGGCTTAAGCGCCTAATGGCTTTTCTTTAGGCCCATCAATTTGCAAATTAAAAGCTGTTGTCATTTTTAAAGCCTGTTTAAATCTGATGCAAACAACCTTCGTTATGGATCAGGCTACCCGGTTTTCATGCTTCCAAAAACGCTACCAGGTTGCAACGGTAATTGCGGGAGTCGTATAACCAAAAAAAATTTAACGGCAGACATTGCCAGCGCGTATCACTTGCGATTTCAGTTGTCATGTTTTTTTTAAAAATTTCGACGAAAATCGTCCCATTGCCTCAGCTTATTCAAATGCAATAAAACCGTAAGGTACCTTT
This sequence comes from Pedobacter endophyticus, assembly GCF_015679185.1. Lineage (NCBI taxonomy): Bacteria > Pseudomonadati > Bacteroidota > Sphingobacteriia > Sphingobacteriales > Sphingobacteriaceae > Pedobacter > Pedobacter endophyticus. The sequence goes on from NZ_CP064939.1 coordinate 4,295,307, forward strand.
CTCCACCTATTTTTTCTTCTTCTTCGTAACCGCCGTTCGATTGATAAGCGTTCTTGCTTTTTTCATCGATATTCATAAACGACCGAATGGCTAGCCAACATAGTGACGATCACCAGGTAAGCAGAAAAGTGAGGCAAAACCCAAACAAAACTGATCAAATCTTTCTCTTTTTGTGATTGTAATTAGTCAAGAAATGCACCTAAAAATTATTCCAAATCGGAATAATTTTATTATATTACCATTTATTAGGATAAACATATGTTTAACTGAGATGAGAGAATGTGAATAAAACCACCCCTTTTTTGTTTCGATTAACAATTGTGTTAAAAAACAACTGGCGTCTAACTACCGCATGGTTACCTGATAAATGACTGAATAATTCATCCTTAGAAGTATAAGCAAGTTTACAGAGACAATCTATAAAGCATGCACGCTAAGTGGGTAAATGATAACTATCTCTACCCGTATGGAATTCTATTCATGTAAAAACAATACAAACAACCATCCATGCAATTAAATTACGCTGTTTGATAAATGAAAAAGATTTACGTCCCATTCGTCCTTACTTTGTTGGTTGGAGTTTTTGAACTCTTTGCCAATACAGGTATGTCTGCTGTAAACCCAAATATTTTTGGCAATACCTACTTTGATCAAAATGTCAGCGATTTGAAACCGTATTTCCGCGGTCAAATTAATGAGACAAAAAATGTTTTCCACTTATTTTCACACGGCCGAAGTGGTGCATTGTTTATAGATGGCAATTGGAAAAATGTTTCCGAGATAGAAAAATGGCTTTCTAGCCATGTTGATTTGCAAAAGGTAAAACAAATTAATATTTACGGATGCGAATTTGCGAAAGGTGAAATGGGTTTAAAGGCCGTTTCCTATTTGGAAAAGAAGTTGGGATTAACGATATCTGCCTCAAACAATATTACTGGTAAAGATGGCGACTGGAATTTAGAAGTTGGTAAATATGTTTCAGTTAAAGGATTAGAAAGTTATCCCGGTAATTTGCAATGCCCGGCAGCTACCGCTTCGGATCCGGATACAGATGGAGACGGAGTGCCTGATAGTGTGGATATTGATGATGATAATGATGGTATTTTAGATGTGAATGAAGGTGTAACCAAAAGTGCCAATGCAATAGTAAATGGCAATTTTGGTACCGATGAAACAAGTGGTGGTAACTTAGCAAATTGGAATACAAATGGCACCGGAACAAACCCGCCAGATCACAATTGGATAGCCGGCGGAGGTGGTGCGGTGGTATTTTATGATGGTGCTGAAGGATTAAATCTTGAGCAATCGATAACGTTTAAACCTACCATTTCTACGCCTCTTGTTTCAAAAATTACAACTTTTTCTATTAGAGTATATCCCATAAATGCTGGCGGAGGAACACCGACAAATGAGAGTTGGGGAAAAATGACTTTGTTCGTTCGTGCACCAGATGGTACACTTTTGAAACTATTTACGGTTTACAACCAGGTTACGGCAGATATCAACTCACCAACTGTTAGCGTAACCGACATTAATTCAACCGTAGTGCAAAATTTATCGGTAAATGGCAATTTGTCATCACGCAGTTTCGCTACAAACTGGTTCTCAACAATTTCTGTTTCCATTAATAGCGATTTACTGGCTACAATGGGTTCACTATTGGTACAACGGAACAATGGTGCAGCAAGTGGCCCAAATGGAGTGGCGGGCAGCGATGATTTTTTGATTGATGATCTTTCTTATACCGCTGAACAATATACTGATACCGATGGCGATGGTGTTCCCAATCACGGCGATTTAGATAGTGACAATGATGGTATTCCAGATGCAATAGAAGCCTGCGGAAATAGATCAGTTACATTAACGAATTGCCGTGTTCCCTACAATGCCGGAACTGATACCGATGCAAACGGCGATGGTTGTCGCGATGGTCGCGTAATGCAAAGCTGTACCACGCCAAAGCAAAGTGATGGCGACACGCAACCTGATTATTTAGATTTAGACAGCGATGGGGATGGTTGCCCGGATGCTACTGAAGCTCAGGTTATCGGAACCGTTAATACTACTTTTTTTGGAGCTCCATCGGCTACCGCAAATGGCCTTACTAATTCAGGTTGTTCATCTCCGCCCAATACAAACTGGATAAACAACGCTGTTAAAGGCGGATGTTTGGATACAGATGCGGATGGTGTCTTGAATACTATGGATCTTGATGATGATAATGACGGGGTGCTGGATGCTACAGAAAGCCCATCGTGTTTTTATACAGAAACTGAAGCCAAACAGATTATTTCTGTAACCTCAGCGCTAACTCAATATGCTACATTTGTAATTACAAATTCGTATGATGGGAATACCGCGACCCAATCTGCGTTTAGTCCTAGCCAGAATTGGGTAGGCAAATCTGTTTTTGAGATAACCCCTACAATACCTTTGTCAATAACTAAGGTTAATTTGGACTTGGGAAGCTGGTACCTATCCGAAAATAGTAGTTCTACCTTTAAGTTACAAGGGTGGACAGGTGCGGCCTGGGAGGATTTATCTGCACCGATGTCGAATTACAATTCGACAGTGGATTTCAGCATTAGCAATACAATTCGCCCAAACACGGTATATATCAAATTCAGGATTGTAGGTGTGGCAGGTACCTGTTATTATTCGGGGGTTAACGAAATTACACTTACGGCAAATCAATATATTGCTTCGGCCAATCCCAAATCAACATGTCTTAATGATACCGATGGTGACACTGTTCCAAATCATTGGGATTTGGATAGCGATGGCGATAGTTGTAGCGATGCCTTGGAGGCAGGGGCAACGACCAATACTACAGCTAACTTTCAGTTTCCAGCCGCTCCTGATGCGAATGCTAATGGATTAAATGATAATATAGAAAACGGTACTACCGGCACAATAAACTATATTTCAACGTATAATGCCTATGCAACTTCGGCTAACCTGGCTGCATGTGTGGATACCGATGGGGATGGGATAAATGACCTGTTAGATATTGATGATGACAACGACGGGGTGCTGGATGCTACAGAAAGCCCATCGTGTTTTTATACAGAAACGGAGGCCAGAAAGATCGCTTCTGTTACCACAGAATTGATGCCTTTTTCGTCTACCTATCAAATCGCTCATTCTTACGATAATAATACGGCCACATGGTTTGCATTTCAAAGCAACCAGGATTGGGTGGGTAAATCTCTTTTTGAAATTACGCCAACGATAGCCCTGGCTATTTCATCGGTAAACTTCAATGTATACACCTGGCCTTTTTCAAATGGAGCAGCATCTACCTTTAAACTTCAGGGTTGGGACGGTTCTGTTTGGGTTGATTTATCATCGGCAATGGCAAATACATCAGCCATTGATTTCAGCATTAACAATTCTTTACATCCAACCACGGTGTACTCAAAATATCGTATTGTTGGTGTGGCTGGAACGTCTAATAATGCCGGTGTTCGCGAAATTACACTTACCGCCACTGCAAATCAATATGTTGCTTCGGCCAATCCTAAGCCAACATGTGCTACTGATACCGATGGCGATACTGTTCCAAATCACCGCGACCTGGACAGCGATGGAGATGGATGCTCAGATTTAGCAGAGGCCGGTGTAAGCCCCTTAACGGATGTGAGTACCCCGGCTTCTGCCACAAACAGCCATGGGCAAAGTTATGGCATTGCTGCAAATAAACTTACTGGCAGCCAGTTAAATCCGGCTGCAGCTGATGCGAATAATAACGGATTGAATGATGCTGTTGAAAACGGAACTACAGGAAGGGTAAATTATCCCTCAACCTACAGGGCATACGCAACAAGCTCAGCGCTAAATGCCTGTGCAGATTCTGACGGCGATGGTATAAAAGATTTACTTGATATTGATGATGATAACGATGGGATATTAGATGCCAAAGAAAGTCCATCGTGTTTTTATACTTCGGCAGAAGCTAATACAATCGCTAAAATTACCTCAGAATTCACAAGCCCGGATGATGATCAGGCAGATGGCAATATTGAGCTATTGCATGATGGTTCAACTGACCTTATGTTTAATTTTAATGATTTTGCAGCAGGAGCTAATCCAACGGGAAGTAATTTGTTTACCATTCAATTTCCTACCCCCGTAAAGTTAGCTACGCTTGTAGTTTCAAACAACATCAGTTCAACAGCCAACGCTAACGCCGTGGTAGTTGGATCAAACGATGGTTTAATATGGTCAGGAGCTTTAACTGCAGCTACCTTGATAAATACTACACCTGTTTCTTTTACAATTACAGCCCCACAAGCCTATAAATATTATAAAATACAAACAGGAAGTGTACCGGGAGCGCTTGCAACAGGTAATGTAATTGGAGAAATTACTTCAACGCTTGCAAGTAACTATATCCCATCTGCAAATCCTAAACCCACCTGTGTTAGTGACACTGATGGAGATACTATTCCAAATCACCGCGACTTGGATAGCGACGGAGACGGATGCTCAGATTTGGCAGAATCGGGTGTAAGCCCCTTAACCGACCTGGGTACGCCCGCTTCTGCCACAAACAGCAATGGGCAAAGTTATGGTATTGCAGCAAACAAGCTTGCTGGCAGCCAGTTAAATCCTGGTGCAGCTGACGCAAATAATAATGGATTAAATGATACCGTTGAAAACGGAACTACGGGGACAGTAAATTATTCCTCAACTTATACCCCAAACGCAACGAGGTCAGATTTAAATACCTGTGCAGATTCTGACGGAGACGGGATAAAAGATTTGCAGGATATTGATGATGATAATGACGGAATATTGGACGAGAAAGAACAAACATGCCCAGCTGTTTCAAGCACACCCGCTATAACCAGTACATTCGGTGGGGTCATCATTCGTAATGACAATTTTTTTCAGGCCCCCGAATCTCCAAGTACCATTACAATAGATTATGATTATTCATTCCAAAAAGTCAGCCTGTTGGTTTCTTCGATAAATTCGGGATCGAAATTTACCGTTTCTGTTCAATTGGACGATGGAACTATTGTTGGCCCACTTAACAGTAGGTTGTTTTTTAGTGCGAGCGATCCGGCCTGGTCTCCAATCTGGACCTCAAAGGGATACCCAGATTTATCAGGAAATGGAAACTGGGCTGGACAGATTGCATATAACAATAGCGACGTTTCTTTTTCTTCAAGCGTGCCACAGTCATGGGGCGCTTTAGAAATAACCGCTCCGCAAGCCACACCATTTTTCGGTATTGATAAAATTTTTATCCAATTTGTAACAGGTACTTCTAATGGGCTTTTTGATGTTGCACCAATGAACATCGTTTCTTCATGTACCGATATTGATACGGACAACGATGGCGTACCTAATCGGTTAGACCTTGATAGTGATGGTGATGGCTGTTCAGATTTAGCGGAATCCGGCGTAAGTCCTTCAACGGATATAAGTACGCCGGCTTCTGCAACAAACAATTTTGAAAAAAGTTATGGCATTGCTGCAAATAAGCTCACTGGTAGCCAGTTAAACCCTGCTGGGACTGATAACAATAATGATGGATTAAATGATAGTGTTGATCCCGATGGGAATCGTATTCCTAATTATCCTTCTACTTACCCGCACTATGCCCTGGCCAACAACCTGGTTGCCTGCGCAGATACCGATGGCGATGGTAAAAATGACATAACAGATATTGACGATGATAACGATGGGGTATTGGATGCAACAGAAAGCCCATCGTGTTTTTATACCGCAAATGAATGGAATACCATTGCCAAACCTTTCTATGCTGTAACCATTTCATCGGCCTTAACCACCACAACCAGTAATTTTAGCCAATTAATTGATGGGGTAAGTAATGTAACGGCTGTAACGTTCTCTGCCAGCCCCGCACAAGATATTGCAAACAGAAATGTTTACCTGTTTAACTTTGCAAATCCGGTAAGGTTAAATGCGCTGTATTTGCAGTTTAATACAGCTACGCAGTTCGCAGGCACCACTAAAATCCAGGGCTCTAACAACGGTTCAGATTGGGTTGACCTATCAGCGGCAATTGCTGCAACGGCTGGTACCAATACCACGGCAAACGGAGCAGTAACTGTAGCCAATTCCATAAAGTATCCGGTAACACTGAATACAGCAAATGCATATAAATACATTAGGATAACCGGAGTAGCGGCATCTAATATTGCAGCTCAAAACGCCTCCGAAGTTTATTTCGACTTCAATACGAGTGCGTATGTGCCATCAAGCTACCCTAAATCAAACTGTGTTAACGACACTGATAACGATGGTATATCAAATCATCAGGATTTAGACAGCGATGGCGATGGGTGTACAGATGCTTTTGAAGCGGGCACATACAATAAAACGGATGTTGTGCTTCTTGCTGGCGATGTTAAAAACGGCTCGGGTGGCAATGTCACTTCAACAATAAGCAACCCGCAAGCTAAAATTGCTGGTGATTATGGTGCCAATGGTTTTGCCGATGTTTTGGAAACCTCGGGCAATGGTATTTATAAATATACCTACGACTATGCCAACGCCCTAAATGCAAGTGTTAAAACATGTTGTTCTGTTATTGCCGATAATACAATAGCCAGCAATCAAGCGGTATGTTCAACTACTACGCCCCAACCGCTTATAGGGTCTGTACCAACACTTTCTCCTGCCTCAACGTCGACCATACAATACCGATGGATGAGACGCATACCAGGTACGACTACCGATTTCGAAATGATATCGGGAGCTACATCGAAAGATTATACATTTTCCGGTCCACTGACCGAAACTACCGATTACCGAAGGGTGGCTTACGTAGCCGGATGTTCACCAACATTTGATAACACTTCAGCTACAGTAACCATCACCGTAACAGCTACGCCAACGGCAGGTACGCTAAGCGGCACCACAAATATCTGCATTGGTGGAACTACAACCTTAACGGTAACAGGCAACAGTGCGCCGGGCACATGGAGCTCGGGCAATACGGCGGTTGCGACGGTAAATGCCACAACGGGAGCAATCACTGGCGTATCGGCAGGTACTTCAAATATTATTTACACGGTGCAGGGCGCAGGCGGCTGTGATAATGCAACCACTATGCGAACAATCACTGTAATGCCTAACAATACCGTTAGTTCAGGTACCACCACTACGGTTTGTATCAACGGCAGCCTTTCTGGCGTTACCCATTCCACCACCGGAGCTACCGGCATCGGAACGGCCACAGGCCTGCCCGCTGGCGTAATGGCCGCCTGGTCATCAAATACCATTACCTTCAGCGGTACGCCAACCGAAAGCGGCACATTCCCTTACAGCATTCCCTTAACTGGCGGTTGTGGCGAAGTGAACGCTACCGGAACAATTACGGTAACCCCAGCCAATACCGTTAGTTCAGGTACCACCACTACAGTTTGCATCAACGGAAGCCTTTCTGGCGTTACCCATTCCACCACCGGAGCTACCGGCATCGGAATGGCCACAGGCCTGCCCGCTGGCGTAATGGCCGCCTGGTCATCAAATACCATTACCTTCAGCGGTACGCCAACCGAAAGCGGCACATTCCCTTACAGCATTCCCTTAACTGGCGGTTGTGGCGAAGTGAACGCTACCGGAACCATTACGGTAACCCCAGCCAATACCGTTAGTTCAGGTACCACCACTACAGTTTGCATCAACGGAAGCCTTTCTGGCGTTACCCATTCCACCACCGGAGCTACCGGCATCGGAACGGCCACAGGCCTGCCCGCTGGCCTAATGGCAGCGTGGTCGTCAAATACCATTACCTTCAGCGGTACGCCAACCGAAAGCGGCACATTCCCTTACAGCATTCCCTTAACTGGCGGTTGTGGCGAAGTGAACGCTACCGGAACAATCACTGTAATGCCTAACAATACCGTTAGTTCAGGTACCACCACTACAGTTTGCATCAACGGCAGCCTTTCTGGCGTTACCCATTCCACCACCGGAGCTACCGGCATCGGAACGGCCACAGGCCTGCCCACTGGCGTAATGGCAGCGTGGTCGTCAAATACCATTACCTTCAGCGGTGCGCCCACCGAAAGCGGCACATTCCCTTACAGCATTCCCTTAACTGGCGGTTGTGGCGAAGTGAACGCTACCGGAACAATCACTGTAATGCCTAACAATACCGTTAGTTCAGGTACCACCACTACAGTTTGCATCAACGGCAGCCTTTCTGGCGTTACCCATTCCACCACCGGAGCTACCGGCATCGGAACGGCCACAGGCCTGCCCACTGGCGTAATGGCAGCGTGGTCGTCAAATACCATTACCTTCAGCGGTGCGCCCACCGAAAGCGGCACATTCCCTTACAGCATTCCCTTAACTGGCGGTTGTGGCGAAGTGAACGCTACCGGAACAATCACTGTAATGCCTAACAATACCGTTAGTTCAGGTACCACCACTACGATTTGCATCAACGGAAGCCTTTCTGGCGTTACCCATTCCACTACCGGAGCTACCGGCATCGGAACGGCCACGGGCCTGCCCGCTGGCGTAATGGCCGCCTGGTCATCAAATACCATTACCTTCAGCGGTACGCCCACCGAAAGCGGCACATTCCCTTACAGCATTCCCTTAACTGGCGGTTGTGGCGACGTGAACGCTACCGGAACAATCACTGTAATGCCTAACAATACCGTTAGTTCAGGTACCACCACTACGATTTGCATCAACGGAAGCCTTTCTGGCGTTACCCATTCCACTACCGGAGCTACCGGCATCGGAATGGCCACGGGCCTGCCCGCTGGCGTAATGGCCGCCTGGTCATCAAATACCATTACCTTCAGCGGTACGCCAACCGAAAGCGGCACATTCCCTTACAGCATTCCCTTAACTGGCGGTTGTGGCGAAGTGAACGCTACCGGAACCATTACGGTAACCCCAGCCAATACCGTTAGTTCAGGTACCACCACTACAGTTTGCATCAACGGCAGCCTTTCTGGCGTTACCCATTCCACCACCGGAGCTACCGGCATCGGAACGGCCACGGGCCTGCCCACTGGCGTAATGGCCGCCTGGTCGTCAAATACCATCACCATCAACGGTACGCCAACCGAAAGCGGCACATTCCCTTACAGCATTCCCTTAACTGGCGGTTGTGGCGAAGTGAACGCTACCGGAACCATTACGGTAACCCCAGCCAATACCGTTAGTTCAGGTACCACCACTACGATTTGCATCAACGGCAGCCTTTCTGGCGTTACCCATTCCACTACCGGAGCTACCGGCATCGGAACGGCCACGGGCCTGCCCGCCGGCGTAATGGCCGCCTGGTCATCAAATACCATTACCTTCAGCGGTACGCCAACCGAAAGCGGCACATTCCCTTACAGCATTCCCTTAACTGGCGGTTGTGGCGAAGTGAACGCTACCGGAACCATTACGGTAAAGGAACTTCCAATGGCTACGATTAGCGGCACGGCTACGATATGCTCGGGCACGGAAACTACCATCACCATCAGTGGTACGCCCAATGCTGTTGTAACCTATAAGGTGAACAATGGTACACCGCAAATGATCAACCTTAATAGCAGTGGTGCGGCAAACTTGCCTACGGGAAACCTGACGACCACCACCACCTATTCGTTGATTAGCGTGTCTAATGCGGCTGGTGAAATGCCGAATTGTAGCAAAACACTAAGTGGTAGTGCAACAATAACGGTAACTGAACCCCCCAATGCGGGCATTTTAAGTGGAGCGCAAAAGATCTGTGTTGATGGGATGACAACCTTTACAAGCAATGGAGACAGTGGAGGAAGTTGGGTGTCTAACAACACAAGCATCGCCACCGTTGATGCCACAGGTGTAGTTACGGCCCATTCGGTCGGCACTGCAACGATCACCTATATGGTATCAGCCACCAGTCCATGTACAACCCCATCGAGTGCAACAAGGAACATAGAAGTTATGACACAACCGTATGCGGGTGTGCTGGAAGGCAATACAAAAATCTGTATGGGAGGAAATACCTTATTTACACCAAAAGGTGCAAATGGCAGTGGTACCTGGGCCAGCTCAAACGGGGCTGTTGCTTCCATCGATCCCTCTACCGGGGTGGTAACAGGGAATTCATCTGGTACGGCTACCATTAGTTACACGGTAACGGGTGGAGCAGGTTGTACAAGTTCAACCTCCACTGTCCCTGTAATGGTTGGAACTACGACAGGGTCAAATGCTGGTACACTCTCTGGCGACCCGAACATTTGCATAGGAGGAAGCACAACATTTACTGCAAATGGCGCCAGTGGCAGTGGTACCTGGTCGACTTCTGACGCAGATATTGCTACCATAAATGGTTCTGGAGAAATCAAAGGTGTTGCAGCGGGAACGGCCATGATCACTTATACTGTAGCAGGCAGTGGAGGCTGCGATGATGCATTTGTATCGCGAATGGTAACTGTGCACCCCAATAATACCGTTGGCGCAGCATCGATAATGCCATCAGTATGTGAAAATTCAGAAATGCCCAACATTACCCACAGCACTACAGGTGCCACGGGCATTGGAACGGCGATGGGGCTGCCGGCCGGAGTAACTGCCGGTTGGTCATCAAATGTGATAACTATCAGCGGTACGCCAACAGAAAGTGGTACTTTCAACTATAGTATCGCCTTAACGGGCGGATGTGGTACCGAAAATGCAACAGGTACAATTACAGTAACGGCACCACCAGTTGCTGGAACCCTCGATGGCGAACAGGAGGTTTGCGTGGGCAGTACAACAACCTTTACCTCAACGCATAGCGGTGGCACCTGGATGTCTGCCAATACCGGAATAGCAACGATTGATGCCTCAACAGGAGTAATCACCGGGGTTTCGGCGGGTTCGGCAACCATCACTTATACTGTCGCCGGCACCGGTAACTGCAGCAATGCAACAGCCACCCGCACGGTAATGGTAACGGCACCGCCAGACGCTGGAACCCTTAATGGCATGGAGGCCATCTGCATCGAAGGAACAACTACCTTTACAGTAAGCGGCAACAGTGCGTCGGGCAGCTGGAGTTCAGACCATACGGGCATAGCAACAGTGAACACCTCAACAGGGTTGATTACAGGAATCTCGGCAGGTACGGCGACGATAATCTATACTGTGCACGGCACGGGAAGATGTAGCGATGCAACGGCGACCCGTACCATAACCGTAACAGCGCCACCAGTTGCTGGAACCCTTGATGGCGAACAGGAGGTTTGTGTAGGTGGTACAACGACATTTACAGCAACAGGAAACAGTGCCACTGGCGTTTGGAGTTCTGATAATACAGGGGTTGCAACGGTAGATAACAGCACAGGCTTGATCACCGGAAAATCAATTGGTACCGCCACCATCACCTACACCGTGACAGGTGAAGGGAACTGCAGCAATGCAGCCACAACACGAACGGTAATGGTTACAGCAGCACCATCAGCCGGAACATTGAATGGAAACCAAAATATTTGTCTTGGTGGAAACACCGTATTTAAGCCAGTAGGAGCCAACGGTAAAGGAACCTGGTCGAGTTCGAATGAAAGTGTCGCTACAATTGATGCTTCGACAGGGGTGGTAACAGGCGTAACTTCGGGTATGGCTGCCATCAGCTATACCGTGACTGGTGGGGCTGGTTGTGCCAGTGAAACCTCCATGATCGCTGTAACTGTGGGGGTCGCCGAAGGTCCAAAAGCGGGAAAACTTTCAGGAAAGCAAGACGTTTGTGTAGGAAATACAACTCGCTTTACCGTAACCGGCAACAGCGCAAGCGGTACCTGGTCTAGTTCAGATGCAGGTGTCGCCACGGTAGATGCTTCAACAGGGGTAATTACAGGAATCTCCATCGGAACAGCGACCATTACCTATACGGTACCTGCTTCCAGCGGTAGCAGTTGTAACGATGCTTTTGTCTCTCGTTTGGTACATGTGTATGCAATGCCCGAAGCGGGAACGATAAAAGGGCCACAAAATGTTTGCATCGGTGGCACAACGACTTTTACGGTAAACGGTAACAGCGCAACTGGTACCTGGTCTAGTTCAGATGCAGGTATCGCAACCGTAAATGCCTCAACCGGAGTAATCAAAGGCATTGCGGCAGGTACCGCAACAATCAGCTATACCGTACCTGGCATGGGAGGATGCAGCGATGCATTGGCCACCCGCACGGTAATGGTAGCAGCGCCTCCAGTTGCTGGAAACCTCAATGGTAAACAGGAGATTTGCCAAGGTAGTACCACTACATTTACCTCCACCCATAGCGGTGGCACCTGGAGCTCTGACCACACGGCCGTAGCTACCATCAATGCCTCAACAGGAGTAATCATGGGCATTGCTGCGGGTAAGGCAACAATCACCTATAGCGTGGCGGGCACAGGCGGCTGTGGTAGTGCAACAGCAACCCGGATGGTCACTGTAACTTCGCCACCAATAGCAGGAAGCCTCGATGGTATGCAAGGTATCTGCGTTGGTGGAACCACGACTTTTACGGCCACTGATAACAGCGGCATGGGCAGCTGGAGTTCTGACAATACGGGCATAGCTACCGTAGATGCCTCAACTGGGGTAATCACCGGCGTTTCGGCAGGTTCCGCAACAATCACCTATACCATGGCGGGCTCCGGAGGATGCAGCGATGCAAGCGCCACCCGCACCGTAATGGTAGCAGCGCCACCAGTTGCTGGAACCCTGGGTGGCGAACAAAAGGTTTGCGAGGGCAGTACCACTACATTTACCTCCACCCATAGCGGCGGTACCTGGAGCGCCGACAATACGGCGATAGCAACGATAGACGCCTCAACAGGAGTGATTACCGGCGTTGCGGCAGGTACGGCAACGATTACCTACACCGTGGCAGGTGCGGGAGGCTGCGGCAGTGCAACAGCAACGCGAATGCTAACCGTAATCGCGCCCCCGGCAGCCGGAATGCTCAGCGGCATGCAAAGCATCTGCATCGGTGGGACAACCACTTTTACTGCAACAAACAATAGCAGTATGGGCAACTGGAGCTCGAACAACATAGGAATAGCTACCGTAGATTCATCAACAGGAGTAATCACTGGCGTTGCGGCCGGTACGGCAACCATCACTTATACCATGGCTGGTACCGGAGGGTGCGGCGATGCAACCGCAACGCGAATGGTAACCGTAACGTCGCCACCAGTTGCAGGAACGCTCGATGGCGAACAACAGATTTGTGTCGGAAGTACTACTACGTTCACCTCGACCCATAGCGGTGGTACCTGGAGCGTTGACCACGCTGGTGTAGCGACCATCAATGCCTCAACAGGAGTAATCACTGGTATTGCGGCGGGTACGGCAACGATTACTTATACCATGGCTGGGACCGGAGGGTGCGACGATGCAACTGCAACCCGCACGGTAATGGTAGCAGCGCCACCAGTTGCAGGAACTCTTGAAGGCGAACAGCAGATTTGTGCCGGAAATACCACTACGTTTACCTCGACCCATAGCGGTGGTATCTGGAGCGTTGACCATACTGGTGTAGCGACTATCGATGCCTCAACGGGAGTAATCACTGGTATTGCGGCCGGTACGGCAACCATCACTTATACCATGGCTGGTACCGGAGGGTGCGGCGATGCAACCGCAACCCGCACGGTAATGGTAGCAGCGCCTCCAGTTGCGGGAACTCTTGATGGCGAACAACAGATTTGCGCCGGAAATACCACTACGTTTACCTCGACCCATAGCGGTGGTACCTGGAGCGTTGACCATACTGGTGTAGCAACCATCGATGCCTCAACGGGAGTAATCACTGGCATTGCGGCCGGTACGGCAACCATCACTTATACCATGGCTGGTACCGGAGGGTGCGGCGATGCAACCGCAACGCGAATGGTGACCGTAACGTCGCCACCAATGGCCGGAACACTTAGCGGTACACAAACTGTATGCTCAGGTAGCACAACAATGTTTAGTAGCAACGGCGATTTAGGTGGTACTTGGTCAACGTCAGATTCTGGCGTAGCAACGGTGAATGCTTCAACAGGCGCAATTACAGGTATTTCGGCAGGTATGGCAACGATCACTTATAGCGTGGCCGGCAAAGGAAATTGCAGCAAAGCCACGGCAACACGGACGGTAACCGTTACCCCGGCAACCACTTGTGCATCAATTATAGTTCTCAAACGGGCCAAATTTAACGATACCGACAGCAATGGAAGTGCAGAGGTGGGCGAAACCATTACCTACACATTTACGGTTAAAAATACAGGCAGTTTAACCCTAACCGATATTACAATCAGCGATCCATTGGTAACAGTAGCTGGCCGTATCGCAAGCCTTGCGCCCGGTAAAGAAGATGCAACAACATTCAGCGCAGTTTACCTGATTACTCAAGCAGATGTTGATGCCGGAAGCGTAAGCAACCAGGCACTGGCCAACAGTAAGGCGCCCGACGGAACAGCCATAACCGCAAGCTCCGACGACCCAGCTACCGTAGCGGCCAACGATAGTACCACAATATCTTTACCTCAAAAACCGGTTACTGATCTTTCCATCATCAAAACGGTCGATAATGCAGCCCCTGTGGTTGGAAGTAATGTAACCTTTACCATCACCGTGCAAAATGCTGGCCCGGCAGATGCGACGGGCGTGGTGGTGAGCGAAAATTTACCAAGCGGCTACCGATTTATTTCGGCCAGTACCTCCGGTACAACTACTTATACTGATGGAACATGGAGCATCGGCAATTTAGCTAATGGCGCTAATGCGACGTTAACTATCGTTGCTGCAGTAAAATTAGACGGAAATTATGCGAACACGGTAAATGTAGCCAGTGCAACTGTAGATAAAATGATGTTGAATAATACAGCTACTGCTACCCCTGTTCCGGTGCCTAACAAGCCCATTGCCAACGATAACGAGACACTAACCGATGCAAATAAACCCATCGTCATCAGTATTTTGGAAGATGACGAGTCGGGCAACTCTACCTTTGATTTAACCACCATAGAGATTGTTGAACAACCAGTGTATGGCAAGTTGATCATAAATGTCGATGGTACAGTTACTTACATACCCAACCCGGGTTTTACAGGAATTGATAAGTTTACTTATAGACTGAAAGATGCCCAGGGAAACTACACCAATGTAGCTACAGTAACCATTAAATCTAATTTTATTGATTTAAAGATACCGAATTTGTTTACGCCTAATGGCGATGGCAACAACGATACTTTCGAGATCATAGGTCTTAATCAATTCAAAGAAAATACCCTGGTTATCTTAAGCCGTTGGGGCAATGAAGTATACCGCATGAATAGCTACCAAAATAACTGGACAGGCGACGGACTGAACGAAGGAACGTATTACTACCTGCTGAAAGCTAGAAACGGCGACGACCCAAATTGGGTGGTATACAAAGGCTGGTTAACGTTGATCAGAGAATTTAAAAAGTAACAATGAAAGGACGAGGTTATCTCGAAAAGTCGAATTTAAAACTCTGCCGCGCTATCGGAATCGCATTGCTTTTATTACCTCTTCCTATCAAGGTTTGGATAAAAGCAATGCCTTTGCTTTCCCTCTCCTCGAGAAACGGGATGTACAGACAGCGCAGAAACCGCCGCCACTAAAACGGGGCGGTTTTAAGGCAACAAAGAAAATTCCCTAGCTATCGGACCTACGCTTAGGGTTTCGTTTTGATTTTTTGGAACAACCTCAAATTATCAACCACAGATCTATATTTATCAGCTGCTTCTGTAAATTTTAAAAATGATCCTTAACAAAATACTTGGGCTTGTTTTTATCCAGAGCTGCTCCCGGAACGCGAAAATGACTTTGAATTATTGGTGTATGCAAGCCTCAGTGAGACGGCAAGAATAATGTCATTTGATAGCTACCGGATTTTACGCAATAATTATCTTTAAGAATGACAATATTTTTTTATTTCCTAACTAAATAGCATTCAATTCAGTCGTTCACATCGATTGCGGCCATTAGTTAAGTGGCAGTTTGATGAAAAACGTTGAACCTTTATGTACTTCAGTCTGAAACCAGATTTCGCCATCATGTGCCTCAACAATCTGCTTTGATATGGCAAGGCCGAGCCCAAACGATATTTCTCCCGATGTGCCAAGTCGTTTCGCATCCGAATAGATGTCGAATAACTTACCCTTAAGCGATTCTGGGATTCCAATGCCATTATCTTTTACCTTAATAAGTACGGCATCCTTTTCTTTATGCATTTCTACCAATATTTCACTTCCGCTGGGGCTAAATTTGACCGCGTTTGTGATTAAATTGCTAACCGCACGCCAAATTTTTTCGCGGCTAACAAAGAGCGTCGTTTCATGAGAATGCAAAATGATCCGTTGCTGTTTCTCTGCCGCTTTAAATCGGAGCATTTGAACGCAGTACTGGAGCAAATCGTACATTTCCACCTTCTCTTTTTTCATCCGATCTTTAGAAATGTTAAGATTTAACAGGTCGGTAACCATTTCAAGCGTGTTGGCGTTAGAGGCTTTCATCATGTTCAGTATGTTAGCGCTGGAAGAGCTGAGCGTTTCGTCGTCCAGTAAAATATCGATCATGCTTATCGTTACCGCCATTGGGCTCCTCAAATCGTGCACTACCATTTTCAGCAGGCGTGTATTTTCATCCTGACTTTGTTCTAATGCAGCCAGTGCCCTTTGCATGTCAGCATTTTGAGCAGAAACTTTAATGTTGACTTTCTTTAGCCGCTTTCTGTTTTGCCAGATTAACAAGGCGATAACAGCTAAAAGAACAGTAAAAGCAGTAGCAATGGCCAGGTAAAGGTTTTTGATGTAAGCATCTCTTTTTAGATCAGACAGGATTTTGTCTTGCTCAAAATTTTTAAATTCTTGCGAAAAGTTGGTGTGTAAAATGTGCTTTTCAACCTGATCGAGCGAATCTTTGAGCAAAATGAACGCATTTAAATGTTTCGCAGTCTGCTGATGGTTGTTTATTGCATCGTTAAAATCGGCCTCCAGCCTAAACAACCTTAACTTTACCGATGGTGAGTACAAGCCCGTATCATGAATTTCCTGAATCGTTGCTTTCGCTTTGTTTATCGCCGATTGCTTCAGGTATAAATTACCCAGCTTTACCCGCGTAATCTGCGCATCGAGGTTCTCATATCCCTTTTTAGAATTAATGGCTATGCTTTTCTTGTATAACTCCTCCGCTTCGGCTGTTTTTCCCAGTTTTTCGAATGTAGTGCCCATATTGCCATAAATCACACCTGTCGACGCTTCTACCGAGATTTTCTCGCCCGGGAAAACCTTCTCATATTGAACGATAGACTTTAGTGCTTTTTGATAATAGTAAACCGCACTATCGAGCATTCCGTATCTATCGTAACAAAGTGCAATATTATCTATAGTGGCCTGATAATAGTGATAATCGATCAGCCTTTTGTTTTTACAGTGGTCAAAATTATCCAAAATGATTTTGTTGTACTTCACTGAGCTCAAATAATCTCCTTTTCGGTACTCGATATCGGCCAGCCTGATATTGAAATGAGCATAAAGGCAGCTATCGCCGGTTGTTCGGATACTTGATAGTGCATCGTAGAGATAAACAAATGCCTGATCATAATTCTGATACTTGATCAGCGAATCGCCTTTGGCCAGTAAAGCATCGCTATAAATGTTCGCTAACCTCGTTTCCGCTTCGTTTTCTTTGATAATATGTATAACCGTATCCAGATAGGTAGTGGATGATTTCTCGTTACCTAAAAAGTGGGCATTTCTGAATAATAACCTTTTGCATTCGTCTTCAATTGATGGGTTGGCCAATGTATTAAATGCAGAATCGACCCTGGCTACCATTTCCGCATTAGATAAGGGTTGCTGAACGGTTTGATTAATCACTTTATCAAACGCAACCGAACTCGAGCCGTCTTTTTTTGTCGGATTACAAGAGGCAATGATGAAGATTACAAAAACGATTAACCCTTTTAGAATGGGCTGTACTGTTGTAATGAAATTTACGGGTTTAAGCTTATTGCAACAGCAAGAATAGGAGCCAAACAATGAAGCTTTACTGATATTCCTAAACAAAAAGAAATTACTCATCGAAACAATAGGGGTTGGGATGCGATTATTTAGCACGGCGCTGGTGTCGGCCAGCTAGGTGCCATTTATAATTGTTTTAATTTTAATTGTGTTCATAGGCTTTATTATTCATCCTAAAGATATTAAATTTTTTCGCTATTTAGCATCAAAATGGTTTTTACAACAACAGGCTCTGTTTATTAATGGGGCTTTTATTATTGATGGTAAGGTGTTAAAAGGCTTTTAACGAGGTAACTGCAAGGTTGGCCCGAATATAACCTAAAAAACGTTGCGAGATCCGGAAATTTTATCGTAATATTACGATGCATTAGGTGGTTTGTTCAACTAATTGGTTATTTGCTAATTGCAGGTTGAAAATTACCAATTCATCATGATATGGGACTTACAAAATCGGAAATATTTACCCCGGAGCAAAACGAGCTCGCTATGCTTTTAAAAGCAATTGCTCACCCTGCCCGCATTGCTATTTTGCAGCAGATTATTTCAGCAAATGCCTGTATTTGTGGCGATCTTGTTGAAGAACTCGGGCTTGCCCAGGCCACCATTTCACAACATTTAAAAGAGCTTAAAAATGCCGGAATTATTCAGGGTACCATCGAAGGCGTAAAGGTTTGTTACTGCATTGAACCCAAAACATGGGCATTGCTCGAGTCGAGCCTGAAAAACCTTTTGGGTTCGTACACCAATCCTAAAAGCTGTTGTTAGCTTTTTTTTAATCAATTCATCGTTACATTGCAATATTACTATAATTATGAAATTATCAGAAATAAAAACAATCCTCACTTCGGCTGAAGCCGTAAACTTTCAACTCGAAAACGGCGAAATGGTGCCTGCAAACTTTCATGTAACCGAAGTAGGCATCGTAACAAAAGATTTTATTGATTGCGGGGGCAAGGTACGCCATGAAAAAGTGGCCAACTTTCAGCTGTGGAATGCAGATGATTACGAACATCGCTTAAAAGCCAGAAAACTGTTAAATATCATTTCGCTTTCGGAACGGGTGCTTCACATGGAAGACCTGGACATTGAAGTGGAATACCAATCGAATACCATAGGCAGGTACGACCTGGATTTTAACGGGAAGAATTTCCTGTTGCGGGCCAAACATACTGCCTGCCTTGCAACCGAAGCCTGCGGAGTTGATGAAGCCCCGAAAACCGCGATCGTTAATCTTGCCGCAAGCGGCAGCACTTGTACCCCGGGTAGCGGTTGCTGTTAATTTGTTTAAAGGTTGCCAAGTAGTTACAAAGAATAAAATAAACTGTTCCTGGTTCCAGAAGCTGAGTTCCAGATTTTTTCTCATAAAACAAGGGATGTCAATTGAAGCAACTCAATTGAACATCCCTAAACCAAACGTAACTATAAAGAAAAACTTTTTTACGTCATCACCAACACGCTCCAACGCATCATCTATTTTTTAAGACTCAATCCCAGAGGTAAGCTGGTAGTTAACGATAAAATAGCAGCACGAATATTAGGAAGCGGCCCGATGCTGAGATCGCCTGACGCTGGGTAAGTGCCGGTATTAATCAGTAAGCTGCGCATATCCGTAGGCGAAAGCACATTTCCGTTATTGTTTTGTTTATACCAGCTCTGCACGGCTACTACAGCGGAAGCTACAATCGGAGTGGCAGCCGAAGTTCCCGAAAAACTACCGGTATAATCCTGATTAGCCCCGCCGTTATACAGCAATCCGTCACCCCCAGTAGTCGCCACTGTCCAATCTCCCCATCCCTGAAGGTCTACCCGGCTTCCATAAGTAGAAAAATAGGTTCTTACTTGTTGTGGACTACCAGCTCCGACAATAATAGAACCGTTGTCGCCCCTTGCATTGTATGCTGCGTATTCTGGTCCGTCCAGATTTTGACCTCCATTTCCGGCTGCCGCTACAATAATGATACCCGCGTTGCTGGCTTCATTAGTCACATCCCATACCGCTTGGTTATAATCTGCCGGTATATATTTTGGATTTGGTCCCCAGGTTTGCATTTCATACATAAACACATCACCCGCCCTTAAATGAGTAAGGCCCATAGCAATCCCAGCGGGTCTGCCAAAAGTGGGCTCCCTTACAAACAGGAAACTGTCTGCTTCATGCACCATGCCCTTCATTCCAAAACCATTGTCTGTTGCGCCAACAACACCCAGCACGCCAGTACCATGACTTAGATAGGTACTGGTTGCCTCTCCAACAATGTATTTAAATTTTGGAGATGAAAGGTCTTCATGATCGAAATTTGCATTATGTTCAATATCAGCAACACGAACTCCCTGCCCCTTAATACCGATAGACCAGGCAAATTCGGCATCAATCCCTTTTTGATTAGAATTCGTTGAAGGAATAAGAGGGATTATTGAATTTCCCGCTGAACGGTAGTGCTGATTGGAAGCAAAATCGGGCGTGGCACTTGGTGGCGGTATCTCTATGTCGGCTTCCACTACGGCATATTCTACAAACGGAAGCTTTTCTAAGTCGTTTGCTAATTGCAAAACCTGAGAACCGCTCATCTTTAAGGCCTCTTCTACGTACGCCCAGCCTCTAAATTTATAGATGTTGAACTTTCCGGATGCCAACTTCGGAATAACTGCATTCCTGAACGAAGCTTTTTCGGCTACGCTGAAAGGGATAGCCTGTTTATAATGTAGTGCGTTCATGCGACTTACAATAGCTTGCTGCTCAGCAGTTATTTGCAACGACAACAGTTTATCACTTGCGATCATCGGCTTTTTTTGATCGCTAAAATCCAGGATAAAATCAGGACTGAACTTTACTAAAAGCTTGTATCGTTCTACTCCTGGGCTTAATGTATTCTGTCCCTTAAGATTAGGCATAGGAAGAAGGTTTAGGGAAAGTTTATCGTTAATGTTTGCTTTCTTTAAAGTTTTGTCAGCCTCAAATAAGGTTGGATTCTTTTTACAGGATAAAACAAAAACCGTAAAAAAAATCTGCAGGATAAAAATTGATTTAAAATTTTTCATAATTTAGTGTTGTTATGTAAAAATATTAGGGTTCCGCAAAAGATAAGTATGGCTTAAAATTGGTATGCAAGCCCTTACCAATCGCTGGTAAGGGCGTTGCGAACTAAAACTACTTCAAAAATTCTTTTTCAAATTGGTCTAAAAACGGTTTTCCATCCAGGCCAAATCCTGGCAAAATAGGAACGTTTAACCAATACAGCATGGTTGCCCCCACGGTTGTTTGCGATAAAACAATGGATTTACCCGTCACATCTGCATCGGGAGTAACTGAGGCGGGCACATCTTTTCCCATTGCTACCCAGGTAAAAGGACCACTTAACTCCATGTCATATCCTCCGGGAGCCAGGTTATTTAATATCCCATCTGCACCTTCATTAATTGGCCAATAACCTGTTAAATTCGCATAATTAGGGTGCTTGGTTATATCCTTTAACCCTTTATTGGCTAAAATTGTAGCGGCATCTAATGCGGTATTAAAGTAACATAAATCGGCTGCCTGAAAAGATGCAGCACCGCTGTTATCTACATTCTTGTAGCCTATTGTCAGGTTTTCTGTGGTCGATAAACTTTTGGTTGAAAATATATTCGCAGATCCTTTCTGTACACCATCAAGATAGGTGGTTAACGTTCTGGTTGTCGCATTGTTCGTTTTTACCGTAAGGGTAATGGTATGCCATGAAAGATCTGCCGCTAAACCTAAATTAGCCTGTCCTTTTCCTGTACCACCATTTAATGTGCCTCCAAAACCGACTGCTGCTGCAGTACCCCCTTGGAATAACACCCAGCCTGTCATAGCTCGGTCAATCAATGATGTTCCTTTTGAAAGGAAACCAGGATATTGAGTCGTAACATTAAACTTTACCTGCATCTGAACCGTAAAATCCTTCTTATCTCCCGGGTCATAAAGTCCGTTATCCTCTAAAACCTGTGCGATAACATTTTTTCCTGTAAACAACACGGTATTCAATCCTATTTTTTTAAGTTCTTCGCCTATAAAATTTTTATTAGATGCAAATAAAAAACCGGATTGGGGATCGGCATGGCTTCCGCCATGATTGGTTGTTACAATAATCAGCCAGTCTTCATTGGCATAGTTTTTTCTGGCCTTTACCGCCATTAAAATGTTACCTACATATTCATCTGCTTTTAGCACGGCATTTTTATATGCAACATTACTTGCCTCAAATCCGCCACTTGCGCCTGCTGTTTCTACCTCTCTAAAATTCACTACCATGGCGCCTAATTGGGTTTGGGTGTTTAGAATATTAATTGTAGAATCTTTAACCGCTAAATCGCTGCTTACAACAGGTGCAAAATCGGCAATGCCCAAATACTTGCGTAAGTTTAGCCAGGGCGTTACCACAGCTGTTTTTACCGCTTTATATTGTAAAATGTAATCGATTACGTTTCGAAATAAGTTTGGCGATTGATGCGAATTACCCTTTGGCGTTGGTAAAAAATCGTCAGTTTTAATTAAATGCTTACCATAACTTACTCCGGTTATCATTGTTGCCCACGGCGCCACATCATTTTTTACAGGGCTACGTAAAACTTCGTAATGATATTTAGCCGTTTTCTTTAAATCTTCCATTGTTGGCGGAGCAATTGTTTTTAATTCAGCACCACTTAAGCCATCAATACTGATTACCAGTACTTTTCTTTGAATGGGAGATATTTCAATGGGATCTTCAAAAACAGGAGCCGGATCTGCATATTTTTTACAAGCAGCAAAGCAGGCGATTCCTGTAATTAAGGCGCTAAACAATAGTGTATTTTTATACATAGTTTTCATATCGTCGGAGATTAATTTTATGGTTTAATTACACCTATTTCGGCCACTGCAGCAAGCTTTGTATTTCCTGATACCCACGAGTTTTTGAATACAATTTTAATAAAGCGAGGGGCAACAACACCACCCGGAAAATTAAAGTCGTACCGTGCAAAAGCATTTGGTATTCGAAAAGTACCTACACTGGTAAAGTTTACATTATCATCACTAACCAATATTTCAGCATCTTTAACTCTTTGAGCAGTAGAATTTCTTGGAACGAAATACAGGCCTTTAATTGGCAAACGTTGGTTTTGCCCGTAAACAATGGTGTGAGGATAACTTTGCTCGGCGCTCGGTGCAGGCGAATATTGCGAATGCCAATAGGTTGCCGTGTTGCCATCTAACATATTGGCCGGTGATCCTTCGTTCGATTGATTTGAACTTACCGAATAAATTGTAGGCACAATATCAGCTGTACCACCAGTTTTGTCTAAAGGGTTATAGGTCCAGATTTGTTTAGTCAGTAAAGGATATTTTGCTGCAACTTTGGCATTCGTTTGTTTACTAATGGTAATACCCCAGGCATCAAAAAATGCGGCTAAATCACTTTGTGTATAAGCTGATAGATGTTCATAAACAAAATCGTGCTTATCAATATCATTAATGGCTAAACGCTGTACCCGACGTGCTTCTGTATACAATTTTGTCATTGCCTCATAGCCATACTTTTCAAAAATCTGTATAAATGGCGTCATTCGCTTAAACGGATCATCAATTTCCTTATCCCCGTCGAAATTTTTAGGAATGGTGCTGTTAGATGCCCATGCAACAGCCAGCGGAAAACCCTTGGTTACCCCAGGATGAAGAATAGTATAATCGGCACCAACCCTGTTCGCTGTTTTAAAATTAAACAGGTTATTGGTTGTTTCGCCTAAAGTACTCCAACTCCAAACCCTGGTTTGCTGACAGTTGTGCCCAAACTCATGGTATGTTCCCCACATTCCATCGTTGGTAAACAACCTGGATAAACTGGTCATTCCATTAAACCACTCGGCATCATTTAAACCCACAAAAGGGAAACCGTTGTGGCCATAACCCGCCGATAATTGAATGTCCAATACACCTCTCCAGGCACCTTGAGGGCTTCTGTCTATAATTTCGGCAGCATTATCTGATAAGCCCATCCAACCATTAAAATCCAATTCAAATTTGTTGTTCCATTCGGTCATTAATGCAGTTGGATTATTTAGCTGCCCGGCATTCACTTTGGCTTGTATTTTATCCAGGGGCACTAAAAAGACCACACGTTTACATCTTAATTCTAACCAGGGCACTTTTGATGCTTTGACTTTTGCAAGCCACGATACATCATTGTCTACGCCCAAAACAAAATCTGGTGAAACAACAGCCCCGGAAATGATAAACTTAACCGGCTGCGCAATGGCAATAGTTGCATTAATATAAATGGTGCCTCCATAAATATTGCGCATGTAATTTACGCCGGGGTATAGTGGTTGAATATTGTAGATAATCGGGTCGCGAAGTAAAGGCGACTTACCCGATAAATTATCGGTATGGCCACCTATTTGCATGTTTAAGCCATTAGCACCTGCCGGAACAATAATTTTAATTAATTCACCGGGTGCGGCATAATAGCCCGTACTAAACCGTGGCTTGGGGGCCACTGAAATGCGTAAATTGTCGGTAGTTTGATTGGCAAAGTTTAAATCCAGGGTAAACTCCTGATTTTGCACCCGCGGTTCTGACTGGTCTACCAAACCCGGAAATATCCGTGCTTTGGCATATCCCGAGCGATCGATATTTTTCATATTGGTATCAACGGTAACATTGGTTTGATTGCCCGAGGCATCATCAAAACCATCTGGTACTTCTATGCCATATTTTTTACAAGCTGTTAAACTCAATACGATTGCCGCAATCGCCGTAAAAGGTAAATATATCTTTAGTTTCATTGCTTTATTAGTTATTGCGTATGTCAGTATATAATAATCTCCAAACCTTACCGTCTAATTCCCAGCTCGATGGAGGTGTAACGCCAATCCATTGATAAATTTGCGTCGCTATGTCTGCATTGTTAATCACTACTCCATAAGCGGCATCGGTAACCGGGGGGCTTAACCACGGGCTGGTATCTAAAAAGCTCGACCAATTTTCTGCCCTGGAGAATTTTAACGTTGGCGCTCCTTTGCCAGATTGATCAGTAACAGTATCGCCAGATCCTTCGTTAAGCGGATAGTAAGCAATTAAATCGGCATGATTTGGATCTGTTGGCAACACTTCAGTTTTCCGCATGTACTTTAGCAACGTGGCCTCGGGCATAGCCACATCGTAAAGCGCAACCTCCCTTAATAAGATGTTTAAATCGCCCACGGTAGATTCTGCTGTTGGAATATTCCCCAATGTAAAAGGTGTGGTAGAGCTCATGTTTACTGTAACAGTGAATGGCGAACCCACCAACTTCCCATCCTGATACCCTTTTACCCTTCTGTTATTGCCTTCTTTATAAATTACAATGGCAATGGTATGCCAGATTCCATCTCTGAACGAACGATTAGTACCCGACGGAGGGCCACCAAATTGCTGGGTCCCATTGGCTTTAAAGTTCCAATCGTTTCCATTGGTAAAGATAACCCAACCTGAATTATTCGTCTTGAAATTCACTGTTTTACCCATAATTGGCGGATAACCTCCAACTGAAGCATGGTCGGCACGCACTTTAAAAATAAGAGTATAATCTCCCGAGGTACCAAAGTTTCCAAAGGTGGTATTGTTGCCGGCACTCAGCACATTACGCGTATTGGCATTACTTAAAAGCCTTGGTGCAGAGCCCGAAAAAGGAATAGAATTTACCTCGGGTTTAGGAATAAATTGCGCTAAAAATTTAGGGTTATAGAAAATAGTAAAGGTATTTCTGATTGCCTGACCAAAGGCACCTAAATCCTCATCGCCCGGTTGCGGAGGTATCACCCCACCTTTGTTTGAAGTAATCACCACCATCCATTCTTCATTTGCAAAAGTAGAACGAGCCCGTAAAGCGGTAATTATATCGCCAATGTAGGTGTCTAACTGTTCAATTGCGCTTACATAAGCCGGGCTGCTATCGGTATAACCATCCATTTCGCCCGCCACATCGGCACTGTGGAACTGGGCTACCACTAAGTTAGCATCATCTCTTTTTAATTCAGCAATTACTCCATCTTTAACTTTGGCATCATCATTTTGTCCGTCGACCTTTGCAGTAGCATCTACAGCCAAATTGCTATTAAAAGCAGCCGTTGCAGCAATGGAGGCTGTACGCAAACCTGGATTTGCCTGCTTTAAACGGGTAAACAGCGTGGGGTACGCCGTTAGCTGGTTATTGGCAAAATCATCCGTTGCAACCTTATGCTTATCACTGGTTACGCCTGTTAAGGAAGTTGCCCAGCCTAAAGCATTGGTTACAGCGTTACTTTTCGTTTCTATTAACCCATCGTAATTGTAGATCGATTTTCGAACAATCTGACCGAGATTTGGTGGGTTTAATGTTTTAATGGCACTTCCCCTTACTCCATCTAAAATAAGGTACAACACCTTGTGTTTACCGTCTTTTACATTCGCTGTATCATTTGGATATTCTTGTTGAAGGGTATTCTCAAAATCTCTGTTACAAGAGCTGATGAAAACCAGCATGACGAACAGGCTTAACAGGCCTATGCCCCTTACCCAGGTTAACGATTGTTTTTTATCTAGCTTTTTCATATCGAGTATTTTTAAGCATTAGTTTCTTAAGGTTATTCGCAGGATGCCATTAAAGGTTCGATTATCAAACCTGGTAATATAGCCTGTTAAGGTAACTTTGGTGCTGGAACCGGAAGTCGTTTCAGAGATCGTGTAAATTCTACCGGTAAACTGACCGGTATTGTTATAACCAGCTGCTAATGAGCCATCTGCATTTAAAATCATAAAGCCCTGACGGACAATCCCATTGTAGGTTTTAAATGTTCCTGAAACGATTACTTTTCCATTTTTTAATTGTGCGGCAAAGTTAGGAACCCCACCTGTGAGCGTACCAAAATTGAAGGTTGGTGTTAAACTTCCATCTGATTCCAGCATGGCTGTTCCGGCTTTTGCAGAGCCATTAAAGTTTCTGAAGATCCCCGAAACCAAAATTTTATTGGTGTTAGCGTTGTAGGTAACCGAAGTTATTTCATCATCAGCCGCGGTACCTGGATTAAAAGTCTGATCTACTGATCCATCTAAATTGATACGAACAATGCGGTTAGCAGGCAAACCATTAAAGGTTGTAAAAGCGCCTACTAAAATTAATTTACCATCTGGCATCTGGATCGCATCGTTTATATTTCCATTGCCTGCTGCGGGGCTTTGCTTGGTTACCGGATCGTAATGGAAAGTTAAATCCAGATCGCCCTCATCCGCCGGATCAGTCTCGTTAATTTTCAAACAAACCATTTGGTTCATTTTAACAAGATCTCTTCTTTTGGTATCGTATGTAGATCTTTGGTAATAGGTTCTGATATAATTTCTAAAACTTCCTACAGCATATAAGCGATCGCCGTAAACAAATGATTTCCTCACAAAACCATCTACACCACCATTAAAACTCGGAACAGTGTCCCTATTCTTGGTCAAGTCCAGTGGCGTAGGGTTAATCACATCCAGTACCATACTGTCCAATGTTCCATTGGTATTTAATCTGGTAATATTAAAAATATTCGAACGGTTGGGGCGTAAGGAATTGTAACTGTTAAATGCCCCGGAAATGATGTAATCTCCACTATATATGCCTGTACTTAAGCGGGTAATACTGCTTATTATTCCATTAGCGCCTCTTCCAAAATTAACGCTGCCGGGTGTAACATAAGCACCAGAATTATTAATTTGTGCTATCCCGCCATTTGGTGATTTTTCTGACCACTGATTGTCGAAGTTGTTAAAACCGCCTACTACAAATAAATTATTGTTAGACAAGGTTGTAAAATCGAAAATCAATGCAGTTCTTGAACCACCTTCACTGCGGTAAGTAGCACCATTACTCGAAAAATTGGGATCAATACTTACCTTACCATCGATTTTAAGTATTGGGCCAAAAAAGGTCTGCTCATTAGTAATCACAGATAAGCCACCCGTGCTGGCATCATCAGGTACCTTAATGCGGGCTGTACTATCGGTAAAATTTAATACCGTAGCTTCTGTTTCATTGACGTAAAACTTGAAATTGCCTTCGTATTTTTTTAAACCCCTGATCAAAACGGTTACTTCCGAGCCTTGTGCGGCGAGTTCCGGATCCGGGAATGCATCATCAAACTTTACGCCTAAGGGCTGCTTTCCGCCGGCATAGGGGTCTTCGCCGATGATCTCCTTTTTTTTGCAGGAATAAAGTATCAATGCTATAAACAGGATTAGCATTTGGGTAAACCGGAGCCTATTTTTGTAATTATTAAACATAGTTTCTTTGTATTTTAGCTTTTAATAATTAGTTATTTTGCTGGTAAAATGCCATAAGACTGTACCGTAGTGATAAAAACATCATCGGTAAAACCAAAATTATGTTTGTTGACTAAGAAGGTTCCACTTGCCCGGTTCTGAGCCAGTACATGCACAATTCCATTGCTCGGCTCAATGTCTGAACTGGCTACAGGTATGTAGATTAAATCCTTTTGGGGGTCTACAAAACTCGGAATATAGGCCAGGTAAAGCTGCCGATAGCCTGCATATTTTACCGCTGGTGCATCATTATAAAGCACCCCGATATTCATCGTTCGCCCGTTACGGGAAGTATATCCCTGGCCCGGAAAAGCCAGCATGTTTAAGGTATCGATTTGCGGATAATCCTTAAGTTTATTGGTGCCTTTAAATACATAAAGCGATAAAAGTTCTCTCCATGCTTGCGGTTTGATTTGCTCCAGCCTGGCCACCGTATCTCTGCCATTGGTTCTGAGATACCGGTTAAGCACTTTTACCGATTTATAAATAGTAGAACTGGTTGGCGCAAAGAATGTGATGTTTTCTTTATCGAAAACATCGTTCATTTCGGCCAACTCAATTACCCTGGTTAAAGTATCAAAATAGGCAGGCTTTGATTTTAAATAGGCCAATATACTCCCGTTGTAAACGCCGTTGTGGGTTCCACTATCGAAAAAATATTTTTTTTGGCAGGCGCTAAACAAGCTTATGCTTACAGCAACTAAAATTAGCGCCTTGGTTATTTGTTTACGTTTCATATTATCTCCAGTAATCGTTTAAAGTCATGGCCGGGTTATCTGTTAATGCTGATGCGTCTATTGGCCAGGTCCAGGCACCTGCATTAAATGCGCCCACTGTAATTGGGTATTTACAAAATTCAGCGTCTAAAATGCGTTTGGTACGTACCAGGTCGTAATAAAAGTGTCCTTCACCAATTAATTCCCTTACACGTTCGAAATAAATATCATCTTTCAAATTTTCGCTGGTACTGGTAATTGCCTGTGCTCCGGCACGCTCTCTAACCCGGTTTAAATACCCTTTTGCGGCATCATCTTCGCCTAATTCGGCAAGTGCTTCTGCCGTTAACAGATAGGCGTCTGATAAACGGAAAATAATTAAATCATCATCGTTTCGAATACTTGTTCCATTTAAATACACATTGGCAAACTTTTTAAACTGAAAGCTGGTATTATTCGCAAATAGGTTTTCAAACCAAAGGCTTTTCCTGGTATCGGGTTCCGAATCGTTAAAAATATTTTTAAGACCCTCTTTTTCATAATATCCCCTGCTCTTTGTAAAGCTTGATTGACCCAATAAAGGGTAGTGGCTCAATGCAAACCCGATATTGGCATAACCAGATAAAATTTCGCCATTATTAAAGCTTTGATAAATTTCGAACAGGCTTTCTCTGGTACGGCCTTTAAATAAGCGTTTGTTATCTTCAACAGTATAGGCCATTAAGCCATAATCCTTTGATGAATCCAATTCCATTCCCAACTGTTTTACGGCATTGTAGTACCCTGGTTTGTTTGTATCTACATCAAAACCTGCCGCCCACAAATTCATGTGCATTTCTAAAGCAATGGCTCCTCCACGCATGGCTCTTACCCCAATTAAGTTTGGGTTGGTATAGCTCCAGGGTAAATCGGCCTTTACCGCTTCCATATCGGCAATGCAATTGTTTAATACTTGTACCATCGGCACTCGGGGAATAGTATTGGTGCCCGGATCGCTGGTAAAATAAGGTATATCGCCGTACAAGCGAACCATAAAAAAATAACACAGGTTGCGCATAAAAACAGCTTCTGCTTTGTATCGCTTCCGGTCTGCATCGCTCAACACACCACTCGGAACGGCATCCACTTGCTTATACAATAAATTTGCCGATGAAATAATGTCGTAAAAAGGCTTCCATCGCGTCATGCTACCAAAGCTCCATCCTCCCGACCATTGGCCTGAACTAGCTTGTAAACCTCTCAGATCATTACGTGATAAATAGGTTCCATAAGAATCGTCAGTAGCTATATAGGACGAACGTAAATCGCCTGCGGGCACAAAACCCGAACCAATTTTGCGTCTTAAACTTGCGTACAAACCATTGGTAAAAGTTTCGACGTCATTTCGCGTTTGCCAGAAATTGTTCCCCGAAAGGGCATCATTTGGCACAATGTTTAAGAATTTTTTACAACCCATGCCAGACAAGGTTAATGCTGCAAAAAGTATAATTGTGTATTTTCTCATTATAAAATAATTGAAAAATTAAAACTCGATATTTAAATTAACGGTGAAGGTTTTTGGTACCGGATAGCCTCCCGATGAGTCTCTGCCCAAGGCGCTTACCGCCTCCGGATTGGGACCTGAATAATTGCTTATCATGAACAAATTACTTGCGGTTGCACCTATTGCTATTCGGGTCATTCCTATGCGCTGCGTAAACTTAGGATTCAAAGTATAGCCCAGAGTGATGTAATTGAGTTTAAAAAACGATCCGTCTTCCTGAAACAAGGTTTGTGCATATCGGTATGGAAACACAATGCCACTTCTCAAATAATCATAAGGATTGGGATACTTGGCTACCTGGCCTGGATGTGTCCAGATATCGTATTCGCTTATCGGGACTAAACCACTTGGCGTTACAGGATTACTAAATGCCTGAAACTGTGCGGCCAAAGCGTTGTTTAAGATATCTCTGCCCAAAATGCAGGTTCCCTGTACCTGGGCACTAAAGCGCTCATAGCGAAAATCTAAGGTAACACCGCCGCTAAAATTAATTTGCGAACTTCCTGCATCCACTAAATCCTGCCCATCAAAAATATAATCGCCGTTTACATCGGTATATCGTGGATCTCCAGCCCTGAAATAATTTAATAAATTACCTGAACCTGAACCCACACGGTACCTTAAACCCGTTAATGGATCAACCGGAACATCGGCTGTATTGGCATAAACGCCCTTGGTATTATAAATAAAGTTAGAGAGTGCATTGGTACCCAATCTGGTTAAAATCGATTGTCCGTTAGCTTCATCAATTGAGATCCGCTGGCGGACGCCATTTGGCAAAGCGACCAAATAATCATTGTTAATAGCCCCATTTACGCTAATGGTAAATCTGGATTTACTTTCATTTGGTAAAAGACTGGCGGTTAAACTCCCTTCATAACCGATGTTTACTAAAGCCGATTCATTATTTGTAATTTCCTCAAAACCCCTCACATTGGATAAAGCTTTTGCTCCAAATAAATTATCGGTTTGTTTGTAATAGGCATCAAAAGAGCCACGCAACCGACTTTTTAAAACTCCAAACTCAAAGTTGAAGTTATAGGTCGTATTTTTTATGGGTTGTAAATTCGTATTCGGTGCACGTCCACTCGAAATAGCTACAGAAGATGTTCCATTATAATTTGCTGCCGATACATATCGTCCATATACGTCGTACACTCCGCCGCTGGGTTGTATTACCGTACCATAGGTTACCTGGGCAAAAATATAATCCAGCCAGTTTTTGGTGCCCTGCATGAAAGCCTCATTGTTCAGGTTCCATTTTAAACCAATGGATGGACTTTTGGTGTAGCCCGCCTCGGGACCATTGGAGGAGCTCCCATCAAACCGATAGGTACTGTTAAGTACATATCTTCTCTTGTAACTGTAGGTAAAACTACCCGCAAAAGAAGCCGCCCTGGTTTGATAAAAATTGTTCAAAGTGCCGCCGAGAGATTGCCTAAAGCCATATTGAGGAACTATCGGGCCCCTTAAAAAATCGTTTACAATTTTGTCGTTTTGAAGGGCATCGGCTTTAAAATTGGTGGAGGTTACATCATTAAATACATAGGCCAGAATGTTGTGGTCATCGTCTTCGGTAATGCCGCCCCATGAAACATTGTATTGCAACAAATTTCGGTTATAAATGGCGTTTTTAACGCTGTTGAATGCAAATAATGAGGCAGTACCATCACTGATAATTGCTGGTCGAAAATTATCTTCCGTACCGGTATTGAGGGTATAGTTAAAATTAGAGGTAATGCTCAGGTTTTTTATAATCTGATACCTTAACTCAATGGTACTGTTTAAGTCGATGGTTTTATTATCATTGTCTGTACTTACAGACCCGAGTACCGAATTAACCGAAGAATAAAGCGAAGGGGGAGGCAGTAAGGATGAAGAGGCCCCACCTGTAGCGATGCCCGTATTGATTAAACCATTCCCGCTACCCTTTCGTTGTTTGCCTAAACCACTGTTTATGGTTGCAAATAATTTAAACTTTTCATTCGGCTGATATTGCATGTTCATCCGCAAGCTGTAGCGGCTAAAACCGGTATTTTGCTGAATTCCTTTCTGGTCGAAATAGTTCAGCACCGCTTTGTAGTTAAATGCCTGGTCGCCACCACTGATATCCAAATTGTGCGTTTGGTTGTAGGTAGTGCGGTAAAAATACGATTGCCAGTCGGTAGAGTTATTAAGATACACATTCAAACTGTCTGATATAAACGGCGTACCATTAATTAATCCCAGCGCATGGTAATAACTCGTATCACTGGCCAGAATTTGCTGAATCCGCAATGCACGTTCATCCTTCCCGCCAATAACCGACCTTAACTTTGGTACGGTACTTACAAAAAATTTACCCGTGTAACGCACAATAGGCACTTTTGAGTTACCTCTTTTGGTGGTAATTAAAATTACGCCATACGCACCACGCGAACCGTATAATGCAGTTGCCGAAGCGTCTTTTAAAACTTCAATACTGGCCACATCTTCCTGAGGGATTAGTGCAAGCGGGCTTAAACCCGGCCCAGCCGTTTGAAAACCGTAGCTAAAATCCTGGTTGTCATCAACCGGTACACCATCAATTACAAATAAAGGAGAAGTTGGCTGTAGGTAGGCATCGTTACCCGCACCAGAGGTACTAATGGTGGATAAACCACGAATGTTAAGCGAACCACGCACTCCCGGCGAACCAGTGTTTTGCTGGATATTTAAGCCCGGTACTTTTCCTTGTAGCATATCGGTAATGTTAGCCGAAGGGGTGGCTTGTAAATCTTTACCGGAAATGGTTACAGACGATCCTAAGGAAATTTCTTTGGAGCGGGTTACGTAACCCCCCGATACCTGAACAGTATTTAAGGTTGTAACGTCAGTGGCCAGCTTAATTGTTCCTAAATTGGTTTTACCTGCAACGCTGATTTTTATTGTTTTATAGCCAACGGCAGAAATCTCTAAAACTGCGTTGGGCGCAACAGAAACGGTAAAAACGCCGTTTGAGTTGGTCACCCCAATTACTTTTTTATCAACGCTGATATTTGCACCCGGTATTTCGGCCTGGTTATCAAATATGGTACCCGTTACCGTCTTTTTTGTTTGTGCCCTTAATTCCTGATTGATACCAAAAAACAGGCCCAACAGAACAAATATGTAAATATATCTCATCTTCGATAAATTAATTTTCTTTCAGGTTCTCCTTATTATTCGTTAGTAAATTTGGGTCGTTCTGTTTTAAACCAGAAGATAATGGTCCAGTTACCCGGCTCGAAAAGGCTAAAGTTGAGGCCAATTAAAGCCCTTTCCTGTATGTTTCCGAAACCCTGACGCTCATATCTGAAAATCGCAGAAGCCTGGCGCCCCCCTCCAGTGGTATATTTTGTTTGGTAGCTTGCCAGTGGGATCGGGTAGGCCACATCGTATTTAACCGAATCGCTGTTTTTAACCATGTTAAAGCCGTGTACCAGGTTTTCCCAATCTGTCTTAGCAAACATATTCGGATCGATTGTTTGCTGTAACGTATCGATAAACTTGAATGAAAGGGAGTTGCCTGAGGCATTATTCTTTTTAAACTGTACCTCTACATCCGATGAACCAAATAAATACCTGCCCGTTTTTTCTCCGCGAATATTACTCATGATAGAGGGAGAAATACCGGTAGTTGTAGCCTGGCCTGTTACAGCATTTAGGTTAGATGGTTCGTAAGCACGCTCTTTATAAGGACGTAGCTTAAAATTTTTGAAATACTTACGCCCGCCAGAATTTGAAACTTCTACATCGAATACATAACCAGAATCGGGCTGCGCTTTAACGAAATTGGAATTGGCCTTGCTCCACATTAAAAACTGACCTGAATGCTGACGGATTTCGAACAACTGGTGGTTTTCGGTTGTACGTTTGGCTTCAATTTCGGCAATAGATTTCTCTGTGCCATCGTAAGCTGTTTTCCAAACCTGAACCGGAAAATATTCGGTTAGTTCCGGAGCAGGTTCGCCGTTGAAACGGCGCATGTTCACAATTTTAAAATCGAGGGGAACAGACGAACTCCCGATAAAGAAATTGTCTGAAAACAAGTTATTTCGCCCCAAAACCGGTTGATATTGGGTGGTTGTAAACTGCGAATCGCTGCCGAGAGATAAACGCTCTTTGGGAAGATTCTTTTTACAGGCTGTGATCATCAGGATGTTAAACACCATGAATCCCGCTAGTGATAAATATGTTTTGTTGTTCATTACGCTAAATCTTATTGATTAACTCTACTTACAAATTCATTAAAACCATAATCGTGCAAGGGTGCCAGGATGTTGATCACCCCATTTTTGGCCTTAATATTTACCGCATTGGTATTGGCACGTTGCCAATACTTTTCGAAAATGCTGTTTTTAGGATCGCTGTAAATGATGGATTGCGGGCCACCTTGCACAAATCCCGAAGCATTCAGTTTATTGTACTTGATATGCATCGGATAGCTATTTTTTAAGCTGATGAACAAAGCGCCATCGGCAAAGGGCACATAGGCATCAGTCGTTCTCGAACCCCGAATAACGTAGCGCCAGGTCATCAATTCAAGTGAATCGAGGTTACAATCTGTTAAATACAAAGGTGTTTTTCCCTGATCCTTACGTAAAATGTTCAGGTTTTTTATCGCCGCCTCAAAACTTGCATTGGTAGGTGCGAAAAGCGTGATGTTACTATTCTCCAGGCTATCTTTAATTTCCGGTAACCTGTTTAGTACCAGTAAGAGCGAATCGAATGTGTTTGCCGGCTGGGCCTGCAAGTATTGCAGTACCGTTCCATCAAATTCCTTTACCGTGTTTTCATAGGCGTAATACTCCGAATTTTTCTTACAGGCAGTAAAGGTTGTGCCTAGCAAGGCCACTACAACAATTGGCCAGGCCATCAATTTTCTATTTCTATTTATCATCTTTATTTAAATGATTTATGTCCTTAATTCCAATATGGATTTTGTTTAATTTGATTGTTAGCGTTCAGGATATCGCTTGATACCGGCCAATAAATGCCCCCACTGCTAATTAAGGTGTTAAATGCGGGGTTGTTGCGTTTAATCTTGTTGTATCTCACCAAATCATACCAACGCCACCCTTCTCCCATGAGCTCCCTTCTGCGTTCAGCAAAAATTGCATCAATTAAATCGATCGGTGTAGCCGATGTATAAGGCGAGGTTCCCCTCAAATCAGCGGCCTTGTTTAGTGTACTTATTGCCTCGTTCCGGGAGCCTAAAACAGCTAATGCTTCGGCCCTTAACAGCAGTACTTCTTCTAAACGGGTAAATACCACTGCAGAAGTAAAGAAAGCCAGGTTTCCACTGGTTTGTCCATCTCCAATCACCTTAATTTTGCTAAATATTGGGCGTTCGCTGATGTAGTTAGTGAAGTAATTTGTACGGTACAACTTGGTTAAAGGATCGATACTGAAACGTTCATCTTTCGGATCAGTAAAGGCTTTCCGAATGGTATCTTTTGGTACAAAAATTTCGGGATACTCTTTTAATATCAAAGGTTTGGCCAGTGTAAGCTGCTCTATATGCCCATTGGCCGTTGCCTCGCCCAAGCCATATTCAAAGGCATAACCAATAATTTGCTGTACACGCTTATATACAAAAGGGCTGTAACTGCCATCATTTTCAGTAAGTTCATTTGTGGTAACGTATTTGACGTTCACACCATCGCCGTTGAGCTGCGTAACATTGTCAACAAAAAATTTGGTATAAACATCGCAATCCAGATATTTGCCTTGCCATGCAGCGATATGTGCAAGAACAGCGTAAGCCGACATCTTGGTAAACACCGTGCCGCACCAGCTAGCCCAGCTCCCTCCATAGTATAAGCCTGGTAAAAGCGGATCGTTACTTCCGTATCTGAAAGGCAGTATTTTGGCCGCTGCCAGGAGTTCCGAGGTGGCAAAACCCAACACCCGATCTTGCGATGTACGCGGCTTTGTAGAAAATTGCCCGTCGTGCGAACTTGTTAATAAGGGTACATCTCCCCAAATCCGAACCATGTAAAAATAAGCAAAAGCACGAACGGCTCTGGCCTGTGCCACATCGGCCCGGTTGTTAATGGCTGTATAACGCGGATCGTTGTCAACAATTTCATGCGAACGCTCGATTAACACACTGGCCGCATTAATAACCGAATAAAACCGCCTCCAGTTCGTAATTCTGTTTAATGTCGGGAAAGAAGCATTTAGTTTACCATCAATAATGGCCTTTAAATCGCTTCGGTTTGTAGCAACAAAATCGCCCTGCCGTAAATCGCCCATTAACCAGTGGGTATTATCAGCTACCAATGCCGTTCGCATTAAGGCATACATCCCAATTAATGCCGCTTTGGCATCCTCTTGATTTTTCCATTGGTTCTCTTCAGCAACCAGCCTGGTTGATTTTTCATCCAAAACTTTTTTACAGGAAAAATTAAGGCTGCTTAGCGAGAGTAGTAATAGCGCAATTAAAAACTTAGTTAATTTAACGCCGGTATATTTTGATGATCTCATAAATTTGCGCTGTTATAAATCTAATTTTAAACCTAATATGTATGTTCGGGCAATTGGTAAACTCGTGCCTGTATAAATACCCGTGTAGTTTACCAACTCAGGATCGGTACCTGAAAAACTGGATAGGGTTAACAGGTTACTGCCGGTGAGGTACACGTATGCTCTTTTGAAACCCTTTTTACCTTTCCCCAAAATATTTGCTTTCGAAAAATCGTAACCCAGTGTTACCGAACGAAGCTTTACATAAGAAGTGCTTTCTAAAAACAAATCCTGATCGGCACGGTAAGGAATTACGTTGCTCCACGCATTGTAAATGGGGTAAGTTTTTAAGTTATCGGTGGTTTGCCACGAAGTAATTTCTTTAATGGAGTTGATATCATTTCTCGATTCGCGGTTGGCAAAATCGTATCTGGCAACATCGAACTGGTTAATGGATTTTTGACCTAAAGCAAAGAAGACATTGAAATTAAGATCGAAATTTTGGTACGAGAAGTCGTTTATCCAGCCACCGATAAAATTTGGTGCCCGATTTCCTATGAATTGTTTATCAGCAGAATTTACATCGTAATCGCCATTTGTATCCAGCCATTTAGGATCACCAGCTTTTAACGGTTGGCCGTTAAAAGTTAATTTTTGTCCGTTTGCCGAATTAGTTGGTACCTCGGCATCGCTGTTGTAAATGCCATTGTTGATATACAACCAATAGGCACCCACAGGTTGGCCTACCTGCAATTTGTTATCGCCAATTACCAATTCGTTTAAGCCGTCAGGCAATGCCCTTAACTCATTTTTATTGTAGTTGAAATTTACCGATGTACGCCAGTTAAAAGCTTTATGCTGGATAATACCTGCTGAAAGCAATAAATCGATGCCTTTATTGTTAATGGCCATGCCATTTTTAAAAATACTGGTATAACCGCTTTCGCTTGATAAAGGGATATTTATTAATTGATTCTTATCGTCGCGGTTGTAAAAAGTGATCGCTGCAGTCAGGCGGTTTTTTAACACGGTTGAAGAAGCCGAAATATTTAAACGATCGGAATAGGGCAGGGTAATGCCGTACCCTACCCAGCCCGTATTGTAGGGACGTGAGATTCCAACACCATTACTTGATGGAATGGTTGGTTCTTCCGGCCATCCGTATTCTGTGCGGTATTGTGGGCCCGCGGCAAAACGGTCGTCAGTATAAATTTTTGCTGATCTTCCCCACGATGCGCCAACTTTTAAATCGTTGAAGAAAGTGTTTTGGGTTAAAAACTGGTTTTTCAAACTCCATTCCGCACTGAATGCAGGGGTTGTAACCCAACGGCTGTCGGGTTGACCTCTGGAAGAACCATCCCTCCGTAAAACAGCGCCGAAATTTAACAGGTTTTTATACCTGTATTTAGCGGAAGCATAAAAGGACATCAGCCCATTTTCCATCTTATCGGTATACCTGAACACGTAAAAATTATCAATTGCATTTAAATAATTTGAACTTCCTGCATTCCCGTTCACTACGTTTAATTTGATAAAATCACTTCTTCCTTCGTATCCCCTTGCATAATTATATTTAGAGATATCATTTTGAACAGATTGTCCGAGGATAAAATCAAAGGAATGTGATTTGTTTAATCGGTAACTATAAGATAATGTGTTGTTTATGCCAAAGCGCTGATTAAAACCAAAATAGTTCGATACAAAATTCACTCCATCCATTAAAGTGGTTGGGAAAAAGGCATCGCGGATGCCTTCATTATAATCAAATACAAGGGCTGTATTAAAATGTAATTTAGGCATGATTTCAGCGTTAATTGCCAATGAACCATTTAGCAGGTTGCTGCGGTTATCATCCACCGCCTTTTTGTATTCATCTAAAAACGTGCGGTAATTATCTGCACTGGGCGATAGTGGATTGGTAAAATCGGGTAGGTAACGTACCTCCGCAAACCGGTCTCTTAAACTTTTATTCCGGTCTCTGTCCATTCTCGCAGCGTTCAAAAAACTCGATACCGTCATCCAGTCAAATGGCTTCATGTTAATGGCGAAATAGGCATTATATTTATCCAGCGAAGTGGCATCGGCATTGCTGGCACTTTTTTCGGCAGTACCATAAAACCTGAAATTCGCCCGCTCGCTACCGCCGGTTATGCCCATATTTACACCATAAATACCGGCATTTTTATAGTATAGATCATTCCAGTTTGAACTTCCGAAATAGTCAACGTTCGTAGAATCCCTTAAAAAGCTGGCATAACTATCGTAATTAGCCAATGTTGCGTACTTTCTATAGAATGGAGCACGGAAATTATTTTCAAATACGCCGTTTACTGTTTGAACATTTTCGGATGGAACTACACCGAAATAAGAATTTACACTAATCTTC
Source organism: Pedobacter endophyticus (assembly GCF_015679185.1). Classification (NCBI taxonomy): domain Bacteria; kingdom Pseudomonadati; phylum Bacteroidota; class Sphingobacteriia; order Sphingobacteriales; family Sphingobacteriaceae; genus Pedobacter; species Pedobacter endophyticus. The sequence goes on from NZ_CP064939.1 coordinate 4,334,710, forward strand.
ATGGCACCGCTCCTTGCTGATTTGGTGGTAATCCAAATCGCACCATTTGCTGCGTTCGGACCAAGCTTTGCTAAAGAAACAGGGTCTTTTATTACTTCGATAGCTTCAATATTATCAATATCAACATTGGCCAATAAGTTGGTTGCGGGGCCAATTCTATTGTAATCGTATTTTTGTACATCGTAAGCAAAAGGGTTTTCCTGAATTAAGTGAACGCCGTTTAAATACACAGCAGGTTGTACTTCATAAATATCCCTTTTGCTGAAAATTGGCGCAGATGTTCCCTGAATGATCATGCTTTGCTCCGTACCTGGTTCACCCGTAGTTTCCTGAACATACAAACCAGCGACGTTTCCCTTTAACATTTGTTGCAATGATAAATTAGGTACCTGCCTCGAATACCTTGTCCTCAGCGAATCTTTGGTATTCTTAAATAAACTGCTTAACGCAGTCGTCTTCCCCATCGTGATGTTTTTCGGCATTGTATCCCGTACTACAGTCGCTTTTCGTTTTTTAGTGGTGTCAGCAAGCGGATCTTTGCTTTGAAATGGAGAAGCATTGAAAAAGCTGCTTCTTACCACCTTTACGTAAGTTTTTGCCTGAACGTTTGGAAACCCAAAAATACATAACAACAAGGCACACGAAATCCTTGTAATGATTTTAGCCATTTGATTAATTTTAATTAATAATTAAATGTTTGGGATGTGTTTAATTAAGCAGTAAGCAAAAAGCAATACTTAACTAAATTTTTTTAGGGCTGACTAAGTTTTTTAACAGTCAATAAATACTTAAGATGGGTATTTTAACTATTAAGCCAAAGGCAAATACTAATCAAATTTTGATTGATAGAAATTGTTGTATTATTTGGTTAGTAAATTCAATCAGCGTATTCATATTTTGTTCTGCTACCGATCTTTTTAGTTGAAAAGAAATCCGTAGCCGTAAATAATAAAAAGTTTGTTTAGTGCTGAAGTACAATGCAATATACAAGATTGGAGTAGAACATGTATTCGTTTTTTTTAGACAAACGTTTGTCTAAAAAATGCGAGGGGTGCATCCCGGGAGATCAATTGTGTGAAATTCTAAAGAAAAATAGCTATTTCTTCCAAAAAAACCGATCTAAACAACGTCATTTCAGCTAGTTATCAATACCGTATTAAAAAGCGGATTAAAAATTAGTATATATTAAGTGGAAAATATTCGGAATTTGGCATTATTTCGCGCTACAAACGGCATACAGCGGCCTTGAAAAAGAAAATATGCAAATGTTGCGCAAACGTTTGATTTGCGAAAATATTGCAGGTCGAATCAACATAATTCAGTAAAAAAATCGCCGTTTTTATAGGCATTTCAATGTTAAATCCGCGATTTTCTTATCATTTTACTAAAAAAAAATTTTGTGGCGATGAGAAGCCAAATTATAAGGCCCTAAAAACGATGAAGTTCCCTTCCTGGTAATCCGATAAAATTTCCTAAGTTGATTAATGGCTAGTCAAATCGTGCCTGTATCATTAGCATTTAATTTGTTCAGATCCAAATGCTACCGAAAGTAGGTTTTGGCAGGCTGAACAGCTTGGTGTTTGATGGTAAAATACGCTAACTAATCGGGCGTAATACCTGATACGAAACGGGGTTTTATGCAAATAAGACCTGTAGTTTCCACGCAAACCTAGCGGCCTTTCAGCTTGTTTTCTAAATGGATCAGATAACTGAGATCAAATACAATGGAAAACAAAAACAGCCTTTTGCTAGAATAAACAATCACATATATGGAAGAATTAACAAAAACGATCAATGGTCGCCGAATTATGGTAACGGGCGGTACAACAGGCATTGGCCGCGAAACCGCGTTGCGGCTTGCCAAACTTGGTGCTAAGGTATTAGTCGCCGGCACATCGCAAGAGCATCTTGAGGAAACATTAGCGGCCTGGCAGCAGTTGGAAGGCACAGGAGAACTGAACGGTATAATCACCGACCTTTCTACAGAGGAAGGTATTGGCAAACTGTTTGAAGAAGCCGACGGAATTTTTCAAAACGGGCTCGATGTATTGGTCAATAATGCTGCGCTGGCTTACGGCTCGGTGTTAGAAGGCAGTTACACAGACTGGCAAAGGGTGCTCAACACCAACCTGCTGGCTTACATGGCCTGCTCGCGAATGGCAATCGACCGGATGAAAGATAACGGCGGAAATATTGTATCGATCGGGTCGATGAGCGCCGATGTAAGAGAGGCGCACAGTTCTGTTTATGTTGCTACCAAAGCCGGGCTACAAGGTTTTTGCGAAAGTTTGCGCAAGGAAGTCAGCGAACGCGGTGTACGCATTACCTTAATAGAACCAGGAGCGGTTGACACTGATATGCAGGCGCAAAGTACAGACGAGAAGCAACAAGCGGTAGAAAAACACGAGATGTTGAAAGCTGAAGACATTGCCCTGGCGGTATGTTATGCGCTTGAGCAAGATGAGCGATGTGATGTGGTAGAGATTCGTTTGCGGCCACGATTGCAACTGATCTGATTATAGCAAATTAAAATCGATGGAAAAAGAACAAGAAATGAAAGCTGCGTTAAAAACAGCAGAAGGAACTTTTGAAATGGAAAACGTTGACCGCCCAAAGCTGGAAAAAGGCGATTGGGTGGTTGCACGAATTCGCGTAGCCGGGATTTGCGGCACCGATCTGCGGCACTGGAAAAAAGCAGAACACGAGCTGACCTGCAAAATTATGGGCCATGAACTGGCGGGCGAAGTGGTTGAAGTAGGCCCCGAGGTAACTAACGTAAAACCAGGCGATAGGGTGGTGATTGAAACGCTACTGGGCGACGACACCTGCGAATGGTGCAACATTCAACAATATAACCTGTGCCCCAACCTGTACCCGGTCAGAATGCGCACCTTATCGCAGGCGTTTGCCGAATATGTGGCCGGGCCATGCCGTAAATTTTACAAGTTGCCCGATCATGTAAGTTTTGAAGAAGCCGCATTGCTCGATACTTTTTCGGTGGGCTTGCATGCCATTCATTTAAGTGGTATTAAGTTGAATGATAAAGTTGTAGTAATTGGTGCAGGTTGCATTGGCCTTGGGCAGTTGCAGCTGGCAAAGCTGAGCGGTGCCGATGTGCTCATTATCGATAAAGTAGATTCGGCGCTGCAATTGGCAACCGAACTCGGTGCCGATGAAGTGGTTAACCCAGAAAAAGACGATGTGCAACAAAAAGTAAAAGCCTTTACATTAGGTCGTGGTGCCGATATTGTGTTCGAATGCGCAGGCGGTGTTGCCATGCCTATGACCTTGCCCGAGGCGGTTGCCTGCGTACGCATTGGTGGCAAAGTGGTGGTAGTTGGGGGTTTCGAAAAGGAGCAGCAAATTTCGTTAGACTGGAGCCACATCCAAATGGCCGAAATTAAGCTCATTATGAGTGCCAGCTATTCGTATTGGGATATTTACCCCGAAATGCAAATTAGCCTCGACCTGCTGGCCAAAGGAAAAATGAACGCCAAAAAAATGATTACCCACAGTTTTCCGCTCGACCAGATTAACGAAGCTTTTGAAACTGCTCAGCAAAAGGAAAAGACACAAGCGATTTTTGTGGCTTTAACCATGTGAGAAACAGTTCCTTTATATTTGATCTGTTTGTACATGAGACTGTCTCAAAACGACAAAAACGGCCTTTCAGCATTTCGGCTAGTCCTTCGACTACTCGTTCCGACCTCTTGTTTAATCCAAACGTTGATCGGGAGAAGCTATGAAAGGCAATCTGAATCCATCGGTTTTAGTTTGGCGGGAACTTTACGCCAAAAGCATTCCTTTGCAAAAAGGCGAGTTTTGAGGCAGCCACTTTTTTTAACATTAGCCGTTATCAGACAAATTTCGAACATATCTTGACCTATGCGGGTAATGGGGCTTCGGGCAAGCTACCTTTTAATTTCTTTTCTGTTGCCCTGGCGCAAAGGGTTTGGCCGATTTTGAACCCGTTCCTTTTTTAGCTTGTCCCGGCGGAACTTTCCCGCTCTGGCCGGCAGTTCTGGTAGTGTAACAAGCGCTGGTTAGCAGCATTACCGATAAAGCCGCAATAAAATATATTCGTTTCATATTAATGGATGAGCCATAACTATGCCAATTGGAACAAACACCGATTTTAAAATAAAGTAAATACTCACAAGGCAATTTAATACGATAAACCGAGATAGAATTTTGGTTTCGTGCTACAAACCATTTTTATAATAAATTTATAAATGAATTACTCTGCATTTTAAATTAAGGCGGCCATTTCGCTTTGAAATGGACACTCGGCTTATTATTAGTAAGTTAGCATAGAAAAGAAAAGAGGCATACCAGAATGAAATCTGAATTATGCCTCTTTTGCCGTTTTGGTAGCCGTTACTGGGCAAATTTCGAATTTTTTCTTGGCTGATTTGCAGGAATTAGCGAAAGTTGCAAACTATTTTAAAATTTAAAGGGTGGTTACTAGACAATTTTCGAACTTTGATTAGTAAACAATGCTCGACAACCAGAAAATCAATCTTTCTGATACATGAAATATTATCTACAAAAAATATAATTTAATCCATTCGATTTTAACATGCATTGCTAAATATCGAAGTGATATTTTCATATGTCAATGCAACTAATTAATCACTATAGGGGGTATCGGCGATATGTCGACCTTTTATGATCACTGTGATGCAATCGTTAATTTCAAAAAAGTGATTAAAAATAAGGTCGAAGGCCAGTATCGTCAAAAAGCTGGATATGCCAAATTGCATTTTGTTTACTTTGAGCCCGACCTACGCAGTTTGTAAGTCATCTTTTAAAACTTTTCTCCAATAATGGGTAAAGATATGCGTCCTAAAATGTCTTGAGGTAATAGCCCTATTGCCCAATAACTTTCCTTAAAAGAAAACTCTTTCTCAAAGCAGTTATGTTTGTATTCCTTTTCCAAGAACTCCTCATAGTCTTGCATTATGCGCTCTTGCGCTTAAGACTTCTCCGCAGTCGGCAGAGATCCATCTGCCTTATCAATTTATTGAGGGGCATAGCAGGATGTCCAATCTTTTGATTGCTGATTTTCAGAAACTCTTTCTTGAAGAAAGCCATCAAGTTTATTTGAGATCATTAACGCCATAAAACTAAATTTAGATGGAAACCTAGTTTTGTAACAGGGTAACAATATAGCTATCTTTATAGTGTTAATTAATGTTATCTCTTTTAAGTCGAAGTATTATGAAGGATGAAAAGGATGCCCTTCCATTTGTTTTCAAAACCATTGCTGCAGAAGGTGAAAGTCGTTTACGAGGCTTAGACCAATTTGCAGATATCCTCGAAATCGCTTATGCACTATTTCAGGATAAAATTCTCATTGATGAAATCGGTGATCCTTTTGTTGGACTATTGGAGCAGAAATCGGTCTATGAGAACTTTAATCGGACTTTTCTTCTGCCATGGTATATTTATTGTATCTGATCATTAATCGGTTATACGGTTTCTCGCTAAGAAAAATACCGTTAAAGATAACCAGAAAGTACTTTCCGGATGGAAGCTTACAAGAGATCAATGAGGAATATCGTCAGTAAAATATTTAAGCGCTCTTATGGTCCAAAATATAATCCTTTCTAGAATAATTCAAATTAAAGATTGCAGTAATATATATAGGTAAGCTGATAACAGAAAAGACGATGATTTGCTTGATAGATTGGGGATGCCTTTAGTCTGGGCGGTATAGCGAAAAGAGAGCTTTCTTTGCGCTGGTTTGAACTTTGGGACCGAGAGAATTCTGACCAAAACCAAGCCTATGGTGATTTTCAGCAAATTAATTTATGTGATGACAATTAGGAAGAAATGTGTTGGATAATCCCCAGTAGAGTACGCCATTCTACAAATAAAACCAATGGTTTTTCCATTGCCAAAAAAGAAAATTCAAAAATTTCGAATAAATAAAATTCTCAACGGACAAGATAACAATTATAGGTCTAGCGGTTCAAATCCTACAAATCCCTTTGCTTTCAGGATTGCTGCGGTTTCCTCATTGAATTTTTTAACAGCTTCGGGATCAAAGTATCGTGTTTCAATGGAATTGCCGTTTTCCTGATAAGTAGCTCCCATACAGTAAAGACTGGAAAGGACATGTGGCTGATATGTACCTTTTAACAAGGCCAGGATGTCAAAAGCAAATTCTGAAAAATAAGTTTCAGAGTAGTTCAACAATAAGCTGAAATAAGAATCCTCTTTATATTTCAGGCATTTTGATGTGGACCAAAAGGCTAGCGAAGTGCTATTATTCGGTTCAACCGCAACATCTTCATTTCTAAAGAGTATTTTTCCACTGTCAAGTTTGTGTTCTGTTTCCGCACGGAGTATTATTCCGCCAAAGAATCTCCTGATCATTGTAGCATTCACCAATTCATCCAATGCAGCAAAATCCTTTTCATCTTCTTTTCGGAGTTCAAAAAATACCGTCGCACAGAAGAAATTAGCAGGAAGATAAAGTTTGCCGCGACTGTTTGCAGGATCGACACGTGCCAATAATGGTTTCAGCTTTGACAGCTGCTCGACTGCTTTCTTAGCTGATTGTTTATTAAATGAAGACTTTACTTCTATCACCGCTCGGACATATTCCACTGGGATTGCAAGTGATCTTCCCTGGCCAGAGGAATCGGGATTGTCCTCAACCCATAGCACCGGTGATTCCAACCGGTCGTATATGATCACATCATAGTGCACCATGTGCTCGGAACTTGAAATGCCGGGCGAGATGATAAAGCCAGATGTAACACCATACCGTTTCGGTAAAAATTCGCTCAGCCATTTCCTAAATTCAGCTTCTGCGACCAGGCCATGTCTCGTTTTTACATGGCTGTTACTGCCTTGTTCTTTCGCTATATCATAGGCGGCAAGCATTCTCGTCTTAGCGGTAAGGAATTGTTTCCAGCCTTGGCTTGGTGTCTGTACCCGAAGTGGGGAGCCATTGGTATTCATTTGATTTGCGTAGTTTTATGGTATTAATATACAACTAGTTTTTCCATTGATAAAATCTATGGAACACATTTCCGCTAACGGACGAGCCGGAGTTTATCATCAATTCTTTCTGCCGTAATCCATGAAGATTCCGAGAAGCTTTTTAACTCAGGAAATTCGTTAAACTCGTCAGCGCCTATATAATCCTTCACAAGCAAATCAGAAACATATAGAGGAAAACTAACACTGTCTGCTCCGCAGGTAAATAGTGCAAGTAAACCTTTTTCATAGATTGATGGGGTAACTATGCTCTCACTATTCTTATAATCCTGGGGGTGGAGATAGAATCCGAGAAAGTTCCTTGCCTCCATTTTATCGTAGAGTATAAATTTACTATCGTGTAAAAGCGACATTATGCAAAGTAAAATATCGCTACTACGACTTTTAATGGCTTTTATATATTTCTGGTCTATCGAAAAGGATTTTATAACTACAGTTAGAGTTGCTGCTATTTCATTGTTGAAGGTTTCTAAATCGAATACGGAAGTATAGTGGATAACACCTCGAATAACCTTCTGGATTTGGTCGATTTTACGTTCAATATTAGCCATTAAGATTTCTGAACTTGACCTATGTTCTTCAAATGTTTTTCTTTCCTCATCACTTAAGTTCTCCAGTTCACTAATTTTTTTATTAAGCGACCTAGTTTTCAAGGTACTCAGGTAGTGAAATCCTCCTTGCTTATGATAATGACGATCAAAAAGTTCTTTCACCTCGGCTTTTGTGAAATTTGTGTACTTTATTAAATGGGCTTCTGGAATATCTTCCAGTCCGTCCGAGTAAAGAATATGGAATAGTTTCGACTCTATTCTATAGATCGAAATTCCACCCAAAAGAAAGTCACTTAGCTCGTCCTCAGTTTTAATCTTTTCCATCAACGCTTTTGCATCTGCACCCTTCATTTGAGAATCCATCAGCCTCAGTTTGGCATACCTATTATTAACCTGTTTGTGAAACATGCCTTGATTTCTGTCACTATGGGCAACAAAATGTGCAAGCTCCTTTATAAGACCATTGGATTTTATATGTTCACGAGATATTATGAGAAGTGATCTCAGGGTCTCCTCATCGAAAGAGTCATCTGCAATTTTATTGAGACACTTTGTAATTGCCTGTTTTGTTTTGACTGACATTTTATGGTTCTGAAGTTAGTTCCGCTTTTGGTTCAGTGAAGCATTAGCTTCAATCAAATTACGCAAGAATTTTTTAAAGTATTTGATATTCTCGCTGGTTTCTGATAGCAATAAGGAACGTGATGTTTTTATCTTATTTAATCATAATTTAGCTTACTCTAATATAAAACAGACTAAAGATGAGTATACTACAGGTCCCGTTCATAACATTTTATAGTGCAACAGTAGCTACTATTAGTTTAATCCTTGCTGGAACACTGGCTATATTAAAATTTAAGGAATACTGGCGAGACAATCGTGGCATTGCAACTAATTCAGCCTGGACGGGAGATATAAATGGTACAGATTACATTTATCTCACTAACTTATCCTCAATTCCAATCCTAATAAATCACTGGGAATTAGAGTGGCATGAAACTAGGTTTCTAATTGGTAAGACAATATCTCCAATTCATCTGCATAGTGATGAGGATCTACATTTAACTCTTGAGCCGAGAAAACGTAAATCGCTGCCTTTTGAAGAACAATACCGTTTTAATTGGCCACCTAAAAATAAACCTAAAGCCAAGCTCTACATTCGACTTTTTATGACTGGAAGAAAAAAAAACCTAGTATTAAAAGTGGCATAGCTTTTCAATGAACGATATGGATTTCAGTTTTTTTAATTTAAAAATATTTTGTCAATTAATTTCTAAAATAACACATGGATAACTTTACCGGGCATATAAATTCAGGACAGCCGCGTGCCGACAGAGATAGACTGGAGAGTCCGCTGGAAGAACAGTTTATTCAAAGTTTGGAAAAGTACCTTAATCCTCGGTCCGAAATAATACCACAATTTGAACTAGAAACCATACTAGGGAGATTTAGACTTGATTTTGTCATAGAATTAGATGGATATAGAATTGGTTTTGAATGCGATGGAAAAGCATATCACGATGCCTTTAGAGATGAATGGAGGGATGCACTCATCCTCCATACCAAGCAGATCGACACTATTTATCGCTTTAGAGGAAAAGATATTTTTTCTTTTTTAGATGATTGTATCTATGTTATCTACAAACATGATCCCTTTATTTTCAACGACCGTTACCAACATCACTGTGATGTGCTTGCCACTGCAAGTACCATTAACTATTTCATTACAGATGAAGCCAACTTCCGAAATCACGAAGATACGTTCATCGGGATAGAATTATTTGATGATAATGGCAAAAAACGTGGAGAAATGGAATTGCAGACTATTAGAAGGAGTCAAAATAGTGATGGACACTGGAAAGACTTGATAAATATAACCTTGGCAAACCCGGGCCTTTCACTAGATGAGCTTATTGCATCAAGAAAAGTCAATTTCTGATCTTTTTACTTTGGAAGTGAGTTTGTGTGATAAAACTTCTCAATTGAGTTGACTAACTTTACCTCTTACCTACAATCCAAATATAAGATCATTAAATCAACCTCTCATGAACCATGTTGAAAAGTACAAGAAACTTCTTGAGGACATCTTCAATAAAGACATAGACCTAAAGCCGACATCAATTACAAATAATTGTATTGGGGCGCTTGCAAGTTCTCAAAATTCAAATTTCCGTAAGAATTTTATCGAACGTCTGGAAAGATTGCGAGACTATTATCAAAATAAGCATTCCATTATTGAGGAAATAATATTCTCGGCAAAGAACATTGGCGAAAGCCAGGGTTACAAATGGTCTGGAAAATACTCGGAGCTTGTTGCCCTCGATTTTTGGACTTCGTTTGAAGATATTCCCTCTGTAACTTATGTTGTTAAGGAAAATACAGATACATTTCATGATAGCATAGCCAGAAAAATTGGGCAGCAAGTTATTGACCTTGACCTGGGAATAGAATTAGCACACAAGACCATATATACTGATGTGAAATCATTCATTCCAATCCATGATGAACTTACTGACCTTATAATTAAAAAGGTTGAGAACAAAGTAAATATTGGTAAATTTCTAGTAGGCGTTGACGATGTGTTTGATGTAGATTATCTAAGAGTAAGCAAAGATCTGAAATCAGAAATCAAAGGCGGCTTGATATCAAAACTACAAGAAACAATTGAGCAGGGTAAGGGCTATCTAAGCTATCAACTAAAAAGTGGTAAAAATATTAAATTCACTATATCCTATCCTAAAAGCAACCGACGAAATATTGTACTTCAAACCATAAGAGAATATGACCCCTACAAACTTGCCGAAGACTATAAATACAAAATATTAGATTATTATAACAAATTACTCATCACAAGACCATCCCTTATCACCTGGGTAATTAACCCTTGGTTTAATAAAGAACTAAATAATGGAGTGGGCGATTTTGAAATGGCTTTCATGAGATCATTGGCAAGACGAATATTTATGGATCTTTCAAAGGATGATTCAATGATGAGCAATTATTTTGAGGACTTTGAGGGAACTCACGATATTTCAGTTGCTGAAATATCCAAACTAATAACCGGCATCATTTTTATCTATGACAACTCAATATTAGGTAATATAGATACGCTCTATGATTCTTGTATTTTCCTTAATCCAAATGCTTCAAATGAGGTTTTAACCGACAGGGATTTTGGAACATTATCTTTTGGACCATCTAGATATAGGGTCTACATAGATGATTTTCAACACGACTGCTATTAGCCTGGAGCGTGTAATCATTTTAAAAAACCATGTATCCATTCGATACCAATGTCCAACTATTGCAAAGTGAAAATGGTTACGTTCTAAGCCCTTTTTAGTATTTAATTCAATATATAATAAACCAACTTAATAAATTATGGAAGGAGTTAAGCTTTTTTTGCCAATTGGAATTGATGATTATCAGAAAGATCCTTGGCCTGTATTAACAAATGCAAAAGCTGACGTTGAACGCTTAGGCAGCATATTGTGTGAAAAATATGGCTTTAATTTACTCGATGACTATGTCTTTGACGAAAAGGCAACGCTGGAACTTATTCATGAAGAATTTGATAAGGCAACGAAGAGTTGTTACGAAGTTGATGAGCTTATAATATATTATGCTGGCCATGGTAATGAATCTCCAAGTGGCACTGGGCACTGGATCCCAGTCGATGGTGATGATAAACGCTATCGCTGGATTTCAAATGCAGCGATCATTGACCATATCAAAGAAATAAAAGCAAAACATATCCTTTTGATTTCTGATAGTTGCTATTCTGGAACATTTGTACTAAAACAGTTGAAGCTATCCGGAATTAATTTGACGATGGAAGAATTAACCGAAAAGCGTTCGCGTGTTATATTAACTTCTGGAGAAGTAAAAACTGTCTCTGATGGTATCGCAGGATTAGGTACGCCTTTTAACAAATCGTTATGTGAAATTCTGCTCAAAAATACGAGACCGGAACTTCGATTATCGAAATTGATTGACAGCGTTGTTAGAACTACAAGCGTCCGCAGTAAACAAATTCCACAGGCCTGTGAACTTGATTGCGAGGACAATGATGGAGGGGAAATGATTTTTCGTTTGGTTGATAAAGATATTAGGCCAGAGATTGCTCCAGAGAAATTCCCATTGCCACCTATGCCCGACAAGGAACGATTGATCCCCAGAACATATACCAATAACGAAGATAAAGATTCTATAGCCGAACTACTTTTTGAATTGAAAAATAGCAAAATTGCTTTAAGCGAGATTCTGGAGCATGAAAAGCTGCTTGTACTACTTGGAGCTGCCGGTTCAGGTAAGTCGATAGAAGCACTGAGACAGGCATATGAGTTTCAAGATGGTGAATTTTTGAACCCAATTTTCAAACGTCTTAACAGTTATTCTGGTGGAGCAATACAGAGTTTTGTAGAGCTGGATTTCAGTGATACTGATTCCTCAAGAATGGTGGTGTTTTTGGATGGCTTAGATGAAATTCATCCGGATTTCTTTCAGGAGGCGACAGATGAAATAATAAAGCTCTCCAAAGATCAACCCTTATTGTCAATAGTAGTGACCTGCCGGACTAATTTTTATGAAATCGCAAAAGAGAATACTCAAGGAACCTTACCTGGTTTTGTCTGTTACCATATCGATGACATAAACCTTAACGATATATTGTTATTCTGTAATGACGTCCTGCATATAAATGGTGACGATTTTCTTAACCAAGCTCGGCAAAACCTCTTTAGTGACTTGCTTACGAGACCTTTTTTCCTGAATATATTACTTGGACACTATCTCCAGCATGGTAATCTTTCTGTAAGCAGGATAGATATCCTTGAGCTGGAGATTTCGAAATCCCTTGCTTACAAGGCCGAAAGTTCTGAGCCGGAACAAATAGAGCATAAGGAGAAGGTATTTATCTTCTTGGAAAAAATATCCTTCGCTATGGAAATGATTGGTAGAAACTTTCTCAGCACGGACGAGCTTCGGGATATATTTCCGAATGACAGCGATTTTGAATTCTGTCAGAGTCTATCAGTTTTTTCTCTCCGTTCCGATACTAACCAATGGTCTTTCGACCACAATAATATACAAGAATACTTCGCTGCAAGAGTATTGGCAAAATTACCTTTTGAAAAATTATTGGAGGTAACCACACTTAAAATCGGGGAAAATTCCTCGTTAAGACCTAGTTGGATAAATACTATATCTTTCTATGTATCAATTGCTAAAAAAGAACAGGTGGATGAGCTTATTAATTGGCTTGTAGAGCATGATGTTGAGGTTATAATAAAATTCGAGCCTGAACGCTTAACAGAAGAATTAAAATTTAAAGTTTTTAAACAGATTTTCGATTTTTACAATGACCGTAATATTTGGTTAAGTTCCAACAAATTCTCTGACGAAGAACTCTCAAGATTTGCACACAACCAGGAAAGTCTTGGCTATTTACTTAACAAACTTGATGATCCAAACAGCAGCAAAATCACCATCTATAATACCCTTCATGTGCTCATTAATTTCGATCTCACTTTGATTGCGGGATCTGAAGAGAAATTAAGGGAAATTTTAATTAATAGAATTGAAAAAATCGACAATGATGACACCGCAATGATACATTCGCTCATTGGAACTCTTAGTCACCTGAAACTTGCGGATGAGAAAACTTTAGAACATTTTGTTGCTAAGTTTGGGAAAAGCAGAAACCAATACCTTAGGTCGGCACTATACAGACTGCTTTATTATACCGGCACTGCTGGTGAACATTTGGATATCATTTTTGACGGACTGGGTTTAGAAAGAATGGAAGAAGGTGATAACGACCGAGAAGAAATTAATCTTGGCGACGAGTCATTCAACCTCAGACTAGCCATTGAGAGCATAAATGATCCACAACAACTTCAGGAATTTATCGAAAGAATAACGAGTGATAACTTTAAACGCTTGAAATTAACCTATGACCATCGCGAAATTTATCCAAAGCTAGTTCAGAATGCCATTGAAGCATTCTCGAAAAACGGGAAGCTTTTCGATGCAATGTTAGGGCTTTACATTGCTTTACAGGGTGATCATAATAAAACTATACTTGAAGATATCTCAATTTTTTTCATAGAAACTGATACTAAACGTGACCTGATTTTATACTTGTGGAAGAAAGCAGATCGTAGCGAATTTGGATGGACAGATCTTCTGACCACAATTCTTAATGAAGAAACTGTTCATATGATGATAGATTTTTACAAGTCAAAAGACATTGGCAATGATGACATCAAGGCTTTTCATGAAATCCTATACAGGAATGAATATGCATATCCAGGGCTACTTGAATTATTCGAACATTTGTTCAAGGAACGAACTTCAGTTGAGTTAATCAGGCCTCAGCCTTCTAAATGGCCTGCTATAGAAGATCAACGTAAGAAAGAAGATTTTTTGGCATTATTTTCTGAAGAAAAAATCCTACAAGGTGTAAATAAGGTATTCGACCAGATTGGAGATGAGGTGATTAGAAAAGATCAGCTTATATCATTATGGACAGCTAATTATTATGATGAGGAAAAAAGCGTAAGTCAGGTTGCTTTTAATATTATTCGCGAAAAAATACACTATTTCGAAACTGCAAATCGAGGGGATGTTATTAATTGGGTGAAAAATCCAGAAGAGTTTTCTCACTTTCAGATCAAGCACATTCATCGATTTCTACAACAGGACAGCAGTCTTAACTTAGATGAGCAGCAGTTCGATTTCATTAAAAAATGGTGCTCTGAAATTGGTGACGATCCTAATTTGCTATGGTACTTTTTTACGGTAAGCAAAATCCCATTGGACGAGGACCAATTGCTTAGGCTGACTAAATTTGTTAACCACAATCGTGATACAAAAATTACCGCACTTGGTTCATTGGAAATCATCGCCCAGCATATTGATAAAGCTAAGCTCATTGATCAGCTTATCCTAAATCTAAATGATGGTGAGCTTGGGCTTGCAAGCTGGTCAAACAATGCCGCATATGTACTGAGAGCAGAAATTAAAGAAGCTTATCCACTTATAGCAAAAAAACTAATGGATGCTAATCGGGATTTTGTAAACGATAAGGAATTGCTTAAATTTTGGTTTGAAAAGACTCAGAATAGCCAAGATATGCGTGAGATTATTGAAGGTACAAAATCTATGGATTTGAAATGGAAAGGTATCAAGATTTTAATGGCAAACCCTGAGGAACACCAATTCCTAAAGGATTTGTTGAATAATTTTTTACTTAGGGACGATGTTCAGTTAGCAGATAAACAAGAGGCCGCAAATTTCTTAATACAGTTGGATGAGATTTCCGGTTTCAATTTTCTTGCTGATTATATGCTGGAAAAAAAAGATCCTAGTATTGATACGCGATTCGGATATAGAAATTTTGATATTCTGAACTCTGTTGAGGCTATTGGAAAACTTTATAGCTTACTTCACCTAGCAAAACAACCAGAATTTAAGCGAGATATCTTTAATGATTTAGAGTCGAGGGTTTTGGCGGCTTTCGTGAGCATTGGTATTCAGTCTGAGGAAAATGCCACCATTGTGATCAATGCATTGAACGAGTTTATAAATCAATATGGTGATGAATTTTCCAATCTGAATTTTCTACACTATCAGATATCAAGAATTCAGGAACAGTTGAAGTTAAATTCGTCAACAAGTTTAAGCCTAAAGGATGCTATTAATATATATGAAAACCTCTAATCATGAATTTTATGGATACTTTGTGCCGTCCTGAATTTACTTGTCGTTTTTGAGTTTTTTCTAAACTCTACGGTATTTGTTTATTCCAAGGCACCAGTATATGGACGAGCTTTGTTTAAATGATCTTTTACACTTTCCTGAAGTTGTAAAACAAGTGCTCCGCTTACATTTTTTTGTTTATTCTTGTCTACATATGTTTTGATTATCCCGTCTAAGGCAAGTGAAAATTGGTAATCTTTCTTCTCCAGATTGATATGTTGATGGAGGTAAAGTGTTGAAAAAAGTAAAAGTATTTTGTGCTTTTTTTTATTTTCCGACTTTTTAAACTCATTAAAGAAGACATTTGGTCTAATTGCTGAGAGCGAAGCAACATCAAAAGGTTGTTGTATCTTTTCAATCATACTTCCATAAAATCTGTCAAAATCTTTTACGAAATCTAACTCGATCTGCTTGTTAGTTATTTTTTGAAATTTTGAAAGTGTTTGATCATTTACCTCTATCGCTTTTTTCCTGATTTTATTGGATGGCTCGGCATATTCTCCCTCGCTTGCATAAGATAGATGTCTTTTGAGCATCGGATCATAAGCTTGCCGATTTTTATTGCTTATCAGCACTTTCTCAAATCTGCTTGCTAACTTTTCTATATTTAGATTCAGAATATTTCCATCCCTAATAATAAAGTAAAATACAGTGGTAAAGTCACGATTCAAATAGTCTCCTGATAAGGCATATTTCCACATTTTTCGCACTTCAGTTTTCACAATATTGTCGTGCAAATCCAAATAATCTCTTGCAGCCAGTATGTTATAGGTTTTGTATGCATCAGAAATGTTTTCATTTACGATATGAAATTTTTGTTTTAATTCTTCGACTAGCAAGTTTTTATCAAAGATATCTCCGCCAGTTAAGTAGCTGTAGATGCTTTGATAAAAGTAAAAGTCGTCTTGGGGGAAATAGTCATCAAGAATTTCTTCCCCAATATGCTCTGCTTTCTCCTTGCCATCTGCATACATTTTTCGAATCAGGTACTGTGAAGTATCATTTAGTTTTCGATTTTCATGAAAATCCAAACGACCTCTTTTGAATTCAATTGCAATGCATAATGAAAATTTAAGCAAGCTGTCGAGTATATCATCAATCCTGTTATTGAGTTCTTTATTTTCACATCCCGATTGAACGAAATGGCAAACGTCATAAAAATAGACCGCAAAATATTTGAGAGTACGGTAATTGATATGGAGCTGATTTTCTTTCCTCAAGAAATCATGGATAATATTTTTATGATCCCTTAAGAAAGTTAAATAGGCGTTATCTAAAGCCAATGATTCTATAATTGCACTAAAGGTTTCCTCAAAATTCTGTTGGAAATGGATTGTTGTACCAACAACTTTCTCTTTCACAATGTTGAATTTTTCTTGGTCTAACTTCTTCTCGTCGGTGACGATGATTACCCTAACGCCATTTTCTGTAAGCCCATTGATATATCCCAGTAGCTGGTTTTCAGATAAAAACTGAGTTCCTGATCTTTCAAGATCGTCAAAGCATATTACCACATTACTTAAATCGAGTTCCTCTTTTTTAATTGTCTTCAGTTCTTTTCCAGCCTTTTCAATTGCCTCAATGCCCGAATCAAATATGCCTTGTCCAAATAACTTGGTTACGTCGATAGATTTTACGATAGCTTTAAAAATAGGAGATCCCGCTTTTATGTATTTATTTTCCACCAATGGATAAAGTTCTGCCATTAATCTGTCCTTAACATCGTCAATGGAGTTTATACCAAATAAGGAAATTATAAATCCTCTGTAACTCGTTTCTTCTTGGAGCTTTGGAAAAAAAGTAGATTTGATATAATGTGTTTTACCAGACCCCCAGCTGCCTGTCAGAAGAACGGCTAGATTGGATTCCTTATATACATAATCCCTAAGTTGGGCACCAATACGATCTTCAGGAGTTGTGATTTTTTGTGACATGTTCAAATAGCATTCAGCGTTATTATTTGGTTTTATTACCAGAGGTGACTTGACAAGAATTAGCCTCAAGAAAACTCTCAAAGCTAATTACTTCAATTTTGTTGATATTATTTGGGTAAGTGAGTTTAAAGAAGATGTATTTGTCATTGAAATACTCAATTTCACTTTTCTTAATCCCTGGGTTACTTTGTTTTATTTTACATGTGACATATTCTAGGTTTCTAAAGCTTGATGGCATTAAAAAAGAATTGTGAAAAATGTGGAGGAAATAAATGCTAAAATAAATTAAAACGATAACCGCTATAGCTATAATGATGCGTAAAACATTTTGGACATTGTGTTTTGCAAAGAATGCATGACTGCCTGTGGCCTGCAAGAAAAGTACTTTAATGCCTTTTAACACGACAAAAATAAATATGCTGTAATAAGTGAAATCCATCAGATAAGATATAGTTAGTGTCTGGGTATCTATAACAGTCTTTACCTTTGGATATGCAAAATAATAGAGGAAGGCGGAGATCAAGGTTAAGCTTACAATGAGTTTTATAGAACTAATCTTTCTGCTTTCTTCAAATACTGGCTCTGATTCCTCCTGATCAATATTTTCTAAAGTAATCCGTTTCCTGATGATAAAGCCAGCCAATTCCTTGTCATATATTTGGATAGCAGCCATCGTGCCCATCCAAAGTAATACATAACAAACCAATAAACCATCAGATACAAGTTGAGATACAGAAAAAAAACGAATGTATGGTGTGCCCAGTGCTCCAAGTTCGAAAATCTGCCAGATTCCGCCAATCAGGGTAGGTAATAATACAATGGTGCCGATATGTTTTTGCAGCCACTCATAAAAAGATTTAAAACGTAGAGAGAACGCCATAATAATGAATTGTTTTGGTTGCAGTTAATTTATATAATGATTTTAATTTCTGTAAATGCCTAGCCTTTTTAATATGATGACGAGTTGGGTAATTTCATGCTGGCTTGCTTTGATGGTGGGGTTGCGGCCAGTCATTTTATGGATGGTGATGCCATCACTTGATTTTTGTGCCCGGATGATGTTTTCGAGTTTGATGGTATAGTTTTTTTCCAGCCCGATAACGAAGATTCTTTTATGGGTGAGGTAAAGGGTGCCGCTGTCGATCAGTTTATCATAGGTGCCGCCATATTTGGAGCGGTTGGAACGAGGCTCGTAAAATTGTATGCGGTTGATGACCAGGTAGCAGGTTTCGCTTTTCTGGATTTCAAAGATGTTCTCAATGGCGGTCAGTTCTTCGTTTTCCAGTGACCAGTATTGCCTGAAGTCTTTGAGTTGTTGCCTGGTTTCAGGGTTTTGCTCAGGGTTGATATTAAGGCTTTTGGCCTTTTGTTTAAATGCGGCTTCTTCCTGTGGGGACACGCGCTGATCGGCGACCATTTTATGGAAATAATCGAGCAGGTGCTGGCTTCTGACTTCCTTGGATATCGCTTTTTCGGTTTCTTCGGGCAGTTTCAGGTGATACTGAATGTCTTTGAGGTAGTCTTCCGATGCGGTGGTAAATTCTTCGTTATTTAGCGTTTTGATAAAGCATTTTCTATAGGTGAGCTTTCCGATTTCCAGGCGGAAATATTCGGTGGTTTTTTCATTTAGCCGCAGGGCGGTGGCGAGTTGTTTCAGTTTTGCTGATTCCTGTTCGCTCATTTTAAAGTTGGTTAAATAATAATTAAGTGCCACCGCATAAAATTCTTCCAGGTTCAGGCCGAACCTATCACTTAGCGACAAATCATATCTGGCTTCGATGTTTTCCAGGATTTCAGGGCTGATGCTTTCAATACCGCCATTGGCGATAAGGTTATTGAGTTCAATAAGTGCGTTTTCTTCGGGGTTTTGGCGGAAGATGCTTTGCAGAAAACTTGGTTTCTTTAAGGCTACGGTTTGAAAGGGCGCTATCATAGGCTTAATATTTTCGGTATTCTTCGTAAACGGGATCATTCCAATTGCAGACACCGCCATGCCATGAGCAGGCGCCACGTCCTTTGGCACTGGAGGTGCTGCCGTCGCAGCAGCGGGTAACGTAATAGGAAATGCGCCGCTTTAAGGGGTTTACTTTATTGTAAAGGGTGGACGCGGATTCGTAGCCGAGGTCTTTGGAATGGTTCAGGTCAGCCACGGCTTCTCTGACTTTGCCGAGCTTATAATAGCAATAGGCCCTTTGATAGTATGCTTCAGGGTTGGCTTTGTCAAAGGAAATGAGTGTGGCATATTCATTTAATGCTTTTTTATACTGTTTGGCTTTGAAGTAACGGCTGGCAGCAGTATTGATGACCCTGCGTTCCAGATTGGCATAACGAACGTTTTCGCTGTCGGTGAGCAGGAAACGGGAAGCTTTTCTGAGCTGTAGTTTGGCCGCTTCGGTATCGTTCTGGGCGCTTTCAGCGGCCTGGATAAAAATGTTGAGGCTGTCTTTTCTCAGCTGTTCTTTCTTTGTGGCCAGTTCCCGGGCTTGTTGTTCCTGCTGCACTTTGATCCGGGCAATGCGGTCGGTTTCTTTGTCGACTGCTTTATAATGGATGGTCAGCGGAATGAGTAAAGCAATAAAAGCGACATAGGTTCCCATGAGTATGGATGGGGTCAGCTTGAAAATGAGTTTTCGCTCCATCCATTTTTTGCCGTACGGAAAAGAGATGAAGGAAAGAAATCCCAGCAGGATAAACAGCATGGGATGACG
This sequence comes from Pedobacter endophyticus, assembly GCF_015679185.1. Classification (NCBI taxonomy): domain Bacteria; kingdom Pseudomonadati; phylum Bacteroidota; class Sphingobacteriia; order Sphingobacteriales; family Sphingobacteriaceae; genus Pedobacter; species Pedobacter endophyticus. The sequence continues at coordinate 4,354,675 of NZ_CP064939.1, forward strand.
GATAAAATAAAAGGCTAGGACTAAAAACAATGCGCCCGCTATGGAAAATGCAAGTTTATGTTTTTCTTGCTTGATTTTTCCCTTTCCTTGTTTTGGTTTAAAGTAATCAGGGAGTGCCTTGGACTTTTCTGGGATGAGTTTTGGAAGGTATTTCATAGCCCTTTTAGCTTAGTTAAAGGGGTTGAAGAAGTGTGTTGTAAATCCAGAATAGAGTTTGGGCAAAATAATATTGAGCATAAGATGAGCGTAGTTTAGTTTAGCAATAAAAATATACAAATTAAATTTCAATCCAAAGGTCGGTGCTTGTGAATTTTTTTTAGTGTTAGATTTCAAAAACAGTCCAGCCTATTTCGGGCCAAACTTTGCGCAAAATCTATTGCCGGCTGGATACCTAAATTGTCCCTTTCCCACGGAACAAAAACAGGCATCGACCTCAAATTTTCTTCCATCAGTTAACATCCTCAATAATCCTGTACGATGACGATAACTAAAACTTTTTAAAAGGTCAACAAAGGATAATCCTGAAAACATAGGTAAGTAGGCCTCAAAGGAAACTCTAGAACGCTCAAATTTCAACTAACGTCTCCAATCACATCAAGAATATTTAAACCTCTAAGTCCTTTATTGGATTAAACTTATAAAATTGTGCGAAATTTCTGAGAGAAGAAATAGTGAGTACAGTTTACTCAGAAACTGCCCATTACTATGGAACAAAAATAGGTGTTAAATTATCAATCGAATTTTCAAAAATGAATATTCTTGGCTTTTAATCGTTAAATAGAAGTACTTAAATTTCTTACGCTATGGAATCGGCAAACCTGTATATCCGTGTAAGCACGGATGAGCAAAAACGAAAAGGTTATTCATTGCCTGAACAAGAGGATCAGTTATTGAAATATTGCACTCATAACAACATCCGGGTTAAGGGAATATTTAGCGAGGATTACTCAGCGAAGAATTTCAATCGTCCGGAATGGAAGAAGTTAATCGCTGAGGTTAAGAAAAGTTTAAAGACTAAAGAAAATAATATCCTTTTTGTTAAATGGGATCGTTTTAGCCGAAACATCGAATATGCTTATGAAATGATCGGTTTGTTGCGGAAATATAACACTAATGCAATGGCTATTGATCAACCAATTGATTTCTCTGTTCCTGAAAGCACAGTAATGCTTGCAGTTTATCTTTCCATTCCAGAAGCTGAAAACACAAGAAGAGCATTGAATACCATAAATGGTCTTCGAAGGGCAAAACAATTAGGACGTTATCCAAATAAAGCACCGATAGGATACATGAACCTTACATCTTTAGATGGCAGGAAGTATATTTCACCGAAACAGCCTGAAGCAGGAATATTGACTTGGGTTTATCAGTTATTGGCCACAAATTCCTATAAACTTGAAGAAGCTAGAATGATGGCAAAGGCGAAAGGACTAAGTTGCTCTAGATCTTACTTTTGGAGACTGTTGCAAAATCCTGTTTATTGCGGACTCGTAAGATTATCATCCAATCTTAATAACACTGAGCTAGTCAAAGGAATTCATGAGCCTATTGTATCTGAACATATTTTCTATCAGGTTCAAAATGTTATTCGTACGAAAAGAAAGGTACTTTGTAAGACAGATGAACTCAAGAAGGTTTTCTTCTTGAAAGGATATTTAAGATGTCCTGTCTGTAAAAACAAACTACGCGGTAGTTTTTCTAAAGGCTATAATAAGAAGTATGGGTATTACCATTGTTCAGGTAAATGCAAAATAAGGGTAAGAGCGGATGTCTTAAATGATAGTTATGTCCAAGAGTTGCAAAAAATTAGGCTTTCCACACACACAACGGAATTATTTGCACTCGTGTTAGAAGACTTTAATATTGGAACGAAGAAGATTAAGTATTCAACAGAGCGAAAAAAGCTAACTAAACAGATTGATGAACAAGAACAATTGCTTTCTAAAACCAGAAAGCTATTTGTGCCAGATCTACTAAAGTTTGATGATTTTATCTCACTAAAGAACGAAGTTAAGGCTGTTTTGGGAAGTCTTAATGAGGAATTGAGAGTATTGAACACTAAACTTGCATGTCTGAGCCAACAGATTAAATTCGCGGATCGATCGCATTTGGATATTTTTAGAAGTTTTGATGACCTGGATTTGGGGGATAAAAAGCACTTGCTTGGCTTGTTCCCTATCAAAGAAATTGATGTAGCAAATGGTAGCGTATTGCTGTCTACTAATAGTGCTATTTGCAAGTTACTATGCAGAAAGAAAAATATTTATGTTGCCGATATTGACTACATATTGCCCCATACCACCAATTTTTTAGATCGAAAGGTAAATTCATATCGAGCGATTAGTGTTCTAGCCAAACACGGCATTCAAATCGATGAAAAAGAAGCTGCTATGATTCTAAACTTGATGTACATTGTTGCAACCACTTACAGTCTCTTAAATAGATCTCCAAAGCCATATATCCTTAAGGAAAAATCGAACGGCAAAATAATGCTTTGATGGTATACTAAAGTGTCTTTTTAGTCTAGAAGATAAATTAGTCCAAAGAAATTTTATAAAAAATCGAACTGTTCTTGGTGAGGTGGTAATGCTTTGACTAACAATTTTTTATGGGTATAAAAAAAGGAAACAACTCATGTGTGTTGTTTCCTTAAGTACCTTACTGGACAAATTTCGAACTTTTTCCTGCCTGATTTACAGGAATTGACGAAAGTGGCAAACTATTTTAAACATTAAAATAAGGTTCGTTTAGTGAGACGAAATTTTTATATAGAATTTTTGGCCTATCAAAAAAACCATGGTTTGTGATAAGGAGATGCCGCTGGCCAATTTTTCGGTGGTCTTATGTATCTTTAAAGCGTTAGATGTTAATTCCATGTCACTAAAAAGCCTTAAAAATGAATGATGCTGATATAAAGCGAATATCGAGGCTTACTGCGATTATTACACAACTACAGAGCAAACGATTGTTGACCGCTGGTGAGCTTGCCGATAGGTTTGATGTAAGTGTCAGAACTATTTATCGTGATATAAAAGCATTGGGACAAGCAGATATTCCTATTATTAAAGAGGAGGGTAAAGGTTACAGCCTAATGGAAGGATACCGGGTTCCACCTATAATGTTCACAGAAAATGAAGCCAACGCTTTAATCACTGCAGAACATATGCTATTAAAAGGCACTGATACTTCACTAAGTAGAGAATACGAGGCAGCGATCAGTAAAATAAAGGCGGTACTACAACATTTAACAAAAGAAAAAGTAGACCTGCTATCTAATAGAATAGCGATTAGCCCAGCAATTCTTCATAGCTATCAAAGTAGTTCACTGACATTGATTCAAAATGCGCTCACTTCTTTTAGTCTGCTCGAAATCACATATCGATCAAATCATAAAGGGGAGCTTACTCAACGGGAGATTGAGCCATTTGCGCTGTATTACAGCTTAAAAGAGAGTTGGCTATTGATTGCTTTTTGCAGGTTAAGAAAAGATTTTAGAATGTTCAGCCTAGAGGGAATTGTAAAAATTAATAAACTTAATTCAAGTTTTCAACCACATAAACTAACTCTTGCAGAATATTTAGACGAAAAGAAAAAAAAGTTTGATACCCCTGACACACTGTTGTCTTAACCCTAATTTATCTTTGTAACGGCAAAGGCCAATAAACAATAATACAAAAATTAAGAATATGAATTTAATTTCAATTAGAATTATTACTGAAGATGTGAAAGGGCTGGTTAGTTTTTATGAGCAATTGACAGGGATGCCAGCAATACATTATACTGATGATTTTGCAGAGCTGAAAACCAGGTCAGCAACATTGGCGATAGGAAGTACAAGAACATTACAGTTTTTCGGAGGTGCCGAAGTTGCAAAAGCTGCACAAAATAGAACCGCAATCATAGAATTTATGGTTGAGGATGTAGATAGTGAATATCAAAGGCTCGCCGACTCTCTTCAACCTTACATTGTGCAAGTGCCAAAAATAATGCCCTGGGGAAATAAATCCCTATTGTTTCGTGACCCGGATGGTAACCTTGTAAATTTTTTCAGTCCCATTTCTCCGGAGGCAATTAAAAAATTCAAGAATTAATGCCCATATACCACTACATTATCAAAATGCAATAGGGTTGAAACACTATTATGGTCTGGAACCAACAAAATATTCACTTCGTGAGTCATTTTTTTATTTGCCGTATGGTGTATATAAACTTACAGCTGAAAGAAAAATACACAGTAGGGGATCGATACCTTCGTATATTGAGACAAATATTTATTATATTCTCATAGAGAAATATCTAAACGCTTTCTCTTTTTATCTATAGAACTAAAACCTCTTTTTTAGACTTTTTTATATTGATGGTAATAGTACCAAAAATTAAGGAGTGTAGCAGCTGATAGGAAAAAAACATAATAATTTTCTTTCAGTACATATTATTATAATTGATATGATAAACAACAGTGAATTCAATATAAGAAAAAACAACTTCATAATGGCTTTATTTTTTGGCTGCTATTAGTTAATATTTTGATTTTAATTTGTAAACATTTAGATATCTATTGAGGTGCATAAATAGAATTAACCAAATCGATTATCAATAACGAAGATGCTATGTTGTTTTGCGAACGAAAGTTTCTGTTGATTTGCGCATAATTAGCTTGCTGGGATTTTTATTCTTTTTAACTTGAGTGCTCTAATAGGTTTTAGCTAACGCATAGTTTATGTTCGTTTTTTGAGACGAAAAATATAATTACAAATTGCTCAATCTATCACAAATCCACTGTTTTTTGATAACAATCAGAACTGTCGACAATGGTAACTGCAATTAAAATCCTTGCTTTAATATTGTTTATTATAAATTTTACTCAAAACATTATGCAGAAGAAGTCGAATACAATATTAAGCGGATGGCATCATGAAAGTAAAACATGTCTCATGTAGACCGGAACTCGCGGTTAATGTTCCATTATGTGCTATGGCTATTTGTGAAGCGATATATAGACCAAGTCCTAAGCCCTGCTGGCTGGGTGACGTTGCCTCTCTGGTGAAAGGCTCGAACAAATCCTTTAGCGTGTTTTCCGGTATCGGACTTCCACCATTCGAAATCTTCAATATAAATTTACCGTTTTCGAGCTTAGCAATGATAGTTACCGGATCACTAGCTGCACCATGGGTAATGGCGTTGGCCAGCAGGTTTGATAAAAGTTGAGAAATGCGATTACCATCACACAGGATATTATCTTCTATCTGAAAATCAGTAATCACATCCCGGGCGGGAAATTTTATGGTCAGTTCCTCCACGATATGTCGTAGTATTGGCTCAAGTAACACCTCTTTTCTTTCAAGAGAAATTCCCGCACCCATACGCACTCTCGCGAAGTCCATTACGTTTGTGATAAGTTCCTCCATACGCGAGGTACTTCTTTCAATAGTCGCCAAGATTGATTTTTCCCGGTCAGATTGTGCAGAACGTTTCAAAAGGGAAGTGCCAGATTTTATTGCCCCAAGCGGATTTCGAAGATCGTGACCCAGTACAGCAATAAACTGTTCCCTTAATGTAGCAAACTCACGCTCCTCTTTCAGAGTGTTTTCACCAGAATAGATAGAATGGCGCAAATTTTCCTCATATAGGTTTCTTTCCGTCGCGCGGTAAAAGTTCATGCGCATGAAACTTATTTTGCCATCGACGCTTTTCCTTTCATATGCATTCATTAATACTTTAAGCTTACTTCCATCCAAAGCCAATAACTCAACGGAAACCTCTTCAAATGCCCCATTTAATTTCAATAGGGGTAAAAGGTGGGTTTCATAGAACATTCTGCTTCCTACTGTTAAGAATGATGAAACACGTTTTCCAAGGACTTCCTCCATTTCACACCCAAGCCATTCAAGCATCTTGGAATTAGCACTCCTTATTCTTCCGTTTTGATCTGTGGAGAAGTATCCGGATAAAGAATTTTCAAGAAAATCCTCGTAATCATGCTCATTTGATATTAAATCCATGTGAGGTGTCTGGCTTAGTTATTAAGAAAATTCAGAATCGCAGCTGTGGTTTCCTTGGGGGCACTCATGTGTGGACAATGACCGGTTGCTTCAAGAATAACAAGATGGCTATTATCCATCTGCTCATGCATATACTGACCAACTTCAACAGGAGCTATTATGTCATCAGAGCATTGCAGTATCAGGGATGGGGTTTTGCACTGCGGTAACAAAGCTCTGCTGTCCGTGAGAAAGGTTACCCTAGCAAATTGCCTGGCGATCGTTGGGTCTGTACTGCAAAAACTATTGGTAAGTTCCTCGCCAAGTTCAGCCCTATCTGAATTTGCCATTATGAGCGGGGCCATGGTCATTGACCATCCGAGGTGGTTTTCGTCAAGGGACTGCAAGAGTTCTTCTATTTCCATCCGGCTGAAGCCTCCGATATAATCTCTATCATTAATATATGAGGGAGAGGGGGAAACCAGAATTAAGGATTTAAATAGTGTCGGCTCTTTTTCTGCCGCCATGATTCCCATCATAGCACTTACTGAATGTCCAACAAAGATTACCTCTTTTAATTCCAGGGTATTGGCTATATTTATAATATCTTCGACATAGCCGTTTATATCTTGGTACTTCACCGGGTCATAAGCGTTAAGATCAGACTGTCCAGCGCCAACATGATCAAATAAGATTAGTTGATGTGTTTCTTCAAACGCTTTGGTTATAAATCTCCACATGTTCTGGTCACAACCAAATCCATGGGCGAACATCATTGTCGATGTCCCTTTACCTCTTATATTAACGTTGTTTGTTTTGAATATACTCATTTACGGCTTGACGGCTATATTAAACAGCAGAATATGAGTTATACTCCGGGTTAACATAGAAAGCAGTAAAATTACGATTTATTCATTATAATATGTAGTTCTATTAATTTGATGTTTTACGCTTTTAATGCGCTGTTTATAATCCGGTTACAATTCGTTAAATTAACAAGAATAAATTGATTTCTTGTTTTTTGAAATTAGTATGTTTCATAAATTATTTGCGATATTGTATCATGGATATCTCAGAGATCTTGATTGAACAATATAAAGAATTTTGTATAGATACAGTTGCTATTTTTTTAGATAGACTTGATAAGTTCGAACCGGGTTCCATTTTTGAAATGGAATCCCACCTTGCACTATTCACCGCCAGTCTCGAAGGATTAAGACTATGCTTTTCTCAAGAGACTGAAAGAATTTTGATTTTGGCCAATCACATGACTGTTATTAAAATAAAGATGCTGAAGTACAGCATCGGTCTAATTACACAAAGATTCTTGCAATGTTTTATTTTAGATAAAGGTTGTAGCGCTCCAATACTAATTTAAAATCAATATTCACTACTTATCAATTACAAACGATACCTGAAATCATTATTCCCTCATTTTGTGAGATAATTTTTCTCTTTGCCGTAATTGGTGCAATTAAATTTACAGCTGAAAGAAAGATATACTGTGAGGGATGAATACTTTCGTTTTGTGAGACTAATTTAAAGGCGAATCTGAATACCTATCAAAAATTCACCGTTTTTTGATAAGTTTGAATAGGTGTAACATTAGCAGAAATATTGATTTTTTATAAATTAAATTCAATCGTTAAATAATAATTTTACATTATGCTTTACTAACCATTCCCTTAATAATCCGAATTACAAAATAATAAACTCCATTATGACTAATACCACCTTAACACAAAAAGTTGTTAACCTGTTTCTTCAGTCTCTAAGCCAACGAGATTTAAAAAATCTGATTCAAATGTTTGCAGAAGACATTGATTGGAATATCCCCGGAGATAAAGATTTAGCACCTTGGTTAGGGAAACGTAGCAGTCGGGATGAAGTTGAAGAATTCTATGAATTGCTTTGGAAAAATACAGTACCAAAATCTGCGAAAGTCAACAATATCATGGTGAACAATAGCACGGCAATTGTATCAGGTGAGTTTTCCACTATAATGCTCAAAACAAATAAGGTTGTTGACTCAATGTTTTTTATAGAAATTAGTGTTGAAAATAGTTTAATCGTGAAATACAGGCTTTTAGAAGACAGTTATGCCGTTTCATTATCATTAAAAGAAGATCAACGATAACACATATCAGGAACCATGAGCTCCTAAAAAATCCTGTGCCATGAGGAAATTGATTTATATTATAGCGCTATTTTAATAAAAACACAATTTTAAAGAATGATTGACTTCATAAATAGTTTAAATTCTCTTTCGCCACTAAGAACCGTAGCTGTTGATGACTTGAAGTCGGAAATCAATAATAAATCATATAAGAGAGGAGATTTTATACTAAATTCTGGCAGGGTTTGCAGGCGATTATATTTTTTAAATAGCGGCTTACTAAAGTTGTCTTCTCAGAAATATGGAAATGAATTTATTATGCGTTTTTTTTCTGAAAATTCGATATTTACAGGACTTGACAGTTATATCACACAAGCGAAGTCCGAATATTCAATTATCACATTGGAACCGACAATGGTTTCATATATTTCACATTCAAAAATGGAATTTCTTTGTCAAAAGCATCACTGCATAGAAACAGCATTTAGAAAATTTATGTCTATCGCTTCGATAAACATGTTGAAAAGAATAAGTGAAATGCTTGAAGAAAATGCCACAACAAGTTATAATAATTTTCTAAATACTAATGCATCAATTCTGCAGCGCATTAGTCTGGGTGACTTAGCAAGTTACCTTGGAATTACACAAGTTTCACTCAGTAGAATAAGATCAAAAAAATCGATTTTATCATTTGATAAAAAATAGGTGCCTTCCTTTCGATTACCTTGCTTAAAAAAGTAAAGCAATGCAAGACAATTTAAAAGTCGTTAACAAACACTTACAATTTAAAAAGGTAGCACTGACCGAACCAACATCAAATTTCTACCTTCACATTGCAGCAGAAGTAGATCAATTCTGGATTCCTGTTTTTTTAACTACAGGTTCAAGGAAGAAAAGACTTATTGACAATGCTAAACAATGGTGTAGAGAATTAAAGAAGGACCATGAAGTTGTAAGTGCGGATGTTTTTAAAGCTATCCTCATTCCACCTGGCATAGGAAAATTTCTGAAAGAACAGTTAGGGAGAGTTCAGATAGCTAAATACGACTTTGCTATCTTGATTGAAACTGCATCTTTGCAAAAAGCAGAAGACATTAAGAATACTGCAGATTATAACCACATATTAGGGGAAATAAAAAACATATCCAGAAACACTCATATGACAACTGCTACCAATATAAGACATATAAACCCAGTAGATCACCAAAAGCAAGGTGTATTTTTATTTAATTATTTTCTAGCCAACAGTTTGCAGAAAAATCTTAGTATTTGGGAATATACCGCAGGTTGGTTTCAAGAAGAAACTGGACTTTATAATTCGACTGTGTTACTGCCAATAGACCAGAGAAATTCAGAATACACAATCATAAATCACTGCCGTTGGAACAAAATAAGCGATATTCTCCCTTCTTTGATTTTTAAGAAGTCATTTCATTCATACGTTCTTGACAATTTTTACGCTAACGAAGTTGCTGCAATGCCAATACTTTATAAACTAGCATAATAGGTAATAATACATTCCCACATAGCAATCAACTTTACAAAAAAGATAAAAAAATGAAAATTAAATCTCATCATATTAACGACGAAAAAATTGCTGAAGTAATTTCGGAAGAGACTATCATCAACAAAGCCGAAGACGGGTTAGACCTGTTAGGAAATTTATACTATCAAGGTTTCGACAAGATTGTAATAAACGAAAAGAACATTACTTCAAAATTTTTTAGCTTGAACAATGGAATTGCTGGAGAAATTCTTCAAAAATTTTCAAATTATCGTGTTCGATTAGCTATCGTAGGCGACTTCTCTAAATTCAACAGTAAAAGTTTAACTGACTTCATTTATGAAAGTAACAAAGCAAAGAACATCAACTTTGTTAGTTCTACGAAAGAAGCAATAAATGTTCTTTAAGATCATGAATGCGACTATTATAAAACAAATGGTTGAGATACCCAAAGGAACAATTCAATTACGAGATGACAGAATTAAAGAGAGATGGACTGTCGAAATTGAGTCTTTTTTACTTTTAAAATTTCAAGTAACACAGGATTTATATTTTGAAATAACCAATGAAAATCCAAGTACTTTTAAGGGTGATCGTCTGCCAGTTGAAACTGTGACTTTTAAAGAAGCTGTGACTTTTTGCAATAAACTTTCGGAGCGGAACAGCTTAACACCTTGTTATGTTGTTCAAACTGGTAACGAAGAAATAATCTTTGATAAATCAGCGAATGGATTTCGTTTACCAACAGAGGCGGAATGGGAATATGCCTGCAAAGCAGGGACCACAGGGATTAGATACGGTGAGTTGGAATTGATTGCTTGGTATAAAGATAATTCGGAAAACAGAACACATAGCGTTGGACAAAAGATGCCAAATGAGTGGGGACTTTATGATATGTTTGGGAACGTTTGGGAATGGTGTTCAGACCTATACGACACAGAAGTTTATGGTTCTTACCGTATTTTTCGCGGGGGCGGTTTTTGCGATGTCGAAAGAAGCGTAATGGCAACGACACGCAGAAGAAGTCACCCATTAAAATTTAAGATTGACGACCTTGGATTTAGAATTGCTAAAAACAAATAGCAAAGAACAACGGCAATCTAACAAGCTTTTGTCACACAAGCTGGAATTCCCAATATTCCCTACTTTTTTAATAAGTTTCAGAAGGTAGGGCTTGAGAATATTATAGTAAGCAGTGTCGCCAACTATTGTCCTAAAGTACTCCGCTATTTTCCTATTTTATCATAAACTCATTTCATTAATCAAATTTAATTTTTATTTTTTGATAATGAGTGAATGGTAATTTATAATAGCAAATTAATATTCGTTTTTTTGATAATTGTTTACTCAAGAACTAAGGCAAATTCAAAACTGCCTCGTTGAATGATTAATTTTAATTTCGGCAGGCACACCAGTCAAATGGTTTTAAAGCTTTACTGTTTTTTAAACTCTACCTCCATAACTGCTCTCCGGATAACTCCAGGCTGTTCATCTGGTACTTTACGCTCTCTGAACCACTTCATGTCAGTTTTGTTAAGTAAAGTAATATCATAATCTTCTCCACCATCAATAACTATTTTTGAACGACCATCTGCACCGACTGATGGCATGTAAGAAAAGTTCTTCTCTCCACGGTAGTCAGAGAGGTAAAAGATATCGTTTTCCCGGAAATCATACACTGGAATTGGTTTTGTTCCTGAAATGTCCTCCTGGCGAACAACTTTCCCAGCGACATCATATTCCGTGGTTAAACCTTTGATTAAAAGCCACTTACCGGCTAATTTAGTTTTTAGAGAACTAACTGATTCATGTTGGTCATCCTCGGCACTTTTCTTTTTACAGGCCGAAAGCATTAAAGATGATATTGCAAGCAGCATTAAAAGACCCAGTATTTTTCGTAATCTTCTTTCCATGTCCTTTATTCGTATTATAAACTCTAAACATTTACTGTGAACAATTGTTGGCTTTATTAAAATTTCACCGTTTTTTGATAACAAAGTAGAAACGACTTTTATTGATGTAATAAAACTAGTTACGCTTTAAGAACATTGTGTAATGATTAAATAAGTTATTACGATACACACTATTCCAGAAAAGATAGAAGTTATATATTTATAGTGAGAAATCCCGCTTTTACTTACAATACTTAGCTAGATTTTAGCAAAAAAATAGGCTCACATTTCAATATATAGGCTGATTGTTATTCAGTGGGCTTATTAAACATTTAATTGTTTTGAACATTTTAGTTGAATGATGCCCTAAAGACCATTGGCGACATATCCGTTTTCACTTTAAATAGTTTACTAAAGGACTGAGGATGCTCAAAGCCAAGCGCGTAAGCTATTTCACTTACAGATAGATTAGTTGTTGACAGCTTTTCCTTACCCAAGTCAATCATTCTGTCTTGAATCAATTGTTTAGTGCTTTGTCCTGTTAGAAGGTGAAGGAGCCTGCTTAAGTAATTGGCTGAAATATTTAGGTTCTCGGCGACGTATTGAACTGTGGGAATTCCTTTAGTGATTAAGGCGTCCGAGGCGAAATATTCTGCAAGCAGAGCTTCCGTTTGGTCTAAAATTTTATGGTTATTTTTTTTTCGGGTGATAAACTGGCGCTGATAAAATCGTTCGGAGTAAGTGAGCAGCACTTCAATTTGTGCAACTATTACATCCTGACTAAAATAATCTATATTGGTATTATACTCCTGTTCGATTTTTTGGATAATATCGATCACCAAAATTTCTTCCTTTTCAGAAAGGTGTAATGCTTCATTTACGTTGTAAGAAAAGTATTCATATTTTTTGATTTTTCCAGCCAAAGACGTGTTCCAAAGAAAATCTGGATGGATGAGCAATAACCATCCGGTATGTTGAAAATCCTCTTTGTTGCCTGGCTGAAAAGATAGCACCTGTTTGGGTGCCATAAAGTGCATTACACCTTCATCAAAATCAAGGTTCTGTTGTCCATACTTTAATTTTGAAATATTATTCTTTTTTAAAGCAATTGAATAAAAGTGATGGATAATGCTTCTCGGCATACTGCTTGGGTGCGATTTAATGTCTTCGAATTTCACAACGCTGATCAATGGGTGTTGAGGTTTACCTAACCCCATGAAATGGTGGTAATCCGCTATAGTTTTGATTTGATTTGCTGTCGTCATGATAAGATAACTATTAATATGAGCACTCATTTAGCAGATACAACTACTGAAAAATAAAACCGTCAACATCTATTCAGATAGTGTTCAGCCCGCCAGGTTAAAATCCGAACAAAATTCTTAAACCTTCTTTCAGTGATACAGGTTTACGTCCAAGGCTAGTTTCCATGTCCGGATATACGTCTGCTTCTTGATTATGTTTTATATCAGTGATAAAGTTAACGATTTTCTCAATTACTGGTTCAGGAACATTTCTTTGTTTCATCATTACTTTAAATTCATTTTCTTCTACGTTTGAATAGTTGACAGTATTTCCAGAAAGTTCAGAAAGCGCGCTGGCTATATCATAAAAGGTATAAGATCTATTTCCTGTGAAATTGTAAATCTTGTTCTCAGTATCTTTGGCAAGTAATACATTTGCCATTGCCTCACCTATTTCGCTTCGTAAGGCAAAAGCAACGGCACCATCTCCTGCTGGTAAATAAATTCCATGTTCCAAGGCTAGATTTCCTCCAATAAATTGTGGGATAGTATCCATATATAATATATTTCTAAACAAGGTATAAGCCATTCCACAAGCTTTAATATAATCCTCGGTCTGAAAATGTTCTTCCATCAACTGATTGGCCAGCGAACTTCTCTCACGAAGTGAACGGCTGGTGTAAGCAATTCGTTGCACCCCCGTTTTTTTTGCGGCATCGATGACATTTTTATGTTCTTGCATTCGGTCACCCTGATCCCCCGAGGATATCAGTAATACCGTATCTACACCTTTCATAGCTTTTTCCAATACTTTTATATTATCGTAGCTGCCCAAGAAGGCTTTATATCCCTTCGATTCAAAATCTGCTAGTTTATCTGGCTGACGGGTAATAACCGAAATGCGACTGGCAGATATACGTTTTAAAAGTGTGGTTATAATTGCGCTACCTAAGTGTCCCGTTGCGCCTGTTACCAGTATTCTTTCCATAATTTTTTTTAACAAAAATCTCCAAAAAATACTAATCGTTTGTGTTCAAATCTTTCTTTGTTGAAGCTAAATATGACATGATATATCATTTTCCATTTTTTTTACAAAGCTATGCGATTATTATCACCAGGTACAGTATTAGATTTTCTGAGACACAGAATACATTATTATTTTTTTGCTTTTGCATAACTATACTTTTAATACTAACGTAAAAAGATCTGAATTTGTCACAGTTCGTACCCTCTCTGCTTTTAAGAAGAATTGGACAAATCTTCAAAAATACACTAAGCCATTGGTTGATTAAAAAAAATTAGGAAGCGCATATTCATTTAACTGAAGAGAACCTAAGACCATCTAAATTTTTCTTGATATGGGATTTAATAGTCTTTCCCATTTTAACGTTGCATTTAAAAAACAATATGGATTTACTTCCTCAGAACTAATCACACAAAATTTTCAGTTAGGCCACATTATGACTCTAGCTTGATTTAATTTACTGCCTTAGAAAATCATAATTCCCTGATTATTTAATAAGTTTCACGAGGTAGGACTTGAGAATTTTATAGCTCGCATAGTCGCCTACTATTATCTTACTGTACTCTGCTTTTTCCAATATTATCATAAACTCATTTCATTAATCCAGTTTAATTTTTAGTTTTTCATAATGAGTAAATGGTAATTTATAATAGCAAATTAATATTCGTTTTTTGAGACAAATTTTATTTCTTTGCCGCAATTTGTGCAATTAAACTTTCAGCTGAAAGATAAGCAGTAGGGGATGAATACTTTTTTTTTGAGACAGTTATGAACTATTTATTCTTTCTGAGCCAAATTAATGCTTTTTTGATTTTTAAATCATCCTTCAGGTTTTCGAAGTTATCACCATTAACAACTTTCAAATCTGGTTCTAGATACTTTGGATAGATTTTTCCATTACGATCTGCCGCATAAGCTACAGCTAAATTGAGTCCTGAATACTTATTTAATTTAAAGCCTAGATTACTCGTCGTATAAGCGCCACTTTGCTCGCCAATAATAACAGATTTCGTTCGGCCAATGAATGAGATTGCGGTCATTTCACCAGAACTTGCGGTATTCCCACTGATCAAAATTGCGACAGGTATATCTTTACCCACAGGATAGCCACTATATTTTATAGGCGAAACTTTAACTGAGTCGACATAAAAAGTGCCATTCTTAATAATCCAGGATCCATTAGGCTCGTATGTGGAGGTGAGAAATCCACCAACTTTTCCTTCTCCTATTAAATCGCTTAAACCCGCGATCATTGGATACATATTGCCTCCAGTGTTTACTCTCAAATCAATAACCCATCCTTTGATATTCTTGTCATTGACTTTAGATAGTGCATTTTTAATTTCTTTAGCGATGCTATCCATTTGCTTTCCTCTAAAATCGTTGTTTCCAGGAATTAAAATGTAGGCAATATCTTTAGTAATCTTTTCTGCATTAACGGATTGATATTTTTTTGTAGCGATGGCTATAATATTGTTTATAGGATTAGCTGCCTTTTTATTCCAACTATATGTTTTTTCTCTAAATTTTAAACTGCCGTGATGATCATCAATTTGCTCGAATATATAAGGATATAGATGTAGAACATCTTCATACCGCTTTGCTCCAATAGCTTTAGCATAAACATTTGACCGTAAATCATTCCAATTCACTTTAGTATTTAAGGAGTGCTTTCTAATTATATTTAAGCTGCTATCTAAGTAAGCTCTTACGCTATCGGCAATCAATGATTTATCATTTTGAGCTTTTACTATCCAAGGCGTCAAAAATATAATTACTGCTAAAATTCGTTTCATAAAACTTGAGATGAAAATTAGCCATTTGAGGTTGCATTCAATTAATTTTTTTCTTTGCCGAATTTGGTGCATTTAAACTTACAACTGAACGAGAGATATACAAGGGGGATGCATAACTTCGTTTTTTTTGAGACAAACTAAAAAGCGAATGTGAACGCCTATCAAAAATTCACCGTTTTTTGATAAATGATATTTTACTAACTAAAATGTTCTAAACGCCTAACTTCATCTAATTAAATCAAAATTTTAACATATTAAAGCTGAATGGAAACTGCTCAACCGCTCCATATATTTTGGAAGGAATGTTCGATAGCGTTCATCTGACTGTCCGAAATTGAACACCTAACGCTTTCGTAGCATTACAAATAGGCTCTTGGGAGGTATATTTGAGGTAAGCATTACTTGGCATAATAATAGAAACGAACTATAGAACTTGCACATCATATTTAAGTGCTTTGATTAGTGATATTTAAACTTTCAAATCTGTGATAGGACATCATTTATTATTTATATACAGAAATTTTAAGAGGTTTAAAATTTCCTTTTTTGTAAATCTTATCGGATTATCTATAGGATTGATATGTACTCTTTTAATCTATTTCTGGATCAGGGATGAGTTAAACATTGACAAGTTCAATGACAATGATACATATCTATATCAAGTATTAAGAAATGAACCACTTAACAATACGGTAAATACCGAAGAATACACTCCTGGACTCTTGGCCCGTGCCCTTGCATCTTCTATTCCAGAAGTCGAGCGTGCTGTAGCAGTCGTACCTCCCAACATTTCCTACAAGGGTGCACTTTCGGCTGGTAGATCAAAAATTTTCACTACCCCTCAGTTTGCTGATCAGGGTTTTTTTGACGTTTTTACTTATCAATTTATTGAAGGAGATAAGAATTCAGTGTTATTGCATAAAAGCTCAATTTCAATTTCGGAGGAAACCGGTTATAAACTGTTTAAAACGACAAAGAACATTATCGGGAAAACCATAGCATTTGAGAACGAATATTTTGCAGGTCAATATATCATATCTGGAATTTTCAAGTCTCAGCCTAGTGCCTCAACTAAGTTTGATGTACTATTCAGCTATGACCTCTTTTTAGAAAAACGGCCTGAAGTAAAGGAGTGGTCTAATGGCGGCCCGTCAACCTTTCTAATTTTAAAGAAAGATGCAGATATCCAAAGTGTGAATGACAAAATTACTGAGCTGTTTCTTACTAAACGACAAAACACAAAAGAAACCCTATTCGTACAGCGTTTTTCAGAACGATATCTTTATGGTAGTTATGAAAACGGAGTTCCAATAGTCGGAAGAATGGTTTATGTGCGTCTATTTGGTGTAATCGCGTTGTTCATCCTTGGCATAGCATGCATCAACTTTATGAATCTTTCTACCGCAAAGGCCTCCAGAAGAATGAAGGAAGTGGGCATAAAGAAAGTATTGGGAGCAAAAAGGGGAGCGCTAATGGTTCAATATATTGGAGAGTCAATGTTACTAACAGGTATTTCACTGTTCGTTGCTTTGCTTGCCACAGAATTATTACTACCACAGTTCAATTCCATAACAGGTAAATCCTTAAGTCTACATTTTGACCTGAAGCTAATATTGGCGCTATTCAGCATCAGCCTATTAACCAGTTTGGCTGCTGGCAGCTATCCAGCATTTTACCTTTCTGGATTTAATCCAGCGAATGCCCTAAAAGGCAAATTAAACAGTACAAAAAGTGAACTTTTAATTAGAAAGGGATTGGTTGTATTCCAATTTGTTATCTCTATTATATTAATCATATCTGTTTCTGTAATATACAACCAAATAAAATTTGTAAAAAACAAAAACTTGGGCTACGAAAAAGACAATGTTATTTCTTTTGCCAAACAGGGAAAATTAGATAAAAACTTTAAGTCGTTTATCTCCCAACTAAAAAGTACGCCTGGAGTGGTAAACGCATCATATATGTATGGAAGTTTAGCCGGTGGTATCAGCTCCCGTTCAGGTGGACTGTCATGGGAGGGACAAGCATTAGATCAGAAAAACACAAAATTTGATTATCTGGATGTTGATTTTGGCCTTATTGAGACCCTTAATCTAAAAATAGAGCAAGGTAGAAGCTTTTCGCCCGAATTTGGCTCCGACACCTCGGCAATCGTTTTTAACAAAGCTGCAATAAAGACAATGGGGATAAAGGATCCTATCGGTAAAACAGTGAACTTTTACGGGAATAGACAGATAATAGGTGTTGTCGATGACTTTCATTTCGAATCACTTTTTGAAAAAGTTAAGCCCTTCTTTTTTAAGATTGACTATGAAAATGGTGGCAATATATTAGTGCGTATTAAATCTGGGTCAGAAAAGATGGCCATAGAAAATATTGAAAAACTATATAAAGAATTTAACGAAAATCTTCCTTTTGAATATAAATTTTTAGATGATGACTATCAGGTGCAATACACGTTCGAAAACAAGATAGCTATCTTATCGAGGTATTTTGCAGGTACTGCAATTATCATCTCATGTCTCGGTTTGTTTGGACTGGCGGCATTTATGGTGGAGAGAAGATCAAAGGAGATTGCGATTAGAAAGACGCTGGGATGTAGCGATCTAGGTGTTATATCTCTGCTATCGACATTTTTTGTCAGAATTATTTTTATTGCAATTTTCATAGCTTTTCCGATAGGATATTTGATAATGGGCAATTGGCTCGAAAGCTTTGCCTACAGAATATCTTTGCAGTGGTGGCATTTTGCTCTTGCAGGCTTTTTATCCTTTGTGATGGCTTGGACAGCAATTGCCTCACAAATACTTATCGCTATCAGAATAAACCCAGTAAAATATCTTAAAGAATAGAGCTACGTATAGATCTAATTCTTTGTTCATTAGTTATTTTGAGAGATACTTGATTCTGATAGGGCGCAGCAAATAATCTTTCTCGCTATTCCCTAGTTATTTAATAAGTTTTCAGGAGGTGGGGCTTAAGAATGGATTATAGTTAGCAGAGTTGTCTACGATTATACTGCTGTACTCCGCTTTTTTCCTATATTATCATAAACTCATTTCATTAATCAAACTCAATTTTTAGTTTTATAATGAAGAAATGATAAAATATAATGACAAATTAAAGTTCGTTTTTTAAGACTTTTTTTCTCTTTGCCGTGATTGGTGCATTAACTTACAGCTGAAAGAAAAATATATGGTAAGGGGGATTGATATTTTCTTTCCTTGAGGCTGCTTTGCGGGTGGGCAGGGTAATCAAGTCCAAAAATTAAAATTCTTTAGCAGCTCAAAACTTTGGGTTAGATAATGATAAATTTCAACTCTATTAAATTATCACATCATCAGGGTCTTCATTTTCGACAGGATCGCCATTTGAAATATTATTGCCTGCAGGAGTTATAAATGCAGAAGCGCCAATTGATATAATGAAAGAGATAATGACAATCCACATTGACACTATATCGCTGCTGTATAGGAACCATAACAATGCACTTATAAAGAGCAGTAATTGCGGAATCCAAGCAAGTTTTTTTCTGTTTTTATCGTAAATAAGTAATCTTAAATTAGCTATCCCGACAAACCCCATAATTACGTAAAAGATTTTTTTCCAGAGACCTATTACACCAAAATCACTTAGATCGAACCAGAAAACAGATACTATAATAAAAGTAATGGCGAGAGAAGATAAAACATTTATGAAAATAAGATAACGAGCGATGCTCAACTCATTATCACGGTAGAAATAAACCAAATTCATATTTACGACATTCTTATAGGGAATGCAAAATGCAGCGCCTGGTATGGCATTGTGCACAACCTCTGTTGTCCTTTCACTGTTTACAACCTTTTTAAGTTTTCTGGCATCAGTTAGAAAAATATTTTCCAAATTGTTATCGCTTTCATTAATGGTATACTGAGATAAAATACCGGAGTATAGCTTAGTTTCTCCTGCCACCTCACATAAAACATCAACCTTAGTAAAAGCGAACTTTCGTCTACTTGGATTACTATAAAGTATTTTTCCACCGTGAAAATAATAGAACCAGTAGTTTTTGAATCTTAATATTCTAAACTGCACATCAAGTTTAAGCGATCTTACTAACCAATGAAACATTAAGCCAAAGAAACAGGAAAAGAAATAGATCAAACCGACAATTATTATTAGGTCTCGATAAGTCTCATTTAAAACTTTCCTATCAGGCAATTCGTTCTTTGAAACAGTTGAAGTAAGATTTCGAACCTTATCATAGTTCAGCGAATCTAAAACGGTTAGTCCTAAAAATTCTTTGAAGACGTAAATCGAAAGAAGTGTAATAGCCATTGAAACTCCACTGAAGAAGACATTCCAAAGCAGTTTATCAAATTCATTGGATTGATTAAACTGTTTTGTGAATTCGCCGGAGTAATAACATTTACGAAAAAGAAAACCCGGAAAAATCGCTAACATAACAGCTATTACCGTATTGAGAGCAATCTGTTCCAAACTTATGCCTCAACAAAAAACGAAACGGGTTTACCATTGACATTTACGTTCACTTTGCCAGTCTTTGGGTTATCTAAAATTTTATGTAGCTCTTTTCTAGCCTCAGAATTTTTAAGTACACGCTTAGTATCATCACTAATTAATGGCTCTTCTGTGCTAAACTGAGTAAACATATTCGAGGCAACTCTAAATAGATTATCTATAATGCTGTCTTTGCTCATGTTTAGATTTTTTTAGGGGTGCAAAAGTATAATTTATTTTCTAAAAAACATTATTGTCCAAAAAAAATATGTCGCTAAACATATTCTATATTCTTTACTGCACGTATTATTAACGGCTAATTTATAAAATAGTTTCGTTATAAAGTATATTCACTTAATAGTGGTTTTGTAAGTGGCAAATATGATATCGCATATAGTTATGGTGTTGGTAAAATTCGTTTTGTTCTACTGGTAGAACATATTGCTGGTGATTGTACTATATAATGAGCTACAATTAATGATCTTGTTATTAGACAACTACTTTACTGGATGAGCATAACAAGAGCTTAAATCAAATAAAATTTTATAAGTAATATTAATGTTACAGTTTTTCTTTTAGCATATTTATAATGATTTATTCAAATCAGTTTAGAGAAAATCATAACGAAAAAACTAAATAATTCCCAGTATGTTATAGATTTAATGCAGCAAAAACGGATAGCTTCCAAAACCAATTTATTTTACCCCATGGCGCCTAATCTATTGTTTTAAGATAATCAAGAATATAATATAAATCAAAATCCTGGCGGAATGTCAGTCGGCTGTGGTTTATCCAACTTACGGCTAAAAGCAAAATATACAGTAGGGGATGATACCTTCGGTTTCTGAGACAAAAAAATTGTTATTGCAATTAATTAAATATAGGAGGTCTCACATTATCAATGCTTTACCTCTTGATCATCATTGTTTGAACCAGCACCATCAGAGTTTTGAACAGCATGATCAGATGCCCGACGAAGCGCATTAGAATGCATCTAAAACCGGTAAATCAAAGTAAAAAGTAGAGCCCAGCCCAGGCATACTTTCCACCCCAATTTCTCCCCCGTGCCGGGTGATGATTTCTTGGCAGAGGTATAAGCCTATCCCAAATCCGGAAATACTTCGGTCAAGGCTTTCTGAACGAAAATATCGCTGAAAAAGCTTTTCAATATCGTTTTGCGAAATGCCAATCCCCTCATCTTTAATGCAAACCCTTACCTTTTTTTCTAAGGGAATAATGTAAACGAGTATTTTCCCGCCATCTGGTGAATATTTGATTGCATTACTCAGCAGATTGGACATCACCTGTTCTAGCTTCTCTTTGTCAGCTGATACCCTTGCCTGAATCCCGGCATCAAATACGATTTCATTCCTGCCCAGTATCGGCCGGAGATCTTCGATAGAAGATTTAACCATCTCTGAAATTTCCAGAGACTGGATGTCAAGCTTTAGTTTTCCTGCTTCTAGCTTACTCATATCTAAAAGATCGGTTACAAGTCTCGCCATCTTTGAAGCCTGTTGTGAGGCTTTGTCGATAATGGACTGCAAGCGTTCATTTCCTTCACCCGAGGTCATGTGTTTACCTAGCTGAAGATAGGCTGAAATAGAAGTGAGTGGCGTACGGAGTTCATGACTAGCCATGGCAATAAAGTCGTTTCTTCTTTCCTGGTCGGCCCTGCCTTCAGTTACGTCAATAATGGTTCCGGAAAAGCGGCTGGCTTCCCCTTTTTCATCAAAGGTGGTTTTTCCTGTTGCTTTGAGATACCTGAGTTCTCCAGTATTGGCTTTGCGAATGCCATACTCCTGCTCGTAATGTCCGTCGGAATGGTTGCGCAGCGCTACGGACATCGCCTCAGAAACTCTTTGTCGATCCTCGTCAATAACGAGTAGCATTTTTCGGTCAAGGGTTAGTTCGTCTTCTTCAAGCCCAAAAAGTTCATTGGTACGGGAGGAGGTATGCAGTTCTGAACGATTGAGGTTCAAATCCCAGGTACCCATCTCCGCTGAATCAATGGCTAACCTCAGCCTTTCCTCGGTATGCTCAATGCGTTTTCTTGAATTAACCTGTTCACTCAAGTCTGTGGCAATGGCCATTATTCCGTAGATTTTATCGTCTTCACCCCGCAAGGCTTCCAGCGCCACCCGGAGATAGCACGGCTCTTCAGGCTCTACTGAATCCGTTTTGATAGCAAGCTCGGGAGAAATATATCCCTTTCCGTTACGATATACTTCGTCCATGATCCGAGGAAAGCCTTCCTGCATGATATCGGCAAGATCTTCGCCAAATGGTTTTAGAATTATTTCCTCATATGATCTCTTCCAGTAACCCAGCATCATATCATTGGCCATCTCCAGTATATGACTTGGACCACGGAAAATTGCAATGGCTACCGGAGCTTGTAGGAAAAGATTTTTTAGCTGCTGTTCTGCGTGAAGATTGGAGGCATGTTGCCTCAGCTGACCGCGCACTTTGGTTATTAGTTCTGCAGCTGCAAAAGGCTTAACGAGGTAATCATTCGCCCCGAGTTCCAGTCCCTCTATCCTGGCTTCTTCACCTGCACGTGCAGAAAGAAATATAAAAGGCAATCGGTGTGTGGCGGGATTTAACCTGAGCTGACGCAATAATTCTTTTCCATCCATTACTGGCATCATCATGTCGCTCAAGACCAGATCTGGCATTTCATCGGCAATCAGTTCAAGTGCCTGCTGGCCGTTGGATGCCTGGCGGACCCGATGCGTGGAACCAAAAAGCCCGGAAAGGTAATTTCTCATATCTCTGTTATCATCGACAACAAGAATACTTCTGCTGGTTTCCATGGTTTGCGGAACAGAAATTGTCTCGCTATCATGATGTTCATCCAATAGGCTTAGTGCTTCTTTAATAAATGCGCCTCTCAGTGAGGGCGTCCCATTTGGAGAAGCCTTTTCGAGGATTTGTGAAGGCGGAAGGTGAGCTTTTCCTTTTGGAATGCTTACCGAGAAATTACTTCCTGCGCCCAATTGGCTTTCCACCGATATTTCGCCTCCGTGCAGCAGCACTAGCTCCTTTACTAAAGAGAGACCGATTCCAGAGCCCTCATGGGTCCGGCCACCGGCATTTTCTATTCTGTGGAAACGCTCGAACATGTGCGGGATCTCGTCATTGGCTATCCCAATCCCGGTATCGCTGACTGTCAGGATGATCTGTCGATCAGACTCAGATAGATTTACCTGAATTGACCCTTTAAGTGTGTATTTGTAAGCATTGGACAGCAGATTAAGAACAATCTTCTCCCACATCTGCCTGTCCACATATATCTCACCATCGATTGGCCTGGCATTCACTTCCAGTATCATTCCTGATTTTTCAATTATGGATCTGAATGAGCTTGCCAGATCAACAGTAACTGATGCAATATCTGTTCGCTGATAGCTTCCCTGTAGCCTTCCAGCCTCAACGCGACTGAAGTCAAGCAGGTTGTTTACTAGCTTCAATAACCTCAATGAATTACGATGGGCTGCCTCCGCATGTGCAATGGCTTTCTCTGATAGATCACTGTTTTCAAGCAGTTCTTCTAATGGGCCCAGCATTAGCGTCAGGGGAGTGCGGAATTCATGGCTAACATTGCTAAAAAACGCAGTCTTGGATCTGTCGATGGCCGCAAGGGCTTCGGCCCTTTTCTGTTCCTGTTCGTAGGCATAGACATTGGACACCGCAGTGTTAAAGGTTCCTTTCAACAGGTCAAAAAAGCTAAGGTAGTCTTCATCCAGTGCTCTTCTTGAACTCACCCCACAAATCATGATGCCAAATGCCTCTTTTTGCCCTGAAACATGGATAGACTGTGCAACCGCTTTCATGGGTGGTTCCGGGAAAGGACCGATCTGGTCGTTAATATTCTTAAACGGCATTTGATCAATGACAACTGGGCCGTTGGAATTCGTAATAGTTAGCAATGACCAGAATTGGCCTGGTTCATCAAGGGCTATTTCTGATGGAAATAGCGGTTCATCACTCATTCCTGTCAGGCTAAGCAGCGATGCGGAGGCGTGATCTCCATTTAATTTGTAGATCGCTAGAAATGGAAGATCAAACTGATAATCATGATATTGTTCAGATGCGTGAAACAGAATATCAGAAAGAGTCTTTGACTTTCCTGTGGCCGCAGAAAGATTGCGCAGTATCTGTGTACGCCTGGCGCTGAGCATTTTGTCTGTGGTTTCTGTAATGGGATGGAAAATGCCACCTACCTTTCCCGCTTCGTCCCTGATGGGTGCAAAAGAGAAGGTCATAAAGGATTCTTCCAGATAACCATAGCGGTCAAGAAACATTTGTTGGTCTTTTATATAGGTGCCTTCTCCGTTTTCCGTTTTGCTAAAGGCATCGCCTACTACAGGCAGTGCGGTTTCCCAGCAGACCCTGAAGTTCATGCCCATTGATGCGGGATGTTTTGCACCACAAATAGGCCTGTAGGCATCATTGTAAAACTGTATGGTTTCCGGTCCCCATGCGATCAGAATAGGAAAAGTTGAAGAGAGGCATAGATTCAGCGATGTCAGCAGACTTTGTGGCCATTTCTCGATAGGCCCCAATGGGCTGTTCGACCAGTCCATGGAGCGGATGAGTTCTCCCATTTCACCTCCGTCATGCAGAAGATGGTTTACTTTATTTATTTGATTTGTATTTTCCATTGTTAATCTGCCCAAAAATAATCAAAATAATATTTATGCTGATTCGCTATTCATTCTCAACCTAGCAGATTTAATAAAAGTGTGAGTCAGGACCGGTCACCTTGGTAAAGCTTAAAAGCCCGGGGCTTTGTGCTAAATCTGTCCAAGCGACCTTCATTAAAAATGGTGCGAAACAGATTTATTTTTATTTTGAATTTGGTAAAAAAAATACACTTATTTACGATTTTGAAGCTATTCGCTTCCTTTTCAAAAAGCTAAAAAGCAGATCTATAAAACATGGCTTTATTTAAAATGCTTCGTTTTGAGAGACAATTTTTTTTTTTGCCGTAATTGTTGCAATCAAACTTACAGCTGAAAGAAAGATATACAGTAGGGGATGAATACTTTCGTTTTGTGAGACAATAACTAACAGTAAATCTTTAAGCCCTATCAAAAATCGACCGTTTTTTTGAATGTATGCCTCAGAATATTGAACCTCCGGTGGATTAACTTTTATTGGATAATTGATTTTATCTACAAAACACCATCACCTAAATTTCATTTTCTTTGGCCATAATTATAGACTTAATGTGTTCTTAGCTTAGCGACTTCCCATTACCCATGGTAATTATCTAAAAATCTTTCAATTTATTGATAAGGCTTTTATAATAATGAGATGACTGAATGCTAGGCTTGGAATTGAAAATCTAAACCAGCTATTTAAATATCGTATGATTTTCTAATATTTTGAGCATTACATCGATATCGAAAGGTTTATCTATAAAATCATCGGCACCTGCTTCCATGGCCACTTTTCGCCCATTTCGATTGGCTGAAAAAATAATCACCGGAATTTTTTGAAACGCCGGGTCTGATTTCAAATCTGCGACGATCTCATCACCTGTCAGCTTTGGCATAGATAAATCCAAAAGAACGAGATTCGGCATTTCCCTTCCAATCTCTTCAATTACCATCAAACTATTGTTTATTGCGATCACGTTATAGCCGCTCTCGGTCAGGATATATTCTGTTATTGCCAGGATATCTTCTTCGTCATCACAAATCAGTATTTTGATCTTTTCTTTTTTGGTCTCCATATTAGCAGGTCCTTCGCCTGGTATATGGCTCGATGTATAAGACAATAAAATTGACTTTTAGTTTTTTAATCTAATTTTAATCATAAACAATTAGGTTGTTTTATTTCCAGATGATTATTCGGAGGTTTTTATCCGATGAAAACCCAATCCGAAGACCAATATATCCATCTTGCTTTGGTTAGCTATGTTTAAGCAACAGGTATCTTGAACCAGAAAGTGCTACCTTTTCCGATCTCACTTTCTACGCCAATTGTCCCATGGTGCCGTTCAATAATTTCCTTGCATAGGTATAATCCAATTCCAAAGCCATTGATGTTCCTCATTGCGGTAGTTTCCACTCTATAGAACCTGTCGAATAGTTTTTCCTTATCCAGTATGCTTATGCCCATCCCTTCATCTTTGATGCTCACCAGTGCATAATTTTCCTGGGTGATGCAGGCCACGGTAATGGTTGTGCCAGCTGAAGAATACTTTACGGCATTGCTGACCAGGTTAGTGATTACCTGACCGATCTTATCCTTATCTGCCTCAACAAAGGTTGTGATCACCGGGGTGAAGATAATTTTATGGGTGTTGATCCCTGGCACAGTCTCTTCCTCCATTTCTCCTACCAATATGGCCATATCAAACCGTGTTTTATCGATATAGATTTTTCCAGCCTCCAATCTGCCAACATCAAGAAACCCATTAATCATCGAGTTCATTTTTCCAACCTGCTTGACAGCGCTTCCTAACATGGAAAGGTTAGTGATATCGTCTGATCTCTTTGCCTTTAAACTTAATACCTGAAGATATCCGTTCAAAGAGGTGAGCGGTGTCTTAAGTTCGTGGCTCACAATACTTAGGAAATCATTCTTAAGCTGTTCACTTTTCTTCTGTTCAGTGATATCCTGCGTGGTACCTATGATAGACAGTAGCGTATCCTTATCATCAAAATGTGCCTTGCCGTTAGTACGGAGCCATTTGGGATCACTATTGTCCGCTGGTTGAATAAGATAGTCAACGCTGAAGGCTTTCCTGCTTTCAATACAGCCCATGATTGCACTTGAAACCTCATCACGGTATTCATTGTTTACCATGTTTATAGCGTCTTCCAGATTGATATCTGTACTTTCGGCAAGTCCGTGGATCTCTTTCGCCCGGGAGGAGATTGTCATCTGGCTGGTGAACAGGTCGACCGACCATGCACCCAGGTTTGCAGCTGCGATTGCCATGTTGGCACTGTCCCTGGCCTCTTTCAGATGAAGGTTAGTATCAGAGAGACTTTGGTTTTTATCATTCAACTCCTGGTTTAACGTAATCAGCTGCTTGCTCGCATTTACCTGTTCAGTTACATTCACCGCCATATCTATGATACCGGTAATTTTACCATTTTCTATCAATGGCGTGTAAGTAAAATTATAATAACCTTCTTCCTGCTTACCGTTGCGCACCAGTGTGACCGGTGTTTCAAAACCCTGGTAGGTTATTCCTGTGGTGTAAACTTCGTATAGCAAGTCGTAAGGCGGTTGTCCATGCAGCTCTGGCACGGCATCGAGCAAGGGTCTTCCATAAATCTCCGGACCCTTATCAAGCAGTTCCAACATCCTGGGATTTACCGCATCAATAATTAGGTTATCACCACGAAATACAATGATGGCCACAGCTGCCTGCTCAATGAGATTTCGGAATTTCCGTTCACTTTCTTCAATAATGCGGCGGGCCATTACCTGTTCGGTTACCTCGTTGGCCACAATCAAAATAGAATCGGTTAAGCCATTGGACCCGGCTACGGGCTGATACACAAAGTTCAAGAAATGATCGGATACAATTCCATTTTTGGAAAGACTAGCCTTAAGTTCCTTACCATAAAAGGGAGTGCCGGTTTGATAAACGTTTGCCAGTATATCCAGAAAATCCTGACCATCCAGTTCTGGCAATGCCAGGGCAAGTGGCAGTCCGACAATGGAACGTTCTTTACCCCATATATCCAGAACAGCGTCGTTCGCCACTTCAATAACCATTTCCTCACCCTTTAAAGAGCTCATGGCTACCGGCGACTGCTCGATCATAGAACGAAACCGCCCCTCACTTATATTCAGGACTTCATTGAGTTCCCGTAGAAGGACCTGAGATTCCATCAATTCTTCATTAGAAACTGACATCTCCTCGTATATTGCCGCCATTTCCTCGTTGGTTTCTTCTTGACGAATAAGGGCGAGGGTTTTCTCGGTCACATCGTTTACCACGATAACCACCCCTGACAATCCCTCCTCATCAATAGCGACAGGCTTACAGCTCACGTCAAAATAGCCATTGATCAAATCTCCTTCCCAAGCTACAGGCCCTCTGACGCCATATTCAGTATGAGATATTTTATGATCTATGACCTGTTCAATTATGTGGAAATAATCATGCCCTTTAAGGTCTGCTCTCGCTAGATGTATGGATTTGCCAATCACTTCAGCCCTTTGACCCCAAATGGCTAGCATATGCTCATTGGCTTCTTCTATTAACATATCCGGACCGCGATAAACAGCTATAGCTACAGGAGCGATATCAATGAGTGAGCGGAAACGTGCCTCGCTTTCCTTAAGGTTATAATTAATGCCTTCCAGCTTTTCCTGATATTCCCTTAACTGCTGATTAATGGATTCAAGTTCCTCGTTTAATGCGGTAATTTCTTCGTTAGTTGCCTGATATTTCTCGTTTAGGGCAGCAAGGTCTTCATTAGTGGCCTGATACTCCTCTTTAATTGACATGAGCTCTTCGTTGAGCTGCTTTTCAACCCTGGATTTTTCTTCCACCCCCTTCCAGGGTGCTATACGCTCGGATACTTCAAATGCAGTATGAAGAATGTAAGAGGTTTTGCCATCTTGACCGAGGATAGCCCGGTACTCAAAATCAAGATAAAAGACAGTGAGTTTCCCATCAACCTCTATGGTGGCGGCATTGTCCTTGGCCAGATAAGTCTCTCCTGAGGACCAGACCTGTTTTAAAATGCCCAGAAACGCCTGATTATTAAATTTGGGAATTGCCTGGTCGAATCTTTTTCCAATGATGCTTTCATCCTTACCATAAAGCCTCAGCATGGCCGCATTGGCGGTAATAATGGTAAGTTCCTCGCCCGAATAAACTGCTGTTGCATTTGGAGATTTAAAAAGAATGTCCAGCATTTCTGCTGCAGGGACAATATTACGGGCGTTAATCATGCGCAATGAAAGAATAGATTACAAATATAATTGTTAATCTATCAAAGACGAAACCTTGCAGACAAAGAGCAAAAAAAGATAGAGCGGCCTGGAATAAATAATCCCTGCTGACTAATTAGGTAATAAAAAGAACCCTCTCAGAATTAATACAGCTTGTCTAATGGATGTTTTTACACTGCCAAGAGGCATATTCAATTCTTCAGCAATTTCCTTGTGGGTATAGCCCTGATAGTAGCAGAGTTCGAGAATCGTTCGATGTTTCTCATTAAGTCCGAGCACCATTTTCTTTAATCCTATAACATCCGTATTTACGCTTTGGCTAAAACTCTCCAGTTCAGCATGGTGATCTTCCATTTCGACGGTTGACTTGCTTTGTCTGCTCGATTTCAACCTTAAGTAGTCAAAGGCAGTGTTTCTGGCAATATTGAGAATCCAGGTAAACAATCTGGCTTTTTTGTCATCATATAATGGCAGATATCTTTGGATTTTTAAAAATACTTCCTGTAATAAATCTTCAGCAGTTTCCTGTTGGTTTAGAATTTTCATCAACACGCCTAATAGGTTCTCCGCATACATTTGATAGAGTTGATTGAACGCTCCTTTCTTTTTATTCAATATACTCTGTACTAAAAATTGCTCTGGTGTTTTAAGCTTTAATTGTAAACAATTGCGATTGGAAGAATGAGTAGGTATAAATGCATGCATAGGCTTATTTTGATTTGGTAACGACGTTCATGTCTTTTTTGTTTTAGTTATTCCTAGGAGCTATAAGTCAATAGTTGAGAGTTAACATACAAAAGCGGCTTCCCTGATGGAACGGCTTTCCGTATATTTGTTTTATAAGTTCATTTGGTATCAAAACCCTATCTGTAATACGGTCAAGCGCTACCATGATACATGCGAGCATTTTTTGGTTTAGCAATAGTAACAAATCTATATAAAAACAACATTTGTCCTGCTACATCTCAATTAACTGACTATATCTTTATTTGATGATTATTTTATTTTCAAATCATCACAGGGCTATTAAAAATACAGTTTTTCATCCTTAAGTGCTGGAATTGCCGAACGTATTGAATCGAAACAAAAACACCCTGCTAGTAGCCATATTTAGTCATAAATGTGGTAAAGCTATTTATAAATCAAAGGACTTTAAGGAGTATGTTAGAGAAATAATGCAAAATCTTTGGGATGGTTTTTAGTAATTTGTAACGAATGTAATATTCGTTTTCAAAACTGATTCGCTTTTGGTATGTTAGTGTATATCTATGAAGCTATGAAAAAAATCTATCTGTTATTGTTATGTCTTTCAATTGTGATCTGTGGTTTTGCGCAAAATCAACCAAAAGTAGATATCATCAAGAAAACAAATGGCGAGGAAATTAAGGGGAAAATTATTAGAATTACAGATGCGGAGGTATCTTTTGTCTATGCCGGCGAAACCGCGGAATATGTAATTAAAAAAGCAGATATCTCTCAAATTGTTCATTCCAGTGGTCGATTGGAAAATTTTTCTTCCATGAATATGCCTGCGAATGCAAGACAATCGGATCAAATTGCGATGAGTGCTACTCCTGCTGATCATCACAATAAAATTGCTATTATTCCATTCACTTATTTAATGGATAATCAACCAGGTGCAGCGGCTATAAGTTTAAAAGCACAGCAGGATGCTTATAGCTTACTTAGCCAACATTCGGCTGGTTATACCATTATAGATCCCCGAACCACTAATGCGGCATTAATTCAGGCTGGTGTTACCCCTGAAAAAATGATGGGTTTTACCATGAAAAACCTTTGTGATATCTTGGGGGTAGAATATATCATCGATGGTACAGTTACTCAAAATAAGGGTTATTTAACAAATACAACTTCCAATAGTGAGGATACCAAGATTAAGCGTAATGATGGTGATAAAGTGAAAGGAATCTCTAATAGTAGTTCATCTTTTAGTAGCGCAGCCCAGCGTTATGATATTAGTGTAAGTCTTCAGATTTATATGGACAATAATGCCAGTATTTATAATGCAAGCCACAAAGCCTTTTTAAGTAATACAGATGGATCATACACAGCACCACTTGAATATTTATTGAAAAGGTGTCCGTTATATCGCAAATAGAACCGTTAGTCTGATAATTATGGTTATTAGAAATAGAACCTTCTAGATCTTTCGCATTTAGGACCTAAAGATTGTGAGTTTAACAAACCAGGGGAGATAAGCTCATACCTCTATTTTGCGAGACAATTTTTCTCTTTGCCGTAATTGGTGCAATTAAACTTACAGCTAAAGGAAAGATATGCGTTGGGAATGAATACTTTCGTTTTTTGAGACATAATAACTAAAACAACAATCCGTGATTACCGAATCAGCTGCCCACACTTCACTTCTTAATTCAATAATCTGTTTTTAACTTCCAGGCATCTTAATGATGGTCTACAGGAGTCAAGATCTGGGAATAGATTTCGGCATAATGATTTATCCAAGATAAATCATTATTTTTCAGTATGAAAATATTATATGTCATTATTCTGCTATCACTCAATGGTGTTAAATTTGGTTTTGGACAAACCAAAATGATTGTGGAAGATGAAGTGTGGGAAGCTTTTACCTTGCAAGAATTTTCAAGTAAAATATCAAAAGTTGATGATTTGCCGAAAGATATTCAACGACGTATGAAGGCGATAATAGCTGAAGTATTTTGGGACCTAAAGGATTCAATCCGGTTCTTCGGGGCACAGGTCATTGACGTTAAATCTGCAGTAAAGCACGTCAATCGGCCTAGTATATTAATGAGTGAGCGAAAACCGCTTATTCCAAAATATGAACTTTCCTTCTCCTTACAAGACACAACGATTGGGATTATTCGATATTATGTTTTGATCCATTTAGATGATTATGGACAAATCCTCGATCTAAATTGGCCAATCGGATATGGTGGAAGCAAACGAAATCTTTTAGATAGAAGATTAATTTATGAATTTGCCTCAAGGGAGGTAACAAAACGTGGATTTTCTTACGATAACTATTCGGTAATATTTAAATATAATGAGGAATATGCTCAATTATTTTGGACATTTAATTTCTTTAAAAATTATAATGAAGAAGGTGGCTACACTGTAACGATTCCTTGGAGTGAATTGAAAATAATTGAATCCTCAAGTGAACAATAAGACAGATAATCGCTTTCTATAACAACTCCGATAAATCGCTGGGCAAAGTATAAATTTTCAGAAGTCGATGATGTAAGACCCATTGAGATATAATAGTTCATCATCGCTATTCTGATTTTAGATGGTTTTTCAACTTACCGAAAGTAGCATCTAATAAAAACAACTTAAATAAAATTATAACAGTGAATTATATCTTCGTTTTGTGAGAAAAGGTTTTCTAAAAGTTTCCAGACCTATCAAAAATCGATTGATTTATCAATTAGATCCGTAGAAATTATACGTAAGATAATTCTCACCAAGTTACTTTGCTTTTCAAAAGATTATGAAAAGATTTCACTTTTATATCGTCTACCCTAAATGACTTTTTGAATTTGTATTTTAAACTTAAGTACTTTCAAAAAATAGACATATCCGATCATAGCAGCCAGTAAATAAATGATATTTCATCAAAAGCCACTATATTCCAATCGTTAAACTTTATAAATTTTTAATCCCTATGCTTTGTAATACAAGAAAAAATTTGATTTTATAGAAATTTGGTTGAACATGTTTTTAGTTACACAGCAACAATATTGCCAATGGGAATTTTTCCATGTACTTTGCAATAGAATTTCCGTTACTTGTTGCACCTTAATTTAAGTATGATGGAGTTACCTGAAAAAAAACAATTAAACAGTAAGGGCGTGACCCGTTATATTTTTCTGGCTCTAGCCATTGCGCTAGGGATTTGGATTGTTGGTTCTAGGTTGAGTGCTTTTGTAAGTATATACAAAAGCACGGCGGTAGTTAAAAAGATGCCACAAATATCGGATACATATAAAGAAGTTTTTCCAAATTATGATAATTCGGAAATTACCCCTTCATATAACTTCTATTCTGCTTATCGAACCCCAAGAGGCACCTTCAAAATCAATCAGGGAACAGAAAATATTTTGGTCTATAAATTAGCGATAAGTAAACCTACTGCAAGGTTGGCAGACATTGTAAAAATCAATTGGAATACGAACATTTCAAATTCCTACAGTTATATTTATGACGGGAGTTATAGAAGTGCCAATTTTGTATTTAGCGAGCTAGAGAAAAAGCCAACAGGAGACAAAAATGTGTTTATAAATATATCTGGTAAACTATTGGATAAGGAAATTTCGAATGATACTATTCAATGTCAGACTATAGATATAACCCAACTAGGAGGGCGTTATACCACTAATGGAACTTACGATTTTCTGTACAAAAAGACAGATAGACTATTGGGCCGAAAATTTTCTATAGAGCTTGCGTTCATAAAAAAGAATTCCAAATTCTATATGCTGATATTGTCACCAACAACCTCTATTCACCATCCAAAACAGACATCTACCTTATTCAACCTATTAACTAAAAAATAAATGAAACGTGCACTTTATCTATTATTAATTTATATTTCGGTCTTCGCATCTTGTACTATTACTAGCTCTGAGAAGGACCAAAAAGCTTACATTGATAAAGCTTTTACTGTTACCGAGTCATTCTATAAATCTCTTTCGAAAAAAAATTATTCTAACATCCATAGTCTTTTTGGAACAAGCTCTAAATTTACAAAAGAGCAAGTAAATCTAATGGTTAACCAGATCATTGGAGTAAGCGAACAACGATTCGGCGTTATAGAATCTAGGAGATTAAAAAGTAATACCAACCTAGTGACAAAAAAGAGCGGTCCGGTTGTAAATTGTGATGTCATTTATGAAACAGTCAGAAACAATAAAAATTATTTAGAAAATTTTAAATTGTCACTTTTTGAAAATCAAATTAAGATTACCGATTATTTCGTCACACCGGTCGAAAATAAGAAATGATCAATCTAGTAAAAAACTTTCGTTTTGTGAGAATTTTTTTTAGTTGTCGTAGTTGTTGCAATTAAACTTACAGCTGAAAGAAAGATATACAGTAGGGGATGAATACTTTCGTTTATTGAGACTAACCTCGTTATTGATAATGCTATATTACATAAAATCAACCTCTTTTGATAACTAATGCTAATGAATACGCAACATTATTGACGGGAAATACGTCTTATGTAAAAAGATACAAATGCTTAGCAAAATCGTAATAACTTTTTTATTAGTCATAAATTTCATTTCAGTGTATTCTCAAAACAGAAATACCTGTGATTGTACAATAGTCCTAAAGGAAATAATATCCGATATTGAGAGCAACTATCCAGGTTTTCGCTCTAAAGTAAATGTTGCCAACAAGAATTACTACAAAGAGTTGAAAAATAAGGTCATCACACAAGCAATGACTACTAGTAATCGTGAAAGTTGCTTTTATATAATAGAAAAGTATATCCAATTCTTTAAGGACAATCATATTATTTTTAGTGACCGAAAAACATCACCCTCACAGCATTCATTTTCCGGAAGAACAATTAAGAAAACGTCCAGACAACTTATTGGCATCTGGCGCAGAAATAGTGATTCGCTGCTGGTTAGTATTGTAAAAGGCTCGGATAATAAGTATGAAGGATACATCTTGAAACCGAACGGTAGATTAGGGGAAATTCATTTTGAACTTATCGGAAATGAGCATGAATTTAGAATTAGGAACTATGATACGCCTTTAACCACAGATTTACTTCGAGGGCGAAGGCTTAAAAACCTCCTGATTGAACCAAACGGTATTTGGCAAAAAATGGATAATGAGCAAAGTGGCATAGAAGTTAAAACATCAACCTATTCTGTCAATAAAAAGTTTAGGTACAAACAGGTAAAGGAAGATATTTACTATCTAGGGATACCATCATTTAATACAGACGCCAGAAGTTTTGATTCGATTATTGTAAATCAGATTATCCCTCAATTAGAAGAAAATAAGATTAAACACCTAATTATCGATCTCCGGAACAATGTTGGAGGAAACAGTTCATTTTTATCACTGATGAGGTTTGCATATGAAAAACCATTTTCTATTCCAGGCGATTTTGTGTTTGCTTCCCCTAAACTCATTCAAAATTACGAAATATCCACGAACTCATTTAGGCGGGCTATTCTTCCTAAATTAAGAGTTAACATGGGTGGATTTGTACAAAGAGACTCACTTATAATTACGCTTAAGGAAAATTATCAATATCCAAAAACAATCAGCATTATAGTAAATGAAAATTCTGCAAGCAGTTCTGAGTATTTTTTGATACTCGCAAAACATAGCACAAAAGTTAAACTGTATGGAAGACATACTGCAGGGACACTCGATTATAGCGAATTATTTGAGCCGGAAAAACTTTCCTGTGAAGATTATTTCCTTATGCGTCCAACTACAAAATCATATTGGACAGATACCAGCCCAATAGATAATAAGGGAATTTTGCCAGATATTGATTTAAGCTCTTATCCTGAAAACGAATGGGTAGATATTATCCTAGATAAGCTTAAATAATAGGCTAAAAAATAAACTGTTTTGACCATAAATATAGGTGCCTCAAAATAAGGTATTCCAGTATCTTCGTTTATTGAGAATAATTTAACCCGTTTTTGTTAAAATAAAGCAAATATATTTTTTACTAGTGCCGGGCTCTTTAAAAAAACTTTGTTCCTGGTGCAGAATTCAGTACGACCCCATGTTTTTGGCAAAGCGATTCCAGTCTATCGTATAATATTGCATCTGATTCCGGACCGTTAGCGTATGGCTCGAGGTGTCTCATCCCGAAATATAAGCCATCGCGCAGGTCACGCAAATTTATTTCTGTAATTGTAGATTTGTGCACACCTCAATATAATAAACTAATTTTTAATATTCTTACGATTTCCCGTGCGTCATAGTATAATTCTATCAAGCAGACTGCAGATGGTTTAGCATTGCATTTAGAAGACGGCAGAAGATATTGATACCAAAAAGCGGTGTTGGGATGTATCCCAGCACAATTGGCTTTCCAAAACATTTACATAGTGATGTAACTACCCATAAAAACGGCAGAAATTCTCTTAACAATAATATAATTATTCAATAACAATGCGATAATTTTATGGCTACTATCTTGCAATAAAAACCAAATACTCAATCAAAATCAAATTATGAAAAGTTTTAATGCTCCAAGAAAAATGTGGGTTCGATGATTCGAACTTCAATCATTATTTGTTGTTCTATTTTGTTGCTTATATCTAATAGCTGCAAAAAAAATAGTGATGAAGAAAAGCTCTCTAATCGCAGGGTTGATATAATTACCTCTGCTAAGGAGTTATACGAGTCTAACGTAAAGGAAGGCTTAGCGGGCCCTTTTGCTATTGACTGGAACAAATTTTACTTTCAAGGAGACAGTCTACTGGTGGTAAAAATGGCCGGTCATTCTTCCATTGGTCACCAAGAAGATGATATAGCTATGGTTAGTGGCGTGATTTTCACCACAAAAAAAAATAAAATTACAAGAGTACAAAAAGTTGAGTTTATAGGAAAAAAATCTGATGTACAATTATCCAGTTTAAAGATACTAACTTCTTTTAATGATGCTAAGAT
Organism: Pedobacter endophyticus; assembly: GCF_015679185.1. Taxonomy (NCBI): domain Bacteria; kingdom Pseudomonadati; phylum Bacteroidota; class Sphingobacteriia; order Sphingobacteriales; family Sphingobacteriaceae; genus Pedobacter; species Pedobacter endophyticus. Next base: position 4,391,328 of record NZ_CP064939.1, read on the forward strand.
TGGTAAACCAATCACGACAGATGGGACTTTCATTCAGTACAGTGTCAAGCATAACAAGTACGTTGCCGCTTTTTTGGTTCATAAAGGGACCCTTAAGAAAGGCCAGTACATTGCTTCTCGAAGGATTCAAAACCCTAACCTCCGGTTTAATGAAAAAAGTGCCATAACAAATGGCTCTGGTAAACTAATGGATGGTGGTTCCCACAATCCAGCATGTGACGCCGTATATTTGTTTGTATGGGAAACATACACAGGTCGACTTATATCACAAACGTGGTTATATGATACGTGTGATGAAGAGGATGGTGCAGAACCGCCGACTGGCGAGCCACAACAAGAAGAGGAACTTGATTGTAAAGATGCTCAGGACGCCCTTTCTGTGGATATAGCAGGAGAAAATAGTTTGATAGAGCCTGAACCTGGAACAGAAACAGGTGCCACCCGCAATTACATTTACCAATGGATGTTCTTAAGGAACAGTTTTGGCTTATATACATGGAAAAGTACTGAGCGGGGTTATCATAAAAAAGTAGGAGACGAATGGCAATGGGATAGATTGGAGCATCTGAGTGTAGGCATGGATGGCATGACGCCGGGAGCTGAAGTGACCATTAACAATTTTATACTTCAACCTACACTTGGCAAATATTATTCAATTGCAAAGGCTTATTTCAATTATAAGGCAAAACCAATTTGTGATACAAAATTAAACCCAATTCCTGCAGTTAGCATGAATTTGACTGCGGTTTGTGAAGTATGGTACGTAAATGACATATTTTAATGAAAATAATATTAATCTTTCTTCTTTCTGGATTTATTTGTGCTTCATGTCAGGTAAAGAAAATGACTAAGATTTCCTTAGTTGGGCTTGAGACGAATATGTATATTGTTGATCATGGCTCAGGTGCTATTTTTGACTTAAAAAATGATACTAACTTGATTGCAAATTCAAACAATGTGATCCTATATCGTACCACAATAAAATCGACAATATACAACAGTAGAGCACTGACAAAAGGTCAAATTCAAATTTCAGATGACCCTGAAACCATAAAATCAAAATCTTTTTCTCATCAATATTTCCTTCATAAAACCAATAAAATCTCAGGAATCAGATTCGAAGATGGCGCTAATGTTAACAAGAAATATTTATTTAATGTTGATTCCTTATTGTTACAAAACCCGATATTGAAGGGTGGAAGTGCAGATTTCGACGATAATAGCATTTTTTTATCTAAGAACACTACGCCTGATGGGTTAATACAAGAGACTTATGTTTATAAATCTAGTCCATTGGGCAATTATCCAGATACCACTTATTTAGTTTTTGATCCCAAATGGAAAAATTCAACAAAATACACTTTGTCTCAAAACATCGACAAAGTAAAAAAAATGAAGCTCATTCAGGTCCGTTCTGTTTTTAATCCTATTCACAAAGAAATAAATAAAAGAAAGCTTGAAATCCCACGTCGAATAATTGATGTTAGAATGTTTGAACCGACTTTAAGCGCTCTAGAATTAATGAAAATAAGAAAGGCATTTGAAAATTTTGGAAGTTAGGACTGACCTAAAGCTCAGAGAAACCATAAACTAGAGGCTGTGAATCACACAATGAAGCAGCCTCTTCTTCTAATTTTTTATGCAGTGATAAATACCATCTGCTATAAAATTGAATGTCTTGAATAGAAAAAACTGTATGGCTAAGTAATCTTCGTTTTTTGAGACAATAATTTAAAAGCAAATTTTAAGTCCAACCGATAGTTACTCATTTTTAATATTTTTAGCTGCCTAAGGATAAATTTGAAGAAACTGGCGTAATTTTTAAAAAAACTAAGGTTTTAGTTTTCAGCTTTTTTTATTATCTTTAGTTTAAAGATGTTGTATGAAAAAGTTTGCTCTATTTATTATTATATTATTGTATTCAGCATTAAGCTTTGCTGAAATAAAATCTTTTCATTTAAAAGGCAAAATTGAGGGGTCGGAGGATTTCAAGTATGCATATGTTTTTGACAGTGAATCAAAACTACTTACTAAGCAAACAATCAATAATAGAACTTTTGAATTGTCTGGGCGCTATGACATGCACAGGAGATTTGGTGGACCTGCCATTCTAGAACTACTGTTAACAAATGTTGATGGTACACAAGAACAGGTTCTTTCGAATCGCCCGCTCTCTAGAAGACGTTATAATCATTGTGTGATTTTTGTTGAAGATAGTGTGCAAGTCGTCTACAATGGGAACACAAGAGTTTTTACGATTCAAGGTGGTGTTAAGAATGACATCCAAAACAAATTTCATGCTTTAGACATTCTTTTTCTTAAACAACGAGACAGCTCAAACGCAATAATTGATCTCGGCACCATATCAGAAAATGAAAAGATAAACCAAAAAAATAGAGAGGCGAGTGCCATTTTTAAAAATATTTTGTCGAAGATGGAAAGTTTGATTCTGAAATATCCTGATTCTGAGGTTTCTCTATTGAATTTTTATCCAATTTTGTTTGATCAGCAATTTTCCGCTGAAAAGACTGCGGAACTTTTTGAGCGCTACTCAGTCAACATCAAAAAGTCTGATTACTGGATTTATATACAAAAAATTGTTAAAGATAAACAGTTGACAGCAGAAAAATTGGCGAAGCCCAAATATTCGGTTGGAATGATTTTTCCACCCTTTAGTTTAAAAGATTCTCGTGACAATAATTTCAGCAGCCAAACTATATCAAATAAGTTTACATTAATTGATTTTTGGGCAACCTGGTGTGTGCCATGCAGGAAAGAAACTCCAAATTTGATAAAAGCCTATGGCGTTTTTAAGGAAAAGGGATTTAATGTGATCACCATTTCAATTGATGAGTTAAAGGATAAGGTGAAATGGGCAGAAGTGCTTAATGAAGATAAAATGAACGACTTCATTAATTTATTCAATGGTGGCGACTTATATGGATTAGCATCAACTCTTCAGGTAGTCGCCATTCCAACAAATTATCTAGTTGATGATACTGGAAAAATCGTTGCAATGAACTTAAGGGGAGAAGACCTAGTGAAATATTTGTCAACGAAATTATAGTCAATTCTAATTACAAGCAGTAATAAGCCGGAAAATAAAGTAGTTATGCCGAATTTCTTTTAAATCTTACAGTTCCCAGAATGTAAAAATGCTTCGTTTTTTGAGACAATTTCTACCGAAATGCCAGCTAGGCCTTTTCACCAGCAAATTTAATTAAATGACTTTCTAAACTCCATCGGACTTTGATTGGTTTTTGTCTTGAATAATTTGCTGAAGCTTTGGGAATGTTCAAATCCTAGTTCATAAGCAATTTGACTGACAGACAGCTCCGTAGTCGTTAATCTCTCTTTTGCCTTATCAATTAACTTTTCATGTATATATTGCAGTGCACTTTTACCAATAAGTGAACGCAACATATCACTTAAATAACCGGGCGAGATATTGATTTGATCGGCAATATATTTTACAGTCGGTAGGCCCAGTTTAAGGGATTGCTGATTTAAATATTCATCTATAATATTTTCTGTTTTTTGCAGCAGGTCACTATTGACTGCTTTTCGAGTGATAAACTGGCGTTTGTAAAATCTATTGACATAACTTAGCATCAGTTCGATTTGTGCAATAATTACCTCCTGGCTAAATTCATCTACCCCATTGTTTAACTCCTGTTCCATTATTTTGTAAATGGAAAGAATGACTTCCCTTTCTTTTGCCGAAAGATGCAGGGCTTCATTGGAAGAATAGGAGAAATAGCCGTATTGCCTTATTTTTTTTGCCAACGGATGACCCAGTAAAAAATCGGGATGGATCAATAGTATGTAGCAATAAGTTTTGCTATTGTAATCAGTACTTCCTACCAATTGATTGGGTGCTAGAAACAACATGCTGCCCTCATCAAAATCATAGTAATCCTGTCCGTATTTCAGTCTGCCGCTGTTTTTTGTGATAAAGGTGATCTTATAAAAATTTACCACATCATATATGGGAGCCATCTTTGTATTGAATGGATTATTTTCATTGAAATGGATCAGGCTTACCAAAGGATGTTGTGGTGCAGGCAAGCCGAAAGCTTTATGACTTTCTGATATGGATATAAAACGGATCAAATTATCATCTTTAGTCTTCATATTTTGAATCTACAGAAAAACCTGTAACAACTTTCATCACAGGCTTTCCTAAATTAAATATTACCAGGGAAGTTTGTTGTCTTTGCCGCTCGCATTGGATGGTCCTGTAAAACTTCCTGTCGGCAGATCTTCAGCAAGCGCCACTCTAATGGGTTCTATAGATCCTTCTTCCACGGTATCCGTTCCCTGAAAATTATTGAGTGCTGTTGCTGTAAAGCCTGGGCTCACCAAATGAACTTTGATATTTGTTTTTTCCAGATCTATGGAAAGAGATAGAAATATTCCATTGAGTGCTGTTTTGGAAGCGCCATAAGCAGCATCAAAAGCAGACCGGTAGGGGTTTTCAGGATTTGAATTTATGCCAAGTGAGCCCAATGCACTTGATACAGTCACAATTCTGGCGGTAGGTGCTTGGCGCAATAAAGGAAGAAAAGCTTGTGTCAGGGATAAAGTCCCGAAAACATTGGTTTCCCAAACATTTTTCAACTCCTCTATAGGAACAATGCTTGCACGCTGCGCACCTAAGACTTCTTCCATTGTCCTTCCGGATTGGCCGACATGCGAAATGGCGGCATTATTTACAAGTAATGTTAAATATCCGTGTTCATTTTCAATAATTTTAACTGCTGAAATAATTGAGTCAGAATCTGTGATATCCAACTGTACCGCTTCTGCATTACCGCCAATTTCTGAAACAGCACTTTCCCCTTTTTGAAGATCACGTGAACCTACATATACTTTATAACCATTTTCAGCAAGAGCCTTTGCAACTTGGAAACCAACTCCTGTATTCGCACCCGATACGAGTGCTACTTTTTTTTCATTTCTTAGCATAATTTTAATTGATTATAATTTGTATAGCAAATTTGAAAATTGAAAAAGATAGGGGTGTAGCCAAATCAAGGATTGTTGAAGCCATATCGAGGGAAATGCAATATGCTGGATAAACCGGAGTAGATTGACCCCGTCTTACCGGAATTAAATTTATTGTAAATGGTTGTTTCCCCTTATGTTAGTAAATTGGCGAGAAGGGGTCAAATGGATTGGTTTGTCCAGCTAATTCCTGATTCCATTGCTTACGCAAGTTGGACGGACATATAATTAGCAATTTTCTTTTACGTTCTGCCCATTGCTGAGACAAAATTATACCCGCTTCAATGGTTTTACCTAAACCAACTTCATCAGCTAAAACTGCTCCATGAGATAAAGGGGACTGAAAAGCAAATAGAGCTGCCTCTACTTGGTGTGGATTTAAATCTACCTGCGCATCTTGTAATGAAGCCGTAAACTTACCAATATCATTAGATGGCAATTGCCTAGTAAGTTCATGAGCAAAATATTTAGCGTGATAAGAGGTTAACTTCATTCAATTCTATATATGAAATGGTATTAAATCTTCTCGCAACGAGAGATAACTTCTAAGATAAATAATTAAAATGTAGTTTACATCTGATTCAAAATCAAATAATAATAGGGATAGAATTTGCTTTCCCAAATGTATATGACCTCATCTTTCTGCCAGGAGGGTAAATAGAGTCCTGCGTTTGTACTAAAAATATAAGTATATACTTTCCAATTTCAGGATAGTAAAAAACAGAATTCAAAAAACATTCCAATTTTTCGATATAAATGTAATTATAAACTGCGTATCAACTTATTCCCAATTTATCAAATAATATGCGATTTCTTTTTTGAGCATCTTTAAGGACCTTTTCAAAAGGAAGAACTTCTATATAAGCCTTGTAATATTGACTTTTAACTGTGAAATAACCTAATTTATCAGGGGTCTGGATATACTCTCGATTCCGCAGAATTTTCTCCAAAGATGGGGTTATATCACACACAATGTAAACATAAAAAGGTGTATTGGGCTCGACGGTAATAAATCGACCGGTTCTATCTTTTACTTTGCCCATTAAAAGTGACTCAATGTATCTTTCGCATTGCTCCATCGGATTTTTTTCAGAATCATAATCATGAAAATTGTTTCTTTGAGGTTTCTTAAATTCCACAATCGTGAAAGAATTGTGAGGTGCTCTTTTGTCTTCAGAAAAGGCTAAAGCATCATTATAAATGATTAAATCAGTTCTATCATGACTTTGAACCTCCAATTCATTTATTTTATCGAAAGATTTGTCTGAAGATAAAAATGTATGATAAGTTAATCGTTCATCTAATAACCATAAGTTTTGGTTTTCAGGAAGAACTTCGTCACTATTGCTTTTGATTGGAAAAAAAATATTGTGAATAATGTCTTCATCTTGGAACTTCTCACTTTGGTTGATGTTTAAAAATTGGTCTAGCAGATCGATTACAGTCTTCCTATGAACAATATATCTGGCTAAGTCCACTTGGCCTATTTCGTTAAATTGTTGAAGAAATTTTTCATAACGATTTTTATATTCTTCTAGATTCTGGATGTCCTTCCTTTCTTCAATTAGTTTGGCAGCTTCTTCTTTTACTTCTATCTTCCAGTTTGCTTCAATGCGGTAAAGTTCAATATCTAGTTTTTGTTTTGGTAGACTTGGAGGTAACTTTTTAACTTCATCCAATCTATTTTTAAAAACCGCACGATACTGTGGAAGCTCATCGTTGACTGTAGGTCGATAATTATTTATTTTTGTCTCCCTAACCTCGGATAAATAGTCAGACAGTAACTCTTCAATCTTGTCCACAGCTTTATTCCTAATTTTATATAGGGTAATTTCTTGGGTAACTGTCATTTCCTCTTCATCATCATCAGTTGGAAAATCAAAACCAACACGTTCAGTATCTACATGGTTATCTAGAAAATTACTAACTACATATGCCTGATAATAAAATTGTGTTTCCCCTTCTTTGATTGAATATTTCCCCAAGTCTGGTATCTTACTAATTAAACCTTCTTCTTTGACACTTCTGTGGTGAGCGCAATAGTGAATTTTGTGACTTTGAGACTTGTAGCTTTTAGTAAGATAAAGTTTAAATTCACTATCTGGAATAATGAATGTACCCATCTGAATTTCCTTTTGGAACTCAGTATTATAGAGATTTTTACAATTAACTTCGTGATTGTTCTGATTTCTTACAATAATTTCTGGAACGGAGTCTTCAATAAAGTATAATAGAAAGTGACTAACTATATCCCTTGCTATTTGAAATAGATTCATAGGAACATGTTTTTGATACTCCTCTCTGTACTCACTCAATAATATTCTTGTGGTTCGTTCTCTGTGTTCGTCCGCGGCACTCTGATCAAAATTATGTATGCCCTCTTTGGTATTCCTGTATTCGAAAGTTCTTGTTATCAACTTTTCGTCAGCCTCGAAATGGCTTTTAACCTCTATTTTTTTGAATGCTTTTAAACATACGAACCTACCTACACCTTTTCCTCCAATCTCTATTTTGTGGTCGGTGTCCGCTTCAATAAAATAGCCCATATTATCATCATTAAATCCTAAACCATTGTCGATTATCTCGATTGAATGAATTGGATAATCGTCAACCTCAGGTAAATCCTTTAATAATTCAGAGCTGCCGTTTCTAATCAGATTTATTATGATTCGACCATTAACTACTTGTAACCTGGAAAGTTCTTTTATTGAATGTATTGAATTACTTATCGCTTCGTAAAGAGGTAGTAAAGGCTTTGTTTTGGGTAAAGATGTATTTCTAACCTTGTTTGCTATGTTGCTCTTAGGTTGTAGATCAGGATTTGATATTTTAAATAATTCCTCTGCTGACATTTGTGACAATATTTAGTTAACCAATATATGAAATTATGTGAATCATCTGTCGCTAGTGACAAGTTCCCAATACTTTAGCGATGTGTTTTTTTATAGAAGATCTCTTTTTAGAGCTTTCACTGTGGCCATAGAAGATGTTATCTGCCTGTTTGTTACTCTTACAGCTAAACTCTTTATTTTTTCTGTAGTTTTTAGTCTCATCTAGCCTTTGTATCAACAATCCTTTCCGCTAGATAAGATGTTACACTCGGCAGGTAAATTACCTTATATCTTTTCCGTGGGATTATTTTTTACATTCTAATACACAGAGTGTTAATCAATTTTTATTAGTTTAGAATTGGTATAGGTAAATTTAAAATTTTGATCTGTTTCTGTTTTGATTGGTTTTTAGCGGAACGAATGGTACACCTTCGAATATATGAAGTATGAATTTCTCCCAAATACCAACCATCGTAGCGATGATAACAATGCCTCCCTTATAAGTCCATATTTCCCTCCAGAAATCGAAATAATCAGTGGGTTTATAGGCACCATAAGATGAAAACAGATACATCGCATAAATCAACAAAAAGAAAAAGATAAACATGTTTTTTGATGTTGTAGCTATTGTCATTACATAAATTCCAATTGCAATGTTCATCGTTTTAGTCTGAATGGGTTCTTGATATTGAATCGAAATTAGAAATGGAAAAGCCAAAGTCACCAGCATAAATAATATGCTACAACAAAAGTTAGAGATTCGATTTAATGGTATATCTTCAATCATTGAGAGGTTAATTAATGTTTTGATTTATTACAAAATTAATAAGTTACGCGTTTATAAAAACTTTATTTTGCGATATAAATTGTTTTCTATCTTTTCACCATTTTTTTTATTTCTTCATTGGTGTGGGTATCAAGAATCTTTGCATATCTATAGAAGGTTGGTCTTGTCAATTGAAGCCCTTTATAAATTTCCTCTGGAGTTTTATCCAGGTCCTTATAAACAGATCGCATAACCAACAATTTAGCAATCGTATCTTTCGCGAAGCCTTTCGGCCTACCTCCGATACGGCCCTTAGCTCTCGCGGATTGCAAACCAGCATTTGTTCTTTCTCTAATCAATTCTCTTTCATACTCCGCTAATGAAGCCATTATATTTAAGAAAAGCCTGCCATTGATCGTTGAAGTGTCAACTCCATCTGTCAAGCCTTTTATGAGTATTCCTTTTTCACTCAAACTTAAAACTTAATCAATAATATGTCTTAAGCTTCTTCCTAACCGGTCAAGTTTCCAAACAATTAGTTCATCACCTTTTCGGAACTGAGCAATCATTCTATCCAGTTCAGGGCGAAACTTCGTTGCTCCAGAAATTGTTTCTTTAAAAATAATTTCGCACCCTGCCTTTTCGAGGGCTTCGATTTGCAAATTTAGATTTTGTTCTTTCGTAGAAACTCTGGCATATCCAATCTTCATAATTGTATCAATAAAACCTTTATCAATATTTTTAATAAATTTTGTTTAATGATACAAGTTTCTGAGACGCTACCCATTTTGAATCCTAAACAGTTTTAAAGATAAAATAAAATCTCATAATACCACCGTTTTATAATTCGCTTAACCCTCCCTCATAGTTGACTAGCGATTTTAAATAATCAGCCAAAAAAAATCAGCACAGTATTTTAAATACTGCACCCGATTTTGCGAGAATATTAAAAATAATGGTAAAATTAAGGGCAATTTCCGGCCTGATCGTAGTCCGCTTGGGTGAACCTGTAAGTGAACCTAAACTGCGCATCTGCAATTTTTTCAGCTTCATAGCTTGAAATGGCCAGTATACTATTTGAGCTATTAGCAGATGCTGTCAGACATTTGTTGTCAAATCTTATAATAAGATCATTAATGCTTAGGGGATTAACATATTCTTCCGAGACTACATCCTTTCGCCGGTTGTTACTTGGCTGCTCTTCTTTGATCACATATTTTTCCCCAGGTTTAACGGAAAATATCGTTCGATTTCCAAAGCTGACAATCACATTATGATCTGTCTCATTTATATAATAAAATTCGCCGTTGCGGCTTCTTACATCCTTTTTGCACGAAGTAAGTGCAACACATAGCAGTAGGCTATAAGCCCCAAGCATTAAATAATGTATCAAGGTTTTGTTCGGTATCATTTGCATAATAATTTTTTAAATTGTTTTTCCATTGTAAAGAGCTATGACATCCCCTCAGAGCCTCTTGTACCTGTAGTATAGTGTAACCTGTAACAAGATCGCTTGGAGCGCTTTACCTCTAGGGTTATAATCGTATTCCTGATCAATAAGATCCATAACTACATTTGTATAAGCCGGGAGTGAAATTGAGCCGCCGGCATAGTTCGGATATTCCATTCTTGTGAGCACCCATTGTACGTCACGACACCACGACTCACCCACATTTGTATCTGGGTAAAAATCGGCGAACTCCAGATTTACGGCATGTCCTAGCTCATGAATAGTAGTCGCATATGTTGCTTGAGGGTCGTTGTCAGGGTTGAAAATGTGTATCATTTCCCCTATTCCAAATGAATGACGTAAAGCTAACGTACTACATGTCCCAGCCTCGTTTCTCGCGCCTAATTTTACTTGTGTATTCCAAAATCCATTTTGAGGAGGACGTTGCAAACCTTGAATATCTTTATAGTAATAATGATAGGCAGCTCGGAAAATCGTGCTGCAGAACTTGTCGTATCCCTCAAATTGTACATCCCACGGGCCCTGAATCTTTGGACCGCCTATTTCTCGAGCACCTGATAATGAAGTGTCGTCATTCACAGAAAACTCATAGCGCTCAAAGTCAAGCCAATAATCAGCCGGCCTGGTATACCATCCCTCAACTACATAATTTCCTTGGACATCAGTAATACCCCTCATAAGTGGTAAACCAGCAGCGCGCACGAACTTTGATTCCCTGCACACCAACGACCGCATGATGATCGTCATCATACACCGTAATCCTGCCATGGGGGGGCATTCATCACCGCTAATATTGGGATCGCCTGGTGTTCCGGGAGACCCTCCTCCAGTGTCACAATCTTCAGGTGGCACGTCACCCGGCTCATCTTCATCATTTGGGCGGGGTTCTTCTCCGGGTTCAGGATCACCTACGCAAATTGATTCCGCCGAAAGCAATCGAGCAGCAACAGAGAACGATGAGCCGTCAGGTCCGTTCACGGTAATCATCTCGTTTGCTTGCTCTTCTGGAATAAACAGATCCGCCAACTTTTCATAGGGAACATCTGGAAAATGATAACCTACTGGTACAGATGCATATTGGTAAGTGGGGATTCCTAGCGGAACCGCTGGATCACGATAATTGCCTTTGTATGGAGCAATTTCTGTATCGAGTGGAAAAGGATAAATAATTAGGCTCCTATCAGCTTTAAGTTTGTCCATATCCGAATTATTCCTAGGCTTAAACTTGATGTAATAATGGGAAACATTAATTCCACTTTCGGCGATGACGTAGCTTTCCTCTACTGTCATTGTCTTTTTAATAGCTAGTCGTTGATTGCCTCCACCAAACATTATTTTTCCTCTAGCAAACTTAGTAGCTTTATTGTTAATTAACTTTACGTCTCCACTAAGAATTCTTGCAAAAGCCTTTCGCATATTGCTTATTGAATAAGGGTTATTGGTGTTGGAAACCAATTTTTGGGTTTTTGCCACTTCGGGCGATTGCACAGCTTCCTGTTTTTTACAACTTGTGATTGCATAAGAGATGAAGAAGCAGGTTAAAATTAGATGTTTTAATTTCATAAATTAAGAGCTCATTTTTAAATATGTATTATAAAAAATTAAATCTATAAAATCCTTATTCATTTTTCTTCCCATTATCAGAATGTTTGTAGATATCATTAGTCTCGAAGTTTTTATCAGTTTACATCAATTTTTCGGAAAGCTATGTTTATATAAATTAAGATTTAGTCCAATACAATAAGGAAAGGGCGCAGGAATACGAGCATATTTATACTATACCAAAGCGACAAACCGATTTGTATTCCGCGGAAAGCATTTTACAAAACCTATTCAGTAGAAAGGACTTTCTTGAAATCGCTTTGTGGAACAGAATATTGGACAGACAAAATCGCAAAAACCGCAAAGTCGATCTATGCGTCTGATGTTAATGAAGCCGTTATCGAAATTGCACGGCAGAAACATCTTGGCAAAGATGTGATATTTGCGGTTGCGGACCTTTTCAACATAGAAACCAAACAAGGGTTTGAAGGTCTATTTGGCGTTTTATCTGGAGTCATATTTTACTTCAAGATCTCGATAGATTTCTTGCAACCATTAATAAAATTCTGTCTCAGGACGGATTGCTCGTATTTATGGATAACAAAGTTGTAACAGGCAGTAGTATTCAAATCAATAGCACTGACAATTTCGGAAACACCTACCAGTCTAGGAGACTTGAAAATGGTACAACGCACTTAGTATTAAAGAATTTTCCTAGTAAAAACTTTATTATTGATAAACTCTCCAGTATAGCCATTGACATACAGTTTATCGATTTGGAATATTTACTGGATCGTGAGTTGCAGGCTGAATGGGTGCAATACTTAAAGGCCGCTTCGATTAAAAAGATGCCTTCGAATAGTGTTATCTATTAGAACTGAATGAGCGTTTGATCTTATATCCTATTATTACAAATGGAATGATACCAGCAATCAATAATGGCCAAAACCATGTAGGATATATTGCATTAAACCAAAGCCACCCGATAATAATCATGATAAGTATCCCGACAATGAGACTTTCTTTAAGATTGCCACTTAAGCTCGTTGTGAGCACCCCACCGATTATGCAACTTATATAGATGCAGGCTAATTTTACTAAAACTTGCATTACCTCTGGATTACTTAGCAACGGGTGACTGAACATTTCATTTGCTTGGGGGTAAAGTTTCCCCTGTAAAACGGCAAAAATTGAGCTGAGCAGCCCGATTGCACCTACCCCTATACAATAGATATAATCTTCCTAAATTTCATTGTTATTTAAATTAAGGGTAAATTTAATCTGATCTTCCGTGAGGACAAGCTGCTCAGTCATCATCTTGCTCACCTCGGCATCAGAGGCGGCACTAAATAATCTGGTGAACCGAATTAAGTCAGCTTCATTTCTAGGTATAAAAGATTGCGCATTATTTCTTGCATTGGCTTGGAACTTTTTTATGATCGGTTGCATCAATGCATTGTAGTTTTCAAGTGAAACCGCAAGATCATCTGGCGACCTAGCAAGAAAATGTGACAACGCTTTTGCTCCATATATGGACAGTGAGGCTCCCATGCCTGACAAAGCGGTGGGACAATAGCCTGCGTCTCCCAATAAAACCACATGTCCCTTCACCAGGTTTGGGGCATGTACCATCCCCATTTTATCAACGAACATAAGACCTTCCTTTAAGAAACCGTCAATTAAATGCTGTACTTCTGAGTTGTAATTTTCAAACGTTTTCTTTAAAAGTTGTTTCGCATTGGAATGTATGTTAGCTAATTCATCAACATTATAGATATAGCATTGAATTGCTACCTCTTCATTACTAACCGGATAAATGGAAAGCATCTTGTTAATATCCAGGTATGTTTTGACCGTTCCCACAGTATATGGATGCTTTTCTTTTAGTCTGCCACCCATATACAGCAGATTGAAATCTTCCAGTTGACTTTCGCCAAAATATTTTGTTCTCGTAGAAGAGCGCAGTCCTTCAGATACTACCACAAGATCAGCGTCTATTACCTTTCCATTAGAAAGTGTGACGATAACTTTGTGTCCCCTTTGTTGCAGTTCGGTAATTGTCGTACCGAATATAATGTTTATAGCGCTCTTGACATTATTGTATATCACTTGATGAAGACCGCCCCGCGTGATCAGGATAGACTGATTGGTGTTCTGATTTACCTTCTCGTAACTTATATTTCGAATCATATTGCCACTGGAATCAAGCCAATGCATAAATTCAGAAGGTGTAGACTCTTTAACAAGATTACCAGTAAGGCCAATCTCATCCATTATTTTTACGCCAAAACTTTTAAGCGAGACCAAAAAGCCTGCATTATTAAATTGACTTGCTTTGTCTATCACTGTTATCTGGTGACCTTGATCCGCTAAAAGTTTTGCAGCGGTTATGCCGGCAATACCGCCACCTGAAATAATAATTCGCTTTTTCATATTAATGATGTCTTTTTTTAATGCTGTAAAATTATACGCACTTTTGTGTATAAAATAACCCATTAACTAGTAATAATAGTCCAAAACTATGACGCAGGAAATTAATAAACGGACGATGGTTCAATTGGCTGCGAAAATGGGAACACCCATTACGGAGAAACAAGGTGAGATAGCTTTACTTAAATTTCATAACATTAAAGTAGTCGACTTACTGCCGGAAATGATGGTTATGATCCGTTCACTGTTATCTGAAAAAGAATTTTCTTACCGTCGAAAACCCATTACTATAATAAAAAGCGGGTTGCTCATTTCTTTTCAGAACGTCTTTAACGGCAGAAACGAGGATCGTGGAGTGATGTGCCCGGCCACCAACTGGGATCGGGAACGCGCCCACGTTCGTATAATTCCCTTACACCTGGATAGCGAGGTTAAGTTTTCGAAGCAAGTGCATATCGAGCAGATTACAATTCTCGTAGAGACAGCTTACCTAAAGCAGTTCCTTGGAACGGAACAAACAAAATTCAGCTATCTTTTTAATTTAGAAAAGACATTCTGGATCGACGAGTTTATGTCTCCGGAAATTGCGGCACTGGTAGACGAAGTTGTGAATTCTTCCGCTGCGGTTTCTTTACCGGACTTTTATTATCGCCTGAAGTCATTAGAGTTGCTTTATTTTTTGTTTAGAAACCTTTCGCAAAGAGAGTCTATTTCCCATCTACATATGACTACCAGGGATATTGAGGCCATTTACCGAGTAAGAAACGCAATTGCAGCATCTTTAGACAAAGCATTACCAGCAAAAGAGCTAGCCAAACTATCAGGAATGAACGAATTAAAATTGAGAAAGCTTTTCACACAGGTATTTGGTAAAGGCCTATATCCTTACTTTCAACATCTTCGAATGCAGGAAGCAGCAAGACTATTAAAAGAAGAGCGACTTTCTGTTTCCGAGACGGGTTATTATGTTGGGTTCACTAACCTTAGCCATTTTGGAAGGTTATTTGAAGAGCACATGGGTGCCAAACCTAAAAAATGGATTAGCAAAACTTAGCACAAAATTGCTTATCACAAGTTTCTGATCTCATAATTTTACTTACAAAGCATTCTATTATGTCTTACAAGCGCATGAACCAGGTTTATCTTATTAATCACAAATTACAAGTTATCTTGAATTCTTTTGAGGCAGTTAATGGGAGTTAGTTAGTTTAATACTATTTATCAAATCAAGGTGGATTTATGATAGGCCAAAAAATTTACGGAGAAAATTCTGTCTCAAAAAACGAAAAATTTTGAATGTTGTTATATTGCAGTGATGATATGTATCATAGTTATAGACGAGATAGCAATTGGTGAAGCAAATTTGCAAGTGATTGATGAAGCTATGGGGGTAATTGGCGGCAGGTTTGTTCCTTTTCACGCCGATCAGAAATTTCAACATGTGATACAGGTTCAATGCGAGATGAAACGAGTTTCCAACATAAATGATTTCAATTATAAAATCAGAACCGGAGATAATGTAGACTTACATCCTAGTGGTGGTGTTGGAATTACGGACTTGAAGGGCATCAATGAAATCTATATCGAAAGTGCTGGAATAAATTTAAAACAAATAAAGATATTCAAATAAAAAGGTCGCAAATCATGAACATATAATATATTTTGCTCTTAATTTTGCGATTTACATGAAACCACAACTTCATAAAAGTCCTCGATATTTACAATAGGAAAAAATTGCTTCTAATATCTTCATTTATAATTTCACCCTGCCTTGTTTATAAAATATCTAACACGGCTATTTGTTTCACTATGCACGCGAAATTACCTGATTATTGTTTTCAACAGCTGAAGCTTTCAGTTGTGACCTGAATTCTTCGTCACTTCCAAACCCGAGCTGTTTTATCGTTCTGATTTCATAACTGACTGAAAAACGCTCTGCTTCAAAAGGCCAGAGCTCCACAATGATCGCTGCTTCTTTTTGGTGGAGGAAATAGGAAGTTCCGTCCGGTCCGGAGCTGATCTCCACCCGCCGGCCCGCCGGCGGGATCTGCGACTGACAGATCAGCAGTGAAAAAAGCATCACAAAATTCCAGAAGCGATCTGAGCGGCCTCCGGGATAACAACGTTTCAACAGTGCGAAGCGGCTGTTAATTTCGAAAAGACTTATAAAAATAAACCTAAAAAGCAATATCGGAAAAGGAAAACCACGTAAATTCTATCTTAGTAATTTGTTACTACTGAGTTTGATGGTGGATTTGGGCAATTCTTCATTGAGTTATTGAGGCTCAGATTTGTGGTTTGAAGAAAAAATTGTTATTTTGGTATTTGAATACAACAATCCGACTAAATTTAGTGAAAAGCTTCGGCTTAAAAAGCTCTTTCTCACCAAAACTTAAATCGGGTATCGTACAACCAATTTTTGGTTTCTAAATCGGACCAATTGAGCTAACCAAGAGGTAAATATTGAGACATAACACGGATTCGTATGTTGGTTCGCATCAATTGCTTTAAGTGAAGCAATCTGAAGCAGATCAAATAGATTATCGGCGTATCTGTTAGCGCTTATGAAAGCTCATAAATAAAAAATAGTGAATGAAAGTAAAACTCCTGATCCAGAATACGCTTAAGTCAATGGATATCGTATATTCCAAAACAATCAGCAGTATTGCCTTTATCCCGGCAGTTGTTGCCTTGCTGTTCTTATTTTTATCGGTATTCATGGTCGAGTTTGATTATTCCGAATCCGGAAAGGCCATTAAGTCAAATTCCCATTGGCTTACCCTTAAAGATGCAAGTACTGCCAGGAGCATTATCTCGACAATTACCGGCGGGATCATTTCGTTGACCGTATTCAGCTTTAGTATGGTGATGATACTGTTAAATCAGGCCGCCTCACAAATGAGTAACAGGATACTCGAAAAGCTTATTGGTAACCGCTTTCAGCAGATTGTTCTGGGCTTTTACATCGGTACTATTGTTTATGCGTTATTCCTCCTCAGTACCATCCGCGATGTTGACTCTGGTGTATATGTGCCTGCCATCAGTACCTATCTGTTAATCTCTTTTACAGTAATCGATATTTTCCTTTTCATATATTTTCTTCACTATGTTACCCAGTCGGTAAAATATGAAACCATAATCCATAAAATTTTCAACGATACACAGAAAAGTCTTGAGAAGAAATGCGTCATTTCGGATGTTCGCGAACCACCCTCTCATCAATTATCAGGTACGGTTGTACATGCCAGCAATTCTGGAATCTATCAGGGCTGCATGGAAAAGCCCCTGCTCGCATTATGCTCACGAGAAAACCTTGTCGTTCATATTGAATGGCCAATTGGTACAATGATCATAAAAAATACACCCATTTTATCAGTGTGGAACAAGGATGGGATTTCTGAAGAACTTCGTAAGGAAATCACCGGCATGATTAATATACATGGCGGACAAAATATTGATACCAATTATTATTATGGTTTCAGGCAGTTGATGGAAGTGGCCGTGAAAGCACTCAGTCCAGGTATTAATGATCCTGGAACAGCGATTTTAAGTCTACAGGCACTTGGTCATCTACTAAAATTTCGAAGTGAATACTACCCGAAACATGCAATCGTTGATCGAGACAACGTGTCCAGGATCTTCGTCAAGGAAAGAACTTTTGAAGAGATTTTTGCCGAATGCATTTATCCTATATGGGACTATGGAAAGCATGATCGGCTGCTAACCATGGAACTGCATCATATTCTTTTACTACTTTGGACGCAGACAGCCAGGCCGGTTTTTGATAAAATGCTTGACGAAATAAGGCGATCAAAGATGTATCAGGATATAGAACTAGGCTTTAAGGGAACCTGACCATTCCCACCAGAAAGCAAATATTGTTTAGAAGCATTCAGCATTTTGAAGATTCATCACTAAAAGCTTATACATCAAGTTTCATAAGTACCACGAGAATTTCTTTGCCACATCAGGCTATCAGTTATTCTTTTTGCTGCTAAGACCTGCCATTATAGTTGTTGCGGTCACGCCATGAAGAAGGATGGATGTCAAAATGGTAAAGGATACAACTGGCCATAGCACATCCTGCTGATCGAATGTTGCCTGGCTGAAAGCAAAGGCGAGGTAATATATCGAACCCATACCGCGAATGCCTAAAAAACTGATCGCAAGTTTTTCCTTTAAAGGGGTTGAACTTCCTAATAGAGACAAGTAGGACGCGAAAGGCCGCACCAGGACCACAAATGCCACTGATACTAGCGCCATTTTAAAGGTCAGGGGAGCAAGCACTCCACCAACCAAAGAACCACCAAAAAAAATCAGCAGTACCGCCAGAAGCATCCGTTCCATTTGATCGGTGAAGGAATGGAGTTGTTGATGATACTCATGGCCTTTCTCATAATGCCTTAATGTCAGCCCCGCAACGAAGACCGCAATAAACCCGTAAGCATGAAATGATTCAGTGATCGCGTAGGTAAAAAGCGTAAGGGAAATAGCAAGAAAACCGTCAGTTGCCTTTAACAAACGGTATTTTTCAGAAATAGAGAACACCAAATATCCCACCACCTTGCCGCAAAGCCAGCCTATAACCAGGCCTGCTGAAATCTTATAGAAAAGGTAATACCATGTCCAATGCCACATTGAAGAAGTGCTAATCCCTTGGGAAGCCACTACAATGGCTAGCCATGTAAATGGAAATGCCATTCCGTCATTTAGTCCCGCCTCCGAGGTAAGTGCAAATCGGGGCTCAGATTTACCGCGTTCATTGGGTGGCCCCACCTGTACATCGGCAGCAAGGACTGGATCTGTCGGCGCAAGAACTGCGGCAAGCAACAGCGCAGCCGAGAGGGTAAGTCCCAAGACAAAAACGCCCAGCAATGCAGAAATTAATATGGCCAGGATCATGGCTATAAGAATCAACCTGAGCGGCGTAGACCATTTCTTGAGCGAGAAACTTCTGTCAATCTTGATGCCCGTCCCCATCAAAGAGATGACAACAATCAGCTCTGTGAGGTGAAGCACAAGACTGTTATCTTTTTGTGGAAGCGGATCGGGCAGCTCTTTCGGCCATATCAGGTAAATTAACACGCCAACACCCACGTAGATAATAGAATAGGATATGCCAATTTTCTTGGCCATCGAAGGAATAAACGCCATGCCAATACTAGCAATTCCCGCGATTAGCATTAATAGAATATACTGATTCATCTTTTAAGGGTTCTTTTTAAAGATACAAAAACAGGGACATCATACCATAGCCTGATCACATAAATAAGTAAGATATCCGCAAAATGGAGTATAAAACATGGTTACTTGTTCCTTTTAATGTCATGTAAACATTGATGTCCTTCCTGTTTCCTGAGATCATGGTTTGCCACATGGTTCTTTTTGGAACCATGCTGACACATTTTTTAACAAATCCGCCTATCGAAGATTATTTTTCTAATTTTACCAAACATCCATCCCTTATATGAAAGTTACCGAAAAAACTCCCATCGAGAGAATAATCGCCCCAGTGAACAGGTTTATCCATCTTGAGTACACCAGCGGCGTTGTATTGCTTCTCAGCGTAATCGCCGCTATTTTAAGCAGACGGATTTCAATAACTATATTGACATCTTTTTGTTGTCTGTTGTGATATCCTGTCATTGAGCTGCCACTCTTTTATATACGGTTCAAATTATATTTTCCCCTCAAAATTGTTGCTACTTTTCCTGTAGGATTGATTTGGTGCACCTTATCTGGCTTAACCTTTCGGTAAGTAATTGAAACCCTTCTATCCCTTTTTATTATGATGCCATTAATATTGTCTTTCTTCCGTGGTGGTATGCCATGTGTGAATTTGCTACGGGCATCGTCCTGCATAATATAAAGGGATCGTCGGGGAATCTCGATCTCATACTGTGTTTCTGGCACTAGGATATCGTGATCTACATCTTCCGTGCAGCTCCCAACTTCTATCGGAACCCGAAATTATTAGATTAAGGGTTTTCAGGTTATGCGTAATGAAGGTTATACTGTGAATTCATGCGAAAACAGATCAATATGAGGTTAATCGATATATTAGTTTGGGCTTAACTCTCATAGTGATACAAGAATCATGCCTTTCTTAATTTCTCTTTTAACTTTCCAGTGTAAATTTTGAACCAGGGAGGCTTCTGGTAAGTAGACGATACTCTCACTACTGGATACGAACTTCTGAAGGGCGGTATTCAAATGGCAGCTGGTCGGCCAGGCGTTTTTTAGACCAATATCCTCTGATTAGAAACGTTTTGTAACCGGTGTAAACACTACCTCTCTGATCAATCAGTGCTTCGTTTAAGTATAATAATAATTGCGAACTTTTTCCTTCCGGATCCACGGGAGGGAACCCTATATCATTTGGCATTTTATCCTTTAAGATCTTAAGGTCGATCTCCACTTGTTCGGGCAGCTGTTTTTGCAACCGGGCTGCTTTTTTAGGCTTATAGATGATATTTAGGGCGTTAAATTTGTAGGAGACAAAGGAGCTGTCAAGTCTTGCAACAAATTTACTCAGTTTAACAGGGGTAGGGATCATGTAAGCGCGCCGATCGAATATGTTACTGCTCTTGACCATCTGGTTCGCAATAAACCCTTCTTCCAAAAGCGTGTTGCTGTACACAGACCTTAGAAAATGCATTAGCGAGCCTTCATATGCTTTAAGCCTGTTTTCCTCCCACGTTCTTTTTTGCTCCTTAGTTCCTTCTATTTCCTCAAAAGTAGTCTCACCATCGTAAGAAGTGATACTGTTTTTGGAACTATATTCAAATGCACGTAAAAGATATTTTATCCGGTAACCTAATATACGATTTTCGATTACGATCAAATCATCAGCTTCCGCTTTTAAAGTCAGGTTATGGAGATCAGGTTCCTTACCGGTTAGGGAAATAATTTCCGGATTCACTATGAAACATTCTTCCATATCTGCCGATTTGCCCAAAAACTGATCACTGAATATGCTCATGTAGCGCTCCCGATTTTTGTCTCCCCGGATGTAGACTTCGTCAAGTATCATGGATTTTGCTTGTAGTTTTATCAATAGCCTGAGGGATTTATTACGTAAGGTAACGTCTATTGAGGGACTGTTATAGCCAAGCATCCTGGTTGAGATTAAATAATTTCCGGGCTGTAACTCAGCAAATGCGAAGTGACCGGTGACACCTGTTGCAGTAATCTTCTGTGAACCACTGATAAATACCGTTGCCCCCTGCAAAGGTTGATTGTTTTCATCCGTAACAGTTCCCCAAATTTCGTAAAGTTCCTGCGCAAAGAGGGCATCGCCTATGAAAATATTGAAAATTAAATAGAGTAAAAATAGCAAACGGTTCATAAGTATTGATCTTCACTTCATTTTTGAGGAAACTGTTTAGACTGCTGCGAGCTTATTAATCTATCCGTACGCTTTGTAACGGTAAAGGTTTATGCACTACAGGTATTTCGATATCAATTGTTCATATATTGTATCTAAAGGATATGTGATGTATTTATTAATATTGTTTGTGCGCCACTGATTTGTTTCACATGTGCACGCCCATAACAACCTTATGAAGCATCTAGTGCCCGGTTGTTAGAAAGCGCATTTCAGTCCAGTCGATTGGGCAAAATAGTTCAACAGTTTACACAGGCTTCGTTTTGAAACTTTTTGAGTACATAGGCAATTAGATGTGGCCGAAATTCCCGATTCGTCATTCGTGTAATCTGGAAAGATTTCAATATAGTACAATATCATTTTCAAAAATTCAGCTTTGACGGAAGACTCGGGGCACGTAATTGCTTACATGCAGAAGAGATCAGTTATCTAGTGGTCATCTGTCTTTACTGTCGTTCAGCTCCAGCGATCTCTCAAGCAATTAAATCAGCATTTCCAATATTTTCAAAGTACGCTCATCGAGCTCACTCTCCTTCGAGAGATGACTGGCCAGTAGTTTAAAGACGCCCAGGCTTCCCTGGAGTTCATGCTTTCTTTTGTTTACATCTCCGGGATTGTTTGAGGGCGTATCGATAATTTTCATCAGTAAGGTTTTCCTATAAGTTCGATATTATCGGCGTAGAATCATTATCCTATATGTAACATTATTGAATGGACCGCCTAGTTGTAAACTGCTGTATAAAGTCCCGTGAAAAATGTAAAGATTTCCCCATTTTTGGCTGTTTTTTGTTTCGCTATGATCGCGAAATTACCTGATTATTGTTCTCAATAGCTGAAGCTTTCAATTGTAATCTGAACTCTTCATCACTTCCAAACCTGAGCTGTTTTATCGTTCTGATTTCATAACTGACTGAAAAACGCTCTGCTTCAAAAGGCCAGGGCTCCACAATGATCGCTGCTTCTTTTTGGTAGAGGAAATAAGAAATTCCGTCCGGTCCGGAGCTGATTTCTACCCGCCGGCCCTCTGGCGGGATCTGCGACTGACAGATTAGCAATGAAAGGGCATCGCAAAATTCCAGAAGCGCATAGGTCATGTCAATTGATTTTTTTGTGATTCCCGCATCCTTGAGCCATTGCCGCTCTTGCTTTTTTAGATCTGTAATAAACTTTTTGGCCAATGGATCGCTTCCATGGACAAAGCAGATGTGCCGGGCTATGAGCAAAGCTATAAACCGGCTCTTGGTTGTTGCCATGTCCATCAATCTAGTCGAGCAGTCCAGGTCAAATCTGGTCTGTTTGAAATTGATCGGCGCTCCGTTATCATCGATCAGGGGATTGCGTTCAAATTCATTGAAAACATCATCATGTTCAGCTGTGGCGATGATGGTCTCCACCCATTTTTCAGGTCGGTCCGCGAGCCTCCACCTGGCGCATATTTGCCCGGCGAGCAGCCCGTGCGCCCGCTGGGTAATAATTTGCCAGCCTTTTTCCTCATATCTTGCGATCATTTATAAGCAATCGTTTTTTATGGTTCACCAAATCAACAAAATATTGTTCGATAGGTTTTACCTGATATTCCATGAGCAATAGGATATACGCCTGTTCCGGAACTGCATGTCTGAACGTGGCCAATAGTTGCTCCGATTTTGTCTTTCGCAGTGCTTGTCACTGATTTTAGCACAGTGCTTGAAATGATTAAAAATTCCTTGTTTCGCTGATCGAGAACAATTCAAGGCTTTGTTATATTATAGTAGAGCTTTTCTATGTATAAACAAATAGACCTCCTCAGATTGAAGAGCTAGTCCTCTCAAGACCCATAGGTTTACCGATCAATTCGGTGTGATTAATTTTTCAACTTCTAACGGCAAACAAACACACCATTGGTACTGAAATCCGTCAATTACAAACAGTCGATCTATCTAGTTAATAACGGCTAATGAGATTTTTAAGCTCTTCACTTGCTTTAAGGTCACTTTGCAAAATAGAATTTTCATCATTGTCATGTTTCCAAAAGTCAATTTTCCAACGCTAATTCTAGTACAATTTCTTCTGGTTTTTATAGTGTGTCATATGTGTTATGCGTAAAGGTTCTTTTATTAAAATACAAGATCAATATCAGACTAGGATTTTTCAAAATAAAACGTTTCAAATTAGCTCTAATACAAACTTGGGTTAAGTTAATCTATCGAATCCATCTAAGTTGCTTCATTTTGAATGCAATTTTTATTTAAATTTAAAACTGTTTAAAAAATTCATCCCATATCTTTTTGCCCTTATTTCATCAGCCTTTTTGAATCAAATTGATTCTATGAAACCATTCCCGTTTTTTGCTCGACTTATAAAGTGATATCCCCCCCTCATCTTTGATGAACGATTTCTTAACGACAAATTTTGCGTTTTTATATTGCACGATGTCAGCTGACAACTTCATTATTGCGTTTACTTGATTCAGGATTATCGTACATGCTTTCCAATATCCTTCTTAGATTCGAATTGGCAGTTGACATTTTATCCTCGAATCCAGAGAATATATTTCCTAATCTAAAATGGTTTCTCAACCCGGCTGTCATAGCGCCTCTC
Source organism: Pedobacter endophyticus (assembly GCF_015679185.1). Taxonomy (NCBI): domain Bacteria; kingdom Pseudomonadati; phylum Bacteroidota; class Sphingobacteriia; order Sphingobacteriales; family Sphingobacteriaceae; genus Pedobacter; species Pedobacter endophyticus. The sequence goes on from NZ_CP064939.1 coordinate 4,415,342, forward strand.
TTAAAACAAGCGTGTCGAGGGCCGATGCCTCGTATTTTTTTATACTCCATTGCTGTTGGGGTCTTCATTGTTGCTACTTTGCTTAATGGTTCTTGATTGCCCAACAATAGTATCAATGGGGACAACCTATGATTAAAAAAAAATTTTCATCAATATTATAATTAAGATCTAAATTTCGTACGAATTATTGCGGGCAGTCTGCAATGCCAGTTGCATATTCTATTTGGTTTTAATGGTTTGAAAGTAGTTATTTAGTTTGGATCAGTTTTCTATAGGTAAAGAAAAGTTTCAAATTTCTTAAGGAACAAAGCACCGGCGGCAACTATTCTGGATATTTGATCATTATAGGGATCATTGTAACATCAACTGAGATATTTGGTAGGTGTATTCGGCTAAAAGCAGGCGAATTCTTTCCCCTGACGAGATAGTTTCCATTTTCGTCACTACCATCGATGTAACATTTGCTTTATGAAAGGCCTGATCTACAGGAAGAAGACTTGCCAGATCGTGAGCTATAAACATAACCTTGCCAGGTGAAGGTAATTTTCCTTTAAGAGTGTCTGGGCTTCTATGTTGTGCCCGTCAGGATTAACCGGCGTCTCTCCACAGCCATTATGCTCTTCTCCACCATAATTTGGATTTCCAAAAGAGCCAGTGCTACTTGCAAAACCACTGCCACTGCTATTTTATTTTGAATTATCTCCAGGCGAACTGTGATTTACGCAGGTCTAGCAAAGACAGTAAGATATCCATGACTGTCATCAGTATACTAGTAAAAATAGCTCCTCAGCAATCCTGTCACTCCAATTGTTAGTTATTGTTTATCTTCTAAAGCAGGTCGAGTAGATATTGACTACGGTCAAGGTGAACAATATTCTCATAAGCGGCGTTAATTTGTGGTTTATTGGGAAAACTTTCTTTAAGGCTTTCCATGATTTTCATTGCTTCTGACTTATGCCCGGTGATGATTATCAGGTTGTAAGCTCTTGATGTAACTTTTTGTATAGACTCTGGATCCAGTTGCGGACTGATCAAGGGAAGAGGGTCTTTGCTAATTAAGTTATAAACAGCATCATAGTCAGATTTAGCAAGCTTTTCTTTACCGAGAACATCTCTGAGTATGCCTCTTTTAATTAAAAAATCTCCGTCTCCAGGATGACGCCTGATCCATTTTGAACAAAGCTCTTCGGATTCTGCATACTGACCAGTATAGTTCAGACAACTCCAAAGATTATGATAAGCAAGCCTGTAATCCGAATCTTTCTGGATCGCCTTCTCAAACAGCGCTATGGATCGTTTCAAAGAGTCCTTTGGGTATAAAAGGCCGATGACTTTAAAGTATATCCGCGAAGCGGAGTCGTTCAATTCCCTTGCTTGCAAATTCACTTTTCTTTCATCATTTCTATTGTTACAAGCGACAATCGACCACAAAGAAATTAAGATAAAAAAACCGGCTATTTTACTTTTGAACATATTTTAGATTGAATGATCCGTAATTGGAGAAGTTGACTCATGTTTCTATTTAGATTTCCTCGTCCGGCATTTGTTGCCGCACTGATGTTTACTCTGAATTTAATAGCTGAGTTTGAACGGAAGTTCGCTGGCAGCATTACTTTTCCTTAATATAAAGATTTTTGCCTGTCGCATCAATTACCGACTCTGCAAATGGGTCTGTTGTATCGGACATACCGAATGTAGCTCAAAATGCTCTATCAATAATCACCTGAACGTTTACGGTAGCCTGATAATTGCCAGAGGTAATAGAAGGTGTTACGGACAATGGTGCCGGGGCTGCTCAGTTACCCCAGCTGCCTTTTCCTACCTAGCACCTTATCATATGAGACTCCTTCTTTCGTAATTCCAAACTTATCTCTGAAATATCGGAGGCAATAGATTTTGCAGAAATGCTGGGCAATCATTTTAAGCCACGAAGGCCCACATTCCATCACATCTAATTGCCTGTCATGCGGGAACCTTTTAAAAGACATATTTAGCTATATTTTTCCTAAAGTAACTTTTGTCTTTAATTATATCAAATTTAAAATTAAATATAATTATCGATAAGATTTCCAACTACCTTTTTTGTCTATTTTTTTATATTCTAAATGATTATTATACCTTTCATAAATTTTCTCTTAAACATGAATATGAAAAAACTATAATTAACGTTCGATCAGCTATCGTAAGTTTTAAGGCTATCAGTCTTGAAGGAAAAAGGTCCATTAAAGACGATACCGAATCGAATGCGGATTAGATAATCAATGTGACTTTTACTATCTAGAGGCAGGATCAAATACCTGGACGGCAATTCAATCGCTTGACATTATGGTGGTAACTGGTCAGGCAAGTGATGGCGGATATACGAATTATTTACTCACCTGCCTGCATCACATGTGCGGATCCGAGCAAGGTGGATTTTCAGGCTACGGATCCCAAGATGCTAATCCTTCGCGGCAGTGGTGAATTTGAGGGCGGGGCAGGAGTAAGAGTACATAATGGCGTTACCAAAGTCAATACTGGGTTTCATCTTGATTATCTAGCTAATATTTTTTGGATTAGGTGAGACGGCTTTTGGAGTATACACGGCAATTCAAACCACATGCCTGTCATCGGCTGTTTCATATTGCATGGTTGCTAATGGATTGTCAGGAATGGGATTAGCAATGAACAGTAATGATCTAACCAAAATTAGTGGAGTTATTGGTGCTTTTATAGCCCTGAGGACAAAATGGGGTGAGTTACAAACGATGGTATGACTGCTGCGCTCCATGCCGGTGCATATGGTAGTGCGTCAGCGGCATGGGCAACATTTTCTACAAGTAAGGGTGCATTGCGGACCTATTTTGTTTTGGAGGGGAGTGATACGCTTTGGAACGTTGCAAACATCCTTTACGAACATTTATATTGACAGTTAGACTTAATGATGGAGTACAAGATGAATGAAGAAGGGCTGGAGTTCCTTAATCAAAAAATAGTAGACGGAAAGATAGATGTCATAAAAGCAACAATATTTACTATTGCTCTACCAATTATATTTGTTATGTTCAAGAGTAACTTTTTTAGCAATGTGATAAAGCCTCAGTTTCTTTTCTCCTCAATTGTTGTCTTTATCTTTGGGTGTTATGCGTTTATTTACCGAACGTATAAAAAGAATTCAGCAATTGGACTTTTTGTAAAAGAATTCTCCTTCAGTGACAATAAAGAATTGAAAATTGAGACGTTAGGGGAAAAATCTTTTTCTTGTCTATTATCTGAACTAAAATTAATGGATGGCTATAAGGGAGGAGGGAAAATGACTGATGTTTTTGGTGAGCCTACATTTAGATTGGAAAATCCTAATGGAAGAGTCATCGGATATATGATATCAACCCATTGGAACCAATGGGGAAAGTTAAGAGACACGTTTTCAAACAAAAATAATTTATAATTTCTGATAAGCACAGGTATATTCATGTACCTATTGCTATTCTTTATTGATGGCTATAAAACGGGAATTTGCTATCACCTTTTGCACCATCACGATGAACAGGCTTCATTATTTACAAAAAACCTTATCAATAATATCGCTAATAATTCTTCCTACCAAAAACTTGTATTCCGGGTTTTGGATTATAATTTATCCTACCGAACAGGCGATTGGATAAAAACTACTTTCAAAAAAAGTTATCATCTCGCAGATTAAGTTATGTCAGGGTAACTGCCCTACATAATGCACGCCTAGTCATGCTCGAAATGTTGAGCTATCACTTGCTTCGGGAGATACCATTTGCAACGTTAATGCGGATTATCTGGTAGGCGTGGGTTTTGCAGATTAAGCTAATGCTAAATTTGTAAAAAGACAAATATCGTCCTATATCCATACCATTTCCCCAAGAGATGAAAAATACAACCCGCCGAGGGATATGCTCGGTTCGGTTCGGGTAAAAAAAGCGGATTTCCTCAAAGTAACTGGTTTCGACGAATCCATCGAGGTTTAGCCGTTCCTGATCATTGATAAGTTATTAATTCAAAACACTAGATCAAGGATCGGTCGCGGTCACGCTCATCCTAAACATCAGGTTCTCTTTCAAATAAGCTTTTGGTCATTGCTTGTTCTCATCATACATTAATATACAACAACCTATATACCTGCTAACAAGAGTTCTTTACCCTCAGCGGGTGAAGTCCGGTAACTCCCCACTATCACCTGTCTCAAAATATTCTGCAAGTAGCAAAAGATAAAGCCTTTATGTGCTCTACTGAGTCGACGGCTGTGATTGAAAGTTGTGGATGTTCCGACCCATACTGGTTCTCCGTCACTTTTGGTGAATTATGCTGATTTTGCAAGTACCATTTTCGTAGCAGCTGAAACCCTCCCTTGCCGTACATCTTCTTTAATATGATTGACCTGCCCTTCAACCTGCCCATTCCTTATATTGGTTGTCACTGCGTTATTTACTGCATCATAGACTTTTAAAAGGTTTTTAGCAAATTGTTTAAAACACGGCTTCAATTCAGATTTTCAGTTTGCTATCCTTTTTAGTCTTTTAGGTTTAATGCTTTAACTAACTTTTTCATTTCTTCATTTGTGGGTATTTTTCAAATAGAAGCTTTAGAAAATCTTTGTCATCAACTCTTTTTAGTTCACAGCGCTTCACGTATTGCATAAGTGATAATCTGGTGGGAGGCCAGGTTTTAACAGTGTGTTTTCAACAACACAACTTTGCAATTTATTACAATTCACCTGTTTGTTTTTCAAAAAAGAATTAGATATATTTGGTATAAGTTTAAAGGTTATGGAAAGAGATATCTTATTGGGTCTTTTGAAAAAATACAATTCGAATACAGCTTCATTGGCAGAGAAGAAAGAAATTTTTGAGTGGTATGACTCGATAAAAGGATCCGAATTGAGCTTAGATGATAATGCAGTAAAATTTATTAAGAATGATATTTTTCAAGCAATACAATGTAAGTTGCAAAAATCCCGTATTGCGGAATAAATTTTTAGAGCAAATATTTTATAATTCACACCACTAATCAAACATTATGAAAAAACTAAACCTTAAAAAAGCAAACTTTACTGGTGCCGAGGTACTAACTAGAACGCAAATGAAAAAGGTCATGGGAGGAGGCGGAGTGCCTTATACCGGGCCAAACGATAACTGTTCAGCCGCTCCATGCGCAGGTCGGGATCCGATTACCGGACAGCCTACTCAATCCGGTGTTTGTCTCCAAGTCGATACAGAAGGAACATGCGCTTGCGTAAACATTCGGGGACAAATAATTGACGGCACCTGCCTGCCTGTATAACCAACGGAAGTTTCAATCCTACCCTAAAAAGGTAAATATCTCATTCAGAAGAGCATTAACCAAGCTTTTTTGGATGAGAAACTACAAGGGCAAATCCAGTAACATGTAATGACATGGCCCGAAACGCATTGGAGGATCTTGACCATTAAAGGAAACAACGATCATTTATGGAATCTACTTTACAAGCCATGCTTCTGCAAAACTACTGCTTGTTTTTTTGTTCCGTGTCAATAATGCCAAACAACTAAAAACGTCGTTCTCTGTATATGTGCAGTATTGTGACTGAAAACAGCTGGATATAAATAACTGCTGACTGCTGCACTCTTCAAGTGAAATCAAGTGCTTTATTTTGTCGTATGCTAAATATGACTTAGCCACCCATTCATCGCATAATAGTATGTCGCCTGCTTCAAGCCAAGCCCCAATCAGGTTAATCACATTAATATCATAATTTTTTACTGTTTCTTCTGTTAAAAATTCTTCTATTTTCAACGTTACTTTACAAATCATTTCTTTAACCAAATCATAGTTCAATCTTAAAGCTACTAGCTTGCATAACATAATTAAAACCTGTGAAATGTTACTTATGTTTTCTGGCTGTAGTGAAAGTCTTTTATTTAATAGGGCATTATCCCCAGTCAAAAGTTTTTCGTGCAATTCGTCTATCAATAGCACCAAACATTCTTTATTACATATATCACGATAGAAATTCCGATTTGGATTCTGTGCTGTTACTCTTTTGTATAAATACAATATCCGACCTACTGTACCAGTATTAAGGTCGATCGATCTAGCTTTGCTATACATAATTAATTTATAGATCTCGTCATCCAAATCCTCCAGAAAGTCATCAGTATCCAGTTTAATAAAATTATTCTGATTTAACCATTCTATAGCCCAACCAATCCCCAATAAGCCCTCGCTAAAACTGTAACATTCAACATTTGCTATATTGTCGATTATTTCATCAAACATTTTTGCAGCCATGGTTTTATAGCGGCTGTTTGAGGCTCCCTTGATATAGTATGCAACACATGCACCCATTTTTCCATTATAAAGCCCTAGATCGTGATTTAATACTTTTGGTAGATTATTCAAACTTAAAGTAGATATTTCATCCATAATTGATTTTTTTTTCAGACGGTCTAAATTGTATTACTTCCATTTCCAAGTCTTAATATATAATTCCAATTGATGTTTTTCCATAGAACACACTTTTAGATATTCGTTTACTAAATTTACACGTGCTTGTGAATTGCAATATCCACTATTTGTTGTTCTTGGATGTGGCAAATGATACAGATTGCCATTAAAGCGTTTGATGTTATAACCTAATAAGAGCATCCGTTTCCAACGTTCAACATCATCAGGACCCCAACTTGTCAAATATTCATTTTCCATCCCAGCGGATGCATATGCTGTTTTATTTAAGAAAGCGCAACCTCCAAAAGACCGTTCACTTCCCGCACTTAATTTACCTAGATTGTTATCAAAAATATTTGGGTCAAGCATTTTAGAGAACATCGCTTTCATCAAAATGTCAACACCGAAAAAATGTCCGTCATAGGGATAAGCCATTTGGCATTCATTCTTCCTTAATGAAGTCACCGCCGAGACTATCTGTGATATCGGAAAAACCACATCCGTATCATAAAGAGCAATATAGGGGGTGGCTGCTAATTTAATTAACATATTGTTATATTTCGTTCGATGAAAGGTTGGATTTTCATCCCTGATGAAATGATAACGGACATTTTCAGGCAACAGATCTCTATTTATCTTAGATGCGTTATCAGCTTCAATCAAAAGAATATGAGAATCAAAATACAGATGTAAGTACCGACAAACTATATATACATTTTCTAATCTTTCATGGGAATCGATGCGTACAGGAATTAAAAAACTCGTGTCGTTTAAATCAATCCGATCAGCTAAGTGTTTTCGATTATAATCTCTAATTTCTTTTACTACTGAATAGCTTGAGGTATTCTGATCGATCTGCTCAAGATCATCGTAAAAAGGACTGCAATTGCTATAATTGTTTTTACGAAACAGTTTCTCGCTGCCATCTGATAGACTCCCAGTATAATGGATGATATTGTTCCGCTTTTCAAGTGAAATTGATGAGTGTGCCCAATTGAAACCCAGTTCTGGGTGTATCTCAATTTGTTTACCGATCAAGATTGCCTGCCACCAAAGACACCACATGTCCGCACACCATGCCTGTATTTTATTCTTGCTATCACAAAAGCCGAAACTGGAGTTATAAGTACTTAACAAGACAAATAACCTTTCAGAGTCCATTTCTAATTTTTGCCAAAAAGAAGCTGGAACATTTTTTAAAAGATACTGAGCACCTCCAGCCTCCTTATCGCTGTCCTCAATCAAATTGCTTTTCACGCCAACTAGATCACACATCTGTTGAAAAACCTCTTCATTCGCGGTCTGTTTGATGTAAGTTACTCCCGTATAACTACGTGTATCTGCCGCATACCAAGTTTCATTTTTTAACATACCTGAAAAATCGGGGATCCTTTTAAATATAATGTCAGAATCATGATAAAAGATATCTTCTTTCTCCAGATATTTATTTTCTTCGAAGTGTTTAGCAAGGATATGAGGCCTGACAGAGGATAAATATCTTTTGCTGACCCTCTCATCTACATATGAATAAAATGAGGCTTGTTTATTTACTGCAATGAATTCTTTAAAAAAAGAACTTAAACCTCTACCCTTAGGATGCGCGATAAGAACATGAATGCTTTCTGGTTGGATACCCAGTCTGTTAAAATTGTGCAGTTGCAGTTGCAGTTGCCATAGGAAATAGAAGTCATCTGGTTGTGCTGAAATAAAAATCATAATCAAAAATTAGCAATTGATTTTAAGGCGAGAATTATTTTATGGTTATCACTTTGATTTTTACTTGCTATACGTATAAAATTACCTTTCAACCCGACTTTATCACTGAGAAGTCTACAGTAAATTCCAAATTCAAAAAGCAATTTAGTGAATACAAAAGAGGGGTCTTCCATCGTTTCGATTAAGAAAAAGTTACCTTCTGATGGGTAGACCTTATATCTTGGCAATTCACTAAGGGCTACAAAAAAATCGTTTTTTGATTGATGGTATAACAAGCGAGAAATTGCATATTTCCGTTGAAACTCAGTTTTTGTCAGTAGCTCTGAAAAAAATTGAGCAAAACCATTTGAATTCCAAAGATAACCAGTTTTCTGTAAGTTAACGATGTAATTTTCGGGCATAACAGCATAGCCTATTCTTACGCCAGCAATACCAAAATCCTTTGATAAGGAACGTATAATTATAATATTGTTAAAATCCGTTGCATATAACTCGATACTTTCTTCCTCAGCAGTAAAATGAATAAAGCTTTCGTCTACAATTAAAAGCTGACTTGGTGTAAGTTCAGTATGAATGCGGATTAAATCATTCCTTTTAATTAATGTTCCTGTTGGGTTATTGGGATTGATTATTAAAATTACATCAGGTTTGTGATATAATAGTAAGGTAAGATAGTCATCTACATTAAGTTTAAAATCATACTCTTTTGTCAAGTAATAGGGAATAATGATATTGTCATCTTCAGCCAGTTCCTGATAAGCCGAAAAAGCAGGCAGAACCATAAGTATTTTCTTTTTCTTAAACTGACTAAACAGTGAACTGATTAACTCGATAGCCCCATTACCTACCAAAATTTTTTCAGATGGAATCCCTGTGAACACACTTAGATTCTTTGCAATTTCAGAGTTTAGTGCGGGGTAAAATCTGATGTACTTTTCAATATCAGCATTTACAAAATAATCCATAAAAAGATCAAAAGCATATGGATTGCAAAGGTAACAAGCATCAATATCAATCTTTACATTGGGAAAACTTCTGATCAATTGATGGATCGAGGGCGAATGGCTACCTGAAGCACTTTTTAGTTCAGAGAATTTACTATAAAATTGACTTTCTAATTCTGTTAAAAATATCACTAATATAAATTAAGTTTGGGATATACATTATTTAACATATGATTTAGCTGCGTATCGTCGTCTGCTTCACTCCAAACATAATCTTTGAATTTAATTACCTTATAAGGTCGATTTATACTTTCGAACGCATAATCATATTCATGATCCAACGAACCACCAAAAGCAATTTTTTTCTCTGCATATCCAATTATATCCTTGATTGACTCCGCGGATGTTTTTATAATACCAATATGCTCCCAATATTCGTTTAAGCTATTAGGGGTGATGTAATTAATGTTCTTTGTAATTTTTACCAAGTGGTCAGATATATCAGATTCAATATAACAGGCATCATAGCGCTCTTTAGGGACATTAGTTGCAAAAACCGCATCCTTGAAAGGAGATTGCATAAATTCTGAAAACTCATCTACATTATATAAGATATCTGAATCAAGTATAACTAAGTCTTGATACTTTTTCAGCGATTGTAGCACTAAATAAAGCGTATATAATGACCCAGAGTTTTCAAATTCAGGGTTGTGGCAAAAAGTGAGTTCTGTCTTCAAACCCGACATTGAAAAATATCTTTCATAATAATTCAGACCGTAACCAGTAGCTATTATTATTTCTTGCACCCCGACTCGTTTTAGGCTTGAGATGGAATAGTCAATAAGCGGTTTATTACCAATGTTAAGCATTCCTTTGGGTTTATTAGTTTTTAAGCGCCTGCCAGAACCAGCGGCGAGAATGATAGCTATCATAAATTTATTTAAGGATTGAATGGTTAGGACCTTTAAGGTAAGTCAATTTCAGCAGGTTCAAAAATTCGTTCAGATTCTGGGGGTAATTTCATATAATCGCCATAATTCCTTTCTAGATACTTATCATATCCGATTGGAATAAAAAATTCTTCTCCTTCGAATTGAATCTCTTTTAAGAATTCGATTTCTTCAAGTAAGAAATATGATTTGCACCTAGTAAAAGTTTTTTCAAACGCATTTATATAGCAAGGAACCCCATCTAATATTACCGGGTCATAAATAAAAATATCGACCTGAATACCATTGTGCCATTTGTGTTTAGGGTATCTATTCTCAAAGTCTTTATACCTACTATATTTATCCCTTAACTTCGCTTCAATATAAAGGGATGCAGATTCATATGCCGGATCTGTTTCTTTTGTCTGAAAAAAAATATGTCCTGGCAATTCAGCTTCGACTATTTTTTTTAACCGGTCAAAATCTTCCCTAAAAATGCCAACATCTGCTTCATTGTCCCAAGGTATAAATCCTTTATGCCGTATTGCACCTAATAAAGTACCATACTCTAACCAAAATGGTATGTCGTGTACAGTACAAATTTTTTTTAAAGCCATTAATAATTTTAAAATAACTCCATGCACCATTTTACGATTATCAATATTCTTCATGTTTTCTTACAATATTATAGCTGCTTTAACAAATACACCCCAGTCGCAATGTGTCATGGCTAGTTTTCACTTCAGCGGCATACAATGTCTTTTTTTTCGAATGCATACCAGGCTTCAGAATGCTATTACATAAGAAATATAAAAGGTCAACTTCTGTAAAAACGTCACCTTGATCAATCAACAAACTCACCGGTTAGTCTTCATTAATTTTAAAGGTAATAAACTTTTGTTCAAAAAAATAAATCAATATTGCTTCAGCTTATGAAGTGACTTTATATATCTTAAATATTTCGTTATACCGCACAATATTTGTATTTTAAAATGTATCAAACTATATAATTATAAATTAATTTTTTTAGTTTTATCCAATTACAACCTGGATTTTCCAAGCAAAAAGCTTAGTTAGCTAGCATTCTTTTTCATGACGAACTTTTTCAAAAGGCTAATAGAGCCAACGCCAAATGGCCCAGAAGTCGCTGACTTAATAGTCCGCCTTATTGGAGCAAAAATTTCTAAAACTACACTTAAGAAAGAAATTGAAGAGCATCCTGATTATCCGAGCCTTTTAAGTATTAGAGATGTTTTTACAAGTCATGGGATTGATAATATTGCGTTAAAAATAGATCCAGATACCCTTACTGATTCACAAGATCCTTTTATAGTTCAATTGAAAGGGAATAAAAAGGACGATTTTTTTTTCTCCGTAGTAAGAGAAATCAAAAGCAATCAGATTACCTATTTTGATCCTCAAATTCATGCTTGGACTATTTCAGAACAGGGTGCTTTTTTAGAAAAAATTACCGGAATAGTTTTACTGATTGAGGGCGGAGCTGAAATTAGTGAGAAAGACTACGATAAAAAAAGGCAAGCAGAAAAACAAAAAAAAATTGCTCAATATGCGGGAAGTTTATGCATTCCAATTCTTTCCATTGTATTGGGTATATATTACTTTCTTCAAGGTGGATTCGATATGATTCTACCATTTGTTTATTTACTTTTAACCCTAACTGGTTGTGGAATAACAATTTTATTGATATGGTATGAACTAGATAGATATAATCCTATTCTGAATCAAATATGTACAGGCGGAAAAAAAATAAACTGTGGGGCTATCTTACAATCGAATGGCTCTAAAATAGTCGGTTTTAGCTGGAGTTCCATTGGATTCAGTTATTTCAATAGCATATTATTAATACTGATACTTGGTGGCCTCGAGAATAAAATCGTTTTATTTATGCTCTCATGGGTGAATATATTGGTAATGCCATATCTTATATTTTCGATTTACTATCAGTGGAGAGTAGCCAAACAATGGTGCATTTTATGCCTTAGCGTTTTGGCTATTATGACTTTACAGGCCTTAGCTGTGTCAGTGGATAACTGGTACGGTATCTATGCTTTAAAAGCAATTACTATCGGACACGTAATCCAGGGATTTTTTGCATTCACCTTTTCGTTAGCGATTATAAATATTATTATAGTAGCTTTCCAGAAGGCAAAGGCAAATAACGATAATTTGACTAGGCTGCAAAAACTGAAGAATAATCCTGTTATATTTAAAACCTTGCTAATGGGTGAAAGAAAAATTACTATAAACCCTGAAAACCTAGGTATAACTTTAGGGAATCCAAGGGCTAAATACAAAATAATAAAAGTTTGTAATCCTTATTGTGGGCCATGTGCCAATGCTCATAAACCTTTGGAAAATCTTCTCCAAGAAAATGATGATTTGCAGATACAGATTTTATTTACGGCAAGCAATGACATTAATGACATTAAAAACCCTCCAGTCAAACATTTTTTAGCGTTAGCAGAAAAATATGATGAAGAGCATCTTAAAAAGGCTTTAGATGACTGGTATCTGAGTGATGTAATGGATTACAAATCTTTTGCTGCGAAGCACCCGATCCACAAAGAACTAAAATATCAGGTGGAAAAAATCGATATGATGAAAAATTGGTGCGATAAGATACAAATAGACTTTACCCCCACTTTTTTTATCTCAATGAACGACAATGAAAGTAATATTGATGAATATTTTCAAATGCCTTCATTATATAGTCCTAATGACTTTAAGTATTTTTTTTTACAATAGATTAATGTGACCGTTCCAATCATTTATGAAGATGATGTACATACATTCAGTATCTATTAATATTTTTTTAACCAAGGGCTTTGAAGATAAAGGGAAAAAACACAAATAAATTTTTCACAAGCATTACTTGATTACACTACAATGAAGTTTAAGATATTTAAACAACTTGATAGTATGGATTGTGGCCCAACCTGTCTGCGCATGGTAGCTAGACACTATGGTAAAAATTTTAGCTTGCAGCGATTAAGGGAAATTTCGGGTATCAATAAAGAGGGCGTATCGTTATTGGGCATTAGCGAGGCTGCAGAAAAAATAGGTTTCAGAACCATTGGTAGCAAGGTAAACTTAACCCAGTTGGCCGAAATGGAACTTCCAATGATTTTACATTGGAACCAAAACCACTTCGTCGTACTCTATAAGGTAAAAGGTACGAGGAATAAGGTGGCGGGTAAAAATAAGTCGACATCATATTACATTGCAGATCCTGCCAAGGGTTTAATAACATTTAACCACGATGAATTTGTGAAAGGTTGGTTAAGCGGATATCAAAACGGAGAAAGTAAGGGCATTGTGCTTACTCTCCTGCCTACACCAGACTTATATGGGCAAGACGGAGACAAGGGCGAAGGGTTAAACTGGGGCTATCTGTTGCGATATCTTTACCGTTATAAAAGCTTAGTAATTCAACTCTTTGCTGGGCTTGGTGTCGGTAGTTTGCTGCAACTTATCGTGCCATTTTTAACCCAATCTATAGTTGATATCGGAATCAATACTCGAAATATAAATTTTGTCTATATTATTCTTATCGCTCAAACGATGCTATTTTTCGGAAGAATGAGCGTCGACTTTATTCGTTCCTGGATTCTGCTTCACATTAGTACAAGGATAAACATTTCAATCCTAACCGACTTCTTGATCAAGTTGATGAAGCTCCCAATGAGCTTCTTCGACACGAAAATGACAGGCGATATTATGCAGCGCATGAGTGATCAAGGAAGGATACAAAGCTTTTTGACGGGTTCTACGTTGAGTATTATCTTTTCAATGTTTAATCTAATCGTATTTGCAGGTGTATTGGCCTATTACAACCTAAATGTTTTCCTTATTTTTTTGATAAGCAGCGTGCTTTATTCACTTTGGGTTATTGCTTTCCTCAATAAGAGAAGAGAGCTGGATTTTAAGCGATTTGACCTTTCCTCCAAAAATCAAAGTTCAATTGTACAGCTAATTGGAGGAATGCAGGAAATTAAGCTAAATAATTGTGAGCAGCAAAAACGTTGGGAATGGGAGCGTTTACAGGCAGGCCTATTTAAATTTAGTGTTAAAAGCCTATCACTGGGGCAAATACAGCAAACTGGTGCATTTTTCATTAATGAGGGAAAAAACATCCTCATTACCTTCATAGTAGCCAAATCGGTAATAGATGGAAATTTAACCTTAGGCGGAATGATGGCCATCCAGTATATTGTGGGTCAAGTAAACAGTCCGATTGAGCAATTGCTCGGGTTTATTCAATCATTGCAAGATGCCAAAATAAGTCTAGAGCGCCTTAATGAAATACATCAAATCGAAGATGAAGAACCTATCAATAGAACCTTTTTGATGGAGTTGCCCGCAAACAAGGATATTTCTCTCAATAATTTACGTTTTACTTATCCAGGATCAGGTAATGAGCCTGTGTTAAAGGGAATAGATCTTGTTATTCCTGAAGGAAAAACAACGGCCATTGTTGGCATGAGCGGTAGCGGTAAGACCACCCTTTTAAAATTGTTACTTCGATTTTATATTCCACAAAAAGGAGATATAAAGGTTGGGGCGACCCATATAGACCAAATTGGTTACCGCTATTGGCGTGGGCAGTGTGGAATAGTAATGCAGGATGGCTTTATTTTTTCAGATAGTATTGCCAAAAATATTGCCGTTGGGGATGAATATCCCGATACCGCCAGATTACAACATGCAATAAAAATCGCCAATATTAATGACCTGATAGACGATTTGCCGTTAGGGCTCCATACAAAAATCGGCGCCGAGGGAAATGGAATAAGTGCAGGACAAAAACAACGCATTCTTATCGCAAGGGCAGTTTACAAAAATCCAGAATATATCTTCTTTGATGAGGCAACTAACTCTCTTGATGCCAATAACGAAATGGTAATTATGGACAATCTTGAGAGCTTTTTTAAGGGTAAAACGGTGATAGTTGTAGCGCATCGCCTTAGCACCGTTAAAAATGCCCATAATATTGTAGTGCTCGATAAGGGAGTAATAATTGAGCAGGGAACACATGCTGAGCTTACAAAAAGCAAAGGAGAATATTATAATCTCGTTAAAAACCAACTAGAGCTTGGAAGCTAATTGTCAAAATAAGGTTGAAAGTGAAGTGTTTAAAAGCTGAAAAACCAAAGCTAAATTAGATATCCGATTTAGGCTAAGATATTAAAGTTATAGCAAATCGGCCGGATTTGGGGATTTAGTCAATGTTGTTAAAAATTAAAATATGCCTAAAGAACAAGAATATATATATCAAAACAGTGAAGAAGTGCATGAGATCATAACCGCAGTTCCGTCGTGGATTTTACGATGGGGCATTACGTTGATATTTCTGATATTGGCCAGCATCATCTTGCTTTCGGCACTCATAGAATACCCTGATGTGGTGAAGACCAGCCTTAAGATTAACAGCTTAAACTCTCCAAAAACAGTTCTTGCTAAGCAGAATGGCAAGTTAACTGCTGTTTTGATAGAAAATGGTCAAATGGTAAAGAAAAACCAACCTCTAGCTTATTTTGAGACTACTGCCGATCCAGCGGATATTTTGCAAATAACCAAAACACTAAAGACCTTTCAAGAAAAAATTTTCAGCAACAGCAACAATATTTCCGAGCTGCCAACGGGGCTGAACTTGGGAGAAGTTCAAGGTGCCTATCAAAATTTTTATCAGCAATACCTGCAATACTTATCTACTCAAAACAAAGGCTATTATTTAGAACGAGTGGCTTTTTTGGAGAAAGACCTAAAAGATATTATCTTATTAAAAAATCAGATTATCAAGCAACAAAAAACACAAGAACTAGAATATGCAAATCAAGAAGCTGAGTATAAGGCTTATCAGAAACTATACAAGAACAAGGTAATATCAAGAAGTGAGTTTTTGCAACAGGAAAATAAGTATCTGGCTGCAAAATACCCACTGCAACAAACGGAGACTGCACTCTTAAACAACACCAGCAGTTACGCCTCAAAGGAAAAGGAGCTGCTCGATTTAAAGCATACAATTGCCGAGGAACAATTAAAGTTTGTACAAGCCTTAAACCAATGTATAACGGAATGCGATAACTGGATATTACAATATGTTTTAATGTCTCCAGTAGATGGAAAACTGACTTTCGCGGGTATTGTTCAGGAGAACCAAAATGTTGCTTCCGGACAAGAGGTTTTTATAGTTAATCCCGGCAATGCCGATTTTTTTGGCGAGATTCAAATCCCACAATATAACATGGGCAAGATAAAATTAGGTGAACGTACCATGGTGAAACTAAAGAGCTACCCATTTGAGCAATATGGTATGATCAGGGGAAAATTGTCCTACATCTCGGATGTGGCTTACCGCGATAGTGTATTTATAGCCAAGGTAAGTTTTGATGAGTTTGAGAATAAGGGTTCAAACAGAAAAATCGTATTAAAAAACGGGATGCAGGCAGATGCTGAAATAATAACTGAGGAAAGTTCGTTATTGCAAAGATTTTTTAGGAATATAAAGAAATTGATGCATAGTCAATAATAATATTTTTTTCCTATCATTTTGTTCTGCTACTGCACTTCTGGGACTCGAAAATAGGATTATAAAATTCTTATAATAGTTATTATTATCGGTAATTATGGAGTTATTCAAAAAATTAAGGTTGAAATATCTTCTGCCCTTCTTACCATTCTTGACTAGTTTTATATCAGAAATCGCGTGGTTCAAGCCTACATTTGGGTGACTTATGTATTAAAATATGCTCGTGAATTAGCTAATAGAAGTCGTTGAGAAAATTGGTTTTTATCGACAAACACTAAACTCGTACTCGAGAGGCGATCTTAAAAATCCCTAACAAGCATAGTTTGGTATCTAGCGAGACGATTTAAAAATCTTCCTCAGTGAAATTTGATTTAAATTCAGTTATCGAAAAAGCGGATGGAAATCAAAAAATCTGGTAGACCAAGGCCTAAACTTTAAGGGAGGTTTACCCGTTCATGCAAGACCACACCCTTCTCAAGCTGTTGAAAATTATAAGTGGTTTGCAAGTTGAACCAACGTTCTCCTGGTAGCCGAAATGGGATTTGAATTAGTTGACTCCAAACATGATTTACCTTTGATGGTAAGTAATCGTGGCCAAACTCCGCGAGTATCCTTGGATTGAGTGAGAAACCCAATTTTTAAGAAGTTTGACTCGTCAAGGGTTTTATAGTCGATATTTACATGGTATGAACAATTAGACTGACATGCATCATACTCTTTATGCAGTAATACTTACAAAGCAAGCTGGTGCAATTTATTGGATTTTCAACTCAAACCGCAGAATATATCAAAAACCAATTGAGCGGCCCAAGCAGTTTTGTTTTCTTTCATGAAGATCTCTCATCAAACTATGCAGGGATCAACTTTTGGAAAGAACTTCGTCAAGGATTAAAAGAAGGGACGAGGCGCTTTAACTGCGCAGAATTGCTTTTTTTAGTGCTAATGGGGGCAGTGGCGCCTAATCAAGCACCTAATTATTATTATATCCCTCATTGATGGCAATGTTACTGAAGAATCGTAGTTCCACCGGCTTAACAGGAGAAACATTGAACACCCTAAGCAAAGAAAATTTATGCAAAAAAAACGGTTGATGCACAAAAAAAATAAAAGGAGCGCATAGAGTACATAGTCCATCAGCTCGTTAAATGAAAAAAATCGATTTTTATAAGCGCTGTTTTTGTAGCAGCCGTAGAATTGGAAAAAAAGCAATTGTGGAAAATCAATCTATCTGCCTGGGTATCACCAAAATCTATAACGCTAGGATGATTAACGATCTAATTTAAACCTGTCGCTAGATAAGGGCAACTTGTTGAGGTTTATGCTGGCAGGTAGAAATAATGTAACTTTTATAGGATCCCAGAACTTTACATCCTTAAAGTAAAAAGGGCACCCTTCTTTTGTAGGCAACCTCAATTTATTTATAAAGTTGGCATGAAATTAAAATGAAAGGGAGTTTTTGTTTAGTTCAAAAACTTAACATTTTCTAAAAGGGAATTTATTTCCTTCAAAGTTTTTGTTTTTTCGTTAGTTGGAAATGTAATAAAGCCTCTGAAACTCATATTTTGTTTTTCGTTATAACAGACAAAACGAAAAATGGATCCCGTACTTCCTTCTGCGTAATTAGTAGTTATAAAATTGTCATTAATTTTCCTGCTATCACTTTTTATAATCCTTTTGGGATTGGTAACTGTGAGTGTGGTAAATCTATTCATGGTGGGTTTATCAGATACTTTTCCGGGAGGAAAAAACAGATATTTTGCATTTCCTACTTTGTATCGATACCTATTTAATAGTGATTTATCTGCAGGCGCTTTTGATTGGTCAATTTTCGCCAAGCTATTAGCTATTGCAGTATCAATATATTTTACTGCGTTTGAAGGTAATTCCAAAAGAACATTCGAGCCTAATTTGATTTGTTCTTGTGCTGTTGCCATCAGGCTCATAAAAATGAGGATAGCGATGGTTAGAAGTTTGTTAATCATATGCGATATTTTAATTACAATTAATAGTTGTCACTGAAGCCGTGGCTTCGACCACATCCAGCAACGGTTTAATTGGAACATAATTACTAGTTCCAGCTGGTGCTTTCAAAAGCTGAGTCCCTCCGTTGAATTTTGAATAGAGGCGGACGCACTCTGTTCTTGCTAATAGGAGTTAGGGTTTATTAACAGATATGCTCCTTTAATTCACTCATACTGTCATCAAACCCAAGTTTGTTACTTAGACAGATAGTATGCAAGTTTCCCTCGACTGGCAGATCGTCAATTTTTAGGGTTTTTAGAAAAGTCAATGGCGAATTTTCCTTCACTACATCAGGCGCCGGAAAGGAGTATGAAATAAACGGGGAATGAACGAAGCCCATTTCCCCGCTATCTAAATTAACGCTCTCGAGGACTAAAGTAGCACTACCCAATCTTTTATCAAAGTTTTTTGCGATATTTATTTATACTTTAAAATTTATATTTTCTGATTACCAATAACTTGTGGACCAGTCATATTCACTTCCGAGTCTAACCGAGGCTTTCCCCCGTGTAATTATAATGGTATAAACGAGGTAGGTGCTATTGCTCTGTTTCAATAGTTGCAAGTGATCATAACTGACCAAGTCGTTAACGTCAAGTTTTATGTCAGCGGATTCCATCTTGAATCTTATCTTTTGTCCGTTAGCGTCTTTAATAAAGCCCCAACCAACTTTCTTACTGAATGAAATGATTATTCCATGCCTCATATGAACTTAGCCAAATACGAAAGGGTGAGGTGTTCACTGTTTAGTACGAAGGGCTTAATAATTGGATATCACCAATATCTGCGCAATTGCAATTTAATAAAATTATTGCTTTAGACAACGCCTCAAAGAGATTATAATTGGTCATTTAGCTTCAGTAAAGATCCTGATAATAAGTATGAAGAGAATATTAACGGGATCGATACGAAGATGTTACATTTCTGTCTGCGTTGATGGCTTCAAAGTTGCTACGACATTGATAACCTTAAACTAAATCAAAATGACATCAAGCCAATTTACCACACTCATTCACGAGCAAACTTTAGAATTAGAAGCATATGCAATCAAATTCACCAATGATCTCGATGATGCAAAGGATTTATTGCAAGATACCATTTTGAAGGCAATAAGATTTTACGGCAAATTCGAGGAGGGAACAAACCTTAAGGGTTGGCTGTATATTATCATGAAGAATACGTTTATTAACAATTACCGCAAGAACATCAAGACTCAATTAATAGTAACCCAAGAAGATGAGATCTCATATGCAAATCTTATGAGGAGTGCTACAAAAAACGGTTCAGAAACAACCTTTGTATTGGGTGATATAAAGGGCGCACTAGCTAAACTTCCGGTTCATCTCTCAATACCATTTGTTAGATATGTCGAAGGATATAAGTATCACGAGATAGCTGAAGAACTCAATATTCCTCTCGGCACTGTTAAAACAAGAATCCATGAGGCTCGCAAGCAGTTGGCTAGAATGTTAAAGATGTACAAACAGAGAATGAATTAAAATTGTATAAAGAGCCACACGAAGTGGCTTTTGTTTGTAGCACAGTTAAATTTGCTTAATGTTCGTTGCCATCAGACCATGTTCGCCAAGAACTATTTCAAATGCGACTTGATCACCAGCGCATAAACTATCATTTGTATTCTCCAAGCAGAATGCAATATCCTGCTCATTCTCATCTTCTATAAATCCTATACCTTTAGAAGTATCAACCATTTTTATCTTTCCTAATCTCATTTGTTTGGCATAAAAAGCCATAAACGTACCAAGTTCAAAGATAGTTTTCATAATGCTGCTTTCTTATCATATGATAAGAAAGCAGGGTACAACGAATCGCTCCCTTGCGGCTTTGGGTAGCAAAATGAGCGAGGTAATTAGGGTGCCTTCGTTTATAGCTTTGAACAACATCAGCCTTCAGGAAGAACGCTATCCCCCAGGCATGGCAGATCTACAGGGCAGGCGAAAAGGAGCACTATTAAGCAAGTATGGAAAGAAACGTATACAACAAACCAAACAGATTGTTGCGACATATAATTTGCTCTAACCATTGTAACCATTCTTCTGGGTTTGTTGCATAAAACTTATGTTGCCGTTCTTGTTACTTTACCACTGTAGCCTTTAACTCAACAGTCACAGTTGCAAAAAGTCCTTTAACTTCAAGCGATGTAGTGGACTGTTTGATACCGTGTTCGTTGATCGGAACTAGACAACTGAACAATGCATACTCCTTTTATCCACTGCCGCCTTCCTTTTAAGTGCACTCCTTTGGATCGTTTTTTATTTTTTTATAGGCCACTGTAAAGTAAACTACTTGTTAAAGGCATTACCACATAGACTCTGCTCATGTTAACGCAGTTTCGCTCTTTGGTTTCCGGATGTAGAAAATCTTAGGTTAACCAAACCTCTTTTGATTAATGGACAACAGGTATAAGAGGGTTAACACTTTTTAAATCCCACTCTACTACGTTACCCCAATGATAACAGCCGGACCGTTTTAAGGATTCGGCTGTTATGGTATTGAATGCGCTTATACTTAGGTATCTATCTTGTTGAAATTAGTTTCCAGGGTCTTTAACTTTCTCCACTACATCCTGAATATTTTGTGGCAGATTAGAAAGCAGGTTATATCCCGTTGCGCTTTCAATATCTTTTACCGTTACGATATAATTTTTCCAATTGGCACCAATGGTGTTCACATTAGGGGTATTAATTGCAATTACTCTTGTTGAAGCCGTTACGCGGCTTAAATCATTATCGCCTGTTTTCAACAGTACGGCCACTTTCCATACATTCGACGGGACGGTTACTTTCCCGTTGTTGATGGTATTGATTACCGATGCGCTTGCTGAACCAATTCCGCCAGTGCCGTAGCTACCCATAATTACATAAACCTCATAACCGTTTAATGCCTGCGCACGGAGGTAACTTTCGAACGATTCCCAGGTTTTCTGATTGTTGTTTGGTGCCTGGGGAATCATGTTGGTCATCAGAAATGTCGCTGAATTGGCGTTGCTCGAACTGGTCCGGTCGCCACTGGGACAATTATGGCCTCTGTCAAAACCGGAACCTGAATAGCTATTGCTTTGTACCTGATACCAATTCGCAGGCAGGCCCGTGAAAGAAGCGAAATCGTCTTTTCTGGTTACGGCCCCATTGAAATTGTTTGGGTCCAAATGCCAGCTTACCCAATTTGGTATGCCGCGTGTCACACTATAGCTCTCTACATAGTATTTTTGATCAATGAAGTAATTTTCTGCGGAAACAATAGTGGCCTGGGCACCTGAAGGATTGCCAAATAATAGGTTGGAATTGTCGCCGCCTGCTGGGGGTGCATCTGCACCGGCTTCAGGGGTACCTCTTCCCGGTGCTGCAGTTCCGGTATTGCCATTGTCTGTTGGATCAGTATCTGGCGCACCTACCGTTATACCGGGATCACCTGTACCTTTAAAGCTAATATCATCGATATTGATTCTGGTGGTACCTGCTTTTTTAATCTGAAAGCGGATTTTTCCGGTAGTACTCACTTTAAATGAATCTGTTATGAGTATGGTACTGGTTTCGTTAATATCTGTCCCAAGCTGAGCATAACTCTTTCCACCATCTGTTGAAGCCAGTAGCTGCCAAGTTGAATTGGCATCTGTGCCGTATTTGGCATGCGATACATAAATCATTTTGGTTCCTGTAATATCAAAATTCATAGAAAGGTAGCCTGTTCTCAGCCTTACAGACTTTGCGCCATTCTTAGCATCCGCGGCAAGGTTGCCTAAAAGGGCGTCGCTCAATGTCCATTTACCGGTCAATAGCTGTACACTATCTAATGCATAACTCGCTTTGGTTCCAGATTCGAATGTTTCGGTAATGGCGTACGCAGTTGCCGCTTTTGGTGGGGTCACTGGAGTTTCTTCTTCAACTGCTGTTTTTTTTGAACAGGCAGACAGGGACAGGACTCCAATAAATCCTGAATAGATAAGGATGTTTTTAAATTTCATTGTTTTTAATGTCTAACGAGTGGCGCTAATCAGATCATTTTAAAATGCATGACGAAGGTATCAATAAAAAATAGCTGTTATGTTAATTTAATATTAACAAGACCTTTGAAAGGTTAAATGCCCGTTGACTTTTACAGGTCGATTCCCCTTTACTCCTTATTTTTGGGTCGCAAACTTTCGCAAGGCAGCGAAGATATTGGCGAACAATTGTTTTCGGTAATAATGTCTAGATTCGAAGAGGACGGTGAGCAAAGCATACAAGATATTGTAAAAGAGCTTGTTTTTAAGGCTTACGAAAAATATAGATAGCAGGTTTAGTATTAGGATATAATACCAGCGAACCAAAACCAACCGGATTGTAACTGAAGAAAGAGAAATGCTAAATGTATACAATTATTCTAGGTTCGATAGTTTGTAAGCCTACTGTTAGTGGCAAGCTATTTGGGTGATCTGTTCGGTAAAAAAGACTGGTAATTTTCGCTCTGTCGCTTAAGGTCAACTACCCAGACCTCATCAAATTCGCCCTAAAGTAACTCTAATTAAATTATTCCTTTGATCTGGAACCTGTTAGGTGTTTTTTTTAAATCCGATAAATCTAAACAAAAGAAGGAGGGTATACCTAGTATCCTGAAACAATTAATTATTATTGAGCATTAATTACGCACTTCATGCTAAAAAAACTATTCATTTTAATTACCCTTGTGGTTGCTGGCATAGCAGGTTACGGCCAAAGCGTTTACCTAAATCTGATTGGGCAAAAGATGTCTGTAGCAATTAGCCAGGAAAAACAGCTCAAAAGTAGCATCTATAAAGGAGGGGGCGATATGCTTATCCCTAAAGATATGGCGTTTCCACTTCGATATATCTAAAATTGATAGCCTTGGCGGATTAACCCGTACCGATAAATGGAATGCCAACGGCTATGTTGATATATTAACATATACCGCAATTTCTAATTATTATCAGGCCCTTTCCAATATTACCAGGATCCCAACCCATAGAATAAGGGTATATTGCTAAACCCAGAGATTAATTTTCAGTTTATCCATTACGAGGAGATTTCAGCATTATTTCATTCCCGAAAGAATATGAATTGATTTTTTTTAGAACCTACCTTATAACTTGATGCCCATGAAAATAATAATGTTTATGCTCGTACTGTTTTTTGCAGCGGGGCAGTTTTTGCCCAAGAAAGTGTTTGGACGAAACAGTGCAAAGTTGCTGAAGTGATTGCTTTTGAAAAGAAGCTTGATCCTGATGCAAAATTTCTTTCCTATAATGTGTCGCTTTCTAAGGAGTACTATCCTCCTGCAGATCGTTATCGACGGTAAACCCCATTATTGTTCAGCGTAAGGCGGCTGGTGCACTCCCGGTTTATGCAAAATATTTTTATACGCCAAAGGGTTCGCTATTGCGGTTAGTTTCTTACGACTGGGAGAAGGGCCGTTATGGAGACTTGAAAGACGTGCTGCAGAGCCGGAATGAAGAGGGTGGGAAACTGGAAATCTATTTGGGTGAATATTTGCGGATCAGCGAATAACTTGTTAAAACATTCGGCAAAGCTAACCAGGCTGATGAAAGGCCGAAGACGGTTCCTTTTGAGGGGTAAAGCTACCTCAATCAGGAAACACTTTGGGGAAATGAGGCGGTGCATGCTGATCTGAACATGATTTTTCTGCCGGTATGCAGCGGATCAGGTTAACGCTATATTGGAGAAAATAGGATTGCGTTTTTTCTAGGCTACTTCTACAAAAATTTCCTCACATATTCAAAACCATTATTGTTCGCAATGGTAAGCAACGGGCTGTATATTTTTTAAAAACCTTTTCCTCAAATCTATTTCACGCAATTGCTGCGCATCAGCATTCGGCAACAGGCTCAGGTAATCTTCCATTATCGGCTCGTTTGGATAGTTTTCAATCGTGACTTTGACAGCTGTTTTTTGCAGCAGATAATATCCATCAAAGTAATCTTCAATCCTTGGCAGTTTGTCATTCTTACGGCTATTGAATGATGGATCGGCAGGGATGAGGTTCCAGATCGAGGAGGTGATTGTAAGCGCCACAAAACAAATTATGCGCATTAAAGCAGATACAGTTGAGTTTGATGCAGAGGCATATATCAGAATCTTACAAATCGACCGCTTTTTATTTCTTTTGAAAATATTTGACTCAAGCTTAATCGGGTTATCGTTGACATGTCTAACGTCACTTAAAGAAATACTTTAACCACACGGGTGTTTTGCAAGATGTATTTTTGTATACACAAAAAAATCTTGCGCCCTTGAGGTCGGGTATTTCCTCGGAACTCGGAAATACTTAAAACACTAATAAATCATCCAAAAATTCTGCAATATCCAATTGGTAATGTATTCTAAAAAGATGAAAAGTCGGAAGTTATCTAAGTTTCGAGCAAAATTAGCATCATAGTAGCTAAAGGCCTGACTAGGTTCTGCTATCATCTGCTTTAATTTATCGTCAAGATTGGAACGAATTTATAAAAATGCTTTTACAATGGCCAGCACTCACCTGTGGCTTGTGGACCCCACCATAGCGTAATGCTAATTTGCTTCTACCGATAAATTTTGATTTCAAAAAAATATCCGAATCACTATTCTGAAAAAAAGGTATAAATCCAACTTGCATAATTCCAGAGTAGTACATATGGCAAAAAAGCACGGGATCCCGAACGTAATATACAAATGATCATTTAACGTGTAATTAATTTTAGGTTTATCCACAGCTTATGAGACATCTTCCGATAGAGCGAATTACCCCTGAGAAATTAATGGAAATGTTAAAGAAAAAAGGTGTAAAAATGTCTATAAATCAAGCTAAGGAAATCTTGGATTTGCTATATATTTTAGCTATTTTGGAAGTAGAGCAAGTTTTAAAAAGATGATTACAGCAGATTTATATATTAGAGTAAGCACTGATGAACAGGCTGATAAGGGATATTCGCAACGCAACCAAGAGGAGGTTCTTCAGAAATATTGTTTCGCCAGAGATATCAAAGTGAGGAAAGTCGTTTTTGAGGACCATTCCGCCAAAAGCTTCGTGCGGCCCGCGTGGCAAAAATTATTGACTGATCTAAAAAAGAAGAGAGGACAAACGGATTTGGTACTTTTCACCAAGTGGGACAGATTCAGTAGAAATGCGGGGGACGCCTACCAGATGATAAAAATTTTGGCTGATCTCGGTATAGAACCTCAGGCCATTGAGCAGCCTCTTGATATCTCCATTCCTGAAAACAAAATGATGCTGGCTTTCTATCTCGCAGCTCCCGAGGTTGAGAATGATAGAAGGGCGCTCAATACTTTTCATGGAATGAGAAGAGCAAGGAAGGAAGGGCGATGGATGGGGCCTGCTCCCATAGGTTATACTAACAAAGTAACCGAAGACGGGCGAAAGTATATTTGTCCTGTAGAGCCCCAGGCGTCGATAATGAAGTGGGTATATGACGAATTATCTACTGGAAAGTGGTTCATCGATCAGATCTGGAAAGCAGCAGCGGATAAAGGGCTGAAGACAGGTAGAAAAAATTTTTGGCAGATCATTAGAAATCCCATTTACTGTGGTAGGATACCCATTGCGAAATATAAGGAGGAGGAAGCCCATACTGTTATGGGGCAACATAAAGCGATAGTTTCGGAAAGAATCTTTTATAAAGCTATGGATGTTTTGAACGGCAGAAACAAGCCAAAAAGGACGACTATATCTTCTCCTGATGCACTTCCGTTGCGTGGCTTTCTGATATGTCCAAAGTGCGGCTACATGCTTTCAGGTAGTGCTTCAAAAGGTTATAGCAAGCACTATCACTATTACCATTGCTTTTCGAAATGTGGAGTGAGATATAACGCGGAAAAAGTCAATAAGCTTTTTGTGGAGGAGTTAAAAAAATATACTATAGATCCACTGTTGCATGAGGCCTATGTTATGATTTTGAAACAGGTTTATCAAGCTTTTGCAAGTGAAGATAATAATGAATTGTCAAATGTAAAAAAACAACTGGAGGAGTTTAATAATAGAATTTCTAAGGCTAGGGACAAAATGCTGAATGATGTAATTCTTGATTTTGAGTACAGGAAAATAAAATCAGACTGTGAAAGAAATATCCTTATTCTTGAAAATAGACTCATCGATTTATCCAGGGGAAAAGAGAATATTGGTGAATTAATCGGAAAAGCCACTGGATTGCTTAAAAACCTTCATGAAACATATATAGAGGCAGATTCTGAAGGAAAAAGGCGATTAATTAGTTCGATCTATCCCCAAAAACTCACTTTTGACGGAACACAACATCGAACTGTTCGAATGAATGAGGCTGTACGCGTTCTAGGCACTTTAAAGGCCGTTTTTGAGGGCAAAAAAAAGGGGCAAACCAAACAAAAATTTGATTTGCCCACTATGGTAGCGGGGAGCAGGATCGAACTGCCGACCTCAGGGTTATGAATCCTGCGCTCTAACCATCTGAGCTACCCCGCCGAGTTAAAATATTTGCTTATATTATCAAATATTTAGGTGGTTATTTTTTGGAGTTGCAAATATAGAATAATTTACCTTTCTTTAGAAAAATAAATAAAAAAATAATCCGGATTTTGTTCTGGTAATGAGTTAACATGGCAGAAAAGAAAAAATTTACGCTAGAGTACGAGGTTAAATCGTCGCCAAGAATATTGTACAGTTTCATCAGTGAGCCCAATGGCTTATCGCAATGGTTTGCCGACGATGTGAATTTTCGTGATCAGGTTTATACCTTCACCTGGGACGACGAGCAGCAAAAGGCCAAGTTAGTTTCTGTAAAAGAAAATAAATTAGTGAAGTTTAAGTGGCTCGACGATGAACCGCAGTGTTATTTCGAAATGGAAATCGTTCAAGACGAGCTCACCAACGATGTTGCACTTTCCATTACCGATTTTGCCACCGAGGACCTGCTTGCTGAAAAAAAATTGATCTGGGATAACCAAATCGATTATCTTATTAGTGTTTTAGGTGCGTAATAATAGTTACGCAATGTTTACCTTTGTAAGGTGAAAAAAATACATCTTCTTTTAATAAAAGCATTCGTTAAGCCATTTATTGCAACGTTTTTTGTTGTAATGTTTATCTTATTGATGTTTTTCTTGTTTAAGTGGATTGATGATTTAATAGGCAAGGGCTTCGAATGGTACACCATATTAGAACTGATGTACTATGCCTCCGCGGCAAACGTTTCTATGGCGCTGCCACTCTCCGTTTTGCTTTCCTCCATCATGACTTTTGGTACCCTCGGCGAAAACTACGAACTTGTAGCAATTAAGTCGGCTGGAATATCGCTGCAAAAAGCGATGCGACCGCTTCTCGTGGTGATTTTAATGCTTACCGTTGCTTCTTTCCTGTTCTCGAATTACATGCTTCCAAAAGCCAATCTAAAATTCGGTTCATTACTATACGACGTTAGAAATAAAAAACTCTCTTTCCTGATCAAACCGGGGGTGTTTAACAACGCAATTCCGGGCTACTCCATCCGCGTAGATAGCAAGGATGAAGACGGCATGTTGCATGGAATTATGATTTACGACCATAAAGATAATAGCGCTATCCCAAAGGTAATTCTGGCCAAGCAGGGGAAAATGGAGAAAACCGCCGATGGGAAATTCTTGATTCTTAAGCTTAAAGATGGCGTGCAATACGAAGAGCAGGCCAAAAATAGCGGAATGTACAATCCCCGGCAGATTTTTTCACGCCGACGGTTTAAGGAAACCGCCCCCCAGTTCGATATGTCTTCTTTCGATCCCGACCGGACCGACCCAAATGCGTTTGGAAACAGTACTCCAATGTTAGATTTAAAGGGCATTGTGAAAAAAAGAGATTTGTTAACACGGCAACTCGATACCGTGAAAACAAACGCTATCGCAAGCTTAACGGGTAATTTTAAGCAGTTTAATATTACTAAAGGCTACACCAAATATAAAACCGCACCCAAGCAGCTCAACGATGTGATCCTTAAAGACATTCCAAACGGATCGCGTAAACAAAGCCTGGAGAATGCAACAAATATTGTCTCGGGCATTATGCAAAACCTGCCCAACTGGGGCCCGCGACAAACGGAATTGAACAGGGAGATCATTTTTACCACCATAGAATATCAGCGTAAATTTACCTTGGCCGCATCCTGTATTTTGCTGTTTTTTATCGGTGCTCCACTGGGTGCAATTATCCGAAAAGGAGGAATGGGACTTCCCGTGGTTACGGCCGTTTCCTTTTTCTTGATTTACCACATTATTACCACCGTTGCCGAAAAATCGGCTAAAGAAGGAAATTTAAATCCGATTTTGGCTATGTGGACTGCCGCAATTGTTCTCTCGCCGTTGGCTGCCTTTCTAACTTATAAAGCAACAGTCGATTCGGCATTGTTTGATATCAATTTTTATAAGCAACTTTTTGTAAAGTTGTTTAAACGGAACAAGCAAATAGCGTAAAGTTACCTTTACTTCCAAATGATATTTTAATCAGAAGAATGCTTAATAAGGTTGTACCTTTGTATGCAAGCTTGTAGATTGTAAATTAAGTTAATTATAATGGACAAAAGTCTGATGCTTAGTGCGCTATCAACCATCAGAATATACAGTAATCTATAGCTGCGAAAATATGCTTTAATTAAAATGCAAACGAAATTAAATACAATAGAAGAGGCTATCGCCGACATCAAGGCCGGTAAGGTGATCATTGTTGTTGATGATGAAAACAGGGAAAATGAGGGCGATTTCCTAACCGCTGCCGAAAATGCAACCCCCGAGGTGATTAATTTCATGGCTACTTACGGCAGAGGGCTAATTTGTGCGCCCTTAACAGAAGAACGCTGCAAGGAGCTCAACCTGAATTTAATGGTTGGCAAAAACACGGCTGCCTACGAAACAAATTTTACCGTATCGGTTGATTTGGTTGGCCACGGTTGCACAACCGGAATTTCGGCAAGCGACCGTTCTAAAACGATGCTGGCGCTTGTAAACCCTAAAACCAATCCCGAAGAATTGGGCAGGCCGGGGCACATCTTCCCGTTAATAGCTAAAGATGGTGGTGTAATCCGTCGTGCAGGACATACCGAGGCCGCTGTTGATTTGGCCCGGTTGGCCGGAATGAAGCCCGCCGGTGTGTTGGTAGAGATTTTGAAAGAAGATGGTGAAATGGCCAGGCTACCAGACTTATTTAAGATTGCCGAGCAACACCAATTAAAAATTATTTCTATTGAAGACCTCATTGCCTATCGCTTAAACATTGATAGTTTAATTAAACAAGAAGTTTCTATTGATTTGCCAACCGCCTGGGGCGACTTTAAAATGACCGCCTACACGCAATTGGATAACAACGCCACACATCTGGCAATTTCTAAAGGCAGCTGGAATGTTGACGAACCCATCCTCGCACGTGTGCACAGTTCATGCGTAACAGGCGATATCTTCGGTTCGTGCCGCTGCGATTGCGGACCTCAGTTGCATAAAGCGCTAGAAATGATCGAGAAAGAGGGCAAGGGCATTGTAGTTTACATGAACCAGGAGGGGCGAGGTATCGGATTAATTAATAAGCTGCGTTCTTACAATCTGCAAGACGCAGGTTTTGACACCGTTGAAGCCAACATTAAACTGGGCTTTAAAGGCGATGAACGTGATTATGGCGTTGGTGCGCAAATTTTACGTTCAGAAGGCGTTACCAAAATGAAGCTGATGAGCAACAACCCTACAAAAAGGGCAGGCTTAATTGGTTACGGTTTAGAAGTTGTAGAAAATATTCCTATCGAAATTGCAAGCAATGTGCATAACGAACGCTACTTAACCACCAAAAGAGACAAAATGGGCCACTCCATTATGAAAGGATAAGTCAGTTGGCAGTTAGCAGTTCACAATTCCTTCAACTAGTCCTGTCATTCTGACGAAGGAAGAATCCCTCGGCTACAGAGTCGGTTAGTTTAAAAGCGCACTGACCCTTACTGAGCTTGTGGTAGGCGATTGGTTTGCTGCTAATCGGTTAGAGATTCTTCGCGATGCTCAGAATGACAAATTTCACTAGAAAAGCACTGACCCTTACTGAGCTTGTGGTAGGCGATTGGTTTGCTGCTAATCGGGTTAGAGATTCTTCGCGATGCTCAGAATGACAAATTGCGCTAAAAAGCACTGGCCGAAAACTGACGGCATTTGATAAGCGATTGCTTTAATGTGGAAACTCATTGATTTTTTACTGAGAACTCACAACTGAAAACTGCCAACTGAGAATTCCCAACTGAAAACTCCACGCTCCAAACTACCTCCTCTGCTTATTTTTTTCCTGATTGATGATCGCATCTTTATTGATCGGCCTGTTCGTTTTAGCTGGCGCTTCCGATTGCTTTCTCTTTAAGTTACGGCGATAAGAACCCGATATTTTCTGAATAAACTCTTTAAAGGTGTCGAACTGCTGCGTGTAAACCAGGCCAAACGAGGTCACGTTTGCGGTTGGACTTATACCACTGTTTAAGAAAATACTTTGTTGTGTTTGAGGTTTATTGGCCACTTTACCGATCAGGCTTCCGTCTTTTTTAATCAGGAACAAAGCCTCAACCTCGCTACCCACATTATTTTTTGAGAAATCGATCACCGTAAAATCGTTCAAACTGTTTCTGTCAACAATACCCGCATTAACAATTAACCGATCGTTAAAGAATTTGAAAGAAGCATTGGCCTCACTTAACGACCGAACGTTCAAATCAACAAAGTTCAGGTTAAGCGACGAAAGCACGTTGTTGAACTGATTAAATACCAGCTCAGTCGCCGTGCTTGTTGCGGTTGAGCTCAGTTGGTTACCTATGGATTCGCCCCCGTTTCCAGGTGCAAAACTCCTTCTGATAATTAAACTAAAGGCCTGAAGATTCAGGTTGTTCTGGTCGCTAAAGTACGTTTGCAGCTGTTCTTTGATTGAAGGCTGCGACGGAAAATCAATATCGAGTTTAATATCCGGCTGAAGCAGGAGTCCGGTTAGTCCCATTTCTACTTCCGTGTCGACCCGTTGGTTTGCATTGCTACTCGCGTCGCGGTTGGCCGCTTTAAAAAGGTCACTCAAATTGGCCCTTAACGCATAAACTGCTTTCAGGTTGATTTGCGCCGCCGTAGGGTTTCCCGTCCATCGGATAGTTCCGCCCTGCCTGATCTCGAATTTTTTGTTAATTACCTCCTGGGCAGTAAAATCGAAGCTACCAGTTTCAATAATGTAATCGCCCGACATTTCAAAATCACCCAAACTGTTAATATTCAAATTCAGGTCTGCATTTCCCTTTCCACTTAAATTACCTAAAGTAGTATAAATGTTGGCCGTGGTATTTGGGTCGATACTCAGTTTAAATGTAAGCGTCAACCCATCAAAGTTGGTCGTTTTTTTAACCAATACCGTAGAATCTCTGCTTACAAAATTGATAAAATCCTTGTCAGAAATTGTTTCGGAGCTATTTAATGGCAAATTGAACACCGTTCCCTTTTCGGTTTTCGCATTAATATCAATTTTCATTTTACTGGTTGGCCCGTTGAACTTAAAAACGCCTGTTCCGTAAGCTTTACCATAATAAACAGAGTTGTCTTTGGCGGTAGTATTCAGCGCCATAAAACTATTCGCTCTTAAGGTTACATTCAACGTTGGGTCGTTAATGTCGTTTAAATCGACACTTCCGTTACCTATCGCCTCGTGTCCTTCAAGGTCGTTCAGCTTAAAATCTTTGAGGTTGATCACACTGTTTTCAACGGTTACCTCATCAGTAATAACGTAAGTAGTTTTGAGGTAATTCACCATCAGCTGCCCTTTATCCAGCTCAAGCGTACCGTTAATTTTAGGCTTATCAAAATTACCCTTAACCGTTAAATCGGCAGATATGTTGCCCTTTAGGTTCGATACAAGCTGCTTAACGAAAGGCTCCAAAATCGTCAGTTTACTGTCGTTCATTCTCAGTTCCAGATCAATCTCCTTCGCCTTTAAATCCAAATCGCCGGTTAGCTTAAAAGTTTCCGAATCTCGCGTGGTCACCCTTGTAAACAGGGTTACCTTATTGGTGGCGTTGCTAAAAGAAGAAGTATCTGTTAACGTTCCGATGTAGATATCGTTAAAGTTCAGCGAATCAATCTTGATGTCGTCGCTCACTCTCGGTGCTTTCAAAATGCCGTATAAATTCGTTTTGCCATTAACCGCACCACTCAGTTTAACGCCAAAGCCCTTGGTAAAAGGATTAAGGGTTTTTAGGTTAAAATCTTTAAAGCCCACTTCAATCAAATCTTTCGGATCTTCTGAGATCAACCCATCAATAGTAAGCTGTTGGATGCCATTCGTAAGGTCGAAATTGCTGATCTGCGTTTTGCCGTTGTTGAGCACAATGCGAACCTTTTCTTGTATTCGCCATTCCTCATCATTAATTTTTAATATCGATGGAAGCACACTCAACCGGGCTGTAGTATCTTGATTTTTTGTAAATTCTACCAGCCCA
This sequence comes from Pedobacter endophyticus, assembly GCF_015679185.1. Classification (NCBI taxonomy): domain Bacteria; kingdom Pseudomonadati; phylum Bacteroidota; class Sphingobacteriia; order Sphingobacteriales; family Sphingobacteriaceae; genus Pedobacter; species Pedobacter endophyticus. The sequence continues at coordinate 4,448,396 of NZ_CP064939.1, forward strand.
TTCAAATCCAGCTGGTTGGCTTCATCTGAATTAGACATTTTCACGTTGAATGCCAAACTATCGTTGCGCAGAATATTCGAAATGTTTACATCCTTTATAAATAAACTGTCATTTAACTGTACCCGATCGGAGGTAACAATTAACTGAAGCTGCTGCGGCGTAGTATTTTCATCGAGGATGATGTTATTTACCACAATTCCGTTATACTTCAGCGTTTTTACATAACCGTTTAGCGTTGCCGTATTGTTTCTCGAATCAAAATTACCGATTAAAGTTGCGCCATCATCCAAGGCCAGTCCCGGTGATATTAATTGGGCCAGCGGCTCAAATTTCTTCACTTTTAGGTTAAACTTAAAAATTTGGTTTTTATACTTAAAAATATCGGCCTGTAAAGATGGGATATACGTTTTGGCAATGGCCTTGTAATACGAAACAATCGAGTTCAAATCATACTCGCCGGTAATACTCGCGTCCAAAATATCCGATTTGATGTTCAAATTGCGGCTGGCACCGGTTCCATTAGCAATCAATTGCACGGAATCTACATTGTAAACGCCTTTCGGATTTTGCAACCTGATCTCCTGAACCATTAAACTGCCCTCAATATTGTTAAGGTTCGTTCCCGAAAAGTTCGTGCTAAACTTGGCATCCACCATTAACGAATCCTTCAATAATTTTAAAGCCTTGAGCTTTGCCCTCGAAATGGTTGCATTAAAATTAAATACCGGAAGTTTTGGATTTAAATTTACGCCTCCATCAAAAGCCAGCTTAACGTTTTTGTCGTTTATCGTAAGTTTCCCATCGAAGTACTTCTTGTCAAACTTGCCGTCTATTTTTACGTTTCGGTACCTGTAGCCATTGAAATCAATGTAGCTAACATCGCCGTTTATCTTCTCCGATAAATCTTTCAGCTCCGTTCCCCTGCCTTTAACATATAATGATGAAGTAATCCTGCCCAGGCTTTTCTCATCTAACAAGCTGCCAATATTAAAATCGTACGACTTGATATTTCCGGTATAAGATGGAACCTCATTTTTGTCAATTTTCATGTTAACATCCGAAACCAGACGGCCAAGCTTGGTTTTAAATTCGCCGTAGGCAATAAAGTCGTTCTGGAAACCTGTAAAACTTCCATTAAAATTAATGTTGCCGAACTTACTTACAATTACAGGAATCAATTTCTTTTTGCTGTTCGTAATTCCGCCCAAAACTTCATCAAGATCCGTCTTGTTCGTACCCGCCATCTCAATTTTTAGGTCCATAAAGGTTTCTTTCCATTTCGGAAGCCCTTTTAAAACAAAATCTCCTTTAATGTAAGTGGCCTTACCAGCTTTTAACGAAAGTTTTTTGGCTCTTAAATTATTTACCAGGCCCGTTATCTGTCCGTCGATGTCGATGTCGAGCTTCATGTCGTTCAGCTCCGGCGCAAAAAAGGCAACATCCCTCGAGCTCAGGTGGCTATCTTTAAACACAGCCTTCATCCGAACCTTATCAATATAGTGGTTGAAGTCGCGATAAGTCTTAAACTTCATTTGATAATAGTTAGTTAAGCGGCTTCGCGAAGTTTCGAGCAGGAGGTTTTTAAGCTCGATTGCATTACTATCAATCGTGGTTTGAGCGGTCAGGTTTTTTAAATAAAAACCGCTTTTTTCTTTAAGGGTAAGATTTTTGATGTTCGTTTTTAACAAATGGTCTTTCACATCAAGCCCCTCAAAAATGCCGCTCAAATCTTTAACATCAACATTATCAAAATTTACGCTCCGCCCTTGAACCGTATCTTTTGCTGTGAAATTTTTGTATCTAAAAGCAAACTTATTCAATATCACCCGACCTAAATTTACATTGTACGGCTCTGATTTCTTTTTCTTTACAGTAGGTTTACCAGAATCGAAGTAATTGATGATGAAATCGAGATTAGAAGACTTATCTTTGAAATCCTTTAGGAAAAACTGCCCGTTATTGATTTGAACGGTATTAATGTCGATTATTCTTTTGTCGATTGATAACCGATTAATATCGACCATAAACTGAGGTGTACGCAATAAAGTGTCTTTTTGCATATCGAGTACCAGTAAATCTTCAAGAACGATAGATTTGAAAGGTTTGATGTAAAGGCTCTTGATTGATACAGTAGTTTTAAGTTCTTTTGATAAATATGCTGCCGTTTTTTGGGCAAGATAAGTTTGAACAGACTTAAACTGTAATGAAAAAATAATAAGCGCTAGCAGCAAAATTATTGATGCAATTACCCAAAGGAGTATTTTAAATAGTTTTTTAATAATTTTGCAGCTTAAAATTTAAATAATTTGTCTGTTATACTTGCTATCGAGTCCTCTTGCGATGATACTTCAGTCGCTATATGTAACAACGGCAAAATTACGGCCAATGTTATTGCAAACCAAACAATTCATGAAAATTATGGAGGTGTAATCCCTGAATTGGCATCCAGGGTACATCAACAAAATATTGTTCCAACGATTGCGCAGGCATTAAAAAATGCAAATGTTACAAAACAGGACATAAGTGCAGTTGCTTTCACACAAGGCCCCGGCCTTTTTGGCTCTTTATTGGTCGGTGTTTCATTTGCTAAATCATTTGCATTGGCCTTAAATATACCTTTAATTTCGGTCAACCACATGCATGCACACATATTGGCGCATTTTATCGACGATCCTAAGCCTACATTTCCGTTTCTATGCCTCACCGTTTCGGGCGGACATACGCAAATTGTATTGGTAAGGGATTATTTCGATATGGAAATAGTTGGCGAAACGCTTGATGATGCGGCTGGCGAAGCGTTTGACAAAACAGCAAAAATTTTACAACTTCCTTATCCCGGCGGGCCATTGATAGATAAGCATGCTAAAAACGGAAATCCGCTTGCCTATAAATTCGCCGAGCCCCAAATTGCCGATTTAAACTTTAGTTTCAGTGGTTTTAAAACATCAATTTTGTATTTTTTGAGAAAGAAAGAGCAAGAAAACCCTAACTTTATAGCTGAGAATTTGAATGATATTTGCGCCTCTGTGCAGCACAGCATCGTTCAGATTTTGTTAAGCAAACTTAAAAAAGCCGCTAAACAATTTAATATCAGCCAAATTGCAATTGCTGGTGGGGTATCTGCAAACTCAGGACTGCGGAACGACCTTCAAAAGTTGGCCGATGAACTGAATTGGGAGGTTTTCATTCCAGCTTTTCAATACTGCACCGATAATGCCGGCATGATCGCCATAGCAGGTTATCATAAATTTTTGAAAAACGATTTTGTGGGTCAGGATATTTCACCAAAGGCGAGAATGGAATTTAGATAGCGGATTACACAAGTGCTTGATTACATCGATTGATAGATTACCAAAATTTTTAACTCAATAACTTCGGGCTTCGAGCTTTTGTTAATTGGCAACTGATAATTAAAAACTGAAAACTGAAACATGACTGGAGCATCACTAGTATTTTGGATTGTTTGTGCAATACCGCTTATCGGGGTTTTATATTACCTGATCAGAAAGGATAAAAATAAGCTGAAGGGCAGCTGGGGCGTGATTATTTTGGGCGCTTTGGTAATTGCCGCTATATTGGTAATTGTATATGTTACGAAAGACTTTAATGCCATTTTTAGCCAAAACTAATGGCAGAAAAAAAGTAGTAAAACGAAAACGGCCAGCGTAAAGCGCAGGCCGTTTTGTGGTATTCTTTAAACACTTTGCATGCGTTGTTGCAGTGTCGATACATTTTTGTTTTCTTTCTGTTTCATAAAGCGCTGTAAAAGCGAGTGCTCAAAATGCGGATGCTGTTTGAAGCTGTTCGGATTCAATCTTAAAGCTTCGCCTTTGGCCCAAAGGTAGCCGCCTGCAGTAAGTCCATCTCCTCGCAACACCACGTGGATGGTTTTCGAATCGATATTTGTTTTTCTGCTGGCCTCGGTTACGCCGGCGTACGTTCCTTTCCAAAGGCCATTCAGGTCATACCGGCTAATTTTATTGTTTTCAGCGTAAATAGGTGAGTGGCGGTAGCCATTAAGTTTTTCGAGCTTTTTAACATTGATAGTTTGTTTGGTGCCATAGCGCCACAAGTAGCCTCCGCAGGTAATATGACGGCCGTTTAAGCTTCCCGAAAGCTGGTTGTAATTTAAGCCTAACTTGGCCTCGATTTCGCGAATGGTACCAAATGTGGCAATGAGTTTTCCATGCAAGTCGTACTGGCCAATTCGATGAATGTGTTTGGAAAGTGGCGAAGCCCAAATGCCGTTCTTTGTTACAAACTCCTCAATATCAATTTCTGGACTCGAACCTCTCCTCCAGATATAATTTTTATAGGTTAACGGCTTCCCGCGGGTAGCTTTTGAAAGCAAATTTGCGCTACAGCCAAAGCCTTTTGCAGCCACTTCGGCATTGTGATAGGTTTCTAAGAGCTTACCAGATAAAGAGTAGCGACTAATCTCATCTTTAGGATTCAGTGCTCGTTTCGCATTGATTTTTTGTTGTATCGCTTTCCGCTGTTCGGGGCTTATTGTTGCAAACACATTGCCTTTACGTCCGGCAGCGGTCATTCGTTGTTGCTTCGTTTCCTGGTCCCCGAGCAGCAAATTAGCGGCGTTTGTGTTTAGTGTGTCGCCATCAATCGGGAAAATATAAGTGTTTTTATCTTTCAGATCGAACGGTGCAACAAAGGTGTGATACACCAATCGGGGCACGCTATAGTTGATTATTTTTCCACCGAAGCTCATGGATACGTGAAGGTAAATTCTGGTATCGCCGGTAAAGCGGTTAAGGCTTTTGTTTTGTGTTTGTTTAAGGATTCTTTCGGGAAATTTCCGTTCTACCCCAAGTCGGTTTTTGATCACCCGTTCAAGTCCTTTTACCCGCCCGTGGTTTGATACCTGAAAATATCCTTCTAAGCCGACTATATCTTTCCAATATTCGTTGTTCCGTGAATCTATTGAGAGGTCGGTATAAGCATGTAATTTCATAATTATTGGATTATGGATATATAACGGTAAAAAAGCTAAAATATAATACCGCTTAACCATCTTTAACACTTTTTAACAAGAATGTTAATGTTCGTGCGAGACGAAAGAGAAAATCTATTAATTAACTTTCCTTAATAAAATATCCTCGATTAAGAGTGCTATAAACAAAAAAGGTTAGCTGCGTTACGCAACTAACCTTTTAGATATGGTTAAATAAGCTTTATTTTTCCTGTAGATGTTCGCCGGTAACTTCAGCTTTAATCTTAGTTTCGAGCTCTTCGGCCAGTTCGGGGTTATCGCTCAAAAGCTGTTTAACTGCGTCTCGACCTTGACCTAATTTGGTATCGCCGTAAGAGAACCATGAACCTGCTTTTTTAATAATTCCGAAATCAACGCCTAAATCGATAATTTCACCATTTTTGGAGATACCTTCTCCGAACATGACATCGAACTCTGCAATACGGAAAGGCGGAGCCACTTTGTTTTTAACAATTTTTACTTTTACGCGGTTACCAGAAACCTCGTCTGAATCTTTAATTTGAGAAATACGGCGAATATCTAAACGTACTGAGGCGTAAAATTTCAATGCATTACCACCGGTTGTGGTTTCGGGGTTGCCAAACATTACGCCAATTTTATCACGTAACTGGTTAATGAAGATACAGCAACAACCTGTTTTTGATATTGTTCCGGTTAATTTACGTAGGGCCTGACTCATTAAACGGGCATGCAAGCCCATTTTACTGTCGCCCATTTCGCCTTCGATCTCACTTTTAGGTACTAAGGCTGCAACGGAGTCAATAACAATTACGTCGATAGCGCCAGAGCGGATCAGATTATCAGCAATTTCCAGTGCCTGCTCGCCATTATCGGGTTGAGAAATCAACAGGTTATCGGTATCAACACCTAGTTTTTTTGCGTAAAACTGGTCAAAGGCATGCTCAGCATCAATAAAAGCTGCAATACCTCCTTTTTTCTGTGCCTCGGCAATAATGTGTGTTGCCAAAGTCGTTTTACCAGATGATTCCGGACCATATATTTCTATTACCCGGCCTTTCGGAATACCGCCAATGCCCAGGGCGATATCTAAACTGATTGATCCTGTAGAAATAAAGTCTATAGGTTCAACAGCCGTATCGCCAAGTTTCATAATGGTACCTTTACCGTAAGATTTTTCTAACTTATCCAGGGTTAATTGTAAGGCTTTTAATTTATCAGGATTTGCACTTGCCATTTTTGTCTAATTTGTTGCGGTAAATATAATTGAATTATCGGCTAATATATTGGTTATGTTTATAACTATTTGCTAAAATATTTAGCTAAGGTAAAAGTTTTTTGGCTAATTACAATAGTAAAATGAAAATAATTTACGGCTGTTGTTTTTCTTTCGCGTTTCTGGCTGTCATTCGTTCAAAATATCGGCACATGTAAGTAATTTCACAAACATCACATTTTGGGCTTCGGGCCACACAAACGTATCTTCCATGCAGAATTAACCAATGGTGCGCAATATGAATGTCATGCTCGGGCAGGTTTTTGACGAGGTCTTTTTCTACCGCTAAAGGGGTTTTCCCGTTAGTTAACCCGAGGCGATTGGCTACCCGGAAAACGTGGGTATCAACCGCCATCGCTGGCGCATTGTAAATTACGGATGCGATTACATTAGCAGTTTTACGCCCAACACCCGGCATTTTCTGCAAGTCGGCAATATCCGAGGGAACAACATCATTGAATTCGTGAACTAAAATATTAGCCATTCCGACCAAATGCTTGGCTTTGTTGTTGGGGTAGCTAATGCTCCGGATATAATCAAAAACGATGTCGGGAGTTGCTTCTGCCAGGCTTTTTGCATTCGGAAAGCGCTGAAAAAGAGCTGGTGTAACCATATTTACCCTTTTATCGGTGCATTGAGCAGACAAAATCACAGCAACCAACAATTGATATGGGTTATTGTAATGTAGCTCTGTTTCTGCGTCTGGCTGCTTGGCCGAGAAGTGTTTAACAAAAAGTTTATAGCGTTCTTTTTTAAGCATGGGCAAAACTAACATTTAGTTGGCAATTTTTAAGTTCCTTTAGTTCCGTCGGTTGAAACCGACGGTAATGAGTCGGATTGGCCATTAGGGATGGCGCTTAATAGATTCAGAACAAAGGAGGTATTTATAGATTTTATTGCCCTTCTGCTTAGTTCCGTCGGTTGAAACCGACGGTAATGAGTCGGATTGGCGATTGATGGATGGCGCTTAATAGATTTAGAACAAAGCAAGTATTTATATATGCATTTTATTGTCCTTCTGCTTAGTTCCGTCGGTTGAAACCGACGGCAATGAGTTGGACTGGCGATTTGATGGATGGCGCTTAATAGATTTAGAACAAAGCAGGTATTTATATATGCATTTTATTGCCCTTCTGCTTGTTCCGTCGGTTGCAACCGACGGCAATGGTCGCGCTTTAGCGGACGGGATTTATGGCAATGGGTTGGATTAGCGATTTTGAATAATGATGCTTAATATTTCACAGGACTCATCAGGTCTTTTTATTGCTCATGCATTCTTATTGCCGTCTCGCTTTAGCGGACGGTTTCAAAGGAAAAATTTATCTTTGTCAGTTCGCATAACATTGCCGTCGCGCTTTAGCGGACGGTTTCAATTAATGCATAGCAACAAACTCCTGTTCGGTTTTTAATTTTTGCGCAACTGGTTTCGATGCATTGCTTCTAATTAGCCAGACAGCAAAGAAAGCTCCGACTAATGCCATTGCTGCACCAACGTTAGCTGGCCATGTATAATCGAAACCATACACTAGCGGAAGCCCACCAAAGAAAGCACCCAGCGCATTACCGACATTAAAACTTGCCTGACTTGCCGAAGCCGCCAACATTTCTGAACCTTTTGCCGATTGGATCATCAGCATTTGAATAGGAGAGGCCAGCGCGAAAGAAACTGCCCCGGTAATGAAAGTCATTATTAACGCCAGCGGTTGACTGAAAGAGGTAAAATGAACAATGACAAGCGTGATCACCATGACCAAAAGCAATGCCGCCGAAGCTTTGGCAGGCGAAAACTTATCGGCCAGTAAGCCACCAAGGTAGTTGCCGCCAAACATGCCTACCCCAGCGAGCATCAAAATATATGTTACAGCGTTAGGCGAAAAGCCCGCAACATTCGTCATTAGCGGCGCAATATAACTATACCAGGAGAACAGACCGCCAGTTCCGATAGAGATCATAAAAATAATAATCCAGGCTTCCTTTTTCTTAAAAAAGCTAAGCTCCGACTTAATGTCGCGGTTTTCAGTTGCAGGTAACGAAGGAAGCAGATATTTCAAACTTACCAAAGTTACTAGCCCAACAAGAACAACTACGGCAAAAGAGATCCGCCAGGAAAAGTTGTGCCCGATGAAAGTACCTAACGGAACGCCCAAGATATTAGCTATAGTTAAGCCCATAAACATTAAAGATACAGCCTGTGCTGCTTTGCCTTTCTCGGCAATTCTGCTGGCCACAACCGAACCTACGCCAAAAAAGGCGCCATGAGGTAGACCTGATAAAAATCGGGCGACAAACAAAGTATTAAATGATGGTGCGAAGGCCGAAAAGGCATTAAATGTAGTAAACATTACCATCAGGGCAAGCAATATTTTTTTAGGTGGATATTTACCGGCGATCATTACCAGTAAGGGAGCGCCAATTACTACACCGAGTGCATAGGCCGAAATCAAGTGGCCCGCCTTGGGAATCGTCACGCTCAAATCGGTTGCAATGTCGGGGAGGAGGCCCATCATTACAAACTCCGTTATTCCGATGCCCAAACCGCCGAGTGTTAATGGAAGAAGATTTTTATTCATAGCGCACTTAGTGTTAAAATTACACTAAGCAAAGATAGGGGTTTTTGAGTTACGGAAATGTAATATTTAAACCAGTAAAATTCGCAAGAACTTACCTGGTCATAGCGTCTTACCTCGTCGTAGCGTCTCGCTACGACCAATATTAAATTAATCGAACAATGAGTTGTTAAAAAAAAAAGCTGCTCCAATTGGGAACAGCTTTTTTTTGGCATATGCTAACTTACTTCGATCTGCTATATGCTAAAATCTTGGTGATGGTTTCATCTTGAGGATTTTTAGCCAATCGATCTAACTTACTTTTGATCTGATCATAAAATAAGTCGATTTCTGCATCAGATGCTATGTCTGTTTTAGACTGGAACATACTGTTGGTAGGTAAATTTACATTTGTTTTCGATGTAGAGGTTTTTGTCATAAGCAACTAAATGTTAAAGGTTTTTATATACCTTAACGTCTGTTTAATTGCTTTATTTCGATCTCCAAAAAAAAATATGTAACATTTTCGCTACCCTTTGTAGGTCACTTCTTTCGTCTTCAGCATCTTACGCAGATTGCTTAACGCATAACGCATCCGGCCCAGGGCAGTATTGATGCTTACATCCGTCAGGTCGGCGATCTCTTTAAAGCTCAAATCTGCATAATGGCGCATTAAAAGCACTTCTTTCTGCTCATCGGGCAATAAATGAATCATTGCTTTCAAGTCTCTATGCGTTTGTTCCCTCAACATTTTCTCCTCTGCACTCTCGTCGTAGAAGTGTAGCATATTGAATACATCCATTCCATCAGAACTTGTAATTATTGGTGTTCTTTTTTCCTTTCTGAAATAATCAATTACTAAATTATGCGCAATACGCATTACCCAAGGTAAGAACTTGCCTTCCTCGTTATATCTTCCAGATCGCAGTGTGTTAATTACTTTGATAAAAGCGTCTTGAAAAATATCCTCGGCCAAATATTGGTCTTTTACCAATAAGTAGATAGAGGTATAAATTTTACTTTTATGTCTTCGTAAAAGCTCCTGCAATCCATTCTCGTTCCCGGCAATGTATAACTTTACCAGGTCCTGATCATTATATGATTGTAAATTCATAGGTTTACCTACACTAAATCCCGTACTGTTTGCTAAAAATTAATTTGTAGATGTTTAATTTCTATAGCTTCTCTCCTATGTTTTTTTATTGATTGTTAGTTTGGTTCTGAGGCTGTTATTGTTCAAAGAAAGTTATTTTTTTATCAAAAAACAAAAAATAAAATGTTAAAAAATAAATTAACCACCTCAGTACCCTATTTTTGTATGTTTTAAAAACCCAATGTTTGTTAAAAGGGTTATGTCTTAAATCCGACACTATTCATGAGCAAAAAAGAAGCCGAAAAAGATCCGCATAGAAATATTATCATAAAAGGTGCCCGTGTGCACAACCTTAAAAATATCGATGTTGCCATTCCGAAGAATAAATTGGTAGTGGTAACGGGTATGTCGGGATCGGGGAAATCTTCTCTGGCTTTTGATACCTTATACGCTGAGGGCCAACGCCGTTACGTAGAAAGCTTGTCGTCGTACGCCCGCCAGTTTATGGGCCGCATGAACAAGCCCGATGTAGATTATATTAAAGGTATTGCCCCCGCTATTGCGATTGAACAAAAGGTAATAACCTCAAACCCACGCTCTACAGTAGGTACATCCACAGAAATTTACGATTACCTGAAGCTGCTCTTCTCCCGAATCGGTAAAACCATTTCTCCTATCTCTGGTAAAGAGGTAAAAAAAGATTCGGTAAGTTCGGTAGTTGATTATGTTAGTGGTCTCGACGATGATACAACGGTTACCATTTATTGCCCTTTATATCCGCATAACAACCGAACCATAAAAGAAGAACTGGCTATTTTATTGCAAAAGGGATTTTTGCGGATCTTGATCGATAATAAGGTACTTAAAATTGAGTCTGTTTTAGATGATGCAGACTTTAAAGATGCGGAACTGACTGACGATAAAACCGTACAAATCTTAATAGATCGAATTGTAACCAACCACGAAGAAGAAACGTTAAGCCGCCTGGCCGATTCTGCGCAAACTGCGTTTTTTGAAGGCAAGGGCGATTGCTATGTAGAGGCCAACGGAAAAACAAAGCACTTTAGCGATCGATTTGAGCTGGATGGGATAAAATTTGAGGAACCCACGCCAAACTTCTTCTCCTTTAACAACCCATACGGCGCCTGTAAACGCTGCGAGGGTTACGGCAACGTAATTGGCATTGATGAAGATCTTGTCATCCCCGATAAGAGCAAAAGTGTTTACGATAACGCCATTGCGCCTTGGCGGGGCGAAAAAATGGGCGTGTGGTTACAAAACTTTGTTAAAGCTGCTCCCAAATTCGATTTCCCGATTCACAGGCCATTTAGCCAGCTTACAGAGAAAGAACAGCAATTGCTTTGGACGGGCAACAAATATTTTTCAGGGCTCGATACTTTTTTTAAGGAGCTCGAAGAGCAGACCTATAAAATTCAGTATCGGGTAATGTTATCGCGCTACCGCGGCAAAACCACCTGCCCGGAATGCAAGGGATCGCGTTTGCGCAAAGATGCGTCTTACGTAAAAATTGCCGAGAAATCGATCATAGACATGGTGCTCATGCCTTTATCAAAGGCACTGGTATTTTTTAATGAGCTTAAGTTAAATGCAACCGATACCAAAGTTGCCAAACGCTTACTTGCCGAAATAAACAATCGATTCCTTTATTTAAATAATGTCGGCCTCGGTTACCTAACCCTAAATCGCTTATCCAATACCTTATCAGGAGGAGAATCGCAAAGGATCAATTTAGCAACCTCGTTGGGAAGCAGTTTGGTGGGCTCTATTTATGTGCTCGATGAGCCAAGCATTGGCCTTCACCCCCGCGATACCAACAAGTTAATTGAGGTTTTGATCTCCCTAAGGAACGTTGGCAACACCGTTTTGGTGGTAGAGCACGAAGAGGAAATGATGAGGGCGGCCGATTACATCATCGATATTGGTCCCGAAGCAGGAACCCATGGTGGAAACCTTGTTTTCAGCGGTAATTACGAAGAAATATTAAAAGATAAGAAAAGCTTAACAGGCCGCTATCTCTCCGGCGAAGAAAAAATTGCTATCCCCCAAAAACGCAGGAAGTGGAAAGACCACATCTTAATCAAAGGGGCCAGAGAAAATAACCTGCAAAATATCGATGTTAAATTTCCATTAGGGGTTTTTACAGCCGTAAGTGGCGTTTCAGGTTCAGGGAAAACCAGTTTGGTCAAAAAGATTTTATACCCGGCACTTCAAAAGGCTATTGGCAACTATGCCGGCGAACAAACTGGTGCCTACGATGGCATTTTCGGTAATTACGATTTAGTGAGTGCCGTAGAAATGGTCGATCAAAACCCAATAGGCCGATCGAGCCGTTCGAACCCGGTAACCTATGTAAAGGCCTGGGATGACGTTCGTGCTTTATTTGCGGGACAGGCATCGGCTAAGGCTGCCGGTTTAAAGCCCGCCGCATTCTCGTTCAACGTAGAGGGCGGCCGTTGCGATGTTTGTCAGGGCGAAGGAGAGGTTAAGATCGAAATGCAGTTTATGGCCGATATTTACCTGCCGTGCGAAGCCTGTGGCGGTAAGCGCTTTAAACAACAGGTTTTAGATGTAACCTACAAAGAAAAAAACGTTTCTGAAATATTGGATATGACCATCGATGAGGCGGTGGAGTTTTTTAAGGATGAACAAAAAATACTGAATAAACTAAACCCGCTGGTTGATGTTGGTTTAGGTTATGTGCATTTGGGCCAATCATCAAACACCTTATCAGGAGGCGAGGCGCAGCGCATTAAGCTCGCATCGTTTTTAATAAAGGGAAATAACGCCAATAAAACGCTTTTTATTTTCGATGAACCCACAACTGGCCTCCATTTTCATGATATCAAAAAGCTGTTAAAAGCGCTAAATACCTTAATTGAACAAGGCAATACCATTTTGGTAATTGAACACAATATGGACATGATTAAGTGTGCAGACTGGGTAATTGATATTGGTCCTGAAGGGGGCGATGGCGGCGGCCAGTTGGTTTTTGAGGGTCTGCCCGAAGATTTAGGTAAACAGCAAAACTCTTACACAGGAAAATATTTAGCTGAGCATTTAAAATAAATCCATAATTTCGACAATGCTTTTTCTAACATTTTTCATAGGCATCATCCTCAACGCCATGGGGTATATTCCTCCGGGCAATATTAACCTTACCGTTGCACAATTGGCCATTAATAAGGGCATGAGGCAGGTATGGTACTTTATTTTGTCGTTTTCGTGTGTAGAAATCTGCTTTACCTTTGGCATGATGCGCTTTGCCCGCTGGGCCATGAGCGATGTTAACCCCAATGCCGCAGTTAGCGAAGTGAGGCTCGGCACTTTGGTAGATTGTTTTATGATCCTGATGTTTATCACCATGGGAACCATCACCTGGGTAAACAGAAAAAAAGTTCCTAAAACCAGCAATAAAAAAGAAGATAAACGAAGTGGAAGTGTTTTATACGGATTAATTTTGGGCGTTTTAAACCCGGTTCAAATTCCGTTTTGGCTTTTCTTTGGCAACTATGTTATTTTACACGAGTGGATAGAAACCGATTATCTATCGCTGATTATCTTTAGTATTGGTTCGGGATTCGGCTCGGCATTGGCCTTGTACGTTTACGCTCATTTTGCGACTTTTATTCAAGAGAAATTTGCACTAAGCAGTTTGATCATCAATAAATCAATCGCCATATTTCTTTATGTTTTGGCGGCGTACCTCGTTATAAAACAAATGATCGTTATCTTTTAGATGAATAACATTCATCCGATGAATATAGGCCAGGCGCAGGTATTCATCGGATGACTGCAAACTCTACGTCATTTCGAACTTGTACTTTTTTCCCGAAGGGATGCCTTTGGCACAATTCAGGGAGAAATCTCTGGCTGCTTCTCGTCGCTCGCCTTAGCCTCTCCTTATTGCCAAACTATATTTCCTATGTGCCCCAGCTCGTCGGTCAGGCAGGTATGTGGTCAAAATTTATGCTGCGAGTTGTTTTACCTCACAATCCAGCCCACTGCATTATTATCATCGGCAATTAAGTTGTAATTATTAAAACTGCCCAACACGCTAACCGTTTCACCGGCTTTCAGATTGATCTTAACTGGAGCCAGGCTATCGGGCTTATCGTAAACCGATTGTTGTTGGACGTTGATTTTTATTTTGCGTAGCGGCCTGGAGGTTTGCACAAGTTCATTGCTCTCAATATAACCAACAGTTCCATCGGGCAGTTCTGCCTTATAATAACTTTCCGTAGCTGCATTTACATTTATAATTGTTCCGGCTGCCAACTTCGATACCACTGCCGATTTGTTTTTCGGAGAAGTGAGCAGGTTTGCACTGTGCGATGCTCGAAGTGTTTTATTAAGGTTAGAAACCGCTGCGGTAACCTTTGTTGGAGTTTTGGTTATTGGATCAATAAATGGTAGCGGATTTATTGCGCCTCCAAAGGTGTAAATGCCGAAATGTAAATGCGTAGGTGTAGTGCGGGCATTTCCGGTATTGCCCATTAAGCCAAGCGTGTCGCCAATCTTAACCTCCTGTCCCTCCGTTGCAATCTGTTCGTCCAAATGTGCATAATAAAGCGAATAATTCTTTCCGCTCGGTCTTAACCAAACCACCTTGCCGCCTAAATTATTTTCGTTTACCCGCGTTACCGTACCATTTGCACTAGCTAAAACAGGACTTCTGAAGCTGCCGAAAATGTCTACACCTTCGTGTTTCCGTGCATTATTATCGCGGCCATCGCCCCAATAACTTTGAATATTCCTGCTATTTTTAGAATGTATCGGGAAAGCCAGCGAGGGCCCAGTTGTTATTTCTAAGGTGTATTCTACACTTTGCAAAAGTTCGGGCTGTAACCTGATCAGGTAGTTTCCCGTGTCATCAATTTCTTGCTCAATTGGCGAGTTCAGCGTATCGGCAGAGGCGATGAGTTTGGGGTTATTTTCATCCGATAGGCGCCAAAGATCAAGATAAATCGCTATTTCACTTGGCTTTTTCTTGAGGTTTACGGTTATTTTCTGTCCTTTCGTTGCCGCGAATTTATAAGCTGCGGCCTGCACTTTATCGGCTGCGAAATACCCGGTTTCTCTGTACGGAACAGTTATCGTTAGTGCTTTTTGCAGGCTTGCTGCTGACGAACTAATCCACGCTGCCCCCATTGCCGTTTTATCCAGGCCGGCCGTTTCTAATTTTCGCAGGTACTGCTCATGTGGCGAGGCAGGTTTGAAAAGATTGATTGAACCCGATTTGCAGGAAAGTAAAATCGTTGAAATCAAAAGGAGTAAAGTAACCTGTAAAAATCGAAGCCGCATAATAGTCATTTTCACAGATAACAAACAATGCTCGGGCAAGGTTTCAACTTTATGATGTCAATCGAGAACGGAAACAAAGGCATTGGGTCCATCGTTACGGATGTAATTTTGAACGCTGTCATTCTGAATGCAATGAAGAATCGGCAAGCGATAATATGCAGCACAGGAGCAACCCGTTGCCAGAGAGATAGTTGGCGGGTATTGACAGTAAGAAATCGGTTACGCTCGTCCCTTCAGACGATGAAGGATCGTTTTTCGATATGACGGCGTTTGGTTAGGGTTTCCGATACAAGCTCTCTGCTTTCAGCTTTCAGCTTTCAGCTTTAAGCTTTAGTCTTTTACCTTTCAGCCCTCTACCTTTCCTTACTGGTAACCCTTCGCTTGAAGATTAAAAAGCTCTGCATATCTCCCTTTTGCCGCCAATAGTTCTGCATGCGTACCCGATTCTAAAAGCGTTCCCTTGTCTAACACCATAATTCGATCGGCCAGGCGGGCAGTCGAAAAGCGGTGTGAAATCAGTACCGCCGATTTTCCCTTGGTGAGTTCGGCAAAACGCTGAAAAACTTCGTATTCGGCACGGGCATCGAGCGCCGCTGTGGGTTCGTCTAAAATCAGTACCTGCGCATTTTTCATGTATGCCCTTGCCAGTGCAACTTTCTGCCATTCGCCACCCGAAAGTTCAACGCCATCGTTAAATTTTCTTCCCAGCGCCTGCTCATAACCGTTGCCAAGTTTTAGTGCCAGTTGGTCGGCGAGGCTTTCTACGGCAGCCTTTTTAATTAGGTGCATATTATCAATTTCCTTGATATTGCCCACTGCAATATTTTGGCGGAAACTCATCTGGTAACGGATATAATCCTGAAAGATAATCCCCAGGTTGTAGCGCAAGTCATCCAGATCGTAAGCCCGAAGATCTTTTCCATCTAATAAGATGCGCCCTTCGGTGGGGTCGTACAAACGGGCCAGAAGTTTAACTAACGTTGTTTTACCGGCACCATTTTCGCCTACCAGCGCTATTTTTTCGCCGGGCTTAAATTCAAAATTCAGGTTTCGGTTGGCCCACCGGGTAGTATTATGATATTGGAAGCCCACATTTTCGAAAACAAAACCTGTTTTTATAGGATTTGGAAAAGGAAGTGCATTTTTGGTTTTGGTAATTTTAGGCTGTATTTCAAAAAACTCAATGAAATCATTCAGATAAATAGCTCCTTGCGAAACGATGGTAAATCGGGCCAGCATGGTTTCCATTAAGCCACTTAGCTGCCTGAACGAGCCTGCCAAAAAGGTCAAACTGCCTACCGTCGACTTCCCTTGAACGGTATTGTAGATGATAAACCCATAAGCCGCATAGTAACCCATTGTGCCCAATACCGAAAAGAATGTGCCCCAGCCCGATCGTCGGACGGCGAGCTTGCTATTATCGGCGTAAAATTTATCAGATAAGGTTTTAAAACGGGCGATAATGAAATCCGAAAGGCCGAATATTTTAACTTCCTTGGCGGTTTCGTCGCTGGCACCAAGATAGCGCACGTAATCCAGTTCCCTCCGTTCGGGTGTTTGGCTTCTGGAGAGGGCATAGTTTTTACTGTTGAAGTACGATTCGCCCAAAAACGAAGGAATAATAGCGAGTAGTAAAAGTAAAATCAGCCAGGGGTTGAAGGCAATTAGTCCGGTAATTAAAAAAGCCATCGAAATAAAATCCTGTATCTGGCTCATCACTTGCGATAGCAGTACCGTTCTTCCGACGGTTTGTTGCCTTGCCCTTTCCAATTTATCGTAAAAAACAGAATCCTCAAACTGATCCAGATCCAATGTTGCCGCATGCTCCATAATGCGCATAGAGGTATAATTGGCAAAGAGATCGCCCAATAAACTATCGGTTAGGTTGATCATTCTATTTAGGCCGTCGGTTACTATGGCCAGGGCAAACTCAATACCTACCAACTCCCATAACCGCTGCAAATTTCCGTTTGCGGCACTCCCGTTCAGCATTACCACTTCATCGATAATTAACTTGCCAACGTACAATAACGCAACGGGCATTGCTGAGCGTAAAATCCTTAATATAAAACTGATAGTGGTTTTGGTGGGGCTGCTTTGCCAAACCAATTTGAAAAAACTGGGTAAGTTTTTTAACGAAGCTATACGATCTTTAAAAGTGATATTATCGAGGGGGATTGTATTTCTGTTTTTTGCCATTTAAAGAAAAGAGGATCGTACAAATTTATCCTAATTAGCTGATTTGTGATGCGGATTGATGTAAAAAAAACAAGCTTTGCTCAAAAAAGCGATTAGAGGGATAAATCAAAAAAATATTGTCATCCTGAGCATTTCGACTGGAATTTATCTTGAGCGAAGTCGAAAGGCTCAGATCCGATAGCTATCGGATGACAGCTGAAGAATGCAGAGCCCCAATTGACGCACTGCCCACCAGAAGTGGGGGGGAAGGACCACCGTTTATAAAAGGTGTTTCGCTACGCTTTTTGCTCTTGCATAAAATCTCTGGGGCTTTTGCCGAAGTGTTTTTTAAACTCAATGCTGAAGTACTTGCGGTCGTTAAAACCAACTGCGTATGCCACTTCCGAAATATTGCCGGCATTTTGTTGCAGCAGTTGCGCTGCCCTTTTTAGTCGTATCGATTTGATAAAATCGTTTACAGAGAGATCGGTCAATGCCCTGAGTTTTTTATACAACACCGGTTGGCTCATTCCAATGGCCGAGGCAAGCGTAGGTACATCAAAATTAGCGTCGGCAATATGATCTTCAATAAGCTGTATAATCTTGGTTAAGAACTTCTGCTCGGTTGAATTAACAATCATATTGCTTGGTTCGAGGCTAATCACCTGGGCAAACTTGCGTTTTATAGTTTCGCGGGCGTTTAGCAGATTATGCACATTCAGTTCCAGAATTTTGAGGTTAAAGGGTTTCATGATGTAAGCATCGGCTCCGTTTTCGAATCCGTTCAACTGGTGGATATAAGCAGACCGGGCAGTGAGCAAAATAACCGGAATATGGCTCGTCCTTTCATCAGTTTTTAGCTTTCTGCACAACTCCAGTCCATCCATTATCGGCATCATCACATCACTTATAATAATATCCGGAATAATCTCTATGGCGCTTTCAAATCCTTTTAAACCATTTACGCTCTGGTAGATGTTATACAGCTGAGCAAGCGATGAATTTATAAAAGCCCTCACTTCATCATTATCCTCAACCACCAGCACATTATATTTTCTTTCTTCGTGAGCTGTTTCTTCGTTATTCGGCAATGCAACCGACATTGTTTGGGGCACATTGTAGTTTACAACGTCATCATAATAATGATAATCGTTAATAAAATCAGAATCGTTAAAGTGCGCCTTGCCTGTCTTCAACCGTACGGTGAAACAGGTCGAGCCCGGCCAGTTGTCCGCCTTCGGAGTGCTTTTGAACGAAATTTCGCCATGATGCAGTTCTACAATGCTTTTCGAGAACGATAAACCCAGGCCTGTGCCGATTGAAGCATGGTTATTGGCCTGATAAAACATGTTGAACAGGTTCGATTGGTGCTCGGTTGGTATGCCGCTGCCGTTATCGCAAATTGTAATAGCAACCCCGTCGCCTGCCTGGGCAATACCAAAATTGATCTTTCACTTGTCGGGCGTAAACTTAAAAGCATTGGATAGCAGATTAAACAGTACTTTTTCCATTTGAACCTTATCAAAATAGAGTTCAATTTCTTCGCGTTCAGCAGTAAATTGATAATCGATCTGTTTGGCGATCGCCATATTTTGGAAGGCAATAAAAATTTCTCTGCAAAATTTAACTACATTTCCCGGGCTCACGTGTAATTGCATTTTGCCGCTTTCAGCTTTTCTAAAATCCAGCAGTTCGGTAACCAGGCGCATTAATCGATCTGCATTGTTTTTTATCGGCTGAAGCGCTTTGCTCCATTGCGGCTCGTTTTGACTTTTTTCGATCAGCGTTTCCAGCGGACCTACAATGAGTGTTAGCGGGGTTCTGATTTCGTGCGAGATGTTGGTAAAGAACTCAAGCTTATGCTCATTAATTTCCTTCTCCCTGGTAAGCACCGCCCGAATGAGCAAGTACCGAACCAGCAAGATAAAGATTGCGGCAACAATGCATACGTAACTTAAATAGGCCCACCAAGTGCGATAATAGGGCGGAAGTACCTCAATATTTAACCTGCTCAACTGCTTTGTCCAGATGCCATCGTTGTTGCTGGCCTTTACCAACAAGGTATAATGCCCGGGCGAAAGGTTGGTGTAACTTGCCGCCGGATTAGCTACATAGTTCCAGTTTTTTTCAAAACCATCCAACTTATAGGCATAGCGATTCTTTTCGGGCTTTATAAAATTTAAAAGGGTAAACTCAACGGTAAATACATCTTGTTCGGGCTTAAAAGTAATTGACTTTACGGTGCTGATGTTAGCGTTTAACAAATTGCTGTTGGCATTAATTGAAACTGGTTTTCCAAACAACTTCAGCCCCGTAAAAATAACTGGTTGGGTACTTGTGTTTTCTTTAATCTCGTCGGGCCTAAAGCTGATCATACCGCTCAAGCCTCCAAAATAGAAGGTGCCGGATCGATCTCTTAAAAACGATTTCTGATTAAACTCATTACCCGGCAGGCCGTCTTTTGTATTGTAAGTTTTAAACGTTTTTTGCTGCGGATTGTACTTGCACAAGCCGTTGTCGGTGCTAATCCACAGGTTATTGCTGTCGTCTTGTAAAATGCCCATAATGTTATTGCTGGGCAATCCGTCGAGCTTAGTGGTTTGGGAATAGGCGTGCTGATCGGGGTAGAGCTTAAAAAGCCCATTTCGGGCTGTTCCCAGCCATAAAAAGCCCAGTTTATCTTCGGTGATGCAGCTGATTTCGTTGTATTTTAATTTCTCAGGAGAGTCTGCGGTACGGCGCTTAAATCGGCTTTCGTTGTTTTTCAAATAGTGCAGCCCAGTATTAGTCGCCACCCAGAGTGTTCTTTTAGAATCTTCAAAAATATAATTAACGGCATCTTCGAGCCCATTAATCCGGTTTCTGATAAATTTACCGGCTGAGGCATCGAAGCTATTCAGTCCACTATTTGTACCTACCCAAAAACGGCCATAACTATCTTCAAAAAGAGAAGTAATTTCGTCGTTACCGAGTGATGAAGTATCATTTTTATGGCTGGTATACCTTACAAAACTGTTGGTTTCGGGTTTAAATTCGTTAAGCCCGCCCAAATGCGTGCCGATCCAGATTCGGTTCTGTCTATCCTTTATAATTGCCTTTACCAAGTTTGAGCTTAAGCTATTGCGATTGTTCGGGTCATATTTATAATGGATGTACGAATTGGTTTTGCTGTTGTAATAGTTAAGACCTTCGCCCTCCGTTCCAATCCACAAATTTCTGTTTCCACCCTCCATTATCGAGCTTACTACCTGGCTACTCAAACCGCTCGATGTATTTGAGCTTGCATACACGTTAAACGGAGTGTAGTTTGGATAAACCATGCTGACTGCACCGAAGTAGGAGCCGACCCAAACAATGCCCTGCCGATCTTGAAAAATGGCGTAAACCGAATTTTGACTTAAGCTAGAAGGGTTGCCGGGCTCATTTTGGATCGTACTAAAACTTTTCGATTTCGGATCATAAATGTTAATCCCATGCAAGGTTGCTATCCACAACTTGCCCGCTTTATCTTGTGTTATTTTGCGGATATTATTGCTGCTGATGCCCTTCGTATTTAAAATAGAATATGTATAGTTGGTAATTTGGTGTGTGATGAGGTTGAGTTTGTACAAGCCCGTTTGCTTGGTTCCGATCCATAAATTATCATTGCCATCTTCGGCGATGCTGGTAATGTGGTTATCAACCGCAACATCAAGGCTGTCGCTAAAATTCTTGAAGTGTTTAAAACGAGTTCCGCCCTTGTTGATTAGCATGCTCATTAATCCCTTGGAAGTACCTAGCCAGATGGTGCCTGTATGGTCTTGATAGATCTGATAAACATCCTGCGGATGTACCTTATTTACCAGAAAATGTTTGAATCGGTACTTTTTATTGGGATCTAATAAATTTAATCCGTTACCTGTACCTATCCAAACCCTGTTTTGTCGGTCTTGGTAGATATGTCTGATCAGATTATTGCTGATGCCGGCAATGTCGTTTGCGTTATGCTGAAAGCGTTCGAAGTTGTCGCTTGTTTCATTATACTTATTTAAGCCGGCAGGTGTTCCAATTAGGAGGGTGCCATTTTTGAGGCACAGAATAGTGTTTATATATTGTGAGGAAGTTAAGCTATTGGGATTACCTTTCTCCAGAAAATAGGTTTTAAAATTCTTTGAATCATACTTGTTTAATCCAAAACGAGTACCAAACCACATAAAGCCTTTTGCATCCTGCGCAATAGAAAGTACCGAACTTTGCGAAAGCCCGTCTTCAACATTAAGGTGCTTAAAAACATACGGATTTTGAGCAAAGCTTACGGCCGAAATGAAAACAAATATAAAGACTAATCTTAACTTCATTAAAGGGGGTAAGAGGTTTGGTTATCGATTTAAAAGTACAATTATGTTTGAATTAAACGAAATAGGGCCTTTCTATAACAATAGTGATCTAGGACCGAAAAAGCAGAAAAGACAATTTTTTTTTGATTTTACCCCCTAATCTTTTAGAAATTTATCCCTATTTTTAAAAAAAAAACTTTGTACATTTGTAATGTTATTATTACATTTAGTTGGATAAAAAAACCTCCCTTTAGGAGATGCTTAAACCCTTATTAATAGAAAGTCAAGCCAATAACATTATCCTGCATTAAATAGTAAACTTAGAATTTTTTTTACAGAAATTTTAGTCAAAGAAAATTCATTCCAATTGAACTCTTCTGTATGATTGTCTTTTCTAACCGAAAAGATTAGCAGAATAATTCATCCCAAATTGAACCATTGGATATTGCTTTCTTTTTCAATAGAAAGATTAGCCAAATGACCTTCATCCCACACTGAAACTGGTAGATCTTTGAAAAAAGATTGGCCACACAATAAAATTCATCCCTCATTGAACCGATAGCTTTTGCTTTCTTTTAGGAGAAAAGAAAGAAGAACTATATAAACCAAATTTTTAAACCATATGAGGAAAATTTACATTCTGAACAACAGGTCCCTGTGTCAAAAGATGCACAGGTGCTCAAAGCTCTTAGCTTTGTTCATCATTTTATTATTGGCCAATTCACGTGTTTTTGCCCAGAGCAAAACCATTGTTGGCGTAGTGACCGATGAAAGCAAACAAACCATTCCTGGCGTTTCTATTTCTGTTAAAGGCACAAAATCTACGGCGCAGACGGATGATCAGGGCCGATACCGGATTCAGGCTCTACCAACCGATCAGCTTATCTTTAATTATATTGGTTATGTTGGGCAAACCATCACGGTTGGGGCTAAAACAACGATTAATGTTTCGCTGATATCATCGGTTACAGGACTCGATGATGTGGTTGTTATAGGATATGGAACAACAAAAAGGGCCGACTTAACGGGAGCCGTAGGTTCTGTTAATATGAAGGATTTTGAACAGGCGCCTGTAAAATCTTTCGACCAGGCTTTGGCAGGTCGTGTGGCAGGTGTACAAGTATCTACAAACAATGGTCAACCGGGTGCAACGGCAAACATTGTTATTCGTGGTGCAGGTTCCATTTCGCAAAGTAATTCTCCTTTGTATGTAATCGATGGCTTCCCCTCCGAAAGTGCCAATGCCAATTCGATCAATACATCCGATATCGAAAGTATAGACATTTTAAAGGATGCCTCTGCCACGGCTATTTATGGAGCTCGTGGATCAAACGGTGTAGTTTTAATTACCACAAAAAAGGGAAAGATGGGCAAACCACAGCTTAGCTACAACGCCTATTATGGAACACAGCAAGCGCCAGCAAAGATTCCACTTATGAATGCTTTCGAATTTGTTAAATACGTAAAAGAACTTAATTCTAGTTATGCAGATACAATTTATCTCAAAGATGGTGTTACCCTTGATGATTATAAAAATGTAGCGAGTATAGACATGCAGGACTATGTTTTTCAAAACGGTCAAAATCAAAACCACGATATTGCCCTAAGAGGTGGAAATGATAAAACAACCTATTCGATTTCTGGGAATTTCAATAATCAAAAAGGGATTGTAATCGAGAGTGGCTTCAAACGATATCAAGGTCGTTTTGTACTCGATCAAACTATTACCGATAAGTTAAAGGCAGGTGTAAATGTAAATTACGCTTATACCGAAACCTTTGGAACGCCAGTTTCTCCTAATAGTTTCTGGGCTTCGACTGCGTTGTACTATGCGGTTTGGGGTTACAGACCAGCGGCAGCACTATCTGGAAGGGATGAAAATACCAATATATTGGATTCTTTTTATGATCCAACAAATGATCTTGCTAATAATCAAGATTATCGTGTAAATCCATTAATCAGTTTGCAGAACCAGAAAACGCTATATAAGGCAACTGCAATGGTTGCCAATGGCTATGCGGAATATGCATTTACCCCTAAGTTAAAGTTGAGAATAGCAGGCGGTTTTACCAATACAAACACCGAGACCAATATTTTTAATAATTCGCTAACGCAGTCGGGGAGTAAATGGAACGCCACCGGGCCAAACGGCACTTTCGCTACGAGTCCAAATTTTAATTGGTTAAATGACAATACGTTAACCTATCGGAATACCTTTAACAGCGACCACAATTTAACGGCTTTGGTAGGTTATTCATCGCAAGGAAACAGAAATTCTTACCGTTCTATTTATGCCACCCAGGTAACCAACGAAAGCTTGGGGATTGATGCTTTGGATTTGGTGCCTGCTTCAAATTCGAGCGTAACTTCACGCAGCTCGCGTTGGATGCTTCAATCTTTTTTAGGAAGAGTTAACTATGATTTTAAAGGCAAATACTTGTTAACCGCGAGCTTTAGAGCCGACGGATCCTCTAAATTTGCACCAGGTAATCGTTGGGGCTATTTCCCTTCTGCATCTGCAGGATGGAGATTTAGCCAGGAAAAATTCATGAAGAATGTTACCTGGCTCTCCGATGGTAAAATTCGGGTAGGATACGGTGCTTCAGGCAACAATCGTGTCGACGATTTTGCCTATTTGCCATCCATAAATTTGGCTGATATTCAATATTGGTATTCCTTTAATGGCCAGCCTGTTGCCATTGGTTCGGTAATTACCGCTGGAGGAAATACTGATCTCAAATGGGAAACCAACCTCCAAACAAATATAGGTTTAGATTTAAGCTTTTTTAAAAATAAACTTGGCCTAACACTTGATGTTTATAAACGTGTTACAAACGATTTGTTATTGAATGCACAATTGCCTTATGCAAGTGGTATCCAAAGGGCTACAGGGTTTAAAAATATTGGTAGCCTCGAAAACCGTGGTTTAGAGATTTCACTTAATAGCACCAACATTCAAACCAAAAATTTCCGTTGGACAAGCAATTTCAACATCAGTTTTAACCAGAATAAAATAGTAGAATTAACAGAAGGGCAAAACTCATTGCTTTCTGGCTCAGGTACGTTTTTTAACACAAATTACAGCAGTTTATCTCCTTATATCTCTGTCAAGGGCAGGCCAGTTGGTGAAATGTATGGCTTAATTTTCGATGGTATTTATCAATACGCCGATTTTGATAAAATGCCAAATGGCGCATATGTACTTAAACCTAACATCACAACAAATGGAGCAACACGAGCATCTATTCGGCCAGGAGATATTAAATACAAAGATTTAAATGGCGACTTGGTGGTTAACAATAACGACTATACCATTATTGGTCGTGGTTTGCCCATTCATACGGGTGGCTTTAGCAATAACTTTACTTATAGAAATTGGGATTTAGGCGTTTTCTTACAATGGTCGTACGGCAATAATATTATCAATGCAAACCGTTACGTTTTTGAAGGCGGCATTGTATACAATCCAAACCTTAACCAATACGCTTCCTTTCAAAATCGTTGGTCACCGACTAATCCATCTAATACTATATATCGAGCAGGAGGGATGGTGTCAGGAAATTATTCTTCAAGGGTAGTGGAAGATGGATCTTACCTAAGATTAAAGACTCTTCAATTGGGTTATAATTTTTCAAAAAAGATTTTATCGAAAATAGGCATGTCGAAACTGCGTTTAAATGCATCAGCACAAAACCTGTTAACCTTTACGGGTTATTCAGGCCCAGATCCTGAATCATCTTCGCGACCAGGTAATTTAACTCCTGGTTTTGATTTCGCAAATTACCCTCAGTCCTTTACTGTAACTTTTGGTTTAAATGCAACCTTTTAATCACCTTAAAAATAAGACAATGAAAAATAAATATATTTTAGCATTTCTATTCGTGATGGGATTATCTACCTCATGCAAGAAATTTTTAGATACCGAACCAACAGATTTTTATACTCCTTCAAATTATTATGAAACTGCAGCACAATTGCAGGTTGGGCTCAATGGAATTTATAGCAATATGATGTATGGGCCGATGTATGGGCAGGTTTTAAATTTTAATTTTACCAGTGCCACTGATGAAATGTTGCCGAACATCTCGGTAAATGGCGATAACCGTGGTTTATACTATTCATACGATGCAGGGCATAACAATGTAGCTGGAGTATGGCGCTGGCCGTATATAGGAATCAATAATGCAAATGTGCTACTTGATAACATCAATAAACCCACCATGAATGAAAAAGAACGGGGCTATATTAAAGGCCAGGCCTTGTTTTTAAGAGCGTTTAATTATTTTATCCTTACCACCCATTTTGGCGGAGTTCCTATTGTTTTGCACTCACCAGGTATCGCCGACACTAATATCCCCGCCGCCTCACAAGTTGAAGTATATGAGCAAATTGTTGCCGATTTAAAAGAAGTAGCAATTTTATTGAAAGGCCGAACAGCAAGTAATTTGGGTTATAATGACCAGGTTACTATTACCGCAGTGCACGCGATGCTGGCTCGGGTATATTTGCATTGGGCTGGTTTCCCTACTAAGGATGTCAGCAAATACGCTGATGTGATTGTTTATGCGGATAGTGTAATTAATTCTGGTTTACACGATCTTAACCCCGATTATAAACAGGTTTTCATTAATTTATGTCAGGATAAGTACGACGTAAAGGAAAATATTTTGGAATGGGGTTCTGCAGGGGCTGCTGCGGGTGTTGCCAATAAAGGAGGGAACGATATCGGAAATTTTGTTGGTATAAATTCATCCCTGTATTTTGTTAATAACGTTCCAGATCCCTCATCTTACTTGTCGGCCGGATGGGTAAGTATTACCAAAAAGTTATTCGATAGTTATGAAGTTGTCCCAACCAGTACCTTGGTTAATAAAGCATCGCTCGATACACGGAGAGATTGGAATTGCGCAGATTACATTTACGCGATCAATAATGGCACATCAACCAGGTATAAGCTAAATAGAAATAACCCTTGGCAAATGCCTTGTGGCAAGTTTAGAAGAGAATATTGTCCGCAAGAAATTAGAATAAACGGTTCCTACAATATTAACTGGCCTGTAATTCGCTATTCTGATGTTTTGCTGATGAAAGCAGAAGCAGAGAATCAGGTCAACGGGCCAACTACTGCGGCATACGATGCCATTAATCTGGTAAGGAAAAGAGGATATGGCACCATGTATGGCAATATTGTAAAAGATATTACCGTAGAAAATGGCGGTTCTGGTTATTCAACGGCTAACCCACCAGAAGTAACTATTAGTGGAGGAGGGGGATCGGGCGCTACAGGTATTGCCATTGTTTCTGGTGGAAAGGTAACTGGCGTTAAATTAACAAGCAGAGGCAGTTTAACCACCAGCGGCCCATATTTCAGTTCGGCGCCAACGGTAACAATTGCTGCCCCAACAACCGGGGTAACCGCTACCGCTACCGCAACCATTACCAATGGTACAGAATACCTACTTACACCCGGATTAAGTAAAGCTGATTTTCAATTGGCAGTAAGAGATGAAAGAATGAGGGAATTGTGTTTTGAAGCTTATAGAAGGACTGATTTAGTTCGATGGGGGAACTTTGTTGGCGATATGCGGGAGTTTGCCAACTATGCATCTGCAAATGGCATTAGCGTTTCGTCAACCGGAAATCCGAATGGTTACCAGGGCATTTCTGGAATTACTTCAAGACATTTGCTTTTACCTAAGCCAACCTACGAACTTAACTTAAATAAAGCCTTGGTCCAAAATCCTGGGTATTAATGAATCTCAATATTTAAACAACATGAAATATCTACTCAATACATGTTTATTTGCAAGTTTGCTTTTCGGCGCTTGCAAAAAGGAACTTAGCACAGATGCTCCCTCGGTTAACGTTGCCCTAAACAATGCCCGTTCTAATATAGGCGATACATTAGTTTTTAAACTCGGCGACACCTGTAGGTTTGCTTTTGATGGCTATGCAGATAATATCGTTTTTTGGGCAGGGACCAATAAAAATAAGTATGAGTTCAAAGATAGGGCAATGGAGCTGGGTATTCCGACTTTGTCCTTTACCTCAACCGCTCAATGGGGTTCGCAGAATAATACCTTACAGGTTTTAGCAACAAATAAGCTTCCAGCTCTCGATTCAGTTACCGTAGTAAATGCAAACTGGACGAATATTACTTCCCGTACACCATTGGCAACAAGCGCTACAGCAGTTAATACCGGCAGCGTTAACCTGAGTGATTTGGTAAGTAATGAAAATGATTCGCTCTTTATTGCTTTTAAGTATACAGGAACCACTGGTTCAACACAGAGAACCTGGGTAATTAGCAATTACACAGTAAATAATGTGCTGCCAGGGTATTCTTTCAACCTGGCATCCTTAGCTAGCGATAATGTTTTTTGGACCCGATATGGAAATGTCTGGACCCCGACTAACGCAAGATGGGTTGCGACAACTAATGCATTAACCATTG
The DNA here is from genome assembly GCF_015679185.1 of Pedobacter endophyticus. Classification (NCBI taxonomy): domain Bacteria; kingdom Pseudomonadati; phylum Bacteroidota; class Sphingobacteriia; order Sphingobacteriales; family Sphingobacteriaceae; genus Pedobacter; species Pedobacter endophyticus. The sequence continues at coordinate 4,476,547 of NZ_CP064939.1, forward strand.
TGGGTGGAGGTGTAACCGCTCCATCAAATACCAGTTGGATTGTAAGTAAGCCCATGTACGTTGGTCGTGTTTCTCCAGATATTCCAACGGCTATCGTAAAAAACATCACAGCATCTGCAACTACTGCTTACGAATACAAATATGCTTCAGTTGGTAAGTATAAAGCAACATTTGTTTTCTACAATACTACCCTAAGTGAGAATAAATTAGAAGTAAAGGAATTTAACATTAAGATTGTGATGTAAAAAACCTCAATTTGGACTACACAGATTGCCAAAAATACCGCTTTAATACAAAAGCCAGGTTGGTTGGCCACACATTAAAAGCAAGGTCGTCATTACGGTGACGACCTTTGTTTGAATACTTCATAAAATATTGTACTGCTGCTGTAAGTGCTTAGGGTTTTAAGCAAGCCCATCTGTTCACTAAAAACTAAAAAATGTTAAACGGAGTCATCACCATGGCTTATGGTTTCAATACACGCTTGAGAACCGTTTTGCTGTGCTTGTTCAGAATTTTCACCCTTTTTGTTAAGGATTTTACGCTTTTGGTACGCTCATAAAGTAATAATTTTGGTTTAACCGAATATTTTTTAAATGAAGCTATTATCCGCTAAGGATCCACAAAAGGAAATAATCCATGTCATTTAAGGATTTCACCACCGAATTAAAACTGAAAATCGCTAACATTAATAGGCGATGTGGCATTCACTTGAGGGAAAGAACCATTAAGCGGAGAAATTAAAAAGATATAGCTCTCAGGCCAAACACAAAGTAGATTGATACTGAGGTTAATCGGTTAGTTTGAGGTCGCCGCTACTGTGGCGGCTTTTTTGAGCCATTCACAAAACAATTAGATATGAAAAAATTTTGTATATTATTTTTACTGTTATTCGCCATTGGTGCAAACGCACAGCAACGAAATCTTGTAAAAATTAATAAGAACGACGATGAAAAAACCATCATTGCCAAAGCGGCCAATGTAGTTCCATCGGCAAGGCAGTTGCGTTGGCAAGAGCTGGAGTTGACGGCCTTTTTTCATTTTGGGATCAACACATTCACCAATAGAGAATGGGGCGATGGCAAAGAGGATATTTCGCAGTTTAACCCGGCGCAGCTTGATGCCGAACAATGGGTTAAAACGGTAAAAAACGCGGGCTTTAAACAAGTAATTATTACGGCGAAGCACCATGATGGATTTTGCCTTTGGCCAAGCAAATTTACCAGGCACACCATCGCAAATACACCTTACAAAGATGGTAAGGGCGATATTGTAAAAGAGGTTGCCGATGCCTGTAAAAAGTATGATGTGGGTTTTGGTGTTTACCTGTCTCCCTGGGACAGAAACTCTCCCGACTATGGTTCTGATGCCTATAACACGTATTTTGTAAACCAGCTTACGGAGCTTTTAACCCAATACGGACAGGTTGACGAGGTTTGGTTTGATGGCGCAAACGGCGAAGGACCAAACGGAAAGAAGCAAGTTTACGATTTCAACAGCTGGTATTCGCTCATCCGTAAGCTTCAGCCGCAGGCAGTTATTGCCGTTCAAGGCCCCGATGTACGTTGGGTTGGAACCGAAACGGGCGTTGGCCGTGAAACCGAATGGAGCGTTTTGCCTATTGCAGAGCAAAGTCAGGAAAAGATTGCCGAATCGTCTCAAAAAGATATCAATGTTATTCCCGGCGTTTTGGGCAGCTATAAAGATCAGGATCGGGGGAGCCGCCCCAAAATTAGAAACGCTGCTGGCTTGGTTTGGTACCCTGCAGAAACCGATGTAAGCATTCGCCCGGGCTGGTTTTACCATCCCGCAGAAAACCCAAAGGTTAAAACAGCCGATCAATTGATGAATATCTACTTCACTTCGGTGGGTAGAAACGGTGTGCTGCTGTTAAACATTCCACCAAACACCGCGGGCTTGATTGCAGAAAGCGACGTAAAAAACCTAAACGCTTTTTCAGAGAAGATGCAAGCCACTTTTAGCAATAACCTGGCAAAAAAAGCGATAGTGAAAGCTACTTCTGGTAAAAACACAGAAACGCTTTTTGACGGAAAACTAAACACTTATTTCACCACATCTAAAAAAGACACAACGGCTACGCTCGAATTTAAGTTTGATAAAAGCATTAAGTTTAATGTGTTGGCGCTTCAAGAAAATATCAGCGTTGGACAAAGGATAGAAAAATTTTCGGCCGAGTATTTCGACGGCCATCATTGGATTGCTTTTGCCTCGGGCACGACCGTAGGCTATAAAAGGTTGTTAAAACTTGAGGAGATAAATACCAATCGTGTGCGGTTCAATATTTTATCATCACGATTGAACCCCACACTGGCCGAATTTGGTCTTTACTTTTTAGCGCCAACAAAATAAGGTTACCCAATTTGATATGAAGATTCCTAAGCTTATAAATATTGGCTTTCCAATATGAATAACACATCGCAATCATTGCCGTTTGACTTCAGTCAACAGTTTAAAGAAATAATTAGAAAAAATTGAATAGGTCGACACATCACAATCTTTGCCGTTGACTTCAGTCAACGGTTTAAAAAAATTAGAAAAAATTGAATAGGTTAACACATTACAATCTTTGCCGTTGACTTCAGTCAACGGATTAAAAAAAGAAAACAATAAAAAATAAGTAAATGAAGATAATAGTAAAGTATTTATTGGTGATATGCTGTATCTGTTGTCCCTTTGCATCGAGCTTTGGGCAAAAGCAGTATGAAATCGATATTTCTAACCAAACGTATACTTTACAGCGTGACTTTTTAAAAATGGGCACAAATAAGTCTCCAAATGGCGATGTGCTTGCTTACAATAGCCTGTATCTGGTTAAGAACAACCAGCCGTGGTTTCCAATAATGGGCGAAATGCACTTTTCGAGGGTGGCCGAAAGCGATTGGGAATCGTCAATACTAAAAATGAAGACCAATGGCATCCAGATTATCTCCTCTTACATTTTTTGGAACCATCACGAAGAGAAACAAGGCATTTTTAATTGGAAAGACAATAATAACCTCAAAAAATTTCTCTCGCTTTGCAAAAAACACAACATGTACGTTTGGTTACGCCCGGGCCCTTGGGTACATGCCGAAGCACACTACGGCGGTTTCCCAAATTGGTTGATTGATAAGAAAATTGCCCTCAGAAGCAATGATCAAACCTACTTAAAGTATTGCGATTTATTTTTTAAGGCCATTGCCCAACAGATCAACGGGTTTTACTTTAAAAATGGCGGGCCGATTATTGGCGTTCAAATTGAGAATGAATACGCGTTTAAGGCACTGGAAAAATACGAGCACATGAAAACGTTGAAACGTATGCTCATAGCAGCTGGCTTTGATGTTCCGTATTACTCCGCTTTTTCTTCTGGGCCCGATAATCAAGACGAGTTTTTGTACATGCTCGGATCGTACCCCGATAGCCCTTGGGCACAGCACACCAAGAAAATGTTCAAGCCCATGTTTTTTATCAAGCAGTTAGAGGGCGACAGCGACATCGGGTCGGATCTTTTTGGTCAGGTTGATACCAAAGTACGAAACACCTACCCGAAACTTTCTGCAGAACTGGGCTCTGGCATGCAGGTAACTTATCACAGGCGAGTGGTGGTAAGCCCCAATGATGTGGTAGGTACGGCCTTTGTTAAAGTGGCCAGCGGACTTAACGGTTTGGGTTATTATATGTTTCATGGTGGCGTAAACCCGGTAGGCGAAACCACGCTGCAAGAAAGCCGGGAAACCAATTACCCCAATGACGTGCCGATTAAAAATTACGATTTTCAATCTCCCGTGGGTGCAATGGGTTTATTGCCCAAAAGTTATAACGAATTTAGGCTATTTCACTTGTTTTTGAACGATTTTGGTAGTCAGTTGGCCAAACAGAAAGCCTTTTTTCCTTCAGAACTGGTTAAAAGTTATTTCAGCTATGATACCGTTCAAACATCCATCAGGGTACACGATAATAGCGGCTTCATTTTTCTATCTAATTACCAGCGTTTTGTAAACCTTGATGAAGTAAACAGTTTTCAATTAACAGTTATTGATAAGAACAGTACAGAAAAAGTTCCTTCGCAGCCCGTAAAATTTGCCGCAAACAGCTTTTCGATATGGCCATACAATTTAAAAATCAATAAGGCAACGCTGCATTATGCAACGGCGCAACCCTTATGCATAATAGCTAATCCACAGCAAAAAACATTCGTTTTCTTTGGCGATGGCGAATGCGAGTTTGTTTTCGACAGCCAAAATGTAAGGGAGATTAAAAAAGCAGGCAATACGAAGGTAACCAGCGATAATCGCTATTTTAAAGTGGCAATGACCGGCAGCGACGAATCTTTTGATGTTGTAGATACCGAGAATCAGAGCATCAGAATTGTGCTTTTATCGCGAGGTAGCGCACTCAAGGCAAGCAAGGTTAAAATGAACAACCAAGAGCTGCTAATTTTGAGCGATGCCAATGTAACCAGTCAAAACAATCAAATTTCGATCGAGGATTTAAGTGACAATGGAATAGTTGATTTGAGGGTTTATCCATCAACACCCTCAACCACACTAACGGCGCTTTCAAAATCGTTTACCATTAAAACGGTTGATGCAAAATCAATCTTCAATCGCTTCACCATAGCGCCCAACGAGCCCGCAAAGGGAAACGTAAGTTTCGTGCATGATAAAAGCGCCTACCCAATAAAAGAGGCCGAACGATTGAGGGATTCTGTATTAGCGAAGTATGCGCAGGGCAAATATTTCAATGCCAGCCAGCCCGGGCCGATTTACCAATACAATTTTAAGAACCTGCCAGAACAAAATTTATATCGGTTAAACTTTAAGGTAAACCAAAATGCAAACATCAAAAACTGGGTGCTGAATATGCATTATGCGGCCGATGTAATGGCGCTTTACAAAAATAAAAAGTTGGCTTACGATCAGTTTAATTACAACAACAACTGTGCGTATAAACTTAACGAATCTGATTTTGAGGCTAGTAACCAGTGGCTTTTGCAGCTAAGCCCCTTTAAGGCAAATTACGATATCTACGTTGAAGACGACGTTAAGCCCGATAAAGAAAAGGCGTGGAATAGAGCCATACTGAATTCAGCTGAGCTAAAGCCCAGCTGGCAGTACAACATCAAATTAAATAACAAATGAAAAAGACCGCAGGTACGCTTCTGATTTTTTTACTACTAACCTCGTTCTACGGCGCTGCCCAAGTGCCCATTACAAAGGTAGATTGGGAGGCCTTTATGGCCAAACAAGCGCTTAAATGGGATAACATCAGTACCGATTATTACAGCGGCGTGATCCTCGGCAACGGATTGTTGGGAACAAACATTTACAAGAAAAGCGACAGTGCCATTCGGTTCGACATTGGTAGAAGTGATGTGGTCGATCAGCGGGGGGACCTTTACCCGAATTTGGGTAACTTATATACAAAAGCACGCCTACCCATCGGATATTTCAGCGTTAAAACCTCGGGTAAGATTATAGGGGCCGATATAACGCTCGATATTTACAATGCAGAAGCAAAAGGAACAATCTCAACCTCCAAGGGGCAGATAAAATTTAGTGCTTTAGTGCCCGCCACGCAAAATGTAATCCGCATTGTGCTCGATGCCACCGACGGCGAACCGTCAGTGATATTGAACTGGAACCCCGGCCGAAGCATAAGTCCGCGTTTATTACAAAGCTACCCGACCGATAAGCCTGCTGATTTTCCTGATAATCCACCCGTAAAGAAAACCATGCAAAATGGATTTCAAATTTACAATCAACCCTTGTTAAACAAAGGAGGCTATGCTACGGCCTACAAAATTGCAGGAACCAAAAACCACAGTGAGGTATTGGTGAGCGTGGGTTACGATGGGCATAATACCTTAAACGAAAATGAAGAAGCGGTAAATAGCATCAAACAGTTTGAAAAAGACAATAATGCAATCGCCTCGCATAAAAACTGGTGGCATAACTATTATAAAAGGAGCTTTGTAGCCCTGCCCGATAAACGAATGGAGAATTTTTATTGGATCCAGTTATACAAATTAGCCAGTGTTACACGTGCCGATAAGCCGATGGTCGATTTAGTGGGCCCGTGGACCGCACCTACACCTTGGCCGGCAATTTGGTGGAATTTAAATACGCAGTTAACTTATTCGCCTATTTTTACCGCTAATCAGTTAGAGTTAGGCCAATCGCTATTTAAAACCCTACAACAAAATAAGCAGAATTTAATTGACAACGTGCCTCAAAAGTGGCGCTACAATTCGGCCGCCATCGGCAGAAGCTCATCATACGATTTAGTAAGCCCGATTACCGAAGAGCACATTAAAAGCGGGCACTTTGAGCCGTCGAATTTAGTTTGGACCATGTTTTACTATTACCAGTGTTATGCCTATTCAAAAGATGAGCGAGTATTGAAAGATGAAGTTTTTCCATTGTTAAAAAGATCGACTAATTTTTTGATCCATTTATTAACTAAAGATGAAAATGGGAAGTACCACTTTCCGATGTCGCATTCGCCAGAGTATAAAGATGCCGAGGATGCCAACTATACGCTCGCAAGTTTGCACTGGGCATTAGAAACCTTGGTTAAAACCAATGCACAGCTGCATTTAGGAGACCCCGATGTGGATAAATGGAACGAGATCTTAAAAAACTTAACACCTTATCCAATTGGCGAATCAGGCTTTTTAATTGGAAAAGATGTGCCATTAAACAGTTCACATAGGCACTATTCGCACTTATTAATGGTTTATCCTTATTACCTCGTAAACTGGGAACAAAAGAATAACCGCGACTTAATAGAGCGCTCATTGCATAATTGGTTATCGCAAAAAGGGGCGCATGCAGGATATTCTTTCACGGGCAGCTCTTCTATTTACTCAAGTATGGGCAACGGAGATAAGGCCTACGAAAGTTTAAATACATTGTTTGATAAATATATGCAGCCGAATACTTTATATAAAGAGTCGGGGCCTGTAATCGAAACCCCTTTAGCAGCAGCTGCAAGTATTCAAGAAATGCTTTTACAAAGTTGGGGCAATAAGATCAGGGTTTTCCCTGCAATACCATCCAGTTGGAAAAACATCACCTTTAAGCAATGGCGGGCAGAAGGAGCCTTTCTTATAGATGCCGATCGGCAGAATGATCACACTACGTTCATTCAAATAGAAAGCTTGGCAGGTGGATCCTGCGTGCTGGTAACCGATATGGATAATTTTTCAATCACTTCAAACAAACGAAAAAGCTTCGATTACATCACCACAACAGAAGGGGGAAAAACCATAATCCGTATCGATAGCATGGCGCCTACCGAAGTAATTCAGGTAAGGGCAAAGGACTATCCGCAAAAAACATCGGCAAAGGTTGATTATAGCCTTTACGAAAACTGGAGTTGGGGGATACAGAAAAACAGCAAGTCCAAATAAGCCGAAATACCTATTTTATGCATTTATCCTATTTAAAACACTTCATTACGCCTTTTAAATACGCTGCTTACCTAAAGGGCTTGCTCTTTTTTAGCTTGGTTTGCTGTTTGCACTTAACCACTTATGCGCAAAACGAGCCGTTTAATTTGCTCATGAAAAGGATAAACGCCGATTTGCAAACCGGAATAAGTGATAAGGTTTTAACCCACAAGGTATCAGAAGCGCTTGAATCGTTAAATCCCGATGGAAGCTGGAAGGATATTGACTACGCCAATTTGCAATACGATCCTTTAAAGCGAATAAAGGAGATGGCAATGGCCTACATACGTCCATCAAATCCGCTCTACGTTAAGGCCAATGTACATGCGGCAATTGTAAGCGCCCTGCAAAACTGGTTAGATCGAAACCCGAGGAACAAAAACTGGTGGTTTAACGATATTTTTTATCCACAGGCCATTGGGCAGATCCTGATTTTGATGCGGAATGCGAAACAACAGGTGCCAAACCAGCTGGAAGAAGATTTGATCCAGCGCATGAAGATCGCTAAATTTCTGGTAGGAGACGGGGCCAACACATCAGACGAAGCCCTGCACTATTTATACCGCGCTTGCTTAACCAAAAACAAAAGCACAATGGATTCTGCCGCGACCTATCTTTTCGAGCCGATTTCAATTATCGATGGAAAGGGAGGCGTTCAGGTAGATGGAAGCTATTATCAACACGGCAAACAACAAGCCATTGCCAGCTACGGTAAGGTGTTTGTCGGAAATTCGGTCAATGCCGCTTATTACCTCCGCGGTACCGAATACGCTTTGCCACAGGCAAAATTCGATATTTTGTTGAAATACCTCAAACATACCTTTATAAAAACCATTCGCGGGTCGTTTTTCGATTTCAATGTACGCGGTAGGGGCATCAGCCGAAGAGATTCGCTAGAAAGTCGGATAACGGGAATGATCAGTAAAATTGAAGCTTTAGATCCACAACATTTGAGTTTTTGGCAAGCAGCAGCAGCACGAACCGCTGAGCAAAAGCCCGCCAAGTATGGAGTGACCAAAAGCCATAATCAGTATTGGAAAAGCGGATATACGCTAAGTGTTAGGCCTGCTTATACTTTCAGCGTTCAAACTGCATCAACCCGAACTTTAAGGACTGAGCGAGGTAACAATGAGAACATCCTCGGCAAATTTCTGCCCGATGGCGCAACCAATATTCAAAGAACAGGCTCGGAGTACGCTAACATTATGCCGATTTGGGAGTGGGATAAAATTCCCGGCACCACAAGCCGAGATTATGCCACCGCTAGCGGCGCAACCATTTTAAAAGATTGGGGGATTGAAGGCACAACAAAGTTTGTTGGCGGAGCAAGCGATGGGCTTTACGGCGTTTCGGCCTACGATTTAAACTACGATGATGTGCAGGGAAAAAAGAGCTGGTTCTTTTTTGATAAAGAAATTGTTTGCCTCGGCGCAGGCATTAAGAGCAACCAGCCAGAGCACATTACTACAACCGTTAACCAAACTTGGCTGAGGGGCGAAGTAACCTCAGGTAGCCTCGGGGATAGAACATGGATTGTTCACGACAGTATCGGTTACTTTTTTCCGAAAAAGGATAACATCAACATAACCGAAAAAAAGCAGTCGGGGAGCTGGTACCGCATCAACCATTTTCAACAAAAAGATACCGTTATCGGCTCGGTTTTCAAAGTGTGGATTGATCATGGAGCAAAGCCTCAACATGCAGATTACGCCTATACGGTTGTGCCGGCAATGAGTGTTAACGATGTAAAAAAATATAAGACAGATATGATAGCGATATTGAAGAATACCAAAGAGATACAGGCCGTAAAACATACGGGGTTAAATATGTTGCAAGTGGTTTTTTACAAAGCTGGCACATTAGAGGCCGATAATTTATGCGTAAAAGTAGATAAGCCCTGCGTGGTTTACATTAAAAGCTTAAATACCGCTCAGCCCATGTTATACATCGCTGATCCAACTCAGGAGAACGAAAACATTAAGGTAGAGGTAAAGCTATCGAAAAATGAAAACAACAAGCTGTTAAACTGCACTTTACCTGTTGGGCCCTTGGCTGGATCGACCGCGAGTTTTAAAATTAATTAACATTATAAACATACATATCAAACATGAATAAAAGAAACCTGATGATTGCATTTTTGTTGCTTTTTAATGCAACAGTATTTGCGCAAGATGCAAGCCGAAAACCGATGGCAAAACTGATAAACGATGAATTTAAGTTTGCTGCCGATCAGTACAAAATACTGGCCAGGGGCGTTGAGCCCGGCCTCACCCCACAAAGTTTTAAAGACGGCAAGAACGTAAATTACGATATAAAATGGTGGTGCAGTGGCTTTTACTCGGGCAGTTTGTGGTACATTTACGAGCAAACCAAAGATGAGGCTATAAAAAAAGAGGCCGAAAGTGCCTTAAAGGTAATTGAGCCCAACCAAACCTATACGGGCAACCACGATTTGGGCTTTATGATGTACTGTAGCTTCGGAAACGCCTACCGCATTACCGCCAAGCCTGAATATAAAACCATTATAAATCGTTCAGCAGAATCGCTTTCAACAAGGTACCACGAAAATGTGAAGGCCATCCAATCGTGGAACAAGAGCAAGTTTTGGGATTATCCTGTAATTATTGATAACATGATGAACCTCGAAATGTTAAACTGGGTAAGCGATAACGGTGGCAGTCAGAAATATAAGGATATTTCGGTTGTGCATGCCAATACAACGTTAAGAAACCATTTTCGCCCCGATTTCAGCTCTTTTCACGTAGTGGATTACAACCCAGAAACTGGCGCCGTAAAAAGAAAGGCAACATGGCAAGGTGCTGCAGATTGTTCGGCATGGGCTCGTGGTCAAGCTTGGGCCTTATATGGTTATACGATGATGTATCGTTTTACCCAAGACAAATCGTACTTAAAACAAGCAAAAGGAATTGCACACTTCATTTTAAACCACCCCAACTTGCCAGCAGATAAGGTTCCTTTTTGGGATTTTGATGCACAAGGTGTTCCATTTGCAAAACGCGATGCATCCGCCGCCGCCATTATGGCATCGGCATTATTAGAGCTTGGCCAATACACCACCGGAGCGGAGAAAAACGAGTTTAAAACTTCGGCTGAAACCATGATCTACTCGTTATCCAGCGATGCCTATCATGCTAAACTGGGCGAAAACGGAGGCTTTTTGTTGATGCACAGTACGGGCGCCTATCCTTTAAACAGCGAAATTGATGTGCCATTAATTTATGCCGATTACTATTACTTAGAGGCGTTGGCGAGATATAAAAACTGGTATTTGTAATTTATTATATTGTAAAATGAAAATGATCTTTAAAATAACCTTAATCGTTGCTTTCGGCCTTGGTTTAAACCAAGCAGAAGCGCAACTAAAAAAGAACGTTACCGGACAGCAAGACCGGGCCTTTTGGGTGAAGACCCTAAATCGGATCGCTTATCCGGTTGTACATAATTTAGCCAACGAAACCCTCAAGAAGAATATGCCCTTAGAAAAAGGACCCAAGTATGGGCTAAACTTAACCAAGGTGACTTATTTGGAGGCCTTAGGCAGAACAATGGCTGGCTTGGCCCCGTGGCTGGCGCTCCCAGATGATGATACGGCAGAAGGGAAACTTCGCAAAACCATGCGTTCCGAACTATTAAAAGGACTTGCAAACTCCGTAAACCCAACGAGTCCTGATTATATGAATTACAGAACCGAATCGCAGCCTATTGTTGATGCCGCTTATGTAGCGCATGCTTTTATACGGGCGCCGAAAGCCCTTTGGGAGCCTTTAGATGGGGTTACCAAAAAAAGATTTATAGAAGAGTTTAAGGCACTGCGCAGCCGTACCGGAGCTTACAACAACTGGTTACTGTTTTCGGGCTTAACCGAGGGCTTCTTGTTAAGTATTGATGAAGCTTATGACCCTGCCCGTGTAATGTTCTCCATTAACAAAATGAAAGAATGGTACGTAGGCGACAGCTGGTATAGCGATGGCGCAAAATTTAGTATGGATTATTACAACTCGTACGTAATTCATCCCATGTTGGTTGATCTGTTAAAGGTTTTGGTCGAAAAGAAAAAAGCTTCGCAAGCCGATTACGATTTGGCCGTGCAAAGAATGGTCAGACACAGTGAGTTTTTAGAAAGGATGATATCGCCCGAAGGCACTTACCCAGCTTTCGGTCGCTCGATAACCTACAGGATGGGTGCTTTCCAAGCATTAGCCCAAACCGCTTTGATGGAAAAACTGCCTGAGCACGTTAAGCCAGCGCAGGTTCGTTGTGGCTTAACAGCCGTAATGCATAACATGTTTGATGGAAACCAAAACTTTGATGATAAGGGATGGCTGGTTTTAGGCTTCAACGGTCATCAACCCGAAATTGCCGATTATTATACCTCAACCGGCAGTTTATACTTAACCTCACTGGGCTTTTTAAATTTAGGTATGCCAGCCGACCATAAATTTTGGACGGACGAGCCCGCCCCCTGGACCGGCTTAAAAGCTTGGACGGGTGAACCGGTAAAAAAGGATTATAAGGTAGATTATTAATCCCCTTTGCAGTCATCCGATGGATCATGTGCCCTTCGACTCCGCTCAGGGTGACATTTGTTGCTGCATTTTCCGATTAACATCGCCTTTGCAGTCATCCGATGGATCATGTGCCCTTCGACTCCGCTCAGGGTGACATTTGTTACGGCATTTTCCGATTAACACGCAATAGCTTCGAAGTATTATTGGAGTTAGTACTAATCTCGATAGCAGTCATCCGATGAATAGCTGCTAGTAAATAATATTCATCGGATGACTATCAAAGCACTAAACTATCGGCCATTATTTTCGTTAAATAACGATGGTATAAATATATTTGCCAATAGGAATTGATTTTTCAATCTCAAACTAATTCAAAATATGAACAAATTCGAAAGCCGTTACGCTCAAAGCCCCAAAGAAGTTAAACAAATGGATACCTCGGCATTGAGGGAAAATTTTTTAATCGAGAATATTTTTGAGGCCAATCAGGTAAATTTAACGCTATCCTTTTTCGATAGGTATATTGTTGGTGGCGCTATGCCCGTTAATGGAAAATTGGCCTTGCCAAACCCCGACGATTTAAAGGCGGCCTACTTTTTAGAGCGTAGGGAGCTGGGAATTATCAATGTGGGAGGAAAGGCGATTGTAACTGCCGACGGTGAGACTTTTGAGCTCGATTTCAAAGAAGCTTTATACATTGGAAAGGGAACCAAAGAAGTAACGTTTGAATCGGCAGATGCTTCGACGCCAACCAAGCTTTACATCAATTCTGCACCTGCACACCATACTTATCCTACAAAAAAGGTAAGCAAGGCCGATGCTGAAATTGTAGAATTGGGTACGCCCGAAACCGCAAACCATAGAATAATCAACAAACTATTGGTAAACAGTGTGTTGCCAACTTGCCAGTTGCAAATGGGTATGACGGAACTAAAATCGGGCAGCGTTTGGAACACCATGCCGGCACATACGCACGATAGAAGAATGGAAGCCTATTTTTATTTCGAAGTGCCTCAAAACCAAAGCGTATGTCATTTTATGGGGCAACCACAAGAAACCCGCCACATTTGGATGCAAAACGAAGAGGCAGTTATTTCACCGAACTGGTCTATCCACTCGGGTGCAGGAACGAGTAACTATACTTTTATTTGGGGCATGGCTGGAGAGAATTTAGACTATGGCGATATGGATCACTGCGCTATTACCGATTTGAAATAATTAACTGAAAAGTAAACAAATATTCTGCATGGCGGAGCTTGTTTATTGGTGAATTGAAAATCCGTTTTAACAACTACAGTAGTTGCGATGACAGATTATGAGGGTCGTCATTTTGAATCCCGATTTTTTTCTATCGCGAGAGAAATCTCTCCCACTGTGTGCAGGTGTTGGCTAAGCACCGCTGGCTCAAAGTAGATGGTAATGGGCAAGATCTGCCCGGCGCAGGCGGGGATATCTCAACCGATGAAGGATCGTTTATCGATATCACGGGTATCAAAGGGTGTTTGCACTATCACCGCACGCCCTTACCCTCATTAACAAGCAAGCGAGGTTTACACAGTGGGTATTTGTTCATTTTTCTATCTCATCCCATTGTATCGTTAACACCACAGAGCGCTAAAAATCTTTATCAACCTAAAATCAATCAATGAAAACAACATTCTTTAGTATCTTGTTGCTGATTATCGCAAGCGTATCTTTTGCCCAATACCAATACCCGATGATAACCGTTAGCAATCCATCTTCTATAGCAAGAAAGGACGTAATTGTTTCAATTCCATGGGTTGATGTGTTAAAGGCCGATCCGACTATCGACACAGCAAAATTTTTGGTGATGAACAAGTTTACCGAAACCGAAATTCCTCATCAACTGGAATATAAAGGTGAAAAAACTGTTCAAAATCTATTGCTGCAAGTGTCTGTAAAGGCAAAAGAAAGTTTAACATTATTGATCTTCGCCGAGCAAGCAAAGTCCGTTTCACCAAAAACTTTCGCCCGTTATGTTCCCGAGCGTAAAGACGATTTTGCATGGGAGAACGATAAAATTGCATTTAGAATGTATGGCAAAGCGCTGGAGGGTACCTCGGAAGATGCCAAAGGAATTGATGTTTGGGTGAAGCGCACATCGAAACTGGTTGTTAACGATCGCTATAAAAAGAACGATTATCACACCGATCATGGCGATGGACTAGATTATTACAGTGTTGGCTTTACCCTTGGCGCTGGCGGAATGGCCCCATTTATCAACGATACGGTATATTACTCCGGAAATTATCGCAGCTCGAAAGTTTTAGATAACGGCCCACTGCGCTCTACTTTTCAATTAACTTACGATGAATGGAACGCCGCCGGATTTAAGGTTAATGTGGTAAAAACCATTTCGCTTGATGCAGGCTCGCAACTGAACCGAATTGAAAGCCTGTACACCTATACTGGTGGCGGCAAGTTGCCCGTGGCCATTGGCTTGGCAACTCGTGGCGAGCAAGCCATGAAGGTTTTATCGGATACGAGGGGAGTAATGGGGTATTGGGAGCCCGTTCATGGTAAGGATGGAATTACTGGAGTTGGTGCGGTAACCGAAAAAGCAGTGAAGAAAACCATTATGCAGCCAAAACAAATGTTAACCCTAACCGAAGTGAAAAACAACGTGCCTTTTGTATATTACGCCGGTGCTGCATGGAATAAGGCAGAAGAGATTACCAGCGAGACTGAATGGTTTAAATACTTGCAAAAATTTAAAGAAGAATTAAAATCGCCATTAAAGGTGAGTATAAAATAACAATCAAAATAGAACGGAATGTCATCAAATATATTCGATTTAACAGGAAAAACAGCCTTAGTAACGGGTTGTAAAAGAGGAATTGGTAAAGCAATGGCTTTAGCCTTGGCCGAGGCAGGTGCCGACATTATTGGGGTTTCGGCAAGTTTAGAGCTTCAAAGCAGTGCCGTAGAAAAAGAAATCTTAGCCTTGGGAAGAAAATTTTATGCCTATCAATGCGATTTCGGTAAAAGAGAAGCAACCTTGGCCTTTGCAGCGCAAGTAAAAGCCGACCATCCGGTGATTGATATTTTGGTAAACAACGCCGGTACCATATTGCGTAAACCAATTGCTGAGCATCCTGACGACATGTGGGACGAGGTTATTGCCGTAAATCAAAGTTCGCCGTTTATTTTAACCAGAGAAATCGGCCGCGATATGATTGCAAGGGGAAGTGGAAAGGTAATTTTTACCGCTTCATTGTTGTCGTTTCAAGGTGGAATTACCGTACCAGGTTATGCCGCGAGTAAAGGTGCAATTGCCTCCTTAACAAAAGCCTTCGCCAACGAATGGGCATCAAAAGGCGTAAATGTGAACGCCATTGCACCGGGCTATATCGCCACCGATAATACATCAGCATTGCGTGAAGATCAGGAAAGAAGCACTTCAATTTTAGCACGGATCCCGGCTGGAAGATGGGGAACCCCAGAAGATTTTAAAGGACCGACCTTGTTTTTGGCATCAAGCGCAAGCGATTATGTTCATGGAACGATCTTAACAGTGGATGGCGGTTGGATGGGACGGTAGTTTTTAGTCTGAAGTCTTTAGTCCTGAGTCTTTAGTCCGGTGTCCGAAAGTCCGAGGTCGGAAGTTTGGGTGTTTAATAAAATCACACGGTTCTTACAGGCGCCTAGACTCCGGACTTTCCGACTTTCTGACTTTTTCAAAGACTTTCCGACTTTTTTTCCTCCGGTTGTCACCCTGAGCGGAGTCGAAGGGTAAGTGAAGGGTCTTCGACTACGCTACTATTGACGTTTTTCGAAACAATCCAAAAATCGTCATTTCGACCGATTGCTCCGTGGAAGCTCCTGTGGAGGAGAAATCTTTGAACGTTCAATAGAGATTTCTCGGCTACGCTCGAAATGACGACCTGTTCTAGGGTCCTCCTCTAAACAACAACGTCATTCATATGGTTTTTTACTAAAAAATTGACCCTCAGACTGACAGATCAAATTGTAACACGCTCAGACTTCGGACTCCGGACTCCGGACTTCCCGACTTGTTCCTCCGGTTGTCACCCTGAGCGGAGTCGAAGGGTAAGTGAAGGGTCTTCGACTAGGCTCAGACTGACAGATTTAATTGTAATGCGCTCAGACTCCGGACTTCGGACTCCCGACTTCCCGACTTGTTCCTCGGGTTGTCACCCTGAGCGGAGTCGAAGGGTAAGTGCTAGGATCTTCGACTAAGTTTATCTTGAGCGAAGACGAAAGGCTCAGACTGACAGATTTAATTGTGATACGCTCAGACTTCGGACTTCCCGACCTCCGACTTTCGGACTTTTTTCAAGAATACAAGTTATAAATCTCCTTAATTCCCTTTAGTATTGCATCGAAGTCGATCTTAAGATCTATCAGTTTACCAGTGCGGATGTCGAATACCCAGCCGTGAACCGTTAAGCCGCGTTCGGTAATTGCTTCTTGCACAGCTGCGGTTTTAAGCAAGTTTACACATTGCTCCTGCACGTTAAGCTCTACCAATCTGTCATAACGTTTTCCTTCATCTTCAATCGCATTGAGTTCGTCTCTATGAATTCGGTAAACATCGCGGATATTTCTCAGCCAGGGATTGAGGATGCCCATATCGGCAGGTTGCATAGCTGCTTTAACGCCGCCACAATTATAGTGACCGCAAACTACAATATGGTTAACCTTTAAATGGCGAACAGAATAATTTAAAACCGTCATTACATTTAAATCCACGTTATTAACCAGGTTGGCAACGTTGCGGTGTACAAAGGCCTGTCCGGGCTGAATGCCCATTAAGTCTTCGGCGGTAACGCGACTATCCGAACAGCCGATATACAAAAATTCCGGGTTTTGGCCTTTTGAAAGTTCAGTAAAATAATTTTCGTCTATCGCCAGTTTGTCCGCGATCCATTTTTCATTGTTCTTAAAAACGTCTTCTACATTCATGTTATTTAATTGAGGTTATTAAGGATTATTATTTCCTTCAATTGAAGGCTTTTCAGTTATAAAGCTAAAGAAAGATTTTCTGATCAACGCCAACTCCTGTTCAGGTAATTCCATATTGCTGTTAAAATATTGATGGCCCCTGAAAACCATTTCCATGTAATTCGCAGTCATGAAAAACGGAGTTACAAAGCCATCGGGCAACTCTCCATCCGTGCCCACGGCGATCAATTTCATTGTTTTGCCCTTTAAATTTCGGCCAACTTCCTTATTTAAAGTTACCCAATCAGTAAGCCTGTCGAAAAAATTTTTCATCCGTCCGCTCATGGAGTACCAATACACAGGCGTTGCAAAAATAAGATGTTTATGGTAAAGGATTTCTTTGGCAAAGCGGTCGAACTGATCTTCTGGCGGATATTGATTATCGTAGTTGTAAGGCAAACAATAATGTTCTGCCAGATTCAACTGATCAAAATCAACTCCTTCTGTTAGCTTGCTGATGAATTTTTGAGTATCACCACTCAAGCGGGCGCTTCCATTTATGATTAAGATGTCGGGCATAAAGTTTTAACAAGTTTCGTGAATTAAAGTTTAGCAATTTGAGAGAACAAGCCCCGCATCGGTCAATTAATTCATTTCCTCACCATTAAAATCCGTCAATTTCTTATCAATAAGCTGTTTCAATGTCCTGTTGAAACTTCTTAAGGATATACCCAGATAAGCCGCCATATCCTCCTTAGCGATCGAGATCTGTGCCTCAGTTTGCAGTTTGAGCAGTTTTAATACACCATATTCAAGCGCATAAAGTTGCTGGAACGACGCCCGCGAACTGGTTTGTATAATCCGGGTGGCCAGCTCTTGCATCAGCATCTGGGTAAAGGCCGGATTTGTGTCGGTTAGCGACATAAAAATACGATTGGGGATGGCGTATACAGTTACCTCGCTTATTGTTTCGACATTACAAAGGCAATCGATTTTTTTTATAGCCTCCAGTTCGCCAGCAATTTCGCCCTTGCCCAAAAACTCAATGATGAAATCTTTGCCATTTTCTTCAGAAATAAAGCACTTCGTAATGCCATCCTTCACAATGTAAACATTGGCGATTTTATCTCCCTGATTGATAAACCGTGTGCCGGGCGAAAAGGATTTAACCAAAATGCCGGAGTCAGGTTGTTCGCTGTGCAGCTTTTCAATAAAAGAAAGGAAGGCAAGGTTCGTTCTTAACATATTTTTAGGCAGGACAAATGTCCTTTTTTGTCAAACTTGGTTGTTTTACTTTTGTAGGGCTAAAATTAATGCATAACGATGAACAATCAAATTACAGTAATTGCCTTTGATGCCGACGATACGCTTTGGGTGAATGAGCCTTATTTCCGCGAAACGGAAGAAAAATTTGCCGTGATGTTGGAAGATTTTATGCCTCACCACAGTATCGTTGCCGAACTGCTGAAAACAGAAATTACCAACCTGCCGCTGTACGGCTATGGCATTAAGGGTTTTATGTTGAGCATGATTGAAACCGTTTTGCGGATTACTGAAGGAAACGTAGATCCGGCTGTTATCGGTAAGGCCATTGCGCTTGGCCAGGAAATGTTAAACAAGCCCATTGAGCTTTTAGATGGTGTTGAAGAGGTGCTAAAGGCCCTGCATGGAAAATACAGATTGGTGGTTGCCACCAAGGGCGACTTGTTGGATCAACAACGAAAGCTGACCAAATCGGGCCTCGATCATTACTTTCACCATATTGAGATCATGAGCGACAAACAAGAACGCGATTATCAAAAGCTGATTAAGCACCTGGATTGTAAGCCTGATGAGTTTTTAATGATCGGGAATTCTTTAAAATCGGATGTTTTGCCTGTTTTGGCCATTGGCGGTCATGCGGTGCACGTTCCGTATCATACTACATGGGTGCACGAGCATATCGATCATACGATTGAGCACCCCAATTTTCATCAGGGGCAATGCCTGTCCGATATTCTTAAACTAGTTGAATGAAAGAAAAAATAGACATAAACACATGGATCAGAAAAGATCACTTTAATTTTTTTAATGCCTTCGAAGAGCCTTTTTTCGGCGTTACCGTCGATGTAGATTGCACATCAACCTACCGGGAGGCGAAGCAAAATGGAGCGTCGTTCTTTTTGCTTTATTTGCATAAGTCGTTAGTTGCAGCAAATGCGATTGAGCCCTTTCGCTATCGGATTATCGACGATGAGGTTTGGAAGTATAAAACCGTTCACGCTTCGGCAACAATTAATCGCCCGAACGGAACCTTTGGCTTTGGCTACATCGATTTCGATGAGCATTTTAACGATTTCTGCCTGGGGGCCAATAAAGAAATAGAAAAAGTTCGGGCCACAACCGGATTGATCGGCTCATCATCGGGCGAAAATGTGATTCACTTCTCCGCATTGCCATGGTTGAACTTCAAATCAATGTCGCACGCCCGAAGCTTTTCTCATCAGGATAGCTGCCCGAAAATTTCTTTTGGCAAAGTGAGGGACGAAAACGGAAAGAAAATCATGACCGTTTCAATTCATGTGCACCATGCTTTGATGGATGGCTTCCATGTTTCAGCTTTTGTAGATCAGTTTCAAGAGTTGCTGAACAAAAATCAGGAGTTAATTTTAGGTTAATGAGGGCTTAATGTTGGGCGTTTAACTTCGGTTAATGTTTCCGCTTCTAACCATTATTGGCCTTTATTTATTTGCGCTTATTGCCATGTTTTGCATGGATGGCGTGTACAAAGCAGCGATGTTTTTGGTTTTACTGTTGATCTTTACATTTATCGTGTTCCTTTTTATTGAGTATTCCATGCAATCGGCCATGTTTGTGCTCTGTTTTATGGCATTGTTCGCTTTTAAGCGGAAAGATTAATTTTCATTTGCTTTAGAAAAACTATTTGCTATTTTTGCGCATGATTTGATCATTCATCGATCATGATTTATTAGCCATTAGGTAATTAGTTATCGAAAATTACTTTTTGAGTTGGTCATTGAAGTTTGATTATTGATCATTTAAAAAATGGGGGATTAGCTCATTTGGCTAGAGCGCTTGCCTGGCAGGCAAGAGGTGACCGGTTCGAATCCGGTATTCTCCACATCAATTTAAAGCCGATTTATTAAGTTAAATCGGCTTTTTTTATTCCCATTCAAAAGATATCTGTATATTCAAGTCGCCTGCGTTCGCCGATAAAGAATTGTTTACGTATCTGAACTTTCATAAGATAAAAAAAGCGAAGGCAAACGCATAGCGTTAGCGAGTTACAAGAGAATACCTGCTTGAATAATTTTTTATGGTAGAGAGCGGAACACAGGATTTTTATTTGTTTATTGATGAAAGCGGCGATCATGGCTTAAGAAATATAGATCCCGGCTTTCCCGTCTTTGTTTTGTGTGGGACACTATTTTCTACAGAGGACTATAGTGATGCTCGAAATTCAATGAATAGCATCAAGGAAGAGTTTTGGGGCGATAAAGAGGTTATATTCCATTCCGTTGATATCAGAAAATGGAGAGATGCTTTTCAAATACTAATCAACCCGAAAATACGAGAAAGTTTCCTTAACAAGCTGAGCAAATTAATGATTGGATCTAAGTATACAGTTTTCGCCTCTGGCGTCAGGAAGGAAGAGTTTATTGGGAAATATGGAAAGTTGCATACCGATATCTATGAGGTGTGCTTATCCTTTATAATTGAAAGACTCGTTTTTTTTATTGATGACATACCGGTTGCTCGAAAGCGGGTCACAATTATAATAGAGGAAAGAGGAAGAAAGGAAGATGCTAAACTGAAATCGAATTTTAATCGTTTGATACAGGTAGGAACAAGGTACGTTAGTCCGGAAAGATTGAGGTATATTGGCCTGTCACTTCATTTTAGAAAAAAGAAACAAAATATTAATGGACTTCAGTTTGCTGACCTGGTCGCTTATCCAATAGCAAGGCATATTCTAAATCCTAAAAGTGCAAATCCTGCTTACGATATCGTAAAGAATCACCTATATATGAAAAATGGAAAGGAATACGGCCTCAAGATTAGCCCGTAAAAACAAAAAGCCCATGCTTTAGCATAGGCTTATTTGCCGACCGGCGACACGCCAATCCATACACAAATTTACATATTTTGTAACAAATAAACAAATAACAACAGACAAACAAGAGTAATAAACGGTAAGAATCAACATCGATTTTATCGAATGCGTTCCAAAAGTGATCAATGTCTTTGGTAATAAATGATGCCTTTAACGGATCAGATACAAATTGTGCATAAGAAAAGTTAAAAAGGCCCGCTAAGACGAAAATCGTCACCCAAAAATGTTTCATCATCATTAAATAAGGACCTCAAACCTGAATTGTTTGCAAAAGATTACTAAAATAAAATTCTGAACCATTGTATGTCTTTTTCGTTCTTTTTCCAGATGCTCGATATAAAAACGCTAATTAAATTCCAGCCTGAAGGCCAAAGGCGAAAGATTGGTCTTTTTTTTGAACAAAGTACTAAACGACTGAGCATGTTCAAAACCCAACGCGTAGGCAATTTCGCTGACAGTTAAATTCGTAGTCGACAGTTTTTCCTTTGCCTTTTCAATTAGCTTTTCGTGAATATGCTGCTGGGTATTTTGCCCTGTATGCACCCTTAATAAATCACTCAGGTAGTTTGCAGAAAGGTTCATCTTTTCGGCAAGGTACTGAACAGTCAACAGGCCGTTTTCATGCCCGTGACGATAATAATCATCGATCAGATTTTCGAATTTCGTTAATAACTGATGGCTGTTATTTTTGCGGGTGATGAACTGACGCTCATAAAAACGGTTAGAATAATTGAGGAACAGTTCTATTTGCGAGAGAATAATATCCTGCGTGTGCTTATCGATGTGTACACATTCTTTATTAATCTTATCGAGGATGGTAATCAGGTCTTCTTCCTCCTCTGCCGATAAATGCAGTGCCTCGTTTACCGAATACGAGAAAAAACCATACTGGTGAATGCTATTGGCCAAACTGTTTCGCAATAAAAGATCCGGATGGAAGATTAACAGGTAGCCAGAACCGCATTCCATGTTGCTCAAATCGAGATACTGTACCTGGTTTGGTGCAGTAAAACTCAGTACACCCTTATCGTAATCGTAATGTTGCTGTCCATATCTGATTTTGCCCTTCGCCTCTCGTTTCAAAGCCACGCAATAGAACCGATTGACAAAACCTTTCCATATTTCGTCATCCAGAAAAATAGCCTGCTGCAAATTGATCACGCTCACCAGCGGATGCAAGGGCGCATTGAGCGATAAAAGTTTGTGAAACTGCGAAATCGAGTTGATGGCGTTCATATCATTCCTAATAACAATTAAAAATAGGCTGCATTTATTAAAATGCAGCCGCTAAATTAATCAAGCAGGCCCATGCTAAATTCGTCGTAAGGCTTGCCTGTATTCGTACCAATCGGCACAATGCTTTCTAACCGGGCCAAATCTTCCGTAGTTAGTGTGATGGCTGCTGCGGCCATATTTTGCTCCAGATACTTTCTTTTTTTCGTACCCGGTATTGGAACAATTCCTTTGTTGATAATCCAGGCAATAGCCAGTTGCGGTGCCGTCACCCCTTTTTCATTCGCCATGGTTTTAATGGCTTCTACCAACGCTATATTTTTGTCGAAGTGCGCTTCCTGAAAGCGGGGTATCGCCCTGCGGAAATCATTCTCCGGAAGATCGGCCAGGCTTTTGATCTCGCCAGACAAAAAACCGCGGCCGAGTGGCGAGTAGGCCACAAAGCCAATGCCCAGTTCCTGCAATGTTTTGACCACGCCACGCTCCTCAGCCGAACGTTCGAACAATGAGTATTCGCTCTGCACCGCCGTTATCGGATGTACGGCGTGCGCCCGTCGTACGGTTTCAGACGACACTTCTGAGAGGCCAATGTAGCCAATCTTTCCTTCTTTTACTAATTCGCTCATAGCGCCCGCGGTTTCTTCAATGGGCGTGTTTTTATCCAAACGATGCATATAATACAAATCGATGTAATCGGTATTGAGGTTTTTTAACGAACGTTCGACCGCTTTTTTAACATATTCTTTTTTGCCATTAATTGCCCAGGTTACTTTATCATCATCATTAATTTCCCAGCCAAATTTAGTGGCGATAACGTATTTTTTGCGGTCAGCACCCATCGCTTTGGCAATAAGCTGTTCATTTTTCAGCGGTCCGTACAAATCTGCAGTGTCTAAAAAGTTGCCTCCCAGTTCAAGCGAACGATGTATGGTGGCAATCGCTTCCGTTTCATCCGCCGGCCCGTACATGTGTCCCTCTTCAAAGCCTGTCATTCCCATACATCCCAATCCAATCTGCGGTACAATTAATCCTGCGTTGCCTAGTGCTATTTTCTTTATATCCATTTCGTTATTTTTTTGTTGATCAAAATTATGCCGGATCTTGCTCATTTATGTTTGCAAATCCCCGAATTGTGTATGCGAAATAAGGAAGCTTCCACAGATTGGTTATAACCACTTGCTGTAAAGTGGATGTTCCCCTTTATTTGAACCCGACAATTAGCCTTAACGAAACAGTTATTTGCCAATCAGATCAGGGTTGACCGCTTCTCCGAATTTTTTCTTTATACTTGTGTTGGCCGATAATGCAAACCGGAAGGCGGATGTTCCTTAAAAAGTGCGAGTGAATAGAATCGGAAAGGATTTGAGACTAAAATCGATAATAATTATGACCAAAATTTTCACAGCTGGCGTTTTGCTTTTCGTAATAACTTGCTTTGCGGGATGTAAAAAGGACGACAAAATAACCGATAACTTCAAGTGCAAGGTTAACGGTAAGGTTTGGAGGCCAGGAAATACCGATTTTAAATACGGCCACGCGGCCGAAGCACATTTGATTGATGATGGAAAGACGTTTTTTGTTACGGCCTATCAGGAAGGTAGCCGGCAATCGATAACCATTTCTATATTTCTCGGTACCAATGTTGAGCCGGGGACTTATTATTTCAAAAACTCGACTCATTCTGCCGTTTTGGTCGATCCATCTAACGATTTAAAGTTCGTTACTCAACAAGGCTACGATGGCAGTATAGAAATTGTCTCTCTGGATAAGGGAAGCAAAACAGTTACCGGCAGGTTTTCTTTTAAAGCACTCGATACCGAAACGAATAATGTGGCTGAAGTAACTGACGGGCAATTTAACCTGCAATATTACCCCTATTAAGATTTAGTAACCTTTAAATGCTGTTCGTTTTTAGAAATGGATGTTTATTTTTGCCGCATACATTTAAGATGAAAAAAAGGCTCAAAAGACATATTAGAACTGCAAGATATATTGTTTACAAAGAAACACTAATCGATGCCAAAGAGCACTTATGGACTTGTTTGGGCTCATTTGTTGGTATTGCCGCAATCGGTTTATTAAATTCAAGTGCTTTCACTTCGTTAGATAACGTGTTTTTAATCGGCTCATTTGGTGCCTCCGCCGTGTTGGTTTATGGCATAATCAACAGTCCGCTGGCACAACCCAGAAACCTGATTGGCGGCCACCTGGTTTGTGCATTTGTAGGGGTTACCATTCACAAGCTCTTGCCCGGCGAGCTCTGGCTTTCTTCTGCCTTGTCGGTTTCGTTATCAATTGTACTCATGCAGATCACAAAAACGCTGCATCCGCCCGGTGGCGCCACTGCACTCATTGCCAATATAGGTTCTCCAAAAATCATCGCGTTGGGCTACTGGTATCTTTTAAGCCCCGTTTTATCCGGAGTTACCATTTTGTTACTCATCGCCATATTCTTCAACAACAGAACATCGCACCGAAGTTATCCGAACAACAAAAAATGGTTTATGGTTTGGCGCAGGTACAGGCGCTAAAAGTGCTTGTGTGAAACTGCTTGTTATTTGAAATAATTACTGCGACGATGTAAAGCGGCAATAAATGCGTTAAACCACGCCAAGGGCTTCGGCAATTCTACAAGCCTCCATGGCATTGGTTACATTAAGCTTAGCAAAAATATTTTGCCTGTGCCTGTTAACCGTATGGATACTCACACCGAGTTTAAACGCAATATCTTTACTTCTGTTTCCTCGTTTAATCAACCCAATAATTTCGCGCTCCCTTGATGATAAGATTTCCGCAGCATCTGCATCGGCCATGCCTATAACTTCGCCCGTTCTGGTGTTATGTATAATTCCATCGGGCGCATCAAACCCCGGATGTTCAATAATCAGGTTGTACTGGCAAAGGGATAAACTCATGTCGCCATCCTCCAGATTAATGTAAATGATGCGATGCTTTAAAAAAAACAATTCTCCCCCGCTATTCGTAGCCCTCAACTTGGTAATGGCCTCATAGCCGGGGCGGTCTTCCTTATTTAACGAATTTAAGAACTGAAAAAAGCGCAATTCGAGGCTGTATTTCTTTTTCAAATCATCATTGTGCACCAAGCTCAGTAGCTCATCTTCCCATATCGAGTTGATGATCACTTCTTTTTCCTGCAAACCAAGTTTTACAGCAAGCACCCCGTAGTAGGCGTAGCTCTTCCTCGCCTTCATGTCGCTCAGCACACTAATCCCGCCCTCAATTCCATTGTAAAATCGGGTAATTTGTTTAGCCTGATCCAACGACGAAGCCTGATCGAGATTGGTTGCGAACGATTGTGAACTCAGTTTGCGGTCTAAAACTTTCCGCAGGTCGTCCATCCCGGTATGGTTATTAGTAGCCATTGATGATTAAAGTAAAGGTTGGTAGCTTTGCAAAAATACATTTTTGTAGGTCATCAATTTTTATTTGAGAGAAGATGAAAAAACTATTCGCAACAGTAATCCTTATTTTTAGCATCATTGATATGAAAGCGCAAAGCCTCGAAAAAATGATCTGGTTTAATGAGCCCGAGCATTGGGAAATAAAAAATAACAGCCTGGTGATGCATGTTACGCCGAAAAGTGATTTGTGGCGCATATCGCACTACGGATTTACTGTTGATGATGCACCGTTTTTGTACGGAAGTTATGGCGGCGAATTTGAAGCAAAGGTCAAATTAAGCGGCGATTATAAAACCCGATTTGATCAGACTGGACTGATGATCCGCATCGACCATAAAAATTATATCAAAACGGGCGTGGAGTTTGTAGATGGCAAATTTAATGTAAGCACCGTAGTAACGCATACCAAAAGCGATTGGAGCGTACTAACACTCGATAAAGCGCCGCCATTCATATGGATTAAGGCTGTGCGCAGGCTGGATGCGATAGAGATTTTTTATTCCCTTGATGATAAAACTTACATCATGACGCGGAATGCGCCACTGGCCGATAATACGCCGGTGATGGTGGGCTTAACAGCTGCTTCGCCGGATGGAGATGGATTTAAGGCTACTTTCGAGCATTTTTCAGTTAAACATCTTCCCGATCAGCGGAGATTAGAATGGCTAAAAAACCATCAGTAACCATTCTGGTTGATTAAAACTTATCGTTTTTCAACCCAGTCAATCGCTGGCTTAAACTTAACGGCCCGTAAGCTGGTGTTCCAAATGGTTTTGATAAACGGCCATCGGTGTGTTTTTCTGTTCACGATGATGCGAAAAGGCATAATGAACATGCGGTGAACCCAGGTAATCCAAAATTGGAGCTCGCCACCGTGCATGCGCTTGGTAAATAGTTCATTTCGCAACCCGTATTCGTATTTCCATAAATGCTGATGCGTATCTTTAAAAACGCTGCTGATGTGGTTAATGGGCGTTTCGTGTGTGGCAATGCTATCTTCTACAGCAATGCCTGCCAGGCCGCTGTTGATAATCCGCTTCGAATATTCTACATCATCGTTCCAGATAAAATACTCCTTAAGCGGCAAGCCCACCTGTTCTACAGCCCTGGCCGATAGCAGCATAGAAACGAAAGTGCCAAACTGAATTAAAGGCTGCAGTGGCTGCGCTGGCAAAGATAACCTCGACAATTTCTTCTGATCGCTTAAGCGGTAAGTACGGTTCATTTCGTGGATGTTGTTATCCGTCCACAAAATTTTGCTCGATAAAAATCCGACATGCTTTTGGTGCTCTTCAAGGTTATGGAGCGCAGCAAGCAGCGATTCTAAAGTATGATTGTTCGGAATAGTATCATCATCCATCAGCCATATCCAGTCGGCGCCGTGGCTGTAGGCTTTTGCTATTCCAAATGAGAATCCGCCTGCCCCGCCTACATTATCGCTGTGGTAGGCAATTACGTCCTGATCATTTAACCACGATGCCGTGTCGTCGGTAGAGCCGTTGTTGATTACAATAATGAGATCTGGCCTGCGGGTTTGCGCTTTCACCTGCTTTATACACTTCTTTAAAAGCGGTAATCGATTAAAAGTGACAATTATTGCTACAACTTTCATATTTAGTAACTGCTACTGGATTAAACAAACCTCTTGCTCACCAAAATGAAATGATTTTGACAGGAGAGGTTCTTTTCAATTGTAAACCGTTTGCCTTGGGTGGTGGTTTTATGGCAGTTGCAGATGATATCTTGTTGGTCAATCCTTTCACACTTATGCATAATAAGGATCAAATTGGTCCTATTTAGATGTAGTATTTGCAGGCCGACAATATATTAAAGGCTATTAGATGCAGATTTGTTGGTAATTAGCTGCCATTTTATGTTAAAAAGTTCAAAGTTGCAGTTAATAAGATCTATTTTGATGTTATTAGCATCAAGTTAGCAGTTAATAAGTTCAATTTTGATGTTATTAAGTTCAAGTTCGGGGTTAATAGGTTCTGATTTGATGTTATTAGGTTCAAGCACGATGTTTTTAGGCTCAAGTTTGAGGTGATTAGGCCCTAACCGCTGCTGCGGGGTCTGTTCAGTAAAACGGTGTCACTGATTATATCTTTCCTTAAGAATACTGCAGTTTGTGTATGCATAATTTCCATCCGGGATGCCGAGCATGCCATTGCCCAGAGGAATGGCTTCATCTCAGGCGTTTTACCAGCTCATTAATTTTTAAGAAATGTGTTGGCGAGGCCTGTGCTATGCAAAATTGATAGCTCAGCAAGAACAGTGAAATTGAAAGTCTGGAAAACGTTGCATTTAGTTTGGCTTAACAGTTTGTTCAAATTTATTTAATGTAACATTTTTATAACGCTTTTATTTTATTATGTTAGCATAAACTAAAGGCTATGCCAATTAAGAAAGTTCTAAATATTGATGGCGATCATAAAGACTGGAACTCCTTTAAATCGGGAAATTGGGAGGCGTACGGGCATATTTACGATGCTCATTTCAAACTGCTGAGTAATTATGGCTTCAAGTTTACCAAAGATGTAGCGCTAATTGAAGATTGCATACACGATTTATTTGTAAACCTGTGGCAAAAGCGGGCGCAGCTTGGTAATCCGCCATCGGTGCGGAATTACCTGTATAAATCGCTGAGGAACTCAATCTTTCGCAAGTTAGAGAGAGGGCAAAAATTTGTTAACTTAAATGAGGAAGACGAATATGCTTTCCACTTTGAGGTTTCCTTTGATACGTTGCTAATTGAAGATGAAGCCAAAAAAGAGCTGCAAACTAAACTAAAAAGTGCTGTAAAAACATTGTCCGCCAGGCAGCAGGAAATTATTTACCTGAGGTTTTACGAGGGCTTAAGCTACGATGAAGCTGCCGAAATTATGAACCTTAACGTCAGTTCTGCCTACAAGCTGCTTTATAAGGCGGTTGGCAAACTTCAACAACGCGTTAAACTCGCCGAGTTGATGATGATCTTATGCCTTTTGGCACCAGAATACCACCTTTCGAGAATAAATTAATTTTTTTTTTTAAACGTAGGGATAATTTACGAGGTCGATGTATATAGTAAGTATAGGACCTTATCAATATGGATTTTTCTAAATATGTAAATTACACCTGCGAACGCTTATTGAACGATGACGACTTTATATGTTTTGTTATCGAGCAAAAAGCATCAGATATGCACAATTGGGAGAAATTTCAGGAAGAAAACCCATATAAAAGCAAAATTGCGGTTTCTGCGTTTGAAACGATTTCATCATATCGGGAACAAGAGGTTTTTACGAATGACAGATCTCAATCGCTCGTTTTCGACAGGATTACCGCAACCGTTGCGCTAGAAAAAACCAAAATCAAGCGTTTCAATCGCCCGCTGTTTTTTAAGGCTGCCGCTGTTTTTGTTTTGGCCATGTTGTCGACCTTTTTGTATTTCAATTATTGGCATAAACAAACCGTAGAAACAGATTTTGGTAACATCAGAGAAATAACACTGCCCGATGGTTCCGAACTTATTTTAAATGGCAATTCCAAAGTGCGCTATGCCTCAAATTTTAGCGATGGGTTAAGAGAGGTTTGGCTCAGCGGCGAGGCACTTTTTAAAGTGAAGCACATCAACATCGACACCAACAACATCAAGCCGGGCGAAAAATTTATTGTTCACTGCGATAACATGGACATTGAGGTTTTAGGAACCACCTTTAATGTAAAAAACAGGCATAAGAAAACCACCGTAGGCTTGCTAACGGGAAAGATAAGAATCGATTTTAACGATGTTTCAGAAGAGTACCGACAACTGGTCCTCGCTCCGGGCGACCTTGTGAAACACAGCGCAAAGTCGGTGCCGGCGCAACAGCGAATTGCCAATGCACAACAACTAACTGCCTGGGCAAGCCGACAGTTAATGTTTCAGGATGCAACGCTTGACGAAATGATTGCTGTGTTGCAAGACGATTTTGGATATGAGGTGATGCTGGGCGATGACAAGCTGAAGCAACTTAAGGTTGAGGGCGAGATTAATGTTGGTAGCGTTAAAGAATTGCTACGCATTTTATCCAACACACTGCATTTAACCGTAAAAACCAATAATACCACGATAACCATAACTGAATAGATCAACAGAATTTAAGCGCTTAAATTCTGCCACTATAAAACCAATTAAACCACCAACTAAACCAAACAAATTATGAGAATATTTTACCTTAGCAGGGGTGCCAAATTTGGCTTCCTTACTATGATGTTCTGTACATATGCGTCATTTTGCTCTGCTCAACTGATTGCTCAAAACACAGTTCGTTCAGGTAAGGTTAGGGCGCAAACCAAAATTGATAGCTGGGTTTCGTTAAAGACGGCACTGGAGCTTATCAAAAACAAATTTGATATAAAAATTGCCTACAAGGAGGGCATCCTCGAAAACAAGGGCAGTAACATCGACAAAGCAGAGATTTTGAGCTTTGACGATGCTGAAACCGCATTAACATCGATACTTAATGGCTCTGACTTAAATTTCGATAAAATCAGCAGTTCGCAGTATATTATTGTTGGCGCAGGTGCTGCAAGCAGTGCTGATGTAATTAAGGGAACAATTTTTTCTGCCACCGACAACCTGCCGCTCATTGGCGCAACGGTTTACATTAAAGGCACTAAGGTAGGTGCTTCTACCAATACCCAGGGGCAGTTTAGCATCAACATTCCGTCTGAATTAAAAGGAAAGCCAATTGTATTGAGCATCGCCTCGGTGGGTTATGAAACGCTGGAACTACCGGTAACAGACTTCAAAACGCCGATTAGCGTAAAACTGAAAGAAAGCAGCAACAGCTTAAATGATGTGGTGGTAACCGCATTAGGCATTAAAAGAGACAGCAAAGCATTGGGCTATGCCGTTACAGAAGTAAAAGGATCGGAATTTACCCAAGCTCGGGAAAACAATTTGGCCAACGCCCTAACTGGTAAAATTGCCGGTGTTAACGCTACAGGGCTTTCTACCGGCCCCGGCGGATCGAGTAGGGTAATTATTCGTGGTAACGGCTCTTTCAACGGCAATAACCAACCGCTTTACGTGGTTAACGGTATGCCTATTGATAATAGCGTGCCGGGTGGGGCAGCCACTACAAACGCTGTTGGAAACAACATCGACAGGGGTGATGGTATAAGTAGCATTAACCCGGATGATATAGAAAGTATTACTGTGTTAAAGGGAGGTACTGCCGCCGCGTTATATGGCTCGCGGGCAAGTAATGGTGTGATTTTGATCACCACCAAAAAAGGTACAAAACTGAAAGGTATTGGTATAGAATATAACACCACCTACACCTTGGAAAACGCCATTAACGACAATGACTATCAGTATGAATTTGGTCAGGGTTTAAACGGAGTAAAACCTGCAAACAAAAACGAGGCCATTGCAACCGGCCGCCTTTCGTTTGGGGCAAGGATAGATGGCTCTGATTATATCGCCGCCGATGGCTTGGTGCATCCGTACAGCGCCGTAAAAAACAATATCGATAACTTTTATTCAACAGGAACCAATTTTACCAATACGTTGGCCTTTTCGGGCGGTAACGATGGGATTGTTTACCGTTTATCAATTGCCGATCTCGATAGTAAGGGAATAATTTCCTCTACCCGTTTTAAGCGCCAAACGGCCAACCTAAACATCAGCGCAAAAATTAACGATAAAATCAAGGTAGAAGGATTGGCCCAGTACAATTTAGAAAGAGGCTTTAACCGAACGCTTGCGGGCGATGCGCTGGGCAACCCGAACTGGACCCCTTACGAAATTGCCACAACCGCTGATGTAAGGTGGTTTGCACCAGGCTTTGATGAAGCGGGCAATCAAACCCCATGGAACGATGCCGGAATTGCAACTAATGGCTATTTTGTAAAAAACAAGTATAAGCAAAACGATGTAAAGAACAGGTTTATCGGGCAGGGTTCAATTACCTACGATGTAGTAAAAAACTTTCAGATGAAAGGAGTAATCAGTCGCGATTTTTACAATTATAATTATGAGAACATCTTGCCTACCGGAGACCTTTATTTTCCGAAGGGACAATTTAATGCAATTAAATCTGATGTTTCCGAAACCAATTCGTTAGTTACGGCAAACTACCGTAACCGCATAGCCGAAAAGTTTGGAATTTCAATTCTGGGTGGGGCCAACAGCCGTCGCTTCGAAAATAAGCAACTGAACATGGATGGTAGAGACTACATCATTCCGTTTTTTTATAGCTACAAAAACCTGGCAACAGCAGCCACCATTCCGACTCACCAACGGGTTAGAACGAATTCTGTTTTTGGTTCAGCAGATTTTGATTACAAAAGCATCGTGTTTTTGACTTATACGGCTAGAAACGATTGGTTCTCGACCTTAAGCCCCGAAAATAACAGCATTTTATATCAAAGTGTTGGCGGTAGTCTGGTTTTATCAGATGCCTTTAAAATGCCATCCACTATCGATATCTTCAGGTTAAGAGGATCGTGGGCCGAAGTGGGCGGGGGAGCTGCCGATCCTTACAAAATCAATTTCAGCTACAGCAATGTACCCAGCTCCGGCCCCCCTTTACAAGCTGTGGCCAGTAACGAAATTCCGAACGAAAACCTCAGACCTTATACCTCAACCACATACGAAGGTGGTTTTGAGTTAAAGATGTTTAAAGGTCGTTTGGGGCTTGATTTTACCTGGTATAGCCGTAAAACTACTGACGATATCTTAAATGCAACAATTTCATCAACCTCGGGTTACACCAGTGCAGTTTTAAATGTGGGTGAGCTGAGCAACAAAGGTATTGAGTTTTTATTGACCGGAGCACCAGTGAGGGAGGATAAATTCGGTTGGAATATCAGCTATAACATTGCTTACAATAAAAGTGAAGTAGTGAAATTGGTTGATGGAACAAATAGCTTCCAAGTGGCTTCATCAGTTAACAACTGGGCGCACATTAACCAAACGGTTGGTAGTGCTTACGGCACAATTGTAGGAACCCGCATGTTAAGAAACGATGCCGGTCAGATTGTGTACAACGCCGCAAGCAAGCGCCCTGTAGCAACAGGTTTGCAAGAACTGGGCAATGGTGTAGCGCCATTAACCATGGGTTTAACGCAAGATTTCAGGTTCGGGAACTTCAATTTGAGCTTCCTCATCGATGGAAAGTTTGGCAATAAGGTTTTTTCTGTAAAAGAGGTTTATGCAACACGTTTGGGTTTGATGAAAAGTACTTTGCCTGGTCGCGAGAATGGTTTAACTATTTCGGGCGTAGATCAGGCCGGAAACCCGTATTCAGCACTTATTCCAGCGAGCGATATACGGGCGTATTATAACGATATGAGAAACTATTCTGAACTTTTTGTACATGATGGAGGATTTATCAAGCTACGTCAGGCCATTCTCTCGTACAACATTCCGGTTAAAAAAATGGATTTTTTGAAGATCCAATCCGCCAGTGTTTCATTTGTTGCACGTAACATCCTAACGTTTTACAAGCAAACAGATAATTTCGATCCCGAATCGAGTTATACAAACGGTAATGCCCAGGGTTTTGAATCTATCGGATTACCCAGAACCCGCACTTTCGGTTTAAACTTAATGGTTAAATTTTAACGATTTGAAAATGAAAAAGTATTCACTAAAATATAAAGCAGCTTTTTGTGCCTTTTTGCTAAGTGCAATGCTGGCTTCCTGTACTAAAGATTTTAAAGAAATTAATACAGACCCCGAGGCCTCGGCAACACTCCAACCCGCATTGGTTTTCACCAAGGCCCAATACGATGGCGCAAAAAACAGCCTCAACCAATTGCTGGGCACCATGCAGTATACCACAAGTTTTAACGACGTTGCTGGTTGGGGCTCAAAATATGTAGCCAGTCAAAGTCCACAGTCGTTCATTGTATTTGCCAATGCCTATCAACAAGAGATTAATGAGATTACGTTGGTAATTAATGCAGTAAAAGCAGACCCCGAGAAGATTAACCTTTTGGCCACAGCAAGGATCTGGAGAGCCTATTGCTTTAGTCGGCTTACCGATTTGTATGGCGATATTCCTTATAGCGAGGCCGCGAAAGGCTTTACGAGTAAAAATTACACACCGGCTTACGATCCGCAAAAGCGTATTTATCTCGATTTGTTAAAAGAATTAGAAGAATCGGCTTTAAGCTTAAATGCCGCTAAAACCACCTTTGGTGGGGCCGATTTAATTTATGCCGGCAACACCACACAGTGGAAAAAGTTTGCTTACTCGTTAATGCTACGTTTGGGCATGCGGATGACCAAGGTAGATATTGGACTGGCCGAAACCTGGACCAAAAAGGCAATTGCAGGAGGCGTAATTACCGACGATGCGGATATTGCCAGGATGAGGTACTTAAGTCAGGGACAAGACATTAACAAAAATCCGGTCGCTTTGAGCTTGTATAATCAGGATTATATTAAAGCCGATGGTATAAGTAATGCCGAGGGAGGTAAATATCAAGATACTTTCATTGCACACCTGAAAGACAACAAGGACCCCCGTTTGGGCATTTTATCTGTAGTGTATGTAAATGGGGTGGCCGATACTTCGTTGGCGATCCAAAAGGGGATGCCTGCAACCCTGAGTTCAAAGCCTGCAAATTTTGTTACCTACTCCGAACCGCATCAAAAAACAGTGCTGGCCCAAGGTAGTGCAAAATTGCTTTTTAGTAGTGCTGAAGGTAGTTTCTTATTGGCCGAAGCTAATCTGCGTGGCTGGTACGCTGCTCAAAGTGCATCGGTGCTCTACGAGGCCGGAATTCGTGCAGCCATGAAACAATGGGCAATAATTGCTCCCGGCGATGGCTTGATTAGTGATTTGCAGATTAATACCTACATTAAATATCATCCATTTAAAAGTACTGGAACGTTTGAGGAGAAAATGGAGCAGATATACACCGAGTTTTGGCTGGCCGCATTTCCTGATGCACAGGAAGCGTTTGCAAGTTACCGCAGAACGGGTTACCCCGCTTTGGTACCTGTAATGTATGTGGGTAGTGCAACAGGAGGGAAGATTTTTAGAAGGATGTTGTATCCAACTTCTGAGCAAAACTTAAACCGAGCTGCTTTAGAGGCCGCCATTGCCAGACAAGGCCCCGATGAGTTTTTAACCCGAATTTGGTGGGATAAGCTTTAAGTTCTTATTTTTGATAAGAAGGACAATAAAGCATTAGGTTCTTGGCGCTAACCAAGAGAAGTCAAGTTTTAAAAACTTGACTTCTCTACTATTATGCATTAGCAAACCGCGAAATGGCGAGGGGTGGAGCATTTCAAGTTTCTGTGGTGCTAGGTTAGAGATTCTTCACTGCCTGCCCATCCGGTCAGGCGGATGACAAATAACACCGACTAAATTACTGGAAAGCTGCCTGCAGCCTGCAGCACCAAATCAATCAAAATGCTAAGCAATTGTAACAAAAGGGAGCAGTAGCATTAATTAAATCTTAATGCAATATATTTAAACAACGAAAATAACAACGGTATGATAAAATTCTCCTTGAAAAAACTTCGCTCCATACTTATACTGACCAGTTTAACATTTGCAACAACTATTGCTGCGTTTGCCCAGGAACAGCAAAGTAGTGGAATTATTCCAAAACCAGTTAAAGAAGTTAAAAATCAGGGTTCATTTATCATCAAACCTTCAACTAAATTATTTTTTGCCAAAAACAGTAAAATCAATACCAGTTTTTTCAACCAATATTTAAAAGATCTTTCTGGGCTAAGCCTGATCAAAAGCACAACAGCAGCGCCAAACGGCATTAATTTTCTAATTGATACCACAGTCCATATTGAGCCCGAAGGCTATGTGCTTGATGTTTCGCCGAAAGGTATCAACATTAAAGCCTGTGATGAGCGGGGCTTGTTTTACGGTTTGCAATCGCTAACTCAACTAATAAAAAAAACAGGCAAAACAGTTGCCGTTCAAGCCTATCACATCGAAGATGAGCCGCGTTTTGCTTACCGCGGAATGCATTTGGATGTTGCCCGGCACATGTTCAGTGTGGCAGCCATTAAAAAATGGTTGGATGTATTGGCTTTCTATAAAATAAACACCTTTCATTGGCATTTAACCGACGATCAGGGTTGGCGAATAGCGATTAAAAAATACCCGCTGCTGCAAAGCATAGCTGCCTTTAGAAATGAAACGTTGATCGGTCATAAACGAGCCAACCCACATATTTTTGACGGCAAGCGATACGGAGGATATTACACTCAACAAGAAGTAAAAGATATTGTAAAGTACGCAGCAGAAAGGCAAATTACTACCATTCCCGAAATTGAGATGCCCGGCCATGCGAGGGCGGTGTTAGCCGCTT
This sequence comes from Pedobacter endophyticus, assembly GCF_015679185.1. Classification (NCBI taxonomy): domain Bacteria; kingdom Pseudomonadati; phylum Bacteroidota; class Sphingobacteriia; order Sphingobacteriales; family Sphingobacteriaceae; genus Pedobacter; species Pedobacter endophyticus. The sequence continues at coordinate 4,512,547 of NZ_CP064939.1, forward strand.
ATCCGCAACTGGGCTGCACAGGTGGGCCCTATCAAACTGCCACATTTTGGGGTGTTTTTGATGATGTTTTTTGTGCGGGAAATGAAGAAACTTTCAAATTTTTGGAAGATGTGTTAGACGAAGTAACGGCGCTCTTTCCCTCAAAATACATCCATATTGGTGGCGACGAATGCCCAAAAACGCGCTGGCAAGAGTGCCCGAAATGCCAAAAGAGAATTAAAGATGAAAAGTTGAAAGATGAGCATGAATTGCAATCGTATTTTATTGCCAGGATGGAAAAGTACCTCCACTCGAAAGGCAGGAAAATAATCGGCTGGGACGAGATTTTAGAAGGAGGTTTGGCACCCGATGCAACGGTAATGAGCTGGCGGGGTTTAGAGGGCGGTATTGCTGCGGCCAAATTAAAGCACGATGTGATTATGACACCCGAAAAGTTCGTTTACCTCGATTATTATCAATCGTTAAATAAAACCGAACAAATTGCCGCCGGTGGTTACTTACCCTTGCAAAAAATATATGAATACGAACCCATGCCTGCCGAGTTGACAGAAAAAGAACAAAGCTATATTAAAGGCGTGCAGGCAAACGTTTGGACAGAATACCTGAGCGATGCGCAAAAGGCTGAATACATGATCTTTCCGCGTATTTTGGCACTTGCAGAAATGGCCTGGTCTAAAAAAGAACATAAAAACTATCGCGATTTCCTCGCTCGTTTAAACGCGAATCTGAGATTTTTGAAAGGCTTAAACTACGCCACTTCATTTTACGAAATCACAGGCGAAAGCGTTAACAACGCATCAGCGTTTAAACTGGCAACCGATTTGCCAAATGCAGAAATTCGCTACACCATCAACGAAGCCGAACCTACAAAAAACAGCCTGAAGTATGCTACGCCAATTGAAATCCTAAAATCGGCCACAATAAAAGCGAGATTGTATAAAAACGGAAAGCCTGTTGGCAAATTGTATGAGCAAGCTATCATAAAGAGCTTAGCTACCGGAAAAAATGTAGTGCTTGCCAACCCCGGACAAGGAAATTACAACCTCGATAAACAGATTTTAACCAACGGCATTCAAGGTTCGCCGCTGTACAACAATGGCGAATGGCTTGGCTTTAGCGGAACCGATTTTGAAGCTACAGTTGATTTGGCCAAAATAACCACCATAAGCGAGGTTGGCCTAAACACATTGAACTACCAATGGCAAAAAATGCATCCGCCAAAGTTGTTAACTGTAGAAATTTCTATCGATAATACTAACTTTAAAGAAGTTTCGAGGCAAACCGTATTCGGCGCAGAAGGCATTAATTATGCCTTGCACAAGCTTAATCCGGTAAAAGCAAGATATGTTAAATTAAAAGCAACCAATTTGGGCGTTGTACCTCAGGGCTATTACGGCGCCGGAACAAAAGCATGGTTACTTGTTGATAAAATTAGGATAAACTAAAATGACAATACTAATCGTTTTTCTTTGCATTGCGCTCTTAATCGTGCTCATTTCGGTATTTAAGGTAAATGCCTTCTTATCATTTTTGATTGTGTCGTTTTTAACGGGAATGGCTTTGGGCTTGCCGCTCGCAAAAATTCCTTCCAGTATAGAAAAGGGAATGGGCGACATTTTGGGCTCGTTAACCATCATCATCACCGCTGGTGCAATGCTGGGTAAACTCGTAGCCGAAAGTGGCGCCGCACAAAAAATTGCACAAGTAAGTATGGCTGTTTTCGGTCGTAAGTATATTCAGTGGGCCATGATGCTGACAGGCTTTTTAATCGGAATACCCCTTTATTACGGCGTGGGTTTCGTTTTAATGGTTCCGCTGATATTTTCGGTAGTTTACCGTTACAAGTTGCCTGCATTATACATCGGTTTGCCCATGCTTGCAGCCCTTTCCGTAACACACGGGTTTTTGCCTCCGCATCCTTCGCCGGCCGCCCTCGTTATTCAGTTTAATGCCGATATGGGCTTAACACTATTGTACGGACTAGCCGTTGCGGTGCCAGCGATTGTTATTGGTGGGCCACTTTTTTCAAAAGCGTTAAAAGGAATCAAAGTTGCCCCGCTCGCCTCTTTTACTGCCAAAGAAATGGCCGATGAAGATTTGCCCAGCGGATTAAAAAGTTTTTTTACCGCGTTATTACCCGTAATTTTACTCGCTGCGGCCTCTTTCTTTCCACTAATTTTAAGCGCTGATTCGCCGGTTTTGCCCTACATTTTATTTCTCGGCAATCCGTCGGTGGTAATGCTCATTGTGCTCGTTGTGGCCACATGGCTTTTGGGGCTATCGCAGCGAAAAACGATTACCGAAATTATGGTTATCTATGCTGATGCCGTAAAGGATATTGCGTTGATTTTGCTCATTATTGCCGGTTCGGGCGCTTTAAAACAAATTTTAACCGAGAGCGGGGTAAGCAATCAAATTGCCGATTACTTGCAGCATGTACAAATAGAACCCTTAATACTTGCATGGGTAATTGCCGCCATTATTCGCTTTTGCGTAGGTTCAGCAACCGTAGCCGGGTTAACTACTGCAGGTATTATCTTCCCATTGATGCAACAAACACACACCGATCCAAACTTAATGGTTTTGGCCGTTGGTGCGGGCAGTTTAATGTTCTCGCATGTAAACGATTCCGGCTTCTGGCTATTCAAGGAATATTTTGGATTAACCCTGAAAGATACTTTCAAATCATGGGCGCTAATGGAAACCATAGTAGGTACAGTCGGTTTAGTCGGCGTACTTTTGCTCAACATCATCATTAATTAATATAACAATAAAATATGGAAAATTTAACTGCCGACGAGCGTTTTGAACAATTGAAACTGAATTTGCCACCCGCACCTGCACCGCTCGGCGTTTATAAGCCATGCCTCGTTGATGGGAAATACCTTTATTTGAGCGGTCATGGTCCCGTTCAAGAAGATAAATCGTTGATTATTGGCCGCATTGGTTCTGATTTAAATCAAGATGAAGGAAAACTTGCCGCTTTACAAGTGGGCCTAACTATGCTTTCTACAATTAAAACCAACCTTGGTAGCCTCAACAAAGTAAAGCGTGTAATCAAAGTTCTGGGCATGGTAAATTGCACCCCTGAGTTTGAAAAACATCCGTTCATTATTAATGGATGCAGCGAACTTTTTGCCAAGGTTTGGGGCGAAGAAAATGGAATTGGCGTAAGAAGTGCCGTAGGTTTTGGCTCGCTGCCCGATAACATTCCTGTGGAAATAGAAGCCCTTTTCGAACTTTTTTAACAACAGATATGCAAGAGCAACCCTGGTACCTGTTGCCAAACGAGGAGCAAATAGAAACGCCTTCACTTGTTTTTTACGAAGATCGCCTCCGGGAAAACATTGAGCTACTGAAAGGTATGATCAACGATTCGGATAGATTGCGACCGCATGTAAAAACGCATAAGTGTTTAGAGATAACCAATTTGCTTTTATCTGCAGGCATCAAAAAATTTAAGTGTGCCACAATTGCCGAGGCAGAAATGCTCGGAATGGCGAAAGCGAAAGATGTACTGCTCGCTTACCAGCCTGTTGCCGAAAATATCAATCGCTTTTTTAAGCTGAAAGCTAAATATCCGGAAACGATTTTTAGCTGTTTGGTAGACGACGCCAGGGTGGCGGAGAAGCTGGCCACAAAAGCGCATGAGCAAGGTGCCTCTGTTGATGTTTACGTTGACTTAAACGTGGGGATGAACAGAACCGGAATTTTACCGAAATTTGCGCTGGCATTATTTAAGGTACTCGAAGCTTTGCCGCAACTTAAATTTAAAGGCTTGCATGCATACGATGGGCACATTCACGATTCATCAATGCAAGTGCGCAAACAGAAATGCAAACCCATTATTGAGCAACTAAATACCTTGAAAAAGGAAATTGAACAAATAAATGCTGAGCAGATTACAATTGTTGCCGGTGGAACACCGTCTTTTCCAATTTTTGCTGCAGATACAGCTTTTGAATGTAGTCCCGGTACTTTTATCCTTTGGGATGAAGGCTATCAAGATGCTTATGAAGAACAAAAATTTAACACAGCGGCTTTGGTACTGAGCAGAATTGTATCCATCCCAAACAGGGGTTTGCTCTGTACAGATTTGGGACATAAAGCGGTGGCAGCCGAAAAAGCATTAGAAAATCGGGTGGTTTTTATCAACGCCTCAAGATTGCAAGTTAGAAGCCAAAGTGAAGAGCATTTGGTGTTAAGTACCACCGAACCTGATAATTACCGCATCGGCGATTTGCTGTACGGGTTGCCTTACCACATTTGTCCAACCGTTGCCCTGCACCAGCAAGCGCTTTGTTTAACCAACGATAAATCGCTCGAATATTGGGATATTATTTCCCGAAACCGAAAAATTACCATTTAAAACCAAGCCATGTTTACTATAGATGCCCATTTAGATTTAAGTATGAACGCCCTCGAGTGGAATCGCGATTTAACTCAACAAGTTTTCGATATCAATAAACGAGAGGAAGGATTAAGCGACAAGCCGGATCGTGCTTTGGCAACCGTATCGTTACCGGAGCTGCGCAAAGGTAACATCGGGCTGGTTGTGGCTACGCAGATCGCCCGTTATGTGGCACCTGATAATCATTTACCGGGTTGGCACTCGCCAGAACAAGCCTGGGCGCAAACACAAGGGCAACTGGCTTGGTATAAAGCGATGGAAGATGCAGGCGAAATGGCTCAGGTAACTAACCTCGAAACACTGGAAAACCATTTGGCCCTTTGGAATAACGATCAACCGAATGACAAAAAACCTGTGGGTTATATCTTGAGCTTAGAAGGTGCAGATTCGCTGGTAACGGTTGGCCATTTAGAAAGGGCCTGGCAAAATGGACTGCGGGCCGTTGGTCCGGCGCATTATGGCCCCGGGCGCTACGCACAGGGAACAGATGCCACAGGAAAAATGACTTCAATAGGCCACGACTTGCTCAAAGAAATGGAACGCCTGAATATCATTTTGGATGCAACACATTTATGCGATGATAGTTTTTGGGATGCTTTGAGTCGTTTTAATGGTCATATTTGGGCCTCGCACAACAATTGCCGTAGTTTGGTTAATCACAACCGCCAATATAGCGACGAGCAGATCAAGGAACTGATTGATCGCGGTGCGGTAATCGGGGCGGCGCTTGATGCCTGGATGATGGTGCCGAATTGGAAACGTGGCGTATCTACACCTAAAAGCACCAACTGTAATTTGGAAGTAATGATCGACCATATCGATCACATTTGCCAATTGGCAGGCAATGCAGACCATGTTGGCATTGGTTCTGATTTGGATGGTGCATTCGGCAAAGAACAGTGCCCATACGACCTGGAAACGATTGCCGATTTGCAAAAAGTGCCTGGTTTATTTAAGGAAAAGGGTTATACCGATGCTGATGTAGAAAATTTAATGCATGGAAACTGGTTGCGCTTTCTTCGGAAAGCCTGGGGATAGTTTCCGGCAGTTGAAATTTTTCCGTCAGTTGAAACTGACGGCAATGAAATGCATGGAGCAAACAACCGCCCAAACATTTTTGACAAAAAGCAGGAAGTTGGGCAGTGCTAGGTTGGCGAGTTGCATCATTGCCGTTGACTTCAGTCAACGGTTGGCGATGAAATGCTAACTTTGATAAACCACAGGCTTTCTAGCAGATTGCTTGTTTCCGTCAGTTGAAACTGACGGCAATGAAAGGCATGGAGCAAACAACCGCCCAAACATTTTTGACAAAAAGCAGGAGGTTGGGCAGTGCTAGGTTGGCGAGTTGCATCATTGCCGTTGACTTCAGTCAACGGTTGACGATGGAATACTAACTTTGATAAACCACAGGCTTTCTAGCAGATTGCCTTGTTCCCGTCAGTTGAAACTGACGGCAATGAAATGCATGGAGCAAACAACCGCCCAAACCATTTTTGACAAAAGCAGGAAGTTGGGCAGTGCTAGGTTGGCGAGTTGCATCATTGCCGTTGACTTTAGTCAACGGGCATAAGAAATAAATTAATATGACAAGAAACCTAACCCTCTGGCTTAATTCAATCCTTTTGTTAGCTGCTGTTGCGTCTGTAGCACAAACAAAATCGAACCTGCCTTTATATAAAAATGCAAAGGCTCCGGTAGAAAGCAGGATAAAAGATTTGCTTTCGCGAATGACAGTTGAAGAAAAAGTCGGCCAGATTTCAATGCCATTGGGCTGGCCGATGTACACCAAAACTGGCAACAATGTAGCGGTTAGCGAAGCTTTTAAGAAAGCGTTGAAAGAAGAACACACCGGCATGCTTTGGGCAACCTTGCGGGCCGATCCGTGGACGAAAAAGACCTTACTTACAGGATTAAATCCAGAATTGGCAGCAAAAGCAACCAATGCGATTCAAAAATATGCCATTGAAAACACACGTTTGGGCATTCCCGTTTTACTGTCAGAGGAGGCGCCGCACGGGCATATGGCCATTGGCACCACCGTTTTTCCAACATCCATTGGCCAGGCCAGCACATTTAATCCCGATTTAATTAAAGACATGGCAACGACCATTGCCGAAGAAACCCGTTTACAGGGCGGACATGTGGGGTACGGTCCGGTTTTAGATTTAGCAAGAGAGCCCCGTTGGTCGAGAGTGGAAGAAACCTATGGCGAAGATCATGTATTAAACAGCAGAATGGGCGAGGCCATGGTTCAGGGCTTTCAAGGCAAAGGCATCAACACTGGCGTTAACGTCGTATCTACGTTAAAACATTTTACCGCATACGGAGCGCCAGAAGGCGGACACAAAGTGGCGAGGGCTTTGATCGGGCTACGTTAGATTTGCTGGGAGATCAGGTTAAACTTTTACAGGCCGTGGTTAAAACCGGGAAACCTGTGGTTTTGGTACTGATAAAAGGCAGGCCATTGAACCTCAACTGGGCCTCAGCGAACGTACCCGCCATTTTAGATGCATGGTACCCCGGGCAGGAAGGTGGAAATGCAATTGCCGACGTTATTTTTGGCGATTACAACCCCGCTGGCCGTTTACCCATTTCTGTACCTAAATCGGTAGGGCAGTTGCCTGTTTATTACAATGCCCGTTATCCCGAAAAGCACGATTATATAGAAACTGATGCCGAGCCCCTTTACAGTTTCGGCTATGGTTTAAGCTACACCACTTTCAATTATGAACATCTGAAATTAAGCTTCAAAAACGGCATTGCTACCGCCAGTTTCGATCTGAAAAACTCAGGCACTGTAGATGGAGACGAAGTTGTTCAGTTGTACCTCAATGCAAAAACGTCGTCAGTGGTGCTACCCATTAAACAACTCAAGCAATTCGAAAGGATTTTCCTTAAAGCAGGCGAACAAAAACGCGTAACCTTTGAACTGAACAGCAGCGACCTTGAAATTTACGATGCCAAAATGCAATGGAAAGTTGAACCGGGGAAGTATTCGGTGATGATCGGCTCATGTTCTGACCGGATCAAGCTTGAAGGCACGTTTGAGGTAAAGTAATACAAAACCGTTTCTCGTCGTAGCGTCTCGCTACGATGATAGAAGAATTGAAGAGGCACAAGCGGGACGCTTGCGCCAGCGTGTGTGTGCTTGCGCCAGCGTGTGCCAGTCTATGCGAAACGTCTTGCCCATCCTGGGATGCTAATTCAGCAAACCTTCTTCCTTTTTCCATGTTACCATAAGAGATAATCGAATACTTATGGGAATAATAAAAAATTTTGCGGCTGGCCTGGCCGGAGCTGTTGCTCTAAACATCATTCACGAGAGCCTTAAAAAGAAGGGAGCAGACATGCCACGGGTCGATTTGCTCGGCGAGGAAGCATTGAATGATATTCTGGGTGTTTTTGGAAATACAATTACGGATCAGAATACGCTCTATAAGGCCACGCTTGCTGGCGACATCTTATCAAATGCAATATATTACAGCGCAATTGGCGTAGGAAAGCAAAACTACATCTGGCCCCGGGCAATTGTATCGGGACTGGCTGCAGGCTTGGGTGCCGTAAAGTTGGCTAAACCATTAGGATTGAACGAAAGAACCGTGGCCCGAACGGAAAAAACAAAGGGTCTTACTGTTGCCTATTACGTTACCGGCGCTTTAGTAACAGCCTTCGTTCTGAAGTCGTTAACTAAAAAGTAATCTTTTCGCAAAGTAAAGTTCAATTCGTGTTGAAGAGTGATGGGCCCCGAATCCTGGAAAAACACCAATTAAGATTTAAAAACAAATTTAACGATAGCTGGTTATTAGAAAATAACTTAAAATAGACAACATGAAATATAGTTTGATCATCGCATTGCTTACAGCTTCAGTATTCGCTACCTCTTGCTCTGGAAACAGGGCTGATAAAGAAAACGCAGATACCATGTATAAATATACAGATACCAATAAGGCCACAATTGATACCAACAGCCGCGACAGCGTACATGCAAACGCATTGGACGATACAACCATGAACGCACCAAGAATGCCTGAACGGAAATAATAGCGTACACTTATCAAAAAAATTACCATGATAACTGAAAACGAAAGTACGCAGCAATTCAGCGACGCTGACCTGGAAAAATTTAATCAAGGGGTTGCTGAGGCACTCTGGACGGACAACGGAATACCTTACTTTGTGATTAAAGATGGATTGGATTTAAGCGAATACGCCCGGCTTGCCAAATTATCTCTGGAACGTGATCGGGAAATAGCACACGATTTTACGAGCAAAGTAACCAATGAATCCGGTTCGGAAGAAGTCGAGTTCGAATATAAATCAAAATGGTTTTTGGACGGCTTGGCCGAAGGTGAGATAGAATAGAACTCGAACCTTTCATTTTCTGTCATTCTGACGAAGGAAGAATCCCCAGGCGATGGAATGCAGAACGCCAAACACGCATTGCCCAAAAAAGGCTAGTGTTTGGCAAGGCATAACGATTCCCACCTGCCTGCCCGTCCGTTCAGGCGGGCAGGCAATGTCATTTAGTTTAGGAAAAATTAAAAAACATTATCACCCTGAGCATTTCGGCTTGAGCTTGTATTGAGCGTAGTCGAAATGCTCAATACAGGCTTAGTCGAAGGGCCATGTTTATTTGTTTTTTCCTACAGAAAAGGTCTTCGACTGAGTTTATCTTGAGCGAAGTCGAAAGGCTCAGATCCGATAGCTATCGGATGACACCCGTCGAGCTTAACTAAATGACATTGGGCGGGCGTGGGAATGCCGACCTTGTATACAATAAGCATAATTATTCCGGGTCTTCCAACGAAATCTTCTCCAGATTCTTACGAGCTGGGCCCGTAACAACGTTTCCTTCAATATCGTAGCGGGCGCCGTGGCAGGGGCAATCCCACGATTTTTCTTCACGGTTAAAATGAACGATACATCCGGCATGCGTACAAACAGGATTCAACCCTGTGATTTTTCCGGTATCATCTTTGTAAACAGCAAGCTTTTTATCATCAACTTTTAAGATTTTTCCGTCACCCGCTGCCAGTTCAGCTATGCCGTTTTTAAGTTCGCTGCCAAAGCGGTCGGCCACAAAACGATAAGCCACATCGGCGTTTTCTTTTACAAACTCGCTAAAGCCAGCAACAGGTTTTAACCTTGCAGGACTAAGCAGCTCACTGTATTCGTTTTTTTGCTCCGTTATCAAATCGGCGATTATTGTAGCCGACAAGCTGCCCAAAATCATACCGTTGCCGTTAAAACCGGTTGCCACATAGGTTGCAGGCTCTCCGCCCGGAAGCTGCCCAATATAAGGAAGCCCATCAACAGGCACATAATATTGCGAAGACCACTTGTAGGCAATTTCCTCGATGTCGAAATAAGTCCGCACATAGCTTTCCAATTCTTCAAAAGCCTTTTCGGGGTCTTCATGTCCCGTTTTATGGTCGGCGCCGCCAATTAGAAGCAGTTTCTGGCCATCAATAACGTGCGACCTGAAATAATGATACGGTTCCTTAAGGTCGTAACTCAGGTGCTCAGGATAGTTTTCGCCTTTAAGCTTTACTGCCAAAATGTAACTTCTGTAAGGTGCGTTTCTTAGCGAAAGAATATTTACGCCGGGCGATATGTGCGTGGCATAAACGAGGTTTTTCGAGACGAAGCTACGGTTTGCAGACTTCGAATGGTGAATTCCATTCTCGAAAGTATTTTCTTCTATGGAAGTTTCTGTAAAGATCTTCCCACCTAGCCTGATAAACTCATCGGCAATGCCTTTAAGATATTTCAATGGGTGAAATTGCGCCTGCTGCTCAAAACAAAGCGACGATTGGAAATCAATCGGCAAATCGTTTGTATCAGCCTCACTTACAATAACGCCCGCTTTTTTCGATGAGGATAAAATATCAGATAACGTTTTACTTTCTTCGTCGTTTTGGGCAAACAAATAACCTTTCTTATATTCAAAATCGGCATCGATGCCAAAGTCGTCGATATTTTTCTTGATCAGGGCAATCATAGCTGCCGACGCTTTCGCCATTTGTTTGGACGCTTCTTCGCCAAAATCGCTGTCAATTTCGGGATAACTCGAATCTAAAAAAGTGTTAAGGTGAGCACTTGTACCGCCGGTGGTTCCGTAGCCAGGGTTCTGCGCATCAACGATAATGCAACGCTGTCCCCGCTGCTGCAGTAGCAAACCTGTGGTCAGGCCGGTTATCCCTGCGCCAACAATCAGTGTATCACAAGTGTCTTCAACGTTATTTTCGTTAGTAGCAGTTGCTAAAACTTCAAAGTTTTGCCAGGCGCTCATGTGTTCGCCGTCTCGCTTATTCATGGGTGAGGATATGTTCATAACAAAAACGTGCTATGCGTATCATTCATCTGATACGGGTAATTGATATAATTTCTTTAGTTAAACCGCAGTTTGCGAAGTTGAATCTTGAGCGCTGCTTAAAAGTGCTAATCCATCGCTGTTCCCCTGTAAAGCGGCGTAACTTTCGGCGGTATTTCCGCGGTTATCCGTAACATTAGTGTCTGCACCGTTTTCCAGCAAAAGCTTTAATGCGTCATTCCGGCCAAACATGGCAGCAAACATTAAAGCGGTTCCGCCGTTACCATGCTGACAATTTAAATCTGCGCCCGCTTCAATCAAAAGCTTAACAATGTCTATATAGCCTTTAAAACTCGCTCCCATTAATGCGGTATTGCCACCAAAGTCGGCCAGATTAATATCGGCGCCTGCCCCTAAAAGCAATTCTGCCGTTGCCAGCTGATTATTATAACAGGCAATAATTAACGGTGTATAGCCTTTTTCATCCCTTGTATTTATATCTGCGCCCTGCTTAATAAGTTCGCGAACTACTTCTGTTTCTCCCTGTCTTGTTGCAGGAATCAGTACCTTATCTAAGTCAATGTTGCTCATAAATGCTGTTTTAAAGATGAATTGGTGTTGAGATTATTTAAAATATTATTTTGATAACCTGGTGTTGTGTAATAATTGTCAGTGTTGTCTTAATTGTAAAATATTGCAATAAATGTCACCCTGAGTTTAAATTTTTAGCAAAAAATCAATATGAATGACGTTTTTAAGGCCGTCGTCATTCCTGCGCAGGCGGTACCGAATCTTCGGGATTAAAGCCTTAGCATTAAGATCCCTCCTGAAGTTCGGGAAGGATGACGACCGTTCATGTATAGCCTTGTAAGACAGCAGGGTGCCAAAAACTGCTCATTTAAAGGAAAAACAAAGAACAGCGGTTTTTCGATTGCAATCGGCTTACCGTGTTTTTTGTTTTTCCTCAACTTTTTGGGTTGACCATTACAGCTTGGCTTCAATTGGATCGCTTAACGGAATAGCCAATTGCAAGCTTACTGTGCATTATTCTGCGGCCGCTTCTTCGTTAATGGCGGTTACCGCAATTTCTGTTAACGCTACATCAGTCTCTTTTTCATTTTCGAGCGTTTGCGTTAATAAATCTGCAATTTCATCTTGCCCCATATTTTGCGCAAATACCCTTAGCGTGCCGTATGTAGCAATCTCATAGTGCTCAACTTTTTGTGCGGCTAAAATTAAGCCCGCATCGCGGATAAGTGTATCCTTGTCTGTATCAGAGATAATTGAGTTAGCTTCTTCAAGTAAACCTGCCATTGCATCGCATTTCTTTGCTGATGCTTTCTCGCCAAGCAATTCAAAAATTTTTTCTAACGTTTGCACGTGCTCTTTGGTCTCGTTGGTATGTTTTTCAAATGCCGAAGCTAATTCAGGGCTTGTTGCGGCTTTCTGCAATTTTGGAAGTGCAGTTGCCAAATGCTTTTCAGCCCAATAAATATCTTTTAGTTCGTCAATAAAAAATTCGCGAAATTCTGAATTTTCCACTTTCGCACTGCTCGTTGCTTTTTTTGCGGTCGTTTTTGCCGCTGTTTTCGTTGTTGCCATAGTATATGTTTTTTATAGATTTTGTATGTGTATAACCATGCAACGCTTCAGATAGTTTTTGGTTTTTTACTTTACTCTGCTTGGCCGTTAGAGAAGTCAAGTTTTAAAAACTTGACTTCTCTGGTTAGGTCGCTAATAGCGATTTTCTTATCGGCGGGGGTCATGCGGCGAATAGAATTCATTATTGCAGGTGGATTGTTTCATAACCTCTCCCTATGTAAGTGAGTGCCTTTTCTGCTGTTGTGCTATCCCTCTCCTTGAAGAGAGGGAACGATGCTTAGTGCTTTTAACCCAGTTTTTTATCCGTGGGTGTGCTATCTGTCGAAATAGGAAACTTGACTTCTCTTAACTAGGTCGCCCAATTAAACCAGCTGATTAATTTTCGAGTATCGAATGAGTATTTGGCTTTGGTTTAGCAATTTTTCGAGGTCTGCTTTCACCAATTTCCAATAGTCATCATCAAATTCATTAGTCATTACTTCAATTACCGTAATTGCATCTTGTTCAACTTTATCGTTCGCAAGCCATTTGCCCTCCGCCGCACCACGGTCATAGGCCGTTAACCCACCGAATTGCCTGATCAACTTGTTTTTTAACTGGTTCAATTTGCTTTCGGCCGTTTTATCGTTCACCCGGGGGAGGAAGATTTCAACAAGTGTTTTACTTTCACGATTCTTTTCCGCACCTTCTTTTATGCGTTTGTTTGCCATTGCCGGCGTAATATTGGCTAGTGGCTTAAACGTTTTGCCAGCTTGTTCGTTATAAGCGATAAAAAACGATTCGATTTGATTCACCAGTCCTTTCGGCAATTCCCTCATTGTTTTAATTTTAGCATATTCCATACTGGTTTCCGGAATGGCAAGAATCCTGTCGTTACGCATCGTTGCGCCATCACGTTCCGTTTGTTCGGCAGATATGGCGCCAATAATCCGACATTTTACTACACAACCGGTAAAGGTTTTTAGTTCAGAAATAACCATCACGTCGATCGGGTCTCCATCTTCACCAATGGTATCGGGAATGAAACCAAAATCGAAAGGAAAGTACATTCCTGCAGGCAAAAGCTTCATCAGCTCAAAGCGGCCGGTGTTTGGCGAGTAGTCGAATTTTTGCTGGCTTCCCTTTGGTGTTTCAACTATTACGGTAACCAATTCTTCTTTTGGCATATTTTATTCGTTTATTTTCCAGTTTCTAAATGAGGAGCGTCTACAGGTTTCGATTCAGGAGAACCTTTTTGGCGCAGAAAAATGGTGAGGATGACAATAGAGGCAACGGATAAAAATTCGCTTTGCCAGTTTTGAAAGGTTTCAAACCAAAAGTTTGCCCCGGCAGCATAGCTGAGTAAGCTTTCTTCCGCCATGCCCTTTAGGTGCTGTTCGGTATTGTGCGATTCCCAGCTTCCGTATAAGTGAAGCGCCCAGCTTGTTAAAAACAATATTGCGAAGGCCAGCGAAAGTGAGTTGGCGTAAAGCCAGAGGATCCATCCACCTTTCTTTACGGGCCAGGGGCTATCTTTGCTGGCTACCGGAACGCGATCGACCGCTTCAGGCTCGTCAATTTTTTTCGATTCTGCCGAGCCAATCTGTCTCAAATGAATCGTTAACAGCACATAAAGCATCATTTGCAGAAACTCACTTTCAAAATTCTCGAATGTCGCCGAAATGAAGTGCCCTGTTGAAAGGTAGGTGGTTAGTGAAATTTTTGCGGCACCAAGCTCCTGCAGTTCCGTATTGTGTTCGTGCCATCCGGTTAGTGCCTGCCCGCCAAGCGTAAATAGAAAAAGGAAAAGGAAAAAAACAGAAAGTCCGTTTTTGTACAGCCAACTCCGCTTACTCTTACTTTCGTTTGTTGCCATGATAATCAATTTAACTTTAGGAGGTAATCTTCAAGCAGTTCGGCGCAACGTGCTATAGTGCCCGAAACGATTTCTTCCTGCGAGCCGCTAAAATTCATCCGCTCAGAAAAAATGTGCTCCCCACCATGAACCGCATAAATAAACATGGTACCTACAGGTTTTTCGGCCGTTTCGCTGCCTCCGGGGCAGGTTAACCCCGTTACACCAATGTGTATATCCGCAGGGATAAGTTTACCCAAACCCAAAGTAATGGCTTTGGTTACCTCCATCGATTCGGGTGTGTATTTTTTCAGCAAGGCTTCATCAACATCCAGTAAGTTTTGTTTTAAGCAGGCATCGTAACAGGCAATTCCGCCCTTTAAAAATGAGCCGGCATCATCCATCAACGAAAAACGGGCGCAGAGCGCACCAGCCGTAGCACTTTCGGCAAAAGCCAGGTTCATTTTCTTTTCTATCAAGAGTTTTGTAATATTCTCAATCGTTTCCTCTTTCATATCTGATCAATGAATTGGTGGTTAGTAGATGTATGCTAAACATGCGTTTATTCTTGATGGTTTTAACTTTCTAATCTGCCAGAGGCTTCCTCACGGCATTAAACTTGTTTACGGCCTGATACACAACAACCCGCTATTCAACTGTAAAATGAGTAAAACTGTTAAAACCATTACTCAAAAACAACGTTATCCTTTTATTAACGATGATGCTGTTGGCATCATTCATTATCCCTAAACGCATACAAAACATCACTATGAAAAAACAAGAAAGCGGTACAACGCCAAAACTCAGTACCAAAACCAACAACGACAGTCAGAACCCGCTGCTGGAACTATTCACCAGCGGAATACGCGATTTATACTGGGCAGAGAATCACCTGGTAAAAAGCTTACCAAAAATGATCTCTGCCGCTACCGATCCTAAATTGAAAAAAACAATAGAATCTCATCTTGTAGAAACCCAGGGACATGTACGGCGGATTGAGCAGATTTTTACGCTTTTGAATGAAAAGCCAATAGCCAAAAAATGCGATGCCATGGAAGGGTTGACAAAGGAAGGGGAAGGCATGGTAGAGGAAACTGAACAAGGAACGGTTGCAAGAGACATGGGTATCATTTTGGCCTCTCAAAAAGTTGAGCATTACGAAATCGCCTCTTACAACGGCCTTTTTAAACTTGCGGAACAGTTAGGACTGAATGAAGTTGGGGCGTTGCTGGCCGAAACACTTTCGGAAGAAAAACTTGCCGACGAAAAGCTAGCTGATTTAGCTGATAAAGAAATTGATTATAAAATTGCCGACAAAGCGTAATTAAAAAAGGAAAAAATGGCCAAAAAACCAACAAGTAAAGTAACAGTTGCATCTGAGGTAGACACCTCGAAAGTGAGTAATGCCAAAACCGAAAAACTCGAAGCTTTTGTTGCGGATTCTACAGGACAAAAAATAACAACTAACCACGGCGTAAAAATAAACGACGATCAGAACTCGCTAAAGGCGGGCGACAGAGGGGCAACGTTGTTGGAGGATTTTATCTTCCGCGAGAAAATGACGCATTTCGACCACGAGCGTATTCCAGAACGCATTGTACACGCAAGGGGCTCGGGCGCACATGGTGTATTTAAGGTTTATGAAGATATGTCTGAATATACCCGGGCAGCCTTTCTTTGCGATGTAGCGGCAGAAACACCGGTTTTTGTGCGGTTTTCGACCGTGGCGGGCTCTCGCGGATCGACCGATCTGGCCCGCGATGTAAGGGGTTTTGCTGTTAAATTTTATACCCAGGAAGGTAATTTCGATTTGGTTGGAAACAACATGCCGGTATTTTTTATACAAGATGCGCTGAAGTTTCCGGATCTCGTTCATGCAGTTAAGCCAGAACCGGATAATGAAATTCCGCAGGCAGCATCGGCACACGATACTTTCTGGGATTTTATTTCGCAAATGCCCGAATCGGCACACATGATTATGTGGTTAATGAGTGATCGGGCGATTCCGCGAAGTTACCGGATGATGGAAGGATTTGGTGTGCACACTTTCAGGTTTGTAAATGCTGAGGGTAAAGCAAGTTTTGTAAAATTCCACTGGAAACCATTACTCGGTGTACACTCAGTGGCCTGGGATGAAGCACAAAACATTTCGGGAAAAGACCCAGATTTCCACCGCCGCGATTTGTGGGATGCCATTGAGGCAGGCGCTTTCCCTGAGTGGGAGCTAGGCGTGCAAATTGTTGCCGAGGAAGATGAATTTAAATTTGATTTTGACCTTTTAGATCCTACCAAGATTATCCCCGAAGAACTCGTTCCTGTTAGGCGCATCGGAAAGCTTACCTTGAATAGAAACCCAGATAACTTTTTTGCGGAAACCGAACAGGTAGCTTTCCACATCGGGCATGTTGTTCCCGGCATCGATTTCACTAACGACCCGCTTTTGCAAGGTCGATTATTCTCTTATACCGATACCCAGCTGCTGCGCTTAGGCGGTCCCAACTTTCACGAAATTCCGATAAATAGGCCCGTGGTTCCCGTTCATAATAACCAACGCGATGGCCACATGCGCCAAACTATTAACCGCGGCAAAACCAGTTACGGCCCCAACGGAATTGCCAATCAAGATCCTCAACAGGCGAAAGCTTCGGAGGGTGGCTTTGTAAGTTATAATGAGCGTATAGATGCCCGGAAGGTAAGGGCCAGAAGCAGAAGCTTTTTCGATCATTTTTCGCAAGCCCGGTTGTTCCTTAACAGCCAATCAGAAGCCGAGAAAAATCACCTGATCGATGCATTTAGCTTTGAGCTTGGAAAAGTGAAAGAAATTTTTGTGAGGGAAAGAATGCTGAGTTTGCTAGCCGAAGTTGACAAATCTTTAGCTGCTGCGGTAGCGTTTAACCTCGGGCTGCATGTTGAAAAGATTCCGTTGAATGAACTTAACGGAAGCGTTCCCGCTGATGCTGATCCCGAAGATTATGCTCCCTTTCAGCACGAGGGCGAGCTTGCGATTTCGCCGGCATTGAGCATGGCCGATACCATTAAAGATTCGATCAAGACCCGAAAAGTTGCCATTCTTGCGGCAGATGGCGTAAATGCCGATGCGCTGAATGCAGTTAAGGCAGTGCTGATAGATAAGGGTGCCACCTGCCACGTAATTGCCCCAAAACTGGGTCAGATTATTGCAGAAAATGATGAACGGGTGCCTGTTGATGAAAGTTTCCTTACAGCAGCTTCTGTACTTTACGATGCCGTTTATGTATGCGGCGGGGCAAACTGTGCTGCTACACTCGAGGCCGAAGCAAATGCCGTTCATTTTTTAAATGAAGCCTTTAAGCACTGCAAAGCAATAGCAGCCGACCAATCGGCCATGCAGGTGCTTGAGGCCAGCTATTTCTTTAAAAAGCTGCCTGCTCAATATGATGAGGAAACAGCCCTGCGTGAAGGTGTTATTGTATCTGACAATAGCGGCGAACTTGGAGAGATCTTTAGCAAAATGATTGCCCTGCATCGCTTTTGGGACAGAGAAGTGCCGAGAAAGATTCCGGCTTAACCTCACCCTGTAAATTTCGGTGATCTTTGCACTGTATGTTCAATAATAGAGAAGTCAAGTTTTCAAAACTTGACTTCTCTTGGTTTATAGGATATCATAAATTAAAAATTGTAAGGGGCTCGCGACTTTAACTCGGGTTAAAAGCAACGCTTTGCTCTAGCCTTGTGAAATCGGAAGGATCTATCGGCAGGAAAAACCTCTCCTGTGAACGTTTTGGGTGAGGCATTGCCTTTGCTCTCCCTCTCCTTTGAGGAGAGGGATGTAAGGGCAGTACAACCGCTTAGCGGCATTAAGAGGAGGAAGGCTCTGGCTTACAGACGTTAAGAGTAGAGGTTTTGCGTTAAAACCACTGTACTAAGTTTCCCACTCTTCAAGGAGAGGGATGCACGGACGGGCGAGAAACCACTACCATTCATAGGGAGAGGTTTTACAAGCAAAGTCTTCGCTTTCCCCTCCAATTTTATCCTAAGGAATTCACAGACAGTAAAACGGCCTGTCGACGTTAATAGGAGAGGTTTTGGGTTAAAACCACTGTACTAAGTTTCCCTCTCTTCAAGGAGAGGGATGCACGGACGGGCCAGAAACCACTACCATTCATAGGGAGAGGTTTTACAAGCAATGCCTTAAATTCCCTCTCTTCAAGGAGAGGGATGCACGGATGGAACAAAAAGCACTGCCATGAATAGGGGAAAGTCTATCTGTCTTCTTCCTTCAGCGGTTCCTGCATTTTTCCCATTTGTTTGGCCTGCATGCTATCTGGTATCACGTTGCCCATTGTAACCTGAACTTTATTTTTAAATCCAGAAACAACCATGTCCTTACCTGCAAGCAAGGCTTCGTAGCCATCTTTGGCAACCACTGCAGGGTCTGCAAGCTCCTGTTCATGAACAATTTTCGAGTCCAGCATATCCGCTTTTTTGAAGAAATCCGTATCAGTTGCGCCAGGAAGAAGTGATGTAACGGTAACCCCTGTATCTTGCAGCTCGGTTCGGATGGCTTCGTTAAATGAGTGCACAAATGCCTTTGTTCCGTGGTAAACGGCCTGGTATGGCCCCGGGGCTTTTCCGGCTATAGATGCCACGTTTAAGATCTTTCCCGTTCCGCGGGCGACCATATCTTTAAGGAACAATTTGGTGATAGTTACCAGAGCCACAACATTCAGTTGAATAATATTAAGTTCCTTTTCGAGATCATTTTCTATAAACTTACCAAAGGCTCCTTGCCCGGCGTCATTTACCACAACATCTACCTGAATTGCCCGTTGTTTAATCTCATCAAACAACTCTTGAGCCGCATTGGGAATAAACAAGTCTTTACTAATTGTGATGACATCAACCCCTTGGCCTTTTAATATCTGAGCCGTACTTTCAAGTTCTCGTTCGTCTCTGGCAACAATAATCAGGTTGAAATTATCTTTCGCAAAAAGTTTTGCAAGCTCTAATCCAATGCCACTTGTAGCGCCGGTTATTAAAGCATAGTGTTTTGTACTTTCCATAGTTTTCATGTTAGATATACATTTTTAACATGACCTCTTTCGAAAAGGTTTAATATAATTGATTTTTTCGGTCAGCCAGATCAAATCGATTTTTTGTGCTTAAGCAGCAAGATGGATGATAGGACAACAAGGGCGCCAATGCCGATGAATTTTCGGTGGGCCTTCGGTTTGCCAGGTAAGCCCCAGCCACCGTGTACGGAGTGGCCATATTCGAGCGGATTAAAAAGATTTCCACTCGTTACCGAAATGTTTTTCGCCTGTTTTAAATAAGTGCTAATTACCATGGCAACGGCGCCACGCGTTAGCGCGGGTAGCACCCCATACGATAGGCGCATCAATACAGCGAAACTACCAACCATTTTTTCAGCCCGAGGATTTTGAGACAAACTGAAAATTGCCTGAGCAAGCCGAACAGGATCATATACAATTGGGCCGGGCTTAAGCACCTTGCCCGTGTAATTTGCAGCATGCTGGATGCCCGGCGTATCTAAAAAGCCAGGGAAAGCGTCGCAAACATGAATATTTCGATAAGGTTTTAATTCGGCCTTTAGCGCTGCCGAGAAACCTCTCAGGCCAAATTTAGCTGCCGAATAGCCGGCGCCATAAGGCACAGGCAAAAATCCACCGATAGATATATTGTTGATTAGTATTCCGCTTTGCTGTTTCTTAAAATAGGGCAATACCGCGTGTGCGCCGTGCATGTAGCCCAGTAAGTTGGTTTTGATCACCTGATCGCTAATCTCCATTGGCGTGGTATCAAATTCACCAACGGCGAGCACACCTGCATTATTTACCCAAACATCAATCTGCGTTCCGAAAGCCTGCGCCTCGGCTGCCAAATTAATTACCGAGTGGTAATTGGCTACATCCACCTCCACACACAAAACCTCAGCGCCAAGCGATTCACATTCAACAGCAAGCTCTTTTAGCGCCATTAAATGCCTTGATGCAATCACCAGTTTATCGTGGTTTTTTGCAAACTCAAGGGCAATAGCCCTGCCTGCACCACTCGATGCACCGGTAATTACAACTGTTCTTTTGCTCTTTTCCACAATGATTTAACTATTCAGACTTGAAATAGTTTGTGCATATAGTTCATTTAAGTACGCAGAAGTTTCGATGTCGGCGCAGACTTGCCACAAAAATCGGGGGACAGTTAATCGTTAAACTTGCCCACCTCTTTATCTGTGTCCGCATCGCTTCCCTTTATCTGCTCATTAAGGTCGTTGTTTTCATCCTTTCCTTCCTTTTTCTCTGAATCTTTTTCCGAGTAAAGTTCCTCTGGATTTATTTTGCTGTTCTGATTTTCAGCATCAGGTTTCTTGTCGTTTTCTGGCGTAGTCATATCTGTTCGTTTAAATGAATTGTTCGTAAATGTTAAGGTTGCTCAGGTTTCTTAGGCATAGTTTCCCCGCCCGAATCTACCGTTAAGCTGTCCGAATTCACACTGTCGTTAATAGATGTGGAAGATTGGCCTGGTGTTGTTGTTGTGGTATCGCCCAAGCGGTCATTTTTCTCTTGCGCACCACCGCAACCAAAAAACAGCAATGCAGTAACCGCAAATACAAAGAATAGCTTTTTCATAACCTTAACTTTACTATTAAACACCAGTAAAACAATAAAAGGTTTTGATTATTTTACAATGTGCATGCGGCAACATACAACAATTTTTGAGGCGATTAACGCTACCAAAAGAAGTAACCTACATCGGTAGCCAGGGAAACTTCCCGGCGATTATCGATTGAAGCTTTTACAAAGGGATATTACCATGTTTTTTCCGGGGATTGTTTACCACTTTGTTCTCCAACATTTTAAACGCCCTGATTAGTTTGGCCCGGGTTTGCGCAGGTTCGATCACTTCATCAATAAAGCCACGTTCGGCCGCACGGTAAGGGTTTGCAAAAATATCGGAATACAGTTTTTCTTTCTCGAGCCATTTTTCCTGGGGGTCGTTGGCTGAGTTGATCTCTCTTTTGAAGATGATTTCTGCCGCTCCTTTTGCACCCATCACGGCGATTTCGGCACTTGGCCAGGCAAAGTTTAAATCGGCGCCGATGTGTTTGCTATTCATCACATCATAAGCGCCACCATAGGCTTTTCGGGTAATTACCGTAATGCGTGGAACGGTTGCCTCGCTAAAAGCATAAAGCAGTTTTGCTCCGTTGGCAATAATGCCATTCCATTCCTGATCCGTTCCGGGCAAGAAACCGGGAACATCCTCGAACACCAAAAGCGGGATATTAAAGCAATCGCAAAAACGAACAAACCTGGCCGCTTTTGTAGATGAATTGCTATCTAACACCCCAGCCAGATAGGCTGGTTGGTTGGCCACAACGCCAATACTTCGGCCGGCCAAACGGGCAAAGCCCACTACAATATTCTCAGCAAAGCTTTTATGCACCTCCAAAAAGCTCTCTTCATCCGTCACTTCGGCAATTATATCACGAATATCGTAAGGCTGCGAAGCGTTTTGGGGCATAAAAGTATTCAACACCGTCCGGCTTTCATCGCCCGGCTCGTAGGGTAAATGCTCCGCCAGTTCCTCGCAGTTTTGCGGCATAAAACTAAGCAGCTTTTTTACATGGTTGATGGCCTCGATCTCATTTGTGCAAGCAAAATGCGTTACACCCGATTTCGTGGCATGTGTATTGGCCCCGCCCAGCTCTTCTGAGGTTACCTCTTCATGCGTAACGGTTTTAACCACGTTGGGGCCCGTAACAAACATGTACGAGGTGTTTTCGACCATTAAGATGAAATCGGTAATTGCGGGCGAGTAAACTGCGCCACCAGCACACGGCCCCATAATTGCCGACAACTGCGGAATTACGCCCGATGCCTGTACATTTTTATAAAAAATATCGGCATAACCACCCAAAGAAACAACCCCCTCTTGAATACGGGCACCGCCACTATCATTTAAGCCAATTAACGGAGCGCCATTTTTCATCGCCATATCCATTAATTTGCAGATTTTTTCCGCATGTGTTTCAGAAAGTGACCCACCAAAAACGGTAAAATCTTGAGAGAAAACATACGTTAACCTTCCATTTATTGTTCCATAGCCCGTAACAACACCGTCGCCCAGATACTTCTCAGTTTCCATACCAAAGTCGGTACTGCGGTGCGTAACAAACATGCCAATTTCTTCAAAGCTTCCTTCATCCATCAAAAAATGAATCCGCTCGCGGGCAGTTAATTTTCCCTTTTTATGTTGACTGTCAATACGTAGCTGTCCGCCACCAAGGTGGGCCTGGTTAATCTTGTCTTGCAGTATCGCTATCTTTTTATCCATATTTGGTTGGTAATAGATTTTAAATTTAAAAATTAGTATCGGGAATGCAAGGTTTGCGTTGGGTTTATTATTCAGAGAGAGCATGATCGTCATCCCCGGAAGGTAGTTTTTTACAAATAAAAGCTCATCCTTATAAAACAGCGGTTTGCCTAAAAACCTCTCCTAAGAAGGGTCGTCATTTCGAGCGCAGCCGAGAAATCCCCAAGCGATGGATCCGATAGCTATCGGATGCAAAACACCAATAACCCACTGCCCATAAGGGAAGTGAGTCAACTGAGAACAGTGCAAAATCGGTAAGGGATCCTTCGTTATACTCAGGATGACAGCGTAAAACCCATTCTCTGAAACTCCTTTGTTTTTGCAAAAGATGAGTAAATATGAGCATATGTTTAATCAATAGCCCTGGCGAAAGTAAATATGACCTTAGCATTTACCAAATAGACCCTCGCCGAGAACAATATAGCCCTAGTGAAAGTAAATAGGGAAGTGGTTCCAAGCTGAATTTTTAAAGTCCTCTCTATCACTTATATTACATTTTTTTTACAACCCTGCGCATTGAAAAAGCCAATTCTGCACTTACATTTGTGATTAGGAGTGAGCCCAATTAGATTTAGCAAATGCTTTTAAGAAAATACAAGTACTTAATCGTCACAACATTTATGTTCATCTTTATGGCTAAGATGGGCATTTCTGGTGCGCCGGTTTTTTGTGCGGGTATTGATAAAGACATTATGAATGCGGTAATTATGCAAATTGAGCTAGAGCACGACAGTGGCAAAGACACTGCAAAAGATACTGCGAAGTTTACTGATTTTAAGCTAACAGAGCTCAATCATCCCATCTTTTCTTACGAATTTTTATCGAGCCATTTCGTGCTCAACAGCAGTTTTATAGAGCATTTTAAACGATATGTAGACCCATATCATCCTACGGTACCTACACCGCCACCCAACCTTATCTAGTTTCTGGAACGAATCTTTTTGGGGTCAGTTGATCTGATGCCCGAATAATTTTGTGAGCACAAATTATTGAAATTCACTTTGTTGTGCTTCACCTTTCCACGCGATTATTTCGTTAAAATTTACTAGATATGATATTGTTATGCAAAAGACGAACCCTGCTTTTTCGGGCACGGATATAAAAAAATATTTTCTTAAAAAGAATCTCACCAAGGATCTTCCATCGAGTATTGTGGTTTTCTTAGTGGCCTTGCCACTATGTTTAGGTATTGCGCTTGCTTCGGGGGCGCCTTTGTTTGCCGGTTTAATCACAGGTATTATCGGTGGTATTGTTGTGGCCTCGTTTAGTGGTTCGCAACTGAGTGTAAGTGGCCCGGCGGCGGGCTTAACCGTAATTGTATTAGGTGCCATAACTTCGTTAGGAAGCTATCAAACCTTTTTACTCGCGGTTGTTTTAGCCGGTGTTTTTCAACTCATCCTCGGTCTTGTGAAAGCCGGAACCATCGGAAATTACTTTCCATCGAGCGTTATCGAAGGGATGCTGGCCGCTATTGGTTTAACCCTGATCTTGAAACAACTGCCTCATGCGCTCGGTGTAGATAGCGACTTTAACGGCGATGACAGTTTTTTTCAGCAAGACCACGAGAATACCTTTACGGCAATTACCGCCGCATTAAGCCATTTTAGCCTTGCCGCAGTGGTAATTAGCCTCTTATCGATTGCCATTTTAATTATCTGGCCCCGGTTTAAGAAACTCGCTATTGTACCCGCTCCTTTGCTGGTAGTGGTGTTGGGCGTATTTGGTACACTGATTTTTGCCAATACAAGTTTCCCATTCCGTGCCGATCAAATGGTGAAAATTCCGGTGGTTAGCGGTTTCGGTGAGTTTCTTGGTTTGTTTACCATGCCCGATTTTTCGCAGCTGGCAAATAAAAACGTGTACTTTGTTGCATTTACAATCGCTATTGTGGCTAGTTTAGAAACGCTTTTAAGTATTGAAGCGATTGATAAAATCGACCCGATTAAGCGCGTATCGCCAACAAACAGAGAGCTTATTGCACAGGGCATAGGTAATATTACCAGTGGAATGGTTGGCGGTTTGCCAATGACTTCGGTAATTGTGCGCAGCTCGGCCAATGTAAACTCTGGCGGAAGAACCAAAATGTCGGCTATTTTTCATGGTTGCTGGTTATTGCTTTCGCTGTTGTTTATTCCGCAAATCATCAATATGATTCCGCTTTCCTGTTTGGCAGCAATACTCCTGGTAACGGGTTATAAACTTACACGCATCGGTTTATTTCAGCACATGTACTACAAAGGCTGGGATCAGTTTGTGCCTTTTGTAGTTACCATTGTAGCCGTTTTACTTTCCGACTTGTTAAAAGGTGTGGCCGTTGGTTTGTTGGTGTCGATTTTTTATCTGCTCAGAACAAATATGCGTAATCCCTATTTCTATAGAATAACCAATGAGGGTGATAAGAAAAACATCCGCATTAAGCTGGCAGAAGAAGTATCGTTTTTAAACAAGGCAGCAATACAAGTAGTTTTAACCAACATCCCTCGTGAAACAAACGTAGTTATTGATGGTTCAAATGCCCGATACATCGATCCTGATGTGTTGGAAACCATTTTTAATTACAAACACAATGCCTATACAAAAGGTATTATTGTAACTTTAGAGAACATTCAAAAACATTATACAGTTCCGAAGTTGAGAAAAAGTAATAAAATAGTAGAAGATATAAATAAGTAAAAAGCTATGTGTGCAAAAACAATAGAAACACAAGACATCACGTACGAAACGTTATTGCAAGGAAATAAAGACTGGGTTAAGGATATGATCGACAACGATCCTGCCTTTTTCGACAAATTATCGGCAGGCCAGAGTCCGCCGGTGTTATGGATTGGTTGTTCGGATAGCCGCGTTCCGGCAAATCAGATTACGAACACTAAACCAGGCGACGTATTCGTGCATAGAAATATTGCCAACGTTGTGGTGCATACCGATATGAACATGCTTTCCGTTCTCGATTATTCTGTAAACGTTTTAAAGGTAAAACATGTAATTGTTTGCGGCCATTACGGCTGTGGTGGTGTAAAAGCCGCTTTGGGTGATAAGCAGGTTGGAATTATTGACAACTGGTTGAGGAACATCCGCGATGTATACCGAACCCACGAACGTGAAATGGCTACCATTAAAGATGCTGAACAGAAATTCGATCGTTTGGTAGAATTGAATGCCATTGAAGGTGCCGCAAACATTATCAACACCTCAATTGTACAGGCGGCTTGGGCAAACGGACAAGAACTTGCGGTACACGCCTGGGTGTATAGCTTAAAAACCGGACTTATTAAAGATATGAAAGTAACAAGTACCGGCCTTAACGATGTAGCGCCCGCCTTTAAGGTAGGCTAGATTTTAAATTTAGTTTTTAGTTTTAGAAAGCCTCGACAATTTGTCGGGGCTTTATTTTTCCTCGGTATTTGGCATGTTTCCCGCGTGGCCCTTATTGCCTTTCTCGGCATCTGCCCGGGCTTCTTCAGCACCAAAATCACTGTAACCAAAATCTCTTCCCAGGTGGCCTGCATCAGATTTTACCTTATTCTTGTCGTTATTTTCATCGCTGTGATGCCGGGGCACCTGCTGATCGGGCATGTTCGATTTATCGGCCGAGTTATCGGCGTTTTTGTTATCGAGGTTTTCGTTGTTATCCGCTGAGTTTTCCATAGTCTTATATCAATGTTTCTATAGAACACGCTAAAGAAATATTGGTTTTAGAATCTTTTTCAATACGTTGTCAGCCTTGCATAAAAAAGTGCAACTTTTCATTTAATCTTTATCCGGTGAATTGGTAAAATCGGTTAGCATTACCTTTTGATTTGACTTTAATTGATGGGTTGTTATTTTGCCTTTGTATTTAAGTTTAAAATCGCCTCCATTTTTGGCCGTAATGCTAGCCGATACTAATTTGTGGTTTTTCCAGCTCAAATCCACCACCAATCCTCCACGTGCTACCAAGCCCGTTATCGATCCATCTTTCCAGGCGGTTGGCAAAGCTGGCAATAAAGAAATAAAATCTTCGTGGCTTTGCAGAAACATTTCGGCCATGCCGCCAACTACGCCTAAGTTTCCATCTATTTGAAAGGGCGGGCCAGCACAAAACAAGTTGTAATAAGTTCCACCGCCGTCGTTGTTTTTTGTATCCATCTCAAACGATGGTCGCAATTGCGTGTTTAAAAGTTGCAATGCCTTATCGCCATCCATCAATCTCGCCCAAAGCGCTATCTTCCATGCATACGTCCAGCCTACCCCAGCATCGCCTCTGGCCAGTAACGACTTCCTCACCGCCTCGGCCAGTTCGGGTGTTTTACTCATCGTAATTTCGTTACCGGGGTAAAACGCATATAAATGCGACAAATGACGGTGCTCTACTTCTACCTCTCTAAATTCTTCTGCCCATTCCTGTAGCCTTCCATCAGACCCTATTTTTGGTCGGGCCAGGTTTTCTCTGGCCTTTGTTAGCTTGTTTAGAAAATCGGGGTCGTTTATTTTTAAAATTCCGGCAGCTTTTAGAGTATTGGTAAATAATTCGTAAATCACTTCCTGATCGTGTGCAGGGCCCATGCTAATGGATGCTTTTATGCCATCAGGCGAATAAAAAGAATTTTCGGGAGAGGAGGATGGGCCTGATACCAATTTGCCGGTTTTTGGGTCTTTTACCAACCAATCCAGAAAAAAAACACTCGCTTCTTTTAAAACGGGAAACACCTTGGCCAAATAGGCATCATCTTTTGTAAAAGCATAATGTTCCCATAAATGCTGACAAATCCATCCGCCACCACCCACGTGCATACCCCAACTCGGATGCTCACCAGGCGATGTGTAACCCCAAACGTTGGTAATGGGATGTAATACCCAGCCATTCATCTGATATTGCGTTTTTGCCGTACGTTTTCCCGGTTCTAATAACGACAAAACCAAATCGATCAACTGGTTATGGCTCGCCGAAAGGTTGGTTACTTCTGCGGGCCAGTAATTCATTTGCACATTAATATCTGTATGGTAATCGCCATTCCAGGGCGTTTGTATTTTATTGGCCCAAATGCCCTGCAGGTTGGCAGGCAAGCTCCCTTCACGCGAAGAGGAGAGTAACAGGTAACGGCCATATTGATAATATAAGCCGTATAACGATGCTTCTTTCTGGCTTTGTACATTGTTGAGCATCAATTCGTTTGTGGGCAAATTATTGGTGCTGTTATTTAAATGCAAAATCGAACGTTTCATAAATGATGAAAAATCACTGATGTGCCGTTGGCGAAGTAATTCGTACTTTTTAGCGGTTACTTTTTGCGTTGTTGCATCCAATTCCTTTTCGAAGTTTATATTGGTATAATCTGGGTAATGCAACCTGTAATTGGTAGCGGCCGTTAAAATAATAGTTACCGAAGTTGCTTTGGTAATTTTTAAGGTATTCCCATTTGCCTTTAAGGTTCCGCCGGTAAGCTGCGGAATGGCATAGGTTTTATAGCGCATGCCATCGCCACCTTTTCCGTTGGTTAAAACTCCGCTCATAATTAAGCGGTTGTTTTTTGCCTGGGTTTTAAATCTTTCAGGTCTGTTTAAAGCCATCGAAAACGATAGCGAGTTGGGTTTGCTCGCCGTGAGTCTGATAACCAATGCCTGATCAGGATAACTCGTAAAAACTTCCCGCTTATATTTTACACCATCCTGCTCATAGCTCGTTAAAGCTACTCCGGTAATCAGATCAAGTTCGCGGTAATAATTTTTATAGGCAGATTTTTTATCGAAATCAAGCATCAAATCTCCCAGGGTTTGGTAACAGCCAAATGGAACGTTTGCGCCATTTCCATGTCCGCTTCCCTTGCCTTTGCAAACTTGCGTTTTGTTAGTTAATTCCGTTGCTTCCTTGTATTTTCCTTCGAAAAGAAGATTCCGTATTTCGGGTATATATTTTGCGGCTTCGGGATTATCGTTATCCGCTACACTGCCGCTCCATAAAGATTTTTCGTTAAGCTGAATGCGTTCCTGGTTTACATCGCCAAAAACCATTGCCCCTAAAAAGCCATTGCCCACAGGAAGCGCTTTAAGCCATTCAGGGTCACTTTTCCAACCGGCGGCAGTGTCTTGCACAGCAGCGTTAGCAGGCGAGTTATACCAGATTTTATCCGTGTAGTTTGATTGCGACCGAACAACCGATACAGTACCGGTTAGCATCCCTATTATCGTAATAATAACGTTTATTTTTTTCATTATTCGAGGTTTAATTTTAATCACTTACTGAGCCGGTGTAACCGTCAGTTAATCTGCATGAAATACTTCTTCCATACCCGACCAGATGTCGCCTTTGGCAGCGGCATCGGGCAATGGCATTTGGCAGGGATCGGTTTCTTTCCACCAACGCCTTGTTGTGGCATCGGCCGCCATTTTTTTCATATCTGCTTCAAAATCCGTCCCCGTGTATTCAAAATAACTAAACAGGTAGGGCTTGCCCTCAATTTCTTTAAGGTAAATAGAATAATTACGGATATTACATTCCTTGATTTTTTTAAGTACATCGGGCCAGGCCGCGGCATGCAATTCTTTGTAATAGTTTGCTTTTTCGGGCTTAAGGCCGGTAACACTGCCAAACCGCATCACGTTAACGCTTGCAGTATTTTCGGCGGTAGGAGGGGGTACTTCGGTTGCCACCCTGACATTTTTGTTGTTTTCGGAACAGCCAGCGCTGAATAAAAGCGCCAACATGGCCATAGCCATAACTTGGAGTATCTTCTTCATTTTGTTTATTTGATTACAGAAATTGATTCGGCTGTTTTATTGAGTTCTAAAACAACAACATAGGGGTTTTTTGACTTTGTTACGGGGATAACAATTTTATCTTTACTTTGCTCAATACTAACCGGACTGCCCGTTATTGCATAAGATTTTACAATTTTCCGGTCAGGGATAGCTTTTAATTCAATTGCGGTTGTATCGGTGTTCAGGATGTTTACATACAGTTTGTTGCCTTTACGGGTAGTTGCGAAGTTATCGTTTGGTTGATAAGGCCCGCCCATAGTGCCGTAAACGGCCTCGCTATTTATTTTAAGCCAGTCGCCCATCTCTTTCAACAGGTCAATTTGTCGTTGTTCAATCCTACCGTCTGGCATTGGGCCAACATTTAGGAGCAAATTGCCGTTTCCGCCGATGGTTTTTGAGAAAATAGTCAAACACTCTTTAAGCGATTTCAATTTGTCGTTTGGTTTCCAGGCCCATTGATTGGCAATGGTAAAGCAGCTTTCCCAGGGCATTTCCATGTTCAGTTTGCCTACCGCTTGTTCAGGTGTATCGTAATCGCCTATCATTTTCGAATGGTCTATTGCCACGTTTTTTACCCCTGCCATTTCCTTACCCAAACGGTTGTTGATGACCAGCGATGGCTTGAGGTTTTTTAAATAGGCATACATATCCCTGCCCATTTCCTCTGTCCAGGGTTTTTCCCACTGGCCATCAAACCAAAGCATATAAGGGTCGTAATTTGTTATCAGTTCTTTTAGCTGGTTTTTCATAAACTGGACGTATCGCGGCATGTTGGCTTTAGGGTCGCCCGAGCCGTTACGATCTTTCGGATTATGAATCGGATAATCAGGATGGTACCAATCCAGCACAGAATAATAAATGCAGAAGTTAATTCCCTGCTTTTTACAGGCCTCGTTTAGTGCGCCAACAATATCTTTTTTATAGGGCGTATTACTAATGTCGTAATCGGTATATTCACTCGGCCATAAGCAGAAACCATCGTGGTGGCGGGCGGTAATGGTGAGGTATTTCATCCCTGCATCTTTCGCTGTTTTTACCCAGGCATCAGCATCAAACAGCACCGGGTTAAATTCTTTGTACAGGTTATCATATTCTTGTTGATCGACCTCTTTTCCGCGGCTCCAGCCGATTTCTGTGCCACGCAAACTCACCGGACCCCAATGTATAAACATGCCGAAACGCTTTTCCATAAAGCCTTCTATTGATGGTGACATTTGGTTTTTGGTTTGCGCACCGGCCAGGAAACTGCCCGTTAGCATGAGTAAGATTATTGTTGTTATACGTATCATAGTTTTTCGAATTAGTATCAAGTATTAAGTATCAAATGGTTAGTATTAAGTATCAAGCATCGAGGCGGGCTGTTAAAAAGCGCACCTAAGCCTTCCAAAAAGGAGAGCTTTAATACGTACATACGATGCTGCGTAAGGTGAACAAGCCGTTATATCAAAAACCGATTTTTATCAGATAGCTATCTGATGTTGCGCATTGGCTATCCTTAAGAATGACAGTATTTTTTGTTACATCCTTAACTTCATCGTATTGCTGCCCGTCCCATCAGGCGGGGATTACTCGTTAAGCAGAAGGGCTCGGCCCGAAATTACACTTGTATCAGCCTTTATCCTCCAAGTTTTATCTTCCTACTTTCCGCTTTCTGCTTTAGTCTTTTAGCTTTAGTCTTTCCGCTTTAATCTTTATTCTTTCCGCTTTAGTCTTTCCGCTTTTAGCTTTATTCTTTCCGCTTTCCGCTTATTTAAAATAGACATACAAAACACCCATGATGGCAAGCAGCAGGGCCGATAGCACTTTATAGTTGCCCAATCCAGTCCAGCCTTTACTTTGTAAGGGTTCCCAAACCGATTTCCAATACAATACTTCACTTTGCGCAGTGTGTTTTACAGGGTAGATGTATGAGAAAACAACTTGTGTTACTACGCACACGCAGAACAGGTAAAAAGCCATCATCATAAATGGTATCTGGCCAATAAAGGTTTCGGTGCCATACACCTTGTTTACAATGAAAACTACGATTCCCAAAACCGAACCGATCAGTAATGTGTATTGTGCGGCCTCGCCGGATGCCTTTTTCCAAAAAACACCCAATAGGAACACGCAGGTAATTGGCGGAGCAATGTGTGCTATGACATCATTTAAGCCCTCAAACAAGCTCTGATAACTGTTTAACAGTGGCAATAGGGCTATTGAAACTATTAAAGCTATGCCGGCCGACCAGCGCCCAACGGTTACCAGTTGCTTATCGGTGGTTTCGGGTTTAAATCGTTTGTAAAGGTCGTAACTGCTTAAGGTGGCAATAGAATTTAAAGCACCTGCAATTTGGCTCATTAATCCTGATAAAAGTGCTGCTACCAAAACGCCCACCAGGCCTTTAGGCAAAAGTTGCGTAATCATTAAGGTATAAATTCCTTTGGTATTCATTACCGTGTGTCCGTTGGCATCAATATGTTGTAAAGATGATAAATCCATGGAGCCCGATTTGTAAAGTGCGTAGGCAAATAAGCCGGGCAACACGAAGATAAATACAGGTAAAATTTTAATAAAACCGCAAAATAGGGAACCCACACGAGCGTGATTTTCATCTTTGGCACCCAAAACCCGCTGAACAATGGTTTGATCGGCACACCAGTACCAGATGCCCAGAATCGGGTAACCTAAAAATACCGCGAGCCAACTCATGCCGCTCGAATCGCCTGCGGGGCGTAACATACTAATTTTGTCCATCGCATTTTCTCGGTGCAGCACCGCCACCGCGTGATCCCAGCCGCCTACTTTATTCCAGGCAAATGCCGTAATAATAATTGCGCCCACAATGAGCACTAAACTTTGTATGGTTTCGGTAACTACCACCGCCTTTAAACCTCCAATAATGGTGTAAAGCCCGGTTAATGCAGCAATTACAACAATGCTGGTGTACATGTTAATACCGAAGAGGGTTTCGAGTACGATGCCTCCAGCCAAAAATGAAAAGGCGATGTGTATTACAATTGCCGATAAGATGGAAATAAAGGCCAACCAATCTCTACAGGCACGGTTGTACCTGCGCTCCAAAAAATCGGGGAGGGTAGAAATTCCCGATCGGATATAGAACGGAACAAATAGCAAGGCCAAAAGAATGAGCGTAAACGCGGCCATCCATTCGAAATTACCGTTTAACAGGCCCGAATCAAATCCGCTTTGCGCCAAACTTACCAGGTGCAGGCACGAAATATTAGTGGCGAACAAGGCCAGCCCAATCATGGGCCATTTGAGGCTTTTACCTGCCAAAAAATATTCGCCGCTTGTTGTTTCGTGGTTCTTTTTCTTGCTTCTTCCTGTCCACAATCCAATGGTTACAATAAACAAAATATAGGCAATGGTAATTATGATATCTATGGTACTGATCATCTTTGGTTTGGTTTTGGATTATTTTAAATCGCAGCTACTGCCCGGCTCCTGAGGTGTAATGTACACGCCGTTCTCGATTTTTATTGGATTTACAAAATGCTGTTTTAAATGAGGAATATGCTCTAAAAACAAAGCTTCGTGCCCCATGGCAATGTGGTTAAATAGGACTAAATGCTGATGCAATTGGCCCATATCGCCAACATGCGGAACTACCGGAACACCAAATTTTTTGCACATTAAACTGATGGTAATAAATTCGCTGATGCCGCCAACACGTACGGCATCTACCTGTGCGAAACTGGTGCAACCGGCCTGCAGGTAATTTTTAAAAACGATGCGATTGGGTACATGCTCGCCCAGTGCCAGTTTTATTGGCGTAACAGCTTCAGACAAGAGCATATGCGCTAAAATATCGTCGGGGTGGGTAGGTTCTTCAATCCAGTACGGGTTCATGTTTTTTAGTTCGCCGCAAATTGAAATCGCCTCTGGTAAAGTCCATTGTTGGTTGGCATCGAGCATAACCTTTGCACCTTCGCCAGCAACTTCCCGAACAATATTTGCCCTGCGGATATCGCGTGTTGGGTCTGCAGAGCCTACTTTAAGTTTCATGGCCGTAAAGCCATTGTCGATCGCTTTTTTACAGTTTTCACGTACTTTCTCGTCGTCGTAGTTAAACCAGCCCACAGACGTATCGTAGCCCGGATAGCCCGCTTGAAGTATGGTTGTCCGTTCTTTTCTGCTGCTTACCTCAGCTTGCAGCATTTCGACGGCTTCGGCTCGGGTAAGAACGTCTTCAAGGTAAGATAAATCGAGCGTGTTTACTATTTCCTCGGGTGTAAGATCGATCAACAATTTCCAAAGTGGAACGCCCCGTTTTTTAGCCCACAAATCGTAACAGGCATTGGTTACAGAGGCCAGGCCGAGGTGTACAACGCCTTTATGGGGCCCTAACCACCTAAACTGCTGCTCGTTTGATAGCGTTTTAAACGTTTGGCCAAAGTTGCTCATGAGATCTTCAATACCAATTCCCTTTAAGTTTTCGGCATAAAACCTGGCCGCGTTGCAAACCAGATCGTTGCCCGCACCCAAAGTAAACGCCAACCCGGTACCAGTTTGTCCGTTCTCAGTTAATTGCGTTACCGCATACGAATATTGCGGATCTTTGTGTACGGCATCGCTTCCGGCGCCCGAAGAAAGCTCGAATCTTTTGTCTTGTATCTGTATTTTATCAATCATTTTAATTAGTTGGAAAGACCGAAGACCGAGGTCGGAAGTCTAAATTGGTTAATTGTTGAATTATTAGATCGTTGTTGTCCGAAGAATCTCTAACCTATTATTACATAAACCCGAAGGCTCAAAGCCCCTCGCAAGTTGAGGTTATGCTGTAAGCAGGATAGTGCACCTATGTTTGAGATTCTTCGCTATGCCCAGAATGACAGTTGTTAATCAATCAATGCCCTGTAGCCCAGTTCTGCGCCACCGCTAACCGGTAAAATAGTGCCGGTAATAAAGCGGGCGGCATCGCTCAAAAGGAACGTACAGGCATCGGCAATTACATCGCCAGCCGGCATGTTGCCCAAGGGCTGTAGCTGGTTTAAATATTTTTCAATCTCATTTTTGTTTGGTTGTTCCTCGCTCCACGCTTGTAAAGTCGGCGTGTTGATAGCTGCGGGGGCCACGGCATTAACCCTTATTTTGTATGGTGCATAATCTAAAGCCATTGCCTTTGTAAGTGCATTAATTGCACCTTTCGTGGCCACATATACCGCATGGTTGTTCTGCCCGATACTGCCCACTACCGAACTGGTATTTAAAATGCAACCTTCCGATTGCTTTAAATATTCGATACCGTAACGGGTAGTGTATAAAATGCTCTTCAGGTTGATGTTCATGAGTAAATCCCACTCCAAATTACTCGTTTCATCTAATGATTTCGACGGATGGGCAATGGCCGCATTGTTATGGATGGCATCAATACGGCCATACTTTTCAGTAACCGCCTTAAAAGCGTTTGATACTTGCTCCTCATAAGCCAGATTGCAGGTTAAATTGAGTTTCTCGGCCGTCTTAATTTCTTCCAGCTGATCTTCGGTCAATGGGTTCTTATCTAATATGCACACAATGGCTGCGGCGTTTACATAAGCTTTTACACATTCCCAACCGATGCCGTTACTACCACCCGTTATTACGATAACTTTGTCTTTCAGCATGCGCTCACTTAAATATTTGGTTAATATTTAGCTAAAATATTAATCAAAGTTTAAAATACTCGGCATAAGGTTCGCTATAACCAACAGAATATTAGCTTTTATTTATTATATTGAACAACGTTAAGGTAATATCGAGCTGCCTTAATTCAATAATACTTTTATGAAGCCTGTTTTTGCGAAAATTCTTGATGGAAAAGTAAACGATGTATACAGTTTGAAGGTTGTTGATGCGCCTTATTTTTCAACCGAGTTCCAT
Organism: Pedobacter endophyticus; assembly: GCF_015679185.1. Lineage (NCBI taxonomy): Bacteria > Pseudomonadati > Bacteroidota > Sphingobacteriia > Sphingobacteriales > Sphingobacteriaceae > Pedobacter > Pedobacter endophyticus. The sequence goes on from NZ_CP064939.1 coordinate 4,547,683, forward strand.
TTTCATGAAGAATGCCAACTTACCTATACCCTGGAAAGCGAAGGTCGGCGAATGATCGGCGACAGCATTGCAGATTTTACTTCCGATGAACTGATTTTTGTAGGTTCTAACCTGCCGCATGTGTGGCACAACCACAAGCAGTGCGAAGATGAAAACGAAAACACAGCTTATGCGAGGTCCATTTCGATATTCATACATCCTAATAAAATCCTCGGGCTTTTTAGAGAGCCTGATACTATTGAAAGGGTAAAAAACTTTTTTCGGATAGCTAAAAGAGGAATGAAGTTTGACGGCTTGATCAAAGAGAAACTGCAACAAGCGATGTTGAAGGTTTCGGCGCAGACCACGGAGATCAAACGATTGATAGCCTTACTGCAAATTTTGGACCTATTGTGCTCAACCACCAGTTACGAGCTTTTAGCAAGCCCAGGATACACAAACAACTATCAACTGAAAGATAACGACAGGATGGACAAAATCCTGAAGTACGTTTTTGACAATTTTAATCAAGAGATTTTGCTTACCACGGCTGCAGAAATGACGAACATGAACAAACAGGCATTTTGCAGATACTTTAAAAACCGTACGCAAAAAACCTTTGTAACCTTTGTAAACGAGGTAAGGATTGGACATGCCTGTAAATTAATGGCCCAAACCGATTTGCAAATCAGCGAATTGGCCTATTCATGCGGTTTTAATAGCCTAACCAATTTTAATAAGTTTTTTAAATTGGCCAAGGGCATTACACCAAAGGAGTATAAAAAAATGTTGATTGTTGGGTGAGTTTTGAGTTGGGAGTAGGGAGTTGGGAGTTTTGAGTTGGGAGTTTTGAGTCCGAAGTCGTGAGTCAAGAGTCATGAGTCTGGTAGCGAAAACAAAGCTGACGAACTTTATACGTATTTTTTTGCAACTATGATTTCAGGGGCTTGCCTCTGCTATTAAGTTAAGGATAAAAAAACATATGGTTGCTCATGACGTCGTGGTAATGCATGTCGCCAATGAAGCGCCTACAAAAACGGTCGTCATCCTGAACTTGATTCAGGATTTTTTCGCCATGAACGCCCTACGGGAAAGATGCTGAAATAAATTCAGCAGGACGTGGTGGTAATGTAAGCCGGCAATGAAGCGCCTTCTAAGAACGGTCGTCATCCTGAACTTGATTCAGGATCTTTTTCGCCATGAACGCCCGACATGAATTACTTCGTCCGGGCCTCTTCGGCATTCAAAAGCGCCTCCAATTCCTTTACCTTTTCTGGATATTTTTCGGCCACGTTATTCTTTTCGCCTAAATCATCAGTCAAATTATACAATTGAGCTGTTGGCAGGTTTCCGGTATCAGTATGGGTAAGTTTATAAGTAGCCAATCCGTTCGATGGGCGAATATATTTCCAGTTGTCTTTTACAATTGCCAATTGACTGCTCTGTTCTACAAAATAATCGCGACCCTTTTTATCTTTGCCCATAAAGGCGTTCCATATGTTTTTGCTGTCGATACCATTTTTATTTTCGAGATTAAAAAAGCCTGCAAACGAAGCGAGGAAATCAATTTGCGATACGAGGGCATCGGAAACGCCGGGTTTAATTTCTGCCGGCCACGATACAATAAAGGGCGCCCGGGTGCCGCCTTCTAAAATAGAATATTTGCTGCCTCGCAAAATGCCCGCGGGCTTATGTCCGTTTAGTTTTTCAAAGCCGCCATCTTCGTAGCCATCCATAACCACAGGGCCATTATCGCTGCTAAAAATAATAATTGTGTTTTTATCAAGTCCCAGATGTTTCAATTGCTTCGTAATTTCTCCCACCGCCCAATCCAATTGTAAAATTACGTCGCCGCGATAACCAAGTTCGCTTTTTCCTTTAAACATGGTAGCGGGCAGGCGGGGTACGTGCGGTTCTGTTAAAGCATAATAAAGAAAAAATGGTTCCTGCTGATGATCTTCGATAAAGCTTTTTGCCTTGGTTAAGAAAGTGAACGGAAGCTCCTCGTCAGTCCACCGGGCTAATTTGCCGCCTTTCATATAACCAATGCGGCCAACGCCATTTACTATCGTTTGGTTATGCCCATGACCCACTTCTGCTGGCATTTTCAGCAGTTCAGGATGATCTTTGCCCGTTGGTTCATCGCCAACAGGATTTTTGTAATCGACCATAATCGGATCGTTCGCATCTAAGCCTACAACCAGCTGGTTCTCCAGAAATACATTTGGCACCCGGTCGGCCGTTGCCGGAAAAATAAACGAATAATCAAATCCTGTTTCCCTTGGCCCTGGCGTAACCTCTTTGTTCCAATCCTTTTCAACCGCATTGCCCAAACCCAAATGCCATTTGCCTACCAAACCAGTTTTATAGCCCGCCTGCTGAAAAATTGATGGAAGAGCACTATTATCCGTTGGAACAATCAAAGCCGCATCGCCCGGTAAAACGCCCGTTCCCTTTTTGCGCCATGCATATCTGCCAGTCATTAAAGAATAACGCGATGGCGTGCATGTCGAAGCAGTGGAATGTCCGTTGGTAAACCTTAAGCCTTTTTTGGCAAGCGCATCGATATTTGGTGTGCTTATTTTTGTTGCACCATAACAACTGAGGTCGCCGTAGCCCAAATCGTCAGCATATATGATAATTACGTTTGGTTTTTTCTGCGCTCCGGCATAAAAACTAAAACCTGCTAAACAAAAAATAAAAGATAACAAAAATTTATGGGTCATGGTTAGAAAACGTTAAGCGGATAAATGGTTAGAAAATGTCAAAGTGAAATATACAAAAAAAAAGGCCAAAACGTGAGTTCTGGCCTTTTAATTTCTAATCTTCGGCTAAAAATGGATAGCGGTAATCCGTTGGCGCATCGAAAACCTCCTTGATGGTACGTGGCGAAACCCAGCGTAAAAGGTTGATCATCGAACCGGCCTTATCGTTTGTGCCCGAGCCTCTGGCGCCGCCAAATGGTTGCTGGCCAACTACTGCCCCGGTGCACTTATCATTGATATAAAAGTTACCTGCAGCATTGCGCAACGCATGGCTTGCTTTTTCAATCGCATAACGGTCTTGAGCAATTAGAGCGCCTGTTAACGCATATGGCGAAGTCGTATCAATAATTTCTAAAATCGAGTCGAAATCTTTGTCTGCATAAACATAAACTGTTAAAACGGGGCCAAACAACTCTTCGCACATCGTGGTGTATTTAGGGTCTTTAACCACTAAAACAGTAGGCTCAATAAAGTAACCTTTGCTCTTATCGTAGTTTCCACCTGCTATAATTTCTACATCGCTATCATTTTTGGCAGCATCGATATATTTTGCCAGTTTATCAAATGAGCGCTCATCGATAACGGCGTTGATAAAGTTCGAGAAATCTTCTGTTGGGCCCATTTTAAAGGTAGCCAAATCGCGTAACATCTGCTCTTTAATTTGCGGCCAAAGGCTTTCGGCAATGTACACACGGCTTGCAGCAGAACATTTTTGTCCCTGATATTCAAACGCACCGCGAACAATTGCAGTGTTTGCAACATCTACCTGTGCCGAAGGATGCACTAAAATGAAATCCTTACCGCCGGTTTCGCCAACAATGCGTGGATATGATCTGTATTTGTGAATATTGGTGCCAATAGTTTTCCAGATCTCCTGAAACACTTTAGTAGAACCTGTAAAGTGGATTCCTGCAAAATCGCGATGGTTAAAAATCACTTCACCAGCTTCAGGGCCGTCGGCATAAACCAGGTTTATAACACCGTCAGGCAAGCCAGCCTCGCGAAATATTTCCATTAAAAGGTTGGCCGCATAAACTTGTGTATCGGCTGGTTTCCAAACTACTACGTTCCCCATCATCGCTGCCGATGCAGGTAAGTTTGCCGCAATAGCCGTAAAGTTAAATGGGGTTAATGCAAAAACGAAGCCTTCTAGCGGGCGTTGTTCTACACGGTTCCAGCTGCCACGAGGCGAAACCGGAGGTTGTTGTTTGTAGATATCGGCCATGTAGCTTACGTTAAAACGTAAAAAATCGATCAATTCGCACGCTGCGTCAATCTCTGCCTGATAAGCGTTTTTGCTTTGGCCCAACATCGTGGCCGCATTTAATTTATAACGGTATTTGCCTGCAATTAAATCAGCTGCCTTTAAAAAAATGGCTGCACGGTGCTCCCACGAAAGGTTTTCCCAATCGTTTTTTGCTGCTAAAGCGGCATCAATGGCTTGTGTAATATGTGTTTTGTCGCCAATGCTAAATTGGGCTAATATATGTTGATGATCATGCGGTGGAACAACCTTACCTTTTTTGTCGGTATGAATTTGCTTGCCTCCAATATACATCGGAATATCTTGCTGGTGTGAGCGAGCTGCTGCAAGTGCTTCTTTTAATAGTGCACGTTCCTTGCTGCCGGGGGCATAGTTTAATATAGGTTCGTTTACCGGAGTAGGTATGTTAAAAAATCCTTTAAGCATATTTTATTTTTTATGATTTACGCAAAGATAAGGCTTTTTGAGGGATGCAATTCTATTATTCTGTCAAGAAATAGCGCAAACGTTTGATCGCCTGGTTTAAATTAACAGATCGTTTTTTGTAGCAAAATGCAACCGACCAATAAGGGTAAGATAAGATAAAAGTTGATAAAAGTCAATAAAATTGACATGATAACGGTTTAAAATTTGTATTTTGTTTGCAACTAAATAGAATAATATGAATAACAATAAACCGAGTATACTAAAAGCTTGTGTAGATTTTCAACAAAACCAGGTCGACCGATTTGAAAGCAGGTTAGATACCATTAAGGCTGATATGAACAGTCAGGACACTTCGCCCAGCCAAACAGAAAACCGCAACACCGGCAAGCTGGAAGTTATCGCAAACTATGAAAAAGAGCTGGTTTTTGCTAAAAGGGAGTTGAGTGTGTTGAACTCGATAAAACCCGATTTAACTAGCGACCAGGTAGAGCTTGGCGCTGTGGTGTATACAAAAGATTTAAACTTTTTCATTTCGGTATCTGTTGGAAAATTTTCCGTTGATGGAAAAGAATTTATAGGCATATCCGAACAGGCACCAATTTATAAGGTAATGGAAGGATTGAAAAAAGGAGATACATTTTCATTTAATCAAAGCACTTATACTATAGAAAACCTGTATTAGACAAACTTTGAAAAATGAGTTTTTCGGAGCGTCGGGAAAGAATGTGGATTGATACCAATTTTGTATCAATCCACATCGTTATTGGCGTAAATTAAATCCTGATATTCAAGGTTAAACGGTAAGATGCTCCCTTACCTTTAATATAATCGGTGTTGCGGGCAGTATATTGCGACCTCGGTGTAAAATAATCCTCGTTGAACATGTTTTCAACACCTAAATTAATAGATGTAGCAGGCGTTATATGATAAAATATAGCAGAATTGAATAAATTATAAGCCTTTACCGGACCTTCAAAAGGGTTGTACAGTCCATTCGCTTTCTTTGCAAACCGGTCTCTGCTCGTAATGCCCGTGTATTGTAGCAACAGGTTGAGCTTGCCAGATAAAATGCTGTAATTGATGTTTGCGCCAAACATAGGGGCGCCAATACGATGGCCAGACAGATATTCGTCTTTCTCTCCGTTATACTTGCCATCATCGTCGGCATCTGCCTTACCTTCAACAAAGCTATAGTTTACGGCTGCCTTCAAAGCTTTTGTAACTTTCATTTCAGCATTTAACTCAAAGCCGTAAATGCGTTCCGGCGCTCTAACCACGATATATTCGCCGTTGTTAAATACACTATTAGCGCCAAGGCTCGATTTACTGATATAACCCGTGGCTTCGAAGCGGAGATTTTTGACTTTACTCACAAAGCCAGCTTCATAGCTATCCACAATAACTGCCTCTGTGTTAATTTTGGCAATGTCGTTCACCTTCGCCGCACGCAGCGCTACGCCAACGTCGGAAACTGTAAAGCCTTGAGAGAAACTGATGTAGGGCGAAAAATAATCCGAAGTGTTATATCGTAAGCCTACGTTAAATACGAGTGGGTTGTAATGCAGATTGCCGCCCCTTACATCGATCGATGGCGTAACAACCCCCGTTGTCGTGTTTTTAGAAGGTAATGTTTTGTAATCATTTACCTCAATGTTTACGCTTTCGAACCTCAAACCGCCTTTCAAAATTAGTTTGTCGAAAAAGGTAAACCGAGCCTGCGCAAACGGTGCATAATTAACCATATCCATTTCCGGCACCCAAATGCGCCCATCAACCAATGGTTGAGAGGTTCTATCCCTTTGTGCATCTAATCCATATGTTACATTGGCATCAGCAGAAGCAAAATAAAAAGGAGTATTCAACACCAGCCTTGCTCCATTTTTTTTGGAAAGCACTCTCGATACACCGCCATCAACAAAAGCCTCCGAATAAAAAAATACATTATCTACACTCTGGTAGTAAAAGTCGGCATTGTAGGTCGTGTTTGCAACACCTGTTTCGCCCGCAAAAAATATATTCGCGTTGTGATTTCCCTTTACACCCTGCGGCACACCGCTAGCCTGGCCTTGCATTGCCGTAGTTTTTATGCCCTTGGCATAATCTCCATTTACTGTAATGTAATTGGTAGCTTGCCTGCTGGAATAGAAATTATACGTTGCCTGAACCTTATGCTTGCTATTGAATTTATAGCCCAATTTTGCAAACGCATTATAAGAATCGGTTTCCCCAAGCCCATAAACAGGAGGCATTATATCGCCCTTTGCATCTTTAAGCTCACCAGTTTGCTCGTAAACACCGCTTAAGGCATAGCTTAATTTACCTTTGTCGCCATAAAATAACTGACTGATTCTGCCGCCCATGCTATTGGCCTTGTTAACCAAAGATCCTGTTGTTGCTATTGAGGTTTGGCTGTTAATAACCTTATCGGTTTTGGCGCTGCGTGTAAAATAATTGATTAAGCCACCTGCGGCGCCATTTCCGTAAATAGCGGTTGCGCCTTTAACAACCTCCACCCTTTCAATAACTGCTGGATCTAGAGCTCTTAAATCCATGGCCCCGTTACGAAGTGGAGTAGATTGTGGTACACCATCTACCATAATCAATAGGCTACGTCCGCGAAGCGTTTGCCCGGCATTACTGCTCAAACCCGTGCTCGGTGCCAGGCCAGGTACATAAGTTTGAAGAATTGTAGCAATATTGCTCGAAATATTGATGTTATCCTGCAGGGTTTTGAGCCCCACAACAGTTACAGAAGAGGGTATTTGATCAATTGTTTCAGGAGTTCTTCCTGCAGATATAACCACATCGTTTAGCTGCCCCTGGTTTTCTATCAAGGTTAGGTTTAAGTTTGTGGTTTGCCCAACTGCAACGCTCACCTCTGTTTTTTGCGTTTCAAATTCAAGCGAACTTGCTATTAAAATATACGTACCAGCCTTAACATCATTTAAGATATAATTGCCGCTCACATCCGAAACAGTGCCTTTGCCCGTGCCTTCAAAAACAATGCTGACATGTGCTGCTGGTTTCCCATTTGAGGTAGTTAAGGTACCCTTAATAATCCCCGTTTGGCCATACAACAACGAACTGATAAAAACTGTGATCAACAGACTAAAAATTTTCTTCATTTAATTAAATTTTGTGTTAAAAATTAATGATAATTTGATGTACACTGGGATGTGAGTCAAACGAAGAAATGAACTGTGGATAATGGTTTTTATTTTTATCTGGACTAATTATTAATTAGCTACGAAGATAGCTTTTATAAAATTCAATCAAAATAAAATCATCAGTTTCTCTCGCGAATAATAAGTTTAGTTGCCAAAGCACACTAATCCGCCAAAATCTTATAAACATTTTAAGCCTCCTGCGGTTGCTTTAGGTAGGGATCGTTAGAAACGCGATACCACTTTATTGTTATTTATAAGTATTTTTGAACGCGACGATATGCTACTTAATTATTTACGTCTTTTATTGCTTCCATTTTCACTGATTTATGCCATGGCCATTACCTTGCGCAAAAAATTATACGATTGGGGCCTGATGCGGTCAGTTACTGCTGATTTACCTGTAATTTGTGTAGGCAATTTGGCTATTGGCGGTTCGGGCAAAACGCCCACAACCGAATATTTGGTAAGGCTTTTGGCCGAGTATAAAGTGGCCATTTTAAGCAGGGGATACGGGCGGAAAACAAAAGGCTTTATCATTGCTGATGACGCCGCAACCGCCGAAACCATTGGCGATGAGCCTTTACAATATTACCAGAAATTTGAAAACGTAACCGTTGCCGTTTGCGAAGATCGAGTTAAGGGAATTGAAAAACTAAAGCACAGCCACGATTTAATTATACTCGATGATGCCTTTCAGCACAGAGCCATTAAGGCCGGTTTCAATATTTTGCTGTTCGAATTCAGGAAACTGGGCACCCTGCAGTTTTTGCTTCCAGCAGGCAATTTAAGAGATGTTTTTTCGTCGCGGAAACGTGCAGATGTTCTCCTGGTTACAAAATCGCCAGTTCCGTTGCTGCATGTTGCGCAGCAGGCTTCGATAAACGAACTGCAGCCGAACGATAACCAAAAAGTACTTCATTCTTACCTAAAGTACGGCGAGTTACAGCACCTGTATACAGACGAGCAACGATCGCTCGAATCGATAAAAGACCACGAGATTTTCTTACTTACCGGAATTGCTAATCCTGCCCCACTTATCGAAGAGCTCGAAAAGTACACCAAAACCATAAAACACGAGGAATTTCGCGATCATTACGCCTTTAAAACCGAGGATATCAAAAAGTTTAAATCAGCTTTCCAATCGTCGGCCAAAAATGAAAAAGTGATCATCACAACAGAAAAGGATAGCAAACGTTTAAAAGCTGTGGGATTTGAAGATTTACTGGTAAATTTACCCGTATATTTTTTACCCATCGAGGTTGATTTATTTGAAGAAGATAAAGTTACCTTTGATGAACTTATTTTAACCTATGTTAAGAGCAATAGAAGAAACCGTTGAATATATAAAGCGCAAAACCGAAAACTTTAAACCCGAAATCGGAATAGTTTTGGGCACAGGCTTAGGTGGTTTAGTTAAAGAAATACAAATTGAGCATCAATTGATGTACTCCAATATTCCAAATTTTCCCATCTCAACATTGGAGTTTCACAGTGGAAAATTGATTTTCGGAACATTAAGCGGAAAAAAAATCGTGGCGATGCAAGGCCGGTTACACTATTACGAAGGCTACACCATGCAACAGATCACCTTTCCGGTAAGGGTAATGAAAGGGCTTGGCATCCAAAATTTAATCGTTTCTAATGCCGCAGGGTCGCTAAACCCCGAATTTAAACGTGGCGATTTAATGATCATCGAAGATCACATCAACCTTCAGCCCGATAATCCCTTACGTGGTTTAATCGAAAGTTCCTTAGGTCCACGCTTTCCCGATATGAGCGAACCTTACAAGCGTGATATTATTGCTAAAGCCTTAAGCATTGCGAACGAGGTAGCTATTAACTGCCACAAAGGGGTGTATGTTGCTGTTTCAGGGCCTAATTTAGAAACCAAAGCTGAATACAAATATTTGCGGTTAATTGGCGGAGACGCTGTAGGGATGAGCACCGTACCCGAGGTAATTGTTGCCAACCAGGCCGGCCTGCCCGTGTTTGCAATATCGGTGCTTACCGATGAGGGCTTCCCCGAAGATCTGCAACCCTTTAATTTAGATGAAATTTTAGCGGTTGCCGCAAAGGCCGAACCAAAAATGACCGAAATTTTGACACGACTAATTGCTGAAATATAAGATGGGCAAAGTTGTTCGGATTCTCTTATTTTTCTTGCTGCTCTTGGGCGTTAACAGCGCATTTGCGCAGGATTTAAAAACGTCTGTTGGCGATAACAAAGAGCTGGATTCTGTGCGGAACAAGCTCGATGCCGGGAAAGACTCAGTGGTTTTTACCGCCAAATACATCCGCTACACCAAACTGTCGCTCAGTAAAGACAGCATAGTGCTGTTGCCTTTAGATACCTCTACTGTAAACATCCAAAACTACAGCCCTTTATTACAGCCACTTCACCCCACTATCAGTACCGGTAACATGGGTTTATCGGCTCGGCCATTGCTGTATGAACCGAGCAAACGTATCGGCTTCGATCCCGGATTTCATTCCCTCGATTACTATGCCCTTACGCCCGAGGATATCATCTACTATCAGGCCAGAGCACCGTTTACAAGCCTATACTTTGTTAGTGCAGGCCAAAAAGAACAGCTCTTTAGGGCAATCCACAGCCAAAATGTTAAAAAGAACTGGAATGTGGGCGTCAACTTCAATCGTGCCGATTCAAAAGGTTTTTATGCCCGCCAACGTGGCGATAACCTTAACGTAGCCGTGTTTTCGTGGTACCAATCGCCAAACAAACGCTACAATATGTGGGCATCCGCCATTTTTAATACCATGCGAGCCTATGAAAACGGTTCGACGGAAGCTACTGACTTATTTGAGCCTGGTTACGACAAAATCAGCCGGGATGCAGAGCCCGTAAACCTAGAGGCCTCGCGGAACCTATATCGAAAAAATACCCTGTTTTTAAAGCAGACGTATTATGTGGGCCGGATAGATACCTCAGCAAATGAAAACAACGGCGCATTGCCAACCAATAAAGTATCGTACACTTTGCAGTACGATAATGACAGTTATACGTTTTATAAAACCGGTTCGGACCCGAACAACGTAATGCCCCCTGGTATTAACAACACTGAATTTACCAACGACTCTACCCACGTACAACACATTAAAAACGAATTTATTTATAGCTTCTTCCTTCGGGCGAAAGACACAAAGGTGATTAAAAATGAGTTAAAGGTTGATGCCGGCATTCGTCAGGACTTTTACAAACACCAGTATTTTGGCGTAAAGGCCGATAGAACAAACTACGAGCAAAGTAAGTTTAATTATCAAAACACTACGGTTCTGGGTGCTGCGGGGTATCGATTTAGCAGTAATATTGATTTTAATTTAGATATTCAGCAGATTTTGCAAGGTGAAAACGCCGGAGATTATTTGTATGAGGCCAAAAGCAAAATTCTTTTAGGCAAATCGATCGGAAGGATCGAGTTGGGTGCCTACGTACAAAATCAAACGCCTGCCGCCATATTCAATTATTATCATGGCAACCACTACCAATGGGATTATCAGGATTTTAAGAACACAAAAGTTGCAAACTTATCGTTCAACTACATTAATGATAAATATGGCTTCAATGCAGGCGCAAAATATTTTCTAACTTCCAATTATCTTTATTTCGGGTTAGATAATGCTAATGGCTACAATTCTATTCTCCCTCAGCAGGAAACGGCCGATATCAGTTTGATCAGGATAGACATTCAGAAGAAATGGCGCTTCGGGAAATTTGTTCTCGAGAATTACATTGCTTACCAAAAAACAGATAAAAATTCGGTATTGCGGACGCCTGAGTTTTACACCTACAACAGTTTCTATTTTGATAATGTGTTTTTTAAGGTGCTGAAAACTAATGTTGGTTTTGATGTGAGGTACAATTCAGAATATGCCAATTACTTTTACTCGCCCGCAACGGCGCAGTTTTATATCGACACCAACAATCCGGTATCGTTAAGTTCGCGGCCAGTTGCCGATGTGTTTTTAAAGGCGAACCTTAAACGTGCCAATATTTTTGTAAAATACGATTTTGTTAATCAGGGCTTATTTCAAAAAGGCTATTATACCGTTAATCGCTACCCCATGCAAGATGCCTTGTTGAAATTTGGCGTAAGCTGGAATTTTTACGATTAATTAGGCAATTGGTTCATTGGCGTACAGTCATCCGATGAATATAGGCAGTACGTTCAGATTCATCGGATGACTTTAACCTCCAGTTGTCACCCTGAGCGTAGTCGAAGGGCGGTACAAACGGGGCTTCGACTCCGCTCAGCCTGACATTGTGCAGGCAAGGCGATTAGTCAAAAAACTCAAGCTCCAATTGTCACCCTAAGCGTAGTCGAAGGGCAGTACAAACGGGGCTTCCACCAAACTCAGCCTGACATGGTTCAGGCAAGGCGATTAGTCAAAAACTCAAGCTTCAATTGTCGCCCTGAGCGTAGTCGAAGGGCGATATAAACGGGGCTTCTACTCGCTCAGCCTGACATGGTATATATTAAGCCAAACACCGCATTGTAACCAACAATTAAACCATAATAATTTTAAAACAAAAAATCCCGTTCTGATTTCTCGGAACGGGATCTTTTTTATTGTTAAATCCTCTTAGAATGAATAACCAACTGAGAAACCTAAAACACGGTTAGTTAACTTGCCATCACCAGATCTAGCGTCTTTCGGAACTAAATTCGTCAATCCTAAACCATAGTTAGCACCTACTAAGAAACCAGAATTTGTACGGTACGCTAAACCGAAATTAGCGCCAAATTCGGTACTTGCATAGTTTTTGTCTGCCGCAGAACCGAATGATAAATCATCTTCGCTTGAAGAGTTCGCTACAGTTGAAGTATTCGAGGTCGTGTTAAGTGTTGTAATTGATCCTTCTCTTTTGTTTTTTCCAGAAATGTTAAAGCCAACATACGGACCAGCAGAAATTTGAACTGCACCGGCGCTACCAGTTGGAATTCTGAAAACCGCATTAATTGGAACCTCAATAGCCATTAAATTGGTTTTATTTGTTGCAACAGTTGTTGTTGTGGTGTTGCCAATTGTAGTCACATCTGTCGATTCGAATTTGGCACCCTTGTTTTGTAGCGAAACTCCCGGCTGGATAAAGAAATTGTTTCCTACACCAAAATCGGCAAAAGCAGTAACGTTAAACCCAACATTGTCTTTCATGTTGTCGTTGTAAGTTGTGCTTCCATCAAAATCGCTGGCATGGAACCTCGATAAGTTTACACCTGCCTTAATACCAAATCTTGCATCAGAGCCTGTCATTGTTGTTTGTGCGAAAGCGCCAGTTGCCAACAAGATAACCGATGCGCTTAATAGTAACTTTTTCATAATATTTTTCTTTAGGTAAGAAATTCTGTTTAAAAATCCGGCTTATGCCTACTTGTTAATTACAAGCCCCATATCCAAAAGCTATGCCAAAGTATCATGTGTGTTACAAACTACATAGTTAAGTTATTGTGTTACAGTGGGTTTTTTAATTAATCTGTGCAAAAAGAGTAGATCGCGTTAACCTTAATAGTTGTGCGTTAATTTGTATAGATATCAGGAAAGACTACACAAACTGAGACGTACATGTCAAAAAACCAGCCATGAGATGAATATGAGGCGCCTTGCTATATTCACCCGATGACTTTAAAAAAAGAACTATGTTTTTTGTGGTTTCTTTTTCGCTGCCGGAAACAATACATTATTTAAAATTAAGCGGTAACCTGGCGAATTAGGGTGCAGGTTCAAATCGGTTGGTGGGTCGCCCACGGCATGTTGATAATCTTCCGGATCGTGACCTCCGTAAAAGGTAAATTGCCCTTTTCCAATTTCGCCATGTAAATAACGAACTTCAGCCGCTCCTTTGTTTTCGCCCAAAACAGTTACACTGGTTTTGATGAGGTCTTTTTTGAAGGCCGTTGTTTGGCCCATAAATCCTTTAATTACTTTATCGTGGTTTTGGGTAAGCATGGTGGGAACCAGATCCCATTTTGCCGAAAAATCGAACAGCGTAAAGTAATCGTTCGTTTTCGTAAGTGTTCTGTACTGGGTAACGTCAATATCCGAAAATTCGTAGTTCATAGGGTTCGTATCCAGTTTAAAATTCTGAAAGGCCAGTGTTTTATTGAAATCCATTTTCGATTGTGCGTTAGGATCTGCGGCATCGCCATCAAACATTTGAGCACAAATATCTACGCCATCGGCAGCCAGGGCAATATCGAAACTGTCCGTTCCAGAGCACATTGCAAACAAAAAGCCGCCACCGGCACAGTATTCCTTAATATGTTTTGCTACCGAAAGTTTCATTTCTGAAACTTTTTTAAAGCCCATCTTCTTTGCTAAAGCCTCCTGATTTTTTACATCTTCCTGGTACCAGCTAGCATACCTGAAGTTTGCCCAGAAACGCCCAAACTGGCCGGTAAAATCTTCATGATGTAAATGCAGCCAATCATATTTGCTGAGCTTATCCTGCAAAATATCGTCATCGTAAATCACATCGTAAGGTATCTCGGCATAAGTTAAAACCAGCGTCACGGCATCATCCCAGGGCAATTTACTTTTTGGTGAATAAACCGCAATTTTCGGCGTTTTCTCTAGTTTTACCATTTCCATATTAACCGACGGATCGCTGATTTCGTTTAATAATGAAATCACTTTTCCATCTGCCATAACATCATAAGAAACGCCCCTTATCTTTAATTCATCCTCAACGGTTTTATTGTACTTAATTAAAAAACTTCCGCCGCGGTAGTTTAACAGCCAATCTACCTCCACCTGCTTACTAATGGTCCAATAGGCGATGCCGTATGCTTTTAGGTGGTTTTTCTGATCTTCATCCATGTAAATCAGCAACGACGAAGCTCGAAGTGCGAGGGAACAAAGCAGGCAAAAAACAAGGATATAATATTTCTTTTTCAAAATGGTAAAGGCTTAAAACACTAAAATACCGCATTTAAACTGTTTAGAAAAATTTAATGGTATTATAAGTTACACAATTTTGCTATTTTTGCCCTCTACTTTTTAGAACGCCCTTTTAGGTGGCAACAAATAAATAGATATGAGTAAAGCAATAATTAAAACCGAAAAAGGTGATATGACTGTTGAGTTCTTCGAACAAGATGCTCCGAAAGCAGTTGCAAACTTTAAAAAATTAGCCAACGAAGGCTTTTACGACGGTGTAACTTTTCACCGTGTAATTCCTGATTTTATGGTTCAAACCGGCTGTCCAAATTCAAAAGAAGGTGCAACCGGAATGCCGGGCACAGGTGGCCCAGGCTACAAGATCGATTGCGAATTAACTGGCGAAAACCAATATCACGATCGTGGCGTATTGTCAATGGCACATGCAGGTCGCAATACCGGAGGTTCTCAGTTTTTCATTTGCCACAGCAGAACAAACACTGCGCACTTAGATCGCAACCATACTGTTTTTGGAAAAGCCGTTGAAAATGTAGATCTTGTTGACGACATCCGTCAGGGAGATAAAATTTTAGGAATCGAAATTATTGATTAAAATTAGATATGAGATACCAGATTTGAGATATGAGGTTTGCTCAGCCTCACATCTCGTTTCTCACATCATTTAAATAATTAAACAATTGATTTGAGACAATGGATATGAGGTTTGAGAATTTTCTCACAGCTCACATCGCACATCTCAATTCTCACATCTCAAAAAAATATGAACTTAAGAGGAATTGTTGCCGTTTCTGGTAGACCAGGTTTGTTTAAACTGGTTGGGCAAAATAAAGTGGGTTACATTTTAGAAAGCCTTGATGCGCAGAAAACTAAAATTGTCGCCAACATAACCAATACCAAACTGGCTTCGTTAGAAGATATTACCGTTTACGGCGAAGAGGACGAAATTAAATTGGCCGATATTTTCGCCAACATTTCTGCCAAGGGATCTACTCCTGATTTAAAAGACAACTTGCGTCCTTATTTTTTGGAAGTTGCTCCCGGCCATGATCAAGAAAAGGTGTATGCTTCTGATATGAAGAAGATTATTACCTGGTATACTATCTTAAAAGATTTGCCGCTTTTTACCGAGGATGCTCCTGAAACACCAGGAACGCCCGCAGAGGTGAAATTGGCAGAGGAAAAAGCAGTTGCCGATAAGAAAACAAAATCTGCTGCCGCTAAAGGTTCAGGTAATGCAAAAGCAACTACCAAAACTTCAGCTCCGGCCAAAAAAGCAAACATGACAAGTAAAAAAGGCGTTTAAAGCTCCTTTATTTTACGATTTGAAACACCAGGTATTTTATCTGGTGTTTTTTTATGCCTTTAAAAGAAATAATATAGCAAAGCAACAATGATCAAAGCAATAACCATGCTTATCCAAAACACTTTGTTGCTACCACTTTGGTTACTTTTAAATCGGTAATTGCGTTTATATTTATCGTACATATTATTGGTTTTTATTAGTTAATGATGGTTAGAAAGCGGTTATTCCATAAGAAAACCGTTGGTTTATAAAAATTCGTTTTTTGCTATTGGTCGTAATGAAACCGACATTGAACAATGGCACACTTTTGGTCTTTACCTTTAATTCCCGATACTTGGTAAACTAAGCGATGTTCCCCTGTAATGCGCCTCGACCAAAAGCCTTTTAAATTATATTTCAATGGTTCTGGCTTTCCCATACCGTGAAAAGGGGTTCTTTTTATTTTCTTCAGTAATTCTCTAATTTTTTTTTCTACCTCCCGGTCATTATCCAACCAATATTCAAATTCCTCCCAGCCCTCAATTGTAAATACAATATCCATCTTTCTACATCAACTGTTTAATCTTCTTCTAAGGAAAATGATCTTACATTATCCTGCTTTAAGCTTTCAATGGAGCGTTCTAATCTTTTACGGTTTGCCTCGGTTGACAACAGATGCGCTGTTTCTGTAAGTGTATTATACTCTTTTATTGAAATCACAACAACAGCATCGTTTTCGTTGTTGTTTCGAGGTATAATCAGAACATCTTCCGTAGTGCTTACTTCATCGAAATAAGTTTTCATATTTGTTCGAAGTGATGAAATGGTTACTGCTTTCATAATTATTATAATTTAACGTACTTGCTAACGTACGTTTAAAAGTACGCTCTGTCAAGTTTTTTTTCCAAGGGGAGAGACGTAGTTAATGATTTGTAACCATAAACAATGCTTCCTTTAAACTGTTAATTGCAAATTGCCCACTAGCAATTAAGCATGATGATAAGGTTCGCCCTTTAATATACTAAATCCCCGGTACAATTGCTCTACAAAAAACAAACGAATCATTTGGTGAGAGAAAGTCATGTCAGATAATGAGAGCATGCCATTCGCCCGTTTGTAGATACTTTCATCGAAACCATATGGCCCGCCAATGATGAAAATTAAATGCTGAACGCTACCTACCATTTGTTTATTCAGGTAAGCCGAAAATGCAACAGACGTATATTTCTTCCCTTTTTCATCCAATAAAATTACAACATCACCATTGTTGATTTGTTTATGCAATAATTCTGCTTCTTTGGCTTTTTGCTGCGCTTCGCTCAGGTTTTTAACATTTTTAACATCCGGTATTGCTAAAAAATTGAAGTTTATATAATGTTTAAGCCGATTGATATACTTCTCAATTCCTTCTATAAGGTACTTGTCTTCCGTTTTGCCAATTGCAATTAAGGTAATCTTCATCTAATAATTTGCCTATCTTTATGGTTTTGAGATTCAAACTTAGAAAAAATGTGAGCGATTAAGGACACGAATTGAAAATAGTCTGCGACGCTGCATTTTGAAGCTTTTCAAAAACATATAAAAGCCACACCCATGTCGATAACGCCATCAGAAATTTTATCAGATTATAACCTAAAAATACAAACTGCTGAAGCAAATATTGAGGTAACAAAACGAAGCATAGATCACCTTTCGCTTGTGAGGATTGGACTGTTTCTGGCCGAAATACTTTTCTTCGTTTTACTGCTAAACTCCGCCGACAATGGTTGGCGCATACTGGTTCAAATCGGTTTAATTGTGCCCATCGTTGTGTTTGTAATTATTGTACGCAAACAAAGTATACTCGATCGAAAAATCGAATACCAGAAGCAATTGCTGTGGGTGTATCAAAACGAATGGAATGTTATTAACGGCGAACAAAACGGATATGATAACGGATCGAAGTTCGAATCGGAAAGCCATCCATATACTTCCGATCTTGATATTTTTGGCCAATCTTCACTGTTCGCATTGGTTAATCGCTGCAATACCGTTGTAGGGAATTTGCTGTTAGCGCAAAAGCTTGCTAATAAAACCGATCCGTCAGCTATTTTGATGCGTCAGGAGGCAATATTAGAAATTCACGATAAGATACAGCATACGTTCGATTTCAGGGCCAATTTACACGCACACGACGCAGGCAAAATTGAGCAAATAAAAGAACAATTAAAATTTAAGCTCGGCGAACAACTGGCCTTTGTTCGGGGGCCTTTATTAAAATCCTATGTTGCAATTGCACCATTTATTTCGCTGGTACTTATTGCCGCGGCCCTATTTTTCAGCACTATTTTTTGGAAATTGCTTGTGCTGTTTCTTGTTGGCCACATTGGGCTTAACGTAATGTTAAATGCCAAAATAAATTTGGTGTTCTATAGCTTTGGTGGCAGCTCAAACCTTTTAAACAGTTATGCCAGTGCAATTCGCTGGGCCGAAACGCAAGATTGGAAAAGCAATTATATCACTAAACTATTCGATTCCAGAGTTCCTGTAAGCCGCGAGATTAAAAGTCTCTCTAAAGTGATCCAAAATTTCGACGCCCGATTAAATATTCTCGTAGGTGGTATTTTAAACGGGCTTTTTCTTTGGGATTTAAGGTGCTGTATCAATCTTGATAAATGGCATCGATCATCATCAAGCGATGTCGTTTCGGGCCTTAACCACCTGGGCGATTTTGAGGAACTGATCTCTTTTGCTACAACCGCCTATAACCAGCCCGACTGGTGCATGCCAGAGATAACAGATCAGTTTGCCCTAGCTGCCGAAGCGCTTGGGCACCCACTTATTTCGCCAAACATTCGGGTAAATAACAGTTTTGGGGTTGAAACAGCGCCCACGGTAGATATTATAACAGGCTCAAACATGGCCGGCAAAAGTACATTTTTACGCACGCTTGGCATTAATATGGTTTTGGCTTATGCCGGTGCCCCCGTTTGTGCAAAAAAGATGCGACTTTCGGTTTTTGCGCTCAATACTTACATGCGTATCAAGGATTCATTGAACGAAAGCACCTCAACATTTAAGGCGGAACTTAACCGGTTAAAGATGATTTTGGATCATGTTGTAAACGATAAAGATACCTTCGTACTAATCGATGAAATGTTGCGTGGTACCAATAGCCGCGATAAATATTTGGGCTCGAAAGTGTTTGTTGAAAAGCTTATCGCCGAAAAAACGCCGGCGCTTTTTGCAACGCACGATCTGCAGCTCGCCGATTTAAAAGAAGACCACCCAAAAACCTTGCGGAACTTCCATTTCGATATTTCGATAATACAAGGCGAAATGAAGTTCGATTATAAATTAAAACAGGGGCCTTGCTCAACATTTAACGCAGCGATTTTATTGAAAGAGATTGGACTAGCTTTGGATTAACACGTTGCGATAACCATAAAACGGAGTGCTGAAAGATACCATGCGGTTTGAGCAACTTTAATAGGCACCAGGTTTAAGGTGATAACTTAATAATGGAGTTTTGAGCATGAAGCGCTTAAAACATAACTTGTTAATTTTCACTTAACATTAAACTTGCAACTTACGCTCATCAATTTATAAAATGATAAAATCCAGTGATTTCGGTGCTGATTTTTTGTGGGGAGTTGCTGTTGCAGCTGCTCAAATAGAAGGAGCTGCGGCCGATTATGGCAAAGGTCCGTCCATTTGGGATACATTTTCGGCCAAAAGCGGTAAAATTAAAAAAGGTCACAAACCGAATCCATCCTGCGATTTTTATCATAAATACATCGAAGATATTGCCCTTGTTAAACATTTAGGTTTCGGTGTATTCAGGTTTTCTATTGCCTGGACAAGAATATTTCCGCTCGGTCGAGGAGAAATTAACCAGCAAGGCGTGCGTTTTTATCATGACGTAATTGATGAATGTTTATTGCAGGGCATTGTTCCTTACGTTACCCTCTACCATTGGGATTTGCCGCAGGCACTCGAGGATGAGGGCGGGTGGACGAGTTTTAGTATCAATGAAGCGTTTAATGGGTTTGTAAAGTTCTGCGCAGTAGAATTTGGTGATAAAGTCAAAAATTGGATCGTACTGAACGAGCCTTTCGGATACACCTCGCTCGGGTACATGTTAGGCGTTCATGCGCCAGGCAAAACAGGTTTAAGCAACTTTTTTCCCGCTGTTTTACATACGGCATTGGCACAAGCAGACGGGGGCAATATTCTCCGATCGGAGATAAGAAATGCCAATATCGGGACCACTTATTCATGTTCTGAGATTTTGCCTTATACACAAAGCGATGACGACTTGCTGGCGGCCAAACGGGTGGATTGTTTAATAAACCGCCTCTTTGTAGAACCGGCGCTAGGAATGGGATTTCCAAGTGCGGATTGGGATTTACTAGAGAAATTTCAGATTGAATATGGCACGTGGCGATTAAATAACAGGATGAAATTCGATTTTGATTTTATCGGTCTTCAAAATTATTTTCCGCTTACGGTAAAGTACAATGCTTTTATTCCTGTAATACAGGCATGGGAGGTTAAAGCAAAAAGTAGAAAAAAACCGCATACCGCCATGGGCTGGGAGGTTAACGCAGCTAGTTTTTACAACATTATTAAGCAGTTTGCCGCCTATCCGAACATCAACAACATTATGATTACCGAAAACGGCGCAGCGTATCACGACAAAGTAGCTGACGGGAACATTGTAGATACCGAAAGAATCGAATATTATAAACTGTATTTAGCGGCGTTATTGAAGGCGAAAAATGAAGGGATAGCCATCACGGGCTACATGGCATGGACGCTGATGGATAATTTTGAATGGGCCGAGGGCTATAACGCCAGGTTTGGATTGGTACATACTGATTTCAAAACGCTAAAACGAACCATCAAATATTCGGGCCATTGGTGGCATGAGTTTTTGAAGAATTAAGACGGGTTGCCCAAAGACACCTCGGTAGGTGAGCTATCGAATGGTGCTCGGTAAAAAGAAAAAAATCATAACCACCTGTTAAAGAGGTAGAAATTTAAACCGTGTTGCGTTTTTATGATTGAACTTTGGCGCTTTAAATATGTAAATTGCCTGCATGAATGATAGAACGACAGTCTATAGCACTTACTATAATCCGATGGAAGCCAATATAATCAGGGCAAAGCTTGAAGATTCAGGGTTTGCATGTTTCCTTGCAGATGAAAATGTTGCCACGCTAAATCCGTTGTATAATCAAGCTATTGGTGGCGTTAAGCTAGTTGTTTTTGAGCGAGATGTTGAGGCAATTAACCAGTTATTGCAAGAAGATAGTGGTGAATCTCTCGATTTGGAAACGTCAGAATTTGCTCATGTTGAGGCTACAAATGTTGTTTGTGGACGATGCGGTTCAAAGAATGTAGGTTTCGGCCTGGCAACAAAACAGAAGCATGGCCTTTTTGCGATCATACTTTCGTTCCTAACATTTACAACTCCGGCTTTTGCTAAAAAATGCCACCATTGCTACGATTGTGATTTCGAATTTGAATGAGGATTAATTTATATCCGTCGGCTGAAGCCAGACGGCAAAGTAAAATAGGCATGACAGTCAGTCTAATTTGTAAACTCATTGCCGTTGGTTTCAACCAACGGAGCTGTAAACAAAAAAAATCCCGTTTTGATTTTACTTAAAACGGGATTTTTGTGAAGAGATTGCTTCGTGCCTCGCAATGACGGGGATAGGAAACCTTTCTGCTTTAGTCTTTTAGCTTTGCGCTTTCGCTGCAGCTTCAGCTCTGATAATGTTCAATGCACCACCAGCCTTAAACCAGTCGATTTGTTGCGCATTATAACTGTGGTTTACAAGGAACGATTCTTCAGTACCATCTGCATGGTGTAAAACCAACGTTAAAGGTTTATCAGGAGCAAATTCCGTTAAGCCTAAAATGTCAACGGTATCGTCTTCCAAAATTTTGTCGTAATCATTTTTGTCGGCAAACGTTAAGCCCAACATACCTTGCTTCTTAAGGTTTGTTTCGTGAATACGGGCAAACGATTTCACCAATACCGCACGAACACCCAGGTGACGAGGCTCCATAGCAGCGTGCTCACGTGATGAACCCTCTCCATAATTTTCGTCGCCAATTACAATCGAACCAAAACCAGCAGCCTTATAAGCACGCTGAGTAGCAGGAACCGGGCCGTATTCGCCAGTTAATTCGTTTTTAACAGTATCTGTTTTATCGTTAAAGTAGTTTACCGCACCGATTAACATATTGTTCGAAATATTATCTAAGTGACCACGGAATTTTAACCACGGGCCGGCCATAGAAATATGATCGGTTGTACATTTACCTTTAGCCTTTATTAAAAGTTTTAAGCCTTTTAAATCAGTGCCTTCCCACGGAGTAAAAGGATCTAGCAACTGTAAACGGTGTGATGTTGGCGAAACAATTACTTCCACGTTTGAGCCGTCGGCAGCTGGAGCCTGATAGCCCGCATCCTCTACCGCGAAACCGCGTGTCGGTAATTCATCACCAGTAGGCGGATCTAACTTCACCTGCTCGCCTTTATCGTTCGTTAAAGTATCGGTTAAAGGGTTAAAGCCCAGGTTACCAGAAATTGCAATTGCAGCAACCATTTCAGGCGAAGCAACGAACGCAAATGTATTCGGGTTACCATCCGCACGTTTAGCAAAGTTCCTGTTAAACGAGTGTACAATTGTATTTTTCTCTGCCTTTTCGGCACCAGTTCTGTCCCACATTCCAATACATGGTCCGCAGGCGTTGGTAAAGATCGTTGCATTTAAATCCTCAAAAGTCTTTAAAAAACCATCGCGATCTGCCGTATAGCGCACCTGCTCCGATCCCGGGTTGATACCAAAATCAGCTTTAGTTTTTAACCCTTTAGAAATCGCCTGACTAGCAATCGATGCTGCCCTCGATAAATCTTCGTACGAAGAGTTGGTACAAGAACCAATCAATCCCCATTCAACCTTTAAAGGCCAGCCGTTTGTTTCCGCTTCAGTTTTCATTTGCGAAACCGGAGTAGCTAAATCTGGAGTAAAAGGACCGTTTAAATAAGGTTCCAAAGTATCTAGATCAATTTCAATTACCTGGTCGAAATAGTTTTCAGGATCAGCATAAACTTCAGCATCACCAGTTAAATATTCTTTTATCTTGTTGGCTTCATCAGCAACTTCATTTCTGTTGGTAGCACGCAAATAACGCTCCATGCTCTCATCGTACCCAAAGGTAGATGTAGTTGCGCCGATTTCGGCACCCATGTTACAAATGGTTCCTTTACCAGTACAGCTCATAGAAGTGGCGCCATCGCCAAAATACTCTACAATTGCACCGGTACCACCTTTTACGGTTAAAATACCAGCAACTTTTAAAATAACATCTTTAGCAGCTGTCCAACCATTCAACTTTCCGGTTAGTTTAACGCCGATTAATTTAGGAAATTTAAGCTCCCAAGGCAAACCAGCCATTACATCGCAGGCATCGGCACCGCCAACACCAATGGCAACCATACCCAAGCCACCTGCATTTACAGTGTGAGAATCGGTACCGATCATCATTCCACCCGGGAAGGCATAATTTTCTAAAACCACCTGGTGAATAATACCAGCTCCTGGTTTCCAAAAACCGATACCATATTTGTTTGATACAGACGACAAGAAATCAAAAACCTCGGCACTTTCAGTTTTAGCATGAGGTAAATCTATCGATGCACCCTCTTTAGCGGTAATTAAGTGATCGCAGTGAACAGTAGAAGGAACGGCAACTTGCGGGCGACCAGCTTGCATAAACTGCAAAAGCGCCATTTGAGCCGTTGCATCCTGCATCGCAACACGATCCGGTGCAAAATCTACATAATCAGAACCACGTTTAAATGCCGTTTTAGGATCGCCGTCCCAAAGGTGTGCATACAATATTTTTTCAGATAAGGTTAAAGGTCTGCCAACTACTTTGCGAGCAGCCTCAACGCGGCTGCCGAAGTTTGCATACACCTTTTTTATCATGTCTATATCAAAAGCCATCGATTTTATTGGTTAAAAGGTAATACTTCTATTCTAATAGGTGCGAATTTACAAAAAAAATGCGCCCCTTAATCCTATCCTGCCATGATTGTATTATTTGGAAATATTCTAAATAAATAGGTAAAGGTATGGCTTCAACAAGCTAAATATTTTTTATGTAGCACAATTGGAGTTTTTCAATCATCGTTATTTCCGGCTTTGCCTTCAAGTCGTCGCTAAGCTGTGGGCTTTCTGTTCAATCGGGGTATCAAGGTTTTGGCAAGTCTTTGTTAGTAGGAGCGTTCACAAACGCACAGGGATGTCCGCTTACGAACAGTAAAATAACAGTAATTCAGTTTAACTTGCTGTAAATCAATAACGAAATTTGCCGATCGATCTTGGCATAAGAATAGCGCTTCGCCCTACAACGATGAAAAAACAAAACCTTTATCAGCGAAATGTTTCAAAACCCTTGGCAGGGCGTACTCAAGGCGGTCGAAAGCTTTCAAACTGTCGTGAAAAACGATTATCGAACCATTTTCAGCATGTTTAATCACATTTCGATAACATTTTTCGGGACTGAGATTCGTGTCGAAGTCACCGCTGAGTACATCCCACATTACGATGTTAAGTCCTGAGGCGATAGTCTTTAGTCTCGAGTCGGGCTCTGGACCGTAAACTAGTGACTTAAGACTTCGGACTTGCGACTTTTTTATTCTCCCGTAAGGTGGCCTAAAGAGGTTGGTTTGGGTTAGTTCCTGGCATTTTAGCGTGTTTTGGATATACGTTTCGTCGTCGGTTTTCCAACCTTTTAAATGGTTAAAAGTGTGGTTTCCGATGGCATGTTTATCATTTTTAACACGTTCGAAAACGTCGGGGTGTTTTTTTATATTGTCGCCAATGCAAAAAAAAGTGGCTTTTGCATTAAATGCTTTTAAAGTTTTTAACACAAAATCTGTAACATTGGGTATAGGTCCATCGTCAAAGGTCAAATAAATAACTTTTTCGGTGCGTGATTTATTCCAAAGTAGCGATGGATAATACCATTTTAGCAGAAGCGGCGATTTGATCAGGTACATTTGTAATCAAAGTTAGCAAATGCCTGCACAGATTGAAATTATTGAAGTTGTTTATATAGATTTGAAAACAAATTATGAAGATTTTTACCAATAAGTTAGTTACCGGAACTGCATTATTATTTACATTGAGTTTTAGCCAGGTTATTCAGGCCCAGGAAGTCATTACCATCGAACAGGCCGTTGAAAACACCTTAAAAAACAATTTAAACATTAAACAGGCTGCTTTTAGCGCTGCTTTGAGCGAGGAAAACTTAAGACAGTCGAAAAATGCACTTTTACCAACGGCAAATGGGTCGGCAAGTTATAACAAAAACTTTGGTCGCAGTATCGATCCATCAACCAACCAGTTTATCTCACAAGAATTTTCATCTGCAAATGGTAGCTTATCAACGAGTGCCGACTTATTTCAGGGGTTTCAAAAGCTAAACCAGATCAGGCAAAACAAACTTTTGCTCGCCGCCGATCAAACTAATGTTGAAAAGGTCAAGAACGATTTGATTTTGCAAGTTGTAACCTCTTACATGCAAATTTTGTACAATAAGGATTTATTGACGGCCTCGCAACAACAGCTAGAAGTCGCCAAGCAAACTTTGAGACGTGAACAAGCGTTATTGGATGCAGGAAATAAAACGCTGGCGGACATTTCTCAAGCAAAATCGCAAGTTGCAACGGCCGAGTTGAATACAACAAACGCAGAAAATACTTTGTCTGTTTCCTATCTTACCCTTAACCAATTGATGGAAATGCCACCTGAACATACGTTTGAGGTAAAGGCGCCGGTAGTAAATGAGAACTATTCTTTGCAAGACAATTATAATATTAATACAATTTTTAACAGTGCATTAAACTCTTTTCCTGATGTTAAATTAGCTTCATTAAGGACTCAGGCGGCTTTAAAAGGCGTTGATATTGCTAAATCTTCGTACTATCCAAGATTATCGATCGGTGCCGGTTTAGGTACAAATTTTTCGAGCGGACGAAGTAGGGTACTGTCGGTAACGCCAAACGGATTTACTGAAATTGGAAGAACAGCGGTTACAAATGAATCTGTAGTTGTGCCAGATTTTACTACTGTTTTAGGTAAGCAAACGTTTGGATCTCAAATAAAAGATAATTTTAATCAATATGTAGGTTTGAATCTCTCGATTCCTATTTTCAACGGCTTTTTAACAAGATCAAACGTTCGTAGGGCAAAAATCAACTATCAAAACACCCAAGTGAACGAGCAGCTCACTAAGAATAATTTGAGCAAAGTTATTTCACAGGCAGTTTATGATTTGAAGGCGGCTGAGGGGCGCTATTCATCAACGCAAAAAGCATTTTTAGCTCAAAAAGATGCATTTTTTGTAATTGAGCAGCGTTACAATGTGGGTTTAGTCAACTCATTAGATTACAGTACGGCGCAAACCAACAGAAACAAAGCTGAAATCGATTTTATACAAGCAAAATACGATCTGCTATTCAGAGCGAAAGTAATCGATTACTATTTAGGCAAGCAGATTACGTTTTAGTCGAAAATCTGAAGGCTAAAAAACAAATTGAAATCATTATAGTCACCTGATCATTATAATCAAGCCGAAGAAAACATTGGCAAAATACAATAAAAAAAAGCAATACAAAATACAATAAACAACTATGAAACTGAAACACATTTTAATTGCCCTTGGCGTAATCGTTGCCCTGGTTATCGGACTGAAACTGGCCGGTGTAATTGGTGGCGAAAAAACCGAAAAGGTAACTACAGAAAAAGCAGCGAATAAAACTGTTGTTGAAACGGTAACTGCCAGTGGCAAGATTCAGCCAGAAACAGAGGTGAAACTAAGCTCTGAGGTTTCGGGCGAGGTTGTGGAATTAAAGGTAAAGGAAGGCGATATTGTAAAAGCCGGGCAATTGTTGTGTAAAGTTCGCCCAGATGTATTGCAATCGGGTTATGAGCGCACGGTAGCTACCTATAATGCCCAAAAGGCAAACGTAGCCGCCGCTCAACAAGAATTAGTGCAAAACCAGGCAAACTTTGTTAACGCAGAGGCCACCTATAAACGTAATGTAGAGCTTTTTAACAAAAAAGTAATATCAGCATCGGAGTTTGATGCAGCAAAAGCAGCTTATTTAACCGCTAAGGCAACTTTGGCCAGTGCAAAAGAAAATGTAACGGGTGCCAAATTCACTTTAGAGCAAACAGGTGCCAATGTGAAAGAAGCAGGAGCAAACCTAGCCAAAACCACTATTTATGCCCCGGTTGACGGCGTGGTTTCTAAGCTATCAATCGAGCTGGGCGATCGTATCTTGGGTACATCACAAATGGCAGGAACTGAAATTATGCGCATTTCCAACCTTTCATCAATGGAGGTAAATGTGGATGTAAACGAAAACGACATCACCCGCGTAAAAGTAGGGGATAAGGCTTCAATAGAAGTTGATGCTTTTTCTGATAAAAAATTTAGAGGCGTAGTAACTGAAATTGCAAGTTCATCAACAGCGGTTGGAACTACCACATCAACCTCGGTAGATCAGGTAACCAATTTTTCGGTAAAAGTTAGAATAACTGAGGAAATGGAAGGTAAGCAACAGTCCATTTTCCGCCCCGGAATGTCGGCAACTGTAGACATTGAAAGCGAATCGGTTAATGGCCTTGCGATTCCTATTCAAGCGGTATTTACCGATACCGGAAAATCGACTGATAATTCAAATAACAACAACGGCAATCAGGAAAATACTGATAAGCAGAAATCAAAATTATCAGATAAAAAGATAAAACAATACGTTTATGCTTACGATGCCAAAACCAAGAAAGTTAAGAAGACAGAAGTAACTACAGGTATTCAAAATGATCAGTTTATTGCTGTAAAATCGGGTGTTAAAGCTGGTCAGGAAGTGGTAACAGGTCCATATTCTGCAATCCAAAACAAATTAAAGGATGGCATGATTGTAGAAAAAACAGCTAAAGACCAACTGTTTAACAAAGACGGTAAGAAATAAGGTCAAAGGCTTAAGGCTTAGGGTGTAAGGTTTGGGGTAAGTAGTCAATCCCGTAAGCCTTACACCTTTTTTCGTTTACAGGGAGCTGTTAAAATTTGAGTAGTAAAGTTAAGGTTGAGCCGCTTAATCAGAACCTTAACGCCCAAACCTTTTGCCTCACACCCTTATTCATAAAAATGAAGCTCAAAACTGTTTATCAGCGCAAGAAATTGTAACTTGCGATGCTTAAGGCAAGGTTTAAAATTTGAGGTGTAAGGTTTAAGGTTAAGACGCTTTAGTTAAAACCTTAAACCTTACACCTTTTGCCTTATACGTTTTTAAACAATTACACTTTTATTTAAATATGGTACCTAAAATAGCGATGATAGGGGGCGGAAGCTGGGCAACTGCCATTGTTAAGATGCTTTCGGATAATGTAGCTGAAAAGGAAATTTTTTGGTGGATGCGCAACGAGGTGGCCATTGAGCACATCAAGAAGTTTAAGCACAACCCGCACTATCTCAGCTCTGTCGAAATCAAGCTGCCGGAAGCCCATATTTCATCAAATATCAATGGTATTATAAAAGCGGCTGACTTTATTATTCTCAACGTGCCCGCGGCGTTCTTAAAAGAATCGTTATTAACCATCACTCCCGACGATTTAAAAGGAAAGAAAATTGTTTCGGCAATTAAGGGCATTGTGCCGGAGGATAACCTCATTATTGGGGAGTTTCTGCACGAGAAGTATGGCGTTCCTTATCGAGATATTTTGGTAATAAGCGGTCCCTGCCATGCCGAGGAGGTTGCTTTAGAAAAACTTTCCTACTTAACGTTGGCCTGTACCGATATCGATTCTGCATCTGTTTTTGCCTCTTTGTTAAGCAATCGTTATATCAAAACCAATGTTTCTGATGACATTTTCGGTACCGAGTACGCTGCGGTGTTGAAAAACATTTATGCCGTAGCAAGTGGCATTTGCCATGGAATCGGTTATGGCGATAATTTTCAGGCCGTTTTGATCAGCAATGCCATTCGCGAAATTAAACGCTTCGTTGATGCCGTCCACCCGATAAACCGCGATATAATGGAATCGGCCTATCTGGGCGATTTATTGGTAACCGCTTACTCGCAATTTAGCAGAAACAGAACTTTCGGCAATATGGTGGGCAAGGGCTACACTGTTAAATCGGCGCAGTTGGAAATGAACATGATTGCCGAAGGCTATTACGCCGCAAAGTGCATACACGTTAAAAATGGGGCCTACGGCGTAGATATGCCAATTTGCAAAGCCGTACATCAAATTTTATACGAAAATAGATCGCCCCAAACCGAAATGAAGTGGCTTGCCGAGCAGCTTAATTAATTTAACTTTTGGGTACGCTACTTGGTTCGTAACAGTGTCTATTCAGCGCGAAGAGTTATTCATTCTGAATGCTCGCCTTACCGGACGGGCAGCGATGCTATTTGGGCACCGACTCGCCCTACCGCAGTGGGTTATTGGCGCTCTGAATTCCATCGCTTGCGGATCCTTCGGTACGCTCAGGATGACAGCGTTAAACCGAGCTATTTCACTTCTTTGTTTTTAAGAAACTGACTTCTTAAAATGGCGATCCCTCTTGGATAAGGCCCTAGAATTTGCAGTTACCTTAAACGATTTTCAATCTCGCCTACTATTTGGTTTACGAGCGGCCCGTGGAGTTCTATTGCACTTTGATCTGACCTGTTCAGGTCGATTTCGAACAATGGAATCTTTTCAGCAATTTGTTCAAAAGGTAAAAGCTGCCAATCCTCGCCGGGCGGTTTTAGTACGCCAATAACCCGCCCGTGGTGAATAATCTCAAAGAGTGTATGCTCTTGCTGGATGGAAATCACCTCGCTTTTTCCGTCCTGATCGATATGCATTTCGAATGGTGCTATAGTTTTCATGCGCTTTACCTCATATTTGATGTTTTACCTGAGTTAGATTATTACTTCGAAAAAAACCTTCCAATCCATTTGTTGGCCATTCCGTCATGCTGGGCGGTCACGCTATAAAGATCCTGAAATGAATTCAGGATGACGACCGTTCATGTAGACAGCTGATGAAACGCCAGAAGAGGAGGTTTAATAATCCAACTCAGGTTTTTTATAACAAAGCTTCTAGCAACAACGCCAAAAACAGGTAAATGTTCACAAGTTTTTACAGATTCAATGGCATCCATTTACAGTTTTGCGAACAACCAGCAACAGCGTAATCTAAAATCAGCTATTAGTTATACATTTGTATGAGAGCGTTAATTTAGATGATTGGAAACAAACATCTAAAGGGTAGTCATTAAGTTGGCTACCCTTTCCTTTTTTATAAAAGCATCATTTTTAGGAATAGTTTCAACTAAATCTTTCTATAATGGCTAGTTTTAAAAGTTTACTATGTAAACACCAAAGTTTGGCGGGAATCAAGCTTTGGCTTTAGGGTAGCACCAGCTACCCTAATTTGTGCTTCTGATAAAGTTACCAAACACGGTACTTATCATCGTCGAAATTTGCTCTTTTTTGTTCCATTGGTCAGGCTCATTCTTCAAAAACGCAATTTCAATCGAGGCATTTGATACGCAATCGATCGCCTCGTTCGTATCTATAAAAATATGATGATGGCAGAGATCCGTGTTTGTATTTCTAAATTCCAGTACGTTTGGCCTTTGGTTAGCAACCGGTTTATAATCTAAAATCCTGATCATCACCATTTCAATTAATTGATAGGTAGTAATCGTTTTGTTTTCTTTTAGTACATCTTTGGTCATAGAAGTTAGAATTAAAGTATACAATGATAGGGTAATGCAGTGTATACCCAAATAGTCATTTAGGGCTATTTTAATTGGAGGGTTCGGTTGTAAATAACTCAACATAACCATTGCTCGAAAAATAAACGCCGAGAAAGAACATTTTTAATTAATTAGCATTATTTTTACACCAATTATGGAAAACGACAAAAAGAATATATTCGATAGCGTTGCTCAACGTTTAAAAATTGAAGGTTTTAATGTAGTAAACCGCGATGAAACCCGCCCGTGGGGAGGTTTCTTTGTAATTGATGAAGCACAGGCGCAACAATTTGCCGATACTTATTTTGACGGATTAGATGTAGAAAGCTTAAAAATTGGCGGTAAATTAAGCCCAAAAATTTTAATTGTTGCACCAAATACCCGTTTATCGTGGCAATATCACCACCGCAGGGCCGAAATATGGCAAGTAGTAACAGGTACAGTTGGTATTAAAACCAGCGAAACTGACGAAGAGGGCGAAGTGAAAAAATACGCACCAAAAGATCAGATTAAGTTGCAGCAAGGCGAGCGCCACCGCTTAATCGGTTTAGACGATTGGGGCGTTGTAGCAGAAATTTGGCAACATACCGATGCCTCAAACCCATCAGACGAAAGCGATATTGTACGCGTACAAGACGACTTCGGAAGATAATATCCTTTTTCGAATCCTGCCAACAAACAAAGGTGGGATTCACCTTATCCTAACGTTCGCACTTTGTTGGCCGCTAGCCGCCAAAACTAAACGTAGCATTATTACGTTTATAAGTATACACACACCATTTACATGATTATTTTACTTTTCTTTCTTTGCCATTGGTTCCTATCATTATTTAGCCAAACATTTTTTCTTCACCGCTATTCATCGCACAAGATGTTCAAGATGGGGCCTTTCTGGGAAAAATTCTTCTATCTGCTTTTATTAATTTCCCAGGGATCGTCTTTTTTGAATCCACGGGCCTATGCTATTTTGCACCGCATGCACCACGCTTATAGCGACACGGAGAAAGACCCACATTCACCTCATTTTTTTAAAGATGTTTTCGGGATGATGATTGCAACGAAGAATATGTATATGGATTATCTTCATTTTAAGATCGAGCCCGAGCCCGCCTTTCGTGGCAACTACCCTGAGTGGCCTTTAATCGATCGCATTGGCGATTCGTGGTTCTGGAGAATAGGATGTGGCTTATTTTACATAGGCTTTTACATTATGTTTGCCAACCACTGGTGGCTGTTTCTTTTATTGCCCATCCATTTTTTAATGGGTCCGTTGCATGGAGCCATAGTAAACTGGTGCGGGCATAAATATGGCTATTCTAATCATGACAATGACGACCATAGCAAGAACTCATTGCCCTGGGATTTTCTGCTCATGGGAGAGTTATTTCAAAACAACCATCACAAAAAACCAAATAGCCCCAACTTCGCAACCAAATGGTGGGAGTTCGACCCGACGTATCCGGTAATGAAGGCATTGCATTGGATGAAGATTATCAAGATCAGGAAAGTTTAGTTTTTGGCTTTGACGAGACCGTTGTCATCCTGAGCCTGTCGAAGGACAATTAAAGTTGTTTCGACGAGCTCAACGTGACTTCCATCTATAAAATAATTTTTTGTAACTTCAACTGATCAAAATGTTCTCGTGCCAGCAATACATAACTACTTCGTTTATATATTAGAGTGCTCAGATAAGAGCTACTATGTTGGTGTAACTAATGATTTAGAAGTAAGAATATCACAACATAATAGTGGCGAAAATATTTCTGCTTATACATTTACGAGAAGACCAGTCGTTTTAAGATATTACAAAAGATTTGACCAAATTGAACATGCAATTGAATTTGAGAAATAAGTTAAAGGGTGGAACAGAAAGAAAAAAGAAGCGTTATTTAAAGAAGACTGGGATGAAATTGTGAGGCTTTCAAATTTTAAAAAGGAAAAATAGATAGTGTAGTTAAAAGCTGTTAAAAGTGGTCTTCGACAGGCTCAGACTGACAATAACAACCGCGATCCGGTAGCTATCGGATGACAATAATAAAATAAAAGAATGAAATTACTAGAAGGAAAAACCGCCCTGGTTACAGGAGCATCTAAAGGTATTGGTCGTAAAATAGCAGAAAAATTTGCAGAACAGGGCGCTAATGTAGCTTTCACCTATTTATCATCGGTTGAAAAAGGCGAAGCTTTAGAACAAGAATTGCAAAGCTTTGGCACAAAAGTTAAAGGCTATCGTTCAGACGCATCTAAATTTGATCAGGCGGAGAAATTGGTTAATGATATTGTTGCTGAGTTCGGCACAATAGACATTGTTGTAAACAACGCTGGAATTACCAAAGATGGTTTATTAATGCGCATGAGTGAGGAGAACTGGGATGATGTAATCAACATTAACCTAAAATCGATCTTCAATGTAACCAAAGCAGCTTCGAAAGTAATGATGAAAGCACGCAAAGGTGTTTTTATTAACATGAGTTCGGTGGTTGGGGTACAAGGTAATGCGGGACAGGCCAATTACGCGGCATCTAAGGCTGGTATTATTGGATTTACAAAATCTGTAGCCAAAGAATTGGGATCGAGAAATATTCGTGCTAACGTTGTTGCCCCGGGTTTTATCCGTACCGAAATGACAGAGGTTTTAGACCCCGCTGTTGTTGCTGGTTGGGAGAAAGACATTCCGTTAAAGCGTGCTGGTGAAACTGAAGATATTGCAAATGTCTGCGTGTTTTTAGCATCCGACATGAGCGCTTATGTTACGGGCCAAACTTTATCGGTTTGCGGCGGAATGCTGTAAATAGAGGTGGAGGGTTTTAAGGTTTAAGGTAGAAGGTTTTCCTTCAACTAACATTAAAGAAGTCAAGTTTCAAAAACTTGACTTCTTTTGCTTCCAGTTTAGTCTATCTAGGCGAGAACTTCAAATTTGAGGGGCTTACTTCTCCTTTTTATTCTCAAAAGCTTAAAAAAAATAAACAATATGAGTGGCTTTACCCTAAACCCTAAACCCTAAACTCATCTTATCACATAATTTCCCTTAATTTCTTTAATGGTAGGCATTTGGTTATGCTTCTCAAAAGCTAAATAACCTGGCTGTAGCGTTTTCCAAAAAGCTTCTTGTTTGGAAAACTGAATGGCGTATTTCTTAAAGTTTTCAGCTGTCATTTTGAATGGATAGATATTGACGGGAATATTCTTCTGGCCAGAATTGGTTGCTTCAACGGCGAGCACATACAGTTCTTTAATTTTTTCGTCGGTTAATGGAATACAGCCAACTGTTACGCAGTTTCCGTGGATGTAAATGTCTCCTCCGGTTTTTTTGCCCTCGCCGGTTCTTGCCGAATCTACCGAGTTTGGGTAGTTAATGCCAAGCGATAAATAGAAGCTACTCACCGGGTTAAAAACGTTGATGTAATAAAAGCCCTCAGGCGTTTGTTTGTCGCCTTCGATAACCTTTGGCCCCAGCGTGCCTGAGTGCGCACAAAAATCGTAGGTTTTAAATAAAGCGTAATGCTTATCGGAGTTGCGCTTCAACCAAACCTCTAATTTCCCCTCTGCTTTGTAGGCGTTTATCAGCATCGAAAAATGTTTGCTATAACCAGCGCTCTTAATGCTTTGCGCTAAACTTTCCCATTTGCTCTCATAAGCATCGTTTACCCGTTCAAACTTGATTTGAGCCGCTTTAAAATCATTTTGTGCATTGGCCATTGTGCTAATAAATAAGAGCAGTGTGAAGTAAATTAATTTCATTTAGGGATTGTTTGGCTAAAGCTAAGGAATAAGTAGAAATGAACAGCAAACGATTACAAATTCATTCGGTTGCAAAAAGCTATTTATCAGCTTCAGTGGTAAAGTTGACCTCAACGCCTTGAAAATTTCGCCAAAATTAGCATCTTTATAAAATATGAATGGCGATTTTGCTGGTACTTCTATTTTGTATTTTTTTGGTTGCCTTGCGTTGGGTGCGTTGTATGCATGGCTGCTGTATCGGGGAAATAAAAATTTAGATAAAAAACTGCAGTATGGTTTAGCGGCCATTAGAGTAATTGTTGTTGCAGCCGTGGCCTGGCTGCTGTTTGCGCCATTAATTAAAACGATTAATTATACTTTAGATAAGCCGATCATCATCATCGGACAAGATAATTCGCTTTCTGTAGGACAAATTGAGCCTGCTGGCTTCGACAAGAAGAGGTATCAAGAAAACCTGAAAACGCTAAGGGACAAATTATCAGATAAGTACGAAGTGCGTACCTACAATTTTGGCGATTCGGTTGGTGAGGGTTTCGATTTCAATAACCAAGGAAAACTTACTGATGCCTCAGCTTTTTTTCAGAAAGTTAAAGATGAATACACAAACCGGAATGTTGGAGCTATAGTATTAGCAACCGATGGAATTTTTAACCATGGGGGCAATCCGCTGTACAACATTAATCAAATCAATGCGCCGATTTATACGGTAGCTTTGGGCGATAGCGTTCCGAAACGTGATGTTTTAATCGCCAATGTAAACTATAATAATATTGTTTATCTGGATGATGATTTTACTGTTGAAGTTCAGGTTCAGGCGTTTCAAAGCGATAACGAAACCACATCGTTAACCGTAAATCAAAACAAGACAAAAATTCATCAGCAAAACATCGCAATCAATGGCAGTTCGTATGTAAAATCTATTCCGGTTAAACTACATGCCGGTAAAACAGGCATTCAGAAATATACTGTTCAGCTGAGCACCGTTTCAAACGAAATTACCACTAAAAACAACTCGCAAACCTTTTATATCGAGGTGATTGATGGCCGGCAAAAAGTACTGTTGGCTGCTGCAGCGCCGCATCCCGATTTGGGCGTTCTCAAATCGGCCATTTCGGTAAACAAACATTATGAGGCGAAGTTGGCTTTGGCCGACGAACTGGCTTCAACAGACCCATCAAAGTTCGATCTGATCGTGCTGTATCAAATCCCCGATCTGCAAAACACCTCCACGTCGTTTCTACAGCGAATCGCCGATCTCAAAAAACCCGTTTGGTACATTTTGGGTGCACAAACTAACGTTAATGCTTTTAATCAAATCCAAACCCAGGTTAATTTAAGCGCTGCAACCGGCGCTCTTCAGGAGGTTTACCCGCAATTCGTGAGTGGGTTTACTAGTTTTAACGTATCGGAAGCTGATCAAAAGCAATTCTCTGCTTTCGATCCCCTGTTAATGCCCTTTGGCCGGTTAACTGTTAATGCAGGCGCAATACCGGTATTTAATCAGCGCATTGGCAAAGTGGTTACGCAGCAGCCAATGTTGTTTTTTACTGATGAAAACGGATCAAAGGCAGCCTATTTAATGGGCGAGGGCCTTTGGCGCTGGCGATTGGCTGAAGGAGAGAGCGAGAACGAAACTTCGACCTTGAACGACCTGATTTCTCAAACGGTTCAATATTTATCAGTAAAAGATGATAAGCGGAAGTTTAAGGTGTTTACCTCCAAAGCGGCTTACGATGAAAATGAAGCTATTCAGTTTAACGCAACATTATACAACGAGAGCTATCAGCCCGTAAACCAACCAGAAGTTAACGTTCAGGTAAAAAACGAGGCAGGAAAAACCTTTAACTATGTGTTTTCGAAAACTGAAAATGGCTATTTTCTGGATGCCGGTAGCATGCCAGCAGGAAATTATACTTACGTTGCAAACAGCGCTTTAGGCGGAAAGAAATTTACCGCATCTGGAAGTTTTTATGTAAACACGTTAATAGCCGAATTTCAGCAAACAACGGCCAATCATCAGTTGTTGAACACAATTGCACAACAAAGCGGCGGAAAACTGTTGATGCCGGCCAACTTGTTAAACATTGTAGATGAGATAGTAAAGAGCGAAAACGTTAAAACGATCAGTTACGAGGATCGCAAGTATAATGAGCTGATCAATATCAAATGGTTGTTTGCGCTGATACTGATTTTACTTACCATAGAATGGTTTTTAAGGAAGAGAAACGGAGAAATTTAACTGAGGTAGAAGGTAGAAAGGTTGAGGGTATAAGGTGAAAGCTAAAAGGCGAAAGACAAAAGCGAAAATTTGAAAGGCTAGATACTTCGTCTTAATACTTGATTCTTGCTACTTATAACCTGAGTTCGATAGTTAAAGTACATATTTTGGGTTCGTATTTAATATTTAATATGAACGGTCATCATCCTTAGCTTGGCTGGGGATCTTAATTCAAAAAACAGCGCACCGCATTAAGATTCCCACCTGCGTGGGAATGACGTGGTGTCTTAATCGAACTCAGGTTTATACTAAATCAGTGTAACATATCAGAATATGAATTTAGGCACGTCGGAGGTTATCACAATTTTAGGAACCATATCCTTTGCCATGTCGGGCACTTTTTCGGCCATGCAAAAGCGATTGGATCCTTTCGGCATACTTATTATTGCCTTTGTAACGGCAATTGGAGGCGGAACGGTAAGAGATTTGCTTCTTGGTGATACGCCCGTGGCCTGGATGCGGGATATTCAAACCTGTTTAATCATCTTGTTTACCTCAATAGGAGCAATCTTATTTAAAACGCAAGTTAAAAAGTTTAAGGTGACGCTGTTTTTGTTCGACAGTTTGGGGCTTGGGCTGTTTACCGTTTTAGGGTTGCAAAAAGGAATTAACTTTGGCCTGGCTCCGGGTATTTGTATTGCCTTGGGTACCATTACGGGCTGTTTCGGAGGGATTATTAGAGATACACTGTTAAACACAATTCCGCTGATTTTTAGAAAGGAAATTTATGCCACAGTTTGTATCGCAGGAGGGTTGCTTTATTATTTGCTTGCCTTTTTAAAAGTCGATTTAACCTTAATTAAGCTGATCGTAATTGCTTTTATTTTTGTTTTGAGAATTATCGTTGTTAAGTACAAGCTGACGCTTCCAAAGTTGGTTTATTGAGAAGGTTCATTAGTTCAGTGGTTCATTGGTCACTGGTTCATTGGTCAAATTGCCTATTGCAACTGAGAACTGAGAACTAAGAACTGCCAACTGCCAACTGCCAACTGAACTATTTCTTCTCTTCGCGGATAATTACAAAAACATCTTCATTGTCTTTTTTCATGAAGTACTTTTCGCGGGCGAATTTTTCGGCCAAACCCAGGTTGTTGCTCAGTTCGCTTAAATCCTTCTTTACCTGAGCCGTTTCAGTTTCAAAATATTCCTTTTCCTCTTGTAACTTGTTAGCCTGGCTGCGGTATTCAAATTGCGACATCATGTCGTTTTTATCAAAAAATAACATCCACACCGCAAAAGCAGCTGTTGCAAGAAAGTATTTATTGCGGAAAAGATCTATTAAACGTTTCATAGTTTTCAAATTCGTCATTACGTGTACCAGGCAATCTCAACTGCAGATTGCTTCGTACCTCGCAATGACGTAAATGTATAAAAAAACATCCGAAGATTTAAAATCTCCGGATGTTCTGCAACTCATTTTTTCAACTTGTTAACAATTCATTGCCGTCGGTTTCAACCGACGGAAACTATTTCTTCGCGTATTTAAATTTTGAGCCAATAAAACGAGCATTCTCGCCCAATTCCTCTTCAATACGCAACAATTGGTTGTATTTTGCAATCCTATCAGAACGAGAGGCCGAACCGGTTTTAATTTGGCCACAGTTTAACGCAACAGCCAAATCAGCAATGGTAACATCCTCAGTTTCGCCCGAACGGTGACTCATTACCGAAGTATAGCCACTGTTTTGAGCTAAGGTAACCGCATTGATCGTTTCAGTTAAAGAACCGATTTGGTTAACTTTTACCAGGATAGAGTTTGCCGTTTCTTCGTCGATACCACGTTGTAAACGCGTAACGTTCGTTACGAACAAATCGTCACCCACTAGTTGAACGCGATCTCCAATTTTATCAGTTAAGCTTTTCCAGCCTGTCCAGTCGTTTTCGTCCATACCATCCTCAATAGAGATAATTGGATATTTTGCAGAAAGATCAGCTAAATACTGCGCCTGTTCTTCGCTTGAACGAATAACGCCAGTAGCACCTTCAAATTTAGTATAATCGTATTTACCATCTTTGTAAAACTCAGATGAAGCACAATCTAAAGCCAAACAGATTTGAGAACCTGGTTTATAACCTGCAGTTTCAATTGCTTTTAATACGGTTTCAATCGCATCTTCAGTGCCATCGAAAGTAGGGGCAAAGCCACCTTCATCGCCTACAGCAGTAGATAATCCTCTATCGTGCAAAATCTTTTTCAAGCTGTGAAAAACCTCAGTTCCCCAACGCAAAGCTTCAGAAAATGATGGTGCGCCAACAGGCATAATCATAAATTCCTGGAAAGCGATCGGAGCATCAGAGTGCGAACCACCATTGATGATATTCATCATCGGAATTGGCAGTGTATTGGCATTAACACCGCCAATGTAACGGTATAACGGTTGGCCAATTTCATCGGCAGCCGCTTTAGCAACCGCTAACGAAACACCTAAAATGGCGTTGGCACCTAAATTGCCCTTATTTTCGGAACCATCAAGCTCCAGCATTAATTTATCAATTGCGTTTTGTTCAAAAACATCAACACCTCTTAAAGCCGTAGCAATTTTGGTATTTACATTTTCAACGGCCTTTAAAACGCCTTTACCTAAGTATGTAGATTTATCTCCGTCACGTAATTCAACAGCCTCATATTGCCCAGTAGATGCACCGCTCGGAACAGCTGCACGGCCAAATGCGCCTGCTTCTGTAACTACTTCTACTTCTACTGTTGGATTGCCTCTCGAATCGAGGATTTGTCTGGCATGGACATTAACGATTATGCTCATTTTTAATTATTTTTTGTTGATTTTTTAACCCGCTTAGTGTACAAAGTACAATTACTAAGCATAACTTCAAAGTTAGTATAATTTTTAAATAAATAAAGCGTTTTAAGCGCTAATATTAGGTGCTAATTAGGCTAGTTCTCCATCAGTTGAAACTCAATGCTATTTGGTTAAGCCCATCAGCTGTTAGTCTGAGCGGAGTCGAAGACTTTTGTTTTAGGATAAATCTCATCAACATCTGCCCTTCGACTCCCTGCCCGGCCGGGCAGGCGGACGCTCAATGTCGTTCGTTTAGTTAAGCTGGACGGGTGTCAGTCTGAGCCTTTCGACTTCGCTCAAGATAAACTCAGTCGAAGACCTCTTTATTGGATAGAACCATTAACATCCGCCCTTCGACTAAGCCTGTATTGAGCATTTCGACTACGCTCAATACAAGCTCAAGCCGAAATGCTCAGGGTGACAATGTTCTATAATTTTATCCTTAACTAAATGACATTGGGCGGGCGCTCATGTTGGACAATGTTTCTTAGTTTTATATCACTAAAAATATTGAGTTGAAACTGGCGGCAAAGAATCCAGAGATTTGCATTCAACACCCTTAACTTCACTCAACTGAAAATAAAGGAGCAATAAACTGATAAAAAGAA
This sequence comes from Pedobacter endophyticus, assembly GCF_015679185.1. Classification (NCBI taxonomy): domain Bacteria; kingdom Pseudomonadati; phylum Bacteroidota; class Sphingobacteriia; order Sphingobacteriales; family Sphingobacteriaceae; genus Pedobacter; species Pedobacter endophyticus. The sequence goes on from NZ_CP064939.1 coordinate 4,587,732, forward strand.
ACAAATTCCCGATGCCAGAACCATTCTGTATGCTTTCCATCTGCCCGTTCTAAAAATGCCACGTTTGTGTTTTTACCATCTGGATTTAAAATATCGTAAACGCGCTTCATATTCCGAACCATAGCGCTTCCTTCTTTATCACCGACCACAAAAAAGACCTTATTGTTTTTCAATAACGCAGATTTTTCTTCAACATCATCGTAAATTTTTGGTGCCAGCCAAAACGAAGGGCTAAAAACGCCTGCCGAGCCAAACACATCCGGATAGGTTATAATGGCATACATGGCAATCAAACCGCCCATGGAACTGCCTGCAATTGAGGTATTCCTGGCATCCTTAAATGTTCTGTATTCCGAATCGATAAAAGGCTTCAGGGTTTCTGCCAGAAATTGTACATACGCACGCCCCTCGCCTTTGCCATGTTCGCTATCGTATGGATTGTACTCCCTCAACCTATCTTCGCCGGCGTGGTCTACCCCCACAATAATCGCTTCTTTTGCACCCTCGCGAATCAAGCCGTCCATTACCGCATCAACAGCCCATTCATCATTACGTGGAGGTGATGCATGAAACAGGTTTTGGCCATCTTGCATGTATATTACAGGATACTTCTTTTCGCCGTGTTTATAGCTTTTCGGCAGGTAAATCCATATTTTTCGGTATTTATCTAATTGAGGAATATAAAAAGTTGGGTCAACCACGTGTACATGATCGCCAAAGCTGTAGTTTTCTGTTTCTTGTTCAGTATAATCTGCCCGGTTTGCCATCTTTGTATCCATGTTTTCATCAAACATTTAATTTCGCCGTTCTGTTTGCAGTTTATTCGTTGTTAATGCAGTTGCATATTTACTAACTTATGCTCAAAATTATTTAAAGCTTTTAGTAATCGATCGCCAGGCAGCGCGGAAAAGCAAAATAGTAAAGTGGCTGATTTAAAAAGTTTTGCTGCCGATTAGTTGATTATTAATCCTAAATTTGATTTTCCTTATTGTTGTATTGGCCGTACAAACACATCCTACAAATTTTCTCGAAAATGAACTTGACAAGTTTTAAGAAACGTTGTGTGTTTGCTGCTTTGATTATAGCCGCGTTGCAATTGCCATTCCCGGTGTTTTCACAACAGAAAACCGATTCTTTGACGCTTAAATCGGGCAAGATTAACGAATCTCAAATTCCTCTGCTGGTATCGAAGGTAGAAAGTTACAACTTCACAATCGATCGAAGTAAGTTTTTGCTGCAGCGTGGCTACGATATTAAGAAGATTGAACATGCATTGCCCGCAATAGAAAAGCAGATCAAATCCATCAAATCTAAATTTGACTATAAAAATAATAGACTCAACCTGCGAACGCTGAATAGCGGCGTAATTATCCTTAACGAAGTAACCGACCATTTAATGGCCTACCAAACACTTTTAAGCGGATATTATGATCAACTTAGTAAAAGCAGTGGCACGCTACACGGAATTTTAACTGATGTTACGTTAAAAGGCAAGGTGCAAGACGCTACTTTGCGAAGCCAACTGGCAGATGTTTTGCTCGAAGGAAAAAAACTCGATACAGCACAAAAGCATATTTTAAGGAGAATAACCTTGCTGAGCAGCCACGTTTCGGTTAACCTTTTACAGGCAAAAAATCTATCATCAGACATGGTTTATTTGTCCATCTCGAAAAAGATCGATATGTGGTCGCAGGAAGAAGCGCCCTTGTTTAAGGCAAAGTCGAACCAATACGAGAATGCTTTTTCGGAGGTCATTTTGAAGGCTTTCGATCGCTCATGGAAAATTATAGTCATCTATCTCGGCGGAAAGATTGGCATCTCAGTGCTTAGTATTTTAATTTTTGCAATATTAACCGGTTGGATGCTTTCTAACATGCGTCGCGTTAAGCAGCTCAAAAACTCGCGAAGTATTTTATCGCAACTTAAGTTTTTGAAGAGGGGCGTTGTCCTTGCTTCGGTTTTTGCTTTTTTTACCTACATTCCGTTTCTTTTCGGAAATCCGACCATGTCATTGCAGCATGCCATTGAATTGTGCCGATTAATAGCCTTATGTTTTGTGCTGAACCCTTTTTTAACAAAGCCTGGGAAGCTGGTTTTGTACGGCCTTTCCGTATTGTGGGTTTATTACGCGTTAGACGATATTTTGCTCGATTCGGCGTTCGCAGAGCGCTGGATTCTGTTTGCTGCTGCTTGTTTGCTATTGTTCCTTTGTATTAAAATACTAAGGAACAAGGATAAGCTTTTCTCCCGCATCGAACCCTCACCAGCAACCACGGCCTTGCTGGTTTTCACCATATTTCAAGTCGTTTTATCGATGGTATTCAATTTAACGGGCCGCTTATCATTGGCGAAAATATTCGGCGTAAGCGCTGTACAGTGTTTGGTTTTGGGCTTAAGCCTGAAAGTATTTTGCGCACTTGTTTTAGAGGCTGTTTACCTGCAAACAGAAGCCTATCAATCGAGTCGATTTTCTGACTTTATTAATTACAAGGGGATTAAATCGCGTTTGCAGGGGTATCTGTGGGTTTTTGCAATCGTTGTGTTCTTCGTTTCGCTGATGCGTAATATTACGCTTTACGATTTCCTGGTCAACGCCATTTCGCAGTTTTTTTACCAAACAAGAACTTTGGGTACTTACGAGTTTACGTTTTTCAGTATTGGGATTTTTATCGGTATTCTTTGGCTGTCGTCCGTAATATCGAGCTTTATCAGTTTCTTTTTTAGCCAGGAAGCCGGCGTTGCCGGAAGTAGCCGAAACAGCTTAAATTCGATGATGCTGATTATACGTTTAGCCATTTGGACGGTTGGCTTCATCATCGCCGTTGCGGCAGCGGGTATTCCGATCGATAAACTTTCGATTATGCTTGGCGCTTTAGGTGTTGGTATCGGGTTTGGCCTTCAAAACATTGTGAACAACCTCGTTTCGGGAATCATAATTGCTTTTGAGCGTCCCATTCAAATTGGCGATCAAATCGAAATTGGCACTAAAGCAGGGGTAGTGAAGGAGATCGGTGTACGCTCAAGTAAAATCCATAGCGCCGAAGGCGCTGATATTATTGTGCCAAACGGCGATTTGCTCTCGCAGCATTTAATAAACTGGACGATGCAAGACAGAAGCAAACGTGTGGAGTTTACCATTGGTGCCGCTTATGAAACGGATATCGAAAATGCCCGCGAATTAATTGCCGATAAACTGGCCGAAAATGAAAGGATTCTGCAACTGCCCGAACCTGCAATTATTGTTCAGGATTTTGGCGAATATGCAATCGGAATAAGAACCATGTTTTGGGTGGCCGACCTTTCGGTGGCAGGGGAAGTAAGGACTGAGGCCATGATTGAGGTTAAAAAGACACTAACCGAAGCGGGGATTAAACTCCAGGTAAGGCCGTTGTAAGTTGGTATTTGTTCTTTAGGAAACAGATTTTTCCTTTAGCAGATAAGCTAAGGTTGAAATGACGTTAAAAAAGAACGCACCTCCATCAGCCTTCATCTCGAGGGCCGATTCTTTATCGGTGTAGATATTTCATGCCAACCTTGCGGACTTTGAACCCGGCAATACTTGGTCGAAGATTTATCTCTTACCAGAAAAAGCAAAGTTCAAAATTCGTGAATTGGAAAAAGGCCACCGTTTTATATAATTAAACCAGTTAACTCCCAAGGGGATGCCTTTGGCACAACCTTACTTCAACTCATCCAATACCCTGAACAGCTTTTTGTTTATTCCGCTGCCGCTATAATTATTGATGTTGATCACGATAACATATTTGTTTCCACTCGCATCGGTATGGTAACCCGCAAACGCCGAAACATCATTTATGGTTCCACTTTTAATTTTCATGCCATTATATTCTGGCAAGGCCTTGTAAAAGTCGGGAAACCAATTTTCTTTTTGAATCTGAAACAACACACTCGCCATTGCCGATGTGGTTATCCTGTCGCCAGGTGAAAGTCCGCTGCCATCGATAATATTCAGTGCCGATTTATCGATGCCTTTGCTTGCCCAGTAACTAATTTCCGTTTCGGCTCCTTTTGCGGTTGTTGCAGGTTTCCCCAATTTTAGCGCCACGGTTTTTAGCAGTGTTTCGCCATATAGGTTGATGCTCTTTTTTAAAAACCAATAAGCAATTTCGCTCAAGGTAGGCGAGGTAATGGTACTTATTTTTTGAGTAACCACAGGAATGGGTTGATTATTCAGCGCCATTAACTTTGTGGTAGTAGGCTGCTGGCTGCTTGCAATACCTAATCTTTTCAATGTATCTTGTAAACGATAGGCGCAGTCAAAAGCTGGATCGGGAAGGGCAGCCGAAATGCCAGGTTTCCCAATTCCCATTCCCCAGGTACCCCTCAGGTAAGCAAGATTGCCATAGGGGGGAAGGTAAGCATAGGTTCGATCTCCCGAGCCAGATGCACCGGTTTTGAGTTCGTTCACAATTTGGATATATGGCGTTTCAGGAACGGTTTTTACAACTCTTACATTATCGGTTGTGCTGGTGCCTGGGCGCAAATGAATATCGAACTGATTCTCTCGCCACGCCAACCCCGACGTTCCGGCGCCGTAGTAATTGCCAATATCTTGCCAAACCCAGCCCTCCGGCGTGGTCTGCGTTCCAAAAATCCGGTCATCGCCAATTATGGCGCCTTCAATTTTTTTAATTCCCGCAGTTTTTATTGCAGAAACCCATTGCGTTAAAACCGCATTCTCTTTGTTTTGATATCGCCACGAGCCCAAAGTAGGATCGCCGCTGCCAATGATAATTAAATTTCCATTTAGCGTGCCATCGGTGGTAATGTTTCCTGTATAGGCCAACGTAGTTTGAAACTGGAAATCTTTACCCAAAATGCTAAATGCGGTTGCTGCGATAATTGTTTTTAACGTGGAGGCGGTAGCTAAACCAATCTGCTCATTTTTAGCGAAAAGCACTTTTCCTGTAGTCGCATCTAAAACGCAAAGCGATGTGATGGCATGTCTGGCCTGTTCATCGGCCAACAAATTGTTAAACGCCTTTTCGAGATTTTGAATTCGACTTTGAGCAAGACAATTTACAGATAGAAGAATAAAGAATAAGGTCGGCTTGAAAAATTTCATTTGACAAAATTACACGAAATGAAAAAAATGGCGTGTAACAAAGGCATAGGTTTCTACCAATTAACAATATTTAAGCCAAAAACCGGGTATAATTTGACTTGTTTATAACAACGGTTTCATTAGTTGGATATGCATCCAGAAATGTTGTAGGAAATTTAACTTTTTTACTCTCGTTCCACTTAATTTCAATAGCATTTATCTTACCATCAATCTCTTCTACCAAATCAATTTCCTGTTGTTGAAAGCTTCTCCAGAAATAGTATTTGGCAAGTTTTCTTTTGTTGTTATTTGCTTTAACATACTCAGAAACAATATAATTTTCGAAAAGTTGACCGGCATCCTGTCGCAGCCCAAGGCTGTTGAAGTTTCCGATCACAGCATTTCGCACTCCTGTATCGTAGAAATATATTTTTTTGCTTTTTTTTATTTCATTCCGTAGGTTATTGCTATATGCTCCAAGTCTGAATACAACAAAACACTGTTCTAACAAATCAATGTAGCGTTCTACCGTCAACTTATCAGCCTCAATCATTTGTCCAAGTTCTGTATACGATACCTCACTGCCAATTTGTAAGGCCAAAGCCTGTACCAGTTTTTCGAGCTGCAAAGGCTTTCTTATATCTGCAAGTGATAGAATATCTTTAAAGAGATAGCTGTTTGTCAAATTTGATAAGAGTTCCCGTTCTTCTCCGGGATAGTTGATCGCATCAGGATATGCGCCATAAATCAATCTTTTTTCTAATGCCTGTTCCTCAATTAAAACATTCGTATCTTCAACAAGTTCGGCTACTGAAAATGGGAACAAGTGATACTCAAATTTTCTTCCTGTTAACGATTCCTTTATGCCAACTGCTAAATCTAATGATGAGGAACCTGTAACCAAAAGTTGCACATCTGGAAAATTATCGACAATCAATTTTAAAGTTAAGCCGATATTGGTAACCCGCTGTGCTTCATCTATAAAAATGATTTTGTTGGAGCCGATGATCGATTTCAATCGCTCTAAACTTATATCCGCTAATGAAGTACGGATATTCGCTTCGTCGCAATTTAAGAAAACAAAAGGCAATTCCATTTTTTTTACCAATTGTTTCAACATAGTGGTTTTACCCACTTGCCTTGCACCGGTTATAATAATTGCTTTTTGTTTAAAAAATTTTGATTCAACATGGTTTTGCAGAGTTCGGATAATCATTTCTGTATTTTTATCTATTACCAAATATAGCACAAAACTTATTGCTAATCACTAAATTATATATAATTCAGCTATCGTAGTCACTAAATTATATATAATTCGGTGATTACGATCACTTTTTTATATGTTTTAAGGTTGGTTTATTTAGTCATAGGCATAAAAAAAAGTGATGCATTATACATCACTTAATATAAATTAAATCCTATAAAGTTAAAAAGCTTTTAGGTTAAACATTAAACCAATTCTTTTTGCAAAAGATACTCCGCAATTTGAACGGCGTTAGTTGCAGCACCTTTACGTAAGTTATCGGCAACAATCCAAAGATTTAGGGCTTTTGGCGCCGATTCATCTCTGCGGATACGGCCAACAAAAACCTCATCTTTTTCATGCGCATCTTTTGGCATTGGATATTTTAAATTCGCTACATCATCAACAACGATAATGCCCGGCGATTTCTCTAAAATGCTACGCACCTCAGCTAAATCAAAATCGTTTTCAAACTCAATGTTAACCGATTCTGAGTGACCGCCCATTACCGGGATACGAACAGTAGTTGCCGTAACCCTAATGTTGTCATCGCTCATGATCTTGTTGGTTTCTTTCACCATTTTCATCTCCTCTTTGGTATATCCGTTATCCATGAAAACATCGATATGTGGAAGAACGTTCAAGTCAATTTCGTAAGGATAAGCTTTCGGGCCATCAACGCCATTACGCTCGTTCATTAACTGATCGACAGCTTTAACGCCTGTTCCGGTAACCGACTGGTAAGTAGAAACCACCACACGTTTAATTTTGTATTTATCGTGCAGAGGCTTCAAAACCACCACCATTTGAATGGTAGAGCAGTTGGGGTTAGCAATAATTTTATTATCGATAGAAAGCTCGTGCGCATTAACCTCAGGAACAATTAATTTAATCGCCGGGTCCATACGCCATGCCGAAGAGTTATCAATAACCGTTGTTCCGGCCTCTTTAAAGCGGGGAGCATGTTCTAGTGAAGTGTTTCCACCCGCAGAGAACAAAGCGATATCCGGACGCATGCCAATTGCAGTATCCATGCTAACGATTGGGAACTTCTTACCCTTAAAAGTAATTTCCTTACCAACACTCTTTTCTGATGCTACGGGAATCAACTCTGTCAAAGGGAAATTTCTTTCCTCCAATACTTTTAACATTACGGTACCTACCAATCCGGTGGCACCTACTACTGCTACTTTCATTTTAAAATTTAATTATTATATTTATTAAACATTTGATATAAGCCCAAATATGAAGAAAATTCTGCTTATATCCCTATTGTTATTTTCTAAAATTGCTTTTTCTCAGGTTTTCGATTCGTTTTCTGACGGCGATTTCTCCAAAAATCCGGCGTGGAATGGCGATATCAATTATTTTCAAGTCAATGCAAAAATGCGGCTGCAGGCCAAAGGGCAACAGCTTGCCTCGCAAACCATTGCGTTATCAACCCCAAGCCAGTTCAGTTTAAACGCAAGCTGGGAGTTTTTAGTGCAGCTTAATTTCGATCCAACAGCAACCAATTTCGTTCGTATCTATTTAACATCCGACCAGGAAAACCTGAAAGGAAGCTTAAATGGCTATTTTGTTCAAATAGGGGAGGCCGGCACAACAGACGGATTGCACTTATATAAACAAACGAAAACAGCTACAACGCGACTTATTACTGGACCACAAAAAACCCGGGCGGCCAACAATCTGTTCCTCGCTAAAATCAAGGTAACAAGAGACGAGGCAGGCAAATGGAACCTGTACAGCGATGTTACGGGTGGTAATAGCTTCAGCCTCGAGGGAAATGTTTTTGACAATACTTTCACTACTTCGGCCTATGCTGGCGTTTTCTGTAAGTATGCAACCGCTTCGAGATCTAATCAGTATATTTTTGACGATTTTAAGATCGATGACCTGGTTCCTGATCGTACGCCACCAACATTGATTGGCGTTACGAGCGTTGATTCGGTACACTTAGACGTCGCCTTTTCCGAACCTTTGGATGCAACTTCTGCATCCGATTTAAGTAACTACAGTCTGTCTAATGGCTATGGATCTCCAATAAATGTGAGTACAACCGCTGCGGCAACTGTTTATAGATTAGCTTATGCTAAAAAGTTTCTATCGGGTGCATACACTTTGGTTGTGAATAATGTGAAAGATAAAAAAGGGAATATCATCGCCACCGATAGCAAAGCGGTTTTCAAATATATAAAGCCCTACACAGCGCAATATGGCGATGTGGTGATCAACGAAATTTTCGCAAACCCATCGGGCAGCCCTGGTTTGCCTCAAAAGGAATTTGTAGAGATTTGGAATTCTACAGATGAATACATTTTAACGCAAGGCTGGAAACTTGCCGACCAAACCTCGTCATTTACCTTCGGTATTGACACTATAAGCCCGAACGAACTGGTTGTGCTATGTGCAAAGGCTGATGAAAGTCTATTTAAGCCTTTCGGAAAGACTGTTCCGCTGTCGCCCTGGCCAAGCTTAAACAACGATAAGGATATCCTTACATTAAGTGATCATACGGGGCGAGTAATTGACAAAGTTGCTTATTTTGATAGCTGGTATAAGGATGATGTGAAGAAAAAGGGTGGTTTCTCTCTGGAGCTTATTGATCCAAAAAACATTTGCCGGGGAATACAAAACTGGTCGGCTTCTACCGATGCAGCCGGGGGCACACCGGGGAAACAAAATTCAGTTTATCGATCACAAATAAGTACAGCGGTTCCGAAGCTGTTATCAGCAACGATAATTGATAGCGTTACGATTGAAGTAGAATTTTCTAAGCCCGTAGATAGTTTATCTGCGGCGCAACCGGATCATTATGTAATGAACAATGGAATTGGCAATCCATCATCTGCAAGTGTTAAATTACAGGGTTTCGAGGTCGTTACACTTAAGTTTGCGGCACCATTTGCGAGAGGTGTTGAACATACTTTAACGGTTGGCAATGTTACCGATTGCGCTGGTAATCCAGTAAGCCCGGCTGCCAATTCGGCCAAATTATTTATCGCGAAGAAAATCGGCGTCCACGATATGCTCATTTCTGAGGTGCTGTTTAACCCTAAAGCTGGCAGTGTAGATTTCGTAGAGATTTATAATAACACCGATCATGTTCTCGATATGAAGGACTTGCAACTGGCGAATGCCGATTCGGCTGGTGCGCCCGCAAACATTAACGTATTGTCGACCAAAAGCATGCTTATTGAATCGAAAAGCTATTGGGTGATTAGTACAAATACCTTAAGTATTCAGTCCAATTACTTTTGCGAAAATCCAGATCATTTTATTCAGTTAAAGACTTTGCCCGTTTACAATAATGACAAGGGAACGGTGATATTGTTGAGTGGAAGTTTAATGATTGATCGTTTTGATTACACTGACAAAATGAAAATGCCCTTGCTGCAGAATGCGGACGGTGTTTCGCTCGAGCGTGTTTCCTTTTTGAAAGGCGCCAACGATGTTGGAAATTTTAAGTCGGCTGCGGCTTCTGTTGGTTTCGCAACGCCAACGTATAAAAACTCACAAGAACCCAATGGTGATGTAGATTTTGTCGAGATAGCAGCTAAAACTTTTTCGCCTGACGGCGATGGCTTTGAAGATGTGATGAATTTGGATTATCAGGTTGCTGAAAATGCAAATTTGGCCACGGTTAATGTATTTTCAGACAAAGGAGTATTGATCCGCAGGTTGCTAAAAAATCAAACCATTGGTACAAAAGGAAGGTTAACCTGGGACGGCTTAAATGAAAACGGGCAAAAAGCAGGAGGGGATTTATGTTATCCTATTTGACGTTTTCGATTTAAATGGAACTGCGAAGCGCTTTAGGAATACTTGTGTGCTGGCAGCAAAGTTGAATTAGGCGTACTGTCATTCTGAACCTAGTGAAGAACCCCCAAGCTACGGAATGCTAGCGTCAATGAGACCACAAACCAAAATTGTGAGCGTAGCTGGAAATTTGGATTCCCGTGATAATCGGTTAGAGATTATTCATGGTAAGCGCTGTTTTTTAGCGGTACTCACGCTTGTTTCGCAGGTCTTCCTTCGTCAGAATGACGGCATATACTAAACCAAATTCGCCTTTATATAATCGCAGCTTGTTTTTATCGATCCGATTGGGTCGGGTTGATAGTTATTTTCGTGCTCTACAAAGAAGTGTTGCATTCCCGCCAGTTTGGCTCCCGCAAAGATCGATTTAAAATCTATGGAACCTTTCCCAACTTCGGTATTCAGTTCTGGCTTGGTTTTATCCATATCCTTAACATGCCACATTGGGAAACGCCCGGGGTATTTTTTAAAGAAAGCAAGCGGATCGTTGCCAGAGCGCACCACCCAATACAAATCCATTTCGAAATTAACCAGGTTTTTATCCGTTTCCTGAAGATAAAGATCGTACCCTGTAAGATTATCGAGTTTTTTGAATTCGAAATCGTGGTTATGGTAGGCAAACTTTAAACCCGATTGTTTGGCTATTTCGGCAACTTTGTTAAAGTCGGATGCTGTTTTTTTGAAACCATCCGCACCCTTGCTCATGTCGACATGTGCCCCAGCGATGGTGAAATACTTTCCACCAATTGCTGCACAAGAATCGATATCTGCCTTAAGCTTATCGGTTTTACCGGTTTTTGCAAACTCGTCCATCCCGTAATGGCCACTTGGTGCTTTTAATCCGTTGGCATCAAGTAACGTCTTAAACTCCTTTATAGATAAATTCCAGAACTTTCCGTTAGCGAAACCATAAGTTTCTACTTCTTTATAGCCTGCCCCGGCCACTTTTTCGATCACGCCATTTACATCTTTGGGTAAAAGATCTCGAAGTGTGTACAACTGCAGGCCCACATTTTTATTTGCTTTATTAAAAGCAAAAGATGGAATAAGCAGAGTAGCACTTGCTGCTAACCCAGCCTGCTTTAAAAAAGTTCTTCTTGAATTCATAGCTACAACGTTTAAATTAATTCCTTTTTGATATAAGCGCAGCTTGCGGTAACCGATGCAACCGGGTTTGGCTTATAATTGGTTTCGTGCTCAACAAAAAAATACTTCATGCCCGAAAGTTTGGCCTCAGCAAAAATCGGTTTAAAATCGATTGATCCAGTTCCTACTTCAGCATTTAAATCTGGATTGGCCTTATCCATGTCCTTCACGTGCCACATGGTAAAACGACCTGGGTTTTCTTTAAATAGTTTTATCGGATCGTGCCCGGCACGTACCACCCAATATAAATCCAGTTCGAAATTGACCAGATTTTTATCTGTTTCTGCCAAAAGGATCTCATATCCGCTGGTTTCGCCCTGCTTTTCGAATTCAAAGTTATGATTATGGTAGGCTAATTTCAGTCCTGCTTTTTTGCATTCCTGACCGGCCACATTTATTTTTTCAGCAACCTTTTTATAATCGTCGGCAGTTTTTCTGATCTCTTCATTAAGCCAGGGAATGGTTATATATTCGCTTCCCAACATTTTGGCAGCAACAATTGCTTCTTCTAATTCGGCTTGATCACCAGTTGATAAATAGTCGGTTAATCCATAGTGTCCACTTGGCGCATATAACCCGTTATCATCTAAAAGCTGTTTGAACTTTACAGGATCAAGACCCCAAAACTGATCTTTAATAGAAAAGCCATAAGCTTCTACCTGATTAAAACCAGCTTTTGCCACTTTTTCAATCGTTCCTTTAACATCTTTAGGCAATTCATCGCGTAGGGAGTAAAGTTGCAGACCGACATTCTTTTTACTGCCCATGCAGGCAAACGATGGTACCAAAAGTGCAGCGGCCGCAGCCATGCTGCCGCTTAATAAAAAATTTCTTCTTGTAAGCATATATTAGATTTTAAACAGATAAGCAGGTCTAAAACCTGCTTATCTGTTTTGGTTGTTATCGCTGCTGTGTTTCTGCCTGAATTTGGGTTTGGGCTACATTTCTATCTTTAAAAAACAGGATGAAAAATAGCGCCACAACACCGGCAATGCCCGCAGGAATTAACCAAATGGTGTGCCAGTCGTGAGTTCCCGGAACAGCGTATTTGTTTACAACCATGCCCGAAATTATCGAGCCGATTAGCATACCAACGCCGTAAGTTGCCAGGGTAATAAAGCCTTGAGCGGCACTTTTAAATTTTTCTCCCGCAAGCCTATCTGTATAAATCTGGCCTGTAACAAAGAAGAAATCGTAACAAATTCCGTGGAGAATAATTCCACCGATTAGCATCCAATAGTTGCTTTCGGCGTTACCAAATGCAAAGAATACATACCTAACAACCCACGCTATCATACCTATTGCCAGCATTTTTTTTACGCCAAGACGAGCAAAAAACAACGGCATTAATAACATGAACAAGGTTTCAGAAACCTGACCTAAAGCCTGCACACCTGCTGCTTTTTTCATTCCCACTTCATTAAGAAATGGATTGGTGAAATTATAATAAAAAGCCAAAGGAATACAGATTGCAATTGATGCGATGAAAAATAACAAGAACGACTTGTTTTTAAGTAAGCCAAGGGCATCTAAGCCCAAAATATCGCGGATAGAGGTTTTTTCACCTTTCTTTACCGGAGGGGTATGCGGTAAAAAGAAGCTGAGTACACCTAACGCGATGGAGGCAACAGAGGCCATTTTGAACGTCAAAACAAGGTTTCCAGATTGTTCCCAGTTCAACCATCCAATTACCAATCCGGCAATGATCCAACCAATGGTTCCAAAAACACGTATAGATGGAAATTCCTTGCCGGGATCTTTAAGCTGTTTAAACGATATGGAATTGACTAGTGCAAGGGTGGGCATAAAAGCGATCATGTATCCCAAAATGAATGGGAAAAATGCTTCGAAATTCAGCGATGTTCCTGCCACCCAAAGTAATACGCCGCCAACTAAATGTAAAATGCCCAGTACTTTTTGTGCAGAGAAAAACTTATCTGCAATTAAACCGATAATAAAGGGTGCGATGATGGCACCGAGCGACTGTGTGCTATAGGCCGAACCGATCTGAACATCATTGGCTAACAGATTTTTCCCCAGAAAGGTACCTAGTGTTACGAACCATGCGCCCCAGATAAAAAATTCGAGGAACATCATGGATGAGAGTTTAAAACGAGTGATGGTATTCATTTGGTTTATATATGGTTTTTAGAGCCCCACCTAAATCCTCCCCAGAGGGGAGGACTTTTGGGCTTGTGGTTTATTTTAAGGCTTAAAGGGTGTAGGGTTTGTAGTGCAAATTTTAAAAGCTTTAAGGCATTTGCGTTGGAAAGAAAACCCTTTACCCTCAACCTTTCTACCCCTCTACCTTTTTTATAGTTCTTTTATTGATATATTCTTGTACCACACTTCGTCGCCATGATCTTGAAGCGCAATTTTGCCGGTTTTAAATGCGCCCCAATCTTTCCAGGTTGCAAATTTGCTGTTTGCTACAATACTTTTCCAGTTCTCATCCCAAAGCGTAGTTTTAACAACGGTAACACCATTTAAAATTAAGGTTAATTTACCATTTTTACTTATTATTTCTGCTTTATTCCATTCGCCTACTGGTTTAACAGGTTCCGAAGCGCTTTTAACCAAATCGTACAGGTCGCCGGCACGATGTTTTGGAAATTTGCCATCTGGGTGTCCATCGTTGTCAATTACCTGCATTTCTAACCCTGTAGAATATGTCGCGTGGTATTGAGGATCTTCATGAACGTAGAATATTAAGCCGCTATTTGCTTTGGGAGCTACTTTCCAATCGTATTTTAAGTGGAAGTTGCCGTACTCCTTATCGGTTACTAAATCGCCACCGCCATCTTTACCTTTAGTAGCTAAATCCAGGTGTAATGCGCCATCCTGAACTTGCCAGGCACTGCCAACGCCAGTTTTGTTATAAGTGTGCCAGCCAGTTGTTGTTTTGCCATCAAATAATGGCTTAAAGCCTTTTTGTGCTTTTGATATTTGGGTTACTGCAAGTAATATACAGGCAGAAAGGAAGATTTTTTTCATGTTTTTATAAGTTGTCGTCATTGCGAGAAACGAAGCAATGTCAGTAGATTCTTCGTTCCTCGCAATTGACGATTTTTTGCTTTTAGAGTGTTAAATTGTTCCAGCCTTTACGGTATTCGCGTTTTACAAACTGGTTTGCTTCATCAAAGTTGGTTACTTTCATGTTGTCGTTATCCCAAAGCATTTTGGTGTACCTTCCTGGATAGCTGGTTTTGCCATTCACTGTTTTCTGAATATCGAAACTTCTTATTGCCAGGTTGGCCATTAATAATGCTTCGGTTAGCGGACCAGCAATTTCGAAAGGCGAACTTACCTCTTGTTTGCCATAACCAGCAATTGCAGCTTCTACCCATTGTTTGTAATGGCCGTTTGCGCCCTCGGGTACGCGTGCATATTTTGGAGCCACTTTAATATCCTTGTTTCGGCTTAACGGCAACAATTTAGGGTTTGCGCTGTAGGTTTCAGACATCATTTTCCCTTTGGTACCAATAAACAAGGTTCCATTTCCACCATCGCCAAAAGTCTCGTTAGCTTCTAACTCTTCCGGGCGTTCGGGTTGTATACCGCCGTCCATCCAATGTAAGGTCACATCGCCTTTTGTTTTGCTGGTTTTTGGGAATTTCAGGGTTACGTGACTTGATGGAGGGCAACTTTCTGGAAAATACCCACGTTTAAACTCATCTACATATACCGAACCCACACTTGCCTCAACTTCTTTGGCATATTTTAAATTCAACACACTAAACGGAGCCTCAATTAAATGGCAGCCCATATCGCCAAGTGCGCCGGTTCCGTAATCCCACCAGCCACGCCAGTTAAATGGAACCAATTTGTCTACATAATCTTTTTCAGGCGCAGTTCCCAACCATAAATTCCAATCTAATTCTTTTGGAATCTCTGCTTTTTTATCTGGCCAGGGAATGCCTTGTGGCCAAACCGGACGATTGGTCCATGCGTAAACGGTATGCACATCGCCGATTAAACCGGCTTCATACCATTCTTTCATCTGACGGGGACCGTCGTTTGAAGCACCTTGATTACCCATTTGGGTCACTACTTTATATTTTTTTGCCGCAGCAGTTAAAATACGTGCTTCGTATATATCGTGGGTTAATGGTTTTTGAACGTATACATGTTTGCCTAACTGCATGGCGGCAAGTGCTTGTATGGCGTGGTTATGATCGGGAGTGGACACCGAAACGGCGTCGAAATTTTTGTGTTCCTTGTCCAACATTTCCCGCCAGTCTTTATAGTATTTGGCTTTCGGGAAAGCTTTTACGCTATTTGCTGCACGGCGATCGTCTACATCACATAAAAAAGCAATATCTGCCTTTCCGCTTTTGTAAAACATATTCAGATCACTTTCGCCTTTTCCGCCTACGCCGATACCTGCAACAAGTAAACGATCGCTAGGGGCCAGGTATCCCGGGCCACCCAAAACGTGGCGAGGTACAATCATAAATGCTGCAGCGGCAATGGCTGAAGTCTTAATAAAATCACGGCGGTTACTCGTGTTCTTATTGTTTTGCTCTGTTTTCATATTCAGTAAATCGATTTGCTAATGGGATGTGACTATATTTTTGGTCTTTCTTTAGGGTGCTATTATTTTTTCTTTAATGATAGAATGTATTTTACCATTAATTTGGCATCGTCTTTTTTAAGCGTGGCATGCGCAGTCATTGGCATTGTACCCCAAACGCCTGATCCGCCTTTGATAATTTTATCAGATAAATAATTGATGTTCTTTTCGGTTGCGGGATATTTTTTGGCAATGTCCATATAAGCAGGGCCGATAATTTTGTTCACTTTGTTGTGGCAGCCAATACAGTCAGATTTATTGATCAGTTTTTCGCCGGCGGTCACTTGTAATGCTGTGGTGCTAGCCGATGGTGCTACTGGCGCTGCCTTTGCTGATTCTGCTTCTACCGGTGCCGCCTCGGTTGGCTTTACAGGTGCTGTTTCAGTTTCTTTTGTCGCCGATGGTTGCTCTGCGGTTTGCGTAGCTGCTGGCGTTGCTGTTTTGGTAGTTTCTGCTGTTGCCGGTACTGTCGCCGATGTTGCCGTTGCGTTATTTTCGTTTTCTTTTGATGAATCTGCTGTGCAGAATGAGGCCATGAATATGACTACGAGTCCTAAAATTAAAAATGATGTTCTTTTCATTGTGTATGTTTTGTTATTGATGATGTTAATTTTGCGTATTAAGATAATTACTTACGCAGATTTTTGTTAATGTTATAAACCTAATATTTTTTTATTGAAAGCGCTGTCGCTGCCCGACGCTGCAAAATCGTCGAAAGCTTTTTCAGTTACATTAATAATGTGTTTTTTGATAAATTCGGCACCTTCGCGGGCACCGTCTTCCTGGTTTTTAATGCAACACTCCCATTCCATAACGGCCCAACCTTTAAAGTCGTATTGAGCCAGCTTACTAAAAATGGTTCTAAAGTCGACCTGTCCGTCACCCGGAGAGCGATACCTTCCGGCTCTGTTGGCCCAACTTTGGTAGCCTCCAAATGTGCCTTGTTTGCCTGTTGGGTTAAATTCAGCGTCTTTTACGTGGAAAGCTTTAATCCGTTCGTGATAGAAATCGATGTATTGAATGTAATCCAACTGTTGGAGAACAAAGTGCGATGGATCGTACAACAAACAGGCACGCGGGTGGTTGTTTACTGCTGCCAGGAACATTTCGTAAGTTTCGCCATCAAATAAATCCTCGCCCGGATGGATCTCATAACAAACATCTACGCCGCAGTTGTCAAACTCATTTAAAATCGGCATCCATCGTTTTGCCAATTCAGCAAAACCTTCTTCAACTAATCCGGCAGGACGTTGCGGCCAGGGATGAAAGTACTGCCAAAGCAACGAACCGCTAAATGTAGCATGGGCGTTTAAGCCAAGATTTTGGGAGGCCTTTGCTGCATATTTCATTTGTTGAACGGCCCATTCGGTTCTTACCTTTGGGTTTTTATGCAGTTCTTTAGGGGCAAAGGCGTCGAATAAATCATCATAAGCGGGATGAACGGCAACCAACTGACCTTGAAGGTGGGTAGAAAGTTCTGTAATTTCTAATCCGTAAGCGGCGATTTTGCCTTTAAGCTCATCGGCATAGGTTTTGCTTTCTGCCGCCTTTTGAAGATCGATAAATCGGGTATCGAGCGTTGGCATTTGGATGCCTTTAAAACCCAATCCAGCTGCCCACTCACAAATACTATCGAGTGAATTAAAGGGCGCTTCATCGCTAATAAATTGCGCAAGAAAAACTGCTGGTCCTTTTAATGTAGTCATTATAACTGGTTAAATTTTATAATCTGTCCATTTTTGATCTGATTGACTTGATGCCACAACGTTTTCGATGAATGCCATGCCTCTTATGCCATCTTCAACGCCGGGAAAATCGAGCATTTCTATTGTGGGTTGTTCATTATTGAGTTTGGCATCAACGGTTAAGGCGAAGTTTCGGTAAATATTTGCAAACGCTTCCAGGTATCCTTCTGGGTGGCCGCCTGGCGTGCGGGTGTTATGTTGCGCAACACTGCTCATATAGCCGTTACCAGTTCTGTAAATCTGGGCAGGTTCATCTAACCATTTCACGATAAGGGTATTTGGCTCCATCTGGTGCCATTCCATGCCGCCTTTTTCGCCATACACTTTAATTTTTAGTGCATTTTCTTCTCCTGCAGCAATTTGTGAGGCAATTAAAACACCGTTTGATTCATTGTCGAATTTTAGCAATACGTTTCCGTCATCGTCGATAGCCCTTCCGGGAACAACAATATTTAAATCGGCGCAGACCTTGGTAATTTTTAGGCCAGAAATATATTCTGCAAGGTGTGCCGCATGCGTTCCAATGTCTCCCATGCTACCACTTTTTCCGGTTTTCGATGGATCGGTACGCCAGGCAGCCTGTGCGTTCCCTTCTCGTTCTGATAATTTGCTCAGCCAACCCTGCGGATATTCGACGATAATTTTTCTGATCGCACCCAATGCGCCGTCGCTCACCATTTGGCGGGCTTGTTTTACCATTGGATAACCTGAGTAAGTATGGGTTAAACATAGCGTTAAGCCGGTTTCTTCTACTTTAGCCTTCAATTGTTTTGCCTCGTCGAGTGTTAACGTTATCGGTTTTTCGATAACCACGTTAAAACCTTTATCCAAAGCCAGCATTGCGGGCGCAAAGTGAGCAAAGTTGGGTGTAACAATGGTTACGAAATCTATTCGCTCATCAGCTGGGAGTTCGCTTTCTTTTGAAAGCATCTCCTCATAACTTTTATAAATCCTTTCTTCGGGCAAAAACAGCAATTTACCCGATTCGTAGGCTACATCTGGATGGACGCTCAAAGCGCCTGCGCTAAGTTCGATCAAGCCATCCATATTTGCAGCTAAACGATGTACGGCACCAATAAAGGCGTCTTTTCCACCGCCTATCATGCCCATTCTTAGTTTTCTTCTCATATATTAAAGCCCCACCTAAATCCTCCCCAGAGGGGAGGACTTTTAGGCCTGTGATTTATTTAAGTTTATAGTTAATGTTAAAGAATTGAATCTTTGGTATTTAGTACAGAGTTATTAGTCCTAAACTTTAATCTTTAGCCTTTCAGTTTTAGTCTTTCAGCTTTCAGCTTTAGTCTTTGACCCTCTACCTTTCTACCTCTCTACCTTTCTTAAATATTGTTTTTCTTTAATTCTTTTACGGCATAATCACATGCCCGGGCAGTTAAAGCCATAAATGTTAACGAAGGATTTTGACAGGCGATTGAAGGCATGCACGATCCATCGGTTACGAAAACATTATTTACCTCATGCATCTGGTTCCATTTGTTAAGTACCGAAGTTTTTGGATCGTTACCCATTCTGGCAGTACCCATTTCGTGGATGGCCATGCCGGGATAACAGCCGTTATCGTATGTTCTGATGTTTTTCATGCCTGCTTTTTCCAGCATTTCTGCGGCATCGTTCATCATATCCACACGCATCTTCTTCTCATTCTCTTTGTATTCGCAATCGATTGCCAATACGGGCTGTCCCCATTTGTCTTTTTTGCTGTGATCAATGTAAACCTTGTTTTCGTAATAAGGCAACATTTCTCCGAAACCGCCCAATCCCATGCTCCATTTTCCGGGCTTGGTCATTTTTTCTTTTAAGCCAGCACCGAAAGATAACTCGGCAACATCGCTTTGCCAGTTGGAACGGCTTGCGCCACCCTGGTAGCCGAAGCCGCGTAAATAATCGCGTTTGTCGTTACCAACATTCTGATAACGAGGAATATAGATTCCGTTGGCACGACGACCGTAAGTGTATTTGTCTTCAAAGCCTTCGGCTTCGCCGGATGCGCCACAACGGAAATGGTGATCCATTAAGTTATGTCCCAACTGGCCGCTTCCATTACCTAAACCGTTTGGATGTGCCTCGGAAGTTGAGTTTAACAATACAAAGGTAGAGCCTAATGTTGATCCGTTAACGAAAACGATTTTAGCATAAAACTCCATTGTTTTGTTGGTTTCTGCATCGATAACCATTACACCTTTTGCCTTTTTAGTGTCCTTATCGTAAATAATATGGTTAACGATAGAATACGGCCTCAACGTTAAGCGCTTGGTGGCCATTGCTGCAGGCAGGGTAGAAGATTGGGTACTAAAATAAGCGCCAAACGGACATCCGCGGCTGCATAAATTTCTGTACTGGCAGTTCCCGCGGCCCTTGTGTGGAACAGTCAAATTGGCCACGCGGCCAATCATCATGATACGTTCCTTTTTATAGTGCTCTTCGATACGGGCCTTAACTGATTTTTCTACAATGTTTAAATCCATTGGAGGCAGAAATTGTCCATCAGGACAAAGCGGCCAGTTTTCTTGCGACCCGCTGATGCCGGCAAAACGCTCAGCATAATCGTACCAGGGCGCAAGGTCGGCGTAACGAATAGGCCAATCGGCACCGTGACCGTCTTTGGCGTTATCTTCAAAGTTTTGTTCGCCATAACGGTAGCTTTGTCGTCCCCACATCAGCGATTTACCGCCCACATGGAAACCGCGGTACCAATCGAAGCGTTTATCTTCGGTGTAAGGGCACTCCAAATCATTTACCCACCATTTTTCGTTAGCTTCCTGGTAAGGGTAATCTCTTTTTTGTACGGGGTGCGTACGTTTTTGTTCTTCGGTTAATCGTCCTGCATGTTTAAATTCCCAGGGGCTTTTCATGGCATTTTCGTAACCGGTTATGTGCTCAATGTTCATTCCTCTTTCGAGCATTAAAACACGTAAACCCTTTTCGGTAAGTTCTTTTGCAGCCCAGCCGCCACTAATCCCCGATCCTATAACAATAGCATCGTAAGTATTTTCGTCTTTTAAATTTGTATTTAAATTCATGATGTTTTGTTGTCTAGTTTTGGAAATTAGGTTGCCCACGAGCGTTGACCGGGTTTCAGTTTTGCATTTCCGTCATATCGGCCGGGAATGAGAACGTACTCACGGGCTTTGGTGCATCCTATCTCTGAGGCGTAATAGCCAAGCAAGGTTAAATCGCGGGCAGTAACAAAAAAGTAAACCAGGTCTTTGTTTTCCTCCGCTTTGGTTTCTTTTTGTGCAATGGCCATCAATCTGAGGTCGACCATTAACTTAGTGCGTTCGGGAACGGTTAGTGATAGGTAGTTTTTTCCGAAATCTTTTTTTGCTTTTTCCTGAAGTTCTCTGAAACCTTTTGCAAAGGAGTATTGCATTTCGCGAGGATAGCAATCTTGCATCATCATTGGGATAAACTTGCCCAATCCGGCTGCTTTTGCACCCGCAGAAGATTTTGTTGTGGGAACAATAACATCAGCAAATTCGGCAAAAATCTTTTCATCGCCCAGCGCAAACGACACCGAGTTCTTTTCATTTTCGGGGAGCGTAAAACTTTCAAATAAAACGCCCATTGTACTTGCCGAGATGGCTCCTCCAAGCAAGAATGCAACGTTTTTAAGTGCTTCTCTTCTGTGCATCGTTTTATGATTTTTTAATTTGGTTACATTAATGTGTTAAGGTGTAATATTATAAAATTTAAAGCATAAAAATCGTGGTTAATATGCTAAATTAACATCTGCAATGTGATTGTTACTAAGTAGATTCATTCTAAATAGAATCGGTTTATTTGGTTAGAGAAGGTTCTGGCGTAGTTTTTTTTGGCAAAACACTTCGTGTAAAAAGTACATTTAGTAGGCGGATGGCAGTCGTCGAATCCACCATTACCAAACATGGGTTTTTTGCAAATTTTGAAGTAGTTTCACCACCTGTTTATCCAACTGAAAAGCTTCAGCCTAAAGATAGCTGAATTTGTTTAAATATAAACAATAGTTTAAATATTATATTTGCCTTTTACCTCAATTTTTTACCTTTGCCAAATTCTTTATACGATGCAGGAAAAAATAATTGTTTTAGGCTCAAATGGCCAAATCGGTACCGAACTGGTTACGATGTTACGTAAGATATATGGCGATGACAATGTAGTTGCCTGCGATATTCGCCGACCAGATTACGATATCAAAAATTCGGCTCCTTTCGAGTTTGTGAATGTATTGGATAAGGAGATGATTAACGGGATTTTTAAGAAGTATAAACCTACGCAGGTTTATCTTTTGGCCGCGTTACTGTCTGCAACCGGCGAACAAAACCCTAAACTGGCCTGGGATTTAAATATGAACGGCCTTTTAAATGTGCTGGATCTGGCTTTAGAATATCATGTGGCAAAGGTTTACTGGCCAAGCTCCATCGCGGTTTTTGGGCCAAATTCCCCGAAAGATCAAACATCACAATATTGCATCATGGACCCGAATACGGTTTATGGGATAAGTAAATTGGCAGGCGAGCGTTGGTGCGAATATTATCATCAAAAATACGGGCTCGATGTACGGAGCATTCGATACCCGGGCTTAATTAGCTGGAAAGCTGCGCCAGGTGGCGGAACTACAGATTATGCAATCCATATTTTTCACGAGGCTTTGAAAAAAGGAAGTTACCAGAGCTTTTTGAATGCGGAAACCGAGTTGCCGATGATGTATATGGAGGATGCCATTCGCGGTACAATTGAGTTGATGGATGCGCCTGCAGATCAAATCTCGGTGAGAAGCAGTTATAATTTCGCCGGTGTGAGTTTTACGCCCGAGGTTTTGGCAGCAGAAATCAGGAAACATATTCCAGATTTTACGTTAACTTACGCCGACAATGATCCTCGCCAGCAAATTGCCAACAGTTGGCCCCGCTCTATTGATGATAGTTATGCAGCGAAAGATTGGGGCTGGAAACCTGAGTTCGATTTATCGAAACTAACGATGGATATGTTGAATAACTTGAGGAAATAGTTGGGAGTTTGGAGTTGGGAGTTTTGAGACCTGAGTTGGGAGGTGAAAACTTAAAGACTAAAGCGAAATAAGGTAGAGGGTTAAATCCGAAAGAGTAAAGCGAGAAAAATAGCCAGTTTAATCATGTGGTTGTTTAATCTTATACTCCTTGCCTGCGGCAGGAAGGAGTATAATCAACTTGATGGAAAAATGGCTACAATCAAAATTAAAGAAAAAACACTATAAAGGTGGAGGATTTGAAGGTTAGGGTGTAAAGTTTTACATTTCATATCTCATATCTTATATTTCAATACTATAAAATGGGAAGAGCATTCGAATTTAGAAAAGAAAGAAAATTTAAGCGTTGGGCCAAAATGGCGGTTCAGTTTACGCGTATTGGTAAGGATATTGTAATGGCGGTTAAGGAATCGGGACCTCATCCTGAAACCAACTCTCGTTTGCGAACTGCAATACAAAACGCAAAGGCTGTTAACATGCCTAAAGATCGGGTTGAAGCTGCAATTAAGCGTGCTTCGGATAAATCGATGGCCAATTATGAAGAAATCGTTTACGAAGGTTATGCGCCTCACGGAGTAGCCGTTTTAATAGAAACCGCTACCGACAATACAAACCGTACTGTTGCCAACGTTCGTAGTTATTTTAACAAAACCGATGGTTCTTTGGGTAAGACAGGCTCGTTGGATTTCATTTTTAGTCGTAAATCTGTCTTCCGGTTTACTCCAGCCGAAGATCTCGACTTAGAAGAATTAGAGTTTGAATTAATCGACGCTGGCTTGGAAGAACTTTATGTAGAAGCCGATGAGGAAGGCAATGATATTGTAGTTGCGCAAGGCGCTTTTGAAAACTTCGGTTCGTTACAAAAAGCACTGGAGGAAAAGGGTATTGAATTAAAAAGCTCAAAGTTGGAGCGGATCGCCTTATCGCATCACGAAGTAACTGAAGAGCAAGCTGCCGATGTGTTGAAATTGATTGATAAGTTGGAAGAGGATGATGATGTGCAGGCGGTTTATCACAATATGGCTGAGTAACGGATCAGTTTTCAGTTAGCAGTTAACTAAACGAATTTCTATAAAAGCAAAGCCCGATTTTTACGATCGGGCTTTTGCTTTCATTTGATTTTGTATTTACCAATTGGGGTTTTGTTTTAAAGTTGCTATTCTAATAAACCCAACCAGGTGTCGGTTTTAGATTTTTATTTAATTCAATTTCTGCTTTAGGAACTGGCCAAGTGTACCAAAAATCGCCTATCCACTCATAAGTGGTTCCACCGGTGCTTTCTGTACCTCCTGTACCTCCCCAAACTGGTTGTGCAAATTTTTCACTAAACTTGGTTTCCTTTAAGGTTTTCCAACGCATTTCGTCAAAAAAGTTTACGCCTTCCCCTACAAACTCACGTCGACGTTCATCACGCACATAATTGCGTGCAGTTGTTTGGCTAGAAAAAGATGATGGCATAGTAATGATTCCTGCACGATCTCTCACACGTTTTACTTGAGCCATTGCACCAGAAAGGTTGCCCATCTCAACTAGGGCTTCCGCCCACATTAATACCACATCTGCATATCGAATGATAGGTTCATCTATCGGATTATCCTGACGACGGGCAAACTCTAATCCTTCGCCAACAAACTTACGGTGAATGTACTTGAATTCGTTTCTATTGCCTGCATTTCCAGTAGTGAAATACGTGCTAGGTAGATTTTTATTCAAGTTTGGCTCTGCACTGGATTGATCAAAATAGTATGCCGCGGGTACCGGATACCTGAAAGTGTACATACCTTCTGCAGTAGAGTTACTGTTTACTCCTTGAAAATCTGCATAAGGGGTAATTACATTGTAAGCTAAGCGAGGATCTCTATTTTGGTAGGCTCTTTTTAACCGAGCTTCATTGCCTTCGGCCAAATACAGGTCTTTTGCCGTTGGTATTTTGTTTAGCTCAGTATTTATACTGTTAGAAATGCTGGCGTGGATGTCTGCCCCGTTTACTTTTCTATCTCGAAGAAAAAATACTTTTCGGTTGGGCGTTCCAGATGCGCTAACAGCATTCCATTCTGGAATAAAATCTGCCCAATCGAATGGTTTAACGGTATTGGCATCTACAACTACCTCGTAAAGGTTTACCAATGCAGGTGTTACCTGTAAATCGGTCCAACAACCACGGCTGTCTTTCGATCCCTGTTGATTTGCAGCACAAAATTTTTGTAACCTACTGCCATATCCACTAGGGTCTTCGATATATTGTACGCTTAATATCATTTCCTGACAACGCTCATTGGCTAGCTTAAACAATTGCTTGTAATTTGGGAAGAGACTATAACCCATTTCGCCTACTTTGGCAAAATCGGCAACTGCTAGGTCGTATTTTTTTGATAATAAATAAGACCGACCTCTTAGCGCATAAGCTGCGCCTTTGCTCATTCTGCCTTGGCCCTGGATCTGGTTATTGGGCAATGCCGCTTCGTTGATGGCATCAGTCAGATCTTGGATGATAAACGCCCAAACTTCAGCTTCAGGACTTTGGCCCTTGTTTGCTTCAGACGGTGCAATCGGTACGGCATAAATGGGTACCCCCAAACCATCTCTGCCATATAGCTCGTTTAAGCGCATATAGAAAAACGCACGAAGTACTTTACATTCTGCCAATAAACGCCGCTTCTTTTCGTCGTTTATAGGGGCATTCGGGATGTTTACGATGGCATCATTAGCACGGTGTATACCATCAAATAACCATTTCCATTGAAAAGAAAAAGTAGAATTATTAGGATTCATGCCATAAGCTTCATAGCCGTAGTAGCCAATTTGTAAAGACTCTCCAACAATACCGCTGCTATTTACCGGGCGTTGTAACGAGTAATAAACTCCAATCACACCCTGATCTACCAAATTTTCGGTCGTCCACATAATGTTCGACGTGATCTGATCGGCAGTATATAGCTCAAGTGCTTTTTTGCATGACGATGTACAGGCTAACATGCCTACAATCGCCATTAAGAATATTTTATTTTTCATCTGAATATTATTTAGTTTTTAACTAGAAAGTAAGTGTTATGCCTGCTGAATATAGCTGTGCAATAGGGTAAATGATGATACCACCACCCAATTCAGGATCAACTCCTTGAAAGTCTTTATCCTTAATTGTGATCAGGTTTTCACCAGTCACAAATACCCGTAAATTGGCAATCTTAGCACGATTTACCCAACGTTTTGGTAGGGTATACCCAATTTGTAAAGACTTTAATTTCGCGTATGATGCGTTGCTCAGATAAAGCGTATTTGCTGGAGTTATCGACGGAGAAGAAAGCAAGCGAGGATACTTTGCATTAATTTTTGCATTAGGGTCTGTTGCTGGGTCGTAGTTAGCATCGGTATGGGCTTTAACAGCATCGTAAAAATAGTATTTACTCCATGCATCTCCCGGTAGCTGATCCGCAGTGTTAGCTAAAATAGAGCTATTGGCACCCCTATCATTGATATAAAAGTATGACCCTAATCTACCTGCCCACAGCATATTTAAATCAATGCCTTTCCAAGCGGCAGTTAAGTTTAAACCAAAACTGAATTTGGGCGCTTGCGATTTTCCAGTAAATTCGCGATCGTCATCATTTCCATATTTGCCATCACCGTTCACATCAGCCATAATCATTTGCCCGTACCAAATGTTCGCTGCGCCAGAGCCTACAGTATTATTGTTGAAAGAATATCCTGCGGCTATCATGGATTTCACCCAATCCAAATCAGCTTTGGTGCGTATCATACCATCTTTCGGCCCCCCGTTAGGGTTTACAGATCCGTCGGCATTGGTATAAGACCCAGCTCCGGAATAAGGGCGGCGCAGAAAATACTCGTCAAACATTTTTCCTTCTACGCGACGGGTATTTTGATCATCAGTTTTTGCTCCGCCCGGCGTTGATACATCTGCCAAATTAGTATATCGTAAAGTAGGGTTGCCAAACACATCAAGCGTTGAAGGATCTCGCTCGTATTTAAGCGCTCCCTCCAGCTTGGTAACCTTGTTGGTATTGTAATTCAGGTTAACATTAATCCCGTAGCTAAATTCCCCAGCGCGATCATTCCAGCCAAGGTTAAGGTCAATACCTTTGTTGCTCATGGAAGCTTTATTAATTAAAGGAGCTTTAGTGCTACCCAGCGTTTGATAAACGACTGCGCCAGCTAAAATATCTGATGTATAACGATAATAGGCTTCTGCCTCAAGGCTTAACCGATTATTTAAGAACTTTGATTCAAATCCAAAATTATATGTGGTCAGTTTTTCCCATGATAGGTTCAGGTTTTGAAAAGTTGCCTGGATTACGCCATTTGATACCTGCTCATTAAACACGTTATTTACCTTTTTATATAAGGTTAACCAGTCGTAGTTACCTTTTATATTGTTTCCTAAGTTACCGTAAGATGCCTTGATTTTAAGATAGTTAACGTGCTTTTTAGTTGAATTAAAAAATGGCTCATTGCTTATTATCCAGCCAGCCGAAAACGAAGGGAAAAGGTTACCCCGATGGCCTGGCGCAAATTTAGAAGAGGCATCGGAACGGAAGTTCGCCTCAAATAGGTATTTGCTATCATAAGCATAATTTACACGACCAAAATAGGACAAAATAGCGTTTTCTGATAATGCGTCATCAATCTTATTTTGATCTGTTCCAAAGTTCTCAAATGTCGATGCAGAATTGATGTCTGTTACTGTCCAATCTAGCAGGCCCCGCACAGCAAGGCGAAATCCGCTGTTCTTGGTTCGATATTGTTCGTAGCCGGCTAAACCGCTTACATCATGTTTGCCAAATTTGTTTGCATAGCGCAATAGAAAATTAGCAGTGTAGTTGCTAGTCCCTTCCGAATAACGCGAAGTCGTAGCCTGATTCAGATTTCCTATTCCTACTTTGGGTACATCGAAGCTTTCTCGGAAACTATACAGCGGCAAATCTTGAGCGTAGTTTGTATTTGCTCGTGACGACTCGTTATAGTTAAACCTCGTTTCTGCACTAAGTCCTTTCCAAATTTCAGCATTCAGGTACCAAGTAGTGTTAATATTTGTTTTATTATTCATGCCGCCCGTAGCTGCAGCACTTTGTAAGATGTTATTTGCATTAGATGTACCTTCAGCTTCGCCCGCACCATATTTTCCCTGATAGATAGGTGTTTGACCTGGAAATGCCTGCAGGAGATAAGTCATAGATGTACTGCCAGGTTCTTTAAACTCTCTGGTGGCGTAAGTTTGCGTACCAAAAGTGATAAAGTCAGCGATTTTTGTTTCCAAGTTTACTCGAATGTTGTAACGTTCAAGCCCTGTGTTTTTTAATGTGCCCGGATTGTTTTGATAACCTAGCGACATGAGATATGTAGAGTTTTTTCCACCCCCACTAACTGATAATCCATGGCGCTGATAATATTCTGGCTGGAAAAGGACTTGCGCCCAGTCTGTATTTGGAAATGCCAGCGAATTCGGAATCGTTTGGCCTGTTGTGGGGTGAACGAAAGTTCCGTTCGGATTGGTATTTGCAGCACGCCAATCAGCGATGATCTCCGGCGAATAGTCTGGCGAAGTGCTAGTTGGATTAGCATTTTGTTTTGCGATGTTGTGTAATTCCATCCAATCGGCGGTGTTTGCCATGAATTTAAGATCGGTAACGGCTTGTTCGCGTGCAAATAAACTATTAAAGGTTATTTTGGGCGATTCATTTTTTCTTCCTTTTTTGGTTGTTACCAAAATTACACCGTTTGCTGCTCTTGATCCGTAAATAGCGGCAGAAGCTGCATCTTTTAAGATTGACACATTTTCTATGTCGTCAGTATTTAAGGATGTCATATCGGCAATGATACCGTCGACTAACACCAAGGGATCACTGTTGTTGAAAGAACCTACACCACGTATCCTAATGGCCACGCTCTCATCTCCTGGATTTCCCCTTCCCTGGGTTACGCTTACACCCGCCGCTGTTCCAGCTAGGGCAGTTGCCATGTTGGTTATTGGACGATTGGTAATTTTATCTGCGCTAACGGTAGAAACGGATCCGGTTAGGTTTACCCTCTTTTGTGTACCGTAACCAACCACAACCACATCGTTTAAGTCATTTGCTTCTTCCTTAATAGTTAGGTTGTAATTGGATCTCTCGTCTACCGTTGTTCGAGCATCGGCATACGAGATGTATTTCGTTACCAATACGTCGCCCGGTTTGGCTGAAATGGCAAACTTTCCATCACTATCGGTTTGAGTTTTAGCGCCACCACCCTCAATTAATATGGTTACTCCAGGAATGCCTTGGCCGCTGGCATCTTTAACTGTTCCCGTAATTTTTTTTGTTTGCGCTAGTGCCAGCATGGGCAACGTGAGCAACATGATGAAAATAAATTTGAGGCGACGAGTGCACCAATCCATTTTCAGGTTCGTAAAATGCGTCATAAGCAATTTTAATTTTTGGTTAGAAAATAATTTGTTTAAATGCGATGCTGGAGGGATGATGACGCATGCAGGTAACAAAAGTATTGATTATGGCAGAGCGGGGAGGGGTAAAATCGTAAAGAAATAGGGGGGGAAATCCTTTAATCGGACAGAAATGCGAAAGATTAATAAAAAGGAGCCCCGAGAATGGGCGAAAGAATTGGTGTTTTTAGCTATCCGCTTTTCAGCGATCCCGCCACCATGGCCACTCCCCGGCCTCGCAATTGGGCCTTTGGGGTTTCCGTTTCTGGCAGGTCATTTGGGCGAGCGGAGCTGCAGCCGCCAATAATTACGAAGCGTTCGTTCCGGAACAGAAGTAAAGCAAGCAAAAACGGTTCTATGCCATGGCAAGTAAAATTTACAGGACCTGGTCAAAGTAGCATCTTCTAACGAATTTAGTCCCGCTTATGCGAAAATAGCCAGGGCAACAGTTCTGGCTCGGCAAAGGCGCTATCCCAGCTGTTGTGGTTTGCGTTAGGATAGAGGGTAAATTTCACTTCTCTGCCAACCGTTTTTAGGCGTTCGGCGATGGCCATTGAATAGGCTGGATCTACAATGTCGTCCTTCCCGCCATGAAAGATCCAAAGGGGAACGGTTTTATATTTGCGAATATTATTGGTATTGTCTCCGCCACAAATGGCAAAGGCAGCAGCAAATGTTTTGCGTTGTCTTCTTAATAGTTCATAAGTGCCCATGCCACCCATTGAAAGGCCGCCGACATACACTTGTTCTTTATTTACAAATGGTTTCTTCAGAAAATCTTTTACCATTCCCTGCAAGGCATGCATGGCTTTTGTAGGCTTCCCGCCTTCAACGAAGCTAAAGTTGCGTTTGCCCTTATCGTTTGTTGTGATATTTACATTTGCCCAGTAGCTATCGGAAGAACATTGAGGGAAAATGACTATTGCGGGAAAGTTTTTCCTCACCTCGTCCTTCAAAAACAGTTTGGCACCATGTGTGAGTTGCTTTTCATTGTCGTTTCCGCTTTCTCCACGCCCGTGAAGCACAAACAGGACCGGATATTTCTGTGCAGGATTAAAGTTTTCGGGGAATAAAATTCTATAGTTGATGGAATCTTGTCCTTTATTGAAACTTCCGCGATCGTATTTTTTGAAATCCTGGGCGTTTGAGAAAAATGCCGTAATCAGCAAAAAAATGGTTAGAAAAGTATTTTTCATAGAACAAAAATAGAAAACGTTAGGTGTTTTGCAAGGAATTGTCTGTTTAAAACGTCATTCGATCTTTAGCCTTTTGCAACTAAAGTTGGAATGCCCCTCCTCGTGTGGGCAGGTGTTAGCAAAGGATCGTCGGCTTTACTAAAGGTCGTAGCGGGACGCTACAACCAGATTAAGTATGTGCTAACGGGAGAGAGATAGCTCAACGATGAGGCTCGGTTTTCGATATGACGGGCTATTGTTTAGTTTTCGACATTCCCATTCTACGTCATTTCGAATGCCGAATTTTTTCTAATCGGGAGAGAAATCTGTTAACTAAGGATTACCGAATTTAAGGATATGCTAACGGGCTAAGGCATGACGAGTGAATCATAAAATTCTACACTGCCAGACCGTCCGTTCGGGCAGTGTAGAATACAGCGTTTTACCTACTTCAGCGTAAATGCTGCTTTTTTTACATCTCTTGAATTTGTACCAATAAACACCTCAAAATCGCCGGGTTCGGCAACGAATTTTAAGTCAGAGTTGTAAAACTTTAGGTCGTTTTCGGTAATGTTGAAGCTGATCGTTTTGCTTTCGCCTGCTTTCAGCGCCACTTTCTGGAACCCTTTTAACTCTTTAACCGGACGGGTAATGCTTCCTACCAAGTCGCGAATGTACAATTGTACCACTTCCTTGCCGTCGTATTTACCGGTGTTGCTTAAAGTAACAGATGCAGTAATTGATTTACCTTTTGCCAAAGTATTCGAACTCAATTTTACGTCGCTATAATTAAAAGTGGTATAACTTAAACCAAAACCGAATGGATATAATGGATCGTTGCTTACATCCAGATAATTTGACCGGAATTTCTCAAACCATTTACCTTCTGCCAACGGACGACCAGTGTTTTTATGGGCATAATATAGTGGCACCTGACCAACATTTTGCGGGAAGGTTGTACTTAATTTTCCTGATGGATTTACCTTTCCGAAAAGCACGTCGGCAATTGAGTTTCCAGCTTCGCTACCGGGGAACCAAACGTTTAAAATGGCGGGAATATTTTCTTGCTCCCATTTCAACGCCAGCGGACGGCCCGTAAATAGTACCAAAACAACTGGTTTACCGGTTTTTGCCAGGGCTTTTAGCAGGTTCTTTTGCGTTTCAGGAATCTGAATATCGGTTACGCTGCTGCTTTCGCCTGTAAATTCAGATCCTTCGCCCATCGTGGCCACAATTACGTCTGACTTTTCTGCAACTTTTAAAGCTTCTTTAATCAATTCTTCTTCCGATCGTGCATCGCGTTTGTAGGTGGGGTTATGAACGTTTACATAGCGGTGTTCCATTACCGAATCGGCTAGGAAATTTGAGCCCCTGGCGGTCAAAATTTTAACATCGTTACCTACTGCGTTCTTTAAACCCTGCAACACGGTTACCGATTTATCAAACAGGGCGGCAACACTCCAGGTGCCATACATGTTTGCCGTATTATCAGCCAAAGGGCCTATTAAACCAATTGTTCCAGTTTTTTTAAGTGGAAGAATGTTGTTGTTATTTTTAAGCAAAACAAAGCTTTCGGCTGATATTTCGCGGGCGACTTGACGATTGGCTGCGCTGAAAACCTCAGTTTCTGCCCGTTTTGGATCGCAAAATTTATAAGGATCGTTAAATAGGCCCAGTTTATATTTTGCCTGAAGAATTAAACGACAAGCTCTGTTAATTTCGTTGATGTTCACTTTTTTCTCGGCGAGCGATTTTTTTAACGTTCCTAAAAAGCCCTCGCCAACCATATCCATATCAATACCTGCGTTTAAGGCCAATGCCGAAACCTTTTGTAAATCGCCCATGCCGTGTGCAATCATTTCAGGGATGCCTGTATAATCGGTTACCACGAAGCCCTTAAAACCCCATTGGTTGCGCAGAACCTCTGTCATAAGCCATTTATTGCCGGTTGCAGGAATCCCATCAACCTCATTAAACGAAGCCATAATACTTGCTGCACCAGCATCAACAGCTGCTTTGTAGGGCGGGAAATACTCGTTGTACATGCGCACCCTGCTCATATCGGTTGTGTTATAGTCTCTTCCGGCTTCGGCGGCGCCATAAAGCGCATAATGTTTTACGCAAGCTAAAATTTCGTTGTTGGCCTGGAGCTTCCCTTGATAGCCCTTAACCATAGCCGCTGCAATTTGCGAGCCTAAATAAGCATCCTCGCCACTTCCTTCGGAGATTCTTCCCCAACGTGGATCGCGGGAAATATCAACCATCGGCGAAAAAGTCCAGTTGATGCCGCTTGCACTGGCTTCAATGGCGGCAACCCTTGCCGATCGTTGTACGGCGTCCATATCCCAGGTACAGCTCATGCCCAGTGGAATCGGGAACACGGTATTGTAGCCATGAATAACGTCCATACCGAACAATAACGGTATTTTCATTCTGCTTTCCTCAACGGCAACCTTTTGTACGGCCTTAATTTTATCAACACCTTTGATGTTGAACAAACCGCCCACTTGCCCATCTTTGATTTTCTTGCCAATATCGCTGCTGTTTGCCTGCCCGGTGGTAATATCGCCAGAACTTGGCAGGTTGAGCTGCCCGATCTTCTCATCGACAGTCATTTTCGCCATCAGGTTATTGATGAAAGTATTCATTTTTGCCTCTTCGGCCGATACAGGTTTTTTCGTTTGCGCTGTAGCATTCAGCATTAGTGATGCTAAAAATACAACCAGGATTTTCGCTTTGTTCATACTATGTGTGTTTTAATCTTTAATTCGTTAATCGACCTTTTTTACAGTGGTTTTTTTCGAAACGCCGTTTTCGTTGATGGCCTCGATGGCGAAGTAATACGGTTTTTGGCTATCCATGGCCTTAAACCAATATTCATTAAAATCGTGTATCATGATGCAATTGTACAATTTATCGGGCGCTGTACCGTAATATAAATTGTATGCAAAGGCATTATCAACGGGTTGCCATTTAATATAAGCGCTTCGTTTATCTTTCTCGGTTCTTAAAACGATCAGGTTTTTAACTTCCGATGGCTTTTCTCCATTACCATTGCCAAAAACACGGAGGCCACTAATGGCAAACTTTCCGGTTGGCATGTGGATATTAATCAATTTGATGAACCTTGTTTTAACGGGTTTTTCAAGTTCGATATAATCGTGTGGAACATCGGTTTTATTTTGACTTTTATCAACTAGTGTAGTCCATTTTTTGCCATCAACCGATGATAGAATTTTATACTGATGGTAAATGCCGATCTGCTTGCCAATAAATTCGGCATCCTGATCGGCGTAATTGATTTGGATAGCGTTTACAGTGGCCAAGCTCCCGAGATCGGTTTGGATCCACTCGCCATTGTTGGCCGTTTTTGCGCTCCAATAGGTTTTAATGCTTTCATCAACGGCGTTGTTGGCATGGAATGCGCCAAGTGTTGATGAAACGGTAACGGGCTTTTTGTAGTTGATGAGCATCCACCCCGGACCCGCCGGGCCATTTTCTTTTCTTTCTGAAGGAAGGTAGAGCGGATAATCGCCGAAGGCGGTGTTTGTCCACATTACATCATCTTTATCAAAACCCGTTGGCCAGATGCCCATTCTACGCTCCCAAGTGTTTTTTACGCAGATGATGCTGGTAGAAATGTGCCAGTACTTTTTGTTGTTATCTTGAAAGGTAGCCCCGTGACCTGCGCCACGAGAAAAACCACCACCCTTGTAGCTTAGTGGATCTGATTGCGGGGTTATTTGAGCGCCATCAAACAAGGGCTTATCGCCTACAACTACGCCATCCGAGTAACCGCTAAATTCGGTTCCGGGCGCCCCATACTGAAAATAATATTTACCGTTGTGCTTCGTCATCCAAGCACCCTCGGCAAAGGCATCCAGAAAGGTGTTGTCCATATGTTCGCCAAAGCGCTGCCAACCGTATCGCCAGCCTTGTAACAGGTACATTGGTGTGCGTGTGCCGATGGGCTTAAATGTTTTGCGATTGAGTTCTACGCCATACATCGGATAAACATTGCTGCTTCCGTTGTACATGTAAAACCTACCGTCATCATCCGTAAAAAAGGCCGGATCCCAGCCGCCAATCTCTAACGAATCGACCAGCGGAAACCATTTATTGGCCTTCGGGTCGGTGCTTCCCCAAAGCGTGAAGTTTTTGGTGTAGGTACTTCCGAAGACAACCATTGTATCGCCCACAATGCCAACGCCGGGTGCGCAAAGCTCATCTTTAGTCTTGTTCCACGGGCGAAGAAACTTGCGCTCTTCAAATTTCCAGTTCAACATATCGGGGCTATGCCAGTAACCCCATTGGTTAGTACTAAACAGGTAAAAATCGCCTTTATAGTTCACAATAACCGGATCGGCAGTGGCCCGATGCTTGCCCCATTCGGTAAAAGATTCAAACGGGGTATAGCCGTAATCTACATTAATTGGGTTGCAGTAGGTTTTTTGCTTCTGGGCGTAGGCCGCAGAAAACGATGTAAATAATAATATGATTAGCAGTATTTTTTTCATTGTTGTTTGTTTGTTGCTGTCATTCTGAGCGCAGCGAAGAATCTGTTTCCTATTACCGCCTGAAATAAAGTTACTCACTTACCTTTTGCAGCTTGTGCTTTTATTTAAGTTGACATTTCATCGCTTGGGGATCCTTCGTGCCAGCCATTGAGGTTTCGTCATTGCGAAATCGATTTTTCATCGATTGAAGCAATCTCATTAGCGACTTAATTGCAGAATAGATTGCTTCGTGCCTCGCAATGACGAATTACTTATTTTCAAAACCCAACTTCGTCAACCCTTTTTGCACATCGGTATTACTCATAAACAATTTCCAAAGTAAGCCCGATCTATAATTTTCAATCATTACCACCATTGGTCCTTGATCGATTCCCAAATATCTTTTCGGATACCAGTTGTCGGTTTCAGAAAAGGCATCATAAAAACCGTACTTGCCCCAAACTTTATCGCCCAAATCTTCATATAAATGACGGATTACTTTCATCGATTCTTTGGGTGTGTACGGAATGGACGAAATGGCTGCGGTAGGGGAGATAACGCCAAAATCTTCTTTGGGATTATGGGCGGCATATCCTTTTACGGAATAACTTGCGGTTAAGCCCCAGCTATTTTCGCCGTAACCTTTGTATCCTTTTGGGTTATCGACGCAATAATCATGAATGGCTAAGGTATGGTTTACATTGTTTTGCCAGTAATCGGCATATTTATCTTTAAGTCCTTTTGGATTGAGGCCCAAATAAGAGTAATGTGCCCAGAATAGCGGTCCCACCGACTTTTTTTGTCCTTGATAATCCAGAGTGAATGGGTGACCATACACTTCGAAACTTGTTTTAATGTCCCCATTGCGGGCCCAACCTTCGTGGTAAACTTCGGCAGGAACGGTGTGCGTTGGCGATGAGGCCGCTAACACATACATAATTAAACATTCGTTATAGCCTTTTACCGGGAAGTTCATTTCCCAGTTGTATTCTGGCGACCAATGCCAATAAAGCACATTTTGATTGCCGTTGCGATACCAATCAAAATCGATTCCCTTCCAAAGTTCATCGGCTTTTTTGGCGAGGGCCTTTTCTTCCGGGGTTCCGTTTTTATAATAGGCATCTATGCAAATCAATGCTTGTGCAACAAATGAGGTTTCGACTAAATCGCCGCCGTTGTCTTTTTTACCAAAAGGCCTTACCTTGCCAGTTTCTCCATAAAACCAGTGCGGCCATGCACCATGAAAGCGATCGGCCTTGGCCAAGAAATCCAAAATTTTATTTAAGCGATCTAAACCTTCTTTTTTGGTGACATAACCTCTATCAATGCCACTTAATATTGCCATTAAACCGAATCCGGTTGCTCCGGTGGCAACGGTACTTTTGTCGTTTTCAGGATAAATCTCATCTACATGGTAGCGTTCTCTCCCTGCACCCGACGTAGGTTCGGCACCATCCCAAAAATATTGGAAGGTCTGCTTTTGAACCAGATCGAGTAACTGCTCATCAGATAGGTTTTTTTTAATGGTTAAATCCGGATTATAAAGGTTGCTTACCTTTTGAGCGCAGGATGTAAGGGTTAGGGTAACGAGTGATAAGTAAAGAAGGGTTCGGAGTTTTTTTTGCATTTGGGATGGTGCTGTTTAAAGATTGGGACTGTTGAAACCTAAATTTTTCATGCCTGCTTTTACTTCAGGGGCACTCATAAATAGGTTCCAGATTAATTTTGTTCTATAATTTTCGATCATCACCACAATCGGGCCTTGATCGATCGCTAGTGTCGAGGTGGCAAACCATTGATCTTTTAATGAAAAAGCATCGTAAAAGCCATATTCGCCCCAGGTTTTGTTGCCCAGTTTGTAATAGAAATATTTTAGCGCCTGCATGGATTCTGTTGGCGTGTACGGCATTGAAGCTAAAGCTGCTGTTGGTGCAATTACGCCAACGTCGTTTGTTGGCGAGCTGGCGGTATATCCATTTTGGATATCGCTGGCCGTTAAGCCCCAGCAATTTTCACCATAACCGTAGTGGCCTAATGGGTTTGTTTTGCAGTAATTATAATTGATTAAAGTGTGTGCCTTTGTTTGGGTTTCGTAATCGGCATAAGCATCGGTTAAGCCCATCGGGTTGATGCCCATAAATGAATAATGAGCAAAAAATAATGGACCGCCACTGGCTGGGCCCAAGGGAAGCTGAACGCCATAATAGGTGCTACCATTTTTCATATTGCCGTTTTGCGCCCAACCGTTATCGTAAACCGATTTGGGAATGGCGTGAGTAGGGGAGGCGGCGGCCATAACGTAGGTTATTAAGCTTTCGTTCCAACCTTTAATCGGCAAGTTCATGTCCCAATTGTAATTCAGGCTCCAATGCCAGTATAAGGTGTTGCTATCGTTTTTACGGTACCAATTCCATTCTACACCGTTGTAAATGGCGTTAATGTCGTTTCGTAAAGTCGTTTCATTGGCGTCGGCGCCGTTAAAATATTGACGGGCAGTAATTAAACCAGCCATCAGGTACGATGTTTCTACCAAGTCGCCACCGTTATCTTTGGCGCTAAAAGGAATTACTTTTCCCGAATTACCGTTGAGCCAGTGCGGGTAAGCGCCATGGAAACGCTCAGCAGTTTTTAAAAAGGCTACTATTTTTTGCATGCGGGCCAATCCTTCGGCTCTGCTGATAAAGTTGCGACTGATTCCGGTTACTAATGCCATGATACCAAAGCCTGAGCCACCTGAGGTTACGGTATTGCCCGATGTATTTCTTTCTCGGGCCAATCCGCTGGTTGGATGGGCAAAATCCCAGAAATATTTAAAGGTTTGCTTCTGTACGAGGGTTAGGAGCTCGTCGTCGCCGATGCGGGGGAATTTGTCGGTGTCATCTGGCCCGATTTTGAGTGTTATGATCACTGGGTTAATTAATCTTCCATTTGTCGTAGATTTTAACCCGTTACTAATGTTTACGGTATATGTTGTAAACGACGAAAGCGCATTTTTAGGAATAATTATGATTATTTTGTCCGAGGATTGTAATTGTTGATTATAGGGAATCTCAGTTCCAGTTGGGCCTATAAGTTTAATGGCTTCTAAAATGGTTGTTTTATTGATAGATTCAGTAAAGTTAATTTTAATCTCTGGGAGGTTATTTAGGCCATTGTAAGTTAACGTACCATTATAAGTCCCATTAACTGTAAAAGATAAGGATGTATCTATATTCGAATTGGAGCGATCGGTTTTTTTGCAGCTGCCGACAAGTGTCAAAAGAAAAAAGAGCTTTAGAGCCAGTTGAACTAAAATCCGGTTGGAATTTGATTTTAACATGGGATTAAAAAGATTATTAAGCACACGGTGCAACCCGTGTGCTTAGGAGAAAATTACTTGCCGGCCTGATAAAGGTCGTACATTGCCTTAACTACTGGGTCAGGCATAAAGGCATTATAAATTTTTACCTCATCAATTTTACCGTTCATCAAGCCAAAATCGGCATTTGTATTTACTGTTTTGCCAGGGATAAGATTATAGTTCGCACCAAAAATCAATTCATTTGGCTCATTAGATTGGAAAAGATTGTTTCCTGTCCCTCTATCTGAATAACTGCCGATATTCTCTCCGTTCGCTACAATATTAAATCTTCCTGTTAAACCATTGTAACTCAAAACTAGATGGACCCAGTTTCCCGGCCCTATTTTTGGTGATTTGGTTGCATTTAGATTATCTTGCGATCCGTTTCCAACAGTGGAAAACCTTGGGCCTATTTTCAAAATATCTGTATTGCTCGCAGGGTAGCTATTAGTATTTAGCCTAATGTCTAAATTGCCATCAAATACGCCTGGTCTCGCAAGTTGCAATAACATCGTTTTTTTTGAACCATTATTGGATATTTGAATCCATTGGCTTATTGTAAAACTTTTGAAAACGTCTTTTTTGAAAGCAGAGAACTGGCTGGCGTAATACAAATATCCTGCGCTTAGGTTTAACGCCTTGCCTTTAAACCCTTCAACAAATGAGTCGCCAGTTTTGGTTGTTGGTGCAGTATTACTAATTTTTTCGTTGTAGGTATCATCGAAACTGAAATACGCAACAAGATTGTCTTTTAAGATTTCATCTGAAGTTCGAAAACCGCCGACCGTTCCCTCATAATCTTTAGGATCTAATTCAGGAAGGTTGTTAGGGTTACCATCTTTTTTACAACCTGCAAATGCGGAAAAAAGTAGTAGTAACACCAATGCGTATCTCAATTTGTATATGTTTGATCTTTTCATATTCTTTATTTGTTAAAGCCAATTAGTAACCAGGGTTTGGCGTCAAAACGCCTTTACTTAAATCAATTTGCTGTTGAGGTATTGGCAGTAGTCTATCTCTGTTCGGATTGTAGCTTGTTTTACCAGCAGCTTGCATGGCCTCGGCATCAATTCCCCACCTTACAATGTCGAAGAAACGTTCATGTTCCATTGCGAGTTCTATTCTTCGTTCTTGTCTGATGGCGTTGCGTAAAATACCTTGGTCGGTGGTATTAATGTTTGGTAGTGTGCCAGCAACTGTCGCAGTTTTTCTCGCTCTGGCTCGTACACTATTTAATGCATCGAGTGCAAGTTTAATATTTCCTGCACCACCAACTTCATTAGCAGCTTCGGCAAACATCAATACCACGTCAGCATAACGTAAAATGCGAACATTCATCCACCAACCGCTTCTGCTATTATAAGCAGCAATGTATGTCGGATTGGCTAGAACCTTATGGTTATATTTTAGATTTGGAACCTCAGTTGGATAAAATGGCGCTTTCTGTCCATATACTGTGAAATTATCTTTTCCTGCTATACTGCTGTATAGTATGGTTCTTGCTTTTCGAGGGTCGTTTGGTTCATAGGCAGCTTCTAAAGCTGCACTCGGCGAATTCCATCCCCAACCTCTATTCCATTCGGTAGTACTCCCTCTAGTACCCTGCACACTGGCGTATTGAACCCCGTTTGCAGTTTGTACAGTAGCACTTGCCGTAGCTTGAATCTCAAATACAGACTCTTTGCTATTTTCGCCTTTTTCGCTAAAAATATCGTCGTACGAAACGCTTAAGTCGTATTGACCTGAATTCATTACCTGGCTGGCTACAGACATGGCCATTCCCCACTTCTTTTGGTATAAATAGGCCTTTGCGAGAATTCCGTTTGCTGATCCTTTAGTCGGCCGGCCAATGAATTTTGACGGCCAGTTCAAGGGCAAATTTGCTGCCGCAAATTGTAAATCATCTTCGATAAAAGCATATATTTCTTCAGGGCTGCTTTGTGGAATGTTTGAGGTAACACTCAGTACCTTATCAATTTTCGGTATCCGTCCAAACGCTCTTACAAGAAAGAAATATGAGTAGCCACGTAAAAATCTCGCCTCTGCTTCAGCCTGGATTTTCTGTTGTTCATTGGCAACGATTTCGCTGTTATTATAGATTTGATCAATAATTGTATTACATCTATTAATCATTGTGTAATACTCTGTCCACAGCGTATTGACCCTACCGTTTGTCAAAGCTGGAAAATTATCCATTGCAATAACATCGGCACCGCCATCGCTTGCGGTACTCCCTTTGTCAGCATCGTCACTTCGAATACTTGTAACTACCATAAAACCATCAGAAACATAGTTATATGCTCTTAATGCACTATATGCAGAAAACAAAAAAGTATCATAGGGAGTTGATCCCTGGGGGTAAGGGTAATCATCTGCAGTATACTCACCTTGTCTTTGGGTATCTAAAAATTTTTGACAGCCCGAGTTTATCGAAACCGCGGTTATAGCTAATAAGCCCAGCGCAATATTTCTTCTATAATTATTAAATATTTTCATTTTTTAAGCTTTTTTGATTAAAAAGTAACATTTAAACCAAATGAATAAACAGCAGGTACTGGATAAACACCATTGTCGGCGCCACCGCCTAAAATACTTCCGATTTGTGCTTCAGGGGTATAACCAGTTGCTTTTGTCCAAGTTTGTAAGTTTTGACCACTTACATAAATTCTAAGTTTTTGCGCTCCTAATTTATTCATTAACGCTGGAGCGAACGTGTACCCTAATTGCACAGTGCGTAACCTGAAATAATCGCCAGGTTCTAGAAAATAAGAGCTGAACTGAAAGTTGTTGCCACGAGTATTATCTAAAATGGGCTCTACATTACTTGTACCTGGACCAGTCCAAGCATTTAGTCTATTGCTTTCATAATTTAAGGTGGTAAAATTTGCAGTACGACGTTCGGTATAGATTTTATTTCCTGCTACTCCTTGTCCTTCAATTAATGCATCAAATCCTTTATATCCAAGCGAAAGGCTTAATCCATAACTATATGGTGGGAACGGCGTTCCTAAATAGGTTCTATCCAAGGCAGAGATAATGCCATCGCCATTTACATCCTCAAAGGCAATGTCGCCAACTTGTGAATTAGAGAATTGTGGTTGACTTAGCATTTCCTTGGCTGTTTGATAAATACATAATTGTCTTAAGCCATAAAAATAACCAATAGACTGGCCTGAGTTCGTAAGATTTACACCACTATTACCCGTGATTTGGAATTCTGTAGTATTACCTAAAGATTCAACACGATTTCTATTGTAACTGAAGTTTCCATTTAAACTATAACTTAGTTCTCCAATCTTATCGGCCCATCCTAAGCTTACTTCAATACCACGATTGTTAATTTTACCTAAGTTGGTAAAGAATGGAAGTTGGCCAGCTAATAATGGAAAACTTGTTAGAATACCATCAGTCGTTTTATTATAGAAAGTTAACTCTGCATTAAAGCGATCTTTTAACGCACGTAAGTCTAGGCCAACATCAAAGCCCTGAACAATCTCAAACCTTAAATTCGGGTCAGGGATGTAAGCATTTTGAATGGCTGTGTAAACATTTTCACCAAATACGGCAACTTGGCCGTTTGTTAACCCTTGTTGATAAAGATTCGGCGAAACGCCATTTGAGTTACCCAGTCGGCCCCAAGACAAGCGAAATTTTAAATAGTCAATTCCTTTTATATTTTCTTTAAAAAAATCTTCTTCAGTTGCTACCCATCCTAGACCAACACTTCCAAATGTTCCCCATCGGTTTTCTGGAGAAAAACGCGAGCTTCCGTCTCTTCTAATTGTTCCATTAAAAAGATATTTATCCTTGTAAACATAACTCAATCTTGCAAAGACGCCCATGTTGGTTTCTTCACTTCCTCCACCTCCGTTTGCTTGTATATTATTAGCATTAATTACACCAATATACCACTGATCTGGATCACCCGGAACTACTAAAGTGCTATCAGTTCTGCTAGCATTAACATTAGAACCTGCAAAGCGTAAAGATGTGAAACCTGCCAAGGCTGTAAACCTGTGCCCGCCTTCCAATGATTTTTCATACGTTAAAGTATGATCTTGTTGATATCTATGTGTTTCAGACTGACTTTGATTGACTGTTGAGCGGAATTGATCATCTCTTACAACTTCATTTGACCCCCCGGCTTCTCCGATGTTAATAAATGAAAATGGAGGTCTCGAGTAACCTCTAGAATTTACAAATCCAAAATCTCCATAAAAGGTCGATCTAATCTTAAAATCTTGTAAGAATGTTAATTCGCCAAAAACACTACCATTAAAACGGAAAAATTTGTTAATTGACGTTCTGTCTCCACGCATAATAGCCGCCACTGGATTTCCTACTGAAGATCTTTGAAAAGACGGCATCGAGTAGTAAGTGTTCTCATCTAATCGTACCGGAACAATTGGAGCAGCCCATGTGGCGTTGGTTAAGCTGACAGAGGTACCATTAGGTTTAGCTAAAAAACCTGTTATGTCACCTCCAATCTTTAGTTTATCAGTTACTTTTATTTCTTCGCTAAGCCGCAAAACATATTTTTCATAACTACTATATTTTACTACGCCCTCTTGATTATTATAACTTAGATTCACTAACGTAGTGCTTTTTTCACCACTATTGCTAAAACTTAAGCTGTTTGAATTGATGAATGCGGTACGTAGAATTTGATCCTGCCAATCAGTATTACCTGTGTAGTTCGAAAAATCGAAGGGACTAGCACCTATATTGGCAAGTTGTGTTGAATACAACCTTTTAAATCCTTCTGCATCGGCTACGTCGATTTTATTTATCACTTTCTGAATACCGATATTTGAAGTGAAATTTACTCGCGTCTGACCGCGTGCCGCTCGTTTGGTGGTCACAGCAATTACGCCATTTGCACCACGCAAACCATAGATTGCCGAGGAAGATGCGTCTCTTAATAGATCGATCGATTCAATATCCGCTGGGTTTAAGTAATCAATGTTATCTTGTAATAAACCATCAACAACATATAACGGATTGGCGCTATTAGTACTACTTATCCCTCTAATTCGGATTACAGGCTGCGAGCCAGGGTTACCTGAATTTACAACTGTTAAACCAGCTACCTTGCCTTGTAATGATGATAGTGGATTTACGGCTGGCATTTTCGCAATGTCATCGCCTTTGACACTTGATATAGATCCAGTAAGATCCTTTTTCTTTTGCGTACCGTAACCTATAACAACTACCTGTTCCAGCTCATTGGCCGATGAAGCCAAAACGACGTTAATTGATGTGCGGTTGTTCACAGGCACTTCTTGTGTCACATATCCAACATAGGTAAATACGAGTGTCGCATCTGCCGGTGCGGAAATGCTGTAAGCGCCTGCCGCATCTGTCTGCGTTCCATTTTGTGTTCCTTTTACGACAACGCTTACGCTAGGGATGGTAGATTTATCTCCTCCGTCGGTTACATTGCCTCTAACCGTTATGTTTTGCGCAAAAGCTACGTTAATTGTGAGCAAACATATTCCGACCAGAACAGAAATTCTTGTAAAAATTCTTTTCATGCTTTATATTGATTAGATTTAATTGTTAGGCATAAAATTGGGATACAATTACTGCCTTTGCAAGCTCCGCGACCTCTACATTATTACATCACGTTCAAA
This sequence comes from Pedobacter endophyticus, assembly GCF_015679185.1. Taxonomy (NCBI): domain Bacteria; kingdom Pseudomonadati; phylum Bacteroidota; class Sphingobacteriia; order Sphingobacteriales; family Sphingobacteriaceae; genus Pedobacter; species Pedobacter endophyticus. The sequence goes on from NZ_CP064939.1 coordinate 4,631,408, forward strand.
GGAAAGGACGGAAATCGATTAATACTGATTCTTCATATAGGCTAAAAACGGGTTTTTATGAGCCTAGCCACAACAAATAAAAAAAGCGTGGTGTGAAAAATACACGAAGCAAATTGTGTGGCCTATAAAAGCAATATGAGAGGTAATGATGTAGTGACGAAAGCTACTCCCGTTAGAAAAGACACCACATTTCAACATCAAGCAAACGTTCCTAAAACCTACTCAGGTAGATTTTTGAACTTAGCATAACTGAATGCTACAACTCCATCAAAAATTCAGTAAGGTTTTTGTCGTGTGGTATTTCGAGCTTTTTGCGTAGACGATATCGCCGAATTTCAACCCCCCGCAAACTAATATTTAGCAACGACGACATCTCTTTACTGCTCATATTCATCCGTAGATAAGCACACAGTTTTAAGTCGTTCGGAACCAGGTCTGGATGCTGTGCCTTAAGCTTTTTAAAGAAACTCTCATGCGCTTCGTTAAAACTGTTTTCAAAAAGATGCCAATCCCTTTCATCATTCATTCCATCGTTAATCACTTTTTGAATTTTTTTGGTCTGGTCTTCCGAAAGTTTCTTGCCGTTCTCGTCTTTCAGCTTCATAATCTCATCGCTTAGCTTTTGGAGCAATTCGTTCTTGTAAACTAAGGTCATGGCCGAGTTCGCCAATTCTCTATTTTTCGAGGCCAGCTCTGCCTGCAGTTTTTCAGTTTGCAATTTAATAATCTGTTTTTCGTTGGCCTCAGTTTCTAATCTCAGCAGTTCATCTTGCTCTGCCTGTAGGCGAGAAGTAATTTTATGTCGGTCTTTTTTCAGCTTTTGCTCATAAAGTTTCTTTCCTGCGATAAGTACCACCACAAAGAGAAGTGCATAGAACAATATTGCCCAATTGCTAAAATACCACGGACGCAGTATTGTAAACTCGTACAGGCTATCCTGGCTGATGGTGGTATCGTTTATTTTTGCTCTAACCTTAAAAATGTATTTACCACTACTTAAATTGGTAAAGTCTTTTTGCGTAGCATAATCCCAATCCGACCATTCTTTAGAATAACCCTGCAAGTAAAATTGATATTTCACTTTTGCCTGCCGATAGTAAGGAAGCGAAAAGGAGATCCTGATGTTGTTTCTGCTGTTTTTTATTTCTGTAGGTTCAACCGTATTTCCCGTTTCACTTATCAATGTATTTTTATCCGTAATATCTTCCACACGTCTGATGAGCACCCCGGGTATTTTTTGTCTAGCTGCAGGTGTGCCCAATTCGGGGTTGTAAATGGCGAAACCATCATCAACGCTGATCAAATAAATATTATCGCCTATTCGGCTAATGTTTTCATAATATTGAACCATGCGTCCATCTAAAAGACTGAACTGGTTTGAGTCGATCTCGATTTTACCAGGCTCGGCAAAGTTTACCATAGCCGTTCTGCCATGATTAATAAACCAGTACTTTTTACCGGCTGCCCTGATGATGTTGTTCGATTTTGCAAATGAGCCCAGCTTTTTGTTCAGCACACCATTTTTAACGAATTTGTTGCTCCATTCATCGTAAGTGTAAAAACCGTTGTTGGATGAGAAAACGATCTTATTCTCGAGGTTGAAAATGTTGATGTTATAGTTGCCCGGCAAGCCATGCTGCTCATCAAAGTATTTTGTATGTATTACCTTGGTGTAGCTATCGTTCAAAGTGAGCTTGTATAAGCCCTTGTAAGCATGTCCAACCCAAATATCGCCTTTATTGTCCTGTTCAATAAATCTCGATGGTGCGTTAAAACCCTCAATTTGAGTAACGAATTTTAGCCCTGAGCCGGCGGCTTTCTGGTATAACGAAATTCCGGTGTAAGTTCCCTGAATAAGATAATTTGGATTGGAGTTCAGCTTTTTTATTGTCCAGCCGCCGCTCGTTCGCGAAATCCACTCAATTTGATCGCCCAACACTTTAAATGTGCCACTATTATGCCCACAAATCAGTTCGTTATCAATAATGTTCAGTTCCCAAACTTGCCCCTGCGAGCCGGGGATAAGTGTAAAGTTGAAGTTCGAGGCCACACCGGGTGCCCAGTCGCTAAAAAACAAGCCTTGATTTGTACCTAAGTAGATTTTATTTTTAAATATAGTACTCGAATATACGGTGCCGAACTGGCCTGTTTTATCGAAGTAAAAATAAAGTGGAGAGTTCAGCTCGATGCGGTCGATACCATTATCGAGCCCCGCCCAAAGATTTTGTTCATTATCGGCGTATAAACTGAGCACCGTGTTGTTCTGCAGCCCACTCGATTTGTTGATCCGTTGCACCACCTTGCCATCTTCGTCTATTATAATCAGGCCGTTTAAGATTGTGCCGAAAGCATAATATTTGCCCAGAAGTTTTACGCCGTTGTTGAGTTGGTAAGTTTTGAGATAGTTATTTGCGAGGGTATTGAGCTGCTTAAACGATTTTCCATTATACACAAAAAGTCCGTTTTTGCTTGTTCCGATCAGAAAACTATCGCCCCTATACGGTAGAACAGAAAGTACACCCTGTTTCCCCAAAATTTCGCTTCCCGGCAGGTAAACCAATTTGCTGCCCACCAGCTCAAAAAGGCCTTTCTCTAAAACCTCTATAAAATACCTGTTTTTAACCTGATGGAGGAAAAGAAAGGATGAAGGCGACTTAATGATCTCAATCTTGTTGTTCTTATAAATAAAAATTTTAGAAAAAGATTGAAAAATGACCCGATCCTTGTCAATATAAATTTTCCAGATTTCATCGGTAATCGTTATTCCTTTTGGCAGCAATTTGATAAGCGAATTGTACTGCAATTTGTTATCCTTTATCGCCCAATACCCAAATTCGCCAAAACTGCCTGTGTAAATCTTTCCCTTGTTGTCGGTATTAACCGATCGAACAATTTGCCTGTTCGGCATTTTATAGTTTCGCCAGTAACGCCCATCAAACGTGAGCAAACCTTCGGCATTACCAAAATACATTACGCCATTTTTATCCTTCGCAACGCTCCAATTCTGGTTGCCAGAAGCATATACCGATTTTGGATAGTTTTCGATGTACGGAACGCCGATGCTTTTTATGTCGTTGGCACCTACATGTAATGAAATTAGAGATAAGACAAAGAATAGACGAAGAATTTTTAGCATAAAATGGTTAGTTGGTTTCCCATTAGTACAAAGTAAACGAAAATTTGTTGACTGAGCATTACCCGACGAAACTTGGTAACGCAAAAAGCCGAAGTTTGCACTTCAGCTTGACTCATAATTTTGAAAGAAAACAGTCCATTTGTCTATCACAGTAAGTAAATGGTGGCTCTCAAGTGTAGCGCTAAATATCAAACCAAATTTGTTTGATGTTTAGCGCTATACTTCGGTATTGGTTTTAGTTTAGTTAAGCAAGCGGCGAGTTTCTATATTGCTTTTGTAAAATGCGTTTTGCACAATCGGACGCACAGATTAAACCCACGGCCATCATAATTACATCTTTTAAAACCAATCGACCGGCACCTGAGAGATACGGAAAGCCAAATTGAGGGGTTGGGAAATCTCCGCCCAAATCTGGAACATAAACCTCTGGAGTTGTAATTAAGAACGACAATGTAACTAACGACATCCCAAAGGTGAGCAAGCCACCTAAAAGGCCAATTTTATCAAACCATATGCCTAAGAAAGTGAACAGGCCAATAATTACAATTACCGTTCCTAGCCCATAAGCGAAGATATAGGTTCCATTTTCTTTATGCCAGTCGATGTTTTTTTGAACAGTCTTGCCCTCAGGATTTTTAAATTCTTTGTATTCGGGCGCTTTTTTGTTGTACATGAACGACATAAATGGGCTGTTGGCTACAAAAGGAACAATGCCATCGGCTTCGTATTGGTAGGCTTTTAAACCACCGATCCAAACCATTACAATAAGTACTGCTACACGAGAGATATTGATAAAATAAGATTGACCATTGGCCAAAAACGTAAGTATTTTCTTCATCTATCAGATAAATATACACATTTGACAGCGCTTCTCAAAACCGACACGGCCCTTTTCCCGAACCATTTTTGGCGTTTAATCACTGTTCCGTCGCGTTTTCTCTTTCGTGCTTAATGCCTGCCAAACATGTCTACCATCGTACCCAATGCATCTTCGGCATGCATTTTATCGCCATTTTCAAGCGATTCATTAGCTGCCTGTGCTGCCCGTTTTTGCATGGCAATTTCATAATGCGAGATGGCATCATACAAAGTTTGGTATTTGTTTGATGTTAAACATTCACTCAGTTCCAGCGCATCCAGCATGGCCATGTTCGCACCCTCTCCTGCAAAGGGAGGCATTACGTGCGCTGCATCGCCCAGTAAGGTTACATCTGGCATCGTTTCCCAGGTTTGGTTTAAGGGCATATAATAAATCGGGCGTGGCACCATTGGCATTGCTGCATTTTCAAATAGTTCAAGCCAAATACTGCTCCAGTCGGCGTATGCCGTTTTAAACCAGCCAACTAATTGCGCCTTATCACCATAATCTAATCCATTTTCTGCTGCCCAGCCTTCATCAACCTTAAGGCTTGCGTAAAAACCTAAATCGCCATTGCCCTTCTGGCCAAGCAATAGGTTCTTTTTGTTTCCGAACGCCATTATCTTTCCCCCGTTAATTATTGCATCAATGCATGGCGCCACTTCGCTCGCGTCATAAACATTACCCTCCAGCATAGTTATGCCCGAATAAATGGCCTTAACGTCTGTAACATATGGGCGTATTTTAGAGTTGGCACCGTCTGCTGCTACAACCAGATCAGCTTTCGCGCTAGCTCCGTTCTTGAAATGCAGCAACCAGCCTTCGTTTTGCGGTTCCATAGCAATAAAATGGCTGTTCCAAACCACTGTTCCGGGCTGTAGCGAATCAAGCAACATGTTTCGTAACGGACCACGATCTATTTCGGGCCTGAAATGGTTGTTGCCAAAATCTTCTTCAGGTTTTTGGGTGTGGTCGCTGTAAAGTATTTCCGCCTGCGGATTGGCAATCAACATCCGATCTGCCCCCGGGCGAAAGTTCTTTTTAAACTCATTGAGCAGGTCGGCTTTTCGTAAAGCTGCCAAACCCGATTCTTCGTGCAAATCGAGCGGCGATCCCTGTACGCGGGCCGTAGCGTTTACATCTCGCTCGTACACCTTAACCTGTGCGCCCTGCATTTGCAATAAACGAGCTAAAGTTAGCCCGCCAGGCCCTCCGCCAACAATGGCGATTGTTTTATCTTTTATTAACATACTATCAATTCCTTTTTATGAAAGCAAAACTACGCTTGCTTTAAAAGTGATAATAGTACAAATCGGTCATTTTTATTTTTAAATAATTCTGTTGGTACAACACCCGAAAACTTTTTAATTTCCTTTATAAAATGTGTTTGATCGGAGAAATTCAGCTCAGGAAAAAGCTTTCCTTTTGCAATATGCTCAAGCGACGCTCTGAAACGCAAAATATTGCAATACGCTTTTAGCGAAAGACCGAGTTGCTGGTTAAAGTACCTGTTTATTTGTCTGCTACTCCACGCTGCCTTGTCCGCAAGTTCTTTTACGCTTGTTTCGCCCTTTGATGAATAAATCAGCTCGAAAAGCGTGCGTTTTCTGTTATCGATTGTAGTTGGTAAAAGTGCTGTGAATTTTTCAGTCGATCTGCTGTAAAACGTGTCGAAATCGGTAAGATCATCTGCCGCGAAATCTAAAAACCCCGGCGAAAGATGGGTACCACTATTTAGTAAACTGGCGATGGAGGTATGCAAAATGTACTCAACGGCGAGCGGTTTGAAGCTGATTACAAAGGTGCAGGTTTGTGGCGGAATGCTTCTTAACTTCGGCGCAGTTTCCAAACCAACAAGCGTAACCTGAAACGGATTGGAGGCCGACCGCGAAAAGAACAGATCAATTCTTCCATCAGGCAGCACGACCACTTCTTTTGGTTTTTCCGATTCGTTGCGGAAAATTCCGATGTACTCCACAAAGTCGGTCAGCGTGTTTTCTGGTGCGATAAATTTAAGATAAAAACCATTTTCCATCGCTTTCTAAGGTACAACACTTTAAAAACTTCACGAGTGTAAATGAACAAATTTTTTGGCCTACTTTTCTTCGCGTTTAACCAGAAGAAATTCGGTTTCAGATAAGTTCATAAAGCCATATTCGTAAATGAAATAATAAGTGTTGCCGGTTTGTGTGGTATAGATATTGGTATGGTACTCAAAGTTGAAGTTGGCCAGCTGGAGCTTTTTAAGACTCACTTTTGTTTTTCCTGTCGGATTTAGCATGGCCAGGATAGATCTGTTTCTTCTTAAAATGGTGTTAATATGCCTTATAACAAGATTGTCCTCACTTTTGATGCGGTTGTTAAAGTTGTTGCGACAAGCGTCATCGCAGAATTTTTTATCTGTTCTTCCCTTTAAAGGTTCTTTGCAATCTAAGCACAATCGTTCCATAACAATTTTGTTTTTTTATTATTATGGGATGATGTCTTAAAAGTAAAAAATTATTTATTAATATGAAATAAATTGAATATTTCTATCAGTTAAAGTCGCTAATCCACCATTTGGCGGCAAGGATACAGTTGCTACGGCTGCTGCGTAATTGCTAATCGCCAGAACTTTCAGCTCCACTGGCCAATCAAGACCTACATAATTAGTTTCGGTGTCGGAGCGACCACATGTGCTGTATCAAAAAAATCATCATACTTTATGCCGAGGTGTGTGTGGTTTCACCCGGTTTGCAATCAACTAAGGCTAATTATCCGTTTTTAAACGCTTATAAACGACTATAAATATTTACTATCCGACTGAATCAACTCGGCATTTGCACCTTTGTTCTGTCGGCAATCATGGTGGTTGCTGTTCGTTAAACATTTTAGAAACTTAAATTTTAAAATTATGGAAAGTGCAATTAACAAAGTAGTATTAAGTGGATTTGCCGGTGCAGATGCTGAAGTAAAAATCCTTTCGGGCAACCAAAAACTGGCGAGAGTAAATCTTGCCGTAAATGAGTATTATAAGAACTTTCAGGGCGAAGAAGTCAAAAAAACACAATGGATTACGTTGGTATTCTGGAATGCAAAGGCAGAGCTTGCCGAAGTGCAGATCAAAAAAGGCACTCGATTAACCGTTGAAGGTAAAATACAAACGGGAAGCTACGAAGCAAAAGATGGGACAAAGCGCTATACCACCGAAGTTGTGGTAAACGAGCTGGCAATTAAGGAGATTGAACTTGTCAATTAAGCAACGTTTTCAGGCTTCTGGCGTACGTTTTGCAAATTACTACAGGAGCCTGACGACAGCGAACCGCATGTTTTATATAGCACATAGGCATAGAGTTAGCACATGCCTGACTTTATGTTCTCTATGCCTTTATGGTTTAAAACGGTACTTGTGCCGAATTTGGACATAAAGGCACACAGGCTATGTTGTTTTGTACGTTAGGCGATTAGCTCTATGTTCTATGCCTATATGGCTTGAAAAACGGTGGTTGTATGTGCCGATATTTGAACATACTGCAAACAGGCTATGTTATTTTGCATGTAAGGCGATTAGCTCTATGTTCTCTATGCTTATATGGTTTAAAACGGTACTTATTTGTGCCAAATTTTGGAGAAAAGGCAAACAGGTTATGTTGTTTTGCATCTAAGGCAATTAGCTCTATGTTCTCTATGCCTATATGGTTTGAAAAACGGTGGTTGTATGTGCCGATATTTGAACATAATGCAAACAGGCTATGTTGTTTTGCATGTAAGGCGATTAGCTCTATGTTCTCTATGCCTATATGGTTTATTAATATTTGAACATGCAACGAACACGGCATGTCGTTGGCATCTATGCATATTAATACATGCTTTACGGGGCTGTATGGTTTAAATAATGCTGATTATTTTGAGCCCTGCGGACCGTAAGCTCCACCTAAAAGTAGTAAGCCTTAAATTTTGATCGACAAACCCCCATAAAAGTTGATTCCGGCTGCCGAATTAAAATACCTTCCATTCGCAGCATTTAAATCGTTGCCAAGGCTGTACTTTTGATTGAGAAGATTATTTGCACCGATAAAAACTTCGAAAGGAGTGTGGGCAATTTTTAACATGCGCACACCTGCCTTCGCTTCTATCAAATCGTAGTTGGCGGCAAAAACGGAATTTGCATCGTTTAACGGGATGGAAGAGGTATGGTTGTGTTGTAAAAACAAATACAGGCCTTTTTTAAAGTCGAAGCTTAAACTGTTGATCAGCGTGTGCGCAGGAACGCCCGTTAACCTGTTTCCGGTGTATACAGCGTTTCCGCTTTCAAATTCGCCAAATCTGAAGTGGCTATACGTATAATTGCTTCTCCATTGTATGCCAGTTAAAAAACGGTTAGGGTTTTTAATCAGCCATAGTGCCGCATCGAGCTCTAAACCTCGTTGTTTAGTGCCCCCCGCATTAATAAAATACTCCGCATCATTTTCATTCAGGCGCCTTACGATGGCATCCTGGAGCTCGAACTGGAATACATTTGCATTGACATAAAAACGGTCGTTGGCTGTTCGATAACGTATTCCAGCTTCGTAATTCCACCCCGACTCTGCCTGTAGATCGTTATTGATCTGGTTATCAGATGATCGTACCTCAGCAATGGTAGGCGTTGAATAGCCTTTACTGATTGAACCTCTAACCGAAATGTTATCATTTAATAAATAAGAGGCAGCTATTTTCGGCATAAATTTCGCGTCGAAGTTTCGCTGCTGTTGCGCAATTGCAATAGGAAAGAAGCTTTCGTAGTTGTACTTAAAAAAGTTTAAACTAGAAGCCAGTTCAATCAGCAGTTTTTGATTAATGTCGAAATTAAACCTGACGAACGCAAAATTCTGACCCGCCCGTAAATGGTCAAAAGCTTGCAAATCAGCTGCCTTTCCTGCCTCATTGTCGAAGTTTCTGATTTCGCTTTTCGTTCTTGATGTTTCGAGACCAATTTGCGTATTAAAGCCAAAGTTTGAGGTGGTTTGGTTGTAGGCCAAAAAAGTTCTTAGTCCAATAGTACTTTCGTAACGCTTTTCGTAATTCGTTATAAAAGGGTTTTTGAAATCAGTATAACTGGTAAAAACAGCCAGCACGTGCTTGAAGTGGCTGTCGATTTGATAAGTATTCGATAATCCCCCAAAAATGGTCTTGTTGTAGATTGCAGCTTGTTGAGTAATTGCGCCCGGAATGGTTGGGGTAGCCGGCCGCGCAAGTTTAGGGTCTTGCTGTAATTGTGCGGCCGTTAATCCACCAGGTGTTTTGTAAGCCAGGTCGCTGTAAAACACGAAGGCTTTTAAGCTGCCGGCGGGTGTATAATCCCACTGATGCATCGTTTGAAGGTATTTTCGTTCCAACGCACTGTTCTGGCGGTAGCCATCACTTCGCTGGTACCCTTCGCCAAAGCTGAACCGGTAATTTTTAAACTGATGTTGCAGTTGTGCAGTCTGATGGAAAAGGCCATAAGAGCCTGCTGTAACCGATACCTTTGCTTCGTTTCTATTTATAGCAGGAGGATTAATGAGCACTGCTCCGCCCGTATTAGCGCCAAAAATGCTCGATTCCGGCCCTTTAAAAATTTCCATGTTGCCAACGGCATTTACATCAAGCGAGTTAAGATAGCTGTTACCGCCAGCATCAGTTAGTGGAAAATCGTCTATATAAATCTTAACATTTCTGATTCCGAATGGCGATCGTAGCAAACTGCCGCGTAACGAAAGGCGGTAGCTTCCGGGCGATCTTTCTTCCATTCTTACTCCTGACACCGTATTCAACGTACTCACAAGCGAATTGTTGTTTTGCCGACCGAGCAGAGAACTGTCGATCAAACTAACCGCCGAAACCGAACGCAATAAAGGCTGCGGATTGTAATAACCTCGGATGATAACCTCATTTAATTTCTTTGTAGAATCGTTTTGAACGATTTGAGCCTGACAAATGGAAAAAAAGAAAATAATAACAAAGGAAAGAGAAATGGATTTCAATGCTCGGAAATTAAGTAGGCCACAAATCGGAGATAAAATTAGTTATTAACTTCCAATCTGTGGCCTGATACATATTATTTTGCTGCAACTCGCCAAATTATGCCACTAACATCGTCGGCCACTAAAAGTGCACCATCAGGAGTAAGCGTTACGCCAACAGGGCGACCATAAACTTCAGCCTTGTCAACATCGGCGATAAATCCTGTTAAAAAGTCTTCGAGTTTTCCGCTTGGTTTGCCATCAGAAAATGGAACGAAAGCGACTTTATATCCTGAAAGCGCCGACCTGTTCCATGAGCCATGTTGACCTATGAATGCGCCGCCCTGGTATTTTGCAGGAAACTTTTTGCCTTTATAAAAAGCAAGCCCCAAAGATGCGGTATGCGCACCAACCGGAACATCGGGAGCAATGGCTTTTTTAACCATCTCGGGGTTTTTGCCTTTGAGGCGAGGATCTTCATTTTGACCGTAATAAGAAAAAGGCCAGCCATAAAATGCGCCTTCTTTCACACTGGTGATATAATCTGGAACCAAATCATCGCCCAATTCATCGCGTTCATTTATAGCGGTCCACAACATATTCGTTTTCGGTGCCCAATCTATCCCAACCGGGTTTCTTAATCCACTGGCATAAATTTTTTCTCCGGTTCCATCGGGGTTGATCTCCAAAATGTTTGCTCTTCTAACCTCGTTTTCAAGCCCATGTTCGCCCACGTTACTGCCCGAACCTACCGTAACGTAAATTTTGCTGTTATCAGCATTGGCAATCAAATTGCGGGTCCAGTGGTTGTTGTAGCCGCCAGCAGGCAAGCTCAGTATTTTTTTACCAGTCCCGGTAATTTTGGTGTCGCCCGTTTTATACGGATAAACCCAAAGCCCATCGGTGTTAGCTACGTAGAACTTATCGCCGATAATAAGCATGCCGAAAGGTTGGTTTAAACCCATCAAAAAAGTGGTTGTTGTTTCAGGCTTTCCATCCTTATTCGCGTCTCGATACAATAGAATAGTATTTGCGCTTTTTCCCGGCACCTCCGATTTGGCTTTTCCTGTAACGGTATTAACCACTGTTTCTTTAGCGCTACGTTCAGAATTTGAAAGTGCAACCAACACGTCTCCGTTTGGTGCAATGTAAGTGTTTCGCGGGCTTTTAATGTCTGATGCAAACCTCGTAACCACAAAACCCTCTGGCGCAACCGGCGTTTTGTTGTCGGGCCAGCCAATAACCTTACTAAATTTATTTTTCGAAGCGGTGGTGTCGGGCGCTGGTAAATTTACCTGTTGCGTTTCTGTTGATACGACTGCCGAATCTCCTTGATTTTCCTTGTCTTTAGAATTAGATTGGCAGGCAACTATTAGCGTTGAGGCAATTGCTGAGTAAAAAAAGTTTCTTTTCATAACGATGTTTTAGAACTTAGGATAATTCTAAAGCATAACATTAAAATGAAAGAGATGTTTTTTAATAAACAGTAGAAGAGTTTATTTATTTAATGCTGTTGATTGCTATTTTGGGACTTTAACCAGATTCTGGAAGAGTTTTTCTTCGATATCCTTTGCATTTAGCAGCAATGCCGAAAATTGAGGGTCTGATTTGATTAGCAGAAACTTGCCGTCTGGAAGCACAATGGCCGATGTTCCACAAGTGATAGGTTCTTTAAACAGTAAGCGCCTTAAAAAACCCGAATCCGTTTCAATCTCCAGGCCCGACGATTTAATCTGACTAAAGTTTTTGCCAATTTCTTTGTATTGATAAATTGAAGCCTTAGGCCGCTTCGCTGCCTTGTCGATAATATTTTTTTGAAACGCCCAACGCACATCGTTCAAAAAGGCATTGTTTTGGTTTCTGAGGTCATTCCAACACGCATCGTTATTAAAATCGTACTTAATAATGATGGTATCCCTTAATTTTACCCTTTCATTCTGTTTGAGATATAAATGAAGCGAATCCAATTGTAAATCGGTGAGCGAACCTGCGTCGTAACGTTTGTCCTCATCAACGTAAAGCTTCGGTGTGCAGCTGTAGGCTAATGCACATATCGAGGCAATAGACAACAATGTGGCGTAACGCTTAAAAATCTTAACAGGGAGAGAACTTTTGGAAGGGAGTGATAAGAGGAATTTCATATGTTAATTGATAGATGCTTTAAATTTAGTCTTTTTTGGTAGCGTTTTAAAATTTAATTCGTCTTAACCCTTAAACCCAATTCCGGTCTCCGTTGCTGGTTGAGCTTTCTATTCTCGTCCTAATTAGTGCTGGATTTTAAATCAAGAGCTGAAAAACGAGGTCGGAAAATCTCGATTAACGGGTTATTAGTTCTGCCTTCCAAATCAATAATTTGCCTTTAAACCAGTATTATTCCTTTAAAAATTCGTAAATGGTCAACCTAAAATCGTAAATCTTACTATCTTTAGGCGATTTAAAAAAACCAGCTTCGTTCGAATCGGTTTTCTTGTTAAACAAATAGTAAAAATCAATTAAACATGTCAAATACATCAAAAATTATCTACACCAAAACCGATGAGGCGCCAATGTTGGCTACCTATTCACTATTGCCAATCGTACAAGCTTTCACAGCGTCAGCCGGCATTGATGTAGAAACCAGAGATATTTCTTTAGCAGGAAGGATTTTGGCGAACTTTCCTGAGTATTTAAAAGACGATCAAAAAATTGGCGATGCTTTAGCCGAGCTGGGTGCTTTGGCAACAACTCCAGAGGCAAACATCATTAAGTTACCAAATATTTCGGCATCTATTCCACAATTGGTGGCTGCTATTAGCGAATTGCAATCGCAAGGTTATGCGCTCCCTAATTACCCAGATAATGCGCAAACTGACGAAGAAAAGGCCATTAAGGCGAAGTACGCAAAAGTACTTGGATCGGCGGTAAATCCGGTGTTACGCGAAGGCAACTCTGACAGAAGAGCACCTAAAGCGGTAAAGAATTATGCAAAGCAAAACCCGCATTCGATGGGTAAATGGTCTGCCGATTCGAAAACTAAAGTGGCCAGCATGAGCGAGGGCGATTTTTATGGCTCGGAGAAGTCGGTAACGATCGAAAACGCAAGCCAGTTTAAAATTGAATTTGTTGCTGCAGATGGTGCCGTAACTGAATTAAAAGGCTTGTCGCCATTAAAGGTAGGCGAAGTGATCGATTGCTCGGCAATGAGCTTATCGGCACTGAAATCGTTTGTTGCAAAAGAAATTGAAGAAGCGAAAGCTGCAGGCGTTTTATTATCTGCGCATTTGAAGGCCACAATGATGAAGGTTTCAGATCCGATTATCTTCGGCGCAATTGTAGAAGTTTATTTCGCTGATGTTTTTGCTAAATATGCCGATCTTTTCAAAGAACTCAACATCGATACCCGCAATGGTTTAGGCGATGTTTACGCTAAAATTGCGGGCAATGCCAAACAAGCTGAAGTTGAAGCCGCATTGGCTCAGGCTATCGAAAACGGACCCGCGCTGGCGATGGTAAACTCGGATAAGGGAATTACAAATTTACACGTACCTAGCGATGTAATTGTGGATGCCTCGATGCCGGCTATGATTCGCACTTCTGGCCAGATGTGGAATAAAGAGGGTAAGCCTGAAGATACAATCGCACTAATTCCAGATCGTTCTTACGCTGGTGTTTATACCGCAACAATCGATGACTGTAAAGCGCATGGTGCTTTCGATGTAACTACGATGGGGTCGGTTCCGAATGTGGGCTTAATGGCGCAAAAAGCTGAAGAATACGGTTCGCACGATAAGACTTTTCAAGCAACCGCAACAGGAGTAATCCGCGTTACGGATGCTGATGGAAACGTTTTCTTCGATCAAAAGGTGGAGCAGGGCGATATTTTTCGCATGTGCCAAACTAAAGATGCACCCATTCAGGATTGGGTTAAATTGGCCGTAAACCGGGCTCGTTTATCAGAAACCCCTGCGGTTTTCTGGTTAGATGAAAACAGGGCGCACGATAGAGAAATTATTGCGAAAGTGAACAAATATTTAAAAGACTTCGATACCAACGGACTTGATATTCGAATTCTTGCCCCAATTGATGCAACAAAATTCACGCTAGAGCGCATTCGTAAAGGCGAAGATACCATCTCAGTTACTGGTAACGTTTTACGTGATTATTTAACAGATTTATTCCCGATTTTAGAACTGGGAACTTCTGCGAAAATGCTTTCGATTGTTCCATTGATGAACGGCGGCGGTTTGTTTGAAACTGGTGCCGGCGGGTCTGCGCCAAAACACATTGAACAGTTTATTACCGAAGGTTATTTGCGTTGGGATTCATTAGGTGAGTTTTTGGCGCTTCAAGCTTCGTTAGAACATTTATCACAAACGCAAAACAACGCCAAAGCGCAGGTTTTGGCCGATGCATTGGATGAGGCAAATGCTAAATTTTTGGCGACAGATAAGTCTCCGGGAAGAAAGTTGGGTACAATTGATAACCGCGGTTCACACTTTTATTTGGCTTTGTATTGGGCAGAGGCTTTGGCTGCCCAAACTAAGGATGCAGAATTGCAAGCTAGATTCGCTGCTTTGGCAAAAGCCTTGAAAGAGAATGAAGCTAAAATTAATGAGGAATTAATTGGTGCTCAAGGTAAGCCACAAGAAATTGGCGGTTATTACCATCCGAATGATGAATTGGCTGGTAAGGCTATGCGTCCGAGTGAGACTTTAAATACTGCTTTGGCAAGTTTGTAGTTGAATATGAGTTGTCAATTTTGGAGCAATTGCTTTAAAAAGTGACTTGTAAATATTAGCGCTTCGATGATAAATCGGAGCGCTTTTTTTATCATCGCGATTGGAGCGAAAGTGGAACAAGGAGTAAAGCGTGCTATTTCAATGGCAAGTTACTTAGTCGGACAGAATAAAATAGATTGTTTTTTCGGTTTTGATATTAAGGAGATAAAAACGTTCTTGTTGAATTATTTCAGGTTTTTTTGTTTGTAGATTAGTTGTGTCGATGAACCAAGGTGGTTTTCTGCTATAATTTTGACGTACTTTTTTCAGAAAGGTTTTTAAATCTAAATTGTCTTTTGCAAAGATCGAATTATAGGCGTTTGAGTCAGAGTAAGAAAATCTTCCAAATGCACATAATGAATCTAAGGCTGAGATACTCTTCAAGTTGTAAGCATCATTGTTGATTATATTTGGAAACCAGCTCTTATTTCGTGCGTTCATTTTATTAAATTCAGCGTAGGTTTTGTATTCCTGTTTGTATGTGTCTTGACAACCGAATAATAAAACTGCAATTAGAACAGCTGATGTATAATTTATAATTATATTCAAAGTTTTATCTGTTTGGGTTATTGCTAACGGTTTATGCTTTGGGAAAGTAGGTTATGCTTTGCACAGACTTTCCACGAAAAAAAGATACAAATGTCAGAGTCGAGCAAATATTGAATTATAAATTAATCTCGTTATTTTCTCAACCCTTGAGCCCTTAATATCATCTATTATTTCGTCCGCACTCCTTGTTTCTTTCCACGCTCTGTAAAAGCTTTCTAAATCAGAATGATTTTTTTTCTTTAGCTTTCTCCGATTCCATAAGCTTTTGCTATGAGCCGTTTTTTTGTAACACCATCAAGTCATGTTAGAAAACCGAAGTATAAGTCAATCGTCGAATTTTTTAATGTTAAACCCATAATTTTACTTTTTCTTAAAGGTATAAAAATTTCGTTTATATGGATTTTGAAAGGATGTCTCGATTGCGCTGAAAAGGTGACGTTAGCATAAGTCCTTCTCACTTGGCATTTTATAAGTCAAACAATTCTTTTGCTTTTTTCCAATTCTTTCTAAGTATTGGCCGGTTCACGCTTGTTTCACCATTTGATGGTTCACCTGAAAAGTGACAAAATCTTTCTGGGTAGTCCGGATCAGCAAATTCATTCCATCTTTTAAATGCGTCATAGCTTAATGGCTTTTCAATGTTAAATAAAATTTCAACTCCTGTTCGAATACAATAACCCTTTCTTTTGCTTGTCGCCGATGAAGTCATTTTCTCGTTTGAGCTTTTATTATTTGTCGGCTTGGTAAAAATAGGTTTTGATCCATTCCATTCAAATCGTTGACTTGTTTGGTTGATATAATCTACCTCTTTAAATGCGTCTTCAAAAAGTTGAGTGTCTGCTTGGTCGTTTTTATCAATTAAAACACCCATTTCTTTGTTGTTGGCCATTGAAAATTGATAAAGGTTCAAGGATGTAATTATCATTTTGTCATCATTGACATAGCACTTTGCATGTAGGGGTTCATTGTATCTTAAAATCACAAAACGAAGGCCTTGCAAGAATTTTATTTCGTCAGGATTCAGTTCCTGCTTGCCAAATATCACAGTTGTGACTTTGTCCTTGCTATTGCGATACGTCAAAAGTTCTTTGAAGTCGTTTGAGAGTTTTAGATAAGGCGAAATAAGAATTAATCTTTCACCCGCATTTTTGATTAGGTCTTCAAGTTCTGAAACCGCTTTTCTTGTATTTATGAATTTTGCCATTGTCCACTGGTGTTTGCTTTGTGGTATGCCGTCTTAGGATTTTCACCAACCCCTAAACATACGCTAACCTTTTCAGTCTAGCCGTTTTTAAACGTTTAAAACCACTTAGTTATCAATAACCAATAGGCGATTCGCCGATTATGATTTTAGAGCCGCTGAGTCTCCACGCGTCAACCCTTGTTTACAAGCCCAAACAAATTTTTTGCACCACAATAAACCTTCTCCTTCTCCACTTGTTGCAAATTCATAATAATTAGGAAATACCTAAAATAAAAAACCAATGTTTTACATAATGCCCTACTTAATATATTCTTTCAAAAGAATCGTCCTTGAATCGATAGACACCACTTGGATCTGTTCCTCCAAACCATAATTCTCCCTCTTTGCTTTTATATATAGTCCAGATGTGGTTGCTTTCAAGTCCATCTCTACCATCAAAATTTTTCAATGAGTTACCGTCATATCTCCATACGCCAGATCCGACAGTTCCAAACCAAATGTTTCCTTTAGCATCTTCTTCAATTGCAAAAACCTTTTCAAGAGAGTTGCCTTTAGCGTACTTTTTCTGCAATTTCTGCTGTGCCGTGAAATTGACAACTTTTTTTCCATCATATTTCAAAACGCCAATGCCATTATTACCAATCCAAAGATTTCCTTTACTGTCTTCCATTAGGCTTCGAACATGCAGTGAACCATTTTTTGGCTTTAACCCAAGATAATCATTATCCAGAATCTTAAACTTCGAACCATCATATCCTATTACTGCGCCGTAGGCTCCAAACCAAAAAGTTCCGTTTTTGCCTTTTACAAATTGCGTCGAAATGTAGTATTTAAAACCGTCTTCACGTTTAGGCGTGACAGGAAACAGGCGGTAAGAAAGCTTTTGCCCATCGTATTGATACACCCCCGGCTTCTTTTCAAATTTGTTATAGCCCTCTATTTCATCACCTTTAAACCAAAGGTCGCTGTCATTTAATTTCCACTGATTTCTTGATTTATAATTTCTTTGTTTGTAGCTGGTCATCCGATGCCCATCGTAAGTACTTAATCCTTTGCCACATTCAAACCAGATTACACCATTTTTATCCTCATAAATGTTTCTCACCTGGTTGTGACTCAATCCGTTCTCTGTTGTAAAATACTGGGGCTTTCCATGATGAAGTAAACACACCCCTTCGTTGTAGCTACCGAACTAAATGTTTCCTTTACTATCTTCTAAAACTGAACGAACTCCGCTTGTGTATTTTAGTTGTACGGCACTTTTATTATGACATGAGGTTGTTATCACAATCAAAAACGTGTAGCACAGGATAAACATATACCTTGTTACTGGTAGTGGTTTCATTTTAAAGCTGCTTTTGCTTTGTTAATTTTTCCATCTTTGAAAGTAAAGTCAAATGTTCCTCTAATTTTTCCCTCTGGAAATTCGCCAGTGAACTCAACTTCAATATGTGCTTCATTGTCCGAAAGAATGTCCAATTTAAGTAGTCGTGATTGTGTCTTGTAACCAATAAAATAATTTTCAAAATAGTTTCTTATTCCTGGATGTCCTTTAAAAATTTGTCCAACAGACGGGTCATCCAAAACAGCCTTTTCTTGCCATAGTTGTAAATATTTCTCCGTCTCGTAATTATTGCTTTTGGAAAGCCATTCTTTTATAAATTCGTTGATATCCATAAAATAAATTTTTATTTCAACAATTTTTCTGTTTTCGTTAGAAACTTGTCTGTCGCTTCTTCAATATTTATGTTCATTCGGTCTGCCAAAATAGTTAACCACCAAATACATTCCCCTAATTTGTGTTCAAGTTCGTTGTTCGTATTATTTGCGGGCCAACGTTTTTGTTGCGACATTGTGTGTCGCCCAACTAAACCTGCGTCTGTTAAAAATGCTAACGCATCTTCTTCAATCGTCCATTCGCTTCCGTGATGGTGTCGCTCTAACTGATGGTAAATTTCTCGGAGTTTTTTTGAGCGTGTAATTATTTGCTTAAAATCAATGTCTGCCATTTTTTATCCTTCTTAAATCTGAGTTTTTGTTGTCCCTCGTTGCGGGCGGTTATCGTTGCCGCCAACTTCCCAAGATACGCATGTCTATCCAGATTAACGGTTAAAACGCCTCCAAACAAATTAAAATCCTAAACAAAACAGCAGTCAACTAATAGGTATCAGTAAGGCAGTGTAAAATGTCTAGCACTGTTATGTGTATCATTGGCTGGCCAAGGTTGAAAAAAATCCATTTCATTCCAGCGTAAAAAGTCGGAACGGATGCTCGAATCTATATGCAGACCAAGATAATCAAAACAAATTTTTCTCTCTCCACAACAAACCTTCTCCTTCTCCACTTGTTGTAAATTCATAATAATAGGAGATACTCACATGGAAAATAATGAAAATAACGGAGCAAAAGATAAGCTGCACAGCACAACAGAAGGAGCCGAGGTAAATAAAGAAAATCTGTCGTACGACGAGCGTAAAGAAAGCTACGAGTACGATGTAAAGGGAACGGACAACGACTATGACCATCCGATGGGGTACGAAACGGTTGCCACAGGTGCCAAAGACGACGACTCGACCTACGACGAAGCAAACCCTTACGTTGGTGATGAATATGCCGACGATGAGGAGATTGCCGACGACCGATTAGACGAATTAGGCATGCATGTAGACAACGGAGAAAGCGTAAAACTAAATCCCGAAGATGAAATCCTCGCTCGTACGCCCGAAGATAATCGCGACGATTTGGATGAGGAAGGTTATCCCATTAATGATAGGCCTCTCCCTTTGAAAGGCAGTGATAATTGAGGATTTAGTGTCATCCCTCCCCAGAAGGGAGGGAAACATCGGGCGGTGCGAAAAAAGTTTTTGCGTCTAACTTTTTGTACACGATTGGGTTTTAGCTGCTATCCGCTAAACCTCTCCCCTCGGGCGAGAGACAACGAGTCACAAGCCAACATTCTGCCTTTAAGAGAGAGGGGCCTTACGGATTAATATCTAAATTGAACCTTCTGCGCAACTCATCTAGCTTAGGGTTTTTGTTTACCAGGTAATCGTATTTTTCGCGATTGCCGTAAAGCCTGTTCTCAATTTTGCGCTCTACCTGTTTAAAGGTAATATCCACGGCGAAATTTTGAAGCTGATTTCGCAAAAAGTTCATTAATTCAACCGATTCCTGCACCACAAATTGCTCCTGAGTTTTGCTCTCAACCGAAATTTCGATTAGTGTTGGGTTAACCAGTTTTGGTGCAAAATTATTTAGAATCGTAAATAGATTGATCTTATCCGCAGCTTTGAGAATCTGAATATACTTGTTCCAAACCTCTAATAAGCGATCGTAGGTGAACGGTTCGCGAGCCTCGCCGGTAGCCGTTTTGGGTTTCCCGTCATCCTCGCCACTCGCCACACGCTCCAAATCATTTAACGAGGGAATAAGCGTGCTTGCAGCGTTTGCCTTCGGCATATTAATGCTGATTGAAGTAGCCGATGAAATAACAGGCTTTGAGGCTCCAGTGGGTTTTACTTCGGGCTCTTTTACGCTTTCACCTTTCCCCTTTAAGCTTTCAGCTTTATCTTCGGACTTCGGACTTGGGACTTCGGACTCTTTTTGCGCTTTTTCTCCTGACTCCGGACTTCGGACTTCGGACTCTTTCCCAGCTACGACATCAGTTTTTTTTTTATCCTGATCTGGATCAGTTGCTGTGTTGTTGGTGCTTAAGGGTTGTTGGGCTAAGTGGACGACGGACCGAATATGGCACATCTTTATCAATGCCAACTCTACTTGCAAGCGCTGATTTTTAGAGCTCTTATAATTTAAATCGCAGGTATTGGCGAGATTTAAAGCAGTTAGCAAAAACGAAAGCTCCGTTTGCCTGCTTTGATCTAAATACTTTTGTTTAATGTTCTCGCTAACCTCTAAAAGCTTAATGGTTGCTGCATCTTTGCCTACCAATAAATTGCGGAAGTGCGTAGCCAGGCCATTAATAAAGTTATTTCCGTCGAAACCGTTATTTAAAATTTCATCAAATAAAAGCAACGTTTGGCTCACCTCTGCGGCCGTTAAGTGTGAAGTAAGCTTAAAGAAATAATCGTAATCTAAAATGTTAAGGTTATCGATTACCGATTTGTAAGTGATGTTTTTGTTGGCATAACTTGCAATCTGATCGAACATCGAAAGCGCATCACGCAAGCCGCCATCGGCCTTTTGAGCAATAATGTGTAAACCATCAGGTTCAAAAGCAATGCTTTCGCGTTGCGCAATGGTAGCCAGGTGGCTGGCTATATCATCAACCTGAATCCGATTAAAATCGAAGATCTGGCAACGCGATAAAATGGTTGGTAAAATCTTGTGTTTCTCAGTAGTTGCTAATATAAATATAGCGTAGGATGGTGGTTCTTCCAGGGTTTTCAAAAAGGCATTAAATGCACTTTGCGATAACATGTGAACCTCATCAATAATATAGATTTTATACTTGCCGGCTTGTGGTGGAATCCGAACCTGCTCAATTAAGCTACGGATATCATCAACCGAGTTGTTCGATGCCGCATCTAATTCATGAACGTTAAAAGAATGCCCGTTTTGGAAAGATTGACAATTATCGCACTGTCCGCAGGCTTCCATATCGGCTGTAAGATTGGTACAGTTGATGGTTTTGGCCAAAATTCGGGCACATGTTGTTTTTCCAACTCCACGCGGCCCGCAAAATAAAAATGCCTGGGCAAGCTGATTATTTTTTATGGCGTTTTTTAAAGTGCCGGTAATATGCTGTTGTCCAACCACGGTTTCGAACGTAGCGGGACGGTATTTACGGGCAGAAACAATAAAATTTTCCATCGGCACGAAAATAGGAATTTTTTAGGTGTTTGTACGGCTGAAAAATTGGAATGTGGAAAAGTTGGGGTTTATGGTTATTATTAATAAGTGCAATAGCGCTCATGCTTCCTGAGTTTTGATTTATTGAATGAAATCAATACGGTGGGGTTTTCCGCCTTATCTTCGGACTTTCTGACTCCGGACTTTCCGACTTACCTTATAATCGACTTCAATTCATTACGATAAGCTGAGGCACTCTTGCCGGTAAACTCATGAAAAACCTTATTAAAATGGCTAAAATTGTTGAAGCCACTTTCGTACGAAATAGCAGTAATACCAATGTGTTTCTCGGCAAGTAATTTCGACGCATGTACCACACGATATTCGTTAACGAACCGGGTAAAGGTTTTTTTAGTTATCTTTTTAAAGTATCGGCAAAACGAAGGAACGGTCATGCTGGCCATTTCGGCAACATCCTCTAAACTAATCTGCTCCTTAAAATGATCCTTAACATAATTAAAGATCATGCTGATGCGGTCGTTATCCTGTACCTGCATTTCGAGCGAAAAGTTAAGGGCGTTTAAGAGCTTATAATCAGAGGCTTGCTCCAGCTCTCGCAGCACGCCCAGCAGGGCAAGTAATTTTTCAAAAGGCCAGGCGTTGTTCATTTTCTCTAACGTGGGGCCAACAAGCTTCATGGTGTCTTTGCCAAAAGCGATGCCGTATTTGGCTTTTTCAAATAAACTGGCAATGCCCTTCGTCTCTTTAAGCGTTAAGAAATCGGTGCCCAAAAAGTCGGGTTTCATTTGTACAACCACTTCGGTTTTATTGCCCGTATTGGTATCGGTAAAGCCGCAATGCGGTAAATTGCTTCCAATAAGCATCAAATCGCCATCGGTGTAATACGAAACATGGCTACCAATTTGACGCTTCCCTGCGCCGCCATTTACAAAAACCATTTCAACTTCGGGATGATAATGCCAAAGATGAGCCATGTTGTTCTCGTTCTGCACATATTTGGAATAGGTAAATGAGCTGCCAAAAGAGGGTTCAATTACCTCCAGACTGGGTCTTAATATTTTCATTAATCGTAAAATTTACTTCATCAAAATATGCTGGATTGATGGCTGTATATCAAAAGTACTAAAACTAGGTTAATATAGCATATATATTGGTAAATATTCAATCTTTTTTGCCTTGCAACGTGCTGTAATTTAGCATTATAAAATAATTGTTAACTCTTTAATATATTTTATTATGAAAAACGCATTCAAAATCGCATTAATTGCAGGCATTTCTTTAAGTACTTTTGCGGCTCAGGCCAACGATGGAGACTTTTCTTTGAAGTCTAAAAGTGAAACAGAAAAAACCATCAGTTTTCAGATAAATGAGGCTAACGATTTCAGTATATCGCTCTTTGCAGAAAACAATGAGCTTTTATTTGAACAGAAGTTGCATCCGGTAGTCAGCTCCACCAAAACTTACGATTTAAATGAGCTTCCTGACGGAAATTATACGATGATCGTTGAATCGGGATCGACTTTGGAACAATATAAGATTGCAATTGCGGATGGAAAGGCGATTTTTTCTGCACCGAAAGTTACCGAGCTTCACAAGCCAGTTATTACGAAGAGCAACGATGATATGATTACCTTAAGTTTTGAACAAGCGAAAGGCGACGATGTTGAAGTTCGCGTTTTGAATGAGAGTAATGATGAGCTGTATGCTGAAACCTTTAAAAATAAGACCAAGCTTACTAAAAAGTTTAACGTGAGCCGGGCAGATGGCAAAGACCTTACTTTTGTGGTTAAGACCGGTGATCAAACGTTCATTAAAACAATAGAAACTCGCTAATTTTTACATATATTTGGTAGGGGAGATGCTTGAAAAAGTATCTCCCTTTTTTGTATAAGGAAATCATCAGTGAATCTTTTCGATTGGAGCTATAGCGGATAGCAGAACTTCTGGAACCGACGTAAGTAAGACTTGCTTTTCGAAACAGTTTTTGACTTAACGCCATCGGGCATCAGTTTAATTTGCTTGTTTGGATTTGTGATCTTTTTTCTGATTAATCATTTGATTTTAAGAAATATATTGTTACTTTTGCATCCCCGTAATATACCTCGGGATTAAAAAAATTAAAACATAATTTATAACAATGAATCAGTACGAAACTGTTATCGTTCTAACCCCATTGTTATCTGAAGAGGCTGCAAAAGAGGCATTAGCTAAATTTAAAGCAGTTCTTACTGATAACGGTGCCGAAATTATCCAGGAAGATAATTGGGGTTTGAGAAAATTAGCGTATCCGATTGATAAAAAATCAAACGGTTTTTTTAGCTTAACTGAATACAAATCTTCAGGAGAGTTGATCGCAAAATTAGAGCTTGAATTAAAACGCGATGAGCGTGTGTTACGTTTCTTAACTATCCGTTTAGATAAACACGCAGTTGCTTACAATGAGAAAAAGCGCAGCGGTGCTTTTAACAAAAAAACTAAGGAGGTTGCAGCGTAATGGCAAGAGAACAAATTCAATACGTAACTGCCCCTAAAGTAGAGGACAATCGTAAAAAATATTGCCGTTTCAAGAAAAACGGAATCAAATATATCGATTACAAAGACGCAAACTTCTTGTTGAAGTTTATTAACGATCAAGGTAAATTGTTACCACGCCGTTTAACTGGTACTTCGTTAAAATTTCAACGTAAAGTGGCTCAGGCCGTTAAACGTGCCCGTCACATCGGTTTGTTACCTTTCGTTGCAGATCAATTAAAATAGGAGGCTCAGAGATATGGAAATTATTTTAAAACAAGATATTAAAGGCCTTGGCGAGAAAGATGATGTAGTTACAGTAAAGCCAGGTTATGGCCGTAACTATTTGATCCCTCAGGGATTTGGCGCTTTGGCTACCGTTTCTGCTAAAAAAGTTTTAGCTGAGAACTTAAAGCAAGCTGCTTTTAAACAAGATAAAATTAAGAAAGATGCTGAAGGTGTTGCTGAGCGTTTAACTGATGTTAAACTTTCTATCGGCGCTAAAGCTGGCGAGAGCGGAAAGATTTTTGGAGCGGTAAATACCATCCAAATTGCTGAAGCATTAAAAGCTCAAGGTTTTGAGGTAGATCGTCGTCGTATTACTTTCGAAACTGAACCTAAATTTGTTGGCGAATATGTTGCTAACTTAAACTTACACAAAGAAGTTAAAGTTCAGGTTCCTTTTGAAGTAGTTGCTGAGTAAGCATTCTTTCAAAATATCATTTTAAAGAAGTCAAGTTTTAAAAACTTGACTTCTTTTTTTTTGCCATTATTATCCTTTCGGTGTTGTTGGCCTAATTTCAATCTTGCTTGGCAACGTACGGGCCGGCATGGCCAATAAATCTACAATCAGTTTCCCCATGTCTTCTGGCTGAATCTTCCAGGCATCATTTTCGGCGTCTGGTTGATGGTCGTTGAAGTGACTGGCTACTGAGCCCGGCATAATGGTACTTACTTTTACACCATATTTTCTTAAATCTAACATTATTGCTTGTGTAAAACCCGTTAAGCCAAATTTACTGGCGTTGTAGGCCGCTCCGCCAGCAAAAAAGTTCGTTCCGGCTAAGCTCGAGATCGTCAAAATGTAGCCTTGTGCTTTTTTAAGTTCTTCAATACTCGCTTTAATGCTATAAAATACCCCGGTAAGGTTTGTATCAATCGTTTCTCGCCATAGGTGTGGTTCCAGCTCGTCAATTGGTGCAAAATGACCCACACCAGCATTAGCGATCAGTACATCTAACTGGCCCCATTTTTCGACGATGAGGTTTACCGCATCCTGTTGAGATTGAAAATCGACTACGTTAGCTTCAATAGCCAAAACATCGCCATGGGCAGCCAATTTTTGCGCAGCATCGTTTGCGCTTGCAATTGTTCTGCTGGTTATGGCCACACGGTAGCCTGCTTTTAAAAGTGATTCGGCAATGCCATAGCCAATTCCCTTACTTCCTCCTGTAATTAATGCAACTTTCATGTTGTTTTAACGTATGAGATCGGAAAATGTTTATGTAATTGTCCTGATAGTAATCAAAAATGAAAATCAAAAAGCCTTAAATATGCGTTTCGCTTTTCACTACCTTTGCCTCATGACCAAAAAACGTTCTGCAAAGTCAAAAGTTAAACATCCTTTGTTAAAAAGGATTACCAACATTGCGACCAAAGTTTTCCTTTATTTTTTGCTGGTTTCAGTAATTTGGGTGATTGCTTATCGCTTTATTAACCCTCCAATTACCTTGTTAATGGTTTTGCGTAACATTGAGCGCAAAGCGGATGGAAAAAGCTTTAAAACCGAAAAGAAATGGGTTAAGTTTGAAGATATGTCTGACAATATGAAACGGGCAGCCGTTTCGGCCGAAGATCAGCTATTTTTAAAACATATTGGTTTCGATATGAAGGCCATTGAAAAAGCTTTTGCGAGCAATAAAAAGGGCAAGAAAATAAAAGGTGGCAGTACGATATCGCAACAAACGGCCAAGAATGTTTTCCTGTGGCCGGGCAGGTCGTACGTTAGAAAGGGTTTCGAAGCATACTTTACCTTGTTGATTGAGCTGTTTTGGAGCAAAGAGCGCATTTTAGAGGTTTATTTAAATGTAATTGAAATGGGCGATGGCATTTATGGTGCCGAGGCCGCAGCGCAGGAGTATTACGGCAAATCGTGCAGGAAACTTACAAAAAGACGGGCTGCTTTAATTGCCGCCTGCTTTCCTAACCCTCGAAGATGGACACCAAAAAATGCAACACCATACATCAGGCATCGCCAGTATTTAATATTGAGAAACATGAACAGATTAGGCCCGCTGGATTTTTAGGCTGTGCGATACTAAGAATGTTATGTTAGATGCTTTGTCGGGCTGAGTTTTTAATTCCCGCCTGACTTATACGGGCAGGTGTGGCATAAAAATCAATTTAAAATAACGTATATTCCTTTTCGTCTTTCCCGCGCAGGCGGGAATCCTACAAGCGAAAACGGAGGTCTACGCATTAGGATCCCCAGTCAAGCTGAGGATGACGATCGCGTATAGTCGGCGTTCCGTTCATTTGGCTACCCGATAAATCGGTTTGTGTTATTTAAATTAACAAATAATCTAAACATTAATTGTAAAATTTAACTTCGAAAAACAATGGGCGTTTATAAGGTTTGTGGAAACACATGCCGAGTACGATGCAGTTGACGCCAACACAATTTAAAGAGATTATGAAAACAAAACCTATCAAATCTTTAGAAGATTACGAAAGAGCTTTAGAAAGATTGGATGTTATTTTTGATGCAGCGCCAGACACTGAAGAAGGTAAAATTGACTATAACTAGTCAAATAAAAGATGAGCGATAAAGAAAGCAAGTTTTGGATTTTATAAATTGCAAGCAAACCTTATCTTGCAGCTTACCATTCAAATAGCTAACCCAATATGAAAATTGAAAATTGTTTACTAAGCGATTCGGACCAGATTATAGCGCTTTATGATGCCGCCAGAAAACTTCAGGTTGAAAGGGGAATGGTGGTGTGGCCTGTTTTCGAAAAATCTTTTATCGAAAGCGAAATAAGGGAAGGAAGGCAATGGAAAATCGTAATTGATGGGACGATTGCTTGTAATTGGGCAACAACGTTTGAGGATAAACAAATTTGGGGCGATAAAGACAACAACGATTCCGTTTTTATTCATCGTTTATGTACCAATCCCAATTTTCGCGGAAATAGATATATCGATAAGGTTGTTGAGTGGGCAAAGAATTACGCAAGGCAATTAGGGAAACAATATGTAAGGCTGGACACCTTGGGAAACAACACCAAATTAATTGAGCACTATACATCGTCGGGCTTCGAATTTTTGGGCATATTCAAACTAACCGACACTTCAACCTTACCGGGCCATTATCAACGTGAGCCAAATTGTTGTTTGTTTGAGCTGAAATTATAACTAATAGCTTTTATCGTATTTATTTTTAGGTGATTGTTTTTTTGTGTATATTATGTTTTGGCAGGTTAGGCGCCATCATAAATTAACATCTTTAAACAAACACAACATGAAAACTACGCTTTTTATTATCTGCTCGTTCTTTTGCTTCGCTGTAAAAGCACAAAATTTAAATAAAGAAGAGAAACGCCAGTTAAAAGCAGACGGAGAAACTCCTATAGCTGCAACAGAACTGGATTTATCGAAAATTTATGGGAGAATACAGATTGTGAATCATTTTGCAGACTACAAAGTAAAGATTGTAGAAAGCTTTGGCGATTTGAAGGTGAAAATCGTCGAGTCGAATGCAAACGCTCCGGGAAAATGGATTATGGTAAACTCTCGGCCAGACTTTAAAATCAAAATAGTAAATAGCTTTGCCGATTTCACAATAAGGTATGTTGAGCGTTCGCCGGGAGTGAGGTAGCCTGAAGGCAAATTCGGTACAAATGTTTTTCGGTTGCAATTTAGAAGGTTTTACGAAAAGTGTTACTTTGAAATAAATTATACACTTTTAAATTATTTTTGCTGGAGTATATTAGGTACTTAAAACTGGAAAATTTACATGAGAAATATTGATGGAAAAAGTTTAGAAAATGCCTATCGGTTGTTTGAATCTAATAACATTGAGAAAATGGAAATTGGAAGCGCAAAGGGCCTTAAACAAATTCACGAGTATCTATTCGCTGGCTTATATGATTTCGCGGGAGAGGTGCGCACAAAAAATATAGCTAAAGGTGGCTTCAGGTTTGCAACTGCCTTATACCTGAACGAGATTTTAGTAAAAATTGAACAGATGCCCGAAAATAATTTTGAAGAAATTATTGCCAAGTATGTAGAAATGAATATTGCCCACCCTTTTATGGAAGGCAATGGCAGAACAATGCGTATATGGCTGGATATGCTGTTAAAAACAAAACTTAAAAAAATGGTTAACTGGCAGTTTGTAGATAAAACACTTTATTTACAAGCCATGGAGAGAAGCCCAATAAACGATTTGGAACTAAGAACCCTGTTAGGTAATAACCTAACCGATGAGATAAACAACAGAGAAGTCATTTTTAAAGGAATAGAGCAATCCTATTATTATGAAGGTTACACAAAAGAAGATGATGACGAATAATCGCCCGTTGCAGTTTTGAAATCGTTACTTAGTCCCATTTAATCCTCACGTCTCTTTTTTTATTCTGATCCTGACCTTTATCCTTATCCTCATCATGATCCTTGTTCCACCTAATTTTGATGCCGCCTTTTCCATCATCAATTGCTTTGAGGTAAAGCACAATTCCCCGCATTCGGGCTTCCCGGCGCTCTGCTTTCGTTAAGTTTTCATCCCCTTTGGGGTTTCTCAATGGAATATCAACGGCAATATTGGTACCATCGCCAAGTGCATAAGTGCCTTTTACATTGAAGTTCATTGCGCTCGAATTAATCTGCATTGGGCTGATATCAATTTTATCTCCCCGAATGGTCAACGTTCCATCTAAATTCCTGATTTTTATATTTTCCAAATTGCGATTCGCAAAGGCAAACTTGCCTACATTTACCATCGGCTCAAAATTAACCAGGGCAGCATTGTTGAGGTTGAAAATTACTTTTCCACTTATCGAGCGGGGCAATATTTTCCCTACATGCGAAATGCGACCTGTAATGTTAACACGCGACGATAAATAACCCATCAGGTTTTTACTGGTAATGGTTTTTTGCCCGAAATTATCAAAAGAATAAAAGAACTCTTTTACGCTAACATGGCTAATTACAGAATTGATTTTAAACAGATTTGAGCTCGACTGTTGAATGATGTTCCCATTCAAAGAAAGTGTTCCACCGGCATGCGCTACGCTGATTTTATCGAAATAAATCCCTTCACCGCGAAGAGAAATATCGGCATTTAGGTTTCTCGCCACAAACTTGTCGTAAATGGCCTTGTCAACTTTTAACTTAATGTTCATTTTTGACACCTCTAAAACATTGCTCAACTGTTTCGAAGCTGCTTTCATCGAACTGCCAGATGAGGCGCTTTTTTGCTTCATGCGTGGTCCCAAAATAGGCAGAAACTCGTTTAAGTACAGTTGCGGGCTGTGCATAGTTAAATTAACCAAAATCTTATCCGGATCGGTATAGTACAGGTTGGCAAAGTTGGCGATGTTACAATTTACGTTTAATTCGCTTTTTCCCAATTGAAAATGGCCGTTCTGGATGGAAAGATCGTTTTGATTGAAATTCATTTTCAATGCACTTTTAACCAGATGAAGTTTCCTCGGAAGGTAAACAATATCTGCATTGGCAATGTCGATTCTTCCCGATACCACAGGCTTGGTAAAGCTAAAATTATCGATATCGGCCTTGCAGTACAACCGTAAATCGGCCGTACCGTTTTTAAACTCGAAATCCTCCGTTCCTACGGTGTTGTTTAGGTTGGTTAAAGGGAATTGCGAGGTTACTAAACCCGTTGCAATGGGTCTCGCCAGGTTGTTAACCGTGAAAGTATCAATCTTTATTGGCGCATTAAAATAATTGGCTCTAAGCTTATAAAACTTGATAGCCGAATTTTCGTCGCCGATTACGCCTCCAACCGTATCTTGATTGGTAAATGTACCATCGAAATTTGCTGCGGTTAAGGTTCCGGCTGGTATGCTCACCACATTATCTCTAACTGTTATGCCTACTTTGATTAAGGGGTCGCCATATTTGCCCGATCCATCATCTATAATAGTTCCCCTGATATTTATCGGCTTCGCGATGCCGAATTTGAGCAGCTTCGACGATATATTTGGCGATAACAGCAAAGCCACATCTTTAAACAAGATATCGTCGACGGCAATATCAATTGCAAAAGCCGATTTGCCAAGGTCGATCTTTGCACCGATTTTAAACGGGTGACCGCCAATGTTCAGCACTTCAGGATCGAGCATCACTGCATCGAGCTTGCGACTATAATGGGCAGACAGCGTTCCCTCGAGCGATTTGTTTTGTAAAAAACTGCCCTTATTGGTGTTAAACGCAAAGCTGTTAACCTGCGTTTTTAATTTGATTTTGCCCATCCATCCCGTATCAAGGTATTTCATTCGGCCCTGAATCTGATCAATATTGAAATTGAAGAGCTTAAACCTTTTTTTATTGTCTACCGTTAAGTTTACCTTATTAAAATCGATCTTCTTTATCGCTAGGGTCGAATTTTTGGAGGGCGGTTTTTTATCGTCGGCCGGTTTACTGCTTTTGAAAATGCTGGTGTTGCTGTACCCCGATGAGTCCGTATAGATATAGATATTTGCGTTATTTATGGCGATTCGGTTGATGTTGATGTTGCCAACAATGAGCGAGAGCACATTTAACGAAACGTCGATATCTTGAGCCTTTAAAAGATCGTGCCGGTGTTTGGCCCACAAACTGTCGCGAAGTAACACTTCATTTAATGAAATCGAAATGCCCGGAAAGCTTTTTAGCAAAGTAGGCTCCATGCTCGAAGCCGTAATTTTTCCATTGAGGTTTTTGTTTAACTGCGCAAGAATAGAAGTTAAAACCTCCTTTTTGTTGCGGCTGATGTAAAAAGCACCCGCAAGCCAGGTTAACACGATAAGAAGAACAACAACAGAAAGGATTTTAAGCAGAATTTTGAACCAGCGTTTCATGCACATTAATTTGGAGTAACCAATATAATGTTTTTTGTGTCACAATTGTTTGACTTGGAAAAGAATTATAATTTACCGTTGACTGAAGTCAACGGCAATGAGGTCAACGGCAATGAAATAGGAAATGCCTCATCGGCCTGTGCCGTCGTTTTCAACCCAATGTCGTTTAGTTAAGGACAAATCAAAAAACATTGTCACCCTGAGCATTTCGGCTACGCTCAATACAGGCTTAGTCGAAAGGCGATGTTTATTTGTTTCGTCGTGTAAAAAGAGTCTTCGACTCCGCTCAGACTGACGACCATCTTGCATAACTAAATGAATTGAGGTTTTAACCGTCGGGCGGTGTATTACAAAAGATGTGCAAACACAGTAGAATGCCAGCTATTTTTTAAGGGTACTTCCCACTTGTTTTCGAGCTCGGCCAAAGTTTGCACCATGTTGTTAAATACGATGGTTTCGGGAGTGATCTGTTTAATGTTGATCAGGGTTTCAAAGTCTTCTTTATTGTTAACGATTACCTGATCATCAACTTTGTACGCCATATTAAAACGGTTGAATAGATCGACATGGTAATCTTGCTCAATTTCTTTTATTAACCGCACCGAGCTGTCGATAGAACAACCCGTAACGTTAGCCTGGGTTTCATCAACAGTCAAAATGATAAAATAGCCGTAACGAATTTCGGCTCTGGCCAATAATTCATTACCATGGGCTTTCCATTGGTTTGTAAATGCCGCTAATTTTTCGATGATCGCCGTTTCCTCCGCTGAAGAAAATTTACGATCGCTTTGGTACACCCAAACTCTTGATTGTGGAGAAAAACTCATGTTACAAATTTACTATTTTAATTAATTTGGTATGTTCAAAACGTTGTCCCTTATGAAAAAGTTTACACTTGGCTTGAAAATGTCGCTTGCAGCGATTTCCTGCGTGTTTTTCTGTGCTTTTTCCGAACCCGATACACTTATAGAATCGGTAACTGTATTGCAAAAATACTTAACCGATCATTACGATACCAGCCAGGAAAGTGCTACAATTAAGCGGTACGAACTGAATATTACTAACAATGGGTTTTGCCGTTATAAACGCTATTTTAACAGCGGAAAAACCGAATATTTTGCCTTCAAGCTTTCAAAATTTAGCGGTATGGAATATATCGGAGACACGGCATCTGGCCGACTGCTATTGCGCACCAAGGGCGATGATGTGATTGTTCAGACTTACAAGGATCAGGGCGGCGATGTGGATTCGATGGCGACGCAGGTTGTAATTCCGTTAAAAAATATCGAGGCAGAAGATTTGAACGTGCTCCAGAATAATTTCGTTAAAATAAGTAAATTGGTGCAGTAGGTAAGTCTTTAGTCCTTAGTCGTCAGTCATAAGTCTTGAGTCCTTAGTCTTGAGTCATTTGGACTTCAGACCAAGAACTCCAAACTTCCGACTCCAAACTTACAATCCGTTTGCCCTTGCGGTTATTTCGGCAATATCCAACACTTTAACCTCTTGTTCCTTATCCTTAAGTTTTATGCCATCGCTAAGCATCGTCATGCAAAACGGACAACCGGCGGCAATAAATTGTGGTTCGGTTTGTAACGCTTCTTCCACACGTTCTACATTGATGTCTTTTCGTCCTTTTTCGGGTTCTTTAAACATCTGGGCGCCGCCTGCGCCGCAGCATAAACCATTGCTTTTGCAGCGTTTCATTTCGACAAGCTGGGCATCTAAAACTTCGAGGGCTTTACGCGGGGCTTCGTAAATTCCATTTCCACGGCCTAAATAGCAGGGGTCGTGATAAGTAATTTTTTTGCCTTTGAAGCTTTCGCCGCCCTCAGCCTTTAGTTTGCCTTCGTTTATTAAATCCTGAATGAGCTGGGTATGGTGGATAACTTCGTAAGTGCCTCCCAAACCGGGATATTCGTTTTTAATGGTGTTAAAGCAATGTGGGCAACCGGTTACAATTTTTTTAATGTTGTAGGCGTTTAAAACCTCGATATTGGTCATCGCCTGCATTTGAAACAGAAATTCGTTTCCTGCACGTTTCGCAGGATCGCCTGTGCAGCTTTCCTCAGTTCCCAAAACAGCATACTTTATACCTACATGATGCAAAATCTTGCAGATATCGCGAGTGATTTTCTGCGCCCGTTCATCGTAGCTGCCTGCACATCCTACCCAAAATAGTATTTCTGGTTCTTCTCCTGCGGCCATCAGCTCGGCCATTGTAGGGACTTTAAATTCCATTTTTATAAAGCTTAAATCAGAAAAAACAAAGCTAAAAGCTTTTTCTTTCGACTGTATTAAGCTGAAAGCTAAAAGACTAGAGCCGTCTTTCTAACATTCAGTCATATCTAATTATTTATCCTGTTTTCTATCCTTCAATCTTTTAGCTTTACGCTTTAGTCTTTCAACTCTCTTCAACTAACTCTCCTGCGCCCAATTAAAACGATCGGCTGGCGAATATTTCCAGGGGGCCTGGTTGTTCTCAATGTTGCCCATCATGGCATTAATGCTCGATGGGGCTTGCGATTCTTCCATAACGGTGAAACGGCGAAGCTCAGTAATAATTTGTAAGGGATCGATATTTACCGGGCAGGCTTCTACACAAGCGTTACAACTGGTACAGGCCCAAATTTCCTCCCGCGAGATATAATCATCCAGCAATGATTTTCCATCCTGATGTTCAGCGCCGTTTTTATCAATGTTCTTACCAATTTCGGCAATCCGATCCCGGGTATCCATCATAATTTTCCGCGGCGATAAGAGCTTTCCGGTGATATTTGCCGGGCAAACCGAAGTACAGCGGCCGCACTCGGTGCAGGTGTAAGCATTCATCAGGTTTACCCAGGTTAAATCGGTAGCATCTTTTGCTCCAAACTTACCCGGTGCGGCATCGGCCGGCACAAATGAAGGATCGAGCATGGCCTTTACTTCGTTGGTAACCGACGGCATATTGGTAAATTCACCTTTGGGCTCGAGGTTTGAAAAGTAGGTGTTTGGAAAGGCGAACAGAATATGAAAATGTTTTGAATAGGGCAGGTAGTTTAAAAACGCTAAAATGCCGATAATGTGGAACCACCAACAACTTCTTTCTAAAATAATAAGTGCTTGTTCAGTTGAAGGCAAAAGGTTCATCAGATACTGGCTTACAGGGAAGGCACCAGCATTAACGTAATGGGTTGCACCTAAAAGCTGCAATTTGGCGTCGGCCGCATTCATCAGTAAAAATGCGCTCATTAAAAGAATCTCGGTAATTAAGATATAATTGGCATCAGATTTTGGCCAGCTTGTCATTTCTACACCGTAAAACCTTTTGATTTTCAGTGAGTTTCGGCGCACCAAAAAGATGGCACAGGAAACCCAAACGGTGAAGGCTAAAATCTCGAATGAGCCTATCAGGAAATTATATAACCCTCCCAAGCCATAAAAAATTCGATGCGTACCAAATAGTCCGTCGATCATAATTTCGAGCACTTCGATGTTGATAATAACGAAACCGATGTAAACAAAAAAGTGAAGGAAAGCTGGAATTGGTCGCACAACCATTTTCGATTGGCCAAAAGCCACCCTAAGCATGGTTGTTAAGCGTTTCATCGGCTGATCTTTGCGATCAGCAGGCTTCCCTAAACGGATGTTGCGAATAATTTTCCGCAGGTTAATTGTAAACAGCGCAATTGCTGCAAGTGTTATCACTAAAAAAATAATCTGGGCCACCATGCAATATTAGATTTTTAACGCTAAAATATGATTATTAATCTAAATAAATTGCTATGCATGCATAAAATCTGACATAAATTTTTTGTTTGTATTCATTCTAAGCGATTTTGGCGATTGAACAAAAAATTAATTAATTGATAATCAGAATGAGAGTAAATTAATGGAAAAAAAATTTTGCTTTTGAAAAAAGAACGCTACATTTGCAATCCCAAACGGATGGTGCCATAGCTCAGTCGGTAGAGCAAAGGACTGAAAATCCTTGTGTCCCTGGTTCGAATCCAGGTGGCACCACTTCCAAAAGCCTTTCAGAAATGAGAGGCTTTTTTGGTTTTACAGGCATTTCGACTCCGTTCACCCTGACAACCCGGATAAAAACTAAAGCCGATAATTCTACTCCACTTAATGTCACACTGAGCGGAGTCGAAGTGCAGAAATAAAAAGGGGCTTCGACTCCGCTCACCCTGACAAATGGAAAAATTACATGCAATCGACTTCGCTCAACGTGACAGGTGTAAAAATCCTGCCCTTTTTTTCAAAACACATGTTGTAATTGAAAAAAAGAATACTACATTTGCAATCCCAAACGGGAGGTGCCATAGCTCAGTCGGTAGAGCAAAGGACTGAAAATCCTTGTGTCCCTGGTTCGAATCCAGGTGGCACCACTTTTAAAAAGCCTTTTGCATTACTGCAAAAGGCTTTTTTGTTGGTCAACGGGCATTTTATGTAATTTAATTTGCCTTATCGCTAAAATGTAGCCTGTTACTACGTTTCTACATGTGCTTTTCCGGCTGTTTCAGCCAATTCCTTCACTTTTTCGAGTGCTTGCGGCCAGGTGTCGTTCATAAATTCTGCCCATTCTTTAACTACATTCAACTCAATATTCAGGTTCGTCTTACCGTCCGATTCCTCGAGTGTGTAGTTTTCATAAGCGTCGCCCCAGCCCTTATTTAAATCTTCAATGCCGTCCTTCACATCGCCCAGGTGCTTTATCGATATAAACCTGTAGGGGATATTTTCTTCAATTTTAGAAACCATGCCGTTTCCTGTTCCATCGTGAAAGAGGGCTTTGCTGCCTTTTTGCCAATCCGTTTCTACAGCCGAACCCTCGGCAAAAACGGACGTCCATTTTGGGTATGTTTCGACGCCCAAAAGCGTATTCCATACACTTTTCGCCGGGGCAGCAATCGAAATGTTAAAAGTGATCTTTTCCATAACTTAAATTCTAAATGAGTATAATAGTACCAGCAATTTACTTTGCGCCATTAGGTCGACCTTTAATTCAAGTTCGTTCATGTGATCGCAAATCAATAGCTCTTATTCAAAAGTGGTCAAAATTTGAATGGTTTTTGCGGTGTAAATACGACAAATTAAAGGGCTGTTCAGACAATACGCCATTATTCTTTTTGCTTAAATCACAATCTTTTATCTCGTAAAAATGTGAATTTTATAGATGGACGTCGCTTATTCGCCGATACATACTTTACTGGCACAATATTTTATATTAAATTGAGTTGTTGATGTGGAATTTGTTTAAACCTGGCACTTAAAAATTTCGTATATTACCATATTGATAAAGAACTGAATGAGAAAGAATAGACTTATTGTTTTTATGGTATTGGCTATTGCAGGTTTTTGCGGGTTAAACGCCTGTAAAAAAACTTCGGCCGAACCCGACACTCCAACACCACCTCCAACTACAACGGTGCCGAAGGCATCGGGGACGCGTGTCGAGCTCACCAAAGATTCGATTTTTTTGTATGCAAAAGAGTTGTATTATTGGAATGCCTCGTTGCCAAGCTACGAAACGTTTAATCCTCGTGCTTTTGCATCAAACGAGGCCGAATTATATGCGATGACGCAGTATTCTATGGACCCATCAACGGGTAAGCCGTTTGAATATGTTAGCGGATCTTCTGAACCAAAGTATTCGTACTTCGATTATGCTGATGTCACAGGGAAAACAAGTGCTTTAAAGGCCGATTTGAATGGGACGGCAAACGATTACGGTTTCTCGGTAGATTACAATAGCAGAACCGATGTAGTTGTAAAATATGTTTATCCGAACTCTCCGGCGGCGGTACAGGGCTTAACACGTGGGTGTAAAATCACCAGCGTAAACGGGCGTACTGATTTAACGCTTAGTCCCAGTGCCGTCAATTTTCTAAATGCAGCCATTTTCGGTTCAAACCCCAGTGTGAGTCTGGCCTTTACAGATTTAAATGGAAAGGCTAAAAGTGCTGTAATAACAAGTTCGACGTATACCGTTAACCCGATTTTTTTTACGAACGTGTACACCGTAGGAACAAAAAAAGTGGGTTACATAGTTTTTAATGCCTTTACAAATAATGTGTCGGCCGCATTAAATTCTACTTTTTCAAACTTCGCTTCGCAAGGTGTAACCGAGCTTGTGGTCGATTTGCGTTATAACGGTGGTGGCTACGTTTCAACGGCGACACAAATAATCAATCTGGCTGCTCCGGCGGCGCAAACCGGGAACACCATGTTTACCACTTATTATAACAGCTACCTTCAAGATTTAAATACAATTTCGGAGAGAAAAGCCTCAGTATTAGTGAATCAGCCGCTTTTAGATGCCTCCGGAGCTTTACAAACTTTTACGAGTGGGGTGAATGGTAAATATGTTACTTATGCCGATTTAGACTATTCGCCAACATCGGCAGATAACATAGAAAAGTTCGCAAAGTCGGGTTCGTTGGCTTTAAGTCGGATATATTTTATTGTAACAGGTTCAACGGCATCGGCGAGTGAACTTACGATCAACAGTTTGCGCCCGGTAATGGATGTTAAGCTAATTGGAAGAACAACTTATGGTAAACCCGTAGGCTTTTTTCCAATAACGATAGACAAGGTTGATATGTATATTCCAGAGTTTGAAACGAAAAACAAAGATGGCGTTGGTGGATATTACTCGGGATTAACCGTGGATAAGGAAGCCGCAGAAGATTTGACCAAAACCTGGGGCGATGAAAGTGAAATACT
This sequence comes from Pedobacter endophyticus, assembly GCF_015679185.1. Lineage (NCBI taxonomy): Bacteria > Pseudomonadati > Bacteroidota > Sphingobacteriia > Sphingobacteriales > Sphingobacteriaceae > Pedobacter > Pedobacter endophyticus. Next base: position 4,669,010 of record NZ_CP064939.1, read on the forward strand.
ATTGGCCTACGCCCTGTTATACGCCAAAACCGGAAGCTTTGTAACCACCGCCAGTAAGTCGGCAAGTTTAGCCACTTCGAAAACCATACACAACAGATTGTCGGCAGAAGAAATGAAATTGACAGCTGAAAAACTCGATCAGAACGGCTTTAAAAATATGATTATGACGCCGACCAGAAAGTTTTGAAACTAAAAAAGCCTCCAATTTGGAGGCTTTTCATTTACAGTAAGATTTTGCTGCTAATATCCTTATTTATCGTAATATATCCCGGATATTTAAATGGCGTATTGCCGAGCATAAAAGTCGGCTTGATTTTAATGGTTAACAAGCCAAGTTTTTCATCTTTAGATGAGCCTTTTTGCGCTGCCTTTATAATATCGTTCAGCACGTTGCCGTTGGTTACCAAACCGTAAATGTTGCTGCTCAGCTGTACCGGTACCGAAATTGTCTGGCCCTGAGCGATACTTACGTTCTGATTGATTACGCCCTCTGCCAAATCAGTATTATTTACCAAAATCTTATACTCAAATTGATTAATTGCAGCCAGTTTAGATGATGGATTCGAAATCTCGAGGTTGAGGTTTGCACTTAACGGGATATCTTTTCGCAACAAACCCAATGCAACCCCTGGCAAGCTTGTTAAGCTAAAATTTTGATCGTTGATGAGTTTTTTAACATCCGTGCCCGCAACCGTTACCTGATTTATACTTGTAATGCGGTATTTGCAATCTTCGAGCGCCTTTATTTGTTGCGCCTGTTTATTAATTCCGCATCCAAACAGTGCAACTGTTAATAGGCAGATGATTAGTTTTTGTTTCATATGATGTGCTAAAGTTATATTAACGGTAAAATAAACTATCTATTTCAATTGCAAAGATAATCACGTATCGTGCTAGCAAAATTAAGTCCAAAAAAACCGTTGTTTTATTATTAATCGTTAAAGTGCATTTTCTTTAGCTTTACTGCTCGATTTTTAACTTTGGCAAAAAAAAGAACATGACCATGACTTATCGGAAAATAAAAGAAAAAGATAATACATCAATAGCCGAAATAATCAGGGCATCGTTAAAAGCCTATGGCCTCGATAAACCAGGCACGGTTTACACCGACCCGACAACCGATTTTTTATCGGAGGTTTTTAAAGTAGAAGGATCCGAATATTGGGTGGCAGAGGCCGACGGGAAGATTGTTGGAGGCTGCGGTATTTTTCCGACTGAAGGCTTGCCAAGCGGCTGTGTTGAACTAGTAAAGCTTTATACCGATATTTCGGTGCGAGGGCAGGGGATAGGCAAAGCCTTGATGCAAAAAAGCATCGAATCGGCACAGCATTTTGGCTATAATGAGATTTATTTAGAGTCTTTCCCCGATTTAACAACCGCGATTTCGATGTATGAAAAAAACGGCTTTAAGCGATTATCGGCGCCACTGGGAAACTCCGGGCATTTTGCATGTAACGTTTGGATGCTGTTGGTATTGTAAGCTGCTTTACCCTAAAAATGGGTCGAATGCTTATATTAGCCTTATTGAACCTAACCAAAAATCGCAAGAATGAAAAGAAACGACTTCCTGAAAGCGCTCTCTGCGGGTATTCTGCTGCCGAGTTTAGTAGGTGCCAACCCGCTAAAAAATATCTTGGAGCCCGAGGGTTTTTTAGATCGCCTGTTACCTGCGCCAGTGGGCGGCGGCTTTATGATGGAAGATTATTGGATTTGGGACCCTGCAGTAATTAAGGACGAAAGCGGTAAGTACCATATGTTTGCTTCGCGATGGTCTAAAGAGGTTGGCTTTGGCAACTGGGTAACCAATTCGGAAATAGTAAGGGCGGTGGCCGATAAGCCAGAAGGACCTTACACGTTTGTTGAAGTTGTGCTACCGCCCCGTGGAGGCGATTGGTTCGACGGTAAAGGTGCTTTTAACCCTCGCATTGTACGTTATAAAGATCAATACCTTTTGTATTATGTTGGCGTAAACTACGATTTTCCTATTCCACAAGATAAAGGTAATATTTGGGCTGATGAAAGAGCGCATAAGGCGTGGATGCGCAAGCGGGCGGGTTTAGCTGTTGCAAATTCAATCGAAGGCCCATGGAAGCGGCTTGATAAACCGTTAATGGAACCTCGCCCGGGCAAATGGGATGCATCGATCATTTCGAACCCGTCGCCCGTTGTTCGTCCCGATGGAAGTGTTTATTTGATGTATAAATCGTCGGCCAAAAACTACGATCCGCCATTATTGCTGGGTGCAGCTTTAAGTACAAAGGGCTATAAGGGCCCCTATAACCGTCTTTCAGAAAGCCCCGTGTTTAGTTTTCACAACAGTGGCCAACCCAACAACGATGTTGAAGATCCCTTCGTATGGTGGGAGAAAGATCACTACGAGGTGATCATGAAAGATCGTTTCGGACACATTTGCGGCGAAGAAGGCGGTGGTATTCATGCAACATCAAAGGATGGCGTCGACTGGAAATTATCCAGTCCCGTAAAAGCTTATTCGCGGCACATCAAATGGGACGATGGAAAAACGATTCATATGGCCAATTTCGAACGTCCGTTTTTATTGTTCGAAAATGGCAAGCCAACGCATCTATTTGCCGCAACCGGAACAGGCCCCGGCATGTACCAAGTTGATAAAACCTGGAATATGGTAATTCCTTTGAAGCAGGTGTAATGGCTAATTGGTTGAACTGGTTTAGACGGCAAAGCCTCATCATTCCATATTGATTTTTTATGTAATTAATTGGCTAGTTAACGAATTATAGCAGTTAACCGATTTTACCAATTCAGCCAGGCATTTCAATCCGATTTTTTTAAGTTTGCTGCAACAAAAAAACCGAGCAAATCATGCAAGAAACAAATTCCTTAAATCAAGTCGCCGAATTTCACACTACGTTCAAGCACCCTATTTTAGCGTCGCCAACTATTCCTACTAAACAAAGGGCAAATTTGCGCATTGCGCTTCTGGCAGAGGAGCTAAAGGAGTTGCAAGAAGCGGTTGAAAATGACGATTTGGTTGAGGTTGCCGATGCGCTTTGCGATTTGCAATACGTTTTAGCCGGTGCAATACACGAGTTCGGCCTGGGTACAAGATTCAAGTCTTTGTTTGATGAGGTTCATCGTTCGAACATGAGCAAAGCCTGCAAAACAGTTGAAGAGGCCGAGCAGACGATTATGCACTATTTTGAGAAAGATGGAACGGAATCTTATTACAAAGAGATTGATGGATTGTTCCTTGTTTTTAGGAAAGCGGATGATAAGACGTTAAAATCAATCAATTATTCGCCTGCTGACTTAAAGTCGCAATTGGGATAAGAGTTTTTTTAACATCCGTCGGTTGAAACCGACGGCAATGAGTAGTTTGTTGCCCCATTACTAGTCGTAGCGTCTCGCTACGACTTAAATAGCTTTTTGTGTTTCTGTCATTCTGACGACACTAGTCGTAGCGTCTCGCTACGACTTAAATATAAATTGGGAGGTGAGAGGTACGTAGCGAGACGCTACGACCAGATGCGTTAACTCAAATCTCAACCCTAAAAATCATAACAGTGCATAACAGTATTGCTTGCGTCAATTTATATTTTAGGCCAACCAAATATTAAACACGAGCATGCAAGCAATTTTAGGTGTATTTTTCCATTTTATCGGCGGTTTCGCATCCGGTAGTTTTTACATACCATATAAAAAAGTAAAAGGTTGGGCATGGGAAAGTTACTGGATTGTTGGCGGGATTTTTTCATGGCTCATTGTTCCTCCGCTAGCGGCTTACCTCACCATACCAAACTTTACTGATATTATTGCAACAGCCCAGGGGAAAACCCTTGCCCTAGCCTATTTCTTCGGTGTTTTATGGGGAATTGGAGGATTAACCTACGGACTCGGTGTGCGTTATTTAGGCGTTTCACTCGGCAGCAGCATCATTTTAGGGCTTTGCATGGTATTGGGCTCTATATTGCCGTCTATCTATTTCGATATCTTTCCGCAAGCTGGCAAAGATACTTTCACCATGTTCTTACAAACCGATTGGGGAAGGATGGTCATGCTTGGCTTATTAGTCTGCGTATTGGGAATTGTAATCTGCGGTAGGGCCGGAATGATGAAGGAACGCGAAATCAAAGCAGACGTCACCGATCCGCACGGACTGGAAGTAAAAACCGAATACAAGTTCGGCTTAGGCTTGTTCGTAGGCATAGTATCTGGCGTTTTAAGTGCCTGTTTCAACTTTGGCATCGAAGCAGGTAAGCCAATGGCCGATGCCGCAAACGAAATTTGGAAGGCCGCAAATCCATCAGAAACGGGAAACTTTCTGTTCTCAAACAACGTAACCTACGTAATTGTACTTTGGGGCGGATTAACCACGAACTTCATCTGGTGCATGATATTAAATGCCCGTAACAAGACCTTTGGCGACTATACAAACAAGACTACGCCACTATTAAAAAACTATATATTTTCTGCATTGGCAGGCACAACATGGTTCTTGCAGTTCTTCTTTTACGGAATGGGCGAAAGCAAAATGGGCAATGGCGCAAGCTCGTGGATACTGCACATGGCCTTCATCATCTTAATTGCTAATGTTTGGGGCCTAGTATTAAAAGAATGGAAAGGAGTTTCCAAAAAAACGCTCATAACTGTGCTTGCAGGCATACTTACCATTATTGCATCCGTACTAATTGTGGGCTACGGAAATTCTATTAAAGGTTAAATCATAAAAAAACAAGAAAAAATTATAATGTCTATCGAAACGAAAAATTATAAGCACGTAAGCTATTTGTGGAACGAAGAGGAAGCTGCAAAGCTGGCCGGAGATGAAGTTGCGTTGTTAATTTATCGCTCCAATTTATTGGGAGCCGATTTACGCCTAACAAATTACGGGGGAGGAAATACATCGTGTAAACTGATGGAAAAAGATCCGCTTACGGGTTTAGAAACCGAAGTGATGTGGGTTAAGGGATCTGGTGGAGATTTGGGTACCTTGAAAAAAAGCGGGTTGGCGGCACTTTATGTAGATCGCTTGCGTAGCCTTAAAAATATTTATCGCGGTGTTGAGCATGAGGATGAAATGGTTGAATTATTTAACCACTGCATTTTCGATTTAAGCTCCAAAGCGCCATCGATTGACACACCATTGCACGGTTTTTTACCTTTTGCGCACATCGATCACTTGCATCCCGATGCAGCAATTGCCATTGCAGCCGCTAAAGATGGTAAAAAAATTACCGAAGAGCTTTTTGGCGGTACCATTGGTTGGGTTGAATGGAAAAAGCCAGGATTTGAACTCGGCTTGCAGTTAAAACAATGTTTAGATGCAAATCCCGGCATTCGTGGCATTATGCTTGGCTCGCATGGTTTATTCACCTGGGGCAATACCGCTTACGAAAGCTATGTAAATACACTTGATGTAATTGAGATTTGTTCAGAATATTTGGCACAAAACTACGGTAAAAAAGCGCCTGTTTTTGGTGGACAAAAAATTGAAAGTGCTGATGCCGAAACCCGCAAAAAACAAGCTGCAACGTTAGCGCCGGTTTTACGAGGCTTATGTTCGTCAAATCAACACATGATCGGCCACTTTACCGATGATATTCGCGTATTGGAATTTATCAATTCAAATGATCTTTCGCGTCTTGCGCCCATGGGAACAAGCTGCCCCGATCACTTCTTGCGGACGAAGATCAGTCCGCTTGTTTTGGATTTGGAAACCGGCACCGATCTGTCAGATACGAACCAAATTAAGGAAAGATTGTTGCCGGCTTTTGAGGCTTACCGTGCAATGTACACCGATTATTATGAAACCTGTAAACATCCAAACAGTCCCGCCATTCGCGATACCAATCCCGTTGTAATTCTTTATCCCGGAATCGGCATGTTTACCTTTTCCAAGGATAAACAAACGGCACGGGTTGCGGCCGAATTTTACATCAATGCCATTAACGTAATGAAAGGCGCTGAAGCCATTTCCGAATACACATCTTTACCCCATCAGGAAGCATTCAACATTGAATACTGGTTGTTAGAAGAAGCAAAATTGCAACGCATGCCCAAACCAAAACCGTTAACGGGCAGAATTGCCTTAATTACGGGCAGCGCTGGTGGCATTGGCAAAGCCATTGCCAAAAAGTTTGTGGCCGAAGGCGGCGTAGTCATTTTAAATGATATGAATGCCGAACGTTTGCAGGAAGCCGGAGCAGAATTTGAGAAACAATTTGGCAAGGACTCTTACACTACTGCACCTTTAAATGTAACCAGTCAGGCAGATATTAACGATGCATTTGATACCGCCGCATTGGCTTTCGGTGGCATCGACATCGTGGTTAACAATGCGGGCTTGTCGATTTCTAAAACCATTGGCGATCATACCGAAAAAGATTGGGATTTATTATACGATGTGTTGGTAAAGGGCCAGTTCTTTATTACCCAGGCTGCAACAAAAACGATGCAAAAGCAGAATATTGGCGGCGATATCATTAATATTGTAAGTAAGAACGCACTGGTAAGTGGACCAAATAATGCAGGTTATGGCAGTGCCAAAGCCGCTCAACTACACTTAAGCAGGCTAAATGCTGCGGAGTTGGGAGCCGATAACATTCGCGTAAACGTGGTTAACCCCGATGCGGTGATTAGCGATAGCAATATTTGGGCCGGTGGATGGGCAGAAGGCAGGGCAAAGGCCTACGGAATTACCGTTGCCGAATTACCTGCTTACTATGCAAAACGTACTTTATTGAACCAAATTATTTTACCTGATGATATTGCCAATGCCTGTTTCGCTTTCGTGGGCGGCTTATTGCAAAAATCGACAGGAAACGTATTAAATGTTGATGGCGGCGTTGCCATGGCATTTGTAAGATAGAATTAAAATTAGTTTTAGTGAGTTGTTCTCTTGGTCTGTGGTTCGCCACAGACTAGAAAGCGACTTCGACTGCACTGTCGTCCTGAACGCAGTGAAGGATCTCTAAGCTATGGAAAACTGGCTTCAAAAAGCACTATCTTCAAAGAAGCATGCATTTTGATAGTGAAAAGCCGGTCACAAGCAAATTATCGCTTACATTTATTAACTTAAATTCAACCAACCAAATGAATATTGAGCAGAACCAAATAGCACAACATAACGACTCCCTTTTAACTTCGCATCAGCGTAAATTCAATTTTTTAAAAGAAGATTGGTCGCATATCGATTTAGACAGTATAATCCAAAAACTGGTCGATTTTCAGATCGCTATTCCATCCTGGGCTCTCGGCACTGGCGGAACTCGTTTTGGTCGCTTTGCCATTACCGGTGGTGAGCCAAGAACCATTGAAGAAAAAATTGAAGATGTGGGGTTGCTACATGCCCTTAACGGCGCAAGCGGCGCAATTTCGCTGCACATTCCATGGGATATTCCGCAAAATGCCGAAAGTTTAAAAAGTTTGGCCTCCAGCTACGGTTTAACTTTCGATGCCATGAACTCCAATACCTTTCAAGATCAGGCCGGTTCTGCGCACAGCTACAAATTTGGTTCACTGCAAAACGTAAACAAGGAGATCAGAAAACAGGCCATTGAGCATAATATCGAAGTAATTAAGCAAGGTGTGGCCTTAGGTTCTAATGCCTTAACCGTTTGGTTGGCCGATGGATCGTGCTTTCCCGGTCAATTAAATTTCCGCAAAGCCTTTGAAAATACTTTGGAAAGCTTGCAGGAGATTTATTTGGCCTTGCCCGATGACTGGAAGCTATTTGTAGAATATAAAGCGTTCGAACCAAACTTCTACTCAACTACAGTGGGCGATTGGGGGCAGTCGTTGCTGTATGCAAGCAAACTCGGAAATAAGGCTTACACTTTGGTCGATTTAGGTCACCATTTACCAAATGCCAATATTGAGCAAATTGTTGCCCTGTTGTTGATGGAGGGCAAACTGGGAGGTTTTCACTTCAACGATTCCAAATATGGCGATGACGATTTAACCGCCGGAAGCATTAAGCCTTACCAATTATTCCTCATCTTTAACGAGCTGGTTGAAGGAATGGATGCAAAAGGAATGAACCATGCCAAAGATCTGGGCTGGATGATTGATGCATCGCACAATGTGAAAGATCCGCTTGAGGATTTACTGCAGTCGGTAGAGGCCATTATGATCGCTTATGCACAGGCATTGCTGGTAGACCGCAAGGCATTAAATGCCGCTCAAAACAATAACGATGTGGCAAAGGCGCAGGAGATTTTGCAAAACACTTTCCGTAGCGATTTGAGGCCGTTAATTGCAGAAGCCAGATTAAAGGCCGGTGCAGCTTTATCGCCAATTGGTTTATACCGCGATTTAGAGGTGAGAAAAAATCTTGTTAACGGCAGAGGCGTAAATACGATAGCCACAGGTTTATAATTTAGGAAAAGATAAAAATGGCGAAGCCTGTTGTTGCGATATTTGATGTTGGAAAAACGAACAAAAAACTATTTCTTATCGATGAAAATTATGAGATCGTTTTCGAACGATCTGCCCGCTTTGTAGAAACCGTTGATGAAGATGGAGAGGCCTGCGAAAATTTGGAAAGCCTTAAATCTTCCGTTTACGATTCCTTAAATCAGGTATTGCAGATGAAGGAATTTGATGTAAAAGCCGTCAACTTTTCAACGTACGGTGCAAGTTTCGTCTACCTCGATGAGCATGGCAAACCGTTAACGCCGCTTTATAATTATTTAAAAGAATATCCCGAGGGGCTGAAACGCGATTTTTATTCGAAATACGGAGGGGAGGAAAAGGTTTCTTTAGAAACAGCTTCACCGATTTTAGGTAGTTTAAATTCTGGAATGCAGGTTTTTAGGCTCAAAAAGGAAAAGCCCGAAGTGTTTGCCAAAGTGAAATACGCTTTGCATCTTCCGCAATACCTAAGCTATTTGATTACCGGCAAGGCACTCGCCGATATTACAAGTATTGGCTGCCACACCCAGCTTTGGGATTTCAACAAAAACCAATACCACAAGTGGGTTACCGAGGAACAGTTAGACGCAAAATTTGGTGAGTTTACGCCAGCCGACGCTACCTTGAAAACAGCGTTTGATGGTACGACATTTGAAGTTGGTGTAGGCTTGCACGATAGTTCGGCGGCTTTAATTCCATACCTCGAGAATTTTAACACACCTTTTGTTTTAATTTCTACCGGCACATGGTGTATCAGCTTAAATCCGTTTAACCAGGAACCGCTAATTGCCGAACAGTTGAAGCAAGATTGCCTTTGTTACATGCACTTTAAGGGCAAGCCGATAAAAGCATCGAGAATTTTTGCTGGTTATGAGCACGAGATCCAGTTGAAAAGGATTGCAGCACATTTCGATCGTGCCGCTTACCTATTTAAACACTTAAAATTTAACCCTAGTCTGGTTTTAAAGCTGACTAATAAAATCCCCGAAAATCGAAAGGAGCAAACTGCCTTTTCAGCAGTGTCGGCTTTCGGTGAAAGAGATTTAAACGTTTTTCAAACCGCCGAAGAAGCTTATCATCAGTTAATCATCGATTTGGTAAAACAGCAGATTTACTCATTGAAACTAGTTTTAAACGAGGGTGTTCGGCGTATTTTTGTTGATGGCGGCTTTGGTAAAAATGACATTTACATGCACTTGTTGTCGAGCTCCATTCCCGATATTGAAGTGTATGCCTCATCGGTTTCGCAAGCTACCGCCATTGGCACAGCCTTGGCCATTAACAGCGCCTGGAATGCTAACCCCGCACCAACAGATATCATCCAGCTGAAATATTACTCAGCAATACAGCGGACTTTGTAGATATTATTAAACGGTCACCCTGGGCACGAAGGATCCCCTAGCTACTAAGTATTAACGTCAAAAAAGCACAAGCCCAAATAGGGAGCGAGTGGACGCAGTCTCTCTAGACAGTCGTCATTTCGAGCGCAGTCGAGAAATCTTTACCCAAAGTTCAAAGATTTCTCTTCCAAAGGAGCTCCTATGGAGCGCTTCGATGGTATTCTAGGTTTAGCTTAATTCCAAATTATTTTTAAAATGACGGGTTTTTTTAAGGCGTTTTAATACAAAATTATGAATATATTTGTATTAAAAGCTTACACGATGATAGTTGCTGAAATAGAAATACCTGATAATAAATCGACTTTGGTTAAGCAATTACTTAAGGAATTGGGCGTAACCGTAAAAATTAAAAAAACGGAAAAAAGTCCGTACGATCCTAAGTTCGTTGCTAAAATTAAAAAGGCAGATGAGGAGATAAAGAACGGGCAAACGAAGAAGATTCCGATCGACGACTTATGGAAATAGAGTATGCTATTCAGGCTCAAAATGATTTAATGTTTTGGAAGAAATCTGGAAATAAAGGTGTTCAAAAAAAGATAAGTCAATTGTTACAGGCCATGCTTGAAGATCCATTTACTGGTATTGGCAAACCCGAAGCTCTAAAACATGAGTTAACAGGTAAATGGAGTAGACGAATAAACAATGAGCACCGCATTGTTTATCTTGTTACTGATGAGGTAATTTACATTGAGTCTCTAAAAGGACATTACTAAGCCTACCTCGTCGTAGCGTCTCGCTACGATAATATGAAGGCTTTATTTGTATTCAAGAGAAGAGCATTGTGGATGAATAATTGGATAGGCACAAGCGAGACGCTTGCGCCAGATGAACATATTAACTCATCACGACAAGTATTTTTTTATCCCAACTTTCATAATATTCTTTATCTTCGAAATCAATTCCGTTCGATTTGAAACCAGAAGATTTAATTTCCTACATCCAGATAGATGAATATTCATCAACCCCGAAGTATAAGCAGCTTACAAATGCCATTTTAGGGGCTATTGAAATGGGGAGGTTGACCCAAGGAAATCTTTTGCCATCCATTAACGAGCTGAGCTTTAGTTTGGAAATGTCGCGGGATACGGCTGAAAAAGGCTACAGAAATCTTCGCAAACTTGGCGTTGTCGATTCCGTTCCCGGAAAGGGATATTTCATTGTCAACACCGATTTCTCTCGAAAACTTAAAGTTTGCCTGCTGTTCAACAAGCTAAGCACGCATAAAAAAATTATATACGATTCGTTTACAAAAGCAGTTGGAGACCGGGCGGCGATTGATTTCTATATCTACAACAACGATTTTGCACTTTTCAAAAGATTAATCACTGCAAAGTTGGGCGATTACACGCACTTTGTGATCATCCCGCATTTTTTAGAAGGTGGAGAAAATGCCCACGAAATCATCAACACCATCCCAAAAGAAAAACTGGTGATGCTGGATAAAATTCTGCCTGGTATTACGGGCGATTTCGCTGCGGCTTATGAAAACTTCGCACAAGATATTTATGCCGCCTTAGAGCAAGCCTTAAACCGTTTATCAAAATACAACACCTTAAAAATCATCTTCCCAAAGAACAGCTATTTTCCGCACGAGATTTTAACCGGATTTTATCGTTTTTGCCAGCAATATGCCTTTAATCATAAGGTAATTCATAACATAAAAGACGAGGAAATAAACGTCGGCGAGGTGTATATTAATCTAATGGAAGACGATTTGGTTATTTTAATTGAGCGATTAATTGCGCAAAACCTTACGATTGGGAAGGATGTCGGCGTAATTTCTTACAATGAAACCCCGCTTAAACGAATCATTCTTGATGGCATTACCACCATTTCTACCGATTTTAATGCGCTTGGAACGCAGGCAGCGGAATTTGTGCTCAATGGTAAAACCGAAAAAATCGAGGTGCCATTTTATTTGAATTTACGGAAATCGTTGTAATACCTAATTATCATTCTGAGGAACAGCCTGTCCACACTTTTCCTGTCGGGAGGACACATCTCCTTTTTCCCGTTCGTCGTTCCCGCGTACGCGGGAATCTGAATGCAAGGCGCCAATCTTTGCTCATTAAGATCCCCTGCCGATAGCTATCGGTACAGGCTACTAATGACAGCACCGGTTTGTCATGCTGAGGAACAGCCTGTCCCGATCCGATAGCTATCGGATTATCGGGAAAGCATCCGCAACCTACAGCTTACCGTCCTTGCACACCAACTTATCCTCTTTTGGCATCGCGGCTTTGGCGTTCTGCGTTTCATCGCTTGGGGATCTTTCGTTACACTCAGGATGACAGAGTTAATAACCTGTCATCCTAACTCCTTTGTTTTTTCAAGAAAACTGACCTCTGAGGATGACGACCGTTCATGGATAACGCCATAAAAATTTTGTTATTTCGATTATTTTTAGTCAGAAAACGCTGTTTCAAAGATATGTTCACACGATAGGTACGTAGGGGATCAGGGGCATTCAAGCGAGGAAGATGCTGATCCGAAGCTTCGGGACAGCATTACGACCGTTGCTGTGAGTGGTTGTAAAACAGTATGTCAAATTCAGAGTGGCAAAACCCTGATTTGAAACTTAGGCGACTGCACTGCGGATTAAATCCAATTTGCCGTTGACTTCAGTCAATGCTAATATGCTAGGCTTTTCGCTATATATTTTATTATTTTTACCTCTACAATTTCAGTTTAAATGAGGGAAGAGCCAGTAGGAAATCAATCAGCGTTCAGCAATCCGTACGATTACGTTTTAAAGGATTTTAATCTGAAAGATCTCAATGCAATTGTTATACTTAAGCACGTAAATCAGCATATCAATACCGATGTAAAGGGCTTTTACCAACTTTTTCCCCAGCAGATAGAAATTGATTTCGCTGCGTTTAGCCACAACGAAGCTGAACTTCCTTTTCCAATTGTACAGATTCAGCAAAACGAGAGTGAGGTGAGGCTTTCTTGCCGTTGCGATACTCCGAAAACCAAGCTTTGCGCTCATCAGGCACAGGTATTATTTAACATTCTCCAACGGCAGGATCTTTTGATTTTCTTTGATGAAAACCTCCGCCGCCAAAAACTGGGCAAAATAGCCTTAGATTATGGCTTGGAAAAGGAACCCAACCTGGATGCTGTGTTCGATCTCCGCTGGAGTGAGAATGAAGTAAACATAAAACCGAAACTGGCCAATTTGCAGCCTTTTAATAAAGAAGCCAGGCAAAGCCTCGAAGAGCTATGGCTCTCAAAAAAAACCACAGTTTCCGATCTTAAAAAACAGAAAGAAAAACTGATTTTGGTTTTAGGGCAGCATCGTTACTACAACAACTTAACCTTATCGCTTTTTAATGCCGAAACGACGAAAAATGGGAAAGTCAAAAACCCACTCAAAGAGATCAATCCGGCTGATTTGATTTTTAAAACCGAGAACAGCGAAGAGATTAAATTCTATAGCGGCGTTGGTAGTTTTCAGCAAAATTACAATAACGACCAAAGCGAAATCGAAATTGAGGCGCTAAAGGCCGTAGTGAAAAACCCGTTGAATGTTCGTGTTTATTTGCAGGATGATAAGCAATCTGCCGCTATTCAGGCATCAACCATCTCGCCTGTAACGTTGCAGGCACTCGCCATCGATTTGCGTTTATCGGTAAGCCAGCGTGATGATTTCTACGAAATTACGGGGCGAATCAACATCGATGGAAAATCTTACGAACTGGATCAATTGGTGCTGATTCATCAATATTTTATTAAGCTAAAAAATCAACTTTACTTAGTTCCGCGGCTCGATCTCCTCAGGGTGATCGGATTTTTCCAAAAGCAGAGCAATCGGTTAATTTTGCATCAATCGAAATATCCCGAGTTTCAAAAAGCGATATTAATTCAGTTAGAGGGAAGCATTCATGTGGATTACTCTTACCTCAAACCCGCCACCAAAAGCCAGATCGAAGAAAAGGGGTTCGACCTCGAAAATGAGCAGTTGATTTATTTGTCTGAATCTGAGGATTTCATTTCCATCACCCCTGTAATGCGCTATGGAAATCAAGAAATTCCTGTGTTATCCAAAAAGCAAATTCAGGCGCAAGATAAGCTGGGCAATGTTTTTACTGTGCATCGCGACGAAGAAGCGGAGCTGCAATTTATCGGAAGCATCTTAAAGCAGCATCCTTATTTCTATGAGCAGGAAACGAATGATTCATTTTATTTGCATCGTAAACGGTTTTTGGAAGAAGCCTGGTTTTTGGATGCTTTTGAGGCCTGGCGCAATAAGGGAATTCATATCTTGGGTTTCAATCAGTTAAAGAACAACAAACTAAATCAGCACAAAGCAGAGATCAATATCGAGGTTTTAAGCGGAACCGATTGGTTCGAAACCAAGGTGGAGGTGAAGTTTGGCAAGCAGAAAGTAGCGTTAAAGCATTTGCATAAATCCATAAGAAACAAAAGCAAGTTTGTTACGCTCGATGATGGCACGCAAGGGATATTGCCAGAAGCCTGGCTACAAAAATTTACCGATTATTTTAACGCAGGCGAAGTAACGGCAGACGCTATTCTTACCCCGAAAATAAATTTTGCAACCCTAAATGATCTTTATGAGGATGCCCTGTTGGATGGCGATGTGAAGAACGAAATTCGATCGTACAAACAAAAATTTGACGGTACCGATGCCATTCAGGAAGTTGAAGTTCCGAAAGCGTTGAAAGCCACGCTTCGCCATTACCAGCAAGATGGCCTGAACTGGCTGAATTTTCTGGATGACTTTAATTTTGGCGCCTGCCTGGCTGATGATATGGGCTTGGGTAAAACCATTCAAATTTTGGCCTTTATATTAACACAAAGGGAAAAAGTTACGCATAACACCAATCTTGTTGTGGTTCCGGCCTCGCTGATCTTTAACTGGAAAGCGGAGATTGAAAAGTTTGCACCATCGATAAAAGTGAGTACCATTTATGGAAACGACCGCGTAAAGAGCACCGGACATTTTGATGATTACGAAGTTATTCTCACCACTTATGGAACGCTACTGTCTGATATCGGTTTCCTGAAAGACTACCGGTTCAACTATATCTTTTTAGATGAATCGCAAAACATAAAAAATCCAGAATCGCAGCGGTATAAGGCTGCCCGCATGCTACAATCGAGAAACAAAGTGGCAATTACGGGAACTCCGGTTGAAAACAATACATTTGATTTATATGGACAGTTATCGTTCGCCTGTCCGGGTTTGTTCGGCAGTAAACAGCAGTTTGCCGATTTGTACTCAACGCCAATCGATCAGTTTAAGGATAAGAAAAGGGCCGAAGAGCTACAAAGAAAAATCAGGCCATTTATATTGCGGCGAACAAAAGAGCAGGTAGCAAAAGAACTGCCCGATAAGACCGAAATCGTTTTGTATTGCGAAATGGGCGAGGAGCAGAGGGAAGTGTACGAGGCGAATAAGAAGGAAATTCAGGATTTCATCTTAAACAAAAGCGAAGATGAGCTGCCAAAAAGTTCGATGCATGTGCTCAAAAGCATTACGCAGTTGCGCCAGATCTGTAACTCAGCTGCATTGTTGGCCGATGGTAAAAGTTATCTTCAGGCTTCGTCAAAAATTGAGGTTTTGCTCGAGCAAATTCAAAGCAAGGCCGGCAAGCACAAAATTTTGGTATTTTCTCAGTTTGTAACCATGCTTGACTTGATAAAAGGGCGGCTGGAAAAGGCGGGAATAAAATATGCGTATTTAACAGGGCAAACCAGAGATAGGCAAGAAGTGGTTCAATCTTTTCAAAACAACAAAGATGTCGCCGTATTTTTGATTAGCCTGAAAGCCGGCGGTACGGGTTTGAACTTGACTGAAGCAGACTACGTTTACCTCGTTGATCCGTGGTGGAACCCTGCGGTAGAAAATCAGGCCATCGATCGGGCCTACCGCATTGGTCAACATAAAAATGTAATGGCCGTCAGATTAATTTGTCCGGATACCATTGAACAAAAAATAATGAAGTTGCAGGCTACCAAGAAAGATCTGGTACAAAATTTTATTCAAACGGATGGGAGCTTGCTTAAGCGCTTAACAAAGAAAGAGTTGTTGGGATTGTTAGATTAGGGCTTTCCATTCCGTCATTGCGAGAAGGCTTTTTCAGCCGACGAAGCAATCTTATTCCAGCAATGCGTCGCAAGATTATGTATTTTTCGTTTTTCACACTCCGACTTCGAAATCGTACTCCAAAAACTCAGGCACATTTATACTCTCTACAATTTTCCAGCTCGTTTTCTCTGGAATAAACTGAGGCTCTTCTAAACCTGTTTCCCTGGCCGCGGCAACATAAAAGTCCATTTTTGGAGGGTGATTTGGCGAGCATGCATTGTAAACGCGACCGAAAGCGCTCTTTTCGACAATCTCCACCGCAATTCCTACTGCGTCATTTTGATGAATAAGGTTTACCGGTGCCAATCCATTAGCAACATCGGTTTTGCCAGCGAAAAATCTTCCCGGATTACGGTCTGGGCCAATTAATCCCGCAAAGCGGATAATGGTAAAATCACTTGGGTACTTAGTCATAAAAATCTCCTCAGCGGCTAGCACCATTTTACCTGACTCGGTATCGGGATTGGTTTCACTGTTTTCGTTTGCAATTTTATTCTCATCGCCGTAAACGCTGGTTGAGCTAATTAAGATTACATTTTTGCTGCGGTGTTCAGCAGCACTTATAATTGCATTTATTTTATCGGGATAGCTTTTTAGCTCGTTCGAGTTGCGCTTAGGAGGAATACAGATAAATAAGGTGTCGGCCTCAAAAAACGTTAAATCTGCTACAACAGCTTCGGCCGTAAAATTGACCATAAACGGCTGGATATTTTCAGCCTGTAGTATGCCAAGCTTTTCAGGGCTGGTTGTAGAACCTTTAACGGTATAATTTAACGTAATTAGTCTTTTGGCCAAGGCCAGCCCGAACCAGCCACAGCCTAGAATAGAAACAGTTTTCACTTTTTGATCCATAATGCTAAATTACAGGAACTAATTAATTATAAGAAATGAGCAATATGCAATAACCAATGAACAATAACCAGTGAATAAAACCATCGGCTTAAAAAGGTAGTGGGTAAGGTTGCTGCGGTGGCTCTTAGGCTAGGGATTCCTCATCCCTCGGAATGACAGTGGTGGAACCAATGACTAATGAACTAATGACCAATGAACAATTGAACCAACTTATCCTTTCCCTAAATTATAACACGCCCTGCAACGCGGTTCGTAACTGTCTTTTTCGCCCAGCAAAACGGTGTTTTCGTTAGTTACGGTTCGGTAACTGTAAAGTGCCGGGTTTCCGCAACATACACAAACGGCATTTACCTTGGTTACATGTTCGGCAATGGCCATTAAGGCAGGCATTGGTCCGAAAGGCTTCCCTGTAAAGTCCATGTCGAGCCCTGCCACAATAACCCTTATGCCTCTTAATGCCAACTTGTTGCAAACATCAGGCAGTTCGTTATCGAAAAACTGTGCTTCGTCTATGCCAACAACCTGCGTGTTGGTGCCGAGCAGTAAAATGGCTGAGGCGCTGTCGACCGGGGTTGAATTGATGGAGTTTAAATCGTGCGAAACCACTTCCGTATCGTGATATCGGGTATCGGTTCGAGGCTTAAATATTTCGACATTCAATTTAGCAATTTGGGCTCTTTTTAACCTGCGGATCAGTTCTTCGGTTTTGCCAGAAAACATGGAGCCACAAACCACCTCAATACTTCCCGAAAATTCGCCCCTTCTCCTAAAATTTTGTTCACTAAATAACATGCCCTGTTTTTTACGCCGTATCTGTATTGTATTAATTTAAAACCGAACAAATATGAGAATTAAGTGTTATTTTTGAACACATAGTTACCAACATAAATCAACCAAATTTTCGTTTAACTTTATGATGAAACAACGAGATATCTTCACAAAAGTCGGCAATATACTGGCAGAATTAAATGAGCAATATGAGTTTCTTGCGCAAAATCCAGCCCAATTAAACGATCTGGAATTGGAGCTTTTTCTGGCCAATGCAGATTTCCTTGCCGATCATGTTCGGATTGTTCAGAAGCTAAACGCGGCAGTTGAAAAACAAGCTCCGCCGGTTCAACAACCTGTGTTTGAAGATAAGGGCACTACTGTTGTGTCTGAAGTTTCATCAGTTGAAGAAGAAGCAGATGAAGATTTTGCAAATGAAGAATTGCAAGAAGTGGCTGCTGCCGAAGAACAAGAAGAACGGGTTGATGTAAAGCAGGAGCAAGAGGTTTTGGATGATGAAAAAATTCATGAAGAAACCAGTGCAAAAGTGCTTCAAAACGACTTTTTTAAGCCTGATCACGAAGACCATACTTTCGAGTTTGTTTTAGGTAACCATAGTGAGGATGATCAATTTGATTATGAAGCCAAATCGGTAGAAGAGATTTTCGATCGTCCGTTAAGCAAAGCGGAAGAAGAGGTGTTGGCCCAAAAGAAGAAAATACATGAAGACGCTCCACTGAATGCCACTAACGAGCCTATTTTACCTGAGGAAGATGAGATTGGCCCTGAGCCGTTTTTAATCTCACATGAAGAGGAAGCGCAGGTGGGTGATATGCAGTCAATTGAGGAAGCAGAAGTCCCTGTGCCTGCTGTTGAGGTGAAGTCTGAGCCCATTGCAGCGCTTAAAGATGTTGAAATGGACGAGCCTGTTATATCTCCGCCAGTGGTTGAACGACCGGTTTTTACGCCCGAGGCAGTTCCTGTTAAACCGGCTCCTCAATCTGTCGTTAGTCATCCTGCACCAAGTTTGAACGACCTGCTTGCTAAAACGCAGTCGAAAAGCGACGAGCCTGTTAAAGCGCCAATTTCCGATTTGAAACAGGCCATCAGTTTAAACCAAAAATTATTGTTTATTAAGGATCTTTTTAGAGGTTACAACCTGGCTTATTCTGAAGCAATCGATATTGTAAATAAAATGAGCAGTTTTGAAATCGCCGACAGCTTTTTGCAGAGTAACTATGCAATTAAGAACGATTGGGCAAACAAACAAGCAACGGTTGATCAGTTTTATGAATTGTTGAATAGACGATTTAGTAAGTAAGCCGGTATAGGAGGCGCTGGTGCTGGTCGAGATTTCCAATCTCGTCCTATCTAATACTGGATTTAAAATCCAGAGCTAGAAAAGTCAGGATTAGAAATCCTGCTTAGCGGTTTCAATTGTCGTCATTGCGAGGAACGAAGCAATCTCTTTTTTTGATCAGATTGCTTTGGCTCACACAAGCCCGGCCTCGCAATGACGGATAAATCGTAAATCCTTCCCGCTTAATACTGGATTTAAAATCCAGCGCTAGATAAGTCAGGATTACAAATCCTGCCTAGCGGGACGGTATAGGAGGCGCTGGTGCTGGTCGAGATTTCCAATCTCGTCCTATCTAATACTGGATTTAAAATCCAGAGCTAGACAAGTCAGAGTTACAAACCCTGCCCAGCGGTTTCAATTGTCGTCATTGCGAGGAACGAAGCAATCTCTTTTTTTGATCAGATTGCTTTGGCTCACACAAGCCCGGCCTCGCAATGACGGATAAATCGTAAATCCTGCCCAGCGGAGACTTTATGCGCCCTATCCCTCTACCTTAAACCTTTTACCCCTCTACCCTCTAAAAGAACCCCATTCTATTCGAATCGAGCTTTAAGAAGATAAACAGCAAAATTGTAAAACTCCAGAGTGACGAACCGCCATAACTTATCAATGGCAACGGAATGCCAATTACTGGAATAATTCCAATGGTCATCCCGATATTGATGAAAATGTGGAAGAATAAGATACAGGCCACGCTATAGCCGTAAACCCGCGAGAACGTAGAGCGTTGCCGTTCGGCCAGATTGATTAGCCGTAACAGTAAGAAAATGTACAAGCCAATGACTACCGAACAACCCAGGAAGCCCCATTCTTCGCCGATGGTAGAAAAAATAAAATCGGTACTTTGTTCGGGTACATACCCATATTTGGTTTGTGTTCCTTGTAAAAATCCCCGACCGGTTACCTGGCCAGAGCCAATTGCAATTTGCGACTGAATTACATTATATCCTGCGCCTTTGTTATCGGTTTTTAAACCAAGCATTAATTCAATCCGGCTTCTTTGGTGAGGCGCTAAAACTTTTTCGTACGCAACCTTAATTAAAAAGAGATAGCCAATAGCAAACAACGTAACCAAAACGGTCGAAAAGATAATCTTCTGCTTCCTTCTATTCATATAGATGAAAAGGCCGGCGATGCCGATAATCAAGGTGATTAAAATGTAAGTTGGCACCAGAAAATCGGCTACAAACAATACAATCATTCCCAAAAAGATGAGTAAGAAATAACCCGACAAACCTTCGCGATAAAGCGGAAACATAAAGGCTAAGAAAACGAGCGCCGACCCCGTATCGGGCTGCAACATAATTAATACCAAAGGCGCAAGTACAATTAACCCGGCAATCATAATCGATTTAATATCTTGAAACTTGGGATTGAAAGCACCAATGTAGCGAGCCAGTAGTAAAGCGGTTCCAAATTTGGCAAATTCGGCCGGCTGTAATTTGAATGATCCGATTTCGATCCACGCCTGATTTCCGGCTACCTTGTTTCCGACTACCAGTACTGCCAACAATAAGAGTAATGTTCCGCCGTAAATAAAGGGAGAAAAGACGTTAAAAAGCCTTCCGTCGAATAATAAAATGGATAAGCCCAAAATCAAGCCTGTTATGATATAAATGAGTTGCTTGCCGTAGCTACTTGCAAAATCGAAAGCCGCATTATCCGGATGGGGGATTGATGCGTAGATATTAATAAAACCTATTGAACAGAGTGCAATGTAAACAAGAATACTAATCCAATCTACATTAAAGAAAAATCTGCTTCCCTGTTGCTGCTGCATTTTAATTAGTTGTTAATGGTTTTTTTGCGACTAACAATTGCGGGTTTTTTGGTTTTGTGGCAACGCTTTGTCTGTCTGTTGCCGCTTTAATCCTTAAACTATCCTTAACCTTTTTAGTCGAATCTGCTTTTTTAATCGATAAGCTGTCTGCTTTCGTCAATTTAGGCGCTTTGGTTTTATCTTTTAAAACAGGTAGCAGATTTTGGTTTTTCATCCATTCTACTTGTGCCTCCCGAGGGCCGGCTATAGCGCCTTTAAGGTATTTTTCGATCATGTAACTGGCAATCGGTGCGGCATAGGTGCTTCCGAAGCCTGCGTTTTCTACAATAACCGCTATTGCAATTTTCGGATTATCGCGGGGGGCAAAGCCGATAAATACAGAGTGGTTTTTACCGTGTGGATTTTGTACCGTTCCGGTTTTACCGCAGAGCAATATATCCGGAATCCTTGATAATGTTGCCGTTCCCCAACTTTCATTTACCGCATCCTGCATGCCATCTATCACCGGGCCGAAATGCTTTGCATCTACACCAACATAGTGTTTTTTAACGTATTGTTCGCTTACCTGATTTTTATCGCCAACGCCTTTAATTAAGTGTGGCTTAATGTAATAACCGCGATTGGCAATAACGGCCATGGCGTTAGCAATTTGCAAAGGCGTGGCGGTAATTTCACCCTGCCCAATGGCTTGAGAAATTACGTTGGTATAGCCCCATCGTTTCCCATAAATCTTATCGTAATGTTCGGCGGTGTAAAAGTAGCCCTTTCTTTCGTAAGGCATGTCGATGCCCAGCGTATCGCCAAAACCAAACTTGGCCACTTTATCCCTCCATTCTTGATAAGTTTTTCGTTGGTTTTTCATGCCGTTTTTCGTAATCAGCTTTTGAAAAACGTAGCAAAAATAGGTGTTGCACGAGCGGGCGATGCCTCGCCTTAAAGCGATAGAACCATCAAAGTGTTCGCATTTTATACGTCGGTTTCCGGCCTGATAATAATGCGGACAGAAAAAGGTAGTATTCGGATCAATTACACCTTCTTGAAGGCCAATAAGTGCATCAACAGGTTTAAACGAAGAGCCGGGAGGATAATAACCCATAATTGGGCGAACCAGCGATGGCCGATAGGGATTACCGACAATAAACTCCATGTAATTGTTGCCCTGATTTCGTCCGACCAACAAATTGGGATCGTAACCGGGACTACTGATTAGCGATAAGATTTCGCCGCTGGATGGCTCAATGGCTACAATGGCTCCAACTTTGTTCTTCATCAGTTCTTCGCCGAGCTTTTGAATCCTCATGTCGATACTCGAGAGCAAGCGCTCCCCCGAAACCGCGTTTACATCGTATTTGCCGTTGGCGTAGCTTCCTTGCGGGGTGTTATGTACATCGTAAATGGTGTTTACCACGCCTTTTTCTCCCCTTAAAACTTCTTCGTACGATTTTTCGAGTCCGCTTTTACCCTTATAATCCCCCGGTTTGTAATACCCGTTTGAGTTTGCAATGTCGGCACTATCAACTTCTTTTACGTAACCAAACAATTGGCCGCCAACACTATCAGGATAATAGCGAATGGTACGATCTTGTGTGGCGAAGCCAGGAAAACGGTACATAATTTCTTGCAGGCGGGCATAGCTCTGAACCGAAATTTGCTTTACGAAGGGCGTGGCCTGATAGTTGGATTTGGCTTTGGCCTTACGCATAAATTTGCGCACATCGGCAATTGAAATTTCGAGGGCATTTGCTAAAGCAACGGTATCAAAATCTTTTACTTCGTTCGGGATTACCATTAAGTCGTAAACGGGAACATTCTGTACAATAACCTTTCCGTTCCTATCCAATATGGCTCCGCGGGCGGGGTACTTGTATTTTTTTTTAAGTACGTTACTCTCAGCCGATAAAAATGCTTTATCGCTAATAATTTGAATATAAAAAAGCTTACCTAATAGAATTAAAGCTATTACGATGAATAATCCCTGAACAACATATTTCCGATTAAATAATTGATCCATTAGCGTGATGTTCTTTTATAGAATATCGATTCTACCAAAAATATAAGAAGCAATGAAAAGGCGCAACTTAAACCACATCTCATTAGCGTGTAACCAATTTCGCTCAACTTAAATGTTTCTAAAAAGAACAACACTAAATGATGGGTAACTACGCAAAGAAAGGCATAAAGCGAAAACCATTGGAAGCCCATATAACTCAACGATGGTTCGGGATCGTCAATCGCATCGCGGTTTAAGCTGATGGAAATAAATGAGATCCTAACGAAAGCCAAAACTACGCAAGCCGTTGCATGCACGCCCATGGTATCGTAAAAGGCATCGAGCGTTAGGCCGGTAAAAAATGCGAGCAGGTAAAGGAGTATATTGGGGATGCCGAAGGGAAGAAGCAATAAGAAAAGCACGTAGATAAATGGAGTAGAAAGATCGTAGAAACCCATGTTTTTGAGCAGAAAAATCTGAACAAAAAGCAGTATTGCCCACCGTATTACGTTTATGATTATTAATTTACTATTCATTTGGCTTTATTAAGCTCTCTAAAGCTTTTTGCTCCTCCGCTTTTTTATCTTTTACCACGTATACATATTGTAAGGTACTAAAATCGGTAAATAAATTTAATTCGCCCGATAAGAAGTTATCGTTGGTGGCCACGTTAGGCTTAACAATTTTTCCTACTAAAATTCCTGATGGAAAAAAGCCAAAGCCTGAAGTTACTACAGTATCGCCAACCAACATTTTAATGTGGTTGGGAACTTCTTTAATAAATGCTTTTCGGATATCGAAATTGCCTTCGCCCCAAACCAACGAGCCTAAAGCATTATTTTTTTTCAGGGTTACGCTAATTTTGGTGTCTTTGTGCAACAGCGACTGAATGGTGGCCAGGTGCTCAGAAACATCGCGAATAAAACCTACCACGCCCCGTTGCGGCGCAATTACTGCCATTCCGTTCTTAATCCCATCAATACTGCCCTTGTTAATCGTCATGACGTTATTGCGTAGGGTGATTGAATTTTTAACCACTTTTGCCGCTAAATAGGTGTATTGCTGGTTTGTTATTGTGTCGATTACCTTTACATCCTTAGCGGTATCAACCGTGGTAAGTGCAAGTAATTTCGTTTTCAGCTTGGCATTTTCGGCGGCCAAACTATCGTTAACCATGCCGAGGTTTAAGTACCTTTTAAATACATTCAGCCTTTCGTAAGCCTCGCCCACAACCTGGTTGGATGAGTTTAAGGTTACGCTACGCTGATAGGCATTGTTTTTTACGGTTAGATAGATGCCAACAGTGAAAAATATAATAAACAGGAAAAATGCGTTATATCTGCTAATGAAAATCCAAAGGTTACGCATTTAAGTTTCGAGTTGGGAGTCAAAAGTTTGGAGTCTGAGTGGAAAACTCCAAGCTCACAACCCCAAACCCCAAACTAAAGGTTATTGCATTAAAAATTTATAGCCGCCAATATTTTTAAGGGCGATGCCGGTACCACGAACAACTGCTCGAAGCGGATCTTCGGCCACATGCACGGGTAACTTTGTTTTTGCCGCAACACGTTTATCTAAACCTCTCAACAAGGCACCACCACCGGTTAAATAAATACCAGTTTGATAAATATCCGCTGAAAGTTCTGGTGGAGTAATCTCCAATGCCTTTAAAATGGCTTCCTCAATTTTTGAGATCGATTTATCTAAACAATGCGCAATTTCGGTGTACGAAACAGTAATTTGCTTCGGAACCCCAGTCATTAAATCACGACCTTGAACGGCAAAGTCCGAAGGAGCATCTTGCAGCTCAGGTAAAGCAGCGCCAACTTCAATTTTGATTTTTTCTGCAGTACGATCGCCAATCATAATGTTGTGCTGACGGCGGATGTAGTTTACAATGTCTGAGTCGAAGTTGTCTCCCGCAACGCGGATAGATTGATCGCAAACGATACCAGATAAGGCGATAACGGCAATTTCAGTTGTACCGCCACCGATATCGATAATCATATTTCCCATTGGCTCCTCTACGTCGATACCAATACCAACAGCGGCCGCCATGGGCTCGTGAATTAAGTAGACTTCTTTAGCTCCTGCAATTTCGGCAGAGTCGCGAACGGCACGTTTCTCTACCTCGGTAATACCCGATGGAATACAGATTACCATACGCAATGAGGGGAACATCCATCCCTTGCCGCCATTTAGCATGCGAATCATTCCTTTGATCATCGCTTCAGCAGCGTTGAAATCGGCAATTACACCATCTTTCAGTGGACGCACGGTTTTAATATTGTCGTGGGTTTTACCCTCCATTTGCATGGCCTGGCGGCCAATGGCGATCACCTTGTTTGTTGTACGATCGAAAGCAACGATAGACGGCTCATCTACAACTACTTTGTCGTTATGTATAATTAGGGTATTCGCTGTGCCTAAATCGATGGCAACTTCTTGCGTAAACCAGTTGAATAATCCCATGTACGAGTTATATTTTCTTTAAATTGTTAAATCTATACTATTCCTAATGTAAAAATAGGTTTTTTATTGTTTCAAGTTGCTATTTTAAGCCAAAACCAAGCTAAAAGACCAACTTCCTCACCTTATCAACGCTTGTGGTTGAGTTTAGCCTTTGGGTTTAAAGAACAAACTTTAATTTCCCTCTCTTTTGGAGAGGGATTCACTGTCTTTTCAATTAATTCTCCCTTTCGCAGGGAGAGGCTCTTTCTAGTGCTTAAAATGCCTTACGCCAGTAGTTACCATTGCAATGCCTTTTTCGTTTGCCTTTGCAACCGAATCAGCATCTTTAATCGATCCGCCGGGTTGTAAAACCGCAGTAATTCCTGCATCGGCAGCTATTTCTACACAATCAGGAAATGGGAAAAAAGCATCAGATGCCATTGCCGAACCCGCAACACTAAAGCCAAACGAAGCTGCTTTTTCAATCGCCTGTCTCAATGCGTCAACACGCGAAGTCTGGCCCACGCCGCTTGCAATCAGTACATCATTTTTAACCAAAACGATTGTGTTCGATTTGGTGTGCTTAACAATTTTATTGGCAAAATGAAGGTCTTTAAGTTCCTGTTCGGTTGGTGCTTTATCAGTAACAGTCGTCATTTGCTCAGGACCCTCGATAATTAAATCTTTATCCTGCTCAATAACCCCATTTAACAAAGTTTTGAATTGCTTTTTGCTCAATTCAACATTATTGCGCTGTAAAATAACGCGATTTTTCTTTTTGCTGAACAACTCAACGGCCTCTGGCTGGTAAGATGGTGCAATTAAAACCTCAAAAAATAAGTTGTTAATTTCTTCTGCAGTTGCCAAATCGACCTCAACATTGGTAATTAATACACCACCAAAAGCCGAAACCGGATCGCAAGCCAGGGCATCAATCCACGCTTGTTTAACAGTAGGGCGAGAGGCAATGCCGCAAGCGTTGGTATGTTTTAAAATGGCAAAAGTTGGATCTTCAAATTCGTCAATCAATGCCACAGCAGCATCAACATCAACAAGGTTGTTGTACGAAAGCTCTTTTCCGTTCAATTTGGTAAACATGGCATCTAAATCGCCATAAAATACCGCTCCCTGATGCGGGTTTTCGCCATAACGTAAGGTTTTGGCATCGGCCACACTTTGCTTAAATACATCAAGCGGTTCTTCCTCATTAAAATAGTTAAAAATCGCAGTATCGTAATGAGAAGACGTATGAAACGCTTTTTTGGCATAAGCTTTACGCTGTGTCAAAGTGGTTTCACCGTTTTGTTCTTCTAATTGAGCTTGTAAAGTAGGGTAATCGTTTTTAGATGCAATAATCACTACATCGTTAAAGTTTTTGGCAGCGGCACGAATCAAAGAAATTCCGCCGATATCAATTTTTTCGATAATTTCCTCTGCTGTTCCTCCGGCTTTTACGGTTTCTTCAAATGGATATAAATCAACAATAACCAAATCAATTTCAGGAATTTCGTAAGTTGAAATTTGCTCCTGATCGGAAGCTAAGCCCCGGCGATTTAAGATACCGCCAAAAACTTTTGGATGAAGCGTTTTAACACGTCCACCTAAAATTGAGGGATAACCCGTTAAATCTTCAACGGCCGTAACTGGTAAATTTAAATCCTTAATAAACTGCTCTGTACCACCGGTAGAGAATAATTGGACACCTTGAGCGGCTAACAATTTTACCAATGGCTCCAAACCATCCTTATAATATACTGAAATTAAAGCGTTTTTGATTTTAATGGGTTGACTCATTCTAACTAAATTTTGAGCCGCAAAGGTAGTGAAACTGGTTTGTTTTTTAATGAGATTTAGCCCTCAAAATTGAAATTTATGTTCAGCTATATATCAGGAGTACCGTTCGAGAACACGAAATGTTTAAAGTTCTAAAAGTACGCGGTATAATTTTCTGCTAGAACGACTTATTTCTTGATTTTTTTTACCAACATTTCAACAATTCTTGGGTAATGAAGGTGCTCGAGTTGTTGGCCCTTAAATTTTACCATTTCGAGGTTGTCTTCTTTGTCAATTTTGTACCTGGCCTGATAAATATATTCACCTTCGTCGTAATTTTCATCAACATAATGTATGGTAATACCGCCCTCGAGTTCGCCAGCGCTGATAACCGCATTATGTACATGGTCGCCGTACATGCCCTTGCCGCCAAATTTGGGTAAAATGGCAGGGTGAATATTCACAATCCGGCCGGGGTACTCGGCAATAAGGTTTTGAGGAATTAACCATAAAAATCCGGCAAGCACAATAAAGTCTATATCCAGATTTTTAAGCAGGTCGATTACATCGTCCGTTTTATAAAATTCGTTTTTATCAAAAATATGAGTCGGGATTTCGAAATTATCCGCTCTTTGAAGCACATAAGCGTCGGGATTGTTTGTCAAAACCAGGGAGATTTCGATTTCATTACTTCTTTTAAAGTGTTCCATGAGCTTTTGCGCATTAGAACCAGAACCAGAAGCAAAGATGGCTATTCGTTTTTTCACTCAGTAAATCGTTTTGTCCAAAAATAGTATTTTTGACGGTGTTTTCGCCACTGTATTTCATTTTTTATTATAACAAGGTAAAGTGTTATTAATGAATAATTTTAACGTATTTTTGAGCAATAAAATTGTAGGATGGAATTGAGAATAAAAAAGTTAAATTGTTTTGTATATTTAAAACAATAACTCTATATTTGCAACCCGAATTATAGGAAACGATTAAGAAAAAATAAAAGGCTAAATAGAAATGGCAAATCATAAATCTTCATTAAAAAGAATTAGAGCAAACGCAACAAAACGTTTACGCAACAGATACCAGGCAAAAACTACACGTACCTTTATTAAAAGATTACGTGCTGCAGAAGACAAAAAATCGGCATCAGATTTATTGCCTAAAGTGATCTCTATGTTAGATCGTTTAGCTAAAAAGAACATTATTCACAAAAATAAAGCTGCTAACAACAAATCAAAATTAACGAAATTCGTTAACGGTTTAGCATAATCCAGTTTTTTTACGATATTAGTAAAGGCATCCCAACCAAAAGTTGGGATGCCTTTTTTTTTGTAAAATATGGAAGAATACGATCATAAACTGGGTATAAAAATGTGGGCCGAAGAAGATCGTCCGCGTGAAAAATTATTGCAGAACGGCCGAAGGCACTTAACAGATGCAGAATTAATAGCAATATTAATCGGTTCGGGAAATAAAGATGAAACGTCGGTCGACCTAAGTAAGCGGATTCTATCCTTTTATGAAAACAAGCTAACCAAATTGGGCAAGGCATCAATACAAGATCTTTCGAAGTTTAAGGGGATTGGCGAGGCAAAGGCACTATCGATAGTTGCAGCACTTGAACTAGGCTTGCGCAGAAAAGAAACTGAGGAAGAACAGATTGTTGAGGTTACGGCATCAAGCGATGCCCACAAATATCTGCTGCAAACTTTTGCCGATCTCAACCATGAGGAATTCTGGATCTTGCTCCTCAATCGTTCCAACCGCATCATTGGCAAGCATTTAATCAGCAAGGGAGGCCAGGCCGGAACGATTGCCGATCCGAAAATTATCTTTAAAATCGCACTCGAAAATAATGCCGCAAGCATTGTGCTGGCCCATAACCATCCATCGGGCAGTTTAAAGCCCAGCGAAAGCGACGATAAACTCACTAAACAATTGATAAGATCCGGCGAAATGCTCAGCCTGCTTGTGGTTGACCATTTAATATTTGCCAATGAAAAATATTACAGCTATAAAGATAACGATAACATGTAAAACCGTTAATTAGCCGATGGCTGAGCTGAGCATAGCCGTGCATTCGGTAACAACTTTATATACAGTACCACGCTTAAGGTTAAGTTAACACTAAATTTGTATTATTGGCAAATCAAAATCGATTGAACTTATGAAAACCCTTAAACTCATCGTTTCGCTGCTCGTAACCTCAACCATGGCCCTCGCCCAAAAAAAAGAGGCGCCGATTAATTTAATTACCTACAACATCCGTTTAAATGTTGCCTCAGATGGCGTAAACGCCTGGCCAAACCGTAAAGATAACGTAAAGGCCTTAGTCAAGTTCCACGATGCAGATATTCTTTGCGTGCAAGAGGCGCTACCCGAACAATTTGATGCCTTGCTCGAAAACTCTAATTTTGATGTTGTTGGCGTTGGACGTGAGGATGGAAAACGTAAAGGCGAATTCTCGGCAGTTTATTTTGATAAAGACCGGTTTACCAAAAAGGACGGTGGGACTTTTTGGCTTTCAGAAACGCCCGATGTACCATCGAAGGGATGGGATGCCGCGTTAAACCGTGTTTGCAGCTGGGTTAGGCTTTACGATAAATTGAACAAAAAAGAGTTTCTGGTTTTTAACACCCATTACGATCACATTGGAGTACAAGCCCGGATTGAATCTGCTAAACTATTAAAACAAAAAATACAGCAAATTGCGCCAACATTACCAGTTGTTTTTACCGGCGATTTAAACGTAACGCCAGAAACCGAGGCCATCGCCACAATTAAATCATTTTTGATTGATGCAAAAGAAATTTCCGAAGAACCGCCTTATGGGCCGAACGGAACCTTTAATGCCTTCGATTTTAATAGTGATTTGAAAAATAGAATCGATTATATCTTTGTAAATAAAGGCTTCAAAGTAAAGAAATTTGCTGTGTTAACCGATAGTAAGGATAAAAGGTATTTTTCAGACCATTTGCCTGTTTTTGTTAGGTTGTATATTAAATAAGCAGCTTGAGCGCCATTCAGCCATCACCGTTTCCGTTTCAGTTCGAGCTTTTTGGCGAGCGTTTTCATTACCATTATATTTTCGAAACGCTGGCTTTTATTATCGGAATCCGCGTTTACTGTTACTTAAAAAAGGGAATATCTGATCCGATCAGCGACGACAATCGGTTGTGGATTATGCTGGGCGCAATGCTGGGTGCCCTTGTAGGCTCGAGGATAGTTGCCGTTTTAGAAACGCCAGAGGTTTTAAACCATCTTACACTTTCCATATTGTATCAAAGCAAAACCATTGTAGGCGGTCTGCTTGGCGGTTTAATCGGGGTAGAACTCATTAAAAAAGCCATCAAGGTGAATGTAGCTTCCGGCGATATTTATGTTGTTCCTATAATAGTGGCGCTTTTTATCGGGCGTATCGGTTGTTTTTCAATGGGGATTGACGAACCAACCTACGGAATTCCTACCAGTTTTTTCACCGGCATGAACCTGGGCGATGGCATAAAAAGGCACCCGATTATGTTGTATGAGATGGTGTTTCTCATCAGTCTGTTACTGATGTTTAGCCGTATAAGAACGAGGAACATGCTCAACGGCGACCGTTTTAAGCTGTTTATGGTGCTGTACTTCCTTTTTCGGTTCCTGATCGAATTTATAAAGCCCTATCAAAACCTTTTTCTTCACTTAAGCAGCATTCATTGGTCAGCTATATTTATTTTTCTGTATTATTATAAATTCATTTTCAGGATTATTAAATCCCCCAGCTAACCAACATTATGGCAAACACCCGCGATTACATTTACTACGATTACACAAAGAGCCTTTGTGCAGCATGTTTGCAACTTTGCGATGCAAAAATCGTATTTCAGGATGAAAAAGTTTTTATGCTGAAAAACTGCCGCACCCATGGCGATAGCAAGGTAATGATAGCCGATGATGTAGAATATTACAAGCAAATACGGAATTTCAACAAGCAATCGGAAATGCCTTTAAAGTTTAATACCAAGGTGCACTACGGCTGTCCTTAGGATTGTGGGTTGTGTACCGACCACGAACAGCACTCGTGTTTAACCGTTGTAGAAGTTACCGATCGATGCAACCTCGCCTGCCCAACCTGCTACGCAATGTCGTCGCCGAATTATGGCCGTCACCGTACCCTCGAAGAAATAAACCGAATGCTCGACGTGGTGGTTGCTAACGAAGGTGAGCCCGATGTGGTCCAATTATCTGGAGGCGAGCCCACTGTTCACCCCGAGTTTTTTGCCATACTGGATTTGGCCAAAACCAAGCCTATTAAACACTTAATGGTGAACACCAATGGAATAAGAATTGCTAAAGACATTAAATTTGTTGAAAAACTGGCCACTTATATGCCCGATTTCGAAATTTATTTGCAGTTCGATAGTTTTAGTGCAGAGGTTTTAACCAAATTAAGGGGAGAAGACTTAACCGAAGTGAGGAGAAAAGCCATCGATCATTTAAATCAATTCAACATATCTACTACATTGGTGGTAACGCTCCAAAATGGCTTAAACGATCATGAGATCGGCGACATACTGGCCTATGCGCTTAAACAGAAATGCGTTCGCGGAGTAACTTTCCAACCCACACAGGTGGCGGGCAGAAATGACGATTACAATGACCAAAAGGGGAGAATTACTTTAACCGAGGTGAGGCGGAAGATTTACGAGCAGTCGCCCATATTTACACCCCAAGATTTAATTCCCGTGCCCTGCAATCCTGATGCACTTTGCATGGCCTATGCATTAAAAGTAGGCGACGAGGTTTTCCCGATGACGCATTTGATCAACCCCGAGGATTTACTGAACAATTCCAAAAACACCATTGTTTTTGAGCATGACGAAAAGCTGAAGGAGCACATGATCAATTTGTTTAGCACAGGTGTATCGGTAGATTGTGCCGAAAATACTTTTGGCGAGCTAATGTGCTGCCTGCCCCGCGTACAGTCGGATAATTTGAGTTATGATAACCTTTTCCGTATTATTATCATGAATTTTATGGACCCCTTGGATTTCGATGTCAGGGCAGTTAAAAAGTCGTGCGTGCACATCGTTAGCGACAAATATAAAATCGTGCCTTTCGAAACCATGAATATTTTTTATCGTGATAATAAAATCGATGCAATCAGGGAAAAACTAAATATGAATTGATATGCTCCTAATATTACTACTTCTTTACGGTTTGGCCATTGTTGGGCTGTTTTTAGGCGGAATTATCACCATAATTGTTAAATCATCAAATAACGAATCGACAAAAGTTGGTGTTAAAATGCTGATTGCGTCCGTTGTAATGGTTGTAATTGGCGGTGGTGCCTGCGCAGTTATACTAGCTAACGCTTAACCTATGGAAATATTTATTGTTTACTGGGTGGCCGTTGTGGTGCTGTTTATTGTTGGCGTAATCCAGCTCATTATTAAATCGGCCAAAAATCAACCCCTAAAGCCCGCATTGAAACTCATTATCGCTTCCGTAATTTTGGTGGTTATCGGCGCAGGAGCCTGTGCATTGATTTTATCTAACCTGAGTATAGGGCACTAGAATTGATCGCGTTTCCTGTCATCAACAACACATTCTCCGTCATCTCGGCAGTAGCGCTCCACAGGAGCTCCCTTGGAGGAGAGATCTTTTAAGTTTGTTGTACAGTTACTGTTCGGAGAACTCTCCCTTTCGCTTACGATAAAAAATTTGGTGCTCAGTCGAGATATTGAACTTTTAGCTTCCCGTCATCTCGACCGTAGCGCTCCACAGGAGCTCCCTTAGAGGAGAGAGCTTTTGTTTTGAAGACTGACGGCTGCCGGGGCGCCCGGAAGCTAATGTCCAGCTAATATTTCTTCTAAAAAGATTTTTAGGTTCGGCAACTTGTTAACAACAATATCCCAAACAATATCATAGTCAATGCCGAAATAGTTATGAATAAGCTTATTTCGAGTGCTTAGAATTTTTCTCCATTCAATGTGAGGGTATTTATGGCGAAATTCGTCGTCTAGTTTCGAACTTGCTTCTCCAATTATCTCGAGACTTCTAATCAATGCCCTAGAGAGAACAGGATCGTTGATTACTTTTTCTTTGTTTTTAGAAATTATTTGGTCAATAACAAAATTGATTCATCTACGATGTCTTTAACTAATTCGTGATTAGATGCTAACATATTGGGTTTGTTTTAAAATATGGGGACCAATATGTTTACTCAATGATTGCGGAGTTACAATTTCAACTTTTCTGTTAAATAGCTCTTCAAGATAGAATGATAAATCAATAAAATTGTCGAAGTTTTTTTTCGAGGGCACAAATTCAATAAGTAAATCAATGTCGCTATCCTTTGTCACGCTGTCTGTGCTAAAAGAACCAAACACGCCCAGTTTTTCAACGCCAAATGATTTTATTTTTTCTGCATTTGTTTTAAGCTGAGCAAGAAGCGCCGCTTTTGTATTTACCTCTATAGCCATAAACAAATATAGCTTTTAATAAACAAACTGTATATCGAACGGCCATGGCAAATTTCCAGTCGAAAGGACGCACTTTTAGCTCGCCGCCGGTAACACTCCGTCTATATTTCTCCTTTAACTTTCTGCTTTGGCCTTTAAATAATATCTTTGCGTTTTAGACATTGTTTTTTGAGCACTATCCATCTCAAATCTCACGTCTGGAATCTCAAATCTCAATAAATGAAAATATCATATAACTGGTTAAAACAATTCGTACAAATAGATAAAACGCCTCAAGAGCTTTCCTTAATCTTAACCGATATTGGTTTGGAGGTAGAAAGTGTAGATCAGGTTCAGCCTGTTGTGGGTGGCTTGGCGGGCTTGGTTATTGGCGAGGTTTTAACTTGCGCTCAACACCCCAATGCCGATCGTTTGCGTGTAACGACCGTAAACGTTGGTGGGCCCGAAAATCTGCAAATTGTTTGTGGTGCACCCAATGTTGGTGCCGGACAAAAGGTAATTGTAGCTACCGTGGGCACAACCGTTTATCCTTTAGGGGGTGAGCCCTTCAAAATCAAGGAATCAAAAATCAGGGGCGAAGTTTCGCAGGGAATGATCTGTGCTGAAGATGAAATTGGACTTGGTAAATCGCACGATGGAATTATGATTTTGGCCGATGATACCCCAATCGGTATCGCCGCAAAAGATCATTTTAAAATGGAAGATGATTTTGTATTCGAAATCGGTTTAACGCCCAATCGTGCCGATGCAGCCTCTCATTTGGGTGTAGCCAGAGATTTGGCCGCCTATTTCAGAAGCGAGTACGAAATGCCAGATTTATCAGCCTTTAAAACCGATAACGAAAACCGCGTTGTGGCGGTAGAGGTTGAAGATTTACAAGCTTGCCCGCGTTACAGCAGCTTAACCATTTCTGGTGTAACCGTTACCGAATCGCCCGATTGGCTGAAAGATAAACTTAAGGTAATTGGTTTGCGCCCCATTAACAATGTGGTAGATATTACCAACTATGTGCTGCATGGCTTTGGCCAACCGTTACATGCGTTCGATGCCGATAAAATTGCTGGTGGAAAAGTGATTGTAAAAAAAGTTGATGAAGGTACACCTTTTGTTACACTTGATGATGTGGAACGTAAACTTAGCGCCGATGATCTGATGATTTGCAACGCCGATGAGCCAATGTGTATCGCCGGTGTTTTTGGAGGGAAAACTTCTGGTGTTGATAACAATACGAAGACCATCTTTTTAGAAAGCGCCTATTTTAATTCGGTTTCTGTGCGTAAAACCGCTAAAAGGCACGGCTTAAAAACCGATGCATCTTTCCGTTTCGAACGTGGAACAGATCCTGAAATTACAGTTAAGGCCCTAAAATATGCCGCATTATTGATTAAGCAACTGGCGGGCGGCGAAATTTCATCGTCAATTTCTGATATTTATCCAAACCCGATTCGTCCGTTCGAATTTGAGGTGAGCTATACCAACATCAACAAGTTGATTGGCGCCAATATTCCGTCCGCAGAAATTAAGCACATTATTACAGCGTTGGGCATTTCGGCAACCAGCACATCTGATGACACTTTGGCGTTGCGAGTTCCCTCTTTTAAGGTTGATGTAACCCGCGAATGTGACATTACAGAGGAGGTGTTGCGGATTTATGGTTACAACAACATCGAAATCCCCTCGAAGGTAAACGCCTCGTTATCGTACAGCGTGAAACCAGAGAAAGAAAATACTAATAATGTTATTGCAGATCTTTTAACGGCCAATGGTTATGCCGAAATTATGTGCAACTCATTAACCAAGTCGGCCTATTCTAAAAATCTGGATGAAGCTGTGTTTATTTTAAATCCGCTAAGCAGCGATTTAAATGTAATGCGCCAAAACCTGTTAATGCCCGCCTTAGAAAGCGTTGCCTATAACCAAAACCGAAAAAATGCCGACGTAAAGTTTTACGAATTTGGTAAAACCTATCATTTAATTGAAGGGCAGTATGTAGAGCGCCCACGCTTGTTGTTGTTAATTTCTGGAGCAAAGCAAAGCGAACAATGGAACCAAAATTCAAAACCGGCAACTTTTTACAATTTAAAGGCTGCTGTTGATGCTGTTATCTCACGTTTAGGAATTTCGAGCTACCAAACAGATACCTTAAATGATGAGAACTTTGCTTATGGAATTAAATATTTCCGCGGCAATAAAACGTTGGTAAATTTTGGCGCAGCAAGTAAGGCCGATCGTAAAGTGGCCGATGTAAATGCCGAGGTTTTTTATGCCGATTTCGATTGGGCGGCTTTGCTGGATATTGTAAAGAAAAACAAAATCGTAAATAAAGAACTTTCCAAGTACCCAACCGTGCGAAGAGATTTGTCGTTACTGATCGATCAGGCGGTAACTTTCGATACGTTAAAGGGCATTGCCTTTAAAACGGATAAGAAATTGATTAAGGAAGTTGGCGTTTTTGATGTGTATATGGGCGATAAGCTGCCGGAAGGTAAAAAATCGTATGCACTGAATTTCATTTTGCAAGATGAGGAGCAAACTTTGACGGAGAAGCAGATTGAAAATACGATGCAGAAATTAATCGCAAATTTAACCCAGCAAGCGGGTGCAGAAATTAGGAAATAAAATATAAATTCGTATTTTTAGAAATAATTCATGGCTTCTGTTGCAGATCAATTAGATAAGGTAGTACAAAAAACAACTCGGTTAATTGAGTTGTGTAATGCTTTGCAAGAGGAAAATGATTTATTAAAGCTTGAAAATCAATCGTTAAAAGTTGCACTCGATACTGCTAAAGGCAAAAATGTAGAATTCGAAGAGAAACTGAGGGTTACAAAACTTGCGAAAAGTATTGAGGGAACAAGTGAAAAATCGCTTGACATTAAACAAAAAATTAACGATTTTGTGCGGGAGATTGATAAGAGTATCGCATTGTTAAAAAAATAAAACAACGCGTAGAAATCAGAAACTAAAGCTAACAAATGGGAGAAATCTCGATTAAAATAACCATTTCCGATCGCATTTATCCGCTAAAGGTAAATACCGAAGAGGAAGAAATTGTGAGGCGGGCAGCTAAAATGATCAATGAGCGCATAAAAGATTATCAAGATAATTATGCGGTTAGGGATAAGCAGGATCTACTTTCTATGGCCGTGTTGCATTATGCAACAGCGGTACTTAGAACAGAGAACAAAGTGCAAAACCAAGATACTGCAGTTGCCGATAAAGTTGAGCAATTGGATGTTTTACTCACTGATTTTTTTACAAAATAAAGGTTCGTTCTTTTTTTAAGTATTCGTCATTCTGGCGCAGGCCAGAATCTGATTGATAAGGTGCTGAAATTATTCAGATACGTATCAAATCAGCATGGCGACCACTTATTAAGCATTAGCATAAAAACATAGCCGCAGCTAGTTTTTGAGTTTCAAAATTTATAAAACTTAACACTTCAATATCTATGGGGTTAAGAGGGCGTATTTCATCTGCTTCGGCACCTGAAAATGGCTTAAATCCCAATTATGCTTAGTTGAGGTTTAAAATGTATGAGACTTTAAAAATTAGTTGCGGTTTTTTTTTACTTAAAAAACAAAATGGAGATAACGGAAATTCTAGGATACATATTTGCCCTAATAGCTGGCTTAGGTATCGGTATAGCGGTGGGTAGATACCTGCTTCGCAACTTGCTTAAACAACAAGAAGTTGCCGCTCAAAACAAAGTGAAAAAGATTTTAAAAGATGCAGAGAACAATGCAGAAATCTTGAAAAAAAATAAACTTTTAGAGGCAAAAGAGAAGTTTTTGCAACTTAAGGCCGAGCACGAACAAGAAGTAAGTGCAAAGAACAACACCATTAACCAACGCGAAAATACCATCAAGCAAAAAGAGCAATCGGTAAACCAACGTTTAGAGAATTTTAACAAAAAAGAACAAGAGCTTGATAAACAACGACAAAATCTTGAGCGCCAAACCGATTTAGCGGTGAAGAAGCAAGAAGAGGTTGAAGTGTTAAAAAATCAGCATTTGAAGCAGTTGGAAACCATTGCCGGCCTTTCGGCTGAAGAAGCAAAGGAGCAGTTGGTAGAAAACCTGAAACAAGAGGCCCGTACGCAGGCCATGATGCAGGTAAAAGACATTGTTGATGAAGCGAAACTGACCGCGAGCAAAGAAGCTAAAAAAGTGGTTATCCAAACCATTCAACGCACTGCAACCGAGGCAGCGATTGAAAATTCAGTTTCCATTTTTCATATTGAAAGCGACGAGATTAAAGGACGCGTAATTGGTAGAGAAGGCAGAAACATTCGTGCTCTAGAAGCCGCTACTGGTATCGAGATTATTGTTGATGATACTCCGGAAGCCATTATTTTATCTGGTTTCGACCCGGTAAGAAGAGAAATTGCCCGCCTGGCCCTGCACCGTTTGGTAACAGATGGTCGTATTCACCCGGCACGTATTGAAGAAATTGTTGCCAAGACAAAAAAGCAGATTGAAGACGAAATTGTTGAGATTGGCGAGCGCACTGTGATCGATTTAGGCATTCACGGTTTGCACCCGGAGCTGATTCGTATGGTTGGACGTATGCGTTACCGCTCTTCTTATGGTCAAAACCTTTTACATCACTCTAGAGAGGTGGCCAACTTCTGTGCTACCATGGCGGCAGAATTGGGCTTAAACGCAAAGATGGCCAAGCGTGCCGGTTTACTTCACGATATTGGTAAGGTGCCAGATGATAACCCTGAATTGCCTCACGCTATTTTGGGTATGCAACTGGCCGAAAAATATAAGGAACATCCGGAAATTTGTAACGCCATTGGTGCCCACCACGATGAAATTGAGATGACCTCTTTAATTTCGCCAATCGTTCAGGCTTGCGATGCCATTTCAGGCGCACGTCCCGGCGCACGTAGAGAAGTTGTTGAAAGCTACATTAAGCGTTTAAAAGATTTGGAAGAACTGGCTTTATCTTACCCAGGTGTAGAAAAAACCTTCGCAATACAAGCGGGTAGAGAATTGCGTGTAATTGTTGAAAGTGAAAGAATTACTGATGCACAGGCAGAATTATTGGCCGCCGATATCTCAACGCGTATTCAAACAGAGATGACTTATCCGGGTCAGATCAAGGTGACCGTAATTAGAGAAACACGATCGGTGGCATTTGCTAAATAAGATTGATTGCACTGATTATACCGATAGTATTGAAGCGATGGCATCTGTCCATCGCTTTTTTTGTTGCTGATCATTTCATTGTGGCGTAGCGCAATTTCCGTCATTTCGACTGTAGTGCAACGAAACGGAGAAATCTTTATGCCAAAACCACCCAGAATGCAGGTTTCAAAGATCTCTCCTCCAAACAAGCTCCTATGGAGCACTGCGGTCGAGATGACGACTGTTCAGATACATCTTAATCTTGGTAATCCTGAAAATCCCATAATCCTGATGATTTTTTTCTAATTTTACATCATGAGCAAGCAAACCAAACAAATAGAGCCAAAACGGCCTGTTGATGTACTTTTCGATAAGTATGCCGAAAGTCACCAAAATTCTACCAACAAACTGGTGCATTGGATCTGTGTTCCATTGATTGTATTTAGTTTACTCGGCTTGGTTTGGCAAATTCCTTTTCCACATCTCGAATTTTTAGGAAGTTATAACGGCTTTTTCAATTGGGCCTCGTTTCTGCTGGCTTTCAGCTTATATTATTATTTTACCTTATCGCCCGTATTGTTTTTCATGATGATTTGGGTTGTGGGCCTAATGAGCTACATCATTGTAAAAATAGAACAAGCGGTAGGTTTAGGCAGCGGAAAAGCCTACGCTATTTATGCAGCAATTTTTGTAGCAGCCTGGATAGGGCAGTTTATTGGCCACAAAATCGAGGGAAAGAAACCTTCGTTTTTAGATGATGTTAAATTTCTGCTGATCGGCCCGATTTGGTTGTTGCACTTCATTTGTAAAAAAACAGGAATTAGATACTAGAAGGGTAGAGGGTAGAAAGGTTTAAGGTAGAAAGGTTTAAGGTGTAAGGTAGAGGGTAAGACTAAAGCGAAAAACCCATAGATTAAATTGGAGTGTTGTTTTTTGTGAAACATTTGCCCTTCGACTCCGCTCAGGGTGACAGTGTTTTGTCTTTTCCTTAACTAAATGACATTAGCCTTCCCCTTCACCTTTGACCTTCAACCCTAAACCTCAATCAGTAACATTAAATTAACATTTAGCTAAACAAAGCTTAATTAACATCTAACATACAGCTAACATTGTGGTAATAGCTTTGCCTAAAATTAAATACAGGCAAATTGAATATCATCGCTATTGTTAAAACTTCGGCATTTGTAATGCTGATTTCATTTATAAGCTTAATTGCTTCGGCACAAACAGGAAAAATTTCGGGCGTTGTATCTGATAAGAAAACTGGTGAGACCTTAATTGGTGTCACCGTTAAAATTAAAGGTACAA
Source organism: Pedobacter endophyticus (assembly GCF_015679185.1). Taxonomy (NCBI): domain Bacteria; kingdom Pseudomonadati; phylum Bacteroidota; class Sphingobacteriia; order Sphingobacteriales; family Sphingobacteriaceae; genus Pedobacter; species Pedobacter endophyticus. The sequence goes on from NZ_CP064939.1 coordinate 4,708,797, forward strand.
CTAAAGGTGTTTCAACCGATGTTGATGGTCACTATACGTTGCAAGCAATGGCCAGCGGGAAATACACACTTGAATTTTCGTATGTGGGCTACCAAACAAAAGAGATTTCGGAGGTTGTAGTTAAAGCTCCTTCGGTTACCAATTTAAGCGTAACACTTGCTGAGGCCAGCGGACAAAACCTCGGAGAAGTTGTGGTTAAAGCAAGTTACAAGCAAGAATCTATAAACACACTTTACGCTCAACAAAAAAACAGCGCCTTAATTTCTGATGGTATATCAAGCGAGCAAATAAAAAAATCTCCTGATAGAAACACGTCCGACGTTTTGAAGCGTGTAAGTGGTGCCACTATTCAAGATAATAAGTTCGTTATTGTGCGTGGTTTGAGCGACAGATACAACACGGCGACACTTGATAACTCGACCCTGCCAAGTACAGAGGCAAACAAAAAAGCCTTCTCCTTTGATATTGTTCCATCGAATTTGGTGGATAAGATTACCATCAGCAAAACCGCTACGCCCGATTTACCAGCAGATTTTGCAGGCGGTGCGGTGCAAATCGTAACTAAAGATATTCCCGATCAAAACTTCTTGTCGTTGGGCATTGGGTACGGTTACAACAGTCAATCGACGTTTAAAGATTTCCTTGGCACAAAGAAAAACGCTTTGGCTTACCTGGGTTACGAAGATGGCTCGAAACAACTGGCAGAAAACTTTCCGAGTACTGCTGCGGTTTCATCGGGAACGCTGTCGAGCTCAAAAAACATTGCGGCATTGAAATCGTTACCTGTCGATAATTCTATTAGAAACAACAGCGCTCTGCCTACTCAAAACTATCAGTTTAATCTGGGCCGGGTTAAGAATTTCGAAAGCGGAAATAAGTTTGGCGCTATGATTTCTGCAACCTACAGAAACTCGCAAAACATCAATCAAGATGTTGAACGTAACTTCTACGTTTACAATTATACCGACAATCAATACAGGTTCTCTACCAATTTAGGCGCTTTGGCCAACTTCGCCTACAGCTTCGGAAAGAACAAAATCAGCTTTAAAAATATCTACAACAAAAATTACGACGATAACTACACGGTTCGTACCGGTATAAAAGATGGTAACTCGTTAAACCAGTTTTATGCTTATGATATTATGCAGAAAGCGCTTTTTAAAACAACTTTAGAGGGCGATCATCAAATTGGTGAGGGCAACAGCAAATTAAAGTGGACGGCATCGTACAGTAATATCACCAATAACCAGCCAAATCAGTTAAAAATTAATTATACCAAACCGCTGGCGGCACAAAATGATCCTTCGGTTTTGTACCAGGCGAACATTACTTCTTTGGGTAAAGATAATACACGTTTATTTTCTGATTTAAATGAAGATATCTACGCTGGTGAGGTGAACTATAGCACGCCATTTAAGTTGTTCGATGCCTCAACCACGATGAAGGTTGGTTTGGGTTCTCAATACCGCGATCGCGATTTTACAGCTCGTTTTATTGGTGCCGAATTAACTACAAACGATCCGGAGGAACAAACCCGTGTAAGGGCATTGCCGGTAACCGAAATATTCTCCCATTCATTAATCGAATCGGGGATTTATAGAATTTCAGAAGTTGGCGGTCCTTTAGATAATTATTTGGCCAACTCGTTTACCAACTACGGCTATTTGATGCTCGATCAAAAATTTGGCGAAAACTTTAGGGCAGTATATGGCGCAAGGGTAGAAAATTACAATGTGAAAGTGCTTAACTCCATTCAAACCTATGTTGATGATACACAACTCGACGTGCTTCCCTCGGTAAACTTAACTTACAGCCTAACCAAAAAAGCTAATTTACGTGCCTCATACTACCGTACTTTGGCCCGACCAGAGTTTAGGGAGCTTTCGTTGTCGTCGTATTATGATTATGAACAACTAGGTAACATCACAGGTAATCCAAACTTAAAGAGATCGCTTATCGATAACGCAGATTTAAGGTATGAGATTTATCCGGAGGCCGGTCAGTTATTTTCGGTATCGGCATTTTACAAGCACTTTACCAACGCCATCGAATCGTACCGTTATGATGTTTTGTCAACGCCTGATGTTTCCTTTTTCAACACGCCAAAAGCCTATACTTATGGCCTCGAGTTTGAAGGTCGCAAGAACCTGAACTTCATTAACGATGAGGGTTTCTTTAAAAACACCATTGCTTATTTCAACTTGTCGTTAATCAAATCGAAGGTTACCAATCCAACCGATCAGGAGTTTATCGACAAAACCCGACCAATGGTTGGTCAATCTCCATACGTAATTAATGCTGGTTTACAACATAGTGCCTTAGATAATAAGTTGAATTTTAACATCCTTTACAATAAAGTAGGCCGAAGGATTATTCAGGCTGGCGGTATTCGTTTCCCAAGCACGTACGAAAACCCGAGAGATGTTATCGATTTCCAGGCGAGTTACAAAGTGATTAAGTCGAAAGGTGAAATTAAGCTAAATGTCGGCGATATTTTAAACCAGAGAAGCATTATTTACTTCGATTATAACGGCGACAAGAAATACAACGGCAGCGTTGGTAATGGCGGCGATGAAACGTTTTCATCGTACAAAACCGGAACAAACGTGTCGTTATCGTTTAACTACTCTTTTTAGGGATTAAAACTGTCACCCTGAGCGTAGTCGAAGGGTTATTTGAGGCGGGCTTCGACTACGCTCAGCCTGACAGAAGGATAAAGGGCATCTTTAGCACCATAGCAGGACTTCACAATATGTTAACAGGATATTAATCCTAAAGAAAAACTAAAAATATCTCTTTGTAAAAAATATTAAAACAGAAAAAATGAAAAATCAATACCTAGTACTTGCTTTATTGGTCGTATTATTTTCGGCCTCTTGTAAGAAAAACGTAATTATTGAAGGTCCATCGACAGATGAACCAACAACAAATGGAAGTCTTGTAGAAGTATCTGGCGAAATCACGTCAAATACCACCTGGTCGGCTGATAAGATTTACCTATTAAAAGGTTTTGTGTTTGTAAGCAATGGCGCTACATTAACCATTGAGCCGGGAACAATTATTAAAGGCGACAAGGCTTCAAAGGCAACCTTGATTATCACTCGCGGCTCTAAAATAAACGCAACAGGAACGGTTGACAAGCCAATTGTATTTACTTCGGCTTTAGCTGCCGGCGCACGTAGCCAGGGCGACTGGGGTGGCATTATCCTTTTAGGTAAGGCACCGGTTAACCAAGGTAACGATGTGAAGATAGAAGGTGGTTTGGTACAGCCGACAGGTAAGGATGAAAAAGCATATATTTATTATGGTGGTGCGGATGCCGCAGATAACTCTGGCGTAATGAAGTACGTTCGTATTGAGTTTGGCGGTATTGCTTACTCGGTTGATAATGAGATTAATGGTTTAACATTGGGCGGTGTAGGTAACGGAACTACTTTAGATTATATCCAGATTTATCGTTCTGGCGATGATGCTTTCGAGTGGTTTGGAGGTACTGTAAACGCAAAGCACTTATTGGCAATTGGCACATGGGATGACGATTTTGATACCGATTTTGGTTATTCAGGCAGCGTTCAGTTTGCTTTGGCACAACGTGTGGCAACAGTGGCCGATCAATCACAATCGAATGGTTTCGAATCTGATAACAACGGAACAGGTACAGATCAAACCCCTAAAACTTCTGCGGTTTTCTCTAACGTTACCATTTTAGGCCCGATAAAAGCGGCAGGAGGTTCGTATAACGCAAACTATTATCACGGTGCTCAAATTCGTCGTAACTCATCAATCAGCATTTTAAATTCAGTAATCGCTGGTTTTCCAATTGGGGTTTATATCGATGATACCAAAGTAGTTACTGCAGGTTCTACTGCTGCAAACTTTACCGCAGGTAATATGGTTCTTGCCAACAACTTAATTTACGGAACTAAAGGCGCAGAGGTTAGCGTAAGCAATACAGCTGCTGCTGCCGCTATTGAAACTAAATTGCGTGCCGATAATACATTTGCACCAACACTTTTCGCAGCATCACTTTTCAGCTCACCGTATGCTTACGGAACAGATTTCGCAGCAAGTGGATCTGCAGCCGTAGCCAACTTTACCCTGTCAGCATCGTCGGCAGCTGCAACAGGCGCTTCATTCACCAATGCTAAAGTAGCAGGTTCATATTTCGATAAAGTAGCTTATAAAGGTGCTTTTGGTACAGAGAACTGGGCAGCTGGATGGGCCGCGGCCGATGCGCAAACGTTGGCTTACACTACGCCAGGTGCAGTAAAATAAGAAACGCAATAGCATATCCTATTAAAAAGGGCCAGAAGTTATTTCTGGCCCTTTTTTATTATTTAGAAGGGTAGTCATCCGATGAATAACAGGCATTGTGTATATATTCATCGGATGACTTACTCAACTGTATTTCATCAGATGAAAAACCGATGTTGCGCCAGATAGTCATCCGATGAATAATAGGCGTTGTGTATATATTCATCGGATGACTTACTGGACGAAATAGTCATTAAATGGCAACAGGCTTCGTCTTTTTAACCGTCGGCTTTTTGGTGCTAACTGCCGAAGCGTTATCTGGCGTTGCAATTGGCTGCCCTTCCTCATCTTTAATAAATGCTGTTATCGAATCGTCTTTAGGATGTACGGAGATTTTTTTCGAAAGTTGTTTGGCGAATTTTTCAATCACTTTATCGGTCTTTTTCGCTTTGCCGAACTGACCAAGTACTTCGTTAAATGCTACAACTAATTTCGATTCTAATTCTTTGCGTAATTTTTTGTTTTCGGAGGTGCTTTTCGATTTGGATTTATGCTTTTTCATTTAATTTTCAGGGATTTTCCCAAAGGTAATCGATCGGCAAGTTAAATTAATATTATGATTATGTTAACTCATCTTCGGCAACTTAACATTAAGATTTTTTGACGTAAATTGGCTGATATCGAGCAGTTTAATTAGTCTATTGATACAAGTTATGAACTATCCAATCTTAATTTCAGTAATCGTGTTGGTCGCTCTGTTGATTGTATTTCTGATCAGGCGAAACCGAAAAGACAAAAAGGAATTTGAAAAGGAAGTAATCGATTCGGAACTTCCGCCGAAAGAAGATAAAGAAAACATTTAAAAGTTGCTTCCCTGCGCTACTTCTCCGCCCAGATCGAGCGTGTTCTGAAAATCTTCCAGATAGCTTAATAGGTGCCTCTCAGCGGTCGCGTACGAAGTAAAGGTCGATGCCGGCTCGTTTGCATCTGCAGCGCTCTTGCTTTTAAAAAATAAGCTGATCTGAAAAGTAAACGTGTTCGCATCATGCACGGGCGACAATATTCTGGCTTTAACGGCATGGCCATGAATTTCTACGAAAAACTCTTTTAAAACGGTGTAAATTACGATGGCCATAATGCAAATGTAGGGTATAAGTTGCAACTAAAATACTGCAAATACCTTGTCATTGATGCAGCGCAGCAATAAGATAACATTGCGTTAATAATTAATTAACATTATGGTAACCTTGCTTGTGCAGTTGCTAATTTCCCGGCTCGTAGGCATAAACCACTTCGAATCGCATATTTTTTAGTTTTGTTGCAACTTGCCCAATTTTGAGATCCTGCGGTTGAGGCGTTGGTTCGCAAAACGAGTACTTTCTACCTTTGTAGGTTACAAAATCGCCAACGGGTTTATCAAACTGAACGGCCATGGTTAAATGTGTAGGATACAGCAGCGCAACCATCGGCAAATCGTAAATCTCTTTTACCAGATAAAAAAACAGCGCAGCCCGATCGTCGCAATCGCTGTACTTGTTTATCAAGGTCTGCTCAGGCGATAAACGCTTTTCCTTTCCAAAGTTTTCATCATCATTTTCATAGAGAAAAGCGTATCGGGTAAACCTCATTAAATAGTCAACGCCTTTTTTTTGGTCCATTCCCTTCAGGTTCTGTTTCAAAACAGGAATCAGCGAACTGTAGGTTTCCCTGCTCAACGGGATATTAAAATAGCTTTCGAAATTTACACCGGGATAGTTCTTAAAAATTGCTTCAACATCCTCGTTTATCTTTAGCTTAAAATGATACGTGTTCTGCTTATAGCTAAAAGATAGATCTTTCTCTTCGTAGCTTTCAGGCTTAAAATCGGGCAGCCTCGTTACCTGGTAGGTAAAGGAATTTTTTGCTTCGGCAAAAGCCAGGTTTATGGGCTTATAGGTATCGGCCTGCTGGAATAATTTTCCGTAATCGTGGTAGTTCAAACAAGTATATTTATGTCCATCGATCATAAAAAACGGTATATCGCTAATATCTTCCTCGTTTCGAACATAAAAGATGATCTGCTTATTGCCGACAGCAATTTTGGCATCGTAGCCGCACTTGCTCAATAGAAACCACTTATATAGGGTGTAACGAAAATAATTTTCGGCCTTGGGACTGATCTGCTGGGCGGTTTTTCTAATCAACTGATAATAAATCCAGTCATTAAGCTCATGTTCCTTTCTATAGGTCTTTAAGTTTTCAACGAGTTGATCGCCGTCACTTACCGATATTTCTCGATAGAACTTTGCAACCCCGAGGTCAGTGGCTTCGTTAGGAACGTGTATTAAAAACGTCGAATCCACTTCAAAATTGAAGGTGCCGTCGTAAAAGTCAAAAGAATACCGTTGCGCCTTTGTAAAAATGCACATCAACATCAGGCACAAAATAAAAAATGACCTTTTAAAATAAACGGTTAGCCTTGGTATCAAATCCTCGGGTATTTGGTTGATTAAATTTACATATTCTTAACTTAAAATCAACAATTTCTTTATGTTAAGTCGGCCAGCACAACATTACCATAAGTTAACACCGCCATTGGTGCATTTACAAAAACTTTCTGCCGCTATTGGGGTTTCATTGATATGGAATTTCCACATGAACTAAAAGACCTGTACCCGGATAAAATCATCGAGGTTAGGGGAAACGCAGAAGCGCTTACGGTAATCGTAAAGGCAAACGTAAATATCAATGAGTTTTCAGGCGAACTGAGAGAAAAATACAATCATCTCGATAATCCGCATATTCTATTCATCAAACATGAGGATAAACAGGATTTTGAGCGGCTCATTTTAGAATGAAAATATAACATAATAACAGTTAATTAATGTACTGTTAACATCGTAACCTCATATTTGTGGCATAAATATTTGGTTAGTATTTATAAAGTTTAGGTTAGTTGATAATAAAATACCCAGGTGGATGCCTGGGTATTTTTATTTTTAAGCCTATAAGTTTTTTCCGAGTTTTTCCAACATTTCTGGTGGGATATTGTGTGTATCAACCACTAAGAAACCATCCAGGCAATCAGAGAATTTGGGGTCGATGTTAAACGAGATAATCTTCGCATTCAGGTTCATATATTGCCTTAGCAATACCGGAATTTTAATGTGCGAGTTTTCGATATCACCGATTATGCTGTCTAAATCCTTAAACGATTCGCTACTTTCTACCAATGTATCGGTTGCAATGGGCAACAAGTCTGCTTTAAATTTATTACGTGGCTTTACGTACTTTGCCATTTCGTAATCGAAATGGTTTTTTGTAATATAATCAACAATCAGGGCCTTGCTAAACTTCGAAAAGCTATTGCTAATGCTCACCGGGCCGAACATATAACGGTATTGCGGATTATCGATCAGGTACTTTAAAATGCCTTTCCACAACAAGAAAAGTGGTAGGGGTTTACCCTGATATTCTTTTCTGATCCACGATCGGCCCAGCTCAATACCCTGTCTTAGCATCGGGTAAAACTGATCTTTCATCTTAAACAGCTCCGAAAGATAAAAACCACGGCGACCCATGCTTTCCAAAATTTCATCGCCTTTGCCAATCCGATAAGCGCCAACAATGTTTTCCAGCTCCCGGTCCCAAATAAACAAGTGATTATAGTAAATATCGTAGTTATCGAGATCGATTTTTTTATTTGTCCCTTCGCCAACCTCACGGAAGGTGATTTCCCTCAGTCGACCAATTTCACGTAAAATATTGGGGATTTTTAAAGTAGGAACAATGTATACTTCATAATTCTTTTCCGTCCACACCCTGAAATTTTCCAGCGTTTCAACCTCGTCTTTTATTAATGTTCTCGAAGTTTCTTCAATTACCGGTGTCGGCTTTTTCTTGATCTTAAACAAATTTAGCGGGTTAAACAGCTTTTTTTCCTGATCGAGGCCAACACCGAGGGCATATGTGCGGGCACGCAAAAAATCCATCAGTTTGTTGCTGCTGTTCATGTGCGAAACCTCGGCAGGCGCAATGGCCTTTCCAACCCTCACCTTAATGGCCAGTCCCTGCTTATTTAAAAACTCAGACGGTAGCTTAGCGGTGCGCAGTGTAGGGTGTATGAAACTTAAAATATTAAATAATACGCCGTTATTGCCATGAAAATAAATAGGAACAACTGGCACTTTGGCCTTTGCTATTAATTTACCAACAACGGGATGCCACATCCTGTCAGTAACCTGTTGCGCATCCAGTTTAAAGGTAGAAACCTCTCCGGCAGGGAAAATACCAATGGGTGTTCCGTTTCTCAATAAATCGAAAGTAGTTTTCAAGCCGCTTATGCTCGAGGTGTGCTGCACGTTTTCGAAAGGGTTAACGGCAACAAAAAACTCGTCAAGATTGGGGATCTTCTTCAAAATAAAGTTTACCATTACCTTGGCATCGGGCCTTACGGTACATAAAAGCTTAACAAGCGCCAGGCCCTCAACGCCGCCATACGGGTGATTTGCAATGGCAATGAAAGGCCCCGTTTTTGGGATATTATTTAAATCATCTTCGTCAAACTCGATCGAAACGCCAATTGTTTCCAATATCTTATCTACGAACTCTAAGCCCTTAAAGTGTTGGTTTTGAGCAAAAACATCGTTAATGTCGTTCAGTTTCATGATTTCCATCATCAAGCCTGCTAAACCTGGTACTCCGAGCTTATCTATCTTTGTCGCCTTGGCAAACTCAGACGTAGTTATGATCTTCATATAAATTTCTGGTTGTTGATATGCAAAACCTGTGCGTTTTGCAATCCCAAAAATAAGATTTATATTTATAATACGTACGTCATATCACACATGAGAATTTTCCTCAACACACATTTTGGTTTCAGTAAAGGTCAATTTAATGGTTTAATACTGTTGATTTTCATCATTGCCTGCCTCAAGCTTTTTCCGGTAGTGTACGGCATTTACAGGCCGCTGGAAGAAGATGATCTGCAGCTGATTTCGCAGATTAACAAAATCGAAATCAGCAGTGAGCACAATGCTACGTACACTCGCAAACGCACAACTGATTCACGTTTCATAAAGCCTCCCACGCTGTTTACGTTCGATCCGAATACGCTGAGCGCCGGTGGTTGGAGCAGCCTGGGCCTGTCGCCAAAACAAGCGCAGGCAATTGTAAATTACACGGCCAAGGGTGGCAGGTTCTATAAACGCGAGGATCTTCAAAAAATGTATACCATTTCGCCAGAAATGTATAAAAAGCTACTGCCTTATGTAAAAATTGAGGCGAACGAAAAAAATAATAAACAGGAATCTCTTTATGCCAAAAAGGAATTTGTGAAAAAAGCACCAGTAATAGTCGATATTAATACTGCAGATTCTGCACAGCTTGATGAAATAAAGGGAATAGGAGGGGCTTTTGCTAATCGTATATTAAGGTACAGGCAAAAATTGGGTGGTTTTTATAGAAAAGAGCAATTAATGGAGGTGTATGGTTTAGATTCGGCAAAATACAACGAGATTAAAGGGCAAATTTCGATGAGTTCCGTAGCACTTAAAACGATCAATATTAATACGGCCCAGTTTAGCGATCTAAAACCGAACCCTTACCTTACCTATAAACAAATGAACGCCATTATTCAATACCGGAAACAACATGGCAGCTACAAAGGCCCGGCCGATTTAAAGAAAGTTGCAATCCTAACTCAGCAGGTTATCGATCAGATAACGCCTTATATTTCTTTCTAATTTTTTAGGATAGATACTACTGCCATGTCAACATCAGATGTCGTACCGATTGTCATCTTGAGCGGAGTCGAAAGGTAGGTAGATTGGGCTTCGACTCCGCTCAGCCTGACAACATATCGTTGACACAACACTGCCGTCATTGCGATTTAAAATTCGCTGTCATCCTTATTTCCATTTTATTGCAGAAAAGCGATTGGAATGACGGTGCTTTTACGATCAATCGCGAGGGTCGCTTTAAAAGGAGGTGAGTAGAGAAATCTTTTTGCAAAGGCACGTCCAAAGATTTCTCGGCCATGCTTGAATCCGATAGCTATCGGATGACGATTTTTGATTGTTTTCACGTATTATATACAACCCATTTTAAATATTTCAAAAAAATTATTTATCCGTTTCAGTTGTATCGCTATCCTTTAAAATTTGTCGATCTATTAAATGAACCGAATACCAATTCATTCTGCATGGGCGCAAATAATTGATGGCCAGTTACTATAAAATAAATGTTTATCATTGCCCACTAACTAAGATATAAACCAAATGGATGTAAGTTTTGATTTTGCTGAAACAGAGACTCAGAAAAGCGTAAGGGCAATGGTTCGCGATTTTGCCGAGAGGAACATTCGTCCTAATATAATGGAGTGGGACGAAGCTCAGCATTTTCCTGTCGAATTATTTAAACAATTGGGCGAATTGGGATTAATGGGTGTTTTGGTGCCTGTGGAGTACGGAGGTTCGGGTTTTGGATACCAGGAATATGTTGATGTAATTGTAGAAGTGGCCAGGGTTTGCGGCTCTATTGGTTTATCGTTGGCAGCACACAATTCATTATGTACAGGCCATATTTTAGCTTTCGCAACTGAAGAGCAAAAACAAAAATGGCTGCCGAAGCTGGCAACAGCGGAATGGATTGGGGCCTGGGGATTAACCGAGGCTAATACCGGATCGGATGCGTTAAGAATGATGACCACAGCTGTTGAAGATGGCGACGATTACATTATTAACGGCGCCAAAAACTGGATCACACATGGCAAAAGCGGCGATATTGCCGTCGTAATGGTAAGAACGGGTGAACAGGGAAGCTCGAAAGGAATTTCGGCTATTGTTGTAGAGCGTGGCACACCAGGTTTTTCGGCAGGAAAAAAGGAAAATAAACTCGGCATGCGTGCATCAGAAACTACAGAAATGATTTTTGATAATTGCAGAGTGCCGAAAGCAAACTTGCTTGGAAATGTTGGGGAGGGGTTTAAACAGGCGATGAAAGTACTTGATGGCGGCAGAATATCTATCGCCGCACTGGCTTTGGGTATTGCAAAAGGTGCTTTTGATGCCGCCGTGTCTTACTCCAAACAACGCCACCAGTTCGGGCAGCCAATTTCCAGCTTCCAGGCCATCAGTTTTAAACTTGCCGATATGGCCACAGAAGTAGAGGCTGCAGAGTTGCTGATTCGCCAGGCTGCGGATTTAAAGAACAGGCACTTACCAATGACGAAAGAATCGGCTATGGCAAAGTATTTCGCCTCAGAAGTATCGGTTAAAGTAGCAACTGAAGCGGTACAGATATTTGGAGGCTACGGTTATACAAAGGACTTTCCGGTAGAAAAATTTTATCGCGATAGTAAACTGTGTACAATAGGCGAGGGAACATCCGAAATACAAAAAATTGTAATCGCCAGAGAAATACTTGCGTAAGGCTAAAGCTAAAAGGTTAAAGCTAAAAGGCGAAAGCTGAAAGACCAAAGCTAAAAGTCGAAAGCTGAAAGGCCAAAGTTAAAAGGCTAAAGCTAAAAGTCGAAAGGCCAAAGCTGAGAAATCAAGGGTGAAAGACCGAGGCTGAGAGACAAAGCGTGCTTACTTTCTAGCAGCTAAACAAACTAATACAAATCATCTGGACGGCCGAATCGCCTCCGGATTTTTTTGTTTAAAATTTTTCAAACCAGGGCCAATCATCCGATGTTTTTCTTAAACCTTAAACCTTAAACCTTAAACCTTAAACCTTAAACCTTAAAGATATGGCAAAGTATTCAGAAAAAGCTGGTGATAAAGTTGAAAAAACCATGCACGAAATGAAAGAAGGAAAACTTAAAAGTGGCTCGGGAAAAAAAGTTACCTCAAAAAAACAGGCGGTAGCCATTGGATTATCGGAAGCTAGAAAGGAAGGTGCAAAGGTGCCGAAGAAAAAGTAGAGGAAGGGGTTTCAAGTCCGGAGTCGGAAGTCAAAAGTCCGGAGTCGGAAGTCCAGAGTCGGAAGTAAGCAATGACCAATAGGCAACGAGCGAAGCATTGGCCAAGCGCAGATAAAAGAGCGTGTATTAAAACACTTTTAAGTAAAGCGAGTTAAGACTAAAGACTAAAGACTAAAGACTAAAGACTAAAGATTTACTGCGGTACGTCCCTCGTGGCTAAAATGCTATCAACAACGTACACGCTAAAACCACGCCACGGCAGGGCACTTTTATATTCTTTGTAATGTAGCTCGTAAAATTTGCCGCTATTTTTCATCATTCTTTCGGCAATTTGTTTGTTGGCGATTGAGAACTCGAACTCATTGTTTTGGAGCGTCCCCATTTGTTTTGATTTGATGCCGCTTTGGATCAATTTTCCCTCGTAGGTTTTAAAAAGATAGCCTTTTTTAACAACATAGTTAAGTTCACCGGCTTTTACACCCTCGCCGAAAACAAAGAAGTAGCGGTAGTAACAGATTACGGCCAAAATGGCGATTACGATAACAGAAATGATGGTGGTTATTTTCTTACCAGTTGTCATGATTTATTTTTTGGTTACTAAAAGTAACAAATAAATAAGATATTCAAGCTAAACCAATTTTTTCGTTTAAAGTTCTTTCTCAGTTTCAATATTTTGCTTACATTTGCATCCCCTGATAGAATGGGGGATTTAAAAACCACGAGAGGAGGTATTTCAGCGTTATGATTATTATCAACATTAAAGACGGCGAATCATTAGATAAGGCCCTAAAGCGTTTCAAGAAAAAGTTTGAAAAAACTGGTGTATTGAGAGAACTGCGTAGTCGCCAGGCATACGAGAAGAAATCTGTTGCACGTCGTACTGAAATTAAGCATGCTGTTTACATTCAGAACATGAATCAAGATACAACTTCATAGTTGTTCACGATATAAAATGAAGCCTTTCGATGTAAGTTGAAAGGCTTTTTTATTTTCCGCCTTATCGAAATCTTTACAATAAACAATAAATTAACCTTTTCTTTATATCAAAAGTTTTGTAACTTCATACTAAACCTAGCAGGAGATATTGGATGTTGCAAAAAAGCTTTATCACATACTTAACCCACGAGAAGCGCTATTCTCAGCATACCATCAACTCTTATCAAAATGATTTGAGTCAATTTAAGGACTACATTCAAAGCGCATACCAAATTGACTTTACAGAAGTTCAGCACAGCCAGTTAAGAAGCTTCATGGTTCATTTAATGGAAGACGGAACATCAGAAAGCTCCATTAATCGAAAAATATCTGCATTAAGAAGTTTCTATAAGTTTTTGCACAAAACGGAAAAAATTGAGCAAAATCCGGCACTTTTAATAAAAGCACCCAAAATTCCGAAGCGGTTACCGGCATTTGTAGATCATCAGAAGATGGATCTTTTGCTCGATTCTGGCAACTACTTTGGCGAAGGCTTTGAGTCTACCCGCGACCATATCGTAATTGAGTTGCTATTTGGTACCGGAATGCGTTTGGCAGAACTGCTTCAACTGAAAGATACCGATATCGATTTTTACGCAGGCACAATCCGCGTGTTAGGCAAAAGAAATAAGGAGCGCATTATACCGATAAGTAAGCAGCTTGCTAATCAGGTAAATAACTACCTTTCTGAAAAAAAGCTACAAGCTTTTGATAACAATGTACCAAACTTAATCGTTACCAATGTAGGTGCTCCGGCTTACCCTAAATTAATTTACCGCATTGTTACCTCATACCTAAACCATGTATCGACGAATGACAAAAAAAGCCCTCACGTATTGCGACATAGTTATGCCACCGCGTTATTAAATGCAGGTGCAGATCTAAATGCCATTAAAGAACTTCTGGGGCATGCCAGCTTAGCGGCCACCCAGGTTTATACCCACAATTCAATCGAAAGATTAAAAACAATTTATAAACAAGCCCATCCAAAGGCGTAAAAAAAGGAGGAAAAATGAAAATCGGAGTTCAATCAATCCACTTCAGTGCAGACAGTAAGTTGTTAGACTTTATCCAGAAAAAGGCAAACAAGCTCGATCAGTTTTTTGATCAGATTATTAGTGGCGAAGTGTATTTAAAGTTAGAGAACGTAGAGGACGAGGCCAATAAGATTAGCGAGATTAAACTCATTGTGCCGGGCGGAACCCTATTTGCTAAAGAACAATGTAAATCATTTGAAGAGGCCACAGATCTGGCCATCGAATCGCTGAGGAAACAAATTACTAAACATAAAGAAAAAACCCGTGCAAAATTGAGTGAGCACAAAGCAATTTTAAGCGAAAGCGAAGCGTCTGATTATTAATTAATCAAAAGCATATTCATCTAAACGGCAACATACGAAAGTTTGTTGCCGTTTTTTATTGGGGAAAACATTTAAAGCTTTGGCAAAAACTTGAGTTCGGTTGCTTCGGGGGCGGGCTATTCGACGTAACCGGTCGTCATCCCGGGTTTACACCACAATATTTTATTAACAGCCATGGCCTTTAATTAAGTAGATGAAATTTTATTTCGTTAACCAAAGCATCAACGAATCGATAATTTTGTCATTTTATCAGTGGATGGAAGATAATTTTCATGCTTTCGTGTAAGGAACTTAGTGGTTCGTGTAATAAAATAGATAAAAATGTATTTTTATTATTACGTTTGGTCATTGTTAAAATACGGCTGTCAGTCCTATAGCTTTGTTTTATGCCAAGTGCCCTTGGCAGTATTTATCATCCCAAAAATTTTCTTGAACAAGATTAATCTCAACCCATGGGTTAAGGCTACATATTTGGGTACCGCCAGATATGCGCAATTAAGTTACCGCTTTGTTTTGTTGTGGTCTTGTTTTCGATTTGATTTAGAATAATTTAAAAATTGATAAATAAACCATTAAAACAAAAACTATGAGAACAATCTTTAGTTTAATAACCTGTATCATTTTACTAATGTCTGGGTGTAAAAAAGACGCAGCTGTGGAGTCCGAAGAAGTTAAATTTGAAAAGGCTTTATTGAAAGCTGGTTTCAAAAAGGTTAGTAATACTGAATTACCCAAAGGAATAAGCCCGTATGAATTTACAGTACAAGAAATTGCTGATATCGCTAATGGAACAATAACTGACCATATCTCAATAAGACATCCTCAACAAAATACACTACGGGTGAAATCGAATAAGTTAGGATTTAAGACATCTAACGAGTTATCTGTTGTTTTTGGCGATGAAGAGCCCGAGGAAGGAGGGATAGGCTCTAAAAACTTTCATGGAGGTACACAGTTTTACTATTTTGTTAACATGAATGCAATGGTAAGTATAGGATTTACATTAATAAAGGGAAAAGGTTGGAAATACACCTCACATCGTGTAAATATAAGTAAAGCAGAATCACAAAATAGCGATTATGGATATTATGATGAAGGGCAGAATAGTGGAAGTTATGATGGTGCCATTACGTGTACGTTCCATTCATCAGGAAGTGTTTATTATAGTGCGTTTGGCAAGAAATATTCGAAACCCATAAATATTTACGGTAACTCTGGTGGTGGCGGAAACCCAAATTTGATTGTAACGACAGATAGTACCTATTGATATGAAGAATAAATATATTTTAATATCTGTTTTGGTTTGCTTATTTGTAAGCGCTATTAACCTAAGGGCACAGCAAATGATTAAAGCAAGTGTAGTAATACAACAGCCTGGCGATGAGAATCACCCAATGCCATATCAGATTAATATTATTTCTAATGCTGAGGTGGAGCGTGGAATGGTTGATGATTCAGCCTTAGAAGGTAATGCTAAAGCAAAGTTTAGAGAGGAGTCCCGTGGCAGTAAATTAGGAGTGAATATTATTATTTTCCCTTCTTATAACTTAACTGAAATTAAAACAGGTAAAAGCTGGTCTCTATCAGATCATGGGAAGTATAAGATTGCACTTTTGGAAACAAAAGCACAGAAACCTGTAGATTCATCTACCTATTTTAGCTTGCACTATACTAATCAATACAAAAAAATTGCAGGCTATACATGTCAAAAAGTAATTGTTACAAATAAAATCTCCAATATTATAGATTCTATATATGTTGTCAAAGAGCTAAATTATTTGGTATACAGGATGACATATAAATATGGTAAGATAGATTTTATTGTTCAAGCGTATGAGCATAATAATGGGCGGACACAAACATATACTATAATTTCGGCGAAAGAAGAATTGGTTCCAGTTGATATTTTTAAAATTCCAAGAGACTATAAAAAATTTTATTCAATTAAAAGATATAAAAAATGGATGCAAAGAAAAGGTACAAAAGAATTTAATAAAAAATTAGAGATGCAAAAAAAATAGTTTAAATATGATGTTTTCTCTGCTTTAAATAGAGGATACGGTGGTGAGCCAACCCGTAATGGTTGGTTAATCTACGACAACAATTCTCAGGTAAGCTTCACCCTCCCAGATAGAACCCTAACCCAATAACAATATTAATCTTTGGGTAGGTGAAGTCTTCATCAACCTAAAGATTATTTTAAAGTCATATGTGATGAGAATATCTATAATTGCTTTAATATTAGTTAGCATTAGCTTTAAGCTATCGGCGCAGCAGCAGAAACCAGGATATAACTTAACCGTCTTGTTGGGTTATGGAACGGAAAATAACTGGGGCAATACAGCGTTTTATGCGGGTTTGGCAATAAACAAAAAAATAAAAAGAAAATGGGCTACAGAAGTTGGAATAACTTATTTTACTACTGATATTTATAACGAAAATAAGGATAAACCAACAAGCTTTGAGGACGAAGAGCGTAGATACAACGCTATATTTTTGAATATGGATGTCCAATACATTGTCGGAAACGAAAATTCTTTGATTAATGCCAAGATTAAAATAGGCCCAGCTTTGAAGTATTACGATTATAAAGCATTTCGTAGTGGCCTATTTGAGTATTATCCTGCTACAGGAAGAGAAGAGCCAATTCGTGGAACCATAAATTATCATGAAAAACGTGGAGTTAATATTTCCTTATATAATGGATTTAGTCTCGATGCGAAAGTCAACTCTGGTCTTCGGATAGGTGTTTTCCTGGATATTTATAGTAATCAGATATTAATTGAGCATTTTATGCCGGGTATTAACGCCATTTTTAAGCTTGGCACGAAAAATAAATAAAGGTTATTTAATCAGTAGGGGAGATATTAAAAAAGTTGACTTGGGACAGGGGATTGAAACATACTGATTATTAGCTAAATATTTATTTAAATCATAAAAAACAAAATAGCGAGCCTAAAAATTCGCTATTTTTTTTAAAAATTATTTTGAACTGAAATATAAGTGTGTATATTTGCATTCCCTTTCGGAAAGGGCGTTACGCCAAACAAAAAAGGGTAAGTTCTTTAAAAGATTTTAATTTTTAAAAAACACGTTTAGTAGTATGAGAAATGAAGATTTTTCGTATTATTGCACAAATTTTAAAAGCCTCCTTAGCTCAGCTGGTAGAGCAACTGACTTGTAATCAGTAGGTCATTGGTTCGATTCCGATAGGAGGCTCTTTTTATTTACGATTGTAGATTTTAGGTTGTAGATTGATAAGTCAATCGTAATTCTTATCTCGTCCGTCTAAGAATAAAAAGGGGGAGATACCAGAGTGGCCAAATGGGACAGACTGTAACTCTGTTGTCGCAAGACTTCGAAGGTTCGAATCCTTCTCTCCCCACACCAAAATGAAAATGATTGAGTTTTCGAATGATAGAATGGTTTGCATTTACTCATTAAAACATTCACTCATTCATTCACTTGGAAAATGCGGAAGTAGCTCAGTTGGTAGAGCGATAGCCTTCCAAGCTATAGGTCGCGAGTTCGAACCTCGTCTTCCGCTCCAAATAAAGTTGAGCAGTTTGGCGGTTTACAGTTGGCAGTTTGAACTGAAAACTGAATACTGGGAACTGGAAACTAAAAAGCCGAAGTAGCTCAGCGGTAGAGCACTTCCTTGGTAAGGAAGAGGTCGTGGGTTCAAGTCCCATCTTTGGCTCAGGTATAATAAAGCTTTGTTAAATCTGTTAAATACTACAGAAGAGACAAGGTTTTTTGTGTTGAAATAACAAACAATAAATTAATAAAAAGTTAACCTACTAATTAGTTATAAATAAAATGGCAAAAGAAAAATTTGACCGCAGTAAACCGCACTTAAACATCGGTACAATCGGTCACGTCGATCACGGTAAAACAACTTTAACAGCAGCTATTACAAAAGTTTTGGCTGATGCTGGTTTAACTGAGGCACGTTCATTCGATTCAATTGACTCTGCTCCAGAGGAAAAAGAAAGAGGTATTACTATCAATACAGCTCACGTTGAGTATTCAACAGCTAACCGTCACTACGCACACGTTGACTGTCCAGGTCACGCGGATTACGTGAAAAACATGGTTACTGGTGCCGCTCAAATGGACGGTGCAATTATCGTTGTTGCTGCTACTGATGGTCCAATGCCACAAACTCGCGAGCACATCTTGTTGGCTCGTCAGGTTGGTGTACCTTCATTAGTTGTATTCATGAACAAAGTGGATATGGTTGATGATCCAGAATTATTAGAACTAGTTGAAATGGAAGTTCGTGAATTATTATCGTTCTACGAATTCCCAGGTGATGATATTCCAGTAATCCAAGGTTCTGCATTAGGTGGATTAAACGGTGATGCAAAATGGGTTGGTAAAATCATGGAATTAATGGATGCTGTAGATAGCTACATTCCAATTCCTCCACGTTTAACTGATCTTCCATTCTTGATGCCTGTTGAAGACGTATTCTCGATCACTGGTCGTGGTACTGTTGCTACTGGTCGTATCGAGCGTGGTGTAATCAACTCTGGAGATCCAGTTGAAATCTTAGGTATGGGTGCTGAGAACTTAAAATCTACAGTAACTGGTGTTGAGATGTTCCGTAAAATTTTAGATTACGGTGAAGCTGGTGATAACGTAGGTTTATTGTTACGTGGTATTGAGAAAACTGATATCCGTCGTGGTATGGTAATCTGTAAACCAGGTTCAGTAACTCCTCACACAGATTTCAAAGCTGAGATCTATGTATTATCAAAAGCAGAAGGTGGTCGTCACACTCCATTCTTCAACAAATATCGTCCTCAATTCTATTTCCGTACCACAGACGTAACTGGTGAGATCTCACTAGCTGAAGGAACAGAAATGGTAATGCCAGGTGATAACGTTACAATCACAGTTAAATTAATTAACGCGATTGCAATGGAAAAAGGTCTACGTTTCGCTATCCGTGAAGGTGGTAGAACAGTAGGTGCTGGTCAGGTAACTGAAATCTTAGCTTAAATTCTAAGCGGAAAGCTTAAGGCCCAAAGCCAAAAGCTTTCCATATTATGCTAAAAGCATTGGGCAATAAGTTAATTTTAACTTTCAGCTTTATGCTTTTAGCTTATACACGGGAATAGTTCAATGGTAGAATAGAGGTCTCCAAAACCTTTGATCAGGGTTCGAATCCTTGTTCCCGTGCTAAACATAATGATTGAGTACAAGAATGAGTGAATGATTGAATTTGAAACTAGCTTTCAGATATTATCATTCACTCATTTAATCATTCACTCATTTAATATTTTGATATGGCTAAAGTAGTTGAATTTATAAAAGAATCATACGAAGAAATGACAAGTAAGGTTACATGGCCTACTTGGGGCGAGCTTCAAAGTTCAGCGATTCTTGTGTTGGTAGCTTCGATAATTATTGCACTGGTTATTTTTGCAATGGATAAGGGCTCAACTTTTGTATTAGATACTTTTTATAAATCACTTTCTAATTAATATTTACTAATGAGCGATCTAAAGTGGTACGTTGTAAGGGCAGTTAGCGGTAAAGAAAAGAAGGTAAAACAGTACATTGATGCTGAGATCAGCCGTTTAGGTTTCTCTCATTTGGTTCCGCAAGTATTAATACCGATGGAAAAATATTACCAAATGAAAGACGGTAAAAAAATTGCCAAAGAGCGTAACTTCTATCCGGGTTATGTTTTAATTGAAGCGCAATTAGATGGAGAATTAGAGCATATCATCAAAGGAATTAACAGTGTTATTGGTTTCTTAGGCGATAAAGCAGGCAATCCGATTCCGATGCGCCAGGCAGAAGTTAACCGTATTTTAGGTGTGGTTGATGAAATGAGCGAACAAGGTGAAACCATGAATGTGCCTTATTACGTTGGCGAGGGCATCAAAGTTATGGATGGACCTTTCAATGGTTTCTCAGGTATTATCGAAGAAGTAAACGAAGAGAAAAAGAAATTGAAAGTAATGGTTAAGATTTTCGGTCGTAAAACACCACTTGAACTTAACTATATGCAAGTAGAAAAAGAATAACGATTTATTTAAATCATAGTAAAAAAGCTTTCCTCAAAAGGGAAAGCTTTTTTTGTGCGTGTATTTTTATATTCCAGTATGGAATATTTTTGTATATTTACATTTATCATTTTCCAGCGGTTTGTTATTTGTAATTAACCTTTTATCGGGGTCGGAAGAAATTTTGTGTTGCCACTGCAAACCTTGATTGCTTTGTTTTAATGGTCGCGTATGTGATCGATGCATGCTGCGTTTAAAAGTATAAGGACGTTGTTCGCAGACAGGCCAATATAATGGTGGCAAAAAACCATCAGCCAAGGTCGCAGCAATGAAGTTCGCATCTTTATACCAAACTCAACTATCTTGTTTTTTCCGTGAGAAGGAGATCGAAACAAATGGTTAAATCGACCCGGCGGTTGTTTAAGCAGCACCGCTTTTCAATATCATTCGCAATGCTTTAAACTTTGAGCGCAAATCTGAAGGCCTGTGATCATCCTGCTTTTTAGCGCCAATGTCCGGATATTTCGGTTTGAAAGCATCGCTTGAATTTCAACTTTCCTTTCCAAAAATAATGTAGACTTTAATTAGCCACATCACAATCTTTCATTAATTCAAAAAACCAAATATACATGAAAACAAAAATTACAGTAATCGCATTATGTATCTCAGCTCTGGTAGCCGGGTGCTCAAAATCTAAAAAAATCCAACCCGCCGAAATACAACTCGAGGTACAGGTTAAAACAGATGCCAAGCTAGGCCAAATCTTAATCGATAAGGACGGCAGAACGCTTTATTATTTCGCAAACGATGCAAACGGTACAAGTACCTGCACAGGTGGCTGCGAAGCCGTTTGGCCCGCTTTTATGGTTGCAGATTTGACGGCCGCAAAGATTGCTACAAGTTTAAATATCGCCGATTTTAAAGCAATCAGCCAGGTGAATGGGAAACAACAAATCACCTTCAAAGGGCATCCACTCTATTATTATTCGCCTAAAGTGAACAACGTTAATACGCCAGAGGTGGCTGGCGCAACAACTGGCGAGGGTGTAAACAAAGTTTGGTTTGTTGCCAAACCAGATTATACCGTTATGCTTACCAATGCCCAGCTCATTGGTAAGGACGGTAAAAGTTACCTGGCTGATTATACTGAGGGAACGGGCAAAACGCTCTACTTTACCGATGCAAATGGACTCGCCATCTATACCTTTAAAAACGATAAAAAGAATAAGAACAATTTTACTGATGCAGCCTTTGTTAAAAATACCATATGGCCCATTTATGAGCAAGATAAAATCGTTGTTCCATCTATTTTAGATAAAGCGTTATTTGGAAGTATTACCGTACACGGAAAAAAGCAACTCACTTACAAAGGCTGGCCATTATACTATTTTGGAGAAGACAATAAGGTGATGGGTTCCAATAAAGGTGTGTCGGTTCCAAGCCCGGGTACCTGGCCAATTGCTGTACAAGACCTAGCTGCAGCTGCCGATTGAGTTCGCTTCGTGAATAGTAATTGTATAACACAGGCAGCAGCTTTTTTAATTTATTTGACGTTGACGACTGCAATGCCCTTGTTCCAAATCACTAACTAACACTCGAACTTAATAAAATAATTAAAAAGATTGCGAATCTTAAGATATAATTTATTAACTTTAACAGGGCTCGAACTATTAACGATTCGATTGATTTAATTATCTCGAGTACAAAAACTACCTAACCAAACATACTTAACATGCAACGGCTTTTATATTTTTCGATAGTGCTTGGGCTATTTATTTATGCTTTGCAAGCCTGTAATTGGGCTGGCAGTGAAGCTACGGAAGAAAAAATGCCCGATCAGGTGAGTTATAATTTTCACGTTCGGCCAATTCTATCAGATAAATGCTTCGCCTGCCATGGGCCTGATGCAAACAAAAGAGAAGCAGGGTTGAGGCTCGATATAGAAGAGGAAGCTTACAAGGCATTAAAAGAAAACCCTTCTGCCCATGCAATTGTGCCGTTTAAGCCCGAGGCCTCTGCAGTTTTTCTGCGCATTACCACTACCGATTCTTCGCAACTCATGCCGCCAAAATCGTCGAACTTACCGCCATTAAGTGCTTACGAAATTGATTTGATAGAAAAATGGATCAAACAGGGCGCCAAGTACGAAAAGCATTGGGCTTTTACGCCTCCTGTAAAATCGAAAGTTCCAGAAGTTAAAGATGAGGCTTGGCCAATAAACGATATCGATCGCTTTGTGCTGGCAACGATAGAAGAAAAGGGAATGAAGCCTAACGAAGAAGCTGGCAAGGAAAGGTTATTGAAAAGGGTTTGTTTAGACCTTACCGGCTTGCCGCCCACCATAGAAATGATGGACAAGTTCTTGGCCGATAACAGCAGCAATGCTTATGAAAACGTAGTAGAAACACTGCTAAAGCGCCCATCGTACGGCGAGAAGATGGCACTTCATTGGCTCGATGTTGCTCGTTATGCCGATTCCCATGGCTATCAAGATGATAATTATCGTTCGCAATGGCCTTGGCGAGATTGGGTGATACATGCTTTTAACAAAAATTTACCGTATAATAAGTTTATCACCTGGCAGCTGGCAGGCGATTTGATGCCAAACGCAACGAAAGAACAATTGCTGGCCACAGGTTTTAACCGAAATCATAAAATTACCGAAGAAGGTGGGGTAATTGATGAGGAATATCGCGTAGAATACGTAACCGATAGAACCAACACTTTTGGAAAAGCCTTATTGGCGGTTACCTTGGAGTGCGCCCATTGTCACGATCATAAATACGACCCTTTTTCTCAGAGAGAATACTATCAAGTGTTTGCATTTTTCAACAATGTAAAAGAAAAAGGAATAGAATCGACCGTTGGTGGACCCGAAACCTACGCCAAGAAACCGTTGATGGAAATCAGCAATGATGATGTTAAAAACATTCTATCTTTTGTGAACAAGCAAGATACCGACAGATTGATTGTTTCAGTAATGGGCGATCGCGATACACTTAGAAAAACATATCTTTTAAATCGGGGCGTTTACGATGCGCACGGTGAAGAAGTAGAGGCCGGAACAGCCAAATCGATTTTGGCCTTTGATAAAAAATACGATAAAAACCGGCTCGGGCTTGCTAAATGGTTGTTCGATAAAGAAAATCCATTAACATCAAGAGTATTTGTAAATCAGCTATGGCAGCAATTTTTTGGAAGAGGCATAGTGAAGACGGCTGGCGATTTCGGGATGCAGGGCGAGCTTCCATCGCATCCACAACTATTAGATTGGCTGGCTGTAGATTTTAGAGACCATGGCTGGGACATTAAACGTTTGGTAAAACAGATAGTAACCTCAGCTACCTATCGCCAGTCGGCCGTAGTATCAACAGATAAGTTGAAAAAAGATCCCGAAAACAAGTACCTGGCCAGAGCGCCACGTTACCGCGTTCCGGCAGAGACGGTTCGAGATGTAGTGTTGGCAAGCAGTGGCTTGCTGGTTAAAACCATTGGAGGGCCAAGCGTAAAACCTTACCAACCGCCGGGACTTTGGGAAGCCGCTTCCTCCGGACGTGGAATTTTAGCTAAATACACGCAAGATCATGGCGAAAACCTGTATCGCCGTGGAATGTACACGCTTATTAAACGTACGGTACCGCCAGCCAGCATGGCTATTTTTGATGCCAGCAGTAGAGATCAATGCGAAATTAAACGCCTAAATACCAATACGCCGTTGCAGGCCTTGGTGATGCTAAACAATCCAACCGTATTGGAAGCCTCGCGAGTATTGGCGGCGAAGTTGTTGCAAGAAAACAATCCGTTAGAAGCTAAAATAACCAGGGCGTTTAGACTCATTGTGTGCCGAAAGCCCAACGAAAAGGAAATCAACTTGCTCAGTACCTATTACAATAGTCAATTAAAGGTATATCAAGATATGGCAAAGGCCGAAAAGCTACTTGCTGTTGGCGAATACCCCATGCCGAAGCAAATTGATAAGACGAAGCTGGCCGCCATGATGACGGTGGTAAGCACCATTTACAATTTAGAAGAAACGATTACAAAAACCTAAACTATGGAAAAGGATTTTTTAGAGCATGGGCTTAATTTTAACCGGCGTCGTTTCTTATCGAGGCTAAGTTTGGGCATTGGCAGTGTAGCCCTAGGCTCCTTGCTTATTCCCGATTTATTTACCAGTGGAAATGATGAAAGCAGCCTCCCCTCGGGGATACCCGATTTTGCGCCCAAGGCCAAAAGAGTGATTTACCTGTTTCAGAACGGCGCACCCTCTCAGCTGGAATCTTTCGATTATAAACCAAAACTGAGGGAAATGATGGGGCAGGAGCTTCCTGAATCGATCCGTGCCGGACAGCGACTGACTGGGATGACTGCCAATCAAGCCTCTTTTCCGCTGGTAGGCTCTTATTACGATTTTAAACAGTATGGAGACTCTCGAGCATGGGTAAGCGATCTTTTTCCGTATACGGCAAAGGTGGTTGATGATATCTGTATTATCAAATCGATGCATACCGAGGCCATCAATCACGATCCGGCCCTGACCTTTTTTCAAACCGGCGCACAGCAGGGCAACAGGCCGAGCATGGGCTCTTGGGTAAGCTACGGGCTGGGAAGTGAGAACAAAAACCTGCCTGCTTTTAGCGTGTTGCTTTCTAAAGGGAAAGGAAATGGGCAGGGCGTATATTCTAAACTTTGGACCAATGGCTTTCTGGATTCCATTCATCAGGGCGTACAGTTTACCAGTGGCGAAGATCCGGTGCTTTATCTGAAAGATCCTGATGGGTTAAACCGCTTCGAAAGGCGAAAAATGCTCGATAAACTAGCCGAATTGAATGATATTTCTTATCAGGAATTTGGCGATCCTGAAATTAGCGCAAAAATACAGCAATATGAAATGGCTTACCGGATGCAAACTGCCGTGCCCGAGATAACCGACCTGAGCAAAGAACCTGATGATATCATTAAACTATATGGGCCCGATTGCTTAGTGCCGGGTACATTCGCCGCCAATTGCTTGCTGG
The DNA here is from genome assembly GCF_015679185.1 of Pedobacter endophyticus. Lineage (NCBI taxonomy): Bacteria > Pseudomonadati > Bacteroidota > Sphingobacteriia > Sphingobacteriales > Sphingobacteriaceae > Pedobacter > Pedobacter endophyticus. The sequence continues at coordinate 4,734,327 of NZ_CP064939.1, forward strand.
CCAGAAAGCTGAGTGAGAATGGAGTTCGCTTTGTACAGTTGTACCATCAAGGCTGGGATCAGCATGGGAATCTTCCCTCAGAAATGTCGGGGCAGGCGAAAGACGTTGATCAAGCATCAGCGGCGCTCATTACCGATTTGAAGCAACGAGGTTTGCTTGATGAAACACTCGTAATTTGGGGCGGCGAATTCGGGCGTACCAATTACAGTCAGGGAACATTAACAAAAGATAATTATGGCCGCGACCATCACCCGCGTTGTTTCAGTATTTGGATGGCCGGAGGAGGCGTAAAACCGGGCATTGTTTATGGCGAATCGGACGAATTTGGTTATAACGTTGTTTCAAACCCGGTGCATGTACACGATTTTCAAGCAACTGTGCTGCATCAGCTCGGCTTGAACCATGAGAAACTGACCTTTAAACACCTTGGGAGAAGATACAGACTTACCGATGTGGCTGGCAAAGTTGTAAACGATATTTTAGTTTAATCATCACGGAATGTTCGCTTGCTGATCGGTTGTCACCCTGAGCGTAGTCGAAGGGCATTTAGTGAAGAATTCATCTCAGCCTGGCGATGTATAACACAACACCAATAAAATCCATATGGAAAGAAGAACATTTATAAAAAGTACCGGCCTGATCTCAGCCAGTTTTTTTATCGCCAAAGATCTATTGGCCAAACCGAAAGGGCCAATTTATGGTCACAATGAAATGCGTTATCGCATGGATGCAAAATGGGGCGCTTTAAATCCCCTGCAACATCCTGTGAACGATTGCCACGAAATGGTTCAGGATAGCGAGGGCAGGATAATTCTGCTCACCAACGAAACCAAAAACAACGTGCTGATCTACAACAAATCCGGTAAGCTGCTTAGTTCTTGGGGGCACGAGTTTCCGGGTGCGCATGGCCTGACCTTGGCCAAGGAAAATGGAAAGGATTACTTGTATATTACCGATACCAACAGACATCAGGTTTATAAAACCACCGTGGATGGGAAGATTTTGATGACCATTGATTGCCCGATGGAAACCGGTCTTTATAAAAAGAAAGAGGAGTTTGTGCCCACAGAAACAGCAATAGCCGATAACGGTGATATTTTTATAGCTGATGGGTATGGACAGCAATATGTTTTCCGCTATAGCCCCGAAGGCAAGTTATTGAGCTATTTTGGCGGAAAGGGAGAGGAAACAAAAAATCTGGACAATGCGCACGGCGTTTGCATCGATAGGCGCAACGGAAATCCGACCCTGCTGGCTACCGATCGTACACGAAACTGCTTCAAAAGGTTTGATATGGAAGGCAATTTGCAAGAAGTTATTGCGCTTCCGGGTGCTTGTGTTTGTCGGCCAGTAATTAAAAACGACTATTTGTATGCCGCTGTTTTACGATCGCCCGATTTAGGTAAAGATGGAAGTGGCTTCACCACCATATTGAATAAGGAAAATAAGGTGGTTTCGAACATTGGCGGAACCTTGCCCACATACCAGAACGGTATTTTACAGCCGATGGCACAAGCAGAAAAGATATTTCTGAACCCGCACGACGTTTGTGTGGACGACGATGAAAACCTCTACGTTGCGCAATGGGCCTCTGGAAAGGTTTATCCGTATAAGTTTACGCGGGTGTAGCTAGGGAAGATGCTCACCACTTCGTCATTGCGAGGCACGAAGCAATCTCATTTATGGATTTAGATTGCTTCGTGCCTCGCAATGACGACCATTTATACATATACGCTGTCATCCGATAGCTATAGGATCTGAACACAGTGAAGACCTGCGAAGCAAGCATGAATTCCTTTAGAAACAAATTAAAACAATGAAGAATCTGCAATAAAATGCAGCACATAAATAGCCCTGCTGCCAAGAAAATAGCAGAGGAATTGGCAAGAGTAGTTATAAAGCAAAGAGTTTCTTCACTGCCTGCCCGTTCCGGTCAGGCGGGCGTTCAGAATAACAAATTACCTAAGGAAATAAATTTTTAACCAAATTTAAACAGGCACTTTACCCATTTTATGAAGATTACTTTTAAAAGTATTGCAGAACATTTACTATTTGCTGCTAACGTTTTTATCGTTTTTTTACTCGTTTTTAGTGATAAGATAGATGTTCCGTACTGGCTGGTGCCTTTTGGTAGAATGCATCCCTTAGTGCTGCATTTTCCAATCGTGCTGCTTTTTTTGGCCATGTTGATGGAGTTTTTTAGGTTCAAGGCGGCCTATGTTAAAGAGCAGCTATACCAAAACTTCACCTCTGGTTTGCTACTTTCAGGAACACTTTTTTCGGCCCTTACCGTAATTATGGGTCTGTTTTTGGCTAGGGAAGACGGCTATTCGGGCTCGCTTTTACAATGGCACAAGTGGACCGGTGTAAGCATCGTTTTTGTAGCCTCGATTGTGTATTGGTTCAGGAACGCCTCATGGTATAAAGTGAAAGTTGCCCGGTTAGGTGCAATACTAATAACCTTTTGTTTAATCGCAGCTGGGCATTACGGTGCATCTTTAACGCATGGCGAAAACTTTATACTCGAACCGGTAACTTTAGCCCGAACACTGCCCAAGATACCTGTAGAGCAGGCCAAGATATTTGATGACGTAATCCTGCCCATATTTTCGCAAAAATGCCTCAGCTGTCATAATCTCGAAAAGGCAAAGGGCGGCTTAAGGGTCGATAATTTAACGGCCATGCTAAAGGGAGGAAAAAGCGGAAAACTGTTTGTTGCCGGTAACCCCAAAATCAGCTTGCTCCTAGAGCGGATACATCTGCCCGAAGATGATAAAAAGCACATGCCACCCAGGGGAAAAAATCAATTAACGGATGAGGAAATTGCCTTACTAAACTTGTGGATTAAGGAAAATGCCGAGACCAAGAAAAAAGTAATCGATTTGCCCGCCCAAGATTCTTTAAGAATTTTGGCAACTACTTTTTTAGCACCAGCAGAATCATCTGAAGAAAATTATGATTTTGATGCAGCAGATAACCAAACCATCGAAAAGCTAAACAACAACTATCGCGGTGTGTATACGTTGGCCAAGGGTTCGCCTGCATTGGCTGTTAATATTTACAACAAAAATGCCTATAGCCCAAATGTGCTGAAAGAATTGGAGCCCATAAAAAGGCAAATCGTTTCTTTGGATGTGAAGGGAATGCCGCTAAAGGACGACGAATTAAAAACGATTGCTCAATTTGAAAACTTACGAACGCTAAACCTCAACTTTACCAATATTACCGGTTCGGGGCTCAAGGCGCTGCAAGCCTTAAAATTTTTGGATAAGCTATCCATATCAGGCACGAAACTAAATCCTGTTTATTTAAAAGACTTTGGGCAGATGAGAAGCTTGAAGAAACTGGTAGTTTGGAACGCTGGGTTAAGCGAGGCCAATATCACACAACTGCAAAAAGGATACCCGAGCATAAAGGTTGTTTCTGGTTTTAAAGATAATGGAAAGCATCCGATCATGTTAAATAGACCAAGCTTTAAAACAGAGGTTACCGTTTTCAAATCATCGCTGTCGCTAGCCATCAAGCATCCCATAAACGGGGTTCAAATTCGCTATACTACAGATGGTTCTGAACCAGATAGCGTAAATTCTACGCTATATCAGAAACCGCTTGTGTTTAAAGAGAATACCACGATAAAGGCTAAGGCCTATAAAGATGGTTGGTACGGGAGCGAAACGGTGCGTGTAAATGTTTATAAATCGAGCATAAAGGCCGATACCATTGCGTTTTTGCAGGGGCCAGATATTAAATATAAGGCAGGCGGATCAAAAATACTCGCTGATGGTCAGTTGGGCGATTTTGAAACCAACTCTGGCAAATGGTTAGGCTTTAAAGATAATAATATGGAAGCGTTGTTGGTTTTCAAGAAGCCAGTACTAATCCAATCGGTCGCTTTAAACGTAATGCGCCATGTTCCAACGTACATCTTTCCGCCGGTAGAGGTAGAGGTTTGGGGCGGTTCTCAACAAAATAAATTACGCTTGCTGGGCAAGGTTAAGCCGGCAGCGACAAAAAAAGGTGCTGAAAGGGAATTAATAAAAGTAGAAACGAAATTTAAGCCTCAAAATATCTCCTTTCTTAAAATTGTGGCCAAAAACCTTAAAAAGCTTCCCGATTGGCACCCGGGCAAGGGCGAGCCGGCATGGATTTTTGTGGATGAGGTGTTTTTGAATTAGGGCTGTTTATTTTCCTTGTTTTCCGTCAGTTGAAACTGACGGCAATGAATGGACTAGCGAGCTGTATATTTAACCCGTTGTCTAAATTAGCGATTTCCATTTCATTGCCGGACTAATAGGGCAATGATTGAACTAGCGAATTCTTTTTAATGCAATGACTTGATTGGCGCTTTCCATTTCATTGCCGTTGACTTCAGTCAACGGATTAAAAAAAACACTAAAATAAATTTTACTTAATCTATTGCGGTTCAATTATATTATCCCTATCTTTGCAGTCCTTTTGGTTTAATAGGATGGTAATATGTGCTAAGGAACGGAAACAATCTAGAACCACATGTCTTCATGCTCTTACCTCAAAAGGAAATAAAATGTTACATGCTTCCACTATTTAACATTGAGTTTTAAATAAATTAAAAACAAAAAATGGCAAAAGAAATCAGTGCAATGATCAAATTACAGATCAAGGGCGGAGCTGCAAATCCATCGCCACCAGTAGGACCTGCATTGGGTGCTAAGGGGGTAAACATCATGGAGTTTTGCAAACAGTACAATGCTCGTACCCAAGATAAAGCAGGTAAAGTATTGCCGGTTGTAATTACTGTTTATGCTGATAAGTCATTCGATTTCATCATCAAAACCCCTCCGGTAGCAGTTCAGTTAAAAGACGCTACTAAATTACAGAGTGGTTCTGCTGAGCCTAACCGTAAAAAAGTTGGATCGGTGACCTGGGACCAGATTAAAGTTATTGCTGAAGATAAAATGCCTGATTTAAATGCATTTACAATCGAATCTGCAATGAGTATGGTTGCCGGTACAGCACGCAGTATGGGAATCACCGTTTCTGGTGACGCACCCTGGAAAAATTAATTAAAAAACAGTTTACAACAGTGGCGAAATTAACTAAAAATCAAAAAAAGGCACATGCTAAGATAGAGGCTGGTAAAGCTTATTCTTTGAAGGATGCTGCTGCTTTGGTAAAAGAAATCACTACGACTAAATTCGATGCTTCAGTTGATATTGACGTATCTTTAGGTGTAGATCCGCGTAAAGCCAATCAAATGGTACGTGGTATTGCTACTTTACCACACGGAACAGGTAAAACTGTACGTGTTTTAGCTTTGGTAACTCCTGATAAGGAAGAAGAAGCAAAAGCAGCTGGTGCAGACTTCGTAGGTTTAGACGAGTATGTAGCTAAAATTGAAGGTGGTTGGACCGATGTAGACATTATTATCACTACACCAGCTTGTATGGCTAAGGTAGGTAAATTGGGCCGTGTTTTAGGTCCAAGGAACTTAATGCCTAACCCAAAATCTGGTACAGTAACTAACGAAGTTGGTAAAGCTGTAACAGAGGTTAAAGCAGGTAAGATCGATTTTAAAGTAGACAAAACGGGTATCATACACGCCTCGATAGGAAAAGTATCATTCCCAGCAGATAAAATTTATGAAAACGCAATGGAGATTATCTCTGTGATTTCTAAATTGAAACCATCTGCTGCAAAAGGAACTTATTTTAAGAGCATTCACGTGTCTTCTACAATGAGTCCTGGGATTGCAATTGAAACTAAATCAGCGGGGATTTAATCATGAACAGAGAAGAAAAAAACGAAGTAGTTTTAGAACTACAAGGACAAATGCAAGAGTTTGGCAATTTCTATATTGCTGATACCTCTAGCCTTTCTGTTGAGCAGATTAATAACATCCGTCGCAAATGTTTCGAAAGCGATATCGTAATGAAAGTTGCCAAAAACACTTTAATCCGCAAAGCGATTGAAGGTTTAGAAGGCGATGCTTCAGAGATATACGAAGCCCTTAAAGGTTCATCATCATTATTATTCTCAAAAACAGCAAACGCTCCGGCCAAGTTGATTAAAGCTTTGAGAAAAACATCTGATAAACCTGTGCTTAAAGCGGCATTTATAGATTCATCAGTATACGTTGGCGATGACCAATTGAATAACTTAGTAAGCTTAAAATCAAGAGAAGAGCTTATTGGCGATATCATTGGATTATTACAATCACCAGCGAAAAATGTTGTATCTGCGCTTAAATCAAGCGGAGGCAAAATTGCAGGAATTGTTAAAACTCTTCAAGAAAGAGAAGGTTAACGAACACCTTAAGTTCGCAAATTAAACAAAATTATTACACACGTAAATTTTTAAAATCTTAATAAAATGGCAGATTTAAAAGCGTTTGCTGAGCAATTAGTAAACTTAACAGTAAAAGAAGTTAATGAATTAGCTCAAATCTTAAAAGATGAGTATGGTATTGAGCCTGCAGCTGCTGCTGTAGTTGCTGGTCCTGCTGCTGGTGGTGATGCACCTGCTGCTGCTGCAGAAAAAACATCTTTTGATGTAATCTTAAAAGAAGCTGGTGGTCAGAAATTAGCAGTTGTAAAACTTGTTAAAGACTTAACTGGTTTAGGTTTGAAAGAAGCTAAAGACTTAGTTGATGGTGCACCAAAAGAATTAAAAGCTGGTGTTGCTAAAGACGAAGCAGAAGCTCTTAAAAAACAATTAGAAGAAGCTGGAGCAGTAGTTGAAATTAAGTAATCACTTAATTTAGCTAAGCTAAAAATGTATCAGACACCGACTGAAAATGTCGGTGTCTTTACCTGTTTATAAACAACTCATTTTGTTTGGTTAATGAGACTGTTTAAAACCCGAACCAAACAAATAGTTTATTCTTAAACTAAAATCTTTTAGTCCATTGGCAAAGACAGTCGAACAAAGAGTAAATTTTGCAACTAGTAAGCACATTATAGACTATCCGGATTTTCTGGATGTGCAATTGCAATCATTCAGAGAATTTTTCCAGATAGACACCACATCAGACGATCGCTCTAGCGAAGGTTTGTTTAAAGTGTTTGCTGAAAACTTTCCAATCACAGATTCAAGAAATATCTTCGTATTGGAGTTTCTTGACTATTTTGTGGATCCGCCACGTTACGATATACACGAGTGTATTGAGCGTGGATTAACCTACAATGTTCCGTTAAAGGCAAAGCTTAAGCTTTCTTGTAACGATGTTGAACATGAAGATTTTGAAACCATTATTCAGGATGTGTACTTAGGTACTATCCCGTATATGACACCAAAAGGTACATTCGTAATCAACGGTGCAGAACGTGTTATCGTTTCGCAATTGCACCGTTCGCCAGGCGTGTTCTTCGGCCAAAGCCGTCACACCAACGGAACCAAATTGTACTCAGCACGTGTTATTCCTTTCAAGGGTTCATGGATCGAGTTTGCTACAGACGTTAACAACGTCATGTACGCTTACATCGATCGTAAGAAAAAATTCCCGGTTACCACTTTATTACGTGCTATCGGTTACGATTCTGATAAAGACATCTTAGAACTTTTCGATCTTGCTGACGAAGTAAAAGTTAGCAAATCAGGTTTAAAGAAATACATCGGTCGTAAGCTGGCGGCAAGGGTACTTCGTTCATGGGTTGAAGATTTTGTAGATGAAGATACTGGTGAAGTAGTATCGGTACCTCGTAATGAAATTGTTCTCGAAAGAGAAACCGTTTTAGAAGACGAACACATTGATATGGTAATTGAAGCAGGCGTTAAAACCATTATTCTTTCGAAAGAAGATGGTGCTAGCCAGGCCGATTATACCATTATTTATAATACATTACAAAAAGATACATCGAACTCCGAAAAAGAGGCCGTAGAAAACATCTATAGGGCTTTGCGTAACGCAGAACCACCTGATGAGGAAACTGCACGTGGTATCATTGATCGTTTATTCTTTTCAGATAAACGTTACGATTTAGGGGATGTTGGTCGTTACCGCATCAACCGTAAATTGAAAATGAATACCCCGGATGATGTAAAGGTGTTAACAAAAGCAGATATTATTGCCATTGTTAAGTACCTGATCAAATTGATCAACTCTAAAGAAGAGGTAGATGATATTGACCACTTATCAAACCGTCGTGTACGTACGGTAGGTGAGCAATTGTACGCACAATTCGGAGTAGGTTTGGCACGTATGGCCAGAACAATCCGCGAGCGTATGAACATCAGAGATAACGAGGTGTTTACACCAACTGATTTGATCAACGCCCGTACGTTATCATCAGTAATCAACTCTTTCTTTGGTACAAACCAGTTATCTCAGTTCATGGATCAAACCAATCCATTGGCCGAGATTACACACAAACGCCGTTTATCAGCTTTAGGTCCAGGTGGTTTATCACGTGAAAGAGCTGGTTTTGAGGTGCGTGACGTTCACTACACCCACTACGGTCGTTTATGTACTATTGAAACTCCTGAGGGACCAAACATTGGTTTGATTTCATCACTTTGTGTGCATGCAAAAATCAACAATTTAGGTTTCATCGAAACACCTTACAAACGCGTTGAAGAAGGTAAAGTAGTAGTTGATTCAGACGTTATTTATTTATCTGCAGAAGATGAAGATGGTAAAACCATCGCTCAGGCTAATGCAGAGTACGATGATAAAGGTAACTTCATTACGCCACGTGTTAAAGCACGTTACGAGGGTGACTTCCCGATTATTGAGCCTGAGAAATTAGACTTGATGGACGTTGCACCTAACCAGATTACCTCAATCGCTGCCTCGTTGATTCCGTTCTTGGAGCATGATGATGCGAACAGGGCTTTGATGGGATCGAACATGCAACGTCAGGCCGTACCATTGTTACGTCCTGAAGCACCAATCGTTGGTACAGGTTTAGAAGGTCGCGTTGCACGTGACTCAAGAACTTTGATCAATGCCGAAGGAAACGGTGTAGTAGAATATGTAGATGCCAATGAAATCACTATTAAATATGAACGTAACGAAGATGATCGTTTAGTTTCATTTGAAGGTGATAGCAAAACATACCGCTTAATTAAGTTCAAAAAAACCAACCAGAATACTTGTATCAACTTGAAGCCAATTGTTAGAAAAGGCCAAAAAGTGACTAAAGGACAAGTGCTTTGCGAAGGTTATGCAACTGAAAATGGCGAGTTGGCATTAGGTAGAAACCTGAAAGTGGCATTTATGCCTTGGCAAGGTTTCAACTTTGAGGATGCGATTGTAATTAACGAGCGTATTGTTCGTGATGACGTTTTCACTTCATTGCATATTGAAGAGTTTGAATTAGAAGTACGTGATACCAAACGTGGAGAAGAGGAATTAACACCAGATATCCCGAACGTTTCTGAAGAGGCTACTAAAGACCTTGACGAAAATGGTATTATCCGTGTTGGTGCTGAAGTAAAAGAAGGTGATATCTTAATTGGTAAGATCACTCCAAAAGGAGAATCTGATCCGTCGCCAGAAGAGAAATTATTACGTGCCATTTTTGGTGATAAAGCAGGTGATGTTAAAGATGCGTCTTTAAAAACTCCTCCATCAATCCGTGGTGTAGTAATTGATACCAAATTGTTCAGCCGTGCTAAGAAAACTACAAAAGCTGAGGAAAAATCGGCAATTGAGAAATTAGACAAAGGTTACAACAGCATTACTGAGAAGTTAAAGGCAGAATTAGTTGATAAATTATTCACTATTGTAAACGGAAAAACATCCCAAGGTGTGTTCAATATTTACAAAGAATTGTTGATCGCTAAAGGTGCAAAATTCACTCAGAAAATTTTATCAGAGCTTGATTATAATCACATTAGCCCTAACAAATGGACTACTGATGATGATAAGAACGAAATGATTAAAATGTTGCTTCATAACTACGGCATCCGTGTTAACGAAGAACTTGGTGCTTACAAACGCGATAAATTCGCAATTAGTGTAGGTGATGAGCTTCCATCGGGTATTGTACAAATGGCAAAAGTGTATGTTGCTAAAAAACGTAAGTTAAAAGTAGGTGATAAAATGGCAGGTCGCCACGGTAACAAAGGTATTGTTGCACGTATTGTACGTGATGAAGATATGCCTTTCTTGGCCGATGGTAGCCCGGTTGATATCGTGTTGAACCCGCTGGGTGTACCATCACGTATGAACCTTGGTCAGATTTACGAAACCGTATTGGCATGGGCCGGTAAAGAATTGGGCGTGAAATTCGCTACCCCGATTTTTGATGGTGCTACCCACGATGAGGTAGAAGAATGGATTGCTAAAGCAAACGTTCCGGCTTCAGGAAAAACCTACTTATACAACGGTTTAACAGGTGAGCGTTTCGATCAGACTACAACAGTAGGTATTATCTACATGTTGAAACTAGGTCACATGGTTGATGATAAGATGCACGCCCGTTCAATCGGACCATACTCATTAATTACACAACAACCATTGGGTGGTAAAGCCCAGTTCGGTGGTCAGCGTTTTGGTGAGATGGAGGTTTGGGCATTAGAGGCATTCGGTGCAGCTAATATTCTTCAAGAGATCTTAACCGTTAAATCGGATGATGTAATCGGAAGAGCCAAAACTTACGAAGCCATTGTTAAAGGTGAAAACCTACCAACACCAGGTGTACCAGAATCGTTTAACGTATTGGTACATGAGTTACGCGGTTTAGGTTTAGATATTACATTAGACTAATAATAAGGTATAAGGTATAAGGTATAAGGTAAAGGGTTTAAGCGCCCTACACCTTACACCTTCCGCCTTCCGCCTTTAACCTTAAAAAGTATGTCTTACAAAAAGGATAATAAATTAAAAAGCAATTTCACGTCCATTACCATTAGCCTGTCGTCTCCAGAGATTATTTTGGAACGCTCTAGCGGTGAGGTGTTGAAACCAGAAACCATTAACTACCGTACTTACAAACCTGAACGTGATGGTTTGTTCTGTGAGCGTATTTTTGGTCCGGTAAAAGATTACGAATGTCATTGCGGTAAATACAAACGTATCCGTTACAAGGGTATCGTTTGCGATCGTTGTGGTGTTGAAGTAACAGAAAAGAAAGTACGTCGTGAGCGTATGGGACACATCGCTTTGGTGGTTCCTGTTGCGCACATCTGGTATTTCCGTTCTTTACCAAACAAAATCGGTTATTTATTAGGTTTACCTACTAAAAAACTCGATTTAATTATCTATTACGAGCGTTACGTAGTTATTCAATCGGGCTTAATGGCCGAAGAAGGTATCAACTATATGGACTTCTTAACCGAAGAAGAATATTTAGATATCTTAGATAAATTACCTAAAGAAAACCAATACTTAGATGATAAAGACCCTAATAAATTCATCGCCAAAATGGGTGCTGAAGCATTAGAAGACTTATTAAAACGTATTGATTTAGATACTTTATCTTATGATTTACGTCACCAGGCAGCAAACGAAACATCTCAACAACGTAAAAATGAGGCCTTAAAACGTCTTCAGGTTGTAGAGGCTTTCCGTGGCGCTAATACACGTATCGAGAATCGCCCAGAGTGGATGATTGTAAAAATCGTTCCGGTTATTCCGCCAGAATTACGTCCGTTAGTACCATTAGAAGGTGGTCGTTTCGCTACTTCCGATTTAAATGATTTATACCGTCGTGTAATTATCCGTAACAATCGTTTAAAGCGTTTGATCGAGATCAAAGCACCAGAGGTAATTTTACGTAACGAGAAACGTATGCTGCAGGAAGCTGTAGATTCGTTGTTCGATAACTCACGTAAAGTAAACGCGGTAAAAACCGAGGGTAATCGTGCCTTAAAATCACTTTCAGATATTTTGAAAGGTAAACAAGGTCGTTTCCGTCAAAACTTACTAGGTAAACGTGTGGATTATTCAGCTCGTTCGGTAATTGTTGTAGGGCCTAGCCTTAAGTTACACGAGTGCGGTATTCCCAAAGATATGGCTGCTGAGCTTTACAAACCATTCATCATTCGTAAAATGATTGAGCGTGGTGTGGTAAAAACAGTTAAATCTGCAAAGAAAATCGTTGATAGAAAAGATCCATTAGTTTGGGATATCTTAGAAAACGTATTGAAAGGTCACCCGGTATTACTAAACCGTGCACCTACGCTACACAGACTCGGTATTCAGGCTTTCCAGCCAAAACTAATCGAAGGAAAAGCAATCCAGTTACACCCATTAGTTTGTACTGCATTCAACGCCGATTTTGATGGTGACCAGATGGCCGTGCACTTACCATTAGGTAATGCCGCAATTTTGGAAGCCCAAGTGTTAATGTTGGCTGCACACAACATCTTAAACCCTGCAAACGGTACACCAATTACAGTACCATCGCAGGATATGGTTTTGGGTCTTTATTACATTACTAAAGGCCGTAGAACTGATGAAACAAGAGTGGTAAAAGGACAAGATTCTGCTTTCTATTCTCCAGAAGAGGTAATTATTGCCTACAACGAGAAAGAATTAGATCTTCATGCTTTCATTAAAGTAAGAGTTAACGTTAAGCAAAACGACGGTTCAATCGTTAATAAATTAACAGAAACTACAGTTGGTAGAGTATTATTTAACCAATTGGTTCCAGAAGAAGTAGGTTATATCAATGAATTATTAACTAAGAAATCGTTAAGAGATATTATCGGTGAGGTAGTTAAAATGACTGGTATGGCTCGTGCATCTCAATTCTTGGATGATATAAAGGAATTAGGTTTCCGTATGGCATTCCAGGGAGGTTTATCGTTCAACTTACAAGACGTAAACATTCCGGTTGAGAAACACACTTTATTAGAGCAAGCCGCTAACGAAGTTGAAGAGGTAAGAAACAACTATAACATGGGTTTCATTACCAACAACGAGCGTTACAACCAGATTATCGATATCTGGACCCGTATCAACAACAGGTTAACCACTTTCGTAATGAACCAGTTATCATCAGATAACCAAGGTTTCAACTCGGTTTACATGATGCTTGATTCAGGAGCCCGTGGTTCTAAAGAGCAGATTCGTCAGCTTTGCGGAATGCGTGGTTTGATGGCGAAACCTCAAAAATCAGGTTCAGGTGGCGATATTATCGAAAACCCGATTTTATCAAACTTTAAAGAAGGCTTATCCGTATTAGAGTACTTTATCTCTACCCACGGTGCTCGTAAAGGTTTGGCAGATACGGCGTTGAAAACGGCCGATGCGGGTTACTTAACCCGTCGTTTACATGATGTTGCCCAAGATATGATTGTTAATGATGACGATTGTGGTACCTTAAGAGGTATGTACACTACCGCATTGAAAGATCAGGAAGATATTGTTGAGCCATTATACGAACGTATTTTAGGTCGTACTTCGTTACACGATGTATACAATCCGTTAAATAACGAGTTATTGGTTGCAGCAGGTCAGGATATTGATGAAGATGTAGCCAAAGCCATCGAAGAATCTCCGTTAGAGGGAATCGAAATTCGGTCGGTATTAACTTGCGAATCTAAACGTGGTGTTTGTGCATTATGTTACGGTCGTAACCTGGCATCTGGTAAACGTGTTCAGCGAGGTGAGGCAGTTGGTGTAATTGCAGCACAATCAATCGGTGAGCCGGGTACACAGTTAACACTTCGTACTTTCCACGTGGGTGGTACTGCATCCAACATTGCCGCAGAATCAAACATCGTAGCGAAATTTGATGGTGTTATCGAGTTTGAAAACATCCGTACGGTAGATACACAAACCGAAGATGGGACAGTGCAAGTTGTATTGGGCCGTTCAGGTGAGTTTAGAATTGTTGAGCCAGGAAGCGGTAGAGTTATCGTTACCAACAACATTCCTTATGGTGCGTTTCTATTTGTTAAAGAAGGCGATAAATTATCAAAAGGCGATAAAATCTGTTCGTGGGATCCGTACAACGCGGTTATCCTTTCGGAGTTTGCCGGTAAAGCACAATTTGATGCCATTATAGAAGGTGTTACCTTCCGTGAAGAATCAGATGAGCAAACTGGTCACCGTGAAAAAGTAATTATCGATACACGTGATAAAACCAAAAACCCATCCGTTCAAATCGTTGATAAGAAAGGTGAGTTCATCAAAGGTTATAACATTCCGGTAGGCGCCCACGTTTCAGTTGATGAAGGCGAGGCTATCCAAACCGGTCAGATTATTGCCAAAATACCTCGTGCAACTGGTAAAACCCGAGATATTACCGGTGGTTTACCTCGTGTAACTGAGTTATTTGAGGCGCGTAATCCATCAAACCCAGCGGTAGTAACCGAAATTGATGGTGTAGTAACCTTAGGTGGTGTTAAACGTGGTAATCGCGAGATTACAATCGAATCGAAAGATGGTGAAATTAAAAAATACCTTGTTCCATTGTCTAAACACATCCTTGTACAGGATAATGACTTTGTGAAAGCAGGTATGCCTTTATCAGATGGTTCAATTTCTCCGGCAGATATCTTATCAATTAAAGGCCCGGCAGCGGTTCAAGAATACTTAGTAAATGGTATTCAAGAAGTTTACCGTTTGCAAGGTGTGAAAATTAACGATAAGCACTTTGAGGTAATTGTTCACCAAATGATGCAGAAAGTTCACATCGAAGATCCGGGAGATACCATTTTCTTAGAGAACAACGCAGTAGATCGTTGGGATTTTGCAGACGAGAACGATGCCATGTACGACAAGAAAGTTGTTGAAGATGCAGGTGACTCAACTGATTTCAAGCCGGGTCAAATTGTATCATTGCGTAGATTAAGAGACGAAAATTCTCAATTGAAACGTAAAGATTTAAAACAGATTACGGTTAGAGATGCAAGACCAGCAACTGCAAGTTCTATCTTACAAGGTATTACACGTGCATCATTAGGTACTAAATCGTTCATTTCTGCGGCTTCGTTCCAAGAAACTACGAAAGTATTAAATGAGGCAGCGATTGCAGGTAAACGCGATAATATGTTAGGCTTGAAAGAAAACGTGATCGTTGGTCACTTAATCCCTTCAGGTACTGGTGTACGTGGTTACGAAAGAATCATCGTTGGTTCGCAAGAAGAATACGATAAATTATTAGCTTCGAAACAAGAAGAAGTAGAAGCGTAAGCATATCGAAAACCATATAAAAAGGGTTGTTTCCAAAAGAAACAACCCTTTTTTGTTACGCGTAATTTGCCTGAGTTGTCATCCTGAGGCACGAAGGATCCCCAAGCGATGTAACACTGAACGCCAACAACCCACTGCCAAAAAGAGGGTGGAGTGAGTGGGAAAGGACGGTACCCTATAGGAAACAGATTTCTCCTCGTTCCTTGTCGAATCCGATAGCGATCGGATGACGTACATTGTCTAGTCATCCGATGAATATCTGCGACTGGCTATTATTCATCGGATGACTAACTTTTTCATTTGGAATAAATTTTGTAGCTTTAATAAAAAACTAAACATTTGATTGTTACCGAAATACAACTTTTTCAAATATTAAAAGCAAAGCTCGGAGAGAAAGAAGCCGAGCAATTGGTTGCTTTCGTAAAAGAAGAAGTAAAAACCGAGTTTGATAACAAACGCGAGATTTTGGCCACGAAGGATGATATCGCTAATACAAATCAAGCATTGGCTAATACTAAAGCTAATATCATAAAATGGATGTTTATTTTTTCGGTCGGTCAAATTGCTGTCTCCGTTGGAGTAATTGCGATGTTTATTGATAAATAGACAGAAGAACAGGCGATACCACTTTTTTACCGTCATTCGACTGGCATAGGAGTCAACCTTAAGAAGCATCTTTTCATCCAAACGCCAACCACTAATTACAAAGATCTCTCCGTTTCAGTCGAGATGACGGCGGAGCGAATCGTCTTTTCGAGCGCAGCCGAGAAATCTTTAAGTTCAAATTGTGCCAGCAGGTTCACTGACATCTCGTTCCTCGTCGAAATGTCGTGCACTGGCTGGTCATCCGATGAATATAGGCAACCCGTTATTATTTATCAAATGACTAAATACCAATAATTTCTCCATCAATATCGTTACAATCTATCAAACGTTTGCGTATCGATACCATTTTAATCTCCTGAATTTATTTCGATTGCTTTCATTAACTTAGGTTTATGAAGTATTTATTGATGATTTTAGTAATGGGCTGTAGCCTATCGGGCTTCGCTCAAGATGCAAGCATAGCCATTCAAAAATCGAAGCTGCCCGATAAAGAGAGCTTGAACAAACAATGGGCAAATACCGCCGACGGCTTAAATATCAGTTTTGCAAACAGTAATGTTCGGTTTGCAAAAGAAATACCTCCAGCAGTTCAACATCAACAGTCGTGGTCAACCACAGCGTGGAAAGGCGAAAAAATACACACCCAACTTTTGCTTTGGGCAAAGGAATCTGTCGCTAAGCTCAGCATAGAAGTTTCCGATTTAAAGGATGAACAGGGCAACAGTATTGAAAAAGAAAATATCTCTACCGGGGCAATTAAATATGTAATTACCGATGAATTTAAAAACGGCTGTGGTTACCGCAAACCTGCAGACTTTGATTCATCGTACGTTGCCGATTTAATTGATACCAAAACGAAAACAATTGTTATCGATGCCAAAAATACCCAGCCCGTTTGGCTCAGTATAACCGTTCCTACAAATACAAAAACAGGAATTTACTCAGGTACGATTCAAGTTAACGGCCAAAAGGAGTACAAGCTGCCAGTTAAAATTCGGGTGTTGGATAGAACATTGCCTCCACCAAGTGCGTGGAAATACGACTTAGATTTGTGGCAACACCCTGCAGCCATTGCGAGGGTGCATCAGGTAAAATTATGGAGTGATGAACACTTCGCACTAATGAAGCCTTATTATGTGATGTTGGCCAATGCCGGGCAAAAAACCATCACAGCCAGTATTGTCGATGAGCCTTGGGGGCATCAAACGTACGACGATTACCCGAGCTTAGTTAAATGGACGAAGAAAAAAGACGGCAGTTGGATGTACGATTACAGCTTGTTTGATAAATACGTCGCTTTTGTAATGACTACGGGCATCGATAAAAACATTAACTGTTACAGCATGGTGCCGTGGAAAATTGCTTTTACCTATTGGGACGAAGCATTGCAAAAGCAAGCCTTGTTTACCGACGCCATTGGAACTCCTGCTTATAATGTTTTTTGGAAAACAATGCTAACCGACTTTACTAAACATTTGAAAGCGAAAAACTGGTTTGCAAAAACATATATTGCCATGGACGAACGCCCGATGGAGGCCATGCAGGCTGTAATCAAACTTTTAAAAAGCGTCGATCCAAAATGGAAAGTTGCCTTAGCGGGAGAGTATCATCAAGAGATAGAAGCAGATATCGACAATTACTGTATCGCCTCACGGTTCGAGTTTCCTGCGGATATATTGCAGAAACGCAAGCAACAAGGCAAAACCAGTACCTGGTATACGTGCTGTACAGAGCCTTATCCAAATGCATTTAGCTTTTCTTCGCCCGCCGAACAGGTATGGATGGGCTGGTATACCGCAAACAAAAATATGGATGGTTATGTGCGTTGGGCCTTTAATAGCTGGACAAAAAACCCGTTAGCCGACACTCGTTTTACCGCCTGGCCAGCCGGTGATACCTATATGATTTATCCTGGGCCATTAACATCTGTAAGATTTGAGAAGTTGATAGAAGGGGGACAAGACTTCGAGAAGATTAAGCAACTACAGGCGCTTTACGCCAAAACCAGCAATACCTCGGCACTTAACGAGCTAAATGAGGCATTAGGAAACTTCGAGATAAAAAATTTATCAACTATTACCGCCGCCGATATGCTGCAACGTGTAAAACCATTATTAAATAAGTAGTTACATTTTTGATGAGTGAAGAACTTTTGAAGTCATTAAATGAGTCGCCTCATTCAACAAAACGCCTATGCACGACGTAGTAACATGATCTTAAAAATTTCTTAATAAAGATGGGTTAATTACGCCGTTCGTTACTCAAGATTCTTTACTTTTGATTTATGGAAGAGCAACAAAACGAAAATCAATTAAATATCGAATTATCTGAAGAGATAGCAGAGGGAATTTTTTCTAACCTTGCCATCATCACGCATTCAAATACTGAGTTTGTACTCGATTTTATTCGCGTAATGCCCGGCATACCAAAGGCCAAAGTTAAATCGAGAATTATTTTAACACCTGAACATGCAAAGCGACTGTTAAACGCTCTGGACGATAACATCCAAAAGTTTGAAGCTGTAAACGGACGCATTAAAGCACAAGATGAACCTCCGTTCCCGATGGGCTTTGGCGGCCCCACGGCCCAAGCGTAAGCCGGCATAAATTCTTACAAACAAATATTTGCTTACTATGTTAGCATAGCATACATTTGTATTATAACCATATATAAATGAAAAAAATTTTATTGAGCGCATTACTTTCTGCCCCATTATGGGTTTTTGGGCAGGGTTTCCAGGTTAACTTACAAGGACAAAAGCAAATCGGAATGGCGGGCGCAGGGTCCGCTTTGGCTTTAGATGAGGCTTCCGTTTTTTACAACCCCGGAGCTGTAGCTTTTTTAGAGAAAAACTCCATTTCAGCAGGCGTAAATCCTTTACTATTTAAGTCCGCATTTAAACAAAGCGGATCAAACATCACCGAGAACGTAAAAAATAAGATTGCACCGCCATTTGAGGCTTATGCCGTTTGGGGGCCAAAATCAAACAAATGGAAGCTGGGCTTGGGCGTTTATACCCCATTTGGTGGCTTGGTAGATTGGGGCAACGATTGGTCGGGCAGATACGCCTTAACTTCGTTAAACTTAAAGGCTATTTACTTTCAGCCCACCTTGAGTATTAAAATTACCGATCGCATCGGTATCGGCGCTGGTTTCGTTTACAATCATGGCGAAGTAAACCTGCAAAGAGCGCTCCCGGTTAATTATCCCGATGGAAGATCAGGCCATGTTACATTAGATGGAACAGGAAAAGGTTACGGCTGGAACGCAGGTCTATACATTAAAACCCTGAGCGATATTTCATTCGCCATCGTACATAAATCCAAAGTGAACACCAAATTAGATGGTGGAACTGCAGAGTTCGACGTTCCAGAATCGTTAAGAACCTCCTTTCCTGCCGGCAACACCTTTAATGCCGAATTGCCATTACCGTCTACAACCTCATTGGGCGTAGGGATACCGCTTTCCAAAAGCACCGTATTAGCTTTCGATGCAAGTTGGGTACAATGGCGTGTTTATCAGGAGCTCGCTTTTGATTATGCAACCAATACTCCAGCGTTGGCCGATACGAGGTCGGCACGCAACTACCGCGATGGATCATCATTTAAGTTAGGGATAAATCATCAGGCTTCAGAAAAACTAGCACTTAGGGCAGGAGTTGGCTATGCATTTAGCCCGGTTCAAGACGGTTATGTAACCCCCGAAGCACCCGACGCCGATCGCTACATTTTGAGTGCGGGTGTAGGTTACGCACCATCAAGCCACTTTGAGGTAAATGCTTCCTTCTTTTTCGAGGATGTTAAATCGAGAAAACAAAAGAATATTGAGACAGGATTAGATGGAACTTTCAAAACATTGGTTTACGCACCCGGTCTTTCATTAACTTATAAATGGTAGGAGAAAACAACATGAAAAAAATTATATTAAATAGTCTTGTTGCTGCATCCCTATTATTTGCAGCATCATGTAAGCCCGAAATAGATACACCCGCCGGAACTACCGCAGGTAACGCTAATTTTAGCAAGTATATTGCAGTTGGTAATTCGTTAACCGCAGGTTTTGCTGATGGTGGATTATATCTGGAAGGACAAAAAGCTGCTTATCCAAATTTGCTTGCAGCAAAAATGGCATCAGTTGGCGGCGGCAATTTCACATCACCGTTTTTTACTGATGCGCAATCAAATGGCTCAGGGTATTTAACATTGTCGGCTTTGGTTAACGGAACACCAACATTAACAAATGTAACGGATAAACTAGCTTATATAGACCCAACCCATTTGGCGAAATATAGTGGCGAAGTTCAAAACCTGGGTATTCCGGGCATGCGTGTCGACTTAGCATTTGCAGCGCCGTATAGTGCTGCTAACCCTTACATGGAGCGTTTATTAACAGGTACCCAGGTAGGCACAACAACATATTTTCAGTTTATACAAGGCAGGAGCCATACTTTTTTCTCAATTTGGCTTGGAAATAATGATGCGTTGGGTTGGGCAACAAATGGTGGCGTAACCAGCGATGCCACTAATGTTTTAACTGATAAATCTACGTTCGCCTTATTATATTCTAATTTGCTGAATGCGTTAACGGCCAATGGACAGAAAGGCGTTGTAGCAACCATACCAGATGTAACAGCCATACCTTACTTTAATACCGTTACCGTTGCGGCCTTATTGAATGCCGCAAAGGCGATTAACCCTGCGGCCACTACAATTTATATCAGAACGGGCGCTGGCACAGTAAGAGCAGCAACAGCTGACGATTTGATTCGCTTACCATTTCAATCATCAGGATTGTTTGGCGTTCCTAACCCAGCCCTGGGCGGTGCACCTTATGGCTTACATCCTGCAAACCCGATTGCCAATAACTGGGTATTGGATAAAGATGAAATTGTTAAAGTGAAAGATTATGTGAACAGTTATAACAGCAGTATAAAATCGCTGGCCAATAGCAAAGGGCTTGCGGTTGCCGATACTTACAGTTATTTAAATTTAGTTAAAGTAGGCGTTGCCGTTCAAGGTGTAAATGTTAATTCTGCATTTATTACCGGCGGAGCATTCTCTTTAGATGGCGTGCATTTAACGCCTCGTGGAAACGCTATAATTGGCAATGTATTTATCGATGCCATTAACGCAAAGTACGGTTCTACTATCCCAACAATAGATATTACTCAATACAGGGGAGTAAAATTTCCAGACGACAAGAAATAAATCAAGCGTTTTTGAAAAAAGGGGGTTGGCCAAAGTCAAGCCCCTTTTTTTGTTATCACGGAAGAAATCTTCAATGTATTGAAGGACTGTTTTAGGCATTTGATTAACCATCACATCACCCTTCCCGATACTCGGGATGTGGGCCTTTATAGCAAGAAAGATGCTGAACTAAATTCAGCAGGACGGAACGGCTAAGCAAGGCGGTTAAAACAGCCGTTTCTTAAAAATAGTAGTTAAAAAACTCCATAGTTTCTATTTTTTAAACGGGTAACATTTACGGAATATTTGTCGTAGCGAGACGCTACGACGGGGATTAGATGCTGCATTTGTGCATAGAATCAACTTGGGCTGATGCTCATTGTTAAATTAATTCATCTATGTCGTAGCGAGACGCTACGATGAGTAGGTTTTTGTTTCTAAACCAAACGTTCAATAAACTCAATAATCTTATCGCGTTCATCTGGCTCAAACCAATGAATTTCTTCGTCTTTCCGAAACCAGGTTAACTGGCGTTTGGCAAAGCGGCGGGTGTTCTGTTTTATCGCAGAAACTGCATCATCGAAAGATATTTTCTCATTCAAAAAGTCGAACAGTTCGCTGTAACCTACGGTGTTTAAGGCATTATACTTTTTAAAAGGCAACAACGACTTTACTTCTTCAAGTAAACCATTTTCTACCATTTGGTCAACACGCTTATTTATTCGATCGTACAACACAGCTCTGTCGGTGTTTAAGCCAATTTTGATTACATTGAAAGGGCGCTTCTTTTTGGTAGATGACAGCATGGAAGACAATTTTCTTCCGGTCGATAGAAAAACCTCAAGGCCCCTGATCATCCTTTGCGGATTATTTTGGTCTACTTTGGCAAAATATTCCGGGTCCAGTTCTTCAAGCTGCATTTGGATGGCGGAGATGCCCTCTTCCTCAAACTGTTTGTTCAGCTTTTCGCGGATAGATAAATCTATTTCCGGCATTTCATCCAATCCGTTAATGAGTGCGTTAACATAAAGCCCCGATCCGCCAACCATAATCGCTGTTTGGTGTGTCTTAAAGATCTCATCCAATACTTTTAGCCCTTCTTGCTCAAAATCGCCTGTGCTAAAAAGCTGTTCAACAGCATGCGAATTGATGAAGTGGTGTTTGGCAGCAGCGAGCTCAAACTGATCTGGCTTGGCCGTGCCGATTTCCATTTCCTTAAAAAATTGGCGAGAATCTGCAGAGATAATCTCTGTGCCGAAATGCTGAGCCAACGCTATTGCCAGGGCCGTTTTGCCAATGGCCGTCGGACCAACAATGGCGATCAAGGTTTTTTGTTGAGGCATGCGCAAAGGTATATAAAAAACAAAAGCCGTCAATTTAAAGGTTGACAGCTTTTTTGATCTTGTATGTTTTAATTAATAGTCGTCTTTTTGACTGTCATCATCAAAATTATCATCATCAGAGAACTCATCGCCAAACTCGTCGTCACTTTCCTCGTCCTCATCTCTTTCTTCTTCGTTGATACCCATTTCGCCCATGGCCTCCAGTTCATCGGTGTCTTCAGGAACGAAATTCATTTCATTCAGGAAATCGAATTCGCCGGCTGATGCGGCAGCGCCACGTGGATCGACAGCTGTAGGGCTATTCTGTTCCATAATTTTTGGTGCTTCGCCCATGCTTTTGGCCAAAAACGGGTATTCAATATTAGGGTCGGCATCTAAAATGATCTTCACTAACTCTACGTGAAAATCGTACGGACGGTCGAAATTGTAGGTATAATAGAATTTTTGATGTGGATCTTCGATAAAACCACTTAATTTTGATTTTTCCATCAAAACCACTCTGTCTTTTTTGCGTTCGCTTGGCAAATAAGCAATTTCATCGCCTTTTAACCAATTATCAGTACTCACATAAAACGATGAAGACTTCTCGGCGTTATAACCTGTCGATTTGTGGATTGCCCTGTGCAAATCCTCAAAAGTTTGGTTCGATTTAATGTCGATCTCCCTCACAACATCGTCAAAATCTTCGAAAGTAATTTTAAATTTATAAATAGCCATTATTGTATTTTGGAACCGTAAAAATAAAGTTAATTTGTTTTACCACAAACATCAAAATGCCCCAATTTGTTGCCTTAATTCAATGTATTGGCAATTAAATTATTTATTAACAGGATTTAATCCCATTTGTTTTGCTTGATTTAGCATAAAATCGAACGCTTCTTGAAAGTCGTTTGTAATCTCGCCTTCTAATATTGCCTCTCTAATTGCATTCTTGATCAGGCCGACTTCTTTCCCAGCCGCAAGGCCAAAAGTTTCCATAATATCGTTTCCCGAAATGGGTGGTTGCCAGTTTCTGATCTTATCGCGTTCTTCAACATCTTTTAGTTTTTGTTTAACCAGTTCGAAGTTGCGCCTGTATTTCGTTTTTTTATATTCGTTTTTTGTTGTTACATCAGCATTGCAAAGTAGCATTAAGCTATCAATCTCCTCGCCAGCGTCGAAAAGCAATCGCCTCACGGCAGAATCGGTAACCGTTTCCTGTGCCAGCACAATTGGCCGTAGGTGCAGTTGAACTAGCTTTTGTACGTATTTCATCTTCTCATTTAAGGGAAGTTTGAGCTGCGCAAATATCTTCGGAACCATCCTCGCGCCTCTGTCTTCGTGGCCGTGAAAAGTCCAGCCATGGCTTTCGTCGAAACGCTTGGTGGCTGGTTTGGCAATATCGTGTAAAATCGCCGCCCACCTTAGCCACAAGTCATCGGTTGTTTCGCAGATGTTATCTAAAACCTCTAGCGTGTGGTAAAAATTATCTTTATGGCCTTTTCCCTTGATTATTTCTACACCATAAAGCTGCGTCATTTGAGGAAAGATAATGTGCAATAATCCAGTGTCGAAAAGAAGCTTAAAGCCTATTGAGGGCTTCGGCGATAAAATAATTTTATTTAATTCATCTGTGATCCGTTCTTTAGATACGATTGTGATGCGCTGTTTCTGCGTTTTTATTGCTTGTATAGCCGCTTCATCGATAACGAAGTTTAGCTGTGTGGCAAAACGAATTGCCCTCATCATGCGCAATGGATCATCAGAAAAGGTAATTTCCGGATCGAGCGGCGTCCTGATTAATTTTTGCTCCAAATCCTTCACGCCTCCAAATGGGTCTAACAGTTCCCCAAAACGATCAGCATTTAGGTTAAGTGCCAGGGCATTTATGGTGAAATCTCTTCTTAATTGATCATCTTCAAGTGTACCATCTTCAACAATAGGCTTACGCGAATTAGAACGATAAGACTCTTTTCTGGCGCCAACAAATTCAACTTCCAAATCTTGAAACTTGATACTTGCCGTTCCGAAGCTTTTAAAAACAGCCACCTTGGTACCCAGCTTGCGACCAACGGCCTCGGCGTAATCTATTCCGCTGCCAACCACCACAACGTCAATATCTTTAGACGGTCTGTTCAGAAATAAATCGCGAACAAAGCCACCGATAACATAGGCTTCGGTTTGATGTTTGTCGGCTACCGACGATAAGGTTTTAAAAATCGGATTCTGAAGATATTGTTGCATGAGGTATATAAAAAGCTGTCATGCTAAAGAAAGAAGGATCTGCAAGCGATGAACACCTGCCCATCCGCAACAGGCGGGGATTCTTCGTGCCTCAGAATGACAATTGGGAAGCAAAAATAAGAAAAACATTTAGTGAATGTCGCCACGGAAACTCCGAATCCACGAAAAGAAAGGGAAAGAATGGGGGAAATGTGG
The DNA here is from genome assembly GCF_015679185.1 of Pedobacter endophyticus. Classification (NCBI taxonomy): domain Bacteria; kingdom Pseudomonadati; phylum Bacteroidota; class Sphingobacteriia; order Sphingobacteriales; family Sphingobacteriaceae; genus Pedobacter; species Pedobacter endophyticus. The sequence continues at coordinate 4,758,944 of NZ_CP064939.1, forward strand.
AATTGGTGTAATGTTGAAATTATTTTTTTGCCCTTTTATCTTTCGACTCCGCACTTCCAGCCCCAAACTCAATCACTTACGGATAAACTCAAACTGGCCGCCCGGTGCAAGCTTCATTATCGTAGATGGTTTCCTGGAATTTCTGTTTTCTTGTTCAAAGTCGACAACATAATCAACGCCTGCAATAATTTCGGGATCAATGTCATCAAAAAATTTCGGAGATGGCTTACCGCTGATGTTTGCAGAAGTAGAAACAATCGGCTTCCGGAATCTTTGAACAAGTGGCGTGCAAAAATCGTGTTTTACAATTCTTACGCCAACGCTACCATCTTCATTAATTACGTTTTGAGCTAAATTTTTTGCACCTGGAAAAACCAGCGTCAGGGGATTTTCTGCGTATTCGATTAAATCGTAGGCCACTTCAGGTATTTCGCTGATATAACTCTGCAATTTGCTGTCTACATCCAATAAAATAATGAGGCTCTTTTCTGCGGGCCGATTTTTGATTTTGAGCAGTTTTTCAACCGCATCAACGTTCGTTGCATCGCATCCTAAACCCCAGATGGTATCAGTTGGGTAAAGGATCACACCGCCACCCTTTAAAACATCAAAAGCCTTGTTAATTTCGTCTCTTAGCATGCTACAAAGGTATTTATAAATGGGAAGTTAAATAATGTTAATGTTTAAAAAGATCACTTTCATCCAATTATCTTTAGGTAAAATCTAAATCAAATGAAGAAAATACACGTGCTCATAACCCTATTAAGCTTATTGAACTTTGCTTTCGCTCAAAAGAAGGCCACCCTACATTATCAATTATGCCAGGATATTTATGGCCGAAATGACAAATCCTCACTACAGCAATATTATCAAAATGGAAAATCGCTAGAACTGCCAATAATTAGTGATGTGAAAAGTGATACCGTTGTTGACGGGTTGACTACAAATATTAAACAGATAATAAGGGTTGATAGAAACAGACTTCCATTTATTTTAAAAACAGCAGAGCGCAAAAGTTTAATTTATGCGAAGGAAATATGGACTAAACCTACACAACTGGTGACTGATACGTTTAACAAATTTAAGTGGAAGATATTGAATGAAACAAAAAACATTGGCAACGTGAATTGTACCAAAGCCGAAACATATTTCAGAGGACGTAATTATGTGGCTTGGTTTAAAAAAGATAGCAATATTCAAACTGGGCCATGGAAATTTGGTGGCTTACCGGGGATTATTTATGAAGTACAGGATACAGACGGCATGTTTAAGTATGAATTAACTGGTATTGAATTGGTGGATAGTTTTCCAATTGAACTCAAGACGCCAGAAGGTTATAAAGACAATTTGATAATTACTCATGGCGAATTTATGGCGCTATGGAAAGCAAATAAAATTGAACTCGAAAAGGACAACGATAAAGTTGAATATACTTTCACTGGATCGAACACAATAAAAACCCATGTCGCACCAATACAAGAATTATATTGATTTTGTAAAATATTTATAATGAGTGACTAAGGTTGAAACAATATCAGCCAGCAAACCGTTTTAGGTTTAAAACAGATTTGTAAAATTTGTATCGGTTATCTTATTTTCCGTTCCAAAATTGCTATATTTATTACAGGTTATTTAAAATAAAAACACACAATGAAAACAACAAAAAGAATATTAATGCTACTTACTGTTGTATTGGCATTAGCAGGGTGCTCTACCCTTCGTACCGCTTCGGATTATGACAAAACAGCGGACTTGAACAGCTACAAAACGTACAATTTTTACGATAAGGGAATTGCCCGCGTTAAGCTGAACAATCTGGATAAACGCAGGTTAATGGCCGCTGTTGAAACAGAGATGAATGCTAAAGGATTTACTAAATCTGAAAAGCCAGATATGTTGGTTAACCTGGTAGTAGTTGCCAGAGAGAAAACAGACATTTATGGCCCTGCTTATTATGGCGGTTGGGGCTGGGGCTGGAGAGGCGGCTGGGGCTCGCCATTTTGGGGCGGACCGAATTACGTTAACCAATATATTGAGGGTACCATCATCATCGATTTCTTAGATCCTGCGAAAAAAATCTTGTTCTGGCACGGACAGGGCTCAGGATTTAACCTCGATAATTTTAGCAAAAGAGAAGAGCGTTTGAATACTGGTGTTAAAGAAATCTTGGCTCAGTATCCGCCAAATGCTATAGCAGCGAGGTAAAGGTTTAAGGTAAAAGGCGTAAGGTTTAAGGTGTTGGTGTACCTTAAACCCTATGCCTTACTTTTATCTAGCCACAAAACAGATTTAAGGCGTTTGCTGGAAGCCTTACGCCCTAGACCTTATACCATACACCCTTTAAACAGCTACATTATTTTCTCTCAACGCATCATTCAGCGAGGTTTTCTTATCTGTACTTTCTTTACGTTTGCCGATAATTAAGGCGCAAGGCACCTGATATTCGCCGGCAGGGAACTTTTTGGTATAACTTCCGGGAATAACTACCGAGCGTGCCGGAACAATTCCTTTATATTCAACCGGAGTTGATCCTGTAACATCGATAATTTTAGTTGATGCAGTTAAAACCACATTTGCGCCCAATACCGCTTCTCTCTCTACTTTTACGCCCTCAACTACGATAGCTCTCGAACCTAAAAACGCGTCGTCTTCAATAATAACAGGAGCGGCTTGCACAGGCTCTAATACGCCTCCAATACCAACGCCGCCACTTAAGTGAACACGCTTGCCTATTTGGGCGCATGAGCCAACAGTTGCCCAGGTATCAACCATTGTGCCCTCGTCTACATAAGCGCCAATGTTAACGTATGAAGGCATCATAATTACGCCTTTGGCCAAAAACGAACCATAACGTGCGCTCGCCATTGGTACAACACGTACACCTGTCGATTTATAATCAGTTTTTAAGTCCATTTTATCATGGTAAACAAAAGGGCCGCTTTTAATTTCTTTCATCTCGCGAATCGGGAAATACAAAATTACCGCTTTCTTTACCCATTCATTAATGCCCCAGGAGTTTAAAACAGGTTCTGCAACACGAATCTCACCCTTATCTAGCCTTAAAATAACACTTTCAATGGCTTCACAATAGTTGCTGAATTGTAATAGCGTTCTGTCTTCCCAAGCGGCTTCAATTAATTTCTTTAAATCTGAATACATGATGTTTTAAATTTTACGCAAAATAAATCTTTTTTTGCTTATTAAAGGTTCAATTGTTTAAATTGTTTGTTTAAATGAGGTTAATTGACTGAATCGTTTAGCCATTTCTGCAATTAGCCAACTTAAAAATTAAGCTAAATGCGTATTTTTGAAGCTGTATGAAAGAGACAGAGAAACTTAGGATAGACAAGTATTTGTGGGCAATAAGATTATTTAAAACCCGAAGCCTTGCAACGGAAGCATGCAAAGCGGGACGTGTGAAGCTTAAAGGACAAAATATTAAGCCATCTGCAATAGTTAAAATTGGCGATGTTTATCAAATTTCTAAGGGAATAGAGAAGAAAGTAATCGAAGTTGTCGATTTCTCATACAATAGAACCGACTCGCCAACTGCGCTAACAAAATATAAAGACCTTACACCTGTTGAAGAAACACATGCATTTAAATCGGCATTTCATGCTCCAACGTTAAAAAGAGACAGGGGATCGGGTAGGCCGACCAAAAAAGATCGCAGGGAAACAGACGACTTAATTAGCGGCATGTTCGAAGAGGAAGATGATTAGTCCTTAGTCGGAAGTCTTAAGTCAGTAGTCGACTCACGACTGAGGACTATCGACTGGAGACTAAAATACCTCATTCGATAACTCATCATAGCGGTTTTACCCAGTTTTTCAATCAGTTTATAGTTGGCCACAGCGCCCACGGCTGCACCCACAAAAGGAAGCATTTGCGCCAGCTTGGCCAGGTCGATATAATCGCGGTATTGTTGTTGAAACGTTAGCCAATCAAACTCATCGATATTGGTGGGCAGTTGATGCGCCTTGTTGTCCCAATCCTGCATTTTGTTAAATACCGCATGGCTTTCTTTCTTGCTCGAAAAAGCCAATTGAAATACATGTAAAATGTACAGCCGTTCGCGATAATCCTTCACATCGTAACCATAAACTGCGGCAATGTCGAAAAGCATTTTCATCTTTATACCGAGCAGCAACGGAAAATCGGCCATGCTCATTAAGAAGCCGCCTGCGCCCGTGATTCCGCCTTCGGCAGCGCCGGTTTTTTTATAGTTCTCTATCTTTTGTTTAATCAGTGCCTCACGATGCATAAAAGTTAAATCGGCAATAGGCTTTGAGGTTGTAAACGTCGAGCCAAAAAGCACAGCTTTAACCATTTGCTTTATTGCTGTGGTGATGGCATTGTGCACTTTATCGGGGATATAGCTGTTAATTTTCCGCTGAACATTGTCGGTTACCTTATTAAACAGCGAGGGCTTCTGCAAGAGTTTAAATTTCCAAAAATCCAGTTCGCTTATGATTTTCTGTTCGTAGGTCATGAATTTTTTACTGCAAAAATTATTCCTTAATTGAGGTGTTAACTCACAGCTATCATTGAGCAGGGATAATACCAATTACCAGTTACCAATTAGCAGTTAACCAATTATCAGTTAACCAATTCACCGATTAACCAACCCAACAACTATCCAATCTAGCCATTAAGTAATTTATTCAATTTCAAAAGGCGATTTTTCCCAAAGCTTAAATGCTTTCAAGGCCTCGTTTCTCATTAATTGTACAACTGGCAGGGCTCGTTTTTCCAGAGGCTTGTCCAGTTCTTCGTAAATAAGCTTGTCGCTAAATCCAACTTCCTCGGCATCCGCTTTGGTGTTGGCGTAATAAATAGTTCCAATCTTGGCCCAGTAAATAGCACCGAGGCACATGGGGCAAGGTTCGCAGCTGGTATAAATTACACATCCTGTTAAATCGAAAGTATTTAATTGTGCACAGGCGAGCCTAATGGCCGAAACTTCCGCGTGGGCGGTGGGATCGTTGTTTAAGGCCACTTTATTCGCCGAACCGGCAATAAACTGCCCGTCTTTTACAATTACCGCTCCAAACGGTCCGCCGTTGCCAGTTTGGAGGTTTTCGAAAGATAGCGCTATGGCCATTTCCATAAATTGCTGATGTTGCTCCTTGTTTTCCATTGTAAAAAGGAGCGCAAAAAAAATGCCCCGATTACTCGGGGCATCCAGTTTATATCTTTTTAAGGCTTATTTTTTGCTGTATTCAGCATTTAAACCTTTAATTACTTCAGAAGTAACATCTAAGCTCTCATCGGCAAATAAGATTGCGCTATTGCCTTTAGAATAGGTTAAAACCATTTTGTAGCCTTTTTCTTTGGCGTAGCCTTTCAAATAATCGGCAACTTTATCATATAATTTTTCGTTTTCTGCAGCTTGCTCGTTTTGTAGGGCACCACCGGCATTTTGTTGGTAAGTTTGTAATTCTTGTTGCTTACGTGCCAAACGCTCTTCGGTGCTTTTACGTTGATCAGCAGATAGTGTTTGTGCACTTTGCTGGTATTGCGCAACCTCTCTCTGGAAAGCCTGACCTTTAGCCTGCATATCCTTTTGAGCATCTGTAGTCTTTTTCTCAAACTTAACTTTAAGATCTTTAAAATAGTCGTATTTTGTTAATAACGAATCTGAGTTTACATAAACAATCTTCTCGTTTGAAGATACTGCTGCCGTTGTACTGTCTGTTTTTTTTGTTTCAGTCGTTTTAGCGTCCTTGTTCTGGCAAGCTGTAAAAGCCGTAATTAATGCCGCCGTAGCAACTATGCCAAAGGTTTTAAAGGTTCTTCTTTCCATTATTATTTAATAAATTTTAGCAAAGATAAAAATGATAATTAAGTATGCAATAAATAGTTTCGAAGCCTGTGCCGCTGTACAAAAATTGCTTAACAATTGATTTAACGGAGTTTAGGTGCCAAGTATTGTTAGAAAAGCAAGCGCACTGATTCATTTTAAGCGTCTGGCCGCTATCTGCTTTCTTCGCCAACTTAGCGAAAAGCTAAGGCTTCGTGCTCGCTGCTATTCGGGTTCAAATGGCTCTGGTTGCCACAAGTTGGCGGTTGCAGGATACGGAACCGGCCTACCGCCTACGTATGGTATTTGCTAAACCCGGTTGCATTAGAAAGCGCCCGATTCTTTATTCAATTAGCCGGCACTGAAATTGCCCCGGGCTTTATAATGGAAAGCGGAAGGAACATCAATGTGAATACCGAAACCACTTTCTAAAAACTGCTTTAAATCGCTTTTTAACACCCCAAAACTTATCCACATATTAGGCTATGTGCCGAAATTTCCGTATTTTTGATACTTATAGTTTTTATTTAAAATATGAGCGAAGAACAAGATTTAAAGTCAAATTATTCGGCAGATAATATACAGGTTTTAGAAGGTTTGGAAGCGGTGCGTAAGCGCCCTTCGATGTATATAGGTGACACCGGAGTAAAAGGTTTGCACCATTTAGTTTACGAGGTTGTAGATAACTCTATTGATGAGGCTTTGGCGGGTCATGCCAATACAATCGACGTTAAGATTTTAAAAGGAAACTCGATTAGAGTTGAAGATAACGGCCGTGGTATTCCAACCGGGATCAACAAGAAAGAAAATAAATCCGCGCTGGAGATTGTGATGACGGTGCTTCACGCCGGAGGTAAGTTTGATAAAGATACTTACAAGGTTTCGGGCGGTTTGCACGGTGTTGGGGTAAGTTGCGTTAACGCATTATCAACGCACCTGACTGCTGAGGTGCATCGCGAGGGCAAAATCTGGATGCAGGAGTACAACATTGGCAAGCCATTGTACGATGTGAAGGAAGTTGGCGATACGGATAAACGCGGTACCATTGTAACCTTTACGCCAGATGAAACCATTTTTACGCAAACCACTGAATATAAGTACGATACTTTAGCTGGTCGTTTACGCGAACTGGCCTTCTTGAACAAAGGGATTACACTAACTTTGACCGATGAACGCGAAACTTTAGAGGATGGTTCTTTCCTCTCCGAAGTTTTTCACTCTGAAGGTGGATTAAAAGAATTTGTTAAGTTTTTAGATGGAACCAGGGCATCATTTCTGCCTGAGCCCGTTTATATTGAGGGTATTAAAAACGGTATTCCGGTTGAGCTTGCTTTTCAATACAACGATAGCTATTCGGAAAACGTACACTCGTATGTTAACAACATTAATACGCACGAAGGCGGTACGCACATTGCGGGTTTCCGTAGGGGTTTAACCCGTACCTTAAAAGCGTACGCTGATAAATCGGGCTTGTTAAAGAACCTCAAAATGGAAATCACTGGTGATGACTTTAGAGAGGGCTTAACGGCGGTGGTATCAGTTAAGGTGCAGGAACCGCAATTTGAAGGGCAAACAAAAACCAAGCTTGGTAATAGCGAGGTAATGGGCGCCGTTGATGTGGCAGTAGGCGAGGCCCTTGGCATTTACCTTGAGGAAAATCCCAAAGAGGCTAAAATGATTATCAACAAGGTAATTTTAGCCGCTACGGCGCGTGCTGCGGCACGTAAGGCCCGCGAAATGGTTCAGCGCAAGAGTGTAATGGGTGGCTCGGGCTTACCCGGCAAGCTTGCCGATTGCTCAGATAGCGATCCGGAAAAGTGCGAGATTTACCTGGTTGAGGGTGACTCGGCGGGAGGTACTGCCAAACAAGGACGCGATAGAAACTACCAGGCGATTTTACCGTTAAAGGGTAAGATTTTGAACGTAGAGAAAGCGATGGAGCATAAGATTTACGAGAATGACGAGATCAAGAATATGTTCACGGCCATTGGTGTGAGCATCGGTACGCCTGAAGATGATAAGGCTTTGAACTTAACGAAACTGCGTTACCACAAAATCGTAATCATGACGGATGCTGATATTGATGGCTCGCACATTACCACTTTGATTTTAACCTTTTTCTATCGTTATATGCGGGCGTTAATTGAAGCTGGTTATGTTTACATTGCCTCGCCACCGCTTTATCAGGTTAAGAAAGGTAAGGAATTTGAGTATTGCTGGAGCGATATCCAACGTGATGCTGCTGTGCAACGCTTAAAGGGTGCCGGTAAAGAAGATAGTGTACATATACAACGTTATAAAGGTCTTGGTGAAATGAATGCTGAGCAGCTTTGGGAAACAACTTTAAATCCGGCAACCCGTACTTTACTACAAGCTACAATTGAAAGTGCAGCAGAATGCGATCATACTTTCTCTATGCTAATGGGCGATGAAGTTGCACCACGTAGGGAATTTATAGAGCGTAATGCAAAATATGCGAAGATTGATGCTTAATAAGCTTAAAGACTAAAGCTGAAAGCGAAATAAGCTTTGTCATCTAAGCTTAAAGGCTAAAGCCAGATAAGAAGCATTGTCAACCTGAGCTTTAATTATTGCATAAAAATCCATATAACTGACGTTATTTTTTAGAATAAATGTTCAGAATATGGCTGAGAGAGGTCGTCTTTTCGAGCGTAGCCGAGAAATCTTTCATGCAAAGTTCAAAGATTTCTCCTCCATAGGAGCTCCTTTGGAGCACTTCGGTCGAAATGACGATTTTTTTAACGTCAATGGTAGCATTGCGACTAGAGTTTACCTCGAGCGTAGCCGAAAGGCTCAATACAGGCTTAGTTGAAGGGCAATGATTTTTATTTTCGAAATATAAAACCTTTACAATATGAAAACCCTTTTCGATTTAAAACTCGAAAAGGGTTTTCTGCTTTATAAGTTACATACATAATTTTCTTAGGTATATAAAAATTTATATATTTGCTGCATGGCATTGAAAAACGAATTGTTTAAGGGTACATTGCAAACCATTATCCTTAATCTGTTATCGGAGAACGAGCGAATGTATGGTTATGAGATCACGCAGAAAGTGAAATCCATTACCCAGGGTGAGCTATTATTGAAAGAGGGTGCTTTATATCCTGCGCTGCATAAATTAGAGGCCGATGGCTTATTGGAAACTTCTACCGAGGTGGTTGATAACCGCGTTCGCAAGTATTATTCTTTATCTAAAAATGGAGAAAAGGAAGTGGTGAACAAGTTGCAGGAAGCGAAGGATTTTATTTCTCAATTACAGTTGTTGTTAAACCTTAAGCCAAGTTGTTGATATGCAATTAAGTAAAGAAGAACTCGCTTTTGTAAAGCAGTTCATTACCGAAAAGAAATACATCTACGTTGAAGAACAGATTGAGATATTAGATCATTTTATCTCGCTACTGGAAGATCCTCAGCTTCGAAACGATGGAGAGGAGTTTGACTTGCTTGTTGACAGGACTTATCTCGAGAATAAGATCGATTTACTCAGTATTCAAAAGTCGGTAAAGCAAGGTTTGAAAAGGACTTATTATAAAATGTTCCGTAAAAACATTTTCGCTAATCTTGCATCCAGGTTCTCGCTGTTCTTGTTGTCAGGTTCGGTGCTTTACTTCTGGTATTTGATAGCGATTAGAGACAACATCTCAATACTGACGGGTTTTATCCCCTATGTTATCATGCTTCCAATTTCCGTAATCGGTTGTCGGCGTAAATTTGCACTTGCTAAAGGCAAGTTCCTAACGTCCAAAATCGCTTCACGATATTCACTTTGGTGGGTTTGTTTTCAGCTTCTTCCCTGCAATGTGCTTATCACGTTAGGAAATAACGCTACAATAAATCAACATCTTTCTTTTATGCTGATCTCTGCTCTACTCATGATTCAGTTATTGATGTTCAGGGCATTTATTCAGACCGCTCTAGCGGGTGCAAAAAAATGTAAGGTGATGGAAGATCAATATAAATTGGTAAATGCCTAACAATGAAGCTATGAAATTAACCAAGGAACAATTAATTCAGATTCAGGAGTTCATCAGGAAACGTGGCTTCACGTTCATCGATGTTCAAATGGAAATTATTGATCATGTAGCGTCGGCTGTGGAAGAGCGAATGAACAACAACGATACGCTTAGTTTCGATCAGGCTTTGCAAGAGACGCATCAATCATTTGGTCTGTTTGGTTTTAGTAGCATTGAAGAAGGGATTACAAGAGGACTTGAAAAAAAATACCGAAAGCTGTTCTTCCGCTTTATGCTTTCTTTTTTTAGGCTAAAATATCTCCCAGTTACACTGGTGGCATTCGCTGCACTTTATAAATTACAAGATTTTGTTCAAAAAACGAAGTTGATGCTTCCAATCTTTATAATCGCGGTTTTGGCCATCACCGTTGCGTTTTCTGCGCAATACTTTAGATCGAATTCGCTGAAAAATTATTTAGCTTTTAGATGTTCGGCTGTTTATCTGTGCCTTCTTGGTAGCTTTCTTTCGATGTCTAGCGTATTAAGTATGGTGCTCGATACACCTCATTTTTATTTCGGAATTAATCTGAATGCTTTGGCAACGGCTGCAATGATCGGTTTATTTTATATCTATATTTTTTCTGCCATCAAAACAGCCAGGGCCGGGGCTGTGGAAAGTAAATTGTTAATGGAAAAGTATAATCTGGTCATCGCTTCATAAAGTTATTTTCCGATTTAAAAAAGTAGCCACAACCTTTTCTCATTTAGAGAAGAAATTGTGGCTTACTAACGACAGAAAAGAATTGACGTTTATAAAATGTAATACGAACCAAAAGGTGCCAATTCGGTTTGAGGTTTGTCCTCGTATAATTTGTTGTCGTCTAACATTTGGCAAAGATCTCGCTCAATAGTTCTGCATATCGTTGTTGTTGGCGTATCTGTAGGCTTGTTTTCGAACGGATCTTGTAAGTGTACAGCCATTTTTTCTACCAATAAGAAAAAGGCAGCAATGGCGACTACTAAGGGCACTTCCATATATCCAAAATATTCGATCAATCCGAACGGCAGCAACACTATAAACAAATGTATCGACATGCTGATGTACTTGCTATAAGTAACCGGAAAAACGGTGTTCTTGATTCTTTCCGATCCGCCCATGTAATTACACAGGCCAGTAATGGTTTTATCGATCTCAATTTGCTGGTATTTATTAATCCAGCCCTCCGATAATGCACGTTTCAGGTCCATACCATGCAATTCCAATAATGTTGTAGTTACATTTTTGCGTTTTTTGATAAATGCAATTTCTTCGGCACAAAGATATCCTTCAATGCCTTCTCGAGGATTAAAGCCACGTAACGACTGACTTAGCGCATAACACCAGGCAATTTGTCGCTTGATGAAACGCTCCTTAAACGCTTCAACTTCTTCCAATTGATAAGGGTTTTCTACAAATGATAATATCTGGCGAGAGATTGACCGGGAATCGTTAACTATCGACCCCCAAAGAATTCTGGCTTCCCACCATCTGTCGTACGCCTGGTTCGACCGGAAAGCCAACAAAAGTGATATTATGGTGCCTAAAAGTGCCGGCACGGCAACAGGTATTGATATTCGGGTAACGTGAAAATTTTGATACAGGATAACTATGCCCACCGAATAGGCGATTACGAACAATAGTTCTTTTTTGATTTTTCCGAATATATAACTAAGTGGGACATTCTTTCTTAATAGCATAGGATAAAAATTTAATAGGACAGGGCTTAAACATTAGTATTTTGCAACGTTCTTTCGTGCATCTTGGTTTCGATGAGGTTCTCGTTAACTTCGTGCTCGATAATATCCAACTCCATTGTTTCACAGCCCGAGCGCCCGGTTAAAAATTTTGGATCGATGCTATATTTGTTAATGGGCTTAAAGTTGTAGGCTTTTGGATAGGCAATGCAAGCCACCTCCAGCGCTTCGAGGAAATTTTTGAACGCAACAACGGTACTGCCATAGAAATATTCAATCCCGAGGTTGAGTCGGTCGGCGTATTTCGCTTTGTAATGGTTTAATTGTGCGTAAAACTCGTCGCTAATGTTTTCATAATCCCGGCTTCTATAGTTCAACATTAGCATATCGGTTACTGAATCGGATAATTTAAAGGCGTGCAAGAAAATGATGTTGAGCTTTTCGTGCTGGCTTTGCATAAGAGCATCGATAATTTTTGTGCTCTCCACATTAAAATCGGTTGGAACTAATACTGTCTTCATGGGATTATCTTGTTTAAATTTCTATAAATTATTTATACAAGTTTACCACGATGTTATTACAGCGAAATAAGACTAAGATTAAAATGAGATTAGAATTGAAGGGTGATGGCAGGAGACAAAAGAAAAGTGCCCCATTGCTAAAATTGTGCAGGGATTGAGATTTGAAAGCTTTGATCTAATACTGATTTAAAAGCTATTGGTTTAGGATAGGTTAATTCCTTTTTAAAAGCTTTGCATAAACATGAGCATACATTCTGCCTATTTTTATGGTTTTGCCATTATAAAGTATAATATGGGATCGTTCTAAAACCTTAATTTGATCTTTTGCTACAAGAAACGAGCGGTGCACCTGTACAAACAAATCAGTTTCTGCTAATAATTCCATTACTTCATGGAACCTCGAGTTAGACATAAAAGCTTCTTGATTAACTAGAATTTTTGTCGACTTTTCCTGTGCCTCTACGAAAATTAGATCTTCAATCTTCAGCTTTATTAGTTGATTCCTATGTTCAGTGCCTTTTACAAGAAGGTATTCCTGGCTTTCTTGTGGCATGCTCTGCGATTCCTTAAGCGACAGTTTTGTTAAGGATTGTGTGAATTTTGTTAACGATATGGGTTTTAGCAAATAATCGTCTGCATTCACTTCGTACGAACTTAAAGCGTAACTAGCGTAACCTGTTGTAAAAACTAACCTTTTTGTTTTATGCCGAATCAGTTTAGCAAGTTCCAAACCATTCATTTCCGGCATTTCGATGTCTAAGAAAATGATATCTACCGGATTTTTTAATCCCTCTATTGCAGCCAGGGCAATAAGGGGGTTGGTGAATGTTTTCGATAGTTTAAGTTCTGGTTGTTCTGCAATGTAATCAGTTAGTAACTCTAAAGCAGAAGAATCATCATCAATGGCGAGACACGTGAGCATAATATTTCTTAAATAAAAGTAAAGTGGGATTTGCACTATTTAAGAAATGATTTACACGAATATATGTAATAAAAAGCTGACAATCAAAGAAGAATTTTGTTATAATATTTTCAGCGAGTCGAAAATATGTCGTTCACACCGCCTCGTATGTCGTTCATGTCGTTTCGACGGTTGTTGGTGCCAAAAGTTTTTATTTTAGATTTTTTAGTTGAGGTTTGAGGTAATTAATCAATCGAATATCAAAAGGCTATTTCAGTTGAAAGATATTCATCACTTAAGAGAATAAAAAATATGGAAAATTTGAGAATGAAAATGCTCTCAAAGCAAGAAATGAAAGCTGTAAAAGGTGGGTACAGTAGGTTTTATTGTACTATTAAACATCCTCGTGTTGTAGTCTTTGGAATCACGATTTCACAGGGCAACAACTATGATGAATGTAGAAAAGCACGAGACCGACAGTTAGCAACTGTTGAACCAACCATTGAAGAAAATTTAGAATACGATGGTGATCCAGTAAATTTTTAATTTGCAGGTTGGCAAAGTTAACAGGTAAAACTTTAAAGTATCGGATAATGAAGAAGGGATTTTATATTATCTGATACTTTAAACGACTGATACATTCTAGATGGAATCTAACTAATATTGTTCATTGTTGTGCTGAAATTTTGAATATTAATAATAAGTGAAGACTAGAATGATGATTGTACATTTGATATTCAAAATTGAATATTAGGTCTTTAAACTCACAGAAATATAAGCTAAAATTAGAAATTTCATATGAAAAGAAGGTTTTTACTTTTACTTTTAATACTAACTCCATATTTTGTTTTTGCTCAAAAAAAAAATAATTATTTTAGATAAAGCGGACAACAAGCCAATTAAAGGGATATCAATTCTTACAGAAAGTGGGGGGTTAATTGGAGATACGAATGAGAAAGGTGAATTTATTTTTGATAAATCTTTCTTTGGAGAATTGAAAATAACAAAGATTATGATTTATAGTATAGATTATCAATCGGTAGAATTCCCTATTGGTATTTTACCTAATATTATTTATGTTAAGAAAATAAAAGTTAACGAGTTAGATGGTGTTGAAATAAAAGCTAAGCGTATTAATAAATACTACATTTTAAGTGCTTTCGTACGAAGCTGGAAATTGGTAAATAATAAGGTTGTGAGATATGGCGATGCCATTACAGATTATCAAATTCTGTTTGAGGGTTCAAAATATCCGTTTCGTGCACAAAAAAACAAATATATAAGAGCATTTAGAAATTTTAAAATAGATAGTATAAAGGCAAAATCGAAAGTATTTAGTATTACATTTAGTGATGGTTTTTTTAATGACGATCTACCTAACGGTGATCGAATTTCTAGTAGCTGGAGTTGGTACAGTACAAAAAAAGTTAAAGACAGTTTATACGATGTGTTTGATGAGGGGAAGAATGTTGGGTATGCTATTTTTGACAAAGAAAATTTTCCAGTGGAAATTAATGTAACTAACGATTTTGACGGTGACGAAGCGCTAAAAATAGCATTATGGTGGAAGATTTCGGGTAAAAGTAAAAATATAGAAAAATGGACTAAGACAGACAATATTAGACATCCAATATATATATTTTCTGATAAAAAAACATTGGAAAAGAGTCATAACGGAAAAATCAACGAAGTAGAGACAGTTACAGAAATTTATCTCAGTGATAAAATTCGTTTTGACTGGAATAAGCCCATAAAATATAAGGCAAACATTGATACTGATCGGAGTTTTTATGATAAAGACTATTGGACGGAAGAAATGAAGAAACATCCTTTGCCTAGTTTTATTTTAGGACAGTTGGGGAGTATTAACGAGTTAGAAAATGTGTATTAGTTTGAATTGAAATTAAGTTTATACTCAATCAAGATCGAACAATAATTAACGATGAGAAGTAATCACATAAATTAATTCAATTTTTTTTAAAAAAATACAAAATTAAATTTACCAACTATAATCTAAATTTTTTTTTACTTACTAACCCCAATAGTAATAACTTTTTTGGTTTAAGTCAATTGTTTACAATTTATGGACTTAAATCAATAGCCCAAAAGCTAAGTTTTAATGATGCAAAGGAAAAAGCAGGCTCATTTCTTGCTTATTTGGAAAATCCAGACGAAATCGTCGCAATAACAAAAATAAACTCTACAAACATAGAACTAATTAATGGAAAGGGGGACTCTTTTAAAGAGAATATACCCAAATTTTTAGAAAGATGGTCTGATAATGTAATGTTTCTCGAAGCTGGAGACATAAAACATGAAAGAAACATATTAACAAACAAAGTTTTAAGCATTATAGTTTCAGAAAAAAAATATTTATTCGTTTTTTTTCTATTCGTTGCTTTTTTTTTAATGCTAGTCAAAAATGAAAACTATATTTTTAATAGTATTGTTTTTGGTCTTAATTTTATTGGTTTACTTTTAAGCAATAAAATATCTATTTTAAAAAATAGTGACGAAGAAAGTAGCGTATGTAAGCTAATAAAAGGTGGAGATTGTAAATCGCTCACAAAAAGCACTAGATTTTTAAATCTATTTGAATATGATCGTGTTGGCATTGTGTATTTTTTGCTATTTTGTTCAATCCCAATGTACTCAAACTATATAGTTTCAGGTGGTGTGTTAACTATAATTTCATTTTTAGCCGTTTTTTTTCCATTCTATTCGATATTTTATCAGCAGTATATAGCAAAAAGCTGGTGTATACTTTGCTTACTAGTTCAAAGTTGTATTGTATTGAATTTTTTTACTTTTTTTATAAAAAGAAGCTCATTTGAATATAGTTTATTTAGTTTTTTTAATTGTTTTGTTCCCATAGCGATTTTACTAGTAATCGCAAATTTTTATTTTTTGGCATTGGATTATAGAAATAAATTTGAGAATGTAATAAAAAGGCTAAATAGATTTATTAGTAATGATCAGATTTTTAACTTTTTATCATATCAAAATTTCCAAAATACAGATGTTAGAACGACAAGTCCTATCATAATTGGAAAGGAAAGAGAAATGCAGATATCATTAATAACTAATCCGTTTTGTGATTATTGCCGGGAAGCATATATAAAGGTTAAGAGGGTGATTTCTTACAATGATAATTATGCATTAAAGGTAATTTATTTGGATAACCATAATAATGAAGCTAAAGATATTTGCCTGCAATTTATTTCTATATTTTTTCTAAGTGGTGAAAAGATATATTTAGAATCGATTGATGCATGGTATGAATGGGGAAATTTAGATCATCAAAAATGGCAGAGAAAATTTTATGTCAAAAAGTACGAATTAGCCAAAAAAATACTAATGGAGAATAAAGAATGGGCGAATCAAAATAACATAAATGAAACCCCAATGTTTTTAATAAACAATGCTCATTTGCCAATCGAATATGAGATTGAAGATTTGAAGTATATGTAATATAAAAAACCTCTCGTAGCTCTGCTTCAGGGAAAAGAAAGAAAGCATGAAAAACGAAGAGTTACTATAAAAAACAACTTCTTTACCCATGGATTCTCTAAATTCTATTTTAGCACCCCCCCAGTTTATTATATACATTCATTTGATGCCAAGTACAAGTAATTAACGTATAATATCTTAAAAAATAAAAATTGATTTCATTTCCTTTTTACAAACAACTTGACCAAATGGATTGTGGTCCTACCTGTTTGCGTATGATAGCTAAACATTATGGGCGCAACTACAGCTTACAGCGTTTACGAGAAATTTCAGGAATTAACCGAGAAGGTGTTTCGTTATTGGGTATCAGTCAAGCAGCTGAAAAAATAGGTTTTCGTACAACTGGAATAAGAATTAACTTAAAAAAACTTTTAGAAATAGACTTGCCATGCATTATTCATTGGCAACAAGGTCATTTTATAGTACTTTACAGAATAACAGAAGACATTTTTTACATCGCTGACCCTGCTAAAGGCCTGATAAAATATAGTATAACCGATTTTAGCCAACATTGGTTAAGTACCAAAAATAATAGTGATGGTATAGTCTTGTTACTTTCCACATCTCCCGATTTTTATTCACAGAGTGGCGATCCGACAAAGGGCTTAAATTTAACTTATCTGATAGGTTATCTAACCAGATACAGAAAACTGATCTTCCAACTGTTCTTGGGGCTAGGCATTGGTAGTCTATTGCAATTGATTTTACCATTTTTAACACAATCAGTTGTCGATATTGGCATCAATACCCGCAACATCAACTTTGTTTATCTTATCCTTATTGCACAAACGATGCTTTTCTTAGGACGTCTGAGCGTTGACTTTATTCGTTCTTGGATTTTATTGCATATTAGCACAAGGATTAATATATCTGTCCTTACCGATTTTTTAATTAAGTTGATGAAACTCCCAATGAGCTTTTTTGAAACCAAGATGACGGGTGATATTATGCAGCGAATGGATGATCAAGGTAGAATACAAAGCTTTTTAACAGGTTCATCATTAAGTACTATTTTTTCGCTCTTCAACTTGGTAGTTTTTGCTGTGGTATTGGGTTATTATAACCTCAATATTTTTGTTGTCTTTATAGTAAGTGCCTTTTTATATAGTTTGTGGGTTGTTGCTTTCTTGAAAAAACGACGCGAACTTGATTTTAAGCGGTTTGATATTTCATCTGATAATCAGAGCAGCATTGTACAGTTGATTAGCGGTATGCAGGAAATTAAGTTGAACAATTGTGAACAGCAAAAGCGTTGGGAATGGGAGCACATACAGGCAAGACTATTTAAATTTAGTATTAAAAGCCTGGCTTTGGGTCAATATCAACAAATAGGAGCGTTTTTCATTAATGAGGGCAAAAATATCCTCATCACTTTTATGGTAGCAAAGGCTGTAATTGATGGGCAATTAACTTTAGGTGGCATGATGGCTGTACAGTATATTGTGGGGCAATTGAATAGCCCAATTGAACAATTGTTGGGTTTTTTGCAACAATTTCAAGACGCAAAGATTAGTTTAGAACGGCTAAACGAAATACACGAGATGAAAGATGAAGAGCCGATAGAAACTAACTTTATAAATAATTTGCCAACGAATAAAAACATTAGCTTACACAATGTAACTTTCAGCTACCCCGGTGCAGGTAACGAACCTGTTCTGCAAAACATCAACCTTAGTATTCCTCAAGGCAAAACTACGGCCATAGTAGGCATGAGTGGTAGCGGAAAGACCACTATATTAAAATTGCTATTACGTATTTACGAAGTAGAAAAAGGAGATATCAAGATTGGCAATACCTACTTAAATCAGATTGGTTATCGTTATTGGAGAGGCAAGTGTGGCGTAGTAATGCAAGACGGATTTATATTTTCGGATACAATAGCCCGTAATATTGTTGTAAATGATTATTATCCTGACCTCGAAAGACTAAACCACGCCATAAAAATAGCTAATGTCAGTAAATTTATAGAAGACTTGCCGTTAGGTATCAATACCAAAATTGGTGCAGCCGGAAACGGTATAAGTCAAGGGCAACGCCAACGTATGCTTATTGCAAGAGCCGTTTATAAAAACCCAGAATATATCTTTTTTGATGAAGCTACAAACGCTTTGGATGCCAATAATGAAAGGATAATTATGGAGAATTTGGAGCAGTTTTTTAAAGGCCGTACCGTTGTGGTTGTTGCCCATCGTTTAAGTACAGTAAAGAATGCAGATAATATAATAGTGTTGGATAAGGGTGCAATTATTGAGGAAGGAACACACACTGAATTAACTAAAAGTAAAGGTGAGTATTATCAGTTGGTGAAGAATCAATTGGAATTAGGAAATTAAAATAATTGGAGATCAATATGCCCGAGCACGAACATATATCTATTGAAATTAATAGTGAAGAGATACAAGAAATTATTGCCGCAGTTCCTGATTGGATTATACGGTGGGGTATAACATTGGTTTTTTTTGTGTTAGGAGGAATTATTTTGCTTTCAGCTTTTATAGAGTATCCTGATATTGTTAAGGTCAATTTAAAAGTAAATTCCTTAAATGCACCAAAAGCAGTTTTTTCAAAACAAAGTGGAAAATTAATAAGTTTACTTGTAGAGGATGGGCAAAAAGTAACAAAAAATCAATTACTTGCTTTTTTTGAAAGTACGGCAGACCCAAATGATGTCCTAAAGCTTTCCGAAAAATTAAAAGAAATCCAAAATGATATTTTTAATTTAAATAATCAACAGGTTTTCAAATTGCCAATAAATTTAAATTTGGGCGAAATACAAGGAAATTATCAACGCTTTTATCAAGAGTACCTACAATATCAATCTACTCAAAAAAATGGCTATTACTTAAGCCAAATGGCTTTTTTAGAGCGAGACTTAAGTGCTATTAAAAATTTAAAAAGTCAAATTTTAAAACAAAGACAAATTCAATTAAAGGAATACGCTAATTCGGAAAGTGAATACAGAGCGTATAAACAATTATATACCAAAAAGGTAATTTCTAGGAGTGAGTTTATTCAGCAGGAAAATAAGTATTTAGCTGCAAAATATCCTTTACAGCAAACCGAAACTTCGGTGTTGAATAATACCAGCAGCTATATTGCAAAGGAAAAAGAACTAGCTGAGTTGCGAAATACCATTACCCAGCAACAAGCTAAATTTGTGCAGGCTTTAAACCAATGTATTACAGAATGTGAAGCTTGGACACAGCAACACATTTTGCGTGCACCTATCGCTGGTAAAGTAAGTTTTGCAGGCATTCTGCAACAAAACCAAAATATAGCAAGTAACCAAGAAGTGTTTATTATTAACCCCGGCAACACTGATTTTTTTGGAGAAGTACAAATACCGCAATATAATATGGGCAAAATACATATTGGTGTACGTACTTTAGTTAAATTGCAAAGTTATCCATTTGAACAGTATGGTATGATTAGAGGAAAATTGACCTATTTATCTGATGCAGCCTATCGTGATAGTGTTTTTATCGCCAAGGTCAGCTTTGATAAAATTGAAAATAAAGAATCAATGCATAAAATTGTTTTAAAAAATGGCATGTTGGCAGAGGCCATGATTATTACCGAAGAAAGTTCTTTGTTACAGCGATTTTTCAGAAATATTACAAAAATGATAGGTAATTCTTAATTTTTTTTTATTATTTCGGGTCAAGAAAAACCCATGTCAAAACATTATAAAGGTTACATGCATCCTCTGTAAGTCTTTTTCAAAATTTTATTTCCCTCCACCTCTATACCTAATTAGCAGCTCTCGTTTAAAAGCCTCCTGTGCCCGATAGAACTTGCCTACCACTTTAATTGGCAACGACGATTTGAGCTTGGCGTAATATTTTTTCTCTATATTCAGATCGCGTTGTCTCAGATCAAATTCGCTGGTAATTAAGCTTTGTACCTGTGCATCGCTCAAATTATCAATTTCGGTAACCTTACGGAAAGAGATCATTTTTTGCATACGCTCTTTACGCAGGGCACTTTGCTCACTCTGCATGTTGTTATAAATCGGCCAAAATATCTTTGCTTCCTCAGGCGACAAGTCGAGCTTTTGGGTAAAATAGGCAATTTTTAACGATTCTATTTCTTCACCTTTTGGGCGCTGCGCCAAAGCGGTTAAGGGTAATAAAAACATTAAGGCAACGAACATTAAATTCTTCATTTTCATCTGTTAATTTATGTTTTCAATGGTGATGAAGCTATCACGACTTCACGTCGAAACGCAAAATCATGATCGTTACAATTAGTTATTTAAAGCCTGAGTTAAATCGCTCGAAGAGAAATTACTCAAGATGTAGTTTTCCATTTCTGTATCTGACGCAGAAGTAGTTTTTGACGCGACTGTATTTTGGGCTTCGAGGTGCTCAATAATTGTACTCTCGTCAATATCGTAAAGGAACTGATCGGTTGCCAGGTCTGCCGTTGTTGTTTGTACGTTTGGAATGGCTGGACTGCTATTTTGATAAAAATAAGCCCCAACAGATGCCATTAAAACAAAGCAGGCTGCACTGGCGTATTTGAATATATCTCGTCGCCACATTGGAACTATTTTGGCCACTTTTTTAGGCTCAGCAGCGGCAATTTTATCTGCAATTCGGCTTTGCAAGCTGTCGAAATAGTTTTCGGGAACAGCAAAAGCATTTTGCATCAAAGCAGGTTGAGAAAATTTGATATTCGTTTCGATACGTTCCGTTAATTCTTCGAAATATTGTTCCGGAACCTGAAAACTGGTATTCGTGGTCTTTTCCTTTAACCTATCCAGAAAAAAGGCCGAAAGCGTAATTTCCTCAGCACTTTCGAAATAATTAGCTGGAACAGCAAAAGGATTAGTTTTGGCCATTGCTGCCAGCACTGGTGCATCCCTTTCCCAATCGTTATTTTCTACATTTTCAATCATCACTTATATATGATACAATTTCGGCGCAAAGGTTTAATAGTCTATTTCATCATTTGTGATAAAAGCTTCGATTTTTTTTGCAGCGATGTGAAATGATGCTTTTAATGCGCCAACAGATGTGCCCAGCACTTCCGATATTTCTTCATATTTCATGTCGTCGAAGTATTTCATGTTGAAAATGATGCGTTGCTTTTCGGGAAGGGTAAGAATAGCTTTTTGCAACTTGAGCTCCAATTTATCGCCATTGAAATAAGATGAGGCGACGAGGTTTTCTGCGAGTTCTGACGACACTTCATCTAACGGCGTATTGTTTTTCTGCTTTTGTTTGTTCAAAAAAGTGATGGATTCGTTTGTCGCAATGCGATAAATCCACGTGTAGAGTTGTGAGTCGCTTCTAAACTTTTCGAGGTTTTTCCAAACCTTTACAAAAACTTCCTGCAGCAAGTCGTCGCAGTCATCATGATTGAGCACCAATCGTCGGATGTGCCAGTAAATTTTCTGCTGATATTTCTTTAATAACAAGTTAAAAGCTTCATTTCGAGTACGCTCGACAGCAAACATGGCTAGTATTTCTGAATCTTCGACTTGTTTCATTAACGGGACAGTTATTTATTTTATCGCAAGGTTATTTAACAGAAAGACACAAAATACACCAGATATACTCAGTGTAATTTTGCGTCTTACTGATTTTATTCCTAAAATCTTTGGTCTAATCTACTACTTAAACAAGAAAGATCAAAAGGTAGCACGTTTCAATAATTCTGAACACGAAACACGTTAGGAGTATCATCCTTTTGTATCTCGAAAATCCATAAATCGTGTTTATTTTTTCCTGCCAATTACTTTCTGTACCGCTTCAACGATGTTAACCGTATCTAAGCCGTATTTTGCCATTAATTGATCAGGTGTTCCGCTTTCGCCGAAAGTGTCGTTAGTGGCTACAAACTCTTGTGGAGTTGGCAATTCTGTAGTGAGTAGGCGGGCAACGCTTTCGCCCAAACCGCCAAACTTGTTGTGCTCCTCGCAGGTAACTACACAACCTGTTTTCTTAACCGATTTTAAGATGGCTTCGTCATCCAGCGGTTTAATGGTGTGAATGTTTATAATTTCGGCATCGATGCCCATATCCGCTAGTTTTTCGCCAGCCTCAATTGCTTTCCAAACCATGTGTCCGGTTGCAATAATGGTTACGTCGGTACCTTCGTTCACCATCCACGCTTTACCAATCTCAAACTTTTGGTCAGGATCTGTAAATACAGGAATAACGGGGCGACCGAAGCGTAAATAAACGGGACCTTCGTACTCGGCAATGGCCATTGTAGCGGCCTTGGTTTGATTGTAATCGCAAGGATTGATTACCACCATTCCAGGCAACATTTTCATTAAGCCGATATCTTCTAAAATTTGGTGTGTAGCACCATCTTCACCTAAGGTTAGCCCAGCATGCGATGCGCAAATTTTAACGTTTTTGTTAGAATAAGCTACAGATTGGCGAATTTGATCGTAAACGCGACCTGTAGAAAAATTGGCAAATGTTCCGGTAAATGGAATTTTACCACCAATTGTCATTCCGGCTGCAATACCGATCATATTTGCTTCTGCAATGCCCACCTGGGTAAATCGCTCAGGAAAATCTTTAATAAAAGCATCCATTTTAAGCGATCCAACTAAGTCGGCACAAAGTGCAACAACGTTTTCGTTTTTCTTTCCAGCTTCGTGTAAGCCAGCTCCGAATCCCGAACGTGTATCTTTTTTCTCTGTGTATGTATATTTTTTCACCTTGTTTATATTTTTATTTAGCTGCGTTCAAGCTTGCTCCGCAGGTTTCCATTCTGTTTTTAGATATGAGATTTTAGATATTCGATATGAGACTCAAATCTCATATCTCACATCTCTAATCTTATTTAGTAATCCCCTAATGTTTCGGGCAATTGGGCCAAGGCTGTGGCCAACTGCTCATCATTTGGAGCCGTTCCGTGCCATTTATGCGTACCCATCATATAATCTACACCAGCACCCATTTGTGTGCTCATCAAATTTAGGATTGGCTTACCTTTTCCTGTTAACGTTTTGGCGTAATGCAAACCTTCAACAATAGAACGCATGTCGTTTCCATCGGTGTTGATTACATGCCAGCCAAATGCTTCAAATTTAGCCTGTAAGCTATCTAACGAAAGTACTTTTTTAGTCGGGCCATCAATTTGCTGTCCATTGTAATCTACGCTGCAAATTAAGGTGTCCAATTCATGAAAAGGTGCAAACATTGCAGCTTCCCAGTTTTGGCCCTCTTGCAGTTCTCCATCACCGTGTAAGGTGAAAACATACGATTTGTCGCCGTTTAACCTTTTGGTTAATGCAGCACCAATCGCTACCGACATGCCCTGGCCTAAGGAGCCCGAAGCAATACGAATGCCGGGTAAACCTTCGTGCGTGGTTGGGTGACCTTGCAATCTCGAATCCAGCTTACGAAAAGTTGCCAGTTCACTTTTATCAAAATACCCCGCATGGGCCAACGTGCTGTACCATACAGGCGATATATGTCCGTTTGAAAGGAAGAACAAATCTTCGCCAACACCGTCCATACTAAAATCCTTTTTATGATTTAACACCTCAAAATACAAGGCGGTAAAAAAATCGGCACAGCCTAGTGAACCACCAGGGTGGCCCGATTGGCATCCATGAACCATTCTCACGATATCTCGTCTTATTTGCGAGGCAATATCTTCTAGCTCTTTAATTGTATGTTTCATTAAAATAAGAGGTTGTTGTTACAAAGCAAAGTTAATATTTTAACTGCTATATCATAATTAGTTGTTTATTAAATCGAGCACCTGCTGGGTAGCGTTTTTGGTATCTACCTTTTTGATAACGTGCAAAATTTTTCCTTCGCCATCAATAATGAAAGTAGTACGCACTGTGCCCATGTATTTTTTGCCGTACATGTTTTTTTCGGCCCAAACACCGTAGTCATTCACTATTTTTTGGTCAGTATCGGCCAGTAAGGTAAAAGGTAAGCTGTGTTTGGTAACAAACTTTTGATGCGACTTTTCGTCATCAACGCTAACGCCTAAAACTACAATGCCCTTGGCTTGCAGGCCCTGGTAGTTATCCCTGAAATCGCAGGCTTCGGCAGTACATCCGGGCGTATCATCTTTGGGATAAAAATATAAAACCACCGTTTTGCCCTGGTAATTGCTTAACGATATTTCGTTGCCATCTTGATCTTTTGAAGTAATAGCAGGCGCCTGATCTCCTTCTTTAAGTTCTGCCATGTTTTAAATGATTGAATTTTGAATGTTTAAATGATTGCATTTGCAAGGTAAACAGTTTAATTCATTATAGTGTTTATATCGGAGATAAATATGACTTTAGCTTGTTAAAGACTTTTCAGGTTTTTTATTTCAGAAAAGCAATTGCCATTTTCCATTTTAATGTTCGCCCCGTATTGCGCTCAGCCCTGCCCGTTCGTTGAGGCGGGCGTCCAATGTCATTCAGTTAAGCGAGATGAGTGTCATCCGATAGCTATCGGATCTGAGCCTTTCGACTTCGCTCAAGATAAACTCAGTCGAAGACCTTTTCTATATTAAAAAACAAATAAACATCGCCCTTCGACTCCGCTCAGGGTGACAATGTTTTTTGTTTTATCCTTAACTTAATAGCATTGCTGCCCGTCCGGTCAAGCGGGCGCTCAGGGTGACAATGTTTTTCAGTTTTATCCTTAACTAAGGAGCTTTCAGTTTCAATCAACAAAACATTGATTATCTTAAGAAAGAAATTTCGTATCGCCTTACATTGTCTTTCATATCCGTTACCACGAGTGATAACGAATGTTTTCCGGCTGCGGTTCTTTCGTCGAAACTGTGCCAAAGGGTTGCTGTTTTCGTGTCAAACTCCATTAAAACCCATTTCCCATCAATGTAGCCTTCGAAAGATTTAATGCCCGATAGATTATCGCTAATTTTAAATATCATCTTCGACAAAGCCGACATGTTTTTACCGTTAACGATGTTTACAGGAATAATCCTCGGTGGTGTGGTGTCTGTAGAAATGTAGAAGCTACCGAAATTCCTCGGGCTGGCTTTTATATAACCATCTTCGAAGTAGCCGCCCTGCGAAGAACCACCAGAACTAACAATTAAAGCCTTGCTCCTTAACTCTTCCGGCAGATCATCGGCTTTGATCCATAAATCGAAGCCAATGTGAAGGGGTGTATATCGATTATGAATCTGATGAATTGCAGAAAAAGCATTTCCGGCAGGTTTCGTGAGGCGTTTGTAAGTGAAGTTTAAATCGTTGTATAAGGTTCCCTGCTTAAATATTGCTTTTACCCCGTCGGCATTAAACTCATTTAACTTGTTATAAGGATAGACAATTCCGGCAGGAATGGTGGCCGCTGCAATTGGTGCAGAACCAGCGTTAACCGTAAAGGGAAGGGTGGAGGAGTTGCCTTTAGAATCGGTGACAATGTACCGAACCTGATGCGATGCGCCATCGTTAAAGTTGATTCTGCCACTGTTTATCAATCCGCTATAAATTTTTAGCGGGTTTCCCGGATCAACAAAACTTTTCTGGATGCTCCTTTTTGTGTTTAAATAAGTGGGGTAATCGATGTGCGAATTAATGGCCTTGCTGTTTTCAAAAGCAAAGCGTTCGAGGGCAGAGGTATAAACCATTTTTCCATCTACCTCCAGCTGGATGGAGTATACACCGTTGGTTCCCGACAGGCCATTATGACGATCGGTTACCACAATTCCGAAACCTACTTCGCCAGTTAAACTTACGGGGGCCAGCGTTTTGTAATTACCATTTGCGCCCGATATGCCGATTGCCTGTTTCGAAATCGATTCGTTAAAAACTTGTCCGTTTAACCTATAAACATAAAGCCCATGAATAACCGGAGGAATATTATCGGGAATGTTGATTCCGAAAAATTGCGGGTTAATGGTTTCTTCGGTCTTCGTGTCCCTGATTTCGAAGTGCAAATGTGGGCCGCCAGAGCTTCCCCTATTGCCCGACCAGGCAATGATTTCACCCTTGCGCACCGGAATTAACGCCGCATCGGGAAAGTCATCAAGCTCGAATGTTTTTTTCTCATATTCAAGATTTTTAACAATGGTGGCTATTTTTGGTGCAAAGCGTTGCAAATGACCGTAAACGGAGGTATAACCGTTGGGGTGGTTGATGTAAAGTGCCTGGCCAAATCCACTGTTTTGAACCCTCAACCTCGAAACGTAGCCATCGGCAACAGCGTAAACTGGATATCCTTCGCGTTGATTGGTTCTAAAATCTATTCCCGAGTGAAAGTGATTACCGCGAATTTCGCCAAATGATCCCGCCAGGGCAGGGGGCGTAATGCCCAACGGCTGCCGAAAATCGGTAATTGGATATTTATTGTCAGTAAATATTTGTTGTGCCGTAACGTGGCTGGTAATTAGTAAAAAATAAAGGCAAAGGATGATTTTAAATGTATGGTGGATTTGTCGTTTTATCATTCGTTATTTTACTTCAAAATTTAACAGCTGTCTTCCCTCAAGCGATGCTTCGAGCTTATCGCCCTGATTTATTTTTCCAACCCCTTCCGGTGTTCCGGTGAAAATGAGATCGCCTTTTTTTAAGGTAATGTATTGAGAAACGAAGCTTATTATTTTCTCGAACGAGAACAACAAATTTTTAGTGTGCCCTTGCTGGCGAGTTTCGCCATTTATTTTTAGCTCGAAGTTTAAGTCGTAAAGATTCTCGAAATCGTTTTTCGGCAAAAAGATGCTTATCGGCGCCGAGTGATCGAAAGCCTTGGCAAGCTCCCACGGAAGTCCTTTTTCTTTGTGTTTGCCTTGAATATCACGGGCGGTGAAATCTATTCCGAGGCCAACTTCATCAAAATAATTCGATGCAAATTTCTCCGCAATGTGCTTACCTTCTTTGCAAACTTTTAAAACCACTTCCAGTTCGTAATGGATTTCGCTCGAGAAATCGGGCAGATAAAAAGGTTTGTTGTCTTTTAGTAAAGCCGTGTCGGGCTTCATAAAAATTACAGGCGTTGTCGGAACGGGATTGTTCAGTTCCTTGGCGTGTTCGGCGTAGTTGCGGCCTATGGCGATGATTTTCATTTAAATATGGGTTAATTGTTTAATCGGCTAATTACCGATGGGTAATTGAATGCAATGGTTAACCATTTTAAACAGGCTTACAATTACCTTGGCAGTATGCAACAGTTAACCAACGTGTCCATACCGTTTCAAAAATAAAAAAGAAATTGATGTTATAAAACCGAGATTCGCTTTACCTGGCTTTCAGGGCCGGCCATTACCCTTAAAAAGTAAATACCCGGGTTTACCCTGCTCGGCATGGTGAAGGTTTTGGTTTGTTCGCCGGCATTCAGCCTTTCATTGAGCAAGGTAACCACTTCATTGCCCAGTAAATCGATAATTTTTATTGTGGTTTGTACATTATCTTTACCAATGGACAAGATTACGTTCAATTGGTCTTCAACCGGGTTTGGATAAATTTTTACAATAGTGAGCAATTTGTCTTTAGCCGCCGCAACGGTATTGCCTTTACTGGCAGATGAATAGGTATTAAACATCCCGGCTCCGCCGATAGACATGTAAAGTGGCCGATAAGGCTGAATGTTTGCTTTGATTTCAGGAATTCGGCTGATCTTTTTGCTTCTGTTTTTTAAGCTAATGTGAATGCTATCAGTTTGTTGAGCCCAAGAATTTGCGCTGCACAACAAAACCATACACATAATGTATAGTAGTTTGGTGAGCAACGTTATTCTTTTGTAGAGTTTCATCAAATTGGTAAAGCAAATGTATTAATTTATAACAAAGAAATTAAACATTTTGTTTAAAAGCCATATTTTAACACAATTTAACAATAATTTTTGTTTTTGCAAAGTGTGAAAATACACAATAATTTGGTTGTTAATTTGTTAGAGTTTTTTACATTTGCCGCATAAATAATAACGACGTGTCAAATCATAAAAATGTCAACGCCCTAACGGCCGGAGGAGTACTGGTTAGTTTGGGGATTGTTTTCGGCGATATCGGTACTTCACCTTTATACACCTTAAAAGCAATTTTTAAAACTGCAAAAGAAATAGCGGAAAAAGGCGGGGGAGGTGGTTCGTACATCAATCCGGATCTGGTTTTGGGAGCATTATCGTGTGTTATTTGGACGCTTACCCTTCAAACGACGATAAAATACGTAATGATTACGTTGCGTGCTGATAACAAAGGTGAGGGCGGAATTTTCTCGCTTTATTCGTTGGTAAGAAAGAAAGCGAAATGGCTCGTTATACCGGCAATTATAGGCGGTGCAGCGCTTTTGGCCGATGGGATGATTACCCCAAGTATCACCGTTACATCGGCTATTGAAGGGCTAAAGCTTAAGTTTCCCACCGTTCAGGTCCTTCCAATTGTGCTCACTATTATAGCGTTATTGTTTATCATTCAACAATTTGGTACCAATTTGGTCGGGAAGCTTTTCGGCCCGATTATGTTCCTGTGGTTTGCTGCATTGGGCGTTTCGGGTTTGGGACAAATTATTCACGACCCATCGATTTTCAGGGCATTAAACCCCTACTACGCCATTCATTTGTTGGTAACCAACCCCGGCGCATTGGCCATATTAGGGGGTGTTTTTCTATGTACCACCGGAGCGGAAGCACTCTATTCGGATTTAGGCCATTGCGGCAGGCAGAATATCAGAATCAGTTGGATTTTCGTGAAATTGATGCTCATATTCAATTATTTAGGGCAGGGTGCCTGGGTTTTAAAAAATCCAAATTATGATCCGCACCTGGTAAATCCATTCTTCGAGCTGGTGCCTCCCGGTATGGTATTGTACATGGTTGGCCTCGCTACTGCGGCTGCGGTAATCGCGTCGCAAGCGATGATTTCAGGTTCGTTTACGCTGATTTCAGAGGCGGTTCGCTTAAATTTATGGCCGAAAGTTAGAATTAACTACCCAAGTGTACAAAAAGGGCAGTTGTATGTTCCATCAATAAACTGGTTACTTTGTATAGGCTGTATTATTATCGTTTTGATCTTTAAAAAGTCCGATAATATGGAGGGTGCGTACGGTCTCGCCATCAACCTTACCTTTTTAATGACAACGGTTTTAGTGGCTGTTTACATGCTCAGAAAGAAATTTCCAAAGTATCTGATCATAATTTTCGTTGTCATTTACGGCGCAATCGAGTTGGCGTTTTTAGCGGGTAACCTATTTAAATTTATACACGGAGGCTGGGTAACATTATTGATTGGCTGTGGGTTGTTGAGCGTAATGTGGACCTGGTACAATTCTCGCAAAATCAAAAACCGTTTTGTAAAATACGTCGAAATTGAAGATTACTACCCTGTTTTGAGCGAATTGAGCAACGATGAGGCTGTTCCAAAATATTGCTCGCAACTGGTTTATTTAACCAGCGCCAATTTTAAGACAGAAATTGAATCGAAAATTATTTACTCCATTATTCAGAAAGAACCCAAGCGTGCGGATGTTTATTGGCTGGTTCACGTTGATGTGATGGACGAACCTTATACGTTAGATTACAAGGTAGAATTTTTGATACCGGGGAAACTGATTCGTGTAGATTTTAGGTTGGGTTTCAGGGTAGAACAGCGGGTAAACCTGCTTTACCGCAAAGTGGTTGAGGAACTGGTGAAAAACGGCGAAATAGACATTACAAGCCAGTACCCTTCTTTAAACAGGCATAAAATTGCAGGCGATTTCAGATTCGTACTGCTGGAGAAACATCTCTCGAAGTTTGCAAAGCTGAGCTTTTATGAGCGTACTGTAATGGATTATTATTTCATTTTGAAAAAAATGAGCTTGTCAGAGGAGAGAAGTTTTGGCTTGGATAGCAGTTATGTAGATGTTGAAAAAGTGCCACTGATTTTTGTAACGCCAGACGACATCGAACTAAATAGATTGCCCGTTTAACGCATGAGGATTGCGATTCTAATATTAGGTATTTGCCTTTTTATTGCAGGTCCGGCGGCTAAAATTTATGAGCTGGACCATGCGAATAGTTATATGATTGCTTCGGGCCTGGGACTGGTGATGATTACCGCTTTGGCGTTTATTGGGAAAAAGTAAGGCATTTTAGTTTGGTCGGTGGAAACACCTGCTGTCATCCTACGCCCGCCTTACTGACCGAACGAAAAAATGCTTTTAAGTTTAGCCAATGAGCTGTCAGTGTGAGTGGAGTCGAAGACTTCTTCTATAGGATAAAATAAAAAATATCTGTCCTTCGACTGAGCCTGTATTGAGCGTAGTCGAAATGCTCAGGATGACAATATTTTTTATTTTATCCTTAACTTACTAGCATCGGGACGGGCAGTGAAGGATCTCCAAGCGATGGAACGCTAACTTCAATTAACTTTGCACCTGTGCCAATTTGCTATGCCTATAGCCGTAGGCAAAGTAAACAATAAGCCCTACCACCAACCAGATGCCGAAACCGATCCAGTTTGAAATTCCGAGCTCGCACATCATATACAAGCAGCTAATCAGGCCCAAAACAGGTATCAGGGACAGGTTTTTGGTTACACAGTAATAACAGATTACCACGCAGATAATCAAAAAGATCCACATCGGAATTTTGTGTTGAAACAATTTCCAACCGCTTTCGTACTTTTTGTCGATCGATACCTTCGAAGCTGAAATAAACTGCTCATAACGATCGGCTGGCAGGCTGCTCAGGTACGATTCTGCATCCACCTTTTCTGCAAGTATAATTTGTGGTGCCGAATCTTTAACAATTTCTTCTTTAACAATCCTCAGTTCATCGCCGCTTAACGAAGTAACGAAGGTTACCGTTTCGATGGTTTTTGGCGTATTGAAAAAGAAAGCTTTGGTTTCTTTTCCGTACTGCGTAAAGGCGAATACAAGTGCTAAAACAAACGCAACAGGCACAATGAGCTTACTATTAACGTACGGAATTTTAAACTTACCGCGTTGCACATCGGGACGGTTTTGAAGTACCAAAACGCCAGCGCAAACCAATACAAAGGCAAACAACGTTCCGATAGAACAAAGGTCGGTTACAATAGTTAGGTTCATAAACAACGATGGAACGGCAACCACAAAACCTACAACGATTGTTGCGAAGGAAGGCGTTTTATATTTTGGATGGATCTTTGAAAATGATTTGGGCAATAAACCATCGCGACTCATGCTCATCCAGATGCGTGGCTGGCCCATTTGGAAAACCAAAAGCACACTGGCCATAGCGAAAACAGCACTTACAGCAATGATTCCACTCATCAATTTCAAATCAATCTGATCAAAAACAAAAGCCAGCGGATCGCCAACGGCTAAAGTATCCGATTTAACAATCCCGGTTAAAACAAGGGCAATGGCCACGTATAAAATCGTACAGATAACAATGGCCCACATCATCCCGCGGGGCAAATCGCGTTGTGGGTTTTTACATTCTTCGGCGGTTGTAGAGATCGCATCGAAACCGATGTAGGCGAAAAATACAGCCGATACGCCCTTTAGTATTCCCGATACGCCGTTCGGAGCAAATGGATCCCAGTTTTTGGTGTCAACATAGAAAATTCCGACAGCCAAAACCAACAAAATAACCGCTAATTTAACTACTACCATTGCATTACTGGCATTGCGGCTTTCTTTCATTCCGCGATAAATTAGCCAGGTGATTAAGATAATAATGCCCAACGCCGGAAGATCGGCCACCAAGTGGAAGCCACCGATTTGGGGAGCAGTAAGCCATGCATTGTTGGCCAGGGCAGTAGCCGAGTCTAAGTCGGTTAGGTTTTTGCCTGCTGCAAGCAACGCTTCAGCATGCTTGTGCCCGTTATAGGCGCTTAAATAATCCATTGTTGCCCAATCGGGCACATGAATGCCATCGATGCCGAGAAAGGGTATTTTTATGGTGGATAAGAGACCCGTAAAATAGTCAGACCAGGAGATAGCCACGGTTATGTTGCCGATTGAATACTCCATAATGAGCGACCAGCCGATTATCCAGGCAATTAATTCGCCGAAGGCCACGTAGGAGTAGGTGTAGGCACTGCCCGAAACCGGAACCATAGAAGCAAATTCTGCGTAGGCAAAAGCAGCAAAGCTACAGGCAACGGCGGTGAAAATAAACAAAAAAATAACTGCCGGCCCCCCGTCTGCACTTGCCTTGCCAATGGTGCTGAAAATGCCAGCGCCGATTATTGCGGCAATACCAAAAGCTGTTAAGTCGCGTACACCCAAAGTTTTATGTAGCGTGTTATCATGATCGCCATATCCGCTTGCTGCATCTTTTAATATCTTGGAAATAGATTTCTTTCTAAATAGCTTTTCGAACATTTTTGTTGCTTGTTGTATTCACCAAACTTATAAAAATATCAGTTAAAAACGTTTAAACCGTGATATTAATTTCATTACACCAAAATTTTAATCCAATGTTGGTTGTTGGGATTAATTTAAAAACCAAGTAGAATTATTGTTTCAACGAACAGTTTACTGTCATCGCCTCTCAAACCACCACGCCATTCCTGCGCTGGTGGTACCGTACGTACAGGATTATGCAATACATATTTTTATGCATTAAGATTTCAGTCAAGCTACCGTTGACAGATTCTCAGATTCGATTGTATTTTCGACTGTAGTACACTTGTACCGATTTTTCACCGGTAGCGGAACCAAGAAATCTTTGAACTATTTTTCGATGTTGAGTTCAAAGATTTCTCCGCTTCGGTCGAAATGACGATTGCTGGAAAGAACTGTCATTCTAACTCCTTTGTTTTTCTTAAACTGACCTCTGGCGATGACGACCGTTCATACGGAGCGACCGTACGAATTCAAAAATAATTATCGAATTCAGATTAAAGTAAAATAAAGATAGTAATGTAATCCGTTTGTGTTTATTTAGCATTCGTTATTTCGCCTACTCTTTAAAATGCTACTTTTGCCAGCGCTATTAAAAAAGGCAGCTCCTTGATAATGGAGCTTCTAAATTCCTATCGTTAAAATGACATCACTACCAATAAAAACAACGGCTATTAAAGAGAAAAATCTCGGTATAGCCACCGTGTTAGCATTCGCACTCATTCCACTTTCTGGCTTTGCTACCGATATTTATATTCCATCGCTTCCAACAATGGCGGCCAAAATGAATGTGAGCAATGTTCAGGTGCAACTTACGTTGAGCATTTTTTTAATCAGTTATGGAGTGGCTCAGTTGTTTGTCGGTAGCCTGCTCGATAGTTTTGGGCGCTACAAGATCTGTTTATATGCACTGCTCATTTTTGCCGGGGCGAGTCTCGTTATTGCCGTAACGCATAATATTTATCTTATTTATTTGATGCGAATCATTCATGGTTTATCTGTTGGTGGCATTGTGGTGGCAAAAAGGGCGTATTTCGTCGATCTTTTTTCGGGCGATAAGTTAAAACACTACCTCAGCCTGTTTTCCATCATTTGGTCTACAGGACCGATTATTGCACCTTTTGTTGGCGGCTATCTGCAAACTATGTTTGGCTGGGAATCTAACTTTTACTTCCTGGCGGGCTTCGCACTTGTTTTTGCCCTGCTCGAATTTATTTTCAGCGGCGAAACGTTAAAGCATTTCACCGATTTTCAACTCAAAAAGATTACGGGCATTTATATTGATATGATTAAGACACCAAGCTTTACGTTGGGAATTGTAATGCTTGGGTTGGCGTATTGCATGGTGATGGTTTATAACATGACGGGCCCATTTATCATTGAACATGAACTGAAATATTCGCCAATTATTGCCGGTTATAGCTCCTTAGTTTTGGGTTTTGCGTGGATGGTTGGTGGTTTTATTGGAAAAGCAACTATAAATAAGCCTTTTTTTAGGCGGTTGATGATGAACTCAATTATCCAAATGGGTTTTGTAATTGTGATGATAATTAGTTTGAGATTTGTTTCCAACCTCGCCTCGTTAATTGGTTTTGCCTTTATCATTCATGTTTGTGCAGGTTTTACATTTAATAATTACTTTACTTTTTGTTTAAGCAAGTTTCCTAAAAATGCGGGCATTGCTGGTGGTTTAACGGGCGGAATTACGTATGTTATTGTTTCATTTCTGAGTTATGGTGTAGTTAATCTGTTTCCTGCCAAGGATGAGCAGAATTTGAGTTTTAGCTATCTGGTGATGATTTTGATATCTGTGTTGGTGATGTTCGTAATTATGAGAACGAAGGGCAAAAACGAAGATATCGCTTAGTTATTTCGCCCGTTCGTCATCCGATAGCTATCGGATCCCGAACAGGCGGTCCCGAAGCTTCGGGATTAAAGCCTTAGCATTAAGATCCCCAGTCCAGCTGGGGATGACGACCGTTCATGTATAGCCTTATAAAAGAGCGAAGTGCATAAAAACGTCAATGGTAGCCTGTCGAAGACCCTTAGTACAAAGCGTTTCGATACGTTCGGCAAGCTCAGTACAGGCTGAGCTCAACGTGACAAGCTATAAATAATTTATGCTTAAAATTTTATGATTTTCTAGCCTTTTGCTACTTTCAAACTGCGGGCTTCCTCACTCCTGACTTTTTATAAAACATCAAACTTTTTGCTTTGGTCTTTGGTCTTTCAGCTTTCTTAACCCAGTTTCTCCAATTCGTCTTTTACAAATTGAGCCAGTTCGCTCACATAATCAGCGCTAAAATCAAACTTAATTCCTGCGGTTTCGTAAATTTCGTTCATAGGTTTTGTGTAGCCTAACGAAAGTGCCTCCAAATATTGATCTAACGCTTTGGCAGGGTTTTCCTTATAATTTTTCCACACGGCAATTGCACCAAGCTGCGCAATAGCATATTCAATGTAGTAAAACGGCACCTCAAACAAATGCAATTGCTTTTGCCAAACGTTACCGAATTGCTGCTCCAGATCTGTCCAGTCTGCAAAGCCGGCGCCAAACCTGTTGTAAATTTGTTTAAATGTTTCTTCCCTGTCGGCCGCGGTGTGCTCAGGATTGGTATAAATCCAATGTTGGTATTGATCGATAACAGCAACCCAGGGCAGGGTTTTCAACACATCGGCCAGCTGTTCTTTCTTCGCACGGATTAAATCTTCCTCATTATCGAAGTAAACATCCCAGCTATCCATAGAAATCAATTCCATGCTCATTGAGGCCAGTTCCGCCACTTCCGATGGGCAATGTTTAAAGTCGTTCAACTCGAGGTTTGCTGTAAGAAAAGTGTGAATGGCATGACCGCCTTCGTGAACCATTGTGGTTAAATCGCGAAGCGAATTGGCCGAGTTCATAAAGATAAATGGTGCTCCGGTTTCTGCCAATGGGTAATTATAACCGCCTGGTGCCTTGCCCTTTCTGCTCTCAACATCGAAAAGGTTGTTTGCCTTCATGGTGGCCAGTTTTATGCCCAGTTTTTCGTCAATTGCGTTAAAACATGCAATGCTTTTGTCAATAAGTTCTTCGCCGTTGTTAAAAGGCTTTAAAGCGGGCTTTCCACTTATACTCACCTCCAAATCCCATGGCTTTAATGTTGCCAGGCCTAAAGCTTCACCACGTTTTTCGGCTTGTTCTTTCAATATCGGAACAATTTCTTTTTCTATTGCATTGGCAAAATCGTAGCAATCTTGTGGCGTATAATCGAAACGGCCCAGCGACTGGAACATGTAATCGCGATAGTTTTCAAAGCCAGCGTTTAATGCAACCTGATGGCGCAACTTAATTAGCTCATCAAACAAGATGTTTAAGTTATCCTTGTCAATTAAACGGCGTTGCTGAATGGTTCTCCATGCATTTTCGCGAACTTCGCGGTTTAAATCTTTGATAAAGATTGATGCCTGCTCAAGCGTATATTCCTGACCGTTTATCTCCACGCTCATGGCGCCCGTAATGGCCTGGTATTTTTGTTGTTTAACCTGTAGCTGCGTAAAGAGGTCGATGTTTTCCTCGCGGTAAATTTCAAGCGCCTTTTTAATTGCCCTGCTGTAAACAAAGAATTTCTCTTTGTCTAAATCGTCCATAAAACTACTTTCTACAAATTTTTTGTTCAGTTCGTTTGACAGGGGCGAAATCTTCGGCTCTATTTCCTCAGCAAAGTACTGAAAGCTTTTAACCAGTTCTTCGTTCGCTGTGTCGCAGCTCATTTTGATATACCGCCAGGCGAAATCTTCTTCGAGGGCCGCTTCCAACTCCGAGCGATCTTTTAACCACTGCTCCAATTCGTCGAGACTGGTGATCGGACGGTTTTGAAGTTCGGTAAATATTGGTTCTAAGCTTTCCCAGGTAATTTTTAAATCTTGCGGAATATATGTTCTGGTTTTCTTTTCTATAATCATAATTTTTTATTTAGTGAGTGAATGATACGGCATAATACTAATTCTCCAATTCAAAAATTCAATCATTTATTATGCATCCTCTGATTAAATCATTCAAAATTCTCTCATTTATTTCTAATGTAGGCATCAATTAAAAAGCAAATGGCAAATACAACAGATGCATAGCCATTTAACGTTTGAAAGGCCCGGTTAACCTTGCTGATATCGTTTGGTTTTACAAGCAGGTGCTGATAAATCAACATCGAGCAGAAGAACACAATTCCCAAATAGTAAACCCAGCTAAATTCGGTAAAAAAGACGGGCAAAATTACACAGGCTGCCGAAAGCACATGCAGCAACACCGAAACCCGCAATGCATTTTTGATGCCAAGGGCCGAAGGGATGGAATGTAATTTTTCTTCGCGATCAAAATCTTCATCTTGTAAGGCGTAAATAATATCGAAGCCGCTTACCCAAAACAAAACCGTTAACGAGTAAAGCACGGGCACAAGTGCAAAATGTCCGGTTACGGCAATATATGCTCCAATCGGCGCAAGCGATAGTCCAAGGCCCAAAACCAGGTGGCAAAGCGCAGTAAACCTTTTTGTATAGCTATAAAACAACACCACAAATAAGGCCACCGGCGATAAATAAAAGCAAAGTGGATTAATAAAGTAGGTGGTAATTGCGAATAAGATGCAGTTTGCGATGACGAAGATTAATGCTTCGTTGGCCGAAACTTTACCAGCCGGAATATCCCGCATTTTTGTACGTGGATTTTTGGCATCGATATTTCTATCCAAATAACGATTAAACGCCATGGCCGAATTACGGGCAAAAACCATACATAATAAAACCAGGATGAGTTTATACCACGAGAAAGGATTTTCGGTTGTGGTTACACCTAAAAAAAATCCAATCATGGCAAACGGCAAAGCAAAAACCGAGTGAGCGAATAATACGAGTGAAAAGTATTTTTTCATTTTAAATAACAGGGTTAACTGTATAAATCTAATAATCAAGGGACAATAACCAATTTTCAGACCCTGTAAAGAGCCGAAATAATGAAAATTTGCCTTTTGCAAATGTTTGCTAATTGCAAATTGACTATTGGTGATTTGACTATTGGTAATTTGTTTTGAACTAAAATCTTTTATAATCCGTCGGCATGGCGAAATCTTTATTTACTTCCGAAATGAATTCCAAAACATCGTCCTTACCATTTCCTTTTTCGGCCGACGTGATAAAGGTAGAAGGGATTTCCTCAAAAAACTCGCCCAACTTCTTTTTAAAAGCGGCCACATTTTTTTGAGTGGTTGTCATTCCTTGTTTGTCGGCTTTGGTGAAAATCAAGCTGAAAGGAATTTGCTTTTCGCCCAGCCAGTAGCAAAACTCAATGTCGATCTGCTGCGGCTCTAAACGGCTGTCGATCAGCACAAAAACACATTGCAGGCTTTCTCTTTTGGTAATATAGGCCCTGATAAATTTTTCCCATTTTTCTCTACTTGTTTTCGATACTTTGGCGTATCCGTAACCGGGCAAATCGACAATATACCAGCCTTCGTTAATTAAAAAGTGATTAATTAACTGGGTTTTACCCGGGCGTTGCGAAGTTTTAGCCAATCCATGTTGATTTACCAGCATATTAATTAGCGATGACTTGCCAACGTTAGAGCGGCCAATAAAGGCATACTCGGGCAATACGGGCGGCGGTAACGCCGAAATTTGGGTGTTGCTGCAAACAAAAGTTGCCGTCTTGATAACCATATTGCAAAGGTAAGGTTTTGAGTCCGAAGTCCGAAGTCCGAAGTCCGAAGTCCGAAGTCCGAAGTCCGAAGTCCGAAGTCCGAAGTCCGAAGTCCGAAGTCCGAAGTCCTTTAAAAAAAGCGAAGCAAGTTAGCTATTAATCGAAACTGTTTAAAATTTATTAGAAATTAATCCATGTCAGTGACACTTCCTGCTTTCCGGCTTTGGACTCTTGACTAAAGCCCCCCGACTTTACGACTCTTTCCCTTTCTGCTCTCTAAACTCCCGACTTTCGGACTCTATTTCTTTATAT
Source organism: Pedobacter endophyticus (assembly GCF_015679185.1). Lineage (NCBI taxonomy): Bacteria > Pseudomonadati > Bacteroidota > Sphingobacteriia > Sphingobacteriales > Sphingobacteriaceae > Pedobacter > Pedobacter endophyticus. Next base: position 4,797,625 of record NZ_CP064939.1, read on the forward strand.
ACCCAGACTTCGGACTTTCTGACTCCCCGACTTCCCGACTATTTACTGTTCCCTAAACTCCCGACTTTCGGACTCAGGACTTCGGACTCTCTTCAGGCTTTCCGACCCCTGACTCAGAGACTCATGACTAAAGACTCTGGACTCAAGACTCAAGACTCCCGACTTTTTCCCTATCTTTGCCGTATATCATGAATCAAAATATCACCCCATATCAGGTAGAAGATACAACCAAAAAAGAGCAGGTTGCTACCATGTTCAACAATATTTCGGGCACTTACGATTTTTTAAATCATTTTCTCTCGCTCGGAATCGATGTATTGTGGCGTAAAAAAGCGATTAAGGAGCTCGTTTCTATCCAGCCGAGGCATTTGCTGGATGTTGCCACCGGCACCGGCGATTTCGCGTTTGAGGCCATAAAAAAACTTCATCCAGAGCAGGTAATTGGTGTCGATATTTCAGAAGGAATGCTAGAAGTGGCAAAGAAAAAAATCAACGAGCGCAGCTTGAATGAAGTGTTCACCGTTCAGGTTGGCGATTCGGAAGGATTGCATTTTGGGGATAGTACCTTCGATGCCATAACCTGCGCATACGGCGTACGCAATTTCGAAAACCTCGAGAAAGGTTTGGCAGACATGTACCGGGTTTTAAAACCGAACGGTAAAATGGTGATCTTAGAGTTTTCGAAGCCAAGGGTTTTTCCTGTAAAACAGTTATACAACTTTTATTTTTCGCACGTAACGCCATTTTTTGGGAAACTTTTTTCGAAAGATGCCCGGGCATACAGCTACTTGCCCGAATCGGTTGCTGCCTTTCCTGATGGAAGGGATTTTACTGCGCTAATGGAGAAAGTTGGTTTTAAAAGTACCAAACAAAGAATTTTAACGTTTGGAATAAGTTCAATATACGTCGGTACTAAATGATAAAAAAAATAAGCCTTATTCTTTCTCTGCTTATTGTTACCAATATTTCGTTTGCCCAAAACTGGGGCGGAGGTATTGATGACGAAGATTGGAGTTTCGGGTTTAATTTTCAATACATCTCTGCCGAGTATAAAATTTTAAAAAAGGAAAACTGGCGTGCGCCTTTTTACGAAATACCCAACTCGTTGGGCGTTACTTACGATTCCAGTCTGGGCGGGTTGCCCGTTACTGGTCCGATCAATGCCATTTCGAGTCCCCCATCTCAAGGTTTTGGCCTCGGTTTTGTAATTAACAGACGAATTGCAGAAAACTTCGATTTTAGAACCACACCATCATTAATTTTTAGCGACAGGTTGGTTAGCTACCAATATGAGCCAATGGCGCCTTTAAACGTTGGCAATGGCCAAACTCGGAACTTCGAAACCCAGGTAGATAAAAAAGTGCAGGCCACCATGTTCGAGTTTCCTGTAGGTTTAAAGGTAAAATCGAATCGATTAAACAACTTCAGGGCTTACTGGCTCGGCGGTGTAAAATACTCTATCGACATTGCCTCAAAGAAGAAAACGTTCGATGAGGGCGAATCGGCAATCAACAAGTTCGTTAAAAACCGCAGGAATTTCCTTTCCTACGAAACGGGCATCGGCTTCGATCTATATTTCGAGTACTTCAAAATGTCGCCAGAGATAAAACTCGCCTATTCAACAAACGACCTGCTTTTACACGATAATACGGCGTTCGCCAACCCGATTGATAAGTTGAAATTACGTCAATTAACCTTCAGTTTGATTTTTCAATAGCCGTACAATTCAAAAAAACTTACCTTTGCCCAGGTTGGTAGATTATGAAGGTAAGCTAGACTTTCATCCCGCCAAGGACTTAAATTCATAAACATGTCTAAAATTGCATTAATTACAGGTGCAACCTCTGGTATTGGCGAGGCTTGTGCACATATCTTTGCTCAACAAGGTTATCAACTCGTTCTGCTTGCCCGACGCGAAGACAGATTGGAAAAAATAGCGCATCATCTTACGGCCAAGTATGGAATAGAAATTAAGCAGATTGTGGCCGATGTTCGCCATAATGAAAACTTGTCTGCTGCGCTTGAAGCACTTCCCGAAGAATGGAAAAAAGTTGATGTTTTGGTAAACAATGCCGGACTGAGTCAGGGTTTGGATCCAATTGACAAAGGGAATATCAATGATTGGGACACGATGATTGATACCAACGTGAAGGGACTGTTGTATGTAACCAAAATTGTGTCCAACTGGATGATTCCACATCAATCGGGCCACATCGTTAACATCGGTTCAATTGCGGGAAAAGAAGTTTATCCCAACGGAAATGTATATTGTGCAAGCAAACATGCGGTTGATGCGCTAAGCAAAGGCATGCGGATCGATCTTTTGCCTCATGGCATTAAGGTTACGGAGATTAACCCGGGAATGGTAGAAACAGAATTTTCTGTGGTGCGTTTCAAGGGCGACGAAGACCGGGCAAAAAAAGTGTACGAAAACCTCGAACCGTTAATTGCCGACGACATTGCCGACGCAATCTGGTATGTGGTGAGCAGACCAAAACATGTAAACATTAACGATATGCTTATTATGCCTACCGTGCAGGCAACAGCTACTATAATTAATAGAACTCCCTGACCCCCTGAAAGGGGTAAAAAGGGGATAGACATATATAATTTAAACTAAAAGGGAAGCCCCTTTAGGGGTTCGGGGTTATGATATCAAATACAATAGATCAAGAAATTAAGAAAGCCATGTTGGCTAAAGACAATGCGCAATTAAGGGGCTTAAGAGCAATTAAGGCCGCTTTGTTGCTGGCTAAAACCGAAAAAGGATCATCTGATGAGATCACAGAAGAAACCGAGTTAAAGATATTGCAGAAACTGATTAAGCAGCGTCGCGAGTCAGCCGATATTTACAAATCTCAAAACCGCGAAGACCTGTTTCAGGTTGAAGAAGAAGAGATTGCTGTAATTAACCGGTTTTTGCCCAAACAGTTAGATAGGGAAGAGGTAGCGGCGATAATTGGCGACGTTATCAAACAATCTGGTGCCACATCGGTTAAAGATATGGGCAAGGTGATGGGTATGGCAAATAAAGCACTTGCCGGTAAGGCCGATGGTAAACTGATTGCAGAGCTTGTGAAAGAAAAATTAGCTTAAAGCTGTGCCAAAGGCATCCCTTCTAGCAAAGATTAAAGCTAAAAGCTAAAAGACTAAAGCGGAAAGACTAAAGCTAGGCAAGGGGTTTTGCTAATTGCAAACTGGCAACTGCAAACTGTCAACTGCAAATTGTCAACTGCCAACTGCAAACTGTCTTGTGCAACTGCTAACAGCGTTTTTATACCGTTTTCGATTTTATTTCAGAAAAATGGCACATAAATGCAAAAATTTAATTTTACTCTACTAACTTAGTGCACCATACCATCTATAATATATATGACATACCAGATAATTGAAGAAGACGGATTTAAATACATAGAAGCTGGAGCAGGCGAAACGCTGGTATTGCTACATGGCCTTATGGGCGAATTGAGCAACTGGGAACGGGTAATTGAGCAATTTAAAGATCGCTATCATGTTGTAGTCCCCATTTTACCAATATACGAATTGCCTATTTTGACACTCGGTGTTAAGGCGCTCTCCAGATATGTTCACCGTTTTCTGAAATTTAAGGGATTAAATAGCGTAGTACTGATTGGCAACTCGCTCGGCGGGCATGTTGGTCTAGTTTTTACCGTTGCCCATCAGGAGTTTGTTAAAGCCTTGGTATTAACCGGAAGCTCGGGTTTATATGAAAATGCTTTTGGCGGCTCTTTTCCACGTAGGGAAAGCTACGATTACATTAAAGAAAAAGTCGAATTTACCTTTTACGATCCCGCTACGGCAACGAAAGAGCTTGTAGATGACGTATTTAAAACGGTGAACGACAGATCGCGTGTAATCAGAATTTTAACGATGGCTAAATCGGCAATTCGCCACAATATGGCCAAAGAGTTATCGAAAATAACGATCCCTGTTTCGCTGATCTGGGGAAAAAACGATAAAGTTACCCCGCCCGAAGTTGCGGAAGAGTTTTACGAATTGTTGCCAAATGCAGAACTAAACTGGGTTGATAAGTGTGGCCATGCGCCCATGATGGAGCACCCGGAAATTTTTAATAGTTACCTGGAAAAATTTTTAGATCGAATTTTACTTAAATAATGTTTGCTGAAGAAATCATATCGAATGTTATACCATCACTAAAAACCAATGACACGGTACAAAAGGCTTTAGATCGTTTAAACGAGTTTAAATTAAAGCACTTGCCCGTAGTTAATGGCGCAGTTTTGGTGGGCATAGTATCCGAAGATGATTTGCTGAACATTATAGATCACAATACAACACTGGGCAATGCGGCGTTAAATTTGCTTCAGGCCTTTGTGTTAAACGATGCGCACACTTACGATGCCATCAGGTTGTTGAGCCAGCTCAGCTTAACCGCACTCCCGGTTTTAGACCAGCAGAAAAACTATTTAGGACTGATTTCAATCAACAAGCTTATTGATGCGGTGGCCGAGCAATACGCAGTAAACGAGCCCGGGGGCATCATTGTGCTCGAGATCAGTAACCGCAACAACTCATTGGCGCACATTTCTCAAATCGTTGAAGCCGATAATGCTCAGATTCTTTCCTCATACGTAAGTTCTTTTGAAGATTCTACCCGGCTTGAAATTACCTTAAAAGTAAACAAAACAGAAATTTCATCTTTAGTGGCTTCTTTTGAACGTTACGATTACTTTGTTAAAGAAGTTTACAATAACACACAAATTGATGATGGTTCGCAGGAACGATACGATTCGTTTATGAACTATTTAAATGTATAACCTGATTTATGAGGATTGCAGTCTACGGCAGAGATTTTAACGATACGGTATTGCCCTACGTGCAGGAGGTTTTCGATTTTTTTGCGGCCCATCAAATTTCGCCCGTCTTGTACTCCAAGTTTAAAAACTCCCTTAACGGTAAAATCAAGCTTCCGGATAATGCATTAATCTTTCATAACCATAAAGAGCTAAAACAACGTGCCGATGTATTGCTGAGCCTCGGCGGCGATGGCACTCTACTCGATACACTTTCGCTGATCCGCAACTCCGGCATCCCTGTAATCGGGATCAACTTCGGGCGGTTGGGATTTTTGGCCAGCATCAATAAAAACGAAATCGAATCCGCATTAAAAGCCCTCGTTCACGGCCAATATACTTTAGATATCCGTTCTTTACTTACATTAGAGTCGGATAACGGCCTTTTTGGCGAAGAAAACTTTGCACTAAACGATATTACTATCCACCGTAGAGATAACTCGGCCATGATGATTATTCATGCATCAATGAACGGCGAATTCATCAACTCTTATTGGGCCGACGGATTAATTATTGCTACCCCAACCGGCTCAACAGCGTATTCGTTAAGCTGCGGCGGGCCGATTATTTATCCCGATTCGGAGAATTTTGTAGTTACCCCAATTGCCCCGCACAACCTCAACGTAAGGCCCGTTGTATTGCCCGATGACAATAGCCTGTCGTTTGAAGTGGAAGCCCGCGAATCGAAATTCCTCGTTTCGTGCGATAGCAGAACCGAAACAGTGGAGCGATCAGTAAAAATAACCATAAAAAAAGCCGATTTTTGCATAAATCTCATTCGTCTTAACAATGAAACCTACTTAACTACGTTAAGGAATAAATTATTATGGGGCATTGATACCCGTAACTATTAAGTATGACGCTAAGCAAAATAGTAGCCATTTTTCTTTTTTTTATCGTATGCACCAAGGTTTCTACAGCGCAAGAGGGCACCTGGGAGGTAGGTATCATGGCGGGCGGCGCTGGCTACATGGGCGATCTGAACCAAAACAACCCGCTCAAAATCAGCGGTCTTTCCGGCGGCCTTTATGGTAAACGTAATTTTAACCAATATTTGGGCGTTCGCCTTAACTACACCTACGGCGAAGTTGCCGCTTTTGATTATAAATCAGACAATGCTTATTTCAGAGAGCGGAATCTGGCATTCGAAACTTCATTAAACGAACTCAGCGCCCTGGTAGATTTTAATTTCTTTAATTATTCATTGGGAGGCGGTACCAGGCAGTTTACACCGTACATTTTTGCGGGCGTAGGTGTTGTAATCTTCAAGCCAAAGGTAAAATTCGACGGAGAAACTTATCGATTAGATCAGTTGGCTACCGAGGGCCAACCGAACGGATATCCCAACATGGTTTTAACCGTTCCTTATGGCGTTGGCTTACGGTATAATTATAAAGATACCTGGAGTATTTTTAGCGAAATTGGGTATAGAACCCCCTTAACCGATTATATTGACGACGTAAGCAACAGGTATCCCGTTAACCCCGTTATTGTGGGTAAGGGCCAAAATACGCTCAATTTATCCGATCCTTCTCTTAATCAAACTGGTTATGCCGGCACCCAAAGAGGAGATTTTAGAAAAAGGGACACTTATCTATTTGTTAGTGTTGGCATATCTTTTACCTTTGTATCCTCAAAATGCTATTCCTTTTAAGCTGATTTTGACATAATTAATGGGATTTAAAGAACAAATAGACGATAGGCGCCTGCCAAAGCACATTGCTGTAATCATGGATGGCAATGGCCGATGGGCAAAAGGCCAGGGTAAAGTGAGGGTTTTTGGGCACGAACAGGGTGTACTGTCAGTAAAAGATATTGTAGAAGGTTGCGTAGAGGTTGGCATTGAATACCTCACGCTTTATGCTTTTTCTACCGAAAACTGGAACAGACCGAAAGAGGAGGTTGATGCATTAATGCAGATTCTGATCTCTACAATAAACAAGGAAACCGAAACCCTCAACAAAAATAACATTCGGCTTAATGCCATTGGCAACATTGCATCGCTTCCACAAGAGTGCATCGACGACCTAAAAGAAGCGATGGACAAAACTGCACACAACGAAAAATGTACCCTAACGCTGGCCTTAAGCTACAGCGCTAAATGGGAAATTTTAGAGGCAGCAAAAAAGATAGCCGCAGAAGTTAAAAATGATACAATTTCTGTTGATGATATTGATGAAGACCTGTTTTCATCTAAACTAACCACCGTAAATATGCCCGACCCGGAACTGATGATCAGAACAAGTGGCGAACACCGCATCAGCAATTACCTCCTTTGGCAAATGGCATACACAGAGTTTTATTTTACCGATGTTTTATGGCCCGATTTCAGACGCGAAGATCTTTTTGAGGCCATTGTCGACTTCCAAAAACGCGAACGCCGTTTTGGCAAAATTAGCGAACAACTAAACTAATTTTTCTTTTAACACTTTTTAACAAGCGTTTAAACTAACTTAGCACCACTTTTATACGATAAATGAAACCATGATAAGGCAGCGTGAACGAGTATTAAACTGCTCTTCAACTATCGTAAATTGTGGCCATTACTGAACAAATTATTTTGATGAAAAGAATATTTCAAGTTTTAATCCTACTTATTTTAGCTAGTCCGGCCATTGCTCAAATACGTCCTCCGGGGATGGCCCCGGCATCCCCATCTTTAAAAGTTGGAGGCTTAGATCTCGATTATTTTAGTCCAAAAGAATACATTATCGGCGGAACCGTAGTAACCGGAACGCAATACTTAGATAAGGAAGTACTGATTACATTATCTAAACTTACCAAAGGTGATAAAGTGGTACTGCCAGGCGAAGCCACTTCTGATGCCATTAAAACCCTTTGGGCACAGGGCTTGTTTGATGATGTGAAAATTAACATCGAAAAGTTTGTTCAGGATTCTGTTTACTTTGAGATCGAAGTGGTTGAGCGCCCCCGTTTAACATCAATCGATTTAAAAGGCATCAGCAAATCGCAAAGAACAGCAATACAAGAAAAGTTAAATGATAAAACCGGAAAGATTGTAAACGATAACTTATACAACACCACAACGGCCATCATTAAAAAATACATGTTGGATAAAGGTTTTTTCTTTACCAAAATAGATTACAAAACCCGTAAAGATCCAAATGCCGAAAATAGTGTGGTGTTGGAAACTTATATCGATAAGGGATCGAGAGTAAAAGTACAGCACATCGATTTTACCGGAAACAAGGATTTTAAATCTTCAAAACTCAGAAAATTTCTTAAAAACCCTAAGCAATTTGCTTGGTGGCGTTTTTGGGGTTCTGGAAAATTCTCAAAAGAGAAGTATGAGGAGAACAAGATTAAGATGATCGATAAAATGCGTGAAAAAGGTTATTTAGATGCTACGCTTTTAAAAGATACCATCTATCAATATAACACAAAACGCGTTAACATTCGCATGGACCTTTACGAAGGTAAGAAATACTATGTTGGTGCCGTAACCTGGGCGGGCAACGCCATTTATCCCGATAGCATTCTGAACAAAGTATTAACGATTGAAAGAGGCGATATTTACAGTGAAGAACGTTTGAATAAAAAACTGAACGGTGGCGGCGAAAACGGCGGCGATGTAAACAGTTTATACACCGATAACGGATATTTAACCTTTAACATCGATCCTGTAAAAACCATTCGTGGCGATACGGTTGATGTTGAGCTTCGCATGTACGAAGGGCCGCAGTTTACCAATAACCGCATTACCCTAAAAGGAAATACGATTACAAACGATAAAGTGGTTTTGCGTGAAATTCGTACCAAACCGGGACAAAAGTTTAACAAAAGTGATTTGATCCGGACCATTCGCGAGATTGGCCAGTTGGGTAACTTCGATGAATCGAAAACCGTTCCGACCCCACGCCCTAATCCGGCCGATGGAACAGTAGATATTGAATATGCAGTTGAAGAAAAACCGTCAGATCAGATTGAGCTATCGGGAGGTTTTGGTGGTGGCCGTATCATCGGTACGCTCGGTTTAACCTTTAACAACTTCTCGCTACGCAACTTATTTAACTTAAAAGCCTACAAGCCATTGCCAAAAGGCGACGGTCAGAAACTGAGCTTACGTGGACAAACGAATGGTAAATATTATCAATCGTATAGTTTCTCATTTTCTCAACCCTGGTTCGGTGGCGAAAAACCGGTAAGTTTTGGTGTTAGTGCATTCACCTCATTGCAATCGAACGGATTAAATTCAGATAATGCGTCGTACCAAAAAATCCGTTTAAACGGTGTTACCGTAAGTTTAGGTAGAAGGTTGAACTGGCCAGATAACTATTTCCAGTTAAGCCACGCAGTTAACTTGCAGCAGTATGTGTTAAATAACTACGGTGGTTACTTGTTTAGTACCGGTACATCGTATAACTTAAACTTATCGCAAGAGATTAGCCGCGACTCGAGAGATTCGCCAATCTTTCCGAAATCAGGATCGTTCTTACGTTTCACTATTCAGGCAACGCCGCCATACTCATTGTTTAACAAAGTGAACTATGCAACGGCATCAGATAAAGAGAAATATCGTTTTACCGAATATCATAAATGGAAGTTCGATTCGCAATGGTATCAACGTATTGTGGGCAACCTCGTTGTTAAGGCACAGGCGCAATTTGGTTTCTTGGGTCAATACAACAGAGCAGTTGGTCAATCAGCGTTTGAGCGTTTCAAACTCGGTGGCGACGGTATGCAAGGCTTCGATTTCTTACAAGGTTCAGAATTAATTGCCATGCGTGGTTATGCAAACAACACCGTCATCCCAGTAGGGTCCGATCCGAACATTGCACAACAGTCGGGTAGCCCGATCTATACAAAATACGTGTTAGAAGCACGTTATCCGGTAATCGCAAGTCAACAAGCAACAGCTTTTGTTTTGGCCTTTGCCGAGGGTGGTAACACCTGGAACAGGTTCAGCGACTTTAATCCTTTTAACATCCGTCGATCGGTTGGTGTAGGTGCTCGGATCTTTTTACCTATCTTCGGTTTGTTAGGTATTGATTATGGTTACGGCTTTGATACCATTCCGGGCTTGCCTGATGCCAACAAAGGTCAGTTCCACTTCAGTATTGCACAACAATTAGGTGGATTTTAATTGATAAAGCGTAAAAAAATAATTAATTATGCAATAAATCATTGCAAGTAGAGTTTAAAGAAAGCTTAGGTTAGTAAACTATATTATTAATACAACAAGATGACACATTAAGATCTGCCTTTATCTGGCATTAAAAAGAGAATCTGGATGTTTCATGCGTTAAAACACACACACAAATGAAAAAATATCTTTTAATTGCATTTCTAATTTGCACATCTTTCGGCGCTTTTGCCCAAAAGTTTGCCTATGTAGATACAGAATATATTCTGAAGCATTTGCCAGAATATAAATCGGCCTTAAACCAGTTAGATGTTGCTTCGAAACAATGGCAACAGCAGGTTGATCAGAATTTTTCGGAGATAGACCGGATGTATAAAGCCTATCAGGCCGATCAGGTTTTATTAACTGACGACATGCGCAAACGTCGTGAGAACGAAATTATTGAAAAAGAAAAACAGGCCAAAGAGTTTCAGCGCCAAAAATTTGGGCCCGATGGCGATTTGTTCCAAAGCAGGGTGAAGTTGATCAAACCCATCCAAGACAAGGTTGCCGAAGCGATTAAGCAAATTGCCAAAGGCAAATACCTCGACTTCATTTTCGATAAAAGCAGCGAGGCAACCATGATGATTTACGCAAGCAGCAGTTACGATGTAAGTAATGATGTGATCGTCAAATTAGGATATAAACCAGGGAGTGCGAATAATTAGTATATTCGAGCCTTGAATTTAAGAGAAAACAAACAAACAAGAAAAATAAAAAAAAGTAAAATAGAAAGATGAGAAAGTTAATTAACGTATTCTTTGTAGCAGCAGGATTATTGTTTACAGCGAATATGGCAAGTGCGCAACAAAAGTTAGGTCACATTAATTCGGAAGATGTTTTTGCAAACCTTCCTGAAGCAAAAACGGCACAAACTACACTAGAGAATTTGGGTAAAAGCAAACAAGCAGAAATTGATGCCATGATTAAAGAATATCAAACTCAATTAGCTGCTGCCCAGGCAAAAGAAAAAACCTTAAGCGAAGCAAACAAAGAGCAAGTTGGTAAAGAGCTACAAGCTGCTGGCCAGGCATTGCAAGATTTGCAAAAACGTATTGAAGATGCCCGTACAAAAGCATCGCAAGAGGTTGGTACTAAACAAGGCGAATTATTCCAGCCAATTCAAGCTAAAGTTGCAGGTGCAATTTCTTCTGTAGCAAAAGAAAAAGGCTTAGCTTACGTTTTCGATATCGCAAACGGTCAAGGTGGTAACAACTTGGTTTTCTGGGAAGGTGGTGAGGACATCACTGGAGCGGTTAAATCTAAGTTAGGAATTACTGCAACTGCAGCAAAACCAGCACCTAAGAAATAGTACTGAGTCTTTCGTTCGGAGTCGTGAGTCTCCAAGCTTAAGCAAAATATAAAGCGGAATCGAGGTAACTTGGTTCCGCTTTTTTTATTATTGCTCTAAAAGGCTTTTAGCCGCCTTATAACGTTGTCCGATTGCTAAATACACACTTTTTGGTTTTATGGGCTATTTAACATGAACGGTAGCCATCCTCAGCTTGTACCGATAGCTATCGGTAGGGGGATCCTAATGCGCAATAAATTGGGCGCCCAGCATTAATCCCGAAGTTTCGGGACCGCCTGCGCGGGAATGACAGCGCAGAAAACGAAATGTGTCCACACGATAGGATTTCTCGGGAAAGCATCTGTAACCTCCGTCTCATCGTTCCCGCCCACCGACTTACCCTCTTTAGCAGCAGGTTGTTTAAGGTTCTGCGTTTCATCGCTTGGGGATCTTCGTTGCACTACTATTGACGTTTTCGTCATTGCGAAATCGATTTTTCATCGATTGAAGCAATCTTATTAGCGATTTTTATTACAGAATAGATTGCTTCGTGCCTCGCAAAGACGACCGTTTCAAAAATCTCACTCATATTGATTTTTTCGCTAGAAAATTAAAACTCAGGATGACAGCCTGAAAAAACACATCCAAACTCCTTTTTTTTCAAAAACTGACATCCGAGGATGACAGTTTTTTAGCCGCCTTGTCTGTTTCTATTGATAGCGCATCGATTAACCAGTTCAAACAATTAAACAATTTAACGGTTAATCGATTAAACAAACCGCCGATTACCATTTTACCAACAATTCGCAATAAAACAATATCTTTACCGCAATGCAGGCAAAAGCGAACATAGGTATTTTCGATTCCGGTTACGGGGGCTTAACCGTTTTTCGCTCCATTGCCAATAAGCTGCCTCAGTACAACTATATTTACCTTGGCGACAATGCCCGTTCGCCCTATGGCGATCATTCATTCGATACCATTTACAAATACACCTTAGAATGCGTTGAATGGCTTTTTGCGAACGACTGCGAATTGATTATTCTGGCCTGTAATACAGCTTCGGCGAAAGCTTTGCGCACCATACAGCAGCGAGATTTGCCTGCAATGTATCCTGATAAGCGTGTGTTGGGCGTTATTAGGCCAACTGCCGAGGTTATTGGTTCTTTTACTTCCAGCAAGCATGTAGGTGTAATGGGAACCCGCGGCACGGTTAATTCCAAATCGTACTTAATGGAGATTAACAAGTTTTTCCCCGACTTAAAGGTTTATCAGCAAAGTTGTCCCATGTGGGTGCCTTTAATCGAAAATAATGCCCATCTTCAACCTGGGGCCGATTTTTTTGTTAACGAATACTGCGAGCAATTGATGCAGCAATCGGCAGAAATTGATTGCGTTTTATTGGCCTGTACGCATTACCCGTTGTTACTGCCAAAGCTGCGGAACGTGTTTCCCGACTACATTGAAATTTTAACGCAAGGCGAAATTGTAGCCAATAGCCTGATCGACTATCTTAAGCGGCATCCCGAAATTGAGCAAAAACTGGCTAAAGATGGCGACAAGCGGTTTTATACAAGCGGCGATCCCGAAGCGTTTAATGCCCATGCCTCTATCTTTTTTGGCCAAGCGCTGAAGTCGTTGAAAATGTGAATTGCTAAATTGTCGGATTTGCAGTCATCCGATGAATATATGCGATATGCCAATATTCATCGGATGACTTGATGCCACCAATGAACTGAAAATCGCCAACTGGCCACTGCAAACTGAGAACTGTTAGCTACCGAGAGAATTAACCCGCTATTGACAAAAGAAAACATTTTTGTTTAGGTTGTAATTGTTTAAAAGGATAACTTTGCGGCTTCATAACACACACAATGAGTGATCAGATAAAACACGAATGCGGAATCGCTTTTATTCGCCTGTTAAAACCACTTTCTTACTACCAGCAAAAGTACGGGACAGCACTTTACGGCCTTAACAAATTATACCTTTTAATGGAAAAACAGCATAACCGGGGCCAGGATGGCGCAGGTATTGCCACCATTAAGTTGGATATGAAGCCGGGCAGTAGGTATATAAGCCGGTACCGGAGCATGGCCTCCAATGCAGTAGCCGATATTTTCGAATACGTGCAAAACAAGTTTGTAGATATACAAGAAAACACGCCTGAGTTAATGCAGGATACAGAATGGCTCAAAAACAACGTTAGCTTTATCGGCGAAGTTTTATTGGGCCATTTGCGTTATGGTACACATGGTAAGAACAGCATCGAAAATTGTCACCCTTTTTTAAGGCAGAACAACTGGATGACCAGAAATCTGGTAATTGCTGGTAACTTCAACATGACCAATGTTGATGAGTTATTGGAGCAACTATACGAGCTTGGCCAACATCCAAAAGAGAAAGCCGACACGGTTACTGTTTTAGAGAAGATTGGTCACTTTTTGGATGATGAAAATCAGGAACTTTTTGATCAATATAAAAAAGAGGGCCATGATAATGTGGCCATTACACATAAAATTTCTGAGAACTTAGATATTGCGAACATTTTGCGTCGCTCGGCCAAAACCTGGGATGGAGGTTACTCCATTTGCGGAATGGTGGGGAATGGCGACTCGTTTGTAATGCGTGATCCTGCTGGTATCAGACCCGCGTATTACTATTACGATGACGAGATTGTAGTGGCTGCATCAGAAAGACCAGCGCTACAAACCGCTTTCAATATCCAGTTTAAAGATGTAAAGGAAATCGATCCCGGCCACGCCCTGATTATCAAGAAAAACGGTGAAGTGAGCATGGAGCAATTCCGTGAACCTACCGAACGACTTTCGTGCTCTTTCGAGCGCATCTACTTTTCAAAGGGAAGCGACGTTGAAATTTACCGCGAACGTAAACAATTAGGTCGTTTGCTGAGCGAAAAAATTCTCGAACGGGTTAATTATGATTTGAAAAATACGGTTTTCTCTTTCATACCAAATACTGCTGAAGTTGCATTTTTTGGTATGGTTGATGGCGTTCAGCAGTATGTTAGAAGGCACCAGAAGGAAACACTAATAGAGAAAAAAGAGCAATTAACCGACGAACAGTTGGATGATCTGCTTTCGATGGCTCCTCGAGTTGAAAAGCTTGCGGTTAAAGACGTAAAATTAAGAACTTTCATTACGCAAGATGCCGATCGAAGTGAAATGGTGGCCCATGTTTACGACACAACTTATGGTATTGTAAATAATTACAAAGATACCTTAGTGGCGCTGGACGACTCCATCGTTCGCGGAACTACGCTAAAACAAAGCATCATTAAAATTGTCGATCGCTTACACCCGAAAAAGATTATTATCGTTTCTTCGGCGCCTCAAATCCGTTACCCCGATTGTTACGGAATTGATATGAGTAGAATGGGGCAGTTCGTGGCTTTCGATGCCGCAATCCAGTTACTTACCGAGCGTGGAATGTGGCAGGTTATCGAAGATGTTTATGCAAAATGTAAAGCTTCGTTATTGTTGCCAAAAGAAGAAATTGTAAACCATGTAAAAGATATTTATAAGCCATTTACACCGGAGGAAATTTCGGCGAAAATTGCAGAGATTATCACGCCAAAAGGCACCGTTGCCGAAGTGGAGGTGATTTACCAAAGCTTAGAGAACTTGCACGAAGCGTGTCCGAAGAACAAAGGCGATTGGTATTTCTCAGGAAACTATCCAACACCAGGTGGCAACAAAGTGGTAAATAAGGCTTTCATTAACTGGAAAGAAGGAAATAACCAAAGAGCTTATTAGCTTTTAAATCCCTGAAGGGACTTAAATTGTAATGTTAAAGAAGTCAAGCTTTTAAAGCTTGACTTCTTTTTTTTACACCTAAATCTAGTCGTAACGTCTCCAAGGCTATTGAGTTAAGCTCAGAAAACTTAGTCGAAGACTTTTTTCTATATAAAAACAAAAAATATTTGTCCTTCGGCTACGCTACTATTGACGTTGTTTTGCAACACGCTATTTATAATCTTTTACATGAACGGTCGTCATTCCCAGCTTGTACCGATAGCTATCGGTAGGGAATCTTAATACAAAAAAATAGCGCAACGCTTTAAGATTCCCGCCTGCGCGGGAAGGACGGCAAGAATATTTTACGTCATCGATAGCTATCGGATCATATTGATCTTTGTGAAACAAATTAAAACTCAGGATGACAATATTTTCGTTTTATTTTTAACTTAATAGCATTGATAGCTTCTTGCTACGACTGTGAGTTCTTTACGCATAAAACTGTACGTATGTTTTATAGATCAGCCAGAAAGCAAAAAATATGATTACAATACCGGCAATCTTATTTAAGGTTTTAAGCGCATCTTCTTTGATCTTATAACGAAGTCGGCTGGAATAATAACTCTTCGCACCGTCTATGCTTAATTGGGTAGCCATCGCAATAAAGAAGCAAACCAGTTTTTCATTGAGCATGTTATTCAGCTTTACAGAGATAATGCCACTCACAATAATCCAGAACATTAATGTAGAAGGGGTAAGGATGCACATTAAAAATCCTTTAAGCACATAACTACGCTTGCTCACCTTTGGCAAAGTGGCATTGTTATAATTTACCTTAATTTTCGATACCAGATAATATATGCCCACGGCCAGCAGAAAGCCGCCACCAATTGTTCCAACATATTTATCAAAGCTTGATTGATATTCTAAGAACTGACTGCCAAACAGTACAATGGCAATCAAAATAACATCACTAATTATAACACCAATAGCCAATGAAAATCCGGCCATGAAGCCTCTTTCTATACTGGTTTTAATCATTGCAAAAAATACTGGACCTGTTAAAAACGACGATATAATCCCTGCCCCAATACCTAATAATATGGCTTCAAACATGTATTGTATTGTTTTATAATATGCGAATATGCAATTTTATACATAAACATACGGTATTTATTTTATTGTGCAGGTTGCATAAAAGTTACTAATTTTTCGTTTTTTTTTATTTATGTTTAGCCCCACTAAAACTATTATTAAAATGAGTTCAGAACAAACGCAAACCAAGTGGGGCCAATTCATTCCCCTCGTTACGGTATTCTTTTTTTGGGGCTTCGTAGCCGCGAGTAATGATATCTTGATTCCTGTATTTAAAAAGGCTTTCGATTTATCCCAGGCAGAAAGTCAATTGGTTTCTCTAGCATTTTACATTGCTTATACCGTTGGGGCGTTAATTTACAACGCAATTTCTGTTTTAATGAAACAAGATATTGTCAACAAGCTAGGCTATAAAAATTCGTTGGCACTGGGTTTGGTGATTTCAGCGTTAGGTACACTATTGTTTTATCCAGCGGCAAATCTTCACTCGTTTCCTTTAATGCTTTCCGGCTTGTTTATCGTGGCGCTCGGCTTTTCGTTACAGCAAACTGTTGCAAATCCATTAGCTATTGCCTTGGGGCCAATTACAACAGGTTCGCAACGTTTAACACTTGCTGGCGGTATTAACAACTTCGGAACCACGATAGGACCACTTATTGTAAGCTTCGCTATTTTTGGTTCGGCTGCAACGGCTTCTACCGATATCAGCATTGAGAGTGTTAAAATTCCGTATTTAATTTTAGGTGTTGCCTTTATTGCCGTAGCCCTTTTCTTAAAATTATCTTCATTGCCTGATAGACCAGCATTGGTTGAAGCGGTTGCTGAAGATACTAAATCGATTAAGGGATCTGCACTCAAATATCCTCAGTTGGTGCTGGGTATGATTGCGATCTTTGTTTATGTGGGTGTAGAAGTTTCTACCGCGAGCAACTTGCCTGCTTACATGGAAAAAGATCTGGGATTTGAAATCAAGGATATCGCACCTTACATTTCATTGTATTGGGCCAGCATGATGATTGGACGTTGGACCGGTGCCGTTGAGGCGTTTACTGATAACGTAAGTACGCAAAAGGTTTTAAGGTTTATTGCCCCTTACCTGGCTTTCGCCATCTTCTTGGGCGTTAACGCAATTGCAAAACACGATCTTGCTCCCTTTTATGTATATGGTTTAATTATTCTGGTATTAATTGCTGCGGATATGGCCAGTAAAGGAAACCCGGCCAGAATGTTATTGATTTTTTCGGCAATTGGTATTACAGCATTGTTAATCGGAATGTTTACAACAGGCATGGTGAGTGTTTATGCCATTACCAGCGTTGGTTTATTCTGTAGCACCTTATGGCCATGTATTTTTACCTTGGCGGTAAGTGGTTTAGGCAAGCACACCAGTCAGGGAAGTAGCTTCCTGATCATGATGATTATGGGCGGCGGTATCATTAGCTGGGCCCAGGGAGCAGTATCTGAATTTACCGGTATCCAGTACAGTTATGTTGTTGGTATTATCTGCTTTTCGTACCTGGCATTTTACGCCTGGAGAGTTAGCGGTATACTGCGCTCGCAAGGAATTAGTTTCGATAAGAAACTTTCTGGCGGACATTAATTTTTAATAAAGTATTTTTGCAGCCACAAAGATTGATTTCTTTGTGGCTTTTTTAATTTTTTACATGACTGACAAACCGAGTTTCGACACCATTTTCATGAATCTTGCTACCGATTTGGCCGCCCGTTCGCATTGTGTGCGTGCCCATGTTGGTGCAGTTTTAACTAAAGATACCCGAATCATTTCAATCGGCTACAATGGTCCCCCAGCAGGAACGCATAACTGTGACGAGGAATGGCCAACGGAAGGTTGCGCCAGAGATAGTAAGGGAAGCTGCTCATTAGCCTTACATGCAGAAGAAAATGCAATCCTGTATGCCTCTAAAAACGGTTCGAAAATAGAAGGCTGCACACTTTACACCACGCTATCGCCTTGCATTGCATGCGCCAGACTGATTCTGTCGTCTGGAATTAAGTTGGTTTATTATTCAAAATCCTACGCCGCTTACAAGGGCTTACCAAGCGATGAAGGCGTTGACTTTTTAAGGAAGTTTGGGGTCGATGTACAGTTGTTGGAGAGTTAATTTATTGGTTCATTAGTTCATCGGTTCACTAGTTCATCGGTTCACAGGTTCATCGGTTCACTCGTTCGTTGGATTTCGGTCATTGAAACTTGGTCATTGGTTATTGATTTTTTCTCATTGCAAATTACTTTTTTAATTGTTGTTCATTTTTTTGCTCATAGCTTATTGCTATTGATAATTTTATCAGTTTTTAGTATATTTGATTATGAAAACAATGTCAGTTGGAGAGTTTAAGAGTCATCTCGCTGAAGCAATTGAGGAAGTGAAAGCGGGCGGTGAGATTGCAGTAACTTACGGCAAAAAAAAGGAAATTATAGGTTACTTTGTTCCTACATTAGAAAATGCTCCTAAAATAGAAAAAACGGTGGGTAAGCGTAAATTGGGGCCATTAAACGGTAAGGCGCAAGTAATCTTTGCTGACGATTTCAAAATGACCACCGAGGAGTTTTTGGGTTTATGAAAATCTATCAAAAAATCTCAGTTTGCACCTCTTAAGTCTCGCATCTAATTGCTAACTTTGCGGATGCTAGAAAAAATCATTATCGTCGATTTTGGTTCGCAATTCACACAACTCATCGCCCGCAGAGTTCGCGAACTAAATATTTACTGCGAAATATACCCTTTTAACAATCTTCCCGAGATAACACCTGACGTAAAAGGCGTTATATTTTCAGGTAGCCCGTTTTCCGTTCGTCAGGAAGATGCACCACAAATCGATTTATCAAAGTTTCATTTAAAATATCCTTTGCTCGCTGTTTGTTATGGCGCACAGTACATCGCACAACATTCTGGCGGTTCTGTTCAGCCTTCATCCTCCAGAGAATACGGTCGTGCAAACCTCAATTTTGTTAATCAGGAAAATAAGCTGTTTAAAGGAATCAATATCGGTTCGCAGGTTTGGATGAGCCACGGTGATACGATTACTGAGGTTGCCGATGATTTCGAATTAATTGCAAGTACAGACAGCGTGAAAGTAGCTGCCTATCACATAAAAAATTCTGATACTTACGCCATTCAGTTTCACCCGGAAGTTACCCACAGCATCGATGGAAAAGTTCTTTTAGAAAACTTTTTGGTAGATATTTGTGGCTGTAGCCAAGACTGGACTTCTTCGGCATTCGTGGAGACAACAATTGCTGATTTAAAGGCGACTTTGGGAAATGATAAGGTCGTTTTAGCGCTTTCTGGTGGTGTTGATAGCAGTGTTGCCGCGGTTTTGTTGCACAAGGCAATTGGTACAAACCTGCACTGTATATTTGTTGATAACGGATTACTGCGCAAAAATGAGTTTGAAAGCGTTTTGGAACAGTACAAAGATTTTGGGCTGAACATTAAGGGCGTAGATGCAAAAGACAAGTTTTTGAGTCAATTGGCAGGTGTTGAAGATCCGGAACAAAAGCGCAAAATAATTGGCCGCGTATTTATTGAGGTGTTCGACGAAGAATCGCATCAGATACAGGACGTAAAATGGCTGGCACAAGGAACAATTTATCCTGATATCATCGAATCCGTATCCGTTAAAGGTCCGTCGGCAACTATAAAATCGCACCACAATGTTGGCGGTTTGCCCGATTTTATGAAGCTAAAAGTGGTAGAGCCGTTAAAAACCTTGTTTAAAGATGAGGTAAGACGAGTTGGAACAAGCCTGGGTTTAGAATCATTTATATTGGGTCGTCACCCTTTCCCGGGGCCAGGGCTCGGCATTCGGATCATTGGCGAGGTAACAGCCGAAAAAGTTGCGATATTACAAGATGCCGATAAAATTTATATCGATAACTTAAAAGAAGCAGGGCTTTACGATCAGGTTTGGCAAGCCGGAGCCATCTTTTTGCCGGTGCAATCGGTTGGCGTAATGGGCGATGAACGTACTTACGAAAATGTAATTGCGCTAAGGGCCGTAGAATCACTCGATGGAATGACTGCCGATTGGTGCCATTTGCCTTACCCGGTTTTAGCAAAAATATCAAACGAAATCATCAATAAAGTTAAAGGTATAAACAGGGTTGTTTACGATATCAGCTCTAAACCACCGGCAACTATTGAATGGGAATAATTTCTGACCGGAATTGTGAATGTTCAGTTTGGAGTCCAAACTGCGTAAAATAAAGGTGATGCTAGCAAGGTGGAATAAACTTTGCTAGCATATTTTGTTAAAAACACTAGGCATGAATTTGAAAAGTAGTTATTTGTTGTTGGTTTCATTTGCTTTGGTTTTGGCTGCTTGTTCGCCTAAAACGCAGGCTACAAAGTCGCGAACAGAGAGAACTGAGCGAGCGCCCAAGAAAGGGAAACCCTCGAAAAACGACAGGCAGACCGACAGCGAAGAGGTAGTGAATAAGCCCGTTAAAAAGTTTACCCAGGCCGGCATATCATTACTTGTTCCTTTCAAGCTAGACGGGCTTAACCTGAAAGCAGCTACAAAATCGGATATCGAAAAGTATGCAATGCCAATTGATTTTTACCAGGGATTTAAGCTCGGACTCGATTCAGCTGCCGCATTGGGATTGAACTTTCAATTAAATGTTTTCGATACGCAGGATGATAATGCACACATTTCGTTGTTGTATAAAAACGAACGCTTTAAGCGCAGTAATCTCATTATTGGCCCGGTATTTCCTGAAGGATTAAAGTATATTGCTTCTTATTCCAAAGAAAATAATGTTCCCGTTGTTTCGCCGTTAGCGGCCTCAACCCCGTCAGAATTTAACAATCCGAACTTAATCTCTATTGTTAATAATATCGATTTGCATGGCGAAAAAATAGCGAAGTACATTGCTAAAAATTATAACGCCGCCAACACCATCGTGGTGATTATTAACCCCAGGAAAACTGAGGACGAAGCTTTTGCAAACCCAATCAGAACTTACCTGCGGACCAAAACGAAATTTATCGTTCAAGAATATGCATCTGCATATACATTCGAAACGAAGATGATCAAGGGTAAACGGTATGCTGTGGTGATCGCCTCATCCGATCGGGCGTTTGTTTTGCCAAGCATAGAAAAGCTGTACAAGCTGAAAAACCTGCCGAGCGGCGGTTATAACATTAACCTTTTTGGCCACCCAAATTGGGTAAAACAGAACTATCCCACCGAAAAAATGCAGGCGCTAAATACCATCATCAGTTCCTCCTATAAAATTGATTACAAAAATGCCGGTACCGTTGCCTTCATAAAAAAGTACCGCTACCACTATGGTTTCGAGCCCGGAGAATATGCCTTTAAAGGATTCGATATCGGTTTTTATTTTGGGCGGTTACTCGATAGGCATGGCGAACAGTATTTGGATCACATTACCGAAGAACAATATAAAGGTCTGCATAATTCTTTTTCGTTCATTCATGATGAAAAATTAGGCTATATTAACACCAGTTTAATGCTGTTGGAATATAAAGACTTTGCACTTAATGTGGTAGACTAAGTGGGTTTAGTCTTTAGCTTACGATAATTTAAGTGACAATGGTTTGATTATGTAAACCTATAACAGCACTCATTCCGGCAAAAGCTGAATAACTTTAATAAACAATCAATTCGCGTCAATCTATCTTTTATGAGAGCAGATCATCAGCTTCGGGCTTTCCAACAAATATTAAGTGCCTACGATGGCACCTTACCGCTGCACCGCTTTTTGCCTGCCTATTTTAAGCAAAACAAGCAAATGGGATCATCCGATAGGCGATGGGCTACGCGGCATATTTACAGCTATTTCAGGCTTGGCAAGGCCTTGTCTCATTTAGGGGCCGAAGAACGGTTGAGCGTAGGCGATTTTCTGTGCCAAAACACGCTGAGTTTAGTGGTTGAACGCTGTTTTCCTGATCTGGTTGACCATATCCACGCAGATTTGAGTGAAAAATTAATGCTCATCTCACAAAAGTTCCCTGAATTTAATCTCGAAGATGTTTTCACGTTTCATAGTGCGCTTTCTGAAAGTGTAAATAAGGCCACATTTTTAGCTTCATTTTTTAAGCAACCCGATCTTTTTATCAGGGTAAACACAACGAATACAATAGCCGTTACCGAGCGACTGAAAAGTGCAGAGGTTAATTTCAAGCAGCTTTCTGATACTGCATTCGCTTTACCTAATGGAACGAAATTAGAAAACATTTTAACCGAAGGCGCTTATCAGGTTCAAGATTTATCGTCGCAATTTACAGGATCGTATTTTAAACCGGCTAAATGGGAAAAATGGTGGGATTGCTGTGCCGCATCGGGCGGAAAAACATTGCTTTTGCATAGTTTTGAGCCAGTTTTGGAATTGCTGGTAACTGACCTGAGGGAATCGGTGCTGCTCAATCTCGATGAACGTTTTCGTTTGGCAGGAATAAACAAATATCACAAAAAGGAACTCGATTTGCTGAAAAACAATGATCAGATTCTTCATCATTATCAATTTGACGGCATCATTCTCGACGCACCTTGCACCGGTTCGGGAACATGGGGCAGGACGCCCGAAATGTTAACCTTTTTTGAGGAGCGAAAGATTGCTCAGTTTGCCACCATTCAAAAAACAATTGCACAAAACGTGGTAAAGTATTTAAAACCCGGAAAGCCCTTAATTTATGTTACTTGCTCGGCCTTTGCTGCCGAAAACGAAGATGTTGTAAACCATTTGCTTGAGGTGCTGCCGCTGGAGTTAGAAAAAATGGAGGTAATAAAAGGTTACGAAAATAACGCCGATACCATGTTTGTAGCAAGATTGATCAAGAAAGGCTAGAAGAGCTTGAAGGTAAAGGGTAGTAAGGCGGAAGGTTTGGATACAGCAAAAGGATTAATAACGACCAAAAGGCCAATACAAAGTAGTAGAGCCGTTGTGTTCTTAGTATCGTTGTGGGAAAAGAAAGTGAGTCGGCACACAAAGCCCATATGTTTCCTACCTAAACCTAGCCGTGCTCAAACCACGATTTAAGATTCTTTTTGAAGTACTTCACGGCTTCTATCAAAATAGCAATGGCTCCAATGATTAAGGTATATTCTTCAAAGCTGTTCATTGTTGGTTAGCTTTATGTTTAGATGAATATACGGAATTATTGTTACAAGTAAGGCTTTTTTAGTCATCGGATGAATATTAGCCCGTTTGCCATATTTATCCGATGACTGACAGTTATTCTGCTTTTAAATACCTGGCCCGTTTGCGATATTCATGCGATGATTGACGAATTTTTCTTTTACAATCCGGTATTATTTCTGAACAGCTTTATGGCAATAGCCAATAAAATCACGCCAAATGCTTTACGAAGTATATTTAACCCTGTTTTTCCGAACAGTTTTTCTAAGCGTTCCGTGTTTTTTAATACGAAGTACACAAATAGCATGTTCAAAACTATTCCAACGAGGATATTTTGCGTTTGATATTCGGTTTTTAACGAAAGGAGGGTAGTCATCGTTCCTGCGCCAGCAATTAGCGGAAAGGCCAGAGGCACAATAGAAACCGTTTCAGGTGCTTCTTCTTTAAAAATAGTGAGCCCAAGCACCATTTCCATGGCAATAAAGAAGATTACAAACGAACCCGCAATGGCAAACGATTCTACATCCAGCCCGATAATCTTAAGCAATGATTCTCCCAGAAATAAAAACAAGATCATTAATGCTGTTGCTACAATAGAAGCTTTTTCTGATTCGATGTGGCCAGCTTTTCTTCTCAATTCAATAACAACCGGAATGGACCCCAATATATCAATGATGGCAAAAATAACCATTGTGGTAGTCAATATTTGGTTAAAGTCGAACTTCATTACATTAAATTCCATGGGCAGATTTTAAGCAAATGTATATCAAATAGTGTTAACTTCTTATTGTCTTTCAGGTTAAAAGTAAAATTGCGTACGCAAGGTAAAAACATTATCCTTTCTATCAGTGGTGTAGCCTGGTAGCTGGGTACGCTCATTGGCAATTACATCGTAATATAGCACAGCTTTAAAATGGGGGTTAAAATGGTGTAAAAATCCAAAGCCGAACGTGTCGAACCGAACATCAGCTCCCGATAATCCTTTGGCAGAAGTGATATCCATACCTTTAACTTTCGAATTTGGATCGTACCAATCGTACTTTAAAATAAGCTGATTGTTAGTGTTATTCAAAGTTTGCACAAAGGTGAAATAAGCGCCGTTAAAATTCCTGGTGTAATAGGGTAAAGCGACTGATTTGTTATCGGTTGGATAAGAGCCGGGCGTTGTCGAGGTAGTTGAGGTACCCGTTTGCAGGCCAGAAATCACCTCAGCCCTTAGTTCTGATTTCCAACTTTTAGTAGCCGTAGCCAACTGGATATCCGCTCCGTAATATCGTCGCGGGGCAACCTTATTGATATTGCTGGCTGACGAATCTTTAACCATTGTCCAGTTCTGATTTACGTTAGCCATTTTATAGCTTACCGGCAAACGATGGTTTAATCCTCCTTGTAACGTACTAATTCCGCCCGCAACCGAAAGGCCGAGCTTTTTAAACGTATAAGGCTTGTGGCTAAGCCTTGCAATAACATCTTTACTGTTGTCAAATTCGGATGGACCTGCCAGGCCCTGGCCATTGTACACTCCAATGTCGAGCACAAAGTTTTTAAGCGTGGCATCTTTCCAGCGCGGATTAAACGAGAACGTTGCGCCAAGATCACGCTCTGATTTCATTAATATCTGCGACATTCTGCCACGTTCTGGCGCTTCGCGTACGGATGAAGATAGCTGCAGCTCGTTGCCAAAAGGGCGACCAGAAAGGCCAATGGTCACATACATCAACTTCCATTTGTTTTCGTAGTACCTGCCCCAAAAATCGCGAATGGCTACGCCTTGTTCAGTACCATCAAACTGCAATACAAAATAGGTCGATGGACTGCCGTCATCGGTTAAAAGCATGTAATCTGCTCTTAAACGCCCCCTGCGGAGCCTGAAGCGATTATTGGTCGATTCCCCGAAGTTACCTCCCTGATATTCGGCTTGCGTTCCGTTCGATTGGGCGGCCTGAAACTGTGGCTGCAAATAACCACTGAAGGATAACGACCCATATTTTTTTGAAATAATCAACAAATGGTTTACTGTGGTCGAATCCATTACATCATTAATAGTTCGTTGGGCAAAGATTGTTGTGGATGACAAGATCAATACTGTGACTGCGAAAAGGCATTTTTTTAATGATGAAACTGTTAGATGCATTTGGTTTTTTTTGCAAAGGTAACTTATTAGGAATATTTGACACAAAAAAGCCCCGACTTTTGGTCGAGGCTTAAATAATTTCGTAATGCTATTATAATTCTGGTCTTGGTGGATCAACTGGTTCAACCACTTTGCCAGTGTTTCCTAATACCGAATTCTTTTTACCGTAGAAGAAATAAATTGCAACGCCTAAAGCCATCCAAATCGCTAATCTGATCCATGCTTCTATTGGCAATGACGACATCAGATAAACACAAACAATTACGCCCATAATCGGAACGAATGGAACTAATGGCGTTTTAAACGGACGAGGCCTGTCTGGATCAGTTTTACGTAACAACATTACCCCTATGCAAACCAGAGAAAAGGCAAATAATGTACCTATTGATACCATGTGCCCTAAATCTGTTACCGGAACAAAACCTGCAAATATGCTTACAAAGCACATAAAGAAGATATTTGTTTTAAATGGAGTTCTGAATTTCGAGTGGATTGTACTGAAGAATCGTGGCAACAAACCGTCTTTCGACATGGTGTAGAACACACGTGATTGTCCCATTAACATCACCAGAATAACCGAAGTGTAACCTGCTAAGATGGCGATAATCAAACCCATTTGCAACCAACTGTAACCAGTAACCTTAAATGCTGTAGCAGCAGGAGAGGCATCACCTTTAAATATGGTGTAAGGCACTAAACCCGTCATCACGTGAGCAAATAAAACGTACAAGATGGTACAAACAACAAGTGAGCCCAAAATACCGATAGGCATCCCTTTTTGCGGGTTTTTAGCTTCCTGAGCTGCTGTAGATACGGCATCGAAACCAATAAACGCGAAGAAAACCAATGCAGCACCAGCGGCAATTCCCGAGATACCGAACTCGCCTTTTACACCAGTATTTTCTGGAATGTAAGGCGTATGGTTAGCTGGGTTGATAAACTTCCATCCAAGTGTGATGAATATGATTACTACGGCAACTTTTACAATTACCAAAACGTTGTTTAAACTGGCCGATTCTTTTGTACCACGAATCAGCATTAAAGAAAGCAACGAAACGATTACCACTGCCGGAAGGTTTATACCACCGCCATCAACCTCTGCAAACGATTTGGTGAGATAGAGCGGCATTTCGAGGTTAAATTCGTGTAAAAGTTTATTAAAATAACCCGACCACGAAACGCCCACTGTTGCGGCGCCCAATGCGTATTCCAGTACCAAATCCCATCCAATTACCCAAGCCATAAACTCGCCCATTGTAGCGTAAGAGTAGGTGTAGGCACTTCCTGCAACAGGAATCATGGAGGCAAACTCGGCATAACATAAGCCTGCAAAAGCACAGCCAACTGCAGCCAGTACAAATGATAAGGTTACGGCAGGTCCAGCATGATCAGCGGCAGCAATACCAGTTAAAGAGAATAAACCCGCACCAATAATAGCTCCAATACCCAGAGCCACAAGGCTCGTACTGCTCAACGTCCGTTTGAGCGTCCCCTCGCCACTTTCAGCAGATTCTGCTATAAGCACATCAATAGGCTTTTTTAGATTCATAAGTTGTTTAGTCTTTTATATTTGTTTGATTTTATGATAATAAGCGGTAAACCTAAATAAAAATTACGAAAAATTAAAAGAGATTGTATCAAAATCAGGCTTATAGCCGTTTTATATCTATGATTTTACAACATACAACAAAATTCCTGGTCACATTTGCTAATACGAAACAATAAAGGATGTTTTAAACGAAAATCCTCAAAAAAACACTCCAACATTGCCTTCGGCTTTTAGGTATTGGGCTTTATGCGGCTTTCCGACCTAACTTTATTGAAGTAAGCGACAATCTCTTCTTTTGTCATTTTTGCCAACTCGGCACTTAATTTGTCTTTTTGCTCTCTGGCAAATCTTACAGCGTCAAATTTCTTTTCAGTTTTCGTTTCCATAGTGCATTAATTCTCGTGGTGAGCGAATATCCAATTCTTTGTACCCATTTTTTATGTTGATGTAATTATAGCCACGTATACGTTCAATATTTACAATGTGTTTAAAATTCCAGCTAATAAGCAAATCGGCTCGGTTGATTGTGGCAAGTGCAATATGCATACAGTCAGCAAAGCTTGTCAGTCCAACCACCTTTTCGGTTATATATTCTGTTGCCAATTCCACCGCTTCGTTGTCCTCCCTAAGCAACTCGGTATACTCACTTTTCAGCCTATAAATCAAATTCAATATCTTTTCGGGTGCTGGCTCAAGCTCTCTTTGTAAAACGGCAGAAAGAAGTATTTTAAATTCACCTCTTTCAATGCGCTCAAAAAGAGGCTTTGTAAACTCTTCAAACTCTTCATCAAAATAGCCGCCAAAAACCGATGTATCCAAATATATCCGCTGTTTCTTCATGTGTAAATTTACGAAAATTTAAACGTTATACCGTTTCACCTTCTGCAAAACTAACGACTTAACGTATCTACTGTATTTACTAAAGTATCGGTGATAATATTGCCCAAACTATCCATCTTCTGCTCAATTCGTATTTCCTTGCGGATTTGTTGTTTGTTTTCGCCGGGAATTGCCTTAACAGCAATATAAGGAGCAATTACCAACGAAACAATAGACATTACTTTAATTAAGATGTTCATTGATGGGCCCGAAGTGTCTTTAAACGGATCGCCAACAGTGTCGCCAGTAACCGATGCCTTATGCGGCTCTGATTTCTTGTAAAACATTTCACCGTTAATATTCACTCCCTGCTCGAAAGATTTTTTTGCATTATCCCACGCACCACCGGCATTGCTTTGAAAAATCCCCATTAAAACACCGGCAACGGTTACACCAGCCAATAAGCCGCCAAGTACTTCGGGGCCAAAGGTAAAGCCAACAATAATGGGCGTAATTAAGGCGATTGCGCCGGGCATCATCATTTCGCGGATGGATGCCTTGGTAGAAATGGCCACACACTTTTCGTATTCTGGCTTCGCCTTGTATTCCATAATACCCGGAATATCGCGAAACTGACGACGAACTTCTTGTACCATATCCATCGCTGCCTTGCCTACCGCCTGAATACAAAGTGCGGAGAAAATGAAAGGAATCATTCCGCCGACAAATAAACCGGCCAAAACGGGTGCTTTATAAATATCAATGGCCGTAATGCCTGCAATCCCCACAAACGCAGCGAACAAAGCTAAGGATGTTAAAGCGGCAGAGGCGATAGCGAAGCCTTTTCCGGTTGCAGCTGTGGTGTTACCAACAGCATCCAAATTATCAGTACGCTCACGAACTTCCGGTGGCAACTGGCTCATTTCGGCAATGCCGCCGGCATTATCTGCAATAGGGCCAAAAGCATCAATAGCAAGTTGCATCGCGGTGGTTGCCATCATCCCGGCTGCGGCGATCGCTACTCCGTAAAGGCCCGCAAAGTGATAAGACGTCATAATTCCGCCCGCTAAAACCAAGATCGGAATAACGGTCGATTTCATGCCGACAGACAATCCTGCGATGATATTTGTAGCATGCCCTGTAGACGACTGTTGAATGATCGAGTTAACCGGGCGTTTTCCCATTGCGGTAAAATATTCGGTAACAATGCTCATAATGGTACCGACAACCAAGCCAACAATGATGGCATAAAACACATTCATGCTCGAAAATTCGTAACCACGCAGGCTCAGGGTTTCGGGCAACATCCATTTCACAATAAAAAATGACGCAACAGCCGTGATAATAATGGAAGACCAATTTCCGAGGTTCAGTGCATTTTGAACGTTAGATTTTTCATCTTTTATGGTTACAAACCAGGTTCCAACAATAGAAAAGAGGATGCCCAATCCACAGATTACCATCGGCAACAAAATTGGCGACATGCCGCCAAAGCGATCGGTAACCGTAATTTCTTGTCCCAAAACCATTGTCGCCAGAATTGTGGCTACATATGAGCCAAACAAATCGGCACCCATGCCAGCAACGTCGCCCACATTGTCGCCAACGTTATCGGCAATGGTGGCGGGGTTACGAACGTCATCCTCAGGGATTCCGGCTTCCACTTTTCCCACCAAATCGGCGCCTACATCAGCCGCTTTAGTATAAATCCCTCCGCCAACGCGGGCGAATAATGCAATCGACTCCGCACCGAGCGAAAATCCGGTTAAAACTTCGATTGCGGTTCTCATTTCCGTGCTATTGGCATTGGTTACATGGAACAACTGCAAAAAAACGATGAACAAGCCACCCAAACCCAAAACGGCTAAACCGGCAACGCCCAAACCCATCACCGTACCCCCAGTGAAAGAAACTTTCAAGGCTTGCTTTAAGCTCGTTCTGGCGGCCTGCGTGGTTCTAACATTTGCTTTCGTAGCCGATTTCATGCCGATGTATCCAGCCGTGGCCGAAAACACAGCACCAATAATAAAGGAGATCGAAATAATCCAACTCGAATGCATTGGTACGCCCTTGATTTCGGTAATGCTACCCGAATAGGCCAGCAGTGCTGCAGTAAAAATGGCGAAAATGCTCAGCACCCGCCATTCTGCCTTTAAAAATGCCATTGCCCCATCGGCAATATAGCCTGCAAGCTCCTGCATGTTCTTATCGCCAGCATCTTGCTTGTTTACCCAGGCACTTTTAAATAGCATTACAATAATGCCTATAAGCCCGAGCGCCGGAATACAGTAAATTAAATTGTTTTCTAGAAAGTTCATGATTAATATTTGGTTATTGGTTGATTAGTTTAGTGGTTCATTGGTTATTGGTTCACTGGTCTCAGTCATCGGATGAATACCTGGCACGCTTACTATATTCATCCGATGACTATTTGGTTATTGGTTCATTGGTCATTAGTTCACTGGTCTCAGTCATCGGATGAATCCCTGGCACGCTTACTATTTCATCCGATGACTATTTGGTTATTGGTTCATTGGTCATTGGTTCACTAGTCTCAGTCATCGGATGAATACCTGGCACGCTTACTATATTCATCCGATGACTATTCGGTTCATTGGTCATTGGTTCACTGGTCTCAGTCATCGGATGAATACCTGGCACGCTTACTATATTCATCCGATGACTATTTGCTCATTGGTTCACTGCCAACTGCCAACCGTCAACTGAAAATCGAAAACTTCCAACTGAAAATTGTAGCAATCGTTTCGTAAGCAATATAATAATTTTATTTCCTTATGATTAAAAATTTAACAACAGCGAGGAATAATTTTCGACTCATTAAAATAATACAATCAAACAGGTTCGGTTTTCTTTTTTTTAAATAAATTAGCCACCAACTAAAACTCACAAACCAAACAAAACTAAAAATGGAGAAACAACAGGGAAATGAACCACTGAAGAGAAAGTTAGGCCTTTTTGATGCTGCAATGCTGGTAATGGGTTCGATGATTGGAAGCGGTATTTTTATTGTGAGTGCCGATATTATGAGGAACCTGGGCTCCGGTTATTGGTTAATTGTGGTTTGGGTAATAACCGGGGTAATGACGGTTGCTGCGGCAATTTCTTATGGAGAGCTTTCTGCCATGTTTCCAAAAGCGGGCGGTCAATACACGTATTTAAAAGAGATTTTTGGTAAAATGATGGGTTTTTTGTACGGTTGGGGTCTGTTCACCGTAATTCAGACTGGTACAATTGCCGCGGTTGCAGTAGCTTTCGGTAAGTTTACTGCTTATCTTATACCAACCTTAAACGATGCAGCACCAATTTTTCAGAGCGGTGGCTACAAAATAACCTGGATCCAGATTTTGGCCATTGGCGTAATTTTGCTGTTAACTTACATTAATACCAAAGGCGTTGAAAGCGGTAAAATTCTCCAAAATGTATTCACCGGGTCCAAAATTGTTGCTTTAATTGGTTTGATCATATTGGGATTCCTTTTGGTTAAAAACAGCTTTTGGTCTGAAAACATGGGGTTTGGTTGGAATGCTTTTAGCAACCTTAAAACCGACTCGGGTGGAAATCTGACGAAATTTGGATGGGAATCTATTTCCGGAATGACTATAATGGGGGGAATTGCAGCGGCAATGGTAGGTTCAGTGTTTTCGAGTGTGGCTTGGGAGAACGTAACCTTTGTTTCTGGTGAAATTGAAAATCCGAAGAAAAACGTTGTTCGTTCGATGGTTTTAGGTACCTCAGCAGTAATGGTTCTTTATTTATTAGTCAATTTCATTTACCTCAATACACTGGGTAGAGACGGTATTGCGTTTGCTGCCAACGATAGGGTAGCCGTGGCGGCCTCCGAGCAGATTTTCGGTAGTGGCATCGGCACGATTGTAATGGCGGTGCTGGTAATGATCTCTACCTTCGGCTGCGTTAACGGCATTGTGCTCGCTGGTGCAAGGGTGTTCCAAACCATGGCGAAAGACGGCATGTTTTTTAAAGCAGCCCTTCAAAACAATAAAAATGGCGTTCCCGAAAAATCGCTTTGGATGCAAGGCATTTGGGCCTCAGTTTTATGCCTGAGTGGTCAATATGGTAATCTTTTAGATATGATCTCTTTTGTAATTGTGCTGTTCTACATGATCACCGTTTTCGGAGTGATTTATTTGAGATTCAAAAAGCCAGATCTAGAAAGACCCTACAAAACATGGTTATATCCAGTTACGCCAGTTATTTACCTGCTAATTGGTGCCGCATTTTGTATTTTGCTGCTTATTTATAAACAACAATACACCTGGCCGGGGCTTTTAATCGTACTATTGGGCGTTCCGGTTTATTTCCTGATTAACAGGAAAACAGTTCCACAATCTTAATTTAAAACGGTTTTTAAATTTTTTTGAAAGCACGGTTGCTGCTTTTTATTGGTGCAATGAACGGACAGATTCTTCGCGATGCTCAGAATGACATTCTATCTAAGCTGTCATCCTGGGTGTTAATTTTCAGGAAAAAATCAATATAAGTGACGTCGTTTTTTCAAAGAATGCTCTTAAGAAAGGTCGTCATTTCGAGCGCAGCCGAGAACCACGAAGTGCTCAGCGAAGCTAAATCTCTACCCAGGGTTTAAAGACTTCTCCTCCAAGGAGAGCTCCTATGGAGCACTTCGGTCGAAAGGACGATTTTATGATGTTTACAGAAAAAGTCAATAGTAGGCACGAAGGATCCCCAAGGCTAAGAAGCCGCTGCTTAAAAAAAAGCACAGGCCCTACTTTTAGCATCCCAGTCTAACTGTCGGTTTTATGCCGACGACGAACAGGCTCTTCGCGATGTTCAGAGTGACAGACTTTTAAATTATACTATTCCATTCATTGCCGTCGGTTTTACCGACGGCGTTTTGTCAAGCTTATTTTAATCTTGAAAATCAAAACCTTATAATAAATGTATTTGTGTATTTTTGCAGCAAATGGGAACACAGGTAGATTTAGGAATAAAGGGATATAAAAATTACGGCACACACTTGCGAGAGAAATACAATGGTCAGCGGGTGTTTAAGGTAATTGTTGACGGCGGATTTACCTGTCCAAATCGTGATGGCAGCAAAGGTTACGGTGGCTGTACCTATTGTAACGTCGATTCGTTTACGCCCGAGCCCTCGCGAAAGATGCCCACCATTAAAGCGCAATTGGAGGAAGGAATTAAACGGGCGGTTAATGGCTACAGGGCCGATAAGTTTATCGTTTATTTTCAGCCCAATACCAACACCTATGCGCCTACGCATTATTTAAAAATGATGTATGATGAGGCGCTATCTGTAAATACCGAAAATATTGTGGGCTTTGCCGTTGGAACCCGGCCAGATTGCATTGACGCCGAAAAGGTAGCCTTATTAGAAAGCTATACCGATCGCTTTGATGTGGATTTAGAAATGGGCATGGAATCGATATACGACGAAACACTCGAGCAAATTAACCGGGGCTGCAGCCACGGCGAATTTGTAAAGGCTGTTGAGCTGTTGGAAAATAGTAAGCTCGATCTTTGTGTGCATACCATTTTTGGCTTTCCCTGGGAAACCAGAGCGCAAATGCATGGATATATCCACGAAATTAACCGCTTTCCACAAATCAAGTTTGTAAAATTCCACCATTTGCACGTTGTAGAAGGATCCATTATGGGAGCGAAGTATAAAAAAGAACCCTTCAAATTATTTACTTT
This sequence comes from Pedobacter endophyticus, assembly GCF_015679185.1. NCBI lineage: Bacteria > Pseudomonadati > Bacteroidota > Sphingobacteriia > Sphingobacteriales > Sphingobacteriaceae > Pedobacter > Pedobacter endophyticus. Next base: position 4,831,084 of record NZ_CP064939.1, read on the forward strand.
AGAAGAATATACTGATCTGCTTTGCGAATTGATTCCGATGCTTCGGCCAGATATCGTTATTCAACGCCTTTTTGGTATTTCGGACTGGGATTTACTAATTGCACCCAATTGGGGCCTGAATAAATCGGCAATACAAACCTACATTGACAAAGAAATAGAAAAAAGGGGAGTAGTTCAGGGTTCTGACTACATCGGCTAAAAACTTATTTTTTATAGAAAATATTCGAAAACCAGTCAATTTTTGGCTGGTTTTTTTGTTTTTACTGACTTTAAAAGCCAAATCCATACAATTTTTAGGTAAAATCATATAATTACGTCAAAAAATGTGATTTTAAATTTGTCAAAATCCGCTGTGTTTTGTGTATCTTTTTTGTGCTATTTTCATTTTTAAGACTTTATTTTGTTTCGTTTTACAAAAATTTAGCTTTTTGATTAAAATATTTCAAGTTTTTGGTGTAAAAATTACAATATCTCGTATTTTTATAAAAATTATTTGTGAATAATTGAATATTTAAATAATAACAAACAAATTAACCTAAAAGCTATGAGTAAATTTTCCATTAAACAGTTTGCACCTTTTGCGGTTCTGATGATCGTCGCAATTCTTGCATTATTCGTTCCCCTTGCGTCAGATTTTGCCGGAGAATATAATGGAGCCGATGTAACCTTTATTATTATTGCTGCGGCATTTGTATTTTTAATGACACCTGGCCTGGCCTTCTTTTATGGCGGTATGGTTCACCGTAAAAACGTGCTTTCAACCATGATCAAAAGTGTGGTAGCAGCGGGTATAATTACGGTGTTGTGGACAGTGGTTGGCTTTAGTTTGGCATTCGGCGATACAATCGGTGGTTTTATCGGCAATCCTTCTACGTTTTTGTTCTTCAAAGGCGTAAACTCTGGTGCACCACATTTACAAGGCGGTGCAGATTTGACCATTCCGCTTTCATTATTTGCCGTATTCCAGCTTATGTTCGCCATCATTACCCCAGGTTTGGTGGTTGGTGCTGTTGCTGAACGTATCAGGTTTACATCTTACATTTTATTTATCGTTTTATTTGCGGTATTTGTTTATTCGCCATTAGCGCACTGGACCTGGCACCCACAAGGTTTCTTGTTAAAAATGGGCGTATTAGATTTTGCGGGTGGTACGGTAGTTCACATTTCTGCAGGTATGGCCGCTTTGGCAGGTGCCTTAGTTTTAAAAAGAAGAAAATCGCACTTAGAGCATAAAGAAGTTCCACCAGCAAATATTCCTTATGTATTAATTGGTACAGGTTTATTATGGTTCGGTTGGTTCGGTTTTAACGCAGGCTCTGCATTAAGCGCAGGTAGCCTGGCTGTTTCAGCGTTTTTAACAACCAATACCGCTGCGGGCGCTGCAGGTTTATCGTGGATGTTTTTCGATGTTGCAAGAGGCAAAAAGCCGTCAGTTTTAGGTTTTTGTATCGGTGCTGTAGTTGGCTTGGTAGCCATTACCCCAGGTGCCGGTTTCGTAAGCATTCCGTCGAGTATTTTTATCGGTGCAATTGCTGCCGTTATTTCAAACCTTGCAGTTGGGTGGAAGCAAAAAACCAGCCTTGATGATACTTTAGACGTATTTCCTTGCCACGGTGTAGGCGGTATAGTTGGGATGTTGTTAACCGGCGTTTTTGCTACTAAAACAGTAAATGCGGCAGGTGCTGATGGCTTATTCTACGGCAATCCGGAATTTTTTATCACCCAGTTAAAAGGCGCACTGATCGTAATTGCATTCAGTTTCGTAGTATCCTTTATTATTTTCAAATTCATCAATCTTATTCAGCCAATCCGCGTATCAGAAGAAGAAGAAGAAATGGGTCTTGATGCTTCTCAACACAACGAGAAATACACCCAGGGAACATTACTGGTAGAAGAAAAAGCAATTTATATCGAAAGCCATAGCCCGCTAACCGAGGCAGTTTAAAACTCAAAAATCACATATCTAAACCTTATTCAGCTCAAACATGAAGAAATTTTTAACCGCTATTTTTACAATGGCAAGCACGACGTGTGCCCTCGCTCAAGAGACACCAACATCACCACTTGAAATATCAGGGTCGGTTGATACTTATTTTAAATACGATTTTGCCAAGCAACCTAATATCGGAACTTCATTTGCATCAGATCATAACTCAGTTTCGTTAGGAATGATTGATTTGGCATTGAAAAAGAAAACGGGTAAAGCCTCATTTGTTGGAGAACTGTCTTTTGGTCCTAGAGGGCAAACACAGTCTCTTTTAGACGCTTCTGATGATGGTTCGTCGTTTCACATTCAAAATTTATACGTAAATTACGATTTTACAGATCAGTTTTCGATGACTGCCGGTTATATGGGTACATTTATCGGTTATGAGGTAATTTCGCCAGTTGGCAATTTCAACTATTCAACTTCGTATCTTTTTACTAACGGACCGTTCCAAAATGCAGGTATTAAAGCAACTTATAAATTCAGCGATAAGGTGAGTTTAATGGCGGGTTTATTTAACGATTGGAATGTGTACTCGGCAACAAGAGGTGTTTCGGCAATAGGTGGGCAGTTAATGGTATCGCCTGTTGAAGGTTGGACCGCTTACCTTAATGTACTTTCGGGGGCTGGTGCAGGTGGTTATGGAACCATCGAAGATTTAACCACTTCGTATCAAATTACCGAAAAATTTAAATTGGGCTTAAATGCGGCCAACTACGATCTAAACGATGATGATGGTGGTTATGCCGGTGTTGCTTTATATCCTCAATATGCTTTTACCAGTGCGGTAGCATTGGGTTTAAGAGGCGAGTACTTTAAATACAAAGATGTTGCTGGTTTTGAAGGAGATAAATATACTTCGGTAACCTTAACTGCAAACATTAAATCGGGTGGTTTAACATTTATTCCAGAGGTAAGATTAGACCATAATGGTGCTAAACCTTTTGCAAAGGAAAATGGAATGGCTGCTCCAAACGCAGGGCAGTTCTCGCTAGCCGCAGTGTACGCTTTTTAAAGAAATATTTTTTTTGCAGGCCGCCAGCAAACTTAAACTGGCGGCTTTTTATTACCTTTATTTTTGCTTTAACAATTAACCTGCTAAAATGAAATACATTTTACTTATCATCCTGAGTGCTTTTTCCATGCAACTCTTTGCCCAACAGAAACAGTTTGCGAAAGGTGATAATGGCAAGTTTATTTATTATAAGGTTGTTGATTCGCAAGCCGTAAACAAGGCAACGCTGCAAAAAAGAGCACTCCATTTTGTTAACGATTTTTACAAAAAGCAAATGAAGCTCGTTGGCCAAACCGACAGCTCAGTTTTTGCTTCGGGGAAGTTGATTATTGATAAAACAGTTTTGGTAATTGGCCATCCGAGTGGAGAGGTGAAATACAATTTTATGCTTCAAACGAGGGATGGAAAATACCGGTATTGGCTTACCGATTTTGAGTTTATACCGTACAAACGCGATCGTTACGGAAATTTTACCGCATCAACCACTGTAAGCACGCCGCTGGAAACCGCAAAGGGCAAACTCAATGCCGGCGAGTGGAAGGCCATTCAGGCAAGTGCTTACGATAAGGCGGTTACATTCGGCGAATCATTTGAAAAGTATTTGGCTACAGATATTACTGTAAAGTTGCAGCCTAAAAGTCCGGAGGTTATTTCAACCAAAGAGTGGTAAGCCAACGCCGTTGTTGCTCCAAATGAGCTGCTTTGCCGCAAACCGAAGCGTGTCTTTTTTGCTTCATGAATTAATTTCGTCGATTTTGGAAACGAACGTTCTGCTTTTCATGGCGTCTTTCGCCCCGCTGTTCGTTATAGCTCCGATGCTACCTCAGTGCCGATTGATCGGTAAAGGATCGGAGGCTGCCACTGCCATCGGGTTTATAAACAAGGGTTTTGGGTATTTTTGTCGTATTATTTCATCCTAAGAAACCGTTCCGCTCTTTCCTTTGCCCCCGTCAGTGCTCCAACTGAGCTGCTTTGCAGCAAACCGAAGCGTAGCCAGTACGTTAGCGTGTGGCAATCTACTTATGACCGAAAATTTGCTCAACCTTTTTGTATCTGAATTCAAAAATTTCCCTGATTTTTTTCTTTACCGTAATTGCGTTGGCAATTTTTCCGATCGGGCCGAAGCCAATGGCATAATGAAGAATATCGTGCATTAAGATCCCGCCATCTATCTCAGTAAAATGATGCTCGTGGTGCCAAAATGCAAAAGGTCCGAAGCGTTGTTCATCTACAAAATATTCCTTTTCTTTTACATGCGTAATTTCTGTCATCCAGTTGAGCTTTATGCCCATCAATGGCGATACTTTATAGGTGATGATCAGGCCCGGATACATTTTTGTATTCGCAATATTCGGCGAGGTTACATCAAATGCCATCGTTTCCGGCGTAATTTCGGCCAGGTTTAATGGCGATGAAAAAAAATCCCAGGCGGTTGCTAAATCAACAGGTAGTTTTTGCGTAAATTCTAATCGGTATGTTTTCATAATAAACCTTTGCTAAAAGAACGTACCTTTTCAGTGCGGCTTTTGTTAGCATCCTTTCTATAAACTTTATATATTATTATCTTCCTTAATTCTCAAATAACATCCGCAATTTACCAATCGGAAACCCTTTATTCGATTTTTTTGTAAGGAATCAGACTTTTACCCGACTAATCTTAAAAACAAACCTGGTAAAATATGAAATATAACAAAAACATCACAAAATGGACTAGTATAGCAGCGTTGTCTTTAGCGCTGGTAGCCTGTAAAAAAGATCGCGAATTTGTACAAGAAAGAACCGACAATACAACTATTAGTGTCGAGAATGTGTTAGATTCAAGACCATTGGTGCAGTCTGGCACGTTTCAAGGAACCGGAACGCCACCAGTAACTCTCCCTGGTCAATCTACAACAATTCAATTTTATGCTGCAAAAGGGCAAGCGATAACTTTTGCTACAATGTATGGCTTATCTAACGATTTATTTTTTGCACCCGAAAATCCCGGTATAAAAGTTTATACCGCCGATGGTTTGCCAATAGAGGGCGATGTTTCGGCCCTGGTTAAATTATGGGACAATGGCACACGGGTTAATCAAAAACCTGGCACTACGGTAAACCACCCGGGAGCAGCAGAAACCAAAAACGTTACGGTGGTAGAGGGAACGGATGCTCAAGGCAACACATTTTTGCCTGCTTCTAAATTGGTAAAAGCCACATTAAAATATAACGGAAACGCTCAGTTTTCACTTACGCTGGAAAATACGTCTGGAGGTACTTCAAACGAGACTCCCTTGAGCCCGGGCGTTTGGGCAGTATCGTACATTGATGATAAAGGTAATTTTTTAAATTCCACACCATTATTTACAAAGGATAAAGCAACGGCAAATGGATTGACGGCACTTGCAGAAAGCGGCAATAATACACCGCTAAGCGGTTATATTAAAGGTATTACAGGGATATTTACGCCAATTTCGCCAATCCTTGTAGTCGTTTACAACGGAATCGATAATCCAATTTACAAACTTGGTGAGAATGACCGAAATGAGGGATTGAAAGCATTGGCTCAGAAAGGTGATGCGAGTAGCTTAGCTGCATATTTGAAAGGAAAGCCCGGAATTAAATCGGTCTATATTCTTGCCGCCCCAACTACAACTGCGTTGCTTCCAATGATTAATACCCAGCGTGGAGGGAATGTTTCTCAAGAACTTGCTGTTACAAAAGGAGACCGAATAGCTATTGCCACGATGTATGGCTTTTCAAACGACTGGTTTTTTGCGAGCGGTGCAGATGGAATTGATCCATATAAAAAAGGTGATGCGTCTGCCAGTATTGCGCTTTTCGATAATGGTACTGCTATAAATGAATTTCCAGGTTCGGGAAGAACCCAGTTTAAATTAGGAGGAACACCGCTTGTTGAAAGCAAGCCTATCGCTGCCGTTCCCAATCCCAATGCTTTTACCACTTTGCCTGATGTTAAGAACATAATTAAAGTGACGATTAACTAATGAATTAACTGGCGCTGATCGAACAGATAAAAGTAAGTGGCAAAAAAGTAACTATGTTTACCATCGCTAAATAAAGGATGATAATAAATCATGCTGAGGATAACCATAGCAGTAAACAATTTCGGGATAATGACTAATGTCGTTGTCCCGATTTGTTTTAGTGCCCTTGTTAGCAAATGCTTAAGAAAGAATGTTGGTGATTAACTTCATCGCTATCCTTCATTTCGATCAATGTACCATTTTGTCGGCACAGGTAGAACTTGCAAAAGCCTCGGGTTTGGCCTTAAAAATAAAGCCCATACTTAAAATATAACCCATCGCATCGTTCAGTGCCTTGTTCGATTTAAATGACGGATTGGTATTGATATCGGCATGAACCTCTAATCCAACCTCGTAAAGATCGAGCAGATCGCAAACCGCATACGCTGTTTCAATCGATTTCTGAACTTCCATCAGCATTCGCTCTTTAATACTTACCTGCTGTGTACTTTTTTCTTGATGGATGTACATGAAACCACCGTGATGTTCGCGAAGGAGAACGATAACAGTTGCAAAATCGGTAATGCTGCCCTTAACTTGCGAATCGGTGCCAATGCATACCTTCAATTTATAACCCTTTTCACTTTCTCTGATAATTGCGTTTTCAATCTCTTCGAGGATTGGAGCGTGGATTACCTCACCACTGAATTTTTTCCATGTCATACACTTTATATTTAGGTTAATTCCAAAAGAATCCCTTTTGGAACAAAATGGTAATCAGGTTTTTATAAAAATAAGTGGTTCAAATTAAAAACCTGTTAACTGCACATTGTTTATTTGCTAACAAATGTTTGGTTATTAACAAATTAGCTGTTAAGCTCCTGTAGGTAATGCGTATTTTTTGAAACAAATTACATAGGCTGTCGTTTTCTTTATATACAGATAAATACAGCGTTATGATGAAAGCAGAATTAATTCAAGAACTTCAATTACTTCAAAATAGTAGGGCTAATAAAATTGGCGGCGAAATGGCTGATAAGATTTTATCTTCTGTTGATGTTGTTAACGAAAAACTTACCTCTTCTATATTGAAACGAGGAAGCATGCTGTTGAACTTAGAAAAAGGACTCAACTTTAAACTATTAAAACAACTAAAGCATCGCTTTTTCAAAGCTGAATAAGATACATATACCTGCGAAATCGCTTTTAAAAAATGGCTATTATACAGAAATTAATTAGCCAGGGAAAGAGAGAAACCAGCCCGACTGACCGTACGGGTAGAGAAAAGAATTAAAATATTTCGTGTTTTTCGAGCCTCCGTGGCAAACGGAGGGCATAGCTTTTGCCACTGGTATCACCAAAAAGCACAAAACTAGCAAAAAAAGCTAAAAGCAGTTTTTAAGCATGTGGGCTATCGTTTTTGGCCTAAGCAGTAAATGCTTACCTTTGCCGGCAATGATAGATGAAGCGCTAAAACGGTTAAACATAACTGCATTAAACGAAATGCAGCAAGCCTCGGTAAAGGCGGTGGCCAAGGGTAACAACGTTATTTTGGTTGCGCCAACGGGTTCGGGCAAAACGCTTGCATTTTTATTGCCGCTAATTGCAAAGTTAAAAGTTGCCGTTGTGGGTGTACAGGCATTAATCTTGGTTCCCTCGCGAGAGCTTGCCTTGCAAATTGAGCAGGTTTTTAAGCAAATGGGTACAGGTTTTAAGGTAAATTGCTGTTATGGTGGGCATGCTGTAAGAACGGAGAAAAACAACCTTGCTCATCCGCCAGCTGTTTTAATTGGTACCCCCGGAAGAATTGCCTACCATTTGGAACATCAAAATTTTGATGAATCTTTTGTCGAAACGCTTATTTTAGATGAGTTCGATAAATCGTTGGAATTCGGCTTCGAAAGTGATATGAGCTATATTATCGGTTCGCTGCTATCTTTAAAACAGCGCATACTGACTTCGGCCACCAGGATGGAAGAAATTCCAGACTTCGTTAAAATGCAGTCGCCATTGGAAATCGATTTTTCGCAAAATCTGGAAAATAAGCCTGCTTTAAAGCTCAAAATGGTAAAAGCTGCTGCTGCCGATAAATTGGATGTGCTATTTAGGCTGTTGAGCAAAATTGGAGGAAAAAATACACTGGTTTTTTGCAATCACAGGGAAACCGTTGACCGGATAAGCGATTTACTTTTTGAACACGGCCTTGGCCACGATGTGTTTCACGGCGGCATGGAGCAGTTCGACAGGGAAAAGGCATTGTTGAAATTTAGAAATGGAAGCCATAAAATATTGATCACAACCGATCTCGCGGCGAGAGGTCTTGATATTCCCGAAGTGGAATATATTGTGCATTACCAGCTGCCATATACCGAAGATGCCTACATTCATCGCAATGGCAGAACCGCCCGCATGAATGCAAAGGGTACCGCTTATGCGATTTTAACTGAAGAAGAACATTATAAATATTTACCAGAGGATATTGAAGAAGAAACCTTATCAGAAAAATATAAATTGCCTGAAGCAAGTGATTGGGTAACTTTATATTTGGCGCACGGTAAAAAAGATAAAATTAACAAAATTGATATTGTTGGACTATTTTTGCAAAAAGGTGGTTTAGCGAAAGACGATTTAGGGCTGATTGAAGTGAAGGATACAACAAGTTATGTTGCCGTAAAAAGAGGTAGGGTAGAAGACTTATTGTCGACTTTGCAAGGCGAGAAAATAAAGGGCAAAAAGTTAAAATTGGCGGTGGCGAGTTAGTTATTGGTTCATTGTCCTTCGACTCCGCTCAGGATGACAATTGGTTCACTGGTTCATTGCCCTTCGACTCCGCTCAGGATGACAATTGGTGCATTGGTTCATTGTCCTTCGACTCCGCTCAGGATGACAGTTGGTGCACTGGTTCATTGTCCTTCGACTCCGCTCAGGATGACAATTGGTTTATTGGTTCATTCGAAAATTAGGCAGTAAAGTTCGCTATTGAAAATTAGAATCATTTCCCGAAGGGATGCCTTTGGCACGAAAGTCAATCATTCAAAACTTACTAATTCAATCATTCAAAAACTCAATCATTCAAAATTCACTAATTTAATCATTTTATAATTCAAACATGAGCAACAACGATATAATAAAGAAATTAAGAGTAGCGTTATCGCTAAAAACGGAAGACATCATTACGATTTGCGATTTGGTAGGGTTTAAGGTAACCAAGGCCGAACTTGGCGATATTTTCCGAAACGAAGATCACGAGAACTTCAAGCCTTGTGGCGATCAGATTCTACGTAACTTTTTAAATGGTTTGGTGATCTATAAAAGAGGTCCAAGAGAAGAAAAAAAGTAAGGTCCGTTAAAATCAGTCAATAAAATGAAAATCAAATTATCCTTCCTTGCCCTTATTCTATTTTCGAGTAGTCTATTCGCACAACAAACCACCACCGAAAAGAAAGAAAATTTTGCCGATGATTGGGCGGCATTAACAAAATATCAAAAGGAAAACGAGCTGCTCGGCACACCAAAAAAGGGAGAAAACCGCATTATTTTTTTAGGCAGTTCGATCTTCGAATTTTGGAAACAGAAAGACCCTGAATACTTTAATAACAGGTCCTATATCGATCGGGGAATCTCCGGGCAGATTTCTCCGCAACTTCTCATTCGCTTTAGGCAAGATGTAATCGACCTTAAGCCGAAAGCGGTAATTATTTTAGCAGGAAGCAACGATATTTCGGGTAATACGGGCCATGTTACCAACGAAAAGATCATGGATAATATTAAGTCAATGTGCGAGCTGGCCAAGTTGCATCACATTAAGGTTATTCTTTGTAAATACCTGCCCATTAATCAATACCCCTGGGCAAAGCACATTGAGCCTGCCGACAAAATCGTCGATTTAAATAACCTGATTGAAGCCTATGCCCGAAAGGAAAACTTTACTGTTCTTGATTACTGGACGCCGCTGGTAGACGATAAGAAAGGGCAACGCCAGGAACTAACTACCGATGGCGTGCACCCGAACCTGGCTGGTTACAAAATTATGGAAAAGGTGACTGAGCCGGCAATTCAAAAATCACTTAGAAACGTATATTAAGATCCGTTTTTTGAAGTGCCAAACCAGCAGTTTCTATCAAGCGTTGCGGTTAAATTTTTTCATTATTTCAAAGGTAAGATTTACTTCTGTTTGCTGAACGAGAGTAAAAATAAGTAAAATTTACCTTCGTTGTTGCTTTAGGGGTGAAAATTACCCTTGTTGAGTTGTAGTTTAAACTGATCGTGTTAGTCGTATTGGGTTTCAATCGCGAATCAATCGTTCAAACCAGCTACAACGGTTTTAAAATGAAAATATAAATTTGACGATGCTAAAATCAGGCTTCGGCAATAATCCGTTCAAAAAAAAGTTCGGGTAAAATAATTTGCACTTCTAGTTCTTGCCCCTCTTTAAGCCAATAAACAATAAAGCTAACCTTTACCTTTTTCACTTGATAGTTTTTCTTCCTTATAGCTTCAAGGCGGCTCATAAATGGAAGCGAGAATTTTAAAACCGATTGTCCGACAGAATTTAAGCATTCGTCTTTGTGCAAAGTCAGAATCTCGCCACTTGCCAATTCAGAAACCAAACCTTGTTTGTTAATAAAATAGTCTAACCAAATGTCTTTATGAGTCAAGTGCATAACCATATCGTTAGGGGGAGCATAAATTTCTGTATCCTCTAACTGCTCCAAGTTTTCTACGATTAAGTTATTCAGGAAACTTGAATTGAGGTGGATGTGCAGAAGCTGCTTTGCCCGGGTTGTGGCAACATATACTTGTCTTTTGGCTTCATCTGTTTCAAGGTTAAAATTTTCGAGCATTAAAAAAACATTGTCAAATTCTTTTCCTTTTGCCTTATGGATGGTTGAAACAAAGATCGTTTCGCCACTTTCACTGAAAAAATCCTCCAGTTTAGATTCACGAATAAAGACCTCCAAGTCCGATTTATATTTCTTCTTGGTATTGGTATCTTCAAAGTCTTTGATGATATTCTTGCAAGTCTCCAATCTTGTGCTATTTTGAAATTTTTCTGTCAATTCACGTTTTGCACTTTCCCAAACCTCATCACTAATAACAGAAGCGTCGTCGGCGACATTCACGTGATTTAAAAAGAACCTCACTTCTAAAAGATTATACAAGCTGAATCCATCATTGCTTTGGATGAGTTTTGCGTGCTCCCATTTTTCAAGAGCAAACCTGTGATTTGTAGCGCTTCTTCATTGGTTTTTGTCAGCACACAGGTTGTACCTTTAAGGTCAGTTGCAAGTATATCACGCACAAGTGGGGTTATGAGGTTGCCGCTATGGTAGCGAACCAATTTTATTTTTCCATTGTCAGTTTGCCGGGCAATAATGGGCGTTGCTTTTAAGCGATCGCTAATGTGCTGTACAAATCGGTTAGAAAAATCTACTAAATTGCTTTTGCTTCTGTAATTCTCAACCAATTCATGTTTGGCAGCTTTGTTTGCTTTGATAAATTGTTCAAGATATTTTGAACTAGCTCCTCTAAACTCATAGATGTTTTGGTCATCATCGCCGACAGCAATAACCCTCATTTCCTCGTTTTGCTCCATCAAAGTATTTACAAGGTTGAATTCATCTTCATCCATGTCTTGCGCTTCATCAATCACCAAAACGGTCTTTGTTATTCGATTTTGTTCAACGTCTCTATTCTTGATTTTTTCGATCGTCTTTTTTAAAATCGCATCCGATTTTTCTAAATTTCCAACCCTGCCCAATAGGTCAAAACAGTAGGAGTGAAAGGTTTTTATATCGATGTACAGCGCTACATTTCCAATCAGATTCAGAAGCCGCTTTTTAAACTCTGTTGCTGCTGCTCTGGAAAATGTAAGCATAAGCAGATGCTCAGTTTTTACATCTTCCATCAAAAGTAACGAGGCAAGTTTATGAACCAACACCTTTGTTTTACCACTTCCGGGCCCGGCAGCCACAACAATGTGCCTGGTTTCGTTATCGTTAATAATTTTAAGTTGGGTTGGAGAAAGCTCCCCAAATAACTGCCTAAACTTGGCCGGGGTTATGTTACGTTTAATTTCATTCTGTCGGCTGCCCTTAAAATATTTGTTCAGGAACGAGCTGTAATTTAACTGAAAATAATCTTCTACAAACTGTAGGGCATCCTTGTAGTTTTTCACCATCTTCTTCGCATATTCACCGATGATATGGATTTGCTGGATCTTATTTTCGTAATGCTGACGTAGCTTTTCGTAATCCTCAACTTTATATCGCTTTTTATTGTCTTGTTCAAGCCGCTCAATAGTTAACCGGTTGTACACGACTAAAAAACCACCTTCGATCTTGATGGCTTCAATTCTTGATAGATAAAAAAGCGAATCTTCAATATCTTCAACAGACACCTGTATCTGAAAAAGGGTGGAGCGCTTTTCAAATTCTGCTTTTAGTTGCTGAATTGAAAACTCAACCAAGACTTCTTCTTTCCCTGCATCGATCTCTGAAACATTTTGGTTGCTTTTTTCGTAAAGAAATTCGACAATGAACGTTGCCAACTCGTGCCTTTTCTTCAATTTTTCCTTTAAAATTTCTTTAGGCTGCAAGTAAACCACCGCAATATGATTTTTTGAATGCTTGGTGCTCTGTCGCTTGATCCATTTTGTTATTGCCCAAAAATTAATAATCGTTTTAATCTTATTTGCGCTTACATCTTGGAGCCCTTTTTCTTCGGCCTCTTCATTTAAGGCCTTGATGTCAAGCTCCTTTTCTTCTTCCTCAAATACAGGAAGCAAGAAATTTTCAATCTTTCCGAAGGATTCAACAATGGCGAGCGAGCGATTTTTGTTTTCTCCTTTTTTGATAAATGCGGTTAAATCTTTGGCATCAGCTAATATCTTTTCTTCGCGAAGCAGGTTTATGATATTGATCACATCCTTTTTTTCCATTTCCAAATGGTCGCTGATGTAATCAATCCTCGATTCGGCTACCTCATCAGTTGCCTGCTTTCTGCTCTTGCTTGAAAAAAGCTTTTTGATGATCCTGATTCCTTTTTCCTTTTGCTTTTCATCAAACTTCTCCGAAAGCCTGATCTTCTCTATTGCTTCTTGTGCATTTTTTGAAAGAATACTATTGGCAAAAACCCTCGGCATATTTTGTCCCCGCTTCAAGTATCCAGCCTCTTCCAAGGCCGAAATGGCCGTTTTTACCCTTGTTTCTATCTCATCAACATTATCATCCCAACCTGCTTTTCGTGCAATTTCCAAGGCAGACTGAGAAACCGTTGATCGAAATCTGGTTATTTCCTTTATCGCTTTCCAAACCTGCTGAATTTCTTTGATGGAGAGTTTGGTTTGATTCAGCAGGATGAAGTGTTTGCTCAAATCTTCTTCGTCAAACAAAACGTAACAATCTGCAACAAGATTTTCATCCCGACCTGCCCTTCCGGCTTCTTGAACGTAGTTTTCAAGCGAGTCAGAAATATCATAGTGAATTACCATGCCAACGTCTTTTTTGTCAACGCCCATCCCAAAAGCAGAGGTGGCAACTATTATTGAAACCTCGCCCGATATGAAGGCATTTTGGTTGGCAATTTTTTCTTGCGCATCCAATTTGCCGTGATAGGGTTTTGCATTAAGGCCGTCTTCGGTTAGTTTCTTCGCAAGCAGAAAAGCTTTTCGCGTTCTTGAAACATAAACGATAGTGGGGCAGGCTTTCGCCTCAATTAAATCTCTTACTGCTTCATATTTATGTTCTTTTTCTTTCTCAAAAACCTTGTACTGAAGATTTGTTCTCGATGCTTTTGATGTAAAAAGTTCGAGGTCGAGCGAAAGCTTTTCCTTGAAGTAATTACGAATATCTTCAATTACGTTTTGTTTTGCTGTTGCGGTGAAGCACGAAACGGGGATTGCGTCTTCTAGGTTCTTCTTTTCCTGAATTGCCCGGATGAAATCGCCGATGTACAAATAATCAACTCTAAATTCCTGCCCCCACGAAGAAAAACAATGGGCCTCATCAATAACAAATCGGACAATTTTCCTTCCTAAAATCAGTCGCTCAATTGTTCTCGAACGTAACGACTCGGGTGAAATATATAGCATTGTGGCCGAGCCATCTTCAACCCGCTCAATCGACTTTGTTCTTTCAACAGCATCCAATGAGCCGTTTATGGTAACTGCGTCGGTAATTCCAACCTTTTCGAGATTGTCGACCTGATCTTTCATCAGCGATTGCAGCGGCGAAATTACAACTGTTAATCCTTTTGAACATTCTCCGCTCATCAAGGCGGGTACTTGAAAGGTGATCGACTTTCCGCCACCCGTCGGGAAAACGGCAAGTATCGATTTATTGTCAACAGCCGCCTGAACTGCTTTTTCTTGCAAAGGTTCTTCACCATACGTTCTGAATGAATCAAAGCCGAAAAATCGTTTTAAGCCTTTATGAATGTTTAATGCGTTATTGCAGTAGAGGCAGCCGCTTATACAGGGTTGGTTCCGTAAACGGAACATGATTCGTTCTACTTCTAGATAGTTTTTTAATACCCAAGGCGGTGTTATCGAATTTGTTTTGTTGTGCTTAATAAATGAGCTTACGAGGGATAGGCAGTAGGCGAGTTCAATTGGATGTTCTGATATTAGCTTGGCGAGATTCACTTTTTCGCAAATTTCGTTTTTGAACTTTTGATAAATCAGGTGCTCGGCATTTGTGCTTTGGCATTTAAAATCAATAAAGCGGAAAAATGCTCGAAACTCCTTTTCGTCTTTCAACAGTGAAAAGAGGATTTGCTTCAGCGTGTCGTCAATTTGCTTGAAAGCGGCAATTTCATCGTGAAATAAGTCTTTTGCCTTAATTGCATCATTCAAAGGATTGTTTGTGTCTTCTGATTGTAGCTTATCGTCCTTTACCAGCGAATGATACGGGTTGGTAGGGAAGAGCAATGGCGAAAGATACAAGGTATCGATGATGTTTGCAGTATTTATTCCAGCACTGCTGATGGCTTTGCCGATGTACTTGATGTCGTGGTTAAGAATGTTATGTCCGCAAATAAATTCTGTTCCCCTTACAAAATAGGCAAACTCAGCAGCCGAAGCTTTATGGAAATAATTTCCATCACCCTTAACGCATCCAATGTCGAGGATTTTTTGGCTATTTGGCTCAATTTCGGTATCAACGAAAGCAATCGATTTCATCTGTTTCCTAAATGTAAATAAAAATTACAATAAATCACTATTATGAATACAATTGGCATTTGTTTTCAAGTCTTCTCGTACCGACTGAATTGATGAGCCTGATATCTTTTCGAACGAAAATACCGGTCTGATTGTAACATTATGCATCAGTACCTATCAAACCCCAAATCAACCTCTTTACTAATATGGGAAGCATGAAAATATCTACTTACAAAAAAATCGAGTGGACAACACTGGGGCTAGCTTTGGCAATGATCTTACTTGTTATCATCAACCAATCGCCACAATTTAAAACCTTGTTGTTTTCGGCCCGCTCTGTGCCCATTATTTTGACTTTGAGCCTTGTTTTGTTTGCAATTAGCCTTTACTGCCAGGTAAAACCAAAGTTTAAAAGGAAAGACTTATTTTCGAAACTCAATTACCGCCGATTTTGCTACTTTATAGGGTTGATCATCCTGGTTGTGTATGCTTGGATTAATCACTAAAGAACGCGATTTTGCCAGCGAACGCCGATAACCTTTTGCTTGCTAATTAATCAATTTATTTATCCTTACTTAAGTTTAAGGCTCTTT
The DNA here is from genome assembly GCF_015679185.1 of Pedobacter endophyticus. NCBI lineage: Bacteria > Pseudomonadati > Bacteroidota > Sphingobacteriia > Sphingobacteriales > Sphingobacteriaceae > Pedobacter > Pedobacter endophyticus. The sequence continues at coordinate 4,846,805 of NZ_CP064939.1, forward strand.
GTATCCGCGGCCGATTATATCGTTGAAGAAGAACCGGATACACATTTAACAATACATTTAGCACGAGTAACGGTAACGATTTGACAATCCCATATTTGATCGCCACAAAAACAGTAAACCCGAAAACGATGAACATAATAATGAGGTGTCCTAATTCATCTTGTTTCGTTTTATAAAGTAGGTATGTTAATGCCTCGTTGTTCTTTTTTACCGGTTTGGCTTGCTTATTCAGTTTTTCCCAACCCAACCAAACCAGTAGTTTCCTGTAAAAGTCTATTCCGAACGACTTATATGCTTTTCCTCTTTTTTCCCAGGCTTTTTCATTAAAATACGAAGATTTAAACTGACTTTTCAGTGTTTCGGTAAAGGTAAGTACACATGCCATCAGCAAAAAGTTTAAGGCTACCGCGAATGAAAATCGGTCGACGGCGATATAGCGTACGAGGGTATAAATCAGGGCAATGCTAACTACTGCGATAAAAACTAAGATCGAGAGTTTCTTCATTTGGTGTTTCTGTTTCTTTGTTCAGCTGGGGTATCGGTTATGTGGACAAAATATTGGACAGCACGCAATCAAATTCTTGAATAGATTATCTTTCTACTAAATAATTAAGTTCAATTACTCCACAACTAAATTGTTGAGAAGCAGGCATTAATTTCAGTTGTATTTTGTCTTTAACGTTTACAAACAATGGAATGCCCTGACCTAAAACAATTGGGTTCACGAACAACCAGTAACCATCAATTAAATCTTGTTCAATGAGTGAATGTGTTGCGGTAGGACTGCCGAAAAGCAAAATATCTTCACCCTCCTGTTGTTTTATTTCATTAATCCGCCCCGCAATGTTATCGGCGATAATTGTTGTATTGGTTAAGCCCTCGCTTTTTATTGTTGCCGACAAAACAACTTTATGCACCTGGTTGTACCACTTAGCATGTTCAATGTCGTGCTTACTGGCTTCTGGCTGATCAGCTGCAGTGGGCCAGTAACTTTCCATCATCTGATAAGTCACCCGGCCGTACATTGAAATATCGCCTCTGCTGATGCGCTTGCCCACATGGTCAAAAATTTCCTGGTCAACTTTAATCCAGTTCATTTCTCCGTTCGGGCCTGCCACAAAACCATCAAGCGATATGTGCATAAATGAAATTATTTTTCTCATGTCGTTTTGAAATTATGGAATGTATAAGTAACGGGTCGTCTCACACGGCAAATTTTTATTCTTTTGTAAACGTAAATTTTCCTCCGCCTTGTTTTAACACCATTGTTTTCTCTGTCGGATTAAACTCCAATTCAATTCCTGCCGGATCAAATTTAAACTTGTCTGCTGCCGTTGCCTTAAGCGGAAATGGTGATTGCCCGGTTGCTTGCGCCGATAGTGTTTTGTTGTTTTTTGATAGGGTAATTTTCATCGGAATTTGTTGTGAGGAATAAACGCCCAAATATTTGTCCAAATCCTTTGAAGTTAGTTCTATTGTCGAAAAATCCGGAATTTTATAGGACCTGCCGAAAACTGCACTTAGCACCGCGATGGAGATATCATTATTGTTGACGTCAGTTCCGTTTGATGTTAGTGCATAAGAAATATTTCTATCCGAAAAGTGAGAGAAAACCGAGCTAAACCCATCGATGCCGCCTGTGTGCCCATAGCCAATGTTATTGTAAAAAGGGATTTGAAATAGCCCGCTTCCATAATGGTCTTTAATTGTTTTCATCATTTCAACGCTTTCGGGTTTTAGCAGTTTCCCGTTGAAAAGGGCGTCGCTAAATTTCACCAAATCGCCTGGCGTCGATACCACTCCGCCTGCACCAAGTGGAATAGAAATGTCAGTTTCTGATTCAGTTTTCCAGCCTTCCGTAAATCGATACGATTTGCTTTCGTTTTTATTGGTGTTTATCTTACCTCCGAGATAAGTGTTCGTTAATCCAACAGGTTGCGTAATATGCTGTGCTAAAAGCTTGTTGAATGGTTTGTTGAAGCATTTTTGAAGTATATAAGTGAGCAGCACAAAGTTCGAATTGCTGTAAGCAGCCTTGGCATCAGGCTCGAAATCGCTACCCCCTTTTGTAATGATCTGAATCATTTCTTTCTCTGTCTTTGGTTGGGTGTTCCAGGTCAGATATCCGTCATCGTCGGTAAAATTGTGTATACCGCTTCGGTGGCTAAGCAAGTGTTTTACGGTAATTTTATCCGCATTTTTTATAGCCGGAAAATATTTATCGATCGTTTGATTTAAGGCGAGTTTCTTTTCTTCGACGGCTTTAAAAACTAAAACCGAAGTGAATGTTTTGGAGATGGAACCAATTCGGTATTTTGTGTTTTCATTTGCTTTTATTCCCGCTTCAACATCGGCAAAACCAACTGCTTTCGAATAAATGATCGCTCCATTTTTTGAAACGGCAACACTGCCCATAAACTTGTTGTTTGTTTCAAGGGCCTTGAAGTAGGTATCGAGTTTGGCCGTGTCGATATTTTGTGCACAAACTGATAGACTAAAGATTGCAATTAGCAGCGTTGTAAAAATTGTTTGCCTCATTTTTTGTTTGGTTTAGTTTTGAGCGTTGATTTAGATAGTTTCAACCAGCAGGTCTCTGCCAATATGGTTGTTATCATTCGTTTTTACCCTGTCCTTAAAATTTTTTCCATCTTTTTTCCTTTTGCTAATTCGTCAACTAACTTGTCAAGATACCTTACTTGTTTTGTTAACGTATTTTCAATTTCTTCTATCCTGTAGCCACAAATAACCCCTTTAATCAAATCAGCGTTTGGATTTAAATTTGCCTTATTAAAAAAGGTTTCAAAATTCGCCTTTTCTTCAATTAATTCGTTAATCTTGTTGTTGTCGAAGCCAGTCAGCCATTCAATCACCTGGTTCAATTCATCTTTCGTTCTTCCCTTTTTCTCAACTTTAACAATGTAATGTGGGTACACAGAAGCGAAGGTCATCTTGGCAATTCGCTCGTTATGTTCGGGTGTTACTTTCATTTTAATCGTTCTAATTTTCCTTTGCGTTTTACAATGTTTTTATAGTCCCATTGAATTTCTTTAGATTTTTCAAGCCATTGATTTAAGTCTTCTACTTTAATATTTTTCGCATTGTCATAAAAAATGGAAGCGTCCTTGAATTTCTTGCCTTCAATATTCAAACCGTTTTCATTAAAGTCAGCTCCGCTCCAAAACATAAGTCTTATCCCTTTTTTCTGTTTGCTATATCCAACAATTGGATTATCATCAATAAACCAAACGGGGTGTGCGTGCCAAATTTTACTTTCCGCTTCTGGCAATTCCTTGTCTATTGCATTAGCCAGAAGATCGCAGATTTCTTTGTCTGTTGCTGTTTGCTGGTAGTTATATGTTTTAATTTCGTTGTTCATCTACTGTCGATTGCTGAACTGTATGTTGTACTTATTCTACGGTAGCTGCATAAAACTTGCTCCAATAACTTTCAGCGAGTCGTCAAAGCGTTTCCAAACTCTAAAATAGCGAAATTTTCCTGCTAATGGCGTTCCCATAACTTTTCCTTTCGCTGTCATTGTTACGATTGAAAGTGCGGTATCGCCCGTTATTTTAATGTCGTTAATTTCTGTCGAAGCGTCTTCAATAACCATTATTTTCGCTCTATGTGAGTTCAAGTCCATTTCTTTGGTTAAAATTTCTCCTGTTGGAGCAACTGCAATCAAATCATCGTGTAATAGTTGGTCGAGAATTTCAACCTCGCTTATTAATTGAGCCGAAAAAAGTCTGTCTTCTGCTTCAACAACATCTTCTCTGGTAATTTGTGGTTTAGCCATATTGTAATGGTTTTTTTCGCTCGTATTTTATTTTATTGATCGCTGTTTCAGCGGCCATTTAAATTTCTGCTTAAAACCGAGTACTTTGTTTCTTTTACCAATATTACAAATTTCGTTTCGATTAAAGATGTTTAGTGATATAAACAATCTTTGGTTTTTGTGTTCGGTTTGAGTGGCTCGGGGAACGATGAACCAAGTAGGAGGGATGGGACTTTTTATTCGTTTAATCGGTGTTTTAATCCATGCGTTCGGGTAAAATTCTGACAAATTCGATTCCTTAATTATCGATCAATGGAATATAATGTGCCTTCGGGAATGTGAACCACATTTTTGTTTATTTATTCTTTACCGATTCAGGATTTTCACCAACCCCTTTTTAGTGTTAGCGTTAATATTTATCTGCCAGTTGGAGCACAAACATTAGAATTGGCACCCTTCCGAGCCCTGCCGCTAAACTTAGTAATTAATTACTAATATGCACTGCGCCCGATATCAAAAATTAGCAAAATCATAGCCGTTTCTAGCACGACTCTATTCGGCCTCACGATTGCGTAGTAATTGTTTTGACGCCTCAACCGATGCTTTATTATAGCTCTTGGCATTGTCGAGCTTTTCTTTTAGTTGTCTGGTTGTATGATTCTTGAAAGTTGCTTTATAATGGGAAACTTCATTTTCAAAGTTTTGGGTAACAGCAGCACGCTTTTCTGATATTTCTTTTTGGATCTTTAGGTATGGAAAAAATCTAAAATAAGTGTGTGTTATGACGAACGGTGGATTTTGAATGTCAATCATTAAGCATGTCAATTGGAAGCGTAGTCCATTGTCTAATTTTATAGTTATGTAGCCATATGGTGTCCAAGGAGTGAATCGTCTTCCTAGGCGGTCAATTCTATTTCGGTAATTTAAACCTAAATGCTGCTCTATACTAATTATACTTGAATAGTTATAGCAGTGTCGTCTTCCATGTTCAATTACAGTTAATTTATTTTGGCTTTCATTTACAATGAGTTTTTGTCCAAAAGTTTTTATGTAGTAAGTGAGGTGCAAATACATTGCCGGAGCAATAAACATCAATAATAGGGGAAGGGCCCCCAAGAGAAATGCATTTAGGTTAAAACTTTGTTGCTGACTTGTCAGGATCAAATAAAAAACACCAAACGAAACACCAGAACTGATGAGGACAAACTTTAAAGATTTAATGTGAAAGATCAATTTGGTTCTATAGGTCTTTTCCATGATTCATCTTGTGAGTTAAAAATTTATGTTCGTTTAAAAAAGTTAAATAATCCCAAAAGGTTTCGTTTGTTCAGTGCTATAGAGTTGCCTAAAATGTTCTATGGCTTGCTCTACGGTGGGGCTTTTCAAAGCACCATCGGTTAAGCTACCACAAATGTTTATTCGAGGTTGAAAAGTAATAAAATATCAAAGCGTAAACAAACGGATGTAATACTAAAGCGCCGTTATCATCGTAATTAAAAAAAAGGTCCCAATTTTCATCGGGACCTTTAAATATTTAATTCAACTTTTTATATCTAATTCGCTTCGGTGCTACATCGCCAAGTCGTTTTTTACGCTTCTCCTCATAATCAGAGTAATTACCCTCAAAAAAGTACACTTCGGAGTTTCCCTCAAAAGCGAGAATATGCGTACAAATCCGATCTAAAAACCACCTGTCGTGACTAATCACCACGGCACAACCGCCAAAGTTCTCCAAAGCTTCTTCTAACGCCCGTAGCGTATTTACATCAATATCGTTAGTCGGCTCATCGAGTAAAAGTACATTTGCACCTTTTTTCAAGGTAATGGCCAAATGAACCCGATTGCGCTCTCCACCAGACAGTACACCTACTTTTTTCTGTTGATCGCCGCCGTTAAAGTTGAACTTCGACACATAAGCACGACCATTTACTGCTTTATTGCCCAGTTGAATATTATCCAATCCATCGGTAATATTCTCGTAAACAGTTTTATCAGCATCTAAATCGTTGTGCATTTGATCTACATAACCCAGCTCAACCGTTTCGCCCACGCGGAAAGTTCCGTTGTCGGCTTCCTCCTGACCAGTAATCAGACGGAACAGCGTGGTTTTACCCGCACCATTGGGACCAATAATACCCACAATGCCTGCCGGCGGAAGCGAAAAATTTAAGTTATCAAATAATACCTTATCGCCATAAGCCTTGGTTACATTGGTAGCTTCGATTACCACATTGCCCAAACGTGGCCCCGCAGGGATGAAAAGCTCCAATTTATCTTCTCTTTCTCTGCCATCTTCCGAAGCCAGTTTATCATAGTTTGCCAAACGGGCCTTCGATTTTGCATGTCGTGCCTTTGGAGCCATGCGCACCCATTCCAATTCGCGTTCGAGTGTTTTCTGACGCTTACTCTCGGTTTTTTCCTCTTGCGATAGACGTTTGGCCTTTTGATCTAACCAACTACTGTAATTCCCTTTCCACGGAATACCTTCACCGCGATCTAACTCTAAGATCCAGCCTGCAACATTATCCAGGAAGTAACGATCGTGAGTTACTGCGATTACGGTACCTTCATAGTTCTGCAGGAATTGCTCTAACCAGTCGATACTTTCCGCATCCAAGTGGTTGGTTGGCTCATCCAGTAATAAAACATCGGGTTTTTGCAACAGCAAACGACACATAGCCACGCGGCGACGCTCACCCCCTGAAAGTACACCGATTTTTGTTTCAGGATCGGGACAACGTAAAGCGTCCATCGCTCTTTCTAACCTCGAATCTATTTCCCAGGCGCCCAAGGCATCAATTTTATCCTGAAGTTCGCCTTGTCTGGCCATTAGTTTATCCATCGCATCAGGATCCGAATAATTTTCTTCTAATCCGAAAGCTTCATTCACTTCTTCATATTCTTTCAAAATGGCTGTGATTTCGGCAACGCCTTCTTCAACCACCTCACGAACGGTTTTTTCAGGGTCGAGAATCGGCTCTTGCGCCAAATAGCCTACCGAATAGCCCGGCGAAAAAACCACTTCGCCCTGATAAGACTTATCTAAACCAGCAATAATCTTTAATAAAGATGACTTACCGGAGCCATTTAAACCGATAACGCCGATTTTAGCACCGTAAAAAAAGGAAAGGTAAATATTTTTTAAAACCTGTTTTTGTGGCGGGTAAATCTTGTTTACGCCTGCCATTGAAAAGATTATTTTTTCGTCGGACATATTATTTTATTTAAGTTACAAATATAAAAACAACGCGTCCATTACAAAGTGGTTTGTTGTAATCGTCCGAGTAATGGCAGGCAATGCATTTCCGCTGGCCGAGATTTGCAGTTCTATCGCTGGTCTTAGCGAGACGCTAAGACGAGATTGTTTGAACTTAATAACATCAAACTTGAACTTAATAACTGCTTGTTTGAACCTAATAACATCAAAATTGAACTTATTATCTTCTAACTTGAACTTAATAGCATCAAACTTGAACTTAATAACTGCTAATTTGAACTTAATAACCTCGAAGTTGAACCTAATAGCTTTGAATTCGAGCCTAATAGCATCGAACACGAGCCTGATAACCTGAGTTCGATTATTATTTTATTTAAAAAAGTAGTTTAACCACATTCCCCAACCACCACGTCATTCCCACGCCCGCCTGACCGGACGGGCAGGAATGCTATTAAGTTAGGTAAAACATTATCATTAGGGTTTTGTCATTCTGAGCGCACCGCCCGCCTGACCGGACGGGCAGGAAGAATCCCTAACTTATCGGCACAAAACCCAACGTACCCTACAACCCGCTCACGTTTTGGGCTGTGGGATGTTAGCGTTCGGTTTTTTATCGCTTGGAGATTCTTCCCCGAAGTATCGGGGCAGGCTATACCGACCATTGACATTTTCTGAAAACATTAAAAGACCGTCATTTCGACCAAAGTGCTCCAAAGGAGCTCCTGTGGAGGAGAAATCTTTGAGCCTTGCGGAAAGATTTCTCGGCTACGCTCGAAATGACGACCTCTCTTAGGAATATTCTTTTAAAATAACGTCATTCATATTGATTTTTTTGAAAAATATTAAAATTCAGAATGACGACAAAAGAGCTTAACTTAATAGTATTGGGACGGGTAGGCAAGTGGTCCGGTACGTATATTGGATTAATGCATTGTGCTATTCTCTGCATTAAGACCCCCAGTCAAGCTGAGGGTGACGACCGGTCATGTTAAATAGCAGGTAAAACCCAATAAGAGGACGTTTATTAATCGAACTCCACCCTAATAACCGCCAACTCCACCCTAATAGCAAGCTTCAACAATTCAATACTAGTTTACAACTTAAATTGCAGCGTAATATAATAAGTTCTCGGGTCGGAAGGCAAAATTCCCGGCCCGGGGTAACCGTCGGCTCTACGGGTAAAATATTTTTCGTTTAAAAGGTTGTTAATGCTGCCCGAAAGAGTAAACCATTTCCACTTATAACTTGCACTGAAATCCATTACCTGGTAAGCGGGCACTAACCCATCAACGGCTGTGTCAGTTTTTTCTGCATTGGTAGCATCAGAGTATTGCTGGTCAACGTATGAGTATTGAAGCGAAAGGTTATACGTTTTGTTGCCGAACGATGCACCTGTACGAAACAAAAGTGGAGGAACAAACTCAACCTGATTATCTTGAATTGCCGTTTCTGTAGAATTGATATAACGGGCATCGATTAAGGCGAAGTTAGTATAAACTGAAAGCTTGTGTTTGCTCTGGCCATGGGTAATTGCCTTTAAAATATCGGCCTCTATCAAGCTTTCAAAGCCGATATTTCTGCTATCGGCAATGTTTGCCCTAACGCGACGGCTCAAACTATCAGAATCTTTTTTAAATACCGATCCAATCCTTCCGTTGTAACGCAGGTAAAAAACACTCAGGTCATAATACATCCATTCTTTCAGGTTGCCCCGAAGCCCGCCATCGGCAGTATAGCCGAATTCGTCGCTTAAGTTAGCGTCCACACGGGCATTTGGATTAACTACCCTGATATCGTTAAAGTTAACGGACTTATAGTTTTGAGAAATGTTTGCATAAATCTCTAATTCATCAATCGGTTTGTAAGACGTTCCAACACCAAAAAATACAAACGAGCGATTGTTTTCTTTATGCTCGAGGTTTTTAATCGGGGGAGTGGTAACAAAGCGCAATTTCTCATAGTAATAGCCATCCGCTTTCGTACAAATATACTCAAATCGTACACCCGGCGTAATGCTCCATCGGTTAGTTATTCTAAAAATATTTTCGGTAAAGGCAGCTACGTTGGTTCCGGGGAAGTTAAACTTCGATTTACTGGCTTCATTTCCCGCATAATTGAAAGTAGGGCCAGAGCCGTCATCCGCATCGCCCTGCGCTCTGTCGGTACTGCCCCGATAAAACCGCACACCCGTTAAAAGCGAATTGTTTTTCATGTCCATTAAACCGTAATTATGCAGTAGCCGAAGCTCGGAACCAAAGTTGTTGTACGTGTCAGAAAGTAGATCCCTTGCCAGGCCATCATCTGGCCGGTTAATGTAATTGAGCACGCCCAGCGCATCGCGACCGGCATGCAGATAAAAATTCCGCCAGTTTAATTTGGTGCGTTCGCCTAACTGGTAATCGGCCGAAAGGCTAAATAGATTCCAGTTTACCTTAAACCAGTTTCTGGCCCGTACGGAGACAGCAGGATCAAGTGCAAAATCATTATCGGTAAGCCCGCCGGGTTGCTGAGCCAGGTAGTTCATGTGCGTATACTCTGCCGTTAGCTTTAGTTTATCACTAAAATCATAATCGAGATGCGCATAGGCACTTTTTTGATCAAAATGCCCGTTGGGTCGCCAATTATCGCCGCGTTTATATTGGTAGTAGATGTAATAGTTTAGTTTGTTCGCCTGCCCGCCAATGCTGTTAAATGAATTGAAAAAACCGAATGAGCCTGCAGTTTGCCTGCTGGTAAACTCGATTTCCTTATCCTTTGGCCCTTTTTTTAGCTGAAAATTAATGAGCCCGCCAAACTGCGTACCATATTGCAAACTAGCCGCACCACGCACAATCTCGATCCGATCAAGCGCCTCAGTAGGCGGGGTGTAATAACTTTCGGGGTAGCCTAAAGCATCGGCACTGATGTCGTAACCATTTTGGCGGGTGTTAAAGTTCGATACGCGGCTGGGATTAAGCCCGCGACCGCCAATGCCCAGTTGCAGGCCGCCACCATCGTAGTCCCAAATATTTAAACCCGCAACACGGGCATAAATCTGCCTGGCGTTGTTGGTTGCCATATTGGCATTGATGTTAGCAAGATTGATTACTTCGGTTTTTTTGCCTGCATAAATCGCCGTTCCCTCTACCTGCCTCAATTTGCCCGATGCGCCCTCGTTCTTCGCAGTAACATCTACATCGGCCAATTCGTGCGACTCCTCATCCGCAAGATCGAAATTGAGGATGAGATCCTTGTTTTTTATGATAAATGCCTTTACAAGCGTTTTTGCGCCAACGGCGGTTACTTTTATTTGGTAAGTGCCGGGAGCAAGCCCGTCAAAAAGATATTCGCCGTTTGCCCGGCTTGCGGTTTTAAGGTTTACGGGCAAAAGTGTCAGGCTAGCTGCCTCAACGCGGTTTTGATGCAAAGTGACGTGCCCCGATATTTTGAATTGTGCCTGAGCGAAAGTTGCGCTCAAAAGAAAAAGTGTGGTAAAAAATCTTCTCATTTACTGTTTTTATAAAAGGGTAGAATCCATTGCACATGGCCGAAGCTTAACTGTTGGCTTGCCAGATCAATATTAGGATCGATGAAAGGCTGGGAGCGACGGCCATTTAGTGCTACAAAGCCCTCGGCAAAAATTTTTGGATCTTTTATGCCTTTTTTTTGGTATTCGGCCTTCAAAAAGTGAGCGTAACGGATAATCATATCGGGTTGCGTGCTCATCATTTTTTCTTGCTGCGGCGTTAAGTATCTGGTGTTGTCAACCTCGAAGGTTTTTCCGGTTTTACTTTCTTTAACATAAAAAAAGGTGTTGCCCGATTTTTCCATCAACATTACCCGCCACGAAAACCGGTAACCTTCCTCGTACCAGAAAAGATGGCCAGGATACAATAAAAACCGCAAAGGAACAACAACTTGAATAACAAAGTACATGGTAAGCACCACGCTTAGAAACCTGGCTTGTATTACGGGCAGCAGTTTTGCTGGATTGATTGGGAAAATAGCCCGTCGGCGCACTCCAAGTAACTTATCGTGAAACGTGCTGCTAAAAAAAAATAAGCTCGAAAGCATCATCACATACGGAAACATACCAATTGCGGGGAAGAATATCGCCGTACAAATGTGAAATCCAAGTACAGCTACAAAGGCATAATTCCGTGTTCGTTTGTGGATCAAAAAGAATGGGATCAAAAGATCGTAGGCTGCACCAAACCAGCTAAAAAGGTAGGCCACCCACTCTTTGTACATCAATTGGCCCACCAAAGGCAAGTGGCTTTTGGCTGGAAGCCAGATTTTCATGGGGATGGCTTCCAACATCCATTCGGGAGTGAGTTTGGCCAGACCGGCAAAAAAATAAACAATTGCCATTTGCAGCCTGATTACGCCAACAATCCACAGCGGAACATGAGTTATTTTTCTTTGGGGCGAAAACCAGATATCAACCGATTTGCAACGGCCAGCGGGCAACAAAATGAGCAAAAAGGCTACAATGCTTACAAAATAATAGTGGTTAAGGTAATTAGTTACATCAATCAATTCTACGTAGGTAAAGCTGAGGAAGAACAAAATGGCCGAAAAACGATAAAGCAAGCCCAGCATAATGCCAATTGCCGATAGTCCCATAATTAAGAAAAGCAGGTGCATGCCCGTTTCACCAAGGGGTTTTACCCACTCAAAACCCATATAGGTAAAATAGAACTGCGGCTTTACATAGAGGCTGTCGATCCATCCATTTGCCCAAAAGCGAAGGGTGCTAAAGAGCATCAATGCACCAAAAATTATCCTAAAAGTTATTAATGGAGAAATGGATATTGGTCGGTTGATCTTTTCCAACCAATTATCCGTAGCGCCATTTTTATTAGGAGACAGAAATTTAGTCGCCATCGTTATCCGTGTACGTAATTCTTACACTCAATGCAGAGGCCATATCCGTTTTCAACGCGGTTAATAAAATTTGGATGTCTTTATAAGCTGCATCAACGGCAGGTTTGTTATTGGTTAACGAGTTTGCCAATGGCTCGGGAATGGCCTTGAGTTTGGCAATAGTGTTATCAAAGTAGCTAAGAATATCGGTATTGAGCTTTTCTTTTTTAAGCGCTATTAAGTAGGCTGAAATGCCATTGCCCGAACTGCCGCCAACATATAAACGCTTTAAATTTGTTAGGTTCTCAATAGCAAGACTTAATGATATACCCGAATAGTAACCCTCGAGTTTAGTTTCAAAAACCACCCCGGCCGATTGTTTCCCATACGGCCAGCCAATTCTTGGTCCTTTTAGCTGATCCATTTCGTAAGCAAACTGATTTACCATGTAGCCGATTGGGCTTCCGGCGTCGGATTTTGTATTGGCAACAAACTGGCTGCGGTAGCTGCTCTTCCAATTGGTAAGTACGCCCGAAGTAAGCGATTGCATGCGGGCCATCACATCCTGAATATATTTTTTGCGGTTCGCACTTCCCGAATCATTCAATTGGGTAACGGCATCGCTCGCGAAGAGCAGATAATCGAGCGCCGGAAAGCCCTGCTGATTAGCCGTTGCTGTAGCCTGAAGGTCGTAAGTGCCCGATTGGATTGACGATTCTATTTTAACCAGGTCCGAATCATCGTTGGTCATTGCCGGCAAGGTGTTCAAAAAATTATTTAACAGCACCGTTTCTGCAGGGCCGAACTGGCTAAAGGAAACGCGTTCGAAACTGAGGTAGGCCGTTTTAAAAACCGCTTTTAGCGTTTGTTGGTTGGCCTCGGTTGGGTTGCCTAAAAAACTGTTTATGGCCGTATTCAATGTGTTTAATTGTGTTTGCAGATCGGTGTAGGCCGGAATAATCAGGTTATCGGCATAATTTTGAAGCATTGCTGTTTTATCAAAGTTATTTACCACAGGCTCGTCGCTGGGCGAGCTTTTCTTGCTGCATGCACAAAGTATTGTAATGGCGCTGATTACAAAGCCGAAAAGTATTTTTTTGTTCATTTAATATCGTTTATAGATTGTTTGAAACACCTTATTCGAGATATCATTAAATGTCAAACTCCCCGTGCTTTTATGTGGCACAGGGAGCTGACTAGATATGATGATTTTCCTAGTCTGGGAGTCCGTAGCTTGTTTTTAAAATCAAAGCGGCTTGCTTAAGTTTTGTAAAGCCATTTTCGTTTATTAGAGCGTAAGCATCATTGGTACTGATAATATTGTACAAAGTGGTGTAATCTGCGTCAGACAATTTGCTGGTTGCTTTTACGCGATATTTTAATGCAATAACAAAACCATAAGCTTCTGATAAGTAATGCGCTTGAATGCCTAACTTACCAACATTTTTTGATTCTTGTGGAATAGTAACATAGGCATAAGCTGCATTGGCTGCCAGTTTTTCCCAAGTGGCCTGAATATCAGTAATTGCCTGATCGCGTACCTTTACATCTTTAGCAGCAATAGCAGCACGGCCCTTTAAAAAAGCATTGAAGATAATTTTCCCGGCCTCGATGTTTTTTCCTCTTTCTGCTAAATACCCTCCCCAAAGCGCAGGTTTCTTTGGAAATGAAAGACTTTTTAAAGGCTCAGCATCGTAATTTTTTTCAGGGGTATAATCCGTTGGTACTGCCAAATAACCAAAAGCCTCATCCCAGTGTTGTTGTTGGGTTGCAATAGTTGCATCAGAACGCACAGCAGAAAGCAAATCCATTGCCTGCTTAAAGAAAAGGCTGCCCATCATACCTTTTGTGGTAATCTGGCCGTATTCGTAGCCATTAGTGCCAACAATAATCTTGCTTGTGGCGGATCTTTCGATGTAACCTTCAGTTCCTTCACTAGCCATTACGTCATTTTTTTGACTATTTTTTACCAATTCATCAATATAACCCTTAAATGCCGTTGCATCAGCGGTTTTATCAGCAAGTTTTAATCCCGAAGTATTTAAAGCTGCGTTTGCAAAAGGATTGTTGGTATTATTGAAGAGATTGGTTGCTTTTACAGCATCGAGTTTTGTACTTGTAGCACTTTTCATAAAACCATCTAACTCCAACATCATGCTTACCCTTGTGGCAGATGAGGCGTAGTTTGCGCCCGAAAAATTATAAGTTGCAGGCACATCATAGGGCAGAATAACTTCTTCAGTAGTTTTATCTTTTTTACAAGCACTAAAAAGCGTGGCGGCAAGTAGCATTCCACCGGCCAATTTTTTGATTTCCATTTTTCAATTTAATTTAATAAGTTATTTTGATTAAGTCTAAATAAATCCTAACCTTGTTGCAAAGATTAATATCGTTTCTAAAGAATTTCTAAAGAATCGATCGCTTTGAAGTTTTTTTTAAAAATTCTGACCATGAAACTCTTATTTGTTGAAGATGAGCCAATTCTTTTAGAAAGAATGATCAGTTATTTTGCCGGGGTAGGCTGTATTTGCGAGCAGGCAAAGAATTTTGATCAGGCCGTGGTGAAAATCAATTCGCATAAATATGATGGCATTGTACTGGATATCGGTTTGCCTGACGGAAGTGGCATGGATTTGATTCCGGAAATCAAGCTGTCGCAAAGCGGCACCGGAATTGTGATTATTTCGGCCAACGCCTCGCTAGCGGATAAGGTGGATGGGCTAAACCTTGGTGCCGACGATTATTTAACTAAGCCATTTTATCTGGAGGAACTGAATGCACGAATAAATGCCCTGTACCGGCGCAAAACATTAAAAGGCGATGATGTGATCACGTTCGATGATTTTGCGATCAATATTGATGCACGTGAGCTATATTATAATGACAGTTTGATTAGGTTAACAAAAAAAGAATTTGAGCTGCTTATTTATTTTGTGACCAACAAAAACAGACTGGTAGGAAAAATCTCCATTGCAGAACACATTTGGGGCGATAGTTATAGCAATGCCGATAACTTCGATGCCATTTATGTTCATTTGGTTAACCTACGCAAAAAGCTGATGCAGGCCAGTGGTAATGATTACATTAAAACAATTTGGGGAATGGGGTATAAGTTTATTGGCTAACCGAACGTTTAGCTGTTACCGTGCTGGTGGGGGCTCGAGCTGGTCGAGATCAATAATCTTGCTTTTTTGAAAACAAAAACGATTAAACAGCGGTTAAATTTACTAAGGCTTAAGTAGTTGAAAGCAGTAATAATATAAAAACGGCTTTTACGGAAACCCTTGCAAATAATGTCACTAAAATTGCGGGTATCTGTCAAAAGTTGTAAATTGCTTCTGCGAACTATCACAATTTGTCAGTTTCTGGAAGGGGCAAAATCCTTACAATTAGCCGACAATAACGCATCAACAAAAAAAGCTTGTATAAAAATCCCTATTTAAAACTTATAAATCACTTATTTCGTAAATATATTTAAGTGTTTAATTGCATATGGTTACTTTATTTTTTTGCCGTAAGCAAGTTCAGGGCCCTTTTATCCACCAGTATGGCGCAATTGTTGATAAAAATAAACAAAACAGCAGGTACGCTTTTATGATTTTATTTATAGTTTAGGGACGTAGCTGTTAAGAAAGGTATTATGGAAGCAAAATTTTCACCACAGGTTAAAGATGTAATCTCTTTTAGTAGGGAGGAAGCGCTCCGTTTAGGACATGATTACATCGGAACCGAACATTTATTACTGGGCCTCATTCGCGAAGGCGATGGCATGGCCATAAAAATTTTACGATCGTTAGGGGTAGATACCGGGAAGTTACGCCGTTCAATTGAAGATGCTGTTCGTGGCACCTCAAGTGTTACCGTAAACTTAGGTAATATACCGTTGACCAAACAAGCAGAAAAGGTTTTAAAGATTACTTACTTAGAAGCAAAAATATTTAAAAGCGATTTAATTGGTACTGAGCATTTATTGCTGTCTGTTTTGAGAGATGATGACAACATCGCCTCCCAAATATTATTGCAGTATGGCGTTACCTACGATGTTTTTAAACAAGAAGTTGAGGTAAATAAAAACGGTTTCAGAGACGACATTTCAAACAGTGCGTCGACTGGGGGCGATGATGATTACCGCGAGGAAGAAAGCTTCAGTACACCTAAAAAGGTTTCGGATATCAAATCGAAAACGCCTGTTTTGGATAACTTCGGTCGCGATTTAACCAAGGCAGCCGAAGAAGGCCGTTTAGACCCGATTGTGGGACGTGAGAAAGAAATTGAGCGTGTTTCGCAAATTTTATCCCGCCGTAAAAAGAACAACCCCATCTTAATTGGTGAGCCAGGAGTGGGTAAATCGGCTATTGCCGAAGGGTTAGCTTTGCGCATTGTTCAGCGTAAAGTGTCGCGTGTGCTTTTTGGCAAACGTGTAGTTACGCTGGATTTGGCTTCGTTAGTGGCAGGTACAAAATACCGTGGCCAGTTTGAAGAGCGTATGAAAGCGGTTATGAACGAGCTTGAAAAATCGACCGATGTGATTTTATTTATCGATGAGATTCATACGATTGTTGGCGCAGGTGGCGCATCGGGTTCGCTTGATGCTTCGAACATGTTTAAACCAGCACTGGCCAGAGGCGAAATTCAATGTATTGGTGCCACAACTTTAGATGAGTATCGCCAATACATCGAAAAAGATGGCGCTTTAGATCGTCGTTTCCAAAAAGTAATGGTAGAGCCGGCAACGCCTGATGAAACCATCGAAATTTTAACCCGAATTAAAGATAAATATGAGGAACACCACGGTGTAACTTATACGCAGGAAGCCATTGAGGCCTGCGTTAACTTAACTTCGCGTTATATTTCAGATCGCTTTTTGCCAGATAAGGCTATTGATGCTTTAGACGAGGCTGGATCGAGAGTGCATTTAACCAACATCCATGTTCCACAAAATATTATCGATATTGAAGCAAAAATCGAGGATATTAAGCTGGAGAAAAATAAGGTTGTTCGTAGTCAGAAATATGAAGAAGCCGCTAAACTTCGCGATACTGAGAAAAATCTGATCGAAGAATTGGATAAAGCGAAAGCGGAATGGGAAGCAGAAACAAAAACCAAACGTTACGAGGTATCAGAAGATAATGTAGCCGAGGTTGTGGCCATGATGACTGGGATTCCGGTGCAACGTGTTGGCCAAACTGATAGCCAGAAGCTATTGAATATGTACGATAAAGTGGCCGAAAAAATTATTGGTCAGGATGATGCCATCAAGAAATTAACCAAGGCCATTCAACGTACAAGAGCCGGATTAAAAGATCCTAAAAAACCAATTGGTTCGTTCATTTTCCTCGGCCCAACTGGCGTAGGTAAAACAGAATTAGCAAAAGAACTGGCCCGTTTCATGTTCGATAGTGACGATTCGCTCATCCAGATCGACATGAGTGAATACATGGAGAAATTCGCTGTATCGCGTTTGGTGGGAGCGCCTCCGGGTTATGTAGGTTACGAAGAAGGTGGACAGTTGACTGAAAAAGTTAGGCGTAAACCGTATGCTGTAATCTTATTGGATGAGATTGAAAAGGCTCACCCTGATGTATTTAATATCTTGTTGCAAGTGTTGGATGAAGGTCAGTTAACGGATAGTTTAGGCCGAAAAGTCGATTTCAGAAACACGATCATCATCATGACATCAAACATTGGTGCCCGTCAGTTGAAAGATTTTGGTCAAGGTGTAGGTTTCTCTACTTCTGCCAAAACCAATCAGGCAGAGCAACACAGTCGTGGCGTAATTGAAAGTGCTTTAAAACGTGCTTTTGCTCCTGAGTTCTTAAACCGTGTTGATGATGTGGTTGTATTTAACAGCTTGGGTAAAGAAGAAATCTTTAGAATTATCGATATTGAATTGAAAGCTTTATTTGGTCGCGTTCATACCTTAGGTTATGAAATTGCCTTAACTGATAATGCGAAGGAATATATTGCTGATAAAGGTTTCGACAGCAATTTTGGTGCTCGTCCGCTAAAAAGAGCCATTCAGAAATACCTCGAAGATCCAATTGCCGAGGAGATTTTGAAAGGTGAGCTCACCGAAGGGGATGTACTTGAAATTGATTACGACAAGGAAAAGGAACTGATCGCAGTGAATCATAAAAAAGGCGAAAAAAAGAAAGAAGAGCCTAAAAAAGAAGAAGATTCTTCGAATAAATAACATGAAGCTCCCGATTAATATCGGGAGCTTTTTGGTTTAAAAGCACTTTCTTAAATGCTTTTCAACTTATCGTTAATAAAAGTAAAAAGTGCGTTTGTTAAGCATTAACGACAGTTTTCTTATTCTAAAAATTTTATTTTCACAACTTTTTTGTTTATATTGTGGGTATTTATCCGTAATATTATGAAAAAGAAAATCGTCCCAACGATGTGCATAGCGGCGCTCTGCCTTTTCGCATCGTGCAGTAAGAGAAATGATTGCTGCGAAATTAAACCCGAAACAAAAGAAGAAATCGAATATAAAGTCAATAGTAACATCGACAACGATTTGTTGTTAAAAATGGTTAACGATATAAGGACGGCTGGCTGTAATTGCGGTAGTAGTATTATGCCTCCCGTACCTGCCATAACCTGGAATCACCTGCTTACTGCCGCGGCAATTAATCAGGTCTCGTACATGGCTGCGGCGAAAACGCTTACACACACTTCTGCAAATGGTGGCAGCGTGGGCGATCGGGTTACGGCAACGGGTTACAAGTGGCGGGCCGTTGGCGAAAACATTGCTGTTGGGCAAAAGAGCGAGCAGGAAGTGTTTAACGCCTGGCTCAAGAGCGAGGGGCATTGTAAAAACATCATGAACGCCGCATTTAAGGAAATGGGCGCTGCAAAAGTTGATAGTTACTGGTCGCAGGTGTTTGGTACTGCACTATAAAACAGCGCTGAGAACTGTTCTTTACAACAAATTTTCAAGTGCCCTAAAATAGTTTTCGTAGTTGTTGGGATGTGTATTCAGAAAGAGGAACGGTTCTATCAGCTCGAGTTCCATCAATAGAAATTGGTTGTTTACAAAAGTGCCGTCAACTCTGGCATACAGGCAATTTTTAGCAAATTGATCAACGTAGGCTTGTGCGGTCTGAATGAGATCGTTGGCAGGTTGTTGCGGGTGTACAGAACCCCCGTGCGCAGGCTGAACCCTGAAATCCCCTTTCTTGGCCTGTTTAACCAGCGAGTGGCTATAAACACCGTTGAAGAAAACAAACGACCATTCGCCTTCTTCCAAAATTTCGTTTAAAAACGGTTGGATGATGTAATCCTCATCAATTAATAGTTTGGAAAGCTTTGTGTTTATCTCGTCTACATTTTCTGGAGTCACTTTGAAGGTATTTTTGGCACCGCCGCTGATACATGGCTTTACAATCAGTCGGTTTGCTTCGAACTTTTGAAAAAATTGTTTCAGATCAACTTTTTCGCCCTTACTTATAAAATGACAAGGGATAATCTTTAAACCTGCATCGGCAATTTCTGCCAGATAGTGTTTGTCTGCATTCCACCTTACAATACTAACTGGGTTTAGTAGTTTGATGTTTTTTTGCTCCAACAGATCGAGCCATTCATAAAAGTCGCTAATCAGATCGAAGTAGTCCCAGGGAGATTTTAAAATGGCTACGCTATAATTTTCCCAGTTAACCGAACGATCGTTCCAGATAACCATTTCTATATCAAGGCCTTTAGATTTTAAAAAGATTAATAATTTGTCATCTTCACTCTCTACAGTATCAGAATCATAGGCGCCAGTATCGTGGTAAATTATTAAAGCAATTTTCATGGTTTAAAACTAGTTCTTATCCGCTAAATGAGCAAGGGAAATTTGCAATGGGCAATTACCACTCACCCTCTTTTGGCAGTTGGGTTTTGGCGCTCTGCGTTTCATAGCTTGGGGATCCTTCGTTACACCCAGGATGACAGCGTTAAGAAACCTGTCATCCTAACTCCTTTGTTTTTATAAAACTGACCTCTGAGGATGACAACCGTTCATAACTAACGCCATAAAAGTTTGGCTCTCATTTTCGACCATCACCCAATTACAATGCACTTTCAAGATGCGTCCGCAGGATAGGTGTTTGGGATTAGACAAAAAAACAATTGAACAATTAAACAATAAAGCTTTAAAAAAGAGATATTTGATCGCTTGGCACTTTAAACAGACTATGATCTAAAATAATATCCTTCACATTTAAGCCGTTTAATCGGCAGTGCAGGCGAAAGTTATCCCTGATCATTTGTGCAATATTTCCGTCGCCACGCATCCGGTCGCCAAATCTGCTATCGTTTACCTTGCCGCTGTGGCAGCTCTGTATCATGTGCCAAACTTTGTCAAACCGATCAGGGAAATTCTTTTTCAGCCAGTCTTCAAATATCTGGGCAATAGCGCCATTTAACCTGACCACCGTGTAGCCTGCTTTAGTGGCACCTGCATTGGCGACGGCCTTTAAAATTTTGGGTATTTCGTGGTCGCTCAGGCCCGGCACAAGCGGTGCAACCATCACTCCGGTGGGAATTCCAACTTTACTGAGTTCCTCAACAATCTTTAATCTTTGTTTTGCGGTAGTTGTTCTCGGTTCCATTACCTGTCGCAAATCTTCGTTCAAACTGTTTATTGAAACATATACCATGCAAAGGTTCAGCTTGGCCATTTCTTGCAAAATATCCTGATCTCGGAGAATGAGCGAGTTCTTGGTAATCATCCCGATGGGCTGTTTGTATTCCAGTGCAATCTCGAGCAATTGACGTGTCAATTTGAATTTTCTTTCTGCAGGCTGGTAACAGTCGGTATTGCCCGATAGTGAAATTGTGCTTGCATCCCATCCTTTTCTTTCAAGGAATTTTTTAAAAAGAACCGGTGCATCTTTTTTAACGATTATTTTTCGCTCAAATTCTAAACCTGCACTATAGCCCCAATACTGATGCGAATTTCGGGCGTAGCAATAGGTACAACCGTGCTCGCAACCCTGGTAGGGGTTTAACGAATAGGCCATGCCAACATCAGGACTATCAACCTTGTTTACAATAGTTTTAGAATCCTCGAATATAAAGGAGGTTTTCCGGTCACTTTCTTCCCAATCATCAATTCCTTCATCATGTTCCTTCACGTAAACATCTTTTAGAAATTTATTGTGCGGGTTAACCTGTGCACCTCTGCCTTTAAAATATTGTTTTTCTCCCTCGCCAGTCATGGTTTAAAATTACTAATATTTTTAGTAATTCGAATGAGAAACTTTTAAACATAAATGGATTTGATATAAAGTCATCCGATGAATATCTGCGATTGCCTATTATTCATCGGATGACTAAACAGAAAAGGTCTTCGACTCCGCTCAGACTGACACCAGTAATGTTTACTAAACAACACTGAATTGAAACTGACGGCAATGAATCATAAGCAATTTTGCGGTGTTATTTGCTGATTGCCGTTGACTTCAGTCAAAGGAGCGGAGACAATGATTAGTAAGCATTCAGAGACCTTTACTGCTGATTGTCGTTCACTTCAGTCAACGGACAAAGTTATTTTGGCAGCGGCACATAATCCATTGGCACCATATCGGCAATTTTCTCGTAGGCCCAGAAGCCTTCATATAGGAGCGAGCGGGAATCGTAAATGCCCCCGTTTTCGTAAAAACGAACGCCGCTATCGGTTAAGTTAGCCACAGAAATTTCATTCTCGGGTACGTCAAGTGGTCTAAAAATCCAGAATCCGGTTTTCGAATAGGCGAGGCTTTCTTTTTCTTTAGTGTATTGAATGAGTAAAGCATCGGTATAGCTCAAATATTTGAGATTTTGGTTATAATAATGAACCAATGTATCGGTCAAAACTTCTGCTCTCGAAAATTTATCGATGGTGCGTGGCATCTCTTTTTGCTTCGTCCAGAATGCCAGTAGCGCCGTGTCGATTTTCGTTTTGTTAATTCTGATGCCAGTCTTCTCGGGTACCGTCCGTATGTTTTCTATGTTTGAATTGATCACGTACTCGGGATATCGGTTAGGGTTGGGTATTTTGATCATTTTATTGATGATAAATCCCTCTTCTTTGGCCTTGTTTGCATACAGCGATCTGAAAAAGTGCTGCGAGGAACCATAATAAGCGGTTTCGCGGGCAGCGACATACTTTTTCTTTTTCGCGGCAGAAGCTTTTAACTCCTCAAAAAATGGGTGTCCGGAGTAGTAAATAATCCGCGTTCGGGAGTTGTATTCAAAATGATCGAGCATGTATTTCAAGCGATAACCCAAGGCCTTGTTCTCCACAATCAAAAACTCTGTTGTAGAAACGGTCAACGTACTTTTCGTGATATCGTAATCGACATTTAACACCTGTGGGTTCAGGATTTTGCATTGCAGTGCATTCGGCGTTTTGCCTATAAAAAATTCTTTAAACTGATTGATGTACTTTTGGCGATTGGGGTCGGCACGGATGACAACTTCATCTAATTGTGCAACGTTTTCTTTCAAAACCAGATCTACCTGAACGGACTTATCGGAGATAATAACACTTTTAGAATAGGGCAGGTAGCCAACAATTTGAACAAGGAGATTGTAACTGCCGGGTTTTAGATTCGAAAGCGTAAACTTACCATCGTTATCTGCTACGGTAGCAATTTTGTAGCCGCTGAGGTAAATACTTGCACCGGGCAGGCCATCTTTATTGTCTCTTACAATGCCGCTGATAGAAAATGTGTTTTGAGCCAGGGCATTTGCACCTAAAAAAATGAAGATTATGACTACAAACAGGTGCCTGAACATGGATGCGAATGTAGCCAAAAGGTAGTATATTTATTAAATGGGATAAACTTATTTACGAAATTTAACATTATTTATGATCTGGTTTATCAGGAACATAATCCATTGGCACGCTATCGGCGATTTTTTCCCAGGCCCAATAGCCGGAGTAAAGTGTAGAGCGAGGATTGTAAATACCACCATTTTCGTAAAAGTAAACGGGTGCCAATTGCAAGGTAACGGTAGAGATTTGGTAGTTTGGCATATCTAATGGCCTCGAAATGGATTGCCCTATCTGGTTAGAAAACGATGGACTTTCCATTTCTTTGGTATAAATGACATAAAGCTTATCGGTGAAATTGATCTTCTTTATAGATGCGTTAACCGTTTTAACAAGCGTATCCTGAGCAACTGGGGCCCGGTTAAGTATCGAAATGCCATCGGGGAGGTTCTTTTTTCTAAGCCAGTAGCTCAACGAATCGGGCTGGCCGATTGATAGCCGTCCGGTTAGTGTCATTTGACTGGAGGCTAAACGTTTAATATTGGCTCTAATGATACTGTCTGCCGGTTTATCGGGATTCGGCTTGGTAATCAGCTTGTTGATTATGAAACCTTCTTCGGTGGCATTTTTGTTGTAGAGCGCTTTAAAGAAATGTTGCGGTGATCCCAGGTAACTTTCTAACCGCTTTTTTGCCCAATTGCGTTTTTTACTTTTCGAGCCATTTAGGTCTTCATAATGCGGATAACCCTCGTAATAGATAATTTTCGTTTTGCTGCTCCACTCAAATAGGCTTATCAAATATTTTATGCGGTAACCCAGCGCCTGGTTTTCGATAATTAAGAACTCGTTCGTTTTAACCGTTAATTTCTGGTCGCCCTTATCATAATCGATTATTAAAACATCGGGATTAACCACTTTGCATTTTAAAGCATTGGGCGTAGTGCCGATAAAATAAGCTTTAAACATGGCGATATAGTAGGCTCTGTTTGGATCTGGCTTAATGGTTACATCGGCCAGTTGCGTCGGGTTTTCTTCTAATGTAACATCGAGCTTAACGGATTTATCGGCAATAACGATATTTTTGTTTATCGCTTTGTAGCCAATTAATTGAATCAGGATGTCGTAGCTTCCCGGTTTTAGTAAAAGCTTGTAGGCACCATCATTATCGGTTGCTGTTGCTATCTTATAGCCGCTCACATATACTCCCGTACCGGGTAATGGTTCTCCACGCTTGTCTTTTACGGCGCCCGAAAGAATAAAACCTCCCTGCGGATAGGCGTATGAGATGCTAAATAATACAGTTAAGAAAGACAAGACTAATTTCATGAGTTTCAGTTAGCAGTTAGCAGTTGGCAGTTGGCAATTAGCAGTTGGCAGTTGGCAATTAGCAGTTAGGAGTTGTCAGTTGGCAGTTGGCAATTAGCAATTAGCAACCACTGGCAATATGCAGTTTGCAGTAAGCAAATCAACAATTTAGCAATTCAACAATTCAGCAATAGTTCAAACAATTAACCGAATTAATCAGCCAAGCCTCATCCCAACAACTCTTTTGCATTTTCAATTGCCGATGCACCGGGATTTTTACCGCTCAACATTTCTGCAATTGCGCCAATCCGTTCCTCTTGTTTTAGTTTGCGTATTCCTGTTGTGGTTTTTCCGCCTGCTTCGTTTTTATGTACGAAATAGTGCGATTTTCCTTTTGCTGCAATTTGTGGTAAATGCGTAATTGAAATTACCTGCATGTTTTCGCCAAGATCTGAAATAACGTCGCCCACTTTTAAGGCCGTTTCACCAGAAATTCCGGTGTCAATTTCATCAAAAATAATGGTAGGGAGCGACGTATGTTTTGCAAGTAACGCTTTTATGGCGAGCATTAATCGTGAGAGTTCCCCGCCCGAAGCCACTTTGTTTACCGGAGCAGGTGCTTGGCCCGCATTGGCACTAAAAAGCAAGTTGATTTCATCTAAACCGTCTTTACCCAACTCCACCAGCGTCTTTTGCTCCAAAACCAATCTTGCACTCGGCATACCCACTTGCTTAAGCGTTTGGCTGGTTTCATCCTGCACCACTTTAATGGCCTTTTTGCGGTTGTTGGAAAGTTGGTTGGCCTGTTTGGTTAAATCGGCCTTGAGTTGTTCAATTTGTTTTTGAAGTGTTTCTATATTTTCGTCGGATGACAGGAGCTGGTTTAAGTTCTGCTCCAACTGATTTTGTATTTCCAATAATTCGTCGTTATCGGCAACGCGATGTTTTTGCTGCAATGAGTAAAACAAATCGAGGCGTTGGTTGATAATTTCTAAACGATCGGCACTGTGAAGTGTACTTTCTTCAATGCCCGAAACTTCATCAGCAATATCTTTAATCTCGATAATTGACGATTTTAAGCGCTCGTAAAGTGCATTTACTGCCGGGTCAAACTTCTCAATTCCCTGCAGTTGAAGTTGCGCTTCTTTTAAGATCTGCAATCCCGACGGTTCACTTTCTGTCAACAATCCCGACGCCGTAAGCAATGCCCGTTTTATTGTTTCGGCATGAGTAAGTTTTTCAAGCTCCAGCTCCAATTCCTGCTGTTCGCCGGTTTTTAGGTTGGCCTGCTCTAATTCGTTAAATAAAAACTGCTCGTAATCTTGTTTGCTCCTGGCTTCATTGGCATCGCTGATTAATTTCTTTAACCGATTGTTTTCCTGCCTTAATTTTTTAAAACCTGTGCGGTAATCAAATAACAAAGCTTTATGATTGCCCAACGAATCGACGATGAGCAGCTGAAAATCGGCATCATTAATTTCCTGCGTAGCGTGTTGTGAGTGAATATCGATCAGCTTTTCGCCAATCTGTTTCAATATTGATAAATTTACCGGTGTGTCGTTTATAAATGATCGCGTCTTTCCGTCAATAGAAATTTCCCGGCGTAAGATGCTTTCGTTCAGAAAATCGAGGTCGTTGTCTTCAAAAAGCGTTTTCAGGTTATCGTCGGCCAAAATGAAATTACCTTCGATAACGCATTTCTTGTCCTGGTTAAAGAAGTATTTGCTTTCCGCCCGCTGACCCAAAATTAAGGAGAGGGCCCCTAAAATAATCGATTTACCAGCGCCCGTTTCGCCGGTTATGATGTTTAAGCCCTTATCAAATTCGATATCGAGGCTATCTATTAATGCGTAATTACGAATAGAAAGTTTTTGTAGCATACTCGGTTACGAAAATACTAAAAGTTATTTCAACACATCAATACAAAACAAAAACAGCGAAGAAATTTCTTCGCTGTTCAGTGATCTGGTTGGTTGGTGTATTTAGTTTTTTGCTTTCTCTCTTCTCTCTTTTTTCTCCATCTTTTCCTTAAGTTCTTTCACTTCCTTGTCGAATTCATCCTTCAGCTTTTTGTATTCTGCGCTTTGCCTTACTTTTTTTGAAGGTTGATTCTCATTCAAGAAAATGATGTTTTCGGATGGGCTTGAATTTTCAAATCGATAAATTTTCGATAAAGAATCTCCTTTCATTCTGGGCAGAATCGATAATCGGTTCTCGTTAAGGAATAGCACCCTCTCTTTAAGCGAATCTATTTGCGCCCTAAATTCAGGAGTGTTTATTTTTTCAGCCATTTCTTCGCCTATTTTTTTCCACTTTGCCTGTGCTTCCGGCGAGCCATACTCTTTGGCAATGTCCTCACCAAATTTTTTCCATTTTGCCTGAGCCTCGGGTGATGAATATTGTTTTGCGAGATTTTCGCCCAGTTTTTTCCATTTCGCTTGTGCTTCAGGAGACGAATATTCTTTGGCTAAGTTTTGGCTTAACTCTCTCCATTTGGCCTGCGCTTCAGGGGATGAATATTCTTTAGTAAGGCTTTCGCTCAATTTTCTCCATTTCTCTTTTGCCTCGGGCGAATTAAATTCCTTGTAAATTCGTGCGTTAAATAACGGTTCGTTAAATGTGAAGCTTGAATCAGATCTGAAAATGAATGTGTCGGCCCTGGGAAACAATTCCTCTTTATAAAAAGCTTTGCGTAAGCTATCGGGCATATCTTTTAACGAGTTGTACTCCGTTCTCTTGCCGTCTTTATCGATGATTACAATTTTAACTTTGCGTTTTTTGGTGGTATCCTGATAAATTACTGTACCTGAATTACCGATGTTATTGGTCGTTAAAATTAGCTCGTGTTTAACAGTTTTTTGAGTTTCCTTTTTCTTTTCTGCCGGATTAATCCATGCAATAGAGAATAAGCAGGCTACACCCAGTGTTAAGGCTGCCATTTGTTGTTTTGCGTTTAAATAATTGGTTTTCATGTTGGTTATTCGTTTAATGCGTTGATACAGGTTTTGGGTTTTGCCTGTGGCTGCCAAAGCATATGCCGGGCTGTTCTTATCTTTTAGTAATTCTAATTTGAGCAGGGCATGGGCATAGTTTAAGGGTTTACCCGTGATTTTCAACACCAGATCATCGCAGGCGTGTTCGCGTTCAATGTGGATAAATCTGCCCGCCATCCAAACAAATGGATTGTAAAAAAGCAATGTTTCAATTGAGGTTTTAATCAGATTTAAAAGAAAGTCGTTCCTTCTGATGTGCGATAGCTCGTGAATTAATATGGCTTCAACCTGATCGCTGTCCAATTGGTTAACCAGCGCCACCGGAAACAATACCACAGGTTTTAAAAAGCCTATAACCAAGGGAACGTTTACTATCGACGATAACTGGAACCTGATCGCTTTGTTCAATTTAAGCTTTGCAGTAACGTTTTCGAATATGGCCTGCCAACTGGCGGGGATGGCGCTTAAATTGTCTCTTTTTAATTTTGCCAGCTTGTCATAGCCTTTAACAATAACGAATAATTGTAGCAAGATGCCGATAATATAAAATAATACGACTACCGGAAAATACTGCTCGGCCTTGCTGCTGAAACTTGGCGGCAGATTATTAAAGTACTGATATACCTGAAGGTTCTCAGCGTTTATCATCGCCGATTGTTTGGGAATGCTCCAGCTCATCTGTTTTACAAAGTTGTACGCGAAACCCGCAAACATCAGAATTATAGATGCAAAGGCCAAATTGTGCTTATATTTTGCCGCCAGCTTTGGCAAACTCAGTAAAATGATGAACAATACACCGTAAATAATGGCGCTTTGCCAAAGTGAGTTCAGAATGCTCCAGCCAAATGCCCTGATAAATTGTTGTATTAAAGTTTCCATAGCGTTGGATTTTTATTTTTTTCTTCGGTTTGATTTTTGAGTTGGTATCAAGAACCTCTCGCCCCGCCCTCTCCTTGAAGAGAGGGAGCTAGGAACTGCTCTTTTGTTGTTTTGTTATTAAAGCCATTGCAATTTACTTTTAGCTTTAGTCTTTCAGCTTTCGCCTTTGGCCTTTTCCCCGGAGGGATGCCTTTGGCACAGCTTTAAGCTTTACTCTTGGCTGTAGACTCCGGACTTCCGACTTTCGGACTCCTCACTTAAGACTGTCTAAATATTTTTTAATTTCGTCAATTTCATCAGCGCTGGCACTGTGATTTCCAAGGGCCTGCATGACCAATCTGGCTGCCGAACCGTTAAAAACATTGTCGATCATTTTGTTTACCAATTGCTTTTCGGTTTTATCCTGACTAACCAAGGCTTTGTAAATGTGCGTTTTTTGATTCGTGTCTCTTTCTACCATTCCTTTTTCGTGCATAATCTGCATGAGTTTTAGGGTAGTGGTATAGCCAGAATCTTTTTTATCCAATGTTTCGTGTACATCTCTCACCGTTGCCTGGCCTTTTTGCCAAAGCACCTGTAAGATTTCCATTTCGCCTTCAGTTGGTTTGATGTTATTGTTGCTCATATTGTTACAAGGTCTACGAATTATTTCGTAATCAAATGTACGAAGATATTCGTATAATCAAAATAAGTTTGGATTTTTTTTTGAAACCGTTAACTGTTTAATCCCGATAGCTATCGGGAGGTTAATTGGTTAACGGTGTTATAAGAAAACAAAGGAATTGAGATGACAGTTTTGCAATGCTGTCATCCTGAGTGCCCGCCTGGACCGGACGGGCAGCAATGCTATTAAGTTAGGCCGTCTAAGGCGTCAACTATGAACTGTCGTCATCCTCAGCTTGGCTGGGGATCTTACTGTTAAGGCTTTCGCACTTGCATTGCATTGATCCCGTACGTACGGGACCGCCTGCGCGGGAAAGACGGCAAGAAAAAACGTCATCCGATAGTTACCGGATTTTACACAATGGTTATCCCGAACGATGACAATATTCTTTTCGGCTTACTTAATAGCATTGGAGGGGCAGATATGAGCAAAAAGCGGGAGTAACGCTAATTTGAATGCTGAAATTGCTTTACGAATAATATAAAATTGTAATAGTTGGGCAAAAAACTGTGATCTGATTACTTATCATCGAGCAATTCAGCTAGTTTTTCTCTGAGCGCTTTTCCTTTCAAATCTTTGGCGATTACTTTGCCGCTCGGATCGATTAAAAGGTTGGCAGGTATCGTAGTAACGCCATAAACTTTAGCGGCTTCGTTTTGTTTTTTTAAATCAGATACCTGAACCCATGGCAATCGATCTTCTTTAATGGCGTTTATCCATTTATCTTTATCCGTATCAACCGATACGCTTAAAACTACAAAGTTTTTGGTTTTGTATTTCTCATAAACAGCTAAAACATTTGGATTTTCTTCTCGGCAAGGTAAGCACCAGGAAGCCCAAAAGTCTACAAGGACATATTTGTTTTGGTAAGATGAGAGCGTAACCGCATCGCCATTTACATCATTTTGAGTGAAGTCTTTAGCTATCATACCTTCCGAAATTTTTTTGCTTTCAATAATAGTCGCCGCTATTTTTCGTGCTTCGGGCATTTTTTTGAGCGTTGAAGATAATTTTGCAAAACTTTGCGCTACCTGAGGGATGTACTTGCTGCTACGTGCCATTTCGGCTAACGTTAAGAGACTTACATAAGAGTTTGGATGTTCATTTATAAACTTAAACTGAATTGGAAATGCCTCATAGTAAGCATCTACAGCATTGGCCTTAATCGAGTTTACAAATGCGGTATCTTTCAATTCCTCTGTGCTCAGCTGGTTAAGGTCTTTTAATTTTTTCCTTTTTTCGGCAACAGGTTTTAATGCATTATTCAGTTTAGCATAATCATCATTTAACGGCGTTCCAGAAATTAAGGTGTTGTTCAGCGTGTCGGGAGAGGTAAGGGAAATTTGACCAGAATCGATATAAATGTAAAACGAATCAGATAAGTCGAGTGCAAACCTGGGATTATCATTTCTGCTGAGATAGCCTCTAACCTTGGTAGCAAAAGTACCTTTAAATTTAAACGATCTGTTCTTTACAACGGTAGAATCTTCAACCAACCGATCGCCTTGACGATAAGTCAGAAAGATCTTATCCCCATCGTTATATGCCTTGCCGAAACCTTTTATAACAAACGAAAACTGAGCCAATAGACTTAAAGGCGAAAGAAAGATAGCTATCAAAAGTAATCTCTTCATTGTTTTGCGTTTAAAGTAAGTTACGAAGTGTTTGGTCGTCAGTGCGAGGCCGGCTTCTGCGAGCCGAAGCAATCTGATTTTAAGAAAAGAGATTGCCTCGCAATGGGAAATAACCAATGAACCAATTAACCAATGATCAATGACCAATTAACAATTAACCAATGACAAATTAACCAATGAACCAATGACCAATTAACAATTAACAATTAACCAATGCCCAATGAACCAATGACAAATTAACTAATGAACGAATGACCCATTAACTAATGAACCAATGACTAATGACCAATTAACTAGTGAACTAATGACCAATGACCAATTAACAATTAACCAATGACCAATTAACTAATGACCAATTAACTAATGAACCAATGACTAACGACCAATGAACCAATGCCCAATAAACCAATTAACTAATGAACCAATGACTAACGACCAATGAACCAATGCCCAATAAACCAATTAACTAATGAACCAATGACTAATGGCCAATTAACCAATGATCAATGACCAATGAACTAATGAACCAATGACTAATGACCAACGAACCAATGCCCAATGAACCAATGACAAATTAACTAATGAACGAATGACCCATTAACTAATGAACCAATTAACCAATGACCAATTAACTAATGAACCAATGACTAATGACCAATAAACCAATCTACTTCTTTAACCCCTCGTACTTACCAATATTTGCCGGATCGATCTCTGCCAGCATATTATACGCTTTGATACGCTCCTGCGTGTTCAGTTTCGAAAGCACATTGGTTACCTCCTCGGCCTTCGATGCGAAATACACATTGGGAAAAATAGAGCCCAGCTTTTGCTTGTCCATTTGCTGCAGTGCAGGCAATGCAGCAACAATTTGCGTTAAGCCTTTATCGCCGTCGGTTAATTGATCCAGGCCATTTAAATGGTAACTGTAAATAAATGCCCTCAGTTCGCTAAAAATCGGGTTTAGCACATTCTCGTTAAACCAAAACCGGTTCCGTAAACCATCGGCAGCCTTCCAGCCGGTATTGCCTGAGGCTTGCGCTAAATTGATAATGTTTTGCGCTTTCTTGTAATAGGGCGTTCCTCCCATACGGGCGAAGCTATCTTTGTCTAAGCCGATAATCGTATAGGCATAATAGGAGAGGAGTGCACTAATATTCGAGATGTAGTTTTGATCAGAAAAATCGATAGTCGATCCATCGTTATAATTGAAATCGAAGTTTTTATCGCTGATATTTAATAACGTGCTATTGTAAGATGTGCTGTACACCGGACGGCTGCTTTGAATCTGCGCCTCGGCAGCATAGCCAGATCCGCCATCCCAGGAATTTATGGTAATAATAAAGCTGCAATCGATCCGCTCTTGCGGTTTGTAGCTTTCGTTGCTGAATTTGTTGTTATTTAAGAAATCGCGAATGGTTCTTTGCAAGGCTTCGAGCCCTTGTTTACTGATGTTCGAAACCTGTGGCGCCAATACCGTTACCCTGGCGTTTAGCTCTTGCGCCTGTAGCTTGCCAGCGCCAAACAACAACAAAATCCAAATAATCTTTTTTATCATTTTATCATCTTTAAAATAGCCGTACAGATATCTTTAGCCACCTCCGTTTTCGATTTCATTTCAAATACCGTCTTTTCCAAAGCTTTGTTAAAAATAGTAATTTTATTGGTATCTGATTTAAAGCCCGCACCTTTATCGTTCAGGGAATTGAGCACAACAAGGTCCAAATTCTTTTTTTCGAGTTTGCCTTTGGCATAATTTTCCTCATCGTGGGTTTCTAAGGCAAAACCGACCAAAATTTGACCCGATTTCTTTTCCTTGCCTAATGTAGCGAGAATATCTGCGGTTTTTTCCAGTTCCAACGTCAAGTCGTCCGCTTGTTTCTTAATCTTCTGCGATGCGACAACTTTCGGGCGGTAATCTGCTACCGCGGCGCACATCACCGTAATGTCGCTATCTGCAAAAGCCGATATGCAGGCTTTAAGCATATCTTCGGCGCTGATCACATCAACCCGTTTTAAGGCGTTTGTCGACTGCTGTGCTGTTGGCCCTGCAATCAGGGTTACCTCGGCGCCTAAGTTCGCAAATTCATCGGCGAGGGCAAAGCCCATCTTGCCCGACGAATGGTTGCCAATAAACCGAACCGGGTCAATTGCCTCATAAGTGGGGCCAGCCGTTACCAGCACTTTTTTCCCATTTAAGGGCATTCCCTGTTTAATTCGATCTTCTAAAAAAGAAGCGATTTCTTCCGGCTCCGGCATTCTGCCTTCACCATACAACCCGCTAGCTAATTCGCCTTTTCCGGGATGAATTATCACATTGCCAAAGCTCGAAATTTGTTGAATGTTATGTTGCGTGGTTTCATGTTTCCACATATCTAAATCCATTGCTGGGGCAACATAAACCGGGCATTTTGCCGAAAGGTAAACGGCGGTAAGCAGGTTATCGCAAATTCCGGTAGCCAATTTTGCCAGGGTATTTGCGCTTATCGGGGCAATTAAAATTAAATCGGCCCAGAGGCCCAGTTCGACATGGTTGCTCCAAACGCCAGTATCTTCTTCAAAATACTGCGTATAAACCGGGTTTTTAGAAAGCGTAGCAAGGGTAAGTGGCGTAATGAAATTTGCGCCATCGGGGGTAAGAATAACCTTAACGTTTGCACCAGCCTTAACTAAAAGCCGCACTAAAAATGCCGACTTATAAGCTGCTATGCTACCGCAAACGCCAAGGATAATGTTTTTATTTTTTAGCATCGAGCAGAGGATTTATAGCATAAAGCGTAGAGCGTAATACATCAAACGCCTTGCTCCAAGCTCCATGCGCTATGCTAACTATTTTTGTTCTTTAGCAGGGTTTCTGTGATAAATTTTATCATTCAAAAACTCATCCATAGCAACTAAAACAGGCTTCGGCATGCGCTCGTAGTGCTTGCTGATTTCAATTTGCTCGCGGTTCTCAAAAATCTCTTCCAGGTTGTCGTTACTCGATGCAAATTCTGCCAATTTACCGTGTAACTCTTCTTTAACGTTATTCGAAATCTGATTTGCCCTTTTAGCAATAACAACTAACGACTCATAAAGGTTATCTGTTGTTCTATCTAAATCGTGTACGTTTCTGGTAACTGTAGTATTTGGTACAGCAGGTTTGTTAGTATTCATGTATCAATTAATTTTTAATATTGGTGTTATCTGCATTAGTTGGTCGTACGGAAACAGTATCCTTTAACTTACCAGTTCTAATCAGCATTTGTCTGTATTTTTCTTGATCGGCCGCGTATAACGCAAGCTCTTCTTTTGTAGCCACAATTCCGGCTTCAGCATCGCCTTTTAAGTCTTTGGCTTCTTTAATAAATTTGCTGTCAGGATATTTCTCAGAAAACGCGGTATATAAAGCTATCGCTTCATTATAACGATCTTCCTGGCGAATTACATAACTGTTTTTCGCATATAAATATTGTGCCTTAATCATTAAAAAGTCCATTTCCTCCGCATATTTGATATCCGGATAATCTCTCTGCGCATTTTGCAGTGCAATAACAGCTGCTCTGTAATTGTCAACATTACTTGGCCCCGTGGTTAAGTACATCTTCGCATTTTCGAAAGCCTTATCTTCAAGCTTGCCCCTTAAATCCGTAATGTACTTTGCCGCTGCAGCAGCACGATCGCTGGTAGGGTATAAGTTAATAAACAGCTGCAATGCATCAATAGCTTTATAGGTGTTCTCTTGATCCAAAGAGTAAATTGGCGATTCTAAATAATAACA
This sequence comes from Pedobacter endophyticus, assembly GCF_015679185.1. NCBI lineage: Bacteria > Pseudomonadati > Bacteroidota > Sphingobacteriia > Sphingobacteriales > Sphingobacteriaceae > Pedobacter > Pedobacter endophyticus. Next base: position 4,880,618 of record NZ_CP064939.1, read on the forward strand.
ATAAGCCCCCATATAACGAGCCTCCTCCGCATTTTTACTTGCGGGGTAAGTATCTGCGAAACTCTTGAACTGGTACCTTGCAGTAGTATAATCCTGTAATCTATATAATGTATAAGCGTAATAGTAGTTTAGGTCTTCCGCTTCAGCACGACCGCGGTATTTCTGCGAAAGATCTTCAAAAAGCACCAACGCTTTGCTGTAATCGCGTTTGTTATATAAACGAAGCGCCTCCTGGTATTTTTTCGCAACGTCGTTACTCGCCCTGAGCTTTTCGAAACGACTTTTACAGCCCGCAATACCCAATGCGGCAACAAAAACCAAAATAATTAAGTGTTTAACTTTAAACATTCTGCAAAGATAATTAATAATACGATAACATCAATAAAAACAATTCGCCGCTAAGCTATGCAAAGCAATTCAAACATATTTACCGTTAACAATTTTTAACATACGCATAGCGGCCGCCCAAAACCGAGGTACACATTATATATAGTAGTACGAAGGATGCTATTTGGTTCATTCGTCATTAGTTCATTTGTTGAATGGCTTATCGGTTCATTAGTTCATTCGTTCATTTGCCTGGCTTCCTGGCTGTGCAAACCGCCAATCCAGCCTTCTTAATGCCTTAATGGTTCAAAAAGAAACAGCGCCGAATACTTAGTGGGCAATTCGTTCATTTGTTTACAGTCAATCAATCTTTTTTTGGAGCGCACTGGCAGTGCTATTATATAAGTATGTTCCCGCCCTGTGCTGCAAGTCCTCGGCCTCGTACCTCGGCCTGCGGGCTTTCCGCTGCGGTCGGGGCTAGGTGGGCAGTTGGTTCATTCGTTCACTGGTTCACTCGTTCATTAGTATTTGGCTAGCTGCGTAAAGCTGCAAGCTGCCAATTTAACCTTCTTACTGCCTAGTCAAATGCTCAAGATAAACTCAGTCGAAGACCTTTTCTATAGGATGAAACAAAAATATCTGCCCTTCGACTCCGCTCAGGGTGACAATAGCATTAGACTCGGGGCTAGGTGGGCAGTTGGTTTACTGGTTAATTGGTTCAATGGTTCACTCGTTCATTAGTATTTAGCTAGCTGCCTAATGTGCAAACTGCCAATTTAACCTTCTTACTGCCTAGTCAAATGCTCAAGATAAACTCAGTCGAAGACCTTTTCTATAGGATGAAACAAAAAATATCTGCCCTTCGACTCCGCTCAGGGTGACAATAGCGTTAGGCTCGGGGCTAGGTGGGCAGTTGGCTCATTAGTTCACTCGTTCATCAGTTCATTAGCTCATTCGGTCATTTATTCTTTGCAATTGAACACTGAAAACTGAAAACTGCCAACTGAGAACTCCCAACTGAGAACTGCAAGCTGCCCCCTAACACCCCAATCCCTGAAATGTTTGCCCTGCCCTTCAATTTTTTTTCATTGATTTTCAGTTCATTATCAAAACCTCCAAAAAATACCCCCATATCCATTTGGAGTAAGCCCAACTTTTGCTACCTTTGCATCCCGCTTCGGAGGAAACGGTTGTATTGAAAAGGTGGATCAGGGACAGTAGAGAGGGAAAAGGCGCAGAATTTATTTTAAAATAAATTTGCCAGAAACAAAAAGATCACTACCTTTGCAGCCCCGATCAGAAGATATGGGACGCCCGTTAAAAGACAGGCAGATTGAAAAGCGAAGAGAAGAAAAAAGGAGAGCGAAAAAAATAAAATAATTTATTTGCAGTTCAGAAAAAGTTTTCTACCTTTGCACTCCCAACCGAAAGGAAAGGAAAAAAAGTCCAGCGGCGGATGTCGCGAGTGACTAAAAATGAAAAGATTGAAACTGGCCGAAACAGGGAAAAGACCATTAAGACTTATGCCCAACTGAAGCTGGAAGATATATAAAAAGGCATACCGTGAGGTTTCAATGCCGATAAGTTCTTAAAAGAGATGTCAATGATGCGTAGTGGGGTAATGAAGTACGAATTCAAGTACAGAGTTCCTTATTACATTTTAAAGTCAATGTCTAACAGACAAAACAAAAGAAGACTATTTTTAACAATAGTTAAAACTGGTCAGAATCAAATAACATTTTACAATGGAGAGTTTGATCCTGGCTCAGGATGAACGCTAGCGGCAGGCCTAATACATGCAAGTCGAGGGGTATAGAGGAGCTTGCTCTTCTAGAGACCGGCGCACGGGTGCGTAACGCGTATGCAACCTACCTTTATCTGGGGGATAGCCCGGAGAAATCCGGATTAATACCGCATAAAATCACAGTACTGCATAGTACAATGATCAAACATTTATGGGATGAAGATGGGCATGCGTGTCATTAGCTAGTTGGCGGGGTAACGGCCCACCAAGGCGACGATGACTAGGGGATCTGAGAGGATGGCCCCCCACACTGGTACTGAGACACGGACCAGACTCCTACGGGAGGCAGCAGTAAGGAATATTGGTCAATGGAGGCAACTCTGAACCAGCCATGCCGCGTGCAGGAAGACTGCCCTATGGGTTGTAAACTGCTTTTACTCGGGAATAAACCTAGATACGTGTATTTAGCTGAATGTACCGAGGGAATAAGGATCGGCTAACTCCGTGCCAGCAGCCGCGGTAATACGGAGGATCCAAGCGTTATCCGGATTTATTGGGTTTAAAGGGTGCGTAGGCGGCCTGTTAAGTCAGGGGTGAAAGACGGTAGCTCAACTATCGCAGTGCCCTTGATACTGATGGGCTTGAATGGACTAGAGGTAGGCGGAATGAGACAAGTAGCGGTGAAATGCATAGATATGTCTCAGAACACCGATTGCGAAGGCAGCTTACTATGGTCATATTGACGCTGAGGCACGAAAGCGTGGGGATCAAACAGGATTAGATACCCTGGTAGTCCACGCCCTAAACGATGAACACTCGCTGTTGGCGATACACAGTCAGCGGCTAAGCGAAAGCGTTAAGTGTTCCACCTGGGGAGTACGCCCGCAAGGGTGAAACTCAAAGGAATTGACGGGGGCCCGCACAAGCGGAGGAGCATGTGGTTTAATTCGATGATACGCGAGGAACCTTACCCGGGCTTGAAAGTTAGTGAATGATCTAGAGATAGATCAGTGAGCAATCACACGAAACTAGGTGCTGCATGGCTGTCGTCAGCTCGTGCCGTGAGGTGTTGGGTTAAGTCCCGCAACGAGCGCAACCCCTATGTTTAGTTGCCAGCACGTTAAGGTGGGGACTCTAAACAGACTGCCTGTGCAAACAGAGAGGAAGGAGGGGACGACGTCAAGTCATCATGGCCCTTACGTCCGGGGCTACACACGTGCTACAATGGACGGTACAGAGGGCAGCTAGCCAGCAATGGTATGCGAATCTCACAAAGCCGTTCACAGTTCGGATTGGGGTCTGCAACTCGACCCCATGAAGTTGGATTCGCTAGTAATCGCGTATCAGCAATGACGCGGTGAATACGTTCCCGGGCCTTGTACACACCGCCCGTCAAGCCATGGAAGTTGGGGGTACCTAAAGTATGTAACCGCAAGGAGCGTCCTAGGGTAAAACCGATAACTGGGGCTAAGTCGTAACAAGGTAGCCGTACCGGAAGGTGCGGCTGGAATACCTCCTTTCTGGAGTAGAGTTGACTACTCACTGCGCAACATGATATTTCTACATTAAGGTTTAGGGTAATAAGGTATAAGGCTTAAGGTCTTCATACTCCATATACATACTATATCTTAATATTAAAAAAACTAAGGAGAGACGAGATTGAAATTGAATTACGATTTAAGATTGACGAATTACGATTGAAGCGGCAACGGAAGAACATCGTAAGTCTAAAATCAACAATCTAAGATCAAGAAGTCCCGTAGCTCAGCCTGGTTAGAGCACTACACTGATAATGTAGGGGTCTCCAGTTCAAATCTGGACGGGACTACACCACTGAAAGTCATAAGTCGATAAGTCTTAAGTCATGAGTCGTTAAGACTTCGGGCTGTTGACTACAGACTTAAGGACTGAAATCTGGGGGATTAGCTCAGCTGGCTAGAGCGCCTGCCTTGCACGCAGGAGGTCAACGGTTCGACTCCGTTATTCTCCACCATTAAGGTTGAGGGTTAAAAGGTTGAAGGTGTAGGGTAATACCTATTGCTTAAACACACCACACCACACCACAAAAAACACACATCACCCGGATCGGTGATCATCATTGACAGATTGAAAGAAAAAGAAAAACGCCACAGGGGCACATGAAACGGTTCGAGACCGCAGTTTTTACTAATAAGGTTAAGCTTAGGCTTGGGCAGAGGACAATGAAACCCTCCACCCTTATACCCTAAACCTTACACCTTAGTAAAGTTCTTTGACATATTGGAAGAAGTTAAAAAAGAAGAGCAAACAACAATAGGCGACTGTTGTGTTTGTGCTCACTTAGAGGGATCGCAAGAAACCGCTAAGTATGAGACATCATAACAAGAGCAAAAAAAGCATACCATATGGCGCAAAAGGCATATGAGTAGAAGAAAGTAAGAAAGAGTACACGGGGGATGCCTTGGCTCTCAGAGGCGATGAAGGACGTGATAAGCTGCGATAAGCTTCGGGTATTTGCAAATAGGAATAGATCCGAAGATTTCCGAATGGGGCAACCCGGCTGGTTGAAGACCAGTCACATATAATGAGCAAACCTGCCGAACTGAAACATCTAAGTAAGCAGAGGAAGAGAAAATAACAATGATTTCCTGAGTAGTGGCGAGCGAAAGGGAAAGAGCCCAAACCTATTTTGTTACGGCAAAGTGGGGGTTGTAGGACTGCAACGTGGCATTGGTGAACAGAAGTGGAACGGGATGGGAAGCCCGGCGATACAAGGTGATAGCCCTGTACACGTATAGAACACCAGTCTAGCAGTATCCTGAGTACCGCGAGGTCGGAGACGCCTTGTGGGAATCTGCCGGCACCATCCGGTAAGGCTAAATACTCCTGAGAGACCGATAGTGAACCAGTACCGTGAGGGAAAGGTGAAAAGAACCCCGAACAGGGGAGTGAAATAGAACCTGAAACCGTGTACTTACAAGCGGTCGGAGCGTACAAGTTGCGTGACGGCGTGCCTTTTGCATAATGAGCCTACGAGTTACTCCTCACTGGCAAGGTTAAGTGGTTAAGCCACGGATCCGAAGCGAAAGCGAGTCTGAATAGGGCGCATAGTCAGTGGGGGTAGACGCGAAACCTTGTGATCTACCCATGGACAGGTTGAAGGTGCGGTAACACGTACTGGAGGACCGAACCGATAAACGTTGAAAAGTTTCCGGATGATCTGTGGGTAGGGGTGAAAGGCTAATCAAACTGGGAAATAGCTCGTACTCCCCGAAATGTTTTTAGGAACAGCGTGGATATTTAGTTTAATAGAGGTAGAGCTACTGATTGGGTGCGGGGGAGTCAAATCCTACCAAATCCAGACAAACTCCGAATGCTATTAAATATGATCTGCAGTGAGGCGCGGGGTGCTAAGGTCACGCGCCGAGAGGGAAAGAACCCAGACCATCAGCTAAGGTCCCCAAGTTACAGTTAAGTTGAACTAACGAGGTCCGATTGCACAGACAGCTAGGATGTTGGCTTGGAAGCAGCCATTCATTTAAAGAGTGCGTAACAGCTCACTAGTCGAGCGATCGGGCATGGATAATAAACGGGCATTAAATTGTACACCGAAGCTATGGGATTGAAATATATCGGTAGGGGAGCATTCCATCGACAGCGAAGGTACCTGGTAATGGGTGCTGGAGTTTATGGAAAAGCAAATGTAGGCATAAGTAACGATAAGGCGGGCGAGAAACCCGCCCACCGAAAGGATAAGGTTTCCTGATCAACGCTAATCGGATCAGGGTCAGTCGGGACCTAAGGAGAACCCGAAGGGGAAATTCGATGGACAACTGGTTAATATTCCAGTACTTTTTATAACTGCGATGTGGGGACGGAGTAGTGACACTGCCGCGATCTGACGGAATAGATCGTTAAAGACAGTAGGTATTAGAACGGTAGGCAAATCCGCCGATCTAGCTGAAAGTCGATAGTACCGCGAGCCCTCGGGTGAGTGGATAGTGCAGGTAATCAGACTTCCAAGAAAAACCGCTAAGCTTCAGGTTATAAAAACCCGTACCGCAAACCGACACAGGTATCCGGGAAGAGGATTCTAAGGTGCTCGAGTGAATCATGGCTAAGGAACTCGGCAAAATGGCCCTGTAACTTCGGGAGAAGGGGCGCTGGCAGCAATGTCAGCCGCAGTGAAAAGGCCCAGGCGACTGTTTAACAAAAACACATGGCTTTGCAAAATCGAAAGATGAGGTATAAGGCCTGACACCTGCCCGGTGCTGGAAGGTTAAGAGGGGATGTCATCCGCAAGGAGAAGCATTGAATCGAAGCCCCAGTAAACGGCGGCCGTAACTATAACGGTCCTAAGGTAGCGAAATTCCTTGTCGGGTAAGTTCCGACCTGCACGAATGGTGTAACGATCTGGGCGCTGTCTCAGCCATGAGCTCGGTGAAATTGTGGTCCCGGTGAAGACGCCGGGTACCCGCAACGGGACGGAAAGACCCCATGCACCTTCACTACAATTTAACATTGACATTGGGTACAGGATGTGTAGGATAGGTGGGAGGCTATGAAGCGGTGTCGCCAGGCATCGTGGAGCCAACGTTGAAATACCACCCTTTCTGTATTCGGTGTCTAACTCCACAAAGTGGAGGACATTGTTTGATGGGTAGTTTGACTGGGGTGGTCGCCTCCAAAAAGGTAACGGAGGCTTTCAAAGGTAAGCTCAGTACGCTTGGTAACCGTACGTGGAGTGCAATAGCATAAGCTTGCTTGACTGTGAGACATACAGGTCGATCAGGGTCGAAAGACGGATATAGTGATCCGGTGGTTCTGCATGGAAGGGCCATCGCTCAAAGGATAAAAGGTACGCTGGGGATAACAGGCTGATCTCCCCCAAGAGCTCATATCGACGGGGAGGTTTGGCACCTCGATGTCGGCTCGTCACATCCTGGGGCTGGAGAAGGTCCCAAGGGTTCGGCTGTTCGCCGATTAAAGTGGCACGCGAGCTGGGTTCAGAACGTCGCGAGACAGTTCGGTCCCTATCTGTTGTGGGCGTAGGAATTTTGAGTGGGGCTGACCTTAGTACGAGAGGACCGGGTTGGACCAGCCTCTAGTGAATCTGTTGTTCCGCCAGGGGCATTGCAGAGTAGCTACGCTGGGAATAGATAAGCGCTGAAAGCATCTAAGTGCGAAACTAGCCACGAGATGAGAATTCCATATAGGGCCGTAGCAGACTACTACGTTGATAGGCTACAGATGTAAAGGTGGCGACACCACAGTCGAGTAGTACTAATCACCCGAAGCTTTCAAAGCAACAACATCGTTGTTTGCTCTTCGAAACTTAACTTCTTTCAATAATATGTCATTTAAGGCTTAAGGCAAAAGGCTTAAGGCGTAAGGTTAATACCTTATACCCTACACCTTTCAACCCTCAACCTTATTTAAAAATATTTAGGTGCCTATATCGGTGGTGTCCACCTCTTCCCATTCCGAACAGAGAAGTTAAGCCCACCAGAGCCGATGGTACTGCGGTAACACGTGGGAGAGTAGGTCGGTGCCAAATCTTAAAGCCCCAAAGGGGCAATTGCAAAACCCTTCAGTTTATTCTGGAGGGTTTTCTTGTTTATAAGCTTTTTTGCAGGGAGCCATTCTCTCTAATAGCTATCAGGTACATGAAATTTGCATTTACTATCCTTGCTGCCATTTCCGCGGAGGCGGGAATCTTTTAAAAAACGGCTCAAGCCCTAAGCCTTTGTTGTGATAGTAAATCCCAATGATCTCCGCACAGCCTCCTTTCTGGGGTTCCGGTTCATTTCTCTTACCCTATATCATAGAAGATTATCGCAGACACTTAAGCTACTGAATTTATTATTTTCTCTATGGGTTTAAAAATATCGTGGGGTGCGCATGCGTAAATTGTTACGATTAAAAAAGTAGCCAATTGATAATTCGTGTGCGCCCTCGCTGTAGTGCCGCAGGGGTCCGATAGAGAAATCGTAGGCATATCCAATTCTAAAATGTGCAGGGAATACTTGTAACGCCGCTATTGCAGCGTTTGTTTTACTAAGATCATTTTGCAAATGAGGCTTGTCAAAAAGTGCTATCGCAGTTCTGTAGGAACCACCGATCCATAGTCTGTCATAAAAGATGAAGAAAGCGTTCAAATCAAGACTTGTTGGCCCGGCCCTGTCCTCTTTAATTAAAAATGACGGTTTTATATAGACGTTTGCAGACAACGGTAACAGTAAACCCGCTGTTAAATAATAATGAGGCTTCGGTTTTGGAATGAAAATATACTTTTCATTTTTTAAAAACTGGCTAATTAGATTTCCTGCAGAAAATCCCGCGTAGAACTTATCGTTGGCAAACATCACACCGGCCCTTGCCTCGGGCATCATTAGACTATAAAACCCTACGGGAAGGTTCGTTTCGTAGTCATTGGGGTTCAGGAGCTCGGCAGCTAAGCCCGATTGCATTAGCCCCAAACCAATACCAAAGGAGAGACGCGATGATCCGTCATTATTCATCCTCACTCGGTAAGCATAGTTTGCAAAGGCAGAGAAAGTTCGTTGAGCACCCAGCTTTTCACTCAATGCATTCAGCGCTAAACCTACATTTCCCTTGTTGGCAACCGCATCTATAGCAAAAGAAAGGGTTTTTGGAGCCCCTTCTATACCAGTCCATTGATTGCGGTAAAAGCCATGTATATTCAGCTGCTCATGGTACCCCGCGTAGGCCGGGTTAATATATATAGCATTAAACATGTACTGACTAAACTGGGCCTCTTGCTGTGCCCGTACAAGTTTAAATAACATTAATATACATAAAATTATCGATAGTTTTTTCATAAGAGTCGTTTTATAATCCAGCAAGCATCAATAGTGCAGGCCTGTTCCGGCTTTGTGGGCTTACCTAAATGACCTGAGCAAAGTGAGCCATCCTTTATATATTACCCATTCGGCGCTCTCTGTTTCTTTCACTTTAAGCAAGTAAAAATAGGTGCCTTCATTTAAGCCCTCGCCAGTCCAGTTGTTTTGATAATTATTGGAACGATAAACCTCATTGCCCCATTTGTTAATAATGGTAAGCTCATTTTTTTGAATCCTTTTTAAATTTCTAATTTCGAACGTATCGTTGGTGCCATCTCCATTTGGAGTAAAGAGATTCGGGATTTTTAAATTTTTAGGAGATTCTTCGTTTTTTATAGATGCTGAAGGCACTACGGTTGATACTGATATATTATCGACAAGATTTGGATCAGCTGTTACCGAATTGATAATGGCTATATTAGTGTATGTGCCTGATAGATTAACTTCTGCGGTAATGGTAAGTGTAATATCTGCTCCATTAGGCAAATCGCCAATGGTCCAAACTCCGGCGGTTGCATCATAACTTGTTCCGGCAGGGGCATTTGCGCTTATAAAGCTAAATCCATCAGGTAAGAGGTCGGTTACGGTCACTGCACTTGCATTTCCAGGGCCTGCATTTTTGGCCTTGATACTGAAAATCACGTTTGTTTCTTTAACAGGTTTCACATTATCGACAGTTTTATGTACAGAAAGATCGGCCGTATTCTGCGGAACTGTTGTAACCGCCGCGGTGTTGTTTGCCATATTAAGGTCGATTGCTGTGGCCTTAGCTGTTGCAGTATTGGTATAGTTACCCTTAGCATTTACTTTCGCATCGATGGTAATAACGGTACTCGTTCCATTGGCTAAAGTTCCTATTTTCCATATTCCCGTGGCACTATCGTAAGTGGTATTGCCAGACGGTATTGCTGAGACGAAGGTGTAGCCATTCGGCAATAGGTCTGCTGCAACGACATTTGTTGCCGTACTCGGACCTAAATTAGATACCGAGACGGAGAATTTGACCAGTGCGCCGATATTCGGTCGGGAATCATCTACCGTTTTTGAAACAGCGATATCAGCAACTGGTACTGGTATAGGAACTGGTACAGTTGTAGTGGCGTTGTTGCTCATATTAGGATCATTTTCACTTGCAGTAACGGAAGCCCTGTTGGCATAGTTACCAGCGGCATTTACTTTTACTACGATTTCCAGTGTTTTGGAAGCCCCGTTTACTATATCGCCAACTGTCCAAATACCTGTTGCAGCGTTATAGGACTTGTTATCGGATGATATAAAAGTATAGCCAGCCGGCAGCACATCGGTTACAACAACATTTGTTGCAGTGCTAGGTCCAGAATTGAGCACATTGATCGTAAATGTAATATTTGATCCTACATTTGGTGTTGCCTCATTTGTCTTTTTGGTTATTGAAACATCTGCTGTCGATATTGGAGAGGTGCTTGCAACGGCTGTATTATTCGATGCATTAACGTCGGTTTCGTTGGCCAGTACAGTTGCTTTGTTAACGTAATCGCCACTGGTATTAACTTTGGCCGTGATGGATAGCCTCATTGTTTTTCCATTGGCTAATGTGCCGATGTTCCAAACACCTGTTGTTTGATTGTAGGTTGTGCCAACCGGTGCTACGGCGGATACAAATGTATAACCAGATGGTAATAAGTCATCTACTTTTACTGCTGTGGCGGTACTGGGGCCAGCATTGGATGCGGTTATGGAAAAGGTAACGTTGCTACCAACAATGGGTGTGTTAGCGCTCACTGCTTTATTTACCATTACATCAGCAACTGCAGTGGGCACAGGGGTAGATGCAGAGCTGTTATTGGCCATATTCGAATCTTTTTCAGTTGCCGATATGGTTGCTGTATTGGCATAGCTTCCGCTTGCATTTACCCTGGCGGTAATGGTTAAGATGGCACTTGCCCCATTAGCCAGGTTGCCTATTCTCCATAAACCTGTTGCAGCGTCGTAAATCGTACCGGCAGAGGTAGTGGAAGAAATAAAAGTATAGCCATCAGGTAATTTGTCATTTGCAAGCACATTTGTGGCAGAACCTGGCCCGGTATTGGAAGCATAAATGGTAAAGGTAACTAGGCTGCCAATTGCTGGCCTGGCATTGTTTACCGTTTTAGAAACTGCCACATCTGCTACAGGTACTGGAGTGGGGGTAAAGGTAGCGGTATTGCTGGTATGATCGGGATCATCTTCCTTTGCCCTAATTGTAGCTGTATTGGTATAATTGCCGGTTGAGTTTACCCTTGCAGTAACAGAAAGCGTAGCACTGGCCCCATTGGTAAGGTTACCTATTAACCACGCACCGGTTGAGCTATTGTAAGATGTAGATCCTGAGGCCGCGGCCGAAATAAAGTGATAACCACTTGGCAGGGCATCGTTTACAATAACATTGTTGGCCGTGCTTGGTCCGGCGTTACTGGCAGTAATGGTAAAAGTAATGGTTTCGCCGACCTCTGGCGTTGTTGAGCTTGCGGTTTTAACAACAGCGACATCGGCCAATGCAGTTGGTGTAGTAGTAACGGTGGCCGAGTTGTTGTCGCCATTTGGATCTTCTTCGTTTGCCGTTATAGTAGCGGTATTTACATAGTTGCCACTTGCATTTACCTTTGCATGTATGGTGAGCACAGCACTTCCTTTGTTAACCATATTGCCAATAGTCCACACACCCGTAGTGTTATCATACGTAGTTCCCATGGGTGCCGAAGCTGACAAGAAAGTATAGCCATCTGGCAGCAAATCATTTACCTTAACATTTGTTGCAGTGCTGATGCCTAAGTTTTTGGCGGTTAAGGTAAAGATAACACTGGAGCCAACGCCGGGATTGCTTTTGTTAACAGTTTTGATAATTGACATATTGGCAACAGCAACCGGATTGGGCGTAACAGCATCGGTATTATTGATGTGATTTGGGTCGAGCTCGTTTGCTGCTATTGTGGCCGTATTTGTATAATTGCCAGTTGGGTTTACCAGGGCATCTATAACCAGGAGGAGACTATCTCCGTTCGCCAGATTTTCGATAGTCCACACTCCTGTTGTGCTGTCGTAACTGGTACCTGCCGATTGTGATGCAGCTAAAAAGGTGTAACCACTGGGAAGTAAGTCTTTTACATAAACGCCTGTAGCATTGCTGGGGCCGTTGTTGTATGACAGCACGATGAATGTGGTTTTCTCTCCTACTTTCGGCGATAAATTGCCAGCCTTATTAATGCGTACGTCTGCCACGGCTACCGGTGAAAGACTGGCCGTAGCGGTATTGTTAGCTTCATTAACATCATTTTCGTTAGCAGTTATTGTAGCCGTGTTGGCATAATTGCCACTGGCGTTTACAGTAGCCGTAATGGTCAGTATACGCTTGGTTCCGTTCACCATCGATCCTATTGTCCATATGCCGGTGTTTTGGTTGTAGTTTGTTCCGGTAGGTGCAGAGGCTGATAGGAAGGTGTAGCCATTGGGCAAGACATCAGTTACCCTTGCATTGGTTGCGTGGCTTGGTCCGGCGTTAGTGGCTGTAATGGTAAAGGTTACCTGCGTTCCAACATTAGGCGTATTATTACTTGCCGTTTTTGTTACAGATAAATCGGCCGAGGGTCTTGGCGTAGTGCCAGCGCTGGCAAAGTTGTTATCGCCATGCGGATCATCTTCGTTTGCCGTTATAGCAGCCGTATTCGTATAATCTCCAGTAGCATTTACAATTGCATCGATGGTGAGAATCATACTGAAGCCATTTGTTAAGTTACCAATTATCCACTGGCCACTGTCATGATCATACGATGTTCCGGCCGGTGCCGAAGCTGACAGAAACGTATAACCGTCTGGCAAAGCATCACGCACTATAACGTTGCTGGCGTTACTTGGCCCCGCATTAGCTGCAATAATCGTAAACGTAATGTGACTGCCCACTACAGGGGTATTATTGCTTACTGATTTTGTTACTGATAAATCAACAACCGCTGTTGGTGCAGGTATTGCCGTTGCACTATTGTTGCTGTTGTCAGGATCGTTTTCATCTGCCTTTATTGTTGCCGTGTTGCTATAGTCGCCGCTTACATTCACTTTAGCAGTAATGGTGAGGATCGTATTGGCACCATTGCCCAAATTGCCGGCCATCCACACGCCATTTTCAGGATTATAAGTTGTTCCGGTGGGCGCCGAGGCCGATAAAAAAGTATAACCATCTGGAAGCACATCAGTTACGATGACGTTTGTTGCAATACTTGGTCCAGCGTTGCTGGCAGTAATAGTAAAGGCAATGTTGCTACCTACGCCCGGCGAATCGTTATTTACAGTTTTGGTTACCGATACATTTGATTCAGGTACAGGTGTTGCAGTAGCTGTAGCCGTATTGTTGCCGTCATCGGGATCTGTTTCGTTTAACGAGATGGTGGCAGTATTTATATAGTTACCACCTGGGTTCACGGTTACTGTAAGATCAAGTATTGCATGACTACCATTTGCTAAATTGCCAATAGTCCATATTCCGGTATTGTGATTATAGGTTCCAAGCGTTGCCGAAGCTGAGATAAAAGTGTAACCACTAGGAAGTACATCGTTCACCCTGACATTTGATGCCAAAGCGCTAGGCCCATTACTGGTTGCCGTAAGCTTAAAAATAATATTTTCGCCAACCACAGGTGTCGGGTTATCAACAGTTTTGGTTAAAGCTATATCAGCTAAGGCACCAGGCGTTAAAACAACTGATGATGTATTATTGCCTGGATTTAAATCTTTTTCTTTTGCACTTATAACAGCCGTATTGGTATGATTACCGGTGGCATTTATAGTGGCAACAATAGAAAGTGTAATATTTGCACTGGTTGCTAAATTGCCAATAATCCACTCGCCAGTGGTATGGTCGTAAGTTGTTCCGGTAGCTGGCGTAGCCGATACAAATGTGAAACCGCTGGGTAGCAAATCATCTACCCTAACCTGTGTTGCGGCACTTGGCCCCATGTTTCGCGCTGTGATTTTAAAAGTAACATCGTCGCCAACGTTCGAGCTCGCTCCGTTTGAGGTTTTAATAACCTGTAAATCTGCTGTGGCTTCAGGTACTGGTGTAACTGTAAAGCTATTGTCAGACTCATCCAGATCAAGCTCGGAAGCCGTTATGGTAGCGGTATTGCTATAATTGCCACTTGTATTTACAGATGCCGTAATGGTAAGTATTTTGTTTGCACCATTAGCCAGTAATCCAACAAGCCATTCACCTGTACTATTGTCGTAAGCTGTTCCGGCCGGTATTGAAGCCGATAGATAGGTATAGCCAGACGGTAACAGATCTACTACCTTAACGTTGGTTGCTTTACTAGGTCCGGCGTTGCCCGCGGTAACGGTAAAAGTAACGTTGCTTCCTACATCGGGTGTAGCGTGGCTGACGGTTTTGTTTACCGATACATTAGCCAGGGCCACTGCATTAGGTGTATTGCTAGCCATGTTATTTTCGGTATTTGGATCGTTTTCGCTCGCTTGTATGGTTGCTCTGTTGTTATAGTTTCCACTTGCATTTACTGTAGCAGTGATGGTAAGAACGCTGGTGGCACCATTGGCAAGGTTATTTACAGACCAAATGCCTGTGTTACTATCATACATTGTTCCGGCAGGTGCCGAAGCGGATACGAAGGTGTAACCGGTAGGCAGGCGATCGTTTACTGTAACGTGGCTGGCATTACTTGGGCCTGCGTTGTTGGCCGTAACTGTAAACGTAACGTTGCTGCCAACGTTAGGCGCATCATTACTTGCCATTTTGGTAACTGAAACATCGCCTGTTGGCCTTGGCGTAGGGGTAACCGTAGCGCTCGGACTGCCATCCGGATCCTCATTGCCGGTAATTGTTGCTGTATTGCTGTAATTTCCACTTGCATTTACAGTTGCGGTAATGGTAAGAACAGCATTTGCGCCACTGGCCAAATTGCCAATTGCCCATAGGCCCGTGGTATTGTTATAACTTGTTCCTGCAGGTGCTGTAACCGATACAAATGTATAGCCATCTGGTAATAAATCGTTCACGTTTACATTGGTAGCATTACTCGGACCTGCATTAGCTGCTGTTATAGTAAACGTAATGTTGCTGCCAGCATCAGGCTTATTGTTGTCTGCTGTTTTTGTTACAGTCAGGTTGGCAACAGGAACTGGAACGGGCGTAATTGACGATGTATTGTTGCTGTTATCCGAATCGTGTTCGTTTGCCGCTATGGTAGCAGTATTGGTATAATCGCCATTGTTTTTTACTGTAGCTGTAATGTTTAGTGTTATTATTGACCCATTAGTCAAATTGCCTATCATCCACACACCGGTAGTACTATTGTAGGTTGTGCCTGATGCAGCACTTGCCGAAACGAAGGTGTAACCACTTGGTAATAAATCATTTACCTTTACATTCGTTGCGGTGCTGGGCCCTTTGTTGCTTGCGGTAACGGTGAAGTTAATATTGCTGCCTACATCTGGGCGGTTATTGTTTATCGTTTTGCTTACCTCCACATCAACCACGGGTACAGGTGCAAGCTTAATGGTTGCACTATTGTTAGCACGGTCGGGGTCGTGCTCCGCCGCATTGATCGTAGCAGTATTGGTTCGGTTGCCGCTCGCATTCACATGAGCTGTAATGGTAAGAACCGTGCTCGCGCCACTGGCAAGGTTGCCCACGGTCCAAATACCTGTAAAGTTGTTATAAGTTGTGCCACCCGGTGCCGAGGCCGATACAAAGGTATATCCGTTCGGTAAGGCATCCGTTACCCGAACATTTGTTGCATTACTTGGTCCCGTATTAAGGGCCGTTATAGTAAAAATAACATTACTGCCTACGTTTGGAGCGTTGCTATCTGATGTTTTTGTTACAGAAAGATCGGCAACTGGTGTAGGCACAGGCGTAATGGTATCAGTGTTGCCCGTATTGTTGGGGTCTTTTTCAGTGCTGCTTGCTGTAGCAGTATTCGAATAATTACCGTCGGCATTTACAGTTGCAGTGATAGTAAGCACACTATTTGCACCATTTGCTAAAATACCAACCATCCAATCGCCAGTAGTCTGGTCATACATTGTTCCGGCCGGAGCCGAAGCTGACACAAACGCATAACCATCAGGGAGCAGATCTTTCACTTTTACGTTGCTGGCTTCGCTTGGTCCAGCATTAGAAACTGTAACGGTAAAAGTTACGTTGCTGCCAACGCCGGGGGAAGGGTTGCTTACTGTTTTACTAACAGAGAGATTTGAAACTGCCACTGGAACGGGTGTACTACTGGCCATATTATTGGTATTAGCCGGATCAGTTTCCGAGGCTTGTATGGTAGCTGTATTGGTATAATTACCACTTGCTTGTACACTGGCTATTATGCTGAGCGTAATATCGGAGCCATTGGCCAAATTACCAATCGACCATATCCCGGTTGTTGGGTTGTAGTTGGTAGTGCCCGAAGCTGTAGCCGAAACAAAGGTATATCCGTTCGGTAGGAGGTCGTTTACGCTTACATTTGTTGCTTGGCTTGGACCTGCATTGCTGGCGGTAATCGTAAAAATTACCTCACTGCCTACATCGGGCATGTTATCGCTTACTGTTTTGGTAACGGATACATCCGATAAGCTTACAGGGCCAGGAGTAACGGTAGCCGTATTGTTGATGTTGCCTGGGTCGTTTTCGGTAGCATGAATGGTTGCTGTATTGGTATAATTGCCACTTGCATTTACGGTCGCATTAACGGTAAGAACAGTGTTGGCCCCGTTTGCCAGGTTGCCAATTGTCCATAAGCCTGTGTTGCTGTTATAATTCGTTCCCGCAGGAGCCGAAGCCGATACAAAGCTGTACCCATTAGGTAAGGCGTCGTTTACCCTGACATTTGTTGCGCTGCTTGGGCCAGTATTGGCGGCAGTAATTGTAAAGGTAACTTCACTGCCCACATTTGGCGTATTATCGCTTACTGTTTTGGTTACAGATAAATCGGCAACAGGCACTGGCGTTGAGGTAGCAGTAGCCATGTTATTGGCCGTACCGGGGTCATTTTCAGCCGCGTTAATCACTGCAATATTGCTGTAATTTCCAGTCGCATTAACAATTGCCGAAATGGTGAGAACAGCGCTATGACCATTATCCAAAGCACCTATAAGCCACTCTCCGGTATCACTATCATAAGTGGTTCCGGTTGCGGGTGTGGCCGACATAAAAGTATATCCGCTTGGCAAAGCATCGGTAACCTTAACCGCTGTTGCATTACTTGGCCCCTCATTAGAGGCGGTAATAGCAAAGGTAACCAGACTACCAACATTGGGCGTATTGTTATCGATTGTTTTGGTGACAGACATATTTGCTACAGGAACCGGAACCGGAGTGCTCGTGGTAGTATTGTTGCTCAGGTCGGGGTCATCTTCGTTGGCCTTTATGGTAGCGGTATTGGTGTAGTTACCGTTCGATAATACCGTAGCAGTAACAGAAAGCGTGGCACTGGCCTCACTGGCTAAATTGCCAATTGTCCATAGGCCGGTAGCGTCATCGTAATTGGTCCCTCCAGATGGGGTAGCAGAAACAAAGGCATAGCCATCTGGTAATAAATCATCCACACTTACATTGGAGGCCCCGCTAAGGCCGGCATTAGTTGCAATAATGGTGAAGATGACATCACTCCCTACTTTGGGGGCGTTGCTGCTTGCGGTTTTGCTTACAGCCAGATCGGCCGATGCCACAGGTGTAAGCGTAATACTGGCCGTGTTGTTTGTATTATTCGGATCGCTTTGGCTACCAGAAATATTGGCTGTATTGGTTCGGTTACCATTTCCATTTACAGTAGCCGTAATGTTGAGTACTTTATTGGTGCCACTGGCCAGGTTGCCAATTGCCCATACGCCCATAGTGCTGTTATAGGTTGTTCCGGCAGGAGCAGCGGCCGACACAAAACTGTAACCGGTTGGCAAAGCATCGGTAACGCTGACATTTGTTGCGTTGCTTGGCCCAGCATTGTTGGCTGTAATGGTAAAGGTAACATTGGTGCCTACGGTAGGAGAATTGTTGCTCGCTGTTTTAGTAACTGATAAATCTGTTGAAGATGAAGGGAAAGGGGTAGAAGAAGCCGAATTGTTTGTTTCGTTCGGGTCGTGCTCATGGCGGGTAACCGTTGCAACATTGCTATAATCTCCACTGACGTTTACCGTAGCGGTAATGGTAAGAACAGCACTTGCGCCGTTGGCCAAATTGCCAATTGTCCATATACCCGTTGTATTGTTATAACTTGTTCCAGCAGGTGCCGCAGCTGATGCGAAAGTGTAGCCGCTGGGCAGGGCATCGGTAACGCTAACCATTGTTGCATTACTTGGCCCGGTATTGTTTACAGTAACGGTAAAAACCACGTTGTTTCCAAAAGCAGGATTCGTGTTGTTTACGGTTTTGGCGATGGCCAAATCTGCCACGGGTGCTGGCGTAAGCGTAACAGCGTCACTATTATCCGTTTCATCCGGATCCTTTTCATCAGCTCCAATCGAAGCGGTATTGGTATAATTGCCACTTACATTTACCCTGGCATTAATGGTAAGCACTGCACTCGAGCTGTTAGCCAGGTTCCCAACCGTCCACACACCTGTAGCTGCATTGTAGGTGGTTGTTCCCGAAGCAGAAGACGAAAGATACGTATAACCATTCGGCAAAAGGTCGTTTACAATCACATCTGTTGCCAAACTAGGGCCCGCGTTCGAAGCCGTTATGGTAAAGGTAACATTGCTGCCTACGTTGGGCATACTATTATCTGCAGTTTTACTAACAGCTACATTCGAAACATGCACGGGCACCGGAGTTACTTTTTTGGTGTTATTACCGGGATTTGGATCGCTCTCGCTCGCCCTAACCGAAGCTGTATTTTCGTATTTGCCGCTCGCATTTACAGTTGCAGTAATGGTAAATGCCGAGTTCTCATCCCTGGCCAGGTTACCTATGCTCCATACGCCGTTTACGCTATTGTAGCTTGTTCCGACAGGTGTCGAAGCCGACACAAAAGTGTATCCGTTAGGTAGTAAATCGGTTACCTCAACATTTGTTGCAGTACTTGGTCCGGCATTGGCCGCCGTAATCGTAAAAGTAACATGACTACCCACATCGGGCATATTGTTGCTTGATATTTTGTTTACCGATACATCCGCCCGGGGTACTGGTACAGGTGTAACAGCATCGGTGTTATTTTCAGTATCCGGGTCGCTTTCATTTAGGGTTGCAGAAGCAGTATTTCTGTACTCCCCGCTGGCATTTACCGTTGCCGTAATGGTTAAAACCGAATTAGCGCCATTTGCTAAAGCACCAATAGTCCAAATGCCAGTAGCTTCATCGTAATTTGTTCCGGTGGGTGCCACAGCCGATACGAAAGTATATCCAGTTGGCAGTTCGTCCGTAACGGTAACATTGGTTGCGTTGCTTGGTCCGGCATTAGTGGCAGTAACGGTAAACGTAACATTGCTGCCTACGTTGGGCGTATTGCTGCTGGCGCTTTTAGTAACAGAAACATTGGCAACCGGAACAGGCACAGGCTTAGCCCTATCAGTATTATTAGCTTCATTCGAATCAGTTTCGCTTGCCGATACCGTAGCAATGTTTTCATAATCTCCGCTAGCATTCACAGTTGCACTGATGATCAGGGTAAAATTGGAGCCGTTTGGTAAATTGCCAATCAGCCATTTGCCGGTATCTTTATCGTAGGTTGTTCCGGCAGGTGTAGAAGCAGATACAAATGTATAACCATTAGGAAGCAAGTCGTCGACCTTCACATTTGTTGCGTTGCTCGGCCCAGCATTAGCGGCCGTAACGGCAAACGTGATCTGACTGCCCACATGGGGTGTATTGCTACTTGCTATTTTTGTTACCGACATATTGGCGATGGCCACCGGCATGGGGGTAACCGAAGCAGTGTTATCTGCCGGGCTCGGATCTTTTTCATTAGCCGACACTGTAGCCGTGTTTTCATAGTCGCCGCTTGCCTTTACAATAGCCGTAATGGTTAGAACGACATTGGCATCCTTCGCCAGATTACCTATTGTCCACTCACTATTAGAATTATTGTAGTTCGTACCTGCCGGAAATGAGGCAGAAACATACGTATAACCACTAGGTAACTGATCAATAACTTCAACACCAGTTGCATTAACAGGTCCTGCATTGGCCGCCGTAATGGTAAAAGTAACCTCGCTATTTACATCAGGCGTACTATTATTTACGGTTTTGGTAACCGATAAGTTGGCTACAGCAACGGGTGTAAGTGTAACCGAAGCACTGTTGTTTGCAGCAATAGGGTCGTATTCATTAGCAGATACCGTTGCTGTATTGGCATAGTTGCCACTGGCCTTTACCGTTGCAGTAATGGTGAGAACGGAGTTGGCATCATCTGCCAAATTGCCTATCAGCCATTCGCCGCTGGTTGAATTGTAGCTGGTACCTGCAGGTTCCGTAGCCGAAACAAAAGCGTATCCGGTAGGTAGTAGGTCGTTAACCTTAACGCCTGTTGCGTTGCTAGGACCTGTGTTAGTGATGGTTATGGTGAAAATAACGTTGCTACCCATATCCGGACTGTTGTTGCTTGCTGTTTTGTTTACCGATAGCTCGGCTTCGGCTGTAACATTAATCGTTATGGTATTAGCTGAGGGATCGGTATTTACGCCTCCGTTTGCAGTACCTCCATTATCGGTAACTTTAAAGGTAAAGCTATCAAAGGCGTTTCCATTTGCATTTTCTGAATTTTGTTGCCAGGTAAGCTGCGGAATTTGCATCACCGGAACCACCTGATCCGCTGTTACTGCAGTTCCATTAAGTTTAAGTGTACCGTTTGCAGGAAGCGTAGCGAGTGTTAGAGCAGCGAATTCATGCGCTTCTGCCGGATCGCTAAAACCAAAATCGGCAGCCGAAAAAGTATAAGTGCCATCTTCTACAACCGATACTGTCTTATCTGTGCCCATTGGCGCATCGTTTACGGCAAGCACAGTAACGGAGGCAACTGAAGCGTCGGAGGAAACACCATCGGAATCTGTTACAACAACATTAATAGCTCTGGTAGTTGTATTTGGGTTTTCGGATGTGTTTGCAAACCGAACTTGCTTAATGGCAGTGATATAATCTGCAACGGGAGCACTCCCTGTAAGAGAAATTATGGTGTTATCGGCATTAAAGGTTGCGGAAATCCCTGCAGGCAAAGTTCCTGAAATGCTCAAAACATCGCCAGTTTGAGGGTTTGTTGTGGTAATGGTAGCGCTAGCCAGGTTGGTGCCATCATCAACAATTTCCATATCGCTATTGGCAAGAGCAACAGGAGTACCGTTTTCTATATAGGTAGTATTGAAGTTATAACTGCTATCACCTGTATATTTATGGGCCCTGATAAAAGCGATCCTTACATCATCCCTGCCATTGTCTCTCGGGTTAAACTGCAAACGAACCTTGCCTGTACTCGCAACATTTTTGGGTAACTCGATATGGAGGGTGGTTAGGGTAGCACCCGGAATAGGTTTTGATGCTGTGGTGCCCTCAGCGTTTTTTGCGCCATTTTGAAAGAACACATCCCCCGTACCTGGGTTATTGGTAGTGTTGTCGGTTCTCAATCTGGCGTATTCAACATCGTCATAATAAATAGAAAACGTATTTCTTGATCCCGATAAAGGACCGCCTTGTGCTAAGCCTTGATTCCAGTACAAGCCCACTAAAAGCCTTGCACCACCCGTACTGGTAGGGCCGAGGTTCATTCCGCTTATTGTTGGCGATATGGCAAATAAAGGATTTGGTGGATTATCTTGACTGAAAAGAATATTAGCGTTTTGAGGCGCTTGCACATGCGTTGTATTATTCCTTGTCCAACCTCCATCGGGCAAACTGGCATCTGTACCAAACGGATTATCCAAATCACCAACGTAGTTTGTCCAATCAAGAAATACGTCAATCGGAGAATTTAAGTCGATGATAGGCTTGGCATTCTGCGAAAATCCGATCATGGGGATCAAAACGAAGCCGAGGAAAAATAGGAGTCTGTTGATCGGAGATATCCGATTTTGTTGAAAATGACTGTCTTTTTCCTTTTTTATAAAGAAATAGTTGATCAGACTGGTCAATGAGGAGAGGGGATGACTTACCATGTTTTAATTATTTTTCCAGCAAAAATCCTGGCAACTGGTTAATTCAGATGTTTGCTAACGTTTGATTTAAGAAATGTTGTGGCCCGTCCTTTAAAGTGGTCTTTGGTAGCTATACTGTTTGAAAAACTGCTTAAGATATCCGTAATAGGTTTTGGATAGGCTGTTGAGCCAGGCGCAGCAGAAAGGGCAATATCGTTTGTTTAGAACGTTGCGAAATCAATAAGGGATTAAGTATAATCACACAAATACCAAGGACATTGGTGGTGGTTATTTTCAAATAAGGATTTTCATGGGGATTGGTTTTAGTTTTTTTAGTAAAATTAAATGTAAGGACTATTCGATTCTCGCATAAGGACATGCCAAAACGCAAGACGATATCGGCTTATTGAAATATTTTAAAGAATTTTATTGAAAACAACATGCAAGATGAATATCTACTGCAATTGACGCTTGTTCGATTGGTTGTTTTGTTATTTCTTTAAAAATAATAGGTTTTTAATTCAATAAAGCTTATAACTATTCAATAAAGTTATCTTTTTGTTAACGACTAAGCAATAATATTCTACCTAAATCTAATTTATGCTAATTAGTAAGTAATTTATATCTTACTGATAAGACAAAGCCGCTTTGAGTACTATATCTTTATTTTTTCAGTCAAAAAAAGCGTTTCTTTATGCGATAGGCGGTCAAAACATTTCGTTTTAAGGAAAATTATGTTATCTTTATAAAGAATCATCCAATTATTTTAGCATTAGATAAAACTTATGAAAAGAGAAATTGGAAAAGTAATTAAAGCTTGTCGCCAATACCACGGCTTTACTCAGGTGTACATGGCGCATAAACTCGGCGTAACAGTAAACAGCTATGCCAACATGGAACATGGAAGGGTAGATATGGATACGAAAAGACTATATCAACTTGCCGAAATACTACGTTTAAAGGCCTGCCAGATTTTGGCCTTCGCCGAAAAAGGCTACGATACAAAAAGTTACTGCTGGCTTCCACTGGCAATTAGCGGAACGGTAGCCGAAAACTATCAGCTTATTGATCAGCAGATCGATTAGTTTAAGCGCTATTTAGCACTGGTTCCTGTACGCCAATTTAATGTCGGAGGCGCATGTTGCCATCCCTATTTTGTTTTACAGAGGCGTTATTATAGGCTACAACTAAAATCTTTTGGTGATGCAAACTGCAGGCGGTAATTAGCAGATTTCGTTTTTATGGCCCTAAACAATATCAAATAGTGATAAACATCATTTTTAAAACTGATTATTTGCAAATATGTTAATATAATGGCGTTTGCCACTTTATTTGGTTATCTTTGCATTGATACTATACATAAATATAAGAAATGAGTTTTTTTGCGGAAAAAAGAGGTGAAGTGATGGTGCATATCGAGAAGTACATGCTTGATATGATGGATACCTATCTTAAACCAATTGATACTAACTGGCAACCATCTGACTTTCTGCCCGACTCTACCAGCGATACATTTTATCAAGATATACGAGTACTGAGAGAAAGCGCTAAAGATCTTTCTTACGATTTAGTAGCCGTTTTAATCGGTGATACCATCACCGAGGAAGCGCTTCCTACCTACGAATCGTGGTTAGCCATGGTGCAGGGACCCAGCATGAAGGAAGACGGAGGTTGGATGAAATGGAACCGACACTGGACAGCGGAAGAAAACCGTCATGGTGATTTGCTGAACAAATATTTATACCTATCAGGACGGGTTGATATGCGCCAAATGGAGATATCAACACAATATTTAATTGCCGATGGCTTTGATATTGGTACCGGACATGACCCTTATCGCAATTTCATTTATACATCGTTTCAGGAAATGGCCACCAACATTTCGCACAGAAGGGTTGCTTCATTAGCTAAAAAAGATGGCGATACCTTATTATCCAAAATGTGTGGTGTAATTGCTTCTGATGAGGCAAGACATGCGAAAGCGTACAGAGATTTTATGAATCAGATTTTTGCGGTCGATCCAAATGAGGCGATGCTTGCATTTGAAGATATGATGCGTAAAAAGATTGTAATGCCAGCGCATTTTTTAAGAGAAGTAGGCTTAAAAATCGGCCAAACATTCGGCCATTTTACCGATGCCGCACAACGTTTAGGCGTTTACACGGCTATCGATTATGTTGATATTATGCAACAGTTAATTATCGACTGGAAAATTGAGGGCATGAGAGACTTAAACGAAGCTGGTGAAAAAGCCCGCGACTACATTATGGCCTTGCCTTCGCGTTTGTTACGTGTTGCTGAAAGAATGAAAAATCCAACGATTGATTATAAATTTACCTGGATTGCCGGGTAAACCTATCATAAAAATCTATAAGCCTCGATAAATTCGGGGCTTTTTTGTTTAAAAGTTTTTGAAAGTGGTTTTATAGATGCAGGGCTCAACAAGTGAAGAGGCACTTTAATCCCGAAATTTCCGGGTTGTTTGTCCGAAGAAGTCCTATCGTGTAAACACATTTCTTTTCATTGCTCATCATTCCCGCACAGGCGGAAATCCTAATGCGTTTGATCCATTTTTGTGCATTAAGATTTCTCCCGAACTTTCGGGGAAGCATGACGACCGTTCATAGTTAACGCCATATAAGTTTAGTTCTCATTCGATGATGCTATCCCTTATAACGCCTTTTTTTCAAAATGTACCAACACCATGTAAAAAGTGGTGACTAGTCTGTTCCCGCCATTGATATTTTCGTCTTTGCCCAAAAGCGGCTACTTTGTAGCGAAATCGATTTTCATCGATCGAAGTAATCTCATCAGAGATTTATTGCAGAATAGATTGCTTTCCCGAGAAATCGGGACAGGCTGTGCTTCGCAATGAGGACGGCTTTAAAATCATCACTCATCTGGATTTTTGAAAAACCTTTCCGTCCGGCCAGACGTGAATTAAAACCTTGTCTGACAAAACAGCGTTGGCAGGCGACTAGGTTTAAAAATAAATTTTCCCTTGTACGGCCAGGTTAAAGCCTTTCTGCAACACTGTTTTTTGTTGGGTCGCATCGCGAAGCAGTGGGTTGGTGTGATTAAAATGGATGAAGAAAATTTTGCCCTTAACTTCTTTGTTTTCCTTTTGAAACAAATCCATCGTTTCGCTTACCAATGGATGCGGAACCTCGGTTATAGCCCTGTTGCCCAATTCGGTATTGGTGTAAAAGGTTGCATCCAAAAAGGCGATATCGACTTTTTTGACCTCATCAATTACGCTTTTGTTCCATTTGCTCCACTTGTCGATATCGGGAATGAAGAGGTATTTCTTTGTATCCGTTTCTATCTTAAAACCTGCGGTTTCCGAAAATTCGTCGCGGTGGGGAACCCGAAAGGCCGTTACTTTGCTATCTTCAATTGTGAGTGGCGCATTTTCTTCAAGTGCAATCAAATTGATGTTGTTTAGCTTAACCAACTGGCTCCACGGACCATTTTCTTCGAGGAAGGTTTTCAATTTAGGCAGTACATAAACCTTTAGTTTTTTGGTTGACATTACCTCTCTTCCAAACTCCATTAAGCCGGTGTAATGCCCCATATGCGCATGTGTGATGAAGACACCTTCGGGCAGATAGGGATATTCTTCGCTGGTTTTTGATCTGAAGTCTTGAAGTTGTTGCTTAATATCGGGTGTAGCTTCAAACAGCCACCACTTTTTCGCAATGGGATCAACCAAGGCCAAAGACACTACATTTCTGCTTAAACTGGGTTTTTTCCAAGCCGTTTTGCAGCACATTTTTTCGCAGTCCATGTGTGGGTAGCCACCATCTTGCGCTACGCCCAACACCATGATGTAGGGTGTTTTTGGCTCCTGGGCACAAAGCTTGATAGTTAAAACCGATAAGAACATTAATAATAGTGCTTTCATTTTTTTTGAGATTTACGGTTAGAGATTTGAGACTGGAGATATGAGACTGGAGATTTGAGATATGAGACTGGAGCTTTGACATCCTATCTCACATCTTGTGTCTAGCTTCTCATATCTCAAGTCAAGCTTCTCGCCTCTCATTACATATTTCTTCTATACTGCCCGCCAACTTCGTATAACGCATGGCTAATTTGGCCGAGCGAACAAACCTTGCAAACTTCCATTAATTGCTTAAAAATGTTTTCTCCTTCAACGGCAACCTTTTGAAGTTGCTTTAGCGCCTCTGCCGATTGATCGGCGTTGCGCTCCTGAAATTTTGTTAAAGTTGCTATTTGATATTGCTTTTCATCTTCAGTAGCCCTTATTACTTCTCCGGGCACAATGGTTGGCGACCCTTTTTTGTTCAGAAAAGTGTTTACCCCCACAATTGGGTATTCGCCCGAGTGTTTCAAGGTTTCGTAATATAAGCTTTCTTCCTGAATCTTACCACGTTGATACATGGTTTCCATAGCGCCTAAAACGCCGCCACGATCGTTAATTCGCTTAAATTCATCTAAAACTGCTTGCTCAACCAAATCGGTTAGTTCCTCAATTATAAAGGCGCCCTGCAATGGGTTTTCATTTTTTGCCAAGCCAAGTTCCCTATTTATAATCAGCTGTATGGCCATTGCCCGCCGTACCGATTCCTCGGTTGGCGTAGTAATGGCTTCATCGTAAGCATTGGTATGCAGCGAGTTGCAATTATCGTAAATGGCATAAAGCGCCTGCAAGGTCGTTCTGATATCGTTGAAGTCGATTTCTTGAGCATGTAACGAGCGACCGGAGGTTTGAATATGGTATTTCAATTTTTGCGATCTCTCGTTTCCTTTGTATTTGTTTTTAATTGCCTTGGCCCAAATGCGTCTCGCTACCCGACCAATTACCGCATATTCGGGATCTATCCCATTCGAGAAAAAGAAGGAAAGGTTTGGTGCAAAATCATCGATATGCATGCCCCGGCTTAAATAATACTCAACAAAAGTGAAACCGTTGCTTAGCGTGAAAGCGAGTTGGGAGATAGGATTAGCGCCCGCTTCGGCAATGTGGTAACCCGAAATAGAAACGGAATAAAAGTTACGTACTTTTTCGTCGATGAAGTATTTCTGGATATCACCCATCATGCGCAAGGCAAACTCCGTAGAGAAGATGCAGGTGTTTTGTGCCTGATCCTCTTTTAAAATGTCAGCTTGAACAGTTCCACGCACGGCACTTATGGCTTTTGCTTTTATTTCTGTATAAACTTCGGCTGGTAAAACCTGATCGCCAGTAACGCCCAGAAGCATTAAGCCCAATCCGTTGTTGCCTTCGGGCAAAGCACCGCTATATGTCGGCCTTTCGATATTTTTTGCCTTATAAATGGCATCAATTTTTGCGTTAACCTCGTTTTCGAGCTTATTTTCGATAATATATTTTTCACATTGTTGATCGATGGCTGCATTCATAAAAAAGCCTAAGAGCATAGGAGCAGGGCCGTTTATCGTCATCGATACCGAGGTTGAAGGCGCACAAAGATCGAAACCTGAATACAGTTTCTTAGCGTCATCTAACGTTGCAATACTAACGCCCGAATTTCCAATCTTGCCGTAAATATCTGGACGAATGTGCGGATCTTCGCCGTATAATGTCACCGAATCGAAAGCCGTAGATAAGCGGTGCGCAGGTTGGCCGAGTGATACATAATGGAAGCGCTTGTTGGTTCTTTCTGGGCCGCCCTCGCCCGCAAACATGCGGGTTGGGTCTTCGCCCTCGCGTTTTAAGGGAAAAACGCCAGCAGCATATGGAAATTCGCCGGGCAAGTTTTCGGTTAAGAGCCAACGCAAAATATCTCCCCAATCTTCGTAACGCGGTAGGGCGACCTTTGGAATATTCAGTTTTGATAAGGATTCGTAAAACAGCGGTTGTTTTATTTCCTTATCACGCACCTTGTAAATGAAGAATTCTTCCTTGTAGGCGCGTTTGGTTTCGGGCCATTGCCGAATTAACCGTTTGCAATTGCCATCCAGTTGTTCTTCGAAAAACTCAAAGTTTGCGGTCAGACTTTTTAACACCCCGTCCTGCGGACCACTTGCGATAGATGGAGAGGAATTTTTATCGTCCAGTAAATCGATTACGCCTTGTAGCTGATACATTTTACGGGCTAGGCCTACTTGTTTTTCAACCCATTCGCTGTAGTGTTGGCTAGCTTCGGCAATTTCAGATAAATACCTGGTTCTATCGGGTGGAATGATATAAATCTTTTCAGATTGATCGCGAGTCAGTTCCATTTTCGCCTCAAAATCAATCCCGGTTTTCTGCTTTATCTGCTGCATTAACGCAACAAACAAATTGTTCATACCCGGGTCGTTAAATTGTGACGCCATAGTTCCATAAACAGGAATCTCCTCGTCTTTGGCGTCAAAAATATTGTGGTTGCGCTTATACTGTTTCCTAACGTCACGCAAGGCATCTAAAGCGCCTCGTTTATCAAACTTGTTAATGGCTACCAAGTCGGCAAAATCGAGCATATCAATCTTTTCGAGCTGGGTGGCTGCTCCGAATTCTGGCGTCATTACGTAGAGCGAAACATCGCAATGTTCGGTTATTTCGGTATCGGATTGACCGATGCCCGAGGTTTCGACAATGATTAAATCGTAGCCCGCTGCCTTGCAAATGTCGATACTTTCCTGAACGTTTTTAGATAAAGCTAAATTTGCCTGTCTGGTGGCCAGCGAGCGCATGTACACCCGTGGATTGTTAATGGCATTCATGCGAATGCGATCGCCCAGCAGTGCACCTCCGGTTTTCCGCTTTGATGGGTCGACAGAAATAATAGCCAAAGTTTTATCCTTTACTTCTACCAAAAACCGGCGCACCAGTTCATCAACTAACGATGATTTGCCCGCCCCGCCTGTACCCGTAATGCCTAAAACGGGAGCTTTTCCCAGTTCGCTTAAAGGGGAGGAACCGATTGTTTCATAAAAATTATCGGCGTTGTTTTCGGCAAATGAGATCAGCCTGGCGATATTTTTATCTTCGTTAGTTGAAAGCTGAACAACCTCCGTTTTTTCAATGTTGCTTACGGTAACGAAGTCAGTTTTGATGAGCATATCGTTGATCATGCCTTGCAAACCCATCTTACGGCCATCATCGGGCGAATATATTTTGGAAATACCATAAGCCTCTAATTCTTCGATTTCTGTAGGAAGAATTACACCGCCACCGCCAGCAAATATCTTGATGTGGTTTGCACCTTTTTCTTGCAGCAGATCGTACATGTATTTAAAGTACTCGATATGGCCGCCCTGGTAAGAAGTCATGGCAATGCCTTGAACATCTTCTTGAATGGCGCAATTAACCACTTCTTCTACGGAGCGGTTGTGGCCAAGATGAATGACCTCTGCGCCTGATGATTGAAGTATGCGGCGCATGATATTGATGGTAGCATCGTGCCCATCGAAAAGTGAGGCGGCGGTTACAAAACGGATTTTATTTTTTGGCTTATATATCTCTACTTGTTGCATGCTATGGATTTAAGGCTTAATTAAATTTTAAGCTTGTTCCCAATATTTGGTTCAACAAAGGTAGTGAATAAGGTGGAAAGGGTGGAAGGTAGAAAGCTGAAAGACTAAAGCTGAAAGACCAAAGCTTAAAGGCCAAAGCTGAAAGACTAAAGGTAAAAGACCAAAGCTGTGCCAAAGGCATCCCTTTGGGAAAAGACTTGGATGCTCGTAAATGGTAAAAAAAGCTGAGGGCTTTAGGTATAGGAGGTAAACCTGCCACCTTAAAGCCCTCTACTTTCAACCTTACTTATTTGTTATTTCGGTTATGGGCTCGCCAACGGTTCCGTTAGGCGTTTGAATATGCAATAATGCCGC
Source organism: Pedobacter endophyticus (assembly GCF_015679185.1). Taxonomy (NCBI): domain Bacteria; kingdom Pseudomonadati; phylum Bacteroidota; class Sphingobacteriia; order Sphingobacteriales; family Sphingobacteriaceae; genus Pedobacter; species Pedobacter endophyticus. The sequence continues at coordinate 4,910,399 of NZ_CP064939.1, forward strand.
TAAGGTTGGTGCAATATCCGTCATGTAGTGCATCTTGTTCGTAGCGCCGGATTTAATTCCCCAACCCATAAAAACGAGTGGAATGTGCGAATCGTAAGGATTCCAGTTTCCGTGTGTGGTACCGGTACTGCTGCCATTAAACCAGTTTGGTTGCAAAACGTAGTAGATATCGCCACTTCTACGGGCATTGTATCCATTGGTAATCATCTTTTTTTGGATTTCCTGGAGCGTGGCCTGAGAAATTTTCGAGATATCGACAGCATTTTGGAAACCTTCGAGTCTTTTTAAAAACTCAACGGATGCCGACTTGATTTCGTCGAAGCTCACCTTTCCGTTATCGGTTTTATCGTGATCGAAGATAATCTGATTATTCATCGATTTTAAAACTACATTATTAACCTTAAATTTATCGTTGAGGTAAGCATTTAATTTTCTGGCAATTTCCCGATCGCTTACCACGCCTGCCAAAAGCTTGTTCTCTTTCATAAATCCGGGCACATGGGCTGCTCCGTGGTCGGCGGTTAAGAAAATGGTGTAATTTCCTTTGCCAACCTGTTTATCTAAATAGTTAAAAAATTCCTCAAAATCTTTGTCCAAACGCAGATAAGTGTCTTCGGCCTCAATTGAATTCGGCCCGTAACCGTGACCTACATAATCAGTTGCAGAGCAGCTAACAGCCAGGAAATCGGTAATGTTGTCTTTACCTAAATCTTCTGATAAAATGGCCAGCTTAGCTAAATCGAGGGTGATGGTATTGCCAAAAGGAGTGCCGCGAATGGCATCAAAGTTTTTATCGATGTTTTGCGTGAGTTGATGAGGAAAAGTGCTTGTTTTGCCCTCGTAGGCTTTTTCATCGCTGGTACTGTTTACGTAAGTGTTAATCGGGTATAACGTTTCCCAGTTTTTTGCGTAAAATTTGTTAGCCAGTTTCATTTTATTGTAATCGGCTATCCAGGTGGGTACTGCTTTCATGTAGTATGTACTGGTAATCCAGTTCCCGGTGCTGCCCTGATACCAGTAAGCGGCGTTTGCGGCATGGCCGGCGGGAAGAATAGAACCTCTATCTTTCAGCGAGATTCCGATTACTTTACCCTTAAAATTTGTAGCCAACCTTAGCTCATCGGTAATTGTTGTTGTAAGCATGTTTTTTGGCGACATGTTGCCTTCGGTTGAAGGCGTACTTCCAACGGTAGAAACGGTTGAATCTTCGGTACAATACACGTTTTTCTTAGTTTCGGGATCGTACCAATCGTTACCAATTATACCATGAACTGCTGGTACCGAACCCGTGTAAATGCAGGTATGACCACAAGCGGTGTAGGTTGGGGTATAGGGAATAAAAGTGTTTTCGACAGAGAAACCCTCATTTACCAATCTCTTGAAGCCTCCGTTGCTGTAACGATTATAGTAGCGGTACAAGTAATCCCAACGCATTTGATCGACAACTAAACCAACTACCAGTTTCGGGCGGGCAACTTCGGCGGGAAAAGTTTTTGCGTTTATTGCTGAAGCTTTTTTGGTTTGTGCCTCTGCAAAGGATGCAGAAAGGAGGGAAAGGGAAAAGAGTAAATAGGATATTTTCTTCATTCTGTTTTTGTTAAATGGCTAAAGTAACAACTTTTAGGTAAAGTTATTTTGAAGTTTGTGTAAAGATTTAGAAACCTGTTGGTTTATAGGTTCAATGGTCATTAGTCATCGGATGAATACTTGACGTGGCTGCTATATCCATCCGATGACTAAATTTCAGGTTTATTGATATTGTCATTAGTCATTTGTTCATTGGCTTCTTGTATCCGCCCTTCGACTCCGCTCAGGGTGACAACGTTCTTGTCGTATCGTTAACTAGATTACGTTGGGAGGAGTTTCAATCGAAGAACCAGAGATTAATCACACGCTACCTCGTCGTAGCGTCTCGCCACGATGACATATGCATTATTTGTATTGAAGAGTAACATAAATAATTGAATAAGCATAGGCGAGACGCCTGCCCCAGATTAGTTCATTGTTTAATTGGTGAGCGACGTTTTTATTATGCTTTCATCCGATCTATCTGATCGAGGCAAGAAGAATTGTTCACCGAACAATCGACAGCGCTTTCCCCGGCTCTTATTTTTTTTATTAGCAATTAACCAATTTCAACAATTAACGACTTTATCTATGAAGCCGCTTTTCTCTTAAATACTGCAAGAGTTCTTTTGGCCGATCGGTTTGTATTATTGTTGCTCCATGAGCGATTAACCAGCCCCAAGCTTCATCGGGCTTATTTTCTTCAACGGCTTTGTCATCATCATGGCCGCCGTTGTGCTCGGGCCAAAGTGCATTTAACCAAAGGTGATGCCCATCAGCTTTAACCGTAGGCACCCACTTTACAAACGCGATTGTATCAGATTTAAAGGTAGGGTGCATGATGGCATTCTTTCTATCGATGTAGGTTTGGCTCAGTTGCCTTGCCTTGCTTACATCTGTTGGGAAACCAAGGATGTTGAGCATTAAATCGCTATCAAGATGTTTTAGCTGCAACGATTGTAAACTATCAAGCGTTATTGCTGGAACATTATAAATGATTTGACTTTTCATGTCACGCTTGTTTACCAACTCCATTGCCTGGTCGAAATATTCGAACCCTTTGTCGATGCATAATATCGCTCTGGCTTTTGCCGAAATAAGATATTCCTCCAATGTTGGAATGGTATGGTTAGTGGGGTGGCCGGTAGCGTTGGTAAGTTTGAATTGCTTTAATTGAGCTAAGGTATATTCTTCGGGCTTTCCTTTTCCTGTTGTTGTTCTGTCGATGGTTTTATCGTGCATAATGATCAAAGCACCGTCCTTGGTTCTTTTTAAATCACATTCTATAATGTCAAACCCTTTTTGAATGCCAAATTCTAAGCTTTGTAAGGAATTTTCTGGGGCATTTCTCCAATCACCACGATGTGCCGATATAAGGATATTTCCATTTTCTGGATGTTTTAGCTGAAGCTTTACCCAGTTAAGGTGCTCGGCTATTGCCGTTTGCGACAGTTGCGGTGCTGTAGCCAGTTTCTGAACGCTACAACCCGTACTTAAACAAATTATCGCAAAAAGTGCAAAAGCTTTTAAAAGGTGTGATATTTTCATAATTAATGATGTTATAAAATCTTGGTTTAAGAGCAACATTTTTTTGGCTACCGAAGCCATAAATTACCTGCCTGTAAGTAGTTTTTGATATGGATAGGGACATCTGTTTGTATAATAGACACTTTGTTGTTTATCAAATTATCAACTATTAAATCTTTACCAGATAGAGGCGGCGCAATACTACTGTTTACATAAGCATTAGCAAAAAACCTGATGCCTGAGGTAAAAGGGTTGGAAGTATAATTGGCATTTAAAGTCTTTTCAGCCAAATGCCATAGTTTGGCTTTTGGATTCATGTTATTGGCATTATTCCAATCGGTATCATTGCCCGCCCCGAGTAAAACAATTACATCACTATCCAAATCCAGCAGGCCTTTTGCAACAGCCGGTGTTTCAGTATAAAAAAACACCATATTTACCATGTTTAAAGCTGCTACTTCATTGTAAATCCTATTGTAATAATTTAAAGTATTATCCCATGATGCATCTATATCTACATACACTTTTCCTTTAGCAGCAATAAGGCATTCTTTAAGTGTTGGTATTTCATAATTGGTAGGCGTTCCATTAAACAATAGTTTTAATTGTTTCAATTCGTTTAATGTCTTTTGTGCTATGGTATGGTTTCCGGTTGTTGTTCGTGCTGTTGTAGCATCATGCATAATAACCAGTTCATTATCCAAACTAAGGCGTGTATCAATTTCAACAATATTTACCTGATTTTCAATGGCCGCCTGAATGCCTCCTAAAGAATTCTCAGGAAAGTTCTCGTGATCAGTACGGTGAGCACAAATCATAGCTTTAGGATAAAGTAGGGCAATCTTTTCCTTTATCCCAATCAAATTGCCATAGTCGGGTTGTGCAGTGTTCTTTATTAAAATACGTTTAGAAGCCGTTGCTGTATTTCCTGTTTTATCTTTAACGGTTAACGAAACAAGATAACTGCCCGCTTTGGAAAAAGTATGAGCGCTATTTTTTGATTGTTCTATAGGTGTTCCGTCAGCAAAATCCCACAACTGGGTAACAATATCATCATCTGCATCGGTTGAAATATCAGTAAAACTAACTTGCTTGCCTGTTATGGATTGAGGTTCGCTAATCATAAACGCCGCCACAGGTAATGCGCCAGAGGTATAATTGTTATTAATTGATTTTTCCTTGCTGCAACTTGTGTTTAATAGATAGGGAAAAGAAGCCGCTATCAATAAAATATTTTTCAATTTCATCGCCTTTGTTTTAATAAGTTTATACTTAAATTGTTAATCGCAAAGCGTTTGTCTAAGCATCTGCTGATGCAGGAAGCATCCCTATTATACTACAAGCACAAAATTTCCCCATTCATCGGGATGGCAATCCCCTTGTGCTAAAACCAAATTGGAGATTGCCACAAATATTACCGATGAATTTTGATAGCTATTAGAATAATGCACAACAAAATAGCTTCTTTGGAGCAAGGACTAACAAGGGGAATGACAACCATTCATACTTGGTGCTATTAGGCAGTTTGCAATTCAATTCATTGCCGTTGACTGAAATCAACGGCGTATGATGGAGAAGCATACCTGTGTATTTTTGGCCAAATATATCAGCACCTTAATATCCAGTGTTTTGCGTATAACCTGCCAAATCTCGTTCTGTTTGCGGTATGGGGTAGAGCAATAAGTAACTGCGCCCGCCCAAAGTGCTAAATAAATCAGTTCTGTTTGTCCGTTTTACATCGTACCACCATTGTCCTTCGCCATAAAATTCTCGTCTTCTTTCATTTAAAATCAGGTTTTGAAATGCTGCAGGGCTTAGCGCTGCAACGGCTGCTTGCCTTGGCGGATTGCTGTATCTGTTTGCAAAATATGGATTCAATGTGGCTGCGGCTGCACCAATAGAAGAATTTGGCGATAATGATTGTGATTCTGCCAGTATCAGTAGCACATCTGAATATCTTGAAATAACAATTGGTGTTGAAATGGCACTTGCCGTGGCTACCAATTGCTGCCCTGTTTTGCCATTTGGAAATTTGGTGAGCCTTGTGTTATTTGAAATGAAAACAGCAGTTTTTCTTTTGTCATTTGCCCTAATAACAGCGCCATTAGTATTATCGGCGTACAAATTTGTAAATAATGCTGGGTCGGGGCTGAAATCCCAAGTGGCATCAACATCATTTACATCTTGATAAAAAAGATGCTGATTGTTTATTGTATTATTAGCAAGTGCAAATATGAGTTCTTTGCTGGTAGATGCTGATACAAACATAGCGGCATAGCCATTTGCATCTGTTGCTTGTGCAAACTTTCCCGTAACAATTACTTTATTGGCATAAGTGATGGCGTCATCATAATTCTTTTGTGCCAAGTATACTTTCGCTAATAAGGCTTGTACCGCAGGTTGAGAAACATAATAACTATTGGTATAGGTAGCGACTAAGGGTTCGGCAGTTGTAAGGTCGGTAATGATTTGTTTCCACACATCTGCAGCAGGCGAGCGTTGAACTTTTTCAAATGTGCTTTTTGTCAAGATCGGAACATCTCCCCAACGGATAACCAAATTATAATATAACAAAGCCCTGAAATAAAGTGCTTCTCCTTTATACGAAACCTCAGTCGGGGTGGCGGCAGCACCGAGGTTATCAATGGTTTCAATAAACGAGTTCACTTTGTCTAAATTAGTATAAATAGAACGCCACATTCCACCTATATCTGTAGATTCTGGAGACATATTGATTGGATCTATTAAGCTAAAACCCGGACCTGATACAAAGTTTTCTCCTCTTTTATCAAAATCAAACCAAAACGAGAAGACAGCGTCTTCCATTTTGTTATAAATACCGTTGCGAAGCAAGGCAATATCCTTATCAGAAAGGTTTTCTAGCGGAATGGCATCTTTTGGGGATAAAGAATCTAGCTTTTTCGAGCAAGATACACAGCATATCATTGCTATAGCCATGAGAATGAGTTTGTTTATGTTGAATTTATATTGCATGATAATCGTCGTTATTTAATAGTTAAAATTTAATGTTAACGCCTAGCGAAAAAGTTCTTAATGTAGGCTGTAAACCGAAGTCGACGCCATAGTTTGGATCACCTGGGCTACCTGCAAAAGAAGCTTCAGGATCGTAGCCGGAGTAATTGGTAAAGGTTAACAAATTATCAACTGTAGCATAAACACGCAATGAGCTAATGAATTTTGTCCGTTCGATAAGTTTTTCAGAAAGGCTATAACCCAACGTAATTGTTTTGAATTTTAGATAAGAACCATCTTGTAAATACCGTGTAGATGCTAAAGAATTATAGCCGTTTCTGTAACCTGTAAATACACCTGCTCTTACAGGACGAGGTACTGTGTTACTGGTGCCTGGTCCGTGCCAATAGTTGTTGGCATAATATTGACTGACATTAAAATACTGCTCTGCCCTGGTTGTTCTGGCCTCGTCTATATAAACCCTGCTTGGCGACATCGCCGGATTGTCTGTTCCTTCTACGCCATTTATGCCTTGCCACGAGGCAATTACTTTTCCTCCGTAAGAAAATTGTCCAAAAATGCCTAAATCGAAACCCTTGTAAGAAACCGTGGTGTTAAAACCGCCATAAAAATCGGGAACGGTTTTACCTACATATTTTCTATCAATGTCACTAATGTCGCCATCGCCGTTAATATCTTCATACTGTACATCGCCAGCTCTTACGCCCTTTGCAAAAAGTGGCGCCGGCACATCTGCATCATTTTGATAGAGGCCCAGCATATTGTATAAATAATAAGAGGAGATGGATTTACCGTTTATTAATGCATGCAGTGAGCCGCCAAATAAGTTACTGCCACTCCCTGGCACAATGTACATATCACTGTTACTATAAAGAGAAAGTAATTTGTTTTGTACAAACGAAATATTAGCTCCCGCATCCCATTTTACTTCTCCTTGAAGTATTTTGCCATTAAGCGCCAACTCAAATCCGTTATTTGATAGTGTGCCTATGTTTGCAGCAATTGAGGTATACCCAGATGTAGAATAGATAGGAAGGTTATAAAGTAGGTTTTTCGTTTTTTGATAAAAGTAATCCATTGTTAAACTTAATCTTCCTTTAAAAAACTCGGCGTCAATACCTGCATCATACTGTGTGGCTTTCTCCCATGTAAGGTGCTGTGCTCGCTGCGTTAACACGAGACCTGACGAGCCATTGTAGCTGTTTCCTGCGCCTACTAACGATTTGGAGGCATAATTGCCAATACCATCAATACTACCTGTTGTACCTACACTTAGTCTTACTTTTAAATCAGTTAGGACATCTTGTTTTGGAAAAAAATCTTCTTTAGTTGCTCGCCATGCAATGGAGGCAGAGGGAAAATTTCCGTAGCGGGCATCTTTAGAGAATTTTGAAGAACCATCTCTCCTAAAACTGGCATTTAACAGATATTTGCCATCATAATCTAACGTTAACCTACCCAAATATGATTCGAGATTATATGAACTGTAACCTACACCTGTTGCATAAATATTTGTTCCAGAGGTTATCAAGTCAAAACTTGAAGAAGGGAATGCGTTATTCGCATAATTATCACTGTAAGCCCCTAAGTTGCTAAAGTTTCTGTACCAATATTCATGACCAATTAATGCCGTGTATTTCAACTTGCCTATATTATTATCATAACTCATTATGTTATTGATAACAAACCTTAAATTTTCATTTCTACGTTGTTCTATAGCGCCCCAGCCAGCAGAGGTTGCCCTTGCAACCATATTTTCGGTTAACTTTTTCTTTTCATCTGATAAGATGGCGTAGGTGTTTATTGATGATGTATATTTAAATCCTTCAAATGGGGTGATGTCTACACTAAAATTGCCAATTCCTTGGTAGTCTTTCCGAGTCCAGGTTTCTTCATTTTGGAGCATTACAGGGTTGTGGCGTAAAATTTGGGTGCCATTCACTTTATAATCGCCCGAAGAATTATAGGCAGAATACCAAGGTTGTTCTTCTCTGGCCGTACGTAATATCTTAAGACTTGTACTGGTTTCTTCTAATAAGCTTTGCGGTGTATATGTGGCTGCAATATTGCCATTAAATTTAATGTACTTATTTATTTTGTGCGTCAAGTTCATTCTTAAGCTATACTGTTCAAGTGCGCTTTTTTTCAGGTAACCCTCTTGCTTAAAATAACCCAATGAGGTAAAAAATGTGGTTTTATCATTACCTCCAGATAGGTTGATGTTATGCTGTGCCGTTGCCGACCGCTCTCTTGCAATAGCTTTTACCCAGTTAAATTCTTCAATGTTTGCTGGTATATATAATGATAAGTTATTGCCAGTTTGCGCATTGTAATTGGCCAATGCAGCCTGCATTGTTTTGGTGTATTCTGCGGAATTTGCCATTACAATATCATTACTTACCGTGCCCCAGCCGAATTGCGAGTTGTAATTAATAACGGTTTTTCCTGCTTTACCGCTTTTTGTTTTAATAATGATCACGCCACTATTTGCCCTTGAGCCGTAAATAGCTGCTGCAGAAGCATCTTTTAAAACGTCCATAGATTCTATATCGTTAGGATTTAGATTTGGTAAGTTATCAGTTGGCATACCATCCACTACATACAAAGGAGAGTCCCCGCCGCTTATTGAGCTGACCCCACGAATCATTATACTAGGGTTGGAACCAGGAGTACCTGATGTTGATGAGATATTAACACCTGTTGCCCTACCTTGTAACATTTTAACAGGATCGTAATTAGCGCCCTTGTCAATTTTATCGGGCTTAATACTTGCAATTGCACTCGTAATATTGCCTTTGCGTTGGCTGGCATAACCTACAATCACGACATCATTTAAGGAAGATGCCTCAGGACTTAACTGAATAAACAAAGTAGCTTGTTCGCCAGCTTTAAGCTGATAATTTTCAATCGTTTTTGTGGTGTAGCCGATAAAGGAAGCACTAATGTTGTAGGGTACACCCGCCAATAGGTCTTTGATTTGAAATTTACCCTCGGCATTAACCATTATTCCCTTTTTTTCATTGGTTTTTGTGTTGAGCAAAAGAACAGATGCGCCAACTAAAGGCTGCCCTGTTTCGTCTTTTACAATTCCTGTTATCTCGGAGTTTTGAGCCCAGGCAGGTGTCGTAACTGAAAGTATCAGCAGACAAAAGAATAGGTGTTTGGTAATTTTTCTAAGCATAATTTAGTTGGTTTTTGGGCAATAGCATTCCACCTCCCAAATTTTGAGGTAAGTGCATTTGCAATATTTGGTTGTTTGTTATTTTTCGATAAAATAGCCCTTGGCTGTTCTGGTTTGTTTTAGCTGGTTTAAGCTGGTTATTTCTTTTAGTATATGGTGTACGGGTTGTTTTGTGTCAATATCGCCAGTAAATGAAATCTTCTCAATATCTTTAACACTATAAGTAATACTGATATTGTAGTGTTGTTCCAGTTGCTCGAAAACAGTAGCCAATGGCACCTGCGTAAACTTTAATTCGGCAAGCATTTCCTTTTTAGGCATAATTACTTTTGCTTCATGTTTAGCTACGTTATAAATCAGCTCGTTTCCGGGTAATAGTATTTTGCTAAACGATTGATTGCTAGTTGAATCGATGCTTTTTACCCTAACTTTTCCGGTGTGGAGTACAACGTCGACAAACTTACCTTGCTTTATTGCAGTGATGGTGAAAGAAGTACCTAATGCGGTTGTCGAAACCCCATTGGCATATACAATAAATGGATGTTCTTTATCTTTGGCGACTTGAAAAAAGCTTTTTCCCTTCAGAAAAACTTCTCTATTTGCATTTACAAATGGCACGGCGTATCGCAATTCTCCACCTGGGTAAATTTTTATCACTGATTGATCGGGCAGTGTTATCAACTGGGTTTTCTCTGTATAATTCACTACTGATTTCCAATTAAATGAAACTGGTTCTTTTACAGTGTTAGTTGCATTCCTGATCATGTTATCGGGTTTGCTTTGGCTGAATATTATTATTCCAATGGTTATTATAACGGCAATTAGCGCTGCGGCTGCCGAAATTTGGAGCCATTTTATTTTTGGCTTTTTTGCAAAGGTTTCAGCTTTTATCCGCTTAAACATGGCTGTACTTTTTTCGGCCGGCAATGGTGCATCCGTAATTTTGTCCCAATCCTCCTTAATAACCAAATGTTCTGGAAACTCCTCAATCTCTTTTAAATAACGGTTTACCAAAAGCCTTTCTTCTGGTGTGCACTTATTTTCGAAATACCGGTTTAAGAGTTCTTCAGAAACATTCATATATAGTAGTACGATTGAAACGGGATAAAACCCGTAATGAGGAAAAAATATTTTTTTAATTATTTCATCAGTTCGATGAAAAGTAAGAGCGCAGGTAAGTTGGCGTAGCCGCTAAGCTGTTTTAAAGCCAGGGCAATATGCTTTTCTACGGTTCGGGGGGATATAGAGAGCTTTTCGGCAATTTCTTTGTAAGAGTAACCATGAAGACGATTGAGTAGAAAGACCTGCTTTCTGGTTGGCGGTAGGCAGCCCAAGATCACGTCGAGCTGTTGTTCGGAATCAAATAGGGGTGATGGGTCAACTGATGGTGCTGAAATTTGATCGCAGTAAATTTTTAGATTGCGAGCATCATTGGCAAGTTTTTTAAAGTAATCCAACAAAGTTGTTTTGGCAATCTTAAAAAGTTGAGTGTCTAACGGGAAATCATCGGCAAGGGTGTGTTTAAAACGCCACAGCTTAATAAATGCCATTTGAGTAAGCTCTTCGGCCTGATCTTCAGATTTGGTTTTGGAAAAAAAATAGGCATAGAGCTTCCGATGATATAGCTTAAAAACCATTTCAAAGGATGCATGATCTCCCTTTCTTATATTTTGGATATAGTTCGGCACTAATTGAACAAGAATATTTGGTTATGTCGGTTTGATGTAAGTAACGATAAATGTAGCATTAATTTTTACAATAGCTAAATTATTTACCCTTACAATAAGCCCCGACACGCATAGTAGCGCAAAAGGCGTCATTGCAGATTTACATCGTGAGACCCTTTCAAAAGACGTTTTTGCAAAACCGCTTGATACAATTTCAAAGGGCTTTTCTCAATCCTCATCAATACAGTTGCAGTTTACAGACTTACCGTTACGCTTAAATCGCTTCTGCCACAACAAAAGTGCTGCCCCCAATAAAAACAAGGTCGTTTTTGCCAGCCGTTGATATAGCAATGGCCTTGGCCTCGGCTACGGTTGTATAGCTTCTGCCCCGTAAGTGGTAATCTGCAGCTTGTTGTTTTAGCTCGTCAGCACTTAAGGCCCGTTCTAAGTCTGGCTTGCAAAAATAGTAAGTAGCATTTTTGGGCATCATAGAAAGTACTTTCGAAATGTCCTTATCTTTCACCATTCCAAAAACGATATGTAGTTTCTCGAAGTTGGTTTGATTGATGTTTTTAATTACCTCGGCAATGCCGGCCTCGTTATGGCCTGTGTCGCAAATTACCAATGGGTTCTTGCTCAATGTTTGCCAGCGCCCTTGTAAACCGGTTAGCTTTTTAACTTGTTTCAAGCCTGCGAAAATGCTGCTTTCAGAAATTTTAAATGATGTCGTTTCGTTGAGTTTCGTCAGCGCCTCTAAAACGGTTAAAATGTTTTTGTGTTGATAGACGCCGGTTAAATCGCAAACGAGATTACTGAATTTAAGTGTCTCATTTTCGAAAACCGACAACGAAAGCTTTGCACGTTTCAGCTTAAAATCTTTTGCAGAAAAGATCTCGTCTGCGAAGAAGATGGGTGCAGCAACTTCTTTTGCTTTGCGGATGAATACGCCTGCAGATTTTTCCTGCGTTTCGCCGATAATAACGGGCGTGTTTGGTTTAATGATTCCTGCTTTTTCTCCCGCTATTTCCTCAATGGTGTCGCCAAGCATGTTCATGTGGTCCATGCTGATGTTGGTAATTACCGAAAGTTCTGGCTGTATAATATTAGTCGAGTCTAACCGACCGCCCAAACCGACTTCGATCACGGCAATATCTACTTGATGCCTTGCGAAGTGATCAAAAGCCATTGCAACGGTTACCTCAAAAAACGACGGTTCGACCTTTTCTATGAGCTTTTTTTGTTTTTTTACGAATGATACTACTTCGCTTTTTGCGATCATTTTTCCGTTAATCCGTATCCGCTCACGAAAGTCTTTTAAATGTGGCGAAGTGTACAACCCCGTTTTATAACCTTGTGCCTGCAGCACTGCCGCCAACATGTGCGATGTGGAGCCTTTTCCATTGGTGCCGGCTACATGGATGCTTTTGAATTGCTGTTGCGGGTTTCCTAACGCCTCGCAGAAAATGATCGTATTGGTTAAATCTTTTTTAAAGGCAGAAGCACCGATACGCGTAAACATTGGGAGTTTACTGTATAAAAAATCGAGTGTTTCGGGGTAATTCATCGTGCAAATATACGGTAAGACGGGGCAATAGGAAAGGTATATGACGATTGATTGTTGATATTTAAATAGAATTTCTTTAGTGTTTCCTTTGATGTCAGCTTCATTCTTTGTACCGGTCGGTGAGAGACCGACCTATAAGGCAATAGTTAGGGAACAGATTTCTCCCTAAGCTGTGCCAAATTAAATTTTGCTTTTATAACCTCTCCCTATCAGCGTTTGGGTTAAAAGCAATGCCTTTGCTTTCCCTTCCGACTTCTTCGGAAGGGATGTACAGACAGCGCAACCCCACCGCCATTAAAAGGGAGAGGTTTAGGGCGTCAAATTTAATACTGCGCTTAAACTTTCATTTTGCTTTTTGAGAAAGCCCCTTTTCTTTTCAGATGTCAGCTTCACTAGTGGATTCCGGTCGGTGAGACACCAACTGATAGGGTCGATCCTAAATTCGTTTGCGCCTAATTTAGTGTGTTGTTTTCTTCTTCAAGTATTTTATTAAGTTCATTGGCTAGTTGTTTTTTATCGGGCAAGTAAAGCTGATATTTGCTTACAAAAAGTTGATTGCTAATATTTTCTGTAGCGTATTCTATTAAAACTTGATCTTTATACGCTCCTAAAACTATTCCGATTGGTTCATTATCGCCTTCTGTGTTTTCCTCTTTTCGAAAGTAATTTAGATACAAATTCATTTGACCAATATCTTGATGTGCTACTTCACCGCGTTTTAAATCAATGAGAACAAAGCACTTCAAAATTCGGTGATAAAACACTAAATCTACGTAAAAGTGCTTGCCACTTAACGAGATTCTGTATTGTCTTTTCATAAATGTAAAGCCTTTTCCCAGTTCCAGCAGAAAACTCTGTAAATTTGAAATAAGTTTCTCTTCTAGTTCACTTTCAAGGTATTGGTGACCTTCGGGAATGTTGAGAAACTCTAATACATATGGATCTTTTAGAATGTCTTTAGCTTGTTGAATCTCCTGCCCTTGCTGAGAAAGTTCAACAATGCCCTGTTTATCTTTACTCAGCGCCAAACGGTGAAAAAGCATACTTTTCATTTGGCGTTTAAGTTCGCGAACACTCCAATTTTCTTTTTCACATTGTTTAAGGTAGAAGTTGATCTCAAGATCTTCATCTGATTTTAAAATTTCAAAGTAGTGGCTCCATGTTAAAACGTTAGACAGTGTCTCACTTTTTGGAAATGAAATATATAATTTTCTCATGTATAACAAATTGGATCTGCTAAATCCTTTTCCATAAAGCTGTGTTAAATCTTTTGAAAGCTTTTCGAAAAGAAAGGTTCCGTAGGCGGCCTTTTCTTTACCGTTTTGTTCGAATTCGACAATATACCTGCCAATAAGCCAATAGGTTTGCACCAGAATGGTGTTGACGGTTCTGGCCGCCTGCTCTCTACCTTTTTGTAACAAGCCTCCTATCTCTTCTATCAGACAATTGTATTTTAAATCCATAATTACCAGCTATACAACAAATATACAAAAATGGATTATCGGGTTACGGATCAAAAAAACAGATAAAGTTATTCTCTTGATGTCAGCTTCACTTTGGTTTCCGGTCGGTGAGAGACCGACCTATAAGGCAATAGTTAGGGAACAGATTTCTCCCTAAGCTGGGCCAAATTAAATTTTGCTTTTATAACCTCTCCCTATCAGCGTTTGGGTTAAAAGCAATGCCTTTGCTTTCCCTTCCGACTTCTTCGGAAGGGATGTACAGACAGCGCAAAAACCACCGCCATTAAAAGGGAGAGGTTTAGGGCGTCAAATTTAATACTGCGCTTAGACTTTCATTTTGCTTTTTGAGAAAGCCTCTTTTCTTTCATTGATGTCAGCTTCACTCTAGGTTTCCGGTCGTCGAGACACCAACTGACAGGGCAAATATTGATTAATTCACCTTAAAGTTGAACACTACTACGCCAGTTTGGTTATCGCCGCCAACATCCGACCGATTCAAAGAAGAATTAAGCACGGCCTGAATACATTTATTTACAAGCGCTGTATTGGTAATGGTCGAACCTTTTAGCTCTTGGTTTGCCCGTGTAATATCACCGTTTTTATTAAAAAAGATCCTGATGGCAATTTTTCCTCTTTCCTGTCCATCATCCTTCGGAATTACCAGATTCGAAAATCTTCTTAATTCAATTGGTTTGTTTCCAAAGCCCGAACCGCCCTCACCGTAATTTGGCGCTAATGGATCGCCATTTATCGAGCCCTGGTTACCCGCAGTGCTTCCTGTACCATCGCCGCCGCCCTGCCCAGTGCTCTTTTTGCCTTTGTAAAGTGCATTTTGATTAATTACTGGTTTTGCTGGTTTATCTTCGGTTACTGTTGTTGGCGTTTTGGCCGTAGCTTTTGTAGGTTTGGTGTTTATGGCAATCGCTTCTTCAGTGTTTTGTGTCTGTATGTCCTTATCGCTATTTTCACTCGATGTTGTTGGCGTTACCTTTTCCTCGGGTGTTACCTTATCGGGTGCTTTTCCGTTTGCATTTGGGTCGGCAGATGGCTCTTCAATGCTGGTATAATCGTCGCCCATACCTTCGGCCGCTGTTCCATAATTCACAACCATACCGCCCATACCAAGTTCTTCAGGCGGTTGGAACGAGCCAATCACGATAAAAAAGCTTATCAAAAGCAGAAACCCCATTATCCCGCTCGCTATTGCTATCGCTTTGGGGTAATTGTTCTCTTCTTGATGTATGTTTTGCGTATTGTAATTCATTATTTTTTCGGTTCAACTGCAACAACAAGTTTCAATTTTAATTTGTTTGCGATATCATTTACCACAAATCCATCCTGATAAGTCACATTGCGAGAAACATACAGCAAGATAGTCATATCTGGTGCAGTTTGTTGATATGCCGCCAAAGTAGGCTCTAGTTGCTCTATAGTTACCGGTTTTTTATCAACGAAATATTTTAAGTTTTCGTCTATCGTAACAGTAACTGCTTTTTTTGCAGTAGATTGTTGTCCGCTCGAAGATTGAGGCAGTAACAGTTTTACAACGGTTGGGTTCACTACCGCCGATGCCAACAGGAAGAACAACATTAAGAAAAACATAATATCGTTCAGCGCATCTGTATTTACATGTACGTTTCCTTTTGTTCTTTTGCGTAAATTCATTAGCTACCTGGTTCTTCTAGTAAATCAATAAAATCAATTGCATCAGTTTCCATTTTCAGAATGATTTTCTCTACCATGGCATTTAAGATGTGGTACAACACATAGGCAATAATACCGATAATTAATCCAGTTGCCGAGGTAATCATTTTGGTGTACAAACCACCAGAAATGGTTCCGATTTCGATAGCCCCTTTAATGGATACCTGATGGAAAATGGTAATTACCCCAACAATGGTACCCACGAAACCCAACATTGGCGCAATACCTGCAACAATACCCAAAATGCTAATGTTCTTTTCTAGTTTCGCAACTTCGAGTTTGCCCACGTTTTCGATAGCGCCTTCAATTTCTTTAATCGGGCGACCAATACGCTTTAAACCTTTTTGAAGCATACGAGAAAGGGGAGAACCGTTATTTCTTAATAGCGACATGGCGCCATCGAGATTGCCCGATTGTATGTACGACCTAATCTGACCCATAATATTGGTTTCATCTTTGGTAGCTTTTTTAATGGTGATATACCGCTCTATAAAAATAACTAGGGCTAAGAGGGCCAGAAAAGCAAGGGGCAACATTACCCAACCGCCTTTAAATAGCAGGTCGATAAAACGAAGTTCCTGGGCTGGCTGCGATAGCGTAGGGTTTACCGCATTGGCAGTGTCTTGAAGCGCTTGCGTGGTGTCTTGAATTAATAAAGTTATCATTTTAAGGTTGTGTGTTGTTTGTTAATTGTTTTACGTAAAATCCTTGTCCTTTTAATTTCTTCTGCAGAATATCTTTTTGCTTTTCTGCCTCTTCCTTTGTGCTAAAGTTGGCAATACTTACCTTTTTGCGGGTACCTTCAATTTTAACAATTTTTGCATCGTAGCCCTCTTTTTTCATTTTGGCGATGTAGCGTTGCGCTGCGGCTTCGGTTTGAAACGAAATAGCAATAACATGAAAAACTGTTGAAGGTGGTGCGGGCACGGCGCTTTTTGTTACCGTATCGGGGCTGCTGGCAACCTGATTTGCCTTTAAAATACTATCGGTTTTTGCAATGGAATCTTGTCTGGCCTTTGCCGTATCAACAACAGTTTTTGGCGAATCTACAACCGCTACGGCAGTGGTTTCAGTTTTAGGCTGTTGATTAAACAAATCGGGTTTCAAGAAGTAAACAACTGCCCCAATTACGGCAAGCAAAATGATAACGGCGATTACTTTTGGCCATATCGGTTTGCTTTCCTCCGCTAGTGGCTCATCAATCATAGGGTCGTGGCCAAAACGATTGGGATGTTCTGCATGTTGCTCCTTAATAAACTCTGGCGCTTCTATGATCGGCTCAGCAGCAGATTTATCTTCCTCTAAGTTGATATATTTTTTAGGTTCAGCCGTTGTGTGAGAAGTTATATCACGATTAATTTCGTTCGCCAGCGTTTCCGATTCTGGTGCATGCCCAAAACGTTTCGGATGCTCTTCGTGCTGCTCTTTAATAAATTCGGGAGCCTCTGTAACGGGTTCTGTAGGATTGTTTGTTGTAGTAACCGATTCTTCATTTGCACCGTCGCTTTCCGGGGTCTCAATATTGTGTCCGTGATCTAGCTCCGATTCAGGTGTATGGCCGAAGCGGTTTGGATGCTCCTCATGTTGTTCTTTGATAAAATCTGGCGCAGGAATGATTTCTTCCTCAACGTTTTCAGTTTTATCGGCGGGAGTTTCCGATTCTGGCCTGTGCCCAAAACGGTTGGGGTGTTCTTCGTGTTGCTCTTTAATAAATTCCGGGGCAGGAACAACATCGTCCTCGCCAGCATCAGTTCGACTTAAGGTATTTTTCAAATCGTCGCGAACCTCATCCAATTCAATATTCTCGATAATGGGAGGTTCCATATTGCCCTCTACATTTGGCGGTGCAACAGGTGCCTCGGCAATCTCCTCAAAAACGTCTTCGTTATCGTCTTCTGCCGCGTTATCCGCGTCGTCACTTACCGTTTCCTGCAACGATGGCAAGCCGTAAAACTCCGAACCGTAACTTATATTTTCTATTGGTTCGAAACTTAAACCTGCATGCTCAGTAAAAAAGAGCCTTCCAAAATTGGGTAGCTCAGCCTCATGTTCAACTTCGAGCTTCTGCTTTATTTCGTCGGTAAACTGGGCAATATAGTAATTAGCGCTCTCGATCGAGATATTTCTTTTTGTTGAAATAAAATTCGGTAGCACCTCCTCTTCCTTCAACTCCGAAGTAAACTGCAGCACGTAGCTGGGGGGTAAAAAAGATTGTGTTTCCTTATCGTATCTGCCTGGCGATTTCTTCTTGTAAAAAGTTCCCAAGTCGGTAATACCAACTTCTTTGCGTTGTTGCAAGAGTTCCAAAAGATATGATATGATGTCCATTCCGGTAAAATTAAGCGTTTTAAATTTATAAATTACATTCTACCTTTAAATAGTCGACAAGGGCATGTCTAAATGTTTTGCCTAAAAAAAGAGACCAATATGAGGACAATTTCAATGTTTTTATCATACAAAAGTTCACAGTTAATAGGATCCGTATCCCCGTACGCTAAAAGATAACGGTTACAAAGATAGAAATGGTATGCTAGTAACCAAATGGCTTTGCAGATATAATGCGTTAATTGCAACCGTATCACCGGTGTTGAGCAAAATTGATACGCGAATTGCTCAGAAATTGAAGAAGTCGTCTTTTCGAGCGTAGCCGAGAAATCTTTACCTCGTCTTAGCGTCTCCAATGCTATTAAGTTAAGGATAAAACGAAAAAATATTGTCATCTGAGCATTTCGACTGGAGTTTATCTTGAGCGTAGACGAAAGGCTCAATACAGGTTTAGTCGAAGGACAGATATTTTTCGTTTTATCCTATAGAAAGGGTCTTCAACTGAGTTTATCTTGAGCGAAGTCGAAAGGCTCAATACAGGTTTAGTCGAAGGACAGATATTTTTCGTTTTATCCTATAGAAAGGGTCTTCAACTGAGTTTATCTTGAGCGAAGTCGAAAGGCTCAGATCCGATAGCTATCGGATGACAGTTGCTGAGCTTAACTTAATAGCATTGGTAGCGTCTCGCTACGACAATAAGAACATTTTTGAGGTAGGCACAAGCGAGACGCTTGCGCCAGCGGAGGGACGCTTGCGCTAGCCTATCTTTATTTAAATTAATTATAAATAATGTTGCGATTTAAAATGTTGGCATCTATATTTGCAGAAAAAAATCCTCGTCTTTTTAAAGATGAGCGGTTGATGCCCTAAATAAATTATGATAACAACAACTTTTTTGCTGCTGCTAATGGCTTTCGAAATCTGCTACCTTACCTCCAAGCAGTACAAGCAAACCAATCCTCCGGCTTACGTAGCAACATTAGTTTCTAATAAAAACCAATTTCGTATCGGGGCTTTGTTTTTGCTCTTTGTTGCAACGGCAATGCTCGTTGTAAACTTAGGTTGGGCCAGCGGCATTGCTACACTCATATTTGGGCTAATGGCTGCGGGTAGCCTCATTGTAAGCCTGCAACCGTTTCGTTATTTCCGTGTAGCAACAATTGCTGCAGTCTACTTCGCTATTTTATTACTCGAAATCTTCATTTAAATTATGCCGGCAAACAAAAAACACCTCACTAAGTCACCATGGCTTCGACTTGTAAAAATTTTAACGGGAACTATTGGTGGATACACTGTAATGCTCACTTTTCACCTGTTGTTGAGCAAGTTGTTCTTACCGCAAAATATTGTAGTTACCTCTTTTATAACCGGATATATACTTTGGGCGGTGTTATTGTTAATGAGTTTTTTGGCCAAAAATGTTTGGAAAGTGCTGGGGATGTACGTCGCATTAACGGTATTGTTTTCAGGTGTTTGTTTTATCGTTTAAGAGAAAGTAACAATGGACAATAGAAAATACAACGTTTACTTTCACACCCACACCATAAGCGGAATCATTATCTGCGCTTTATTATATGTGATCTTTTTTGCAGGGTCTTTTTCCTTTTTTAAGGAAGACATTAGCGCATGGCAGAAAAACACCTCGTACGTAGAAGGTCGCAAAACGGTAACGAGAGATTTTGATCACTTAATCGATTCACTTGGACGCGAAAATAACTTAAAAGGCCGCGATTTTGATTTCTTTATTCAACGGCATGATCTGGGTGCCTATGTAACCATGACGGGTTCGAACGATACCACGTTAAAGAAGAAAGTTAAACCCAAAGCCATGGCCGAAGGCAAAAAACGCCGCGGTAGGGGAAGGGGCGGTGACGATGATTCGAAGTTTTTTAATTACGATTTCGCTCAACAAAAAGCTGGCGATTATGCCGAAAACTATGATATGGGCGAATTTTTATATCGTTTGCACTTCCTCGCTCAGCTAAATGCGGTTCCCATTCATCTTGGCGCACCTTTCGGTTATTTATTAGCGGGCGTAGTTTCGTTTCTGTTCTTATTTGCCCTTATTACAGGCTTAATGTTGCATTGGGAAAAGATTTTTTCAAACTTTTTCACCTTCAGGCCTTGGGCTAAATGGAAAACCCTTTGGACTGATCTCCATACCGCGCTCGGCGTAATAGGGTTTCCTTTTCAGCTGATATTTGCCGTTACGGGGATCGTGCTGATTGCAAATGTGTTTTTAATTGCGCCATTTACCAAATATGTATACAAGGGCAACAGTTCTGCCCTGTTTCAGGATCTGGAATATAGCGACACAACCAAATATGTGTACAGTTACCAGCCAATTGCAACTTCATTTAGGGTAAACGACTTAATGGCCAAGGTGGAGAAAAAATGGGCGCATAGTAGAATAAGTGCGGTTCAGATTAAGAATTACGGCGATGCGAACATGCACGTCATCCTAACCGCTAAGCCTTATGCCGACGAAAGCTTTTCGGGTACAGGTAAAATGGTTTATCGGGTACGCGATCAAAAGATATTGAAAGAGGTTTCGCCAGTTAAAAATTCGACCTATGTAGACAAGGTCCGAAGTTTTATTTACCATTTACATTTTGGCGATTTCGGCGGAAAACCCGTGCGTGTAATATTTTTTGTGCTCGGAATAATGGGCTGTTTAATCATCATCTCCGGAATCCTGATTTGGCTTGTGGCCAGAGATAAAAATAAGGTACCCAAGAAAAAACGTGTATTTAATTTCTGGACTGCCAACATCTTTATGGCAGCGTGTTTGAGTATGCTTCCCGTTACGGCGTTTACAATGATCAGCCTGTTATTTATTTCAAAACCCAATCAATCAGATATTTATCACCTCTATTTTTATTCGTGGTTAATTTTATCGGTTTACTTCATCGCACGGAGAAACCTGGCCATTATTAATCACCAAACGCTTTTGCTTTCGAGCCTGTTATGTTTCTTGCTGCCCTTAATAGACGGAATAAAGCGCAATAACTGGCTGTGGACTACTTTTAGCCAGGGCCGTTATGATATCTTGTTTATTGATCTCTTGTTTTTAATATTATCGATCATATCTGTGCTGGTACTGTTTAAGATGAAACAACATGCAAAAGCGAAGGAAGTGCGGGCGATAGGTTAGCGATGTATTTGCACACAGTGTAACAATTCTGGTTTTGTTTGAAAAAATTGTTGCGTGGTAAAACGATTGACTTATATTTGCAATATATTTATAATAAGTCTAAATAAAGATACTGGATCAGTTGAAATGCTGAATAACCAAAAAGAAATGATGAAAGGCAAGCTCCCTTAAATTAAGGAACTGCGTTTCAACTACGATTTGCGGTTGATAAACCAATAAAAAACCGGATGGCTGCAACCACCCGGCTAATCATTTGCCGAAAGGCAAACAAACTTCTAACGTCAATTAAAAGTAATGCAAATTAAGAAAAATTTGTTGATCGGAATATTATTTGTTCTTTGCTCAACGGCTTATGCACAAAACCAGGGTTCTATAAGTGGAACCATTCTCGACGAAGCCGGTATTCCCTTGCCCGGTATCGCTGTTAAAATTAAGAACAGCACTTTTGCTACCATTTCAGAAAACACCGGAAAATATTTTATCGGTAAGCTTCCGGCAGGGAAATATGTTGTGGTATTCAGCGGAATTGGGAATAAGACCCAGGACAAAACCATTAGCATTTCGGCAGGAGAGCAGGTTGTTCATAATGTAAAGTTGGCTTCGAGCGAGCAAGAAATGGAAACCGTTGAGGTATTTGGCAGAACAAAGGCCGAAGAAACCAACAGGCAGGCTTTTAATGTTACGGCTATCGATGCCAAGAAGCTTTATAATACCACGCTTGATATTTCCAGCGCACTCGATCGCGTGTCGGGCGTTAGAGTTCGCGAATCTGGCGGTGTCGGTTCTAATTTCAATTTATCGTTAAACGGCTTCTCGGGCAACCGCATCCGATATTTTATCGATGGCATCCCGATGGATAACTTCGGCTCGTCGTTCCAAATTAATAACATCCCAGTCAATCTGGCCGATAGGATAGAGGTTTACAAGGGTGTTGTGCCCATGTGGCTCGGCTCTGACGCTTTGGGTGGCGCAATTAACATTGTAACCGCCGAGCGGGCAGGTAGTTACCTCGATGCATCGTACTCATTCGGTTCATTTAATACACACCGCACAGTAGTTAACGTAGGCACCACTTCAAAGTCTGGTTTCACTGTACAGGTTAACGCTTTCCAAAATTATTCTGACAACAATTATCGGGTAAAGGTTGATGCTTCGGACATTAACACGGGCAAGTATGCAGAGAACACAATACTGAACCGCTTTCACGATACTTATCATAACGAAACGGTAATTGCCAATGTAGGGTTGGTGAATAAATCGTTTGCGGATAAACTCTTGATTGGAATGACCTTGGGGCAAAATTATAAGGAAATTCAAACAGGTGCACGGATGGTTTCGGTTTTTGGCGGTTTCCACACCCGTGGAAATATCGTTATGCCAAGCTTAAAGTACCGCAAATCGAACTTGGTAAAGGGCTTAGATGTTACCCTGAACGCCAACTACAATTTGGGACGTGAAAAAAGGATCGACACAGTTAATGGCAGGTTTGACTGGTACGGTAATTTAAAACCTATCGGATCAAATGGCGAGAGCTCGAGGTCGCTGTATAATTATCGGAACAATAACGGGCTGGTAACAGCAACGGCCAATTATACAATTAGCGATCGGCATAGCCTTGCGCTTAGTAATGTGCTTAACTTATTCGATCGGAAAGGATTTGACGAGTTAAGGCCATTAAACACCACCGATGCGCCGCCGCAAAGAACAAATAAAAATGTTTTGGGATTAGGGTATAGCTATGCGATCAGAGACAAGTTCAGTGCTACGGCATTTGGAAAATATATTTACCAAAACATAGTAACAACAAATACAGGAGTTAACCAGCCTCCCATAAAAAGAGCGGGTTACGGAACGGCTTTGACCTATTTTTTCAACAGAAACGTACAAGTTAAGGCATCTTACGAGCTGGCGAACAGAATGCCGGAAGCGAATGATATTTTTGGTGATTTGGTTAATCAGGAAGGCAATCCGAACCTGAAGCCAGAAAAAAGCAACAACATCAACCTTGGCGTAACCTACGATTTTGCCGTACACAAAGTGCATCGTTTTGGTGTTAATGCCAATGCCATTTACCGTTATGCTAACGATTTTATTTATACCCGCCTGAACCAAAACCAAAGTAAATATGTGCCCGATAACAGGGATGGCGTGCGTACTTATGGTGGCGATGCCGAGGTTAGGTATTCCTATAAAAACTGGTTGAGTGCCGGCGTTACTGCAACTTATCAATTTTTGCAGAACATGCAAAAGGTAGAAGCCGGCTACACTGGAGAAAGCCCCTTATACCTCGATCAAATGCCAAACATTCCTTATTTCTTCGGTAATGCAGATGTTTCGGTATCGCTTAAGAATGTTGGTGGAAAAGGAAACAGTTTAAACCTTGGTTATAACCTGCTTTATGTGCACGAGTTTTATTTATACTGGCCAAGTTTGGGACAGGAAAAGTATAATATTCCACAACAATTTGCGCATGATTTAAATGCCGTGTACAGCATGAAAAACGGGCGCTACAATATTGGTTTGGAAGCCAAGAACATTACGGATGCATTTCTGTACGATAACTTCAGCTTGCAGAAACCCAGTAGAGCATTTTATTTAAACATCAGATATTTTTTCAATAAAAACCACAATTAAAATGAAAGTAAATTTTACAAGCGCTTTTGTAGCATTGGCATTGGCAACAACAATTGTTTCCTGCTCGAAAAAAAGTGATAATCCGGTATCAGAAAATCCGGGCAACTATATTTTAACGGTTACTCCAGTTGCATCAACTGCGGTTGCCGATTATCTGTTAACCGCTAATAACCTTGAAAGTGGAACAATTTCTACCGCGGGTAACGGTGTTGAGCAAGATGGAACGTATAGATATTATGTAACGCACAACAACAAGTTTTTTAGCATGTTGTATGGGCAGGGCAATCCGGGTGCGGTAACTACCTATAATATTTTAGGTGGTAAGCTGAACAAAATCTCGAATTTTCAAACGGAAACGGTTCAAACATTTGCGCCTGTAAACGATGATCTTTTGTTAGTAAAACTTCCGAGGACTATTAACGCAACTGGTGCTACAAATGCTACTTGGTATCAGGTAAATACAAACAGTCTCTTAATTGCTGCCAATGGAGCGCTTGATGCGATGGCGCCTGCTAATAACGGCGAAATTGCGCACTTTAGTTGGTTGCAACAAGTTGGAAACAAGGTTTTTGCGCCCTTCTTTTCTATTAAAAACGGCAGTTTCTGGACTGATCACCCAGATGAGGCTTGGATTGCAGTATACTCTTATCCGGGAATGCAATTGGAAAAAACGATTAAAGATAATAGAACGAGTTTTATTGGTAGATATTTCAGAAATGGTTTAGGCGTGGTAGAAAATGGTGATGTGTATGCGTTCTCTTCTTCGGTTGCTGTAAATGAGAATACAGAAACTGCGGTTGCAACTGACTCGAAACTTACTTCTACGAAACCATCGGCTATTACCAGAATTAAAGCGAACACAACCGAATTTGATCAAAACTATTATTTCAACTTTGAAAATGCTTTACCGGGTTACTACATCACTACTTGGATGTACATTGGCGGAAACAACTTTGTGGCTCACGTTCAGCCAAAATCTGCAAAAGGTGCGTATACCGACGGTACAGAACTGGCTATTGTGAACGTGGTTGATAAATCGGTAAGAAAAGTAACCGGATTGCCAGCTGACATAAAAAGCATTACCTGGAACAATTACACGCCTAAAGATGGTAAAACAGCTTATTTTGGTGTGAACCTAACCAGTGGCATTGGATACATTTACAAGGTGAATGCTGAAACAGCAACAGCAACTCAAGGTTTAAAGGTTGAGGGCGGTACAATAACAGCAGTACAACATTTAGACTAAAAACTATAGCCGCCGCTCAGAGCGATTCGGCTTGTCATTATAAACGCTTTCTTTTAGCAGTTGGGTTCCTTTCCCAGCTGCTTTTTTTTTGCCCGGGTTCCGTCGGTTGAAACCGACGGCAATGAGAAAATTTCATTGCCGTTGACTTCAGTCAACGGTGAGTAGCCTGAGCTTTGTTGGCGTTCTGTGTTTCATCGCTTGGAGATCCTTCGTTGCACTCAGGATGACAAAGAGCCCGCTCCATTTGTCTTTCATTGCCGTTGACTTCAGTCAACGGTGAGTAGCATGACTAAGCCTGTGCTTTGTTGGCGTTCTGTGTTTCATCGCTTGGAGATCCTTCGTTCCACTCAGGATGACAGGGAGCCCGCTCCATTTGTATTTCATTGCCGTTGACTTCAGTCAACGGTGAGTAGCATGATTAAGCCTGTGCTTTGTTGGCGTTCTGTGTTTCATCGCTTGGAGATCCTTCGTTGCTCTCAGGATGACAGGGAGCCCGCTCCATTTGTATTTCATTGCCGTTGACTTCAGTCAACGGTAAAAATGCATAAAAAATGCCCTTAACACTTAAGCTAAGGGCATTTTAATTTTAATTGATTTGGCTTTAAAACGAATAGGTTAATCCACCGAAAATATTGAAACCATTCACCTGATAATATAAGTAACGGCTATAATTGGTGTTTAAGATATTGTTTGCCTTTGCAAAAACCGAAAACTTGTTGTTAATTCTATAATCGGCACCAATGCCTAAATCAACAAAGCCTTTAACGGTTTCTATGCGTTCTATACTTGTGTTTGGCACAACATATTGCAGTGGATTAACAGGCTCAGCGATGTTTACTTTGGCCTTAACATCATCTTGAATTACAACAGCTGCATTAAAACTTAATTTTTTGTTGTAGGTATAAACGAAGTTTGAGCTTACCTTCAAGCCTGGTTTAAACCAGGTGTAAGTTTCCGAAGCAGGCTTCCAGTCATCGATGTTCAATTTGCCTGTCCATTTTAACGCATCACTTACCTGAACCGAGATCTCGCCCTCTAAGCCTGTAAGTTTTGTTTTGCCGAAATCGTAAATCACATCGAATTTATTAAAGTCAGTGTAATTATTGATAAACAATGGCATATCGTCGAACTGTTTTACGTAGAACCGAGCTTTGTAGCCAAATCCTGGTCCTCCGGTACCTTTAATACCGGCGCTAAAACTTAATTTTTCGACCGTATTTTTTACAAGGATATTGCTGTTTAACCATGGGTTTTCGTCTGTAAAACCTTTTAAAGAGTTTCTGTTAACATCGCCTTTAACCTCTCCAAAAACCTGTAAATAATCTGGAATCAACGTGAAATCTGCGGTAACAGCCGGAAAAATTCTCGAGCTGCTATACGCACCAAACTCTTGTACAAAATTGATCCCCGCAGTAACTTTAGCACCCTTAACCTGCAAACGGATATACGGATTTAAACGAAGTAAATTATTGCCTACACTGGTTAGGGCGTCTTTAGTGTTACCAAATTCTGTTGAGGCTGCTAAGCCCAAATTGAGTGAGCTGATGCGCTTATTCAAATACCCGTTAAGTGAAAGATAGCTTTCTTTTGCATCGAACTTATCGCCCCAAAGCGAGCCATTTGCCTTTAGTGCATAGCTCAGTTCGTCTTGATCTTCAGTGAAGTTTTTAACCAGCTCTCCTTCAAGTTCAACAAAAGTTAACGCCTGTTTTTGTGGATTGGGGTTTAACGTTGGGTTTGCGTTATCGATACCATAAAAGTAGGTGCCATTTCGCTCAATGTTAACGCGACCACTCACCGTGTTTTCTTCTAAAATGCTTCTGCCGAAAACACTTAACTCCTGGTGGCTGCTATTTTGCTTATTTAGTTTTCCCTCCTGGCTAAAATGCTTAAAGTAACCACCAACCTGCAATCCTTCATCTTTTCCGGTGTTAAAATAGGCTTCGCCTAATAAAGTGGCTTGAGAACCAAAGGCGCCTTTTACATAATTATTAATTAAAATGCTTTCTTTCTCGTCTGCTACCGCCTGGGCCTGTAGCTTTTGGATATCGCTGTTTAATTCCAGCTTTTTATCGGTAATGCTGTAGTTCAACTTAGCTTTGTAAGTTTTTACATCATCCAAATTCGGACTTCTCCTTAACTTCACAGCTTCTGCCAAAATCGGTTTATAAGGCCGAACAACCTCAATTTCTTCGTTAACCGCGGCTTTTTCCTCTGTTTTTTTGTCTTGCGCCTGAACCGAAGATAATCCAGCAGCTAATAAAAATAGTGTACTGTATATATATTTAATCGACTTCATAATTCTACTTCTTCTGGTTTAGTTTTTCTAGTTTTTCTTTGGCAGTTGGGATAATGTCATCCTTGCCTTCGTAATTATCAATGATGCTGAGAAGTGTACTTTTTGCCTGCAAATTATCTTTTAGGGCTACATAGTTATCTGATAGCAAAATAAACGCTTTCGCTACCCAATAATCGTAAGAAGCCATGTTGTTAATCAAATCGAAACAAGTTTTTGATGATGTTTTGTAATCGCCCTTGTTGTATTCAATTAAGGCCAAATTGTATTTAGCTTCGGCCGCCGCAATGGTTTTGGTCTTCGCTACCACGTTTTTGAACTCAGTAGTTGCCGTTGTGGTATCGCCTTTTAACAAGTAAGCCTTGCCCGCAAATAAGCCTGAGCTATTTTTCTCTTCTTCCGATGCTTTCTCAGATTCCTTGGTCAATTGCGCATACTTTAACATATCATCGGGCATGTTCAACGCAGTATATGCCTTTAATAAATTGTTGATGGCGAAGCTGTAATGCGATTTATAATCGGTTGTTGTTTCTAATCTTTTCAGGTAAACAATTGCTTCGTTGTATTTCTTTTGATTTAAGAATAATTGCGAAATACTCACCAAC
Organism: Pedobacter endophyticus; assembly: GCF_015679185.1. Classification (NCBI taxonomy): domain Bacteria; kingdom Pseudomonadati; phylum Bacteroidota; class Sphingobacteriia; order Sphingobacteriales; family Sphingobacteriaceae; genus Pedobacter; species Pedobacter endophyticus. The sequence goes on from NZ_CP064939.1 coordinate 4,938,325, forward strand.
GAGCGCTCCGTATAATCACTCGTCCAGTCGTTTAAGATAAACTCATAATCCGGTATAGCCTCATCTGGGCGACCCATTTTAACCAACGATTCTGCCCGGATAAATTTGGCTTCCTTTTCGTGATTTGCCTTCGGAAATTTATCAAAATAAGCATTAACAGCTTGGAAAGCTCCTTCGGCGTCACCTTTTAAATAAAGGTTGTTGGCTGCGGCGAAAACGATATTATCTTGTTCGTTATCAGAATAATTTCCTAGTGGAGTGGTGTTGGCATAGGCAATAAACCCGTTGGCGTCGCCACGATCGACATAAATATTCTTGATCGATTCCATCGCTTGTTTAGCCTCGTCGGTAGTTGGATAGTCGCGAATTACTTTTTTAAACGATTCCAATGCCGGATCAGCCTGATTTTGATTGTATTGAACCAAACCGATGGTAACCAGTGCTTTAGGTACATAACTGCTGCGTGGATATTTTGCGGTTAAATCAACCAAATCCGATTTTGATTTATCAAAATCACCCTTGCTGAAATAAGTATAAGCGGTTTCAAAGCCGGCATCATCGGCATAATTCGAATTCGGGAACTTCGACAGCAGACTTTGCATCGTCGCGATCTTTGCATCATATTGCGTTTCCAAACCCTGAATCATCCCTTTTTGAAAGGTTGCATAATCTTCTGACGAGGTGTGTCGGCTGATGATTTTATTATAGTTGGCCATCGCCTGACCATAACTTTTGTTTACAAAATACGAATCGGCAAGGCGAATAGTGGCATCATCAATCGTTTTTTGGTCTTTATCGTTTCCATCTAAAAATTTCTCAAAGTAGTTGGCTGCTTTGCTATACTTTTCATCTTCGAAAGCTGCATAAGCCAACGCATAGTTTGCAAAGTTGTAAACACCAGTTTTATCGGCATCGGGCATCCGCAGAAACTTTTCGAAAGTGCTCACGGCCTCGCCAAATTTACGAAGCTCGTACATCGATTCGGCCTTCCAATAGGTGTTTAATGCATGGATCTCGTTATCTTCAGGATATTTGTCCGATCTTAAGAACATCGACAACGCATTGGGGAACGCCCGTTCGTTATAAAACTCTAAACCTCGGAAATAGGTTACCTTTTGATAGGCCTCTCTCGCTTCCAGTGTTTTATCGGTAATCGGCTCCAGAATATCAACCGCCGCCTGATAGTTTTTGGTGGTTAATAAAACCTCACCGAGCAAAGTTTTGGCTTCGTTGGTTTTCCGCGATTTCGGGAAGGCTTTTAAAAATCCTTGCGTAGCATCTAAAGCTTGTTGGTGGAAGTCGAGCTCGTAGCTTAACTTCGCGTAGCTTAACCAGGCTTCTTCTTGTATAGCCTTATCAAAATCTAAACGCGATGCCCTAAAAAACGCACTTTGGGCCTTTTGCTTATTGCCCAACTCGATAAAATCCTTACCTAAAGTGTGCATACCGTTTTGAAGATAAATATCGTCGGTATTCAGTTTCTCGAGCACTGCTACAGATTCCTTGTATTTTTTGTTTTGGTAGAGCGAATAGCCGTACTGGTAAATAAACAAATTGTTTTTAGTCTCACTTTTATCTTTTGCGTAAAATTCAGCGAAATACTTTTCTGCATTTTTAAATTCCGATTTTGCGAAGTATGATGCGGCAACCAAGCTCAACATTTCTGGCTCAAACTGCTGTTTCGTTTTCTGGATAGATTCCAAAGCATAGCTAATCACATCGTCGTAGCGCTCATCTAAATAGTACATCGAAGTAATATAATATGGATAACTCGCTTCGTAAGTAGGAGAACCTTTCAGTTTTTCGAAATTGGCTAATGCCGTTTTGTACTCTTTGTTTAAGTAGTTGATGTAAGCAAAATAATAGGTAGCGCTTTCTTGAAAGTCGCCTTTTTCTTTTTTAACCGTTTCAAATAAAGGTTCTGCTTTTTCATAATCCTGTAATTCGAAATAAGCATAGCCTTGTTTAAACTGATATTCGTTACGTTGTTTTCCGGAAAGGGTAGAAGGGTCGGTTTTCTCGAACCATTCTAATGCCTTTTTATAGTTTTTCTGGCCAAAATAGGTTTTTCCTACGTAAAAGTAGGCCAGTTTAGTGTTCGGATTTAAAGGGTAATCGCGAATAAAAGCCTGAAAGAGACTTTCGGCGTCGCTGTTTGTTAACTCAAGCGCACAAACGGCAGCATAGAACTTTGCATTTTCCTTTAATAATGTTAATTCGGCGTTGCTCTCTGTTTGGGTCGAGGGCTTATTGCGTTGTTGCTCAACGAGTTTAAACTGTTGTGCTGCTGCCGTATATTTTTCCTTTTCTAATAATTCTAAGCCAGTTTGGTAGTTTTTGTTGAGGTTTTGCACTGCGCTAACCTGCGCATAAGTGGTAAAACTTCCTGCCAATAATAGCGGAACTAATAAGTATTTTTTCTGCATCGGTTTCAAATATGGTTGGTACGAAATTAAAAATAGTAACCATGTTTATCAACAGAAGTAATTAACATCTGTTAATAACACCATTAAACGAATGGTTTTTTGAATTGGTATGGAAGGTTATACGATTGTGGAAAAAAGGGTCAATGATTCATTTGTTCACTGGTTCGTCGGGTTATAATAATAACCGTTTAAACTGGTTAATTGTTGAATTGCCCGATTGTTGTATCGCTTTAACCAATGAAACAATTATCGATAATCAAAATGCTAGTCATCGGATGAATATAGCAAACGGGCCAGGTATTCATCCGATGACGAAATAATGAACTAACCAGAAATTAACTAATGAACTAGTGAAACCAATGAACAGTTTACCCCTGACTTGCCAGTAAATACAGCACCGCCATCCTGATGGCTACGCCGTTTTCTACCTGCTCCAAAATGATCGATTGTTTGCTGTCGGCTACATCGCTGGTAATTTCAACTCCGCGGTTTATAGGGCCTGGGTGCATGACCACAATTTCTTTGTCGAGGTTATCAAGAATTTGTTTATTCAGGCCGTACATCATGGCGTACTCCCTCAATGACGGGAAGTATTTTATATCTTGACGCTCCAGTTGAATACGGAGCATATTGGCCACATCGCACCAATTTAATGCTTTGATTAAGTTGTGCTCTACTTTTACACCAAGTTGATGAATATGCTTTGGAATCAGCGTTGTCGGTCCGCAAACCATCACTTCAGCACCTAATTGTTGCAGACAGAGAATATTCGAAATGGCGACCCTGGAGTGTAGAATATCGCCCACAATTACTACTTTTTTTCCAGCTACGTCACCCAGTTTCTGGCGGATGGAGAAAGCATCTAACAATGCCTGCGTAGGGTGTTCGTGGGCACCATCGCCGGCATTTACAATTTGTGCCTTTACGTGCTTACTTAAAAATTGACCTGCACCTGCATAGGGGTGGCGCATGACCACCATATCCACTTTCATTGATAAGATGTTGTTTACCGTATCAATCAGTGTTTCGCCCTTGCTTACCGAAGAGGAAGAAGCTGCAAAGTTTACAACATCGGCAGAAAGCCTTTTTTCTGCAAGCTCAAAAGAGAGTTTTGTTCTGGTAGAATTCTCGAAAAAGATATTGGCAATAGTAATATCGCGGAGTGACGGCACCTTTTTGATGGGCCTGTTAATCACTTCCTTAAAATTATCTGCAGTTTCGAAAATTAATTCAATATCATTCCGGTTAATATCTTTAATGCCTAAAAGATGTCGGGTTGATAGTTTTTCTGCTGCCATTTCTTATTTATTGTTTTCGGATAATAAAATCACTTTATCTTCATCCCCTTCGCTTGCCCAGGTAACCTTAACCTGCTGAGAATTTAAACTGTCTACATGCTGGCCTATATAATCGGGCTCAATAGGTAGGTGCCTGCTGTATCGGCGGTCGATTAAAACCAACAACTCAACCTTTTCAGGTCGTCCGTAGGCCAGTAACGCGTCAAGAGCAGCCCTAATTGTTCTTCCCGTCCAGAGTACATCATCAATAAGCACCACTTTTTTGCCTTCAATGATGAAGTCGATAGAATTGCTGCTTGCTGTCAGCGGACTTTCCTTTCTTCTAAAATCGTCGCGATAAAAGGTGATATCGAGGTTGCCCTTTAAAATTTGTTTGGTATTTAATATCGTTCCAAGTTCCTGGTGGATGCGATCGGCCAAAAAGATTCCACGCGGCTGAACACCAATTAAAACTGTATTTGCAAAATCGTCGTGGTTTTCAATTAATTGATGGCAAAGCCTCTTAATTGTAATTTGAATTTTTTGTCCGTCAAGAAGTGTTTTCTTTTGCATTGAAGAAGGATTGGGCAAATATATAAAAATGTTTTAAGGTTGGAAAGCTACGGTTAAAATTAGATGGTAGTTAAGCCCAGATATCGTTTTCTGACGTGAGAATAATTGGTTTATCGCCCGTAATCAAAATTGTGTGCTCGTGCTGTGCAACATACCCGCCTTTGTTTCCAGTAAGTGTCCAGCCATCGTTCTCAGTTTCGGCAATACTTGATGCCGTCGAGATAAAAGTTTCAACAGCCACGGTTGTGTTTTTTCTAAACCTGTCGTGGTTAAATCTATCGTAAAAATTGGCAATCTCGTGGGGCAGCTCATGTAGGCTTCTTCCAACCCCATGCCCGGTTAAGTTCTTAATTACGCGGAAACCAGATTTTTTTGCCTCTGTTTCAATCAGTCGGCCAATCTCGGCTATCCGAACGCCGCCCTTGATATTGTTGATGGCTTTCTTCAGGATCTCTTTCGATGCATTTACCAATATGTTGTGTTTGTTTATATCTTCGCCCAACACAAACGAACCTCCATTGTCTGACCAGAAGCCATTTAACTCGGCCGACACATCAACATTTACCAAATCGCCTTCTTTTAAGATCTTTGTTTCATTCGGAACACCGTGCGCAATCTCGTTGTTAACGCTGATGCAAGTCCAACCTGGGAAATTGTAGGTTAAACGAGGGGCAGATTTTGCGCCAAGATCTTGCAGTATTCCTCCGCCAAAATCGTCAAGTTGCTTAGTCGATATTCCTGGTTTTGCAAAGTTGCGCATTTCCTTTAAGGTATAGGCTACAGCGCTACTCACGGTTTGCATGCCGATTAATTCTTCTTCTGTAGTGATTGACATAGATTCAAATTTTAATGCGAAGATAGAGATTTACATATTAATTAATAAATTACGTACTTTAGGAGCATGATGCCGCATAAGCCTGTAATTTTTTTTGATGGTGTTTGTAATCTCTGTAATGCGTCTGTTCAGTTCACCATTGAGCATGATAAAAGAGATCTTTTTAGGTTTACCGCTTTACAGGGCGAGTATGCGCACTCGATTTTGCCAAAATTTAATGTTAATGTAAGTAAAATGAATTCTATTCTGCTTTTGGAAGCAGATCAACTGCATACCAAATCGTCGGCAGCATTACGGATAGCCAAACGCCTAAGCGGACTTTGGCCGTTGTTTTATGGTTTTATCATCATCCCGAAGTTTATAAGGGACTTTTTTTACGATATTATTGCTAAAAACCGTTACAAATGGTGGGGAAGGCAAGAAAGTTGTTGGGTGCCAACACCTGAGTTGAAGAGTAAGTTTTTGCCGTAGCTAAGTTTTTATCATTTGGGACATCAAAAACACTTACGGTTTTTTGCTTCGTCTTTCAGTTTAAATTTGTCGATTGAGATTGCTTCAGCTCGCTCGAATCCAGCTTCGCTACGAATTAGCCCCTTTGGGGCAATGACGAAGTAGCCAGGCATTTCGCTTTAAACTTTGGCAGGCGGTTTTTGGCGTTTCTGCGTTTCATCGCTTGTAGATCCTTCCCCGAAGTGTAGGGACATGCGTTATCATACCATTGACGTTTTTCGTAAATACCATAAAAATCGTCCTTTCGACCGAAGTGCTCCGTAGGAGCTCCTTTGGAGGAGAAATCTTTGAATCTTAGATAGAGATTTCTCCGCTGCGCTCGAAATGACGACCCTTCTTAGGAACATTGTTCTGAAAAACGACGTCACTTATATTGACTTTCTCCTAAAATATTAAAACTACCATTGACGTTTCGTCATTGCGAAATCGATTTTTCATCGATTGAAGCAATCTCATTAGCGCTTTTCGTGCAGAATAGATTGCTTCGTGCCTCGCTACAAAGTAGCCCCTTTGGGGCAATGACGACCGCTTTAAAAAACGTCATTCATATTGATTTTTTCCTGAAAAATTAAAACTCAGGATGACAGGTTGGCTAGGCATTTTGGTTTCAGCCTTTTCACTTTTTATCTTCGGACTTCCGGTCTTTCCGACTTTTGGACCCTCTTTAACCCACGCTTCAGCCTTTATTCCTGGGTTTCCAAAGCCAAAGTGACAAAATAATTAACGGGATGGATATGCTAAGCGCAATTACAATGTATATTGGCTTTTGCTTTACAATTTCGGGTTCGTTTGATAAGAAAATGACAACCGTTTCTTTAATAGCAAACAGCGTGATTATTGTACTAAGAACTGCAAGGATTTTACGCATCATTAAATTTTGAAGCAAAGATTGGATTTATTTTCGGTGTAAAGTGATTGATTTAGCTAAATATTGTCAATGAGGTTAAAGGTTTCGTTTACTCAAGATACCTTTTTGAGTAAGTTATTCCCATCAAATCGTACCGTTTAAATTGCGTTTTTAAACGGTTCAGGAAATCGGGGTAATTACGCTTTTCTTTCGGACTCCACAAGATTTCGCTTAGCGCATCCAACCTCGGAAACAGCTGGTACTGCACCTTTGCGGGATTGGTAATGTATTCACTCCACAAGCAGCCCTGTCCGCCCCAAATATACTTGGCCTGTTGCGCATTTAACTCTGCCGGAATCGGTTCGTAATTGTAAACATCGATTAGTGGAGAGGTTTTTCTCGCCGTTAGACTATCTTCTTTTGCAAATTGAGCATGATTGAAATAAACTTTATCCTCGGGCGTCATGATGGCTTTATGCCCTTGCTTGGCCGCTTCAATGCCACCCTTTTCGCCCTGCCAACTCATTACAACAGCATTAGGGGCCAAGCCACCCTGTAAAATCTCATTCCAACCGATAATGGTTTTCCCTTTACTGTTTACAAACTTTTCTATCCGATGGATGAAATAGCTTTGTAGCTCGCTTTCATTTTTCAGTCCGTTGTCGCTCATTATTTTTTGCGAAACAGGGGAGGCTTTCCACCAAACTTTCGAGGCCTCATCGCCACCTATATGAATATATTTTGACGGAAATAAATCCATTACCTCTGTTAAAATATTTTCCAGAAATTTAAAAGTAGTATCCGATGCTTGTAATACGTTGTTGTATTTGTTCATCATGCCCCAGGTTTGCGCTACTTCATATTTTTTGTTGGGTTCTGTACCCAATTCGGGGTAGGCCGCCAAAACGGCCATGTTGTGCGCAGGCATTTCAATTTCAGGAATGATGGTAATGTAACGCTTGGCTGCATAGGCCACAACATCCTTAATTTCTTCTTGAGCATAGTAACCACCGTAACGAATTCCGTCGGTTTTAATCACTGCATTTTGAGGAGTAATTTTAACGCCGTTTTGTAATACCTGATATTTAATATTCTCGTTTCCTTTTCCCGGCCATAAACCAACGATGCTTCCATTGCGCCAGGCGCCAACCTCGGTTAGTTTTGGATACTTTTTGATTTCGATCCGCCAGCCATGATCATCGGTTAAATGCCAATGAAAATAGTTCATTTTGTGCTGTGCCAAATAATCGATGTATTGCTTTACAAACGCCACATCAAAAAAATGACGGCTTACATCGAGGTGCATTCCACGGTAATCGAAGCGTGGGCGATCGATTATTGAAACTGAGGGAATTTGCAGTGATGTAGTTTTTGAAGTCGGTAATAATTGGATCAGTGTTTGAATTCCGTAAAAAACGCCGGACTTTGAAGTTCCTACAATCGAAATTCCACTGTCTAAAGTATTTAATAAATAAGCATTGTCAAATTCGCTGGCACTGGTATCCAAAATTAAGCTGATAAAGTTTTGATTTGGCACTGCCGTAGTGATATTCAGCTTCAGATTGAGGTACTTTTGGAGATAATCGTTCAAAAAATCAGCTGAATTTCGCAAGCTATCGTTTTGGATTGCGATTTGAGTATTCGCATCGATTGTAAACGGCTTTCGTAAATTATCTAATTTAACATATCCTGGCTGCGGTATAATGTTTACTTCCTGCGCAAAAAGGTTCAAACTGAAAGCAATCGCAAAGAGTAATAAGCTAATTTTCGTCATTATAAGTAAGTTTCCTTTCCAAAAGTAATGATTAAGAAAGAGGAATGGAAAAGCTTTGAAAGAACGAACTGCGATGTTACATAGAACTGAGCATTATCATTCCGTCTAAATCTAGTTGTAGCGTCTCCAATGCTAAAGTTAAGCTTGTCAATTGTCAGTCTGAGCGGAGTCGAAGACCCTTTCTATAGGATAAGAACGAAAAATATTTGTCCTTCGACTCCGCTCAGGATGACAATATTTTTTCGTTTTATCCTTAACTCAATAGCATTGGTAGCGTCTCGCTACGACTTGGCATTGATTCGGTAGTCGAAGTACTATGTCACATTGAACGGAAATAATCGCAGTAAGCCCCCTGCGGGTTCACCTCCAATAAATAAATCGTCATCTCGACTGGAGCGCAGCGGAACGGAGAGATCTGTTATTTAGATTTCTCGGCTTCGTTGCATTCCGCTAAAAATGACGGTAACCTCATAACCAAAAAAAGCTCCCGATTTTCATCGGGAGCTTTCAAATTTATCAGTTAAAAAGACTAGCCTTTTTTAGCTTTGCTTTCTTCGCCTTCTAATTGCGATTTCAACTGAGCCAATACGTCTAAGTCGCCTAAAGTAGATTTCTCTACAGAATCTTTAACTTTCTTAACCGCAGTTACAGCAGCTTTAGCTTCTTTCTTTTTAGCATTTCTTTCTTCTGCTACAGCTTCAGCTTTAACTTCTTCCCAAATACGAGCGTGAGATACAACGATGCGTTTAGCTTCTTTGTTAAACTCGATAATTTTGAAGTCGTTAGTTTCTTCAGCTTTAACCGAAGTACCATCTTCTTTAACCATGTGTTTAGTTGGTACGAAACCTTCTACACCGTAAGGTAAAGCAATAACAGCACCTTTATCAGTTACCTTAACAACTGTTCCCTGGTGAACCGAATCTAAAGTGAAGATCGTTTCGAAAGTATCCCAAGGGTTTTCTTCCAATTGTTTGTGGCCTAAGCTCAATTTACGGTTATCAACATCAAGTTCTAAAACAACAACGTCTAATACATCACCAACTTTAGTGAATTCGTTAGGGTGGTTGATTTTTTTAGACCATGATAAGTCTGAAATGTGAATTAAACCATCGATACCTTCTTCAATTTCAACGAAAACGCCGAAGTTGGTCATGTTTTTAACAGTTGCCTGGTGCTTGCTTCCAACTGGGAATTTAGCAGCAACTTCTTGCCATGGATCGCTCGATAATTGTTTAATACCTAAGCTCATTTTGCGCTCGTCTCTGTCTAAAGTTAAAACTTCAGCTTCGATTTCATCGCCAACTTTTAAGAATTCTTGTGGGTTTCTTAAGTTTTGCGACCAGCTCATTTCGGAAACGTGGATTAAACCTTCAACACCTGGGATGATTTCTAAGAAAGCACCGTAATCTGCAACAGTTACGATTTTTCCTTTAACTTTAGAACCAACTTGAATGTCGGCAGTTAAGTTTTCCCAAGGGTGTGGAGTTAATTGTTTCAAGCCTAAAGCGATACGTTTTTTCTCATCATCGAAATCTAAAACAACCACGTTGATTTTTTCATCTAATGATAATACTTCTTTCGGATGCTCTATGCGGCCCCAAGAAATATCAGTAATGTGAAGTAAACCATCAACACCACCTAAATCGATGAACACACCGAAATCTGTAATGTTTTTAACGGTACCTTCCAATACCTGACCTTTTTCTAATTTAGAAACGATCTCTACTTTTTGGCTTTCTAAATCGTCTTCAATTAACACTTTATGAGAAACTACAACGTTTTTAAACTCATGGTTAATTTTAACAACTTTAAATTCCATTGTTTTACCCACGTAAATATCGTAATCGCGGATAGGTTTGATATCAATCTGAGATCCTGGTAAGAAAGCCTCAACGCCCATGATATCAACAATTAAACCACCTTTAGTACGGCTCTTAACGAAACCGTTAATGATTCTATCGTTTTCAAGAGCCTCGTTAATTGCTTCCCATGATCTTTGAGTTTTAGCTCTTTTACGAGAAAGGATCAATTGACCGTTAGCATCTTCTGGTGCTTCAACGAAAACGTCAACTGAATCGCCAACTTTAAGATCTGGTGTATCACGGAATTCCGAAGTAGAAACTAAACCGTCCGATTTAAAACCTACGTTTAATACTACATCCTTGTTGTTGATTGAAACAACGATACCCGGAATAATCTCACCTTTAGTGATCTGGTTAAATGTTCCGGCATACATATCCTCAAACTTTTTACGGTCTGCATCATTGTAATTACCGAAAACTTTTTCATCAGCATCCCAGTCGAAATCTTCCGTTGGTGTTGCCAATGATGATTTGATCGATTCGATCGAAACTGAATCAGCTTCTGATTCAATAGTTTCTTTTTCAGTTAGGCGTCCGCCTTCTCCCTGAAGCTCAGCTGTTTTTGCTGCTAATTCTTTTTCTGCTACTTGTTTTTTAGCCATTAATTAATTGTCTCCTTTTCCCCTGTTTAGGGACTGCAAAGGTAAAAATATTTTAATTAATAGAAAAGATTTTTTTAATAAATGTTGCTGATTTTAAAGTGATTAGAAAGATAGTTCGGAGTCTTAAGTTCAAAATCTGCGATTGATACACTGAAAATAGCTTTTTGTAACTTCCCTCTTGAGGGTGCTCAGTAATGCTATTAAGTAATGAAAAACACCAAAATATTTATGTATTTCTTTGCCGTCGGTTTCAACCGACGGAATTAAAAAGCAGTCGTTAGGCTTTAGCTGAACGCTCAGCAGTTTTGAAATTTATGTATTTCTTTGCTGTTGGTTTCAACCGACGGATTAGAAGAGCAATTGTTTGGCTTTAGCCGAAAATTAGAACTTATGATTGAATTGGGCGCTCAGCAGTTTTGAAATTTATGTATTTCCTTGCCGTCGGTTTCAACCTACGGATTAGAAGAGCAATTGTTAGGCTTTAGCCGAAAATTAGAACAAGACTTATGATTGAATGTGGGCGCCCAGTAGTTTTAGAATTTATGTGTTTCTTTGCCGTCGGTTTCAACCGACTGAATTAAAAAGCACTAGTAGCCTTCAGCAGTACATAAAACTCCAGCAACTTCTTGGCATCACGCCCTCCAATCTTCCCTTTTCTTTTAAATCTTGTTTATCAAAAATGTCTCGGTAAGAGAATGCTACCAACGTTAAACGCGAAATGTGTGCAATTAGCTAGCCGCAGTTTTTATTAGGCTGCGTTGGTATTTGGCTTAACATGCCCGGGTCAAAAATGCCTTTTCAGCACGCTAAACTTCAATTTAACTTAACCTGCCATTTACATTGGCATCCTACTTTTGCGGCATTTAAAAACTACATCAATGATAAATAATTTCGTAAATTGCTTTATCTAACCATCCTTAAAATGAAAAAACCTTTACTATCAAAGCAAAGGGTTGCGGCATATGCCATTGCAGGTTTGTTGGCTACTGCGCCTTCACTATCTGCCATGGCCGAGGCCCATTTACCCGATTCGCTCAATGTTGCCAACATCCAGGCATCAGGAACCATCAGCGGAAAAATTGTTGATGAAAAAGGCGACCCGCTTCCGGGCGCCAGTATCCTCATTAAAGAATTGAACAAAGTAGTGCAAAGTGCCCGCGATGGCAGTTTTAGCCTCAGCGTACCCGAGGGCACGTACACCCTCTCGGTTAGCTTTATTTCGTACACTACCGCTACGTTTACTAAGGTGGCGGTAAAAGCCAATGAAAACACGCCGCTAAACGTTACGCTAAAGGGCGAAACAGGTACCTTAAATGAGGTGTTGGTAGTGGGCTACGGAACACAAAAAAGAGAAAACGCTACAGGTGCCGTCGATCAGATTACTTCTAAAAACATCGAAAATCGGCCAATTACGAATTTAACACAAGGTTTGCAAGGTTTACTGCCCAACTTAAACCTTAAAATGATGGACGGGAAGCCTACACAATCGCCAAGCTATAATATCAGGGGGACAACCTCGATTGGGCAGGGTGGAAGTGCCTTAATTTTAATTGACGGCTTTGAGGGCGACCCAAGTTTATTGAACCCAAACGATGTAGAGACCGTTTCTATTCTTAAAGATGCGGCCTCGGCAGCTATTTACGGTGCCCGAGGAGCGTTCGGCGTAGTTTTGATTACCACGAAAAAAGGAGAAAAAGGGCGAACAAGCGTTTCGTACTCCAGCAACTTTTCCATTAAATCGCCAATTACCAGACCCGATTTTGTGACAGATGGTTACACCTGGGCGAAAATGTTTTCGGAGGCCTTTGTTAACGGCGATGGCGCTTTTCCGCAAAATGTAAACAAAACGCAAAAGTTCTCGCAAGCTTATTTAGACGAATTTAAGCGCAGGGTAGAATCGGGTCAACCTTATAATACTGTCGAGGTGAACCCCACAACAGGCGAATATACTTACTACGGCAGTACCGATTATTACGGCGCCTTGTATAAAGACAATACCAACGCCTTCGAAAACAATCTTTCGGTAAGTGGTGGCAGCGATAAGGCTACGTTTTTGGTGTCGGGTCGTTTTTTAAACCAAGATGGCTTGTTCAGGTACAACAGCGACGATTACGATACGAAAAATATTCGTGCCCGCGGTACCATACAGCTTTTTCCGTGGTTAAGTATTGAAAACAACGCCGATTATTCGATTATGAACTACCACAACCCCATTAACGTGGGTGAAGGCGGCGGTATTTGGCGAAACATTGGCGATGAGGGGCACCCAACAATGCCATTGTTCAACCCCGATGGTTCACTAACCTTTTCGTCGGCCTACACCGTTGGCGATTTCGTTTACGGAAAGAATGGCATCGATACCCGCCGGGAGGTGTTCAGAAACATTACCGGTTTGCGGAGCAATTTCTTCGATAATAAGTTTCGCGTAAACGCCGATTTCACCTTCCGCAATACCGATAATAATCGCGAGCAAAAAAGAGTGCAGGTGCCGTACAGCAATTTTCAAGGCGTTACCGCCTATGTAGGTACCACTACAAACGATTTATTGTTCGATTTACGAGAAACAAGATATCTGGCAACTAATATTTATGCCGAGTTCGAAGACCACTTCGGCGAAGATCATTACCTAAAGGCGATGGCAGGTTACAATTACGAGCAATCGACCTATAACCGCGTTGCCGTGCAACGGAATGGTATTATTTTCGAAGATGCTACCGATTTAACCCTGGCTCTCGGCCAATCCATTACCACCGGCGGCGGTTATGAGCAATGGGCTATTTTGGGCGGTTTCTCGAGGTTGAATTATGGGTTTAAAGATCGCTATCTGGTAGAAGTGAATGCCCGGTACGATGGCTCATCCAAATTTCCATCTAATCAGCGTTACGGCTTCTTCCCATCAGTTTCTGCAGGTTGGAGGGTAAATAAAGAACCATTCTGGCATGTTTCAGACAAAATTATCTCCGATTTAAAGTTCAGGGCTTCTTATGGTGCGCTGGGGAATGGTAACATTGCCTCGTACGCCTTTCAAGAGCTTTTCAATATCAGTCAATCGGGTGTGATCTTAAACGGCTCGCGACCGCAAACCACGCGTAACCCTTCGGTATTACCTAGCGGCTTAACCTGGGAAACATCGACAACAACCAACTTCGGTTTAGATTTAACGATGTTTTCTGGCCGATTGAACTTTACCGGCGACGCCTATATCCGCAAAACGACCGATATGTTTACGTTCGGCTTAACCCCGCCAGCGGTTTTCGGGGCCGATGTGCCTAAAGGTAACTACGCCGATTTAACCACAAGGGGCTGGGAAGCTTCCATCACCTGGAGCGATAGAATTGGTAATCCCGAAAAACCGTTCAGGTACAATGTAAGGCTGACGCTATCGGATAATAAAACGAAAATTGATAAGTATAACAATCCTGATAAGCTGCTGAGCGATTACTACGAGGGACAAACCCTTGGCGAAATTTGGGGCTACGAAACGGAAGGCTTCTTTATCGATGCGGCAGATATTGCCTCGCATGCAAAACAAGATCCGCAAATGCGGGCCTCACCTTCGGGTTTGTGGTTTCCGGGCGATATCAAACTGAAAGATTTAAATGGCGACGGTTTGATCAACGTTGGCGAGAATAAAGCCGGCAACTCGGGCGATAGAAGAATTATTGGCAATTCGGCACCGCGATACATGTATGGTATTAATTTGGGTGCAGATTGGCATAACATTTCCTTTTCTGTTTTCTTTCAGGGCGTAGGCAAACAACAATGGTACCCAAGTACCGAAAGCGAAATGTTTTGGGGGCAGTATAACAGGCCGTACAACAACATTCCTACTTTCCACCTTGGCAATATGTGGACGCCTGAAAATACCAACGCTTATTTTCCAAGAACAATGTCGAGAGCGGCGTCAAACAGCACCAACCGGACTTTAGGAGTTGCCCAAACCCGTTACCTGCAAAATGTGGCTTATTTGAGGATGAAAAACATTCAGGTGGGTTATACTTTACCAACCAGGTGGACCAACCGTATCGGCGCCCGCAGTGCGAAGATCTTTTTCTCTGGAGAAAATCTTTTCACTTATTCGCCAATGTACAAAATTGTGAAGAACACGATCGACGTAGAAAACGCTGTTCCTTCCGATCAGGATTTGAATGCGAACAGCACCAATGGCGATGGTTATAACTACCCGCTATTAAAAAGCTTTTCGTTGGGTTTAAATGTTGGTTTTTAATCGGATAATATATAAAAGATGGGGTTGCACGGCTTCATCATCATCGAAAAAAAAATATAAAAATGAAAAGATATTATATATGGATTTTGCTGGGTTGCGTAAGTTTGGCAGCCTGCAAAAAGCTCGATCAACAACCGGAATCGACCGCTTCAAAAGAAGCCGTTTTCGGAACAGAGAACGGACTGAAATTATACACCAATTCTTTCTATGGAATGGATTTCCTTCCGAAAAATTCCACCAGTCAGGATGCAATGTCCGATTATCTGGCGGTAAGATCAGTTCAGGATTTTATCCGCGAAGGCGGTTTTGGTGCCAACAATAGCTCGGGATGGACCTGGAGGGATTTAAGAAACATCAATTACTTTATCCAAAACTGCAACAATCCGGCCGTACCCGTAGCAACACGCAACAGTTACATCGGCATTGCCCGCTACTTTAGGGCCTACTTTTACATGGAAAAAGTAAAGCGCTTTGGCGATGTGCCATGGATTAACAAGGCCTTGGATATTGACGACCCAACCCTAACCGCGGGTCGCGATAAAAGAGAGTTGGTTATGGATTCTGTGCTGGCCGATCTTGATTTCGCTTGTGCCAATATTCAGGCTACAAACGATGCCAGCCGAACCACAATTACCAAATGGGTTGCCCATGCTTATAAATCCAGGGTTTGTCTTTTTGAGGGCACCTTCAGAAAATACCATACAGAATTGGGCCTGGCATCGTCGGCAAATAAATGGCTTGAAGCGTCGGCATCGGCAGCTGAACAGATCATCAAAAATGGAGGTTATTCAATCAACACGGCCGGAGGTGCAGGCGTGTCTTATCGGCAGGTATTTACCAGCAATGCGCCAATTGCCAACGAAGTTTTACAGGCCGCTGTGGCCGACGTTAACCTGGGCGTACTTAATGAGGCAAACTGGTGGTGGACAAGTGGTACTTATGGCGCTAAGGCAAGTTTTACCCGTACTTTCATCAATACCTATTTGAAACTCGATGGAACGCCATTTACAAACGACCCGGCCTATAAAACCATGGTATTTAAGGATGAGGTGAAAAACCGCGATTTGCGCTTGAAACAAACCATCCGCCTGGGCGACTATAAACGCATTAGCAACGGGCAGCAAATTCCTGCTCCTCCCGTTTTCTCCTATACTTTTACGGGTTATCAGCCTATTAAATGGACATTGGATGATACCTATTTTGATGCAGGTGCATTAAACACCAATGCTGTGGCCCTGTTTCGCTATGCGGAGGTATTATTAAACTATGCCGAGGCAAAGGCCGAACTGGGAACGCTAACCGATGCCGATTGGGCCTTAACTATTGGTGCGTTGAGGGCAAGGGGAGGAATTACAGGCGGCTTGAGCGCAAAGCCTACCATTGCCGATCCGTATTTGATGACCAATTATTTTCCCGGCATTAGCGACCCAACTTTACTGGAGATTAGAAGAGAACGTGGTATTGAATTGAGTTTAGAAGGTTTACGCTTTGCCGATTTATTGAGATGGAAGAGAGGCCCTTTAATGGAGCAAGAATGGAATGGTTTTTACGTGCCGGCCTTGAATACGCCAATGGATTTAAATGAGGATGGCATTTTGGATGTTGCTTTTTACCAGGGAACCCGCCCAACGCCGGTGAGTGGTGTTACTTATGTAGATGTTTCGCCAAGGATTGGTAACGCGGTAAATTCGCAATTGTTAAAAAATGGTACATCAGGCGAGTTGATCTGGATGAACGAAATTCCTAGAAAATGGAACGAGCGGAACTATTATTATCCAATTCCATTGAACGATCTTCAACGTAATCCTAATTTAAAACAAAATCCGGGTTGGGAGTAACAAGGCTGGGCTTTTGGCCACATAGGTACATAGAAACATAGCCTTTTAATGGCGTTAAACTATGTGACCTATGTCTCATTGCACTAAAACTTTTGGCCACATAGGCACATAGAAAAACATAGTTTGTTATAGCACTGAGCTATGTGACCTATGTTTCTGTGTGGTTAACCTTAACCTTAACTCAAACACTAACAAAACTCAATCAAATGAAAATAAAAATCCTATTTGCTGCGGTAATGCTTTTGCTTGCCACAGTCAGTATAGAAGCACAGCAAATCACCGTTGGAACCTTCAACATCCGCTATGATAATCCTCGTGACACCGGAAACTTGTGGGTAAACCGTGCGCCAATTGTATCAAACCTCATTCGTTTTCATGGTTTTGATGTATTGGGCGTTCAGGAAGCATTGCAAAATCAAGTGGACGACATCAGTACCGCTTTGCCCGAGTATGCGCATTATGGCAAAGGTAGAGACGATGGCAAGGATGCCGGAGAACATTCAGTTATCTTCTATAAAAAAGATCGTTTTAAGCTGTTGAAAAGTGGCGATTTTTGGTTGTCGGAAACGCCCGATAAGCCCGGTAAAGGCTGGGATGCTACCTGCTGCAATAGAATTTGCTCGTGGGTTTACCTCGAGGATCTAAAAACTAAAAAGCAGTTTTATGCTTTCAACGTACATTACGATCATCAGGCCGTTGTTGCTCGCAAAGAAAGCAGCAAGCTAATGCTAAGCAAGATTAAGGAGATAGCCAATGGCTCGCCAGTTTTGTTAACAGGCGATTTAAACGGCGGCAGAGATAGCGAATGGTACCAAACTTTGGCTACTTCTGGTGTATTGACCGATTCTTATATGCAAGTTAAGTTTCCTTATGCCAATAACTCGTCGGCAAATGGTTTTAGAACGCCACGCGGAAAAGGAGTAATCGATCACATTTTTGTAACGAAGCAATTTACAGCCAAAAAATGGGGAATATTGACCGATACCTATTACGGGAAGTTTCCTTCAGATCACTTTCCTGTGCTGGCCGAGGTTGAGCTAAGATAGTTTTTTGTTTCCTCCGGGAGTTTAAACTGACGGCAATGAACAGGTAGGCAGTTTACCATTCATTGCCGTTGACTTCAGTCGACGGATTAAAGGCAGGGATTTTTCCGCTTCGGCTGGTAGGGCTCTTGCATTTCATTGCCGTTGACTTCAGTCAACGGATTTAAGGCAGTGGGTTTTCCGCTTTGTCTGGTAGCCCTCTTACATTTCATTGCCGTTGACTTCAGTCAACGGATTTAAGGCAGGGATTTTTCCGCTTTGTCTGGTAGCCCTCTTGCATTTCATTGCCGTTGACTTCAGTCAACGGATTTAAGGCAGGGGTTTTCCGCTTCGGCTGGTAGACCTCATTGCCGTTGACTTCAGTCAACGGAGGCTTTGGAGGGTGAAATACATATTTTTTATTATTTTTATCCAGAAGATATGAAAACATCCCCCAAAATCCTGCTCGCCCTTACGGCCTTTTTATGTTTAATTCATACAGCTGATGCCGCCGATATTGTAATCAAGATCAACAAGCGTTACCTCAATTTACCCGTTTCGCAAAAGCAAGACAGAAAGAACATGACTTTCGAAATTGCAGGTAAACAGGAAAGGGTTTTCAAGATCAGATTAGCAACCAGCGAACCCGAATATTGGGTTTTCTGTGATGTTACCGCCTTAAAAGGGAAAACGATTAAGATCAGTTACGATGGCGATGCTTCTGGACTGGATAAGATTTATCAGAACGACGAAATAGCTGGGCATGAGTTGATGTACAAAGAAAAGAACAGGCCCCAATTTCACTTTACCAGCAAAAGGGGATGGATTAACGACCCGAATGGGCTGATTTATTATGAGGGCGAATATCATCTTTTCTATCAACACAATCCCTACGAAAAAGAGTGGGAAAATATGTCGTGGGGCCATGCCGTAAGTAAAGATATGATTCATTGGGAGGAGCTTCCAACGGCATTAAGTCCTGATAATATCGGCACTATGTTCTCCGGCTCCGCAGTTATCGATTACCACAATACCGCAGGTTTTAACAAGGGAAATACGCCTGCAATGGTGGCCACTTATACCGCTTATACCGACCAAAAGCAAGTACAGTGTGTGGCCTACAGCTTAGATAAAGGGCGTACGTGGACGAAATACAGCAAAAATCCCATTATCGATTCAAAAGCAAAATGGAACAGCAACGACACCCGAGATCCGCGGGTTTTTTGGTACGAGCCGGGCAACCATTGGGTTTTAGTGCTAAACGAACGGGATGGCCATTCCATCTATAATTCTAAAAACTTAAAAGATTGGACGTTCGAAAGCCATACCACGGGCTTTTGGGAATGCCCTGACTTATTTGAGCTTCCTGTTGATGGCGATAAAAATAAAACCAGATGGGTAATGTACGGCGCTTCAAACACTTATATGCTGGGTTCATTTGATGGTAAGAGGTTTACGCCCCAATCGGGCAAGCACTTTTATGTTACCGGAACCATTTACGCCGCCCAAACCTTTACCAATATTCCCGAAAGCGACGGACGCAGAATACAGATTGGATGGGGAAGGATAAGCCATCCTGAAATGCCTTTCAACGGAATGATGCTCTTGCCAACCGAATTGAAGCTTAAAACTACCAGAAATGGTGTCAGGTTGGTGAGTGAGACGATAAAAGAGGCCGACCAACTTTTTCAAAGTGTTGGCGAGTGGAATAGCCTCAGTGCAAAAGATGCTAATGAAAAATTGAAAGCTTATAACGGTAACGATAGGATCCGCATCAAAACAAAGCTGAAGTTGTCGCACGCAACAAGTGCAGGGCTAAATCTTTTTGGACAGAAGCTGCTGGATTATGATATGAATTTTAACCTCGTGAACGGTGTTTTTTATTCACCGGAGGATATGACGAGCATGGAAATTTCGGCAGATATTTACATCGACAGAACATCTGTTGAGGTGTTTATTGACAATGGAGCCTATTCCTATTCCCTGGAGCGTAAACCTGATGCCAAAAGCACCGAGGGTTTTCAATTCTGGGGAAATAATGTCGAAATTAAGGATTTGAAAGTTTATTCCGTTAAATCAATTTGGTAGAAAGTCATTGCTGATTTGTCATTTCGACGGCCCGCCGAATGTCGTTTTTAGTTAAGCAAGAATGATGTTAGTCTGAGCCTTTCGACTGAGCCTGTATTCACATAGTCGAAATGTTCAGGATAAACGCAGTCGAAGACCTTTTCTATAGGAAAAAGCAAATAAACATTGCCCTTCGACTGAGCCTGTATTGGGCGTAATTGAAATGCTCAGGGTGACTCTACAATCCAATTGCAGTAGCAACTCCGCTTGCGGCCAACCTTTCAGGTCGCTGTGTCGCCTTCACGACTAATTTTTGAGTCACTTTTCCGCATATTTGGCGTTTTTCACCCCAATTTTCGCTGTCTTTTTCCTTTGCTTTCTCCGGAGAGCAGGTTGAGGGCAAGTCGGGCGGTTTTTTTTATAACAAATTAACATGCTGAAACATACCAACCACTCAACGAACAGATGCAGATCAAAGTTTCTTTAATCTTCTTAATGCATCATTAAATGCTCTTAATCAGGTATTTACGTTTAATTCTGAATATGATCTTCAAATGGCATGGTAAAAGAGCATTTACCCCAAATTGTATCTTGCCTAATCAATTTCATGCGTATAATGCTCAAATTTTACGCTTAATATGTTTAAAAATGTATTATTAGTAATACTTTTTGGATCGAATTTGAGTTCTTTTATGGAGCTCATCCCGCTGTTCATCGGGCGATATAGCCTTTCTGTCGAGCATGTGTTTCATCCGCTTTATTAATCCTATACTTTTGTAAGTAATAAGTTACAATACGTTGGGTTATTAACGCTCCAATCTTAAAAGCGATCAAGGGCTCGATGCTCTCAACCGTATTGCACCATATTAAAAACAACCTCCCTATCATCGATTATCGATTTTGCATGGGGCTTTAAAAAAAATTGTCCAACTCTATTAACGTATGAAGAATCTTTACATTGATTTTTGCTAATTTTTTTCTCGGGATTTTCCCGGTTCATTCGAGTGCCCTTAACCAAACTACTAAACAAGGTAATTTTGGTAATGAAATGTCAAATGACAGGGTTATCAGGTTTAAAATTTTAGAAAATAGAAGGTAGGCCTCGGTTCAGAAGACGCTTATCTCACGAAATTATTTATTATGAAAAAATATCTATTCTTGACTTTGAGTTTAACGCTGAGTATTTTCAGTGTTGTTGCTCAACAAAAAATAAAAGATGGCTCAGCAACTAGTGCTAATTTACCTGAGAAGAATGCAATTTTAGAACTGGAAAGCAATAATAAAGGATTTCTGCATGCCCGCGTAAATTTGATTCGCACCAGCGATGCGGCGCCCTTAACAGCGCATGTTGCTGGGATGATGGTTTATAACGTGGCAAACGCAAACGATGTTGTACCGGGTATTTACTATAACGACGGAACAAAATGGATTTTTGTAAAAAGCAGCAGCAGCATTTTAGTAGAAAACCAGACTGGAAAAACGGGAATGCCCGGTAAGCCCGGCGAACCCGGAGGTCCCGGCCCAGGTGTTACCATAGTAAACAACGATAGTGGCACCTGGATATATGACCCAACTACCGGAACATGGACAAATATAAAAGGAGAGCAAGGCGATCCCGGTGTTGTAAAGGTCGAAAATCAACCCGGGCAAACAGGCCCTCCCAATACCCCTGGTATCGGTGAGCCCGGTGCCCCGGGAGCCGGCGTTACCATAGTGACTAATGCCAGCGGTACCTGGGTATATAATCCAACCACAGGGCTTTGGACAAACATAAACGGCCCGCAAGGCCCAGAAGGAAAAAAAGGTGATCCTGGCGTTGTAAAGGTTGAAACCGTAACCGGAACAGGCACACCTGGTGCTCCTGGTACACCTGGCGGTCCCGGCGAGGGGGTAACAATCGTAAACAACGAAAGTGGTACATGGGTATATAATCCAGCCACTGGAACCTGGACAAACATACAAGGTCCGCAAGGCCCACAAGGTGCTCCTGGCGTTGTAAAGGTTGAAACCGTAACCGGAACAGGCACACCTGGTGCTCCTGGTACACCTGGCGGTCCCGGCGAGGGCGTAACAATCGTGAACAATGAAAGTGGTACCTGGGTATATAATCCAGCCACTGGAACCTGGACAAACATACAAGGTCCGCAAGGCCCACAAGGTGCTCCTGGCGTTGTAAAGGTCGAAACAGTAACCGGAACAGGCACACCTGGTACGCCTGGTACACCTGGTGGTCCCGGCGAGGGCGTAACAATCGTAAACAACGAAAGTGGTACATGGGTATATAATCCAGATACTGGAACCTGGACAAACATAAAAGGTCCGCAAGGCCCAGAAGGGCCACAAGGTGCTCCTGGCGTTGTAAAGGTTGAAACAGTAACCGGAACAGGCACACCTGGTGCTCCTGGTACACCTGGTGGTCCCGGCGAGGGCGTAACAATCGTAAACAATGAAAGTGGTACATGGGTATATAATCCAGATACTGGAACCTGGACAAACATAAAAGGTCCGCAAGGCCCACAAGGTGATCCTGGCGTGGTAAAGGTTGAAACAGTAACCGGAACAGGCACACCTGGTGCTCCTGGTACACCTGGAGGTCCCGGCGAGGGCGTAACAATAGTAAACAACGAAAGTGGTACATGGGTATATAATCCAGATACTGGAACCTGGACAAACATACAAGGTCCGCAAGGCCTACAAGGTGCTCCTGGCGTTGTAAAGGTCGAAACCGTAACCGGAACAGGCACACCTGGTGCTCCTGGTACACCTGGAGGTCCCGGCGAGGGCGTAACAATCGTAAACAATGAAAGTGGTACATGGGTATATAATCCAGATACTGGAACCTGGACAAACATACAAGGTCCGCAAGGCCCACAAGGTGATCCTGGCGTTGTAAAGGTTGAAACAGTAACCGGAACAGGCACACCTGGTACGCCTGGTACACCTGGCGGTCCCGGCGAGGGCGTAACAATCGTAAATAACGAAAGTGGTACTTGGGTATATAACCCAGACACTGGAGCCTGGACAAACATAAAAGGTCCGCAAGGCCCACAAGGTGATCCTGGCGTTGTAAAGGTTGAAACAGTAACCGGAACAGGCACACCTGGTGCTCCTGGTACACCTGGAGGTCCCGGCGAGGGCGTAACAATAGTAAACAACGAAAGTGGTACATGGGTATATAATCCAGATACTGGAACCTGGACGAACATACAAGGTCCGCAAGGCCCACAAGGTGATCCTGGCGTTGTAAAGGTTGAAACAGTAACCGGAACAGGCACACCTGGTACGCCTGGTACACCTGGTGGTCCCGGCGAGGGCGTAACAATAGTAAACAACGAAAGTGGTACATGGGTATATAATCCAGATACTGGAACCTGGACAAACATAAAAGGCCCTCAGGGTGAAGCTGGTCCCGCGGGTCCGCAAGGAACAACTGGCCCACAAGGTCCGCAAGGAGACACGGGAGCAACTGGTCCAGCGGGTCCACAGGGGG
Source organism: Pedobacter endophyticus (assembly GCF_015679185.1). Lineage (NCBI taxonomy): Bacteria > Pseudomonadati > Bacteroidota > Sphingobacteriia > Sphingobacteriales > Sphingobacteriaceae > Pedobacter > Pedobacter endophyticus. Next base: position 4,961,676 of record NZ_CP064939.1, read on the forward strand.
CAACCGGTCCCGCGGGTCCGCAAGGAACAACTGGCCCACAAGGTCCGCAAGGAGACACGGGAGCAACTGGTCCTGCAGGTCCACAGGGGGCAACCGGTCCCGCGGGTCCGCAAGGAACAACTGGGCCACAAGGTCCGCAAGGAGACACGGGAGCAACTGGTCCAACGGGTCCACAGGGGGCAACTGGTCCAGCGGGTCCTCAGGGTGAAACGGGTCCGGCAGGTCCACAAGGGGCAACTGGTCCGGCGGGTCCGCAAGGGGCAACTGGTCCGGCGGGCCCTCAGGGCGAAACTGGTCCGGCGGGTCCACAAGGAGGAATTGGAGTTATCGCTAACGGTATGAACACAACATTTGAAGGCACCGGAACTACTGGCAACCCTTATAGAATTAATACCCCAACAACCAGCTTTGCGCAAAGCACAACAACAGGAGTAATTACTTATACTAATGAAGCAGGAACTAATAGTTTTGCGATCGTGACAAGTGCTGCTCCTAACAACGCTTTAACCGTAGGACCCGATGGCGGTGCCATGTTTGTTGCATCCTCTTTTCAGGATTTACGCTTAGTGAACACAAATCACATTACCCAAGATGCCGGAGATGGTAGCAACGGAACATCGGTTGGTTCGGGTACAAAGAATATTGCGATAGGCGTTAACACGCTTGCAGCCAACACAACAGGGTCTGATAATCTTGCTATCGGAAGCGATGCGCTGAACAAGAACACTACCGGAACTGGTAATACAGCATTGGGTCTGAATGTCTTAAACGTAAACACTACCGGAACATCAAATTCGGCAGTAGGTGCCAGCGCATTGGCGGCAAACACGTCTGGCAGTAACAACTCAGCTTTGGGCTATAATGCCAATGTTGGAGCGAACAATTTAAACTTTGCAACGGCAATAGGTGCACAGGCATTAGTAAGCGCCGATAACAGCCTGGTACTTGGTGGTGTTAAAGGAACTGCTGGCCAAACCAGTATTGGTTTAGGTACAAGTACACCTACCAATAAACTTCATGTAGTACCCGAAACTGGTTTAGATCCCGTTAAAATCGAGGACTTGAAAGATGCAGTAGGTGGCGAAAATATTGTTGTGGCTGGTGCAGACGGCGTATTAAAGAAAACAACTGATGCTTATCAAAAAGTCGATTTACGCTTATTACCAGGCGGTACCAATAACCACATTACCCAGGATGCTGGGGTTGGCGGCGATGGAACATCGGTGGGTGCAGGTACAGACAACATTGCTATCGGATCGGGTGCATTGGCCAGCAATATGACCGCCTCAAACAATTTGAGTTTAGGCAAAACGGCAATGAACCAGAACACCACAGGCGGGCAAAATGTAGCATTGGGCAACAGTGCCCTTTATTCTAACATTAGCGGAACCAGTAATGTTACCATAGGTATTGCTTCTCTTTTTGGCAATACAACGGGATCGGCAAACACCGTTTTAGGCGCCTTTTCGTTTCAAAACAACACCAGCGGGACATTCAATACAATTATAGGTTATGGCACTGGGGCTGGCATTACAACGGGTTCTGGAAATACCATCATTGGCGCTAGTTTACAAGCTTTGCCCCCCAATTTAACCAACAATATTATCCTTGCCGATGGTGCTGGTACGCAGAGAATCCGAGTGCTTAGCGATGGTAAAACGGGAATCGGAACCATAACTCCACAAAGGCAGCTTCACGTAAACGGTGCCCTGCAAATCACCAGCGAACTGAATGTGGGTGGGACGGAGAGTACCGCAGGCAGTGCAGGTACACCAGGACAGGTGCTCACCTCAAAAGGGGGAAGTCTCGCACCAGAATGGAAAACAATTAATCCCAACGTAAAAAATATTATCACAAAAACCGCGGATTATACAGTGATTGACACAGATTATACCATTTTGGCTAACACCGCTACAGCAGGATTTACGATAACACTTCCGGGAGCAGCAGCTAGTACTGGCCGCATCCTCGTGATACGTAAATTAAATGAATCGGGCAATACGCTAACATTTAGTGCCCCAATCGTAATTTCGATAACCGCCGGTGGTGCTGTTAATAGTGTAACTACGCTGAATGTAAACTCCACCATGCGCATTCAGAGCGACGGCACAAATTGGTACAAAATAGACTAAGCAATCATCTTTAGCATCAAAAAGAATTTTATGAAAACTCAACATATAGGTTTAGCAATTGCATTACTCGTAAGCACCAGCTTTGTTAGTATTGCGCAAACTACGGGACAAAAAATAGGCGAAAACCCGACAACGAAACATCCGGGAGCGGTACTAGATCTTGAATCGACCGATAAAGGTGTGCTTTTTCCACGGGTAGCGCTTAGCAATACCACTACCTGGGGCTTAGCAGGCACCGCAACCAGGGGGATGTTAATTTATAACACCAAAACCACCACAGCTGGCTTTACAGGAACCACGACTTATCCTGTTGCCACTGGCGATGGTACTGGCCTTTATTTTTGGGACGGGACGGGCTGGGCAGCAGCGGCAAAAGTATCGGGTGGTGATCCCACTAAAGATGCGTGGATTGACGAACCAGCAAGTACCCAAGTGAAATTAGGCACTTTGAGCGATGGGACTACCGCTCGAACAGCTGGCAGCGAATTTGTGATTAAAGACGATGGTAAAACAGGCATTGGCTTAACCGCCCCAGCCTATTTACTCGATTTAAATGGAAAAATTGGTGTAAATGGTAAACAAACCATTTACAATGCCGATGCCTTGAACACAAGCTTTACAGGCTCGCTTTTTATAGGCAATGGGGGAAACAACCTAGCTTCGGCCAGCGGTAGTACGTTTCAAGCGAGGCACAATACGGGTGTTGGGATTGAATCGCTTGCCGCGAATACCTCTGGCGCCGAAAACACCGCTGTAGGGTCAAAATCATTAAATAAAAATACCACAGGCTGGGGTAACACCGCTACAGGAGCTGGTGCTTTGATTGCCAATACGACTGGTCGCCAAAATGCGGCTGTGGGCTCAAATGCCTTAAGGGGTAATACTACTGGTAGTTTTAATACTGCTTTAGGTGCTAATTCAATGCAAAATGATTTATCGGCGTTTACCGGGAGATATAATACTGCTGTAGGGTTTAAGGCGTTGCCATCGTTAACTAGCGGAGATTATAATACGTTTGTAGGAAGCACAGACTCTGCCACTAACGTTCTAAACGGTCACATTTCAACGGGTAGCTACAATACCGTTCTGGGCTACAATTCTGGAAATGGCATTACCACGGGCTCTAACAACCTAATACTTGGAGCTAGGGTGTTGGGACTTGGTGATGTAAGCAACAACATCGTTATCGCAGATGGTTCCGGCAACCAGCGCATTAGAATATTAGATAATGGCAATACCGGCATCGGCATTTTAACGCCAAAATCTCGCTTAGATATAAATGGTTATGTTAAACTAGGTAGTTTAGATGCCCCTGCCGATGCCTTGGCTACAGCTTCAGATCGGGCGGGAATGATCAGATACAATAGCACAAGTAAAGCTTTTCAATATCATGACGATACGCAATGGGTAACTACAGCTTCTACTGCTTCAGCTGATCTTACAAAAGATGCCTGGGTTGATGATAATTTTAATTCGATGGTAAAGCTGGGTACATTGAGCGATGGTACAACGGTTCGTACAGCTGACAAAGCTTTTGTAGCTAAAGACGATGGAAATGTAGGGATAGGATTAACAGCGCCAAAATCTCGTTTGGACATTAATGGTTATGCTAAGCTCGGTAGCGCTGATGCCGGAGCAGACGCCTTGGTCACTGCCTCTGACCGAGCTGGAATGATGCGTTACAATGGCTCTAATAAAAACTTGCAATACCATGATAACGCAGAGTGGCGTACGCTTAAACCTATCGAAACTGTTCATGACCTTAAAGATGGATATAACGATCCAACTTATTCTAACGTAGCAATAGGCTCAGCATTATTTAAACCATTTGGCGAGATTGCTTCTAGCGATCTTAGTACTACTAACCCTAAAGGGTTTGGTAACTCTGCTTTTGGCTATCGCAGCTTATGGAAAACTACCACAGGGTCGCAAAATACGGGCCTTGGGGTAAGTTCAATGTTCAGTAACAGCAGCGGATCGTCAAATACCGGTATTGGTGCCAATGTGCTACTCAGTAATACAACAGGTAGTTTTAATGTTGCCATAGGTGAAAGAAGCCTCGCTTTTAATCAAACCGGGGCTTACAATACTTCGATAGGAGCTTACACAGGGCAAAATAGCACCACATCTGGTACTTATAGTACAGGTTCTTATAACACTTATTTGGGCTACGGTACCGGCGACGGCATTATCACTGGTGGTAAAAATACCATTCTGGGAGCAAATGTTTCCGGGCTTCCTGCAGCTCTTAGCAATAACATCATCCTTGCTGATGGAGATGGCAACCAGCGCATTAGGATATCAGATAATGGCAATACCGGTATCGGCATTTTAACGCCACAATCTCGCTTAGATATAAATGGTTATGCTAAACTAGGTAGTTTAGATGCCCCTGCCGATGCCTTGGCTACAGCTTCAGATCGGGCAGGAATGATCAGATACAATAGCACAAGTAAAGCTTTTCAATACCATGACGATACGCAATGGGTAACTGCGGCTTCTACTGCCTCAGCTGATCTTACAAAGGATGCCTGGGTTGATGATAATTTTAATTCGATGGTAAAGCTGGGTACATTGAGCGATGGTACAACTGCACGAGTTAACAACGCTGCTTTTGTAGCAAAAAATGACGGAAAAGTAGGGATCGGAACCATAACTCCTGTAGCTAAGCTCAGTGTAGAAGATAACAGCGCAGGACTTTATGCGCAACTGGTCAGTTTCTTAGCACCTGCTAACAATGTTGTCGGAAACAATACTATTGTTAAACTGGGAACCGCGAATACATCCAAAAACACCGGTGAAATTAGGTTCAATTATCAAGGAGACGCTAGTAACAATAATCGCCTTGACCTTGCTTTTAATGGCGTTGCAGCGCCAGGACTGAGTTTGTTAGCAGGGGGTAATGTAGGTATAGGCGAAACAGCTCCTTCAGCCAAGTTGGAGGTAAACGGAAATGTGGAGATTCAGGCTGTTGAACAGGTTGCAAATGGCAATAATTATGCTCCTTTAGTATGGAACACGACCACAAAAAGAGTAGAATCTGTTATTCTAGAGAACGTAAAACAGAAGATAACTGGTTTAGCTCCAAACGGCATATCTACAGTTTATATCTTTGCGGATACTTTTACTGCTGCTTATGAAATAAAAGTTTATTCTAATAACGGTTGTGGGCAGTCCTTTTATAATAAATTTTTCATTACAGGATCAGGATCAAACGCCAATTCTACCTGGTCAATAAATTATGTAGGAGGGGTCTCTGCTGGCGGTGTGTCAGCTTCGGCAGATCCATCAGTTGAAAGCACCGGCCAAAATTCCATGAAGGTTACTAACGCAACCGCTGGCTGCACCGGCTCCGGCGATTCTACGGCATTCACCTATACAATATCCGTCAATCAGGCTACAGGAGCATTATCTATTAAAAATGAAGGAAATGTTCCGAGAGACTATACTGTAGTAATAGAAAAAGCTTTTGACTAAGACCTAGTAAATCTGACGATAAATAGCTAACGCGTTGAAAATAGGGCCTGTATTCCACCATTTGTTTTAAAATTACTAAATTTGCAATAATCCCAAATAAAATGAAATTAACTTTACCAAATCTTTTCTTGCTTTTTGTCTTTGGATTTGGTTTGTCCTATAACAGCTTTGCCCAAACCGGAACCGGTAGCATGACAGTTGATAATTCGACGGTAGTGGTGTCGGCTGGAATGACGGAACAGCGATTTTCAGAAGGTACCTATTTTGGCCCACAAGCCAATTGGACTATAGATGGGGTTTTAGAAATTTGGAGCAGAAACATCTGGATTGCACCAACCGCGGTTTTTAGCGGCAGTGGAAAAATCATCATTCACAACCCTGGCGATAACCCTCTTTACGAGAGCATGCCTAATTCGTCCACCTATATCGACGGAAACAATGGAACCTTTGTCAATCTTTTAATCGAACACGGGAACGACAGAAATGTGGTATTGGAAGATGTTTCAGATCCCGGCTTCGGAACTGCAAACCCAGTTGGCGTGCGGTCGGCTTCACTAAATTTAAACAACACGCTCAATTTGAACGTAAACGGCGCAAATATCATTTTGAATGGGCACGACCTTTCGTTGGGCAGTGCTGGTACGCTTGCTAATTTCTCGAGAGACAGAATGGTGGTAACCAGCAACAGCAATCAAGGGCACCTGGTAAAGGAGATCGGGGATGGACAATCTTTTATCTTCCCAGTTGGGCTAGCTGAAAGAGATTATACACCGGCAACCCTAACGCCCAAGCGTGCGGGCAGATTCCACGTCAGCGTTCAGGATTATTTTGCCGCGGCCAAGCAGCTGCCTAACGAAGAACTGGGAATGGATCGGGTGTGGCACATCTTCGGAGATAACATGCAGGAAGCCAGTGTAACTTTGCAGCACAACAGCAATAGTAACGGTTCGCTGTTTAAAGATGAAAAAGCGAGCGTAAATCGCTATGCAGGGCAGAATGTATGGCAACCCCTGCCAACCACCAACCCTACCCTCGGCGTGCATTCCACTGGCGATGTATCGATCTTTTCAGACATGTTGGCATCAGGAACTTTCTTCACCAAAATTACCCTTCCAAACGTCGCATTATCGATACCAAATCTCTTTACACCAAATGGAGATGGCAATAATGATACCTTTGAAATTATCGGTCTCGACCAGTTTATCCAAAATAGTCTGGTTATCGTAAATCGTTGGGGTAATGAAGTGTACCATATGAACAACTACCAGAATAACTGGTCTGGAGAGGGTTTAAACGAAGGTACTTACTTCTATCTGTTGAAAGTGAAGAACGCCGACAATTCAGAATGGGTAGTTTACAAGGGTTGGCTAACACTAATCAGAGAATTTAAGAAATAAATAAAATAGGTGCATACAAACTATATGAACCACCATAACAAGTTACCGTGAAATGAAGAAAACGATATTTTTAGTAATGGCCTGCCTTTCGTTTCTGTTGAAGCCATCCATGGCTCAGCAAGACGCACAGTTTAGCCAGTACATGTTTAATGGCATTTACATTAACCCGGCTTATGCGGGCTACCGTGAGCAGCTAAATGTACACGCTTTTTACCGCAACCAATGGACTGGGGTAGATGGAGCACCAAAAACGGTATCAGTAGCCGTTGATGCAATAGCCAATAATGGTAATGTAGGGCTTGCGCTGCAAGTGTCTGACGATAGATTGGGCGCTCAGCGAAACGCCGCTGCCTATGGAAACTACGCCTACCGCATCAGGATGAATGAAGATGGAACATCAAGACTGGCTTTTGGGCTTGGCCTTGGTGTGGTGCAGCTGGGCATTGATGGCGCCTTGCTGAACCCCAACAATCCCGAACCGTTGCAGCCGCTTGGCATGCAATCGGTTTTTGCTCCCGATGCCCGGGCAGGTGCCTTCTTTTCGAACGATCGATTTTATGCAGGCTTTTCGGCCGATAATTTGCTGTCGCAGTTTAAAAACCTCTCTAACTTTACCTATATTCCTCAACCCAAGCCGCACTATTACTTAACGGCGGGAATGTTGCTGCCATTAACTACCGACATCTACGTGAAGCCTTCTGTTTTGCTTAAAGACGATAGGGGTGGGCCAACGAGCCTTGACCTTAATGCATTTTTTATCCTTGCCGATAAACTGTGGATTGGAGGATCTTATAGAACGGGAGTGAAACTTTACGATAAATCTTACCTACAGCGCGACCTTACACAATTGAACTCTGCGGTTGCCGCAGTGCAGGTATTTCCCAATCAAAACTTTAGGATAGGTTATGCCTACGATTTTTCAATTGGCCCCCTAAAGGGATACAGCGGCGGTACACACGAGATTTCAATTGGTTATTTCTTCAATCGACGAGACATTAGGATGCTGACGCCGAGGTATTTTTAACCGCCGCTATTGCGTTGTTGTTTTCCGTTTAGGGCGATTAACGTATTTCTTTCGCCGTTTCCGTCATACCGATAACCGGTTTTCTTGCTACGTTATGTCATATCGATAATCGATTTTCATCGGTTAAGTCGGTCGATGCGTATCAGCTAACAATTTTTTCAACGAATCGTCCTTTCGACCGAAGCGCTCCATAGGAGCTCCTATGGAGGAGAAATCTTTGAAGTTCATTGAAGAAAAGTTCTACGCTATTAATTTAATATATGTCGCAGCGAGACGCTACCAATGCTATTAAGTTAAGCTTGTCAATTGTCATCCGATAGCTATCGGATCTGAGCGTAGACGAAAGGCTCAAGATAAACTCCAGTCGAAATGCTCAAGATGACAATATTTTTTCGTTTTATCCTTAACTTAATAGCATCGGAGACGCTACGACGAGTTACGTACTATGACCATTCTTTTTCCTTAAACATTTGCCATTAAAAATTTTTAGTCTATATTTATGCAACCGTTTGCATAACCAGATATTAGCATTTTTATATGTATTTATTAGGCATAGATATAGGCACTTCCTCCATTAAGGTTTCAATAATTGATGCGGCTTCGCACGAGTGTATTGCGGCTGCGCACTACCCTGAAACCGAGGCCAAGATCAAGTCTTCGCAGCCAGGATGGGCGGAGCAGAGCCCTGTAGATTGGTGGGAGAACACGCAAAGCGCCATTCGTAAGCTTAAAGAAAGCGCAGGCATCAATCTGCAAGAAATTGCGGCGATAGGAATCGCTTATCAAATGCATGGATTGGTTTTGGTTGATGAACACCAAAATGTATTGCGAGACAGTATCATTTGGTGCGACAGCAGGGCAGTGAAAATTGGTGAAAAGGCCTTTGAAGCAATCGGGCGAGAAAAATGCCTCCACAATCTGCTAAATTCGCCGGGCAACTTTACCGCATCCAAACTGGCCTGGGTAAAGGAAAATGAACCTCAAATTTATCAGAAAATTCACAAAATGATGTTGCCAGGCGACTTCATCGCGATGAAGCTAACGGGCGACATCTCAACCAGCATCCCTGCGCTTTCAGAAGGTATTTTCTGGGATTTTGGTACAAACGACCTTTCTAAAGAACTGCTTGTTCATTACCAGATTGAGCAATCGCTTATTCCCGAAATCAAACCATTGTTTTCCGTTCACGGAACCGTTAAGGCCAGCGTTGCTGCTCTACTGGGCTTACGCGAGGGGATTCCGGTAAGCTACAAATCAGGAGATCAGCCAAACAATGCCTTATCTTTAAACGTACTTAAACCGGGTGAAATTGCTGCCACCGCCGGTACATCGGGTGTAATTTATGGCGTGAGCAATACCCTCACTTACGATGAGCAATCGAGGGTAAATACCTTCGCACATGTAACTTACAGCAACAAAACGCCCCACACAGGAGTGTTGCTTTGTATAAACGGAACGGGAAGTATGTACCGTTGGGCAAGGCATAATTTTGCTCCGGATCTTTCGTATGCAGCAATTAACCAACTTTCTGCAACAGCGCCAATCGGCAGTAAGGGCCTAACCGTGCTTCCCTTTGGTAACGGCGCTGAGCGCATGCTTGGCAATAAGTTTACCGGAGCTCAGATAAAAGGTATAGACGTTAACCTGCATACGCGGGCCGATATTTTTAGGGCTGTGCAAGAGGGGATAGCCTGTGCATTCAGGTACGGGCTCGATATTTTGCGAGAGAATGGCATGCAAGTCAATGTTATTCGTGCGGGCAGCGCAAACTTGTTTTTGAGCGATGTTTTTGCACAAACCTTTGTGGATTTAACCGGCATTAGCCTCGAGCTTTACCAAAACGATGGCAGCGTGGGTGCTGCTATAGGTGCAGGAATTGGAGCGGGTATGTTCAGCAGCGCAGAAGAAGCCTTTTCAAAACATCAAATCGTGAAACAGTTTCAACCAAAGCATAGCGAAGCTTACGAAGGCATTTATCAACAGTGGAAAAAAACACTTCAGATCGAACTCAACAACCAGAACTAAAATAATACAACTATGACAAGAGTAACCACAGGAGAAAAGGAATTTTTTAAGGATATCCAACAGATAAAATTTGAAGGGCTGGAGAGTGATAACCCACTGGCATTTAGATGGTACGACGCAGAAAAGAGGGTAGCTGGAAAAACGATGGCCGAACATTTTAAGTTTGCCTGTGCCTATTGGCATTCTTTTAACGGCAACGGCAGCGATCCATTTGGAGGGGCAACGCATGTGTTTCCCTGGGATGAAAAAACAGACGTTATCGAACGGGCAAAAGATAAAATGGATGCGGCGTTTGAGTTTATCACCAAAATGCAGATTCCGTATTATTGTTTCCACGATGTGGATGTGGTAGATTACGGAAACGATGTGGCAGAGAACGAGCGGAGGTTGCAGGCTTTAACCGATTATGCCAGGCAAAAACAGGCAGAAAGCGGCGTTAAACTACTTTGGGGCACCGCAAACCTGTTCAGCCATAAACGCTATATGAACGGCGCATCAACAAATCCCGATTTTCACGTGTTGGCGCATGCAGCGGCTCAGGTAAAAGCCGCTTTAGATGCCACCATAGCCCTAGGCGGCGAGAATTATGTTTTCTGGGGTGGAAGAGAGGGCTACATGAGCTTGCTTAACACCAACATGAAACGCGAACAGGAGCATTTGGCCCGTTTTTTACATACCGCAAAAGATTATGCCAGAAGCCAGGGATTTAAGGGAGCCTTTTTTATCGAACCAAAACCTTGTGAGCCATCTAAACACCAGTACGATTACGATGCGGCAACAGTTAAAGGCTTTTTGCAGCAGTACGATCTGCTCGACGACTTTAAGCTAAACCTGGAAGTTAACCACGCCACCCTAGCCGGCCATACCTTTCAGCACGAATTGCAGGTAGCCGTTGATAATGGCTTGTTGGGGTCGATTGATGCCAATCGCGGTGATTATCAGAACGGCTGGGATACGGATCAGTTCCCCAATGATATAAATGAATTGACGGAGGCCATGCTCATTATTTTAGAAGGCGGCGGATTAAAGGGCGGAGGGGTAAACTTCGACGCCAAAATCCGCAGAAATTCGACCGATCCTGCTGATTTGTTTTATGCGCACGTTGGCGGCATGGATATCTTCGCAAGGGCATTGATCACGGCAGATGCAATACTCCAAAAATCAGATTACAAAAAAATCAGAGCCGAAAGATATGCTTCTTTTGATCATGGAAAAGGTGCAGAATTTGAGAAAGGAATACTGAGCCTCCAAGATCTGCGCAACTATGCCGCAGAAAATGGAGAGCCAGAGGTGAGAAGTGGAAAACAAGAGTATTTAGAGAATTTGATTAACCGATATATCTAATTTGCCCAAAAAGAGAAGTCAAGTTTTCGAAACCTGACTTCTCTTTTTAAAGTGAGTACCATTTTCAACAACATATTGAAGAAAAAAACCACCATTTACGATATTGCCCAAGAGCTGGGTGTAACGGTATCTACCGTTTCGCGGGCCTTGAGTGGTTTCCCGGCAATTAGCAAGGCCACCCGGCAGGCGGTTATAGCGGCTGCAGCCCGATTGAACTATAGCCCAAATAAGCTTGCCTCGGCCTTAAAATCGGGTAAAACCTTTATCGTTGGCGTAATTGTGCCATCTGTTGAAGCGCACTTTTTTGCAACCATTATCCACAATATCGAAGAGGGATTAAAAGACAGTGGTTACCGAATTATCCTTTTTCAGTCCAAAGAATCGTTGGCGAATGAGATCAGGGGTGTAAAAACGCTGCTCGAAGCGCAGGTTGATGGTATTTTGGCCTCCATGTCGTTAGAAACCAATGATGTTGCGCATTTTCAGGAAATTGTTGCTCAAAACAAGCCGCTCATCATCTTCGATCGGGTAAACCAGGAAATTAATGTGCCAACAATTACGCTGAACGATTTTCGTGCGGGTTATATGGCCACTGAGCACCTTATTAAACAGGGGTATAGAAACATTGCCTTTGTAACCACCACACATCAGGTTAAAATATTTAACGATCGGCTCAACGGCTATAAAGAAGCGCTTAAGAAACATAACCTGAAGGTTAATGAGCACCATATTATTTTAGGTGGGCTATCAATTAACGATGGCCGGTTTGGGGCGGGCCAATTGTTGCAAACTTTACCTAAGCCCGATGCAATCATCGCTGGCGACGACTTCACTGCGCTCGGCGTAATAAAGGAGCTGCAAGAGGCCGGAGAGGTTCCGCCAAAAATAGGTGTAATCGGATTCGCCAACGAAACGTTTTCGGCCTACATTACCCCAAGTTTATCAACCATCGATCAACATCCGTCACAAATGGGAGCGGCCTGTGCCGAAATGTTTCTTAAAATGGTTTCACAGCAGAATCCGTACGAAAATATCGGCAATGTTGTTATCGAGCCCACACTTATACCAAGGGCATCTACAACAAAGCTGCAAGAAAGTGAATCGCTAATAGATTGAAGCTGTTTTTTTAGCTGATATTTGCTGCAAAAATTGCTCGCTATGACGTTTTTGGAACTAATATAACGTGGTCATTTCGAGCGCCCGCCTGACCGGGCGGGTGCTATCGTGTGGACACATTTTTGAAATATCGTTTTACAAGCTGAAATCATCAAATCCGATAGCTATCGGATGACAACACATTTTATGGCGTTTTCTAAGAACGGTCGTCATCCTCAGCTTGTACCGATAGCTATCGGTAGGGGATCCTAATGCGCAATAAATTGGGCGCCCAGCATTAATCCCGTACGTACGGGACCGCCTACGCGGGAATGACGGCGCATAAAACGAGATGTGTCCACACGATAGGACGGTTAGGGAGTCGAAGGGCGATGTTTATTTTGTTTTTTCCTACAGAAAAGGTCTTCGGCTGAGTTTATCTTGAGCATTTCGTTTATTCGTCGTTCGAAATTTTACTGTCATCAGGCGTTGCTGTGGCCGTATTCGCTATTGGAAGTATAAACATAAACGACGATCCTTTGCCGGGTTCGCTTTGCACCGAAATTTCCGAACCGTGAAGGGCAATAATGGAAGCCACCAAATAGAGCCCGATGCCGAAGCCACTGATAGACCGCGTTTGATCGGAGTCGATCCTCGAGAATTTGTCGAATAACGTTTTTTGGTTTTCAGGTGCGATGCCGATGCCAACATCTTTTACGCTGATTGAAAAACTTTGCCCTACCTTTTGGCACGAAACAATAATTTCGCCACCTAATGGCGAATATTTTTGTGCATTGCTAATCAGGTTTGTGAGCACCAATCCTATTTTCTCCGGATCGGCAAGAACAAACGCCTCTGTTTCGCCAGCATAACGAAGCTGGTGCTTTGCGCTGATAATGCTTGCGTCCGCAATTGAGCCATTAATCAGTTCAACAAGGTCGAAGTTACCCAAATTGAGCTTCATTTTTCCTTCCTCCAACCGCGAAACGTTTAGAAAATCGGCTATCATCTTTTCCATTTTCTTTGTTTGCATTTCAGCTTTTGAAAGTGCGTGGCCGATAAAATCATGTCCCTGCTGCAACGCCTTGTGCATCGAAATCTGTATATAGGAGCGAAGTGAGGTAAGCGGTGTTTTTAGTTCGTGGCTAACAAAGCCGATAAATTCATCCTTTTTCTTTTCTATTTCCTTTCTTTCCGAAATATCCCTTGCAATTTTCGAAAGTCCGATTACATTTCCTTTCCGGTCTTTGATCGGAGAGATGGTAAGCGAAACATGGATATAAGTGCCGTCCTTTCTTCTTCTTATGGTTTCAAAGTGATCTACCCTAAGTCCTTGTTTCAGCTGCGAAAGTATTTTTGGTTCCTCCTCGCGGCGGTCTTCCGGTATGATCTTAAAGATCGATTCTCCGATCATTTCATCGGCCGTAAACCCGAATATGCGCACAGCACCATCATTCCAACTCGTTATTATGCTGTTTAGGTCTTTACTCACAATGGCGTCGTCAGATGAGGCGATAATTGCGCTCAGTCTTTCGCTCATCACCTCCGCATGTCGTTGCGGAGTAATGTCGCGGGCAATTTTGGATAAGCCAATAATGTTTCCTGTAGAATCGAAAATCGGCGAAATGGTTAGCGATACATCAACCAGCGTTCCGTCTTTTCTTAGCCGTTGCGTCTCAAAATGATCTATCCGTTTACCGCTTCGCAGTTGTTCGATTATTTTAGGTTCCTCATGGTGCCTTTCCGGCGGGATCAGGTTAAGAATCGAACGGCCAATAATTTCGTGAGCCCGATGCCCGAAAATTCTTTGCGCAGCGGCGTTCCAACCGGTAATAATCCCATCCAGATTTTTACTGATGATTGCATCGTCGGAGCTCTCGATAATTGAGTTTAGTATAGCGCTTTTCTCTTCAGCAACGCGAAGGGCCAAATTCAGTGTCTTCAACTGTTCGTTATTTAGTTGTAGGTCAACTTCACTTTTCCTTAACGCAGCGATGATTTCTGTAATCTCCTTCGATTCTTTCATAAATTATTAGCATGCTAATATAGAAAATTTTGAGCGCTGTAAAGTTTAAAAATCTGATTAGCTTTTACAAACCAAACTTCATTTGCCATAAAGTGGAAGTCAGGTTATGTGTACATTTCTATTTCCGCTAAGAGGAAAAGAGTCTGACTGCTGTTATTGGCTTTTTTCGGAGAACGACAGACATGGGCATAATTTTGTTTTGCCACCAGACAGTTTCTGTCTTTTGATCGGTTATTTACTTAAAATATTGCTTTTTGGCTCGTTTTGGATCTATTTTGACTTTGTGCAAAAACAATTCACACCCTTCACATTGTTATAAGCTGAGGCAGTTTTACTCAATGGCAGATTTGATTCCGTTAAAATTATGGTTACTATTGTTAATGAAGCGGCCCGCGGGATTTCAACGTTTCTTCGTCCCATGACAACTTCAAATCCTCATTTATACCTTGCCGAGCATTCAAGCGAACTATTCTTTATTTTTGATTTGAGGGCAGATCAGTTTACTTATATGAACCCCACATGTCTTTCCTTTTTCAATCTCGAGTCGATTAACGTAAAGTCGAAGTTCTTGCTGCAGATGATACACGCTGATGATCAGGGATATGTACTTTCTAAACTGAAAGATTGTACGGACGGACGAAGCGTGGCCGATGTTGAATGCAGGGTGCGACGCGGCGAAAACGAACGCTGGTTGAGGATAAACCCGTACCTAAAACAAGAACCGGGCGAAAGCCTGCTAATTGGCCAGGCCGAGGATGTTACCTCTTATAAAGCAAGCGCTGAGGTGCTTCATAACCACAACAACAAGAAAAATTCCATCCTTAACATTTTGGCGCATGATTTGGCGGGACCCCTTGGCACAATCGGCAGTTTATCGGGCCTTTTGGCCCGCGATACCCAAAAATATAAGGTTCCAGCGATCGATCGCTATATTAAAATGATCAATAATATCTCGCAAAGCAGCATCAAGCTGATTCACGATTTTCTCGATCATGAGTTCCTGGAAAGCGTTGGCGTAACCCTGGTTAAAAGAAGAATAGAGCTGATCAAAAAAATCAGGTCGACAACTAAGGCCTATTTCGATATGCAAAAAGAGCTGGGTGTGCAATTCTCCTGCCAGGCTAACAAAAGCCGGATTTACGTAGAGGTTGATGAAGACAAGTTTATGCAGGCCATTAATAACCTCATTTCTAATGCCCTTAAATTTACGCCCGATGGTGGAAAAATCGACATCTTTATAAAAGAGAACAAAAGCGGCGTGTTAATTTCAATTGCCGATAGCGGAATTGGCATACCAGAGAAATTTCATGCCACGCTTTTTGAGAAATTTAGCAATGCCCGTCGAAACGGGTTGAAAGGCGAGCGCTCAACCGGTCTTGGTATGTCTATAGTGAAAACCATTATCGACTGGCATCATGGAAGCATTTGGTTCGAAAGTGAGGAAAACAAAGGAACAACGTTTTATATCCAACTTCCAACCGCGTAACTTCTAGCTGAGCGTTAACAACTTAATATTAATGGCAACGAGTGAGCCATTGCGAAAACTGATGTCAAATGAAACGGCATCTCCGGTGTGAGCGTGGACGAGCAAATCATCGCTAAAAAACCTGATGCGCTGGTTATTAACGTTTTTAATGCAGCCAACGCCCGCTTTTTTGTTGTACGAAATTATGTGGCCCGTTCTCATTAAATATAAAACTATAAGGTATTGCGCTTCATTTGTCTAAATAAAATTCTATAGACTTTGTGTTCGGTTTAATTGATCAGTCGATTTACTTTTTGATAAAGCTTGGTATAATCAAATGGCTTAAATATGATTGCATCTGCAAGGTTGGGAATCTTTATGGCTTGCGACTCAAGCATAGCGGTAATTAAAAGAACGGGGATGTGGCTGGTGCGCTTATCTCCTTTAATTTCGTTACAGATCATCCTCCCGTCGCCGTTATCCAACAAGATATCCATTACAATAAGGTCGGGCTGAAAAAGCTTTATGGCCAATCCGAGTTCATCGGAGTGACAAATGCTCGCCACATCAAAAGCCTGATCCTCTAACACGGCCTGAATGGCATCAGCATTGCTCCGATCGTCGTCCAAAACAAGAATTTTAGCCATATTATTTTCTTTTTGATTAACCAATTTAAGCTACTGTTCTTAAATTCCGCTGCGGAGATGGGCAAGTATACCGGTTGCAATGCGGGTGTGGTTTTATGCCAATTATGGCCCCACATCTATTCGCATCAAATGTTCACTTCAAATATGACTAACGTCTTCTGGCTCCGAATGGTTTTAAACAGAACACAATTTACTAATTAAAAATTATTTTAAAAAATTTGAATCATAATGGCGTGTTTTATTTATGTTTTAAGTAGTTAACGTTGTGCTTTACTGGCTAATACGCAAAGCCGTTTACGTAAAAACCACAACGGTTAATATGGTCATGGTTTCAAACTTAATAGTTAAGCAAGGCTGCTTTCCTGGCTCGCGGGTAAATATGAATGTGAACGGTTTTTCCCGGTTTTGCTATTTGTTGAGGTATCTGAAAGTGGTGCTGTCTATCTTTAAAGTTTCTTCGACGCCATTGCCTTTAGCAAATTTGGCTGCTATAACTGCCGTTTTGCGCTGGCCCACCTTGGTATTTGACTCATGGGTGTGAAAAACATAATTGAGTTTCCCTTTTTTATCGGTAAAAAAATCGCCGTGGCCAGTGCCGTTCATTTGTGTTTGTATGCGGCTGAGCACAGGATTATTGGTGTACCTTTTCCACGGGCCATAAGGCGTTTTCCCTGTTGCGTAACCGACTGCGTAATCAACATTGCGGTAATCGTTTGCCGAATAAAACAAATAATATAAGCCCTTTCTTTTTACCACTGTTGGGCCTTCGGTTACTCCCCAGCCGGTATGCTGGGTGTTTTCCCAGGGCTCGGCAGCATGAAGGCACTCTTTGGCTGTTTCTTCATTAATTGTAGTAAAATCGCTATTCAGTTCGGCAACGTATAAGCGATTTCCGTTAATCAGCCTAACATGATAAAGATAAATTTTATCGCCATCAAAAAACACAAATGGATCGATCATTTTAGTCGGTGCAGCAATCGATTTTTTTACCTTTTGAGTAAATGGCCCAAGCGGACTATCGCTTTCTGCAATGGCAATATTTTCATCAGCTACATAAGCCATGTAAAATTTGTTTTTATACACAAAAACCTGTGGCGCCCAAAATCCTTTATTGCCAAAGGCATCGCCCATTTTCAAGGCAAGCCCCTCGTCTTTCCAGTTTTTCAGGTCAGGAGATGAGAACACCTCAAAGCCGCCTCGCCCTTTGGTTTCACCTGTTCCGTATAAATAATAGGTTTTATGATGATAAAAAATTGTTGGGTCGGCCAATCGAATTGGCACAGCATTTTGAGCACTGGCTTTTATAGCTAAAACAATGCTTAGAATGAATAGTATTTTTATTGCTTTTCTTACCATGATGAAGATGTGTCACTTCCTTTTGCGTCGGTTTCCCTTGCCGTCGGTTTCCCTTGCTGTCGGTTTGAATTTGCCGTCGGTTTCAACCGACGGATATGAGTTTTAAATTAATTGCAAATCGCTATTCCTTTGCGGTCGCTATTCCTTTTGCGTCGGTTTCGATTTGCCGTCGGTTTCAACCGACGGATTCGAGTTTTAAATTAATTGCAAATCGCTATTCCTTTTGCGTCGGTTTGAATTTGCCGTCAGTTTGAATTTGCCGTCGGTTTCAACCGACGGAATGATTTAAGACCCAAATTTGCGCACCCTATAAATCAGCGAAAGCATAAAATAGCGACCAAGTCGGTTCACCTGCCTATCCACAATAACGTTGTCGAAAACATCTCTCGAAATGCCCGAGTTTTGATCCAGCAAATCGAAACCCTCAATACGAATGGCGGCCATGTTATCTTTCATAAACCTGTATTCAGAATACAAACGAAGCAGCGTCGGGTTACGCACCGAACCGTTATCAAAGCCTGTGTTTATCTGCTTGCTAAAATCGTAGCCCAGGGTAAGATCTTTAAAAAAATAATTACGCCCTTCAATGCCGTACTCGAAACGGTTCGACTGCCGATCTGCGAAGGTATCTGTAGAGTAGTTGGTCAGGTTTTGCGAATAAGAGGTTTCTATTTCAAAGTTTACAATGTCTTTTAAATCGACCCTAAATTCGAGTTCCTGGCGCCACGATAAGTTTTTTGCTTTAATTCTGCTTCCGTCGGTAAACGAAATGTTATTGTTCATGCGCCCTGAGCCCGAATAACCCAGCGTAAACTTGCGGTCGGCAGAAAACGGCTTGCTGATGTCGTAATCCCCTTGCAGCGTATAAAAACCATCGGTATTGATATAACTCGTCAGCTGATTTACCGTTCCTGGTACACGATCTTTGGTAGTAACAATCTTATTATTGGTACGCTGATAGCTAAAATTGGCGATGAACACTTTGCCTGCGCTCCAGTCGGCCTGTTTGTAATGCGCATTAATGCTGTTGATAAATTCAGGCTTCAGGTTTGGGTTTCCCGTTACCACGTTTTGCAAGTTTGAATTATCGGTTATGGGCTGTAGTTGTAAAAACCCCGGTTGGTTGTTGCGACCCCAATAGTTTACATCGAGCGATTGCTGGTTAGAAAACTTGTACGAAAATCTGCCCGAAGGAATAAAATTAAACGTTCGATTAACCGTTTGCACGCCGGTGCTGAGGTTTTGCCCCCGCAGTAGGGCCGGTTGTGCGCTTAGCCCAAGGGTATAATTTAATTTTTCGCCAATGTACCTGTAGTTTACGCCGGCCTTGTTGGTGATAAACTGATAATCGTAAATGTTGCTCAGGTTGGGATTAAAAACCTGGTTGCCACCGTTAACATCGTAAGTGTCTTTCGTATTATTTGTTGCCGAACGGTTCCAGCTGTAATTAAATTCCAAGAACGTTTTTCTCCATAGCGGCTCCATGTACGAAGCACCAACATTGAGGTAAAAATTTCGGTTATCCTGATTATTCAACTGGTTTTGCAAAAGCGAATCGGTAGCGTTGGTATATTGGTTAATGTACTGGTTTAGCGCCTGCCTGTAACTTTCTCCGCTCGAGTAGTTGATGTTGCCCCATGTGGTAAAGTTTCGACCTTTTTTAGCGAATTTATGGTTGTAAAATACGTTTGTACGCAAGTTGATGTTGTTGGCCGTATTGAGGCTGTTGCTCTCTCGCCGGGTTGATAAAGTATCTTGCGTAATTAACGAGGCGCTCGTGTTATCATCGTTATTTTTGTTGTAAGAAAAGTTCGGCGAAATTTTTAGGTAGTTCATCGTATCGATTTTATACTCAAAATTGCCTCCAAACCAGTGGTTATAACTGTCGCTTTTCGCATTGCCCCGGGCATCTTCCAGGCGGGTTATTGCATTCTGGTTGGCATCCTGTAAAAAGTTCTGCGTGTAGGTGCTGCTAATGGTGTTATTTTTGTTGTTGTTGAAATTGTAAGCCGCATCAGCAGAAATTTTAGTGTTAAACTCGTTTTTATAGTTCAAGCCTACATCATTTCTGGTGGTAATGCCATCGCCGCCACCGCCACGCATATTTGCATTGGCAGCAGTTCCGTTAAACGAAATTTGCCGCTCGCCTTTTAAACTGTTGCCCCTGATGTTGGTGTTGTACCGATCGGCATTGCCCAGCCCGGCAGAGGCCCTGGCAAAGTAACCTTTCTTCTTGTCTTCCTCAATCGTGAGGTTTAGTATCTTTTCCGGCTCGCCCGATTTTATGCCGGTCAGTTTCGCCTGGTCGCCATAATCGTCTATAAACTGCAGGTTTTTTATAATTTCGGCAGGCAGGTTCTTAATCGCAGTAGCTACGTCGGTTCCAAAAAAGTCTTTACCATTAACGCGGATCTTGGTTACCGGTGTTCCCTGGCTGGTTACGTTACCGTCTTTATCAACCTTAATGCCTGGCAATTTTTTTAATACCTCATCAACAGCATCGCCATCTCGTACCGGAAACGCCTTGGCGTTAAAGCTCACGGTATCTTCGGTTACTTTAATTGGCGGCGTTCCCGAAATGGTAACCGCATCGAGCGTGTTCGATGAGGGTTTCAGTTTGATATCGGTAATATGAAGGGTGTTTCCTTTCGAGATGACGTATTGCTTGGTAAAAGTATCGTAGCCAATAAATGAAGCGGATAGGGTAAACGCTTTATACTTAACCTTTGTGAACGTAAATTTACCATCGTTATCGGCAGAGCTGCCTACGCTATCAGTGGCCGATTTGATCCTGACAACAGCACCGGGAAGAGGCAGGCCTGCCGTATCTAAAACCACTCCGCTGACGACGGAATTTTGTGCGTTGCTGTTCCTGAAAATCCCCGCCAGAAGCAGCATCAGGAAAATCGATTTAGTAAAAGTGCCCATAATTTATTGTGTGTGAGGCAAAAGTACGATCTTCAACTAGCAAGCCCGAAGACGTAATCATTTTTTTACGGTAAATTTTAGCTGGTGATCAACACTTGTTTTGTCATGCTGAGGAACGGCCTGTCCCGATTCTCGCTATGGTGTGAACACATCTTGAAAAGGGTGTTATAAAGTATAGAATGGTTGCAATGAGCACCAACCTTATATCGAGTTATCTATGAACGGTCGTCATTCTCAGAGATTAGTTTTAGAAAAAACAAAGGAGTGGAAGTTTTTCGTAAATACCATAAAAATCGTCCTTTCGCCGAAGCGCTCCGTAGGAGCGCCTTTGGAGGAGAAATTTTTGAACCTCGGATAGAGATTTAGCTATGCTGAGCACTTCGTGGTTCTCGGTTGTGCTCCAAATGACGACCCTTCTTAGGAGCATTCTTCTAAAAAAGGACGTTACTTAATATTGATTTTTTTCCGAAAAATTAAAACTCAGGACGACAATGTTTTTTATTTTATCCTTACTGTGTGGTTAAATTCCATTTACACGAATCGCTGAGTCGACCACTTTTGGACCCTACATTGGCTTCGATATGGTTTTCGCCGGGCTGCAATACCACTTTCCACAGGTATTTTTTTAGTTCAGCATCGTATTCACGCCCTTTTATAACCTTGTTGTTTACTTTTAATGTCGGGTTGGGTTGATTGGTGTAAACAGCTACTACGGTATTGGCATGGCTACGCTTCACTAATCTTCTATCTAACAAGTACAAAACAGGTTCATTCGTCCACTGCGTTTTGTAAAAGTAAAAGGCATCTTTTTTAGTTTTCCGGTCGTGAGTAATCAATCCTTTGTGGTTGATAAAAGGGCGATCGCCACGATCGACATTTTCCCACGAAAAATCGAAAGTATTCCAGATAATTTTGCACCAGAGGCCGTTCATTTTTTTTAATCTTCGGTAAGTTTCCTCATGGTAAAGCCGCTGGTATTGTTCAGGGTAAAATTTGCCTGCGGTGGGGTCGGGCACTTTGGGGTTTTCTTCTTGCTGCGATATAGAACCTCCCGCACCATACTCACTAATACCCACTTTAAGGCTCGGAAACTTGCTTTTAATGCCATTGTACCAGGTCGTTAAATCGTCAAACTTACCGCCGTACCAACCATAATAACGGTTCCAGGCAACCAGGTCGGTAATAAAATGGCGCTCCTGCAGGGAAGTATGATCTCCTTGTGTAGTGAGTCGATAAGGATCTAACAATTTGGCCTGCTTGTGCAGTTCGGCCAGATCATTTGCGGGAATATGCGATTCGTTTTGCATGCCCCAAAATAGAATAGAGGGGTGGTTGTACAGTTGTTTAACCATTTCACGCAATTGCTGGTGGGTATTTTCAATGTACGGCTGAAAGTTAAACCGGTAAGGGGGCGTAACAGGCACTTCTGCCCAAATTACAATCCCTGTCGTGTCGCCCGTTGCATACATCATTTCAGCCTGCGGGTAGTGCGCCAGGCGAAGCATGTTAGCACCAAGTTCGTTAATCAGATACATGTCGGTCTTGTGGTTTGCATCGCTCAATGCCGGGCCGAGTCCTTCCCATTCCTGATGCCTTGTTGTACCGTACAAATCGTATTTTTTTTCATTGAGATAAAATCCTTTATTGGCATCAACAAAAAAGCTTCGTATGCCCAAAGGCTGCGCAATTTCGTCGATAGTTTTTCCCTGCTCATCTTTCAGCAAAACTATAACACGATATAAATATGGATTTCGCTTCGCATCCCAAAATATTGGGTTATTAACGGTTAATTGTACCGAAACTGATTTTGTTTTTTCTGATAAGAGATTTTGGGCCATGCTTTTTGCCGAAGCTACAATATTCCCTTCCCTGTTTTTAATGATGGTTTCTACATTCGCTGAAGCTTCGCTGCCATCGTCGGCTTTGTAATTAACCAATGTTTTGATGTTTACCGTTGCACTTGCGCTACCTACGTTTGGCGTACTGATATAAACACCCGTAGAGGCATCATCTAACGGAGAGATGCACAGGTTGGAGGTAGTAAAAAGTGTTACAGGTCTGTAAATACCACCGAAAGACGGATAGAGGTCACTATCATTTGGTGCAACATCCATACGGAAGGCATTGCTAACACCTACTTTCAGCTCATTGTTGCCTTCGCGAAGGTGGTCGGTTAATTCGAAAATAAAAGCCGTGTACGATCCTTTATGTTCGCCTATTAGCCTATTATTTACATAAACATCGGCCACTATAGCCGCGCCTTCGAAACGTAAAAAATAGCGTTTGCCTTTTTGCGGGCTTATTTTCAAATTGGTTTTGTACCATCCCTGTCCTTTATACATTTCAAAACCTTTTTCCAGCACATCTTTGGCGTTCCAGGTGTGCGGTACGCTTACAGGCGTCCAATTTCGGGTTGCATATTTTGTTACACGGGGTGGAATTTCATTACCCAATAAAAAATCCCAATGGGTTAATAGTTGAACTTCTCTGTTTTTTAAAAAATCTTGCGAAGAAGCGGAAGTCACAGTAAACGCAAAAAACAAAAGTATATAGCCTCGCTTTTTAATAAATCTATTAATCATTTCTGTCTATTTAAACAGGGATGTGAAAAGCTAGAGAGAGATTTTAAGTTCTTGTCAAATTAAACGTGATGGTGGCCACGATAAAATCAGGAAGAGCTAAGTTAGCAAAATTATAGCGACGAAAAAGAATTAAAGTTGTTTCGTGTTTTTCGTACTTCCTTGGCGAATAATGCATAGTTTTTCCGTGGACATACGCAAAAATGGCCGCGGAAGAATAGAAATCACGCCCGTCTGATCCAAGGGGCAGCAATGCTTTAAGTTGAGGATTAAATCAAAAATATTGTCATCCTGAGCATTTCGACTACGCTCAATACAGGCTTAGTCGAAGGACAGCTGTTTTTTGTTTAATCCTATACAAAAGGTCTTCGTCTGAGTTTATTTTGAGCATTTCGAGTACGCTCAATACAAGCTCAAGTCGAAAGGCTCAAACGGACACCCGTCGAGCTTAACCAAATGACATTGGGCGGGCGTGGCAAATATAATACATGGTTTTTGCCGTTGGCATTCATAGAAAACAGAAAAAATTAGCAAAGAAAAGTTAAAAGCGACTTCCCTGGATGATGGGAGGTGGTTGACAAAATTGTTTGAAATTTATCAATTCTTCGAAATAGATAATTTGTTTAACAAATGCGCATTAACTTTGTTAGTATATAAATAAAAAGAATTATGATAGCAACAAAAGGATATGCAGCTCAAACTGCCGGAACTGATCTTGCACCGTGGAGCTTCGAAAGGAGAGAAGTAGGACCTCACGATGTGCAGTTCGAAATACTTTTTTGTGGTGTTTGCCACTCAGACCTTCACCAAATTAAAAACGACTGGTTTCCGGGGATTTTTCCGATGGTTCCGGGGCACGAAATTGTTGGCCGTGTGGTTAAGGTTGGAGATCATGTTAAGAACTTTAAAGTAGGCGATTTGGCCGGTACCGGTTGTATGGTCGATTCTTGTCAGGTATGCGAAAACTGTAAGCAAGATTTGGAGCAATATTGCCTGGAGGGAAATACGCAAACTTACAACGACCGCGAAAGAGACGGAAAAAGCCCAACCTACGGTGGATATTCGAATCAAATTGTAGTGCGTGAAGAGTTTGTTTTAAAAATTAAAGAAGGAGTTGATTTAGCTGCTGCAGCGCCACTGCTTTGCGCAGGCATTACCACCTATTCGCCTTTGCGCCACTGGAAAGTTGGAAAAGGCCATAAACTGGCGGTACTGGGTTTAGGCGGATTAGGCCACATGGCAGTTAAGTTTGGTGTTGCATTTGGTGCAGATGTAACCGTATTAAGCACATCGCCGGGTAAAGAAGCTGATGCCAAAAAGCTTGGTGCTCACCATTTTGTGGTTACTACCGACCCTGCTCAGATTAAGGCTGCCAGAGGTACCTTCGACTTTATTTTAGATACAGTTTCAGCAGAGCACGATTTTAACATGTACCTTTCGTTGTTGCGAACCAATGGCGTACACATTTGCGTTGGCGTACCACCAAAACCAGCCGAAATAGCTGCATTTAGCTTACTTGGAGGCAGAAAAAGCCTTGCAGGATCGAACATTGGCGGCATTAAAGAAACGCAGGAAATGCTCGATTTCTGTGCTGAAAACAACATCGTGTCGGAAATTGAATTGATTGATATCAAAGACATTCACAACGCTTACGAGCGTATGGAAAAAGGGGATGTTCGGTACCGATTTGTTATCGATATGGCTACATTGTAGTTGTTCAGCGTTACCAGGCAGCGATAAGTCAAGCGTAAAACTTCATATCGTTTGTCATCCTGAGTGGAGTCGAAGGGGCGGTTAATTGAGCTTCGACTCCGCTCAGCCTGACAAATCAGTATTAACATAACTGTAGATTTTTAAAAAATCAATGTGATCACTACAGTTTATCCAATTTGAAATAACCCAAATGGATTTCATCTTCCGCTAAATCTGGCGAGTGGATAATCTCAACCTGATATTTTGCTTTCATTTCGGCACTCAGCACATCTTCAATTTTGTAAATATCATCTACATCAACTCCATATTTCTCGTCGACGTGGGCGTTGGCTCCTTTGATCGAATTACTTTTGAAAAACACGCTTTTTTTGGCTTCCTGTACCGCCTGCGCCCTGTCGTTGTTTACCGAAAGCACAATGTGGTGATGCTCAACCAGTTTATGACTTTGATAGCCGCCTAAATTGATAAAAAACAATTTTTTCAGATCGGGTGCTGCCGCCTCGTCTTTTGGTCTTACTTTAATTTGAAATTCGCCCACCGTGTTCACCTCTCGCCAGCCATCAACATGGATGCTGTTCCCAGCCTCGGGCCAAAACGCTTTAATGTGAGGCACCAGCTCTTTCAGGGAGTGGGCTATGCCGAAAAAGTAATCATGTTGTTCAACGTTTCGCTGTGGTGCTTTCGATCCCAACAACAGCATATAAAGTTTTGGCATCGCGTTTAAATCAGCCATTCTTGATCAATTTTAAAGTTTCTGAGTCTGTTTCTCCGTTAAAGAACTTATTTAAAACGGATTTGAATACTTGAGGCGCATCATCAATACTGGCGAAAAGTGTCATCGACGATTTCAGTTTCATATTGTCTGGCGAACCGAATATTTTTAACGCATCCGATTCGTCGAGCGCTAAAAGGGCTGTTGAAATCTCTAATAACCTGCTGCCTAAAATGGGGTGCGACAGGTATTCTTCTGCTTCTGCCAGATCTTTTATGCCGTAAAACTTAGAGGTTTCGCTAAAGCCCAATCCGTTTATTTGCGGAAAAATATACCACATCCAATGGCTGCGCTTGCGGCCCTGCTTTATTTCAGTCAAAGCTCGGCTATAGTCTTGTTCTTGCGCTTCTATAAATCGATTTAATGTTTTTTCTCTTGCCATCGTTTCCGGTTACCACTCTGCTAACAAGTATGTGGGCAATTGGTTTAAATAAATCGCAATAAATGAGTTTTTGGAGGTTGCCAAAGCCTTCACCGTAGCTAGCTCGCGGTTAAGGAAAAACAAAAATTAGCATTCATAGTTACTTCTTTTTCGCCCCGGGGTCTATCGGGATAAACACACTTAAATTGAAAGCAGAATTTCGTTGCGAACCACTCAGTTTCGTTAATACATCAGTAAGCCCATAATAATAACGGAGGCCAATACCCATGCCCTTGTCTTTCTTTAACTTGTATTCTAAGCCTCCAGCTAAGCCAATGTCCATAAAAGAAACCTGGTTTTTTATTGATGTGGTATAGTCAATTTCGTTTCCATCGGCCTCGGTAGTAAATATATCTTTAGGTTTATAAAACACATTGATTTGAGGCCCCAGATTTGCGAATAGAAGCCCCTTAATGCGGTATCGAATCAATAATGGGAGGCTCATTGCTTTTATTTTTTTTAAAACTCCGGCTTGAGCATCGTTTAAATAAATTTGATCAATGTTGTTATAACCCGTAGCATACGGTGCGAGGTTTGCGGTTCCAAATGCGGTTTTGGGGCTAAATTCTGGGTGAAAGTAGAGGTTTGGTTTCAATCGAATATTGAAATACAGGCCCAGGCCCAAGCCTGATTTAAAATCTCCATCCGTTTGGGTGAGCGTGCTAAGCGTTGGCATAACATTAAACCCGAATTCTATCTTTTCCGAATTTAACTTATCGCCCAATAACAAGGCAATTAAAACCTGTGCCGATGCTATGTTTGCATATAAGCAAACCATAGCCAAAAGTATTATCTTTTTCATAAATATAATTTTTAATCGCTGCGGCCGCAAATTTCTGATGGCAATCGCGGCTTCCGACGATCTTACGTCCTTTTACTTTACTTGCCAAACCGGTAGACCAATCCGCCACCCAACGTAAACTGCAGCATACTCGAGTAAGTTGATACGGCCGTTCCAGCGCCACCTGTGCCGAAGTATACCCCGCCGCCAACAGCTTGTGCAGCTGAAAGGAGATCAGCTTGAAACTTTATGCCCAGAGATTCGGAAAAAAATATATTGGTACCCATTCGTAATCCCCAGCCAAACCTGGTAACAGATTGGCTCAATTCACTATCTGGGTTGCGAATATTGAAAATGGCCACACCTCCCATAATGCCCGCATAGGGTTCTACCGTTTCGTTCACCTTAAAATAGTGGGTTCCAGCTAATGTAATCCAGTCAATTCCCAGGTCGAAAGTGGTTTGTCTATCCTTAATTTGATAATACCTGATCGGTGCTTTGGTATCTTGACGGCTGTAATTCAGCGCTAATCCATATCTTTGCTGAAGCAGGTACTCCGCGTCAAAGCCCCATCTGTAGCTTCCTTCTATCCTGCCTTCGTAATAGTCGCTGGTACTATAATAGGTGTTTACCCGGTCGTCAAACGAATAACCCGAATAGGCATTCAATCTAATTTCTTGTGCCTGTGTTTGGGTCTTCCCAAAGTTGAAGACCACGGCTGTTATGATGATCATTAGTGTGTTTTTCATTTTCATTGATTAGTTTGCTGAATTGTTTCTTTGTTAAATTGCTAGTTATTAGTTCATAATCTAAGTGCTTAAATTATCGACTATCCAATCACGACTTCGGACTTCGGACTTGCGACTTCAGACTTTCTATCAAAAAGCGTATTCCAATAAAAAGATGTGGCCGTGTTTGTCTTCGCTTATGTATTCCGATTTGTATGATTCTCGTTTGTATCCTACCGCGAGTTCATGTTCGTTTTTAAATATTTTTAATAATCTAAGACCGAACTCAACCGAGTTTGAAAACCGTTCTGCATCGGCGTTTTTGCTTACAAAGTACCATTCACTGGTTGGGTTCAACTTCCAATCTTCTCTATCTTTTATGAAATCGTATTTCAGCGAAAGTAAAAACCGGGTTCGCGTGGTGTGCATGTCGGCGAAAGTATCGTCTTTGTATAGAAAGTGTCGGCGTTCTATCTTAAATTTCTGCATCAGCAACAACCGATTACTCAGTTCAAAATCTGAACGAAGTCCAAACCAAGGTCTTAATTCTAAAAAATTGGCTGTTTTCTTGTCGACAGTGTAGTATGTGGTAATCCCAGCCTCTAAACTGATAAATTTCATTTTTCTGGAAATGTACGCGTCCATGCCCCACCTGCTCCAGTTGTATTTGTCGAAAAGGTGTTTCCAATTGGCGGTTGCAGCACCTCGCCATTTGTTGTTGTTTACATAGGTATACGCGGCCTCTGCTTCCTGAAAAAATTCATCTTTGTCCTCCTCTTGCGCATGCAGGGTTAGGGAGCAGCAGATCATCAATATGGAGATCAAGATGGTTTTCATTGTTTATAAGGTGAAGTGGTTAATTGTTTGAATTGGTTCATTGTCCTTCGACTCCGCTCAGGATGACAGTTGGTTATTGGTTAATTGGTTTATTGTTCTTCGACTCCGCTCAGGATGACAGTTGGTTATTGGTTCATTGTCCTTCGACTCCGCTCAGGATGACAATTGGGTTATTGGTTCATTGGTGATGCAGTGCTATAGACTTTTCGCTTTAGTCTTTAAGCTTTAGCCTTTTAACCCTCTACCTTTTTACCTCTTTCACGCACCTAAAGCCCAAATGTGTTTGGCCCGAGTCAAATGCCGTAGCCATGCGTGCATCAGGTCGGTAATTACTGCAGTACTGTTCGCTACAAAGAAATGAACCGCCTTTAATTACTCTTTTGGGTGTTGTAGGTTCATTCGGGTCGGCGCTTTTTTCGGGCCCGCGGGGGTTGCTACAAAACCCAGCTTTTAAGTTTTTTCTATTTAGTTCATGAATATCTGCCGTATACCAGTCGCTTGTCCATTCCCATACGTTACCAATCATATCGTACAGGCCATAAGCGTCAGGGGCGAAGCTTTTAACAGGAGCAGTTCGTTCGAAACCATCGTTTTTGGTGTTCATTAACGGAAATGAACCTTGAAAAAAATTGGCGAGGTATTTACCATTTGGCGTTAATTGCTCGCCCCAGGCATAAGTTTGGTTCGGTTTTCCGCCCCGCCCCGCGTATTCCCATTCGGCCTCTGTAGGCAATCGCTTTCCGGCCCACCTGGCATAAGCGGCAGCATCCTGGTAAGCAACATGAACCACAGGGTGCTTCCCTAAGCCGTCGATAGAACTTTCAGGTCCTTTTGGGTGCTTCCAATCGGCACCGTTTAACCATGTCCACCATTGCGAAATGTCGTAGAGATTGTGAATTTCCTTCGATGGATCGAAAATCAGCGATCCTGGCGCCAAAAGTTTCTCGTCAGGCTTGGCCGTACCCGCAGGAAGTTGTTTCTTTATTTCTTCCCAGTCAACGGGCTTCTCAGCAACTGTTTTATAGCCGGTTTCTTTCACAAACTTTGTAAATTCATCGTTGGTAACCTCGGTTTCGTCCATGTAAAAACTATCAACCCGTACCCCGTACTCGTTTGCATTAATCAAGTTGTCGGCCCCGCTCTTGGCGCCCATGCTAAAGGTTCCGCCCGGTATTAATACCATATGAGGTGGTGTTACGTTTTCTACCCCACTTTTACCTTGCTTCTGTTTGCATTGTAGCAGTAAAAGTGCACATAGGAGTAAGGCCATTGTTTTATAAAATTTCATTTTGAGTATGTTTTGGTCATTGGTTTATTGTCCTTCGACTCCGCTCAGGATGACAATTGGTTCATTGGTTTATTGTCCTTCGGCTCCGCTCAGGATGACAATTGGATTATTGTCCTTCGACTCCGCTCAGGATGACAATTGGTTTATTAGTTCATTGGTTTATTGTCCTTCGACTCCGCTCAGGATAACAATTGGTTTATTAGTTCATTGGTTTATTGTCCTTCGACTCCGCTCAGGATGACAATTGGTTTATTTGTCATTGGTTTATTGTCCTTCGACTCCGCTCAGGATGACGATTGGTTTAATGGTTACTTGGTTTATTGTCCTTCGACTCCGCTCAGGATGACAATTGGTTCATTGGTCATTGTCTTGGATAAATCTTGTTCCAATCGTTTTTCATGTCTACCACCAGCCAGCCGTTTTTATCAGCGTCATTTAAAGCTCTATCAAGTTTGCCAACAGCCGATTTTCTATCATAAGCCCATTCACTTTCTGCGTCGGTGTGGTGCAGGATCAGTCCCAACCTCGGATAACCTTTGGCTGTTGTTGTCCATTGTAACATTTCATAGTCGCCATCCGAGTTGCCGAACGCCAGAACTGGCCTTTTGCCAATATGCTGGTGGATGCCAACCGGCTTGCCCGTATTGTCATCGTTGAAGTTTAATTCGGGCAACTTGATCAGCTTCGGAATGCCATCTGCGCCAACTTCGTATTTGGTTTTAAGCGAACTCCCAATAATTTGATAGCTCGGAATATGATATGCTTTTTCGGCCCAAACCCGCATAAAGTCAACTCCTCCGCCAGAAACGACAAAGGTCTTGAAATCGTTAGCTTGAAGATAATCAAGCAATTCTATCATGGGTTGGTATACCATTTTATAGTATGCTTTGCCAGTTGTGGGGTGCTTTGCTGTTTTCATCCAATGGGCCACGTTTTGATTGAACTCATCTGTTGAAACGCCCGCATGTGATGCCGCAACCAACTGAAGCAGCGCTGGCTCGCCACCGCTCAGTACTTTCTGCATATCGCCCTCCAGTAAGGACCTAAAAGGTTCTTTGGCTTTCCACTCTGGATGATCTTTGGCCAAGGCTTTAACCCGATCTATAGCAAAGGCCAGTTGAAAATACATCGGTTGTTCGCTCCAAAGTGTTCCATCATTATCAAAACAGGCTATACGGTCGGCAACGGGAATAAATTCTGCGCTTCCCTTAGTGGTGGTTTTGGTTACAAAATCGATAATTGCCTCTTTGTTCGACCCCTCGTTCCAAGATGGCAGGAGAATGTCATCCAATGTAGCTATGTCAAAAGGATGGCTGTCTTTGCTTTTGTTTGTTTGTTTGCAGGCCACAAGGCCCACGGAAATAAACAGCATGAATACAACTGAATTAATTTTCATGTTAGATTACAATTACAGGATTTGTGGTTAGCGCTGCCTGGATATGTTGTGGTGCAGGCCGCATATTTTTTGTTTATTGCTTCGGATCTGGCATCAATGGCATATTTTGAGTAAGTACAGATCGCAGCTCGTTGTCTATGCTTGTCTCTATCTGGATAAATTGTGCCGCTCTAATTGCAGAAATATTATTTGCTATTTTTTTGAAGTATTTAGATTTAATACCTGATAATCTTTTTTCGCTTCTCAAAAGACCATAAGTTATTTCTGACGCTTTTTCATTCGTCATGTTGTCATAGCTAGCTGCATAATCAGCCAGGTAGCTCCATTTGGCGTTTACAATTTGTTTTTTGTCTTCACGGTAGGCATCCCAAATCGGCCAAAAATGATCCGCTTCCAGTTGGTTCAATTTTAATACCGAAGCGGTAAGGTCTTTCAATGCCATTCCCCATTGCTTACGGATGATTTCATCTTCGTTTAAGTCGGGAGCTTGTGCTTTAGCTACCATAACAGCAAGCAAAAGCACGAGCGAGAGTAATAATTTTCTTTTCATGTCGAGAGTTTAAGAAAGGGAGTTGCCCCCCTTTCTGGGATTACTAATTAAGGGTATGTTTAATAGTTAATTTCCTTTTACGTTCATTTCATTAACCTGCTTCTGTACTTTCGTTAAGCTCCAGTCGCCCGCGGTTTGACTAGGTGGAAAGTCTTTGAAAGTTGATAGAAACCTGATGGCGTACTGCTGTATTGGCGTAATTACAAAGGCCCGGCTTAAATACCAATCGTAATAGGTGTTTGATCCTTTTAGTGCTTTTTCAAACGGGTCCCGTCTTAAATTAAATAGGTAAGGCGTTCTCAAGGTTACAAAAGGTTCTAACCAAATCTGTAGCTGATTAGCACGTTCTTCCAAAAAGGTAACTTTCCAATCGTTGTAACGTAATGCAGCTACCTCGCCACCATCTGTTACGTAAACGAAGCCATCGCGTGCAGATTTTTTCGATTTACCGGTTAAATAGTCTAGTTGGTTGGCTCCGTCGATGTGGTTTTTATAATGTCTGCCGTTCAAGTCTACACCACTCTTTAGTTGGTCGATTATTTTATCGTTACCGGCTACGGCAGCAAAAGTTGGCAGCCAATCTTCGTGAGATACAATTCCATTCAAAGTAACATCGGCGGGGAAATGACCGGGCCATTTTATAAAGGCTGGCACACGGTAGGCCCCTTCCCAATTTGAGTTTTTCTCCCCGTGGAAAGGTGTAGTTCCGGCATCAGGCCAGGTGTTGTAATGCGGCCCGTTATCTGTTGAGTACATTACAATGGTATTATCTGCAATGCCCAGTTCATCAAGGTATTTCAGCAGTTCGCCCACCATCATATCGTGTTCTACCATGCCGTCGCTGTATTCATCTTGCCCGCTTATCCCCCTATGTTCTTTTTTTACATGCGTACGGAAGTGCATACGCGTGGCGTTCCACCAGGTAAAAAACGGTTTACCGCCATCAACTTGTTTCTTTATAAATGCTTTAGCGGCAGCAATCGATTCCTCATCAATCGTTTCCATTCGTTTTTTCGTCAACGGGCCCGTATCCTCTATGCGCTGCCCGCCCTTACCATCGGCCCAACTATGGATTACGCCACGAGGGCCAAATACTTCCTTAAATGTTTTCCCATTGGCCATCACCATGTCTTTTGGATAGTCTTCGTTTTCAGGCTCCTCTTCAGCATTAAGGTGGTACAGATTTCCCAAAAATTCATCAAAACCATGCATGGTAGGTAAATGCTCATCGCGGTCGCCCTGGTGGTTCTTTCCAAATTGGCCTGTGGTATAGCCCTGGCTTTTTAACACGGTAGCCATAGTAACATCAGTTTTTTGCCAACCCTCTTTGGCGCCCGGCATGCCTACCTTCGTCATCCCACTTCTTACCGGCACACTACCGCCAATAAACGCTGCCCGCCCGGCCGTACAGCTTTGCTGCCCATAATAATCGGTAAAAGAAACACCTTCTTTGGCAATTCGATCGATGTTTGGTGTTTTATAACCCATCATGCCACGATTGTTGTGGCTAATATTCCATGTGCCAATGTCATCTCCCCAAATAATGAGGATGTTCGGCTTTTTTTGCTGCGCAAACGCGGGTTGCACAAGGTAGACCAGTAGGGCCGCGGCAGTTAGCCTCCTAAAATTGATCTTGTAGTTCTTTTTCATCTTTTGTTTTTTTGGTACTTTAGTAGTTTATTTTTAACCCCTAAAAATCATCCGTACTCAAATCTTTCAAAAAAATGAATTTACGTTTGTTTGTTGGGTTAAGGTATGCACAATATACAAACAAGTTTGTATTTATCAAATTTTTATGAAAGAAAAATCAAATATCTTTGAAAGAATAGAGGTGATAACTGAATTTAACGGTATAAAAGGCATTAATGGGCTCGCAGAGGCATTAAATTATTCCAGTCCTGAAAAAATTTATCGGATTGGGAGAGACCCGAAAGCCAAACCATCCTTCGAAATTATTTCAGATTTAGCAAACAAGTTTGAAGATTTGAACCTCCGGTGGTTTATCACGGGCAAAGGGGCACCGTTTAGTGAGCACGCATACGATGGTGATGTGGACGAAAAGCAACAGCACGAAGCAGCCGACAGTGCGCCCCATGGTGAGTTTTATCGATTGAAATTAGAGAATGAGCATCTTAGAGATTTGAATCAGACCTATCTGCGAATAATTGAAGCCCTATCTGTTACGCAAAAAAGTTTGCACGAAATTACAAAGGGTATTGATACAGGCACGGAGCATTAGCAATTTAGTGAGAATTATTGCGTACGCCAGCGGCTTTTGAATGGGAATTAAAGCTTCTCGTTCCTTTCCGTGGTCTTCATGCTTTCCATAGCAGAATATTTGCTGTTTGCCAGGGAAACATGAGGCAGGTGACTGAATTAGGATTTGGCATTTAGCGGCAAGCTTCTTCGCACCTCATCTCAGTTAATAAGATTTTCTTTGATGAACATTTGAGGGTTATAAAATCGGTCGCTCAACTGCGTCTCATTAAAAGTAAGCCAGCTGGCACATCCAAAATCATCGAACTTTTTTCTGATCTCGAGATGTAAATGATGATAATCGCCGCCATATTTCTTGCTTTCCAGCTTGGTGAACAACCTGGCGATTTTGGTGTTAGGGTTTACATTTTGACCATTGGTTACATAAACCTCTTTTAAATGCTTATAAGAGGTAAACATGGTGCTTCCGTTCGGCAACTTATGTCTCACCACAACTGTTCGCTGGTTTTCGCCTAAATGGATAGAGCACACTACGCCATTTGCCATCGGATAAACGGCTATTAATTCCGATTTAGGATTTGCAGGGTTTATGTCGATAGCCGTGTGGATATGTCCTTTTACATAACTGTTTCTATGATCGCCAAAAATGCTGATAATTTTCAGGTTGCTTCGCTTCCTCCGATCGCCGATATCAAAGGGTAAGAACCATTTATCGGCGATTTTTGCTGGGTTAACATCAGTATAATAGGGTTTCCAGCGCCCGCGATCTTGTTCAATCGTTGGATTTTGGAACCATAATGTCGTTGACAATAAAAATAAGAATAACCTCATTTGGTTTGATTTTTTTGGCTCCTAATGGTGGTTTGCAATCGTGACTTTTTTGCTCTGGATTTTAAATCCAGCATTAAATAGGAAGAGATGCCAAATTTTACGTGTAAATAGGTGTTTCGCTTTGGTCTTTCCGTTTTATCTACGGACTTTCGGACTCCCGACCGGGGGCTTATCCCTTTTCGCCTTTTTTGAGCTCAATTACCGTAATCTCGGGCCAAATGCCAATACGGCCCGAAAAACCAAGAAAACCAAATCCCCTGTTCACGTTTAGGTACCGGCCGTTTTCAGTTTTAATTCCCGCCCAATGCTTATATCTGTACTTCACGGGGCTCCATTTTATGCCGAACGCTTCAATTCCGAATTGCATGCCGTGCGTGTGACCGGCCAAACTCAGCTGAATTTTCGATGGGTAATTTTTAACCTGGGCATCCCAATGAGACGGATCGTGAGAAAGCAAAATTTTAAAATCGTTATTAGCCGTTCCTTTCAAGGCTTTGTTCAGGTCGCCTCTCTCGCCGAAACCGATTCCCCAGTTTTCGATACCGACCAGAATAATCTTGTCGCCATTTTTCTCTAACACCACATGTTCATCAAGCAACAGCCTAAAGCCCAAATCGTTGTGATAGTTTTTTAGCTGCTGCAAATTCTTTGCTTTATCCAGTTCCGAAGGCCACTTAATGTAATCGCCATAATCGTGGTTTCCGAGCACGGAGAACTGCCCAAACGGCGCTTTAATTTGCGAGAAGTGGCCAATGTACGGTACAATTTCTGATGATGCATTATTGACCAGATCGCCTGTAAAAACGAACAGATCGCTCTTTTGGGCGTTGATTAAATCGATGCCCTTTTGCACGGCCGCAGGGTTGGTGAAGCTTCCGGCGTGGACATCAGAAATTTGCGTAAGCGTAAAGCCATCAAAGCTTGCAGGCAAATCATCAAAAAACAAGGTGTGCTTAATTACCCTGTAAGCATATTTTCCACGTGTAATGCCGTAAATAAACAGCACCACCGTTAAGCAGAACATAATAAATGCAAAATCGATCCAATAACTGCTTCGGGCCATCGTTTCGTAGCCTGCTACAGTAAAATGCGACGGAATTGAAAAGAGAAAACGGAAAACGTCGCCTAAAAGCAAAAAGACGGCAAAAATGAGCTCAGCAGCAAATACAATCAGAAAAGCGTGTACAATGATTTGAAAAAACCT
Organism: Pedobacter endophyticus; assembly: GCF_015679185.1. Classification (NCBI taxonomy): domain Bacteria; kingdom Pseudomonadati; phylum Bacteroidota; class Sphingobacteriia; order Sphingobacteriales; family Sphingobacteriaceae; genus Pedobacter; species Pedobacter endophyticus. Next base: position 4,997,909 of record NZ_CP064939.1, read on the forward strand.
GTTTATACCCTGTGCGCTGAATGTTCTGATGGCATAAATTAGCGCAAACATTAAACCAATGGCCACCACCCAAACAATCGGGCTAAGCCAGGTAGAGGAATTGATGGTTGTTAAGCCCGAAAGAAAATAGGCATTTAACGAAAAAAATAAAAGGGCAACAATTACTATTGGTAAAAAACTAAATCTTCGCTTCATTTTAAATTGAATAACAGAACTGCGTAAAAATAGATTTTAAACCCGAAAATCCACCATCGGGTTTCTGTTGCCGGTAATTTTTACGCCCTGTTGATCAAGCAGAAAGATCGAAGTTGGTCCATTTAATAATTACAGATCGCAAATCGTCTAGTGTAAAAGGCTTCGTTAAAAAATCCTTCATGCCTGCGTTTAAACAGGTTTCCTTATCCTCGTTCAAGGTATTGGCGCTACAGCCAATAATAACGGGCGGTTGCAGGTTTAACGATTTGTACAGCTTGATAATTTCGATTGTTGCACTCACACCGTCCATATTCGGCATCTGCATATCCATCAATATCACATTAAAATGTTGGGATCTGGCCTGCTCAACAGCTTCGAGCCCATCGTTGGCCACAGCATATTCGTAGCCCGATTTTTTCAACATTTTCGAAGTAATCACCTGGTTGAACATATTATCTTCTGCAATTAAGATCCGCATGCCGGTTGAAACCGGTGGATTTTGATCAGCTTGCGTGTGTTCTGTAACATTTGTTTGTTGCCGGTTAAACGCATCAACAGGAATAGAAAATTCAAATACCGATCCGACGCCAACCTTACTGGTTGCCATAATATTGCCACCCATCATTTCAGCAAGTTTTCTACAGATGACCAGGCCGAGGCCAGCACCACCAAATTTGCGGCTGGTGGAAAGATTAAGCTGCGAAAAAGGGAGAAACAGTTTAATCATATCATCTTCGGCAATGCCAATACCCGTATCTTCCAGTTTCGAAATGAGCTTGCCATTTTTTTCATTGCCAATGTAAGATACATGGAGTTTTGCATGCCCTTTTTCGGTAAATTTTAATCCATTGCTCAACAGATTGATTATAATTTGCTTATATTTTATCTCATCAGTAATGATTACGTTTGGTACCGATGGATCAATTTCAAGAACTAAATCGATTTTTTTCTTGCTGAAAGAAGTTTTTAAGATTTTTTCAACCTCGATAATACTTTTTCTGATTTCGAAAGGATGATTGTGAATTTCCATTTTATTGGCCTCGATCCGCGATATATCCAAAAGATCGTTTACAATGTCGATCATAATGCTATTGCTCGCCTGCAAGGTGTTTAACAGTTCCGATTGTTCGGCAGTTAGTGCAGTCAGTTTTAAAAGCTCCGAAGCACCCGTAATGCCATTTAACGGCGTTCTGATTTCGTGGCTCATATTGGTTAAAAAAAGCGATTTTGCCTTCGTAGCGGCTTCAGCGGCTTCTTTTGCAACAATGAGGTCGTGCCTCGAAACCTCCAGGCGCTGCTTGCTCTTTAATAACAAAAACCTTTCGTAATCGGCCACTTTTCGGTATACTGCAACCATTAAAATCATCATAAAACAAGTGATTACAAAGGCCAGCATGACATCAAAATTTCTTTCCTGCTCGGTAGCGTAAGGCGTAGTCAGCGTTGGAAATAGATTCTCTAAAACTATGCACGAGCTGATGATCAGAACAAATAGGGAAACAAAATAAAAACGATACTTTTTGGATAGGGAAATAATGGCAACTGTTAAATAAAAGATAAACAAGATTGGTGTAGAGCCCAGTAAGCCCCCATTTAAAAACCACGATGGGAACATGCTTAAACAGTTGAGGGCGAAATACCAGAAACGCCCCTTTTCTGAAACCTTGTCTAACAAAGCGTAGTAATAAAATGTAGAATGAACAAGCAGATAAAAGAATATCAATACATTGTTAGCCAGTGGCATGCCTAAGATAAAGTTGCCAATTATGCTTATAATAGAAATGAAAACCAAACACAAACATAAAACGGCAAAAACCTTCGATTCGATGCTGATTTTTCTATTTCTAATATTTAGTAATTTAATCTGTTTAATCATTAACGAATAGATCTGATCGCTAAAGATAGCGATTTGCTATAATTAATAGACTGCTACACAATAACTCTATTTACCTAATGACCCAAAACTTGTACAATTTTAAATTATAGTTACTTTTCGTAGCTTTGTATAATATATGCTATCAAAAAAGACTAAATATGCCATTAAAGCACTCGTTGCACTTGGTAAAAACGTAGATAAACCCCCCATGCAGATTTCCAAGATTGCGGAGGAGGAGCATATTCCCAAAAAATTTCTGGAGCAGATCCTTCTTGATCTCCGTAACGCTGGCTTTTTGTACAGCAAAAAGGGGGCTGGAGGCGGCTACAGCCTAAATAAGAGGCCCGAAGAAATTCTTTTGGTTCAGGTAATGCGGGTTACTGATGGGCCCATTGCCATGGTGCCTTGTGCAAGCTTAAACTTTTATCACAAGTGCGATGAGTGCGTTGATGAAAAAACCTGCGGCATCAGAAGTGCGTTTATCGACGTTAGAGACGCCACGCTAAAGGTATTGAGCGAAACCAGCATCGCCGATGTAATCGGAAGAGAAGGTACTTTAAAACTCGGTATAGAAACGCTTTAGCACCCAAAAAAACAACATCATTTTAAGCCTGATTCTGTATAAAAAAAATAATGTAACAATTTCTTGACGACCATTTTACTGGCAGTTTATTCTGGCGTTTTTTACAATTTCTCGTAAAATAAATGTTACCTCGGGCTTCAACGCTGTTAAGTTGGCAAAAGAAAACCTATTGTCATTCTTAGCAATAATCATTGCATAAATCGAACCCCGGCATGTCTCGAAACCGTCATTTAAGAATCTTTTTTTAGAAAAATTACTACTATTCCTATATACTTTATATATTTGACGGATGAAATTCAATTTTACACCTGAGCAAGTTTATAGCCTGCCGATGCAGTATCGTAAAGTTAAATAAAGAAGCGTTTAATAATTTATTTGGTGTAAACGTTGGATGCTTCTCAGTGATAAGAGAGGCATTTTTAGAATAAAGCTAACAAAACAATATGCAAAGTTTCAGAACAGAACTCGAAAATCCGGTTGTTGAGCAAGACATTATCGATTTAGAGAATAAGATTAAGGCTTTTCGCGATGGAACCATTCACGATGAGAAATTTAGGAGTTTACGTTTAGCACGTGGCGTGTATGGGCAAAGGCAACCCGGCGTTCAAATGATCCGCATTAAGTTGCCCTTCGGAAAAGTGACCTTTAAGCAACTGTTGCGTATTGCCGATATTGCCGATGAGTACGGAAGCGGAAACCTGCACTTAACCACCCGTCAGGATATTCAGTTGCATTATGTAAGCTTAGACCGCACGCCGGAGCTTTGGGCAAAGTTAGAGCAAGATGACATCACACTTCGCGAAGCCTGCGGAAATACCGTTCGTAACGTAACCGCATCGCCAAACTCTGGTATTGATATAGACGAGCCTTTTGATGTTTCGCCTTACGCACACGCTACTTTTAAGTACTTTTTGCGTAACCCGATTTGTCAGGAAATGGGAAGAAAAATCAAAATTTCTTTTTCATCAAGCGATAAAGACACAGCATTTAGTTATATACACGATTTAGGTTTTATTCCGAAAATTAATGCCGATGGCGAGCGTGGCTTTAAGGTGTTGTTTGCTGGTGGTTTGGGTGCACAACCTTTCTTGGCAAGTCCGGTGTACGAATTTTTGCACGAAGACCAGATTATTCCCTTTACCGAATCGGTTTTACGGGTGTTTGATCGTTACGGCGAACGTACCAATAGAAATAAGGCCCGTTTAAAATATTTGGTTCAAAAGCTAGGTTTAGAAGAGGTTTTACGCCTTGTTGCCGAAGAGCGTACCGCAAATAAGGTTAAAAGCTTTAAAATTGATAGAGATACCGTTCCTCAACCTGCTTTGCCGCAAGAGCAAGCTTACGCTCCGGTAGATATTTTGAATGAAACACACTATAAACACTGGTCGGCAACAAACGTGGTGGAGCAAAAACAAGCCGGTTTTTACTCCGTGTACGTTAAAGTTCAGGTTGGCGACATTAAAACCGATAAAGCAAGGGCTTTTGTAGAGGCAATTAGACCTTACGTGGCCGATGAGATCAGGATTACACAAAATCAGGGATTACTTTTAAAATTTGTTCGCGAAGAAGCCCTGCCGTCATTGTACGTGGCCCTAAATAAAATTGGTTTTACCACCGCCGGTTTCGATAGTTTAGCCGATATTACCACTTGCCCCGGAACAGATACCTGTAATTTGGGTATTTCTAATTCGATGACGCTGGCCGAGGTTTTGGAAGATGTAATTTATACCGATTTCCCGGAGTTTATCTACGAAAAAAATATTAAGATCAAAATTAGCGGCTGCATGAATTCTTGCGGTCAGCACGGCCTGGCCGAAATAGGTTTCCATGGAAGCTCCGTAAAAGCAGAAGGAAAAGTTGTTCCCGCTGTGCAGGTAATGCTTGGCGGCGGAACGGTTGGAAACGGTGTGGGCCGTGTGGCCGAACGCGTAATTAAAGTGCCATCAAAAAGAGCCACCAGCGTTTTGCATTTCATTCTGAACGATTTTAAAGACAATAACCTGGAGGACGAAAATTTCCATCAATATTACGACAGAAAGGGTAAAGACCATTTTTATCAGTTGCTAAAGCCTTTGGCCGATTTAACCAACCTTCAGCAAGATGAGTTTGTAGATTGGGGCCATGTTGAACAGTTTGCAACCGCAATTGGTGTTGGCGAATGTGCAGGTGTAGTAATCGATTTGGTTGCAACCCTGCTTTTAGAAGCCGACGAAAAATTCGATTGGGCAAAACAAAATTTAGAAAAAGGCGCTTATGCCGATGCCATTTACCATACTTACAGCACCTTTGTTAGCGCAGCAAAATCGTTGCTTTTAGATAAAGGTGTAAACAGCAGCACACAGGTTGGCGTAATTCGCGAATTTGATAACAACTACGTAGAAACAGGAGAATTTAAATTGCCTACCAACTTTTCGGATTTGGTATTGCAGATCAATAAAAACGAGCCAACAGAACAATTTGCCAAAACCTATTTCGCTCAGGCGGAAGAATTTTTGAATCAAATTAAAGAGAAAAGAGGAACGCTGGTAAAGGGGTAGCAGATTGGGTGAGAGAATGAGTGAATGATAGAATGGAGTGAATGATAGAATGATAGAATGAATGAGGGAGTGGTAGGATGAAGAACAAATAAAAGCATGTCACCCTGAGCGGAGTCGAAGGGCGGTATACTCAAAATCATTCACTCATTCAAAATTCAATAATTAGAAAAAGAACATGGTTAATAAAAATAAAGAATCAAGAATTACACTTTTAGGCGCTGGTCCTGGCGACCCGGATTTGTTGACGTTAAAGGGTGTTAAGGCTTTGCAAGCTGCAGATGTAGTTTTGTACGATGCATTAACAAACGAGGCATTATTGGAGCATGCGCCTGCAGCTGCAATTAAGGTTTACGTAGGCAAACGCTCCGGCGAACACTCGTATCCGCAAGAAACCATCAACAAATTAATGATTGATTATGCGCTCAATTACGGGCACGTTGTGCGCTTAAAAGGCGGCGACCCGTTTGTTTTTGGCAGAGGATATGAAGAGTTGGATTACGCGGCATCGTACAGCATTCCTGTTGATGTTATTCCGGGCATTTCGAGTTCAATCGGCGTTCCCGGCCTGCAGCAAATTCCCGTAACCCATCGCGGGTTGAGCGAAAGCTTTTGGGTAATTACAGGCACTACAACCTCAGGAGAAGTTTCTAACGATATTTATCAGGCAGCGCAATCCAGTGCTACCGTTCTCGTTTTAATGGGACTGAAAAAACTACCGAAAATTGTTGAGATCTTTAAAGCAGCAGGAAAGCACAATTTGCCTGCAGCCGTGGTTCAAAACGGATCGTCGGCCGATGAAAAATTGGTTGTCGGCGTAGTTGAAACTATCGAGGCCCTCGCTAAGGAAGAAGAAGTTAAGGCCCCGGCACTGCTAATTTTTGGCGAAGTTGTTTCCCTGCATCCTTCATTTAAAAACTTAGTAAAACAATATGCAAGTATTGCCTAACCAGCCCGATGATGCCGCCTACCTCTCTGATGAAGAGAAAGGCAATCAGCTTTTTCCGGTTTTTATAAAACTGAACAAGCTGCGTACATTATTAATTGGTGCAGGAAATATTGGCCTCGAAAAATTAACGGCAATTGTAAACAACAGTCGCCATGCCCGAATTACCATTGTTGCCGAAATTATTTCGCCGGAGGTTTATACACTCATAGCAGATTACCCCAACATAAAAGTAAGGCAGAAAAGCTTTGATGTAGCTGATCTCGAAAATATCGACATCGTTTTTGCGGCTACAAATAACTACATCTTAAACGAAGAAATTAGAGCCGTAACCCATCAAAAAGGATTGCTAATCAACGTGGCCGATAAACCCGATTTGTGCGACTTTTATTTAGGTTCTATCGTGCAAAGGGGCGATTTAAAGATCGCTATTTCTACAAACGGCAAATCGCCGACCATTGCAAAGCGATTGAAGCAAATTTTAAATGAGGGCATTCCGCACGAGCTGGATGAAACTTTGCAAAATATGAGCGCTCTGCGCCAAACCCTAAATGGCGATTTTTCGGCTAAAGTTAGAAAGCTGAACAAGGTAACAGAAAGCTTAATCAATCCCCGTCCTAAAACCTTTGCCGAGCGCAACATTAAATGGTTAATTTGGATAGCATCAGTTTTACTTATCGGTACCATCGGCTTATCGCTATGGCATAAAGAGCCCGAATTTCAGGCCTTTTTAATCAATATCGATCCGCTTTTTTACTGGTTTTTGGGTGCAGGTTTTGTATTTGCCCTTATAGATGGTGCCATTGGCATGTCGTACGGCGTAACCACCGCCTCATTTTCGTTGGCAATGGGCTTGCCACCGGCCTCGGCCAGTATGGCCATCCACATTTCAGAAGTAATGAGCAACGGAATTGCCGGTTGGATGCACTACCGCATGGGCAACGTAAACTGGAAATTGTTTAGGATTCTAATTATTCCGGCAATTGTTGGTGCAGTGTTAGGGGCTTTCATTCTGTCGTCGTTAGAGCATTACAGTTCTTATGTAAAGCCCGTTGTGGCTATTTATACCCTCTTTTTGGGCGGTGTAATTTTAATGAAAGCGTTTAATGTTAAAAGAAAACGGGCAGATCAAAAAATCAAAAGAATTGGCTTTTTGGGCTTCGTGGGCGGCTTTATCGATGCAGCTTTCGGCGGGGGTTGGGGTTCTATCGTATTATCGAGCTTGATTGCAGGCGGACGCCACCCCTTATTTTCGCTCGGAACAGTTAAAATCAGCAGGTTTTTTATCGCCACCCTCAGTTCCCTAACATTTTTTACCATGTTGGGCGGTAAGCATTGGGAAGCGGTTTTGGGCCTGATTGTCGGTAGTGCCATCGCATCACCAATAGCCGCAAGAGTTTCAAATAAAATTTCTGCAAAAACGATTATGGTAGCCGTTGGGTTTATCGTAATGATTGTAAGTTTGCGCAGTGTAGTCATGTTTGTTTTAAAATTAATTTAGTGATGGGAGTAGAGGAGCTTAAAACCGAACTTCAAGGTTTAAATACAATAGAAAAACTAAGATATCTTGCCGATAAATTTGCCGGGAGAATCATTTTTTCCACTAGTTTTGGCTGGGAAGATCAGGCCATTACACACCTGATTTTTTCAAATGATATCCCGATCAAAGTGTTTACGCTGGAAACCGGGCGATTATTTCCAGAAACCTATTATGTTTGGAACCGTACGCTCGAAGTGTACAACAAGCCCATTCATGCCTATTATCCGCAAAATGAACTGTCGCAGGAAATGGTGAATACCAAAGGCCCAAATAGTTTTTACGAATCTGTTGAGAATAGAAAAGAATGCTGTTATATTCGCAAAATTGAACCGCTGAAAAGAGCGTTAAAAGGCAATGAGATTTGGATAACAGGAATCAGGGCCGAACAAAGTGCAAACCGCGAGGATATGCACGATCTGGAATGGGATGAGGGAAACCAGTTGATAAAATTTCACCCAATTTTCGACTGGACTTTAGACGATGTGAAAAGCTATATCAAAGAAAATAACATCGTTTACAATACCTTGCACGATAAAGGCTTTCCGAGCATCGGCTGTGCCCCATGTACAAGAGCGGTACAACCCGGCGAAGATTTTAGGGCCGGCAGATGGTGGTGGGAAGACCAAAGCAAAAAAGAATGCGGGTTGCACGCTACAGAGGCGGAAGGCGTAAAGGCAGAGGGTTGAAAGGAAAAAGTCCGAAGTCAGGAAGTCCGAAAGTCCGAAGATAGTGAGCAGAGTCTAAGCGAAAGTTATAGCGAACTGTGAGGGGTGTCCCCCTTTGGAGGGCACAGGGGGAGGATTAAAGCTTAACGACTAAAAGGAAAAAATCCGAAGTCAGGAAGTCCGAAGATAGTGAGCAGAGTCTAAGCGAAAGTTATAGCCAACTGTGAGGGGTGTCCCCCTTTGGAGGGGGCAGGGGGAGGATTAAAGCTTAACGACTAAGAGGAAAAAATCCGAAGTCAGGAAGTCCGAAAGTCCGAAGGTAGTGAGCAGAGTCTAAGCGAAAGTTATAGCGAATTGTGAGGGGTGTCCCCCTTTGGAGGGGGCAGGGGGAGGATTAAAGCTTAACGACTAAAAGGAAAAAGTCCGAAGTCAGGAGGTCCGAAGATAGTGAGCAGAGTCTAAGCGAAAGTTATAGCGAACTGTGAGGGGTGTCCCCCTTTGGAGGGGGCAGGGGGAGGATTAAAGCTTAACGACTAAGAGGAAAAAATCCGAAGTCAGGAAGTCCGAAGGTAGTGAGCAAAGCTAAAGCGAAAAGCCCTCGCCACACCAGAGGGGCTAGTTTGTAACGATGCGCCAAGTAGTAACAAAGCGATCCCTCGCGATAATGAGATGAAAAAAAATAACAAATGATATAACAAATTGAAGATAAGAAAGGTAATGATCAGAAACGCATGAGCTGAATGTCCCATTCAATCATTCAATCATTCGCTCATCCAATCATTCCATCCTTCAATAAAACAATCATTCAAAAATTAATAAATGAGTACATATAATTTTGATTACTTAGATGAGCTTGAGGCCGAGGCCATTCACATTTTACGTGAGGTTGCGGGACAATTTGAGAAACCGGCGTTATTATTTTCAGGCGGAAAAGATTCCATTACGCTAGTTCGTTTGGCAGAAAAAGCTTTTCGTCCGGGGAAATTTCCCTTTCCTTTAGTTCATATAGATACCGGCCACAACTTTCAGGAAACGATCGATTATCGCGATAAAATGATCGAGAGAATCGGCGAAAGATTAATTGTTGGCTCAGTTCAGGAATCTATCGATCAAGGTAAAGTAGTAGAGCAAAAAGGTAAAAATGCCAGCAGAAATGCCTTACAAACAGTTACCCTGTTAGATACCATCGCTAAACACCAATTCGATGCCTGTATTGGCGGCGCACGCAGAGACGAGGAGAAAGCCAGGGCCAAGGAACGCATTTTTTCCGTTCGTGATGAATTTGGCCAGTGGGACCCAAAACGCCAGCGGCCAGAACTTTGGAATATTTACAACGGTAAAATTCACAAAGGTGAAAATGTTCGTGTTTTTCCGATCAGCAACTGGACAGAGTTAGACGTTTGGAATTATATCCGCCGGGAAAACATTGAATTGCCAAGCATCTACTTCTCTCACGAGCGAGAAGTGATCACCCGAAACGGGCAGTTAATGGCCGCATCGCCATTTCTGAATATGGATGAAGAGGATATCGTGTTTCGCAAACAAGTGCGTTTCCGTACCGTAGGCGATATGTCGTGTACCGCTGCGGTAGAATCAGAAGCAGTTTTGATTGATGATATCATCTCCGAAATAAGTGCTTCGAAAATATCTGAGCGTGGCGCACGCATGGACGATAAAGTTTCGGAAGCCGCAATGGAAGACAGGAAAAAGGGAGGGTATTTTTAGTTTTGAGTCTGTAGTTCTGAGTCCGGAGTCATTCACATTCAATCCCTCATTCATTCAATCATTATTAGTTATGAACATATTAAAATTTTTTACAGCAGGCAGCGTAGATGATGGTAAAAGCACCTTAATCGGCCGTTTGTTATATGATACCGATTCCATTTTAGCCGATCAGTTGGAAGCCTTGCAAAGCTCTAACCGCAAAAACGACGATGGAACCATCGATTTAGCCATTTTAACCGACGGTTTACGGGCCGAACGCGAGCAGGGTATCACCATTGATGTAGCTTACAAATACTTTCAAACCGCAAATCGCAAATTTATTATTGCCGATACCCCGGGCCACATCCAGTACACCCGAAATATGGTTACAGGCGCCTCAACAGCAAATCTGGCCATTATTCTTATCGACGCAAGAAACGGCGTAGTAGAGCAAACTATTCGCCATTCGTATCTGGTATCGCTCTTGGGGATTAAACATATCGTAGTTTGCATCAACAAAATGGATATGGTTGGTTACAGCGAAGAAGTGTACAACGCCATCATCGATAAATACAAAGTGTTGGCCCAACAACTTAAACTTGCCGATGTAAATTTTATTCCCGTTAGTGCGTTAAAGGGCGATAACATTGTTCAAAACTCTGATCGGATGGCTTGGTACCAGGGCGAGAGTTTGCTGCACTTTTTAGAAAAAGTAGATACCGATAACTTAGATAAATCGCAGTTGGCACGGATGCCCGTTCAATGGGTGATCCGCCCTCAAACCGACGATTTGCACGATTATCGTGGTTATGCAGGTCGCGTACTGAGCGGTACCTTTAACCTCAACGATAAAGTTACGGTATTGCCGTCTGGTGCCAGTTCAACCATCGAGAAGATTGAGTTTTTTGATCAGGCGCCCAACGCGGCACACGCAGGCCAGTCGGTAACCATTCATTTAAAAGATGATGTAGACATTAGCCGGGGCGATACCATCGTAAATGCATCTGCCGTGCCACAAGAATCGAAACTAATTGAGGCCGATTTATGTTGGATGGACAGCCGTGCCTTAGATACTTCGATTATGTACCTCATTCAACATAACAGCAAGGTAACCAAATGTAAAATCAGCGAGATTTTGCACAAAGTAGATATTAATACGTTAGAAAAGCACCCCGCTGACGAATTCAAATTGAACGACATTGGCCGGGTAATCGTTAAAACTGCTGATGCCTTAGCGTTCGATTTGTACGACGAAAACAGGGCAAACGGATCAGCGATCCTGATTGATAGCCGCACCAATTTAACCGTAGGTGCCTTGATGTTCAGAGCTGCAGTTGAGTAAATTGGAAACGATGACTGGAAGATGTTTTTGGCAAACTCAGAAAGAACCGTAACCAAATATCATATGAAAACTCTAATTTTAGAGTGAACGCTACAAAGGATTCCTTTGGAAAACTTCAGCGGGGCATCGAAAACGATAGCCCCGTTTTTCTTTCTTAAGTTTTTTTCCTGTCATCCTGAGTTTTAATTTTCTAGCGAAAAAATCAATGTGGGTGATGTTTATATTCTTGCCGTCTTTGCAGCGCAGGCGGTCCCGAAACTTCGGGATTAATGCAAGCTAAAGCCATTCTTTCGCTTTAGGATTCCCAACTAAATTGGGAATGACGACCGTTCGTAGTTGGCCTTCCAACCAGTTGGTTAAGGCGGCTGAAAATTCTCGGTCATATAGCCTCATAAAAAATAAACTCCGGAGAGGATGAAGACCTTTATTATGGAAACTCTGAGGTTTTTTCATCATATTTATACTATCTAAAATTCTTAATCCTAAAAATTAAACTATGAATAAAATTTCTGTTTACCTCGCTTTTGCTGCTTTTCCGTTCTTCTACGCTTGCAACTCATCAGATAAAAAAGCTGAAAATGCAAAAAAAGATTCTGTAATTAGTGAAACGTGCTATGCTTCATCATTCGAGAAAGATAGTGCAGCAATGATCGTTAAAACCATGGCATCGGGGAAAATTACCGGCTCACTTTTAGTCAAATATGCAGAAAAGCCGCAAAACAATGGGAAAATTGATGGTAAGTTTCACGGCGACACTTTATTAGTCGATTACCGTTTTAACACTGGCGGAGACACTACAAGAGCATTCACCAATCCGTTGGCATTTTTAAAGAAAGACGGTAAGCTGATAATGGGCGTGGGGCAAATTGAAACCACATTGGGCCGCTCGTACTTCGTTAAAGGTAAGCCGATTAACTATGAAGCAGGTAAATTTACTTTTGAAGAAGTTCCTTGTAAATGATGCAATAACCTCACCCATACTAGTCTTAGCATCTCCAATGCTATTAAGTTAAGCTTGTCAATTGTCATCCGATAGCTATCGGATCTGAGCATTCGACTGGAGTTTATCTTGAGCCTTTCGCCTACGCTCAAGATAAACTCTAGACGAAAGGCTCAATACAGGCTTAGTCGAAGACCCGTTCTATAGGATAAAACGAAAAATAGCTGTCCTTCGACTAAGCCTGTATTGAGCGTAGTCGAAATGCTCAGGATGACAATATTTTTCGTTTTATCCTTAACTTAATAGCATTGTTAGCGTCTCGCTAAGACTTTTTCAGCGGCAGGTTTTTCTTCACCAAAGTTCTATCTGCAATTTATTTTGAAATAAATTACTACAAATTCTATAGACTTTATATATTTGTGTAATTAATAAAGAGAAAACGAGCTAATATTTTCTGATATGATTTTAAGTAAAGTAGAGAAAGCGAACATTGAGCCCAGAATTACGCTAATAGGTGCTGGTCCTGGCGATCCGGATTTATTTAGTTTGAAAGGTGTTAAAGCATTAAAAACGGCGGATGTTGTATTGTACGATGCCAATGTGAACGAAGCTTTACTGGCTCATGCAGCAGATGATATTCCCAAAGTATACGTAGGCAAACGCACCGACGACGAAGATTTTTCGCAAGAGGCGGTTAACAAGCTCATTATTGATTATGCCTTAAATTATGGGCATGTGGTTCGATTAAAAAGCGGCGATCCTTTTTTCTTTGCGAAAGGGTATGAGGAGATCGATGCTGCCGAATCGTATAGCATTCCTACAGAGATTATTCCCGGCATTTCGAGCGCTACAGGTGCGCCGAGTCTGCAGAAAATTCCGATGATTTATAAAGACCTTAGCGAAAGCTTCTGGGCGGTGACGGGAACAAATTCAAAAGGAGAAATTTCTGATGATTTGTATATCGCTGCAAAAACCAGAGCTACAATTGTTGTTTTAAACGGCATTGCAAGGGTAAAGGAAATCGCCGAGATCTTTCAGTCCGAAAATAAAGGCTTGTTACCCGTTGCCGTTATTCAAAACGGCTCTACACCCGAAGAAAAAATTGCTGTCGGAACCGTTGATACCATTGCCGAAGTTGTTGAAGATAAAAACATTAAGGCGCCTGCACTGCTTGTATTCGGCGATGTTGTTTCACTTCATCCCAAGTTTCAGCCTATTAAAGATTTTTATGAGGTTATTGCCAACGAATATTAGGGTTTATTAAATTATATATTTGCTTTTGTTGTGAAGTCGCTGATTAAAATTCGGCGGCTTTTTTTGTTTTCGCGGCAATGCACTTCATATATAAGCCTGATTGAAGCGGAAATACTTTTTTAGGTTGCAATACTGATCGGTTGGGCCTACCAATCGCAAGAAAAGATTATAGCAAAAAGCAGGACTGCAACCGGCAAAGGAGCGCTAAGATTTCACTTTCAAAAAAATAATCTTTGCCCTGGGTAAACAAATTGTGCAGTTCTGTAAAATCTAAAAACAGCATCAAAATTAATGCAAAAATCTTTCAAAATCGGAAAACAATTAGTATCTTAACAAAGTTATCTACACCAAATATTTGATGGAAATTATACATATAAGCGCTGAGTGTTACCCTGCGGCTAAGGTTGGTGGCTTAGCTGATGTTGTTGGGGCATTACCAAAATACCAAAATAAAGTAGGCCACATTGGCAAGGTAGTTATCCCGGCTTACGACACCAAATTTATTCGCGAAAGCGAGTTCGAGGTCGTTTACGACGCCTGGTCAAACTACGGAAATCATCATTTTCCCTATCGCATTTTACGAGAGAAAACAAACAAACTGGGTTTTGATCTATTTCTGGTTCATATTCAAGGGCTTACCGATAGACCGAGTGTTTACGGTTATGGCGATGATACGGAGCGTTTTGTAGCTTTCCAGATTGCTGCTTTGGATTGGATAGTGCAATGGGAACATCGTCCAGACGTTATCCACTGCCACGATCATCATACCGGGCTGATTCCATTTATGGTTTCAAATTGTTTAAAATATGCGCCCATCAGCAAGGTGCCTACTGTTTTAACGATCCATAATGCGCAATACCAGGGGCAGTTTGGCTGGGAGAAATTGTATTACATTCCCGCTTTCGATTTATGGAAAGGCGGCTTGCTGGGCTGGGATGATGCCATTAATCCGTTGGCCTCAGCTATAAAATGCGCATGGCGGGTTACTACGGTTTCGCCGAGTTACCTCGAAGAGATGATGAGCAACGCCCGCGGCCTCGAAAGTTTGCTGCGCCAGGAGCGCTGGAAATCTGCCGGAATTTTAAATGGAATAGACAACGAGGTTTGGGACCCGGCAACGGACCAGATGCTGAACAAGAATTACAATTTAAAAACAGTAGAAAAAGGGAAAGAGGCAAACAAAAGAGCTTTGTGCGATGTTTTTCAACTAGACTCTTCTAAGCCATTGTTCACTTTTATCGGCAGGTTGGTTGATGAAAAAGGAGCCGATTTATTACCAGATATCTTTTATAGCGCTTTACAGCAACATGGCGATCGCATTAATGTTTTGGTACTCGGATCGGGCGAAAATTGGGTTGAGGGCAGGTTAAACCAGTTGAAAGATGTTTTCGGCGGAAAGTATAACGCCTATATCGGTTATAACGAACAGGTCTCTCACGAGATGTATGCAGGCGCAGATTTTCTGCTGATGCCATCGAGGGTTGAGCCCTGCGGCCTAAACCAGCTTTATGCCTTAAGGTACGGAACGGTACCCATTGTAAGGCGGGTTGGCGGATTGAGAGACACGGTGGTTGATATTGGCGATGGAGGCTTTGGCCTTTGCCACGACCAGGCGAGCGTTTGGGACGTTACACATGCAATAAACCGTGCGGTGGATTTATATAATGATAAAAAGGCTTTTAAGGCTGTGCGCAAAACGATGATGAAGATAGACCACTCGTGGGATAGGGCAGCAACGAATTACATAGAGTTATACCAAATTTTAAAATAAGCTTAAACATGACTGACAAAGTTTTAGGCGTTATCCTTGGCGGTGGCCAGGGATCTAGATTATCGCCACTTACACAAACACGTTCTAAACCGGCAGTTCCAATTGCTGGTAAATATCGGTTGGTAGACATCCCAATTTCAAATTGCCTCAATTCAGGCATCCACCGAATGTTTGTGTTAACACAATTTAATTCAGCATCCCTAAATAAACACATTAAAAACACGTATCACTTTAGCCATTTTAGTACGGCTTTTGTTGATATCCTTGCGGCCGAACAAACGGTGCAGAACGCTGGCTGGTTCCAGGGAACGGCCGATGCCGTGCGCCAATGTATGCACCACATTGTTTCACACGAGTTCGATTACATTTTAATCTTATCTGGCGACCAATTGTACCAGATGGATTTTAAGGATATGATCGAAAAGCATATTGAGGCAAACGCAGAAATTACCATTGGTACCATTCCCGTAACGGCAAAAGATGCTACTGATTTCGGTATTTTAAAGGCCGACGATGAGAACATGATTACGTCGTTTACCGAAAAGCCAAAAACGGGCCTGGAAAACTGGACCTCGGATACAGGGGAAGAAATGCAGGCCGAAGGCCGAAATTTCCTGGCCTCGATGGGGATTTATGTGTTCAACCGCGAGTATTTGATCAATATTTTGAACGAAAACGAGGAGGAAAAAGATTTTGGCAAGGAGATTTTACCAAGAGCAATTACTCAAAGCCGCGTTTTAAGCTATCAATACGAGGGCTACTGGACAGATATTGGTAATATTTCATCGTTTTTTGAGGCAAACCTGGGTTTAACCGACGAGATTCCGAAGTTTAACATGTTTGATAGTAACCATACTATTTTTACCAGGGCGAGGATGTTACCGCCATCGAAAATTTCGGGTACCACCTTAGAAAAAGCAATTATTGCCGAGGGCTGTATTATTCAGGCCAGCAGAATTGAGCATGCCGTTTTGGGTATCAGGGCTCGTATCGGCAAACATACCGTAGTAACAAACGCGTATGTAATGGGTAGCGATCGTTATCAAACGCTCGAGGAAATTGAGCTTGAAACAAGCAAAGGAAATTCGCTCATTGGCATTGGCGACAGGTGTTACATCAATAATGCCATCATCGATAAAAACTGCCGCATCGGAAACGATGTGAAAATAAACGGCGGTCCGCATTTGGAAGATGGCGACTTTGAACTCTATACCGTTAAAGATGGTATTGTGGTAATTAAAAAAGGCGCTGTTTTGCCAAGCGGAACAGTGATTTAAGAAAATGTCTCAATTAATTAAGCCAATTTGGATTTCCAAATTGGCTTTTTTTGTTGTTAAATGCCAACTGATTGGTTACTTCGTTTAAAATAAACAGCCGGTAACTTGCCCTAAAAAAAATGTTGCAAATCTCGAAACTTATTCTTAAATTTAATTAAGAGAAAGGCAGTCTGCAAATGCCTATACGATCACGGTCCTCAACGAAACCTTATTAGCACCTCCGGTATAAGGTTAAGCAAATTTACAGCAGCTTTTTGGCTATTTAATTGCGGCCCAACGGCTATTCGTCTTAAATTTATTTACCACAGAGAAGCGTAACTGCTTCTTATAATTTTAATCGCTATGGAAGACTATGAAATTACACCCGACCCCGAACAGCCCGAAATAGAAGCACGGTTAAAAATGGATAGAAAACACATTTACAAGTTTATTTTAAATCCATTTTCATTTGAATCATCGCACCACTTCAACAAAATTCATAAACGAAAATTTAATTCGTTTGGCTGCATACACGAGCTTAAAAAATTGCCAGGCGCAATGTTGTAATTTGTTTTAAGCGCAATTGCTCATGTCTTTTCTTCGGAGAGGACCAGGAACGATTTTGTAAAATACCTACCTAAATAACGGCTAAAACAATATTGTTTGTTGCGTGTTCTTTATGTATACAAAATCAAATAGCCATGGAAAATAATAAAGATAAAGAACAAGGAAAGGTTATCGAGAATGAGTTACTTGATAACAAAGTTGAAGATGTTAGGGAACACGATTCTTTAGATAATAATAAATCTTCTAAGCAGGGTACCACCTTATTTGAAAAGGATAAGGACCGAAAAAACAATCCACTAGGCCCTGGGCACGAACCGGGTACTACGCCAGGTTCATCGATATAATTGATGGCACAGCACTTACGAACATAATTTATTAAATTTAAGCCGCGGCATTTGTCGTGGCTTTTTTAAGTTTATCTCAAATGGAAAGAAGAAACTTTATCAGGAATTCGGCTTTGGCAATGGCCATGTTATCGATTTACAAGACAGACGTTTTTGCCCAAAACAAAATTCTGAGGGCTTACAACTTTAAACCATTGAGAAACAACGTCGGCATTTTTACCGAGCAGGGTGGAACCATCGGCTGGCTAAATTCGAAGAACGGCTTTGTTGTTGTTGATGCACAGTTTCCAACTTCCGCGCCTCATGTAATTGATGAACTGAAGAAACTTGGCGAAAAGCCTTTCAAATATCTGATCAATACTCATCACCACGGCGACCACACCGCAGGTAACATTGCTTTTAAAGGTTTGGCAGAAAAGGTGGTTGCACACCAGAATTCGCTGGTGAACCAGAAAAGAGGTGCTGAGAAAGCCAATAATTTGGATAAGCAATTGCTTCCTGATACCACCTTTGGAACGGGTTGGAAGGCTCCGGTTGGCGAAGAAAAAATCAGTGCTTATTATTACGGTTCCGGCCATACCAATGGCGACGCTGTTTATCACTTCGAAAATGCCAATATCGTTCATGTAGGCGATTTAGTGTTTAACCGTAGGTTCCCTTATATCGATAGAGAAAACGGTGCCCACATTGGCAACTGGATTACTGCGCTTGATAAAATCCAGAATCAATTTGATAACGACACCATGTTTATCTGGGGCCATAGCCTCGATCCCGAAAAGGTAACAGGCACCAAAACAGATATAAAAGCCTATCAGGAATACCTGCAAAATTTAATGGCCTATGTTACTGCCGAAATCAAAGCCGGAAAAAGTAAGGAAGAAATTCTAAAGGCTACTACAATTCCAAAATCTCCCGAATGGCAGGGTGATGGCATTCAAAGAAGCTTAACCGCTGCTTACGATGAGCTGAAGGGAATTAGCAATGGACAATAAGCAATTGGAAGTTAAAAAGTTTTAATAACCAGTTAGCAATTAACAGTTTACAGTTTACAATTTGCAATTAGCACTGACAAATTTCTTAGTTGGAAGTTGAACCATTAACCAATTTAGCAATTAAACAATTAAACAATCCGGCCATTAAACAGTTCAGCAATTAAAACAATTCAACAACTAAACAAAAAGCTAATTTATAACCATTCTATATTTAAAATAAATCTAAACTAGCTCGTTTCGAGCCCGGTAACTAAGTCGTTATCTGCTATATTTGTGTTACACAAATCCAACATCAGATATGGATGACTTTTTAGCGGCACGATCCCAAATGGCCTTATCCCTAGGCTTCCACATTGTTTTTTCTTGTATCGGCATGGTCATGCCGTTTTTTATGGCAGTATCGCATTACAAATGGCTGAGAACCGATAACGAGCTTTATAAGAATTTAACTAAGGCTTGGAGCAAAGGCGTTGCCATATTTTTTGCTACTGGCGCTGTATCGGGTACGATGTTATCATTTGAGCTGGGTTTGTTGTGGCCCAAATTTATGGAACACGCCGGGCCGATTTTCGGGATGCCATTTTCGCTCGAAGGAACAGCATTTTTTATTGAAGCCATAGCCCTGGGTTTTTTCTTGTACGGATGGAATAAGCTGAACAAATGGTTCCATTGGTTTACCGGAATGGTTGTTGGCGTAAGCGGGCTGGCCTCGGGCATTTTAGTGGTAGCAGCAAATGCGTGGATGAACAGTCCGGCCGGTTTCGATTTTGTTGATGGAAAGTATTTAAATATCGACCCGATACAGGCGATGTTTAACAAGGCTTGGTTTTCCCAGGCCTTACACATGTGCCTGGCGGCATTTACGGCCACCGGGTTCGCAGTAGCTGGTGTACATGCGCTGATGATATTGAGGAATAAAAACAAAGCATTTCATTTCAAAGCATTTAAAATAGCTGCCGTTTTTGCTTGTATTGGCGCATTGTTGCAGCCCTTAAGTGGCGATATATCGGCTAAAGACGTTGCCAAAAGGCAACCTGCTAAACTTGCCGCTATGGAAGCGCTTTATAAAACTGAGAAGCCGGCGCCACTGTTAATCGGTGGTATTGTAAACGAACAAGAAAAAACGGTAACGGCTGCAATTAAGATACCAGGCGCATTGAGCTTTTTGGCGCATGGCGATTTTGATGCCGAAGTAAAAGGATTAGATCAGATTCCCGAGAACGAGCATCCACCGGTGGCAATTACTCATTACGCCTTTCAGGTGATGGTGGGCATTGGTACCTTATTGATGATCATTTCGCTTATTTATTTCTTCAACTTAGCACGTAAAGGATCGATTTTAAACAAACGCTGGCTCTTGAAACTTTTTGTGCTCGCCATTCCGCTGGGTTATATTGCGTTAGAAGCCGGTTGGACAGTTACCGAGGTGGGCAGGCAGCCCTGGATAATTTATGGCATTATGCGCACCGCCGACGCCGTTACGCCCATGCCGGGAATTGCTTATTCATTTTATATTTTTTCGGCAATTTACCTTTCGCTGAGTGGTGTCGTTGCATTTTTGCTTTACCGCCAGATTAAAATGGTGCCGTATGTTTACGATAAAACAGCTGAACCGGATATTAACCACAAATAAAGAGGATGAGCACAGACAACGTTCTGTATCTTCATACTTGCTACTCGCTAATTGATATTCAACGCTTGATACTTAAAAATTATGGAATACGTAGTCATTACTTTTTTATGTTTGGGAATTTTGCTTTATTTTTTGTTGGGCGGAGCAGATTTTGGGGCGGGAATAATTGAACTCTTTACTTCCGCAAAAAACAGAAGTAGAACACGAAAAACGATGTATCACGCCATTGGTCCCGTATGGGAGGCCAACCACATGTGGCTAATCATTGCCATTGTAATTCTTTTTGTGGGTTTTCCGCACATTTACACTACGATGTCTGTTTATTTGCATATTCCCTTGCTCATCATGCTCATTGGAATCATTGCCCGTGGAACAGCCTTTGTTTTCCGCCATTACGACGCCATTAAGGATGATATGCACTGGCTTTATAACCGTATTTTCAGGTATTCTAGTTTTATAACTCCCTTGTTTTTAGGAATTATCGCCGGAAGTGTAATTTCTGGCCATATTGATACCAACGCCAATGATTTCCTGTCTGCCTATGTTTTTAGCTGGCTCAATTGGTTTTCAGTTTCCGTAGGCTTGTTCACCGTATCGCTTTGTGGGTTTTTAGCTGCGATTTACCTTATCGGCGAAACGGACGACGGACATGATAAACGCAGATTTATTAAGAAAGCAGAATACATGAACATTGCCGCGGTAATTTTTGGTGCAATGGTTTTCATCGCTGCCGCGATAGATAAAATTCCGCTTATCGATTGGGTTTTTAAAAATCCCGTAGGGTTGAGCGCCATCGTATTGGCCAGTTTATCCCTCATTTTACTTTGGTATCTTTTACTAAAGGGAAAAACCAAGGTTTTAAGGATTTTGGCAGGGTTTCAAGTCAGCATGATCTTACTGGCAATCAGCTATGCCCACTTTCCAAATTTTATCCGCTTAAAAAATGGCGATACAATCTCACTTTTTAATACATTGGGCCCTGAGAAGACCATTTACAGCCTGGGGCTTGCACTTTTGTTGGGAAGCGTATTAATCTTGCCTTTCCTGGGCTATTTATTTTACAAGTTTCAGAAAAAGGAAGAGTAGCCTTTACGTTTTAGGCATTGCTTTTAACCACGCTAAATGGGAGAGGTTAAAAGCAATGCGCATTTTAATTTGATAAGGGAATATACAATCGACATTAGAGAGCGCCGGTCTAAATTGTTGGTATTTTATAAGCCTCCTTTTCGGGTTGCCTTTCTGGCTTCTGGCCAACTTGCTGGTTTGCCCGTGCGTTCGTTTACAGGTAAATCTGTAGCTTTCTCAGTCGATGTTTTTTCAGGGTCCTCACAAGCCATATAAACCATTATTGCCGCTAAGATTACATTGCTGCGAATCTCGTCAAAAACTAATTTATCATAGCTGTCGCGGTTAGTATGCCAGGTGTAAGTTCCATAATCCCAGCTGGTAGAACTTAACGAATAACCTAGTGCCCCGGCGGCTACAAAAGAAGCGAAATCAGAGCCGCCAGCGCCCGGCATTCCCGGAAAACTCGTTGTAATTTGATTTTTAATTGTGTCTGGTACCGCCGCTAACCAGCGTGTAATGTAATCTTTTGATTTTGCAAAACCTTGTCCACCGATATTAACCACACGGCCTGTTCCGTTATCCTGATTAAAAAGTGCTTGTAAGTTGTTCACGATTTCCGGGTGATCTTCAACAAATGCCCTTGAGCCATTAAGTCCTTGTTCCTCACTTCCCCAGTGGCCAACCAAAATGGTACGCTTAGGGTTAGGATAAAACTTTTTTAAGATCCGCATGGCCTCCATCATCATAATTGTTCCCGAACCATTGTCCGTAGCGCCACTAGCGCCATCCCACGAGTCAAAGTGTGCCGATAACATGACATATTCTTTAGGTTTTTGCGTTCCCTTGATTTCCGCGATCGTATTGAAGGTTGGTACTACGCCCAATTCTTTCGATTCCGATTCAATTTTCAACATCGGTTTATCGCCATTTGTTGCTAAGCGGTAAACAAGACCGTAATCTTCAACCGACAAATCCAGTGTAGGAATTTTCGTGGTATTGGCGCCGAAGATCTTATCTACTCCAAATCCTTGCGACCAGTTGTTAATGATAATTCCTGCCGCACCCGCATTTTCGATCGCCAGCGCTAAATTTTTCGCATTTAATCCGGTTTTAGACATCGAGGCAAACCAGGCTTTTGCTGCATCAGCCTTTTCTTTTTTGTACTTTTCGAAAAGGTCTTTCGTTGCAAATTCTTCCCAGTTTTTCTCTGGGCGGCCCGATAGCTGGTTCATAGAAATTAGTACCAGTTTCCCTTTCACATTGGGCAACCATTTTTGAAACGACGCCGAATCGGTTATCGCCGGAAGTACAATAGCTTCTGCATTTATCGCTTTTCCGTTTGTAGATGGGCTCCAGGCCAGTTGCGTTCCTTCAAGGGTTCTTAACCTGGGACTAACTAAATCAATGTGGGTAATGCCACGTTGCCAGCCACGCCATTCGCCCCATTTCTCATTTTTAGCCGAGATGCCCCAGCCGCTGTATTTTTTTACCGCCCAGTCGTTCGCTTGTTTCATTTGCGGCGATCCGACCAACCGCGGTCCTACAACATCCAGAAGCTCGTGGGCGAGCTTTTCTAATTGGGAGTTTTCGTTTACTTCCTTAACGATGTTATCGATCACCTTTTTGTCTTGCGAAAAAGCAACGGACGAAGTAAACAAAAGTAGGGCAGGAAAAAGTAGTTTTTTATTCATAATAAGTTTAGGGTTTGTGAGTGCCAATTTAAGTAATTAGCTAGCAGAAGCGGCGATGTTAATGGAAATGTTGCAGTTGGTTTGGTGTGCCGCCGTGGCGTGTGGAAAAAGGACTAAACAAAAAAAGCAGGACTGAAATAACCTAAGTCATTCAAGTCCTGCTTTTGTAATGGAACAATAACCAATTACCAATTAACCAATTGTCGTTAAACTACTGACCAGTGAACCAATTAACCAATAACTAGTTTTGCATCATTTTAAGAAAAGCACCAAGTTTGGCTTTCATGGCCCTTCTGTCGACTATAAAATCTAAGAAACCATGTTCCAACACAAATTCTGATGTCTGGAAACCTTTTGGCAAATCTTTTTTAATCGTTTCTTTAATTACCCTTGGGCCGGCAAAGCCGATTAAAGCGCCTGGCTCTGCAATATTAATATCGCCAAGCATAGCGTAAGATGCTGTAACACCACCCGTTGTGGGGTCTGTTAAGAGTGAGATATATGGAATTTTCGCTTGACTTAGTAAGGCCAGCTTTGCAGAAGTTTTTGCCATTTGCATCAACGAGAATGCAGCCTCCATCATCCGGGCACCGCCAGATTTTGAAATCATCAGAAACGGAATTTTTTGTTTGATACTGTAATCGATCGAGCGAGCAATTTTCTCGCCTACAACTGAGCCCATCGAACCGCCGATGAAAGCAAAATCCATACATGCAATAACCAAATCTTGCCCGTCGATTTTACCCACGCCAGCTCTAATGGCATCTTTTAAGCCTGTTTTTGCCTGACTTTCTTTAATTCTCTCGGTGTATGGTTTGTTATCGTTAAAGTTTAATGGATCACCGGAAGTTAAATTTGCAAAAAGTTCCTTGAAATCGTTGTTATCAAACAAAACTTCGAAATATTCTTTAGATCCCACTCTGAGGTGATAATCGCAGTAGTGGCAAACGTACTTGTTTTCTTGCAGTTCTGCCTGATGAAGCGGTTTTTTACAATTTGGACATTTGTTCCACACGCCATCAGGTGCCTCTTTCTTCTCTTCGGTTGTGGTAATGATACCTTTATTTTCTCTTTTAAACCAAGCCATAATTTTTTAAAGAATTGGACTGCAAAGAAACGAAAAATAAAATTAACATAAAGAATTACCAATTAGCAATTAACAATAACCAATTAGCAACGGCCAACTGTTATCCTGGGCGGAGTTGAAGGACAATTAACATAACCAATCAGCAACAACCAACTGTCATCCTGAGCGGAGTCGAAGGACAATTAACATAACCAATCAGCAACAACCAATTGTCATCCTGAGCGGAGTCGAAGGATAATAGCAATTCAACAATTAACCTACTCAGCAATTAAACAGGTTAGCAAAGCTTATGGGCTATTTTTTACCTGCAGACGGGGTTTGATAACTGATTATTGTAAATTGGTCATTTTCTTAAGTGTGTTCTTTTTACACTAAGGATAATGTGCTAATTACACTAAATAGCCCTTATTTGGTTGTTAGGCAAATAATTCTGTTGTTACAAAAGCTTGAAATGTTATTTTTTTTTATAACTTCGGACTTAATAAAAATTAACAAGAGATGAGTTTAAAAGGCTACAAAGGCGTAATTTACGGAGATGCCGTTCAGGAATTATTTGAGCAGGCTAAAAAACATCAGTTTGCTTTACCAGCAGTAAATGTAACCGGTACAAACACGGTTAATGCGGTATTGGAAACTGCAAAGGCAGTAAATTCGCCTGTTATGATTCAATTATCTAATGGAGGTGCACAATTTTATGCGGGTAAATCTTTAGATAACGAAAAATTGCAGGCATGTATTTTAGGTGCTGTATCGGCAGCTAAGCATGTTCACTTATTGGCAGAGCACTACGGTGTCGCAGTGGTTTTACATACAGATCACGCCGCGAAAAAATTATTGCCCTGGATTGATGGCCTTTTAGATCATGGCGAAAAATTCTTCGCTGAAACGGGAAAACCTTTGTTTTCATCGCACATGTTGGATCTTTCGGAAGAATCGATCGAAGAAAACATGGAAATCTCTGCAAAATATTTTGCCCGCATGGCGAAAATGAATATGACTATCGAAATTGAGCTGGGTGTTACCGGTGGTGAAGAAGATGGTGTTGATAACAGCGATGTAGATAGCTCAAAACTATACACTCAACCTAGCGAAGTGGCTTATGCTTACGAAGAATTAAGCAAGGTATCGCCTCGTTTCACGGTTGCAGCGGCGTTTGGTAACGTTCACGGTGTGTACAAACCCGGAAACGTAAAATTGCAGCCAGTGATTTTGAAAAACTCTCAGGATTTTATCAAAGAAAAATTCAATTTAACTGCCGAGAAACCAATCAACTTCGTATTTCACGGTGGCTCGGGCTCTTCGCAAGAGGAAATCAGAGAAGCAATTTCTTATGGTGCCATTAAAATGAATATCGATACCGATATGCAGTGGGCATTTTGGGAAGGTATTTTAGGTTATTACAAACAGAACGAAGCTTATCTTCAAGGACAGATCGGTAACCCTGAGGGCGATGATAAACCTAACAAAAAATACTACGATCCGCGTGTATGGCTACGCAAAGCGGAAGAAGCATTTGTTAAACGTTTAACTGTTGCTTTTGAAGATTTAAATTGCGTTAACGCAAACGATAAATTGTAATTTTTGACGGTTTTTTAGATTGAATTTTTATTCAATCATTCAGGAAATCAGTCATTCGATCATTATAAAAGCGCCATAGGTTTGAAAACTTATGGCGCTTTTGGTTGTTTTTCTCTTTATATTTAAGCAGATCAAAATACGACCATGAAATCGAGACCCGACACCAAAAAAAACAATTTTTTCGAAAGATTTTCGAATGCAGCGACCAAATTTACGGGGAGCTCGGTAGCTTTTATATTGGCCACCCTCACCGTAATTACGTGGGCAGTAACAGGCCCGATATTCGATTACTCTGAAACCTGGCAGTTGGTAATTAACACCGGAACAACAATTATTACTTTCTTGATGGTTTTCTTAATCCAGAAAGCCCAAAATAAAGATAGCAAGGCGATTCAATTAAAACTGAATGAACTCATTGCGGCCCAGCAAGGCGCAAGTAACCGAATGGTAGATATTGAAGATTTGAGTGAAAAAGACCTCGACCAGTTGCATAGTTTTTACGTTACTATTGCCGAGCTTGCCAAAAAAGAGGCCGATATTCATTGTTCGCACTCAATAGATGTGGCCAAAGCGCTCAACGAGCAAAAAGTTAAATCAAATAAACACTTTAAACAAAATAAAGAATGAGCTTACAAGTTCAAAAAGTAATTCATCCGGAAGAATTAGAACAAGTTTTTGCAATACGTAAAATTGTATTTGTAGATGAGCAAAACTGTCCGCCGGAATTGGAATGGGAAAATGAAGATGTTTCCATCCACTTTTTGGCCACCTTTAACGGACAGCCGTGCGGCGCCTGCCGGTGGCGTAAAACCGATCAGGGGTTTAAACTGGAGCGCTTTGCTGTACTAAAAGAGTACCGCGGGCAGGGGGTAGGCCGTGCGTTAATTGCCGAAGCACTTTCTGATTTGCCTGAAGATGCGAATTATATTTATCTAAATTCTCAGTTAGATGCCATGAGTTTATATGCGAAGTTTGGCTTTGTAGCGGAAGGGGAGCAATTTGAAGAGGCTGGTATTCAGCATTTTAAAATGGTGAAAAAGGTGTAGATAAGCAAATGTCATTGCCTCATCTGGGCGTAGCGTCTCGCTACGCACCTTCCACCTCCCAATTTACAATTTAAGTCGTAGCGGGACGCTACGACTAGTATAAGTATAGTCGTGCGTTGTGGCTAACAGCGAATTACCCGAATATCTTCGCTGATAATACCATGGCCTCATGCCATTTTTCCATATTGAGGTTTAGGTTTTCGCCTTTTGAGTTCAAAAATTCGATTACATCTTCCGTTGCAATATTTCCGGTTAAATCGTCAGCCGCCATAGGGCAGCCGCCAAAACCCTTCAAAGCAGAATCTATTCGTTTAACGCCGGTACTGTAAGCAGCCTTAATTTTTTCGAAACGCTCGGCGGGAGTGGAGTGTAAGTGCATGCCAATCTCCGTGTTGCTAAATTTGGTGATAAGTTTAGGCAATATCTCTTGTATTTTTTCAGGCGTTGAAATGCCTACAGTATCTGCCAAAGAAAGAATTTCGACACCTTTGGTAACCAAAATATCGGCCCATTTTTCTACAATCTCGTAATTCCATTCGTCGCCGTACGGATTTCCAAAACCCATCGACAGGTAAACCACCGCGGTTTTGTTGTTTGCTGCACAGAGTGATAGCATTTCCTCTACGATTACCAGCGATTGCTGAATGCTAGCGTTCGTATTGCGTTGTTGAAAAGTTTCGGAGATCGAAAATGGAAAGCCTAGAAACTTAATCTGTTCATGTTTGGCTGCATCTTGAGCGCCTCGCAAATTGGCCACAATGGCTAAAAGTTGGGTTGAAGTGTTGCTTAAATCGAGGCTATCGAGTACCTGCACGGTATCGGCCATTTGCGGAATAGCCTTTGGAGATACGAAACTTCCAAAATCGAGCGTATCGAAACCGACCTGCAGTAATAGATTCAAATATGCTGCTTTTAATTTAGTTGGAACAAAATCGTGCAGTCCCTGCATCGCATCCCGGGGGCATTCAACTAGCTTGAATTTGTTTTGGCTCATATTTGTTTGGTTATTAGGCAAAAGGCCGATTGACGAGTGTTAAGAACAAAGGTTGATGAACAATTGGCAGTTAGCAGTTAACAATTAGCAGTTAGCAGTTAGCAGTTTGCAGTTTGCAAGGAGAATAAGCAATTACCAATGACCAATGACCAATGATCAATGACCAATTAACTAATGACCAATGAACTAAAATGTTCTGTTTTTGTATTCGTCGTAGTCGGTCAACGCTACCTTGTAATTTCCTTGCATATGAGGCGAAGATATTAAAAAATCCGCTGTTGCTACATCGCAGGCCATTGGAATATTCCATACAATGCCGATTCGCAATAGCGCCTTAACATCAGGATCGTGCGGTTGCGCCTCCATTGGATCCCAAAAGAAGATTAAAACGTCTATTTCGCCTTGGGCAATCAGCGCTCCGATTTGCTGATCGCCGCCCAGGGGTCCGCTTAATAGTTTGCGCACGGGTAGGTTTAAACGTTCTTCTATCAGTTTTCCGGTGGTTCCTGTGGCCAGTAACTCGTGGCCAATAAATGCGTCTCTGTTTCTCAGGGCCCAGTTCACTAGGTCATCTTTCCGATGATCGTGGGCAACCATTGCAATTTTCTTATTTGGAGAGAGGGTTTTATAGGTCATTATTTAGTTGTTACGAGGCTTTAACATTTTCTTTAACGCTGGGAACCTCGGCCCTATAATCTACACTTCTGTCTTTGGCAAACGTTCTGATGATGAGTCGTGTGCCTCTATCGTAACTAAAATAGCTCCAAACCCAGTTTATAAATACAATTATCTTATTTCTGAAACCAACAAGCGTCATTAAGTGGACGAACATCCAGGCAAACCAGGCAAAAATTCCCTGAAAGTGAATTTTACCAATGTCAACCACGGCCCTGTTCCTTCCAACGGTAGCCATGGATCCCTTATCGAAATACTTAAATGGCTCTAAAGGTTTGTTTTCGGCAATATGAACCAGGTTTTTAGCCAGTTGGTGTCCTTGCTGAATGGCAACCGGGGCAACGCCGGGGTGGCCGTTAGGTGTATCGTCGGTAATAATTGCGGCGACATCACCAATGGCATATACATTTTTATAACCCACAACCAGGTTTTGGGTGTCGGTTTTCAATCTTCCTCCGCGAACGATTTCAGCCTGATCTAAGCCCGGCAACACTTCGCCTTTAACGCCAGCACTCCAAATTACGGTAGAGGTTAAAATCGGCGCTTTATCCTGCAATAAGAGTGTATTCCCATCATAACCCAGTACCCTGGTTTCGTTCATTACCTGAACACCCATCTCAATCAAAAATTCTTTTGATTTCTTTTGTGCCTGCGGCGACATTGGCCCAAGCAATTCTGGCGAGTTCTCGATGAGGTAAATGTTAATCCTACTCAAATCCATTTCTGGATAATCGTTCGGAATTACGTGTTTTTTAAGCTCTGCAATGGCACCGGCGGTTTCTACGCCTGTAGGTCCACCACCCACCACAACAAAGTTTAATAAGGCATCTCTTTTGTTTAAATCCTTTTCAATCAACGATTTTTCGAAATTTTGAAGAATAAGGCTTCTTAAATCCAATGCCTCCGGAATTGATTTCATCGGCATAGAATTGGCCTCAATTTCTTTGTTGCCGAAAAAATTACTGGTTGAACCTGTTGCAATTACGAGGTAATCGTAGCTTACCTTTCCGATATCGGTTATCAGGCAGTTTTCGCTCGCATTTACCGAGGTTACTTTGGTTACCCTAAATACGATGTTTTTTTGCCCCTTAAAAATTTTGCGCAGCGGAAAAGCGATTGAATCTGCCTCTAAACCACCTGTAGCAACCTGATAGAGTAGCGGTTGAAAAGTATGGTAGTTGTGTTTATCCAACATAACCACCTGAAACGGTTTATTTTTTAATCTTTTAGCTAATTCAATCCCGCCAAATCCTCCGCCTACAATCACTACTCTTGGGTATTCGCTTTTAGGAAGTTGTAAATCCATTTTATCTCGGTTTATCTATTGTTAAAGTAACAAAAAGATAGCCAAAAGGTTTAAATCTTACCCTTTGAATGTCAAATTATAGGTTAATGTAGTAGTCGGCCTCCATAAAAGCCTCGCCTCATGAAAGTTCGTGATATACCGGGTCGCGGTGTCTCGCTCTCCAGGGGAGAGGATTTTGAAGGACCGCACTTTTAACCCAGAACGCGTATGGGAGGTTAGAAAGAGATTCGAATCTAGTCGTCATCCTCAGAGATTAGTTTAGAAAAAACAACGACGTTGGGATGCTAGGTTTTTTACGCTGTCATCCTGAGTGCAACGAAGGATCCCCAGGCGATGAAAAAGAAAACGCCAAATGTCCACTGCCAAAAGAGGGCAAGTGAAGGGGGGCTAGGACGTTGAAATGTATGTTGCGGATTCTTCCTTCGTCAGAATGACAAAACAGGTGCTGTCATTGAAACTTCAATGCTCAAGATGAACTCCAGTCGAAATGCTCAGGATGACAATATTTTTGGTTTGATCGCGAACTAAATAGCATTGCTGCCCCCCTGGTCAATCGGAAATTAAACTCAGCATGGCAAACCTGTCAAAAAGATTGAGTTCATTACGTCGGTCTGAAGGTGTTGCCGGAGACAAAAAAAAAGCGTTCCGATTACTCGGAACGCTTATATCTTTCAAAAAATTTTGAACTGTTTATTTTCTCTTCTCTGCAGTGCTTCCCAAATCAATTACGATAGGAGTAGAGATACACAGTGATGAGTAAGTACCGATGATACGACCGATCAATAACGCGAAGATAAACCCGCGGATGCTATCGCCACCGAAAATGAAGATCACCAATAACACAAAGAATACAGTTAATGAAGTCAAAATTGTACGACTTAATGTACTGTTTAATGCGAAATTGATTAATTGGTTACGCTCTTCGCCATGTAAATCTTCTTTACCTTTTTCTTTTAATCGCTCACGGATACGGTCGAAAACAACAACTGTCTCCGTCATGGTGTAACCCATTACGGTTAAGATGGCGGCAATAAAATCCTGACCAATTTCTAGCGAGAACGGCATTACACCATCTAAAATGGTATAGAAAGAGAGTACCATTAATACGTCATGGAATAATGCCAACACGGCACCTAAACCATATTGCCATTTTTTAAATCGAACAACGATGTAGATAAACATGAATATACATGAAATCAATACAGCATAAAATGCACCGTTTACGATGTCGCTGGCGATAATCGGCGTAACCTTTTGCGAGCTTACGATTTCGTATTTAGAATCGCCCAAGCCATTTTTTAATGCATTTTCTACAACCTTATCCGTTTTTATATCCTGATCTTCGATGTAGAAAGTCGTAGTGATTTTTACCTGGCTATCTTCACCTGCAGTTTTAACCTCAGGGGTTTCGTTGCCAAAAACAGGGGTAAGTTTAGTTTTTAAATCTTCGGTGCTAACGGCTTTATCAAAGTGAACCAAATACGTTCTACCACCTTTAAAATCTACACCCAGGTTTAAGCCTCCGTGTTTGAAGTACATGCCAATACCAGCGATGATAATTACACTAGAAATAATGTAGTAAATTTTACGACGGCCTACGAAGTTAAAAGCCAGGTTCTTGAACGCATTACGAGTAAACTTGTTATCGAAGCTAATCTCCATTTTACGGCTCAACATGCCTTCAAAAACAACCCTTGAGATGGCAACGGCAGCAAACAATGAAGAAATAATACCGATACACAACGTAGTTGCAAAACCTTGAACCGGCCCGCTACCGAATGCGTAAAGAATAGCACCCAAGATAAACACTGTAATGTTTGCATCCAAAATTGAAGGCATGGCATGTTTAAAACCTTCTTTGATGGCTGTCGGAATGTTTTTGCCTAAAGCAAGTTCTTCACGTACACGCTCAAATATCAGGATGTTTGCATCAACAGATAAACCAATGGTTAGTACGATACCGGCAATACCAGGTAATGTTAAAACGGCACCGAGCGATACCAAAATACCGATGATGAAGAATAAGTTGATTAACAAAGCGAAGTTTGCAACCCAACCTGCACGGTGATAATACAACGCCATGAAGATCAGGATTACGATAAACGCAATTACGAACGAGATTAAACCATCGTGAATGGCCTGTGCTCCCAAGGTAGGTCCAACTACATAGCTACCTGCAATACGCGCAGGAGCAGGCAATTTACCAGCTTTTAAAATGTTCGATAAATCTTTTGTATCTGCTTGTGTAAAGTTACCGGTGATAGATGAAACACCACCAGCAATTTCGTTTTGAACCGTAGGTGCAGAATAAACCATGTTATCTAATACGATAGCAATCGATTTTTTGTTGTTTGGATCTGCAGCAGCTTCGGCAGTAATCTTTTTCCACTTCGCAGCACCTTCGCTGGTCATGTACATGGTTACTTCCGGCTTGCCTTTTTGATCAAAGTCGGCACGCGAATCGCTGATTGCCTCACCACCTAAATCTGGTTTGCCATCGGCGCTGGTCACCTTTATAGCATACAGTTCGAAAATTTTCGAACCTTCTCTCGGTTTAACGCTCCACATAAATTTCATCGTTGATGGAATTGATGCGGCAACCTCAGGCATTTTTAAATAAGAGTTAACTTTCGCTGTATCTTTTTGTAGGGACATGCCGACTACGGCGCCTGGAACAAGCTGCTGTTGACCGTTCTCACCTTGATAGATGGGAAGGTTAAGCACAGCGTATAATGGGTTCGATTTTGCCAGTTCTGCTCTAACCGCTGTCGAATCTTTTTTTCCGAGGCCAGCAAGCTTGCCTTTATCGGTCGAATCTTTGGTAGCGGCTTTTTCCAATCCAGCCAACTTACTTCCGGCTGCTGCGGCCTTTGTAGTATCGGTAGTTGCAGGCGCTTCGGTTTTTAAAGTCGCAGCTAAGGTTTTATTAATGTTCTCCAATAAAGGATAAACTTCGGTTGATTGGTAAACCTGCCAAAACTGTAATTCGGCAGAACCCTGTAAAAGCTTGGCGATACGATCTTGATCTTGTACGCCTGGCATTTCGATTAAAATGCGGTTACTGCCTTCTTGCTTTTGCATGTTCGGACTAACCACACCAAAACCGTCGATACGCGAACGTAATACGGTAAATGAACGATCGATAGCGCTGGTAGCTTCTTTTTCTAAAAAGTTTTCTACTTCGCTATTGCTGGCGTTTGGTTTTAACTGAGAAGCATTATCTTGATTTGAGAAAAAATCTGCAAGTTTTACACCAGGGCTTAATTTTTCAAATTCGTCAACAAAAATCTTGATGTAATCTTTACCGCCAGCATTTAGTTGAGCTTGTGCGTTTTGAATCGCTTTGTTAAAGTTAGCATCAGTAGGGTTACCCGCTAAAGATTTAACCAATTCAGCTAACGATATCTCCATCGTTACGTTCATCCCGCCTTTTAAGTCTAAACCTAAATTAATCTCTTTCGCTTTTACATCACTGTAAGTAAATCCAATTACTGGATATACTTTTTCGGTACTCATCGAATCTAAGTAAGCCTTTTCTTTGGCTAAATCACCTTTCGCATAGTTTTTTGCGTCTTTTTCTACTTTAGATGCTACCAAAGTAAAAGAAAGTGCATACGCACAAACGATAGCTAGCACTATCGCTATAAACTTAATAAAACCTTTTCCTTGCATTGTTTGTTTAAAATAATTTGTCTTTCGCTGTTTTTAACAAGTCGGCAAATCTAATTAAATTTTTAAATTATAGAACCCCTTAATTAATAATTTATTAAGATTAATTTCTAACATGGAACAATAGCGCAACCGATAGCCGCTTCGAACGCTTTTTATGTTCATCGGTTCAAAAGACTGTTTGTTTGGAGATAATTGCAGAAATTTGTCGGTTGGGTTTAACTCAGCAAATATAACTTTTTTTGACTCGTTGTGGTATTGAGAAGAGGAAATAGGGCCGGTCGTCTGAGGATGCATCCCTCGGCTGGCATTAGCCTGTGTTGCTATCATCGTTGCAAGGCACGAAGCAATCTTATTATAAAGCATGTATACTCCTTCATCTTGGAGAGTTCAGCATCACGACGGCAGGTTTTGTCTACTTCCTTTTCAAAACCTTAAACGTATAATCGTATTTATTTTTCTCGTCTGCTTGATGCGATTCGCTGCTAATCACTTCCCATTCGTTCCGATCAATCTCCGGAAAAAAGGCGTCAGCATCAAAGGTATGGTGTATCGTGGTTAGATAAATGGTGTCGGTTTTGGGTAAAGCCTGACGATAGATTTCAGCTCCGCCTATAATGAAAATTGGACCATCGCTATCTTCACTCAATTTAATCGCTTCGTCTAAACTATTTACAACTTCGGCACCATCAATCTTTAATGAAGCATCCCTCGTAACCACAATATTTCGACGATTTGGCAATGGCTTTCCAACCGAATCAAATGTTTTGCGGCCCATAATCACCGTATGGCCAGAGGTGGTTTGTTTAAAGAATTTTAGATCGGCAGGCATGTGCCATAATAGCTGGTTGTTTCTGCCAATTGCGAAATTATCGGCAACTGCGACGGCTATGTTAAGTTGATTAGTCATTAGTTGATTAGTTCATTAGTTTGCAGCGTTTAATATGCGTAAAGCAGAAGACAAACTAAATGTGCAATAATTTTGATTATGGCTTTTCAGCCTTTTTCCCAATATACTTTATATAGGCGTGAAACCATTGGTATATCTAAGCATTAAGCTTTTGCATCAGATCCGCGTGGCTATTGGTTTTTGTTAGTCTTTCGCCTTTAAAAGTCCTTTTCATAGCCTTTAAAGTCTTTTTATTAGGCATTTCATTGCTTTTTATCTTCATAACAAGGCCTAATTCATCTAATAACGGTTTGGTCTTTAAGTCAGCCATATACAAATATATTAAAAATTAGACTTTAGTAAATTAGCATTACCATTGACTAATGAACCAATAAGTCGAATAGTCATCGGATGAATATAGCAAACGGGCTAGGTATTCATCCGATGACTAATCAAGGAATGACTAATGAACCAATGACAAATGGACCAATGAGCCAATTGACTATACCGCCACCGCACCTTTGATATGCGGATGTGCCTCGTAATTCTCTAAGGTAAAATCTTCGAACTTAAAATCGAAAATACTTTTTACTTCGGGATTTATTCTCATCGTAGGCAAGGCTTTTGGCTCCCTGCTTAATTGAAGATTGGCCTGCTCAATATGGTTGTTGTATAAATGCGCATCGCCAAGCGTGTGAACAAAATCTCCGGCATCTAAATCGCATACCTGCGCCACCATCATCGTTAAAAGGGCGTAAGACGCTATATTAAAAGGAACACCAAGGAAAATATCTGCGCTACGCTGGTACAATTGGCAACTCAACTTGCCCCTTGTTTCGCCTTTCTCGGAATCGGGCGGTGCAACGTAAAACTGAAAAAAGGCATGGCACGGCGGCAAAGCCATATTTTCGATCTCAGCAACATTCCATGCCGAAACAATAATTCTACGCGAATCGGGGTTGTTTTTAATCGTATTAATAATATTC
This sequence comes from Pedobacter endophyticus, assembly GCF_015679185.1. Taxonomy (NCBI): domain Bacteria; kingdom Pseudomonadati; phylum Bacteroidota; class Sphingobacteriia; order Sphingobacteriales; family Sphingobacteriaceae; genus Pedobacter; species Pedobacter endophyticus. Next base: position 5,033,040 of record NZ_CP064939.1, read on the forward strand.
GTAATCTGATCGATGTGTTGCCCATCAGGCGTTGGCCAGCTTCGCCATTGAGAGCCATAAACAGGCCCCAGGTTGCCATTTTCATCCGCCCATTCATCCCAAATCCGAACACCATTCTCTTTCAGGTATTTTATATTCGTATCGCCGCTTAAAAACCAGATCAATTCGTGTATAATCGATTTCAAATGCAACTTTTTCGTCGTAACCATCGGAAAGCCATCTTGCAGGTTAAAGCGCATTTGATGCCCAAAAACGCTAATCGTTCCCGTGCCTGTACGGTCGTGTTTCTGTGTGCCGTTATCCAGCACATGCTGCATTAAATCTAAATATTGTTTCATAAATCCGGCTTAAATCTCAACAGAGGCTTTTAATGGAAAATAATAATTAGGTGCAAATATCTAAAATTTATTAGGCGTTGAAGTTTTTAGTTTTCGACAATCTGATCCTTTTAAACATCACTTGCGATTTGTTTATATTTGAATACTTTGTTATCAAATACCAACAATGTATGTTTGTAAGCAAAGTTCCGAGCAATTTTTCGCATTAAGGACTCACGACTTAAGACTTACGACCAAAATGTTATCCTTCCCAAACGCAAAAATAAATTTAGGCCTAAATATTACAGAAAAACGAAGTGATGGTTACCATAACCTCGAAACCGTTTTTTACCCAATTAATATCAAAGACGCGGTAGAAATAACTGATGCTGAACAGACTTCGTGCAAAATTTACGGCACCAATATTCCCGGCGATGCAAACGATAATTTGTGCATGCGGGCTTATAATCAAATTAAACAAGATTTTGATATTCCTGCACAGCAAATAAGCCTTTTAAAAAATATCCCCGTTGGGGCTGGTCTCGGCGGCGGTTCGGCCGATTGCGCTTTCCTGATTAAGCTGTTGAACGAAAAATTTCGCTTAGGCATGTCGGTTACCACAATGCAAAATTATGCTCGTCGATTAGGCGCCGACTGTGCTTTTTTTATCGAGAACAAACCTGTGTATGCTTTTAATAAAGGCGATGAGTTCGAAAAATGTGAAATAGATTTGTCAGGCTGGTTTAAAGTTTTGGTAAAACCGCCCGTACACGTCAGCACGGCCGATGCCTATGCGCTTGTAAAACCTCAAAAGCCTTTGCAATCGTTAAAAGAAATCATACATTTGTCGCCAACAACATGGAAAAATAAGGTTATCAACGATTTCGAGGCTTCGGTATTCGCAAAATATCCCCAAATTCATCAAATAAAAACCAGTTTATACGATGCAGGCGCAACGTTCGCTTTAATGAGTGGCAGCGGCTCGTCGGTTTTTGCGCTATTTAACGATCCTGTTAAACTGCCCGAACTGGAAAAAGACAACTTAGTTTATTACAATGTTTAAATGTAGCTTAAAGCTGAAAGACAAAAGCTTAAAGCTTTGAACTAATTTTATAAAAAAATGCATAAACGTCTTGCGCTCCCTCCCTTCTGGGGAGGTTGGGGTGGGGCTTGATACTAATAACAATGAACATAAATCTGATCCGCAAAAGCGGAAAATTTAATTTCGAAGCAGAAAACGAGAGCGGTTTTACTGTCGAATTGGATGCCAAAGCCGCAATTGGGGGCGAAGGAAAGGGCTTTAGGCCGATGGAAATGCTGCTAATTGGTTTGGGCGGCTGCAGTGGAATTGATATGGTAAACGTATTAACTAAACAAAAAGAGCCGCTTAACGATATCAAGATTGTCATCAACGCAACCCGCAAGGACGAGGAAATGCCGCCTATTTTTGAAGTGATCGACATTCATTTCGACTTATTTGGCGATTTAAGTGTTGCCAAGGTAGAACGTGCGCTAAACATGACCTTCGATAAATATTGCTCGGTATCGAACATTCTTGGGCGTTCAGCGAAAATTAATTTTACTTACACAATAAAAAAGGTTTAAGGTAGAGGGTTTAAGGCGTAAGGTCTGAAATCTCATATCACAAATCTCAATACTCACATCTCAAAAAAAATGAAATCCGAAAATTTCGAAACCATAGCCATACGCACTCAAACCGAACGCAGTGGTCATAAAGAACATTCTGCGCCAATTTACTTAACATCGAGCTACAAGTTTGATGATGCCGAAGAAATGCGTGCCCTCTTTGCAAACGAAAAAGAAGGAAACGTGTATAGCCGTTATTCGAACCCGAATACATCAGAGTTTATCGAAAAAATGTGTCTTTTAGAGGGGGCAGAAGATGGCTTTGCCACTGCAACCGGCATGGCGGCTATTTTTACAACCTTTGGTGCATTTTTAAAAGCGGGCGATCACATTGTTTCGAGCCGATCTGTTTTTGGCTCTACGCATCAGCTATTAACTAATGTTTTTGCCAAGTGGGGTGTAACTTTCGATTATGCCGACCTTGATAAGCCCGAAGATTGGGAGGCTTTAATTAAGCCAAACACAAAAATGATTTTTGTTGAAACCCCTTCAAATCCTGGGATAGACATTATCGATCTGGAGTTTTTGGGCGATTTAGCCAAAAAGCACAATCAACTTTTGGTGGTTGATAACTGTTTTGCCACACCATATTTACAACAACCTATCAAGCTTGGGGCACATATTTCTATTCATTCGGCTACAAAATATATCGATGGACAGGGGCGCGTTTTGGGTGGAATAATTTTAGGACGAAAGGATTTAATTACCGAAATTGTGATGTTTGCCCGCCATAGCGGCCCATCTTTATCAGCCTTTAATGCCTGGATTTTATCAAAAAGCTTAGAAACATTGGCCGTTCGCATGGATCGCCATTGCGAGAACGCATTAAAAGTAGCCGAATACCTGGAGAAACATCCTAAAATAAAGTTGGTGAAATACCCATTTTTGCCATCTCACCCGCAGTACGAAATTGCCAAAAAGCAAATGAGGCAGGGCGGCGGTATTGTAACCGTTGTTGTGCACGGTGGAATTGAAGGCGCCCGGAAGTTTATGGATGGGTTGAAAATGTTTTCTATCTCTGCAAACCTGGCCGATACCCGCTCAATAGCCACACATCCGGCAACGAGCACGCACAGTAAATTAACCGAAGAAGAACGCAATATAGTAGGTATAGAGCAAGGTTCAATTCGTTTGTCGATTGGTTTAGAGCATATTAATGATATTTTAGCCGATATTGAACAGGCGTTGAACGATTAGAACTATCCGTCATTTCCGCTGAATCTTTCCAGCGAAAGGAGAAATGATGATTTACCCCTCCGGTCGGTGTTTCACCGATCGGTAAAACGCAATATTCTGAGAGATACACAAGATTAAAATTATACGCCCTTTCGAGTGCAGCCGCGAAATCTGTATGCAAGGTCCAAAAATTTCTACCCGGGTTCCATAAAAGCATTCCTTGCCGTTCTTTCATTGCGCTTGGCCAACTCCAACTCCCAACTCAAAACTCCCAACTCAAACTCCAAACTTTCTTACCCTACATCAATGCTGCGCTCCGCTACCTGCAGTAAATTTGTATCATAAACAAGAAAGGAAATTTATGTCACAGTTCATTTTGCACAAAGAAAATACCAGGGGCCATGCAAATCATGGTTGGTTAAATGCACATCACTCATTCAGTTTTGCCAATTACTACAATCCTGAAAGAATGCATTTTGGAGTTTTACGGGTTTTAAATGATGACTTAATTGATGGAGGAATGGGTTTCGGAACGCATCCACACGACAATATGGAAATTATTACGATTCCATTGGCCGGAGCAATTGCGCATAAAGACAGCATGGGAAATTCGGCCGTAATTAAGAGCGGAGAGATACAGGTGATGAGCGCCGGAACTGGTGTAAGCCACAGCGAATTTAATGCGTTGGAAGACCAGAAATTGAGTTTATTGCAAATCTGGTTGTTCCCTAATAAAAAGAATGTTACGCCACGTTACGATCAGCTGACTTTAGATGCAGATGCACGCCACAATAATTTTCAGCAAATCTTATCGCCGAGTGCCGATGATGCGGGTGTTTGGATCCATCAGGACGCCTGGTTCTCGTTAGGCAAATTTGATGAAGGCTTTGAAACCGAATATAAGATCAAAAAAGCTGGAAACGGCGTTTACGCCTTCGTAATAGGTGGCGAAGTAACCATAAATGGTCAAACATTAAGCACCCGAGATGGTTTGGGAATTTGGGATGTAGACAGCATTAGCTTCAAGGCAAACACCGCCGATGCTGAAGTGCTGTTGATGGATGTTCCGATGGAATTGAATTAAACACTTATTAATTTTTGTCATACTGAGCCTGTCGAGGTACCTTAAACATCTTGATAGGTTCAATGTGACAATTTTATTTTTTTAAGCTTTTGTGATCATGCAAACTACCATACTTTATATCGGCAGAGACACTGAAATTACCACCGTGATGAATCGCCTGCTTAACGCCCGACCGGAATGGAAGGGAATTTGCGTTTGCTCGGATGAAGAGGCGATCGCACTATGCAAGGAAAACGAAATTGATTTGGTTTTGTTGGGAAATGGCATAGACCAACAAACAGAAGTTGATTTAAGAGCAAACCTTTTGGCGCTTCGACCGAATGTAAAAATCATTCAGCATTATGGTGGAGGAAGTGGTCTGCTTTACGGCGAGATTATGACGGCGCTAAGTTAATCACTCTTGCAACAATGTGATTTTAAACATTTAGTAGCCCTGAATACGCTATGATGTTGAAGCACCTGCAGCAGATGAAAGAGATGTTTCGTGGCTAGGATTGACGATTTTTGAAGTGATCCAAAAATCGTCATTTTCGACCGAGCGAGAGAATCTTCTAACGTTGGGTAGAGATTTATCGGCTGCGCTCGAAATGACGACATTTTCTACGAGCCCTCTTCTGAATGTTCTCGTCCGGTCAGGCGGAAATTAAAACTCAGCACGACCGCTGCGGTAGAGAATCTTCTAAAACATTAAATCATAATCTTATTGCGCTAAACTCCCAACTCCCAACTCCCAACTCCCAACTCAAAACTCCCAACTCCCAACTCAAAACTCCCTTCTAACTAATATAATCCCGATCTTCATCGCTTAACTCGCTTTTGCTGGTTGTTTGGTTGCGGTCAATTTCGTCGTCGTAACTGCTTACCGTCTTTTTCGGGCGCCCCGCAACGAAGCCAATAATAAAACCGACAACGATGCAGACTCCGATTACCAAAAGTTTAGACACCGCAAAGGTGACAAACAAGAAGTTGAAATCGACCGGTTCGACATTTAACATTAAAAAAATGGTCAACAGTGCTGTAAGGATGATGATGAAAATGGTTTTTCCGCTCATTGGTTAAAAGCTATAATTAAATGAAAATTCAAATATCGGATGCTGATTGTAAATTTTATTAACGAAAACAACCCTTGTTCCTAAATCAACAACAGGTTGATACCTTAAAATGTTTACGCTCGTATTTAGCTCAAAACCGTAAGTTTTGGGCGCTCCAATGTTTGAATCTACGCCAATATTTTCGTAATGGCAAAATAAACCTGCCCTAAAGTTTCGAACATACGCCAGCGGACCGATTTCCCAATCAGGAAAGGCAAAGGGAAAACGGTAATTAAAGAGCATGCTATTCTGCAATTTGCTTTTTGCCAAAATATTGTTGTAACCATAAACCGTTGCAATTTCAGTTGCATATTGGTTTACGCCAGAAGCTTTTTGATAATTGAAGCTCGCCAGAAAACTATGGTTTTTGAAAAAACCGGGGAAGTAGAAGAAGCTTTCCAAAGCCATGATTTCGCCGCCAAGATTTTTATCGAACGGCTGGTGGTTGTAAGTGGCCCTCAAAACCTGCGCCCATTTTGGCGCAATGTCTCGCTCCGTCGTGCGCACACTGTGATTGAATGTGAAATTGTACTCCAGCGGAAACTTAAGTCTGCGAATAAAATTGGTCGGCATATTTTCAGGCTGGTAGCGTTGCGTAAAACTGGTTGCGGCGTTTAACGTAAACGCATAATTTTGATTGCGGGCATTGAACGATAATGGAAGGGAAGCATTAAACTTGATGTAGTGTTCACGCCAGTCGCCTTGCTGAATCGCATTTTTAGATCGATAGAACGATCTTCTCGGTCGGTCGCGATACAGAACGCTTAACACAGGATAGAGCGCCTTGTAGCTAACGTCTGCCGTGTATTCAAATCGGTGTAGATCGCGGTGATATTTTGCGCCCGTGTAAAAATCCATCGTGTTTAACAAATTGTTCGATTGAAGCTCAAGTCCAAACACATATTCATTATCGATAACGGGCACGATACTGTGAAATGAAAATAGATTTAGTGCCTGATGGTATGGCTCCGATTTGAAAGTGCTGTCCGGAATGTTCGCAAAAACATTGCCCACATTTTCCTGCTGCTCAGCCGCCGCAGAAAAATCTACAAAACTATTTTCGCCCACAGGTTTTTCGGTCAACCTTTCCTCCGCAATCTCATAACCGTTCATTTTGTAATCGTTAAAAATGATCGCTCCATCTTCCGTTTCTGAAGGATTGAAAGCGCCGTATTTCGAATTGCTTAAAGCCGTAATTTTTTTCGTTTCGATATCGATGGAATAAATGTTGTCGATGCCATTAAAGTGCGCATTAAAAACAATTTTATCCCCGATAAAGATTGGCCTGCTCAACTGCTGCCGGCTGTTGCCAATCAGCACCGTCTTTTTATTGCTGTCAAGCAGGCACAAGCTTTTTCCTTTTTCGCTTACGCTGATGTACACAATGCGATTTCCGCTTTTGTCGAAACCTGGTGTTTGTAAGATCGCGTTTTCGGGGTTCGGATAAACCTTTGTGATGTTGCCAGCCACCGCATCAATTTCGACCAGATTAAACTGGTTGTTGAGCTCAACTTTCGAAGCAATTATTTTCTTTCCATCTGCAGATAGGCTAGGGGAGAAGAGCCGACTTTTGCTGCTCAGTTTTTTAAATTTTTTTGTCTTCAAATTATACGAACAAATTACGCTGTAACTCCTTTGTTTGTATCGCGGATCGTAACGAATTTCGTCCCATACAACCACGCCATTTTTGTAGCTAAACCAGGGCTGTTCCTGATAGCCGATTCCAAATAATTTTTGTTCAGATTGATCTTCATTTATAACCACGAAATATCGTGCCTCTTGTTTACTTTCTTTAAGTGCTAAAATTCTGTTTTTGTTTAACCGAACCGGCAAGAAATAATTTGTTGCCACACCCGTTTTTTTGTTGATGCTTTTATAGTTTTCAGTCTCATTATTTTCTTCCTGATTTTTCCATTTTTCGGTTGCGTTTTTTTGAACCGATAAGAAATAGTTTTTCGTGTTTTGATTAGAGAATTTTTTAAGGCTCCGCGAAAACGGATAAAGCCTTAGCGGCCTCCGTCTGATGTCGGTCAACAGGCTGTCTGAAAAAAACCTTCCATATTTTTCTCTCATGTCCGCCGCCATCAAATAACCCATCTGGTAGTAGCCCGGAGTAACGTCTCGGTTCGAGCCGAAATACGCTTTACTGTAAGAGAACTTTTTGCCCTCCAAAACTGAAGCTCTAAAAGGCATGATCCAATTCGGCTGTCGGCCCCGGCCCGACTCGGTCCAAGCGGTTTCGGTAACTACGGCATCGCCCTCAAAAAACCAGGTGGGCAACCCCGCACCAAAGTAAGCGAAATAAACCAACTCGGGAAAGGGGTGCGCCTGCGCTCCTGTCAATTTGTCAAACTGTGCAACGTGTCGGAGTTCGTGTACCGCAAGGTTGTTTAACCAATCTTGACTATCAAAGTACTGGGGCGGTGTTGCGTAAAGCTCTGCTTTCTTCGGCCCCAGCTGAACGAAGCCATTTGCGATTGTTTCCTGATTTTGCAGCAAGAGTGGGATGGAGGTATTTTGTTGCCCTAAGCCAGTCGCCACCCTACGGTAAGTAAGCGGCAAGGTATTGGCCATTCGTTGCGCTTCGATTTCTAGTTTGTCAGGGTAGATGATCTTGAAGCCGTCAGCGCGAATATACCTCCACTTTACACTAAGGGGGTTCTGAGCAGTGCTGAAAATTTGCCCAAAAACTGATACTGAACTTAAACTTAATGTAATTATCGTTAATATGCTGATAAGTAATTTATTGAGTATGTTATTTGACGTCATAAAATTGAATTGCTAAAATTATTAGTTTTTCGATTTTTTTCAATTTCTCTTTATATTAATCGTTAATTTATTTGATTATTTTTATAGACTGATTAACAGTATCTTGTGTAGTTTAAATAAAGTTGGTTTCTCCATTGTAAATGGATTGATCTATGCGTTTTAATTGATGTTTTTGAAGCAGAAACATCGATTTGTCTTTTAAACGCTTTAAGCCATTAATTTACACTTAATAATCGATTTTCCTTGAAAATTTTTTTGATGGTTACTGATTTACCTTACGATTTTTCAGGCTGACTAAACTTTCAGTAGAATGGAATTTTGCGTTCAGGAACATGGTTCAAAGTATATCCCCGCGAAATCAGTCTTGATCTAAATTTATTAACTCCAGCATCGGCCCTAATGATGCGTTTGTAAAAAGAGAAATTGGGTAAACGAGATCGAGAAGTGCAAGGTAAAAGAGGTCGCTATATTTTTAAAACCAGACTTCTTTTTCCAGAATAGGACAAGACAATTAAAAGAGTAAAATTTTATTTATGACTAAATGGCAGAATAAATTCTGTGATAATTTTGCGCCTGAGCGACCGTATTACTTTCGAACTTCGGCACTCGAACTGTCCATTCGGTGCTGAAAAAACAGTCTGCGTTTTCAAAAAAAATGTATCTCATATCACTTCAAAACAACAGATTTCTCCTGTTATTTTTCTTACTTGCAACCTTATTCTTAGTGAAATATGTATATCAAGCGGAGGTTTTGAGGTCCAAAACTGGATTAAAATCGAGCCGCTAATGCAATTTCCTTGCGATATTGCTCAAATCTGAATTTTCAATTCATTTTTATCTCAAACCTTCATGCTGAGTTTTATCAACTTGATTAACAATAAGTTATAATTATTTTCTGGAGTAGAACCGTGGTTTGGGTAAAAGTTAATAAACGCTGCTATTTATTAGGGTGAATGAATGTTTTCCTGTATTTTATCAATACTATATGCGCTTTTTATTGCCCAAATAGGTTAAGTACAAGCACCGATAACGTTCTTGTTTCTTTGCTACTGCAATGAAATTCTGATGTACTTTAAAAGTATTTATAATTTCATTGGATGTTGTGTACCGAAGTCGATGGGTAAAATTACCTTGTTTTTGATTGCCGTGAAGGTGAAGTTTCAGGTGTCAGATTCATGGTGAATGTGCTAACAAATCAGCCGATTTAAAGCGGCCAGATACCGAATTACACGAGTGTTTTATAGGTGCTTTTTTTGGATGTTTTAGTCGGTACTAAATCTTAATAGCATGGAGATTTTAGCGCTCGGTTTTGTTGCCTGTGATCGGTCAATTTTTGATCGGAATTATGACTTCAACAGGAGTAGTATCGCCTAGAGTTTTTTGCTCAAATGGTGCCTGCTTTTATTGCTGTTTTTCGCGACAAATTATGCGGCTTCTTACGGTTAAATTTAGTGCTTGTTTCTTCTCTTTTTATAAACTGGATACAGGAATATCGAACCAAGAATAATGATTGCTCCGGCGTAAAATCCGCCTGTCATTTGCTCTGTAGTTTGAAGAAAAGGAATGCCAGCAAAACCCCATAAACGGGTTCTAAATTGGTAATTAATGCTACCCGAAAAGCGGATAATGTTCGCATTACCGAAACGCCCGCCACGTAGGCTACGGATGTACACACGGTGCCTAAAATTGCAACGTATACCCAGTCCATTGTGTTCATGTTGAAGTGCGTGTTAATGAGCGATCCGTTGTATAATCGGTACAAGGTGATCCAGAACAATGCCCCCACCAGTTCGTAAAATCCGATGATTGCAGGTTCGCTTTTTTGCACCAGCGTAGAGTTGATAATGGAGAACAAACTCGAAGCCACGGCTGCCAGTAAACCAAAGATGATTCCCAAGGTGTATTGGCTCTCAAACTTAAAGATCAGATAGATGCCAAGGATGATTAACAGACCGACAAAAATGTCGCCCGGCTGTAGTGGTAGTTTCTTAATCAGCGGCTCTAAAATTGCCGTAAACAAGGTGAATGACGAAAGGCAAACCAGTGTAACGGAAACGGTGGAAACCTTGATGGCGTGGAAGAAAAAAATCCAATGAATGGCCACTAATGCCCCGGTTGCGAAGAACTGGTAAAACTGTTTTTTGGTGACGGCGATATTCTTTTTAGTAGCCAGAAACCAGGCGAAAAGGGTTACCGTAGCAATTAATACCCTGTACCAAACCAACGGTACGGCATCAATAGAAATTACTTTACCGAGTACGCCGGTAAAGCCCCAAACCAATACCGTTAAGTGCAGTATCAGGAGGTTCTTTTTTGTTGCATCCATACGCTATTTTGGAGCTTTCCTGAGCAAGTATAAACCCAGCAGGCCAAAGAAGATTGATGGCATAACTACTGCAACCAACGGCGGCAGCCCACCCTTTGTTGAGAACATTTGTGCAAATTGATTAAACACAATGTAAGCGAAGCTGATGAATATGCCGATACCCAAAGAAACACCGACGCCACCGCGTACTTTTCGTGAGGAAAGCGCCACGCCAATCAGCGTTAAAACAAATGCCGAAAGGGGGTGGAAATAGCGTTTATAACGTTCAAACTGCAGGTCGTTCATAATGCCCGTACCACGTATCTTTTCTTTCTGAATCTTTACCGAAAGTTCGTGTGTGGTTAGGTTTTGCACCACATTATCATAGGCAGAAAAATCATTTGGGCGCATATCCAAAATGGTATCTTTTAGCTTTCCGTTTCCATAAATCATAGTCTCTTTAAGGCCATCAATTTTGCGGATGGAATAGTTACTTAGCTGCCATTTTCGTTTAAGCGAATCCCATTTAATATTTTCGGCGATAATCTTTTTTGTCAGCACATCTCCCTCAAAATTATCCAACGAGAACCGATAACCAGAGTTGGTCTTGTTATCGAAATTGTCGATGAAGATATAAGTTTTGTCATCCAGTTTCATGTGGATGTTCGACTTTGTGGATGGGTCGTTTCGCTTTACATACGTATTCTCAAACTTGTTTTTTAAAGTATTGGTATAAGGTAATATGTACAGGTTTGAAGCAAGGTTAACAGAAAATATAATGCTTGCAGACACAAAATAAGGGAATAAGAACCTGTTGAAGCTTACACCGCCGCTCAATATCGGCACAATCTCCGTTTGATCGGCCATTTTTGCTGTAAAGAAAATTACCGCAATAAAATTGATGAGCGGAGAAAGCATATTAACATAAAAGGGAACCGAGCCTGCGTAATACTGAGAAACAATTCCCCAGAAACTTAGGCCGCTTTTCATAAAATCATCCATCTTTTCCGATATGTCGAACACAACAATTATAATCACAAAAATGGCCAGGGTGTACACAAATGTACCCAGGTATTTTCCGATGATGTATTGATCGATGATCTTGATTTTCCCTTTTAACAGACTCATTTTATAGTTTATTGCCTAAAACTTTAACCATTTTATTTTTCCATTCGTAAAACTCGCCTGCAAGGATTTTTTCGCGGGCCTGCTTTACGAGCCACAAATAAAAATGCAGATTGTGCAAGGTAGCAATTTGTGCGCCAAGCATCTCATTACTATGCACCAAATGTCGTAAATAGGCTTTGCTCGTTACTTTATCCACATGCAGATCGCTTTCAGCATCCAACGGCGAAAAATCGTCTTCCCATTTTTTATTTCTGATGTTGATAATGCCGTTCCTAGTAAACAACATGCCGTTGCGGGCGTTGCGTGTTGGCATTACACAATCGAACATATCTACGCCAAGGGCAATGTTTTCCAGTATGTTAATTGGTGTCCCTACGCCCATTAAATAACGTGGTTTTTCGTACGGTAATATATCACAAACTACCTCGGTCATTGCATACATCTCTTCGGCAGGTTCGCCCACAGAAAGTCCGCCGATTGCATTTCCCTCACGTTCCATACTTGCAATAAACTCTGCCGATTTTATTCGCAGATCCTTGTAAACAGAACCCTGAACAATTGGGAAAAGTGTTTGGTCGAACCCGTACTTCGGTTCCGTATTGTCGAAATGCGTACAACAGCGCTGTAACCAGCGGTGCGTCATTTTAATCGATTCGGCCGCATAGCGATAATCGCACGGGTAGGGTGTACACTCATCAAACGCCATAATAATATCGGCGCCAATGGTGCGTTGAATATCCATTGCATATTCGGGCGTAAACAAGTGCTTTGAGCCATCAATATGCGAGTTAAAGGTAACTCCTTCTTCCTTAATCTTGCGTACTTTACTCAGCGAGTACACTTGATAACCACCGCTGTCGGTCAAAATTGGCCTGTCCCAGCCGATGAACTGGTGTAATCCCCCAGCCCTCTCCAAAATGTCTAAACCCGGTCTGAGGTATAAGTGATAAGTGTTACCGAGGATAATTTGAGCGTCGATATCTTGTTTTAATTCCCGCTGGTGAACGGCTTTAACCGTTCCGGCGGTACCAACAGGCATAAAAATGGGGGTTTGTATTTCGCCATGAGCAGTGGTAATTGTTCCGGCCCTGGCTTTAGACTGTAAATCTTTCGCCTGTAAACTAAACTTCATAAGTGTTTTTTCTCGTCAAAAATCTGCCAAAAATAACAAAAATTGAGGGTATATTTTTAAATAGCGTTACGCTAACTTTTTTATCGCCTTAAACACATTAAATTGCCATTTAAGCTTTGGGCTTTGGTTTGAGCTTGACGTCTGAATTTTAGGCTTTCTACGCGTCTAAACCCTACGCCTTACCCCCTTTAGCTTACGGCTTCAGTATATTTATCAACATAAAGGGGATTACAGATTAAAAATGAGAAATTTGCGCCTATTTATTTTACCATTGTGATATTATCTCCGCTTGAAATTGTGCTGCTCTCCTCATTGGCTTTTTGCCTATTGATTCAGCTTTATTATGTATTGTTTGTTCATTTAAAGCTTGCTAATGCAACAATTGAAGAGATTCCGGCAGTGTCCAGGAAGCCGGTTAGTGTAATTGTTTGTGCCAGAAACGAAATTGCCAACCTTAACCAATATTTGTCTACGCTGATGTCGCAAAACTACGTTGAATATGAGGTTGTTGTGGTAAACGATCGATCGTGGGATGGAACTGAGGAGTATTTAGATGAAATGGACAAGAAACACCCCAATTTAAAGGTTGTTAAAATACTGGATAACGATAAATTTATTGCCGGAAAGAAGTTTGCAGTAACTATGGGCATAAAGGCTGCTAAATACGATTGGTTGGTATTTACCGATGCCGATTGCATGCCGGCAACGGAAAATTGGTTGTTGGATATGCAGCAACCTGCAGATGACCGGGTAGAAATTGTGCTGGGTTATTCGCCTTATTTAAAACGCCGGGGGTTGCTGAATGCGCTTATCCGTTTCGAAACTTTTTTTACTGCCGCAAACTATTTAGGTTTTGCCATTAAAGGGATGCCTTACATGGGCGTGGGCCGAAACATGGCTTATAAGAAAGCGCTGTTTTTTAAGAATAAGGGTTTTGCTGCGCATATGCACATCCCATCGGGCGATGATGATCTTTTTGTAAATGCACATGCCAGTAGCAACAATACCGAAATTAGATTGAACCCTGACGGACATGTGTGGAGCGAGCCCAAAACCACATGGAGCGGCTATTTAAAGCAGAAAAAGCGTCATTTTGGCGCCGGAAAGCTCTATAAATCAAAACATAAGTTCGTTTTGAGCATGCAGATCATCTTTCAGTTTTTGTTTTACGGCTTTTTCGTTGGCTGCCTGTTTTTAAGTAGGGAGGCCCAATATGTTGCTGGTGGAATACTGTTGTTTAGCATTGTGATCAGATCGCTTGTTTATCCGAAATTACTTAAGCGATTAAACTATGGCGATTTGCGTTGGTGGTTCCCAATATTAGATATACTTTTGTTTCTGTTTTTAACATTGAATGGGTTTCTGGCGATGTTTGGCAAAAAAAAGGTCGACTGGAAATAAAAAATTAAACTACTAGATTATGGCTGATGTAAAACCCGATATTATTCTAAAATACTTTCCAGATTTAACAGCGAAACAAATCGATCAGTTTTCGCAGCTGTTTGACCTTTACAGTCACTGGAATGCGCAAATCAATGTGATTTCGAGAAAGGATATTGAGGAACTGTATGAGCGCCACGTTTTACACTCGCTTGGAATAGCCAAAATTTGCACGTTTAAAGCCGGAGAATCTGTTTTGGATGTGGGCACTGGTGGCGGTTTTCCAGGTATTCCTTTGGCGATTCTTTTTCCGGAAACTGATTTTTATCTGGTCGATTCGATAGGGAAAAAAATTAAGGTAGTTAAAGAGGTAGCCTCTGCGCTGGGCCTCGAAAACTTGCGAGCCGACCATTTACGGGCAGAGCAAATTAAAGAGAAGTTCAATTTTGTAATTTCGAGGGCTGTTACCCGCTTGGGCGAATTTTATCCCTGGATACAAGGGAAATTTAAAAAAGACACGTTAAATGCGATTCCAAATGGTATTCTTTATTTAAAAGGCGGCGATTTGGCGGAGGAGATCAAGGAATCGAAACTGAAAGCAGAGTTGTACCCGCTTTCAGCATATTTTGAGGAAGACTTTTTTGAAACCAAGTATGTGGTTTATGTACCGCAGTAGCGAAAATGCTAGTTTACTAAGGCAATTGATCCGGTGGAAGAACCCGTTTTTCTGCCTGCAGTATTAATCGTAGCAACGCTAAAATAATACAGCCCATTTTGTAGATTGCCGACGTTAGCATTCCAATTATTCTGATAATCATCAGTTCTGTAAATCCCCTTACCTTGTGTATTAAAGATTGTCAACATGCGTCTGTCGCTAGTTTTGGCGAAAACCAGCTTGTTGCCTTGGTCCTTACTCAGTTCAACGGTCGAAACCTTTTCTCCTTTTATATTGCTGCCGGATTTTAGAAAATCACCCATTGAATCGACTACATTAACGTACCCCCTGTTGATGTTAACTACTTCTCCCTGATTATTTATTTCTTTTTGAATAAAAAAATAGCTTCCTGTGCTTAAATTCTCACCTTTTCCGTCCCAATCATTTAAATATTTTTCACTTTTATAGACCTCATTTCCCCATTTGTTAGCAATTAAAATACTATTGCGATTATCGTTTTCAGGCAGTACGAGCTTTTGATTTTTACTTCTATCAATAAAAAAAGATAGCTGTTGATTAGTTGTAGCCGTAGGTGCAGCGTCAGCTCCAGATTTGTTTGTGGGGGTCGGTTCATTTTTCGGGGGAGGTGGCGGTGCAACTGTCGGCGGTGCAACCTTTGGCGGAGGAGGAGGAGCCATTGTTGGAGGAGGCGGAGGCGGGATGCTCAACATTACCGCTTTTGAACCACGGACCTCGATTACACCATATTTTCCCTTTTGTCCATACCTCTTAATTCCATTTTCAGCATCTAATAATATAATCTGATCCACATTTTTTGCTCCACCAGACGTTCCAGCTTCAATCACCTCGCCATTAAACACGAACAACCTTTTTGTTATAGGCATTGGCTTTTTCAGTCGGTCATTATAGCTGTAATCGAAGTTGACTGTTTTTAGGTTAGGTACATTAATTCCATTTGAATAGAAAGGTTTTTTGACAGTATCTTGTCTGATGATAACTTTTATCTGGCTAGTACCTGAATAAATATCTATAAAACCATAATCTTTTGTAAAAGCCATCGTCGAAATACAAAGTGTTCCAATACTAATAGGTAATACGAATAGCAGTTTGAGCCTTGCCCATTTTGCCGATTTTTTTTGATTTAACATGCTAATTCTGCTTTTTAAGTTTGATGAACCAAATATTTGATTGCTAAGTGCAACATCTTGAATTGCCGAAGCATTCTTAATTAGAAATAAAGCATAATTGTATTTTTCAACGCCTTTGCTGGTTGCTCCTTCATCTGCTAAGAACTCGTGTATTAACTTAATATCTTTTTTAATGAGGTAGGTAATTGGGCTCACCCAATTTACAATCTGAACCATTTCGAAAATCACTACGTCGATGCTGTGTCGCTGCTTAATGTGTACCAGCTCATGCCTTATTATGGTGTCCTTATCTGGAAGCTGGGGATCCAAAAAAATCATATTGAAAAAAGAAAAGGCAACTTTCGATCTTTCCAAGTCAAAGAGTTTCACCCCGTTTTCCAACATAATTGAAGGTGCTTTTCTCATGTGCATCACTTTTAACAGGCTGAACGACAGTCTTAGTAGAAAAAATAATGTCACTTAAAGATATATCGCAGTTACTACCTGCGCAATTGTAACAGTTGGTTCGTTCGCATGTACTTCGATTTGTGGGGCCTGAAAATATATCTGATCGATTCCGTCAGTAGGGATATAAGCAATCACTGAGGGCACTGGCTTTTTTAGAAATCCCACTTCAAAAAAGGGAAGGACGAAAGCAATTGCTGTCGTCGCAATTAAGTAGTATCTGTTTATTGCATAAAATGTTTCTTTACACAAAAACAACCGATAGAAACCATAAAAAATGGCGAGGTACAGATTAGTCTCGATTAAATAATAAATCCAGCTCATGATTGGTCTTTTTTAAGTTTTTCAGCCAATTTAATAAGGTCGTTTAGCTCTTTGGCACTCATGCTTTTTTCGTTTACCAAAAACGAAACGAGAGTTTCATACGAGTTTTCAAAATAATTGTTCATCACTTTGCCAAGTGCAAAATGCTTATAATCAGTTTCTTTAATGATAGGGAAGTAAATATGCGTGTTTCCTATCGCTTTATGGTCAACGAAACCCTTCGATTCCAACACGCGAATTACCGTTGAAACGGTATTGTAGGCTGGTTTAGGATCGGTCATATTTTGAATAATATCCTTTACCAATGCTTCGCCCATTTCCCAAAGGATGAGCATAACCTGTTCTTCGGCTTTTGTAAGTTCTTTTATCATTGTAACTATTTTTATAGTTTGATTAAATGAAGGTACAACTATTTTTGTAGTTTATCAACTATTTTTATAGTTTTATTTTGAAGCTTACTTATCGGTTATGGTTTTTGTTAGAAATTAATCCTCGCAAACGATCGGGAAAGATAAAAGGAAAGCTGCATAAGCATTTAATTTCGATAGCTTATACAACTTATAGGAATAATTTGTATTTTTACTTAAGTGTTGGCAAGGTGCCAGTACGCTAAAAAAACCAAACATTATGAATAAATTATTGCTCTTAGCCTTATTATGTAGCACCTTTTGCGCATGTAAATCCAATCTCGACAAAAAAGTTGTACTCACGGAGTACAAAAAAGTAATGGAAGAGATCAAAAGCGATGAAAAAAAGTACACCGAGGAAGATTATAAAACTGCAGCAGACGAGATCGGAAAGTACCTGTTCCAAAATATTGCAACACCCAGCAAGCCATTGGATATAACCTATGGAAAAATTTTGGACCATGCCCATGCATTAAATTTAAAAAACAAGGAAGAAATTGAAAAATACAATACAGCATTATTGGCCTTTAATAAGGTGTTTGCTGTTACAGCTACTGATAGCAAGTACATCAGCTTGGCCGATCAGGAGTCGGTTTATAACGACTATTCTGATCGGTATGATGTGCACTTGCGATTAACGAACAATAAGCCACAGGCAATTGGCGCCTTCAAGGGAATGTTGCACGTTAACAATGAAAAAGGAGAGGAGTTGATGAGTTTTTTAGTGGAAAAAACGTATGATATTCCGGCCAATGGCGAAATTGAAACGATTGAGCAAGGCTTGATAATGGATGATGATAATTTAATGGAGTTGAAAACCCTGCCGTTTGCAAAGCTAAAATTTGAATGGAGGCCAGCGTTTGTTATATACAAAGACGGCACCCGGGTAGAGGCACCGGAGACACCAGCAGCACTCTTTAAAAACTAGAGAAAAGCCAAAAAGAAATGAATCAAACCAAACAGTAAAAAATTGTTTGGTTTGATCTATATTTAATAGAACATCGATTTTATGCGATAAATTATGGCTTTGCGCTTTAAAGAAACCCCAAATTTCGAATTGCAGCCAAAATAAGCCGTTAATTTTTCATTATCATTTTATCCTTCAACAACTGCTGAAGACCCGTTTGCCTGTCGATGCTTTTAACAACATCTAAAACGGCATTAGAAGCATCGCTGAAGAACTGTTTGGTAATGGTTGGGTATTCGTCGGTGGCTTTATGGTAATCTTTATGATCTTCAACACCAAAGTATAAAAATGGAATGTTCTTGGCGTTAAAAGCGCCCTGGTCGCTCTGGTTCGTCCAGTCGTCGTGCCCAAGTTTAGGGTCGTCGTGGCCCAAAATAACCTTCACATCCTTTCTGGTAGTGTCTACATATCTTTTTAGCTGCGGATATTTAAAGGTGCCACAAACATAAAGTTCGCCCTTTTCGCTATGGCTAATCATATCCATATTTAAATTCACGGCAATGGTGTTAATGGGCACTGGCGGATTTCCTACAAATGCCTTAGCGCCCTGCAAACCCATTTCCTCAGCATCAAAGGCCGCAAAAATAATGGTGTTGTTGGGTTTATTTTTTGCAAAATAGGCCGCAATTTTCAATAGGCCCGCTGTGCCGGAGGCGTTATCGTCGGCGCCATTAAAAACCTGATCTTTCACCACACCCAAATGATCGTAGTGTGCAGAAACAACAATTGCGTTGGAGCCCTTACCAGGAATGTAGCCGATGATGTTTGTACCGTTTACCTTTGCTCCGCTTCTGGAGTTGAAAGTAAATTCCTGCGCATAATTTACATGTTGCGGATAGGATTTTAGGCCCAGCTTTTGGAAACGCTCAATAATGTAGGCCCTTGCCAGCTCTGCGCCTTTTGTTCCTGTTTTTCGGCCTTGGTAAGCGTCAGAAGATAGCGTTTCGACATCTTTTAATAGTTGTGTATCTAATTTGCCAGAACCGCTTACGCTTTGGTTTTTAACCGACGAACAGCAACTTAGCATCATGGCTAGGGGAATGATATATAGGATTTTCATGTTTTTAGGTTATTGCCAAAGAAGTTTCAAAATATGGATAAAGTTCGAATTTTTCGTCAGCGGATATTAGGGTAGCATCTATTTCACTTGCAGAACAAATCAGTAAACGATCGAACGGATCGCGATGTTGCGCTAATAATGGAACATTGCCGTAATTAAATATCGATGAGTTTTTTATTGGAAGAAAAGTGAATCCGTCTGCCAAAGCCTGGTTAAATATATCTTCAAGAGTAATATCAAAGTGACTTAGCTTTCCTAATGATTGTTTTATCGAGAGTTCGAAAAGGCTTATTTGATTGAAATAAATAATGTTATCTGTATCTAAAATAACATTCATTACGTCTTTCGGTATTCTTGGATTGTTTTCCTGAAACCAAATTAAGCAATGTGTATCTAAAAGATAAATATTAGATGCCATTACATATAATCCTTTAAGTCGTCTAAAGGTTCGTTAAAATCGTCAGGCAGGGATATTTTTCCTTCGAACGCTCCGGGAATTCGCTTCGATACTTGCGACTTTTCATCCGTTAAAAAGGTTACGATAATTTCAGTTTTCGATTCCACAGGCGCTTTCTCTTTTAAAATAATCTGTCCTTTTTCGTAATATCCTTTTTCTGTGGCTAACATATTTCGACTTTTATAACAAATATACATTTTTCGTTAACGGATTCATAATGATGTATTTTATAATCCGCATTACACTTCAGTAGAGGAAGAGTGCCTAAATAACGATTGTTTTGCTTAAATGTAACTCTTTAGCGCGCTAATGTTATAAACAAAAAAAACCTTCCAGTTTATACTGAAAGGTTTTATAAATATGTTTGCTTTAGGCTTAAGAAGCCAAAACTTTTGTTACTAAATCGGCTGCTTCTTTTAAAGCAATTGCCGAGTAAACCTTAAGTCCCGATTCGTCTATCAATTTCTTCGCTTCTTCGGCATTTGTACCTTGTAAACGGCAGATAATTGGCACTGGAATGTTTCCAATTTCTTTATAAGCATCGATAACACCTTGTGCAACACGGTCGCAACGAACAATACCGCCGAAAATGTTGATTAAGATGGCCTTAACGTTAGGGTCTTTCAAAATAATATTGAATGCAGCCTTTACGGTTTGTGCGTTTGCAGTTCCACCAACATCCAGGAAGTTAGCAGGCTCACCACCAGCCAGTTTAATAATATCCATGGTTGCCATCGCCAAACCAGCACCGTTAACCATACAACCTACGTTACCATCAAGATTGACGAAGTTTAAGTTAGAAGCGCTGGCTTCAACTTCCATCGGATCTTCTTCGGTAACATCACGCATTGCTGCATAATCCGGGTGACGGAACAAACCGTTTTCATCCAAATTAACCTTCGCATCAACTGCAATTACTTTATCATCAGAGGTTTTCAACACGGGGTTGATTTCGAACATCGATGAATCGGTTGCCTCGTAGGCCTTATATAAAGCAGTAACAAATTTTACCATTTCTTTAAAAGCACCACCGCTAACACCTAAGTTAAACGCAATTTTGCGGGCCTGGAAACCTTGTAAACCAACTTTAGGGTCAATTTCTTCTTTGAAAATCAAATGTGGTGTATGCTCAGCAACTTCTTCAATATCCATACCGCCTTCGGTACTGTACATGATGATATTGCGGCCTTTTGCACGATCCAGCAATACTGAAATGTAGAATTCTTTGGTTTCAGAAGCACCTGGATAATAAACATCCTGAGCAACTAAAACCTTGTTCACTTTTTTACCTTCTGGTCCGGTTTGCGGAGTAACCAACTGCATGCCGATAATATCGGTAGCGCGTTGCTTTACTTCATCGAGGTTTTTGGCAAGCTTAACGCCACCGCCCTTACCGCGACCACCAGCGTGGATTTGCGCCTTAATTACAACCCAATCAGAGTTATAATCAGTTTTCAATTGCTTTGCAGCCTCAACAGCTTGCTCTGGCGTATCGGCAACAATTCCTTCTTGAACGTTAACACCGAAACTCTTTAATATTTGTTTACCCTGGTATTCGTGAATATTCATTTGCTACAAAATTTGCCCAAATCTACAATTTCAAAGCCTTTAAACAAAATAGGTATAGCCGATTTTTTCAAGAAAATGAAGGTTGTGTGTGAATCGATGATGGCTAAAGCCAAAAACATCACTTGCTAGCCGTTGGTTGTAGCCAACGGTAATGAAATTCCGATAAGTCTATCTTTTTAAACGGGTATAAGCACCATCCATTTTTTTTGCCGTCGGTTGAAACCGACGGATAACAGGTCTTAAAACAAATTAGCTTCCCGCTAGAGGCGATCCGAAGATACCTACCGCCAGCTCCGCCCAAACTAAAAACAAAGCCAGTAAAATGACGATGAACAGTACTGTTCGGAAATTGCCGGTTTTAACGGTTCTAAAAACAAGTTCTATGGCCAGGCCGGCACCTAATAGCAACGCGCCTGCAGCTATGAAATCGGTCAAATCCCAATTTACCTCCGTCGTAAACTGCATGGCGATTAATGGAACAAACAGGATAGCTGCGATTACACTTAAAATAATTGTAAGTCTTACTGTGTTAGTGGTTACTTGATTTTTCATGATGTTTAAATTTATTGTTTTTGTTAGTTATTTGGAAAATTTTAAATGTTTCGGTTTTTTACTTCCATCGAAGCTGCTATTTGAAAGGCCGATTTTCATAACCTATTTATTATGAGGTTCGCGAATTGTTATATCAAATAGATCTTTAATGAGATTATCTAAGAGAAACCATGCCAGGCCCATCAACGCAATAGCCATGGCCAAAATTTTGTCACTTCGCTTCATTTCCGTCAACTTCAAAATATTTAGCGGCATGCCAATCCTGCAAATTCCACGAGAGCCAACTTTGTTGTGCGCAACGTTCTTTAAAAAAGCGTATCCGGGTGTCGATCTGATACAACATTTGCTTGTTTGTGGATTGTACAGCTACTTCTTCGCGAGGAGCGACAGAAGGACCGGCCAACAGTATCGCTCTGTTTTGATCTAGAATAGGCAGCGTTTTTTCCGAAAGCGATAACAAATAATCCGGATCGAGACTTATCGATGCCGTATGCGCTAAATTGTACCTCACAATAACAACGTCCCAATTTATGGTGGCGAAGGCCAATAAAAGCACAAACCAAACGTTGCCATTTACTTTTAGCAGATAGAACAGTGTTTTTTGTCTGGCGACCTTAATGTAAACAGTTGCCAAACCGATAGTACACAAAATTGCAAATACAACAACACCGATTCTTTTGTGCGTAAGGCCATAAAACTCGATGTAGTAACCATCACGAATGAACACAGAAATAATCAATATAAAATTCTGGGCCATCCAGGTGTAGGCTAAAACTCTTAATGGCTTGCTCTTGCTGTAGAAGTTCAGGTTTCCGCGAAAAAAGAAAATGATCACAACCATGGCGAGAATAATACTTGCAATTAACGCGTTGGCTCCATGGTGCACATTTGCAGATAGGCTGCCCGAGGGCTCGTAGCTGAACCAAAGCGTGGTGATATCGACAAGATTTAATGATAATAGCAACAGATTCAAGGAAGCGAAGGAAATTAGTGCGATAATATATTCGGTTTTAAGGCCGAGCTTCCGTTTAGGCAAATTGCCGGTAAAAATTCTCATAAATTCTACCCAAATCCCATTCGTATGTTCAGTTTTTTTTAGTCTTAAAAGTTGCTCCTTAAACAAGAGTTCCAATCGTTCAATAAAATTGCTAATGAATTTAATCAACAAACCCGCGGTAACCAATAGCCCGAAGCAAAAGAATAGCACTCGATTTATGTTAATATCCTTAAAAAAGAAATGAACAATATCGTAAAAGAAATTCCCGATCTTGTTTAAGATACTGTTTACAGCTTCTGCAAATACCTCGTTTGCGGCACAGTATATGGAGGTAAAAACAATTATGATAAAAATGGGTAGAATAATATACCGAAAAAACCTGAGCATTGGTTTAAGGTTAAAGGTGCCAAGCTGGGCATTACCCATATTTTGCAGCAGACCCACGGGAGCCGTTATCAACTGGAAAACTGCGCTTACAATAGCCAAAAACACCGTTCTTATTTGTTGGAAATGACTAAAACCTATAAACGCAAGTAAACTAATATAATAGGCTGCAAGGCTAAGATCTGAATTGTTAACTACAACCAAAACGGCTGCAAACAAGTGGGCCCCGGCATATAACCCAAACTTGGCGCTTTTGCTGATGCTTTTGTTTAACAGCATAACGGCAATAATAAACAGGCTATAAATGAACAGGTTTAGGGCGAGTCTCTCTTCCCAGAAAATAGCGTTAAACAGTACGCCGCCAATGAGGGTAGAGGCCAATAAAAAATTAGATTTATTTTTCATTTTATTTCGATTTAGGTTTAAAAGATCAGTTTTGTTGCGATAAAGGAATAGCATACAACGAGCGGAATATTGAGCAGCGTATACAAGATGGTAGCCGCTATTTTAGATCGGTATTGAACGTTACGGCTCATCTCGATCAATAAGACCAAAACAACGATTAAGTTGCCCAGCGCTGCAGAAAAGATAAAAGCGAGGCCGAAAATGGCTATCTCAAGCCTGTTAAGTACCATGAAACACAGGAAGATAAATGTGCCAATTACGGCCGAGCATTGGGCAACACGTTTACCTACTGAAATTATTCTGGGTTCGTTATCGTGATTCATTCTTTGGGCTTTTAAAAGTACTTTGAAATTCAAAGTAAATGGTTAAAAAAAAATTGTTATAGTTTTCTGATCATTTTTTCGAGGGCATCTAAATGCGCCTTGAATGCTTGTTTTCCTAACGGAGTAATGGTGTAGGTAGTACTCGTTTTTCGCCCCACAAAACCTTTATGTACTTTGATAAATTCGGCCTGCTCCAAGGTAGTGAGGTGCGAGGCGAGGTTTCCATCCGTTAATTCGAGCATTTGTTTTAGGTCGTTAAAGCCGATCTCATCGTTCACAACCAGAACAGACATTACGCCCAGCCTGATTCTGCTATCAAAAATCTTATTTAAATCTGCTATGGGGTTCTTCATCCTATTTGCCTTTTTCGTACTTGAAATACATTAAAAGCCCATAAATAATATGTAATATACCAAAACCGAACGCCCAGAAAATTAATCCGTAGCCCACATTAAACATGCAAATCAATCCCAATATAATCTCAAGATATCCCAAATATTTAATGTCGCTGAATGTGTATTTGCTTGCGTTAACAAGCCCCAGCCCGTAGAAGATTAAACAGGTTGGCGCAATAATGCTATAAGTATTGGGGTGGTTAACCAGCAAAGCGATAATAAACAGGCCACCCGCAACAATAGGTACAAACAGATTAATGATGAGCGACTTAAAGGTTTTGTCCCAAATGGGTAAGCCGCTGCGTTGGCTTTTTCTATAAGTAAACAAAATTCCTCCGGCCAGGGCAACGAATAAGATGATAAAGGCCAGTTTAATGAGATTATACTCCAAATCGAGCTCTCCTGAAACACCATATCTGTAAACATCGCCGCTTTTAAACTTATCGATCTCAACCTGCGCAAAATAGGCACCGATAAGCGCAATTACCCCTGCAAAAACGCCCGATAACCCGCTTAACGAAATAAATCGCGAAGATCTATCCATCATTTCTCTGATGTCTTTCAATGCATTAAGTTGTTCCTGCGAGCTGTCCATTTTAAAAGTGCTTTGTTTTTCAAAGTTAAGGAAGAAAATGGTAATTGCAAATTTTTTTTCAAGAAGATCTAAGTTGTATCAAGAAGCGAGTATCAAGTATTAAGAATCAAGTATCAAGTTGCGGGTAGTAAATTTTCAGTTTGCACTTTGTTCTTTAAGCTTTAAGCTTTGGTCTTTTCCCAACGGGATGCCCTTGGCACAGCTTTGGCCTTTCAGCTTTGAGCTTTCAGCTTTAACCTTTAAACTTCAGTCTTTTCACTCCCAAACCTCTGGCTTTCGGACTCCCGACCCCGGACTTTTTAGTCTTTTCCCAAAGGGATGCCCTTGGCACAGCTTTAATCTTTAGTCTTTCGGCTTTCTTAAGCTTTTTTCTTAAATTTGAACCATGCTAAAAGCCACTGGAATAAGAAAATCGTACGGAAATCTGGAAATTTTAAAGGGGGTAGACTTTGAGGTACAAAAAGGGGAAATTGTAAGCATCATTGGCCCTTCCGGCGCTGGTAAAAGTACACTTTTGCATATTTTAGGTACGTTAGATAAGCCCGATAGCGGCACTGTGGCGCTTAAAGGGACAGTTATTAATAAGCTAAACGGGAATGTGCTAAGTGCTTTTCGCAACCAAAACGTAGGTTTCGTTTTCCAGTTTCACCATTTATTGCCTGAATTTAGCGCAATCGAGAATATTTGTATTCCTGCCTTTATTGCAAAAACGGGTAAGAAGCAGGCTGAAACGCGGGCTTTGGAGTTACTCGATTTATTTGGGTTAAAAGACAGGGCACAACATAAACCCAATCAATTATCGGGAGGAGAGCAGCAACGAATTGCAATCGCCAGGGCCTTGATTAACAGTCCGTCGATTATTCTTGCCGATGAGCCATCGGGAAATCTCGATTCTGAAAATGCTGCGGCTTTGCACAAGCTTTTCGTAAGCTTACGCGATAATTTCCACCAAACTTTTGTAATCGTTACCCACAATGAGCACCTGGCCAAAACAGGAGATAGGGTAGTGACTATGAAGGACGGATTAATAATATAGGACATGATTTGAAGAAAGTACGAAGTCGGAAAGTCCGGTGTCCGAATTATGGGTGAAGACTAAAGCGAACCAAGCCTTTTTTCTTCAAGATACATGCTTATTTTAAGTTAGCAATTTAGCAGTTTTCAATAATCAATTCAACAATATTAGCAATTCGATCATATGTTATTCTCTCACTCAATAATTCATTCACTCACTCATTCATTCAGTCATTCAATAACTCATTTACTTACTCATTCACTCACTCATTCACTCATTCATTCAATATTTCGCCCGTGAAAATTCTCATTACAGGAGCAAACAATGCAAAGGCTATGAAGCTATTAAAGGCGTTTCCAAACCATTTTCTTTTGCTAGCCGATTATGGAGAGGTACCAGAAATGGCCACCGCAAATTACGCCATCAAATCGCTTGGCGAGCTTAATAAGGAGAGTATTGCCCATGTTTTGTTAAACTTCTGCATTACCGAAGCCATCGATAGCATCATTCCACTTCACCAGTTTGAAATCGAGCCTTTGGCCAAATCGTCGGTTCTGTTCAACGAATATGGCATTCAGGTTTTAACACCGCCAGCCGATAAGCTAGTTGACTATCTTCCGCCGGACGCTAACTTTTATAAAAACTTTGCAATATTTATCGCCGGAGAATGCATTTTTGCCAGTGGAAAAGAAATTTTTGTGAAACAAAGTGAAGAAGTTAATGGGGTATTTGGCTACGAAACAGCTGGCGATGACTTAAAACTATTTACGATATAATATGGATGCTTATCAAAAAGTAAAGGATAAAAAGCTCGTAATTTTCGAACTGGATAATGTTTTATTCCCCGAAAAAGATTATTTGTTGCAGGTTTATTACTTATTTGCCCAGTTTATAGAATATACAGAGCAAAAACTGGCGACACCGATTCTCGAGTTTATGCGCAATGAGTTTGAAGTTAATGGGCGTGAGGAGATTTTCGAAAAAATGGCTACGGCATTCGATATAGACCGAAAGTATAAGCGCAATTTCGATTTACTGCACCTCAATGCACGGTTGCCGTTAAAACTTTTGCTGTACAAAAATATGCTCGAGTTTTTGCAGCAGCTGGTGATCGATCGAACAAAGATTTGCATTGTAACAGCTGGAAATCCCGAGCAACAACTTAACAAAATAAAGCAAACCGAATGGAACGGATTAGAGAGCTACCTCACCGTTTATTTCTCGGCAGAACTGAATCAAACAAAATCAGAAATTTTTAAGAACATCCTAATCCAGAACAATTTATCAAATGACGAAGCGCTGGTTGTAGGCGTAAATAATTTAGATGAACATCAGGCTGGTTTAATTAATTTGCCGTATATTGAGTCATTAGATATTTACAGATAAACTATGTTAAGAAAAATTTTTGCACACAATGCCTTTTTTTGCGTGTTGGTTGGTGTAGTTGGCCTTGCTTCCTCTTGTAAAAAATCAGATTCGAACGGAAAAGGCACCCGGGCTGAGTTAACCAAAGATTCGATTTATTTATATGCGCAGCAAACTTATTTTTGGAATGCAGGCATGCCCAGTTATTCGAGCTTTAACCCCAGAAAATATAGCTCAAATGAAGCCGTATTAAACGCCATTAAGGCCTTGCCGAGTACCGGAGGGAAAGATAAATATTCGTTTATTGATGACGGCACCGTTGCCACAGAGTTGGGCGGGGTAGGGGGCGATTACGGCTTTTCTGTAAATTACGATGGTTCGAACCTGCTAAGGGTAAAATATGTGTATTCAGCTTCGCCAGCCGCAGCTGTCGGCCTTAAAAGAGGCTATCAGGTTACCAAGGTAAATGGCAAAACAACAATAAGATCAAGCCAAAGCGATATTGATAATTTAAACAATGGGATTTTTGGCGACAACCCAAGTATATCATTAACAGTGGTAAAGCCCGATGGAAGTTCAGAAGATGTAACTATTCAGAGAAAAACCTATAACATTAATCCGATTTTATCATCGAAAACCTTTAACGTCGGCGCAAAAAAGGTTGGATACGTGGCCTTCAATACATTCACTACAAATGCTGTTGCGTTATTAGACCCATTGTTTAATCAATTTGCCACTGATGGAATTAGTGAGCTGATTGTAGATTTGCGGTATAATGGCGGCGGCTCGGTAGCTACTGCTGAAGCCCTGACAAATTTAATTGCGCCAAGCGCAGAAAACGGAAAGGTAATGTACACCACCTATTGGACAAAAACGATGCGAGATGGCGCAGCGACGATTTTGCAAAACCAAAAATTTTATGCTGAAGGAAATGATAAAGTGGTTCGGCTGTACTCTTATTATGATTATTCTTACAAACCAACAATAGATGCAGGTAATCAGGAGGTTTTTGCCAAAAGAGGCACACTTAACGGCCTAATCAGGGTGTACTTTTTAGTGTTAGGCGGCACTGCCTCAGCCAGCGAATTGCTTATTAATAACTTGAAACCAGTAATGGATGTAAAGCTGATCGGCAAACAAACCTACGGTAAGCCAGTTGGGTTTTTCTCGCTTCGAATTGATAAAAACGATCTGTATATTCCCCAGTTCGAAACCAAAAACCAGGTAGACGAAGGCGGTTACTTTAACGGGTTGGCAGTAAATAAAAATATTGCCGACGATTTGACAAAGGATTTCGGCGATCCATCAGAAAAATTATTGGCAGAGGCTCTGAATTATTCTGCAACGGGCAATTTTACCTCTTACTTAAAAGATAATAGCCTCAGCAGTACCACGGGATCATCAAGGCAGTCGATTGATAACGCTAACGAAAAGCTCGATCACGAATTTAAGGGAATGGTAGAAACCAGAAAACTGAAACTCAATAACTAAGCCAAACAACCAGTTATAAGTCAGGCGTGTAAAGCTTCAAGCCGGTTGTCACCCTGAGCGGATTCGAAGGGTTAATGTAGACTTCGACTCTGCCCAACCCGACAGCGTGGATGAAAAAGTACGGTTGACACGACACTAGTTTTAGACCGGTGCTTTAAAATGCATCGGTTTTTTTATGCCCTTTACCCAATAAATGTACGAGCAGAGATTGTTTTTTATACAAAAATTTAATAAGCTTGTTCATCCTTAATCGTTAAAGACATCATGCCAATAGAAACCGTAGAAAAAGAACATATAGCGTATTTGAACATCATCAATGCGAAAGAAGATCACAGCGACGATTTAAAAAAGAAACTCGATGAGGCGCAGCGACTTGGGAACGAGTTTAAAGCAAAAGCGGTAATTACCTTTAACACCACAATTGGCCCAAAAAGAGTAGATACAACGGTTTGGTCGGTTACCGAAAAATACGTTCAATTGAAAAACAACATCCACATACCGCTTAAAAGTTTAATAGCTATTGATTTTTAGGCCGTTATCAAGGAAAATAAATCATCCCGATTTTATTTAACCTTAACCTAAAAATTAATGAGTACGCTCCACAACATTGCTTTAACCTTTATTAAATCAATCGGCCCCGTTAACGCCAAAAACCTGCTTGCCTATTGTGGAAGTGCTGAAGCCGTTTTTTCGGCCAACAGAACGCAGTTACTGCAGATTCCGGGCATTGGCCAGAAAACCGTTGAAGCCATTTTAACTACCAATGCGCTTAAAAGAGCCGAAGAAGAGCTTAAATTTGTTGAGCGACATGGCATTGAGGTGCTTTTTTTTACTGACGAAAATTATCCCAAAAGGCTGAAAAATTGCTTTGATTCGCCCATTTTACTCTACTTTAAAGGGGAAGCGAACTTAAATCACCCACGCATTATTAGCATTGTGGGCACCCGGAATGCCACCGAATATGGTAAGCAACTTTGCAAAAGCTTATGCGAAACACTTTCGCCCTACGATTTGTTGATTGTGAGCGGCCTCGCCTATGGAATAGATGTAACGGCTCATAAAGAGTGTATTGCAAATCAAATTGCTACAGTTGGCGTACTTGGGCACGGCTTAGATAGGTTGTATCCGCAGGTACATAAAAGCGTATCGCAAAAAATGGTGCTAAATGGCGGCCTGCTTTCTGAATTTCCAACGCTGACCAATCCGGATAGGCAGAACTTTCCACAGCGGAACAGGATTATTGCAGGCATTGCCGACGCCACGATTGTAGTTGAAGCATCGATAAAAGGTGGTGCACTAATCACAGCCGAAATAGCAAATTCTTACAATAAAGACGTTTACGCTTTTCCCGGCCGAACGAATGATGTTTTTTCGGAGGGCTGCAATTTTCTCATCAAAACCAACCGGGCGGGGTTAATCAACAACGCCAACGATTTAATTTATTATCTGGGCTGGGACGATAAGGTTAAAGAGAAAAAGCAAACTCAAACAGCTTTGCAACTCAGCCTCACCCCAAACGAACAGAAAGTTGTTGAGGCACTGCAAACTGGCCAGCTTTCTATCGACGAGCTTTGCATTGCACTCAATATTCAACAAAGCAAACTGGCCATTGTTATCCTCACGTTAGAAATGCAGGGAATTATCGTTTCATTGCCTGGTAAAGTATATAAGTTGGCTTGATACAAAGTTGTTTTGCAAAGTCATCCGATGAGTTTCGGCATATCGCACATACTCATCGGACGACTAATTATAGTAAATCCTAGCGTATCCTATATAAGTAACCGATCAATAGATTTGGAAAACGAGTGTTTGCGGCACCTGGCGGCGTGCAGCCCCGCTATTGCCCATAGTCCTCGCTTTGCCAACACACAAAGCTTTGGCTCGCTCCGGGCTATTTGGCGCTATCGGGTTTAAAATTAACGGTTGAGATGGATCGGTGACTTTTGCGATGTATAATTGACTGAATTCGCATAATTGATTTCGAAAATCTGTGCGCTGTTAACCGGCAATGACCGAAAATTTCAACCGATATCGTTTTTCGCCCAATAATCAATCTATATTGCCTATCATTATTGTAGATTACGAAATGAAAAACTATTTAAATGGTTTTTCCAAAATTATGTTTCGAATTTGATATAGTTCATAAAATTCTTAATGCCTTTGCTTAATTTTGTAGCATGTGGTACAATAACATTCTAGAAACCATTGGCAACACACCATTGGTTAAATTAAATACAATAACAAAGGGAGTTTCGGGAACGATTTTAGCGAAAATTGAAACAACAAACCCCGGAAACTCAATTAAAGACCGCATGGCGGTGAAAATGATTGAGGATGCAGAGAAAAGTGGCAAACTGAAACCGGGTGGAACCATTATTGAAGGTACATCGGGAAATACGGGAATGGGCCTGGCCATGGCTGCAATTATTAAAGGTTATAAATGTATTTTCACTACAACTGATAAACAATCGAAAGAAAAGGTAGATGCCTTACGTGCTTTTGGTGCTGAGGTTATCGTTTGTCCAACAAACGTTGAGCCCGAAGATCCGCGTTCTTATTATTCGGTATCGTCTCGCTTGGAGCGTGAGGTTCCAAATTCGTGGAAACCAAATCAGTATGATAATTTAGCAAATACACAAGCACATTACGAACAAACCGGGCCCGAAATTTGGGAACAGACCGAAGGAAAGATTACCCATTTAGTTGTTGGCGTGGGTACTGGCGGAACAATTTCTGGTACGGGGAAATATCTTAAAGAAAAGAACCCGAATATACAGGTTTGGGGAATTGATACTTACGGATCGGTGTTCAAAAAATATAAGGAAACGGGTATTTTCGATAAGGATGAGATTTATCCCTACATTACAGAGGGGATTGGAGAAGATTTCCTTCCTGCAAACGTAAACTTCGAGGTGATTGACTTATTTGAAAAGGTAACCGATAAGGATGCAGCATTAATGACCCGCGACATCGCCAGAAAAGAAGGCATTTTTGTAGGTAACTCTGCCGGAGCGGCCATTGCAGGACTGCTTCAGTTAAAAGCTAAATTAAAGCCAGAAGATGTTGTTGTGGTAATCTTTCACGATCATGGAAGCCGCTATATGGGCAAAATGTACAACGAAGACTGGCTTCGTGAAAGGGGCTTTTTACAAGATGAAAAGCTGACAGCGAAATCAATATTAGCGAAAAAGGAAAGTGCAGAGATTGTTACCTTAGATAACCAGAAAACGGTTCTCGAAGCCATTAACACCATCAAATCGATGAATATTTCTCAAATTCCGGTTACGCAACAAGGAATGATTGTTGGTAAGATTGCCGAAAGCGATATTTTATCGGCATTGCTCGAAAATCCGGGCTTAAAATCTGCTCCAATTGCTGAAATCATGACCTCAACTTTTCCTTTTGTTGATTTGAATACTTCGATAGATCGCATTTCATCGTTGATCAATAAAGAAAATTCTGCGGTGTTGGTAGAAGATGATAGCGGAAAGATTGAGATTATCACCCAATATGATATTATCAATGCGATATCGGGGTAAAAATGAGATTTGAGATTTTGGACCACATTTTAAAGGATTGGAAATCCTTAGCTATATGAGTCGAGATTACAAATCTCGACCAGCGCCAGGGTTATGAAAGCCAAAGGTAAAATCCCGATTAGCGAGCGAGTAAAAATGAGATGTGAGATTGAGACTTGAGATTTGGACCACATTTTAAAGGATTGGAAATCCTTAGCTATACGAGTCGAGATTAAAAATTTCGACTAGCGCCAGGGTTGAAAGCTGAAGGTAAAATCCCGATTAGCGAGCGAGTAAAAATGAGATGTGAGATTGAGACTTGAGATTTGTACCACATTTTAAAGGATTGGAAATCCTTAGCTATGTGAGTCGAGTTTACAAATCTCGACCAGCGCCAGGGGTGAAAGTCGAAAGGACAAATCCCGATTAGCAAGCGAGTAAAAATGGGATGTGAGATTGAGACTTGAGATTTGGACCACATTTTAAAGGATTGGAAATCCTTAGCTATACGAGTCGAGATTACAAATCTCGACTAGCGCCAGGGTTATGAAAGTCGAAAGTACAAATCCCGACCAGCAGCAAGCAAAAATGCCCGATTAATCCTTAATCGGGCATTTTTGTATTTTGGTTGTCAACGTTCGCTGCTATTGAGCGGTTATCTACTTGCACCTTGGCCTTTCAGCTTTAATCTTTCCGCTTTAGCCTTTACGCTTTCAACTTTTGTCTTTCAGCTTTAGTCTTTAGCCTTTCAGCTTTAATCTTTCCGCTTTAGCCTTTACGCTTTCAGCTTTAGTCTTTCCGCTTTCGCCTTTATGCTTTCAGCTTTAGTGACTCGGTGCGTCGGCGTTCACACGTTTAATTTGTGCGCCTAATGCACGCAAGCGCGTATCAATGTCCTGATAACCACGCTCAATCTGTTCGATATTGTAGATTGTCGATTTACCTTCGGCAGATAGGGCTGCGATTAATAGCGAAACCCCGGCCCGAATGTCAGGAGAAGTCATGCTGATGCCGCGAAGCTTGTATTTTTTATCAATTCCGTTTACGGTTGCGCGGTGCGGATCGCACAGAATGATTTGAGCGCCCATGTCGATCAATTTATCTACGAAAAACAAACGGCTTTCGAACATTTTCTGGTGAATGAGCACATTGCCCTTGGCTTGCGTAGCAACCACTAAAACAATACTTAACAAATCTGGCGTAAACCCTGGCCACGGCGAATCGGCGATGGTTAATATTGAGCCATCGATAAACGTATCGATTTCGTAATGCTTTTGCGAGGGAACATAAATGTCATCGCCGCGGCGCTCCAGCTTAATACCTAACTTTTTAAACACCTCCGGAATTACGCCAAGCTCGTCGTAACAAACGTTTTTGATGGTAATTTCCGATTCGGTCATTGCTGCCATGCCAATAAAAGAGCCAATCTCGATCATGTCAGGCAACATTCTATGTTCCGTACCGCCTAATACATCCACACCTTCAATGGTAAGCAGATTAGAGCCAATGCCCGATATTTTTGCGCCCATGCGGTTTAGCATTTTGCAAAGTTGCTGCAAATAAGGTTCGCAGGCTGCGTTATAAATCGTAGTTGTTCCTTTTGCTAAAACAGCGGCCATTACAATGTTGGCGGTTCCTGTTACCGAGGCCTCATCCAATAAAATATAGGCACCCTGTAAATTGGTGGCATCGACATTAAAAAAAGCTTTTTTGCTATCGTAAATAAACTTTGCACCTAGTTTTTCGAAGCCGATAAAGTGGGTGTCTAAGCGCCTGCGACCAATTTTGTCGCCTCCGGGCTTCGGAATAGCCGCTTTACCAAAACGGGCCAATAGCGGGCCAACAATCATAATCGAGCCACGCAAACCACCGCCTTTGGCCTTAAAAGTATCCGATTCAAAAAAGTTGAGATCGATATTCCTGGCCTCGAAACTGTACGTGTCTTTATTAATACGCTCTACTACAACGCCCAAATCGCCCAACAATTCGATCAGCTTGTTTACATCTTTAATATCTGGGATGTTGCTAATTATGATTTTTTCTTTGGTCAGTAACACCGCCGATAAAATTTGTAAGGCTTCGTTTTTTGCCCCCTGGGGTGTAATTTCTCCCTTTAATTTGATTCCGCCTGTTATTTCAAATGCGTTCATATTTTTACTCGTATCAAGTATTTAGTATCGGTATCAAGGAGTGTAATATGAAGATTAAGCGCTTCGATTAAAATCTGCTACGCTCAACCTTAAATCCTCAACCTTTTACCTACTTAAATTAATATTTAGATTTATTGTTGCTTCTTCCGCGGTTATTGTTGTTCTGACGGTTTTTTCCGTTGTTGTTATTGTTATTATTGCTACGGCCCCTGCTATTGTTGCTACTATTCTGACGAGGATTTTGCGCCCTGAATTCAACTTTAGCCAAATTCACGCCCTCATCGAGCGTAAGTAAGCCTCCAGAAAGATAACTCAGGTCTTTAATGATGGTTTCATCCGAAACGTTATCCTTATTCCAGGTAACGTAGGCCATCTTCATAAAGTTTGCGATGCCTTGCACCATCACTTTCCTTCGTTCGGGATCTTGCTCGCCCATGGCTTTTTCGATTAAACCTTCAACAGTTTTGCCATAATGTTTGTACGTAATCCGTTGCTGCGGATAGGCCAGAGGTTCAGGTTTTTTGTAGGCATTTTCGGGCAGTGGTTTTGGGTAGGGGCTATCTACATCGATCTGATAACCAGAAATGATGTGAAGGTGATCCCAAAGTTTGTGCTTAAAATCGGCAACATCGCGTAAATGGGGCTGTAAAAATCCCATCAGGTCGATAACAGCCTGTGCATATTTATTTCGTTCTTCAATGGTTGGTAATTCGCAAATATACTTCACCATATTTTGAACGTTGCGGCCATATTCAGATAAAATCAAATGGCTTCGCGTAGTATTATAGTCGAAATTCATGTTCAAAAAAATTAATGGGTAAATCTTCCGGCGATACGAATTATGAAATAACCAAAAGAGATCAGGTTATGAATTCACCGAAATGTCTATTGCCGGACTTTCGTTTTAATAACTCAAAGATAATCTTTTTAATTACAAATGAGACTGTTTTTTGTTTTTTTGAAATGTTAAGTTAGTTATTCCGCTGCCCATCTGGCGCAAGCATCTCGCTTGTGACTATCCAATCATTCTTACATCCCCACATTAACTTTCGTTTTATCTTACAGAAAAGGGTCTTCGACTCCGCTCAGACTGACAATTTGATAAGCAAAACAACTAAACAATTAACCAGTTTAAATCTCATCGCTATTTTTTGGATAATCGAAGAAAACCAAGTCGCCGGTTCCCCCGCTTACCAATTCCCACGAATCGAAAGGGAAAGAAATGAGTACCATTCCTGCGGTTGGAATGTTATAAATATTGGCATTGCTTAACTCGTTAGCGAAATCGGTAAAGCCCGGGTTGTGCCCAAACATGATCACCCTATCCGCAGCATTATCCAAACCGTTAACAACGCTCAACAGCGCACTTGTATTGGCTTCATAAATGGCTTCTTCGTATTGAATGTGGTCTGTTTGATACGCCTCGGCAAAGTATTTAGCCGTCGATTTGGCCCTTTTTGCGGGGCTGCTAACCATTAAGTCGAATTTAAGGCCCCTGCTTAGCAAGCGCTCTGCCATTTCGGGTGCATTCTCTTTGCCACGTTTATTTAGCGGACG
The DNA here is from genome assembly GCF_015679185.1 of Pedobacter endophyticus. Lineage (NCBI taxonomy): Bacteria > Pseudomonadati > Bacteroidota > Sphingobacteriia > Sphingobacteriales > Sphingobacteriaceae > Pedobacter > Pedobacter endophyticus. The sequence continues at coordinate 5,068,868 of NZ_CP064939.1, forward strand.
ATCGAAGTCCTTTAAAGTCAAATTTCCCCAATCCGATTTTCCGTGGCGAACCAACAATAACTCCTTAGCCATATCTGTTTACTTTAAGTTCATTTCGCAGTTGAGCGCTTTTTACGTGGCTTAAACCACCATATTAAATTTCAAAATGCTACCTATTAACTTCATTAGCTTTTTTCGTGCCAAAATAGTGGGTAATCTCTTCTAAAGATAATGCATTTAAACATTTATCGGCGCTTAGGCCACCTTTTCGGGCGACTAAAATTCCGTAATGCATATCGTGGAAACCCTCCATTCTATGCGCATCGGGATTTACTGATAGCAGAACGCCTTTTTCTAAGGCGTAGCGATGCCAGCGCCAATCGAGATCTAAGCGCAACGGGTTGGCATTAATTTCTATAACAACATTATTTGCCGCGCAGGCATCAATTATTTTCTTATAATCAATCGGATAACCGGCCCGTGTTAAGAGCATGCGGCCGGTTGGATGGCCTAAAATAGTGGTAAATGGATTTTCGATCGCTTTGAGTAAACGAGCGGTTGCTTTCGCTTCATCCATTCGTAAATTGCTATGAATTGAAGCAACAACGAAGTCGAAAGTTTTTAAAATGTCGTCCGTATAATCCAATGAACCATCGCTCAATATGTCGCTTTCAATGCCTTTAAAGATCTTGAATGGAGCCAGCTTTTCGTTGAGCTTATCTATTTCCTGATGCTGACCAAAAACGCGTTGTTCGTTTAAGCCTTTTGCATAAACGGCAGTTTTAGAGTGATCGCAAATGCCCAGATATTGCAGATTTAATGTTTCTTTACAGTAGGTGGCCATTTCTTCGAGCGTATGTACGCCATCGCTCCAGGTAGAGTGGTTGTGCAGACTTCCTTTTAAGTCTTTGTAGTTGATTAGCGTTGGTAGCTTATTTTCTCTGGCCAGATCAATTTCATCAAAATCCTCACGCAATTCGGGCTCAATGTAACTCAGCCCTGCTGCGGCATATATTTCAATTTCGGCGTTGAATGGGCCGTTGCCAGCTAATTTCAGCACCTTTGCTACGTGTTCATTATTGCCCGTTTGTTTAAACCAAAGCAGGTGGAAATCAGCATTTGGCGTTAAAAATATCTTTATCCTTAAACCCGCAACAGTTGTTGTAATAAAAGCTTCTTCGCCTTTAATTAACGAAAGCGGCTCAAAAGATGGTAGTTTTGATGTAACCTCCTCAATAGCGTCGGTACCGATTACAAATTCGAGCTCGTCGATAATCTCGCAACAGCGCCTATATTGCCCCGCAAAGCCCAGCGAATAACCGGCATCTACCTGTGTAAGCCATGCAGATAGCTCGGCAAATATGGCATTTGCGAAGCCCTCCACTTGTGAATATAGAAATCTGCCGTTGGCAGCAAGTTTAAACTCAATGGCATTTTTAATTTCCTCCTGCGTTTTTAAGCCGAAGCCCTTGGCCTCTGTAAGCCGATTTTCATTGCAGGCATAATAGAGTTCGCCAATGCTTTCTATGCCCAGTTTATGCCAGATAATGGCTATCTTTTTCGGTCCGATGCCTTTAATGCCCAACATTTCTACAACGCCTTCAGGGGTTTTCGCAATCATGTCGGTAAGCTCCGTCAACTCACCTGTTTGCAGCAATTCTACAATTTTTGCCGCCAGGCTTTTGCCAATCCCATCAATTTTTTCTAATTCGTTAAAAGGTTTATCTTTTAATGCAAAGGGAAGTTTATCTACCTTAAAATAGGCGTTTGCAATCGATTTGATCTTGAAGGGATTTTCTTCATGCAGTTCCATTAACTGCGATAAAAGGCGAAGCTTGCGGGCGATGGCTTTGTTTTCCATAAGCTGTAAAATTAGAAAATAAAGGGTTAAAATTACAGCGGTATACAATTTTGCAAACAGAATTAGCGATGGCTTGTTCTACAGGGATGAAATTTACCAAAATCATCCTGTTCGGATTGGCCATTAGTTTTGCGGCTTGCCAGTCGTCGAAAAACTCACAACATCAAAGCGATTCAATTGCAAGTATCGAATCGGGGCCAGGCAAAATTGTTGATGAAAGGTTTCTGATTGTACCGGGTCAATCTATCGGCGAAATCTCATTGGGCGAGGATATGGAAGCTGTAGGTAAAAAACTGGGAAAACCTAACGCCGGCGATGCGGCCATGGGAAAAGCCTGGGGAATTTGGTTTGACGATGATTCTACCGGAAACGAACTCGCCATTTATTCATCGTATCGAGACACCAGCATGCGTGTTAAGGATGTAAAGCAGATCAGGATTACCTCAAACCGCTTTAAAACGCAAGACGGATTCTCCCTTGGCAGAAGCCTACGCGATACGAAGTTGAAATTCCCTGCAATGGAGCAACTTTCGGCGTATTTAAATGAAGAAAAAGACACAGTTTTAGTTTACGATGCGAAGCATGATGGCATTGGTTTTGAATTTTTAAAGGGCAAAGGCATTGCGCTTACGGTGCACCAAACCAGTAAATCGGTTAATGATACTTACCTTACGCTGCATCCGGAATGGAAGATGATAGCCCCTCTCGATTAAAGCTTGTTGGTTATCTTGTTTACTGCAAATTTTGCCCTAAAAAGGGAGCGAAATAATGATAACGTGGTTTAAAGTTATGGTGTAAGAATTGATTTTAGCAAAAAAACAATACAGAGGGCACCAATTTTTTTGAAAAGTTAGTTATGCTTAGCTGCTTATGCAACTGGCAGTTGAATGTTAGAGAAGTCAAGTTTCAAAAACTTGACTTCTCTCGAAGTGTTAGGACCTCTCTTTTGGAAAGGGCCGGCTACTGAGCTTACTTAATTACTGAGAAAGGCTTTAGCTTTATCTTATCACTGCTTCAAAAGGCATTCTTACTTGTATTCCCGAGCTTGACATTACTTTTTTAATTTGCTGATAAATCATGTAATTGTCGCCCAATTCTTGTTTGGCGTAGTAAGTCTTGATTTTTTCGGTGCCTTCGTTTACCAATGATTTTAAAGGGTCAACAACATCAGGGTATTCTACAATTTTATAATCTTTTAACCTGGCTTTTTTTGCCGCAGCCTTAATGGCGTCGTTAAAACTACCGATTCTGTCGGCCAAGCCAATTTGAACCGCGTCGGTGCCAATCCAAACGTGGCCGCCGCCAATGCTGTCGATATACGCCTTGCTTTTCTTTCTTCCATCGGCCACACGACTTACAAAGCCGCTGTAAATTCTGTTCAATTCGTTTTGAATAATAAACCTTTCGCCCTCGGTCATTGGGCGGTTTGTGGCCATGATATCGGCGTACTTGCCGGTTTTAACGCCATCAAACGTAATACCCAGCTTATTGGTCATCAGGTTTTGAAAGTTGGGAATAATCCCAAATACGCCGATGGAACCTGTAATGGTATTGGGCTGAACGAAAATACTATCAGCAGCGCAACCGATATAATAGCCGCCAGACGCGGCCACGTCGCCGAAGGATGCAATAACAGGCTTTTCTTTTTTGGTCAGCACAATTTCTCTCCAAATCACATCAGATGCCAGCGCACTGCCGCCCGGTGAGTTTACGCGAAGCACCACAGCCTTGATATCATCATCTAAACGGGCTTTGCGAATTGCCCTCGAGATGCGTTCAGAACCGATCTGATTATCATTTCCTTCGCCGCCACTAATTTCGCCATTTGCATAAATAACGGCAATTTTATCTTTGCCGGTGCCTGTATCTTCGTTGTTTTTGATATAATCGTTAATAGAAACCGTTCTCACGTTTTCATCTCTTGTTCTGCCAGATATGCCCTTCAGTTCCTCCAATATCTGGTCTTTGTATTTCAGGGCATCAACCAATTTAAAGTTCACAGCATCTTCAGGCGTTCTCACCTTGTAATTATCTGCGATGGTATACAGGCTATCTTTCAAAACATCTCTCGTTTGTGCAATATCCGTTAAAAAGGTGTTGTACAAACCGCCAACATAGGCCGTAACCTGCTTGCGGTTGTAATCGCTCATTTTATCGAGAATAAACGGCTCAACTGCGCTTTTGTAATTGCCAACGCGAATAACCTGCATTTCCACACCGGCTTTTTCCAGTGTTCCCTTAAAAAAAGTCAACTCCGAACTAAAGCCTTTAAACTCTAAGGCGCCTTCGGGGTTAAGGTAAATTTTATCTGCCGCCGAAGCCAGATAGTAGGCGCCCTGTGTGTAAACTTCGCTGTAGGCGATTATTTTTTTATGCGATTTCTTGAAATCGATTAACGCATTTCTTACTTCACGCATGGTTGCAAAGCCAGCGTTCGGGCTACTTACATTTAAATAAATGCATTTGATATTATCGTCGGTTTTTGCCCTTTTAATCGATTTTAGCAGGTCGTTTAATCCGATGCCATCTTTTTCGCCGCCGCCTACAATGGGCAGGTTACCGAACGGATTTTTCGGTGTACGCTCTGTAATGGCCTGATCGAGATTTAAGAACAATACAGAATTATTGGCCACAGTAACACTTTTATCATCGTCGATAGAAGAAATTGCACCCACTATAATTACAAAAAGAATCAGGAAAATAATAGCGATGGAAAGGAAAAAACCCAGCATCGACGCAAATAGATATTTAAAAAAATCTCTCATTTAATATTTTAATTTTGTGTTGTAAAGATATGAAAATACATGGTGCTTAATATGGATTTAGAGTACACGACTGTTTATTTGTTACTGGGCGGAAATTTGGGCGAACGGGAGGAAAATTTAAATAAAGCTATCTTTTTGGTTAGTAAGGAGATAGGTGAAATTGAGGCGCAATCGTCGATATATGAAACCGCGGCATGGGGCAAAACCGACCAACCTGCTTTTTTAAATCAGGCCATTGCGGTGAAAACAGAATTTTCGGCCTTAGAGGTATTGGAAAAGGCGCTGGCGATAGAGCAGGAGCTGGGTAGGGTAAGAAAGGAAAAATGGGGTGAGCGATTAATCGACATCGACTTGATTCTTTATGGTGTTGAAATAATAGAAATACCCGGAAAACTGCAGATTCCGCATCCGCACATGCAAGATCGGAGGTTCGTGATGGAACCTTTGGCCGAAATAGCCCCTGATATGATGCATCCACGACTAGGTAAAACGATTTTGGAGATCAGCAAAAAAATAACTGATAATTTAGCCGTAAAAAAGTTGTAAATTATTAGCTTTGTTTTATGCAAGATAATTATGATAATCATCCCTTAGATTTATCATATCTTACAGAAATGGTTGGTCATAACCCTGAGTTTATGATCGAGGTTTTTGATATGTTTATTGAACAAACGCCTTTCTACATGGCAGAATTGGAGAACGCCCTATCAGTCGAAAACTGGGATAAGGTAGGCGATTGTGCGCACAAAATTAAGCCAACGTTTAGTTACATCGGGCGAAGCGACATTAAGGACTTTGTACAAACGATAGAGCATAATGCCCGAAACAAAGTTTCGCTGGAGCAAATTCCGCTGGATGTTATGCGCTTGGAAGAAATGTTGGATCGCGTTTATGTTCAGATAGACGAGATGAAAAAAAGTATCTCAGCAGAAAACTGACCGCAATTACAGGCCGTTTGTTGTTAATGGCTTACTAATTCGGAAGTGCATAACAGATAATAAAATATAAAGCACCAGTACAAACGGTATTGCCGCAAATTGCAGCGCCGTAATTAATACAGCAGATAAGATCAGGAAGATAAACTTGATCTTATTTTGTTTCCAGCTTAGATTGCTGAATTTCAGGGAAAAAATTCTGATTTCGCTGACCAAAAGAAAACTGGTTATCGCCGTGATGGCTACCAAAAGGATGGTAGAACCGATTACCAGAGGATAATCTACAGCTATAAACGGCAATGAACAAATAAACAGCGTATTCATTGGCGTATTTAAACCGATAAAGTCTTCCGTTTGTCTTTCATCATTATTGAATTTTGCCAATCGTAATGCAGAAAAAACAGTGATAATGAAACCCAGGTAAGGCAAATAGGGTGAAGTGTAATCGCTAACCTTTAACAACTGAAACATGATGATGCCGGGCAAAAAACCAAAGCTTACCATATCGGCCAGCGAATCTAAATCTTTACCAATAACCGATTTTACGTTTAGCAAACGTGCAACCATTCCGTCGAAAAAATCAAAAACACCCGAAAGGATTACAAAATAGGCAGCGGTTTGTAGTTCGCCCTTAAATGCAAATACGATTCCAATACAACCCGAAAACAGATTTGCACAAGTAATCGCGTTAGGAATATGCCTTTTCATAGGGTTTAGGGTATAAGGTTTAAGGTTTAGGGTTTAAGGTTTTGGGGTTTAAGGTTGGCTGCAATACGCCTATAAGCCTCAGTTCGACTATTATTTCAGCAAAATGGCTGTTTTAAAGATAACGTTAAGCCAATCCGTCATGCTGAATTTTTCATAACAAGTTTATATTTTTAATGGTATTCAAGAGGGCTGCGCCGTTTATTTCAGCATCTTTCATGCTTGTCAATCCCGCCTTAATGATCGACCGTTCAAGTCAGATCGTCGATGAAATCCAAAAAGAGGGCATTTATTATCGTACTCAAGTGATAAAGGTGTAAGACTTAAAGCATCGAACAGGAAACCTTAAACCCTTACACCTTCTACCTTTCAGCTTACTTAGCTGTTCATCGAAATCAAAAATTCGTCGTTATCTTTCGTGCCTCTAATTTGCGCCTGTACAAATTCCATGGCTTCCTGACTGTTCATATCTGCAAGGTGGTTGCGTAAAATCCAAACACGTTGCAAGGTATCTCTGTCGTGTAACAAATCGTCGCGGCGGGTACTCGATGCAGTGATGTCAATTGCAGGGAAGATGCGTTTGTTCGATAATTTACGGTCTAATTGTAACTCCATGTTACCTGTACCTTTAAATTCTTCGAAAATAACCTCATCCATTTTCGAACCTGTATCGGTTAATGCGGTTGCAAGAATGGTTAACGAACCTCCGTTTTCGATATTTCGGGCCGCACCGAAGAAACGTTTTGGTTTGTGCAGGGCGTTGGCATCAACACCACCCGATAAGATTTTACCTGATGCCGGAGCAGTTGTATTGTAAGCCCTGGCCAAACGTGTAATCGAATCTAATAAAATCACCACATCGTGTCCGCTTTCTACCAAACGTTTAGATTTTTCTAACACAATGTTGGCTATTTTAACGTGACGCTCGGCTGGCTCATCAAAGGTTGAGGCAATTACCTCAGCTCTTACACTGCGGGCCATATCGGTAACCTCCTCAGGGCGCTCATCAATTAAAAGAATGATCAGGTAAACTTCGGGGTGGTTTTTTGCAATTGCATTGGCCACTTCTTTAAGTAAATTGGTTTTACCCGTTTTTGGCTGCGCTACAATTAAACCACGTTGGCCTTTTCCTATCGGAGTAAAAAGATCCATGATACGCGTAGAATAATTATTCGTATCAGTAAAAAGATTTAATCTTTCAGTTGGGAAAAGTGGGGTTAAATAATCAAAAGGAACCCGATCGCGAACCTCAGCAGGGATTCTGCCGTTAATGGTTTCTACCCGAACCAATGGAAAATATTTTTCTCCTTCTTTTGGTGGGCGGATGCTACCTTTTACAGTATCGCCGGTTTTTAAGCCGAAAAGTTTTATTTGCGATTGAGATACGTAAATATCATCAGGAGAGGTAAGGTAGTTATAATCGGCCGACCGTAAGAAACCATAACCGTCGGGCATAATTTCGAGAACACCCTCATTTGTAATTACGTTATCAAAATCGAGGTTGGAATAGCTGTTTTCGTTTTTATGGTGATTGCCGCCACCAGGTTGTTTTTGCTGGCGACTGTCATCGCGTTGAGCTTTTTCTTGTTTTTCTTTTTGGTCTTGTCGTTTTGGTGCCGGAGCTACAACTTCGGCACTTTCTTCAATAAGTTCCGAAATTGGTTTGGTGCTTACTTCCTCTGTTTCAAAAATCCTGTCGGGTTGTTTTTCCGATGGCTGTTGGTGCTGGGGCTCATCAAACAAGGTTACCGAATCTCTTTTCCGCTCAACCGGAGTTGCCGCTTCTTCTTTGTTTAACCTTGCTCTTTTTTTAACCGGTTTATCTACGGTGGCCGAAGCCGCGGCCGCTTTAGGGGCTTTTTGTGCCTTTGCAGCTTTGGTTTTTGCCGGTGGAGCTACTTCAACAGGCTCAGTGTCGGCATAAGGATCTGAACCTGTTTTAGCGGCATTTATAATTTCTTGCTGGTGTAAAAGAACCTCAACAAGGTCAATTTTTCTTAGGGAATCGGCACCCTCGATGCCATAGCTTTTTGCTAGCTCACGAAGTTCTGGTGTGAGCTTATCATTTAATTCTGTTTTGCTAAACATTCTAAATATATATGTTTCAAGAAATTTTTTAATTGTTTTATAACAGCTGTCTTCCTGTCATAAATTTGCATGGCCTAAAAATATTTAATTCGTGTAGGCTGGCGGTTTCATTGTGTGTAAATTCTTATGGCATAAAACTGAATGAGTTTATCATTATAAGGCACTCAAAATGGTTTCATACTGTTTACAAGCTGAATAAAGGCGACAATTCGCTTTCAAAAAATGGTAACAAAAAACAAGTCTTGATAGATTTTTCTGGGATATTCAGATAAACGATTGAGAATTATGTTGCAATTGTATGTATTTGAAACGGAATCCACAAGGAAAAAGTTTAAAATGTTTACAAAAAAATATATTGTGCGGTGTTTTTAGTTATTCTAAAAACTTAAAAAACCCCATATTTGCAGTAAATAAGGCTTCATATGACTAAACAGCAACTTTTTGAGCAGATACAAAAAAAACGTTCCTTTCTATGTGTGGGATTAGATTCTTCGTTGGATAAAATTCCTCAGCACCTGCTTAAATACGAAAATCCGATTTTGGAATTTAATAAGCAGATTATCGATGCAACGAAAGATTTGTGTGTAGCTTATAAGCCCAACACCGCTTTTTACGAGTGCTACGGCAAAAAGGGTTGGGAAACTCTAATTGAAACCTGGAAGTATATTCCCAAAGATATTTTTTCTATCGCCGATGCCAAACGTGGCGACATTGGAAATACCTCGGCCATGTATGCCGAAACTTTTTTTAATGAAGAATCGTCAGAAATGAGTTTCGATTCCGTTACCGTGGCCCCTTACATGGGCAGCGATTCGGTTAAGCCTTTTTTAACCTTTGATAATAAATGGGTAATTGTTTTGGCGTTGACATCAAACCCCGGTCATGCCGATTTTCAATTGCAGGAAATAGGCGGGGAGAAGCTTTTCGAAAAAGTGTTGAAAACCGCTCAAGAATGGGCTACCGATGAGCAAATGATGTACGTTGTGGGTGCCACCCGCGGTGCTGCTTTTGCCGATGTGCGTAAGCTGGCGCCAAATCATTTTCTTTTGGTGCCCGGCGTAGGTGCACAAGGCGGCGATTTAAACGAGGTTTGTAAGTATGGGCTTAATTCGCAATGCGGATTATTGATCAACTCCTCAAGGGCAATAATTTACGCTGGCAGCGGAGAGGATTTCGCCGAAAAGGCCCGTGAAGAGGCGCTGAAGCTACAAAAACAAATGGAAGGTATTTTGGCTGAGGCCAGGTTGCTTTAATAGCCCTTGTTCGTACCGAATGACAGCGCAGGTTGCCCACTAACAAGCCTACATGTGTTCGTGAGTATCTTTTTACGGAGATTGAACCAAATGAAATGTGATTTTGCGGATTAAATGCACGCAAACTCATTGATCGATTTCGTCGGCCTCAACATTAGTTTGTTATCGATATAAAAAAAGCGCTTAAAGCCCTTAATTAAAAAATCTGTCGTTAGTTTTTATCCCGTGGTTAACCGAAATATAGCGCCGATGAGCGCCAAAATAGACTTAAAGTTAATAATCGCCCTAATTGGCGTGGCCCTGATTTGGGGAACCACCTATCTGGGCATCCGCATTGCGGTAAAAAGTATTCCGCCCTGGTATGTAACTGCCATCCGTCAAACCATTGCCTCACTAATTATTTTAGCGATACTGGTTAAGCAAGGAGAGCTAAAGTGGATTGGCTGGCCGGCGTTGAAACGGCAGCTCCTGCTTTCGCTGTTAATGGTTGTTATTGCAAATGGAATGACTACCGTGGCCGAAAAAACAATTCCGAGTGGCCTAACATCATTAATAAACGCCACATCGCCCTTACTGGTATTTTTGGGCTGCGTGTTTCTCGGCATTCAAAAACCAAGTGCAAAAGGCTTCATTGGGGTATTTATCGGCTTTTTGGGGATTGTGTTTATTTTTAGAGAGGGAATAGGCGATCTGCTCGAACCGGGCTACCGCAATGGAATTTTATCGTTGGTGGTTGCGGTTTCGGGCTGGACAATTGGAACCATTTACTCGAAAAAACACAGCGCAAAACCTCAATACATCTTTTTAAACCTCTTTTATCAATTTTCATTTTCGGCGTTGGTTCAGTTGGGTTTGGCCGTTGTTTTTTCGGGTAAGGCAAATGTAAGTTTGTGGAAAGCAGAAAGTATTTTCGCTGCGGTTTATCTCGCAGTATTCGGCTCTGTATTAGGTTATTTCTGTTATCATTATGCGCTTAAAAAAGTCTCGGCATCCGAAGTTTCCATTTTGACTTATTTCAACACAATCATCGCAATATTTTTGGGTTGGCTGGTATTGAATGAACACGTTGATCTGGATTTGATATTGGCTACAGTTTTAATTATAACCGGTGTTGTTATTACAAACTACAAAAGGAAAAGCTTAGCTAGGGAATAAAAGCCCTAATGTTTAACCAGTAAACGCATCGGTCAAATGAATTTTTGACATTTTTTTGCTGATAAAATTTCACGGTTTATGAAAAATTTTCAGTTTAAGCAGCGCTATCATCGGTTTTTGCGTCGCTTTTTTGGTTTGGCATCCTATTGGTAATAAGTTATCGGAACGTGAGTTCAAAAGTTTAATTAATTGTAAGTTTTAATCGTTAAAAAATCAATTTAAGGAGGAAAGACCTATGACACTGGTTAAATTTAATCCCAACCGCGACAACAAAAAGAACGGTTTAATGACTGGATTCAACGATGTATTTGATTCCATTTTCAACGACACCTTTTTTTCAGACCGATTAATGAGCCGGGTTCCGGCTGCGAACATTAGCGAAAGTCAAGATCATTACCATGTAGAATTGGCTGCGCCAGGCTTGAAAAAAGAGGATTTTAAGATTTCGCTGGAACGCGATGTGCTGAGCATTTCGGCAGAACAAAGTGCGCAAAACGACCTGCAAGAGCGAAGTTTTAATAAACGTGAATTCAGTTATAACTCGTTTGTACGTTCGTTTACGCTGCCAGATTCGGCAGATGATAACGGCATCGACGCCAAATACGAAAACGGCGTGCTATGCATCAACATTCCCAAACGCGAGGAGGCTAAAATCCAAAGCCGCCAGATAGAAATAAAATAACAGGTTGAGCGGAGAGATGCGCATCAATAGTTGCCTTTAAGAGCTGCCTTATGGTGGCTCTTTTTTTATATCAGTGGCTTAGTTTTCTTAATTTTCGTTTAAATGTGAACATAAAGATCTATTTGCCTCGCGGTAAATGCCGTAGCTAGGGTTCACATGCTATTCTTTCATGCGTAGACAGCATCATTTCAACTTATAGGAATATCCAAATAATAAAAGTATATTGCCTTACTAAATCACTGTTATCCTAATTGTTATATACACATCCCAATGTTACCTGGGAACGCTTCTGTGCTAGCTATTTAATATTTATCTGCTATTACTTGGGTGTTTCTCAGTATTGAGATTAATATAAACAATTAAGAATTAACGCCCGTGATCTTAAAACCTACCTATTTTGTAAGCGTTCTATCTTGCATCCTGTTCTGCCTCCACGCCACACTTTGCTGTGCACAATCTGTTCAAAATCCAGACAACGTAAAGGTTAGGGCCTATGCCATAAACGCTGTGGCCGCACTGGATCAGAACAATCACTATTCCGATTTCCTGACGCCTGCCGACCTGAACGAGCTTCCCGTTGGGTTAAAACGAACCCTGAATAATATCACCTATAAAATTGCCATTAGTAGTGCGGTATTTCACCCCACCTATGCAGAACTGACGGTTTATGCCAAGGTAGAAATTCCGCAAAACCCCAGGGAGCTGTTCTTTGGCATCAGTGGGCTAAAGCTCTCGTACGAGGGCGGAATAGTCGGCGATGCCAAACTGGTGCTGCTGGGCGATATCCCGATAGATTTTAACGGTGGTAATGGCAAAGTGGTACTTAAGGGAGGGCTCGATCTTAACAATGGACAAGCACTCGACAACCTGACCTATATTACCATGGACTGTAAGGGCTTTAAGGAAATGGGGCTTGCGGCCGATGTTATCTTTCCTAGAAAACTGTTGATTCCCTGCGACCCAAATGGGGATCAGATAGCGGATTCGACAAAAAAGGTAACGGGTTCATTTAGTACAGTTGTTTCCGATTGGAACGATATTTTGGTGAACGTTAACCTGCCAAAGTTCCAGATTGCCAAGCTGAAAGATGTTGTGTTTACCGTGGCCAACGCAACCATCGACCTCAGCGATAGGCGTAACAGCCCCAACGTGTTGTTTCCCCGAGGTTATGAGGCAAGGTACATGCCTTTCCCGAGCCCGGGCATGTGGCGGGGCCTCTATATCCAAAACCTCGACGTGATGCTGCCGAGGGCCTTTGCCAAGCGGAACAGTAAGGAGCGGATCAGCTTCGGCTCCAACAACCTGATCATCGATAATAACGGGGTAAGCGGCAGTTTTTACGGAAAGAACATCCTGCCCTATAGCGAGGGCTCAGCATCGGGCTGGAAGTTTTCGGTAGACGAGTTCAACATCGACCTTGAGGCCAATACACTGGTTGGGGCGGGCTTCAGGGGGAACATAGGCTTGCCCGTGAGCGAAAAGGACTCCGATTCGTTAAGGTATGAGGCCGTAATTACGGGCGATAATAAATACTGGCTTACCGTAGCGCCCAAGGATAAGCTCGACTTTAGCCTTTGGCAGGCAAGGGTAACACTGGATAAGAACTCTTATGTAAAGTTGCTGGTGCAGGACGATAAGTTTCTGCCAGAAGCCAACCTATACGGCCGGATGGACATTATGGCCAGGAGAAAGGAGGGCGACTCAACGGCCAAGCCACTGGCCAATTTTAAGGGCATTGAATTTAAGGGGCTTCGGTTAAAGACCGTTGCGCCCTATTTAACGGTCGAGTATTTTGGGTATAATGGCGAGCTGAGCGTTGCCAATTTCCCGGTATCTATCGATAGCATTGCACTAACCTCTACGCAAGCGGAAACGAGCCTCTCTTTCGGGCTCAAGGTTACGTTGATGGATGCAGGCTTCAAGGCCGATACCCGGCTGGTATTTACCTCGGGCTTTGAGCAGCGGGACGGCCTCCAGAAATGGAAGTTTAGGAAGCTGGGGCTAAGCTCCATCAGGCTCAACAACGTAAACATCGGAAAGGTTAAACTTGATGGCGAGCTCAACATCCTGGATAACGACCCCATTTATGGCGATGGCTTCGGCGGCGGAATCCGGGCCACTTTTGAGGCACTTGGCAAGGCCGAGGTGCAGGTAAGGGCCATCTTTGGCCGAAAAGATTTTCGCTACTGGTTTGTAGACGGCAAGGCAAGCTTCGGTACCGGCTTTCCCATTGCGCCGCCAACGCCGATCAATATCAAGGGCTTTGTAGGGGGCATTTACTACCGAATGAGTAAGATTTACCAAAACGCAAGCTCCGATTCTAAGAGTCTCATGCCAGAGTATAAGCCAGATTTAGCGATGGGCCTCGGCGTAAAGGCAGGGCTACTATTCAATATTACCAAGGATGAGGTATGCGATGGCATGGTAGAGTTTGAGATGGCCTTTAACCGGAACGGAGGTCTGAGCTACATCGGCCTTTTTGGAAGTGCGAAGTTTATGGGTAAGATCCCGATCGTAGGCGATGCATTGGATGAAGCTGCAGGTGTACTGAAGGGCGTTCAAGATGATATTGCCGGGCAGCTGGAAGGCTTGTCGGATGCACTAAAAATCGAAAAGCTCGATAATATCAAGAAACTCGTTATTGAAGACCCCCAAAAGGCGGCAAGGACGGTACCCAACAAGGTCGATTTTGCCGAGGGGCTGGCGGCCTACCTGGGCATCAGCTATGATTTTGCAAACAGTACCTTTCATGCCAACTTCGATATTTACATCAATGCCGCCAAGGGCCTGCTAAGGGGCGTTGGAGCTAATAACCGAGCGGGATATGCCGTGCTGCACTTTGCACCAAAGGAATGGTATGTATATATGGGCACGCCAACCGATCCCATAGGCATCCAATTTGGGCTGGGCAGCTTTAGTCTTAAAACGGAAAGTTATTTCATGATCGGCACGAAGATACCGGGATCGCCGCCACCACCTCGCGAGGTAGCCGATATCCTCGGCCTCGATATCCGTCAGCTTGACTACATGCGTGACCTGAATGCCCTTGGCGATGGTAAGGGCTTTGCCCTTGGCTCACGCCTGGCAATCAGTACCGGAGATATTACCTTTCTTATTCTTTATGCCAACTTTAAGGCCGGGGTAGGCTTCGATTTAATGTTGAAACAATATCCCGATGCGCACTGCGAGGGCAGTTCAGATCCCATTGGAATCCGCGGCTGGTACGCCAATGCACAGGCCTATGCGTATTTACAGGGAGAATTGGGCATCAAGGTGAACCTCTGGTTCTTAAAGACCCGCATCCCGATCATCAAAGCCGGGGTTGCTGCGCTGTTACAGGCAAAGCTCCCCAATCCGTCGTGGTTTAGGGGCTATCTCGGCGTGCAGTATAATGTACTCGGCGGGCTCATCAAGGGCAGGGCAAACTTCAAGGTACAGCTGGGCGATGAATGTAAGATCGTAAACGGCGGACAGGAAAGCCCAGTGGGCATCAACGTAATTGCCGATATGTCGCCAAAGACCCCCGACAATGTTGATGTATTTGCAGCGCCACAAGTTGCACTTAACTTCCCTGTGGAACGCGATATTCCGATCATGGATGAGAACGGTTCGAAGACCTTTAGGATCAAGCTCGAAAAATTTGAGCTCACCAGTAATGGTAAGCAAATTCCGGGCAAACTGGAATGGAACGCCGGAAAGGATGCGGTATCGTTCTTATCGACCGAGATTCTGCCACCAAACACAGCCATAAAGGCCTATGCCAAGGTAAGCTTTGTGCAGTTGGTTGGCGGCAACTGGCAAACGGTTTATATGGACGGCAAAAAGGCCGAGGAAGAGAAAAGCATTGACTTTAAGACTGGCACCGCACCGGAAACGATACCATTAACCAATATCGCCTATAGCTGGCCGGTGGTAGATCAACGAAACTTTTATACCGCCGAAAGCAGCTCGGGCTATGTCCAGTTAAAACGCGGGCAGAGTTACCTGTTTAATGCGAAGGGCTTTAAACAAGAACTGGCATTTAAAAAAGAAAATGGTAACGCACTCCCCGTTACCTATCAATACGATTCGGCACGGGTGCAATTAAGGTTCGACCTGCCGAAAGTGGAGGCCAACAGCAGCTATAGCTTCGTGCTGGTAAGCAAATCGCAGGGAAGCACTACTGGAAGCACCACCACTACACAGAAAAGCACCACGGCGGAGGGCGACGTGACCGAAATTACCAATAAACAGGCACAAGATGTGATCCGCTCAGACGGAGGCAAGGTGTTGCTGGGCTATAACTTCCATAGTAGTGCTTTTGCCACCTTTAGGGAAAAAATGGCCGCGATCACTCCCGTGCAGGATCTTTTTGGCAAGGTATCATCGGATGTAATCGATCTGCGGAAAACGGTTGCCCAATACGAGGCCTTTGATCTTGCCGAAATAACGGGAACTGCCTACACGGCCAGTAAGCCGTTGCTCCGGCCAATTGCCTTGCTGGATAATAATTATTATCAGCAGGATATTAAGCCGCTTAATTATGAAAAATATCCTATTGCCGGGGATATTACCCTCGATCGGGATACCGCTCAACTGGGGCTTGCACCGGTAAGGGCATTGCCGATACTGCTCAGCTATCAGGCCAATGTAGAGCAGGGGAACTTCAATACCCAGTCGGTAAACCAAAGGCTGCCCTACATCTACGATTTGCCACGTATCTACAAGGCCGATTTTCAAGAACTGCAAAGTCAGGTGGTAAACCGTTTCCTCGGCACGCCGCAACAACAACAGTACGAATGGCTGATCAACGGCCACTTTCCCTTTATGCGTGAGGGAAATTACAGGGTTCAGTACAGGTTTATGCTTCCGAATGGAAGTGCGGGAACCAGCGCCGTAGTGAACTATAACAATCCTATTAAATAAGTAGGTACGGATAACTAAGGAAAATATGGATCAAGGAAGCCCGAGGGCCGGGGTAGAGCGGCTTAAAACGTGGTCGACCACGTTCAACACTCCGTCGACCACGTTGGTATACGTGGTGAACTACGTTCAACAATCCATTAACCACCTGGTAGAACGTGGTACAGCACGTTATACTACCCGTTTACCACGTCGGTATACGTGGCACACCACGTTCGCTAACCCATTAACCACGTTACCCAACCCCGCAAACGGGGTAAACGACGTGGTACACCACGTTACCCTACCCCACCTGCGGGGCAAACGACGTGGTAGACCACGTTCTGCAAGCCGTGGACGAGGTATTTAAATAATTTAACAATTAACAGTAAGGCAATGGAAGATTATAATGCAAGATGTCGGAGGTTGGGAGTACGAAGTCTTAAGACTGAGCTGAAAAAAAGTCCGGAGTCTGGAGTCCGCAGTCCGCAGTCCGGATGTTTAAGCCAGTTGCAAAAAAGAAATGTGGCCCCTGAAAATATGCAAAAGGCATCCCTTTTGGGAAGGCTGGCGTTGCATTTTCAGGCTATGGGTTTTACCTTAAACCTTAAGCCTTTCGCCTTCTACCTTACTTTGGTCTTTCTGCTTTCAGCTTTAAGCTCTTCAGCCCAAATCTACCCCGTACAGGTAACCCCCGTGCTCGTACCGCCCTACTCGTTAAACACCAGCGATTACTACAACGGCACCACCGAGCGGCTGGCCATCGTGCTCACCAATACCGATCTGCAAAAGCCCGTGCTGAGCGTGCGCCTGCGCATGTACATCGAGGGGCAAAATGCCAAGCTCCAAAGCAAGGACGGCGTTTACTACCCAACCATTACCCTCGATGCAGGCATCCCCCAGCGCATCAGCCTCGGCGACCTTGCACCCTACTTCAATGTAGACAACCTCAACTTCTCCGGCATCACCCGATCCATGTACGCCCAGAACAGTAAGCTGCCCGAGGGCTTTTACTCCTTCTGCTTTGAGGCCATAGAGGTATACACCGGGCAGGTGCTCAGCCGCAAGAGCTGTAGCATGGCCTACATTACCCTGAGCGACCCGCCACTGCTCAACATCCCTGTAAAGGGCGAAAGCATTGCCAGCAGGGAGGTGCAGAACATTATCTTCCAATGGACGCCCCGCAACCTCGGCAGCCCCAATGGCGCCTTTAATACCGAGTACGAGTTTACCCTAAAGGAGCTTTGGGATACCGGCATTGCCCCCGAGGCCGCCTTTCACAGCACCCAGCCGCTCTATCAGGTAACCGTTAGGCCAACCACGTTATTAATGGGCCCTGCCGAGCCACAGCTCATCCCCGGCAAGCGCTACGCCTGGCGGGTACGGGCCGTAAGCACCTCGCCTATGGGCGAGCAGCTCGACAGCTACCGCAATAACGGCTTTAGCGAGATCTACTGGTTTACCTACCAGAGCGATTGCAGGCCACCGCTCGCCATCAACTCCAGTGTAACCAGTGGCCGGGTAACCATCAGCTGGACGCCCGACCCCACCAATAACGGAACGCCCGCAGGCGGCTATACCCTGCAATACCGCGAACGGACTTTGAGCGCCTCAAAATGGTACAGTGTAAATACGCTCGAGAACAGGGCCGTGCTTTACGACCTCAAGCCCGGCACGACCTACGAATACCGCGTGGGCAGCAGCTGTGTGCCAGGCAATATCGGCATCGGTACCGACCAGACAACCTATTCGGATATCCTCACCCTTGAGATCAGCGGCGACCCGAACGATACCCGGACGGTGAACTGCGGGATGATCAGCCCGGAGATTGCCATTGCCAACCGCACCCCGATACAAGCCTTAAACCAAGGCGACCTGATTATGGCAGGTAGCTTCCCCGTAAAGATTACTCGCGTCTCCCCCTCTGGGGGAGGTTGGGAGGGGGAAGGTTATGTTACCATCCCTATGCTGGGGCAGGCAAACGTAAAGGTGCGCTTTTCGGGCATACAGGTAAATACCGAAAGGCAGCTGTTTGCGGGGGTGATTGAAACGACCTATGATGTTAAGGAAACGCAGATTGTAGACACTAAAGAAATAGAGGAAAGTATTAAGGCACTTGCTGATGTAGTAAAAAAACTAATCACTACAAGCGACAAAATAGATAAGCTTTTAGAAAAGGATGTAGTCTCTGCATCAGAACTAAAAGATTTACAGCAACAATTGGCATCACTTACAGTACAGAAAGATAGTTTGACAAAATCTGCTGAAATGGTTACCAAGCTGAATGAATCTATACCTACCTACATAAATTCAGCAGGTGGTGCCAGCGTTAAGGATAATACGCCATTCAAGGAGGCGCTATCAAAAACATCAGCGGCCTTAAAAGCCGATGCTGCTGCAATGGAAGAAAAACAGTTCAGTTCTTTCGTCACACTATATAATAGTAAAGGTTACGGAGAGCTTTTGTATAAGCTGTATAAAATATATCAGTTTTATGATGAATGCTCCAAAGATAATTGGAAACCTTATAAGGATGCTGGTATTGTTCCCTATTGTTTTTGGAAAAATGCCAATACATCAGAAAGCAAGCAGTATACCTTCCTCGATAGGCCATATACAGCAGGCGTATTAGATGGCTTGTACATTCAGGTTTATGACCTGGCCCATTTGGGGACCACCCTGAATGATTTGAGGCAGAATATGGACGATATTACTTACGCCTACAGCATAGGTTATATGGAGTGTAAGGGTATCAAAAGCGACAAACTAACCATTGCCAAGTTAAAAGCTCAATTAATACAAGCAAAAAAGGATAGCGGTTTTAGTGCATGGTGGGATAACTTAACCATACCAAACAAACTGGCCAAAATAAAAGAATGTAAGGAACAGGAATTAATAAGGAATGAAACGGAAAAGGTAATTAATAACCTGTATGAAATTATTAGCAACCAAGAACGGCTAGAAAAGGCAATTAACACCATAGCCAAACAGTTAAACAATTACTTTGAGCAACTAAACGGTACTAGTGATGAACAGCGTTACGAGCATGGTAAGATTGTTTCGAATATTGCAACTTTATTAATTGGTACAGGCGAAACCAAGGCGGGAAAGAGTATTATAGAAGCTTTAGAGTATTTAGCTACCAAAGGTAAGGGCACTTTTGATGATATTGGGAAGCGGTTGTTGGGTATAGGTAAAGCAGTTAAGAAAATATGGTCAGTAAATGATAAACAATTACTAAAACTATCTTCACTAAAACAAGGTTTCTTGAATTCTTCAGATGAATTAATGGGGATAGAAAAAGCATCTGATGAGTTGATTGCTGCTGTATCGAAAAAAAGGCGAGTTGTTATCGCAAAAGATGGTTCAGAAGAATTAAGAATGCTTGAATATTTCAGCGCTGAAGCAAGTGTAGGGGGTGAAGATATGGCCAGCATTATTTTAAGAGAAAACCCGAGTAAGGCTGCTATTTTAGAAGAATTTTTACATGGTACTCAACATAAACTAGGCATTATTGATGATTTAGGGAGATATAATGCAGAAGCTCATGTTAAAGATTTTATGATTAGACATCAAAAGATGTTAGGACTGAGTGATAAAGACATAGCAATATTGAAACGTTTAAAAGATTTAGGGCTTTAAGTTTATTAATTATGAAAAACAAAAGAAAGCTAGAAATTACAAATATTTTTTATTTGAGTGATGCTACGGCATTATCAATTAAAGGATTAAACAACATAAGAATAGGAGATTACGAATGTTCTATTTATGTTAACGATGTATTTTATAAAGAAGTTAATGTCATAAATGAGCTTTTTCTAGATAGGAAAATGGCAAATATAGAGGAAAGAGTATTTGAAATAAAACAAGACCTTAGTGAGTTAAAAGAAGCTGATTTGAAATCATTACACTTTTCATTAGAAGATATAAAAAAGCCAAGGTAAATTTATTATAGTGCTTGGCGAAAGGAAAATCCAAATACCAAGTTAAAATCGAAATAATGTCCAATTCGAAATACAAGTTATGAAAGATGCTTTGCAAGATGGCAAATGTGTTTTAACTCCAAACAATTCTATTTATAGAGTTTATGATAAGCCAGAGTTTTTGAGAGAGAATATTTTAAAAGAGGCAATAGAACAGGCAGGTGCTGCCAAGGCTAATGGATTAAGAATTGAATGGCTTGTTACAGATAAAACCGCCGTTGAGCAACTAACCAAATTTTTTAGTGAAAGAAATGTAAATATTGAGGTCAAATATTTTAAAGAATGAAAATAATAGAGAATGGAATCTTTGAGACAGCAAGACATCAAAATGATTTCTCGCAGGCAAATATGAATGATGAACTTCTTTGCGATGTAAGAATAAAAGAACCGTTGGAGAAATATTTGTTGTTAACCATGTTTCCAAATCGATTTGAGAATGAAAACTTGTTGAATATTTATTACAACCGTTTTTACTGGTTTAATAAATTCAGAAATGACTATATATACTATTACGGCGATGACAATCTGAATTTGGAGCAGCAAAGATTTAAAATACTTGAAGAGGGAGACAGATTTTCGGATATTGATTGGAACATAATTGAATCGATACAAAATCAGAATACTTAATTTATTATTGTTGAAATCCTATTTGATGAATGTATCGACATGAATCTAAATTTAATTCAAAATTAGCAAGCTGAAAGCTAGTGGTACGAGCATGGTAAGATTGTTTCGAATATTGCAACTTTATTAATTGGTACAGGCGAAACCAAGGCAGGAAAAAGTATTATAGACGCTTTAGAGTATTTAGCTACCAAAAGTAGAAGTACTTTTGATGATATTGGGAAGCGGTTGTTTGGCAAGGGCTTGACTGGTAAAGCAAGTTTATTTGCGAAATTTAAAAATTTTCCAAACCTCAAATCATGGGTTAATAGCTTGGATGACGTAGCGGATGCAAAATTATTATCTAAATTGGATAATTTGGAGGCAGATTATTTTGCAAAGCTGGATGCAGATTTATTGCATAAAACGTACGGTGTTGAGATAAAAGCTTTGGTTAAGGAGAATCCCGATGACCTTTTTGATGTTTGGCAGAAACTTAAAGATGACCCGGCTTACAGTTGGGAACTTCAAAAAACAGGTGGTAGCCGTTGGGAAAAATGGAGCAAGAGAGAATTTTTCAAGGACATCACGGCAAAAGGAAAAGGATTTGAAACTGATGTGTGTTTGGCTACCTTTAAAAATCGAAGCTCAGCTAAATATTTAGAATTGAAACAAAAGTTCCAGACGGATTTTGGCAAAAACTTAGATGATTATGATATGTATAGCCAAGTACAACTCAAATACGATGGAGATAATTACTTTGTAGCTGATCAATTGTTTGTGAAAAGAAATATTGATGGCGATATTGTAGATATTTTGGTAATTGAAAATAAATTGAGTGATACTACGCCTTTAACTATACCGCAAGCAATGGCTTTTACTAAAACATCTTTTACAGTTAGAAGTTTAGATAAGTTTCCGGAATTGGGAACAGGACTAAAATTGAACCCAGGAACTTTAATTAATTTTAAAAATTCCAAGCAATTCTATAAAGTCCATGATGGTGCAAATGGTGATATAATTAGTGGAATAATAAAGCTTTAATCTTATGGTATTTAATAAAGAGAATTTCGAAGATCTTATTCTTCAACTTAAACCCAAAAATTTTAATTATAAAGGAGGTTTTGGTTCGGTTAGATTTGTAAAAGAAGAAGCCGATAAGATATTGACTATCGCTATTGGCTATAATCAATATTTTCCTCATTCGGCGGTAGTAAAGGGTGTTTCGGTAGATATTTATTTTGCCGAAGTAGAAAATATTTTAAAACAAAATGGTTTCGGAGAGGAGTGTGAAAGTACATTTGGCAAAGTATTTCAAGATTTACATGGTGTTGATTATGAAAAATTGGAGACAGAGATCAATTCGGAGAAGACTTTCAATGTTGTAAGAAATGTTATTGAAGATATTTTAGAAAAGGGTGTGAAACCGTTTTTATCTCGATTCACAACAATAAACGAAATAGCTGATTTTTTAGCTGATAAAAGACCAATTGAAATTGTGCCCTTTATACAGGGATCAATATTATACCCAAAAACTATTTTGATAATGAAACTTGCAGACCATCCAAATTTTAGGAAGCGTTTAGTAGAATTCAGAACTATTCTCTCAGAAAATGTTGATGAAAATGTTAGATATCCAATATTGCTTAACAAGTATGACGAGCTTTTTCATGATGATTTGAAACAAATTAAATAGTACCACTCCATTAACAACGCCACAAGCAACAGCTTTTACTAAAAATACGTTACTGTGAGAAGTGTTAATATCGAATCTGCAACTACGCCAGGTAAATTTTTAAATAGTGGGCAAAGTCTAAATTTTTCAGATACAAAGCAGTGGTACAAAGTGCATGATGGTGCAAATGGAGATATAATAAGGGGAATTAGTAAAATGAATTAAGTTATGGCTTTTAATAAAAAGGAATTAGACCAAAGTTTCAAGCAAATCTCTATTGATGGATTTACCTTCAAAAAAGAAATAATGGGATATTCTTGGTCTAAAGAATATCCCAACAGAACAATAGATTTGGCGGGAAAATAAAGATTATTCTGCCCGCATTTATTGCTGGCCAGATTATGCTGGCTGAAAA
The DNA here is from genome assembly GCF_015679185.1 of Pedobacter endophyticus. NCBI lineage: Bacteria > Pseudomonadati > Bacteroidota > Sphingobacteriia > Sphingobacteriales > Sphingobacteriaceae > Pedobacter > Pedobacter endophyticus. The sequence continues at coordinate 5,091,848 of NZ_CP064939.1, forward strand.
GGAGGATAGAATTGACGAACTCCGTTTTTTTATGCAGGCTTATTATTACCTGAACTAATTGTAAAACCATCAAACAAACAACTTACATCCCTTAATAAGTTGAATAAAACAAGGAACCGATAATGTTCCAAAACTGTGTGATCATCCCTGAGGCACAGTAAAAACTATTTTAAATGCTGTTTGCATTTGCAACAGCTTAATGTATACCTAATGGGATGAATATGACAAAATTAACTTTTACCCTTTGCCTGATATGCTTTTTTGCAGTTCCCGCGTTGGCGCAGCAAAAACCAACACAGGAAAAAAAGCCAAAATCAGAGATCTTGGTAATGGCCCGGGCGTCAAAAAAGGACAACCTGATTAACGTCCGTTGGGGCGTCGGCGATGCCCAGGCCTGGAAGCTTTCGAACAAATACGGCTTCAACATCGAGCGCTTCACTGTATTAAGCGACAAACAGATGCTCGCCCGGCCTGAGCGCAAACTCATCGCCACGGCCTTAAAACCAAAACCACTAGCCGAGTGGGAGAAATTGGCCAAGGCCGACAACTATGCAGCCGTAATTGCACAGGCCATTTACGGGGAGAAGTTTGACGTGAGCGGAACGGCGTCAAACGGCGTGGCCAATATTATGGCACAATCACAGGACCTTGAGCAACGGTTTGGGTTTTCGCTCTATGCGGCCGATATGAGCTTCGCCGGGGCAAAGATGGCCGGTTGGGGCTATACCGATACCGATATCAAAAAAAATGAAAAATATTTTTACCGCATTAAGTCCGCCATCCCGTCCAACCTGTTAAAGCTCGATTCGGCCGGAGCCTATATCGGAATGGAGGATTACGAGCCACTGCCGAAGATAGACGAGGTGGCCGCGAGCTTTGGTGATAAGAGCGTGATCCTGAGTTGGGACTATGCCCGCCTGAAGAGCTATTACAACGCTTATTACATCGAACGATCTACCGATGGCGGGGCAACCTTTACAAAGGTGAGTGAGCTACCGATAACCAATCTGAACGAAAAAGATGGCGCAGGCTCAAAAAGAATGTACTATATCGATTCGCTCAACAACAACATGACCAAGTATCAATATCGCATTGCGGGCATAAACCCCTTTGGCGAGCTAAGTCCATATACCGACGTGGTTGAAGGAAAGGGAAAAAGCCTGTTGGCCTATGTTCCAAACATCAGAAAGAACATCATCGATGAAAAGGGCGTACTGCATTTGGAATGGGAATTTGACGCAGCGGGAAATGAGCAAATCAGCAGCTTTGCCCTCAACAAGGCCATCACATCCGCAGGCCCTTACTTAGAGGTAATGAACAATATTTCCCCGGAAAAAAGAAGTCTGAGCTACGATAAGCTGGATGGTTCAAACTACTTTACCCTGACCGCGATTGCAAAAGAGGGCGAGGGCAGAACATCCTTTCCCGTGCTTGTACAGCCGATAGACTCCGTTCCGCCTGCAGTGCCCACGGGGCTTATCGCAAAGATCGACACCAACGGCAAGGTCAGCTTAAGCTGGGATGCCAACAAGGAATCAGATCTATTAGGCTACAAGATATTTAGGGCATTGAGCAAGGGCGAGGAAGCCGTACCATTGATCGATTCGGTTTGGTACGTAAACAGTTATAAGGATGTATTGAGCTTGAAGATGACCAATAAAAAGGCTTGGTATGGCATCAGCGCCCTCGATAAGCGATTTAACCAGTCGAAGATCTCCGAACTGGTGGAGCTTAAGAAACCATCGGTTATTCCGCCAACGCCGGCGGTGATTACAAAATATAAAGCAGCAGATGGGAAAGTATTGCTCAACTGGATAAACAGCAGCGATGACGATGTAACCAGTCACAGCATTCTTAGACGGGCACACCCCGATAGCGCTTGGGTTGTGGTAAAGACCTTTACCGATACAACAAACACTTACACGGATGAAAACCTGAAACCCGAACAGGATTATGAGTACGCAATCGAAGTGGTAAACCTTGGAAAGCTGAAAACAAGATCGGAGATACTAAGGATACAAACATCGGCAGCTGCAACGGATAAATTGACGCTGACCAGGCTGTATGCCTATCCGCACATTGATGAGCGCCGCATTGAAATTGTATGGGACGATAATCTGCCCGATGTAAAGAATTATCAGGTTTACCGAACGCAGGTTGGTGGAACCTTAAGCCTTTGGAAGGTACTGGACGCAAAGGAAAAAGGACTGTTTGATGCGGAGCCCAAGATCAATACCAGTTATGAATATGGGGTAATGGCGGTGCTACAAAGTGGCGCCTATAGTGAAATGAAAACGGTAACGGTAAAATATTAGGTTATGAGAAAAGTTTTAGCAACGTTTATCTTATTGCTGTGTGGCTTAATGGCAAGCGCACAAGAATACAAAGCAAGCATAAAGTTGGAGATAGCGCCAAGTTCAGATAATTATGGTGATGGCTGTGATAATAAAATTCAAATATGGCTAAGGTTTACCGATGGCTCAGAAACCGCTATCATGCCCTACATCGATCTAAATAATATTCCCCGGTATGGATACAGTCATTTTGAGGCGACTTTACATTTCCCGGCCAATAAGACAGTAAACGCATTGAGGGTAAACACGTCCAGGCAGTGGAGAAGGACAATTGGGGGATGTGGAGGCAATACTTCGCACCAGGATGTTAGCAAGACCTTTGGAGCGGGCCACTGCCACAATTATTACGATGAGGGCTCTGCAGCTGGTGAAAACTATGCCAAATACTGGCAGACAAGAATCACGCTCGACATTAATCCCGTAATCAGTATTATAAGCCCCAGCTCCGGATCACTTTTTCCTAATGCGGACAAGCTGACATTGAAAGCTACCTTGGGCTTTAAGACCACTGATTACGCTTGGCAGTACCAGGTAGGAACGGGAACATGGCAGGATATGCCAGCTGCCTTAAATACCAATGGAAAGAGTACCATATCATTCACCGGAGAGGAACTTTTAGGCCCTGATTTCAGTACGCTGTATGGCAATAAGAATATATTCTTCAGGTTAAAATATTGTAACAACCTATATTCATCGATCATAACAACTATTCCCCGTCAATCTGCTCCCCACATCACTTCTGTAACCCCCATGCCGAACAGTTGTTTCGGAACAGAAGATGGCGGCTTTTCATTACAATTTGATCGGCCGCTCCTTACAGGCGAAACCTTAAACCTGACCATCTCAGATGCCAGCAATGGCGATCCCGTAATGAATATCAACAACATTACCGCATTTGAATCCGGCAACAAGATCACATCGCCAGCAGCACTGCCTCCGGGATCCTATAAGGTAGACATGCTGGGAAAGTACAACGGAATAAGCACCTATACCGAATCGAATACCCATAAGGCCAATTTTAGTTTCTCTGGTCCAACGGCCGTAGATTTTAATATTGCAAAGCGTGATATTTATTGTTATAACGGCAAGGACGGCACCATCACTATCAATGCCAGCGGTGGCAATGGGAATTACAAGGTCCTCTACAAAAAAGACGGCGATGCCAACTATACAGAAATAGCCTTTGCCTCGGCAGGGCAGCATATACTATCAGGACTGGATGTGGGTACCTATCAGGTTCGCGTGGTGGATAAAAAGGGATGCTTTAAAAAGGACGGAACGGGAAGCGAGGTCATATCAACGGCCATTATTACCCAACCTGACGAAGCCCTGCGGATTGATTTTAGCAAGGCCACAAACCCAACCGCCTTTGGTTATACCGATGGCAGCATACAGGCCATTATTGTTGGGGGAACGCCCGATGCAGGGAATTATACCGTACAGTGGACAGATATTAGCGGAAACGCACTCTCCAGCTTTACCAATAGCAACAACCCATTTAAAACAACGTTGAACAACATTGGCGATGGGAAGTACATCTTAAGGGTTACCGACAGCAATTACCCCTTGGCGCAAACGGCCAATGCGGCCGGCTGCATCGTTATCGATACTTTTACCCTCACACAGCCCAGGGCACTGAGCATTTCGATCGAGAAACAAAAGAGCATCGTCTGTAACAACGAAACCAATGGCGAGCTATATGCCCGGGGAGATGGCGGGATCGAGATACCAGAACAAAAATATGTTTACGAATGGCTTAAGGAGAGCAACGGTACTTTTACGGCCCTTACGCAAACCGATAGCATCCTCATGGCAGTAGGCACCGGAACCTATAAGGTACGGATCACCGATAAGAACAACATCAGCAAAGAGTCAGCGGCATTCACCCTGAACCAGCCCACGGCGCTGGATTTTACGGTTGCCAAGCGGGATGTCTATTGCTACAACGGCAAGGACGGAACCATCACTATCAAGGCAACAGGGGCCAATGGCGATTACAAGCTTTTATACAAAAAGGACACCGATGCAGATTACACCACGCTCGCCTTTGCATCTGCAAACGAACATCAGCTGAGCAATCTCGACATTGGAACCTATACCCTTCGTGTAGCAGATGTAAACAGCTGTTATGAAAAAGATGCCAACGGTGCAGAGGTAGTGGAAACCATCACCATAACGCAGCCCAATGAGGCACTCAAGATTGATAATAGGGAACTGACAAACCCCACGTTCTTTGGTGCAAGCGATGGCCGTGCAGAGATCACTCTCACAGGTGGAACACCAAATGCGGGGAGCTATAATACCAGGTGGACGGATATCGACGGTAACGTACTCAGCAGCTTTACCAATACGACGGGTCCGTTCAAGACCACCTTGAACAATGTGCCCGATGGAAAATATATTCTACAGGTAACCGACAGCAATTACACCCTGGCGCAACAGGCAAATGCCTCAAGCTGTATCGTTATAGACACGATTACCCTAAAACAGCCACCACCATTAAAGGTGGAGATTGAGGAGCAGCGATATGTCTCCTGTAAGGGCGATGCCGATGGAAAGCTTTATGCAAGGGCGACGGGTGGCATTATTATTCCGGGAATGAAGTATAAGTATGAATGGTTTAACGAGGCAAACGGCAGCTACACCACTATTGCGCAAACCGATAGCATCCTCGTTAATGCCAATGCCGGAACATATAAGGTAAGGATTACCGATAAGAACAACATCAGTAAGGAGTCCGTTCCCTTTAATTTGACCGAGCCCATGGCGTTGGCGATATCGACCTCATCAACCGGGCTGGTCTGTAGCGGTGACAGTAATGGAACGGCAAGCGTTGCCATAACGGGCGGTACGCTGCCCTATCGCATCGAATGGAGCAATGGCGACACTACCGCCAATATCAACAAGCTGACTGACGGAAACTATCTTGTCTTTGTGACCGATGGCCATGGCTGCCAGGTACAATCGCAGGTAAACGTGGCTGCACCAAATCCACTGGAGATTACCACGAGCACAGTTAAGAACCCAACCTGTTTTGGCAGTAATGATGGAGCGATTAGCCATACCATAACGGGCGGAACGCCACCTTACCAATACCAATGGAGCAATGGGGCAACCACCAAAGATTTGAGCAATCTTGTTGCCGGAACCTATACGCTAACCCTATCAGAAAGCAAGGGCTGTAGCAAAACGATTACCTATAACCTGACCCAGCCAACCGCTGTAAAGGTAGACCTCGGACCTGATGTTACGCTCTGTACAGATCAGGTGCATCAGGCGGATGCTACCATTGCAAATGGCATGACCTATAAATGGACAGGCGCCAATGGCCTTAACGCCAACACGGCCAAGGTGACTTTGAGCGAAACAGGGATATATTACGTTGAGGCCATCAATGCTATTGGCTGCGTGGGTCGTGATACCATCGAGATCAGGAAAAGTAATGCTGTCATCGCCTCGGAATTTGTGGTAACCACGCAAACCTTTAAGAACGAAAAGATCAATCTGGTGAACATCAGCAGCCCAAGGCCACAATCGGTAGCGTGGCTGATACCCGATGATGCCAATATCAAGGTGCTTTCTAAAACCGACGACAACCTGCAGCTCAGCTTCTCGGCAACAGGCACCTACACCATTGGCCTTAAGGCTACGGTGGGCGATTGCTTCAAGGTGTTCACCAAGCAGATTACCGTAATCGAGGGTACCTCGTTCAACGATCCGGGAACGACGAAAGATCCTTTTATCCGATCGTTCATTGTGGCACCAAACCCGAGCAACGGCAATTTTTACGCAAAGGTCGAGCTACAGGACGTATCGAACATCAAGCTGCGCCTGCTCAATACCATCACCGGGCAACTAATCAATACCAGGGAGGAAAGCGGCAGCAGCACTTATAACCTGCCCTATTACCTCACGCTATCTACCGGGGTTTATGTGATGATATTGGAGACGCCAAAGGGGAACATGGTTTACAAGGTCTTAATACAATAAGAGTCGGGCGTCCGCAAAGGCCGATGTCTGGTTGCTTAACCCGCTTCATGGATCGTCATCCGATAGTTATCGGATGCGAGGCTGGACTAAAGCGAGCCGACCTGTGCCGATTTTTCGGTAAGCAATCTGTTAGATGAAATAAAAAGTGCGAGTACATCAATCCTCGCAATAGGATATTGAGATATGATTAAAAGAGACAAGAATAAGTTTGTAGTTGGGAGTACAGAGTCTGGAGTTGGGAGCCCGCAGTCCGGATGCTTAAGCCAGTTGCAAAAAAGAAATGTGGCCCCTGAAAATATGCAAAAGGCATCCCTTTTGGGAAGGCTGGCGTTGCATTTTCAGGCTATGGGTTTTACCTTAAACCTTAAGCCTTTCGCCTTCTACCTCATCACGATATTCGGCCTTTTGGCCCTTGGTTTAAATGGCCAAGCCCAAATCTACCCCGTACAGGTAACCCCCGTGCTCGTACCGCCCTACTCGTTAAACACCAGCGATTACTACAACGGCACCACCGAGCGGCTGGCCATCGTGCTCACCAATACCGATCTGCAAAAGCCCGTGCTGAGCGTGCGCCTGCGCATGTACATCGAGGGGCAAAATGCCAAGCTCCAAAGCAAGGACGGCGTTTACTACCCAACCATTACCCTCGATGCAGGCATCCCCCAGCGCATCAGCCTCGGCGACCTTGCACCCTACTTCAATGTAGACAACCTCAACTTCTCCGGCATCACCCGATCCATGTACGCCCAGAACAGTAAGCTGCCCGAGGGCTTTTACTCCTTCTGCTTTGAGGCCATAGAGGTATACACCGGGCAGGTGCTCAGCCGCAAGAGCTGTAGCATGGCCTACATTACCCTGAGCGACCCGCCACTGCTCAACATCCCTGTAAAGGGCGAAAGCATTGCCAGCAGGGAGGTGCAGAACATTATCTTCCAATGGACGCCCCGCAACCTCGGCAGCCCCAATGGCGCCTTTAATACCGAGTACGAGTTTACCCTAAAGGAGCTTTGGGATACCGGCATTGCCCCCGAGGCCGCCTTTCACAGCACCCAGCCGCTCTATCAGGTAACCGTTAGGCCAACCACGTTATTAATGGGCCCTGCCGAGCCACAGCTCATCCCCGGCAAGCGCTACGCCTGGCGGGTACGGGCCGTAAGCACCTCGCCTATGGGCGAGCAGCTCGACAGCTACCGCAATAACGGCTTTAGCGAGATCTACTGGTTTACCTACCAGAGCGATTGCAGGCCACCGCTCGCCATCAACTCCAGTGTAACCAGTGGCCGGGTAACCATCAGCTGGACGCCCGACCCCACCAATAACGGAACGCCCGCAGGCGGCTACACCCTGCAATACCGCGAGCGCAGCCTCAGCGGTTCGAAATGGTATAGCGTAAATACGCTCGAGAACAGGGCCGTGCTATACGACCTCAAGCCCGGCACGACCTACGAATACCGCGTGGGCAGCAGCTGTGTGGCAGGCAATATTGGCATCGGCACCGACCAGACAACCTATTCGGATATCCTGACGCTGGAGATCAGCGGCAACCCGAACGATACGCGGACGGTAAACTGCGGGATGATCAGTCCGGAGATTGCCATTGCCAACCGCACGCCGATACAAGCCTTAAACCAGGGAGATTTGATTATGGCGGGCAGCTTCCCGGTAAAGATTACTCGCGTCTCCCCCTCTGGGGGAGGTTGGGAGGGGGAAGGTTATGTTACCATCCCCATGCTGGGGCAGGCAAACGTAAAGGTGCGCTTTTCGGGCATACAGGTAAATACCGAAAGGCAGCTGTTTGCGGGGGTGATTGAAACGACCTATGATCCGAACGAGAAGCAGATTGCGGCTGTAAAAGAGATTTATGATGATTTAAAAGGACTCGTTGCTGGAATAATCAACCTGATTAAGAAAAGAGAGGAATTTACAGACCAATACAAAGGTACTGCCGCCGATAAAAAAGCAGCAGCAGAAAGAAATGCAGAGGAGGACAAGGCATACGATGCGCTTGCGCAAAGCCCATACTTGACCGATGCAGAAAAAAAGGAACTGAAGGAAGAACAAAAGAGTAAGGCAGAAGGTTATGCCGGACTTGCTGGCGATAAGGATTGCGACGGCAATGAGATAAAGCCCAAAAAAGGTCCTTATAACCTGTTCCTCGATTATAGGGACGTAGATTGCTTTAAGGAGAAAATAGCCAAGGCCACCAAGATCAAGGAATATGCCGAAAAAGCCAGGGAAAGGGAAAAATCATTAGGCCTTGAAGAGACTGCCCATAGCTATAAGCTTACCAAGGCGACAACATTTTTAAGTCCAGCCAATAAGATATTTACGCTGCCCACAGATTCAAAAATATTCTTTTACTGTGTGGATTACACCTCATTTGTAAATGGTGCCCTTTATGGGTTCGCATTACCAAACGGCGATTATTACGCATTTAAGCCAAGGGATATTGTTGGCAGCAATTTTAGCGGCTACCATAAGGTTATCGGCGGCACGTTTGGAGAAGCCTACCTAGATAACAACACTTACCCTACTGGTAAGCAAATACTAACTTATATACACGGCTTTACCGATGAAACCACTAATGAGAACAAATATCAGCTTATAGAGGGCGAGCTTGACGTTACAGCCGACCAAATCGACTCGAAATATTTGAGCGGAAAAGCCCATGACTTCGAGTACGATACGAATGGAAACATCGTGGCAACGGTAACGGCAAAGAGCCCTTGCAAGATTAAGCCACAGAAAAAGAACACCGAGCCGTTCGAGATAAACTCGCCCGGAAAGTACACCGCAAAGGCAAAATTTGATAAGGAAACCAATAAGTGGACTGCCGAGGTTAAGCTTGACCCTAACCTAGCCAAAAACCCCAAGATCGAACAGAAAGCTGCCGCCTTTGAAAAGCAGATGAGCGAACTGGCCACCGAGAAGCTGAACGAGCTAGATGGACCAAATGGTAAAAAAACACAGTCCGTATCGGATACCAGCGGTTTCTATGTAAAGGATATGAACGGTGCAGAATGGGTGAGAACCATTGGCGATTTGGGAAGCAACGTATGGGAAGAAGCGGCTTTGCCAAAGGACTATTGGAATGAGGACGAGGTTAGCCATAAAACCTCTACCGTTAGGATGCCTGCCCTATTTACCGGTGTGGGCGATGGAGTAATAGAAGAAGTAACTGAATATCCACAATTGATTAAGCTGGGCTATGATGTTGCTACAAAGGAAAAGATAAGAACAGCACTGTGGACTAGTGTAAAGAATATTTCATTGGAGAGCATAAAAGACGCCTCTGTAAAGTTCTACGAAGAGAAGAAAGCCAACTACACTAGCAACAAGCCTTACATCCTTAACCATACGGTAGGTAAAGACGCCGTACAACTGGTTAGTGTAATTATTGGCGTAGGTGGAATAAAAAAAGTAGCAGGCAATATAGATGACGGCGTTGAGAAAGTTGGCAAAGAAATAATTTCAGAGGTAGACGATGTGCTGATAAAGCAACTTGATGGAGCAGATGGCCTTGCCAAAAAATCATTAAAAGAAGCTATTGAAAAAGGAGATTTTGATAAGGAACTTGTTGAAGACCTAACCAATGAAGTAAATGATATTGCTGTTAGCAAAGGTAGAAAGCTTTCTTGGGATGAAATAAAAGTGTTGTTTAAAAGAGGTAATGATTTTAATGATAAGGGTAGATTGGTATATCAATTTAATGAAGTTAACTTAGTAGATGGAAAAAGATTAGATTCCTATATCCCTGGCAAAGAAATTGTATCTCGTAAAGCGACGACTTTAAGTAAAATAAAATCTGAAACTTTCGAAAATTATTTAAAAGAACTGACAATGAAATATCAAAAAGGGAAAGCTATTAAGTCTCTGAAATATGGTAAAGGATTTGAAAATAAGGTGTTAGAAGGTGAATATTTTTTAGAAATTCCTACCTCAAACAAATTGTTTTTTGAAGGAAGTCAAAAATTTAAAGACTTGGCAAAAAAATATAATGTTACAATAAAATACTTAGATGAATAAATATGACGGTGATTGATATATATATAAAAAGCGATTTTGTAAGAAAGTATAGGTCTATTTGTGAAAAATATAATGACTTTAATAATAGAATGCGTGGAGATAATATTCTTTTATATAAAAAAATGTTTGATAAGTTAAATATCAATTATACGTATAATAAAAAGGAATCTTTTTTTAAGCTTGAAAATTTTATTGCCGATTATAAATTTAATCTTAATCTTATTTTAAAGGGAGGTTTAGTTGAAGCACTTATATATATTGAAACAGAAGATGATTTTCTTAAACCAAGTGGTCGTTTTGATTTTATCGCAGAACAAATTGATAAGGAATTCGATAGAAAAAAATATAATTTACCAAAATATTGTAGTGAACAAGAGTTAGAGTGCATAGTAGAGGAGCTGCTTTCCCTATATCAAGATTTAAGGACAGAGTTCCGAAACTCAGCTTAGATTCGGCATGCCTGCATTTTGCAAAAAATTATTTCGGTACTGTAAAATTAGGCCGCTCTATGATAGAATAATAGAAAAATGGAGCTAACAAAGGAAAGTCAATTATATATCTATAAAAGTATAAACTTCTATAACAGATATAAACTATTAAGTGAATCATTCCGATTTGAAAATACTTTTGAATCTTATTCCAAGAATGAGGTTTTAAATATTTTGAATGAAATTGGATATAATGCCAAATATCATAAAAAAGAAAATTTTTTTGAAATAGAAGAAATAATAAGTGATAAAAAGTTTTACTTAAACACCTGTTTAAAGTATGGATTGGTCGAACTAATTATTGGCGTAAGTGATGTTAAAACAGATGCCTTGATAATGGGTGGCGTATTTGGCAATATCAGTGACGAAATTGAATATTTAGCGGGAATTAATAATGAGCGAAAAATATTTCTTCCAAGTTTTAGGGATTACAATGACTTAAAAATAATATTAACTGAAGCTTTTAATCTTTATGAAGACTTCAAACACGAATTTATTATTTATGGACAATATAATAATTAAGAATATCATCAAAGATTCGTTACTAGAAATTTCTTTTGAAGAAAGATACATTCAACTATGTAATAGATTTAAAGATTATGACAACTGCAAAAATGTAAAGAATAGTGATTTAAATAAAGTTCTAAACGAAATCGGATTTTCGATGGAATCTGTACCTAAAGAATCCATTTTCTTCAAAGAATATGATTATAAGTATTTTCGCTTACGTTTTATTTTACCATATAAACATGGTATTATAGATTGTTCTGAATTATATTGGAACGAAAATAACAGTATTAGGATTTACGGAGGTTTTAGAAGTTATATTAGGGAAATTAATCCTGACATAAAAAATCAAATCCAGTATTTATCACCAATAAGTACGAGCGAACGGGATCTTAAAGTAATTGTTCAAATACTTATTGAGCTTCATGTCGATTTTTTAAATTTATTTTCCCAAAAAATCGAGTAAAGAATCTAAATCAACTCACAATTGCTTTCAACGGCATTGATGGACACATGTTTTGGGAGATTAATCTCTAGAAATACCATCATCTAATAAATCGTTTTTTGAAAGCAGTAATAAATTAAAGAAATTAGCAACAGATTATAAAGTAAAAATTAAATATTTGGAAGAATAACATGGAACTAGTAAATATTTATGAACGAATAAATTTTGTAAGAAAATTTAAAGAAATAAGTTTGAGGCATAATGATTTTAAAAATTCTTTAAACGGAAATAATATAGAGATGTTTAATAGGGTTCTGTCGAAATTTGAGTATCAAATAAAATATTTTAAAAAAGAAGAATTTTATAAGATAGAGGAAAAGTTAAATAATATTGTTTTTATTTATCAATTTTCATTGAAAAATGGAATTGTTGAACCAATGCTTTATGTTAAAAATAGAGGTATTTATATAGGGCCTGATCATAGATTTGATTCTATTTGCGAGAAATTAGACAATTCATTTAGTCGAAAAGAATTTCCTATTCCTGTTTATACTTCAGAAGATGAGTTGACTGAAATTTTGTCTGAACTATTTTTACTTTACGAAGACTTTAAAGTTGGGTTTTTAAAAAGTCCTCTTAGCAATATTCAGAATTCATAGTTTTTGAAATCTAAGTTTCATCATTCTTTAAAAATGATAAGTTCTTTGAAATAATAAAAACACAAGGTAGAGCAAGGCACCGACGGCAACCGAAAGGTTACCAAGGTGAGCGAGAATATACCGTTGAAGATGAGTCCTGCTGAGCTGAACACCCTTGCTGCGAACCAGGGCGTGGTAACCTTTCAGCCCCATCCGAAACAGTTGTTTGCCTTTGATGAATATCAGAATGTGTACGCCAAGAGCAAGGTGTTTAGCGACGTTTACCAAAAGCTGAGCGATAACTATTTCGTAAGTGCCAAGGCCATATTGCCCGGTAAGACCGATTTGGTAAAAGCCACAGTAAAGCTTAACGATGATAAGCTAAAGGCCGATAGCGTACAGTTTATAACGGGCAAGGGAAGCAAGCTACAGACCACAAAACTACAGGATGGAATCTATGAGATTACAATAGTCGGTGGCCCCGCCAATGATGCACAAGAGCTTTATGCGGTTTACCCACTGGCCAATGGAAAATACCAAACCCTCGGAAAACTCTTCATCGCATCTTACCAGCCCCAAACGGTTAAGGTTGCGTTGGTGCCGGTTAACGGCACAACGCTCAATAAGAATGAAATTACCGAGCAGCTGAACAAGACCTATAACCCAATAGGGCTAAGCTTTACAGTAAGGGAGGCCAACAACTTCGTAAATACCGATTGGGACCTCAACAAAGATAATAAGCTAGCAGTAAGCGGCAGTGGATTTTTGGCCACGCAAACCGCTGAAATGAAAGCTTTAATCAATGCGTATAAGTCAGCCAACCCAAGCCTTTCAAAGGATGAGGCTGTGCTCTTTATGCTGAACAGCTCAGACAGTACGGCAAACCTTGCGGGCGATATGCCACGGGGCAAGCAGTTTGGCTATCTATTTAGCGGTGCTGACGGAAATACCGCAGCCCACGAAATTGGCCATGGCGTATTTAAGCTGGAACATACTTTTAAGAAGTACGGTTTCAGTGCAAGCGATCTGGTCGGCAACATGATGAACTATCCGCCGGGGGCTGGCCTCACCAAGTTTCAATGGGACGCGATACATGCGCCGGGAATTGTGATCGGGGTATTTGAGGGGGATGAGGATGCGATGCTTGCGGGCGGCTTTGGGCTATCACCAGACTTCAAATTGATCAGTACCAACACCAATCAAATATTGTCTGATGCTACGCCAACGGCCGACCCATTTGTAGGCGGATTTGTTTCGATCAATAAAGACAACACAGAAGAATATTATTACTGGAGGGAAAAGGATAAGCCATACCAAACCAATCAGGGCAAGGACTATGTTGCTTCAAAGTTTGCAGCTACAGATGAAAGCGTAATCTGGTTATTGGTAAACAACAGTAAGGACTGTAAGGATAGAAGATACATCCGCACCCTTTATAAAGAGGTCAAAACCCTTATTGGCAACGAGGACCTTGCTGGCCTGCAAAAATATGTAGACAAATACCTTAATCAAACAGATCTCAGCAAACCAGTTTACGCAGGAGTTTTAGGTTGTGGCAAGACAGGGGATGGACAGGGAGCGGGCAGCAATGTTCTATTTGTTGACTATTCTACAGGCAAGGACGGCAAGTCGCCTTTTACCGCAGGCCAAAAAAACAGTCTCGATAAAACGATCACCGGAATCGACAACGGACTTGAAACGGCCCTAAAGGTTTACCTGTTAAATACAGGCAATCCAAACTATGCGACCCAAAAGGCCGAGGCCGAAAACGACAAGGCGGCCAACAAATTTATTGTTACCTACAACGAGCAAAACCAAAAGCTAAACCTACAATATAAGCTTTCGATACCCAAGTGGCTTAGCGATGCACTGCCCGAGGCCACTACAGATGCATGTATAGACAAGTACGTTAACGACGGGCTTGATGAACTGCACAATGATCCTCTTTATAAGGTAGCACCAAGCTTTGACCAGGCGCTGCAAGAGATCAACGTCGTAGCCTATCGCGGTATGTTTGGCATTCTGTACTGTGCCACCAACGAGGAAAGCGTTCAAAACGCAAGCGCTACCGCAAAATTTGTAGCGGGCGGGCTCCACGAGATCATCGCCACGGTAGATGTAAAAGAACTGGTAAAGGGATTGGTAAAAATGGGCGGTGAGGCTGCAACAGCAACCGTAAAAAGCTATGAGGAGTTTTATCACGATACCAAACAGACTTTTCAGGATGTCCGATCTGGCAAAACAATCGATAATGCAGTGCTTATCCAACGGTTGTTGCCGCCAGGATTGCGCACCAAGGTCAAACTGGCCAACACCATTGTAAAGGTTGCCAAGCAATTCTCTTCGTTCTACTTCACCGATTGCGATACCTATAAATTTTCAAACGGCCAAACAGGCGATATCTGCGCCTACCGCTACGGACAGATAACCGTTATGGTGGTGCCTATTGTGTTTACGGCGGGAGAATATGCTATAGCAAAGGGCAGTGCGTTAGTAGCGAGGCTGAAAACAATTAGTACCCTTGGGCGTACCGAAGAGGTGGTCAATCTGCTCTCCAAAGCGGATGATGTTGGCACTATTATTTCAGAATCGGAAAAAATCATCATCAAAAGTGGTGATGAGGTACAAAGCGTTGTAAAAGAATCGGGTAAGGCAGTAATTATAGATGGCGTAGAGAGCATTGATGATGCCATTAAGGTACTCGAACGGAAAATAGCCGATCCCGATCTGCTAAAAACGGCCAAGGAAAAAGCCATTGCCGAAGCAGCCGAGGATGCAAGCGTATTAAAGGATAAAGCCTGGCTCGAGAATATTATCAAGGGAAATAAGTTTGAAGCATACATGAATCCGAGGATTAGAACTGACTTAACCAATATTGGTGCAGACTTAACTAATACTACACAGGTAAATCAACTATACGTAATGGGGCCAAAGGGCAATATGGTGATTATGGACAATGGCTTCGTGAAACAGATCTATGCTATAGATGGTTCATTAGATTATACAAAAGTAATTTACAACGACAGCAAACTCAACGCGGGTACTGCTTGGTCTAAGAACCAAAAAATGGAAATAATCAATTTCTTCAGGGATAATCCTGATGAATATATTTTGATGAAAGTAAGAAGTACAAACCTTAATTTAGATAAGGCTGGTGCTGAAATGATAAGACAGGGTTCTGAAATTAGATTATATAGAAAAGATGTGTATAAGAGTATTAGTGATGCTAGTGGTACCTTTGGGAAAATAATAAAAATGGAAGATGTCAAATTCAAAGAATGATGGATCAAATAGAAATAATAAAATTAATTAAAAGTCAACCTGCAATTGACGGGTATTTGTTAAAAGTAGTACAAGAAAACGGATTAGGTATTTCTTTATTAGCTAAAACTGATAAAATTTCATCGGAAATAGGCGTTTTTATAAGCAATAATTCATATAAACAATTTAGTACATTTTTAACACTCTTAGAAGTAGAAACCATTATCCAACCTCTATTGAAAAAACATAAGATTTTTGATACGGTAGACGGTGGGTTAACTTATACATTAAATTTTAGAACAATTGAGTCCGAATTATTTCGGCAAACGTTAAACCCATCTTATCCCAAAACAATAGAAACAGAGCAGGATGTGATTGATTTATTGAATGATTTAAATAATTATACGAAAAATGTAGCTGAGCCATTTTTCGAGAAATGGAGCGATTTGCGAGTGCTTGATAAGTTTTTGGAAACCGTTCCGCAGATGGAGGTACATAACTATTTAGGGGGGTACGGGGTATATTCAAAGCTGCTTATTTATAGATTATGTAACAATCCAAAATATAACGAATACATGGATCTGATGTATTCGTTTGCTATAAACAGGTTTAAGGAAAATCCTAACGGAGATATCGCCATAAAACGAAAACATGGCTTTATGATTGATTTTAAAGAAGTGTTAGATAAAACCGAACCTATTTACAATGTTTAAATGACGTTTTAATAAGTGTATCTTTAAAAGACGTTTTCCAATACTTAATTATAAATAAGAAGTATTCAGAACATTGATAAGACATAAACTATAGGGAGTGATGGAACAATCTAAAATCATACAGAAGTTAAAAAGAATAGCAGATGCTATAATACCGGAAGGGTACTATTATGCCGAAGAGGAAGGATACAACGGTATACCTGTAACAATCATTAGGAAGACGATAAACTTTGTTTATAATGTAGGCGTATGGATTGATAGTAAAAATAGTTATAGCCAATTTAATACTACTGTATACTTCAAACAAGTCGAAGAGGTTTTAAATCCTTTACTGGTGAAACATGGAATTATAGAAGATTTTTCAGAAGAAAATAATAGAACTATTTGGTTAAAAACGATCGAACCCGAGATGTTTAAACAAACGTTAAACCCATCTTATCCCAAAACAATAGAAACAGAACAGGATGTGATTGATTGAATGACTTAAATGATTATGTGCATAATGTAGCCGAACCCTTTTTTGAAAAATGGAGCGATTTGAGGGTTTTGGATAAGTTTTTAGATACTGTTCCGCAAATGGAAGTGCAGAATTACATCCATGAAGGAGTGCTTTCAAAGGCATTGATTTATAAACTGTGTAACAACCCAAAATACGATGATTACATTAACCTCTTATTTAGTTATTACACGGGTAGATATATTGAGAACTCAAATCAGGATGAAACTTATAAAAAAATGAATGATTTTATTGTCGATTTTAAGGAAGTATTAGATAAAAACGAGCCAATTTATAACATTTAGCACAAGATAATTGGATTTAGGGTTCGAGCCTAATGATTTTAAAAGAAGCTTCATTACGCAGAATTTGGAAACTTCAGTCTTTGTTTCAAGAAGGAACTGAACCGACACTAAAACACATACGAATAAACAAAGCGTAAACTAAATCATCCCTGATTTAGCAACAACAAATTGCCAGATAGATCCCTAAATATCTGACAAGGAAATAAGTCCATTTGCACATCCCACAGGCAATGGATAGAACCGTTAGCGAGCATCCCTAAGCTAGCGGATAGGCACGGCTGGCGCCGTGTAAATTAAAAAGGGATAAATGAATGGAGTAAAATACGGATTATTGACAGCGGCACTGCTTTTAGCGGTAATGCCCCTCTGTGCCCAAACTGTTTCGGGCGTACAGACAGACGGAACGCGGCAGAGCAACATTGTTACCGCAGTTCCCTTCCTGCTCATTACCCCGCAGGCCAGGGCAGGCGCCATGGGCAATGCAGGCGTAGCACTGGATGCTGGGGCCGATGCTCCCGCCATTAACATGGCCGCACTGGCCTTTTTGCCAACGGGCTGCTCTGGAGTGTCACTATCCTATAGCCCCTGGCTAAAAACATTGGTGCCCGATATGAGCCTCGGCTACCTAAGCGGATATTATCGCCTCAGCGATAAGAACACCATTGCCGCATCGTTTCGCTATTTCTCCCTTGGGGCAATACAATTTACCGATAGCCAGTTTCAAAGCCTCGGTACCTACAACCCGAACGAACTGGCATTAGATGTGGGCTACAGCCGAAACATGGGGCCCGATTTTGCCATGGGCGGAACGCTGCGCTTCATTTACAGCAATCTGTACAGCGGCCAATTCTCAAACGGTGGACAGGCACAGGCGGGCAAGGCGCTGGCTGCCGATGTTTCTGCGATCTATAAAAGGGAGGTCTCGCTTTTCAGCACCGCTGCCATATGGTCGGCGGGGATAAACTTGTCCAACATTGGCACCAAGGTAAGCTACAGCACCGAGGGGCCTGCCTATTTCCTGCCCGCCAATTTTAAGATCGGCACAGCGGTTACCTTATTGCCCGATAATGATAGCAGATTGAGCTTCGCCCTCGACCTCCACAAGCTCATGGCACCCACGCAACCCATTTACGATGCCGATGGCAACATTACCAGCGGTAAAGACCCCAACCGCTCGGTACCCGCCGGCATATTTGGCTCCTTTGCCGATGCACCTGGTGGCTTTGGCGAGGAGATGAGGGAAATCGGTATTTCTACAGGTTTCGAGTACAGCTATCAGCAAAAGTTTGCCCTCAGGGCAGGATACAATTACCAAGACCCGCAAAAGGGAAACAGCCGATACCTGACCTTGGGCGCCGGCTTTAAGTATAATATCTTCAATATCGATTTTTCCTACCTCGCAGGGAGCACCAGCAAGAGCCCTCTGGCAAATACCTTAAGGTTTACCCTGCAGGCCAATTTTGGCCAGCCTCAAAAGAAATAGAATAACGCATTATAAATATGAAAAAAGAAACTACATTTCAGCAATATCCTTTCCGTAATGGGCTTGCCATTTTCGCTATTGCCTTGCTTTTGATCTGGGCGGGATGCAAAAAGGAGACAGTTATAGAATCGAAGGCCGGCTTCAATTACGAGATCATTGATCAGAACTTTACCGTTCCCGTAAGGATAAGCTTCGTAAACACCAGTACCGGCGCACAAAACTATGAATGGACATTTGAAGGAGGCAGCCCTGCCAGCTCCAACAAAAAAGAGCCCGGAATAGTACAGTTCGATCAGGCTGGAACCTACAAAGTGAAATTGAGGGCCTGGAACGACGATAATGAGAGCGTAAAAGAGGTAACCATACAGCTTGATAGCGCAGTAACTGCAAATTTTGATGCCGTTATCCAAACCAACGATTTTTCTCCCGTGCAGGTAAAAGTTACCAATAAGACCATCGGGGCAAGTACATATAAATGGACGTTTGAGGGCGGTACGCCTGCAAGTTCAGAAATTCAACAACCACCCACGGTCAATTTTGTGGATACCGGCTTCCATAACATTACCCTTACCGTGGGCAATGGCAGGGCCACCTTTACCAAAACAAAGAAGATCCATGTAGCGCCTGCCCTTGCCCCGGGCTTTGATATCGTTCCCTCATTTGCCGACAACGATATGGAGGCACCATTAACTGCGACCCTACAAAATACAACTATTAGCGGGTTAACGTACACCTGGACCACTACAGGCGGAACCATTGCCAATACAACCGCCACAAGCCCAAGCATACATTTTAACGACGCCGGAACCTACACCGTTACGTTAAGTGCGAACAATGGTAAGGAGACTAAAAAGGTTGAGCGCAGCATTACCGTTTTGCCAAATAAAAATCTGCGCACTTTTACCGATATCAAGCTGGGGGTGAATACCGCACACGGCACCATCGGAAGCTTCTTTTCGACCAGTTTACGTAAAACATTTAAAAAGGGTGATGATTTGAGCAGCAATGGAAAATATATCGATATCGTATACTTTGGCCTCAACCAGAACTTTGCCTATAACAAGTTCCTCTCGCCCGATTCGGCAGCTGCCTATACTTTTAACGCCATTCCGCAGGCCATGAGCAATAAGGTCGTCAATGTTCAGGAAAACTGTGCATGTGGAAGCATAATGACCAGTGCCGATTTTGAAGGCATAACCAATGGCATTGCCTTTAAGGATTACACGATCAACCCAAGTGCCGCGGGCAAAAAGCAATTTACCAATGCTGCCGTACCCCGAATAGTCCTTTACCAAACCGCCGATGGCAGAAAGGGCGCCATCAAGATCAAGCAATACATGGCCAACGGTAGCCAATCCTATATCGTGATCGATATCAAGGTACAAAAAACACCCTAACCCCTAATCGCTCTATTATGAACATAATACATTATTTCAGCCAAAAAGAACATGGTTTAAAGCTTAGAATGAGGGGTTCAGCGCTATGTCTCAACTTGCGCCCTGTTCTTTCTACTTTCAGCTCTCAGCTTTGGTCTTTCAGTTTTAAGCTCACCCTTGCTTTAGTCTTTTCGCTTTTAGCTTTCAGCTTTAGCTCGAAGGCACAGAACATCAATATAGAAAGCTTAAAAGGGATTGGCAAGGCAAAGCCCATTCGGGTAAGTGGCGGGATCAATGCCAATAGTGTCATGTTTGCCGGAAACGGCGCCACCATGCGTAGTCCCTTTACCTACTTTTTGCAGGGCAGCGTAAATGCGAACTTGTTCGGGCAAATCAACCTCCCTTTCAGCTTTAACCTGACCAATAGCGGCCATGGCTTTAGCTACCCGACGCTGCCCAACCGATTGAGCCTAAACCCCACCTATAAGTGGATATCTGGGCATATTGGCGATGTCTCGATGACATTCTCGCCCTATACCCTCAATGGCCACCAGTTCAGGGGGCTCGGCTTCGACCTAACTCCCGACGGCCCATGGAAGGTTAGCGCTATGTATGGCCGGCTGAACAAGGCGGTGGAATACGACCCGATGGTTAACAACGCACAGCCGGGCTACAAAAGGATGGGTTACGGGGCGAAAGTGGGTTTTGAAAAGACGAAATACATGGTCGGTTTGACCGTATTTAGGGCAAAGGACGAAATAAGCTCACTGGTAAACAGGCCCGACAGCCTATTGATCTTTCCGCAATCCAATCTGGTGATGAGCTGGGAGGCAAGGGTGAAGCCAATGAAGGGGCTGGAGCTATCTACAGAGTTCGCCACGAGCGGGCTTACCCGCGATCTCAGGGATACCAGTGAGAAGGCAGGGAGGAGAAACTATCTAAACCTGTTATCAAAGGGGAATGCCTCCACCGCTTATTACAACGCCTTCAAGTCGCAATTAAACTATAGCTATAAAAAAAGTACCCTGGGCGTGGGCTACGAGAGGGTGGCGCCCGGCTACCAAACCCTCGGTGCCTATTACTTCAACAGCGACCTTGAGAATATTACCGTAAATATGTCACAGGTTTTCTTAAAAGATAAGGCGAACATAGCCGTAAATGTGGGCTTTCAACGAGATGACCTCGATCACAACAAGGCATCGGGAACGCGGAGGTTTGTGGGGTCGGCCAATTTGGGCTATAATCCGAGCGAAAAGGTGCAGACCACTGTAAGTTACTCCAATTTTCAAACCTATATGAACATGCGGCCCCAGTTTGATTACATCAATCAAGCCTCGCAGTTTCAGAACATCGACACGCTGAACTATATTCAGATCTCGCAAAATGCCAATGCCAACGTAAACTGGATGACCAGAAAGAATGAAAAACAAACGCAGGCGCTCAACCTAAATCTGAGCTTTCAAGACGCCACAGACCAGCAGGGCGGCATTGTGGCCAATGGAAATGCTTCACAATTCTATAATCTTGCCGCAGCGTACAATGTGGTCCTAATAAAGCAGGGGATGGGTTTTACGCTTGCCTATAATACGAGTTATAATACCATCGGGAAGAACGATTTCCTTACCATGGGTCCTACTTTGTCGGTAAACGCAAAGTTCTTAAAAAAAACATTGGTTACAGGGTTCTCAACCTCCTACAACCTGAGTAATTCGTTGGGGGTAAGGCAGAGTAGCGTATTAAACATAAGGGCCAATGCATCGTATGTGGTATTGAAAAAACATAACCTCAACTTCAGCTTAATGAATCAAAACAGAAACCTGGTGAGCAAGGGCAAAACCAACGATATGACGGCGACCTTGGGATACGGATATAGTTTTAAATAAATGAAGGTCTTCAATGCAATGCATAATTCAACAAAAAAAGGGTTGCTCTTTTTGGAGCAACCCTTTTTTGTTGGGAGCAATTCCCATTTGTACTCGGGGCGGGAATCGAACCCGCACGCCTTTGAAAGCACAGGATTTTAAGTCCTGCGTGTCTACCAGTTCCACCACCCGAGCATTAGTCGATCCCGAATCCTCGGGTGAATAATGTTTTAAAATAAATGCCTTTCGGTAGGAAAGGCATTTAGAGCGAAAGACGAGATTCGAACTCGCGACCCCGACCTTGGCAAGGTCGTGCTCTACCAACTGAGCTACTTTCGCATTTACAAAACTATTGTGTCGTTTTGATTTGGTGATGCAAATATAGACAGATTTCTATTTCTGTCAAGAGATTTTTTATTTAAAATTTAATAATTAATTTAAATTGCTGGCTTTCAGTGCAAGTAAAATTAAATCAGTTTCAAATCCTCTTCCCTGAAGGTAAGCCACCAGCTTCATTTTTTTCTTTATCGGGTTCGATTCTTGCATCACGCCAGCCTTTTTGAGCGCCAGGGTTTGCAAAGTTTCCATATAATCGTCGTCATCGAGGCTATACAGTGCTTTTTGTAAAATCCTATCCGGAACGCCCTTGAGCTTCAGACCCTGTTTAATTTTGATCCGTCCCCATTTTTTTATACCGAACTTACCCGAAGCATACTGTTTGGCGAAACGTTCCTCATTTAAAAAATTATTGACAATAAGTTCGCTTAAAACCTCTTCCAGTTCATCGCCACGCATGCCCCATTCTACCAACTTATAGCGCACCTCTTTTTGCGAACGTTCTTGATAAGCACAAAAATGCTCGGCCTTTGCCAACGCCTGCTTTTTATCTAATATTGTTGAATCCGTGTTACCGCTTTTCATAATTAAATCCTGAAATTCGTAAAAATATAAACGAATACCTTATTTTTCTGGAATAAATCTGATGCAGAACCCGACATACACCGTTTTAAAAGTTGCAGAAATATTAAATGCCGATGCTAAATTAGTTGATGAACAGCGCGTTGTTCAATATTTGGTAATTGATAGCCGCTCGATCTTGATTCCAGAAAATTCTTTGTTCTTTGCCTTGTCATCGCACAGAAACGGGCACGACTTTATCGAAGACGCTTACATCAGGGGGATTCGGAATTTTGTAATCACCGAGCATAAATATGCTCATAAATATCCTGATTGCAATATCTTAATCGTTTCGAATGCTTTGATGGCCTTACAACAACTCGCAGGATATCATCGCAGTCAATATAATTTAAAAACCATCGGAATAACCGGAAGTAATGGAAAAACGATTGTAAAAGAATGGCTGTACCAACTTTTAGCCGCCGATGAAAATATTGTTCGAAGCCCCAAAAGCTATAACTCACAAATTGGCGTTCCGTTGTCTGTATGGCAGATTCAGTCCGAAAATACGCTGGGGATTTTTGAGGCGGGCATTTCAGGAGTAAACGAAATGGAAACGCTTGCAGATATTATTCAACCTCAAATTGGGGTGTTGACCAATATTGGCGAAGCGCATGCCGAAGGTTTTCACTCGAAAAAGGAAAAGCTAAAAGAGAAACTTAAGCTGTTTAAAGATGCTGAACTGTTTGTTTATTCTCCGGACTATGTTACTGATTTCAACTTCAGAGATTTACCCGGAAAAAAGCGCTTTAGCTGGAGCAGCACGCGGGGCGCCGATCTGCGCATTATTGCTGTTGAACCCATAGCGCAAAACTGTTATTTGAGAGCGATTTACCTGGATAGAGAGATCGAATGCATGTTGCCATTTAAAGATCGTGCCTCGATAGAAAATGGTATGATTTGTTGGGCAACCTTACTTGCGCTAGGCTACTCGCCCGAACAAGCCGATGAACGGCTCGAAAGATTAAGCCCCGTAAGTATGCGCCTGGAACTTAAAACTGGTATTAATCAGTGCTCGGTTATCGACGATTCGTACAGTGCCGATATTTCTTCGCTCGCCATTGCCCTCGATTTTCTCAATCAGCAAAACCAGCATCCCAAGAAAACGGTAATTTTATCAGAATTATTTGAAACCGGACGGGATGACCTGCATTTATATACCGAAATTGCCGCATTGTTGGCGCAAAAAAAGGTCGACCGATTGATAGGCATTGGAAAACATATTTCAAATTTTGCCCACCTTTTCAACATCGAGAAAGCATTTTTTGAAGACACCAGCGCTTTCATCAGGAATTTTCCGGCATTGCATTTCAATCAGGAAACCATTTTGGTAAAAGGGGCCCGGCGCTTCGAGTTTGCCAAAATCAGTAAGCTGCTTACCCAGAAAATTCACGATACGGTGCTCGAAATTAACCTGAATGCGATGGTTAACAATTTGCAGTTTTATCGTTCAAAAATAAAGCCCGGCGTTAAAATTATGGCAATGGTAAAGGCTTTTTCGTATGGAAGCGGGAGTTTCGAGGTCGCCAATTTACTGCAATTTCATAAAGTTGATTATTTGGCTGTTGCTTATGCCGATGAGGGCATTGCTTTGCGCAAGGCAGGTATTAGCCTGCCAATTATGGTCATGAGTCCTGAGCAATCTGCTTTTGATGCCATTATAAAATACAGGCTCGAGCCCGAAATTTACAGCCTCGAAATCCTTCATAGTTTTAATTCGGCCCTTTCAGATTATGATTTTGACTATCCTATCCATATAAAAATCGACAGCGGCATGCATCGTTTAGGCTTCGATGATGCTGAAATTGACCAGCTCTTGCCGATACTAACAAATGCGAAACAATTAAAGGTTCAAAGCATTTTTTCGCATCTTGTAGCCAGTGGCGAAGCAGAGCACGATGGTTTTACACAGGCGCAAATCAATAAGTTTACCATCATTTCAAATCAGCTGATAGATGTTTTGGGCTATCAACCGTTATTGCATATAGCCAATACTTCGGGCATTAGTCGCTGGCCAGGTGCTCAGCTAGATATGGTGCGTTTGGGAATTGGTCTGTACGGCTTCGACTCGGTGCTGACCGACAATCGCGGGCTTCAAACCACAATGGCCCTGAAAACAACCGTAACCCAGGTGAAAGCGTTAACCAGCGGTGAAACAGTCGGCTATAGCAGGAGAGGGGTGTTGCCCAACGGCGGTACCATTGCTACGGTTAAAATCGGTTACGCCGACGGTTATAATCGTTCCTTTGGAAATGGCGTGGGCAAAATGATTGTTAACGGACATTTAGTGCCTACAATTGGTTCTATTTGTATGGATATGACGATGTTGGATGTGACGGGGATTGACGTAAAACCGGGCGATGAGGCTATTGTTTTCAATCATGAACGTACGATTGCGCAGCTGGCCGAACAAATTGGTACTATCCCGTACGAAATCCTGACCAACGTATCGCAAAGGGTAAAACGGATTTATTTTTATGAATAAATTGGTTCATTAGTTCATTGGGCAGGGCGCAGAGATAGATGGCACAATAACCAATAATCAATACCCAACATCCAATTAATCAATGACCAAAAATCAATGGCCAATAACAATTGAGCAATTAACCAGTTTAACCAATTAATCAATAAGGTAATTAAACAATTCAGCAATTACCCAACTAAACAAGTTTTTTTGAATAAGTTTGCAGCATGAATAAGGTCAGCAAATCCATTTTAAACTATTTTATTAAAGGTTTATTGGTTGTGATCCCCATTGCGGTGAGTATTTTCATTGTTATTTGGGCGGTTACAACGGTAGATAGCTGGCTGAATGTGAACAACATCTTAGGCGTAAATCCTAAAACCGGCGAAAGCAGGAACATTCCCGGATTGGGTCTGTTAACAGTTTTGACCATCATTTTAATCACTGGAATTTTTGTAACCAATTTGGTTACAGAGCCAATGTACAGCTGGTTTCAGCGGATGATGAAGCGGTTACCATTGCTCAACTTCATTTACTCATCGATAAAAGATTTAACTGAGGCTTTTGTTGGCGATGAAAAGAAGTTTAACCACCCCGTTTTGGTAGAGGTTGAGGGCGATTTGAAAAAAATCGGGTTTCTTACGCAAAGCGATCTCACAAAACTCGGCCTTCCCGAAGAGGTGGCCGTTTATTTTCCGTTATCTTACTCTTTCGCCGGACAGCTTTGTATTGTTAAAAAAGATAAGGTACAGGATTTAAAAATGAGCGCTGCCGATGCCATGAAACTGGTAGTAAGCGGCGGTGTTAGTGGACTTTAGCTAAAGCGAAAAATGATTCAGATTTACCATAACAACAGATGTACGAAAAGCCGTCAGGCGTTACAAGCGTTAGAAAACAGCGGAAAGGATTTCGAAGTGATTTATTATTTGGAAACCCCGCCCGATAAAACCACGCTCGAGAAATTGATTGAGAAGCTGAATATTGGCCCGCTCGATTTAATCCGTAAGAGTGAAAAGATTTATATCGAGCGCTATAAAGGCCAAAATTTAACCGATGCGGAATGGATTGACGCGATGGTTGAAAATCCGATTCTTATCGAAAGGCCCATTGTGGTATGGGGCGATAAAGCCGTAATTGCCAGACCAACGCAGCGAATTAACGACGTTTTGGGATAAGCCAATCGTCAATGGTGGCATAGCGAAAGAATCTGTTTTAGAATGATCACTGAACCATTCAATTACCAGCACAAAGCAACCCTTGTGTTATCTAAGTGTTCATCCAAAATGTTCTTTTTTGTCGTAGCGAGACGCTAGGACGAGGTAGGGGCCAAATGGACGGAACGCCAACTGCGAACGGTCGTTATTCCCAATTTAATTGGGATTCTTAACGCTAATGCGCTCGCTTTAGTCCCGTACATACCTATCGTGTGGACACATCTTTGAAACGTCGTTTCAAACTAGAACACTCAAATAACGATAAAATTTTATGGAGTTATCCAAGAACGGTCGTCATCCTCAGCTTGACTGGGGATCTTAATGCACAATAATTGGGTGCCTTGCATTCAGATTCCCGCCTGCGCGGGAATGACGATGAGTTGAAAGGAAATGTGTCCACACGATAGCTACATACGGGACCGCCTGCGCGGGAATGACGACCGCCTTGAAAACGTCACGCCATAGTGATTTTTTCACTAGAAAACTAAAAATCAGGATGACTGTATATTTTTATTGTGTATGCCCCAACCAGGTATTAATAAACCATTTGAACTTTTTTCGCTATCGGATTAAAAGATACTTCTGCTTGTAAATAATAAAAATAGGATAACAATAAAGGCAAAAAGTATTCGCATAAAATATTCTCGGGTAAACAAACCAATCAAAATCAACAAATCATCGTCTGTATTGGTGTGGATTAAACCCGTTCCTGTCGATGAATTGTAGATAAGCTGCTTATCGGCATGGTTGTTAAGAGACCATCGGCTTAACCAGCTGTTTTGAAATGTCCAATCGAACTGCTCACCCGAAACAAATGATATTCTTGCCTTAAAGCCCAACCAATCGTATTTAATTATTGCTATTACCTCGTTTTTGTTGTTAATTACCTTGGTTTCAGGATTTGAATAACCCTCGCTCCTTAAAATGTAAACGCCTTGCTGGGTGGTAGCAATCGCCGAATTTTTTAATGCACTGAAACTGATCGAAAATTTGAGCAGCGCATCATCAAATACATGATAATTACTGTCAAACAGGCTTTTTCTCCAGTTTAGTGTTTTCGAAATCATTTAAAAGGTGGTTTTGAAATTTAGACTGCCGTAAAAGCCAATCGTTAAAACAAGTCTACAGAATAAAAAAGCGCCTTGCTTAAACAAACGCTTATTTAAATAAGAGAGATTAAATGTTGAATGATTCAATGGTTGAATGACTGAATGTGTGAATCAGTTTCAATCTTGCTAATCCTGAAAATCGGCTAATCCTGCTCTAAAAGTTAGGTTTAAGCACATATTTATCATAGAACCTAAAAATATGCTCGGCAGCTTCTTCCGCGGTATCTACAAGACGAAACAGATTCAAATCTTCTTCGTGTATGTTATGCTCTTTCTGCAACATTGTGCCTTTAATCCAATCGATTAAACCGCCCCAATAATCCTTTCCGAGTAATACAATAGGGAAACGGGCAATTTTACCGGTTTGGATCAGTGTTAGCGCCTCAAAAAGTTCATCCATGGTACCAAAGCCACCCGGTAAAACCACAAAACCCTGACTATATTTCATGAACATTACCTTGCGAACGAAAAAGTAATCGAACTCAAGCAGCTTATTATGATCGATGTACTTATTGTGAAACTGCTCAAACGGCAGCTCAATATTTAAACCAACAGATTTTCCGCCGTTGGTATGGGCGCCCTTGTTTCCCGCTTCCATAATACCGGGGCCTCCACCAGTTATCACACCATAACCACGATCGGTTAACAGTTTGCCGCATTGTTCCGCCAGTTGGTAGTACCGGTTCGTTTCGGCGGTACGGGCAGAGCCATAAATGGTAACGCAAGGGCCAATTTTTGCCAGCTTCTCAAAACCATCCACAAACTCGGCCATTATTTTAAATATCTGCCAGGAGTCGGTTACCTTAATCTCCTGCCAATCTTTATTTTCGAATGCACTTCTAATTTTTTCTTCACTTGTCATATAAAATAAATCCTAATGTTAAAATCTGGTTTGGGCATCAGTTTTTTTGCTGATGAAAAGCAGACCAATAAACGTGATTAAGCCGTTAATTAATATCAACTCAACACTAAAAACATATCCGCCCAATAATGTTTCAGAAAACGTTGCAAGCAAGTAACATAAAATAGGCGATAATATGCAAACTATCGGTACCAGTTTGTCGTGCAACCCACGTTTTTTTACAAATAAACCAAAACTGTAAAGCCCCAAAAGAGGCCCATAAGTATATGAGGCAATCGTAAAAATTAAACTTACTACCGACGAACTGTTAAGGGCATTAATTACAATAATTACCAAAAACATCAAAATCGAGAACACGATATGAACCGTGTGGCGTTTTTTTACGGCATTGGCATCGTGTGCCTTTTCCTTTTTTGCCATACCCAAAAAATCTACACAAAAAGAAGTTGTTAATGCCGTAAGCGCTGAATCTGTTGTGGCAAAAGTTGCAGCAGTTAAACCCAGCATAAAAATAATGGCAGGTACTGCGCCCAGGCTGTTTAACGCAATTTCGGGGAACAACAAATCCGTTCTCGGTTTGCCTGTAATGTGGTCTAAAGGAATATCGATCCCGTTTTTAGCTGCAAAAATATATAACAAAGCGCCCACACTCAAAAAGAACACGTTTAATATCACAAAAACACCTGTAAACGTAAACATGTTTTTCTGAGCTTCTTTAATGGTGCTCATACTCAAGTTTTTTTGCATTAAATCTTGATCCAAGCCCGTCATCGCGATGGTAACAAAAATACCTCCAATAAACTGTTTGCTAAAGTTGAATTTGTTCGTAAAGAAATCCTCAAAGAAAAATACTTTGGAGTAACTGCTGTTTTTAACCGTTTCAAACGCGTCCGGAATGTTCAGGTTTAAACTGCTACAGATAAAATAAATCGTTAAGAAAACGGATAAAACCAGGAAAAACGTTTGTAAAGTGTCGGTGATGATGATCGTTTTTAAACCGCCTTTAAAGGTGTACAACCATATCAGTGCCAGCGAAATCAGCACAGTTAACCAAAATGGAATGCCATAATTATCGAAGATAAATCGTTGTAAAACAATTACAACTAAATATAATCGGGTTGCAGAACCTAACGTTCGGCTTAATAAAAAGATGGATGCAGCGGTTTTATAGCTGTAATGCCCAAGGCGCTGCTCAATGTAACTATAAATCGAAGTCAGGTTCATTCGGTAATACAATGGCAGCAAAACCGTTGCAATGATGATAAAACCCACGGCGTTACCTAAAACGAACTGAAAATATTGAAACTGGTTTCCGCCGGGCGCACCAACTTCGCCGGGCACCGAGATAAAGGTGACACCAGAAAGTGCCGTTCCAATCATCCCAAAGGCCACCAAATACCATTTAGAGTTTTTATTGGCGGTAAAAAATGTAGAGTTGTCTGATGTTTTTTTGGAGGTTGCAAATGAAATAATAATCAACACTAAAAAATAGCCAATTATAAATAGCAGTAAAATGGTTGGTGACATAGTTTTGTTTTAAGCTGCTAAATGTAAGAAATTACCGATTAATGTCAAGGGCTCATTCGTTCATTTGTCATTAGTTTATTAGCCAGAGCACCCAAACAAATGAACTAACGAACATCTTAATGAACTAATGAACATTTTCCATATTTTTGTATTATGAATTTTTCATCCAAGCTGCTTGAAGATGCAGTAAACGAATTCTCAAAATTGCCGGGTGTAGGCCAAAAAACCGCTTTAAGGTTGGTTTTACACCTCTTAAATAAAGAGCAGGAAGAAGTTAACCAGTTTGGAAATACTTTGATTAAACTAAAAAAGGAAATCAAAAACTGTAGCATTTGTTACAATATCTCCGATCACCCGATTTGCGAAATCTGTACTTCGCATAAACGTGATAAAGAAACCATTTGTGTGGTTGAAGATACACGCGATGTAATGGCCATTGAAAATACAGGTCAATATTTTGGCGTTTACCACGTTCTGGGTGGCTTAATTTCGCCGATGGATGGGGTAGGGCCGGCCGATTTATTTATCGACGGTTTGGTGCAACGGGTTGCGACAGGGAATATAAAAGAAGTAATTTTAGCCCTGAGCCCAAATATGGAGGGCGATACTACGCTGTTCTATCTTTATAAAAGGTTAAAGGATTTTAATGTTGCAGTAACTACAATTGCCCGTGGCATTGCCTTTGGCGGCGAGTTAGAATATACCGATGAAATTACACTCGGTCGCTCGATTGTTACCCGCGTACCTTACGAAACCGCAATGATGAAATAATGGCCAAACAAGTTTATCTTTTAGTCGCATTGATGCTGTTGAGCATTGCTGGCCGGGCACAAGTAAAAATTCACTCACATAACGATTATACCCACCAAAAACCTTTTTACGATGCGAGTGCGCACCGTGCATTTTCTATTGAGGCCGATGTTTTTGTAGTTGGCGATTCGCTGATCGTGGCCCATAGCAGGAAAGAGATAAAAGAAGGAAATACGCTGCAGAAGCTGTATTTAGAGCCGATTGCGGCGCTATCCAAAACAGAAAAGTTTTACAGTTTCCAGTTAATGATCGATTTCAAGGATAGTTGGGATTTGACTTATCCTGTTTTGTTAAAAGCCTTAAAGCCGTATCAAAAATACTTCGTTAAGGGAAACCAAATGGTATCAATTGTGATTAGTGGCAACCGACCTCCAGACTCAACTTTCCACACTTTTAAAGAAGTAAGTTTTGATGGCTTGCCAAACGTTGGTTATGCCGCCGCCGATTTAAGTAAAATAACCATGATTAGCGATAACTTTGCCCTACATTCCAAATGGAAAGGTGTGGGCGAAATCCCGGAGGCGGATGAGGTTAAACTAAAAGCTTTGATTGATGATGCCCATAAAGTAGACAAGCCGTTTCGGTTTTGGGGCGCACCAGACACCGAGGCTTGCTGGAAATTGTTGCACGATTTGGGCGCAGACATTATCAATACAGACAAAGTTGCGGAAGCGACACAATATTTGCAATGACTGATAAGCAAATAGCAATAGGCAATGGGCAATAAGCAATTGAACAAGTGAGCCAATTAGCAATTCAGCAATTAAACAATTCAGTCAATTAACCATTTTCGAATGAAAGATAAAGTTATAATCATCACGGGCGCATCGAGCGGAATAGGAAAGGCTTGCGCTGAGGAATTTGCCAAACGTGGCGCAAACCTTGTTTTGGCTGCCCGTCAGTATGTTACCCTTTGTGAAATTACGGCCGATCTCGAAAAAAAATATGGCATAAGGGCTGTCGCCGTTCAGGCCGACGTAAGCAAAGAGGCCGATTGTGAATTGATCATCAAACAAGCGTTGGTTTCCTTTCAAAAAATCGATATCCTCGTTAATAATGCAGGTTTATCTATGCGTGCCCTGTTTAACGACCTTGATTTATCGGTGATAAAAAATCTGATGGATGTGAATTTCTGGGGAACGGTTTACTGCACCAAATACGCATTGCCCGAGATCTTGAAAACCAAGGGAACGGTAGTTGGAATTTCATCTATTGCCGGGTACCGCGGTTTACCGGGCAGAACCGGTTATTCAGCATCGAAATTTGCCATGAATGGTTTCATGGAATCGCTGCGTACAGAGCTTTTAAAAACGGGAGTGAATGTATTGGTGGCCTGCCCGGGCTTTACAGCGTCGAACATCCGTGTAACCGCGTTGGCCAAAGATGGAATGGCCCACGGTGAAACCAGTATGGATGAAGGTAAAATGATGACATCGGAGGAGGTTGCCAGCATCATAGCCGACGGTATTGAGAAACGCAAACGCACGCTGATTATGACAGGACAAGGAAAATTAGCGGTTTGGATGAATAAGTTATTTCCGGCCTTTGTTGATAAAAAGGTGTTCGATTTGTTTGCAAAAGAAAAAAATCCGTTGATAAAAGGGTAGGAGGTAGGAAGTCCGAAGTCCGGTCGTAAATAGGATAAGATCGCAGTTCCCGACCAGTGGAGTTTCGCCTATTAATTTATTCTTGATAATTAAGTTTTCGAAAGAAAACGTACAGACATACGGTTAGCCGTATAAAAAGAAGTATTTATTTAAGCTTTTTTGTATCTCATTAATTAAAATAAATTATTATGGCAAAAACAGCAGCATTTCATTCTATCAAAGCAAATGTTCACCATGACAACACAAAGTGTACAGAAGGTAACAACATTGAAAAAGAGAATCTGCGATCTGGAACAGGTGGCAAACCTAAATGTGCAAATTGTTCCAAGTTAGACTAGTTTGACTTTTGAGTATTAATTGATTTAATTAAAGAATTAAGACTGCCCCTTGTGAAAACAAGGGGCTTTATTTTAATATGCATATATAGTCTCGTTAATCGAGATCTGCAATCCCGATTTTGCGCTTTGGATTTAAAATCCAGCAATCGATAGGAGTCATATAACAAAAAGATCGTGTTAGGTTCGTTTAATTTAAATTGGTAAATTTGATAATATGGAAACACTGATTGTACAACCGAAAAACAGAAAGCAGTTATCAGCTATCAGAGCCTTACTTAAGGCTTTGGACGTTTCTTTTAAGGAGGCAAAAGAAGATGAAACCGCGTACTTGAGCAGATCTGAAGATAATAAACAAGCGCTGAACAAGAGCATTAAACAGGCTGAGAGCGGGCAAACTGTTAAGGTAGATGTTTTCTGTTAATAGAGTTTTGCGACCCGATTTTTTGAGGTCTGGACTCAAAATCCAGCATGAATAGACGAGATTCAAATCGCGATCAGCGGATAGCCGGTTTTGATAAAATGCAATATATTTTTAGAAACATTTTGGAATTATAAAAAAGTATATCAATATTTGCTGTATAAACATGATAATTAAAAACTTAAATAACAATTGGTGGTGGCATAACGAAATTCGTTAGGCAAGTTCTATTGTTATATATTTTAAAATATTTTATAAAACGATGAAAAGGATTGCCCAAAAAGCAATCCTTTTTTTTATGTGCTATCATTATGCTTAATAAAATTCGGAATCTTGCAAAACGATTTTGAATTAAGGCGATAGCTACAAATGGCAACACACAAATCAACATGAAACAAATATTAAACCATCTATTCGAAAATAAGAGCTTTAGCAGGGAAGAAGCAAAAAACATCCTGATCTCTATCTCGCAGGGCGAATTTAATTCTTCGCAAATTGCGGCCTTTATCACTGCTTACGCCATGCGCAACATTACCGTTCATGAGCTTCAGGGTTTTCGCGATGCAATGCTGGATTTAGGCGTAAAGGTAGATTTTTCCGACTTCGAGCTAATTGATCTTTGTGGAACCGGTGGCGATGGAAAAGACACTTTCAATATTTCAACTCTTTCGTCGTTTGTAGTGGCCGGCGCTGGTCATAAGGTGGCAAAACATGGTAACTATGGCGTTTCGTCGGGCTGCGGGTCATCAAATGTGATGGAATATCTGGGCTATCAATTTACCAACGATCAAGATACACTAAAACGAAACCTTGATACCGCCGGAATTTGCTTTTTGCATGCACCACTATTTAATCCCGCAATGAAAATTGTTGCGCCGATCCGTAAGGATCTGGGTGTGAAAACGTTTTTTAATATGCTCGGTCCAATGGTAAACCCATCTCAGCCGAAATATCAAATGGTAGGCGTTTTTAGTCTCGAATTGGCTCGGGTGTACAATTACCTCTATCAAGATACCACGAAAAACTATACCATTGTACATGCGCTTGAAGGTTACGACGAAATTTCGCTTACCTGCGATGTAAAAACCTTCAACAACAAAGGCGAGAGCATATTAACACTGGGCGATATGGGTTTCGAAAAGGTAGATGTAAATGAGATCAAAGGTGGCGATACCGTAGAGTCATCTGCAAAAATATTTATCGATGTGTTGAACGGCGATGCAACCGATGTACAGAACAATGTAGTGCTTTGTAACTCGGCATTGGCCATCAAAACCATAAAACCAACAGCTACTTTTGCCGATTGCTTTTATGAGGCCGAAGAATCGCTAATGAGCAAAAAAGCCTTAGAAAGCTTCAAAAAATTGGTCGCCTAATGAAAGACTTAAAAGTAAAGGTATGCGGAATGAAGCTCGCGGCGAATATTGCTGCGGTTGCGGCTTTGCGCCCCAACTATTTAGGCTTCATTTTTTATGATCAATCGCCCAGGTTTATCAGTGATGTATCGGCCGAACTGATTAAGTATATTCCTGCAGAAATTAAGACCGTTGGCGTTTTTGTTGATGAAGATATTGAAACGGTTAAGAAAAAAGTAAATCAATATCAGTTAAAAGCTGTTCAGTTACATGGAAAGGAAGCGCCCGAATATTGCAGGGAATTGAAAACTGATTTTAACAATTTAGAGGTGATTAAGGCTTTCGGCGTGGATGAAGATTTTGATTTCGCTTTGCTAAATGCTTATGTGGATTCGGTTGATTACTTTTTGTTCGATACCAAAACCAAAGCACATGGTGGGTCGGGAAAAACCTTTGATTGGAAAATTTTGGCCGGCTATAGTTTACATAAGCCTTACTTTTTAAGTGGTGGAATAGATTTGGAACATACAGAGGCAATAGCGAAGATTAACGATCCTCGTTTATACGCATTAGACGTCAACAGCCGGTTTGAAATTAAGCCAGGTGTAAAGGATGTGGATAAGATAAATGAGTTTATAGAAGCAACGAAAATTTAAGCTGTCATTCTGAGCGTAGCGAAGAATCCCTAGCCTACGAAGCTGTTGCTTAAAGAAGCACTGCCTAATGATGTTTATTGCTAATTGGGTTCAGATTCTTCATTGCATTCAGAATGACAGAAAACATGGCATAAAATTAATTGAAAGACATAATTCATGATTTCAATTATGATTAAATTAGGAACAATTCATTGCCGTCGGTTTCAACCGACGGATTTTGATAAGAATATATGAAATACAAGGTAAACGAAAAAGGATATTACGGCGATTTTGGAGGAGCTTACATCCCAGAGATGTTGTATCCAAACGTAGAAGAATTACGTCAAAACTATTTAAAGATTATTGATGATGCCGATTTCCAAAAGGAATTTCATCAACTATTAAAAGACTACGTCGGCCGCCCGTCGCCATTGTATCTGGCTAAACGGTATTCGGAGCGTTACGGCGCTAATATCTTTCTAAAAAGGGAAGATTTAAATCATACAGGTGCGCATAAAATTAACAACACCATCGGACAAATTTTGCTGGCCGAAAAGCTGGGCAAAAAAAGGATCATCGCCGAAACAGGTGCCGGTCAGCATGGTGTGGCCACCGCAACCGTTTGCGCTTTACGCAACTTAGAATGTGTAATTTACATGGGGGAGGTAGATATTGAGCGACAAGCGCCAAATGTTGCCCGCATGAAAATGTTGGGCGCAAAAGTGGTTCCGGCAAGTTCGGGGAGTAAAACACTAAAAGATGCTACAAACGAGGCCATGCGAGATTGGATTAACAACCCCGTTGATACGCATTACATTATTGGCTCGGTGGTCGGGCCGCATCCTTATCCTGATATGGTGGCGATTTTTCAATCTATTATTTCAGAGGAAACCAAAAAACAATTGTTGGAGCAAACCGGCAGCGACCAGCCCGATTATGTTTTAGCTTGCGTAGGCGGTGGCAGCAACGCTATGGGCATGTTTTACCATTTCATGGATGATGAGAATGTGAAGCTTATTGCCGTTGAGGCCGCTGGGAAAGGCGTGTCGAGCGGCCTATCGGCAGCAACAACGTATCTGGGTAAAGAAGGCGTTTTGCATGGTAGCAGAAGTATTTTGATGCAAACCGAAGATGGGCAAGTGGTTGAACCGCATTCGGTATCCGCAGGATTGGATTACCCGGGAATTGGCCCTCAACATGCGCATTTGTTTAAAACCGGTCGCGGGCAATACGTTTCCATTACCGACGAGGAAAGCTTGGATGCCGGTTTGCTTTGCACAAAATTAGAGGGAATTATCCCCGCGATAGAGAGTGCCCATGCCTTGGCCTATCTCGAAAAAATGGAATTTAAAGGTGGCGAAAATGTAGTGGTTTGCTTATCGGGTAGGGGCGATAAGGATTTGGACACGTATATTAAATATTTTAACTTATAAGAAAAGTCGTCATTGCGAGGAACGAAGCAATCTACTTTAAAGATTGCTTCGTTCCTCGCAATGACGGAAAGCTGAACAATGAACAGAATCAAACAACTCTTCGAAAAGAAGAAAAATATATTATCAATTTATTACACAGCCGGTTATCCAAATACTGGCGATACGATACAAATTGCGGAAGCGCTAGAGCGATCGGGAGCGGATATGCTCGAAATCGGCTTCCCTTATTCAGATCCCGTGGCTGATGGTCCGGTGATACAGGCCAGTAGTAAGCAATCTTTAGATCAGGGCATGACTTTGAACTTGCTTTTTGAGCAATTGAAAGATTTACGCAAGAACGTAACCATTCCCGTTCTGTTGATGGGCTACGTAAACCCCGTATTGCAGTTCGGCGTAGAGAATTTTTGTAAAGCCTGTGCCGAAGTGGGTGTCGATGGATGCATTGTACCTGATTTGCCGATGGTAGAATATGAGGAGTTTTATAAAGACTGCTTCGAACAGCACAATTTAAGCAACGTATTTTTGATTACGCCTCAGACTGCCGATGAACGCATCCGGAAAATTGACGGATTAACCAACGGCTTTATTTACTTGCTTTCGTCATCGGCAACGACCGGAAAAAACCTCGAAGTTGGCGATACGACGGAGACTTATTTCAGCAGGATTAAGAACATGAACCTGAAAAATCCAACGATGATCGGTTTCGGAATCAGCGACAAACAAACTTTTGATAAAGCCTGTTCTTATGCAAATGGAGCTATTATTGGCACTGCGTTCGTTAAGGCCATTGCTGATGGAGATATTGAGGAAAGTGTGAGTGGTTTCATGAAAAACTTTAAATAGTTTTTTACCAAAGCGTCGTCCTTTCGACCGTAGCGCTCCACAGGAGCTCCTACGGAGGAGAAGTCTTTTAAGGATAATAGCTGAGAAAGAAGATCTCTCCGTTTCGCTACGCTCCAGTCGAGATGACGGAAAGAAGAAGGATCGTCCTTTCGACCGTAGCGGAGAAATCTTTTAAGGATATTAGCTGGGAAAGATCTATATACTGGGAGATCTATATACTAGTCGTAGCGTCCCGCTACGACTTTTTTGTTTGTCCTGGCCGGACAGGCTATTTTCTTTTGGCTTGAACCAAAAGAAACAAAAGTTCAAGGCTTGGATCTGATGTCGGATAAATTCGTCAAAGCTTTAAAGGCGGCAGCGCAAGCCCCGACAGAAAATGTCGGGAGGACGCGTTACCTTGTTTTTTGAGGTATGAAAGTTTTTGCAGAAGCTTTAACGTTTTATCTCGAACATCATCTCCTAGGTCGGAGAGCAGGGTGCAGAGCTGGGCGTGTTTCATACATCCATTGATAGGTCGTCATCCCCGCGCAGGCGGTCCCGTACGTACGGGATTTATGCCAGGGCTACACCCGATTTTACTCCAATTTCCCCCGCTCAGGCTTGCCTCGGTTGGCCACCGAAGGGCTCTTACCTTTTTCTTGATAAAAAGGTAACCAAAAATCAAGGCTTGGATCTGATGTCGGATAAATTCGTCAAAGCTTTTATGGCGGCAGCGCAAGCCCCGACAGAAAAAGTCGGGAGGACGCGTTGCCTTGTTTTTTGAGCTATGAAAGTTTTTGCAGAAGCTTTAACGTTTTATCTCGAACATCATCTCCTAGGCCGGAGAGCAGGGTGCAGAACCGGGCGAGTTTGATACATCCATTGATAGATCGTCATCCCCGCGCAGGCGGGGATCTTAATGCCAGGGCTACACCCGATTTTGCTCCAATTTCCCCCGCTCCAACTTCCCTCGGCTGGCCACCGAAGGGCTCTTACCTTTTTCTTGATAAAAAGGTAACCAAAAACCCAAGGCTTGGATCTGATGTCCGATAAATTCGTCAAAGCTTTTATGGCGGCAGCGCAAGCCCCGACAGAAAATGTCGGGAGGACGCGCTGTCTTGTTTTTGTGGGGTATGAAAGTTGGTGCAGACGCTTTAACGTTTTATCTCGAACATCATCTCCTAGGCCGGAGAGCAGGGTGCTGAGCTGGGCGTTTCATACATCCATTGATAGGTCGTCATCCCCGCGCAGGCGGGGATCTTAATGCTGGGGCTACACCGATTTGCTCCAATTTCCCACGCTCATCCTCGCCTCGGTTGGCCACCGAGGGGCTCTTACCTTTTTCTTGATAAAAAGGTAACCAAAAATCAAGGCTTGGATCTGATGTCGGATAAATTCGTCAAAGCTTTTATGGCGGCAGCGCAAGCCCAGACAGAAAATGTCGGGGGGACGCGCTGTCTTGTTTTGTGAGGTATGAAAGTTTGTGCAGAGGCTTTAACGTTTTATCTCGAACATCATCTCCTAGGCCGGAGAGCAGGGTGCAGAGCTCAGCGTGTTTCATACATCCATTGATAGGTCGTCATCCCCGCGCAGGCGGGGATCTTAATGCCAGGGCTACACCCGATTTTGCTCCAACTTCCCCCGCTCAGGCTTGCCTCGGTTGGCCACCGAAGGGCTCTTACCTTTTTCTTGATAAAATTGATAGGTCGTCATCCCTGCGCAGGCGGGGATCTTAATGCCAGGGCTACACCCGATTTTGCTCCAACTTCCTCCGCTCATCCTTGCCTCGGTTGGCCACCGAAGGGCTATTTTCTTTTGGCTTGAACCAAAAGAAACAAAAGTTCAAGGCTTGGATCTGATGTCGGATAAATTCGTCAAAGCTTTTATGGCGGCAGCGCAAGCCCCGACAGAAAATGTCGGGAGGACGCGCTGCCTTGTTTTGGGGAGTATGAAGGTTTTTGCAGAAGCTTTAACGTTTTATCTCGAACATCATCTCCTATGCCAGAAAGCAGGGTGCAGAGCTCAGCGTGTTTCATACATCCATTGATAGGTCGTCATCCCCGCGCAGGCGGGGATCTTAATGCCAAGGCTACACCCGATTTTGCTCCAACTTCCCCCGCACGGGCTTGCCTCGGCTGGCCGCCGAAGGGCTATTTTCTTTTGGCTTAAACCAAAAGAAACAAAAATCAAGGCTTGGATCTGATGTCGGATAAATTCGTCAAAGCTTTTATGGCGGCAGCGCAAGCCCCGACAGAAAATGTCGGGAGGACGCGCTGCCTTGTTTTGTGGAATATGAAGGTTTGTGCAGAAGCTTTAACGTTTTATCTCGAACATCATCTCCTAGGCCGGAGAGCAGGGGCAGAACAAGACGGTTTAGTACTTTAATGCCATAAATCGTGATTGCCCCAAGGGGGCTACCTGTAGCGAGCTACGAAGCAATCTCTTAAAAGAAGTACAGCTATAGTACAACCTTTTTTCGATAATGTACTGATAATGAGTAATTCATGGCTAAATAAATTTCATTTGACAATCAAATGATTCTTGTTTTCTGAAATGGTTCTACATTTGCTTAACGGTGTTAAATTATTTACACTTAATAAATCCAGTGATGGGAAGTAAAGAAAGAATTCTACGTTTAAAAGAAGAAACCAGAACCAGTATTCTGGATGCGGCCTTGAACATTGTTCAAACAGACGGTTGGCAGGCTCTGAGTATGCGTAAAATTGCCGATCAGATTGAGTACACTGCACCCATTATTTACGAATACTTTCCGAACAAAGAGGGCATTTTACTGGAACTCACCCGACGAGGCTATCAAATTTTAGCTAAGGCCATCCGCGAGGCCCGCGATAAACACGATTCGCCTGAAGATAAAATGGAGGCGATGTGGGTGGCTTATTGGAACTTCGCTTTCGCACACAAAGAATTTTATCAACTGATGTACGGCGTAGACATGGTATGTTGCACGGTTAAAAAATCAATGACCGAAGCAGAAACCGTTTCAGCGATGCTGGGCGACGTAATCGAATCCCTATTTAAGAAAAAGCCTGTGTCTGAAGATGATATCTGCATGAAATATTACACGTATTGGTCGATCATCCACGGCCTGATTTCTATAAACCTTGTTCGTCCAAATGGAAGAACTACGGATGAACTTAATCATCAAATTTTAAAAGATGCCATTAAGGGCATTACATTATCTATTAACAGTTAACCTTTTTTTTATTCAACGATTTAACACTGTTAAATCATTTATACACTTTAAATCCCATTAAAATCAAATCCATATGAATGCTATCCATCGCCTTTTTATTTTACTTAACAGTGTTAAGCAATTTAATAATGTTAAGTCACTGTTAATTATTTCTTTACTTGCTGCTACAATTGTTGGCTGCAAATCGGCACCAGATCAATCTGCAGCGGCGCCACCGCCGCCGGTTCTCCCTGTGAGCATGGTAAACGAGAGTTCTGAAACCACATTTGTTGAATATCCTGCATCTATTCACGGAGCTATTGATATTGATATCCGTCCACAGGTTGGAGGATATTTACAAAGCGTTCTTGTTAACGAGGGTGCGTACGTTACAGCCGGTCAAACACTTTTTAAGATCAACGAAAATCCTTTTAGAGAAGCATTGAACAACGCTAAAGCAAGTTTACACGCTGCCGAGGCTGCTATCTTAAATGCGCAACTTGAAGTAGATAAGCTAACGCCATTGGTGCAAAACAAGGTAGTTTCTGATTTTCAACTAAAAACTGCAAAAACAGCTTACAAAATTGCTCAGGCCAATGCCGAGCAAGCAAGGGCAAGTGTAGCATCGGCACAGATTAACCTTGGCTACACCAATGTAAAGGCAAAAGTAAGCGGTTACATTGGCCGTATTCCGAAAAAGCAGGGAAGTCTTGTTTCGCCTACGGATCAAGAGGCCTTAACGCAGTTATCTGATATTCACGAAGTGCATGTTTATTTCGCTTTGGGCGAAAATGACTTCAATAGTTTCAATGCGAATTATCCTGGTAAAAGCCCTGCCGATCGTATTAAACATTTACCTGCAGTTGAGTTGGTGTTGGCCGATAATTCTATTTACGCTGTAAAGGGCAAGATTGATATGATTGATGGTCAGTTTGATAAAAACACCGGCGCAATTACTTTGAGGGCGAGTTTCCCTAACGCCAGCGGCACATTGCGCTCTGGCAATACGGGAAAGATTCGTTTGGGCCTGCAACATGATGATGCGATTTTAATTCCTCAGTCGGCCACCGTAGAAATGCAGGATAAAGTTTTCGTTTTCGCAGTAAATAAAGGTAATAAAGTGAGCAAAATGCCCATCACGGTTATCGGTAAATCTGGCAACAATTACCTGATTAAAGACGGCGTAAAATCTGGCGATCAAATCGTATTGAGCGGTTTAGACCGTTTGCAGGAAGGACAGGTGATCCAACCAGAAAAAGCGACCGACAAAGCAGCGGTGTTAAAGTTGAAAGAGTAGGGAGTAGGGAGTTTGGAGTTTGGAGTTCGGAGTCGTGAGTCTGGAGTCCGAAGATAAAGCGCAAAGCTGAAAGACCAAAGCTCAAAGACTAGAGCTAAACGACCAAAGCTTAAGCGCCTCAACACTAATGTGTTCTAATGTGCCTATGTGGTTAAAGAGCTTAAAGAGTAAAGAGTCGGAAAGTCCGAAAGTCCGAAGACAAAGCGCAAAGCTCAAAGACTAAAGCTAAACGACCAAACCTTAAAGCGCCTCGAACTAGTGTGTTCTAATGTGCCTATGTGTTAAAAAGGCGAAGTACTAAAACGCAAATACGAAAGAAAGAAAGTTAAAAATGGCTCATTGGGTTGGGCTTCAATAATTAAAAAAAATGTTCAAGATATTTATACAAAGGCCCGTACTGGCAACGGTAATCTCCATTTTGTTGGTGATACTCGGTGTACTTGGCCTTACGAAGTTGCCTCTGCAACAATTCCCTGATATTGCACCGCCATCTGTTTTGGTAACGGCAGTTTACCCGGGTGCTAATGCGGAAACCGTTTTAAGATCGGTTGCTCCATCGCTCGAAGAATCAATAAATGGTGTAGAAAACATGACTTATATGAGCTCTACGGCCAGTAACGATGGTTCGTTGGCGATTACTGTTTTCTTCAAATTGGGCACCAATGCTGATCAGGCGGCGGTTAATGTTCAAAATCGTGTTGCTCAGGCTACCAGTCAGTTACCTGCCGAAGTTGTGCAACAAGGGGTAACCACGGCGAAGCAGCAAAACAGTTTCATTATGGCGATTGGCTTGTACACGGATGATGAGTCGAAGTACGACCAGACTTTTGTGGCCAATTATGCGCAGATTAATATCATTCCCGAAATTAAACGTATTCCGGGGGTAGGCTCGGCAGCTATTTTTGGGGGGGTAAAAGATTATTCGATGCGTGTTTGGCTAAATCCAACGCAGATGGCTACTTATCAGGTTACGCCAAACGAGATCATGAAAGCGATTCAAGACAAAAGCCTGGAGGCTGCGCCGGGTAAATTTGGCGAGAAGAGTAAAGAGGTTTTCGAATATGTAATTAAGTATAAAGGTAAATTAACTAAACCGGAGGAGTATGAGAACATTGCTATACGTGCCAATGCGGATGGTTCTATCCTCCACTTGAAAGATGTGGCAAGGATTGAACTTGGTGCTTATTCTTATAACAGCATTACCCGTTTAAATGGTAAAAAGGGCATTGTTATCGGTATTATTCAGCTGGCTGGTTCTAACTCGAACGATATTCAGGTGGCGATTAACAAACTGATGGAGAAATCCGAAAAGAGTTTTCCGGCGGGTATAAAGAAGAATATTTTCTACAGTACAAAAGTTTCTTTAGATCAATCTATAGAGCAGGTTGAGCACACCTTAATTGAAGCCTTTATCTTAGTTTTCATTGTGGTGTTTTTGTTCCTACAAGATTTCCGGTCGACTTTAATTCCGGCAATTGCGGTTCCGGTAGCTATTTTGGGCACGTTCTTCTTTATGCAGCTATTTGGTTTCTCTATCAATCTGTTGACGCTATTTGCCTTGATTTTGGCGATTGGTATCGTGGTTGATGATGCAATTGTTGTTGTTGAAGCGGTGCATGCCAAAATGGAGCACAAACACCTGGGGCCAAAGGCGGCTACGCATGAGGCGATGCATGAAATTACGGGTGCCATTATCTCGATTACGCTGGTTATGGCTGCGGTGTTCTTGCCGGTTGGCTTTATGGAAGGCTCAACAGGCGTTTTCTATCGTCAGTTTGCGTTTACCATGGCCATCGCCATCGTTATTTCGGCGGTTAATGCATTGACTTTGAGTCCGGCGCTTGCAGCGTTATTTTTAAAGGATAATCATTCGAATGATAGCGAAAAACCTGTGGAGAAACCAAACTTCAAACAGCGATTCTTCAATGGGTTTAACCACAGTTTCAATTCGTTAACGAATCGTTATGTGGGTGGCTTAAAGTTTTTGGTTCGTCATAAATGGTTAAGCATGGGCGGATTGGCTTTAATTACGCTGGCTACGGTTTTTATGGTGAAAACTACACCAGCGGGATTTATCCCAACTGAAGATCAGGGCTTTATCGCAATTGCAGTGAACACGCCATCGGGTACTTCGCTGGATGGAACGCAGAAGGTAATTACGCAGGCTGAGGATGTATTGAGCAAGCTTGATGCGTCGCGGGATGTAACTGCGGTTTCGGGCTTCAACCTGTTGACTAACTCTACCAGCCCATCGTCGGCAGTTGTTTTCGTTCTGTTAAAGCCAAATGCAGAACGTGGTGCAGTAAAAAATATCGAGGAGATCATGAATCAGGTTCGCGGGAAACTGGGCGCTATTTCTGGGGGCAGTTTCTTTGTGTTCAGTTTTCCTACGGTACCGGGTTTCAGTAATGTTGAGGCTTTGGATATGGTGTTGCAGGATAAAACGGGGGGTAAGCTGGATAAGTTTAGCGGTGTTTCTCAGCAGTTTATTGGCGAGTTAATGAAGCGCCCTGAAATTGCGGTTGCGTTTACGAGCTTCAAGGCTGATTATCCGCAGTTGCAATTGGATATTAACGATGAAAAGGCGGATCAGTTGGGGGTAAATGTAAAGGACATCCTGCAAACGATGCAGACGTATTTTGGTAGTGCACAGGCTTCTGATTTTAACCGTTTTGGTAAATATTATCGTGTGGTGGTTCAGGCTGATGTTCAGGACCGGGCCGATCCATCTACTATTGATCGGGTTTTTGTAAAGAGCAGCAGGGGCGAAATGGTTCCGATTAATACGCTGGTTAAATTGACGCGTATTTATGGTTCTGAA
Source organism: Pedobacter endophyticus (assembly GCF_015679185.1). Classification (NCBI taxonomy): domain Bacteria; kingdom Pseudomonadati; phylum Bacteroidota; class Sphingobacteriia; order Sphingobacteriales; family Sphingobacteriaceae; genus Pedobacter; species Pedobacter endophyticus. Next base: position 5,136,654 of record NZ_CP064939.1, read on the forward strand.
ACGGCATCGAGATATAACCTGTTCAACTCAATTTCTATCAACGCCATTCCGAAACCCGGTTTCAGTTCAGGCGATGCGATTAAAGCGATTGAGGAAGTTGCAGAGAAGCAGTTGCCTGCGGGTTATAGTTATGAGTTTTCGGGGCAAACGCGTGAGGAGATTTCTTCGGGTGGCCAATCGACGGTAATCTTTTTATTGTGTTTGGTATTTATTTACTTCTTGCTATCGGCGCAGTATGAGAGTTACATTTTGCCTTTGGCGGTAATCTTATCTATCCCTGCGGGAATATTTGGTGTATTTGTAGCGATTGGCTTAACTGGTATCGAAAACAATATTTATGTTCAGGTAGCGCTGATTATGTTGATTGGTCTGCTTGCTAAAAATGCGATCTTAATTGTGGAGTTTGCGGTGCAGCGCCGCAGGGGCGGACAACCGCTGGTTGCTTCGGCACTGGAAGCGGCAAAATCGAGGTTGCGCCCAATTATTATGACTTCACTTGCCTTTATTGTGGGCTTAGTTCCGATGATGGGCGCCACGGGTCCTTCGGCTCAGGGTAATCACTCGATTAGTATTGGTGCGGCGGGGGGAATGATTTCGGGAGTAATTTTGGGTCTTTTTATCATCCCTGTACTGTTTGTTATCTTCCAGGCCATCCAAGAGAAATTTTCAAGAGAATCACAAGAGGTTGTTCCTAATTATCATGAGGAAGAACCTATAAAAAATCATACAGTTTATGAAACGGTTTAATATTTTTTCCATCGTGCTCCTTGCGTTAATCTGGGGCGGATGTTCGGTTTCGAAAGATTTATCATTGCCAGAAAATCTGGCGCCAAGAATGTTCAGAAACACTGCGCCGACTGACTCGTCGAGCATTGGCGATTTGCCCTTTAAGCAATTTATCAGCGATCTTACTGTCCAAAATCTGATTGACACGGCGTTGGTGAAAAATTACGATATGCAGATTGCATTGAAGAATATTGATGCTGCGGAGGTGTTGTTTAAGCAATCGAAGTTGGGTTATTTGCCAGAGTTAAAGTTGCAGGTTGCAGCAAGTTCGAGCCGCCCATCTGACAATAGTTTGAACGGCTTAAGCTTAAATCAGTTTACGGGTTCGACACATATTGAGGATTACAGCGCTAATTTGGGCGTGTTTTGGGAGGCTGATATCTGGGGGAAGATCCGCAATCAGAAAGCGGGTGCTTTGGCTAGTTTTTTACAAACGGAGGAAGCCCGTAAGGCGGTTCAAACACGTTTGGTTGCGAATGTGGCTCAAGGTTATTATAATTTGTTAATGCTGGATGCGCAACTGGAAATAGCGAAAAAGAATTTGCGGTTAAATGACAGCACTTTACGGATTATACATTTACAGTTTGATGCGGGTCAGGTAACATCGTTGGCCATTCAACAAGCTGAGGCGCAACAGCTGAATGCGGCGCAATTGATTCCGCGTTTGGAACAGTCGGTTACCTTGCAAGAGAATGCGTTAAGCGTGTTGATCGGTACGTTGCCGCAGGCGATTAATCGGGACAGTCGATTGGATAAAATGGTGATTCCGCAGGATTTGAAAGCGGGTTTCCCTTCGGCCTTGTTAAGTCGCAGGCCCGATATTAAGTCGGCCGAATTGGCGTTGGATGTAGCGAACGCAAGGGTGGGCGTGGCAAAAGCCAGTTTGTACCCGTCGTTAGTAATTACGGCGAGCGGTGGGGTAAATTCGTTTAAAGCAAGCAACTGGTTTAATGTTCCTGCGTCTTTGTTCGGTTTGGTTTCGGGCGGTATAACGCAACCGATCTTCCAGCGGGGACAATTGAAATCGAGTCTGGAGTTGGCGAAGATCGATCGGGAAAAGACAGTGATTGCGTTTCGTCAGTCGGTATTAAATGCTGTTGGCGAGGTGTCGGATGAGCTGACCAAGGTAGAGAAACTGAAAGCGCAGTATAGTATCGCCGAAAAGCGGGCGCAAACTTTGCAACAGGCTTCGAAGAATGCAAGTTTGTTGTTTAAAAGCGGTATGGCAAATTATTTGGAGGTGATTACGGCTCAGGGGAACTTGCTGCAAAGTGAACTGGAATTGGCCACGATTAAAACGGAACAGCTGAATGCGGTGGTAGGTTTGTATAGGTCGTTGGGGGGCAGGTGACCCCCATCCGCCCGGTGGGCACCTTCCCCCTTGAAGGGGAAGGGTAGCAGGGTGCAGAACCGGGCGAGTTTGATAGATCGTCCTTTCGACCGTAGCGGAGAAATCTTTTAAACACGGGCGCCCCCTCTTATCCTTGCCTCGGTTGGCCACCGAGGGGCTGTTTACTTTTGGCTTAGCCCAAAAGTAACAAAAACCCAAGGCTTGGATCTGATGTCGGATAAATTCGTCAAAGCTTTTATGGCGGCAGCGCAAGCCCCGACAGAAAATGTCGGGAGGACGCGCTGCCTTGTTTTCTGAGGTATGAAAGTTTGTGCAGAAGCTTTAACGTTTTATCTCGAACATCATCTCCTAGGCCGGATTGCAAGGTGCAGAACCGGGCGAGTATGATACATCCATTGATAGATCGTCATCCCCGCGCAGGCGGGGATCTTAATGCCAGGGCTACGCCCGATTTGCTCCAATTCCCCCGCTCAGGCTTGCCTCGGTTGGCCACCGAAGGGCTCTTACCTTTTTCTTGATAAAAAGGTAACCAAAAATCAAGGCTTGGATCTGATGTCGGATAAATTCGTCAAAGCTTTTATGGCGGCAGCGCAAGCCCCGACAGAAAATGTCGGGAGGACGCGCTGCCTTGCTTGTGGTGTATGAAAGTTTGTGCAGAAGCTTTAACGTTTTATCTCGAACATCATCTCCTAGGCCGGATTGCAAGGTGCAGAACCGGGCGTGTTTGATACATCCATTGATAGATCGTCATCCCCGCGCAGGCGGGGATCTTAATGCATTGGCCATATCTCTGCTCCAATTTCCCCAGCTCATCCTTGCCTCGGTTGGCCACCGAAGGGCTGTTTACTTTTGGCTTAGCCCAAAAGTAACAAAAACCCAAGGCTTGGATCTGATGTCGGATAAATTCGTCAAAGCTTTTATGGCGGCAGCGCAAGCCCCGACAGAAAATGTCGGGAGGACGCGCTGCCTTGTTTTCTGAGGTATGAAAGTTTGTGCAGAAGCTTTAACGTTTTATCTCGAACATCATCTCCTAGGCCGGATTGCAGGGTGCAGAACCGGGCGAGTTTGATACATCCATTGATAGATCGTCATCCCCGCGCAGGCGGGGATCTTAATGCATTGGCCATATCTCTGCTCCAATTTCCCCAGCTCATCCTTGCCTCGGTTGGCCACCGAAGGGCTGTTTACTTTTGGCTTAGCCCAAAAGTAACAAAAACCCAAGGCTTGGATCTGATGTCGGATAAATTCGTCAAAGCTTTTATGGCGGCAGCGCAAGCCCCGACAGAAAATGTCGGGAGGACGCGCTGCCTTGCTTGTGGTGTATGAAAGTTTGTGCAGAAGCTTTAACGATTTCCCCTTCCATCATCTCCTAGGCCGGATTGCAGGGTGCAGAACCGGGTGGGCTAAGTTTTTTTTTCATCATAGATCGTCCTTTCGACGGTAGCACGCTACAGGTCGTCATTCGGTCGCTTGGAGTCGGCTTGCTTTTACAACCTCTCCCTATGAGCGTTTGGGTTAACAGCAGTGTTCCTACTTTCCCTCTCCTCAAGGAGAGGGATGTACAGACAGCGCAAAACCCACCGACATTAATAGGGAGAGGTTTAGGGCGTCAAATTCTGCTTTATGATTGTTCTGGCGATTTGCTCCAATTCCCCCCTCTCAGGCTTGCCTCGGTTGGCCACCGAAGGGCTGTTTACTTTTGGCTTAGCCCAAAAGTAACAAAACCCAAGGCTTGGACCTGATGTCGGATAAATTCGTCAAAGCTTTTATGGCGGCAGCGCAAGCCCCGACAGAAAATGTCGGGAGGACGCGCTGCCTTGTTTGTGGGGTATGAAAGTTTGTGCAGAAGCTTTAACGATTTCCCCTTCCATCATCTCCTAGGCCGGATTGCAAGGTGCAGAACCGGGTATGTTCTAGAGATCGTTTTCATCGTTCGTCATCCGGTCGCTCGGATTCGGCTTGCTTTTACAACCTCTCCCTATGAGCGCTCTGGGTTAACAGCAGTGTTCCTGCTTTCCCTCTCCTCAAGGAGAGGGATGTACAGACAGCGCAAAACCCACCGACACTAATAGGGAGAGGTTTAGGGCGTCAAATTCTGCTTTATGATTGTTCTGGCGATTTGCTCCAATTCCCCCCTCTCAGGCTTGCCTCGGCTGGCCACCGAGGGGCTGTTTACTTTTGGCTTAGCCCAAAAGTAACAAAAACCCAAGGCTTGGATCTGATGTCGGATAAATTCGTCAGAGCTTTTATGGCGGCAGCGCAAGCCCCGACAGAAAATGTCGGGAGGACGCGCTGTCTTGTTTTTGTGGGTATGAAAGTTTGTGCAGAAGCTTTAACGTTTTATCTCGAAAATCATCTCCTAGGCCGGATTGCAGGGTGCAGAACCGGGCGTTTTAGTTATTCTCCAAAGGTCGTCATTGCGAGGTACGAAGCAATCTATAAGAGAAGTGCATCTAGGTTACTGATTGATACGTTTGGTGCCGATGAAAATTACACATTGTGTACAAGTAAGCCTCCGGTGTGCCAGTGCAATGAACCTGAGTGCCAGTGCAACCAACTGAAATGTCAGTGCAACGAACTGGAATGCCAGTGCAACCAACTGGAATGTCAGTGCAACCAACTAGAATGTCAGTGCAACGAACTGGAATGCCAGTGCAACCAACTGGAATGCCAGTGCAACCAATTGGAATGCCAGTGCAACGAACTGGAATGCCAGTGCAACCAACTGGAATGCCAGTGCAACCAACTGGAATGCCAGTGCAACCAACTAGAATGCCAGTGCAACCAACTGGAATGCCAGTGCAACCAACTAGAATGTTAGTGCAAAGCATTACTTGTTTGTTGCAAGAAAATAAGCGGTTTACGAATTGCATGCCGCTATTATGGTTAAATGGCAGAAGATATTTTGTTTGTGGCTCTTTAAATTATAAAGAATAGGGATGATTCTTTTTATGAAGTTAAATTTTCGGTCTGCTAAACGATAAGCCCGAAATTTGCTTGAATTCTTGAGAACTTTGGCCGAACAATGATTTTGTATAGTCTTTTGCCGTTAGGGCCAATGAAATCATTCCGCTAGTTTCACCGTCAATTTCCTTGTCGCGGGCAATTCGGCCACTGCTTAGGGCGGCCTCATCATTAATTACTTGCCTGTTCTTCTGAAGCAGATCATTGTATAAATTCCTAAGGCTTGTTAGTTGTAATTCGGTTTCATTGGGATTATAGGCCGAAATGGTACTCAATAACTTAATTTGTTTGTCGAGCGTTTCTAATTGGTTGTCGAAACTGCGCTGCGATGCCGAGATCTGGTTGGCTGTTTTACCCTCTGCTGTTAGGCTTTCTTTTTCTGCTTCGGTAAGCACTGCCGATGCTCTTCGTCCTTGCAGCTTTCGGTGGTTGCTTTCTGCATTATCAATATTGGCCTGGGTTGCCGTAGTTGCTTTCAGCGAATTAAAAATCCGTGTACTCAATTTACTTAAGGGCTCAAAAGCTACCTTACGGGCGGCTACTGCTGTAGTGTAACTGGCCAATAGTTCGTTTGTGGTGGCCATTGCTGCTTTGGCTGTTTCTGCCTTGGCCTGTAAACTGGATAGCTGAATGGCTGCGTTGCTAGGGTTATAGGCTGGGCCATAACCGACAACATAGGAGATAAGCGTTTCAAAATTGGCCACGTTCTTTGCCAGGCCGGTTTCAAATGTTTTAGACATACATGTGTTTATTTGAGGTTTACAGATGGTTAGTTGGAAATGAAGATATGGTTTTCGCACAACTTTTTAGGAGTGTTTTGTTCGCTTAATGGAAATTTTATAGAAAGTTTAACGAAAAACACTGGTGGGCCATGCAAAAGCGCCGGAGGTTTTGATGCAGGTTTTGCCACGGAAACGGAAAAGCACGGAAAGGGTAGAAAGTTGCGTTGTTTTAGTGCTTCTAATTGCCACGGAAACGCGGAAAGCACGGAAAGGGTAGAAAGCTGCGTTGTTTTAGTGCTACGTTTTTTGTGAGGCTTGAGGAACAGTCGGTAGTGATTTGTTGATCACTACGGTTTTCCGTAGCTATTCCGCTATCGAATTGCATAGGTTTGAGGAATGTTAAACCTTTAAAATCGAACATTATGGCTATTTACAGATTGAATTTGAACCAACAAGCAAACGGAGATTACGAAGTTCATGAAGCGGGATGTGTTTTCTTTCTTGCGCAAAATTACGATGATCTGGGCAGTTTTAGTTCTTGCGAACCTGCGGTCAATAAAGCGAAAAAAGAACATCCCTACAAAAAGATCAACGGATGTAACACTTGTTCAAATCTTTGTCATACGACCTAAAACGTAAGATTATACGTCGACTTTACCGTGTTATTTTACTGCTCCTTTGCAAAGAGGAGCTTTTTTATTTATTGTTAAATGCCATTGAACGCCAATTAGAAAAGTTCTCTGTGCACCTCAACTTTCGTACTCAGGCTGTTACGGATTTGAAGGATTTACTTTTAGTTTTAACGGATTTCAAGAAAACGGACCCAATCACTCCGGATAAAATCGATGCCGTTAATATGGCGAACTTGGCCTCTAAAACATACAACGCATCGCTAAAGGATAATAAGGCAATAAAAATCGACATGGTAAAGCCGATTCCGGCGAGCATGCCCACGCCGAGCATGTGTTTCCAGCTGGCTCCTCTGGGCAGGTTAGCGAGTTTAAATTTGACGGCTAACCAACTAAAAAAAGTTATACCAATGGTTTTTCCCAATAAGAGGCCGGCAATAATGCCGAGGCCAAGTGGCGAAACCAGGCCCGCGAACATCTCTTTTTCGAAAGTGATATTGGTGTTGGCTAAGGCGAATACGGGCATAATAATGTAGTTAACAGGCACGGTTAAGGAGTGCTCGAGGGTTTCTAACGGAGATGGGATATCGGTTTCATTGGTTGGAATGGTGAACGCCAACAGTACGCCGGCAATTGTTGCATGAATGCCAGAATGGTGAAAGAAGTACCACAAAAATACGCCGGGAACAAGGTAATAAACCAGCTTTTTTACATGGAAGTAATTTAAGGTGGCGAGCAACATTAAGGTTACCGCGGCTAATGCGAGGTACTCAAAATGGATTTTGCTGGTATAAAATATGGCAATAACGAGTATGGCGCCGAAGTCGTCGACAATTGCCAGAGCGGCCAGAAAAATCTTTAAGCTGGGTGGTACGCTTTTACCGAGCAATGCAATGATGGTGAGTGCAAATGCAATGTCTGTGGCCATCGGGATCCCCCAGCCGCTTGATGTTGCGCTGCCTTTGTTAAGCATCCAGTAGATGATTGCTGGCACCAGCATTCCGCCCAGAGCGGCAATAACAGGGAGGGCTATGCGCTTAACAGATGACAATTCGCCCTCTACAAATTCACGCTTAATTTCGAGGCCAACCAGAAGGAAAAAGATCGACATCAAGGCGTCGTTTATCCATGCCAATACGCTGTAATTGAGGTTGCCAAAGCCGATTGTAGTTTGCAGAAAAGTTTCAAAACCGTCTTTTGAGGCTGTGTTTGCGATTAATAAGGAAATTACAACACAGATTAATAATAAACAACCGCCAACCTGGCCCGAACGAAAGAAACGCTGAAATACTTCTAAATTAATCACCTTTGCCATCCGGGCAAAAATATCAAACCACATTAGGAAAGGCAATAAAAGCCCAAAACCAGAGGTTGTATGGCGAAAAAGTGACGGTTAAAAGATTCAACAAATGTCAACGGGCGCCCATCGAGCGGTCGCAACAAGCTGAACAAACCTGTAAAACACTTTCTATTATGGGGTTAAGCTGATATTATCGCTGATGTTTACTTCGAAGTCGCTGTTGGTATACCGCTGATTGCGGAGGTTGCTGTGCTATACTAGGGCATAAAGTATAAAGAAGACGGTTAATGCGGCTTATTGAAGCGTAAATACGATGATTTAAATTTTGTTATTGAAATGGTGAGTATGGCGGCAGGTGTTGGCTTGTGCTGGGAGCGCAATTGCGCTAATGATGTATCTTATGAAATGAGCCTTTTATGATATCGAATTTATAAGATCAAAAAACGGAGAAAGCGCCGTGTTGCTCACGCAAGTTCGTGGCTCAACTATAATCCAGGAGACTATCAAATTAAAAAAAAGTCGGGATGAGAGGATTCGAACCTCCGACCTCCAGCACCCCATGCTGACGCGATACCTGGCTACGCTACATCCCGAGAGGCCTCAAAGATAGAAACTTTTCAAATTTTAGCAAATGGGAAAGATAAATTTGGATGTAGTGGCGAAATAAATGCCAGCAATAGCGGATGTTGCCTTAAAAAAGCAGGTTATCCGCCTATAAAAAATCTTCGATACTTCCTTTTCCTTCACGCACAATTTCGAACGTCCCTTCCGTGCAGTCGATTACCGTCGAAGCTTCGTTATCGCCATAACCGCCGTCAATTACTAAATCGACCAGACTTTCGTATTTCTCGTGAATCAACTCGGGATCGGTAGAGTATTCAATTAGTTCGTCGTCGTCTTTTATAGAGGTAGAGAGGATCGGGTTGCCGAGTTCTTTTACGATGCAGCGGGCAATATTGTTATCGGGAACACGAATACCGACGGTTTTTTTATTGGAGCTTAATAATTTGGGTACATTATTATTGGCATTAAAAATAAAGGTAAAGGGACCGGGCAGTGCCTTTTTTAAAATCCTGAAGGTAGTATTGTCTATCGGTTTGATAAAATCAGAAATATGACTCAAATCGTGACAGATGAAAGAGAAGTTTGCCTTTTCGGGTTTTATCCCGCGAATACGGGCAATTTTTTCAATCGCTTTTGGATTGGTAATATCACAACCCAAACCGTAAATGGTATCGGTAGGATAGATAATTAAACCACCTTTTCTTAATACCTCAACAACTTGTTGAATGGCTCGCTGGTTAGGGTTTTCGGGATAAATCTTAATTAACATTGTGTAAAAATAACAATTTAATGGTGTCGATTGTTTATTAATCTTAATCTTTGTAAAACAAAACATACGCTACCCATTATCATGAGAAAAGCTTTCATTGCCATCGCTGCATTCTTAGTGGCCTTAACTATTATGTTGGGTTTATATCACCCTTTTTTATGGTGGACTTTTGTTTTCACTGGTCCTTTTGTCCTTTTAGGGATTTACGATTTATATCAGCCTAAACACAGTATTGTTCGTAATTATCCGGTATTTGGACGGTTGCGCTATTTTATGGAGGAGTTGCGGCCAAAAGTTTATCAATATTTTGTGGAGAGCGATACGAATGGAACGCCGTACAATCGTTTAAACAGGTCGCTGATTTACCAAAGGGCAAAAAAAGATAATGATACCATTCCGTTTGGAACGCAATTAAATGTTTACGATAGTGGTTACGAATGGCTGAGCCACAGTATTGCTGCAATTTCTCACCACGAATTAAATTCAGACCCGCGGGTGTTGGTTGGAGGGCCTGAATGCAAGCAGCCTTATTCGGCCAGTATTTATAACATTTCTGCCATGAGCTTTGGTTCGCTTAGCCAAAACGCAATTTTAGCCTTAAATGGAGGCGCCAAACTGGGCAACTTTGCACACAATACGGGTGAGGGAGGCATAAGCGATTACCACCGTAAACCTGGAGGAGATTTGATTTGGCAGATTGGAACGGGTTATTTTGGCTGTAGGCACGATGATGGCACATTTAACTTCGATGCGTTTGCGGAAAGGGCCACAACGGAACAGGTTAAAATGGTCGAAATAAAGTTGTCGCAAGGGGCAAAACCAGGTCATGGCGGCATGCTGCCAGCCTCGAAGGTAACGGCCGAGGTAGCCAGAATCCGCCTGGTGCCCCAAGGCAGAGATGTATTGTCGCCACCGGCACACTCGGCGTTTAGCACGCCAATTGGTTTACTGGAATTTGTTAAAAAGCTAAGGGAACTAAGTGGCGGCAAACCGGTGGGTTTTAAACTTTGTATTGGGCGCAAAAGCGAGTTTTATTCGATTTGCAAGGCGATGATTGAAACGGGGATTTATCCCGATTTTATTACGGTTGATGGGGGTGAAGGTGGAACTGGTGCAGCGCCGCAGGAGTTTTCTAACTCAGTGGGTATGCCGCTACGGGAAGCTATTGCTTTTGTTTACGATGTTTTAAATGGTTTCGACTTAAAGCAACACATTAAAATTATCGCTTCGGGAAAGGTTGCTACTGGTTTCGATTTGGTTAAAAATATTGCGCTCGGTGCAGATATGTGCAATACGGCACGTGGTATGATGTTCGCCCTGGGTTGTATTCAGGCCCTGGAATGTAACAGCAATACCTGCCCAACGGGTGTGGCCACGCAAGATCCGAGCTTAATGAAAGGTCTGGTAGTGGAAGATAAAGCGGTTCGGGTAAAGAATTTTCATAACTTAACGGTTGCGAGTGCGGTTGAGCTGTTGGGGGCTGCGGGTTTACGGGAGCCGCGACAGCTTAGCCGGGCATATATTAGCAGGCGGGTAAGTGCCAATTTAATTCAATCGTACCAGGAGAGTTATCCTTATATCGCCGTGGGTAGCTTGTTGCAAACGCCTTATCCTACGCGTTTCGAACTTGGTATGGCGTTAAGTACGGCAAAGAGCTTTGCGCCAACGGATTATAAGGTTTCGGCAGTAGATTATTCGCAGGCAAACCCTTATCAGGATGCTGCGCAGGGGGAGGGAGGTTATTGAGATATTAGTAAAGCAGGAGATTTGGGAGGAAAGATAGCTGTCATCCGGAGGGGTAATTTGTTTCACAAAAATCAATATGAGTGCCTTTTTTTAGCCGGCCGTCATGCCGCGCAGGCGGTTCCGAAGCTTCGGGATTAAAGCCTTAGCATTAAGATCCCTCCCGAAGTTTCGGGAAGGATGACGACCGTTCATGTATGGCCTTATATCATGTATAGCCTTATAAAACAGCAGGGTGCCAAAAACGTCAATGGTAGTACTACGCTTTCCGGTTGATACTGTTTTATAGCTGTCATCCTGAGAGTAACGAAGGATCCCCAAGCGATGAAACGCGAAACGCGAATAACCCACTGGCTAAAAAGGTAAGTGCCAATTTTCGACCACATAGGCACATTGAAAAGATAGGTCTTTATGGGGTAAGCTATGTGGCTTATGTTTCCCGGCCCGTACTGGCTAAAAAAAGTAAGCGCTAATTTTCGACCACATAGGCACATAGAAAACATAGGTCTTTATGGGGTTAAGCTATGTGGCTTATGTTTCTGTGTAGTCAATTTTTATACTTGAATGTAAAATATGAACTATTTGTAAAGGCTTTTTTTTTACAACATTGAATATGAAACTCGAAAGCATTTATTGATCGGAAACATTGGTTTATTAGTCTTTTTAATAAGCTAGTGGGAAGTAATTTTGTGATAGTTTGTTTAAAAGGCTGTAATAATCATTTTTTATTTTATTTTTGCAGCAGGTTAGCCGAACGTTCATTATGCCAGCAAATTCTTCGTCAGATTCATCGATTCTAGAGCAATTGAGTGCTTACGGGCATAAAAAATTGGTTTTCTGTAATGATCCGGATACAGGTTTAAAAGCAATTATCGCGATTCACGATACCACATTGGGCCCGGCTTTGGGCGGAACACGAATGTGGAGTTACACTACAGAGAACGAAGCGCTTGAAGATGCCTTGCGGCTATCGCGGGGAATGACTTACAAAGCGGCAATTACAGGTTTAAACATTGGAGGGGGAAAGGGCGTTATTATCGGCGATTCTCGCAAGGATAAAACGGAAACCTTAATGCGCAGTTACGGCAGGTTTATAAAAAACCTTAACGGCGAATTTATTACTGCGGAAGAAATGGGCACCAACACCCGCGATATGGAATATATCCGGATGGAAACCAGTTACGTTACTGGAGTTCCGGAATCGCTGGGTGGAGCGGGCAATCCTGCACCGTTTACTGCTCAGGGCGTTTATTTGGGCATAAAAGCAAGTGTTAAAGAAGTTTTTGGAACCGATATGCTTGCTGGCCGTACGGTTGTGGTACAGGGAATTGGCAATGTTGGAGAACATTTGGTGGCCTTGCTGAGAAAAGAAAATGCGGAAGTATTAATTAGCGATATTAACCAGGGGCAACTTACTTATGTGGCCCGAAAGTATAAGGCGAAACCGATAGATGCAGATAAGATTTTTGGCTGCGATGCTGACATTTTTGCGCCTTGCGCCATGGGTGCAACGGTGAATAATCAAACAATTCAAAAAATGAAGTTCGCCATTATTGCTGGTTCGGCGAACAACCAGTTAAAGGATGAAGCTTTGGATGGCGAATTGCTATTAAAAAAAGGAATTTTGTTTGCTCCGGATTACCTAATTAACGCGGGAGGCCTGATTTCGTGCTATTCGGAGTTAACAGGTTTTGGTAAAAAGCGTACTGTACAGCTTACGGAAAACATTTACGATGCAACCCGAAGCGTAATTAAGTTAAGCAAAGCCGAAAACATATCAACAAACATTGCTGCAAACCGCATTGCCGAAAAGCGCATTGCAGACGTTAAGAAAATAAAATCATCATATTAACTAATTATTAAACACAGGTTTAAAAACCCTCACTCGTTCTTACATTCATGTTAAACAGAAGGCACTTAAGAATTAAAGCTTTGCAAAATATTTTTGCTTGGCACATGGCAGACAAAAAAGACATTAAAGGCGACCTAAAAACTTTAATGCAAAGTATCGATAGTGTGTACGAAATGTACATTTGGATGCTATCGCTATTGGTAGAAGTTACTGAGTTCACCGCTAACGATGCGGCGGAACGTGCAAACAAGCACCTGAAAACGGCAGATGACATTAATCCGAACATGAAGCTTTTACACAACAAGTTTAGCGTTTTAATGCAACAAAACCCTGAGTATATTGCTTCGGTTAAAAAGTTTAAGGTAGATTGGGGCTTTGATCCGGAAATTCGTAAAACGGTGTTTAACTCTTTAAAGGCTTCAAAAGAATATGCGGATTATCTTGTGGATCCAAACGAAAGCCTCGAATCATCAAAAGATATTATCAAATACATTTTCAGAAAAATCATTTTAAAAAACCAGGGCATTATTCAGGTTTTTGAAGAGAAGTTTATCAACTGGCAGGTCGATCATGAAGTAATGAAAGGGATGGTTGCCAAAACGCTTAAAAACTTTACGAACGATGATCCTTTTAAGAACAAGCTTACGGAAATAAGTGCGGATTGGATTGAGGACAGCAAGTTTGTACAAGATTTATTTGTGTTTACGCTTCAAAACGATGCTAAATATCAGGAAATGATAGCGGAACGTACTAAAAACTGGGAATCGGAGCGTATAGCCTTAATGGATACGATTTTAATGAAGATGGCCATTTGCGAACTGCTCAACTTTCCGTCGATTCCGGTTAAGGTTACCATTAACGAGTATCTCGACTTATCAAAAGATTACAGTACGCCGAAAAGTAATTCGTTTATAAACGGTATTTTGGACAAAATTTTAGGCGATTTAAAGAAAAACAACACGATTAAGAAAATAGGTCGCGGATTAATTGAAGATTAACATGAAGAAAGTTTTCCTAATGGCGATTGCGGTGCTCACATTTGCATCGTGCCGTAACGCAAATAACTCGAATGAAACATCTACGTTGGTATCGGTTGGTAATGATACTACGGCGCAGGCACAAATTGCTCCTGGCGATGCACCTGTTATTGTATTTGAAAGAGACGTTTACGATTTCGGAAAAATTGCGCAAGGAGAAAAAGTGCTGCACGAATTTAAATTCAGAAATACGGGAAAGAGCCCGCTAATTATTAGCAACGCCACGGCGACATGTGGCTGTACGGTGCCGCAAATTCCCGGCGAACCGATTTTACCGGGTAAAGAAGGAAAAATCAATGTGGTTTTTAATAGCGAAGGTAAAATGGGGGTGCAAGATAAAGTGGTTACGGTAACTTCGAACGCAAACCCTAATATTGCCACTGTACATTTGGTTGGCGAGGTTTTAGAAAAGAAATAGTTTCAGTTTGGCAGTTGACAATTACCAATTGGCAGTTCGCAGTTGACAATTAACCAGTTTGAACAATTAACCAGTTAACCAGTTTAAACGATTAACCAGTTTAAACAGTTCGACCAACAAATCATTCATTAAACAAATAACAAAATAATAAAGAAATGACTACTACTACAATAATTTTAGATGCACCAGGCGGGTTCGGGCAGTACGGACAATTAATTATGCTGGGCGCAATTGCGCTGGTATTTTATTTTTTCATGATACGTCCGCAAGTAAAAAAAGCAAAAGATCATAAAAAATTAATCTCCGAATTAAAGAAAGGTGATAAAGTAATAACAACAGCTGGTATTCATGGCCGTATTATAGATATGAATGAAGCTACTTTCTTAATTGAGGTAGAGAGCGGTGCGAAGATCCGTTTCGATAAATCTGCAGTTTCATTAGATGCTACAAAAGCGGTTGTTGCACCAGCAAAAGCCTAGTCATTGTTTTAATGATACCGATCAACAGTCCCGAAAATTTTCGGGACTGTTTTTGTTTTATTACATTTGGCGATGTTGAGGCAATCATATTGTATCACAACGAGGAAAAGATTAAGCTATGCCCTTTATCAGATTAACCAAAATTGAACGACGCCGTGTATTAAGCTTGCTTGCCTGCTTAGCGCTTGCGGTTGCGGCTTGGTTTTTTATGGCATTAAGCAATAAATACATTTACAGCGCCAAAACGGTACTTGTTTTTAAAAACTCGCCAACAAAACGGGCTTTTTATCCTTTGCAATCAGACACAGTAGATTTGCAGGTAGAAGGTACAGGCTGGCAGCTGCTGTTTGCACGGTTAAGAATCAGTCCGCCCTCTATTTCTATAAGTTTAAGCCAGCTGAACAGCAAGGATTTTATTGTTTGCTCTGATCAGCTCTTTAGTATCAACCAGCAGGTAGAGGAGAACACCCAGAAAGTTATTTCTATAAAGCCCGATACTTTATACTTCGATTTTACTAAGCGGGTGGTTAAAAAGGTGCCCATTAAGTTAATCCAGCGTGTTAATTTCGTAAAGCAATACGGTATAGCCAACGAGATTTTGCTGAACCCGAATTTTGTTAAAGTTGCGGGCCCGCTTGAAGAGTTAAAAAAGATTAACTCGTGGCCAACGGACACGCTGAAGCTGGATAACGTTCAATCGAGCGCAACGGTACGGATTGCCTTGCAGCACAGCGTTCATAAAAATATCAGTATTTATCCGTCATCCGTCGAGGTAAAAATGGGTGTCGACGAGTTTACAGAGAAAACCGTTGAGGTTCCGTTAAAGATTATCAACAACAAAAACTATAACAGCATTAAGCTATACCCCAAAAAGATTAAGGTTACGTTTTTGGTGGCGCTGAGCAATTACCAGCAGGTAGATGAGAACTTTATTACGGCAACTGTTGATACGGATGAATGGCAAACGCTTCACCACAAGCAACTTACGGTAACGCTTACCGAGTTTCCGGATTATTGTAAGCTGGTGAATATTACGCCTGCAAAAGTAGATTTTATAGTAGAAAAGTAATGTACAAAGTAGGGATAACGGGCGGAATTGGCAGCGGGAAAACGACTGTTTGTAAGGTTTTCGAAGTACTGGGGATTCCGGTTTTTTATGCGGATACTGAAGCGAAGAACATCATGATCGGCGATGCGGTGTTGATTGATGGTATTAAATCGGCTTTTGGTAACGAAAGTTACTTTGCAGATGGGAAACTAAACAATAAGCACATTGCGGGGATTGTTTTTAATAACGAAACGGAGCTTGCAAAGTTGAACGCACTGGTACACCCGGCGGTTTTCAGGGCTTTTGATGCCTGGGAAGCAGTAGTTAACCCGAATGTTCCCTATACGTTAAAGGAAGCAGCGCTGCTTTTCGAAAGCGGTTCTTATAAAATGTGCGATACAACGATTCTGGTTACTGCCCCGACTGAGCTACGATTAAACCGCGTAATTGAACGCGACAACGTTACTGCCGAGCAGGTAAAGGCACGGATGGATAAACAATTTAGTGATGTTGAAAAAGAAAAACTGGCCGATCACTTTGTTATAAATGATGAACAACATGGCATAATAGCGCAGGTTTTGGCCTTGCATCAACAGTTTTTGTCAATGAGCAATGGGTAGGTTGCAGTTGGGAGTTGACAGTTGGGAGTTGGCAGTTCGGAGTTGGCAGTTAACAGTTGGCAATTAACAGTTAGCAGTTAGCAATTAACCAGTTAAACAATAAACCGATTAACCCTCTTGATGAAATCCTGCCTTATCCGTAAACCCTACCAATCCCGATCATGATTTTAGACGACTTCATTACCATTACGCCAACGGGTTTGTATTGTGTTTATGGCGATTTTTATTTAGATCCACAACAGCCTGTAAGGGAAGCGGTAGTTTCGCACGCTCATGGCGACCACGCGATTGGTGGAAGTCAGAACGTTTATTGTACTGCGGCTACAGCGAGCTTTATGAAACACCGTTATCGCAAGTTTGCGGCGGTAGATTTTTATACGAAAGCCTACCATGAAACTTTTAAGATAAAGGACGTAGCAATTACTTTTTTTTCTGCAGGACATATTTTAGGTTCGGCCCAGGTTTTAATGGAGTTTCAGGGGGTAAAATATCTCTATACGGGCGATTACAAAATTGAGCCGGATGCTACCTGCGAACCGTTTGAATTTGTTAAGGCGGATGTTTTAATTACCGAGAGCACTTTTGCAAATCCTGATACTAAGCACCCATCGCCGGATGATGAAATTAAAAAGCTTAACGAAACGAGCTTAAATATCATGCTGGGCGCCTATTCGTTAGGAAAGGCGCAACGTATCATTTGGTTGCTAAACGAGCATTGCCCCACAAGAAATGTGATGCTTCACCACAGCATCATGCCGTTTGTAAAAATTTACGAAGATTATGGAATAAGCGTAGGTAACTACAAAATGTACGATCGAAAGGTGATGAAGAACAACCACGAAAACCAGGTTTACATTGTACCTCCGATGGTTTTTCACAGTTACCACAAAGCCATAAACGTAGTTCGTGCCTTTGCCTCAGGATGGAAGAACCTGCAGCAACAAAACGGCATTTCGCTTTATATCTCGGACCATGCCGATTGGGACGCAATTTTAGAGACTGTAAAAGAGGTGCAGCCAAAACAAATCTGGACGCTACATGGCGATGGCAAACAACTGAAAGCGCACTTCAAAGATCAATTGGAGGTTAAAATATTGAATGATTGATTGGGAAATGATAGAATGAGAGAATGATTGATTGGGAAAATGATGGGATGATAGAGTTATAGAATGATAGAATGAGAGAATGATTGATTGGGAAAATGATGGGTTGATAGGATGATGGAATGATAAAATGATGGAATGACTGAAAGATCAAAGGGAGAATGTCACCCTGAGCGGAGTCGAAGGGCAGTCCACCAAAAGCTCACTAATTTTAAATTCATTCATTCAAAAATTCAAAATTACTATGAAAGAAGGAGAGGACTTCTATTTTAACGAAGCGGGCTTGATGGTATTTACAGCGAACTATCATTTAAAGCGTGGGTATTGTTGCAAAAACAAGTGTAAGCACTGTCCTTGGGGTTATGGCAAGAAGAAAGAGAAGAAATAGATTAATTGGCAGTTTTCAATTTCAGTTTAATCAAAACGAACATTGTTGTAGATATCGCTTATGTCAACTGTAAAACCCATGGAAACAAAGTTCAGCGAATCTGTTAGTTGCTGATATTCGATCAGTTCCCAGTTTTGGTTTTCGTTAAGGTAAAAGGCTTCAATAGCTACCGATTCGGAATCGATTAAGATGTATTCTTTTAACGATGGAATGTCGCGATAAAGCTTAAATTTTTTCCCTCGATCGTAATCTCGCGTAGATGGCGAAAGGATTTCGATAATTACTGTGGGATTTAAACTCGTGTCTTCATCGGTTTGGAGGTGCTCGATTTCATTGCAATAGATTGAAATATCGGGATAGGTAAATAGCGTATTTTTAGGAATATGCATCCGCATATCGCTGCCAAAGGGATAGCAGTTTCTGTGTTTAAGTTTCTGGCACAATGCACCAAATGTATTAGAGAAAATCCAGTTGTGTTGAGTACTTGCACCAGACATAGCAAAGATTTCTCCTTCAAAGTACTCGTGCTTTTCGTCAGAGGCTTTTTCTTTCTCTAAGTATTCTTCAATGGTGAAACGCCGCTTGTTGTAAGCTACGGCAGGCTCATTTACAATGAATTCCATAAATTACAATTTAGCAAAATTCTCAAATTAATCAAAGTTAACATCTTCGTAGATATCGCTTAAGGCAATGGCAAATTCCATCGAAACAAAGTTGAGCGAATCACTTAACTGTTTATATTCTATAACTTGCCAAATCTGTTTCTCGTTAATGTAAAAGGCTTCGACAGAAACGGATTCTGAATCGATTAGCATGTACTCTTTTAAAGAAGGAATATCTTTGTAAAGGTCGAATTTACGGCTTCTATCGTATTTTCTGGTTGAAGGCGAGAGGATTTCGATGATTACGGTAGGTTCAACAAAAGTTTCCTCGTCTACACCACTTTTTTTCGGATGCTTACAATAAATGGAAATATCAGGATAAGTAAACAGTGTATTTTCCGGAATATGCATCCGCATATCGCTGCCGTACGGCTTACATGGTTTCCCTTTCAGTTTGACATAAAGTTCTCCGAAAATATTAGTGAAAATTTCGTTATGCTTATCGCTAGCACCAGACATAGCAAAGATTTCTCCCTGAAAGTATTCGTGCTTTTCGCCGGAGGCTTTTTCTTTCTCTAAGTATTCTTCAATGGTGAAACGCCGCTTGTTGTAAGCTACGGCAGGCTCATTTACAATGAATTCCATAAATTACAATTTAGCAAAATTCTCAAATTAATCAAAGTTAACATCTTCGTAGATATCGCTTAAGGCAATGGCAAATTCCATCGAAACAAAGTTGAGCGAATCACTTAACTGTTTATATTCTATAACTTGCCAAATCTGTTTCTCGTTAATGTAAAAGGCTTCAGCAAAAACGGATTCTGAATCGATTAGCATGTACTCTTTTAAAGAAGGAATATCTTTGTAAAGGTCGAATTTACGGCTTCTATCGTATTTTCTGGTTGAAGGCGAGAGGATTTCGATAATTACGGTAGGTTCAATAAAAGTTTCCTCGTCTACACCACTTTTTTTCGGATGCTTACAATAAATGGAAATATTAGGATAAGTAAACAGTGTATTTTCCGGAATATGCATCCGCATATCGCTACCGTACGGCTTACATGGTTTCCCTTTCAGTTTGTTGCCAATTTCAATGAATACGTTACTGAAAATTTCGTTATGCTTATCGCCAGCACCAGACATAGCAAAGATTTCTCCCTCAAAGTATTCGTGCTTTTCGTCGGATGCTTTTTCTTTCTCTAAGTATTCTTCAATGGTGAAACGCCGTTTGTTATAGGCCACGGCAGGCTCATTTACAATGAATTCCATAAATTACAATGTACCGAAATTTTCAGTTTAATCAAAACGAACATTGTTGTAGATATCGCTTATGTCAACTGTAAAACCCATGGAAGCAAAGTTCAGCGAATCTGTTAGTTGCTGATATTCGATCAGTTCCCAGTTTTGGTTTTCGTTAAGGTAAAAGGCTTCAATAGCTACCGATTCGGAATCGATTAAGATGTATTCTTTTAACGATGGAATGTCGCGATAAAGCTTAAATTTTTTCCCTCGATCGTAATCTCGCGTAGATGGCGAAAGGATTTCGATAATTACTGTGGGATTTAAACTCGTGTCTTCATCGGTTTGGAGGTGCTCGATTTCATTGCAATAGATTGAAATATCGGGATAGGTAAAGAGCGTATTTTTAGGAATATGCATCCGCATATCGCTGCCAAACAGTTCACAAGGCTTTCCCCTCAGTTTGACGCCGATTTGTACAAAAACATTACTAAAAATTCTGTTATGTTCTGTACTTGCACCAGACATTGCAAAGATTTCTCCTTCAAAGTACTCGTGCTTTTCGTCGGAGGCTTTTTCTTTCTCCAGGTATTCTTCGATGGTGAAACGCCGTTTGTTATAGGCCACGGCAGGCTCATTTACAATGTGTTCCATAGCTCAAGATAGCAAAAAGTATCGCTTTTTTGATGAAGTGGATTACAGCATTAAGCTTTTAGACTGAGCAGCGAGCTAGTGGCCAGCAAAAAAACCGATTAACGCTACGCCAATGCCGAGCAATACAGCGATGGTTTTCCGGATATTGATTTTGTGGTCTGCACTCGATTCGAACAGGATGGTGGTAGAGATGTGCAAAAAGATACCGATAACAATGCCCATTATTTTGTTAAAATAAGCGTCTATTCCACCGATTGTTCCGTTACTAAGTCCAACACTTACATAAAAGCCGAGCGGGGCCATTAGTGCGAAAATAAGAAGGTATAGGAGAATGCTGCCTTTTTTGAAATGATTTTGCATTAAAATACTGGCCAAAGCAAAGGCTGCGGGGATATGATGAAGCGAAATGCCGAAAATCAGTTCATTGTGCTGATCTTTTGCAAGGGGCATTCCTTCTAAAAAGGCATGCAAACAAAGGCTTATCATAATGCCAAATGGGAACACATGGCCATCGTGGTGTTTATGGATGTGTCCATGTTCAACCCCTTCCGAAAATTGCTCTAAAAATATCTGAAGTAAAAATCCAACGAGTATAAAAATCCCGATCTGCTCTTTATCGGGGCCGCTGTACGCATCAGGAATTAAATGTAAAACGGTAATGGCAAAGAGATAGGCACCGCTAAAAGACAGAATCAATTTGAGCAGTTTCGATTTATCGCTTTTAACCAAAAATATTGCAGTGCCTCCAAAAAAAGCGCAGAAAAAAAGTACGGCAAATTTCCAAGCTTCCATTAAAATTCGGGTTGTAGTTTTTTAAAAATCATTGAACAAACAAAACCGATTATTGTTCCGAGTATTGCGCCGGAGGTAACATCAACCGGAAAATGAACGCCCACATAAACTTGTGCAAAACAAATAATTATTGCCCAAAACAATCCAATTGGCAAAATCGGTTTCCAACGGCTATAAAAAACGCAGATCAAAAACACCGCAATAGCGAAATGATTTGTGGCATGAGATGATGGAAAACTCATTCCGCCGCCGCAAGGTACCCGGTGGATGATATCGTTTGATAAATGAAAATCGTTGCATGGCCTTACTCTTCCCACCATTGGTTTGATCAGTTTTGAGGAGATCGAATCGCCCATGGCAAAGGTAACGAGTATCATGCCGATGATATAGAGACCTGTTTTTTTATACTGTTTGATGCAAAATACAATAATAAAAACGTATAACGGCGACCAAAAGAACCGGTTTCGCATTAAGGGCATCAGCCAATCGAAAAAACCGTTTGAAAGACCGCGATGGATCTTCAAAAAGAGCTCAACATCAAATTGCCGGATGCTTTCTATCATGCTTTTTTGCAAACTAAAATTAAACGATCTGAGTTGGCCTTGTCAAAGTCATCGAGTGCATAGTTACCGAAAGCCTTTTGTACCACCATGCCCGCTTTTGTAAGCATACGCTCAAAATTGTCGAAAGTAAATGCCTGAACGCGTTCTTCGAAGTTGTAAACCTTGTGCTTATCCTCAAAATTAATTTTTTTGATAATCTTTCCGTCAACTACGGTTTTCGTAATGTTGAAGGTAATATCATCGAGCGACTTCGTTTCGCAATGGTTTAAATTTCCGATAATTTTTTCGGTATTAAAATAATCAATTACCAAAATACCATTGGCCTTTAAACATTTCCTAAAAGTTTTTAATGCGTCTACATGTTCCTTTTCGGTATCGAAGTAGCCAAAACTGGTAAATAAATTTAGCGCTATATCAAAATAGTTGATGTAAAATAACCGCCGCATATCGTGCACAAGGAAGTGCAATTTATCATTCTCGAACTTTTTTGCAAATTTGATGCTTTGTTCCGATAAGTCTATTCCTGTAACATCAAAGCCTTTTTTATTCAAGTAAATAGCGTGTCGGCCTTTACCGCACGCAATATCGAGCATCTTCGCATCAACAACGGGATCAAGATAGTTTGTTAAGTTATCGATAAAAAACTCGGCTTCGGCATTGTTCCTTTCCTGGTAAAGAATATGATAATATGGGGAATTAAACCAATATTGAAACCACTTGCGCTGCATATAAATAAGCCTTTGTTTTGAAAAGTTGCAAACTTAGATAAAATTGACTTAAACGTATAGATTAATTTAACCTGAACATTAATTTGTTGCCACTGTGCTGAGCCAAAAAAACCATAACAGTTGCGCAAATATAAACTTTTACTTTGCATGTAGAATCTCCTGTCTCATTTATTGCAACATTATTGCATTGATAGGTGTTTTTGTATCCTTTTGCTATTGGGTGTGTATATCAAATACCAGCGTTTAAAAATGGAAGATGGCCGGATTGGCAAGAGTTTGCCAACAACAGTTTGCCTCTGACTGTAGTGCCGAAAGCAGCAGTTTCAAAGTCTGTTAGCCCTTAATTTCTATTAAATACATGGTATAAATAGATATAAAAACAATGTAAATTAAGTGGTTAAAGCTTCCCGAAAACAGCCGGCATCTTGTTTTTTTTCTTATTTTTGAATTTCAAATAAATACGCAAAAGTGACTTTAATAAAATCGATTTCAGGAATACGAGGAACGATTGGCGGACAAGCGGGCAACGGCTTGACACCGATTGATATAGTAAAATTTACAGCGGCTTTTGGTAGCTGGGTGGTAAAGAAAACAGGCAATAAACGACTGGTTTTGGGTCGCGATGCACGTATTTCGGGCGAAATGGTTAACAATTTAGTCATCGGCACCTTGCAGGGCCTTGGCATCGAAGTAATCGATTTAGGACTTTCTACTACGCCAACTGTTGAAGTTGCGGTGCCTGATGAGAGGGCTGGCGGAGGAATTATTTTAACGGCGAGCCACAACCCTAAGCAATGGAATGCGCTGAAGTTATTAAATGACAAGGGCGAATTTATTAGCGATTTGGACGGAAAAGAGGTTTTGGAACTGGCAGAAAGTGCAAGTTTCGAATTTGCTGATGTTGATAAATTAGGCAAGGTAATTAAGAACGATACTTACCTGCAAAAACACATCGACAAAGTTTTGGCGCTACCTTTGGTTGATGTTGAAGCGATTAAAAAGGCCGATTTTAAGATTGTTATCGATTGTGTGAACTCTACCGGTGGCATTTTTATACCTGCGTTGTTAAAGGCTTTGGGCGTAACCCAAGTTACAGAACTATACTGTACGCCCGATGGGCATTTTCCGCATAACCCTGAGCCGCTTCCGGAAAACCTGACCGAGATTTCGAAAGAAGTGCAGAAGCAAAGTGCCGATTTGGGTATTGTTGTCGACCCTGATGTTGACCGTTTATGTTTTGTAAATGAAGATGGTACGATGTTCGGCGAAGAATACACTTTGGTTGCTGTTGCCGATTATGTACTGAAGAACACCCCTGGCAATACGGTATCGAACCTTTCGTCGACCCGTGCTTTACGCGATGTAACAGAGAGATCGGGCTCGGTATATAATGCCTCGGCTGTGGGCGAGGTAAATGTGGTTAACAAAATGAAAGAAACCAACGCCATAATCGGTGGCGAGGGCAACGGCGGAATTATCTATCCTGAAGCGCATTATGGCAGAGATGCTTTGGTTGGTATTGCTTTGTTTTTAACGCATTTGGCCAGGTTTGGAAAGTCGATATCATTGCTACGAAGCAGCTATCCACAGTACCACATCTCTAAAAATAAAATTACCCTTACACCGGAAATGGATATCGATAATTTATTAAAACAGGTGGAAGAAAAATATAAAACACAGCCTTACAGTACTATAGACGGATTGAAGATCGAGTTTGATAAAACATGGGTGCACTTACGCAGATCGAACACGGAGCCAATTATAAGGATTTACAGTGAAGCTGAAAACGAAACAGTTGCCGAAAACCTGGCTAATAAAATCATTTCTGACATTAAGGAAATATTAAAATTAAACTAGCTAATGAAAAAAGTGTATTTAGATAATGCGGCTACCACACCCCTAGATAGGGACGTAATTGCCGAAATGACAAATGTGATGGAGAACTACTTTGGCAATCCATCGGCTATTCATGCGCTGGGAAGGGAGGTGAGAACCCTTGTAGAAAAGGCCCGTAAAACGGTCGCTAATTTGCTAGGTGCTTCTCCATCAGAAATTTTCTTTACCTCAGGAGGTACAGAGGCCGATAATACCGCGATTCGGTGCGGCATTGCAGCTTATGGAATTAAACACGCCATTACTTCAAAAATTGAGCACCATGCGGTTGAGCATACCTTAAATATGATGCTTAAACATGGTGAGATTGATAAGCTGAGCTTTGTTAATATAGATGCGAAGGGTAATGTAGATTATGCTCATTTGGAAGAACTGTTGCAACACAATGAGCGTTCTTTTGTATCGCTTATGCATGCCAACAACGAGTTGGGCACACTTACCGATATGGCTAAGGTTGGAGATATTTGCGAAAAGTACAACGCCATTTATCATGCGGACACCGTGCAAACGATGGGACATTACCCACACAACGTACGCGAATTGAAAGCGCATTTTATCGTTTGTGCGGCACACAAACTGCACGGGCCAAAGGGCGTGGGCTTTTTGTATGTAAACAGCAATATCAAAATTCCGCCGATGATTTATGGTGGCGCACAAGAGCGCAATATGCGTGGCGGAACTGAAAATGTGTATGGTATTGTTGGGCTGGCCAAGGCGCTTGAAATTGCCTATGCGGAAATGGACGCCCACCAGGTTTACATTCAGGATTTAAAAGATTATTTGAAAGCACAATTGATTGCGGAAATTCCGGGAATTGGCTTTAATGGCGAAACTGATGCTGATAAAAGCCTTTATACGGTGTTAAACGTATCTTTCCCTGAGATGGATATGGCCGATATGTTGCTCTTTAATCTCGATATTAATGGCATTTGTGCTTCCGGCGGCAGTGCATGTTCGTCGGGCTCTAATATTGGCTCGCACGTTTTAAACGGTATTGAGGCCGACCCAAATCGCCCATCGGTTCGGTTCTCGTTCAGTAAATATACAACGAAGGAAGAACTTGATTACGTGATTGAAAAAGTAAAAATGGTGGTTAAGCAAAATGCATTGGTTTAGCTACCGATAAGGAAAGAAAAGAAGTCTCGAAGTAATTCGGGACTTTTTTGTTTGATAAAGTTTTTGTATGTTTAATTTATCAGGCGATGACTTTGGAGCGATTGTCATTTCGACGTGAGCGCTTAATAAGAGTTCCTTTGGAGGAGAAATTTGTACGATGTCCCTCATGAGTGTTCCTGACTGTTTAATTATAGTTATCGCATTACGATTATAATCGTTAAATTCCCTTAAAATTCTTTTTTCGCCAACATTTTTGGCCTACGCTTGTTAGTAAAAGACAACACAAATAAACTTATGACCGAACAACACCTTTATCAAACTGGAATTATAGGAAATTGTGCTTTTTTGGCGCATGTAAATAAAAATACAGACATATCCTGGCTTTGCTGGCCTCGTTTTGATAGTCCTTTTGTTTTTGGAAGCCTTTTAGACAAGAAAAAGGGCGGAGAATTTTCGATTTTACCGCAAGGCGAATTCACTTCGACCCAATATTACATTGAAAATACGAACGTTTTAAGAACGGAGATCACAACTTCGGAAGGCAAGTACCGGATTACCGATTTTGCGCCTCGCTTTCATTTATACGAACGGTATTTTAAGCCGCTCATGTTTATCAGAAAGATTGAACCCCTTGAAGGGCACTCGAGGATAACGATAAAGTGTGAGCCGGTTTGCGATTACGGAAAAAGTAAAATGCGATCGAGTAGGGGGAGTAACCACATTGATTACCTGGGTTGCGACGAAAATATTCGTTTAAGCACCAATGTGTCGTTAACGTACATTTTAGATCAAAAGGCATTTGTGCTTAATGAACCGAAATATCTGGTGATGACTTATGGGCAAAACCTTGAGGCGCCGGTGGTTAGTACGGCAGAAAGATTTCTTCGTGAAACTATTGTTTATTGGCGCTTATGGATCAAACATTCTTCTATTGCTGGCTTTTACCAGCCGTTCGTAATTCGCTCGGCGTTGGTTTTAAAA
Organism: Pedobacter endophyticus; assembly: GCF_015679185.1. Taxonomy (NCBI): domain Bacteria; kingdom Pseudomonadati; phylum Bacteroidota; class Sphingobacteriia; order Sphingobacteriales; family Sphingobacteriaceae; genus Pedobacter; species Pedobacter endophyticus. The sequence continues at coordinate 5,162,995 of NZ_CP064939.1, forward strand.
ATTCACCAATATGAAGATACAGGCGCAATTATTGCCGCCAGCACAACCAGTTTGCCGGAATTTCCGGGGAGTACCAGAAACTGGGATTATCGGTATTGCTGGCTCCGCGATTCGCACTATGTATTGACCTCGCTTAATCACATTGGCCATTTTGAGGAAATGGAAAAGTATTTCAACTACCTTTCTGATATTTCTCATGCCGAAGATACGCGCTACCAACCTTTATACGGAATAGCGGGGGAACGAAAGATTACTGAACATACTTTAGATCATTTAGAGGGCTACGAAGGCGAGCAGCCAATTAGAATTGGTAATCAGGCGTATGAGCATATTCAAAACGACATTTACGGACAGGTATTAATATCGATGCTGCCATTGTACACCGATCACCGTTTTGTATTTTCGGAACGTAGTGATTCTGTTCGGTGGATTGAGAGTGTACTTTCAAAAATTGAGCGTACAATTGATGAGAAAGATGCCGGAATCTGGGAATTCAGAAACATAGCCAATGTACACTGCTACAGCAATTTGTTTCAATGGGCGGGTGCGCAGGCGGCATTAAAAATGGCCAAAACAATTGGTAACGTCGACTTTGAAACCCGGGCGCAGATTTTGATCGATAAAGCTGCGGCGCACATTGAGGCTTGTTACGATCCGGTTAGAAAAGTTTATACCAATGCTGTTGACAGCCCGCACTTAGATGCAAGCACGTTACAGTTAATTATGATGAATTACCTGGATCCTGCTTCGCAAAGAGCAAAAGACCATTTAATTGCGTTAGAAAATGAACTGAAAACTGAAGACGGATTGTTTTACCGTTATCTGCACGCTGACGACTTTGGCAAACCGAAAACTACCTTTTTAATTTGTGCATTTTGGTATGTTGAGGCTTTGGCTTGTGTGGGTAGAACGGATGAGGCGATTAAAGAGTTCGAAAACATTATAAAGTTCTGTAATCACTTGTTGCTTTTCAGCGAAGATGTTGATGCGAAAACGGGTAGCCAATGGGGTAATTTCCCTCAGGCCTACAGTCACGTAGGTTTAATGAATGCGGCTTATCGGATTGCAATCAAATTAGATAGGCCAATATTTTTATAGGCACGACAGGTTATTTTCCTGCAGATTGAAAGAATTGACGCTGAATTTGTTCTGCGTAATTTCACTTTAATCTGCGGGATTTTTTTGTGCCTTTTTTGTGCGTTTTGTCATTCTGCGCATAGCGAAGAATCTGCAGGCTATTTGGCCCAGAACGTTAAAACTGTAATGCCAAAAGAGGCGAGTGAGTGGGTAAACAAGATGATATATCGGTCGCGGATTTTTCGTGAGAATCGGGGCAGGGCACTCCCGCCATTGACGTTTCCGTGAATACTATAAAGATCGTTCTTTCGACCGATTGATCCATAGGAGCTCCCTTAGAGGAGAGATCTTGATTTTAAGATAAAAATTTCTCGGCTGCGAGCGAAATGACGACCGTTCTTAAGCGCATTATTCTAAAAAGAACGTCGGTGATCTTTGATGACAGCGTTGAAAGCTATCATCAAAGAAAATACCACAGCAGGCATTAATTTTTTGTTACAAACTCTTCCTTAACCAGGCTCCAAAGCAACTTTCTAACTTCTTTAAAGTCGTTTAAGTAATACTTTGCTTCTGAAAGGTTATTGCCTACTTTAACGGTTATGGCGTCATCCGGCAAAGCCTTAAAAATATCTTCGTCGGTATGGTCATCGCCTAGCGCCATAATAAAGTCGGGATTTTTGTTGTAAAGCCAGTTTAATGCGGCTTTGCCCTTGTTTACTTCAATATTTTTAAATTCTATCACCTTATTGCCTGGCATGAGTTGCAGGCCTTTATCGGCGGCTAAAATCTTCATGTGGCTTACAATTTCATTTGCCCGCAACTCGCCCAAACCTTCTTCGGCCTTGCGGTAATGCCAAACCAGCGAATAGCTTTTTTCTTCGATAAAAGAACCTGGAGTTCTATCGGTGTAAGTTTCTAAAAGCGCTTTAATTTCGCTTTTCCATTGGTCGGTAAGCAGGGGCAGGCAGTTCCATTTGTCGCCGTAGGCTTTTTGCCATGCTCCGTGTTCGGCAATCATATCTACGTTTAAATGGCCAAACCATTTTTCGAGGGTTTCATTTCTCCTGCCGCTAATAACAACAACGGTGTTTGAAGGGTCTAATGTTAAGTTTTCAATCAAATCGTAAAGTTCTGCATCTGGAGAGGCATCATCTATATTTCCGGTAAAGTCTACAAGTGTTCCATCGTAATCTAAAAATAATACCCTGTTATTGGCTTTAGCATATTTTGCGGCAATAACTTCGTTAATTGAATTTACAGCGTGTTTTGTTAATAATGATTTTTGAGAATCTTTCACTTCGTTAAGCCTTAAAATAAAATTGTTAACCCAATGTTTCACATTGAATTTTTCTACAATTGCCCGCATGGCTTTCATGCGTTGCTGTTGTTCTTCTAATGGCATTTTGAGGGCTACAACAATGGCCTCCATAATATCGCCTAAATTGTTCGGATTTACAACTAATGCCTCGGTTAGTTCTTTAGAAGCACCGGCCATTTCGCTCAAAATGAGTACGCCATCTTCCTTATTTCTACTTGCTACGTATTCTTTACTTACCAAATTCATGCCATCACGCATGGGTGTTACCAGGCAAATATCGGCTGATGAATACAGTGCGGATAGAACTTCTATAGGGAAAGAGCGGTAAAAGTAATTTACCGGAATCCAGTCCATCGATCGGTAGCGGGCGTTGAGGTTTCCAACAAATTGATCAATCTGATCTCGGAGTTCGCTATACTGCGGAACGGTATCGCGGGATGGCACAACGATCATGAAAAGCTCCAGTTTACCTATAAATTCGGGGTGCATCTGTAAAAGCAGTTCTAACGCTTTTAAGCGCTCCAAAATTCCCTTGCTATAATCTAAGCGGTCGATAGAAAGGATGATTTTCATGTCTTCTTTTCCACTTCTAAAGTAATCAATTTCTTGTTGTACCTCTTTAGTGGTTGTTAATGATGAAAACTTGTCGAAATCGATTCCCATTGGGAAAGCTTCGATCACAATTTGCCGCTCGTTGCTATTAAGTACGTTTGATGATGAATTTACGGGGAGTAGCCGGGTTGCCGTGCTAATGAAATGCCGCACATCATCGTAGGTATGGAAGCCGATCAAATCAGAGCCGATCAAGCCGTTCAGCAGTTCTTCTCTCCAGGGAATCAATCTAAATATTTCGTAAGAGGGGAAGGGAATGTGCTGAAAAAAGCCGATGGTAGCGCTCGGTAATTTTTCGCGTAAAATACCTGGTAGTAAAAGTAGTTGGTAATCTTGTATCCATATTTTGTCTCTTCTGTTTAGCACCTGCATGGCGCTTTTAGCAAATTTTTCGTTTACCGATTTGTACGAGTCCCAATAACTTTGCTCGTAATGTGCGTAAGTAACCAAATAGTGAAATACGGGCCACAAAACCTCGTTCGAAAAACCTTCGTAATAGAGGTTAATTTCCTCCTGGGTTAGAAAAACGGGGTAAAGGTTTAGCTCGCTCAGTTTTTGGATTACTTCTTCTTGTCGATCTTCAGGAACTTCAATTCCGGGCCAGCCAACCCAAATGGAGTTGCCTGTTTTGTACACATCGCCAAGTCCGGTGGCTAAGCCGCCCTCGCTCGGAATAAAGGTGTATTCGTTATTTTCTTCAATAATTTTAACGGGAAGTCTGTTCGATATTATTACTGTTTTCATGCTTTTTACGGATGTCATCACTTAAATAAAGCGACTATTTTCGTTTTTGTTTGAATTTTTTAGGTAAAAAAACATTCAAATGATTAACCTGCGGTCGTGAAAACGCGATGCAGGCAATGATTTATAGCTGTTCTTCTTTGAATCTCATTGTTGGAGATTTCGAATATTGGCTGCTGCAAAGATTGACGAAGGTTTTCACTAAAATGCGCTTTGACTAGAAGTTTGGGTTTGTTGGTTATAGCGACTGCTTGAGCGCTGAAAACAAATGCTTTCATCGCGGGTTTGGTGCGGTTTAAGCTAGGAGAAAAGTAGCCTCATGTATTTGCCCTTCGGCTACGCTCGGGGGCGGCACGCATCATGACACGCTACGATTTAACATGGCGCTAAATGTAATTAAATAGGAGCGAGAAAGTAGTATAATCGTTTGGAACGGATACGACTTCGATGCTGCCGCGATGCATCTTCATAATGTTGCGGCTTATTGTGAGGCCAATGCCGGAGCCGTTTTTCCGTGTGGTATAAAACGGAACGAATATTTTCTCGAGATCAGCAGGTTCGATTCCCTTGCCGTTGTCGGTTACATCAATGTAAACCCTGGTATTCTCTAACCGATAGTTAACTGAAATGTGCGGGTTGTCACGATCTTCAACGGCATAAATACTGTTGGTGATCAGGTTGATCAGTACTTGTTCAATAAGTTTTAAATCGAGTTTGACTGTAATTTTCGACGAGGTTTGTTCGACATCCAGTAGCACTTTTTTTACCCTGGCGAAGGGCTGCATCAGTATTTTGATGTGTTTTAATATTTCTCCAATGGTGTGCGATTCGAGACTTGGTGTAGGCAGTTCGGCAATTAGGCGATAATCTTTTACAAAATCTAAAAGCCCTGTTGAGCGACGTTTAATGGTTTGAAGCGCCGTTTTTAAATCTTCCATTTCATCTAAATTGAGGGTTTCTTTATCGGTTACCATGCTGTTCAGGGTATCTGATAAGGAACTGATAGGTGTAATGGAATTTAAGATTTCGTGAGAGATGACGCCGATCAATCTGTTCCATGCCTCGGTTTCTTTCTGCTCAATTTCGTCCTTAATATTTTGAAAACTGATGATGGTATAATCTTTACCGTAAAGATTGAGCGGAATGACTTCGGTTGATAACAGGGTGAGTTTTTCTTGTATTTTGAGTTCGAGGAACTTTTTGCCACCCTTGGCAATTTGCTCTACCTCGCTACCGAAATCAGGAATGTGCTGCTTTAAACGATGCCAGTATTTATAGGCCGGAACGGCCAAAAGGTTTGTAGCTGCCTGGTTAAAGAAGGCAATTTCTTCTTTTGCTGTCGCCGTATTGTTCACTACAATTACCCCGACTGGAACTTGCTCCAAAATTGTTTTTATCAACTGGAACATGGCTTCCTGCTCGAGCCGGATTTGCTTGTGCACCTGGAGGATTTCGCCAAAGGATTGATACAGTTCGGGGAAACTGCCCTTGGTGGCTTTGTTTTTGAAATTTAAGGTATGATCGCGGGTTTTAACGGCCAATATGAAACGGTTGATGTCTGAGCGGATTTCATTAATATAATAATAGAGTGAAATTATCGAACCCAACAGGATGAGACTTACCCCAATAATAGTGAACCAGAGTTGGGTGTTGGTAATGAGGTAAAACAACAAATAACCCAGCAGATTAATGATGACCAGCCTCGATATTAAACGAAATGTAAAGCGATTATAAAACATTTTTTTAAGCTAAAAGCTAAAAGCTAAAAGTCTAAAGCTTTATTCTTTATTCTTTCAGCTTTCGGCTCAAATTCCAAATTTCTCAATTCTCCTGTACAAAGCGGCACGGGTGAGGCCGAGTTCTGCGGCGGCCTTTGATATGTTTCCCTTGTGCTTGTTGATTGCTTTTTCAACCATCATTTTTTCCATGTCTTCGAGGGCCATTTCATCAATAACGGGGATATTTTGTGTAAACCGCTGTGGACTTAATTGCAAATCGTCTTCCAAAATTTCTTTTCCATCGCTCATAATTACGGCACGTTCGAGTACATGTTGCAGTTCGCGAACGTTTCCGGGCCATTTGTAATTTAAAAGTACATCTTCGGCTTTGTGGCTTAAACTTCGGATTTCTTTATGATATTTTGTGTTGAACACTTGCAAAAAATGATTGGCCAGGAGCAAAATGTCGGTTCCGCGTTTTCTAAGTGGCGGTAACAGCAGCTCGACGGTATTAATCCTAAAGAGCAAATCTTGCCGAAAGGTGCCTTTTGCCACCATGTCGTTCAAAGGCATGTTGGTGGCCGTAATTAGCCTAACATTCACTTTTCTTTCCTTGCTTTCGCCCAAACGAACTACAGTTCGGTTTTGCAAAACGCTTAATAATTTGGCTTGAAGGGGTAGGGTAAGGTTTCCGATCTCATCTAAGAAAATTGTGCCGCCATCGGCCAGTTCGAAACGGCCGGGCTTGTCTTCCCTGGCATCGGTAAAGGCGCCCCTGGCGTAGCCAAATAATTCGCTTTCGAAAAGATTTTCATTCAACGAGCCGAGGTCGACGTGCATAAATACCTGATTTTTGCGTTGCGAATTTCCGTGAATCTCATAAGCAAACACTTGCTTCCCAGTACCATTTTCGCCCAAAATGAGCACATTTGCATCGGTGGGTGCAACTTTAAGCAAAACGTTTTGGAGTTGTTTAATGCCTTCGGCCTCGCCTACAATGTGCTCAAATCCTCGGGCCATATCCTTTTGCAAAGAGGAGTGGATTTTCTCGAGCTTTTGCACTTTCGTTGTCGATTCGCGAAGTTTTGATGCGGCAGAGATGGTGGCAAATAGCTTTTCATTTTCCCAGGGTTTTAAGATGAAATCGGTGGCTCCATTTTTTATGGCTTTTACCGCAAGTTCTACATTACCAAAAGCGGTCATCAAAATAACCACGTAATCTTTATCGATAGATAAAATGTGCTCCAACCAGTAAAGGCCCTCGCGGCCATCGCTCGCCCCTTTTTGGTAGTTCATATCGAGCAGAATGATATCAACTTCGTTTCGGCTTAACAAAACATTAATCTCTTTCGGCGATTTGCAGGTTATTACCTGTTTTACCTGCTGTTTGAGGAACAGGCGAGCACTTAGAAGAATGTCATCATCATCGTCGATGATTAAAACAGTGGTGTTTAGCATGGTGTATAAATTAACCTCTCCCTATCAAAGTGAGCGGGGGTTGTTTTTTTTGGTGCAGTCCCTCTCCTTTGAAGAGAGGGAAACGTTGGTAAAGTGGTTTGAACCTAACGTTTTAATTTCGAACGTTTTTTAACCACCTCGCTTTTCCTGCTCTTTGCCCCCTTTCTTCGAGGAGAGGGGATAAAGGGGAGAGGTTTTTATTTTTGAAAATAGCTTCTAATTTCATTCAAAACTGCATTTAAATCGGTGTTAACGTGTTCGTTTGTAAATCTAATTACGGTTATCCCCAACTCCTCGAGTTCGTAAGTCCGTCCTTGGTCGCATTCTTTATTTTCGACTTGGTTATGAATTTCTCCATCAACTTCAATAATTAATTTAGCATCATGACAATAAAAATCAGCGATGTATTTGTTCACTGGATGTTGCCTTCTAAATTTGAAACCATCAAGCTGTTTCCTTCTTAAAGCTTGCCACAAGATATCCTCGGCATCGGTGCTGCCTTTTCTTAATACTCTCGAAAACTCAAACAACTTGTGGCTTGCGCCTTTAAAAAGTCCATCTCCGTATTTTTCCATTGTTGGGCGTTAAAACCTCTCCCTATCAAAGTGAGCGGTGGTTGTTATTTTCTGCAATCCTCTCCTTTGAAGAGAGGGAAACGTTGGTAAAGTGGTTTGAACCCATAACTTTACCTCTCCTTAGCAAAGTGAGGTGCGGTTGTTCCTTTTCTACTCCTTGCTGGCCTCTTTTGAAAAGACATATCAAGCGTAGCGATGCTAAATTAAGGAAACTGTCCGCTCCCGCACATAAACTGTTCGAAAATGAACATTTAAAATTAGTGAAAACTTTTATATAATTGATTACTAGGTTTTTAAATTGGATTTTGTGTTTTGGCACAAGCTTGGCTTATTCAGGTTTGTAGATTCAGGGGCCTCAGGTTACGGGTAAATATTTCCGCCCTTTATCATGCTTAGTAAAACCGAACAATGGATAAAAAAATAGAGAAGAAGAGATTTAGCACTAAAACCTTATTAATGGTAGGTGGGGTAATTGCTTTTTTAGCAGTTGTAATTTATGGTTACACTTTATCGCTAAAAAAGACATACAGCGCTGATGTCGATAAACTAACAATTAGCAAAGTTGTGTACGGCGATTTCGAGGATGTAGTATTGCTAAATGCAAGCGTAGTGCCGTTAACATCGGTAATTGTAAGCTCATCGGAAGGCGGAACGGTTGCCGAAATTTTTACCGAAAATGGTGCATCAGTAGTAAAGGGAACGCCGTTGTTACGAATTTCGAACTCTAATGCAATGCTGAGCTATACTTCGAGCCAAACCGCGGCCACTGAACAAATAAACCAGTTGCGAAAATCGAGACTGGATTTGGAACAGAACCAAAGGGTGCTGAATCAAGATGTTTTAGACGTGGAGAACAGTTTGCGCACTGCTGCCCGTCAATATCGGTTGGATAGCGCCTTATTCAGCAAAAAAGTGATCACATTACAAGAGTTCAATAAATCAAGCCAGGATTACGAATATTATCAGGGCAAGCTGAAGATTGTTCGCCAGGCGGTAAAGCAAGAGAACCAAAGTCGTAAAATGCAGCTGTCGCAAATCGACGAGTCGATGGCGCAGATGAACGAGAGTTTAGAAATGATCCGTAAAAATATAGAGAACATGACGATAAAAGCGCCTGTTTCGGGTAAGTTATCATCTTATGATCCGGTTATCGGTAAATCTTATAATTCTAATGAAATGATCGGGAAGATCGATGTATTGCAAGGTTACAAGCTACAGGCCGGGGTAGATGAGTATTACATCAATCGGGTTAAAGAAGGGCAAACGTCTACATGTGAGTTCAACGGGAAAACTTACAATTTAACGGTTAGCAAAGTAATTCCCGAAGTTACTGCAGGCCAGTTTCAAATCGAAATGGTATTTAAAACTTCAGCTCCCGATGGCTTGCGCCGTGGATTATCGCTCCAAACAAAACTCACATTATCTGATAACAGCAAGTCGCTGCTTTTGGCGCAGGGCCAGTTTTTTCAGAGTACCGGTGGTTCGTGGGTGTTTGTGGTAAACAATGGTAAAGCGACCAAGAGAAATGTAAAAATCGGAAGAAAGAATTACCTGTATTACGAAATTTTAGACGGTTTGCAAAAAGGGGATGAAGTAATTACATCATCGTACGATCAGTTTAATCAATATGACCAGGTTGAAATAAGTCGTTAGTCCGAAGTCAATAGTCGGTAGTCCCGAAGCAATAACTAACCATACAACACTAAGCAATTAAACAACACTCAAGTCTTAATACTTGATACAAAATACTTGATACTAGCATTATGATCAAAATAGAAAATCTTGAAAAAGTCTACAAAACGGAAGAAGTAGAAACTACGGCGTTAAACGGGATCAGCCTTCATGTAAAAGAAGGTGAGTTTGTTTCCATTATGGGCCCGTCGGGCTGCGGAAAATCCACGCTATTAAATGTAATGGGTTTATTGGATAAGCCCGAAAGGGGCAGTTATAAGTTTGTTGATACGGAACTTTTAACGTTGAACGATCGAGAGCGTTCTAATTTCCGCAAGCGGAATATGGGCTTTGTTTTCCAGAACTTCAACCTGATTGATGAGTTGACGGTGTTTGAAAACATCGAGTTGCCTTTAATCTACAACAAGGTTCCTGCGGGCGAACGTAAAACGCGGGTTAATGAAATTATTGAACGGATGAACATTGTAAATCGCAGCGGGCATTTTCCGCAACAACTTTCTGGTGGTCAACAACAGCGAGTTGCGGTTGCGAGGGCGTTGGTTACAAAGCCTAAACTAATTTTAGCCGATGAGCCTACGGGTAACCTCGATAGTTCTAACGGTAACGAAGTAATGGAGCTGCTGTGTGAACTGAACGAGGCGGGAACGACCATTGTAATGGTAACGCACTCGAGCCACGATGCCAGTTTTTCGCATAGAATAGTAAACCTAAAGGATGGCCACGTAATCTCTGAAAAGGTAAATAAAAGTAGAAACGAGGAGCTTATTTAAGTCTGGAGTCCGAAGTCGGGAGTCAGCAGACTAATCGTAGTAGCAAGAACAACAAGTGCAATAGCAAGAACAAAAAATAGGTGTAAGATTTAGGTAAAAGAGGTATAGTTGATACGCCCAAACCCTAAACCCTATACCTTACACCTTATGTTAAACCTTACACCTTATGTTTAAACTTAACTTTAAAATCGCGTTGCGAAACCTCTGGAAAAACAAGGGCTTTACCTTGATTAACCTTGGGGGACTTGCCATTGGCCTCGCCAGTTGCATGGTTTTGTTACTGTACGTTTCATACGAATGGAGCTATGATAAGCAGTATACAAATGCAGATAAAACGTATGTGGTTTACCAAAACGCAGCTGCGAACGGGAAAACTTTTAGCTGGGCATGGACGCCAAACCCGATGGCAAAGGAAGTGGCCGTAAAAATTCAGGGGGTTAAGTATGCCTCTCATTCCACCTATCCAAATCCAATGCTGATTACAGTTGGTGAGAACAAAATAAAAGCTCGGGCGGTTTTTGCTGATCAATACCTACCAAAAATATTGGATTACAGGTTTACAAAGGGAAATCCAGAGCAGGCACTAAAGGGTGTAAACACAATTATCCTGACGGAATCATTTGCCAAAAAACTATTTGGAGACGAAGACCCGATCAATAAAACCGTGAAGCTTGATAATCAAGATCTGTTAAAGGTAGAGGCTATAATTGAGGATATTCCTGCCAATAATAGTATTGTGTTTGAATGTTTAATGCCCTGGGAATTATTTGAAAAAAAGAATCCCTGGGCCAAAGGAAATAATTGGGGAAATAACATGTGCCTCACCTTGGTTCAATTAAAGGATAATAATTTCTTCGCCCAGGCTAATGCCGATATGGAGGGAATTTACAAGCGGAACCAAAGTGGAAATACGGCCGAGGCTTTACTGCACCCCATAACCAAATGGCATTTATACAGCGATTTCCAGAACGGGAAATCAGTTGGAGGAAAGATAGAACAGCTCAAAATATTCCTTTTGCTCGCTTTTTGCATTCTTTTAATTGCTTGTGTAAACTTCATGAACTTATCTACCGCTCGCTCAGAGCGTAGGGCAAAAGAGGTAGGCATCCGTAAGGCCATCGGCTCCACTCGCAAATCGTTGGTAGGGCAATTCTTACTGGAATCGACGTTTATCACTTTACTTTCGGGAGTTCTCGCTTTCATTCTTGTCGAAATCAGCTTACCCTACTTTAACAACCTGTTAAATATCCAATTACAAATAGATTACGGCAGTATCGTTTTTTGGGCTACGTTTTTAGGCTTAATGGTATTTACAGGATTCATAGCAGGCAGTTATCCGGCATTATATCTTTCCTCGTTCGAGCCCATCAAGGTTTTAAAAGGACTGAAGATAAAATCCGACTCTTCGGTTTCTGTCCGCAAGGTTTTAGTAGTGGTGCAATTTGTATTTGCCGCCTGTTTAATTGTTTGCACATCGGTAATTTATCAACAGCTTACCTATGTTAAAAATAAGCCGATTGGATATGATAAATCTAATCTTATTCAAATTGCGGTTCAAGGCAAAATGGGAGACGATAGCAAACTGGAACTGCTAAAGGCCTTATTGGTAAAATCAGGTGCGGCAACTGATGTTACTACTTTTAGTAAAGATATTACCGAAAACGGTAACAATACAACCAGTATTTCGTGGGAGGGGAAAAGCCCTAATGAGTCTATACTCTTCAACAATAGGGGAATAGGTGGTGATTTTATTAAGACGATTGGCACCGAATTAATTATTGGACGCGAATTCTCGGCAACATCTAAAAACGACAGTAACAAGGTAATGCTTAATGAGGCTGCGGTGAAAATGATGCGTTTAAAAAATCCGGTTGGAGCAACCATTACCTATGGCGATACCAAGATGATAAATGTAGGTGTTGTTAAGGATTTTGTGGTAGAAAGTGCGTACCAGAGGGTGGCGCCGATGATTTTTTATCCGAGCTACCTTGATGGGGCCGCAGTTGTGATCGTACGTCTAAACCCAAACCAAAATATAAGCACTTCATTAGCAAAAATTGATGAGTTGGTTAAACAGATTGAACCTGATTATCCGGTTAACCGGAAATTTGTTGATGAATCTTTCGAACAAAAGTTTCAAGATGAAAAACTGCTCGGAACACTTTCTAACTGGTTCGGAGGCTTTGCCATCTTCATTTCTTGTTTGGGTTTATTGGGATTGGCACTTTTCATGGCCGAACAACGTAAAAAGGAAATCAGCATTCGCAAGGTACTGGGTGCCAGCACCGCAAATATTCTCACGCTTTTAAATAAAGACTTCATTAAGCTGGTTGGCATTGCAAATCTGATCGCTTTTCCATTGGCCTATATCATCACTAACAAATGGCTGTCGGCTTTCGAATATCGAATATCCTTTTCGGCTATGCCTTTTATAGCTGCAATCACATTATCGGTAATTATAGCTGTTTTAACGGTGAGCATACAGTCGGTCAAAGTGGCAAAGGCCAATCCGGTTGACGCGTTGAAATATGAGTAAAGCCCCACCCAACCTCCCCAGAGGGGAGGAGTGGCAGGAGCAAATAGCAAGTGCAATTGGCAATTAACCGTTTGCATGCAACAATTTAACAATACAACAATCTAGCAAAGGCGTAAGGCTTAAAGCGAAAGGCGTATAGTTAAAACGCCCAAACCTTTAACCCTACACCTCAAACCTTACACCTTATGTTTAAATTAAACTTAAAAATCGCGTTGCGAAGCCTCTGGAACAACAAGGGCTATGCTTTTATCAGCATCGTTGGGTTGGCAGTTGCCCTAACCATTTTTATTTTGACCATGCTTTACGCCAATTACGAGAAAAGCTACGATGCTTGGAACCCGGGTTTTGAGCATATTTATCGGGTTAATTATAAGTCGGCTACCGAGGATGTTGCCTTGAGTCCCGGCAATATGGCCACTACCAGCAAAGAAAAAATCCCTGCTGTAGAAGCTTCAACGAGGATACAAGATTATTGGTTTGGCGACTTGTTAGTTAAAACAAAAGCTAAAAGCGTTTACGTAAACGATGTAGTGCTTGCTGACAGCAATTTTTTAAAGGTTTTTGATTATCCACTGGTTTACGGCGATGGGAAAACGGCCTTGAGTAAACCTCAAACCTTAATTTTGAGCAAAACAATGAGCGAAACCATTTTCGGAAAAGGCGTTAATCCCGTGGGCGAAGCGGTTGTGCTCGATAATAACCTGTCCTATACCGTCACCGCTGTAATCGATGAAGCCAGATTTCCTGCACATTTTCATTTCAACCTGATTCGTCGGTTCAAGAAAAGCGTTAACGGCGAATATTACAGCAATAATTTTTATACTTATTTAAAGTTGAATCCTCAAAGCAGTATTGTACAAACTGAGGCGATGCTTAACAAAAACAGAACCGAGCTTTTAAATATTGAGCTGGCAAAAATCCCTAACGAGGAGAAAGCAGACTTTGCTGAATACATCAAAGAGAATACACTTTATTTGCAGCCAATCAAAAATATCCACCTTAGTAAACTGAACGTAGAATACGAGTTTCAGGGAAACGGGATGGGCAAATACATGTATTTAATGTTCCTGGTAGCGGGTTTGGTGCTCATTATTGCAGCCGTTAACTTTACCAATTTATCAATTACAATTGCCACTAAAAGGGCTAAAGAAACAGGTGTTAGAAAGGTTTTGGGTGCGCAACGGTTTCAGATAGGTACACAATTCATTTTAGAAACAGGCGTACAGTGCTTGTTAAGCCTCATGTTCGCCATCATCATGGTAGAGTTGTTTCTACCCGCATTTAACAACACCGTTGGTTCGGCTATTCAATTAGAGAACTTGTCTGATTACAGGCTGATTTTTGGTCAGATCTTAATTTTACTACTTGCAATCACCTTAGTTGTCGGCCTATACCCGGCGCTACTCATTAGTAGGGTGATTCCGGCCAAAGTGTTGAAGGGAAATTTTGCCAACAGCAACAGCGGTTATTGGATAAGAAATGGACTAATTGTACTTCAATTCGTTATCGCGGTTTTGTTTATCTCGGGCATTTGGATCATCAACAGCCAGTTGAGGTACATGCAGCAGAAAGACCTGGGCTACAAGCCGCAACAAGTAGTGGCAATAGCCATGCAGGAGTATGGCGAAAAGCATTTCAGAGCCATAAAAAATACCCTTAAAAACATCGAGGGCGTGTTGAGCATAAGCCGGGCAGATCATATTCCGGGCGAAGATATGGGCGGGAACAGTTATGGCAACGAAGGGAAATCTTATTCATCGAACTTTATTACCGTAGATGTTGATTACTTTGAAACCATGGGGATGAAGCTGCTCGATGGGCGAGGTTACAGTGCTTCGAACCCTGCCGATACCTTAAATTCGCTGGTTTTAACCGAAACTGCGGCTAAGACTTTTAACCTAAAGAACCCGGTTGGCAAAATTGTTCAGTTTCGCCAAAGCAACGCCAGGGTAATTGGCCTTGTGAAAGATTTTAACCATTACAGCCCCGAAAAGAGCTATCAGCCCATTGTTTTTCAATACATGAAAGGCAATCCGCTGAGATATGTTTTGTTGAATATTTCATCAACAAACGCACCGCAAATTATCGCAGAAATAGAAAGTGCATGGACTAAGCTCGAGCCGAACTTCCCGATAAAGTACACCTTACTCGACAGGTCTTTCGAAAAAATGCTCGCAAAGCAAACGCAACTGAGGAGCATCATCGGCTTTCTATCCTTGCTAACCATCGGTTTGGCGTTGATGGGAATTTTCGCAATTGCAGCTTTTAATACCCAAAGACGCTTTAAAGAAATCAACATCCGAAAAGTGTTGGGCGCATCACTTTTTGATATTTTGGGTTTGTTGAACAAGGGTTTTGCAAAACTGGTCATTTTGGCCAACATCATTGCCTGGCCAATGGCCTATTTAATTTTAAGGGAATGGCTTAATGGTTTTGCTTTTAGAATCGACATGCCGGTTTTGCCATTTGCTTTGGCCGGCTTGATTACACTTTTTCTTACAGCTTTAATAGTGAGTTTGCAATCGCTAAAAGCCGCGAAAGCCAATCCGGTTGACGCCTTGAAATATGAGTAAAGCCCAACCCAACCTCCCCAGAGGGGAGGAGTGGCAGGAGCAAATAGCAAGTGCAATTGGCAATTAACCGTTTGCATGCAACAATTTAACAATACAACAATCTAGCAATACAACAATTACCCAAGCAAACAATGACGAGCGAAGAAATCAAATTATTAACCACAAAAACAAACAGATTACCACTTCCTAGCTCCCTCTCTTCAAGGAGAGGGCGGGGGGAGAGGTTAAAAAAGGCGTAATTCTTAAAGCGAAAGGCGTATAGTTAAAACGCCGAAACCTTAAGCCCTACACCTCAAACCTAATACCATATGTTCAAATTAAACTTAAAAATCGCGTTGCGAAACCTTTGGAAAAATAAAGGCTATGCGGCCATTAACATTGGTGGACTGGCACTTGGTTTAACCGCATTTGTTTTGATGCTTTTGTATATCAACCACGAAGAAAATTACGACAGCTGGACGCCAGAGCTAAAAAACGTATATCAAATTAGAGAACGACACGACTTTTTCACGCCCGACAATAAGGAGCGTTGGCAGGATAATACAGATAGCAGAATGGCCGCTTTGGTAAGAGAAAATATACCGCAAGTAGTTGCCGCTACAAAGGTTGATCAAGAATGGAATTGGAGTAACGGATTATCAGTAAAAGTAGCGCATTCGGAACCCATTTTAATCAAAAGCATAAAAGATGCAGACAGCAGCTTTTTTCATGTTTTTCCTCATCAGTTTTTGCTGGGAAGTTCCCAAACGGCCCTAAACACCCCGAAATCTATCGTATTAAAAGAAAGCACAGCCTTAAAATTATTTGGCAGCACAAACGTTTTGGGTAAAACCTTGAAGGTAGTATTGTGGAGAGACGACCCCGGACAAGTATTAACCGTAACAGGGGTGGTAAGCGAGCCAAAAACACCACAAACGGTAGGTTTTTCTGCCATTATGAGGACAGGTGCTCGAGATAAAGACCCCGATGGAATCAACAGTAAAAGTTTCTGTCAAGTTTATGCAAGAACGAATGGACCGATAGACACTGCAATGCTAAACAAAACTTTACAAAAAATATATCTCGACCATACAAAAGCGAGTTTCGTTAAGAGAAAAATAAATTTCAGCGATTACTATAAAGATGGTAAAACGCCAGGTTTAATGGCCTTGCAACTCGGCGACGTTCATGCCAATCCGCCCCTCCAAATCAGCTGGAAAGATAAAATTAAGCCTGTTTTGGGCATTTCTATTTTTTTGCTGTTGGTGTCGGTAATTAATTTCGTAAACCTGGCAACCGCCCAATCGGTACAAAGAGCAAAAGAGGTAGGCGTTAAAAAAGTTCTGGGCGTTTATAAAAGGCAACTACTTAGCCAGTTTTTGATGGAATCAGCATTGCAAAGCTTTGTGTCGTTGTTTTTGTGTGTGATAATGGTCGAAATGGTTCTGCCGGCTTTTAATCAAAATTTCAACGTAGTACTCAGCTTCTGGCATAACCCTCAAATAGTGCCTTTGCTTGGTCAGCTATTCGCGCTGTTTGCAATTGTTACTTTATGCGCAGGTTTTTATCCCGCGTGGATTCTCTCCAATTACAATCCGATTTCGGTGTTAAAAGGCAATTACCAAAACAGCTTAAAGGGCGTAGCACTAAGGAATGTTCTGGTGGTTTTCCAATTTGTAATTTCCATAACTTTTATCATTGCAATAGGGGTAATGTACAGCCAAACACAATTCATAAGCAATAAAGATTTAGGTTTTGATCGCGGAAATCTCATCAATATAAGATCCAATTATCAGGAAGAATTTGCCGAAAGATTAAGAAAAATTCCTGGCGTTAGATATGTGGCTACAACGACGCAAGTAATGGGCAATGCTTTTAACATGCCCGGAGAGATTGTTTTTAACGACAACCAGCTGGCAGTTAACACTGTTACGGTAACGATGGATGCACTGCAAGCCCTTGGCGTAAAGGTGATGCAGGGGAGGCTTTTTTCTAAGGAATATAAGCAAGATACCGTAAATGCGGTAGTGCTGAATGAAAGCGCAGCCAGGTTGATTGGTAAAAATCCGGTCGGCAAAACGTACGATGCAAAAAGTGATAAAAAAAAACATACTTTCCAAATTGTTGGCGTAATTAAAGATTTCCATAACGAGGGCTTTGATAAGGTCGTTCTGCCAACAGTTTATAAGGTGACGCATTTGGGTGGCATGTCGAGCACCAATAATTTAATTGTTCGCTTTGAAAGCGAAAACAATGCTGAGGTTTTAAGGAAGATAAACGACGAATGGAAAAGGCTTTATCCAGATTATCCGATGAGTTATGTTACTATGAACGATGCGTTTGACAACGTTCTTGAAGATAATAAACGCTTCATGAATATGATTATCCTGTTCAGTATTATTTCAGTTTCGTTATCGTTACTTGGCTTGTTTGCCTTATCAACCTTTGTAGCCAAGCGCAAAACAAAAGAAATTGCCGTGCGAAAAGTGCTTGGAGCCTCCAATTTGCAAATAATTAATTTCCTAAATAAATCGTTTCTCGTTTTGGTAATCGTTGCTAATTTGGCCAGTTGGCCTATTGCATACATTATCGTAAAAAAATGGCTCGATGGATTTGCTTACCGAATACCGATGCCGGTTATTCCCTTTCTTATTGCAACCATTGCTTCTATTATAATTGCGGTTTTAACAGTAAGCATTCAAGCCAGAAAAGCCGCTGTGAGCGACCCTGTTGATGCTTTGAAATATGAGTAGAAGGAGTCCGAAGTCGGCAGTCGGGAAGTCCGAAGTTTAAGGCGCAAAAGCAGAAAGACCAAAGACTAAAGCGAATTATCAATGCTTTAAAAAACAATGACCACAGTAGAAATTAAATATGAGTAAACAAGGTGTAAGGCATAAGGTAAAAGGCTTAAGGTTAAAGCGCCCAAACCCTATGTTCTACACCTCAAGAGAGGCTTACGATAAACAAAAAATGCTCTCAACTTGGGATGATTTAGAAAAGGATTATTAAACACGAATAAAAAAGGTATAAGGCTTAAAGCAAAAGGCGTATAGTTAAAACGCCCAAACCTTAAACCCTACACCTCAAACCTTAAACCTTATGTTCAAATTAAACTTAAAAATCGCTTGGCGAAACCTTTGGAAAAACAAGGGATATACGCTTATCAATATTCTCGGTCTATCGATTGGGATGGCCAGCTGTATCTTAATCTTCATCTTTATTCGCTACCAAATGAGCTTTGATAAAGGTTTTGAAAATGATGACAGGATTTACCGTATCACTACCAATTTTACCTCTGCCGACGGTTTCTTTCAGTCGCAAGGCGTACCCAAACCTGCGGTGGCGGCCTTGCGCAACGACTTTAAAAAGGAAATGGAAACAGTTGGTGCCATTCGTCAAGATGGGGGGATTATAAAGATAAAAGATGAAAACGGGAAGGAGCGGATTAAGACCGCTGAGAATATTTACTATGCAGAACCCGAGTTTTTTCAAATCATGAGTTTTAAATGGCTGCAGGGCAATCCCATTCAATCGCTCAGCAAGCCCAATACCGTGGTTCTGGCGAAAGATATGGCCGATAAACTTTTTGGCGACTGGCGAAAGGCTTTAGGCAAAATCATTAATTTCGACAATAACCAAGACTTTACCGTTTCAGGAATTTTGCAGGAGATGCCTCAAAACAGTTCATTTCCATTAAATATTGTTGTTTCTTATCAAACTTTTAAAAACAACAATAGCGCTGATTTTACCGCATGGGGCTCTACATCTTCAACTGATGAGTGTTATTTTTTACTAAAGGATGGTGTTTCTATTGATGAGGTACAGATTTTATTAGCTACGTTTTCGGCCAAATATTTTAAGAAAGATGCCATTTCTAAAGAAGAAATTCGTGCACAGGCATTAAAGGATATCCATTACAACGAAGACCTTGGTAATTTTGCAGGGAAGATCATGGCCAAAAAGGAACTTTACGGTTTGGCTGTCATTGGGCTGTTTTTATTGTTAACGGCCTGCATCAATTTTATAAATCTGGCCACGGCCCAAGCGGTGAGTAGAGGCAAAGAGGTTGGTGTGCGTAAGGTGATGGGAAGCTTAAGAAAACAGCTCATTTTTCAGTTCTTAACCGAAACCCTGACGATAAGCGTACTTTCGTTGCTTATTGCCTGTGTTTTAACAGAAATTGCCTTGCCGGGGATGAAAAGCTTATTTAGTGACGACATTTCTTTCAGCATTATTGAACATCCGGTCATTTTCGTTTTTATGATTTTATTAGTTATAGTGGTAAGCTTTTTGGCCGGTTTTTATCCTGCAATGGTTATGTCAGGCTTTAGCCCGGCGCTTGCCATCAAAAACAAGATTACTGCGAACACCGGCGGCTTAAGTTTACGCAAAATATTGGTTGTTGTTCAGTTTGCAATCACTGTGGTGTTGATTATCGGCACCCTGGTGGTGTTAAGGCAGATGAATTACATGCGAGAGAAACCACTTGGCTTTAATCCATTGGCCGTTGCCATGGTTAGCGTTCCTGCAGACAGTTCGAGCCAGTTGAAGTATCAGATTTTGCAAGAGCGAATCAATAAAATTCCCGGAGTTTTGACTACGAGTTTTTGTACGAATGCGCCATCGTCTACCAATAATAATGAAAGTAATTTTTCATATGATGGCACTGTCGACGCTAATTTTCAAGTAAATACTAAACCTGCTGACGAAAACTATTTTAACACTTTCGGTTTAAAGCTCGTGGCTGGAAGGGGCTTATCTAAAAGTGATACTATTAAAGAGTTTGTGGTAAACGAAACCACTTTGAAAAAACTCAATATAGTTGATTTCAACGATGCTCTGGGCAAAAAAATCAGACTATGGGGCAAAAACGGAACATTAGTTGGTGTAGTAAAAGATTTTAACAACTTGAGTTTACACGAGCCCATTTCGCCAATTATTATCACTACTCGTAAAGA
Source organism: Pedobacter endophyticus (assembly GCF_015679185.1). NCBI lineage: Bacteria > Pseudomonadati > Bacteroidota > Sphingobacteriia > Sphingobacteriales > Sphingobacteriaceae > Pedobacter > Pedobacter endophyticus. Next base: position 5,183,002 of record NZ_CP064939.1, read on the forward strand.
TAGTTACCACAACCTGGGGGTAAAATTAGATAGCAAGGAAATCCGCTCTGCAATGCATCAAATCGAAGAGATTTGGAACAGCACCTATCCGGAAAGTATTTACGAATCTACCTTTCTGGATGAGGATATCAGACAGTATTACGAAACCGAACGTGTTATGGGTATACTTTTTAAAGTTTTCGCGGGTGTAATCATTTTTATCTCCTTTATCGGCCTGTTTGGTCTTATATCGTTCGTTGCCGCACAAAGAACCCGGGAAGTGGCCATTAGAAAAGTGCTGGGCGCCTCAACCATTGAGCTGGTAAAAATGCTGAATGGATCGTTTTTAGTGATGGTATTTATTGCCAATCTGGTGGCGTGGCCGCTCGCTTATCTGTTTATTTCCAAATGGCTTTCGGGCTTTGCCTACCGCATCGACATTAGTGTTTGGCCTTTTTTGGCGGCGATGTTGATTTCGATGATAATTACCCTGTTAACCGTTAGCGTCCGCTCGTACAAAGCTGCGGTTGCAAACACAATTGATGCACTTAAATATGAGTAAAAGGAGTCCGAAGTCGGGAGTCGGAAGTCCGAAGTTTAAAGAGCAAAAAGAAAAGACTAAAGCGAATTACCAATGTTTTAGGGCAAAAGTTTAATGCACCCAAACCCTACACCTCTAAACCCTACACCTTATGTTTAAACTGAACCTCAAAATAGCCTGGCGAAACCTTTGGAAAAACAAAGTGTATACGCTCATTAATATTCTCGGTCTTTCTATTGGGATGGCAAGCTGTATTCTCATTTTCATTTTTATCCGGTATCAGCTTAGCTTCGATGAGGGCTTCAAAAATGAGAATAGAATCTTTAGGATTGTTACCGATTGGAAGTACGATGCTTACGAAGATTTTTCGGCCGGGGTGCCTGTGCCTTTTAGCGCTGCGGCCAGAAATGAGATTCCGGGCTTTGAAAAAGTGGGCTCTATTTTTAAAAGAGGCGGAATGATCAGTATAAAAGATGCGGGTGGAAAAGACAAGCTTAAAAGCGATGAAGCCGTTTATTATGCCGAACCCGATTTTTTCGATGTCTTTTCTGATATTCAATGGATTTATAGTGCCCCAAGCCTTGCATTAACTGAGCCCGGAGCAGTTGTTTTGACCAAAGCATACGCCATCAGGTTTTTTGGCAGCGTAAAAGACGCGATAGGGAAGACGATCAGACTGGGAAGAACGACCGATTTAAAGGTAACCGGAATTATACAGGATATGCCCAAAAACAGCAGCTTTCCGCTCGGTATCGTAATCAGCTACGAAAGCTACCCGGGCAGGTTTAACAATAACTGGGATTCTGTAAATTCGAGTTCATCAAGCTATGTGCTATTGAAAGAAGGTTTAGCGGCCAAAGATGTGCAAGAATCGATGACCCGCTTTAACCAGAAGTATTATCCTATTGAAAAAGTTGCCGGCAACCAAACCAACCGACTGCAAGCCTTAAGAGATATCCATTTTAGTGAGAAGTACGATAACTTTGCCGATTCGAACATCAGCCGCAGTCAGATTTACGGCTTGGCCGTTATTGGTATCTTCCTGATACTAACCGCTTGCATCAACTTTATCAATTTGGCAACCGCCCAATCGGTAAACCGCTCAAAAGAAGTTGGTGTGCGTAAGGTAATCGGTGGAAAAAGGAAGCAGTTGGTGGCGCAATTTTTAACCGAAACGCTTGCCATAAGTTTAATAGCCCTGCTCATTGCCTGCGTTATTACCGAGCTCGCCATTCCGCCAATGCAAAATCTTTTTAAAGATGAAATAACATTCAGCTTGTTCAGCCATCCGTCCATTTTTCTGTTTATGGCAGTCCTAGTTATTTTTGTAAGCTTTCTGGCTGGTTTTTATCCCGCTATCGTAATCTCCGGTTTTAATCCGGTGCTCGCCATCAAAAATAAAATTGCGTTAAATGGCAGCGGCTTAAGTTTCCGCAAAGTGTTGGTTGTCGTTCAGTTTACAATAACGGTTGCATTAATTATCGGAACGCTGGTAATTATTAACCAAATGAAATATATTCGGGGCAGATCGTTGGGTTTCAACCCGAGTGCCGTAGCTATGGTGAGCGTTCTGTCCGATAGTTTGAGTAAAAATAAGTATAGCACCTTTCGCGAACGCGTGTTAAGGATTCCCGGCGTAAAAGACCTCAGCTTTTGCCAGTCAGAACCGTTATCGAACAACATCAATTCGAGCGATTTTACTTACAACGGTAAAAAGAATAAGGATTTTGAACTGCGGTACATGCGTGCAGATGAGCACTTTTTCAAATTGTTTGACTTAAAGCTGATTGCCGGAAAGGTTTTCCGCAAAAGCGACACCGCGAATGCCTGCGTTGTTAACGAAACTTTCTTGAAAAAAATGTCGATTTTAAACCCTCAAGACGCCATCGGAAAAGTAATTTATGCAAGTGGAAACACCGTTCCGATAGCTGGAGTTGTAAAAGATTTTCACGACCTTTCGTTGAAGGAGAATATCTCTGGACTGGCCATTTTTCCGGGTAAAGATGAGTATTGGAAAGCTGCCATAAAAATGGATAGTGAACGCCTCGCACCGGCAATGAAAGAGATCAACAAGATTTGGAACAACACTTTTGCAGGCGGCATATTCTACTCGCATTTTGTGAGCGAAAGGATTAACAGTTATTATGAAAGCGAGCGCATAATGGGCATACTCTTCAAGGTGTTCGCCGGTGTAATCATTTTCATCTCCTTTATCGGGCTGTTCGGCCTTATATCGTTCGTTGCTGCACAAAGAACCCGCGAAGTAGCCATCAGAAAAGTGCTGGGCGCTTCAACCATCGAGCTGGTAAAAATGCTGAATGGATCGTTTTTAGTGATGGTATTTATTGCCAATCTGGTGGCGTGGCCGCTCGCTTATCTGTTTATTTCCAAATGGCTTTCGGGCTTTGCCTATCGCATCGACATTAGCGTGTGGCCGTTTTTGCTGGCCATGGGAATTTCGATGTTGATTACCTTACTTACAGTTAGCGTCCGCTCGTACAAAGCTGCGGTCGCAAACACTGTTGATGCTTTGAAGTATGAGTAGAAGCCCCACCCAGCCTCCCCAGAGGGGAGGAGCGGCAAGGAGCAAATAGCAAGTTGCAGTAAGCGATTGGCAAAGGGTAATTTGCAGTTTCCGTGCAACAATTTAGCAATACAACAATTATCCAAAAAACCGATGATGAGCGGAGAGACTAATTTTATAACCACAAAACCAAACAAACCAGCACTTCCGGCCCCCTCTCTTCAAGGAGGACCTGTTCCGATTTTCATCGGAAGGGCGGGGGGAGAGGCTAAACAGGGTAAAAGGCTTAAGGTAAAAGGTTTGAGGTTAAAACGCCCAAACCCTATGCCTTACACCTCAAAGCTTAAGCCTCTAGAAAAACAATGATAACATATAAATTAATACGCCTAAACCCCATACCTTATTAAAATGATAGAAATTAAAAACATCGAAAAATATTATGCCAGTAAAGGTGTAAAGCATTATGTGTTACGGCATGTAACGGCAAATATCAAACAAGGCGAATTTGTTTCCATTATGGGCCCATCGGGCGCCGGCAAATCAACATTGCTTAACATTTTGGGGATGTTAGAAGAACCAACTTACGGCACTTACGACTTTTTAGGCGAAGATGTAACCACCTTAAACGAGCGAAAGCGCATAGAATTGTATCGAAACCACATTGGGTTTGTGTTTCAAGCGTACCATTTGATTGATGAAATGACCGTTTACGAAAATATCGAAGCTCCATTGCTGTACAAAAAGGTGGGTGGCTCAGAACGGGCAAGCCGAATCGCCGATCTTTTAGATCGTTTCAACATTGTGGCCAAAAAAGACCTCTTCCCTAATCAACTTTCTGGTGGCCAACAGCAATTGGTAGGCATTGCTAGGGCTTTGGCGGCGCAACCATCAATCATTCTCGCTGATGAGCCGACAGGCAATCTTCAATCGGCGCAGGCAGATGAAATTATGCATTTGTTTAAAAAGTTAAATCAGGAAGATGGCATGACCATTATTCAGGTTACACATTCTGAAAAAAATGCCAGCTACGGCAATCGCATTCTGCATATTGCCGATGGCGTAGTTAAGGAGGATGTGAGCGTTGACCGAAAGGAGAAATCAACAATTGGCAAAGAGTAATTGGCAAGGCAAGTCATCCGATGAATATGAACATGCTGCCTATATTCATCGGATGACTTTGATCTCAATGACAAATAAACAATTAACAAGTAGCAAAGAGCAACTGGCAAGCAAGTCATCCGATGAATATGAACATGCTGCCTATATTCATCGGATGACTTATGGCGAACAATCGAGCAATTAAACAACCTGATTTGGTAATTAACCGAGGTTGCGGGTTAATGCGCAATATCTTCGGACTCCCGACTTTTCCTACCTTTGCTAAATGCAAAAATCTTTCACCGATCAAATGGGGCGGGAAGTGACCATCAATTTCCCCCCAAAAAGAATTATCTCAGTTGTGCCCTCGCAAACCGAGCTTTTATTTGCTTTGGGGCTGGATTCGGAAGTGATCGGGTTGACCAAATTCTGCATTCATCCCATTGAGAAATTTGCTGCCCGCACAAAAGTTGGGGGAACGAAAAAACTAAACATCGATTTAATAAAAGATTTGAAGCCTGATCTGATTATCGGCAACAAAGAGGAAAATACACAAAGCGATATCGAAGAACTTGCCGAGCATTTCCCCATTTGGATGAGCGACATTTACAACTTAGATGGCGCCATTAAAACCATTGAGCAAATAGGTGCATTAGTCGATCGTGAGCCCGAAGCCGCCTATCTTAACCATTTAATCGGCGTTGGTTTTAACGATTTAAGACTTCTCGCAGCTCAAAATAACATTCATAAACGAGTGGCTTATCTAATATGGCGCAAGCCGTACATGGTTGCCGGTAAAAATACTTTTATCGATGATGTGTTATTAACCAACGGGATGACGAACGTTATTGGGCAAGAACGGTATCCCGAGATTAGTCTTGAAGAACTGAAAATGCGCAATTGCGATTTGATTTTACTGTCGTCAGAGCCCTATCCCTTTAAAGAAAAACACATAGCCGAAATCAAAGAAGCAATTCCGGGGGCAAAGGTTTTGCTGGTAGACGGCGAGATGTTCAGTTGGTATGGGAGCAGGCTGGTTAAAGCTGTACAATATTTTTTTGAGCTCCAAAAAGCCCTCTATTAGCTTCATCGCCGTTGACTTCAGTCAACGGGGGAAAGGATTTTTTTTGAATTCCAAAAAAGCACTTCATTAGTCTTTTGTTTCTTTAGTTGTTGTTTAATGCTAACTTCATTCAAATTTAATCCTTTATGAAAAGAATCGCAATATTATCACTCTTTATCGCTGTAATTTCAGGATGCAGCGCTGTTAACAACAGCAGTAGTTTTGGCAAAGGTGTATTGAAGATTGCTGGAGTAATAGAAAAACCTGGTGTGACATCGTATCAATATGGTACACATGTACTAAAAGCTGAAGATAAAACTTATGCTATCCAAAGTGAAAGTATTGATTTTGATAAATTTCTCAATCGAAAGGTTGAAATTACGGGTAGAAAGGTGAAAGGTTATCCAGTTGATGGCGGACCAGAACTAATCAGAGTTACCCTAATTAAATATTAACCTTGTTGTTTTAGATTTTGTATTTGCCGTTGGCTTCAGTCTTCTTGCATGTCATTGCCGTTGGCTTCAGCCAACGGGTAGTTGTTGAAAAAAGTTTTGTTAGCTTCTTTTAACTATTTGCATTTCATTGCCGTTGGCTTCAGCCAACGGATAGTTGTTGAAAAAGGTTTTATTAGCTTTTTTCTTTTAACTATTTGCCTTTCATTGCCGTTGGCTTCAGCCAACAGATAGTTGTTGAAAAAGGTTTTATTAGCTTTTTTCTTTTAACTATTTGCCTTTCATTGCCGTTGGCTTCAGCCAACGGGTAGTTGTTGAAAAAAGTTTTGTTAGCTTTCTTCGTTTAACTATTTGCCTTTCATTGCCGTTGGCTTCAGCCAACGGGTAGTTGTTGAAAAAAGTTTTGTTAGCTTCTTTTAACTATTTGCATTTCATTGCCGTTGGCTTCAGCCAACGGACAACGGGTAATTATTTTTCATTTCCAAACAGAACTTTATTCGCTTTGTGCTGTTGATATTTTGCTGTTCATTGCCGTTGGCTTCATTCAACGGACAACTAATAAGCAATTAAAAATCAAAACCATGAAAAAATTCTCTATTCTAGCGCTCTTTGTAGTTGCTGTTTCCAGTTGCAGTATCACGCAAAACACCGCTGGCGGCGATGCCGTATCGTTAACCGGCAACCTGCAAAAACTAAACACCACAACCTACCAATATGGAACACATAGCATTAACTCGGGTGGAAAACCCTACGCCTTAAAAAGCAGTTCGCTAAACCTCGACACCTGGGTTGATAAGCAGGTAACGCTTAGAGGCAATAAGGTTTCTGGTTATCCTTTAGAGGGCGGACCCGACTTAATTGAGGTTTCCGAAGTAGTGATGAAGTAGCACCGCAAAAAATAATTAATTATGGCGAAAATCTTTCTCGCTAAAAATTAGCAACTTAGCTGTAACGACGAAAAATAATTAAGAAATTATCGCAAATCCCTTTTGATAATTCAATCTGTTTTCTATCTTTGCAGTCCTTAATACATCCTAACTGCGGAAGTGGCGTAATTGGTAGCCGCACCAGACTTAGGATCTGGCGCTTCACGGCGTGGGGGTTCGAGTCCCTTCTTCCGCACAACAAGATAAAGGCCGTTTCGATTTAAAAAGTCGGAACGGTTTTGTTTTTAGAAAACATTGATTAAAAATAGATTTGAGATACTAGACACTAGATTTGAGACATGGTATAGATTCGATAGCTATTGGATTGAAAATTTCTCCTGTCTTCTGTCTCACATCTCATATCACAATACTCATAGCTCATAAAAAAATGAATATTACTCAGGAAAAAACCGGCAACTTAAATGCTGTTGTAAAAATCAAAATTGAACCGGCTGATTATAGTGAAAAAGTAGAGAAGGCCATCAAAGATCAGGCTAAAAAAGCACAACTGCCTGGTTTCCGCAAAGGGATGGTTCCTGCTGCTCACATCAAAAAAATGTATGGTAAAAGCATTTTGGTAGAAGAGGTGAACAACTTGTTAAACGATACCTTATCCAACTACATTGCTGAGCAAAAATTAGAGATTTTGGGTCAACCATTGCCAAAAATGGACGACGAGCGTGAGTTTAAATGGGATTATACCGATGAGTTCGAGTTCGATTACGAATTGGGTTTAGCACCGGCATTAGAGATCGATTTATCATCAAAAGATAAATTTACCGAATATGTAGTTAAGGCAGATAAAGAAACTTTAGAAAGCCGAATTAAAAACATCCGTCGCAGCTATGGCAAAATGACCAATCCTGAGGTTTCAGAAGAGGGTGATGTTTTGTACGCTGAATTGACTCAACTGGCGCAAGATGGTTCTGTTTTTGAAGGTGGAATCACAAACACTGCAACGCTTCGCTTGGATCAGGTTAAAGACAAAGAAATTCTTAAATCGCTCGTTGGCCTAAAGAAAGACGACGAAGTAACCGTTGATATTCAAAAAGCATTTGAAGATGCTGCGGTAGTTGCAAAAGCTTTAAACATTTCGGAAGAAGATGCTGCTGAGCTGAAATCAGATTTTAAACTTCATATCAAAAATATTAACCGTTTAGAAGAGTCGGATTTAAACCAAGAGTTTTTCGATAAATTGTTCGGTGAGGGAACTGTTACGGATGAAGCCGGATTCAGAGCAAAGATTCAGGAAGAAGTAGAAAGCATGTTCAAGCAAGATGCTGAGCGTAAGTTATCGAATGATATTTATGAAGAACTTCTAAAGAAATTCCCTTTAGAATTGCCCGATGAGTTTTTACGTCGCTGGTTGAAAGCCACCAACGAAAAATTAACCGACGAAGAGTTGGCAGAAGGATATGACGATTTCGCTAAGAACCTTAAATGGACTTTGATTGAAAACAAGATCATCAAAGACAATCAGATCGAGATCAAATATGAGGATGTAGTTCAGGCTGCTAAAGCAAAATTAGATGCACAGTTCAGAATGTACAGCCCAAGTCCGCTTCCGGAAGATCAGTTGGCACAGTATGCCGTTCAATTCTTACAAGAGAAAGAAAATGCAAACCGTACTTTCGAAGAGGTAAAAGCAATCAAAACTTTCGATCACATTAAATCTATCGTTACCTTAGAGCCTAAAGAAATAGATTACGATAAGTTCGTGGCTTTAGAGAAGAAGTAATTGGCATAGGGCATGGAGCTGGGAGCTTTTAATGCCATGATGCAAAGTCATATATAAATCCTATTTTGCTTGATGGCAAAATTTAGATTTCAAGACTTACTTATATGGCAAAGAGCTATTGCGGTAGGCAACAAATTAATTGATATTTCTGAGAAATTAGAAGAATTAAAAAAGTATAGATTCGCTGAGCAGCTTCGAGGGGCTGCTCTTAGCGTTTCTAATAATATTGCGGAGGGTTCGGGCTCCAACTCAGTACCAGAATTCAAAAGATTTTTGAATTACGCCCATAGATCTGTTTTTGAAAACGCCAATATTGTTTTGGTTTTAAATTTAAGGTCGTTGGTTTCCGACATTGATTTGTCAGTTTTATTGGAAGAATTGGATGTTCTGGCAAGAATGATTTCAAGTTTTTCAAGGAGCTTAAAATAATGTGTGCTATATTGGCAGCAATTTTGGTATGGTATACTCTTTGATTGAACCAAGATAATTAAAATATTATTTATATTTTGGTTTTTCATTATTCACGACCCATTGGGGACAGGAACGAAAGCTCCATGCCCTATGCTAAAAAACTCATAGTATGAACATTGACTCACAAGAATTCAGAAAATTTGCCGTTAAACACCAGGGGATTGGCGGCCTACACGTAGATAAATTTATTGCCCAGGCCAACTTAAATCCACAGAATATGACACCTTACATCATTGAGGAACGTCAGTTAAATGTGGCCCAAATGGACGTTTTTTCGAGGTTGATGATGGATCGAATCATTTTTTTAGGTGATGCCATTCACGATCAAAACGCCAACATTATCCAGGCTCAATTGTTGTTTCTACAATCAACAGATGCTGATAGAGACATTCAGATCTATATCAACTCGCCGGGCGGATCTGTTTACGCTGGTTTGGGTATTTACGATACCATGCAATATATTCAGCCCGATGTAGCAACAATTTGCACAGGTATGGCCGCGTCAATGGGTGCTGTGTTATTGGTTGCCGGCGCAAAAGGTAAACGTGCAGCGTTGCCACACTCAAGAGTAATGATTCACCAACCATCTGGCGGTGCACAAGGTGTAGCTTCTGATATGGAAATCAACTTGAGAGAAATGTTGAAACTGAAAAAAGAATTATACGATATCATTGCTGAACACTCTGGCCAAACTTACGATTGGGTAGAGAAAGCTTCAGATCGCGATTACTGGATGACGGCCGATGAGGCAAAAGGATTTGGTATGGTTGATGAGGTGTTATCGAGAAACGCGAAAAAAGATGGCGAAACAAAATAAAGATTCCCGTTGCTCATTCTGTCATTCTGGCAAGCATGAAACATTAATGTTAATTGAAGGTATGGATGCGTTTATCTGCGATAAATGTGTAACCCAGGCCAATCAACTGCTTGCTCAGGAATTAGGAACCAAAGGGACAAAAAATATTCAGGAGGCAATAAACTTATTGAAGCCCCTTGAAATTAAGCAGCATCTTGATCAATATGTAATTGGTCAGGATGACGCAAAAAAGGTATTATCCGTTGCCGTTTACAACCATTATAAACGTTTGAATCAAAAAGTTGATAAAGACGAGATCGAGATTGAGAAATCAAACATCATGTTGGTTGGCGAAACCGGAACCGGTAAAACGCTTTTGGCAAAAACGATAGCAAAAATTTTGCACGTACCTTTTTGTATTTGCGATGCAACCGTTTTAACCGAGGCTGGCTACGTAGGTGAAGATGTAGAAAGCATTTTGACCCGCTTGTTGCAAGCTGCAGATTACGATGTTACCTCCGCCGAACGCGGTATTGTTTATATCGATGAAGTTGATAAGGTTGCACGTAAAAGTGACAATCCATCCATTACACGCGATGTTTCCGGAGAAGGTGTTCAGCAAGCTTTATTGAAGATTTTGGAAGGAACTGTTGTAAACGTACCTCCACAGGGCGGACGTAAGCATCCCGACCAGAAAATGATTCCGGTAAATACGAACAACATTCTGTTTATTTGTGGAGGAGCTTTTGACGGTATCGAGCGCAAAATTGCAAACCGTTTGCGTACACAGGCCGTAGGTTACAAAGTGAAGAAAGATGAGGCCGTTCTCGATCTTAAAAATCTTTACAAGTACATTACCCCGCAGGATCTAAAATCATTTGGTCTAATCCCCGAACTGATCGGTCGTATTCCGGTGCTCTCTCACTTAAATCCGTTGGATAAAGAATCGTTGAGAAACATTTTAACGGCACCAAAAAACTCGCTTATTAAACAATACGTTAAGCTTTTTGCTTACGAAGACGTTAAATTGGTTTTTGAAGAAGAAGTGTTAGATTTTATTGTTGATAAAGCAATGGAATATAAGCTAGGCGCACGTGGATTGCGGTCAATTTGCGAAGCGATTATGCTCGATGCCATGTTCGACACGCCGACGCAGAAAGATGTGAAGGAGCTGGTGATCAACCTCGATTATGCCGTGGAGAAATTTGAAAAGGCCGATTTCAAGAAGTTGCAGGCCGCATAAAAAAATCAAATCCCTCCCGTTTCGGGAGGGATTTTTTGTTAAATACGCATAGCACTTTCGCTTTGCGATAAACTAATAAGTATGAATGAAGAAAAAGATATAAAAAAAAATGAAGCGATTGTTGAAAAACCGAAGAAGGTAAAAGAAGTAGAAAGTCCGGTAAAAACGGGCCTGAAATCCAAAGAAGAAATTGTTAAAAATTGGCTTCCGCGTTATACGGGCAGGCCGCTAAACCAGTTTGGCGATTACATATTGCTTACCAATTTCAGTAAGTATGTAAGTATGTTTTCCGAATGGAACGACAATGCGCCAATTATGGGTTTAGATAAGCCAATGCAAAGCGTTACCGCCAACGGCATTACCATTATAAATTTTGGAATGGGAAGCCCTTTGGCAGCCACCATGATGGATTTGCTAACTGCCATTAAGCCAAAAGCAGTTTTGTTTTTGGGCAAATGTGGCGGCTTAAAGAAAAAGAACCAATTGGGAGATTTGATTTTGCCGATAGCCGCCATAAGGGGAGAGGGAACATCGAACGATTACCTCCCCGCAGAAGTGCCCGCGTTGCCGGCGTTCGCGTTACAGAAGGCCATATCAACTACCATTCGCGATCATGGCCGTGATTATTGGACAGGCACCTGTTACACCACCAACCGCAGGGTTTGGGAGCACGACAAAGATTTTAAAAGATACCTGAAAACGTTGCGTGCAATGGCCGTAGATATGGAAACCGCCACTATTTTTACAACGGCATTTGCCAACAAAATTCCCGCCGGAGCATTACTTTTGGTATCTGATCAGCCGATGATTCCTGAAGGCGTCAAAACAGCCGAAAGCGACAGCAGCGTAACGGAAAAATATGTCGAAACACATTTAAGAATTGGAATTGATTCGTTAAAGCAGTTGATTAACAACGGTTTAACAGTGAAGCACTTGCTGTTTTAGGACCATTTAAGAGTAAGAATGATTATCCGTCTTCCGTTTCGCTTTCTCAGGATCCTTCGTCTCTCAGGGATAACAGCACCGAGGTTTTGTCATTCTAAGGCACGAAGAACCTGTTTCGTACTTGCACAGCCATTCGCTCACCTACATACTTTCATAATTTTGGCTTGTGCATTTTTGAAGCCGGTGGTCATTGCTTAGGCATTCTCCCTACCTACCTTTGATGTTTTCCATCACCCTAGAATCGTCCTTTCGACCGAAGCGCAGAAATCTTTGAACCATCGACATAGATTTAGCTGCGCTGAACACATCGTGGTTCTCGGCTGCCTGCCCGTCCGGCCAGGCGCTCAATGTCATCTAGTTAAGGAAAAAAAAACATTGTCGCCTTGAGCATTTCGACTTGAGCTTGTATTGAGCGTAGTGAAATGCTCAATACAGGCTAAGTCGAAGGGTGATGTTTATTATTTTTTCCTACAGAAAAAGTCTTCGACTCCGCTCAGACTGACACCGAGCAGGCTTGACTAAACGACATTGGGCGGACGCTCGAAAGGTCGACCCTTCTTAGACCATATTTTCTAAAAAAGAATGTTACTCATATTAATTTATATGCAAAACCTGCCCGTCCGGTCAGGCGAGAATCAAAGCTCAGAATGGCAGCAAAAATGAAAGTATTCGATCAAACAAAAAAGACCGCTTAATAGCGGTCTTTTCATTTTCTTTTGGTTTAGATTCTTATCCCAAATATGATTTTAAGATCTTGCTCCTCGAAGTATGACGCAAGCGTTGAAGCGCCTTGTCTTTAATTTGTCTTACACGTTCACGTGTCAGGTTAAACTTCTCGCCAATCTCTTCTAACGATAGGGGATGGTTTGAGCCTAAGCCAAAAAACAATACTATTATTTCTCTTTCTCTTTCTGTTAATGTAGAGAGAGAACGTTTGATTTCTTCTGATAGCGACTCGTTGATTAATGAACTGTCGGTATTTGGCTCGTGATTTTCCAATACATCCAACAACGTATTTTCTTCACCTTGCACAAATGGAGCATCCATTGATACGTGGCGGCCAGAGTTACTCAGCGTGTCAGAGATTTTATCTACCGTGGTCTCCAAAATATCTGCCAATTCTTCAGGCGACGGTTCACGCTCATATTCTTGCTCTAATTTAGAGAAAGCCTTGCTGATTTTACTTAACGAACCCACCTGGTTTAAAGGTAAACGCACAATACGGCTTTGCTCGGCAATAGCCTGCAAAATCGATTGACGAATCCACCAAACCGCATAAGAAATAAACTTGAAACCCTTGGTTTCATCGAAACGTTTCGCCGCCTTAATTAATCCCAGGTTACCTTCGTTAATTAAATCTCCTAAAGTTAAACCTTGATTTTGATATTGTTTTGCAACAGATACAACGAAACGTAAGTTAGTTTTAGTTAATCGCTCTAATGCAGCCTGATCGCCTTCACGAATCTTCCTTGCTAAAATTACCTCTTCCTCTGCTGTTATTAAGTCTACTTTACCAATTTCGTGTAAGTACTTATCCAAAGATTGACTTTCGCGATTGGTAATGGATTGCGTTATCTTGAGTTGTCTCATTTATACGTTTTGTGTGCTCTTTAATTATTGAGTGTGCAAAGTTACGAAATTGTATAGCAATGTGAAAGGATAAAATGCTGAAAACGTTGCTGTTTGCACAAGTTTTTTACAGTTTTACTTCCTACAAAAATCATTCCAATTAATTGTTTGTCACCAAACATCCGTAGTAACTTGAAAATATTGCCCTGCATTAACTATTTATTGTGATTCGATAAAAAAACTTTGTTTTACGATAAATAAATTTCTATGTTTGCTTAACAAATTATTAAAATCTTATGACGCTTCGCAATTTTCGCTTCGCCAGACTTGAATATAAACCACTCAACTATCAGAAGGTTTTTCAGAACGTAATTTTATTCTCACGTAAAAGAAATTTAACCTATTTTTCGACGCCTTTTAACGCCTAACCAATGAACAGAATTTTACAACTTTCTAGCTATGCGGGAATTAGCTTGATTTTAATAAGCGTCATTATCGGAACCATCCACACCCTCGATGCTGTAGATAACTACCGCGATGGAATGCTTTCTGTAACGATGCGTGCAAACGGGCCCACTCAACCCAGTAAATTGCTAGCCACCGCTAAGTTTACACCAAGCCAGTTTGGCTCGTACCAATTTAAGCCCACATTAGCGCAATCGCTGATTTTGTCGGGCCAGGGCCTCAATGAAACCGGAACCACTATTGTTTTTTGTTTGCTAACCGGAACTTTCATCTTATTTATGACCAATACAAGGCCTCATCTGGTTGAGGGTTTAACAGAAACCCGGATATGGCAAATTGTTGGTGCCGCCGTTATCCTCTTTTTTTCGCTCAGATTCCTGTCATTAAATTTAATCGATGGGTATGTGGCAAGTTTAACGAATAACGCTTTCGAGTACCGTACGCTCGATGCAGGCCGTGGGCAGATCAATATAGAAATGTTGTCGCTGGTAGTGATCATCACCATAATTTACGAACTCCTCAATTATTCGCGGAAGCTGAAACACGAAAACGACCTTACCATTTAATTTGATTACCAAAACAAACGATGCCAATAATTATAAATCTGGATGTAATGCTCGCCCGCCGGAAAATGTCGCTCACCGAACTGAGTGAGCGGGTAGGCATTACGATGTCCAATTTATCCATACTTAAAACCGGCAAGGCCAAGGCCATTCGCTTAGAAACCCTGGAGGCGATTTGTGGGGTACTGGATTGTCAACCCGGCGACATCCTCGAGTTCCGTTCGCTGGCTGATACCGAGGAGGGCAGGTGTTAACATTTTTTCGCTAATCTATTTATGAATACTGTGCAGATTTCTCTAAGTTTGCTTCAATGTCTTTGCCATTAACAAATCACACTTTAGAAAAATTAGAGCAGCTGCTCTTCGCAATGGGCTATAAGGTTCGTTACGAAAAGGGCAATTTCAAAACGGGCTCTTGCTTATTGGAGCATAACAAAATCGTTGTGGTAAATAAGTTTTCTAACCTCGAAGGGAAAATCATTGCTTTAGTTACTTTGGTGAAGCAAACCAGTGCCGACGAAAATATGTTAGATGAAAAACAGCGGCAGTTTTTTCACTCCTTACAACAAACCGAGTTATTTTAGTGCCAATGTTTAACAAAAATTATATGCGTATAGAGAAAGGTTTTTTGCGATGAGAGTTACTTTTCTAGGCACTGGTACATCGCAGGGCGTCCCTGTAATTGCGTGTAATTGCGAAGTTTGTACATCAGCAGATAAGAAGAACAACCGTTTAAGAACCTCGATTTTGCTTGAGGCAAACGGTAAAACCATTGTGGTTGATAGCGGCCCCGATTTCCGTTATCAACTTTTGAGGGCGCAAGTAAAAGATTTGGATGCCGTTTTGTTTACGCATGAGCATAAAGATCATATTGCCGGGTTAGACGATATCAGGCCGTTTAATTATTTGCTCCACAAGGTGATTGATGTATATGCAACTGAACGCGTGCAAGCGGCCTTGAAACGTGAGTTTTATTACATCTTTGCCGATACCAAATACTTCGGGCTTCCGCAAATTAACTTACATACCGTGGTTAACGGGCAAAATTTTTCTATAGGAGAAAATAGCATTATCCCCTTTGAAGTGATGCACCATTTGCTGCCTATTACCGGATACCGAATTGGCGATTTTACTTACATTACTGATGCTAAAACGATTTCTGATGAAAGTTTCGCCAGAATCAGCGGAACAAAAACGCTGGTAATTAATGCGCTTCAAAAAGAGCCGCACGTTTCTCACTTTACTTTAGGTGAAGCCATTCAGTTTGCTCAAAAGGTTGGTGCTGAGGTTACTTATCTTACGCATATCAGTCACAACCTGGGCTTGCACGAGGAAGTTGAAAGAGGTCTGCCAGCAAATATCAGGCTGGCTTATGATGGATTAAAAATAGAATTGTAAATCGGTGTCTTGAAATCAAAAATTAGATTATATTTGCAAAACAAACTCAGGTGGCGATCCCGATAGCTATCGGGATGGTAGACGAAGCAGCTGATGGCTGGCGTCCTCACGGCAGGTTGTAGTTTGTTCATTATATGAAAAACACCTAGGTGGCGAAATTGGTAGACGCACCAGCTTGAGGGGCTGGCGCCCGTACGGGTGTGGGAGTTCGAATCTCCTCTTAGGTACTAACCAGATTCATGGTTAATTCTTTGAAGGGTTGCTCGTTAAAGAGCAGCCCTTTCTTGTTCACTTTCAGTAGGATTATCATAAAAAAAAGTCTTCGACTCCACTCAGATCCGCCAGCTATCGGATGACACTGCTTACGGTTAACTAGACGACATTGAGTGGAAGCTGTAGACCGCATTTGGATTTTATTGAAGGAGGGGCAGTTTCGGATTCTTGATTTTTCAAAAGGTAGTGCAGCGGACTTTTCTAACAGGAATATGAATGCGAAAATTAATGGATACTTCGGCGATTAATACGAATTAGATCCAGAATTTAAAAAGAAAATAGAGTAAAATCAATTAAACGGTATGGAAATAGGAATTATTGGATCTGGCAACATCGGAAGTACGCTTGCCGGATATTTAACAAAATTAGGTCATGAGGTTTTAATTGCAAACTCTCGGGGCCCCGAAACATTAACTGAAATCGTTGCAACAACAGGTGCAAAAGCGGCAACTGCTGAACAGGCTGCAAGTGCAAAAGACTTAGTTATACTTGCCATTCCACAAAAGGCAATGGTAAATTTACCCATTGATATTTTAGCTGCTTCTAAAGCCATCGTTATAGATGCGGGCAATTATTATCCATCACGCGATGGGCAGATTGCGGAGATTGCAAATGGAGCAACAGATAGCGAATGGGTGGCAAAAGTAATAGGTCATCCGATAATTAAGGCCTTTAATAATATTGTTGCGCCCAGCTTAGCATCAAAGGGGACATCTGTGGGTAATGCAAACCGAATTGCATTATCGGTTGCCGGCGACGATACCGAACAAAAACAGTTAGTGATGAAGCTGATTGACGAAGTCGGATTCGATGCCATCGATGGAGGTTTGCTTTCTGAATCGTGGAGACAACAACCCGGCGAACCTGCGTATTGTCAGGATCTGGACAAGGAAAAATTAAAATCTGCATTACAACAGGCCGACATCAGCAAGAGGGCTGAAAATCTTGCGGCGGCTGATGAAGCTGCAAGACCATATTTATAGCAGGATGTAACATGTAAATTGGAAACCGATTTTAAACTCTTTTTTAATGAATCCTTTTCTCCCAATCATTTCCTGCTGATTGTTACAAAAGGCTTGATTAGAAAAATCAGGCCTTTTGCTTTTTTATAATGGCCCCAAATGATGTATCTTGTGTCGATAATAAACTTGCCATATCGATCCTATGAAACTCCTCAAGTATTTAATTGGTGCAACTGCCACCATCGCGCTCCTAATTTTTCTTGGCAGCGCCATAAGTAAACACGGTAGCCCTAAACCTCAAAAAGTGCGTTTGTCCAAATTAATTATCGACTCTGCCCAGCTCAAGAATTACAAAGCCATCCTTAAGGAAGAGATTGAAGCCTCAATAGCAAAGGAACCCGGCGTATATACCTTATATGCGGTGTTTGAACGCAACAAACCGACACATTTAACAATTCTGGAAATGTATGCAGATGAAGCCGCGTACCAAAGCCATCTAAAAACACCGCACTTTACTAAATACAAAACCGCTACCGCAAAAATGGTACAGGCACTTAAACTGATTGATACCGATCCGCTGATTCCCGAACTCAAGATTAAATAACTTTGAAATGAACGGATAAACGATAAATAGCCAGTCCGTTGCATTAAATTAGTGACCGCCATTAAAGTGGGTTTCCCTAAATAATTACAGCAATTCCAGTTCGAAATTTTATGATGAATTTTTTTCCTTTCCGGCTTTTACTTACCTTTTGCTTCGCGTTAATGATTCAATTTAACAATTCTGCGCAGCCTTTGCGAGTTGCTGTTGCAGCTAATGCGCAAGATGTAATCAAAAAGCTGCAAGTCGATTTTAAAAAGAAAACAGGAATAACGATAGAGGTAATTATTGGTTCATCGGGCAAATTAACTGCTCAAATAATGAATGGGGCGCCATATGATGTTTTCCTTTCGGCCGATACAGAATTTCCGGCGAAATTGTATGCTGCAGGTTTTGGCTCGGAGAAACCGAAAATTTACGCCCTCGGCAGCTTGATTATTTGTGGAAACACGAAAGGCGATATCAAAAATTGGCAGAAGCTGATCACTTCGCCCCAAACAACGAAGCTTGCCATCGCTAACCCCAAAACGGCACCTTACGGAAAGGCAGCAAAAGAAAGCTTAGAATTTTATAAGTTGAAAGATTGGGTTGAAAAAAAACTGGTTTATGGCGAGAGCATTTCGCAGGTAAATACCTACATTCAAACCGGCGTGGTGAATGTGGGGTTTACAACAGAAGCGTTTTTATATGAAAATAGCGACAAATCGAAATTAAAATGGACAAGGGTTGATACAAAAACTTACTCAGCCCTAACACAATCAGTCATCTTGCTTAAGCACCCAAAAGGAAACCAGTTGGCGCAGGCCACTAAATTTTACGATTACTTATCATCTGCTTCTGCCCGAAAAATAATTACAGCCAATGGTTATCACCTCCCAAAACAGAATTAAACGATGGATTTAGAACCGATTTGGCTCAGTTTAAGGTTGGCGTTGTTGACTACTATTTTGTTGCTTTTTATTGGCATTCCGATTGCTTATCGGCTTTCGCGTAAGCAGAATTTGTTTAAGATCATCATCGAAGCGCTAATTACAATGCCTTTGGTGCTTCCGCCTTCCGTATTGGGCTTTTACCTGCTGTTGGCCTTTAGTCCGAATAATGCACTTGGCAATTGGTTGCGAGAAACCTTCGATCTTCAACTCGTGTTTTCATTTAAAGGACTGGTTTTTGCCTCTATTCTGTACAGTCTGCCCTTTATGATCAGCCCTATTAAAACAGCATTTGCGCACCTGCCGAGGTCTATTGCCGAAGCTTCGTATACCATGGGGAAGTCTCGCTTGCGCACTTTTTTTGCCGTATTACTACCCAATATTAAATCGTCGGTTTTTACCGCCGCCGTGCTCACGTTTGCACATACCTTGGGCGAATTCGGTGTGGTGTTAATGATTGGCGGTAACATTCCCGGCGAAACCAAAGTTGCCTCTATCGCCATTTACGATTCCGTAGAAACAATGGATTATGCCTCGGCCAACAACTACGCGTTCATCTTATTCTCCATCACTTTCGTTATCGTCGTTGGTGTTTTTATTTTTAACAGAAGCGCAGTCAAAAATCCATTCGAATGATCAATATTGAGGTTGTTAAACGCACAAAAACCAAATGGCTCACTTTTGAACTCAACGTAAATACCAAATTTGAGCGCAATGCCGTTACGCAGATTTTAGGCCCCTCGGGCATCGGAAAAACGACCTTGTTAAAAATAATCGCCGGATT
This sequence comes from Pedobacter endophyticus, assembly GCF_015679185.1. Taxonomy (NCBI): domain Bacteria; kingdom Pseudomonadati; phylum Bacteroidota; class Sphingobacteriia; order Sphingobacteriales; family Sphingobacteriaceae; genus Pedobacter; species Pedobacter endophyticus. The sequence goes on from NZ_CP064939.1 coordinate 5,202,321, forward strand.
GGTCGATCCAGATGAAGGCAGCATTATGGTTGGCGACGATGTTTGGTTTGATGCTGATCAGAAATATTCAAAAAAGGTGCAGGAAAGAAATGTAGGCTTCGTGTTTCAGGATTATGCCCTTTTCCCCAACATGACAGTTTTACAGCACCTGCGTTATGGAAGCGATGACGAAATTTATATTGATCGATTGTTGAAAATAGGCGAGATGGAAGCGTTTAAGCACAGCTATCCGAAGCAGCTTTCGGGCGGGCAGCAACAGCGATTAGCCATTTTACGGGCGCTTTCTACCAAGCCAAGTTTGCTTTTAATGGATGAGCCATTTTCGGCACTCGATCAACAGCTGAAAGGCCGATTAATCGGTAACTTGCAATCCCTTTTTGCAGAACTGGAAATGACCGTTTTGCTCGTAACACACACGGAAATTGATATAACTGGTGGTTTTAGATTCGAAATGGGGTTGTAGATGACATTTTTCAACGCTGTCATCCTGAGTTATAATTTTTCAGGAAAAAAATCAATGTAAGCGACGTTCAGTGCTCCATAAGAGCTCCCAAGGAGGAGAAATCTGTTGCGCAAAATTAGGTTCAAAGATTTCTCGGCCACGCTCGAAATGACGATTTTTTTATTGTTTTCAAGAACGTCAATGGTAGCTGTAATTTATTCCATAAAAATCAGTGTGAGTGACGTTTTTAAGGCGGTCGTCATCCGATAGCTATCGGATCCCGCGCAGGCGGGAATCTTAATGTTGAGCAAAGGCCTTTCCTTTCGCTTTAGGATTCCCAATTATGACGATCGTTCATGGCTAGCGTTAACCGTTTGTCGATTGAAGCCGGTATTCATCAAATGATTTTTTCCCTTGCCGTTGGTTTCAACCAACGGCGCAAGGCAGTTTTCATTGCCCTTGGTTTCAACCAAGGGAATGAGGCCCTCAAATATCCCCAATTTTATCCCTATCGGCCAGTTTTGAAAATTTATCAAGAAGCACCTTAAGTTTCGGATTAATGATGTTTTCACAAAATCCCCGACTCGGATTGGAATAGTAATAATCCAGATACTCGGGCTTGTTCAATTTAAATTCATTTATTTTCAAAGCTCTGGTTATAATTGGCTGTTCGAAATCAGACTGCAATTCACTTATAATCTGTCGAACATCGTCAATTTGTCCCTCATCCGTAACATACACTGCCGATCTGTATTTCTCACGCATCGTGTGGTTTGACGTGCAGCTGTGCGTATGCAAATGAATTGCTATCAGCTGTTTTAACGATATTATTTCAGGATTATAGCGCAGCAAAATGGCTTCCGAAAACGCCGTTGCTTCGCCCAGCGATGAAATCCAACCCTGTTTTACATCGATAACGCCTTTAACCGATAAAAATATTGCCTCCGTGCACCAATGGCAACTGCCGCCCAAACCTACTTCGTCCATAGTGCATGCAATTTACCAAGAATTTTCTAAAGCTGACCGAATAGGCGACGCCCGCCTAATGTGGTTCAGTTAAGGATAAACTAAAAAACGTGGTCACCCTGAGCATTTCGACCGGAGTTCATCTTGAGCGTAGCCGAAAGGCTCAATACAGGCTCAGTCGAAGGGCAGATTTTTATAGTCTTTATCCTATAAAGTCTTCGACTCCGCTCAGACTGACATGATTAAAGCCACTTTCCGAGTTCCTCCACCGCAACTTCATTATTACTTCATAATTCTATAGTTATTTCGTATCAAAAAATTTCAATCGATAACCCGTAATCGAAGCGATGCAAGCGAGTTTACTGCATGCTACCTTACGAAAATCGGCTTTTGGTTGAAAAATAACCAGAAAATAAATCAGATAACTATCAGTAAAAAGATGAAAAGAGTTTTCATTTCCCTAGCCATGTGTGCCTTACTTTACACTACCGCTTGCACGCCGAAACCGGAAGAAAAAGAAGAAGTGGTTTCGTATGCGGTTACTTCGCCGCTAACCATAGACACATCGTTTACCAAAGAGTACGTTTCGCAGATCAAATCTGTGCGCAACATCGAAGTAAGAGCACTTGAAAAAGGCTATTTACAAAACATTTATGTAGACGAAGGCCAACATGTGCGGGCCGGGCAGGTGCTATTTAAAATTATGCCCAAAATGGCGCAGGCTGAGCTGTTAAAGGCACAAGCCGAAACCAAAGCCGCAGAAATAGAGCTTGAGAACACCAAATTACTTACCGATAAAAATGTAGTCTCGAAGAATGAACTTGCCATGGCAAAAGCCAAACTGCAATCGGCCAATGCAGAAACTACGCTTGCCAAATTTCATTTAACGAACACCGAAATCAAAGCACCATTTGACGGAACGATCGATCGCATTCCACTTAAGTTGGGCAGCCTGGTAGATGAGGGAGCGTTGTTGACCAGTCTTTCTGATAATAGCCAGGTTTTCGCTTATTTTAACGTTTCAGAGCCCGAATATTTAAATTATCAGGCCGCTACAAAACAAAAAGGACAACAAGAGGTGGGCTTGCTGCTTGCCAATAACACGCTGTTAAAATCGAAAGGTAAAGTAGAGGTGATTGAAAGCGAGTTCGACAGCGAAACCGGAAACATTGCTTTCAGAGCACGCTTTAACAATACTGATAACCTGTTGAGAAACGGTGAAACCGGCAAAATTCAAATGGTTGTTCCGTTGAAAAACGCATTGGTCATCCCTCAAAAAGCAACTTACGATATTCAGGATAAAACTTTCGTCTTCGTAATCGATAAAAACAATAAGGTACATGCTCAAGCCATTACCATTGCCGGCGAGCTGCCAGATTTATACATCGTTGGCGACGGCATCACAAGCAGCGATAAAATTTTATTAGAGGGCGTGCAGAAAGTTAAAGATGATGATAAGATCGCTTATAAATTCCAGCAGCCACAGGAAGTGATCAAGCAATTGAGATTGAAAACCGAATAATCCAGAACCCACATCCTAATTATGTTTAGCAAATTCATACAAAGGCCCGTCCTTTCTATCGTTATATCGCTTATAATTGTGTTTTTAGGCGTATTAGCCATCAGCTATCTGCCAGTAACACAGTTTCCATCCATTTCGCCGCCCAAGGTAAACATCACAGCCGAATACCCGGGCGCAAATAACGAATTATTAATAAAATCGGTTGTAATACCTTTAGAGCGTGCCCTTAACGGTGTGCCGGGTATGAAATATATCGCATCTGATGCCGGTAACGATGGCGAAGCTTCCATTCAAGTAGTTTTTAATCTTGGCACCGACCCAAATCAAGCCTCGCTTAACGTTCAAAATCGTGTTGCCGCAGTTACCAATAAACTTCCGCCGCTGGTAGTACGAGAAGGGGTGAAGATTACGAGAGAAGAATCTAACATGTTGATGTATATCAATTTGTATAGCAAAGACCCGAAAATGAACCAGAATTTTCTGTACAATTTCGCTGATATTAACTTGCTTTCTGAGCTAAAAAGGGTTGATGGAGTAGGCTTTGCCGATATTTTGGGCGACAGGGATTACGCCATGCGAATTTGGTTAAAACCCGATCGCATGCAAGCCTATAAAATCTCCGTTGATGAGGTAATGAAAGCCCTCGACGAGCAAAGCTTAGAGGCATCACCGGGTAAAACCGGCGAAAGTTCAGGTAAACGATCGCAGGCCTTTGAATATGTGCTTAAATATTCAGGTCGGTTTAACACCAAAGAAGGGTACGAAAACATAATCCTCAGGGCCAGTGCAAACGGCGAATTGCTGCGATTGAAAGATGTTGCCGATGTAGATTTTAGTGCTGCAGCTTACAATTTATATTCCACCTTAAACGGAAAAGCATCTGCCGCCATTGTGTTAAAGCAATCGTACGGAAGCAACGCCAGTCAGGTAATCAAAGATGTTAAGGCCAAAATGGCTGAGATTAAAGAAAGCTCCTTCCCCAAGGGATTGGATTACGAGATCAGTTATGATGTTTCCAAATTCTTAGATGCCTCCATAGAAAAAGTAGTGCACACGCTCGTAGAAGCCTTTATTTTGGTGGGCCTGGTGGTTTTTTTATTCCTCGGCGATTGGCGCTCTACACTGATTCCCGCCATAGCGGTGCCCGTTTCCCTAATTGGTACGTTTGTGTTTATGCAGTTTTTCGGCATCACGCTAAACCTCATTACGCTTTTCGCACTCGTGCTCGCCATTGGCGTTGTAGTTGATGATGCCATTGTGGTAATTGAGGCCGTACATGCTAAAATGGAGCACGATGCCAAACTATCGGCGCTCAGGGCAACCCAACAGGCAATGAAAGAAATTAGCGGGGCAATTATTGCAATCACATTTTTAATGGCATCGGTGTTTATTCCCGTAACCTTTATGAGTGGCCCCGTGGGCATTTTTTACCGTCAGTTTTCCATTACCATGGCAACCGCCATTATCCTTTCCGGTATTGTTGCGCTAACACTTACGCCTGCATTATGTGCCATTATGCTAAAAAACAGCCACGGCAAGCCTAAAAAGAAAACCGTAATCGATAAATTTTTAGATGGATTTAACAACGGCTTTGCTAAACTTTCGGGTAAATACGAGTTCGTTTTAAGTAAGCTGGTGAGCCGTAGATTGCTAACTTTCGGAATTTTAATTGCATTCTGCCTTGGCGTTTGGGGAATCAGCTCAACAGTTCCGTCGGGCTTTATACCAAACGAAGATCAGGGGATGGTTTATGCCATTATCCAAACACCTCCGGGCTCTACTTTAGAGCGTACCGACCAAATTGCCGAGAAACTGCAAAAAATGTGCGAAGAAATTGATGGCGTAAAATCAGTTTCCTCTTTGGCCGGATACGAAATTCTAACAGGGGGAACAGGCTCAAACTCAGGTACCTGTTTAATTAACTTAAAAGATTGGAGCGAACGTAAGCACTCGGCACAGGAAATTATCGAAGAACTTGAAGAAAAATCAAAGTCAATTCCCGGTGCTGCCATTGAGTTTTTCCAGCCACCCGCAGTTCCCGGTTATGGTGCTGCAGGCGGTTTCGAACTTCGCCTTTTGGATAAAGCGGGTAGCGGCGACTATAAAAAAATGGAAACTGTTGCTAACGATTTCGTTAAAGAACTGAATAAACGCAAGGAGCTTTCGTCGGTATTTACGTTCTACAGTGCCAGTTTCCCACAATACATGTTAAACATCGATAACGAAATAGCCCAGCAAAAGGGCGTTACCATCGATAATGCAATGAATACCCTTTCTACCTTCGTGGGCAGTAACTACGAAACCAGCTTCATTAAATACGATCGCCAGTACAAAGTTATGGTTCAGGCCTTACCGCAATACAGGGCTTTGCCAGAAGATATCTTAAAGCTATCGGTAAAGAACGGCCGCGATGAAATGGTGCCTTTTTCGGCCTTTATGAAGATGCAAAAGGTGTACGGACTTTCTGAAATTACGCGACACAATATGTACAATGCATCAGAGATTAGCGGCCAATCAGCGCCCGGGTACAGTTCTGGCGAAGCCATTAAGGCTATTTCGGAGGTGGCCAAGAAAACACTTCCGAGGGGTTTTGGAATCGATTGGGCCGGGATTTCAAAAGATGAGGTATCTCGTGGAAACGAAGCCATTTACATCTTTTTAATCTGTTTAGGCTTCGTTTATCTGGTGCTCGCCGCTCAATACGAAAGCTTCATTTTGCCATTGTCGGTAATCCTTTCGTTGCCGGCGGGTATTTTCGGCGCCTTTTTGTTCCTCAAATTACTGGGGTTGGAAAACAACATTTATGCGCAGGTGGCTATGGTAATGCTGATCGGCTTACTTGGAAAGAATGCAGTATTGATTGTGGAGTTTGCAACGCAGCGGCACAGCCAGGGGCTTTCGGTATTTAAAGCAGCCATGGAAGGTGCAAGCGTGCGTTTCCGCCCAATTTTAATGACTTCGTTCGCTTTTATTGCAGGTTTAATTCCTTTGATGATTGCCTCCGGTCCCGGTAAAATTGGCAATAGAACCATTGGCTCTGCAGCCGCAGGCGGTATGCTTTTCGGAACCGTTTTCGGCGTGATTGTTATCCCCGGCCTGTATTACATCTTCGGAAAAATTGCCGAAAAGCATAAGCTCATTAAAATTGAAGAAGAACATCCATTAACTGAAGAAATTGAAGACAATGTTTAAAAATCGAATTTATATAGTTGGTTTGGCCTTTATCTGCGCTGCTTATAGCGCATGTAAAGTGCCTGATTTTGCCCAACGCCATGAAAATAAAACTGTACCCCTTGCGTTTAACGGTACCGCAGAAACAGATACCTTAAGCAGCGGCAAAGTACAATGGCGCCAGTTTTTTACAGATCCATATTTGGTGAATTTAATTGATACCGCTTTAAAAAACAATCAGGAGTTAAATATTACCTTACAGGAAATTGAGATCGCCAAAAACGAAATCAAAGGCAGAAAAGGGGAGCTTTTACCAACCGTTGGCTACCGCGTTGGCGCCGGGCTCGAAAAAGTAGGCAGATATACCAGTAGCGGAGCGGGCGATGCATCAACAGACATTACGCCGGGAAAAGAGGTTCCGGAAGTGCTGCCCGATTATTCTTTCGGCTTAACCGCAAACTGGGAGGCCGATATATGGCACAAGCTGCGCAATGCGAAGAAGGCTGCCCTAACCCGTTATCTTTCTACAGTTGAGGGCAGAAATTTTGTGGTCACCAATCTTGTTGCCGAAATTGCCAATACTTATTACGAATTGTTGGCACAGGATAACCAGCTCGAAATTGTGAAACAAAACATTGCCTTGCAAAGTAACGCGCTCGAGTTGATGAAGATCCAGAAACAAGCCACCCGCGTTACCGAACTGGCGGTGCGCAAATTCGAAGCCGAGGTGTTAAGCTCTAAGAGTTTGGAGTTTGATATTCAACAACAGATTACTGAATCTGAAAATAGGATTAACTTCTTGTTAGGTCGTTTTCCACAACCCGTTCCAAGAAACAAGTCGGGTTTTACAGACCTCGTTCCTCCAACCGTTCAGTCCGGCATTCCCTCGCAATTGTTGGCTAACCGTCCCGATATTAAACAAGCCGAATATGATCTGGCTGCGGCAAAGCTAGACGTAAACGTGGCGAAAGCACAATTTTACCCTTCGCTCGGAATTTCTGCAAGCATAGGTTATCAGGCTTTTAACCCGAATTATTTGTTGCGCACGCCAGAATCGCTGGCTTATTCGCTGGCTGCCGATTTGGCAGGGCCCCTCATTAATAAAAACGCTATCAAGGCCGAGTATTTAACCGCTAGCGCCAAGCAGTTGCAGGCAGTTTATAATTACGAAAAGACGATTTTGAATGGCTATATCGAAGTCGCAAACCAATTATCAAATATCAGTAACCTGCAAAAAAGCTACGATTTGAAATCGAAACAAGTGCAGGCACTAACACAATCAATCGATATTGCGAACGATTTATTTAAATCGACACGGGCCGATTATTTTGAAGTATTAATGACTCAACGCGACGCCTTGCAATCGAAACTGGAACTTATCGAAACCAAAAAGCAGCAGCTAAATGCCGTGGTAAATGTTTATCATGCCCTGGGCGGAGGTTGGAGCGCAAGCCCCACCCAATGAAAGAGCCCCACCCAATGAAAAAGCCCCACCCAATGAAAGTTGGTGCTTTGGCTCGTTTCTACCCCGCCCTCCCCAGAAGGGAGGGCTTAAGTGGTTCGGTGGGTTAAGGTTAAAGGTTCAAACCACTTTACCGCCGTTTCCCTCTCTCCCGGAGAGGGACTTGCACTAAAGAACAACCGCTACGAACTTTGATAGGGAGAGGCTCCCCACCCAATGAAAGTTGGTGCTTTGGCTCGTTTCTACCCCGCCCTCCCCAGAAGGGAGGGCTTAAGTGGTTCGGTGGGTTAAGGTTAAAGGTTCAAACCACTTTACCGCCGTTTCCCTCTCTCCCGGAGAGGGACTTGCACTAAAGAACAACCGCTACGAACTTTGATAGGGAGAGGCTCCCCACCCAATGAAAGTTGGTGCTTTGGCTCGTTTCTACCCCGCCCTCCCCAGAAGGGAGGGTTTAACTGGTTCGGTGGGTTGAGGTTAAAGGTTCAAACCACTTTACCCTTGTTTCCCTCTCCTCGAGGAGGACCTGTCCCGACTTTTCGGGAGGGATGTACAGACTGAGCAAAACCACCGACATTAAAAGGGAGAGGTTTAGGGCGCCAAATTTAATGCTGCGCTTAAGCTTTCTTTTTGCTTTTTGAGACAGTCTCACTTAAAGAAAGTGCTTTTAACCTAAAGTTTATGCCCTCGGGTTCAAACCACTTTCCCCCCGTTTCCCTCTCTCCCGGAGAGGGACTTGCACTACAGAACAACCGCTACGAACTTTGATAGGGAGAGGCTCTTTTATAGGGAGAGGCTTCCCACCCAATGAAAAGTTGGTGCTTTGGCTCGTATCTACCCCGCCCTCCCCAGAGGGGAGGGCTTAAGTGGTTCGGTGGGTTAAGGTTAAAGGTTCAAACCACTGTACCGCCGTTTCCCTCTCTCCCGGAGAGGGACTTGCACTACAGAACAACCGCTACGGACTTTAATAGGGAGAGGCTCTTTAATAGGGAGAGGCTTAGACGCTCAGGCTTTTTCCCTAAAATTTCTCGTCATCGCTCGGAACTCGTTCTGCAAATAAATAACAATACAGCATCAGTAAAAAAGAAACAACGTAAAATGCCGCAACTATGGTTAGGAAAGTGCTCATAAAATAAAATTTGGTTAGAATATATACAAAATGGCTAATCTTCGACTAAAAGTTTAACGCACTTTATTTCAATAAATTATGACTTCTGTCAATTGGCTTTAGTTTTTTATTGACAAAGGTCAAAAAGTAATTGCGCAATGAAATCACTTGCCAATGATACAAATTAAATCGGAAAAGTAGGAGCGTTGCATGATGAGCACGATCGCCTTACACTTTGACTGAGGGCATCTTGCCCTTTACCGGGCTTTAAACTTATCACGGTATTCCGTGGGCGTCATTCCAACGGTTTTTCGAAAAACTTTCCTAAACGCCTTTGGGTCGTTGTACCCCGAATTGTAAATTACCTCTGTCATTTGCTGTGTAGTTTGTTCCAACAGCTTTTTTGCCGCCTCAATCCGCGTTTGCTGCAAATACTCAATCGGCGTAATCCCAATCACCTGTTTAAAGCGCCTCACAATATTTCGCCTGCTCGATGGAATGTCTCTAATCATCTCTTCTATCGTGGCAACATCCTGATATTTAGTTTCAATCTTCTCCTGAGCCGAGGCCACAATCTCATCGTTATGGTGGCGAATCGGTTGGAACGAACTAAAATACGATTGGTTGTGCCGATCCATATCAATAGCGAAAATTTTCGCTGCTTTAATCGCCATCTCCTTTCCGCAATGATTTTGAAGCAAATGTAAAAGCAGGTGGAATGACGAAGTTGCGCCGCCACTAGTGTATAGTTTCCCATCTTGCGTTACGGTTTTATCAGCCATTAATTTTACAAAAGGAAAGGCTTGTGCAAAGGCTTTAGAAGCGTCGACATGCGTTGTGGCAACTTTTCCATCCAATAAACCGGTTGCGCCAAGTAAAAAAGCCCCCGTACAAACCGTAGCAATCTCCGCACTTTGTTGATATTGTTTAATCAGCCACGGAATAAATGCCGCATTTTTCGAAACCGCATTCTTAATATCGTCCGTAGTAAATGCCGGAATCAATATCAGATCATAACTTTCTTCCGCCCGAATCGATTTCGCTTCGTAAGCACCAAACACAACATCCTTTGTATCGCCGAGGTTGAGCACACTGAGGCTGTACGGTGCATCCATCCCTTTTTCGGTGTGGAACTTGTTTGCAGTTTCAAATACATCTAAAATAGCCGCTACACTCAGCAGCTTGTATTGCTCGGTAAGCAGAATGGCAATGTTTTTCATTTGGTTAAATGCTAGGGCATCGTAAATATATAGATTTTTGTCTGAAACGCCCCCTACATTTGACTTTTACAGCAACGATACACAATATTATTATGGCCTAACTTTAAACTAAGTTATTAAGCTAAAAATTGGCCTATGAAAACCCAACCAAATAGTACCAAAATGTACGGCATAGTGGTGTTGTACCAAATGCAAACCGACTTTTTTTTGCGGGCATTGGATGGCATCGATCAAAAAGATGCGCAAAACCGATTAAATACCCAGGCCAACCACATCGCGTGGATTACCGGAAGCGTAGTTTCAGGAAGATTTTATCTGGCCAAATTGTTGGGAATTGATGTGCAAAGCGAAACCGGTGATTTATTTGAAAACAACGCAGGCATTATCGCCGATGCCACTTATCCGAGCCTTGCCAACTTTAAAAAAGACTGGGAGAAAATTTCGGCCCCGCTGGAGGTTGCTTTAACGCAGGTATCGGATGATAAATTGAACGAAAACGTTGAAATGCCCGGTATGCAAATTACGCTTTTCGACATGATCAGTTTTACCAGTTACAGAGAAGCAAATTGCATTGGGCAAATTGCGCTTTGGCGCAGGCTATTAGGGTACCAAGGCATGAAATATATGTAGTTTATGGAAAAAATAAATCGCGAAATGGGCCAATCGTTGCTGGCACTCGAAAACTTGTTAACCAAAGTTGATCCCACCGACATCAATAAAATACCTTTCGAGGGAAGTTGGACAGCCGGTGAGCTTGTGCAACACCTTATTTTGTCGAATGGAGGTTTTGTAGAAGTCGTAAACGGATCGGCAACCGAAACGAGCAGGCCCGCCGATATGAAAATTTCGGAAATCAGAGATATCTTTTTAAATTTTGGTGTCAAGTTCGATTCGCCGGAATTTATTTGCCCCGAGAAAAAGGATTACGATAAGCTGCTGCAACTTAACGAACTCCGGCGCATCAGGGCCGAGCTGGGCAAAGCCATCCAAACACTCGATTTAACCAAAACCTGCAATTCGTTCGAGCTTCCTGGAATGGGCTATTTAACCCGTATGGAAGCCATGTACTTTGTACTTTACCATACCCAAAGGCATACCAGGCAGTTGGAAAACATTTACAGCAATTTAGTATGAAGAGTGAGAAACTGAAGCTTTTAGCGCCCTATACCGGGGTTTGGACAACTGAAGGCAAAACAGTAGATGGCCATATCATCAGCGGAACTGATACCTACGAATGGTTGCCAGGCGGTTCGTTTCTGACACATAAAGTGGATGTTACCATCGGTAAAGATGAAATTAAACTGCTCGAGATTATCTATTATGATGATTTGGAAGATGTGTTTAGGTCGCAATCCTTCGATAATCATGGCAACATCGCCGTTTCGACCCTAAAAATTATCGACGATATTATTCTTATTTTTTCCGAGCGGGAAAGGTTTCAGGGGCATTTCAAAAAAGGAAGTATAGATGGCGTTTGGGAACAGTTCACCCGAGGCAGCTGGTGCTCGTCGATGAATATCAAACTTACAAAGCAAGGCACATAAATTACCCATCATCAATAGTGTAACAGCGCTTAAATAATTAATTGTATTAATCGAATAAATAATAACCAATTTTAAATTAAAAATTAAAGAAATGGCAACATTAAACACTTATTTAAACTTCAATGGTAACACCGAAGAGGCGTTCAACTTTTACAAATCAGTTTTTGGCGGCGAATTTTTAGTTGTTCAACGCTTTGGCGACACACCGGGCTGCGACGGAATGCCGTCGACCGATAAAGAGAAAATTATGCACATTGCACTTCCCGTGGGGCCAAACATACTTATGGGTACCGACGTTACGCAACCCATGCCCGCCGCAACCCTTGGTACGGGTATCTCAATATCTGTTGATGCTGCGAGCGAGGAAGAGGCCAAAGCCTTATTCGAAGGTTTATCTGCTGGCGGAACAGTAACAATGCCCCTCGAAAAAGCTTTTTGGGGTGCGCTGTTTGGTATGGCTACCGACAAATATGGCATCCAGTGGATGGTGAATCACGATTACGATAAAACAGATAAATAGAAAGAACGAATGAATGAAAACAATGGAAAGTGTGTACTTTTTTCTATTTTTAAAATAAACTAAAACCAAACGATATGAAAATTGCGGTAATTATTGCCAGAGTTTTACTGGGTGTGATGTTCCTTTTCGGGGCCATCACCTATTTTTTTAACATAAAAGTGGGCGAGATGCCCAAAATGTCTGCCGATCAAACCACGTTTATGGCTGGCGTTATGGCATCGAAATATTTGATGACGCTAATTAAGGGCACAGAACTGGTTTCGGGTATTTTATTGTTAATTGGAAGAACAGCGCCGTTGGCGGCAATTCTTATTTTTCCGGTAACGTTAAACATATTTTTGTACCACGCTTTTTTGGGGCCAGAGCAATTGCCCATGGTGGGTGCAATGTTGCTCATCAACTTGTTCTTATTTTATGCTTATCGCCATAAGTATTTGCCAATAATTGCGAAATAGCAAGCGTAAAATTAACCAGATACCCATCAGCTGTCATCCGATAGCTATCGGATCTGAGGCTTTCGACTTCAGCTTGTATTGAGCCTTTCGTCTACGCTCAAGATAAACTCCAGTCGAAATGCTCAGGATGACAATATTTTTTCGTTTTATCCTTAAATTAATAGCATTGCCCCTGTCTGCGGCAGGCAGGGGATTGGAACGGATGCCAATCCGATAGCTATCGGATTTTTTCTAATTGGCAGGAGGGAAAGCTCCAAGGGAGTGCCTTTGGCACGGAGCGTACGATGCCAAAATGCGCTGCACGTTCATTTCCGTAAAAATAAGAGGCCTAAATAATTTATTTGGAAACGATCGCTCGCAAAACCTCAAACTATGTGACCCTATGTGCCTATGTGGTTCAATTTTGGTACGCAATTTTTCAGTTTAGAGTTATATGAAGCAACCATATACCCGCCTGACCGGACGGGCAGCAATGCTATTAAGTTAAGCTAAGGCGCTAACTATGAACGGTCGTCATCCTTCCCGAAACTTCGGGAGGGATCTTACTGCTAAGACTTTGAGACTTGCATCAAGATTCCCGCCTGCGCGGGAAAGACGGCAAGAATAAATCCGATAGCTACCAGATCTTATGCAGTGTTGATTGGTAAGTAAAACCTAAAACTATATGGCCTTATATGCCTATATGGTCAACCTTTGTGCAATGCGGTCTGTCTTTAAAAGGCGCTAAATAACCATAGAGAAGATAAAGGTTGACTGGTAAGTAAAACCTAAAACTGTATGGCCCTAAATGCCCCTGCCCATCCGGGCAAGGGCATTTAAGTTAATAACCTAGCACCTGCATTTAATAACCTGGCACTTTCATTTAATAACCTAGCACCTGCACTTAATAACCTAGCACTTTCATTTAATAACCTAGCACCTACATTTAATAACCTAGTACTTACATTTAATAACCTAGCACTTACATTTAATAACCTGGCACTTGCATTTAAAAACCTAGCACTTACATTTAATAACCTAGCACTTACATTTAATAACCTGGCACTTGCATTTAATAACCTAGCACCTACATTTAATAACCTGGCACTTACATTTAATAACCTGGCACCTGCATTTAATAACCTGGCACTTACATTTAATAACCTGGCACCTGCATTTAATAACCTGGCACTTGCATTTAATAACCTGGCACTTTCATTTAATAACCTGGCACTTGCATTTAATAACCTAGTGCCTGCAATTTTCAATGCCTTATACCTTTCCGTGCTTTTTAGCTTTATTTAACATTTGTTATTAAAGTCAAATTTGTACCTTTAAAAACTAACTAGAAATAAAAACATGAGAAAGTTTCCAATTTTAATGCTGCTCTTCGTAGCGGCTTCATTTTCCGTATTTGCACAAAACAAAGATGCTATTGTAGGTAAATGGCTAAATCCATCCGGAGAGGGGCAAATTGAGATTTATAAAAAAGGCGATAAATATTACGGAAAGCTCGCTTGGATGAAAGAGCCAAACTTAAATGGAAAACCAAAACTAGATGCGAAAAATCCAGAAGAAAGACTTCAAAAAAGACCGTTGTTAAATCTCGAAATCTTAAAGGATTTTGTTTATGAAGATGGAAAATGGACTGATGGTACCATTTACGACCCGAAAAGCGGCAAAACCTATAGCTGCAACATGACATTAAAAGGCAACGATATACTAAACATTAGAGGCTACATTGGTATTTCACTTTTAGGCCGGTCGGAAACCTTTAGACGAGTTAAATAATTTACATGAAAAAATTAATTTGGTGCCTGTTAATGGCACCTTTTTTTTGCGCTGCGCAATCGTACACCTTTAAGCCATTAAGCGAAAATGTTAAAACAAGCTTGCGGGGCTTATCTGTAGTTTCCGATCGCGTTACATGGGTTAGCGGCAGCAACGGAACCGTTGGCAAAACCGTTGATGGCGGCAAAACCTGGACATGGATGAAACCCGAAGGCTACGAAAAGCTCGATTTTAGGGACATTGAGGCGTTTGATGAAAACCAGGCGGTAGCGGTTAATGCAGGCTCGCCCGCCTATATTTTGAAAACAATAGATGGCGGCAAAACATGGACGGAACACTATAAAAACCTCGACTCGGCAATTTTTTTAGATGGATTGGGTTTTTGGGATAAAAATAAAGCCATCATTTTTGGCGATCCGATAAACGACAAAATGCAGTTGTTGAAAACCGAAGATGCAGGGGCAACGTGGGCAAACATTTCAGCAAACTTAACCATGCCAATGGCCAAAGGTGAAGCTGGTTTTGCCGCAAGCGGAACAACTATCAAAACCTTGCCCGGCGGACGGGTTTGGATCGCTACCGGCGGAATGGTTTCTAACATTTATTATTCGGCCGATTATGGAAAGCACTGGCAGCGCTTCAAATGCCCGATTTGGCAAGGCGAAAGTACAACCGGGCCCTTTTCGATGGATTTTTTAAATGCCAAGAACGGCATTGTTGTCGGCGGCAATTATGTAAAAGACAAAGAAAACGCCAACAATGTCTTACTAACTAACGATGGCGGCAGAACCTGGCAAAAGCCCGCTACACCTGTATTCGGCTACCGTTCGGGCGTGTGCTTCATCAATGCGAATACGCTCGTTGCTACCGGAACCTCCGGAACGGATGTTTCAACCGATGGCGGACAGCACTGGAAACACATTTCCGATCACAGCTTTAACGCCGTTCAGAAAGCAAAAAATGGCAAAAGCGTAATGCTGGCGGGCGAAAAAGGATCAGTTTATCAATTCATTACAAATTAGTTCCCATTTGCGAGGGGTAAGCGAGCCAAAGGTAACGTCCGTGATGACTTACCGAAGCAGGGTGACGTACATTGCTGATCAAATCATAGATTTCGGGTAACCTGTCGGCGTTTTTCGCCAACCTTAAATGGTTATGGTTTTCGTTGAAAACCTGCCGGTAATCGGGGCGATTTGCACCAAATACAATCCGAACATCTTTAAACGAAATGTCTTTTTGAACGCAGAGCGTATGAACTGCCTCCGAAGTGATTGAAGATTCAGTTGCAAAACATTCATCCCCAAAACGCACAGTTCCGTGGCAATGGTTTTTACCTAAATTAAAAGCACACGCAAAAGCCAGTGGATTATACAACCGCTGGCCCGTTTTACGATTTACAACCTTATACGCCGCCTCCTTCATGCTCCACAACAGCCATACCACCACATCCGGGTTTTCAGCTTCATAAACCAGCTTTTGTTCATTAGCCGAGAAGATTTTTGTTAGATAATTTGGACGCCTCCAATTGCTTTGGTTCCTGGCGAGGGCCAAATCAACTACATCATTGCCCAACATCGCCCGCTAATCTTTCATTTATAATTTCGATCGTTGCGCTAACTGTCAACATCTTCCCCATGGCATCGTTGTCTATCGTAATGCCAAATTTTTCTTCTATATCCAACACAATATCGACGAGGTTGGCTGAGTTTATCTTCAAATCCGCGATAAAATCGGTGTTGTCGTTTATATTTTCCAGAACAGCATGTTCCTCCGTATACGGCGAAATAATTTCTTTCAGTGCACCGATAATTTCTACTTTATCCATTTTCAAATCGTTTTAAAATGATACATGCGTTAACATCACCGAAACCGAAACTTGCTTTCGCCAATACATTGAACCTTTTGTTAATCAGCTTTACGGGTACGCGATTTTTTGCTATCAACGCATTTATTTCAGGATTTAGATCCTCACAATTTACATTCCCGAAAATAAATCCCTCATGAAGCTGCAAAACCGAAGCTACGCATTCTATACTTCCTGCGGCGCTGATGCAATGCCCAACCATTCCCTTTAACGAGTTGATGTAAGGAAAATGATCCGCCGAACAGCCCAATGCCCCTTTCCAATTTTCAATTTCAAGCGCATCTTTTGCTGTCGCAGTTAAATGGCCGTTAATCACTTCAATTTCGTCAGGCCCAATGCCAGCACTTTCAACAGCCTTAACAATGCAGCGTTGAACCGCTTGCGGGTTTGGCGCCGTCATGGTACCCGAACCCCGTTGCCCGCCCGAATTGGTGTGGCCACCAATAATTTCAGCATATATTTTTGCCCCCCGGGCTATTGCACTTTCCAGCGATTCGAGAACCATTGCACCCGCACCACTGCCCGGTACAAAACCGCTCGCCGTGGCGCTCATTGGGCGGCTTCCCTTTTCCGGTTGGCCATTATGCTTAAACGTACATACTTTCATCGCATCAAAACCGCCCCAAATGTATGGCCCGCTGTCGCTTGTGCTTCCTGCCAGCATCCGTTTCGCCTTTCCCGATTTAATGTGTTCAAAGGCCATTAAAATGCTTTCGGTGCCTGTAGCGCAGGCCGATGAGTTTGTAGTTACCCAATTTCCCATCCCCAGTTTGCCGCTAATAAAAGCGCTCACTCCGCTGGCCATCGTTTGCGCTACTACCGTACTGCCCAGCTTTCGAATCTGAAGCTCGTCTATTCTGTTTATAGCCCATCTAAACTTGTCAATTCCAGAGGTTCCCGTGCCGAATATCGTTCCGCTTTCCCAATCCGGTTCATTCCTATCCGCAGGTTCCAGCCCTGCATCTTTCCAGGCGTCGAGGCCAGCAATAACCCCATACACAATCCCCGGGCTATCCAAGCTCTTCATTTCCAGTGGCGTAAAATATTGCTGCACCCGGTTTTCATCTATTTCCGGCGCTGCGGCAATTTTGCAAGAGAAGCCGAGGCGCTCTAGCTCAGGCTGATGCCGCACGCCCGAAATGCCATGTTTTATGGCATGGGTAAAATCAGAAACCGTTGTTCCATTTGGTGCGCAAACGCCCAATCCTGTGATAACAACCCTGTTTTCAATCATCCGATTTAACTATTAACATGCCCGAAATATTTCCCTTACAAACCGTTTCGCCATTTGCATTTTCCATTTTTACCTTACAGCTTAACTTATTAAATCTAAAGTAAACTTTCTCGCTGGTAACTACTACCTTTTCGCCCGGGAAAACAGGTTTTATAAAATCTATTGCGCTCGAAGTCATTACCACCGAAAAATTGTTGTCCATCGCCCTATCCCTCAGCAGATAAATGCCTAAGCACACCAAACCAATCTGAGCCATGGTTTCTGTAAGTATTACGGCCGGCGTAACCGGAAAGCCGGTAAAATGGCTTTCGTAAAATGGTAATGTTTCCGAATAAGTGTAACTGCCTGTAACACCCGTTTCATCAATGCTCAACAAGTCATCAACAAACAGAAAACCCTTACCATAAGGAAGTTTATTTAAAATTTCGGCCTTTTCCATGTTACCACTTTAAAAGAATTCGTTGCGCAGAAAAGCCCGGCCCAAAACTCAGCATCAAACCTTTTTCTCCCGGCGATGGCGCATTGTTTAAAAACCGTTGCAGTACATAAAGCACGGTCGCGCTGCTCATGTTGCCATATTGCCTTAATACTTCTTTCGTTTGATCGATATTTTTGCCCAGTTCGCCAAAAAGTTCTTCAACAACCTGAATTATTTTTTTTCCTCCCGGGTGGAAGATCAGGTGATCGATATCATCAATTTTCAATTCGTTTTTTGCCAAAAAGGGATGTATAATTTCCGGGAAATGCGTAGCAATCGTTTCTGGTACTTCCACATCCAGCACCATTTGTAAGCCGGTGTTTGTGAGCTTAAACCCCATCATTTCCTCTGCATTGTAAAAATGGTACATTTCTGCTGCTAAAATCTCGGGGCCATCATCGTCGGCGTCAGAACTTAGCAAAACACAGGCCGCTCCATCGCCAAAAATTGCGGCGCTTACAATGTTTGCCATCGAAAAATCGTTCAGTTGAAACGTAGCCGTTGGCGATTCAACCGCTACGACGGCGGCCCGCTTACCCGGGTTCGCCTTTAAAAAGTTGTTGGCGTAAATCATTCCCGATACCCCTGCAGCGCAGCCCATTTCAGTAACAGGCAGGCGCACAATATCATGCCGAAGGCCAAGCTTATTAATCAGGTAAGCATCCAAAGAAGGAATCATAATTCCGGTGCAGCTTACGGTGATAATAAAATCGAGATCGGTGGGTTTCCAACCCGCTTTTTCCAGTGCAGTGGTAACACACTCGCTGCCAAGTGCAATGCTTTCGCGAATGTAAATGTTGTTGCGCTCTTCAAAACTTAAATCGCTAAATACTTCTTCGGGCGACATTATCGAGTAGCGCTGATCTACCGCTGCACCTTCAAATATTTTCTTCACTTTTCTAACAAAACGCTCATCCTGCCCGGTTAACCAAACGTCTAAAAAAGGCAAAATCTCGGGCGTTGTTCTCGAAAAAGCCGGCAGGGCATTACTTACTGTTTTTATTTTTACGCTCATTGTGTTTTTATAACCCATAAATATCTGAAAGCCCATTTCCACCTGATGTAAGCGGCGCCCATATTCATTTCTTTTTCGTATTTAACCAAATCTTTTCTCTTAAATCCACGTAATATAGACACCAATCCATCTTCACGCGACATATCGTTGAGCTTAAATACATAACTCAATGCCGTAAATAAACGGTAGGCGAGGGCACTTCTTTCCAAATCGTTTACAACAATGCCAATGCGAACCGAGCTTTTAAGGCTGCTCAACAGATTTACAATTTCGCTATCGGTAAAATGGTGAAGTGTAAGCGTAAAAAGCATCACATCGCAAGTTAATGCTTCTGCATTTTCGGCAAAAATATCCGTGCATTGGTAGCTGATATTTGGATAGGCTGATGACAGGCTTTTTGCGTGATCGATGGTGCATTGATTAGCGTCGATCCCTTTCAGCTCAAAATTGAGGTTTTTTCTTTTGGCATAATCAGCAAGCATTCGCAACATGGCCCCGTTTCCGCAACCCACGTCCGTAATCCTAACTTTTCCGGGCGCTCTGCCGCTCAACAACACGTTAATTCCATTTAAGGTTACGCTGTTGCCGCCGAGGAGCTTATTAATGGCTGCAATTTTATCCAAAGCATCAGTAAGGATTTCTCCTTCCATGTTAAAATCGTCCATTATTTCGGGGGCAGAACTTCTGTGTCTCGTATCTATCGGCATTTATGAGGGAATTGTAATCGGTTTTCCGTGTGTCATTTTGATGATTTGGCTTAGCAAAAACGGCATTGTCGTTAGCGTGTTCATTGCAGCTGATTGAATTGTGGTGTTTTTAAGTACCGACGATAAGATTCTGCCCGTTCTCAGTCGCGATTTAAAAGTGTTGTTCCAATGTTTTGCATATTGAACCTCCATTTCCTCCCGCGAACAGCTTTTGCTCCCCAAAAAATTCACAATCAATTCTGAGGCGATTTTTGCACTGTGAATAGCCATGGCCATTCCGTTTCCGCAAAGCGGATGAATCATTCCCGCCGTATCGCCCACCATTAAAATGTGGTTCGAAAAGGGTTCTTTTGGTTCAAAAGAAATTTGGCTAATTGTTAACGGCGCTTCAAAAACCATTTCCGAATTTTCGAGAATCTGCTTCAAAAACTTGTTTTTATAAAGCACATCCTGTTGAAAGCTCATCAAGTTTTTGTGTTGTTTAAAGCTTTCGTAATCTGTAAGATAACAAATGTTAATATCTTGGTTCTCAACAAATGAAACGCCACAATAACCGCCGCTGAAGTTATGTAAGCTGACTAGATTCGATGTAAAATTACCACGATAATGGGCCTTTACTGCCAAGTAAGGCGACTTCTGCTGCATAAAACCGCGACCGAGCTTGGCATCAACGGACGATCGCTTTCCGAAAGCGCCAATTACCTGTTTGGCCCGAAACCGTTTTCCGGAGGTGGTTTCAACACTGAAAGCATCATTTGTAAAGCTTACATCGCTAACGGTATCGTAAATAATGTTCACATTTCTTTTTAAAAGTTCTTCGTAAAGGAAGTTATCCATGGCGTATCTGCTTAAGCCGAAACCCCCTAACGGCAACTTCGACGTCATGCTGCCGCCCGAAACCGAGGTGAGCTGTAAATTGGCTATTGCCGTTGGTTTAAGCGAACTAAACGAAATGCCCAGCCAATTCAGGTACGGCAAAACCTCGTTCGAAACATATTCGCCACAAACTTTATGGTTGGGGTAGGGCTTTTTCTCAATTAGGATTACCTTGAGGTTGGCTTTTTGTAAATGTAGCGCTGCGGTAAGCCCGGCAAGGCCACCACCAATAATCAGTATTTCTGTTTCGAGCTGCATATTTAATCACAGTAACAATTTTTTGGGGTTATTGTTCAATAATCTGCAGTCGTGTTGAATTTTATTTTACCAGTCAAAAAGATATTTGCCAGGCATTTTTTTAGTGTAGCTCAAGTTTAGTTTGCCTAAAAATCAACTATTTGCGCTTTAAAAAAGTGTTTATTGTAAATAATTTCTTCAAAATTAAAAGCTGGTATTTAAAGTAAGCCTAAAAACGTCAGTAAATCCCCGTTTCATTTCCTGCTGGTCTGCAAGTTTGCCATAATCAAAGGTGGTCTCCATTTTTTTATTAAAACGATATCCTAAAGAAACAAAAGGGCGGTTTTGATCAAAAAAATGGTGGTTGGCATTTTCTTTCTTAAATACATTAAAAAAGATCTCGTTCTGCAAGCCTCCAAACCATCCCGACGAAAAATCTTCATTCGCCCATATAGGAAAGGTTAAGCCTAGAAATGCCCTCGCCCTCATAGAGAACTCAAAATCCGATTCCTTGATAAAGCGCTGTTCAAAACGCCCCCTTAGCTCCAGTTCCATTTTTTTTACCTGCAGTTCCAGCTGGTATTGCTGATAAATCCGGTGTTCAATATCATGCTCAAAACTTTTTCCTGTTTCAGTCCAATCGCTTTTGTGCGCATAGCCCAACGCAATTGAGTTATTATCGTTCAAACTGTAGGCCAGTGCCCCACGTACCAAAAGCGTAGAAACATAACGGATATCATTGTCCGAACGAATCTGTACATCGGCAAGAATATCAAACTTTTCATTCAACTTTTGGCTATGACTCCAAAATAACCAGGCTTGTTTTGACGGAATCTGGCCATTTACGCTTGAAACGAGGCAGCAAAAGGAAATGAAAAGTGACAGAAGCCTTAAGGTTTGCATATTCCTATCAACATAAAATGAATAACGAAGGTTTTACCAAACCGCCACTTCAATAATGTATGTTTCGTTTGTTACAATCCTTTTGGCGGTTCTGTTGTTAGGTATAAAAAAAAGAAATTTATGTGGATTTTATGGGCTGTTTTGGCCGCTGTATCGGCAGCACTTGTAATTGTATTAACCAAGGCTGGGCTAAAAAACGTCGATTCGAGTTTGGCGTTTGCTATTCAGGCCATTATCATTTTGTTAATTACGTGGGGCGTGGTGCTCGTTCAGGGAAATTTTAGTTCGTGGAAAGGTATCGAAAAAAATGCCTGGATTTTTCTTTTGATGGCGGGCGTATTTACTTCGCTGTCAACCCTTTTTTCTTACAAAGCCTTGTCAATGGGACCAGCTTCCTATGTAGCAACAATAGAAAGAATGTCGCTCGTTATCGCGATTGTATTATCAATTATCTTCCTTAAAGAAAAATTGACCTGGCAAATTGTAGTAGGTGGAACGGTGATGGTTGTCGGGGCGGTATTGATCGCTATGTCTGATACCAGCCAATAAATATTTCTATTAGCCTCGTTTTTGGGCACTTTTTTGAAATTGTGCCCAAAAATCGAGGAAGCGTGTTTATCGCTATATTAAAGCAGTTTATCCGGAGTAATCGGTAGCGAGCGGATTCTTTTTCCTGTTGCGTTAAACACCGCATTTGCAATTGCTGCTGCAACGCCTACAATTCCAACTTCGCCAATTCCCTTTACACCCATCGTGTTTGGTATTAAATCAATTTCATTAATAAACATGGCATCTAACTTGCCAACATCCAGGTTAGCCGGCACATGGTAATCGGCAAAAGAGCGGGTTGCAAAGTTTCCAAATCGGGCATCAACAACCGATTCTTCAGTAAGTGCCATGCCGATTCCCCAAACATTTCCGCCGATGATTTGTGATCTGGCTGTTTTAGGGTTTAGGATTTTCCCTGCACCTGTTACCGCTAAAAATCGGGTTACTTTTACCATTCCCGTAAGGCTGTTTATCCTCACTTCAGCAAAATTTGCATTGAAACTATGGCAAGAATATTTTTCGGCCTCAGTTGGGGCTTTTGAGTCTGATCGGGTTTCGAAAGCACTAATCTGTTCCGAAACCATTAGCTGGCTTGCGGTTGGCCGAACAAAAAACTGTTTGCCCGATTTCGCCATGAGTTCATCGGTAATTTTGTTGCAGGCATCATTTACTGCATTTGCAAAACTAGAAGCACCAACCGAACCTACCGAACCGGCAGCGGGAGGGAGGCTCGAATCGCCAATCTTAACGGTAATCTGCGCTACAGGCACACCCAGTCCATCGGCGGCAGTTTGCGCTAAAATGGTATGCGTACCAGTGCCCAGATCGGATGCCGCAAGCTCAACAGTGGCAAACACTTGCCCATTTTTACGGTTCATTTTTATTATAGCAGAACTATCTCTTTGGCGTGCCGGGTAAGTTCCGCAAGCCACACCATAACCAATAAGGTCGTCGCCAATTTTATTCGTTCCAGGCTCCGATTTTCTTTTATCCCATCCAAACGCTTTTGCGCCTTCCCTTAAACACTGTACCGTAGTTCTCGAACTCCAGGGCTTTCCGTTAGATGGATCTTTTTTAGGCTCGTTTTTTATCCTTAATTCAATCGGGTCCATGTTGAGTTTGTAGGCCAGCTCATCCATTGCCGATTCAAGGGCAAAACTCCCGGTCGATTTTCCGGGACCGCGGGTGTAGGTTGGCAGGATCATATTTAACGGAACAGAACGGTAGCTGATTAACGAGTTTGGCACCTCGTACATAATTTTAGAGCAATCGCCGCAGGGCTCTATGTACTCATCGTCTATCGCGGTATGCGAAATAATTTCATGTGCAAGCGTGGTCAGTTTTCCCTCTTTAGTTGCGCCAAGCGTCAGTTTTTGAATATTTCGTTGGCGAAGCCCTACCGAATTAAACATCTGTTGCCTTGTTAACGCAAGTTTTACAGGTCGGTTAACCATTTTAGCAGCCACCGCGGCGAGCGCAAGATTAGCCCATTGCCCGCCCTTTGAGCCGAAGCCACCGCCAATATAGGGTGAGATAATCCGTACCTGCTCTGGCTTAAGATTTAATGTAGCTGCTGCTGAGTTTTGCGCACCATTGATAATTTGCGAACCATTGTAAAGGGTAACATTTTCGCCTTCCCACACTGCAACCGTGGCGTGTGGCTCCATCGGATGATGGTGTTCGATTGGTGTTTCGTACTGTTCTTCAATTTTTACTTCGGCCAGTTCAATGGCCGATTTCCCGGCACCCCTCACCAAATCTTGCAGCTCTTTACCCTTGGGCATTTCAGGCGTTTGTGCATTCTTTTCGAAATCGGTTTTCTCATTTGCTTTCTGCTGATAATCAACTTTTATCAGGTGTGCCGCAAGCGTAGCCTGCTCAAATGTTTCGGCTACGACAATGCCAATATGCTGGCCATAAAATTTAATTTCTGGCCCCTGCAATAATGCGCCGCCCCTTAAACCCCCTTTTTCGTTTAACTTAGGCGCATTTTCGTGCGTAATAACCTTTAAAACACCCGGTGCCTTTTCTGCACTGCTGGCATCTATTTTTACTATTTTTCCTGAGGCAATGGTGCTTTTAAACAGCACGGCATAAGCCATTTTAGTTGCCGGATAATCGGTGGCGTAAGCGGCCTTGCCAGTTATTTTTAAGATCCCATCAATTCGGTCGATTCCCTTGCCAATTGCTTTGTTGCTATCTTCCATAGTTTTTGATGATTTAACCTTTATAGGCGGCTTCAAGTGCATTAATTAAGGTGTTTTTGCCCATTTCGATTTTAAATTTGTTGTGCGATAATGGCCTTGCCAAGCGCATTTCCGCTTCGGCAGCTTTCTCAAAATTGGCTAAAACGGCCGCTTTGCCAACTAAAGCCTGTTCAGCGTTTGTTGCCCGCCAGGGTTTGTGCGCAACCCCACCCATTGAGATGTTAGCAGCTTTAATTACGTTTCCGTTCATCTCTAAACCAACCGCAACCGAAACAAGTGCAAAGGCATAAGAATTTCGATCTCTTACCTTGATATAGGCGGAATGTTCTGCGAAGTTGTTTTTGGGAATTTCGATCGAAGTGATCAACTCACCATGTTTTAAACTGTTATCCTTTTCGGGATGATCGTTGGGCAATAGGTGGAAATCATGAATGGCAATAGTGCGCTCTGTACTGTTTTGCGCCATTACCTTAACCGATGCATTTAAGGCCGAAAGGGCCACGGCCATATCTGAGGGATATACCGCAACACACTTATCCGACCATCCAAATACGGCATGCATTCTGTTAAATCCATCAATGGCAGCACAACCGCTACCAGGCTGCCGTTTATTACATGGCATGGCAATATCGTAAAAGTAACTGCACCGTGTTCGCTGTAACAGGTTGCCGCCATTGGTGGCCATGTTTCGGATTTGTGCCGATGCACCAGCCAATATAGCCTTACTAAGCAAGGGATAATCTTTTCTAATTGTGGGATGATTTGCCGTATCCGTATTTTTTGCCAGTGCGCCTAAACTAATGCCAGAACTGGTATTTTTAATCTCCTTAAACGCCAACTTGCCTAAATCAACAATCTCCGTTGGGTTTGTAACATGCTCTTTCATCAAATCGAGAAGATTTGTTCCGCCGCCCAAAAATGCAGCATGGTCATTTTTAGTAAGGGCGGCAATTGCGGCAGTCGGATTGTCTGCTATCGAAAATTTAAATGGTGTCATATCGCTTCAATGTTCAGATTAACCGGCAAAAAGCCAACTTTGTTCAATACTTTTGCCGCTTTGTGCCTCTTTTATGGCAGCTACAATGTTTGGATAGGCCCCACATCGGCAAATATTGCCCGACATCCGTTCCGAAATTTCCTCTTCAGATAGCATAATCCCTTGTCGGTGCTCGCGTATATCTTTAGTTATGAAGCTTGCCTGTCCTTCTTTTGCCTCTTTCATCAGCGCCACCGCCGAACAAATTTGTCCCGGCGTACAAAAACCACATTGAAAACCATCGTGTTTCAAAAATGCACTTTGCATAGGGTTGAGCTCGTTTTCTTTTGCAAGCCCTTCAATTGTGATTACAGATTTTCCTTCGCAGCTTGCCGCCAGTGTAAGGCACGAAAGCACTCTGTTTCCATCTACAATTACCGTACATGCACCACATTGCCCATGGTCGCAACCCTTTTTCGATCCCGTTAAGCCAATCCGTTCACGTAAAGTATCAAGCAAGGTCATTCTCGAATCAACCGTTACTTTGCTTAAGCTCGAGTTCACCTTAAAGTTCACCGTAACGCCATTTTCAATCGCCTCGGGTATCAAATCAGGAATTTCTTCCAAATCAAGCGAACGTGCAAAAAGTTGCTCCGCACCAATAAGGTGACTAGCAAGGAGCCCCGCTGTAGCTAGCCCCATTAATTTTACGAAATGTCTTCTGTTGAAACCCGAGTGAATAACTTCTTCCAAATCTTCAGGCATTAAATCGCCAAAAAGTTTCTTTTCTTCCGGGGTAAGCTGCGTTTTGTTTTGTTTCATGTTGTTAGTTTGATGATGATAACAGCGCGTAACTAACTGAATACCGAACTGTTAGAAGCTAAACAATAGTAAACATACTTGGTTTCAACAAATCAAAAATGATACGAAGCCCATAGTCATCTATTTTTGTCAACCCCTTGCAAAACATAAGCTTAAGAGTCGTTCACCTAGTCCTTTCTTCCCCTAATTCTACTTAAAGTTTCTAACCTCATTCCCAAATAACTCGACAGGTGGCGGATGGGGATTCGGTTGAGATCCAGATTGCTCACCTTTAAAAAGTGATGGTACCGATCTGCCGCGTTCGGAATTCGGGCCAGAAAAGCCCGTTCAGAAGCTGCATAATATTTTAGCGCAAATAACTTTCTGCCAATTTGTGGGCCTTCCGGAAACTTTTCGAACGTCGATTCGATAAGTGTGTATGGAATTTCGATTAGTTCGCAGTCTTCCAAAGCCTGAAGATATTCTAGCGAGTGATGTCCAGGCCCTTCCGGATCGCGTATTGCGCCGATAATTTCGTTTCCAGTACTGAACCAGGTTGTAATGTCCTTGTCGCCATCGCGAATAAACCCCCTTACCAATCCCTTCGTTAAAAAGTAAACCGAGGCATTATAATCCAGTGGAGAAAGGATAAACTTATTTTTTTTTGCCAGCAAAGGTTGGCAAAACGCATTGTACTCTTTAATTAAGCCCGGCGAAACAGGGGCGAAGCTATTGATATAGGCTATTAATGGCGATAGAAAATGCGATTGAATGTTGGTCATTAACGGGCAGAATGTGAGGGTGAAATGTATGATTAGTTTGATGATTTATTCCTTTAAGTAATAAACAAACTGATGCACATTATGTTTCATTTGGGTAAAGTTGCAGTAATGCTTGCTTACAAATTTTCGACCACATAGGCACATAGGGAACATAGATCTTTACGGCTAAGTTATGTGTTCTATGTTTCTATGTGGTCAATTATAGGCTTACATATAGCAATATGAAGTGTTCCAAAGCGGCTATTTTGCAGCATCAGTCTAATAACAACGTCAATGGCAGTCTAATTTATTGGATAAAATTAATGTAAGTGACGTTAATGCTTGCTTACAAATTTTCGACCACATAGGCACATAGAAAACATAGAGTTTAATGGCTAAGCTATGTATTCTATGTTTCTATGTGGTCAATTATAGGCTTACATACACAAATACGAAGTGTTCCAAAGCGGCTATTTTGCTGCATCAGGTCTAACAGCAACGTCAATTCTAATCTATTCGATAAAAATCAATGTAGGTGACGTTAATGCTTGCTTACAAATTTCCGACCACATAGGCACATAGGGAACATAGATCTTTACGGCTAAGCTATGTGTTCTATGTTTCTATGTGGTCAATTATAGGCTTACATACACAAATACGAAATGTTCCAAAGCGGCTATTTTGCGGCGTCAGGTCTAACAGCAACGTCAATGGCAGTTCTAATTTATTGAATAAAAATCAATGTAACTGACGTTACCCGCTTGCGATATAAATTTTCGACCACATAGGCACATAGGGAACATAGAGTTTAATGGCTAAGCTATGTGTTCTATGTTTCTATGTGGTCAATTAGGCTTACATATAGCAGTACGAAGTGTTCCAAAGCGGCTATTTTGCTGCGAAAGTATTATGAGCAACCGCCCGTTCAGGCGGGCGTTCAACATGACAACACCCTTATAACCCCGAGTAGTAATCGTAGCCCCGTTTTGCCCAGTAATCTCTCGGGCGGGCGCTACTGAAATACATTTTGCCTATTCGCTTTAAGTTTTTAATGCCGTATTTCACCGGAATAATCAACCTTAACGGAGCACCGTGATTAATGCTTAGCGGTTGGCCGTTCATTTCATACGCCAGTATGGTTTGTGGGTGCAAAACGCTGTCTTTTTCAAGCCCAACATAATAACGGCCATTTGGTGTTTCCAGGCCCATATAACCTTTCTCGGCAAGCTCATTGAGACCATAATGCGCAATGAAATCCTTCATTTTTACACCTGCCCAATGCTGAATTTGATCCCAGCCCTCAACACATTTAAAATCGAAGATAATTTCTGTTCTCGGTAGGGCCATAATCTCCTCAATTCCAATGTGCATTGGTTTTGCCAAACCGATTTCCACTTCCAACTTCCACGTCGATGCGTCAAAATTTTTATCATCACTAATGCCGATTAAGCCATTTACGCGAACGTTTTTAACCGCTCTTTCTTTCGGATATGTTTTTGCCAGATGTTTGTTGCTGAAAAGATTACGGAAGAAAAGTTCCGTTTTGTTTAAGGCTTTTCTTAAAGGTTTCCTGGTTCCGGCCGTAATGCCCGGTGTTTCGTTTGGTGCATCGAGCAGCCACTTCCAACCCGCAAATGCGCCACCACTTAATGCAAAAAATGCGCCGAACGAAATAAAGTTGCGGCGTTTTATTTTCTGCTCAATTGTAAGTGGTGCTTTAGTCTTCTTTTTGTTCTCCGGTTCCATTTTCTGGTAGTTTTTCTGTTTCCTTTTTACTTATACTCGCTTCGCTTTCTACAACTTCGAAGCCCGATATTACCGATCTGAAATTATTCCATCCGGCCAAAATCACCTGAATAATGTGTACCATAAAGAAAAGCACATAGCCAATAGTTAGCGCAAAATGGAAAATCCTTGCCAGATGATAGCCTCCGCAGAGCCAGCAAAGCCAGAAAAATTGCACAGGCTTATAAATAGCCAGCCCCGTAATTAGCGAGCCGGCGCCCATTAATATAATGGCCGTATAGGCGATTCGCTGCGCTGCATTGTACTTGTTTTGCGGAGGAGTGGTTTTGCCGATATGCAAATCGTAAAGCAGCACTTGCCAGGCTTCCCTAAACGAATTTCTTTTAGGCACAAGTTCTCGCCATGCGCCCGAGTAGAGGGTATAAATAATGTAGAGCAGCCCATTAATTGCAAAAAACCACATAAAAAAGAAGTGAAATGCCATGCCCTCAGCAAGCCTGTGCGGAATATGAAAATACTGATAAAACCACTGCGGAAAAAACTTAATTAAACTGAAACCGAATATCGAAATCCCGTAAGCATCATTCGCCCAGTAAATAAACAAGCCACTCCATATCATAATGGCAAGCACCGGGAAATTGACCCAATGTGTCCATCGCATCAGCAGTGAATGTTTTTCCTTTATTTCCTTCATAATTTTTTAGTTGGTACTGGCGTTACACATTCACATTTTTGTTGTCTCAGTAGCACTTGCCGCCGCAATTATTTACCCTTCGTCGCCCCGCTTTGCCTTTCCTTACAAAAATTATGTAAGGAAATAGATTCGTTTACGACTAATCGTTTGTTAACTTGGGTTATTGTTGAATTTAACAATGTAATCAAAATATGAATGAAGACAAAACTGTAACAGCAGAAATAGTTGATGGGCAGAAGCTTAGCCCCATTACCTGGGTAGAAAAATATGCCGATTACCTCTATCACTTCGCCATGATGAGATTAAGGGATGAAGAAGTTGCAAGGGATTTGGTGCAAGATACTTTTTTGGCTGCCTTGCAACAACTATCGAAGTTTGAAGGAAGGAGCAACGAAAAAACCTGGTTAACCGCAATAATAAAGAACAAAATTGCAGATTTTTACAGAAAACAGTCGTCGAAGAAGCTACGGGAGCTTGGAAATGCAGAAAATGAACAACGGGATTTTTTCGAAAGTGACAGCGGCCATTGGAATACCAGCCATGAACCCCAGGCGTTTGGCCTCGATGCAGAAAACCCCTTGCTTGTGAAAGAACTGGGGCTCATTCTTGATGATTGTTTGAAGAAGTTGCCCGCCTTGTGGTTTTCGGTTTTTTCAATGAAACATATCGATGATTTGGCATCGGCAAAAATTTGTGCAACGCTAAACCTTAGCGATTCCAACTTCTGGGTAATTATGCACCGAACAAAACTTAACCTGAGGGCCTGCCTTCAAAAACATTGGAACTGATTATGAAAGGTGCATTAAAAAAGATTATCTACAATTGTAAGCAGGCTACTTTTTTGATCGAAAAAAAAACGCTGACCGAAATTACCGCTTCCGAGGCTTTGCAGCTTAAAATTCACCTGGCTGGCTGTTCCGTGTGCAGAACTTTCGAACAACAAAGCCTGCTAATTAACCACCTGTTCACCAAATATAAACCTGAAGAACTACAGCTTGACGAAGACTTTAAAAAAGATTTACAACAAAAGATTGAAAAGAAAATAGATAAAAACTGATCTCTCTTTGTAAGGAATGTTCAAGGCGTGAGACTAACTAGAAAATTAAATATCATGAAGAAATTAGTATTATTTATTGCGCTGGTTGTTTTTTTAGGTCTTCATTCCAGGGCGCAACAAGGTTTACAAGCCGGTGCAGTTGCTCCCGGATTTAGTGGCATCGATCAAAACGGGAAAAAGACCAGCCTCAAAGCGTTGTTAAAAACGAATAAGGCGGTTGTGTTATTCTTTTATCGTGGGCAGTGGTGTCCTTACTGCAACAAGCAGGTCAAAGCACTTCAAGATTCGTTGCAGTTGCTTACCGCAAAAGGAGCGTTTGTAGTTGGGGTAACACCAGAAACTACCGAAAACATTGCCAAAACCGTTAAAAAAACCGGAGCGGGATTCTCGATCATCTCCGATAAAAACGATGAAATTATGAAAGCCTATGGCGTAAACTTTATGATGGATGAGGCAACTTTTACAAAATATAAAAGCTTTGGTGTCGATTTGAACAACAGCAATGGCAATAACCGCCGTACCCTTCCGGTGCCAGCCACTTACATTATCGATCAATCGGGAAAGGTGAAATATGTGCACTTCGATCCAAACTACAAGAAAAGAGCTTCCATAAAAACCCTGCTGGCCGAACTTTAAGCTTAATGTTATAACGGAATGCAATTTTTGGTTTTGACGCTTTACAAAGAAGTCAAGTTTTTAAAACTTGACTTCTTTAAATTTTCCTGCCAAATTAAATCGTATAGCTATCGGATTCACATTGCTGTTTATCACCTCCCCCAATAAACGTTTGGGTTAAAAGCAACGCCTTTGCTTTTCCTTCCGACTTCTTCGGAAGGGATGTACAGACAGCGCAGAAACCACCGCCAATAAAAGGGAGAGGTTTAAGACGCCAAACAAAATCCTATAGCTATTGGATCTGCGTTTAGGGTTTCGTTTTTTTTTAAAAACTTGGCTTCTGTAACTTATTGTAATCAGATTTTTATGAACTTCCAGGTTTGCTATCATCGCTTTGTACTTTGCGGGTAAAATCATGTTCCTCAAAAATTTGTTGATGCGCAGAAAGCGGCAAAATTTATAAGCTGCAAGGATAACGACAATAAGGTTGCTCTTGCCCAGGTTTAAGAGTTCGTTTACCCTTTTTGGCACCAGCCTGGCCTGTATTTTATGCATTAAATAAAATCGAAGCCCGCCCAGATGTATTTTGTATTGCATAAACAGATCTTTTGAGAAAATGCTACAAATTAAATCTTCTTCCAGCTGTTTTTGATGCATAACTTTCCAGGCGCTAAAATTTTCTGGCAAGCCGGCTATGCACATCCGATTTCCAACCCGGTAAAAAGTATCGAAGATTTCTTCTTTTTCGTTTAAATTGAGTTTTCTTTCCAATAATTCAAAAGATCTGATCGAGTAATCGATCAACATAAATAGCACATCGCGGTAGGCCCAATCGGGTATTTTTGTGCCTCTTGCATTTTCCACCTGTTTATGAATCATCGCAATTTGATCTATCGCTGCATTGGCCTCATCGAAGCCCGAGAAAACTATTTTTTGAGCATAACCAACAGTAGAAAATAATCGCTCCAATGGGTTTTTAGGCAGTTTTCCCGTATAATAAAGCCAATCGACCGCCTTATTTAAACTAAATTCAGCTGCTGCACCTGCAAAAATAAAAAGGACAGTGTCGGTGCTTCCCCAAATTTTTCTAACAATTGAGCCTTTATCTACAAATTCCATGTTCGTTAATTCGTTTCAAGCCTTTTCAGTTGCTGTATATTTCGGTAACAAAGCAAAAGCGGAATAATGCCCACGATGCCGAAAGCGCAATCGATAAATCGCCAAAACAGCGGAATAGAGCGGACATACCCGGCAATTAAGGCCAACGGTATGATTGATAAACAGCAGATTATGCCAAACTCAATTATCCATTCGTTTTTTAACGGGTTACGCAATGGCCCTAGAAAAAGAATAGCAAGCATTAAATGTGCAAACGCCAACCAATCGGTGCCGTAACTCAAAAAAGGGTAGTTTATGTTGGTCGTTTTAATTGCACCGTGCACTGTATTAAGCCAGTTTTGAAGTGAAGGTTGCATGCCTGCGTTATGCTGAACCAGGATTTCCATCTCCGTTTCAATCGGGAAAGCAGTTAAACCGCTTAACGCCAGGCCAACAATTATTGTCCAGATGTATAGTTTGATCTGCTGCCTTAACTTTTGCGCTGTTGTTTTCATGTGCTTTAATTTTATCGTTGCGTAAATTCATTTTCAATAACTTCTTTTTGTAAAGTACTTTGTAATGCAAAGTAAGTACTAAATATTCGGTTTTCCTAGGGATTTTAAAATTATCAACCAATTTTTGTGTGGGTGGCTTACAATACGTATAGCATGTGCCAGCGAGACATAACCAGCGGAATGCATAGGATGCTTAGGTAATTAGCGCCGCCGCTCATAGTTGGCGTTCCATTCATTCGGTTAGCAAAAAATGTGAGTAGCTGTAAACAAAAAAGATGATAGCAATGTCGATGGTGGTTTTTTTAGCGAAAAATCAATATGAATGACGTTTTTAAGGCGATCATCATTGCCCCAAAGGACTACTTTGTATATCGTGCGGTAGGTGTTCAGACTTGATAGTCCGAGCGAATTAAAGACGTTTAATAACCTAGCGCCGGCTTTTTTGAAGATAATCATTATCTTTAGCGTGATGTTTTTCAGTCTTGATCTCCTCATTCAATCAACTTATTTAATCGCAAACTATTAATCGCAATGTTCAAACCGTTTGTTCTATTTGTATATCTTTTATTTTTCTTTCACTCAAACGGCATTGCACAGCAATCAATTTTAGTTGAAAACGGTGTTTCTGAGCAGTTGGCCCATAAGCGCAGCAGTATTATCAGCAATGTTCAATACCAATTGCATTTTAATATTCCCGCTGCTTTAAGCGAAGAAATAACAGGCCGCGAACAGCTTACCTTTCAGTTAAAAGCCGTTAAAGAAGCACTGCAAATCGACTTTAAACAGGCCGCAAATCAGGTGTCGAAGATTGTGGTAAACGGTAAAAAAACTGACGTGGATTTGCAGAATGAGCATTTAATTGTGGCCGCACAGTACCTTAAAAAAGGAGAGAATACGGTGGAGATCGATTTTATTGCGGGCAGCAGCTCATTGAACAGAAATCCCGAATATCTTTACGCTTTATTTGTTCCCGATCATGCCAGAAGTGCTTTTCCCTGCTTCGATCAGCCGAACCTAAAGGCAAGGTTTCTGTTGTCGTTAACCATTCCGGCAGGTTGGAAAGCCTTGGCCAATGGCGAATTAAAAAACATAAGTGCTGATGGAGGCGCCCAAACCTACCAGTTTGCCAACTCGGATCTTTTACCTACTTATTTGTTTTCGTTTACTGCCGGAAAATACCTGTCTGTAAATCAAAAAGTAGGAGCACGCAATCAGGAGTTTTTGCATCGTGAAACCGACAGCGTTAAAATTAAGCTAAGCACCGATTCAATTTTTAAGGCGCATGGCGATGCCATTAATTTTCTCGAGCAATGGACTAACATTCCTTTTCCCTTTCAAAAAATCGGCTTTGCCGCCATTCCCGATTTTCAATTTGGCGGAATGGAGCATCCCGGGGTTGTTCAGTATAAAGCATCGAGCTTGTTTTTAGATGGCGGCGCTACAAAAGATCAGTTAATTGGCCGCCTGAACTTAATTTCGCACGAAACTGCGCATATGTGGTTCGGAGATTTAGTAACCATGAACTGGTTTAACGATGTGTGGATGAAAGAGGTTTTTGCCAATTTTATGGCCGATAAAGTAACAGAGAAACTGATGGGCAAAGAAACTTTCGATCTCAAGTTTCTGCAAGATCATTACCCCGCCGCTTACGGTGTTGATAGAACACTCGGTGCCAACGCCATTAGGCAACAACTTGATAACTTGCAGGATGCAGGTTCCATGTATGGTAATATCATTTATCATAAAGCGCCCATTATGATGCGACAACTTGAGCTTTTGATGGGTAAAGACAACTTTCAACAGGGAATTCGTAGCTACTTAAAGAAATATGCGTACGGCAACGCCACCTGGAACGATTTGATTGGTATTTTAAGTACTTATACCGAAAAAGACCTGAACAAGTGGAATAAGGTTTGGGTAAATAGCCCCGGCCGACCGATTTTTGATTACAAAATCAGCTATCGTGGCGAAAAAATTGATCAACTGAGTATTCAACAGCATCCGGAGTTTGGCGAGCAGGCCGTATGGCCACAGGTATTTACAGTTACGTTGGTGTATGCCGATAGAAGCGAAAATATAAAGGTAGCTATGAATGCGGCGAAGCTTGAAATAAAGGAAGCCATAAACCTACCGCGACCGAAATATTTAATCTTTAATACAGATGCGTTGGGTTATGGTTTATTTCCTATCGATTCTAATAGCATTGAAGATTTGGTAAACTTGAAAACGCCGCTCGAAAGGGCCTCGGCCTATATCAATCTTTACGAAAATTTGTTATCCGGCAGGTCGTTAAAGCCAGCTTCGTTACTCGAGCTTTTGATCACAGGCATTCAAAAAGAAAAAAATGAAATGAACCTGCGTTTGCTTGGAGGTTATATCGGCAATATTTACTGGTCGTTTATGCGGCCTGCCGAGCGAGTATCGCTGGCACCCAGGTTAGAGCAGGTTTTGTGGCAGCGCATGCAAATGGAACCTGAGGCGAACAACAAAAAAATACTCTTTAAAACCTTTCAAGATGTTTATCTAACCAGTGCCGCAGGTGCAACCCTTCGCCAGATATGGCACACACAGCAATCGCCCGCAGGCGTTAAATTAACCGAAGATGATTACATCAGCCTGGCGTTTACCCTTGCTTTGAAAAGCGATACCGTTTCTAACTTTTTAACCGTGCAGCGAGATAGAATAGCCAATGTTGAACGCAAAAACAGGATCAGTTTTTTAATGCCTGCGCTATCAACCGATGTTGCAGAAAGAAATCGATTCTTTGAAAGCCTTGCCGACCAAAAAAACAGAGAAAAAGAGGCTTGGGTAAGTTACGCATTGGCTTACCTTAACCATCCGCTAAGGCACCAAACCTCAATTGCCTATTTGCCGAAAAGTTTGGAATTGGTGGCCGAAATTCAGCGAACTGGCGATATTTTCTTCCCACAATCGTGGCTTGGCGCAACATTTAACGGCTACCAAAGTAATGAGGCCTACCAAATAGTAACCGACTTTTTGACTAAACATCCAAATTATAACCCCAAATTGAAAGGCAAGATTTTACAGGCTACAGATAATCTTCACCGTGCGCAGAAGATTATGAGCAACAAATAGGGGTGAGGCTTTTACGAGAAATAAAGGCGTTGCTTGTAACCATGACTAGCGGGGGTCCGAATGGGCGGCAATGCTATTAATTCCGCCTGTCAGTTGTCAGTCTGAGCGGAGTCGAAGACTTTCTGTAAGGATAAAAGAATTGTCTACCCTTCGACTCCACTCAAGATGACGATATTTTTTCGTTATCCCAGGTTAACAGCAGATAATCATCGAATTGTGGGTCGCATAAATTATCATACCCAATTCGCGATCCTCAAATCTACGGGAGCTGAACCAGGCTTACGGCTGTCCACTTCCACCGGCTGCACCGTAAATTTGCCCCGTTGAAAAACTTGCATCATTAGCCGCCAGTTGTACATATATCGAGGCCAGTTCGGCAGGTTGTCCGGGTCGGCCGAGCGGTGTTTCTCCGCCAAAATTCTTTAACTTCTCCGGTGTCGAGCCTCCACCCATTTGCAGCGGCGTCCATATTGGTCCCGGTGCTACTCCGTTTACCCTAATTCCTTTCGGGCCAAGTTGCTTTGCCAGCGATTTCACAAAATTAGTGGTGGCAGCCTTTGTTTGCGCATAATCGAATAAATCTGGCGATGGATCTGTAGCCTGAACTGAGGTTGTTCCAATAATTGATGAGCCCGGTTTTAAATGCGGTATCGAAGCTTTGATAATCCAAAAAGGAGCATATATGTTCGTCTTAATCGTCCAGTCGAATTGCTCCGTAGTTAAATCCAAAAGCGATTCGGTAGACTGCTGGCGTGCGGCGTTGCTGACCACAATATCCAACCCGCCAAGTTGCTTCACCGCTTCACTAACCAGTTTCTGGCAAAATGCTTCGTCACGGATATCACCGGGAATAGCCACAGCCTTTCTGCCCGCTTTTTTTATCAGGGCCACTACTTCTTTTGCATCAGGTTCTTCTTGCGGAAGGTAGTTTATCGCTACATCGGCGCCCTCTCTGGCATACGCAATGGCTGCTGCACGTCCCATTCCCGAGTCTCCGCCGGTAATAAGCGCCTTTCTTCCCATTAATCGGCCAGAACCTTTATAGCTTTCTTCCCCATGGTCCGGCCTCGGGTTCATTTTACTGGCAAGCGCCGGCCAAGGTTGGTTTTGATGCGTAAAAGGTGGCTTCGGATATTTTGTAGTCGGATCTTCAAGTGCATTTCCTAAAGGGTTCATTTCCAGTGGCATTTCTGCTGCGCCTACTACCGGCGAAACTGCAATTGCAGCAAGTCCTAAACCCAGGCCACCCAGGGCTTTACGTCGGGTCATTGTGTTTTCGTTTTCCATGTTATCTGTTTTTCTGAGGTATGATTTTATAACCAAGCATTTAAGTACATGGTTTAAATTTTCTCAAAAAAAAGCGACTGAAAACTGCCCTGAAAAGTAATCGCAGTAAACAATCGTGCAATCTCCACCCAAAAACTGGCCAATCACGTCCGAAAAGCTGTTAATTTTAGACCGTTTAATCTGGTTTTTTGCTATTTTGAAGCATAAGTGCCCAAATCCTTCAAAGAATACGCGATCACATCATGTTGAGCCGGTTTTACAAAATAACCAACCTAAATGAAGCGCTTTAAGGCTAAGCGCTTTTTTGCTCAAAGCTAAATGAGCCACAATCAGTACATTATTAAATCCATTTAAACGTATTGCTTTTTCTGTAACATGTGAATCTTTTTGTGAAGGCTTTTACATTTTGTTGTCCAGCCCTTCCGTTCGCATGCTTTTTGATTGATGAAAGGCTGAGTTATGAAAAATTTATTACCTATCCTTTTAAGTGTGGTTTTTGCCTGCAAATCCAACTCTACTTCAAATAATGCATTAGATAGTATGGAGGAAGACACCTTTGGCATGATGAACCCTATTGCTGCAGTCAATTTAGTTGATAGTGCCCAGGGCTTAATAGATCAAAGCAGCACATTGGTTAAAAAGGGCATTTCTGGCGAATTGAAAAAACGAACCGTAGATAGCCTGGTAAATCCGATTATGGTGAAATACCTTGCTGTATTTAAGCAGTTAAGTCCCAGCGATTCGTTAATCGTTCACAAGTATCGACAGCAAAAAATAAATGAACTTTTGGAGTTCCAGTCGAAAAAGTATTCCTATTAGTTGGGTAATTGTTTACATAAATTATAAAAACTAGTAAAATTCTGAGCAAAAAAATCTAAAATATTGTTTTTCTATCTATTGCAGTTTATTTTTATAGTATGAAGCAGGAAATTATCAGGTTAAACGTAGCGGTACATCAATTTCATAATAAATTTTCGCGAAAAATTGATCTCATTGAGCGGGCATTGTCTGATAATAACCCCTATAAAGAATTTCTCCGAAAGAAAGTAGCTCGTGAAATCGATTTTGAGTTCGAAAGGATATTGTGGAAATGTCACGCCAGGCTGTATAAAAATGGCATGATAAGAAGCATGCTGGTTTCGATGTCTACAACACATCTTTACAATTTATTTGATGTTGTTTAGTCGGCCTTTATAATTTACACGGTTCCATTTGCTGCGATTTCACGCCTGGTGCATTTCGCGGCGCAGCTGTATAAAATTTTTCTTACTTAAAAAATTGCTGTGGCCCAGGCAAATCGCTTTAGCCTTTCTCGTGCCAATGTATTCTTTTTCCAGGTATATCAGTTCCAAAATTTAAGCATTGTGCTTGCTACAGGGCTGCAAAAACACCGAAAAATTTTATTCCCTTTTTGCGATTGCTGTGTTTCTATGGCTATTTTTTTTGTACCATTGCTTTTTTGGAAGCGATTTTTCTGCACTTTGATCCTTTCACTCACTTTTCGCAAAAATTAGCTTAATTTTATCAGCATAAAAAAGCTAAAACAATTTTGCGATAAATGCATTTAAACAAGATGCATTTCTTCGGAAAACCTTAAACCACCAAAAGATAATCCACCCATGAACTATAAACAATTGCAGGAAGATGTAGAAAAACACATTAGCAATTACTTTCACACACATACCGACCCGCGATTGGTTTATCATAATTTTGAGCATACCAAAGAAGTTGTAAGCGCTGCGCAACGAATTGCAAACCACTATCAGCTAAACGAGCAGGATTTTTTTGCGGTAACAGTGGCAGCCTATTTTCACGATACAGGCTATTTTGAAGATTCGTTAAATCACGAGGCGAAAGGCGCAGAACTGGCAGACAAATTTTTAGCAGAACACAAAGTCAAAGATGAAATACGCGAAAATGTGAAGAGCGCTATTCTGGCCACAAAAATTCCGCAATCGCCAAAGAACCAGATTGAAAAAATCATTTGTGATGCCGATCTCTATCATTTGGGCCTGCCCGATTTCAGGAAAAAAGGCAAATTGATGCACAAAGAAGCTGAGTTGCTGCATAAAAAAGACATTAGCAAACTCGAGTGGCGCAAAAGAGACATTCAGTTTATGGAAACGCATCGGTACCATACCGATTACGCCATTCTTTTATTAAACGATC
Source organism: Pedobacter endophyticus (assembly GCF_015679185.1). NCBI lineage: Bacteria > Pseudomonadati > Bacteroidota > Sphingobacteriia > Sphingobacteriales > Sphingobacteriaceae > Pedobacter > Pedobacter endophyticus. The sequence goes on from NZ_CP064939.1 coordinate 5,241,383, forward strand.
AAAAACAGGCCAACATTAACAAATTGAAAAGCAAGCTTACCGTTCAGGAAGAAATTTCGACCGAAGTTGCCGAGCCTAAAAACCTGGCGCCTGTTGTGGTGCAGGGAAAGGGCAAAAGAGACAAGGACAACCGACCTGACAAGGGCATTGAAACGATGTTTAGAATTACCTCGGCAAATAACCAGCGCCTGAGCGATATGGCCGATAATAAGGCACACATCTTAATCACCGTGAATTCGATCATGCTTTCGTTAATTGTGAGCTTACTTTTGCGCAGGCTCGACGATCATGGCAACTTGATTATCCCAACCTTCATTTTATTGTTAGTGAGTTTAACCTGCGTGGTCGTTTCAATTTTATCTACAAGGCCATCCATTCCCAAGGGAGAGTTCTCGAAAGAAGATATCGACAACAAAAAGGTGAACCTGTTATTTTTTGGCAATTTTTATAAAATGAGCCTGCCGAGTTACACCGACGGGATGATTAAGGTTATGAATGATAAGGACTTTCTTTACGGAACGCTGATTACCGATGTGTATTCGCAAGGCGTTGTTTTAGGCCGTAAATATAAATTGATCCGTTTGGCCTATAATATTTTTATGTGGGGGCTGATTGCGGCAGTTTTTGCCTTTGTAATCGCTTATGCAGCATACGGAAAACTTTAATAGATGATTAAAACATCCTTTTTTAACAGAGATTTAAGCTGGCTCAAATTTAACGAACGCATTTTAATGGAGGCCGGGCGCAGTTCGGTGCCTGTTTTGGAGCGCATTAAGTTTTTGTCGATTTTTTCATCAAATCTCGACGAATTTTACCGCGTGAGAATGCCCGTTCTTTTGGCGCTCGAGAAATTGAGTAACCGCAATGATAACGACATAAAAATTGATGATGACCTTTTAAGTTCCGCCAATGCGCTTATTTTAACTCAACAACAGCAGTACGGAAAAATATTGAAGGAATCGATTATTCCTGAATTGAAAATCCACCATATCAATTTAATCTATGGCGAGGCGTACCCAGAGCATATTCGAAAACCAGTTACCCAGTACTTTTTAAGTCAGGTTCTCGCATTTTTACAGCCTGTTTATTTAAATGAGGATACTGATTTCTTCCCATCCAATAACGAGCTTTATTTCGTTGTTACCTTAAAAAATAACGAAGCCGATAAATCGGTTATCTTAAACATCCCCTCTAACGAGTTACCCCGGTTTTATAAGGTTGAAGATGGGGGCCAGACTTTTGTACTATTTCTTGATGACATCATCCGCTTCCATCTTGATCGGGTTTTTCCAAACCATGAAGTGAGCGGTTGCTACAGTTTTAAGGTTACAAGGGATGCCGAAATCGACCTCAAGGATGAATACGCTGGCAACCTTTCTGAGCAGCTCGAAAAGCAGTTATTAAAACGCGATTTGGGACTCGCTACGCGTTTTCTTCATCAACCCGGCATCCCAAAAGAAGTCATCAGCTTGCTAAAAACAGTTTTTAACCTTAAAAAAGCCAATAGTATAGCAGGCGGCCAGTACCATAATTTAAAAGATTTGATGGGCTTTCCCATTAAAAACGCACAGCTTTCGAACATGGAGTGGCCAAAAATTCCGAGTACCGATAGTATCAACGGAACGCTTACCGACGCGATTTATAAGAAAGATATCATTGTTCATACCCCGTACCAAAGTTACGATAGTGTTTTGCGCTTTTTTAACGAAGCTGCCATTGATGAAACCGTTAAAGAGATTTATGTAACGCTTTACCGGGTAGCCAGCGATTCGAAAATTGTTAATGCGTTGATTAGTGCCGCTAAAAACGGTAAGAAAGTTACCGTATTGGTTGAGCTTAAGGCACGTTTTGATGAGGCAAACAATATCAAATGGGCAAAAAAAATGAAAGCTGTTGGGGTCGATATTATTTACAGCGTAACGGCATTGAAGGTGCACGCCAAGGTGGCTCTGGTTAAGCGAAAGGTGGGTTCGAGAATGCATTATGTAGGCTTGTTTGCAACGGGTAACTTTAACGAGAGTACAGCCGCTTTTTATACCGATCACATCTTAATGACGGCGAATAAAGAGATGTTGAGGGAAGTAGAGCTGTTGTTCATCTTTTTGGCCAAGCGCAAAAAGCCCACCTCATCAGATCTTATCGAATTTAAGCAGCTTTTGGTGGCGCAATTTAACCTTCAAACTGCTTTTTTAGCTTTAATAGCACGAGAAATTGAGCATGCAAAAAATGGTCAGCCCGCGGCAATTACCATTAAGATGAACAATCTTGAAGAGAAAGTTTTGATTGAAAAGCTTTACGAGGCATCGCAGGTGGGGGTTAAAATAGAACTTATTATCAGAAGTATATGCCGATTGATTCCAGGAGTAAAGGGAATGAGCGAGAACATCAAAATCATCAGAATTGTAGATCGGTATCTTGAACATGGTCGGATTTTTGTGTTCCATAATCTCGGAAAAAATGATGTCTATTTGGGCTCTGCCGATTGGATGAACAGGAACATCTACCGAAGAATAGAGGTTTGCTTTCCAATTAACGATGCCGAAATTAAACAAGAACTTTTGGATATCATCGATATTCAGAAACACGACAACGTTCAGGCTGTTACTATTAACGAAAACATGGACAACGTAGCGGTTGAAAAAACTGGCGCCGCTGTTTCATCGCAACATGCCATTTACCAATATTTGAAAAACAAAAAATAATTTCCATTCTATGAATACCTTTAAAATCTCAACTACTTCTATTTTAGTATTGTTAACAGTCGTTTTTATGGGCGCATCGTGTGTAAATGCAAACAACGACGATAAAAAGTCGTCGGATAAAGCTGCGGCTGCCGAGGGCCCAAAGCCCGTACTTCCGTACGATCTCGATAATCCTGTTGAATACAATATGCCTCAAAGCTTGTTCGAAATCTCTGGAATTACATTTCATAATGGCAACGCCAACAAGGTTTTTGCAATTCAGGATGAAGACGGCGATTTGTTCCACCTGGGTTTGACCGATAAGCAGGCGCAATCGACAAAATTTGGAGGGAAGGGCGATTATGAGGATTTGGCTATTGTGAATGATCACGTAATCATCTTAAAAAGCAATGGCGAACTGCACCATTTCCCGATTGCCGAGATTAACAAGGCCGAAGTTGCTGATGTAATTAAAACAAAAGACCTGGTACCAAAGGCCGAATACGAAGGATTGGCGGCTGATGAGAAAGCGGGCACAATTTATATTTTAACCAAGGAAGTAAAAAAAGGCAAGTCGAACCAAACGGATATCTTTTCATTTCAGTTTAATGGCGGCAAATTCGAACCGGGTGATACTTACGCCTTAGCAAATAAAGATATTGAGTCGGTATCTGGAGAATCGAAGGTAAAGTTCCGGCCATCGGCGCTAGCAAAAAACCCATCAACAGGCGAGTGGTACATCTTATCGTCGATTAACAAAATGCTCGTAACTACCGATGCAAATTTTAAAGTTAAAGCCGCATATCCGCTAAAAGGCGATCTTTTTAACCAGCCCGAAGGAATCGCATTTGATAAAGACAACAACCTTTACATTTCTAACGAGGGAGGAACACTATCGGCTGGTAATATATTGATGTTTAAATTGAAAAAGTAAAATAGTCCGAAAGTCAGGAGTCACCGGGATGAAATTTAAGATAAACAACTGATAACCATTGCTCCGATTATATGCTGCAAACTTTGACTCTACCCACAGTCCCATTTCCCCCTTCGAAGGGGGGCAGGGGGATGAATGTTGAAAGTGAGAAGGGATTGGTAAGCGTAAATTTAAATCAGAAAGCAGGTGATCATCCCCCAACCCCCTTCAAAGGGGGACGGCATCTATGAAAGGTAGAAACAATTGAGAACCAGTGCTCTGGTTAACGATTTGCAGGGCTAGTTTAAGCACAGTCCCATTTGCCCCTTTGAAGGAGGCAGGGGATGATTTTAAAATAAAGCACTGATAGCCAATGCTCTGGTTAACGATTTGCAGGGCTAGTTTAAGCACAGTCCCATTTGCCCCTTCAAAGGGGGACGGCGTCTATGAAAGGTAGAAACAATTGAGAACCAATGGTCTGGATAACGATTTGCAGGGATAGTTTAAGCACAGGCCTATTTCCCCCTTCGAAGGGGGCAGGGGGATGATTTTATAAACATATGAACAACAATAATTACAACCAAAAACTAAAAAGTTTTGCCAGGTCGCACCGAAAAGATGGCACCAAGGCAGAAATAAGATTGTGGTGCGAGTTGTTGAGAAATAAGCAAATGTTAGGGTATCCATTTTTAAGACAGAGACCAATTGGAGATTACATCGTTGATTTTTTCTCCAAGGATTTAAAGTTAATCATTGAGGTAGACGGTCTTACGCATAACTGGGCGGGTCAGTTTGAAAAGGATAAAAAACGCGAACTAGCCTTAATAGAATTAGGTTTTAATATAATAAGATTTAACGACAATGAAATAATGGATGATATAGAAAATGTGAATCGGACAATCCAAAATTATATATTGGAAAGAGAAGAGAGTCATCCCCCAACCCCCTTCGAAGGGGGACAGCATCTATGAAAGGTAGAAAGAATTGATAACCAGTGGTTTGGTTAACGATTTTTTGGGTCAGTTTAAGCACAAGCCTATTTCTCTCTTCCATGGGGCGGGGGTTTAATTTAATATCAAGAACTGAGAACCATTGCTCCGATTATATGCTGCAGAACTCTGACTCTACCCACAGTCCCATTTCCCCCTTCGAAGGGGGCAGAGGGATGAAATTTAAGATAAAGAACTGAGAACCATTACTCCGATTATATGCTACAGCACTTTGACTCTACCCACCGTCCCATTTCCCCCTTCGAAGGGGGCAGGGGGATGAATTTAATATCGAGAACTGAGAAACATTGCTCCGATTATATGGTGCAGAACTCTGACTCTACCCACATTCCCATTTCCCCCTTCGAAGGGGGCAGGGGGATGAAATTTAAGATAAAGAACTGAGAACCATTGCTCCGATTATATGCTACAGAACTTTGACTCTACCCACAGTCCCATTTCCCCCTTCGAAGGGGGCAGGGGGATGACTTTTGAAAACCACAAAAAATAAAAAGACAGCGCCCACTAATAACGGTTTGCGGTGCTGATCTTAAAATATTAAATTTAAACGGTATTATCAAGAATACGCTTACTATGATTAAAACATTTACCCTAGCTATAATCTCAATTTTAACCTTTTTCGTGGCTTCTGCGCAGGAAGATGTGAAATATCGGGTGATACTTTTTGGCGATGCTGGTGAAATGAATCCTGCACAAATGCAGGATTTAAAAAATGCTGCCAAACAGATCATCCCGAAAAAGACCACTGTGCTTTACCTCGGCGATAACATTTATCCCACCGGAATGGGTTTGCCGGGAAGTGTAGAAGAAGAAGAGACAAAGAAAATCCTGAGATCGCAATTTGAGCCGATGCGGGCGATGGGAGCGGCGGTTTATTTTTTGCCCGGCAATCACGATTGGGATAAATCGGGGCCAAAGGGCTTAGCCAAAATCAAGGCTCAGGATGATTACCTGAAGGCTCAAAATGATCCGTTATTAAAGCTCATACCCGACAACGGCTGTCCAGATCCTGTGGCAATAAAACTTACCGACAAGCTTACCATCATCGCTTACGACAGCGAGTGGTGGCTTTTTCCGTACAACAAATCAAACTCTGCGGGCGAATGTGAATGCCGCACAAAGGACGAAGTACTGGTACGAATGGAGCAATTATTAGAGCAAAATAAAGATAAAATGATTTTGCTGGCCTCGCACCATCCTTTTCAAAGTTATGGGCCGCACGGGGGCTACTTCAATTTACGTAACTACTTTTTTCCGCTAACCTCGCTAAATAAAAATCTATACATCCCGATGCCTGTTATTGGGGCGATTTATCCTTTGCTGAGGTCGACTTTATTGAGTCCTGAAGATTTAAATCATCCGGCCTATAAAGATATGATCAAATCGGTTACTGGCGTTTTTGGCGATTATCCGAATGTAACCTATGTTGCCGGCCACGAACATGGCTTGCAGCTTATAAAAAGCAAGCAACTTCAAATTGTAAGTGGTTCGGGTTCAAAAGTATCGCCCAATAAGCAGGGAAAAAACTCACTGTTTCACGAAATGCAACAGGGTTATGTGGTTGCAGATCAGCTAACGAACAACGATATGCGGTACGAATATTATATTTATTCCGATACCAGTGTAAAAAGGGTTTACAGCTATACCAAAAAGTTTGAAGTGATCCCGGCGAAAGTGAGGAACCGCGATAAGCCCATTACGGCTGATAGTATTTTTGTAAGGATTAAGCCTGAATACGATAGTGTAGGCCGGTTCCATCGGTTTCTGTTTGGCGAGAATTATCGCAAAGAATATGCCCAACGGACGAAGGTTCCGGTGTTGCATGTTTCAAAAATGATGGGTGGATTAAAAGCCACACAGCGGGGCGGCGGCAATCAATCTCGCTCATTGCGCCTCGAAGATAAAAATGGCAAAGAATATGTGCTGCGGAGTGTAGAAAAATACCCGGAAGTGCTATTGCCCGAAGGACTGAGAAACACTTTTGCCAAAGACATCATTAAAGATAACATGTCGGCCCAGCATCCTTTTTCGGCATTGGTAGTGCCCGAGTTGGCCAAGGCGGCTAATATTCCGCATAGCAACCCGATTATTGGCTGGGTTTCGCCAGATGATGGCCTTGGAGAGTTTGAATCGGCATTTGCAAATACGCTTTGCCTTTTTGAAGAAAGAGAACCTGTTGGCGAATCGGACAGTTCGCCCAAAATGGATAAGAAGTTAACCGACGACAACGACAACAAACTGGATGGCCCGGGATGGGTAAGGGCGAGAGCGCTTGATGTATTACTGGGCGATTGGGACCGGCACGAAGATCAATGGCGCTGGAAGGAAACGAAAACGAAAGACGGCTCAAATTATACCCCTGTGCCCAGAGATCGCGATCAGGTATTTTTTATGTCTGATGGTTTTATGCAACGTTACACGCAAAGCTCCTCTTTATTGCCTATGATGCAGGGTTACGAACGCCCGATTAAAAATATCAACTGGTTTTTATGGGAGGGAAGGGAAATCAGTAGCCGTTGGACAGCCAACATCGACGAAGAGGAATTTGATAAAATCGTTCGCGATTTCTGTGCAAACTATAACGATGAAGTGTTTGAAAAAGCCCTGCGCAAGCTTCCTGAACCGAGTTACTCGCTACATCACGACGTGTTTTTGGCAACCCTGCGCGAGCGTATTGCCAATATGCCTAAAATGATGAATGATTATTATCACTTCTTCAACCGAATTGTGGACATAGAGTTAACCAACAAGAATGAGCTGATTAAAGTTACCGACACTAAAAACGATGGGCTTCGGGTAAAAATCAATAAAATATCGAAAGAAGGGAACATCAAAGATGAATTATTCGACCGCAAGTTCGATCCGAAAGTTACAAAGGAGCTTCGCATTTACATGCACAATGGAAAAGATAGCCTCTTATTAGATAATAAAAATTCAAAGATCAAAATTCGGATTATCGGCGGCAAAGGCGACAAGTATTACGATTTTGCAAATAGTAACGGTAAGGTTAAACTGTATGGCAGAACCGACAAAGCAACCTACGAAGGCGAAGATAAAGATCGAATCAGAAAAATCATTTCAAATGATACGGCAAACTTCAGCTACATCCCGAAAGATATGTACCGCAGAAATTCGTGGCTGATCAATGCGGGTTACAATAATGACGATGGTGTTTTACTCGGTTTAATTTATAATCAAACCAACCCTGGGTTCAGAAAACAGCCTTGGGGAAACTCGCAAACCGTTTCATTTTTGCACTCATTTTCTACCCGGGCCTACCGATTTAATTATAAAGGAGAATGGTTAAAGGCCTTAGGTAAGGGCGATTTGGTAGTTAACGGGAATGTGTATGCACCAAACAATACACAAAATTTCTTTGGGCTTGGCAACGACACCCGTTTCGATGAACATGGCGATGATATTAAATATTACCGGGCAAGGTTTAGTCTGTATCAGGTTGATGCGGCGATACGTTGGCGGCGACCAAAATCGACGTTTTCTGTAGGCCCGTCCTATCAATATTACACATTTGATCAAGATGATAATCAGGGGCGTTTCATATTGGAGCAAAGCAAGTTGCACTCCGCCGATAGCTCAACGGTACGCAACGAGAAAATGTTTGCCGGGGCAACCGTTAACTTCATCAACAATACCCGCGATAATGATTTGCTGCCAACATTAGGAAGTTATGTCGATTTTAAGCTCGTAGGCTTTAAGGGCATCAATAAATATTCAAATTCGTTCGGTCAGTTTACGGGCAGCATTTCCCTTTATAAAAACCTCGATGGAAGAAAGAACTTCATTTTCGCCGATCGGTTTGGCGGCGGTTTTACCATAGGAAAGCCCGCATATTACCAGTCGCTGTTTCTTGGCGGGCAGGGCAATTTATTGGGTTACCGTCAGTTCAGGTTTGCTGGTGAGCACCTATTCTACAATAATTTAGAGCTCAGAGCCAAACTAGGTGATTTAGTAAGCTACGTTTTACCCGGGCAGGTCGGCTTATTAGGTTTTTACGATGTAGGCCGCGTGTGGAAGCGAAACGAAGTTTCGGATACCTGGCACCACGGCGTTGGCGGAGGGGTATATTTCGCTCCGGCATCACTCACAGTTGTTCGATTTATAGTGGGTCATTCTACAGATGGCTGGTATCCTTACGTTTCGCTAAACTTTAGGTACTAATATTGGTGCGATTGCTGATTGAGTGAACTGGTTGATTGTTAGATCCTGATAGCTATCTGGAGGTTAATTGTTTATAATTTTCTTAAATTTGATAGTAATGACTTACCAAGTAGATATATTAGATCCCAAGGCTGACAAGTTGCTACATGATCTTGCTGACTTAAAATTAATTGCTATTTCAAAAGCTTCTAACGATCCCTTTTTGACTATAGTTAATCGGCTACGAACAAATGCCGCTGTAAACCCGCCTACCTTACAAGAAATAACAAAAGAAGTTGAAAATGTAAGGTCAAAACATTATGCCGGTAAAAACAAGGCATAGAATTATTATTGATACAAATCTTGATCCTAATGCTAAAATTAGATCAATAGCATTAAGATTCCCGCCTGCGCGGGAATGACGACCTATGAATAGAAATGTGCCCACACGATAGAACCAACATGATAGACAGTAATACATAAGAAACAAATTGCTTTAAAAAAATTATAAGATTTGCTATGTACGCCATGCGCCCCCCTTCGAAGGGGGGAGTGCCAAAGGCATCCCTTTGGGAGGAGATGATCCAAGAAAATTCTTCTTCCTTGTGAAGATCCCGGTGTTTTTCGCTTGCGCAGCCCTTCCGAATAAGGTACGAACAAGTCTCTGAAAAGGGAGAATGATACAAGCGTTAGCCCAGACTTATAAATGATTATAAGCTATTGCAAACCAATGCCATTGCTACACTTCAGAAGGCACAATACGGCATTAAAAAACTTTAGGTACTAAATTTGCGTAACTTATTTAGAATCTCATCATCCAAGTATTACGTTAGGCAGACTAATGTTGCTTTGGGTAGTGCGTATCTTTGCAATGAATTAATAACTAATTACATAACCTTTAAATTTTACACTATAGCAAAACTTATACAATGAATACCAACGTAATAAAAATACATAAAAATGAATGTATAGGTTGCCAGGTAGAATCATCACTATCTTTTCGCCCCCTTGTGGAGTATTTAAAAGATAGATTGAAAACCGAGAAGTCAGTAAAATCAGAATTCTACAGGTTTTTACTTCAAAAAATTGAAAAAGATGAAATGCTTCTGAACAGCATCAGTGCAGAGGAATTATCGAAATACAAAGATACCTTAGAATTAATTTTTACGATACTTACGCCGCTAATGGGCGATGAGGAAGATTTGTTCTGGGCGTTAAGTACACCAATTCCTGATGAGATCTTTTTCAGTACAAATGCGTTCTATAAATTCTTCAAAGATCACGACCCTAAAAACAAGGTAAATAAAGATGGTGAGCCCGTTGAGAAAAAACAGCTCAAATTTATTTACAACATCATTTTAGATCGGTTCTATAATTTTACTTCCGTTTTAAGAAACGAAATTATTTATGGTCACATCAACGAAGAAAACAAGTTAACCCAATACTACAATATTCAAACCGATACCAGGTTTGTTAACATTAAGCATAAGGGAGATTTGCCCGAAATCAACTTTGAGGAGCTTGGGCGATATTTTCAAGACGATAACGAGTTAGAGTACCTTATAGATAACCTTCCCTTAAATAATTTTTGCTTCGAAGGCTTCAGTATTATATCCATTACCGATGTTACACTGCAACATTCTATCGACGGAATCCGCGATGCGTTAGTTAACCACAACTATCAATCTGAGGCTTATACACATGTTATACAGGCTTTAAAAAGCCTCAGCGGCGATGGCAATCTGCAGTTTGGCTTAATGCCTTTTTTAACCGTAAATGATAAACTTGTTTTCGATAATCAGGAGTTTTCGCAAAGCATGCTCATCAATTCGGCAAAAGCGTCAAACTTAGAAGAAGAAGTTTTTTACTCGCTCGTTGATAAATACAAGGAGAATCCGAGGGCAATTTTTGTAAGCTCCATTAACGATGATCAGATTTCAAAGGATCCTTTTTTAAGGGTGTTGAAAGCCGCCGGTGTTTGCTCATATTCGGTTTTACCCGTTTATTACAACATGCAATTGGCGGGCGTGCTGGAAGTGTATTCCGATCATGAAGTGGTAGTCGATGATAAACTATTGTCGCGGTTGCGTCCAGCAATGCCCCTAATTGGCCAGCTCTTCCAGTACAGCATTGAAGAGTTCGACGCGAAGATGGACGAGGTTTTAATGGATAAATTTACTGCCTTGCAACCTTCTGTTCAGTGGAAGTTTAACGAGGCTGTTTGGCATTTCCTGCAACAGAAAAACAACAACAGTAAAATTAAGGAAATTGAAACGGTAACATTCAGGCACATGTATCCGCTGTTCGGGGCTATCGACATTCGCAACTCTACAACTGAGCGCAATAAAGCCTTAAAAGAGGATTTAAACGTGTTGTTAAATAGCCTGATTACTGCATTAACGGCGATTAGAAAAACGGTTACTTTGGAGCTTACGGATAAATTGCTTTTTAACTGCAAAGACTGGATTGAACGAATCGGTAGTTTCGCATCCTCCAATGAGGAGAATCAGTTAAATGAGTTTTTAGAACTGGAAGTGTATCCGTTTCTGTCTATTATAAAGGGCAATTACCCTGAAACCGGAGAAATTGTTAATCAGTATTTTGAGGTAATTGTGCCCGAAACTGGAGCTGCATTTGCAAATAGAAGGCAGCTGGAAATTTCAATGCAGTTGATTAATACCGAGGTAAGCCAGTATCTCGAAAAATCGCAGTCGAACCTGCAGGCTTCTTATCCTTGCTATTTTGCAAAATTCAGAACCGATGGCGTCGAGTACGATATTTATATTGGGCAAGAGATTGCACCTGAGAAACCGTTCGATTTATTGTACTTAAAGAATATCCGTTTATGGCAATTAACATCCATGGTGGATATTGCTCGTTTATCTAAGAGTCTTATTGGCGAGATGCCGCGTCCGCTGGAGACCACCCAATTGATTTTTATTCACTCTAATGCTATCGACATCAGTTTTAGAAACGACGAACGCAGGTTTGATGTAGAAGGCGCCTATAACATCAGGTACGAAGTGGTGAAAAAACGTATTGACAAAGTTTTGATTAAGGGAACCAGCGAACGCTTAACGCAACCGCACAAAATTGCAATGGTTTATTTCAATCCTGATGAAGCTAAAGAATACCTTGAATATATCAAATATATGCAGGTTCAGGGCTACTTGAGCGATGATTTGGAACATCTTGAACTTGATGAGCTCCAAGGCGTTTCGGGGCTCAAAGCCTTGCGTGTTGGCGTAAAGTATGTTGATGGTAAAGAATCGGCAAAGAAATTAGAGCCAAAGGAGCTAAAATCTATCGAAAAGGAAATTGCTAAAATGCTGCAGAGTTAATCTGCCTCATTGCAACGTACAAAGCCTGTTGAATAACAAATTCAACAGGCTTTTTTGTGTGATTTAAGAATATAGATTTTCAAAAACATCAACAGCATTGAAGTTAAACTTTGCTGTCATCCTGAGGGGGAATTTTTCAGGAATAAAATCAATATAAGTGACGTAAATTATTCTTGCCGTCATTCCCGCGCAGGCGGGAATCTTAAAGCGTTGCGCTACTTTTTTTGCATTAAGATTCCCAGTCAAGCTGGTAATGACGACCGTTCATGTCGTATCTTATAAAACAGCATATTACTCAATCACGTCAATGGTAGGGGTGATTATTGGAATAAAATCAATATAAGTGACGTAAATTATTCTTGCCGTCATTCCCGCGCAGGCGGGAATCCTAAAGCGTTGCGCTACTTTTTTTGCATTAAGATTCCCAGTCAAGCTGGTAATGACGACCGTTCATGTCGTATCTTATAAAACAGCATATTACTCAATCACGTAAATGGTAGGGGTAATTATTGGAATAAAATCAATATAAGTGACGTAAATTATTCTTGCCGTCATTCCCGCGCAGGCGGGAATCCTAAAGCGTTGCGCTACTTTTTTTTGCATTAAGATTCCCAGTCAAGCTGGGAATGACGACCGTTCATGTCGTATCTTATAAAACAGCATATTACTCAATCACGTCAATGGTAGGGGTAATTATTGGAATAAAATCAATATAAGTGACGTAAATTATTCTTGCCGTCATTCCCGCGCAGGCGGGAATCCTAAAGCGTTGCGCTACTTTTTTGCATTAAGATTCCCAGTCAAGCTGGGAATGACGACCGTTCATGTAGGAGCTATAAACAGGAGGTTGCAGAAAACGTTAATGGTAGGCACGAAGTAAATCCCCAGGCGATGGAATGCGAGCTCCAATAAAGCACAAGCCCAAATGGGGATGTGAGCGGATAAATAAAGTAGTGCTGGTAGCGAACAGATTCTTCGTGCCTCAGAATGCCAAAAAAACTAGATTGCTGTGTCTGGCAAAATAACGCCGATGCTGAACTGAAGTTTGGCTACTACAAAAGTATTAATCGCGATACCTAACAGTTTTTAGTTTACTTTGGCGCCGAATAAAAAACCTCAAGATTGACACACATATACCCGAGTTTTTTAAATAACGAAACGATATGATCATTGAAATTACTGGTCGATTCTACACGGAGAATCCGGTCGCAATCAGCAAGGTCTACGTTCCAGTTAATCTCTGGCAACTTGTTGTTTAAGGTATTTGCGATACTCAATAACTCATCCTCATCGCCAATATTTGTTTTAAAAATAGAGATCATAAATTTATGGTTTGTTATTGGAGACGATCAACCACAAGAATTACTTTAAATTTTTTGAATTATTTTCAAGTGAATCGTTAAGTAATTGAAAAATGATGTTTATGCGTCAGATAACCAGCATTAACCTTGCATGGCATAACATTGAAGCGCAATTTCGTACTCTTCATTTGTCGGGATGACCAAAATTCTTGTTTTGGCATCATCAGCACTTACATCCATAATGCCGCCAGTGTAGCTTGAGTTTTTATCAGCATTTAAGCTGAGGCCAAGATAATCGAGTTCGCTGCAAACTGCCGCCCGCATTGCAGAATCGTTTTCGCCCACACCGGCAGTGAAAATGATGGCATCAATGCCATTTAATATTGCGGCGTACGCTCCTATAAATTTTTTAATTCGGTACGCATAAAGTGTCAGCGCTAAAATAGCTTCGTCGTTTCCATCCGATGCGAGCTTTCTAATATCTCGCATATCGCTTGATCCGCCAACACCCAAAAGCCCCGATTGTTTATTAAAAAGCGTGCTCAGTTGCGAAAGGGAATAGCCCGCATGTTCAATCAGGTGAAAAATTACTGAGGGGTCAATGTCGCCCGATCGTGTGCCCATTACCAGGCCACTTAAAGGCCCAAAGCCCATACTCGTATCAATTGATCTTCCATTTTTAATCGCAGTAATGCTGCAACCATTACCCAGATGGATGCTGATGAGTTTCGATTGCTTTTTATTTAGCCATTTTATTGCCTGCTCACTAACGTATTTGTGGCTCGTACCATGAAACCCATAAACCCGAATGCCATCTTGGCGATAATATTGATCGGGAATGGCGTATCGGAAGGCTTCAACAGGAATAGTTTGGTGAAAGGCGGTGTCAAAAACAGCAATTTGTTTACTGTTCGGAAAGGTTTTTTCGGCCACCTCAATGCAGTTTAAGTTGACGGGATTGTGCAACGGAGCGAGTGAAAAAAGTTTCTTTATCTGCGCCTTAACATCTGCGGTAATTAGCGTGGGGCCAGTAAAATGCTCGCCACCATGCACCACGCGATGGCCAACTGCGGCGATATCATCGGGACTATCGATAACAGCGTCTTTACCATCGATAAGCATGAACAGAACTTGCCTTAATCCCTCAGCATGATCGGAAATGGAACCAGACTTCTCCGTTACCGATTTTTCGCCGCCTTTAAAAGAAGTATGTTTGATGAAAGCGCCCTCAATACCGATTCGCTCTACCAAACCGCTACAAATAGGCGATTGGTTGGGCATTTTAAAAAGCTGGTATTTTAGAGAACTACTTCCAGAATTGATTACGAGAATATTCATTAGCTAAATTTCTTGACATTGGATGGCTGTAATTACAACCGTATTAAAGATATCATCAACAGTACAACCCCGGCTCAGGTCGTTTATCGGCTTGTTCAGCCCCTGTAACATTGGGCCGATGGCCAAAGCTCCCGTTTCTCGTTGTACGGCTTTATACGTATTGTTTCCTGTGTTGAGATCGGGGAAAATCAGTACGCTGGCACGCCCGGCAACTTCTGAATTTGGCAGTTTTTGTCGGCCCACAACAGGGTCAACCGCCGCATCGTATTGAATTGGCCCTTCAATTTTGAGTTCGGGAAACCGTTGGCGAACAATTGCCGTGGCCTCTCTTACCCGTTCTACATCTTCTCCTTCGCCTGAAGTGCCGGATGAGTACGAAAGCATGGCAATACGCGGTTCAATACCAAACCTTGCGCTGCTTTCGGCCGATGAAATTGCAATTTCTGCCAACTGCTGGGCAGTAGGGTTGGGGTTAACGGCACAATCGCCAAAAATGGCCACACGTTCTGGCAGGCACATAAAAAATATCGACGAAACGACCGAAACGCCGGGCTTGGTTTTTACAAACTGCAGTGCTGGCCTAATGGTATGTTGGGTGGTATGAACGGCACCAGAAACCATTCCGTCGGCATCGCCTTTATACACCATCATGGTGCCGAAATACGACACGTCAGTCATCATATCCCGGGCCATTTCCATGTTTACGTTTTTAGCTTTTCGGAGTTCGTAAAGTTCCTCAACGTAATTATCGTAATGTTGTGAATGTGTGGGATTAAGGATCTGAATCGCGTCAAGATCGAGGTTTAGGCCCAAGCGTTTAATGGAATTGCCAATCTCAACCGGATCGCCCAGCAGCGTAATGTCCACAATATCCTGAGCGATGAGTTTTTCGGTAGCCTTTAAAATCCGGTCGTCGTTTCCCTCGGGCAAAACAATGTGCTTTTTCTCCCGCCTGGCCCACTTAACCAGTTGGTATTGAAACATGTGTGGTGTAATGCCCTGATAACTAAAGGTGATAATTTTATCGTCGAGTGCTTTAATATCAACATGACGCTCAAAAATATCGATGGCAAGTTCAATTTTCTTCTTGTTATCGATGGTAATTTTCGAGTGGATGGCGCCAATTGTTGTCGTTGTTTCGAAAGTGCCTTTTTTTACCGATATAATGGGGATAATTGTTTGCAAGCCCTCTATCAGCCTGATCATTGGTTCGTCGGGTAAACTTCCGGCGGTGAGTACAATGCCGGCAATTTTAGGGTAATTGGCCGAAAGGTTGGCTTGCAGCGAACCAATAATGATGTCGCCACGATCGCCAGGCGTAACAATAAGCAGGTTATCTTTAATGTGCCGCAAAAAGTTGGGCAACATCATCGCACCGGTTACAAAGTTATCCACCTGGTTATCCATTAGGTCGGCGCCAAATAACACGTCGGCTTCTAATGCCGCGGTAATTTCTTTCATTGTGGGGCTTTGCAGACCGGTTTCTATGGGTATTACGGCAATCAAAAGCTCAGGCGGCAGTTGGTTGCTTAGTGCTTGCTTAATCCGCTCCGCTTCTTCGGGGTTAACCATATTGGCCACAACACCAAGTACCTGCACATCCCTCAACAAAAAGTTGCGGTAAATGTTAATGGCCGATTTAAAAAGCTGACTAGCAGTTTTATTCTTTCCGGAAACCACGATAAGAACAGGGGCGCCGAGGTTTTTGGCCATTAAAGCATTCGATTCAAACTCAAACGCACTTCCCTCGCCTAAAAAATCGCTGCCCTCAATTACTGTAAAATCATAGTTATCTTCAAGTTTCTTGTACTTGCTTATAATGGTGTTAATTATGGCGCCGCTATCTTCAGCATGGTGCAACATATCCTGCCGCGTAAACGCAAAGGCATCCTGATAGGGTACGGGCAACGAGAAATAATCGAGCATCGCTTTTACATGCTCATCTTCCATATTAGGGTCTTCCTGCGCAATAATCGGCTTAAAATAACCCACCTTTTTTGTTTTGGCCAGCAACATGTTAATCATGCCGAAGGCGATAACTGATTTTCCGGTGTAAGGTTCTGCGGAAGCAATAAAGATGTTTTTAGTCATAGATAGGATAATGAGATATGAATAACCAACATCGACGAAGATAGTTGTAAAAAAATGAATTAAGCTAAAAAGTGATGTCAATCATTCGCTTTTTTATTCAAAATCTCGTCTAAATTAGCCTTTCTATCCGTTGAAAATGGCTTTGCCGTGATGGTGGCAAATAAAAAACGATTTTTTCTTGCTAGCCGTCAAATAATTACCTTTTTGAAGCTATAAATTGTCGTTTTCCGTTTTGACTAAATGTTATTCTGTTCTATTTTAGTAGGCATGATCAGCGCCATGCTGATATAAAGGATTAACCAAACAGATTTTACAGTGCAACTTGATATATTTTCTCTGCAGGAAGATAGGGTAGGCGAAAGCAGAGATTTTAATTCGTGCTTAATTAATGCGGCTCAATACATCATGGCGATGTGTTTTGTTGATGAATTTGAGCTGGTAAACGTAGGTTTGACGGAAAACACGGGCTTGAAGATCGTCAGAAGTAGTAAAAAAGCGCTGTCTCCTCCAATCTACGATCACCTGGCGCTTGTAAATATTGCTGGAATCTGCTGCCTGACCATCGAAACGTTTGGTGCTGAAAGGGTGGCCGCCGAAATGCATACATTTCCCGAAGATGCATCGAACATGTCGCTCGCCGTAAATGAAGATGCTTACCTTGCGTTCAAAAGAAATCTTCGGCCTGTGGCCCGGGCTTTTCTCTTAAACCCGCTGCAAGTTGAATGGAGTACCATTTTAAAAGCTTTCGAGTTCTTTTTATTAACTGAGGTTGATCAGGCCGTTTGCTTTCTGTCGTCAGTTTTTCAATCTCATCAGAACGATCTGATTTCCCATGAGGGAATTTTTGATCAACTCGTGTTTCAAGATTTTTATGCTGGTTTAAGTGCTGCAATTTCGAGATTTAAAAGCGAGCGTTATCCCTTAACAAAATCTACGTTTCATATTAGTTAAGTTTTCTGAGAATTGTAAATTGTTAATGGTTTAGGGAGCGGTAGCTGGAAAATGGGGCTGCTGTCCGTTGTGCCAGTGCAACCAACTGGACTGCTAGTGTAACGAACTGGACTGCCAGTGCAACCAACTGGACTGCTAGTGTAACGAACTGGAATGCCAGTGCAACCAACTGGAAGGTTAGTGCAACGAACTGGACTGCCAGTGCAACCAACTGGAATGTTAGTGCAACCAACTGGAATGTTAGTGCAACCAACTGGAATGCCAGTGCAACCAACTGGAATGTTAGTGCAACCAACTGGACTGCTAGTGTAACGAACTGGAATGCCAGTGCAACCAACTGGAATGTTAGTGTAACGAACTGGAATGTTTGTGCAACGAACTGGAATGCTAGTGCAACCAACCTGAGCGGTAGTTCAAAGGTTTAGCGAAGGCTAGGCGCATAAATACTGTGTTTTCTATGTGCCTATGTGGTAAAAAATCCCTCGATTAGTCTGGCCAGGTGAAACACCATGTTTTCCATGTGCCTATGTGGTGACAAACCTTTAGCGGCTCATTTTAACAATTTCTCAAACTTATTCGGCACAAATTGTATTTAACTAATAATAAACAGCATAAAATATGAGTCGTTTTCAGGATAAAGTTGCATTAGTTACAGGAAGCAGTCAGGGAATTGGCGCCGCTTGCGCTTTGCGGTTGGCAAAAGATGGTTGTGATATTATTTTAAATGGGCACAAGTTCGACGAACGGGGGCAGGAAGTAATTGATCAAATAGAAGCGCTAGGCAGAAAAGCCACATTTGTTACGGCGGATTTGAGTAAGGCCAAAGAAGCTATGCGGTTAATTGATGATGCGGTAGCTACTTATGGCCGCTTAGATATTTTGATCAATAATGCAGGAATTGAAAAAAACGCCAATTTTTGGGAAGTTACCGAAGAAGATTACGATTTGGTTATGGATACCAACTTGAAAGGCATTTTTTTTAGCACCCAATCATTTGTGAAATATTGCAGGCAAAAAAATGTGCCCGGGGTGGTCATTAATATGAGTTCTGTACACGAGGAAATCGTTTTCCCTCATTTTGCAGCTTACTGCGCAAGCAAAGGGGGGCTAAAAATGTTAACCCGCAATTTAGCCACGGAGCTGGCTCCATTTAACATCAGGGTAAATAACGTGGCGCCCGGGGCAGTGTCAACACCCATTAATCAGGCGCTGTTGAGCAATAAGGAGCAATTGGAAAAAGTAATCCAGAATATTCCGCTGCGGCGCATGGGTAAGGTTGAAGATGTAGCTTCGGTAGTGGCTTTTTTAGCTTCTGATGAGGCCGCCTACGTTACCGGATCTACTTACTTTGTTGATGGCGGATTAACTTATCATTACGAAGAACAGTAAAAGGTAAAAGAGATCAGGCGGGAATCGTAAAGGTCGAGATCAATACAAGGCACCCAATTTTGCGCATTAACATCCCCTACAAGCTAACAATGACATACATATGAAAGACCGTCATTGCGAGGCAGAGCCTGTCCCGACTTCTCGGGAAAGCAATCTCATTCCGAAAATCAGATTGCTTCGGCTCGCACAGGCCCGGCCTCGCTACAAAGTAGCCCCTTTGGGGCAATGACGACTCGGTGGAGAACTTGTCATCCCAACTCCTTGGTTGTTTCAAAATGAGCTGAGGACCCTTCTCGGATAATGCTAGAAATTTGTTGCCATTTGATTTTCTTAAATCATAAAACTATGCCACCAAAAATGTGTCCACACAATAGGAGAATTAACTAACACCAGTGCAAAATAGGAAACAGATTCTTTCCCGAGAAGTCGGGAAATGACAAGCACCTTTCTCAACCCTTTAATTGAGGCACCAGATTCAAAAATGCCTGTGCATTTGCTACGTACTTTTTCTTATCGAGCTTAAAGTAAAACGCTCCTTTTTTTGATCCCGACCGGTCTTTTTCATCCAGTTTAATGAGAAGGCCAGTTGAGGTAATCTTCCGGCTAAAATTTCGGGTATCGATTTTCGTATCATTCACTTCTTCAAAAAGAATCTGAAGTTGGGGAATAGTGAATTTTTTGGGCAACATTTCAAATAAAATCGGATGCAGCGCCGCTTTGTACCTTAATTTTTTCCTCGCATCAGCAACCATCTGGTTATGATCGAATATCAATTTCGGACGATCGTTAATTAAAAACCATTCAGCTTTATGGTCGTCGTTCAATTGCGCCTCATATTTATGAATATCAATTAAGGCAAAATAACCCACCGAAAATGTCCGCTCAATCGGGTCGCGATTAGGTTCGCCATACACCTGTAACTGTTCGAGGTAAACGCCTTCGAGGCCAGTTGTTTTTTTAAGTACCCGATTTGCTGCATCGTCGGGCGTTTCATTGGGGCCAACAAAGCCACCCATTAAACTCCACTTGTTTATTTCGGGTTCCAGGCCCCTTTTTACCAGGAGGATTTTGAGGTGTTCCCCGTCAAATCCAAATACAATGCAATCTACCGCAACGAGATAATGTGGCTGTTTCGAATACTCTTTCATTTATGATAGGGTTTTGAAAGCTTAATATGTTGAAATTTCTGCGAATATAAAAATTAATATTAAATGTCTGCTTGACAATTAATATTTTTTTTATAATTTGCACTCGCGATATTTTTAGCCGGAAACGGATTACTTTCTAACCAACATAAACAAATGGATCAAGCTTTCGAATTAGATAATAACCCACACACCAGATTAAATATATTAACAGGGGATTGGGTTTTAGTTTCACCGCACCGTACAAAAAGGCCGTGGCAGGGAAAAGTAGAGGATGTTACTCCTGATAATCGCCCGGATTACGACCCCAAATGTTATTTATGCCCGGGAAACGGCAGGGCCGACGGGGATACGAATCCTGATTATACGGAAAGCTTTGTTTTTAACAACGATTTCGCTGCGTTGCTGCCCGAAACTCCAAACGGAAGCCTGAACGAAGATGGATTATTGGTAGCCGCTAACCAAAAAGGAGTTTGTAAAGTGATTAGTTTTAGTCCTAAACACAACCTTACATTGCCCGAAATGAGTTTAGAGGCTATTACAGCGGTGGTAAACGTTTGGCAAAGTGAATTTGAAAACCTTGCAGCGCAAGAATGGATCAGGTATATTCAGATTTTTGAAAATAAAGGTGAAATTATGGGTTGCAGTAACCCGCATCCACATGGCCAAATCTGGTCGCAAGGCGATATTCCTTTAGAAATTGTTAAAGAAACCGAGCGTCAGAAAACCTATTACGCGGTACATAGAAAAAGCCTTTTGGCAAACTATTTAAAACTCGAACTGGAAAAAGGGGAGCGTATTGTATTTCAAAACGATCATTTTGTGGCCCTTGTTCCGTTTTGGGCGGTTTGGCCTTACGAAATTATGATTGTGAGCAAACGTCATGTCAACAGCATTAAACTGTTTACCAACGCTGAGAAAGTTGCCTTAGCGGAAGCCATAAAGGTAGTTACAACCAAATACGACAATCTTTTCGAAACCTCTTTCCCTTATTCGGCCGGTATGCATCAGGCGCCGGTAAACGATGGCGATTACCCGGAATGGCATTGGCATATGCATTTTTACCCGCCACTTTTACGTTCTGCATCTGTAAAGAAGTTTATGGTAGGTTACGAAATGCTGGCAAATCCACAACGAGATATTACGGCAGAGTTTGCTGCAAATCGCTTGCGGGAGACGTCGAATGTGCACTATAAAATCAGCAAAGCTGAAAATTAAATCTTTCAATATGAATCTTCAAGATCTAAAATCTAAATT
Source organism: Pedobacter endophyticus (assembly GCF_015679185.1). Taxonomy (NCBI): domain Bacteria; kingdom Pseudomonadati; phylum Bacteroidota; class Sphingobacteriia; order Sphingobacteriales; family Sphingobacteriaceae; genus Pedobacter; species Pedobacter endophyticus. Next base: position 5,262,958 of record NZ_CP064939.1, read on the forward strand.
CAAAGCCCTTTATAATGCCGAGCCGCTGTTAGTTCGTTCGCCGGGAAGGATCAATATTATTGGCGAGCATACCGATTACAACGATGGCTTTGTAATGCCTGCTGCTATTGATAAGGCTATATATGTGGGCATTTCTAAACGGGATGACAATGAAGTGCACCTGTTTTCTGCAAGCTACCAGCAAAGCGATGTCTCATCGGTAACCGATTTAAAAAAGTCTGAAAACGAATGGGCAAATTACATTTTGGGGGTAGCCGATCAAATTCAAAAGCGAGGCTATAAATTCGGCGGCTTCAACTTTTACATTGATGGCGATGTGCCACTGGGTGCCGGGTTATCGTCGTCGGCAGCGGTAGAATGTGCAACAGGTTATGCACTCGATCAGCTATTTGGGCTAAATATTGAGAAGATGGATATTGCCTTGATCGGACAAAAAGCTGAGCAAACATTTGCGGGCGTTAACTGCGGTATTATGGATCAGTTTGCCTCAGTTTTTGGTAAAAAAGATCATGCTACAATGTTGGATTGCAGATCGATGGAATACAGCTACATTCCGTTGAAATTAGATGGCTATAAACTTGTGCTTTTAAATACCAACGTTAAACACTCCCTTTCTGATTCGGCTTACAACAAAAGACGGGCATCGTGCGAGCAGGGCGTAGCCTGGGTAAAGGAACAATACGCCGACGTAACGAGCCTTCGCGATGTTGATATGGCCATGTTGGATAACTGTGTAAAGGCGAAGGATAAAGAGGTGTACACCAAATGCAAATTTGTGATCGAAGAAATTGAACGCCTACAAAAAGCTGCAGAAGAACTGAAGAACGGCAACCTGAAAGCTTTGGGCAAATTGATGCTGGAAACGCACGAAGGATTAAGCGCTGATTACGAGGTAAGTTGTGCAGAGCTCGATTTTTTGGTTGATTGTGTAAAGCCGCTCGATGAGGTGCTTGGTGCACGGATGATGGGCGGCGGTTTTGGCGGCTGTACCATTAACATTATTAAAGAAGAAAAGATACCTCGGTTAATTGAGGAGCTCACCCTAAAATACGAGCAACAATTTGGATTGAAGCTTGGTGCTTACGTGGTAACAACGGATGATGGAACAAGTGTAATCAGTTAAAATCTATAATCAAACGATACAATGAACAATAATTTATTAGAAGCGAAAGATTACATTGTTTTTGCGGTGTATTTCGTTATTGTGGCGGCTTACGGGCTGTACATTTACAACAAGAAAAAATCTGAATCGACGGGTTCAAAGGATTATTTCCTTGCCGAAGGGTCGCTAACATGGTGGGCAATCGGCGCATCGCTAATTGCATCGAACATCTCTGCCGAGCAGTTTATCGGCATGAGCGGATCTGGCTTTAAAATGGGTTTGGCCATAGCAACGTACGAGTGGATGGGCGCCGCCACGTTAATTGTTGTGGCTGTGTTTTTTATTCCCGTGTACCTAAAAAATAAAATTGCCACCATGCCGCAGTTTTTGCACCAGCGGTACAACGGCACGGTTGCCATGATTATGGCTGTGTTTTGGCTGTTGTTGTATGTGGTGGTAAACCTAACTTCAATTCTTTACCTTGGCGCACTTGCGGTAAGCAGTATCTCGGGCTTTAACCTCCAGTTTTGCATGTATGCCATTGCCGCCTTCGCCATTATTATTACGCTGGGCGGAATGAAAGTAATTGGCTATACCGATGTTATTCAGGTGTTCTTTTTAATCCTCGGCGGATTAGCTACAACTTATCTTGCTTTAAATCTGGTTTCGACACATTATGGTACAAGCGGAATTTTTGAAGGCTACAGCTTAATGACTGCCAAGGCATCTGAACATTTTCACATGATTTTGAAGCCAGATAACGAAAATTACATCGATCTTCCGGGCTTAAGTGTACTTGTAGGCGGTATGTGGATTGTAAACTTAAATTATTGGGGTTGCAACCAATACATTACGCAACGGGCGCTGGGTGCAAACTTAGAAACGGCCCGCGGCGGTTTATTATTCGCCGCTTTGCTAAAGCTTTTGATGCCCATTATAGTTGTTTTGCCCGGCATCGCGGCGTATGTTTTGTATAAGGATGGTGCTTTTCAAACAGAAATGCTTCAAGATGGGTCGGTGAACCCTGATCGTGCTTATCCGGTACTGCTAAATTTATTACCTGCCGGATTAAAGGGCCTCTCGTTCGCCGCATTAACCGCTGCGGTAGTGGCCTCGCTTGCCGGTAAGGCAAATAGCATCGCTACCATTTTTACGTTAGATATCTACAAAAAAGTATTAAAAGAAGATGCTACAGAGAAAAATCTGGTAAATACCGGAAAAATTTCTATCGTTGTAGCCATGATATTGGGTGTCTTGATAGCACCACATTTGGGTATCGATAAAAAAGGTGGTTTTCAATACATTCAGGAGTATACGGGCTTCGTATCGCCTGGTATTTTTGCCATGTTCATTTTAGGTTTCTTTTGGAAAAGAACCACTTCGGGTGCAGCCTTATTTGCAACAATTGGTGGCTTTGGCTTATCCATCCTGTTGAAATTCTTGCCTAACATGACAGATCTTTCGTGGTTATCGGGAATGGGATTTTCGGTAAAAAACGCCGATGGCATCTACGAAATTCCTTTTTTAGATAGAATGGGATTTGTTTTCGTGTTCTGTATCATTGGTATGGTCATCATCAGCATGCTGTCTGATAAAACCAAGGCCGAAGCTAAAGGACTTGAAATCGACGCCAAAATGTTTAAAACTTCAACTGCCTTCGCGGTTGGCTCGTTAATAGTTATTGGTTTGCTGGTTGCACTTTACAGCGTTTATTGGTAGGCTTTAATTGCTTAAAATTCAGTGAAAAAAGGGGTAAGATCATTCGGTCTTATCCCTTTTTTATTGATAGCATGATTAGTTATGGTATAAAACAAACAACATTGTGGTCCTGAGGAGTAATTAATTGCATAAAATTGATATGAGTGGGGTAAATACGGAGTGGCTACCTTTTCTTGTCATTCTGAACGCAGTGAAGACCGCGAAGCAGCTACGAAGTGAATCTCCAGGCGATGAATGCCAGACGCTAACAAACCACTGTCCAAAAAAGGAAGTGAGTAAGCGGAGATTAGTGCGAATCGGCAAGAGATTCTTCGTGTCTCAGAATGACAAAGCGGCCGTCATTCCCAATTTAATTGGGAATCTTAAAGCGAAAGAAAGGCTTTAGCTTGGCATTAGGATTCCCGCCTGCGCGGGAAAGACGGCAAGAATATAAACGTCATTCATATGGATTTTTTTCCTGAAAAATTACGACTCAGCTGGATTGGGGAATCGTAATTCAAAAAAAGTATCGCTAGCATTTGTCGCCTACATACGGGACCACATGCGTGAATGACGAATGGTGTCTTTTCATCACTAGGTCGCTCTGCGTTTTATCTGCACTTCGACTATCATCAAGCGGCGCTGTCAAAACTTTTATGTCGCCTGTGTGTTTTCAACTAAATCTTATTTCGGCTTGATTATTAAATCTATGGACGAGTTTAAAACTTTCGATTTTCACAGAATCTTCTTTGGCGACCTTCCATATCTTTTCTTGCTTGAAATTGTGTTTCGCACGGCCATAATGTATTTCTACACCATTGTGCTATTGCGTTTTTTAGGTAAGCGCAGCATGGGGCAGCTTTCTACCTTAGAGCTTGCAATCATCATCTGTTTTGGTTCAGCTGTTGGCGATCCAATGATGGGAAAAGACATTCCGATTATACACGGAATGGTGGTTATTACCAGTGTGGCCTTGTTACAAACAGGAGCCGAGTGGGTAATTAACCGAAATAAGCGGTTGGAGGCGTTTATGGAAGGACGGCCTGATTGCCTCGTCGAAAATGGGTTAATCGTAAACACTTCGTTAGATCGCAATAACCTGAGCCATGAAGATCTTTTCAGGTTTCTTCGCACTAAAGATATTGAGCATTTGGGTCAGGTTAAAAATGCTTTTTTCGAAACGTCAGGGCTGGTTTCTGTATGGTGTTTCAGTAAGCCCGAAGTGCGCCCGGGTTTAGGCATCCTGCCCGAAGAGCAGATTGCCGAAGACAGCATCATCCCTTCGGGCACGGCCATAAAGGATGCGGGACATTTCAGTTGCAAAAATTGCGGTTATACTGACCATGTAAGCCTCTTAACAAAGCTTGGTGAGTGCAAAAACTGCGGCGAGAAAGAGTGGAGCAGATCTGTAGAGCCGGATTAGGACGCACAGAACTACAGCTAGCTATCTTTCTGTTGATTTTCTTTACTGCACATCTGGTTAGGTGCAAGTCCAATGTTATTCAGTTAACTAAAAACAAAAAACATTGTCATCCTGAGCGGTAATTTATTGCATAAAAAACAATATGAATGACATTGTTTTTTAGAAAATACGCTAAGAGGCGTCGTCATTTCGAGGGTAGCCGAGAAATCTTTATTCAAGGTTCAAAGGTTTCTCCTCCATAGGAGCACCTTTGGAGCACTTCGGTAGAATCCGATAGCTATCGGATGACGATTTTTTTAATGTTTTCAGAAAACGTCAATGGTAGGGGAATTTATTGCATAAAAATTAATGTGAATGACGTTTTTAAGGCGGTCGTCATTCCTCCCAAAGTTTCGGGAAGGATGACGGCCGTTCATGTCTAGCGTTATAAAAGAGCGAAGTGCATAAAAACGTCAATGGTAGCATTTCGCCTACGCTCAATACAGGCTTAATCGAATGGCAGATGTTAATAGATTTATCGTATAAAAAAGTCTTCGACTGAGTTTATCTTGAGCATTTCGACTACACTCAATACAAGCTCAAGCCGAAAGGCTCAGACTGACACCTGTCTTACCCAACTAAACCACATTGGGGGGTAGTAGCTTTTATCTTCAAACAATTTACAACAATCCAACAATTTGCCATCGCAATATTTGCCAATAAAAGTATCTTTGCGGTTATGCAATTGGCCAAAGAGGTTAAATATTTAATCAACAAAGAGGTGTTGTTAGAGTGGCGCTCCAAGTACACCATCAACGGGGTGCTGTTATATGTAGTGTCGACCATTTTTACCTGTTACCTTTCTTTTGTAAGCCTCGGCGACAAGCTGGCCTGGAATGCGCTGTTTTGGGTAATTATGCTTTTTGCTTCGATTAACGGGGTATCAAAAAGTTTTTTGCAAGAAACCAAGGGGCAACAATTGTACAGTTATGTGTTGGCAAGTCCGGCTGCCGTGCTAATTTCGAAAACGGTATATAACACCTTGTTGATGCTCGTTTTAACCACCATAGCGCTGGGTTTCTACACTTTGGTTTTTGATTCTTTTACTCCGCCTGATCTGCTTTTATACTACGTTGCGGTGGTAATAGGAAGCATTAGTTTTTCAACTGTTTTTACAATGGTTTCAGCCATTGCAAGTAAAGCAGGCAACGGTGGCATGTTAATGGCCATTTTAAGCTTTCCGATCATCATTCCGGTGCTGATACTTTTAATTAAACTGGCAAAAAATGCGGTTGATGGCTTGCCATGGGAAAATAGTTACGATGAAATAGGAATGTTACTGGTGGTGAATGTACTTACAGTTGCAACCTCTTTATTGTTATTTCCATACCTTTGGAGGGATTAGGAAATTATTGAATAAGAGAATGATTGATTTAAAGAATGAAGATTGATCGAATGGAAAGTAACAGCCAAAATTACTCATTCATAAAAAAATAAAACGATAGAAAATAAACATTCACTCATTCAAAACTCACTCATTCAAAACTCACTCATTCTATAAATAGATACGCATGAATAAAACTTGGTGGAAAATTTTAGCTTCGGTGCTGGTAATTTATACTGCAATTGCTGGCTTATTGATGGGCGTTCCGCGTTTAGCCATTTTAAATGAAACAATCAGAAATTTGTATTTCCACGTTCCGATGTGGTTTGCCATGATTGTGCTTTTCTCTATTTCGGTTTATTACAGCATCAGGTCGTTGAGTAGCAAAAGCGAAATCGATGATATGAAAGCTGTAGAAAGTGTAAATGCAGGTATTATTTTTGGTCTTTTGGGGCTCGTAACCGGCGCCATTTGGGCCAAATACACCTGGGGGCAATTCTGGAGCTTCGACCCGAAGCAAAATTTTGCTGCCATTTCCGTATTACTCTACTTTGCGTATTTAATTCTTCGCAATGCGATAGATGAAGAGCAGAAACGGGCTAAAATCTCGGCCATTTATAACATCTTCGCGTTTCCGATGATGGTTGTTTTACTTTTCGTTTTACCGCGATTGAAAGATTCTTTGCATCCGGGTAACGGTGGCAACCCCGGCTTTAACAGCTACGATCTCGATAGTCGCATGCGCATGGTGTTCTATCCCGCATGTTTGGGCTGGATTTTGATCGGTTATTGGGTGTATACCATTCGTTTCAGAGTCCGTGCCATAGAAAACACAATTAATACGCCTCAAATTGAAGATAGAAAAGGCGACAATAGCTTATAAGGAATAGGCACGGGACTAACAACCAAATAAAAGCGACACACAACACAAATAAAAATGAAAAAGATATTATTTTCACTATTGCTAATGATTTCGTCGATACAACTGTTTGCTCAGGATAACGGCGTAGAAATGGCCGATAAAATGCGTACGGATGGTAAAATTTACGTTGTGGTAACCTGCATCGTCATTATCTTGCTCGGTTTATTGGCTTATCTTTTCACAATCGACAAAAGATTAAAAAAAATAGAGAAAGAAAACCTACCTAAAAACTAAGTTTAAACGGTTTAAAAGTGTTTTTTAAAACGTTTTTTATTGGTGTTTGCTATACACTAAGTACTTTTCGATTTGGATATATGCAGTTTTTTTAGGCAATTTTGCGCCATACTTTAATTCTTAAAAAATAAAAAATGGCTAATCTAGCAGACGAGAACAAGTTTTTTGCAGACGTATGTAAAAACTTTGACAGTGCGGCTCAATTCACCAATCATCCCGATGGGTTATTGAACCAGATTAAAGCATGTAATAGTGTTTATCGTTTCCAGTTCCCAATTCGCCGTGGAAATGGTTTCGAAGTAATAGATGCATGGCGTGTAGAGCACTCGCACCACATGAGCCCAACAAAAGGCGGTATTCGTTACAGCGAAATGGTAAACGAAGATGAGGTTATGGCCCTTGCTGCGTTAATGACTTATAAATGTGCTATCGTAAACGTACCTTTTGGCGGTGCAAAAGGCGGAATCAAAATCAATACCAAACAATATAGCGTTGCCGAGTTGGAAACCATTACGCGTCGTTATACCACAGAGTTAATCAAGAAAAATTTTATCGGGCCCGGCATCGATGTTCCTGCACCGGATTATGGATCGGGCGAACGCGAAATGAGCTGGATTGCCGATACGTATATGACAATGAATCCCGGTCAGTTAGATGCGCTGGGTTGTGTAACGGGTAAGCCAATTGCGTTGCATGGTATCCGTGGACGTAAAGAAGCCACCGGACGTGGTGTTGCTTATGCGGTTCGCGAATGTGTTGATGTAGCCGAAGATATGGCAAAAATCGGCCTTAAAGCTGGCTTGGGCGATAAGAGAGTAATTGTTCAGGGATTGGGTAATGTGGGCTATCATTCTGCCAAATTTTTGGCCGAGTTCGGCGCTACCATTGTTGGTTTGTGCGAATACGAAGGTGCAATTTATAACCCTAACGGCCTTAATGTTGATGAGGTTTTTGCACACCGTAAAAATACCGGTTCGATATTGGGCTTTCCGGGTGCAACAGATTTTAAAAACTCAATGGAAGGTCTGGAGCAAGACTGCGATATCATTGTACCTGCAGCTTTAGAAAACCAGTTTACCGAGCACAACATCCGCAACATTAAGGCTAAAATTATTGCCGAAGGTGCCAACGGGCCAACCACACCAGAGGCTGAAACTATTTTTACGCAAATGGGCGGTATCATTATCCCCGATATGTATTGCAACGCAGGTGGTGTAACTGTTTCGTATTTTGAGTGGTTAAAAAACCTTTCGCATGTGGCTTTTGGCCGTATGGAGAACCGTTATGCAGCCAACTCGAACGCAAACTTAATTGCTACACTCGAAAATTTAACGGGTAAAACCATTCTTCCTGAGCACCGTTTAATGATTGTTAAAGGCGCCTCGGAAATGGAACTGGTAAACTCTGGGTTGGAAGATACAATGATCCATTCTTATCACGAAATTCGTGAAACGAGAATGACCAAGCCAGCAACCGAAACATTAAGAACGGCTGCTTTTGTAAACTCGATCGATAAAATTGCTGTTTCGTATATGAATTTAGGCGTGTGGCCTTAATCCACTGCCGTCATTGCGAGTCCCGATTTTCATCGGGATGTGGCAATCTTTTTAAAAAAATCCCTGCAGATATATCATTTGCAGGGATTTTTTGTACTATTTGTTTCCGTTTGCAATTAAAGAAGTCAAGTTTTTAAAACTTGACTTCTCTGTAACACTGTTAATTTTTCGTCTGCCATGACGATAGTCCGGTTAAACACATCCGTCATTGCGAATCTCGATTTTTCATCGGGATGTGGCAATCTTATTAAAAAAAAATCCCTACAGATGTATAATTTGCAGGGGGTTTTTTTGCTATTTGTTTCCGTTTGCAACTGGAGAAGTCAAGTTTTAAAAACTTGACTTCTCTGTAAGGGCCGTTAATTTTTCGTCTGCCATTACGATAGTCCGGTTAAACACTGCCGTCATTGCGAATCCCGATTTTTCATCGAGATGTGGCAATCTTATTAAAAAAGTCCTTGCATGTCTATAATTTGCAGGGATTTTTTGTGCTATTTGTTTCCGTTTGCAATTAGAGAAGTCAAGTTTTAAAAACTTGACTTCTCTGTAAGGGCCGTTAATCTTTCGTCTGCCATTACGATAGTCCGGTTAAACACATCCGTCATTGCGAATCCCGATTTTTCATCGGGATGTGGCAATCTTATTAAAAGAAATCCCTGCAGATGTATCATTTGCAGGGATTTTTTGTACTGCTTGTTTCGGTTTGCAATTAGAGAAGTCAAGTTTTAAAAACTTGACTTCTCTGTAAGGGCCGTTAATTTTTCTTCTGCCATTACGATAGTCCGGTTAAACACATCCGTCATTGCGAATCTCGATTTTTCATTGAGATGTGGCAATCTTATTAAAAAAGTCCTTGCATGTCTATAATTTTCGGGGGTTTTTTATGCTATTTGCTTCCGTTTGCAACTGGAGAAGTCAAGTTTTAAAAACTTGACTTCTCTGTAAGGGCCGTTAATTTTTCGTCTGCCATTACGATAGTCCGGTTAAACACATCCGTCATTGCGAATCCCGATTTTTCATCGGGATGTGGCAATCTTATTAAAAAAGTCCTTGCATGTCTATAATTTGCAGGGATTTTTTGTGCTATTTGTTTCCGTTTGCAATTAGAGAAGTCAAGTTTTTAAAACTTGACTTCTCTGTAACACTGTTAATTTTTCGTCTGCCATTACGATAGTCCGGTTAAACACATCCGTCATTGCGAGTCCCGATTTTTCATCGAGATGTGGCAATCTTTTAAAAGAAATCCCTGCAGATGTATCATTTGCAGGGTTTTTTTGTACTGCTTGTTTCGGTTTGCAATTAGAGAAGTCAAGTTTTAAAAACTTGACTTCTCTGTAAGGGCCGTTAATTTTTCATCTGCCATTACGATAGTCCGGTTAAACACTGCCGTCATTGCGAATCCCGATTTTTCATCGGATGTGGCAATCTTTTTAAAAAAATCCCTGCAGATGTATAATTTTCGGGGGTTTTTTTGCTATTTGTTTCCGTTTGCAACTGGGGAAGTCAAGTTTTAAAAAACTTGACTTCTCTGTAAGGGCGTTAGTTTATTAAGCCAAAACAGCATGACGGTATATTTAATGAAAGATGACCGCCCCTTCGAGCCTGAAAATGAGCCTCTCGGCTTGAGCTTGTATCGAGTGTAGTCGAAACGCTACGACGATGTAAGGGCATAGGAAGACTAGTGAACAATTGAACTTCGGACTTCGGACTTTTCGACTCCAGACTTTCGGGCTTCCACTATCAGCTAATTGTCAATATAAAGACAAGAAAAATGTAAATGAATGTTCACTATGGCTATTTTTCTATCTTTGTTACCAGCTTTTACAATAACATATAAAATGAAAAAAAGTGCAATAATTGGTCTGATAACCATTGCTATTTCTGTGGGAATCTTATTTAGCTTAAATGCAAATACAGACACTTATTCAAATTTTAAGGAAGCCGCTGCTTCGCAAAAAGAAGAGCATGTAATGGGTTACTGGGAAAAATCGCAAGGAACTTATTACGATGCAGTAAAAGACCCTAATCACTTTTCTTTCCACATGAAAGATGAAAAAGGGGAGATCCGCGAAGTTGTTTACTCAGGCACAAAGCCTCAAGATTTCGAAAAATCGGAAAAGCTTGTGCTGATAGGCAAAATGGATCAGGACAAGTTCTACGCCTCAAAAATCTTAATGAAATGCCCTTCAAAATATAATGATAACCTCGTCGAAATTAACAAAGATGGTAAAGTGGACGAAGTAGGTAAGTACGGCGAGAAAAAATATAACTAATTTAATGGATATTCAATTTATAGGCGAAAACCTATTACCGGGTAAAATCGGTCAGTTCTTTATTGTTTTGGCGTTTAGTGCATCGTTGTTATCAACAGTTGCGTACTTTTTCGCCAGTCGCAACACAAACCTTGAAGATAAATCGTGGAGAAATCTGGGAAGAATTGGATTCCTTGTTAACTGGGCCAGTATTATTGGTATCGGGGTAACCTTGTTTTACCTCATTTTAGGGCATTACAACGAATACAGTTACGTTTACTGGCATTCATCAAAACAGTTGCCCGTTTATTATATCGTTTCGGCCTTTTGGGAAGGACAAGAGGGAAGTTTTTGGCTTTGGGCTTTTTGGCAGTCGTTTTTAGGTGCACTTTTAATTTGGAAGGCAAAAACCTGGGAGCGTCCGGTAATGACAGTTGTTGCTTTTTCTCAATTGTTTTTAACCTCAATGATGCTGGGCGTTGAAATTTTCGGCGAGCGCATCGGCAGTTCTCCATTCATCCTTTTAAGAGATTCGCTCGATTTAAAATCGATGGCGCCGGTGGTTTTCGCCAACCCCGAAAACTTCGCTAACTATTTAAAGTTTATTACCGATGGGCGAGGACTAAATCCTTTGTTGCAGAACTATTGGATGGTGATTCACCCGCCGACCTTATTTTTGGGTTTCGCCAGTATGGTGGTTCCTTTTGCTTATGGAATTGCAGCGCTTTGGCAAAAACGCTACAAAGAATGGATTAAGCCGGCAATGCCGTGGACGCTTTTTGCGGTAATGGTTTTGGGAACCGGTATTATTATGGGCTCTTTTTGGGCTTACGAAGCGCTAAACTTCGGCGGTTTCTGGGCCTGGGACCCTGTAGAAAATGCATCGTTAATTCCGTGGCTTACCTTAATTGGCGCAGTACACGTTATGATTGCCTATAAAAACACAGGTCATGCCTATTTTACCGCAATTGCACTCGTTTTTCTGAGTTTCTTGCTGGTGCTTTACGCATCTTTCTTAACCCGAAGCGGCATTTTGGGCGATACCTCGGTTCACTCGTTTACCGATATGGGTATGTTTGGTCACCTGATCCTTTACAATGTTGTTTTTGCCGCATTGGCCGTTACTTTAATTGTAATGAGATGGAAAGAATTGCCCATTACCACAAAGGATGAAGAAACCTATTCTCGTGAATTTTGGATGTTTATTGGTGCCTTGGTAGTAACCATAGCCTGTATTCAGGTCATATTCTCCACTTCCGTTCCCGTATTTAACAAAGCCTTCGGAACCAACTTTTCGCCACCAATTGATGCCGTTAAATATTACAACCAGTGGCAGGCACCGTTTGCAGTATTGATTACTTTAATCTCCGGTTTCTCGCAATACTTAAAATACAAAAGGACCGATCCGCGTAAATTTTACAGCAGCCTCATTTCAGTTATACTTTTTTCTATTGTTTTAACTGCGGCACTGGTTTACGTAGCCGATGTGTACACAAACACCATGTACATATTAATAACGTTTAGTTGTTTGTTTGCCATCCTGTCAAATGCAGCCGTATTGTACCAGGCTTTCGGCGGAAAGGCGAAGCTTGCAGGCTCAGCTATTGCGCACATTGGTTTCGCTTTGTTGATTCTTGGCGCATTAATTTCGGCCGCTACAAATAAGCCTTTGTCTATCAATGCAAACAGGTTTATTCCGGTTAAGGATTTCGAAAAGACCGAAAAACCCGGCGAGAACATTATGTTGTATAAAAATGAGCCTAAAAAAATGGGCAAGTACACCGTAACTTATGTTAGCGATACCACCGAGGCGCCAAATACCATTTACGAGCTTAATTTTAAGGTTGTGGATGAGGCAACAGGGAAAGTGAAGGAAGATTTTAACCTGCATCCTCACGTTCAGGATAATGAAAAAATGGGATTGATTGCATCGCCCGATACCAAGCATTATTTAACTTACGATGTGTATACCCACATTACCAGTGCAGCCATAAAGGCAGAATCGCACGAAGACCATGAAGGGCATTCAGACGATGAGAATTACAAAGCACCACGTATTGTTAAGGTGTCCGAAGGCGATACCATCCACACATCGAGTGGAATTATAACCGTTAAGGGTTTAAACAATAAGCCTACAGCAAAAGATTTGGCGTTGGCACAAGGCGATTTTGCTGTTGGCCTGCCATTGGAGATTAACAGCGCCGGAAAAGTTTATAATACAGAGCCTATCTTTCTGATCAAAGGCAACAACACTTTCGATTTTGCACGGAAAATAGATCAGCTCGATTTAAAGTTCCGGTTTACGCGTGTTTTGCCTGAAGAGAAAAAAGTAGAATTACAGATTTTTGAGAAACCTCAGCAAGCCAAAGATTGGGTGGTTTTTAAAGCTATCGAATTTCCGTTTATCAATTTATATTGGGCAGGAACCATTGTAATGGTGATTGGATTTTTGTTATCTATTTTTAGGAGACGAAAAGAAGCGAAAACTGCATAAGCAAATGAATATTGTTTTATTAGGTTCGGGGAACGTTGCCACACAACTCGCCAAGGCTTTAACAGCAAAAGGCGAAACAATTGTGCAGGTTTATAGCCCCAACTTAAGCCATGCAGCACTGTTGGCCAATAAAGTGAACGCAGCTGCAGTTTCGGCAGTGAACGAAATACAAAAGAACGCCGATTTATACATCATTGCTGTAAAAGATGATGCTATTGAAAGCCTTGCCATTGCGTTAAGTGCTGTTGGCGGATTGGTGGTACATACATCCGGTACTACCGATATTAACGTTTTGGCAAAGCACTGCAAGCGCACAGGCGTTTTTTACCCGCTTCAAACCTTTTCCAAAGAAAAATCGGTATCGTTTGATCAGATTCCACTTTGTTTAGAGGCGAAACAACCAGGTGATTTGAGCCTATTACAACAATTGGCTAAAAAATTAAGCCAGAGGGTTTATGAAATGGATGGCGGAAAAAGAAAGGTATTGCATCTTTCGGCAGTATTTGCCTGCAATTTTCCGAATCATCTGTACGCTTTGGCTGCTCAAATTTTGGACGAGAATGGTTTAGATTTTGATTTGATGCGGCCACTGATTTTAGAAACTGCCGAAAAAATAGAAACGAACAGGCCTTTCGATGTGCAAACTGGTCCGGCCGTTCGAAAAGATGAAAATACTATAAATGAGCATTTAAGCATGCTCAACAACCTGCCCGAATTGCAGAAAATATATCAATCCCTTAGCGAGAGCATTAAATTAGTACATAAATAGTACAATTGCCGCTTTTGCTTATTACTTTTGCATAATACTTATGAGCATTTTTAAACTGAAAATAAATTTTGAGGAAGCAGATCACCAGCCGGTTGAATTACCAATAGCAGCCGGAGAATCTGTTTTAGATGTTTGCCTTGATAACGGAATCGAGCTTCAGCATAACTGCGGCGGCGTTTGCGGTTGCAGTACCTGCCACGTTTACGTAACCAAGGGCATGGATAACATTCAGGAAATTTCTGATAAAGAAGAAGACTTTATCGATCGGGCCGTTCGCCCTCGAATTACCTCCCGCTTAGGTTGCCAATGTGTGGTAATTAATGGCGATATTGAGGTTACCATCCCTGATCAATCTGGCTTTATGGGACATTAATTAGTCTTAAGTCCGAAGTCTTGAGTCAAAATTTCGACAACCAATGACCCAATGACCAATGAACTAATGACCAATGACCAGTGAACTAATGACCAATTAACCAATTACCCAGTTACCCAATTTAAACTCCTATACATGAATAACGATAAGTTTGCCCTCCCATTTTACTGGAACGATTATGAAGATATTGCGATGTCTCTGTATGAAAAGTTTGGCGACGAGTTTGGTGAAACAAAAATCTACCGCATCCGTTTTACCGAATTGTTGGAGTGGGTGTTAACATTGCCAAACTTTAAAGGTACCCGCGAAGAAAGTAATGAAGGCCATTTAGAACAAATTCAATCGGCCTGGGTTTACGAGTGGAGAGATAATCAGTAGTTAGTCTGGAGTCTTAGTCGTGAGTCTCGAGTTGTGAATCTCTGTCAACGCTGAATAGTTAGAAGTAGGAATTAGCGTCTAAAAATAGCCGATTCATCGATTGCGGCGTCAAAAAACTATAAGACCTATATGTCTATATGGTTTAAATAGCGACAACTAAATAATATGAAGCACCAAGGCATGAGGGCACCTAATAAAAACTATATGTACTATAGGTAAATATGGTCAATTAATTGAACACACTTCCAACCCAACATGTTTCTACAAAAGCTACGCGAAATTAACACATTTATCTTCGATGTAGATGGCGTTTTAACCGACGGTTCGGTGCAAGTTACCGATAACGGACAATCATTACGCACCTTTAATATCAAAGATGGTTATGCCATGCAGTTGGCCGTTAAACGCGGATATACTATTTGTATCATATCGGGCGGCAACGGTATTGCGTTGGCCAGGCGCTTTCTTAACCTCGGCATATCTGATGTGTTTTTAGGGGTGGAAGATAAGGGAGCGGTTTTTGATCAATACTTAAAAGATAAAAACGTTAACGCTGCCGAAGTGCTTTACATGGGCGACGACATCCCTGATTTAGAAATTATGGAAAGGGTGGGATTGCCGACCTGTCCGGCAGATGCAGTTGAAGAAGTTAAGGCCAGTTCGCAATTTATATCCCCGTATAATGGCGGCAAAACTGCGGTTAGAGACGTTATCGAAAAGGTAATGAAAGTGCAGGGCAAATGGCACGACGAACACCCCAATGCCGCCGATTCATCCATTTGAGTATTAGCCGCAACGGTACAAAAAGCATCGTTTTTATTTTAGCGTAACGCGATGTGCCCTATGTATCTATGTGGTCAATTTTTTGCAGCTATAGCTGACTTAATGATACGGCGGCACGGGCAGGATTGCTCGAAGATTAAAAATAATTGTATGCAACAGTGAAGTTACATTTGCCCGTTAAACTTTCGATTGCATTGCCCATCAAACGTGTCTAAAATCTCTAATAAAAACAACATGAAAAAATTAATGATGATTTGTGCACTGTTATTTTCAGTAGTAACTTTTGCAAACGCACAACAAGGCGGCGGTCAGGGCAGGGGCGGAATGATGATGAAACCCGAAGACAGGGTGAAGCAATTGGATGAAAAGCTGAAGCTTAGCGATGATCAGAAAACAAAATTAACCACAGTGTTTACTGAGCAGGCAGACGCGATGAAAAAAATGCGTGAAGAAGGACAAGGTGGCGATCGAGCTGCAATGAGAGAGAAAATGCAAAAGATGCGTACCGATAACGATGTTAAAGTGAATGCTGTTTTAACAGCAGATCAGCAAAAAACCTATAAAACCTGGCAAGATGAGCAGCGTGCTGAAATGCAAAAACGTATGCAAGAACGTCAGGGAGGGGGAAACAACTAATTTTCGATAAATGAATTTCAACAAAAGCGGCTTATCAGTCGCTTTTGTTATTTTTGGGCTTTTAAGATCATTATGTTAAAACACTTACCTATTATACTGGCTTCAAAATCGCCACGCCGCCAGGAACTCTTATCGTTAATGGACCTTAATTTTAGGGTGGAGCTTAAAGACGTTGATGAAAGCTATCCCGGAAACCTCGAACCTGCGGAGATTGCCGTTTACATTGCCGAACAAAAGGCGAAAGCTTTTGAAGCTGCAGGCGAGATTGTAATTACAGCCGATACCATTGTGGCCATAAACGGAGAGATTTTGGGCAAACCGAAAGATGTTGCCCAAGCCCGGGAAATGTTGAGAAAGCTTTCTGGAGAAAAACACGAGGTTTTTACTGGCGTTACCCTTGTTAAGGGCGAATATATCGAGTCGTTCTTCGACCGTACAACAGTATATTTCAGGGAAGTTACCGCAGACGAAATTGATTTCTATATCGAAAATTACAAGCCTTTTGATAAGGCCGGAAGCTACGGCATTCAAGATTGGTGGGGCAACACCGTTGTGCAGCGCATAGAGGGATCGTATACCAATGTAATGGGCTTGCCCACAGAGAAGCTTTACCAGGCACTTTTGAGATTATAATAATCTATGTTGATGGAGATTTGCAGTCTCGTCTTAGCTAATGCTGGATTTGAAATCCAGAGCTAGGGGAGTCGGGATTACAAATTCTGACTGGCGGGTGTTTATTTGTTATTTCTTACATAAAAGGTCTTCGACTGAGTTTATCTTGAGCGAAGTCGAAAGGCTCACATCCGATAGCTATCGGATGTGAGCCGTGGAGTTCCTGGCTAACGCTGGTTTTAAAATCCAGAGCTAGAAGGTTTTGTCATGCTGAGGAACAGCCTTCCCCGAATTATCGGGACACGCGTTGCACTCAGGATGACAGGGTTCCTCGTCCTGACTAGCAGTCTTTTATTCAAGATTGAAACTCGGAAAGTCAACAAACATAGCTCATCAAATCAAGCATTGTTAAGTGCATTCGCTATAATTCCCATTTTTAAATCGTAGGTAGAAAGCACTAAGTTGTTGATTTTTAGTCTGCCCAGCACATAGTTGGTAATCAGCGTTGCCATCATTACCATGTCTATACGTAACGGAATCATGCCCGGCATTTCAGCCCGTTGCTGGTGCGTGGCGTTCAGTAATTGCAAACTTATTGCAATGTAATCATCAAAATTGAACTGGTAGGTTTTTAAGTTTGCAAGATCAATCGTCCGAAGGTGTTTCCGCTCAATAAGCTCTGCAAAAGTTTCGAAAGCACCTGCCGACCCAATTAAAGTTGTAGGTTGAAACTGTGCTGCAATTTCAAATAAATCGGCCAATTCGTTTTGGATATGGAAGAGAATAGCATTTTTGTCGTTATCAGAAATGGGATCGGTTTTAAAGAACTGTTGCATCAGCCGGGCGGCACCAATGTTGTAACTTTTCTTCCAAATCAGCTCATCTTCATCGCACAATATAAACTCTACGCTACCCCCTCCAATATCCATAATTAACGATCGAGCGCTTACTGCGCCGCTCAGCTTTACGCCCTTATAAATCAGTTCCGCCTCTTCATCGCCACTAATTACCGCTATGCTGATATTGGCTTCGGCTTTCGCAGCAGCAACAAATTCTTGCCCGTTTTGGGCACTTCTAACCGCCGATGTAGCGGTCGCAACAACCGTATCTACCCCAAAATCAATAATCTTCGAATTAAAGTCTTTCAAACAACTGATTCCCCGCTCAAATGCCGCCGGGATAATAACGTTCTCGTTTATTCTTCCTTCACCCAGCTTTACCGGAACGTTTGTTTTAAACAGCACGTTAATATTCGCCCCACCCACTTCGGCAATAAGCAAATGAAAAGTGTTGGTTCCAAGATCGATGGCTGCAATGCGCATAGTACAAAGTTTTAGTGTTAAATACGTCGTTTAATTTTCGTGCCATTCATCCGATGAATAGCTGCAAAACGCCAATTGTTCATCGGAATAATGATATTGCTGCCTTGATTCATCCGATGAATATATGCAACACGCCAATTATTCATCGGATGAATATTGACCTTTCAAACAAAAAACCGATGCTTTCGGCATCGGTTTTTCAATTTATATTTAATTTACTACTCGAAGTATTCTTTCATTCGTTCGAAGAAGCTCTTGTCGTTTTTGCCTGGTTGCGGCTTAAAGTTAGGCGATTCGCGTAGCTTTTCGAGGGCGTTACGTTCATCGCTGCTCAAGGCCTTTGGTGTCCAGATATTGATATGAATAATCTCATCGCCCCTGTGGTACGAGTTCACCTCAGGTAATCCCTTTCCTTTTAAGCGCAGCAATTTGCCACTTTGCGTTCCCGGGTCGATCTTGATTTTCGCTTTTCCATCTATCGTCGGTACCTCAATACTCATTCCGAGGGCTGCATCAACAAAACTGAGGTGCAAATCGTAAACGATATTGTTTCCTTCGCGTTTCAATGTTTCGTGCGGGGTTTCTTCGATCAATATAATCAAATCGCCTGGTATGCCACCGTTTGGTGCGGCATTACCTTTTCCGCTCATGCTTAACTGCATGCCTTCGCTAACACCGGCCGGAATGTTAATTGTAATGGTTTCTTCGCCACGCACTACGCCGTCGCCGTGGCAAACACCACATTTCGCCGTAATTTGTTGCCCACTGCCGTTACAGGTAGGGCAGGTTGAAGCCGTTTGCATTTGGCCCAGAATGGTATTGGTAACCCTTCGCACCTGTCCGCTACCGCCGCAGGTACCGCAAGTACTTACTGATGATTTATCTTTTGCTCCCGTACCATCGCAGGTTTTACAGCCAACCAGTTTATTAACCTTAATTTTTTTCTCTGCTCCATGTGCAATCTCTTCGAGCGTTAACTTTACTTTGATCCGCAGGTTAGAACCCTTGGCCACCCTGCGGCCACCACGCTGCTGACCGCCGCCACCACCGCCAAAGAAGCTTTCGAAAGGGTTATGACCGCCAAAAATATCTCCAAAATTACTGAAGATATCGTCCATGTTCATGCTTCCGCCACCATAACCTCCGGATGCACTGCTGCCAACTCCTGCATGACCAAACTGATCATATCGTTGCTTTTTCTCCGGGCTACTTAAAACCTCATAAGCCTCTGCCGCTTCCTTAAATTTATCTTCCGCAGTTTTATCACCTGGGTTTTTATCAGGGTGATATTTGATCGCCATCTTGCGATAGGCTTTCTTTATTTCATCTGCCGAAGAACTTTTGCTAACGCCTAGTACGTCGTAATAATCTCTTTTACTCATCTTTTTCTTAATGAATGAATGATCGAATGATTAAATGAGAGAATGTTAATTCACTCAGTCAAAATCTATCATCCAATAACTATTTTTAGGATTGAATGAAAGAATGATTAAATGATAGAATGATAGAATGTTCATTCACTCAATCAAAATTCAATCATTCAACAATTCCTTCTATGCTCCAACTACTACCTTCGCAAAGCGAATTACATTATCGTTTAAGGTATAGCCTTTCTCAACCTCGTCTATCACTTTGCCTTTAAGCTCGTCGGTAGGTGCCGGAATATTGGTAATGGCCTCGTGGAAATCGGTATCGAAAGGTTGATTAATACTTTCTACATCTTTTAAGCCTTTTTGCGCCAACGTGTTTTTCAACTTACTGCTCACCAAAAGAATACCTTCTTTAACCGGAGCAACATCAGAAGCTGTTTCCATGGCCTTTAACGCACGATCAAAATCATCTAAAACCGGCAATAAGGATACAATGACGTCTTTACCAGCAGTTTGTAACAGCTCAACACGTTCTTTCTGTGTACGACGCTTAAAGTTGTCAAACTCAGCATATAACCGTAAATATTTATCATTAAGCTGTTGAACTTCTGCCTGTAGTTTTTCTTCAGGAGACAATTCTGCAGCCTGTTCTGTCTCATTCGCAGGAGCATCAGCATTTTCTACATTTTCTGCAGCATTTTCTGATGTATTTTCAGTATTCATTATATTTTCGTCTTTATCGTTATTTTTCTTCTTATTAAACATAATATTAGGCTGAATTTTTTCCAATCAATCTCAACTATTTTGCCATAAACGAAAATCAGCCAAGCTGTCACATTTATTTGAATTTATGTGAACAGATTGGCTGATTGACTGACAAGAGATTACGATTGTAGATTTACGGTTCTATATTAAAGAGTGAGTGGTGTACAATTTTCGCTAATCGTGATTTGTAAATCTAAAATCGTAAATTAAACAATTTGCCCACCCTCTAAAACCAGTCCGTTTTCACATTTGATAATCCTCGAAGGTAGGGTGCGGAGGATCTGGTAATCGTGAGTGGCCATCAGTACCGCAGTACCGTTTTGACTAATTTGTTTTAACAGCGATACAATTCCCTCGGCCGTTTCCGGATCCAGGTTTCCTGTTGGTTCATCCGCCAAAATAATCTCGGGGTCGTTAAGTAAAGCCCTTGCAATTACAATCCTTTGTTGTTCGCCACCCGATATTTCATGCGGCATTTTTTTGATCTTTGAGCGAAGACCTACTTTGTCCAAAACATCTTTAATGCGCTCATCAATCAGTTTTGCATCTTTCCAACCCGTTGCCTTCAAAACAAATTCGAGGTTTTTTTCGATCGTTCTGTCCGTCAACAACTGAAAATCCTGAAATACTACGCCCAACTTGCGGCGTAAAAAAGGAACCTGACTTTCTTTAAGATTTTTTAAGTCGAAACCCGCGATATTTCCTTCGCCATTGCCAATATGCAAATCGCCATATAATATTTTAAGCAAGCTGCTTTTTCCGGAGCCGGTTTGACCGATCAAAAATAAAAACTCATCTTTTTCGATGTGCAAATTTACGTTGGAGAGCACTAAGTGTTTTTGTTGAAAAACATCAACATTGCTTAAATGAATTACTGCGTTTCCTGCCATATTTATATTTCTAATTTAGCTATTTGCCCAAAAGGCAAGTCCTTAACCATTTCCATAATGTAATCCTGCTGATCGCCAAGGCCAAGCTTCTCCAAAGATTTATCCGGCCTATCGACCCTAAAATAAGCCAATAGCGTAAACTTGTCATCTCTAAGCTGTACGTAATCCGGAATTTTGGCTATGCCCTTAACTTTGATGATATACATTGTGCTCAAAAATAGCATTTCCAAATGATAAGCCGAAGCCAGCCTGCCTTTTTTATCGCATCAGCATTACCCAGCCACTAAACATTTTGAAATCTTGGTTGAAGTAAATGGTGTAATAATACGGGGCGGGCGGAAGGTCTTTGCCTTTAAATTTCCCATCCCAGGGCTTAAACGGGCCTTTGCTTTCGTACACCAACTGCCCATTTCTATTGCTTATTCTTACAAGCGGACTTGCAAATGCCGAAGCGGCTGGAATATTCCAAGTGTCATTTACGGCATCGCCATTGGGTGAGAAAGTATTTGGAATAACAATTTTCGGATATACTTTTACAAACACCTCGTCTACACCATTCGTACAGCCTAAATTCGAAATGGCGTGTAGGGTGTAAGTGATATCAGTTGGCGGACTCGCAACGGGGTTAAGTTTTGTCGGGTCGTCTAAATAATCCGCGGGCGTCCAGTAATAAGTAAAATCTTCGCCACTTACTTTACCATTTAGCGAAACCGAATGCCCGCTGATAATTTTCAGGTCTTCGCCTGCATCGGCAAAAGCTTTTTTGTTTACTTTAATATTAACCTCAACAGTTTCAGTGCAGGCGGAATTTGATATGCGAACGCGGTAAGTTGTGGTTTCTGTAGGCGAGGCAATCGGGTTTGGAGCTTGCGGATCTGATAAGCCCAGTGCCGGCTGCCAAAGGTAAGCGGTACCACCCGATGCCACCAACTGAATGGCGTTTCCCTCGCAAATGGTTGCCGATTGTACATTTACCGCTGGCAATACCGCTGGTAAAACCCTAACATTGATGGTGGCTGCAGCATCGCAGCTGTTGGCAGATACATTAACCGTGTAGTTGCCTGTCATAGCCGTTGTGGCGTTTGGGATAATTGGATTTTGGGCTGTTGATGTGAACCCATTTGGTCCCGTCCATTTATAGGTTGTTCCGCCCGAGGCCCTTAATTGTATAGCGTTTCCTGCACAGATGGGCGCAAGCGTTTCGATGTTGGCAATAGGGCGGGGAGTAACCTGTACCGTTAATGGTGATCCGGCGATGCGACAATTTGCAGCGCTGATATTTGCGCCATCGGCAGCCAGCAACCTGTATTGGTAAACGCCACGGGCAGCATTCTGAAACCTTACATTTAGTGTTGTCGACGTTTCCCTGTCAAGATCCGAAAAACCTGAACCTGTATTAATCTGCCATTGATATCGGGCATCCTGATAAACGCCGGGACTCACCTCCGTTTTAAACTCAAACGTTGCGTCTGTTCCCTCGCATATCGAGGTAAAAGTAGCATTGCTTCCACCTATCGATGGGGTTAAGGAGGGGCCGCAGGCGCTAAACGTAATATCATCTAAGGCCAGATCGTTACCCCTGCCACCAGGGTTTTCATTGGTCATTTTTAGGGTAATGTTGCCCAGATTTGCCGGAGTTGTAAACGTTAACGAGTATTTAATCCAATTGCTTGCGTTGCCCTCAATAATATCGGGAGTAACTAATGGCGGCACAATGTTAACCCCATTATTTTCTATAGAAAACTTAACTTTAGGTTTAATTCCGGGATTCCGTAACACATTAATTATCCAGGCCGAAAATTCGTAAGTGGTGTTTGGGCATAAACCGTTAACTGCAGATTGGTAAAAGATGCCCGGC
Source organism: Pedobacter endophyticus (assembly GCF_015679185.1). Classification (NCBI taxonomy): domain Bacteria; kingdom Pseudomonadati; phylum Bacteroidota; class Sphingobacteriia; order Sphingobacteriales; family Sphingobacteriaceae; genus Pedobacter; species Pedobacter endophyticus. Next base: position 5,285,758 of record NZ_CP064939.1, read on the forward strand.
ACGTCGTTGGCGTTCACCAGCATCATGTATCCATTCGGGTCGTTGGGTGTATGATTTACGATATTTTGAATCCAGCCACTGTTCAATCCTGCGGTACTTTTTACGATGGCATATTGCCCGTCGTCTGGCGAGCCCGCAATAAAACCGTAGTTTGTTTCTCCGTTGGTAAGGGCAGGGCCGAAGGTGCTGGTTCCCGATCCGAAGTCTTTTTTAATAATCGGATCTCCGAGCGTGCCACTGCATTGCCCAAACAGTACGTTCGAAGTGCATAACAACATCATGAAAGTCAAAACGATACAGGGATAACGCATTGCTTTAAAAGGGATTTAGCGAATATCCAAATAAAAAATTAGATTTCAATTGGTTAACGAGAAGTTCTCGCCATCATTTCTTACCAATACGAGCCAGTTCGGGAATTTTGCTACAGTCGAAATTACGGCTAATTGCACTTTCAGAACATAAGGGAATTGTGATGAGTGCGCAAATTAGCACCTCAACTCGCTACTGCCCAGAGAGGGCGGTGAGTGAGCAAGGATGGTAAAAAGTAAATTACGCCTGCCAGTTTTTAACTAATCTGCCAGCTCATTCAAAAACGCTATCGTGTTTACGTTATCGGCATAATCCCAAAGTTTTGGATGCTGACTATCGCCAAAAGCATAAGTTGGCAGGTTAAGATCTGTCTTAGAAACGATACATTGAATATTTTCGCGCTGTAAACCGAGTTTTTCCGAAACCGCTTTCAAACTTTCATACTCCTCGTAAAAAAGCACGGCCAGTGGCGAAGCCAGATTCTCGTCTTCCTTTAAAAGCAGAAAGCCATTATCGAAGTGTTTCGCCGCATTAACTAAATAGATCGACTTGTTGTAGTCGTAGTTATTCTGGTATTTGAAATGATTAATAACAGGTAAAAAGCTTTCAATTCCCTGGTACAAGTTTGCCACATCGTAACCTTTAGGGAAGTACACTTTTGAAACATTTCTACAGCCTAATCCAAAATAATCAAAGATATCCGAACCCAGTCGTTGTATATCTTCAAATGTCTCCGAACCATCGAGTACCGCAACGCTATTCCTGTTTTTTCTGATAATGTTCGGCACTTTCGAAAAATAATAATCAAAGTATCTCGATGAGTTATTGCTCCCAGTGGCAATTACCGCGTCGAAATCCTTCAACCGTTCAACATATGCTATCTTATCCTCAAAAGCAGGCTCTATTTTGATTAATTCGGAAATAACGGCGGTAATCAGTTTATCATCAGATGAGGATAATTTAATAAGTGCAATGTTTCCCGTAGCCAAAACTGATAATACATCATGAAAACCCACCATCGGGATGTTTCCGGCAAGGATAAGCCCAACTTTTTTTGGCGTGGGAGTGAACTTTGCAGATTCGATCCAAACGTCGATATCATGCTCGTTCAACATCTCCGAAAACGACAAAATTGATTTTTCTATATTTTCTCTGGTGAACCACGGATTGTTGCTTTCGGCACTAAAAAATGCATTTCCTAGTATGTCAGTAGGGTTACTAAGCATTTGACCTAATTTCTTGAACGCAATTATTACTTTTTCGTGAGTTAATGCCGACATTTAGAACTATTATTAATTGATTATATCTTATATTTGCACCTGCAAAGGTAACTTAAGCAAAAGAATTAGACGAAGACATGGCGATTAAAATAACAGATGAGTGTATAAATTGTGGGGCCTGCGAACCAGAATGCCCAAATAATGCAATTTACGATGCCGGTACTGCATGGCGTTTTTCTGACGGAACCAATTTAGAAGGCATCATTAATTTTGGAAATCAACAAATAGAAGCAGACGCTGCGCAAGAAGCGGTTTCTGATGAGGTATATTACATCGTTTCTGATAAATGTACCGAATGTAAAGGCTTCCACGATGAGCCTCAATGCGCTGCCGTTTGTCCGGTAGATTGTTGCGTTGATGATGAAGATATTCGTGAAACAGAAGAAGAACTATTGGCTAAGAAAGCTTGGCTACACCAGGAAGGATAAGCTGAAGAAATATATTACAGCAAAAAATCCCGATTTTCATCGGGATTTTTTTATTTATGAGTTTTTCCAGTTTTTAGTTGGCAGTTTTCAATCTATTGAACCAATGACCAATTGTCATCCGATAGCTATCGGATCTGAGCGGAGTCGAAAGACAATTCGCAATAAACAATGACCAATTAACCAGTTGTCATCCTGAGCGGAGTCGAAGGACAATTCGCAATAACCAATAACCAATTAACCAACCAATTGTCATCCTGAGCGGAGTCGAAGGACAATTCGCAATAACCAATGACCAGTGACTCATTAACCAATTGTCATCCTGAGCGGAGTCGAAGGACAATTCGCAATGACCAATGAACTAATGAACTAATGAGCCAGCGAACTAGTCCACGTCACATTTATTCGGGATAATCAAAACCGGGCAAGCCGATTTTCGGGCCACGTGTTCAGCTACGCTTCCCATCAAAAAGTGGTACAATCCTGTACGGCCGTAGGTACCGATAACAATTAAGTCCGATCCCCATTCGTCAGATTGTTGAATAATGCCGTGTGCCGCAGTATCAACCACACTTAAATACGTTGTTGTAATGCCATTACCGTATTTCGCTTCCATCTCTTTCAAAAGCAAATGGCTGTTTTCTTCGCTATTGTCGTACGTTTCTAAAAATACAGGCGCTAATGTTAAATCGGGGTTCACATTTGCGGGAATTGGCTCGATAATGTTTACCAGTGCCACTTCGGCGCCGAAGGTTTCGGCCATGTCGTAACCGGCCTTGGCTGCTTTTTCTGAGCAGGTGCTATTATCAACGGCAATTAATATTTTCTTAAAATTCATAACGAGCAGTTTTAAATGTAATATCATAAAAATAACAAAATTATACGTAAAATGTTAGGCAATCGTAGTTATTTATTAGTTTTACTAAATCATTCACGAGCATAATTAAATGGAAAATCAGTACGGTATTTGTAGAATAGCAGTGGCACCATTAAGAGCCGAACCATCAGATAGGGCAGAGATCGTTTCGCAGCTACTCTTTGGCGAGCCGGTAAAAGTTGTAGAGAAAGACGAACGCTGGTGGCTGGTTGAGAACGGTTACGACGCCTATCGGGGCTGGATAGACTTCAGGCAATTGGCTTCGATTACGCAAAGCCAGTTTGAAGAGCAGAGTGATTGTAAATTGCTGGCGCCATTGAGTTTTAACAATGTGTTAACAGCGGCCGACGGAAGTGTTTACCACTTAAGCCCGGGTAGTAACCTACCTTATTTAAAAGATGGTTTTTGTTATGCCGGTGCCGAAAAATTCGAGCTCAGTTTTACGCCACACGATGCTTCGAAAAGCGATTTCAAAGCAGACATTGAGGCAACAGCCAGATTTTTTCAGAACGTTCCATACCTGTGGGGCGGCAGGCATTTGTTCGGGTTAGACTGCTCGGGCTTTGTGCAAACCGTATTTAAGATGCTCAACGTTAAGCTTAACCGAGATGCCTCGCAACAAGCCGAACAAGGCGAACTTGTGGCTTTTTTAGCCGAGTGCAGGCCGGGCGATGTTGCGTTTTTCGATAATGCGGAAGGTAAAATTACCCATGTGGGCATTATGCTAAGCCCGAGCGAAATTATTCATTCCTCAGCTAAGGTAAAAATAGATCCCATAGATGATCAAGGCATTTTTAACAAGGAATTGGGTGTTTATAGCCATAATTTGAGGATTATAAAACGCTTTGTGCAGTAGCATTTTATTTTCCGATTCTAAACCCATTAAATTAGTTAATAGCTATTCTATAATTACTTTGGCAAAACCGGTTTTTTGCCAAAGCAATGTTTCGCCTGAGCCACTTTTCATGACCTAGCCGGTTGTGTTGACACATTTCTTCCCAAAGGTCGTTATTGCGAGGCCGGGCTTGTGCCTTTCGGACACGCTCAGGATAAACTCAGCAGAAGCAATCTGATTTACGAAAAGAGATTGCTTTCCCGAGAAATCCGGTCATTTGGACAAATCTATGAGACGCAAACCAGATAGGTTGTTTGCGCATTACAGATATTTTCTTGTTTTTCTTTTTGGAAACGAACAGACAGCAGCACTGTGGCAACTGTAGCCCCGTGCCGAAGGCACTCTTTTGGAACCATTCGCTATAGCCCGCAAGAAAAATTTGGGGCTGCCGCTGCTGTCGCGTTTATTAACAGCGGTCGGTAACCAAAACAAGTTTTCATTTCTTCGGATAAACCATTGTTTCTAAACCCGATCGAAGCGAGATCCCGATCCGATAGCTATCGGATTTTTCTATCGGCAGAAGCGGGAGCGGGTCTGCTGGCCGCCAAGAAAACCGAATCGTTCATTTCCAAAAGAAGCTGGTCGGGCCACGCTCTAAACGTTTAATTTCGAAAAAGTTACACCGCTTATAGATTTTGCCTATCAATCCATAGAATTAAATGATTGTGTTTATTGCGATCAATACCTTAAATTTATAGTTTAAGCAGAAGTTAAACCAATTTCAAACTATAAAATAATAAGAACATGGAAGAAGAATCAAACGATATCAGTAAATGTCCGTTTCATAACGGTTCGCAGAAAAGCAGTGTAGGCGGCGGTGGAACCCGCAATCGCGATTGGTGGCCAAATCAGTTAAAGCTTAATATTTTGCGTCAGCATTCGTCGCTTTCAAACCCAATGGGCGATGACTTTAATTATGCAGAGGCTTTTAATAGCCTTGATCTGGATGCCGTAAAAAGCGATTTGCATGCTTTAATGACCGATTCGCAAGACTGGTGGCCTGCCGATTTTGGCCATTACGGAGGTTTGTTTATCAGAATGGCCTGGCATAGCGCCGGTACCTACCGGGTAGGCGATGGCCGGGGAGGAGCGGGCGCCGGGTTACAGCGTTTTGCACCATTAAACAGTTGGCCCGATAATGTAAGTTTAGATAAGGCCCGGCGATTACTCTGGCCAATAAAACAAAAATATGGGCGCAAAATTTCGTGGGCCGATTTATTAATCTTAACCGGAAACGTCGCTTTAGAATCGATGGGATTTAAGACCTTCGGCTTTGCGGGTGGGCGAGAGGATGTTTGGGAAGCTGATGAATCGGTGTTTTGGGGAGCGGAGACGACTTGGCTTGGTGGCGACAAACGCTATGCACATGGTTCCAAAGGCGTACGCGAAAACCATGGCGTATTGGTGAGTGATGATGATGCAGACGGTGATGAACATACCCGTAATTTGCAGAAACCACTTGCTGCGGTACAAATGGGATTGATTTATGTGAATCCTGAAGGCCCGGATGGCAACCCCGATCCAATTGCTTCGGCGAAAGATATTCGCGATACATTTGGCAGAATGGCAATGGATGATGAAGAAAGGGTTGCACTTATTGCCGGCGGGCATACCTTTGGCAAAACCCACGGTGCGGCTTCGGCAGATCATGTGGGCAAAGAGCCCGAAGCCGCCGATATCGAAAGTCAGGGATTTGGCTGGAACAACAGTTATGGAGCCGGAAAAGGTGCCGATACCATTACAAGTGGCCTGGAGGTTACATGGACAACTACGCCAACGCAATGGAGCAACAATTTCTTCGAAAACTTGTTCCGCTTTGAGTGGGAATTAACTAAAAGCCCGGCCGGAGCGCACCAATGGAAGGCGATCAATGCGGAAGCGATTATTCCCGATGCTTTCGATCAATCGAAGAAACATCTTCCGACTATGCTTACCACCGATTTGGCACTGAGGTTCGATCCTGCTTACGAGAAAATATCCCGCAAGTTTTTAGAAAACCCCGATTTATTTGCTGATGCATTTGCAAGGGCATGGTTTAAGTTAACCCATCGCGATATGGGCCCCAAAGAACGCTATTTAGGGCCCGATGTGCCGCAAGAAGAATTACTTTGGCAAGATCCGATACCTGCAGTTAATCACGTGTTGATTGATGAGGGAGATATTGCCGCATTAAAATCAACCATCTTATCCGCAGGATTGAGCGTGGCTGAACTGGTATCAACCGCATGGGCATCGGCGTCTACCTTTAGAGGAGGCGATAAGCGTGGCGGTGCCAATGGTGCCCGTATTCGCCTAACTCCACAAAAAGACTGGGCAGTAAACAATCCGGCGCAATTGCAAAAAGTGCTGGCGGTTTTGGATAAAATTCAAAGCGAATTTAATACTGCGCAAGTTGAGGGAAAAAAGATCTCTTTGGCCGATTTAATCGTATTGGCGGGCAACGCAGCTATCGAAAAGGCAGCCTACGATGGTGGTTTCCGTGTTGCCTTGCCATTTAAGCCGGGCCGTATGGATGCTTCTCAAGCGCAAACCGATGTCGAGTCGTTCCGGTATATGGAACCAATTGCTGATGGTTTCCGGAATTATAAAAAAACGGGTTCCACTGTTTTAACCGAAGAATTGTTAATTGATAAAGCACAATTGCTAACCCTAACTGCGCCCGAATTAACTGTTTTGTTAGGCGGTATGCGGGTTTTAGATACCAATTTTGATGGTTCGAAAAATGGTGTGTTTACCGACAGGCCCGGTCAGCTGAGCAACGATTTCTTCGTAAACCTGCTCGACATGGGTACAGCATGGAAAGCCATGTCGGATGATAAAGAGGTGTACATTGGAAGCAGCCGCAAAACCGGTCAGCCAAAATGGACGGCCTCTCGTGCCGATCTTGTAATTGGTTCTAATGCCGAATTGAGAGCTATTGCAGAGGTTTATGGAAGTGCCGATGGGAAAGAAAAGTTTGTAAACGACTTTGCAAAGGCATGGAATAAGGTAATGAATCTCGATCGATTTGATCTTGTTCAATCGTAATCAGTTAGCAATAAAAAAAGGCATCTTCGGATGCCTTTTTTTGTTGATGCTTTTTGCCAGATCTTAGGCCGGTTTTTGTGTCACTTCGTTTAAAGGAACACCGCCCTTTATCCCAAAGTCTAACGTTCTGATTGGGAAAGGAATCATGATGTTATTCTTATCATAAGCTTTTTTGATGCGAATAATCGCCTGGCTTCTAACTTCTAAAAAGTCGGGTTGTTGCGTATTGCTAACCCACAATCTAATTACATAATTAATAGAGCTGTCGCCAAATGTAGTATAAAACATAGTCACTTCGTCCGTTCTCGAAAGTCCGTCAATGTCCTTAACCGATTCGAGCGTTATGGCTTTAACTCTTTCCAGATCTTCGCCGTACGATATACCCACTTCCAGGTCTACACGGCGCTTACCAAGTAGGGTGAAATTTTCAATCGGATTTTGAAAAATCTGTTTATTTGGGATGATGACCATTTGGCCCTGATAGGTGCGAATTACTACGTCCCTTAAATTAATCTCTTCAACTTCGCCCATATAATCCTGTATTTTCACCGTATCGTTAACATGCAGCGGTTTTCTAATTGAAATTAATATGCCCGACATAAAGTTGGCGGCAATATCCTGAAAGGCAAAGGCAATGGTTAACCCGAGTATTCCGGCACCTGCTAAAATAGAGGTCACGGCCTTATCGAGTTTAAGTACACTCAACGCAATAAAAATGGTTATCCCAACTAAAATAATATAGCTTATTGAGGCAAAGAGGTGCTCAAGCGTTTGGTTTTGTACAAACCGCCCAATTAGTTTTTTGATCAGCTTTTTTAGCCACCTGGCGATAAGTACTCCAAGAATTAAAATAATTATGGCCAGCGCAATGTTCGGCAACAGTTTGATAATGTCTCTTGCCCACGAGAGTAACTTATCAGTAATTAAATGATAGGCATTGTTAAAATCCATGATAATCTGTTAAAGGAAGGCGTTTATTGGCGTTGTAGGCGGAGTTTTTACACCTACAAAGTTTGTTTATGGCCCGGGTTAATGTTATTAATCATACATACAATTGAACAACATCAGGCGTTATCAGATAACAATAGGGGGGATTTTTTGCAAAGAACACGATTTAGTTTCTTAAATGCAAATGGTTGGGGGTTGAAAAGTAAAAAAACTTCGCTCACGCAAAGCTTCTTTACTTTATGGATTTGAATACTGATTAGTTTACTTATTTTATTTTTTTACTGCTTTAGGGGCCATGGTAAGAAACATTCGTTTTCCTTCCATTTTGGGTAACAGCTCCACTTTGCCGACCTCTTCCAAACCCTGCGCAAATTTTAAAAGTAAAATCTCACCACGGTCTTTATAAACAATAGATCTTCCCTTAAAATGGACAAAGGCCCTTACTTTTTCGCCGCTTTCTAAAAATGAGACGGCGTGTTTAAGCTTAAAGTCAAAATCATGATCGTCGGTATTCGGTCCGAAGCGGATATCCTTTATAATAGTTTGCTTCGCCTTGGATTTAATTTCTTTTTGCTTTTTTTTCTGCTCGTAAAGAAACTTATTGTAATCGATAATGCGGCAGACTGGGGGTACGGCCTTCGGAGAAATTTCGACCAGATCGAGATTCTGTTCTTTCGCCATTTGAATGGCTTCCTCAATTGGGAATATCTTTGCTTCGATATCTTCACCTGTTACACGCACCTCCGGAGAGATGATCAATTCGTTAATTCTGTGTGCTGCTTGTTTTTTTCTGAAAGGCAAGCGTGGCCCTTTGTAAAATCCTGATTTTCGTAATGCCAAATTAAAATGGTTTTAGTTAAAAATGTGTTATTTATTGCTCCTCAAAATTGGTGGCGTTTTGTGCCGTCGTTTGCATCGATTATATTATATTAATTTCATTAACCAGGTTTTAATTTTAGTTAAACATGATTAAAGCCAGCGATGTACTGGGTTGAGAACGCATTCTGATGATGATGGGCAATCAGAAGGCATATAATTGATAACATCTGGTTGATAAAAACCAGCTTTAGCGTGAAAATTTTCCGGACGCCGGAATGACAGCGGTGTTCTTTAACGACCTAATTTTCGGGAAGCTTTTACTAATGGAAGTTATCCATAATTATAAATATAGCATTTTTAGCGCAGAATACCAAATATTTTTGCAATTAATGACGTGAAAGATCCTCAAACCATTATAGCTGTTACCAAATTCTCGCTCGCGAGCAGAATAAAGGTTGTGACTAAAAATTGGCCAATAGTTTTTCTTGCGCCTGGTGATTGCTTACTACCCGAACAGTATTAGTTGCTTTCTTTCGTTGCGGAAGGCGTTTTTTGCCTGGTTGCCGAGCTTTCGGTTCTAAACTTCGGCGCATCATAATCCTTTGGCAAATACGCTGAAGGAATGGTGGTGGCATTTCCATCGCGGAGGGCTTTGTAGTGCGGCGACATAATTTCCACACCGGCCTTGTTAAACTCATCCTGAATGTTGGCATGTAAACCCGAATAAATCACCGCCTGGCGGTTGGGCGATTTTGTGTGCGCATTTAATCTGTAGCTCACATAATAATCATCCAAACTGGTTTGAAGTACATACGGAGCGGGTTCAGCCTCTATCAATTCGGTAGCAAGTGCGGCATCGATCAGCAATTGGTGCACCTGTCTCCAGGGCACATCGTAGCCGATAGTAACCGTAGTATTTACAATAAGGCCCTTTTCGGCAGCCTCTATGCTAAAGTTAATAGTGTGGTTGTTCATTACCGTCGAATTTGGGATAGACACCACTTCGTTTTGAATGGTGCGCACCCGGGTTACCAGCAAGGTTTTTTCGATAATATCCCCCGTTACATCACCAATTCGTACCCTGTCGCCAATTCTAAAGGCACGCATATAAGTAAGTACCAGGCCAGCCACCAGGTTGCCGAGCGCCCCTGCCGAGCCGAAAGTAAAAAGCACCCCAACAAAAACCGATACGCCTTTGAACACACCAGAATCAGACCCGGGAAGATAGGGGAAGATAACGATAAGCATAAAGGCAAGAATAAGCACCCGAATGATTTGGTAAGTAGGATTTGCCCAATCCTTGTAAAACCCGGGGATGGTGAGCTTGCCTCGCTCAATTTCCGTTTTAAGGAACCTGACTAACCTGATTACGTACCGGAATACCAAAAGCAGCACCAGTATTGTCATCAAATTTGGAATGTAATTCCATATTGATACACCTATTTTTCTTAAGGGGCTAAGAATGTAATTGATTAGGTTTACAGAAAGGTCGCGGGTGAAAGGAAATATGCCGAACAAAACCGGAATTGCAAGGTATATGACCAGTAAAATAACAATGTAACGAATAGTTCTGATCAGGATATTAAGTGCGCCCTGCTGCCTTTCGGAATCCAGAAGCTCATAATTTCTTATTTTTATTCCCTTCCCTAACTTATTGTCTGTAGATAAAATTTTACTTTTTAATTTTTTAAAGAGCTTGTTTATCAGATAAATAAGCCCAATTACAACAGAGATAACGAGTAAGGTTAGCAGAATCTCTTTTAGCAGCACCTGCCAGCTATTTTCTTCCTTAAATTTATTTAAACTTGCGGAGATTTTACGTTTGATCTCGGCAGCATACGAATTGCGGTCTTTTCTGGCCCACATGGCATCCTGCTCGGTTATAGAAAGCAGCAAGTTGTTGCCATAAAGCAAATCGATTGCTTGTTCGCCGGGGCTAAGTTTTAGTGAATCTGTAGAAAAACCAGGCGTTTCGCTAATACGCTCGAGCCTTTCGGTAATAGCATGCGCCCGGTCGCTGGCGCTGAAACTGCCAAACTTTGCAAATATGTAGAAAATGGTATCGGCATCAAATACCACCGGCATTCCCTTAACAATAGCCCGCAACGAGTCTATTTGATGAAGCTGGCGGGCCAAATGAACAGAATCTCTTTGCTTAAGTTGGTTCAGCTCTTTCATCAGCGCAGCTTTTTGGGCCTTATCGTCTGTTCCTAGGTCGCTAAATTTTCGTTCAAGCTCCGATCGCTTTAGCGAATCAGAAAGTCGCTCAGCGGCTAATTGGCGAACACCATCCAGACTGTTGTCAAGTTTTTTGTCGATCAGGCTATCCTGCCTCGATGCGGTACTGTCTTTCTGTGCAAGGCAGGTGATAGATGCAGAAAGGGAAAGAAAGAAGAATGCGGCAAAGATTTTGATCATTTTGTTGGTTTATCCTGAAAAGATAAAATTAAAGCATCGCGATTACAAAACTGCTATCTTTCTAAAAAAAAGTAATCAATTTTATTACCTTTGTAAAAATTCCGTTAACTATAACGCTTTTTACCTCCATCCCAAAACGGAGTTTCCTAATTATATCGCGGTAGTTATTTCCTCTGGGGTTTCCATGCCGCTAATTATTTGACATAAAAAACAACCATGCAAAAAAAAATGCTCGTCGGTTACCGCTGGTTGCCGATCTGTTTTGGTAAACTTAATGATGAAACAACTGGCATCCGAATCTCGAAATTGTCGAAATTCTTCATGTCTGGCGTCAACCATGCCAATGCCGTGGGGTTAAAAGTTATCGCTTTTCAGCCTTAACGCCACGTTGCCCGTTCTTTACCTCTACCAATTTTTCTAACACACATCTTTGTTCTCTGGCCAATTATTACACTTAAACATGCAACACCATAAAAAACTCTCCGAACTTGCTGCAACCGCAATCTGTGGTAACGATATTACCTCTTCGTGCCTTTATGTATCAAGCTTAACGATCATTTACGCGGGCCAATACGCCTGGCTGGCCTTACTTATTGTAGCCGCTGTTTTGTTCATCTTCAGGAAAATATACGGCGAGGTAGTCGGAGCGCTTCCGCTAAATGGAGGCGCGTATAACGTGTTGCTTAATACAACGAGTAAAAGCAATGCCTCTATTGCGGCCTGTTTAACCATTCTTTCTTATATGACTACGGCTGTAATTTCTGCCAGCGAAGGAATGCATTATTTGCACAACGTGTTTCCAAGTGTTCCGGTAATGGCGGCCACGGCGGTTTTAATCACCCTGTTTTTGTTTTTGGTGATGTCCGGCATAAGCGAATCATCAATAGTAGCCATTGTTATTTTTGTACTGCATATTTTAGCCATGCTACTGCTGATTGGGAGTGGGGTGTGGTTTGTAATGCACAATGGCCTCGATGTAGCGAAGCTGAACTTTAGCCAGCCATTGAAAAATGGTTTCGGTACGGCACTTTTTCTTGGGTTTAGCACGGCCATGCTTGGGATTTCGGGCTTCGAAAGCTCTGCCAATTTTGTGGAAGAACAAAAGCAGGGTGTTTTTAGGAAAACACTTCGCAATATGTGGGTGGCGGTATCGGTAATAAACCCTTTAATGGCTCTTACGGCGGTGGCTGTGTTGCCTATTGCAGAAATTGCAGGTCATCAGGAAGCACTGCTTTCGCATATGGGTGCCAATACAGGCGGGCAATGGTTGGCCACCTTTATCTCTATCGATGCGGTGTTGGTGCTTAGCGGCGCTTTATTAACCTCGTACGTGGGCGTAAACGGATTGATTAAACGGATGACGCTTGACCGGATTTTGCCGCAATTTCTGCTTAAAGAGAACAAAAAAGGCAGTTCGCCGCGGATATTGATATTGTTTTATCTGTTGTGCATTTCGGTATTGCTCATTACCAAGGGCGAGCTGGGGCCGCTTGCTGGCGTATACACGATATCGTTTCTTTTGGTAATGATTTATTTCGGTTTCGGAAACTTTCTGCTAAAAATTAAACGGGCCCGGTTACCCCGCCCCGAAACGGCCTCAACCTTGTCGGTAGCATTGGCCATTTTGGCGGTTGCTGCGGCGCTTTACGGCAACGTGATTATGCATGCAGATTATCTGATCGTTTTTTTACAATACTTTGTACCCGCCATGGTTATCATCTTTATACTGCTGAGCAGGAACGTGATGCTTAAGTACTTATTGATTGTAGTTGATGGCTTTTTTAATACGCTTAAAAGAGCTGCAGCGTTAACAAGGCTGCACATTAGCCGTAATTTGAAAAAACTGAACGACCAGGAGTTTGTGTATTTTACGAAGGCTGACGACATTTCGGTGCTTAATAAGGTAATGATTTATGTACAGGAGAATGAGATTACCAAAAAGCTCAGGATTGTGACCGTTTTGGGCGGCAGAGGTGAGGTTTCGAAGGCTTTCTTAGATGATCTTAGCGTGCTCGATCGGGCCTATCCCGAAATAAAAATTGAATTTCTCAGTCTCGAAGGTGACTTCGGCCCCGAATTTATTGAACAATTGAGTGCAGATTGGCAAATTCCGATCAATTTCATGTTTATCAGTTCTCCAAGCGATAGTTTTAGCCACAGGGTGTCTGATTTGGGAGGTGTGAGGTTGATTATTTAGAGCGTTTGATGCTGCCGATAGCAAGTAGCACGGCCATGTACAAATATTTAAGGCAATTTTCTACCCTTTACCTTTGTATTTTCATCCATTTTTAGTTGATAAAATTCTAGTTTTGAATTGAACCTATACCCGACGATAAACGACAACCAAATGGAGAAGATTTTACACCTTATTTTAGTATTCATTTCAGGAAATGTATTCGCACAAACAGTCCCGGCAATAATTCCTAAACCTGTCAAGTTAGTTGCAGCAAAAGGTTTTTTTCAATTGAATAGCGAAAAAACAATCGGCTTTAATGATTCGCGACTGAAACAATCGATCTATTATTTGCAAAACCAATTATTGAGGCAACGGGGCATCACCATTCAGCAAAACACAGCTTCTCCAGCTATCCGCTTATCGGTAGAGCCAAAAAAAAGGGGGGCAGATTCGGCCGCTTACAAAATTAGTGTAAAACCCAATCACATTTTAATTTCGGCATCGCATCCGAACGGCATTTTTTATGGCTTGATTACCGTTTTGCAAATGGCGTTGACCAGTGAGGGCAATAAAATTCCGGTTTGCGAAATTAACGATAGTCCAGCCTATTCGTGGCGTGGTTTTATGTTAGATGAATCGCGGCACTTTTTTGGTAAGCAAAAGGTGAAATCCATTTTAGATTGGATGGCCTTTTATAAGTTAAATACTTTTCACTGGCATTTAACCGACGAACCTGGGTGGCGTTTGGAGATTAAGAAATACCCGAAGCTATCGCTGGTTGGTGGCATTGGCGATTACCTCAACCCGAATTTACCGGCACAGTTTTATACACAGGCTGATATAAATGAAATTGTTGCTTATGCAGCCGAGCGGTACATTACCGTAATACCCGAAATTGACATGCCCGGTCATGCCACAGCAGCAAATATGGCTTACCCGGAGTACTCGGGCGGTGGCTCGGCTGCTCATCCAGCGTTTACCTTCAACCCCGGCCTCGAGTCGACCTACGGGTATTTAACCAACATATTAAAAGAAACCAATGTGCTGTTTCCATCGGGATTAATTCATCTTGGTGGCGACGAGGTTAGTTTTGGTAACGAAAAGTGGAAAGTTAACCCCGATATTTTAAAGCTTAAGCTACGCGAACATTTAAAGGACGAAACAGCGGTTGAGCGATATTTTATGAAAAGAATGGCCGATTCGGTTTATCACTTAAACGCAAAGGCACTTTTATGGGATGAAATGGCAGATACTGATTTACCGAAAGATAAAACGATCATTTTTTGGTGGCGACATGATAAACCCGTTCAGTTGCAAACCGCTTTGAGTAAAGGCTACCAAACGGTTCTTTGCCCTCGGCTGCCATTATATTTAGATTTTGTTCAGGATAGTACGCACCGATACGGCCGTAAATGGAATAAACTGTATAATCCGATCGAAAGCGTTTACAATTTTGATGCAAAGTCATTTGCCCAAATTGATAAGGAAAAATCATTGATTTTAGGCATTCAAGCCAATATATGGACAGAAACTGTAGACAATGAGTTTCGGCTGGATTATTTACTGTTTCCCCGAATAGCAGCGCTGGCTGAAGCGGCGTGGACTGAAGCCAAAAATAAGGATTTCAAACAGTTTAACACTCGCATGCAGCCTCATTTTTTGCTTTACGGAAAGGCAGGGCTTTATTATTACAATCCTGCCAAACCCCTACAAAACCCCGAGCTACCGGTGAAAAGTAAGCAATCGTTAGATTATAAAGATTAGCGCCAAAACTTAGTGTCATTTAGTGAAACTGAATTTTCGACTCTTTGTGTGTGGCGAGCGCTCAGTGTTGCTTCGAAAGCAAAAAACCGAGAAATATTGTCACCCTGAGCATTTGAACTCCGCTTAATATAGGCTTAGTTGGGCACATGTTTATAGATTTATCCTAGAAAAAAGTCTTCGACTGAGTTTATCTTGAGCATTTCGACTACGCTCAATACAAGCTCAAGTCGAAAGGCTCAGACTGACCTTTCATGCTTAACTAAACGACATCGGGCGGCCGCTCAGACTGACAACGATTTCGTTTGGATAACTATTTTTAAAAAAACGCAAACATCAAAAAGCCACATTCTTTTTCTCAAAAATGTGGCTTTTATGTTTATTGTGCTCCCGACGAGATTCGAACTCATATCGATGGTACCGGAAACCATAATTCTATCCATTGAACTACGGGAGCGTAAGGGCTGCAAATATAGGGATTCAAACGCTTATATTTCGCTGCTTTTATAAAAATATTGCTTCATCCGTGTACGGGGTGTAGCAAAATGACAATCTACTTTTTGTTAAACGTTCCCCGGGTAAATCCCTCGCCAATTAACGTGTTTTCATCTCTAATCAACAATAAAATAAGGTTTTGCTGGTCGTACATTTTAATCATGTCGCCATCAATTACATATTTCGATTTAAAGGTCGAATCGGTATAAATATCTTTAACCGTAACCGAATCATTGGCGCCAAAATCAAAGCTCCGATACTGTGTTTCGCTGTCGCTTACATACATTCCAGAAACGGTTCTTTCCTGAATGAAGGTTACAAAGCAAAAATAGATAACAATTAAAACTACAATGGCAGAAATGCCAATTAAAAACCTGTTCTGGTTAGAGTACTTAAAAATGAAATATAAAATGGTACCCATGATGAGGGCAACAATGACAAAAAATATGATGCTTGAGTAATCTTTGTCGATTTTTGGAATTTCTACAGCAACGGTTGATTTTTTAACGACTGCTTTTACTGGTGAAATCCTGGTTAAAAATTCTTTGCTTACCCAGCCCTGGCCATTCGTAACCTTAATTTTGAAGTAACTCGCGTCTGTCGAATCGATAACCGCCACGTTCTCATTTTCGGGCAAAAACCCGATTACCTTACTTTTTGGGTCGGCTTTTTCCCTCACCCTCAAATTATCGGCAGTTACGCGATAAATTACATCATTTGTAGAATCGGCAGTTGTTGCGCTTGGTGGTGGTGTGGCCGACGATGGGGCGGTAGTTTGCGGGGTCGTGGGTTTTGCTGCTGTCGAAATTTTTTCCAGAAAGTCTTTACTCACCCAACCTTGTCCGTTTTTAAACTTTACCTTGTAAAACTTAGGGTTGCTCGCATCCAAAACCGACACTTTTTCATTTTGGAGAATCGATCCGATCACTTTGCTCTTTAAGTCGTTCGTTTCCCTGACTCTCAGCTTATCGGCAGTTACACGGTAAACGTCTTGTGCGCTTAGGCCGTTCGAAAAAATAAAAAGAGCAGTTAAAAGGAAGAGAATTCTAGTCATAATTTTCGGATTTCAGCAGAGCATTTATAAAATAGGCATCGTTAAAAACAAACATGTTGCTATGCGCTTCAAAATTATAAAATACTTTTAATTACGACGCTATATGACTGGATTAATTGAATTTCATTTACCTAACTGGCACTTTTTAGCCCGTAACGCCAACTTTATCAGCCGGTGAACTGAAGTATCTTAAAGTTATTCGTTTCAATCGGGTGAAGTGAATCGTCGATTAATTTTTTAGAATCTTTTCCACTACTTGGTCTAATTTGGCTTTATCCTTAGCATACGGCGCCAAATCGAAGAGTTTTACGGTTTTAAACTGGATGGGGTGGCTCTCACTTTGCAGCGAAATATATCCAGACGTTAACGGCGTACCATCAACCTTAACTTTTGGATCAAAATTGGTGACACCCTCGCCTCCAATTTGCGGTTTCGTGTATTCCAATACAACTTCATTGTCTATAATGTGTTTAATAACCGAATCGCCCAGAACTAAGAACTCGGCAGTAACCCATTGATCTCCGGCGTACGTTTTTGATTTAGAATCTAAACAGTGCGGGGTAAACAATTTTCCTTTATAATCAATTAGTGTTCCTGGCGTACAAACGTTACTGGTGTGGCGCTCGTGTTCACCATCGCCACCAAGAATTTGTGCCTCAACGGAAATGGGGAAATTTTGGTTTTTGCCTATCGTAGCCGGATCCTGGCAGTGCAACATTGCGCCACTATTTCGCGTAGCCCAACCCTCGCCACCCTTAGCTTGCTCGCCAATAAAGCGATACGTAACTTTTAACAGATAATAGGAGAATGGTTTTTTATAAAATATATGACCATACTGTTGATCAAATTCTGTGTACCCATCGTAACTTACCGTTATCAGGCCATCCTCAACCCTAAAGGTGTTGGCGTAATTCTCTTTGTAATCGTGTTTAGCGATTTTAATGTTCCAATCCTTTAAATCTTTCCCATTGAAGAGATTGATCCAGCCTTTTTGTGCATTGGCGGTAAACGACAAACAAGCGAAAAATACAAATAGGAAAGTGATATGCTTTAGCGGATATTTCATGTACAAAAAGGTTATTACTGGTAATAATACATAAATTTGTGTGATGTCGGAAATTAAAAATAAACCCAGGTTCGAAAAACGAATATTTTGGGATGTAAATTTTGAAACACTTGATTAGGATAAACGGGCTTCGTTTGTAATTGAAGGCGTATTCGAGCGGGGCGATGTTGAAGACAGAAGGCAGTGCCGCAGATATGATGGTGATGAGCTGGTAAATGCGTCAGTTGACGGTAGACAGTTGGCAGTTAACAGTTTTTAGTTGGAAAACCGATTCAACAGTTAACCAATTAGACAGTTAAACCAATGAACTAATGAACCAGTGAACTAATGAACCAACAACGGCTCCACTCTTTCTAACGCGAATGCCAATTGTTCATCTTGTGTTAAATCGGTATTATCGAGAATAACAGCATCTTCGGCCCTTACTAAAGGACTTTCTTTTCGGGTTGTATCGGCATAATCTCTGTGGGCCAGGTTTTCGAAAACATCTTCTAAGGTGGTTTCGTTGTTACCCTTGCTTTCTAGTTCCTTAAATCGGCGCTCGGCCCTGATCTTCGGATCCGCAGTCATGAAAAATTTGAGCGGCGCATCAGGAAAAACGGTTGTGCCAATATCGCGACCATCCATAACAATGTTTTTTGATTTGCCCATGCGCTGTTGTTGTTTCACCATTTCATGGCGAACAATTTTATGCGCAGATACTTCGCTCACATTTTCAGAAACAGGCATTAAACGAATTTCATCAGAAACCTCTTCACCGTTTAGGGTAATGTGCGATTCATAATCGCGGGAGTGAAAGTTGAGTTCAATGTGTTGAAGCGCATCGGCCACAGCATCATCATTGCTAATATCAACATTGTTCCTTAAAAAGTATAAGGTTACTGCACGATACATGGCGCCGCTATCGACATAAATGAAACCTAATTTTTTAGCTAATGCCTTTGCTAAAGTACTCTTTCCGCAAGATGAATAGCCATCAATAGCTATAACTAAGTTCTTTGTCATGATGGTGCAAAGGTAAAAAAAGCGATCGATTTACAACTTTTTTTACATCAGTATTCTTTATACTTTTGTGAATATGCTACCCACCAGAGAAGAAATATTGCGATCGGCTACGTTCAAAACGTCAAGAAGCGGCGGTAAAGGCGGGCAAAATGTAAATAAGGTTTCGAGTAAGGTTGAGCTGATTTTTAACATTGAAAACAACGAGAATTTAACCGAAGAGGAAAAACTTTTGCTGCAATCGAAATTAGAGAACAGGCTGGATAGCGATGGTTTGCTGCACATTGTTTCGCAAGAGGATAGGAGCCAGCTTTTAAATAAGGAAAAAACAGTGGCAAAACTTATTGAACTATTGAAGCGATCGTTGCAAATTCAAAAGAAACGAAAACCTACAAAAGTCCCGAAAACGGTTATCGAAAAAAGGTTAAAAACAAAATCTGTTACGGCGCAAAGAAAAGAGGCCCGCAAAAAGCCGAATGTTGAGTGAGCAGCTTTCTAGTTTTCAGTTGACAGTTTTGTCAGTTGGGAGTTTTCAGTTAATAGTTTTCAGTTAACAATTAGCAATGGGCAGTACGCAAGGGAAGTCATCCGATGAATATGAACAGGCTGCCTATATTCATCGGATGACTCAATGCAATAATCAATTAGCAATAGACAATAAGCAATAGGCAGTTAAACAGTTAACCGAGCTACCTTCCAAACCTGTAATACAAACTCAGGCCGCCATAATTTTGCGCTTTGGCCGAACTCTTCACTTCCCTGGTTTTAAAAATAATGTTGAAATCTATCGTAAATCGTTGTGAGCTATAGTTTACGCCAAACTGCTGTTCGAAAACAATAGGTTTTACGCCAAACGTTACGGGACTGTTACTATTGAACAAGCTGCCCTGAATGGTTGCATCGTACGCAACAAAGTTAAGCTGTGGTTTTACATAAAAGAAAAATTCGGATTTGTTGAAAGCCTCGGTTCTCGAATTGCCGATTACGGCATTGTATGATGCACTATTGAACAATTGATTTAGTCTTCCGGCCCTGAATAGCACAGAAGCCCCAAGCCCCGAAAACGTCGTCCCTAAATTTGCATAGCCTTGTCCAACAAGATCAACGGAACGATCTGATGATCGAATGAGAAGTTTGCTGTAGTTGGCTGCTAAATTGGCTGCTACTTCGTTTTTTATCTGATATTCCCAGCCCGCTGGCGTATAAAAACCCACCGTTTTATGAAGAAACTCCTGTCCCTTTTCGGCTAATGAACTGGGGCCGACAGTACCCAACTCAACACTGGTTTTAATTGCGCTTTCGTCGTTAAAAAAGACAGCATACGCTGCGCCGGCGTAAAGGTAACCCGCAAAGGGCCGGTCTTGATTTTCGGCCTTCGGCACCATGCCCCAGTAAGGCGTGTACATCTTTTGGCCCACCGAAATCTCGAAAGTCTTTTTCTCTATTTTGGATGAATATTTGGTTGAATCTATCGCCCTGCGGAAATAAATAAATAGTCCGTTGGTGTAATAACGGTCATTTCGGGTGGCTAAATAGGCGTCGTTTTCAGTTTTAAATCCAAATTCGTTCTTAAACGACTGACTAAAGCCTGTAAGCGTAACGAAGCAGAGCAACGCGGTAATAAAGAGTGATTTCATAAAAAAGCCGGGGCAATTACCCAGGCTATAAATGTATTTATTGTTATCGAATTTTTGACCCTAAATTTAAAAGATTACAATTTATAATGAATGTTCAATTAGCCATAGGCAATAGCCAATTAGCAATAAACAATGAGCAGATTGCAATGACCAACATTGAATAATTAATTCTCAATAATCTACAACGTCATCCGATGAATGTACGCAACATGCAAGTATTCATCGAATGACCGAATAGCTATACACCAATGAACCAATGACACTAATGAACCAATAATTAATTCACAATCGGAGCAATTTTAACACTTAAATCCAATGGCTTTTTAACTTTGCTCTTTGTAAGCGCCAGTTCAATAACCTCGCTCATTTCGGTTACATAATGGAAGTTTAAGTCTTTAATGTAACTTTCCTTAATCTCCAAAATGTCTTTACGATTGGCTTTGCAAAGGATAATTTCTTTGATATTAGCTCTTTTTGCTGCGAGAATCTTTTCTTTGATTCCGCCAACAGGAAGCACTTTTCCACGCAGCGTTATTTCGCCCGTCATGGCCAAATGTTGTTTCACCTTGCGTTGTGTAAAGGCCGAAGTTAGCGCTGTAAGCATGGTTACGCCGGCCGATGGTCCATCTTTAGGCGTGGCACCTGCCGGAACGTGTACGTGCACGTCCCAATTATCAAAAAGCGTGTATTCAATGCCAAACTCGCTGGCATGGGCACGAAGATAGGCCAATGCAATTACCGCCGATTCTTTCATTACGTCGCCAAGGTTTCCGGTTAGGGTAAGTTTACCTTTTCCTGGGCTCAGGCTCGATTCGATGAACAAAATATCACCGCCAACGCTGGTCCAGGCCAGGCCAGTAACCACGCCAGCAACCTCATTGCCCTCGTAATAGTCTTTATCGTAAATTGGAGCGCCTAAAATGCGTTCAACATCTGCCAGGGTGAGGGTGGTATTGTATTCTTCTTCCATGGCAATTTTTGTAGCTACGCCACGCACCAACGAACCGATTTTTTTCTCTAAGCCACGCACGCCAGATTCACGCGTATAATCTTCAATTACCTTTTCAATTAAAGCAGGTTTTAAGTTGAAATCCTTTGTTGTTAAACCGTGATTTTCTTTTTGTTTGGGCAATAGATATTTCTTGGCGATTTCTATTTTCTCCTCAATCGTATATCCGTTTACCTCAATAATTTCCATACGATCTAACAGCGCAGGCTGGATCGAACTTAGGGAATTTGCAGTGGCAATAAAGAGGATATTGGATAAATCGTAATCCATTTCGACGTAATGATCGTAAAATGCATTGTTTTGCTCCGGATCTAATACCTCTAACAATGCAGATGATGGATCGCCGCGGTGATCGGTTCCGACCTTGTCAATTTCATCTAAAACAAAAACGGGGTTATCAGCGCCAGCTTTCTTAATTGACGAAATGATACGGCCGGGCATGGCACCAATATACGTTTTACGGTGTCCGCGAACTTCTGCTTCATCGCGGATGCCACCCAGGGCCATACGCACATATTTACGCCCCAAAGCCTTGGCAATAGATTTCCCCAATGAGGTTTTACCTACTCCGGGAGGGCCAACCAGACACAAAATCGGCGCTTTCATGTTGCGTTTAAGTTTCAGTACAGCTAAATATTCAATAATGCGCTGCTTAACTTTCTCTAAACCAAAATGATCTTTATCTAAAATGCGTTGTGCCCGCTTTAAGTCGAAATTGTCTTTCGTAAACTCGCTCCATGGCAAATCCAGTAAAAGCTCTAAATAGTTGAGCTGCACCGAATAATCAGGAGCGGCTGGATTCATCCGGCCAAGTTTATCCAGTTCCTTATCGAAGTGAGCATATATGTCTTTCGACCATTTTTTTAGCTTTGCTCTTTCCTGCAAGGCATCGAATTCCAAATCGGCAGAGTTTCCGCCCAATTCTTCCTGAATGGTTTTTAGTTGCTGATTTAAGAAATAATCGCGTTGTTGTTTGTCTAAATCGGTTCTTACCTTCGATTGGATTTGATTTCTCAACTCCAGCATCTGCAGTTCAATCATCAAAAGCTCCATCACCTTTTGGGCACGATCCTGCAATTTATCCATTTCGAGGATTTTTTGCTTATCGGCCATTTCGGCATTCATGTTCGATGATATGAAATTGATCAGAAATGAATTGCTTTCGATGTTTTTTAACGCAATGCTCGCTTCACTTGGAATATTAGGCGATAGCTGTATAATCTGCGCAGACATTTCGCGGATGGAAGCAATCAGTGCTTTAAATTCTTTATCCGTTTTGTGTTTTTGCTCTTCAAACTTGGTAACAACCGCTTTAATATAAGGTTCATTTTGCACCTCTTCAATTAAGCTGAACCGTTGTTTTCCCTGAATGATCACTGTAGTATTGCCATCGGGCATTTGCAGCAACTTTACAATGTTGGCTACTGTACCTACCGTATTAAGCTGCTCAAAACTAGGATCTTCTATAGAAACGTCTTTCTGCGAAACTACGCCAATGATCTTGTTGCCTTTATAGGCCTCCTTTATTAGCTTGATAGATTTATCTCTGCCTACCGTAATGGGAATAACCACCCCCGGAAACAAAACCGTATTTCGCAACGGTAAAATGGCCAGGGTATCTGGCGTTTCCTCGTTGTTCATCTCATCTTCATCTTGTTGAGACATTAAAGGGAAAAATTCGGTGTCTTCGTTTATTATCGGCATTGCAGAATGAAAATCAAATATATCTTGTTTGCTCATTATCACTGTTCCTCTAACGACAAACTGGCAGGTGTGTCGTCTTCACGTTATTTATTTATATTATTAAACTAGTAATTTCAACTCTTGTGCCAAAGTGAAAATAATATTAAACCTATGTTAAAAAGGCAGGGGCAATTTAAATATTCCGATACATATCATATAAATTATTTTTTAACGTTTAAGCTATTATTTAGGGTGATCGATTTTAAAGTAAAGAAATTAAAAAACTTTTAAATTATCAGAATAGGATTATATTGCAAAAAATTTCAGCCATAAGGTAAAAATTTATCTAACTTATTATTCAGTACATGAACCATTTAAAACAAGCTATATTAGGATTAATTATTTTCTCATCGACTACTAGTTTTGCACAAAATAATTACGAAAGAAGTATGCAGGCGATGATGAAAGGTGATTTTAAAACTGCAGTTAGCCAATTGGAAAAAGCCGATTCGAAAACACCTGATAATGCAAAAATATTACAAATGTTGGGTTATTCCTATTTTCAGAACGGCGAATATGAAAAATGCATTGCAACTTACAGCCGTTTGATCAATGTTAAGCCCAGCGAGGTTTCTTCTTACTACTACCGGGGGAAAGCCCGTTTGAATATAGCGAACGACCCGAAAGAGTCGTTAAATGCCATGCGAGACAATTTTTATACGGCATCGATAAAGGATTTTACAAAGGCGATTGAGATTACCGGCGATGAAGACGCTCAAATGTTGCAAAATCGGGCCATTGCCTATAAAGATTACGCGATTTTTAAATCGTACAAGGCGAAAAAAAGAGACGAAAAAACAGCCTGTGTTGCCTTGTTTAACAATTCAATTGCCGATTTTCAGAAGGTGCTCACCATGCAGCCGCTCAGAAAAGATATCATCGATTGGATTACCTACGATAAAGCGCAGATTGCCAGCTTGAAATGAATAAACCCGAAAGTTGGAAAGACCGGGGGCCGAAGATAAAGCTGAAAAAAGTCTGGAAGTGGGAAAGACCGGGGTCCGAAGTTTGATTGCCCTATCTTAAAAAAGTCCGGAAGTCAGAAAAACTGGAGTCCGAAGCTTGATTGCCACAAGTAAAAATTCGCCGGCTTAATATCTACGTTAGCTTATTGTTAGTGATCCGATGAATAATATGCTTTGTGCAAATGGTCACCGAATCACTTTTTTAATTAATTCATCATAATAGCTCAGCCATGTTGGTTATATCCAATGGGTCGTTCAGTTTCTTCTGCTCTTTCAATAATGCTGCAAACAATTGCTTAGCTGTCGATTTATACTTCTTGTCGTCAGCAAGATTATGCATTTCTTCAGGGTCTTTATTCAAATCGAACAGGAGTATTTTATTTATTTTAGGAAACAGAATCAATTTATGATCGCCAACCCGCACACTACGCTGTAGATTCATATAACCCCCATAAATAGCTTTGTGTATTCGTTTATTTGAAATTCCTTTAGCAGCGCTTAAAAACGACTGAAACTCTACATTGTTGAGCTTTTCAGCGTTGGCAAGTTCAAGACTGGTAGCCATGATATCTTGTAAATAAACAGGCATTTCAGAAATTGTATTTGGTGCAATGCCCGGGCCCGCTACAATAACCGGCGGTTTCATGCTGTGTTCAAAAAGCGTCTGTTTACCCATAAAACCGTGCCTTCCCATGGCCAGACCATGATCAGCGGTAAAAAAGATATAGGTATTGTTCATCTTTCCTGTGGCTTCAAGTGCATCCAATATTTCGCCAATTTGCTTATCTAAAAATGTAACAGCGGCATAATACTCCTGTAAATGCGTTTTTATGGCCAATTCGGTCCTTGGAAAGGGCGCCAACGCCTCATCCCGAAGCGAAGCATCATTGCCTATCGAATCTTTGTACGGGTTTTCGGGCAACCAACTTTTAGGCATAGAAATGCCGTTTAATGGGTACTTATCTATATATTCTTCTGGCGATTGACGTGGATCGTGAGGAGCATTGGAGGCCAGATACAAGAAAAATGGTTTTTCTTGCCTGCCGGCTGCCTCGATGTGTGAGATTGAGTTCTTTTTAAATATCACCGACTGGTGTGTTCCGTTTTCCCAATATCCGCCGAAGCGCTCATCAGAGGGCGACCATGTATTATCGTTAGCGCTCTGCGGTCTGTTGTAGCCCGGCGTGTTAAAATTTTTGTTGCTCACAAACCCCGGAAGTTTTGCATTTTCGGGCGTTCCGTAGGGCAACATTCCCGGCTTAACGTCGGTAACATGCTGAAATATTTTGTTTGGATCGATATTAACATGCCACTTTCCGGTCATGTAGGTTTCGTAACCGGCACGCTCCATCATTTTTGGCCAGGTAGTCTCAGAAAAACCGGGTAGCTTATCTTCAATTTTTTTAACGTTCCAAATGGTTCTACCGGTAATAATCATCGATCGCGAAGCAACACAAACTGCGCCGTGCCAGGCCCCCATATTGTAAGCATTTGTAAAGCTCTTTCCCATCCTTGCAAGGCGATCGAGGTTGGGCGTTTCAATTTCTTTATTGCCCAACGCGTGGATGGTATAGTAGGCCTGATCGTCGGTATAAATAAAAACAATGTTTGGTTTTGATTGTGCTTTGGCCAGGTTTGTGATCAAAAGGATACTAACGAAAATAATTGCAATGCAACGGGTTAGGAAAATCATAAATAACGCTTGGTTTATATTGGTTAGCAACAATATACAGAATTTTCTTGATTAATTATAATGGATGGTTACTACGTTATAATAGATTAAATAGGACAGGCTGGCAGCTGACAATTTTAGAGACGCTTTTTTATGAAATGTATGTTCACTGCTTGTGGCGGTTCTCATTCCCGCTCCTCAACGTCATTTAGTTAAGGAAAAAACAAAAAACACTGTCACCCTGAGCTGAGTCGAAGGGCGATGTTTATTTGTTTTTTCCTACAGAAAAGGTCTTCGACTGAGTTTATCTTGAGCATTTCGACTACGCTCAATACAAGCTCAAGTCGAAAGGCTCAGATCCGATAGGTATCGGATGACACCCGTCGAGCTTAACTAAATGACATTGCGCTCCCGCTTCTGCTCCCGAGAAAGGATTGGAGAGCATCCCGCTTCGATCAGGTTTAGGAACATAAGGTTGGTGCAATGGACTAACAAAAGAAGTCAAGTTTCTAAACGCCTGGCTAGAAAAACTTGACTTCTTTAGCAGCTAACTGCTGTTAATAAACGCGACAGCAACGGCTTTAATCAGCTTTACACAATATCAGAACAAATGTAAAGCATCCGCTTTTTTACTTAAGCCTGCCTGTAATTTTATAATTTTTCTCGTTAAGAATCCTGATTTTTTGCTTCTTTGAAATGTCGTACAAACTGTCAGGATAATAAGTTAGGGTATCGTTAGACTGGAACAGCACATTCTTATTATGAATAATGATCTGCACCATACTTACAGTGGAATCGCGACGGGCGATTGTAACCTTTTTTACAGGAATTTTCTTGTTGTTAGTGATATAACTGATTTTGCTATCAGCTACATTGGTTTGAAAACTACCTTTCCACGAGGCTTTGTTGATGTCGGCATTGATAAAGACAGCAAATTCTCTTTCCCAATCGGCAATTTTGATCTTCTTGCTTTCTGTTGCACCGTTTATGCTCACGGTTTTAAAAACGCTCGGATTTGCCTTTTTCATTCGCAGGCTTTCTTTCTTAAAATAGCCCTGCAAATCGAAATACAGTAATTTGTTGTTTGCTTCAGTCTTTTTTTCGGTACATGAAAACAAAATCGAAGCAAACAACAAGACATAAAGGTTTTTAGTCATTATACTAAAACGTTACCCGTCATTTCTTCAGGTATGGCAACGCCCAAAATCTTTAAGATAGTAGGGGCAACGTCGCCAAGTTTCCCATCGGCAATGGCTTTGTAGTCATTATCAATTAATATGCAGGGAACCAGGTTAGTGGTGTGCGCAGTATTTACCGATCCATCGGCATTTACCATGTATTCTGAGTTGCCATGATCTGCCAAAAGAATAAACGAATAGCCGTGCTCGAGTCCTTTGTTAACGACGGTTTGAGCGCATTTATCGGCAGTTTCAACTGCTTTTACTACGGCATCGAAAACCCCGGTGTGGCCAACCATATCGGGATTGGCAAAGTTTAGGCAAATAAAATCAGCCCATCCTTTTTCCATTTCTGCCGTAATTGCCTCGGTAATTCCTGCGGCGCTCATTTCTGGCTGCAAATCGTAAGTGGCTACTTTTGGCGATGGAATTAAAATGCGTTTTTCATTGTTGAACTCTGATTCGCGGCCTCCCGAAAAGAAGAAAGTTACATGTGGATATTTTTCGGTTTCGGCAATGCGAATCTGGTTTTTGTTGTTCTCAGCCAATACTTCGCCGATGGTTTTGGTCAAGTCGTCTTTGGTAAAAACAACATTTACATTGGCGAAGTTTTCGTCGTATGTAGTCATCGTAACGTAGTACAATGGCAATTTGTGCATCTGTTGTTCAGGAAAATCCTTTTGTGTAAGTGCGGTAGTAATTTCACGCCCTCTATCGGTGCGGAAATTGAAGCAGATGACCACATCATCATTTTGAATGGTTGCAACAGCTGTTCCATTATTATCAGTCAATACAACAGGCTTAAGGAATTCGTCGGTTATGCCATCTGCATACGATTTTTTTATTGTGGCTGCGGCGTCTGTAGCTTTTTCGCCGATGCCATTCACCATTACATCATAAGCCTGTTTAACACGTTCCCAACGATTATCGCGATCCATTGCATAATATCTGCCCACCATTGTGGCCAGCTTTGCATTGGTATTTTGAATGTGGTTTTGAAGGTCAGTAATAAAGCCAAGTCCCGAGTTCGGGTCGGTATCACGTCCGTCTAAAAAAGCATGAACGAACGTTTTTTCAACTTGTGCTTCGTTTGCAGCGTCGCATAGCGCTTTTAAATGCTCAATATGTGCATGTACACCACCGTTTGAAACAAGCCCGATAAAGTGTACCGCTTTGTTGTTTTGCTTTGCGTAATTAAAGGCTGAAACCAAAACCGGATTGTTGTGCAATTCTCTGTCAACAATCGCTTTGTTTATTCTTCCCAGTTCCTGATAAACAACACGTCCGGCACCTAAATTCATGTGCCCAACTTCAGAGTTGCCCATTTGACCGGCTGGCAGTCCGACTGCTTCGCCAGAGGCCTCAAGCTTCGAATTGGGATAATTTTGCAACAATGAATCGAAAAATGGGGTGTTGGCAGCATAAGCAGCATCAGAATTATCTTGCTTTCCGTAGCCCCAACCGTCTAAAATTATGAGTGCGAGTTTCTTGTTATTTATCATCTTCTAAAAAAAATTTATATCTAACGAAAAACATTTTCCGAAAAATAATGTTTTTCGTTTTATTAATAGGACAAATATAGCTTTCTTGAAGCTTATATAAATTATGAATTGGTTTTTTTGATGAGCTAATGGCATAATTTTAGCTACATGGTTCTGTATAAAATACAGAAATGACCCGAAGCTTATTTATACTCATTATTAGTTTATCATCATTATTTAGTTCAAAGCCGTTTCAGGCCGATATTATTGATGATTTATCGTCGTATTTTAAATCAAGCAATGCTAAAGAAATAGCAAGAAATTTCGCCTCTACCATTGAACTGATAATCGTTGACGAAGAAGATGTATACTCAAAAGCACAGGGCGAGCAGATTCTGAAAGATTTTTTTATTAAGCACCCGCCGGTTAAAACAAGTATTTTTCATAAGATAAACACCAATCCCAACTATCGCTTTGGCGTCATTTTGCTGAGCACATCGAAAGAGACCTTTAGGGTTTCGGTTACAATGAAAAAGTTTAATAGCAATTATCTGATTACCGAGCTGAGAATAGAACCAGCGAAAGATTAGGAGCCTCTTGCAACTCTCTATTTTGATGTATTGAGTTAAGGATAAAACTACAAAATATTGTTGTTCTAAGTTTAAATTATTCAGAAAAAGATTCAACATGAATAACGTATAAAACAACCGCCCTCCCAAAGCGATGCCTTTGGCACTTGTCTCCCGAAGAAATCGGGAGGAGTTGGAAAGTGTGATCTTTGATGTTTTCGAGGCCAAATGGTTGTGCAGTTGCTACTCCTTTCCCATTTTAGGAGAGCCTATCCCGACCAATTCGGGAGGTTGGGGTGGTTAACTTGTGGCGCTGTTTATCAGTGTGTTGCAAAAACACGTCAATGGTAGCGCAGTCCAACGAAGATATTTTTGTTTTATCATACAGAAAAGGTCTTCGACTCCGCTCAGACTGACAAATGATAACTTAATTTAATAGCATTGATCTCCATGGGCGAGGAGCAGACTTCGACTCGTTACTTGCGAATTGCGTTCCGCTTTAATCTTTGAGATTCAGACTTTGGACTTCGAACTCCGCACTCCCAACTCCGCGCTCCCAACTTTCTTACGCTTTATTTTTTAGCTTTTATCTTCGGACCTCGGACTTCCAGACTCCGGACTTCTGACTCCGGACTCCCAACTTCGTATCCCAACTTAAAATTGTCAGCTAATAAATAATTCTTATTTTTGCTGTATAAAATCAATATTTTGGACATTCAGCTGATCGATCAATTCATAAAAAATGCACTTGCCGAAGACGTTGGCGATGGTGACCATACGTCTCTTTCAACAATTCCAGCGGGTACGCAGGGCAAGGCTAAACTGATTATTAAAGAGGATGGGATTTTGGCCGGAATGGAACTTGCCGTTGAAATTTTCAAAGTAGTAGACAGCGATTTAAAGGTTACTGTTTTGCTTAACGATGGTGCTGAGGTTAGCGTTGGCGATATTGGCTTAACGGTTTCGGGAAGTACACATTCTATTTTAATCGCGGAGCGTTTGGTGTTGAATTGCATGCAGCGGATGAGTGGTATCGCAACGAAAACTCATCGTATCGTTTCGCTGTTAAAAGATACGAAAACTAAGATTTTAGACACTCGTAAAACTACACCCGGTTTACGCTACCTGGAGAAATGGGCAGTAAGAATTGGTGGTGGCGTTAATCATCGTATCGGGCTTTACGATATGATATTGATTAAAGATAACCATGTTGATTATGCGGGCGGGATTTCAAATGCTATTAAATCGGCTCAAAAATACCTTGCTGAGAATGGCAAGAAGCTTCAAATCGAAATCGAAGTGCGCAACCTCGAGGAGTTGTCGGAGGTGCTGGCTATTGGCGGAGTAGATCGAATTATGCTCGATAACTTTGCTTTCGACAACCTAAAGACAGCTGTTAAAATGATTGATGGACGATTCATCAGCGAAGCCTCGGGCGGAATTACTGAGGAAAATGTGGCAGAATACGCGGCTTGCGGAGTCGATTTTATTTCAATGGGTGCACTTACCCATTCTGTTAAAAGCCTCGACATTAGTTTAAAAGCATATTAAGGTGAATTCGTATAAAATTGAAAGCTTATTTTTTGTATCATTGTAGGCTATGGTTACGGTTTATTCGCTCAGCGCATTATTAGTTGCGTATCTTTTTGGATCAATACCAACGGCTGTTTGGCTCGGCCAGGCTTTTTATGGCGTTGACGTACGCGAGTATGGCAGCGGTAATGCCGGTGCAACCAATACTTTTCGGGTTTTAGGCAAAAAAGCTGGAATCGCCGTAATGGTGATTGATATTGCAAAGGGCTATACCGCAACAAATCTGGCCTATTTCATCGGACTTTCTGTAACAGGCCCCCAAAACTCAGTTGTTTTTGTAAACTACCAACTTGCCCTGGGCGTTACTGCTGTAATGGGCCATTTATTTCCGGTATTTGCAGGTTTTAGGGGCGGCAAGGGTGTTGCCACTCTTTTTGGGATGATACTGGCAGTAAATTTCGAAGCATCGATGCTCTGTGTACTGGTTTTCGTAGTTATTTTACTAATTACAAAGTACGTTTCTCTAAGTTCAATCTGTGCGGGATTTACTTTCCCCTTAAGTGTTGTATTTCTGTTTCAGGTCTCTATCAAATCCGAAGTCCTTTATGGAATGGTAGTTTGTATCTTAATTTTGGTTACGCACCAGAAAAATCTCGAAAGACTGTTAAAAGGCAAAGAATCGAAGGTTTATTTGTTCAGGAAAAAGACGAATTGATCAATCGATACGATTCTTCGAAACATATTTGTTCAATCGCTGTTACTATTCAAAATCGCAGAAAGGATTGACATTAACGACAAAATTTATGAAAAAGTTATTTTTATCGGCAAGTGTTGCCGGAATTTTACTATTCAACTCATGTTCTACTGTTCCCTTAACAGGCAGAAGCAGGTTAAGCTTAGTGGATGAGAGTTCTTTGCAACAACAAGCTGCAATCGGATATCAACAATTGTTGAGTGACCCGCAAACGAAAGTAATTTCAGCGGGCAATAGCAACGCTGCCATGGTAAAACGCGTTGGGCAAAAAATCGCCGCCGCAGTAACTCAATACATGAACCAGAACGGTTACGGTGAGCAGATAAAAAATTATAAATGGGAATATAATTTGATCGATAGTAAGGAAATCAATGCATGGTGTATGCCGGGCGGTAAGATTGCAGTTTACACGGGGATTTTACCGGTAACGAAAGATGAAGCTGGCTTGGCCACTGTAATGGGACACGAGGTTGCGCACGCTATTGCCCAGCATTCTGCCGAAAGAGCTTCTCAAATGCAAGCTGCACAGGTTGGAGGAGCATTAGTAGGAGCAGCGTCATCTAATTCAAAATACGCTGATTATATCAACCAGGCTTACGGTATAGGCGGACAGTTGACTATTTTAAAATATGGCAGAAATCAAGAGTTGGAAGCTGATAAAATGGGTTTGTCTTTCATGGCAATGGCCGGTTATAACCCCAGTAATGCTGTCGCTTTTTGGCAAAGAATGGCGCAAGCCAGTGCAGGTTCACAAAAACCACCAGCTTTTTTAAGTACCCACCCGACTGATCAATCGCGTATTGCGCAAATACAAAGAGATTTACCAGAGGCGATGAAATATTATAAGAAATAAAATAGAAAGGTTTAAGGTAGCTAAAAGACTAAAGCTGAAAGACTAAAGATAAAAGACCAAGCAAAGTCTAGGTGCCTAAGAAACGTGAAAAATACAATGATTTAAGGTGAAAGGTTTTTGCGTGATGCAGAAACTTTTCACCTTTTGTATTTTTGAAAGACAGATTTTTGATGAATAGGCGTTGCACCTGGTTGAATGCAGTTCACAAAAACAATGGCGTTAGGGAGCTGTTCACCCTAATGAACCAATGAACCAATGAACCAATGAACCAATGAACCAATGAACCAATGAACTAATTTCCCAATACCTTCAATATTGCGCTTGCCTTTAGTAAGCATTCTTCGTACTCTTTCTCTGCATCGCATTGAAATGTAATTGCACCACCGACCTGAAAGGATAAGTATTTACTGCTGGCGTTATAAAGGATACTTCGTATTACGACATTAAAATCAAAATTGCCTTCGGGCGTAATGCAACCGAAGGAGCCGGAATAAGCTCCTCTTTTGGTTTCCTCGTAGGTTTCGATTAATTTCATCGCTTTAACTTTCGGTGCACCCGTCATGGAACCCATCGGAAAAGCATTTTTAATTGCGTCGATAAAATGGACTTGCGCATCTAGTTCGCAGCTGATGGTTGAAATCATTTGGTGTACCTGGGGGAAGCTGTAAATGCCAAACAGTTCATCTACCTTCACAGAGCCTTTAACGGCTGACTTGGTGAGGTCGTGACGGACGAGATCGACGATCATCACATTTTCTGATTGCTCCTTGATATCATTTTTAAGCTGAATTTTGATCTGCTCATCTTCTGCCAGATCGTTACTTCGCCGTGCCGTTCCCTTAATGGGTTGAGACGTTAAAGTTGAACCACGTTTACACAAAAATCGCTCGGGTGTTGCAGATAAAATGTACTGCTCATAAATCTTGAAATAGCCAGCGAAGGGGGTGGGAGATACCTTATTCAGCAGTTCGAAAGTTGGCAAAGGGTTAATTGTCGCATTTTCTGCAAAAAACTCCTGACAAAAGTTTACCTCATAAATGTCGCCACGAGCAATATGGTCTTTTAAGGCGTCGACTTTTTCCAGGTAATTTTGCTTGGAAAGCCGTTGTTTTATTTTTATCGATTCGTTTGCGTCATTTTCGGTAATAATGAAGTTGCTGATTTCTTCCAAAATGGCGTTGTCACCCATGAGCATTTGTAACTGCCCATCCTTTGAAGCGATTAAATACCTGGGAACAAAAAAGAAGAGGTCAGGGAAATTTAGATAATCGGCGTTGTTCGACTGAAGATCTTCGGTCTGATTCTTTAAATCGTAGCTAAAGAAACCGAATAGCCAGTTTTTATGGAGTTCGTAAAATGTTTTTAAGTGTTCGAATGCGTTTCCGTTAGCGCATTTTAGTTCTGCCTGAACATCTACAGCAAGGATAAAATCGTAAGCCGAATAGGCATCTTTATAATGATTGGAATCTAAAAAGCAGCACACATCATACTGGTTTGCCCAACGCAATGCGCTTTGTTTAAAATCGGATGTGTTTTGTAGGGTTTCCAAGATGCGCCAAAGGTAAGTAAACGCAATAGAAGTGGAAAGATGCGATGTAGAGAATTTTGAGGATATTGGGATTCTGGTCAGAGACCCACTTTAAAAGACCTCTCCGCTGCGGTCGAGATGACGGCTGCGGATGAGATGACGACCTGATGTATAAAAAAAGCAAACCAATTTTGGATTGCTTTTGGCTCCGTCAGTTGAAACTGAAGGTAATGGTTTGATAGCGATTTGATGATAGGCATTTGCAATTCATTGCCGTTGACTTCAGTCAACGGTTAAAGAAGGTAAAGAGCGAGTTAAAAAGATCTCTCCGCTGCGGTCGAGATGACGGTTGCGATTGAGAATAATTCCTAAAAAAAACATCCTAATTATGGATTGCTTTTGGCTCCGTCAGTTGAAACTGACGGTAATGGTTTGATAGCGATTTGATGATAGGCATTTGCAATTCATTGCCGTTGACTTCAGTCAACGGTTGAAGAAGGTAAAGAACCAGTTTAAAAGATCTCTCCGCTGCGGTCGAGATGACTTAGCTAGCAGCCGATGACGACATTGTAAAAGAAAAGTCAGTGTTGTTTAGGGTTCATCTTGGTATGCCTAACCCTTAATATTCGAATTATTTCGTTTTCATTACGATAAGATACTCTAAAATGATGTTTTTCAAAAGCACGATAGGTTCCATCGTTATCTTTTTTATACTGGTCGATTTTATGCTTTTCGGGGTATTTTGCAATATTCTCAACAGCAATAACTAAATCATTAATCACCTTGATTGCAGCCTTATCAGATTCTTTGCTGATATAATCGTGAATTTCTTTCAGATGGTTTTGCGCTGGCTTAGTCCAAACAATTTCTAAAGTGTTCTTCACCAACTTTTGATTTCTTTCAATAGCTCATTTTGCGTGATGAAATTGCCGTTTTTAAATTCAGTTTCTGCAGCTAAAAGTTCATTATTATATTGGTCTAAAGTAATATTGCCATTTTCGCCTTTACTTTTTATAAACGCTTTCAACATGTTGACCACAGACATTTTTTCGGCATCATCTAGCTGAGTAAAATAATTAAGCATTTCATTTTCTAAGATAATTGCCATAATGATGTGTTATACTCAAATTTACATAAATAGAATGTTATAAGCAAATTGCTGTTTTTCCTTTCCAAAATAAAAAAGCAACCCTATTGTGGATTGCTTTTGGCTTCATCAGTTGAAACTGACGGTAATGATTTGATAATAGATATTTTGCAATTCATTGCCGTCAACGGTTGAAGAAGGTAAAGAGCGAGTTAAAAAGATCTCTCCGCTGCGGTCGAGATGACGGCTGCGGTCGAGATGACGATTAATTCATGAAAAAAAGCAACCCAATTTTGGATTGCTTTTGGCTCCGTCAGTTGAAACTGACGGCAATGATTTGATGATAGATATTTTGCACTTCATTGCCGTTGACTTCAGTCAACGGTTGAAGAAGGTAAAGAACCAGTTTAAAAGATCTCTCCGCTGCGGTCGAGATGACGACTGCGGATGAGATGACGACTTGATGTATAAAAAAAGCAACCCAATTATGGATTGTTTTTGGCTCCGTCAGTTGAAACTGACGGTAATGGTTTGATAGCGATTTGATGATAGATACTTTGCACTTCACTGCCGTTGACTTCAGTCAACGGTTGAAGAAGGTAAAGAGCGAGTTAAAAAGATCTCTCCGCTGCGGCCGAGATGAGGGCTGCGGATGAGATGACGACTTGATGTATAAAAAAAAGCAACCCAATTTTGGATTGCTTTTTAAAGGCTTTTTGATGATAGATATTTTGCACTCCATTGCCGTTGACTTCAGTCAACGGTTTGCGGCGAGAAGGCGTTTTATCTCAATGCTAAAGTCTGTGCTCTATCAGGCCCTACTGAAAGGAACTTAATGGGTACTTCTAATTCTTTTTCTAAAAATGCAATGTAATCAGTCAGTTTTGCTGGTATTTGTTCAACAGAAGTGATTTTGGTTACATCGGTTGCCCAACCATCAATTGCTTTCAATACCGGTTTTGGTTCGATTGAAATGATGTCGTAAGGCATATAATCGATTGTTTCACCATTGTATTCGTAGTGTGTACAAGCGTAAATTGTGTCGAAAGTATCTAAAACATCGGCTTTCATCATAATTAATTCTGTCACCCCGTTTAACATGATGGCATATTTCAGTGCAGGAAGATCAATCCATCCGCAACGGCGTGCACGGCCTGTTGTTGCGCCAAATTCGTGACCTAAAGCACGTAGGTTTTCGCCAACCTCGTCGTCTAATTCGGTAGGGAACGGACCGCCACCGACACGAGTACAATAGGCTTTAAAAATGCCGTAAACTGCGCCAACTTTGTTAGGTGCGATGCCTAAACCGGTACAAGCGCCTGCAGTTGTAGTATTGCTTGAAGTTACGAATGGGTATGAACCAAAATCTACATCTAGTAATGTACCCTGGGCACCTTCGGCTAAAACAGCCTTACCATCTTTTAAGTAACCGTTAACGAAGTGTTCGCTATCTACATGTGGAATTGCTTTTAAAAATTCGATTGCCTCAAAAAATGCAGCTTCTTTTTCGGTAAGATCATATTCAAAACCTTCGTAATGAGAAAGGATTTCGGTATGTTTTTCTACCAGTTTGGTGTAGCGTTCTTTGAAATCGGGTAAGGTAGTATCGCCAACGCGTAAGCCGTTACGACCGGTTTTGTCCATATATGTTGGGCCGATTCCCTTAAGGGTTGAACCGATCTTGTTTTTACCCATGCGTGCTTCGTTGGCCGCATCTAATAACTGGTGGGTTGGTAAAATCAGGTGTGCTTTACGGGCGATAACTAATTTACCCTCGGCAACCGGATCGTGACCAGCTTTTTTCAAATTATCTAACTCTCTTTTTAAAATGATGGGATCGATAACTACACCGTTACCAATTAAGTTCATGGTTTTTTCGTTGAAGATTCCGGATGGGATGGTGTTTAAAACGAATTTTTTGCCATCGAACTCTAGCGTATGTCCGGCATTTGGGCCGCCTTGAAAACGGGCAATCAGGTCGTATTTTGGACTTAGTACATCAACGATTTTTCCCTTTCCTTCATCGCCCCATTGCAGGCCGAGAAGTACATCTACTTGCGTCATTATTAAAAATTTAAGCTGGTTTTATTTTGTAAATTGATTTAGTTTGCTTCAACCTTGGCCGCTTCGGTGCTTTCGCTTACTTTTCGGGCCATGCTGCAATCTGAGCAGAAACCATAGAGGTTTAAAGAATGGTGCTTTACATCAAACTTTAATAGATCGCCAACCATGGTTTGGATTTGGTGAATACGGGGATCACAGAATTCTACAACCTTACCACACTCAATACAGATTACGTGGTCGTGCTGGCGGTACCCATAAGATTTCTCGAATTGCGCCATGTTTTTGCCAAACTGGTGTTTGGTAACCAGATCGCATGAAACCAATAGCTCTAACGTGTTATACACCGTAGCACGACTTACGCGGTACTTTTGGTTCTTCATGTGAATATATAGGGTTTCAACGTCAAAGTGGTCGTTTCTGGAATATATTTCCTCCAATATGGCGAAACGCTCAGGTGTTTTGCGTAGATTCTTGTTTTCTAAATAAGCCTCAAAAATCTTGCGAACGAGCTCATTTGTATTTTGTTCAGACATAGTTTTTAAACTCCATTCAAAGGTATATAAATTGTTTGATTGTTGTAGTGTTTGATTGTTGAATTGTTGTAATATGTCGGGAAGTCCGAAGTGCTTAGTCCATAGTCTTTAGTCGACAGTCTTTAGTCTGTAGTCTAAAGTCGTGTCGTATGCACCCAGACCTCCGACTTTCGGACTTCGGACTTTCGGACTTCGGACTTCTGACTTCGGACTAACGACTCCGGACTCACGACTCCCGACTCAAGACTATGCATCAAACCTTGTTACGCCTGTAACTCCTCTTACCTGCAACAAATTTTTAATCAGGTTTTCCAGATGCTCTGTATCGTTAACGAAAATCATGATCGATCCCTCAAAAATGCCTTCATTGGTATCAACGGTAATCGATCGCATATTTACCTTAAAATCGGTAGAAATTACCCGGGTAATATTGTTTATCAAACCAACATCATCTATCCCTACAATGCGCAAACCGGTTAAAAAAGTCAGTTCCTGTTGCTTGTTCCATTTTGCCTTTACAATCCGATAGCCATAATTTGCCATTAATTGGGCAGCATTCGGACAATTAGTCCGGTGGATTTTGATGCCATCGCTAACTGTTATGAAACCGAAAACGTCATCGCCCGGAATTGGGTTACAACAAGCTGCAAGCGTGTAATCGATGCGCTGCATATCTTCGCCAATTAACAGAATGTCCGAATCGCCACCTTTAATTTTGCTTTTAACTCCTTCGACGCTAAGGTTTTCAGGACGCTCGGGCCCGCGGCTTTCTACCTCTTTTTCGGTATTCAGGTATTCCTTAATATCCTTGAGTTCTATTTTACCCAAAGCCACGTTTACAAAAAGCTCTTGCGTAGATGGCAGCTTGAAGAAGTAACTCAGCTTCTGAATGTTATCGGTATTGTAGGTAATTTTGAGCGACTTCATTTTACGTTCCAAAATCTCCTTGCCATTGTCGGCAATTTTACGTTTTTCTTCTTTGAGCGAGGACTTTATCTTCGATTTTGCCTTCGCGGTAACCACGATATTCAGCCAATCCTCTTTTGGTGTTTGCTTGTTCGAGGTGATGATTTCTACCTGATCTCCATTTTGGAGTTTGTAGGAAATAGGAACCAGTTTATGGTTTACCTTGGCCCCAATACACGTTGCGCCGACTCCGGTATGGATCTCGAATGCAAAATCCAAAGCGGTTGCACCCAATGGGAGTTGGATTAAGGCTCCTTTTGGCGTAAAAATGAAAATCTCATCAGAGAAAAGATTCATTTTGAAATCATCAAGGAAGTCCAATGCATTCGCTTCCGGGTTGCTTAACATTTCGCGAACCTTTTGAATCCATTGATCCAGGCCATTATCATTGCTCGATTCTTTGTATTTCCAGTGTGCTGCAAATCCCTTTTCGGCAATCTCGTTCATTCTTTGTGTGCGGATTTGAACCTCAACCCACTGTCCGCGGGGTCCCATTACAGTAGTGTGCAAACTTTCGTAGCCATTACCCTTCGGCGATGACACCCAGTCGCGGAGGCGATCCGGATTGGGGCGGTACAAATCCGTTACAATTGAATACGCTTTCCAACAATCCGCTTTTTCGTTTTCTATGGCCGAATCAAGGATGATGCGAATGGCAAAAAGATCATAAACCTCTTCGAAGGGAATGTTCTTCTTTTTCATCTTATTCCATATCGAATGGATAGATTTGGGCCTTCCGTACACATCAGCTACTAAACCCTGCTCGTGAACGATTTCATCAATTGGTTCAACAAATTTCTTGATAAACAGCGCACGCTCAGCCTTTTTTTCGTTTAACTTTTTGGCGATGAATTTATAGGTGTCAGGATCGAGATACTTCATTGAAAGATCTTCCAACTCTGATTTTATGGCATATAACCCTAACCTGTGGGCCAGTGGGGCGTAGAGGTAAATGGTTTCTGAGGCAATTTTAAGCTGTTTATGGCGAGGCATAAAATCCATCGTACGCATGTTATGCAAACGATCGGCAAGCTTGATTAAAATAACGCGAACATCATCGGCAAGCGTAAGTAACATCTTCCGAAAATTTTCGGCCTGTAGCGAGCTATTGGTATCAAAAACGCCCGAGATTTTGGTTAGTCCATCGATAATTTTCGCGGTTTTTTTGCCAAATTCTCGCTCAATATCTTCGAGCGTAATGTCCGTATCCTCTACAACATCGTGCAACAAGGCACACACAATGGAGGTTGTGCCCAGGCCAATTTCTTCGGCAGCAATCTGCGCCACGGCAATAGGATGGTAAATATAAGGCTCGCCAGATTTACGGCGCATATCTTTGTGGCTCTCCAGCGCCATATCGAAAGCTTTCCTGATTTCTTTTTTATCGCCCCGTTGTAAAGTTGATTTGCTCGCCCGTAATAATGCCCTATATCGTTTAAGAATTTCTTGCTTTTCCGCCTCTAAATCAATCACTAACTCTGTTTTCATTTGTTTTTTTTGCGTAAAATTTGCGTCTTATTTAGTAATAAAACTTATATTAGTTTGGTTGAACAACTAATATATGAAATAACACCTAACTTTGTAAAAGTATAAATTTATGAAATTTAAAGGGCTAATCATTCTGTTTATTGTCATGATTTTTAGCGTAAAGCTAAAAGCGCAAGATTCTATTGCTCCGGTTTTTCCGAAATTGGGCAAGGCAGACACCATCAGAGTGGCCTCTACAAATGATCATGGTGTAATGATTCCCTGGATGCAACTGCAGGATGTGAGCATTTACGCGGCGAGGATCTGGAAATCGCCTGCCGAACAGGCCGCTTTTAACCGGTTGCGCTATAACGTATTAAAGGTGATGCCCTATGCCTTGTATGCCAAGCGCCGGTACGAACAATTAGAACAGGATATTGCCCATACACCCGAAAAAAAGGAGCAAAAAAAATTGGTTAAACAGTGCGATAAGGAAATAAAAGACATGTTTAACCGGGAGATAAAGGAACTGACCATTACGCAAGGGCAAATTTTAACCAAGCTGATCGACCGCGAAGTAGGCAGAACTACCTACGATATTGTTAAACAAACAAAGGGCGGCTTTGCAGCATTTTCATATCAGATTATTGCACGTGTGGTTGGCCACAATTTAAAAAGTACTTACGATCCAAATGAGGACAGGGATATCGAATCCATCATCCGTACCTCGGGTTTTTATCAATAATTATAATGCAGGAGAGCATTCCGAATATTTATTCTTTCAAGGTTAAAAAGATCAATGGCGAAGACCAGCCTTTGTCTGCTTACCGCAACAAGGTGCTTTTAATCGTAAATACGGCTTCCGAGTGCGGTTTTACGCCACAGTTAAAGGAGCTGCAATTGTTGAGAGACGAAATTGACAATCCCGATTTCGAAATTTTGGGTTTTCCATCTAACGATTTTGGTAAGCAGGAGCCGCTTAACGGGGCGGAAATCGCTTCATTTTGCGAGGTCAATCACGGTGCAACATTTCCTGTATTTGATAAAATTATGGTTCGTGGCGAACATGCTCATCCGCTGTATCAGTTTTTAGGCGATAAGAAGCAGAATGCCAGTCTAAGCTCTAAACCGCGATGGAACTTTCATAAATACCTCATTAACAAAAAGGGCGAACTTGTAGATTATTATCTGCCGTTTACCAAGCCCCTGAGCTCAAAGATTAAAAAGAAAATTCAGCGCCTACTGACTGAAGACCACCAACAATAAATTAATGAAATTAGACATTTTAGTTATCGCCGTTCATCCCGATGATGCAGAGCTTTGCTGTTCGGGAACGATTTTGAAGCACATAGCCCTTGGTAAAAAGGTAGGAATAATAGATTTAACCCGCGGTGAACTGGGAACCCGGGGAACCGCCGAAACGCGGGATGAAGAGGCTGCTGATTCGGCCAAAATTTTAGGTTTGCACGCCCGTGAAAACTTAAGGCTGCGTGATGGATTTTTTCAAAATGATGAATTTCACCGTTTGGAAGTCATAAAGGC
Organism: Pedobacter endophyticus; assembly: GCF_015679185.1. Taxonomy (NCBI): domain Bacteria; kingdom Pseudomonadati; phylum Bacteroidota; class Sphingobacteriia; order Sphingobacteriales; family Sphingobacteriaceae; genus Pedobacter; species Pedobacter endophyticus. The sequence goes on from NZ_CP064939.1 coordinate 5,326,891, forward strand.
CATCAGAAAATACCAACCAGAAATTATTTTAAGCAATGCGTTGGAAGATCGCCACCCAGATCACGGTAGAGCAGGCGATTTGGTGTACGATGCTGTTTTTCTATCCGGATTGCCCAAGATTGAAACTGAGGTTGACGGAGCTAAACAAACTGCCCACCGCCCTCGGTTATTGCTTCAATTTATTCAGGACCGTTATCTTAAGCCTGATATCATTGTCGATATTTCTGATCATATGGACAAAAAGATTGAGTCGATTAAGGCATTTAAAACGCAGTTTTACAATCCAGATGTTGCGGGACAACAAACTTATATTTCGTCGCCAGAGTTTTTTGAAACCGTTATTGGCCGTTCGAGGGAGTTCGGTAAGAGTATTGGCGCCACTTTTGGCGAGGGCTTTACCTCAAGAAAGTTATTGGGCGTTGATAATTTGTTCGATCTGCGGTAAGGTTTTAGGCGAAGAACGTTAATACGCCGTCATATCGAAAAGCGATCCTTTAGTACTTAGCAAACAGATTTCTCCGCTACGGTCGAAATGACGGGAAAATGAAGGGCAGCAGTACTTAGCAAATAGATTTCTCCGCCACGGTCGAAATGACGGGAAAATGAAGGGCGGCAGTACTTAGCAAACAGATTTCTCCGCTACGGTCGAAATGACGGGAAAATGAAGGGCAGCAGTACTTAGCAAACAGATTTCTCCGCTACGGTCGAAATGACGGGAAAATGAAGGGCAGCAGTACTTAGCAAACAGATTTCTCCGCTACGGTCGAAATGACGGGAAAATGAAGGGTAGCAGTACTTCGCAAACAGATTTCTCGGCTGCGCTCGAAATGACGGGAAAATGAAGGGCAGCAGTACTTAGCAAACAGATTTCTCGGCTGCGCTCGAAATGACGGGAAAATGAAGGGCAGCAGTACCTAGCAAACAGATTTCTCGGCTGCGCTCGAAATGACGGGAAATGAAGGGCAGCAGTACTTAGCAAACAGATTTCTCCGCTACGGTCGAAATGACGTGAAAATGAAGGGTAGCAGTACTTAGCAAACAGATTTTCTCGGCTGCGCTCGAAATGATGGATTATAAATACACCGTCATATTGAAAAGCGATCCTTCATCGGTTGAGATATTTGTTGCCAATTAGTACCAAGAAGGGGCAATAGTATCGAAATGACGAAAGGTTCAAAGTGACCACAACAACCCCTCGCCAACAAAATCAGCACTCGTTTGTTATTCTCAAAACGAATAATAATGGCGAATATACTTTCTTCACTCAAAAATGCGTACAAGCTATTTAAACATGTAGATTTTGATAAGCTAGACGCGTTATCAAAAAAAGTCGATTTACCCAAAATGGTCGAAACTATATCAAACCTGGATGAGAAACAGATTCAAGGAATGATGAAAATGATGGGCAGATCTGGTAAAAAAAGAGAACTTCCGCCAATCGAGGGCGACTTTTATCATTTGGGTGATGAGGCGCTGAATGAGGAAGATCGGGCTTTGCAGTTAAAAGTTAGGGCATTTTTAGAGAAAGAAGTGAAACCCATTGTAAACCATTATTGGAACAAGGCTGAGTTTCCGTATGAGATTATTCCAAAGCTAGCCGAGCTCAATATCTGTGGCTTAACCTACAAAGGCTACGGCTGTCCCGGCAAATCGAACTTAATGGAAGGCATTTTGGCCATGGAAATGGCCCGAATCGACACCTCTATTTCCACGTTTTTCGGTGTTCAAAGCGGCCTGGCAATGGGTTCCATTTATTTATGTGGCTCAGAAAAGCAGAAACAACAATGGTTGCCGCTAATGCAACAGTTTAAAATAATTGGCGCATTTGGCTTAACAGAACCCGAAGTTGGGTCGGCCGCTGCCGGAGGCTTAACCATGACGTGTAAAAAAGTTGGTGAAAAATGGATGCTGAACGGGCAGAAAAAATGGATTGGAAATGCCACTTTCGCCGACATCATCATCATCTGGGCTCGCGATGAGGACAGCAGCGAGGTAAAGGGCTTCATTGTTAAAAAAGACAACCCTGGTTTTTCAGTCGAAAAAATGCAGGATAAGATGGCTTTGCGAATCGTTCAAAATGGAATAATTACGTTAACAAATTGCAAAATAGAAGACGCTGACCGCTTGCAAAACGCCAACTCGTTTAAAGATACTGCCAAGGTTTTGCAGATGACCAGGGCAGGAGTGGCCTGGCAAGCTGTTGGTTGCGCTCGTGGCGCCTACGAAAATGCGCTTGCTTACACCCAAACCCGTAAACAATTTGGTAAACCAATTGCGTCGTACCAACTGATTCAAAACCATTTGGTAGAAATGTTATCGAATTTAACGGCTATGCAAACCTTGTGCTTCAGACTGTCGCAGCTGCAAGATCAGGGTTTATTGAAAGATGAACACGCATCGCTGGCAAAGGTATTTTGCTCGTTGCGTACCCGCGATGTGGTAAGTAAAGCCCGTGAAGTGATGGGCGGAAACGGCATACTGCTCGAATATAACGTAGCCCGGTTCGTTGCCGATGCCGAGGCCATTTACTCTTACGAGGGCACAAAAGAAATCAATACCTTAATCGTTGGCCGGGCTATTACCGGTTTCTCGGCGTTTGTTTAGGTTCATTGGTGATTAAGTCATCCGATGAATATAGGCAGCTTGCAGGTATTCATCGGATGACTTAGCTTAGTTATGCGTTTTGATTTGTTTGGGTTGGTTAATTGGTGTTATTGGTTCACTGGTGATTAAGTCATCCGATGAATATAGGCAGCTTGCAGGTATTCATCGGATGACTTGGCCTAGTTGAACCGTAATGCGTTTAGAAAGGAGCCGTGCTGCAGGCAATAATTTGGAAATGAACATCAGTTTTACATCGGTTCTTTAGTCCCGCCATGCGCTGTAGCCCTCACCGAAAAGGTTTCGGGGCTGCCGCTGCTGTCGGGTTTATTAACGATGCTTCTGTGCAGCGGCTGTTGTATCTAAACCCGATTGGAACCTTTCGTGTGGACGCATCTCCGTTTTCTTGCCGTCATTCCCGCGCAGGCGGTCCCGTACGTACGGGATTAATGCTCGGCACCCAATTTTTGCGCATTAGGATCCCCAGTCAAGCTACCAATGACAGGCATATGAAAGATCGTCATTGCGAGGCACGAAGCAATCTCATTTCGTAAATCAGATTGCTTCGGCTCGCACGAACCTGGCCTCGCAATGATGATTCGCTGAAAAAAATCTCATCCTAACTCCTTTGTTTTTTCAAAAACTGACCTCTGAGGATGACGACCGTTATTAGAAGACGCTATAAAATTTATTGTTATTTTGATTATTCCAGCTCGTAAAACGATGTTTCAAAGATGTGTCCACACCATAGGATTGGAACGGATGCCAATTTTTTTCTAATTGGCAGGAGGGAAAGCTCCAAGGAAGTGCCTTTGGCACGGGGCGTAAGATGCCAAAATGAGCTGCACGTTCATTTCCCTAAAAAAAATAAGAGGTCTAAACAATTTATTTTAAAATTTCGCACATGACGGGTATGCGTAAAGCATCGGTTTACTTAAGGCGGCAACTTATCGAGAAAAAACTAGGAAACGAATATCTGTCAATCTAATTAAGTCATCCGATGAATATAGTCGGCTTGCAGGTATTCATCGGATGACTTCCTTGATAATTGATTATTGACCACTGAAATTTGATGATAGGCTGTGCAGAAAGCCATCAAAACGGATATTTATTAAACGCTACCTGACTCATGGCGCTCTTTTCGAATAGTGCGACGCATGAACTGTTAAACTGAGGATCAAAATTAACGTCGCCGGGGTGCAACGTTTGGGGTACGCTGGAGTTTTCCATGAAAAAAAACACTTTGGTATTGCCATATTTGGTGTGGGGCATTAAATTTCCATAATCCTTCATTTCGCTCCAAACAGAATCTTTAACCGTTACCACATAAATCCGTTGTACCGGGCCAGTGTTATTTGCGTTTCTGTACTTTACGATTTCCTTAAAACCAGCTTTCATATCGTCGATGCCTGGCTGGTTGAAAATAGCACGAACCATAAAAAAAACAATCAATAGAACGATCGCTGTGATAGAATAAATTAAAGATTTTCTGCTCATCGCTACAATAAAGGCAATATTTTTTCCATAACCGTCAAGCCTTCGTCAATATGTTTTTGCTCAATACAAAGTGCTGGGCGGAAGCGAATTGTTTTTTCGCCACAACCTAAAAACATCACGTTATTTTCGAGTCCTTTGGTAATAAAATCGTTTCGCATTTCTTTGGTTGGGAAATCGAACGAGCAAAGTAAACCGCGTCCGCGAACGTTGCTCATTTTATCGAATTTTTGGGCAAGACCAGCTAAATTATCTTTTAAATATCCACCAAGTGTGGCCGCATTTTCGCAAAGATTATCTTCGGCAACAATTTGAAGAATTTGAGTTGAGCGTACCATATCAACCAAATTGCCACCCCATGTAGAGTTGATGCGGCTCGGCACGTTAAATACGTTCTTTTCAATTTCATCTACTTTTTTACCCACCAATATGCCGCAAACCTGCATCTTTTTACCAAAAGCGATGATATCCGGGCGGGCTTTTTCGCTAAAATGCTGATGGCACCAAAATTTGCCCGTTAGGCCAACGCCGGTTTGTACTTCATCGTAAATTAAAAAAGCGTCGTTTTCATCGGCAAGGGTTTTCAGTTGAATTAAAAATTCTTCTCGCAAATGGTTGTCGCCACCTTCCGATTGGATGGGCTCAACAATGATGGCGCAAATCTCATCCTTGTTTTCAGCAAAGGCCTTTTTTATTTGCGCTATCGATTCTTCTTCCGTCTCAATGGCCTTTGCCAAATGATCTCCAGAAAGCGGAAACTTGACCTCAGGAACGGCTACCCGCGGCCAGTCGAACTTGGCAAACCATTTGGTTTTATCGGGCAAGGTGTTAGTTAAACTCAGCGTATAACCGGTTCTGCCGTGAAAAGCCCGTTCAAAATGCAGCACCTTAACGCCTTTTTCTTCTTTATAGCCCTTGGCAAAGTTCTTTTGAACTTTCCAATCCATAGCAACCTTAATGGCGTTTTCTACCGCTAAAGCACCGCCGGCAATAAAAAAAGCATGTGGCAAATAATCGGGAATACCCACCGCCGAAAATGTTTCTACAAACTGAGCGAATTGTTGTGTGTAAACATCAGAGTTAGATGGGTTGGCCATTGCCGCCAGCAAAAGGTTTTTCTTGAAGCCTTCATCGTTAACCATTTTCGGATGATTATAACCCAATGGAACTGAGGCAAAGCAGGTAAAAAAATCAAGCAGTTTTCTATTGTATTTAGCGTCGTAAATATAGGCGCCCTGACTTTTTTCTATATCATAGGTAAGGTCGAAGCCATCGGCTAAAATGTGTTTATTTAATGATTCGCGCACGCGATCGGCAGGTACGGTTAATTGATACATAAATTTGGTCTTGGTATATTTCAAATTTAGTAAAAAGTGCCTAAAATCCAAATTCAGGCACTTTTTGTACTCAAAAAGCTAAAAAGTGAGTTTAAACTGTTTAAAGCCATATATGCGAAAAAAAGACACTTTAAATGGTTTAAACCACGATTTTTTGAGTCAAAAAAGATCGACAAAAAATGCAATATGCGTTTAAATGAATTAAACTTGGTTTTTGAAGGAGCGGAGTTGCAAAATATTTGTTTTTCAGCTGCGCCAAATAGACGGGTTATGGGCGAAAAATAATGCGCAAAGCGTCAGTTTTCGTCGTGTTTTGTGCAAGGCACATGATTTTTTTGTATACCTTATTTAAGAGCGGTGGTCATTTTCAGAGGTTGGTTTGCAAAGAGCATCGGTTAGCATTACAGGTTTCAATGCTGTCATCCTGAGGGGTAATTATTAGAAATGAAATCAATATTAGTGACGCTTTTAGAGGAGGACGCCTAGAAAGGGTCGTCATTTCGACCGAAGTGGAGAAATCTTTGAACCCTGAATAAAGATTTTTCGGCTGCCTGTCCGTCCGGATCAGGCGGGCGCTCGAAATGACGATTTTTAAATTGTTGCAAAAAACGTCAATGATAGTGCAACGCGTGTCCTGATACTTCCTATCGTGTGGACGCATCTTTGAAACGTGGTTTTCAAACTACGAAAACTCAAAATAACGATAAAATTTTAGGGGGTTATCCAAGAACGGTCGTCATCCTTCCCGAAACTTCGGGAGGGATCTTAATGCGCAACAATTGGGTGCCTTGCATTAAGATTCCCGCCTGCGCGGGAATGACGATGAGTTGAAAGGAAATGTGTCCACACGATCGGATAGTTCGGGGAAGGATCTCCAAGCGATGAAACGCCGAACGCCCACTGGCAAAAGAGGGCAAGTGAAGGGGGCAAGGACGGTGAGATGTAGGTCACGCCTGCCCGTCCGTTCAGACGGGGATTTTTTCCCGAGAAGTCGGGACAGGCTATTCGTCAAAATGACAAAACTGGCGCTGTCATTCGTAGCTTGTAATGTCGGTGTTCAATATTAAAACATGCTGAAGTGCTTTGGCTTAGCAAGTTCCTTAAAATTCAACTATCTTTGTGATAAGTCTATGCATCCTTATCATTTATGTTCAGATCGTGAATTGGCGTTATTGCTCACCAAGGGTAACGAACAGGCTTTTACCGAGGTTTATAATCGGTTTTATGGCTTATTGTTTATCCATGCCAGCAAGCGCCTTAACGATGATGAAGAGGCAAAGGACGTGGTTCACCAGCTATTTGAGTCGCTTTGGTTAAAACGAGCGCAAATCGACCCCGATGGAAACCTTTCTGCTTATTTGTACACCGCGGTCAGAAATCGGGTGTTGGATGTATTTGCCCATCAAAAGGTAGAAAATAAATATGTCGATTCTCTTCAGCATTTTATGGATCAGGATCATGTTCGTACCGATCATCGTGTTCGGGAGCGGCAAATGGCTGCTCTTATTGAACAGGAAATTGATGCACTGCCTCCCAAAATGCGTGAAATTTTTATTTTAAGTCGCAAAGCAAACAAAACGCATCGGGAAATTTCCGAAGAACTCGGCCTTTCTGAATTAACTGTTAAAACACAGGTTAAAAATGCGCTGCGTATTTTAAGATCGCGCCTCGGTGCGGTTGTTTACATTGCATTTATCCTCAAAATACATCAATAAATTTTGTTTTGTATCTTTTTGTGGCCAATTTTCTGGCAAAATCCATGTTAATTCAAAAAAGATAAAAAATATCTCTTTTTATATACCCCCAGCTAGTAGGCTTCGCCGTATATACTGTAATCAACCAAACTAAATTTCCTTTTTTAATGGAGAATAATGCAAAAAAGCTTTTAGAAAAATATCTTTCTGGCAATTGTACGCCAGAAGAAAAAGCTATTGTTGAAGATTGGTATCTTCAATTGCCATTTAAAAAAGATGCGCCCGGTTATGCCGAAATTGAGGCCAGCCAGCGTGAGGTTTTTCAAAGGCTACGTTCCTCACAAAAGGTTAGGCAACTAGTGCGCCTCAAACGTGTTGCTGTTGCTGCGGCAGTGCTCGTATGTTTTTCCATTGCGCTTTATTATTATAACCACAAGCCTCAAGCACCGGCTTTGTTGGCCAAAAAGGAGCTCAAAGATGTGCTTCCGGGACGGAACAGAGCCATATTGACGCTAGCCGACGGAAGTATCGTTGATCTCGATCAGGCGAAAAATGGCGAAATTGCCAGTCAAAACGGAATCATTATCCGCAAGGACAAAGACGGCCGATTAGAATACATTATTCAAGATAATCCAACAGGTGCTACAGGCGTCAACGTCATTTCTACACCGCGTGGTGGCCAGTACCAGGTGAGTTTGCCCGACGGTACCAAGGTGTGGCTAAATGCAGCAACCTCGTTAAAATATCCTTACTCTTTTGCAAAGGGCGAACGCTTAGTTGAGCTGAACGGCGAAGCGTATTTTGAAGTAGCAAAAGATAAAAGCCGGCCTTTCAGGGTGAAAACGAACAGTCAGACTGTTGAAGTACTGGGCACGCATTTTAATATTAATGCCTACGTAGACGAACTGATGGCAAAAACCACCTTGTTAGAAGGTGCCGTAAAGGTGAGCAACGAAACGGGTGCTGTTAACTTGCGGCCGGGCGAACAGGCTAGGCTTGATACGCGAACTAACCGATTATCGCTGGGCCAAAATGTGGATACCGATCAGGAAGTGGCCTGGAAGAACGACATCTTCGCCTTTAACAACGACGATTTGAGAACCGTAATGCGACAGATTTCTCGCTGGTACGATATCGATGTGGTATACAAAGGACAAATTACCACCGAAAAGTTTTTTGGAGAAATCCCCCGAAACAGCAACCTTTCTGATGTATTTAAGATTTTGGAACTGAACCACCTGAATATCGAGATCGAAGGAAAGGTGATAACCATCATCGGAAACTGATCTGCAACTGCCTCAAAAACCAAAATAAATTAATCAACAACCAAACCGAACTTTATGATGAAAAAACTACCAGAAATTTAGATCTGCCTTAAAAAGAAAAACCGGAAGCGCGACAACGCCCCCGGAAGAAATTTGGACAAAAGCAGCCTGTTTTAGACCCAGCTGCTCATTATTAACCTCATTCAATGCAAAGGTATGAAATTAACTACCCTTTACAACCCCGCGTGCGAAATGCGGAGGGTAAGGATTAAATTTTTATTGGTCATGAAATTGACTACAATTTTACTACTCGTTGGCGCACTTCACTTATCGGCGGCCAGCTTTTCTCAAACCGTAACATTGTCTCGCAGAACTACATCCCTTAAAAACATCTTTAAGGAAATTAAAAAGCAGACAGGTTATTTCTTCTTTTACAAGGGGCAGTTGCTTCAGGGCAAACCCGACGTTGAAATCGAATTTCGGAATGCTTCATTAACCGAAGCGTTAAATGCCTCTTTGAAAAATCAAGGACTCAATTTTAACATTGTTAACAAAACCATCGTAATCAGCAAGAGCGACGACTTGCCAAAACCGGTAACGCAGGTGGCCAGCAAGATTGAGATTAGGGGCGTAGTTATCGATCAGGCAACCGGAGAAACCATTCCGGGGGTAAACATTTCGGTAAAAAACGGAATCAGCCTCGGGGTAACTAACGAAAAAGGTACGTTTAGGGTAAGTGTTGATGATGGCACCACACTCGTTTTCAGTTATGTTGGCTACGAGATTTTTGAAGCCAAGGTAGCAGGAACAAAAAGCCTGACCATTAAACTTATTCCCAAGCTGACCCAAATGAACGATGTGGTGATAACCGGTTATCAAACCATCAAAAAAGAAAACTATACGGGTAACGCAATTACCATTAAGGGCGATGATTTGAAGCGAAACAATCCGCAGAACCTGTTAAAGAGTATTCAAACTTTCGACCCTTCGTTTAAGGTATTGGATAACAATCTTTTTGGTTCCGATCCAAATGCCTTACCTAAAATAAACGTCAGGGGGGCAACCGCGTTGCCAACAATTGAAGATACAAACAACATTCTCGATCGTAACAACCTGTCCAGTAACTATAACCTGCCTGCCTTTATGTTGGATGGTTTTGAGGTGACTTTGCAAAAGGTAACGGATTTGGATATCAACCGGATTGAATCGGTAACCTTGCTGAAGGATGCTGCCGCAACTGCGGTTTACGGATCGAGAGCCGCCAATGGGGTTATCGTAATTACCACCAAAGCACCGCTTGCAGGCAAATTGCAGCTTTCTTACAATTATGAGCTGAGTGTAAACGCCCCCGATTTAACCGATTACCATGTGTTAAACGCTACCGACAAGCTGGCTTACGAGAAACTTGCAGGCTTGTACGATGCCAGTCGCGATGCCGCCTATAACCAGGATGAACTTGACGCTGAGTATTTTAACAGGCTGAAAAATGTGGCCAGTGGAGTAGATACGTATTGGTTATCGCAGGCTTTGCGCACCGCCTACCGCCAAAAGCACGCAATATACGTTCAGGGAGGCGATCAGAAATTTAGGTATGGTGTCGATTTGCGCTACGAGACTACGCCGGGAGTAATGCTCGAATCGGACAGGAACAGGTATAGCGGTGGAATGAATTTCACTTATAACCCAAGTTCGAAGCTCTTGTTCAGAAACGAGGTAACGGTAACACAGGTAAATGGACACAATTCGCCCTATGGCGATTTTTCTACCTATGTAAGAATGAATCCTTATTACCCTAAAACCGATGTAAATGGCAACATCATTCAGGAGCTGGCGGCATGGAAAATAGACACCCATCAATCGGGCGCCGAGCAAATAAAACCACGCTACGTTTTTAACCCGCTGTTTGAGGGCTCGCTGGCCAGTTTTGATAAATCGTCAAATCTCGAAATAATCGATGCCTTTTCTGTAGACTGGAAATTAACGCCCAGCTTAAACTTCAAAAGTCAGATCAGTTTAAACAAAAGCCAAACCAGCAACGATAAATTTGTGTCGCCGTTGAGCAACGTGTTTTATGAGTACGCTGCCGATAAATTGAACAACAAGGGATCGTACACCTTGTTACAGAGCGACCGTTTGGCGATAGATGGTAAGGCTACTTTAGGTTATAACAAACAAATTGGCGATCAGTATTTTAACCTTGTTTTGGGTACAAACATCGTTGCTGTACGATCGGACGACAAACTAGTTGAGGCTCAGGGATTTTCGAACGATCGCTTTACCAACATCGGCTTTGCCCGCATTTATAAAGAAAACTCGGCCCCCGGAGGCAACGTAACCGAAAGCCGCCTGGCTGGTGCTTTTTTCTCAGGCAACTATTCGTTTAAGAACAAATATTTATTGGATGCTTCTTTTAGATACGAGGGGTCATCAACTTTCGGATCAAATAAACGCTTTGCGCCGTTTTGGTCAACCGGATTAGGCTGGAATGTGCACAAGGAAGCTTTTATGCAGAACCTGCCATTTGTAAGCCAGTTGCGCTTAAAAGGTAGCGCAGGTGTTGTAGGCTCGGTTTCCTTCCCCGCTTATTTATCGCGATCGCTTTATCAATACGAGCCTAACAACTGGTATTCTACAGGCCTGGGCGCACAGGTTTTAGGTTATGGAAACAGTAATTTGCAATGGCAAAAAACAAAAACCTATGATCTTGGCATCGATTTAGGTCTTTTTCAAGATCGCTTTGTGATTTCGCCACGCTATTACTACAAGTTAACCAAAGGATTGATTACCGACATCGATCTTTCGCCATCTACAGGTTTTACCACCTACAAAGAAAATCTCGGCGATGTATCTAACAGAGGTTACGAGCTTTATTTTACTGCCAACGCGCTTAAAACCCGCGATTTTAACATCAATATTACCGGAAACCTGGCACACAACGAGAATAAGCTCGTAAGTCTGTCCAATTCCCTAAAAACGCTTAACGAAAAGATCGACGATTACCAAACCAACCCGGATAAGAAAGCACAGTCTACGCCACTGCTTCGCTACAACGAAGGACAGTCGATGAGTATGATTTATGCCGTGAAATCGCTTGGTATCGATCCGCAAACGGGTAAGGAAATTTTCTTAAAGAAAGATGGATCGTTAACCTACGTCTGGGATGTTAAAGACATTGCGCCGCTTGCAGATGGAGCGCCAAAGGCCGAAGGCAATATTAACCCGAACATAACTTACAAAAGCTTTATGCTAAGCTTAAGTTTTTACTATCGTTTCGGCGGTTACAGCTACAACCAAACGCTGGTAGATCGCATCGAAAATGCCGATCCACGTTTCAATGTTGATAGCAGAGTGCTCGATCAGCGCTGGATTAAGCCAGGCGATCAAACCTTTTTTAAGAACATCGCCGATTTATCCATTACCAACGTGTCATCAAGGTTTATCCAAAAAGATAATTTGTTGGAGCTGCGTTCGGTATATCTTTCTTACGATTTTGAGCGTGAACTTATCAAAAAATACGGCTTTCAAAACCTGCGCACTACACTCACACTGAACGACATTTTCCGTACCTCGAGCATTGAAATGGAAAGAGGAACGAGCTATCCTTTTGCCCGCAGTTTAACCGTTTCGTTATTGGCTTCATTCTAAACACACGAACATGAAAAAATACTTATTTATATTCATCAGCCTGATCGCTTTATCTTCCTGTAAGAAGTTTTTGGATATCCAGCCCGAATCGGAGGTATCCAAAGAAGAGCTGTTTAGCACAGAAGAAGGTTTTAAAGAAGCGCTGAATGGTGCTTATGTGGGCTTTGCCGGGGCGAGCCTTTACGGTGGAAACCTCACCTTTAGCAACCTCGATATCATGGCGCAAAACTACCAGTTTAGCAGTGCCGATTATCAGCGCATTGCCGCTTTTGATTATACCTTGCCCAGTTATGTGGACAAGATCAGTGTGATCTGGACCAACGCTTACAAACAAATTGGCAACGTAAACCAAATTTTGGAGATAATTGATCAACGAAAAGGAATTTTTAAAGATCAGAATTACGAAATCGTAAAAGGGGAGGCGCTGGCCTTAAGGGCTTACATGCATTTCGATCTTCTCCGTATGTTCGGAACCGCTTATAAAAGCAATCCCAGTTTTAAGGCTATTCCCTACGTAACCACGGTAAGTACCAAAACCACGCCGTATTCTGCCGTGACTGAGGTAATTGATAAAGTAATTGCCGACCTGCAGGAAGCAAAAAGTTTGTTAAAGGGCACAGACCCGATTATACCGGCAAGCTATGTGGTAGGTTATCCCAATGGCGAAAAGGCCACTGAGTTAAAAAGCTCGAATTTGTTTTTACAGAACAGAAGGCACCGCATGAACTATTTCGCTGTGGTGGGCGAACTGGCAAGGGTTTACTTATACAAAGGCGACCAGGTAAATAGCTTGAGTAGCGCCAAAGAAGTCATCGATTCGCAAAAATTCCCATGGACGGTTAAAGAAGATTTTTTCAACAACGACATCTCAAAACGCGATCGTATTTTTTATAACGAAATTTTGTTCGGGTGGTTTGTGCCAAAGTCGCAAGATCAGTTAACCGGGCTCTTTTCGAGGGATAATCCCGATTATTCGGCCACTGCCGATCAAATTAATTCAATTTACAATTTGGGTACGGTAGGTGCGGACGATTGGCGCTATAAGCAATGGTTCAGACTGGTAAAGGCCAGCGGAACGGCCGATCGTTTTTACCTGCAAAAATACGTGGTAAACTCTTCGCCAATTGCCAATTTGCATCCCCTGGTTGCACCAGCATTGCGCCTGAGCGAAATGTACCTGATTGCCGCCGAAGCCAGTTTTGATACCAACCCCAGTACCGCGGTTGAGTATTTTAACACACTTCGGATACATCGCGGTATTGGTGCGAACGTTGATGCCACGGTTGCTAAAAACGATTTTATCACCTTACTTGAAGGCGAGTATCGGAAGGAGTTTTATGGCGAAAGCCAGAATTTCTTTATGCACAAGCGCCTTAACCTGGGCATTATTACCACTGTGGGATTGATTTATCCACCTTCGGATAAAATATTTGTTTTCCCGCTTCCTGTTGATGAGCAAGCTTACAGAAACTAAAAACCAGACGAGACAATGAAAAAGAAAATGATTTATTTTTTGCTTTTAAGCCTCGTATTTTGGGCTTGCAAAAAGAATGAAATGATGCCTTATTTATCTGCCGATAATGTTTACCTGCACTATTTGGATAAAGATAAAAATCAGGATACCACAACAATCAGCTATTCGTTTGCCTATAACCCCGGCCTGGCGCAAGATACGCTCTGGGTGCCCGTTATTGTAACGGGCCCAAAGGTATCGCATAGTCGCGAATTTGTACTGAGCGTTGTAGATTCGCTAACTACGGCCGTTAAGGGAACGCATTACGAGGCGCTGAAAACCAGCTATACTTTGCCTGCAGATTCATCGACGTTTAAAATTCCGGTAATTCTTAAAAACACCGACGCAGCTTTGGAGACCAAATCGGTAACGCTGGGGTTAAGAACCACTGCCGGCGGCGATTTTGCTGCAGATTTGCCTTTGCCGCTGCGCACCAAAAAAGTAATTTTCTCTAACCGATTGGAACGACCAAGCTGGTGGATTTACTGGCAATCGGAACTGGGCGAATACGGGCGCATCAAGCATCAGCTGTTCTTAATTGCATCCGGAACCGTCGACCTTGTCGATATGTCCAAACCAGATGCCTATCTTCAGATCCCGCGTACGCTTTATTACATCGATAACTTCCGTTTTTTTCTAAAAGACCCGGCAACGTGGATAGCAAGAAACCCGGATAAGGGCTACGTGCTGGTTAAAAAGGAAAGTAGCAACGAGTACGAGTTTTATGCCGAGGCTGCGCCAGGCAAACGATTTGTGCTCAAATATTTTGCTCAGGTAAACAGCTATTTCTTTGTTGATGAGAATGGCAAACAGCTTATTATTTAACCTTCGTTAAACAAACGTAGACATGAAATTTAAATTGATTTTACTACTGGCCGTAATGGCTGTTTTATATACCGCCTGCAAAAAGGATTTAGGCAATTACGATTATCATCCGCCTTCGGCGCCTACATTAAGTGCCTTTAGAGATTCGACATTTGCAGCGCTTTTGGGCGATTCACTAATTCTTAACCCACAAGTTGGCTTAGCCGATGCCGATCCGCAGAAGGACCTTTCGTTTGAATGGAGAATTTCGGTTGCCGAAGAATTGAGAGATGCCATATATACCGGCTATCCTTTAAAGATTGTGTACAACCTCGGTCCCGGCCTGCGAACAGCCAAACTAACCATTACTGATAATAGAAACGGGTTAAAATATGTAGTGCCGTTTAAAGTGTTGGGCACCACACAGTTTAGCGTGGGTAAATTGGTGCTAAGTGACGATAATGGCGTGGCGAGACTCTCATTTGTAAAACCAGACAACAAAACCGTGCTGGCAGACATCTATAAATCGTTTCACGATGAAGATTTGCCATCCAATCCCGTTCAGCTTTACTTTTCCGATCCGTTGCCTTATCAGCCAATTACCAATCAGCAGTTTTGGGTTTTGTGTAACGATCCGGCTAAAAAAAGTCCGCTGCTCGATGCCAGTACCCTTTTGCGGAAAGCCTATTTTAACGATCAGTTTTTTACCCCTCCGCCGACCATAAATGTCGGCCGGTTGGAAGCTTACATGGGTACCGTACCTACGGGCGTTGTAAACGGAAAGTTATACGTAGGCGTAATGTCTACAGCTCCATTTGCACCCGATTATGGCAAGTTTGCCAATGCCCAGGAGGGAGATTACAATCTATCTAAATACTTTAGCCGCACTAACAGTTTTTATTTTGGCTTTGATACCAAATCTAAAGGTTTTGTAACGTTTTCTGGAGATGGCAGCTATTTGGGTAAAGATTATCTGGTAGATGCAGATGGTAAAAGCTTCGATCCGAAAAACATTGGCATGGATGAGCTTTTATACATGCAAACTGGCCAGGCGGGCAAATTCTACGCCTTTTTCAAAGCCCCAGATGGAAGCATCGTTGAGTTGGCTTTCAGCTACACGTTCGATTCGGTAAACAGACAGATCAAGGCAGAAAGCAAGCGCATTTTTAAGGGCGCCTCGCTGGTAAATGCCGATACCAAATGGCAACGCAACAGCCTAAACGTGTTTTATTTCACTTCAAACGATAAAATTTATCGCTACAACCCACTTAATGAAGACCTTAAAGCCTTAGATGCAGATTTTGCGGGCAAGAAAATTAGCATGCTGAAAATCAGCACAGATGATAATACGCTAACGGTTGGCACATTGGGCACGGTGTATACGGTTGATGTAAGCGTAGGCAAAAACGGCACAATTTCTCAGACTATAAACGGCATACCTGGTTCTCCGGTTGATATCGTAATCAGAAAATAAACCTTAATCAAAAAACAAAACCTTTTCGGACGCTGCTGCATCCGAAGTAAAATAAAAAACTACATATGAAAATGACAAGATTAATATTACTCGCCCTGCTGGCGCCATTTTTCGCTTTGGCACAAGCACCAAATTTTAGTTTAACTGGCAAAATAGGAACTTTGGGGAAGCCAGCCATGGCTTATATCGATTATATGGACAACGGCGTATCGCACGAGGATTCGGCTGCGGTAGTTAACGGAAGCTTCAAATTTTCTGGTCACATTTCGGGGATCGCCTATGCCCGCATGGCCTTAGATCATACCGGCGACGGTAAAGGCCGAGCGGTTTATACCGGCGATGTAATTTATTTCTACTTTGGAAAAGAACAGGTTATGGTTACTTCAAAGGATTCGTTACAGAATGCATTGTTTACCGGATCGAAAATTTACAATGAATCGGAAGCCTATAACAAAGAAATTGGCGGTACCATTATGGCGTTAACCAAGGCTGTAAATATCGATTTTAACAGTGGAACTCCCGAACAACAAAAAGATCCGGTTTACATCAAAGCAGTAGATCAACGTTACCGTAAAAACCTGCAAGACCGTACCGATAAGCAATTTGCCTTCGCAAAGGCGCACCCGAGTTCTTATTTTGCATTGGTGGCCTTATCTGAAGCCGCCGGAAGCAAGGTTGACGTAGCCAAAGTGCAGCCATTGTTTAATGCCCTTTCAAAAGAACTGAAAGCCACCGACATGGGCCAGGAACTTGCCCAGCGCATTGAAGCCAATGGCATTACCGCTGTTGGAAATGCAGCACCTTTATTTACACAGAACAATGCCGTAGGCAAGCCCGTTTCTTTAGCCAGTTTTAAAGGAAAAGTAGTGCTGGTAGAATTTTGGGCCAGCTGGTGCGGCCCGTGCAGGGCCGAAAACCCAAACCTGGTAAAACAATACCAAACCTATAAAGATAAAGGCTTCGAAATTCTCTCTGTATCGCTCGATAACGTAAAAGAACGCTGGTTAGAAGCGATTGAAAAAGATGGCCTGGCATGGACGCATGTTTCGGACCTTAAAGGATGGAACAACGAAGTGGGTCGCCTGTACGGTGTGCGTGCCGTGCCGGCAAGTTTTCTGGTCGATGCTGATGGTAAAATAATCGGCAACGGCTTAAGGGGAGAACCCCTAAACACAAAACTGGCAGAAATTTTTAAGTAGCTGAGGATAAGGAACTGAGGGAGCTGTATCAAAAGGCAAAGCGGGAGCCTAAAGGCAGTATTAAATTTGGCGCCCTAAACCTCTCCCTTTTAATGTCGGTGGTTTTTTCTCCGTCTATACATCCCTCTCCTCGAGGAGAGGGAACGCAGAGGTATTGCTTTTAACCCGAACGCTCCCAGGGAGAGGTTATGAAAGCAGTGAAGACCGCGAAGCAGCTACGAAGTAAATCCCAAGGCGATGAAATGCCAAACGCCAATAAACCACTGCCAAAAGAAGGCAAGTGAAGGGGGCAATGACGGTAAGCTGTAGGTTGCGGATTCTTCCTTCGTCAGAATGACAAAACCGGTGCTGTCATTGGTAGCTTGTACCGATAGCTATCGGTAGGGGATCTTAATGTGCAAAAATTGGGTGCCTTGCATTAAGATTCCCGCCTGCGCGGGAAAGACGAACAGTCGAAAGGAGATATGCCCACATCATAGGAGAAATCGGGACAGGCTGTGTCTCGCTACAAAGTAGCCCTTTCGAGGCAATGACAACCGTTCCTTTAAGAAGTGAAACTGTCAAAACTCATTCAAAAAAATCATGAAAAAAAGATACGGAAGCATCATTTATATTTTCTTCGCCTTGTTATTTGCGGCAAACGCCCGGGCGCAGAAAAAACACGTTAAGCAGTTTGAAAAGATCATCGGCGAAGCGGTTAAAAAGGCTTATCCTGCAAGCGTTAGAATGTGGGGCTTTGACGTTCAGCAAAATCAGCGAACCAGCGCCCAGTTTAGCGGCGTAGTGGTAAGTGCCGACGGTTATATTTTAACGGCAGCGCACACCACTATTCCCGGAAAAAATTATAAAGTATTTTTTCCTGACGGAAAGGAATGTATTGCCCTGGCCCTGGGCCGGATAGATAATCCGAAAACGCCGGGCATGCCCGATGTGGCGATGATGAAAATTACCGATAATGGCGTTTGGCCATTCGCCGAAATGGGTTATTCGGGTACCTTGCAACCAAACGAACCGTGTATCAGCATTTCATACCCTGAAACCTTGAACCAAACTTTGCCAACCCTAAGGCTGGGAGAGGTGGCAGAAGTAAAAAATAAATATGGCTTTATCCGCTCTACGTGCAAAATGGAGCCTGGCGATTCTGGAGGTCCTTTGTTCGATTACCACGGACGGGTTATTGGCCTGCATAGTGCGATTGATGTTGCCGAGGATCAGAACTTTGAAATCCCGGTAGATTTATACCGTAAATATTGGACTGCGCTTCAACAGGAGCGAACGTTTACTTCGTTTCCTGATCAGCCAGATTCCATTGCGACCGATCCTCTGGCTGCTGTAATCCAAAAAGAAAATAAGCAAAATAACCTGCATCCTGACTTTAAAAAGGCGGCAAACAAAAGTATTAGAGGTGTTAAACTTGTAAGCACGTTAAAGGGCAAAATGCAAGAGGTTCAGGGAACGCTATTGACTGCAAAAAACAATAATGGCGTAACGCGACAATTTGTGGTAACTAAGCTTTCGCTGATGGGTGAGGAACCCAAGTTGGTATCTAATACCGGAGCTGAAATTTTAATTGTTTCAAGAGATCAGCCGAATGATTTGGCCTTATTGGAGGTAAAGCACACCACTAAAGGGGGCATCGACATTGAAGATGTTACTGCCGATTCTGCGTTGGTACAAATGGGCAAAATGGTGTACTCGGCCAAGGCCGATGGACAAACTTTACCGAGTGTTTTAAGCAGTAGTCTTTTTGGCCTGGCGAAGCAAACTAGCTTGCCATATTTGGGCGCAATGGTGATGTTTAATTCAGAGCCGGCACAATTTTCGTTAATTAAGCCCGATGGGCCGGCAAGTACTGCCGGCATAAAGGTTGGCGACGAGCTGGTGAGCATTAACGGCAAGGCGATTACAAAAGCCAGTGAATTTGCACCCGAAATTTTAAAGCTGTGGCCCAATGATCTAATTACAATGAGCTGGAAGAACGAGCGTGGAACGGTTTCAAAGACTTTCGCGTTGGCAGAACAGCATCAACCGGCATCAAACCATCCGGCAGAAAAGTTCAGGGGCGGCAAATCGGCACGCCGCGATGGCTTTCTACACGTTTTTGCCCACGACGGTGCGATAGAAAATAGCGAATGTGGCTCGCCGGTGTTCGATTTTCAAGGAAATTTTTTGGGAATAAACATTGCCAGATTTAGCAGAACCTGCACCTTGGTTACGCCCGCTTACCTAATTTCGAAGATGATTAAGCAAGCCATGTAACGATTAATTATTCGCTTCGATTTACCATCGGAGCATCATCTAATAGCCCGCATTGAACAGACCAGAGAAGTCAAGTTTTAAAAACTTGACTTCTCTTTGGTATCCGGCCATATTGAGTTGAAAGCGCATTTCGCCCAATCTGTACCCAATTCCATCAAACCAAATCGTCCTCAACCCTAAGATTGTACAAAACCCCGGTGGAAATAGGCCCGGCAGATTAACCGTTGTTTTATTAAAGGCAACGGTTTTTATGCATTACCGTATTTTTTTGGTTCCTTTATTTACAAATATGAATAAATACAAAAGCAACACCTTAGTCGTCCTCTTACTTACGATTGTTTTTTCATCACTAAGCGCTAGTGTACTTGCACAGCAAAAGCCGAATATCATTTACATTTTGGTCGATGATCTTGGCTATGGCGATTTAGGTGTATTTTTTCAAAACCAGCGATTAAAACAGCTTCCCGCCTTAAAATCGCCACATTTAGATGAAATGGCGCAATCAGGTGCCATCCTAACCCAGCACTACGCAAATGCCCCGGTTTGTGCACCATCAAGAGCTTCTTTATTAACGGGAGTTAATCAAGGCAATGCGCATGTGCGGGATAATCAATTTGATAAGGCGCTGGAAAACAACCATACTATGGCCACCATGTTAAAAAACGCGGGTTATGCCACTATTGCAATTGGCAAGTGGGGCTTACAAGGTACCGATGAAAAGCAAAAACTTAACTGGCCTGCTCATCCCTTAAAACGGGGCTTTGACGATTACTTTGGGTACATGCGCCATGCAGATGGTCACGAGCACTACCCTGTAGAGGGCATTTACCGAGGAAAAAAGGAAATTTGGGCCAATTACAAAGAGGTTTCTGAGGGCTTTGAGAAGTGCTATACCACCGATTTATGGACGGCAAAGGCCAAAAACTATATCATCGGTTTTGAGAAGAACAACAAGGATAAAAAGCCTTTTTTTATGTATTTAGCCTACGATGCACCACATGCGGTGCTCGAGTTGCCCACACAGAGTTACCCCACAGGTGGCGGATTGAACGGTGGCGTACAATGGATTGGCCAAAAAGGAAAAATGATCAGCACCGCCTCGGGAACCGTCGACTCTTATGTGCATGCCGATTATGCCAATGCCACTTATGATGATGATAATGACCGGAAAACGCCGAATGTGCCGTGGCCTGATACGTATAAACGATATGCAACAGCAGTACGACGTTTGGACGATGCGGTTGGAGACATTAGAAAATTACTGCTTGATTTGAAGATCAGCGATAACACGTTGATTGTTTTTACTTCAGATAATGGTCCTTCAATTGAATCTTATCTGCCGAAATCCTACGTGGACGTAAAGCCTACTTTTTTCCAAAGTTACGGTCCTTTTGATGGCATTAAACGCGATTGTTGGGAGGGTGGCGTGCGGATGCCGGCCGTTGTGGTTTGGCCAAAAAGTATCTCAGCGGGCAAGGTGGTTGCTACACCATCCATGCTGTCTGATTGGATGCCCACGTTTGCCCGGGCGGCCAAAACCTTTGCGCCAGTCCGTTCAACAGGGGTTTCCCTGCTTCCATCGTTAACCGATATTGGCAAACAGGAAAACGGATTGGTATATAGCGAATATTTTCAAGCGGGCAAAACTCCCGACTTTAAGGAGTTTGAGCCAGACCATGCAAACAGAAAACGCAATCAGATGCAGTTCATTAGGGTTGGCGATTTTGTTGGCGTTCGGTATGATATTCAATCAGCCGACGATAACTTTGAGATCTTCAATGTCGTAAAAGATCCGAAGCAGAAAGATAACCTGGCAAGCCAAAGCGGTTTCGATAAGTTGCAAGCGCAAATGAAAGCAAAAGTGCTGCAGGCCAGAATTTCAGACCCCGAAGCCCCTCGACCCTACGATAATGCTGCGGTGCCGGGAGTTGGGTTGACTGGCAATATAAAGAAAGGTTTAAAATGGTCATTTTTTAAAGGAGATTTCGATTATGTGCCGTCGTTGAGCGACCAGGCTGCTGCTAAATGTGGTACGGCTAAATCGTTGAACTCAATTAAAACCTCGAAAGGCATAATGGTGTATCAAACATTTATCAAGATCGATAAGAAAGGGCTTTACTCATTTAAAGTTTCAACAGGCGGGAAAGCTTTCGTAAAACTTCATGAAGCGAATCTTCTAGATGCAGATTTTAATTACAAAGCTGGTGAAGTAGTGCAGAGAGATGTGATTTTAGAGGAGGGTTATCATCCAGTTACGATTTATTCGGTAAAAAGCCAGCCACAACAGAAAATTACGTTACAGTTTAAAGCAGAACCGGGTGAATGGGAAGATTTAACCGCGAGAAACTGTTTTTATAAATAAAGCGATGCTTGATCAGCGTGAGCCCAAAGGTGTAAACCATATAGGCATAGAGATCATAGAGGAGAAGGCGTCGGAAAAAAAGCTATATTACTATGTTTCTATGTGGTCAAAGTTAGAATGCAGCTGATTGGAATGCGCAAGGCTTAAAATAACCATATAGGCATAGAGATCATAGAGGAGAAGGTGTCGGAAAAAAGCTATATTACTATGTTTCTATGTGGTCAAAGTTAGAATGCAGCTGATCGGAATGCGCAAGGCTTAGAATAACCATATAGGCATATAAACCATAGTGGGCGGGTTGTCCAGAAAAAGCTATATTACTATGTTTCTATGTGGTCAAAGTTAGAATGCAGCTGATTGGAATGCGCAAGGCTTAAAATAACCATATAGGCATAGAGATCATAGAGGAGAAGGTGTCCGAAAAAAGCTATATTACTATGTTTCTATGTGGTCAAAGTTAGAATGCAGCTGATTGGAATGCGCAAGGCTTAAATTAACCATCAAGGCACAGAGATCATAGAGGATGGGTTTTCTAGAAAAAGCTATATGTTCTATAAGCCTATATAGTCAATATTGAAATTTCAAAACAACCTCAAACGTTTAGTTTATGTAAGTTTTTTATTGAGCTGCAATGAAAGCCAATTTTGTTCCCGATCTTAGTGTTACACTGATAAAAATATTGATTTATCTTTATAAAACTTAAGAATATGAGCACAGAGAAAGCCATTTTAGCGGGCGGTTGTTTTTGGGGAGTTGAAGACCTCATTCGCCAACAAGCTGGAGTTATAGATACAACCGTTGGCTACACAGGTGGCGATGTTCCAAATGCCACCTATAGAAACCACGGAACGCATGCAGAAGGTATTGAGATTATTTTTGATCCTCAAATCATATCCTACCGAAAGCTGTTGGAATATTTTTTTCAAATCCACGATCCAACTACAAAAAACCGACAAGGAAATGATGTGGGAACTTCTTACCGTTCGGCGATTTTTTATTTAAACGAAGAGCAACAGCAAACAGCTCTAGCTTTGATAGAGGAAATGGAAAAATCGGGCATTTGGCCGGGCAAAATTGTTACCGAAGTAGTTCCTGCTACAGATTTCTGGACTGCAGAAGAAGACCATCAGGATTATTTACAAAAAATCCCTTATGGTTACACCTGCCATTACGAACGCCCGGATTGGAAATTGTCTTAAACATTAGTTTTGACTTTTTGCCGCGGAAATCGATCATTTTGTAATCAAAAGTTATAAAAGGCGGATTAAATCTACTAAATATCCTCATACATCGATTTTTGTTTTTTGGATAATGTTAAAAGCGCACCTTTACATTAAGAATTAAATCAACGGGACGATTTAGAAATCTTATTAGGCTCCTCAGTTAACTGAGGAGCCTTTTCTTTTTAAAAAAGTACAAAAAATTACCTCAAGCAGATTGGGGCAACCTTTGTTTATAAACCCGATCAAAGCGGGATGCCGATTTCTTCAATCGGCAGAAGCGGGAGCGGGGCTACAGGCCGCCATCAACTTTGTACCGTTCATTTCCAAAAAATAACTCAAGGCACATTCAACCAATCGATTAATACCTGCGGAGCGCAACAATAACCAAGCGCCCACTGAGTTCGTAACGCTCGACTATCATACTAAATTAAACTTCTCCTTCATTCCAAACATACCCAGCAAACCTCCCGTATGGATGGCCAATATCTTTTCGTTCTTCTTTATTATTCCCTGCTTCTGTAAATCAACCAAAGCAAAGAACATTTTCGCTGTATAAACCGGGTCAATCAGTAGCCCAGTGGCTGTTGTAAAATCTGTTATGAAAGAAATTAGCGCCGGTGTAGTTTTAGCATAGCCTCCAAAATGATATTCGGTGTGTAATTGCAGCTGATCGGAAATAGAAATATACTTTTCCATCTCATCTCGGATAAAATCGCCCTGTTTCAACACCGGAATAACATGCAGTTTTGTTTTTAACTTGTTCTTTTCGATGCCATTTAAAAGCCCTGCGGCCGTCGTTCCCGTACCTGCGGCACAAAAAATATGGTCGTAGCTTTCCGGCAATTCGTCAATAATTTCTGCACAGCCAATTACCGCTTGCTGCGATGCGCCGCCCTCGTCAATAAAATAGGCTTCCGCATCGTTGCCGAAGTAACCTTCAAATAGTAATTGTTTATCCCGGTAGCTTTCCCTATCTACAAAAATGAGGTGCATGCCAAATAACTTACATAGCATGAGCATTTCGTTGTGAACCTGCTCGCCTCTAACAAAAGCAGTTGCCTTTAGGTTAGATCGCGATGCGGCTGCGGCCGTAGCCACTAAATGGTTAGAATAAGCACCCCCAAAAGTAACCAGATGCGATTTTTTTTGCGCCTTTACATCGATTAGGATATACTTTAACTTTCGCCATTTATTTCCGGAGATAAACGGATCGATTAAGTCATCGCGTTTAACAAACAAGTTATCAAACGGCGCCAGGCTAATCTTTTGTATGGGACTATTAATATTTTCGAACACGCTATAAAAGTAAAAAACACCCGATTATCTCAGGTGTTTTTGGCAAAAATAATGCGATTTTATTACTTAGTTAATTTATAATAACGTGAATTTTGGCTCGCATTTCGTCATTGCGAACGAAGAAATGGCCTTTGCCGTAGCGTGAAGCAATCTTTGAGCCAATAAGTACAAAAGATTGCTTCGGCTCGCTCATACCCAGCCTCGCAATGACGGTTTTGTTTGGTAATGAACTGATAAAAGATTACAGCCTTGGCTCCAAAAGGAGTGCCTTTGGCACGGGACCAAACCTTACCGAAGGACTACAGGCTTTGCGCTCCAAAAAAATCAGGATTACAGCCAAAAGCCGCATCAGAGAAATTTCTATTCGCCCGTTCCAAAACCCAAACCAAAATTAAACATGCTATACTTTGCTAGGGTGTACGAACTATAAACCTTAAAGAAACCGAATTTTAGCTGAAAGCCCAAACTGCCCTTCAACCCGTCTATATCGGTTTGTTTAACCGAAATCGGATCTACATAAGTGGCCGATGTTGTTGCACTGGTTTCAAAATTATAAGTTCCCAACGCTTTTAAGTCCGTATTTGATGTTTGATAACCAACACTGGCGAAAGGCGTAAAAAAGGCGATTTTTTTCGATACAACGGCATCGATATTAACACCCTTAAATTTCGCATCTATCCGCTGATCCGAGCTTGGGGCATCATCGATATTCAAATCCAGCTTGTAATTATACTGCGTAAAACCACCGGCAACAGCTAAATCAACAGGGAGCAACTTTTCCGTTTTACCCATTATCAACGGCAGCAACTCAACCTTTGCGCCAATACCAATCATAGAAAGGCTTCCCAAATCGCTGCCAAATTTAATCTTCGGCATTGCCCTAACCGTTAAATCGATATGTTTTGGCAGGCCCAATGTGGCTTGGATTTGTGCCGATGGAACGGTATGAAAGCCTACGCCTTCAGGCAAATTAAAAAACTTTCCAGTCGGCAAGCCATCGCTGGTGTAAACCTCCATTTTGCCCCCAAGCTCATCATCGCCAAAAGCAGTAGGCCCAATCGACGATGAACCTGCCGCCGGTCTGATATTATTGAGGCCCAACGTGTTCACGTCGTAACTTCTGGCCGCTTGCGGTACCATAGCTCCAGAAACAGAAACCCTGACATCAAATTTCAAAAAACCTTTTGATTTCGCTGTGTTCGTCCACCCATCCGTTAAACCTATCCCCAAACCCTTGTATAGCGGGTCGAAATAGGCGTTTACCAGCTTCGTGGCATCGGCAGGGCCGGAAATAAATAAGTCGCCCACATCTTGCTGGGCGCTTGCCTTTTGTGCCAAGGTCAGCGTAAATAACATCAGCGCAGTCCTTGTTAAGTAATGTCTTTTCATATTTTATCTTCGGGAAAATTAGATTTAACGTAAATATAAGCTGTTTTTTTAATTACAAAATCTTGCGCTTAAAAGTTTATTTTTGCCGAATGGAAAATGCGGTCGATTTGCAAGAGCAGGAAGAACAAGAATTATTTGAACACTTTAAGATCATTGTAGATAAAGGGCAATCATTGCTCCGAATCGATAAGTTTTTGATGGTTCGTGTAGAAAATGCTTCGCGTAACCGTATTCAAAATGCCATCGACGCGGGAAATGTATTAGTCAATCAGAAACAGATTAAGGCCAGTTATAAGGTAAAGCCTTTCGATGAGATTTCGATTGTGTTGCCTCATCCGCCACGCGATACCGAGGTTTACCCCGAAGATTTACCCATTGACATTATTTACGAGGACAGCGATTTACTTGTAGTTAACAAAGCCGCGGGCATGGTGGTTCATCCCGGTTTTAACAACTACACGGGCACCCTCGTTAATGCGCTTGCTTTCCATTTTGAGCAGTTGCCGCAACTACCAGGCAACGATGGCCGCCCCGGTTTGGTACACCGAATTGATAAAGATACCTCGGGCCTGTTACTGATCAGCAAGAATGAAAGATCGATTACCCATTTGGCCAAACAGTTTTTCGATCACAGCATCACCAGAAGGTACATTGCCCTGGTTTGGGGCGATATAGAAAATGATGGTACCGTAACGGGCTACATCGGCAGAAGCGTTAAAGACCGGCGGGTAATGGATATTTACGATGATGAAGAAAAAGGTAAATGGTCGGTTACGCATTATAAGGTGTTAAAACGCCTTGGCTATGTTACTTTAATTAGCTGCGAACTCGAAACCGGCCGTACGCACCAAATCAGGGCGCACATGCAACACATTGGGCACCCGCTATTTAACGATGCAATGTACGGTGGCGATAAGATTTTAAAGGGAACCACGTTTAATAAGTACAAGCAGTTTGTTGATAATTGCTTCGATTTGTTACCCAGACAGGCGTTACATGCGCAAAGTTTGGGCTTTATTCATCCTACAACAAAAGAATATATGTTTTTCGAATCTCCGCTTCCAGCCGATTTTAAAGCTGCACTTACCAAGTGGGAAAACTATATTGTTACATCATAATATATGCCTCAGGAATACCTTTTATTTAATGATGAATTTCACGACGCAGAAAAACCCGTTTTAGCCGCTTCAAACCGGGGCTTTAAATTTGGCGATGGGCTTTTCGAAAGCATGAGAATGATTAACAACAAGCTTCAGTTTGCCGACTTACACGCCGATAGATTGGTGGCTGGCATGAAAGCCTTGAAAATGGAAGGTTATGCACTGATGGATGATTATTTTATCCGCCAGAAAACCTCCGATTTGGCCAAGCGTAATCGTTGGAACGGCAATGCCCGCTTTCGGCTTTCGATATACAGAGGGGGCGCAGGTGTGTATACACCGCAAATAAACAAGGCTGGTTATATTTTGGAGGGATTTGCACTGAAAGAAACAAGCTACAGCCTAAACAGCAAAGGCTTGATTATCGATGTTTTTGACGAGCTCACCAAGCCGATCAACAAACTGGCTAACTTCAAAACCTCCAATGCGCTGTTGTATGTTATGGCCGGACTTTTCAAAAGCCAAAACAGACTGGATGAAGCCATGATTCTGAACCAAAACGGCTTTCTGTGCGAAAGTATCAGCGCCAACGTATTTGTAGTGTACAAGGGGCAAATTTATACGCCGGCATTAACCGAGGGATGCGTAAGTGGAGTAATGCGAACTGCAATGATGCAAATCTGCAAAATGAATGATATCGCCCTTATTGAAGCGCAGATCAACCCCGAAATTTTAAAAGAAGCCGAGGAAGTTTTTATTACCAACGCTACCCAGGGCGTACAATGGGTGATGGGCTATGGCCGGAAACGTTATTTTAACGAGGTATCTAAATTTTTAAGCGAGAAATTGAATGTGTTGTAGTTGAAAGCCGAGTTCATCAGGCTATAAGCTTTCCTTTAAGATCAAACTGACAAACTTCTTTCACTCTATACCATAAATTGGTATCTTTATAGAAAATTGAAGTCATGGCAAAAAACACATCTATACTGTTAGGCGATTATTTTGAGGATTTTATCAGTCAGCAAGTTAAATCCGGAAAGTTTTCATCGGCAAGCGAAGTTATAAGAGCAGCATTGAGAATGTTTGAGTATGAAGAAACTAGAAAAGCCGAACTCATTAATGAGCTGAAAAAGGGAGAAAAATCTGGCTTTGCAAATGAGTTTAATCGAGACGTTGTTTTAAAGACGCTTCATGAAAAACATCTTGCAAAAGAATGAGGTATAAAATTAGTGACGAGGCTCAAAACGACATAGAAAATATTTGGCTTTATACTTTCGAAACCTGGTCCGCAGGTCAAGCCGACAAATATTATAATTTATTACTTGATGAAATTGAATATTTAGCCGAAAACCCGGAGGCTGGAAAAAAATATGACCACGTAAGAAAAGGATATTTACGTTCGAACATACAATCTCACATTATTTTCTATAAAATCAATCAGGAAGAAAACGCGATAGAGATTATTAGAATATTACATCAGCGAATGGATATTGATGCTGGTTTAAATGAATAAAACATACAAATCCAGAACGAAGAAAGTCTATTAATCAAAAACAAGCGTTCCTATTTCTTTCATTTACTCTGTCATCCGATAGCTATCGGATCTGACGAAGGAAGAATCCCCAACCTACAAAAGGACATACCGCACATCAGTTTCCGATGGATTTAAAGCCGCCAGTCGCCCATATTTTATTCTTACATAAATTTCGTCGAAAATTTTAGTAATATTGATTACACACACAAATGTAAATCATTATGAAAAAATTACTCATTTTGGTCATGGCTTGCTATGGCCTCAACGCTCGTTCGCAGGTGAACGATTCCGAAAATTTTCTGTACCTCTATTCCGATTCTGCAATCTATGCCAAAAAGATTCGGCTTCGTCCCGATTTTACTGGCTCCTGGTCACTTCGGGCAGATTCTCGGCGGGTACCGATAAAACAGGTTAAGTTTTTTAGCAACGAAGATGGTTTCTTTGCCAACACCCGAAATAATGATCTTTTTAGTCGGGTTTCGTTTGCTGAACGCATAATGGAAGGGAAAATTAACCTCTATCAAGAAGTAACTTACGATCCCGTTCCTTTTGATTTGGACAATTACCACTTTAGACATCGCCGCGAACAATCTGTTAATGCAAGAATGTTTTATAACAAAGGTTTTTCGGATTTAAAGAAGATCAGCTATTACAACCTAAGCAACGACATGGCCGACAACCAAGAGAGTTTGGATTTGCTCAAAGGATATAGAAAAAGCATGAGGGTTGGCACTGCAATGTATGTAGGCGCTGGTGCGGCTTTTCTTGCAAGTGCAATTACGCTCCTTTCTAACTCAGGTTTTAAAAAGCAGAATACACCTACATTCGGGCATTTGCCAGATTATAAGTCGAAAAACTACACGGTAAGTTTCATCCTCGCTGCTATGAGCGGTGGACTCGGAATTGGCGGGTTTTTAAAACAACGATCTGGCTTGAAAAAAGTCGAAAGTGCTTTCGATGTTTATAACCGATAGTACTGCCTAATTGCCAACTCTGCGAGTGAGTACGCTGCGGAGTTGGCAATTTTCAAAGCTAACAAAAGTAAGTGGATTAACCCGCGAAATATGTTGATGCCGTTTAAATGGTTTCTCAGGCAAACACCATTCGCTGTTGTTAAACCCGATAGCGCCAAATAGCCCGGAGCGGGCCGGGGTGATGAGGGTTGGCCAAAGCGAGGACTATGGGTAAAAGCGGGGCTATTAGCCGGTAATTAGTTATTAAGGAAAAACCTTATATACATCATTGCGTTTAACAAATCGGGCCAATTCTATTAAATTTTCACTTTTAAAAAAACCTAGACGATAATCTCCAATACGATAGCGATAAGCTGTTGAAAAACCTTGCATCTTGATTATACCAGTGACATCATTTAATGTATCCGCATTTTCTAATTGAAGTATAAAATCTCTTATTCTTGCCTTTAGAGATTTGTCAGTGATTTTTTTAATATCATTAACAAATGATCGTAAAAAAACTACTTCCATTAGTCTAAAATATTCATTACTTCTTCACGAGTTGCGATATCGTTTCTGTCTGCCTGTTGCATCAGTAACAGCAATCCTAAATCTTCTTTTTCTTCATTGGTTAATGCTTTTAAACGCTCGTTTTCTTTATATTCAACATAAAAAGAAACAGCTTTTTCTAAAAGAGCTTTTACGCTTAAATCCTCGAATGCTGAAAGTATTTTAACCTTTGTAAGTACGCTTTCGTCAATATCTATATTTTTTCTCATCATCTTTTGTTATTACGTGTTAAATATACAAAATACACATTATATACACGTAATTATTTTTTTACCCGCATCTGTTTTATTTCCCCGTTACTGTGCGTATCAAGTATTTTGGCACATCTGTAAAATGTCGCTCTTGTCAATTGAAGTCTTTTACAAATTTAATTGGGTGTTTGGTCACCAGCTTTATAAACAGAGGGCATAACTAACAATTTGGAAATGATATCTTTTGTAAAACCTTTTGGTCTGCCAACAGTGCGCCCCCTTGCTCTTGCAGACTGTAAACCTGCATTTGTTCGCTCTCTTATTAATTCCCCTTCATATTCAGCAAAGGAAGCCACAACATTTAATATTAACCGACCGTTTTATAGTTCATTAAACGCTCATTTTGAAGAAAATTGACGATTCTTTGAAATAGGTTCTAAACATCCATTTGCACGTTTAGGAACAATGGCGAGGTGACAACACTGAGCCTATTACAACCGCATTCCCCTTAAAAAATCTTCAATTGCCATCCGTTTCTTCCCTTCGTATTGAACATCTAATAACTTGATGAAACCGTCTTTGGTTGCAAACTTTAAGTACGTTTTTCCATCCGTTAAAAAACCTCCGGCAGCTATTGCAGGCTCTTTATCTTCAATTTCGGCTTTAAAAACCTTAAAAGTTTTGTCGTTCAGCGTGGTAAAGGCCGTAGGATACGGGCTTAAACCACGTATTAAATTGTGAACCGTTTGCGAAGGACAATTCCAGTTGATTTTACAATCATCCTTAAAAATCTTCGGTGCATGTTTCAATGCATCACTTTGCGGCTGCGGCTGTTCACTTACTTCGCCCGCTTCAATTGCTTTTAACGTTTTCACTATTAATTGCGCACCAATTCCCATAAGCTTGTCGTGCAACTCTCCGGCCGTTTCATTGTCAGCTATTGCAACACTGTCGCTTAAAATAATATCGCCCGTATCAATCTCATGTTTCAGAAAAAATGTGGTAACGCCACTTTCTTTTTCACCATTAATAATGGCATGGTTAATGGGTGCAGCGCCACGATATTGGGGAAGTAAGGAGCCGTGCAGATTAATGGTTCCCTTGGGCGGCATGTTCCATACTACTTCGGGCAACATTCTAAAAGCCACAACAACCTGTAAATCGGCCTGGTAAGATTTCAGCTCTGCAATAAATTCTGGTTGCTTAAGTTTTTCGGGCTGCAAAACCGGAATGCCCTTTTCTACGGCATATTTTTTAACCGCACTTTCGTTTAATTTTTGCCCGCGTCCGGCGGGTTTATCTGGCGCCGTCACAACCGCAACAACGTTAAAATTAGCGTTCACGATAGCATCTAAAGAAGCAACGGCAAATTCGGGCGTACCCATAAAAACTATTTTCATAGATAGATGTTGTGTTTCTGAAAATAACGTGGCTGTCCACATTAAAGTTTTACAAAATAACTAAAAATAAACCCATACTTAAAGGCTAAAAATGGTACAAGGCAAAGATGTTGTTAAAGAGAGCGGATTAGTTTATGTAACCGATACGATGCCTGGTCTTTATCGAAAGGGCAAACCCGGAAAATTTTATTACGAAGACAAAGACGGCAACAAGGTTTCCGATGAGAAACACCTTGCCCGTATAAAGGCACTTGTTATACCGCCAGCGTGGCAAAATGTATGGATAGCCAATAAACCAAATGCCTACCTGCAGGTTACGGGGATAGATGCAGCGGGGCGGAAGCAATACAAGTATCACACCAAATGGACAAGTCGCCGCTCTGAGCATAAATACTTCAGGCTTCTGGAGTTTGGCAGGGCTTTGCCGAATGCCCGCAAGAATTTGGCCAAAGATTTGCGCCGAAAAGAGTTTGACGAAAGAAAGGTGCTGGCCATTTCGGTCGATGTATTGCAAAAAACGCTGATTAGGGTAGGGAACGAGAGTTATAAGCAGCTTTATGGATCGTTTGGGTTAACAACGCTTCGTGATAAGCACGTAAAAATCAACGGCAGTAAAATCGTTATGGATTTTATAGGCAAAAAAGGGGTTAAGCAGCAATTGGAACTTAACGATCGATCGTTGGCCAGAATGGTGAAAAAATGCCGCGACATTCCGGGGCAGGAGCTATTTCAATTTTATACCAACGGAAAAGAGCATAAAAGCATCGATTCGGGCAAAATAAACAGCTATATCAAAGAAATTACGGGTGATGACTTTACGGCGAAAGATTTTAGGACCTGGGGTGGAACGCTCGAAGCCTTACGTCAATTTGCCAAGTGCAGCGTAGATGAAGATTTGCAATTGAATTCGAAAAAAACAATAGTTAAGGTTTTGGATTGTGTTGCCCAAAAACTTGGGAATACGCGGGCCGTTTGTAAAAGCTCTTATGTTTACCCCTTGCTAATTACCGCCTACGAGAATAATGAATTGGAGAAATACCTGAAAATGATGAATAAAAACAAGGCCACCAGCAAAGTTGGTTTGGCGCATGATGAAAAAGTGTTATTGTCATTTCTAAAATCCACAAATAAATAGATAACTATTATATTTGTTTTTTTCTTGTATGCAAATCAACCTCGACGACAACGCCAGTATTTTTTATTACCTGATCGAAGAATCGCCAATGCCAATTGGCTTATATGTTGGCGAAGAAATGGTTATTAAGGTGGCCAACAAGGCTTTGCTTAAAGCGTGGGGCAGAGATAAAGCCGTAATTGGTAAACCGCTAAGCGAGGCATTACCAGAACTGATAAATCAGCCTTTTCTTGAGATTTTGGAAAGGGTACGCCACACTGGCGTCGCTTACGAAGGAAAAGAAGACCGGGTTGAGCTGATCAACAACGGCACTTTACAAGTATTTTACTTTGATTTTATTTATAAACCCCTAAAAGATACCGATGGCAATGTTTGGGGAATTTTGAACAATGCTACCGACATTACCGAGTTGGTAAATGCACGGTTAAGAATTAAAGCCAATGAAGAGCTTTTTAGAAAGATGATTCAGGATGCGCCCGTTGCGATAGGTATTTTAAGAGGAAAGAACTTTGTAATTGAACAGGCAAATGCCGATTTACTTAATTTGTGGGGCAAAACCGAATCGGTTATAGGACTGGAACTTATTGACGGATTGCCGGAACTGATCGATCAGCCTTTTCCTAAATTGCTTACCAGTGTATATGAATCGGGTGTTTCGCATCATGGCTACGAAACAATGGCAAAGATTGAGCGAGATGGGGTACTGCAAGATTGCTATTTCAACTTCGTTTACGATCCTATCCGCAATGGCAACAATGAAGTAACCGGCATTATGGTGGTGGCCAATGAAATTACCACCCTGGTAAAATCGCGTATGGAAGTGGCCAAAAGCGAAGAACGGTTCAGAAACCTGCTGTTGGATACGCCTATGGCTACCGCTTACTACGAAACGGAGGATATTGTACTTACGCTCGTAAACGATGAAATGCTTAACTATTGGGGCAAAGATAAGAGCATACTGGGTAAAAAGTTAGAAGACGCCGTTCCTGAGCTTAAGAGCCAGCCATTTATTGGCATCATCAAAGAAGTTTATAGAACGGGAGTTCCGTACCATGCCGATCAGCAGGAAGCCACCCTGGTTGTTGATGGTCAACCGAAAACAAGCTGGTTCAATTTTACCTACAAACCGCTGCGCAATGCCGACGGACAAGTGTATGCCATTTTACACGCGGCTATGGACGTAACCAAACAGGTGCAGCTCCAACAACAAAAAGATGAATTTTTAGGGATTGCCAGTCACGAATTAAAAACACCTGTTACCAGCATTAAAGCTTATACGCAGGTGCTGGAGCGGATGATCAGGAACGATGGCGATGAGAAAAAGGCGGCAATGGTGCACAAAATGGACCTGCAGCTAAACCGATTAACGGGTTTAATTGGCGATTTGCTCGACGTAACCAAAATTCAATCGGGTAAAATGACCTTTAACCCAATAAACTTCGATTTTGATTTGGCCGTAATAGAAATTGTTGAAGAAATGCAGCATATTTCAGCCAAGCACCATATCAACATGCATTTAAATAGCAATGCAATAGCCTATGCCGATAAAGAGAGAATTGGGCAGGTAATTACAAATTTTATTGCCAATGCAATTAAATATTCGTCTGATGCAAATAGCATTGATGTAAGCAGTTACGCCAGAGATAATGAAATCGTTTTGAGCGTTCAGGACTATGGAATCGGCATTTCGAAAGAACTGCAACATCTGGTGTTCGATCAGTTTTACCGGGTATCGGGAAATTTACAGCACACCTATCCCGGTTTGGGGTTAGGGTTGTACATATCGGCAGAGATTGTGAAGAGTGAGGGCGGCAGAATTTGGGTCGAGAGCGAAGAAGGCAAAGGATCCACTTTTTACTTTAGCTTAAAGATCAATCCGATTGAGTTGTAGGGCAATGGGCAATTGGCAATTAGCAATGGGCAATATCCAATTAGCATTGACCAATAACCAATGACCAATTAGCAAATGAACCGATGAACCAATGACTAATAAACTAATCAACCAATAATTACTCCTTCGGCGCTTTCTTAATTGAATGAACAGGTTGTTCTTCTTGTTCCCTTTGCTTTGCCGGATCGTTCGTTTTTGGTGCCTTATTTGGCGTGCTGTCATTCGGTTGTCTAACAGTTTTGTGGTCTACAGGCTCGCGACCTTTTGGCACTTCCTGCTCATAATTACTGCCTGGTTTATCACTTTTTTCTTTCGGACCGCTCATAATATAAATTATTGAATTAGAGAATGATTGAATTGCAGTTATAAATGTCAATTCCACTTAATAACAAACTCATTTAGCTATTGTTTGGAAACGTAAGCATCCGATGAATCTCAGCGTGGTGCATATATTCATCGGATGACTTCTAGAATTCAATCATTCACTCACCTCTTCATTCTATTGTTCTACTCATAAAGCAGGTACTTTTTGGAATGTAGTCATCCGATGAATCTCAGCATGGTGCATGTATTCATCGGATGACTTCTAGAATTCAATCATTCACCCACTCCTTCATTCAATTGTTCTACTCATAAAGCAGGTACTTTTTGGAATGTAGTCATCCGATGAATCTCAGCATGGTGCATATATTCATCGGATGACTTCTATAATTCAATCATTCACTCACTCCTTCATTCAATTATTCTACTCATAAAGCAGGTACTTTTTGGAATGTAGTCATCCGATGAATCTCAGCGTAGTGCACATATTCATCGGATGACTTCTATAATTCAATCATTCACTCGCTCCTTCATTCAATTGTTCTACTCATAAAGCAGGTACTTTTTGCGCATTGTTTTGTATGCACTTAAGCCGGGTTCCCAGCTTGCTCTGATCTCTTTTTCGCTCTTTCCATCAATGACCTGTTGTCTGAAATTGCCATCACCCACCAGCTTTTCAATTGTTCCTAAAGCCTTACTCAGTTTGGTGTTAAAAAAATCTTCTTTTCTTGGAGACGCATTGTAAAGCTCGATCAGCCATGAGATGTTTACCTGTTTCGATGCCCGCAATTTTTCTACATCATAATTTCTCAGGTCTAAGCCATAGCAAACCTGATCTTGAAACAATGGCGATTCAGACATTCCTTTAATGCTTTTTGGCGTAAAGCTGAAATCATATTTGCCCTTTAAATATGGCGCACCAATAATGGTGAAAGGAAACATTGTACCGCGGCCATGATTTAAATATACTCCCTCAAACAAACAAGTAGATGGGTAAAGTAGTATAGACTGTGCGGTGTTCAAGTTCGGCGATGGTTTTACCGGTAAGGTATATTCCATGTCGTGGTTGTAGTTGGCATTTTTGATAATCGTAATCTCACATTTTGCCTTGTCTTTAAGCCAGCCTTCGCCATTAAGCATTTGAGCGTACTCGCCAACTGTTAAGCCATGCGAAATTGGAATGGGCTGTAAACCAATGCCCGATTTGTATTTTGGATCTAAAATCGGCCCATCAATTAAATAGCCGTTCGGGTTGGGGCGATCAAGTATCAACAGCGGTTTTTTGTTGGCTGCACAGGCTTCCATTACATGTTGCAATGTGTTAATATACGTGTAAAAACGAACGCCAACATCCTGAATATCAAAAACCATAATGTCTATATCAGCCAAATCTTCGGTGGTTGGTGTACTGTGCTTTCCATAAAGTGAAACCGCTTTTATTCCGGTTTTTTCATCAATTTCATCGTTTACTGCTACTCCGGCGCTTGCATTGCCTCTGAAGCCATGCTCCGGACCGAAAATCTTCTGAATTTTTACACCTCGTTTCAATAAGCTATCTACCGAAGTTTCGGCTCCGATTATCGAAGTTGGGTTTACCACCATGCCCACACGTTTTCCCTTCAACAACGGTAGGTACTTTTCAGTCTGTTCAGCACCTGTTTTCAGTGCGCTTTCTGGTTTAATGGCATCAATTGATCGCAATTGCGTTTTTCCACTGCGCTTTGGCTTTATATCATCGCCCACGGGCTTGGGTTGGCCGCATGCGCTCAGGGCTATTAAACTTGTAAATGCAAAGCTGATGTATCTTTTCATAATTTGTACGCTTTTAATCTTTGGTTTTTAGGTTAAGCAGCAAACAATTTAGCGCTTTTTTAATTATAATTAGCGAACGATTATTTACCATGGGTTATTTATGTCAAAAATGCCATTTTTAAAAAGGATTTAAGCATTTTTGCCATAACAAATTTTATACATTGAATTTCGAATATTTCATAGCGGGCCGAATTGCCATCAAATCTGAACGGACTTTTTCAAAGCTGATCGTTCGCATCGCCATCGCAGGCGTAATGCTCAGCCTGGCTGTTATGATCTTATCTATCGCCATTATTAAAGGGTTTAAAACCGAAATTCAGGATAAGGTACGTGGCTATTTAGGCGATGTTCAGATTACGCGCTACGATTTAAACAACTCGTTTGAACATACACCGTTTGTGCTCGATGCTGAAACAGAAAAGCAACTCAAAAACAATCCCGAAATAGAATATTATTATCCCTTTGCTACCAAACCGGCCATTCTTTCGGCCAATAACGAAATTGAAGGGATAAATTTTAAGGGGATTGATAAAACCTATAAGTGGGATTATATCAAACAGCACATTATCAGCGGTACGATCATCGATTTTTCTGATAGTACGGCGGCGATGCAGGAACTGCTAATTTCGAAATATACGGCCAACCGACTAAAACTAAAAACAGGCGACGATTTTATCATGTATTTTGTTCAAAATCAGCTTCGCCCGCGGAAATTTAAAATTGTTGGTATTTATGATATCGGGGTAGAAGATATTGACAAAGGTTTTGTTTTGGGCAATTTCAATATTATTAAACGCCTTAATAACTGGAAAACGAATGAGATTGGCGGAGTGGAACTTCGGATTAAAAACTTCAAGAAGTTGCGACCAATTGCCGACCAGATTTACGAACAGTTGCCGCGCAACCTCCGCTCGTATTCCATTGAAGAGAACTTTCCCAATATTTTTACCTGGCTCGGCCTGTTGGATGTAAATACGCGGGTAATCCTCATTTTGATGTTAATTGTTGGCGTAATCAATATGGTAACGGCGCTGTTGATCATGATTTTGGAGCGAACAAATATGATCGGCATGTTAAAATCGTTCGGTGCCAGTAACCTCAGCATCATGAAAATTTTTCTGTACAACGCCGCTTATTTAATCGGAATCGGGTTATTGTTAGGAAACATTTTGGGCATTGGGCTGGGCCTGTTTCAACAATCTACACATCTATTTAAGCTCGACCAATCGTCGTATTTTTTAACCTATGCGCCGATAGAATTTCACGCCGTCGATATCATCGGCCTTAACGTAATTACTATTGTTGTTTGCTTAACTGTACTTATAATTCCTTCATTATTAATTAGCAAAGTATCGCCGCTTAAAGCAATTCGCTTTAAATAAGGAGCCTCTCCCTATTAAAGAAAGCGATTGTTGGTCTGGCAATGCAAGTCCCTCTCCGGGAGAGAGCCGTTACAAATTTGCCTTACTTCTTCCTTTCAAACGGAGACGCTTTTCCAATCTCCACCCTGTAAAGCAGCAACAATTTCACTTTTTGGCGCTAAATCCAAATAGGGGTAAGTAACTTTAGATAAGTACAGGCCCGTTGGATGCGCTGGCAACGAAAGTTTTGTGGCCTTCAGGTTGATCAGTTCGCTTTCAAATTCGTCGATGCTCAGTTCCCCTTGGCCAACCATTAAAATTTTACCCATGGTAATGCGGATCATTTTACCCAAAAAACGATTGCTTGCAATATGGAATCTGAACCGATCGCCTGTTTGATTGACGAATAAATCGGCTTCCATTACATTGCAAATGGTGTGTTCGTATTTATCAGGGTGGGTGCAAAAGGCCCTGTAATCGTTGTATTTTGGTAAAAGTTTAACCACGGCACCCATCTTATCAAAATCAAGATTTTTCAACTGATAAAATGAGCTTTGTTTACTTAAAAATGGGTCTTTGTAGGTATGAACAAAGTAATCGTACTTTCGCTGTACCGCGTCGAAACGGGCGTGTGGCCTACCCTCCATTTTTATAATATCAAAAACTGCAATGTTGTGAGGCAGGGCCTTGTTCAAAATGTACAGCAAATCAAAATCGACTGCGTTTTCTATATCAGCATGAAAAAAAAACTGACTGGCATGTACATGGGCATCCGTTCTTCCGCAACCGATAATTGAAATTGGCAATTTTAAGATTTTTGAAAGGGTTTGCTCTATAACCTCCTGTACGCTTTTAACATTTGGCTGCCTTTGCCACCCACTAAAATACTGACCTTGATAGGCGATGTGAAAGAAGTATCTCATTATTTCAAGTGCAATTTTACATAAATTTTAGCGGAGAAGTATTAAATATTACTTTTGGTTGCTAATTAATGAGATGAATATATTTGATTGTCCTTGCGGAAGTAGCTTGCAGTATCAAAACTGTTGCCAGCCTTATCATTTAAAAGCCAGAACTGCCCCAACGGCCGAAGCATTGATGCGTTCGAGATATTCGGCCTTTGTTATGGCCAATGCAGAATATCTGTACGAAACCACACACGTTACAAAACGCAAAGGAAACTCGAAAGATGCTTATTTAAAGAGCGCAAAAAATACCAAATGGCTTAAGCTCGAAATCGTTTCTGCGGGTTTTGATACTGTTGAGTTTAAAGCGTATTACCTCGATAAAAGTTTTCAAACAGACGTGCTTCACGAAAAATCTAGTTTCAAACTGGAAAATGGACAGTGGTATTATGTAGATGGAGTGTTTTACTAGCCAATCGTAATGTTTATACATGTAAGCCTAAAATTGACCACATAGAAACATACAGCACATAGCTTTTTTAACGACAAGCGTTCTCTATGATCTCTATGCCTTTATCGTTAGTTTGAACGGGGGCCCATTACAATCAGCAGCATTTCTTTTGTGACCACATAGAAACATAGAACACATAGCTTTTTTAACGACAAGCGTTCTCTATGATCTTTATGCCTTTATGGTTAGTTTGAACCGGGGCCCATTCCAGTCAGCAGCATTTCTATTTTGACCACATAGAAACATAGAGCGCATAGCTTTTTTAACGACAAGCATTCTCTAAGATCTTTATGCCTTTATGGTTAGTTTGAACCGGGGGCTATTCCAGTCAGCAGCATTTCTATTTTGACCACATAGAAACATAGAGCGCATAGCTTTTTTAACGACAAGCGTTCTCTAAGATCTCTATGCCTTTATGGTTAGTTTGAACCGGGGCCCATTCCAGTCAGCATTTCTATTGTGACCACATAGAAACATAGAACCCGAGCTTAGCCGTAAAATCTATGTTTTCTATGTGCCTATATGGTCGAAGATTTGTACTGCAAGCATTAATACCAAGCCGTATGTTATCATGTATACAATCGCAATATTCACACCTATTTTGCGATTTATGACTTATGTTCACCAATTATACATCAATGTCGAGCACAATCTCGATCTTCCCAGCATTGGTTTTATATACATCCAAAGCCACTAAATCGAGTGCTGCCAAATCAAAATTTTCTTCTTTGGCAAGCTCAAGAAACCTTTCTCTAATTTCGATAAGCAACAATTTTCTCGAAAACCCAATCGAAGAGTAAAGGTCAAAAGATTTCGGGCTGATTAGCGGATAATCTATCAACACCGTAATTCCATGTTCGGCAATCACAATTTCATCCGCATCAATCAGATTTAAAATCTCCTCGTTCGCTCTTCCGATATTAATCCAGGGCACAATTCCACCGTCGGCAGATTGAGTCGCAGTTACATTGAAGGTAACAATGCCGATCAGGTTATTCGTCGCCTGATTGTGGTTTAATGCTGAATCCATCGCTAAAGTTTCTTTGCTTCGTTCCAATAAATGTCCATTTCCGCAAGCGTCATATCAGAAAGCGCCTTGCCGTTTTCTTTTGCCTTGTTTTCGAGGTATTGAAAGCGTTTAATGAACTTTTTATTCGTTTTTTCGAGCGCATTCTCTGGGTTGATATTGATAAAACGAGCATAATTGATCAGCGAGAAAAGTACATCGCCAAATTCCGATTCTGCTTTCTCTGCATCAATAACCGTGTCGCCACTCACATTAAACTCTGCCTTAAATTCTTGTAATTCTTCCTCCACCTTTTCCCAAACCTGGCTTTTATCTTCCCAATCAAAACCCACACCGCGGGCCTTTTCCTGAATCCGGGCCGCCTTCACCAACGCCGGTAATGAGCTCGGCACACCCGCTAATACCGATTTGTTGCCTTCCTTTAGCTTTATCTGCTCCCAGTTTCGCTTCACATCGTCCTCATTTTGCACCTCAATATCACCGTAAATGTGCGGATGTCGGTTCACCAGCTTATCACAAACACCGTTCAAAACATCAACAATATTAAAAGCATCAGTTTCCGATGCAATTCTCGAATAAAAAACCAAATGCATCATTACATCCCCCAGTTCCTTTTTTATTTCATCCAAATCGCCCTCCAAAATCGCATCGCTCAGCTCATAAGTTTCTTCAATGGTTAAATGGCGCAGCGTTTCCATGGTTTGTTTTTTATCCCAGGGGCATTGCGTGCGCAAGGTATCTAAAACGGTAAGCAACCGATTAAAGGCATCAGCTGGCGTATGGGCAGCGGCAGGTATAGGGTTATTCGGCATATTAGTTTTGTTTATTTTAGCGCAAAAGCGCAGAGAACACAAAGGTAGGATTTAAAAGGTAAAAGTGTTTGTAACCTTGATGCTTTTGCTAGACCCAAAAGTAGGGTCATCGAACGGGCAGGGAGTAGAATTAAAATTTTTCCGTGTTTTTCGTGCTTCCGTGGCAAAACAATGCATGGTTTTTTGGCCGTTGGCATACACAAAACAGAGAAAAAAACTAGCAAAGAAAAGTTAAAAGCGATTCCCCTGTTCTGCTACATTGATGGTTTTATTGTAGCTACTTTATCGAATGCTAAAGTACCACGTCCAGCCGATTAAGAAAAGTTGAAACGGAATCCTGAACCATAAATACTTTGGGCCGGGGCCCGGTTTATATAAATCTTCGTAATTAATGCGGTGTTTTGCCGCATAAATATTAGCCGGAAGGATGGCCAGTAAAAAAGTAATCAAGGCCACGCCCGTATAAAAACGTGTGGCTTCGATGCTCAAACCAATTGCAAAAACAATTTCGAGTACGCCGGTAAATACTACAATCTCAACCTTTTTCGGAATAAAAAGCGGAACCATGGCAGCCATTGAGGTTTTGAACTTGAAATGGCCAATGGCGGTAAACAGTAACATGACAGACATGGCCATGTTTCCGGCAAAAATGTTGCCTTTATCAAAAGAAGTGTGGCTGCCGAAAGCAAGCAGTGCAACGTAAACGATCAGTAAAACGAATAAAGGTTTCATTAGCCCAAATTACGTTTATTAATCTTTTTCCTCAAACTTGATGCGCTTGGTGATGCGATAAACGCGTTTCTTTTTTTCGGGCTTATGGTCTTCGCCCATTAAAAGGCCCCAGGGTTTCAGGTTATCTACGCGATCGAAAATGATCTTTAAAATGGCCAGATACGGAATGCAAAGGAACATGCCCGAAATGCCCCAAATCATTTCGCCAACAACAATGCCGATAAAAGCGAATAGGGCGTTTATTTTAACTTTCGAGCCCACAACCAGCGGCATCAATACGTTTCCATCAAGGGCGTGTACACCAATAAATGCCACTAAAACCAGTAGTACCTTTGCGGCACCGGCAGTGGCAAAAGTAATCAGGCAACTTACAAGCAGTGCGAAAAAAATGCCCAGATAGGGTACAACATTAAAAATACCGGCTACCAAACCCAGTAATACAGCATATTTTACGCCAAGTAAACTCAGCACCGTAATCATTAAAACGGTAACAATGAGCATTTGCAAAAACAGGCCAATAATATATTTCTTAATGATGTATTGAATCTGATTTACAATCTCCGTTACCTTTTCTTTATGCTCCTGCTTAAACACTGAAGTTAAAAAGGTAAACAACACCCTCCGGTAATTGAGGATGAAAAAGGTAAACAAGAGCGTAAATCCTAAAAACAAAAGGGTAGAGGAAAGCGTAGCTAAGGTGGTTGCCACAATGGCAGCACTGGTAGCCAAAGCTTTTTCGGTACTATCGTTAAGGTAGGCGAGTTGTTTTTGCGTATTAATTTTAAACGTTTTTGAAATCCAGTGTTGCAGTTCGTGGTAAGATACATTCGCTTTCTGCTTTAGCAACGGCCAGTCTGCCCAAAGATCGCTAAGTTGCTTACCGAAGAAATACACAATTCCGCTGATTACTGCAATCATCAGTATTACAGCGATAATTGTTGATAAGCTTCGTTTAAACTTAAGCCGCGTTTCTAAAAAATTGCCTACTGGCAGCAGCAAAATGGCCATTAAAAACGAAAAAAGTAACGGAGCGAGCAACGATTGACCGAGAATTGCGATATAAGTAAGGCTGATTAAGCAGAAGAGTACAAGCGCCAGTTTCGGCAAAAAAGATAATTTTTCTTTCATTAGAGATTTTAAATCCTGTTTAATACAAAATGCCCGACTAATTGTTTCATCAATCGGGCATTTAAAGATAACAGATTATTTTTAGTAACTGCTT
The DNA here is from genome assembly GCF_015679185.1 of Pedobacter endophyticus. NCBI lineage: Bacteria > Pseudomonadati > Bacteroidota > Sphingobacteriia > Sphingobacteriales > Sphingobacteriaceae > Pedobacter > Pedobacter endophyticus. The sequence continues at coordinate 5,369,923 of NZ_CP064939.1, forward strand.
GCCTTATCCAAAATGGAGATATCTTCGGCAGTGAGTTTTAAGCTGGCCGCATTTTCGAACGATTTCAGCTGATCGAGATCAGTTACACTTGCAATTGGCGCCGTTACCGACGGGCGGTAAATTAGCCAGGCCAGGGCAACGGATGCAGGCTCGACACTGTGCGCAGCGGAAACCTGATCGAGCGCTTCCAAAATTCTGTAGCCTCTTTCGTTAAGGAATTTTTTAACACCGCCACCGCGTTGACTTTTATTTAAATCATCTTCATTGCGGTATTTTCCGGTTAAGAAGCCGCTTGCCAGCGAATAATAAGTTATTACGCCTAAACCGTGGTCTAAACAAATTTTTTCATGCTCTTGTTCAAATTCCTGCCTGTCGTATAAATTATAACCCGGTTGGTAAACCTCGTACCGGGGTAGGTTATGGTTTGCCGAATAATGCAGCGATTCTTTCAATCTATCGGCAGAGAAATTAGATGCACCTATCCACCGTACCTTACCTTCCTTAATCAGCGTTTCGTAGGCGCCAAGGGTTTCTTCGACAGGGGTAGTTTCATCATCGAAATGCGAAAAATATAAATCGATATAATCGGTTTGCAAACGGCTAAGCGAGTGTTCAACTTCGTTAATGATGTAATCTTTTTTAAGCGATTTGCCCTGACCCATGTCAGAACCAACCTTTGTTGCAATAATTACGTCGTGGCGCTTGTTGTGCTCCTTTAACCAGTTACCGATAATGGTTTCCGATTCGCCGCCATTGTTTCCGGGCGCCCACCGCGAATACACATCCGCTGTGTCGATAAAATTGAAGCCGCTTTCTACAAAACGGTTTAATATTTCAAACGATTTTCGTTCGTCGATAGTCCAGCCAAAAACGTTTCCTCCAAATACGATCGGTGCAATACTTAAATCTGTTTTTCCTAAAGTCCTTTTTTCCATGATATGAGATGTTGGTTTTCTCTTAACAAAATATTGAGGCTGCGGTTTTTGCCAGCCGGCCGAATTGTGTCAGAATGTTGTTGAAAGATGGAATTGCTGAATCAATCAGATCGCCGCTTTAATCTTTAAGCTTTAGTCTTTCAGCTCGCTCAAAATTAACTCAGTCGAAGATTTTTGTTATAGGATAAATCTATCCATACCTGCCCTTCGACTCCGCTCAGGGTGACAATGTCTTTCTGCTTTTGTCTGTTAGCTTTAGCCTTTCAGCTTTAAGCTTTAGTCTTTAAGCTTTAAGCTTTTCCCAAAGGGATGTCCTTGGCACAGCTTCTTCCAGCCCTCAACATTTCTCTTTTTCCGGGCGCTCCGGGAAGCTTTTCGATGGTAAACCCACAAGCCTTTACCGCTCGTTTCAGTTTTCCGGTAATGGCATAGGTTACAAAAATTCCTCCGGGATTTAAGAAGCTACAAACATGGGCAATAATTTCATCACTCCACATTTCGGGCTGGTGCTGAACCGAGAAGGCGTCGTAATAAATCAAATCGAACTTTTTATCGGTGGCAAACTCAGCCAGCGGTTTGGCCGCGATTTCAAGGTGGCAAAGCGATGTAAGCGCTTGCGCCGAGCGTAAACTCGATTCATAATTTGTTATAAAACTGGTCCATGTTTCAGGTGAAACGTATTCGGCGTAACCTGTTTGGTTAATTACATCCGTTGTTAGCGGGAAAGCTTCGATGCTGGTGTAATCGAGTTTAATTTGGCGATTGGTGCAATAATCAAGGCTTAAAACAAAGTTCAGGCCCGTTCCAAATCCCACTTCTAAAATCGAAACTTCATTTTTGTGCTGCGTGGCAAATTTTAGGCCCGCCTCAATAAAAACGTGTTTGCTCTCTTGTAAAGCACCGTGTTTGCTGTGGTAATGTTCGCCAATGGTTTCGTTGTAGAGCGTATTCGATCCATCCGCGGTGGCCGTAATAATGTTCATAATTGGTATTTACAGTTTTGAAGATAACGCTGCAAATATAGCCATTTTCCGATCGAAGACTTTGGAGTTCGGACTTTAGTCTGTAGTCGTTAGTCTTTGGGCTTTAGCCTTCTGACTCAGAACTCCAAACTCCCAACTTTCCGTTTTCCTAACCTCCGGTTGTCACCCTGAGCGGAGTCGAAGGGTAAATGCAAGGGTCTTCGACTCCGCTCAGACTGACAGAATAAATTGTAATGCGCTTAGCCTTCTGACTCCAGACTCCCGACTCAAAACTCCCAACTTCCTAACCTCCGGTTGTCACCCTGAGCGGAGTCGAAGGGTAAATGCAAGGGTCTTCGACTCCGCTCAGACTGACAGAATAAATTGTAATGCGCTTAGCCTTCTGACTCAGAACTCCAAACTCCAAACTCCCAACTTTCCGACTTCCTAACCTCCGGTTGTCACCCTGAGCGGAGTCGAAGGGTAAGTGCAAGGGTCTTCGACTACGCTCAGACTGACAGAATAAATTGTAATGCGCTTAGACTTCGGACTCAGAACTCCAAACTCCAAACTCCCAACTTTCCGACTTCCTAACCTCCGGTTGTCACCCTGAGCGGAGTCGAAGGGTAAATGCAAGGGTCTTCGACTCCGCTCAGACTGACAGAATAAATTGTAATGCGCTTAGCCTTCGGACTCAAGACTCCAGACTCACGACTCAAAACTCCCAACTTCTTAACCTCCGGTTGTCACCCTGAGCGGAGTCGAAGGGTAAATGCAAGGGTCTTCGACTCCGCTCAGACTGACAGAATAAATTGTAATGCGCTTAGCCTTCTGACTCAGAACTCCAAGCTCCAAACTCCCAACTTTCCAACTTCCTAACCTCCGGTTGTCACCCTGAGCGGAGTCGAAGGGTAAGTGCAAGGGGCTTCGACTCCGCTCAGACTGACAGAATAAATTGTAATGCGCTTAGACTTCGGACTCAAGACTCCCGACTCACGACTCAAGACTCCCGACTTTCTGACTCCCGACTTTTTCTTTTACCTTTGGGTTTTCAGCTTTACTCTTTCAGCTCAAATTTATGGATATCGAATCTTTTAGAGAATACTGTTTAAGCTTGCCCGGAACAACCGAGGGCATGAAGTGGGACCACCTTTGTTTTATGATTGAGGAAAAAATCTATGTCATTATAGCCATTGATTCTGATGGCAGTTTCTCGATAAAGTGTAACCCGGATGATTTCGATGCGCTTACCGCAAGAGCCGGCATACAGCAGGCCTACCACATGGCAAAACGCCAGTGGATTCAAATTGCCAGTTTGGATGTATTAAATGATAAGGAACTTAAAAGCCGTGTTGCCGATTCGAGAGCAATGGTTTTGGCCAAGCTGCCGAAAAAAACGCAGGCTAAATACGGGTAGTATAGTATATTCGTATCGGGGATCGGTAAACCAGACCCTGTCCAAGTTAAAGTAAGCCTTGTCCAAGTTAAACTAGACCCTGTCCGAGTTAAACTAGACCATGTCCAAGTTAAAGTAAGCCCTGTCCGAGTTAAACTAGACCGTGCGCTGATTAAACTAGACCGTGCGCTGATTAAACTAGACCATGCGCTGACTAAACAAGCACATGTGCAATCCCTAAATCAACCAGAACATCCCTAAACAAGCACGATAATAAGTAGTTATCTGAAACCACAATAACTTTACTGCTTAACCTCATCTTTCTTAATTCCCTTATCCGCATTAATCTCTTTCGATTTCATAATATTGAAACGATACATTTCCTCAATCCCAACCAGTTTACGCGTACATTTCTCTATATCCGTGCCTTCCTGCCACAAGTAAGGTCTAAAGCTGTAGGTTTTCGTTCCATCTAAATTGCCGATAAACTGGTTCCAGTTCGTCCAGCGCAGGCCCTTATAAAATTTAGACAAATCGCTATCAAAGCAAAACACCAAAAATTCGCCGTAACCCGCCCCGAGCGGCTGCCAGGTAAGTGTATTCGGTTCCAGGTAGTAAACATTTTTTACGTCTGGCCCCAAGCCACCGTAATTAATCGCGAAGAAACCACCAACAGCATCATCCGCTATTAATAAATATGGAACGTTGTCGCCGTACTCCTTTATCGTTTTGCCCTTGTTCCATTCCGCAATATTACGGTTCAGCTTTTCGCTTCCAGAGCCTAAAATCCTGATCCATCCATTATCAACCATGATGCCGCCTGTGTTGTAAATTACAGATCCCAGCGTTGCATAAGTAGTCATTTGCGAATTGTACAAAACTTCGTTCGCCTTTGCAGTGTCAACAGGTAAAACCTCAACCTTGTTCTTTGCCGATTCTATCCACTTTTGTACCAACGGCCATGCCGGATCTGTTTTGTTGATCAGTTTATCTAAACCGATCAGCTCGTTTTGTGCCTTCAGTTGTGCAGACAGTAGACACAAACAGAGGGCAATTGCGATGTTGAAGATGCTTTTCATTTAACGGTATTTAGGTTGCTCAAAGATAGGATGATAATCAGTAATTAAAAATTGACTTAAGCCATTAAAGGCCTCGTTTAAAACCTGCAAAAACAAAACGTCCCGAATAAATCGGGACGTTCGCACTATAGGTTAGATGTTCCTCTCTGGGATGAATCCAACGGATTTGGGCAGGGATGTATTTCCCAAAAGTCTTTACCAGTTTCTAATTTAGTGTTACCACATTCTAATTCTATCTTCCGGTTTTTTATACAATTTATCGCCTGGTTTAACGTCGAAAGCCTCATACCATGCATCCATATTTACTGGCGCACCAATGGTACGGTATGGGCCTGGCGAGTGCGGATCGGTTTTAATCAGCTGAGCTGCGCTTTCAGGCAAAATGTTGCCTCTCCAAACTTGTGCCCAGGCTAAAAAGAAACGCTGATCAGGAGTAAAACCGTCGATTTTTTCATTGCTCTGACCCTGTTTAGTCATCTTAAACGCGGTGTAAGCTGCATTCAAGCCGCCCAAATCACCAATATTTTCGCCCATTGTCAATTTACCAATCACGTGAACCGTATCTAGAACCGTGTAGGCGTCAAATTGTTCACCTAAAGCCTTTGTTTTTGCATCAAATTTGGCCTTGTCCTCAGCAGTCCACCAGTTTTTTAGGTTTCCTGCCGCATCATACTGGCTTCCGCTATCGTCAAAACCGTGGCTCATTTCATGACCAATTACTGCACCAATACCGCCATAGTTCACTGCGTCATCAGCATTAGGATCAAAGAAAGGGAACTGCAATATTCCCGCAGGGAAAACAATTTCATTTAACGTAGGCGAGTAATAAGCATTTACCGTTGGCGGCGTCATCCCGAAACGCGTACGATCAACAGGCTTCCCCAACCGCTCAACCGATTCGTTGTAGCCCCAAACACTTGCATTGCGCAAGTTTTGAAAGTAAGTGCCTTTGTTTATCACCAAACCATCGTAGTTTTTCCACTTCTCAGGATAGCCAACTTTCGGTGTAAATGCATTTAATTTTGCCAGCGCTTTCTGCTTCGTTTCTGCACTCATCCATTCAAGGCCGTTAATTCTGATCTCAAAAGCCTTGCGCAGATTCACAATCATTTGGTTCATCCGTGCTTTAGCCTCCGGCTTAAAATACTTGGCAACGTAAAGCTGACCCAGCAGTTCGCCAATTGTGCCATCTGTTAGCGACGACATGCGCTGCCAACGCGGCGTTTGAATCTTTTGGCCTGTTTGTGCCTGCGTAAACGCAAAACTCGCCTTAACAAACGGTGAGCTTAAGCTCGATGCAGAGCTTTTGATCAGGTTCCACTCCAGATAAGTTTTCCAGTCGGCTACAGAAACCGATTTTAACATACCATCCAAAGTAGCCATAAACTTGGGCGATGATACCAAAACGGTGTCTTGGCCATTGATCTTAAATTTCGGCAGGTAAGTTGCCCAGTTAATGTCTGGCGTCTTTTTATTTAATTCCGCAACAGTAAGTTTGTTGTAAGTGGCGTAAGGATCACGCATTTCCAAACGGCTCATTTGCGCCTCTGCCAATTGCTTCTCTATCTTAAAAACGGTTGCTGCTTTTTGTTTAGCCACCTCCGGCGAACTGCCGGTAAGCGTAAAAAGCGTAGTCATATAAGTATCGTACGCCTCACGAATTTTTACGCTGCGGGCATCGTCTTTCAAATAATAATCACGATCCGGCAAAGTGGTACCACCCTGGCTAATGTTGACCATGTATTTGTTTACATTCTTGCGATCCTGGCCAACGCCAATGCCAAACATTCCGCCGGCCAAACCATTGGTACGCAGGTAAGCAACCTCGTTAAGTACCCCTTTAATATCTTTTATCTGTTGAATTTTTGCAAGGTCCGCCTTAATTGGTGTGTAGCCCAATTTTTCAATCGTAACGCTGTCCATTGCCGCTGTATAGAAATCGCCCACACGTCGTTTTACCGAGCCAGCAGGTGTCGACTTATCGGCTGCGGCTTCTTCTACAAGAGATTTTACCGCATTGATGTTAAAGTCGCGAAGTTCGTTAAATGAGCCCCAGCGGGTTTCTTTTGCCGGAACAGGATTGTTTTTTACCCATGTTCCGCTTGCGTAGGTGTAGAAATCGTCGCCTGGTTTAACAGATAAATCCATGTTTGCAGGGTCGATAAATTTTTTTGTGGTTTGTGCATTTGCCGAAAAGCCTGCAGCCACTATACCAAGTGCCGCAAAATATCTTTTCAAATTTTGGTATTTCATTCGCTTTAACAAGTTAGTTTTAACAGCGAAATTTATGAAATACTAATTGATACTGAAACAATATACTAAGAATATTACTTATTAAACCAATAGTAAATTTTACTTAGCCCAAACCTTCTAAAAAACTCGGCAGGCGAGAAATGGAATTTTAAGGATTTCATGGTTTTAAATTATTTATACAGTATTAACATTTTTTAACATTAATTATTGTGCGGGTTATAAAAAAATAGCTATTAAGAGTGAATCAAAATAAAGTGTTAAATTTGTTTTATTGCATGTTTAGCTTTACAGGATTTGGAAACTGACGTTCAGCTCTCCATTGGCCGCTCGAGTCCCGCCATACCCTGCAATCTTTTTTGTAAAACACTGTCACTAAGCTATGCAGGAGCTGTGCCGTCTGTTTCATCGCTTCCTTTTTTAGTCGATGTTGCTGAAAAAAAAGTATTTTCGCTGCTGTCGGGTTTATTAAACGAAGTTTGGCACGTTGATCTATCCAAGCGAAACCCCAATAACAAAACCATAACAGATAATATATAATGAACCACACCACCCATAAAGAAGATAGCTGTTGCAACACCGATGCACAGCAACATAAAGAACATCAACATCATCACGAAGCTGGCGACGAGCATGATCACGATCATGGTGGCGATCCTTCCACATTTAAAGCCTATGTGCCAGCAATAGTTACACTCGCGATGTTGCTTATTGGTATTGCTTTCGATAATTTTTTTAAGCTAAAGGCATTCGAAGCAATTCGCCCGTATTGGTACATCGTAGCTTATTTGCCAGTGGGCGTTCCGGTTTTAAAAGAAGTTTGGACTACTTTTAAGGCAAAAGATTTCTTTACCGAATTCTCGCTGATGTCTATCGCTACCATTGGTGCCTTTGTCATCGGCGAATACCCCGAAGGCGTAGCCGTGATGCTGTTTTATACCATTGGCGAGCTTTTCCAAATGGCAGCCGTAAACCGGGCAAAAAGAAGTATTTCGGCCTTGCTCGATGTACGTTCAGATATCGCTCACGTATTAAAGAATGACAAATACAGCGATGTAGCCCCCGAAAAGGTTGAAGTTGGCGAAACCATTCAGATTAAAGTAGGCGAGAAGGTACCTTTAGACGGCGAAATGTTATCAGAAAAAAGCAGTTTCAACACCGCCGCCCTTACCGGAGAGAGTAAACCGAAAAGTATTAAAAAAGGCGAAAGCGTGTTAGCAGGAATGTTAAACCTGGATAAAGTTATCGAAGTGCGCACGACGAAAATATTTTCTGATAGTTCGTTAGCGAGGATTTTAGACATGGTGCAAAACGCCACCTTGCGCAAAGCAAAAACCGAGTTATTTATCAGGAAATTTGCCAAGGTTTACACGCCGATAGTTTTCGGTTTGGCAGTGGCGCTGGTTATCATTCCGTTTTTTGTTTTGGGAAACGATTACAACTTTCAGACCTGGCTGTACCGTTCGCTGGTTTTTTTGGTAATCTCGTGCCCTTGCGCCCTGGTTATTTCCATTCCGTTAGGCTATTTCGGCGGAATAGGGGCAGCATCTGCAAACGGAATCCTGTTTAAAGGCTCCAACTTTTTAGATCTGATCACTAAACTTAATACCGTAGTGATGGATAAAACGGGTACGCTTACCAAAGGTGTTTTCAGTGTTCAGAAAGTGGAAAGCGTTATCGATGAAAACGAATTTTTGAAGTTTTTGGGCGCTGTTGAATCAAAATCTACACACCCAATTGCCAAGGCCGTTGTAGAATACATCAGGGTAAGCAAAATCCACCCTGCCGAGGATATCGAAGAAATTGCCGGCATGGGCCTTAAAGGAAAAGTTAACGGCCAGGAGGTTTTAGCAGGCAACGTTAAGCTCCTGCAAAAATTTAATATCGATTTCGACAAAAAAATAACAGAAATAGAGGAGAGCATTGTTGTAGTAGCAATCGGTGGAAGCTATGCAGGTTACGTGTTGGTGGCCGACGAAGAAAAAGAAGATGCTGCAGCAGCAATAAAACAGCTACACGCCAATGGTGTGCAGCAGGTGGTGATGTTGAGTGGCGATAAAAGCTCAATTGTTAAAGTGGTTGCCGGGCGCTTAGGCATCGATTCTTACTTTGGCGATTTATTGCCCGAAGATAAGGTGGCCAAGCTCGACGAAATTAAAAGAGACAGTACCAGGGTGGTTGCCTTTGTGGGCGATGGAATAAACGATACCCCTGTGTTGGCAGCCAGCGATATTGGTATGGCTATGGGTGCAATGGGCAGTGATGCCGCCATCGAAACTGCCGATGTAGTTATTCAAACCGATCAGCCATCTAAAATAGCAACCGCCATTAAAATCGGCAAGGCCACAAAGAAAGTGGTCATTCAAAATATTGTGCTTGCCTTTGCAGTAAAAGCATTAGTACTCATTTTAGGTGCGGGTGGTTTAGCCACCATGTGGGAAGCCGTATTTGCTGATGTCGGTGTAGCGTTATTGGCGATTTTAAATGCGGTAAGAATTCAGAAGATGAAATTTTAGGGGCCTGCTGGTTGGAATGATAAAGTGGTTTTATGTAGGTTATTAAGTGAAAATTCGCTTTAAATACTATTAATTTTAGTATATTTGATTATGTCACAACCAGAGCCAAAACCATATCCAACTCGGGAAGACGAGCCTATCTTGCAGTTCAACGACATCGATGCGTCGTTAACCTACAGTTATTCGAATTATTTGAACTGGCTTTTTGATGATCGGGTTGAACTGATTAAGGGAAAAGTTTTCAAAATGAGCCCCGCACCTTCGAGAGTGCATCAGGAGATTTCGAGAAATATTTTTAATCCGTTGGTTAATTTTCTTAATAAAGAAAAGTGCAAAGCATACTCAGCCCCTTTTGATGTTCGGTTCCCAAAAGAAAGCAAGGAAGATTCTGCGGTTTTTACCGTTTTACAGCCCGATATTTGTGTAGTTTGCGATAAAAGCAAGTTAGACGATCGTGGCTGCATCGGTGCTCCCGACCTTGTTGTAGAAATTTTATCTCCCGGAAACAACAAAAAAGAGCTGTTGCACAAATACAGGGTTTACGAAGAATTTGGCGTTAAAGAATATTGGGTGGTAAGCCAGAGTGATCAAAGTATTCTGATTTACACCCTGAACGAGATGGGAAGATTCCAACCTTCGAAAATTTTTACCTTGAGCGAAACGATAATTTCATCTGTTTTGCCAGGCTTTGAGCTGGCTTTGGATGATGTTTTTGAAGACCTGAACTAACATGCAAAAGCCTAAGCCAAAACCATATCCAATATTAGAAGATGAACCTATCTTGCAGTTCAATGATATCGATGCGTCGTTAACCTACAGCTATTCGAATTATTTGAACTGGCTTTTCGATGATCGGGTTGAACTGATTAAGGGGAAAGTTTTTAAGATGAGTCCGGCGCCGTCGAGAATACATCAAAAAATATCCATCAATATAATTAACCCATTGGCCAACTATTTGAAAGGCAAACCATGCGAAGTTTACGCTGCCCCTTTTGATGTTCGTTTCCCAAAAGAAAGCAAGGAAGATTCCGCTGTTTTTACTGTTTTACAGCCCGATATTTGTGTAGTTTGCGATAAAAGCAAGTTAGACGATCGTGGCTGCATTGGTGCTCCCGACCTTGTCGTCGAGATTTTATCACCCGGAAACAACAAGAAAGAGCTGTTGCACAAATACAGGGTTTACGAAGAATTCGGCGTCAAAGAATATTGGGTGGTAAGCCAGAGCGATCAAAGTATTTTAATTTACACTTTGAATGAGATGGGAAGGTTTCAGCCATCAAAAATATTTACTTTGAGCGAAACGATAACTTCATCTGTTTTGCCCGGTTTTGAGCTGGCTTTGGATGATGTTTTTGAAGACCTGAATTAACATGCAAAAGCCTAAGCCAAAACCATATCCAATACGGGAAGATGAACCTATCTTGCAGTTCAACGACATCGATGCGTCGTTAACCTACAGCTATTCCAATTATTTGAACTGGCTTTTCGATGATCGGGTTGAACTGATCAAAGGAAAAGTATTTAAGATGTGTCCGGCGCCGTCGCGAGTGCATCAAAAAATTTCCATCGCTTTGTTAAAGCACTTTATCAATTTTTTGGACGGCAAACCATGCGAAGTTTACGCAGCCCCTTTTGATGTTCGTTTCCCAAAAGAAAGCAAGGAAGATTCCGCTGTTTTTACTGTTTTACAGCCCGATATTTGTGTAGTTTGCGATAAAAGCAAGTTAGATGATCGTGGCTGCATTGGTGCTCCCGACCTTGTTGTAGAAATTCTATCTCCCGGAAACAACAAGAAAGAGCTGTTGCACAAATACAGGGTTTACGAAGAATTCGGCGTTAAAGAATATTGGGTGGTAAGCCAGAGCGATCAAAGTATTTTAATTTACACTTTGAATGAGATGGGCAGATTCCAACCTTCAAAAATTTTTACCTTGAGCGAAACGATAACTTCATCTGTTTTGCCTGGCTTTGAGTTGGCTTTGGATGACGTTTTTAAAGATTTAGAATGATGGAAAAGCCGAGACCAGAGCCGAAACCATATCCGATACGGGAAGATGAGCCTGTTTGGCAGTTCAATGATATCGATGCGTCGTTAACCTACAGCTATTCCAATTATTTGAACTGGCTTTTCGATGATCGGGTAGAACTGATTAAGGGGAAAGTTTTTAAGATGAGTCCGGCGCCGTCGCGAGTGCATCAGGAGATTTGCGGAAACATTTTTGTAAGTATGAAGACTTTTATTGAAAAGTCGCCATCCAAAGTTTACACGGCGCCTTTTGATGTTCGTTTTCCGAAAGAAAGCAAGGAAGATTCCGCTGTTTTTACCGTTTTACAGCCCGATATTTGTGTAATTTGCGATAAAAGCAAGTTAGACGATCGTGGTTGCATCGGCGCTCCCGACCTTGTTGTCGAAATTTTATCTCCCGGAAACAACAAGAAAGAGCTGTTGCACAAATACAGGGTTTACGAAGAATTTGGCGTTAAAGAATATTGGGTGGTTAGCCAAAGCGACCAAAGCATTCTGATTTACACACTGAACGATATGGGCAGGTTTCAACCTTCGAAAATATTTACTTCAAGTGAAAAAATAACTTCGTCTGTTCTACCCGGTTTTGAGTTGGCTTTGGATGACGTTTTTAAAGATTTAGAGTAGGTAATTCAACCTCCATAACCCAATACTTACTTCTCTATGGCCGGCTGCTTCAGCTGCCTGTTGTTGTGGTTTCAAACCTTGGCTTTAACCAAATGTGAAGCTATTTTCGCTCATTTTTGTATTTAAATCTATTATTGCCGGCTGCTCCAGCTGCCTGTTGTTGTGGGTTTCAAACCTTGGCTTAAGCCAAATGTGAAGCTGTCTTTCCTCATTTTTGTATTTAAATCTATTATTGCCGGCTGCTCCAGCTGCCTGTTGTTGTGAGTTCAAACCTTGGCTTTAGCCAAATGTGAAGCTGTCTTTCATCATTTTTGTATTTAAATTATTATTGCCGGCTGCTTCAGCTGCCGGTTGTTGTGGGTTCAAACCTTGGCTTTAGCCAAAGGTGAAGCTGTTTTCGCTCATCTTTGTATTTAAAAATTTCTCTTTTGCCGGCTGCTTCAGCTGCCGGTTGTTTAAGAGATTCAAACCTTGGCTTTAGCCAAATTTGAACTATACGGTAAATTAATAAAAAGAGCGCTGCATTTACCTTTTAAACCTGATTCCGGTGAAAAGCCTTTTGCTTAATCACTTTAATTCAGCTTTTCGCTTCGGGCTTCTGTCTTTTAGCTGTCTGCGCTTTAGTCTTTCAGCTTAATTAGCTATTTTTGGGTTTTTAATATAATTCATGAGCATTTCCACCAAGTACAATCCTGCAGAAACCGAAGATAAATGGTATAGCTACTGGCTATCGAAAAAATTTTTTCACTCAGAGCCCGATGAGCGTGAGCCTTACACCATTGTAATTCCGCCGCCCAACGTTACCGGAGTGTTGCACATGGGCCATATGTTAAACAATACCATACAGGATGTTTTGATCCGTAAGGCACGTATGGAAGGCAAAAATGCTTGCTGGGTTCCCGGAACCGATCACGCATCAATTGCTACCGAAGCAAAGGTTGTGGCCATGTTGAAAGAACAGGGCATTAACAAAAAAGATCTTTCGCGTGAGGAGTTTTTAAAGTATGCCTGGGAATGGAAAGAAAAATATGGCGGCATTATTTTAGAGCAGTTAAAGAAACTTGGCGCAAGTTGCGATTGGGACCGTACGCGATTTACGATGGAAGAAGACCTTTCTGAAGCTGTGATCGATTCGTTTATCCATTTGTATAAAAAAGGATGGATTTATCGCGGCATTCGTATGGTAAACTGGGATCCGGCCGGAAAAACTGCCGTTTCTGACGAAGAAGTTATCCGTAAGGAAGTTAACCAGAAGCTGTATTATATCCGCTATACTATTGCGGATGCGGGAGCGCCAAACTCCGAACTCCAAACTCCGAACTACCTTGTTGTTGCCACCACCCGCCCGGAAACGATAATGGCCGATGCTGCAATTTGTATCAACCCGAACGATGAGCGCTTTGCGCACTTAAAGGGTAAAAAAGTGTTTGTGCCACTCGTTAACCACGAAATTCCGGTTATTGAGGATGAATATGTTGATATTGAATTCGGTACCGGTTGTTTAAAGGTTACGCCAGCACACGATCTGAATGATTATGAACTGGGCGTAAAGCACAATTTGCCGGTAACCGACATTTTAAACGACGATGGAACCTTAAACGAACTTGCCGTTATTTTGGTGGGCGAAGACCGGTTTGTGGCCCGTAAAAAAATCGCCAAAATGTTGGAGGAAGCCGGGCATTTAGATAAAGTGGAGGATTATAAATCGCAGGTTGGTTTTTCTGAACGTACCGATGCGGCAATTGAACCCAAACTTTCGATGCAATGGTTTGTGAAAATGAAAGAATTGGCGCAGCCTGCTTTGGAAGATGTTGTAAAAGGAGAGGTTAACCTGATTCCGAATAAATTTGAAAATACATACCGCCATTGGATGGAGAACGTTCGCGATTGGAACATTTCTCGACAGCTTTGGTGGGGACAGCGCATCCCGGCTTGGTACGACGACAAAGGAAACTGGGTTGTTGCAAAAACCAAAGATGAAGCGTTGGAAGAGTTCTGGAAGAAAAAGCATTTAGACGAAAGCTGCTCGGAAACTGAAAAAGCTGGATTCAAGCATCAATTAGAGCCTTTTTTAAAGCAAGACGATGATGTGATGGACACATGGTTTTCATCGTGGTTGTGGCCGATTTCCGTTTTCGATGGATTTAAAAACCCCGATAACAAAGATATTAACTACTATTATCCAACCAACGATTTGGTTACGGCGCCAGAGATTTTGTTCTTTTGGGTGGCCCGAATGATTATGGCCGGACGAGAGTTTATGGGCAAAAAGCCATTTACCAATGTTTACCTCACTGGTATTGTTCGTGATAAACTGGGACGTAAAATGTCTAAATCGTTAGGTAATTCGCCAGATCCAATTGGTTTGATCGAAAAATATGGCGCCGATGCGGTTCGTGTTGGTATGCTCATGTCGTCGCCTGCAGGCAACGATTTAATGTTCGATGAAAGCTACTGTGAACAGGGACGTAATTTTGCATCAAAAATATGGAATGCCTTTCGCCTGGTGAAAGGTTGGGAAGTTGACGCGAATTTGGAGAACCCAAATTTACAGGCCATTTCGTGGTTTGAAAATCGCTTTAACCAAACTTTAGTAGAAATTGAAAATGACTTCAAACAATATCGTTTGTCGGAGGCTTTAATGACCATTTACAAGCTGGTTTGGGACGATTTCTGTGCCTGGTATCTAGAAATGGTGAAGCCAGCTTACCAACAGCCAATTGATGCTGAAACGTACAAAGCTACAATTGGGTTTTTTGAGCAGATTATCAGATTGTTGCATCCAAATATGCCTTTCCTGACGGAAGAATTATGGCACGACGATTTGTTTGGTACCCGCGATGAAATGGACTGTTGTATTGTGGCGCAGTTTCCGAAAGGTGGCGCAATTGACGAACAACTATTGAAAGATGCTGAGGTAGTAAAAACAGTTGTTGCCGAAATCAGAAACATTCGTAATCAAAAGCAGATTTCGCCGAAAGAGTCTTTACCATTAAGCTTAAAAATTAACTCCGGCATCGACTACGAAAAGTGGATGAACATCATCTACAAACTCGGCAATGTTTCTGGTGCCGAAATAGTTGTCGATAAAATTGCCGGTGCAGCTGCTTTTATGGCCGGAAAGGACGAATTTTTTATTCGTTTAACTGAAAATGTTGATGTGGAGGCAGAACGAATCCGTTTAAACGCAGACCTGGTGTATTTGCAGGGTTTCTTAAAATCTGTTGATGCCAAACTGAGTAACGAGCGTTTCGTGCAAAATGCAAAGCCCGAAGTGGTAGCCAATGAGCAGAACAAAAAGGCCGATGCAGAAGCGAAGATCAAGATTATTGAGGAAAGTTTGGCCATGTTAGGATAAACTGATAGAGATCTTTAGGGCTTTCAAAAGCTCGCAGGTTTAAAACGGCCCTTTGGAAATTAAGTTCCAAAGGGCCGTTTGCTTTATGGTGGGAATAATTTTTAGCAAAAAAATCAATACGAGTGCCGTTTAGATTCTTGCCGTCTTTCCCGCGCAGGCGGGAATCCTAATGCTAAGCTTTATCTTCCTCCTCAGTTTTTCTACAACTGATTTTTGGGGACGCTTTGTCAGGCTGAGCGAAGTCGAAGCCTCCTTCACTTACTTTTGGGCGTTAATGACGCTCTGTAGGCCATCTATATTTCAAACGTTTTCCTAAATAATCATCTGGACTATAATTTACTCGAAAAACGCGGTTAAATCAACTGCCTGCCAAGTTTATAGCCGTACCGTACTTTATTGAAAAAACAGTGGGTTTCAAAAAAATTACGCAATGAGATTTAGTGTATCATATTTAAATACTATTTTGTGTTGCTAATACATTTAATACCATCTTTTAATCTAACCAAACAAAAATGGAAAATTCAAGAAGAAAATTTATCAAGCAATCAACAATCTTCGCTGCCGCAACTTATGCCGGTACAATGGGTATGAGCGCCAAAAGTTATGGTCGAATTATCGGAGCAAACGACAGAGTGCGGGTTGGTGTTGTTGGATTTTCTGATCGTTTTAAGAGTACCCTTTTGCCTTGTTTCTTAAATCACAATAAAGAATTAAATTTTGATATTGTTGGGCTTTCCGATTTATGGAGCTACCGCAGAGATTTGGGAATAGCGCATTTGAAAGAAAAGTTTGGTCATGATATTAAAGCTTGCAGAAACAATGATGAACTTTACGCCACCAAAGATCTTGATGCCGTAATTATCAGTACTGCCGATTTTCAACATGCGTTACATACCATTGAGGCCGTTAAAGCCAACTGCGACGCATATATTGAAAAACCTTTTGCCGAAACCATGGACGATGCAAAAGCGGCTTTGAAAGCGGTAAAAGCAACCGACAGAATCGTTCAGATTGGTTCTCAGCGCCGAAGCGGAGAAAATTATGCGAACGCAGCCAAATATATTCAAGACGGCAAGTTTGGGCCCATTACTGCGGTAGATCTAGTTTGGAACGTCAATCAGCCCGGACGCTGGCGCAGGCCCGATCTGGTTGCAAAGCTTAAAGAGCAGGATATCGATTGGAAGCGATTTTTGTTGAACAGGCCATTTGAGGCGTTCGACCCAAGAAAGTATTTAGAATACCGCTTGTTCTGGCCTTACTCATCGGGCATGCCGGGCCAGTGGATGTCGCACCAAATTGATACCGTTCATTGGTTTACCAATTTAAAACATCCGCGAAGCGTGGTCGCAAACGGAGGTATTTACACCTGGAAAGATGGGCGTAGAAATTGGGATAGCATGGTAGCCGTTTTTGATTATGGCCTTCCGAATACCGAAGATGGTTTTCAGGTTACGTTTACATCACGAATGCAGAACAGTGTTGGCGGCGTGGGCGAGGTGTACTATTCAAATGGTGGAGAATTAAATTTGATTACTAACAAAGTATCGCCAAAGGGCGGCTTAAGAAAAGACGAAGCAGCGGCGATGGATATGAAACCGAATTTATTGCCCGAATTTGATCTGAGTAAAAAAGAGGTTAAAACGGCAACTGACGCAAACATGGGTGGCGATGAACTAACTTCGGGCCACATGCGGAACTGGATGGAATGTGTACGCAGTCGCAAAACCCCCAATGCGCCTGTAGAAGCTGGTTACTCGCATTCGGTGGCAAACATCATGACCAATGCAGCGGTTCATACGGGTGCCAAAGCTACTTTTGATGAAAACAGACAAGAAGTAATGGCAAACGGTAAAGTTTTTAAATATTAGTAACTCGAAATAACAACTTTAATTCAAACAACCAATATGTATAACATTAAAAAATATAGCGTTTTAGCCCTGTCGCTAATCAGCCTTTCGGCTGCGGCGCAGAAATCGAAGCCCCTTTTCGATGGTAAAACCCTAAACGGATGGAAAGCGGTTGCAGGCGCAGCACCCTACAAAGTCGAAGATGGAATGATTGTAGGAACGATGACTAAGGGAACGCCAAACTCGTTCTTGATTACCGATAAGGAATATGGCGATTTTATCCTTGAGTTGGATGTAAAATTGGAGGGAGAAAACACCAACTCTGGCATTCAAACCCGTAGCCACATCAAACCAGAGGGAAATAATGGCAAAGGCTTGGTTTACGGCCGACAAATGGAAATTGACCCGACACCGCGAGCGTGGACGGGCGGTATTTACGATGAAGCCCGGCGATTATGGCTATATCCGTTGGAGCTCAATCCATCGGCGAAACCATTGTACAAGAAAAATGAATTTAATCACTATAAAATAGAATGTATTGGTAATGAGCTTAAAACCTGGGTAAACGGAACTCCCGTTGCTTTTGTTATCGATACCCTTGATAAATCGGGATTTATCGGCTTGCAAGTTCATGGAATTGGTAATAATTTGGAAAACGACGGTAAAAAAGTTTATTTCAAAAATATCAATATCCAAACAGGAGGATTAAAATCTAAATCCTTTCCAAAAGGGATTTATGCTGTAAATCTTACTCCAAATTCGTTATCGGCTTATGAGAAATCGGATGGATATAAACTTCTTTTCGATGGAAAAAGCAATGCCGGATGGATTGGTGCCTATAAAAGTGCCTTTCCTTCAAAAGGGTGGAAGATCGAAAACGGCGTGATCAGCGTTGAGCCATCCGGCGGGGCCGAATCTACAAATGGTGGCGACATTGTAACCACAGAAGAATTTGCCGCGTTTGATATGTCTTTCGAATTTAAGCTTACGCCCGGCGCAAACAGCGGAGTAAAGTATTTTGTAACGCTAAGCGAAAAGAATACAGGCTCTGCCATTGGCCTCGAATATCAGGTTCTGGATGATGTGTTGCATCCTGACGCGAAGTTGGGCACAGATGGGAACCGTACCCTGGCATCGTTATACGATTTAATGACCGCTAAAAAAGAAGCCAGGTTCCTTCGCCCAATCGGCAGCTGGAATAACGCTCGCTTAGTGGTGTACCCAAATAACAAGGTTGAACACTACTTAAACGGTGTAAAAGTGCTGGAATACGTTAGAGGGTCGGCAGAATTTGAAAAGTTGGTTGCCATGAGTAAATATAAAGATTGGAAGAACTTTGGCGTGGCTCCAAAGGGGCATATTCTGCTTCAGGATCACGGCAATAAGGTAGATTTCAGAACCATTAAAATCAAAAAATTATAATGTTACGTCGTTCATTTGTGAAAAAATCAGCTTTGTTGAGTTCGAGTTTGTTTGTTGGTAATGAGGTTTTTGCAGGTTTATACGCCGATCAAATCATAAAAGTAGCCATGATTGGTTGCGGCGATCGGGGGAAAGGTGTGTTATCGGTAATTAAGTCGATGCCCACCAAATACAAAACGGTGGCTTATTGTGATGTGCTGGATTTTAGGCTTAAGGAAGCCGAAAAACACGTGCCTGCAGATGCCAGACCGATTAAAGATTACCGCAAAACTTTAGATGATAAGACCATCGATGCGGTTTTTATCGCTACACCACTGAGCGAGCATTTCAAGATTGCTAAAGATGCGGTACTTGCCGGAAAGCACGTTTACCTCGAGAAAACAATGACTTACAATATTTCGGAGGCATTGGCGCTCAAAAAATTGGTAAGCCAGCATTCGGGACAAATTTTTCAGGTCGGTTACCAATACCGTTACTCGCCGCTGTATTTTAAGGTGAAAGACATGATTCAAAGCGGGTATTTGGGCAAGGTTTCTCAAATCGACTGCCGCTGGGATAGAAATGGCAATTGGCGCAGACATGTTCCAAGTCCTGAGCTCGAGCGGAAAATCAATTGGCGGATGTACAAAGAGTATTCTGGCGGATTGGCTGCCGAGCTTTTATCGCATCAAATCGACTTTATCAACTGGGCCTTCGAAACTCAACCTAATGAGATTATGGGCTCGGGAGGGATTGATATTTTTAACGACGGCAGAGAAACCTACGACAATATTCAGGCCATTTTAAGGTATAACGACAAAGGCATGATCGGTAATTTTGGTGCTACCTGCGGCAATGCGCACGATGGCTATCTGTTTAAAATTAAAGGAACAAAGGGTTCGGTTTCATTACTTACCAATACGGGTATTTTTTATCCGGAGGCGAGTACAAAAAAAGAGCTCGGCATTGTTGATGGCGTTACAGGTGCGACAAAAATTGTGGTTAATACCGATGGCGGCATCCCGATTTTAGATCAGCCTACAAAGGATGGAACCAATTATGCGCTCGAAGAATTTTATAAATCGATAACGAAAAAAATCTTACCCGTTTCAAATATCAACACCGGAACGCAGGCTGCAATTTGTGTGGCTATGTGTAATGAGGCCATATACTCGGGCACCAAACAGGTTTGGAAGGAAGAATATAGTGTGTAGTTGCTAAATGCACTGCATCGTTGTTTTATGTTGTCTTTAGCGTTGACTAAAGTCAGCGGCGAATTGCAAGTTGTCTGTTCTCTTACAACTAGGATTCTGCCTGTTAACCGTTGACTGAACTCAACGGCAATAAATGTTGCCATGCGATTATTTCCATGAGTTTCATTGCCGTCGGTTTTATTGCCGTTAACCGTTGACTGAAGTCAACGGCAATAAATGTTGCCATGGGATTATTTCCATGAGTTTCATTGCCGTCAGTTTCATTGCCGTCAGTTTCATTGCCGTCAGTTTTAACTGACGGTCTATAAATCCAAATAATCGGGCATTTCCTTAACAAATGTAAAACTGCCTTTTTCTAAATCCATGTTTGCGTAAACGTGCTGCAACCCATTGGTTAAAACAATCCATTTGGCCTGATGAATGGAGTTATATCTCGAAGCTTGTTCAAAAACAGATGGCGTAATCTTTATCTTTGGCGCTTTACACTCAATCAACATCACTTTTTCTCCTGTGGTGTTGTAAACCAATATGTCGCTTCGTTTTTGTAGTTGGTTCAAAACCAATCCGCCCTCAATCTGAATCAGCGTTTTGGGAAATTTCTTGCTGGCAATCAAATCTTGAATAAAATGCTGGCGAACCCATTCCTCCGGAGTTAACACCAGGTGCTTTTTCCTTAGCTCGTCGAAAATAAAAACCACATCATCCTTTTTCGTAATTTTAAATGGATAGGGTGGAAGGTTGAGTGGAGTAGGCTTAAACATTATCTCGTTTTTCAATAGCAGTTTTCAGTTGCCAGTTTTCAGTTTTTGAGTCGGGTGGGTTCTTATAAGTTTCTTGCAATACGAAAGCCAAGGTCGTCGATTTTAAACGAGCGTGGATGACTTCTCCGTCGATTTGTTGCCAGGCAACTCCGTTCCTCATCGCACCAGCCACCACCACGAATAATCCGATACGATCCATACACAGTTCCGTCGTAAACGTCGGTACACCATTCCCAAACGTTTCCCAACATATCGTACAAGCCCAAGGCATTCGGTTTTTTTAAACCAACATCGTGCGGAGTTTTACCTGCATTATCCTTGTACCACGCAATTTCGTTCAATTCGCCGTATCTATTGCTTTTGTCTCCCGCTTTACACGCATATTCCCATTCGGCCTCCGTAGGAAGCCGGTAACCATTTGCTTCATGATCGAAGATAAAATCATCAATCTGATCATCAAAAGCGTAGCATTTTTGCAATCCATACCGGGCAGAAAGCGCATTACAAAATGCTACTGCATCTCGCCACGAAACCGTTTCAACCGGCAATTGGTCTCCTCTAAAACTGCTGGGGCTTTCGCCCGTTACTGCTTGGTAAACTTTTTGCGTAACCAGCCATTTTCCCAATAAAAATGGTTCTATTTTAACCAACCATTGGGCTTTTATCCGGTCATCCCTCAACAAGATTTCTCCTTTAGGTACTTCTACCATTTCTATATTCAATAAATCAGATTGTTGCAGCATGTTCTAAATTGGTAGCGATGCGAAAAGGAATCAAAGTTAATATTGTTTATAAACATTTACTAAATTCCTAAAAGCTAAATTGTAATTTTACGGCAATGACTGCTGCCGAAATTATTAAAGATATTAAAGCCCGAAACTTTAAGCCTGTGTACTTGCTGCACGGCGAAGAATCTTACTACATTGATGAAGTAACAGATTATATTGAAGAGAAACTATTGAACGAGGCAGAGAAGGGCTTTAACCAGATGGTATTATACGGCAAGGATACTGATATGGCGACAATTTTGAATGCCGCAAAGCGATTTCCAATGATGTCAGAATATCAGGTGGTAATTGTTAAAGAAGCGCAGGATTTAAAATGGGGAAAGGAAGATGCTGGCAGCAAAGAAGCCGAATTTGTACTAAATTATTTCGAAAAACCGCTGGCAAGCACAATCTTGGTGCTGGCTTATAAATACGCCAATTTTGATAAGCGGAAAAAAATTTACAAGGCCATTAGTAAAAGCGGATTGGTCTTTCAATCGGATGTGGTTCGCGATTACAAGATTGTGGCATGGATCGAAGATTTTATAAAATCGAAGGGCTATAAAATCGATCAGCAGGCTTCTGTATTAATGGCTGAGTATTTAGGCACAGATCTCTCTAAAATTGCCAATGAGATTGAGAAACTGATGCTCAATGTGCCAAAAGAGACCGTTATCAACACTGATCTGGTTCAGAAAAACATCGGGATAAGTAAAGAATACAACGTTTTTGAATTGCAAAAAGCGCTGGCCATTCGCGATGTTTTAAAGTGCAACAAAATTATCAACTATTTTGCGAGCAACCCGAAAGCAAACCCTACGGTAATGGTTTTAGCAAATCTCGGTGGCTATTTTACAAAACTGTTAAAGTACCACTACGTTCCAAATAAAGCCGATGCGGCTTCGGCCCTCGGTGTTCCACCGTTTTTTATTAAAGACTATGAAATGGCGGCCAGAAATTATAACACCGGCAAGGTTTTTTATGTAATCAGTTTACTGCGAGAATATGATTTGAAAACAAAGGGGCTAGACAGTTCGGGCAACGTAAATGATGGTGAACTGTTGAAAGAGCTGGTATTTAAGATTGTACATTAACAAGTTTAGGGAAAACTGGCATGCCTAAGCAAAGCCACTAGCTATTTGAGCACTAAATGGGTAGGGCTGTCTACATACTACAAACACGGTTAGTTGCTCGTTTCGTTAATCCACTGTAAGGCTGATTCGATCGCAGTATCTTCGCCCTTTTTAGCTTTTAAAAAAACATCGGGTTGTATTTTGCTGCGATATTCTTTCTTGTTTCGATCGGCGGTATAGCTAACCGCTAAATATAAATAGTCTCCATTAGATAATTTAAAGCCCGAATTCGCGGAGGTATAACCAGCAGTTGGCTCGCCAAATAGTTTCGTGTTTGGCGCACCGATAAACGATATGGCAGTCATTTCTCCACTACTGCCAGTGTGTGGGCCGATCAATACCGCAATCTTAGCGTTCTTACCTTCTAATTCATAAAGGCTGTCTAATTGAATTCCCATGGTGGTTGGCTTTTTTGGAGTTGCAGAATAAGACCATGGTGTCAGTTTTTTCTTATTTCCATTTGGAGACACAAAGTAACCGAGATTTCCCGACCCAAGCAAAGGACCGAGGCCCGCAATCATGGGGTACATATTTCCACCCGTATTGTCTCTCAAATCAACAATCCAACCTTTAATATCATGCGCAACGTCCAACCGCTTTATCCGTTGCTGAATGTTGTTAGCGAAACTGTCCATTGTCTTTTTATTTAAGGAGCGGAACCCTGGCACCGAGATATAGCCAATGTTATTTTGCAATAGCTTTGATTCAACCTGATCTGGGTTGGTATTTCTGCTGGCATATTCCTGCGCTGCCGATTTTAGCATCAAAACTGAGTGATCATCTCCAGCCTCCTTTAGCTTTTGAAGCAGATACGCCGTAACTGCTTTTGCTTCATCAACTGTTTTAAGCCCCATCGATAGGTTCTTCATATCGCGGTCGATAGATGGCCAATCCAGAGAATCCTTAAAGATGGAACTTACTTTTACGATATTCCTAAACTCATCTACGTATTTTACCACTTCACTGGCCGGCGGTATTTTAGATGTTTCTATCTCACCGAGTTTAAAGTCATCAAGCCAAGCAGTTCCAGTTCCCGCCAAATAAACCCCAAACAAGAGTCTTTCAGTCTCGCTAGGCACAGTTAAATTCAAGCTGTATTGCTTCCAGTCTTTAG
Organism: Pedobacter endophyticus; assembly: GCF_015679185.1. NCBI lineage: Bacteria > Pseudomonadati > Bacteroidota > Sphingobacteriia > Sphingobacteriales > Sphingobacteriaceae > Pedobacter > Pedobacter endophyticus. The sequence continues at coordinate 5,393,309 of NZ_CP064939.1, forward strand.
TACCGGCTAGTGTTTCTTGTTGCGATTGTATGTTCTGAAATCCAATCATTTTATCCTTGCTCCAGATCTGACACCAAAACGCAACACTGCCCTTAACGCTATCTAGCTTTACAAATCCAGAAATTCGCACGCTTTTTATTGCGTTGGGCGCATAATTCACCGTCTGAGAAACGTTTTGGAAACCGCCAGACTTAATTTTATCCGTACCCACCAGCTTTAGAGACGATTTACCTGAATGCTTTGTTCCGCTATCTAAGCTTACCTGATAGCCCTCAACCAATCGCATTCCCCAGTTGGCAGGTAAATCGGCAGATTTCTCATGCTTTATTTCAAAAGATTCATTTTTAATCTGACTGTGAACACAAATAGCCGGCAAAGAAATAAGTATCGTAAAAAGTAATTTTTTCATAGATAGAGTGCTCGATTTAAATAACAAACCCAATATAGCCAATTTTTAATGTTTATTATCTTAGTTGCTTTCGTTTTAGTGTGTAAATCGTAAATTCGAATTTTTAAATTAGGTAAAATGAATTATTGGTTAGTAAAAAGTGAGCCATTTAAGTACAGTTGGGATAAATTTAATGAGGATGGACGTACCTTTTGGGATGGTGTTCGAAATTATCAGGCGAGAAATAACCTGAGAGACATGAAAGAGGGTGATTTGGTTTTGTTTTATCACAGTAATGAAGGTAAAAACGTAGTTGGTATTGCCAAAGTTGTTAAAGAATCGTATCAAGACCCAACCACCGATGATAAGAATTGGGTTGTGGTAGATTTATCGCCGGTAGAAGCGTTAAAAAACCCGGTTTCGCTCGAGCAGATTAAGGCAGAGCCTAGTTTGGTCGATATTTCGCTCGTTCGTCAGGGCCGATTATCCGTAATGCCATTGAAAGCATCAGAGTTTGATAAAATTCTGGAAATGGGAAGCTAGCCTTGGTCCGCAGGTTTACATTTGATTGAATGAGACTGTAAATCTGCGGCTTAGCTAGAAATGGCTCGCTTTTTGCGTACCATTTAAAACCGCTTTCAAACATGAAGATTATTTTAACGCTGTACTTAATTTGCTGCGCTTACCTTTTTTCTAATGCGCAAAACGTCAGGCCATATCTCGCCATAGTTAAAACTTTCAACGGAAAACAAAAAGGGATTTTAAGCTTCGTCGATTCTGACCAGTTGATTTTAAGAGTTGATAAGAAATACGTTTATATTCCTTACAGTAAAATTAAATCGATAAGGTTAAGGGTTCAAAAAAAGGATTTCGAATACAAGGAGCTCGTTCCTTATACTACAAATTGGGTAGAAGATCGGTATGAAACCTTGCCCAATGGCCAACAGGTGCTAAAGCCAGGTAAAGAAGCACCATCTTTGGGTGAATCTATTGCCGAACCATTCGTAAACATGTTAATGACGAGCGTTGTTAATTTGGCCGCAAATGGATTACTAAGGCCTTTCCATGAAATCAACCCCAGCTTGGCGACCTTTAAAAACACCAGAGAAAACCCGCTAACTCCCGAAAAGATTTTGGAGCTAAGATACTTTTCTACCAACTATCAAATCAACCCCGATTATATCGCCGAAGCACAAAAAATTAAGGCGCTGACGAAGAACTTTAAGCCTTAATGTCTTTAGGTAAGGTCTCGACAAATGTTCATTAAACTCCATTTATCACTCGATCAAAATGAAAGCGATTTATCTTTTTTTTGCATTTTGCCTGGCTGTCGTAAATCTTGAAGCGCAGGTAAGGGCTTTTATTGCAGTGGTTAAAACTGCTGAAGGCAAGAAAAAAGGCGTTTTGCACAAGGTCGATTCAGCCAATGTCTTTCTGCAAAGTAGCGACGGACTCGTCGCGGTGGCCATTCCGACCATTGAGAAAGTCCAAATCCGGCCGTTAAAGAAGAACTTTGAAGGAGTAGACTTGATAAAAATTGGTTCAGAAGAAGAGTACACCATCAATTCGAGAGGCGAGCGGGTTGACAAATGGGGCAAAGAAGCGCCGAGCCCTGAAGAAGAATTGGGTGTAACATTCTTTTCGATTATAGCTACCGCCATCGCCAACGGGCTGGCTGCTCCAATTCATGCTATAAATCCTAACCTGGCCAAATTTAAGTTTGATGGCGACGTGTTATCCAATAAAATTAAGCTCGAAAAATTAAGCTATTATTCTATTTATTATCAGGCCAATCCCAATATTTTAGCAGAACTAAAGCAGATAAAAGAAATTTCTAATCAGTTTAAGCCGTAACTTCCTCTGTTTTCTTTTTGCTCAAAGTAATGCCCAGCGTCATTACAATGCTCGATCCGAGAACAACCAGAAACAAGAAAGATGTTCCAACTTCTGCAATCTTCAATTGCTCCGGTAAGCTAAAATACAGCAAAATGCTGATCAATCCGCGTGGTGCAATATATAAAATAGGCATTGCAGTTCCTTGCTTTAAAACCTTTAACAGCAGGTATCGGACAACGTAAATTGTAGCTAAGATAATGATGCCGTTGGCGAGCACAACCTGATCGTTTAGCTCGTGGATATTCATGGTGAAGCCAAAAATAACAAAAAAGAAAGTACGAAGAATGAATGCGCTTTCTGCCGAAAGTTGGTACAATTGCGATAAGTCGGCAGTTAAGTTCTTATATATAAATACACCTCGAAACCAGGCATTTTGGATGGTATCGGCATTGTTCAGAAACAAACCGGTACTTAAAATTAAAACAAGCGACGACAGGTGATAGGATTGACCAATGGCGTAAACCAACACCAAAATCGAAATAATCAAAAAGAATTTGATGTGGTGTACTAGTCTTCCCATAATGTATAAGAGCACCACACATGCAATTGCCGATAGCAAAATGATCAAAAACGTGCTCAGGCCCAAACCTATAAAGGCAGAAGTGGTAAGCGAATGGTTGGTAATGGCAAAATTAAAGATGATGATCCCCAAAATGTCCGAAAACGACGACTCGTAAATTACAAACTCTTTATCTGTGTTATTTAACGCCCCGGCCGAGGGTATTGCAATGGCAGAACTGATTACGCTGAAAGGGATGGCGTTTGCAATACAGGTGTATAAATCTTTGTGGGTAATCTGATAAATGATGAGCGTTATAACAGCAGCTGTTGCTATAAGAATGATAAAGGCAGAAAAGAATGCTGTTCTGATTACCCTGTTCTTGTTGCTGTCGTATTTTAATTCCAACGACCCTTCGAACACGATTAAAATTAGTCCGACGGTACCCAGTGTTGGCAAAATCGACAAGAAATCGAACGTTTGTACTTGCAGGTAATCGACAAGAAACCTTAAGCCTATACCCAGCAATAACAGCAGCAAAACCGAAGGGATTTTGGTTTTACTTGCTACTAAATCAAACAGATACGAAAAAATTACTAGCCCGCTTAAAATAATAAGTATGGTGTATGTGGTCATATTTTCAGCGATTGGTAAGCTACTAAAATAGAATAATCAATTTATAAAGCGAATGTTTCTAACAAATTATGCTTTAAAAAATAGGGCCTTAAGTTCACTGGCTTCGTCAGGATGCATCTTTCCACCTAGCACCAAACGCAGTTGCCTGCGGCGCAAAGCACCCTGAAAAAATTCAATCTCTTCGGGCGTTTCGGGTACCAGTTCTGGAACGGGGATGGTTCGGGCACTTTGATCAAGGGCAACAAAGGTGTAATAGGCTTCGTTGCTTTTTTGGCGGGCTCCACTCGGAATGTTTTCGGCCCAAACATCGAGCCTCACCTCAACCGAGGTATTAAAAGCACGGGTTACCTTCGCTTCAATCGTAATTACATCGCCAAGTTTTATCGGATGTTTAAAAGAAACGTTATCTACCGAAGCAGTTACAACGATGCGGTTACAGTGTTTTTGGGCCGAAATTGCGGCTGCAATATCCATCCAATGAAGCAAACGCCCACCCATTAAGTTGTTCAGCGTATTGGTATCGTTTGGTAACACCAGCTCATTCATAATGGTAAAACTCTCTCTGGCAAATTTCTTTTTCAAGCTCATATTATAGCGCAAAAGTACATAAATTGTAAGTCAAAATGCCATCGGAAATATAATTTGGCCCCAATGTTGTCGGTTAGCTAAGCCGCTCATCTACTTTAGGCTATGTTCAACTCAAACAATTGATACCTTCTCCTGTTATCTAATCTTAAAATCGAATTAATGCAAAACCTAACTATTATCCAATATTTTCATTGGTACTATAACGAAGATCAAAATTTATGGACAAAAGTTGCAAACGAGGCAGCTCATTTAAAAGAGATTGGTGTAACGGGCGTATGGCTCCCGCCTGCATATAAGGCCAGCACGGGTGGATATTCGGTGGGTTACGATGTTTATGACTTATTCGACCTTGGCGAGTTTGATCAAAAAGGAAGTGTAAATACCCGTTACGGATCGAAAGCAGATTACCTGAAGGCCATTAAGGCGCTGCAAGATCAAGGCATCAACGCTATTGCCGATATCGTTTTTAATCACAAGGCTGGTGGCGATGAACTGGAGAAAATTCAGGTGAGAACGGTAAACCCAAACGATAGAAATGAATTTACCAGCGATGTTTTTGAAATTGAAGCCTGGACAAAATTCACCTTTCCAAACCGTGCAGGCAAGTATTCGGAGTTTATCTGGGATAAGCAATGCTTTAGCGGTGTAGATTGGGCCGAAGACCGTAAAGAAACTGCCATTTATGTAATTCAAAACTTCGGTGACGAGGGCTTCGAAAAGGTTCCATCGACGGAACTGGGAAACTACGACTATTTAATGTTTAATGATATTGATTACAGAAACAGATCGGTTGTTGAGGAATTGAAATATTGGGGCGAGTGGCTTGTTGATACCACCAATATTGACGGTTTTAGGTTAGATGCCGTAAAACACATCAATCCTGATTTCATAAAAGAGTGGATTGACCATCTGGAAGAAAAGTACCAGCGCAAATTTTTTGTTGTTGCTGAAGACTGGAACGTGGAGAATACGGAATCGCAAGAAGAATACATCAGGTTGATGGAGGGGAAGGTTCAAATTTTCGATTCCTTGCTGCACCATAATTTCTTTCTGGCGAGTAAAGACGGAAATGGTTTTGATATGCGTACCATTTTTGATAACACGTTACTGGCAATTTCGCCTGAGTTAGCCGTAACTTTTGTCGATAATCACGATTCGCAGCCACTTCAGGCACTCGAAAGTTATGTAGAATTCTGGTTTAGGCCAATTGCTTATGCCATTATCCTGCTTCGCGAGCAAGGAATTCCTTGTTTGTTTTTCCCCGACTTATATGGTGGAATTTATGACGATAAAGATAATCAGGGAGAAGATTGTCACGTCCAACTGGCAATTTTGCCCGAGGTAGAGGTGATGAGTAAGATGAGGGCGAGCTTAGCTTACGGCGAACAACGCGATTATTTCGATCATAATAACTGCGTAGGATGGACAAGGGCCGGGAATGATGAATACGAGAACAGCGGCCTTGCGGTATTGCTAAGCACCGGCGAGGAAGGCTTTAAACAAATGGAAATGGGCCAGCGTTTCGCCGGAAAAACTTTTGTTGATGCTTTAGGCCATAGAGAACAAGAGGTAATCATTGATGAAAACGGATGGGCGGAGTTTCAGTGCGACGCAGGAAGTGTATCGGTTTGGGTGTTGAAAAGCTAATTTCGATTAACAACTTTTTTAGGTCTGGATTACAAATCCAGTACTAGTTAGGTCGAAATTAGAAATCTCGATCAGCGGCGGCACCTTTCAATAGTCATCGGATGAATAATAGGCAACGTACTATATTCATCCGATGACTATATATTAGTTTTTTGCTCTGGATTTTAAATCCAGCATTAGGTGGGCCGAGATTAGAAATCTCGACCAGCGGCGGCAGCTTTCAATAGTCATCGGTTGAATAATAGGCAACGTATTATATTCATCCGATGACTATATATTAGTTTTTAGCTCTGGATTTTAAATCCAGTATTTGGTGGGACGAGATTAGAAATCTCGACCAGCGGCGGCAGCTTTCAATAGTCATCGGATGAATAATAGGCAACATATTATATTCATCCGATGACTATATATTAGTTTTTAGCTCTGGATTTAAATCCAGTACTAGTTAGGTCGAGATTAGAAATCTCGATCAGAAATGGTCGCCTACAAGAAATTGTCCTCTTGTCGGTAAGCGGCAATGACTGCCAATTCACCCTCTTTGCCACCTTTCGAATTTCCGTGCTCCATGCCCATTACGCCTTTGTAGCCCTTTTGGTACAGGTGCTTAAATAAGTTTTTGTAGTTTATTTCGCCGGTGGTAGGTTCCTTTCTGCCGGGGTTATCACCAATTTGAATGTAAGCAATCTCATCCCAGCATCGATCCATCGTTTTAATTAAATCTCCTTCAGTTCGTTGCATATGGTAAATATCGTACAGAATTTTGCAGGAAGGACTGTTTACAGCCTTACAAACGGCATACGTCTCGTTCGTTTGCTGAAGAAATAATTCTGGTGTATCGCTCAGCGTTTCTAATACCATAATCAAGCCATGTGGCTCAAAAATTTCTGCGCCTGCACGCATCGCATCAATTACGTTTGCAAACTGGTTGCCATAGGGGAGCTTGCGTTCGTAAAAACCGGGCACAACCGTTAGCCATTTGGCATGGCAACGTTTAGCCGCTTCGACCGATTTTTTACAGGTTTCAACAAATTTGTCCTTAAATTCTTTTTTGCCTGTTGTCAACGAAGTTTTCCAGTTGTCGCCACCGTCTACAACAAAAACACCCATTCTCATTCCGAGCTTCGAAAGCAAGTTGCCGATTTTTTCCTGTTCCTCAATAGATCGATTCAGGTAGCCATTATCTTCTATCGATCTAAAGCCTTTATCGTACATAAACTGAATCTGATCGAGAAAATTCTTGCCGGCATGACTTTCAAACATGCCCTGATGAGGAGCGTAGTCTAAATTAAAAACTTTGTCGGCCAACGCTTTATCGTCTTTACTTCCGGCAGCAAAGGCGCTGCCAATACCTGTGCCCGTAGTAATGGCGCCTGCGGTTAACAAGCTGTTTCTTATAAATTCACTTCTTTTCATTTGCTGGTGTTTATTGCTTAAAAACTAATTTAGTTAATCTTTATTCATGTTTTCGTATCTGTTTAAGATGAAGTTAGCTGCCTGTTGCCACTTTGCGTTAATCCTTCAACATTTTCTTAAACCCTGTAGATAGGGTGTCGGCAATCGACCCATCTTTGCCGTGATACACAAAATAGGCTTCCAGATCCTTTCTTTCTTCTACAAACTTAAGCGCCTCGGTTAAGTGCATGCTCATGAGTGCATTATCATATCCATCGGCCGTAATAGCATCTTTCGCATAAACCGTTACGCTAATCATTTCATTGGCCAAAGGGTAGCCCGTTTGTGCATTTATCAAATGCGAAATCTTTTTCTTGCCGCTTTGATGAAATTTGCGATAGTTACCCGAAGTAGTAATAGCACCACTGTTTAAAGCTGCAATATGCCTAATGGTTGGTTCATCGTTTCTATCGGGTCCCTCAATGCCAATTTTCATTGGTGAGCCATCCGGTTTTGGCCCTGCGATCCTAATTTCTCCGCCCAACTCTACCACAAAGCGCTTAACGCCTTTTGATATCAGGTAATTGGCCAGTAAATCGACACTATAACCTTGTGCAATTCCATTCAAATCGATGTGGATGCAGGGTTTCATCTTGCTTAAAATTCCATTCTTTAAGGAGATATTTTTCATCCCCACACAGTTTAAAATCGACTTAATTTCGGCGGCACTCGGTTCTTTCGAAGTCGATTTTGGGCCGAAGCCCCAGGCTTGTACCAACGGTGCAACTGTAATGTCGAAAATTCCTTTCGTATCGCGGTTAATTTCAAAACTCCGCTTCAACACGTCATTTAAATAGCGATCTGTTTTAATATCCTTTTGGGCAGCATTGAATTGGTTAATTAAGGTGCCCGGCTTGTATAACGACATGGATTGGTCTATTTCGGCCAATAGGCTATCAATTCCTTTCTTCGTGGCAACACTATCGCTGGCATAATACATGATATTGTAATCCGTTCCTTGTGCCAAACCGCTGATTTTATATTGCCTGATTTCGTCAGCATTAACAAAGGTTAAAAACAGGGGTAAGCAAAGGAACAGAAAACGATACATATTGGCTTATAAAACTTTAGTTTTTCCCGGCATTGGCACAGGATACAATCCGTTGGCATCGGGCATTAACGGAGGATTTGCATCCCATGCAAAACGTTCGGGCAGCAGACTGTTATTTGCCGCCAATGCTTCATCCCATTTAATGGTTTGCCCAGAATAGGTTGCATAACGACCCATTATACCCGAAAAAGTTGTTGTTGCCCCATAATCGGCATTGGTAAATTTATATTCACCTTTCGATATGGCCTCAAAAAGTTCATCGTGCTCAGTTTGGTAAGGGTTGGCATTGCCTTTGGTGTTGTGGTTATAAATTTCTTTTCCATTGGCATCCCAAAGAATGGCCTGGTTTCCACCCGATAAGTAAACCTTACCCTTTGTGCCCTGAAAGCTTTCGTCGACCCGGTTACTCGTTCCTTCGAAATGCCTGCACTGGCTATACACTACAACTCCGTTTGGGTAAGTAAACTCGTTGGCATGGTTATCATAAATCTCTCCGTAATCTTTCCCGGTGCGCCAGGCTCTGCTACCCGTTCCTTGTACCGATGCAGGGTGCTGACCGGTAATCCAATTGGCAATATCAATATTGTGAACATGCTGCTCTACAATGTGGTCGCCGCATAACCAGTTGAAATAGTACCAGTTGCGCATTTGATATTCCATTTCCGTTTGGTTGGCCGTACGCGGACGAACCCAAACGCCGCCACTATTCCAATACACCTGCCCAGAAACAATATCGCCAATGGCACCATCCTGAATGCGTTTCATTGCTTCACGATAATTGCTTTGGTAACGGCGTTGCAAGCCCACAACCACATTTAGTTTTTTCTTTTTGGCTTCTTCTGCCGCGGCCAGTACCTTTCTAATTCCCGGCGCATCAACCGCAACGGGCTTTTCCATAAAAACGTGCTTGCCTTGCTTAACAGCCTCTTCAAAGTGAATGGGCCTGAAGCCCGGCGGCGTTACTAATAAAACTACATCAGCCAGCGGAATTGCCTTTAAATAGGCGTCGAAGCCAACAAACTGACGCTCTTTTGGCACATCCATTTTAGCTGCAAACTTCGAGCTCAGCGATTGATAGCTGCTATCCAGTCGATCTTGAAAAGCATCGGCCATGGCCACCAGTTTTAAGTTAAACTTAGTGCTTAATGCTTGAAACGCGGCCCCCGTGCCTCTGTCGCCACAGCCAATCAAGGCAATTTTAATCGTGTCGCTGCCCGATGCATAGGCGCCAGCAAGTGGAATACTACTTAATAGTGCACCTCCCGCCAGTAGCGCCGAGGTTTTAAGGAAATCTCTTCTTTCTTGTGTGTTTGGTTCTTTTTTCATTTCGAGGTTTATACAGGTTGTTGTATTAAAAATCTTTGATGGGTTGTTTATTATAATAAGCGTCAATTTCTGTTTTCGATGGCGTTTTAGCGGGGCGCACAAGTCGCATGCCCACAAAAGGTGCCTCCGGAAACCACCAGTTGCTTTTTGGAATTTGTGGATCGAGCTGTTTCCAGGCCGGATCAGAAGCCAGCCTTACCGTAGAAGTCAAATTGTTCGGTGTTTCATCATAAGAGCCTCCCCGAACAACATTCGGATACAATTTATCGGGAATTGCTACGGGGTTTTCCAAAGTTTTATCTTTACCCTGGCTGTAAAAATCGGCAATGTATTGGTCGTAGGTCCATTCGCTCACGTTTCCGTGCATATCAAATAAACCCCATGCGTTCGGTTTCTTTTGCCCAACCTGATGCGTTTTGTTTGCGCTGTTTTCCTTGTACCAGGCATAATCTTTCAAGTTTGCAACATCATTTCCGAATGAATAAGCGGTGTTGGTCCCTGCCTTGCAGGCATATTCCCATTCGGCTTCGGTTGGGAGGCGATAAAAAACGCCTGTACGAACGTAGAGCCATTTGCAAAATTGAATGGCATTGTACTGTGTCATTGCAACGGCCGGCTGGTGTTCTTTCCCCATGCCAAAAGTCATATCCAAATAAGGTTTGGTAGGTCGGGTAACTGCATCTACTTCAGCCGAAATGGGAGAGGTGCTCGCCTGTTTTTCGTAATCGCGGTACAGAAAAGGCTCAAAGATATCCCAGGTCACTTCATATTTTCCGATCCAGAAGGCATCAAGCTTTACATCGTGAACGGGTTGCTCGTCGGGCTTGCCGTTTTTGGTGCCCATCTTAAAACTGCCCGCGGGAATGGCTTGCATATCGAAAGCCAGGTTGGTTCCATTAATAGTTTGAGTGTATGATTTTAAGCTTTGGGCGTGAATCATTTGCCCATGTAAAACGGTAATTAATGCAAGAGCAAAAATTTTCTTTAACATAATAGTTGGTTAGCATGCTTGCAGAAAGCATTTGTGGTTTACTCAGTAATCTGATTACTAAAGTAAGTAACCGCCGCTAAATCAAAGAAGAATTATGTAACAATAAAGTTGTGTTTGTTGCTTTTGTTAGCAACTAAAAGGATTTATCTCCTATCGGTTGGTCTGTTGCTCAAATTGGTATAACCGATTAGCGTTTCCCATCGTGCACCCGGACGGCGGTAGTAAACAAAAATCTGATAGCTGTTTTCGGTTTGGAAAAACGAACCTTCGAACGGTAGGCTTTCCAGTGTTTTTGTCTCATTATCAAACCAGGCGTACTCATAATCGTATAAGCCCTGCTTCAGCATTACGTTTGCATAAAACTGTTTCAGGCCGGCATCGTAAAGCATTTTGTTCTCTTTACTTAGCGTAAAGTTGTTAAAACGGCCAACAATGTAAGCTTCGCCATTCGCATTCGGCGCCGGGGCATTTAAGGTAAAAAGAACGCCCATGTATTCTGCTTCCGTCTGATCATCCCTGCCGTCGGTATTGCGAATGTAGAAGTTGCCATTTTCATCGTACTGATTGGCGAAAGCCTCGGCATTCCGTGGCGCATCTTGAAAAAGTGCAACATTAACCGACTCGTTATCCCGATAAATATTCTTCACATTATCGCCCTTAAACCGGAGGCTCCTGGTATCGAACTTTCTAAATTCGTTGTTGCCCCAGAAATCATTTGTTTTTAGGTCGTTGTAAACCAGTTGGTTGGGTCGAACAAAGGCCGGTTTGGTGTTAATCTGAGCAGTTTTCTGATTAAAGTTTTGAAGAACCACCGCCTTTAAATCCTGATACAGGTTTGCGATGGCTATTGAATGGTTAATGGTAAAGTTTATCTTCTGCTTCGCATTGCGATCGGCAACTTGAAGAGAATTAGTAATCTCGGCAGCAATGGCTACCTGATTATCAACAACATAAAACTGTTGAGAAATCACTGGTTGACTTTTATCGCCATCTAGATAAACCTTTAAAATATAGTTGCCACCAATTTTGGGCTGTACCTGGCTATTTGGCAAGCTCAACTCATAATGTGTGTACTTTCTGGCGGTGTTGGTCGAATAGCGATAATCGATTATTCTGTCGCTATCAAATCCCTGCAGATAGTCGGCTGTCGATATTCGAGAAGTTTGCCAATCGGCCGTGCAATGTTCAATCGTGTACCAATAGTTTTTTGTGCCACCCAATAAATCATCAAAAGAAAAGAAGATTTTTTCGGTCGCGTTAAGCTGAATAACGGGTAAACTTTGTTCTTTGCTGCTGTTGTAGCATAAAACGGTTTTGATATTTGGCAGGTAAATTTTATTCTCGTTTACAAAAGTTTTGTCGCTTTGAGCAAATATTTGGGTAGACGAGAAAAATAAAAGGATTGCGATTATTTTTTGCATGGCTAAAAATACAGCGAATTAACCACAGATAAAAGACGCTCTTTGTTAAAGTTTAAGCCTCTCCCTATCAAAGGTTGTGGGTTTTGTTCTTTTCTGCAGGTCCCTCTCCAAAAGGAGGGAAACATAGGAAATGGTTTAAATCCGCTTGCATACAGAATGGGTTTAAAGCATTGGCCTTAGCGCCCTCTCTTTTGGAGAGGGCGGCTATAGGTTTTGCCTTAAAACCAACTTTAATTGGATGGGGTTTTCAAAATACCTTAACCTTCCAATTCCATAATTTCAGCGGCCAGGGTTTCCCATTTTGCCTGGTTGTTATCTAAATCTTGCTTTGTGGCAAGGTAACGTTTGTTTGTTTCGGCCAGTTTATCGGCTTTACCATATACATTTTCATCTGCAAGTTCCGCTTCGATGTTTTTTACAGCTGCCTCCAGATCGGAAATTAGTGTTTCCGTCTTTTTCAATTCGTCGTTCAGCTTTTTTAGCTGGTTGGCCGTATTTGGGGCTGCCGGCTTTGGCTCCTCCTTTACTTTTTCGGGCATCTTAACCGGAATGGGCTTCGAAGCAGGAATTACCCGTTTACTGTTCCATTCTTCGTATTCTGCATACGTACCAGGATATTGTTTTATTTTTTCATTTTCAATGAACCAGATCTTGTTAGCCACATTATCAAGGAAGTACCTATCGTGAGAAACCGCAATAAAAGTTCCCTCAAACTGCTGTAAAGCCTGAATTAATATATTAACCGATTGAATATCCAAGTGGTTGGTGGGCTCATCCAGAATCAAGAAATTAGAATCTGTTGTTAACGATTTGGCCAATGCCACACGCGATTTTTCGCCTCCGGAAAGTACTTTGATCTTCTTAAACACATCGTCTCCGGTAAATAAGAAACAGCCCAAAATGCTGCGCAATTCCGTATCAGAGTGCTTCGGCGCAAAGGCCTGTAATTCTTCCAATATCGAATTACCAAGGTGCAACGATTCCAACTGGTGTTGAGCGAAAAAGGTTGTCGTAACATTGTGCCCGGTTTCGCACATACCATCGAATTTTTCCGTGCCCGCGATAATTCTAAGCAAGGTAGATTTACCTTTACCATTGGCACCGATTAAGGCAATTTTATCGCCTTTTTCAATCACAGCCTCCGCATCTTCCAAAATATGAACGTTTGGATAATGTTTGGTTACATGCTCCAAACGTACTACGTGCCGGCCAGATGGCTTGGTAAATTTAAAGCTGAAGTTAACCGTTGGGTTATCATCATCAACATCCTCAACACGCTCCATTTTATCTAAAGCCTTCATACGCGATTGCGCCATTTTCGCTTTCGATGCTTTGGCCTTGAAACGTTCAATTAAGCGTTCCTCCTGCTTTATTTTGGCCTGTTGGTTTTTAAACTCGCCTTTCTGTATCTCGCCACGCAAAGCTTTTTCCTCAACATAGAAGCTGTAATTGCCCGCATAGACGGTTAACTTTCCTTTACGCGATTCTACCGTACGGTTTACGATTTTATCCAGAAAATACCTATCGTGAGATACAATAACAATTGCCCCTTCAAAACCCATTAAATAAGTCTCCAACCACTTAATCGATGGTAAATCCATGTGGTTGGTCGGCTCATCCAGTAGCAAAATGTCAGGATCTTGCAAAAGGATTTTCGCAAGCATCACACGCATACGCCAGCCTCCTGAAAAGGTGTTTAGCGGACGCTGCTGATCAGCGGTGCTAAAACCAAGTCCGGCCAAAATTTCGTTTGCCCTGTACTCGATGTTGTAACCATCCAAAGCCTCAAATTCCTGTTGCTTGTCGCTTAACTTGTACAAAACCTCCTCGCTGTAGTCGGTTTCGATTTTTTTAAGCAACTCTTCAATTTCATCATGCAACTGGTTTTGGCGCTCAAAAGCCTCCATGGCCACATGCAAAATGCTATGGTGAGAATCGTATGAAAGCAAATCCTGATTCAGATAGCCGATTTTTAAATCTTTCGACATTGAAATCGTGCCCGAACTCGGTGCGTAGTCTCCAACAATTAACTTTAAAAGTGTCGATTTTCCCGTTCCGTTGGCCCCAATTAGTCCGGCACGATCGCCAGGTTTAATGTGCCAGTTCGCTTCGTCGTATAAGGCCCTCGAGCCTATTAGGAATGTTAAATTATTTATTGAAATCATTTCGGCTGCAAAAGTACGAATTTTAAAGGCTTTTTTTCGCTTGAAGTTCAAATAGGAAATAACCTTGATGTAACTGGATTTTTAAAGGATTTGAGAAGCAAAAATAGTCACTTTCATTGCCGTCGATTTTATTGCCGTTGGCTTCAGTCAATGGTATGGATTTAAAGCAACTTACCTGTCTGGCCGCCATGAAAGTTAGGCGCCATCCATTCATTGCCGTTGACTTCAGTCAACGGACAGACAAGCCTCCCATTAAAATAAATTTGCATTTCATAAAAATCTCCTTACATTTGTACTGTAATAAAAATAATTACAGAATGAACAACAGTCGATTTCCAATTTCCTTACACATATTAACCTTGCTCGATGATGCAAAAGGTGCCTTGGTAAGTTCGGAATATTTGGCTGGCAGTATTAATATAAACCCCGTTTTAGTACGCAAGGAAATTATGAACTTGCGCAAGCATGGTTTCGTCGATAGCAAGGAGGGAAAGGGGGGAGGTTCATTTTTGGCAAAAAAAGTTGCAGACATCAACCTGGGCGACGTTTACAAGGCAGTAAAAAACAACAACGTTTTAGGGCGAAGCAAAAATGAGCCCAACCCGAAGTGTCCAATTGGAAAGCAAATCAGTCAGCACTTAAATTCGTTGTACAACGACGCAGAAAACGCCTTAATAGACAACTTATCAACGCAAACTTTAGCGGATTTTGCTGAGAAGTTTAAATAAATTTTTTTAAAATTAACTGTAATAAAATATGTTACAATTTAGTGATAAATCATCTGAAGTCATCCGATGAATATCTGCGTGTTGCCTATATTCATCGGATGACTTAATTACCAATGAACTAATAAAATATCAGTATAATCACTCCCAAAGGGAATTAAAATTAAAACAAAAGAATATGAAAGTAGCATTAATTGGCGCCTCCGGATTCGTAGGCAAAGCCCTTTTGAACGAATTGGTAAATCGTGGAAATGAAGTAATCGCCATTGCCCGCGATACAGAAAAAATCGAAAGCACAAACGAAAAAGTAACCAAAGCAGCGGTTGATGTTCTGGATATTGAAAAATTAGCCCAAACTTTAAAAGGTGCTGATGCCGTGATCAGCGCATTTAACGCCGGCTGGACAAATCCAAATCTGTACAATGATACAATTGCAGGAGCGGAGGCCATTCAAAAAGCGGTTAAGGCATCAGGCGTAAAACGTTACATTTTTATCGGCGGAGCCGGTACATTACAAATCGATGGGAACCAGTTGGTCGATGGGCCTCAGTTTCCCAAAGAAATCTATCCTGGCGCATCCGCAGTGAGAGATTATTTCAACACGTTAAAGCAGGAGAAAGAACTAGACTGGTTGTTTTTTAGCCCGGCGATTGAAATGCACCAGGGCATTACCATTGGCCGCACCGGAAACTATCGTTTAGGTAAAACTTCACCGGTTTTTAACGACGAAGGCCGGTCGATCTTATCTGTAGAAGATTTGGCAATCGTATTGGCCGATGAGCTCGAAAACAATGCCCACCACCAAGAGCAGTTTACAGCAGCGTACTAGAAAGTAAATGCGGCAAAATGGTGGAAAATGTGAAAGCATCTTGCGGTAAATACGCTTAAACATTTTCCACCTTTACATTTTCCATATTTTATTTATCTTCGTTGCCATGTATCGCCTTATTAAACCAATATTTTTCAAGTTTGACCCCGAAAATGTACATTATTTCGTAGTGAAGCGTCTGAAGTGGTTTAATGACAAGTTTCCGCTCGGAAAAACCATCATTCGCAGTAGCTTCGATGTACATATTAAAGGGCTCGAAAAAGAGGTTTTTGGCATTAAGTTTCGCAATCCCGTTGGTTTGGCCGCGGGCTTTGATAAAAATGGCGAATATGTAGAGGCACTTAGTAATTTGGGATTTGGCTTTATCGAAGTCGGTACCGTTACGCCGATGCCGCAACCCGGAAACGATAAGCCACGTATGTTCCGCTTACCGAGCGATCAGGCACTAATTAACCGGATGGGCTTTAACAATAAAGGTGTTGATGTGATGGCAGAACGCCTGCGCTTGCTTAAAGATAAGCACCCCGAAATTGTGGTTGGCGGCAATATTGGCAAAAACAAGGCCACCCCAAACGAAGATGCCGTTAGCGATTATATTAAATGTTTCGACAGGTTATTTGATGTTGTAGATTACTTTGTAGTAAACGTAAGCTCGCCCAATACCCCGGGGTTGCGAGAATTGCAGGAAAAAGAACCACTGAAAAAAATACTGAACACACTGCAGCAACGCAACGGAAAAAACGACATTTCGCGACCGATCTTACTAAAGATTGCTCCTGATTTAACCGATGCGCAACTCGATGACATTATAGAAATTGTTGCCGAAACCAATATTGCAGGAATTATAGCCACAAATACAACCATCAGCAGAGAAAACCTTGCAACCGATAAAAGTTTGGCCGGAGAATTGGGCGGTTTAAGT
This sequence comes from Pedobacter endophyticus, assembly GCF_015679185.1. Taxonomy (NCBI): domain Bacteria; kingdom Pseudomonadati; phylum Bacteroidota; class Sphingobacteriia; order Sphingobacteriales; family Sphingobacteriaceae; genus Pedobacter; species Pedobacter endophyticus. The sequence goes on from NZ_CP064939.1 coordinate 5,409,845, forward strand.
GGCAAGCCCGTAAAAGAACGCTCAACCGAAGTAATCAGGTATCTTTCAGAAAAATCAAACAAGGCATTTCCCATTATTGGCGTGGGCGGAATCCACTCGGCAAAGGATGCACAACAGAAACTCGACGCCGGGGCCAGTTTGATTCAGCTTTACACAGGTTTTATTTACGAAGGCCCGGGATTGATCAAATCGATCTGCAAATCGCTTATTAAATAAAATCGTTCAGTCGAAATTTCTTTTCTAACTCGATTAGCGGCCGCTAAGGTGGTCCTGCTATTTTACCCCTTTCCAAACCCTTCAAATCATTTTTGCTTGAAGTGATACAAAAAGAAGCTCATAACTTAACTATTTAAAATAGATGTGTTATATTTGGGCACTTCCCTTTATAAAAGTAGTTTTTTACACTACTATCTGCTCAATTTACTGATGCAGAACCTAACGAAACGATAAAGTAATTTATTTCATTTTATGAATAAAGCAAAAAGCGAAGCGCTTTTGGCACGCAGAAGAAATGCGGTGGCCAATGGAGTAGGGGTTTTTAATACCGCCACTGTACAATCGGCAAAAGGGGCAATTATTATTGATGTAGATGGAAACGAACTCATCGATTTTACCGGGGGAATCGGCGTAATTAATGCAGGCCATTGCCCTCAGCCTGTAATTGACGCTATTACTCAACAGGCGCAAAAATATATTCATACCAGTTTTAATGTGGTTACTTACGAACCGTACATTGCGTTATGCGAAAAACTGAACAGCATTTTCCCGCATGGCGGAAAGGGCAAAACCATGTTGGTAAGTACAGGTGCAGAGGCGGTAGAAAACGCCATCAAAATTGCCAAACAAGCAACAAAGCGTAGCGCTGTTATTTGTTACACCGGCGCTTTTCATGGCCGCACCTTAATGGCTATGACGCTGACCTCCAAAACATCGTATGCTAATGGTTGCGGACCGTTCGCCCCGGAAGTATACCGCATCGATTATCCCGATTTTTACAAAAACGGAGCCGGAAAGGCCGAAAGCGAATTTGTAGTCAATGAACTGCAAAAGCTCGAGGAATTTTTCAAAACAAACGTTAGTCATCAGGATGTTGCAGCCATAATTATCGAATTGGTGCAAGGCGAGGGTGGCTTCACCGTAGCGCCAAAAGCGTACATAACAGGTTTGCGCAAAATTTGCGATAAATACGGTATTGTGTTAATATTTGATGAAGTGCAAACCGGATTTGGAAGAACAGCTGCATGGGGAGCCGTAGAACATTTCGATGTTCAGCCAGATATCTCCACCTGGGCAAAATCGATGGGATCGGGCTTGCCCATTGGCGCTGTAATCGGAAGACAAGAAGTGATGGATGCGGCCGCTCCCGGTACCGTCGGCGGAACATACATCGGCAACCCCTTGGCCTGTGCTGCATCGTTGGCCACTATAAAATACATGGAAGAGATTAACCTCAACGAAAAGGCAAAAAATGTGGGCAACATTGTTAGCAAGCGGTTCGATAAATTAAAATCCCAATACCCTCAAATTGGCGAAGTTAGGGGGCTTGGCGCTATGTTAGCGATGGAATTTGTTAAAAACAACAACCCTCAACAACCCGATACCGAGCTTTGTACCAAATTGGTTGAAGCCTGTGCCGAAAAAGGACTAATAGTAATCTCGGCCGGCCTTTACAAAAATGTTTTGAGGATTCTCGTTCCCTTGGTTATTTCCGAAGAGCTTTTAAATAAGGGATTAGACATTATTGAAGGCGAATTAACCAAACTAACCGCATAACCCTGCAAATGCTTAAAGTATTGGCAAGCGGTTTACCGTTATCGAAAACAGGCTGCCAGCAGCCTAAGTACAAGTCGGCATAACACGCCCAAACGAAACAATTAAAAACTTAAACAACAACAATGAAACCATTTTCAATAGGAGGCATCCAAATGCACGTATCAGCTAACGAGCGAAATATCCCGTTGATGAAACATAAAATCGACGTAATGTGCTCCGTTTACCCCTGGGTACAAATGGTGGTATTTAGCGAACTTAGCGCATACGGCCCACTCACTTACTACGCACAAGAATATCCTAATAACGATGAGCTCGAATTTCAGGAAATTGCCAAACGTTACGGCATCTGGCTCATCCCCGGCAGCATGTTTTACAAGCGAGACGGAAAAATATTTAACACTGCAATTGTAATTAATCCCCTCGGCGAAATTGTAGGCCGATACGATAAGATGTTTCCTTTCTATCCTTATGAGGTTGGCGTAACCGGAGGCGATCAATTCTTAATGTGGGATGTTCCCGGAATCGGCAAGTTTGGTCTTTCTATTTGTTACGACATGTGGTTCCCGGAAACTTCCCGAACATTGGCCGTTAACGGCGTTGAAGTGATTATTCACCCAACATTAACCGGAACGATTGACAGGGATATTGAGTTGGCCTTGGTTCAGGCAACTGCAGCCACAAACCAGTGCTATGTTTTTGACATTAACGGATTGGCAGAAGGCGGCACAGGCCGTTCGATTATTTGTGGTCCCGATGGAAGGGTTTTATATAAAGCAAGTACAGGCCCCGAGTTAATCCCGATCGAACTCGATTTAGAAAGAGTTAAAAAGAGCCGGGAAGATGGATTGTTGAGATTGGGTCAGCCACTTAAAAGTTTCAGAGACAGGCAAGTGGCGTTTGATATCTACGAAAAAGGACGAACTTACCCAGAACTGGATAAGCTTGGCCCATTGGCAAAGCCAACCAGATTAAAAGAGATTGAGGAAGCACTTGCTAGTCAATATCCGGGCAATAACATGCAGCAACCTGGTATTTAAGCATTAGCAGCCGAAGTCAATTGAATTGTCGCAAGTAAGCTAAGAGATAGCCAAAAACAATTGTTGGGTTAGCTTTGCGGCTCCTTACTAAATCTCTGAGCTTTGAGACGCATGCCTAATACACGCTGCAATTTTGTGACCAGGCCAATTTTTACAACAGAAATGGTGTTAATTATCAGCATAAATAATCGTAACTTAGAATATTAAAATAAATATTTAGGCCAATGTTAGTTGAAAGAACAGATAAAGAGGTAATTATAAGAATAGCGGCCTCTGTGGATACCGAAGATTTGCAAGACATTTTGAATTATGCACGATATAAAGAATTAACATCAAATTTTAACACAGATCAAAAAGAAGTAGATGAAATTGCGAATGATATCAATGCTAAATGGTGGGCTGAAAATAGAGGCAAACTGATTAAATGAAAATAATCGTTGATACAAATATTGTTTTTAGTGCAATTCTCAATTCTAATAGTCTCATCGGAAAAATTATTTTAAACTCTAAACATCATTTTCAATTTTTTACATGCAATTACTTGAAAATTGAAATTCAAAGACATCGTCATAAACTTCTAAAAATTACAAAGTTAACAAATAGTGAGTTATTTGAACTTGAAGAGCTCTTTACTCACAAAATCAAATTCATCGACGAACGCCTTATCCTAAAGAATACGTTAATCGAAACCGAAGCCCAGCTGAAAACAATTGATCCCAGTGATGCGGTATTTGTCGCATTGACAAAGCAATTGAAAGGCAAACTATGGACAGGTGATATGCAACTTTGTCGCGGGTTAAGGGCTAAAGGTTTTAATGATATTATTCTAACCGCTGAACTGGCCACATTGCTCAGCAGCTTGAAGTAGTTTAAAAGGTAACGCAGTAATAGTAGTATTGCAGCTAGTTAACGGCCTAAATCTCAAAAATCGCGTTGCTAATTGACGATTTTTGAGAATTTATACGGTTTTTTCGAAAAAAAATCGTATATTCATTCCAATCCCTCCCTATTGTTTGCATTATGATATGCAATCATTGAACTACACGCTTTCAAATTTAAAATTCTATGGTTTCGCATGTTCATGCCTAACTAACTCCTAGCGTTTTATGATTAATTAATTTGAAAGTGGTTTCAATGCGTATTTTTTTTTGACCTTAAAAAATGAAGACACAATATGAAATCACCGCCGAGGCGACCACAAACAAACGAAATAAAAATAAGCGGAAGCTTTATCAGCTGGTTCGAAATACCGGCACTAAACTTTGAAAGAGCAGTAAACTTTTACAATTACATCTATCAAATTACCATGGAAACCAATTTCATGAACGGCTATTCTATGGCGTTTTTTCCCGGCGAAAGTGAAATAAGCGGGGCCATCATTTTTGGCGAGGGCTCGGTGCCAAGCGATAAAGGACTGCTAATTTATTTAAACGGAGGCAATGACCTCGATCTTGTTTTAAACAGAATAGAGCCCGCTGGAGGAAGAGTGCTCATGCCCAAACAAATAATTAATGAAACTGCCGGATATTTCGCCCTATTTATCGATAGCGAAGGAAATAAAATGGCACTTCATTCTAACAACTAGTAGATGATCGAAGAAGTAACATACAACAAAAAGTATAAAGCCAAAGACTATTTTAATATTGCCCAATATCGCAGCGACTCATGGAACAACCTGAAGCTGGTAGCCAATCATTTCTCTAAAAATAATTTCGAGCTTTCAGCACCGGATACATTTACCGAGCGGATTGCAAGTTCCTTTGTAGCGCTGAAAACAATAGAGCACTACTTTGCCTATCCGGGTGTAAAATACATCGAATCGTTAGAAGAAATGTACAAAAAGGGCCAATATGCGGCCTTTACGCATTCCATTTCGGAGGTAGTGCGGTCGCTGATTAGCGAAAGCTACAGAACGAACAGGGGTGCTACTGAAACTGACGAAAAAAGGAAGAAAATGCTGGGCGATGCCAAATTGCTGAAGCCCAAAAAGCAAAATTACTTTGAGGTAATCGTTGTTGACGACCTGAGCGACGGGGAGCGTGAGAAAGTGCGCTCGAAGTTTGAGCAGCTCAAAGCCGATAATGACCAGTTTACCTACGATGTGATCTTTTTTTCCAATTTGGAAGATGCGCTCATCGCTTTATTGTTTAATCCAAATATACAAACGGCCATTATCCGTTCTGGCATCAATAAAAAATCACCGCTCGATTTAACCTCAATACAGTCGTTTATCGTTGGCCTCGAAGGGATAAAACTTGAAGAAACAGATAATCTCGACCTGGGTTTAAACCTCGGGAAAATTATTAAACTGCTGCGTCCCGAAATCGATTTGTTTTACATTTCCGATATCTCGGTGTCGCAATTGAGCGATAGCACTTTAGACTGTTTCAATCGTGTTTTTTACCGAACAGAAGATTTGCAGGAAATTCATTTGAGCGTGTTGCATGCCGTTAAAGAGCGGTACAAAACGCCTTTCTTCTCGGCATTGGTAGATTACAGTAAAAAACCAACCGGTGTATTCCACGCCATGCCCATTTCGAGGGGAAATTCTATTTTCAGATCCTCGTGGCTTGAAGACTTCGGAAATTTCTACGGAAAGAACATCTTTTTGGCCGAAACCTCGGCAACCACCGGCGGGCTGGATTCGCTATTGCAGCCAACGGGCCCGTTAAAGAAGGCGCAAGAACTGGCATCGAAAGCCTATGGCTCACTCAATACTTTTTTCGTAACCAATGGAACATCAACGGCCAATAAAATTGTGCTCCAGGCACTGGTTAGGCCCGAGGATTTGGTTTTGATTGACCGCGATTGCCATAAGTCGCATCACTACGGTATGGTGCTTTCGGGCTCGCTGCCCGTGTACTTAGATTCTTATCCGGTTGAAGAATACAGTATGTATGGTGCCGTTCCTTTGAGTGAGATTAAACACAGGCTGCTGAAATTGCAAAATGCAGGGCGATTAAGCAACGTAAAAATGCTGCTGCTTACCAATTGCACTTTCGACGGAATCGTGTACAACGTACAGAAGGTTATGCACGAGATTTTAGCCATCAAACCCGATATGATTTTTCTTTGGGATGAAGCTTGGTTCGCATTTGCAGGTTTTACACCCATATATAAACAGCGCACAGCCATGTATTCGGCCCGGATGCTGCAAAAGAGATACAAAAGTGAAGCTTATCGCAAAGAGTTTGAGGAAAACAAAAAATCCGAAAATCCGGTGCCAATGCCCGATCCCGATCTGGTAAAAATACGGGTTTACGCCACCCAATCTACACACAAAACGTTAAGCTCGCTTCGCCAGGGTTCTATGATCCATATTTACGATGAACTTTTCAAGCGCAAAGTAGAAGATTCCTTTCACGAAGCCTATAAAACCCATACCTCAACATCACCTTCGTACCAAATTCTGGCTTCGTTAGACGCAGGCCGCAGACAAGTGATGTTTGAAGGATATGAAATGGTAGAGAAAAGTATCGAAATGGCGATGGTGCTGCGCTCGAAAATAGTTACGCACCCGCGATTGAAAAAGTATTTCGACGTGCTTACGGTTGAAAATAATATTCCTGAGGAGTACCGAACGTCGGGAATATTTGAATATTACAACGCCAAAGATGGATGGACGCGAATGGAGGAAGCCTGGGCGAATGATGAGTTTGTGTTAGATCCCACAAAAATCAACCTGTACATTGGCCGCACTGGTGTTGATGGCGATACCTTTAAAAATAAGTTTCTGATGGATCAGTTTGGTATTCAGATCAATAAAACTTCCAGAAACTCGGTACTCTTTATGACAAATATCGGAACAACCCGAAGTTCGGTCGCCTACCTCATCAGCGTGTTGTTAAAAATAGCCAATCAGCTAGATGAAGAAAGAGAAGCCATGAGCGAAGTACAGTTGAAGATCGTAAATAAAAATATTAAATCCTTAACCGAAGACCTGCCGCCACTGCCCGATTTTAGTCATTTCCACAGTTCTTTTCAGGCCGTACCCGGTGTACCCGGTGGTAACATCCGCGAAGCCTATTTCTTATCGTACGACGAAACGAAGTGTGAGTTTATCAAACGAGAAGATTGCAGAGAGGCCTTGGAAAGCGGCCGCGAGATTGTGTCCGCATCTTTTGTAATTCCATATCCCCCCGGATTTCCAATCCTCGTTCCCGGGCAAGTACTCAGCAACGAAATACTCGAGTTTTTTATCAATCTCGATGTAAAAGAAATTCATGGATATAGAGATGAACTGGGGCTGAGAATTTTTACCAAAAAGGCCCTCAACAGGAAAAAGACCGCTACTGCCATGATGGGCGCAGGCGCTATGAACAGAACGGCAACTAAATTTAACTAATATAATACCATAAAACACCAACAATGTCAATAACCAAAACAAATACAGTAACAAAAACAGAGAAAAAGGAAGTTTTACAAGGATTGCCCGAAATCCGCAGGTTTTTTTACAGGAACGAAAAGCCGATTTATTTTATCAGTGCCACAAATTTTAACCTTTTGGGCGCCGATGAATGGGTTAGAAAATTTAAGTTCATCTGTTACATAGAATGCTTCGATGGCGATCATCCGAACGTATTTTCTCCCCAAGAGGAGTTGGCACACGAAGAATTTACCAGTATTGAAGATATTAATAACTACCTTTTGGAGCACAAAGAGGTTGTAGATTATATAAAAAGCAGGGGCGATGGAGGAAAAGCACTGTTCTTAATGTTTGATGAGCGCACTGAAGAACTAGCCAAAAAGAACAACCTCGAAGTTTGTTTTCCATCCGCAAAAATGCGGAATTTTATGGATAACAAAGTGAACACCAACCGCATTGCCGAAAAAGCAGGTGTGCCTTGTGTTCCTTACGTGTTGACAAAAATTTCGTCGTATGCAGACTTGGGTAAAAAAGCAGAGGCGCTAGGAACGGACCTGGTTATTCAATTGCCGTTTGGCGATTCGGGGCATACAACATTCTTTATTAATGATGAGGGAAGCTATAAAAAATATGCCGACGAGATTGAAAAAGAAGTTGAGGTTAAAGTAATGAAACGCATTAATTGCAGAGGCTCCGCTATTGAGGCCTGCGTTACGCAACATGGAACAATTGTTGCTCCACTAATGACGGAGCTTGTAGGTTTTAAAGAACTAACGCCATATAAAGGCGGTTGGTGCGGAAACGAAATTTATGCCGATGCATTTACCAAAGCCATTCGTGATAAAGCAAGAAAATATACACAGTTATTTGGCGATCAGTTAAAAAAAGAAGGCTACAAGGGATATTTTGAGTTAGACTTTTTGATAGATCAGGATAACGACGAAATTTATTTGGGCGAATTGAACCCAAGGATAACAGGAGCTAGCTCAATTACCAATCATGCCGTTTTTGCGCTGGCCGATATGCCATTGTTTATGTTCCACTTATTGGAATGGATGGACCAGCCTTACAAAATTGATGTCAATGCCATTAACGCTCGTTGGGCAAAAAAGGAAAACATTGATGATTGGTGCCAATTGGTAATTAAATATACCGAAGACAACATTAAACTGGTAACAGATGCACCAAAATCGGGTATTTGGAGGTTGACAGCCGATGGCGGGTTTATTTATGACCGTATGGACACACACAGACGTGCAATTGAAGATGAGAATGAGGCGTTCTTTTTAAGGATTACCCGTAAAGGTGATTACCTGTACGAAGGTGCCGACATGGGAATACTTGTGCTTAGAGGAAGGTTAATGACTGACGATTTTGAACTTAAAGACAGGGCAAAGGTTTGGATTGACGCGATGAAAGGAAAATACGCATCAATTGACCCCAGTGCTGCACAATTGGAAGTAGTTGAAGCTGAAATAGCTGAAACTGCTGGCTTTAAAATGATGTAAATATGCTTATTTCACTTCAAAGTGTAAACGAAGATCAGGTAGGAGAGAAGTGGCAAAAGTGTTTCAATAAATCCTGGCCGTATTATAAAAGCTGGTATTTACAAGAGAGTCTGGTGGCGCGTTCTGGTTATTTGACCTGTGTAGAGCAGTTGGAAAAATACATGCCAGAATTATTGCCCATTTACGAAGAGGTAGTTCGATTGGCAGGCGGCGGCGATTTAGTTGCCCGTTACCTGAGTATGTACAACCCGCCCCCATTTATGAGCGGTTGTACGCAGGTGGCATGGAATAAACCGCCGTTCTCTCTTATTCGAAATTACGATTACAATCCGAAATGGTTTGAGGGCAATGTGTTTAAAACGAATTGGCTTAAACCTGTAATCGGAACATCAGATTGTAATTGGGGGCTGCTTGATGGTATGAATGGCGATGGACTGGCAATCTCGTTAACGTTTGGCGGAAAGAACCGAAGTGCGAACGGATTCGGAATACCGCTGATTATGCGCTACATTTTAGAAACCTGTACAACCACGGCCGAGGCCGTGGATTGTTTACTTAGGATTCCATCGCACATGAGTTACAATATCACCATTATTGATAAGCATGGCGAATACCGAACGGTATATCTCTTTCCGGGGAATACACCTGTTGTCGATTTTGAAAACGTGGCCAGCAATCATCAGCAAAAGGTAGAGTGGTCGGCTTACGAAGAATTGACCCTGACCAGAGAACGCAAACAGTTTTTAGATGAACTGGTTGCCGTGCCGGGCATTACAAGGGATCAGGTAAAGAACAGGTTCCTTTATCCTCCCTTGTACAACCAAGAGCGATATCGGAACTTTGCCACGTTATACGGCGTTCAATATGATATTGGCGAACGGTCTGCCACTTATTTTTGGCCGTTTAAAAGTATGAAACAAAGTTTTGAGATCTTTACCGAAGAGCGGCTGTACATTAATATCAACAATTTAAACAAAGGCGAGTTTGGGAAGGGCTAATCTCAATTCTAAATCCGTCGAATTCGATGGGTTTAGATAAAAGCAGCGCTCAATAGCTTTGTAATGATCGCGGCCGTTGGGTCGAAAGCACCAACCCCAAACTAAAGCAATTTTCCATAACAAAATCAAATTATACAATGAAAAAATACCAATCCAATAATTTTATAGCCGGAAAATGGGAGACAACAGGAAACGGAGCCTTCCAGATTGTGTTGGATAAATATTTAGGAACGGAAATTGGAAAATTGCCGAATGCAACAGAAACTCAGATGGAAACGGCCATTGTTTCTGCCCTTGAAGCATTTGAAATTACAAAGAAGTGGTCTGCAGGAAAGCGTGCAGCTATGATGAACAGTCTGTACCTTAAATTAGAGGAAAAGAAAGAGGACTTTATCAACTTGATCATCAACGAAGGTGGAAAGCCACGCTCATATGCTATTAACGAAGTAGACAGGAGTTTGACCACCTTGCGGTTGGCAGCAGAAGAAGCAACCCGCTTTGGCGGAGAGGTGGTTCCGATGGATTGGGGAGCTGGCGAAGGCAAAACGGCCTTTACCAAGCGGTTTCCCGTTGGTGTTGTCGCTTGTATAACGCCCTTTAATTTTCCGTTAAATCTGGTGATGCACAAAGTTGCTCCGGCATTGGCCGTAGGGTGTACTACCGTGATAAAACCCGCTCCACAAGCGCCGTTGACCTGCCTTGCATTTGCCGAACTGATGGAAGAAGTGGGCTATCCAGCAGGCGTAATCAATGTACTGGTTTGCGATATTCCGGTGGCCGAAAAACTGGTGAAAGATGACCGCGTGGCTAAACTTTCTTTTACCGGCAGCGATAAAGTTGGATGGCACTTGAAAAGTATATGCGGAAAGAAAAAAGTGACGTTGGAACTTGGCGGCAATGCCTCGGTAATTGTTGATGAAGATGTAGACGTTGAAAGTATTAGCGATAGCATTGCAAAGGGCGCTTATTTGTATGCCGGCCAGATTTGTATCTCAACACAAAGAATTTTTGTACACGAAAAGGTATTCGATCGCTTTCAATCGGCTTTAATTCAATCAATTAAGAAGTTAAAAGTGGGTGATGCTCAGGATGGCGAGGTATCTGTAGGCCCCATAATCGATAAAGGCCATTTAAACAGGATTCACGAATGGGTAACCGAGGCAAAAAACAAAGGTGCCAAAGTGCTCGTTGGTGGCTCAATAAAAAGTAACGAACACAATTTATACGAACCCACGCTAATTACCAATAGCAATAGCTCGATGAAAGTGGTAAGTGAAGAAGTTTTTGGTCCTGTTGCGGTTTTGGAGCGTGTTAGTAGTTTCGAGGAAGCTATAAAAATGACAAACGATTCGAAATATGGATTGCAAGCGGGTGTATTTACTAATTCGTTTAAAAACTACAAGCTGGCAACCGACGAATTAGAAGTTGGGGGCGTGATTATGAATAACATTCCAGGCTTTAGGATAGACCACATGCCCTATGGCGGGGTAAAAGATTCTGGCCTTGGCCGCGAAGGTTTGCGGTATGCCATGGAAGAAATGACCGAAGGCCGATTGATAGTTTACTGATAATGGGCTCGATTAAAAACGTTCCCTTTTTCGCTTTTATCCGCTATCTAACATGAACGGTATCTTCCTATGCCGGAGCTTCCTTACGGTGTGAACACATTTCCGTTCTTGCGCCGTCATTCCCGCGCAGGCGGTCCCGTACGTACGGGATTAATGCAAGGCAGCCAATTTTTGCACATTAGGATCCCTCCCGAAGATTCGGGAAGGATGAGCTGCTATTGGGGCAAGCCCCCCTCAATGCTTAAAGTTCTTTCCTTTTGGTAATAAAGGCTCTCTATCCTAAAAATTTCATCACATAATTAACGGTAGTATCGCCGCCATAAATGTTACATCCACCTGCAAGATAAAGAAAAGCAGGTTTTTCGTTGATCATTAGCAATTGCGGGCGCTCAAATTTCATTAAATCCTTCGAGCCGTAATGCCACACCGGATTTTTAATTTCACCTGGAGGTAAGTATTCGTTAATAAGTTTAAACCCCGGTTCAAGCTCACTAAAGTTTACACCATCGTCCGATTTCCACAAAATACCACCACCTTTCTTCAAAATACCGTGATTATCCGTCGTAAGCATGCATATTTTATCCTTATATAAAAAAGCATAGCCATCTTCAATCGTTTTATTGTTTCTGGTAACCGGAAAGGGCAGCTGAACGTAGGGCCCAGTTAGGCTTTCGGCCACCGCCAGGCCCATCATATATCCATTCGATTTAAAATACAGTAAAAAACCTCCGTTGTAAGGCAACAGCGCCGGATTATTTACCCCGTTTCGGGCATTATAATTCCAGTAATTTTTATTTGTGGGTGGATTTAGAATTTTACCATCGACATTTACTTTTTTCCACGGCCCGTTTAAATTTTTGGCAATGGCCATTCCGATACACTGATTGGCGGGGTGGGGCGGTTGGGCGTAATCTGAATTACCGATATAAAGCAGCACATATTCGTCGCCAACTTTATGGATGTTTGGATTATGCGCCCCGTACTTATCCCAGGTGTTTTTTCCGGTTCCTTTGAGCACAACATCCGAAAATTGAAAAGGTCCTTCGGGGTTATTGCTGATGTAATGTGCAATTTCGGAGTGCGAGCGCCAGCCGGGGTCTACTTTGTGTCGTTTTCGCCAGCGTGCGGCAAACAAATGTACTTTTCCAAGCTCATCTATTATCGGCGATGCTCCCCACACGTGGTAATCAGCCTCTTGAATGGATGGCCCAATAAACTGCCATTGATCGGCAAAATTTTTAGTTTCCTTTTTATTCGATTGAGCCAATAAACTCAGCGGGTTCATGAACGGAAGAACCGAACCGGCAAGCATATTTTTCACGAAACAACGTCGATTCTTCATATTGTAGTCTCAAGTAAAATGATGGAGATCAGATGCTTAATATACCGCAAGTTTTTCAATCATTCGTTTTCTTCCCACGCTTTAATCACTAAACCTTGAATTTTTACAGGCAATTGCTTTTGGTAAACGGGCAATAAATTTATACCCGATAGATCATCCGGTAAAAATTGTTTTCCACTTACGGCATCTAACACATAAAGATTGTCATGAAACACAACACCCAACTGTGCTTCTTGCCAATCCACCAGAGCCGGGGTTGGTAAAGAAATCTGACGGTGGCAGGCGGCAACTGATGTTAATAATGAGCGGCTTGCTTAAGGTTGTTTGGCAAGTTTTTCAATCGTCAATCCTTGAATAATAATGCTAAATAAAACGCAGAAATAGGTAGCTACCAAAATGATATTTTTTGTTTCGCCATTAGGCAATGAAAGTGCTAAAGCCAGTGATAACCCACCCCTTAAACCGCCCCAACTAATTATTTTTGCTTCCTTATTGGTCAGTTTCAACAATCGGGGAATAGCCAAATGAGGCAGATAAACGATAACAATCCGCGATAGCAGCACAATGAACACCGAAATAACGCCTATAAAAATGTACTTGGTTTGGAAATCGATTACTACGAGTACAAAAGCAATCATAATAAACAAAATCGCGTTGAGCACAACGTCAACCAGCTCCCAAAACTTGTGTATGTATTCTTGTGTGGTATCGCTCATGGAGAGTTTTTGCCTGAAATTGCCAACCATTAAGCCCATTACAACCATGGCCAATGCCCCCGAAATGTGAATGAAATTAAACAGTCCATAGCCGCCCATTACAAACGCAAGCGTTAAAAGAATTTCTGTTTCATAATGGTCGATCGATTTTAACAACAAGTAAAGAATATAGCCAAAAATTAAGCCCATTATGATGCCGCCTACGGCTTCTTGAAGAAAAAGGAACCCAAAATGCGATAAACTGAAAGTTCCCGTGTTTAAGGTTTCTATCAATACAATAAATACAACAACGCCAACTCCATCATTAAACAAGCTTTCGCCAACAATGGTATATTCTGTCTTTTTAGGAACATTGGCCTTGGTTAAGATACCCAAAACAGCGATTGGATCCGTAGGTGAAATTAGCGCCCCAAAAACCAGGCAATAAATAAAATCAATGTTCAGGTCGAAAAGACTGGTTAGACCACTAAACAAAAACGCAATAATTACGGTCGATAGCAACACCCCGCCGAGGGCAAACGTAGCTATTGGCCTGATTTGTTGTTTAAGATTAGTCCAATTGGTGTGCATTGCCCCTGCAAAAAGCAAGAAACCCAGCAAAACGTTTAAAACAATTTTGTCGATGTTGGCGTGCTCGATGTAATCTTTTATATCTTCAATCGGAATATCGATCCAAAGTCGCGAGCTGATTACAACTAAGGAAAGTACCGTAGAAAGTAAAAACAAGCCAATTACAAACGGCAATTTTAAAAAACGCTGGTTTACGTAAGCAAAGGCTGCGGATAGGCAAATTAAAATGGTAAGGGCAAAGTATGCATTCATTGTTGTAATAGTTAATTAAACTTCGCACGTTTAAGCAAAGCTCATCATTTGTTCTTTTTTCAAAAAGTTATTAATTCTTGTAACAGTTCAGGTGATTTGATGAACTGGCTGGCCAATTCGCATTGTTGTATGAGTTGATTCTTTTTGGTTGCATCAATTAAGTATCAAGCTTAAATGACAATCGGATTTCGCCTCAATTGGTTTTTACCATCCAAAATTTTTTCTCCACTCCATATTTTCGTGGTAGAACCAGCTTACAAATAGGAAACTAAAGTAACAAAATTTTAATAAATCTAGCTGCATTTCGACGTGAAATTCGGCGAACCGCTTTTGTTATTTTCCTTGGTATTGCGCTAAAAATCACTGCTGATTTTATAATTCCAAAAGAACCCGTTGAGCATGATTATCCTGCCGAGCTCTTTTTTTGTTGGTCACTGCCTACGGAACTGCCCGAGTATTTGTTCATTACAGACAGAATTTCAGTAGGAGAGGTATCTAATTCTTTAATGCTCAGGTTTTTGTCAAGACTTGTGGAATCCTTCAGGTCGATGTGCAAGATAAATTCATCAATCTCAATTTCGCCCTTTTTATCTGCATAATGATGATTTAAACAGTTTAGGCTATAGTTTTCTATGTTTAGCCACTTGTAAAGCCTATCGTTGGTAAACTCGATACCTTCTTCTGAGATAATAATCTCGGATGAAGTGTAAAAGAGAAACAGCTTTCTGATGCCATGCGCAAGGAAGTACGATAAAAAAACGGTGAAAGCCAAAAAAATGTAAAAGGCAACACTTCCGAATCGAATGTTGAAAATGTAGCAGAAAGCAATTATCGCCAACATAGCAGAAATGTAAAATTTCATTTCGCTAAGTGCAGCTTTTTTCGATATTCTAACCTTATACCTGTTCAATTGTGTAGCTGGGTTTACAATTTTGTGTAAAGTAAAAGATTAGATTGATACTTTAATAAAATTTGTGAAAAAAATGTAAAAAAAATTGATCAATGTTGTCGCTTGTTTACATTTTGATTGAATGGAACACCTTTGAACAGATTGAACTTGGTTCGGATGTAGACTCTTTGTTGTGATTAAATTGCACTCAAAAATGAAGACGGGAGCTGGGGTAGAGATTAGGGAATATTATTTAGCCTTATTTTTTTCGGCTATCCACAACGACATATATTTTGTGCTTTGTGAGGCGTGGTGGTTCAAAATTTGCCCA
The DNA here is from genome assembly GCF_015679185.1 of Pedobacter endophyticus. NCBI lineage: Bacteria > Pseudomonadati > Bacteroidota > Sphingobacteriia > Sphingobacteriales > Sphingobacteriaceae > Pedobacter > Pedobacter endophyticus. Next base: position 5,425,195 of record NZ_CP064939.1, read on the forward strand.
ACAAAGTTGCGTTTCCTATGTGCTTTAAGGTCGATATTTTGAATCATAGCGATGAACTGACCTGCAAATTTGCGAGCGGAATATCGCTCATTGATGATTTTAATTCCATTTTGCTGAGCCAGGAGCCAGGCGGTTTTTTCCTGATACAACGATACGGCTTTTTGGATAAATGTGTCTAAATCATCTTCTATAATTCCGTTCCACTCAAGGGCGCCCCGCATGGCCTCTGCACCAACGGTAGTAGTAACAGATGGCGTTCCAACATGCATGGCATCGATAAATTTGCCTTTTACACCAGCGCCAAATTGAATGGGCGCAAGTAAAATTTTGTGCTGCGAAATCGTTTCTCGGGCGTTTGTAGCTCTGCCTTTAATAAAAAATCGTTCGTTTTTGTTATCTAATTGCAGTACTTTTTGTGTGGCATACGAACCATAAATATTTAAACTTACACCGGGTAACTTTTTCCGTAATGCTGGCCAAATCTTAGTTTTTAACACCTGAACGGTATTCCAGTTCGGCTCATGAAGGAAATTACCGATAAAGATGAAGTCGGCCCGTGCATCATAACTAAGCCAATTTTCTACGGTTTCGTTGGTAATCTCTTTCTCCAAAAAGGGCAGGTAGTGGAGTACGGAACGATCGATGTTAAATTCGTCGGTAAGGATTTTCATTTCTACCTCGGAGATGATCAGCGATAAATCGCAACGCAAAATTGAGGCGATTTCTCGCTTCGCAGTGTCCGAATAAAAGTCTGCTGCCACCTGCTTTTTGTCACTTTGCTCGCGGGCATTGCGTAGGAAATGTAAATCTTCGGTATCTAAAATCCTTAATGCATTTGGACATTCTTGGAGCACTCTCCAGCCATATTGTTCTTCG